>NZ_AP035948.1:0-4312068 GCF_059730565.1 Pantoea sp. X-Soil-TKNS-1279 | reverse complement strand
TTGGTTGTTCTTGGGATAACTACCGGTTATACGCATGAATTAAGCTATGTTATCCACAGGTCATAGGAAAATAAAAAGCATAAAACAGCGGAATACTCTGGGGATCGCCCTGATTTCACGATCCCCAACCGGTCTGGATCGTCTTATAACTGCGTTTTCCAGCTCGCGACCCACACCTCAGCCGGATCTTCCGGAATTTCATGTTCCAGTACGTCGATCTCCAGACGATCACCAATCCGTTTGGCACCGAGCTGGTTCAGTTGATCTTCCAGCAGCTTGATCGCGCCACAAAACAGATCGTATTCATGGTTACCAATGCCCACTGCACCATAACGCACGCCTGAGAGATCCGGTTGCGTCTCTTTTAAGGCTTCATAGAAAGGCAGCAGGTTATCTGGCAGCTCACCGGCACCGTGCGTGGAAGTCACAATCAGCCAGATACCTTCCTGAGGCACCTCATCTAACTCCGGCCCATGCAGCATCTCGGTTGAGAAGCCTGCTTCCTGAAGTTTTTCTTCCAGATGTTCGGCGACATATTCGGCGCTGCCAAGGGTACTGCCACTGATTAAGGTAATATCGGCCATGATGCTCTCCGGAACTCAAAGGCGAGCATTGTACGCTGTGATCAAGCCGTGATCCACCTGTGGAAAACAGGGTTAATAATAGAAAGCATTGGCTGGCAAGCGGCAACCCAGGCGAGATCCGCCTGGGATAAGTTTGTGCACAATAAAAGAAGGGATTAGGGTTTGATGGTGCGCATGATCGGATTTTGCAGAGAAATCAGGGTCTCGGTGGACTGGATTTCGTCGATGGTCTGGATCTTGTTGATCAGTACCTGTTGCAAGGCATCGATGGAACGACACATCACTTTAATAAAGATGCTGTAGTGGCCGGTGGTGTACCAGGCTTCGACCACTTCATCCAGCGCTTCCAGCTTACTCAGCGCGGCGGGGTAGTCACGGGCGCTTTTCAGGATAATACCAATGAAGCAGCAGACATCGAAACCAAGCTGGCGTGGATCTATCTCGACCCGCGTACCGAGGATTATCCCAGCCTGGCGCATCTTCTCGACGCGAACGTGGATGGTACCCGGGCTAACATTGAACTGTTTCGCCAGCTCGGCGTAGGCTGTGCGCGCATTCTCCAGCAGCGCATTTAAGATGCCGCGATCGAGATTATCCAGCTGCACATGTTCCGCCATATCCTTCCCTCTTCAATTGGTCTTCAGTGAACTGAGGAGAATGTGCAGCAAAATTACCGAGCAGGCAAGGTGCAGACAGCGGGGCTGCCGCTGTCTGCACGCTTTTAACGCTTACGCCACAGCGTGACCTGCGCCAGCGTATGCTGGAACTTGCGTGACGTTTCACGGATGACGAAAGGTACATCCTGAGGCGCCGCGATCTCGTCGAACGCATCACGCAGCAGGCGTTGCAGCGTCTGCCTGGTTGTCAGCGCTTCACCGTTTTCACGCACGCCACCCAACCAGTTCTCCTTCGGTGTAAATTCCTCCAGCCAGGTGTAGGGCGATGACAGCACCAGCACGCCACCTGAGCGGATCATCGGGGTGATATCTTGCAGGAAGCGTTTCGGCTGACGCAGGCGATCAAGCAGATTCGACGCCAGCACCAGATCGTAACGATCCGGCTGTGGCTTGAGATTACAGGCATCGCCCTGCACAAAATGAATGCGTTGTGCCTGCTCATCACCCAGATCGAACTCTTTCAGACGTACCTGGCGATACTCCACCAGCTCACCTTCTTCGGGCACCACATAACGGAAATCCTCGCCGGAGGTCAGCTGCAAGGCCACATCAATAAAGCGCGCCGAGTAATCCATGCCAACCACCTGTGCAAAATGGCGCGCCAGTTCAAAGCTGGCACGGCCGGTGGCACAACCGATATCCAGTGCCTGACCACGGTTGGTGCAGTGCGGCAACAGTAGCGATACCAGGTTTTCAGCATAATTTGGTACGCCGAAGTAGCGCGGTCCGTACTGAAAATCGAGATACTGCGACACCATGCTGTCAGTTTCATACGGGTTCAGCGTCATGGTTTCCTGATGTGAAGAAACCACATAGCGGAAACCCGCATGCTGGAAGAAGTGGCGGCGGAAAGCGTAGCGCGATGATTTCAGCGCCTCATTGCCGGTCGATATCCAACTGCCACCTTTGATCAGGGCATGTTTGCCGTCAAAAGTAGGTGTGGAGAAATCGTCATACAGCGGATGGACCTTAAAGCCTTCGAAACCGTTGGTTGGCGTGGTGGTCCACTGCCAGACGTTGCCGACAATATCGAAAAACTCGCCCTGCGCGAAGTGATCCACCGGGCAGGAGGACGCCCAGTATGCCAGGTTGATGTTGCCCGGCGCATCAATCCAGTCTGGCTGATCGCCACTGACGAACTCACGCAGTTGCATCCACTCCGCTTCGCACGGTAGCTGGATCGCTTTGCCGGTCTCTTCTGTCAGCCAGCGACAAAATGCCGCTGCTTCCAGTTGGTTAACCTCAGCGGGCCAGTCCCACGGCATCGCCACTTCTTCGGTCATCAGACGCAGTTTTAGCTGATCGGGTTGCTGAATATCACCGACCCAGAAAGTGGGCATGTCTGCTTCTGCAAATGCACGCCAGCCCCAACCCTCGTCATCCCACCAGCATCGTTCTTGATAGCCGCCCGCTGCGACAAAGTTGAAATATTCCGCATTGCTGACCAGCATTTTGCTGGCTTTAAACGGTTTGAGTTCGGTCAGTTGACTGCCGTATTCGTTATCCCAGCCATAGGTATCGTCGGTTTTACCCTGCTGCACACGGCCACCGGGCATCGCAATCAAAGCATTAGCGGGAACGTTGTGGCGATCATGTCTGGCCTGTGGACATATCGGCCAGTGCGCCTGTGGCTGCACCCATTCAATCGGCAACTGGCGCATCAATACGCTGGAGGTTTCGAGATGGATACGTTCATGTTCGATACCCATCAGGATCACCCACGCCGGGCTGTCCCAGTCGATGGGAAGTTCCAGCGGCATGGTCTGGATAAATTCACTGACCAGGGTTTTGACTTTGCCGCGATAATCACGCACTTCCGCCACCGTTGGCCAGGCGTAATGGCTGTCGTCGAGATCATCCCAGCTCATTTCATCCACACCGATCGCCATCATCGCTTCGATACGATCGTCAACGCGGTGATCAAGATAGCGACCCGCCATCAGCTTATTGATATAGAAAGTAGCGGTGTGGCCAAAATAGAAGATCAGCGGATGGCGCAGCGAAATTGCTTTATTAAACCAGGCACGTTCATCAGCGAGGCAGTCGAACAGGCTTTCGTACAGTGTCCAGGTTTGCAGAAAGTAATCCAGCAGTTCGGCGCGTTTTTGTTCTGTATTCTGGCCGGAAAGTCGCAGCGTGCGGGTTGGTGTTGGCAAGGCGGTGGTCACGATATGCTCCAGTTTGCTCAGCGAAGTAACTTATCACTATAGCAAATAAGCATTTCCGTCAGATGAATTAGCGTTTCCAGCGGCGCAGCAGGCGGCTTTTCAGTCCGGTATCGAAGCGCCAGATATGATCGAAGATGCGCAGAATCCCCGGTTTACCATGAACTGACATCGCCACAGCATGGAAACGCTGTTGATGATAGCGCTGGCGTTGTTTAACGGCGTTGACGATCTCCTCCGGCAAGCGTTGAGCGATAAAATCGGAGACGATCACCGCATCGGCTTCCTGCCACAGGCTACCTTCCATGCGTGCCACAACGGCGGCCAGACAGGCTGCCAAATCGGTACCGCCACGAAAGCGCTGACTGAGGAAGCGCACCGCCTGCTCAATACCGTTATCCGCCGTCAGCTCATAACCGATCACCTCATGGGCAAACAGCATGATGTAGCAGCGACGTTTATCCGCTAGCGCCACTTTCAGCAGCGCCAGACAAAAGGCTTTGGCGCAACGTTCATTGAAGCCGCCCATCGAACCGGAGGTATCAACGCAGACGATAAACGGGCCACGCGGCTGTTCTTCATGGTGTTGATGACTGACCGGCCGCAGGGAAACTTTTTCATGCCAGGCGTCGCCTTGCAGGCGATAGGTCAACAGGCGTTTTTCCACCAGGCGGCGATAAAACTCCAGCTCCAGCTCGCTGATACTAAGCGTTGCCAGCTCAGGCGGGAGTAGGCGCAGCACATCATCGCTCTGATGGATACCGCTAACCTCTTCCGGCACGTTATCCGGCTCACGCACCAGTTGGTGAAATTCTTCCAGTGGCGCATCCTGAGACGGCACCGCTTTCGCTTCGCGACTCCGTCCCAGTTGTTGTGCCAGTTTCATCAGTTCGGGCTGTTGAGCGAGAAAATCACCGTACTGCACGATCAATTCATAGTCGCCATGCTGGAGTGGCGCTTTGCTCATATCCCACAAGCGTCCGGCGGCCGCTTCATCGTCATCGGTGAGAATGGGGGCCAGTTGCCCGCTTAGCGCCATGCGTTGTTGCAGTTCGGCCATCAAACGTTCGCGCTGCTGCTCCAGCAATTGCTGATTAAGCGTCAGGGTCTGTAACGTCAGGCTGAGACGCCAACGTTGCAGGAACAAGGTATGTTGCGCGTTGCTGAATTGCTCGCTGTCGGTATGCAACAGCAATTTGCTGGCTTCTTCGATAAACGGTGATGGCAGGTTTTTCAGTTGGCTGATGATGGCGGGTAATTGCTGGTTGAATTCATGCTGGCTAAGCAACTGCGCCTGTTGAAAGAGCTGAAACTCCTGCGCCAGGGCTTCCGGCACCGCCGTGGTTTTCATCTCTTCGACGATTTCGGAGCGCCAGCGCGGCAGATCGCGCATCATGGCCTGCTTAAGGCGTGGGAATTTCTCAAAGAACATCGCCAGCTGTGGCGACGCCAGCAGCGCCAGAATTAACTCTTCGATCAGTTCTGTTTCACCGATCGACAGCAGCGTGCTCAGCGTCTCCAGCGAAATCATTTACGCGCCTGTTTCATCTGTTCCGCCACATCTTGCAGGCTGGTTTCAATGCGCGCCAGCCAGTCATCGCTGATAAACAGGCAGCGCTGATGTTGGCTGAACAGCGTACGCTGGGCGCGCAGTTGATTATCCAGGGCGTCAAATTCATCAACGATTTCCTGCGGCAGCTCGTTGCTGGCGCTGACGCCGGGCAACGTCAGACGCGTTGCCTGAAGGCTGACATCACGTAATGTCAGGCAATGATGTGCGTCCACCAGCAGGTCGAGCGTTTGCGCAAAGCCAATGCCGTTGAGCTTGCCACGCACCTCGCCGCCTTTCGCTAGCCATTGATTCAGCGCTTCACGACTGATCAGCACATGGCTGACCTGCATATCATGCAGCATCAACGGTTGTTGCAACATGAGCGTCAACTGCTCGTCATTTAGCGTGGCAGGCAATTCGTAGTGGGGCTTGCGGCTGAACATGCCGCTGTGCTTCTCCAGCGTTAGCGCCTGTGCCACGCTTTGCTGCTGTTGTAGCGCCAGACGGCGCGCTTTGATCTGCTGGAGTTTCATCAGCATCGGTTGTTGTTGCCAAGCGTGTTGCGTCATTAATGCATCGATTTCGCGATCCAGCAGCTTCATCGAGGTGACGTCATGCCACAGGCAATCTTTCAGCAGAATCAAATCCAGCGGGGCAATTGCGGCACGGCCACTGTAGAACGCACTGGCCTGCAACAAATGAATGGCTTTTTTCCAGCGACGGTCGGAGATATAAGGCGCATCGGGGAGATTTTCCAGTTGCTGACGCAACTGATAGATCAGCTCAAACACATGGTCCGGCAGGCTCACCTGACTGATGCCCTGCTGCCACTGGTGGTACTCTTCATCGCTGATACACAGCGATTCGGCCACCGGATTGACGCTTTCATCCTGCTGGTGGGTCAGCATGCTGCGGAAGTTCTGCTTTTCGTGCACGTTATCCAGCCACAGCCGAATCAGCATGCGGTCATACAAGGCTTCCAACCCACTGTCGGCTTCCGGCAATTCGTTGGAGGCGGTGACCAGCAGGCGCATTGGAATCTTGTCTTCGCTGTCGCCATTGCGGAAACGCCGTTCGTTGATGGCGGTAAGCAGGGTATTCAGAATCGCCGGGCCGGCTTTCCAGATCTCATCGAGGAAGACGATTTCGGCATCCGGCAGATAGCCTTTGGTCAGACGTTGATAGCGACCTTCATCTTTTAATGCCTGGATAGAAAGGGGGCCAAATACTTCTTCGGGAGTGGAGAAACGCGTCATCAGGTATTCAAACGCGCGGGCATGCTGGAAAGCGTACTTCAGGCGGCGGGCAATCAGGCTTTTGGCAATGCCAGGTGGCCCGAGCAAAAAGACGCTTTCGCCACTCAGCGCGGCCAGCAGGCAGAGGCGAATCGCATGATGCCGTTCATACAACCCTTTTTCCAGGGCGTTGCTCAGGCGAGAAATTCTTTCTGCCAAAAGATGGGGTTGAGCCATAATCACATCATTGTCCTTCTGATCCTGGTGCCATCGCATTCTGGCGAGCGCATTACTCTACTGATTATCATGCGTGAAAGCGTTGATAGCCGTCAGCTTTTTTGTTTCAGAAGGTTGAAGCGAGGCTACCCGCCTGTTCCGGCGCATTTTCGCCGGATTTTTCAGCGAAAAACCGCGTCGCTCGCGCCATGTTGTATGTTTGTAAGGGTAGGTTTTTTTGGGAATATGTGCATACTGTGCGCTTTTTGATGGCCAGAGCGGTCGGCAACCGCCTGATCGACTCCAACAAAAGATAACTCTATGAGCTCGGAAAACAAGCAGTCCCTTGGTGCTGTCACGCTGGCCGCAATCGGCGTGGTCTATGGCGATATTGGTACCAGTCCACTTTATACCTTGCGCGAATGTCTCTCCGGCCAGTTTGGTTTTGGCGTGGAACGTGAAGCGGTCTTTGGCTTCCTTTCCCTTATTTTCTGGCTACTGATCCTGGTGGTGTCGCTGAAATACATCAGTTACGTGATGCGCGCCGATAACGCCGGTGAGGGCGGGATCCTGACGCTGATGTCGCTGGCCGGGCGTAATACCGGTGCCCGAGCCACCGCGATTCTGGTGATCATGGGATTGATTGGCGGTAGCTTCTTTTATGGCGAGGTGGTGATCACCCCGGCGATTTCGGTGATGTCAGCAATTGAAGGTCTGGAGATTGCTGCGCCTTCGCTCGACCCCTGGATTGTCCCTTTGTCGATCACGGTGCTGACGCTGCTGTTTATGATCCAGAAGCACGGCACAGGGATTGTCGGTAAGTTGTTTGCCCCGGTGATGCTGCTGTGGTTTATCGTACTGGCGGTGCTCGGCGCCAACAGCATCATCAAAAACCCGGAAGTGTTGCAGGCGCTCAACCCGTCACATGCGGTGAACTTCTTCCTGCATTATAAAACCATCTCTTTCTTTGCTCTCGGCGCGGTGGTGTTATCAATTACCGGGGTGGAAGCGCTGTATGCCGATATGGGGCACTTCGGCAAGCTGCCGATTCGCCTGGCATGGGTCGCTGTGGTTCTGCCGTCGCTGGTGCTGAACTATTTTGGTCAGGGCGCGTTGCTGCTGGCGCATCCGGAAACCATTAAAAACCCGTTCTTCCTGCTGGCCCCCGATTGGGCGCTGATTCCGTTGTTGATCCTCGCCACGCTGGCGACGGTGATTGCCTCGCAAGCGGTGATTTCCGGCGTGTTCTCGTTAACGCGTCAGGCGGTGCGTCTCGGCTATCTGCCGCCGATGCGTATTATTCACACCTCTGAGATGGAGTCCGGCCAAATCTATGTGCCGGTCATCAACTGGCTGCTCTATTTCGCGGTGTTGATTGTTATCGTCAGCTTCGAACACTCCAGCAACCTCGCGGCGGCATACGGTATCGCGGTGACCGGTACTATGGTGCTGACCACCATTCTTTCCTGCACTGTGGCGATCAAAAACTGGCACTGGAACAAAATTGCCGTCAGTTTCATTCTGGTGGCAATGCTGTGTATCGATGTCTCGCTGTTCTCTGCCAACCTGGTGAAAATCTTCTCCGGCGGTTGGTTGCCGCTGTGTCTGGCGCTGGTGATGTTTATCGTCATGACCACCTGGAAAAGCGAGCGTTTCCGTCTGCTGCGCCGTATGCATGAACACGGCAATTCGCTTGAGGCGATGATTGCCTCGCTGGAGAAATCGCCGCCGGTGCGAGTTCCTGGTACCGCAGTGTATATGTCGCGTGCATTGAACGTGATTCCGTTTGCGATGCTGCACAATCTCAAACATAACAAGGTGTTGCATGAACGCGTGGTGCTGCTGACCTTGCGTACCGAAGATGCGCCTTATGTACATAACGTACGACGTGTGACGATTGAACAGCTGTCGCCCACGTTCTGGCGCGTGGTAGCCAGTTACGGCTGGCGTGAAACGCCTAATGTGGAAGAGATTTTCCATCGTTGCGGGCTGGAAGGGCTGAACTGCCGCATGATGGAAACCTCGTTCTTTATGTCACATGAATCGCTGATAATTGGCGACCGTCCGTGGTATCTGCGTCTGCGCGGTAAGTTGTTCCTCGCCCTGCAACGCAATGCGCTGCGCGCACCGGATCAGTTTGAAATCCCTCCTAATCGGGTGATTGAGCTGGGAACCCAGGTCGAGATTTAATGTTGTTGTGCGCGTCCGTTACCAGCTTAGCGTGACGCGCAACCCCCCTGCTTCTCTCTGACTGAATGCTACGCGGATAGCGTGCAGTTGCGCGATATTCTTCACAATCGACAGCCCCAGCCCACTGCCGGTTTGCGTTTGTCCCGGAGGACGCCAGAAACGTTCGCCCAGGCGCGTTAATGCCTCAACACTAACCCCTGGGCCATTATCATCGATAGTCAGGGTGCGAGCGGTCAGGTTCACTGTTACCTGCCCTCCGTCAGGGGTATAACGCAGCGCGTTATCCAGCAGATTGCGCAGCATTAAAGCCAGCAGAAGTTGATGACCGTTCATCACCGGTTGGAATGTCGTGTGTAACTGCAAATCGATATGTTTCTGTTCAGCCTGGGGAAAATGCTCGGCTAACACGCTTTGCAGCAGCGGGGCCAGGGCGGTTGGCTGGAATTCACTGCGCAGATCATCCGCCTCCACTCTGGAGAGCGTCAGCAGTTGATCCACCAGCCGGGTGGCACGCTGGATCCCGGTATCCAGTTGTTGTAGCGCCCGTTTGCGTACGATCTCATCGTCATCTGCCAGTTGGATCACTTCACTCTGCACCCGCAGCGCCGCCAGCGGGCTGCGCAACTCGTGAGCTGCATCGGAGGTGAAGCGGCGTTCACGCTGCACCAGGTCCGCCATGCGGCTGAACAAACCATTCAATGCCAGTACCAGCGGTTGGACTTCTTTCGGCAGGCGCGCCAGGGGTAACGGTGTGTCATCATCGGCTGCGCGCTGGTGGAGTGAGGCGGTGAGGCGTTTTAACGGGCGCAGTTCAAACCACACCAGCGCCAGCAGCAGTGCCAGCATAAAAGGCAGTGCAATCAGCCACGGCACAATGCTGCTTTGCGCCAAATCGCTGATCATATCGTCGCGGTAATCCCACTCCTGTCCCACTACCACGCGATAGCGTTGATCGGGCGACGTTAGCCACAGCAGACGCCAACTGTCATCATCACCGCGCAGGTGTCCATTGCGAAAACCATCGCGTCCATCCGCAAACTGCAAATCACGACCCTTTTCGCCATCATTGAGCAGCAACTTGCCATCACCACTAAAAATGGCGAAAGCCAGCGCGTCATCATCCTGTTTACCGCGATGATGGTTCAGTAACGCCTTGTTTTTCGGCAGAGTGACGTTTTGCAGCGTGGCTGGTTCGAGCGCCAGCAGGCGCTTGGCAAACAGCATTTGCTGGGTATCAAACAGTTCATTGACGGTTTCGCGTGTCTGATGCCAGGCGCTCAGGCTGGCGCTGCCCCAGCACAGCATGATCAACAAGATAAAACCGATGGCGAGGCGCAGGAACAGACTCATTCTGCCGCTCCCAACGTATAACCGACGCCATGCACGGTACGGATAAACTGGCTGCCGAGCTTTTTACGCAGATGATGGATATGCACCTCGACAGCATTGCTGGAGACATCGTCATCCCAGCTATAGAGTTTTTCCTCCAGCTGGCTGCGTGTCAGGACCCGGCCGGGATTACGCAGGAACAGTTCCAGCAACGCCAGTTCACGGCTTTTCAGGGGGATCGGTTCGCCAGCAACCATCACGCTGTGGCTTGCAGGAGACATTACCACCTTGCCATGACGCAGCTCCGGCTGTAACTGACCATGACGTCGACGAATCAGTGCCTCCAGGCGTGCAGCCACTTCGGCCAGGGCAAAAGGTTTGCCAAGATAGTCATCCGCGCCCAGTTGCAAACCCTGAACCCGCTGATCGAGCGCATCGCGTGCCGTGAGGATCAATACCGGTACATCCTGACCTTGCTGACGCCATTGGCGCAGAATATCGAGTCCATCTTGTTCCGGCAGTGACAAATCCAGAATCACTGCATCCCAGGGGGCGGAGTTCAACGCCTGAAATCCAGCTTCGCCTGAAACCAGCCAGTCCACGCTGAAACCGAGTTTGGTCAGGCCGACTTTGAGGCCGTCGCCAATCAAGGTGTCGTCTTCAATCAATAAAATCCGCATGTATGCTCCTCCCTTTAGCCTGGAGTTATACGAAGCAGAAGCGTTCATGTACAGGAGAAATCACGACATTTGACCTGATTTTCACGAATTTTAATAAATTGATCGGCCTTAAGATCCTGTTAAGAACCTTATGTTGAAATAGCCCCCGTCTTCCGCACATTCATGGAGAAGAGGTGAAAATATGAAAAAGCATGCAGCACTTTTCGCAATCATTGCACTGGCTTCCATGCCGGTTCTGGCGGCACAGCAGGGTGGATTTGTTGACCCGAATGCGCCGGCGGTACAAAGTCACTCCGGTGGCTTTCAGGCTGGTAACACCAGTGTCGTGACGGTTAAGCAGGCTGAGGAGATGAAGGACGATAGCTGGATCACCGTGCGTGGTTATCTGGATAAGCAAATCGGCAAAGAGGATTATCTGTTCCGCGATGATACCGGCACCATGAAGGTTGAAATCGATCACAAACGCTGGGGCGGGCAAACCATTTCGCCAAAAGATCGCGTTGAGTTAACCGGTGAGTTGGATAAGGATTTCAACGCCATTGAACTGGACGTGAAACAGGTCAGAAAACTCCCCTGATAATCTGGCGGGGCTGCTCCGGCAGCCCGCTTATAATTCCAGCCAGACGGAATGTTCTCCTGGCGTATTCCCCTGCGTCCAGTACGCCGCTTTCCAGGCTTTTCCCTGCCAGCTGACTTTATCTTTGCGGGAATAAGACATTGATTTGTTCCATTCCCGCAACTGCTCCGGATCTGCAAACTTCCAGCCTGCGCCATTAGCGGGTGTAGATTGTGTCCATTTTGTCGCGATGTACTTAATCCCGGCGAAGGTGACCTTATCTCCCGCCATATATGTGTTTTCTTCACCCCAGTCGGGAAATTCAGTGGGTTTAGCCAGATTTTCCTCAACGGATGAATAAAACGGGGAAATGGCGGTCATGGTGACTTGCCGGGTATCGATGTTGCCATCTTTGTCCGTTACGCTGACTTCATAAACTGCAATGCCGGTATGGTTTGTCGGGACCAGCGCTGTTGCTTTCGCTTGATTAACCTCGGTTCTCCATCCTCCCCCCGGTTTTTCCTGCAACCAGAAGACACCCTTTCCTTCTGCTACTCGCCAACGGAAAGAGACAGCATTCTGACTTGCAGAAGCATCCAGTTCATACAGGACGGATTCTTCTGCTGAACTTGTAACACTAAAATCGGCAGAAGCGATGGCGACAGGGCCTGTCGTGGCGTAATTAGCTGTTATGTCCCCCTCATTGGCATAAGCGGCGGCCACCAGTGAAACGGTAATCAAGCTGGTGAGTGCTTTTAATTTAAAATCCATTAGCTTCGATCCTTCGATTCCTGCGTTGTTATCCATGACAAATACACATTTCGTTACCTCTGAAAAAACTTAACATAAGGATGAGAAGGGAATTTCTTCTGACTGCGTGGGGTATTTCTCTTCTTCATTGTGAAAATTCTTATGCTGTTGTCAGCGGAGGTTGATTTATTCCTCGCCTAACTCAAATATTTTCTGGCACAAGCGAAACGTTTCGATGGTGATCACATTTCCGTGATGCCGCCATTGAGTTGCTATGCATTTTTTATACACTCCGGTCAGCGAAACGTTTCGCTGTGGAGTGGAAGAAATGAAAAAAGGTCGCTTGTTAAACGCTGAAATCTCTCATGTGATTGCCCGTCTGGGACACACGGATACGCTGACGATTGCCGATGCGGGTTTACCCATTCCTGTGGGGCCGCAACGTATTGATCTGGCGCTGACGCCGGGTACGCCCGAGTTTTTACAGGTTGTTGAGGTGGTCACTCAGGAGATGCAGGTTGAGAGCGCCCTGATGGCGGAAGAGATCAAGCAGTTCAACCCGCAGCTCCATAGCGCACTGCTCGCCGTGCTCGATGCCTTGCAACGACACCAGGGAAATACCATCGCTATTCGTTACACCAGTCATGAACAGTTCAAACAACAGACTCAGCGTAGTCAGGCGGTCATTCGCAGCGGAGAGTGTTCTCCGTATGCGAATGTCATCCTGAGCGCGGGCGTTACCTTCTGAGGCCGCTATGCAACCGTTATTGCAACTCAAAGGGATTGAAAAGTCATTTCCCGGTGTGAAAGCGCTGAAAGGGGCTTCACTGGCCGTCTGGCCTGGTCGGGTGATGGCGCTGGTGGGAGAAAATGGTGCCGGTAAATCCACCATGATGAAAGTGCTGACCGGTATTTACAGCATGGATGCCGGATCGCTGCATTGGCTGGGTAAAGAAACCACGTTCTCCGGGCCAAAAGCGTCTCAGGAAGCGGGCATTGGCATCATTCATCAGGAACTTAACCTGATCCCGCAATTGACGGTGGCGGAGAACATCTTCCTTGGCCGCGAATTTGTGAACCGTTTTGGCCGCATCGAGTGGAAAAAGATGTATGCCGAGGCGGATGCGCTGTTAGCGCGTCTGAACCTGCGTTTTAACAGCCATAAGCTGGTGGGTGATTTGTCGATTGGCGACCAGCAGATGGTGGAGATCGCCAAGGTTCTCAGCTTTCAGTCGCGCGTCATCATCATGGACGAGCCGACGGATGCGCTGACCGATACCGAAACCCTGTCATTGTTCCGCGTGATCAATGAGTTGAAAGCGCAGGGTTGCGGCATTGTCTACATTTCCCACCGCATGAAAGAGATCTTTGAGATTTGCGATGACGTCACGGTGTTCCGTGACGGTCAGTTTATTGCCGAACGTCCAGTCAGCGAGCTGAGTGAAGAGAGCCTGATTGAGATGATGGTCGGACGCAAGCTGGAAGAACAATACCCGCATCTTGACCAGGCTCCGGGTGTCGTGCGTTTGCAGGTGGAAAACCTGAGCGGACCGGGAGTGCATGACGTTAGCTTTAACCTGCGTAAAGGCGAAATTCTGGGCGTTTCCGGCCTGATGGGCGCGGGGCGTACCGAACTGATGAAGCTGTTATATGGCGCACTGCCACGTAGCGGCGGAAAAGTCACGCTGGATGGTCGTGATGTGGTGACGCATGCGCCACAGGATGGTCTGGCAAATGGCATCGTCTATATCTCCGAAGACCGCAAACGCGACGGTCTGGTGCTGGGCATGTCGGTAAAAGAAAACATGTCACTGACCGCGCTGCGCTACTTCAGTCGGGGTAATGGCAGCCTGAAACACGCGGAAGAACAGTTGGCGGTGGGCGATTTTATCCGCCTGTTCAATGTAAAAACCCCGTCGATGGAGCAGCCGATCGGCCTGCTTTCTGGCGGTAATCAGCAAAAAGTGGCGATTGCCCGTGGGCTGATGACGCGACCGAATGTCTTGATCCTTGATGAACCGACGCGCGGTGTGGACGTTGGGGCAAAAAAAGAGATTTATCAGTTAATTAACCAGTTTAAAGCCGATGGGCTGAGCATCATCCTGGTGTCGTCCGAAATGCCGGAAGTTCTGGGCATGAGCGATCGCATTCTGGTGATGCATGAAGGCCATCTGAGTGGCGAATTTACCCGTGAGCAGGCTACCCAGGAATCCCTGATGGCAGCGGCAGTCGGTAAGCAACACAGCGAGGAGTTAGTTGTATGAGTACCCAAACCTTACCCGCCAGCCGTCGCTGGTTCAGCAAAGCCTGGTTGCTGGAGCAAAAATCGCTGATTGCGCTGATTGTGCTGATCGCCGTGGTCGCCAGCCTCAGCCCGAATTTCTTCACCGTCGCCAACTTGTTCAACATCCTGCAACAGACCTCGGTCAACGCCATTATGGCGGTGGGAATGACGCTGGTGATCCTGACCTCTGGCATCGATCTGTCCGTTGGCTCGCTGCTGGCGTTGACCGGCGCGGTGGCCGCCTCGATTGTCGGGCACGAAGTTAATGCGCTGGTGGCGGTAGCGGCTGCGCTGGCATTGGGTGCCTTGATTGGCGGCATCACCGGCACCATTGTGGCACGCGGCAAAGTACAGGCGTTTATCGCCACCCTGGTGATGATGCTGCTGCTGCGTGGCGTCACTATGGTTTACACCGACGGCAGCCCAATTAATACCGGCTTTAGCGACAACGCCGATCTGTTTGGCTGGTTCGGTATTGGTCGCCCTCTGGGCATCCCGACCCCGGTATGGTTGATGGCGGTGGTGTTCGCGCTGGCCTGGTACATGCTGCATCACACGCGTCTGGGGCGTTATATCTACGCGCTGGGTGGCAATGAAGCGGCCACGCGTTTGTCTGGTATCAACGTTAACCGCGTCAAAATTATCGTCTATTCACTGTGCGGCATGTTGGCGGCGCTGGCGGGCACCATTGAGGTAGCGCGTCTTTCATCAGCGCAGCCGACAGCGGGCACGGGTTATGAACTGGATGCGATCGCCGCTGTGGTGTTGGGCGGTACCAGCCTGGCGGGAGGTAAAGGTCGCATCATGGGGACGCTGATCGGGGCATTGATTCTCGGCTTCCTGAACAACGGCCTCAATCTGTTAGGTGTCTCCTCTTACTATCAAATGATTGTAAAAGCAGTGGTAATTCTGCTGGCAGTGCTGGTGGATAACAAAAGCAGTAAATAACTCTGACCTTCACACAGGATGAATTAATGAAAAAGTTAACCGCATTGGCCGTCATTCTTGGCGCCACTCTGAGTGCCAGCGCGATGGCGAAGGATACTATCGCTCTGGTGGTTTCTACCCTGAACAACCCGTTCTTTGTGGCGCTGAAAGATGGCGCACAGAAAGAAGCCGACAAGCTGGGTTATAACCTGGTGGTGCTGGACTCGCAGAACAACCCGGCGAAAGAGCTGGCGAACGTGCAGGACCTCACCGTGCGTGGCACCAAGCTGATGCTGATTAACCCAACCGACTCTGATGCCGTAGGCAACGCCGTGAAGATGGCGAACCAGGCGAATATTCCGGTGATCACCCTCGACCGCGTAGCGTCACAGGGTAAGGTGGTGAGTCATGTGGCATCTGACAACCGCTTTGGCGGCAAAATGGCGGGTGACTTCATTGCGAAGAAACTGGGGGATGGCGCGAAAATCATCGAGTTGCAGGGTATTGCCGGTACGTCAGCGGCGCGTGAGCGCGGTGATGGCTTCAAACAGGCTGCCGATGCACATAAATTCAATATCCTCGCCAGCCAGCCAGCGGATTTTGACCGTACCAAAGGTCTGAACGTGATGCAGAACCTGTTGCAGGCGCATCCGGATGTGCAGGCTGTATTCGCACAGAACGACGAAATGGCGCTGGGCGCACTGCGCGCACTGCAAACCGCCGGTAAAACCGATGTGGTGGTGGTGGGCTTTGACGGCACCGCTGACGGTGTAAAAGCGGTAGAAGCCGGTAAACTGACTGCGACCGTTGCGCAGATGCCTGACAAGATTGGTATCATCGGCGTAGAGACTGCGGATAAAGTATTGAAAGGTGAAAAAGTGCAGGCGATCAACCCGGTCGATCTGAAACTGGTTACCAAATAACACGCGAAGAAAAGCAGGGCAACGCGCCACCATTGAGGTGGCGCAACTTTGATGGATCACTCCCTATGAGCAAAAGCGCAAAACTGGCCGTACTTGGCAGCATCAATGCCGATCACATCCTTAACCTCGCCCACTTTCCACGTCCGGGCGAAACGGTGATCGGGAAACAGTATCAGATTGCCTTTGGCGGCAAAGGGGCTAATCAGGCGGTAGCAGCCGGGCGCGCAGGTGCCGATATCGCCTTTATTGCCTGTGTGGGCGCTGATGATATTGGCGAGCGTATCCGCCAGCAGCTGCAACAGGACCGAATTGATACCGCGCCGGTGGAAACCGTAGCGGATGAAGCCACCGGTGTGGCGATGATCTTCGTGAATGGCGAAGGTGAAAACAATATCGGCATCTATTCCGGTGCCAATGCGGCGTTAACGCCTGCCTGCGTTGATCGCCATCAACAGGTGATCGCGGATGCAGATGCGTTGTTGATGCAACTGGAATCGCCGCTGGAAAGCGTGCTGGCGGCGGCGAAAATCGCCAAAGCGCAGCAGACGCAGGTGATTCTTAATCCGGCTCCTGCCACGCATCTTTCCGATGAATTGCTGGCGCTGATTGATATCATCACGCCGAACGAAACCGAAGCGGAAATTCTTACCGGCATCGCAGTGAAAAGCGATGAAGATGCGGCCCGTGCAGCGGCGGCATTGCACAGCAAAGGTATTCAGACGGTGTTGATTACGCTGGGCCGTCGCGGTGTATGGTTGAGCGAGAAAGGCGAGGGTGTGCGCATTCCTGGCTTTAGCGTACAGGCTGTCGACACCATCGCGGCTGGCGATACCTTCAATGGCGCGTTTATTACCGCCCGTCTGGAAGGTGTCTTGATGCATGATGCGGTACGTTTCGCGCATGCGGCGGCGGCTATTGCCGTTACGCGCCCAGGCGCTCAGCCCTCGGTGCCGTGGCGTACCGAGATTGATGCCTTCCTGCAACAACAGGGCTAAGCGTTTGGCTACCATGAAAGATGTCGCCCGTCTCGCGGGCGTCTCCACCTCCACCGTTTCACACGTCATTAATAACAATCGCTTTGTTAGCGAGCAGGTGCGTGAAAAGGTGGAGCAGGCCATCCGTTCCCTGAATTACGCCCCATCTGCCCTCGCACGTAGCCTGAAAATAAATCAGACACGCACCATTGGTATGCTCCTGACGGCCAGCAATAATCCCTTCTATTCCGAAGTGGTGCGCGGCGTTGAGAACAGTTGTTATGAGCGTGGCTACAGTTTGATTCTGTGTAACACCGAAGGTGATGAGGAGCGCATGAATCGCAGCCTGGAAACGCTGTTGCAAAAGCGCGTTGATGGCCTGCTGATCATGTGTACGGAAACCCACCTGCCCTCGGCGGATATTCTGAATCGCTATCCGTCGATTCCGATGGTGATGATGGATTGGGCACCGTTTGAAGGGCGTGGCGACATTATTCAGGATAACGCGCTGCTGGGCGGTGAGATGGCCACCCAGCATCTGATCGATCGTGGCTATCGTCGTATTGCCTGCATTGCCGGGCCGCTGGATAAAACCCCGGCGCGACTGCGTCTGGATGGCTTCCAGAAAGCAATGTCCAACAGTGGATTGCCGGTGCTGCCGGGCTACGTCGTTGATGGTGACTTTGAGTTTCAGGGTGGTTTTAACGCCATGAATCAGTTGCTGACGCTGGATCCGCTGCCGGAAGCGGTCTTTACCAGCAATGATGCGATGGCTGTGGGTGTCTACCATGCGCTGTTTCAGGCTGGTCTGCGCGTACCGCAGGATATTGCGGTGATGGGATACGACAACATTGAATTGGCGCGTTATCTCACGCCGCCGTTAAGCACCGTCCATCAGCCAAAGGATGAGTTGGGAGAGCTGGCGATTGATACCCTGATTCATCGCATGAGCGATCCCGACGCCAGTCAGCAAACGCTGGTCCTGACGCCGGAGCTGGTGGAGCGCGGTTCGGTTTAAGCGCTTTTCTTCTTTTTATCGCGGTTAGTGATCAAATGGCGGCCATCGCCATTGCGCAGCAACATAAAGGTAAACGCGGCCAGTACCGTGATCACCCCCATCGTCAGGAAGGTGGCATGGAAATGTTGCACCGTGGTGCCGTCAAATTCCTGATAAAAGCGCAACACGGCGGCACTCACCGCCACCCCAAAGCTGATGGACAGTTGCTGCGTTACCGCCAGCACGCTATTGCCACCGCTGGCGTTCTCATCATTCAGATCCGCCAGGGTGATGGTGTTCATCGCCGTGAACTGTGTCGACATTGCCATTCCCAGCACAAACAACGCCAGCAGCAGCAATAACACACTTCCTCCTGGCGTTTGCAGCGAGAAGGAGGCAATCAGGAAGCCGATAATGACCGAAATACCAACCAGCGTGTGGCGATAACCAAAGCGTCGCAAGACCTGGGTAACGGTGGATTTCGCCAGTAACGAACCGATGGCGGTCGGCCCCATCATGCAACCGGCGATAATCGCGGGATAACCAAAGCCAACCTGCAACATCAACGGCATCAGAAAGGGAATACAACCAGTTCCAAGACGTGAGGCGATATTGCCAATGATGCCGATGGAAAAGGTGCGGGTTTTAAACATCGGCAAACTGATTAACGGTGCCGGATGGCGGCGCGCATGTACTATATAAAGAAGCAACAACAATACACCGGTAAACAGGACGGCGGTTGCCTGCCAGGGCGACACAATACGTTCGCCGAACAGTTCGATGCCAATCGAGATCAACACTAAACCTACGCCAAATAACACAAAGCCGCCAAAGTCGAAGCGGCGTTTGGGTGTCGTGAAATCCGGCATGTACTTGCGCGCATAAAAAATACCAAGCAGGCCGATGGGAATGTTAATCAGGAAAATCCAGTGCCAACTGGCATAGGTGACCAGCAAGCCGCCGAGCATGGGACCGAGTATCGGCCCAACCAGACCGGGCATGGTGACAAAGTTGAGAACCGGCAGTAATTCACTGCGTGGATAGGCTCGCAGCAACGCCAGTCGCGCAACGGGCATCATCATGGCTCCGCCAATCCCCTGCACCACGCGCGAAATTACCAGCAGGCTCAGGCTGCCAGACAAGGCGCAGGCCAGTGAACCGAGGGTAAACAGGGTTACTGCAAGGATAAAGATTTTGCGTGTACCGAAGCGATCGGCCAGCCAGCCGCTGACAGGAATTAGCATCGCTACGGTCAGTGTGTAGCTGATAACGGCGGATTGCATGGCAAGGGGAGAGCGTTGGAGGCTGGTCGCAATGGCAGGGAGCGCGGTGTTGAGGATAGTGGCATCAAGCGATTGCATGAAAAATGCCATAGCGGCGATCCAGGGCAAACCGGCCATACTGCGCGCGGAGCGAATCATTTAAAGTCCTTCTTTAATAAAATTCTGTCTGCAGCAGGGGAAAAACTGCGATTGGACCAACAGGATAGCACTTACGTTTGAGGCCATTACGATGATTTGTGCCGAGAGGGCGGCGCTTTTGGCTGTTTCTTCATCGCAAAATGCCTGTTTTTAAATCGTTCGTATAAAAAAGTAGCGCCCAGTCAATTTTTTGCAATAAACGCTTGTCAGTCAGAATTATCTCCCTATAATGCGCCTCCACTGACACGGCAAAGCGGCAACGCAGACGGTCAGCAAGGGACGAAGTGATTCATCCCGCCAGAGAAAAATCTCGAAAAAGAGATTGACTCTGAAGGAGGAAAGCGTAATATACGCCACCTCGCGACAGACGGTTAACCCGCTGCTCGCACTGCTCTTTAACAATTTATCAGACAATCTGTGTGGGCACTCGCAGGATTGATATCAAAAGTCTACGGACTTAAAAAATATCAAGTCTCAAGAGTGAACACGTAATTCATTACGAAGTTTAATTCTTTGAGCATCAAACTTAAATTGAAGAGTTTGATCATGGCTCAGATTGAACGCTGGCGGCAGGCCTAACACATGCAAGTCGAACGGTAGCACAGAGGAGCTTGCTCCTTGGGTGACGAGTGGCGGACGGGTGAGTAATGTCTGGGGATCTGCCCGATGGAGGGGGATAACTACTGGAAACGGTAGCTAATACCGCATAACGTCGCAAGACCAAAGTGGGGGACCTTCGGGCCTCACACCATCGGATGAACCCAGATGGGATTAGCTAGTAGGTGGGGTAACGGCTCACCTAGGCGACGATCCCTAGCTGGTCTGAGAGGATGACCAGCCACACTGGAACTGAGACACGGTCCAGACTCCTACGGGAGGCAGCAGTGGGGAATATTGCACAATGGGCGCAAGCCTGATGCAGCCATGCCGCGTGTATGAAGAAGGCCTTCGGGTTGTAAAGTACTTTCAGCGGGGAGGAAGGGATGATGTTTAATACGCATCATCATTGACGTTACCCGCAGAAGAAGCACCGGCTAACTCCGTGCCAGCAGCCGCGGTAATACGGAGGGTGCAAGCGTTAATCGGAATTACTGGGCGTAAAGCGCACGCAGGCGGTCTGTCAAGTCGGATGTGAAATCCCCGGGCTTAACCTGGGAACTGCATTCGAAACTGGCAGGCTAGAGTCTTGTAGAGGGGGGTAGAATTCCAGGTGTAGCGGTGAAATGCGTAGAGATCTGGAGGAATACCGGTGGCGAAGGCGGCCCCCTGGACAAAGACTGACGCTCAGGTGCGAAAGCGTGGGGAGCAAACAGGATTAGATACCCTGGTAGTCCACGCTGTAAACGATGTCGACTTGGAGGTTGTGCCCTTGAGGCGTGGCTTCCGGAGCTAACGCGTTAAGTCGACCGCCTGGGGAGTACGGCCGCAAGGTTAAAACTCAAATGAATTGACGGGGGCCCGCACAAGCGGTGGAGCATGTGGTTTAATTCGATGCAACGCGAAGAACCTTACCTGGCCTTGACATCCAGAGAACTTAGCAGAGATGCTTTGGTGCCTTCGGGAACTCTGAGACAGGTGCTGCATGGCTGTCGTCAGCTCGTGTTGTGAAATGTTGGGTTAAGTCCCGCAACGAGCGCAACCCTTATCCTTTGTTGCCAGCGATTCGGTCGGGAACTCAAAGGAGACTGCCGGTGATAAACCGGAGGAAGGTGGGGATGACGTCAAGTCATCATGGCCCTTACGGCCAGGGCTACACACGTGCTACAATGGCGCATACAAAGAGAAGCGACCTCGCGAGAGCAAGCGGACCTCATAAAGTGCGTCGTAGTCCGGATTGGAGTCTGCAACTCGACTCCATGAAGTCGGAATCGCTAGTAATCGTAGATCAGAATGCTACGGTGAATACGTTCCCGGGCCTTGTACACACCGCCCGTCACACCATGGGAGTGGGTTGCAAAAGAAGTAGGTAGCTTAACCTTCGGGAGGGCGCTTACCACTTTGTGATTCATGACTGGGGTGAAGTCGTAACAAGGTAACCGTAGGGGAACCTGCGGTTGGATCACCTCCTTACCTGAAGATACTTTCCTTCGAAGTGCTCACACAGATTGTCTGATGAAAACGTAATGAGCAAGACGGCTGCGAAGTCGTGACACTTCATGTGTCCCCTTCGTCTAGCGGTTAGGACTCCGCCCTTTCACGGCGGCAACAGGGGTTCGAATCCCCTAGGGGACGCCACTTGCTTGGTGACAGGTGAAAGGTGTCGCTGCTCAGTATCTCAAAACTGGCTTACGAGTCATGTTTGAGATATTTGCTCTTTAACAATCCGGAACAAGCTGAAAATTTGAAACGACACGTTGTTTCATTTCTCCGTAATAAGAAATGAAAGCGATGTGTTCGAGTCTCTCAAATGCTTGCAGTCTGCATGCGTGAAAACGTCTGTGGGTTGTGAGGTTAAGCGACTAAGCGTACACGGTGGATGCCCTGGCAGTCAGAGGCGATGAAGGACGTGCTAATCTGCGAAAAGCGTCGGTAAGGTGATATGAACCGCAACAGCCGACGATGTCCGAATGGGGAAACCCAGTGCACTTGTGCACTATCGTTAACTGAATACATAGGTTAACGAGGCGAACCGGGGGAACTGAAACATCTAAGTACCCCGAGGAAAAGAAATCAACCGAGATTCCCCCAGTAGCGGCGAGCGAACGGGGAACAGCCCAGGACCTGAATCAGTTTGTGTGTTAGTGGAAGCGTCTGGAAAGTCGCGCGATACAGGGTGACAGCCCCGTACATGAAAATGCACATTCTGTGAGTCCGATGAGTAGGGCGGGACACGTGGTATCCTGTCTGAATATGGGGGGACCATCCTCCAAGGCTAAATACTCCTGACTGACCGATAGTGAACCAGTACCGTGAGGGAAAGGCGAAAAGAACCCCGGCGAGGGGAGTGAAACAGAACCTGAAACCGTGTACGTACAAGCAGTGGGAGCACCTTCGGGTGTGACTGCGTACCTTTTGTATAATGGGTCAGCGACTTATATTCTGTAGCAAGGTTAACCGTATAGGGGAGCCGCAGGGAAACCGAGTCTTAATTGGGCGTTAAGTTGCAGGGTATAGACCCGAAACCCGGTGATCTAGCCATGGGCAGGTTGAAGGTTGGGTAACACTAACTGGAGGACCGAACCGACTAATGTTGAAAAATTAGCGGATGACTTGTGGCTGGGGGTGAAAGGCCAATCAAACCGGGAGATAGCTGGTTCTCCCCGAAAGCTATTTAGGTAGCGCCTCGTGAACTCATCTCCGGGGGTAGAGCACTGTTTCGGCTAGGGGGCCATCCCGGCTTACCAACCCGATGCAAACTACGAATACCGGAGAATGTTATCACGGGAGACACACGGCGGGTGCTAACGTCCGTCGTGAAGAGGGAAACAACCCAGACCGCCAGCTAAGGTCCCAAAGTCATGGTTAAGTGGGAAACGATGTGGGAAGGCCCAGACAGCCAGGATGTTGGCTTAGAAGCAGCCATCATTTAAAGAAAGCGTAATAGCTCACTGGTCGAGTCGGCCTGCGCGGAAGATGTAACGGGGCTAAACCATGCACCGAAGCTGCGGCAGCGACACTATGTGTTGTTGGGTAGGGGAGCGTTCTGTAAGCCGCTGAAGGTGGACTGTGAGGTCTGCTGGAGGTATCAGAAGTGCGAATGCTGACATAAGTAACGATAAAGCGGGTGAAAAGCCCGCTCGCCGGAAGACCAAGGGTTCCTGTCCAACGTTAATCGGGGCAGGGTGAGTCGACCCCTAAGGCGAGGCTGAAAAGCGTAGTCGATGGGAAACAGGTTAATATTCCTGTACTTGGTGTTACTGCGAAGGGGGGACGGAGAAGGCTAGGTTATCCGGGCGACGGTTGTCCCGGTTTAAGCGTGTAGGCTTGCATTCCAGGCAAATCCGGAATGCTTTAAGGCTGAGGCGTGATGACGAGCCACTACGGTGGTGAAGTAACTGATGCCCTGCTTCCAGGAAAAGCCTCTAAGCTCCAGGTAACACGAAATCGTACCCCAAACCGACACAGGTGGTCAGGTAGAGAATACCAAGGCGCTTGAGAGAACTCGGGTGAAGGAACTAGGCAAAATGGTGCCGTAACTTCGGGAGAAGGCACGCTGGCATTAGGTGAAGGGACTTGCTCCCGGAGCTGAAGCCAGTCGAAGATACCAGCTGGCTGCAACTGTTTATTAAAAACACAGCACTGTGCAAACACGAAAGTGGACGTATACGGTGTGACGCCTGCCCGGTGCCGGAAGGTTAATTGATGGGGTTATCCGTAAGGAGAAGCTCTTGATCGAAGCCCCGGTAAACGGCGGCCGTAACTATAACGGTCCTAAGGTAGCGAAATTCCTTGTCGGGTAAGTTCCGACCTGCACGAATGGCGTAATGATGGCCAGGCTGTCTCCACCCGAGACTCAGTGAAATTGAAATCGCTGTGAAGATGCAGTGTACCCGCGGCAAGACGGAAAGACCCCGTGAACCTTTACTATAGCTTGACACTGAACATTGAGCCTTGATGTGTAGGATAGGTGGGAGGCTTTGAAGTGTGGACGCCAGTCTGCATGGAGCCAACCTTGAAATACCACCCTTTAATGTTTGATGTTCTAACGTAGGCCCGTAATCCGGGCTGCGGACAGTGTCTGGTGGGTAGTTTGACTGGGGCGGTCTCCTCCCAAAGTGTAACGGAGGAGCACGAAGGTTGGCTAATCCTGGTCGGACATCAGGAGGTTAGTGCAATGGCATAAGCCAGCTTGACTGCGAGAGTGACGGCTCGAGCAGGTGCGAAAGCAGGTCATAGTGATCCGGTGGTTCTGAATGGAAGGGCCATCGCTCAACGGATAAAAGGTACTCCGGGGATAACAGGCTGATACCGCCCAAGAGTTCATATCGACGGCGGTGTTTGGCACCTCGATGTCGGCTCATCACATCCTGGGGCTGAAGTAGGTCCCAAGGGTACGGCTGTTCGCCGTTTAAAGTGGTACGCGAGCTGGGTTTAGAACGTCGTGAGACAGTTCGGTCCCTATCTGCCGTGGGCGCTGGAGAATTGAGGGGGGTTGCTCCTAGTACGAGAGGACCGGAGTGAACGCACCACTGGTGTTCGGGTTGTCATGCCAATGGCATTGCCCGGTAGCTAAGTGCGGAAAAGATAAGTGCTGAAAGCATCTAAGCACGAAACTTGCCCCGAGATGAGTTCTCCCTGACTCTTTGAGAGTCCTGAAGGGACGTTGAAGACGACGACGTTGATAGGCCGGATGTGTAAGTGCAGCGATGCATTGAGCTAACCGGTACTAATGACCCGTGAGGCTTAACCTTACAACGCCAGAGGCGTTTTGAGTTGAGAGACGCGAGAATTTTCAGCTTTGTTCGAACGGATTGATTCGTATGGCCTGTGAGGGCGGTACGGATAAACAGAATTTGCCTGGCGGCTGTAGCGCGGTGGTCCCACCTGACCCCATGCCGAACTCAGAAGTGAAACGCCGTAGCGCCGATGGTAGTGTGGGGTCTCCCCATGCGAGAGTAGGGAACTGCCAGGCATCAATTAAGTGAAGAAGCCCTGAACGAAAGTTCAGGGCTTTTTTACGTCTGCGCATTTCGTAGCGGCGCGATTTATCGCGCAGGTTTTACGTGAAGCTGCGCTGAAATGCGCGCGATAAATCGTATCGCGACGAATATGATGCGTATCAGAAAAAAATCACGGATTTTTCTGTGAAAAACACCATTCAGCAATGAAATTGGCAACCTGCTGTGGCTGATTAATATCCAGAGCGGCCACTGGCAACGCCACTTCCACATCACTCGCCACCGCAATCACGTAATCATCGAGTAAGTCGGTAATATTCCCCTTCACACCTGTGCGCCACAACACGATCTTGGCAACCGGTTCGTCTTTGAATCCTTCAACCAGTACCAAATCCAACGAAGAACTGTCCATTCGTGCCGTCATCTGATGCAGAGTTAAGGGCTTATCTGGAGTCTCGCACATCAATGCCCAGCGCTGATTACTGGCAACGATCACCTGATCCGCCCCCGCTTTTCGCAGCAGAAAACTGTCTTTTCCCGGCGTATCAACGTCCATATTATGATGCGTGTGCTTAATCAGTCCCGGGCGGATCCCTTGTGCTTTCAGCAATGGGATCACTTTTTCCAACAAGGTGGTTTTACCCGTTCCGCTCCAGGCAGCAATCGCCAGCAAAGGTATCGTCATGATGGTATTTCCTCATCCCGTAAGTCGTCTGGCGTGTTGATATTACGGAATGCCGATTCAGGATCAGGAAAGGTCACCGCATGGCCGCCACTTTCCCGTAAAAACTGCATCAGACGACGTTCCCCACTCAACAGCCAGGCTTCGAGTGCATCGGCTAAAGAGCGATTAACTAAAGCCAGTGCCGGATGATCGCGTAAGGATGATTTCACCCACACCGCCGGGGCATCGGCTTTGCTTTGCCATAAGCGCGCGACGAAATCATCAGGGATCCACGGGGTATCGCAGGCACAGAATGCCACCCATTCGGATGGGCTGTGACGCAAACCGCTCAGCATTCCCGCCAGAGGGCCGGGGTAATCCGGCAACGAGTCGCTGACAACCTGACAACCGCTTAACTGATAACGATCAATGTTGCGGTTGGCGCTTATCAACACAATATTGACCTGTGGCCGAAAACGGCGCAGAACGTGTTGATAAAGTGGTTCACCTTGCAACAGCAACAATCCTTTATCCTCACCGCCCATACGGCGCCCCTGGCCACCTGCCAGAATCACGCCGGTTAATGCTGTCATCTTCGTCTCCTTATCAATAGTGGACGATACTTACAGGCTGGCAGCCTCACACCTGCATAAAGGAAAAAATGATGAAATATCACCGTCTCAACGAACTGCTCGAACTTCTGCAACCTGCGTGGCAGAAGGAGTCTGATCTTAACCTGTTGGCATTTTTACAAAAACTGGCCCAGGAATCAGGTTTCAGTGGCCCATTAAGTGAATTAACCGACGACATATTGATTTACCATCTCAAAATGCGTGATGCAGACAGTGATGCTGAGATTCCCGGTCTGAAAAAGGATTATGAAGTGGACTTCAAAACCGCGCTATTACGCGCACGCGGTGTGATTAAGGACGATGAGTAGTGCTATCCTTGCGCATTAAAGCAAAGGTAACACACAGGCGAAATGATGAGCGAAGCCACCTTTAATTTCCAGACGTTGAACCCAGATGTGATCCTCGATGCACTTTGGGACACGGGTCTGCGCGTAGAATCTGGCTTAACCGCCCTCAACAGCTATGAAAACCGCGTTTATCAATTCAGTGATGATGAGAAACGTCGCTATGTGGTGAAGTTTTATCGCCCGCAGCGCTGGAGCGCTGGCCAAATCCTGGAAGAACACCAGTTTGCGCACGATTTACTGAATGATGAAGTACCGGTTGCCGCACCTCTGACGTTACAGGGAAATACACTGAACAATCATGCCGGTTTTATGTTCGCGGTATTTCCCAGTCTGGGTGGGCGGCAGTACGAAACCGATAATGAAGAACAGATGGAGTGGGTCGGTCGCTTTCTGGGACGGATTCATCAAACTGGTCGCCAAAAAGACTTTCAGCAACGTCCAACCATCGGACTGGATGAATATATTTTACAGCCGCGCCAACAGCTCGAGCAGAGCATGCTGGTGCCGGATGCGCTCAAAGCACAACTGATGGCGGCGATAGACAGATTGAGTCACACACTGCATCAGATATGGCACACGCGCTGGCAGCCGTTGCGACTACATGGTGACTGCCATCCCGGCAATATTCTATGGCGTGATGGCCCCATGTTTGTCGATCTTGATGATGCACGTACCGGACCGGCGGTACAGGATCTGTGGATGCTGGTGAATGGCGATCGGCAGGAACAACTTATCCAGTGGGATATTTTACTGGAGGCTTACAATGAATTCAGTGACTTTGATATACATGAATTGTCACTGATTGAACCTTTACGCGCGATGCGCATGGTTTATTATTTAGCCTGGGTCGTGCGTCGCTGGCAGGACCCTGCTTTTCCGCGTGCTTTTCCGTGGATGACCGATGAAGATTTTTGGCGTCGGCAAATTACACTTTTTACCGAGCAGGAAAAGCTGTTACACGAACCGCCGTTGCAGCTTAGCCCGCAATTTTAATGAAGCAGTCAGGAGAATTTTTCACGATGAAAAAGATTTGGTTCGCGCTGGTAGGTTTAATGCTGGCATTTAGCGCCTCCGCGGCACAATTTACCGATGGCAAACAGTATGTCACGCTGCCGAAACCCATCGCCGGTGAACCGCAGGTAATGGAGTTTTTCTCTTTCTTCTGTCCGCATTGCTATCAATTCGAACGCGTTTATCATGTCAGCGATGCCGTGAAAAAGAATCTGCCTGCCAACACTAAAGTAACTAAATATCACGTTGATTTCCTGGGGGGTGATTTTGGCCCGGTAGTGACGCACGCGTGGGCAGTAGCAATGGCGCTGGGGGTAGAGGATAAAGTCACGGCTCCAATCTTTGATGGTATCCAGAAAACTCAGACGGTCACTGATGCGGCTAGCCTGAAAGATACCTTTATTAAGGCTGCGGGGATTACCTCTGAAGATTACGATGCAGCGTGGAACAGCTTTGCGGTTAAAGCGCTGGTTGCGCAGCAGCAGAAAGCCGCTTCCGATGTAAATCTCCAGGGCGTACCGGCGATGTTTATCAATGGCAAATACATGGTTAACAACGGTGGCCTTGATACCAGTTCGATGGACAATTTCGTGGCAGATTACGCCAACGTAGTGAAATTCCTCGTCGAGAAGAATTAATTTAAGCAGTTAAAACGCCGGCTATGTCGGCGTTTTTCAATTATCCCTCAGCCTTTTATTTACCTTCCTGCTGCAAACCTTGTGGTTAATATCCACATGGACGATCATCTTTTCAAAAAGATGCTTGCTATCACGGAAACTTAATAACCATATGAAAAACATCAGTTTTTACTGGGTGTTTACTTGTGTTTAAAGGAAATAACAATACGTTATGAAATTTACGCACAAAGTTATCCACAATAAGATCCCTGCGATCCACCCCGCGTAATGAGGAAAAAGCATCACATCTTCTGGTGCTAATTCAACATTCGTCTCCGGTTATGGCATCCTTATACATCTCTTAATCGCAACGAAGAAAAATCAAACTTATGGCGCACATTGCAGAAAATCCCCTGATTCTGGTAGACGGATCCTCCTATCTCTACCGTGCATATCATGCCTTTCCGCCCCTGACCAACAGCGCAGGCGAGCCAACTGGCGCCATGTATGGTGTTCTCAACATGTTGAAAAGCCTGTTGATGCAGTATCAACCCAGCCATGTTGCTGTGGTCTTCGATGCGAAAGGAAAAACATTCCGCGATGAATTGTTCGAGCACTACAAGTCACACCGCCCCCCTATGCCTGACGACTTGCGTGCGCAGATCGAACCGCTCCATGAAATGGTTAAAGCAATGGGCTTGCCTCTGCTGGCGGTAACCGGTGTGGAGGCGGACGACGTCATCGGCACGCTGGCACTGGAAGCAGAAAAGCAGGGACGAGCGGTACTGATCAGTACCGGTGATAAGGATATGGCCCAATTGGTCACGCCTGGCATCACGCTGATCAACACCATGACCAATACGGTGCTCGGGCCAGAAGAGGTTGAGCAGAAATATGGTGTGCCACCCTCACTGATTATCGATTTCCTCGCCATGATGGGTGACAGCTCGGATAACATTCCTGGCGTACCCGGCGTGGGTGAAAAGACTGCGCAAGCTCTGCTGCAAGGGCTGGGTGGCATGCAGTCTATCTATGACAACCTGGAAAAAGTGGCCGACCTGTCATTTCGTGGTGCCAAAACGATGGCGGCGAAACTGGAACAGAATCGTGACGTGGCATTCCTTTCTTATCAGCTGGCAACCATTAAAACCGACGTAGAACTGGAACTCGGCTGTGAGCAGCTGACGGTGAATGATCCGGATGTCGCCGTACTACAGACGCTATTCAGCCGGTATGAATTCAAGCGCTGGCTGGTCGATCTGCAAGAAGGAAAATGGTTGCAGGGCAAAAAGGGCAACGCGCAGGCACCGCAAGCACTGCCGGATCAGCCTGTGGCCAAAGCTGAAACGGCGAGTGTGTTGTCATCTGATGGTTATGTCACCATTCTGGATCAAGATACCTTTGCGAGTTGGTTAGACAAGCTGAAAACAAGCGAGCTGTTTGCTTTCGATCTGGAAACCGATTCGCTGGATACCCTGAGTGCCAACATTGTGGGTATCGCCTTTGCCGTTGCCCCGGGTGAAGCAGCCTATCTGCCGGTGGCCCATGATTATCTTGATGCTCCTGATCAGCTGGACAGAGCTGAAGTACTGGCTCAACTGAAACCTTTGCTGGAAGACAGCAACGCCGCCAAAGTCGGGCAAAATCTCAAATACGATCGCGGCGTTCTGAAGAACTATGACATCGAGCTGAACGGTATTAAATACGACACCATGCTGGAGTCATATTGTCTGAACAGCGTGGGTGGGAAGCACGATATGGACAGCCTCGCAGCGCGCTGGCTGAATCATAAAACCGTTACCTTTGAAGAGATTGCCGGGAAAGGTAAAAATCAACTGACCTTTAACCAGATTGCCATCGAGCAGGCAGGGCATTACGCCGCAGAAGATGCGGATGTCACCTTGCAGTTGCATCTGAAAATGTGGCCGGAGCTGGAGAAAGAAGCGGGTCCGAAAAAAGTCTTCACAGAGATCGAGATGCCGCTGCTGAAGGTGATCTCCCGTGTAGAACGCAATGGCGTGTTAATTGATCAGAACATCCTGGCAAAACATTCCCAGGAGCTAACAACACGTCTGGCTGAGCTGGAGCAGCAAGCGCACGAGCTGGCGGGTGAGCCGTTCAACCTCTCTTCAACCAAACAGTTGCAAACCATTCTGTTTGAAAAGCAGGGGATCAAACCGACGAAGAAAACCCCGGGTGGCGCGCCATCAACCAGTGAAGAAGTGTTGGCGGAGTTGGCGCTCGATTATCCGTTGCCGAAGGTGATACTGGAACATCGTGGTTTGTCGAAGTTGAAATCAACTTATACCGATAAATTGCCGCTGATGATCAACCCGGTCACCGGTCGAGTGCACACTTCATACCACCAGGCGGTTACGGCAACCGGTCGTTTGTCATCCACCGATCCCAACCTGCAAAATATCCCGGTACGCAACGATGAAGGACGGCGTATTCGCCAGGCGTTTATTGCCGGACCGGATAAGCGCATTGTCGCGGCGGACTACTCACAGATTGAGCTGCGTATTATGGCGCATCTGTCGCAGGATAAGGGGCTGCTGGACGCTTTTGCGCAAGGGGAGGACATTCACCGTGCTACCGCAGCAGAAGTGTTTGGAGTGGCGCTGAGTAAGGTTTCTGGTGAACAGCGCCGTAGCGCGAAAGCGATCAACTTTGGTTTGATCTACGGGATGAGTGCATTTGGCTTGTCGCGGCAGCTGAATATCGGTGCCGGTGAAGCGAAAAAGTATATGGATCTCTACTTTGAACGCTATCCGGGCGTATTGCGTTACATGGAAGAGACACGGGAGCTGGCGGCGGAGAAAGGCTATGTTGAGACCCTGGATGGTCGCCGCCTGTGGCTGCCGGACATCACCTCCAGCAACGCGATTCGCCGTAAAGCAGCAGAGCGTGCGGCGATCAACGCCCCGATGCAGGGAACGGCGGCGGATATTATCAAGCGTGCGATGATTGCGGTGGATGGTTGGTTACTGCAACAAAATGACGACAACGTCAAAATGATCATGCAGGTGCACGATGAATTGGTGTTTGAGATTCATCAGGACGCGGTGGACAGCGCCAGCGACAAGATCCGTCAATTGATGGAGAGCAGCATGAAGTTGGACGTTCCGTTGCAGGTTGAGGTCGGTACCGGCGAAAACTGGGACCAGGCACACTAAGTCACACCTCATAAGCGGTGAAAAGCCGCTTATGACAATGTCATAAGAAAAAAGTTTACTTAATCGGTTCAGCAAGCCGGTAAAGCGGTCTGTAAAATGCGCGTTTTGTAACTGCTTAACGTCTAAGCATTTTTTTGGTAATTAAACTACATCGGATGCGCGTTTTTGTGACGAACCTGGTAAAAAAGATGTCGATTCCTGAAACTAAACAACAAAAAATCCTTTGTGGGTCAGGAAAAATCAGGTAAAGTTTCTCGCGTAGGGTACAGAGGTAAGATGTTCTATCTTTCAGACCTTTTACTTCACGTAATCGGATTTGGCTGAATATTAGCCGCCCCAGTCATTTATGACTGGGGCGTTTTTTATTGGGCGTTTATCTGAAAATGCGGGTCATTACACCCGCAGAGACGCGTTATGCAGAGGGCGGGGTGTCATCTTCCTGTGCCGGTTCCAGTTCACTGAACCAGTTATCCAGTTTTTGACGCAGTTTATCGACACCCAGCTTCTTCAGGGACGAAAACATTTCGACCTGCACATCCCCCTGAAAAGCCAGCGACGCTTCGCGTACCATATTCAGTTGTGCTTTACGTGCGCCAGAAGCCAGCTTGTCAGCTTTGGTCAGCAACACTAAAACCGGGATCTGACTCTGCACCGCCCATTCAATCATCTGTTGGTCTAGGTCTTTCAGTGGATGACGAATATCCATCAGCACCACCAACCCCTTCAACGCCTGACGTTTTTGTAGATATTCCCCCAGCGCGCGTTGCCATTTGCGCTTCATCTCCTCAGGGACTTCGGCGTAACCATAACCGGGTAAATCCACCAGACGTTTGCCTTCCACCACCTCAAACAGGTTGATCAGTTGGGTGCGACCCGGCGTTTTACTGGTACGCGCCAGGCTTTTTTGGTTGGTCAGGGTATTCAGCGCACTGGATTTGCCTGCATTCGAGCGACCGGCAAAGGCAACTTCAATGCCTGTATCTGAAGGCAAGTGACGAATATCCGGGGCACTGAGAACGAAATGGGTGATGTGATAGTTCAAAGCAGACAAAGTAAAACTCCAGCAAAATGATTCACGCAATTGCGCAGAGTATACCTGTTATGGCGCAAAAGTGCCCGATGGCGTCTTTGCGCGCCATTTTGTAAGAGATATGCGATAAGTGCTGCCAGTCATTAACGTTTCTCGTTACTAGGTTATGAATGTTTATTTTTTAATTTCAATGAATTAATAAAATTCGTGGCATTTTCACTATAAATAAGAGAAGCGTCTTACTTGTTCATTTTACCTATTGGTCTACATTTGGAGTCAGTGCAAGGCCGCACGCATCAGATGATGTGCTCAGGAGCGTCAGGGGGGACGAAGAGCAGGCAGGACTCGATTCAGGAACGAATCGGACAAGGACAGGGAAATTCGCAGGAGCGATTTGGCGAGGGAAAAACCGGGACGTTGTGAGCCATTAATGGATTTATCTCGTGTTTCCTTCGTATGAAGGTGCGAAATAAGGCGACAGCATTGGCTGTCGCCTTTTTTCTTTGTCTGCTTTCTGCTAGATTTCGCCGCAATTCTATACCTTAAATCATTCGGGCTGCGGGAAGGCGAAAAGCGCACTCACCTCACCAGTCCGTAATATGACGGGTATATACTGATTAAAAATTGCCGAGACCCAACACCATGAAGCAACCTGCACAATCCCCCCGCGGCAAACCGGCCGCGAAAGCGAAACGTAAATCGCGTGAAGATTTGAATCTTGAAGCGCGCGACCGTAAACGCGACAAAAAGCACCGTGGCCATGCTGCGGGTAGCCGGGCGAATCCGGAAAAACAGGCCGCAGGAAAAGGTCAGGGCAAAACTGCCCAGGATCCGCGTCTGGGCAGCAAAAAACCGATTGCCCTGGTGGCGGAAGGACAAACTTCAGTCGTGAAAAAACCGGCTCCTAAAGCAAAAGCGGAAAAAGCTCGCCTCACACCGCAGGAAGAGCTGGCAAAGCTGGAGAATGATGAGCGTCTGGATACATTGCTGGATCGTCTGGAAAGCGGTGAAACGCTGAGCGGTGAAGAGCAGGCCTGGCTGGATGAAACGCTGGACCGTATCGATGAGCTGATGGAAACGCTCGGTATCGCGTTGGATGATGACGCTGAAGATGATGAGCAGGCGGAAGAAGACATGATGCGCCTGCTGAAAGGCAAATAAGGGCATTTTTGATCGGCATGCGTATGTGCGCATGCCACGCTAAACAGGTATTGACCGATGTTTTGGCCTGGATCAATTTTAGCGCTGCTGCTGGCATGTTATCTCATCAGCTTATTGTTTAAACTACGCCGTCTGTCGCGCCTGAAGTCGCGTTTACGCCGGGTTTCTGCTCGTCACCCTGTTCACTCTTCTGCTTCGCGACCCGCCTTCAGACGACGTCACCGTAAGGAGTGAGCATGTCATCGCAGCAGATTGAATGGGATCAGCGGCTAATAGAAAAGTATAATTACGCCGGTCCACGCTACACCTCCTATCCTACTGCGCTGGAATTCAGTGAGAATTTTGGCGAAGCCGATTTTCAGCAAGCGGTGGCTCGCTATCCCGAACGTCCTCTCTCACTTTATGTGCATATCCCGTTTTGCCATCGCCTGTGCTACTTCTGCGGTTGCAATAAAATCGTCACGCGTCAGCTGCATAAAGCGGACCGTTACCTTGATGTGCTGGAGCAGGAAATCCGTCAGCGTGCACCGCTGTTTGCCGGGCGTAGCGTCACCCAGCTGCACTGGGGCGGGGGCACGCCTACGTTCCTTAATCAACAGCAGGTAAGCCGGCTGGTGGGCCTGTTGCGCAGCCATTTTCTCCTTGCTGATGATATCGAAATGTCGATCGAGATTGATCCGCGCGAAATTGAGCTGGAGATGATCGATCATCTGGGCGCGCTGGGTTTCAACCGCCTTAGCATGGGCGTACAGGATTTCAATAAAGCGGTGCAGGAGAAGGTCAATCGCGTGCAGGATGAGGCAATGATCTTTGCGCTGGTGCAACGTGCGCGTGAGCAGGGTTTTCGCTCGGTCAGTATCGACCTTATCTACGGATTGCCCCTGCAAACGCCAGAGAGTTTTGCATTTACCTTGCAACGCGTTATCGACCTCAACCCTGATCGTCTCAGCGTATTTAATTACGCGCATCTGCCCGCGTTATTCGCCGCCCAACGCAAGATCAAAGATGATGAGCTACCTAGTGCTACGCAAAAGCTGGAAATTTTGCAGCAGACCATTGCCACGTTAACCGGTGAAGGCTATCAGTTCATTGGTATGGATCACTTCGCCCGGCCGGACGACGAACTGGCGGTGGCGCAGCGTGCTGGCAAATTGCACCGTAATTTTCAGGGATATACCACGCAGGGTGAGACGGACTTGCTGGGGCTGGGGGTGTCGGCAATAAGTATGATCGGCGACAGTTACGCGCAGAACCATAAAGAGTTAAAAACCTGGTACGCCAGCGTGGAGGAGCAAGGTAACGCGCTATGGCGCGGCCTGACCCTTAGTGACGATGATTGCCTGCGTCGTGATGTTATTAAGGCGCTGATTTGTAACTTCGCACTGGATTACGCGGCTATTGAGGCGCAGTGGCCGATCGCCTTCAGGCGCTATTTTGCTGAGGATTTGCAACTGTTGGCACCGCTGGTGGCGGATGGTTTACTGGAACAGCATGAAAGGGGATTGCGCATCACTGGTGTGGGCCGCCTGCTGATCCGTAATATCTGCATGTGCTTTGATGCGTATCTGCGGCAGAAAGCGCGCCAGCAGCAGTTTTCGCGGGTGATTTAAAACGACAAAGGGAGCCAAGGCTCCCTTTGTATTAACTGAACAGACTCACGGTAATGGCGCACATCACAGCAGCAATGGCCGTTTGCGGTGAATGGCTGGCCGCGTTGCCGATCGCCGCGATGTTATGCGTGATCACCTGGATGACTGACTGGAACATGTTCTCTTCTCCCGATTGCCGCCCGTATGATACTGAACGGCACCGGTCTGTACAGATGGGGTGAGCATAAAAATCGTGCAATAAGCCCGCTTTTTACACTTACTCCATGCCCAGCTCTTTCAGTTTACGTGTCAGGGTATTACGTCCCCAGCCAAGCAAACGCGCCGCTTCCTGTTTATGTCCCTGCGTATGACGCAAAGCGGTTGTGAGCAGGGTGCGCTCCATCTCCGGCTGTGCCTCAGATAGCAGGTTTTGATGACCGGAGCGCAGTGCACGATCCGCCCATTGTGCCAGTAAGGTGGCCCAGCTATCCGGCAGCGACTGCACCGGACTTTCCGGCGTACTGGATTCAAACAGTTCAGCGGGCAGATCCTGAATCAGTACTTCCTGGCCCGCAGCCATCACGGTCAGCCAGCGACAGGTATTTTCCAGCTGGCGCACGTTACCGGACCAATGCAAACGCGTCAGCGCCGCTTCGGTTTCCGGGTGCAAAATTTTCGCCTCTACACCCAGTTCGCGTGCAGCAACTTGCAGGAAGTAGCGGGCCAGGCGCGGAATATCTTCACGACGTTCACGCAGCGGTGGCAGATGAACACGAATTACGTTGAGACGATGGAATAAGTCTTCACGGAATTTGCCTTCCTGTACGCGCATTTCCAGGTTTTGGTGGGTTGCGGCGATGATACGCACATCCACTTTAACTGGCGCATAACCGCCAACACGGTAGAACTGACCATCGGCCAGCACGCGCAGCAGGCGGGTTTGCACGTCGAGCGGCATATCGCCGATCTCATCAAGGAACAGCGTACCACCATCAGCTTGCTCAAAACGTCCCTGACGAATCTGATTGGCACCGGTAAATGCGCCTTTCTCATGACCAAACAGCTCAGACTCAATCAAATCTTTGGGAATCGCCGCCATGTTCAGCGCGATAAAGGGGGCTTTAGCGCGCGGGCTATGGCGATGCAGGGCATGCGCCACCAGTTCTTTACCGGTCCCGGATTCACCGTTAATCAGCACGCTGATAGAAGAACGCGACAGACGGCCAATAATGCGAAACACATCCTGCATCGCTGGCGCTTCACCGATAATATCGGTCGTCGGGCCGCTTACCGGTTGATTGCGCGGCTGCTGCTGCTCCTGATAGTGGCTGATGGCGCGTTCTACCAACGCGACCGCTTCATCAATATCAAATGGCTTTGGCAGGTAATCAAAAGCACCCTGCTGATAAGCACTGACGGCGGCATCCAGATCGGAGTGCGCCGTCATAATGATGACCGGCAGCATCGGATGGCGCTGTTTGATTTGTTTCAGCAATGCCAATCCGTCCATGCCTGGCATACGAATATCTGACAGTAAAACATCTGGGGTTTTGGTCGAGAGCGCTTCCAGCACCTCGTTGCCGCTGTCAAACGTTGCACAGCTCAAACCGGCTCCAGTGAGCGCACGTTCAAGCACCCAGCGGATGGAGCTATCGTCATCGACGATCCAGACTATCCCTCGTTGCATAGAAACCTCACTGGCGAATAGGCAGGTAAACCGAGAATTCGGTGTGACCAGGCCAACTGTTAAATTCTATTTTTCCTGAATGCTGATCGATCAGACTGCGGGCAATCGACAGACCTAAACCGGTGCCGCCTTCGCGCCCACTCACCATCGGATAGAACAGCGTATCCTGCAGTTGAGCCGGAATGCCTGGGCCGTCATCTTCAATATCAATGCGTGCCACCAGGCGATATCGCACACCATGCAGCGTTAACTGGAACGCGGTGCGGGTGCGGATAATAATTGTGCCGCCTTCTTCACCCAACGCCTGAAGCGCGTTGCGTACTACATTCAGCAGAACTTGTTCGATTTGATCCGGGTCGTGTGGCAACTCCGGCAGGCTGGGGTCGTAATCACGCACCAGCGAAACGTTATCCGGCAACTCCATCGACACCAGATTGACCACGCGTTCAGCCACCTGATGAATGCTTTGAGTGACATGCAAACCAGGCTGCTGAGGGCCAAGCAAACGATCTACCAGATTTCTCAGTCGATCGGCTTGCTCAATAATGACCTTGGTATATTCATTCAGCGAAGGGTCGGGTAGGGCGCGAGATAGTAATTGCGCGGCACCACGCAAACCCCCCAGCGGGTTTTTAATTTCATGTGCCAGACCACGTACTAAATCGCGGGCGGCGACCTGCTGAGCATGCTGAATTTGTTCCTGACTGAGGCGGCGTTGATTATCCATCGGCGCCATTTCCAGCAAAATTAAGCCATCAGGCAGACGTTGCGCCGTGAGCGACATAATATGCGCGCGGCCATCCACCACTAAGGTCACTTCGCTGTCTGTAAAGCCCTGGCCGGCCTCAAGACTCTCGCGCATAACCTCAATATTCAGCGAAAAATAGCCGGTTAATTCAGGTAACGGCGTGCCAAATAATTTCCGTGAACTCTGCGCCAGTAATTGCTGTGCCGCCGGATTGGCGTAATGAATAACTAATTCATTATCAACCAGCAAAATACTGTTTATCAGGGAGTTGAGAATCTGCCCCGCATCGGGCAGCGTGCCAGTTGCCATACAGCGTTCCTCTGCACTAATTTAGTGCATTATAGCCTTTGGTTGTAAAAACCGTAATTTGAACGATGAATTCGTGGAGAAAAAAGCCCATCCGAAGATGGGCTGAAAGTTTCCACGGCAACAAAAAATCTTCAGCGTCTTTCGTGCCGCAGCCGCGTTGGCTGCCCTCACTCACCCGGGTCACTGAGCTATCTCAGCTCCCCGGGATCCATTCGGCTGCCGCCTTGCTGCAACACGAAATCCGCGGAATATTTAATTAATTACACGCTGTAGTACAGCTCGAACTCTACCGGGTGCGGAGTCATGCGAACGCGGTCGTTTTCAGACTTACGCAGTTCGATGTACGCGTCGATAGCGTCGTCGGTGAACACGCCACCACGGGTCAGGAACTCGCGGTCTTCGTTCAGGCAGTTCAGCGCTTCTTCCAGTGAACCAGCCACTTTTGGAATCTCAGCTTCTTCTTCCGGCGGCAGGTCATACAGGTTTTTGTCCATTGCATCGCCCGGGTGGATCTTGTTGATGATGCCGTCGAGGCCAGCCATCAGCAGCGCGGTGAATGCCAGGTACGGGTTAGCAGCCGGGTCCGGGAAGCGCGCTTCAATACGACGTGCTTTCGGGCTGGCAACAACCGGGATACGGATTGAAGCAGAACGGTTACGGGCAGAGTAAGCCAGCATTACCGGAGCTTCGTAGCCTGGGACCAGACGCTTGTAAGAGTTGGTGGTCGGGTTAGCCAGGGCGTTGATGGCTTTAGCGTGCTTGATGATACCGCCGATGTAGAACAGAGCAGTTTCAGACAGGCCGCCGTATTTGTCGCCAGAGAACAGGTTCACGCCGCCTTTAGACAGAGACATGTGGCAGTGCATACCTGAACCGTTGTCACCGAACATCGGCTTCGGCATGAAGGTTGCAGTTTTGCCGTAAGCGTGAGCAACGTTGTGAACAACGTATTTGTAGATCTGAATTTCGTCAGCTTTTTTGGTCATGGTGTTGAAGCGGGTTGCCACTTCGTTCTGACCAGCAGTTGCCACTTCGTGGTGATGAGCTTCAACCACCAGACCCATCTGCTCCATGGTCAGACACATAGCAGAACGGATGTCCTGAGCTGAGTCAACCGGCGGAACCGGGAAGTAACCACCTTTGATGGCCGGACGGTGGCCTTTGTTGCCGCCTTCGTATTCTTTACCGGTGTTCCATGCTGCTTCGATATCGTCGATAGCAACGTGTGAACCAGAAGTTGAAGAACCGAAACGGATGTCATCGAACAGGAAGAATTCCGGCTCAGGTCCGAACAGAACGGTATCAGCGATACCAGAAGAACGCAGGAAGTCTTCTGCGCGCTTGGCGATAGAACGCGGGTCGCGATCGTAGCCCTGCATGGTGCCTGGCTCAAGGATGTCACAACGGATGATCAGCGTCGGATCTTCGAAGAACGGGTCCAGAACGGCAGTGGTTGCGTCCGGCATCAGTACCATGTCTGATTCGTTAATGCCTTTCCAGCCACCGATGGAGGAGCCATCGAACATTTTGCCTTCTTCGAAGAAGTCAGCGTTAACCTGGTGAGCAGGGATAGTAACGTGCTGTTCTTTACCTTTGGTATCGGTAAAACGCAGGTCAACAAACTTAACTTCGTGCTCGTTCATCATCGAGAGAACGTGTTCAGCGGACATACTCAACTCTCCTGGAAATTGTCATTGTCGTCGTGGTGAGAGAACTTCGTTGCCTGGAATGTGTCATGGGTTCTGACATCTCCTAACCAAAGATCTCGGCAAGCTCTTCAACCGTTGTGCAACTGTCGTTTTCGCTTGAGAATACCAAAGCGAATTCTGTGCCAACTTTATTACAGCGGATAAAATCGTGCTGTGATGCGCCCTGTCGTGAGTCGGTGACTGCACCAGGATGGATTTGATGCACCGATATGGTGCCTTTATGGCAAATAAAAGCACCATTTCAGTGCAAAATGCCATCGCAGTGCAGATTAATGCACCGCAATTGGTGCTAAAAACCAGCGCTGTAAGAAACTTTAGGCGAAATCTGTGATCATGTTCAGTCTTCCGCTTAATCCGTGTACAATAGCGCGTTATTTCTATTTCTATAATGCCTGAGGCAAAGCTGTGACCGAAAATTTGCGTAACATCGCCATCATCGCGCACGTTGACCACGGTAAGACCACCCTGGTTGATAAACTGCTGCAACAGTCCGGTACTTTTGACGCCCGTACCGAAGCGACTGAGCGCGTAATGGACTCCAACGATTTGGAGAAAGAGCGTGGAATCACCATCCTCGCGAAAAACACCGCCATCAAATGGAATGACTATCGTATCAACATCGTTGATACCCCGGGACACGCCGACTTCGGTGGTGAAGTTGAGCGCGTGATGTCCATGGTGGACTCGGTGCTGCTGGTTGTCGATGCGATGGATGGCCCGATGCCGCAAACTCGCTTCGTAACCAAAAAAGCCTTTGCTCACGGCCTGAAGCCGATTGTTGTTATCAACAAAGTTGACCGTCCTGGCGCGCGTCCGGACTGGGTGGTTGACCAGGTATTTGACCTGTTCGTTAACCTTGATGCGACTGACGAACAGCTGGACTTCCCGATCATTTACGCTTCTGCGCTGAATGGTATCGCAGGTCTGGATCACAACGACATGGCCGACGACATGACCCCGCTGTATCAGGCGATTGTTGACCGTGTTTCTCCGCCGCAGGTTGAAGTAGAAGCGCCGTTGCAGATGCAGATCTCTCAGCTGGACTACAACAACTACCTGGGTGTTATCGGTATCGGCCGCATCAAACGCGGTAAAGTGAAGCCGAACCAGCAAGTTACGATCATCGACAGCGAAGGCAAAACCCGTAACGGTAAAGTCGGTAAAGTGCTGGGCCACCTCGGTCTGGAACGTATCGAAAGCGACCTGGCAGAAGCGGGCGACATCATCGCGATCACCGGTCTTGGTGAGCTGAACATCTCTGACACCATCTGTGATCCGCAGAATGTGGAAGCGCTGCCAGCCCTGAGCGTGGACGAGCCGACAGTAACCATGTTCTTCAACGTCAACACCTCACCGTTCTGCGGTAAAGAAGGTAAGTACGTGACCTCGCGCCAGATTCTGGAGCGTCTGAACAAAGAACTGGTACACAACGTTGCGCTGCGCGTTGAAGAAACCGCTGATGCTGACGCCTTCCGCGTTTCAGGTCGTGGTGAACTGCACCTGTCCGTACTGATCGAAAACATGCGTCGTGAAGGCTACGAGCTGGCGGTATCCCGTCCGAAAGTAATCTTCCGTGAGTTCGAAGGCCGTAAACAAGAGCCGTTCGAAAACGTTACCCTCGACATCGAAGAAACCCACCAGGGTTCTGTGATGATGGCGATGGGTGAGCGTAAAGGCGACATGAAAAACATGGATCCAGATGGTAAAGGCCGTGTGCGCCTTGACTACGTGATCCCAAGCCGTGGCCTGATCGGCTTCCGTAACGAATTCATGACCATGACTTCAGGTACCGGTCTGCTGTACTCCACCTTCAGTCACTACGACGACGTGCGTCCGGGCGAAGTGGGTCAGCGTCAGAACGGCGTACTGATCTCTAACGGTCAGGGTAAAGCGGTAGCCTTCGCCCTGTTCGGTTTGCAGGATCGCGGTAAGCTGTTCCTCGGCCACGGTGCAGAAGTTTATGAAGGCCAGATCATCGGTATTCACAGCCGTTCTAACGACCTGACCGTAAACTGCCTGACCGGTAAAAAACTGACCAACATGCGTGCGTCAGGTACCGACGAAGCGACCACTCTGGTTCCGCCAGTGAAAATGACGCTGGAGCAGGCTATCGAGTTCATCGATGACGACGAACTGGTAGAAGTAACTCCACAGTCAATCCGTATTCGTAAACGTCACCTGACCGAGAACGACCGTAAGCGTGCGTCTCGCGGCAGCAAAGACTAAGCGAACATATAGAGAAAGCCCCGCAATGCGGGGCTTTTTTTTGCCTGAGTGTCGGGCAATTGTCTGATAAATGTGCAAGGCCAATTCTGCATGTAACCCGCGTGCGAGCTGAAAAAGAGAAGAGTGCGCCCGCTTCCAGATCGGGCATTTCCCCGCCACCCCGCCTGTTCAGCCTTCGCATTTGCCGCTAGAGTGAATGATCCAGGGAATATAAAGGAGGCGTCATGCTCTACATCTTTGATTTAGGCAATGTGATTGTTGATATCGATTTTAACCGGGTACTTGGCGTCTGGAGTGACCTGGGGCGAGTGCCGCTGGCAACGCTACAAAGCCGTTTCCGCATGGATGAAGCCTTCGAACAACACGAACGCGGCGAAATAAGCGACCCGGAGTTTGCTGCCCGGATATGTGAGCAGCTCGATGTGGCGCTGAGTTATGAACAATTCACCGCAGGCTGGCATGCCGTGTTTATCGATGTACGCCCAGAGACGCTGGCGCTGATGAACCAGCTGCGTGCAGATGGACACCGGGTGGTGATCCTCTCCAATACTAACCAGTTGCACTTTGAGTTCTGGCCGTCGCAATTTCCCGAGGTCCAACAGGCTGCCGATAAACTCTACATGTCGCAGGATATTGGTATGCGTAAACCCGAAGCCCGCATCTATCAGTTCGTGCTGGATAACGAAGGCTTTACGGCTGACCAGGCGGTATTTTTCGATGATAACCCGCCCAATATCGAGGCCGCTCGTGCGCTCGGCATTGAAAGTGTGTTGGTTACCGACAGCAAAACCGTGCCAGCCTGGTTCGCGAGTCATCGCTGAGTGATGTACCTGCGCCATTTGCGCCACTCCTGGCATGCCTTTTTCCTGTGGGTCAAACTGCTGTGGCGGCGCATTGATGAAGACAACATGACGACACAGGCAGGTAACCTGGCCTACGTCTCATTGTTGGCACTGGTGCCCCTGATTGCCGTGGTCTTTGCGCTGTTTGCCGCCTTCCCGGTGTTCTCCGATATTAGCGTGCAGCTCAAAAACTTCATTTTTACCAATTTTATGCCAGCGGCAGGCAACACCATTCAGCGCTATCTGGAACAGTTCGTCGCCAACGTCAATAAGATGACCGCCGTGGGCGCTGTAAGCCTGATCGTCACCGCGCTATTGTTGATGCATTCGGTAGACAGTGCGTTGAACGTTATCTGGCGCAGTGATAAAAAACGGCCAATGGTGTACTCGTTCGCGGTCTACTGGATGATTCTCACCCTTGGTCCACTGCTGGCGGGAGCGAGTCTGGCGATCAGCTCCTACCTGCTGTCGCTGCGCTGGGTGAGCACCTCTGGTGTCAACAGCCTGATCGAGCAGGTGCTACGCGTCTTTCCTCTCTTGCTCTCGATTCTCGCTTTCTGGTTGCTGTACAGCATTGTACCTACCCGCCGCGTTCCCGGACGCGACGCGCTGGTGGGCGCAGTTGTTGCGGGCCTGCTGTTTGAGCTGGGCAAAAAAGGCTTTGCGCTCTATGTTACGATGTTTCCCTCGTATCAGTTGATTTACGGGGTGTTGGCCGTAATCCCGATTCTGTTCCTGTGGGTTTACTGGACCTGGTGTATTGTGTTGTTAGGGGCAGAAATTACCGTCACGCTGGATGACTATCGTCAATTAAAACTGCGTGAACGAGAAAAAGAACGAGAGGAAACATGATTGCTTTGATTCAACGCGTCAGTCGCGCCAGTGTCAGCGTCGACAACGCGGTGGTAGGGGAAATTGGTGCCGGTTTGCTGGTGTTGCTGGGTGTTGAAAAGGGCGACGATGAGAAAAAAGCACAACGGTTGTGTGAGCGCGTTCTGGGCTATCGCATTTTTGCTGATGAGAACGACAAGATGAACCTTAACGTACAGCAGGCAGGTGGCAGCGTGCTGGTAGTGTCGCAGTTTACGCTGGCTGCTGATACCCAAAAAGGCATGAGACCCTCCTTCTCTGGCGGCGCTGAACCGGCAGAAGCTGAACGTCTCTATGAATATTTCAGCGCCTGCTGCCGTGAGCAGGGCGTATCTACCGCCAATGGCCGCTTTGCCGCCGATATGCAGGTTGAGCTGGTTAACGATGGTCCGGTGACCTTTTGGTTGCAGGTGTGAGATTTTCAGCCGAGCGGCAAGGGATCAGCCACGTAAGCTCCGAACGAGAGAATCACTTTATGTATCATCTTCGCGTACCGCAAACCGCTGAAGAACTGGATATGTACTATCAGTTCCGTTGGGAAATGTTACGAAAACCATTGCGGCAGCCGCAGGGTTCCGAGCGTGATGCATGGGATGCGTTGGCCCATCATCAAATGGTGGTGGACGAACAGGGCAAGCCGGTCGCTGTCGGGCGGTTATACATTAATGCTGAAAATGAAGCGGCTATCCGCTTCCTTGCCGTTCACCCGTCAGTCCAGGGTAAAGGCTTGGGTACATTGGTGGCGATGACGCTGGAATCAGTGGCGCGCCAGGAAGGGGCAAAACGCGTGACCTGTAGCGCGCGTGAAGATGCCGTCGAATTCTTTGCCAAGCTGGGGTATGTCAATCAGGGGGAGATCACCGCGCCGCAAACCACTCCGGTACGCCATTTCCTGATGATTAAACCGGTGGTGACGCTCGATGATATCCTGCACCGCGCCGACTGGTGCGGGCAGCTCCAGCAGGCATGGTATGAGCATATCCCGTTAAGTGAAAAAATGGGCGTGCGAATTCTGCAATATACCGGGCAGAAGTTTGTCACCACCATGCCGGAAACCGGCAACCAAAACCCACACCATACGTTATTTGCCGGTAGTCTGTTCTCACTGGCGACGCTGACCGGTTGGGGGTTGATCTGGCTGCTGCTGCGCGAGCGTCATCTGGGCGGCACCATTATTCTTGCCGATGCGCACATTCGTTACAGCAAACCGATTAGTGGCCGGCCGGGGGCGATTGCCGATCTCGGTTCGTTGAGTGGCGATCTCGATCGTCTGGCGCGCGGGCGTAAAGCGCGGGTGCAGATGGAGGTTGAACTGTTTGGTGACGATGAGCTGGGGGCGGTGTTTGAAGGGGTATATATCGTTTTACCTGCCGATTCCCAGGGGGCACTGGAAGAGGGTGGCTCTGGCGCGCGGATTGATTAATTAAATCTTGCATACACCGTAGCGGCGCGATTTATCGCGCGGGTTTTGAACGCCGTGAAAACCGCGCGATAAATCGCGCCGCTACAGGGTGTGGTTAGCGTGTTTACGGCTGAACCTGCCCGTCATGCATGGTCTGTTGCACCGACTGGGTATCGGTTGTTACCGACAGATTGCCATTGACGCTTGGACGTAGTGGTGACGCTGCGTTCAGCGAACCGTTCACCTGCAACAATAAATTGCTATTTCCGTTCAACGGCAACGCTGGCCAGCCCCAATTTTGCAGGATATTTGCCGGGACCGCCTGGCCTTTCAGATGCAGCGTCAACGCACGTTGCGGCTGCTGGTTGACCGTAGCCGTCCCCTCCAGTAAACCGCTGCCATTAAAGGCACTCAGTTCATTGACCTGAATCTGTTGATCATCTGCGCTGAAGCTAATTGACGGATGACGTAAATCAGTACGGTTAAAGGTCGCCTCGGCGGCGTTAAAACTGGCTTTACCGGCCCAGAACCCCCATTGCTGCTGTCGGGCCAGCAGCAGGTTTTCACCGCTGCCATCCAGTGCCGTCATCTGGAATGGAAACGCCGGATTGATATCAATAATCAGGTTGCGGTTGGCGGTCACACGTTTCACCAGTACGCTGTCGAGCCACGTTGGTAAGCTCTGTTGCCAGCGGTCGCGCCAGTTCTGCGGCAGGGTATATTCCAGTCCGGCTACCGCCAGTTCATCCAGCGTCAGGCGTTTATCACTGCGCGTCCAGTTACCGCTGGCACGGATGACGCCATTGGCCCAGCGGGAACTGAACTGCGTCAGCGCGATGCCCTGCGTTGAGAAGTCGGCATTCACGATGGGGTCATTCAGTTCAAAGGTACCGTTAATAAAATTCCCGGCATTCATCGCCAGAGAACCGTCTTCGCTCTGCCAGTCATTACCGCGCCAGGTGAAATTCTTCAGGGTTAAATCGAGGTCAGTGACCGCCCAATCCGGCCCTTGCAAACGTGCATCAGTCATATCCAGGCGATTAATTGTCACCGAGGGCACATCACTGATCGGGTTGAGGAAATCGAGCAGATCTTTATGGGTTTGCAGGCGGATATCATTGAGGCGCAACTGGTTAATCTTCCAGTTGCCCTGCGCATCACGTTCGGCATCACCGGTCATCGATCCACGCGCCAGATCGGCCCCAATATTACTCAGCACCAGACGATGTTGTGCCACATTACCTTGCAGCAACACGTTATTTCCCTTCACACCATCCAGGGTCATCTCACCCGCGCTCATCTGAAACTGCGCATCGCTACCCAACATATCATTGGCAGTTGGCTTCCACGGTAAAATGCCACCGTTCACCTTGCGGGCAAACATCGGTAACGCACTGCCCGGACTATCAATGCGCATATTGTTGAGCTGCAAACGGTTGGCCTGAAGCGGCAGCGCGTTATCCGGGGTCAGGTTAGCCAGATTCACTTCGCCGTCACGCAATTCGATGCTGCTAAAGTGCAGTGGATCGCTGAACTGTACCAACGCCAGCCCGAGATCAACGCGTTTCGCGACCAGCACGGCCGGTTGACCATCGTGCCCAAAGCTAAAGTCATCGAGGACGATATGTGAAGGGGAAGAGAAGTTGTGTTCGATTTTACTGAGGGAAAGATGCCAGTCGGTTTTATCACTCACCCAACGGCTAAACCAGCCTGCACCCCACTGTGTTTGCAGCAACACATACAGGATGACCAGCGCCAGCAGAATTAGCAGCAGTAAGGTAAGGAAAAATTTGCCTAGAAATTTCATTGCATCCATCCCGATCTTTTATCCGGTAAGAGGTTGTTATGCCTGAATTACCGTTACAGCTCAACAGCCTGGATGTAAAAGCGGATAAATATCAGGCAGGCCTCAGCCTGCCGTGAGTATTACTTTTCCTGGGGGAAGACGAGATTGAGCACGATAGCGGTGATTCCGCCAGCGGCAATGCCTGATGAAAGCAGGGTTTTCAGCCAGTCTGGGGCGAATTGCAGAATCAGTGGCTGCTGAGAAACACCAAGGCCAACAGCCAGCGACAGCGCGATAATCATAATCGCGCGGCGATTCAATGGCTCGCGAGAAACGATGCGTACCCCGGAAGCCGCGATCGTACCAAACATCACTATCGTTGCGCCGCCCAGTACCGGTTCAGGAATGTGCTGCACAAATCCGCTGACCGCCGGGAACAACCCGAGCACAATCAACATCAGTGCCACTACAAAGCCCACATAGCGGCTGGCCACACCGGTCAGCTGGATCACGCCATTATTCTGGCCAAAACAGGAGTTTGGAAACGTATTGAACAATGCGGATACAAAAGAGTTAAGACCATTGGCCAGCACGCCCCCTTTCAGGCGTTTCATATACAGCGGGCCGCTCACCGGTTGCTCAGAAACGTCAGAGGTGGCGGTAATATCGCCGATGGTTTCCAGGGAGGTCACCATAAAGACCAACATCAACGGAATCAGCAGATTCCAGTCAAAACCAAGGCCGTAGTAGAGCGGTGATGGCACCGAAACCAGCGCCTGATTGGTCGGGGTGGTATTTTCCGGCAGCATACCTAACGCCCATGCCAACAAATAGCCAACGGCCATAGCGATCACCAGCGAGGCGACACGCAAATAAGGATTACGCTGACGGTTGAGCAGAATAATCACCAACAACACCGCGCCAGCCAGCAGCAGGTTTTTCGGTGCGCCAAAACTGTGATCGTTCATGGCTGCAAAACCACCGCCGATGGAGGTTAGCCCAACCTGAATCAGCGACAAACCGATGATCATCACCACAATGCCAGAAACCAGCGGCGTGATAATGCGACGAGCCAGATGCAGCACGCGGGACAGCACCATCTCGGTGCAGGAGGCGACCATCAGCGTTCCAAACAGCGCTGCCATCATGGTGGGAATATCGGCCCCTCCATTTTTCAGCGCCATGCCACCCATAATCAACGGGCTGACAAAGTTAAAACTGGTGCCCTGAATTGACAGCAGCCCGGAACCGACCGGTCCCCAGGTTTTGATTTGCAGAATCGATGCGACGCCAGAGGCAAACAGCGACATGCTAATAATGTGCTGGGTGTCCTGTGCCGGCAGGCCCAGCGCCTGACAAATCAGCAGCGCGGGGGTAATTACCGCGACAAACATCGCCAGCAGATGCTGGCAGGCAGCAAACAGTGTTTGTGGCAACGGTGGGCGATCTTCAAGACGGTAAATCAATTCACTTTTTGCCGCATTGGCAGGCTGGCGGGGTTCAGCGGTATCGACGGACATGGTGGACGTTCTCAATCACAACAAAGGGGGCGATTTTAAACCGATGCCGAATGAAAGCAAACGTTTGCAATGCCCCTCACCACCTCAGAGCGTAAATACCGTACGGCAACGGCTATCGTCTTCACCCCAGGCGCTATGGACTTCACTCAGTGGTCGCATCTGGAAGGGAATCGAAAAATCGCTTTGCGCTGCGGCTGTCAGTAGCTCGCCGATACAAGCCACCAGTTCGCTATTGGATACGCTACCGAGGCCGCTGCCCATTAGGGTCAGTCCAGAGGAGCGCAGTAACTTGCTGTGCAATGAGATCTCCTGGCCGCTGAGGGAACCAATTTGCACAAAACGGACCACCTTCTCACCACCGGCCACCGCCGCCTGCATGATATCGAGCGCGCTCTGGCCCCACAGATAATCCAGCACCACATCAATGCCTTCAGCCATCAGCGCGGGCAGAGCGGTCGGTAACGCATCAAGGGTCAGCGTAATATCTGCCCCCTGGGTGTGAAGTTGTTCCAGTACCGCACGGTTGCGTCCGGTGGCAATAATTTTTCCGGCACCAAGATGACGCGCGATACGCACTGCCAGTCCACCTGATGTCCCGGTTGCGCCATTGATTAGCACAGTTTCGCCTTGTAGCAAACGTGCGCGACGCGTTAAAGCCGCCCACGAGGACATACCCGGATTGGCAAGTGCAGCAGCCAGCACCGGATCGAGCGTTTTCGGTAGCGGTACGATAGCCTCGGTGGGCACCCGTGTTTTTTCCGCCATACTTCCCCAGGGGGCGTTAAATGCCAGGAAGTACACCGGGTCGCCATTGTTGAGATAACCGGTGCCATCGATCCCGGTAATAAACGGATAGTGCGTGGCCGAGCTGTAATGGGTACCTGCGGCACGCGCCTTCGCCAACTGGCTAATGGCGGCGGCTTTGACTGTGACCACAACCTGGTGGTCATCGGCTTGAGGTTCAGGGAAATCGCTGTATACCGGCAGTTCGCCTGCTGCGGAAACTATTGCTGCTTTCATGTTTTCACCTTCAGTTAATCGGAATATATGTGTATTATGCACACATTATTCCTGTCTCTGGATGCCGTCAATGAAAAGCGTGCAAAATACACATAATAGTTCAGCTTTCGATGATCTGCATAATGCGTTACTGACCATTGTTGGGACGTTCAACCGCCCACAACGTGATGAATTACTAATAAAAGAATCCAATATTCAGCTTGATCGAGCGCTGTTTCCGCTGCTGGTGCAGATCAGTCGTTTCGGTCCGATTGGTGTGGTTGAACTGGCGGATCGGGTTGGGCGTGACTACACCACCGTCAGTCGACAGGTCGCGAAGCTGGAGGAAATTGGTCTGGCGCAGCGCCAGAAGAATACAAAGGACAAGCGCGTCAATGAAGCGGTCATTACGGCTGCGGGTAAAGTGATGACCGACAAAATCGATGCGGCACGGAGCAGGATTTACGGTGAGGTGTTTCAGGCGTGGCAGGAGAATGAGCGTGTTGAGCTGGCGCGGTTACTGCAAAAATTTGTCGGGGATTTTACCGCGCTGGAGCGTGATAAAAACACGGGGGCCTGACCCATTCGTAGCGACGCGATGTATCGCGCGGGGTTTTCCTGCAACACGCACGAAATCGCGCCGCTACGCGTTGCTGTAGCGTTCGGTTTCCGGCAGCCAGCGCTCAATCAACGCCACGGCCTGCTCAGGATAATGCTGATGGATATGGCGTGCCACGCGCTGAACTTCCGGGATCATGCCCTGATCACGCAGCAAATCGGCGACTTTGAACTCGGCGTTACCGGTCTGGCGCGTGCCAAGCAGTTCACCGGGACCACGAATCTCCAGATCATGCTGGGCGATAACAAAGCCGTCGTTGCTGTCACGCAACACCTGCAAACGCTTTTGTGCCGTTTTACTTAGCGGTGCTTTGTACAGCAACACACAATGCGAGGCGACCGCACCACGCCCGACACGTCCACGCAACTGATGCAGCTGCGCAAGGCCGAGGCGTTCCGGGTTTTCGATGATCATCAGACTGGCGTTCGGCACATCCACTCCAACCTCGATGACCGTCGTGGCGACCAGCAGTTGGATTTCATTGGCTTTAAATGCCTGCATCACCGCCTGCTTTTCAGCCGGTTTCATACGGCCATGCACCAGCCCGACCTGGAGATCCGGCAACGCGACTTTTAGCTCTTGCCAGGTCGCTTCGGCCGCCTGTGCCTCCAGCAGCTCAGACTCTTCAATCAGCGTACAGACCCAATACGCCTGACGACCTTCCTGGCAGGCGCTTTGCACACGCGTGATGATATCGTTACGGCGGCTGTCGGGGATCGCGACGGTGGTGACCGGGGTTCGGCCTGGCGGTAACTCATCAATGGTAGAAGTATCGAGATCCGCGTAGGCGGTCATCGCCAGGGTGCGTGGAATCGGTGTCGCGGTCATGATTAGCTGATGCGGATGAAAACCCTGTTCTTCGCCCTTTTCCCAGAGTGCCAGACGCTGGTGGACGCCAAAACGGTGTTGTTCATCGATAATCACCAACGCCATGCCGTTAAATTGTACCTGCTCCTGAAACAGCGCATGGGTACCGACCACCATCGCTACCTGCCCGCTGGCAATCGCCTCCTGCTGCGCCTGACGAGCCTTACCTTTTTGCTTACCCGCCAGCCAGCCCACCTCAATACCGAGAGGCGCAAACCATTGGCGGAAATTATTAGCGTGCTGTTCGGCGAGCAATTCGGTGGGGGCCATCAGCGCCACCTGCTTGCCGTGGGCAATCACATTTAACGCAGCCATTGCCGCGACCAACGTTTTGCCCGATCCCACATCGCCTTGCACCAGACGCATCATCGGGAAGTCGTGTACCAGATCGCGCTCAATTTCCGCGACCACCCGTTGCTGCGCGCCGGTAGGGGAGAACGGCAGGGCGGCCAGCAATTTATCGACCAACTGATGATTGGCCGGCATCGGCAGCGCGTGATGGCGCTGTGCACCAGCGCGCATTGCCAACATGCTGAGGTTATGTGCCAGCAGTTCTTCCATAATTAACCGGCGCTGTGCCGGATGACGGCCCGTTTCCAGCTCGCTCAGACGCAAATCAGGTGGCGGGCGATGCAGAGTACGCAATGCGTCTGGCAGGCTAATCAATCCACCGCTCAGTTCCGGCGGCAACAGCTCGGCAATGGCGCAGGTTTCCAGCAGCGTCAGCGCCTGATCGGTCAGGTTGCGCAGCGTTGCCTGGCGGATACCTTCGGTGGTGGGATAAACCGGCGTCAGGGTTTCCTGCAACTCAACGCTGCTGTGTTCGCCCTGAATGCGATATTCGGGATGGATAATCTCTGCACCGCGCTGACCGCGTTTAATCTCGCCGTAAGCAGTGACGCGACGGCCTGACGCCAGGCTGTTTTTCATCCCGGCATTGAAGTTGAAGAAGCGCATGGTCAGCACGCCAGTGCCATCGCTGATTTGGCACACCAGCATACGGCGGCGGCCAAAGGTGATTTCACTGCTCAGCACTTCACCTTCCACCGTGGCCCAGATGCCCGGCAGCAGGTCATTAATACGATAGAGTTGGGTGCGATCTTCGTAGCGCAGCGGCAGGTGCAGCAGCAGATCCTGGATGGTAAACAGGCCAATTTTGGCCAGTTTCGCCGCCTGGCTGGCGCCGACGCCGGTCAGGGTACTGAGCGGAATGGCATCCAGCAGACGGCCTTTCATTTTTTGCCCGTCGCTTGCATTGTTGCCCACCATTCGGCATCGGCTTCCACTTCACCGAGGTCGTTGATGTGCGGATAGGGTAATCCTTTTTGCTTCGCCACGCGTGCCAGAACCGGGTAACCCCCTTCGAACAGCAGGCGCTGCTGCTCCTCTTCATCCAGCAAACTGTAGGTACGCTGGTACATACCGGCATTTTGTCGCTGGCGTTGTGCTTCATACAGAATCAGCGCGGAAGCGACTGAGACATTAAGCGACTGCACCATGCCAACCATTGGGATAATGATGTCCTGATCCGCGAGGGCCAGCGCTTCTGCGGTGATACCGGTTTTTTCCTGACCCATCAGAATACAGGTGGGACGTGTGTAATCGATCTCGCGAAAATCCACGGCCTTGGCCGACAGGTTCGTCGCCAGCACCTGCATACCCTGCGTCTTCAGATGGGATACGGCTTCAGCGATATTGCGATGCGTTTTGACCTTCACCCAACTGTTGCTACCAGCGGAGGCCGATACCATGGTGCGCATGCGCACGCTGGGCCAGACCGCATGGACCTCATGGATACCGACAGCATCGGCCGTGCGAATTACCGCCGAGACATTGTGCGGCTTATGCACCTGTTCCATACAGACGGTGAGATCGTGCTGGCGCAGGGCCAGCATCTCGCGGATACGAGCAAAACGTTGATCGTTCATGCACTAATTACGATTTCGGTGAACTTTAATCACATCGGGCATTACGCGAATTTTACGCATAATGTTAGCCAGATGGACGCGATCGTGCGCGGTCAGACGGATAAAGGCGCTATAAACACGGCCGTCTCGTTCTTCGGTATTGAGACTTTGAATGTTTGAACCGGCGGTATTGATGGCCGCCGTCAGGTTTGCCAGCGCGCCCTGATGGTTGAACATGTCGACTTTAATTTCGGCGACAAATTCCTGATCGGTCACTTTATCCCATTCTACCGGCATGAACTTTTCTGGTTCTTTCTGGTAGCCGCGAATATTGCGGCAGGACTCGTGGTGCACCACCAGGCCTTTACCAGGGCTGACGTGTGCAACGATCGGATCGCCCGGAATCGGGCGGCAGCATTTGGCGAAGGTAATCAGGACGCCATCAGCACCTTTAATTGGCAACTTATTACGTTTGTTGCTGACGAGTGGTGCTGAGTTCTCTGATTGCAGCAGATTTTTCGCCACCACTACGCTCATCGCGTTGCCCAGACCAATTTCCGCCAGCAGATCATCCATACTGGTCAACTTCATGCGTTCCAGCTCGCGCTGGATATTTTCTGCCGGAATTTCAGCCAGTTTACGGCTACCACCCAGCGCATGGCTTAGCAGGCGACGGCCGAGGTTAACAGAATCTTCGCGTTTGAGGTTTTTCAGCAACTGGCGAATCTTGGCGCGCGCTTTGGAACTGACGACAAAGTTAAGCCAGGCGGCGTTGGGTCGGGCACCCGGCGCGGTAATAATTTCGATGGTTTGCCCGCTGGTGAGTGGCTGCGACAGCGGATAAGGCTGGCGATCAACGCGTGCGCCGACACAGGCATGGCCAATATCGGTATGGACCGCATAGGCAAAGTCGACAGGTGTTGCGCCAGCGGGCAGTTCGACAATGCGGCCTTCAGGCGTGAACACATAAATCTCGTCCGGGAAGAGATCTGATTTCACGCTTTCAATAAATTCAAAGGAGCTTCCCGCGCTTTGTTGCAACTCCAGCAGGCTTTGCAGCCAGCGCTGGGCACGTACTTGCGCGGTGGTGCCGCTTTCACCGGCCTGTTTATAGGCCCAGTGTGCCGCAACCCCCATTTCCGCCATCTGATCCATATCTTCGGTACGGATTTGCACCTCAACCGGCACGCCGTGCGGGCCAATCATCGAGGTATGCAAAGATTGATAGCCGTTGGCCTTGGGGATAGCGATGTAATCTTTGACGCGTCCAGGACGCGGTTTGTACAGACTGTGCATCTGTCCGAGTACGCGATAGCAGGTATCTAAATCTTTCACGATGACGCGAAAGGCGTAAATATCCATGATCGAGTGAAATCGTTGCTCTTTCAGATGCATTTTGCGGTAGATCGAATAGAGATGCTTCTCACGGCCACTGACGCGACAGGGAATCCCAGCCTCTTGCAGGCGACCGTCAATCTCAGAAAGAATCTTCTGGATCATCTCTTTACGGTTACCGCGCGCCGCTTTAACCACCTCTTTGATGACCCGATAGCGGTTCGGGTACAACGCTTCAAAGCCCAGCTCCTCCAGCTCGGTTTTCAGGTGATGAATACCGAGACGGTGGGCCAGCGGGCTATAAATTTCGAGGGTTTCTCGTGCGATACGACGGCGTTTATCCGGTCGCAGCGAGCCAAGCGTGCGCATGTTATGGGTGCGGTCAGCCAGTTTGATCAGAATGACGCGGATGTCCTGCACCATCGCCATGATCATTTTGCGGAAGTTTTCAGCCTGGGCTTCTTTCTTATCCCGGAACTTCAACTTATCGAGTTTTGACACCCCTTCAACCAGTTCGGCAACGCTTTTGCCAAACAGTTGTTCCATGTCCTGGTAAGTTGCGGGGGTATCTTCGATAACATCATGTAGCAACGCGGCCATCAGCGTTTCGTGGTCGAGTTTCATCTCGGCCAGAATGCAGGCAACGGCAACAGGATGGGTGATATAAGGCTCACCGCTGGAGCGTGTTTGCCCCTCGTGGGCATCACGCGCGACAAGATAAGCTTGCTTGAGGCGCTTGATTTGCTCCTCAGGCAAGTATTTTTCAATCAGTTGATTGAGGCTTTCAAACAGATACAAGGTTGACCTGCAGGCTGCTGTTAACGACGACCTTCAGCGATAGCGGTAACGGCTTGTAATTCAGCGGCTTCCTGCTCTTGCTGTTCCTGACGATCACGCACATCCAGAATCTGGTTGGTGATCAGACCTTCTTCGATTTCGCGCAGCGCGATAACGGTGGCTTTATCGTTTTCTTCCGGAACCAGCGGATCTTTGCCGCCTACCTGCATCTGACGTGCACGACGTGCAGCGACCAACACCAGGTCAAAACGGTTACCAATTTTTTCTACTGCGTCCTGAACGGTTACGCGTGCCATAGGTGTGCTACTCCACAGATGAAGAAATGACTGGGCATAATACTGAAAGTGAATTCAGACTGCCAATAGTTTGCTGATTAAAGCATCATGTCGCGATTTCTGGCGACTCATGCGCAGACGTTCTGCGCGAATAATGGTTTTCAGATCGGACAACGCCAGATCAAAATCATCATTCACAATTAAATAATCGTATTCGGCATAGTGGCTCATTTCCGCCACGGCCTGCGCCATACGGCGGGCAATCACCTCTTCGCTATCCTGGCCACGGCCGCGCAGACGGCGATCCAACTCTTCCGTTGAGGGTGGCAAAACAAAAATGCTGCGTGCGGCAGGCATTTTCTGGCGGATTTGCTGCGCACCTTGCCAGTCGATATCCAGAAAAACATCAACGCCGGTTGCCAATACACGTTCAATGGCCGCACGGGAGGTGCCGTAATAGTTGCCAAAGACTTCCGCATGCTCAAGGAAGGCATCCTCGGCAATCATGGCTTCGAATTCCGGTTTCGACACAAAAAAGTAATGTTCACCATGACTCTCACCGGGGCGCACGCCACGGGTGGTATGGGAAACAGACACTTGCGTATCGTATAACGGTTGTGTCTTCAACAGCGCCTGAATCAGACTGGATTTACCTGCGCCGCTGGGGGCAGAAACAATATAGAGCGTGCCTTGAGCCATGATTTTCTTGAATTGAGTAAAGAGCGGAGTCGATTTCCTGCACAGTATACACGGCTTATGCCCGCCACGCAGCGTTTGCCGCCGCGTCAGGCGCATTTCTTTTTTTGTGAGGTTGCTCCAGCCGTATTGTTCAGTGCTGCAAATCGTGAAAAAACGCGGGAACATAACATCCAGAATTCTTTTTCGCTGCTGGCTGCCAGATGCAGGGTGTTCTCCAATAGACAAAAAGGAGAACGAAGATGAAAGGATACATGGTTTTGTTGTTATGGCTCTTCAGCGCGGGGGTATTGGCCGAGAGGGTTTGTCCCAACTGGTCCCCGGTACGGGCTGGGCAGGAGATTACGCAGTTACAAACCCAACTCCGACACTGGGATGATGCCTATTACCGGCAGGGACAGAACCTGGTAAGCGATGCTGATTACGACAGCCTGCAACAACGTCTGCAACATTGGCAGCTGTGCTTCACGCCAGACATGGCGACTTACGCGGCACAACCCACAACAGACGGCACTGCGCAGCACCCGGTGGCACATACCGGCGTGCGCAAATTGCGTGACCAGCGGGCTGTCATGGAGTGGATGCAGGGTAAGTCAGATGTGTGGGTCCAGCCGAAGGTTGACGGTGTGGCCGTCACATTGATTTATCGTCAGGGGCGGTTGGCCTCTCTGGTCAGTCGTGGTGACGGCCTGCGCGGTGAAGAGTGGCGGGATAAGGCAGCCATGATCCCGGCTATCCCGCAGCAGATCAGCACCAATCAGAATGAAGTGGTGCTGCAAGGGGAATTATTTTTGCAGATGACCGATCATCAGCAGGCGCAGGATGGTGGCAGCAATGCCCGGGCACAGGTGGCGGGCGCGATGATGCGCCGTGATGCCACTCCGTTGTTGGCGCAACTGGGGGTGTTTATCTGGGCGTGGCCGGACGGTCCGGCGTCCATGTCAGAACGGCTGGCACAATTGTCGCGCTGGGGATTTGACCTGACCGAACGCTGGAGCGAACGGGTCAATGATGAGGACGAGGTAGCAAGCTGGCGCGATCGCTGGTTTCAGGGAAAATTACCCTTTGCCACCGATGGTATTGTTATCCACCAATCGCCTGTTCGCATGGGGCGTGACTGGCAGCCCGGGCAGGGCAACTGGTCAGCTGCGTGGAAATATCAACCAGCGGAGATCAGCAGCGAAGTGCGTTCGGTGGAGTTCAATGTCGGACGAACCGGAAAAATCGCGGTGGTTTTGAATCTTATCCCGGTGCAGCTGGATGATAAAACCGTGCGCCGGGTCAATATTGGTTCGCTACGACGTTGGCGTGAGCTGGATGTGATTGCAGGCGATCAGGTGGCATTGGTTCTCGCCGGATTGGGCATTCCGCGTGTTGAACGGGTTATCTGGCGTGTTGGACTGCGCGAATACCCCGACGCACCACAAAGCAGCGATTTTAATGAACTCAGTTGTCTGGCATTCAATGCACCGTGTCGGGCACAATTCCTGTCACGCCTGAGCTGGCTCAGCGAAAAATCAGTGCTGGGTATTAACGGTATACAACGCAGCACCTGGCAACGCTTACTGGATAGCGGCACCATCACCCATCTGTTTTCCTGGCTGGAACTGACTCCCGAACAAATCGCTCAGGTGGCTGGGATATCACCGACGCGGGCGCAACAGATCTGGCGGCGGTTTAATCAGACCCGCCAGCAACCGCTACGCCGTTGGGTGATGGCGCTGGGCTTGCCGATACCGCGTGCCGCATTACAAGCCTTGCCTGACACTCAGTGGCAACAATTGCAGATGCGCACGACGGAGGGCTGGCAACAGCTACCGGGTATTGGCAGCACGCTGGCGCAACGGATTGTGACCATGCTGCACGATCATCAGGTGCAGCAACTCATCACGTTTTTACAGCAACAGGCGATCCCCGGCGGAGCATCAGTGATCGGGATGGGGATAGTTGAAAATCGGCAAGCCGAGGCGGAACCGTAGCGCCAGCAGGCGAGCGAAAAAGCCGAACAATAGGGTGACGATTACCACTACCTCATTGGCCAGCGATGTTTTCAACAGCAGGATATAGAGCCAGCCTGAGGCGAAGGCGACAGCGGCATACAATTCTTTCTGAAACACCAGCGGGATGCGATTGCAGAACATATCGCGCAGTACGCCGCCAAATACACCGGTGATGACTGCGCTAATCGCGGCGATAACTGCGGTATGGCCCCCATCCAGTGCCACCTGGGCACCTATTATGGAGAAAACCACCAGGCCCAACGCATCCAGCACCAGGAAGACTTTGCGCAGATGATTCATCAGCGGTGCTACCACCGTGGTGATTACCGCCGCCGCCGCAACAATCATGATGTATTCGGGATGCTTAACCCAACCCAGTGGATAATGGCCGAGTAGAATGTCACGTACCGATCCGCCACCAATCGCGGTAACGGAAGCGATAATAATGACGCCAAACAGATCCATTTTGCGTCTGCCTGCCGCCAGCGCACCAGTCATGGCCTCGGCGGTGATACCAATGATGTAGAGAACGGTTAACAGCATAGAGCACTCCAGATAATTGGCGGCAAGGCTAAAGATTTCCCAGAGTGTAGACCACTGAGATTTTCTAAAAAAGTGACATCGGATTAGTTGTTTTGATATTAGTTGCTTTATAAGGCCTGTTTTACGGGGGTGTGAGGATAGATGTTTCTTATTCGCATTATAAAAAATGATGTGAATGGTGTGTTCAGTATGCGCCAATCCGGCTTAACGCATGTGGACAGAAGGGAGAAGTTGCCGGCGTGGAAAAGAAAAAAGCGTGCTGGCAAGCAGCACGCGAACGCATCCTCTCAGATGCCCAGAGCCCACCATACAGACTTGTTTTTATTATCCGTTTCTTGCTCGCATACCGGCAAAGCTTTTCAGGCTAAAACGGTATTCAGGTTGGAACCATGAACGGCCGTAGTAGCAGTAGACCAGCATGCGAATTGAGACCATCGCCAGGTAACCCCAGATAGCACAGAGTACTGAAGGGGTCAGCCACACGGTGAACAAGGTCACACTCAGTCCAACCAGCACTGACAAGATTTCTGTAAATGCAATTCGAGTGAATTGTTTTTCTCGCTGCAATATGGCGCGGTAATGTTGCCCTTGCGGAACAATAATGAAAATCACCGAAATCATTTCCAGCATAATTGCCAGTTCGGGCTGATTCATTATTCGGCTAAAAAGATCGCTACCAATAAACATGACGGCGAAAATTAATAGCCCAAGCAACATGTTCCCCCAATAAAGAACGGAGAGATCGCTGACGCTTAAATTTTGGTTGCGAATAGCGGAGTTGCCAAATCCGCGATCGGCTAATGTGTCTATAACTAATAAACATGCAATGGCAACGGCAAGTAAATTTAACTCGTTTGCCTGTAATATTTGCGCCAGAAGTGAAAGCTGTAATACACCGATGCCAATGATTTTTATTGATGACAATATTGACCACTTGGTAGCGCCGGTCAGATTTCTTACACGTATCGTCATACTCTGCTCGTTATGGTACATGTACCAGTGCAATTTGAGGGTCGCCCGGGCGACAAGGCCAGAGCACAGGTTTCATCAGTGCAGCCAATCCTGGCGAAGCCCTGAAATACCTTTCAGTGATTGCCATGTAATGATGCATTCGATCAAATGATGTTCTGAATTTAAAAAGACGCCCCTGGTGTGCAATTGTTTTTGTGTCATAGCACTATCTCCTCCTGTCAGAAGAAAATCAGCCAGATCACGATAAAATCCATTTTGATAATTATATTCCCCAGCCAAAATCCTTCTGGCAATCTCAACGAATTCTCTTTCTGACAATAAAGGATAGGTTGAGCGGTCCATGTTATTTACCCTGCCATTGTTATTATTAAGTACTGCTGTGTGTAAGGGAGTTATACCGTGTTTTATTTGAATTAACACCATGAGAAAACTCCTATAAATGACACTCAATAATAAATGGTTTTGGTTTTTTCATCTAAAAATATAATGAGAAGGGTAAGGGACTTATTAGTCTTTTACGTTATTGTCAGAGAGGGTAAATAACGTTTTTCAGCCCGGATAAAAAAAACGTCAGAAAATCAGTGGACCTGAAGTGAGAGATGGCTTCCGTACCAGGAAAATTCCTGGTACGGAAGCGTTAGCCAAACTGGTGGTTACAATGAAAAACGGCCAGAAAATGTGCAAAACAGTTAAAGGCTTTGGTGAAGAAAAATTGTTTGTCAGTGCCGATTACTGCCAGAGAATAGCTGAGTAAGAAAGTTTTTATAATTCATTGATTCTAATGGGTTAAAAGGTGGAGAAGGTTATCCAGATCACGTTTTACCCATGCAACGTCTTGGGCAAATTTCTCATCAGACATCAGTGGCTGACGGTAAACGACCATCACCACCTCGGCACCTTGTTCGTTCGCAATCACCCGCATCGGCATGTAGATCTCCTTACCGATGCCGGTATCGATCCAGTGATCCATTACGCCAAATGGATTGTGCGGCGTGAAACGAATCTTTACCGTGCCTTCAGGTCCTTTGGCTTTCCAGATATTCCCTTCCTGCGTTAGCGTGCTGCTACTTAGCCCGCTTGCCCATTTTGCGAAACACTCGGGTTTCCAGATGGTTTCATATAAATCTAACCAGTTACGTGGAATGGTCAGAGTCACTGTCTGAGATGGCAGCATGGGACCTCCTGTTGGGCGGATAAAGAGGCATTAAAGCACGCGGTCACCGGGCTGGAAACGGCCCGGTGCCGGAAGTGTGGCGCAGAAGAGGTTTCCAGAAAAAGCCTCGTGGTCAGATGAACTTGCCCCGTCCCTCTATGTTGAGCACTTCAGCCAAACCGTCGGCATGGCGCAACACAAAGCGGTCGGACTGTGCCACAACCGCACAACTGTGGTTGGGGAAGATACGCAGTAGCGCCCCCACAGCGGGAGCCTGATGGCTAAATTGCAGGAAGCCGTGTTCCTCGGATAATTTCACCACCTCAAATTGATTCCCTTGCTCATCCACGGCAATGCCGAAACCGCTGGCATTGGTGCCGTGGGGGCCTTTATCGGAGCTGAGCATTTTGGAGCCCGCATCGATAATGGCGTAATGCGTATTCACCGCCACCACGCGCGTGACCACACTTAACGCCAGCGCGTCTGGCGTGCATAAGCCTAAACGCCAGGCCGTCAGATCAAGTAACGCGTAATTACCGGGACGAATTTCATTGCTGCCTTCCGCAACCGGGGCCGCCAGTGCCGTGGGGGTTGAGCCGACAGAGATTGGGCAAGGCGTAAATCCCGCAGACATCAGGCGTTGCTGAACACCACGCATCAGTGCGATTTCCTGACGGGCAACCTCGCAGATGGCGGCGGGATGACCGGCACCATAAGCCTGGCCGGCATGAGAAACCAGCCCGGAAAAAGGAAGTCCGGCGGCATTGATAGCTTCAGCCAGCGTCAGCGCAGCATCACTTTCAGGATCGACCCCCACCCGATGCAGCCCAACATCCACCTTGATGGCAACCGCCAGCTCCGCTGTCGGCTGTTGCTGATGCGCTGTTGCTAACGCAGACACGCCATTCAGGGAGTCAGCAATGCAGGTAATACGGGCATGGTTTTCTGCGGCGACCTGAAGTAATTCGGTCAACGTATCGGCCAGCACCACCGGATAAGCCAGTAGCAGGTCACGCTCGCCCCCTAAAATAAAGGCGACACCTTCGCTCGGTTTTGACACCGTAACACCACGCGCGCCAAGCGCTCGTTGTTGCCGGGCTATCCAGACGCTTTTATGGGTTTTGATATGAGGACGCAGAGCAACGCCAGCCGCATCGGCTTTTTGTTGCATCTGCTGAAGATTGCGTTGCAGGCGAGCTGCATCAATCTCCATAAAAGGGGTAAGTCGGTCAGCAATAAGAGGCCGGAGCCAGCCAGCCTCAATATCTTGTTCCATCATGATTATCCGCAGGTTGAGCCAATGAGCGAACCATCATTCACCAACCTGCGGCAGAATACCAGCCATCCGCTTAACTGTGGGGCGTAGCATCCCCGTTATGGAATCCACCACCTAAATCTTCAATCAACACCACCGCCAGATTGATCTGCTGGGCTTTAAGCGCCACCAGTTTCTGGTCGGATTCGATTAACTGATTCTGGATGGTCAATACGTCCAGATATGGACGCAGGCCCGCTGCATATTCGCGGTTCAGGTCATCCCAGGCACTGTGAATCAGCTGGTTGGCACTTTCCTGCTGTGCCAGTTGGTCCTGAATGGACTGCAACTGGGTGATGGTATCGCTGACATTACCCAGCGAGCTAATCAGCAGTTTGTTGTATTGCGCCACCGCCAGATCCCAGTTGGCATCACTTTCAGCTAAATCGGCACGGCGCTTACCGGCATCAAAAATTGGCAGCGACAGGCTTGGCCCAACATTAAAGAAGCGGCTCGGCGCGCCAAACAAAGCGTCACCCAGCAGTGAGCGTGTACCGGCTTCCGCCACCAGGTTGATATTGGGATAGAACTCGGTTTTGGTCGCGGCGATGTCTTTCGCTGCCGCTTCTACTCGCCAACGTGCGGCGACTACGTCCGGGCGGCGACCCAGCAGATCGGCTGGAATATTGCCTGGCAGCAGTGCAGCGGTGGGTACGTTCAGTTTCGCTGGCTTCAGGTTATGCCAGTAATCCGGGCCTTTGCCGACCAGCGTCGAAAGTTGAATACCGGCGTCGGTGACGTCCTGTTTTGCTTCCGTAAGCGAGGCTTCAGCGGTTTTTTGCTGCGATAACGCCTGCTTGTATTGATAGTCAGACGTGAGTCCGGCGGAAACATATTGCTGCTGAATTTTGGCGATGCCATTGGCACGATCGGCGGCCTGTTTTGCCAGATCGGCATTGGTCCACGCCAGATTAAGGTTGTTCCATGCACGCGTGACGTTAGCGGCCAGGGTTAACTGGCTGGCCTGGCGATCCAGTTCGCTGGCGCGCGCCTGGCCGAGTGCTGCTTCGGCTGCATCTTTCTTCCCACCCCATAAATCAAAGGTGTAGCTCAGACCTACGTTGGCGGTACGCAGCGTACTGTAGGTTTTGCCCTGTAGCAGCGGGTCGTCCACTTTTGCTACCCGTGAGCGGGTAATCCCGGCGTTAAGATCGACATCCGGATAACGTTCAGCGTTGGCGGCGATAACCTGTGCATTGGCTTTGTCGGCCTGGGCGTTTACTACTTGCAGGTCTGGGCTGGAGGCCATGGCATCGTTAATCAGATGATTAAGCTGAGCATCGTCAAAACTTTGCCACCATTGCGTTTTCGGCCAGTTAGCGGTGCTGAAGTGGGCATTTTTCAGCGTGTCCTGTGCCTGCAATGTATTGGCATCAAGCATATGGTTGCTGGTATGTAAGCCGTGAGGATTGGCGCAACCGGCCAGCAGCGCGCTGGCAACCGCAATTGCGAGCATCGCTCGCCGGGGTGAAGTCAAAAGCAGAGTCATAAGTTTGGTCAGGAAAAGGAAATGGCGACCATTACAAAAGGCTGTGCAAATTTTGACAAACCTGTTTTTCGTTAAGAATGGTTGTGAAATGTTTTTTTGGCGGGTCAGGCAGCAGGCCGGAGCCTGCTGCATCAGGTCAGACGTAGAGCGACGCTTCACCTGGCGGGCGGGTTTTAAAGCGGCGATGCAGCCAGAGATATTGCTCAGGTGCACGCAGGATTTCACGCTCGATCACTTTGTTCATGTAAGCGGCCGCAGCGGATTCATCATCATGTGGGTAGTTTTCCAACTCCGGCTGGATGATCAACTGATAGCCGTTTTTCTGCGGATTACGAATCAGCACGATAGTCAGCATCGCCGGGCGAGCCAGACGTGATAACACAAAAGTCCCGTTGGTCGTTGCCGCTTTCTCAACGGCAAACAGCGGCGCAAAGACACTGCCCTTCGGGCCGTAGTCCTGGTCTGGAGCGAACCAAACGGCTTCGCCCTGTTTCAGCGCCTGCACCATGCCACGCAGGTCACGCCGGTCAATCATGGCTTTGTTGGAACGCATACGGCCTTTGGTTTGCGCCCACTCCATCGCCTGATTGTTATGTTTGCGATACATCGCCATCATTGGCTGGCACAGCCCGGTGATGCGGCCGCCCAATTCCAGCGACATAAAATGCACGCCAATTACCATCACGCCTCGTTTATGGTCTTGGGCGGTTTTCAGGTTGGCCATACCACTCACCTGAAACAACTGGCGCACCCGACGATCCGACCAGAACCAGGCAATGCCCGTTTCCGCCAGCGCCATGCCCAGGGAGGCAAAGTTGCCCGCGATCATCTGCTCTTTCTCTTCATCACTGATGTGAGGAAAGCAGAGTTCAATATTACGACGCGTAATGCGCTCGCGGCGTTTCAGGAAGCGGCGTGACAGTTTGCCAGCACCGGCCCCGAGACGGATAAGGATGGGGTAAGGAAGTTGTACCAGTAGCCATAACACGCCCAACCCAAACCAGGTAAACCAGTAGCGAGGGTGGAGGAGTTGAGAGCAGAACTGCCCGGTTTTTTTCATAACACCTTCATGTGATCAGTGAATGTATCGCACATAGAAGCAGGTCCAGGTGTTCAGGGCGCGGTACAGCAGTCTTAATTTCGACCAGCAGATTAGCAAATAGTGCCGTTAAAGAAACCTAATCTCCGCAATCTTTAAGATTGAATGGATTCATTGAACGGGGAATTATTAAGAAGAATTATCTTGATAACGGACAGATATATCTTGATTAACAATAGATTATAAGCGAATTGGGAGGCTCTTAACACTGTCGAAGTGGTAAAGGGGTGCCCCAAAAAGACATGGATGGGTACGAATCTTTACGCATTATTTACGTTGCGCGTTGAAAAAAATCGACTAGCGAACAGGAACTATACTGATTTGTTGTACTGCCCCCCGGCAGAAACGGGGGGGCAGTACAGATGTTACTCAATATTCTGAATCTGCTCGCGCATCTGCTCAATCAACACTTTCAGCTCAATTGCTGACGCGGTGATGTCGGCGTTAATCGATTTCGATGCCAGGGTGTTCGACTCACGGTTGAACTCCTGCATCATAAAATCGAGGCGACGACCGACCGCTTCTTTCTTCTTCAGAATGTTGAAAGTTTCTTTTACATGCGCGTCCAGGCGGTCCAGTTCTTCGGCGACATCAATACGCTGCGCCATCATCACCAGTTCCTGCTCCAGACGATTGTTTTCTAACTGGACTTCGGCTTCTTCCAGTTTGGTCACCAGACGTTCGCGCTGCCACTTTAATACTTCAGGCATCTGCACACGAACTTTGCTGACCTCCTGGGTTACGCCATCAAGGCGCTGTTCAATCAGGGTTTTCAGAGCTGCACCTTCGGTTTCGCGCGCGGTGATAAAGTCATCGAGTGCACCATCCAGCGCGGCCAGCAGTTCGGCATTAATGGCGTCGAGATCCTGCTCTTTTGCTGACATCACACCCGGCCAGCGCAGAATATCCAGTGGATTGATCGCACCTTCATCGCTCTGCATTTTCACCCAGTTGGCCGCCTGGACCAGCTGTTTTGCCAGTGATTCGTTGAGAATCAGTTCGCCCTGCGCGCCCGGATCGGCATCAAAACGCAGGTTGCACTCAATTTTGCCGCGTGTCAGTCGGTTGCGAATACGCTCGCGAATGACGGGTTCCAGGCTGCGGAACTGCTCTGGCAGGCGGATGTAGGTTTCCAGGTAGCGCTGGTTAACGGAGCGGAGTTCCCAGGCGGCGCTGCCCCAGTGGCCTTTGGCTTCGCGACGTGCGTAAGCGGTCATACTGCGGATCATAAGCGATACTCGTGTGAAGAAAATTTAGTGAATTATAGCGAGCTACGCTATGGCATGACAGGTAAAAGCCTGAAATATGGGCAGCTAAGCACTGGCCTTTTCAAACCAGACACCTATGATAGCGACGGGCATTCAGTTCAGGGAAATCTGTATGGCAACAAAATTTATCGCATCTTTCGCATTGGCATTGCTGCTGGCAGGCTGTCAGACGCATCCCACCACCATCACCCAGTCTGCGCCAACCAGCACGCCGACGCCGGTGTGTGCCGGTGGGGATATGATGATGCAAACCACGTTGTGGTTTGGCATGAGTAAACCGCAGGGCGGCACGGTGACTGAGCAGGAGTGGCAGCATTTTGTCGATAGCGATGTTACGCCGCGCTTCAAAGATGGCTTGTCGGTATATGACGCCAAAGGGCAGTGGCTGGGGGAGAATGGCAAACTGGCGCGTGAAAACAGCAAAGCGCTGATGCTGATTCATTCGCCAGATCGTGCCAGCTCAGACAACATCAACGCATTGCGTGATATCTATAAGAAACGCTTCAGCCAGGAATCGGTAATGCGGGTTGATGGTCTGGTGTGCGTGGGTTTTTAAAATAGTTTCCGTAGCGGCGCGATTTATCGCGCGGGTTTTTCTGGCAGCGCGCGATAAATCGCGCCGCTACGAATTCGTATCAGATAAACAATCCGGCAAACGCTGCGGAAAGCAAACTGACCAGCGTTGATCCGTACACCAGTTTCCAGCCGAAGCGCGATACCACGTTACCCTGCGCTTCGTTCAGCCCTTTAATCGCTCCGGCGACGATGCCGATCGAGGCGAAGTTGGCGAACGACACCAGGAATACCGACAAAATCCCCAGACCGCGCGGCGTCATTTCGGCGGCCACTTTTTTCAGCTCGATCATTGCCACAAATTCATTGGCAACCAGTTTGGTCGCCATGATGCTGGCCGCCTGTAACGCATCCGCAGAGGGAATGCCGACCAACCAGGCGAACGGATAAAATACGTACCCCAGTAATTGCTGGAAACTGTAGCCGAACACGGCAGCAAACAGCGCGTTCACGGCGGCAATCAGCGCGATAAAACCAATCAGCATCGCCAGAATAATCATCGCTACTTTGAACCCGGCGAGAATGTATTCCCCCAGCATTTCAAAAAAGCTCTGATCCTCATGCAGCTTATCGAGCGCGATATGTTCTTCATCCTGTGCGCGCGTCGGGTTGATGATCGACAGGATAATAAAGGTGCTGAACATATTGAGCAGCAGCGCAGCGACCACGTATTTCGCTTCAATCATCGTCATATAAGCGCCAACGATGGAGAGAGATACCGTGGACATCGCCGTTGCCGCCATGGTGTAGAGGCGCGGCGCGGAGATATCACCCAGAATACCTTTGTAGGCGATGAAGTTTTCCGATTGCCCAAGAATCAGGGTGCTGACCGCGTTAAACGACTCCAGTTTGCCCATGCCGTTAACTTTTGACAGCAGGGTGCCGACCAGACGAATCAACAACGGCAGAATTCGCCAATGCTGCAAAATACCGATTAGTGCAGAGATAAAAACAATCGGGCAGAGCACGCCGAGGAAAATAAACGCCAGGCCCTGTTTACTCATACCGCCGAAGACAAAATCGCTGCCCTGAGCTGCGAAGGTCAGCAGCGTTTCGAAGAAACCACCCACAGAACTCACCACCGCCAGGCCGCTGGCGGAGTGCAGGAAAAACCAGCCGAGTGCGGCTTCTACCAGCAGCAATTGCAGAATAAAACGTGGACGAATCTGTTTACGGTCGTGGCTGACCAGAAGCGCAAGGGCAAAGATCACCACCAGCGCCAGCAGGAAATGGAGTATCGCTGTCATCATTTATCTTTTTAAGTGGGAAAACGCGCATTTAGCCACAGAGCGAGCGGAATTTCATCTGCGATTGTGCCGCCTCAGGACAGGACAGGCGCAGAGGAAGTCCGTATAATGCGCAGCCAAACCTAAGCAAGCCGGAGAGAAACCATGCGTCCAGCAGGCCGACACGCCAATCAAGTGCGTCCCGTCACCCTCACTCGTCACTACACCAAACATGCCGAAGGCTCGGTCCTTGTTGAGTTCGGTGAAACCAAAGTGCTGTGCACTGCCACCGTTGACGAAGGCGTACCGCGTTTCCTCAAAGGCCAGGGGCAAGGCTGGGTCACCGCCGAGTACGGCATGTTGCCGCGTTCTACGCACAGCCGTATGGCGCGTGAAGCGGCTAAAGGCAAACAGGGTGGCCGCACGCTGGAGATTCAGCGCCTGATCGCTCGCTCCCTGCGCGCCGCAGTCGATTTGCAGGCGCTGGGTGAATACACCATCACGCTGGATTGTGACGTGATTCAGGCCGATGGTGGCACGCGCACCGCGTCCATCACCGGGGCCTGTGTAGCACTGGCTGATGCTCTCAACAAGCTGGTGGCGGATGGCAAACTGAAATCCAGTCCGTTGAAAGGCATGGTCGCCGCCATTTCTGTCGGTATCGTTGAAGGCGAAGCGCGTTGCGATCTTGAATATGTGGAAGATTCTGCCGCAGAAACCGATATGAACGTGGTGATGCTGGAAGATGGCCGCATGATTGAAGTGCAGGGCACGGCAGAAGGTGAACCGTTCAGCCATGACGAGTTGCTGCAACTGCTGGCGCTGGCGCGCGGCGGGATTGAGCAATTAATTGTGGCGCAGAAAGCGGCGTTAGCAGATTGATGTAACAGGCGACCAGAGAGTCGCCTTTTCTTTATTTGAGGAGTGAGAAATGAAAGCCTGGCAGCGTCAGTTTATTGAGTTCGCCCTGAACAAAGGGGTATTGAAGTTTGGTGAGTTCACCCTGAAATCCGGGCGCAAAAGCCCTTATTTCTTCAATGCTGGTCTGTTTAATACCGGGCGTGATCTGGCGTTGTTAGGTCGTTTTTACGCGCAGGCCCTGGTGGATGGCGGTGTTGATTTTGACCTGCTGTTTGGTCCGGCTTACAAAGGCATTCCTATCGCCACCACCACTGCGGTAGCACTGGCCGATCATCATGACCGTGACGTGCCTTACTGCTTCAACCGTAAAGAAGCCAAAGATCACGGCGAAGGTGGCCTGTTGGTTGGCAGCCCGCTCCAGGGCAAAGTGATGCTGGTGGACGATGTGATCACCGCAGGTACGGCGATTCGCGAATCAATGGACATCATCAACGCCCATAACGCCACTCTGGCGGGCGTGCTGATATCTCTCGATCGTCAGGAGCGTGGTCGTAGTGACATCTCGGCGATTCAGGAAGTGGAGCGCGATTACCGCTGCAAAGTCACGGCAATCATTACTCTGGCGGAATTGATTGATTATCTGGAAGAGAAGCCGGAGATGGCAGACCATCTGGCGAAAGTGCGCGCGTATCGTAAAGAGTACGGGATTTAATCATCCGTTGCGGCGCGATTTATCGCGCCGCGACAGTTAAACCAGCTGTGCCGCCAACAATGGCCAGCGGGTATCGAAATCCGCGGTGGGACGATAGCGGAATTCAGAACGGACATAGCGCGACAGCAACCCTTCGCAGAATGCCAATAGCTGGCTGGCGAGCAGGGTTTCATCGGTCTGGAAGCCTTCACCATCACGCATCTTCTTCTCCTTCATCACCTGGCGTAGCTGCACTTCAATGCGCTCAAACAGCTGATTGATGCGTCCTTGCAGGCGGTCCTGCTCAAACATCAATGCGTGGCCGGTCAGAATACGCGTCAGTCCCGGATTACGCTCACCAAATCCCAGAAGCAATTGCACGATAAGACGCAGGCGCGCCACCGTCTCTTTTTCATCTTTCAGGATTAGATTGATGCGCGTAATCAGGCTGTCTTCGATAAACTCGATCAGGCTGTCAAACATGCGTGTTTTGCTGGGAAAGTGACGATAGAGTGCCGCTTCAGAAACACCTACACTGGCCGCCAGTTTCGCGGTGGTGATGCGTTGGCTACCATCGCTCGACTCCAGCATTTGCGCCAGTGCCTGCAAAATTTCTTCGCGACGGTTGCGCTTCGCGACCTTTTTTTCTGCCATGACCTTCAAGACCCCTGAAATTCACCATAAACAGGCAACACTCACGCGTCTGCCCTGTGTTCAATGCGCACAGAGCAGAAAAGAAGCAAGGGCAGAGGCGTAAGCGAAAAGCGCGTGTTACTGACGGCCAGAGTGACCGAAGCCGCCCGCGCCACGCACGCTGGCGTCAAAATCTTCCACCAGATTAAACTCGGCTTGCACCACAGGTACAAAGACCAGCTGTGCCAGACGGTCACCTGGGTTCAGCGTGAAGCTATCCTGCCCACGATTCCAGACAGAAACCATCAGCTGACCCTGATAATCGGAGTCGATCAAACCCACCAGGTTACCCAGCACGATGCCGTGCTTATGGCCAAGACCGGAGCGAGGCAGAATGACAGCCGCGAGGCTGGGATCGCCAATATGAATCGCCAGGCCAGTCGGTACCAGCACGGTGCTGCCTGGGGTGATTTCCAGTGCCTCATCCAGACAGGCGCGTAAATCCAGTCCGGCTGAACCCGAGGTTGCATAAGTCGGCAGCGGGAACTCAGTTCCTACGCGCGCATCAAGAATTTTAACGTCGATTTTTTTCATCATAACGGCTGACAATCTCGTCTAATAATTGTTGGCCAAGGAGCGTCTTATCACTGAGCGGTAAGACTTTTTCTCCTTCCTGCCAAAAAAGGTGAAGAGCATTGGTGTCGCTATTGAACCCCTGGCCCGCTTTTGCCACATCATTGGCGCAAATCAGGTCGAGATTTTTACGTACCCGTTTTTGCCGCGCGTATTCTTCCACATTCCGGGTTTCGGCGGCAAACCCGACGACATAGGGACGGCCCTCTTTGAGTGCCGCCACCCCCGCCACGATGTCGGGATTCTTCACCAGTTGCAGTGTGACATTATCATCGCCACCCTGTTTTTTGATTTTCTCTGCGGCAATATTTGCCGCCCGGTAGTCTGCCACGGCTGCGCTGGCAATGAAAATATGTTGTTGGCTGATTTGCGCCATCACTGCCGCTTCCATCTCCTGAGCACTCGTGACATCCACGCGCTGCACCCATGCGGGTGTGGGCAACGTGACCGGACCGGCAACCAACGTCACTTTCGCCCCGCGTCTGGCGGCGGCGGCGGCAATGGCAAACCCCATTTTACCTGAGCTGTGATTGGTGATGTAACGTACCGGGTCGAGAGCCTCACGGGTCGGACCGGCGGTGATCATAATGTTGAGATGTTGCAGATCGTTGACGGGTGAGGCCCATTCCAGCGCATAAGCTACAATCGCCAGCGGATCGAGCATCCGTCCCGGTCCGATATCGCCACAGGCCTGGCTGCCGCTGTCTGGTCCCCAAATCAACACACCACGCGCATGCAGGCGTTGCAGGTTCTCCTGCGTAATGGCAGCACGATACATTTGCTGATTCATGGCAGGCACGATGGCAATCGGGGCCGCGGTTGCCAGACAGGTTGTGGTCACCAGATCGTTCGCCATGCCAGCGGTGACGCGGGCAATCAGGTCAGCGGTAGCCGGTGCCAGCAAAATCAGGTCTGCCCATTTCGCCAGCTCAATGTGGCCCATTGCGGCTTCGGCTGCCGGGTCAAGCAGATCGTCAAGTACCGGATACCCCGATACGGCCTGGAGGCTGAGGGGCGTAATAAACGCTTTGGCCGCTTCGGTCATCATCACACGCACATCGGCACCGCGATCGCGCAATCGTCTTACCAGTTCCGGTGCTTTATAGGCTGCAATGCCGCCACTTACGCCCAGCAGAACTTTTTTTCCGGCTAATCCCGTCATTTTCAATCGCCTCGGTTCAACGCAGATTGCCGCGCCAGGCGCGGCAGATAACGCAACTTTACCACAAAAACCACTCGCTCCATTTTCACGGGTTGCGACCTTTGCGAGGCGGCTCTGAAAACCCCATAAACTGGCTGGATTTCACCACGTTGCTGGTTCAGGATGGCCACAACGCAGGGAAGAGGGTGTAATCATGGAACTGGCACCAAGAGAGAAACTGGCGTCGAAGGGCGCTGAAGCGCTGAATGATGAGGAGCTGCTGGCGATTTTTTTACGTACCGGTTCCTGTGGTGTCAGCGTGATGGTACTGGCGCGGCAGATGCTGAATGAATTTGGCTCGCTGTATGGCATCATGAGTGCCAGCAAAGAGCGGTTGGCAGATATCAAGGGCATTGGCATGGCCAAGATTACGCAGATTCAGGCGGTGGCTGAGACGGGTAGGCGTTTTTTTGCCAGCCAGCTGGCGCGCGAGGACGTAATGGAAAATCCTCAGATAACACGCCACTACCTGCAAAGCGTGTTGGCGCATCAGGAGCGGGAAATTTTTATGGCGCTGTTTCTCGACAATCAGCACCGCGTTTTACAGGCGCAAAAAATGTTTTCCGGCTCAATAAACAGCGTTGAAGTCCATCCGCGCGAAATTGTGCGTGAAGCGCTAAAACTCAATGCGGCGGCAGTGATTCTGGCACACAATCACCCCTCAGGCATTGCCGAACCCAGCCGCGCTGACCGGGAAATTACCCAAAGAATCAGCAAGGCGTGTACGCTGCTGAATATCCGACTGCTTGATCATCTGGTGATCGGTCATGGCGAGTTTACGTCCTTTGCCGAGCGTGGCTGGCTGTAATTCTGGTGACGAAACCGGCGGAAACGGTGTGTTTTTGCGCGATCCATAGGGATCTTTATTTGTTCGGGACTTGAGCACCAGCGCTGACCGGCGTATACTACGCCACCTTTGAGAATCTCGGGTTTGGCGTTTGGGCCAGCTTAGCGGGTTCACATGGAACTCGCCTGGGCGGGCTAAGGCCTGACGAGGCGGCCAAAACCTAGTTTTTAAAGCTCGAGCTGATTTGATTTTTGGAGAATAGACATGTCACGAGTCTGCCAGGTAACTGGAAAGCGTCCGGTGACCGGTAACAACCGTTCCCACGCATTGAACGCGACGAAACGCCGTTTCCTGCCGAACCTGCACTCACACCGTTTCTGGGTTGAGAGCGAGAAGCGCTTCGTTACTCTGCGTGTATCTGCTAAAGGTATGCGTGTTATTGATAAGAAGGGCATCGATACGGTTCTGGCCGAAATCCGCGCCCGTGGTGAGAAGTACTAAGGAACTGAATCATGGCTAAAGGTATTCGTGAGAAGATCAAGCTGGTTTCCTCTGCTGGTACAGGTCACTTCTATACCACCACGAAGAACAAACGTACTAAACCTGAGAAACTGGAACTGAAAAAGTTCGATCCGGTTGTACGTCAGCATGTGATCTACAAAGAAGCTAAAATTAAGTAATTTTAGTGTTCTGCGAAAAACCCGGCTTCGGCCGGGTTTTTTGTTTCTGCGGTTCGTTGAGGAGATGAGATGCCTGAATTACCCGAGGTAGAAACCAGCCGACGCGGCATAGAACCCCATTTAGTGGGCGAAACCATTCTGCACGCCGTCGTGCGCAATTCCCGCTTGCGCTGGCCAGTTTCCAGCGAAATCCACGCGCTAAGCGACCAGCCGGTTCTGAGTGTACAGCGTCGTGCGAAATATCTGCTGCTGGAGTTGCCGCATGGCTGGATTATCATTCATCTCGGCATGTCCGGTAGCCTGCGCATGCTTCCCGGCGAACTGCCACCGGCCAAGCATGACCATGTTGATTTGGTGATGAGTAACGGCAAAGTGTTGCGTTATACCGATCCGCGTCGCTTTGGTGCCTGGCTGTGGGCCCATGACCTGGCGGGCAGTAGCGTGCTGGCGCATCTCGGTCCGGAACCGCTCAGCGACGAATTTGATGGCGACTATCTGTTTGAAAAATCTCGCGGTAAACGCACGGTGATCAAACAATGGCTGATGGATAACAAAGTGGTCGTGGGCGTGGGAAACATTTACGCCAGCGAATCGCTGTTTACTGCCGGGATCATCCCTGATCGTCCGGCGATGAGCCTGAGCCAGACTGAAGCGACGCTCTTGGCCAATACCATCAAGGCAGTATTGTTACGCTCGATTGAGCAGGGCGGCACGACGCTGCGTGATTTTCTGCAAACCGACGGCAAGCCAGGCTATTTTGCCCAGGAATTACAGGTTTATGGTCGGGCCGGTGAGCCGTGTCGTGCCTGCGGCACGCCAATCGTCAGTGGCAAGCATGGGCAACGCAGCACCTTCTGGTGTCCACGCTGCCAGCATTAAGGCTGCGTTAACTTACTCAGCAGTGCCTGATGTACCACGGCAGGTAGAAATGCCTGCACGTCGCCCTGGTGACGTGCCACTTCTTTTACCAGCGAAGATGAAACAAACGAGAAACCTTCGGATGGCATCAGAAACACGCTTTCGAGGTCAGGCAGCAGATGGCGATTCATATGTGCCAGCTGTAGCTCATATTCGAAGTCAGAGACAGCACGCAGGCCACGCACCAACACATTCGCCTGTTGAGCCTTGGCGAAATTTGCCATCAAATCGCTGAAGCCGATCACCTCAACATTTCCCAGATTCGCTGTGACCTGACGTGCCAGATTAACACGTTCATCCAGGCTGAACAGCGGCTTTTTACTCGGACTGGCGGCAATTGCCAGCACGATGTGGTCGAACATCCGGGCTGCGCGTGTGACGATATCCAGATGACCGAGAGTAATGGGATCGAAGGTGCCGGGATAAATCGCTTTGGTGCTCATACGCGGCCTTGTGTTGAGGTGTGATGCAGCGCCCACAGCGCCGAATATTTATTGAAGGTGTACTGCGCGTTAACCACAGCCAGAATCCAGCCTTGTTTACCATCAAGGAAACCCGCACGCAGCAGCAAGGTTTTCAGAAATGCCCCAAGCGTGTGACTGAAGATGGAGAAAATTCCGCAGCGTTTGCCGCGCTGAAAGCGCTCCTGAGCCCAGGCTTCAGCGTAGTTCAACTGTTTGCGCTGGAACACCACCAAATCGCGGCAGGTCAGATGTTGTAAATCCCCCTCCAGCCTGACGACCGGGGCACCTTGCGTTTCCAGCGACTCATGCACCAGATTATCGTTGTAGTTCAGGTGGCGCGGATACAGGCGCATCACGCGATCGGGATACCAACCGCTGTGCCGCATAAAGCGGCCAAGAAACAGGTTGCTGCGGTTCAGGCTGTAGACGGTAGCGGCAGGAGGCTGCGCCAACACCTGCTCGATGGCGTGGCGTAGCGGCGGGGTAACGCGCTCATCGGCATCGATCATCAAAATCATATCGCCACTGGCCCTGGCTTGTGCGCGCTGACGTTGTTTGCCAAATCCTGCCCAGGCTTCCGCCTGGTAAACCTGAGCGCCATGCTGACGAGCAACCTCAGCGGTTGCATCATGGCTACCGGAATCCAGCACCACGATCTCATCCGCCCAACTGACGGAAGCCAATGCCTCCGGCAGCAGTTCCGCTTCATTTTTGGCGATCATCACCACGGAGAGACGTTGGCGTTGCGACATTAGTGTGCTCGCGGTGGCAAATGGGGTTCGAGTAAATGTAGCAGACGCTGTAATGCACCCTGATTTTGATGCAGTACGTCAACGGCGTGGCGACCATAGTAGCGACGATAGTCATCATCCTGTAGTAGATTGGCGACTTCTTTCTCCAGTGACACCACATCGGTCACGGTAATCAGCCCTTCCGCCTGTTGCAGCCTGGCGCAGATATCTTTGAAGTTCCAGATATGCGGGCCCATCAGTACCGGAATCGCATGGGCGGCGGGTTCGAGCGGGTTATGACCGCCACGTTCCACCAGGCTGCCGCCGACAAAGGCCAGATCGGCAATCCCGTACAACAACATCAGTTCACCCATGGTATCGCCAATCACCACCTGGGTAGCACTGGAAGGGATCTCGCCGCTGCTGCGTAGCGTAAAACTGAAACCACGCTTCTGCGTCAGTTCACAGGCATCTTTAAAACGTTCCGGATGGCGCGGTACCAGAATCAGCAGCAGGTCGGGAAATTGCGCCAACAGACGGCGATGCGCATCCAGCACAATCGCTTCTTCACCATCGTGGGTGCTGGTGGCAATCCACACCGGGCGACGCGGTGCCCACTGGCGACGTAGCGTGACAGCTTTAGCTGCCAGCTCCGGCGTAACTGAGATATCAAACTTCAGGCTACCGGTGACCGCCAGATGTGAACGTTTTAGCCCGAGGCTGAGAAAACGGTCGCCATCTTCCTGATTCTGCGCCGCAATCAAAGTGATGCGTTGTAGAAGGTCGCGCATAAAACCGCCCAGCTTTTTGTAGCCTTTCGCGGAGCGTTCCGAGAGACGCGCATTGGCAATCACTAACGGGATCTGACGCTGATGCAGAATACGGATAATGTTGGGCCACAGCTCGGTTTCCATGATGATCACCAGTCTGGGATTGACCGTATCAAGGAAACGATTGATGGCACCCGGCAGATCGTAAGGCAGATAAACGTGATGCACATCTTTGCCAAACGCCGATTGTGCTCGTTCTGAACCGGTGGGTGTCATGGTGGTCACGGTAATCGGCAGTGTCGGGTAGCGATGGCGTAGCGCGCGCACCAGCGGCACCGCAGCGAGGGTTTCTCCCACCGAAACTGAATGCAGCACAATGCCGTTCGGCTCAACTTTTCCACTGCAATAGCCATAGCGCTCCGCCCAGCGTTTGCGATACGCCGGGGCTTTTCGACCGCGCAGCCACAGGCGCAGCCAGATAAGAGGCTGGATCAGGTAGAGCAGGGCTGTGTATAGAATCGTCATAGTTATCGTTACGACAGGTTCGCGTCAAAAAGCATAAGAAATCAAGATGACGGCATGTTATCAGAAACCTGACGCCTGCTCATACCCCTTCGTCAAACAGGCTTAAGCACTTGCTGGTAAAGCGAGGTCAGCGCTTGTGCCAGTCGTTGTGGACCATAAGGTTCAATTCTGCGGCGTGCGGCCTCACCCAGTGCGGAGTTCTGCGAAAGTGATGGAATTGCCAGCACGGCTTCATTCAACGCTTTGATATCCAAAGCATCACATACGAAGCCTTCCTGACCAGCCTGAATGAATTCAGCGCCGCCGCAACCGGTACTGGTGATCACCGCCAACCCGCAGGCCATGGCTTCCAGCACCACGTTCGGAAAAGGATCATAGAGTGTCGGCAGCAGCAAGGCATCGGCAGCATGATAGAAAGGCTGCACGTCCTGCTGCACACCAACAAATCTCAGGCGATCCAGACAATTCAGTTGGTTAGCCAGCTGCTGATAACGCGACATCTGCTTGTCCTGGCCGACGACAACCAGGAAGCGATCGCTGCGTGCAACGGCTTCAATTGCCGCTTTTAAGCCTTTGCGTTCAAAACCGGAGCCGACATAAATCATCACCGTCGCGTTCTGCGGCAGCCGGAGCTGCTGGCGTGATATGTCGCGCTGTGCTGCGGTAGCCGGTTGAAAACGTTGGCTATCAATAGCGTTGTGAATGACATGGATCTTGCTGGCATCTAACGAGAAACAACGCAAAATATCCTGCTTTACCATCTCTGAATTACAGATTACCGCTTTCAGCGACGGTGCATTGAACATTTCGCGTTCGGCCTGTAATACGTAGCGATGATAAGGGCTAAGCGAGGCGCTCAGGCGCTGCCATGATGAGACAATACGCGCGCGTTGCTCCAGCCAGACACGATGCACGCCATCGCCTGCGCGAAAGATATCGCAACCCGCAATACGCTCGTGGCTCTGCACGATATCAAACTTTTCCCGTTCCCAGCAGGCGCGGGCGGCCACGGCAAAGCCACGCTCACGCGAGACACGGCCAAATTTGGTCGGATTGCAAATGTGCAAATGCCAGGCCGGGTTTGGCGTGCCTTGCCAGCTGCGAGTAATGATATTGAGGTCCAGTTGCTCACTGTCCAGTGCTTCCAGCGCGCGCGAAATAAAGCGCTCGGCCCCGCCGTCCGGACGATACTTCTGCCGGACAATTGCCAGGCGTAGCTTAGTCATGCAAAAAACTCCTTGCCGCGGCGACCACATCGGCAACCGGGATGATCGCTAAGTAGCGCTGGTGCGTTTTGGTGTCGATGGAGTCAGGGTCGGGCAGGGGGCCGTAATCACCGGCCCAGATTATGCGATTGTTATCGCCCCAGGGACGCCAGAACTGTAGCTTAGTGGGGCCAAACAGCGCCAGGCAGGGCGTATCAAGCGCGGCAGCCATATGCATCGGCGCGGAATCGACACCAATAAACAATCGGGCTTTGGCGATCAGTGCCGCCAGTTGTGGCAAAGAGAATTGACCGGCGAGTGATACGACATTGTCGCTCTGACACAGGGACCGGATACGTTCAATCATCGCCAACTCTTTTTTATCCGGGGCGGAGGTCAGCACCACGGTATGACCGTCTGCGGCCAGAGCGTCGATTAACTGCGCGACTTTTTCATCATCCCAGCATTTGAATTCCCAGCGTGAAGTGGGTTGCACTACCACATAAGGTGCATTGACCTGTTGCCGGGCTAATATTTCCTGCACTTTTTGCTGGTCGGCGGCGCTGAAATGCATAGACGCTTTGGCCCCTGCCGCAGTGATGCCGAGAGGGGACAGTGCCGACATATTTTGTTCAACGGTGTGGAGATTACCGTGATCATCGGTACTCACCAGCAGGTTATGGCACCAGCGCCAGATGGCGCTATCGCGCTTGTGAAAGGCGAAACCAATACGAACCGGGGAACCAGAAAGTTTGGTGAGAATGGCGCTACGCCACTGATCCGCCAGATTAATCACCAGATCGTAATGGCACGCGCGTACAGCAGAAATCAACGCAACTTCATGGCGGAATTTCTGCCAGCCGCCTTCCTTTTTCCAGTTGCGATCGATGATGTGCAGTTGCCGAATGGCCGGATGAGCTTCCAGCATTGGGCGCGTTTCTTTATACAACAGGACGTCAATATTGGCTTGTGGGTAACGTTGGCGAAGTGCATTGATCACCGGCGTGGTCAGCAGCATATCGCCATGATGGCGCAGCTTTATCAGCAGAATATTTTGGGGTGAAAAGTGGTCTGGAATCGGGCTTGCCATACTAAATGATCTCAAAATTCAGTGAGCTGATTGTAGGGCAAACCCACCAGGGGTGAAAGCCAGGCGCGGCGCTTATTTCTTACGCCAGCGATAAAGACGACTTAGCCACAACAGCAACTGATACCATTGCCGGATGCCACGCGCATTACGCAGCATACGCCTATGCGTTTGGGTCGCGAAGAGGTCATGAATGATCGCCTGGCGCGCACCCGCATCGGGTTCACGGCGAATACTATGGCAGACGCTCAACGCTTCGTGCGTAATCTGATAATGAAACGCCGGGTAGATTGTCACTTTATGCTGGTAGCGGGCATTGATCTCCTCCAGCATTTGGGCAATTTTCAGGTAATGGCGTTGATAGGCCACATTCTTTTCACCCGTGCGCTTGCGATTGCTGACAGAACTATCGTGCATGTAATAACGATAAAGCACGCGATCGGTGTAGCGGACACGTCGAGCGTTGAGCATGAATTCCGTCGTCCAGGGAATATCCTGATGATGTAACCCAGGTGCAAAATACAACTGTAGTTGTTCAATTAACTCGCGACGATAAATACCCAGCCAAACAACATGCATATAGCGATGGGTCTTCAGCGCCCGATTTAACCATTCCGGACCACTCAGTACTCCGGTGGACCTTAATCGGTCATGGGGTATCAACGGCTTGATAAGTTGGCTGGCTTGAAAAAACCATTCGGCATTGCACTGGGCGGCATCGAGGTTATCACTTTCAGCCATTTCGACTAAGGTCTGATACATCGTCGGATTCACGGTGTCATCGGCGTCTGGAAAAGTCACATATTTGCCGCGTGCTACGGCCAGACCCGCGTTTCGCGCGCGTGATACACCACCATTCGGTTGATGGATTACCCTCACCTGAGCGTGCTGCTGTGCATAAACATCAGCACGCTCACCGGAGCCATCGGTAGAACCATCATTGACAATGATGATCTCCAGATTGGTCAGCGTCTGCGTCAGCAGTGATTGCATAAAAGAGTCCAGCATCACCCCGGCGTTGTACATTGGGGTGATGATGGAGAGGAGAGGGAAGGGCATACTTTCTTTCATCGCTCGTGTTTAATCATGGTGCCTGGAATGCTCGGTTTTTACCTGTCGCGTCATCATAAAATATCCCCACACCAGAAGAATGAAGTAGGGAGATTCTCGGTTATAAAATTGCGAGTCGCCCATACTAAAATAGATAACCGGGATAGCTAATAATAAAGCTTCGTAGCGCGGAGATTTACCAAATAACGGCACCAGCAATAAACCAAGAAAAAAGCCCAGCATGATCATCCCGCCAACGATGCCTTGCAATGAAAAGCTTTCAACGAGATCGTTGTGGGTATGGTATTGAATATTGAGATAGGCGATTTCATTTTTCGGCTGATGTTTATCCAGCCATTCTTTCGTTTCCAGACTGCGCGTGTCGGCACTTTGCCCCCACGGATGCTGCGTGAAGGCCCATAATCCTGCCTGCCACATGCCAAATCGTCCACCAATTGAGGTGCTCGGATCCCCTGCGGAATATTGCTGAACCTCGGTTTTAACCGTCTCTACGCGGTCAAATAGTTGGTCTGAGTATTTGCTGAGGCTAAAAATACCGGTAAGCAGGATGGCTGAAAAAATGCCCAGCCAAATCAATCGTGAACGCCCGGGGGTGGTCACAATGTGATGCAACATACTGGCAATGCAGAACAGGCTGAACAATAAAATAGCGGAACGCGTTTGGGTAACGCCGAGTAAAATAAAGGAGACAACCAGGGTGATAAAATATGGCGCGGCGTAATGTCGGGGAAAAACACGGCGGAGAGACCACAAGGTCACCAGCGAAAGCACTGTGAACATGTAAGCCCCAGAGGTTGCCGCATCTGAATTAATTTTAGGGCGTTCTCCGGTATGGATAACTTGTTCTATCCCAATACAGGCTACAACGAAAATCGTGAGACACAAAATCAACGTCCCAACCTGGACCAGACGGGCAGGCAATCGCCATTCAGGAGACAGGCGATAGACGCAGTAAATGACAAACGCCCCCAGAATCATTCTTTTTCCACTGATTTTATAGTGTTCAGCAATCAGTGGTAACTGGTGGTTAATCGTTGTGATTGCCCAAACCCACTTACTCAGGCCTAAAAGTAGGACCAGGGTAGGTATCCAGTAAAAATAGAGTTTTTTCTCGCGCCACACCAGCCAGGCGAAGCTAAAAAACGAGATGTAGGTAAGCATGTAATAGGCGTTGCGGGAAATCTCTCCGGAGACAAAGAAAAATGCCATCGAGATTATTGTGAGAGAATAAAATATTATCCCTCTTCCCTGTTCAGTTTTCATGAGTTTAGAAATTTCAGCAATGCGCATCATCATTCTTATTTAAAAAATTTATGTTTAATATAATTAAGCATCCAGAAGAGACTGGCAGCGTACTCTTTTTTATGGAATTTTATCCGGGCAAAACGTTTCATCTCTTTATGATGACGAGGTTTATCAAGATGCAGTGATGACCAGGGAGATAAACGATAATAATCTAAATAAAGATGTGAAAGATTACCGCCGCTCCATGCATGCCAGGGTTTGCATTTTCCAGTGTAGTGGATCATGACAGTATCATTAGGGGTGCTAAAATTATGCCAGACCTTGTTCGCAATGATGTCATAAATAAAATTGTATTTATCCGGCAATATCAGGGTGTCATTTTCCAGAAGAATATTTAATGCGTCCTGATCGGGGAATCCAAAATTTGCACCCTGAGCAACTAATAAATCTATTATTTTCTGGGTGGTGTCATTCGCCAGCCAACGCGGGATATTGATCAACATAAAACCAGAGTTAAAATAATTGCCTTGTTTAAGGCCCAGCTTCGGACATTGATTCTGGCGTGCACGTACGGTGTCATTACTGGCACACAGGATGACATGGCTGATATCCAGCGTGAATAGCGGAGAATAATCTCCCACCACTAATGTATCGGCATCAAGGTAGAAAACACGATCGCTATAGCGAGCGACAGTTTCCGGGATCAGGAACCGATAATAAATACTCTTTGGATAGCGTCCGACTGCGGGCAGCTTTTCCAGCCAACTGTCATTGAAAAGATGGAGTGTTATGGCGAGCGGCTGGTTACCGGCCAATTGCTTCAGGCGATCAATATCATCATCAGCTAATGTATCGGTAAATATATGAATATGAAAAGCCGTAGTGGGATGGTGCTTTAGCAATGAAAAGAGGGTAATACCCATTCCTCTGGCATAGTTATGATTAATGCCAAATGCAACATGTATAACCGATTCGTCGTTGTGAGGCAGCGTGTTAAGCAGTGTTTCGCTTTGCTGGACGGCCTCAGTATGAAGGTGTGTTGCCATTATGCTGTACTACCCCTGACTATTTTCAATAAATTTGCTAATTTTCATAAGCTTATCTTCATTCAGACCAAACAGAACTTCGGCGGGCTGTTCAAATTTAAATCGAGTGGCGAAGACAAAGGTTGAGGCTTCAATGTTGTCGGGTCCAATAAACAAGACGCGATATACCGGACGCTGCTCTCTGATTTCACAGGGGCCATAGAACATAATTACCGGAACTTGCTGAGCATCGGCAATATAGGCATTTCCCGAATCAGATGCGATGTAAAAGTCCATCTGTGAGATAGCCCAGGGCACATCTTCTAAATTCAGCTGACCAATCAGGCTGATAATGTTTTTTTTGTCAGCAGTCAGCGTTAATAATTCATCCAGCCAGGGTTGTTCCGCCGGGGGTCCAAAAACATAAAACGTACAAGGTAGGGAGGACAATGACTCAATGATCTGAGCCCAGATGGCAGCAGGGATAGTCTTGGCTTTATTTCCGGCAGAGATACTGATGCCAATCTTTATACCTTGTACGGGAGTACTAAGCGGCAGGGGAATCGTGGTCGGAACATACAAAGGCGAGGTGGCATGTTTGGGAAAATCGGTATAGCGATAATCCCGATTAATGAGTTTCAGGTAGCTATCCAGCGTCAAACTCTGCCTGGTATGCTCAACGATGCCCGTCGCGCTACGATAAAACACTTTATGGTAGGACTTACGAACATAGGTCAGTAAAAATTGCTTATTTGGCGCATTGCATAATGACGCGAAGAACAGATTAACACTATTCGGCTGTGTCAGATAAACATTGTCGTAGCGATTCATCAGGGTAAACGCCAGACAAAGTTTGCTCCATAAGCTGCGCTTTGCGTCTTCAATCAGATAGTAATGGGCGATGGTGTCATCATGGCGTACCAAAGGCTCTACAGCACGGCTGATTAAAACGTCAGATCGGCCTAATGCACGCAACATCGGTGTTATATTAATAAAATCGCCGATCTTCGCTGTCTGGATGACTAAACTTTTTCCGGTGGGTTTTTTAAAAAGTTTCATCATGTACTGCAATGGCAGCAGCATCAGATAGATCAGAACATAATTCATTTTACGTCTTCCGCTATTACAGTCTGAAGATGTGCCATTACTTCATCGGCTACCAAATCACCCAATGCTCTGGTTGGAGAAACAAGCGCCATCTGATTCTTCCCATATCCACCAATCAGCCCCGGATCCGTTGGGCCATACAGGGTGATGTTCGGGCGATCCAATGCTGCCGTAAGATGGCTCAACCCGGTATCAACGGAAACCACAGCGCATGCTCCTGCCAACTGGCGAGCCACCTGCTCCAGTGTCAGACGTGGCAGCACCTCAACATGGTCAAAACCTTCCGCCAGACGCAACGCGCGCTGATGCTCATGTTCGGCACCCCAGGGTAATTTCACGCGCAGACCGGTTGGTTGCACCAATTTAATGAGCTCGCGCCAGTGTGCTTCCGGCCAATGTTTATTGTCACGCGTCGTCGCGTGTAAAAACACCAGATACTGATGCGCATCTTGCGGCAGTGAACTCAGGAAATGTCCGGCGATCGCATAGTCACCCTGCGTGGTTGGTTTTTCATAACCGAGGCTTTTCGCGAACAGTTCACGAGTACGTTCTACCGCGTGCTGCTGTTTATTGATTTCATGGCGTTTGTCATACCACCAACTGGCGAAGGGTTCGCGAGCGCTGCGGCTGTCCTGTCCGTGCTTCACGCCTTTTGCCAGGCGAGTGACCAACGCTGCGCTTTTGATCAACCCTTGCGCATCAATCACCACATCGTACTGACGTGACTGCAACTCACGTTTAAATAACACGCGTTCTTCACGTTGCTGGCTGCCGAACCAATGCTTGCGCCAGCGGCGAATGGCGACCGGCATGACTTTATCCACGGCAGGATGCCATGCTGGAATTTGGGCAAAGTTTTCTTCCACCGCCCAATCAAAACGAATGCCGGGAATGGCCTGCATCGCATCAGTCAATGCAGGCAGGGTGTGCAGTACGTCGCCCATTGAGGACGTTTTCACAATCAGGACGTGCATGTTTACTCCTGCGCCGCAGTTAGCAAAGCGCTTAATTCCTGGTGCACGCGCATCGGTTGAATATCGATCAGACTCTGGTGATAACCTTCTGCGGCATCCCCTTTCCGAACTTTGTGATAGCCGGTGATCAGGCGAATGACTCGCGCCTGATGTGACAATGGCGGCGTGAAGTCAGGGCTGCTTGGCCCGTACAATGCGACCAGCGGGCGATTGAGCGCAGCGGCAATATGCATCAATCCGGAATCATTGCTCACCACCGCAGCACAGTGCGCCAGCAGAATGACCGCCTGCTCCAATTGGGTATCACCCGCAAGGTTTTTACAGTGATGGCGCGCGGCTTCCGGCAGGGTCTGCACAATGGTATCGCCGGTTTCGCGATCTTTAGCCGAACCGAACAGCACCACCTGATAGCCTTCGCTGATGAGTTGTTCCGCCAACGCAGCATAATGATAATGTGGCCAGCGTTTTGCCGGACCAAACTCAGCGCCGGGGCAAAAGCCAATGACAGGACGATCGGCAGAAAGTCCAAACTGGGCGGCCGTCATGCGTTTCTCATCGTCTTCAACTCTGAGCTGCGGCCACAACAATGGCTGCGGTAGCTGCTGCGCAGATGGCACAGGTTTGTCGTAGCCCAACGCCACATAACGCTGAACCATTAACGGAAACGCTGCTTTATCCAGCACCCGCACATCATTCAATACGCCGTAACGCAGCTCACCACGCCAGCCAGTACGGCGTTTGATTCCGGCAAAAAACGGTACCAGCGCCGACTTGAAGGAGTTCGGCAGCACATAAGCGCGATCGTAGCCACTCGCCTGTAAGGTTTTGCCCAGCCGACGACGTTCGCCCAGCGCCAGGGCACCATGACCGAGTGGCATCGCCAGCGCCTGATTGACTTCCGGCATACGTGACAGCAGCGGTCGGCACCAGGCGGGTGCCATAACATCAATAACAGCCTCAGGATGCTCAGCCTTGAGCGTGCGATAGAGACTTTGCGACATCATCATATCGCCGACCCAGGAGGGGCCAATAACCAGAATTTTCATCGCTGCTGCCGGATCCCTTATGCGTTACGGTTCAGCCACACCATATATTCCGCAACCCCCTGGGCCACGGTTTTGAACGGCTTGTCATAACCCGCCGCACGGAGCCTGGTCAGATCTGCCTGGGTGTAGGCCTGATAGCGGCCTTTCAGCTTGTCCGGGAACGGGATGTATTCGATCTCGCCCTGCTGATGGAATTTCAGCACCGCGTCCGCCACTTCCTGGAAGGACTCCGCACGGCCGGTACCGCAGTTGTAAATGCCAGAGATACCATTTTCCCAGCACCACAGGTTCACCGCAGCCACGTCATCAACATGGATGAAATCGCGACGGAAAGTATCGCTGCCTTCAAACAGCTTTGGATTTTCGCCGTTGCTGATTTGCGTGTTGAGGTGGAATGCTACGCTGGCCATGCTGCCTTTATGGCCTTCACGCGGGCCGTACACATTGAAGTAACGGAAGCCGCACACCGGCGAATCCGCTTCCGGCAGAATCTGGCGCACGTAGTGGTCAAACAACATTTTCGAGTAGCCATAAACGTTGAGCGGCTGCTCGTATTGACGCTCTTCGATAAAGTTGTCGTTACGACCGCCGTAGGTGGCGGCAGAAGAGGCGTACAGGAAGGGGATTTCACGTTCCAGGCAGAAGTGCAGCAGATCTTTGGAATACTGATAGTTGTTGTCCATCATGTATTTGCCGTCCCACTCGGTGGTGGCTGAGCAGGCACCTTCGTGGAACACCGCTTCAATCGGCCCCAGATCTTCACCGGACATGATGTAGGTGAGGAATTCCTCTTTATCCATGTAATCAGAGATGTCCAGATCCGCCAGGTTCACGAATTTGGTGCCATCTTTCAGATTATCCACCACCAGAATGTCAGTATGACCGCGATCGTTCAACGCCTTGACGATGTTGCTGCCAATCATGCCAGCGCCACCCGTTACGATAATCATGTGCTTTGCCTTTAAACAGTTGGGGTGAAACAGGAGGTTTCACGCACTAATACCTAACATCATAACATTTCAGCCCGCAGCAGGCAGCCAGATGACTCCGGAAGGCCGTCATATTTCACGTTCGCAGCGTGAACTATGCTGCAAAATGGAGATTTCATCGGCTGAAATGTCGTTGATACGCTTTTCTATCAGTAATATGTGCCAAAATTTTGCTATATGAGGAGCAGAATCATGTCCAGTCGATTTTATTCGCAAATCCGTCAACAACTTGAGACAACGCGTCAGGATGGATTGTTCAAACAGGAACGCACGATTACCTCGCCACAACAGGCAGAAATCAATGTTGGCAACGGTCAGCCGGTCATCAATTTTTGCGCCAATAATTATCTGGGGCTCGCGAATCATCCGGCGTTAATTCAGGCCGCCAAAGAGGGAATGGATACACACGGTTTCGGCATGGCTTCAGTGCGCTTTATCTGTGGAACTCAGGACATCCATCAGCAATTGGAACTTAAGCTGGCTGAGTTCCTCGGCATGGAAGACGCTATTCTCTTTTCCTCCTGCTTTGACGCGAATGGCGGCCTGTTTGAAACCTTGTTGGATGCGGAAGATGCCATTATTTCGGATGCGCTTAATCATGCCTCGATCATTGATGGTGTTCGCCTGTGCAAAGCGCAGCGCTACCGCTATGCCAACAACGATATGAACGAACTGCGAGCCCGGCTGGAGGATGCACGCGACAACGGTGCGCGTCATATCCTGATTGCCACCGATGGGGTGTTCTCCATGGACGGCGTGATTGCCAACTTGCAGGGTATTTGCGATCTGGCGGATGAGTTTGATGCGCTGGTAATGGTGGATGATTCACATGCGGTTGGCTTTGTCGGGGCCAGTGGTCGCGGCACTCATGAATATTGTCAGGTAATGGATCGCATCGATATTTTGACCGGGACGCTGGGTAAAGCGCTTGGTGGGGCGTCCGGGGGGTATGTTGCCGCGAAAAAAGAGGTCGTTGAATGGCTGCGTCAGCGCTCACGCCCTTATCTGTTCTCCAACTCACTGGCCCCGGCCATTGTCGCTGCGTCGTTGCGAGTTCTGGAAATCCTCAGTGAAGGTGATGGATTGCGCCAGCGTCTGTGGGAAAACGCGCGCTATTTCCGCGAGAAAATGACCGCCGCCGGGTTTACCCTGGCCGGTGCCGACCACGCCATCATTCCGGTGATGCTTGGGGAGGCAAAAGTCGCGCAGGAGTTTGCCCGTTTGCTGCAACAAGAAGGGATCTACGTGACGGGTTTCTTCTATCCGGTGGTGCCAAGAGGCCAGGCGCGTATCCGTACCCAAATTTCAGCAGGTCATACCCAGGCGCAACTGGAACATGCGGTAGCGGCCTTCACCCGTATTGGTCAGCAGTTGGGCGTTATCGTCTGAGGAGCCGGCAATGAAAGCACTCGCGAAATTAAAAGCAGAAGAAGGCATCTGGATGATCACCGATGCGCCGATCCCTGAACCCGGTCATAACGATCTGCTGATAAAAATCCGGAAAACCGCCATCTGCGGTACTGATATTCACATCTACAACTGGGACGACTGGTCGCGTAAAACCATCCCGGTACCGATGATCACTGGCCATGAATATGTCGGGGAAGTGGTGGCTATCGGCCAGGAAGTGAAAGGCTTCACGATCGGCGATCGCGTGTCGGGTGAAGGGCATATCACCTGTGGCCACTGTCGTAATTGTCGGGCCGGGCGTACCCACCTATGCCGCAACGCCATCGGCGTTGGGGTGAATCGCCAGGGGTGCTTCGCCGAATATCTGGTAATTCCCGCCTTTAACGCCTTCAAAATCCCTGACAATATCTCCGATGAACTGGCGGCGATTTTTGACCCATTCGGTAATGCCGTACATACCGCCTTGTCGTTTGATTTAGTGGGCGAGGATGTGTTGATTGCCGGTGCCGGGCCAATTGGCATCATGGCTGCTGCGGTGTGCAAACATGTCGGTGCACGCAATGTGGTGATCACGGACATCAACGAATATCGCCTCGATCTGGCACGCAAAATGGGTGTCACACGCGCTGTCAACGTTGCACAGGAGAATCTGCGTGACGTGATGGTATCCCTCGGTATGACCGAAGGCTTTGATGTTGGGCTGGAGATGTCCGGCGCGCCTCCGGCGTTTCGTAGCATGCTGGAAGTGATGAATCACGGTGGACGTATTGCGCTGCTTGGCATCCCGCCGGGTGAGATGGCGATCGACTGGAACCTGGTGATCTTCAAGGGGCTGTTTATTAAAGGCATTTACGGACGAGAGATGTTCGAAACCTGGTATAAAATGGCGGCGTTGATTCAATCCGGCCTCGATCTGACGCCAGTTATCACCCACCGTTTCCCTGTTAATGACTTCCAGCTAGGGTTTGACGAGATGCGTTCCGGTCACTCAGGCAAAGTGGTGCTGAGTTGGGACTAGGTGATTACCCGGCTTTCAGGCCGGGTCTTATTAAAAAAGCTGCTTAAGCGAATCGATGAGTGGGCTTTCAACAATACTTTCTTCCAATATATCAACAGCCCGACTCTGCGGCACTGGAGCCAATGGTTTGCTGACCTTACAGATGCCAGGCGCCCGGAAGTGCGGCTGTGGCTCAGGTTGTGTTTTGGTCGGTGGCATTGTGGTGCCCGGATGCAGTGGCTCATTCAGCAACTGGCTGGGTCTTACCAGGGTGATATCGGCAGGTAAGGTTGGCAGCATTTGTTGCAGGACCCGCACCGTATTGGGATGAGGGTGCCCGATCGCAATGGCATAGCCATCACGCTGCGCCAGTTTTACTGCGCGGGTGAATTGCTGGCGAATAGCGGCATCATCTTGGCTGTCATCAAGAAATACCCGACGTTTCAGCACCTTAACATGGGTACCCTGCGCTGCGGGAATTGACTGGCTATTGCCGATGGTCATGCTATCCAGAAAGTAAAAGTTATAGTGATTCAGTACCTGCATCACTTTCTGCATTCCCGGCAGACTTGAGGTCATCTTGCTGCCCATATGGTTGTTCAGGCCTACCGCGTAGGGCACTTTACCAACGGCATCACGAATAATGCGTTCAATTTCCGCACTGGACATCTCCGGGGTGAGCGTATCCTTCTCCAATGGCTGCTTGCTGAGAGGGGCCATTGGCAGATGGATAAGAACTTCATGCCCGCTTTGATGAGCTTTTGTCGCCATCTCGCGGGCATAGGTTGCATTGGGTAGTACGGCAACAGAAACTGCGGCAGGCATCTGCAACACTTTGTTCTCTTCGACTGGTCGATAGCCAAAGTCGTCAATGACGATGGAGAGTTTGCCTGCATGGGCGGAAAGTGACAAAAACAGGCCGCACAAGGCGGCAGAGAGTTTATGAGGTTGAAACAAAGCTTATCTTCCTAACCACGGCAGTGGGTTTACGGCCTGTCCCTGACGCCGGATTTCAAAATAGAGTGAGGGCGTACCGCGGCCGCCACTGGTACCTACCAGGGCAATAGGCTGTCCTGCCTTCACCTGGGCACCGACACTCACCAGCGCACTTTGATTGTAGCCGTAAAGGCTCATATCGCCTTTACCGTGTTCCAGCACCACAACCAGACCGTAGCCTTGCAGCCAGTCGGCCATTAATACGCGCCCATCGGCGATGGCTTTCACTTCGGTTCCTTCTGGCGCATCAATCACCAGACCTTTCCAGCGTAATTCACCCTGCATGGTTTCACCGAAACGGTGCTCCACACGTCCACGCACCGGCCAGACAGCCTGGCCGCCGGGACGGCCAAGCCCACCGGTACGCGCCATCAGCTCACGCTCGCTCTGCGTGGGTTGGTAGCTGGAACCTTTGGCTTTCGCCTGTGCCTGACGCTGACGGACTTTCTCCGCCTCGCGAGCCTCACGCTCGGCGCGTTCGCGTGCTTCACGTTCCGCTTTGGCAATTTTGTCTTGCAGGCGACTTTCGTTCTGGCGCATTTGCACCAGGTCAGCCTGGTCTTTTTGCAGCGAACTTTCCAGGGCCGTCAGGGTTTTCTTACGTGCCGCACTGGCGGATTCCAGTTTGCCCTGCTGCGTCTGCTGCTGTGCGAGGAGATTTTTTTGCTGCTGCTGTTTGTCCTGCAATGCCTGACGCTGTTCCGCTAACTGTTGCTGCGTCTGCTTCAGGTCATCAATATTCTTTTGGCGTGCCGCATTGAGGTAGCCGAAATACGCGAGGATACGTTCACTGCGTTGTGCTTCTTCACCGCCCAGCAATAGCTGTAGGCCGTTGTGTTGTCCCTGGCGGAAGGCGGCATCAAGTTGTTGTGCCAGCAATTTTTCCTGCTGCGCTTGCTGTTTTTCCAGCCGGGCGATGGAGGTGTTGAGTTGGGTTATGTCGTTGTCGAGCGCGCTCAGGCTGTTGCGGGTTTCGCGTAACTGGCGACTGGCCTGCGCAATCACTTTTTCCTGGCTTTCCAGCTGATTCAGCAGTTTGCTGCGCTGCTGTTTTTGTGCCTGAACACTTTTCTCTTTTTCGGCAATATTCTGCTGAATGGATTTCAACTGAGATTTGCTGTCATCGTCACTGTGCGCAAGGGGCGGCAATAACAGAGCGCCCGCACAGAGCAGGCTGAGGGAGAGTGCGGACCAGCGTGATGACAACGGATGCGCTGGGCCGTTGTGACAGGTCCTTGTTGGTAAAACAATCGCTTTTCCCTTCATAGTCGCTAATTATTCCACGATGAACAGCCGCTTACCAGTTTACCGGGCCGGGTTTTGCTTTTCCAAACATGTCGGCCATCAGCTTACAAGCATAAACTTTGTCTCAATTTTGCGATTAGAACACTTTTTTTGGAAAATGACGCACAAATCGTAACTCTGACCCCTTAGCGACTGTACATGCGAGGTGGCGCAGGTATACTCAGAACCCTTGTTTTAGCTTATTAGCCCGGTCTGGAGTCGTTACCCCTCATGCAAGAAATTATGCAGTTTGCAAGCAATCACCCCATCCTCAGTCTGGCATGGGTTGTGTTACTCGTTCTGGTGATTGTAACCACCGTTAAAGGTATGTTCTCTAAAGTAAAAACTATCAGCCGTGGCGAAGCGACGCGTCTGATTAACAAAGAGGACGCGGTGGTGGTAGATGTTCGTTCGCGCGACGACTACCGCAAAGGACACATTTCTGGGGCGCTGAATGTAGCGGCGGCAGACATCAAAAAAGGCAGCTTTGGCGAGCTGGAAAAGCATAAGTCTCAGCCCATAATTGTGGTATGTGCCACGGGCCAGAGCGCTGGCGAACCGGCAGCACAGCTGAGCGCAGCTGGCTTCACGCAGGTATCTGTCCTTAAAGACGGCGTGAGCGGCTGGAGCGGTGAAAACCTGCCGCTGGTACGCGGTAAATAATTCGCAGAGGTAACTGCATGGCTAATGTTGAGATTTACACCAAAGCGACCTGCCCCTATTGCCACCGGGCAAAGGCGTTGCTGAATCAGAAAGGTGTGACGTTTCAGGAGCTTCCTATCGATGGGGATGCGGTGAAACGTGAAGAGATGATTCAACGCAGCGGCAGAACGACGGTGCCACAGATCTTTATTGATGCGCAGCACATTGGTGGCTGCGATGATCTCTTTGCGCTGGATGGGCGCCAGGGACTTGATCCCTTATTACAGGCATAACTTACGGCCACACAATTCTAACTCACAGGATTTTGTAACATGTCAGAACATAGCACCAACGAAATGCAGTTCCAGATTCAACGTGTTTACACTAAAGACGTCTCTTTCGAAGCGCCAAACGCGCCTCAGGTGTTCCAGAAAGAGTGGGAACCGGAAGTGAAGCTGGATCTGGACACCGCGTCCTCTCAGCTGGCTGATGAAGTCTATGAAGTGGTGCTGCGTGTGACCGTGACCGCCAGCGTCGGCGAAGAAACTGCATTCCTGTGCGAAGTTCAGCAGGCGGGTATCTTCACCATCAGCGGTATCGAGGGCACTCAGATGGCGCATTGCCTTGGTGCATACTGCCCGAACATTCTGTTCCCGTATGCGCGTGAATGCATCACCAGCCTGGTTTCTCGCGGTACTTTCCCGCAACTCAACCTGGCGCCAGTCAACTTTGATGCGCTGTTCATGAATTATCTGCAACAGCAGCAGAGTGAAGGCGACGCACCACATCAGGATGCCTGATGACTACACGCAACGCTTCAATTAGCGTCCTCGGTGCCGGCTCGTACGGCACCGCACTCGCCATCACGCTGGCGCGCAATGGCCACCCGGTTTTGCTCTGGGGCCATAACCCTTCAAGTGTCGCGCAACTTCAGTCCGACCGTTGCAACACCGCTTTTCTGCCCGATGTACCTTTCCCCGACAATCTCGTTCCTGAAGCGGACTTAGCCCAAGTGGTTAACGCCAGCCGCGATCTGCTGGTGGTAGTGCCGAGCCATGTCTTCGGTGACGTTCTGATGCAACTTAAGCCACATTTACACGCAGACTCACGTATTGTCTGGGCGACGAAGGGGCTGGAGAAAGAAACCGGGCGTCTGTTGCAAGATGTGGCGCGTGAAATCCTGGGGGATGATATCCCGTTGGCGGTGATCTCTGGACCGACCTTCGCCAAAGAACTGGCGGCAGGTTTACCCACAGCCATCGCACTGGCCGCGACGGATGCGCAGTTTGCTGACGATTTGCAGCAAAAGTTGCATTGCGGGAAAAGCTTCCGGGTGTACAACAACCCCGATTTTATCGGTGTGCAACTGGGCGGTGCGGTCAAAAACGTCATTGCTATCGGCGCTGGCATCTCTGATGGTATCGGCTTTGGCGCGAATGCCCGCACGGCGTTGATTACTCGTGGCCTGGCGGAGATGAGCCGACTTGGCGCTGCTCTCGGGGCCGATCCGACCACATTTATGGGGATGGCGGGGCTTGGCGACCTGGTATTGACCTGTACCGATAATCAGTCACGCAATCGTCGTTTCGGCATGATGCTGGGACAGGGCGAGAACGTGGATGAGGCGCAACGCATTATCGGACAAGTTGTAGAAGGTTACAGAAATACCAAAGAAGTCAGAGCATTAGCTGCGCGTGTTGGGGTGGAGATGCCAATAACCGAGCAGATTTATCAGGTATTATATTGCGAAAAATCAGCGCGAGAGGCAGCATTGAGTTTACTTGGCCGTGCACGGAAGGACGAAAACAGCCAAAGCTGAAGCAGCATGCCCAGCCTTATCACCTGGAGCGCCCCTCAGGCGCTTTTTTTATCGGGAGTACACAGCAATGTCGTCTGAAGAGTTAGAACTGGTCTGGAACAACATCAAAGCGGAAGCCAGAGCGCTGGCTGATTGTGAACCCATGCTGGCCAGTTTTTTCCATGCGACGTTGCTCAAGCACGAAAACCTCGGTAGCGCGCTCAGCTACATGCTGGCGAACAAACTGGCTAACCCGATTATGCCTGCCATCGCGATTCGCGAAGTGGTGGAGGAAGCCTATCGCGAAGACCCGTCGATGATCGTGTCGGCTGCATACGACATCCAGGCGGTGCGCCAGCGTGACCCGGCGGTCGACAAATATTCCACACCGCTGCTGTACCTGAAAGGCTTCCACGCCCTTCAGGCTTATCGCATTGGCCATTGGTTGTGGAAGGAAGGTCGCCGTGCGCTGGCCGTCTATCTGCAAAATGAAATCTCGGTTTCTTTTGCTGTCGATATTCACCCGGCAGCGCGCATTGGTCATGGCATCATGCTCGACCACGCCACTGGCATCGTTATCGGTGAAACCGCAGTGGTGGAGAACGATGTCTCTATCCTGCAAAACGTCACGCTGGGTGGTACCGGCAAAACCAGCGGCGATCGCCATCCGAAGATTCGTGAAGGGGTGATGATTGGTGCGGGTTCTAAAATTCTTGGCAATATTGAAGTGGGACGCGGGGCCAAAATTGGTGCCGGTTCTGTGGTGCTCCAGTCGGTGCCGCCGCATACCACCGCCGCAGGCGTTCCGGCACGTATTGTCGGTAAGCCTGCCAGCGATAAGCCTTCGATGGATATGGACCAACACTTCAATGGCTCGCCGGGTTTTGAATACGGCGACGGCATCTAGCTCTTGATCAGTGCGCCAGCATAATCCAACTGGCGCCACGCTTCGTATACCACCACTGACACCGCGTTCGACAGATTCATGCTGCGACTTTCCGGCATCATCGGGATGCGAATCTTTTGCTCCGGTGGTAGCGCGTTAAGAATGTCGGCGGGTAAGCCACGGCTTTCCGGTCCAAACACCAGATAATCCCCCGTCTGATAGCGTACGGCGCTGTGCGCCGGGGTGCCTTTGGTCGTGAGCGCAAATAACCGCTGTGGAGCTTCAGCCGCAACGAATGCTGCGTAATCGGTATGATGTTTGATGGCGGTGAATTCGTGGTAATCCAGCCCGGCACGACGCAGACGCTTATCATCCCAGCCAAAACCCAGTGGGTGAATCAGGTGCAGCTGAAAACCGGTATTGGCGCAGAGACGGATGATATTGCCGGTGTTAGGCGGGATTTCAGGTTCAAATAAAACGATGTTTAGCATAAGGCCCCCGGGAACGAGGGCCGAAGCATAACAAATTATTGCCGGGCGGAGTACAACGGTAACCAGAGCGTCAGACGCAGACCACCAAGTGGGCTGTCATCGGCTTTCACCCAACCACGATGTTGTTGCACCGCGGTTTCGACGATTGCCAGACCGAGGCCGGTGCCACCAGATTCACGATCGCGTGCCTCATCAGTGCGGTAGAACGGGCGGAAAATTTGCTCACGATCTTCCGGGCTAACGCCTGGGCCATCATCATCTACATGAACGGTAATGCCCTCGATATCCACCGAGAAACTGACGCTGATGTGGGTGTGCGAATAACGCAGCGCATTGCGTACAATGTTTTCCAACGCACTTTCCAGCGCATGGGGGTTGCCATACAGAGGCCAGGGTCCCGGCGGATAGGGCACATCCATACGTTTACCCATCTGCTCCGCTTCGAATTTGGCATCTTCCAGCACATCATTCCACAGCTGATTGGCTTTCATCGCTTCGCTGACTAACGCGTTTTTATGCTGGGTGCGCGACAGCACCAGCAGGTCGTTAATCATCCCATCCAGACGCTGGGCTTCGGTTTCAATACGCTCCAGTTCTTTGCCTTCTCCGTGACGTCGGCGCAGAAGCGCGGTGGCTAATTGCAAACGCGTGAGCGGTGTACGTAACTCATGGCTGATGTCCGACAGCAGGCGTTGTTGGGCTGTCATCATGCGCTCAAGTGCGCTCACCATCTGGTTGAAGCTTGAACCTGCGGCAAGAAACTCCTGTGGTCCCGATTCCAGTTCCGGGTGTTGCCGCAAGTTTCCGCTCGCCACTTCATCCGCGGCATGCTTAAGCTTGCGCGCCGGGCGCGCCAGACTCCATGCCAGCCACAACAATAGCGGGGAGCTGATCAGCATGGTGACGATGAGCAGCAGCAACGGACGATCAAACAACAGATTGACGAAATCGAGTTGTGAACTGGTGGCGGGACGGATGAGATACAGCTGGTAGTTATCTTCGCCATCACGCACGGCAAAGGGACCGACCATCTCAACCCGTCCATACTTTTTCTTCTGCGGATGATCTGCATTGTCGGACTGACCAATAAAGTTGCGGATAACCTGCATTTCGTTGTGCTGGGCACCAATTACGCGCCCTTCACTGGTCACCAGCAGCAGCCGTTGGCCTGGCGGTGCCCATTTCTCAATTGCGCGGAATAACCGACGCCACCACATCAAATCATTCGGTGGGTCCTGCGACAGTTCTGCTTCAACATGCTGTTCAATCATGATGCCTTGCCGCTGCTCACTTTCCAGCAGCGAGGTCATCTGACGCGAGTCGAGTTTAGGTACCATTAATACCAGCATCAACACCAGCGCCAGGGTAAGCCAGAAGATGGCGAAGATGCGGGTGGTCAAACTTCCAATCATGATGCCGAAACCATCAGGTAGCCACGTCCGCGCAGGGTTTTAAACCACGGATGACCATCACGACGTTCCGGTAATTTACGACGTAGGTTAGAAATATGCATATCGATGGCACGATCAAACGGTGTCAGGCGCTTACCCAGCACTTCCTGGCTGAGATGTTCGCGTGAAACCACCTGGCCAAGATGCTGTGCCAGCAGATAAAGCAGGGTGAACTCAGTACCGGTGAGATCCAGTGTTTCATTATCGAAACTGGCCTCCTGGCGACCTGGATTCAGGCGCAAGCAATCCACTTCCAGCGTTGGCGAGCTGTTGTCGTGCTGCTGTTGCTGCTCACTCCAGTTGGAACGACGCAGAATGGCACGGATACGCGCGACTAATTCACGATCATTAAAAGGTTTTGGCAGATAGTCATCCGCGCCCAATTCAAGGCCAAGGACGCGATCCAGTTCACTCCCACGGGCGGTCAACATAATCACCGGAGTCTGGTGTTGCTGACGTAGTTCTTTCAGCGTATCGATGCCGTTCTTTTTCGGCATCATGACATCAAGCAGCAACAGGTCTACGGTGTTATCAAGAAGGTTGAGTGCCTGCTCGCCATCGCTGGCAACCATTACCTCAAAACCTTCCATTTCAAGCAGTTCTTTAAGCAGCGAAGTCAATTCGCGGTCATCATCAACCAACAGGATCTTATTCATTTTTTATTGCCCTCCGCAGGCAAAATACCGTGTTCCTATGTTGCCAATCCAACGCTTTACGTAGTTTTACACCCCCTGACGGATGTTTGCAGCTATCGCCGTACACTAGCCCTCGTTGAATCGCAAAACGGAACGAACTGGGGGTAACGATGCGCAACTTAACCGCCGTCGTCATTGCCTCAGCGATGGTTCTCAGTTACGTCAGCGCAGGAGCTGCGGAGACGACGATTGACGAGATGCATCAAAATGGCGGATTGACGACAGGCAGTATGACGCAAAATCCGCAAAGCCACATGTTTGATGGCATTGAATTGACTGAACAGCAACGGCAACAAATGCGAGACCTGATGCAACAAGCGCGCCTGGAGCGTCCCGCTGTCAGCTTTCAGGATATAGAAACCATGCATGACCTTGTCATTGCAGACAAATTTAACGAATCGGCCATCCGCTTGCAGGCAGAAAAAATTGCCCAAGCCCAGGTAGAGCAAAACATTGTGATGGCTCGGGTTCGTAACCAGATGTACCACCTGCTAACGCCTGCCCAGCAAGCGACAGTGCAGAAGAATTATGAGCGGCGTCTTAATGAAATGCGCCGGCTTTCAGAATTGCAGCCATCATCACCGCTGCAAGCAGTGAGTAGTACCAGCAGTAACCAGTAACATAGTATCCCTGTTTTCCTTGCCATAGACACCATCCCTGTCTTCCCCGCCATGATGGCGGGGTTTTTTTTATCTGTCGATTAAGCTCCCTAATAAACGGCCAATTCAGGCAGCGCTAAACCGCAAATGATAAACTTGTGCCATTCAGAGATGACGCGCGCGTCCGTGAGGCATTGGTATGGAAAAATCTTACGCAAAACTGGTGAAGCGTGCAGCACTGGCTGCTACGGTGATGGCAATATCGTTACTCGTGGTGAAAATTTTTGCCTGGTGGTACACCGGTTCGGTCAGCGTGCTGGCGGGCCTGGTGGACTCACTGGTAGATATCGCCGCGTCACTCACCAATTTGCTGGTGGTGCGTTATTCACTGCAACCTGCTGATGAGGACCACACTTTTGGTCACGGTAAAGCCGAATCACTGGCCGCGCTGGCGCAAAGCATGTTTATTTCGGGTTCGGCATTGTTCCTGTTTCTGACCGGTATCCAGCATCTGGCCTCACCAGAAACCCTGCATGCGCCGTTGGTGGGTATTGTGGTTACGTTAATTGCACTCGGTTCTACGTTGGTGCTGGTCACTTTTCAGCGCTGGGTGGTAAGACATACCCGTAGCCAGGCGATTCGCGCAGATATGTTGCATTACCAGTCTGATGTGATTATGAACGGTGCGATTCTGATGGCTCTGGGGTTAGCCAGCTATGGTTTTGCACGGGCTGATGCGTTGTTTGCGCTGGGGATTGGCGTATATATCCTTTATAACGCGTTGCGCATGGGCTATGAGGCGGTGCAGTCGTTACTGGATCGTGCTTTACCGGAAGAAGAACGTCAGGCGATCATCGGTGTGATTGCCAACTGGCCCGGCGTACGTGGCGCACATGATCTGCGCACCCGTCAGTCCGGTCCAACGCGTTTTATCCAGCTGCATCTGGAGATGGATGATCACCTGCCGCTGGTTCAGGCACATAAGGTCGCCGACCAGATTGAGCGGGCGATTCGCGACAAGTTTCCCGGTTCAGATGTGATAATCCACCAGGACCCTTGTTCGGTAGTGCCAGAAAATCAACAAGGCTTTTTCCAGTTTTAATACTTAATAATCATGCCGTTAAGTTATAAAAATGACGTAACGCTAACAACTTTGTAAAAAAATAGCGAAAACTTGTCTGACCTGAATCAATTCAGCATTCAGCCTTTGATATACTATCTCACAACTATAAGGCCGTGCGATCGCGAGCTGGTTACCGCAGAGGCACTGGCGAGAATAATCCCTAGCTTTGAACAATCCAGAGGTTGTCATGATCAAAAAAATCGGAGTACTGACCAGCGGCGGCGACGCCCCAGGCATGAACGCAGCCATTCGCGGAGTCGTACGTTCCGCGCTGAGTGAAGGACTTGAAGTTTTTGGTATCTACGACGGCTATCTGGGACTCTATGAAGACCGGATGATCAACCTTGATCGCTACAGTGTCTCCGACATGATCAACCGTGGTGGTACCTTCCTCGGCTCTGCGCGCTTCCCGGAATTTCGTAACGAAGAAGTCCGTCAGGTTGCCATCGAAAATATGAAAAAGCGCGGGATTGATGCGTTGGTGGTGATTGGCGGTGACGGTTCTTACATGGGTGCTAAGCGCCTGACAGAAATGGGTTTCCCGTGCATTGGCTTGCCGGGCACCATTGATAACGATGTGGCCGGTACTGACTACACCATCGGTTATTTCACCGCGTTGGAAACCGTCGTTGAAGCGATTGACCGTCTGCGCGATACCTCTTCTTCACATCAACGCATTTCGATCGTAGAAGTGATGGGCCGCTACTGTGGTGACCTGACGCTGGCGGCGGCGATTGCTGGCGGTTGTGAGTTCATCGTGCTGCCAGAAATTCCGTATACCCGTGAAGAACTGGTTGCCGAAATCAAAGCCGGTATCGCCAAAGGTAAAAAACATGCCATCGTGGCGATCACTGAACATATCTGTGATATCGACGATTTGGCGCATTACATTGAAGCGGAAACCAAACGCGAAACGCGTGCGACCGTACTGGGCCACATTCAGCGTGGCGGCGCGCCTTGCGCTTATGACCGCATCCTGGCGTCGCGTATGGGTGCTTACTCTATCGAGCTGCTGTTGCAGGGCTACGGTGGCCGCTGTGTCGGCATCCAGAACGAGAAGATGGTGCATCATGACATCATTGACGCGATTGAAAACATGAAGCGTCCGTTCAAACGTGACTGGCTGGATACCGCGAAAAAACTCTACTAATCAAAAAAATCAGGCGCGTTATTGAACGCGCCTTTTTTATCTCTGCTTATATTCCCCTCGGTTATAACAGCTTATTTTTAATTCTTTAATCCGTGGATTAGTTTGTGTCAGTCTTGTTCTATAACGACTTCGGAGAGCAAGCAATGAACAAGTGGAGTATTGGTGTCACCCTGTTACTGGCTTCTACCAGTGTTCTGGCAAAGGATATTCAGCTGTTAAACGTGTCTTACGATCCGACGCGTGAACTGTATGAGCAGTACAACAAAGCGTTTAGCGCACATTACAAACAGGAAACCGGCGACAACGTGGTGATCCGCCAGTCACATGGAGGGTCTGGCAAACAAGCCACCTCGGTCATTAACGGAATCCGTGCCGACGTGGTGACGCTGGCGTTGCAGTCCGACGTTGATGCCATTGCCGAGCGAGGCCGTATTGATAAGAACTGGATCAAACGCCTGCCAGATAACTCTGCACCTTACACCTCTACCATTGTCTTCCTGGTGCGCAAAGGGAACCCGAAAGGGATCCACGACTGGGGCGATTTAATCAAACCGGGTGTCTCGGTGATTACACCAAACCCGAAAACCTCCGGCGGCGCGCGCTGGAACTATCTCGCGGCCTGGGGCTGGGCATTAGATCAAAACAACGGCGATCAGGCTAAAGCTCAGGCGTATGTCAAAGCGCTGTTCAAGAACGTTGAAGTGCAGGATTCCGGTGCGCGAGGCGCGACCAACACCTTTGTAGAACGTGGCATTGGTGACGTGCTGATCGCCTGGGAAAACGAAGCTTATCTGGCGGTTAACAAGCTGGGTAAAGATAAGTTTGAAATCATCACCCCGAGCGAATCGATCCTCGCAGAACCCACGGTGTCGGTGGTGGATAAAGTGGTAGACGAGCAGGGCACACGCAAAGTCGCGGAAGAGTACCTGAAATATCTCTACTCGCCGGAAGGACAGACCATCGCTGCGGAAAACTTCTACCGTCCACGCGATGAAGCGGTGGCGAAGAAATTTGCCAGCACCTTCGCGCCGGTAAAACTGTTTACTATCGACAGCAAATTCGGTGGCTGGGATAAAGCACAGAAAACCCACTTCTCCGATGGCGGAACTTACGATCAGATTATGAAACCGTAATCGTTTTGCCATCGTCTTATCACGGTCAGCGCAAGCTGGCCGTTTTGCTTTTCTGGCGTGGTGAAAGTCCGTGACATTCGTCACGCGACAGGCGAGGATGCAGGCAGATGATGAACAGAGGATCGAGCCATGCAGGGAAGCCGCCGTGCCCTGAGTCTGATTATCTTACTGCTTGCCGTTGTGGTTGCCGGTTTATTGCTGGCCGCCGGACACTTCCAGAAAAATTCTAATGCCTTGTGGCAAATCATCAGCGAGAAGTGCCTGCCAGGCATGACGCAAAAAGGCGACCCCGCACCCTGTCAGCGGGTGGATGTGGCAAAAGGTTACGTTACGCTGAAAGATCTCAATGGCCCTTTGCAATATCTGCTGATGCCAATCGAAAAAATCACCGGAATGGAAAGCCCACTGTTGTTGAACCCGAACACGCCAAATCTGTTTGCGGATGCCTGGCATGAGCGGGTATTGCTGGCACAGCGCCGTGGTAAACCTATTGAGGATAGCGCGCTATCGCTGGCGATTAATTCGCAATATGGACGCACGCAAAATCAGCTACATATTCATATTTCTTGCTTGCGACCAGATGTGCGTCAGCGGCTGGATTTGCTGGCTCCACAGCTTAACGAGCAATGGCAAAGTGAAGTGCTGCAAAACCACCGTTATCAGATCCGTACCCTGACAGCTACGCAACTGGCACAGCAGAGTGTTTTTATTCGTCTGGCAACGGAAGTCCCTGACGCCCGTTCGGAGATGGGTAAATACGGCATGGCGCTGGCTGCGTTACCGGATGGTCGTCTGGCGTTGATGGCAATTGAACGTAACTGGACTCGATTAAATAGCGGCTCGGCAGAGGAATTGCAGGATCATCGCTGCCAGATTCTGCAATAAAAAAGGCGGCTCATCAGCCGCCTCGTCAGATATCAGAATACTCAGGCGTTTTTCGCTGCCGCTGCGGCTTTGACGATCACGGCAAAGGCGTCAGCTTTCAGCGATGCACCACCAACCAGCGCACCATCGATGTCCGGCTGAGTAAACAGCTCTGCGGCATTTTTATCGTTTACAGAACCGCCGTACTGAATGATAACCTGAGCAGCAACTGCGGCATCTTTCTTCGCAATATGGTCACGAATAAATTTGTGTACCGCCTGCGCCTGCGCCGGAGTGGCTGACTTGCCGGTACCAATCGCCCATACTGGTTCGTAGGCAATCACGGCACCCTGGAAGGCTTCCGCACCCTGAGTTTCCAGCACTGCATCGATCTGACGTGCGCAGACTTCTTCTGTTTTGCCTGCTTCATTCTCTGCGTCAGTTTCACCAATGCACAGCACCGGTACCAGACCTGCGGCTTTCAGCACAGCGAATTTCTTCGCGATAAATTCATCGCTTTCTTTGTGATAAGTACGACGCTCAGAGTGGCCGATGATGATGTATTTAGCACCGATATCCTTCAGCATGTCAGCTGAAGTTTCGCCGGTGAAAGCACCAGACAGGTTGACGTCCACGTTCTGAGCACCCAGCGCAATGTGGCTACCGGAAATGGCATGTTTCGCCTGGCCAAGGTAAAGTGCCGGTGGTGCAATTGCCACGCCGCAACCCTCAACACCTGACAGCTCTTTACGCAAACCTGCGATCAGCTCTTCCGTCATGTGCTTGCTGCCGTTCAGTTTCCAGTTACCCATAACCAGTGGATGTCGCATTCTTTCCTCCGCATAACGCGATTCATGAAATAGCGCTGCTCAGTGGCAGCGATGTCTGCCAGACAGTATAGAGATCAAATATGCTGCTGGCTTTGCTTTTCGTCATTTTTGCCGGGGTGATCAGGGGGTGGCGAGTGCCAGTTTTATCGGCTCGACGGCGAAGGTCAAACCCTTGTCGCCATTGTCGGCAACGACAAAACGCAACGCACCTTCATTACGGGCAAAATAGCGTGAACCTTTGCCTGCACTGAGCAGCGAATCGAGTTTTTTGCGTCCATCTTCCGCTGATAAGCCGGGAGAGAAAAAGCGTAGCAGGGCAGTCATGTAGGCCATCGCCTTTTCCTGGGCATTCTTCTCGTCGGGACCGGGTAGCGGGAGCCAGGTAATTTGCAGGGTTTTGATCTTCCCGGTGCCTTGCTCCAGGGCCGTGGAGGCGTACAGCGTTTCGTTGATTTTGCTGGCAGCACGCGTCAGACTGCTTTTGTCATCGCGACTGTCGATAGCGCGATACTCCAGCAACTGCAAGTCAGGATTGGCGGCATTGTACTTTTCACGAAACTGCGCAATGGTCATATCAAAGGTGGGCGCACCAGGGAGCAAATAGGGGGCAGCAGGCAGATGATCGCTGCGATCCTGTGGTGGTGTGTCGTCTGCCCAGACGGGAAATGTCAGTGCGAGGCTGAGCAGCAACGCGCCTGGCAAATTCTTCATTGCTTCGGTCCTAACCCAATAACGTAGGCCACGATTAGAACGGTTTTTACCGGCGAAAGTCAAAACCCACGCCGGTAAAAAACTGTCATTATTCGTGGTGAATCTTACCAGTAGTGTTCGCTGCTCATATGCCCGGGTTTACGTTTGAAATGTTTACGCATATCGCGGCTGTCTTTCAGCAATTGTTGGGTGTCGCGTACCATTTGCGGATTGCCGCACAACATGATGTGACTGCTCTCGGCATCCATCGATAACCCGACCGACCGCTCCAGTTCCCCACTTTCGATCAGCTGAGGGACCCGTCCGTGCAGCGAACCTGCAATCTGTTCACGGCTGACCACCGTCTCAATGCGTAATTTGCCCTGATAACGTTGCTGCAATTGCTGCATCAGGGGCAGAAAACTGAGATCGGCGGCAAGGCGAGCCGCATGCACCAGCACGATATTCTCAAAACGTTCCAGTCCGTCCCCTTGTTGCAGAATCGACAGATAGGGACCAATCGCGGTGCCGGTTGCCAGCATCCACAGCGTCTGACAATCGGGGATCTCATCCAGCACAAAAAAACCGGAGGCTTCTTTGGTCACCATCAGCTGATCACCGGGACGCAGTGCCTGGAGCCTTGGGCTGAGTTTGCCTTCTGGTACCGTCACCAGATAGAACTCCAGCAGCGGGTCCTGCGGTGCATTGACGTAAGAATAGGCACGCTGCACGCGTTCACCGTCGATTTCCAGCGCCAGTTTGGCAAATTGCCCGGCAATAAAAGGATCGATCGGCGCCCGCACGCGCAGGCTGAACAGGGCATCGGTCCAGTTTTTCACCTCTTGTACTTCAGCATTGACCCACTCTGCCATGCTCACTCCTTATTGTTGATTTTTCAGGCATGTCACTATCTTCGTCAGCAGCCGGGAAGATTTCCAGTCTTTACGGGGGTAAATGGCTCTCAGCGACAAATGCAGCGCACTTAGCTTCAACTGTAGCGGACGCTTTACAAGCTGGTGTCGCAGCTTGACGATGATCGGGCAACTGCTTTGTACTCAACCCTCGCTTTGTCATCGAATCCTGATATTTTTGCCGCCATTCATGACGGCCAGCCTTTTTTACTGCTGTCTTTACTTTGTTTATCAGGCAGACATTTTGTTCCATGTTGATATCTAAAACGGAAAACCGCCTGCTGCTGTTGATGCTGATTGTGCTGGTCGCTGTCGGACAGATGGCGCAAACCATCTATGTACCCGCTATGGCAATCATGGCGGATGCGCTCAGCGTGCACAGTGGCGCGATGCAGCAGGTGATGGCGGGCTACTTAATGACCTATGGTGGATCGCAACTGATCTATGGTCCGCTGTCAGATAGCATCGGGCGGCGACCAGTGATCCTTGCCGGGATGACGATCTTTGCTGCGGGCGCGTTGATCGCATTGTTCGCTCCCTCGCTGCATATCCTGGTGCTGGGCAGCGCGATTCAGGGATTGGGTACCGGCGTGGCCGGTGTGATGGCGCGTACCATGCCGCGCGATTTGTATGCCGGTGTGGCGTTACGGCAGGCCAATAGCTTACTGAACATGGGAATTCTGGTCAGTCCGTTGCTGGCCCCGGTGATCGGGGCGCTGATGACCAAATTATTTGGCTGGCATGCCTGTTTCGCTTTCCTGCTGTTGTTGTGCGTTGGCGTGACGCTGGCGATGGCGCGCTGGTTACCGGAAACCCGACCGACCGAAACGGCGGTGACACCTTTTATGCGGCGCTACGCCACCCTGCTCAGTGATGGTAACTTCGTCCGTTATCTGCTGCTGCTGATTGGTGCGCTGGCGGGGATCGCGGTATTTGAAGCCAGTTGTGGCGTGCTGCTGGGGGGTGTGCTCGGTCTGGATGGTTTGACGGTCAGTATCCTGTTTATTCTGCCGATCCCGGCGGCTTTCTTCGGTGCCTGGTTTGCCGGGCGCGAGCAGAAATCCTGGCACATGCTGATGTGGTATGGCGTAAACAGTTGCCTGCTGGCAGGCTTGATGATGTGGGTGCCGTCCTGGTTTGGCGTGATGAACATCTGGACGTTGCTGGTGCCTGCGGCGCTGTTTTTCTTCGGCGCAGGGATGCTGTTTCCGCTGGCAACTTCCGGCGCGATGGAGCCGTATGCGTGGCTGGCTGGCAGCGCCGGTGCGCTAATTGGCGGTTTACAGAACCTCGGTTCCGGTCTGGTGGCGTGGCTGTCAGCGTTGATGCCGCAGCGCGATCAGTTCAGCCTCGGCATGCTGATGTTCGTTACAGCGCTGGTGATGTTACTGTGCTGGTGGCCGCTCTCACGCCATCCCGAGAGCGGCAAGCAGACGGTTACAGGATAAACGGATGCAGCGCCGCGTCTTTACGGTCCAGATAATGGATCGACTGGATGCGGCGAATGGTACGGGATTTACCGCGAATCAGCAGGGTTTCACTGGTGGCGATGTTACCTTTACGGGTAATGCCTTTAAGTAAGTCGCCGGTAGTGATGCCGGTGGCGGCAAAAATCACGTTATCGTTACGCGCCATTTGTTCCAGGGTCAGCACTTTACCCGCTTCAATGCCCATCGCGGCACAGCGTTCCAATTCCTGCTCACCAAGGCGGCGATTCTCCTCGCTGTCACCTTTGACCTGATGGCGCGGCAGCAAACGCGCCTGCATATCGCCATCCAGTGCACGGATCACCGCGGCGGATACCACACCTTCCGGCGCACCGCCAATGCCATACATGACATCGACTTCGCTGTCGGGCATACAGGTCAGAATCGATGCTGCGACATCGCCATCCGGGAAAGTAAACACACGTACACCGAGTTGCTGCAACTGCGCAATCACCGCATCGTGGCGCGGTTTCGCCAGAATCGACACCGTTAGCTGACTGAGCGCTTTGCCCAGCGCTGCGGCGATATTCTTCAGGTTAGTTTCCAGCGGTAGGTTGAGATCGATAGCGCCTTGTGCGCCCGGTCCGACAATCAATTTTTCCATGTACATATCAGGTGCATGCAGGAAGCTGCCTTTATCACCCACCGCCAGCACTGCCAGCGCATTGGCCTGGCCCAGTGCGGTCATACGCGTGCCTTCAATCGGATCGACGGCGATATCGACGGCATCGCCCTGGCCGGTTCCGACTTTTTCGCCGATGTACAGCATCGGCGCTTCATCGATTTCGCCTTCACCGATCACAATCTGGCCGTCGATATTGATGGTGTTCAGCATAATACGCATGGCGTTGACAGCAGCGCCGTCGGCAGCATTCTTGTCGCCGCGTCCTAACCAGTGATAGCCCGCCAGCGCGGCGGCTTCGGTAACGCGGGAAAATTCAATCGCGAGTTCTCGTTTCATGGTCTGCACCTGACAAAAAACAGGCGGGCAGTGTAGCACAGCGGGGAAAAGCGGCGGGAAAAACCCGCGGCAGGGAGCCGCGGGTCGAAGGGGCATTAATCGTCCTGTTCTTCCCAGGCCTGAGAGCGAGCCACGGCTTTCTTCCAGCCAGCGTAACGGAAATTACGCTCGGTGGTTTCAATGCTCGGACGGAATTCACGTTCAATGACGGCTTTGGAACGCACTTCTTCCAGGTCATTCCAGAAACCGACCGCCAGACCGGCCAGATACGCTGCACCCAACGCGGTGACCTCACGCACTTCCGGACGCTCCACACGGGTGCCAAGGATATCGGCCTGGAACTGCATCAGGAAGTTGTTGGCAACGGCACCACCATCCACGCGCAAAGATTGCAGGCGGGTGTTAGCGTCGTTCTGCATCGCTTCCAGCACATCACGCGTCTGGAAGGCAATCGACTCCAGGGTAGCGCGAATAATGTGGTTACCGTTAACACCACGGGTCAGACCGAAAATGGCACCGCGAGCATACGGGTCCCAATACGGAGCACCGAGGCCGGTAAAGGCGGGCACCATATATACGCCGTTGCTGTCTTTGACTTTCTGCGCGAAATATTCGGAGTCAGCGGCATCGCTGAACAGCTTCATCTCGTCACGCAGCCACTGAATCGCCGCACCACCGATAAACACCGCACCTTCCAGCGCATAGTTCACTTCACCACGCGGGCCACAGGCGATGGTGGTCAACAAACCGTGGGTCGAGGTTACCGCTTCAGTGCCGGTGTTCATCAACATAAAGCAACCGGTGCCGTAGGTGTTTTTCGCCATACCCGGTTGAACGCACAGTTGGCCGTACAACGCTGCCTGTTGGTCACCCGCAATACCTGCGATTGGAATACGCGTACCGCCTTTACCACCAATGTTGGTCTGGCCGTAGATTTCAGATGAACCTTTTACTTCTGGCAACATTTCACGCGGAATGTCGAGGATTTCGAGCATACGCTCATCCCACTCCAGCTTGTGAATGTTGTACATCATGGTACGAGAGGCGTTGGTGTGGTCGGTGATGTGCACACGGCCCTGGGTCATTTTCCATACCAGCCAGGTATCCACCGTACCGAACAGCAACTCGCCACGTTTTGCACGCTCACGCGCACCTTCAACGTTATCGAGAATCCACTTCACTTTGGTGCCGGAGAAGTAGGGGTTAATCACCAGACCGGTGGTGTGCTGGATATACTCTTCCAGACCCTCTTTCTTCAATTTATTACAGTAATCCGCAGTACGCGGATCCTGCCACACGATGGCGTTGTAAACCGGGTTGCCGGTGGCTTTGTCCCAAACGATAGCGGTTTCACGTTGGTTGGTAATACCAATGGCGGCGATTTCGTCCGAACGGATGTTAGCGTGAGCCAGCACTTCAACCAGGGTTGAACTTTGTGATGCCCAAATATCCATCGGATCATGCTCAACCCAACCCGCTTTCGGGTAGATCTGAGTGAATTCGCGCTGAGAGACGGCGACGATGTTCGCGTCGTGGTCCAGTATCACGGCGCGTGAACTGGTTGTGCCCTGGTCGAGCGCGACGATGTATTTTTTATCTGTCGTAGTCATATGATTTTCCTGATGATCTAAATGTGAAACTTAGGCTTTACGCTGCTCAGCATGCGCAACCGGACTTTCTGACTTGCTGGTTGCTACGCTCGGCAGGTGTCGTGCAATCAGAGCGCGGTAACCAAAGGCACCGAGACAGGCACCGACCAGCGGGCCAAAAATCGGAACCAGGAAGTAAGGAATATCTTTACCACCGGTGAAGGCGACGCTACCCCAGCCTGCCAGCCATGCAAAAACTTTCGGGCCGAAATCACGCGCCGGGTTCAGGGCGAAGCCAGTGAGCGGACCCATTGAACCACCAATCACAGCAACCAACAGACCAATCAGCAGCGGGGCCATTGGGCCACGCGGCACACCGTTACCGTCATCGGTCAGCGCCATGATCACCGCCATCAGCACGGCGGTAATAACCATCTCAACCAGGAATGCCTGACCTACACTGATATGAGGGTTGGGATAGGTTGAGAAGATCCCGGCCAGTTGCAGACTGTCTACGCTGCCGCGCACCATCTGATGGCTTTGCTCGAAATCGATAAACAAACTGTAGTAAAGACCGTAGACCAGCGCCGCCGCACAGAACGCACCGGCAACCTGCGCCACAATGTAAGGCAGCACTTTGCGGCCTTCAAAGTTGGCGAACAGGCAAAGCGCTACGGTCACTGCTGGATTGAGATGAGCGCCTGAAACCCCAGCACTCAGATAAACCGCCATGGAGACAGCTAAACCCCAGATAATACAAATCTCCCATTGACCGAAGCTGGCTCCGGCAAGTTTCAGAGCAGCAACACAGCCCGCGCCGAAAAAGATAATCAAACCGGTACCAAGAAATTCGGCGATGCACTGACCTGTTAGCGTATTCGTTGTCTGACTCATAATGGCATTCCTGAAGCGAGGTTAAATTTTATCAGTTGTTGTTCTCAATCCGTTGAGTCACCCAGCTCTCTTGTAGGGCTGCTGTAAATTTATCGTTAACGAGCATAAACGAGAAATAGCGAAATTGAATTCTGTGTGGTCTGTCATAAAAATGCGCGTTTTCGCGTTTTTTGCGGTTTTTTAAGCACTATTTCCCCTACAGCCAATAAGGAATTTCTCGACGAGATGGAAAATATGCTCCTTGTGGCGCTTTTTTTTAGGCATTAACTGAAAAGTGTTACAGACTTCCTTCGCAAGCCTTGCGCCGCTGGACTTGCCGGGGCGCGCTACATACAATCGGGACATCGTTGCTGGCCACGTCATGGACGGGCGCGCGTTGCGTCTGGTCAGCACCATCAACGCCTTGCAAGATTTAGGAGAGGTCAGAAAGATGTCATTTGAAGTGTTCGAAAAACTGGAAGCGAAAGTACAGCAGGCGATTGATACCATCACCCTGTTGCAGATGGAAATCGAAGAGCTGAAAGAGCAGAACAATCACCTGAAGAATGAAGTACAGCAATCTTCAGGCAATCAGGATGCGCTGGTGCGTGAAAATCAGCAGCTGAAAGAAGAACAGCATGTGTGGCAGGAGCGTTTACGCGCACTGCTGGGAAAAATGGAAGAAGTCTAAGCGTACTTTGAACGGCTTATCACAACGGGTGCTGATGGCACCCGTTTTCGTTTCCGATGCTATTCGATATCAAGTGCGTCTTCAGACAGGATCATACCGGTATTGTCGGCGTAGAGATGATCGCCGGAAAAGAAAGTCACGCCACCAAAGTTGACGCGCACATCGCTCTCACCGATACCTTCACCAGCGGCACCCACCGGGATGGCTGCAATCGCCTGAATACCAAGTTCCAGCTCTTCCAGTTCGTCGACCTGACGCACCGAGCCGTACACCACAATTCCTTCCCACTCGTTTTGTACTGCCAGGCGTGCCATCTCGGCATCAACCAGCGCGCGACGCACCGAGCCGCCGCCATCGACCAGCAGGACTCGACCCCGGCCATTCTCTTCCAGCAGGTCATACAACAGGCCGTTGTCTTCAAAACATTTCACTGTGGTTATCTGGCCACCGAATGAAGTGCGTCCACCAAAGTTCGAAAAAAGCGGTTCAACAACGTTCACTTCTTCATGGTAGATGTCGCAGAGTGCAGATGTATCGTATTTCATAGTGATGTCGTCTGTTTGCCACAGGAGCGGTAAGTATATCGCTATCTGGCAAGTGTTGGCAAAATCATCACCTGCTAAAAAAAGCGCTACATCAATATCCTGTGCAAAAAAAAGCCCGGCACAGTGGCCGGGCTTCGCTGTAGCGATGACTTACAGGATAAAGCGGCTAAGGTCTTCGTCAGCCACCAGTTGGTCCAGATGCTTACCAACATATTCAGCGTCGATGGTGATGGACTCACCGTTACGATCGCTGGCGTCGTAGGAGATATCTTCCATCAGACGCTCCAGCACGGTATGCAGACGACGCGCACCGATATTCTCGGTGGTTTCGTTGACCTGCCATGCGGCCTCGGCGATACGACGGATACCATCCTCGGTAAAATCAACGTTCACACCTTCGGTTGCCATCAGCGCTTTATATTGTACGGTGACAGAGGCGTTCGGTTCAGTCAGGATGCGCTCGAAATCATTCACCGTCAGTGCCTGCAATTCCACACGAATCGGCAGACGCCCCTGTAATTCCGGGATCAGGTCCGACGGACTGGCCACCTGGAATGCACCCGAAGCAATAAACAGGATATGGTCAGTTTTCACCATGCCGTGTTTGGTCGAAACGGTGCAGCCTTCTACCAGTGGCAGCAGGTCACGCTGAACACCTTCACGCGAGACATCCGGGCCAGACGTCTGGCCGCGTTTACAGATTTTGTCGATCTCATCGATAAACACGATGCCGTGTTGTTCAACGGCTTCGATGGCGTCCTGTTTCAGCTCTTCCGGGTTCACCAGTTTGGCGGCTTCTTCTTCAATCAGCAGCTTCAGGGCATCTTTGATTTTCAGCTTACGCGGCTTCTGCTTCTGACCACCCAGGTTCTGGAACATGGATTGCAACTGGCTGGTCATCTCTTCCATACCCGGCGGTGCCATGATCTCCACACCCATTGGTGCGGCTGCCAGATCGATCTCAATTTCTTTATCGTCCAGCTGACCTTCACGCAGTTTCTTGCGGAAAGCCTGGCGTGCGGCTGAAGGTTCCGAGGCGTGCTCTGGCTGGCCCCAGTTATTTTTGGCCGGCGGGATCAGCACGTCGAGAATGCGCTCTTCTGCCATCTCCTCGGCACGGTATTTGTTCTTCTCAATCGCCTGAATGCGCACCATTTTTACGGCAGCGTCAGTCAGATCGCGAATGATGGAGTCCACTTCTTTCCCGACGTAGCCAACTTCGGTGAATTTGGTGGCTTCCACTTTGATGAACGGCGCATGAGCCAGTTTAGCCAGGCGACGGGCAATTTCGGTTTTACCGACACCGGTCGGGCCGATCATCAGAATGTTTTTCGGGGTGACTTCATGACGCAGCTCTTCGTCGAGCTGCATACGACGCCAGCGGTTACGCAGCGCAATCGCCACAGCACGTTTTGCGCCGTCCTGGCCGATAATAAAGCGATTCAGTTCGCTGACAATCTCGCGGGGAGTCATCTCAGACATGGTTTTGATCCTTACGCCTTAGACGGTAATTCTTCGAAGTTAACGTTATGGTTGGTGTAGATGCAGATATCACCCGCGATATCGAGCGCTTTCGCCACGATATCCTTAGCACCCAACTCAGTATTTTCCAGCAGGGCGCGTGCTGCGGCCTGGGCGTAAGGTCCACCCGAACCGATGGCAATCAGATCATTTTCTGGTTGGATGACATCACCGTTGCCGCTGATGATCAGTGAAGCCGATTCGTCAGCCACTGCCAGCAGCGCTTCCAGACGACGTAGCATCCGGTCGGTACGCCAGTCTTTAGCCAGCTCAACCGCAGCCTTCACCAGATGACCCTGGTGCATTTCCAGCTTGCGTTCGAACAGTTCGAAGAGGGTGAAGGCATCTGCGGTGCCGCCAGCGAAACCGGCAATCACTTTGTCGTTGTAAAGACGACGCACTTTTTTAACGTTGCCTTTCATTACGGTATTGCCGAGAGTAGCCTGGCCATCACCGCCAATCACTACCTGGCCGTTGCGTCGCACACTTACTATTGTTGTCACGGGCAGACCCCTTGTTGCAGTAGAAAAGGACTCCGCGCACCGGGCGCGGAGTATCATGCAACCTGATATGGGGTAAATTGAGAGGGTTTCAACCCCCCAATGCGAGGGGAATACAGTTTCCGTGACCGGAACTGTGCAGGCGTTTTACGGTGCTGTCAGCGCTGCTGCGATCTTTAAATGGCCCAATGACCACGCGATTCCAGCCGCCACCGGTAGTGATCCGGCTTTCAAAACCTTCGAAAGCGAGCGCGGCGCGAGCAGACTCGGCCTGCTCGGTGCCTTTGAATGAACCACACTGCACCATCCAACGTTGTGACGGCGCTTTCTCGACGGGTTTCGCCTTCACCGTTTCCTGTGGCCGGGTTTGCGGCTCTGGCTCACGGGTAATCGGAGCGGGTTGCTGGCGGGTTACCGGCTGTTGCTGTTGGGCTTGCTGCTGACGTTGCAACTGTTGTTGCTGAACCTGCTGCTGACGCTGCAATTGTTGCTGCTGCTGTTGGCGCTGCAACGTTTGTTGACGTTGCGCCGGGGTTTGTTCATTCCACGGCACTTCATTCAACTGGGTTGGCTGCTGACGCATATCTGCCTGCATCTGTTCCAGTAGCTGGCGTTGTTCATCGGTCAACTGCGTTTGTGATTGTATTCCGCCACCTGCTGAAGGTTCAGTGGGCGTAGGGACAGTGAGCTGACGATTCTCCAGCTCTTTGATGTATTTCCAGCGCTCTTCCGGCTTCGGCGGTAAGCCATTACCGGCTGCTTTATGGTCCGGGATAACCGGTGACTCTTCTTTCTTATGATGGGAGATGAACCATAAGCCACCGGCAAAGGTGACCAGTACAGCCGCAGCCAGTACGATCATCAGTTTGGAGGTGCCAGAACCGCCCTTACTTTTCTTGCTGCGGCCTGTGCTTTTTTTGCGACGCGTCCCTGTTGAACGCCCGCGGCCTACGTAATCTCTTTGTGCCACTCTCGTTCTGATACCCTTTAAAAAATGCGGGCCTGTAAATGTGCTGTTAATTGCCCGGCAAGGAATGCGCCATGTTACTCAAGGGCTGGAACTTTGACCAGCGAAGACTGCCTTAAGAATCCGCTGAAAATGCGCTGTAAAGGTAGTCATTTTTAACGTTTTGCGACAGGGGCGGTGCTGCCACGCACACGTAATTCCGCATCGAGCAAGCGTGAACCATTGTTGACGCGCTTGCCTTGTAACTCATCCAACAGCAACAACATCGCTTCACGGCCAATATCAAAGCGCGGCTGAGCAACGGTGGTTAATGGGGGATCGTAATATTGCGCCAGTTCGATATCGTCGAAACCCACCACGGAGAGATCCTGAGGGATACGCATACCCAGCTTGCGAGCCTGGTTCATGGCACCCAGCGCCATCAAATCGCTATGACAAAACAGCGCTTTTGGTGGGTTAGGCAAACTCATCAGCTGCTTCAGCGCCGTGGCTCCGGCTTCAAAGGTAAAATCACCGTGCACAATCAGCGAGGGATCGACCGGGAGATTACTGCGCCGCAGCGCCTGGATGTAGCCCTGTAAACGGTACTGGCACAACGGAACATGTTCTGGACCGGTAATGCAGGCAATCTGGCGATGGCCCAGTTGCAACAGGTGATTCACCGCCTCGAAAGCGGCGGTCAGGTTATCGATATGCACCGTAGGCAGCGCCATTTCAGGTGCGAATTCGTTACCCATCACCATTGGCGGCAGGTTACGTTGATCTTCAACTCCCGCCTCAAACGGCAGTTGTGAACCGAGTAGCACCATGCCATCAATCTGACGCGTCAGCATCAGGTTGAGAAAGGTTTTTTCCTGCTGGTTCTGGTGGGCGCAATCGCCAATTAACACCAGGTAACCCTCTTGCGCCGCGGTCACTTCTACGCCACGGATAATCTCGCTGAAAAAGGGATCACAGATATCCGGCACGATGACGAGGATAGTTTGTGTTTCACCGCGTTTGGCGTTGCGCGCCAGACCGTGAGGTGCATACCCGACGGCAATCACTGCCTGTTCCACCTTCTGTCGGGTGGCTGCCGAGACTTTTTCCGGGTTCATCAACGCGCGAGAAACCGTGGCGGTCGAAACGCCCGCTTTCTCAGCCACATCTTTCATGGTGGCGGTGGTTGAGGGTTGCTTCTGGTCCAACGTTTTACTCCTGACGCGGTACGGCGCGTTGAATTTCTGACTAAAGGCGGGCATCTGTCGGGTCGGCACTATTGTTAACCGAACCGCGGGCAGTGTTGTTACTTAATTTGCATAAAAATTGTGACTTGTGCGACTTTTTTCGATCCGCCTCGCAGATATGACGCGACTCAGCTCTCAGTCGGGTCAATATCCAGCGTCCATTTGACTTTACGGGCGGCGGGTAACGTTGAGAGCAGTGGCAGCGAGCTACTCAGCAGCTGCTGCAGCCGTTTGCGCGATGGGTGTTGCAGCAACAGCTGCCAACGCCAGCGTCCACTGCGCTTGGGTTGCAACGCCGGAACGGGTCCCATCAGCCACAGCGCCTGATCTTTCAACGGGCTGGCCTCGATCAGGTTACGTAACTGATTGAGAAACTCGGCGGCCTGCTGGTTATCCATATCTTCGGCGCGAAATAGCGCATGGCTGGTCCACGGCGGTAGATGCACAGACTGACGCTCCAGTAGCGTCTGCTCGGCAAAGGCAAAATAACCACGATGCAACAGGGTTTGCAGCAGCGGATGTTCCGGGTGGTGCGTCTGCAACAGCACTTCTCCCTGTTTACCTGCACGGCCCGCGCGGCCTGCAACCTGAGTATAGAGCTGTGCGAAACGTTCAGCGGCGCGGAAATCGGCGGAGAACAGCGCGCCATCAACATCTAACAACGAAACCAGCGTAACATCCGGGAAATGGTGGCCTTTTGCCAGCATCTGCGTGCCGACCAGAATGCGTGCGCCACCGCGATGCACATCCGCCAGGTGTTGCTCCAGCGCGCCTTTGCGGCTGGTGGTATCACGATCGATGCGGGACACCGGCACGCCGGGAAATAGCGTACCGAGCTGCTGTTCTAACTGCTCGGTTCCGACACCCACCGGCATCAAGTGGGTTGATCCACATTGTGGGCACTGATGCGGCAACGGGCGTTGACTGTCGCAATGGTGGCAACGCAGCTGACGATGGTGCTGATGCAGCGTGTAGTAGCGATCGCAGCGTTGACACTCGGCTAGCCAACCACAGTCGTGGCACATCAGGGCCGGTGAGAAGCCGCGGCGGTTGAGGAACAACAGTACCTGATTATTTGCCTGTAAATGCTGACGCATTTTGCCCAGCAGGGCTGGGGCCAGACCGCCTTTCAGTTGTTGTCCTTTCAGATCAATCAATTGCTGCAACGCCGGTTTAGCGTTACCGGCGCGTTTGGTGAGGTTGAGCTGACGATATTTGCCATTGCGCACGTTGTGCAGCGTTTCCAGCGCGGGCGTGGCCGATCCCATTACAATCGGGATATCTTCCTCATGGGCGCGAAACACCGCCAGGTCGCGCGCCTGATAACGCCAGCCTTCCTGCTGTTTATAGGAACTGTCGTGCTCTTCATCAATAATGATCACGCCGGGACGTGCCAGCGGCGTAAACAGCGCCGATCGGGTGCCAATCACAATCGCGGTTTCACCACTGCGCGCCCGCAGCCAAACGGCGAGGCGCTCGCTGTCATTCAGCGCCGAGTGCAGCACATCAATCGGCGCATCGAAACGCTCACGAAAGCGGGCGATGGTTTGCGGCGTCAGGCCAATTTCCGGCACCAGTACCAACGCCTGTTTACCGCGCGCCAGCACGTTTTCCAGCACGCTCAGGTAGACCTCCGTCTTCCCTGAGCCGGTGATCCCGGCCAGCAACCAGGCAGCATAGCGATCGTCTTCGCTGCGAATCGCGCCGACCGCCATGGCCTGATCGGTGTTAAGCCGCAGCCTCTCCCCTTTAACGGCAAACGTGTCCCGCCAGTCGTGTAATGGCGCAGCGTGCTCACGCAGATCACACAAGCCTTTGGCACGCAGTGCCTGCAAGGCCGCATCGGTGAGATCGTGGTCGCCAATCTGATGACGATAGAGTGGCTGCTGGCGCAGTGCCGCCAGCGCCTGCTGCTGTTTGCGGGCGCGTTTCAGGCTATCCAGCGCCACTTCACGCCCGGTGTCATTGATTACCCATTGCCACAGCGGGGCTTCCTGCGCCGGTTTGCCCTGGCGCAACAGCACCGGCAAGGCATGGTTCAACACTTCGCCCAACGGGGAGTGATAATACTGCGCTGCCCACTGCAAAATGCGCCACAGCGCGGGTGAATAGAGGCTGCTGTCATCCAGCACCGCATCAATCTGCTTTAGTTGTGTCAGGGGCAGGTCGCTGGTTTCGCGTATGCCGACCACAATGCCCACCATTTTCCGGTTGCCGAATGGCACGCTGACGCGCACGCCTGTCACCGGCAGCGGTGCATCGGCAGGCAGCAGGTAGTCAAACAGGCGAGGCAGCGGAACGGGCAGGGCAACCTGAACAACGGGCATGTCGATCTCTATCCGGTTCTGTAATAAGGAGAAGTAGTGTACACGCTGACGCGTCGAGCGGATATCCATCCGCGCCATTTGCCAAAAGCGGTCATTTTCTGTATACTGCGCCGCCTTTGATGAGAAACGCTCGTCAAAGATTACACATTAATTGTTCAACCGCGTGTGGTGCTGTGCAGGTATAGCCTGGCACGGAGAGCGACACGGCCTTTTATGAGGTTCTCCCATGAAACAAGGTATTCACCCGAAATACGAAGCAGTGACCATCACTTGCTCTTGCGGTAACGTGATCAATACTCGCTCTACTATGGCTCACAACCTGAACCTGGACGTGTGCGGCAAATGCCACCCGTTCTACACTGGTAAGCAGCGTGTTGTTGACACCGGTGGCCGTGTTGATCGCTTCAACAAGCGTTTCAGCCTGCCGACCAGCAAGAAATAAGATTTGTTTGTCGTCGACGCCTGTGGGTGTCGGCTACAAGAAAAAACCCAGCTTCGGCTGGGTTTTTTTGTTTCTGGCGTCAGTATTCCCAGGTATCGGGATTGATGCCCATCTCACGCATGATCTTCTTCGCTTCTTCCGGGATCTCATCACTACGCTCTTTACGCAGATCTACGTCGTCCGGCAGAGGTTGGCCGGTGAAGGCATGCAAAAAGGCTTCGCACAGCAGTTCACTGTTGGTGGCATGACGCAGGTTATTAACCTGACGACGGGTGCGCTCATCCGTTAGAATTTTCAGCACTTTCAGCGGGATAGATACCGTGATCTTCTTGACCTGCTCGCTCTTCTTACCGTGCTCAGCGTAAGGGCTGATATATTCGCCGTTCCATTCAGCCATGGGTTACCTTAATCAATAAAAGTGGAATGTGGGGAAATCCGTTGATTATGCCCGATTTCTTGGTGCCTGACCCCTGAAAATGCAGGTTTTATGCTTAAACATCACTTTCCCGGAGAAAGCGCGCTGAACACCAGGCGATGACGCGTAATTTTAGCGGGTATTGATGCTTTGCTCAATCTATACGCAAAGACATTTAGATGTCCAGATGTATTGACGTCTATTGTCGGAATGCTATCCTGTTGCCTCTTCTTTTTACTCTTCAGGAACAGTAAGCACCATGACGCGTAAACAGGCAACCATCGCAGTGCGCAGCGGTTTGAATGATGACGAGCAATATGGCTGCGTTGTCCCACCGATTCACCTCTCCAGCACCTATAACTTCCTTGACTTCAACCAGCCACGCGCCCATGACTACTCTCGTCGTGGTAACCCGACGCGTGACGTGGTGCAACGTGCGCTGGCAGAACTGGAAGGTGGCGCAGGTGCGGTATTAACCAATACCGGCATGTCAGCGATTCATCTGGTGACCACCGTGTTCCTGAAGCCGGGTGATTTGCTGGTGGCACCGCACGATTGCTATGGCGGCAGCTATCGTCTGTTCGACAGCCTGAGCAAGCGCGGCGCGTACCGGGTTAAGTTTGTCGATCAGGGCGATAAAGCGGCGTTACAGGCGGCTCTGGCAGAAAAACCGAAGCTGGTGCTGGTGGAAAGCCCCAGCAATCCTTTATTACGCGTGGTGGATATTGCCGCGATTTGTCAGGCCGCGCGTGAAGCGGGTGCCATCAGCGTGGTGGATAACACCTTCCTCAGCCCGGCACTGCAAAACCCGCTGGCGCTGGGTGCCGACCTGGTGATTCACTCCTGCACCAAATACCTGAATGGCCACTCCGATGTGGTGGCGGGTGCGGTGATTGCTAAAGATCCGGCATTGGCGACGGACCTTGCCTGGTGGGCCAACAACATTGGTGTAACCGGTGCGGCCTTCGACAGCTATCTGCTGCTGCGTGGCCTGCGTACTCTGGGGCCGCGTATGGCGGCCGCACAGCGCAATGCGCTGGCAATTGTTGATTACCTAAAGCAACAACCGTTGGTGAAAAAACTGTATCATCCTTCCCTGCCGGAAAATGCCGGTCACGAGTATGCGGTACGTCAACAGCGCGGCTTTGGTGCCATGTTAAGTTTCGAGCTGGACGCCGACGAAGCGCGCCTGCGTCGTTTCCTCAAAGCGTTGCAGCTGTTCACGCTGGCTGAGTCACTGGGTGGTGTTGAGAGCCTGATATCGCACACCGCCACCATGACGCATGCCGGCATGTCGGCCGAAGCGCGTGCCGCAGCGGGAATTTCCGAAACGTTGCTACGTATTTCTGTCGGAATTGAAGATCACGAAGATTTAATCGCCGATCTGGATAATGCATTCAGGATCGCAGCCGAGGGGTAACCATGACGATTTCAGCAGGCGCGGGAACGCCGACCAGTAAGCAGTTGCATAAATTTGGTGGCAGTAGCCTGGCCGATACCCGTTGCTATCAACGCGTTGCCAGCATCATGGCGGATTACAGCCAGCCGGGCGATTTGATGGTGGTTTCTGCCGCAGGCAGTACCACCAACCAGCTGATCAGTTGGCTCAAGCTGAGCCAGAGCGATCGGTTGTCAGCGCACCAGGTGCAACAGGCGTTACGGCGTTTTCACAGCGAGCTGATTGCATCGCTGTTACCGGCTGAAATGGCAGAAACCCTCACCGCGACTTTTATTCGTGATTTGGAAAAACTGGCGGCGCTGTTGGATGGCACCATTACCGACGCGGTATACGCCGAGGTGGTAGGGCACGGTGAAATCTGGTCAGCACGGCTGATGGCGGCGGTGCTGAGCCAGCGTGATATCGAAGCCGTATGGCTGGATGCCCGCGATTTTCTGCGTGCCGAGCGTGCCGCGCAACCGCAGGTTGATGAAGGAAAATCCTGGCCGCTGTTGCAGGCGCTGCTGACACAGCATCCGCATCAGCGTCTGGTAGTAACCGGTTTTATCAGCCGTAACGATGCCGGTGAAACCGTGCTGCTAGGCCGTAACGGCTCGGACTATTCCGCCACGCAGATTGGTGCGCTGGCCGGTGTCGGACGCGTAACCATCTGGAGCGACGTGGCCGGGGTGTATAGCGCTGACCCGCGCAAGGTGTCGGATGCTTGCCTGTTACCGTTGCTGCGCCTCGATGAGGCAAGTGAACTGGCACGTCTGGCTGCACCGGTGCTGCATACCCGTACCTTGCAGCCAGTGTCGAATAGCGATATCGACCTGCAACTGCGTTGTAGCTACCAGCCGGAACAGGGTTCGACGCGCATTGAGCGAGTGCTGGCCTCGGGCACGGGCGCACGCATTGTTACCAGCCACGATGACGTCTGCCTGATTGAAATCCAGATCCCCAACAGCCATGATTTCGCCACCCTGAATAAAGAAATCGATCTGCTGCTGAAGCGCGCACAATTGCGTCCATTAGCGGTGGGTACCCATCCTGATCGCCAGTTGCTGCAACTGTGCTACACCTCGGAAGTGGTGAACAGCGCCTTTAACCTGTTGCAGGACGCGGCGTTGCCTGGCCATTTGCAACTGCGTGATGGTTTAGCGCTGGTAGCGTTGGTGGGAGCGGGAGTCACGCGTAACCCCCTGCACAGCCATCGTTTCTGGCAACAAATTAAAGACCAGCCGGTGGAGTTTGTCTGGCAGTCAGAAGAACATATCAGCATCGTGGCAGTACTGCGTGTCGGCCCGACCCAGCATCTGATTCAGGGTCTACATCAGTCGCTGTTTCGCGCAGAAAAGCGTATTGGCCTGATGCTGTTTGGTAAAGGCAATATCGGCTCCCGCTGGCTGGAGTTGTTTGCGCGCGAGCAGGAGACGTTGTCGGCACGCACCGGATTCGAATTTGTGCTGGCAGGGGTGGCAGACAGTCGCCGCAGCCTGCTGAGCTACGACGGTCTTGATGCCAGCCGCGCCCTGGCTTTCTTTGATGATGAAGCCGAGGAGCGCGATGAAGAGTCGTTGTTCCTGTGGATGTGCGCGCATCCGTTTGATGATCTGGTGGTGCTGGACGTTACCGCCAGTGAGCCGCTGGCGCAGCAGTATCTCGATTTTGCCAGCCACGGCTTCCACGTTATCAGCGCCAACAAGGTGGCTGGTGCGTCGAACAGCCAGAGTTGGCGACAGATTCGTGATGCTTTCACCAAAACCGGCCGCCATTGGTTGTACAACGCCACCGTGGGTGCGGGTCTGCCGGTGAACTATACGGTGCGCGATTTGCGTGAAAGCGGTGATTCGATTCTCGCCATCAGCGGCATCTTCTCCGGGACGCTCTCCTGGCTGTTTTTGCAGTTTGACGGCACCGTGCCGTTTACCGAATTGGTGGATCAGGCGTGGCAGCAAGGGCTGACCGAGCCGGATCCACGCGTTGACCTCTCCGGTCAGGATGTGATGCGCAAGCTAGTGATTCTGGCGCGTGAAGCGGGCTATAACATCGAACCCGACCAGGTTCGCGTGGAGTCGCTGGTACCCGCCAGCTGCGAAGGCGAATCGATTGATCACTTCTTTGAGAATGCTGATGAACTGAATGATCAGATGATCCAGCGTCTGGAAGCGGCACAGGAGATGGGGCTGGTGCTGCGCTATGTCGCGCGTTTCGATGCCAATGGCAAAGCGCGTGTTGGCGTAGAAGCGGTGCGTCCGGAACATCCGTTGGCGGCGCTGCTGCCGTGCGATAACGTGTTCGCCATTGAAAGTCGTTGGTATCGTGATAACCCGCTGGTCATTCGTGGGCCAGGTGCCGGGCGTGATGTTACCGCCGGAGCCATCCAGTCGGATATTAACCGCCTCGCGCAACTGCTGTAACCCGCCTTATGATGCAGACGGTGACGGGCCGTCTGCATTTTTCATTTTTTCCCCACCATCGTGAAATTCCTTCATGTTGGTTGAATATTTGTCACGCCTGGACATTAATTTTCAGTTGACGCTAAGTCGGGAATCGTTCATTTTGTGCATCTGGACGTCTAAACGTATGGATGTTCGAAAACCACAAATAATCGATGTGTGAAGGTGAGGTAACAGGATGAGTTTCTTTCATGCCAATCAGCGCGAAGCGCTGAATCAAAGCCTGGCTGAGCTGAACGGGCAAATTAATGTCTCTTTTGAGTTTTTTCCGCCACGTACCAGCGAAATGGAAGCAACCCTGTGGAACTCTATTGACCGTCTTAGCAGCCTGAAGCCGAAATTTGTTTCGGTTACCTATGGTGCCAACTCGGGCGAGCGTGACCGTACCCATAGCATTATCAAGGGCATTAAAGAGCGCACAGGTCTGGAAGCAGCACCGCATCTGACCTGCATCGATGCCACGCGTGATGAGTTACGCACCATCGCGCGCGATTACTGGAACAGCGGCATTCGCCATATCGTCGCGCTGCGCGGCGATTTACCACCGGGTAGCGGTAAACCGGATATGTACGCGTCTGATCTGGTCGAATTGCTGAAAGATGTGGGCGATTTTGATATCTCGGTTGCCGCCTATCCTGAAGTGCATCCGGAAGCGAAAAGCGCACAGGCAGACTTGATCAACCTGAAACGCAAGATTGATGCCGGTGCTAACCGTGCCATCACGCAATTTTTCTTCGACGTCGAAAGCTACCTGCGCTTCCGCGACCGTTGTGTGGCGACCGGTATCGATGTGGAAATCGTGCCGGGCATTCTGCCGGTGTCCAACTTCAAGCAGTTGCAACGCTTCGCCACCATGACTAACGTGCGTGTGCCGGGCTGGATGAACGCGATGTTTGAAGGGCTGGATGATGACGCGGAAACGCGCAAAATGGTCGGTGCGAACATTGCGATGGATATGGTGAAAATCCTGTCGCGTGAAGGGGTGAAAGATTTTCACTTCTACACCCTGAACCGTGCGGAGATGAGCTACGCGATTTGCCACACCCTGGGTGTACGACCTCATCATAATTAGTCATACAAACTCGTAGCGGCGCGATTTATCGCGCAATCCCATGCGCGATGCCAGCAGAACCCGCGCGATAAATCGCGCCGCTACGGGCCACATCAAGAAGGGGCCGAAGCCCCTTGATATGTCTGCTTAACCGGTATTACGCATACCCGCTGCGACACCCGCGATAGTCACCATCAATGCTTGCTCAACACGCGCATCTGGCGCATCACCACGCTCTTCCTGCGCACGCGAACGGTGCAGCAATTCAGCCTGCAACACGTTCAGCGGGTCGGTGTAGACATTACGCAGCGCGATGGATTCGGCAATCCACGGCTGATCCGCCATCAGATGCGCATCGTTGGCGATGGTCAGCACTGCTTTGATATCCGCATCCAGTTGGTCACGCAGTTGCTGGCCCAGCGGCCACAATGATTTATCCACCAGACGCTGATCATAATATTCCGCCAGCCACAGGTCGGCTTTCGAGAACACCATCTCCAGCATGCCAAGACGGGTGGAGAAGAATGGCCAGTCGCGGCACATCGCTTCCAGTTGATCCTGGTGGCCTTGCTCCATCGCTTTCTGGATTGCCGCACCGGCACCCAGCCAGGCTGGCAGCATCAGACGGTTCTGCGTCCAGGCAAAAATCCACGGAATCGCGCGCAGCGACTCCACGCCACCGGTGGCGCGGCGTTTGGCCGGGCGTGAACCCAATGGCAGTTTACCCAGTTCCTGTTCCGGCGTTGCGGAGCGGAAATAGGGAACGAAATCAGGATTTTCACGTACATAGCCACGGTACATCGCACAGGAGTGAGCCGACAGACCGTCCATAATGTCGCACCATTCGCTTTTTGGCTCCGGCGGCGGCATCAGGTTGGCTTCGAGAATCGCACCGGTGTACAGCGACAGGCTGGCGATAGTCACTTCCGGCAGGCCGTATTTGAAGCGGATCATCTCACCCTGTTCGGTCACGCGCAGGCCACCTTTCAGGCTACCCGGCGGCTGCGACAGCAGCGCAGCATGCGCCGGTGCGCCACCACGACCAATGGAACCGCCGCGTCCGTGGAACAACGTCAGGGCGATACCGGCTTTTTCACAGGTCTTGATTAATGCGTCCTGGGCCTGATACTGCGCCCAGCTTGCGGCCATCACGCCAGCATCTTTCGCGGAGTCAGAATAACCAATCATCACCATCTGCTTACCCTGGATAAAGCCGCGATACCAGTCGATGCCCAGCAGCTGGCTCATCACGTCGTTGGCGTTGTTCAGGTCGTCGAGCGTTTCAAACAGCGGTGCCACTGGCATGGCGTAGGTGATACCGGCTTCTTTCAGCAGCAGATGCACCGCCAGCACGTCGGATGGCACTTTTGCCATGGAGATGACGTAAGCGGCAATCGAGCCTTGCGGCGCTTCGGCTGCCACTTTGCAGGTATCCAGCACTTCGCGGGTATTATCGCTCGGCTCCCACTGGCGTGGCAGCAGGGGACGTTTGGAATTCAGTTCACGGATCAGGAAAGCCTGTTTGTCGGCTTCTGACCAGCTTTCATAATCACCGAGGCCGAGATAGCGCGTCACTTCAGCAATCGCTTCGGTATGACGGGTGCTCTCCTGACGCAGATCGATACGCACCAACGGCACGCCAAAACACTTCACGCGGCGCAGCGTATCCAGCAGCTGACCATTAGCGATGATGCCCATGTCGCATTGTTGCAGTGACTGATAGATGGCAAACAGCGGTTGCCACAGCTGATCGTTGGACACCAGCAAATCAGCAGGGCGTGGCACGCGCTCGCCTTTCAGACGACGCTCCAGGAAGGCCTGGGTGCTCATCAACTGACTACGGATGCGTTTCAGAATCACGCGGTAGGGTTCCAGCGCTTCCGGGTCGCCACACAGTTCACGTACTTCGTCGCTGCACTCGGACATTGACAGCTCGGAAATCAGCACGCCGACATCGCGCAGGAACAGGTCGGCAGCTTTCCAGCGGCCGAGCTGCATAGCCTGTCGCGTGATGGTAGCGGTAACGTTCGGGTTGCCGTCGCGGTCGCCGCCCATCCAGGAGGTAAATTGTACCGGGACAAAATCCACTGGCAGCTGCATACCAAAGGTTTCTTCAACCTGCTCGTTCAGCTCGCGCAGAAACGCCGGTACGCCTTCCCACAGGCTGTTTTCCACCACGGCAAAGCCCCATTTGGCTTCATCAACCGGGGTCGGGCGATATTTACGAATTTCATCGGTGTGCCAGGCCTGGGCAACCAGTTGGCGCAGACGACGCATCACTTGGTTGTATTCATATTCGGTGATATCGCTATGGTCGAGCTGTTGCAGGCAGCTATTCACCTCAACCAGCTTATGAATCAGCGTCCGACGCGTGATCTCGGTTGGGTGCGCAGTCAGCACCAGCTCCAGCGACAGTGACTCAATCGCCGCGCGGATATCGCTCTCATTCAGGTCTTTCTGCTGCTTCAGGCGATCGAAGGTGCTTTTCAGCAGCTCCGGGTGGTTGGCACCTTCGCCACTGCGCGCAATGGTCTGATATTGTTCAGCCACGTTGGTAAGATTCAGGAACTGGCTAAATGCACGCGCCACCGGCAGCAACTCGTCATTGGACAGGTTTTGCAGCGTGGACAGCAGTTCCTTACGATGAGTGTCATTTCCGGCACGGGATGACTTAGAGAGTTTGCGGATGGTCTCCACCTTATCGAGGATGTTCTCTCCCAGTGCATCCTTTATCGTATCCCCGAGCAGTTTGCCGAGCATACTGACATTACTTCGCATTGCGGAATATTGTTCGTTCATGTGACCCTGACACCCTTATCGTCTTTTTAATTCATATACCCAACGGGCATAACTTCGTCTTTTATCTAGCCACGTATCGCTCTGTTCGTCAATTGCCTTAAACTGACGAAATTTCGCTGCTAAATGCTGGAAATTCAAAGAATTTAACCAGAGCGAAGCGAGATAAGTTATTCTTATTATTAAATCCCGAACATTGACGGGGCATTTTGCTGATTAAACAGTGAAATGCCCCATCGATTGTCCATCAGTGACAAAAATGATGGACAACCTGCGTGATGAGCGCATGGGTTGGCTTAATAAATGCGGTATCAATAAATTCATCAGGCTGATGGGCCTGATTGATAGAACCGGGGCCTAACACCAGCGTTGGGCAAAGTTGCTGAATAAACGGTGCTTCGGTGCAGTAGTTCACCACTTCTGTCGGCGTACCCAGCAGTTTTTCCACCACTTTCACCAGTTCATGGTCGACCGGGCACTCGTAACCCGGAATCGGCGGATGCAGTTCACCGACGGTCAAACGACCCGGCCAACGCTCACTCACCGGAGCCAGCGCTTCATTCAGCAGACCATCCAGATCACTCAGGGTTAACCCCGGTAACGGTCGAATATCCATATGCAGTTCGCAGCAGGCGCAAATACGGTTAGCGGCATCGCCGCCGTGAATATGACCAAAGTTCATGGTCGGGTACGGAATGGCGAAACCGTCATGGTTATAACGGCTTTTCAGCGTATTACGCAGCTGCATCAATTGGGTGATGGATTCATGCATCAGCTCAATGGCGTTCACGCCGCGTGAGGGATCGCTGGAGTGGCCCGATTGTCCCTGAATACGAATCACATTGGAGAGATGGCCTTTGTGCGCGCGCACTGGTTTCAGCGAAGTCGGTTCGCCGATGATGGCGCAGTCCGGGCGCAGTTGGGTGGATTCAGCGAAGTACTTCGCGCCTGCCATCGTCGTCTCTTCGTCGGCGGTGGCAAGAATGTAGAGTGGTTTGCTCAGTTTGGTCACGTCAACGTCACGCAGCGCATCCAGAATAAAGGCGAAGAAGCCTTTCATATCTGCCGTGCCTAAACCGTAAAGCTTGTTGTCATGCTCAGTCAGGGTAAAGGGATCGCGCGTCCAGCGGCCATCATCGAACGGAACCGTGTCGGTATGGCCTGCTAATAATAAGCCACCCGCGCCGGAACCCGTGCGCGCCAGCAGGTTAAATTTATGCCGTGTACCTGGTACAGGTTGCACTTCAGTATCGAAGCCAAGATCGCGAAACCAGCCCGCCAGCAAATTGATTAAAGTTTCATTGCTCTGATCGAGCGCGGCGTCGGTGGCGCTGATCGATGGTGTGGCAATCAGCTGGCGGTAGAGTTCGATAAAAGGTGGTAATTTTGTCTTCACTGTTGACGGTCCTTGGGTTAGGATGTATCAATATTCATGCATTAATAGTGAATAAAAATACATTAACGTCGTCTGCATGTGAACAGTAAATCTTTGCAAACGGCATCGTGGGCAACGGGGCAAGGCCGCGACCCGGAACGTGTGACTGTAATAAGGTATACAGCCTGATGTTGAATACGCTGATCGTTGGTGCCAGTGGTTACGCTGGCGTAGAGCTTGCCACCTACCTGAATCGCCATCCGCATATGAACATAACCGCTTTAGCGGTTTCAGCGCAAAGCCCGGATGCCGGAAAGTTACTTTCAGACCTGCATCCGCAGTTGAAAGGTATTGTCGACCTGCCATTGCAGCCGCTGAGCGATGCCGCTGAGTGGGCGGATAAAGTCGATGTGGTGTTCCTCGCCACCGCACATGAAGTCAGTCACGATCTGGCGCCGGAATTCCTGAAAGCCGGTTGCGTGGTATTTGATCTCTCCGGTGCGTTCCGTGTTAACGACGGTGCTTTCTACAATCAATATTACGGTTTCACCCATCAACACGGCGACTGGCTGGACAAAGCGGTTTACGGCCTGGCGGAATGGCAGCACGAAAAAATCAAAGAAGCCCAGCTGGTGGCGGTACCGGGATGCTACCCGACCGCCTCTCAACTGGCGTTGAAACCGCTGGTGGAAGCGGGCCTGCTGAATCAAGACCAGTGGCCGGTGATTAACGCGACCAGCGGCGTTAGCGGTGCCGGGCGTAAAGCCAGCGTCACTACCAGTTTCTGTGAAGTCAGCCTGCAACCTTATGGCATCTTCAATCATCGCCACCATCCGGAAATTGTTGCCCATCTCGGTACGCCGGTGATCTTTACGCCGCATCTGGGCAACTTCCCGCGTGGCATTCTTGCTACCGTCACCTGCCGCCTGAAACCGGGCGTCAGCGAACAGGACGTGGCAGAAGCTTTCCATAACGCCTACCACGACAAACCGCTGGTGCGTCTGTATAAGAAAGGTGTGCCTGCGTTGAAAGGTGTGGTTGGCCTGCCATTCTGTGATATCGGTTTTGCCGTGCAGGGTGAGCACCTGATTGTGGTTGCCGCAGAAGATAACCTGCTGAAAGGTGCTTCTTCGCAGGCGGTGCAGTGTCTGAATATTCGTTTCGGCTTCCCCGAAACACTGTCTCTGATTTAACGGGCGAGTAAGTAAACCATGACCAATCCTCTGATTATTAAACTGGGTGGCGTCCTGCTGGATAGCGAAGAAGCGCTGGCTCGCCTGTTCGATGCGCTGTTGGCGTATCGTAACGAGTATCAGCGTCCGCTGATCATTGTGCACGGCGGCGGCTGCCTGGTGGATGAGCTGATGAAGAAGCTCGCGCTGCCGGTGAAAAAGAAGAACGGTTTGCGCGTGACGCCAGCCGATCAGATTGACATTATTACCGGTGCCCTGGCGGGTACGGCGAACAAAACGTTGCTCGCCTGGGCGAAGAAATATGGCATCAACGCGGTGGGCCTGTGCCTGGGTGATGCGGGTCTGGTAAATGTGGCGCAGTTTGATGAAGAATTGGGCCACGTCGGTAACGCCACACCGGGCAACCCGGCATTGATCAACACCTTGCTGGGCGCGGGTTATATGCCGGTGATCAGTTCCATCGGGATCACTGATGGTGGCGATCTGATGAACGTCAACGCTGACCAGGCGGCGACTGCGCTGGCGGCCACCATTGGTGCGGATCTGGTACTGTTGTCTGATGTCAGCGGCATTCTCGATGGCAAAGGTCAACGCATCGCAGAGATGACGGCCGCGAAAGCGGAACAGCTGATCGCCCAGGGCATTATTACCGATGGCATGATTGTTAAAGTTAACGCAGCGCTGGACGCGGCACGTACTCTGGGTCGCCCGGTGGATATTGCCAGCTGGCGTCATGCTGAACAGCTGCCAACCCTTTTCAACGGCGTGTCGATTGGCACCCGGATTCTCGCTTAACGATACTGATTCAAGGATTACGAAATGCAAACGCAAGGCATCAAAAAAATTGTTCTGGCTTACTCCGGTGGCCTTGATACGTCTGCCATCATTCCATGGCTGAAAGAGAACTACGGCGGCTGTGAAGTGGTCGCGTTCGTGGCGAATATCGGTCAGGACCCGGCAGATCTGGAAGGCGTTGAGAAGAAAGCGCTGCAATCCGGTGCCTCTGAATGTCATGTGGTTGACCTGCGCGAAGAGTTCATCAGCGAGTACGTTTACCCGGTGCTGCAAACCGGTGCGCTGTATGAAGGCACCTACCTGCTGGGTACCTCAATGGCGCGTCCGATTATCGCCAAAGCGCAGGTTGAGCTGGCGCTGAAAGTGGGTGCCGATGCCCTGTGCCACGGCGCCACCGGTAAAGGTAACGACCAGGTACGTTTCGAAACCACCTACACCGCACTGGCACCACAGCTGAAAGTGGTGGCACCGTGGCGTGAATGGAACCTGCGTTCGCGTGAAGCGCTGCTCGACTACTTGAAAGAGCGCAACATCCCGACCACCGCGTCGCTGGAAAAAATCTACAGCCGTGATGAAAACGCCTGGCACATCTCCACCGAAGGTGGCGTGCTGGAAAGCCCGTGGAACGCACCGAACAAAGATTGCTGGGTGTGGACCGTTGACCCGCTGGAAGCACCGGATCAGCCGGAAAACGTCACCGTGACCGTGGAAAAAGGTCGCGTGGTTGGCGTTAACGGCGAGAAGCTGAGTCCGTTCGCCTGTCTGGAAAAACTGAACGCGCTGGGTGCGAAACACGGCGTAGGTCGTATCGACATCGTGGAAAACCGTCTGGTCGGCATCAAATCTCGTGGTTGCTATGAAACCCCGGGCGGCACCATTATGGTTAACGCGCTGCGTGCCGTTGAGCAGCTGGTGCTGGATCGCGACAGCTTCAAATGGCGTGAGCAGCTGGGCCAGGAGATGTCATACGTGGTGTACGATGGCCGTTGGTTTGCACCGCTGCGTCAGTCCATCCAGGCTGCGGCTGAGTCCCTGGCTGAACTGGTGAACGGTGAAGTGGTTCTGCAACTTTACAAAGGTCAGGCGACAGCGATTCAGAAAAAATCGATCAACAGCCTGTATTCAGAAGAGTTTGCGACCTTCGGCGAAGACGAAGTGTACGATCACCGTCACGCGGGTGGCTTTATCCGTCTGTTCTCACTGTCTGCACGCATTCGTGCACTGAACGAGCAGAAGAAGTAATTCCGCACCAACGACATAGTTTCAAGGGCGGCTACGGGCCGCCCTTTGTTTAACCGTATTCAGGAGTATTCAGATGGCACTTTGGGGTGGACGCTTTACCCAGGCAGCAGACCAACGCTTCAAACAATTCAATGATTCGCTGCGTTTCGATTATCGCCTGGCGGAGCAGGACATCATCGGTTCCGTCGCCTGGTCAAAAGCGCTGGTGACGGTTAATGTTCTGAGCAGCGACGAGCAGCAGCAGTTGGAGGCGGCGCTGAACGCGTTGCTGGCCGAAGTGCGTGCCAATCCCGAGCAGATTCTGCAAAGCGATGCCGAAGACATTCATAGCTGGGTCGAAGGCAAGCTGATCGACAAAGTCGGCGCACTGGGTAAAAAACTGCATACCGGTCGTAGCCGTAACGACCAGGTCGCCACCGATCTGAAACTGTGGTGCAAAGAGCAGGTTGCAGTGCTGTTGGATGCCACTCGCGAGCTGCAAAAAGCGCTGGTTGCCACTGCCGAAGCCAATCAGGATGCAGTGATGCCGGGTTATACCCATCTGCAACGCGCCCAGCCGGTGACCTTTGCGCACTGGTGCCTCGCCTATGTCGAAATGCTGGCGCGTGATGAAAGCCGTTTGCAGGATACGCTGAAGCGCCTTGACGTCAGCCCGCTTGGCTGCGGCGCATTGGCCGGGACTGCATACGAGATCGATCGTCAGCAACTGGCGGGCTGGTTGGGTTTCGCCTCCGCCACGCGCAACAGCCTCGACACGGTATCTGACCGTGATCATGTGCTGGAACTGCTGTCTGATGCCTCTATCGGTATGGTGCATCTGTCGCGCTTTGCTGAAGACATGATCTTCTTCAACACCGGCGAAGCTGGGTTTGTCGAGTTGTCGGATAAAGTCACTTCCGGTTCTTCTCTGATGCCACAGAAGAAAAACCCCGATGCGCTGGAACTGATCCGTGGCAAATGTGGCCGTGTACAAGGCGCGCTGACCGGTATGATGATGACGCTGAAAGGCTTGCCGCTGGCGTACAACAAAGATATGCAGGAAGACAAAGAAGGGCTGTTTGACGCGCTCGACACCTGGCTGGATTGCCTGCATATGTCAGTGCTGGTGCTGGACGGTATTCAGGTGAAACGTCCACGTTGTCAGGAAGCGGCGGAGCAGGGCTATGCCAACTCTACCGAACTGGCGGATTATCTGGTCGCCAAAGGCGTACCGTTCCGCGAAGCGCACCATATTGTCGGCGAAGCGGTGGTGGAAGCGATTAAGCAGGGCGTGGCGCTGGAAGCGTTAAGCCTGGCGCAACTGAAGCAATTCAGCGCAACGATTGAAGAGGATGTCTATCCGATCCTGTCACTGCAATCCTGCCTGGATAAGCGTAACGCCCGTGGCGGCGTGGCACCGCAGCAGGTAGCTCTGGCGATTCAGGAAGCGCAGCAGCGTCTGAAGTAAGCCAATAAAAAAAGCGGGCTATGATATAGCCCGCCAACCTCTAGCTTCGGAATTTCATCTTGTTATAGGCACATCATCAAAGGGCAGGCACTCCAGCCAGCTCAGTGATTTGTCAGACTGATTGCAGGTGTTACTCCGTACTCTTTCAGCCTTTTTTCATATTGCTTCTGATGGCACTTATTATTCCTGTCAGTGGCTTGATAGGGCTAATCGTTCATTGCTATTCTATCTATCGCCACGGGCTATCGTGGTTCGGAGGATATCAATGAACATTCGTGATCTGGAGTATCTGGTTTCGCTTGCGGAGCATCGTCATTTCCGCCGTGCAGCGGATGCCTGTCATGTCAGTCAGCCAACGTTGAGCGGACAAATTCGTAAGCTGGAAGATGAATTAGGCGTTATGTTGCTGGAACGCACCAGCCGCAAGGTTTTGTTTACCCAGGCAGGGCTGCTGCTGGTAGACCAGGCTCGCACCGTGCTGCGTGAAGTCAAGGTGCTGAAGGAGATGGCGAGCCAGCAGGGCGAAACTATGTCCGGGCCACTGCATATTGGCCTTATCCCCACCACTGGCCCTTATCTGCTGCCGCACATCATCCCGATGCTGCATCAGACTTTCCCCAAGCTGGAGATGTATCTGCACGAAGCTCAGACGCAGCAGTTGCTGGCGCAACTCGACAGCGGCAAGCTTGACTGTGCAATTCTGGCGTTGGTGAAGGAGAGCGAAGCCTTTATTGAGGTGCCGCTGTTTGATGAACCGATGAAACTGGCGATCTACGAGGATCATCCGTGGCACGATCGCGACCGTGTTCCTATGTCGGATCTGGCGGGTGAAAAGCTGCTGATGCTGGAAGATGGTCACTGCCTGCGCGATCAGGCGATGGGTTTCTGCTTTGAAGCCGGTGCGGATGAAGACACTCATTTCCGTGCTACCAGCCTGGAAACGCTGCGCAATATGGTCGCCGCAGGGAGCGGAATCACCTTACTGCCGTCGCTGGCGGTGCCAAATCAGCGCGTGCGTGATGGCGTTTGCTATCTGCCTTGTTACAAGCCGGTACCACAGCGCACCATCGCGCTGGTGTATCGTCCGGGATCGCCTCTGCGCAGCCGCTATGAGCAGCTGGCAGAAGCAATTAAAACCCATATGCAGGCTTATCTCGATAACACGTTAAAACAGGCGGTTTAAGCCATTTAACGCGGCTACGCGATAGGCTTCGGCCATCGTGGGGTAGTTAAAGGTGGTATTCACGAAATATTCAATCGTGTTACCGCCATTTTTCTGCTCCATGATGGCCTGGCCGATATGGATGATCTCTGCCGCACGTTCACCAAAGCAATGAATTCCCAAGATTTCTTTGGTTTCACGATGGAACAGAATCTTCAAACTTCCCACATTCATGCCGACAATCTGCGCGCGCGCCAGATGTTTAAACTGCGCACGTCCCACTTCATAAGGCACTTTCATTGCCGTCAGCTGCTGCTCAGTTTTGCCGACTGAACTGATCTCCGGAATGGTGTAAATCCCGGTAGGAATGTCTTCAATCAGGTGCGCCGTTGCTTCACCTTTCATGATGGCCTGGGCAGCGATACGTCCCTGGTCATAGGCGGCGGAGGCAAGGCTGGGATAACCAATCACGTCGCCGACCGCATAGATATGAGGCTGTGCCGTCTGGTACATGCTGTTGACCTTCAGCAGACCGCGACCATCCGCCTCAAGACCGACATTTTCCAGCGCCAGTGAATCGGTATTACCGGTGCGGCCGTTGGCGTAAAGCAGGCAATCCGCTTTCACTTTTTTGCCGGATTTAAGGTGCATGATGACGCCATCATTCACACCCTCAATCTTCTCAAACTCCTCGTTGTGACGAATCACCACGCCGCTGTTCCAGAAGTGGTAAGACAGCGAATCTGACATCTCCTGATCAAGGAACGCCAACAGACGATCACGGGTGTTGATCAGGTCAACCTTGACGTTCAGCCCACGGAAAATTGAGGCGTATTCACAGCCGATCACCCCGGCACCATAGATAATGACGTGGCCCGGTTCATGGTGCAGATTAAGAATCGAATCGGAGTCATAAATACGTGGATGGGTGAAATCGACGTCAGCCGGATGATAAGGGCGCGAACCACAGGCGATAACAAATTTCTCTGCGGTCAGGCGCTCGCGGGTGCCATCTGGCTGCTCTACTTCGATGGTGTTGGCATCAACAAAATGCGCATCGCCCTGATACAGCTCACAGCGGTTACGTTCATAAAAGCCCTGCCGCATTGCGGTTTGTTGGCTGATGACGTTTTCCGTGTGATTGAGGATATCCGCAAAGGAGGAACGCAGAAGCCGGGTATGATCACTGTAGAGAGGATTTTGATTGAACTCGATAATACGGCTGACAGCATGACGTAACGCTTTGGAAGGGATGGTGCCCCAGTGAGTACAACCGCCGCCGATGTTATGGTAGCGTTCGATCACTGCGATGCGCGCTCCCTGCTTCACCAGCCCCATGGCCGCACCTTCACCGCCCGGACCGGAGCCAATCACAATGGCATCGTAATCGTAAGACTTTTGCATACCAGTACGTCCTATGTTTCTATACATTTTTACAACGAGATTCTAACATCTCGCCGCGCACTTCTGAATTCTATCAGTGATTTTTGCCCACTTTTGACAAAGTGTGAGGTTAACAGGCGGTCACAAACTTTGCGCCGCTGTACGCTGAAAAGTTTGTTATAGTGCCTGCCTGATTACTCACAAGGCAGAGAGAATGGGCGTCAGAGCGCAACAAAAAGAACGTACAAGACGTACACTGATTGAAGCCGCCTTCAGTCAGCTAAGTGCAGAAAGGAGTTTTGCCAGCCTGAGTTTGCGTGAAGTTGCGCGTGAAGCCGGTATTGCGCCCACCTCATTTTACCGTCATTTCCGGGATGTGGATGAACTGGGTTTGACGATGGTTGACGAAAGCGGCCTGATGCTGCGTCAGCTGATGCGTCAGGCACGCCAGCGCATTGCCAAAGGCGGAAGCATTATTAAAACTTCTGTTGCAACTTTTATGGAGTTTATCGGGAACAATCCCAATGCTTTTCGTCTCTTATTACGCGAGCGCTCCGGAACGTCGGCGGCGTTTCGTGCTGCTGTAGCGCGTGAAATTCAACACTTTATTGCCGAACTGGCGGATTACCTTGAGCTGGAAAACCGCATGCCGCGTAGCTTCACCGAAGCACAGGCCGAAGCGATGGTCACCATCGTGTTCAGCGCCGGTGCGGAAGCGCTGGATGTGGATATTGAACAGCGTCGCAAGCTGGAAGACCGTCTGGTGCTACAGCTGCGGATGATCGCCAAAGGTGCTTATTACTGGTATCGCCGGGAGCAGGAACGGCTGGCGGTAACACTGGAAAAACCCGAAGAGTAATGTGATAAGGATAATGAAATGATTGAGCAAAACCCCCGCGATAAAGGAACGCTTTTACTGGCTTTTATCACCGGTTTGGCCATCAACGGCTCCTTTTCGGTGCTGTTCAGTGCATTTGTACCATTTTCAATTTTTCCGCTGATCGCCCTTGGCCTGGCGGCATGGTGTCTGCATCAGCGTTACCTGAACCGTAATATGCCGGACGGCATGCCGTCACTGGCGGCGGCGTTTTTCCTTTTGGGGATTCTGGTCTACAGCGCGCTGGTGCGAGCGGAGTACCCGGATATTGGCTCCAACTTTATCCCGACCATCCTGATGGTCGCGCTGGTGTTCTGGATTGCGACGCGCTTTAAGCGACCGAAGAACAAGAATTAAAAAAACGGGAACCTCAGGGTTCCCGTTTTTTATTAGGCTTTGCGCGTCAAAAGTACGCCGCTTTCCATATGATGGGTATAGGGGAACTGATCAAACAACGCGAGACGTGCAACCTCATGGGTTTCTGCCAGCGTGGCGAGGTTATCGCACAGCGTTTGTGGATTGCAGGATATATAGAGGATACGTGGATAAGCCTGCACCATCTTGACCGTTTCGGCATCCAGCCCGCTACGCGGAGGGTCGACGAAAATGGTTTCACATTGATAACTTTGTAGATCAATGCCTTCCAGTCGGTTAAAGCTACGCACGCCGTTCATTGCCTGAGTAAATTCCTCGGCGGCCATACGGATGATTTGCACGTTATCAATGTGGTTAGCGGCGATGTTGAACTGCGCGGCGGCTACCGAGGGTTTGGCAATTTCGGTGGCTAATACACGACGGAAATTACGCGCCAGCGCCAGGGAGAAATTACCGTTGCCGCAATACAGCTCCAGCAGGTCTCCGCGCGCGTTTTGCGTCACGTCCAGCGCCCACTCCAGCATCTGAATATTCATCGCGGCATTCGGCTGGGTAAAACTGTTCTCCACCTGACGATAAATCAGTTCTTTGCCCGCCACCGGCAGACGCTCATCGATGTAATCGCGATCGAGACAAATTTTGGTTTTGGTCGCGCGCCCAATCAACTGCACATCAAAACCTTCGGCGCGCAGGGCGTCACGTAATGCGCTGGCTGCCAGTTGCCACTCCTCTTCCAGTTTGCGGTGGTAGAGCAGGGAAATGACGATCTGATTGCTCAGGGTCGACAGGTAATCGATCTGAAACAATTTATGGCGCAGTGCACGGTTATCACGGGCAGCGTTGATCATTTTGGGCATTAGTTGGTTGATCAACTCGCTGGCGGCCGGAAATTGATCGACACGAATACGCTGTTTGGTCTGCTGATCAAAGATGATGTGATACAGATCGTCGCCATCATGCCAGATGCGGAATTCGGCTCGCATACGGTAGTGACTGACCGGTGAACGGAACACCTCCACCTCTGGCGCAGCAAACGGTGCCATCATCGCCTGTAAACGGCTGACTTTTTCTGCCAGTTGCGCGTCATATTGTTCAATCGGGAGCTGTTCGGGTGTCATCTTCAATCCTGATAATAAGCCTGCTTGCCGGGCGATTGTAGGCATTCGATTGCTGTTGTCCAGCCTTGTGCAAAAGAAGATGGCTGGAAGTCTGGATTTCTGGCCTTCTTGTCCGTAGACTGCGACGGCCGGCCTCCTTGAGTTAAAAGGGAATCCAGTGTGAATCTGGAGCTGACGCGCAGCGGTAAAGAATGTCGTGGTGATTGCTGATGCAGACACTGTCCTGCGGGATGGGAAGTCTTCACCATTAATGATTCTCAGCCCGAAGACCTGCCGGTGTGACGTCGCAATTCGTACGGTCATCGCGTGCTATCGATCGTATGCCTGCGGCATCCTGCTTTGTCTTTTGGATGCTATAACAATGAAAAAAACACATGCTTCGCTGTTTGCCTTCAGTGCAACGGCGGTGTCCCTCTGGGCGCAATTTGGCTATGCCCAGCAGGATGATGATACGCAAATCGTTACCGCTAATCGTTTTTCACAGCCAGTTTCTTCCGTGCTGGCGCCCACGACAGTTGTTACCCGCGAAGACATTGACCGCTGGCAGGCAAAAAGCCTCACGGATGTGATGCGTCGCCTGCCTGGCGTGGATATTGCGCAAAACGGTGGCATGGGCCAAAGCAGCTCCATGTTTATTCGTGGCACCAACTCCAGCCACGTCCTGATTCTGATTGACGGTATTCGTTTGAATCAGGCGGGCATTTCCGGATCGTCCGATCTCAGCCAGATTCCACTCTCGCTGGTACAACGCATCGAATATATTCGTGGCGCGCGTTCGGCGGTGTATGGTTCTGACGCGATTGGTGGTGTGGTGAACATCATCACGGGTCGTGATAAAAACGGTACCACGCTGACCGCAGGCGTTGGGTCGAAAGGCTACCAGAGCTACGATGGCGCTACCCAGCAGCAACTGGGCGATGCGACTAAGCTGACGCTGGCGGGCAACTATACCTACACCAAAGGCTACGATGTGGTGGCAAACCTGCCCGACATCTATGGCGATCCGGCGCAGAAAGACCGCGACGGTTTCATGAGCAAAACGCTGTACGGTTCGCTGGAGCATCAGTTTAGCGATCAGTTCAGCGGTTTCGTACGCGGTTATGGTTTTGACAACCGCACCGCTTATGATGGCTATCCCACTTATGTGGAACCCAACACCTTTGTCGATACCCGCCAGCTCTACAGCCAGACCTGGGATACCGGACTGCGCTTCAACCAGGGTATCTATTCATCGCAGCTGATTGCCAGCTACAGTCATACCAAGGATTACAACTACAGCCCACAGCTTGGCAAATATGACGCCACGGCATCGCTGAATGATGTCCAGCAATACAACCTGCAATGGGGCAACTCGGTACAGGTGGGGCATGGTACGGTGAGTGGCGGTGTTGACTGGCAGAAACAAACCTCAGAACCAGGCACCAATTCTACCGTTGAAGGCCAGGAACAACGTAACACCGGTATATACGCCACCGCTCAACAGCAGTTTGGTAGCGTGACGCTGGAAGGCGCCGTGCGCGGAGATGACAACAATGCCTTTGGCTGGCATAACACCTGGCAGAGCAGCGCCGCCTGGGAGTTTGTTGATGGTTATCGCGTGTTTGCCTCTTACGCGACCGCCTATAAAGCGCCGAATCTGGCCCAGCTTTATAGCCAGACTTATGGCAACCCAAATCTGAAGCCGGAAGAAAGCAAGCAGTGGGAAAGTGGTTTTGAAGGTTTAACCGGGCCGGTCAACTGGCGTGTGTCGGGCTATCGCAATGACATCGATAACCTGATTGATAGCGATCCGAACACCTATGTTTACTACAACATCGATAAAGCGCGTATTAAAGGTGTGGAAGCCACGGCGTCTTTCGATACCGGTCCACTGAGTCATACCGTCTCTTATGACTATGTTGACGCGCGTGATGCCGAGACCAATCAGCAATTGTTGCGTCGTGCTAAGCAGCAGGTGAAATACCAGCTCGACTGGACGGTCTTCAATTTCGACTGGTCCATCACTTATCACTACCTCGGTGAGCGTTACGACAACGATTACAACCACTCCTATACGGCACAGCGCATTAAATTGGGCGGCGTAAGTTTATGGGATCTGGCGGTATCGTATCCGGTCACCTCTCAGCTCACCGTTCGTGGTAGAATTGCCAACCTGTTCGATAAAGACTACGAGACAGTGTATGGCTACCAAACTCCAGGAACGGAGTACTACCTCAGCGCCAGCTACAGCTTCTGATCTGCGTCCCACCGTGCTGGTTTTTGACTCTGGCGTCGGTGGGCTCTCCGTCTATGAGGAGATTCGGCAATTGCTGCCGAATCTCCATTATCTCTACGCCTTCGACAATGAAGGTTTTCCTTACGGTGAAAAAACCGAAACCTATATTGTCGATCGCGTTGTGGCGATCGTTGAGGCGATTACGCAGCGCTTTCCACTGGCGCTGGTGGTGATTGCCTGTAACTCGGCCAGTACAGTTTCTTTGCCAGCCCTGCGTGCAAAGTTTGACTTCCCAGTGGTCGGGGTGGTGCCCGCCATTAAACCTGCCGCACGCTTAACGCGTAATGGGGTAGTGGGTTTGCTGGCGACACGCGGTACGGTAAAACGTCCTTATACACACGAACTGGTGGCGCAATTCGCTCGCGAATGCCAAATCAAGATGCTGGGCTCGGCAGAATTGGTAGAGCTGGCCGAGGCAAAGCTGCACGGTGAAGAGGTGCTGCTGGAGGATGTACGTCGTGTGGTGCAACCCTGGCTGCGGATGAAAGAGCCGCCCGATACGGTAGTGTTAGGCTGTACTCATTTTCCTCTGCTGCGTGACGAGTTGCAGTTGGTGCTGCCGGAAGGGACGCGGCTGGTGGATTCCGGCGCGGCAATTGCGCGTCGTACCGCCTGGTTGTTGGAGCATGCGGCACCTGTTGCGCTTTCTGATGCGCCTAACATGGCATTTTGTACGCAGATGAATGAAGAAGTGCTGCAATTATCACCGGTTCTGCAACGTTATGGCTTCCCATTGATGGAAAAACTGGCGCTTTTGTGATGTTTCGTTGAAAAAAACAGCACTCAGAAATTAATTTGCATTTAGCGCTTGTCAGCCTCAAAGAACTCCCTATAATGCGCCTCCACTGACACGGAACAACGGCTTACGAAGCGATGTGTTGGTGAGGTCGCCTTAAGTGGCAACCTTCAGAAAAGCAAAAATAAATGCTTGACTGAAAACGCGGAAAGCGTAATATACGCAACCCGCGCCACACGAGAAATGTGGCACTGCTCTTTAACAATTTATCAGACAATCTGTGTGGGCACTCGCAGGATTGATATCAAAAGTCTACGGACTTAAAAAATATCAAGTCTCAAGAGTGAACACGTAATTCATTACGAAGTTTAATTCTTTGAGCATCAAACTTAAATTGAAGAGTTTGATCATGGCTCAGATTGAACGCTGGCGGCAGGCCTAACACATGCAAGTCGAACGGTAGCACAGAGGAGCTTGCTCCTTGGGTGACGAGTGGCGGACGGGTGAGTAATGTCTGGGGATCTGCCCGATGGAGGGGGATAACTACTGGAAACGGTAGCTAATACCGCATAACGTCGCAAGACCAAAGTGGGGGACCTTCGGGCCTCACACCATCGGATGAACCCAGATGGGATTAGCTAGTAGGTGGGGTAACGGCTCACCTAGGCGACGATCCCTAGCTGGTCTGAGAGGATGACCAGCCACACTGGAACTGAGACACGGTCCAGACTCCTACGGGAGGCAGCAGTGGGGAATATTGCACAATGGGCGCAAGCCTGATGCAGCCATGCCGCGTGTATGAAGAAGGCCTTCGGGTTGTAAAGTACTTTCAGCGGGGAGGAAGGGATGATGTTTAATACGCATCATCATTGACGTTACCCGCAGAAGAAGCACCGGCTAACTCCGTGCCAGCAGCCGCGGTAATACGGAGGGTGCAAGCGTTAATCGGAATTACTGGGCGTAAAGCGCACGCAGGCGGTCTGTCAAGTCGGATGTGAAATCCCCGGGCTTAACCTGGGAACTGCATTCGAAACTGGCAGGCTAGAGTCTTGTAGAGGGGGGTAGAATTCCAGGTGTAGCGGTGAAATGCGTAGAGATCTGGAGGAATACCGGTGGCGAAGGCGGCCCCCTGGACAAAGACTGACGCTCAGGTGCGAAAGCGTGGGGAGCAAACAGGATTAGATACCCTGGTAGTCCACGCTGTAAACGATGTCGACTTGGAGGTTGTGCCCTTGAGGCGTGGCTTCCGGAGCTAACGCGTTAAGTCGACCGCCTGGGGAGTACGGCCGCAAGGTTAAAACTCAAATGAATTGACGGGGGCCCGCACAAGCGGTGGAGCATGTGGTTTAATTCGATGCAACGCGAAGAACCTTACCTGGCCTTGACATCCAGAGAACTTAGCAGAGATGCTTTGGTGCCTTCGGGAACTCTGAGACAGGTGCTGCATGGCTGTCGTCAGCTCGTGTTGTGAAATGTTGGGTTAAGTCCCGCAACGAGCGCAACCCTTATCCTTTGTTGCCAGCGATTCGGTCGGGAACTCAAAGGAGACTGCCGGTGATAAACCGGAGGAAGGTGGGGATGACGTCAAGTCATCATGGCCCTTACGGCCAGGGCTACACACGTGCTACAATGGCGCATACAAAGAGAAGCGACCTCGCGAGAGCAAGCGGACCTCATAAAGTGCGTCGTAGTCCGGATTGGAGTCTGCAACTCGACTCCATGAAGTCGGAATCGCTAGTAATCGTAGATCAGAATGCTACGGTGAATACGTTCCCGGGCCTTGTACACACCGCCCGTCACACCATGGGAGTGGGTTGCAAAAGAAGTAGGTAGCTTAACCTTCGGGAGGGCGCTTACCACTTTGTGATTCATGACTGGGGTGAAGTCGTAACAAGGTAACCGTAGGGGAACCTGCGGTTGGATCACCTCCTTACCTGAAGATACTTTCCTTCGAAGTGCTCACACAGATTGTCTGATGAAATTTAAAGAAGCAGTAAAACCCTCGGCAGGCTTGTAGCTCAGGTGGTTAGAGCGCACCCCTGATAAGGGTGAGGTCGGTGGTTCAAGTCCACTCAGGCCTACCAAATTCTCCCGATTTCTGCGTTGTGACAACGACTCGCATACCTGATGTATGCTTCGCGTCGTCACGCCTTGAACTCGAAAGAATTGGGTGAAGGGTTTTGCGAATCATTGGGGCTATAGCTCAGCTGGGAGAGCGCCTGCCTTGCACGCAGGAGGTCAGCGGTTCGATCCCGCTTAGCTCCACCATCAACGACCCCACGTTGATAAAAAAACTTCCGAATGCATTTTCGAGTGCATTGCGAAGTTATTGCTCTTTAACAATCCGGAACAAGCTGAAAATTTGAAACGACACGTTGTTTCATTTCTCCGTAATAAGAAATGAAAGCGATGTGTTCGAGTCTCTCAAATGCTTGCAGTCTGCATGCGTTGCAAAACGCCTGTGGGTTGTGAGGTTAAGCGACTAAGCGTACACGGTGGATGCCCTGGCAGTCAGAGGCGATGAAGGACGTGCTAATCTGCGAAAAGCGTCGGTAAGGTGATATGAACCGCAACAGCCGACGATGTCCGAATGGGGAAACCCAGTGCACTTGTGCACTATCGTTAACTGAATACATAGGTTAACGAGGCGAACCGGGGGAACTGAAACATCTAAGTACCCCGAGGAAAAGAAATCAACCGAGATTCCCCCAGTAGCGGCGAGCGAACGGGGAACAGCCCAGGACCTGAATCAGTTTGTGTGTTAATGGAAGCGTCTGGAAAGTCGCGCGATACAGGGTGACAGCCCCGTACATGAAAATGCACAGATTGTGAGTCCGATGAGTAGGGCGGGACACGTGGTATCCTGTCTGAATATGGGGGGACCATCCTCCAAGGCTAAATACTCCTGACTGACCGATAGTGAACCAGTACCGTGAGGGAAAGGCGAAAAGAACCCCGGCGAGGGGAGTGAAACAGAACCTGAAACCGTGTACGTACAAGCAGTGGGAGCACCTTCGGGTGTGACTGCGTACCTTTTGTATAATGGGTCAGCGACTTATATTCTGTAGCAAGGTTAACCGTATAGGGGAGCCGCAGGGAAACCGAGTCTTAACCGGGCGTTAAGTTGCAGGGTATAGACCCGAAACCCGGTGATCTAGCCATGGGCAGGTTGAAGGTTGGGTAACACTAACTGGAGGACCGAACCGACTAATGTTGAAAAATTAGCGGATGACTTGTGGCTGGGGGTGAAAGGCCAATCAAACCGGGAGATAGCTGGTTCTCCCCGAAAGCTATTTAGGTAGCGCCTCGTGAATTCATCTCCGGGGGTAGAGCACTGTTTCGGCTAGGGGGCCATCCCGGCTTACCAACCCGATGCAAACTACGAATACCGGAGAATGTTATCACGGGAGACACACGGCGGGTGCTAACGTCCGTCGTGAAGAGGGAAACAACCCAGACCGCCAGCTAAGGTCCCAAAGTCATGGTTAAGTGGGAAACGATGTGGGAAGGCCCAGACAGCCAGGATGTTGGCTTAGAAGCAGCCATCATTTAAAGAAAGCGTAATAGCTCACTGGTCGAGTCGGCCTGCGCGGAAGATGTAACGGGGCTAAACCATGCACCGAAGCTGCGGCAGCGACACTATGTGTTGTTGGGTAGGGGAGCGTTCTGTAAGCCGCTGAAGGTGGACTGTGAGGTCTGCTGGAGGTATCAGAAGTGCGAATGCTGACATAAGTAACGATAAAGCGGGTGAAAAGCCCGCTCGCCGGAAGACCAAGGGTTCCTGTCCAACGTTAATCGGGGCAGGGTGAGTCGACCCCTAAGGCGAGGCTGAAAAGCGTAGTCGATGGGAAACAGGTTAATATTCCTGTACTTGGTGTTACTGCGAAGGGGGGACGGAGAAGGCTAGGTTATCCGGGCGACGGTTGTCCCGGTTTAAGCGTGTAGGCTTGCATTCCAGGCAAATCCGGAATGCTTTAAGGCTGAGGCGTGATGACGAGTCACTACGGTGATGAAGTAACTGATGCCCTGCTTCCAGGAAAAGCCTCTAAGCTCCAGGTAACACGAAATCGTACCCCAAACCGACACAGGTGGTCAGGTAGAGAATACCAAGGCGCTTGAGAGAACTCGGGTGAAGGAACTAGGCAAAATGGTGCCGTAACTTCGGGAGAAGGCACGCTGGCATTAGGTGAAGGGACTTGCTCCCGGAGCTGAAGCCAGTCGAAGATACCAGCTGGCTGCAACTGTTTATTAAAAACACAGCACTGTGCAAACACGAAAGTGGACGTATACGGTGTGACGCCTGCCCGGTGCCGGAAGGTTAATTGATGGGGTTATCCGTAAGGAGAAGCTCTTGATCGAAGCCCCGGTAAACGGCGGCCGTAACTATAACGGTCCTAAGGTAGCGAAATTCCTTGTCGGGTAAGTTCCGACCTGCACGAATGGCGTAATGATGGCCAGGCTGTCTCCACCCGAGACTCAGTGAAATTGAAATCGCTGTGAAGATGCAGTGTACCCGCGGCAAGACGGAAAGACCCCGTGAACCTTTACTATAGCTTGACACTGAACATTGAGCCTTGATGTGTAGGATAGGTGGGAGGCTTTGAAGTGTGGACGCCAGTCTGCATGGAGCCAACCTTGAAATACCACCCTTTAATGTTTGATGTTCTAACGTAGGCCCGTAATCCGGGCTGCGGACAGTGTCTGGTGGGTAGTTTGACTGGGGCGGTCTCCTCCCAAAGTGTAACGGAGGAGCACGAAGGTTGGCTAATCCTGGTCGGACATCAGGAGGTTAGTGCAATGGCATAAGCCAGCTTGACTGCGAGAGTGACGGCTCGAGCAGGTGCGAAAGCAGGTCATAGTGATCCGGTGGTTCTGAATGGAAGGGCCATCGCTCAACGGATAAAAGGTACTCCGGGGATAACAGGCTGATACCGCCCAAGAGTTCATATCGACGGCGGTGTTTGGCACCTCGATGTCGGCTCATCACATCCTGGGGCTGAAGTAGGTCCCAAGGGTACGGCTGTTCGCCGTTTAAAGTGGTACGCGAGCTGGGTTTAGAACGTCGTGAGACAGTTCGGTCCCTATCTGCCGTGGGCGCTGGAGAATTGAGGGGGGTTGCTCCTAGTACGAGAGGACCGGAGTGAACGCACCACTGGTGTTCGGGTTGTCATGCCAATGGCATTGCCCGGTAGCTAAGTGCGGAAAAGATAAGTGCTGAAAGCATCTAAGCACGAAACTTGCCCCGAGATGAGTTCTCCCTGACTCTTTGAGAGTCCTGAAGGGACGTTGAAGACGACGACGTTGATAGGCCGGATGTGTAAGTGCAGCGATGCATTGAGCTAACCGGTACTAATGACCCGTGAGGCTTAACCTTACAACGCCAGAGGCGTTTTGAATTGAGAGACGCGAGAATTTTCAGCTTTGTTCGAACGGATTGGTTCGTATAGCCTGTGAGGGCGGTGCGGATAAACAGAATTTGCCTGGCGGCTGTAGCGCGGTGGTCCCACCTGACCCCATGCCGAACTCAGAAGTGAAACGCCGTAGCGCCGATGGTAGTGTGGGGTCTCCCCATGCGAGAGTAGGGAACTGCCAGGCATCAATTTAAGGTATTTACCTGAAAAGGTAACACCGGTTATCAGCGAGACCCCGCTGGTAATGCAGTATTCGGTGGTGCGGTAGTTCAGTCGGTTAGAATACCGGCCTGTCACGCCGGGGGTCGCGGGTTCGAGTCCCGTCCGCACCGCCACCCTCATTTAGGGGCGTAGTTCAATTGGTAGAGCACCGGTCTCCAAAACCGGGTGTTGGGGGTTCGAGTCCCTCCGCCCCTGCCAGAAAACAATCCTTTGCTTAGGCAAAGGATTTTTTTTGCCTAAAATAACCTGCATATTTTCACTACCCTCTCCTGGATACTTTTCTCCAGCACAAAATGCTCAGATCGTTTAGTGATGGAGGGAATTGAGCTTCACCAATATCCACTCAAACCCTTCTGATTTTATTACATCAATGTGTTAATACCGGATATTTGAGCAACTGGCGAATATGCGCCTGCTGATCACTATTTTGTAGCCAGACCGCATATAGTGGTCTGACAGCGACAGGCGTATCAGGAATAACCATCAGATCGCTGTAAATGCTATGCCAAAAATCAGGCAAAAACGCGCAAGCACCAGTCGTATGCAGCAATTCTCGGGTAACATGCGCCGATGTTGTCGTTAATACCGGAACGTCATCACTGGACAGATAGTTTTCATGTTGGTGAAAATCTGCTCCCCATTCCAGTTTGATGTAATCATATTTTTCACGCTTCTCAGTTTTACGCGCACGAAATAATGCGAGTGAAATGTGGCCAATTTGCTGGCTGGTCAATTCATCCATCTTTGGCGCTTCGGTGGTGATCAAAAGATCAAGCTGCCGCTCATGTAACTGCTTTACCAGCAAATGCCGTTGCGCAATACGCGCTTCAAGATGAAGGCTTTCTCTGTTCTCATAAAGCGATTGTAACCAGGGGGTTAGATAAGCCTCCCACAGTGATGCGCTGGCCCCAATAGAAAGCTCATGATGCTGCTGTGTATGGGAGACTTCCTTTTTTGCCATCAGCCAGGTACTCATCAGGCTTTCTGCGTAAGGTAATAAGCGCTCGCCCGCAGAAGTCAGCCGAATGTTATTACGATGGCGCGTAAAAAGGTTAACGCCCAGCTGGTTTTCCAGTTGGCGAATGCGAAAACTAACGGCAGATTGCGTGAGGTAAAGCGCTTCAGCAGCACGCCCGAAATGGCGAGTTCTGCTCACTTCGAGGAAAGTTTTCAGTAATTCCGTATCCACAGCATTCTCCCAAAAAATGTTTGTCGTATTGATTTAAATGTTTTGTTTTACACTCTGTCAAGCCTATCTAATACTCCGCGCCATAAATAGCACGGCCATATGAGAATCAGGAGCGTGTAAAATGGCGGATAGCTTCGCAACAACGAATCGTTTCTTTGATAACAAGCATTACCCTCGTGGTTTTTCGCGTCATGGTGATTTCACCATTAAAGAAGCTACGCTTCTTGAGCGCCACGGTTTTGCCTTTAATGAACTGGACCTGGCAAAGCGTGAGCCAGTGACGGAAGAAGAACGTTTATTTATTGAAGTATGTCGTGGTATTCGTGAGCCGCAAACGGAAGCTGAGCGTGTATGGTCGAAATATACCGCACGTATCAAGCGTCCTAAGCGTTTTCACACGCTTTCCGGCGGTAAGCCGCAAATGGACAGCGTCGAAGATTACAGCGACAGCGAAGACTAAGAAACGGGGCATTGGCCCCGTTTTTTACTCCAGACTTTTGTGTAGAAAAATCATCAAGCGATCAATACTGCGATACCCTACCGCTTCCTGAATATGATGCCGGGTAATTCGCGGCTCTCCTGCCAAATCGGCTATCGTTCTCGCCACCTTTAGAATGCGCTGCCAGGCACGTACTGACAGGCCAAGTGAATTCAGCACCTCTTCAAGCCACTTTGCATCTTCGTCAACCAGCTCACACCAGCGCTGTATTTCTGCATTCGAAAGATGTGCGTTCACTTTCCCACTGCGGTTGATTTGACGTTGTCGTGCCGCAACCACACGTTGTAGCACCTCTGCGCTACTCTCACTGCGCTGCTGTTTCTGGCTAAGTGTACCGCTGGGTAACAGCGGCACTTCGAGGGAGAGATCAAAACGGTCAAGAAAAGGGCCGGAAAGACGGCTCAGATAGCGCAATACCTGCTGTGGAGTGCATCGGTTATGGTTTCCCTGATAATGGCCAGTTGGGCTGGGGTTCATTGCACCAATTAACTGAAAACGCGCTGGATAGGTAACTTTGGCGCGGGTGCGAGAGATGGCAATCTCACCGGACTCAATCGGCTCGCGTAGCGCATCCAGTACCCGACGTTCGAACTCAGGTAACTCATCCAGAAAAAGGACACCATTGTGCGCCAGCGAAATTTCACCCGGACGGGGTAAGGAACCGCCGCCAATCAATGCATACAGCGAAGCGCTATGATGTGGTGCGCGGAAAGGGCGTTTACGCCATTGTTGTTGAAGGTTGCCGCTACTGACCAGGCCGGCGATAGCCGCACACTCCAGTGCCTCCTTGTCATTCAACGGGGGCATAATGCCGGGCAAGCGTGTGGCCAGCATGGTTTTCCCGGTTCCCGGCGGACCCAGCAGCAGCAAATTGTGACCGCCTGCGGCGGTAATCTCCAATGCCCGTCGTCCTTGTTCCTGCCCAATAATATCGCTCAGATCCTGGCTGTCGTTGTCGATGCTGTCAGGCTGATAACGAGCAATGGGTAACTCCGTCTGATTATGCAGAAAGGCGCAAATCTCCAGCAGATGTTTACCAATCAGGGTTGTGCCTTGCTGAATTAAACCTACATCCTGTTGATTCTGTTCAGAGAGTACCATTTGTCTACCCGCCTGGAGGGCTGCCATAGCCGCAGGAATGGCAGCCTGAACGCCACACAGCGCCCCGTTCAGTGCTAATTCACCCAGGAATTCATATTGCCCGAGTTTCGCGTCAGGAAGCTGCTCTGAGGCGGCGAGAATCGCAATGGCGATCGGCAGGTCGTAGCGCCCACCTTCTTTAGGGAGATCGGCAGGGGCGAGATTGATGGTGACGCGCTTTGCCGGAAAGGTAAATCCGCTGTTGATGATAGCGCTGCGCACCCGCTCACGCGCTTCTTTCACCGTGGTTTCTGGTAAACCCACCAGCGTTAAGGCAGGCAGGCCGTTGCTAATATGCACTTCCACCGTTACCAGCGGTGCCTGCACACCCAGCGCCGCGCGTGTCAAAACCCTTGATAAAGACATAACCACTCCTTGTTGGTTCTATCTTGCAGGGCTTTATAAGGAAGGCCTAATCGGGATGATCAGAATTACGCGCAGGTTTCCATCATTTCGCTGCGAATTTCTGCCTGTTCACGTATTTTGGATGCGGGTTCTCAGAACGAAATCGAATGTTACGACGCGGTCGTAATGAATATTTATCACAAATACAAATAACCGTTTACTTACAAGGTGATAACCACTTCCGTGCCGTTGCGTCATAAAAATTTCTGATGAAAATTATTGTCAATGCCCGGATAACTATGGTAACTCTGTAGGTATTACTTCGAACAATCGAAAAAACGAACAACACATGAAAGCCCTTCTACAAGTGATTAGCCTAGTCGTGATTAGCGTGGTGGTGATTATTATCCCACCGTGCGGGGCTACGCTTGGAGAAAGAAAGGCTTAAAAATCAAGCCTGGAATTCGAAAAACCCCCGCACCGCAAGGTCCGGGGGTTTTTTTTCGACCAGGTAAAATATCAGCGAATCATCGAGGAACAGATAATGAACAGTAGCATAAAATTCTGTTGTTCCCGCAGGGATACAGGAGAATAACCATGACAGGTGCACAGTGGGTAGTTCAGGCTTTACGCGCGCAGGGTGTTGATACAGTGTTTGGTTATCCTGGCGGTGCCATCATGCCAGTGTACGATGCGCTCTACGATGGCGGCGTGGAACACCTACTGTGTCGGCATGAGCAAGGTGCAGTGATGGCGGCGATTGGTTATGCTCGCTCTACTGGCAAGACCGGCGTCTGTATTGCCACCTCTGGCCCTGGCGCAACTAACCTGATCACCGGCTTAGCCGATGCAATGATGGACTCCATCCCGGTGGTTGCCATTACCGGCCAGGTTGCTTCTCCGTTTATCGGCACCGATGCGTTCCAGGAAATTGACGTTCTCGGCTTGTCACTGGCCTGCACCAAGCATAGCTTCCTCGTTGAGTCCCTTGATGATTTACCTTCAGTCATGGCTGAAGCCTTCGCCATCGCCCAGTCTGGCCGCCCAGGTCCGGTACTGGTTGATATCCCGAAAGACATCCAAATCGCTGATGGCGATCTCACGCCGCACCTGCTGCCGGTTGAAGAGGCGTTGAGCCATTCACCGCAGCATATCGCGGAAGCGCGCGCCCTGATGGCGCAGGCGAAAAAACCGATGCTTTATATCGGTGGTGGCGTGGGTATGGCGCAGGCAGTCCCTGCGTTACGTGCGATGGCGATCGATACCGGCATCCCGATGGTCGCCACGCTGAAAGGCTTGGGTAGCGCGGATGCCAACAGCGATCTTTACCTCGGCATGCTGGGGATGCACGGCACCAAAGCGGCTAACCTGGCGGTCCAGGAGTGCGATTTGCTGATCGCGGTTGGTGCGCGTTTTGACGACCGCGTTACCGGTAAGCTGGACACCTTCGCGCCACACGCCAGCGTTATCCATATTGATATCGACCCCGCCGAACTGAACAAGCTGCGCCGTGCGCACGTCTCGTTGCAGGGTGATTTGAATCAGGTGCTGCCCGCGCTGAGCATGCCGCTGCAAATCGATGCATGGCGCACCGAAGTTAAAGCGCTGAAGGCCGAATTCAACTGGCGTTACGATCATCCAGGCGAAGCAATCTATGCCCCGCTGCTGCTGAAGCAGTTGTCCGATCGTAAAGCCGATAGCGCAGTGGTGACCACTGACGTGGGTCAGCATCAGATGTGGGCAGCGCAGCATATGTCATTCAGCGCGCCGGAAAACTTTATTACCTCCAGCGGCCTTGGCACCATGGGCTTTGGCCTGCCGGCTGCGGTAGGTGCCCAGGTGGCCCGTCCGAACGATACCGTCATCTGCGTATCTGGTGACGGCTCAATCATGATGAACATTCAGGAGCTGGGTACCATTAAACGCGGCAAACTGCCGGTTAAAATCCTGCTGCTGGATAACCAGCGCCTCGGCATGGTACGCCAGTGGCAGCAGCTGTTCTTTGATGGTCGCTACAGCGAAACCATCCTTACTGATAACCCCGATTTCCTCACGCTGGCCAGCGCTTTTGATATCCCCGGCCAGCGCATTAGCCGTAAAGATCAGGTCGACGCCGCCCTTGATGCTCTGCTGAACAGTGAAGGTCCATACTTCCTGCATGTTGCGATTGATGAGCATGAAAACGTCTGGCCTTTGGTACCGCCTGGTGCCAGCAACGCAAACATGATGGAGAAAACCGTATGAACCAGCATCAATTGTCTATCGAAGCGCGCTTCCGCCCTGAAATATTGGAGCGCATTTTGCGCGTCGTGCGCCACCGTGGTTTCCAGGTGTGCACCATGAACATGGCATCAGCCGCGAATGCCGAAAATATTAATATCGAAATGACCGTTGCCAGCCAGCGCTCTGTCGATTTACTGTCTTCGCAGTTAAGCAAACTGATGGATGTCGCTTGCGTCCAGATCCAACAACAGACAACACAACAAATCCGTGCCTAGTCGCGAAAGGAAATAACAATGAGTACGAAGAAAGCAGACTTTATTTGGTTCAATGGGGAGATGGTTAAGTGGGAAGACGCCAAGGTCAGCGTCATGTCTCACGCGTTGCATTACGGTACTTCGGTGTTTGAAGGCGTGCGTTGCTACGACTCACACAAAGGCCCGGTGGTGTTCCGTCATCGTGAACACATGCAGCGTCTGCACGACTCCGCCAAAATCTACCGCTTCCCGATCAAAGCCAGCGTAGATGAGCTGATGGAAGCCTGCCGTGAAGTGCTGCGCGTCAACAAACTGAAAAGCGCTTACATCCGTCCTCTGGCCTTCGTAGGCGACGTGGGCCTGGGTGTGAACCCGCCAGATGGCTACACCACCGATGTGATCATCGCTGCGTTCCCTTGGGGTGCTTACCTGGGTGCTGAAGCGCTGGAGCAGGGCATCGACGCGATGGTTTCTTCATGGAACCGCGTAGCCCCGAACACCCTGCCGACCGCAGCGAAAGCCGGTGGTAACTACCTTTCTTCTCTGTTGGTGGGTAGCGAAGCTCGTCGCCACGGCTATCAGGAAGGTATCGCTCTCGACACCAACGGCTATATTTCAGAAGGTGCTGGTGAAAACTTGTTCGAAGTGAAAGATGGCATTCTGTTCACGCCTCCGTTCACTTCTTCTGCGTTGCCGGGCATCACCCGTGACGCCATCATCAAACTGGCAAAAGACATGGGTATCGAAGTTCGCGAGCAGGTGCTGTCACGCGAATCACTGTACCTGGCTGACGAAGTGTTCATGTCTGGTACTGCGGCGGAAATCACTCCGGTTCGCAGCGTTGACGGAATTCAGGTGGGCGCAGGCAAATGTGGTCCGGTGACCAAACGCATTCAGCAGGCATTCTTTGGCCTGTTCACTGGCGAAACTGAAGACAAATGGGGCTGGCTGGACCAGGTTAACCCATAACACGTTTTTTCGCGGACGCAGTAGCGTCCGCGACATTATCCTTACTGGAGTAAATAGAGCATGCCTAAGTACCGTTCCGCCACCACCACCCATGGCCGTAACATGGCGGGTGCCCGTGCCTTGTGGCGCGCGACAGGAATGACCGACGCCGATTTCGGTAAGCCGATTATCGCCGTGGTCAACTCATTCACCCAATTCGTGCCTGGCCACGTCCACCTGCGCGATCTCGGCAAACTGGTCGCTGAACAAATCGAAGCGGCTGGCGGTGTGGCTAAAGAGTTCAACACCATTGCGGTGGATGACGGTATCGCCATGGGTCATGGCGGCATGCTGTATTCACTGCCTTCGCGCGAGTTGATCGCTGACTCCGTCGAGTACATGGTCAACGCCCACTGTGCCGATGCGATGGTCTGCATCTCCAACTGCGACAAGATCACCCCGGGAATGCTGATGGCCTCGCTGCGCCTCAACATTCCGGTGATCTTCGTTTCCGGTGGCCCGATGGAAGCGGGTAAAACCAAGCTGTCTGACAAAATCATCAAGCTGGATCTGGTGGATGCGATGATTCAGGGGGCGAACCCGAACGTCAGCGATGCCGATAGCGAGCAGATTGAACGTTCCGCCTGCCCGACCTGTGGTTCCTGTTCTGGTATGTTCACCGCCAACTCGATGAACTGCCTGACCGAAGCGCTGGGTCTGTCACAGCCAGGTAACGGTTCGCTGTTGGCGACCCATGCTGATCGTAAGGACCTGTTTATCAATGCCGGTAAGCGCATCGTTAACCTGACCAAACAATATTACGAGCAGGATGATGCCCGCGTACTGCCGCGTAATATCGCGAGCAAAGCCGCGTTTGAGAACGCCATGACGCTGGATATCGCGATGGGCGGCTCCACCAACACCGTACTGCACCTGCTGGCCGCCGCGCAGGAAGGCGAAATCGACTTCAACATTTCTGATATTGACCGTCTGTCACGCAAAGTGCCGCATCTGTGTAAGGTGGCCCCGAGCACCCAGAAATATCATATGGAAGATGTGCACCGCGCGGGTGGCGTAATCGGCATCCTCGGTGAACTGGATCGCGCTGGCCTGTTGCACACTGACGTGCGCAACGTGCTGGGTCTGAACTTGCGTGAAACCCTGGATCAGTACGACATCATGCTGACCAAAGACGAAGCGGTTAAAAAGATGTTCCGCGCCGGTCCGGCCGGTATTCGCACCACTCAGGCGTTCTCGCAGGATTGCCGTTGGGACACGCTGGATGACGACCGTCAGGAAGGTTGTATCCGCACCCGTGAATTCGCTTTCTCGCAAGACGGTGGTCTGGCGGTGCTGTACGGCAACCTGGCGGAAGATGGCTGTATCGTGAAAACCGCTGGTGTGGACAAAGAGATCCTCACCTTCAAAGGCCCGGCCAAAGTTTACGAAAGCCAGGACGATGCGGTTGAAGCGATTCTCGGCGGTAAAGTGGTCGCGGGCGATGTCGTGGTGATTCGCTACGAAGGGCCGAAAGGTGGACCGGGCATGCAGGAAATGCTCTATCCGACCACCTACCTGAAATCGATGGGCCTCGGCAAAAGCTGTGCGCTGATCACCGATGGTCGTTTCTCAGGCGGTACCTCCGGTCTGTCTATCGGCCACGCTTCACCGGAAGCGGCCAACGGCGGCACCATCGCGCTGGTGAAAGACGGCGACATCATCGAAATCGACATCCCGAACCGTGGCATCAAGCTGGCGGTGCCGGAAAACGAACTGCACGCACGTCGTGAAGAGGAAGAAGCCCGTGGTGATGCAGCGTATACGCCGCATGGTCGTGAGCGTCAGGTCTCCTTCGCCCTGCGTGCTTATGCATCACTCGCGACCAGCGCTGACAAAGGCGCGGTGCGCGATAAGTCTAAGCTGGGAGGCTAACAGATGGCTGAGTCTCAACCGCTACCCGCGGCGCCTTGCGGCGCGGAGTATTTGCGCGCGGTATTGCGTTCACCGGTGTACGAAATTGCACAGGTCACGCCGTTACAGAAAATGGAAAAAATTTCATCGCGTCTTGGCAACACCATTCTGGTGAAGCGTGAAGATCGTCAGCCGGTGCACAGCTTCAAGCTGCGCGGGGCTTACGCGATGATTGCCGGGCTGACTGAGGAGCAGAAAGCGCGCGGCGTGGTGACGGCATCCGCTGGCAACCACGCGCAGGGCGTAGCCCTCTCAGCCAGTACCTTAGGCATCAAATCACTGATTGTGATGCCGCTGGCCACGGCAGATATCAAGGTTGATGCGGTGCGCGCATTTGGCGGTGAGGCTTACCTGTTTGGTGCCAACTTCGACGAGGCAAAAGCCAAGGCGATTGAACTGGCGGAGCAGCAAGGTTACACCTTCGTTCACCCGTTTGATCATCCGGCGGTGATCGCCGGGCAGGGCACGCTGGCGATGGAACTGTTGCAGCAGGATGCGCATCTCGATCGCGTTTTCGTACCGGTCGGTGGCGGTGGTCTGGCGGCGGGTGTGGCGGTGCTGATCAAGCAACTGATGCCGCAGATTAAGGTGATTGCCGTTGAGTCAGAAGATTCAGCCTGCCTGAAAGCGGCGCTGGATGCCGGTCATCCGGTTGATCTGGCGCGTGTCGGTTTGTTTGCTGAAGGTGTGGCGGTGAAGCGTATCGGCGACGAAACCTTCCGCCTGTGCCAGGAGTATCTGGACGACATCATCACCGTGGACAGCGATGCTATTTGCGCCGCGATGAAAGATCTGTTCGAGGATGTGCGTGCGGTGGCGGAGCCTTCCGGGGCGCTGGCGCTGGCCGGGATGAAAAAATACATCCAGCAGCACAACATCAAGGGCGAACGTCTGGCGCATGTGTTGTCGGGGGCCAACGTCAACTTCCACGGTCTGCGCTACGTCTCCGAGCGCTGCGAACTGGGCGAGCAGCGTGAAGCGTTGCTGGCAGTCACCATCCCTGAGCAACAAGGCAGCTTCCTGAAGTTCTGCCAGACGCTGGGCGGTCGTTCCGTCACTGAGTTCAACTATCGTTACGCCGATGCCGACAACGCCTGCATCTTCGTTGGCGTGCGCTTAACGCGCGGGCTGGAGGAACGTAGCGAAATCATCAGCCAGCTCACGCAGGGTGGTTATAACGTGGTGGACCTCTCCGACGATGAGATGGCCAAGCTGCACGTCCGTTACATGGTCGGTGGTCGTCCTTCCAAACCGTTACGTGAGCGCCTGTTCAGCTTCGAGTTCCCGGAAGCACCCGGTGCGCTGCTGAAGTTCCTGCAAACGCTCGGTACGCACTGGAATATCTCGTTGTTCCACTATCGCAGCCACGGCACCGATTACGGTCGTGTGCTGGCGGCGTTTGAACTGGGTGATGATGAGCCGCGCTTTGAGGAGCATCTCACGGCGCTGGGTTATGACTTCCACGACGAAGCCAATAACCCGGCGTTCCGCTTCTTCCTCGCCGGTCAGTAACTACAGCAGGTTCCAGAAGGCATTGATAAGCGGCTCTCCGAGCCGCTTTTTTTGTACGCAAACGCCCAGCTCGAGCGGCGCGACCGACTCGACGTTCTCCAGCACCAGCACGCGATTACGTACCGGTTCCGGGCTGTTTTCCAGTACCACGTCCGGCAGCAGCGCAATGCCACATCCCAGCGCCACCATCGACACAATCGCCTCATGGCCCGACACCGTGGCATAAATCAGCGGATTGGGAATGCGGCGACGGCGAAACCACAGGTCGATCCCCCGGCGTGCAGGCCCTTGTTCCGGCAGGATAAACGGAATCAGCGACCAGTCTGGCTCGTCCTGGGTCGCCTGATTCCGCACCGGGCAGGGCAACGCCGGGGCGATCAGGACCAGCGGAATCAGCCCAAGTGGCGTAAAATCTATGCTGGCGGGCAGCGATTCAGGGCGACCGGCAATCGCCAGGTCGGCCTCACCAGACTGCACCATCTCAATCGCATCGGCGGCATCGCCGGTGGTGAGCTTGATCTCCACCTGCGGATGTTCAGCGCGAAAGCGGTCGAGAATCGGTGGCAAATGGCTATAGGCTGCCGTGACCGAACAAAACAGACGTAACTCGCCACTGAGCGAGGGGCCGTTCAAGTCCATCACATGACGCAGTTGTTGATATTGCAGCAGGGTTTGCTGGGCAAACTGACGCAACCTTTCACCGGCCTCGGTGAGTGTCACGGTCCGGTTATCACGCAGAAACAGCGCGTGGCCGACATCCTCCTCAAGGCGCTGGATTTGGCGCGACAGGGTAGATGGGCTGACATGCATGGCGCGTGCTGTGCGGCCAAAGTGGCAGCTCTCGGCCAGATGGAGGAAGAGTTTCAGGTCTCGTAAATCCATGCGCGGGTAACCTCAAAGTAATATTGCAAATCCTGCAATGTGACCTTGTAAATATATCAATTTAAGCAACAGATTTCCTGTCATATGATGGGGTCATTCGCGACACTGATAACAGCGTCGTTACTGAACAAAGCAAACACAACATCAAACCGGAGTACCCATGGCTAACTACTTCAACACTTTGAACCTGCGCAACCAGTTAGCGCAGTTAGGCAAATGTCGTTTCATGGCGCGCGATGAATTCGCGGATGGCGCCAGCTTCCTGAAAGGGAAAAAAGTCGTCATCGTTGGCTGTGGTGCTCAGGGCCTGAACCAGGGTCTGAACATGCGTGATTCCGGTCTGGATATTGCTTACGCCCTGCGTGCCGAAGCGATCGCTGAGAAGCGTGCTTCTTTCCGCAAAGCGACCGATAACGGCTTCAAAGTGGGTACTTACGAAGAGCTGATCCCGCAGGCTGACCTGGTGGTTAACCTGACGCCAGACAAGCAGCACTCTGCTGTAGTTCAGGCGGTACAGCCGCTGATGAAAGACGGCGCAGCGCTGGGCTACTCACACGGTTTCAACATCGTTGAAGTGGGCGAAACCATCCGTAAAGACATCACCGTTGTCATGGTAGCGCCGAAGTGCCCGGGTACTGAAGTGCGCGAAGAGTACAAGCGTGGCTTCGGTGTGCCGACCCTGATCGCAGTTCACCCGGAAAACGATCCGAAAGGCGAAGGCCTGGCGATTGCTAAAGCCTGGGCCTCTGCGACCGGTGGTGACCGTGCGGGCGTGCTGGAATCCTCTTTCGTTGCGGAAGTGAAATCTGACCTGATGGGTGAGCAGACCATCCTGTGCGGTATGTTGCAGGCCGGTTCTCTGCTGTGCTTCGATAAGCTGGTGGCAGAAGGCCACGATGCGGCTTACGTTGAAAAACTGATTCAGTTCGGCTGGGAAACCATCACAGAATCCCTGAAGTTCGGCGGCATCACCCTGATGATGGATCGTCTGTCTAACCCGGCTAAACTGCGTGCTTACGCGCTGTCTGAGCAGCTGAAAGGCATCATGGCTCCGCTGTTCCAGAAGCACATGGATGACATCATCTCTGGTGAATTTTCCTCCGGCATGATGGCTGACTGGGCCAACGACGACAAAAACCTGCTGACCTGGCGTGAAGAAACCGGTAAAACCGCGTTCGAAACCGCACCGCAGTTCGAAGGTAAAATCGAAGAGCAGGAATACTACGACAAAGGCGTTCTGATGGTGGCAATGGTGAAAGCGGGCGTTGAGCTGGCATTCGAAACCATGATCGACGCGGGCATCATTGAAGAGTCTGCTTACTATGAATCACTGCACGAGCTGCCGCTGATTGCTAACACCATCGCACGTAAGCGCCTGTATGAAATGAACGTGGTTATCTCTGATACTGCAGAATACGGTAACTACCTGTTCTCCTTCGCGGCTGTACCGCTGCTGAAAGAGTTCATGACCACCCTGCAACCGGGCGACCTGGGCAAAGCAGTGGAAGGCACTCAGGTAGACAACGCGCAGCTGCGTGACGTGAACGAAGCCATTCGTCAGCACCCGATCGAAGCGGTTGGCCGCAAACTGCGTGGCTACATGACCGACATGAAACGTATTGCCGTAGCGGGTTAATCCGTTCGCGACACAGTTTTCAGCAACGAAAAACCCCGGCTTGCCGGGGTTTTTTTTGGGTTAAGGTGCGCGTTGTTACCCTCACCCTAACCCTCTCCCGCAAGCGGGAGAGGGAACTGATCGAGCATATGGCACATCTCCCTCTCCCTCATGGGAGAGGGCCGGGGTGAGGGTTAGGGTGAGGGTAACAGCACGCACCTACCCCCCAATAAAAAACCCGGCCTGAGCCGGGTTTCGCATTTAACACTTCAACGCATCACACTGCTTCATACAGCGTCTGATTACGTGTCTCTTTGCAGGCAATCAACGCAATCAAGGTCAATGCCGCCATCGAAGCCAGATAAAAACCCACCGCCTGCAAACCGTAGTTCGCGTTCAGCCAGGTCGCGATATAAGGTGCAACGGATGCCCCCAGAATCGACGACAGGTTATAGGAGAACGAAGCACCGGTATAACGCACTTCAGTCGGGAACAGCTCTGGCAGCAACGCACCCATCGGGCCAAACGTCAGGCCCATAATGCTCAGGCCGAGCAGCAGGAAGCCCATCACCAGCACCTGCGAACCCGAACCAAGCAGCGCCGGGAACATAAAGGCGAACGCGATAATCATCAGGGTAATGGTGATCATGGTTTTACGGCGACCGAAACGGTCAGCCAGCAGGCCAGCAATCGGCACCATCACACCAAAACCAATCACCGCCACCATCAGCATCCACAGGAAGCTGTTACGTGAATAACCCAGGCCGACCGGCGCTGGCGCCGTGCCGTAGCTCATGGAATAGACGGTCATGATGTAGAACAGCGTATAGGTGGCGAGCATGATAAAGGTGCCGAGAATGGTCGCCACAAGATGTTTGCTCAGCAGGGTGCCAATCGGTACGCGTACCTGCTTCTTCTCTTTCTGCACTTTTGCGAATACCGGGCTTTCATGCAGCGATACGCGAACATACAAACCGATAATCACCAGTACGGCGGAGAGGATAAAAGGTACACGCCAGCCCCATTGCATAAACTGCTCGTCAGTCAGCAGCCAGGAGAGCAGCAGGAAGGTACCGTTAGCGAAGAAGAAGCCAATCGGTGCGCCAAGCTGCGGGAACGATCCGTACAGCGCGCGCTTTTTCGCCGGGGCATTTTCGGTTGCCAGCAACGCAGCACCTCCCCATTCGCCCCCGAGGCCCAGACCCTGACCAAAACGTGCCAGCGCCAGCAGCAGCGGTGCAGCTACACCAATGGTTTGATAACCAGGCAGCAGGCCGATCAGTACGGTCGATACCCCCATAGTCAACAGGGAAGCCACCAGGGTGGCTTTACGGCCCACGCGGTCACCAAAGTGACCAAACACCGCTGAACCAATTGGACGCGCGACGAAGGCGATGGCAAACGTCGCCAGCGACTGTAGCGTCGCGACCGTGGCATCACCCTGTGGGAAGAAGATATGCGGGAAAACAATCACCGCCGCAGTGGCGTAAATATAGAAATCGAAGAATTCAATCGCGGTGCCGACAAGAGACGCTACGACCACTTTGCCGCGTGAATTGACTGGCGCATCGTCGTGTTTTTTGTCGAGTGGTTCTGTGATGGAGGCTTGCATAACTGTTTCTTAATTGTAAATTGAAACAAAGAATCTTACGCACCTGTTTTGCGTCATTCAATGGCGAAAAACCGCGTCACAACAGGCTTTTTCGGCGAAAAAGAGGATAATTTCTGAGTTCATGCAATCGGCGGCGGATGGGAAGGGGAACGGCGGCTTTTTTGGCGGGAATCTCTGCAAAAGGGCCAAATAAAAGTGACCCTTTAGCGATTCCTGCTGGGTTTTGCCGCAAAAACAGCCAATGGGGAACATTTTTGGCTGTTGCGGCAAATGTAACTAATGTTGCTGGTGGGGTTGTGGCATCTCTTTATCATCTTTATATCTGGCGGTGGCGATCCAGGCGGCGCAGAACAGTGTGAGACGCGCAAAGAAGTAGAAAAATGCCATCAGACCTAATACCGAACCAAATGCCGCACCGGAGGGGGAGGTCGCCAGTTTCGGCAAGGTAATGGTCATGACAAACTTAATCACCTCAAAGCCAACAGCCGCCAGCAGCGTACCGCGAAACAGCGCTTTCTTACGCGGCTTGTGGCGCGGCAAAATCCAGAAAATCCACAGGAAGAGTAAATAGTTAGCAAAGATAGAGATACTCAAAGTAATGATGGTCATCGCCGGGCGTAACCACTCAATATGATCCAGCCCCAGCGCCTGCACAATCGCGGCCTGCGCCGCCCCGGCCACCGAGGTCAGCGACAAGGTGATGACCAGCGCCAGCATCAGACCGGTGAGTGAGATAAAATCACGAATGTATCGCTTCCAGAATTTTTCCTGATCATCAGGTTTCCGTTCCCACACATCACGCGATTGCGCGCGAATCGCTTCGCGCAGGTTACCCATCCAGTTAATGCCTGAATACAGCGCCAGCAGCAGGCCGGTCAGGCCGACGGTAGCACGCTGTTGAATCGCCGTATTGACGGTGTTTTTCAGGGTATTGGCAAGGTTAGGATCGCTGATACTGTTGACGATTTTGTTGATCAACTCCGTGAGTAAATCCTGATTCGACGCCAGCACAAAACCGACCGCCGCAAAGGAGACCATCAAAATCGGTATCAATGAGAGAAACGAGAAGTAGGTAATGGCGGCACCAAACTGGCTGCCGAGACGATCATTGAACCGCTCCAGCGCGCGCAAAAAATGGGCTACCGCCGGGATGGCCTGAAACCAGGTCGCGAAGCGTGAGACATGCACAATCGAGCGGTCCACATGCTGATTACCGGTTTTCAGATCAATGAGCGGCTTTTGCCCGGCCGCTTTTTCCTGATTTTTTTCGTCCGTCATAGACATTCATCATCCTGTTCACAGCGAAATTAAAATTATAGCCTGCTAAGTGACGTACTCCTGCAAGACCTGGCTTAACCACTCCATAAACACCCGCACCCGGCGTGCAACATTGCGTCGATGCGGATAGAGCAGCGAAATCGGCATCGGTTTAGCCGGAAAATGATGCAGCACTTCCACCAGTTGCCCGGACTCCAGCAATGGCTGCACGCCAATCGCCGGCACCTGAATAATCCCCAACCCGGCAATACACGCCGCACGATAGGTTTCGGTGCTGTTGACGGTTACCACGCCGCCGGTTTGCACGTAATGCGTCTGCTTGCCATCAAAATATTCAAAGCCAGGCGATGGCTGGCCCAACTGCTGGGTATAGTGCACCATCGCATGTTGCGATAAATCTTCCAGGCGCACCGGCATACCGAAGCGGGAAAGGTAATCGGGGCTGGCGCAGTTAATCAAGGCATGGGTTCCGATTTTACGCGCGATCAGGCCGGAATCTTTCAGTTCCCCCACGCGTATCACGCAGTCAAATCCCTCACGGATCACATCCACCTGGCGATCGCTGCTGCTAAGCTCAATCTCAATGCCGGGATAGTGCTGCAAAAACTCCGGCAATCGCGGCAGGATAAAACCGGTCGCCATCGCTACCGACATATCCACGCGCAATTTGCCGCTCAGCGTCGCCGGATCGTGTTGAAACAGGCTGTCCATATCATCCAGCATCGACAACAAATCGAGGCAGCGATCGTAATAAACCAGCCCATCCTGGGTGAGATGGACACGTCGCGTAGTGCGATGCAGCAGCCGTGTACCCATTTGATTTTCCAGCGCCTGTAACTGGCGCGATACGCTGCCTTTTGGCAAACCAAGGCTCTCTGCCGCGCGGGTAAAACTGCCCATTTCTGCCACCCGCACAAAAACCTGCATTGCGTGAATTTTATCCATGTTGTTCACCTATTGTTGTTGTTAGTGAAACAGTGCAGCGCATTACAACGAGTTTATAGATCAAACCTCAGAGAATATCCTTGAAACGTGTTCAATTTTGCAACAGGAGCGAATCATGAGTCACAAAATTGCGTTGATTACTGGCGGCAATCGCGGTTTAGGCAAGAATGCCGCGCTAAAACTGGCCGCAAAAGGCACCGATATTATTTTTACTTACCGCAGCCATGCAGAAGAAGCTGAGGCGGTGGTGAAGGAGATTGAAGCGCTGGGTGCGCGTTCTGCCGCGCTGTTGCTGGATGTCGGCGATACGCGTCAGTTTGATGGCTTTGTCAGTCAGGTTAAAGAGGCGCTGCAAAAGGTGTGGCAGCGAGACAACTTTGACTATTTAGTGAACAACGCCGGTCACGGTCACTACAAGCTGTTCAGCGAAACCACCGAGGACGAGTTTGATGCACTGGTCAACGTGCATTTCAAAGGGCCGTACTTCCTTACCCAGAAGCTGCTGCCGGTGATTATTGATGGTGGTCGTATCCTCAATATCTCCAGCGGTCTGACGCGTATCACTTATCCAGGGTCCAGCACCTATGCCTCCATGAAAGGGGCGATGGAAGTGTTGACGCGCTACCAGGCGAAGGAATTGGGCGAACGGCGTATCCGCGTCAACATCCTGGCACCAGGGGCGATTGAGACGGATTTTGGCGGTGGCCGCGTACGCGACACCAAAGAAATCAATGACACCATTGCCTCGCTGACGGCACTGGGCCGCGTGGGACTGCCGGATGATATCGGCGACGCGGTCAGCGCAATTCTGAGCGATGAAACTGGCTGGATCACCGCCCAGCGTATCGAAGCGTCCGGCGGGCAAGCACTGTAATCAACCGCGCAATAAATTGTGCCGCTACAAATATGTGCAGATACCGTAGCGGCGCGATTTATCGCGCAATGTGCATCGGTGCCTTAGCGTTCGATGGTGCCGTCGATCACCGTCACTGTCTGGCCGCCAATCCAGATGGCCTCTGGCGTGAAACTGACCTGAATGCGTCCTTCACGCTGAACCACGCTGCCCTGACGAGCGCGGTAGTCGCGGGTATCGCCCTGTGACGCCAAATAGCGCGCCAGGCAGGCATTGGCGCTGCCGGTCACCGGATCTTCCACCAGGCTACCGTTCTCTATAAACAGCGCGCGCAATTCATATTGTTCGCTTTCACCTTGTGGTAGCGGGCCAAACGGGGCGATGCCATTCACCTTGGCGTGTTTCTGCAAGCGCAGCAGATCACTGGCGTTGGCCTTAATCTCCCGCACTGCTGCGGCGCTGGTCATCGGTAACAGCAGCCAGCGGATCCCCATATCCACCACCGTAGGCGACTGGCTTTCATCCAGGGCGTCGCTATTAATGGCGCTGCCGATCAGCGCATCGCTGAAGGGAGTCAGGGTGGCTGCCGGGGCGGCGAAAGCCAGCGCTCCGTCAGTGCTGATCCTGACGTCCACCAGGCCAACGCCACACTCCTGCACGATTTTGCCCGGCGTCTTCAGCGGCCAGCCCGCCTCAAGCAGCGCATGCGCGGTGCCAAGCGTCGGATGCCCGGCAAACGGCAGCTCACCACCGGGGGTAAAGATGCGCACCCGATAATCCGCCGCGGCATCCTCCGGTGGCAGCACAAAGGTGGTTTCCGACAAATTGGTCCAGCGCGCAATCGCAGCCAATTGCGCATCGCTCAATCCCTGTGCATCCATAATCACCGCCAGCGGATTGCCGCGAAAGGCTGATGAGGTAAAGACATCCACTTGTTTAAACGCGACCTTCATTGTCACTCCTTCCTCGTTGAGGTGGTCTGAAATCCTGATTTACATGATGTTGATTGCTAAAGGTAATCATTAGGGCTATGAATAGATTAACAATTATGCAACCGGAGTTCGCTATGTTAAAAATTCTTGGCCGCACATCATCAATTAACGTGCGCAAAGTTTTGTGGCTTTGTGCTGAGCTGGATATTCCTTACGAGCACGAAGTCTGGGGCGATGAAAACAAATCCCTGCACTCTCCCGAATTTTTGGCGCTTAACCCCAATGCCATGATCCCGGTGATTATCGAAGACGATTTCGTCATGTGGGAGTCCAATGCCATTCTGCGCTATCTCGCCACCAGTTACGGCGGCGAGTGGCTCTACCCGGAAAACCCGCGCGCCCGTGCGCCGATCGATCAATGGACTGACTGGCAAGCCACTGAACTTAACACCTCATGGCGCTACGCGTTTATGTCGCTGGTGCGCAATTCACCCGCCCACCAGGATGAACGTCTGCTGGCGGCAGCCTGCAAAGGCTGGAATCACACTATGGGTATTCTCAACCAGCAGTTGGAAAAAACCGGGCGCTACGTAGCAGGTCGTAACTTCACTCTGGCGGATATCCCGGTCGGTCTGGCGGTGAACCGCTGGTTTGAAACTCCGCTGGAACATGCCGACCTGCCAGCGGTACGCACCTATTACGAACGCCTGACCGAGCGCGAGGGTTACACCACCTGGGGCCGTAACGGCACGCCTTGATCCTGTCCTGGCGGCAGACCGCTTAATTCGCAGGCCAGCGCGCCAGTGCGCTCCAGTGCCCAGGTATAACGCGCATCGAACGGATAGCAGCAGGAGAGGCGCAGCGCATGGGTGTAGCGCTCACTCAGTGAGTACAGCGCACCCGGCGTGACGCAAATTTGCTCCTGCAACAACCGATGAAACATCTCCACGGTATCCACTTTTCCCGGCAGTTCGACCCAAAACACAAAGCCACCGCGCGGCAGGGTAGCGCGCGTTCCCTGCGGGAAATGGCGGGCGATAATGCCACGCGCTGCATCAAGATTGGCAGCATAGCGGCGACGCAGGGTGCGCAGGTGGTGATCGTAGCCACCGCTGGCGAGAAACTCCGCCAGCACTTCGCTCAGCAGGCGGGACTCCGACATCGACGACACCGCCTTCAGCCGCGCAATTTTTTCGTGAAAACGCCCGGCGGCGGTCCAGCCGATGCGAAAATCGGGTGCGACGGTTTTGGTAAAGCTGGTGCAGTAAATCACCCAGCCATCGTTGTCGAAGGCTTTAACCGGCGGTGACAACGGCCAGTCAAACTGCAATTCGTCGTACAGACCGTCTTCAATCAATGGAAGATGGTAAGTATTTACTAACTTCGCCAGACGTTTCTTATTCGCCAGCGGCATCACGTAGCCGAGTGGGTTCTGCGCGCCGGGCATGGCGATCAGCGCCTGAATACGCTGTTCCTGGAGCAGCATCTCCAGGGCATCCAGCGATAATCCCTGCTGTGGATCGGTGGGAATCTCCAGCGCTTTCAGCCCCAGTGAAGCCAGCAGTGGGAAGAGAAAGAAGTAGGTGGGGGATTCCAGCCCGACACAGTCTCCGGGTTTGGTTACCGCGCGCAGCGCCAGTTGTAGAGCTTCCATGCAGCCGTGAGTGAGGGTGATGTCCTGCGCGGTAAGGTTTATCCCGGTATGCAGACTGCGGCGGGCAATCTCCTCCCGTAAGCGCTCACTACCCGGCGGAAGCGCGTAACGACCAACTATTTGCGGGTTGCGGCGTAAAACGCTGGCGGTTATCCGGCTCAGACGGGCTGACGGATACAATTCAGCATCTTGTGGGCAGGCCAGCGAGATATTGGTGTAGTCCGGGTTGTTCTGCGCGGCAAACACCTGCTCAATCAGCGCCAGCTTTTGTGTACTCGGGTCATCCACCTTCGCGCGCATTTTCTGTACCGGACGTGTCAGCGCAGGTAACACGCTGCGTACATAATACCCGGACTGAGGACGTGCCTCGATCAGGCCGCGATCTTCCAGAATTTGCCAGGCATTGAGTACCGTATTGATACTCACCTGATGGGATTGTGCTACCCGACGTATGGCGGGCAGGCGTTTACCGGGCTTCAGTGTTCCCTGGTGGATAGATTCCGCAAAGCTGTCGGCGAGCTGCTGATATAGCGTCTGGCCGGATGAAAGAGGAAGGGACACAAAAGCCTCCGCATTTGATGGGTACAATTATCAATTTGGCAAACTGTAACCATAACAATAGTCATTTTGTGTCTCTGTTTCCATTGCGTTGTGACGATTAGCATGAAGTCATGTTGATCAATCAGGAACTGCATCATGCTCGATCCCTCTTTCTTCAGTTATGTCACCGTTATGTCGATCACCCCCGGCCCGAACAACCTGCTGCTTGCCACTTCCGGGGTGAATTTTGGCTTTAAGCGTACTTTGCCTATGGTGTTCGGCATTATGCTGGGCTGTGCGATGCAGGTGGTACTGGCGGGGGTAGCGCTGGAGGTGCTGCTGCACTGGATGAGCGCGATTCGCCTGCCGTTAACGCTGGTAGGATGTGGCTACCTGCTTTGGCTGTCGTGGAAGATTTTTCGTGCGGGAGCGCCCGAGGCACGAGACAGCGTTCAGCCGATGACCATCCTGAGTGGTGCCTTGTTTCAGGCGGTCAATCCCAAAGCCTGGTTAATGGCGAGTAACGTGGCGTTGATGTATGCCAACAGCAATGGGGTGGCGGCGATCGTGGTGGGATTTGCGCTGCTGAACCTGCCGTGCATTTTGATCTGGGCGGCGCTGGGAGATCGCTTGCGCAACCACCTGCAAATTGCGTGGAAGCGCCAGGCCTTCAACAGCCTGATGGCGTTGTCGCTGGTGGTGACGACCGGGTGGATGTTGTACGACGCGTTGCAGTTGGTGTAAGAATACGAAACGGCGCGATCAACCGCGCCGTTACAGGTATTTACTTGCCGACGACGTGCGCGGTTTCGCGGCCTTCGTCGTTCGCGGCCATCGGTGTCACCGGTGCGTAATCGAGTTGCAGCACGCGACTGGTTTCTGCCAATACTTTCTCGGTCAGTGCCACGTCACCGTTGAGTTTACGGCCCCAGGATGGAATAACCATGCGGATTTTGGTCTGCCACTCAGGCGAACGCATCTGCTCCGGGAAGGCCTTCGCCATCAGCTCCAGCATAATCGGTGCGGCAGTCGATGCCCCCGGTGATGCGCCCAGCAGCGCCGAAATCGTGCCATCTTGTGAGGTGACCACTTCGGTGCCAAGACGCAACACGCCGCCGTCTTTCTCATCGTTCTTGATGATCTGCACGCGTTGACCTGCCGTCACCAGACGCCAGTCTTCCTGCTTCGCCTGCGGTACATAGGCGCGCAGGGCGTCCATACGGTCGCTATCGCTTTGCAGCACCTGATCAACCAGATATTTCACCAGATCGAAGTTTTTCAGCCCAACCTGCATCATTGGCATCAGGTTGCTGCCATTCATCGCGCCGAACATATCCAGCAGCGAACCTTGCTTGAGGAATTTGGTGGAGAAGGTGGCGAAGGGACCAAACAGCAGCACCTGCTTGCCATCCAGCACGCGGGTATCAACGTGCGGCACGGACATCGGTGGTGCGCCGACAGAGGCTTTGCCATACACCTTCGCCATATGCTGCTGCACCACGTCCGGGTTCTCTGTCACCAGGAACGAGCCGCCCACCGGGAAACCGGCATAGCCTTTCACTTCCGGGATGCCCGATTTTTGCAGCAGCGGCAGTGCTGCGCCGCCTGCGCCGATAAACAGCTGACGGGCGTTGAGCACACGGCTTTCGCCACTGTCGGGATTAAACAGGCTAACCTGCCAGCGACCATCACTCAGGCGCTTGATATCACGCACTTCCTGGCGCATCCGCAGGCGGAAATTGGCTTTCTTCTCCAGGGCGGCGATCAGCTGGCGCGTCACTTCACCGAAGTTCACGTCGGTGCCCATTTCGGTCCAGGTGGCAGCCACTTTCTGTTTTTTGTCGCGACCATTCATCACCAGCGGAATCCACTGCGTGATTTGATCGCGTTCTTCTGAGTATTCCATGCCACGGAACAGGGTGCTTTTTTGCAGCGCCTGGAAGCGTTTGCGCAGGAATTCGACGTTGTCGTCGCCCCAGACGAAGCTCATGTGCGGCGTACTGTGGATAAAGCTTTTCGGATTGCGCAGATTGCCTTTCTGAACGTGATACGCCCAGAACTGACGGGAAATCTGGAACGATTCGTTAATCGCCACCGCTTTAGAAATATCGATGCCGCCATCCGCCTTCTGCGGCGTGTAGTTCAGCTCCGCCAGCGCAGCGTGACCGGTACCGGCATTGTTCCAGCCATTGGATGACTCTTCCGCTACCGTAGCCAGGCGTTCGACCATCTCAATAGACCAATCCGGCTCCAGGTCTTGCAACCAGGTTCCTAAAGTAGCGCTCATGACGCCAGCGCCAATTAACAGCACATCAACGTCTTTTCGTTCCTGAAGGTTTGCGCTTTCCATGCCAGCGGCGCTTACTGCCAGCGCCAGATTTACCGCAGTTTTGCTCATGAGGCGACATCTCCTCTTCTGTTGACCTGAAGTTCAACAGGTTCGCAGGCGAAACAGCCACGCTTCTTTCGAGCGCGTCGCGCTGTTTCTCAAAGGTTAAGACTCAGGTTAAGTCGTGGGGGTGCTAACGGTTAACTGCACGTTATGCATAGTCATTCGAATATAACATTCTCGTATCGGAATTAAACGTTTGTTTATTTTTTAAAGGCAGAAATGATTCAGCATAAGAATTAATCGGCGGAACCCGCTTGTCATAAGGGATTTTTATCCCTTAATCAGACGGTTACGGCAATGTCTATGTTGCGACATTGTGATGCTTTTGTGCGGATTTTTACGGGGTTAACACCAAAGGGTTAATGTTAACATTATGATAATATTGAATTTAAAGAAAATTGATTTTTTATGCGATTTTTATGTTGCGCGATATTTCGCCTGGTTGTGTAAAAATAATGTTACATTTGTGTGATGACTTATTCAGGCGCGAGCTACCGCGCCCGTCAGAAGAAATTTCAATCACGCGGTGCACTATCGGGTAACTTTTTCAGACTGATCGCCAGCCGGTTATAGGTATTCATCAAACCGATTGCCACGTTGAGATCCACAATCTCCTTATCGCTGAACACTGCTTTCACTTGCGCAAACAACGCCTCGGGCGCACCCTGGCTGGCAATCAGCGTCAGGCTCTCGGCCCACGCCAGCGCTGCCTGTTCGCGGTCATCAAACAGCGTGCCTGATTCATGCCATACCTGGGTTAACACAATTTTGTGCCACGGCATGTCGGCTTTGTGCAGTGCCTGGGTGTGCATATCGATGCAGTAAGCACAGCCGTTAATCTGCGAAACGCGCAGAAATACCAGCTCCAGCAGGCTGTGCGACAGGTCGGTTTGTGTCAGATAGCTATAAACGCCACCCAGGGCTTTCATCGCACCGGGCGCGGCGCTGTAAAAATCGATACGTTGGCTCATCTTTCGTTCCTCAATCAGTTAAGGTTTTCATCTGCATTGTTCACTGCCATATGGAGCAACAAAAGTGCCAAAAAATGACAAAAGCAGTGGCCCATTCGCCCTGACATTGGATCGCAGCGATACGCGAGGGTTGAGTGAACAACTGCACCAGCAACTCAGTATGGCGATTGCCGAAGGGCAACTGGTGGCCGGTGCGCGCTTGCCATCATGCCGTGATCTGGCAGTGCAACTGGGCGTGGCGCGCGGTACGGTGCGTCGCGCTTATGACATGTTGGTAGATAGCCAATTGTTGGTGGCAAAAGGGGCGGCAGGCACCTTTGTGGCGGCTGCGGCGTTAAGCCAGCCGCCGCGCGCGGCGGTGGCTGCGACAGGGTCCGCTCTGCTCGACATGGTGTATGACTTCGACACGGCACCGCTGACTTTCCAGATGGGCGTCCCCGCCAGCGACGCTTTTCCGGCCAAAGTCTGGACACGCGTAGTACAACGGCAGGCGCGCCAGCAGGCCAGCCAGTCACGCGGCTATCCCGATCCGCGCGGCAGCCAGGCGCTGCGCCAGGCGCTGGTGGGCTATCTGGCGGTGGCGCGCGGGATTCATTGCCAGGCAAGTCAGATCCTGGTAACCAATGGCTACGCGGGCGCGCTGGGTTTGATTGCGCTGGCGCTCGGCCTGCACGGCCAGCAGGCGTGGATGGAAGAACCCGGTTTTATGCTGGCACGCGCGGCATTGCAGCACATGCATGTAACGCCGGTCGGCATCCCGGTGGATGCTGAAGGCTTGCGGGTGGAGGAGGGGAAGGTACGCGCGCCTGATGCTGCATTTGCCCTGGTCACGGCCGGACAGCAGGCACCGCTTGGGGTAACGCTCTCGCTGGCACGCCGCCAGGCGTTGCTGGCATGGGCCAGCTCCCAACAGCGCTGGATCGTGGAAGATGACTATCTCGGCGAACTGCAACTCGGCAGCCGTGCCGCTCCGGCGTTGGCGGCGATGGATAGCGACGGGCGAGTGATCCACGTCGGCACCTTCAGTAAAACCCTCAGCCCCAGCCTGCGGCTGGGATTTGTCGTGGTGCCGCCCGGTCTGGCGGCGCGCTTTGCCGACACCAGCGCACTGCTGGCACCCGCCTCCTCTGCGCTGCTGCATGATGCGGTAGCCGAATTCCTGCGTGAGGGCCATTTCCTGCGCCATTTGCGGCGTATGAAGCGGGTCTATCATGAGCGGCTGGAGGGGATTGTTGCGGCATTACGCCCGCATTTTACTGATGTTCAACGCGCCGGTCTGGCAGTGATTGTCCGTTTGCCCGCAGGCACGCCAGACCAGCAAATTGCCCGTGAGGCGCTGGCCTATGGCCTGGCACCTTCACCGCTCTCCATCTGGTTTCAACACGAAACCGGACGACAATATGGTTTCCTGCTGGGGGTGACCCAGTTACCACGCGAAGGGTTTGCGCGCTGTGCCGAACGGCTGAAATGGCTGGTGGATGCGCATCAACCACGCATGGACCAGTAAAAAACCGCATTCTTGTGCCTTTTACTGGTCCAATGGGAGGATTAAGGTACGCCTCATTGCAACGAATGAGGAATCTGAGTGATGAAACTGTTACACGTTGATGTCAGCCCAAAAGGTGCCAAATCCAACTCTCGCGCGTTAAGTCGTTATTTTGTTGAACGTTTGCAGGCGCAGCTCCCTGCGTTGCAGGTGGAGTATCTCGATCTGGACCAGCATCCGGTGAGCCATGTCAGCGGGGAGTTTGCCCAGGCGACTTACACACCGGAGGAACAACGCACGCCACGTATGAAAGCGGTACTGGCAGATTCCGATCGCCTGTGTGCGCAACTGCTCGATGCCGATGCCTTGCTGTTCGCTATGCCGATGTACAACTGGAGTATGCCGTCGGCCTTCAAAGCCTATATTGATGCCATTATTCGCACCAATCTGACGTATCACTTTGATGAACAACAAAATGTGATTGGAAATCTGACGCGCCAGAAAGCGCTGTTTCTGACTACGCGTGGGGCAAGCCTGCAACCAGGTTCGCCCTATGCTGACATGGACGCCTTAACGCCCGCCCTGCGCGCTGCCTTTGGCTTTATCGGCATCCAGGCACCGCAGTTTGTCAACGCGGAACCGCTGGCATTTGCGGACCAGGCCGCACGGGAAGCGGGCCTGGCGCAGGCGTATCGCGATCTGGATGCGGTGGTGACGCAATGGACCGATGCTGCGGTTACTGCCTGAACCAGCGTCGCCAGACGAAGCGAATAACGAAAAATTCAATCGCGCCCAGCAGTAAAAACCACAGACAAAACACAATGGTGTAAAGCTGATTCAGATCCTGCAAATGAAAGCGGGTTTGCAGGCTCTTTGCCATCGCCAGGCTAAAGGCTGGCGCAGGCAGCAGCAGCGCGGAGAGAAAGCCCAGCAGTAAAATGCCGCCAGGGATAATCAGGGTTTCTAACGGGTTTTTCATCGCAAAATTCCACAACAAGTCGCGCATATAGCGTAGCGGCGCGATTTATCGCGCGGGTTTTAAATAACCGTGAAAATAGCGCGATAAATCGCGCCGCTACCCGAATTCGTGCAATAGCATCAAATCGCGCGGGCATTAGCGCACAAAGCCCCACAGGGCGCAATCCCTGGGACGACAGGCTGAATAATTTTCTTCTATTCCATCGACTTAGCAGCAGAAATAGCGAGAGTTAAGAGTTATAGCCTTTGCTATACTTAAAGCCCTGATTTTACTGTCTTTTTTTTAGTTAATTTGCGTGCTAGACTGCGCGCACTTTTTCATTACTGAACAATAAATGCGGACAAACTCCAGGCTTATACGCCTTTTGCTCCGCGTCGACTGAAAAATCATGACATTTTTCGCAACCCTGATTCTGGCTTTTGGTATGTCAATGGACGCTTTCGCCGCAGCACTTGGCAAAGGCGCGTCACTGCATCGCCCAGATTTTAAAGAGGCACTGCGCACCGGTCTGATTTTCGGTGTGATTGAAATGCTCACCCCGCTGATTGGTTGGGCAATTGGCCTGGCGGCCAGTCGTTATGTAATGGCATGGGATCACTGGCTGGCCTTTGGCCTGCTGACCCTGCTCGGTGGCCGTATGATGATGGCGGGCTTAAGTCAGACCGCCGGTGAACCCTGTGATCCGCCGCAGCGTCACGGTTTTATGGTGCTGGCGTTAACCGCGGTAGCCACCAGCCTGGATGCCCTGGCGGTGGGTGTTGGCCTGGCGTTTTTGCAGGTGAACATCGTCATGACCGCTATCACCATCGGCGCAGCCACCACCGTCATGGCGACCACCGGCGTGATGGTGGGACGCTTTATTGGCCCGGTATTGGGCAAATGGGCGGAAGTGCTGGGAGGCGTTGTCCTGATTTGTATCGGTTCCACCATTCTGGTGGAACATCTGGGTTGGTTCAGTTAAGGTCTTTCGTATCGGCAGATTGTGCAGATGCGAAAAACCTGCAATTTTGTGATCTGGTTCAAAGTTTCTTGCTTAAAAAACAGGCTGGGGATATACTTTTTTTAGTATTTCTCAACTTATTTTTAATCAGGTGCTTTATGAAACGGTTCTTCAAATACGTGTTTCGTGCTTATGTTGAAACTTACAAACACGTACCGCCGGGTGCTTTAAACTAAGCGCTCCGCACGCAACCCTCGATAATCGCGGTCAGGGATCGACCGGTGATTATCAATGATTTTCTTATCTCTCCCGCGCATTCTCTCCCCAATTTCTCCCTGAAAACGTCGTTTTACCCCTTCAGTCATCAGATTTAGATCTGGCTATAGCCTGAGGTTATACCCCGCCACTAAACAAGCATTCGTCACCCTCGCCAGCAGCATGGAATAGTCAGCTCAGGTCCTTTTCACCTGTCTGATACGAGAAACATCATGCTGATCCCGCAACCTTATTTGCTTTTCCTTGGCGACGTAACCGATCCACTGGCGGCTAAAACCGCGCGCGGCATCCACGTCTGGCGTCCTGAGCAGTGCGTTGGCGAAATCAAACTGCCTGGCTGCACCGTGAGCCTTGGTCTGGAAGAGATCGACATCGCCACCGCCAAAGCGCGTGGCGCGAAAACCCTGGTGCTCGGTACCGCCAACGCCGGTGGTTACCTGCCGCAGCACTGGCTGGATACCGTGCGCAACGCCATCAAAGCCGGTATGAACGTTGCCAGCGGCCTGCACCATCGTTTGGTGGATGAGCCTGAGCTGGTGGCGCTGGCACAGGAATTCGGCGTTGAACTGTTTGATATCCGCCATATGCGTCCGAAGCTGGACGTTGGCAGCGGCAAAAAACGTACCGGTAAGCGTGTACTTACTGTCGGCACCGACTGCTCAGTAGGCAAGATGTACACCTCGCTGGCGCTGGAAGCCGCAATGCGTGACATCGGCCTGAACGCAGATTTCCGCGCCACCGGTCAGACCGGTATCCTGGTTGCGGGTGCCGGTATCGCGATCGATGCGGTGATTGCTGACTTTATCGCGGGTGCGGTTGAAGCGTTATCACCGGCTAACGAGGCCGATCACTGGGACATCGTTGAAGGCCAGGGTTCCTTGTTCCATCCGTCCTACGCCGGTGTTTCGATGGGTCTGATCCACGGTGCGCAGCCGCAGTGGCTGGTGATGTGTCATGAGATGGGCCGCCCACATATGCGCCATCTTCCGCATCAACCGATGGTCAGCCTGAAAGATTGCGTGGAAGCTAACCTGCGCGCCGCCACCGTCACCAGTGACTCGGTGCAACTGGCCGGTTTCGCTATCAACACCTCGAACTACAGCGAAGAAGAAGCGCGCGCCTACTGCGCCGAGGTCAGTGCCGAGTTTGGCGTACCTGCCACCGACCCGGTGCGCTTTGGTATCAGTGACATCGCGGCGCTGCTGAAGGAGCGTGGCTAAGATGCGGCGCATGCAGATTGAAGTGCTGGAGCTGCCGCTGGCGCGCCCGTTTGCCATCTCGCGTGGCACGCGCACCGCAGTGACGGTGATTCGCGTCACCCTGGAGCAGAATGGCTTTATTGGTCGCGGCGAATGTACACCTACGCCGCGTTACGACGAAACGCCAGAAAGCGTCAACGCCGAGCTGGAAGCGATGCGCGCTGACATCGAAGCAGGCCTCAGCCGTGTCGATCTGCAAACCCGTCTGCATGCCGGTTCAGCGCGTAACGCGCTGGACTGCGCGCTCTGGCGGCTCGACGCTGCGCTGGCGAAACAGTCAATCTGGCAGCTGACGCAGCAGGAGCAGCCAATTTCGGTGATCACCGCCGAAACGCTCAGCCTGGACAGCGTTGCCAATATGGCGGAAGCGGCAGCCGATGCGGTATCGCGTGGCGCGATCCTGCTGAAAATCAAACTTAATCGTGACGACATTCTGGAAAAAGTGGCGGCGATCCGCGCTGCGGCCCCGTACGCCACGCTGATTATTGATGCCAACGAAGCCTGGTCTGGTGTGGATCTGCACAGCCTGCTTAACGCGCTGCTGCCGTACAACATCGCGATGGTCGAGCAACCGCTACCGGCCGGTCAGGATCAGGATTTACAGCGTTTCACCCATCCGATTCCGGTGTGTGCTGACGAGAGTTGCCACACGCGGGAAGACATTGCGCAACTGCGCAATCGCTACGAAATGATCAACATCAAGCTGGATAAATGCGGCGGGTTAACCGAAGCGCTGGCGATGGTGGCTGAAGCACAAAAGCTGGATATGCGCCTGATGGTCGGCTGCATGCTGGGTTCATCGCTGGCGATGGAAGCGGCGCTGCCAGTGGCGATTGCGGCAGAACATGTCGATCTGGATGGCCCGATTTGGCTGGCGGCAGACAGCTCGCCATTCCTCTCCTATTCCCAGGGCCGAATCTGGCTATAACCCGCACGCGGAGCAACGATGACGGACACTTCACTTATGCACAACGCCGCCAGCGTTGCCGGTTCCGCGACTGCGCCGGTACTCGCTATTCAGGACCTCAGCGTCAGCTTTCGCGGCCGAAGCGGCGTTAGCCAGGCGCTGAAAGGCATCAATTTCGAAATACATCAGGGCGAAATCGTCGCCGTGGTTGGCGAGAGTGGATCGGGTAAATCGGTCACCTCGCTGGCGGTGATGGGGTTGCTGGCGGCGTCAGGCCGTATCGATCGCGGCAGCATCCAGTTCCGCGATCGTCGTGGTCAACTGCATCAGCTGGAAAAACTCAACGAAACCCAGCGCCGCGCTTTGCGTGGCCGCGAAATGTCGATGATTTTTCAGGAGCCGATGACCTCACTGAACCCGGTGTTGCGCGTCGGCGATCAGCTGACGGAAGCGCTACGCGACCAGCAAATTTGTGGCAAAGCCGAGGCCGAAGCGCGTGCGCGCGAGCTGCTGCGCCAGGTGCGTATTGCCGATGTCGATCGCGTGATGAAAAGCTACCCGCACTCGTTGTCGGGTGGGATGCGGCAGCGTGTGATGATTGCGCAGGCGCTGGCCTGCGACCCGCAATTGTTGATCGCCGATGAGCCGACGACCGCGCTCGACGTTACGGTGCAGGCGCGCATTCTGCATATCTTGCGCGATCTGCAACGTGCCAAACAGATGGCGGTGCTGTTTATTACCCACGATATGGGCGTGGTGGCGGAAGTCGCCGACCGTGTGGTGGTGATGTATCGCGGCGATGTGGTGGAACAGGGCACGGTGGCGGAGATTTTCAATGCGCCGCAGCATCCTTACACCAAAGCCTTGCTGGCGGCGGTGCCGAAACTCGGTGACATGCGTGAACACGCCTGGCCGCAACGCTTTCCGCTGCTCGGTGCCGCGCCAGCCGATAATGCCGAACAGCGCACCGCGCGTTATGACGACAAACCGCTGCTCGATGTCCGTGGCCTGAAAGTGTATTACCCGATTCGCAGCGGCATCTTCTCGGCGCTGACTCACCAGGTACATGCGGTGGAGCAGATCGATTTCACGCTGTGGCCGGGAGAAACCCTGGCGATTGTTGGCGAGAGCGGCTGTGGCAAATCCACCACCGGTCGCGCGTTGATGCGTTTAATCAACAGCGATGCCGACAGTATCCATTTCCAGGGTAACGAAATTGCCAACCTGAAAGAGGCCCAGTTTCAGCCGCTCAGGCGTGAAATCCAGATGGTATTTCAGGACCCCTATGCCTCACTCAATCCGCGCTTAACCGTGGGGTTCACCATTGCCGAGCCGCTGCTGCTGCATGGCGTGGTGAAGTCACTGGAGGAGGCGACGCCGCAGGTGGAAGCGTTGCTGAAAAGTGTTGGCCTGCTGCCGGAACATGCGCGCCGTTATCCGCATGAGTTTTCCGGCGGCCAGCGTCAGCGCATCGCGATTGCCCGTGCAATGGCGCTGAAACCAAAAGTAATTATCGCTGACGAGGCGGTCTCTGCGCTGGATGTGTCGATTCAGGCACAGGTGGTGAACCTGATGATGGATCTGCAACAACAAACCGGTGTGTCGTGGATTTTTATCTCGCATGACATGGCGGTGGTGGAGCGTATCGCCAACCGCGTGGCGGTGATGTACCTCGGCCAGATTGTGGAGCTGGGACCACGCCAGTCGGTGTTCAATAACCCGCAACATCCCTATACCCAACGGCTGCTGGCTTCGGTGCCAGTGGCAGATCCACAGAACCGTCCACAACGAACTTTCGAAGACAGCGAGATCCCCTCGCCGCTACGCAAGGTGGGAGAAACGGTCATTAAACCCCGTTATCGCCAGGTTGCTCCGCAGCACTGGGTCGCTGACGGCATTGTTTCGCGCTAACCCCAATACCAGGAGATTTTATGAACCCGTTTTTCCGTCGCACCTCGCTCGCTCTCGGACTTACCCTCTCCCTGGCGGCTGCCGCACAGGCGCAGGATCTGCACATCTCAATGTATGCCGATATCACTGGCCTTGATCCGCACGATACCTCGGACAACGTCAGCTATTCGGTGCAGAGCGGTATCTTTGAACGCCTGTTCCAGTTTGATGCCCAGATGAAGCTGCAACCCTGGCTGGCGACCGGCTACACCAGCAACGACAGTGCCACCGAATTCACCCTGACGCTGCGCAAAGGCGTGACCTTCCAGGACGGCACGCCGTTCGATGCGGAAGCGGTGAAAGCCAACCTTGAACGCCTCGCCGATCAGACCAAAGGCCTGAAGCGCAACAGCCTGTACAAGATGATCGCGAAAGTCACGGTACTGGCCCCGGATCAGGTCAAAGTTGAGCTGAACCAGTCGTTTGGTGCTTTTATCAACACCCTGGCGCATCCGTCGGCGGTGATGTGGAGCCCGGCAATCCTCAAGCAGTACCCGGACGAAGCGCAGCTGCGTCTGCATCCGGTGGGTACCGGTCCGTTTAAGTTTGTTGACTGGCAGCCGGGTAAAGCGGTTGACCTGACCAAATACGATGGCTACTGGCAGAAAGGTTGGCCGAAAGTCGATAACGTCACCTTCTCACCCAGCCCGGAAGATGCCACGCGCGTGGCCGCGCTCAAATCCGGTCAGGTGGATGCGATCTGGCCGTTGCCGTCCGATCTGATCAGCACCGTGCAGAACGACAGCAAGCTGGCGATCCAGCGCGATCCGAGCATTTACCTGTACTACATGGCGATCAACACCCAGCACAAACCGCTGGCGGATCTGCGCGTGCGTCAGGCGATCAACTACGCCATCGATCGCAATCTGTGGCTGAAAGTGGCGTTTGCCGGTATGGGCAAGCCAGCCAGCTCCGCCATCCCGGAAGGGGTACAGTTCTGGCAAAAGCAGAGCGACCCGAACTACCGTTACGCACCGGATGAAGCCAAAGCGCTGCTGAAAGCGGCGGGTTATCCGAACGGTCTGGATCTGAAGCTGTGGACCACCAACGCCACTGCCAGCGTGCGTGCGGCGCAGTTCCTGAAAGCGCAGCTCGCGACCGCAGGCATTCGCGTCACCGTGACGCCAATGGATTCCGGGACGCGCAACGCCAAACTGTGGGGCGTGAAGGATCCGAAGCAGGCGGAATTTGACCTCTACTACGGCGGCTGGTCCACCTCTACCGGTGATGCGGATTGGGCACTGCGCCCGTTGTACGCCACCGAATCCTGGGTGCCGACCTCATACAACGTGTCGTACTACAGCAACCCGGCAGTGGATAAAGCGATTGCCGGTGGCCTGGCCACCGCTGACCCGGCGAAACGTGGTGTGGCGTATGCCGAAGCGCAGAAGCTGCTGTGGAAAGATGCCCCGGTCGCCTTCCTCGGTACGCCAGACAACCTGGTGGGTAAACGCAGCAACCTGAGCGGCGTGTCGATGCTGCCAGATGGCAACTTCCTGTATACCCAGGCGGCGTTTAAGTAAGACATCGCTGTGACCCTCACCCCGGCCCTCTCCCGCAAGACGGGAGAGGGAGGTAGTGATGGTGCTCGATCAGTCCCCTCTCCCGCTGGCGGGAGAGGGTTAGGGTGAGGGCCCCACCGCTCGCACCATCACAAAAAGGAAACGCATGTTCGCATACATCATTCGTCGTCTGCTGGAGATGATCCCGGTACTGCTGGTGGTCTCGCTGCTGGTATTCGGCTTCATCAAACTGCTACCGGGCGATCCGGCACGTATCTACGCCGGGCCGGATGCACCGCTGGCGGCGGTGGAAGCCGCGCGTCAGCATCTTGGTCTGAATGACCCGCTGCCGCAGCAATATCTGCACTGGCTGGGCGGCCTGTTTCGCGGCGATCTCGGCGTCACCTATCGCACGCAACAACCGGTGCTGGAAGTGATCAAAAAAGGCTTTATGCCGACCATGTGGCTGGCGCTGGCGGGCTTTGCCTGGTCGGTGATTCTCGGTCTGTTTCTGGGTGTGCTGGCGGCGCTGAAACGCGGTAAATGGCAGGACTGGACGCTGATGAGCGTCGCGGTGGGCGGTATCTCAATGCCGACTTTCTGGCTGGGCCTGCTGCTGATTCAGTTTGTTGCCATGCCGTTTGGTTTGTTCTCGGTCAGCGGCTTCAACAAGCCCACCGATATCATCCTGCCCGCCATTACCCTTGGCTCCTCGGTGGCGGCGGTGATGGCACGCTTTACCCGATCTGCGTTCCTGGAAGTGGCACAGGAGGATTACGTGCGTACTGCCAAAGCGAAGGGGCTACGTAATCGGCTGGTCACCTGGAAACATGTGATGCGCAATGCGCTGATCCCGGTGATCACCATGCTTGGTTTGCAGTTTGGTTTTCTGCTGGGTGGATCGATCGTAGTGGAAAGCGTGTTCAACTGGCCGGGATTAGGCTGGCTGCTGATCGAATCGATCAAAGCGCAGGATCAGCCGGTAATTCAGGCGCTGGTTATGCTGTTTGTCTTTGAATTTATTGTAATTAACCTGCTGGTGGATCTGCTGTACGCAGTGGTTAACCCGGCAATTCGCCTGCGACAGGAGCCGTGATGAGTCTGCAATCTCTGCCTGCCAACACGCAGGAGGCGATCCGTTCGCCGTGGCGCGATTTTCTCCACGCCTTTGTGCGCAATCCACTGGCGCTGGTATCGGGCGGTTTTGTGTTGCTGCTGGTACTGGTGGCGATTTTCGCCCCGTGGCTGGCCCCGTGGGACCCGATGGCACCAGACTGGATGGCGCTGTCGTCACCGCCGTCTGCCGCGCACTGGATGGGCACCGACGATCTCGGCCGTGACCTGCTCAGTCGCATTATCTTTGGCGCACGTATCTCGTTATATGTTGGCGTTGTGTCAGTCACGCTTGGCATGGTGGTGGGCGTGATGCTTGGCTTGCTGGCGGGCTACTATGGTCGCTGGATCGACATGCTGATCATGCGTGGTTCTGATGTGCTGTTCGCCTTCCCCGGTATGCTGCTGGCGATTGCGGTGGTGGCCATTCTCGGGCCAGGTCTGAATAACGTGATTATCGCGGTGGCGGTATTCAGCGTACCGGTGTTTGCCCGCATCGTACGTGCGTCGACCTTATCGCTGAAGCAGGCCGCCTATGTGGAAGCGGTACGCTGCGCCGGTGCGCCGGACCGGGTGATCCTGCTGCGCCATATCCTGCCGGGTACGCTGTCGAACGTGATTGTCTACTTCACCATGCGCATCGGCACCAGTATTCTCACTGCAGCCGGACTGAGTTTTATTGGTCTTGGCCCGGAGCCGGACGTCCCGGAGTGGGGCAACATCCTCGCGATGAGCCGCAACATGATGATGGCAGGCATGTGGCACGTCAGCGTCTTCCCTGGACTGGCGATTTTTATCACGGTGCTGGCGTTTAACCTGCTGGGCGATGCCCTGCGCGATACGCTTGATCCCAAACTGAAGAGTTAAACATGGATTTTCAACAGATGCAGCGCGACCTGCTGCTGCAACGCTGGCGTGAAACGCGCCAGCTCGGTCAGCCGCGCAGCGCCAGTGGGCCGACCAACCTGATCAGCGATGTTCCCGGCGTGCGCGTCGGCCATGCCACGTTGGCAGAGGATGAGATCCAGACCGGCGTCACCGCGATTGTGCCGCCGGGCGACAATCTGTTCCAGCAACCGCTGCCCTGCGCGGCCGCGGTGTTTAACGGCTTTGCCAAGCCGGTTGGTCTGGTACAGGTGGAGGAGCTGGGCGTATTGCAGACGCCAATCCTGCTCAGCAACACCCTGGCAGTCGGCACGCTGTTTACCACCCTGGTGCGTGATGCCATCAGTCGCAACCCGGAACTGGGCCGCAGTTCGCCTACGGTTAATCCGCTGGCGCTGGAGTGCAACGACGGCTGGCTGAACGACATCCAGGCGCTGGCGGTGACGGAAGCACTGGCGCAGCAAGCCCTGCACCAGGCGCAGCCCGATTTCCCCCGTGGCAGCGTGGGGGCCGGGCGCGGTATGAGCTGCTTCAGCCTGAAAGGCGGCATTGGCAGCGCCTCGCGTCTGATCCCTTCATTGAATGCCACGCTGGGCGTGCTGGTACTGGCGAACTTTGGCGCACTGACGGCGTTAACGCTGGATGGCGTGCGCCTCGGCGAGATGATCTCCCCGTTGCTGCCGGAACTGACGCCACAGCGCGATGCGGGTTCCATCATCATCATTATGGCGACCGATGCGCCGCTGGATGCTCGTCAGTTGAAGCGCGTGGCAAAGCGCGCGGGTGCCGGCCTGGGACGTCTTGGCAGCTACTGGGGTCATGGTTCCGGCGATATCGCGGTAGCCTTTTCCACCCAGGGCCAACCACAGCCACCGGACGATGCGGCGCTGGAACCCTTGCTCGCTGCCGCCGCCGATGCCACTGAACACGCGGTGCTGGATGCGTTGCTGAGTGCCGAAGCCGTTACCGGCTTCCGCGGCCACCACCGCCCGGCATTGACGGATGTTTTAGACAAACTGGCGCAACCATAACTTCCTGGTATTCTTGCGCGATAAATCGCGCGGTTTTGGCTTGTAACATGATTAACGGAACAAACATCACCCTATGAAAATCTTTATCTCCGCCGATATCGAAGGCATCGCGGGCGTGATGCGCCCGGAACAATGTTCACCCGGACATGCGGAATATCAGCTGGCGCGTGGATTGATGGAACAGGAAGTCAATGCCGCCATCGACGGGGCGTTTGCCGGTGGTGCCACTGAAGTGGTGGTGGCCGACAGCCACGCGCAAATGACCAACCTGCGCGCAGAAAATATCGATGCGCGTGCCCGGCTGGTGCAGGGTAAACCGCGTGGTTTGTCGATGGTCGAAGGGCTGGAGCAGCAACCGTTCGATGGCCTGTTTTTTATCGGTTATCACAGCGCGGCAGGAGAGCCGGGCGTGCTGGCGCACACCATTAACGGTCGCGCGTTCTGGCGCATCCATATCAACGGCAAAGTGATGGGCGAGAGCGATATCTATGCCGCTGCGGCTGCCGAACAGGGCACACCGCTGTGGCTGGTGAGCGGCGACGATCAGCTCAAGGGTTGGATGGGCGAGCATTATCCATCGGTGGACTACGTCTGCGTAAAACGCGCGATTTCCCATACCTGCGCAGAATCCATCAGCCCGCAGGCGGCGCAAAACGCCATTCGCGCGGCGGCGACGGCGGCAGTGCAGCGTGCCAGTCAGGTCAGCACCACCCGCCTCAGCGCCCCTTATGAGATGCAGCTCCAGGCGAGCAAACCGGTGCTGGCCGATCTGTTCAGCCTGATCCCCGGTGTAACACGTATTGATGCGGTAACGGTGGGCTATCGTGCCGAGCAGATGGGGACACTGATCAGCCTGCTGAGTGCCTTCTCATATCTGGCGAGTACGCAAAATTAAGCCACATCGCGCGCAGGTCGTACCGCTTTCCTGTGCGGCTTTTGGTAACCTGCGCGCGATTTTTTTATTCCAACGAGGCAGTCATGCAGCTTTGCAGTTTTTATCTTATTGACCAGGCAACAAAAAGTTATGGAATCGTGCAGGAACAGGGTGTGGTGGATCTCGGCAAACGCCTCGGTGCCGAATGTCCCGACCTGAAAACCCTGCTGCAACGTGGTGCGCAGAGCGACCTGGCGGCGTTTCACGCGCTGCCTGCCGATTACCCCTTCAATGCTATCCGTTTTCTGCCGGTGATTGAGAATCCGGGTAAGGTGTTTTGCGTTGGGATGAATTATGCCGACAAACGCAAAGAGTTTGCTGAAACGCTTGAAGCGCCGACCTTATTTGTGCGCTTTGCCGATTCGTTGGCGGCTCATGAGCAGCCGCTGCTGAAACCGGTCACTACCCAGGAGTTTGACTATGAAGGCGAGCTGGCGGTGATCATCGGCAAACCGACGTATCGGGTCAAAGCGGATGAAGCGTTGGCCCACGTCGCCGGTTACAGCTGCTTTATGGATGCCACCGTGCGTGACATGCAGTTCACCTGGTTCACTGCCGGAAAAAACTGGCCGCAAACCGGGGGTTTTGGCCCGTGGATGACCACCGCGGATGAGATCCCCGATCCACAACAGTTGGCGATTAAAACCTGGCTGAATCAGCGTGAAGTACAGAACGACACCACCGCCAGCATGGTGCATCCGGTAGCGAAGATCATCGAATACATCTCGGCATTCAGCCCGCTGGCGGCAGGGGATGTGATCATCACCGGTTCACCGGGCGGCGTCGGTAAGAAACGCACGCCACCGCTGTTTATGTTCCCCGGCGATGAGATTGAAGTGGAGATCGAAAAAATCGGACGCCTGCGTCACCCTATTGCGTGATAAATCACGCCGCTACTGATGGGTGCAATCATTTGTCGCGGCGCGATTCATCGCGGGGGTTTTGGTGCTTAGCGCGTAAACGCCACCACACGGCTGCGGTTCAGCAGCAGCCGCACGCTATCGCCGCTGCGCGCCAACACAAAACGTTTTTCCCACGGACCATCCAGCGCGGTAGCCAGCACGCGATCGCCGCCCAGCGACTGCAGCGTGGCACGAATCGCCGCCGGGCCGATGCCCATCGTCAGCGCATCCCCTTCAATCACCATTTCACTGCGCCACTGCGGCGCAAACCAGCATCCTTGCAGGTTATCGAGGCTGGCGCTATCGGGCTGCACCGGCACAAAACGGCGCGCGGCATGGCCGATTTCACCAACAATCGCCGCACCGTCGTGGCGTAACTGCATGGGGAAGGTACTGGAAAGGGAGACGGCGTCGCCGTGACGCTCGTCGCGCCACAGAGTTTCACTGGCACCGAGCCAGGTGGCGGTAACGCCGTTAATCTCCAGCCAGTCGGCGGCATCCGGTGCCACATACAAACCGGGCGTCAGATCGTGCCCCTTCTCCGGCAACGTGCGGCCCAGCGCCGCCGCCAGGATACGCAGTGCGCTTTCGGAGGTGGTGATATCTTCGCGGTTGGCGACCAGAGCCACCCCAATCTTCAGTTCCGGGTGCAGCAGGAAGTAACTTTTATAACCGGCATGGGAACCGCCATGACCAAACAGCGTCTGGCTACCGAGCGTCGAGCTGGTGATGCCAAGGCCATAACCGCTGGTGCGTCCATCGTTGAGATTGCGCGGCGCACTCAGCCGTTGCAGCACGCCTGCACCGGGACCGGTGTCTGCCAACAGCGTTTGCAGCCAGCGCGTCAAATCATGCAGGCTGCCGGTCACGCTGCCGGATGCCGACAGATGCAGACCGGCGCTGGAAAGCTGCCACTGCTGCCCATTATTCCAGTAACCCGGCACCAGACCGGGGACGATATCAAACCAGCTTTCCGGGGCGAACAGGTTGATATCCAACGGTTCGCAGACGTATTGCTGCAACAGGTCGTTGAACAGCACGCCTTTGGCTTTCAGCGCTTCTTCCACCAGACGATAACCGGTGTTGGTGTAGGAAATCTCGCTACCGGGTGGATAACTGAGATCGCCTTCGCGCGCCACGAAAGCCAACAGGTCAGCGGCGGTGGTGGCGTTGTAGACCGACAAACCGAGCAGCGACAGGGTTTCACGCACATCCGGCAAACCGCTGCTCATATCCAGCGCCTGGCCGACGGTTACTGAACCATTAGCGCCGGTCAATTGCGGCAGATGCTGGGCCAGGGTGTCTTCCAGTCGCAGATAGCGGCGGCCTGGCCCGGTCACCAGTGCGGCAAACAGATGTTTGGTGATGGAGGCAAAGCGCACCACGCTGTCGGCGGTGAACGGCGTTTGTTGGGCCAGATCGGCCAAACCGGCACAGTGGGTAGAGTGAATATGGTGAGCATCGAACAGCACGATGGCCCCGCCGGGTGCGCCGGGTTGTTGCCAGCTTTGCACAATTGAGTTTGCAACATCTGCGGCCTGTTGCCAGTGGGCTGTCATGCCGGTTCCTCCAGCGTCATGCTGAGATCAAAAAGTTGCGCGGTGTGCGGATGCTGGATGCGGCGGGCGCGCAGGTCATCGGCGCTTAGCTGCTCCACCATCTCGCCATGTTGCATCACGCCAATGCGCTGACACAGGTGCGTCACCACCGCGAGGTTGTGTGTCACCATAATGTAGGTCAGTTTGCGTTCGCTGCGAAGATCGCTAAGTAAATTAAGGATTTCCGCCTGCACCGACACATCAAGTGCGGAGGTCGGTTCATCCAGCAGCAGCACTTCCGGCTCGGCAATCAACGCGCGGGCAATCGCCACACGCTGACGCTGCCCACCGGAGAGCTGGTGGGGATAACGGAACCGCACCGCCGCAGGCAGGCCCACTTCGCTCAGAGCCTGGCTGATGCGTTGCTCGGCACGATCGAGCTGATGTACCAACAACGGTTCGTGCAGGATACGGTCAATGGTCTGGCGTGGATGCAGCGAACCGAACGGGTCCTGAAACACCATTTGCACCTGACGAAAAAAGGCCCGGCTGCGTTTGGCACTCAGCGCCTGACCACCGAAGGTCATGCTGCCTTGCCAGTGTTCATTCAGGCCCGCCAGCGCCCGCAGGATGGTGGATTTGCCGGAACCGCTTTCGCCGACCAGACCAAAACTTTCGCCGTTACCAACGGCAAAGCTGACGCCTTTCACCACGGTGTGCGCACCAAAGGCGATGCGCAGATTATCGATTTGAATCATGTGTTTTGCTCGTTTAGCTAATCATCCGATCCAACTCGCGCGATAAATCGCGCCGCTACAGGCCGCACCAGACCGTGGCGGCGCGATTCATCGCGCAATTTCGGAAACGCTTATTAATCCCGCCACGCCGCATCGCGCTGCAACACCGGCAACCTCTCGCGCGGATGGCGCAACGATGGCAGGCAGGCCAGCAATCCGCGGGTATAAGGATGCTGCGCCTGTTGTAGCTGTCCGGCTTCCAGCAATTCGACGATCCGTCCGGCGTACATCACCGCCACGCGATCGCAGAAATGCGACACCAATGGCAGATCGTGGCTGATCAGGATCAACCCCATGCCGCGCGCAGAAACCAGATCGTCAATCAGTTTCAGGATCTCGGCCTGCACCGTGGCATCCAGCGCGCTGGTGGGTTCGTCAGCAATCAGCAGCTCCGGGTCCGGTGCCAGCATCATGGCGATCATCACGCGCTGACCCATGCCGCCAGAAACTTCATGCGGATAGCGTTTTGCCACCGTCTCGGGATCGCGGATTTTGACCTGTTCCAGCAACTCAATCGCCGCCTGCATCGCCGCTTTTCTGCTGCCGCCTTTGTGCTCGCGCCAGGCTTCGGCAATCTGCTGGCCGATGGTCATCACCGGATTCAGCGAATATTTCGGGTCCTGCAAAATAAAACCAACGCGTTTGCCGCGAATCTGGCGCAGCACTTTTTCGCTGGCGCCGCGCAGATCGATACCATCAAAACGCAGCACATCTGCCGTGACTTCGGCATTGCCCGGCAGCAATTGCATCAGGCTGCGCGCTGTCAGCGATTTGCCGGAGCCGCTCTCGCCAACAATGGCGAACTTCTCGCGGCCAACGCTAAAGCTGACGCCACGCACTGCTTCAAAAGTCTCAGCACGATTGCGGAAGGCAATGCGCAGATTTTCAATTTCCACCAACATTTAGCGCTCCTTCGGGTCCAGCACGTCGCGCAGACCGTCGCCAAGAAAGTTGAACGCCAGCGACGTCAGGAAAATAGCGATACACGGCATCAGCGGCACCCACCATTCGCTGAACAGGAAACGGCGCGCGGTCGCGATCATCGTGCCCCATTCCGGTGAAGGTGGCTGTGCCCCCATACCAAGAAAGCCAAGGCTTGCAGCGGTGATGATGATCGAACTCATGTCGAGGGTGACGCGCACAATCAGGCTTGGCACACACAACGGCATGATATGGCGCAGAATAATGCGTAATGGCGCTGCCCCGGTCAGACGACTGGCTGCGATAAAATCGCTGTTGCGGAACTGCAACGTCTCCGCACGCGCCAGGCGCGCATAGGGCGGCCACGCGGTGAGGGCGATGGCCAGCACCGCACTTTCGACACCCGGTTTCAGCGCGGCGACAAATGCCAGCGCGAGAATCAGGCGCGGGAAGGCGAGGAAGATATCGGTCAGACGCATCAGCGCCTTGTCGACAAACCCGCCGGCATACCCGGCGATACAGCCAATTAACAGGCCGAGCGGGGCGGTCAGCAACACCACGGCGATCACCATGCCAAGCGTGGTGCGCCCGCCATAAATGATGCGCGTCCAGACATCGCGCCCCAGTTCATCGGTGCCGAGCCAGTGTGCCCAGGACGGTAACGCAAGGCGGTTATCCAGATGCTGCGCGCCAGGATCGAACGGTGTCAGCAGCGGGGCAAACAGCGCCAGCAGCAACATCAGGAAAATGACCAGCAGCCCCGCCATCGCCAGCGGGTTACTGCGCAGGCTGAGCCACAGACGATAGCGACGGCCCCACACCGCCTGGCGGCGGTTAGCTGGCGTGTCATCAAGTAGCCAGTCACGAGAGAAAAAGATCATTTTACGCGCGGGTCCCAAAGTCGATAGAGAAGGTCAGCCAACTGGTTTAGCAGCACATACACGGTGCCGACCAGCAAGGTTGCGCCCACCACCGGGTTCATGTCGGCATTCATCAGCGAGGTGGTGAGATACTGCCCGAGGCCCGGCCAGGCAAAGACGTTTTCCGTTACCACCGCGCCTTCCAGCAGTCCGGCGTAGGTCAGCGCCAGCACCGTCACCAGTTGCACCGCCACGGTGGGGAAGGCGTGACGCCAGATCACCCGAGCCGCAGATAAGCCCTTGGCGCGTGCCGTAATCACGAACTCGCCGCTCAGGGCGTTGAGCATAAAGGTACGCGTCATACGCGTGATGTAGGCCATGCTGAAATAAGCGAGGATCAACACCGGTTGCGCCATATGCGCCAGCGCATCGCGGAAAGCGTCATATTCACCTGCCAGCAGCGAGTCGATGGTGAGGAAACCGGTGACCTGCGGCACCATATCCTGCCAGATGATGTCCTGACGTCCCGGTCCTGGCGCGATACCCAGCACCGCGTAGAACACCAGCAAACTGAGTAACGCCAGCACGAACACCGGCAGCGAGTGGCCGGCGAGGCACACTACGCGGATGGTTTGATCCACCCAGGTGCTTTGCCGCACCGCCGCCCACACGCCCAGCGGGATACCGATCAACGCGGCGATAATAATCGCCGCCGTTGCCAGCTCCATAGTGGCAGGGAAGAAACGTGCGATATCGGTGGTGACCGGATTGGAGGTCAGAATCGATTTGCCGAGATCGCCATGTAACAGCTGATTGAGGTAATGACCAAACTGGATGTAAAGGGGCTGATCCAGCCCCATCTCCGCACGTACGCGCTCCACAACGGACTGCGGCGCGTTATCACCGACCGCTGCCAGCACCGGATCGGTGGGCATCACGCGGCCAATGAAAAAGGTCAAAACCGACAGGCCAAACAGCGTCAGCACCAGGCTGCTCAGGGTGCTGACGATTTTCTTCAGTAACGGCATCAGGCTTTTTTCACCTGCTCATACGGCCATTGTTCCAGCACCGTCATATGGACATCGCTGATATTTTTGCCGACGGCGACGTTTTTGGTTTTCTGCATCATGTAGATAAACGGACTCTTCTCGCGACCCAACTGCTGAATCTGGTGATACAGCGCAATACGTTTGGCCGGATCGGCTTCGTGCAGCGCCTGCTCGGTCAGCTTGTTGAACTCATCATCAGACCAGCTACAACGCCAGGCCAGCGTGCGGTTGCGCGCGTTGTCGCTGTTGTCGGTGTTAACGCAGAAGGCTTCGGTATTGGAGTTCGGGTCGAAGTAATCCGCACCCCATACGGTCAGCGCCAGTTGATGCTGACGGGCGCGCATTTTGGTCAATACCTGACGGTTTTCCGCCGCAATCAGCGACACTTTGATGCCAATCGCGCCCAGTTGGGTCTGAATCGCCTGGGCGATATCCGGGTATGGCTGCATCGAGTAGTGGTCGAGGGTGATTTCAAACCCGTCCGGATAACCCGCTTCCGCCAGCAACGCTTTGGCTTTGGCGACATCTTTATGGAATGGGTTGTCGTCCAGCGCGGCCGGGAAACCGCTCGGCAGGAAACTCTGATGGGTGGTGAAGCTCATCGACAGAATGTTTTTCTGGATGCTGTCGTAATCCAGCGCCCATTTCAGGGCCTGCCATACCTGCGGTTTTTTCAGGTATTCGTTATTGGTGTTGCACGACATCAACATCACGGACGAGAGGGACTGATTGACCAGATTGACCGCTGGATCGTTTTTTACCTGCAACAGTTGTTCGGTGGTCAGGTCATAAGCGGCATCGACATCGCCTTTTTTCAGCATCAGTGCCTGGGCCGCCGGATCGGCAATATGTTTCAGAATCACGCGTTTAATTTTGCTTTGGTTAGCAAATTGCGGGCTGAGTTCCAGAATAACGGTTTCGCTGGCTTTCCAGGTGCGCAGGGTAAAGGCACCGGAACCGGCGCTGTGCTGTTTCAGCCAGGCGTTACCGAAGTCGTTGTTCTGCTGGTTCGCCAGGCACGCTTTCTTCGATACGATGCTGCCGACGGTGGCTGACAGGCAATACAACAGGAAGCTTTCAGCGGCCGGTGCGCCCAGTTTCATCTCCAACGTATGGGTGTCTTTCGCTGTCACCAACTGGGTGACGTTATCTTTGGTAAAGCCAAATTGGTTAATGATAAACGCCGGGCTTTTATCCAGTTTCACGATACGTTCGATGGAGAACGCTGCATCTTCGGCAGTAACGGGCGTGCCGTCGGCGAATTTAGCCGCCGGATCGATGTGGAAGGTATAAACGCTGTTGTCGGCGTTCACTTCCCAGCTTTTTGCCAGCGCGCCAATCACTTTGTCGGCCTGCTGTGGGTCCGGCATGACCAGCTTCTGATACAGGTTGCCGCAGATCTGGCCGCCGATAGCTTCAAAGCTTTCATGCGGGTCGAGGCTGGTCATGTTATCCAGCTGCATCGCCATCACCAGCATGCTGGGGGGCGTGGCAGCAAAGGCAGAATTGAGGCTGAGATACGAAAGGAAGGGCACTGCGGTGCATCCTGCAAGAAAACGTCTTCTGGTTACCATGACAACTCCAACTTATTGATTATTAAAATAAAAAAATTATTATTTGCTGTTTTTTGTCTTGACATTCCCGCCGGGCAGGAGGATTAATAACAGGCATTAAGCCTTTTGTTTCATACGCAGCCGCTTGCCCTGTTTCGGTGCATTGCGCCCCATCAACTGGCAGCGTTTGCGCTTTCCCCTGAACAAGAAACGGATACAACATGTCTGACTCGCCGAACGCCAACCGGATTGCCATCCCGGTTTTTGATGGTCACAACGATGTCCTCAACAAACTGTGGCAACACCATCAGCCCGATGCCGTGAATGTTTTTTTCAACGGCACTGAATCAGGCCAGATGGACTTTCCCCGCATCCGGCACGGAAATATGGTAGGTGGGATTTTTGCCACCTGGGTGCCATCACACCCGCTAGTTGCAAGAAGTGCGCCAGACCTCTCAGATTTTCCTCATGAAATTATCAGCACTGCGCGCGATGCCACCTTCTCCATGCTGGCGTTATTGCTGCGGATTGAGCAGGCGTCGCAGGGCCAGGTAAAAATCTGCCGCAGCGTGCGTGATATTCGTGAATGCATGAGTAAAGGGGTTTTGGCGGTGGTGATGCATGTTGAAGGGGCGGAAGCGCTGGATACGCATGGCGAGCTGCTGGACATCCTCTACGCCAGCGGGTTACGTACCCTGGGGCCGCTATGGAGCCGTCCGAACCAGTTTGGCAACGGCGTCCCCTTCCGTTATCCCTCCTCGCCTGATATCGGCAATGGTCTGACGGCGGCAGGTAAACAACTGGTGCGTGACTGTAACCAGCGCCGCATCATGGTGGATCTGTCACATATGGATGAAAAAGGTTTCTGGCACACCGCTGAGATCAGCGATGCGCCGCTGGTGGCGAGCCACTCCAATGCGCATGCGCTGAGTGCCCAGTCACGCAATCTCACCGATCGTCAACTGGCAGCGATTGCGGAAACTCAGGGTTTTGTCGGCGTGAACTTTGCGGTGCCGTTCCTGCGTGAAGACGGCGATCGTCACGCGCCCACCACGGTGGATGCCATCGTGCGGCATGTGGAATATCTGCTGGAAAAAGTGGGTGAAGATGGCGTCGGCTTTGGTTCCGATCTGGATGGCGCGACCATGCCGGGCGATATGAAAGACGTGGCCGGTTTCCCGCTGGTGGTGGATGCGTTAGCGGCGCGCGGTTATTCGCAAGAGTTGCTGGAGAAAATTTGCTACGGCAACTGGCTGCGTGTGCTTGAAGCCACCTGGGGCGAATAATCGTGCGATTGCGACATATTGAGGTGTTTCAGGCGATTGTGCAGACCGGCAGCATCAGCGGTGCGGCGCGCCTGCTTAATGTGTCGCAGCCGAATGTCAGCCGGGTGTTGAACCACGCCGAGCAGCAGCTTGGTTTTGCGCTGTTTGAACGGCGCGCCCAGGGGATGATTGTGACGGCGGAAGGGCGGCGTTTGCTGCCGGAAGTGGAAGAACTGTATCAACGCTTACAGTCCATTACCGAGCTGACGGAGCAACTGCGGCGTGGCGAAGGACAGACAGTGCGCGTTGGTGCGGCGCATGCTTTTGGTCAGATGGTGCTGGCCCCGGCGCTGGTCACCTGGCGACAACAGGCGGCATCGGTCAGCGTGGAGTTGGTCACCGAACATTTCAGCACCCTGTGTCGCAGCATCCTCGATAATCAGCTCGATTTCGCGCTGGTATTTGGTCAGCAGGTGGATGCTGACCTGCTGGCGGAACCTTTGTTTCAATCCTCAATGGTGGCGCTACTGCCGCTGCATCATACCCACAACGAACCGGTCACCCTTGAATGGCTGTGCGCCAATAACCTGCTGATGATGCAAAGCCAGGACCCGTTGGGCCGTGTGCTGCATCGCGCGCTGCGGGATAAGGGGTTAAATCCGGGGGTGTCGTTGTCGATTAAAACCTACTCGGTGATTGCCGACATGGTGCTGGCGGGCGGCGGCGTAGGGATCGTGGATCTGTTTACCGCCTGTCGTTATGCCGATCAGCTGAAGCTGCTGCCAGTGGCACAGCCGTTGCCGTTTGAGGTGATGCTGATTAGCCGGCGTGACCGGCCTCAGTCGCAATCGACCCTGCAACTGAAACAGGTGATTCGTAATAAGTTGTGGGAGATTGCGCGGCAGTGTGAATCACGGTTTTTTACGGTGAAACCTTAGGGGGGCGTTTGCACTTGCGTGATTTCGTTCGCCACAGGCTGAAGTAGTTTCAGTTCGCCGGTGCGGCGACCGAGCAAAGGGCGCCTGGCCGCGCCCTCTGCACTCCCCGGCCCTGCGCCAGCCTCCCTCGCCGCTACGCGGTACCTTCGCTCATTCATGCTGCCGACGGACCGGCGTCGATTCGCTCCTGCTCAACGCCGCCTTTCGCCGCATCCATGCGGCTCATCCTGGCAGCATTCATTCGCTCAGCGAGTCCGGATGGCGCCCCACCCCCGCTGCATGCCTTTTACTTATCTGTTTTTTTCTTTTCGCTTTTATTTTTTGTGTTTTGTTTTCTGTTTTTTGTTTTTTCTGCGGTCTTTCAGACGGTGGGGGGCGGCATCCGCAGCGCCGAGCGCAGAGGGAAGGCCAGGCCGAGCCGCATGGATGCGGCGAGAGAGCGGAATGAGCCAGGGATGGCGAATCTGCGCGTGCCGTAAGGCCTGAGTGATAAGCGAGGGAACAGCGCGGAGCGCTGCGCGAGGACGGCGCAGGGCGCGGATTGTTAAGGCCCGCGCCCTCGGGCCTTAACCCGTCCGCCTGCACGTTGCAGCTGAAACTCCACAATGCCTGGCGGGCGGAACCTACTCAGAGTTAAACCGCTGCTGGCGGGCGGAACCTACTCATAGTCAAACCGCTGCGGCGGGCGGAACCTTTCCAGAATCAAACCCCATCCGTAATCGGTTTACGCACCAACAACAGATACGCCAGCGCCCCTACCACCGTCACACCGGCACAAATCATCAGCGCCAGGCTGAAGGATTTGGTGGTGTCCAGCACCCAACCGGTAACAATCGGCGCGAACGAAGCGAACACAAAGCTGGCAAAGTTCTGGATACTGCCGACCGACGCCGTCATGCGTGCAGTCACGTTGGCATGAATCAATCCCCAGCAGGACGTACCGGCAAAATGGATACAGAACAGCGCCATCCCAATCAGCGTCACCGCGCTGGTGGTGTCAGTGGCACGGGTGACGAAGGCGGTAAATGCCGCTGACAGCAACATGCCGCTGACAATGCTCACCTTACGCACCTTCACTGCATTTATCCCACGACGCACCAGCGCATCCACCACATAGCCGTTGAGCAACATCCCGGCGGCACCGAACAGGAACGGAATCGCCGCCAGTAAACCGGTGCTTTTCAGGTCGAGGTTATAGGTGGATTGCAGGTAGCCCGGCAGCCAGGCGATATACAGCCACGCGGTGTAGTTGATGCCGCTGAAACCAATCATCATGCCCCACATGGTGCGTTGCTTAAACAGACCACGCCACTCGGCAAAACTGATCGGCTCCTTGCGTGATGCCACGCTACCCGCCTGTAAATAATGGATCTCTTCTGCGCTCAATTTGTTGTTGTCGCGATCGCGGTAGGTCAGATACCAGCCGATAGCGAGGAACATCCCCAATACGCCGATGGTGACAAACATACCGCGCCAGCCCAGCACCAGCATCATCGCTGCCAGAATGGGCGGGGCAATCGAAAGGCCAATCATCGAGGCGGCGTTAAACATCCCCATCGGCATACCGCGATCTTTGATGTTGAACCAGTCGTTGATCACCTTCACGCCGCACGGGTTCATCGGCGCTTCGCCAATACCCAGGCCAATACGCACGAGGATAAATTGGGTGAAGTTATGCACCATACCGGCGGCGGCCTGGAACAACGACCAGAAGAACATGCCAATCGCCAGCATAATGCGCGGGCCTTTGCGGTCCAGCAGTGCACCGCACGGCAGCTGCGCCAGACCATACGCCAGCGAAAACGCTGACAACAGTACGCCAATCTCGGTGGCCGACAAACCCAGCTCGCCGCGAATGGTCATATTGGCGACGGACAGGGAACTGCGGTCAAGATAGTTAATAATGGCGGCGAACAGCAGCAACAACATCGCTGTCATCTGAATCTTTCTGATGCGCGGTGAGCGCACCACATCGCCGCGTGAAGGGACAAATTCGCGTCCATCTGCGGCTGGGGCTGGCGCTGTCTCGCGACCACGAGCCGACGTATTTTCCATTGCAACCTCCCGGATCTGGGTACTTATCGTTATCAGTCAGTGTGGGGTTCTGTGGTCGCCAACCGATGCGACCTCAACAGATGGTTCCGAGACTAGAAGCAAAGATGACAGGATGTTGCAAAGATGTTTCTGATTCGTGCGGGAGCTAATGCTTTGTGGTTTTTAATCGGTTTTTAATTGTACTGACGGATCGAGCGGATCATCGAGGTTTTGGCGGTGTCGAGATGGGCATGCAATGCACACAGCGCTTCCACATCCTGACGGCTAATCAACGCGGTGAGGATCGCCATATGTTCCTCCAGTGCCACGATATTACGCTGCTTTAAATCGCTTTCATCCCATTGATAATGCGAGTGAAAAATCACCGAGATGATCTCCAGCGATTGATTAAAAAATGGGTTGTTGGCGGCGGAAAGAATCAACGAATGCATCTCCTTATCCAGTGCGGCGAAGTGGCGGTAATCGCTGGCAATGGTGTCTCGCATCGCACGGTGCCGGTCGAGTAAATCGCGTGCCTGAATCCAGCGCTCATCCTCCGATGCCAGATTGAGAAAGCGATTTAACGCGTGGGTTTCCAGCATTTCACGCAGCTCAAACAGTTTTTCCGCGTAATTCTGGTCGAACTTTTTCATGCGCCACTGACCGCGCTTCACCGGCTCCAGCAGGTTGTAGCGCATAAAACGCAGCAAAAATTCACGCACCACCACCGGGCTGACCTTCACCCGCTGCGCCAGTTGCAGCTCGGTAAAGGTATCACCCGGCATCAGTAGCCGCTGGTTGATCAAATTAAAAAATGCCTGCTCAAATTGCGTGGCCTGCTGCTCAATCGGTGGAGTGAGGGCACTGAAGCCATCTTCATCGCTGGGGTTACGCACGATGACATACGTCTCATCCACTTTATCCAGAATGCCGCGCTGGTGCAGGTAATGCAGGGTGTGGCGCACCGTGGTACGGCTGATATTGAACATCTCCGCCAGCGCCGCCTGCGGGGGTAAAGGCGAACGGATATGGCGCTGCGCGATGCCTTCCAGCATTTGGTTGATAACGTTCTGACGCAGATTCTGGCTTCGGCTCATAACAGGCTCCGGTTTTTTATTTATTAAAAACCATCGAAAGCCCAAAAAAATCGTTCTGTCTCACACTTTTGCGTGCGCAACAAGCCGTTAACATCGATTCTCGCCATAACTGTGACATCAGCACAGGAGAAACCTATGACAAGCATGAAAACCCTGGTGGTGGCGGAACCGCGTAGCATGGTGTGGCAGCAGCGTGCCAGACCGACCCCGGCCGCCCACGAGGTTCTGATCAAACCGATTACCGCCGGGATTTGCGGCACCGATATCCATGCCTGGGCGGGGAACCAGCCGTTTTTCAGTTATCCACGCGTGTTGGGCCATGAGCTATGCGGCGAAGTGGTGGCGCTGGGCGCTGAGGCGAGCGGCTTTACGCCGGGGCAACGTGTGGCGTTGATCCCGTACGTCGCCTGCCAGCAGTGCGACGCTTGTCAGAGCGGCAAAACCAACTGCTGTGAAAACATCTCGGTGATTGGCGTGCATCAGGATGGTGGTTTCTGTGAACTGCTCAGCGTACCGCAAAACAATTTACTGGCGGTGGATGATGTCGCACCGGAAGCGGCAGCCTTGATCGAGCCATTCGCCATCAGCGCCCACGCGGTGCGCCGGGCTGCGGTGATGCCGGATGAGCAGGTGCTGGTGGTCGGTGCCGGGCCGATTGGCCTGGGTGTGGCGGCAATTGCCGCAGCAGCGGGCGCGCAGGTGGTGGTGGCGGATACCAGCGAGCAGCGGCGGGCGCATGTCGCGCAGCAACTGGGGCTGGCAACCATCAACCCGCTGGATGCGGATTTTGACGCCACGCTGCGCGCGCAGTTCGGTGGACGCCTGGCAGCCAAAGTGATCGATGCCACCGGCAGCCCGGCAGCAATGAACGGCGCGGTAAAACTGATTCGTCACGGCGGCACTATTGTGTTTGTCGGCCTGCACAAAGGCGACCTGGTGATCCCCGATACCGAATTCCACAAAAAAGAAACCACGCTGATGGGCAGCCGCAATGCCACGCGCGAAGATTTCGACAAAGTGCGCGCACTGATGGCGAGCGGCCAGTTACGTGCTGACATGATGCTCAATCGGCATTATGACTTCTCCACCCTGGCGGAAACCTTTGAACCCGAGGTGATCAACAATCGCGAACTCATCAAAGGCGTCATTCACTTCGCCCGTTAAGTTTTCATCGGGCACCGCACCGTGGGTGTGCGGTGCCGCAAAAATCGCGTGATAAATCACGCCGCTACAGGCCATCAATCATCCCAGTAGCGGCGCGATTTATCGCGCGTCTTTACGCCTGCAATGTGGCGAAAAAGTGCTGGCGCACTGCGTCAGCCTCCACCCCAAGACACAGGCGCTGGGCACGCAACCCGGCAAAGGGATCATGGCGTGAGGCGAGGGCGTTGAGGCGGCGTAACGTCTGCCCGCTGCTGATACCTTCCGTCACCACGCGTACCGGCGCTTCCGTGACGTGAAAGGCGTGCGGCAGTGCCAGCCAGGAAAGGGTCAGGGTGTCGTGCAGTGCCATACCCGCAAACCCCTCTTTTTCCAGGCTATACGCCAGATAGGGACGGCAGATGGCGCTCAACACCGGTTGATTAAGTTGATGTACTTCATTTGCGGTAATCAACACCTTATGGGTGACATCCAGCGGCAGTACCACCACTTTTAACGCCGAGGACAGCACCTGGTCGGCGGCATGCGGGTCTTTCCAGATATTGAACTCGGCGAACGGCGTAACGTTGCCGCTGTGTCCGTCGGTGCCGAATGCGCCACCCATGATCACCAACTCTTTCACCAGCGGAATAATATCCGGGGCCTGATTGATTGCGCTGGCAATATTGGTCAGCGGGCCAATCGCCACCAGGGTGATGGCATGCGGGTGAGCGCGCACGCTGTCGATAATAAATTGTACCGCGCTGGGGGCCTGATCGCTGTGTGGGTTAGGGAAGGCATCGCCCAAACCATCTTCCCCATGCAGACGCGCCGGTTCAGAAGGGGTCAGCGCCAGCGGACGTGAACACCCGCGATACACCGGGGCATCAATAGTCATTTTCTCGCAAAACAGCCGGGCGTTTTTCACCGCCTGGCCCACCGGAACATTGCCAAATACCGTGGTGATACCCAGTAATTTCTGGGTGCGCGCGGCATACGCCAGCGCAAAGGCGTCATCCACGCCGATATCGGTATCAAAAATCAGGGTGCGCATGAGGATCTCCAGTTAATCGCTGCCGTCCAGGTTAAAACATAAATGTGTTGGGTGATACACCAATTTGTCCGGACGATTACCTTGCGCAACGTCACATATTGTTTGCCAGCGCCAGCCATCGTATTATCAACCCCCTCAAGGTGATGGCGTGCCACCTTCCCCAACCGCCGTTCTGGCAACAGACGGCTGATGACGCCTGACAACACTCTTATCCCTGCGCGGGAGACGGCGGTGTGTCAGGTGTTTTTCTGTCCTGCCGCGGCCCTGCGCGTTTCAAACATCAGGAGCTACACATTTATGTTGAAGTCGCTGTTGGCTGTTATGCTCGGTGGTGCCGTGGGTTGTACACTGCGCTGGCTGATTTCCCTCCGTTTTAACACGCTATTCCCCAATCTGCCGCCCGGCACCTTAATGGTGAATCTGATTGGTGGATTTATTATTGGTGCTGCACTGGCCTGGTTTTTAAAGAATCCACAGCTTGATCCGGCCTGGAAATTGCTGATTGTCACCGGTTTGTGTGGCGGTTTGACCACCTTCTCCACCTTCTCGGCAGAAATTGTCGTGCTGATCCAGGCAGGCAAATATTTCTGGGCGATGTCGAGCGTGATGGTGCATGTGATCGGTTCTTTATTGATGACCTTTGCCGGTTTCGCCGTGGTCAATCTGCTGGGCTAAACGGAGCGCTTGAAATAACCTTTAAGAGGTAGATACTGGTCAGAGTTCTGTGCGTGTGACGCACAGAACGTGTCACCGATTTATCCGGACGATTAAGGAGCACGTTGATGAGTAGTCACCCCAAATTCCTTAACCTGGTGTTGTTAAACGGTGAGCCCGAAGAGAAATTGCGAGCAGCGCATGCCGCGGGCTTTGATCAGGTTGAAATCTGGCGTGAAGATGTTCAGGCCAGCGCGCAGGGTACCCTGGCGCTGGCGCAATTGGCCGCTCAGCAGCAGCTTACGTTTACCAACTTGCAGGTATTACGCGATTTTACCGGTGCGCCGGATCGTGAACGTCAGCAGAAACGCGAAGAACTGCGTCAGTTTATTCAGGTCGCTCAGGCGCTGGGCTGTGACACCATTCAGGCACCGGCCACCACGCGTGAAGATTGCCTCGCGGAACGTATCGATGAGGATTTGCAGTGGATGGCGTCGGAAGCCGCGCGCTACAAAATGCGTATCATGTACGAGCCAATGGCGTGGTGCAGCGTCGATAACACCCTGCCGCTGGCGTGGGAGCGCCTGCAACGGCTGGATCAACCCAACATTGGTTTGGTGGTCGATCTGTTCCACATCTGTGCGCGGGGCGGCGATGCTTCGCAGCTGGATGGTATCCCCGCCGATCGCATCTATGAAGTGCAGCTGTGCGATATGGCGGCACTGCCGCCGCAGAACAATGACGCCATTATCGATATTGCACGTCATCAGCGTTTATTACCGGGTGACGGCATCATCGAAGTGGAGCGTTTTGTCGATAAGCTGAAAAGCGCCGGTTACAACGGCCCGGTTGGCATCGAGGTGTTTAACGATGCGTTAAAAGCGCAGCCACCGGCAGTGGCGGCGCAACAGGCGTGGACTGCGCTGAATCGCTACTGGCCTTAATCCTGCAAACATTGCGCGATAAAGGCAGCCGCCTGCATCGCGCCCTGCGAAGAAATGGTGTGGCCGGTGGCCGGTTCAAAACGTGTTTCCAGCGTCACACCCGCGGTTTTCAGGCGCAGCGCGGCGGATTCGCTCTCGGTCCAGGGGATCACGCCGTCAGCGTGGCCGTGGATCAACAGCGCAGGCGTCAGCGGCTGCGGCGTCAGGGCACCGTCAAAGGCCAGACGGCCAGAGAATGCCACCACACCCGCCAGCGGATGACGACCCGACGCCAGCGCATCCAGCGCCATAATCGACCCCTGCGAAAAGCCCACCAGAATCACTTTATCCCAGGCATCGGTAAAGCCATGCTGTGCCATTAATTGCTGTAGCGTGGCATCGAACGCAGCGCGCGCTTCACGCACCCGTGCCGGACGGTTTTCCACGGTGACGCCGTTCAGGCTAAACCACTGATAACCCATGCCGTGTTCAAACGGATAAGGCGCATTCGGTGAGGCGAACGCCACATCCGGCAACAGGCTGGCCCAATGCTGGCCGAGTACCGCCAAATCGTCACCATTGCTGCCGACGCCGTGCAGAAAAATCACTAACGCTTTTGCCATCTTACCGCTCCTTAAAAACCGTATTCCGCCATATCCGGGCCAACCGGCACGATACCATTCGGGTTCAGTGCTTTGATGGAATAGTAGCCCTGTTTGATATGGTCGATATTCACTGTCTGACGCACGCCGGACACCGACAGCATACTCTTCAGGTAACGATCGAGCAGCGGATAGTCGCGCAGGCGGCGCAGGTTGCATTTGAACAGGCCGTGGTAAGCTGCGTCAAAGCGGATCAGCGTCACAAACAGGCGGATATCGGCTTCGGTCAGGCGCTCACCCAGCAGGAAAGTACGGCCATCGCTCAGGCGTTCCTCCAGCTCATCCAGTTGGCTGAAAACATCCTGAAATGCCTGCTGATAGCTGATTTGCGTGGTGGCGAAACCGGTGCGATACACGCCGTTATTCAGACGCGGATAGATCGATTCGTTGATCGCATCGATCTCGCTGCGCAGATCCTGCGGATACAGATCGAGGCTGTTATTGGCCAGATCGCCGAATCCGCTGTTCAGCATCCGCAGGATGTCGGCGGATTCGTTATTCACAATGGTTCCGGTTTTTTTGTCCCACAACACCGGCACAGTGGCACGACCGGTGAAATCAGACGCGGCGCGGGTATACAGCTCGTGCAGATATTCGGCGTTATTCAGCGTATCGCGATCGGCGCCGGGATAATCGCCGAAATGCCAACCCTGGTCACCCAGTTGTGGCTCCACCACCGACACGCTGATTACCTGCTCCAATCCTTTGAGGTTGCGGGCAATCAGGGTACGTGAAGCCCACGGGCAAATCAGCGCCACATAGAGGTGATAGCGATCCGGCTCGGCGGCAAACTCGCTGGAACCATCGGCGGTGATCCAATGGCGAAAACTGGATGTCTGACGGACAAAGCCGCCCTGTTTATCGGTGGCCTGTACCGGATGCCACTCTGCGCTCCACTTACCGTTTACCAACATCGCTCTGCTCCTCTGTGGTGATGTTGGTTAGCTTAACCCGCTGCCGGATGGGTGATAATCCGGGCAAAATGGCTTTCATTGCTTCCAGAATGGAAGGAATCAGCCCGGTGGATAATGACGGAAATGCTCGGCGAGAAAGTCGATCAGCAGACGGGTTTTCTGTGCCAGATGGCGGGCCGGAGGATAAAGTGCAAACAGGCCGAGCGGCGGGGTGGCAAAGGCATCCAGCAGCGAGACGATCTCACCGCGTTGCAGGGCCGGCGCGGCGATAAAACCCGGTAAGCGCGCGATGCCCAGCCCGGCCAGTGCCGCCTGTAAACAGGCTTCGGTATTGGAAAAACACAGGCGACCGCGAATTGGCATATTAACGCTATCGCCGCATGGGGTGACGAACGGCCAGTGCCAGGGATCGCGGAAATTGGTGTCGCTGATACATTGGTGTGCCGCCAAATCGCGCCAGTGCTGCGGCGTGCCGTGTTGCTGGAGATACCCCGGCGAAGCCGCCACGCGCACCGGCACATCACCGAGGCGGCGGGCAATCAGGCTGCTGTCATCCAGCTTGCCAATCCGAATCGCCATATCAAACCCTTCATCGACGATATTCACCGCCCGATCGGAGAAGTTCACGTCCAGTTCGATTTGCGGATAAGTGCGGGCGAACTCCACCAGCACGCTGGCGAGCACGGCGGTGCCAAAGGTGCCGGGGGCGCTGATCTTCAGGCGTCCGGTGGGAGTCGTTGCGCTTTCACGCACCGTGGCATCGAGGGTATCGAAGGCTTCCAGCAGGCTTTTTACCCGTTCGTAATAAGCGCGCCCCACTTCAGTGGGAGAGAGGGCGCGTGTGCTGCGTTTAAACAACTGCACACCCAGCTCCTGCTCCAGTTTGGATACCAGCTTTGACGCCTGGCCGCTGCTGGTGCCAAGCCGCGCGGCGGCACCGGCAAAGCTGCCGACTTCCAGCACGGCAACAAACATACGGTCACAATCAAGACGATCCATGACGTTTCCTGATGGCAAACAAAAGCGGAGTATATAACGTCTGATGGATCCGTAGCGGCGCGATTTATCGCGCGCTTTTTTCCGGTACAGCGCTCTGGTTTAAGTTCGCATTCGGTGCGCTGCACCTTTCCCCCGGCGGCAAAACCTGTTTGACTACAGGTTTGCTGTTATCTGGCCGGGAGCCGTGGATGTCCTTGCTTCACCTGTCATCGCTGGCGGAGATTAGCGCCGCCGCGTGGGATGCATTGTTACCTGACGATCAACCGTTTTTACGCCACGCTTTTTTGCTGACGCTGGAAGAGAGCGGCAGCGTGCGGCCGGAAAGTGGCTGGCAGCCGGATCACCTTATCTGGCGCGAACAGGGTGAAGTGCGTGCCGCGCTGCCGGGCTATCGCAAACGCAATTCGTGGGGCGAATATGTGTTCGATCACGCCTGGGCCGATGCCTGCCAGCGGGCGGGCATTCCTTATTATCCCAAATGGCTGGGGGCGATTCCGTTCAGCCCGGTGACCGGTGCGCGCCTGCTGGGCGATGCCGCCCCACTAATCGCACAGTTACCGGATTACCTGCGTCAGCACGGTCTGAGCAGCGCCCATATCAACTTCACCACGCCGCACGCCAATGCCTTGCTCGAACAGGCCCCGGACTGGCTGGCACGTCTTGGCATTCAGTATCACTGGCACAACCGGGGCTACCGGGATTTCCAGGATTTTCTCGATACCCTGATGTCGCGTAAACGTAAACAGCTACGCAAAGAACGCGAGCAGGTGGCGAGTAACGGCTTTGCTTTTGACTGGTATCGTGGCGATCAACTGCGTGAAGATCAGTGGGATTTTATTTATACCTGCTACGCCAATACCTATGCGGTACGCGGTCAGCGTCCCTACCTGACGCGGGATTTTTTCAGCCTGCTGGCCGAACGGATGCCGCACAGCATCCGGGTGTGCATCGCTTCGCTGCAACGACAGCAGGCAGCGATGGCGTTCTGCCTGGTGGATGGTGAGACGTTGTATGGCCGCTACTGGGGCTGCCTGGCGGAGTTTGACCGGCTGCACTTCGAAACCTGTTTTTACCAGGGAATGGACTACGCGATGGCCGAGGGGTTAGCGCGCTTTGATGCGGGTGCGCAGGGCGAACACAAACTGGTGCGAGGCTTCGAGCCGCAGGTCACCCACTCGTGGCATTATCTCAGCCATGCGGGGTTACGGGCGGCGGTGGACGATTTTCTGCAACAGGAGCGGGCAGGGATACGCGCCTGGGAGGTTGAGGCGCGCGACGCCCTGCCGTATCGACGCGGCGATTAATCCACGCCGACAAAACCTCCGGTCTGATGCTGCCACAGGCGCGCGTACAAACCGTTGTGCGCCAGCAGCTCGCGGTGATTACCCATCTCGACAATTTGCCCCTGCTCCAGCACCACCAGACGGTCCATTTTGGCAATGGTGGAGAGACGATGGGCGATGGCAATCACCGTTTTGCCCTGCATCAGCGTTTCCAGACTCTCCTGAATGGCCGCTTCGACTTCCGAATCCAGCGCTGAGGTGGCCTCATCCATGATTAGAATCGGCGCATCTTTGAGCAGCACGCGAGCGATGGCGATACGCTGGCGTTGCCCTCCCGACAGCTTCACGCCACGTTCGCCGACGTGCGCATCCAGCCCGGTGCGGCCCTGCGGGTCAGACAGCAGCGGAATAAACTCGTCGGCACGCGCACGGCGAATCGCCTGCATCAGCTCCGCTTCGGTGGCATCCGGGCGGCCATACAACAGGTTTTCGCGAATTGAGCGGTGCAGCAGCGAGGTGTCCTGGGTGATCATGCCAATCTGACCACGCAGGCTTTCCTGGGTGACGTTGGCGATGTTCTGGTCGTCAATCAGGATGCGGCCACCGTTCAGGTCATACAGCCGCAGCAGCAAATTCACCATCGTCGATTTACCGGCACCGGACGGGCCGATCAGACCAATTTTCTCCCCCGGCTTGATGTTAAGGTTGAGGCGATTGATCACCTGACGACCGCCGCCGTAATCGAAGCGCACATCCTCAAAACGGATCTGGCCGCGCGTCACCTGCATCTGCTGTGCGGCGGGCGCGTCCTGCACGCTGAGCGGCTGGGAAATGGTGTTCAACCCATCCTGCACCATGCCGATATTTTCGAAGATGCCGTTCACCACCCACATGATCCAGCCGGACATGTTTACCAGGCGAATCACCAGGCCGGTTGCCAGCGCAATCGCGCCGACGCTAATCAGCGACTGGCTCCATAACCACAGCGCCAGACCGGACGTGCTGACAATCAACAGTCCGTTAAGGGTCGACAGCGTGATATCCATGCTGGTGACCATGCGGCTGGCGTGCTGGGTTTTGTCGGTTTGCTCCTGAATCGCTTCGCGCGCATAACGTTTTTCCAGATCGTTATGGGCGAACAGCTTGATGGTGGCGATATTGGTGTAGCCATCGACAATGGTGCCCATCAGCTTCGAGCGCGCCTCGGAAGACACCACCGAACGCTGTTTCACGCGCGGCACAAAGAAACGCAACGACAGGCTATAGGCGACCAGCCAGATAATCAGCGGGATCATCAGCCGCCAGTCGGCCTCGGCAAACAGCACCAGCGAGGTGATGGCGTAGATCAAAACGTGCCAGATGGCATCCACCAGTTGCACCGCCGAATCACGCAGCGAGTTACCGGTCTGCATAATGCGTTGCGCGATACGTCCGGCAAAATCGTTCTGGAAAAAGTTCAGGCTCTGGCGCAGCACGTAGTTATGATTTTGCCAGCGGATCAGGCTGGTCATGCTGGGGCTGATGCTTTGATGCACCAGCAGATCGTGCAAGGCAATCACGATGGGGCGGAAAATTAGCGCCACCGCTGCCATCCACAGCAAAATCTGCCAGTTATCAGTAAACAACGTCGCCGGAGTCGAGTGGTTAACCAGATCGATAATGCGGCTGAGGTAGCTGAACAGCGCCACTTCAATCAGTGCCTGCGCCAATCCAACAATCAGCAGGGCGAGAAAACTCGGCCAGACCTGACGCAGATAGTAGAGATAAAACGGCCAGACAGTGGAAGGGGGAGAATCCGTTGGTGCATCCTGGAAAATATTGATAAAACGTTCAAAACGGCGATACAGCATAGCGTCACTCTTTCCGTCTCATTGAATCATTCAGCTTAGTGTAATTTCCAGGAGAATAGCGATATGGATTTGATTATCCGTGGCCGTGAACCGCGTGATGCGGCGGCATACCAAAGGTTGTTTAGCCAACCGGCGGTTTATGAATGGACCACGCAGCTACCCTTTCCCAGCGTTGCTACCTGGGAGAAAAAATTTGAGAAAATGGATGCGGAAGGCTTCATTGCGTTTGTGGCTGAAATCGACGGCAACCTGGTGGGGGAGCTGACGTTATTTGTTGAACATCGGCCCCGCACCCGCCACAGCATCAGCTTTGGCATCAGCGTTGACCCGGCATTCAGTGGGCGCGGTATCGGTGAAAAACTGATCCGTACCGGCATGGATTACGCCTTTAACTGGCTGGGTGTGCAGCGTATGGAGCTGGAGGCGTTTCACGATAACCAGCGTGCACTGCGCCTGTACCAGCGTCTCGGTTTTCAGCACGAAGGGGTGCGGCGTAAAGCCTGCCTGCGAAATGGCGAGTACCACGATATCGTGGTGATGTCGGTGTTGCGGGAAGAGTGGGCGCAATGAATTGCGCCGCTACCGATCACACCGGTCCGTAGCGGCGCGATTTATCGCGCGGATTTTTCCCACAGCGCACACGAAATTGCGCCGCTACGTAATGTGTTAGCCTGCTCATAGTTGCATCACGAATGATTTTCTTCGACCTGGCGCACACTCCCGGCTTTTGCTGCCGGAAGATTTAGGGTTCTGTGCAGCACCGCACCCTCCTTTGTGGCATCCGCCAAAACGCGTGCGAAATTCCCCCTGCAATTCCCCCATCCGCACAATGACCGCGCCATGTCCGGCTCTCTATATTTTCTCAACAGGGAAATTTAAGCGGTATTCCTGAATACATCATCCGGGGCAGGAGGCTCCCCCTGATTAAGGAATTCACCCCATGTCACAACAAAAAAACGCTGGCCGTACCAGCCATGTCCGTATCTGGGTCCTGATGTTGATCCTGTTTCTTTCCGTCGTGGCCTACGCCGACCGCTCGATCCTGTCGATCTCTGGTTCAGCGATCAAAGAGGAGTTTGGGCTATCGGCGATCCAACTGGGGCTGATCCTCTCCGCCTTTAGCTGGGCCTACGTGATCGGCCAGATTCCCGGAGGATTGTTCCTCGATCGCTTCGGCACCAAAAAGGTTTATGGCGTAACGCTGGCGCTCTGGTCGCTTGCCACCATTGCGATGGGTTTTGTTGGTGAGTTTTCCAGCGGCATGACGGCGGCGCTGGCGCTGATGTTTGCGTTGCGCTTTGTCCTCGGTCTGATCGAGGCACCCAGCTTTCCGGCCAACGCTCGCGTGGTGATCATGTGGTTCCCCAGCGCGGAACGTGGGCGCGCCTCGTCGCTCTTCAGCTCGGCGCAATATTTTGCCGTGGCGATCTTCTCACCGCTCTCCGGCTGGCTGGTTTCGCGCTATGGCTGGGAGTGGCCGTTCTTTGTGCTGGGCGGCATCGGCGTGCTGGCGGTGTTTGTCTGGGCGGCGTACATGCGCAGCCCGAAACAGCACCCGCAGGTGTCGGAAAACGAACTGCGCCATATCGTGGATGGTGGCGCGCTGGTGGACATCGATGCGGCGCAAACGCTCAAAGCCCGCCCGGCACTGAGCAAAGCGATGTTCAAAAAACTGCTCAGCAACCGGATGCTGTGGTGCGCCTACATCGGTCAGTACTGCATCATCGCGCTGAGTTACTTTTTTATCACCTGGTTCCCGATCTACCTGGTGCAGGCGCGCGGCATGAACATTCTTGATGCCGGGTTTGCCACCATTGCTCCGGCGTTGTTTGGTTTTGCCGGTGGCATCAGCGGGGGCTTCATCTCGGATAAGCTGCTGGCGCGTGGCTGGAGCATCTCCTGGGCGCGTAAAACGCCCTATATCGTCGGCATGCTGATGGCGGCGACGCTGATTCTCGCGGCGGTGATCCCGAGCAACGTCGGCATCATCGCCATCATGTCCTTCGCCTTCTTTGGCAAAGGGGTCGCCGCCGGAGCGGGTACCTGGACGATAGTCAGCGATACCGCGCCGAAAGAAGCGGTGGGCCTGGCCGGTTCGATCTTCAACGGCATCGGCAATATCGCGGGTTTTCTCACGCCGCTGCTGTTCGGCATCATCGTTGGCGTGACCGGTAGCTATAGCATCGGCCTGGTGTTTGTGGGCGCGCACTGCGTGGTCGCTGCCTTGCTGTTCTGGCTGGTGATGGGACCGATCGAACGTGTCGGCGAGGAGCAGGAATCTGGCGTTACATCGTATGAAAAACAGGGGAAAGAAGATGGCATCAACGCAGTTTAAGGTATTGATGAAAGGTCCGTTACTGCCGGTACGCTTGCAGGACAACCTGGATGCGCAGTTTACCACTTACCGCCTGTGGCAGCAGGATGATCAGGCCGCCTGGTTGGCACAGCACGGCGCGGAAATTGACGCGCTGGTTACCAGCGGCAACGCGTTGATGGGCGCCAGCGCCGAGTTGATGGACCAACTGCCCAACCTGAAAGTGATTTGCAGCAACGGTGTGGGCTATGACGCCATCGACATCGCAGCAGCCGAGGCGCGCGGTATCGTGGTGACCAACACTCCTGGTGTGCTCAACGCCTGCGTCGCCGACACCGGCATGGCGCTACTGCTCGATGTAGCACGCCGGATCAGTGCGGCGGATCGTTACACGCGCGCAGGACAATGGCAGAGCCAGGGGCGTTATCCGCTCACCACCAAAGTGGGGGGCAAGGTGTGCGGCATTGTCGGCTTGGGGGGCATTGGCAAAGCGCTGGCGAAGCGCGCCCAGGCCTTTGATATGGATATTCATTACTACAATCCACGTTCACGGCCGGATGTCCCTTATACCCGCCATGATTCGTTGTTGTCGCTGGCACAGCGCGCCGACTTTTTGGTGCTGACGCTGCCGGGTGGCGCGGCGACCCATCATCTGGTGGATGCCGGGGTACTGCGTGCGCTCGGACCCAAAGGCTTTCTTATCAACATCGCACGCGGCAGCGTGGTGGATGAACAGGCGCTGATCGCCGCGCTGGAAGCCGGTGAAATCGCCGGGGCCGGGCTGGACGTGTTTGAACAGGAACCCGCCGTTCCCGCGGCGCTGCGCCAGCGTGATGATGTGGTCATCACCCCGCATCTCGCCAGCAGCACCGAGGAGACGATGGCGGCGATGGCAGATTTGGTATTTGAAAATCTGCTGGCCTTTGCACAAGGCGAAGCGGTACTGACCAGGGTGGTTTGACCGAAGTAGCGGCGCGATTTATCGCGCCATTCCGCAGATCGCACAAAACCGCCTGAAGATATTTTGTTCAGCTGCCGATATCTCTCTACCATCCACTGATATTAAGGAGAGATATCGTGATAAAGCTGATAACCGTTGACGAACTGCGGCCGGGGATGTTTGTCCACAAACTGGAGGTGTGGTGGATCAAAGACAAACGCATTCGCAACCAGATGCTGATCACTGATAAACGCCAGATCGCCTGGATCCGTAATGAAGGGATCCTTGAAGTCTGGATCGATCTTGATAAATCGGTGCAGGCACCACAGAAGCCACCTGAACCGAAAAAAGAAATTCCGCAAACGCCGTTTTTTCACGAAATTGACCAGGCGCAGGCGATCTTTACCCAGGGTAAACCCCAGGTGCTGGCAATGTTCAACGAAGCGCGCCTTGGGCAGGGCCTCGACCTCAACTATACCCTGAACCTGGTGGACGAAATCGCCGGATCGCTGACGCGTGAACCCACCGCGTTACTCAGCATGGCGCGCTTGAAAAACCATGACGACTACACTTATCTGCACTCGATGGCGGTATGTGGTTTGATGATTTCGCTCGGTAAAAAACTCGGGCTGGATGAACAACAGCAGCGGCGCGTAGGCATGGGCGGATTGCTGCATGATGTCGGCAAGGCGGCGGTGCCGCTGGAGATTCTCAACAAACCTGGCAGGCTCACCCCGGAAGAGATGGCGATCATGCGCCAACATCCGATTGTCGGCGCGCAGATGCTGATGGAAGCCGACGCGGATGAGGATTTACTGGATATTACGCTCCATCATCATGAAAAAATGGATGGCAGCGGCTATCCGCATGGCCTGAAAGGGGAAGAGATCAGCCTTTTTTCACGTATGGCAGCGGTGTGCGACGTGTACGATGCCGTGACCTCCGATCGCCCCTACCGTAAAGGCTGGACCCCGGCTGAAGCGATGCACAACATGCTGAGCTGGCGTGGCCACTTCGATATCAAATTGCTGCAAACCTTTGTGCGTTCCATTGGTATCTATCCGGTGGGATCGCTGGTGCGGCTGGCCTCCGGGCGAGTAGCGCTGGTGGTACAAGCCGGTGAGCAATCGCTGTTGAAGCCGAAAGTGCATGTCTTCTGGTCGCTGCATGCGCAGCGGGAAATCAAACCAGAAGAGCTTGATCTCGGCGACAGCTTTTGTACCGACAGCATCACCGGTGCCGAAGACAGCAGCATGTGGCATAACATCGATCTCAATCGTATCTGGGCGCTGGAAAGCGCCTGATTTTCGACCATTTTTATACTTTTTTTACGCCCGCCAATCGCCTTTTTACCTCTTCTTTATATCGTCGCGTGCATGCTTGCAGCACAACCAAATCCTCTGGAGGTCGCTGTGAGTGTGGGCGTGATAACCGGCATCGTGCTGGTGTTTTTATTACTGGGCTATCTGTTTTATGCCCTGCTTAACGCGGAGGCATTCTGATGGCTGCCAATGCATTTCTGCTGATCGCGGTGTATTTGCTGGTGCTGATGGTGCTGGCGCAGCCGCTTGGGCGTTATCTGACGGTAATGATTAACGATAAGCCGCTACTGCCACGAATCGAACGTGTGCTGTGGCGCGTGGTAGGTGCGGAAGATGACGCGATGCGCTGGCCGCATTATCTGCTGGCGATTCTGCTGTTCAACATCCTCGGCGGTATTTTGTTGTTTGTGATCCTGATGGCTCAAGGCGCATTGCCGCTTAACCCTCAGCATCTGCCCAGTCTGAACTGGGACCTGGCACTGAACACCGCCATCAGTTTTATCACTAACACCAACTGGCAGGCTTACGGTGGTGAAAGCACCATGAGTTATTTCAGCCAGATGGCAGGCTTGACGGTACAAAACTTCCTGTCAGCAGCGACCGGGATTGCGGTGGCGTTTGCACTGATTCGAGGTTTTGCCAATCGCTCACTGGCGACGTTAGGTAACGCCTGGCGCGATTTGACCCGCATCACCGTTTATGTGCTGCTACCCATCAGCCTGTTGCTGGCCTTGTTTTTCGTCAGTCAGGGCAGTATCCAGAATTTCGAACCCTATCACGCCCTTACCACCCTGGAAGGTGGAAAACAGACTCTGGCACTGGGACCCGTTGCTTCACAGGAAGCCATCAAAATGCTTGGCACCAACGGCGGCGGTTTCTTCAACGTCAACTCCGCACATCCGTTCGAGAACCCCAATGCGCTGACCAACTTCGTGCAGATGCTGAGTATCTTCCTGATCCCGGCGGCGCTGTGCTTCGCGTTTGGTCAGCAGGTGGGCGATCGTCGTCAGGGGCATATGTTGCTGTGGGCGATGACGCTGATGTTTGTGCTGGCAGTGGTCACCATTATGTGGGCTGAGCTGCGCGGCAATCCGCATTTCCTGACGTTGGGTGCAGACAGTGCCATCAACATGGAAGGTAAAGAAACACGATTTGGCATTCTCAACTCCAGCTTGTTTGCCGCCATCACGACTGCGGCTTCATGCGGAGCAGTGAATGCGATGCACGACTCCTTCACCGCGCTGGGCGGCATGGTGCCGATGTGGTTGATTCAACTGGGTGAAGTGGTGTTCGGCGGCGTGGGGGCCGGGTTGTACGGCATGTTGTTGTTCGTGCTGCTGGCGGTGTTTATCGCGGGCCTGATGATTGGCCGTACCCCGGAATTCCTCGGTAAAAAAATCGACGTCTGGGAGATGAAGATGACCGCGCTGGCGATTCTGGTGACGCCGACGTTGGTGTTGATCGGCACGGCGCTGGCGATGATGACCGAAGCGGGCCGGGCCGGTATGGCTAACCCCGGCACCCACGGTTTCAGCGAGGTGCTGTACGCCGTCTCTTCGGCTGCCAACAACAACGGCAGCGCCTTTGCCGGTTTGAGCGCCAACACGCCATTCTGGAACCTGCTGCTGGCGGTCTGCATGTTCGTTGGTCGCTTCGGCATCATCATTCCGGTGATGGCGATTGCCGGTTCGCTGGCGGTGAAAAAAGTGCAACCGGTGGGTAACGGGACACTGCCGACGCACGGCCCGCTGTTTGTCGCCCTGCTGATTGGCACCGTGCTGCTGGTGGGTGCGCTGACTTTCATCCCCGCACTGGCGCTTGGTCCGGTGGCGGAACATCTGCAATTAATTCAGGGATAACGGAATCATGAGTCGTCAACAACTGGCCCTGTTTGATGCGCGACTGACGCGCGTCGCTATGCTGGATGCGGTGAAAAAACTCGATCCACGCGTGCAGTTTCGCAACCCGGTGATGTTTCTGGTGTGGCTCGGTAGCGTGCTGACCAGCGTACTGGCGATCGGCATGGCCGCAGGGCAATTAAACGATAGCGCCGGTTTTACCGCCGGGGTGGCGGTCTGGCTGTGGTTTACCGTGCTGTTCGCCAACTTCGCGGAAGCGCTGGCGGAAGGGCGCAGCAAAGCCCAGGCCAACAGCCTGAAAGGGGTGAAAAAAAGCGTCGATGCGAAAAAACTGGCGGAGCCGCACTACGGAGCCGCCTGGAAAGCCGCGTCGGCGGATAGCCTGCGCAAAGGCGATGTGGTGCTGGTGGAAGCGGGTGACATCATTCCGTGCGATGGCGAAGTGCTGGAAGGGGGGGCGTCGGTGGACGAAAGCGCCATTACCGGCGAATCGGCCCCGGTGATCCGTGAATCCGGCGGTGATTTTGCCTCGGTGACCGGCGGCACGCGCATACTTTCCGACTGGCTGGTGATCCAGTGCAGCGTTAATCCGGGGGAAACCTTCCTCGACCGCATGATCGCTATGGTGGAAGGTGCCAAACGCCGTAAAACCCCGAATGAAATTGCGCTGACCATTCTACTGGTGTCGCTCACCATCGTGTTCCTGCTGGCGACCGTCACGTTGTGGCCATTCTCTGCCTGGGGCGGTACGCCGGTCAGCATCACCGTGCTGGTCGCGCTGCTGGTGTGCCTGATCCCCACCACCATCGGTGGCTTATTGTCGGCAATCGGCGTGGCGGGGATGAGCCGTATGCTCGGCGCGAATGTTATCGCCACCAGTGGCCGTGCGGTGGAAGCGGCGGGTGACGTTGATGTTTTGATGCTGGACAAAACCGGCACCATCACCCTCGGCAACCGTCAGGCGACGCAGTTCCTGCCAGCGCCCGGCGTCAGCGAACAGCAACTGGCCGATGCAGCGCAACTGGCCTCGCTGGCGGATGAGACGCCTGAAGGGCGCAGCATTGTGGTACTGGCGAAGCAGAAGTTTAATCTGCGTGAGCGTGACCTCAGCAGCATGGGGGCCAGCTTTATCCCGTTCTCAGCGCAAACGCGGATGAGCGGCGTGAACGTGCAGGATCGCCTGATTCGTAAAGGGGCGGTGGATGCGGTGCGCCGCCATATCGAAGCCAGCAATGGCCGCTTCCCGGCGGAGGTGAATGCCGCGGTGGAAGAGGTGGCGCGTGCCGGTGGCACGCCGCTGGTGGTGGCGGAAGGTGCTCAGGTTTTGGGCGTGGTGGCGCTGAAAGATATCGTAAAAGGTGGCATCAAAGAGCGTTTTGCCGAACTGCGCAAAATGGGCATCAAGACCGTGATGATCACCGGTGATAACCCGTTAACCGCCGCCGCGATTGCGGCTGAAGCGGGCGTGGACGATTTTCTCTCGGAAGCGACCCCGGAAGCCAAGCTGGCGCTGATTCGCCAGTATCAGGCGGAAGGGCGGCTGGTGGCGATGACTGGCGATGGCACCAACGATGCCCCGGCACTGGCGCAGGCTGATGTCGCGGTGGCGATGAACTCCGGCACCCAGGCGGCAAAAGAAGCGGGCAATATGGTCGATCTCGACTCCAACCCGACCAAGCTGCTGGAGGTGGTGCACATCGGGAAACAGATGCTGATGACACGCGGCTCACTGACCACCTTCAGTATCGCCAACGACGTGGCGAAATATTTCGCCATCATCCCGGCAGCGTTTGCCGCCACCTATCCGCAGCTCAACATGCTGAATGTGATGCAGCTGCACTCCCCCAACTCCGCCATTTTGTCTGCGGTAATTTTTAACGCGCTGGTGATTGTGTTCCTGATCCCACTGGCCCTGAAAGGGGTGAGCTACCGCCCGCTGAGTGCCGCTGCGTTGCTGCGCCGCAACCTGTGGATTTACGGGGTGGGTGGGCTGGTGGTGCCGTTTATCGGCATCAAAGCGATTGATGTGTTGCTGACCCTGTTGGGCTTGGCGTAAGGAGAAGAGAAATGAGTCAGTTACGTCCGGCTATTGTATTGTTAGTGCTGCTGGCGGTCATCACGGGTGGCGTATATCCGCTACTCACCACCGGCCTGGCGCAATGGTGGTTCCCGACGCAGGCCAATGGTTCGCTGCTGGAGCAGAATGGTGAGGTGCGAGGTTCTGCCATGATTGGTCAGGCATTCAGCCAACCCGGTCATTTCTGGGGCCGCCCGTCGGCCACTGGCGACAGCGCCTATAATCCGCTGGCTTCCAGTGGCAGCAATCTGGCAGGCAACAACCCGGCGCTGGATAAAGCGGTGGCGGAGCGCGTCGCGGCGCTGCGTGCCGCCAATCCACAGGCCCCGACGGCGGTTCCGGTTGATCTGGTGACCGCTTCGGCCAGCGGCCTCGACCCGGATATCTCCCCGAAAGCTGCGCTGTGGCAGGCACCGCGCATTGCAGCAGCGCGCCAGATGCCGTTGCAGGAGGTTGAAGCCTTGATTGCACGCCATACTGAACGTCCGTTGCTGCCGTTTACTGGCGAAGAGACGGTGAACGTGCTGCGGTTAAATATGGCACTGGATGCATTAAACAACTAACACCGTAGCGGCGCGATTTATCGCGCGGTTTTGTGCACGCGGTGGGAAAAATCTGCGCGATAAATCGCGCCGCTACGGATCGGAGAGATAACGGACTGAACATGAACGACGAACTGCCGCGCCCGGACCCCGATGCGCTGCTGCTGAACCACAGCGATAGCCATCGCGGCAAACTCAAAATCTACTTTGGTGCCTGTGCCGGGGTGGGGAAAACCTACGCCATGCTCCAGGAGGCGCAACGTCTGCGTGCCCAGGGACTGGATGTGCTGGCGGGCGTGGTCGAAACCCACGGCCGTGATGAAACCGCCGCCCTGTTGCAGGGGCTGGCGGTTTTGCCACGTCGCGCCACCGGCCGTTCACGGCACGCGGAGTTCGATCTGGATGCCGCGCTGGCGCGCCATCCAGCGGTGATCCTGATGGATGAACTGGCGCACACCAACGTGCAGGGTTCACGCCATCCGAAGCGCTGGCAGGACATTGAAGAGTTGCTCGATGCCGGTATCGATGTGATCACCACCGTCAACGTGCAGCATCTGGAAAGCCTGAACGATGTGGTCGGTGGTGTTACCGGTATTCAGGTGCGCGAAACCGTGCCCGATCCCTTCTTCGATGCCGCGGACGAAGTGGTGCTGGTGGATCTGCCTCCCGATGATCTGCGTCAGCGGCTGAAGGAGGGCAAAGTCTACGTTGGCGACCGCGCCGAACGTGCTATCGAAAACTTCTTCCGTAAAGGCAATCTGTTTGCCCTGCGTGAACTGGCGCTGCGCCGTACCGCCGACCGGGTCGATGACCAGATGCGTGCCTGGCGCGATCAACAGGGACGCGACAAGGTGTGGCACACGCGAGATGCCATTCTGTTGTGCATAGGCGATGACACCGGCAGTGAAAAGCTGGTGCGTACCGCTGCACGGCTGGCGGCACGGCTTGGCAGCGAGTGGCACGCGGTGTACGTGGAAACGCCACGCCTGAATCGCCTGCCGGAAGCGCGTCGCCGCGCCATTCTGCGCACGCTGCAACTGGCGCAGGAGCTGGGGGCGGAAACCGCCACTTTGTCCGATCCCGACGAGGCACGCGCGGTACTGCGCTACGCCCGTGAACACAACCTCGGCAAGATCGTCACTGGCCGCCAGCCACAGCGGCGCTGGCGGCGTGACAGTTTTGCCCAGCGGCTCGGTGAACTGGGGCCAGACCTCGATTTGCTGGTGGTGGCGCTGGATGAACCGGTACGTGATGCCCCTTCGCAGCTAAATGGTCAGCGCGCCAGCGCGGAAAAATGGCGTATGCAGCTCCGCGGCTGCCTGATGGCGCTGGTGTTGTGCATCCTGGTTACCGCCGCAGGTCGCTGGTTGCTGGTTGAGTTTGCCCCGGCCAATGGCGTGATGATCTATCTGCTGGCGGTGGTGATTGTCGCGCTGCGCTTTGGTCGCTGGCCGTCGGTCTTCGCCACGGTGATCAACATCCTCGCCTTTGACCTGTTCTTTGTGGCACCTACCGGCACCGTGGCGGTGTCGGATCTGCAATATCTGGTGACTTTCGGGGTGATGCTGGCGGTGGGGGTGATTGTCGGTAATCTGACGGCAGGTGTGCGTTACCAGGCGAGGGTGGCGCGTTATCGCGAGCAGCGGGCACGCCATCTGTATGAGATGGCGAAGTCGCTTGGCAGCGCGTTGACGCCACAGGATATCGCCAGCACCAGCCAGCGGGTGATTGAGGTGACGCTTCAGGCTCGCAGTCTGCTGCTGCTGCCGGATGAGCAGGGCGAGTTGCAGGCGGTGGGGGAAAGCAGCATGGGCACGCCACCGGACCTGGGCATTGCTAAGTGGAGCTACAGCAAAGGGCAACCCGCCGGGGCCGGTACCGATACCTTACCGGCGGTGCCGTACCAGATTCTGCCGCTGAAAAGCGGCAACCACTGCCGTGGCCTGCTGGTGGTGGAGCCAGAGAATTTACGTCAGCTGATGATCCCGGAACAGCAGCGGCTGGTGGAAACCTTCACCGTATTGATCGCCAACGCACTGGAACGGATGGCGCTGTCGCAAAGCGAAGCCGCTTCGCGCCTGGCGGCGGAGCGCGAGCAACTGCGTAACGCGTTGCTGTCGGCGCTGTCGCATGACCTGCGCACGCCGCTGACGGTGTTATTCGGTCAGGCGGAAATGCTGATGCTCGACCTTGCCAGCGAACAGCCGAAATATGTCGCACAGGCTAATCAGATCCGCGAGCAGACGCTAAGTACCATCCGGCTGGTCAGCAACATGCTGGATATGGCGCGCATCCAGTCTGGCGGGTTGAATCTGCGTGAAGAGTGGGTGGCGCTGGATGAGGTGATCGGTGGGGCGCTGAGCAGCATGGGCCCCTCGCTGAAAGGCCATGACTTCACCCTCGATCTGCCTGCTGAGCTGGTGTTGATCAAAGGCGACAGCAGCATGCTGGAGCGGGTGTTTACCAATATCATCGAAAACAGCCTGAAATATGCCGGGAACGCGGCACAGCATGGCATTCGCGCCTGGCGTGAAAATACCCGGCTGGAAATCGCCATTTGGGATAGCGGCCCGGGGATTGCGCCGGATGCCCTGACACGCATCTTTGATAAGTTTGCCCGTGGCGATAAAGAATCGGCCGTGCCGGGCGTGGGTCTCGGACTGGCGATTTGCAAAACCATTGTCGAATCTCACGGTGGACGCATCTGGGCGGAGAACCGTCCCGAAGGCGGCGCTTCGTTCCGGCTCTCGCTGCCGCTGCCGCCGCCTCCTGAAATTTCTGAAGACGGGCTGAAATAACTTCACATTTGTTCGGTTATAATCGCCGACTTGTCGGTTGATTAATGGGAAATTATGGAACGTTTTACCGAGAACCTGATGTATGCATCGCGCTGGTTGCTGGCACCGGTTTACATCGGACTTTCACTGGGATTGCTGGCGCTAACGATTAAGTTTTTCCAGGAGATTTTTCATCTGTTGCCTGACATCCTCAGCATCGGTGAAAACGATCTGATTCTGCTGCTGCTGTCGCTGGTGGATATGACGCTGGTTGGTGGCCTGCTGGTAATGGTGATGCTGTCCGGTTATGAGAACTTTGTTTCTAAGCTGGATATCGCCGAACACAAAGAGAAGCTGAGCTGGCTCGGCAAGATGGATTCCGGTTCGCTGAAGAATAAAGTGGCGGCGTCGATTGTGGCGATTTCCTCAATTCACCTGCTGCGGGTGTTTATGGAAGCGCGCAACGTCGCCAATGATAAACTGATGTGGTTTGTGATTATCCACCTGACGTTTGTGCTGTCGGCGTTTGTCATGGGTTATCTGGACAATATGTCCAAAGCAGAGAAAAAATAATTCCGTAGCGGCGCGATTTATCGCGCCGCTACGACGGCACTCTTCCTGCGGGTTGTGTCCCCGCTAACTGCGGCATCACTTCGCGAATCATGGCAAAAAACTTCTGCAACCTCGCCGGGTAGTAACTGGCCCACGGATAGGTTAGCCATACCGGTAACGGCGGTGCTTGCCACTCTGGCACCAGTTGAATCAAATCGCCGCGCGCCAAATCCTCCTGCACTACCCATGACGACACCACGGCCGCGCCCATGCCCGCCAGTGCGGCTTTGCGTACCGCGTACAGGCTGTCGCTGGCCAGGCGTGGGCTGATCGCCAGATTCACCGGATGCCCGTCGCTCAGGCGTTGGAGCGCTATCTCGCCGTGATAAAAACTGGTGAGCGCCAGCCACGGCAGATGCGGTAACTGTTCAACCTTTTCCACCGGCGGATGCGCGGCCAGTAACGACGGGGCAGCCACGACAAAACGCGGCACCTCCGCCAGCAGAATGGCCACCACTGAAGGGTCGGTCGGCGCACCGACCTGAATGGCACAGTCGACGTTTTCGGCGACAAAATCGGGCGTGCGGTCGTTCAGCATCCACTCCACATTCAGACGCGGATAGCGTTGCAGATAATCCACCAGCGGGGCGACCAACTGATCCTGGCCAAACGCATGCGGCGCCCGCACCCGCAACGTACCCACCGGGTCATCGCTGGCACCGGTCAAATCATCTTCCAGCGCGTACCAGGTGGCGAGCAGTTGGCGTGCCTGCTGGTAGCAACGCTCGCCGTCATCGGTGAGTTTCAGCGCATGGGTGGTGCGCAGAATCAGCTTTAGCCCCAGCCGCTGCTCCAGCGCCTGCAAACGGCGGCTGATGGTCGGTTGGGTGGTGCCGAGTTGCGCGGCAGCAGCCGACAAGGAGCCGCTCTCCACGATGCGAATAAAGGTTTGCATCAGCTCGATGCGATCAACGCTGGAAAGATTGCTCATACGTACCACGTATAACGGTTTTGCTTTTCATCAGTCTACCGCGTATGGCTGTGACGCGCTTTAATAAACGCACTTTCACGGGGGAACCGAATATGTCTGCCATGACGCAATCATCTGAACAGATCACTGAGTCACTGCCCACACCGCTGGTCTTTACGCTGGCGGCGGGTGCCGGTCTGAGTGTCGCATCGATTTACTACAGCCAGCCGATGCTGGATATCATCAGCAAACAATTTAACGCCAGCATTGGCAGCGTCGGCATGGTGCCGATGCTGACGCAGGCAGGCTATGCGCTGGGCATCCTGCTGCTGGCTCCGCTTGGCGATCGCCACGATCGTCGTACCATCATCCTGATAAAAGGTTTGCTGCTGATGGCGGCGCTGCTGCTGTGTGGTTTCTCCGGCGGCCTGAACGCGCTGCTGATCGCCAGCTTTGTTACCGGCTTAACCGCCACCGTGGCGCAGGATATCGTTCCGGCGTCGGCAGCGCTGGCCCCGGAACGTAGCCGGGGGAAAACCGTGGGTACGGTGATGACCGGGCTGTTGGTCGGCATCCTGCTCTCCAGGGTGGTGAGCGGCGTGGTGGCGGAGTACTTCGGCTGGCGCACCATGTACCTGGTGGCCGCCGCAGCGGTACTGATGATCAGCCTCGCCCTGTGGCGCGTGCTGCCACGCTTTACACCGGGCACCTCGGTGAGTTATCCGCGTCTGCTGCTGTCGCTGGCGCATCTGTGGCAGCATCACCAGACGCTGCGCCGTGCCGCACTGGCGCAAGGCTTGCTGTCCGTGGGTTTTAGCGCCTTCTGGTCAACGTTGGCGCTGATGCTGAGCGATCGCTTCCATCTGGATAGCGCAGTGGCAGGTGCCTTTGGCCTGGCGGGTGCCGCCGGTGCGCTGGCCGCACCGCTGGCGGGGAGCTTTGCCGACCGCATTGGTCCGGCCCGTGTGACCCAATATGGTGCCACGCTGGTCATGGTGTCTTTTGCCCTGATGTTCCTGTTGCCGGTGTTGCCGGTATCCGCCCAGCTTGGGTTAATCATCATCAGTACCGTCGGTTTTGACCTCGGCGTACAGGCGACGCTGGTGGCGCATCAGACGCTGGTCTATAGCCTCGCACCGGAAGCGCGTAGCCGTCTTAACGCCCTGATGTTCACCGTGGTGTTTATCGGTATGGCAACCGGTGCCGCGTTGGGTAGTCTGGCGTTGGCGCACTGGGGCTGGACCGGTGTGGTAGCGCTCTCGACCCTGGCGGCGGCGATCAGCCTGATGATTCGTCTGGCGAGCCGCCACCTGAAAAACTGATGTGGCAGGCTGTCTGATGAATTTAGTTGCATGGATGGCAACAGGTGCGCAACATGGGGCATCGCAATTTCTGGCAACTACAGGAGCCTGTTATGAAAGTTTGGTTGCTCGCCCTCATTGGGCTGTCACTGTCGACCAGTGCGCTGGCGGAAGATCCCAACGCAGACGCGGAACAAAACGTCTATGCCAGCCAGTTGTGCCATCTGGTAAGCAGCGAAAAAAGCACCGGAACGATGGACAGTTATGTGACAAAAATGAAGGCGCAAATCGCCAGCGGCCAGTCGGAATTCGATGAAGAGATGGCGCAGGAAGTGATCAGCGGTTGGTTACAGTTGGGCGAGGATGAACGCAGCCAGTTGCGTCATAACCAGCAGCAATGCGAACAGACGGTGATGACGCAATTTCAGCAGGAAGATTAAATCTTTTTATCGACCGGGGTAGCCCTAAAATTCGCGCCATTTTTGGCGCGTTTTTTATAGCTTTTTTGTACAGATTGCGTACATAATCGCCAGCGTTTGGCATTGGACTTGCATCACCATAACGAGACACAGCCTCAAGGCTGTCCCTTTCCTGACAGTGGCTTCACAGCATGATGATAACGCGTCGCCGCCTTTTGCTGGCAACCGGGGCAACAGTACTTTCGATGACCACAGGCAAACTGTTTGCCCGTGATGACATTATCCCTCTCTGGCCGGAAGATCCGCCCGGCGGCGGTGGCCCATCGGGTTTGTTGCGTGTCAGTGCCAACGGTTCCTGGTCCAACATTGTCTCTCCGGCTATCCAGCGTTTTCGCCCGGAAAATCCCAATGGCGAAGCGGTGCTGATTGCGGCGGGCGGCGGTTATAAATGGATCGGTATGGGGCGCGAGGCCTGGCCCGTAGCGCGCTGGCTCAATGCCAACGGCTACACCGCCTATGTGCTGAGTTACCGCTTACCGGGCGAGAAGTGGCAGGCGGGCCATCTGGCCCCGTTGCAGGATGCGCAGCGCGCGATTCGTCTGGTCCGTTCCTTTGAACGCAAAGTCCATGTGCTGGGATTCTCGGCGGGCGGTCATCTGTTGGGAATGGCGGCGGCTCGCCCTGATTTCGACAGCTATCCGGCGCAGGACCCGCTTGATGAGGTGGTGCCGAAAGTGGACAGCGTCGGCCTGATCTATCCGGTGATCACCCTTGAAGCACCGTATCAGCACACCAACACCCATTTGATGATGGTGGGGAAAAACGCCACCCCGGCGGAAGAGGCCAACTGGTCGGTACAGAACTTTGTTACCCACAACTATCCGCCCACCTTTCTGGCGCAGGCGGAAGATGACCACACCTCTAATCCGTATAACACCGAATTAATGCGTGATACCTGCCGCCGTATGCGCGTGCCAGTGGAGCTGATCGAGCTGAGCAGTGGCGGGCACGGTTTTGGCCTGGGTAAAGCGGGAACGCCAGCGGCACTGTGGGATCAGGCTTACACGCGCTGGCTGGACCATCTGGGCTAAGCTGTGGCTTACGTAAGATTAAAATATTTATCCGGCTGCAACGGTTCCGGCAACGGATCACCGTTCATCGCCTTCAGGTTACGCTCAATCGCCACACAAATGGCGTCCAACGGTAGGTCATTCGGCGCGGTACCAAACGGGTCTTCCAGTTCCTCCGCCAACGATTCCAGCGACAAAAAGGTGTAAGAGATAAACACCGACACCAGTGGCGTCATGGCGTGCAGATCTGACACCAGCGCAAAAGGCAGCAGGGTGCAGAACAGATACACGGTACGGTGCAGAATCAAACTGTAGGCAAAAGGAATCGGCGTGCTGGCGATACGATCGCATCCGCCCAGTATCGTGGAAAGATGATTCAGGTTCTCATCGATGCTTTGCCAGACAATATCCGACACATGCCCTTCATGTCGTTGTTGCGCCAGCCACTCCCCCATACACATCAAAATCTGCGTGGTCGCCAGCGGCTGATGTAGCACCGCATTGTGCCAGCGCGGCGGCAGGGTGCGCTGCAAATCCGTCAGCGGGTCCGTGCGGCGAAGTTGATGTTTCAGGCTCAGATTGAAGGCAATTTGCAGATCGGCAAATTCACGCGCCTGATCCAGGCTGAGCGTGCGAATACTTTTTACCTGGCGCAACAGGGAGCGCTGGGTAATCAGCAATGTCCCCCACAGGGTGCGGGCTTCGGTAAAGCGTGCGTAGCTGGCGTTGTTACGAAAGCCAAGGAAGATGGCGATCGACACACCAATCAGGCTAAACGGCGCGGTGGTCAGATGGATACCGAGCGTTTCATACCAGGGAAAACCGAGGATGGCGACAAGCGACATCAGCAGGTTGAGTGACAGACGGAACAGGATGCTGGTGAGCACCGAACCATGCCAGTCAAACAGCCGCAGGAACCAATGCTGGTGGGGGCGAACAATCATTTTTGCGATGGTGAATTTTTGATTTTGTGATCACAGGTTACGCCTGTCTTCACCGACTGATCAACGTTGTTTCGCAGGCTTTTGGCGAGGGAATGGTGGTTTTTTTCAATTAAATCAATCTTCTAAAATCGTTTTGAACAACTTATAAAATTCTTTCCGTTATCTCTTCAGCGCGGCTTTTTTTAAAGTTCATCTCAACGACACAACACACAAAACCTATACCGCTGAGGAATTTACCATGTCTAAACTTGACCTGCTCGACCCGCAAAACTCTACCCTGATCTTCATCGACCACCAGCCGCAGATGGCATTTGGCGTGGCCAATATCGATCGCCAGCAGCTCAAAAATAACACCGTTGCCCTGGCAAAAGCGGGCAAGATTTTCGACGTGCCGGTGATTTACACCTCGGTGGAAACCGAAAGCTTTAGCGGCTACATCTGGCCGGAACTGCTGGCGGTACACCCGGAAGCGAAGCCGATTGAGCGAACCTCAATGAACTCATGGGAAGATGCCAAATTTGTTGCCGCGGTAGAAAAAACCGGACGTAAAAAGCTGATTATCTCCGCGCTGTGGACCGAAGTGTGCCTGACCTTCCCGGCACTGATGGCGTTGAAAGCGGGTTATGAAGTCTATGTGGTGACTGACACCTCAGGCGGCACCAGCGTGGATGCCCACGAACGTTCGGTACAACGGATGGTGCAGGCCGGTGCGGTGCCGGTGACATGGCAGCAGGTGTTGCTGGAGTACCAGCGCGACTGGTCACGCAAAGAGACCTATGACGCGGTGATGGACCTGGTGCGTGAGCACAGCGGTGCCTACGGTATGGGCGTTGATTATGCCTACACTATGGTGCATAAAGCGCCGCAACGTCAGCTTTAATAGGGCAGATGCGTTTTCAGGGCATCGATAAACAGCCGTAGCGCCATCGACTGATGGCGGTTAGGTGGAAACCACAAGGCGATGCCCGCCGACTGCACACGCCACTCGGCCAGCAACTCCACCAGCTGGCCGTTGGCTAATCCTGCGCTGGCGTACGGCAGCGGCAGGTAAGCGATGCCTAAACCGCTGATGGCCGCCTGGGCCATCAGCGCATTGTTGTCGAGCGTCAGCGTACCCGGCACATCCATTTCCAGCGACTCCCCCTGCCGTTGATATTCCCAGCGATAGCGTTTACCACTCGGCAGCCGCTGGCGGATGCACTGGTGCTGCTGTAAATCCTGCGGATGCTGTACCGGCGGATGATCAGCGAGGTAAGCCCCGGCTGCCACGGTAACAAACGTCAGCGGGCCGCCAAGCGGCACTGCCACCATATCCTGCGGCACGTCTTCAATCAGCCGAATGCCGGCATCAAAACCCTGCGCGGTGATATCCACCAGTGCACCCTGCGCGGCGAGGTCCAGTTCTATTTGCGGATATTGGACGCTGAACGCCGGAATAACATGCGTTAGCAGCAAGCCAATTGCCGCATCGCTGGCGCTGATACGTAGCGTGCCGGAATGCTGCTGGCGCTGAGCGCTGACGTCAAACAGCACCTCGTCCATCTCATTCAATAGCGGCGTCAGCCGGCTGAGCAACTGCTGGCCTGCCTCGGTCAGTGCCACGCTTCGCGTGGTGCGCTGAAACAACTGTACACCCAGATTGTGTTCCAACCCTTTCACCAGATGGCTGAGTGAGGAACGTTTTAGCCCGAGCATTTCGGCGGCGCGGCGAAAGCTGCGCTGCTCCGCCAGCGTTCTGATGGCTTGCAGTTCATGCCACGAAGGTCTTCTCATTGGTGGTTTTTCCTCACCAGGTCATGCGCGATTAGGGAGACGATAACCACCAGTAAAGCGATCTACCATCAGGTTTTCAACAGGAGGAAACAATGATGAAAACCTGGTTAATTACCGGTGCCAGCAATGGGCTGGGTCGTTTGATGAGTGAACGCTTACTGGCGCGTGGTGATGTTGTGATTGCCTGCGTTCGTCGGGTGGCGGCGATGGCTGACCTGCAACAACGCTACGCTGAACGTTTGCAGGTTATTGCGTTGGATCTGGCGCAGACCGCCACCATTGCACCCGCCATCACGCAAGCTTTTGCCAGCGCCGGGCGCATTGATGTGGTGGTGAGCAACGCCGCTTACGGCCTGTTTGGTGCCGCCGAGGAGCTGAGTGATGCGCAAATTGAACGGCAAATTGCCACCAACCTCACCGGCTCGATTCAGCTGATTCGTGCAGCGATTCCGCTGCTGCGTCAGCAGGGCGGCGGTCGCATTGCCCAATTGTCGTCGGAAGGCGGCCAGGTGGCTTATCCCAACTTCAGCCTGTATCACGCCACCAAATGGGGCATTGAGGGTTTTGTTGAGGCGGTACGCCAGGAGGTCGTGAGCTTTGGCATCGACTTTTTGTTGGTGGAACCTGGCCCGACAGCGACCAACTTTGGTGCCGGACTGGATGTGGCTACGGCGCTGGAATGCTATCGCGCTACCGCCTCGGGCGAGCTGCGACGCAGGTTGCAGTCAGGGGAGTTTGCCATCCTCGGTGATGCAGAAAAATGTGTGACAGCGATGATCACCACCCTGGAACAGCCGCAGATGCCGTTGCGACTGGCTCTTGGCAGCACCGCTTATCAGCACATTGATATGGCCTTACAAAATCGTCTGGCGGAGTTGCATACGCAAAAAGCACTGGCCTATGGCGCGGATGCCTGAGCAGACTACAGTAGAGGCAGAGCCTGATTAAACTCCAGGAGTTGCTATGTCTGTGCAATCCTTTCAGATTGATATCGCGCAATCACAGTTGGATGACCTCGAATGGCGTCTGCGCCAGACGCGCTGGGCGGCGACCCTGCCCGGCGCTGTGTGGCAGAAAGGCACCGCGCCTGATGAGCTAAAAGCGTTGGTGGATTACTGGCTGCATCAGTATGACTGGCGTCAGCAGGAGCACGACCTTAACCAGCTTGGGCATTATTACTGGCGGCAGGATGAGACGCAGATCCATTTTGTCCATCAACGCGGCAACGGGCCTGACCCGTTGCCGCTGTTGTTGACTCACGGCTGGCCCGATTCGTTTTTGCGCTACCAGAAAATTATCCCGCTGTTGACCGATCCGGCACGTTTTGGTGGCAAGGCGGAGGATGCGTTCGATGTTATCGTGCCATCGCTACCGGGCTTTGCCTTTTCGGCCTGCCCGCCGGGCGGGGTTAACAACGCGCAAATCGCCGATCTCTGGGCGCAGTTGATGACCGAGTTGGGCTACCCGCGTTTCGCCGCCAGCGGGGGCGATATTGGTTCTGGCGTCACCCGCTACCTTGCGGTGCAGCATCCCGACAGGTTGGTGGGTATTCACCTCACCGATATCGGGTTGGTACGCCCGTTGATGCAGGCGACCGGTGCAGATCTTACCGATGAAGCGCGCGACTATCAGGCGGCAGCGATGAAATGGATTACGCAGGAAGGGGCGTATATGGCGCTGCAATCCACCAAACCGCAAACCCTGGCATTCGCGCTCAATGATTCCCCGGTCGGACTGGCAAGCTGGATTCTGGAGAAATTCCACAGTTGGGGTGATTGCCAGGGCAATGTGTTTGGCCGCTTCAGCAAAGATGAGCTGCTCAATAACATCATGTTGTACTGGCTTACCGCTAGCTTCGGCACTTCAGCCAACCTCTATTACGAAAACAGCCACTCGCTTCCGCCGATGGCGAAAATCACCGTGCCGACCGGGTTGACGCGTTTTCCGTATGACCTGATGCCGCCGCCGCGCCACTGGGCAGAGCAGAATCTGGCTATTCGGCACTGGCATGAATTGCCACGCGGTGGGCATTTTACCGCGATGGAGGAACCAGAGTTGTTGGCGCAGGAGATTCGGGCGTTTTATCAGCCATTGCGCTGAAAGGTATCATTTCTGGCGATATCTAAAATCAAAAATCACGATTTCCGTGATGTCTTCTCCTTTGTCATGCTGAGCACCATCGGAAAAGGCAGGGATTCGCTATCACTGCCACACTTACCTTTTTGCTGACGAGGATGACTGACAATGCAAGCGATGATCTTAAAAAGCCCCGGTGGACTGGAGAATTTGCAATTGGTGGACCTGCCGGACCCCGGCAAACCTGGGCCGGGTGAAATCCGGGTGGCAATTCATGCCACTTCACTGAATTTCCACGATTTACTGGTCGCCCAGGGGGCCATTCCGACCGCTGATGGCCGCATTATGATGGCAGACGGCGCGGGGGTGGTGGAAGAGATTGGCGCTGGCGTCAGCGAATTTAAGGTGGGCGATCATGTGGTATCCGGCTTCTTCCCGCAGTGGCAAGATGGATTATCCTCGGCTCAGGTCGGAAACTTTGCCCAAACACCGGGCGATGGTGCGCACGGTTTTGCCGCAGAAGTGGTGGTGCGTCCGGCCAGCCACTTCACCCTGGCACCAAAAGGCTGGCGACATGCGGAAGCGGCGACCATCACTACCTCCGGTCTGACGGCCTGGCGCGCCTTGGTGGGTGATGCGCAGATCAAAGCGGGTGATACCATTCTGACGCTGGGTACCGGTGGCGTGTCCATCACCGCGCTGCAAATTGCCAAAAGCATGGGCGCACGGGTGATCGTCACCTCCTCGTCCGATGAAAAGCTGGCGCGTGCGCGCGAGCTGGGCGCGGATGAGGTGATTAACTATCGCAGCACGCCGGAGTGGGGCAAAGCGGTGCAGCAATTGACGCAGGGTCAGGGTGCGGATGTGGTGATTGAGCTGGGCGGTCCCGGCACGATGGCGCAATCGATCGAAGCGGTGCGTGTCGGTGGTCATATTGCGTTGATCGGTGTGCTGACCGGGCGTGAAGGCGTGATCCCTACCTCGCTGTTAATGGCAAAGCAGGCGCGCATTCAGGGATTGATTGTCGGCCATCGCCGCCAGCAGCAGGACTTTGTGCGCGCACTGGAGCAGACCGGCATTCGTCCGGTGATCAGCGACAGTTACGGCACCCTGGGAGATCTACCGGCCGCGTTTCAGCATCAACAAAACGCCGGTCACTTCGGCAAGATTACGGTTGAGTGGTAAATTTCATTGCGCGATAAATCGCGCCGCTACCGTATCTGCAAAGTTTCATCACGACGCGATTCATCGCGCTGTTATGAACAATATGTGCAAGGTTTCGTAGCGGCGCGATTCATCGCGCTACAAATTAATAATAATCGCCGTGACGATAATCCCACGAAGGGAAAATATCGGACAGCAGCGACATAATCTTATCAACATCAAGACCTTTGCGGATCAGCACCGGACAGGGTGTGATTTTGCGCTCGCCTTTTTGCTCCGGGATTAAACGACCTTCATTATCCACCATCGACACCATCACTCCCTGCTCATAACGCACTTTGTTGTCGTCGTTGGGTTGAATGGATTTCACGTAATCGTTGGCAGCAATAATTAAATCGGCACGGGATTCAATGCGTTCGCCAATACCTTCAACCAGACCACGGTTGCCCTGACCGGATGGGTTAGCGGAACTGGCAAAGGAGAATTTACCGTGTTTTTCCCACAATTCTTTTGCCAGTATTTCACCCGGCTTGCCGAATTTAATCACGAAACAGCTGGTCTGGCGGCCATCCATCATTAACGCTTTGGAACCGTCAGCCGGAATACGCGACAACGCATCTTCACGCCACGGTAAGATGCAGCCCAGCAGAATGTCCTGATCCCAGTGGCGTTGATACAGTTCGTCGATTTCCGGGTTGAGCTGTGCCAGGGAACGCAGTTGCTCCAGCGAGCCGCACAGCACCACGCCTGGCTTGTTGCGATTACGGTTTTTCGCCTCGAACTTGCGTTCCAGGCCGGCTTTATCGGAGGTCATAATGATGTAGCCGACCTTGGTGGGGCTGACGATCATGCCGCCCTCTTTGGCAAGAATGTCGATGGCTTCGTGCTGTAACCCGCCATTCCAGGTTATTTTTTTACCGCTCATGGATAGACCCTATCTGCATACAAAATATGACGCACAGGAATATTACCTGCGATGAATATAAGGGATTACGTTATTAACCAGATATTTCTTCAGGGTATGTGCTGCCGATATTTATTAGCAGGCAAACCATTAGAGTTATAGGGTTAATTGCAGCGTTCAGCAATAATCGTTTCGGGATAATAATACTAACAATAACCGTCATGCAACTGATGAAAATAACGATAAAATAGATAGGGTTAATTTTAAATAACGCTTAATAACTGTGGTGTTATTTAGAAAATTGAAGCGCTAAACAGGTGGTTACCTGTTTAGCGTTGCGTTTAAAAAAGGAAAGAATGCGCCGTGGTGCGCAGCGCGATACCTAACAGAATACCCGGTACGGCGAAACGGAACAGTCGTGGGAAGCGACTGGACAGGCCGAGGAAAATGCCGATGCCGGGCAGGTCGAAGGTCTGAATCAACAAACCTGCCGACGCGTTAATATTGTGGGCGCTGTACAACCCTTTTTCCACCAGACCCGCAATGACGCCATAGTAGGCCGTGCCGCCTGCCAGGCATTTGGTGAGTGCGGGCAGAATGTAGACCTCGGAAATATTCAGTCGGTCCAGCAACGGAGACAACCACCGGGTCAGCAATTCTACGCCACCGGCCTCTTTCAGAATGCCGACTACCGATAAGGAGAGGATCAACATCGGTAGCGAGCCAAGCGCCAGACGAATCGCATCGGAACCGGCATTATTGATAATGGCAATCAGGCCGGGCTTCGCTTCGTTATGACTGATTCCCTCGTCTTCATCACGCAGCGCGACGGCAGAGAGCTTACGACCAAAAAAGTGGTAAGTGGTGGAAGCCGCCACGATGCCTCCAGAAATCGAGATCAGTATGGCCGCCCCCCAATGCAGACCGGCAGGAATCAAAGGATAAAAGGCATTTGCCTGGCCCATGGCAAATAACATGCTGAGCGTGGCAGCCATATGGCGATCGGAGGTGCCACGTTTTTCCATAATCGCCAGGGCGGCGAGCGGAGCGGCGAAACTGACAAAATTTAACTGGATGAGGGCAAATAACGCCAGCCCGGTAATACCCAAAGGTTTTAATAACGGCGTGGTATGACGCACAATAAAATCGAGTACGCCTTTTGCCTCCAGATATTTCATCACAAATAACATAACAACCATGATGGGAATCAGCGTATACAGCGCCACATCCACCGAGGCTTTACCCGCCGACATAATAATACTGATGATATTCATGCCTGATTCTGTTCCTTGCTACTTAATCCCCGCTGCGCAAAATAAATATTCACATCAGCCTCCCTCTGCCAAATAATTCACCAAAAAACAGCCACGCGATAAATACGTTAGCGTCTGCAAAGGGAGAAATGTTATCCCGGCGAGCGAGGATTGAGTAGCAAAGAAACAGAGTTTTTGTCTGGAAGGGTAAGGGAGGAAAGCCAGCATGCAGTAACATGCTGGCCGGGTTAGTTAGCGCATCGTCACAAACTCTTCCGCTGCGGTCGGGTGGATCGCCACGGTGTTGTCGAAGTCTTTTTTGGTGGCACCCATTTTCAGCGCCACTGCAAAGCCTTGCAGCATCTCATCCATGCCAAAACCGATACCGTGGATACCGACGATTTTCTCTTCCGGTCCTACGCAGACCAGCTTCATCCGGCATGGCTGACGGTGTTGGGTGACGGCGGTGTACATGGCGGTGAAGGCCGATTTGTACACTTTCACCTGATCATCGCCGTACTGCTCACGCGCCTGGGGTTCGGTCAGACCGACGGTGCCAATCGGCGGGTGGCTGAACACTACGGTCGGGATATTGTTGTAATCCAGATGTTCGTCCGGCTTGTTGTTGAACAGACGCTCAGACAAGCGACGGCCTGCTGCTACCGCTACCGGTGTCAGCTCGACTGCGCCGGTGTTGTCACCGACCGCGTAAATGCCCGGCACGCTGGTGTTCTGGAACTTATCCACCTTGATATAACCTTTCTCATCCAGCGCCACGCCAGTGACGGCCAGATTGAAGTTATCGTTGGCCGGTTCACGGCCAATCGCCCATACCAGGCAATCTACGGTTTGCTCCTGACCGTTTTCCAGTTGCAGCGTCAGGCTGCCGTCAGCGTTTTTGATCACCGCTTGCGGGATGGAATCGGTATGCAATGACGGGCCTTCAGCCTGCATCACTTCAACCAGCGTATCGGTGATCAGCGGGTCAAAGCTGCGCAGCGGCGCGTGCTTACGCACAAACAGGTGGGTTTCCGCGCCCAGCGCGTTGACCACCCCTGCCAGCTCCACGGCGATATAACCGGCTCCGACTACCGCCACACGTTTTGGCAGCGCATCCAGCTCAAAGAAGCCGTCGGAGTCGATGCCGTATTCTGCTCCCGGCACGTTGGGATGGCCTGGACGGCCACCAGTGGCGATCAGGATATGATCAGCGGTAATGGTTTCACCGTTCACTTCCACGGTGTGCGCATCAACAAAACGGGCGAAGCCTTTGATTACTTCAACCTTGTTCTTGCCCAGCACGTTGTCGTATGAGGTGTGGATACGATCGATATAGGCGCTGCGATTTTTCACCAGGGTTGACCAGTCGAAGCGGTTAACCGTGGTGTCGAAGCCGTAATCCGGGCCATACAGGTGAATAGCTTCGGCAATCTGCGCCGCGTGCCACATCACTTTTTTTGGTACGCAACCTACGTTGACACAGGTGCCGCCCAGCTCTTTGGCTTCAATCAGGGCGCATTTCTGGCCGTACATCGCTGCACGGTTAATGGAGGCGATTCCGCCGCTGCCGCCGCCAATGGCAAGGTAGTCAAAATGTCTGGTCATCAGATGTGTCCATTTGCAGGAAGAAAAATTGGGTTAGAGTGTAACGCTGACAGGGGAAAGGGCGCAAAGATTGCACCTATGATTGTGATAGGGTTGGATCAAAACCCATTACAGGGAAGCACCGTATGCAACTGACATTTCTTGGCACCGGCGCAGGTGCGCCAAGCCTGCAACGTAACGTCACCGCCATTGCGTTGACCTTATCCAAACGGGGTGACACCTGGTTGTTCGATTGTGGTGAGGCGACGCAGCATCAATACATGCGTTCGGCGCTGAAACCGAGCAAGCTGGAAAAAATCTTTATTACCCATCTGCACGGCGACCATATTTTTGGTCTGCCCGGATTACTCACCAGTCGCTCGATGGCGGGCTTAAAAGAACCACTGACCATCTATGGTCCGTCAGGTATCCGTCAATTCATCGAGACGGCGCTGAGCCTGAGCGGCTCCTATACCAGTTTTCCGCTGGAAATCGTGGAAATCGCCGCCGGGCTGGTGTTTGACGACGGTGATTTCCGTGTCACCGCCTGGCCGATGAACCATATTGTGGAGTGCTACGGCTACCGCATCGAACAGCATGATACCCCCGGTTTTCTTGATGCTTCGCGCCTGAAAGCGGAAGGGGTGCCGCGTGGGCCGTGGTATCAGCAACTGAAGCAGGGCGAGCGTGTCCGGTTGGAGGATGGGCGCGAAATTAATGGTGCTGAATATCTGGGGCCGTCCACCAAAGGCAAGGTGGTGGCGATTTTTGGCGATACCGGGCCGACTGAGGTGGCGTTGCAACTGGCGGCTGATGCCGATGTGATGGTGCACGAAACCACGCTGGAGGCGGCGCTGGCGGAGAAGGCCAACAGTCGCGGCCATTCCACCACGATACAAACGGCAGAAGTGGCAAAACAGGCCGGGGCTAAGCGGTTGATCGCCACCCATTTCAGCTCGCGCTATTTGTCACAGGATCGGGAGAGATTGCTGGCGGAGTGCCAGTCCATCTTTGCGGCGACGGAGCTGGCACATGATTTTGCGGTGTTCGAGATTTAGTGCGCCTTACTCCGGCACAATCCACTCAATACGAGTATGACCGGTGCCTGCTGGCACCAGTTTCTGATGCAGCCACGGCAGCAGTTCTTTCATCTGCTGCTCCAGCTTCCACGGTGGGTTAATCACAATCATCCCCGAAGCGGTCATGCCACGCTGGTCGCTGTCCGGGCGGACGGCCAGCTCAATCTGCAAAATGTTGCGAATGCCGGTGGCTTGCAGATCTTTGGTCATATGTTTGATCTGCTGACGTAGCACCACCGGATACCACAACGCGTAGATACCGGTACTGAAACGCTTGTAACCTTCCTGAATGCCTTTCACCACGTCCTGATAATCGCTTTTCAGCTCATACGGCGGGTCGATCAGGATCAGGCCACGGCGCGTTGGCGGTGGCAGCTTGGCTTTCAACTGCTGATAACCATCGGCACGCTCGACACGCGCACGGCTGTCTTTGCTGAATTCATTGCGCAGCAGCGGATAATCGCTGGAATGCAGCTCGGTGAGTTGCAGTTTATCGTCCTGGCGCAGCAGATGGCGGGCAATCAGCGGTGAACCCGGATAGTAGCGCAGGGTGCCGTTAGGGTTCAGGTTACGGATCGCTGAGAAGTAAGGCTTCAGCAGTTCCGGCGCATCCGGCTGCTGCCAGATACGCGCGATGCCTTCCAGATATTCACCGGTACGCTCGGCGTGCTCACCGCTCAGCTGGTAACGTCCGGCACCGGCGTGGGTATCCAGATAGAGGAAAGGCTTCTCCTTCTCCATCAGGGCGGTCAGGATCAGGCTCTCAACGGTGTGTTTGAGCACGTCGGCATGGTTGCCGGCATGAAAACTGTGGCGATAACTCAGCATAAAAAAGAGGGGTCCGCGGTTGGATCAAAGAATTCACTACATCGTATGTGGCGGGATTATAGCCGCGCTGGATAAAAATTGCTGACGTTTCGGGGCAGCATTGATTTTCCGCTAATCAGGCCGCATGTTAGTAAGATTGCGTTGCGCGACCGATCGCGCCCCATACTCCATAAAAGGACTGCGCTTATGACCAATCCGTTACTTACGCCTTTTACCCTTCCGCCTTTTTCTGCCATCAAACCTGAGCACGTTGTTCCTGCGGTAACCGCCGCACTGGACGACTGCCGTGCGGCGGTGGAGCGCGTAGTGGCACAGGGCGCGCCTTATAGCTGGGATAACCTGGTACAACCGCTGGCAGAAGTGGATGATCGCCTCGGGCGTATTTTTTCGCCGGTCAGCCATCTGAACTCGGTAAAAAACAGCCCGGAACTGCGTGAGGCTTATGAGCAGACGCTGCCGCTGCTGTCCGAATACAGCACCTGGGTTGGTCAGCATGAAGGACTGTACCAAGCGTATCGTGACCTGAAGCAGGGTGACAACTATGCGGCGCTGGATATCGCCCAGAAGAAAGCGGTGGATAACAGCCTGCGTGATTTCGAGTTATCGGGTATCGGACTCGATAAAGAAAAACAGAAACGCTATGGCGAGATTGCCGCGCGTCTGTCTGAGCTGGGTTCGACCTACAGCAACAACGTCCTCGATGCCACTCAGGGCTGGAACAAACTGATCACCGATGAAGCGGAGCTGTCCGGTATGCCGGAAAGTGCGCTGGCGGCAGCCAAAGCGATGGCGGAAGCCAAAGAGCAGGAAGGCTGGTTGCTGACGCTGGATATCCCGAGCTATCTGCCGGTGATGACCTACTGCGACAACGCGGCGCTGCGTGAAGAGATGTATCGCGCCTACTCAACCCGTGCGTCTGATCAAGGCCCGAACGCCGGTAAATGGGATAACGGCCCGGTGATGGCGGAAGAACTGGCGCTGCGCCACGAACTGGCCCAGTTGCTCGGCTTTGATTCCTTTGCGGATAAATCGCTGGCGACCAAAATGGCGGAAAGCCCGTCTCAGGTGATCGATTTCCTCACTGACCTTGCTAAACGCGCCCGTCCACAGGGTGAGAAAGAGCTGGCCCAACTGCGCGCCTTCGCCAAAAAAGAGTTCGGCGTCGACGAGATGAACCCGTGGGATCTGACTTACTACGGCGAAAAGCAGAAGCAGCATCTCTACACCATTAGCGATGAGCAACTGCGTCCCTATTTCCCGGAAGCGCGTGCGGTGAATGGCCTGTTTGAAGTGGTGAAACGTATCTACGGCATCAGCGCGCAAGAGCGTAAAGATGTCGACGTTTACCACCCGGATGTGCGTTTCTTCGACCTGTTTGATGAAACCGGCGAACTGCGCGGTAGCTTCTACCTCGACCTCTACGCGCGTGAGCACAAACGCGGCGGAGCCTGGATGGACGACTGTGTCGGCCAGATGCGCAAAGCCGATGGCAGCCTGCAAAAGCCGGTGGCTTACCTCACCTGTAACTTCAACCGTCCGGTGCAGGGCAAGCCTGCGTTGTTCACCCATGATGAAGTGACCACGCTGTTCCACGAGTTTGGTCATGGTCTGCATCATATGCTGACGCGTATCGAAACCCCTGGCGTGTCCGGTATCAGCGGTGTGCCGTGGGATGCGGTGGAACTGCCGAGCCAGTTTATGGAGAACTGGTGCTGGGAACCGGATGCGCTGGCGTTTATCTCCGGCCACTATGAAACTGGCGAGCCGCTGCCGAAAGAACTGCTGGATAAAATGCTGGCAGCGAAAAACTACCAGGCGGCGCTGTTTATCCTGCGTCAGCTGGAGTTCGGCCTGTTCGATTTCCGTCTGCACACCGAGTTTAACCCGCAGCAGGGCGCGCAAATCCTCGAAACCCTGCGTGAGGTGAAGAAGCAGGTGGCGGTGGTGCCCAGCCCGGAATGGGGCCGTTTCCCGCACGCCTTCAGCCATGTGTTTGCGGGTGGCTATGCCGCAGGTTACTACAGCTACCTGTGGGCCGACGTGCTGGCTGCCGATGCTTACTCACGCTTTGAAGAAGAGGGTATCTTTAACCGTGAAACCGGTCAGTCGTTCCTCGACAACATCCTGACGCGTGGTGGTTCTGAGGAGCCAATGGAGCTGTTTAAACGCTTCCGTGGCCGTGAACCGCAACTCGATGCGATGCTGGAACATTACGGGATTCAGGGATAAGCCTGCTTGTGAAAATCGGTTTAATTGATGAAACAGGCGCCGGAGACGGCGCCTTATTACATTTGGCCCAGCGCTGGGGACTGGAGCAGGATGAGCAGTCGCCACTGGCGCTGGTGCTGACTGCCAGCCATCTTGAGCTGCGTAAACGCGACGAGCCAAAGCTGGGCGGCATTTTTGTTGATTTCGTCTCTGGCGCGATGGCGCACCGGCGTCGTTTTGGCGGTGGGCGCGGTGAAGCAGTGGCGAAAGCGGTGGGTATCAAGGGTGATTACCTGCCGGATGTGGTCGATGCCACGGCCGGATTAGGACGCGATGCCTTTGTTCTGGCCGCGCTGGGCTGCCGGGTGCGCATGCTGGAACGTCATCCGGTGGTGGCGGCGTTGCTGGAGGATGGTTTACGTCGGGGTTATGACGATGAGGAAATCGGCGGCTGGCTGCGCGAGCGATTAACGCTGCTGCATGTCGTCAGCCAGCAGGCGCTGAGTGAAATCACTCCCGCGCCAGATGTGGTGTATCTCGACCCGATGTATCCTCACCGGCAAAAAAGCGCGATGGTGAAAAAGGAGATGCGGGTATTCCAGTCTCTGGTGGGCGCGGATGAGGATGCTGATGCACTGCTGGAACCGGCGCGGCGTCTGGCGAAAAAACGTATTGTGGTGAAGCGCCCGGATTACGCCCCGCCGTTAGCGGGTGTGGTGACACAGTCAGCGGTGGTGACCAAAAGCCATCGTTTTGATATCTATCCGCCGCTAAGCTGATATTTGCACATATCCGCTACAAAAAATCAGGCCGGTTTCCCGGCCTGATGTGTTATTCGTCGTCATCGCGCAACGGCACAATCAACATATCAATATGCACCGTATTAATGAGCTGGCGCGCTGAGGACATCAGCTTGCTCCAGAAGTCCTGATGGTGGCCACATACCACCAAATCCACATCATATTTTCTAATCGCATCCACCAGCACCTGACCGAGGTCACCGCTACCGCTCAGGGTTTCACTGATGGGGTATCCGGCGTTGGTCGAAAGTTCTTTCAGTGCGGTATGCGTCTCTTCAGAGATGCGTTTCTGCATATCACCCAAATTGACGTCAATCAGCCCGGTGTAGAGGTCTGAATAATTCACATCAACGTGGATTAATGAGATTTTCGCATCATAGGGACGTGCCAGTGAGACGGCTTTTTCAACCAGTAACTGGCTTTCAGGGGAAAGGTCTACTGCAATCAGGATGTGTTTATAAGCCATGATATAACTCCTTTCACAAGATTCTGGGGGCAACCCGAATTCCTGCCACGTCACGGCTGGCGAAATCCTTTGCGCATAACGGCGATAAGCGCCACCCATCGAGATTTATGCTTTGCAGGCGGTTTGTTGTTATACCCCCCAGTATAGCCAGAGTTGTTAACAAATGCTGCAAGGCGCTGCGCCGCTGTGAGGAAGATCAAGGGTTATCGCTTTTTTCGCTCGCGGTGAACGAAAATCATCGCTGGAAAAATTTTTACCAAATCTCCTACACTGAAAATGACGGTCATACATCTCCTGATGACTTACCGCCGGACTCGCAAAAAAACAACGCAATTCGATTCATTCAGTGGAAGGCTTTCTCGTGGAGCGTTTACAGCGTTGCGTCTCCACGTCTCCAGCCGGGAGGGGATCATGATTAGCACTATCGCGCTTTTTTGGGCTCTTTGTGTAGTTTGTCTGGTGAATATGGCGCGCTACTTCTCTTCTCTGCGCTCGTTATTGGCGGTGCTACGTGGTTGCGATCCGCTGTTATATCAATATGTGGATGGTGCTGGCTTCTTTACGTCGCACGGTCAGCCCAGCAAACAGGTGCGCCTGGTGCGCTATATCTGGGAGAAGCGCTATCGTGACCATCACGACGAAGAGTTTATTCGTCGCTGTGAACGGGTACGCGGGCAATTTATTTTGACCAGCGGGCTGTGTGGGCTGGTGGTTGTCAGCCTGATCGCGATGGCGGTCTGGCAATAAAAAAAGGGCGACATTGCTGTCGCCCTTCGGTGTCTGAAGCGGTGATTACACCAGCTTCAGCGCAATCCAGTACAAGGAACCGGACAACAGAATACACACCGGCAGGGTAAACACCCACGCCATCGCGATATTCTTGATGGTACGGCTTTGCAGACCGCCACCATCAACCAACATGGTCCCGGCGACTGACGACGACAGAATGTGCGTGGTGGAAACCGGCATCCCGGTGTAGCTGGCAATGCCAATCGACACCGCTGCCGTCACCTGCGCTGACATACCCTGCGCGTAGGTCATGCCTTTCTTACCAATCTTCTCACCGATAGTGGTCGCCACACGACGCCAGCCAATCATGGTGCCGACGCCAAGCGCCAGGGCTACGGCCATGATGATCCACACCGGCGCATACTCAACGGTTCCCAACAGATCGCTTTTCAGCTTGTTCAGGAAACGCTGGTCGTCAGCGCTGGTTTCCGGCAGCTTCGCCGCTTTATCGGCGGTATCGGAGATACACAGCAGCAGACGACGCATCTGGCTGCGCTGGTCTGGTGTCAGGTCACTGTAGCTTTGCAGATTGTTCAGTAAGCCCTGAGCTCGCTGAATCGCTGGCAGCGCACGGGCGCTATCGCAGTGGAATTCATGCGGGCCATTGATGGACTCTTCTGGCGCAGGCACCGCAGGCGGCACCATCTGCACAATGTGCGTCAGGGTTTCGCTGTGCTGCTGGTAGTACTGCTCCAGATGGTTGACGGCATCACGGGTACGGGTGATGTCATAACCGGAGGCATTCATGTTGACCACGAAACCCGCAGGTGCGACACCAATCAGCACCAGCATGATCAGGCCAATGCCTTTCTGACCATCGTTCGCACCGTGTGAATAGCTTACGCCAATGGCGGAAACAATCAGGGCGATACGCGTCCAGAATGGCGGCTTTTTCTTGCCGTCGATTTTCTCGCGATCGGCTGGCGTCATATGAATACGCGAGCGTTTCTTGGTGCTGCTCCAGTAGCGGCGCAGCAGGAAAATCAGGCTACCGGCAATCACCAGACCGACAATCGGCGACAGGATCAGGGAAAGGAAGATATTCAGAACTTTTGGCAGGTTGAGCGCATCAACCACCGACGTTCCGGTCATCAGAGCATTGGTCAGACCGATACCAATAATGGCACCAATCAGGGTATGGGAGCTGGACGCCGGCAGGCCAAGATACCAGGTGCCGAGGTTCCAGATAATCGCAGCCAGCAGCATGGAGAACACCATAGCCAGGCCGTGAGCTGAACCAACATTTAATAGCAGATCGGTGGGGAGCATATGAACAATGGCATAGGCCACGCTCAAACCGCCCAGCAAAACACCGAAAAAGTTGAAAACACCTGCCATCACAACCGCCAGCTGCGCCCGCATCGCACGGGTGTAGATAACTGTCGCGACCGCGTTGGCTGTGTCGTGGAAACCGTTGATTGCTTCGTAAAACAATACAAACAGCAGGGCAAGAACCAATAACAGGCCGGTACTCAGGTCAAGACCAGCAAACAGATGTAGCATAAACGTTACGCCATTTTGGAGGACATGAACGCGGCGCATTATCCGCGACAACGTGCTGTATGGGAAAGGGAAATATAGTCTTTTTTTGTCTTAATGTTGCCAGTCACACGCCTAAACAAGGGAAAAATGCCGAAATATGAGTCATTTACAATATGACATATTTACGGCATTTTTTTGACGCTGGCGTCAAAGAGGACAGAACACTACAATCAGCGCCTTTCGGGTGAAGTGAGAAAAAGCAGTGGAAAAGTTTGACGTTATCATTGTTGGCGCGGGTGCTGCGGGCATGTTCTGTGCTGCACAGGCCGGACAGCGTGGCCTGCGTGTGCTGCTGCTTGATAACGGCAAAAAAGCGGGCCGCAAAATTCTGATGTCGGGCGGCGGGCGCTGCAACTTCACCAATATGTACACCGAGCCTGCGGCCTACCTCTCCCATAACCCGCACTTTTGTAAATCTGCGCTGGCGCGCTATACCCAGTGGGACTTTATCGATCTGGTCAATCGTCACGGCATCGCATATCACGAGAAAACGCTGGGCCAGTTGTTCTGTGACGATTCGGCGCAGCAAATCGTGGATATGCTGCTGGCCGAGTGTGAAGCCGGACAGGTGACGCTCCGGTTGCGCAGCGAAGTGCTGAGCGTGCAGCGTGACGACGCAGGCTACACCCTGCAACTGAACGGCATGACGGTGCAGGCGGAGAAGTTGGTGATCGCCAGCGGTGGCTTATCGATGCCGGGGCTGGGAGCTTCACCGTTCGGTTATAAAGTGGCGGAGCAGTTTGGTTTGAAAGTGTTCCCGACGCGCGCTGCGCTGGTGCCTTTTACTCTGCATAAACCGCTGCTGGAACAATTGAACACCTTATCCGGCGTGGCGTTACCCACCACCATCACTGCGCAGGATGGCACCTTATTTAAAGAGGCGTTGTTGTTTACCCATCGCGGTTTATCTGGCCCGGCGGTGTTGCAAATCTCCAGTTACTGGCAGCCCGGCGAGTTCGTGACGGTGGATTTATCCCCGGCAACGCCGCTGGATGGGTTTATTAATATCCAGCGCGACGCCCATCCGAATCTCAGCCTGAAAAACAGCCTGGCGAAAATTTTGCCGAAGCGCCTGGTGGAAGTGTTGCAGGCGCTGAACCAGATCCCTGACGTCACCCTGAAGCAGCTCAACAGCAAGCAGCAGGGCGAACTGGTGCAAACCCTGCATCAGTGGCGGGTACAGCCAAACGGCACCGAAGGCTACCGCACGGCTGAAGTGACGCTGGGCGGCGTGGATACCACCCTGTTATCGTCAAAAACCATGGAAGCACGCGATGTGCCCGGATTGTATTTTATCGGCGAAGTGGTGGATGTGACCGGCTGGCTGGGTGGCTATAACTTCCAGTGGGCGTGGAGTTCCGCCTGGGCGTGCGCGCAGGCGTTGTCATCCTGATTACGGCAACTTGAGATTGATCAGGTAATCATACTGAATACGTGAAATATCCAGCGGAGCCCCGCCTTCAAAATAGACCTTCATAAACTCGGCAGGTCGGCCAACAATATCAACGCGCTGATAGGCTGAGCTGATAAATCGGGTCAGTATCTGCTGAATTGCCGCGGCCTGATCGCCCGGAAGTGCATTTTTACCGGTGACATTTTGTTCAAAAGTCAGGGGAGGGCTGTCTTCATCAGGTTTGTACTGTACGCGTTTGACATAGACGTCATTGCGGAATTCAGAAAATGCATTGTGGGTGGTATTGAACATATCGGCGAGATTTTTGATATGTGACGCCATCTGATTCACCGCCACGACTTTCTGGGTCACAAAACGTGTTCCCCACGCGGAGGCGGCGGTGACGCCGAACTGTACGGCATTCCTGCCAATGATGCTGCCCACACTGGACCCTAATCCCGCCCATAGCCCGGCACCGAGAAATATTGCGGTTCCCCCCAACGCACTTTTGGCGGCATTATCCACATGCTGGACGCGCACACCGGCTACACGGTTATCCAGATGGTTAATCCTCCCCAGTGGTAACTGCCCTGACTCGACATCGCCGGAAGCCAGGCGGCGGTTATTCTCGTCTTTGTAATCTTTCAGGGTATAAGCAATCTGACTGGTTTCCGATTTAGCCAGTCTGAAGACTTCATCCGTCGATAACGAACGGACGAGAATCAAAGCTTCGTCCAGAATTTCAGTGGTCAGATAGTTTGCTGACACACGATTATTTAATTCGGGTTGTGATGTCAGTGCTAATATTTCATGTGATTTCGGAAATGCCATAACGCCCCCGAGCGTGGTTAGACTTCTTTGTTTTGTTTGATATCCCAACCCATCTGCACTGACGCGCCTTTATTCCCCTGAGAAGTCTGTTCCCAATATTCCATCGCCACCTTACTGGCCTGAAATGCGTATTCCATACCCAGGGTTGATCCATGTGCTACACCGATATAATCGGTTTGTGTTACCAACACATCTTCCAGCGTAATAAGGGTATATTCGACTTCCTGACCGCCGGCTTTGCAGACTGACAGTTGAACTTTGGCAATATGTTTGCCGCTGGAGCAATATTTCAGTAACGCCGGGGTACCTTTATCAACCAGCGCCTGCACAGTAAGGTCACGATAATTCACTTTACCTGCGCCACCACCACCACCCACCGCCATATTACCGGGTTGCTTTGCCCCCCAGCTAAATGAATACACATCGATCCAGTTCTTGTGATTCGCATTTTGCGATTCACCATTGATGCCATCCACTTTTAAAAAAATATCTATCGCCATTGTGTTTACCATCGCCTTGTCGTGATATCAGGGTGTCATGCGTGTTTAGCTTTCTTTGTTTTGCTTAATGTCCCAGCTCACTTTGCTTTCGGCACCTTTGGTACCACTCTCGCCCTGTTCCCAATAGCTCATGGAGACTTTGGCCGCCTGGAAGGCGTAATCCACTACGATGGTGTCGCTCTGACCCACGCCGTTGAAGTCGGTTTGCGTAACCAGCACGTCTTCAAGGGTGATCTTTGAATATTCAACCTGGTTGCCACCGGCCTTACAAACTGACAGCTCGACTTTGTCGACATGTTTACCGCTGGAGCAGAACTTCAAAATCGCCGGGGTGGATTTATCAATCAACGCCTTAATATTCAGATCACGGTAAGCCACTTTGCCAGCACCACCGCCGCCGCCAACTGACATATTTCCCGGTTGTGCAGCTCCCCATGTAAAGGAGAGTACATCGGTCCATCCTTTGTGATTGCTGTCCTGGGACTCACCGGTTGTTCCGTCAACTTTCAAATAAATATCAATAGCCATTACCTGATTTCCTGATTGCTTTTTCCATGAAAGATAAATGAGATACGCATCTCACTCGGTTACGTGAAAATGGTGTCAAGCCAGTTAATATGGAGATAATTCTGTCACCGCAATGTCACTTTTCACCCGATTTATCTGAAAAAATCGAGGGGATATTGCGGCCTGCTAAAGCTGATATGTCACTTATTTGTGTAGAGATTGGATCTGATTATCATCGCGTAAATACGCGATGGCACCGTAATACATTAGTAAAATTTAACACGGCTTCATGTCAATAAATTAACAGTGTTAACGATTTTATTAGGATGATTCTGAAACTGAATGATGTTGCCCAATGTTGGGAAGAGTGGGGTGGGAAACGATGATGCATTGAGTAGCGGCGCGATTTATCGCGCGGGTCATTGCAGGTCATGACACAGCCTGAAAAGAGCGCGATAAATCGCGCCGCTACATATAGGGATATTCAGGGGGAAACTGAGTTAAAGCAGCTAAGGCAGATTATTTTTTTATCACCGCCACTTTCATTCCACGCTTCAATGACATGCCGTAACCCGCCAGCGCACAGGCGGCGATAAACCACGGGATCATCTTCACCACGCTGGAATCGCTGCCACTCAGGGATTGCAGATTGTTCACCACCAGAATGATGGTGAGGGTCATACAAATAATCGACAGCAGCGGTGCCCAGAACACCTGAAACCGGCTGTCATCCGTTACGACGCGACGGAAAAACAGCACCACCGCCGCTGACACGCCCAATTGCAGAATCAGGATACACAGGGTAGCGACCGCCGAACCGATGGCAAAGATGTGCACCATCGGGTCCAGCCCGGCGCTGCCCATCCCCGCCAGTAACAGCAACAGAATCACGCTATGCAGATGGCTGGCGTTATGTGGCGTACCGTTGGTGGGATGGGTTTTGCACAGCTCTTTCCAGATCAGACCATCACGGCTGATGCTAAACAGATAGCGGGAGATATTGTTGTGAAACGCCAGGGTGGCGGCGAACAGGCTGGTGATCAACAGCACCGACATGGTATCCACCGCCCACTGGCCGACATACTGACGGGTGATGTTGAAGACAAAATTGCCGGGATCTTTGCTGGCGATGGCCACAATTTCATCGAAGCCATAGGCCTGCACCAGCGACCAACTGGTAAAGCAGAAAAAGGCGGTGATGAGCAGCAGGGCGCAAATGGTGGCGCGTGGCACGGTTTTCTGTGGATCGCGGCACTCTTCGGCATAGATCGCCGTTGATTCAAAACCGATAAAGGCGGCGATGGTAAAGATAAAGGCGATACCGAGGTTGCCTTGCATAAACACGGACGGCTCAAACGACTGGAAGGTGTAAGGACCGGCTTTTTTCACCAGCAGCATCACATCGGTCAGCAGTACGATCGCGACCTCGGCCAGCATCAGCACGCCCAGTAACTTACCGCCCACCTCAACCCGTTTGATGCCCAGCACCCAGGCAATCACCGCAAACAACATACTCAGCGCCCACCAGGGAATATGGGTGCTGAGATGTTCTTCAAGGAACAGCTGGGTAAAGAAGCCGAGCATGGCGACAATCGCGATTTGGATGGAGAAGTAGGCCATTAACGCCAGTACCGACGCCGATGCGCCCCAGTTTTCTCCCAGACCTTTGGAGATATAGGTATAGAAGGCACCGGCGTTATTGACGTGGCGACTCATGGCGATAAAGCCCACCGCGAACAGCATCAAAATGACGCACGACAGGATGTAAAACACCGGAATGCCACCGCCATTGCCGGAAATAATCGCCACCGGCAGGCCACCGACCACGCCAGTCAGCGGCGACGCCGCCGCCACCACAAAAAAGACCAGAGAAAACAAGCCCAACGTATTTTTGCGTAAACCGGTATCGTTGTTCATCGCCAGCGCCTCTATGGAGAGAGTGAAATTTCTCAGGCGATCTGCGTCGCCTGAAGCAGGTAACTTCGCTGCATCATTTCTCAGCGATGACGATGACGGATAGAAAAAATCGGACAGAGCAACGGTGCAGAGTTGCACCGTTTTAGTGCTCAGTGATAGCGCAAGCGATGGAACAACGCGTCGTGGGCAATCCGGCGTTGATAGTCGCAGGGCGTGGTGCTGACGAACTTTTTAAATTCACGCAGGAAGTGGGACTGGTCGCTGAACCCGAGGTTAAACGCCAGATCGCTAAAGGAAATATTACCCTGCGCATGGATGCTGGTTAGCGCCGACTGGCAGCGCAGAATGCGGCTGAAGGCTTTGGGCGACAAACCGGTATCCTGGCGGAACTGCCGCTGAATGGTGCGGCAGGTATAACCGGTCAGGGCTTCCAGTTGATCGACGCGAATATTGCCCTTTTGCTGGCGCATCGCGTGGATGATAAAGGCGGTTACCGATGAGGCTTTGCGCACCAGCCGTGGCGTGAAGTGGGCGTTAAATAACGAAATTTGCTGTGAAAAGCTGTGGCTTTGCACAATTTGTTCAAACGCCAGTCGGGCATCAGGTACCACATCAAGAAAGCTGAATTCATGGTCGGGGATCTCCTCTGCCATCACATCAAGAAAATCGGGGATAACGCCTGGCGCGAACCGCACGCCAAAATAATGATGGTTGTGCAGCATGTCGGCGCCGCGTGCTTCCAGCGTGGTGCCGCACACGCGCCCTTTCGGGTTGAGCGGATCGCAATCAAACACGATATCGACGCAGCCATCGGGAATCGCCAGCGTCATGCCTGCCGATTGCGCGACATCGAAGCTGTAAAAGTGTGAAATCGCCGGGTTTTCTGAGGCGATCACGGAGTAATGTTGCGCGGCATTCAGCACGAAAAACGGCTGTTCCGGGTGAAAGCTGCCGCCATGACGATAAAGGGAATTCTCAGACATCGCGCGCTCCGCTACAGGCTGAACAGGGATAGCGGGATCATGCAAGCGCTGTGCCACGCGGATGTCGCAAATATTCAATACAGCCCGAATCCAGTCACGTATTCCTAAAGGCATCCACCTGCACGCCAGACGCACTGCGCTGGCGGGAATACGAACGAAGACTGAAAAGGGGTTAGCCATGACAGATTCAACCCGGATTGATTTTATCTACCTGTCGGAGCAGGACATGATCCGCGCAGGCGTCACCGACATGCCCGCCTGTGTCGATACTATGGAGGAGATGTTTGGCCTGCTGTATCAAGGCGACTACCGCATGGCCGGGGCCAATAACGATTCGCACGGCGCGATGGTGACCTTCCCGGAAAACTCACCCTTTCCCACGATGCCGAAGCCCACGGCTGACCGACGTTTAATGGCGATGCCCGCCTATCTCGGCGGCAGCTTCTGTACCGCCGGGGTGAAATGGTATGGCTCGAATATCGCCAACCGCGAAAAAGGACTGCCGCGCTCGATTCTGATGTTCACCCTTAACGATGCGGATACCGGCGCACCGCTGGCGCATATGTCAGCGAACCTGTTGTCGGCGTATCGCACCGGCGCAGTACCCGGCGTGGGCGCGCGCCATCTGGCACGCAAGAATTCTCGCGTAATTGGCCTGCTGGGCCCCGGCGTGATGGGTAAAACCGCCGTCGCCGCGTTTATCGCGGTGTGCCCGCTGATCGACACCATCAAAGTGAAGGGGCGTGGGCAGCGTAGCCTCGATAACTTCCTCACCTGGGTGCAGGAGACGTATCCGCAAATCAAACATATCGAAATCGTCGATACCCTCGAAGCGGTGGTGCGTGACTCCGACATCGTGACCTATTGCAGTTCCGGCGAGGTGGGCGACCCGGACAGCTATCCTCTGGTCAAACGCGAGTGGGTAAAGCCAGGGGCGTTTCTTGCCATGCCTGCGCTGTGCAACATCGACGCCGGGATGGAGCAACCCGACGTGCGCAAAGTGCTGGATAACACCGGCCTGTATCAGGCGTGGTTCGAGGAGGTGCCGAAACCCGCCCATAAAACCATCCCGGTTATCGGCGTGCGTTTTATGGACATGATCGCCGAGGGCAAGCTGGCAGCGGAGCAACTGGAAGATATCGGCAAAATCGTTGCCGGTGATGCACCTGGCCGCCAAAACGATGAAGAGATCATCATCATGTCCGTCGGTGGTATGCCGGTGGAAGACGTTGCCTGGGGCACGGTGGTGTATCGCAACGCGATCGCAAAAGGCATCGGCGTGAAATTAAACCTGTGGGAAACCCCGGTACTCAGCTAACCAAGGAAACCAGCATGACGCAGATTATTAAAGTAAAAACCGGTTCAAAATTTGAAGAGATGGGCAGTTATTCACGCATTGTCGCGGTAGATAACTGGATTTATGTCTCCAATACCGCAGGCCGCAACCCGGTCAGCAAGGAGATTCCGGCCGATGTCACGGAGCAAACCTTGCAGGTGTTTGCCAATATCGAAGCGGCGCTGGCGGCGATTGATGCCTCGCTCAAGGATGTGGTGTTCTCGCGGGTGTTTATTCAGGAACCGGACGATGTGCCGACGGTAATGGCCATCATCGGCGAGAAGTTTCGTGGCATCAACCCGGCCACCACCGTGACTTGCCCGCCGCTGGGTTCCACGGTTTACAAGGTGGAGCTGGAGGTTACGGCATACCGTGGGGCCGGTCAGGCCGCAGTACAGGAAATCACCGTGGCGCTGTAAGGCATCACAGGAGGCGCGTTATGTCACCGCAAATTACCCCCGTTACCACCTCTGCCGCTTTCCCCTCCGCCACCACGGTGGTGATTATTGGCGGCGGCATTGTCGGTTTAACCGCCGCGCTAACGCTGGCGGAGCGCAACATCCCGGTGGTGGTGCTGGAAAAAGGCCGCATCGCGGGCGAGCAGTCATCGCGTAATCTGGGCTGGATTCGTAAAACCAGCCGTGCTGCCGATGATATTCCACTGGCGCAGGCCGCCGATCGTCTGTGGGCGGGCATGGCGGCGCGTGTTGGCAGCGATGTGGGATATCGTCAGGCGGGCATTATGTTTATCGCCCGCAATGAAGCCCAGATGGCGCTGCATGAAGGCTGGTTTAAAGCGGTAGCGCCGCTGGCGCTGGATACGCAATTGCTGAGCAAAGCGGAGATTGCACAACGGGTGCCGGGAGGGCAGGGTCATTGGGCGGGAGGGATTTTCACCGCCTCCGATGGTCGGGCAGAACCGACGCTCGCTGCCAGCGCGATTGCGAAAGCGGCTATCGCGCGCGGGGCGATCATTGTTGAGCAGTGCGCGGTGCGCACGCTGGAAACCAGCGACGGCAAGGTTAGCGGGGTGATAACCGAACGTGGCGAAATTCGCTGTGACCAGGTGCTGCTGGCGGCGGGAGCCTGGTCGCGGCGTTTCCTTGGCAATCAGGGTATTGCGCTGCCGACACTGCCATTGATCTGTTCGGTGATGCGCACTAAACCGATGGAGGGGCCAACCCATATCGCCGTGGGTGCGCCGGATTTCTCGTTCCGCAAACACCAGGATGGTGGATTTGTTATTACTCAGCGTGGCGCGTTGGATGCGCCGCTGACCCTCGACCATCTGCTGCTGGGGACGCGCTATTTACCCCAATTGCGTCATGCGCGGGACAATCTGCGTATCTCGCTTGGCCGCTATTTTGTTAAAGACCTGGCGCTGGCTCGACGCTGGCGTGGCGATCGACGTTCGCCGTTCGAACGTGTTCGTACGCTCGATCCGGCGGCTAACCCGGCGCTCAATCAGGAGGCGATGCGTAACCTGCGTGCGGCCTGGCCGGTGTTTGAGCAAGCTGAGCTGGCGCAGGCCTGGGCTGGGGTGATTGATGTGACGCCCGATTCGAACCCGGTCATCGGCCCGGTTGCCAGCTTGCCGGGTCTGACGCTGGCGACCGGTTTTTCCGGTCACGGTTTCGGTACGTCACCGGCTGCCGGGCAACTGGCGGCCGATCTGGTCTCCGGTCATACGCCGCTGATCGACCCCACGCCGTATCGGTTTGCGCGATTTTGAGGAAAAAGGCGCGATAAATCGCGCCGCTACGTAATCCACACCTATTTATCGCGCGATGTTGTTACTTCATATAACTGCGCACCACCGCAATAATCTGTTCCATATCGGCGTTGCGCTCTTGCTCGCTGGCGTGTGGGTTCATCAGGTGCTCGCGAATATGTCCTTCCAGCAACTCACTCATTAATCCGTTAATCGCTCCCCGCACCGCTGCGACCTGCTGCAACACCTTCAGACACTCTTCCCCGCCCACCAGCGCTTTTTCCAGTGATTCGGTCTGGCCCTTGATGCGGCGTACGCGCGCCAGCAATTTCTTTTGGTCTTTCAGGGTATGAGACATGGCGTGACATCCGTTGATCAATACTATAGTGGGGTATAGTATATTCGCAGTGTCAGACAATTGCATCTGCCGCACCGTGACAATGAGAGAAAATATGACTGATTTTGCCGCCCTGATCAGCCAGGGCACCTCCAGCGCCTGGCTGTTTATCCCCAGTGCAATTTTGCTGGGGGCATTACACGGCCTGGAGCCAGGACATTCAAAAACCATGATGGCGGCGTTTATCGTGGCGATTCGCGGCACGGTTAAGCAGGCAGTGATGCTGGGGCTGGCGGCAACCCTGTCGCATACCTTGATTGTCTGGCTGATCGCGTTGGGTGGCATGTATGTCAGCCGCAAGCTGACGGCCGATACTGCCGAACCCTGGTTCCAACTGATCTCCGCCATTATCATTCTGGCAACCGCGCTTTGGATGATTTGGCGTACCTGGCAAAGCGAGCAGCAGCGCAAGCAACATCAGCACGAGCAGCGGGCAGATGCGCAGGTGATCGACACCGGGCACGGCCATATTGAACTGGCGCTGCATCAGGACCACTGGCAACTGCGTACTCTGGATGGCGCGGCATGGCAGCCCAGTCAGGTTAGCGTTGCGACCCGGCGCGGAATGGGATTCTCGCAAATCTTTACCTTCGCCGCACAGGACGGTGTCCTGCAATCGACACTGGCGGTGCCACAACCGCATACCTTCAATGCGCGTCTGTCACTCGGTCATGCTGGTCATTCCCATGATTACGATGTGGCCTGGCAGCAGGGGGAGGTCCAGCGCGCACCTGGCGAGCATGATGGCAGTTTTCAGGATGCGCATGAGCGTGCCCATGCCAGCGATATCAAAAAGCGTTTTGCCAGCCGTGAAGTGACCAACGGGCAGATTATCCTGTTTGGTTTAACCGGCGGCCTGATCCCCTGTCCGGCGGCCATCACGGTACTGTTGCTGTGCATTCAGGTGAAAGCCTTCAGCCTTGGCGCTGCGCTGGTACTGTGTTTCAGCCTTGGCCTGGCACTGACGCTGGTAGGGGTGGGGGCCGCTGCCGCGTTAAGCATACAAAAAGCCACCCAGCGCTGGCAGGGGTTGGATACGCTGGCACGCCGTACGCCCTGGTTCTCCGGCACTCTGATCGCGCTGGTGGCACTTTATATGGGTTATCACGGGCTAAGTGGCATCCTGCACTAAACCGCAACGCTGCGAATCTGTTAACATCGCGGCGTTTTTTTCCATTTGGTTATTTTCCCCATGTTAAAACTGAAATTTATCCTGCCGTTGCTGATCATCATCAGCGCTTTGGTCTGGTGGTTTACGCCGCATTACAGTGACGAGGACAAGGCGTATTACATCGCCATGTTTTGTACCTTAACCCATGATGGGCGCAGTAATTCGGTGCAGGATATGCAGCAGATTATTGAAGGCAGCAATTCAGACTATGCGTTGCAAAAAATTCACTTCCAGCGCGGTCTCGGTGAGCATCTGCAAATGGTGTGGCAAGGCTTGTCGCCTGAACTGCAACAGCAAGCCCATCAGGACCGTACTCAATGCCGCCGTTTGATGTCGGAAAAATTATTACCGGGTCAGGAATTACAGGGCTAAACGGTTTGGCGCGATAAATCGTTTAGCTACGAATAATAAGTGCTCAAAAAGATCAATGTCGGGTGGCGATTAATTAGACAATAGCCATAGAAAATTACCACGAAAATTGAAGAGGACGAGCTAATGAAAAAATATATTCTGTCTGCGTTGCTGCTTGGTGCGAGCGTACCGGTTATGGCCGCCAATAATATTTCTGCGCAGGAAGCGGAACACTTTAAACTTGAGTCGCTGGGAAATATTAGCGTATCCGATACTGGCGGTGCCATCAGCTCGCCGATGGATCTGCATCAACGTTTGTCAGAGATGGCTGATGAGAAAGGTGGAAAATATTATGTGGTCGAGGCTGCACGCCAACACGGAAATAATTTTGACGCGGTAGCCCAGGTCTACAAATAATGCGAAAAGCCCCGGAAGGGGCTTTTTTTTGCCTGAAAGACACGATAAAAAAAAGCGCGATTATCGCGCTTTGTCTCATTGCATCACACAGTCAATACGGCGCACCGGAAACTGACCCGACCGCAATGGTGGTGGCAGAATCTCTGGCATCTCTTTGCTGTTGGCGACAGATTCCAGGCGACACAAGACGCAAGGATCTTCACATTCTGTCAGTTGCTGTTGCCGTTCGCCGCTTAATTGTTTTTTACGACATGCAAGCGGGGTACAACCCATCATTTGTTTAAATGAACGGGTAAAAGATTGCTGGCTTTCAAAATGGTATTTTACGGCCAGGCTGATAATCGTTGCTTCGCTGTTTTTCAGCTCGACAACGCTGGCGGCCAGTTTCTTTTTGCGAATAAAACGTGCCAGGGTTTCATTATGGCAACGGGCGAAAAGTTTCTGCAAATACCATTTTGAATAACCAGATTTTTGCGCAATATCATCAATGCTTAAACGCTGATCTAAGTTTTCAACAATCCATTCAGTTACGGCGAGAATGACACCTTCATTGTATTTTCTCTCTTGCATATAGCACCTCCAGGTCAGTGCGCACAGTGTAATTTAACTTATCTTTCCGTGTGCCTTGTTACGTAAAGTTTTATCAGGAAGTTGAGGTTTATTTTTCTGCTATCAGACTATTCTCGCAACTCGTGAGATTTGACCGTTGTATGTTGTTTATTTGTTGAGGGAATATCCTGATTTAACCCTAATTAGTTAACGTAAATCCCATAACCTGATTTTTTGCGCCACATCGGTTGCCATACATCAGGGAAATTTACTGATGGCACGGCCCATCAATACAGCGATACGCGTAACATGCCACACTCGATCTTTTGATCTGACAGGAGATGTCCTGATGGCGTTACGTTTTCCCGTGAAGTTATTGATTTCTTCGCTGATGCTGATGAGCAGCGCATCAGCGCTTGCCGCCAACGTCTATGGAGAACAACTGGAAGGATTCCAGTACCCTTATCCGTTGCAGCACTTTAACTTCGCCTCCCAGCAGCAGACGCTCAGCATGGGGTATATGGATGTGCAGCCCGCGCAGCATGCCAATGGGCAGACGGTGGTGCTGATGCACGGCAAAAACTTCTGCGGTGCCACCTGGGAAGACACCATCAAGGCACTGAGTCAACAGGGCTATCGCGTGGTGGCACCGGACCAGATTGGTTTCTGTAGTTCCAGCAAACCCGCAAATTATCAATACACCTTCCAGCAACTGGCGCAGAACACCCATCAGTTATTGCAGCAACTGGGCGTCGATAAGGCGGTGATTGTCGGACACTCGACCGGCGGCATGCTGGCTACGCGCTATGCGCTGATGTATCCACAGCAGACGCAAAAACTGGTGCTGGTGAACCCGATTGGTCTGGAAGACTGGAAAGCCAAAGGCGCGCCCTGGCGTTCGGTGGATCAGTGGTATCAACGCGAGCTGAAGCTCAACGCCGCCGGTATCAAAAAGTATGAGCAGCAAACCTATTACGTCGGCCAGTGGAAGCCGGAATATGACAAATGGGTGGATATGTTGGCCGGGTTAAACAGCGGTCCGGGGCATAAAAAGGTCGCCTGGAACTCGGCGCTGATCTACGACATGATTTTTACCCAGCCGGTGTACTACGAATTTAAAGATCTGAAAGTGCCGACCACCCTGATGATCGGCACCTCCGACACCACCGCCATCGGTAGCGATATCGCACCGCCAGCGGTGAAAGCGCAGTTGGGGCATTACAATGTGCTGGGTAAACAGGTGGCGAAAATGATCCCTGGCGCGCGCCTGATTGAATTCCCCGGCATGGGGCATGCACCGCAGATGGAAGAACCGCAGAAGTTTAATCAGACGTTGATTGATGACCTGGCGCGGTAAGGTCAACACCGCGCGATGAATCGCGCAAGTTGTTTGCGGTTTATCGCGTCTGTTTACGCAGTTTTTTCGCGGCATACATCCGTTCGTCGCTGCTTTCCAGCAGTTGCTCCAGCGACAACGGGTGGTGTGGATCAAACTCGACGATGCCGGACGAAAAATGTAGTTGATAGCGCCGGTTCAGATCGCGCGTCTGTTTTTGCAGCAACCGATCAAAGCGCTCCAGCACTCCCTCGGCATCTGCTTGTTGCAGGCCGTTAAACAGCACCACAAATTCATCACCGCCCAGACGCGCGAACAGATCCGCATGACGGAAACTCACCTTCATTGCATCGGCAAAATCCATCAACGCCCGATCGCCTTCACGATGGCCGAGGGTGTCATTGATCTCTTTAAAGCGGTCGAGGTCGAGGAACGTCAGGCTGGCGGGCAACTGCTTCAACTGACATTCGTTCAACGCCAGTTGCCCCAGCGTCATAAAGCCACGGCGATTGGTGATTTGTGTCAGCTCGTCGGAGGTGGCGGTCTGGAAAGCCACCAGCTCAGCTTCCGCCATCGCCGCCAGATCGCGCAGCGTGTGGCAATCCTCGGCATCAAACGCACGGGCATGGTGGTCGACAATGCACAGGGTACCGACTTTGGCACCGGCAGGGGTACGCAGCGGGCAACCCGCATAGAAGCGTACTGGGTTCTCGCCAGTGACTAAGGGATTATCGTGGAAACGTTCGTCTTCCAGCGCATTCTCCACCACCATCATATCATCCTGTAAGATGGCATGGCCGCAAAAGGAGGTATTGCGCGGCGCGGTTTCACCGGATTGTCCCGCGATAGATTTGAACCATTGATGGTCCTCCTCCAGCAGGCTTACCAGCGCAATCGGCACGCCAAACAGACGACGGGCGAGGCGAGTCAGACGGTCAAAACGCTCTTCTGCCGGGGTATGCAGAATGTTGAGCGCACGTAACTGAGCCAGACGATATGACTCGTCTGCGGGCAGCGCAGGTGCTTTCATCGCGTTACTCTTCTTATAGGATGCAGGTGCTACAGAACTGGTGTTGTGCCACAACAAAAGATGGCCGTAATAACTTATCAGCCGCCAAACAACGGCTGATAAGCGTAACGGTGATCAGAGCATTTTTTGCTCGGCAAGATCAAGGGCAAAATAGCTGAAAATCAAATCAGCCCCGGCGCGCTTAATGGCACCAAGGCTTTCCAGTACCACATTGCGTTCATCAATGGCACCGGCTTGCGCGGCGAATTTGATCATCGCGTACTCACCGCTTACCTGATAGGCAGCCAGCGGCAGCGTGGTACGCTCGCGGATATCACGCAGGATATCAAGGTAGGCTCCAGCCGGTTTCACCATCAGCGAATCGGCACCTTCCGCTTCATCAATCAGCGATTCGCGAATCGCTTCACGGCGGTTCATCGGATTCATCTGATAAGTTTTTCGATCGCCTTTCAGCGCCGTACCCGCCGCTTCACGGAACGGACCGTAGAACGAAGACGCGAATTTGGTGGAGTAAGACATGATGGCGGTATCGGTAAATCCGGCGGCGTCGAGCGCCTGACGAATCGCTTTAACCTGACCATCCATTGCCGCTGACGGCGCAATAAAATCAGCACCGGCCTGCGCGGCAACCACTGCCTGCTTGCCGAGGTTAATCAGGGTGGCGTCGTTATCGACGCCGTGGTCGCACAGCACGCCGCAGTGGCCGTGGCTGGTGTATTCGCAGAAACAGGTGTCAGACATGACGATCATCTCTGGCACGGTGTCTTTGCAGATGCGCGACATACGCGCCACCAGGCCGTTTTCGTTCCATGCATCGCTGCCGGTGGCATCGGTATGGTGCGAAATACCAAAGGTCATCACCGAACGGATACCCGCTTTGGCAATACGCTCGATTTCATACGCCAGACGTTTTTCGGGAATACGCATCACGCCTGGCATGGCGGTAATGGGTTTGTAATCATCCACCCCTTCTTCAACGAAGATGGGCAGCGCCAAATCGCTGAGGCTCAGGCTGGTTTCCTGGAACATTTCACGCATCGCGGCGCTTTTACGCAGCCTTCTTGGACGCTGGATAAGAGAAAAATCAGACATGCTCATTCTTACTTACAGGTGAAAAAAGTAGCGCCAGTCTACTCCTTTTCACGGCGGTGGATGAAGGTTTGTGTGCTGCGCAGCAAATGAAAACTCCCGCCGAAGCGGGAGTGGAGGGAGAATTACTCGTTGATATCCGGGTGCTGCTGCACCAGGTTTTTACGCTTCGCTTCCAGTTTCGCGATCTCGGCATCGATATCTTCGATTTTCTGCTCGATGTTGTCGTGATGTTCCTGGAGGATTTCACGCGCTTCTTCAATGTCAGATGCCGCAGGCGTTGCGCCAATCAACGGTTTATTCGCCGTCTCTTTCATATACAGGCCGGTGACCAAACCAATCACCGCAATCACCATCAAATAATAAGCCGGCATGTAGAGATTGTTGGTGGACTCCACCAGCCAGGCGGCGGCGGTCGGCGTCAGACCGGCAATCAGCACCGAAATGTTGAAGGCACTGGCGAGTGCGCTGTAGCGGATATGGGTCGGGAACATCGCGGGCAGCGAGGAGGCCATCACACCGGTAAAGGCGTTCAGGATCACCGCCAGCAGCAGCAGACCGGCAAAAATCAGCCCAATCACGCCGCTGTTAATCAGCATAAACGCCGGAATGGAGCAGATGAACAGCGCGATGCTACCAATAATGACAAACGGGCGGCGGCCAAAACGGTCACTCAGCATCCCCATCACCGGCTGGACAAACAGCATCCCGATCATAATGGCGATGATAATCAGCACACCGTGATCTTCCGAGTAGTGCAGGTTATGCGACAGGTAGCTCGGCATATAGGTCAGCAGCATGTAATAGGTCACGTTGGTGGCAATCACCAGACCTACGCAAGCCAGCAGGCTTTTCCAGTGTTTGCTGGCGATCTCTTTAAACGAGACTTTCGGGCCGTCACGCAAACCTTCACGATCGCCCTGTTCCAGCTTGTCCACATGCTGCTGGAAGGCCGGAGTCTCTTCCAACGCATGGCGCAGATACAGCCCGATGATGCCTAATGGCAGCGCGAGGAAGAACGGCAGACGCCAGCCCCACTCCAGAAAGCGGTCTTCGCCGATAATGGTGGAGATCAGTACTACCAGACCGGCACCCAGCACGAAACCGGCGATGGAGCCGAAATCCAGCCAGCTTCCCATAAAGCCACGCTTACGGTCCGGCGAGTATTCGGCGACGAAGATCGACGCGCCGGTATATTCACCGCCCACCGAGAAGCCCTGCGCCATTTTGGCGAGCAGCAGTAACACCGGCGCCCAGATGCCGATAGACGCATACGAAGGTATCAGGCCGATACAGAAGGTACTGATCGACATAATGACTATGGTGATCGAGAGAATTTTCTGACGACCGTATTTATCCCCCAGCATGCCGAAGAACAGGCCACCCAGCGGACGGATCAGAAAGGGGACGGAGAAGGTCGCCAGCGCGGCGATCATCTGAATACCGGGCGTCGCGTCCGGGAAAAACACCTTACCCAGCGCATACGCCACGAAGCCATACACACCAAAATCGAACCATTCCATCGCGTTACCCAGAGATGCCGCGGTGATGGCCTTACGTAAACGGCTATCGTCGATGATGGTGACATCATCCAGCCCGATCGGTTTTACACGTTTCCTACGAATTTTCATGAGGTTACCCTGTCCTGGAATCAGAAAGTCCTCAACGGCGCGGACCGGGTTACAGCAGTCAGTCCGCGGCGTTGAGAAAATTAAAGCATAGCCGTAAAAAGTGCGTTTCTCCGGCTTGCTACAGCAATAATTACGCTGGCAATTATTGCATCCCGCGACAGAGTATACCGTTTTTGTGTGATATTTGTCATGTTTCAGCCAAAAACCAGCGAGTTTGTGGCTGAAACTATGGCTATGAATGGGCGTAAAACGCAGGTTTACAGCAGGGACCGCAGCGGTGCGCCTTTTAACCAACCATTGATATTTTCTACGGCTTCGGTGAAGTAGGTGTGGTAGTTATTATCGGCCACGTAACCCAGGTGTGGTGTGGCGAAGACGTTTGGTAACTGGCGCAACGGATGGTCGGCTGGCAGCGGTTCCTGATCAAACACATCCAGCCCGGCACCCGCCAGTTGCCCGCTTTGCAAGGCGGCGATCATTGCCGCCTGATCGACCAGGCCAGCACGCGAAGTATTGATCAGCAACGCGCCCGCTTTCATCTGCGCCAGCGCGTCGGCATCCAGCAGATGGCGGGTGCGATCGCTCAGTACCAGATGAAGTGAGACGACATCACTCGCCTGCAACAAGGCGGGCAGCGTGCTCATCTTTTCTGCCCCACAGGCAGCCGCGCGCTCTGCGGTCAGATTCTGGCTCCAGGCGCATACTCGCATACCAAATGCCTGTGCCACCTTCGCCATCTCGCCGCCAATTTTCCCCAGCCCAATCAATCCCAGGGTTTTGCCCTGCAATCCGATGCCCAGCGTTTGCTGCCACGGGCCATTGCTGCGTAGCGCCTGATTTTCGCTGACGAGATGACGCGCCAGCCCCAGCACGAGTCCCCAGGTCAGCTCCAGCGGCGGTGCGCTGCTGCTGCCAGTGCCGCATACCGCGATATAACGTTCGCGGCAGGCATCGAGATCGATAGAGGCGTTCCGCATGCCGGATGTGACCACCAGCTTCAGTTTAGGCAGGCGGCCAATCAGCTCAGCGCTGAGCGGGGTACGTTCACGCATCACCACCAGAATATCGGCGTGCTCAATTTGGCTGACCAGCGTGTCGAGATCGTCGATGTGGGTGGTGAGGGCGGTAGTGTGGACCAGGGGTTCCAGCGTAGCCCAGTCGGCAAGCGTCAGGGCGACATTCTGGTAATCATCAAGAATGATGCAGTTCAGACTCATGGGATTCCTCAGCAAGTAGCGGCTGCTGCCCCTGCTCGTTGAGCCATGCGCGCAGCCGGTCATTATCCATTGGCCAGGCGTAATAATAGCCCTGAATAAATACCACACCACGCTGTTGCAGGTACTGGAATTGTAACGAGGTTTCAACGCCTTCGCCGAGCACCTCAAGCTGCAACTTGTGCGCCAGATTGATAATCGCGTCCAGTACCGGGGTTTCGCCATCCAGCCGTTCAATCGCGTTGATAAAGCCGCGATCAATTTTCAGATAATCGAGTGGAAAAGTTTGCAGATAGCTGAGCGAGCAGTGACCAGTACCGAAATCGTCGATTGCCACCTTCATCCCTTGCGACTGTAGCAATCGCAACTTACGCGCCACATCCTCACCGTCGTGAATCAAACTGCGCTCGGTCAGCTCCAGAGTTATCTGCAATTTTTTGTTCTGCACGCGTCTGGCGAACAGCTGGATATCTGCGACAAACTCCGGGTGTTGCAAATGTTCTGCCGCCAGGTTCAACCCGATATGGAACCCCGGTTCCACTTGCCAGCTCTGAATGTCTTCCGCCATCAGCTCCAGCAAATGACGCGTCAGCGGCACAATCATGCCTTCCTGTTCTGCTGCGCTGATAAAAATGTCAGGCCGGATGGTATCGCCGTTTGGCAAACGCCAGCGTAGCAACGCTTCGACACCGTTGCAGCGCTGCGCGGCCATGCTGTAGACCGGCTGATAATGGACCGAAAACTGGCGGTTGCGCATCGCGCGACGAATTTCATCCCGCCAGGAGATACGACGACGCAGCCAGTTGGCGGTGAGGATCATCAGCAAAATGGAAAAAATTGCCGCCATCGGCAGGAAAATAAACAACGCCTGCTGCCACGCCTTCAACAGTTCGCTGGGAGGGACCACCACTTCGACGCTGATGGGATAGCGGCTGGATTCAGCCCGCCAGGGTTCACTTTTCAGGTAGGTTTCCGGCAACTGCTCCGCCGGCCCGCTGGTGATGGGGGCGCCGTCATTAAACCGCATGGTCATGCGATAGCCACGCGACTCGCCCAATGCGCGCATAAAATCCATCAAATACTGACCATCAATCACCGCCCAAAAGCCTTCACCATCAGGCAGTTGCCGCACAAAGATCACTGCCGGGCGGTCTGGCACGCCAAATGTCCCACGGATCGAGATACTCCACCAGGCTTTGCCGGTTACGGGGGGGTGACGCAGCATCATTTCGCTCAGGGGGCCGGGATTCATCCCGTATGCCGAGGAGCAGGTCACGTTATCGCCCTCCAGCTTGCCGATGGAGCGAAAATAGGCGTTCAGGTTACCATCACGTTGCAGCTTGTCTTCAATCGCCGAACAGGGTTGATAGTGGAACTGGCGCAACTCGGTGATCATGTCCCAGGCGCTGTCGCTCATTCTTTCTGCCTGAGCCAGTAGGGAGTTAGCGGTGGTGATTTGCTGCTGATGCACGGTGTGGCGTGCTTCAATGGCCGTGCAGAGGATGCCAAGCACCAGCGGCAGCAGCCCGGCACAAACAATCAACAGCCAACCAAAATCGCGGTTTCGTCTCTGCGGTGGCACCAGGCATCCCTCGTCAGGTTTAAGCAGCGGAAAGGGCGATAAGCTGCGGCTTCAGCAGCATAGCACTTCCCGGGGCCGTGCATGTTAGCGTTTTGATTTTCAACCAAACTGACCCAGGTCAATTATCGACTCCGCTTTGCGTTTATTGACATTGTTTTGCCGTTATTGGCATTTCCCAGGGTGAAAAGCGCTGTGTCAGGATGATTTGCAGGCAAACCGACCCGGCAAAGGAGCAGAAAATGAGTACGGCAATCCTGGATATCAGCGCATTACGGCAGCGCATTAGCGAGGGAGAATGGCAGGCACGCGTCAAACTGGCGCAGGCTTATCATCTGGCGGCAAAGCTGCGTTGGACGGATCATATTTACACCCATTTCTCACTGCGCGTACCCGGCGAAAAACCGCATTTCCTGATTAATGCTTACGGGCAGACCTTCGATGAAATCCAGCCGGAGACGCTGGTGAAGATCGACATCGATGGCAACATCATTGATGATCCGACCGGACTGGGTATTAACCCGGCCGGATTTGTGATTCACAGCGCGATCCATCGCGCCCGCCCGGATGCGCATGCGGTGCTGCATACCCATACCGCCGCGGGCATTGGGGTGTCGGCACAGAAGCGCGGGCTGTTGATGATTTCGCAGCACAGCACCCGCTTCCATCAGCGCCTTGGCTATCACGATTACGAAGGTATCGCGCTGGATCTGGATGAGCAGCAACGTATCGTGGCCGATCTTGGCACGCGTAACGCGTTGATTTTGCGCAATCATGGCCTGCTCACCAGCGGCGGCGGCATCGAAGAGGCTTTTTATAACCTCTATTATCTCGAACGCGCCTGTCAGGCACAGCTGGCGGCACAAGCGGGCGGTGCTGAACTGATTATCCTGCCGGATGCGGTGGCGGAGAAAGCCGCGCAGGCATTTGATAACAGCATCCGCAACCAAAAATATCTGCTGCACTGGGATGCCTACATCCGTCAGCTCAACCGCAATGCCCTCTGAGAGTCTCACCGATGAAATGGCTGAAACCCGTTGTTGCTGCGCTGCTGTTGTGCGCGGCGTTTGGCAGTCAGGCTGCGCCTGATTTAAGTCACGTCACGCTGGTGCTGGGCGATCAGGCGCGAAACCTGCGCTCGCTGGTTGAAGCGGCTGGAGTGATGAAAGATGCGCCTTATCAGTACCGTTGGGCGAATTTTCAGGGGGCGGCACCGTTGTTTGAAGCGCAACGCGCCGGGGCCGTGGACACCTCCTACGCCGGTGATTTACCGGTGCTGATGGCGGCATCTGGCGGTGTTCCGCTGAAAATCATCGCCACCAACGTCGGTGACGGCGGCTCCAACGGGCTGATTGTCCCGGCGGATTCCCCAATCCACAGCGTTAAGGATTTGGTGGGTAAAGAGGTGGTGGTTTCATCTGCGCGCGGCAGCATCTCACAGCATCTGTTGTATCAGGCTTTGCAGGAAGCAAATGTGCAACGGGATGCCGTACCGGTGCGTTTTGTGCTGCCAACCGATGCCAGCGCGGCGTTTAACTCAGGGCAGATTAGCGCCTGGGCCACCTTTGATCCCTATTTAGGTATTGCGGAGCAGCATGGCGCACGCCTGCTGCGTGATGGCAAAGGGCTGACCACGGCACTCTCCTTTGTCACCGCGACACAACGCTCGCTCGATGATCCATTGAAGCGCGCGGCGATCGCCGATTTCACCCATCGTCTGGCACAGGCGCGTGAGTGGGCGCTGGCGCACCCGCAAGAATACAACCAGGTGTATGCGCAACTGACGCGCCTGCAACCGGCTGATGCCGGGAAAATCACCGCGCGTATCTCCCACGGTATTCGCGCGGTGACACCGGATGATATCGCCCAGGTGCAGCAGGTATCTGACCTGTTCAGCACGCTGCATATTCTGCCGAATAAGGTAGATGTGCAGGCGATTACCGATACACGGGTGTTTGCTGACGGCGGGCAGCATTGATTGAAAGCGCAATAAATGGCGCCGCTACCTGACGTAGCGGCGTGATTTATCACGCAAAAACAGGCTAGCCCGATTTTCTGCGCAGCAACGCCAGCGCGGCGAGCATCAGGCTGAGGCTGGCGAGCAGCGTCAGGGTGGCCATTGCCATGCCCTGTCCGACGGAGCCTTGCTCAAACTGCCGCCAGATAAATATCGCTACGGTTTGCGTGCCTGCCGGAGCCAGAATCAGTGAAGTCACCAGTTCGCGCGAGGCGACGGCAAACACCATCATCATGGCCGCCAGCAGGCTCGGTGCCACCAGCGGTAACACAATCAAACGCAGTGCCTGGATACGCGTCGCCCCATGCACGCGGGCGGCGGGTTCCAGCGTTGGGCCAAGCTGGCGCAGGGCGCTGCTGACATAGCGCACCGGCCACGGCAGCAGCAGGCAGCTATAGGAAAGCAGCAAAATCGCCAGCGTGTTGTAAGGTGAAACTGGCCAGAAACCGCGATTCCACAGCAGAATCAACCCCACGCCAATCACCACCCCCGGCATGGCCGCCGGTAGCAGCGCCAGACCATCCATCAGCGCCAGCAGACGGGTTTTGCCCTCGGCAACGCGCCAGGCGATGAGAAAGCCAAGAAGCCCGGTCAGCAACGCCGCCCCCAGCGCCAGCCCGATGCTGGTGGAGAAGGCTGTCAGCGCATCCCCCTGCTGGCTGAACAGCGCGGCGAAATGGCGCAGCGTCAGGTTGCTGGTATGAATGCCGCCGGACAAGGTATTTAACAGGCCGCTGAGCGTCATGGCCCCCAGCGGTAACGCTACTGCCAGCAACGTGGTCCCGGTGAACAACAGCAGCATTGGCCATTGCCAGCCACCAGGATCGGCGGCGTCCTGTGACACCGGTTTGCCGCTCACTGCCGTGACATCGCTGCTGCCGGTCAGTTTGCGCTGGCAAAACCACGCCAGCAGCGCCACCAGGCTTAACATCAGCGACAACGAGGCGGCCCCTGGCAAATCGATGGGCCAGTCGGCCAGCTTCTGTTCAATGCCCACCGTCATCAAGGTTAATCCAGCGCGTGCACCGAGCGCCGCCGGGACGCCGTACTCCTCAATTGCCAGGGTAAACGCCAGCAGCACACCACCCGCCAACGCCGGTAAGGTCAGGGGCAGGGTGATTTGCCAGAAAGCACGCCATGCGGAAGCGCCATGCACCCGCGCCACCCAGGCCAGACGCTGCCCACTTGTCATCAGCGCACGCGACACCGCGAAGTAAACCACCGGAAAGATATTCAGCGTCATCACCAGCATCATGCCGCTGCTGCTGAACAGCAGGCTGTCAAAATTCAGCCCGGTGAGCTGGGCAACGTAACCATTGCGTTGCAGCGCCAGCGTCCAGGCCAGCGCGACGATGTAAGGTGGCGTCAGGAAGGGGATAAGAAACAACAGATCCCACAGCGCCGCGCCGGGCAGGCGAAACAGCCCACGCAGCGCGCCAAGGGGTAGCCCGAGCAGCAGGCTGCCGAGTGCCACTCCCAGGCCAATTTTCAGCGTACCCAGCCACATCGGGACTAACTGCGGGTCCTCCAGCAGGGTCGGCAGCGCGCTGAAAGCGCCACGCCACTCTCCCTCGCTCAGATGCGGAAACAGCGCCTGGAGCACGATAAACAGCAGCGGCAGCGCCACCAGCACCAGCAACGCCAGCAGGATCAAACCGTTAAACAGGGCACGCGCCATGACTTATTGCCCGAACAGCGTGGCAAAGCGTTTCAGCACCGCCGCGCGTTCGCTGCCCCCCTCCTGATTCACCGGCAACAGTTTAATCTCGGTGATCAGCGGGCGTTGTGCCTTGATATCGGTACGCGCTGGCATCAGCCAGGCCTTCGCCACTTGCTGCTGGCCCTCATCCGACAACACATAATCGATAAAGGCTTTGGCATCCGCAGCATGTTGGCTGGTTTTCAGGATCATCATCGGACGCGGCGCGACCACCGTGCCGTTTTCCGGGAAAATCACTTTCACCGCCTCACCTTGCGCGATGTTGTTGTAGGTCACGTAATCCACCGCACCAAATACCGCCGCCTTCGCACCCTGCAACACCGGCGTCACCGCCTGGGCGTTCGGGCCGCTGATCACCATACCGTTGGCTTTGAGTTGATCAAACAACTGCCAGGCTTTTTCACCTTCGCCGTTCTGCAAACCGATTAACAGATCGAGGGACGCCCCGGACAGCGCTGGATCGGGTGTAGTGACCTGATCTTTAAATGCCGGGCCGGTGAGGTCCTGCCAGGTTTTCGGTTCCGGGGTATGGCTATTGGTGTTCCAGACGATACCGAGCGCGGAAATGCCTTGTGCCACGTAAGCATCGGTTTTAAACGCCGCCGGGACGTTGGCCGCGTTGGGGCTTTGGTAAGGCAGCAACCAACCACGTTGTTGCAGGTCTTCGGCGGTATCCCAGGAGGCGGAGATCAGCACATCGGCCTGCGGATTTGCCTGTTCGGCTTCCAGGCGCGCCATCACCTTGCCGGTGGTGGCCTGGAATATATTCACCTTGACCCCGGTTTGTTTTTCAAACCCGGCGGCGAGGCTTTTTGCCAGCGATCCCGGCCCGGCGGTGTACACCGTCAGTGCCTCGGCATCGTTCATCATCATGGCGGAAGTCAAAATCATCGCGCTGATGGCTCCTGTTTTAACAGACTTGAGAGATGGCATGGTTTTCCCCTGAGAGGTCAGTGACTGAAACCATCTGGCCCTGCGCCAGATGGATAATGCGGTCGGCGAGGGTATTGGCCTCCTCGCGGTCATGGGTGACGTATACGGCGGTGATCCCGGCGGCGCGCAGCAACTGCGCCATATGTTGTGCGAGGGTTTCACGCAGTTCGCGGTCGAGATTGGATAAGGGTTCGTCGAACAGCAGAATCGCCGGTTGTGCGACCAGCGCACGCGCTAACGCGACGCGTTGCTGCTGACCGCCCGACAACATCGCGGGTTTACGATCGCCAAATCCGCTCAGTTCCACCTGCGTCAGCGCGGCTTGTGCCTGCTCCAGCGCCGTTGCTTTTTTTACCCCGCGCATACGCAACGGAAAGGCCACGTTCTGCGCCACGCTCATATGCGGCCACAGCGCGTAATCCTGAAACACCATGCCGAGGTTGCGCGCTTCCGGCGCTGCGCAGTGGGTGGCGGAGGCGACGCACTGGTCGCCCAGCCAGATTTCGCCGGACGTGGGTTGCAGCAAACCCGCCAGCAGTTTCAGCAGCGTACTTTTGCCACAGCCAGAAGGGCCGAGCAGCGCCAGCGTTTGTCCGGCCGGAATGGTCAGGGAGAGATCGTGCAGAATGGTCAGGTTACCCGCTGACCAGCTCAGGTTTTTCAGTTCGATGGGTTGCGCGACACGCGTCATTGACCACCTCCCGCTAACAACAGGAAGCTGCAGCACGCCACGCGCACCCGATGGTTTATCAGGAGCGGCATCAGATTGTTATCCTCTTTGGGATTTCACTGGCGGCGAGTCTACGGTGGAGATATGACGGAATGATGACCAAATATCATCAGAGGCTATGATGCGCCGGGGCATAAAAGGCGTATAGTAACGGTTCTGTTATAAAAACTCCGTCAAACACGAGCGCAATTACTCATGCCTGACCAGCCTGCTGCGGAACCTGCTTTAACGCCTTTCCGTCTGAATTTACTGATTCTCTCCATCGTGATGTTCAACTTTGCCAGCTATCTCACCATTGGTTTGCCATTGGCGGTGCTGCCTGGCTTTGTCCATGACGGCCTCGGCTATAGTGCCTTCTGGGCCGGACTGGTGATTAGCCTGCAATATCTCGCCACGCTGCTGAGCCGCCCCCATGCCGGACGCTATGCCGACCAGTGGGGACCGAAAAAAGTGGTGGTGATCGGCCTGTTCGGCTGTTTTATCAGCGGGTTATGTATTCTTCTTTCGGCCTTGACCGAAAGCTGGACGGTGCTCAGTCTTGGGTTGCTGTGCCTGGGCAGGGTGATTCTTGGTATCGGCCAGAGTTTCTCCGGCACCGGCACCTCGCTGTGGGGCGTGGCACGGGTTGGCTCATTGCATATTGGTCGGGTGATCTCATGGAACGGCATTGTCACCTATGGGGCAATGGCGATTGGGGCACCGCTTGGCGTGGTGATTTTCCACAGCGGCGGGCTGTTGCTGCTCTCCGGGGTGATCATCGCCATCTGTGTACTGGCGATTGCGCTGGCGTTACCGCGTGCGCCGGTGAAAGGCAGCAAAGCCAAACCGCTGCCATTCCGTGATGTCCTGGGCAAGATTTACGGTTTTGGCCTGATCCTGGCGATGGGATCGGCGGGCTTCGGGGTGATCGCTACCTTTATTACCTTGTTCTATAAAGATAAAGGCTGGGATGGCGCGGCATTTGCCCTGACGCTATTCAGCGCTGCCTTTGTCGGCACCCGTTTGTTGTTCCCGAATGCCATCAACCGCCTCGGCGGCCTACGGGTTGCCAGCATCTGCTTTGCGGTGGAGGCGGTGGGCCTGTTCCTGGTTGCGGCGTCGTTTGATCCCTGGATGGCAAAGGTTGGCGCGTTCTTTACCGGCGCAGGCTTCTCGTTAGTCTTCCCGGCGATTGGCGTGGTGGCGGTTAAAGTGGTGCCGCAGCAGAATCAGGGCAGCGCGCTCGCCACCTATACCGCGTTTATGGATTTGTCGTTGGGGATCACCGGCCCGATTGCCGGTTTTATTATGAGCTTCGCGGGAGTGCCGCTGGTCTACTTCCTCACTGCGCTACTGGTGTGTCTGGCGCTGGTATGTACGCTGCGCATGAGCCGACGTCAGCCCGCCAGCCCGCCCATTGAAATCAAAGAGAATTAAAAAGAGGCCTCCGACCGAGGCCAATCACTACAAAGTTGTGTCAGAGACACAGATAAGGGTTCGTTTCGGTCAGGCTTGTAGCAATTCGATACTGGCGCGGATTTCACGTTCGATGTCTTGCGCGCTCCACTTCTCAAGCTCGGAAGAGAAGGGTTCAAAGGCATAGATGCCTTTGTAGCCCAGTCGCTCCAGACGCTTCACCTGCGCCACGCTGTTCAGGACATCGTTATCACTCAGCATGATGCGCTCTTCATCGGTGAGCTGCGCCGTCGGGCGGCGATCTTCCACACCCGACAGGTGCACCAGACCGATCTGATTCACATCAATCTCCTGCGGGAACTCCAGCTCAGCGTTTTCGTACAGATGATGGTGGAAGGTATCCAGCAGCAGTTTGAAAGGTACCTGCGCATCGCGGATCAGTTGCTGGGTTTTCACCGCCGAACGCAGCGAGCTGACCGGGAAGCCAAGCGGTTCCACCAGTCCCTGAATACCGTAATGTTCAAAGCGCGGCGCTAGCGTTTGCAGCGCTGCCAGCGTCTGTTCCGGGGAGATGGCGAACCCTTCGTTCAGTGGGCACATCACCAACGCTTTGGCCCCGATCTGCTGCGCTTCCTGCAACAGGGCTTCGGTTTTCGCCAGCAGCGCGTCATCAACGCGGTTGAACGGATAGAGCGCGTTGATGGTTTCGATTTCAATGTGGTATTTGTCGGCCAGCGCGCGCAGCGCGGCGGCGCTGAGGCCATCAGTGACGCTGCCACTCGGCATATCGTTACGCAGTTCGACTTTGTTCAGTCCCAGACGCTGCACCAGCTGGAAGAACGCTTCCAGCGACAGCGTTGGAGCAATTTTACGGTTAATACAGAAACGGGTGGGATCGATGGCCATGCTGCGGCTCCTGTAATGATGTGCGGGTAAGATGGAGCCAAAGAAAACATTTATTTCATTGTTAGTGAATTATGAAATATCAGATATTGGATCTGCCTCGCAAAAATTTCATATTTCGTTTTGTATACCCGATCTATGCGGCGGCCATCGTGGATGGGACGCTAGGAAAAATGCGATCCAGCCCGCTAAAAGGAAATTTTCCAAAAATAAGTATTTGAAAAATTTATTTCATTGTAATAGCTTCATATCACGCTTTTAGTCTTAGCTGGTTTACACATTAAAGAGGCAACGACATGAACATCGTAGGAAACTTTATCGGCGGCCAGATTACCCACAGCGCCAGCAACGAAACTATCCCTGTTTACGATCCGGCGACCGGCAAAGTGATACGTGAGCTGACGCAGAGCACCTCGGACGAAGTCGCTCAGGCGATTGAAGTCGCGCATGCGGCCTTCCCGGAATGGTCGAAGACCTCTCCGCTGCGTCGTGCCCGCGTGATGTTCAACTTCAAAGCTCTGATGGAACAACACCGTGAGGAGTTGGCGGCGTTGATTGTCTCTGAACACGGTAAAGTCTGGTCTGATGCGCTGGGCGAGCTGACGCGCGGTATTGAAGTGATTGAATTTGCCTGCGGTATTCCGCATCTGATCAAAGGCGAAAATTCACCCAACGTGGGCGGCGGCGTTGATAGCTACTCGCTGATGCAGCCGGTGGGCGTGGTGGCGGGTATTACGCCGTTCAACTTCCCGGCGATGGTGCCGTTGTGGATGTTCCCGATTGCGCTGGCCTGCGGTAACACCTTTGTGCTTAAGCCACCGGCGCTCGACCCGTCAGCCTCTGTGCGCATGGCGGAGCTGCTGAAAGAAGCGGGTCTGCCAGATGGCGTGTTCAACGTGGTGCACTCCTCCAACGAAGATGCTGAGCAGCTGTATAAAGATCCGCGTATTGCGGCGGTGAGCTTCGTCGGTTCATCCGGCGTGGCCGAGCATATCTACAAAACCGCCAGCGCCCACGGCAAACGTGTTCAGGCGTTTGGCGCAGCGAAAAACCACGCCATCGTGATGCCGGATGCGGATCTTGATGCCACCGTGAACGCCATTATGGGCGGCGCATTTGGTTCGGCCGGTGAGCGTTGCATGGCACTGCCGGTGGTGGTGGCCGTGGGTGAAGGCACCGCCGATAAACTGATTGCACGCCTGACGCCGTTGATCAAAGCGCTGCGCGTCGGTCCGGGTATCCAGAAGGGAGCGGAAGAGAATGAAATGGGGCCGGTGGTGTCTGCCGCGCACCAGAAAAAAGTGCTGGGTTATATCGACAAAGGTGAGCAGGAAGGCGCGAAACTGGTGGTGGATGGTCGTAACTATCAGGTGCCGGGCCATGCGGAAGGTTATTACGTGGGCGGTACGCTGTTCGACAATGTGACCTCAGAGATGACCATCTGGCGCGAAGAGATCTTCGGACCGGTGCTGAGCATCATGCGTTCCCCGGATTTCCACAGCGCGCTGCAACTGGTCAATAGCCATGAATTCGGCAACGGTAGCGCCATCTTCACCAGCAACGGCCACACCGCGCGTGAGTTTGTGCAGGATGTGGAAGCGGGCATGGTCGGCGTCAACGTTCCGGTGCCGGTACCGATGGCGTTCCATAGCTTCGGCGGCTGGAAACGTTCGGTGTTTGGCGCGCTGAACGTGCACGGTCCGGACGGCGTTCGTTTCTATACCCGTATGAAAACCGCCACTGTGCGCTGGCCGAGCGGTCAGCAGACGGTGTCTGAATTCAGCATGCCGACCCTGGGTTAATCTGCCAACAGAGGAGGAGGGTGATGTCACTACTTGCGAAAGCGCAGCAGCCAGACAGCAATGGCCGTATCCAGCATGTTACGCCGGAAAGCGCGGGCTGGGGATATGTCGGTTTTGATGCTTACCTGCTGAAGAAGGGACAGACGCTGAAACTCAGCAGCGGCGATAAAGAGCTGTGTCTGGTGCTGGTGGCAGGTTTTGCTTCGGTGAAAACCCGTCATGCGGAGTTCCCCAATCTCGGTAAGCGTCTGTCACCGTTCGAGCGTATTCCGCCGTATTCGGTGTATGTGCCGCATAACGATGAGGTGGAAGTCTACGCCGATAGCGATCTGGAGCTGGCGGTGTGCAACGCCCCCAGCCAGGGCAACTTACCGGCGCGCCTGATTGCGCCGGAAGATGTCGGGGTCGAACATCGTGGCAAGGGACGCAACCAGCGTCTGGTGCATAACATTCTGCCGGACACTCAGCCAGCTGATAGCCTGCTGGTGGTGGAAGTCTACACCGACGAAGGCGCGACCAGTTCTTACCCAAGCCACAAGCACGACCAGAAGGACAGCCCGGACGAAACCTACCTGGAAGAGACCTATTACCACCGTTTCGATCCGGAGCCGGGTTTTGCCATGCAGCGCGTGTATACCGACGATCGTTCACTCGACGAATGTATGGCGCCGTATAACCGGGATGTGGTGACGGTGCCGCGCGGCTACCATCCGGTGGCAACGCTGGCGGGGTACGATAATTATTACCTGAACGTGATGGCGGGTCCGGTACGTCTGTGGAAATTTACCTGGGAGAAAGATCACGCCTGGGTGAATAGCGACAAGTATCCGCGCGTTTAAATCGCGCAAACCGCGCGATGAATCGCGCCGCTACGATATTTACATGTATTTGTAGCGGCGCGATTTATCGCGCTTTTTTTGATGTGCGGATTTAACGTTTAATCCGTCGATCCCAACGGCGATTAAACACCGCTTCACCGTTATGCTGCACCTTCATCTCGCCGCTGATGATGAAATGCGTCAAATCGCTGCGCATTTCCAGCTCAATATCGGTTTCCGTCCACCAACCTTCCCGGCCAATCTTCATGCTCTGCGTCAGCAGATAATGGGCTGACAGCGGATCATCGTTATGACAGGTCAACTGGCGGCGCAGGCTGTGATCAACGGTAGTATCGATATCGTCAAAACGATAGACGCCCTCACCGAACACCCCGCCGATACCGTGGGTGACACTTTCCCAGCTATCGTTGACCACGTCATAACGCAACTCACGTTCGACACGTCCCGGCGACAGTAACGTCAGTGGCGTATTGGCTGCGGTGATCGGTTGCGGGTTGGGGCCGTCAATCGCTGTCACCTGACGACATACCGGCAGGTCGAGTGCGGCGCTCGCCAGATTCACCCTCAGGGTGGCGACTTCCGCCATCGGCCAGATCATTGGCCAGAAGGTGGTCGCCAGCGAAATGCGCAGACGATGTCCGGCGGCAAAGCGCCAGGCGATACCGTCCAGTTGCACCTGCACATCCACCACTTCACCCGGCGTCAGTGGCACGTTTTTATCCTGCCCCTGCAAATGGCTCAGGTTAACCCAGCCGTGTGTCACGCGGGTTGATGCGCCATCCGGTGCGATATCGGAGAGACGGACATACAGCATCGCCGCCGGTTTGTCGCTGCTCAGTTTGACGCTGAACTGCGGGAAACCGTAGATGCTCAGGCTTTCGCTTAACGGCGCGCTGTCAAAACTCTCTGCCAACCCGTCGTCCATACGTTGGTCGCTCGGGCTTTCGCCCAACACGCCCGCCCCCATCCACTCTCCGGCAAACAGGCCGTGGTTCTGCTGAGTACAGATGGCTTGCCAGCTCTCCTGCGCCAGCGGCGTGGTGGTCAGGCTGCCTGGTTGCACATGCCAGCGTTGCGGCTGGGTCACCGCGTCGGTATCGCCGTCGATAGCAATCCACTCGCCAAACGCCTGGGGACGCTGTGATCCCGGACGCTGGCTGTCGTTCAGCCAGGCCTGCACACGCGGGCCAGCCAGTGCGTCATTATCCACCTGCTTCAGCCAGCGATCCCACCAGGTCACCGCTTCCTGGAGGAAACCAATTGCCGGTTCCGGCGTGCCATCCTGCGGATAGATATGCGCCCACGGGCCGATAATCGCCTTGCGCGGCACGTCGAGGTTGTCCATCAGACGGAACACCGCGTTGCTGTAGGAATCCGCCCAGCCGCCAACCGCCATCACCGGACACTGAATTGCCGACCAGTCTTCACCGACCGAACCGTGTTTCCAGTAAGCATCTTTCAGCGGATGATCCATCCACAGCGCCGGGAAGAATGGCATGTTTTCCAGCCGATTCAGCCAGTCCTGATACCAACTTTCCCCTACCAGGGCCGGGTCCTGCGGGCGACTCTGATAAGCCAGCATGATGCCGCCCCACCACAGGTTGTCATTCAGCAGGCAGCCGCCTTTGTAGTGGATATCATCGTTGTAACGATCGTCGGTAGAACATACGGTAATGATGGCTTTCAGCGCAGGTGGGCGGCGCGCCGCCAGTTGCAGGCAGTTAAAACCACCCCAGGATTTGCCCATCATGCCAACCGCACCGCTGCACCAGGATTGCTGGCTAATCCAGTCAATCACCTCCAGCGCATCTTCCTGCTCCTGCAACAGATATTCATCTTCCAGTAAGCCGTCTGATTCGCCGCTACCGCGCATATCGACGCGCAGCACCGCATAACCCTGACCGGCGAAATAACCGTGCATCGGCTCATCGCGGGTACGTGTCCCGTCGCGCTTGCGGTAGGGGATGTATTCGAGAATGGCGGGCACCGGCTGCTGGCTGGCGGAGAGTGGCAGCCACATGCGCGCGGCCAGGCGCGTGCCGTCTTTCAGGGTAATCCAGAGATGTTCCGTCACGCTGACGCTGTGGGGGAATTGCGTTACGAAGGTTTTCATGAGGCTCCTGCCATTGCGTTGTTCTGACGCTGACCCAGCACCTCATCCAGCCAGGTGGTACGCATTTCCGGCACTGAGGTCAGTAGTTTTTCGGTGTAGCTGTGCATCGGGGCGCTGAACACTTGCTCGGTTGGCCCCTGCGCCACCACGTTGCCCTGGTACATTACCGCCACCTGCTGCGCGATGCGCTTCACGGTGCTGAGATCGTGGGTGATAAACAGGTACGACAGCCCCAGTTGCTCCTGCAAACGACGCAGCAGATTCAGCACCTCTTCCGCCACCAGCGGATCAAGTGCCGAGGTGGCTTCATCGCAGATGATCAAGTCCGGCTCGGCGGCCAGTGCGCGGGCGATACAAACACGCTGCTTTTGACCACCCGACAGCGCGGCGGGGTAGCGATCGATCAGGGTGAGCGGCAGCTCGGTCAGGCGCAGCAATTCTTCCACGCGTGCCCGTACCTGGCGTTTATCCAGTCCGAAATAGAAGGCAATCGGGCGGCCAATCGCTTCAAGGATGGTCTGGCGTGGGTTGAGCGCCACATCCGGCAACTGATAAATCATCTGGATGCGGCGCAGCGTCTCTTTGTCGCGCTGCTGGTAGCGATTCGCCAGCACCTGACCGGCAAAGCTGACGTTGCCCGCGGTATCGCCCAGCAATCCACACAGCGCGCGTGCCAGGGTGCTTTTGCCACTGCCGGATTCGCCGATAATCGCCAGGGTTTCCCCTTTGGCAATGCTCATCGAGACGCCGTGAACCACGGTTTTGCCGTTGTAACCGGTGGAGAGATTTTGCAGGCTCAGCAGTTGACCCTGCGCGGTGTTCTCGGCGTGCACCGACGTCAGCGCATGGGCGCGCTCCGATACCAACCGTTGGGTATAAGTTTCCAGCGGATTTTGCAGAATGTCAGCGGTGCTGCCGCATTCCACTTCGCTGCCCTGACGCAGCACCATGATGCGGTCAGCGATTTGCGCCACCACCGCCAGATCGTGGGTGATATACAGCGCGGCGGTGTTGAACTCGCGTACCAGCTTGCGCAGCATCACCAGCACTTCAATCTGGGTGGTGACATCCAGCGCGGTGGTGGGTTCATCCATCACCAGCAGGTCAGGTTTGCAGGACATCGCCATCGCTGCCATCGCGCGCTGCAACTGGCCGCCCGACAACTGATGCGGATAGCGCTGGCCGATGGTTTCCGGCTGCGGCAGATCCAGCGCCCGGAACAGCGTCACTGCCCAGGCCTGCGCTTCTTCGGCGTTCATCAGGCCATGACGGATCGGGCCTTCGCACACCTGTTTACCGATGGTCAGCGCCGGGTTAAACGCGGCGGCGGCGCTTTGCGCCACATAGGCCACGCGTCTGCCGCGAATTTCACGCTTCTCTTTGCTGGAGAGCGGCACGATATCCTGTCCGGCGATACGCACTTCGCCACCGGCAATACGGCAGCCGGAACGGGCATAGCCCAGTGCGGCGAGGCCGATGGTGGATTTACCGGCACCGGATTCGCCAATCAGTCCCAGCACCTCGCCGGGTTTCAGGCTGAGTGAAATGTTCTGTACCAGTGGAATGCCCTGGTCGGTTTCAATGCGCAGATTGCGCATTTCCAGAATCGGTTGAATCATCCTTCTTCCCCCAGCGAGAGGTTGTTGCGCACCAGCAGCCAGTCAACCACCAGGTTGACGCCAATGGTCAACAGGGCGATAGCGGCAGCCGGGTAAAGCGGGGCCAGTTGGCCGAAGTTAATTGCCTGGGCGTTGTCACGCACCATGCTGCCCCAGTCGGCCCACGGCGGCTGGATACCCAGACCGAGAAAGCTCAAACCGGCGATAAACAGGAAGGTGAAGCAGAAACGCATGCCAAATTCCGCCAGCAGTGGCGGGATGGCATTCGGCAAAATCTCCTTACGCACGATCCAGCCGAGGCCCTCACCGCGCAGACGCGCCGCTTCGACATATTCCTGGCAGACAATGCCCTGCGCCACCAGACGCGCCAGACGATAAACGCGGGTGGCATCCAGCAAGGCAATGGTGCCGACCAGCACCGGAATCGAGGTGCCGAGTACCGACAACACGATCAGCGCCAGAATCAGTACCGGGATCGACATCAGGGTATCGACGATGCGCGTCAGCACCACATCGACCCAGCGGCCATAAATGGCGGCGGTGAAGCCGGTGAGAATACCGATGACAAACGAGATGGCGGTGATGGCCAGCGCGATGGCGATGGTGGTACGTGCGCCAAACAAAATACGCGACAACATATCGCGGCCAAGGCTGTCAGTGCCGAGCGGCAGCGCGCCGGAAGGCAGCATCCAGATATCGCCCACCTGTGCGGTTTCGCTGTGCGGTGCCAGCCACGGCGCAAACAATGCGGCAATCAGGTTAATGGCGATGATCGCCAGGCCGAGCATGGCGGAAAACGGCACCGCGCGGCTTTTCAGTTTTTTCATTGCTTACCTCGCGTGGCGCAGTCGTGGGTTACACCAAATCGCCAGCAAATCGGCGGCGGTGTTGAGCAGAATGTAGGTGCCGCCAAACAGCAGCCCGCAAGCCTGCACCACCGGCAGGTCGCGCTTGGTCACCGCATCCACCATCAGTTGCCCAATGCCCGGATATACAAACACCACTTCGACCAGAATCACTCCCACCACCAGATAGGCGAGGTTGAAGGCGATGACGTTGATGATCGGTGCCAGCGCATTCGGCAGCGCATGGCCCAGCACAATGCGCCAGCGCGACAGGCCTTTCAGCAGCGCGGTTTCGATATAGCTGCTCGACATCACCGCACCCACGGAGGCGCGGGTCATCCGCAACATATGCGCCAGCACCACCAGCACCAGCGTCAACATTGGCAGAGTGCAGGCGTACAGGCGTGAAAGGAAACCGGCATCCGGGTCGACCAGCGCCAGGCTGGGAAACCACGCCAGGCGGATGGCGAAGAAAATCACCAGCACATAACCGACAAAGAATTCCGGCACGGAAATACTCAGCAAGGTCAGCGAGTTAGCCAGACGATCAAACCAGGAACCGCGCCACACCGCCGAGGCGATACCCAGCAGCACCGCCAGCGGAATGGCGATGATGGCGGCATAACCGGCGAGGAACAGCGTATTCGCCAGACGCGGTAATAGCTCCGCGCTAATCGGCTGGTTGTTCGCCAGCGAGTTACCGAGATCGCCGTGCAAAACGCCACCCAGCCAGTGCAGGTAGCGCCAGATGGCGGGCTGATCCAGTCCGAGCTGCGTGCGCAGCGCGGCGATGGTTTCCGGCGTACCGTTTTGTCCGAGAATTGCGCTGGCGACATCGCCAGGCAGCAATTCCGTACCGACAAAAATCAGTAACGACACCAGCCAGAGCGTGAGCAAGCCCAGCAGCAGGCGATGTAAAATCTGCTTTTTCATTACGACTCCAGCCAGACGCGTTCAGCCAGGCGACCACCCATAAAGTTGAACATCGGATGTGGTTTTACGCCGCCCAGTTTTTTGCTGGTGGCATCAAGGTAGTCACCGAACAGCGGGATCATCGCACCACCATCATCGCTGGCGATTTGCTGCAATTCGCCATAGATCTCGGCACGTTTCTGCTCATCCAGCAGCGAACGTGCCTGAATCAGCAGGCTGTCGAATTTCTCGTTCTTCCAGTGGGTATCGTTCCACTTGGCGGTGGATTGCCATGCGGTGGAGAACATCTGGTCAGCGGTTGGACGACCACCCCAGTAACCCATGCTGAACGGGGCTTTCATCCACACGTCGTCCCAGTAGCTGTCGGCAGGCTGACGTTTGATGCTGACCTGAATCCCCGCCGGTGCGGCCTGACCCTGGAACAGCGCAGCAGCATCGAGCGCACCGGCAAAGGCGGCATCGGAGGAGGAGAGTTCGACCGGCAGGCTGGTCAGTCCGGCTTTCTTCAAATAGAACTTCGCTTTGTCGGCATCATAAGCACGCTGGGGCAGCGCTTTGTTGAAGAAGCGGTCAGTTTTCGGGATCGGATGGTCATTACCCAGCGAGCCGTAGCCACGCAGTACGGTCGCCAACAGTTTTTCACGGTCGATACCGTATTTAATCGCCATACGTACGTCGTTGTTATTAAACGGCGCAACGCGGCAATCCATCAGGAAGGTAAAGTGCTGGCCGCCAGACGAACGGATGATGTTCAGCGCCGGGCTGCGTTTCAGGAAATCAACGGTTTTGAAATCCACGCGGTTAATGGCATGGACCTGACCGGAGATCAGTGCGTTGGTACGTGCGGTGGCATCGTTGATCACCAGTACTTCGACCGCATCAACAAAGGCGCGATTCGGTTTCCAGTAATTCGGGTTACGTTTGAAGTAAGAACGCACGCCAGGCTGGTACTGATCAAAGACAAAGCCGCCGGTGCCGATCGGGTGTTTCCAGTCGGTGAAGCCGTCCGGCACCACCACCAGATGGTAATCCGCCAGCAGATAAGGTAAGTCGGCGTTGCCGCTGTCCAGCGTCAGGGTGATTTCGTTATCACCGCTTTTCTTCAGCTCGGTGATGCTCGCCAGTTGGGTTTTGATGGCGCTGCGCGACTGGTCGCCGCGATGCAGGTTAATGGAGTAGAGAATATCTTCTACCGTCAGGGTCTTACCGTTATGGAAGGTCACGCCCTGGCGTACTTTAAAGGTCCACTCCTGCGCGCCAGGTTTTGCCGACCAGCTTTCCAGCAGCTCTGGCGTCGCCTGGTTGTTCTCATCAATCTCGATCAGGCCGTTCATCAGCATGTAAGCCTGGTTGAGCGGCACCCAGTCACTGAACAGCGTTGGGTCCAGTGAATCGCTGGTATTGCCGCCGGACATACCGAGTTTCAGCACGCCGCCTTTTTTCGGGGTGGCCTCAGCCGCAAAACCGGCGAAAGGAGAAAGTGATAATGCCGTACCCGCACCAATCAGCGCGGCAGTATTGATAAATGAACGGCGGCTTAAATTCGCGCCCTGAAGATATTTGTTAAATTTGTCCTGCTCGTCTTTCATTTATTTTTCTCCGTTGTTATTCGCCCTGTTTTACTAATCACCCTGAGCCTTAGCGCAGTTATTTCTGATTTATATCAAAACCAATAAAACCTGATGTATGAGATTTTCGTATCAGACTATGCGAAAAACGCGCAGCAGAACACCCACAAAAAAGATAATTTCCTGATCACAAGGCAACACCAGGGAAAATGCATGTGGAACTGCATACGATAGTTGGGCTAATTGGCGTTTTTTGTTACTTACTGGCTTACGCACTGGTTCAGTTGCGTAAATTAGTCATTGATTCAGATATTTATGCTTGTCTGAATATCGCGGGAGGGGTTTGTGGCCTCTATTCATTGAGTCATGATTTTAATTTGGCGATGGTGATTTCCCAGTCGATGTGGTTAATTTTTACGCTGGTTGGTATGCATTCTTCACATCGTCGACGCGGCGCGCTAAAAAATAAACTTCCGCCGATGGATACCCAGCAATAAAGAAAGGGAAATAGCGGCATAGGCTTTTATTTTATATATAAGAAAAACCTATGACGTGATATTAATTTACTTATGTTTTGTATAAACGGTGATGTGGCAAATAATCTGCTGCATTACCGTTTTTTTATAATGGCAACATTTCAGTCTGATGTTGGTGCTGGAGCCAGCTCATAACATGGCGCACAATCGGCTTGAGATAGCGGTCCTGCGGGATCAGCAGAAAACATTTGCCGTTGGCAGCCAGCTTGCCGCTATGGGCCGGCACCAGCTCACCCCGGTTGAGATGATCCTGCACTAAGCCTTCCCAGCCGAGTAATATCCCGTCACCCCGCACCGCCGCCTGCACCAGAAACGGATAGTTATTCGCCCGCCAGGTCTGACGTGGCACAAAACTCAACACATTTTGCGAGGCGAACCAGTCACTCCAGCCGGTCCATTCACGTTGCGGGTCGTCCTGAATCAGCAACATATGGTGGAGTAATGATTCGGCGGAGGCATTATCCTCAAGCCTGGTCAGGAACTCAGGGGCGCACATCGGATAACAGATTTCGTCAAACAGCGGGGTGGCCTGAAAGCCTGGCGGGGCTTCGCGTAGATAGAAAATTGCCAGGTCAAACTCCGACGAGCGCATATCGGCAAAGCTGTCGGAGATTTTCATACGGATTTGCAAATCGGGTAATTCGCGGTGCAGCGCGGAGAGTCGTGGGGCTAACCATAGCGATCCCATCGCGCTGGTGCAGGCAATCGTCACCTGCGGCAGACCGTTCCAGCCCATCACTTCAGCGGTGGCATGGGACAGGGCGGAGAGCTGCTGACGTACCTGAGTGGCATAAGCCTCGCCGCGTGGCGTCAGTAACACCCGGCGTTGCGTGCGGGTGAAGAGTTTGCAACCGAGCATCTCTTCCAGCTGCAAAATCTGGCGGCTGGTGGCGCTTTGCGTCAGGTTAAGTTCTTCAGCCGCGCGCGAAATATTGCCGTAGCGCGCCACACACTCGAAGGCAATGAGCGTGTTGAGGGGCGGTAAAGGTTCGATCTGCATCAATCCTGCCTCGGTACGGGGGAGAATGCGCCGCCGCAGCGGTCGCGATCCTCACACACTAACCATCGCGGGGGAGGCTGGCAAGCGTCTCGCTGCCAGCCGCAGGGTCAGGCTTTTTCGACGTTATTCAGGGCCAGGGAAACCGCGAGGGTTTGTGCCAGGCACAGAGACGCCACCTGTGAGCGGAAGCCATCAACCTGCGCTTCGCGTACCACAAAGCAGACATCGCTGAAGGCCGCCAGCGGGCTGACCTGGCTGTCGGTGATGGCGATTTGGTGCGCGCCACGTTTGGCACCCAGTTCCACCAGTTCTACCGCTTCACGCGCGTACGGTGAATAGCTGATGGCAATCACCACGTCTTTCGGGTTCACCATGCTTAGCTGTTCGGTGAACATGCCGCCGAGGCCATCGATCAGGAACGCGCGACGCTCCAGATGGCGCAGCGCGTACACCAGATACGACGCCACGCTGAACGAACGGCGCAGACCAATGATGTAAATATTTTCCGCTTCATTCAGCATCTTCACCGCTTTGTTGAGCTGGTCAGGGTTAACCTGCATCGCCAGCTGTTGCAGCGCCTGGCTGTTGACCATAGTGAAGACGTTGAGGATTTCGACCGGGCTTTCCGGCGAAGAGGCGCTGTCGTCGGTGGCGGTCTGACGGAACAGGCGGGCGCGTTCGGTGTAGTTCACCGTCTCTTCCATCAGGTGCTGACGGAAAACCTGCTTCATCTCGTTAAAACCACTGAAACCAAAGGCGTTGGCAAAGCGGATCAGCGTAGAAGGGGGGACATCCGCTTGCTGCGCGATTGAGGCCACGGTGTCGAAAGCGATGCTGTTGCTGTTATCAAGAATATAACGCGCCACCTGTTTCAGGCGTTTACTCAGCGTCTCATAACGACGACGAATGTCGTCCTGTAACAAAGTCAGTTGGGTGGGGTTATTGGTCATTACTTCGGCCTGCTAATAAACATTGTGGCTGGATAATGAGCGCTATAGTACCAGATGGATGGAAAATTTCATTTGTTTGGCAGCATCGTGACGGTTATTTCATCGGTTTATGAAACGCCTCACAAAATGCAGGGGGTAATCGTAGCGGCGCGATAAATCGCGCCGCTACGTTCGTGCACTATGCGGGTACTGTTTAACCGCGTGCCGCGCGCCAGTACTCAATCAGGCGCAGATAATTGCCTTTCACTGTTTCAATCAGCGCCTGGTCATCCAGCTCGCCCTGCAACCACTGGCGTGATGGCTGGCCGAAAATGGTGCGACCTACTGCAAAACCTTTCACCCACGGTGCCTGGGCCGCCGCCGCGAAACCGGCTTTCAGCTTCTCTTCCGGTGCATCAAGGCCGAGCAGCAGAATGCCACGGCAGTGAGGATCCTGCTGTTCGATCAGGCTGCTTACCGCCTGCCAGGTTTCTGCCGACAGCGGCGGTAACTTCCACCAGTCGGGCTGGATGCCGAGGCGATAGAAGTGGCTTAGCATATCGACATAGTAAGACTCTTTTTTATCCGGGTTACTCTCCGGCAAAATCACTTCCAGCAGCAGCTCGTGCCCGCTTTTGTTACAACCCTTCCACACATCCAGCAGCAGATCGTCCTGCTCTTTACGCAGTTCCGCGCTGTCATGTGGGTGGTAAAACACCAGGCATTTCACCACATGTTCCTGCGGCCAGTCGATCAACTGGGAGCCGATATTGCCGTGCTCCAGACGCAACGGGCGCGAACTGGGTAACTCAATCGGGCGACCAATCCACCAGCCTTTACCGGTGATGGCGTTCAACGCTTTCTGGCCGTAGGTGGTATCCGCGAGGATGCCGCTTTTGCTGTCCAGACCGGCCTGTTGCGACGCCTCTTGTGCTGCCTGCAACAGCAGCAGCTTGAGTTGTGGGATGCGGCTTTCATCGACACCGGCCTCGCGCGCCATATCGGCCAACTGCTTACGATGGTCGAAAGCGAACACGTTCAGTTCCGGCCACTCACGGGTGCGCGAAGTGACACGGTGCAGGTGATTGAGGCGGGTATCGAGATCCGGGCGTTTTACCTCTTGATCGCGGCTGAGGAAATCATCCAGTTCCTCTTTGGTCGGCATCGCTGGCGCGCAGCCGTGGCGAGATACCACCAGTGCGCCGCAGGCATTGGCATAGCGACACGCCTGTTCCCAGCCTTCATCGTTCAGCCAACCACGCAGCAGGCCAGACATAAAGGCATCACCCGCGCCCAGTACGTTCAGCACTTCTACGCGCACGCCGCTGTGCAGTTTGGTCTGCTCCCAGCTGTCCGGGATCGCGCCTTCAAATACCACGCAACCCAGCGGGCCGCGTTTGCACACCAGCGTCGCCTGGCTGGCCTGACGCACATTTTTCAGCGCGGTCAGGGTATCGGTGCTACCACCGGCGATATGAAACTCTTCTTCTGTTCCGACAATCAGATCGAAATAGTGCACCACTTCCTGAAGCTGTTTTGTAACCTGGCTGGACTCGATGAAACGCGTTTCACCGTCGCCGAGTGAGGTCAGCCCCCACAGCACCGGGCGATAGTCGATGTCCAGCGCAGTGCGCAGGCCGTTTCGCCTGGCGATATCCAGCGCTTTCAATACCGCGGCACGGGTATGAGGATGCGACAGGTGAGTACCGGTTACTGCGACAGCGCGTGAGGAAGTAATGAAATTTTCCTGAATATCTTCGGGTACCAGCCCCATATCCGCGCAGTTGTCACGGTAGAAAATCAGCGGGAAAGTCTCTTCATCTTTAATACCGAGGATCACCAGCCCGGTCAGGCGATGTTTATCGGTAATCAACCCCTCAGTGCTGCAACCCACGCGTTGCAGGGTTTCACGCAGAAAGCGGCCATTATGCTCGTCCCCGACGCGTGCCAGCATGGCGGATTTCAACCCCTGGATGGCCGTGCCATAGGCAACGTTGCCGGAAGATCCGCCGAGGTATTTAGCGAAGGTGCTCATATCTTCCAGTCGCGCGCCAATTTGCTGACCGTAGAGGTCGACGGCGATGCGTCCGATACAAATCACATCAAGCCGCTTCTGTTGTGTACTCATACTTGTGGTTTCCTTCTGTGATAAGCAGACACTTCGGGCGCTGTGCTTCCGGGTTCTCAAGGTGCCTGATTGGCTATGGTCGCAGTATGGGGAATAAAAATTCCAAATTCAATATGAAATGAAATATTCGTCACGATTTTGTGAACCAGGTAAAACTCTGAACAACGTAGAATGCAAGGGAGAGTGGCAAGACAAGTTTCACGGATGCTCTGGCTTGTGAGCCAGCTCTCAGGAAAACCCTGAGAAATAATGGAAGCTGCTGAAGTGAAATGAAATTTCTTTATGAGGCTTCTTTGCTTTATTGTTGTTCCACTTTCCCCCCTTTTTGGCCTGTGTCTGGGGCCGTTCCATCCCTGAATTTGATCTCCATCGCAAAATGAAATGTTTCTTCTGTAATCGTATTTTATGGAAAAAATATTTGTTTATAATCGCCTCACGTTTCACTTATCCGCGGTCGCCATTTCCGGTGCGTTGACGTCAACCGCGTTGTACCTGGTTCACAGGTACCAGCATGTAAAGGATGAGCATATGGGCACAATCAGATTAACCACGGCACAGGCGCTGGTGAAATTTCTTGATAACCAGTATCTGAACGTTGATGGCGTTGAAACCAAGTTTGTGAAAGGCATTTTCGCTATTTTCGGTCACGGCAACGTGCTGGGGCTGGGGCAAGCGCTGGAACAGGACAGCGGCGATCTGGTGGTGCATCAGGGCCGTAACGAGCAAGGTATGGCGCATGCCGCCATCGGTTTTGCCAAGCAGTCGCTGCGCCGCCAGATTATTGCCTGTACCTCGTCGGTCGGACCGGGCGCAGCCAACATGATCACCGCCGCCGCGACAGCAACCGCCAACCGTATTCCTTTATTACTGCTGCCGGGCGATGTGTTCGCCACGCGCCAGCCGGACCCGGTGTTGCAACAAATCGAGCAAAGCCACGATCTCAGCATCAGCACCAACGATGCCTTCCGTGCCGTCAGCAAATACTGGGACCGCGTCAGCCGCCCGGAGCAGCTGATGACCGCCTGTATAAACGCATTGCGCGTGTTGACCGATCCGGCGGAAACCGGTGCGGTGACCATTGCGCTGCCGCAGGATGTGCAGGGTGAAGCCTGGGATTTCCCGGAATATTTCTTCCAGAAGCGCGTACATCGTCTGGATCGCCGTCTACCCACGGTGGCCCAGTTGGAAGAGGCACTGGCACTGATTGCGCGTAAACATAAGCCACTGATTGTATGCGGTGGTGGCGTGAAATATTCCGAAGCGGGTGAAGCGCTGCGCCAGTTTGCTGAGCGTTTCAACATTCCGTTTGCCGAAACGCAGGCGGGGAAAGGCACCATTGTCTCTGACCATCCGCTAAATGTCGGCGGCGTCGGTGAAACCGGCTGTCTGGCGGCTAACCTGCTGGCGAAAGAAGCGGATTTAGTGATTGGCGTAGGTACGCGCTACACCGATTTTACCACCGCTTCGAAATGGATTTTCCAGAACCCGGACGTCAGCTACCTCAATATCAACGTCAACAACTTCGACAGCTACAAGCTGGATGCGGTGCAACTGCTGGCCGATGCCCGCGAAGCGCTGACCGCGCTGGATAAGGGTTTGCAGGGCTTTGAAAGTCACTGGGGCGGCCAGATCGATCAGGCACAAAGTAAGCTGCTGAAAGAGACGCAGCGCGTGTATGCCGCGACCTATAACACCGACGATTTCATCCCAGAGATCGCCGACCATATCGACCGTGAAGCGTTGTTTGCCGAATTCCAGCGCCTGACGCAGTCGGTACTGACGCAGAGCAGCGTGCTGGGCACCTTAAACGAGCAACTCCCAAAGGATGCGGTGATTGTCGCGGCCGCGGGCAGTCTGCCGGGCGACCTGCAACGCGTGTGGCGCACCAAAGATTACAACTCGTACCACGTTGAATATGGCTACTCCTGCATGGGCTACGAGGTGAATGCCGCGCTGGGGGTGAAGCTGGCTGAGCCGCAGCGTGAAGTCTACGCCATGGTCGGTGACGGATCTTTCATGATGCTGCACTCCGAGCTGGTCACCTCAGTTCAGGAAGGGGCGAAAATCAACGTCATCCTGCTGGATAACATGACCAACGGGTGTATCAACAACCTGCAAATGGAACACGGTATGGACAGCTTCACCACCGAGTTCCGCTTCCGTAACCCGGAAGGCGGCAAGCTGGACGGTGGCTTTGTTCCGGTGGATTTTGCGGCGATTGCGGCAGGTTACGGCTGCAAAACCTATCGCGTCACCAGCCTGGAGCAGCTGAAGGCCGCACTGGCCGATGCGCAGAAGCAGACGGTCTCAACGCTTATCGATATTAAAGTGCTGCCGAAAACTATGGTCCACAAATACTTCAGCTGGTGGCACGTCGGGGTCGCGCAAGCGTCCACTTCCGAGCGTACGCAGCAGGTGGCTGACAACCTTAATGCGCATATCGAACAGGCGCGTAAGTACTGATCTTCAGGCCGGACTTCTCCGGCCTTTATTTACCCTTATCCGACTCTACAGGTGTAATTATGACGCTCAAACTCGGTGTTATCGGTACCGGTGCAATTGGTCAGGAACATATCCGCCGCTGCAACAATGTGCTACAGGGTGCGAAGGTGGTGGCGGTTTCAGATATTAATGTGGAAGGCGCGCGTGCTGCGCTGCAACGTCTGAATATTGATGCCGAGGTTTATCAGGATGGTCATCAGGTGATCAACTCGCCAGAAGTTGATGCGGTGCTGGTCACTTCATGGGATCCGACACATGAAGAATTTACCCTCGCGGCGATTGCTGCGGGCAAACCGGTGTTTTGTGAAAAGCCGCTGGCACTGAGCGCCGAGGGTTGTCGCCGCATTGTCGATGCAGAAATCAAACACGGCAAACGCCTGGTCCAGGTCGGGTTTATGCGCCCTTATGATGCCGGTTACCGCGCACTGAAAAAGGTCATCACCGACGGTGAAATCGGCGAGCCGCTGATGCTGCACTGCGCGCATCGCAACCAGAGCGTTGGCGAGAACTACACCACCGACATGGCCATTACCAATACCCTGATTCATGAGCTGGACGTGCTGCGCTGGTTGACGGAAGACGACTACAAAACGGTGCAGGTGGTCTTCCCGCGCGTGACCTCGAAAACGCATGCGAAGCTGAAAGATCCGCAAATCGTGTTGTTTGAAACGCAGAAAGGGATCCGCATCGACGTGGAAATCTTTGTGAACTGTGCGTACGGCTACGACATCCAGTGCGAGGTGGTGGGGGAAGAGGGCATTGCGAAACTGCCGGAACCTTCAGCGATTCAGATGCGTAAAAACGCCCGTCTTGGCAACGCCATTCTGACTGACTGGAAAGATCGTTTTATCGAGGCTTACGACGTGGAGTTGCAGGCGTTTATCAATGATGTGAAAGCTGGCCAACTGACCGGGCCTTCTGCCTGGGATGGTTTTGCGGCCTCAGTGGCGGCGGATGCCTGTCTGAAAGCGCAGAACAGCGGGGCTATCGAAGCGGTTGAAATGCCACCGCGTCCGACTTTCTACAACAAATAATCAGGGCTTCCCATGAACAAAGACAATGTAAAACTGGCGATTGCGCCGATTGGCTGGACCAACGATGACATGCCGGAACTGGGCAGCGAAAACACCTTCCAGCAGACGGTCAGCGAAATGGCGCTGGCGGGCTTTACCGGTAGCGAAGTGGGTAGCAAATATCCGCGCGATCCGGCGGTGCTGAAACCCATGCTGGATATTCGCGGCATTCAGATCTGTAACGCCTGGTTTAGTACCTTCTTCGCTAATGGCGATAAAGCGAAAACTATCGACGAATTCACCAACCATATGAACTTCCTGCATGCTATGGGGGCGCGCGTGATTGGTTGCTCCGAGCAGAGCAAAAGTATTCAGGGCACCAGCTTGCCTGTTCTGGAGCAGAAGCCAATTTTTAGCGATGAAGAGTGGCGTCTGACAGCCGAAGGCTATAACGAGCTGGCGGAGATTGCGGCAAAGAAAGGGATGCGTGTGTGTCTGCATCACCATATGGGTACGGCGATTCAGACCCCGGCGGAAATCGACCGCTTTATGGCGTCGACCAATGAGAATGTTGGCTTGCTGTACGACACCGGCCACATCTACTACTCAGAAGGTTCGCAACAGGCGATGCTGGATGTGCTGACCACATATCTGCCACGCATTTTCCATGTGCATCTGAAGGACGTGCGCGACAGCGTGGTGGCGGAAGTGCGTGCGCATTCGTTGTCGTTCCTCGATGGTGTGAAGAAAGGTACCTTTACTGTGCCGGGCGATGGCGTCATCGATTTCCAACCGGTGTTCAAAATCCTCGATGATTTCGGCTATAAAGGCTGGATGGTGGTGGAAGCGGAACAGGACCCGGCGCTGGCTAACCCGTTTGAATATGCGGTGAAAGCGCGGAAATATATTCGCGAGAATACCGGTCTTTAAGGTAAAAACGCGCGATGAATCGCGCAAAAAAAGGCCGTAACCCTGAAGAGGGTTACGGCCTGTTATCTGACTTTACGGCTTAGGATGCCAGCGACAGCGTCGGTTTCTGGCGGTGAGTTGCCAACCATTCGCGAATGCGCGCCTGCTCGGCGTCGCTCAGCCACATCCCCTGTTTGGTACGACGCCAGATGGCATCATCCAGTTCATACACCCATTCGTGTTTCACCAGATAACGCAGTTCGGCCTCATAAAACTCATGACCGAAGTTCTCGCCGAGATCTTCCAGACTCTGTGCACCTTCCAGCAACACTTCGGTGTTGCTGCCAAAGGTGCGGGCATAATGACGCGCCATACCTTCGCTGATAAATGGATAGCGGCGACGCAGGCTGGCGGCGTAATCTTCGCGCGAACCGGCGATATTGCCTCCCGGCAGCACCGCATTTTTGGTCCAGGCCGGGCCAGCGTTCGGATAATACTTCGCCAGTTTTTCCAGCGCGTGTTCCGCCAGCTTACGGTAGGTGGTCAGCTTGCCGCCAAATACCGACAGCAGTGGAGCCTGACCATTATCGTCATGGACATCCAGCGTGTAATCGCGGGTGATGGCCTGCGGTGAATCGGATTCGTCGTCACACAACGGACGTACACCGGAATAGGTCCAGACGATATCTTCCTGCGTCAGCTGTTTTTTGAAGTGCGCGTTATACACCTTCAGCAAATAGTTGATTTCGTTATCGTCGATCTTCACGTCTTTCGGGTCGCCTTTATATTCGACGTCTGTGGTACCGATGATTGAGAACTCATCCATCCACGGAATGACAAACACGATACGATGATCTTCGTTTTGCAGGATATAGGCCTGTTTTTCACGATGTACGCGCGGCACCACAATATGGCTGCCTTTGATCAGACGGATGCCATAAGGCGATTTCAGTTTCAGGCCATCGTCAAAGAACTGTTTAACCCACGGACCAGCAGCATTCACCAGCCCTTTGGCGCGCCAGGTGTAGGTTTTGCCGGTATCAATGTCTTCGGCTTCCACCATCCACAGGCCAGCCTCACGCCAGGCGCGGGTTACGCGGGTACGGGTGCGTACTTCACCACCTTGTTTCACCACTTCCTGAGCATTGAGCACCACCATGCGCGCATCATCCACCCAGCAGTCGGAATATTCGAATCCGCGCGTGATTTCAGACTTAAGTGCCGAATCCGCGCCAAAACGCAGACTTTTGCTACCCGGCAGGCTGGTGCGTTTGCCAAGATGGTCATACATAAACAAGCCCATGCGGATCATCCACGCCGGGCGTAAATGTGGGCGGTGTGGCAGACGGAAGCGCATCGGGAAAGCAATATGCGGTGCCATTTTCAGCAGCACTTCACGCTCCGCCAACGCTTCGCCCACCAGGCGAAATTCGTAGTGTTCAAGGTAGCGCAGGCCACCGTGAATCAGTTTGGAACTGGCAGAGGAGGTTGCACAGGCCAAATCCCGCGCCTCCAGCATTAGCACCGACAGTCCGCGTCCTGCAGCGTCCACTGCAATGCCGGCACCGTTGATGCCGCCGCCGATAACGATCAGGTCTTTGGTTTCCACGTCATCTCCTCCGATGTTCGGAATCGTTCTTAAATGTTCGTTTTCGAGCATAATAATAATCGGAAACCAACATTGATGCCAGAGGTTAACCTAATAAAAACATCTTTGCGTGATACAGCTAACATTCCGGCAGGAAAAAAAACACAAAGCCACATGCTTTATCAGGTTATGGCGCTCACAACTCAGGGTAAACTAGGCGTTAATTGTGACGATGTGATGAGAGAAACCATGGAAACCTTCGAATGTATTAACGTCCTACAGGCTCAGGAGCATCTGACACAAGGTGCGCAGCTGGTGGACATCCGCGATCCGCAAAGCTTCTCTCTGGGCCATGCCGCAGGTGCGCTACACCTGTCGAATGACAACCTCGCCGATTTTATCAGCCAGGCCAATCATGACCTGCCAGTGCTGGTGATGTGCTACCACGGCAATAGCAGCAAAGGTGCCGCGCAGTTCCTGCTGGGACAAGGGTTTAGCGCGGCCTACAGTATTGATGGGGGATTTGACGCCTGGCGTGCGGCGTTTCCGGCTCAGGTGACAACTGGTACGATGTGAGCCTTTAGATAAAGGAACGGAGAGCACCGCATGATGCGCATTACCCAGTTCAATAATCCGCGCATGGCCCAGGCGTTTGTGGACTATATGGCGACGCGTGGCGTCAGGTTAACGATTGAACGTGAAAGCCATTTTGTCATTCTGTTGGAAGACGAAAGCAAGCTGGATATGGTCGAAAACGAACTCGCGCAGTTCGTGCGTGATCCCAACCATCCACGTTATCAGGCCGCCAGCTGGCATACCGGCAGCACGGAAAGTGGGCTGCGTTATGAGCGAAGCCATATTTGGGCGAACATTCGCGAACGCGCAGGCCCGCTCACCATGACCATGATGATGGCCTGTGTCGCGGTGTTTATCCTGATGCAGATTTTCGGTGATGAAACCCTGCTTGGCTGGTTGGGCTGGCCTGATGGTCCGCAGCAATATTTCCAGGTGTGGCGCTGGTTCAGTCATGCGCTGCTGCATTTTTCCCTGCTGCATATTTTGTTCAACCTGATGTGGTGGTGGTATCTCGGCGGGGCAGTCGAAAAGCGTCTCGGGAGCGGTAAGTTATTTGTCATCATGCTCATTTCCGCGCTACTTACCGGCTGGATGCAGGCTAAATTTAGCGGCGTGCTGTTTGGCGGTTTATCTGGCGTGGTGTATGCGTTGATGGGTTATTGCTGGTTGCGAGGCGAGCGCGATCCCGAAAGTGGTATTTATCTCGAGCGCGGTTTGATGGGGTTCGCTATTGTGTGGTTGATTATTGGCTGGTACGGCGCATTTGGTCTGTCGATTGCCAATGCGGCACACGTTACCGGCCTGCTGGTTGGGTTAGCGATGGCGTTTGTTGATACGCGTAAGAAAGTGGTGCGCCGTTAATACCAGAAGAAGAAAAACGCGGCATCAAGCCGTGAACAGGAGAGAGATGTGAAGCAGACGCAACGTCATGACGCCATTATCGATCTGGTCCGGCGTCAGGGATATGTCAGCACGGAAGAGCTGGTGGATCACTTTGAAGTCAGCCCACAGACCATCAGGCGCGATTTGAACGATCTGGCCGATCAAAACAAAATTCAGCGTCATCACGGCGGTGCAGCGCTACCCTCCAGCTCGGAAAATACCGCCTGGCAGGACCGAAAAATGATGTGGTCGGCTGAAAAAGCGCGTATTGCCGAGCGCGTTGCCAGCCAGATCCCCGATGGGGCGACATTATTTATCGATATTGGCACCACGCCTGAAGCAGTGGCGCATGCGTTGCTCAATCATAGCAATCTGCGTGTCGTCACCAACAACCTCAACGTCGCGATGCTGCTGATGGCGAAACCGGATTTCCGCGTCATCATTGCTGGTGGCGAAGTGCGTACCCGCGATGGCGGCATTATGGGGGAAGCCACCCTCGACTTTATCTCCCAGTTCCGCCTGGATTACGGCATTCTTGGTATCAGCGGTATTGATATGGATGGCTCGTTGCTGGAGTTTGACTACCACGAAGTTCGCACCAAGCGCGCGATCATTGAAAACTCGCGTTGCGTGATGCTGGTGGTGGATCACTCAAAATTTGGTCGCAACGCGATGGTGAACCTGGGCAACATGAGCCTGATCGACTATCTGTATACCGATCTCACGCCACCTGCCAGCGTGATGAAGGTGATTGAGCAACACGAAGTACAACTCGAACTCTGCTAAATCTGCACGAGGCGGGTTTTTTTCTCTCCCGCCTTGTTTTTCTGTCGCTTTTTTCTCCTGACCCGTCTTTACTTATCCATTCAGGCCAGCATCCGGCCATGCGCTCCCCAATTTCGCTTCACCGTTACCGGACTCGGAAGGGATTGATATGTCGCAACAAAAATTCAATAAAGCGCGTTTTGACGCCGCACTTACCCGCCAGTGGCAATATCTTGGACTTTCTTCAGCACAACAAATGACCCCACATCAATGGTGGCAGGCGCTAAGTGCTGCGCTGGCGGAGCTGCTGGCGACGCAACCGCCACTGACGCCACGCAAAGGCCAGCGCCATGTTAATTATCTGTCGATGGAATTTCTGATTGGCCGTCTGACCGGCAACAACCTGATGAATCTCGGCTGGTATCAGGAGGTGCAGGAAGCGCTGGCGACTTATCAGGTTTCGTTAAGCGAGTTATTGGAAGAAGAGGTCGATCCGGCGCTCGGTAACGGTGGGCTGGGACGTTTAGCCGCTTGCTATATGGATTCAATGGCCACCGTAGGTCAGGCGGCGATGGGGCATGGCCTGAATTATCAATATGGCCTGTTTCGTCAGTCGTTTGATGATGGCCAGCAAAAAGAAGCGCCGGATGACTGGCAGCGCGATCGCTACCCGTGGTTTCGCCATAACGCAGCGCATGATGTGCAGGTCGGTATTGGCGGCAAAGTTGAGAAAACGGAAAACGGCGGTTGGTACTGGCAGCCCGCTTTCTGGTTAAAAGGGGAAGCCTGGGACTTGCCGGTGGTAGGCTATCGTAATGGCGTGACCTTACCGCTGCGGTTATGGAAAGCGACCAGCGATCACCCGTTTGATCTGACGCTGTTCAATGACGGAAAGTTTCTCCAGTCGGAGCAGTCGGGCATTGAGGCGGCCAAACTCACCAAGGTGCTCTATCCCAATGACAACCATCAGGAAGGTAAACGCCTGCGCCTGATGCAGCAATATTTCCAGTGTGCCTGCGCGGTGGGCGATATTCTGCGGCGGCATCATCTGGCCGGGCGTTCGGTGCATGACCTGCCAGACTACGAAGTGATTCAACTGAATGACACCCACCCGACCATTGCGATTCCAGAGATGTTGCGCCTGCTGCTGGACGAACATCAGCTGAGCTGGGATGACGCCTGGCACATCACCAGCCGCGTGTTTGCCTATACCAACCATACGCTGATGCCGGAGGCGCTGGAGCGCTGGGACGAGCGCCTGGTGCGGAGTTTGTTGCCGCGCCATATGCAGATCATCCGTGAGATTAACCGACGTCTGAAGAAACTGGTGCAACGTCAGTGGCCGGATGATGAGGCGGTGTGGCAGAAGCTGGCGGTGGTTGCGGAGGGTCAGGTACGGATGGCCAATTTGTGTGTGGTGAGTGGCTTCGCCGTCAACGGCGTGGCGGCGCTGCATTCCGAGTTGGTGGTGAAAGATCTGTTCCCGGAATATCACCAGCTTTGGCCGAAGAAATTCCATAATGTCACCAACGGCATCACCCCGCGTCGCTGGCTCCAGCAATGTAACCCACGGTTGTCGGCGTTGCTTGACGAGACATTGCAGGTGGAATGGGCCAACAATCTTGAGGCGCTAAAAGCGCTGGAGCCTTTTGCCGCTAAAAAAGCGTTCCGCCAGAAGTACCGCAAAATCAAGCAGGCCAATAAGCAGCAACTGACCGAGTACATCCGTCAGGTGACCGGCATTCAGGTGAATCCCGAGGCGCTGTTTGACGTACAGATCAAACGCCTGCACGAATACAAACGTCAGCATCTCAGCCTGCTGCATATCCTCCATTGCTACCGTCAATTGCGCGATGACCCAAAAAATCCTGACTTTGTCCCGAGGGTGTTCTTGTTTGGCGCGAAAGCCGCGCCGGGTTATTACCTGGCAAAAAATATTATCTATGCCATCAACAAGGTCGCTGAGGTGGTCAATAACGACCCGAAGGTGGGCGATAAGTTGAAGGTGGTGTTTATTCCTGACTATCGAATTACCGCCGCTGAACTGATGATCCCGGCGGCTGATCTCTCCGAACAGATTTCGACCGCCGGATATGAAGCTTCTGGCACCGGCAATATGAAACTGGCGCTGAATGGTGCGCTCACCATCGGTACGCTGGATGGTGCCAACGTTGAGATTGCGGCGGAAGTTGGCGAGGAGAATATCTTTATCTTTGGTCATACCGTGGATGAGGTTAAAGCGTTGAAGGCTGAGGGTTACCATCCGAAAAAACTGCGTAAGGCCAATAAACATCTCGACGGGCTGTTGAAAGAACTGGAAAAGGGCAAATTCAGCGATGGCGACAAACACGCCTTTGATTTGTTGCTCAACAGCCTGACGAAAAACGGCGATCCCTGGCTGGTGTTGGCCGATTTCGATGCTTACGTCGAGGCGCAACAGCGCGTTGAGGCACTGTGGAAGGATCAGGAAGCCTGGACCAAAGCGGCCATCCTCAATACTGCCCGCAATGGGATGTTCAGCTCCGATCGCTCTATCCGTGATTACCAGAAACGCATCTGGCAGGCGAAACGGTAAACCTGCACGTCTCGTAGCGGCGCGATAAATCGCGCCGCTACCGAATGTGCCTTACGCGATTCAGGAGCAGCAATGACGTTGAACAAGTTGGATCAAGCCGCACAGGCTGCGGGCATCGCACTGCGTTTTATCAATGCCAACGGCGAGCCTGAAACCATCAGTGATGACACTAAGCGGGCGCTGTTGGCGGTGATGGACGCACCAACGGGCAAAGCACCGCCGTTACCGCCGGTCCAGGTATTCAGTGGACGGATGCAGCGCCAACTGACGCCGCAAGGCAGTGGCGAATTCCACTGGCAGTTGATTTCCGAACAAGGTAAGCAATTTCACGGCAGCGTGCAGGGGGGCGAACCGTTGACGCTGCCTCCCCGGTTACCACAGGGCTACCATCAGCTTATCTTGCGTAAAGGCCGCCAGCAGTGGCAGACCCGTATCATCCTCGCCCCGCGCCGTTGTTACCTGCCTGCGCCATTGGAGCAAGGTGAAAAACGTTGGGGGGCGCTGGTTCAGCTCTATACCCTGCGTTCCGAACACAACTGGGGCATGGGGGATTTTGGCGATCTGGAGCGCATGCTGGAACAGGTGGCGGCACAGGGGGGCGATTTCGTTGGGCTCAATCCGCTGCACGCGCTTTACCCGGCACAGCCAGAGATGGCCAGCCCCTATAGTCCCACCTCACGCCGCTGGTTGAACGTGCTGTATATCGATGTCAGCCAACTGACGGATTTTCAGCAAAGCCACGCGGCGCAGCGCTGGTGGAACAGCGCCAAAACGCGGCGGATGCTGGAGAAAGCCCGCGTCAGCGAATGGGTGGACTACAGCACGGTGGCAGAGCTGAAAATCCACGCGCTACGTCTCGCATGGCAGACATTTCGTCAGCATGGCGTCCAGCATGATGTGTTTCAGCAGTTTGTGGTGGAGGGGGGCGAGCACCTGCGCTACCAGGCAGCGTTTGACGGCATTCAGGCAGAACGGCACACCGACGATCAACAGGCGTGGGGCTGGACGGGTTGGCCAGAAGGCTGGCGCAATGCGCAGCAGGCCGAGGTCCAGCAATGGTGTATGCAGCATGAGGACGAGATTCAGTTCTGGAGCTGGTTGCAGTGGCTGGCGCAGCAGCAATTTGCGCAGTGCTGGCAGCGTAGCCAGCAGTTGGGGATGGCGGTAGGGTTGTATCGCGATCTGGCGGTCGGTGTGGCCCAGGGCAGTGCAGAAACCTGGCAGGATCCTCAGCTCTACAAGTTAGGTGCGTCGGTTGGGGCACCGCCAGACCGCCTCGGTCCACTCGGGCAAAACTGGTCGCTGCCGCCGCTCGATCCTCATGTGATGCGTGCGCGCGGCTATCAACCGTTCATCGATCTGCTGCGAGCCAACATGCGCGATTGCGGCGCGTTGCGTATCGATCATGTGATGGGGTTGCTACGCCTGTGGTGGATTCCCTGGGGTGAGACGGCGGATAAAGGGGCCTATGTCGCTTATCCGGTGCAGGACCTGCTGGCGATCCTTGCGCTGGAAAGTCAGCGCCATCGTTGCATGGTCATTGGTGAAGATCTCGGTACGGTACCTGCTGAGATTGTCAGCCTGCTGCGCAACAGCGGCATCTTTTCATGGAAGGTGTTGTGGTTTGAGCAACATCGTGATGGGCGTTATCGTCAGCCAGAGGAGTATCCGCGCCAGTCAATTGCCAGTGCCAGCACCCACGATCTGCCAACCCTGACCGGATTCTGGGAGGCGGGTGACTTGCTGCTGGGAAATAAGCTCGGGTTGTATCCTGGTGAAAGCGTGTTGCAGTCATTGCAGCAGCAGCGGGAAAAACAGAAGCAGGCGCTGCTGGATGCATTGCATCAGGCCGGGGCGTTAGCCAAACCCAGCGGTAAACAGGCGGCCAAACGGGGGATGTCGCCCGCGCTCAATCTGGCGATGCACCGTTTTCTGGCGGCTACCGACAGCGCGTTGCTGGGCCTGCAACCGGAAGATTGGTTGGGTATGGACTCACCGGTGAATGTGCCGGGCACAGTTGAACAGTATCCTAACTGGCGTCGTAAGCTCAGTACCACGCTGGAGGCAATGTTTGCAGAGGGGGAAGTACAACGATTGCTGAAGGCTGTGAGTATCGGCAGGAAGCGGATTTAACGCGCGACAGCGTCGGGTCGCTGTCGCGCGTTGGGAATCAGTAGTAGGAGTGCTCGCCGCGCTGGTGCTCGGTCAGATCGCGCACGCCTTTCAGTTCCGGGAAGGCTGCCAGCAGCTCTTTCTCGATACCGTCTTTCAGCGTCACGTCAATCATCGAACAACCGTTGCAGCCGCCGCCAAATTGCAGAATGGCGTAACCGTCATCGGTGATTTCCATCAGTGAAACGCGACCACCGTGGCCTGCCAGCTGCGGGTTGATCTGTGCCTGCAACAGGTATTCCACGCGTTCTACCATCGGCGCATCGTCAGAGACTTTACGCATTTTGGCGTTTGGCGCTTTCAACGTCAGCTGGGAACCGAGGTTGTCAGTGACGAAGTCAATTTCCGCGTCTTCCAGGTAAGGGGCGCTCAGCTCGTCAACATAGGCTGACAGCTTTTCAAACTTCAGCTCGGTATCCGTCGCTTCAACGGCATCGGGCGGGCAGTAAGACACGCCACACTCGGCGGTTGGTGTACCCGGGTTAATCACGAATACGCGGATCTGGGTGCCATCTTCCTGTTTTGACAGAAGTTTTGAGAAGTGCTCTTGGGCAGCATCAGTAATACGGATCATGGCGATTGCTCAATAGTTGACTAATTTAGTTGGTTATAATACGCCCAACGCCGACGCTCTACAAGGTACGGCAAAGGCATCCAATCTGTACGCTGGCCGCGCCTGCGGCCTGCAACATACGGCTGATTTCAGCCACCGTACTGCCGGTGGTCACCACATCGTCGATAAGCAGGATATGGCGTCCCTCTACCGGGATTTCAAGCTGAAACGCGCCGCGCAGGTTCTTTTTACGCGCCGATGCGCTCAGCTCATGCTGCACCGCAGCCTGACGTACGCGACTTATGCCTTCCCTGTAGTCACAACTTAGCCAGCGCGCCAGCGGTTGCGCCAACAGCGACGCCTGATTGTAGCCACGTCGCCAGTGGCGACGCTGATGCAGGGGCACGCTGAAGATGATATCTGGTCGGGGAAGCCCATAACATCGCCGCATGGCTAACCACTTTAGCAAAAGTAGCCGCGCCAGCATCACCCTGAGTGCGGTGGCGCGGCAAAACTTCAACTGATGAACCCAGTGGCTGAGCGGGGGTTGATAACCGCTGACGCAGATCAGTTGTTGCCACGGTGGCGGTCGTTGCAGGCAGCGCCCACAAACCTGATCGGCACGGGCGGGCAGGCCACAGCGTGGGCAAAGTTCGGGTAACACCGGCAACTGACGCAAACACCCGTTGCACAGACCGTGTTGCGCCATGCGTAGCGGCAAACGGCATAGCCAACACAGGGCAGGGATTGATAGCATAGCGACCTCCTTTTCACTTTCAGGATAATAACCGATGAGTTCGATCTGGTGGCACACCACCGGCACGGGGGATTGCGATCTTGTGCTGCTGCACGGCTGGGGATTGAATGCCGAAGTGTGGCAAAACATCATTCCGCGACTCAGCCCGCATTTTCGCTTGCACCTTGTCGATCTACCGGGTTTTGGTCGCAGCCAGGGATTTGGTGCCATGACGCTGCCCGCTATGGCACAGCATCTGGTGGAGCATTTGCCGGAACGCAGCCTGCTGCTGGGTTGGTCGCTGGGCGGTCTGGTCGCCAGTCAACTGGCGCTTACGGTGCCGGAATCCATTCGGGGGCTGATCAGTGTGGCTTCGTCGCCATGCTTTACCTCCAGCGAAGAATGGCCCGGTATTAAGCCGGAAACGCTGCATGGCTTTCAGCAGCAATTAAGTAATGATTTTCAACGCACTGTGGAACGTTTTCTGGCTTTGCAGACGCTGGGAACGGAAAGCGCGCGCCAGGATGCTCGCCAACTGAAAGAAGTGGTGTTATCGCAGCCAATGCCGTCAGTGGCGGTACTGGAAGGCGGTCTGGAGATTCTGCGTCACTGTGATTTGCGTGCGTCGCTGGATGCTCTCCAGCTGCCATTCCTGCGCCTGTATGGCTATCTGGACGGACTGGTGCCTCGTCGTATCGCGGCAGAACTGGATGTGCGCTGGCCACAATCACCATCGGTGGTGATGGAGAAAGCGGCCCATGCGCCATTCATCTCGCACCCGGAAGCATTTTGTCAGCATATTCTTAGCTTTAGTGGCCGTCTGCCGCGCTAGCTGGCAATTCTCCCGGAAAGGTCAATACTTTCCGGGTGGGCAGGAATGCTTTACCTCTGCAATCAATTTCCTGCCGACATCTCTGCAAATCAAATAATAACTGAGGGTGATTACATGAAAGTTATCAACACGGTTGTGGCGGCGATGGTGATGGGCGCGATTTCCTTTTCGGCGCTGGCAGCCAAAGAGGTGACTAAAGAAGAAGTGCAGAAAATGAATCTGGAGAAAATCGGTACGGTGACCACTACGGCAGAAACCACCTCGCCGATGGATGCCAAAAAAGAGTTGTCAAAACTGGCGGATGAGAAGGGCGGAAAATATTTTCTGGTGATTGCGGGCCGCGAACATGGCAAGTTCAGTGCCGTCGCGGATGTGTATAAATAATCAACCCCTTAGCCACATAAATTGCCAGGCAGCCAGTCGCACCGGCTGGTTGCCATCAATATTTCCACCACTGATTAAATCGTGAAATTGCCGAGCCTGCGGCAACATCGTCTCAATCTCGCGACCGCTAAGATTAAATACGCAAAGAACCGCTTCCTGGTTATCGGGCTGGTGACGACGCAGGACCAACAACGCGTTATCGCTGTCGAATAATGTCATCGGATTGTCGGGATGGAACGCAGGTTGACGTGTGCGCAGTTGAATCAGCGCGCTCAGGCGTTCAAACACCTGCTGACGAAGCGCATTGCCGCCGCTCAGCAACTGTTCCATATCACGCACACTGAACTTCTCGCGATTGATGGCACGGTTGTGCCCGGCGACATGCACGCCTTCGTTGTCGTTACGTGAACCGAGGATGCTTTGAATATAGATGGCAGGCACGCCGGGAAAGGCCAACAGGATGGCATGTGCCAGCAGGAAACGGCGTAGTCGCGTGTTGTCATCGTCGTCCTGACGATTTAGCGCATCCAGATAGGTAACGTTAATTTCATACGGGCTGGTGGTGCCATCCGGATTGTTTTTGTAGGAAACCAGCGCCCCTTCCAGCGCCAGGTCACGCACCAACGCCACAATTTCTACTTCCGATAAAATGCCGCGCGCGGGATTGAGGCCAATGCCATCATGTGAGGCGAGAAAGTTAAAAAAGGTGGTATCACCGCTACCGGTGTCCAGCGTGCTGGCCCACTGACGCAGCGCGCGGCCGGAGCTGGAATGAATGGCATGCAGCACCAACGGCGGCAGGGAAAATTGATACACCATCTGCGCTTCGTCGTGGCCGTTGCCAAAGTAACTGATGTTGTCTTTGTGCGGCACATTGGTTTCTGTGACGATCACCGTACCCGGCGCGACCACGTTGGCAATCGCGCGAAATAATTTCACCAGCTGATGAGTCTTGGGCAGGTGGATACAGTTGGTGCCAGGCGTTTTCCACATATAACCCACCGCATCGAGGCGCACGTAGTCTGCGCCTTTCTTCAGATAATCGAGCAACACGTTGACCATACGGATGAGGACTTCCGGGTTGGCGAAGTTGAGGTCAATCTGATCAGCGCTGAAGGTGGTCCAGATATAGCGCGTTGCGCCATCCGCCATTTCGAATGGCGTCAGCAGCGGCGAGGTGCGAGGCCGGGTCACGGCGCTGAGATCGGTGGCGGGTGGCATGCTGATAAAAAAGTCATCCCAGCCGGGGTCCTGCGCCAAAAAATGGCGAAACCAACTGCTGTGCGCTGACATATGGTTGCAAACAAAATCGAACATCAGCCGCGTATGGGTGTGGAGCGCCGCGACATGCTGCCAGTCGCCGCAAATCGGGTTGACCTGGTGATAGTCGATAACCGAAAAACCATCATCCGATGAATAAGGAAAGAACGGCAGCAGATGGACCAGAGAAAATGTGTCTTGCAAATGTTGCTGATAAAAACGCGAGAAGGTGGCAAGGGTAGGGACATCTGGTTCACGCAATTGGTCGGCGTAGGTAATCAGCACCACATCTTTCTCATCCCAGCGCAGTTTCCGTGGGATTTTGACCGTATCCCGTGCCGCACGTATGTGGGAAAGCAGACGCTCACGAGCCGCCACAGGGAAAGTGCCTGCATAAATCTCATCAAGTAAGGCGTTGATAATATCCATCAGATCGCTGTGCCACGCGGAGGGTCATTTTTTCACACGGATTTTTTCAGCGTAGCTGGATGGGACAATTTATCAACCTGATGTACGCGATGGCCTGGCGGCCACCGCGCTTTTTAACGCAGGGGTTAGCGTTTTTTGCCGAAGGCGGCAGCCAGTGCATCACCCATTGCGCTGTTACCGGCAGGCTGACTGGCCGGTTTGGCCCGGCCCTTATTCGCCTGTGTCGGGCGTGCCGACTCTTTACCGGCACTGCGGTTGCCACCACCGCGCGCATTGTTCTCGCCCGGCTGCTCGTCCAGACGCATGGTAAGGGCAATACGCTTACGTTGCAGGTCAACTTCCATCACTTTAACTTTGACGATATCACCGGCTTTGACGACCTGGTGCGGATCTTCAACAAACTTATCCGACAGCGATGAAATATGAACCAGGCCATCCTGATGTACGCCAATATCGACAAAAGCGCCAAAGTTGGTGACGTTGGTGACAGCACCTTCCAGCACCATGCCGGGTAACAGGTCATTGAGTGTCTCCACGCCTTCTGCAAACTGCGCGGTTTTGAACTCAGGACGTGGGTCGCGGCCTGGTTTTTCCAGTTCTTTGATAATGTCGGTGACGGTAGGCAGACCGAAGCGCTCATCGGTGAAATCACGCGCGCTGAGATTCCGCAAGCTACCCGGATTACCCATCAGTTCAGCGAGCGCCTGCTCGGTGGCTGCCAGAATGCGCTCAACCACCGGATAAGCTTCCGGGTGGACGGTCGAGGCATCCAGCGGGTTATCACCGTGATTGATACGCAGGAAGCCTGCGCATTGTTCAAAGGCTTTCGGGCCGAGACGGCTGACTTTCAGCAACTGCTGACGGTTCTGGAAGCGGCCATTCTCGTCACGCCAGCTGACAATGTTCTGCGCCATCATGCGGGTTAAACCGGCCACACGGGTCAGCAGCGCCACCGAGGCGGTGTTGAGATCAACCCCCACGGCGTTCACGCAGTCTTCCACCACCGCATCCAGTTTCTTCGCCAGTTGGCTCTGGCTGACGTCATGTTGGTACTGGCCGACACCGATAGATTTGGGATCGATCTTCACCAGCTCAGCCAGCGGGTCCTGCAAACGGCGAGCGATGGAAACCGCACCACGCAGCGAGACGTCGAGGTCCGGGAATTCCAGCGCGGCCAGTTCTGAGGCGGAATAGACCGAAGCACCGGCTTCGCTGACAATCACTTTCTGCGCTTTGATCTGCGGATATTGTTTCTGCACATCAAGGAAGAAACGTTCAGTCTCACGCGATGCGGTGCCGTTGCCAATCGCCACCAGCTCAACCTGATGTTTGGCGCACAGCGCTGCGACAGCGGTCGCCGCTTTGGCGGTCTGTCCGGTATGCGGATAGATGGTATCGGTCGCGACCAGTTTGCCGGTGGCATCGACCACCGCCACTTTTACACCGGTACGCAGGCCGGGATCGAGGCCCATCGTGGAACGCATGCCTGCCGGTGCCGCCATCAGTAGGTCGTGCAGGTTACGGGCAAAGACGTTGATGGCTTCATCTTCGGCGCGTTCGCGCACGGTGCCCATCAGTTCAGTTTCCAGATGCAGCAATACCTTGATACGCCACGTCCAGCTCACTACCGCTTTACGCCAGCTGTCTGCCGGGGCGTTATTCAGACGCAGATTCAGGTGGCTGGCAATCAGCGTTTCACCGTGGCTTTCGCGCGGTGCTTCGTCAAATTGCGGGTCGGCATTCAGCGACAGTTGCAGCACACCTTCATTGCGGCCACGGAACATCGCCAGCGCACGGTGTGAAGGCACGGTGCTGAGTGCTTCGTGATGATCGAAGTAGTCGCGGAACTTCGCACCTTCTTCCTCTTTGCCTTCAACCACGCGCGAAACCAGGTGGGCGTTTTTCCACAGATAGTCACGCACTTTTGCCAGCAGCGTGGCGTCTTCGGCGAAACGCTCCATCAGGATATAGCGTGCGCCATCCAACGCGGCGCGCACATCGGCGACACCTTTGTCGGCATCGACATAGCCGGCAGCCAGTTGCTCAGGATCGTGCGACGGGTCTTGCCACAGCGTGTCGGCCAGCGGTTCCAGACCGGCCTCAATGGCTGCCTGTCCACGGGTGCGACGCTTCGGTTTATACGGCAGGTAAAGGTCTTCCAGCTCAGTTTTGCTGAGGGTGCCATTAATGGCGCTGGCGAGGTCGGCGGTGAGTTTGCCCTGTTCGTCGATAGATTTCAGAATCGACTGGCGGCGCTCTTCCAGCTCACGCAGATAGCCAAGACGGCTCTCCAGCTGACGCAACTGGGTATCATCCAGTCCGCCGGTGACTTCCTTACGATAGCGCGCGATAAACGGCACGGTATTCCCTTCGTCAAGCAAGCGGATGGCTGCGTCAACCTGTTCGTCACGCGCCTTCAGCTCACTTGCGATAATCTGGCTCAGCGAATCTTTCATCATCAGTTACTGTCTTGCTTACACGGGGTTAAGAAACAGGGGACAGTTATACGGGCTGAGGCTGAAAATTGCCAGACGGCGGCAGGTGAATCCGTCATTTTCTGAATGCGGCGCGCAGAACATCGCGCTTACCTTGCTGATGTTCGGCTGGTCGCATATTGTTAGCCTCCACTATGCTAAATCAGACCTGTATCACGAGTTGACGCTATGAAAACCCAACTGATTACCCGCGAGGGCTATAACAAACTGCGTGCTGAGCACGATCATTTGTGGAATGAAAAGCGTCCGGAAATCACCAAAATTGTCTCCTGGGCCGCCAGCCTGGGCGATCGCTCGGAAAATGCCGATTACACCTATAACAAACGTCTGCTGCGGCAAATCGACCGCCGCGTGCGCTATCTGCGCAAATGTTTGGCAGAACTGAAGATCGTCGATTACGCCCCGCAACAGGAAGGGAAGGTGTTTTTTGGCGCCTGGGTCGAGGTGGAGAATGAGCAGGGCGAAGTAAAACGCTTTCGTATTGTCGGCCCGGATGAAATTTATGGTGAGGTAAAGGATTACATCTCAATTGATTCGCCGATGGCCCGCGCCTTGATCAAGAAAGAAGTCGATGACGAAGTGACGGTGAATACGCCGGAAGGCCAAAAGTTGTGGTTTGTGAACCGTATCGAGTATCTGCGAGACGCGGAAGAAAAAAGAGGCGGAGAATAATAGCTTTTGTAAGAAAGCCGGGGGTGACACTTATTCTCCGGTGGCGAAAGGGCTGGTAAACAACAGGGAAGGCGCCGCGTTCCTGCCGCGCCTGGTTTCATTACTTAGCGGGCATCGTGGTTGTGGTGGTCGAAGTTGAGGTGTTGGTGCCATGACCTCCGCCGCCTGCGGAGGCTAAGGCAACACCCAGTAATGCGGCAAGGGCACCAACTCCGATCGCTTCTGAGGTGCCTTTTGCGTTTGTGGATGCCTGCGTACCGGCGGCTTCACCGGTGGCAGTTGCGGCCTTAGCCTGGGTGAGGCCCGTCAGGATCAATATGCCCAGCAGAACGGCGATTTTTTTCATCTTCTTTCTCTCCACATGAACGCAATTTCACCCGCCATGAGGGCAGTGTCGGAGATTGTGTCGGGAGAAGAAAGTGGATGTTAATTATTGATTTTTATTGCTTTATTTAATGATGGTCTTTATTTCATATTCGGGGTGGGATTCATCCGAGAGCGTAAGGGCGGCGCAATAAACAAACGCCACATTTTATCCCCCTGGCAGGGTTCGATGGCCTATTCTCAACAGGAATGTGTACAAAAAAGGCCGTCAGGGAGGCAGAGCCAGCAACAATCATAAAATGCGCTGATTTTTCAGAGATCCCTTAAACATATTGATCAGCCGAGCAAAAAGCGCGAAATGCGCCACAATTATGCGGTGAAATTAAAGATAAGCTGCTGTTTAATATGCTTTGTAACAATTTCGGCTAGAATATAAACCATTAATGACTGTCACTGTAAGGCATCTTTTTTTAACAATATTGGCTCAGGCAATGGCGCCTTTGGGAGTTGAACATGCAAGAGAACTACAAAATTCTGGTCGTCGATGATGATATGCGTTTGCGCGCGTTGCTCGAACGCTATCTCACCGAACAGGGCTTTCAGGTGCGCAGCGTTGCCAACGCCGAGCAAATGGATCGTCTGTTAACCCGCGAATCTTTCCATCTGATGGTCCTTGACCTGATGCTGCCGGGCGAAGATGGCCTGTCAATTTGCCGCCGCCTGCGTAGCCAAAGCAACCCTATGCCGATCATTATGGTTACGGCGAAAGGGGAAGAAGTGGACCGTATCGTTGGGCTGGAAATCGGCGCTGACGATTATATTCCGAAACCTTTCAACCCGCGTGAGCTGCTGGCGCGTATCCGTGCCGTGCTGCGTCGTCAGGCCAATGAATTGCCGGGCGCACCGTCTCAGGAAGAAGCGGTGATTGCGTTTGGTAAATTCAAACTGAACCTTGGTACGCGTGAAATGTTCCGTGAAGATGAGCCGATGCCGCTCACCAGTGGGGAATTCGCTGTGCTGAAAGCGTTGGTTAGCCATCCGCGTGAACCGCTGTCCCGCGATAAGCTGATGAACCTGGCGCGTGGTCGTGAATACAGCGCGATGGAACGTTCTATCGACGTGCAGATTTCCCGTCTGCGCCGCATGGTAGAAGAAGATCCGGCGCATCCGCGTTACATTCAGACCGTTTGGGGTCTTGGCTACGTCTTCGTTCCGGACGGCAGTAAAGCATGAGGCGATTGCGCTTCTCACCTCGCAGTTCGTTTGCCCGCACCCTGTTATTGATCGTTACCTTGCTGTTCGTCAGCCTGGTAACGACCTATCTGGTGGTGCTCAATTTCGCTATTCTTCCCAGTTTGCAGCAGTTCAACAAAGTCCTCGCTTATGAAGTTCGTATGCTGATGACGGACCGCCTGCAACTGGAGGATGGTACCCAGCTGGAGGTGCCACCGGCCTTCCGGCGTGAAATCTATCGTGAACTGGGCATTTCGCTGTATACCAATGCGGCCGCGGAAGAGAGTGGGTTGCGCTGGGCACAGCATTACGAGTTTCTCAGTGAGCAGATGGCGCAGCAGCTTGGCGGGCCAACCGATGTGCGGGTTGAGGTAAATAAAAACTCCCCGGTGGTGTGGCTGAAAACCTGGTTGTCTCCCGATATCTGGGTTCGCGTGCCGTTGACCGAAATTCACCAGGGCGATTTTTCACCACTGTTCCGCTACACGCTGGCGATTATGCTCTTGGCGATAGGTGGAGCCTGGCTGTTTATCCGGATTCAGAACCGACCGCTGGTTGACCTCGAACATGCCGCCTTGCAGGTGGGTAAAGGAATTATTCCCCCTCCATTGCGCGAGTATGGCGCATCCGAAGTGCGTTCGGTGACACGGGCCTTTAACCAGATGGCCGCGGGTGTGAAGCAATTAGCTGATGACCGCACCTTGCTGATGGCGGGTGTCAGTCACGATCTGCGCACCCCGTTGACGCGTATTCGTCTCGCCACCGAGATGATGAGCGAGGAAGATGGCTATCTGGCGGAGTCGATCAACAAAGATATCGAAGAGTGCAATGCGATTATCGAGCAGTTTATCGACTATCTGCGTACCGGCCAGGAAATGCAGACTGAGCGCGCCGATCTGAATAGCGTGCTGGGTGAAGTGGTTGCAGCGGAAAGTGGCTACGAGCGCGAGATTGAGAACGCGGTGATGCCAGAGGAGTTGATACTGGATATCAATCCGCTGTCGATTAAACGAGCGGTAGCGAATCTGGTAGTGAATGCGGCACGCTACGGCAATGGTTGGATTAAAGTCAGCAGCGGTCAGGAGCTGAATCGCGCCTGGTTCCAGGTCGAAGATGACGGTCCGGGGATTAAGCCGGAACAGTTGCAGCATCTGTTCCAGCCTTTTGTTCGCGGCGACAGTGCCCGAAGCACCAGCGGCACCGGTCTTGGGTTGGCGATTGTGCAACGTATTATTGATGCGCATGACGGCTCGCTGGAGATTGGTGTCAGCGAGCGCGGTGGCCTGCGCATCCGCGCCTGGCTGCCCGTACCGGGAACCGGAACCGCGCTGGTCAACAGCAACCATAACGTCTGACGTAGCGGCGCGATTCATCGCGCGCCTTTGACCTTTACTGTCAACGTGCGCGATAAATCGCGTCGCTACGAGTACGTTTTACGGCAGTTGTGGACCCGCCTGCACCAACGCGGCCCCGGCAGCGTTGTCGGTGTATTTTTCGAAGTTGTTGATAAAACGCTGTGCCAGATCCTGTGCCGCTTCCTGCCATGTGTTCGGGCTGGACCAGCTGGCGCGAGGATCCAGAATCTCGTCGCTCACCTGGGCCAGGGTGGTGGGGATTTGCAGATTAAAGATCGGCAGCGTTTGCGTCTCCACATCATCCAGTTCACCCGCCAGAACCGCATTGATGATGGCGCGCGTCTCCTTCAGCGAAATACGTTTACCACTGCCGTTCCAGCCCGTATTCACCAGATACGCTTGTGCGCCAGCTACCTCCATGCGTTTTACCAGCACCTCGGCGTACTGCGTTGGATGCAGGGTGAGAAATGCGGCACCAAAACAGGCAGAAAAGGTGGGGGTCGGCTGAGTGACGCCGCGTTCCGTACCGGCCAGTTTGGCGGTAAAGCCTGACAGGAAATGGTACTGCGTCTGTTCTGGTGTTAAACGCGAGACTGGCGGCAGCACCCCGAAGGCATCGGCGGTGAGGAAAATCACCCGCTTCGCATGGCCCGCTTTGGAAACCGGACGCACGATGTTTTCTATATGCTCAATCGGATAGGAGACGCGGGTGTTTTCGGTTTTGCTGGCGTCGGCATAATCGACACTGCCATCACCGCGTACCACCACGTTTTCCAGCAACGCATCACGGCGAATCGCGTTATAGATCTCCGGCTCGGCCTGGGCTGACAGGTTGATGGTTTTCGCGTAGCAGCCCCCTTCAAAGTTGAAGACGCCGTCATCATCCCAGCCGTGTTCATCATCACCGATCAGTTGACGATCCGGATCGGTCGACAGCGTGGTTTTTCCTGTGCCAGAAAGGCCGAAGAATACCGCCACATCGCCGGATTTGCCCACGTTGGCTGAGCAGTGCATCGAGGCAATGCCTTTCAGCGGCAGCAGATAGTTCATGATGGCAAACAGGCCCTTCTTCATCTCACCGCCGTACCAGGTACCGCCAATCAACTGCATGCGTTCGGTCAGGTTAAAGGCGACAAAGTTTTCTGAATGCAACCCCTGAGCCTGCCAGTTCGGGTTAGTGCATTGAGCGGCGTTCATCACCACGAAGTCGGGCGTGAACTGTGCCAACTCTGCGTCGCTCGGGCGGATAAACATGTTTTTGACAAAGTGCGCCTGCCACGCCACTTCCATTACGAAGCGCACGCTGAGGCGCGTATCCGGATTGGCACCACAGAATGCATCGATCACAAACAGGCGCTTGCCCGATAACTGTTCAGTTACGCACTGCTTCAGCGCCTGCCAGGTTTCTGTTGAGAGTGGCTGGTTGTCATTCTTGCCTTCGCCGGTGTCGTTCCACCACAACGTGTCGCGCGTGGTGTCATCACGCACGATGTATTTATCTTTGGGGGATCGACCGGTGAAAATACCGGTATCGACAGCGATAGCCCCGCTTTGCGTCAGGATACCCCGCGCAAAACCTTCCAGTTCGGGGCGCGTTTCCTCCTGAAACAGAGTATCGAAATCAGGGTTGTACACCACTTCCGTAGTGCCATTGATGCCCAAAGCGGCAAGATCGTGCGATGTCAGGCCGTTAACGCGCATGTGAATGCTCCTCATCGGGGTCTGTTCTATTTGTAATTATGAAAGATGATCCTGCAGGTCGGCCCGGTCAGGGGCCGAGGATGATCGCGCGCAGTGTACCCGAGTTGGCGGGCCGGAAAAGGCTTGTCAGTCAGAAATGCGACTCAGGGCGTATTAAGCGGATAAATATGCCACTTATGAAACTAAAGTTAGGGAAAAGAAGGTAATTTCTTTGAAAATGAAGGGGATGTAAAAGGGCGGCTGGCCGCCCGGATAACCCTTAATGCAGTTGATCGCTGCTGCCCGTCGGCGTATTGCGGATGGCTGCGATATCGACCGCATCGTAAACGTAATGTGCGCCGCAATAGTCGCAGTGCATGTCGATCTCACCGTCTTCTTCGAGGATCTCATCGACCTCTTCAATCGGCAGCGTTTTCAATACTTCGCCGCAGCGTTCGCGTGAGCAGGTGCATTTGAAACTGACCGTGGTCGGATCGAACACCGTCGCTTCTTCCTGGTGGTAGAGACGCCACAGAACGTCAGTCGCAGACATCTCAATCAACTCTTCACTTTTCACGGTTTCGGTCAGGGTTGCCAGATGGTTGAAGTCGTCGAGATGTGGTTCCTGGGCAGGCAGTACCTGCAACAGGATACCGGCGGCACCTTTTTCATTGGTACGAATAAACAGGCGAGTCGGCAACTGCTCAGAACGCATAAAGTAATCTTCCAGACAACCGGCCAGCGTATCGGCTTCCAGACCGACGACGCCCTGATAACGCTCACCTTTCTCCGGGGAGATGGTGATCACCAGATAACCATTGCCAACCATCTGCTTCAGGCTGCTGCCAGGGGCGATCTCTTCCTTCACGCGAGCCACGCCGCGCAGCTCCTGACGGTTGTTACCGTTGATCACTGCCAGCGACAATGGGCCATCGCCCTGCAACTGCACGGTAATATCACCCTCGAATTTCAGCGTTGCGGTCAGCAGGCTGGTGGCCACCAGCAGTTCGCCCATCAGGTTTTTCACCGGCTCAGCGTAGTCGTGGTTTTCCACGATGTCGCGCCAGGTTTGGGAGACATTCACCAGCTCGCCGCGCACGGCCACATTTTCAAACAGATAACGATGCAGTTGATCTTGAACAGACATAGGTTTTCTCTCGTTGGGGCGCGAGTTATTCATCGCCCGACAATTTAAATTTCATCAGATCGCGGCGCTCCTTCTTATCCGGGCGGCGATCCGGGTGCGGCATACTGAGCGCGTTCATCTTGCGTGCCAGCGCCAGCTTTTCCCGTTTCTCAATGCTGACAGCCGTTTCAGCATACAGCGCCTGGGCTTCAGTGGCCGGGCGACGCTGATCGCTGATGGCGGTGATAATGACGGTGCGCTCATCATTGCCCTGACGTAGCGTCAGCTCTGCATCCAGCTCCACCAGCTTACTGGGTTTACTGCGCTGGCCGTTGTAATGCACCTTACCGCCTTCAATCATCTCGCGTGCGATGGCACGGGTTTTGTAAAAGCGCGCCGCCCACAGCCATTTGTCGAGGCGCACGCCTTCGCTGATTTTTTCTTTCATTGCGGCTCCTGATTTAACGCAGCGTCTCCAGTAGCTCCCGATAATCTCGCACTGCCGGATGACGGCTGAAAGATTGATCCGGCCGGCCTGAGTCCGGATTGCTGACGCCTAAACACCAACCGATGCCCCAACGCGTTGCGGCATCCAGAATCGGTTCGCTGTCGTCAATAAACAGCGTGCGCGCATTATTGAAGCCGGTTTGCTGCTGTACCGCTTGCCAGAGACGCTGGTCCTCTTTCGGATACCCAAAGGTATGGGTAGAAAGTAATAAATCAAGGTGGGCAGCCAATCCGGTCTGCGCCAGTTTGACGTCCAGATTGTAAGGATGGGCATTGGTCAGCAGGATGGTACGTTTTCCTGCCGCACGCAGAGCCTGCAAAAACGGCAGCGTATCCTCGCGCAAAGCGGCGCGATCGCGCTGTGCGAAGGTCATGGCGCGGATATCCAATGCCAGTTCCTGCGACCAATAATCCAGACAGTACCAGTTTAGCGTATGCGCAACGGCGTGATATTTTTCCCGAATCAGTTGATGCGCTTCGGTCAGCGTGATGGCGCGCTGGCGGCTCAGGGTTTCCGGGACATGTTCCAGCCAGAAGTGGCGATCAAAAGCGAGATCGAGCAAGGTGCCGTCCATATCCAGCAGCACGGTATCGATACCGGTCCAGTTAAGCGTAACTTGCATGTTTTTCCCCCGCCCTGAAAACAGGGCGACAGGGTAGCACAGAAGGGAAAGGCTCAGAACAGTGAGCGCACGCTCTGCATAGTACTGAGATTGTGGTTAAAACATTTGTCGTAGTATTGCTGAATCTCGGCCATCCGCAGGCGATTACGATGGACGCGACGCATCGCCAGCAGCCCATTAATCAATGCGCAACCAGCCAGGACCACCATCAACAAGGCGGTGCCGAGATAGCGCCACTGCGCCAGGGCATCTGGTTCATTATGCAGCGCGATATGACGGGTGCCATTGGCATCGGTGGTGATGCTGGTAATGATGCCGCTGGCGGTGAAGGGGGTGTGCAGCAGCATGCCGGACATATGTTGCAGCTCGCGCCATTGCGAGGGGGCATCCAGATCAAACAAGGGAACGGATGGCTGTGGCTGATTGACCAACTGACGACCTTCATCGCTGATGATCAGAAAACCACCCGGTGGCGGGCTGTTAAGGTTTTCCGCTGCGCGGCGTGTTTCACGCGAGAAGAAGGTGGAGGTAGCGGTATTAACCAGATTTTCCAACGCCTCAGCGCTAACCGGGCGCAGCAACACGTTCATGCCATTCAGGCGACCGGAATCCGCACGATGAATCAATGTATCCCAATCTTTCGCATTACCCAGATTGACCAGCGCGTTTTTCAGGCGCACGCAATCCTGCTGCTGGCTGCACAGGTCCTGGGTTTTTAACACCAGGTCGGAGAAATCATCCAGCAAAATCATCCCCGATTTCTGAATGGCTGAGGCGAGCTGCGGATTGAGTTTCGGATCGGTATTGGTTTCGGGATGCAGCTGACGTGTGGTGGTGTCGAGCAGTGCGGCTGCTTTATCGATAATATCGGACTGCGGTTGTGGCAGCGGTGTGGCGTTGTTCCAGTAAATAGCGGAGCAGTCGAACGGCATAAACGCGTAGCTGCGATTGCTTTGATAGTTGCCGGGCACAGAACACATGCCGGTGCCGCTGACCTTCAGGCTGTCACCAATATGCAGTGGCATCGCATTGAGTTTATCGACGCTATTCACTTCCAGACTTTCGGTGCCTTTGACCCAGGCAAGGCTGAGTTTGATCGGCATGCTGAGAGGTATCCAGCTTACCAACATCACCAACACCAGCAGCGAACCACAGGCCAGTACCAGATTCTTGCGCCAGCGCTGTACCGGGAAGTTACGAACTTCATCCTGTAACGACAGAAAGCGTCCCTGGCGTACCACCTGACGGTTCAGGTAAATATCGACATCCGTGACCTGGCCTAAATCATGCGCTACATAGGGCTGCCAGTGTGACGGGTAGATCAAATCGATAATGCCCAGAGAGATGTTGCTCTGTTCCTGATTTGACTCACCAAACAAACCCCAGCGTTTCGGTGCGCCGCGCAGGCAGTGCACCTCGCGCAGACCATTTTCGCCAGGGAAACGGTACAGGAACCACAGGCTGACGGCGATCAACGCGCTACCCAGCAGAACCATCCAGATCATCATGCTGCCGGGCAATATCAGACTGAGGAAGAACAACAAAAAGGCGAAACAGATGGTGGCGGCTTCGCGGGTGCCATCGGGGCGCGACAGTTGGTACTCTTCCGAAGTCTCTTTCCGTACGCGAAGTAACTCGACGTTTTCACTCTCTTCTTTGCGAATCGAAGCGTTGGTCGACATGGTTCGCACCAGCGGAGGTAGGGCGGGCTGCTCGACCACGTAATTCACCAGGGAATGGCCATTGAGTGAAATGACCAGCGGCATGGTCTGGGTGCGGATCAGTTCAACATAGTTTTCATCGGCAATGTACTGTTCCCACAGCGGTGGCAGATGAACTTCGACGGCATCCAGATAGTAGCGCCACTTTTGTGGATCATCGGTGGATAAACCATAACGGGTGATGGCGCGGGTGACGGGGTAGACGTTATTACTTTGCGCGGTCAGCGTCAGGCCTTCCGGTTCCTGCTGCTTTTTACCTGGCCGGGCTGCGGGCTGCTGACGCTGTTTTGTCAGGGCAGCAATATACTTTTCAACGGCAGCGCGTTCTTCATCGGTGAGTTTTCGGTAGGGCGGATTAATGAACGGCAGAGGTTTCGCCAACGGCGGACGATGCCGCATAGCGTACCAATAACCTATGCCCGCGAGCATGGAGCAAGCCATCACAATGGCCAAAATAATGATAATTGTGCTCATGCTCTGCTCAGTTCAGCCAAAAAACTGCCTTCACGTTAACGATCCGCTCCCGATGAATGATCAATACAGGTCAATTTTGGCGAGCTGATGTCATTCTGACAAGTGAAATGTCAGATAAAATAACGCGCAAAATCATTGAATTATAAATTATTAGATTATTCCTTAGTGGAATGTTATCGGGACTCCACTCAATTAAATATCGGTATTTTCTGAATTTCCCCTAGTGTCATTGACTTATTGTGAGAATTTTAATGCAGAAATAACAATATGTTGTTAGTACCCGTTAGCAAATATATGACAGCATAGTTTACCTGCGCTGTTTGTCGCACAATTGTTTGGGCTTCGGTATGCTGTGCCGATGCTGGCATTATCGCATCACAAGGTTGTGTAAAGTTTGAGGTTGATATGAAAACTCCACAGAAAAAACCTGACATCCTCAACGTCGAGACGGTGGCTCGCTCCCGGTTATTTACCATTGAAGCTGTCGATCTCGCTTTCAGTAATGGCGCGCGGCGGGTGTATGAACGGATGAAACCGTCCGAACGCGAGGCGGTGATGATTGTGCCGATACTTGGCGATGACGTAATCCTGATTCAGGAATATGCTGTTGGACTGGAAAGCTATGAGTTGGGATTCCCCAAAGGGTTGATTGATCCCGGTGAAAGCGCGTTTGAAGCGGCGGATCGCGAGTTAAAAGAAGAAGCGGGGTTCGGTGCCGCTAAACTGGAAACGCTTGGCAAACTGACCATGGCGCCCTCTTATTTCTCCAGCAAAATGAACATTGTGGTGGCGGAAGGCTTGTATGAAGAAAAGCTGGAAGGGGATGAACCTGAGCCGTTGATTGTGCGTCGCTGGCCGCTGAATAATCTGTTGGCGTTGCTTGATGAGCCTGATTTTCGTGAAGCCCGTAATGTCAGCGCGCTGTTTATGGTGCGCGAGTGGCTGGTGAAGCAGGGGCGTTTGACTTATTGAGGAAGGTGTCATCTGTAGCGGCGCGATTTATCGCGCCAGTTTGATTCGATGACCATAAAAAAGCCGGCAATCTATGCCGGCTTTTTCGATCAGAACAATTCGTGACTTTGTCCGTTGTCCATGATGGTGGTGCCCACGTCATGCACCGAGTATTCCGTCGGCTGGGTGCCGTTGATGAAATACTCCTGACGCGAATTACCGCCGCCATTGGCTAACTTGCCGGTGCTGCGATCAATGGTCACTGTCACCACGCCATCAGGTGGTGTGAGCGGTTGATCCGGCACACCATCCAGCGCGATTTTCATATACGCATCCCACGCCGGTTGCGCACTCTTCGCGCCACCTTCATAGCCAGAAATCTGGTCCGGGATAGCACCGGAAACGGTGGTGCGGCCCAGCGCGCGTGAATCATCAAAGCCGATCCAGACCGAGGTCACCACACCTGGACCATAACCGGAGAACCAGGCGTCTTTCGAGCTGTTGGTTGTACCGGTTTTGCCACCGATGTCGTTACGTTTCAGATCACGACTGGCGCGCCAGCCCGTTCCCATCCAACCCGGTTCACCAAAAATGTTGGTGTTCAGGGCGCTTTTAATCAGGAACGACAGCGGTGTGTTGATCACATGCGGCGCATACTGCTGGTCGCCTGCCGGTTGCGGCTGAGCGGGTACTTGCTCCAGCTCAGGCTGCGGCACGGTCTGGTTTTGCGCCTGATTAGACACCGCAACGTTTTCAACGCTTTCTTCGTTCAGGGCGAGGGATTTCTGCGTGTCGCCATAAATCACGGGCAGATTGCACTGCGGGCAGGCGATCTTCGGTTTGGCTTCAAACACCGTGGTCCCCTGTTCATTCACAATTTTGGTGATGAAATAGGGATCAATCAGGAAACCACCGTTTGCCATCACCGAGTAGCCGCGCACCACCTGCATTGGGGTGAACGAAGCTGCACCCAGCGCCAGCGATTCGGTATGCATAATATTCTGCGCCGGGAAGCCGAAACGTTGCAGATACTGTGCAGCGTAATCAACGCCCATCGCACGCATGGCACGCACCATTACCACGTTTTTCGACTGGCCTAAGCCCTGGCGCAGACGAATCGGTCCGTCATAGGTTGGCGGCGAGTTTTTCGGTCGCCAGTCGGTGCCGGCACCCGCATCCCAGCGAGAAATTGGGACATCGTTGAGAATTGACGCCAGTGTCAGACCACGGTCCATCGCTGCGGTGTACAGGAATGGTTTAATGTTGGAACCGACCTGACGCAGTGCCTGGGTAGCGCGGTTAAACATGCTCTGATTAAAGTCAAAACCACCCACCAGCGCGCGAACCGCACCGTCTTCAGGATTGAGCGACACCAGTGCGGAGTTCACCACAGGTACCTGACCCAGCCACCAGTCGTTGTCGACTTTGCGCACCCAAATCTGCTGACCCGTCTGCAACACCTGCGACACGCTACGCGGCGTAGGGCCTTGCAGCATGTCGGATTTGTAAGCACGCGCCCAGCGCACACCTGCCATCGTCAGTGACACGCTGCTGCCATCTTTCAGCATCGCAGTGGCTTCATCATTGCTGACGTTGGTGACAACCGCCGGGTTAAGTGGGCCGTACAGCGGCAGGTCTTTCAGGGCATTCTGAATGCGGGTTTTATCCCAACTGGCTTCACCCACTTTCCACAACACGTTGGTGGGGCCGCGATAACCGTGGCGCATGTCATACGCCATCACGTTATTGCGTACCGCCTGCTGTGCCGCTTCCTGTAAACGACGCGTCACGGTGGTGTAGACCTTGTAACCATCTTCGTAGGCACTGTCACCGTAACGTTTCACCATTTCCTGACGCACCATCTCACTCAGATAAGGTGCAGCAAAGGCGATTTCCGGGCCGTGATAGCTGGCCGCCAGCGGGGTGTTACGGGCGTCGTCGTACTGCTGCTGGGTGATGTATTTCTGATCCAGCATACGCGACAGCACCACGTTACGACGCGCCAGCGCACGTTGGTGCGAGTAAAGCGGGTTGAAAGTGGAGGGCGCTTTCGGCAGACCGGCAATCATCGCCATCTCACTCAGCGACAGTTGATCGACTGACTTGCCAAAATAAACCTGAGCGGCAGCACCGACGCCGTAGGCGCGGTAACCGAGGTAAATTTTATTGAGGTACAGCTCGAGAATCTCATCTTTGCTCAGCAGCTGTTCGATGCGAATCGCCAGAAACGCTTCCTTAATCTTACGCATCAGTGTGCGTTCCGGACTGAGGAAGAAGTTACGTGCGAGCTGCTGGGTAATGGTACTGGCACCCTGAGAGGCATGGCCGGACACCAGCGCAATGCTGGCAGCACGGAAAATACCCACTGGATCAACGCCATGATGCTCGTAGAAACGGCTATCTTCGGTGGCAATGAACGCTTTGATCAGCTCAGGCGGCATTTGTTGCAGGGTGAGCGGCACACGGCGTTTTTCACCGTACTGGGCGATAAGCTCGCCATCCGCACTGTAAACCTGCATCGGGGTTTGCAGGCGCACATCTTTTAATGTGTTCACGTCGGGCAACTGCGGCTCTATGTATTTGTACAAACCATAAATCGAGCCGGCTCCCAGCAAGATGCAACACACTGCAAGGATTAATAAATACTTTACGAACTTCACCTGAGATTTCCCATCTGTTGTCGTTTGGGCAGTTTATAAACAATCGCGCGGTAGTATAAAGGCAAGCCTGACGCTTTGATATACCCGGCATACTTCAAGTCCTCCAGGGGACGACTTTTGAGACAGGCGCACTGCCCCCTGACGGCTAACCTGAGAGTTTAGGCAGCAGCGCCCCTCCGAGGATACGAGATATTTCAGCTATTTACCTCTAACGATAAGGAGATCGCGCGCATGGCTTTTCAGCGCTGGCAAATTGGCCTGGATATTCAGAATGGGAAATTTTGTGCGGTGGCGATCCAGCGCCGCCGCCTGGGTTGGCAGCTCAGGTCCTGGCAACAGCAGACGCTGCCTGAAGATACGTTGAAGAATGGCGTGCTCCAGTCATCCCCCGCGTTATTGGCGGCGCTGAAGCAGTGGCGATGTCAGTTGCCAGGTCGATATTCATTGCGCATTGGCTTGCCGCCACAGCTGGTTCTGCAACGCTCGTTGCCGCTACCTGACGTCACGCTACGTGAACCGGCGCTAAATCGTTATGTTCAGGCATCGGCGCAGCGCTTATTCCCGGTAGAACCGGCATCGTTGGCTCTGGATTATCGTGCATCTTCTTCATCAACCCAGTTATGCATCACTGCGGCACGGCGTGAAGTGATCACACAATGGCTCGAACCATTGCAGCAGGCCGGTTTGCAACCTGATGTGTTCGAATTAAACAACCTCGCACTGGCACAGGTGGCATGGCGTTTACCTTTGCGTCATCAGCAATTATTGATTCACCCATTAACCGACCACTGGCTGTGGTATCTGGCAGGCTCTACGGCTACTTCGGGGGCGAGTACGGAACCCCTCTCTCTGGCGTATTTGCAAGCGACATTTCCAGAGATGGAATCCGCGTTAAGTACCACACCCATGACGGGATTCACCGCGGTTCAACCCTTTTCGCTGCTGCATTATTTGCAGTTACCCCTCCCGGACAACGAAGGGGATTACACTCTCGCACTCGGTCTGGCATTACGCCCGGAGGATGCCTGATGCTGACAGTTAATCTACTTCCCTGGCGTCTCCAACAGTGGCGGCGTCAGCGTCAACAGAGCCTGATGTTCCTGGCGAGTGGTTTTGGTATCAGCCTGCTGATTTTACTGCTGTGTGGCTGGCGCGGATATCTTGTCAGTCAGCAGCACCAGGCTGAGCAACAACAACTCGCACAACGACTTGGCGAGCTTGATCAACAGCTAAGTGATCAACAGCGGTTGCGGCTGCAACGTGATGCTTTAATACAAACGCAACGCCAGCAACAGACGCGGCAATTGCAGCATTTGGCCTGGCAGCAGTTCTGGCAGCAATTACCCGAACTGATGCCGGAAACGTTGTGGCTGAGCCGCATGGAGCGCAGGCAAGGGCAACTGGTGCTGGAAGGGCTGGCGTCGAGCATGGCGGCGATTGGCGATTTTCGCCGCCTGCTGGCGAAAGTGCCACTGTTCCCGGTGATTCGTCAGGGGAACGTGCAGCGTCAGCCAGATGGCCATTACCGTTTTACCTTACGCGCACAGGTGGTGGAGGTGAAAGGTGAATGAAGGGCTTAAGCGCCTGATGCATCTGGCGCTACCGTGGCGTGCCGCCTTGCTGTTGGCGTTGCCACTGCTGGTTTTGGCGCTGGGGTGGTTGGTGGTGCTATTACCGCAACAGCAGACGCGTGCCGGGCAAGAGCGCCAATTGGTACAGCAGGCACAACTTGAGCAGCAGCGCTTGCAACAACTTGCGTTGCATCCGACCGTTGCTGAGTTGCTGGTTGAGATCAGTGAGCTGCAACAACCTGCCACCTTCAGTCCACCCCAATTACTTGAAACTCTACTGGCGGCAAGGGGAACGCAACTGGAAGCCTGGCAGCCGGAAAGCCAGCCGCAGCATATTGTCCTCAAACTGAACTGGCAGCAATTTACGCCGCTGTTTGCTGAACTGGCGCATACGGCGTTGCCCGTGCCGGAACGTTTTCAACTTCAGGCAGATCAGGGAACGCTGATGACGCAACTTTGGCTGGAGAGCCGCGATGAGGGTTAGCGTGCTGCTGTGTTTCCTGTTGGGCAGTCCAGCGGTACTGGCGCGGGACCCTTTCCAACCGATGGCACCTGTATTCTGCCAGTCCACGATAGACCCACCGCAAGGGTGGCGGTTGCAAGGCATCGTCGGTATCCCTGATCACTATGTTGCCTGGCTGCGCTCACCACAGGGTAAAAATGTCAGATTGGAGCAACAGATGCAGTTGCCCCAAACGCCCTGGCGTGTGCAACACCTCACGGCACGCTCATTACTATTGCTGGCTGAACAGAGTTGTTCACCACAGCAAATACAGTTTCGTATAAAAGGAGGTTTCTATGTCACGGAAGACGCTATGGATGCTGGTGGTGCTGTGTCTGAACGCGCCATTGCACGCCAGTGAACAGAAATTGAGTCTGGTTTTTGACGATGCCCCAGTTGAAAACATTTTTCAGGCGCTGGCGGATTATCAGCAAACTAATTTGCTGATTGCTCCGGGGGTTGAAGGGCGGCTCTCCCTACGACTGGAAAATGTCGACTGGCAACGTGCTCTGGCGCTGGTTGCCCGACTGGCGCGACTGAGCGTGGTACAGGAAGAAGACGTGCTGCTGGTTTATCCGGAAAGCTGGCAGCAGTGGCAGGCGCAAAAAATCCAGGCGGAACGTGAGGAACAACAGCAACATATCGCATTGACACAGCAGACGGTCACTTTTTATTACGCCAATGCCAGTGATGCTGCACGTAGCTTGCAAACCGAGCGTTCGCTAATGACCTCGCGCGGCAGTGTCACCGTGGACAGCCGCACCAACAGTTTGTTGCTGCGCGACACGCCCGAGGCGTTGCAGAACACCGTAAGCTGGCTAAAAGCTCTGGACCTGCCACTGGAGCAGGTCGAGTTATCAGCCCATATCGTGACCATCAGCGAGGAGCATTTGCGCGAGCTGGGGGTAAATTGGGGGATCTCACCGGCGGAAGAGGTCACGCAAGCCCTGCGTAATCCGCAGTTGGCGATTCCGCTGGCGGTAAGCAATCCCGCCTTTCGCATGGGGGTGACACTGGGACAGGTGGGAGGTGATTTGCTCAATCTTGAACTGAGTGCGCTGGAGCAGGAAAGCCAGATTGAAATCATCGCCAGCCCACGGCTTTTTACCTCGCATCAGCAAACCGCCACCATTAAACAGGGAACTGAAATTCCTTATGAGGTGAAATCCGGTAACAGCGGTGCGACTGCCATCGAATTTAAGGAGGCGGTCCTGGGTATGGAGGTGACGCCGGTGGTACTCGGCAATGGCCGTATTCAGTTAAAACTTCGCCTGAGCCAGAACATGCCGGGCCGCAGTATCAACACGGGTGAGCATCAAACCTTAAGTATTGATAAGCAGGAAATCGACACCCAGGTCACGCTGCGTGATGGTGAAACCCTGGCTCTGGGGGGAATTTTTCAGCAGCAGCGGGCGCAAAACGAAAATCGCGTCCCCTGGCTGGGTCAGTTACCGGTGGTGGGAAATCTTTTTCGTCATCAAACGGATGAGCGGAAGAAAAAGGAACTGGTGATCTTCATTACTCCCAGACTGGTCAGGGAAGCAGCGCTTACGACCGGATAAAGAGGAAAATTCGCTCTGTGATGCCAACTGCGTTGACGCAGGACAGGAATTAGCTTACAAGGTTTAGCGATTTTTAAACGGTGTAACGGAACGCGACAAAAAATCTCCCGATGGGCGTCAGTCACAAGCGATACTGGCGTCAGATGAACATATATCCTGAAGTTCAAGGGGTAGCGGAGGTGCGTTACCGTCTCGCGAACCACAGACCGGTCCTGTTATGAGGTCGCCGGGGGCAATTTATTCGGTTGCCAAACGGCCATGAGTGTTGAGATAATTTTTCGTCTGACTCTTGCTAACGCTCATGAGGTCTCAGTTCCTGTCCCGCCAGCAAAAGCTGAACGCGGGGTATCATCAACGAATTCTTAGTAATACCGACAAAATGGCAGAGAAACGCAATATCTTTCTGGTTGGGCCGATGGGTGCCGGCAAAAGCACTATTGGTCGTCAGTTAGCTCAGCAACTCAATATGGAATTTTTCGATTCCGATCAGGAAATTGAGCGACGTACCGGAGCGGATGTGGGCTGGGTGTTTGACGTTGAAGGCGAAGCGGGTTTCCGCGATCGTGAAGAAAAGATTATCAATGAACTGACCGAGAAGCAGGGCATCGTGCTGGCTACCGGTGGCGGTTCCGTCAAATCCCGAGAAACCCGTAATCGTCTCTCCGCCCGCGGTGTGGTCGTCTACCTCGAAACCACCATCGAAAAGCAACTTGCTCGTACGCAGCGTGATAAAAAGCGCCCATTACTGCAAGTTGACTCGCCGCCGCGTGAAGTACTGGAAGCGCTGGCAGACGAACGCAACCCGCTTTATGAAGAGATCGCTGATGTCACTATCCGCACTGACGATCAAAGTGCAAAAGTAGTGGCAAATCAGATCATCAATATGCTGGAAAAAAGTTGATCCAGCGCCTGAGGGCTAAGTCATAGGTATCGGTCATCATGGAGAAGATCACTGTCTCGCTCGGGGATCGTAGTTATCCCATCACCATTGCTGCCGGGCTGTTTAACGATCCGGCTTCTTTTTGGCCGCTGAAAGCCGGTGACAATGCGATGCTGGTCACCAACCAGACGCTGGCGCCGATCTATTTGCAGAAGCTGTCGGCACTGCTGAGTGCAGCAGGGGTGAAAGTGGATCAGGTGATCCTGCCCGATGGTGAGCAGTATAAAACGTTGGCGGTGATGGATGAGGTGTTTACCGCCTTGTTGCAGAAGCCGCATGGCCGCGATACCACGCTGATTGCGCTGGGCGGTGGTGTGATTGGTGATCTCACCGGTTTCGCTGCGGCCAGCTATCAGCGCGGCGTGCGTTTTATTCAGGTACCGACGACCTTGCTTTCTCAGGTGGATTCTTCCGTTGGTGGTAAGACCGCCGTTAACCATCCGCTCGGCAAAAACATGATAGGCGCGTTTTATCAGCCTGCCTCCGTGGTGGTTGATACCGATTGCCTTGCCACACTGCCGCCGCGTGAACTGGCGTCAGGCCTGGCGGAAGTGATCAAATACGGCATCATTCTTGATGGTGATTTTTTCCAGTGGCTGGAGCAAAATCTTGATGCTCTGCTGGCGCTGGATGAAAAAGCCATGGCTTACTGTATTCGCCGCTGCTGCGAGCTGAAAGCCGAAGTCGTGGCCGCTGATGAACGTGAAACCGGTCTGCGCGCGTTGCTGAATCTGGGCCATACTTTTGGTCATGCCATTGAAGCCCATATGGGTTACGGCAACTGGCTGCACGGTGAAGCGGTTGCCGCAGGCATGGTGATGGCTGCGCGTACCGCTGAACGTCTTGGTCAGTTCAGTGCGGCGGATACTGATCGCATCATTGCGTTGTTGCTGCGTGCCGGTTTACCAGTGCATGGTCCGGAAAGCATGGCGGCGGAAGAGTATTTGCCGCATATGATGCGTGATAAAAAAGTACTGGCGGGCGAACTGCGTCTGGTGCTGCCTCTCGCTATCGGTCGCTCTGAAGTGCGTGCAGGCGTAGCACATGATATGGTGCTGGCTGCAATTAACGATTGTCAGAAATCATTATAATACCCGCCGGGTAAAGAAAAGAGTGGTGATGCGGCGCGTCGGATGCGTGCCGTTTTACGGAGGAGGCTAAATGGATGAGTTTAAACCGGAAGACGAGTTAAAACCTGATGCCAGTGACCGTCGCCCCACACGGCCCCGCAAATCGTCGTCTGCGCCAAAAGTAAAAGTACCGGTTTCCCGTCAGCATATGATGATGGGTATCGGGATTCTGGTTCTGTTATTGCTGGTACTGGGTATTGGTTCGGCACTGAACGGCCCGGATGAAAGCAAGCCAGCGAATACCGCAGGAAGTAACAGCCCAGCTCCGGCTTCTGGCGGCGCGGAAAAGAATATTGATCTCTCCGGTTCCACCTCCATGAGCGGCCAGCAGAACACGACGCCAGCGCCGGAAGGCAGCGCGTCACAACCCGCCGCGAATGCGCCAACCGCTGACAACGGCTCACAATCCATCACTATGCCTCCTGTGTCATCAACGCCGACGCAGGCTGCACCGGTAGACACGCCGGCGAATCAGCAACGTGTGACCCTGCCAGGCGATCTCAATACTGCACTGAATAATCAGCAGGGCCAGGTGGATAGCGCAGCACAGGGTGCGCAGGGCAACAGTTCATTGCCTACGGCTCCCGCGACGGTAAGCGGCAGTGGTAAAGCCATTTCCCCGCCGATCGCGCGTGAAGAAAAGCCGCGTGCCAGCAGCCAGCGTGAAACCCATACCCCAACGCATAAAGCCCCGACGGCCAGCAAGCCAGCCGTACGCGAGAGCAAACCGCAGTCGACAGTCACGCATAACGCCGCACCGGTCAGCAGTGGAGCCAGTAAGTCTCTGCCTGGCGGTAACTATACGTTGCAGCTGAGTGGCGCTTCGAAAGCGGAAAGCCTGAATGCCTGGGCGAAGAAACAGAATCTGAGCGGCTATCATGTGTATAAAACCACCCGTAATGGTCAGCCCTGGTATGTGCTGGTAAGTGGCTCCTACGCTACCCCCGCAGATGCCAAACGTGCAGTCTCTTCGCTGCCTGCCGAAGTGCGCGCGCAGAACCCGTGGGTGAAACCCCTGAGCCAGGTGAAAAAAGAAAGCGAGTAATCATTGTGGGGCCGCGTCACTGTGGCCCCGTTTTAAGCGCAAAGCTGCTGTCGGTACCGCCACAGCCAATAATTAAGATGTAATAACCACGACAGCATGAAAAAAAATCGCGCTTTCCTGAAATGGGCCGGAGGGAAATACCCGCTCCTTGATGACATTCGTCGTCACTTGCCGCAAGGCGACTGCCTGATTGAGCCATTTGTTGGTGCCGGTTCTGTGTTTCTCAACACGGATTATGACCGTTATCATCTGGCTGACATCAACAGTGACCTGATCAACCTGTACAACATCGTCAAAACCCGCACCACGGAATTTATCGACGATGCGCGTAAGTTATTCACACCGGAAGTCAACAACGCAGAGTTCTACTACGCGCAGCGGGTGGCCTTTAACGCCAGTCGTGATGTGTATCAGCGCGCCTTGCTGTTTCTGTATCTCAATCGTCACGGTTATAACGGCCTGTGCCGCTACAATTTGCGCGGTGAGTTTAATGTGCCTTTTGGCCGTTATCGCAAACCTTATTTTCCGGAAGCGGAACTGCTGTGGTTTGCTGAACGGGCGCAAAAAGCCACTTTTGTCTGCGAATCGTACGATGTTACTCTGAACCGCGCACACAAAGGCTCGGTGGTGTATTGCGATCCGCCGTATGCGCCCTTGTCGGCGACGGCCAACTTTACTGCCTACCATACCAACAGCTTCAGTATGCGCGAGCAGCAGCATTTGGCAGAACTGGCGGGCCAGCTGGCAAAAGAGAATCAGATTCCGGTATTAATTTCCAACCACGATACCCTGCTGACGCGTGAGTGGTATCGGAATGCGGTATTACATGTTGTTAAAGCCCGGCGTTCCATCAGCCGAAGCATAAGTGGTCGCACTCAGGTTGACGAACTGCTGGCGCTTTTCCGCTAGCCTGTTTCGTCCGCGACCAACGCATTACGCCAGCTCGTGCTGGCGCACAAAATTGGGAGAATCGGATGAAACAATTTTTACTGGCCCCTTCAATCCTGTCTGCTGACTTTGCCCGTCTGGGCGAAGACACCGCCAAAGCGCTGGCGGCAGGCGGCGATGTGGTGCATTTCGATGTGATGGATAACCACTACGTTCCCAATCTGACGATGGGGCCGATGGTGCTGAAAGCATTGCGCGATTACGGCATCACCGCACCGATCGATGTGCATCTGATGGTTAAACCGGTGGATGAACTTATCCCGGCCTTTGCCAAAGCCGGTGCCAGCTACATTACTTTTCACCCCGAAGCCAGCCAACATGTTGACCGCACGCTGCAACTGATCAAAGAACACGGTTGTAAAGCGGGTCTGGTGTTTAACCCGGCAACGCCACTCAGCTATCTCGATTATGTGATGGATAAGCTGGATATCATCCTGCTGATGTCGGTTAACCCTGGCTTTGGCGGTCAGTCTTTCATTCCCGGTACGCTGGATAAACTGCGTCAGGCGCGTCGTCTCATTGATCAGAGCGGCTACGATATCCGTCTGGAAGTGGATGGCGGTGTGAAGATCGACAACATCGGCCAGATTGCCGCAGCCGGTGCGGATATGTTTGTCGCCGGTTCCGCCATTTTTGGTCACCCCGATTACAAAAAAGTGATCGATGCGATGCGCAGCGAACTGGAGAAGGTAAATGGCTCATTTCACTGATATTCGCGCCCTGGCGTTTGATCTGGATGGTACGCTGGTGGACAGCGCACCGGGACTGGCCCAAGCCATCGATCATGCCCTGGGTGATTTGCAGTTGCCGCCGCCAGGTGTAGCGCGTGCCTCAACCTGGATTGGTAACGGTGCCGATGTGATGATGACCCGTGCGCTGACCTGGGCACTGGGCCGCGAACCGCAGGAAAATGAACAGCGTGATGCGCGCACGTTGTTCGATAAGTATTACGCCGAAACCGTGGAAGCGGGCAGTACGCTGTTCCCCCAGGTAAAAGCCACACTGGCAAAATTGGCAGAAAAGGGCTTGCCGCTGGCTATCGTCACCAATAAACCGACGCCGTTTGTTGCCCCTCTGCTGGCTTCGCTGGGCATCGCTGACTACTTCTCTCTGATTATTGGTGGCGATGATGTGGTAGTGAAAAAACCGCATCCGGCAGCGATTTTCCTCGTACTGGGACGATTTGGTGTGTTGCCACAGCAATTGCTGTTTGTTGGCGATTCACGCAATGATATCCTCGCAGCCCAGGCAGCAGGCGTACCGAACATTGGCATGACCTTTGGTTACAACTACGGCGAACCCATCGCCAGCAGCCAACCCGATTTAACACTCGACTCTTTTGACGAACTTTTGCCCGCACTCGGGCTGTGATTATCAGGATATAAGCATGAGCAAACCCATCGTTTTCAGCGGCGCCCAGCCTTCCGGTGAACTGACCATTGGCAACTACATGGGTGCGCTGCGTCAGTGGGTGCAGATGCAGGATGATTTCCACTGCATTTACTGCATCGTCGATCTGCACGCCATTACCGTTCGCCAGGACCCCGCCGCGCTGCGTAAAGCGACGCTGGATACTCTGGCGCTGTATCTTGCCTGTGGCATCGATCCGAACAAAAGCACCATCTTTGTTCAGTCGCATGTCCCGGAGCATGCTCAGCTGAGCTGGATCCTCAACTGCTACGCCTACTTCGGTGAGTTGAGCCGCATGACGCAGTTCAAAGACAAATCTGCACGTTATGAAGAGAACATCAATGCCGGTCTGTTTGACTATCCGGTGCTGATGGCGGCCGATATCCTGCTGTATCAGACCAATCAGGTCCCGGTGGGTGAAGATCAGAAGCAGCATCTGGAGCTGAGCCGCGACATCGCCCAGCGTTTTAACGCGCTGTATGGCGACATCTTCAAAGTGCCGGAGCCCTTTATTCCGAAATCGGGTGCACGCGTAATGTCGCTGCTGGAGCCGACTAAGAAGATGTCGAAATCCGACGACAACCGTAACAACGTGATCGGCCTGCTGGAAGATCCGAAATCGGTGGTGAAGAAAATCAAACGCGCGGTGACCGACTCTGAAGAGCCGCCAGTGGTGCGCTACGACATCAAAGAGAAGGCCGGGGTATCGAACCTGTTGGATATTCTCTCGGGTGTAACGGGCAAACCCGTCCCGGAACTTGAGCAGGAGTTCGAAGGTAAGATGTATGGCCACCTGAAAGGCGCCGTTGCTGATGCGGTTTCAGGCATGCTGACCGAGTTGCAGGAGCGTTACAACCGCTACCGCAATGATGAAGAGTTCCTCAATCAGGTGATGCGTGATGGTGCGGCCAAAGCCCGAGCACATGCGCAGGAGACGCTGAAGAAGGTATACGAAGCGGTTGGCTTTGTTGCTCAGCCATAAGCGCTAACGCAGCAAAGGTGAAACGGCGGGCCATGAGGATCCGCCGTTTTTGTTTCTCAGAACCAGCGTAGCCGATCGCGCAGTCCGACCACGCGACCGACAATAATCAGCGCCGGGCTGGTAAACTGCTGCGCCAGCGCGGCCAGTGCACCCAGCGTGCCGGTGGCAACGCGCTGCTGTGGGGTGGTGCCGTTTTGCACCAGCGCTACCGGCATCTCCGCGTCCATGCCATGTGACATCAATTGGCGCTGGATCTCAGGTGCCTGCGTCAGACCCATATAAAACACCAGCGTTTGCTGCTCGGCGGCCAATTTTTGCCACTCAATGTCGCCATGCTGCTGCAAATGGCCGGTGACAAAACGCACGCTCTGCGCATGATCGCGGTGGGTGAGCGGAATGCCGCTGTAAGCCGCACAACCCGATGCTGCGGTAATCCCTGGCACCACGCTAAACGGGATATGATGCTGCGCCAACACCTCCAGCTCCTCGCCGCCACGACCAAAGATAAAGGGATCGCCACCTTTGAGGCGCACCACGCGTTTACCACGCTGCGCCTGCTCCAACAGCAACTGATTAATTTCCGCCTGCGGCACACAGTGGTGACCGGCGCGTTTGCCGACAAAAATACGCTCCGCATCGCGTCGTACCAGATTGAGTATCGGATCGGATACCAAACGGTCATACACCACCACATCCGCCTGCTGGATATGTTGCAGGCCTTTCAGCGTCAGCAGTCCCGCATCGCCAGGCCCGGCACCGACCAGCACCACCTCACCTTGTTGTGACAGCGGCGCATCAAACAGCGTCTCGACCAGCGCCTCCGCGCGGGGATGATCACCGTTTGCCAGCGTTTGCGCCAGACGATCGCTGGCAAAGAAGCGTTCCCAAAAATGACGACGCTGAGCGATGCTGCTAAAGCGATTTTTCACCCGTTGGCGCAGTGAACCGGCCAGTGTAGCCAGTTGGCCCAGATGCTGTGGCAGCATCGCCTCCAGCTTCTCTCGCAACAGACGAGCCAGCACCGGTGCGCGACCACCGCTCGATACGGCGATCATCAACGGTGAACGGTCGACGATGGAGGGCATGATGGCGCTGGCCTGCTCAGGGGCATCGACCAGATTGCAAAAGATACGGCGAACTTCGGCGGCTGCGCCCACCTGTTGATTCACTGCATCATCGTTGGTGGCGGCAATCACCAGCCAGCAGTCTGCCAGCCACTCTTCAGTGAACGCGCCTTGCCATAACACCACTTTCCCCTGTTGTTCCCACTGTAAGAAAGCAGGGGAAAAATCCAGCGCGCCAACGTGCAAATCAGCACCGGCCTCCAGCAGCAAGCGTGCTTTGCGTTCCGCGACATCACCGCCGCCGACCAGCAAACAACGTTTGCCCTGAAGACGGCAAAACAGGGGAAAGTAATCCATAGCTCATCCTAAAAGAGTGCTGCTGTGATCCGTAGCGTCGCGATTTATCGCGCCGCTACGGACATTGGTGTGAAAAATATTATGCGGATTTAAGTTCTCTGGTCTGGGATGCTGCCCGTGGTCGTTGTGCCTGCGGCGTGGCGTACCAGTAACCAAGCCCCATCAGCACCATGCCGGAGAACATATTACCCAGCGTTACCCACAACAGGTTGTGACCGATACCCGCTAAAGTCAGGTCGGCATTATGCTGACCAAACCAGGACAACGCAAAGAGCGTCATATTCGCGACAGAGTGTTCATAGCCAGAGGCGATAAAGGCCAGCAGACACCACCAGATAGCGAGGATCTTTGCCGTCCCCTCGGTGCGAACTGCCATCCAGATCGCGAGGCAAACCAGCCAGTTACACAACGCACCCTTAAAGAACAATGCGCTGGCGGTTTGCGTGGTTTTCGCCAGAGCCGCGCTGTGGATCAATGAACCCGCATTGGGCAACAGCGCGCCCGCCGCGTAGTAATACATCAACGCTACGGCCACCGAACCGATCAGGTTGCCGAGCCAGGTTTGCGGCAGAATACACCACATCTGACCGGCGCGAATGCTGCCTGCTTTGACGCCAATGGTGAGGAACATGGTGTGACCGGTAAACAACTCCGAACCGGCGATGATGACCAGCGTCAATGCCAGGCCAAAGGTCGCCCCCATAATCAGTGGTCGCCAGGCCGGATCGGCGAGATTGCCCAGAGTGAAGATCAGGATAATCGCCAGCCCGACGTAGGCACCTGCCATCGCAGCACTGATCCAGAAGGCCAGTGGATTGTGTTGGGTGGTGCGCGCAATGCGCGCCGCATTGGCGGCGCATTTTTCCAGGGTGTCAGTAAACATAGTCATGTCTCAGAAAGTAAAAGAATTTTTTCAGACGCAGATTTCAACCCGGCCTTGGCTGACGCGCACCGGATAGCTCGCCACTGACCGCGCTTCATCCTCAAGACACAACCCGTCGCTCAGGCGGAAACGTTGTTTTTTCAGCGGGCTGGCAACCCATAGCGTCTGCTGATGCTCAGCAATGATGCCGCGCGACAATACGCTGGCTGCGGCAAAGGGATCGATGTTGCTCAGGGCAAACAGTTGCTCATCATCGTGGGGACGGAAAATGGCGATTTGTTGCCCTCGCACCAGTGCGCATACGCCAGTGGCGGGCAGAATTTGGTTAAGTTCACATACGGCATGCCACTGGCTCACAGGTCGGCCTCCTCAATCAGGTTAACGGCAATGCGTTCGGCAGGGCGCGCCGGGCGATGTTGATCGCGCAGGTTGATATTCTGTATCAACGGATCGCGTTGGCTGCTGTTGATAAAGGTGGCGAAGTGCGCCTGCGGCTTCGCATCCCTGACCGTTGCGGCCCATTCGCATTCCACCAGGCTGCGCAGACGCGTAATTTCGCTCTCCAGTTGGCTGTTCAGGGCGAGCTTGTCATCGACGATGACGCTGCGCAGATAATCAATGCCGCCTTCCATATTTTCCAGCCATACCGAGGTTCGTTGCAGGCGGTCAGCGGTGCGGATGTAGAACGTCATAAAGCGGTCCAGATAATGTAGCAGCGTGTCACGATCGAGGTCAGCGGCCAGCAGGTCGGCATGGCGTGGTTTCATGCCGCCGTTGCCGCAGACATACAGGTTCCAGCCTTGTTCAGTGGCGATCACACCAACGTCTTTGCCCTGGGCTTCAGCGCATTCGCGTGTGCAACCGGAGACGCCAAACTTCATTTTGTGTGGGGTACGGATGCCTTTGTAGCGGTTTTCCAGTTCGATGCCGAAGCCAAGGCTGTCACCGACACCGTAGCGGCACCAGGTGCTGCCAACGCAGGTTTTCGCCATACGTAACGCTTTAGCGTAGGCTTGCCCGGTTTCAAAGCCTGCGGCGATCAGCTGTGTCCAGATAGCCGGAAGATCGTCGCGCTGTGCGCCGAACAGGCCAATACGCTGTGAGCCGGTGATTTTGGTGTAGAGATGGTACTGACGCGCCACTTGGCCAATTGCCATCAACCCATCCGGGCTGATTTCCCCGCCGGGTGAGCGCGGGATCACTGAGTAGGTACCGTCTTTCTGGATATTGCCGAGGAACAGATCGTTGCTGTCCTGCAAGGGGGTCAGTTGTGGCTGAAGGATGTGCTCATTCCAGCAGGAGGCCAGCAACGAACCGATGGTGGGTTTACACACCTCACAACCATAACCCTGCCCGTACTTCGCCAGTAGCGCGTCGAACGAAGTTATCTCTTCCACGCGGATCAGGTGGTACAACTCCTGGCGTGAGTAAGGGAAGTGAGCGCACAGATGGTTTTTCACCTCGACACCCTGACGGCTCAGCTCGGCATTCAACACTTGGGTGATCAGTGGAAGGCAGCCACCGCAACCGGTTCCTGCGCGGGTTTCTGCCTTGAGTGCTGCCACGGTGTGACAGCCTTTTTTCACGGCGCTAACAATATCGCCTTTGCTGACGTCGAAGCAGGAGCAAATCTGTGCGTTATCAGGCAGTGCATCGACCCCAATGGCCGGTTTTTCACCGCTACCTGCGGGCAGGATTAGCAACTCAGGGCGCGCTGGCAGGGGGATTTTATTCAGCGCCAGTTGCAGCAGGTTGCCGTAGTCGCTGGTGTCACCCACCAGCACCGCGCCGAGCAGGGTTTGGTTATCTTCGCTGACGATCAGGCGTTTGTAGATGGATTGTTGTTCGTCGAGCCAGACATAGCTGCGTGCGCCTGGCGTGCGGCCATGCGCATCGCCAATGCCACCGACATCTACCCCCAACAACTTGAGTTTGGCGCTCATATCGGCACCGGTGAAGGCATTGTCGCGGCCCAGCAAGGTATCGCTGGCTACCTGGGCCATTTTGTAGCCTGGTGCCACCAGGCCAAATACCTGATTCTGCCATGCCGCGCATTCGCCGATGGCAAAGATGGCCGGGTCGCGAGTCTGACAGCGATCATCAATGGCGATACCGCCGCGTGGGCCGAGTGGCAGGCCACAGTGCTTCGCCAGTTGGTCCTGCGCGCGAATGCCGGTCGAGAACACAATAAAATCGACGTCCAGCGAGCTGTTATCCTTGAAGCGCAGCGTTTTACCCCCGTGGCTATGGTGGACAATTTCGTGCGTATTCTTACCGGTGTGCACCTGTACGCCCATCTGCTCAATCTTACGGTGCAACTGTTCGCCACCCTGATGATCGAGCTGTTCTGCCATCAGCACTGGCGCGAATTCGATCACATGGGTTTCAATACCGAGAGTTTGTAATGCGCCAGCGGCCTCCAGTCCGAGCAGGCCACCGCCAATCACGGCCCCGCGTTGACTGTGCTGTGCACAGGCTGCAATGGCATCGAGGTCTTCGATGGTGCGATAAACAAAGCAGTCGCTGCCATCCGCTCCCTGAATCGGGGGGATCCACGGGTAAGAACCGGTAGCGAAGATTAGCGTGTCATAGGGCACAACACGGCCAGTACTGGAATGAATCCGTTGCTTGTCGCGGTCAACAGCAATGGCGCGCTCACCCAGCAGCAGGTTGATCTGATGTTTTTCGTAGTAGCCTGCACTGACCAGCGAAAGCGCTTGCGCGCTGTGGTGGGTGAAATAAGCGGACAAATGGACGCGATCATAGGCGACCCTCGGTTCTTCACAAAAAACGGTGATGGCAAATTGACCGGGTTCTGCCTTATCAATTAATTCTTCTATGTAGCGGTGGCCGACCATGCCGTTGCCAATAATGACGACCTGATATTTGCTCATATTTTCCCCAAAACGAAGGTGTATGCGGCTACCTTAGCCGTTACAAGAATGGGGTTATTGATGCATATCAAATACCTCTTTATATACTCATTTAGAGGTATGTTACTGATATTAAAAACATTCACCTCTTAGCGGTAAATCGTGCGGCCAGGGGATGTGCAAGGGACGGGTATTGACGCTATTTTAAGATGTCGCGTTTCTACAGGAGAAGGGCATGGCTAAGACGTCGCTGCAATGGATCAACAATCTGCGTTTACCCGGCCAGCAGGGGTTGTGGCAAATCGAAATCGGGCAGGGGAAAATTTCCCGTATTGTCCCACAATCGGCCGAGTGCAGCGCCCAGGAAGGTGTACTCGACGCCGAAGGCGGCCTGGCGAGCGCCCCCTTTATTGAACCGCATATCCATCTCGATACCACGCAAACCGCGGGTGAACCGGCGTGGAATCAATCCGGCACGCTGTTCGAAGGTATTGAACGCTGGGCCGAGCGTAAGGCTTTGCTGAGTCATAATGACGTAAAGCAGCGTGCAAAGCAGACGTTGAAATGGCAAATCGCTAACGGTATCCAGCATGTGCGTACCCATGTGGATGTTTCGGACCCGACGCTGACCGCGCTGCAAGCCATGCTGGAAGTGAAAGCGGAGATGGCGCCGTGGATTGATATCCAGATAGTCGCCTTTCCGCAGGAAGGTATTCTCTCTTATCCCAATGGCGAAGCCCTGCTGGAAGAGGCACTGCGCCTCGGCGCAGACGTGGTGGGAGCGATCCCCCATTACGAATTTACCCGTGAGTATGGCGTTGAATCATTACACAAGGCCTTTGCGCTGGCGAGTCGCTACGACCGGCTGGTGGATGTGCATTGTGATGAAATCGATGATGAGCAGTCGCGTTTTGTAGAAACCGTCGCGGCACTGGCTCATCGCGATGGCATGGGGGGCAGAGTGACCGCCAGTCATACCACGGCGATGCATTCCTACAACAATGCCTATACCTCACGTCTGTTCCGTCTGCTGCGCCTGTCAGGTATCAACTTTGTCGCCAACCCGTTGGTGAATATTCATTTGCAGGGCCGTTTTGACAGCTACCCCAAACGGCGCGGCATTACCCGGGTTAAGGAGTTGCTGGAGGCGAATATCAACGTCTGTTTTGGTCACGACGATGTGTTTGATCCCTGGTATCCGCTCGGTACCGCCAGCATGTTGCAGGTGCTGCATATGGGGCTGCATGTCTGCCAGTTGATGGGTTATGAACAGATTGATGCGGGGTTGCAGCTAATCACTACCAACAGCGCCAAAACCATGCAACTTAGCGGTTATGGCCTGGAGCCGGGTAATGATGCCAGCCTGATTATCCTGCCAGCCGAAAGCGGATTTGATGCGGTGCGACGTCAGGTGCCGGTGCGTTATTCGTTGCGTAAAGGCGAGCTGGTGGCAGCAACGGAGCCTGCAAGCAGTGAGATCTATCTGGGTGAAACGGAAGCGGTAACCTTTCGGCGTTGAGTTGCAGGGCGGACTGACGTCCGCCCGCGCAGGTTAGTGCGTAATATGGCCGTGCTGGCGATGTTTAGTGACAAAGCCGAGCAGTACACACATCACAAACACCACGGCGTATAAGCCGTTAGCAGTCGCCAGTGCCGCATGCGCACCGCCTTTCGCCACAATCGGACCGGTGACCACAAAGGTCAACATGGTGCCGACGGTACCGCAAGTCAGGATAAAGTTGACCAGCTTCGGTGATGAGGCTTTGGTTTGCAGTGAACCCAGGGTGATGATGGTGGTGTAGATAGCGCTGGAGCTGAAGCCGAGTGTCATGATGATCCAGTGCAGCATATTGGCGTCATTGGTGCTGACAAACCAGTACATCAACACGGTGGCAATCGCCGCCAGTACCATCAGGATACGTTGCAGATCGAAGAAGCGCAGCAGGAAGCTGAACACCCACATGCCGACCATATAGGCGGTCCAGAAGTTACCTACTAACTGACCGGCAGCAGCGATATCCATCCCCATGGTTTTGGTGGCGTATTCCGGCACCCAGGAGATGAAGCCCAGTTGGCCGAGGATGTAGCACAGCGCGGCAATCGACAGGAACAGCACGCCGATACCCCATTTCTCTTTTTCCGCCGCCTGCGTTTCGGTGTTGTTTTTCAAAACCGGGAACTCAACGCACAGCGCCAGCACGAAGATGGCGATATAAATAACGCCAATGCAGGCGTAAACCCAGTACCACGGCAGGGCGCGCGCCAGCAGGATGCCAGCGATAATCGGGAACAGCGTACCGGCCATGCTGAAGAAGGAATCAGTAAACAGCAGGCGTGAACCGCGCTGGCGACCATCGTACAGATGGGTAATCAGGAAGGTGCCGATCGACATGGTAATGCCGCTCACCACACCAAGCACAAACATGCACAGTGAGAACACCGACAGGTTGTGGCTGGTCATCAGACCAAACACCGCCAGTACCATCAGCACGAAGCCAAAGATCAACTGACGTTTTAACGGCACAATCACCATCAGCCAGGCGTTAAGGAATACTGCGACCAGAATGCCGGTATTGAGAAAGGTGAAGGTGTTACTCATTTCCGAGATCGGCAGCCGGAAATACTGTGCAATATTGTCCAGTACCATCCCGGTCACAATCACCAGTGCGCCCGTCAGCGCATAAGAGAAAAAGCTGATCCAGGTAAGGCCAATACGATTACGGTTTGTCATGTGGGGGACCTGTTTTGAGCACCGAAGTTGGCAAAAAGTGTCATGAATTGTAAATGCAACTGTGATCTTAATAAACAAAGAGTGAAATAAGGTTATTAGATTTCACTAATAGTGTGATTTGCGTCACGCAAATGATTGCGTAGCGCCGAATTTCGGGCATTTGCCGCTGCCGCGTAAATATAGGTAAAACGCTGGCTCTTGTATTACATGCTCTTTACAATCAATCTCGTTTTGAGCTTGCACTTCATGGTAAGGAATCTTTCATGTTTAAACGTACTTTGACAGCGGCAGTTGCCCTGTTAGCGCTCTCATCTGTTTCCGCTTCTGCCCTGGCGGCAAAAGGCGATACTCACGTTCTGCTCACCACCTCTGCGGGTAATATCGAACTCGAACTGAATAACCAGAAAGCCCCGGTGTCGGTGAAAAACTTTGTTGATTACGTCAACAATGGTTTCTACAACAACACCATTTTCCATCGCGTGATCCCTGGCTTCATGGTGCAGGGTGGCGGTTTCACCACGGATATGCAGCAGAAGCAAACCAACGCGCCAATCAAAAACGAGGCAGATAACGGCCTGCGTAACCTGCGCGGCACCATCGCGATGGCGCGTACTGCGGAGAAAGACAGCGCAACCAGCCAGTTCTTTATTAACGTTACCGACAACGCCTTCCTTGATCACGGCCAGCGTGATTTTGGCTATGCGGTATTTGGTAAAGTTGTGAAAGGAATGGACGTAGCCGATAAGATTTCTCAGGTGCCGACCAAAGATGTGGGTCCGTACCAGAATGTGCCGTCAAAACCGATCGTTATCCTCTCCGCCAAAGTTCTGCCCTGATTTTTTTGCGCGCCATTTTGCGATGGCGCCTCCTGCCGCTCTCCGGCAAAGCGAATATTTGCTGCTTATACTTAGGGCAAATTGCTTGCCGGAGGCTCTATGACCAGCAAACTGACCGACAAACAGAAAGCCACGCTGTGGCAACAGCGCCGTGCTGCCAGCTATCAGGCCAGCTGCCGTCTGGCGGGCTATATGCTGAGCGAACCGGCCATTACGCTTGAACAGGCCGACGAACGGCTGACCTCGTTAAGGAGGCAATATGGCGGATAACTCACTGGCGGTACGCGATCCCTATCTGTGGCATAACGACAGCGTGCTGAAGAATCGCCTGGATATTCACGACAGCGCCCAATTGCGTAAAGCCGAGTTGGCGTTCAGCGCGGCACGGCTTGCCACCCTGGAGTTGGGGCCGCAGCGCAGAGGGATGCCATGGCTGTGTCATATTCATCGCACCCTGTTTCAGGATCTCTACAGTTGGGCCGGTGAGCTGCGCACGGTAGATATCTGGAGCGACGAGACGCCATATTGTCACTGCGCCTACATCGAGAAAGAGGGTAACAACCTGATGAGTGCGCTGGCGGATGAAGACGGGTTGAGCCATCTGGCGCAGGATGAATTTGTCAGGCGTCTGGCACATTACTACTGCGAGATTTATGTGCTGCATCCGTTCCGGGCCGGGAATGGCCGCGCACAACGCATCTTCTTCGAGCAACTGGCGTTGCACGCAGGCTATCTGCTGACGTGGGATAAACTGGACCGTGATAGCTGGCGTGCGGCGATTCGCGAGGCGGTAGGTGGCGATTTAACTCTGCTCAGTGCGCAGTTTGCAAAAGTGGTAAGCCCCGCCCGCTAAAATGCGTAGAATAGCGGCGGTTTGACCTGCCTGAGGGCGCTATGCTGCTGTTAATCGATAATTACGACTCCTTCACCTGGAATCTCTACCAATACTTTTGCCAATTGGGTGCTGACGTCAGGGTGGTGCGCAACGATGCCATCACCCTCGACGAAATGGAGGCGCTACCGCTCACTCATCTGGTGATTTCGCCTGGCCCCTGCACTCCGGATCAGTCCGGCATCTCGCTGGCGGCGATCCGCCGTTTTGCTGGCCGCTTACCGATCCTTGGCGTATGCCTCGGCCATCAGGCCATTGCCCAGGCGTATGGCGCGCAGGTGGTACGCGCGCGTCAGGTGATGCACGGCAAAACGTCGGCGATTCGCCATAACGACAGCGGTGTTTTTCGTGGGTTAAATAATCCGCTCAACGTCACCCGTTACCATTCGCTGATTGTGGCGCGCGCGACCCTCCCTGAAGAGTTCGAAATTACCGCCTGGAGCCTGCGTGATGGTGAACCGGATGAGATCATGGGATTCCGTCATAAAACGCTGCCACTCGAGGGGGTGCAATTTCACCCGGAAAGCATCCTCAGCGAGCAGGGCCATCAGCTTCTGGCGAATTTCCTGAAGACTTAAGTTGTGTTTGCCTTTGTGTGATTTTTTATGCATATTTTGTGATTATAATTTCACGTCAGCTCAACAAATAATCCGATGAGGTAGGCAATGGCAGCAGAAAAGCTAGCGGTAACCCGGGAAACGTTCGATAACGTTATTTTGCCTGTTTATGCACCAGCGCAGTTTGTGCCGGTAAAAGGCAAGGGCAGCCGAGTCTGGGATCAACAGGGCAAAGAATATATCGATTTCTCTGGCGGCATCGCGGTGACTGCGCTGGGCCACTGCCATCCGGCGCTGGTGGAGACACTGAAAACCCAGGGGGAAACCCTGTGGCACACCAGCAACGTGTTCACCAATGAACCGGCGTTGCGTCTGGCGAGCAAACTGATTGCCGCGACCTTTGCTGATCGCGTGTTCTTTGGTAACTCCGGTGCCGAAGCTAACGAAGCCGCGTTTAAGCTGGCGCGCTACTACGCCTGCAAAAAACACAGTCCGTTCAAAAGCAAAATCATCGCCTTCCATAACGCTTTCCACGGGCGCACGCTGTTTACCGTATCCGTGGGTGGTCAGCCGAAATACTCCGACGGCTTTGGCCCGAAACCGGCTGATATCGTGCATGTTCCCTTCAACGATCTGGCGGCGGTAAAAGCGGTGATCGACGATCACACCTGCGCCATCGTGGTCGAACCGATTCAGGGCGAAGGCGGTGTGATGCCTGCCACTCCTGAGTTTATGCAGGGCCTGCGTGCCTTGTGTGATGAGCACAACGCGCTGCTGGTGTTGGACGAAGTGCAGAGCGGCATGGGCCGTAGCGGCAAGCTGTTCGCTTACGAACACTACGGCATCACCCCGGATATCATCACCACCGCGAAAGCGCTGGGCGGCGGCTTCCCGGTAAGCGCGATGCTGACCACCAATGAAATCGCCTCGGTGATGGCACCCGGCGTGCATGGCACCACTTACGGCGGCAACCCGCTGGCTTGTGCGATTGCCGAAACGGCGCTCGACATCATCAACACCCCTGACGTGCTGGACGGTGTTGAATCACGCCGTCAGCAGTTTGTGGAAGCCTTGAAAGCGTTGGATAGCAAATTTGACCTGTTCACGGATATTCGTGGCAAAGGTCTGTTGATCGGTGCGGCATTGAAGCCGCAGCATGCCAGCAAGGCGCGTGACATTCTGCATGCCGCTGCCGCCGAAGGTCTGATGATCCTGACTGCTGGCAATGATGTGATCCGTTTTGTACCGTCACTGGTGATTGAACCGACCGATATCGAAGAGGGTATGGCGCGGTTCGCAGTGGCTATCGAGAAGGTGCTGGCGGCGTAACTCAGTTTTTCACCCGTAGTCCGGTCAGCCAGCGGCCATGATGTGGTCGCTGGCTCCAGGCCAGAGAAGAGATGGTGTGCATCACGTTCAGGTGTTGCAGAATGCGCTTCACATGCTGTTCGACAATCGTTATCGCCCCCTCATTGATGTTTTCCGGTGCTTCCAGAATATTGCTGTCGTTACCGGGGCCATCATGCTCCAGCCGCTGCTGACAGCGTTGCAGCGCGATCTCACAGGATTGCAGATACCTTTCCGCCAACTTAGGCGTCAGCATGGTATGTTCGCGAGCCAGGATAGTCATGGCGTTGATGTGTTCGACAATAAACTGACTGTGCGTCACCCAGAGCCGCATATCTTTCAGGTACTGCGAATTGAAGCCCGGCTCGGTCATCGCCTGATTCAGCGAGTTAAACATGGCGTTATGCGCCTGGTTGACCTTGATGCGCTGATACGCCAGTTTCTCCGGTGACTGCTCCGGTCCGAGCAATAATTGCATCGCTTCCTGGTCGGCTTCCAGCGCATCGTGCGCATTCTTACGCAGTAAGCCGCTCTGCCACTGCGGCCATAGCCAAATCATGCCGCCAAAGGCAATCAGACATCCCATTAGCGTATCCATCATGCGTGGCAGCAGGAACTGCGCGCCATTCAGCGACAGCAACTGGAGCGAATACACCGCCGTCACCGTAAAGCCAATCATTGACCAGCCGTAATATTTACGTGTCACCAGATAGCTGGCGAGGGTGATCGCCAGCATAAACAGCAGAGTGATGGATTCCGGTACGTCAAAGCGTAACGAGGCGGCAGCAATCAACAGCCCGGCAAAGGTGCCGAGCGCTCGGTGCTGAATTCTTACCCGCGTGGCGCTGTAGCCATTCTGGCTGACGAACATGGTGGTCATCAGAATCCAGTAAGGTTTGGGGATGTTGAAGAACAGCGCCAGCGCGCTACCAAACATCAGCATCACGGCAAAACGTGCAGCGGTGCGTAAGGCGGGGGATTTCAGCGACAGATAGCTGCGCAGCGCCGGAAAAAACGGCAGACGCCGTTGGCGGTCGGCCATCAGATCACGGGTATACAGCGGTTTCTGGGTGCGAAGCACGCGCGCAATGCGGCTGAAGTGATACAGGCAGAAATTCCCCACCGGATTGTCCGGGTGCTGGCGGGCAATTTTTTCCAGCGCACCCAGCTGCTTATCCATTTGAAACCGTTCCGGCAGCTGATGATACAAAATAGCATCGGCCAGCAAGCGCAGACGGGCGGAGATGGTCTTGGCATTCCAGCGAATCACCGCTTCAGCATGGCTCTGCTCCACCAACTTTTGCACTTCTTCCGGCTGATGCAGGCTGACGGAGATATGTTCCTGCAAATCGAGCGCCACCTGAAAGGCACGCGTCAGGCGTTTATGGCTGTTATCGCGGCTGGCAGACAGCATATGCATTTGCTGGTAGCAGGTGGTGATCAGATCTACCGCTTTTTGCTGGCGTGCCAGCAACGGCGGCAGCGCTTTCTCCGGGTCGGTCAGCTGCGTCAACAGGGTATATTTGGCATCGCAATAATCCGCCAGCTCACGGTACAGCAGGCTCAGCGACTCGCGCATCGGCTGCTCTTTCCACAGCCAAAACCAGAACCAGTTGAACAACCCATACCACAAGGTCCCGCCGATATAGAGCAGCGGAGGCACCCAGATCGGCATACGTCCCACCAGGCTCAGGGTAAAGATGGAGGCAATCAGCGTGGCAGGCAACAAGCGGCCATGCAACGGGCTGATTTCACCCGTCACGCCTACTAATAACGGCAGCACCAGCAGAATCAGCGGCAGGGGGACGTGATAATCCGTCAGCCACTGGATCAGAAAGCTGCCGGTCGCAAACAGGGAACCGCCAATAATCAGGCGTTTAAAAAAGCGTTTATGCGGCGTATCAAGACCGGCGATGTTGCAACAGGCGGGCACTAAGGAGAACAGCAAACCTTTTTGCAGGTCGCCAAACAGCCAGCCGAGGGCCACGGGCAGGCACAGCACCAGCGTTTGCCGCAGGGCATAGTTCACTTCGGGATGATAGATGATTCGACGCCACATCAGCTCATCGCAGACAAAAACGGCGTGATGCTGCCATCACGCCGTGGGTGAGAAGAAATTAGCGGGTGCCGTAAACGACGATGGTTTTACCATGTGCGGAGATCAGGTTTTGATCTTCCAGCATTTTCAGAATACGGCCAACTGTCTCGCGTGAGCATCCGACGATCTGACCAATTTCCTGACGGGTGATTTTGATCTGCATCCCGTCCGGGTGGGTCATGGCATCGGGCTGTTTGGCCAGATTGAGCAGCGTCTGCGCAATGCGACCGGTCACATCAAGGAAGGCAAGGTTGCCCACTTTTTCTGATGTCACCTGTAGGCGACGCGCCATCTGCGCCGAAAGACGCATTAAAATATCCGGGTTTACCTGAATCAGCTGACGGAATTTTTTGTAGGAAATTTCAGCCACTTCGCAGGCAGTTTTGGCTCGTACCCAGGCACTACGTTCCTGACCTTCTTCAAACAGGCCAAGCTCGCCGATGAAATCCCCCTGATTGAGGTAGGAGAGAATCATCTCTTTGCCTTCTTCATCCTTGATCAGCACCGCAACGGCACCTTTCACGATGTAGTAGAGCGTTTCCGCTTTCTCACCCTGATGAATCAGGGTGCTTTTGGATGGATATTTGTGAATATGGCAATGGGACAGGAACCATTCGAGTGTAGGGTCTGTTTGCGGTTTGCCGAGAACCATTCGCTATTATCCTCTGTTGTAATCGTGCCCAAAACACAGGGGGCAGTTTTCCCTGTCAGGCGGTGAAATCGTAGAGCGCTTCCTGTTAAGGAAAATTATTCGGGTGGACTCTTAAGCCAGGCTTCTGATTCTTCCCGCCTTCGTCTATTGCGACGAAAATATTTTCAGCTCTGTTTGTAGCACAGCTTTTGCTAGCTGTCTTCTGTTGTCTCGCTTCAGCAAAAGGGCGATTAGTCTGGATTGCTGTTTCTCAGGTGAAAGCGTACTCTGGCGGCAAATCAGCCTATTCAGGAGAAAGAATAATGCAGGCACGGGTTAAATGGGTGGAAGGGCTTACCTTTCTCGGAGAATCCTCATCAGGTCACCAGATATTAATGGATGGCAATTCGGGCGACAAAGCACCGAGCCCGATGGAGATGGTGCTGATGGCGGCAGGCGGTTGCAGCGCGATTGACGTCGTGTCGATCCTGCAAAAAGGGCGTAATGATGTGAAGGATTGTGAGGTCAAACTGACCTCGGAACGTCGTGAAGAAGCGCCACGCATTTTCACACATATCAACCTGCATTTTATTGTTACCGGCAAAGCGCTGGGCGATAAAGCGGTGGCGCGAGCGGTTGATCTGTCGGCTGAGAAATATTGCTCGGTGGCGATTATGCTGGGCAAAGGGGTAGAAATCACCCACAGCTATGAGGTTATCGAGCTCTAGCTCGGTCGTAACGGCGCGATTAATCGCGCCGTTACGGTTATGTTTGATTATTCGATGCGTTTGCCTTCAATCAGTCGCTGCACCAGCGGCGTCATAATCAGCTCCATCGCCAGACCCATTTTGCCGCCGGGCACTACCAGGGTGTTCATATGCGAGATAAAGGAATCCTGAATCATCGCCAGCAGATAGGGGAAGGCAATACCTTCCAGACCACGGAAATGGATCACCACAAAGCTTTCATCCAGCGATGGAATTTCACGCGCAGCAAACGGGTTAGACGTATCGACGGTGGGTACGCGCTGGAAGTTGATATGGGTGCGTGAGAACTGCGGGGTGATGAAGTTGATGTAATCCTCCATCGAACGCACCACCGAATCCATCACCGCTTCGCGTGAATGGCCGCGTTCGCTGGTGTCGCGAATCAGCTTTTGAATCCACTCAAGGTTGACGATCGGTACCACACCTACCAATAAGTCGACGTGTTCAGCCACGTTGTGCTGCTGCGTCACCACCCCGCCGTGCAAGCCTTCATAAAACAACACATCGGTGTTTTCCGGCAGCGGCTGCCACGGGGTGAAAGTACCCGGCACCTGATTCCACGGCACGGCCTCGTCATAGGTATGCAGATATTTGCGCGACTGACCAAGACCGGTTTTACCGTATTGCTTAAAGGTTTGCTCCAGCAGGCCAAAATCGTTGGCCTCCGGGCCGAAATAGCTGATATGACGGCCAAGGTCGCGCGCTTTGCGGATCGCCATGTCCATCTCAGGGCGCGTGTAGCGATGAAAACTGTCACCTTCGACCTCCGCCGCATGCAGGTTCAACTGCTGGAATATTTTGCGGAAGGCAAGGCTGGTGGTGGTGGTTCCGGCGCCGCTGGAACCGGTAACGGCAATGATCGGATGCCTGGCTGACATAACAAAGCTCCCTGTGAAGTCCGGCGATGAGCATTGTTAGCACGAAAAGCCGGGATGTGCATTAGCCGCGAAATTCACCGCGAGCCATGATATTGACGGTTTCGTGCAGTTCTGACCACACCAGCACTGCGTCACCGCGTTCCAGCTGGCGACGCACATCAGCGACTTTTTGCGCCAGACTGCGCTCCTGTTCACCGTAGTCGGTGCCTTCGCGTAATACAAAGGCTTCGATCAGGTTTTCCAGCGTTTCAGCTTCAAGTTGTTGCCACGGAATAATCACGATCATACATCCAGGTAAGTTGATAACCACTGCGGCACGCGTTGTTCCAGCCACATTTGCGGTCGTAGCAGCGTACCGCCAACAAAGCCGACATGGCCGCCTTGCTGCGTCAGCTGATATTGAATCGAGGACGACAGTTGCTCCGGCTTCGGTATTACTGCGTCGGTCATAAAGGGATCGTCCTTAGCATGGATGATCAGCAGCGGTTTGCGTACCCCGGTCAGCAGCGGCATCGCGCTGGCACGATGATAATAATCGCCTGCGTCGACAAAACCGTGCGCTCTGGAAGTGACGGCATCGTCAAAGTCGCGCAGGCGGCGCAGGGCGCGCAGTTCGCGTAAATCGACCGGCAGGGTGCCCGGCCAGGCTTTCAACTTACGTTTAGCGTTCTTTTTCAGCTGCGTCAGCAGGTAGTGCTGATAAAAACGTGAGAAACCGTTCTCCAGCTTCTGGCTACAGGGTTCCAGCAGCAGGGGCGCAGAGATGGCGACTGCGGCATCCAGCGGCGCATCATGTCCCTCCAACCCGGTCAGACATGCCAGCATATTTCCGCCCAGCGACACGCCGACGGCGGTGGTGGGGACATCGCCCCATTCCCGCTTTAACCAGCGGAGAAAGTAGCTGGCATCTTCGGTTTCGCCGGAATGGTAAATCCGGTGCAGGCGGTTCGGTTCACCGCTACAGCCGCGAAAATGCATCACCACTGCCAGCCAACCGCGTGCCTGACATGCCTGCATCAACCCATGCGCATAGGGGCTGTGAAAGCTGCCCTCTAAACCATGAAACAGCACCATGCGTGGTTTGTGCGCGGCCTGAATAGGGTCTTCACTCCACGCAAGATCGACAAAATCGCCGTCCGGTAAATCGAGGCGTTGCCAGTGTGGGCGCAGAGTCACGCGCCGCCTGAGCAGACGCGGCAGCAGAGTTTGCAGATGCGGATTGCGAAAACCGCTGAGAGGAATGAAGTCCTCTTCGGGCGGGGAGTCAAAATTACTGTGGTAAACGCTTGTCTGATGCATATCTCGCTGATAGTTTCGATGGGTTTTTTGGCTTTCCTGGGTGAGGAGCACCCGAATCAACATGGAACTGAGTCTGTTTTTGTCAATGCTGGGCTTTCTCTGGGTCGCTGCGATCACGCCAGGGCCTAATAATATGTTACTTACCGCCTCCGCTGCCAACTTTGGCTTTCTGCGTTCTTTCCCGTTGTTAATCGGCATCATGATCGGTATGCAGGCGATGCTGCTGATGGTGGCCTTTGGCGTGGGTGGCCTTATCCTACTCTATCCTGCCTTACATCTGGTTCTGAAAATCGCCGGTAGCCTTTATCTGCTGTGGCTGGCATGGAAAATCGCCACGGCGGAGTATGAGCAACTGGATACGGATTCGGCCCCGCCGGTGCCAACGCCGTTCTGGCAGGGCGGGTTACTGCAACTGATTAATCCAAAGGCGTGGCTGATGGCGTTGGGGGCCGTAGCCAGCTTTAGCCTGGCGGGGGCCGCTTACCTGCACTCGGTGGTAGCAATTAGCGTCGGTATGGCGTTGGTGAATGTGGTTTCCGGGGTGATCTGGATGGGCTTCGGCTCACTGATTGGTCGTTTGCTGCGAAGCCCGCGTGCGTGGAAAATCTTTAACCTGGCGATGGGAATCCTGACCGCCGCCTGTGTGCTGTTGATTTGGCACTGAGTCAATCCGAGGCGCGTCTGACGCGCCTTTTTTGTATTTGCGTATTCTGCATAGTCTTGCCCGATGATTGCCTAAGAACCGATTTTCATTAGGGATAATTTTTAATTCCTTTATGAAACCATTACTGCTGGCGACACTGCACCCAACATAAAAATATTGGGGTGTACGATGATGGCAGTGAAGAAAACCATAACCACATTGGCAGCAGCGCTGGCGTTGCTGACCTTCCAGGCCGAGGCGGTTAACGTCACGGTGGCGTACCAGACATCGGCGGAACCGGCCAAAGTGGCGCAGGCCGACAACACCTTCGCCAAACAGAGTGGCGCGACTGTTGACTGGCGTAAGTTTGATAGCGGAGCCAGCGTGTTGCGTGCGCTGGCGTCCGGCGATGTCCAGATTGGCAACATCGGCTCCAGCCCGCTGGCGGTAGCGGCCACGCAGCAACTGCCGATCGAGGCCTTCCTGTTGGCTTCGCAGCTCGGAAATTCCGAAGCGTTGGTGGTGAAGAAATCCATCAATAATCCCAAAGATCTCATCGGCAAACGGATTGCCGTCCCCTTTATCTCCACCACCCATTACAGCCTGCTGGCGGCGCTGAAACATTGGGGTATCAAACCCACGGACGTCCAACTGGTGAACCTGCAACCCCCCGCGATCATTGCCGCCTGGCAGCGTGGCGATATTGATGGTGCCTACGTCTGGGCACCGGCAGTTAACGAACTGGAGAAGGATGGCAAGGTGCTGACCGACTCCTCGCAGGTGGGAAAATGGGGCGCGCCGACGCTGGATGTCTGGGTGGTGCGTAAAGACTTTGCCCAGCAGCATCCAGAAATTGTCACCGCCTTTGCCCGCAGCGCCCTGGACGCGCAGAGAGCCTACATCGATAACCCACAACAGTGGCTGAAGCAGCCGGATAACCTCAGCAAGCTGTCGCGTCTGAGCGGCGTGCCGGAAGCACAGGTGCCGGGGCTGGTGGAAGGCAACACCTATCTGACCGCGCAACAGCAACTGGAGCAGCTCGGCAAGCCGGTGAACAAGGCGATTGTCGATACCGCGCACTTCCTGAAAGAGCAGGGCAAGGTGCCGGACGCCGCCAGTGATTACAGCAGCTTCGTGACTACCCGCTTCGTTGCCCCCTTAGTGAAATAACCGGAGGTCCTATGCTCAGCATCACCCATCTGAATGCGCGTTACGCCGGACAACCTGCGTTGCAGGATATCAATCTGCAACTGGATCAGCGTGAACTGCTGGTGGTGCTGGGACCGTCAGGCTGTGGCAAAACCACGCTGCTGAATTTAATCGCCGGATTCCTGCCGCTGGAGTCAGGCAGCATCACACTGGATGGCAAATCGGTTAACGGGCCGGGCGCTGAACGTGGCGTGGTGTTTCAGAACGAAGGGCTGCTGCCGTGGCGCAATGTGATCGACAACGTGGCCTTTGGTCTGCAACTGGCGGGGATGGCAAAAACGGAGCGTCATAGCATCGCGCGTCGTCTGATTCGCAAAGTCGGGCTGGAGGGAGCGGAAAAGCGTTTTATCTGGCAGCTCTCTGGGGGTCAACGTCAGCGCGTGGGGATTGCGCGTGCGCTGGCGGCTGACCCTCAGCTGCTGCTGTTAGATGAACCCTTCGGCGCACTTGATGCCTTTACCCGTGAACAGATGCAAACCCTGTTACTGACGCTGTGGCGCGATACTGGCAAGCAGATCCTGCTGATTACGCATGACATTGAGGAAGCGGTGTTCCTCGCCAGCGAGCTGGTGCTGCTGTCGCCAGGGCCAGGACGCGTGGTGGAGCGGCTGAAGCTCGATTTTGGTCAACGCTTCGCTGACGGGGAACCCTGCCGCAGCATCAAATCCGATCCGGCATTTATTGCACGCCGCGAATACGTGCTGAATCAGGTGTTTGCCCAGCGGGAGGCGTTTGCATGAGCGCATTAATTGATGACAAAGCACGGGCGGCGCGCCGTCGCCGTGGCCTGCGTTGGCCGTTTTCCCGGCAATTGTCGCTCAGTTTGCTGAGCGTCGCGGTGCTGTTGCTGGTGTGGTGGGGCGTTACGGCATTGGGATTGATTGCGCCGCTGTTTCTGCCTGCGCCGCAGCAGGTGCTGAAAAAACTGCTGTTGATTGCCAGCCCGCAGGGTTTTATGGATGCCACGCTGTGGCAGCATCTCGGTGCCAGCCTGACGCGTATGCTGGTGGCGCTGTTTTTTGCGGCGCTGATCGGCATTCCGGTTGGGATTGCGATGGGGCTGAGTCCGGCGATTCGTGGGCTGCTCGATCCGTTGATTGAACTCTACCGCCCGGTGCCGCCGCTGGCTTATCTGCCGTTGATGGTGATCTGGTTCGGCATTGGCGAAACCTCAAAAATCTTACTGATTTACCTGGCGATTTTCGCACCTGTCACCTTGTCCACGTTGGCCGGGGTGAAAAATGCGCAGCAGGTACGTATCCGTGCCGCACAGGCGCTGGGTGCCACGCGCTGGCAACTGTTGCGCTGGGTGATTCTGCCGGGGGCGTTGCCGGAAATCCTGACCGGGCTGCGTATCGGCCTCGGAGTGGGTTGGTCAACGCTGGTCGCCGCAGAGTTAATTGCCGCCACGCGCGGCCTCGGTTTTATGGTGCAGTCAGCCGGGGAGTTTCTGGCGACGGATGTGGTGCTGGCGGGCATCCTGGTGATTGCGTTGATCGCGTTTAGTTTAGAACTGGGCCTGCGCGCTTTGCAGCGCCGCCTGACGCCGTGGAATGGAGAGCAGCAATGAACGAACGTGTGACTTTTAGCGCACTGGGGCCGAATATCGGTGCGCAAGTGAGCGATGTGGATCTCAGTCGCCCGCTGAGCGATGCGCAATTTGAACAGCTTTATCATGGCCTGCTGCGGCATCAGGTGTTGTTCCTGCGTAATCAGGTGATTACCCCGGAGCAGCAGCGTGCGCTGGCGATACGCTTCGGTGATTTACATATTCATCCCGTCTATCCCCATGCGCCGGGCGTGGAGGAAATCATCGTGTTGGATACCCATCAGGATAATCCGCCGGATAACGACAACTGGCACACTGATGTCACCTTTATCGAAACACCCCCGGCGATTGCCATTCTGGCTTCTAAGCTGTTGCCGGAAAGCGGCGGTGATACGTTGTGGGCCAGCGGCATTGCGGCGTATGAGGCGTTATCGGAACCCTTTAAGACGTTGTTGGCCGGGTTGCGGGCCGAGCACGATTTTAAAAAGTCCTTTCAGGAGTTCAAATATCGCAAAACTGCCGAGGAACATCAGCGCTGGCAACAGGCGGTGGCGAAACATCCGCCGGTGACGCATCCGGTGATCCGTACTCACCCGGTTAGCAGGCGTAAGGCGTTATTCGTCAATGAAGGATTTACCACGCGGCTGATTGGGTTGAGTGAGAAGGAGAGCGATGCCCTGCTGGGCTTCCTGTTCGCCCATATTACGAAGCCGGAGTTTCAGGTGCGCTGGCGTTGGCAGGAGAATGATGTGGCGATTTGGGATAACCGTGTGACGCAGCATTACGCTAATGCGGATTATTATCCGGCACGGCGGGTGATGCAGCGCGCGACGGTTTTAGGCGATGTTCCGGTGTAACACGTCCGTATCGGCGCGATAAATCGCGCCGATACGGAATGGGCTGTTATGGTGCGGCCAGCATCTGTTCCAGCTGTTCTTGCGCATCCAGCCACGCCATTTCCACCTCTTCCAGCGCCGATTTACTCTCTGCCTGGCGCTGGAGCGCAGCGGTCAGATCCGCTTTGCGGCTCTGATCATAAATAGCGCTGTCTGACAGCAACTGCTCAGCTTCACTCAACTGGCTCTGCCACTTGGCCATCTGCTTTTCGAGTTTCTCAATCTCTTTACGCAGCGGCTGAGTCTGGGCGCGCAGTTCGGCGTCACGGCGCTTCTGATCTTTACGGGCCTGGGCGCTGTTGCCGCTATCCTGCCTGGGGGCGGCATCCTGTTGCGCCTGCTGTTTTTGCAGGTCGCTCAGCCACTGCTGGTAATCTTCCAGGTCACCTTCGAAGATATCCACTTTACGATCGTGTACCAGATAGAGGTCGTCAGTGGTGGCGCGCAGCAGATGGCGGTCATGTGACACCACCACCAGGGCGCCTTCAAAATCAATCAGCGCTTCGGTCAGAGCCTGACGCATATCGAGATCGAGGTGGTTGGTTGGTTCGTCGAGCAGCAACAGGTTGGGACGCTGCCAGACGATCAACGCCAGTACCAGACGGGCTTTCTCACCACCGGAGAAGCGTTCGGTCACTTCACTGACTTTATCGCCCTGGAAGCCAAAACCACCCAAATAATCACGTAGTTGCTGCTCCAGCGTTTTCGGCGCGATACGTGCCAGATGCTGCAATGGCGACTCATCGGCACGTAAAAATTCCAACTGGTGCTGCGCGAAGTAACCCAGTTTGATGCCTTTCGCCAGACCAATTTCGCCATCGATGGGGGATAGCTCACCGGCCAGCAGCTTGATCAGCGTCGATTTACCCGCGCCATTCCGCCCCAGCAGGCCAATACGCGAACCCGGCACCAGGTTAAGTTTGATGGCGTCAAGAATGATGCGATCGCCGTAGCCCGCAGTCACTTTTTCCATTTTTAACAATGGATTCGGCAGGCTTTCCGGCGGACGGAAGCTAAAGCTGAACGGGTTATCAACGTGTGCCGGGGCAATCAGTTCCATGCGCTCCAGCATTTTGATACGACTCTGCGCCTGTTTGGCTTTGGTGGCCTGCGCGCGGAAACGATCGATATAACTTTGCAGGTGCGCCACTTTTTCCTGCTGGCTTTGATACAACGCTTGCTGCTGTGCCAGTTTGGCGACGCGCTGACGTTCAAACGAGCTGTAGTTACCGGTGTACTCAAACATCGTTTGCTGTTCGATGTGGATGATCTTATCCACCACCGGATCGAGGAAGTCGCGGTCGTGCGAGATCAGGATCAGGGTGCCTTCGTAGCTTTTCAGCCAGCGTTCCAGCCAGATCACCGCATCGAGATCGAGGTGGTTGGTCGGTTCATCAAGCAGCAGCAAATCGGAACGGCACACCAGCGCTTGCGCAAGGTTGAGGCGCATACGCCAACCACCGGAGAAGTCACTCACCGGGCGTTGAAGCTGTTCCTGGTTGAAACCCAGACCGTGCAACAGGCTTGATGCGCGGGCATGGATACTCCACGCTTGTACGGCATCCAGCTTGCCATGCAGCAGCGCGATGGCATTGCCGTCATTGCGTGCGTTGGCATCGGCTAATTCGGACTCCAGCTGACGATATTCGCGGTCGCCATCGATAACATATTCCAGCGCGGCTTTGCTCAGCGCCGGGGTTTCCTGATTGACCCACGCCAGCGCCCAGTTGCCCGGGAAGGTGGCGCTACCGGCATCACTGCTCATTTCACCTTTGAGCAGCGACAACAGCGTGGATTTGCCGCAGCCGTTTTTACCCACCAGGCCCACTTTCTGGCCGGGGTTAATGGTCGCAGTTGCGTTATCCAGCAGCACATTGGTGCCGCGACGAATTTGTAACGAGGAGAAGACAATCATAAGCGCCGTATCGTCAGAATATGTTAATTTACTGGCAACATAATTAGATGAACTGTTAGTTGCGTCGAGCATGGTAGCGGAATTCCTGCGCTATGACGACGCTTTGGAGGGGAACGATGTCGCAGCCACCCAAAATCCTGCTGCTTTACGCCCATCCGGAATCACAGGATTCGATTGCTAATCGGGTTTTGCTGCAGTCGGCTATGGAACTGGAGCACGTCACGGTGCACGATTTATACGCCCACTATCCGGATTTTTTTATCGATATTCACTATGAGCAGCAACTGCTGCGTGAACATCAAATCGTGGTTTTCCAGCATCCGCTTTATACCTACAGCTGCCCGGCCCTGCTTAAGGAGTGGCTGGATCGCGTGTTGTCGCGTGGCTTTGCCAGCGGCGTGGATGGCAATGCGCTGGAGGGGAAATACTGGCGTAGCGTGGTCACCACCGGTGAGCCGGAAACCGCCTATTCGCAACAGGGACTGAACCGCTACCCGATGAGTGACATCATGCGGCCGTTTGAGCTGACGGCACAGATGTGCCGTATGCACTGGATGACACCGATGGTGATCTACTGGGCGCGGCGTCAGACACCGGCAGTGCTGCGTAATTTTGCGCAGGCTTACAGCGACTGGCTTTCTGCGCCGTTGCCGCAGGGAGGTGTCTGATGGAAGGTCAAACGTTGCTGACTGCGGGCGTCATCTATCTGGTGGCGGCGGTGCTGATTGTGCCGATCGCCGCGCGGCTGGGTATTGGCGCGGTGCTGGGTTATCTGCTGGCGGGTATTGCCATCGGCCCCTGGGGGCTGGGTTTCATCAGCGATGTGGATGAGATTCTGCACTTCTCCGAACTTGGCGTGGTGTTTCTGATGTTTATCATCGGCCTTGAGCTGAACCCGGCAAAACTCTGGGCGCTGCGGCGTTCGATTTTTGGTGTGGGTGCGGCTCAGGTGCTGATTTCTGCGGCGATTCTCGGTGTTCTGCTGTGGCTGACCGATTTCTCCTGGCAGGCGGCGGTGATTGGCGGTATCGGTCTGGCGATGTCATCCACCGCGATGGCGTTGCAGTTGATGCGCGATAAAGGGATGAACCGGAGTGAAGCCGGGCAGCTCGGTTTCTCGGTGCTGTTGTTCCAGGACCTGGCGGTGATCCCGGCGTTGGCGCTGGTGCCCCTGCTGGCGGGTGGCGACAGCGGCCATGTGGACTGGCTGAAGGTTGGCATGAAGGTGCTGGCGTTTGCCGGGATGCTGATTGGTGGCCGTTTCCTGTTGCGTCCTATTTTCCGCTTTATCGCTGCCTCCGGTGTGCGTGAAGTCTTCACGGCAGCTTCGTTGTTGCTGGTGCTCGGCTCCGCACTGTTTATGGATGCCCTGGGCCTGTCGATGGCGCTCGGGACCTTTATCGCCGGTATCCTGTTGGCGGAAAGTGAGTATCGCCATGAACTGGAAGTGGCGATCGAACCGTTTAAGGGGCTACTGCTGGGGTTGTTCTTTATCTCCGTCGGCATGGCGCTCAACCTCGGCGTGCTCTACACCCACATCCTGGAAATTCTGCTGGGCGTGGTGATCCTGGTGATGGTGAAAACGCTGGTGCTGTATGTGCTGGCGCGGCTATATGGCCTGCGTAGTTCGGAGCGTCAGCAGTTTGCCGGGGTGCTGAGTCAGGGCGGGGAATTTGCCTTTGTGCTGTTTTCGGCGGCCGCGTCGGCGAAGCTGTTTAGTGGCGATCAACTGCCGTTGTTGCTGGTGACGGTGACGCTGTCGATGATGACCACGCCGCTGCTGATGCAGGGGATTGATCGTCTGCTGGCGCATCGCTTTAATGAGGCGGAAGACGATAGCGAGAAGCCCTTTGTTGAAGATGATCAGCCGCAGGTGATCGTGGTCGGTTTTGGTCGTTTCGGACAAGTGGTGGGGCGTTTGCTGATGGCAAACAACAAACGCATCACGGTGCTGGAACGCGATATCTCGGCCGTCAGCCTGATGCGTAAATATGGCTACAAGGTTTATTATGGCGATGCAACCGAGCTGGAGCTGCTGCGAGCGGCGGGTGCGGCAACGGCGCAATCGATCGTTATCACCTGTAATGAGCCGGAAGATGCCATGACCATTGTGCATCTCTGCCAGCAGCATTTCCCACAACTGAAGATTTTGGCGCGGGCGCGTGGTCGTGTGGAAGCACACGAGCTATTGCAGGCGGGCGTGACGCTGTTCTCGCGTGAAACCTTCTCCAGTGCGCTGGAATTGGGACGCAAGGCGCTGATCTCGCTGGGTATGCATCCGCATCAGGCGCAGCGCGCGCAACATCATTTCCGTCGTCTGGATATGCGTATGCTGCGTGAGTTGATGCCTAACCAGCAAACCGATAGCGCGACCGTTTCACGCGTGCGTGAGGCGCGGCGCGAGCTTGAAGATATCTTCCAGCGCGAAATGCAGCATGAGAAGCGTCAGTTTGATGGCTGGGATGATGAGTAACTACACTTACCTTATCCGTGTGTAACGGGCAGGAATCAGTATGCGTAAACGTTTTATTGCCGGTGCGGTGTGCCCGCACTGTCAGCAGAAGGACACGCTGGCGATGTGGCGTGAAAACAATGTGGACGTGGTGGAATGCGTGAAGTGCGGGCATCAGATGCGCGAAGCCGATAAGCAGGTGCGCGATCAGGTACGCAGTCAGGAGCAGGTGATCGGCATTTTTCATCCCGAGTAGCGTGATGGCGCAGCTTTTTTTAAGCTTAAACTTACAGCGGGATTGAATTCCGCTACAATCGGCGCCATTAACGCTGAGCAGTATGCGGCATTGCGTTGTCAGCATCCTCAGTCTTGAACCTTTCTGGTTGGTGTTTTTGCTCGCAAAAATGGACCAATGAGACGGGATTCGCAGTTCTCAACGGTTAGGAGATATCATGAAAGTAGCAAAAGACCTGGTGGTGAGCCTGGCGTATCAGGTTCGTACCGAAGACGGTGTGTTGGTTGACGAGTCACCGGTGAGTGCACCGTTGGACTATCTGCACGGTCATGGTTCCCTGATTTCTGGTCTGGAAAAAGCGCTGGAAAATCACGCGGTAGGTGACAAGTTTGACGTGCATATCCCGGCAAACGACGCTTACGGTCAGTACGATGACAATCTGGTGCAGCGTGTACCGAAAGATGTCTTCATGGGCGTGGACGAATTGCAGGTTGGCATGCGCTTCCTGGCAGAAACCGACCAGGGTCCGGTACCGGTTGAAATCACTGAAGTTGAAGACGAGCATGTTGTGGTTGATGGTAACCATATGCTGGCGGGTCAGAACCTGAACTTCAACGTTGAAGTGGTCGCGATTCGTGAAGCGACGCCGGAAGAACTGGCGCACGGTCATGTTCACGGTGAACACGGTCATCACCACGATCACGACCACGACCACGGTCATGATCACGGCCAGGGCGGCTGCGGCGGCCACGGCGGTTGCGGTTGCAACCACTAAGTATTTCAGGGCCACCTTCGCGGTGGCCTTTTCTTTAGTAGTGCGGTGGTGGGGTTTCTTCAGATTGCGATGCAATCATGGATGGCGCGGCTGCCTTCACTTTATCGACCAACAGACGCACCTGCTCGCGCAGTTTGCTCATCTCAAGTTCATGTTGAACCACCGTCTGATTGAGCTGATCAATGGTGTGTTCCTGAAAAGCCAGTTTGCTTTCCAGCGCCTCAAGGCGTTGCTCCCATTCTGCTTGTTCCATCACCACTCCTCATATTACGGTGCTTGCGTATTGCGGGCGAGATTCTACGTGTTTTACCCCGGAATCGTCTGGTTTTTTGCGTAAATCCACAGGGGTGCTTGAATCTGGACATTATGCCACCATCTCTGATGAAACTTCCTGATGCAAAAAAGGTCAGAGGTTGACCGGATAATTACGTTGTGGGAGTGTTCGCCGCTGCCACGTAAAGTTATAGTGTGGGCCACAGTCCGCAATGATTCCCGAGGCGAGAGGCTTCGGTTTTGGAGAAAGGATGAAATCACTGTTTAAAGTCACATTGTTAGCTACCACAATGGCCATCGCACTGAATGCCCCGCTGGCAATGGCCGCAGAAGCGACCACCGCCCCGGCTGATGCTGCTCAGGCTGCGCCGCAGGCACCGAAAAATGCTGCCTTCAAAAATGAAGATCAGCAATCAGCCTATGCGCTGGGTGCTTCTCTGGGTCGCTACATGGACAACTCTCTTAAGGAACAAGAGAAACTGGGCATCAAACTGGACAAGCAACAGCTGATTGCTGGTGTTCAGGACGCGTTCGGCGGCAAGAGCAAACTCTCTGATGAAGAGATCGAGCAAACTCTGCAGGCGTTTGAAGGCCGCGTGAAAGGCGCTGCTCAGGCGAAGATGGAAAAAGACGCGAAAGAGAATGCTGATAAAGGCACCGCTTTCGCTGACAAATTCGCCAAAGAGAAAGGCGTGAAGAAAACTGAGTCTGGCCTGCTGTATCAGGTTGAGAAAGAAGGTACTGGCGACGCACCGAAAGACAGCGATACCGTGGTGGTGAACTACAAAGGCACCCTGATTGACGGTACCGAGTTCGACAACTCATACACCCGTGGCGAGCCGCTGTCATTCCGTCTGGATGGTGTGATTCCAGGCTGGACCGAAGGTCTGAAGCATGTGAAGAAAGGCGGCAAGATCAAGCTGGTCATCCCACCGCAGTTGGCCTACGGTAAAAACGGCGTGCCGGGTATTCCGGCGAACTCTACGCTGGTGTTCGATGTTGAGCTGCTCGACATCAAACCGGCGCCGAAAGCCGATGAAAAAGCACAGGCTCCGGCCGCTGCTGATAAGAAAGCGCAGTAATCTGCCTACCGCCGCCTCAGTGCGGCGGTTTCATTTCTGATGGATGACAAAGCTCTGGCATAACCCGGCGACATTTGCCAGACTAACGCCTGCACAACTACTACTATCAAAATGAGTCTGCCCCAGAGCTGCCGTGACAGGCTCCAGCCATTTAGGGTGATGTCTTCGATGTCTAATCCATTCAATCCCGGTGAACTGACTGACTTCGATTTACTGGAGCAACGTCCGTTTGAGCAAGCAGACTACGATATCCTGAAATCCTATGAGGCTGTCGTCGATGGCCTGGCGATGCTGATTGGCTCGCACTGTGAAATCGTGCTGCATTCACTGGAAGATTTAAAATGCTCCGCTGTGCGTATCGCCAATGGCGAACATACCGGACGTAAAGTCGGATCACCGATTACCGACCTGGCACTGCGCATGTTGCATGACATGCACGGTGCGGATAGTAATGTCTCAAAAGCCTACTTCACCCGTGCCAAAAGTGGCGTACTGATGAAGTCGGTGACGATTGCTATTCGTAATCGCCAGCAGCGGGTCATTGGCCTGCTGTGTATCAACATGAACCTCGATGTGCCTTTCTCGCAGATTATGTCGACCTTTATGCCGCCAGAGATGCAGCAGGTCGACTCTAACGTGAACTTTGCCAGCTCGGTAGAAGACCTGGTGATGCAAACGTTGGAGTTCACCATTGAGGAAGTGAGCGCCGATCGCAATGTATCCAACAATGCCAAGAATCGTCAGATTGTACTTAACATGTACGAGAAGGGCATTTTCGATATTAAAGACGCGATTAATCAGGTTGCCGATCGCCTCAATATCTCCAAACACACGGTGTATCTCTATATTCGTCAGTTTAAAAGCGGCGATTTTCAGGGACAGGATCGTTAATGCGCTACACCCTGCTGGTCACCGGCCCGGCTTACGGTACTCAACACGCCAGCAGCGCGTTGCTATTTGCCCGTGCATTGTTACAGGCCGGGCATCAGCTTGAGAGCGTGTTTTTTTATCGTGAAGGTGTGCTGAATGCCAATCAACTGACGGCACCCGCCAGTGATGAAGTCGATATGGTGCGCGAGTGGCAGCAGCTTCAGCAATCGCACGGTGTAGCGTTGAATATTTGCGTGGCTGCAGCGTTGCGGCGTGGTGTCACTGACGTTCAGGAAGCTGCGCGCTTGCAGTTGGCAGGCAGTAATCTGCAACCCGGATTCTTATTAAGCGGGCTTGGCGCATTGGCGGAAGCCTCACTGACCTGTGACCGTTTGGTGCAATTCTGATGAACCGTGTGGCTTTTCTTTTTACTCAGTCTCCCCACGGCAGCAGCGCTGGCAGGGAAGGGCTGGATGCGGTGCTGGCTACTGCTGCACTCAGCGAGGATATTGCGTTGTTTTTTATTGGCGATGGGGTACTGCAACTTAATTGCGATCAACAGCCTGAGCCGATTCTGGCACGTAACTATATCGCCACCTTTGGCGTGCTGGCGCTTTATGATATCGACCAGTGTTTTGTCTGCGAGGAATCACTGCACACACGCGGATTCAACGCTGCGTCACCGCGTGTGATACCCGCTGAGGTGCTGGACGCGGCTGCGCTACGCCAGAAACTGACGACTTATCATCGCATCATTCGCTTCTGAGACTTCACCATGCTCTACACCCTTATGCATTCACCCTGGCAATGCGATATCGATACCTTATTGTTGCTGCTGAAGCCGGAGGATGATCTGTTGCTGCTCCAGGACGGCGTGACGGCCGCGTTATTGGGTAGTGCCATGCTGGAAAAGTTACAAAACACCCCGGCAAAACTTTGGGTGTTGCAGGAAGATGTGGTGGCGCGTGGCCTGGTTGCACAAATTTCGACCAGCGTAACCTGCGTGGACTATACTGAATTCGTTGCTTTAACGGCGAAGCACCAGCAGCAAATAGCCTGGTAGTACGCTAAAACCTGGTTATTTCTTGACACCCTTTTGACACAGCCCTAAAATTCTGCCTCCTCGTAGTAATACGAGGCGATTTATTACGTGTTTACGAAGCAAAAGCTAAAGCAAATCCAGGAGCTATTTAATGGCAACAGTTAACCAGCTGGTTCGCAAACCACGCGTCCGCAAAGTTGCAAAGAGCAACGTGCCGGCGCTGGAAGCTTGCCCGCAAAAACGTGGTGTTTGTACTCGTGTGTACACCACTACCCCGAAAAAACCTAACTCAGCGCTGCGTAAAGTTTGCCGTGTGCGTCTGACTAACGGTTTCGAAGTGACTTCCTACATCGGTGGTGAAGGTCACAACCTGCAGGAGCACTCCGTGATCCTGATCCGTGGCGGTCGTGTTAAAGACCTGCCAGGTGTGCGTTACCACACCGTTCGTGGCGCGCTGGACTGCTCAGGTGTTAAAGACCGTAAGCAGGCTCGCTCCAAGTATGGCGTGAAGAAGCCAAAGGCTTAATGGTTCTCCGTTAAGTAAGGCCAAACGTTTTAACTTAAATGTCAAACTAAACTCGTAGAGTTTTGGACAATCCTGAATTAACAACGGAGTATTTCCATGCCACGTCGTCGCGTCATTGGTCAGCGTAAAATTCTGCCGGATCCTAAGTTCGGATCAGAGCTGCTGGCTAAATTTGTAAATATCCTGATGGTAGATGGTAAAAAATCTACCGCTGAATCAATCGTTTATACCGCTCTTGAGACCCTGGCTCAGCGTTCTGGTAAAAACGAGCTGGAAGCCTTTGAAGTAGCCCTCGAAAACGTACGTCCGACTGTCGAAGTTAAGTCACGTCGCGTTGGTGGTTCTACCTATCAGGTACCAGTAGAAGTCCGTCCGGTTCGTCGTAATGCTCTGGCAATGCGTTGGATCGTAGAAGCTGCTCGTAAACGCGGTGATAAATCTATGGCTCTGCGCCTGGCGAACGAACTTTCTGATGCTGCAGAAAACAAAGGTACTGCAGTTAAGAAACGTGAAGACGTTCACCGTATGGCAGAAGCCAACAAGGCGTTCGCTCACTACCGCTGGTAACAGCCACGTAGTTGTTGTTAAACCAGCGGGCGCTCAAACGGCCAACCCGCTGGGGTCGACTAACTTTGAACGTCCGAAAAACCGAGGAATAAAATGGCTCGTACAACACCCATTGCGCGCTACCGTAACATCGGTATCAGTGCACACATCGACGCCGGTAAGACTACCACTACCGAGCGTATCCTGTTCTACACCGGTGTTAACCACAAAATCGGTGAAGTACACGATGGCGCAGCAACAATGGACTGGATGGCGCAGGAGCAGGAGCGTGGTATTACCATCACCTCCGCAGCGACTACTGCGTTCTGGTCAGGTATGGCTAAGCAGTTTGAGCCGCACCGCATCAACATCATCGACACCCCGGGACACGTTGACTTCACCATCGAAGTAGAACGTTCCATGCGTGTGCTCGACGGCGCAGTAATGGTTTACTGTGCAGTTGGTGGCGTGCAGCCGCAGTCTGAAACCGTATGGCGTCAGGCTAACAAATACAAAGTTCCGCGTATTGCGTTCGTTAACAAAATGGACCGCATGGGTGCGAACTTCCTGAAAGTTGTAGGTCAGATCAAAACCCGTCTGGGCGCGAACCCGGTTCCGCTGCAGCTGGCTATCGGTGCAGAAGAGAACTTCACCGGTGTTGTTGACCTGATCAAAATGAAAGCTATCAACTGGAACGATGCTGACCAGGGTACTACCTTCGTTTACGAAGATATCCCGGCTGACATGCAGGACCTGGCTGAAGAATGGCGTTCAAACCTGATCGACTCTGCTGCCGAAGCTTCTGAAGAGCTGATGGACAAGTACCTGGGCGGCGAAGAGCTGACCGAAGAAGAGATCAAAGGCGCTCTGCGTCAGCGCGTACTGAACAACGAGATCATCCTCGTGACCTGTGGTTCTGCATTTAAGAACAAAGGTGTTCAGGCGATGCTGGATGCGGTTGTTGAGTTCCTGCCAGCTCCGACCGACGTACCGGCAATTAACGGTATGCTGGACGATGGTAAAGATACTCCGGCTGAGCGTCACGCTAGCGATGATGAGCCTTTCTCTGCACTGGCATTCAAAATCGCAACTGACCCGTTCGTGGGTAACCTGACGTTCTTCCGCGTGTACTCTGGTGTGGTTAACTCCGGTGACACCGTGCTGAACTCAGTGAAATCTGCGCGCGAGCGTTTTGGCCGTATCGTTCAGATGCACGCCAACAAGCGTGAAGAGATCAAAGAAGTTCGTGCGGGCGACATCGCTGCAGCAATCGGCCTGAAAGACGTGATCACCGGTGATACCCTGTGTGATCCAAACGCGCCGATCATCCTGGAGCGTATGGAGTTCCCTGAGCCGGTAATCTCTATCGCCGTTGAGCCGAAAACCAAAGCTGACCAGGAAAAAATGGGTCTGGCTCTGGGTCGTCTGGCGAAAGAAGACCCGTCATTCCGCGTATGGACTGACGAAGAGTCTAACCAGACCATCATCGCTGGTATGGGTGAGCTGCACCTCGACATCATCGTTGACCGCATGAAGCGTGAATTCAACGTTGAAGCGAACGTGGGCAAACCGCAGGTTGCTTACCGCGAAGCGATTCGCGCGAAAGTTACCGATATCGAAGGTAAACACGCCAAGCAGTCTGGTGGTCGTGGTCAGTATGGTCATGTCATCATCGACATGTACCCGCTGGAGCCGGGTTCAAACCCGAAAGGCTACGAGTTCGTCAACGACATCAAAGGTGGTGTGATTCCTGGCGAATACATCCCTGCGGTTGACAAAGGTATCCAGGAACAGCTGAAATCAGGTCCGCTGGCTGGTTATCCGGTAGTTGATCTGGGTGTTCGTCTGCACTTCGGTTCATACCATGATGTTGACTCCTCAGAACTGGCATTTAAACTCGCTGCTTCTATCGCCTTTAAAGATGGCTTTAAGAAAGCGAAGCCGGTACTGCTTGAGCCGATCATGAAGGTTGAAGTTGAGACGCCGGAAGAGAACACTGGTGACGTCATCGGTGACCTGAGCAGCCGTCGTGGTATTCTGCGCGGTCAGGAATCCAACGTAACTGGCGTTGTGATTCACGCTGAGGTTCCGCTGTCTGAAATGTTCGGATACGCGACTCAGTTGCGTTCTCTGACCAAAGGCCGTGCTTCTTACTCCATGGAGTTCCTGAAGTACGATGATGCGCCGAACAACGTCGCTCAGGCCGTTATTGAAGCTCGTGGCAAATAAGGCTACGGTTTAAAAATTGTGAACTGATGCCTTCATCACTGATGAAGGCATAACGTAAGGATTATCGCCATGGCGAAAGAGCAATTTCAACGTAACAAACTGCACGTAAACGTGGGCACCATCGGTCACGTTGACCACGGTAAAACCACTCTGACTGCTGCAATCACCACCGTTCTGGCTAAAACCTACGGCGGCCAGGCTCGTGCATTCGACCAGATCGACAACGCGCCGGAAGAGAAAGCTCGTGGTATCACCATCAACACTTCTCACGTTGAGTACGAAACCCCGACTCGCCACTACGCGCACGTTGACTGCCCGGGCCACGCCGACTATGTGAAAAACATGATCACCGGTGCTGCTCAGATGGATGGCGCAATCCTGGTTGTTGCTGCGACTGACGGCCCGATGCCGCAGACCCGTGAGCACATCCTGCTGGGTCGTCAGGTAGGCGTTCCGTACATCATCGTGTTCCTGAACAAATGTGACATGGTTGATGACGAAGAGCTGCTGGAACTGGTTGAGATGGAAGTTCGTGACCTGCTGTCACAGTACGACTTCCCGGGCGACGACACTCCGATCGTTCGTGGTTCAGCTCTGAAAGCGCTGGAAGGCGACGCAGAGTGGGAAGCGAAAATCGTTGAGCTGGCTGGCCACCTGGATACTTACATCCCGGATCCGGTTCGTGCAATCGACCTGCCGTTCCTGCTGCCGATCGAAGACGTATTCTCAATCTCAGGCCGTGGTACTGTAGTAACCGGTCGTGTTGAGCGCGGTATCGTTAAAGTTGGTGACGAAGTAGAAATCGTTGGTATCAAAGCGACTGCGAAATCAACCTGTACTGGCGTTGAAATGTTCCGCAAACTGCTGGACCAGGGTCAGGCAGGCGAGAACTGTGGTGTTCTGCTGCGTGGTATCAAGCGTGAAGACATCCAGCGTGGTCAGGTACTGGCTAAGCCGGGCACCATCAAGCCGCACACTCAGTTCGAATCAGAAGTGTACGTACTGTCTAAAGACGAAGGCGGCCGTCATACTCCGTTCTTCAAAGGCTACCGTCCTCAGTTCTACTTCCGTACTACTGACGTAACAGGTTCAGTAGAACTGCCGGAAGGCGTAGAGATGGTAATGCCGGGCGACAACATCAAAATGGTTGTTACCCTGATTCACCCGATCGCAATGGACGAAGGTCTGCGCTTCGCAATCCGCGAAGGCGGCCGTACCGTTGGTGCGGGCGTTGTTGCTAAAGTTATCGCTTAATTGAGCTGACGCAGGTGGCTATTTCGGTAGCCACTTGAGCACGAAAAGAAGAGCACTTCGGTGCTCTTTTTTTATGCCTGAATTTCCCCCCTCTGATATCTAATCCCACACAAAATCCAGGTTTGAAATAAAAACCATTCTCATTTACACTTTGATCAGAAAATGTACCGGAGTCCGTAGTAAATGTACGTCTGCCTGTGTAATGCCGTGAGTGATAAAACCCTTCGCGAAGTAGTCCGTCGCTATCAGCCCAAATCTATTCAGCATTTGCGCCAACTGGTTCCTATTGGCAAACAGTGTGGCAAATGCATCCGTGTCGCGCGTGAAATCATGGATGACGAACTCCAGCAGGTACCGCTGTATAAAGAGATCGCCTGATTCACGAACCGGAATGGAATAACCACAAAAACTGTCGCGTTTTTTTGACTTCTTTTTATCCGCATCTACGCTCTAATTAACTGGAAGCGGAGGAAGCGAAATGAAGGGCGACACTAAAATCATAAATCATCTCAACAAATTGCTGGGGAATGAGTTGGTTGCTATCAACCAGTACTTTCTTCATGCACGTATGTTCAAAAACTGGGGTTTAACACGCCTCAATGATGTGGAATACCACGAGTCCATTGATGAAATGAAACATGCGGACAAGTACATTGAACGCATTCTGTTTCTTGAAGGGATTCCCAACTTGCAGGATCTTGGCCGATTACGGATTGGCGAGGATGTGCCGGAAATGCTGCAATCCGATCTGGCACTGGAGCTGGAAGGGGCGAAGGATTTGCGTGAAGCCATCGCCTATGCTGACAAAGTCCACGATTACGTCAGCCGCGATATGATGATTGAGATTCTTGCCGACGAAGAACACCACATTGATTACCTGGAAACCGAGCTGGAGCTGATTAATAAAATCGGGATTCAGAATTACTTGCAGGTACAAATCAAAGAAGAGGGCGACAGTTAGGCTGATTTCACCCTCAAGCTATGCCCAGCCCGCAGCGTTCAGTGATCGCTGCGGGCTTTTCTTTTCCCGTTACGTCCTTTTCTGGTTAAAAACGCATCATGGGTTGCTTCCTGAACAGATTTGCGTATAATGCGCGGGCCTGCCGATATTGGCTGGCGCGATTCGAGCAGAATCGCAGGTGGTTATTAAGCTAGGCCACCTGACAATACTCCCAATTGGGGAGTTATATGCTGAACGATTACACTCCTCCATCAATCGTAATGGGTGTGGGTAGTAATTTTTTTCGTTTATAAAATGTTTGGAGCCTTGGTCTCATGTCGAACCAAAGAATCCGTATCCGTCTTAAAGCGTTTGATCATCGTCTGATCGATCAATCAACCGCGGAAATCGTTGAGACTGCCAAGCGCACTGGTGCGCAGGTACGTGGTCCGATCCCGCTGCCGACTCGCAAAGAGCGTTTTACCGTTCTGATCTCTCCGCACGTCAACAAAGATGCGCGTGATCAGTACGAAATCCGCACTCACAAGCGTCTGGTAGACATCGTTGAGCCAACTGAAAAAACCGTTGATGCACTGATGCGTCTGGATCTGGCTGCCGGTGTTGACGTGCAGATCAGCCTGGGTTAATCAGGTCATCGAGCGATTGAGAGGTTGATACAATGAGTGGTTTAGTCGGTAAAAAAGTGGGCATGACCCGCATCTTCACTGAAGATGGCGTTTCAATCCCAGTAACCGTTATTGAAGTTGAAGCAAACCGCGTTACCCAGGTGAAAACTCTGGAGAACGATGGTTACCAGGCGATCCAGGTTACCACCGGTGCTAAAAAAGCTAACCGTGTGACCAAACCTGAAGCTGGTCACTTTGCTAAAGCTGGCGTTGAAGCTGGCCGTGGTCTGTGGGAATTCCGCACCGAAGGTGAAGAGTTCGCTGTTGGCCAGAGCATCAGTGTTGAAATCTTCGCTGAAGTGAAAAAAGTAGACGTAACCGGTACCTCTAAAGGTAAAGGTTTCGCAGGTACCGTTAAGCGCTGGAACTTCCGTACCCAGGACGCGACTCACGGTAACTCCTTGTCTCACCGCGTACCGGGTTCTATCGGTCAGAACCAGACTCCGGGCAAAGTGTTCAAAGGCAAGAAAATGGCTGGTCAGCTGGGTAATGAGCGCGTAACCGTTCAGAGCCTGGAAGTAGTACGTGTTGACGCTGAGCGCAACCTGCTGCTGGTGAAAGGTGCAGTTCCGGGTGCGACCGGTAGCGACCTGATCGTTAAACCGGCTGTGAAGGCGTAAGGGGATAGCAATGGAATTAGTATTGAAAGACGCGCAGAGCGCGCTGACTGTTTCCGAAACTACCTTCGGTCGTGATTTCAACGAAGCGCTGGTTCACCAGGTTGTTGTTGCCTACGCTGCTGGTGCTCGTCAGGGTACTCGTGCGCAGAAAACTCGTGCTGAAGTAACTGGTTCAGGCAAAAAGCCTTGGCGTCAGAAAGGCACCGGCCGTGCGCGTTCAGGTTCTATCAAGAGCCCGATCTGGCGTTCAGGTGGCGTGACCTTCGCTGCACGTCCTCAGGACCACAGTCAAAAAGTTAACAAAAAGATGTACCGCGGCGCGCTGAAAAGCATCCTGTCCGAGCTGGTACGTCAGGACCGTCTGATCGTTGTCGAATCATTCTCTGTTGAAGCACCGAAAACCAAGCTGCTGGCACAGAAACTGAAAGACATGGCGCTGGAAGACGTGCTGATCATCACCGGCGAACTGGATGAGAATCTGTTCCTGGCTGCGCGTAACCTGTACAAGGTTGACGTGCGCGATGCAGCAGGTATCGACCCAGTTAGCCTGATCGCCTTCGACAAAGTCGTTATGACTGCTGAAGCAGTTAAGCAAGTTGAGGAGATGCTGGCATGATCCGTGAAGAACGTCTGCTGAAAGTACTGCGCGCGCCGCACGTATCTGAAAAAGCATCTACCGCGATGGAAAAAACCAATACCATCGTTCTCAAAGTTGCTAAAGACGCGACCAAAGCAGAGATCGTTGCTGCTGTTGAGAAACTGTTCGAAGTAGAAGTTAAAGACGTAAACACCCTGGTTGTTAAGGGTAAAGTTAAGCGTCACGGACAGCGTATCGGTCGTCGTAGCGACTGGAAAAAAGCTTACGTCACCCTGAAAGAAGGCCAGAACCTGGACTTCGTCGGCGGCGCTGAGTAAGTCGGAGGAGAAAGACAATGGCAGTTGTTAAATGTAAACCGACATCTCCGGGTCGTCGTCACGTAGTTAAAGTGGTGAACCCTGAGCTGCACAAGGGCAAACCATTTGCTCCGTTGCTGGAAAAAAACAGCAAATCCGGTGGTCGTAACAACAATGGTCGTATCACTACCCGTCATATCGGTGGTGGTCACAAGCAGGCTTACCGTATTGTTGACTTCAAACGCAACAAAGATGGTATCCCGGCAGTTGTTGAGCGTCTTGAGTACGATCCGAACCGTTCTGCGAACATCGCACTGGTTCTGTACAAAGATGGCGAGCGCCGTTACATCCTGGCCCCTAAAGGCCTGAAAGCTGGCGACCAGATTCAGTCTGGCGTTGATGCTGCGATCAAAGCGGGTAACACCCTGCCGATGCGTAACATCCCAGTGGGTTCTACCGTTCACAACGTAGAAATGAAACCAGGCAAAGGCGGTCAGATTGCTCGCTCAGCTGGTGCTTACGTGCAGATCGTTGCGCGTGAAGGTTCCTACGTTACCCTGCGTCTGCGCTCAGGTGAAATGCGTAAAGTCGAAGCTGACTGCCGCGCAACTCTGGGCGAAGTCGGTAACGCTGAGCACATGCTGCGCGTTCTGGGTAAAGCCGGTGCAACTCGTTGGCGCGGTGTTCGTCCTACCGTTCGCGGTACTGCGATGAACCCAGTCGATCACCCGCACGGTGGTGGTGAAGGTCGTAACTTTGGTAAGCACCCGGTAACTCCGTGGGGCGTTCAGACCAAAGGTAAGAAGACCCGTAGCAACAAGCGTACTGATAAATTTATCGTACGTCGCCGTAGCAAATAATTTTAGAGGATAAGCCATGCCACGTTCTCTCAAGAAAGGTCCTTTTATTGACCTGCACTTGCTGAAGAAGGTAGAGAAAGCGGTGGAAAGCGGAGACAAGAAGCCCCTGCGCACCTGGTCCCGTCGTTCAACGATCTTCCCTAACATGATCGGTTTGACCATCGCTGTCCATAATGGTCGTCAGCACGTTCCTGTCTTTGTTTCCGACGAAATGGTCGGCCACAAGCTGGGTGAATTTGCACCGACACGTACTTATCGCGGCCACGCTGCTGATAAGAAAGCCAAGAAGAAATAAGTAGGAGGAAGAGATGGAAACTATTGCTCAACATCGCCATGCTCGTTCTTCTGCTCAGAAGGTTCGCCTCGTTGCTGACCTGATTCGCGGTAAGAAAGTGTCGCAGGCTCTGGATATTCTGACTTACACCAACAAGAAAGCGGCTGTACTGGTTAAGAAAGTCCTGGAATCTGCCATTGCTAACGCCGAACACAACGATGGCGCTGATATCGACGATCTGAAAGTTGCGAAAATTTTCGTAGATGAAGGCCCAAGCATGAAGCGCATTATGCCTCGTGCAAAAGGTCGTGCAGATCGCATCCTGAAGCGCACCAGCCACATTACTGTGGTTGTGTCCGATCGCTGAGACTCTGGAGACTAGCAATGGGTCAGAAAGTACATCCTAATGGTATTCGCCTGGGTATTGTAAAACCATGGAACTCTACCTGGTTTGCGAACACCAAAGAATTCGCTGACAACCTGGACAGCGATTTTAAAGTACGTCAGTTCCTGACTAAAGAACTGGCAAAAGCGTCTGTATCACGCATCGTTATCGAGCGTCCGGCTAAGAGCATCCGTGTGACCATTCACACCGCTCGCCCGGGTATCGTTATCGGTAAGAAAGGTGAAGACGTTGAGAAACTGCGTACGGTCGTCGCGAATATCGCTGGCGTTCCTGCACAGATCAACATCGCTGAAGTCCGTAAACCGGAACTGGACGCGAAACTGGTAGCTGACAGCATCACTTCACAGCTGGAGCGTCGTGTGATGTTCCGTCGTGCTATGAAGCGTGCAGTTCAGAACGCCATGCGTCTGGGCGCGAAGGGTATTAAAGTTGAAGTTAGCGGCCGTCTGGGCGGCGCGGAAATCGCACGTACCGAATGGTACCGCGAAGGTCGCGTACCGTTGCACACTCTGCGTGCTGACATTGACTACAACACCTCTGAAGCGCACACCACTTATGGTGTAATCGGCGTTAAGGTATGGATCTTCAAAGGTGAGATCCTGGGTGGTATGGCTGCTGTTGAACAACCGGAACCGGCTGCTCAACCTAAAAAGCAGCAGCGTAAAGGCCGTAAGTAAGGAGAGTCGCTGATGTTACAACCAAAGCGTACGAAATTCCGTAAAGTGCACAAAGGCCGTAACCGCGGTCTGGCGCAGGGTACGGATGTTAGCTTCGGTACTTTCGGTCTGAAAGCTGTTGGCCGTGGTCGTCTGACTGCTCGTCAGATCGAAGCAGCACGTCGTGCTATGACCCGTGCAGTTAAGCGTCAAGGTAAGATCTGGATCCGTGTATTCCCGGACAAACCGATCACCGAGAAGCCGCTGGAAGTGCGTATGGGTAAAGGTAAGGGTAACGTGGAGTATTGGGTTGCCCTGATCCAGCCTGGTAAAGTCCTGTATGAAATGGACGGCGTACCGGAAGAGCTGGCCCGTGAAGCATTCAAGCTGGCAGCAGCAAAACTGCCTATCAAAACCACCTTTGTAACTAAGACGGTGATGTAATGAAAGCAACTGAGCTGCGTGAAAAAAGCGTTGAAGAGCTGAACGCTGAGCTGCTTAACCTGCTGCGTGAGCAGTTTAACCTGCGCATGCAGGCAGCATCTGGCCAACTGCAGCAGACCCATCTGCTGAAGAATGTGCGCCGTGATGTTGCACGCGTTAAGACTTTACTGACTGAGAAGGCGGGTGCGTAATGACCGATAAAATCCGTACTCTGCAAGGTCGTGTTGTTAGTGACAAAATGCAGAAATCTGCAGTTGTTGCTATCGAGCGTTTCGTGAAGCACCCGATCTACGGTAAATTCATTAAGCGTACGACTAAGCTGCACATCCACGACGAGAACAACGAATGCGGTATCGGCGACGTGGTTGAAATCCGCGAATGCCGTCCGCTGTCCAAGACTAAGTCCTGGACTCTGGTTCGCGTTGTAGAGAAAGCGGTTCTGTAATAGAATCTGCTTCCTCTAAAAAATAAGATGAACGGCTCTCGCGAGCCGTTCATTTTTTCTACCCATATGCAGGAACCGGTGTTATAATGCCGCGCCCTCAATTATGGGGCTTTTTAACGACCTGAGGTTTTGGGTCCCGAAGTAGTAGTTGACATTAGCGGAGCACTAAAATGATCCAAGAACAGACTATGCTGAACGTCGCCGACAACTCCGGTGCACGTCGCGTAATGTGTATCAAGGTTCTGGGTGGCTCGCACCGTCGCTACGCAGGCGTCGGCGATATCATCAAAGTTACCATCAAGGAAGCAATTCCGCGTGGTAAGGTGAAAAAAGGTGATGTCCTGAAGGCGGTAGTGGTGCGCACCAAGAAGGGTGTTCGTCGCCCGGACGGTTCTGTCATTCGCTTCGATGGCAACTCATGCGTTATTTTAAACAATAACTCTGAGCAGCCAATCGGAACGCGTATTTTTGGGCCGGTAACTCGTGAACTTCGTACTGAAAAGTTCATGAAAATTATCTCTCTGGCACCAGAAGTACTCTAAGGAGCGAACAATGGCAGCGAAAATCCGTCGTAACGACGAAGTTATCGTGCTTACCGGCAAAGATAAAGGTAAACGCGGTAAAGTAAAGAACGTCCTGACTTCTGGTAAAGTCATCGTTGAAGGTATCAACCTGGTTAAGAAACACTCTAAGCCGGTTCCGGCTCTGAACCAACCAGGTGGCATCGTTGAAAAAGAAGCTGCTATTCAGGTTTCTAACGTTGCAATCTTCAATGCGGCAACCGGCAAGGCTGACCGTGTAGGCTTTAGATTCGAAGACGGCAAAAAAGTCCGTTTCTTCAAGTCTAACAGCGAAACTATCAAGTAATTTGGAGTAGTACGATGGCGAAACTGCATGATTACTACAAAGACGAAGTAGTCCAGAAACTCATGACTGAGTTCGGCTACAATTCTGTCATGCAAGTCCCTCGGGTCGAGAAGATCACCCTGAACATGGGTGTTGGTGAAGCGATCGCTGACAAGAAACTGCTGGATAACGCAGCAGCTGACCTGGCAGCAATCTCCGGTCAAAAACCGCTGATCACCAAAGCACGCAAATCAGTTGCAGGCTTCAAAATCCGTCAGGGCTATCCGATCGGCTGTAAAGTAACTCTGCGCGGCGAGCGCATGTGGGAGTTCTTTGAGCGCCTGATCACTATTGCTGTACCGCGTATCCGTGACTTCCGTGGCCTGTCTGCGAAGTCTTTCGACGGTCGTGGTAACTACAGCATGGGCGTTCGTGAGCAGATCATCTTCCCAGAAATCGACTACGACAAAGTCGATCGCGTTCGTGGTTTGGATATTACCATTACCACTACTGCGAAATCTGATGATGAAGGCCGTGCTCTGCTGGCTGCCTTTGACTTCCCGTTCCGCAAGTAAGGTAGGGTTACTTCATGGCTAAGCAATCTATGAAAGCACGCGAAGTTAAGCGTGTGAAATTAGCAGACAAGTTCTTCGCAAAACGCGCTGAACTGAAAGCGATCATTTCTGATGTGAACGCTTCTGACGAAGATCGTTGGGATGCCGTTCTCAAGCTGCAGAGTCTGCCGCGTGATTCCAGCCCTTCACGTCAGCGTAACCGCTGCCGTCAAACAGGTCGTCCGCACGGTTTCCTGCGGAAGTTTGGGTTGAGCCGTATCAAGGTCCGTGAAGCCGCAATGCGCGGTGAAATCCCGGGTCTGAAAAAGGCAAGCTGGTAATTGTCACCATTTGAATCACGGGAGTAACACAGATGAGCATGCAAGATCCGATCGCGGATATGCTGACCCGTATCCGTAACGGTCAGGCCGCGAACAAAGTTGCGGTCTCTATGCCTTCCTCCAAGCTGAAAGTGGCAATTGCCAACGTGCTGAAGGAAGAAGGCTATATTCAAGATTTTAAAATCGAAGGCGACATCAAGCCGGAACTGGAACTGACTCTTAAGTATTTCCAGGGTAAAGCTGTTGTAGAAAACATTCAGCGTGTTAGCCGTCCAGGTCTGCGCATCTATAAGAAAAAAGATGAGCTGCCAAAAGTAATGGCTGGTCTGGGCATCGCTGTAATTTCTACATCTAAAGGTGTTATGACTGATCGTGCAGCGCGCCAGGCTGGTCTTGGTGGCGAAATTATCTGCTACGTAGCGTAATCGGAGGAAAACATGTCTCGTGTTGCAAAAGCACCTGTCGTTGTTCCTGCCGGCGTAGAGGTAAAACTCAACGGTCAGGAAATTTCGATCAAAGGTAAAAACGGCGAGCTGACTCGTACTATCAACCAAGCTGTTGAAGTTAAGCATGCAGACAACGCCCTGACTTTCGCTCCACGCGAAGGTTATGCGGATGGTTGGGCACAGGCAGGTACTGCTCGTGCACTGCTGAACGGCATGGTTATTGGTGTTACCGAAGGCTTCACCAAGAAGCTGCAATTGGTTGGTGTTGGTTATCGTGCAGCTGTAAAAGGCAACTCTGTGAGTCTGGCCCTGGGCTTCTCTCACCCTGTTGACCATGCACTGCCGGCTGGCATCACTGCCGAATGCCCAACTCAGACTGAAATCGTGCTGAAAGGCGCTGATAAGCAGCTGATTGGTCAGGTTGCAGCTGATCTGCGCGCCTACCGTCGTCCTGAGCCTTACAAAGGCAAGGGTGTTCGTTACGCCGACGAAGTCGTGCGTACCAAAGAGGCTAAGAAGAAGTAAGGTAACACTATGGATAAGAAATCTGCTCGTATCCGTCGTGCGACCCGTGCACGTCGCAAGCTCAAAGAGCTGGGTGCTACTCGCCTGGTGGTACATCGTACCCCGCGTCACATTTACGCACAGGTAATCGCCCCGAACGGTTCCGAAGTTCTGGTTGCTGCTTCTACTGTAGAAAAAGCTATCGCTGAACAACTGAAGTATACCGGTAACAAAGACGCCGCTGCAGCTGTAGGTAAAGCTCTGGCTGAGCGCGCTATCGAAAAAGGCATCAAAGATGTTTCTTTCGACCGTTCCGGTTTCCAATATCATGGTCGCGTCCAGGCACTGGCAGATGCTGCTCGTGAAGCTGGCCTTCAGTTCTAAGGTAGAGGTCTAAGATGGCACACATCGAGAAACAAGCTGGCGAACTGCAGGAAAAACTGATCGCGGTAAACCGTGTATCTAAAACTGTTAAAGGTGGTCGTATTTTCTCCTTCACAGCACTGACTGTGGTAGGTGATGGTAACGGTCGCGTCGGTTTTGGTTACGGTAAAGCGCGTGAAGTTCCAGCAGCGATCCAGAAAGCGATGGAAAAAGCCCGTCGCAATATGATTAACGTCGCGCTGACGCACGGCACCCTGCAGCACCCGGTTAAAGGTGCACACACGGGTTCTCGCGTGTTCATGCAGCCGGCTTCTGAAGGTACCGGTATCATCGCCGGCGGTGCAATGCGCGCCGTTCTGGAAGTCGCTGGAGTTCATAACGTTCTGGCTAAAGCGTATGGTTCCACCAACCCGATCAACGTGGTTCGTGCAACTATCGACGGCCTGGGCAACATGAAGTCTCCGGAAATGGTCGCTGCCAAGCGTGGTAAATCCGTTGAAGAAATTCTGGGGTAATCACGATGGCAAAGACTATTAAAATTACACAAACCCGTAGCTCAATCGGCCGCCTGCCTAAGCATAAAGCCACTCTGGTTGGCTTGGGTCTGCGTCGTATTGGTCACACCGTAGAGCGTGAAGACACGCCGGCAGTACGCGGTATGGTCAACGCGATTTCCTACATGCTGAAAGTGGAGGAGTAAGAGATGCGTTTAAACACTCTGTCTCCGGCCGAAGGGTCTAAACACGCTTCTAAGCGTCTGGGTCGTGGTATCGGTTCTGGCCTCGGTAAAACCGGCGGTCGTGGTCACAAAGGTCAGAAGTCTCGTTCTGGCGGTGGCGTACGTCGTGGTTTCGAGGGTGGTCAGATGCCTCTGTACCGTCGTCTGCCGAAATTCGGTTTCACCTCTCGCAAAGCAATGGTCACTGCAGAAGTTCGTCTGTCTGACCTGGCGAAAGTTGAAGGCGGTATTGTTGACCTGAACACGCTGAAAGCAGCAAACATCGTCGGTGTTCAGATTGAATTCGCGAAAGTGATTCTGTCTGGTGAAGTTTCTGCACCGGTAACGGTTCGTGGTCTGCGTGTCACCAAAGGTGCTCGTGCTGCAATCGAAGCTGCTGGCGGTAAAATCGAGGAATAAGTAGCAGATGGCTAAGCAACCGGGATTAGATTTTCAAAGTGCCAAAGGTGGCTTTGGTGAACTGAAGCGCAGACTCTTGTTTGTTATCGGTGCACTGATTGTCTTCCGTATTGGCTCTTTTATTCCGATCCCTGGTATCGATGCCACTGTACTTGCCAAACTGCTTGAGCAACAGCGTGGCACCATCATTGAAATGTTCAACATGTTCTCTGGTGGTGCTCTCAGTCGTGCCTCAATCTTCGCGCTGGGTATTATGCCGTATATTTCGGCCTCTATTATTATCCAGCTGCTAACGGTGGTTCATCCGGCGTTAGCGGAGATTAAGAAAGAAGGGGAGGCTGGCCGTCGTAAGATTAGCCAGTACACCCGTTATGGCACGCTGGTTCTGGCTGTATTCCAGTCGATCGGTATTGCTACCGGTCTGCCGAATATGCCTGGAATGCAGGGCCTGGTGATTAATCCGGGCTTTGCCTTCTACTTTACCGCTGTTGTAAGTCTGGTTACCGGGACAATGTTCCTGATGTGGCTGGGCGAACAGATTACTGAACGGGGTATCGGCAACGGTATTTCGATCATTATCTTCGCGGGTATTGTTGCGGGTCTCCCGCCGGCCATTGGCCATACCATCGAGCAAGCGCGGCAAGGCGACCTGCACTTCCTTCTGTTGCTGTTGGTTGCAGTTCTCGTATTTGCAGTGACCTTCTTCGTTGTTTTCGTAGAACGTGGTCAACGCCGCATTGTGGTGAACTACGCTAAGCGTCAGCAAGGTCGTCGTGTTTATGCTGCACAGAGCACACATTTACCGTTGAAAGTGAATATGGCAGGGGTTATCCCGGCAATCTTCGCTTCCAGCATTATCCTGTTCCCGGCGACGATAGCATCCTGGTTCGGGGGCGGTACCGGTTGGAACTGGCTGACAACAATTTCGCTGTATTTGCAGCCAGGACAGCCGCTTTATGTGCTACTCTATGCGACTGCAATCATCTTCTTCTGTTTCTTCTACACGGCGTTGGTTTTCAACCCGCGTGAAACAGCAGATAACCTGAAGAAGTCTGGTGCATTCGTACCGGGAATTCGTCCGGGAGAGCAAACGGCGAAGTATATCGATAAAGTAATGACACGTCTGACCTTAATCGGCGCACTGTATATTACTTTTATCTGCCTGATCCCGGAGTTCATGCGTGATGCCATGAAGGTTCCCTTCTACTTTGGCGGTACTTCACTGCTCATCGTAGTGGTTGTCATCATGGACTTTATGGCTCAAGTGCAAACTCTGATGATGTCAAGTCAGTACGAGTCTGCATTGAAGAAAGCTAACCTGAAAGGCTACGGCCGTTAATTCAGGCGCTTGAGAAGTTACGGAGAGTAAAAATGAAAGTTCGTGCTTCCGTCAAGAAATTATGTCGTAACTGCAAAATCATCCGTCGCGACGGTGTCGTACGTGTGATTTGCAGTGCCGAGCCTAAGCATAAACAGCGCCAAGGCTGATTTTCTCACATATTTTTCTTGCAAAGTCGGGTTGAGCTGGCTAGATTAGCCAGCCAATCTTTTGTATGTCGATGCGTTTCCATTTGAGTATCCTGAAAACGGGCTTTTCAGCATGGTTCGCATTTATTTAATTATAGGAGTGCATAGTGGCCCGTATAGCAGGCATTAACATTCCTGATCAAAAACACACCGTTATCGCATTAACTTCGATTTTCGGTATCGGCAAAACCCGTTCTAAAGCTATCTGTGCTGAAACGGGCATCGCTGAAAATGTTAAGATCAGTGAGCTGTCTGAAGAACAAATTGATCAGCTGCGTGATGCAGTTGCTAAATTCGTTGTAGAAGGTGATCTGCGCCGTGAAATCACCCTGAGCATCAAGCGTCTGATGGACCTTGGTTGCTACCGTGGTTTGCGCCATCGTCGTGGTCTGCCAGTACGCGGTCAGCGTACCAAGACCAACGCACGTACCCGTAAGGGTCCGCGTAAACCGATCAAGAAATAATCGGGGTGAGTAAATAATGGCAAAGGCACCAGTTCGTGCACGTAAACGTGTAAGAAAGCAAGTCTCAGATGGCGTGGCTCATGTCCATGCTTCTTTTAACAACACCATCGTTACCATTACTGATCGTCAGGGTAACGCACTGGGTTGGGCAACCGCCGGTGGTTCCGGTTTCCGCGGTTCACGTAAATCTACTCCGTTTGCTGCTCAGGTCGCTGCAGAGCGCTGTGCAGAAGCCGTGAAAGATTACGGTATTAAGAACCTGGAAGTTATGGTTAAGGGTCCGGGTCCGGGTCGCGAATCTACTATTCGTGCTCTGAACGCCGCTGGTTTCCGCATCACTAACATTACTGATGTGACTCCGATCCCTCACAACGGTTGTCGTCCGCCGAAAAAACGTCGCGTATAACGCCTCGTTTTTAGGATAGTTGGAGAAAGAAAATGGCAAGATATTTGGGTCCTAAGCTCAAGCTGAGCCGTCGTGAGGGCACTGACTTATTCCTTAAGTCTGGTGTTCGTGCGATCGATTCCAAGTGCAAAATTGAACAAGCCCCTGGTCAGCATGGTGCGCGTAAACCGCGTCTGTCTGATTACGGCGGTCAGTTACGTGAAAAACAGAAAGTTCGTCGTATCTACGGCGTGCTGGAGCGTCAGTTCCGTAACTACTATAAAGAAGCAGCGCGTCTGAAAGGCAACACCGGTGAAAACCTGTTAGCTCTGCTGGAAGGTCGTCTGGATAACGTAGTTTACCGTATGGGTTTTGGTGCCACTCGTGCAGAAGCACGTCAGCTGGTTAGCCACAAATCTATCCTGGTGAACGGCCGCGTTGTTAACATCGCTTCTTATCAGGTATCTCCGAATGATGTCGTAAGCATCCGTGAGAAAGCCAAAAAGCAATCTCGCGTGAAGGCCGCTCTGGAGCTGGCTGAGCAGCGTGAAAAGCCAACCTGGCTGGAAGTTGATGCGACTAAGATGGAAGGTGTGTTCAAGCGTATTCCTGAGCGTACTGATCTGTCTGCGGACATTAACGAACACCTGATCGTCGAGCTTTACTCTAAGTAAAGCTTAGTACCAAAGAGAGGACACAATGCAGGGTTCTGTGACAGAGTTTCTAAAACCGCGCCTGGTAGATATCGAGCAAGTGAGTTCGACGCACGCCAAGGTGACCCTTGAGCCGTTAGAGCGTGGCTTTGGCCATACTCTTGGCAACGCACTGCGCCGTATTCTGCTTTCTTCCATGCCGGGTTGCGCGGTGACCGAGGTTGAGATTGATGGCGTGCTCCACGAGTACTCCACCAAAGAGGGCGTACAGGAAGATATCCTGGAAATCCTGCTTAACCTGAAAGGGCTGGCGGTAAGAGTTCAGGGTAAAGATGAAGTCATCCTGACCCTGAATAAATCTGGCATTGGCCCTGTGACTGCAGCCGACATTACCCACGACGGTGATGTCGAAATCGTCAAGCCGCAGCATGTGATCTGCCACCTGACCGATGAAAACGCATCTATTAGCATGCGTATCAAAGTTCAACGTGGTCGTGGTTATGTGCCGGCTTCTGCCCGAATTCATTCGGAAGAAGATGAGCGCCCAATCGGCCGTCTGTTAGTAGACGCTTGCTACAGCCCTGTAGACCGTATCGCCTACAATGTTGAAGCTGCGCGTGTTGAACAGCGTACCGACCTGGACAAGCTGGTCATCGAAATGGAAACCAACGGCACAATCGATCCTGAAGAGGCGATTCGTCGTGCGGCAACCATCCTGGCAGAACAACTGGAAGCTTTCGTTGACTTACGTGATGTACGTCAGCCGGAAGTGAAAGAAGAGAAACCAGAATTCGATCCGATCCTGCTGCGCCCTGTTGACGATCTGGAATTGACTGTCCGCTCTGCTAACTGCCTTAAGGCAGAAGCTATCCACTACATCGGTGATCTGGTACAGCGTACCGAGGTTGAGCTGCTTAAAACGCCTAACCTGGGTAAAAAATCTCTTACCGAGATTAAAGACGTGCTGGCCTCTCGTGGTCTGTCTCTGGGCATGCGCCTGGAAAACTGGCCGCCGGCAAGCATCGCTGATGAATAACCCGATCACAGGTTAAGGTTTCACTGAGAAGGATAAGGTCATGCGCCATCGTAAGAGTGGTCGTCAACTGAACCGTAACAGCAGCCATCGTCAGGCTATGTTCCGCAACATGGCTGGTTCTCTGGTTCGTCATGAGATCATTAAGACGACTCTGCCGAAAGCCAAAGAGCTGCGTCGCGTAGTTGAGCCGCTGATTACTCTTGCCAAGACCGACAGCGTAGCTAATCGTCGTCTGGCATTCGCCCGCACTCGTGATAACGAGATCGTGGCAAAACTGTTTAACGAGCTGGGCCCGCGTTTCGCGAGCCGTGCCGGTGGTTACACTCGTATTCTGAAGTGTGGCTTCCGTGCTGGTGACAACGCTCCGATGGCATACATCGAGCTGGTTGATCGTCCAGAAGCTCAAGCAGAAGCTGCTGCAGAGTAATTTGCAGTAACGTAAAAAACCCGCTTCGGCGGGTTTTTTATTGCCTGCGGTTTCTTCCCATTTTCCCCCCTTCCGCTATGCTGATGGCAGTTATCCCTGTCAGGAGCACCTCATGTGGCTAATTGATCAACTCGCAGAACAACACATCCTTGCTGCTCAGGAAAAAGGCGAACTGAGCAATTTGCGTGGTGAAGGTGCACCATTGCAGTTGGAAGACGACAGCGCGATACCCGAAGAGCTGCGCATGGGATATCGGTTATTAAAAAATGCCGGTTTTTTGCCGCCAGAGCTGGAAATGCGTCGCGAAGCTCTGGAAGTAAAAGATCTGCTTCGTGAGCTGGATCCTGACGATCATCAGGCCCGCGAGCTGTCGAAAAAACTGAGCTTACTGGAGCTAAAACTGCGCCAGGCAGGAATGAGTACTGCATTTCTGCATGGGGATTATTGTGAGGCGATTAAGCAGCATCTGAGGCAGGAGAAATAATATGTACCGTATCGGTCAGTTGGCGAAGATGGCTGATGTTACCCCTGACACCATCCGCTTTTATGAAAAACAACAAATGATGGATCATGAGGTACGTACTGAAGGTGGTTTCCGTTTGTATAGTGACGATGACTTGCAGCGCCTGCGCTTTATCCGTTACGGACGTCAGCTAGGTTTTAGCCTTGATGCTATTCGTGGATTGCTATCGATCCGTATCGATCCCGAACATCACACTTGCCAGGAGTCAAAAGCCATTGTGGCGAAGCGCCTTGATGAAGTCAGCACGATGATCGTTGAGTTACAAACGATCCAGCGTTCACTGCAACGCCTGTCTGAAACCTGCTGCGGTGATTTACATAGCAGCGCTTGCTGCTCAATTCTCGAAGCTCTCGAAAAAGGTGAAGAACCGCATCCGGAAATTTGTTGTGGCAAGGATTGTATTTAACGTGGATAAGCCTATAGTTGCGCTGTCAATTATTGGAGGAAATATGAGCCGTTATCAGCATCAAAAAGGGCAGATAAAAGACAACGCCATCGAGGCGTTACTACACGACCCGCTGTTTCGCCAGCGTATTGAGCAGAATCAGAAAGGGAAAGGCAGCTATCGGCGTAAAGACAAACACGCGAAGCGAGGTAACTGGGAGGCCAGTGGTAAGCAAAGAAGTTTACCACTGGCCTTCTGGTTTTAAGGATAAAAAAACCGCCTGGTCAGGCGGTTTTCTCTATCAGATTTTGGTGTTTTGTTGCTTGAGCAGGTCACGAATTTCCGTCAGTAACAACTCTTCATTTGTTGGCTTCGGATCGGCTTTTTCTACTTCTTTCTTCTTGTACAATTTGTTCATCAGTTTGATGGCGATAAAAATAGCCAACGCGACGATAACGAAATCAAAAATACTCTGAATAAAAACACCATATTCCATGATCACGGCAGGCGCTGCGCCTTCCGCTGGTTTTATGATCCACTTAAACTGTTTAAAATCGACCCCACCAATCAGTAACCCCAGCGGTGGCATAATAATATTCGCCACCAACGATGAAACAATCTTGCCAAACGCGGCACCGATAATTACACCGACTGCGAGGTCAACCACGTTGCCGCGCATCGCAAAATCACGAAACTCTTTGAAAAAACTCATTGTTATCTCCTTGCCTTGGCCAATGTCTAAAGTCTAACAAACCTTTTAACATTTGCCATGACAACAAAGGATTAAGTTGGATTATCACAGCGGGCAACCAAAGCCTGCCCGCAGCAATTAAAGGAAGAAGGGACTTGGCTGGAACAGGCGTTCCACATCGGGCACAAATTTCTTATCGGTCAGGAACATAATTACATGGTCCCCTTGCTCGATACGCACATTTGCATTGGCGATGATCACCTCATCACCGCGTACCACTGCGCCAATAATCGTACCCGGTGGCAATTTGATGTCTTCGATCAGACGTCCAACTACGCGTGAAGTGGTTTCTTCACCATGAGCGATTGCTTCAATCGCTTCGGCAATCCCACGACGTAATGAGGAAACACCGACAATGTCTGCTTTACGGACGTGCCCGAGCAATGCAGAAATGGTGGCTTGCTGTGGTGAGATGGCGATATCGATCACGCTGCCTTGCACCAGATCGACATAGGCACGACGCTGGATCAACACCATGACTTTTTTCGCCCCCATTTTTTTTGCCAGCATCGCTGACATGATGTTGGCTTCATCATCATTGGTGACAGCGATGAAGAGATCGATTTGATCGACATGCTCTTCCGCCAGTAACTCCTGATCGGAAGCATCACCGTAGAAAACGATCGTATCCTGAAGCTGCTCCGCCAGTTCTGCTGCACGCTGCGGATTTCGTTCAATCAGCTTAACGCTGTACTGTTTTTCCAGCCGCTGTGCCAGGCCAAAGCCGATATTGCCGCCGCCCACCAGCATAATGCGTTTGTACGGTTTTTCCAGCCGCTGCATCTCACTCATCACGGCGCGAATATGCTGGCTGGCGGCGATAAAGAAGACTTCATCACCGGCTTCGACAATGGTCGAACCCTGCGGGCGAATGGGACGATCCTGGCGAAAGATCGCCGCCACACGCGTATCAATATGCGGCATATGCTCGCGCAGAATAGAAAGTGGGTTACCGACCAACGGGCCGCCGTAATACGCCTTCACCACTGCCAGGCTCACTTTGCCTTCGGCAAAATTAACCACCTGCAAAGCGCCGGGATATTGGATCAGACGGTAAATATTGTCGATTACCAGCTGCTCAGGCGAAATCAAATGATCGATAGGGACAGCTTCTGGCACGAACAACTTGTCTGCATCGCGCAAATAGTCAGCAGCACGGATACGCGCAATACGATTGGGAGTATTGAATAATGAGTAAGCGATCTGACAAGCGATCATGTTGGTTTCGTCTGAGCTGGTAACCGCAACCAGCATATCAGCATCCTCAGCACCCGCTTCCCGCAGGATGCGCGGATGAGAACCATGACCGTGCACCACGCGCAGATCGAATTTGTCCTGCAACTGACGTAAACGCGTGGGATCACTATCCACCACGGTGATGTCATTGTTTTCCCCGACCAGGTTTTCCGCGAGGGTTCCGCCGACCTGGCCGGCGCCAAGGATTATAATTTTCATCGCTTTAAGCTCTTGTCAGATTGCGCCGTACTATTTTTTCATCAGCTTAGCGTAGAAGAAACCATCCCCGCCATCTGTCGCAGGAAACACCTGCCAGCCATTATCCTGACCTTGCGGCAGCGCTTCTGCAATGGCATCGGGATGTGCTGCCAGGAAAGCACTGATTTGCTGATGATTCTCTTCCGGCAGAACTGAACAGGTTGCATAAAGCAACGTGCCGCCACGCTTCAGCCGAGGCCAGACTGCGTTGAGGATTTCCTGTTGCAGGCTGGCCAGCTCAGCGATATCACGATCGCGTCGCAGCCATTTGATATCGGGATGGCGGCGGATCACACCCGTTGCCGAGCAGGGTGCATCCAGCAGAATACGGTCAAATTGTTGTTCACCACACCAGTCAGCTGGCGTTCGCCCATCACCCTGACGCACATCCGCCTGCATGCCGAGACGTTGCAGGTTTTCTCTCACGCGCGTCAGACGTTGTTCATCAATATCGACGGCCAGCACGTTCGCCTGCGGTGCAATTTCAAGGATATGGGTGGTTTTGCCACCAGGCGCAGCACACAGGTCAAGAATCGATTCGCCATCTTGTGGTTCAAGCAGCAAAGCACAGCGTTGTGCGGATAAATCCTGTACCGTTACCCAACCCTGCTCGAAACCAGGTAATTGGCCGACTGCGGTTGGCGCTTCCAGGCGAAGGGCATCCGGAGCATCTCCGGCGAAGGCATGTTTTTCTGTCGCTTCAAGCAGTGCCAACCAGGCATCACGGGCGTGATGTTGACGGTTGACGCGCAACCACATCGGTGGACGCTGATTGTTGGCTTCGACAATCTGCTGCCATTGTTCGGGCCATGCGGTTTGTAAACGTTTGAGCAACCAGCCCGGATGTAAATAACGTTGCGTACCCTGATCAACTTCTGCAACCAACGTTTCCTGCTGCCGTTGAAACTGGCGCAGCACACCATTCAGCAAGCCTTTAAGGTTTGCACGTTTTAGCTCTTCCGCGCCAGCCACGGTCTCAGCCAGTGCGGCATGCGGAGGGACGCGGGTATAAAGCAACTGATACAGGCCGACCATGATCAGATAATGAAGAACACGCTGCTTACCTGTTAAAGGCCGCTCCATCAGCTTGCCAATCAATGCTTCGAGCTGCGGTAGGGTACGCATTACACCAAAGCAGAGTTCCTGTAGCAGCGCCCCGTCCTTATCGGACAGATTTTTCTGTGCGCCGGGCAAAATGGCGCTGAGCGATTCGCCCTTATCCACTACGCGTTCAATTAATTGCGCGGCGAGGCTACGCAGGTTTGTGTTTTTTTTCATGCGATTCATTCATTAAACAAAAAGCCCGGTATTAACCGGGCTACGGGATCAGGCCAGAATGCTGCCAGGCGTGAACCATTCACGACGTGAGTTAAGCAGATCCTGTGCAGACATGGCTTTTTTACCGGCAGGTTGCAGCGAGAGCAGGTTCAGAACGCCGTCAGCGGTCGCAATCTGGATACCTTGCTTATCGGCATGGAGGATTTCGCCGGGCTGTTTTCCCTGATGCGGTAGTACACGGGCTTGCCAGACTTTAACCGGTTGATCATCAACCATGAAATAGCTCATCGGCCAGGGATTAAAGGCACGAATGCAGCGTTCAAGTTGCGCGGCAGAAAGCGTCCAGTCGAGGCGAGCCTCTTCTTTGCTCAGTTTCTCTGCGTAGCTGACCAGTGCTTCATCCTGTTTCTCTGGTTGTGCGCTGCCATTTGCCAACTGCTTCAGCGTTTTGAGCATCCCTTCAGGGCCGAGCAGCGCCAGTTTGTCATACAGGGTGGCACTGGTGTCCTGCTCGGTAATCGGGCAGGCAAGTTTATGCAGCATATCACCGGTATCCAGGCCCACATCCATTTGCATGATGGTCACACCGGTTTCAGCATCGCCAGCCCAGAGTGAACGTTGGATTGGGGCGGCACCACGCCAGCGCGGCAGCAATGAGCCGTGGACGTTGATACAACCAAGGCGCGGCATATCCAGCACCGCCTTCGGTAAAATCAGGCCGTAAGCCACCACCACCATCACATCAGCCTGCAATGTGGCAACCAGTTGCTGGTTCTCTTCAGGTTTGAGTGACTTTGGTTGGAAAACCGGAACGTCATGCGCCAGCGCCAGCACTTTTACCGGGCTGGGAGTCAGTTTGTTGCCTCGTCCGGCAGGACGATCGGGTTGGGTAAACACGCCAACCACCTGATGCTCAGAAGCAAGCAGCGCGTCAAGATGACGCGCTGCAAAGTCAGGTGTACCGGCAAAGATGATTTTTAACGGTGCAGACACAGTTCAACCTTCTGTTTGCACTCAGGATGCGCGTGCATTCTGGCGTGCCAGTTTTTCCAGTTTCTGTTTGATGCGCTGACGTTTCAGCGGTGACAGATAATCAATAAACAGTTTGCCATCGAGGTGGTCGATTTCGTGCTGAATGCAGATTGCCAGCAAGCCATCGGTTTCCAGTTCGAAAGTATTACCGTCACGATCCTGAGCACGGACTTTCACCCATTCAGCACGCGGGACAAAGGCACGTTGTTCCGGAATGGAGAGACAGCCCTCTTCAATACCGGTTTCGCCGCCTTTCTCCAGCAGCTCTGGGTTGATCAAAACCAGGCGTTCTTCACGGCTTTCTGACACATCAATCACGATAATGCGCTGATGAATATCTACCTGCGTTGCCGCCAGGCCGATGCCCTCTTCGGCGTACATTGTTTCAAACATGTCGTCGACGATACGCTGTATCCCGGCGTCTACGGTTTTTACCGGCGCCGCGATTTTGCGAAGGCGATCATCAGGGAAATGTAATACCTGCAAAACTGACATAAATATCCAGATCTGTATGCGTTAAAGAAAAGATTACTGCCTCATATTGTAGACTTTTTGAGGCATGATTGACAGCATTCCACCGCATCAAGGCACAGGTCGAACAGGGAGTGAGACATGGATAAAATTGAGTGGATGCTCAGGCTGGCGAATGTGAAAGGCCTCAGTGGCCATCAAATTCTTCGCCTGGCGAATATGCTGCATAGCGCCAGCCATGTGGATGATGATTTGCTGACGATGCAACGGCTAAACGAAACGCAGCGAAAACAATTTAATACACTCTGTCCACGACAACTCACGCGAACCCGGCGCTGGCTGGACAATCCACAAAATCAGCTGCTTTCTGTTCTGGATAATACTTATCCCCCGGCATTGGCTGAAATCAGCCGTTTCCCACCCTTGTTATATGTGATGGGCAATGCCGCAGCCTTGCATACTCCGCAACTTGCCGTTGTCGGCAGTCGCCAATGTTCACATTATGGCAAGGAGTGGGGTGGTTGGTTTTCACAGCAGCTGGCGGTGAAGGGGTTAACCCTAACCAGTGGGCTGGCGCGGGGGATTGATGGCGTTGCACATCGTGCGGCGCTCAACGCCTCCGGCAAAACCGTCGCCGTGCTGGGAAGTGGGTTGAAGCACATTTATCCCAGAAACCATCAAAATTTGGCTCAGGAGATCATGAACAATGAAGGTGCCCTGGTCTCCGAATTCCCGTTGGATACGCCTCCTTATGCCACGAATTTTCCACGCCGCAATCGCATTATCAGTGGTTTGAGCATGGGGGTATTGGTGGTGGAAGCCTCCTTGAAAAGCGGCTCACTGGTTACGGCGCGCTATGCATTGGAACAAAATCGCAATGTCTATGCGTTACCCGGTTCCTTGGGGAGTGAAGGCAGTACAGGAACGCACTGGCTGATACAGCAAGGTGCATTGCTGGTCTCCCATCCTGATCAGATTCTCGACGATCTCCATTCGTCCCTTCACTGGCTCCCCCCAACTCAACCAGAAACAATATATTCACAAGACAGTGACGATGTTCCATTGCCATTTGCGGACGTGTTGGCTAACGTAGGTGATGAGGTTACACCTGTTGACGTCGTCGCTGAACGTGCCGGCCAACCTGTGCCAGTTATCTCAGCCCAGTTGCTGGAGCTGGAGTTAGCAGGATGGATCGCAGCTGTACCCGGCGGCTATGTCCGATTAAGGAGGGCATGCCATGTTCGACGTACTTATGTACTTGTTTGAGACCTATATCCATAACGAAGCCGAAATGCGCGTTGACCAGGATAAACTGACCGATGATTTAACCGATGCCGGTTTTCATCGTGAAGATATCTATAATGCGTTGAATTGGCTTGAGAGACTGGCTGATTACCAGGATGGCTTGGTTGCGCCGGTATTGCTGGCGAACGACCCGCTCTCAATGCGTATCTACACGGAAGAAGAGGGCCAGCGTTTAGATGCTGAATGCCGCGGTTTTATTCTGTTCCTGGAACAGATCCAGGTGCTGAATATGGAAACACGCGAAATGGTTATCGAACGAGTGATGGCACTCGATACCCTCGATTTTGATCTGGAAGATCTCAAATGGGTGGTGCTGATGGTGTTGTTCAACATCCCCGGATGTGAAAATGCCTACCAGCAGATGGAAGAACTGTTATTCGACGTCAATGAAGGTATGCTGCATTAATTTGCGATTAATGCATCGGGTTATATGAGTAAATCAGCACTTTTTACCGTGCGTAAACACGACCCCTGCCCCGCTTGCGGGGCAGAATTAGTGATACGTGCCGGCAAACATGGCCCATTCCTTGGGTGCGTCAACTATCCAACCTGCGACTATATTCGCCCGCTGAAAAATCAGGGTGATGGTCATATCGTCAAAGTGCTGGAGGGACATGCCTGTCCACAATGTGGTGCTGATAAAGTACTGCGTCAGGGGCGGTTTGGTATGTTTGTTGGTTGTAGCCACTATCCTGAATGTGATTACACCGAAACGATCGATAAGCCTGATGAGACAGCGATCGCGTGCCCACAGTGTCAAAGTGGCAAGCTGGTGCAGCGCCGCTCGCGTTATGGCAAAACTTTTCATGCCTGTGATCGCTATCCCGACTGCCAGTTTGCCGTGAACGCGACGCCTGTTGAAGGTGTTTGCCCGCACTGTCAGTTCCCTTTATTAATTGAAAAGAAAACCGCGCAGGGCATGAAACGTTTCTGCGCCAGTAAGTGCTGCGGCAAAGCCGTAGTGCAGGACAACTGATGACTATGACGCAACAACATGCTTTACCGGGCAGTGTCGATTTCTGTATTGAACAACTGCAACAGCAAGCGGTTATCGCTTATCCCACTGAGGCGGTCTTTGGTCTGGGGTGTGACCCGGATAGTGAAAGCGCGGTGATGTCACTGTTGGCATTGAAACAGCGCCCGGTTGAGAAAGGACTGATCCTGATTGCTGCGGACTATGCCCAGCTGGAGCCGTATGTGGCCGATCAGGAGCTTTCGGTGGTGCAGCGTGAGCGTATGTTTGCCAGCTGGCCTGGGCCGGTGACTTATGTGGTTCCGGCGTCGCCACATACGCCACGTTGGTTAACCGGACGTTTTGACTCGTTGGCGATTCGTGTTAGTGATCACCCTGATGTGCAGGCGCTGTGTCGGCGTTTTGGTAAACCACTGGTTTCAACCAGCGCCAATCTGTCCGGCGAGCCGCCTTGCCGCACCGCAGCTGAGGTCGCTCAGCAATTCGGCGCGGAATTTCCGGTGCTGGTGGGAGAAACCGGGGGCCGTCTCAATCCTTCAGAAATCCGCGATGTGATCAGCGGCGAACTTATCCGTCAGGGCTAATTTATGGACAACTTTGCCGTTTTTGGTAACCCAATCGCGCACAGCAAATCGCCTTTTATTCATCGTCTGTTCGCTGAGCAAACGGGTATCGATCACCGCTATGGCCGGATATGTGCGCCATTGGATGGGTTCCCGCAGGCCATTAGCGAGTTCTTTGCATCAGGAGGGAAGGGCGCCAATGTAACCTTGCCTTTTAAAGAACAGGCGTGGGAGTTTGCGGATGAGCTCAGTGAGCGCGCTGCGCTTTCCGGCGCAGTCAATACGTTGAAGAAAGATGCGCAGGGGCAGATTATTGGTGATAACACCGATGGCATTGGTTTACTGAGCGATCTTGAACGACTGGACATGATCCGCCCTGGCTATCGTGTATTGCTGGTGGGAGCGGGTGGCGCGGCGCGTGGTGTCATTTTGCCTCTGCTTTCATTAGGTTGTTCACTCACGGTCACAAATAGAACGGTTGAAAAGGCAGAGTTGCTGGCAGAAATCTTCCGCCACAGCGGTGCCATCCATGCCTGTGGTTTCGAGGCACTGGCGGGGCAGTCATTCGATCTGATTGTGAACGCCACCTCCAGCGGAGTGGAGGGTAAAGTGCCGCCATTACCGGTTTCATTGATTTCTCACCATACTCGTTGCTATGACATGTTCTACCAACAAGGCCTGACGCCATTTTTGCTCTGGTGTCAGCAACACGGAGCGCAGCAACTCGCCGATGGGTTGGGCATGCTGGTGGGGCAGGCGGCGCATGCTTTTCAGTTGTGGCATGGTGTGATGCCAGAAATCGCGCCTGTCATTAAACAGTTAAAAGAAGCGATGCAGTCGTGAATCAGGCTATCCAGTTCCCTGATCGCGAAGAGTGGGATCAGGCGCGTCTGGCGATATGTTTCCCTGTACAGGTCAACGGTATGGGACTGATGTGTGCGATCTCGGCGGATGAACTGCATGACAGATTCGGCGAGGGGGAAGCGATGGCGCTGTTTAGCGCCAATCGCTGGGATCTGGAAGAGGAAGCCGAACAGCTTATCCTGAATGATGAAGTCGATCCTCAAGGTTGGGTCTGGCTTTCCTGCGCAAGATAATCATTCTTCCAGCCAACATAGTTGTTTGCCGAGTAACACAATCCTTCAATCTCAGCTTCATTCAGTGGCCGAATTTGCTTCACCGGGCTGCCTAAATAGAGGTAGCCACTTTCCAGGCGTTTTCCGGGGGGAACCAGGCTACCTGCCCCAATCATCACATCTTCTTCTACTATTACGCCGTCCAGCAGAATCGAACCCATGCCAACCAGAACACGATCACCAATGGTACAGCCATGCAACATGGCTTTATGGCCGACGGTAACGTCTTCTCCAATCACCAGCGGATAGCCTGTCGGGTTGCTGGCTGATTTATGCGTGACATGAAGTACGCTGCCATCCTGAATGTTGGTACGCGCGCCAATGATCACCTGATTCACATCTCCGCGAATCGCGACCAGTGGCCAGATACTGACATCGTCTCCCATGATGACATCGCCGACCACAACGCTGCTGTTATCGATCATTACCCGATCGCCAATTTGTGGGTAGCTGCTTTTATAGGGACGTAAGGCTGTTGACATGATCTTTCTCCTTTTACTCATTTATCCCTAGCCTGAGCGCGATCAGGGCGGCAGACAAGCTGATTTTTGAGCGGATCGTTCGTGATCTCAGCAGAAAGGATGAAAACTCGCCACTCGAATAAAAAGATCGAAAAAAGGGGTTGTGCAAAAAATTCGGATCCCTATAATGCGCCTCCACTGACACGGCAAAGCGGCAACGCAGACGGTCAGCGAGGGACGAAGTGATTCATCCCGCCAGAGAAAAATCGCTGAAAAAAGTGATTGACTCTGAAGGAGGAAAGCGTAATATACGCCACCTCGCGACAGACGGTTAACCCGCTGCTCGCACTGCTCTTTAACAATTTATCAGACAATCTGTGTGGGCACTCGCAGGATTGATATCAAAAGTCTACGGACTTAAAAAATATCAAGTCTCAAGAGTGAACACGTAATTCATTACGAAGTTTAATTCTTTGAGCATCAAACTTAAATTGAAGAGTTTGATCATGGCTCAGATTGAACGCTGGCGGCAGGCCTAACACATGCAAGTCGAACGGTAGCACAGAGGAGCTTGCTCCTTGGGTGACGAGTGGCGGACGGGTGAGTAATGTCTGGGGATCTGCCCGATGGAGGGGGATAACTACTGGAAACGGTAGCTAATACCGCATAACGTCGCAAGACCAAAGTGGGGGACCTTCGGGCCTCACACCATCGGATGAACCCAGATGGGATTAGCTAGTAGGTGGGGTAACGGCTCACCTAGGCGACGATCCCTAGCTGGTCTGAGAGGATGACCAGCCACACTGGAACTGAGACACGGTCCAGACTCCTACGGGAGGCAGCAGTGGGGAATATTGCACAATGGGCGCAAGCCTGATGCAGCCATGCCGCGTGTATGAAGAAGGCCTTCGGGTTGTAAAGTACTTTCAGCGGGGAGGAAGGGATGATGTTTAATACGCATCGTCATTGACGTTACCCGCAGAAGAAGCACCGGCTAACTCCGTGCCAGCAGCCGCGGTAATACGGAGGGTGCAAGCGTTAATCGGAATTACTGGGCGTAAAGCGCACGCAGGCGGTCTGTCAAGTCGGATGTGAAATCCCCGGGCTTAACCTGGGAACTGCATTCGAAACTGGCAGGCTAGAGTCTTGTAGAGGGGGGTAGAATTCCAGGTGTAGCGGTGAAATGCGTAGAGATCTGGAGGAATACCGGTGGCGAAGGCGGCCCCCTGGACAAAGACTGACGCTCAGGTGCGAAAGCGTGGGGAGCAAACAGGATTAGATACCCTGGTAGTCCACGCTGTAAACGATGTCGACTTGGAGGTTGTGCCCTTGAGGCGTGGCTTCCGGAGCTAACGCGTTAAGTCGACCGCCTGGGGAGTACGGCCGCAAGGTTAAAACTCAAATGAATTGACGGGGGCCCGCACAAGCGGTGGAGCATGTGGTTTAATTCGATGCAACGCGAAGAACCTTACCTGGCCTTGACATCCACGGAATTTGGCAGAGATGCCTTAGTGCCTTCGGGAACCGTGAGACAGGTGCTGCATGGCTGTCGTCAGCTCGTGTTGTGAAATGTTGGGTTAAGTCCCGCAACGAGCGCAACCCTTATCCTTTGTTGCCAGCGATTCGGTCGGGAACTCAAAGGAGACTGCCGGTGATAAACCGGAGGAAGGTGGGGATGACGTCAAGTCATCATGGCCCTTACGGCCAGGGCTACACACGTGCTACAATGGCGCATACAAAGAGAAGCGACCTCGCGAGAGCAAGCGGACCTCATAAAGTGCGTCGTAGTCCGGATTGGAGTCTGCAACTCGACTCCATGAAGTCGGAATCGCTAGTAATCGTAGATCAGAATGCTACGGTGAATACGTTCCCGGGCCTTGTACACACCGCCCGTCACACCATGGGAGTGGGTTGCAAAAGAAGTAGGTAGCTTAACCTTCGGGAGGGCGCTTACCACTTTGTGATTCATGACTGGGGTGAAGTCGTAACAAGGTAACCGTAGGGGAACCTGCGGTTGGATCACCTCCTTACCTGAAGATACTTTCCTTCGAAGTGCTCACACAGATTGTCTGATAAAAGTCATGAGCAAGCCGTCTTGACGACGACACCCCCTGTGTCCCCTTCGTCTAGAGGCCCAGGACACCGCCCTTTCACGGCGGTAACAGGGGTTCGAATCCCCTAGGGGACGCCACTTGCTGGTAATGAGTGAAAGGCGTTACCCACGATACTTCAGAGTGTGCTGATTCAGCATACTGCGAAGTATTTGCTCTTTAACAATCCGGAACAAGCTGAAAATTTGAAACGACACGTTGTTTCATTTCTCCGTAATAAGAAATGAAAGCGATGTGTTCGAGTCTCTCAAATGCTTGCAGTCTGCATGCGTTGTAAAACGCCTGTGGGTTGTGAGGTTAAGCGACTAAGCGTACACGGTGGATGCCCTGGCAGTCAGAGGCGATGAAGGACGTGCTAATCTGCGAAAAGCGTCGGTAAGGTGATATGAACCGCAACAGCCGACGATGTCCGAATGGGGAAACCCAGTGCACTTGTGCACTATCGTTAACTGAATACATAGGTTAACGAGGCGAACCGGGGGAACTGAAACATCTAAGTACCCCGAGGAAAAGAAATCAACCGAGATTCCCCCAGTAGCGGCGAGCGAACGGGGAACAGCCCAGGACCTGAATCAGTTTGTGTGTTAATGGAAGCGTCTGGAAAGTCGCGCGATACAGGGTGACAGCCCCGTACATGAAAATGCACAGATTGTGAGTCCGATGAGTAGGGCGGGACACGTGGTATCCTGTCTGAATATGGGGGGACCATCCTCCAAGGCTAAATACTCCTGACTGACCGATAGTGAACCAGTACCGTGAGGGAAAGGCGAAAAGAACCCCGGCGAGGGGAGTGAAACAGAACCTGAAACCGTGTACGTACAAGCAGTGGGAGCACCTTCGGGTGTGACTGCGTACCTTTTGTATAATGGGTCAGCGACTTATATTCTGTAGCAAGGTTAACCGTATAGGGGAGCCGCAGGGAAACCGAGTCTTAATTGGGCGTTAAGTTGCAGGGTATAGACCCGAAACCCGGTGATCTAGCCATGGGCAGGTTGAAGGTTGGGTAACACTAACTGGAGGACCGAACCGACTAATGTTGAAAAATTAGCGGATGACTTGTGGCTGGGGGTGAAAGGCCAATCAAACCGGGAGATAGCTGGTTCTCCCCGAAAGCTATTTAGGTAGCGCCTCGTGAACTCATCTCCGGGGGTAGAGCACTGTTTCGGCTAGGGGGCCATCCCGGCTTACCAACCCGATGCAAACTACGAATACCGGAGAATGTTATCACGGGAGACACACGGCGGGTGCTAACGTCCGTCGTGAAGAGGGAAACAACCCAGACCGCCAGCTAAGGTCCCAAAGTCATGGTTAAGTGGGAAACGATGTGGGAAGGCCCAGACAGCCAGGATGTTGGCTTAGAAGCAGCCATCATTTAAAGAAAGCGTAATAGCTCACTGGTCGAGTCGGCCTGCGCGGAAGATGTAACGGGGCTAAACCATGCACCGAAGCTGCGGCAGCGACACTATGTGTTGTTGGGTAGGGGAGCGTTCTGTAAGCCGCTGAAGGTGGACTGTGAGGTCTGCTGGAGGTATCAGAAGTGCGAATGCTGACATAAGTAACGATAAAGCGGGTGAAAAGCCCGCTCGCCGGAAGACCAAGGGTTCCTGTCCAACGTTAATCGGGGCAGGGTGAGTCGACCCCTAAGGCGAGGCTGAAAAGCGTAGTCGATGGGAAACAGGTTAATATTCCTGTACTTGGTGTTACTGCGAAGGGGGGACGGAGAAGGCTAGGTTATCCGGGCGACGGTTGTCCCGGTTTAAGCGTGTAGGCTTGCATTCCAGGCAAATCCGGAATGCTTTAAGGCTGAGGCGTGATGACGAGCCACTACGGTGGTGAAGTAACTGATGCCCTGCTTCCAGGAAAAGCCTCTAAGCTCCAGGTAACACGAAATCGTACCCCAAACCGACACAGGTGGTCAGGTAGAGAATACCAAGGCGCTTGAGAGAACTCGGGTGAAGGAACTAGGCAAAATGGTGCCGTAACTTCGGGAGAAGGCACGCTGGCATTAGGTGAAGGGACTTGCTCCCGGAGCTGAAGCCAGTCGAAGATACCAGCTGGCTGCAACTGTTTATTAAAAACACAGCACTGTGCAAACACGAAAGTGGACGTATACGGTGTGACGCCTGCCCGGTGCCGGAAGGTTAATTGATGGGGTTATCCGTAAGGAGAAGCTCTTGATCGAAGCCCCGGTAAACGGCGGCCGTAACTATAACGGTCCTAAGGTAGCGAAATTCCTTGTCGGGTAAGTTCCGACCTGCACGAATGGCGTAATGATGGCCAGGCTGTCTCCACCCGAGACTCAGTGAAATTGAAATCGCTGTGAAGATGCAGTGTACCCGCGGCAAGACGGAAAGACCCCGTGAACCTTTACTATAGCTTGACACTGAACATTGAGCCTTGATGTGTAGGATAGGTGGGAGGCTTTGAAGTGTGGACGCCAGTCTGCATGGAGCCAACCTTGAAATACCACCCTTTAATGTTTGATGTTCTAACGTAGGCCCGTAATCCGGGCTGCGGACAGTGTCTGGTGGGTAGTTTGACTGGGGCGGTCTCCTCCCAAAGTGTAACGGAGGAGCACGAAGGTTGGCTAATCCTGGTCGGACATCAGGAGGTTAGTGCAATGGCATAAGCCAGCTTGACTGCGAGAGTGACGGCTCGAGCAGGTGCGAAAGCAGGTCATAGTGATCCGGTGGTTCTGAATGGAAGGGCCATCGCTCAACGGATAAAAGGTACTCCGGGGATAACAGGCTGATACCGCCCAAGAGTTCATATCGACGGCGGTGTTTGGCACCTCGATGTCGGCTCATCACATCCTGGGGCTGAAGTAGGTCCCAAGGGTACGGCTGTTCGCCGTTTAAAGTGGTACGCGAGCTGGGTTTAGAACGTCGTGAGACAGTTCGGTCCCTATCTGCCGTGGGCGCTGGAGAATTGAGGGGGGTTGCTCCTAGTACGAGAGGACCGGAGTGAACGCACCACTGGTGTTCGGGTTGTCATGCCAATGGCATTGCCCGGTAGCTAAGTGCGGAAAAGATAAGTGCTGAAAGCATCTAAGCACGAAACTTGCCCCGAGATGAGTTCTCCCTGACTCTTTGAGAGTCCTGAAGGGACGTTGAAGACGACGACGTTGATAGGCCGGATGTGTAAGTGCAGCGATGCATTGAGCTAACCGGTACTAATGACCCGTGAGGCTTAACCTTACAACGCCAGAGGCGTTTTGAGTTGAGAGACGCGAGAATTTTCAGCTTTGTTCGAACGGATTGATTCGTATGGCCTGCGAGGGCGGTGCGGATAAACAGAATTTGCCTGGCGGCTGTAGCGCGGTGGTCCCACCTGACCCCATGCCGAACTCAGAAGTGAAACGCCGTAGCGCCGATGGTAGTGTGGGGTCTCCCCATGCGAGAGTAGGGAACTGCCAGGCATCAATTTAAGTGTGCTGATATGGCTCAGTTGGTAGAGCGCACCCTTGGTAAGGGTGAGGTCCCCAGTTCGACTCTGGGTATCAGCACCAGTTATGGCATGAGTTCGGATTCAAAAGAATTTGCCTGGCGGCTGTAGCGCGGTGGTCCCACCTGACCCCATGCCGAACTCAGAAGTGAAACGCCGTAGCGCCGATGGTAGTGTGGGGTCTCCCCATGCGAGAGTAGGGAACTGCCAGGCATCAATTAAGTGAAGAAGCCCTGAACGAAAGTTCAGGGCTTTTTTACGTCTGCGTATTTCGTCGCGCCGCAACACCATCAGACAATAAAAAACCCCCTGCCGAAGCAGAGGGTTGGTAAAAAGCATCGCCAGATACTTCTCTTAATGAATAACCTGCGACAGGAATGCACGGGTACGTTCAGACTTAGGATTAGCAAAGAACTCTTGCGGCGGTGCTACCTCGACAATCTCACCACGGTCCATAAAGATCACCCGGTCAGCCACGGTGCGTGCAAAGCCCATCTCATGCGTCACGCACAGCATAGTCATACCATCTTCTGCCAGACCAATCATGGTATCGAGTACTTCTTTCACCATTTCCGGATCAAGCGCAGAGGTAGGCTCATCAAACAGCATAATTTTGGGTTTCATGCAGAGTGAACGGGCAATAGCTACACGTTGCTGCTGACCACCGGACAGTTGCCCCGGAAATTTATGTGCATGTTCAGCAATACGTACACGTTGCAGGTAATGCATCGCCAATTCTTCTGCCTCTTTCTTCGGCATTTTACGCACCCAAATCGGAGCCAGGGTGCAGTTCTGCAACACGGTCAGATGTGGGAAAAGGTTAAAGTGCTGGAATACCATGCCGACTTCGGTTCTTACACGCTCAATATTGCGCACATCGTCATTCAGATGGATGCCATCAACGACAATACGGCCCTGCTGATGTTCTTCCAGATGGTTAATACAGCGAATGGTAGTCGATTTTCCTGAACCTGACGGACCGCAGAGGACGATACGCTCACGCGGCTTCACCTGTAGGTTAATGTCTTTCAGCACATGGAATTGGCCGTACCATTTATTCACGTTTTCGAGCGTAATCATCATTGCGTCAGCAGAATTAGTCATAGATTGTGTCATGTAAAACCTCAGTGCGATTTACGCCCGGTGTGAAAGCGCTTCTCCAGATACTGGCTATAGCGCGACATGCTAAAACAGAAAATCCAGTAGACGAGGGCGGCAAAAACATAGCCTTCTGTCGACATCCCAAGCCATGTGGGGTCAACGGTTGCCTGCTGCACGCTACTGAAAAGATCAAACAGGCCGATGATGATCACCAGGCTGGTATCTTTAAATAACGCGATAATGGTGTTTACCAGACCAGGAATGGTCAGTTTGAGCGCCTGCGGCAGAATCACCAGAATCTGTGTTTTCCAGTAACCCAACGCCAGTGATTCGGCGGCCTCATACTGTCCCTTAGGTAACGCTTGTAAGCCACCGCGTACCACTTCCGCTACATAGGCAGACTGGAACAAAATCACCCCGACTAATGCACGCACCAATTTGTCGATGGTGGTGCCTTCTGCCATAAACAGCGGCAGCATCACTGAGGACATAAACAGCACGGTAATCAACGGTACGCCACGCCAAAACTCGATAAAAATCACCGAGAGAGTGCGTACAACTGGCATCTTCGAACGACGCCCCAGCGCCAGCAAAATACCCAAAGGCAGGGCACCGGCGATCCCGACCGACGCGATAATTAACGTCAGCGTCAGGCCACCCCACTGACGAGTTTCAACGCGGTCGAGGCCAAAATAGCCGCCATACATCAGAAACCAGACGATGATCGGATAGGCCACCGCCCAGCAAGCGATATAGCGGCCACGCTGTGGCATCGATTTGATGAACATCGGGATGATTGAAAGCAGGCCAATCACCAGCGCCAGGTTAATACGCCAGCGCAGCTCATGCGGGTACAACCCATACATAAACTGACCAAAGCGCGCATGGATAAACACCCAGCAGGCACCTTCTTTGGTACAGTCGGCTCGGGTTGATCCAATCCAGTTGGCCTGGAAGACCAGCCAGTTCAGCGCGGGCGGAATCACGCTCCAGATAATCCAGAAGCAAAGCAGCGTCAGCAGCGTGTTAAACCAGCTGGAGAACAGGTTTTTACGTGCCCAAACCCAGGCTTTGCTGACGGGATTGGTTGGTACTGGCGGTGTTTCGTGTGTGGTAACAGACATAATAATCCCGTTCTCTTAACGCTCAACCAGCGCGATTTTGCGGTTGTAGAGGTTCATCAGCAGTGAAATGACCAGGCTGATGATCAGGTAGACCGCCATGGTGATCGCAATCGTCTCAATCGCTTGTCCCGTCTGATTCAGTACCGTACCGGCAAACAGCGACACCATATCTGGATAGCCGATAGCGGCCGCCAGTGAGGAGTTTTTCACGATGTTGAGATACTGGCTGGTCAGCGGTGGAATGATCACGCGCATGGCCTGGGGAATAATCACCTGGCGCATGGTGACGGGATTTGGCAAACCAAGCGAGCGGGCAGCTTCATTCTGTCCATGGGGTACCGATTGAATACCTGAACGAATCACTTCTGCGATAAACGAAGAGGTATAAATCGACAGCGCCAGCGTGAGCGAAGCCAGCTCAGGGATCATCACGAAGCCACCACGGAAGTTAAACCCGCGCAGTTCCGGCACATCCCAGTGCGTTGCCGCACCGAACATCGCATGAGCGATCAAGGGAAACAGAATGATCATCGCGCTGGCAATCGGCCAGGTACGGCGCAGCTGACCGGTTTTAAGCTGATGTTTGCGGTTAAAGCGGAACAGTCCCACGCTGACTGCAATCGCCAGCATCAACGCGATAACAAATGGCCAGGTGCCGGGCGCATAGGTCGGCCAGGGGATATAAAGCCCACGATTGCTGACAAATGCCAGATCGAAGGCGTTCAATGCCTGGCGTGGGCCGGGTAGATTACGCAGCACCGCAAAGTACCAGAAGAAGATTTGCAGCAGCGGCGGAATATTACGGAACGTCTCGATATAGATCGTAGAGAGCCTGCGCAGCAGCCAGTTATCTGACAAACGCGCGAGACCGATAAAAAATCCGAGAATAGAAGCGAAGATAATACAGAGTGCGGAAACCAGCAGGGTGTTGGTTAACCCCACCATAAACACGCGCGCGTAGGTATCTCCCTCGGTGTAATCAATCAGATGCTGGACGATACCGAAACCGGCACTACGTTCCAGAAAGCCGAAACCCGATGTGATGCCACGATTGGCCAGGTTGATCACTGTATTGTGGATGAGATATCCCACTACAGCGAGCACGGCCACAATCGCGACGATCTGGTAAAGCCAGGCGCGAACCGTAGGATTACCGAACGAAAAATCCCTTTTTACGGTTGGGCGTTGTGACATGTTGAAACCTCAGTGAAGAAAACGCATTGGGCACCGCAGGGTGCGGTGCCCGACTGGAAGGCAGAATTAACGTACCGGCGGAGCGTACTGGATACCGCCCTGATTCCAGAGCGCATTTTGACCACGCGCGATTTTCAGAGCACTGTCTTTACCGACGTTGCGGTCAAAGCTTTCCTGGTAGTTACCCACCTGTTTGATGATGTTGAATGCCCACTTGTTGTCGAGCTTCAGGTCTTTGCCGAAGTCGCCTTCAGCGCCCAGCAGGTGAGCCATGTCCGGGTTAGACGGTTTGGCTGCCAGCTGATCAACGTTTTTAGAGTTGATACCCATCTCTTCCGCATTCAGCATGGCGTACAGTGACCATTTAACGATGGTGAACCAGTCATCATCACCACGACGTACTACCGGGCCCAGCGGCTCTTTGGAAATCACTTCCGGCAGAACGATAAATTCGTCTGGTTTGCCCAGCTTGATACGCAGCGCATACAGCTGAGACTGGTCAGAAGCCAGGGTGTCACAACGACCGCTATCGAGCGCTTTCGCTGACTCATCAGAACGGTCAAAAGTCACAGGGGTGTACTGCATGTTGTTGGCTTTGAAGTAATCCGCCACGTTCAGCTCGGTATCAGTACCGGCCTGGATACATACGGTGGCGCCATCCAGCTCTTTAGCGCTTTTGAGACCGGCTTTTTTATGGGTCAGGAAGCCGATACCGTCGTAGTAGTTCACGCCTGCGAACAGGAAGCCCATGCCGCCATCGCGTGATGAAGTCCAGGTGGTGTTACGGGACAGAATGTCCACTTCACCTGATTGCAGTGCGGTGAAACGCTCTTTTGCTGTCAGCGGGGTGTATTTCACCTTGCTGGCGTCGCCAAATACGGCAGCCGCAGCGGCGCGGCAGACGTCAACGTCGATACCGGTGAATTTGCCGCTGGCATCGGCATAAGAGAAGCCAGGCAGGCCATCACTGATACCGCACTGAACAAACCCTTTTTTCTTAATTGCATCCAACGTGGTGCCTGCATGCGCTTGCTGAGCAACAGCGAACAGAGAAGCTGCAGCGACCAGGGTGGAGAGCATCATCTTTTTCATAAAGCATCCTGTGTGGCGAAATCGTGTTGTTATGTGGTTGTGTTGCACACTTTTAAGTGCGCTTTTCCTGTCTGTGGCGGTCAGCCATTCCAGACTCTGCAAAGCTGATGCCAGGTTTGCAGAATCCTGAATTCATTAGAAAGATCTCTTCATAACCTGAAGCATTCAGAAAGTTCCGACTACTATCGCGCACCAAAAGGAAGCAAAGCGAGTCGCCTCGATCACAAACAGTGCAAAAAGTTTCACTATATGGAAGCAGTGTGAGCGGGGACGCAGGACAAAATGTATGAATTTGCACGTTTGCGGCTGGAGCGGTTCAGGATCACAGAGAAACAGGGCTGGCGGGCAAAAATGCAGAGAAAGGTCGAGGAGAACTGAGCCAAAATGGGACATTAAGCGAAGGGGTTTCGCCGTGGAATATCACTGGAGCAATTGCAACTAATGTTACCATTATGGTGACAATTGTTTCATGCGTTGTTAACGGCGGGAAACAGAAACAAAAACGCCAGCCCGAGGGCTGGCGTTATCGCAGCAACAAACTGAAATCAGTTCATGCCGTATTTTTTCAGCTTCTTACGCAGAGTACCACGGTTGATACCCATCATCAGAGCTGCACGGGTCTGGTTGCCACGGGTGTACTGCATCACCATGTCCAACAGAGGCTGCTCGACTTCAGCCAGTACCAGTTCATACAGGTCACTAACATCCTGACCGTTCAGTTGAGCAAAATAGTTCTTCAGTGCCTGTTTAACCGAATCACGCAGAGGCTTTTGCGTCACCTGATCCTGTGAGTTAACGGTAGAAACGGTCAGTACGTCAGAATTTACGCGTTGTTCGAACATAGTTCTTTCAGCTCTTTATTTCGTTTACGCAAGATTTTCGAAGTATGCCTCCAACGCCTCCAGCTGTTCGCTGGCATCCTCAATGGCGTTGAATGTGCGCCGAAACTGGTCATCAGGGGCATTTTCCTGCAAATACCAGGAAACGTGTTTTCGGGCAATACGGTATCCCTTGCGCTGACCGTAAAAGTCGTGCAGCTCCCGTATGTGTCCAATCAGCATATGCTTCACTTCAGCCAGCGGCTTCGGTGCCAGCAGCTCCCCTGTGTCCAGATAATGCTGGATTTCCCGGAAGATCCACGGTCTTCCCTGAGCAGCGCGACCGATCATCAGAGCATCGGCTCCTGTATAATCGAGCACTGCTCTGGCTTTATGCGGGTCAGTAATGTCTCCATTCGCGATAACCGGAATGGAAACGCTCTGCTTAACTGTCCGAATGCTGTCGTATTCAGCTTGCCCTTCAAACAAACAGGCGCGAGTGCGTCCATGAATGGTGAGGGCCTGAATGCCACAGCGTTCAGCCAATTGGGCAATCTCTACACAATTACGATTTTCTTTGTCCCAGCCAGTGCGAATCTTCAGCGTAACGGGTACATCAACTGCATTTACTACCGCGGTGAGAATAGACTCAACCAGTTGCGGATGTTGCAGCAGCGCAGAACCCGCCATCTTACGATTCACTTTCTTCGCCGGGCAGCCCATGTTGATGTCAATGACCTGCGCGCCTGACGCCACATTAATGCGCGCGGCAGCCGCCATTTCATCGGGATCACAACCGGCTATTTGCACGGCACGAATACCGGGCTCGTCACTATGCACCATACGCAAACGGGATTTGTCACTGGCCCATACTTCCGGGTTTGATGACAACATCTCGGAGACTGTCATGCCAGCGCCGTTCTCGTAACACAAGGTGCGGAATGGCTTGTCGGTAACCCCGGCCATAGGCGCAGCGATGAGTCGATTACGAAGCTGATAATGTCCAATGCGCATGAAAAAGAAGTGACCCTAACTGTTCGCAAGGCGGCGTATATTACGCATTTTTTCACGAAGATGAAAGGCCAAACTTTGAACAATTAGCAGGTAAAGATCAAGGAAATCGGACCGATCAGTAACAACTATAAGAAATACCTATATTATTCATATAATTAAAAAAATACGCTGAAATTGTGAACAAAAGTTTTTCTGAAAACTTGAGCCAAATCACAACATAAAAAACGCCACATCACCGGATTCGCAAGAGATGTGGCGGGGAGTCAAGAGTGAATGGTGCTAATTATGCGGTATTAGCGACGTACACCGGTGATGCGACACCACTCTTCTTTTTCGGCCACCGGGTCGAGAGCAAAACGCTCGGTATAGGCTTCACACACGCTTTCCGCCTGGCTGGCCAGCACGCCTGATAAGCCGAGATGTCCACCGGCTTTTGGCAATACGCTGATCAACGGTGCCAGCTCACGCAGCGGGCCGGCAAGGATATTGGCGACCACCACGTCGGCCTGCAAGTTCTCTGGCTGCTGATGAGGTAAGTACAGGGACAGGCGGTCGGCGACCCCATTGCGTTCAGCATTATCACGGCTGGCCTGAATCGCCTGCGGATCGATATCAATACCGATCGCCTGGGCTGCACCCAGTTTCAGGGCCGCGATAGCCAGAATGCCGGAGCCACAGCCGAAATCGATCACGGTTTTGCCCTGCAAGTCGAGACCATCCAGCCAGCTCAGGCACAACGAGGTGGTTGGGTGCGTCCCGGTGCCAAATGCCAGGCCGGGATCCAGCATCACGTTGACGGCGTTTGGATCCGGCACTTCACGCCAGCTCGGACAGATCCATAAACGTTCACCGAAGCGCATGGGGTGGAAGTTATCCATCCATTCGCGTTCCCAGTCCTTGTCTTCGATCTGCTCGATTTTATGGCGGAAACCCTGGCCGAGCAGCGGATGCTGGCTTAACTCTGCAACCACGTCGCTCATGTCAGTTTCGGCATCAAACAGGCCAATCACATCGGTATCGCCCCATAAAAGCGTTTCGCCCGGCAGCGGTTCGTAAACCGGGTTATCGTGGGTATCCTGAAAAGTGACGGATACTGCGCCGCTCTCCATCAGTGCATCACTCAGAGTCTCGGCGTGCCCACCAGAGCTGTTAATTTTAATTTGAATCCACGGCATAGCGTTTCTCTTTATTCCAGGGCCGCGTCAGGTTGGTCAGACGCGGTGCCAAACAGATTACCGACCAGAAAGGCCAGCAGGCTAAGGATCAGGGAAGGAACGATAGGGTGGAAGCCCCACAGTTCCAGTTTCAGGCTGGCGAGCAGCGTGTAGCATGCGGCGCCAACCACCATGCCGCTAATCGCACCGGCAGCGTTAGCGCGTTGCCAATACAGACCGAGCACCAGCGGCCACAGGAACACCGCTTCCAGGCCGCCGAAGGCCAGCAGGTTCAGCCAGATGATCATATCCGGCGGGTTCCATGCTGCCAGCAGCAGCAGGATGCCCAGCACAAAGGTAATGGTGCCGGAGAGCAGACGCAGACGCGCCTCATTTTCGCTGTGCTGCGGCGCAATGCGCAGATACAGATCCTTGATCAGGGTAGCGGAGGATTGCAGCAGCTGCGCGTTAATGGTCGACATGATCGCCGCCATTGGCGCAGCAAGAAAGATCCCTGCGGCCATAGGCGGTAAAACGGTGATCATCAGTGTCGGGATCACACGATCGGGAACGGTAAGATCCGGGATGATCGCCCGACCCAGCGCGCCAGCCAGATGCATGCCCAGCATCAGGATCACCACTACAATGGTGCCGAGGATAATGCCGCGATGCATCGCTTTGCTGTCTTTATACGAGATACAGCGCACGGCGGTATGCGGCAGACCGATCACGCCAAAGCACACCAGCACGGCAAACGAACTCAGGAAGGTGGGAGTGATGACATTACCCACCCCTTCTGTTGATACCAACTGTGGATCGATGGTGCGCAGTTTCGTGACGGCCGTCTCCAGCCCACCGGCCTGATGAATAACGGCAAACAGCAGCAGGAAGGTGCCAATCAGCATCACCAGCCCCTGCATCGCGTCATTCAATACGCTGGCTCGGAAGCCCCCGACGGCGGTGTAGAGTGCGATGGTGCCACCAAAAATCAGCAGTCCGGTGTCGTAAGGAATGCCCGCAGCGGTTTCCAGCAGACGTGCGCCACCAATAAACTGCACTGTCATCGCACCGATAAACGCCGTCAGTAGGCTCAGGCTGGCCAGCCAAATCAGCAGCGGGCTGCGGTAGCGCCCATATAACATGTCATTGAGCGTCAAGGCATTGTAGCGGCGGGCCAGAATGGCAAATTTCTTTCCCAGTACGCCGAGCGACAGCCACACGGCAGGCACCTGAATCATTGCCAGCAGCACCCAGCCCAGCCCATATTTGTAGGCTGCACCCGGCCCGCCAATAAAGGAACTGGCGCTGATGTAGGTAGCGGTGATGGTCATTGCCAGCACAAAGCCGCCCATCGAACGGTTGCCGAGGAAATATTCGGTGAGGAAGTTACCCTCACGCTGCTTGCGCATGGCAAAAACCGACAATCCGGCGATCAACACCAGATAGGCCAGCAGGGGAAGAATGATTTCACTTTCCATCGTTGTCCTCCAGTGACATATCGCGGAAAATCACCCGCACCATCAGCCAGCACAACGCAATAAACAGCACAGGGGCAAACAGGCAGGAGAGTTCAAACCAGTGTGGCAACCCGGTGATACCGGTGGCATCGCCACCCAGCCAGGCGGAAAGCCCCCACACGGCGAGATACGCCAGCGCCAGATACAACGCCCAGCGCGCCTCTTTATTCGCTTGCACAAAACGCCAATCCATCATGCAACCTCAAAGGCAACAAAAATGAAAAAGGCCGGTTTAACCGGCCTCAAAGGATCTCTGCGCTGCAAGAATTACTCTTGCAGGCCGAGTTTTTTCTCCAGGTAGTGGATATTGGTCCCACCCTGCTGGAAGTTTTCGTCGGACATGATTTTCATCTGCAGTTCGACGTTGGTCTTGATACCGTCGATGATCAGCTCCGCCAGCGCATTCTTCATGCGCGCAATCGCCACGTCACGGTTTTCACCGTAGGTGATCAGCTTGCCGATCATGGAGTCGTAGTACGGCGGCACGCTGTAACCGGCATAGATATGCGATTCCCAGCGCACTCCGAAGCCACCCGGCGCGTGGAAGCGCGTGATCTTGCCCGGACTCGGCAGGAAGGTGTTCGGGTCTTCGGCGTTGATACGGCATTCCACCGCATGACCGCGGATCACCACATCTTCCTGACGGATGGACAGCGGCTGACCGGCAGCAATGCGCAGCTGTTCTTTGATCAGGTCAACACCGGTGATCATCTCAGTGACCGGGTGTTCTACCTGAATACGGGTGTTCATCTCGATAAAGTAGAACTCGCCGTTTTCGAACAGGAACTCAAAGGTGCCCGCGCCACGGTAGCCGATATCGACACAGGCTTTGGCACAGCGGTCGCCGATAAAGCTACGCAGTTCCGGGGTGATACCCGGTGCCGGCGCTTCTTCCACCACTTTCTGGTGACGACGCTGCATCGAGCAGTCGCGCTCCGCCAGATAGATGGCGTTGCCCTGACCGTCGGCCATCACCTGGATTTCGATATGACGCGGATTCTCGAGATATTTCTCCATGTACACCATGTCGTTGTTGAAAGCCGCTTTGGCTTCCGCTTTCGTCATGTTGATGGACTGCTCAAGATCCTTGTCGCTGCGCACCACGCGCATACCACGACCACCGCCACCACCGGAGGCTTTGATGATCACCGGGTAGCCGATGCGCTTGGCGAAGGCACGGTTTTTCTCCATGTCTTCCGTCAGTGGGCCGTCAGAACCCGGAACGGTCGGTACACCCGCTTTTTTCATCGCGGTGATCGCCGATACCTTGTCACCCATCAGGCGGATGGTGTCGGCTTTCGGACCGATAAAGATAAAGCCGGAGCGTTCGACCTGCTCGGCAAAATCGGCGTTCTCAGACAGGAAGCCATACCCCGGATGGATCGCAACTGCGCCGGTGATTTCGGCGGCGGAGATCAGGGCCGGAATATTGAGGTAACTTTTGACCGACTGCGCCGGACCGATGCAGACGGTTTCGTCAGCCAGCAGTACGTGCTTCAGGTCGCGGTCTGCCGTGGAGTGAACCGCCACAGTCTTGATGCCCAGCTCTTTACAGGCACGCAGAATGCGCAGCGCGATCTCACCGCGGTTAGCAATGACAATTTTATCCAGCATGGTTCGCCTCGTTATTCGATGACAACCAGCGGCTCGTCAAATTCAACCGGCTGGCCACTTTCCACCAGAATCGCTTTCACCACGCCGGATTTATCGGCTTCGATCTGGTTCATCATTTTCATCGCTTCAACGATGCACAGGGTGTCGCCGACGTTAACTTTCTGGCCGACTTCGATAAAGGCTTTCGCATCCGGGCTCGGGGTACGATAGAAGGTGCCGACCATCGGTGAACGCACGATGTGACCAGTGATTTCTGGTTTGGCAGCTTCAGCGGCTACTGGGGCAGCAGCTGGGGCAACAGCAGCGGCCAGAGGAGCCATCTGCGGTGCAGGTGCAGCATAAGCCTGCTGCATAACAGGATAACCGACATTGGCAGGTGAACGGCTGATGCGAACGGACTCTTCGCCCTCAGAGATTTCCAGCTCAGCGATGCCGGACTCTTCAACCAGTTCGATCAGTTTCTTAATTTTACGAATATCCATGAGTGTGGTTCCGTACTCTGTTTAATTGGAATGTGTCAGGCGTTTGACCGCCGTTTGTAAAGCCCACGAGTATCCATCAACGCCAAGTCCACAAATGACGCCGGCAGATACATCGGAAAGATAGGAGTGATGGCGGAACGGTTCGCGGGCATGCACGTTCGTGAGATGCACCTCGATAAAAGGAATGCTCACCGCCAGCAGGGCATCACGCAGCGCGACGCTGGTATGCGTGAACGCGGCAGGATTGATGATGATGTAATCCACATTGCCTCTGGCCTCATGGATACGATCAATCAACTGAAACTCCGCGTTCGATTGCAGATGACTCAATTTCACATGGTGCTGATCGGCCTGTTGCGTCAGATCGCTGACAATTTGCGCCAGTGTCGTGTGACCATACTTCTCAGGCTCGCGCGTACCCAGTAAATTCAGGTTGGGTCCGTTCAAAAGCAGTATGTGAAATTTGTGCGCCATCTTGCTGCTATCTCCTGCAATTATTCAGGCATCGCGTAAAATACCGCGACATTCTTGCTTTGTCACTCTTCGGAGTGAAAAAGAAGACGTGTCTTGCAATAAAGCCGGGCATTATATCCGTTTCGTCGCAATTCGCAGCAAAATACTGGTCTTATCTGCGAAGATGATCGGATGCGGCCTGAAGGCCACACCTTTTAACAGAAATTGCAGCCGGAAGACAACCTTGCAGGAATTATCTGGACAGGAGTTTTCGCAACTTATTGTAACGCCAGGCTAACAGTAGTAGCGCCAGCAGGGCATAGATCAACGGCTGTGGTGACAGGACTTTAACAGACCAAAGATAGTGAATGGGGGCGAGGATCGCCACCAGATAGATACCATTATGCAGCGTTTGCCAGCGCCGTCCCAGTTTGCGTTGTGCGCGTTGGAAGGAGGTGACGGCCAATGTGAACAGGATCACCCAGCAGATAATCCCCAAGGTCAGATAGGGTCGGGAAACCAGTTCGCTGCCGAGTAATCGCAGATTATCGACGCCAAGTTCCAGCAAGTAGTAGCTTGTCAGGTGCAGACAGGCCCAGGCAAAGCACCACAAACCCAGCAGGCGGCGGGTACGAATCAGCAGCGGTTGTTTGGCATAGCGGGTTAACGGGCTGACCAGCAAGGTCGCCAGCAACAATTTAAGCGCCATTCTGCCGGTAAAATGTTGGATATCTTTGACCGGATCGGCACTTAACCAACCCTGATTAGCGGCGAAAAACAACCAGACGAACGGTAAAAAAGCCGCCAGGTGCAGCACCACTTTAAGCCAGGTGATATGACGTAATGTCAGGCGCACTCAATAGTTCTCCCGTAAATCCAGCCCGTGATACAACGAAGCGACCTCTTTGGCATAACCGTTAAACAGCAGCGTTGGTTGCCGTTCTACCTTCAAAATACCTCCCGGACCGATAAAACGCTCGGTGGCTTGTGACCAGCGCGGATGGTCAACATGCGGGTTAACGTTGGCATAGAAACCATATTCATTTGCGGCGATCTGGTTCCAGGTGGTGGGCGGCTGATCGTGCGTCAGGGTAATTTTGACAATCGACTTGATGCCTTTGAAACCATACTTCCACGGTACCGTCAGGCGGATTGGGGCACCATTTTGCGGAGGTAACGCTTTGCCATACACGCCGGTGCTGAGCAGAGTGAGCGGATGCATGGCTTCATCCATACGTAGCCCCTCAACATAGGGATAATCCAGTCCACCGCCAATAAAGCGGTCTTTCTGACCGGGCATTTGATCCGGGGCATATAACGTCTGGAACGCAACAAAACGGGCGTTGCTGGTGGGTTCTGCCAGTTTCAGCAGCTTGTTCAGCTCAAATCCCACCCAGGGGATCACCATTGACCAGGCCTCTACGCAGCGCATGCGATATATCCGCTGCTCCATCGCAAAACGTTTAAAGATGTCATCCATATCCAGCGTGATCGGTTTGGCGACTTCACCTTCAATACGTAACTGCCAGGGATCGGTTTTTAATGTCCCGGCATTGGCCGCTGGATCGGCCTTATCCAGGCCAAATTCGTAGAAATTATTGTAGCCTGCGACTTTATCGAATGGCGTTAACGGCAAATCGGCCTGCCAGGCGGGCGGTTTACTAAATTGCAGCGCTTTACCGGCCGGGGCTGCGGGACGATCGTTACCTTTAAACCAACTCAGGACATCGGCCTGGGCGCCGCCCGGCAGGCTGGCAGCAACGGCACCTAATCCGAGCGCTTTCAGCACCTGACGACGCTGCATATTAAAGATGCTTTCTGGCGTGACATCAGCTTCAGAAAGGGAATGCTTTGTCTTCATGGAATTCTCCGGCTGCATAAATAAAGCAAGCATGATCAAACCCTGCGCAGCCTGCCAGTAAGTGCGGCAAAATGTGAAATTTCCTGGTTGCGCTTATCTTGAGAATAGGACGAAAAAAATCCGGTGAAAGTCAGGTGGACGATGTTTGTCGTTATACTCGCCTTTGTCTGCACCGCGATCTCGGCGGAACGCTGTTTCAGACGGTGATTTATGCTATTTTGCTCAGGTTTGCGCCAGTGAGGCTCGTGCAGACGGTTCTTTTCCATTCATAACCGCAGTGATTACAGGCACAGGGATGCGATTAACCACGAAGTTTTCTGCGTTTATTACATTATTAAGCTTACTGGCGATGTTACTGATGCTGGTCGGCTGCGCTTTTAGTTTTATCTGGCTATCACAGCAGCGCGTTGAAACCCGCGTACAAACGCTGGCTACCGAAGTCGACAAAGCCCTGCTCACCCAGTCGCCCCAGGATCTGACGCAATGGCTGACGCGTCTGATGCCGGTTATCAATGCTGAACAACTCGAATTACACAGCGGTGACCGCACGTTGTTTCGCCTGGCTCGCCATGAAAACCCGATGCTGGAGGATGAGCCAAACCGCTTTATTCAGTTTGATCTGCCGCTGGTGCACTCATCCGGTCTGTCGCTGCGCGTTGTGGTACTGGACCCGGCCAAAACCTGGTTTCGTTCCTTCACGGGTGCCTACACCTTGATCGTTATTTTTAGCGTGGTGCTGATCATGGCCTCGCTGTTGGTGATGACGCATCGCTGGCTGAACCGTCATTGGCGCAATATGGAGCGGTTGGAAGCGCGCTCGGAACGTATTCTGGCGGGCGATCGTCAGTCGCGCGTTGGAGAGGAGTCGGAATGGCCGCCCAAAGCCAGCCACGCCATTGATCTGCTGCTACATGATTTACGCGAAGCAGGCGAACAGCGACTGCGTATCGACACTTTAATTCGCACCTTTGCCGCGCAGGATTCCCGTACCGGTCTGAATAATCGATTGTTCTTCGACAACCAACTGGCGACCCTGTTAGAAGATCAGGAAGATGTCGGCACGCATGGCGTGGTGATGATGGTACGTTTGCCCGATCTCGAAACGCATCATGAAACCCTCGGTCCGGCACTGGCTGAAGAGTATCTTTTTGACCTGATTAACATGTTGTCGACCTTTGTGCTGCGTTATCCTGGCGCCTTGCTGGCGCGCTATTTCCGCAGCGACTTCGCGGTGCTGCTGCCGCACCGCACCCTGAAAGAAGCGAACAGTATTGCCGATCAACTGATCAATGCGGTGGATTCATTGCCACCGATGCGCATGCTGGATCGCGATGATCTTATCCATATTGGTATCAGCGCCTGGCGCAGCGGGCAAAGCGTGCCGCAGGTGATGGAAAATGTTGAAATGGCGACCCGTCGTGCGGCGTTGCAAGGGGGGAACAGCTGGTCAATTGGCGAGGGCAACCCTCTTGAGATGGGACGTGGCAGCGTGCGCTGGCGCACCTTGCTGGAGAACACCCAGAGCCGTGGTGGACCACGTCTGTATCAGAAGCCCGCCGTGTTGTTGGATGGTAAAGTCCATCACCGTGAGATGCTGGCTCGCGTCTTTGATGGTGATAAAGAAGTGGTGTCGGCGGAGTTCATGCCGTTGGTACAGCAACTGGGCATGGCTGAAAGCTGGGACCGTCAGATGGTGACCCGAATCGCTGCGTTATCAGAGGTGTGGCCCGATGAAACGCTGGCGTTGCCGGTGAATATTGATTCACTGGTACAGCGTTCTTTTCAGCGCTGGTTGCAAAAACTTTTACTCCAGTGCAGTAAATCGCAAAGAAAACGCTTTTTATTTGAACTTGCCGAGGCGGATGTTTGTCAACACATCAACCGTTTAGTGCCGGTTTTCAAAATGTTCAGTGCGTTTGGTTGTCGCATCGCCGTCAACCAGGCGGGGTTAACGGTAGTAAGCAGCGCCTACATCAAGCAATTTCCCGTTGAGTTAATCAAACTGGACCCCGGTCTGGTGCGCAATATTGAACGACGCACGGAAAATCAGCTTTTTGTGCAAAGCCTGTTGGAGGTGTGTAAGTCCACGCCGACTCAGGTATTTGCGGCTGGCGTACGTACGCGTGCGGAGTGGCAAACGCTGGCGGGGCTAGGCGTATCCGGCGGGCAGGGCGATTTCTTTGCGCCGTCGCTGCCGGTGAACAGTAACGTGAAAAAGCATTCGCAACGTTACCGGATATAGTCCTTCTAAGCCTGATAACGACGCTGATAGTTGTTTCCAGGTGTAAACGTGAAGTTTCTCGATCTCCAGCATGATGGGAAATGTTAGATTTTATGTCCAGAATCGCCCGTGCTGGCTGGGCGAATAGCCGTAAAAGCGGCGGCTTAGCGCCGTTTATCGTTAGCTAACCGTGGCATACAATGCTGTAAAATTTAGCTAGCACATTTTTTCACCGAAGCGGAACGTTTTTGCGCCTTGTAGCGGCTTCGCGTGGTTGGTAAAGTAGGCGGATTTTATTTTCCGCCCCCAGCTTGCAGGATTATCCCTTAGTATGTTTAAAAAATTTCGTGGCATGTTTTCCAATGACTTGTCCATTGACCTGGGTACCGCGAATACCCTGATTTACGTAAAAGGACAAGGCATCGTGCTAAACGAGCCTTCCGTGGTTGCCATTCGTCAGGATCGTGCCGGCTCCCCAAAGAGCGTAGCCGCCGTTGGTCATGACGCTAAACAGATGCTTGGTCGTACACCAGGCAATATCGCCGCTATTCGCCCGATGAAAGACGGCGTTATCGCTGACTTCTTCGTGACTGAAAAAATGCTCCAGCACTTTATCAAGCAAGTGCATAGCAACAGTTTTATGCGCCCCAGCCCACGCGTGCTGGTGTGTGTGCCGGTGGGTGCAACCCAGGTTGAACGCCGTGCCATCCGTGAATCTGCGCAGGGTGCAGGTGCTCGTGAAGTATTCCTGATTGAAGAACCGATGGCAGCCGCGATTGGTGCCGGTCTGCCGGTATCTGAAGCAACAGGTTCGATGGTGGTTGATATCGGTGGTGGTACCACTGAAGTGGCCGTCATCTCGCTGAACGGTGTGGTTTACTCCTCTTCAGTGCGTATTGGTGGTGACCGCTTCGATGAAGCTATCATTAATTATGTACGCCGCAACTACGGCTCGCTGATCGGTGAAGCGACCGCTGAGCGTATCAAGCATGAGATTGGTTCTGCGTATCCGGGTGACGAAGTGCGCGAAATCGAAGTGCGCGGACGTAACCTGGCTGAAGGTGTGCCACGCGGCTTTACGCTGAACTCCAATGAAATCCTGGAAGCGTTGCAGGAACCACTGACCGGCATCGTGAGCGCGGTAATGGTGGCACTGGAGCAGTGCCCGCCAGAACTGGCTTCCGACATTTCCGAGCGCGGTATGGTGCTGACGGGTGGTGGCGCGTTGCTGCGTAACCTCGATCGCCTGCTGATGGAAGAAACCGGTATTCCGGTGGTCGTGGCCGAAGATCCACTGACCTGCGTAGCGCGTGGTGGTGGTAAAGCGTTGGAAATGATCGACATGCACGGCGGCGATTTGTTCAGCGAGGAGTAAATCCTCATCGGCTGTGACCCTGGTCAAATTGCGCAGGGAATTAGCGCCTGAACCCTTATTCAGGCTGTGGGAACGCACGTAATCAGCGTACCTGCAATTTGAAGAAAGGGGATATGACTATGATGCGTCCAGCCATGGAGGCGCAGGTCTTAACACCCGCGCTTCTTCCCTGATGTCGAGGAACACGCAGATTTTATGAAGCCGATTTTTAGCAGGGGGCCATCCCTGCAGTTGCGCCTTTTTCTGGCAGTCATTGTGGCGATCGCGATTATTATCGCTGATAGTCGCGTGGGCTCTTTTTCCCAGATCCGCAACTACCTGGACACCTCGGTCAGTCCCTTTTACTTCCTGGCAAACGGGCCAAGAGAGCTGCTTGACGGCGTCTCTGCCACGCTGGCATCTCGCCAGCAGTTGGAGCAGGAAAACAAAGCGCTGCGCCGTGAACTCTTCCTGAAGAACAGCGACCTGCTCATGCTGGGGCAATACAAGCAGGAAAACGCGCGTCTGCGCGAGCTGCTTGGCTCACCGCTGCGTCAGGATGAGCACAAAATGGTGACGCAGGTGATCTCCACTGGCACCGATCCCTACACCGATCAGGTGGTTATCGACAAGGGCAGCGTAAACGGCGTTTACGAAGGCCAGCCGGTGATTAGCGATAAAGGTGTTGTCGGACAGGTGGTGGCGGTAGGTCAGGTGACCAGCCGTGTGCTGCTGATCTGTGATGCTTCCCATGCGCTGCCTATTCAGGTGCTGCGTAATGATATCCGCGTGATTGCGGCCGGTAACGGCTGTAATGAAGACCTGCAACTCGAACATTTACCGGGCAACATCGACATTCGTGTGGGTGATGTGCTGGTGACCTCGGGCTTGGGTGGTCGCTTCCCGGAAGGTTATCCGGTGGGTGTGGTGTCATCGGTGAAAGTGGATACGCAGCGTGCGTACACCATTATCCAGGCCCATCCAACGGCGGGATTACAGCGTCTGCGCTACCTGCTGCTGCTGTGGGGTGCCGATCGTAACGGCGATATGCCAATGGCGCCGGATGAAGTGCATCGTGTCGCTAATGAACGTTTAATGCAGATGATGCCGCAGGTGTTACCGCCCGCCGGTGAAATGGGGCCACCTGCACCAGCCAGTCAACAAATGGGACCACCCGCACCTGCCAATAGTGGCAGTAGTTCGCAGGTAACACCGGCGAACTCGCGTGGAGGCCAGCCTTGAGTAGCTATCGCAGCCAGGGCCGATGGGTTATCTGGCTGTCCTTTCTGATTGCCCTCATCCTGCAAATCATGCCCTGGCCAGAACAAATCTACATGTTCCGGCCATCATGGTTGTTACTGATCCTGATCTATTGGGTACTGGCGCTGCCACATCGGGTGAATGTGGGTACTGGCTTCGTGCTGGGTGCCATCATGGACCTGGTGGCAGGCTCAACGCTGGGCGTACGTGCGCTGGCGTTGAGTATCATCGCCTATCTGGTAGCCTTTAAATTCCAGCTTTTCCGTAACTTAGCGTTGTGGCAGCAGGCATTAATGGTTATGGTGCTATCGCTGGCGGTGGATGTTATTGTTTTCTGGGCGGAATTTTTGGTGATCAATGTCTCCTTTCGTCCGGAAATCTTCTGGAGTAGCGTTGTCGACGGCATTCTCTGGCCCTGGCTATTCTTATTAATGAGAAAGATTCGCCGTCAGTTCGCTGTTCAGTAAGGAAAACTATGATAACCCTGTACCTGGCTTCCGGTTCACCGCGTCGACGTGAGCTGTTGACGCAGCTTGGCCTGCAATTTGAACGTCTGATCACGGATGTGGAAGAGCAGCGTCAGCCTGAAGAGGCTGCTGAAGCCTATGTCTGCCGTCTGGCGCGTGATAAAGCTTCGGCTGGTGTGAAGGTTGCCCCGCAGGATCTGCCGGTACTGGGTGCTGACACCATCGTGGTTTTGAATGGCGAAGTGCTGGAAAAACCACGCGATGCCGACCATGCTCAGCAGATGCTGAGTAAGCTTTCCGGGCAGACACATCAGGTTATGACCGCTGTGGCGTTGGCCGATCGTCAGCGACAGCTGGATTGCCTGGTTGTTACAGACGTGACTTTCCGCAAGATCACGGCAGAAGAAATTGCGCACTATATCGCCAGTGGCGAACCGATGGATAAAGCCGGCGCTTACGGGATACAGGGCATTGGCGGAAACTTTGTCCGCAAAATTAATGGAAGCTATCACGCAGTGGTGGGGTTACCGCTGGTTGAGACCGGAGAGTTGCTCAGCAACTTCCAGTCGCTGCGTGCGCTAAGGGGACAAGATGACGGCTGAACTGCTGGTAAATGTGACACCCTCTGAAACGCGCGTCGCCTATATTGATGGCGGCATTTTGCAGGAAATCCACATCGAGCGCGAAGCGCGCCGTGGCATTGTGGGCAACATCTATAAAGGACGCGTCAGCCGTGTGCTACCCGGCATGCAGGCGGCGTTTGTCGACATTGGCCTTGATAAGGCTGCCTTTCTGCACGCTTCCGATATCATGCCGCACACCGAATGTGTTGCCGGTGATGAGCAGAAGAATTTCAGCGTACGCGATATTGCCGAACTGGTGCGTCAGGGGCAGGACCTGATGGTGCAGGTGGTCAAAGATCCGCTTGGCACCAAAGGTGCACGCCTGACCACCGACATCACCCTGCCTTCGCGTTATCTGGTATTTATGCCGGGAGCCTCACACGTTGGCGTTTCTCAGCGTATTGAAAGCGAAGCGGAGCGCGAACGCCTGAAAGCGGTAGTGGCCGCCTATTGTGATGATCTTGGTGGCTTTATTATCCGTACTGCTGCTGAAGGCATTGGCGAGGAGGAGTTGGCGCAGGATGCTGCATTCCTCAAGCGTTTGTGGACCAAAGTCAGTGAGCGCAAAAAGCGTAACCAGACCCGTTGCCTGCTGTATGGCGAACTGGCGCTGGCGCAGCGTGTGTTGCGAGATTTCGCCGGGGCCGCGTTGGACCGCATCCGCGTAGACTCGCGTCTGACCTGCGATCTGCTGGTGGAATTCACCAGTGAATATATCCCGGAGATGGCCAGCAAGCTGGAGCTGTATAGTGGCAAGCAACCCATCTTTGATCTCTACGATGTGGAGAATGAGATCCAGCGTTCGCTTGATCGCAAAGTTGAATTGAAGTCCGGCGGTTATCTGATCATTGATCAAACCGAAGCCATGACCACCATCGACATCAATACCGGTGCGTTTGTTGGCCATCGCAATTTGGACGAAACCATTTTCAACACCAATATCGAAGCGACACAGGCAATTGCTCGTCAGCTACGGTTGCGCAATCTTGGCGGCATTATCATCATTGATTTCATCGATATGAGTAACGATGACCATCGCCGCCGGGTGTTGCATTCGCTGGAAAGCGCGTTGAGTAAAGATCGGGTTAAAACCGGGATCAACGGTTTCTCAGCGCTTGGTCTGGTTGAGATGACCCGCAAACGCACGCGCGAAAGTATCGAACATGTGCTGTGTGCTGATTGTCCGGTGTGCAAAGGACGCGGCACGCTGAAAACGGTGGAAACTGTTTGCTACGAGATCATGCGTGAAATCGTGCGTGTCCACCATGCCTACGATTCAGACTGTTTCCTGGTGTACGTGTCACCGGCGGTGGGGGAAGCGCTGAAGAGCGATGAATCACATGCGTTAGCCGAAGTTGAGATCTTCGTCGGCAAACAGGTGAAAGTCCATGTTGAGCCGCTCTACACGCAGGAGCAGTTTGACGTGGTGATGATGTAATTTTCTTGTTAATGCTGGCCTTGCACGACGTTTTGTCATGGAATCGGGCTAAAAATACCCCCTTTTTTGGGTTAACATGCGCTTTCGTCCCGATTGTTCCGCACTGATAACGGTCAGGGCATGAGAGGTATCGATCCGTAATCCGGCGGAAGACAAGGAGAGGTGTGTGAGGCGGTTGCCGAGGATTTTGTTACTGCTGCTCGCCACAATCATCGTTATTGTGGCGCTGCTGGTCAGCGGGCTGCGCCTCGTCATGCCGCATCTCAACAGCTACCGCAGCGACATTTTGCAAGCTGTATCGCGCGTCACTGGCGTGCCGGTACAGGCCAGTGAGTTGCAGGGCCGCTGGGAAAACTTCGGCCCCACGTTACAGATCCGCGATCTGCACATTGCCCTGAAAGATCAGGGGCAAATGCATATTGGTAGGGTCAACCTGGCGCTGAATATCTGGCAGTCGTTGCTTCAGGGGCGCTGGCAGTTTCGTGATCTCACCTTCTGGCAGATGCGCCTTGAACTCAATCGCCAACTCCTGACCAGCGATGAACAGAAAAACAGCTTCAAACCCACGCAAATCAACGAACTTTTCCTGCGGCAGTTTGACCACTTCGACCTGCGTGACAGCAGTATCCGTTTTCTCACGCCCTCCGGACAACACGCCGAGCTGGCGATCCCTCGCCTGACCTGGTTGAACGAAAAAACGCGCCACCGTGCGGAAGGGGAAGTGAGCCTGTCCAGTTTTACCGGGCAGCATGGCGTGGTACAGGTACGTCTTGACCTCAGCGATAATAATGGCTTGCTGGATACCGGGCGTATCTGGATGCAGGCGGATGACGTGGATGTGCGCCCGTGGATTGGTCGCTGGCTGCGTGATAACACCAGCCTCGAAAGTGCACGTTTCAGCCTTGCCGCGTGGGTCAACCTGCGTGATGGCGATGTCTATGCTGGCGATTTGCTGTTACGTCAGGGCGGGGCGCGCTGGCGTGGCGAGCAGGGCGATCATCAGTTGCAGGTGGACGGCTTAACGGCCCATCTGTCGCGCTTCCAGAATGGCTGGATGCTGTCCGTGCCACAAACCCGTCTCAGCACCGATGGTGTCGCCTGGGCACCGGGACATTTCTCGCTGCTGTGGAGACCGGAAGATAAACAGTTGCTTGGGGCGAATAACGCGCCGGAAATCCGCGTGCGTGCCACCCAACTGGATCTGCAACGTCTGGCACCGCTGGTGCCGCTGTTCCAGCCTCTCTCTCCGGCGATGTTTGATAACTGGCGGGCGCTACAGCCGCAGGGTCAGATTGAAGCGCTGGCGCTGGATATTCCGTTGCAGCAGCCGGAGCAAACCCGCCTTCAGGCCAAATGGCGAGATTTAAGCTGGCAGCACTGGGAGCTGTTACCGGGCATCAGCAATCTGAGCGGCAGCGCCAGCGGTAGCCTGAGTAATGGCATGCTGGATGTAGCGATGGGGCAGGCAGAAGTGCCCTACGGCGACATGTTCCAGGCTCCGCTACAAATTCAGCAGGTTACCGGCAAGCTTAACTGGCGACATGATGACAATGGCCTGACACTGGATGGCCATCAACTGGACGTGAAGGCGCGTTCGCTATGGGCGCGCGGGGATTTTCTTTACCAGCAAAATCTCGGCAAAGCCCCGCGTCTCGATATCCTGGCGGGTATTCGTGTTACCGATGCCGGTGATGCCTGGCGTTATTTCCCGGAACCGCTGATGGGCCACGGCCTGACCCACTATCTCAGCGATGCCATTAAAGGCGGTCAGGTGGATAACGCCACCTTGCTGTTTGCCGGCGATCCGACACTCTTCCCGTTTAAGCATAACGACGGCATGTTTGAAGTATGGGTGCCATTACGTCAGGCTACCTATCAATTCCAGCCCGGCTGGCCGGCAATCAATAATCTCGACATTGACCTCGACTTCGTCAATGACGGCCTGTGGATGAAGGCCGAACAGGCGAAACTGGGAGAGGTGGACGCCCGCAATATCAGCGCGATCATCCCGGATTACCTGAAAGAGAAGCTGATTATTGACGGCGATCTGAGTGGTGAGGGCAAGCAGATTGCCGATTATTTCGAGCAAACGCCGCTCAAACCCACGCTGGGGGCCGCCCTGCAACAATTGCAGATTAAAGGCAACACCCGCGGCCATCTCAATCTCGACATCCCGCTGGATGGCGAGCTGGTTCATGCCAGCGGTAATGTGGTGATGAACAATAACAGCCTGCACATCAAACCGTTGAATACCACGCTGAACAACCTGACCGGGCGCTTCCGTTATAACAATGGCAACCTGGAAAGCGAGGAGATGCAGGCGAACTGGTTCGGGCAGCCGGTGGGCGTCAGCTTCAGTACCCAGGAGAACCCGGACAACTTTGGCGTCAACGTTAAGCTGCTGGGCGACTGGCAGTTGGCGAAGCTGAAGATGCTGCCCGCGACAGTCACCAGCCAATTAAGCGGCAACCTGGCGTGGCAGGGGAATGTCGACATCACTCTGCCGCATAAAGGTGGGGCCAGCTACAAGGTTGATCTGAGTGGTGATGGCAAAGATGTAAGCAGTCACTTACCTGCTCCGCTGGATAAGAAAGCGGGAGCGGCGATGCCGGTGACAATCTCCGCCAATGGTAATCTCAACGGATTCGAACTGAGTGGTAGCGTGCTGGGAAATCATCGCTTTAACAGCCGCTGGCTGCTGGAACCTCAATTGCGGGTCGATCGTGGTATCTGGCTCAACGATACAAAAACCACGCCGAAGCTGCCGGAAAATCGCGGTATGGTGCTGAATTTGCCGGAAATTAACGGTGAAGCCTGGATGGGATTGCTGGCAGGCACGGGTGGTTCGCGCAATGCGCAGGGGGAAACCAGTGTCGGTGGTGCGTTGCTGCCGGGTGATGTTACGTTGCATACACCGGCGCTGACCCTGGCGGGCCAGCAGTGGCATGATGTCAATGCGACGGTGACTCAGGGGCCGACCGGTAACACTCAGGTACAGTTGGATAGCCGCGAAGCACGCGGTAGTCTGGCGACTGCGCAAAATGCTCCGTGGCAACTGGCGCTGAGTTACCTCTATTACAATCCGGAATGGGCAGGAAAAGAGGGTGAAACATCATCACCTTTCAGTGACAACACCACGATTAACTTCTCCGGCTGGCCAGCTCTGCAATTGCGCTGCCAGGAGTGCTGGCTGCGCGGGCAGAAATTTGGCCATATGCAGGCGCTGCTGCAACCGCGTGGCGATACGTTAGCACTTACTAACGGTTCGGTGGACACCGGTAGCTCGAAGCTGAGTATCAATGGTGAGTGGGTGAATAAACCGGGTGAGCAGCGTACTTCTCTGAAAGGGACGCTGAGTGGCAAAAACATTAACGATGCCACCAACTGGTTTGGCGTGAACACCCCGCTGCGTGATGCGCCGTTTAAAGTCGACTACGATTTGCACTGGCGTTCTGCGCCGTGGCAACCTTCAGAGCCGACGCTGAGTGGCACGCTGAAATCCCATTTTGGTAAAGGCCAAATCGCCGATGTGAATACCGGCCGTGCCGGACAGTTGCTGCGTTTGATGAGTTTTGATGCGTTACTGCGTAAGTTGCGTTTTGATTTCAGCGATACCTTCAGTCAGGGCTTCTTTTTTGACTCGATCAACGGCACCGCATGGATTGAAAATGGCGTGATGCATACCGATAACTTGTTGGTGGATGGTCTTGAAGCGGATATCGCCATGCAGGGTAAAGTGGACCTGGTGAAACGCGAGATTGATATGGAAGCGGTGGTGGCACCTGAGATCTCTGCCTCCGTGGGCGTCGCAACCGCGTTTGTGATCAACCCGGTGGTCGGCGCGGCGGTATTTGCCGCCAGTAAAGTGCTGGGACCACTGTGGAGTAAAATTTCGCTATTGCGTTACCACATCAGCGGCCCTCTGGATAAGCCGGAAATCAATGAAGTGCTACGCAAACCGCGCGAAAACGACAAGAAGTGAATTTGACGCCGTCGGGGAATTGCCGCAGGCTATGAAATATCTGAGCGTAAAATGAGTGAGAAACGATGACTCTGAATCTGGTAAGTGAGCAGTTGCTAACTGCGAACAGCATTAATCAGCAGGACCTTTTTTCCCTGTTAGGGCAGCTTTCAGAACGTCGTCTGGACTATGCCGATCTCTATTTTCAGTCCAGTTTCCACGAATCCTGGGTGCTGGAAGACAAAATCATTAAAGACGGCTCGTATCATATCGATCAGGGCGTCGGCGTTCGCGCGGTCAGCGGTGAGAAAACCGGTTTCGCCTATGCTGACCAGATCACCCTGAATGCTTTGCGTCAGTCGGCTGAAGCTGCACGCAGCATCGTACGCGAACAGGGCAATGGCAAAGCCCATACCCTTTCGGCTGTGATCAACCGCTCGCTGTACGCACCGGTCAATCCGCTGGATAGTCTGACGCGTGAAGACAAAATCGCCCTGTTGCATCGCGTGGATAAAGTGGCGCGTGCCGCTGATCCTCGTGTCCAGGAAGTGAATGCCAGCTTGACCGGGGTTTATGAGCAGGTGCTGGTGGCAGCGACCGATGGCACGCTGGCCGCTGATGTGCGTCCGTTGGTTCGTCTGTCGATCAGCGTTCAGGTGGAAGATCAGGGTAAACGTGAACGCGGCTCCAGCGGCGGCGGCGCGCGTACCGGTTATGAATTCTTCCTCGCCGATGAAAGCGGTGATGTGCGTGCAGATGCCTGGGCGCGTGAGGCGGTGCGGATGGCGCTGGTGAACCTCTCGGCGGTTGCTGCTCCGGCAGGGACGCTGCCGGTGGTACTGGGCGCTGGCTGGCCGGGCGTGCTACTGCACGAAGCGGTTGGACACGGTCTTGAAGGCGACTTTAACCGTCGTGCCACCTCGGTGTTCAGCGGCAAAATGGGCCAGTTGGTGGCGTCTGAACTTTGTACCGTGGTCGATGATGGCACCATCGAGGGTCTGCGTGGTTCGCTGGCGGTGGACGATGAAGGCGTACCGGGACAGTACAACGTGTTGATTGAAAACGGTGTGCTGAAGGGTTACATGCAGGACAAGCTCAATGCGCGTCTTATGGGCGTCAACCCTACCGGCAATGGCCGTCGTGAATCTTATGCGCACCTGCCGATGCCGCGTATGACCAACACCTATATGCTGGCGGGGAAATCCACGCCGCAGGACATTATCGCAAGTGTAGAATATGGCCTGTACGCGCCGAACTTTGGTGGCGGCCAGGTGGATATCACCTCCGGTAAGTTTGTGTTCTCAACATCGGAAGCCTATCTGATTGAGAACGGTAAAGTGACCAAACCGGTAAAAGGTGCCACGCTGATTGGCTCCGGTATCGAAGCCATGCAGCAGATTTCCATGGTGGGTAACGACCTGGCATTGGATAAAGGCGTTGGCGTCTGTGGTAAAGAAGGCCAGAGCGTGCCAGTGGGTGTGGGGCAGCCGACACTGAAGCTGGATAAACTCACGGTCGGCGGAACCGCCTGATTCAAGCACTGAACCGTAGCGGCGCGATAAATCGCGCCGCGACAGTACTTATGCTCAGTTTTTACGGTGCTGCTGATACTGGCGCGCTACCCGTTTGAAATACTCGGTCAGATAGTCGATACACACCTGCACTTTCAGCGGTAGCTTATCTTTTTCGGTGTACAGCGCATAAACCGGTCTGGGGGCCGACTGATACTGTGAAAACAGGATATCGATCTCACCGGTGTTGATCTCGTTTATCACCCACATCAGTGGGACATAGGCGATACCGCACCCGGCTTTCAGCCAACGGATCAGCGTTAGCGAATCATTGGTCACGAAACGTCCCTGCGGTGTCAGACGCGTGACCAGCCCTTCCGGTGCAATCAACTCAAAGGTGTTGTCCGGGCGCACGCTATATTCCAGCCACGAAAAATTATCGATCTCGCCAGGCTTTTCCGGCGTGCCGTGCTGTGCCAGATAGCTTTTGGCTGCGCATACCACCATCGGCATCGCGCCCAGGCGACGCGAGAACAGATTGGAATCCTGCAACTCACCGACGCGGATCACCAGATCCAGCCCGTTAGCAATCAAATCCGGTGCCGGAATGCCGGTGACTAAATTGACGCTCAAACCCGGATATTCGCGTAACATATCGCTGGTCATATCAGCGAGGACATTTTGCGCCATTGTCGACGAGCTGCCGATACGTAAAATACCAATGGGCGTGTTGTTGAAGGCATACAGTTGTTCGTGGACCTGCATCGCCTCTGCCAGCATGCGGCGGCAGCCCTGATAATAAATTCTGCCCGCTTCGGTCAGGCCAATGCTTCGGGTGCTGCGATTCAGCAGCTTGACCTGGAGCTCATCTTCCAGTTTCGCGACTATCTGGCTAATCGACGAAACGCTAAGATGAAGCTGACGTGCCGCGGCGGTGAAGGATCCTAATTCAACCACTTTGGCGAAGATGGACATGCCTTTAAGTCGTTCCATTGTTTACTCTGGCTAAAAAGTGATTTAGCTCACAATATGTAGATAACGTATAGTCAAGCGCGTTACTATACGCACGCTGGGTCATTTCACCGCACCTTAACACGGCAGTGAATCTGCCTGTGTTTGTCAGATGATACGCTATGATTAGCTCAAACGGCCTGAATGTTGCCATCAGTCTACCCGTCATCCCATTATCATCAACCCCTTGTGCCATGTGGCATGCGGGCAGGTATCGGTGCAATCCGGCAAGGTCGAACTAAGGAACCGAAATGAGTGTGCTTCCGGTATTTGTCGTATTTGGGCTGTCTTTCCCGCCCATCTTCATTGAACTCATAGTTTCGCTGGCGCTGTTCTGGCTGGTGAAACGCGTGCTGACGCCCAGCGGATTGTACGATCTGGTTTGGCATCCGGCACTTTTTAACACAGCGCTTTATTGCTGTGTGTTTTACCTTGTATCCCGTTTATTCGTCTGAGGTTTTAAGTGAAAGCGCTAATAAGAAAAATCGCGCGCTACGCGATTACTCTCCTGCTGGTTGTCGTCGCTATCGTGATCATCTTCCGCGCATGGGTGTTCTACACCGAATCCCCGTGGACGCGTGATGCTAAATTCTCTGCCGATGTCGTGGCGATCTCTCCGGATGTGACCGGCTTGATCACCGAGGTGCCGGTCCGTGATAACCAACTGGTGAAGAAGGGCGATACCCTGTTTGTGGTTGACCGCCCCCGTTACCAGAAGGCGCTGGATGAAGCACAGGCCGATGTCGAGTATTACCAGGCTGTCGCCAACGAAAAACGTCGTGAAGCGGCGCGCCGTAACCAACTCGGCACCAGCGCGATGTCGCGTGAAGCCATTGACCAGGCCAACAACGATCTGACCACCACCGAGCATCAGCTGGCAAAAGCTATTGCGACGCGCGATCTGGCGGCCATCGACCTGGATCGTACCACCATCAAGGCACCGTCTGACGGTTGGGTGACCAACCTTAACGTCTATGAAGGCGAGTTTATTACCCGTGGTTCAGTGGCGGTGGCTCTGGTGCAGCAGCATACGTTCTACGTGCTGGCCTATATGGAAGAAACCAAGCTGGATGGCGTACGCCCGGGCTTCCGTGCGGAAATCACCCCGCTGGGTAGCAATACCGTGCTGCGTGGCACCGTCGACAGCATCGCAGCCGGTGTTACCGACAGCAGCAGCACCAATGACAGCAAAGGCATGGCCACTGTTGATTCCAATCTGGAGTGGGTGCGTCTGGCGCAGCGTGTACCGGTGCGTATTCATCTCGACGATCAGCCTGGCAATCGCTTCCCGGCTGGCACCACCGCTACCGTGGTGATTACTGGTGAGAAGGATCGTAAGACGCAAGCCTCACCGATGAGCAAATTGTTTAATCGCCTGCGTGAGTTTGGTTAAGAGGGCGATATGATTGAGTTCCTGCGTTTCCCGGTGAAGCTGACATTTGCGCTGGTAGCGGCGCTGATTATCGGCTTTCACTTCAATCTGGAAACGCCGCGCTGGGCGGTGATGACCGCCGGGATAGTGGCGGGTGGCACCGCCTTTGTCGCCGGAGGAGATCCCTACTCCGGCGCGCTGCGCTATCGCGGCATCCTGCGTATTATCGGGACCTTTATTGGTAGCGCGGCGGCTCTGACCATCATGATCGCCACGGTGCGTGCCCCGGTAGTGATGCTGCTGTTATGTTGCCTGTGGGCCGGCTTCTGCGTCTGGCTCTCCTCGCTGATCAAAGTCGAAAATTCCTACGCTCTGGGTCTGGCAGGCTACACCGCGCTGATTATCGTCGTCACCGCCGATGCCAGTGGTGGGCTGACGCTGGCTCCGCAGTTTGCGGTTGAGCGTTGTAGCGAAATCGTGCTGGGTATTTTGTGTGCCATTCTGGCGGATATGATCTTCTCGCCCCGTTCGATTAAAAAAGTGATCGACCAGGAAGTGGATTCGCTGCTGGTGGCGCACTACAAACTGCTGCAACTCTGTGTCGCGCACGGCGATAAAGAAGAAGTCGACAAAGCCTGGAGCGCGCTGGTGCGCCGCACCACGGCGCTGAACACCATGCGCAGCCAGTTGATGATGGAATCCTCGCGTTGGAAAAACAGCAGCCGTCGTCTGCAAATGCTGAATACTTTATCCCTGACCTTGATTACGCAGGCTGCTGAAACCTTCCTGATCCAGAATTCCCGCCCGGATTACATTCCGCCGCAGTATCGATTGCTGATCGAGAAAGAGGTCAAAAGCGTTGATGACGTGCACAAGCGCATGAAAATCATGCGCCGGGTAATTGGCGTCAGCAGCAAATCCACACCGCTGACCTTAGCCAGCTGGGTGGGAGCAGCAACCGAATACTTGTTGTTGATTAACGGCGTCAGGAGCAACAGCCGCATCACCACGCTGGAAGACGGTATTCTGCAACGTGAAGTGGTGATTCAGGCGCGTTCTGCCGAAACCCACCATGCGATGATTAACGGCGTACGTACGTTTGCGGCGACGGCGATTGGCTCACTTTTCTGGTTGTACACCGGTTGGACCTCTGGCAGTGGCTGTATGGTGATGCTGGCGGTAATCACCGCACTGGCGATGCGTACCCCTAATCCATTGATGATGGCAAAAGACTTCCTCTACGGTATGACGGTCGCAGTGCCGCTGGGTGCGCTCTACTTTATCTACGTCCTGCCTGCAACCCAGCAAAGTATGCTGCTGCTTTGCATCGCGATTGGCCTGCTGGGCTTTATTGGCGGCATCTTTGTCCAGCGTCGCCAACTGGGAACGTTAGGTGCCCTGATTGGTACCATCAACGTGCTGGTACTGGATAACCCGATGAAGTTCGAGTTCAACGTGTTTCTCGACAACGTGTTGGGCCAGGTGATTGGATGTTTTGTGGCGATGATGGTGATTCTGCTGATTCGTGACAAATCTAAGGCGCGTACCGGACGTAAGTTGCTGAATCGCTTTATGTATGCGGCGGTGGCGGCGATGACCACCAATCAGGCACGTCGTCGCGAGAATCACTTACCGGCGCTGTATCAGCAACTGTTTCTGCTGCTCAATCTGTTCCCCGGCGATATCAATAAATACCGTATCGCGCTGACGCTGATTATCGGCCATCAACGCTTACGCAATGCCGAGGTGCCGATCAATGCAGATCTCTCCGCCTATCACCGCCAGCTGCGATCCACTGCTGACCAGGTGATCTCGACGCGTAGCGATGATAAACGACGTGTCTATTTTGAGCAGTTGTTACGCGAGCTGGATGTCTATCAGGAGAAACTCCAGCACTACGCGGCACCGAGCAGCGTAACGGAGCCGGTAAAACGTTTAGCCAGCATGTTGAGTAAGTATCAGAACACATTGATTCAAATCTGAAACCAGCCACCGCGTGATGCGGTGGCTCACTCTCACAAAACCCACCGGTAATGCCATCTATACTTTCCTGACGGGATGCAAACTGTCAGGGGGAAGGAGGGCATCCACACCCCCGCAGCAACACAAACATATCAACGCAGGCTACCCGGTTTAATGGGCAGTGGTACAGAAAAGAGAGTCGTCATGATGAGAATCGAACGTTTTGATTTCGATGAAATCGTCGATCAGGCGCACTTCTTCCGCCAGTTCAGTGACCGTTTTGCGCTGGTGGATCTGGCGATTACTGATTTGGACGATCTCTGGGAAGTGGTGACAGGCGAGCAACTGCCGTTACCGCTGGAGATTGAGTTTATTCACTTAGGATCAGGACAGAAGCGTCGCTATGGGGCGTTAATTTTGCTGTTTGATGAAGCAGAAGAGGAGCTGGATGGCCAGCTCCGCTTTAATGTGAAGTAACGCAAAAAGGGCCCCGGCGAGCGGGGCCAAAGGGTTCGTCAAGCAGTTGACGAGGAATTACTTATACAGTTCAGCAGTGATGTGATAGTTGTCGCCGGTGCGGGCTTCAATCACTTTATAGGCGCTGGCACCCTGTTCATCGGCTTTTTGCGACAGCTGAGCACGATAATCCATTGGTGCACCGGCAGTACCACTGATGGTCACTGTCCCCGCAGGCTGCATATTCTGAGCCTGTTCCGCCGTGACCAGTTGTGCCGCAGAGGCACCGAAGGTCAACAGTGAGAGCAGGCTAGCGGTTGCGATGGTTGCTTTGATTTTCATTGTTCGTCTCCTCATTACAATCAACAACCTGCGGTGGTAAGTGGGTAGCGGGTCGTCGATTCATATCCAGGCGCCGTTTGGGCGCCGGATAATCATTTATCGATTATTTGTACAGTTCAGCAGTGACGTGGTAGGTGTCATTCTGATTGTTTTCAATGATGCGATAGTGGCTGGCACCCTGAGCATCGGCTTTGGCAGAAAGTTCCTGACGGATGTTGTTCTGGTCGCCATCACGGCCACTCACGCTGATGGTTTGGTTCAGCGGTTGCAGATTCATGGTGTCTGCCTGCTCATTGGTAATCAGACTTGCTGCGCTGGCACCGAAAGAAAGAACGGAAGCCAGGCTTAGCACTGCGATAGATAATTTAGTTTTCATGATTCACTCTCCTGAATTTGGGTCAGCAACCTGAGCGCAATCGCGTCTCAAATGGGTTGCCTTTCACATTGTGTCTTGTTTCGGCGAACTTATTTATAAAGTTCAGCAGTCGCGTGGTAGGTGTTGTCATTACGCGCTTCGATCACGCGATAAGCTTTAGCACCTTGCTGGTCTGCTTTTTCGCTCAGTTGCTGATGGATATCCATCGGCGAACCAGCCGTGCCGCTGACACTGATGGTGCCGGCCGGTTGCAGATTCATTGCCTGATCAGCATTAATAGAATCTGCGGCGAAAGCGCCAAATGACAGGGCAGATAGAATGCTCATGGTTGCGATAGTAGTTTTAACTTTCATGATTATTTCCTCGTCTTCTGTTTTTTCTCTTTTTGTTTGGTGTGATTTGCATCACGAAAAGAAGTATAGATCTAATCACTCATGAAATTAATATTCTGCTAATAATGTTTGGTTGTTATTCTTTGTCCTTATGACAACTTTTAATAACTGAGTGTTATAAAAACCGCCTGGTTTCTGCACAACACCTGTTAATTACATGTAAAAACAATGACCTATGTCATTTTATCTTTCTGTGCGAAATATTATGGTTGATCCATCTGGCTGATACGCTGCGAGTGGGGTATATAGCTGATGCTGTTGTGTAAAGCAGTGTAAAATAGCGCTAAAGGTTAAGCAGGATAAAAGGTCCTACCAATTATTGTCGGGCGTGAGAACGGACGAGAATATGCTTAATGTATTGTTTCTTGAGGATTTCTCTTCAAGCGTGACGGCGGGTAAAGGGAATGGCCGAGTTGTTACCGGCAGGTAATCTGCCGGTAGCGGGCAGGGTTTTATAGCTCTTGTTCGAATAACATCAACACAGCGTCATGGAGCTGCTTCACGGTAAAAGCACGCGCGGGGGTAATAAAGATAGTGTCATCACCGGCGATGGTGCCGAGAATGCCTTCGGCTTTACCCAGCGAATCCAGCAAACGGGCGATGAGCTGTGCTGCGCCGGGGCTGGTGTGAATCACCACCAGAGCATCGTTGTAGTCGATATCCAGCACTAAATTTTTCAGCGGGCTGGTCGTGGTCGGCACACCCAGTTCGGCTGGCAGGCAGTAAACCATCTCCATTTTTGCGTTGCGCGTGCGCACCGCGCCAAACTTAGTAAGCATACGAGAAACTTTTGACTGATTGATGTTCTCGAAGCCGTCTTCCTGTAACGCCTGCACAATTTCACCCTGAGAGCTGAATTTCTCTTCTTTCAAGAGGGCTTTGAACGCCTTAACCAGGTCGTCTTGTTTAGATGGGTTTCGCATAGGTTACCAATAAAAAGAGGGATGCGTTGGGCAACAAGCCCATGCAGATAAATGATTATGCATTTAAATGAATTTTTATGCAATAAACAGGTGAGGGGTTCGCCGGGATAACCTGCGAGGGCGGCGATCATAACAGAGATTTACCGCTACGCCAAAATCGCGGCGTGGCGCGCAAAAGCGAAGGTTGCAATGTTGTTATATTATTGAAGTGGTAACAACAAAATGACTGATCATTGCCGACCCCTGTCTTCTGGCTGCGACCTATGATCATTCAGGCGACTTCTGAAGTGTGGATGTCTCGGGAGCCGTATTGCGGCGTCAGTGTTAATAGCGCGACGGGTATTGTCGCTATCGCCTGAGAAGTTGATTAAACTCGTAACCCGATGGAAACCCGGCAGATCTCTGCCCCACCTTAATAAGGAGTCCAGGATGAAAGTTGCCGTTCTCGGTGCCGCTGGTGGTATTGGCCAGGCGCTAGCACTGTTGCTTAAGACCCAATTACCCGCAGGTTCAGCCCTTTCGCTTTATGACATCGCCCCGGTTACGCCGGGTGTGGCTGTGGATCTCAGCCATATTCCTACCGCAGTGAAAGTTGAGGGTTTTAGTGGTGAAGATGCCACACCCGCACTGAAGGGAGCCGATGTGGTGCTGATTTCCGCCGGAGTGGCACGTAAACCCGGCATGGACCGCGCCGACCTCTTTAACGTTAACGCAGGCATTGTTCGTAACCTGATTGAGCAGGTGGCAAGCACCGCACCCAAGGCCTTGATTGGCGTGATCACTAACCCGGTTAACACCACGGTGGCGATTGCGGCAGAGGTGCTGAAGAAAGCGGGTGTGTATGACAAAAACCGGCTGTTTGGCGTAACTACACTGGATATTATCCGCGGCAACACCTTTGTTGCGGCGTTAAAAGGCAAGCAACCCGGCGAGATCGACGTACCCGTGGTCGGGGGGCATTCTGGCGTCACTATTCTGCCGCTGCTGTCGCAGGTCAAAGGCGTTAGCTTTAGTGAGCAGGAAGTGTTGGATCTCACCAAACGTATCCAAAACGCCGGTACGGAAGTGGTGGAAGCCAAAGCCGGTGGCGGCTCAGCGACCCTGTCAATGGGTCAGGCTGCGGCACGTTTCGGTCTGTCGCTGGTACGCGCCATGCAAGGGGAAGCGAACGTGGTCGAATGTGCTTATGTGGAAGGGGATGGCGAATACGCGCGTTTCTTCTCGCAGCCACTGTTGTTGGGCAAAACCGGTATCGTGGAGCGCCGTCCACTCGGACCGCTCAGCGCCTTTGAGCAACAGGCGTTAACCGGCATGCTGGATACGCTGAAGAAAGATATCGCTCAGGGCGAAGAGTTTGTGAAATAAACTGACCAGGTGCGCATCCACTGCGCACCTCATTTTTACAACCCACCCGACTTATAATTCCGTGCCGCCGGTGTGCCATTGCTGGCCGGGCTTTTCTTGCCCAGGGTTTCCATACGAACCTGGAAAGGCGGGAAGGGCATTTCGATACCGTGCTCGGCAAAACCATGCAAAATCAGCTGATGCAGTTCATGGCGTAGCGGCATGCGGTGGCCCATTTCGGCGGCGTAGACTCGCAGTTCAAACAACTGGATACCTTGTTGCAGATCGACAAGGAACACGTCCGGGGGCGGCGTATCCAGTACGTAGGTACAGCGTTCGGCCGCTTGTTTCAGGATCAAGGTCACTTCGTCGCTATTAACCCCAGCCGGTGCCGGGATAGTCAGCACCACACGCGTCACCGAATCGGAAAGCGACCAGTTAACGAACTGCTCGGTAATAAACGCCTTATTCGGCACGATAATCTCTTTGCGATCCCAGTCGGTGATGGTGGTCGCACGGGTATTGATGCGGGTGATACTCCCGGTGAGATCGCGGATGGTGACGGTATCGCCGATACGAATCGGCTTCTCGAACAGGATAATCAGGCCAGAAATAAAGTTGGCGAAAATCTCCTGTAAACCGAAGCCCAGACCAACACCCAGCGCGGCGACCAGCCATTGCAGCTTCGCCCATTCAATGCCAATCATCGAGAAGCCAATCAGCCCGCCAATCAGCATCAGGATATATTTGGTCACCGTGGTGATGGCGTAGCCGGTGCCAGGCGTCAGGCTCAGGTGCTGCAACAGCGCCAGCTCCAGCAGCGCAGGCATATTGCGCACCAACTGGGTGGTAATAATCAGCACCAGAATGGCGATCAGAATCGAACCGAGGGTAATTGGCTGGATGCTTTCCACCCCCTGCACCGTGGTGCTGACATCCCACAGGCGGATATTTTCGAGGAAACCGAACGCCGAGTGAATCTCCGACCACAACACAATCACCGACACCAGGGCAATCAGGGTCAGAATCGAACGAACCAGGCGCAGCGACTGGGCGCTGATAGCATCCAGATCGATGATGGGTTCATCCGCTTCCACTCCCACGCCCTCAATGCTGGTGGCAGGCTGCTCTTTATCCTCTTCACTGCGCGCACGGTTGGCCAGCATCTCTGCACGACGCTGGCGGGCGCGGTCAAAGGCGATACGGCGGCGTTGGATTAACATCCAGCGGCGAACAATATGGTAAATCACCAGCAGGAAGAACCAGATGCCGACGGAAGTTTCCAGGCGTGCCAGCAGTGCCTGTGCAGTCGCCAGATAGCCAATGCAGGAGGCGAGGGCCGCAACCAGTGGAATGGCGATCATCAGGTTCCACAAAATGCGGTTGATAAAGTTATCGCCGTTGCCTTCTTTATCCAGGTACAACGGGATGCCGGCGCGCTTCAGGCTGACGGTCACGATGCTTAATGCACCGCAAATCAGGATGAAGCACAGCCTGCCAAGCGTCGAGGAGAACTCACGATCTTCCAGGTTGGCAAAAGCGATCAACAGCATGATCAACGGCACAATCAGGCCAACGGTAAGCGAGTAATAACGCATTGCGCGTGCCACACGCGCCTGAGGCCAGCGGAAATGCACGACAAACAGGCCATTGGGGCGGGCAAAAGAGGCGCTGATCATAAACGCCCACAGCAGAGGCAGCGTGGCGGTGATGCCATCGCCAATTGCCACCGCTATCGGGTAGGGCCAGGCTTCCTGCAAACCATAACCGAGGGCCGCCCATAACACCGGAATCGGCACGGCGACCAGAATCGACCAGAACACCGTGCGCATTGTCAGGCCGAAGTGATCCTGTGTCACCTTGCCCACTTTGCTGGCGGCTCGTGCCAGAAAAGCATGATAGTGGCGGCGTGAACTGATGCTGAACCCAACCAGAAGCACGGCTCCCAGAATCGGTAGCACCGTTTCCTTGCTGGTAAACATCATCGCCAGTGCTTTGCCTAACTGGCCCAGCGTATCAAGCGATAACAGCCGTGCCAGGGCTTGTGCGGTATCCACTGGAAAGCTCAGGTCAACCGCACTGACATCAGCGGTCCAGAACAGATAACGATGGGTGGCATCGCGCACTTCCGTCAGTGCATCCTGTAGCTGGGTATTGGAAACTTTGAGTTTGGTGATTTCCAGAATCAGCGTATCGCAGCCGGAAATTAAAGAGTTAAGCAACTCGCGCTGAGTTTTCAGCTGGGCTTCCAGAATGCGGCTCTGTTCACTGGTGAAAGGCGTGCCATCATCCTGCTTCTCTTTGCGTAATGCCTGCTGACGCTCCAGCAAATCCTCATAACGGAGCCGTTGTACGCGCAACTGGCCCATTTCGTTGTCGATCTGCTGTGATTTGGGCATATCCGGCAGACGCGCCACCTGCGCGCGCAAGGCCTCGCCCAACAGGTTCGATGCGCCCAGCCATTGCGATTGCTCACGCAGGGTGCTCAGTGCCTGACGAACTTGCAACGTCTGATTGGTCGCCAGGCGTTGCTGCGAGGCGACCAAATCCATGCGTTGTGCCTGCTGATTAAGGTCAGCAGACAGCTCACGGTTTACCCGGAATTGTTCGCTAATGGCGCTGGGCAGATCGCCGCTGTTTTCCGCCAATTGCTCGGTACGTTCCAGTGCCTGTTCAGCCTCACGCTGGCGCTGATTGTTCAACTGATTGCGCAGCGCTTGCAGGTAATTATCCAGTTGTGAGGCCTGACGTTGATGCACTTCGGCACGCATGCGCGCCAATTCCTGACGGTTATTGGCGGAGAGTTGCGCCAGTTCCAGTTCATCCACACGCGCTTTGTTGGCGGCGTTCTCCGCCTGACGTGCATAGATCTGGGCTTGTTCCTGCGGGGTGGTGGCGGTTGACGCGCCCTGCACGCGACGGTCGCTCTCCGTCATGGCCCGGCGCGCCTCGGTCTGCTGCTGCGGCAACTGCGACAGCGAATCGCTGATTTCGCGTGCGCGATCCTGCTCCTGCTGTGCCTGACGTCCCTCTTCCAGTAACTGACTGCTAACCTGCAAAATCTCCTGATCCAGTTCGGTGCTGCTCATATTGTTGCGCACCGTTTTGCTGCTCTCACTGGTCATGCTGGTGAGTTGCTGGCGTAGTTCTCGTGCCAGACGGGGGAAGTCGTCAATTACCTGCTGATATTGCTTTGCCCGCTCCAGCGAATCATCGCGTTCAGCAAGGAAATTGAGTGCTGTTTCCAGCGTCTGAATTTGTTCGGTTTGGGCAGGGGAGCTTTTAGCGGATTTGACGGCATCCAGCTCCTGTTTCAGGTCACTGGCTTGCGGCACGCTGGCCGCAAAAACAGGGCTGCTGAGCCACAAACTCAGCAGCAGGATAAGAAAGGCACGCACAGGGAGTTGTCCTGTTAGTCGGCGAGCGGGGTGGTTTCACCCTGCTGCGGCAGCGCGATAGCCAGCGGCTGACCAAGACGGGTTTTGCTCTCCGCTTCCAGGCTCTCTGCCAGTTTGACGCGCTTCGGGGCAAACAGGTTGATGACGGTGGAACCCAGCTTGAAGCGTCCCATTTCCTGGCCCTTCAGCAGCACTACCGCGCCATCATGATCGGCTGCCGGGTAGTGCCAGCGTTTGATCACCCCTTCGCGTGGCGGCGTGATGGTACCGGCCCAAACGGTTTCGATGCTTCCCACGATGGTTGCACCTACCAGAATCTGTACCATCGGACCATGATCGGTATCGAACACACAAATCACGCGTTCGTTACGTGCAAACAGGTTTGGAATGTTACGCGCGGTCAGAGGGTTGACGGAGTAAAGGTCGCCTGGCACGTAAATCATTTCGCGCAGGATACCGTTACACGGCATATGTACCCGGTGATAATCACGCGGGGCGAGGTAAGTGGTGACAAACTCACCGTCCTGGAACTGTTCCGCCAATGCATCATTACCCGCCAGCAGTGCCTGCAACGAGTAGTAATGGCCTTTGGCCTGGAAAATCTGATCCCCTTCGATGCGACCTAACTGACTGATGGCACCATCGGCAGGCAGAGCCAGCAGCGTGGCATCGGGATCGATCGGGCGTGCCCCCTCTTTTAACGGGCGCACGAAGAAATCATTAAAGGTGCGATAGCTGGCGGTGTCTGGTTTGCTGGCTTCCGCCATATCCACTTTGTAGTACCAGACAAAAATATCGATGACCGCTTTGGTCAGCCAGCCACCACGACGACTGGCACCCCAACCGGCAAGTTCGGTCAGTCCTTTCTTAGGCAGAATATGATTCAGGCCGAGCTTAAAACGATCAAACACCTTAGCCTCCTGGCTTTATTACACATCGTTTATACAAAAGGGGGCGGATTGTAGCAGCGCCCCGGTCAGTTGGCGAATGTGCCGTTGTATACCCTTCATCCTTCAAACTGCCGGTGCGTTGGCTGCGCTCGCTCACCCCAGTCACTTACCTGAGTAAGCTCCTGGGAATCACTCGTTTGCCGCCTTCCTGCCGTTCGAATGATTTTGGGTATAACCGTTAATCTTCGCTGGCGGAAAAGTTTTTACGCGTTTTTACTTGCGCCATGCTTTCCAGAATTCGGTGGTAGTTATCGAAGCGAGAAGCATCGATGATGCCGTTCTCTACCGCTTCACGAATAGCACAGCCGGGATCATTGCCGTGCTTGCAGTCGCGAAACTTGCAACTGCCAAGAAACTCACGGAATTCGACAAATCCACGGGTGATTTGTTCCGGCTCCAGGTGCCATAAACCAAATTCGCGTACACCCGGCGAATCAATCACATCGCCGCCGTGCGGGAAATGGTATAAGCGTGCGGCGGTGGTGGTGTGCTGGCCAAGACCTGAAACATCCGACACGTCGTTAGTCAGGATCTCATCACCGGCGACATCGAGGCCCAGCAGCGCATTCAGCAGGCTGGATTTACCGACACCGGACTGCCCGGCAAAGATGCTGATACGTCCGGTTAACGCGGCTTCCAGCTCATCGAGGCCGTTTTTGGCGCGGCTGGACACCATCAGGACGCGATAACCAATGTGGCGGTAAATCGCCATCTGTTCATCAACAAAAGCACGCGCTTCATCGTCCAGCAGATCGGTTTTGTTCAAGACCAGCAGCGGCTCGATCCCCAGGGTTTCACTGGCGACCAGATAACGATCGATGATGTTAAGTGACAACTCAGGCAGGATCGCCGACACGATAATGATCTGATCGATATTGGCGGCGATCGGTTTGACGCCGTCGTAGAAGTCGGGGCGCGTCAATACGCTGGTACGATCGTATACCGCTTCGACGATCCCTTTGCCGCCGTTCTCATTGGCCGCACGCCAGACCACGCGATCGCCGGTAACCAGCGATCGAATGGTGCGACGAATATTGCAGCGATGTACCTCGCCTGCGCTGTCTTCAACGTCTGCGTGCATGCCGAAGCGGCTGATCACTACGCCATCGGTTGGCTCCCCAAACAGGCTATCATCCGGTTCCGGCTTTTCGCTCCGTTGCTTCAGACGACGCTCATGGTTCGCGCTTACGCGACGTTGTTGACCCTTCGACAGTTTATTTTTGCTCACGCATCCTCTCACGCTTTCGCCAGGCTTCGCCCCGCTGGGCAAAACGTCTATGATACACCTTAATTTAGTGTAATGACGACTTTGGCAACGGGCGGAAAATGCATGACAGCTGGAAATGAAAATAATCTGATTTGGATCGACCTCGAAATGACCGGGCTGGATCCAGAACGCGATCGCATCATTGAGATCGCTACGCTGGTTACGGATGCCAATCTGAATATTCTGGCGGAAGGGCCGGTGATGGCGGTACATCAGTCCGACGCGCAGTTGGCGCTGATGGATGACTGGAATGTGCGTACCCATACCAATAGCGGTCTGGTGGATCGCGTGAAGGCCAGCCAGTTTGACGATCGTGCCGCAGAACTGGCGACTATCGAATTTTTGCAACAGTGGGTGCCCGCTAATACCTCGCCGATTTGTGGCAACAGCATCGGTCAGGATCGTCGCTTCCTGTTCAAATATATGCCGGAGCTGGAGGCTTATTTCCACTACCGTTATCTCGATGTCAGTACCCTGAAAGAGTTGGCGCGTCGCTGGAAGCCAGACATCCTGCCAGGCTTCAAAAAAAGCGGCAGCCATCAGGCATTGGATGATATCCGCGAGTCCGTGGCGGAACTGGCGTATTACCGCGAGCATTTTTTGCAGCTTTAATCGCCTTCGGGTGCGCAGGAAAACAGCAGGTTGCTGAATTAATCGGCAAACGCGCAGAAAGCGCAAAATTTTGCTTTCAGGCTCTTGCGATGGAAAGGATTTCTCGTATAATGCGCACCCCGTACCGATGAAGAATTTCGGTGCGGCCAGAACCAAGATGATGCGGGAATAGCTCAGTTGGTAGAGCACGACCTTGCCAAGGTCGGGGTCGCGAGTTCGAGTCTCGTTTCCCGCTCCAAAATTTGGTTCAGCAGTACCTCCTATGCGGGAATAGCTCAGTTGGTAGAGCACGACCTTGCCAAGGTCGGGGTCGCGAGTTCGAGTCTCGTTTCCCGCTCCAAAATTTGTATAGCAGTACCTCCTACGCGGGAATAGCTCAGTTGGTAGAGCACGACCTTGCCAAGGTCGGGGTCGCGAGTTCGAGTCTCGTTTCCCGCTCCAGTTTTGAATATTCATTTAAGTTATTTGTCTTCGGTCACGAGCAAAACTAAAACTGTGGCAGCCAAACCGTTTTCTGGAAAGTTTGCGCAATGCTGCAAAGTCAAAAATTGATGAACTGACGACAGTCGCTGCCTTGATTGGCCAGCAGGTTATCCACAATCTGCCCGGTGCATTCAGACGGCGTTTTACCCTATATGCAAAACCGTTTTGAACAGAGTTATCCACAGGCTCTGGACGATTGCTTATATCCTAATGTATGTATAAATGTTTACGATAAATTTATAATTTATTGATTTTAATCTATTTTTTCATGTTTCAGACTGTTGTTAAACTTACTGGACGATATAACGGGGCATCCCGCTAATCGGCCTGATAATTTTATTCACAGCATGTGGAAAAGGATTTTATCCTGCAAATTTGTTCAATCACGCATCACGCGCCAGACCTTTTTCAATCGCTCGTACCAGACGCAATTTCTGTGCAGGCTGGACCTCAACTTTAAGAGCGGCACGCTTCTCGCGTTGTTGAGCCAGCGCCCAATCGATATGTTCATCCAGCAAGGGATGCTCTCCTGAACGCTGTTGCAACACGGCGATATTTTCTTCTGACCAGGGCGCATTGCCCAATGCCACCGCTACGTTACGCAACCAACGCAGATGTCCAATACGGCGAATGGCCGACCCTTCAGTCACGCGCAAAAATTTTGCTTCATCCCACATAAACAGCGTGGTGAGCGGTGGTGCATGAAGCACGGCACGCGGTGAAAAATCGTCTTGGTCGGTGAGTTGCCCATAGCGGTTCCACGGACAAATCAACTGGCAATCGTCGCAACCATAGATACGGTTGCCGATCAGCGGGCGAAACTCTTCCGGGATGGCACCTTCCAGTTCAATGGTCAGGTAAGAGATACAACGTCGCGCATCCACGGTGTACGGCTCGACAATCGCTGATGTCGGGCAGATAGTCATACAGGCGACACAACGGCCACACTGTTCTTCCTGCGGGGTATCTACTGGCAATGGCAAGTCGATCAGCAACTCGCCGAGGAAAAACCACGAACCCGCTTCACGGTTGAGAATCAGTGAATGTTTGCCGGTCCAGCCCAGGCCTGCTTTGGCAGCCAGTGGACGTTCCAGCAGCGGGGCGGAATCAACAAATGGGCGGAAATTCAGTTCGCCACACTGCTCCTGAATCTTTTCCCCGAGCTTTTTCAGTCGATTGCGTAATATTTTGTGATAATCGCGGCCCAGCGCATAGCGGCTGACATAACCCAGTTGTGGATTTTTCAGCGTGCTGGCGAAGGCTGCTTTGGCTGGCAGGTAATTCATACGAACGCTGATCACCCGCAATGTGCCGGGTAGTAACTCATGGGGACGCGCGCGCATCATGCCATGACGCGCCATCCATTCCATCTCACCGTGGTATTGTTTCTCCAGCCACGCCTGCAACCTGGGTTCTTCAAGGCTGAGATCGGTATCGCAAATACCGACTTGCTGGAAGCCGAGTTCGCGCCCCCAGAGTTTAATCTGTTGAGCAAGCTGTTGAAGATCGAGAGGGTATGACATGAGAAACCAGGAATTGAACGCTAACACGCGCAGTTTATCACACTCTGTCTGGCCTGCGCAGGCGATAGGAAAACTTGAGCGCGATGCCGCCGACAGCCTGGGACTGACCCTGTATGAACTGATGCAGCGCGCCGGGCAGGCCAGCTATGAACTGGCACGTCGCTTATGGCCTGAAGCCAGTCACTGGTTGGTTCTCTGCGGGCACGGCAACAACGGCGGCGATGGATATGTGGTGGCGCGGCTGGCGCAAGCGGCAGGCATCACGGTCACGCTGCTGGCGTGTGAAGGCAGCAAACCGCTACCGGAAGAAGCGCAGCAAGCGCGTGAAGCATGGCTGGCGGCAGGCGGAGTGATTCATGCAGCCGATGCCTGCTGGCCGGAACAGGTTGAGGTGATCATTGATGCTTTGCTCGGCACCGGGCTGAACCGTGCGCCTGCTGCACCTTATGACCATCTGATTACGCTCGCCAATGCCCATGTGGCACCGGTGCTGGCAATCGACATGCCTTCTGGGCTGGTGGCAGCCAACGGCACGGCACCGGGGGCGACTATGCTGGCCGCGCATACCTTAAGCATGATTGTGTTGAAACCCGGACAACTCACCGGCAAAGCGCGTGATTATATCGGGCAATTACATGTCGATGAGCTGGGGCTGTCGGCCTTTCTTGCGGGTAACCCGGCACCGATGCAGCGTGTTGATGCTCAGGACCTCTCTCGTTGGCTGAAGCCGCGCAAAGCCACCTCGCATAAGGGCGATCATGGTCGTTTACTGGTGGTTGGCGGGGATCGGGGGACGGCGGGTGCGATTCGCATGACGGCAGAAGCAGCATTGCGTGCCGGGGCAGGGCTTGTGCGCGTGCTGACGCATGAAGATAATATCGCGCCAATACTGACCGCCCGACCGGAACTGATGGTGGATGCACTGGTCGAAGAACGGCTACAGCAGGCGTTGGAATGGGCGGATGTGATTGCCATTGGCCCTGGCTTAGGCCAGCGCGATTGGGGTAAACAGGCGCTGAAAACGGTTGTAGCCTGCGAAAAGCCGATGCTTTGGGATGCGGATGCGCTCAACCTGCTGGCAATCAATGCGGATTACCGTCAGAATCGCATCATTACGCCGCATCCCGGCGAAGCGGCGCGTCTGCTGGGCGTCAAGACCAGCGAAATTGAGAGCGACCGCATCCATGCCGCCCAGACATTGGTCAAACGCTACGGTGGCGTCGTGGTGTTGAAAGGGGCGGGTACGGTGATCGCTGATGACCAGGGAAATCTGGTCATTGCCGATGTTGGCAATGCCGGTATGGCCTCTGGCGGTATGGGCGATATATTAAGCGGCATTATTGCCGCGCTGATGGGCCAAAAACTGGCCCTGTTTGATGCGGCCTGTACAGGCTGCGTGGCGCATGGTGCAGCAGCGGACGCCGTTGCCCGCCAGCGCGGTACACGCGGTATGCTGGCCACTGATTTGTTCGAGCTGCTGTGGCAGTTTGTTAATCCAGAGATGATCCAACAATAAAGAATGAAGACCTGTGTTATTTCTTTGCCCGATGAAGCGGCAACTCTTGAACTTGGCGCGCAGCTGGCTCGCGTATGCAACAGCGCGCTGGTGATTTATTTATATGGCGATTTGGGCGCGGGTAAAACGACATTCAGTCGTGGTTTTTTGCAGGCGCTGGGCCATCAGGGCAATGTTAAAAGCCCGACTTATACGCTGGTCGAACCCTATACGCTGGATAGCCGTACGTTATACCACTTCGACCTGTATCGTTTGGCCGATCCGGAAGAACTGGAGTTTATGGGAATTCGCGACTATTTCAGCGGCGATGCCATTTGCCTGGTTGAATGGCCACAACAGGGTGCGGGTGTCTTACCTGAACCGGACCTGGCGCTGACATTGCGTTACGTTGACAATGCGCGTGAAGCAGAACTCCAGGCGGTTTCAGCGCAGGGCGAAACCCTGCTGCAACAGTTCCAGCAGTGCAGGGATCAGGCATGATGTCACGGATGAAAATGGCGTTGCTGGCGCTGCTCTGCCTGTTCTCCACCTCGGCGCTGGCCGCCACATTAGCAGATATCAAAGTCGATAATGGTGACAGTCAGGCGACGGTCACCCTGAGCTTTAACGGTCAGCCTGTGTACGGTTTTTTTCCGTTGCACAATCCCGATCGCGTGGTGCTGGATATCCGCCAGAGCGGCAATATTCAGGGATTGCCGTTGACGTTCAGCGGCGAAAATATCGTTAAGCGTATCCGTAACAGTAAGCCACAAGATAAGCAGAGCATTCGTCTGGTATTTGAATTAACCCAGGCTGCGCGTACCCGCGCAACGACTCAGCGTGATGGCAATCAGTATCGCGTGGTGTTCACCATTCGCGGTACGCAAACGGCGAAACGCAATGCGGCACCGGTCAGCTCGGTGCGCGAAACCACGAGCAGCAATCAGGGAAATCCGTTTAACGCTAACCCGGTAACCACGGTCAGCAGCAGTAATACCACCATCCGTCCCGGTGGCGCGGTGAGTCGTAACGAACCGGTGATTGTCGCGATTGATGCCGGTCACGGCGGCCAGGACCCCGGTGCGACCGGGCAGCGTGGTTTGCATGAGAAAAATGTCACCATCGCCATCGCACGTAAATTGAAAGCATTGATGGATCAGGATCCGATGTTTAAACCGGTCCTGACGCGTACCGGTGACTACTTTATCTCGGTGATGGGCCGCTCTGACGTTGCGCGCAAAGAAAACGCCAACCTGCTGGTATCCATTCACGCCGATGCGGCACCCAGCCACTCAGCAACCGGCGCCTCGGTGTGGGTGCTATCCAACCGTCGCGCGAACAGCGAAATGGCAAACTGGCTGGAACAGAAAGAGAAACAATCAGAACTGCTGGGCGGCGCAGGCGATCTGCTGGCGAATACCCAGGCCGATCCCTATCTGAGCCAGGCGGTATTGGACCTGCAATTCGGTCATTCGCAGCGTGTTGGCTATGATGTGGCGGTGAAGGTGTTGCAGCAGTTGCGTGGCATTACGCCGTTGCATAAACGTCTGCCTGAGCATGCCAGCCTCGGTGTATTACGTTCACCGGATATCCCCTCTTTATTGGTCGAAACCGGCTTTATCAGTAATTTGACTGAGGAGCGGCTGCTGGGCAGCAGCGCTTATCAGCAGAAGATTGCACAGTCGATTTATAAAGGGTTACGTAATTACTTCCTGGCGCATCCGTTGCAATCGGTCCCAAGGGAAGAAAACCGCCCGCTGGATAACGCGCCAGTGGTAAGCGTCGCCAGTAATCCGGCGACAGGCACGGTGCAATATACGGGTGCGACACAACGCCATACCGTGACGCGTGGTGAAACCTTGTCAGGTATCGCCGCAAAATACGGTGTCAGTATGGCAACGCTGCGCGAGATGAACAGCCTGAAACGTGATGTGGTTTGGGTTGGGCAACGCCTGAAGGTGCCGGCGAAATCGACCGTCACCGCAAGTACCTCGCGTGGTCCGGTTCGCCATAAGGTAGTGCGCGGTGACTCATTAACCGCAATTGCCGCCCATTATGGCGTCAGTCCCAATGCCATCATGCAGGCCAATAATATGAAGTCCTCTAACGTGATGTTGGGGCAAACTCTGAAAATCCCGCAATCCTGATTGCTGGCCCCTGGTGGGCCAGCCAGCTACAAGGATCACCACCATGCCTATACAGATTTTACCGCCACAGCTGGCAAACCAGATCGCCGCAGGCGAAGTGGTGGAGCGTCCGGCATCGGTGGTGAAAGAGCTGGTGGAAAACAGCCTCGATGCCGGGGCCACGCGTATCGATGTGGACATCGAAAAGGGCGGCGCAAAGTTAATCCGCATTCGTGATAACGGTTGTGGGATAGCTAAAGATGAACTGGCGATGGCACTGGCGCGACATGCAACCAGCAAAATTGCCTCGCTGGACGATCTCGAAGCCATTGTCAGCCTGGGCTTCCGTGGCGAAGCGCTCGCCAGTATCAGTTCGGTGTCCCGCCTGACGCTCACTTCACGTACCGAAGATCAAACCGAAGCCTGGCAGGCCTACGCCGAAGGGCGGGATATGGCGGTCACGGTTAAACCGGCGGCACATCCGGTTGGCACCACGCTGGAAGTCCTCGACCTGTTTTACAACACCCCGGCCCGCCGTAAATTCATGCGTACGGAGAAAACCGAGTTTACCCACATTGATGAAGTGATTCGTCGCATTGCGCTGGCGCGTTTCGATGTGGCGATCTCGCTCAGCCATAACGGTAAGTTGATGCGCCAGTATCGTGGCGTGACTCAGGATGCACAGCGTGAGCGTCGACTTGGGGCGATTTGCGGCACCACCTTTATGCAGCATGCGCTGAGGATTGACTGGCAGCATGATGATTTGGCGCTGCGCGGCTGGGTGGCTGATCCGGCCGGTTCACGTCAGGTGACGGACCTGCAATATTGCTACGTCAATGGCCGTATGATGCGCGATAAACTGATCAATCACGCCATTCGCCAGGCCTATCAAACCCAGTTAGGTGATGAGCAGCAACCGGCTTACGTGCTTTATCTGGAAATTGATCCGCACCAGGTGGATGTTAACGTTCATCCGGCCAAGCACGAAGTCCGTTTTCACCAGTCACGTCTGGTCCATGATTTTATCTGGCAAGGGGTGATGAGCGCCTTGCAGGCCAGCCGTGCTGCTGAATTGCCGATTGCACACGCAGAAGAACCTGCGCCACAGTGGCAGCCGGAGAACCGGCAGGCGGCAGGCGGAAATCATTTTTCCCAGCCAGCGGCAACGCCACGTCGCTCAGGCGCGGCGGGTGGTGGCTGGCAGTCGCAAGAGCCAGGCTATAACACGCGTGAAGGGGCGGCCTATCAGAAACTGATACAAACGCCGGTCAGCGTGCCGACGCCGGCAAAAGCGCCATCCGTCCCGGCCCCCGTGCCTAAACCCGCAAGCGAAACACCGCTTGCGGCTCATGTGCAAAGCTTTGGGCGGGTACTGAGCGTGGTTCGTCAATGTTATGCCTTGCTGGAGCGTGGCGATACGCTGCAATTACTCTCTTTACCGGTGGCCGCACGTTGGCTAAAACAGGCCCAGTTGCAACCTGGAGAGGAAGGGCTGAAACCACAGCCGTTACTGATCCCTGTCAGGCTGAAAGTCGCGGCAGAGGAGATGGCGGTAATTGGCCGACAAGCGGCATTGTTAACGACGATGGGCATTGATTTACAACGGGAAGGGCAGCATGTGACGCTCCGCGCGGTGCCTTTACCGTTACGCACACAAAATTTACAAATCTTGATTCCAGAACTGTTAGGCTATCTCGCCCGGCAGCAAGAGGTTTCTGCGTTCGCACTGGCCCAGTGGCTGGCCCGTCGTGACAATGCAGAAGCCCCGCACTGGAATCACTCGCAGGCGATTACGTTGCTGGCGGAGCTGGAACGGCTATGCCCGCAACTGTTAAAGTCGCCGCCTTCTGGCCTGTTACAGGCCGTTGAGATTGAGAGCGCGATTAACGCGTTGAAGCATGAGTGAACTGAACCAGGCTAGCCGGCCTAAGGCAATTTTTTTGATGGGCCCGACTGCCTCCGGTAAGACGGCGCTGGCAATTTCGTTGCGTCAGCATCTTCCGGTGGAACTTATTAGCGTTGACTCTGCCTTAATCTATCGCGGGATGGATATTGGCACGGCGAAGCCGTCCGAAGAGGAGTTAGCGCAGGCCCCCCATCGCTTGCTGGACATTCGCGACCCGGCGGAGGCGTATTCCGCTGCCGAGTTTCGTCGTGATGCGTTGGCAGAAATGGCGGAAATCACCCAAAGGGGTAAGATTCCGTTGCTTGTTGGTGGAACCATGCTCTACTTCAAGGCGTTGCTTGAAGGATTGTCGCCGCTGCCCTCGGCCGATCCGGACGTGCGTCAGCGGATAGAGCAAATGGCGGCGGAGAAAGGTTGGGATGCCTTGCACCGTCAGCTGTGTGAAATCGATCCGGTCGCCGGTGGTCGTATTCATCCGAATGATCCGCAGAGACTTTCGCGAGCACTGGAAGTTTTTTTTATTTCGGGTAAAACTTTAACGGAACTGACAAAAACATCCGGTGAAGCGTTACCCTACGACGTGTATCAGTTCGCAATCGCTCCGGCGAATCGCGAATTGCTACATCAACGCATTGCGTTGCGTTACAACCAGATGCTGGCGTCAGGGTTTGAAGCGGAGGCTCGCGCTCTGTTTGCACGAGGTGATTTGCATACGGATATGCCTTCCATTCGCTGTGTTGGTTATCGTCAAATGTGGTCTTACCTCACTGGCGAAATCGATTACAACGAAATGGTTTATCGGGGAATTTGCGCAACCCGGCAGCTCGCGAAACGCCAGATGACCTGGTTACGTGGCTGGCCTGACGTGCACTGGTTAGACAGTGACGAGCCAGATTTAGCGCGTAATGCGGTGCTTCAGGTTGTTAGTGCGAAGCAGGGATGATTGTGTACAATTGATCCGTTATCGTGCGCAAATTTTTTACGCAGTTTTTCTGAACCACGGTTCAAAAAGTAACAAACAACAAGCATATAAGGAAAAGATAGAATGGCTAAGGGGCAATCATTACAAGACCCGTTTTTGAACGCACTGCGTCGTGAACGTGTACCGGTTTCGATCTATTTGGTGAATGGTATTAAGCTGCAAGGGCAGATTGAATCCTTCGATCAGTTCGTTATTTTGTTGAAAAACACAGTTAGCCAGATGGTGTATAAGCACGCCATCTCTACAGTGGTTCCTTCTCGTCCGGTATCGCACCATAGCAACAATGCGGGCGGCGGAAGCAGTAACTACCACCACGGCGGAAGCAACCAGGCCGCTCAGTCGCAGCCACAACAAGACGGCGATAACGCAGAATAATTTTTGTGTTGCCGTGAAGCCAGGGCTGGAGAGCGCGAACGTTTTCCCGTCCTGGTTATTTATTTTAGCGAGGTTATAGCTTGTTTGACCGTTATGATGCCGGTGAGCAGGCCGTACTGGTACACATCTGGTTCTCCCAAGACAAAGAGCTGGAAGATTTGCAGGAGTTTGAAACTCTTGTCTCTTCTGCGGGCGTCGAAGCGCTGCAGGTTATTACTGGCAGCCGTAAAGCGCCACATCCCAAATATTTTGTCGGTGAAGGAAAGGCAGTTGAAATTGCCGATGCGGTGAAAGCGAGTGGAGCATCGGTCGTTTTATTCGATCATGCCTTATCCCCTGCTCAGGAACGAAATCTTGAGCGGCTGTGCGAATGTCGCGTTGTCGATCGCACCGGCTTAATTCTCGATATTTTTGCTCAGCGCGCCCGTACCCATGAGGGTAAATTGCAGGTCGAGCTGGCACAGCTACGCCATCTGGCAACGCGTCTGGTTCGTGGCTGGACGCACCTTGAGCGCCAGAAAGGCGGTATCGGTTTGCGTGGTCCGGGTGAAACCCAGCTGGAAACGGACCGTCGTTTGCTGCGCAACCGTATCAGTCTGATCCTTTCCCGTCTTGAGCGCGTGGAAAAACAGCGTGAACAGGGACGACAGGCGCGCGCTAAAGCCGATGTGCCAACCGTTTCGTTGGTGGGATACACCAACGCCGGTAAATCCACCCTGTTCAACGCTATCACGTCAGCGGATGTTTATGCTGCGGATCAGCTGTTTGCGACGCTGGACCCGACCTTACGCCGTCTGAATGTGGCGGATGTGGGGGAAGTGGTGCTTGCAGATACGGTAGGTTTTATTCGTCACCTGCCTCACGATTTGGTGGCGGCGTTTAAGGCAACATTGCAGGAAACGCGTCAGGCCACCTTACTGATGCATGTGATTGATGCGGCTGATTTACGCGTCAATGACAACATCGAGGCAGTTAATGAAGTGTTGGCAGAGATTGAGGCCGACGAAATTCCTTCCCTGCTGATCATGAACAAAATCGATATGCTGGATGGTTTCGAACCGCGTATCGACCGTGATGAAGAGAATAAACCGATTCGCGTCTGGCTTTCCGCGCAGACCGGTGTCGGTCTGCCATTATTATGGCAGGCACTATCAGAACGTCTGGCGGGTGAAATTGCGCAGTATGATCTGCGTTTACCACCGGAAGCCGGACGTCTGCGCAGTCGTTTTTACCAGTTACAGGCGATTGAGAAAGAGTGGAATGAAGATGATGGCAGTGTAGGTTTACACGTACGAATGCCGATTGTGGACTGGCGTCGTTTATGTAAACAAGAGCCGTCGCTAGCCAGTTATATTGTTTGACCGTTGCCCAACTCATTTACCGGAACAGCCTGTACATCGGCTGTAAGGTAAAACGTAAATACAATAAATGGAGTAGAGACATGGCGTGGAATCAGCCCGGTAATAACGGACAGGACCGCGACCCGTGGGGAAGCAGCAATAATCAAGGCGGCAACTCTGGGGGAAACAAAGGAGGTCGCGATCAGGGACCACCTGATCTGGATGATATCTTCCGTAAACTGAGTAAAAAACTCGGTGGACTGGGCGGTGGCAAACAGAGTGACAACAACGGCCAGCGCAGCGGTGGTAGCGGTGGCAAATTGGTTGGCATCGTTGCCGCTGCGGCAGTGATCATCTGGGCGGCCAGCGGGTTCTACACTATTAAAGAAGCGGAGCGCGGCGTCGTCACCCGTTTCGGTAAATTCAGCCATCTGGTTGAGCCTGGTCTCAACTGGAAACCTACTTTTATCGACCATGTCCAAGCCGTCAACGTGGAGGCGGTGCGTGAACTCGCCGCTTCTGGCGTGATGCTGACGTCGGATGAAAACGTGGTGCGCGTGGAAATGAACGTGCAGTATCGCGTGACCGATCCGGAGCGTTATCTGTTTGCCGTGACCAGTGCTGACGATAGCCTGCGCCAGGCAACTGACAGCGCGCTGCGTGGCGTGATTGGTCGTTCCACTATGGATCGTATCCTGACGGAAGGCCGTACCGTGGTGCGTAGCGATACCCAGCGTGAAATAGACGAAACCATCCGTCCATACAACATGGGTATCACGCTGCTCGATGTGAACTTCCAGGCGGCACGTCCACCGGAAGAGGTGAAAGCTTCATTTGATGATGCGATTGCCGCGCGTGAAAACCGCGAGCAGTACGTACGTGAAGCAGAAGCTTATGCTAACGAAGTACAGCCGCGCGCGAATGGTCAGGCACAGCGTATCCTTGAAGAGGCGCGCGCTTACAAAGAGAGTACCGTGCTGGAAGCGCAGGGTGAAGTGGCGCGTTTTGCTCGCATGTTGCCGGAATATAAAGCCGCTCCGCAAATCACCCGAGAGCGTCTCTACATCGAAAGCATGGAACGCGTGCTCAGCCATACCCGCAAAGTGCTGGTTAACGATCGAGGCAACAACCTGATGGTCCTGCCGCTGGATCAGCTGATGCGTGGCGCTCAGGCAGCCCCAGGCCAGCCTGGCCAGAAAAATACCGATTTGATGAAGCTGCCGCCGGTTTCAGATAGCAGCGCCAGCAATAGCGACACTTCATCGTACAGTCCGAGCAGCATCATGGATCAGCGTCGCGCTAATGCGCTGCGTAACGATACCCAGCGTATGGGGAGGGAATAATCGATGCGTAAGCCAATTATCGCCGTAATTATCGTAGTGCTGGTGGTGCTTTACGCGTCACTGTTCGTGGTACAGGAAGGCCAGCGCGGTATCGTGTTGCGTTTCGGCAAGGTTCTGCGTGACAGCGAAAACAAACCGCTGGTGTACGCGCCGGGTCTGCATTTCAAGATCCCGTTTATTGAAACCGTGAAATCGCTGGACGCACGTATTCAGACGATGGACAACCAGGCAGATCGTTTTGTCACCAAAGAGAAAAAAGATCTGATTGTTGATTCCTACATCAAATGGCGTATCAGCGATTTCAGCCGTTACTACCTGGCAACGGGTGGTGGTGACGTTTCGCAGGCGGAAGTGCTGCTGAAACGTAAATTCAGCGACCGTCTGCGTTCTGAAATGGGACGTCTGGACGTGAAAGACATCGTGACTGACTCCCGTGGTCGTTTGACCACTGATGTTCGCGATGCGCTGAACACCGGTAGCGCGGGCAACGATGACGAAGTTCAGACGCCAGCGGCCGACGACGCGATAGCCAACGCGGCAGCACGCGTGGAGCGTGAAACCAACAGCAATGAACCGGCACCGAACCCGAACAGTATGGCGGCGCTGGGTATTGAGGTGGTCGACGTACGCATTAAGCAGATCAACCTTCCGACAGAAGTGTCTGATGCTATTTACAACCGTATGCGCGCTGAGCGTGAAGCGGTTGCGCGTAGTCAGCGTTCACAAGGCCAGGAAGAGGCGGAAAAATTGCGTGCTCAGGCGGATTATCAGGTAACCCGTACGCTGGCTGAAGCGCAGCGTCAGGCGTTGATCACCCGCGGTGAAGGGGATGCTGAAGCGGCGAAACTGTTTGCTGATGCATTCAGTCAGGATCCGGATTTCTACGCCTTTATCCGCAGTCTGCGTGCTTACGAGAACAGCTTTGCGGATAATCAGGATATTCTGGTTTTAAGCCCGGATAGCGATTTCTTCCGTTATATGAAGGCCCCCTCTAACGCCACGCGTTAATAACTGATATAAATTTAAGGCCGACAATGATGTCGGCCTTTTTTTTGGGGAAAGAATGATGAACACAACCATCTGGATGGCACTGGCTTTGGTGCTGGTTCTGGAAGGGCTGGGTCCGATGTTTTTACCGCGTATCTGGCGGCGTATGATTCTGGCAATGGCACAGATGCCGGATCGTTTGTTACATCGGTTTGGTGGTGGACTGGTGGTTGCTGGTGTGGTGATTTATTACATGGTTAGCGTCCATGCGAGCTAAAAATGCGCGTTCTGACTGAGCGGCATTGTGTCTCGCAGTCAATTTTCCCCCAAGATGTTGTATCGATCAAAACTCAGGCAAAAAACCACGCAATCGTATGCTAAAAGAGCTGAAAGTGAGAAAATCAGGTGGTAGAATCCATTTTTAAGCAATCGGTGATTTTGAAAAAATGGGTAAGAACGTCGTCGTACTGGGCACCCAATGGGGTGACGAAGGTAAAGGTAAGATCGTAGACCTTCTCACAGAGCGCGCGAAATACGTCGTGCGCTATCAAGGTGGTCACAATGCGGGCCACACGCTTGTCATCAACGGTGAAAAAACCGTCCTCCACTTAATTCCATCTGGCATTCTGCGTGATAACGTAACCAGCATCATTGGTAACGGCGTTGTTCTGTCGCCTGAAGCGCTGATGAAAGAGATGAAAGGCCTTGAGGAACGCGGTGTACCGGTACGTGAACGTCTGCTGCTGTCTGAAGCTTGCCCGTTAATTCTGCAATACCATGTTGCAATGGATAAAGCGCGTGAAACTGCGCGCGGTGCCAAAGCTATCGGTACTACCGGTCGTGGTATCGGCCCGGCGTATGAAGATAAAGTTGCACGCCGTGGTCTGCGCGTTGGCGACCTTTTCAACAAAGAAACCTTCGCCGCTAAGCTGAAAGAAGTGGTTGATTACTACAACTTCCAGTTGGTGCACTACTACAAAGAAGAAGCCGTTGATTACGACAAAGTGCTGAATGATGTGATGGCAGTTGCCGACATCCTGACCAGCATGGTGGTTGACGTGTCTGAACTGCTGGATACTGCGCGTCAGCGTGGCGATCTGATCATGTTCGAAGGTGCCCAGGGCACGTTGCTGGACATCGACCACGGTACTTATCCCTACGTGACTTCATCGAACACCACCGCAGGTGGCGTGGCAACTGGCTCAGGTATTGGTCCGCGTTATGTGGATTATGTGCTGGGTATCGTGAAAGCTTACTCAACGCGTGTGGGTGCAGGTCCGTTCCCGACTGAGCTGTTTGAGGAAACGGGTGAATTCCTGTGCCAGAAAGGTCACGAGTACGGTGCCACTACCGGTCGCCGTCGTCGTACCGGCTGGCTCGATGCGGTTGCTGTACGTCGTGCTGTACAGATCAACTCATTGTCAGGTTTCTGCATGACCAAACTGGACGTGCTGGATGGCCTGAAAGAAGTGAAAATTTGTGTGGCTTATCGCATGCCAGATGGTCGCGAAGTCACCACTACGCCGCTGGCTGCTGAAGGCTGGGAAGGTATTGAGCCGATTTACGAATCAATGCCGGGCTGGAGTGAAAACACCTTTGGCGTGAAAACGCTGGAAGGTCTGCCGCAAGCCGCGCGTGATTACATTAAACGTGTGGAAGAGGTAACCGGTGTGCCGATAGATATTATTTCTACTGGCCCTGACCGTGAAGAAACGATGATTTTGCGCCATCCATTCGACGCATAATCCCCTCAGGCCGGACTCTGTCCGGCCTCTGCTTATCTGCTCTTTGACTCCGCTCACACCATTTTTTCTTGCAAATATCGATAGTTGCCTGAAAAAAACGCACCGGCCTTCACACACTGGTTTATCATCATAATTAAACACCACGCCCGCTGGCGCATAACAATAACATCTGATGATTTACTGAGGTAAATGTGCAGCTTACAAGTTTTACTGATTATGGTCTGCGCGCTCTGATTTACATGGCGACGTTGCCGGAAGGCAGACAGACCAACATTACCGAAGTGACCGATACCTACGGGGTGTCGCGTAATCACATGGTCAAAATCATCAACCAACTCAGTCGGGCCGGGTTTGTGGCCGCAACGCGCGGTAAAAACGGCGGAATTCGTTTAGGCATGGACCCGGAAAAAATTGTCATTGGCGACGTTGTAAGAAAAATGGAGCCATTACAATTGGTTAATTGTAGTGAATGTTCGATTACGCCAGCCTGTCGCTTGCGTAAAGCCTTGAACGATGCGGTCCTGTTATTTCTGAAAGAACTGGATAACTACACCCTGGCCGATCTCGTCAAAGGTAACGACCCTTTGTACCAAATTTTATTGTCCGAACCGCCGGTGGCAATCCATCAAAAATGACATCGGAGGAACCGTAATGTCAAAAGACCCTTTTCAGGACAGAGAAGCTGAAAAATATGAAAACCCGATTCCAAGTCGGGAATTTATCCTCGCGCTACTAGAAAAGCGTGAAAAACCTGCCAACCGCGAGGACATCGCGCAGGAACTTAACATCACCAGCGAGGAGCAGCTGGAAGCGTTGCGTCGTCGTCTGCGTGCGATGGAACGCGATGGTCAACTGGTATTTACCCGTCGTCAATGTTACGCCCTGCCAGAACGTCTCGATCTGCTACGCGGTAAAGTCATTGGCCACCGTGATGGCTATGGTTTCCTGCGTGTGGAAGGACAGAAAGATGATTTCTATCTCTCCGCAGAGCAGTTGAAATTGTGTCTGCACGGCGACGTGATTCTGGCACAACCTGGCGGTGCGGATCGTAAAGGCCGCCGCGAGGCACGCGTGGTGCGGGTACTGGAACCGCGCAACAGCCAGATTGTTGGTCGTTACTTTACCGATGCCGGCACGGGGTTTGTGGTGCCGGACGACAGCCGCCTGAGCTTTGATATCCTGATCCCGCAGGACCAGACGCTGAATGCGCGTATGGGATCCGTGGTAGTGGTGGAGATCACCCAGCGCCCAACACGTCGTACCAAAGCATTGGGTAAAGTCACCGAAGTGCTCGGTGACAACATGGGAACCGGTCTGGCCGTTGATATGGCGCTGCGTACCCATGAAATCCCCCATGTTTGGCCGGAAGCGGTAGAAAAGCAGATCGCTCAACTGAAAGAAGAAGTACCAGAAGCGGCGAAGAAAGGCCGTGTCGATTTGCGCCAACTGCCGTTAGTCACCATTGATGGTGAAGATGCACGCGATTTCGACGATGCGGTCTACTGCGAGAAAAAACGTGGTGGCGGCTGGCGCTTATGGGTAGCGATTGCCGATGTCAGCTATTACGTGCGTCCGGGCACAGCGCTGGACAACGAAGCGCACCAGCGCGGCACGTCGGTCTATTTCCCGTCCCAGGTTGTCCCGATGCTGCCGGAAGTGCTGTCGAATGGTCTGTGCTCACTGAATCCGCAGGTCGATCGCCTGTGTATGGTGTGTGAAATGACCATCTCCGCCAGCGGTAAACTCACCGGTTACAAACACTATGAAGCGGTGATGAATTCACACGCACGTCTGACCTACACCAAAGTGTGGAACATTCTGCAAGGTAACCCGGAGCTGCGTGAGCAATATGCTCCGCTGGTGAAGCATCTTGAAGAGTTGCATCGGATGTACCAGGTGCTGGAAAAGGCGCGTGAACAGCGTGGCGGCATCTCGTTTGAAACCGAAGAAGCCAAATTTATCTTCAACGCCGATCGCCGCATTGAACGTGTCGAGCGCACGGTCCGTAACGATGCGCACAAGCTGATTGAAGAGTGCATGATCCTCGCTAACATCGCTTCAGCGCGCTTTGTTGAGAAGAACGAAGAACCCGCGTTGTTCCGCGATCACGATCGTCCCAGTGATGACAGCATCACCAGTTTCCGTACCGTGCTCAACGAACTGGGTCTGAGCCTGCCGGGTGGCAGCAAACCGCAGCCGATCGATTATGCCGAGTTGCTGACGCAAATCGCCGATCGACCGGACGCGGAAATGCTGCAAACCATGCTGCTGCGTTCGATGAAACAAGCGGTGTACGACCCGGAAAACCGCGGCCACTTTGGCCTCGCGCTGGCGTCGTATGCACACTTTACTTCGCCGATTCGCCGCTACCCGGATCTGCTGCTGCATCGCGCTATCAAGTATCTGCTGGCGAAAGAGCAGGGTGAAGAGAAGGGCAATACCACGGCTACCGGCGGTTATCACTACGACATGCAGCAGATGCTGCAACTCGGTCAGCACTGCTCGATGACTGAGCGCCGTGCTGACGAAGCCACCCGTGACGTCGCCGACTGGCTGAAATGCGACTTTATGCAGGATCAGGTGGGTAACGTCTTTAACGGTGTGATCTCCAGCGTGACCGGTTTTGGTTTCTTCGTGCGCCTCAACGATTTGTTTATCGATGGTCTGGTGCATGTGTCATCGCTGGATAATGATTACTATCGTTTCGATCCGGTGGGCCAACGCCTGATCGGCGAGTCCGGCGGACGTACTTATCGTCTCGGTGACGCGGTAGAAGTACGGGTTGAAGCGGTGCATATGGATGAACGCAAAATCGACTTCGCGCTGATTTCCAGCAAGCGTGTGCCGCGTGGTGAGGGCAAAACCGTCCGTGAGCGCGAGAAGCGTGGCGGCAAGCCTCCGGCGAAGCGTCGCCGTGACGCCGGTAAAAGCGTGAATTTCGAGCCGGATGAGGCTTTCCGCAGTGGCAAGAAAAAACCGGCCAAATCGAAAAGCGAGAAAAAAAGCAAAAAAGTCTCCGAAAAAACCCGTAAAATCGCCGCCGCCACAAAAGCGAAGCGTGCGGCGAAGAAGAAAACCAGCGAAGCCTGATGCCATAAAGTTCCGGCACATTTCGTAGCGGTGCGATTTAGCGCGCAGATTTTACAAAGCGCGCAATGAATTGCGCCGCTACTGTTCGACATCCAACCTTGAGCTAAGTAATGAGTGAAATAATTTTTGGTATCCATGCCGTGCAGGCGTTGCTGGAGCGTGACCCCCAGCGTTTTCAGGAAGTCTTTATCCTCAAAGGCCGTGACGATCGTCGCCTGCAACCGCTGATCGCTGCATTGGAAGCTCAGGGAATTGCCGTGCAAGTCGCGAACCGCCAGTGGCTCGATAGTCAGGCAGAAGGCGGGGTACATCAGGGTATCGTGGCGCGCGTGAAGCCGGGTAAAAATTATCAGGAAGGGGATCTCCCGGATCTGCTGGAATCCATCGAGAATCCGTTCCTGTTGATCCTTGATGGTGTTACCGATCCGCATAACCTCGGTGCCTGCCTGCGCAGTGCCGATGCGGCTGGTGTGCACGCGGTGATCGTGCCAAAAGATCGCTCGGCGCAACTGAATGCGACGGCGAAGAAAGTGGCTTGTGGCGCCGCAGAAAACGTCCCGTTGATTCGTGTCACCAACCTGGCGCGCACCATGCGTCTGCTCCAGGAATATCAGGTCTGGATCGTCGGTACCGCCGGTGAAGCCGATCATACGTTGTATCAGAGCAAGCTGCCGGCGTCCCTGGCGCTGGTGATGGGGGCGGAAGGTGAGGGCATGCGCCGTCTGACCCGTGAACATTGCGATGAACTGATCAGCATTCCGATGGCGGGCAGCGTCTCCTCACTCAACGTCTCGGTAGCCACCGGCATTTGCCTGTTTGAGGCCGTACGCCAACGTCAGGCGTGATCCCCGCCGCAAATTAGTTTCTGTGCCAGGCATAACTGCGCGTCGTCCTCATACTTAGTGTGACGGGTAAGCGCGAGGAGCCGTTATGACCTGGACCACTCACAACGTTTTCAATCAACCTCAGCCACTGAGCAACAGCAACCTGTTCACCCGCGATCTGCCGTTATGCGAAGCTGTCGCGCGTGAAGGTGCCAGCTGGGATCGAGAGTGGCTGGCCTCTGTGGGCCTGCAACTCGGCAGTGCCGAATCACTGGAACTGGGGCGACTGGCCAATGCCCAGCCACCGGAATTGGTGCGCTATGACGCGCGCGGCGAACGACTGGATGAGGTGCGTTTTCATCCTGCCTGGCATCTGTTGATGCAGGGATTATGCGCCAGCCGCCTGCATAATCTGAGCTGGCAACCCGATGTACAACCCAATGCGATGGTCGCGCGCGCCGCGCGTTTTATTTTGCACGCGCAGGTAGAAGCGGGCTCTCTTTGTCCGGTGACCATGACCCATGCCGCCATCCCGCTGCTGCAAAACCATCTACCTGAGCCCTACGCCGACTGGCGCGATGCGTTACTGAGCGACCGTTATGATGCGCATCATCAACCCGGTAATAAAAAGCGCGGTTTGCTGATTGGCATGGGGATGACCGAGAAGCAGGGCGGCACTGATGTGCTCAGCAACAGCACACGCGCGGAGCCGCTGGGAGGGCGTGGGCCAGGTGAGGTTTATCGTATCGTCGGGCATAAATGGTTTTTCTCGGTGCCGCAAAGCGATGCGCACCTGATCCTGGCACAGACCGCGGGTGGCCTGAGCTGCTTTTTCCTGCCGCGCCTGTTACCGGATGGCGAGCGTAACGCCATTCGGCTTGAACGTTTGAAAGACAAACTCGGCAACCGTTCCAATGCCAGCTGCGAAGTGGAATTCCAGGACGCCATCGGCTGGTTAATGGGCGAAGAGGGCGAAGGCATCCGTCTGATTCTGAAGATGGGAGGAATGACGCGTTTCGATTGCGCGCTTGGCAGTCACGGGCTGATGCGTCGCGCCTTCTCCATCGCCCTGCATCATGCGCAACAACGCCAGGTGATGGGCAAAAATCTCAGCGATCAGCCCCTGATGCGCACGGTGCTGGCACAGCAGGCGCTCCAGCTAGAGGGACAAACAGCCCTGCTGCTGCGTCTGGCTCGTGCCTGGTCAACCCCGGTCAGCGAGCATGAGCGCCTCTATGCGCGGCTGTTCACCCCCGCAGCCAAGTATGTTATTTGCCAGGCCGGGATACCCTTTGTGGCCGAAGCTATGGAGGTGCTCGGCGGCATTGGTTATTGCGAAGAAAGCGAACTGCCACGCCTGTATCGTGAGATGCCGGTCAACAGCATCTGGGAAGGCTCCGGCAATGTGATGTGCCTGGATGTGCTACGGGTTCTGAACCGGCAATCCGATATGCTGGCGATGATCAGTGATGAACTGGAGACAGTCAAAGGCTGCAACCGTCATTTCGACCGTCGCTGGCGGCAACTGCGTTTGCGTCTCGGCAATGTGCAGGAGGGGCAAGCGCGCGCGGTCACGACGGAACTGTTGCAACTGGCCACGGCGGCCATCCTGCTCAAAGTGGCTGAACCGCCACTGGCCGATGGCTGGTGTCAGCAGTTTCTCGATACGCGCGGGCAGCGGCCATTAAGCCACGATCTTAACTCGCGGTTACTGCTGCGAGCCTGTTCCGGTTGAGGGGCCATAAAGGATGGCGGTGGCGTACCAGAAACCGGGCAAAACCGTCTCATCCAGCATCAAAACCTGATAATACGTCGCACCCAACTGATTCGCTCTGGCGGCGATAGCGCGCTGGGCATCATCCGGCGAGCCGCGCACCTGAGCGCTGATGGTACCGAGTTTGGGCAGGCCGTAGCTCTGCGCTCGATTAATTTCCTGAGCATGTGTGGTGGGTGGCGGTGGCGCTTTGGGAGTTGGCGTCAGTGCCGAGCAGCCGCTCAACAGCAGGCTGAAGGCCAGAAATAACGAAACGCGCATGGTAGCTCCGGTTCAGGGAAGATGGCTCAAGTGTATGCCATCTTCCCCTGCCGCATTATGACTTGAGATGAAAAATACTCACCAGCTGGGTCAGATGATGGCCCTGCTGACTCAGGCTTTGGGCGGTGGCCTCAGATTCAGTCACCAGATCGCTGTTCTGATGGGTAGCCTGGCTGATGTGGTTCATCGCCAGATTCACCTGACCAATGCCTGCGGCCTGTTCCTGTGCGGCAACATTGATCTCACCCATCAGGGCTTTTACCTGCGTGATATGTTCCACAATGTGTTGCATGGCATCACGCGTCTGCTCAGACAGGGCATGACCTTCCGTTACCTTACTGATGGAGCTGGTGATCAGTCCGTCAATCTCTTTGGCTGCCTGGGCGCTGCGCTGCGCCAGTGCGCGAACTTCCGCCGCCACCACGGCAAAGCCTTTACCATGCTCACCGGCTCGTGCCGCTTCTACCGCCGCATTCAGTGCCAGGATATTGGTCTGGAACGCGATAGATTCAATCACATGGGTGATATCAGCGATGCTTTGCGAGGCGACGCGTATTTCGGTCATGGTACTGACCGAACGTGATACGGTTTTGCCACCCTGGGACACGGTCTGGTCAGTCTCACCCACCAATACCAGCGCCTGGCGCACGTTGGCCGCAGTTTGCGCTACGGTTGCGCCAAACTGTTCCATGCTGGCGGAGGTTTGTTCCACGCTGCTGGCCTGGCGACCAATCTGTTCGCTGATGTTCTGGCTGCTGACGGCAATATTGTCGGTGCCCTGGCTGATCTGCTGTGCAGTCTGGCGCACCTGACCGACGATCTGCTCCAGGCCATCACCAATGCCGTTAATCGCCGCCACTAACTGGCCAATTTCATCATGGCGAGTCGAGTCGAGATGCGCCTGGAGATTCCCTGCCGCATACTCCTCGGCTAAATGGATCACCTGATGAAGCGGGCGGGTGATGGCCCGGCGGCTGTACCACATAAAGCCGATGGCAAAGGCAATCACCAACGCCAGACCTATAGCGATAAACAGGTTACGGCTTTGGGTAATCGGAGCCAGCAGGCTGGCCTGGCTGACTTCCCCGGCAATAATCCAGTTCCAGCCCGGCAACTGCTGCCAGGCCAGAAGTTTGGTTTCACCGTCCAGCGGAATGGCGACCAGACCTTTTGGCTCGCTCAGCAATTGTTGCTGTGTCGCCGCACTCCACAGCGGCAATTTGCCTTCGCGCTGGCTATCAAACAGATATTGTCCCTGAGTGGCACCAGCTGCACCGTTCAGCACAAAGAAGCGCCCGCTGTCGCCGAGATGGCGGGCCAGCACTTTTTCGCGCATCAGCGCATACTGTTTATCGATTTGTACCCCGACGAACAGGATGCCGATCACCGCACCGCTGTCATCGGTGACGGGCTGATATTGCGTGATGTAACGGTGACCAAACAAGGTAGCCAGGCCACGATAAACGTTGCCCTGATTGACGTTACGCCAGGCGGCGCTGCTGCGGTCCAGTCGGGTACCGATCGCACGGTTGCCGTCTTCCTTCTTCAGCGACGTTGCGATACGGACATAATCATCACCGTCACGCACGAAAACAGTCGACACGGCACCGGTACGATCGAGGAAATCATCCACCGCAATCTGGTCAAGGTTGAGGGTTTTCAGCCCGGCACGCAGGGTCGGCGTGCTGATGTCACCCACCTGGATGCGGGCGCTTTCATCGCGACTAAAGCGCTTCGGCAGAAAACTCTGAAACAATCGGGTGTAATTCGCCACCTCGGCAGAGAGGGTGGTATTAAACATGGTGGCCATCTCGCTGATGCCCTGCACCTGATTTTGCATATCGTCAGTCGCCAGTTGCTCCAGCTGGCGAGCTGCGTTGTGGCTCAGGGTCAGGGTGAGGGTCAGCAGTACCACGGCTACGCTTAAAGACGTCAGTACAGACAGCTTGATGCCGAGACCCATTGTGCTGAGAGAGAGACGCTTCATAAAGTACCTATGTTGATGTGGATGAAGGGATACAAGATCAACGGCAAATTGGGCAAAAGGTTTAGGGTGGAAATTACTCGCACAAAAATGTGAAGTGACTCGCGTTTTGAAGTGCAGGGTTTACACTTGAGCAGGTGATAATCATTCTCAACGGAGGCGACATGATTGAACTGGCAACGGAAACGCTGGCAGGAATCCAGTGTATCCATGCGGCACCCGCGGGACAGCGCCAGGCGCGTTTACCGACCGTGCTGTTTTATCATGGCTTCACCTCGTCGAAAGAGGTGTACAGCTACTTTGCGGTTGCCCTGGCACAGGCGGGGTTTCGTGTGGTGATGCCGGATGCGGATATGCATGGTGCGCGTTATAACGGCGATACCGAAACCCGCATGACACATTTCTGGGAGATTCTCAGACAAAACATCGACGAAGTGCCGCTATTGGAAGCGGCACTGCGGGAAAAAGACTGGATTGCGGAAGAACGCTTTGCTGTGGCAGGGGCGTCAATGGGCGGGATGACGGCGCTGGGGGCAATGGCACGTTATCCGCAGATCCACAGCGTCGCCTGTATGATGGGGTCGGGTTACTTTATGCAACTGAGCCATACGCTGTTTCCACCGCTGGTGGCGCGCACGCCGGAGCAAAAAGAAACTTTTGCCGCACGTCTGGCACCGCTGGCCCCTTATGATCCTGGCCAGCACCTCGAAAAACTGGCGAACCGACCTCTGTTGTTATGGCATGGCGAAGCTGATGAAGTGGTGCCGTTTGCCGAAACGGTGCGGCTGGAGAAGGCATTACGTGAAGCGCAACTCGACGGCAAGTTAACCTCTCTGTCGGAGAAGCAGATTGGGCACAAAATCACCCCTTCAGCGTTGTGCGCGCTGGTGAGTTTTTTCAAACATCATCTGTGAAATGAATTCGGGCTGGCAATCCACCGCCAGCCCGTTACGACACACCGGACTACAATTGAGACGATAACCGTTCAGCCGCGCTGCTATTGGCGCCGGTGTGGTTATCACTGGGTGCGCCCAGCCGGTTGACGTAGACAGGGCCTGATGCCGCTTGGCTGCTGTTGCTTCGCATCTGCTGCGCATAATCAGTAGTGCTGGCAACCGCGGGAGTAGACAGGAAGAGACCCAGTAAAGCAGCGATAACGAAAGTTTTCATAATCGACTCCTCACTACAGGGAATTCACTCTCAGACGCCGACGACAAGCCGAACCGTTGCGCCCATAAATAGTTTAGTTCTTCACCCAATTGCTGCCAGCCAGGCCTGTTGAACCTGTTGTTCAGCCTTTTTGTCGTCACACCGCTTAACCCACTGAATTGTCATCGTTAGCACAAAATGACGCCTTACCTGGCACGTAGCACGCCATTTGATGAATTGTGCGCTTGAGTTTAGCGGGCAACGTCAGTATGATTACGCGTCAATTTTTCAGCTGCATTCAGAGGTGTGTTTCATTTATCGGATGAATCACAACCTATAACGTTCCTTGCTTCCGTGGGCCGCAGCTGACCCTGACAGGAGGCTGAATAATCCGTAAGGAGCAATTTCGATGCGTCATTACGAAATCGTATTTATGGTCCATCCTGACCAGAGCGAACAGGTTCCGGGCATGATCGAGCGTTACACTGGTGCTATCACTGGTGCTCAGGGCACGATCCACCGTCTGGAAGACTGGGGCCGCCGTCAGCTGGCTTACCCGATCAACAAACTGCACAAAGCACACTACGTTCTGCTGAACGTAGAAGCGCCGCAGGAAGTGATTGACGAGCTGGAAACTAACTTCCGCTTCAACGACGCCGTTATCCGCAGCATGGTTATGCGCGTTAAGCACGCGGTAACTGAAGCATCTCCGATGGTTAAAGCGAAAGACGAGCGTCGTGAACGCCGTGAAGATTTCGCTAACGAAGCGGCAGATGACTCAGATGCTGGGGATTCTGAAGAGTAATCCAACGTGATGACCAATCGACTGCGCCTCTCTGGCACTGTGTGCAAGATGCCGGTTCGAAAAGTCAGTCCGTCAGGAATTCCTCACTGCCAGTTCGTGCTTGAGCACCGTTCCATGCAGGAGGAAGCCGGGTTTCACCGGCAAGCCTGGTGTCAGATGCCGGTGATTATCAGCGGCAGCGCCCATCAGGCGATTACTCAACATATAACGGTCGGCACGCAACTCATTCTCGAAGGTTTTATTAGCTGCCATCAGGCACGCAACGGCCAGAGTAGAATTGTGTTACATGCCGAGCAGATTGAATTGATAGATTCTGGAGACTAGCCAAATGGCACGTTATTTCCGTCGTCGCAAATTCTGCCGCTTCACTGCGGAAGGCGTTCAAGAGATCGATTACAAAGATATCGCTACGCTGAAAAACTACATCACCGAAAGCGGTAAGATCGTACCGAGCCGTATCACCGGTACTCGCGCTAAATACCAGCGTCAGCTGGCTCGTGCTATCAAGCGCGCGCGTTACCTGTCCCTGCTGCCGTACACTGATCGTCATCAGTAATCGGCCGCCGTCAACCACGACTTTAAGAGGATAAGGTAATGCAAGTTATTCTGCTTGATAAAGTAGTAAACCTGGGTAACCTGGGTGACCTGGTAAACGTTGCAGCGGGTTACGCACGTAACTTCCTGTTCCCGCAGCAGAAAGCGGTACCAGCTACCAAGAAAAATCTGGAGCAATTCGAAGCTCGTCGCGCTGAACTGGAAGCCAAACTGGCTGAAGTTCTGGCAGCTGCTAACGCGCGCGCTGAGAAAATCAATGCTCTGGGCAGCGTTACCGTTGCGTCTAAAGCAGGCGACGAAGGTAAACTGTTCGGTTCCATCGGTACTCGCGACATCGCTGACGCTGTAACTGCAGCTGGCGTTGAAGTGTCTAAGAGCGAAGTTCGTCTGCCGAACGGCGTTCTGCGCACCGTTGGTGAGCACGAAGTTGACTTCCAGGTTCACGGCGATGTGTTCGCGAAACTGGTTGTGAATGTAGTTGCTGAGTAATTTTACTCGGTAATGCGGAAAAGCCGGCCTTGTGCCGGCTTTTTTGTTATTGCGCGCGGATAAAGCTGCCGTCTGGCTGACGGGTAAACAGCACCGGTCCGTTGCCGCTGTCCACGGTTAATCCTGTCACCACACCCTGGGCATTCTGACGAATTTTCACCTGCTGACCACTTTGCAACGCACTTAGCGGTTGATCGTTGCCTTCCACTCGTGCCATCGCAAACACATCATTCACCGGTAAATTGTTATCGCGAAACAGCTGCGCCAGCGTCTGGCCAGAGGCAACGGTATAGGTGTGCCACTCACCCTGTGAATCAGCGGCTGGTGTGCTCTTGTTGTCATAAATCTCCGCCTGCATCGGTACCTCTTTGGGAGCGCTTTCGCTGACCGGGCGTTCCACCGGATACTGTGGCGTGCTGCTGGGCCACAGAAAGGCTAACAGGATAACCAGCAGCGCAATCACGATACCGCGCCGGTGCAGCGCGGGCAGGGGATCCATCCAGCGAACATTGTCCAGCAAATGCCAGACGCGGTGCAGACCGCCAATAAAGCGGGAAGGGGTAGCAGAAGCCATTCGTGAAACCTCCTCACTGGCGGCCCGGCGTTTACCTTGCGGCAGCCAACGTTGCAACCAGGGTAAAAAAGTACGCGGTGCGCGCGTCCTGCGACGTCGTGGGGCGATCTGGCCCATGTATTCTCTCTTATCTCGACGGAGGAAAGGCTCATCCTCTCCTCTAGTGTAGTATGGGCAATGTGGGCACGAAGTGCCTGCCAGCATTGAAAAATTTGACGTCTGTATTGTTTCTCTTTCCCTGAGAAATGTCATCTGTGATGCGCGAGATTTTACGCCAGCGGCCTGCGCTGTTATGCTGCCGTTTCTATTTTTCTCCGGGATTAAGGAAACAAGATGACAACCCCTTCATTCGACAGCGTCGAAGCACAAGCAAGTTACGGTATCGGTTTACAGGTAGGCCAGCAGCTGCTGGAGTCCGGACTGCAAGGTTTGCAGCCGGAAGCGCTGCTCGCGGGCCTGCGCGACGCGCTGGAAGGGAATTCACCGGCAGTTCCGGTTGATGTGGTTCACCGCGCCCTGCGCGAAGTACACGAGCGTGCTGAAGGCGTGCGTCGTGAGCGCGTACAGGCGATGGCGGCAGAAGGTCAGAAGTTCCTTGAGCAGAACGCACAGCGTGAAGGCGTAAGCAGCACCGAATCAGGTCTGCAATTCAGCGTGATCAAACAGGGTGATGGGGCTATCCCGTCTCGTCAGGACCGTGTGCGTGTGCACTACACCGGTAAACTGATTGACGGCACCGTGTTTGATAGCTCTGTGGCGCGTGGCGAACCGGCAGAATTCCCGGTAAGCGGCGTGATTGCCGGTTGGATTGAGGCTCTGACCCTGATGCCGGTTGGTTCCAAATGGGAACTGGTTATCCCTCATAACATTGCCTACGGTGAGCGTGGCGCGGGTGCCTCCATCCCGCCGTTCAGCACCCTGATCTTTGAAGTAGAGCTGCTGGAAATCCTGTAAGGCTCAGGCAGGGCGGCGATTTGCCGCCCGCCATCCCTCACTGCTGTTGTAAATTTACCTGCCAAATCGCAAAACCAATCTCGTCACTTCCTACCGCTTTCATCGGATAATCCGCGTGTTGCTGGATAAAGCCAGTAGCTTTCGCGCCAGGTGCGGTTTCGAAACGGATATCTAACGGCGTAGAAGTATGAATCGCTGCCAGACGCCAGTTATGATCCGCCTGCGGTTTAACCTCGCCATGCGCTTTGGTTTCGCTGCTGATATAAGCCGCTACCACCGAGCGGTTCTCATCGGGCGAAGCAAACGCCACGAACTTATCTCCTGTCCCCGCAAATTTGCCGCCGTAAGCGCGATAGTTATTGGTTGCCACCAGGAATGTCATGCCGGGATCAATGGGTTTGCCCTGCCAGGTGAGATCCTTAATACGTGAGGCATCTTTATTGATCAGCTGACATTCGTTGTCGTAGCGCGCCGGTTGGGTGACATCAATCTGATACTGCACGCCGTCAATGACATCAAAGTTATAGGTGCGGAAGTCCCAGTTGATCAGCGATTGTGGTTTAGCGCTGTGTGGATCGATCTGGTTAAACTGCCCGGCAGAACACTCCAGCCACTCCTTCACCTGCTCCCCGCTGACCTTCATTACCACCAGGGTGTTGGGATAGAGATAGAGGTCTGCGGCATTGCGGAAGGTTAGATTGCCTTTCTCCACTTCCACGTAGCTGGCCGGATCGTTTTTGCGACCACCCGCTTTGAATGGGGCCGCCGCACTCAGTACCGGCAAGCGGCTAAGATCGGGATCGCCCTGAACAAAATGTTCAACATAGGCACGCTGGGCGTTATTGACGATCTGCACTGTAGGATCGTCCTGTACCAGCGAGAGATAGCTGTACATCACATCAGCGGATTTGCCGATCGGTTTGGCGACAAAGGCGCGCGTAGCACGATGATCCTGTGCCAGTACTTTCACCAACCCGACGTCTTCAGCAGCCAGTGATTTTTTGGTCACACTGTCATAAATCGGACGCGCCTCGGCTTTGCCCTGCTTCACCTGCCAGTGACCGCCGGCGTTATCCAACACCAGATCGACTACACCGAGGTGATCGCCCCACATGCCAGGCATCACGGCGGGCACGCCATTCAGCGTCCCCTGTGCAATGTCTGCGCCTTTAATAGCGGCAAAATCTTTACTTGGGAACACCGCATGCGCATGCCCAAACATGATGGCATCAATGCCTGGAACCTGGCTGAGGTAGTAAACCGAGTTTTCCGCCAGGGCGTGATACGGCTCACTGCTTAAACCGGAATGTGGGATAGCGATGATTATTTCAGCACCTTTTGTACGCATTTCCGGCACATAACGCTTTGCTGTTTCCGTGATGTCATCAACGCGAACTTTTCCCTGTAGATTGTTGCGATCCCAGATCATAATCTGCGGCGGAACGAAGCCGATGTAACCGATTTTTAACTTTTGTGGCTTCCCGTCGCGGTCAGTGACGGTAGTTTCTTTAATAAGATAAGGGGTAAACAGCGGTTTTCCGCTTTTCAGGTCAATAATGTTGGCGTTCACATAAGGAAAACGCGCGCCCGCCAGCGCTTTTTTCAAATAAGGCAGGCCATAATTAAATTCGTGGTTGCCGAGATTACCAACGCTGTAATCCAGCGTATTAAGCGCTTTGTACACCGGGTGGACTTCGCCGGGTTTCAACCCTTTCGCTGCCATGTAATCACCGAGCGGGCTGCCCTGAATGATGTCGCCATTGTCCACCAGCACGCTATTTTTGACTTGTGAACGCGCCTGATGAATCAGCGTGGCGGTACGTACCAGGCCAAACTTTTCTGTTGGGGTGTCTTTGTAATAGTCAAAGTCCATCATATTGCTGTGCAGATCGGTGGTTTCCAGAATGCGCAAATCCACCGTTGCGGCCTGTGCCAGAGCGGCTGAAAGGCCGAATGTCAGTAACGCCATGCTCACTTTGAACATGTTGCCTCCTTGTTGCTGTCCAATTGGCCTCTCAAAATAATGTAAAAAGGTGACAAATTGTCAGATGAAAACGTGATGTGCTTCAGGGTTTTGCCATGTGGCTGTACCGATGCCACAGAGCATCAGGTCACAGATGACGGCATGCGTTGAACTATGATATTGATATTAAAATAGATTGCGCTCGCCCCGGCGTGTGCCTCGGGTAACACGGGTCGCCTGCTAAAATGGATACAGGTTTACCGTTGGCAGCGAGTAAGCAGAATCAGCAGAAAAAGAGGTGAAGTATGTTAGAGCAAATTTGCCAGCTGGCTCGTGAGGCGGGCGATGCGATTATGCAGGTTTACAACGGCGTACAGCCGATGGATATCGAACGCAAGGCTGACGACTCTCCGGTCACGGCAGCTGATCTCGCCGCGCATAAAGTCATTGTGAGCGGGCTGAATAGCCTGACGCCTGACGTACCGGTGTTGTCAGAGGAAGATCCACCAGGCTGGGAAATCCGTCAGCACTGGCAGCGTTACTGGCTGGTCGATCCGCTGGACGGTACCAAAGAGTTTATCAAGCGTAATGGTGAGTTCACGGTAAATATCGCCCTGATTGAAAAAGGAAAACCCGTGCTGGGTGTGGTGTATGCGCCCGCCATCGGCGTGCTTTATTCCGCTGCGGAAGGCAAAGCCTGGAAAGAAGAAGGGGGCAACAAAACCCAGGTGCATGTGCGCGATGCACGCCCGCCGCTGGTGGTGATCAGCCGTTCCCATTTTGATAAGGATGAGGAACTGAAAGAGTATTTGCAGCAGTTGGGTGAACATCAGACGACGGCCATCGGCTCATCACTAAAATTCTGCCTGGTAGCAGAGGGGAAGGCCCAACTCTACCCGCGCTTTGGACCAACTAACATTTGGGATACCGGTGCCGGACACGCCGTCGCGATCGCCGCAGGCGCGCATGTGCATGACTGGACCGGCAAAACCCTTGACTATGCTCCGCGTGAATCGTTCCTCAATCCTGGCTTTCGCGTGTCGCTGTTTTGATCCGCAAACCGTAACGTAACGGCGCGATAAATCGCGCCGCTACTTCAGCAGTTGATGTAACAGCGTCATCACCTGCTGTACTTCTTGTTGCGTCAGTGCACCATCTTTGGCGAACTGCACATGCCCGCTCTTATCCAGCACCACCACCGCTGAACCGCCACTTTCCAGTTGCCAGGCTTTACGCGCGTTGCCGTTGCTATCGACGATAAATTGCGACCACGGATATTGCTGCTTATTACTTTCGATGCTGCTACGTACAAACATACCGGTGCCTGGAATGGCATCGTCAGTATTGACCACGGTGGTGGTCTGGTAGCGGTCATGTGGCAGACCGGCGGCTTTAATGGCTTCAACCAATGCCGCATTTTGTTCTTTTGCTGACGATCGCCCGGCAATATGCTGGATGACCCGCACTTTGCCGATGAGCTGCGCGCTATTCCACGGGCGATAACTAAATTTATCCTGCTGCCAGAGCAATTCTCCTTTGTCATTGATACCGACCGCAGGTACGCGCTCCCCCTGTTTGAACAGGTGTGCCGCAGCGAGATTAGGTAAAAGTAGCGCCAGTGCAAACACCAGATGTGGCAATCGCATGAAAGTTTCTCCTGAGTGATCAGACCAGTTGGTCATGTTCCTGCAATAATAAGCGTGGATGATGCGCCCTGTCGCGGCGAGTTCACAGCTTTGTAACCAACGCCACAATTCCTTAATGTCCGAAGGTTTATACTGGATTGTGTGACCGTGATAACAGAGTGTTCTGTAATGATGTGTCAATTCAGTAAAAAATTCATTTTTTCGGAACATCCGCAACGCAGGATGTTCTATAGTTTAGGCCTCATTTGCGCTTCATGGGCTCGTACCGATTTTGGCAACGGCGAAGCGTTTTACATCTGTACAGGAGTTAAGAACAGCATGAAGATCTTCCAGCGTTATAATCCGCTGCAAATTGCGAAATACGTAAAAACGCTATTTAAAGGAAGGTTGTACATCAAGGACGTTGGCGCATTCGAGTTCGATAAAGGGAAGGTGCTTATCCCGCGCGTCAAAGACGTGCAGCACTTAAGCGTGATGTCCGAAATCAATCGCCAGGTGCTGCGGCTACAAGCCGAGTACAATTAAGCAGAAGAAAGGGCGCCGATGGCGCCCTGAATTTTTTATCGCGTGGTTACGATGAGGGATTTTCAGCATCAGCGGCGGCGTTTTTCGCCACATTCAGCACCGGCGGGCGTTCATCAATACGCGTTACCAGCAACTGGTCGATGCGATAGCTGTCGATATCCACCACTTCAAACTTATAACCCGCAAACTTCACAAAATCAGTACGTTTCGGGATCTTGCGCAGCATATACATCATAAAGCCGCCGATGGTTTCATAGTTGCCCGACTGAGGGAACTCATCGATATGCAGCACGCGCATCACGTCATCAATCGGCGTACCGCCTTCCACCAGCCACGAATTCTCATCACGCGCCACAATCTGTTCTTCCAGCCCCTGACCGACCAGATCGCCCATCAGGGTGGTCATCACATCATTGAGCGTGATAATACCGACCACCAGCGCGTATTCGTTCATAATCACCGCAAAATCTTCACCGGCGGTTTTAAAACTTTCCAGTGCTTCGGATAACGTCAGCGTATCCGGCACAATCAACGCAGAGCGAATTTGCACGCCGCTGTTTAGCGTCATGCTTTGATTACCCAGTACGCGCAGCAGTAACTCTTTGGAATCGACATAACCGACAATATGGTCAATATCGCCATCGCAGACGAGGAATTTGGAGTGCGGGTGCTCAGCGATTTTCGCTTTCAGGCTGCTTTCGTCTTCGTGCAGATCAAACCAGACGATATTTTCACGCGACGTCATGGAAGATGGCACGGTGCGGGACTCCAGCTCGAACACGTTCTCAATCAGCTCATGTTCCTGCTTACGCAACACCCCGGCCAGTGCACCGGCTTCCACCACGGCGTAGATGTCATCGGAGGTGATGTCGTCCTTCCGCACCATCGGCAGGTTAAAAATACGGAAGAACACGTTCGCGAGTCCGTTAAACAGCCATACCAACGGGCGGAACACCAGCAGGCAGAAGCGCATCGGATTGATGATACGCAGCGCAATGGCTTCCGGCGCGATCATGCCAACCCGTTTCGGGGTTAAATCGGCAAACAGAATGAACATGCTGGTGACGATGGTGAAGGAGCAAATAAAGCTCAGTTGATCGGCCAGCTCTGGCGAGACAAAACGGGTGAACAGCGAGTTAAAGGCGGGGGAGAAGGCCGCATCACCGACGATACCACCGAGGATCGCCACCGCGTTCAGGCCAATCTGCACCACGGTAAAGAACATACCCGGCGTCTCCTGCATCTTCAGGACACGCTGAGCATTAATATTTCCTTCATCGGCCAGCAGTTTAAGCTTGATCTTGCGGGCAGCCGCCAGCGAGATTTCCGACAGAGAAAAAAAGGCACTGATAATAATCAGTAAAAGAATGACAAGTAAGCTATCGAGCATAAAAGGTCCGTTGGGTTAATCACTTGTCATTTTTGGCCTGGGCAGCTCAGAAAGGGCGTACATCCGGTACTTACCAGTCAAACAGGGCTATCCGTGCCAAAAATGTCTGCGCCAATTCGACAAGTCAGTAAACGTCGGGGCAGAAATGAAAGCAGGCGATGCCTGCCGGACGGTGATTATAGCAGCAGCGCTCATCATGCCGCCAGCGGAGACGTAACAGCGCTTAAGATTAGTCTGAGTGCTTGTTAAGAACCCGCAGAAGCGCCGCTTCGTTGTTGTATCGCTCCGGTCATTTGCCGACAATAGACACGATTTGGCTTAATTGCCGTTTTTACGCAGCTGTTCGGGGAAAAGAGCGGCTATGCTGATGGGTATGCCTGCACGGGTTTTACCCGCGAAACAAAAAAATGCCCCTGCGGAATAGGGGCAGGCATTATTAACAGGAGTAAGCGTGCCACGATTTCATATTTATTGCATGGCCAGCCTGTTGCTGGTAGCACCTGCCCTTCATGCGGCCAAGGTGCGATTGCAGCTGGAAGGCTTATCCGGGGATTTAGAGAAAAACGTCAGGGCGCGCCTCTCCACCATTGGTAGCGACGAGGTTTCCAACGACGGTCGTTTCCGCGCGCGTGTTGCCGTAGCGGTTAAAGAGGGGCTACGCGCCCTGGGTTACTATGAGCCTCAGATTGATTTCGAATCACGTCCGGCACCGCCGCAGGGGGGACGCCCGGTATTAATCGCGCGCGTCACGGCCGGAGAGCCCGTCAAGATTGGCGGCAGTACCATCGTGGTGGAAGGCGCCGCGAAAAACGATCCCGACTACAAAGCCTGGGTTAAGCAGGGCACCCCGAAGGTGGGTACTCAGCTCAATCATGGTGATTACGACAAATTTAAAAGCGGGTTCTCCAGCCTGGCGCTGCGTAATGGTTATTTCGACGGTGACTTTAAGCAGAGCCAGCTTGGCGTGTCAGTGGAGCGTCGTGAGGCGTTTTGGAACATCGACTATGACAGCGGCCCACGTTATCGCTTTGGTGATGTAACTTTTCAGGGATCGCAGATTAATGAAGCCTATCTGCGCAATCTGGTGCCGTTTAAAGAGGGCGATCCCTACAGCTCGCGCGATTTGGCAGAACTAAACCGCCGTCTCTCCGCCACGGGGTGGTTCAACTCGGTCGTGGTGGCACCCGAATTTGATAAAGGGCGACAAACCAAAGTGTTGCCGCTCAATGCCGTTGTTTCTCCGCGCACGGAAAACACCATCGAAACCGGTATCGGTTACTCCACCGATGTCGGGCCGCGTCTGAAAGGCACCTGGAAAAAGCCGTGGATTAATGACAGCGGCCATAGCCTAACCACCAGCGCCTATATTTCCGCGCCGGAACAGCAGCTCGATCTCAGCTATAAAGTCCCGCTGCTGAAAAACCCGCTGGAACAATATTATACCTTCTCCGGTGGGGTAAAACGCACCGACCTGAACGACACCAAAGCTGACACCACCACGCTTGGCGTGTCACGTAACTGGGACAGCAGCAGCGGCTGGCAAAGAGCCGTCAACCTGCGCTGGAGTCTCGACCACTTTACCCAGGGTAGCGTCACCAACACCACCATGCTGCTGTATCCCGGCGTCAGCCTTAGCCGTACCCGTTCGCGTGGTGGCTTGATGCCAAACTGGGGCGATTCCCAGCGCTATTCAGCAGATGTGTCGGATACCACCTGGGGTTCAGATGTCGACTTCCTGATCTTACAGGCGCAAAACGTCTGGATCCGCACGCTGGGTGAGAAGAATCGCTTTGTGCTACGCGGCAATCTTGGCTGGATTGAAACCAACGATTTTGAAAAAGTCCCGCCCGACTTACGCTTCTTCGCCGGGGGTGACCGCAGCATTCGCGGTTACAAATATCAGGGAATTTCACCGCGCGATGACAACGGTAAGCTGACCGGCGCCTCGAAACTGGCGACCGGTTCTCTCGAATATCAATACAACGTGACCGGAAAATGGTGGGGAGCGGTGTTTATCGACTCCGGTGAAGCGGTGAACGACATCAAACAAAGCAACTTTAAAACCGGCGCGGGCTTTGGCGTGCGCTGGGCCTCTCCGGTCGGGCCAATCAAACTCGATATCGCTCGTCCGATTGGTGATGATGAGGAGCATGGATTGCAATTTTATATCGGACTGGGGCCTGAACTATGAAGCTGTGGAAAAAGGTCCTGATTGGTTTTGGTATTTTTCTGCTGCTGATTTTCGGCAGCGTGGCGTTTCTGATTGGCACCACACCGGGTTTGCATCTGTTGTTGAAAGGGGCCGATCGCTGGGTGCCGGGATTATCCATCAACAAAGTCGAAGGTGGCTGGCGCGATCTGACGCTCAGTGGCGTGAAGTATGAAATGCCGGGCGTCAGCGTGGATGCCGGACGCTTCCATCTGGCGCTCAACCTGAATTGTCTGCTGCACTCCTCGGTGTGTGTCGATGACATCGGATTACAGGATGTCAGCGTGGTGGTGGATAGTAAGAAAATGGCACCGGCCAGTGCGCCTGCGCCGGAGCCGGAGAGCGGGACGACCAATCTCAGCACCCCCTATCCGATCACCCTCAGCAAAGTCGGCCTGCATAACATCAATGTCAAAGTGGATGACACGGCGATTTCGCTGCTGGATTTCACTACCGGCCTGCACTGGCAGGAGCGTGCGCTGACACTGACACCAACCCATATTGAAAGCTTGCTGATTGCGCTGCCTAAAGTAGCCAAAGTCGTCGATGAGCAGGTGGTGCAGCCGAAAGTTCAGCAACCGCAGCCGGAAGAGAAACCGCTGGGCGAGACGCTACAGGCGATGTTTGCTCAACCGCTACTGCCTGCGTTACCGGACTTTACACTGCCGCTGGATATCACCGTGCAGGAGCTGAGCGGTAAACAACTGCGACTGACCGGCGATACCGATGTCACCATCAACAGCTTGCTGCTGAAAGCCCAGACGAACGATCGCCATCTGCAACTGGAAACCTTCGATGTGGATTCCACCCAGGGGCAGGTCAACGCCAGCGGTGAAGCCACTCTGGCCGATAACTGGCCGGTCAATTTTGCGCTCAGCGGTGCGGTTAATCTCGACCCGATTAAAGGGGAGAAGATCAAACTGAACCTGAGCGGCGCGCTGCGTGATGAGTTAAAGCTGGCGCTTAATCTCTCTGGCCCGGTGCAGGCGCAGTTAGATGCTGCCGCCCAGCCTGCGGTGGTGGGGCTGCCGTTGTCGCTGAAACTTACCAGCCCGCAACTGCGCTGGCCACTGACCGGCCCGGTGCAGTATCAGGCGGATAAGCTGGATTATCAGTTTAAAGGCAAAGCCACCGATTACGTGATGTCATTGCGTACGGCGGTGAAAGGAGAAGGTGTCCCACCTGCTGACATCTCACTCGACGGCAAAGGCAATGTGCAGCAGTTCAACCTCGACAAGCTGCGGGTGACGGCGTTGCAGGGCAATATCGACCTGACCGCGCTGGTGGACTGGAGCAAAGCGATCAGCTGGCACAGTGAACTGACGCTAACCGGCATCAACACCGCCAAACAATACCCAGAGTGGCCAGCGAAGCTGGATGGCAAAATCGCCACACGCGGTAGCCTGTACGGCGGCAGTTGGCAGCTGAGCGTGCCGCAGCTACAGCTTAAAGGGAATGTGAAAAATAATGCGGTCAGCGCCGATGGTTCTCTCACCGGCAACAGCTACAACCAGTGGAAAATCCCCGGAATCAATCTGGTGCTGGGGCGTAACCATGTTGATGTCAAAGGCGAGCTGGGTGATGCACTGAATCTGGACGCCGTCATTGATGCGCCGCACCTCGACAATGCGCTGCCAGGGTTGGGCGGTGTGGTGAAAGGCAACATCAAGGCACGAGGAACGCTACAGGCACCGCAGGTGCTGGCTGACCTTACCGCTACCGGCTTGCGCTGGCAGGCGCTGAGCATTGCGCGTGTTGCGTTGCAGGGGGACGTGAAATCCAGCGACCAGGTGGCGGGTAAACTGCAACTGCGCGTTGAGCAGCTGAAACAGGATACGCTGGCGATCAATCTGCTGACGCTCAATGCTGACGGCAACGAAAAGCAGCATCAGTTGAAACTGAACGTGCAGGGTGAGCCGGTTTCCGGTCAGCTGGCGCTCAACGGCAGCTTTGACCGCAAAACGCAGCACTGGCAGGGGACGTTGAACAATACCCGCTTCGACACCCCGGTAGGCGAGTGGCGTCTGACGCGGGCGATGGCGATTGATTATCTCAACAGCAAACAAACCGTGACTATCGGGCCACACTGCTGGCAAAACCCGAATGCGCAGGTGTGCGTGCCGGAGCCGATTGAAGCGGGTGCCAGTGGTCACGCCCATGTGGTGCTGAGTCGTTTTGATTTAGCGATGATCAAACCTTTCCTGACCGATGAAACTAAGCTGACCGGCGTATTCAGCGGTGATGCACGCGTGAACTGGACGGCCGACGGCGCACTGCCGACCGGCACCGTTGCACTGAAGGGCAATGGCGTGAAAGTCGAACAGGATGTGCAGGGTAATACGTTGCCGATTGCTTTCGACACCCTGAACCTCAATGCCGCCATGCACAACGGTCGTGCCCAGCTCGACTGGCTGATTCGCATTGTGAATAACGGGCAGTTGAGTGGCGATGTGCAAATCGCTGACCCCGAGAAACGTCGTCAGCTATCGGGTAACGTCAACATCAGCAATATTTCGCTGGCAATGTTCAACCCGGCATTGATGCAGGGCGAGAAGATCAAGGGCAATCTCAACAGCGCCCTTCGGCTCGGCGGCAATCTGCAACAGCCGCAGGTGTTCGGCCAGTTGGCGTTGAGTGGCGTGGACGTTGAAGCCAGCTTTATGCCGGTTGACCTCACCGAAGCTAACCTCAACATGGTATTTAACGGGATGAGTTCGACCCTCAATGGCTTGATCCAGACCGCCCAGGGCAATATCAACCTTAACGGCAATGCTGACTGGAGCCAGCTCGATAACTGGCGTGCGCGCATTGCCGCGCAGGGCAGCCGGGTACGCGTCACCGTACCGCCAATGGTGCGTATGGATGTGTCGCCAGACCTGGTGTTTGAAGCGACGCCAGCGGCTTTCAATCTTGATGGCCGGGTGGATATTCCCTGGGCGCGCATCACCGTGCAGGAAGTGCCGGAAAGTGCAACTGGCGTGTCCTCGGACGAAGTGATGCTGGACCAGAATCTGAAACCGATTCAGCCGAAAACCACCGCCATCCCGATCAACAGCAATCTGGTTATCCACGTCGGAAACGATGTGCGTTTGTCAGCCTTCGGCCTGAAAGCGAAGCTGAATGGCGACCTGAAACTTGTGCAGGATAAAACCGGTCTTGGACTGAACGGCCAGATTAATATCCCGGACGGTCGTTTTCGTGCTTACGGTCAGGATCTGATTGTACGCAAAGGCGAGTTGCAATTCGCCGGACCGCCTGATCAGCCCTATCTGAACCTCGAAGCTATCCGCAACCCGGAATCGACTGAGGATGATGTCACCGCCGGGATTCGCGTAACCGGGTTAGCCGATGAACCTAAAGTTGAAATCTTCTCTGACCCGGCGATGTCGCAGCAGGAGGCGCTTTCTTATCTGTTGCGTGGTCAGGGACTCGATGCCAACGGCGACAGCAATGCACTAACTTCTGCGTTAATTGGCCTGGGGGTTGCACAAAGTGGGCAGGTTATGGGTAAAATCGGGGAGACATTTGGCGTCAGTAACCTTGCGCTTGATACCACCGGTGTTGGCGACAGCCAGCAGGTGCAGGTAAGTGGTTATGTGTTGCCGGGTCTGCAAGTAAAATACGGTGTTGGCATATTTGATTCACTGGCGACCTTAACCTTGCGTTATCGCCTGATGCCCAAACTCTATTTGGAAGCCGTGTCTGGCGTTGATCAGGCACTGGATTTGCTCTATCAGTTTGAGTTTTAGCAATGCGAATAATTGTCTACGGCAGTTTACGGCGCAAACAAGGAAACAGTCACTGGATGACGAATGCGCAATGGCTTGGTGACCATCAGATTGAAGGGTTTGAACTCTACAATCTGGGTCACTACCCGGGCGTGGTTGAAGGGGAGGGAAGCGTCTATTGCGAAGTCTATCGCATCGACGCCAGCACCCTGGGCGAGCTGGATGCTTTGCGCACCAGGAATGGCGAATATAAACGCCAATTGATCCAGACGCCTTATGGCAGCGCCTGGCTTTACGTTTATCAGCGCTCAATCAAAGGACTTACTCGTATCCCGAGCGGTGACTGGTTGCAGCGCGAGGATCTGCCAAAGGATGAGTAACCTGAAGGGTTAACAGTTATTAAAAAGGGTCATGTCGTACATGGCCCTTTTTTACAGTTCAGACCGGGCAGATAGACAAGCGATTGGTCTGGTGTGGTGAGTCATCCCGTTCACAGGGTTGGGACAAAAATATAAACGAGAAGGGAAATGAAAAAGTATTATAATAGTTATCTTGTTGCTGCTTTTATTTATTGTCTGCCATTGCTTATCGCTAATATTTATTATATTGATGATAATGGAAGAGCGACGCTCGGGTATACTAATTGGGGAGGAGATGGCAGGCCACTGGCTGACATCATTATGAAAATGATGTTTCTGAGTAGCCATGTGGCGGATATATTCCCACTTCCATTAATCATTTCAATTGCGCTGCTGGCCTTCGTTTTCTCTCTTTATCATAAAAAAAACTTCAGTTCTTTGCCGGGCTGGATTGGTGCATTAGCGACCCTGAGCTTTTTTGCAAACCCTTATCTTGCGGAAGTTTTCTCCTACCGTTTTGATGTATTGACACTAAGTTGTGCCCTGGCGCTAAGTTTAGCGTGGGTGCTTTTGCCACCTTTAAACAGAATCGTTCGTTTTGTTATTGGTATTGCTATCATTATCGCAATTTATAGCCTTTATCAGATTGCCGTCAATGTTGCGGTGATGATGGCCCTGGTGGTGACGTTCAGGCAAATAATAAATAATGATCGTCCTGCTGTTATCTTTATGTCTTTGCTGCAACGTGGTGTGGAAGTGCTGGTGGCATCGATAATTTATTTGAAGATTGTACTGCCATCGACATTCTCAGGCGATCACCCGGCTAATCACCCGAATATCGCAGGTAATCAGTTATGGCTGACCATCAATCATAACGTACAGGCTTACTGGGATTTCATTAGTCAGACCTTCTATAAAGACGGTAAAGGAATGGCGGTGCTGGTCGCCATTCTTATCCTGGCTGTTATCTCCGCCGCAGTTATTGCGCTGCGTTATATCAGAGCCGGGATGAAGCATTCACGCATAGCAATCGGTTTATTAGCACTGCTATTACCCCTGGTTGCGTTTGTGATGATTGCCGGTAACTTGTTGTTTCTGGAAAATGCGCTGCTCGTCCCGCGCGCTTTGCTTTCAATCAGTGGATTTATGTTGTTTAGCGCCACATTGATGGCATGGGCATTCCGAGGGAAAATGTGTTTTGTTTTCGCTGTTATGGCCGTGCCATTGCTTTACGCCGTGACCAGTATTTATGTTTACGGTAACGCGATCAAACAGCAGGATAATATTAATCAGGGTGTCGTTTATCAGTTGAAAAATGATACCGCGACGCTCGCTGATCAAAACTTTTATATGCAGTTTGTTGGGACATCACCTCGTGCCCAGGTGTATAAAAATTCATTGAGAAACTATCCGGTTTTGGGTGTGCTGATTCCAGAGTATTTTGCCAACTGGTGGTTCCCTTTCCCGTATATGGCGCTGAAAGGTTATCAGGTGCTTAACCCGTTGAAAGACGACCTTACCGTGACGAATGAGAATCTGCACGAGGGATTGTGTCAGGGAGAACGCATTGCCCACCATCAGGATTATGATCTGTATAAATATCAAAATCGCCTGACGGTCGACTTTACGTTGCTGGGTTGCCAGCGTTAGGCAGGACAGACGAAAAAAACAGGCCCGAAAATCGGGCCTGTTTACAGGATGTCTTCCGCTCGCTTTACAGATTATTTCTTCTGAGCGCGCTCGAAAGAGGAAATGATCTCAGCTTTGGCGGCTTCTGCGTTGTCCCAGCCGTCAACTTTCACCCATTTGCCTTTTTCCAGATCTTTGTAGTGCTCGAAGAAGTGGGTGATCTGCGCACGCAGCAATTCCGGCAGGTCGTTCACATCTTTGATGTGATCGTACTCTTTGCTCAGTTTGGTGTGCGGAACCGCAACCAGTTTGGCATCTTCACCGGATTCGTCGGTCATTTTCAACACGCCAACCGGACGGCAACGGATAACTGAGCCCGGCTCCAGCGGATACGGGGTCGGCACCAGTACGTCAACCGGGTCACCATCCAGAGACAGGGTGTTGTTGATGTAACCGTAGTTGCACGGATAGAACATGGCGGTAGACATAAAACGGTCTACAAACAGGGCGCCAGACTCTTTGTCGACTTCATATTTGATCGGATCGGCATTGGCCGGGATCTCGATGATGACATAGATATCTTCTGGCAGATCTTTACCTGCGGGCACCTGGTTCAAACTCATCTGGCTTTCCTTCATTAGTCGTAAGTTGAGTGTCGGCTATTATAGCCAACTGACTCCGAAAGTATGCCCTCTTTTTGGCGTTTCGGAATGGTCCAGCCGGTTACTTCGCTGCGACAAACAGCGAGACAATGCCCGCAGCAATCAATGGTCCGACCGGAACGCCCCGGAAGAACGCCACACCAATCACCGTCCCAATCAATAAGCCGCCAATCACCGAGGGTTGCGCGCTCATAAAGTGCACGCCGCGCCCCCCCAACCATGCCACAAACACCCCGACCAGAATCGCCACAATCGATTGCCAGTTGGCAAAAGATTTAATCAACGAAGACGCTGGCAGCGATCCACTGGCCAACGGTGCCATGACCGCCACGGTCAAAATAATAATCCCGAGTTGAATTCCCTGTTTTTCGACATAAGGGAAGAACTGCGCCAGCGGGGTAATTTTAATCGCCAACAGAATCAGAATGGAGATGGTGACGGCGTTGTTGTGGACGAAATAGCTCAGAACGGCGAGGCAAATCAGAATGATGGTCGAGGCATAAGCAGCCATGATTTCTCCCTGAGAATTGATGGGGCGTTGACAATTGCCAACGCGAAGCGGTTTTTACCGCCCCCATTTATCAACAATCATCGGGATTCGCGCAACTGCCTTTGTTAATAGATTGCAGCATCAGTGCCTGATTGCGTACCAAATCGACCCCTTGTGCACCAACCGAAAGCATGGCCATAGTGCCCTGACTGGCGGAAAAGTAGCTCTTGCTGGCATCAAGCCAGCTATCACGATAAGCCAGCCAGGCACGCTGGGCGTTTTTTAATTTGGCTTTAGGTGCACCAGTTAATTTTTTCATCATTTGGTTGTACTGGTTGTTCATCTCCTGATCCCATGCCTTATTAGCTGCGTCATAACATTGAGACATCCCAACAGTACTGGATTCACGGTTCAGGCAACGCTGCAATTTCTGATCGATGGGATTGTCCTGTGCGCCGGCATAACCACTCAGCAACAGACAGGCAACCGGGAGCCATTTTTTCATTCTGGAATTCCTCAATCGGGGTTGGGATAACGTTAGCATTATTGAAGATCAGGTGATCATCAGTAGATTGACCATCAACAATGGTTAAAGTTTAGCGAGGTGACTGCCGATAACTTATCCGTTTTAGGGCTGCTGGATTTCTGCCTTTTTCTACACACACGGGTACTAACATGATCAAAAATTTATCAGTACGGACCGGTCTACTCACACTACTCGCCTTTATGACATTGCTGCTGTTGGCGGTCAGCACCCTGGGAATTTACGCCATCAATGCCGGCAATCAGTCGCTGGATGTGATCAATCGTATTCAGGGCATTGAACTCAATAGCCTGTATCAAAGCAACGCTGATCTGATGCGCGCTCGCGCCAGTGGTGCGCTGGCGGTGCGCAAAATCGAAATTGGCCTGCTGGATGAGGGGGCCGCAGTGACCAAACAGGCCCAGGCTGATGTTGTCACCTCGCAAAAGCATCTGAAGGATTTTGTCGATGCTGGCACCGTGACGGCCCAGGGCAAAATCCTGGCTGATGCGGTGGCAGCCAGCTTTGGCGCTTATCTGCAACAAGGTATTGCGCCGATGATGGATGCGCTGCAAAAGCAGTACACCGATGAATATTACACGGTACTGGAAGGCAACCTCTCCACTCTGGCGGCCAACTACGCCAAAGCGGTGAACGATTTCAGCTTGTACGCCGATCAAGTCTCTGCCGATCGCCTGGCGAAGGCGGCGCGTAATGAAACGCAGATGAAAATCCTGATTGGCATTGCCGTGGTGCTGACGGTGGTGTTGATCGTACTGGCGTGGCAGATCCTGCGTCGCCTGTTGCTGACACCGCTGGAAAGTGCGATTGGCCATCTGCAACGGGTAGCTGAAGGGGATCTGTCACAAACCTTGCCCGAAACCACCCATAATGAGCTGGGACGCCTGAATCAGGCGCTGGCGGTGATGCAGTTGGCCCTGCGCGATTCCGTCAGCCAGGTGCGCGAAGCCAGCCTGCAAATTGATGTCGGCAGCCGTGAGCTGGCGGCCGGGACGGTGCACCTTTCCCAGCGTACTGAGGAGTCGGCAGCGTCGCTGGAGCAAACTGCTGCCAGCATGGAGCAGCTCACCGCCACGGTACGACTCAACGCCAGCAATGCCCAGCAGGCGCATCAATTGGCGAACAGCGTTTCTGACACCGCCGATCGTGGCGCGGAAGTGGTGTGCTATGTAATTGAGAAGATGCAGGAGATCACCCACAGCTCCGATCGCATCGCCGATATTCTCAGCGTGATCGATGGCATCGCTTTCCAGACCAACATTCTGGCCCTGAACGCGTCAGTGGAAGCGGCCCGCGCGGGTGAACAGGGGCGTGGTTTCGCCGTGGTGGCAAATGAGGTGCGTACCCTGGCAGGACGCAGTGCCACCGCCGCGAAGGAGATTCGTGAGCTGATCAGCGACTCGCAAACCCGTGTCAAAGAGGGCAGTGTCATGGCGACGCAGGCGGGTGAAACGATGGATGAAATCTCCAGTGAGGTGATGCGCGTGACCACGCTGATGAAGGAGATTTCGGTTTCCTCTGAAGAGCAGAGTCGCGGTATTGAGCAGGTCAATCAGGCGGTGACGCAAATGGACGAGGTGGCGCAGCAGAATGCGGCGTTGGTGGAGGAAGCCAGTGCGGCAACCCAATCGCTCGAAGCACAATCGCAACAATTGCAGGAGTCGATGGCGCAGTTTCGGATAGCCACGGCATAAATTTGTAGCGGCGCGATTCATCGCGCGCCTTTAAACCTGCGCGATAAATCGCGCCGCTACATGCTATCCATCAGCCCTGGTGATCATCCGGGAACTCGCGCAGGAAGCGCTCGACGTCATCCACCATCGCGTCATTACCGCAGAAGAACGGGCAGCGCTGGTGCAGGGTTTCTGGTTGAATATCGAGAATACGTTGTTTACCGTCGCTGGCTTTACCGCCTGCCTGCTCGGCAAGGAACGCCATTGGGTTGCATTCGTACAGCAAACGCAGCTTACCTTTCGGGTGGCTGGCGGTGCTTGGGTAGAGATAAATTCCGCCTTTCAACAGGTTACGGTGGAAATCTGCCACCAGTGAACCGATGTAGCGTGAGGTATAAGGACGTTTAGTCGCAATATCCTCTTCCTGACAGAACTTCAGATATTTTTTCACGCCTTGCGGGAAGCGAATGTAGTTTCCTTCGTTGATGGAGTAGGTATAGCCCTTCTCCGGGAAGGTCATACGTTCGTGGCTCAGGCAGAATACCCCAAGTGACGGATCGTAAGTAAAGGCGTGAACGCCAACCCCGGTGGTGTACACCATCATGGTAGACGAACCGTAGACCACGTAACCTGCGGCAACCTGCTTGTGACCCGGCTGCATAAAGTCAGCTTCGGTAACCGGTGTTCCCGGCGGTGAAACACGGTGGTAGATCGAGAAGATTGTGCCAACGGAAACGTTAACGTCGATGTTGGAAGAACCGTCGAGTGGGTCCATCAGCACCACGTATTTACCGTGCTCAACGCCTTCAAAGATGACGAACTCATCTTCTTCTTCAGAGGCGATACCAGCCACAATGCCGCGCGCTTTCAGTGCCGCTTTCAGCTTTTCGTTCGCGAACAGGTCCAGCTTCATCTGCTGTTCACCCTGGACGTTTTCCACGCCACTGGCGCCAAGAATATCCACCAGACCCGCTTTGTTGATGTCGCGGTGGATAATTTTAGCTCCCAGCTTGATGGCTGAAATCAGCGCCGTCAGTTCACCTGTGGCGTGAGGAAAGTCGTGTTGCTTCTCGACGATAAATTCGCCTAACGTTTTCATAACACATTCCCTGAATCTACGATGGAGTGGCAGCCACTGTAACAAACTGCCAACGTATGCGTACGCAGTTTAGCCGATTGAACTTCAAAAACCATAGGCCAAATCCGTTTCTTCCACTTGCACTCGGGGTTAAACTGAGCGCCGGACTTATGAGTAATGGAACAAACTTATGCGTATTCACATCCTTGGGATTTGTGGCACTTTCATGGGCGGCCTGGCGATGCTGGCCCGCTCGCTGGGCCACCAGGTGACCGGCTCTGACGCCAATGTCTATCCGCCAATGAGCACCTTGCTGGAGCAGCAAGGCATTGAATTAACGGAAGGTTATGATGCCAGCCAGCTCGATCCTGCACCCGATATGGTGATCATTGGTAACGCCATGACACGCGGAAATCCCTGTGTGGAAGCAGTGCTGGAACGCAACATTCCCTACCTCTCTGGTCCACAGTGGCTGCACGATTTTGTGCTGCGTGACCGCTGGGTGCTGGCAGTGGCCGGTACTCACGGCAAAACCACGACAGCCGGCATGGCGGCGTGGATTCTGGAGGCTTGTGGCCTTGAACCTGGCTTCATTATTGGTGGTGTGCCAGGAAATTTCGATGTATCAGCAAAATTAGGAAAAAGCCCGTTCTTCGTTATCGAAGCGGATGAGTATGACAGCGCCTTTTTCGACAAACGCTCCAAGTTTGTTCATTACTGCCCGCGCACGCTGATTCTTAACAATCTGGAGTTCGATCATGCGGATATCTTTGACGATCTGCGGGCGATCCAGAAACAGTTCCATCATCTGATCCGTATCGTACCGGGCCAGGGGAAGATCCTGCTGCCGGAACACGATCACAACCTGAAGCAGGTGATGGCGATGGGGTGCTGGAGCGAGCAGGAAACGGTGGGCGACAACGGCCACTGGCAGGCGAAAAAACTGACGCCGGATGCCTCACGCTGGGAAGTCTGGCTCGATGGTGCCAAAGTGGCGGAAGTGAGCTGGGGCCTGGTGGGCGAACACAACATGCATAACGGTCTGATGGCGATAGCCGCCGCGCGTCATGTCGGTGTGAAACCCGAAGATGCGGGCGAAGCGCTGGGGCGCTTTATCAACGCGCGTCGTCGTCTGGAATTGCGTGGTGAAGTGAATGCCATCAAGGTCTATGACGATTTTGCTCATCACCCCACGGCAATTCTGGCTACCCTGGCTGCGCTGCGTAGCAAAGTCGGCGGCACGGCACGTATTCTGGCGGTGCTGGAGCCGCGTTCCAATACCATGAAGATGGGCGTCAGTAAGAATGAACTGGCTCCGTCACTGGGACGTGCGGATGAGGTGTTCTTGTTCCAGCCACACCATATTCCGTGGCAGGTGTCGGACGTGGCTGATGCCTGTATCCAGCCTGCGCACTGGAGCGCGGATATCGATACGCTGGTGGAGATGGTGGCGAAGGTGGCACAGCCGGGCGATAACATCCTGGTGATGAGCAACGGCGGGTTTGGTGGGATCCATCAGAAACTGCTGGAGAGGCTGGGTCGTTAATCCGTAACGGCGCGATTTATCGCGCCGTTACGGTTCAGCAGTTTGCAGCTTATTGTGCTTCAGCCAGCTCACGCAAATACTGGAAAATCTGACGCGCGGATTTCGGTGGCTTGTTACCGGCTTTCTCTTTCTGCGCATTACGGATCATACTGCGCAGTTGCTGGCGATCCGCCTGCGGATAGAGGTTGATCACCTCGGCCATCACATCATCACCTTGCTCAATCAGACGATCGCGTAAGTTTTCCAGTTTATGGAACAGCGCAACCTGCTGGTTGTGGCGGTTTTTCAGCTTATCCAGTGCCTGGCGGATCGGATCTTCATCGCGCGCGCGCAGCATTTTGCCGATCAGCTGCAACTGGCGGCGGCGACCTTCTTTCTTAATACGCTGCGCCAGTTCAATCGCGGCACGTAAATCTTCGTCGAGTGGAATTTTATCGAGGGAGTTTTTCCCCAGATCAACTAACTCGGCACCCAGGCGCTTCAGCTCCTCGGCATCGCGTTTAATTTCGCTTTTACTGACCCAGATAATCTCTTCGTCTTCTTCTTCCTGATTATCCGGCACATCATCGAGCCAGTCTTCGGGCTGCTTGGTCATCTCTTGGCTCCCTAAAAAAAGAGGCTAATCCTACCAGTTTATCGGGTGACTGCGAAATTGTTCTCTGAGTCTGATAGACTCAAAACATTCATACATAAGATTAGACGGCAGGTCGATGAACGTATCTACTCAGGTTGCAGAACAACGTAAAGTGTTGGAACAGGCTGTCGCGCAGGCGCTGGAACTGGCGAAAGCCAGCACCGATGGCGCAGAAGTGGCGGTGACCAAAACCACCGGTATCGGTGTCAGTACCCGCTACGGCGAAGTGGAAAACGTCGAATTTAACAGCGATGGCGCACTCGGCATCACCGTTTATCATCAGAATCGCAAAGGCAGTGCTTCCTCGACCGACCTCAGCCCGGATGCCATCAAACGCACCGTGCAGGCGGCGATCGATATTGCCCGCTACACCTCAAGCGATCCCAATGCTGGCCCGGCGGATCGCGATTTGCTGGCGTTCGAGGCACCGGATCTCGATCTCTACCATCCGTGGGAGATCGATGCCGATCGCGCCATTGAGCTGGCCGCGCAGGCGGAACAGGCTGCGCTACAGGCTGACAAGCGTATCACCAACACCGAAGGCGGCAGCTTCAACAGCCACGTCGGTATCAAAGTTTTTGGCAACAGTCATGGCATGTTGCAAAGCTACTGCTCCAGCCGCCACTCGCTCTCCAGTTGCGTGATTGCCGAGCAGAACGGCGAGATGGAACGTGATTACGCCTATACCATTGGCCGTGATATCAACGATCTGCAAAGCGCGGATTGGGTTGGTGCTGAATGCGCGCGTCGCGTGCTGTCACGCCTGGCGCCACGCAAACTCTCTACCATGCAAGCGCCAGTGATTTTCGCCCCGGAAGTGGCAACCGGATTATTTGGCCATCTGGTGGGGGCCATCAGCGGCAGCAGCGTCTATCGTAAATCCACCTTCCTGCTGGATGCGTTGGGCACGCAGATCCTGCCGGAATGGCTGACCATCGAAGAGAAACCGCATTTGCTGAAAGGGCTGGCCTCAACGCCGTTCGACAGCGAAGGGGTACGCACTCAGGCGCGTGACATTATCAAAAATGGCGTGCTGCAAAACTGGCTGCTGACCAGCTACTCCGCGCGCAAACTCGGTCTGCAAAGCACCGGCCATGCGGGCGGTATCCACAACTGGCGCATTGCCGGTCAGGGCCACAGCTTCGCAGATTTGCTGAAGCAGATGGGGCGTGGCCTGGTGGTGACCGAGCTGATGGGGCAGGGTGTGAGCGCCATTACCGGTGACTATTCACGCGGTGCTGCCGGTTACTGGGTGGAGAACGGTGAGATCCAGTACCCGGTGAGCGAAATCACCATCGCCGGCAACCTGAAGGATATGTGGCGCAATATGGTCACTGTCGGCAACGATATTGAAACCCGCAGCAACATCCAGTGTGGATCGGTGCTGCTACCGGAGATGAAGATCGCCGGTCAATAATGACATCGCTTCCTGAAGGCAGCCCGCAAGGCTGCCTTTTTTGTCAGTAAAATAAAAAAGGAATAAACGATGCGTAAGCATGTGATTGCAATGTTGTCTCTGTCGTTGTTGTTCTCCAGTGCCAGCTTATATGCGGCTGACCTGGAAAAAGATATGGATACCCTCAAAGATGGCCTGAGCACGGTTAAAAAAACTGATGATGCGCAGGAGATGCAAACCGCACTGGGCAAGATGCGCCAGGCGGCGGAGGATGCCAAAAAATCCACGCCGGAAAAGCTGGAAGGTCAGCCTGCTGATAGCGCCCAGATCAAGGATTTCCATGCCGGACTTGATTCATTGATCGCCCAGATTGATGTGGTCGACCAACTGGCGAAAGCCAACAAACTGGACGAAGCCAAAACCGAAGCGAAGAAACTGGAAGATATTCGCAACGCCAACCATAAGAAATTCCGCTGATAGTCAGGCCAGCTAATTGGCTGGCCTTATTTCCCTGGTCATATCTGACTGTCTGAATGCGTTAAATCCATCATTCTGTGTAAAACGTGATGCGTTTTGCATTATTCGTGCATCCTGCGATCTGGCGCACAGTTGCTCGCATGATTTCCACTTTGAGGTGGAAAAGATGCGTCTCCACAGCCAACAGCGAACAGCGTAATTTCTTCTCAACGCGAATTAACTGTCATTGTCCGCTGTAAACAGGAGTGAGCCAGGTGAGTAGTGAAGCTGTTCCGCTGAAACAAAGCACGCCGGAAGCGATTCAGGCGCTGGCGGATAACGTGATGATGCAGATTGCCGCGCTGTATGCCGCGCACCACATTGAACCCAATGCGGTGCAGCAGCAGATGCTGGCCTCACATGTGCGAGCAATGGCCTCGCGCTCCCTGACCGGTGAAGCGTTACCGGAAGTGGAAGCGGAGCTGTTTGAGGACATCTCGCCCGAGACGATGGCGCTGGCGCAGCAGGTGGTGGATCTGTTTGGCAACCTGCCACGCGAAGAGGCGTGGTTGCTGTCCGTCCACATTGAAGTAGCAAGATCGAATTAAGTCAGCAATCAAAGAGGAATTGAACATGGTAACGGTAGTCATTGGTGATCGTTTGGGTAAAGGGCAAAAAGTCGCGGCTGGCGTAGAGAAAGCCGGTGGGCGTGCCGTGGTGGTGCCGGGGGTAGCGGCAGATATGAAGCTGGGTGACGTCATGAAGGCAGAAAATGCGGATTTCGGCATCTCCTTCTGCGGCAGCGGCGGTGCGGGGGCAATTACCGCGCAGAACAAATATGGCTACAAATCAAAGCACGGTATGCGTTCGATTGATGAAGGCGTCACGGCGATTAACGAAGGTGCCAATGTCCTCGGTTTTGGTTTTATGGATAAAGAAGAGCTGGGTGAACGGCTGGTACAGGCCTGGAACAAAAAATACGGCAGCTAAGTATGAAACAACAATACGTGACTCAGGTAACGGTACAGGGCAAAGGTGACAGCAAAGCCAAAGCCTTTGCCGATGCCCTGAGTAAGGTGCAGCAGCAGGTGCTGCGCACCACACAAAAAATTCTGCTGCGCATCGAACCCCAGGATGTCCGGGTGCTGCGCGCGCAGGAGCGCGTTAAGACAGAGAAGTTTTTGTTCTTTTTCCTCGCGCGTGAGCGACGGAACTACAGCGTGGAGCTGGAGATTACCGTCAGCGTCACCGTGATCGATACCGAACAGGTGGAATTCACGGCGGCACCTTAACAACAGACGAAAAACAAAGGTAAACGCATGTTTTTAATTATTTTGTTTAAGTCGTTAATCATTGGCGGGTTGGTAGGGGTTGGCGTTGGAGCAGGTGCGGCGCGCATGTTCCATGCTCCTACCACGCAGGGCATGGGCGCGTTCCGTACGCTGGGCGAGCTTAACTCCTGTGAGGGCGATCCGGCATCGCACTTCTCCTTTGGTCTCGGCTTTTTCTTTAACGCCTGGGCTTCATCCGTTGCAGCGGGTTCCTTCACTCAGGATGTTGACCATCGCATCCTGCCGAACTGGGGCGCGGCGGCCCTGATGGTGAAAAACCGCAACGTAGCAGAAACACTACACAACCCGAAGAAGATGGCGATTGCCTGCGGCATCATCGGCATGATCGTCGTCGCCTTCCTGAACAGCACCGCTTCTGCCGTTCCGGCAGCGTTGCAGGTTACGGCGGTAAAAGTATTGGTACCGGCGGCCAACCTGCTGGTGAACACCGTGATGCCAGTGATTTTCTGGCTGGCAGCGATTGATGCCGGTAAGAAATCGGGCTTCTGGGCTACCATTTTCGGCGGCCTGGCGCAGCTGATTATGGGCAACGCCGTACCGGGCCTGGTGCTGGGGATCCTGATCGGTAAGGGTGTCGAGGAGAGCGGCTGGAACAAAGTCACCAAGGTGATGATGACCGCCATTGTGCTGCTGTTCGTGCTGAGCGGTTTCTTCCGCGGCTTTGACATGAAACTGCTGCAATCCTTCCAACTGGGTATTCCCGGCTGGCTGGACATGATTCACAACAGCCTCAGCGGCAAATAAGGAGCCATCAGCATGAACGAAAACAAAGGGTTCTGGTACGCCGACTGGTCTTTCCCGATTTTTGTCGGCCTGCTCTCCGCCGGGGTGTTTGCCGGTACGCATATGTACTACCTGTACGGCATTGGTGCTTTTAACGAAGTGGCGTTTGTCTCCATGCTGCGTTCCGGCATGGAAACCGGGGTCTACGGCGCGGTAGCGGCGTTCGGTGCCAGCTTTCTGTTCGCCCGTATCATCGAAGGTTCGCTGGTGGGGATTCTCGATATCGGCGGGGCGATTCAGACCGGCGTTGGTCTGGGGGTTCCGGCGTTGTTACTGGGCGCGGGCATTGTCTTCCCGGTCGCGAACTTCGCCGCCTCGCTGGCAACCGGTCTGGTGATTGGCGTGGCGATTGGCTACATCATCATCCTGGCGCGTAAGTTCACCATCAATCAGAGCGACTCCACCTACGGTGCCGACGTGATGATGGGGGCGGGTAACGCCTCTGGCCGCTTCCTCGGTCCGTTGATCATCCTGTCGGCAATGACCGCGTCAATTCCTATTGGTCTTGGTTCGTTGGCGGGTTCGCTGCTGTTTTACCTGTGGAACAAGCCGATTACCGGTGGTGCGATTCTCGGTGCCATGGTGCTGGGCGCGATCTTCCCGGTTTCTCTCTAAGGAGGGGGTATGTTTGATGTCATTCTCCGTCGTGCGCGTCTGTGCGACGGACAGCTAGTGGATATTGCGTGGCAGGACGGCAAAATCGCCGCACTGGGTAGCGTAAGCGGTCAGGCGGCACAAGAACGCGACCTGGCCGGGCGCTACTACCTCAGCGCAGGCTGGATCGACAGCCACGTTCACTGTTATCCCAAATCGCCGATTTATCACGACGATGCGGATGCCATCGGTGTGGCGCAGGGAGTCACCACGGTGGTGGATGCCGGCAGCACTGGCGCTGATGATATTGACGATTTTTATCAGCTTACGCGACAGGTCACGACCGATGTTCGTGCGCTGATCAACATAGCCCGCACCGGCATTGTCACGCAGAACGAACTGGCCGATATGGCGCAGATCGACGGTGAGGCGGTGGTGCAGGCTATTCAGCGTCGTCCCGATTTTATCGTCGGCCTCAAAGCGCGTATGAGCAGCAGCGTAGTGGGCGAAAACGGTATCCAGCCGTTAATCCGGGCCAAAGCCATCCAGCAGGCGGCGGGTGATCTGCCGCTGATGGTGCATATCGGCAACAACCCGCCGGTGCTGGAGGACATTGCCGATCTGCTGACTTCCGGCGACATCATCACCCATTGCTACAACGGCAAACCCAACCGCATTCTTACGCCGCAGGGCGAGCTGAAAGCCGGGGTGAAGAATGCGTTAGCGCGTGGTGTGCGGCTGGATATCGGCCACGGCAGCGCCAGTTTCAGCTTTGAGGTGGCGCGTCAGGCGATTGCGCAGGGCATTCTGCCTGACACTATCAGCTCCGATATCTACTGCCGCAACCGTATCAATGGCCCGGTGCACAGCCTGGCGCATGTGATGTCGAAATTCTTCAGCATTGGCATGACATTGCCGCAGGTGATCGACTGCGTGACACGCAAAGCCGCTGAAGGTCTGCGACTGAAAAACAAAGGTTGCCTGGCGGTCGGTTACGACGCCGACCTGACCATTTTTACCGTCAAAGAGGAAGCCCGCCCGTTCGTCGATGCTGAAGGCGAACAGGTGCTGGGTGAGCAACATCTGGTGCCACTGGCCGCCGTGGTGGCGGGGCAATGGCATCTGACAGATGAAGGGAAAGCCAATCATGTCTTCGATTTATGAAAAATATGGCCTGAAGCAGGTCATCAATGCCTCTGGTCGCATGACCATTCTTGGCGTATCGACCCCGGCAGCAGACGTGGTCGATACCGTGAAATACGGCCTTAACCACTACTTTGAGATGAAAGATCTGGTGGATAAAACCGGGGCGTATATCGCGCAACTGCTTGAGGTTGAAAGCGCAGTGGTGGTTTCCTGTGCGTCGGCGGGCATTGCGCAAAGTGTGGCGGCGGTGATCGTGAAAGATAACGCCTGGCTGCTGGAAAACCTGCATGCCGCGCCACTCAGTGTGCCGCACGATATCGTGATGCCGAAAGGTCATAACGTCAATTTTGGCGCGCCGGTTGGCACCATGGTGGCATTGGGTGGTGGACGCCTGGTGGAAGCAGGCTACAGCAACGAATGTTCGCCAGAACAGCTGGCAGCGGCGATTACGCCGACGACCGCCGCGTTGCTGTATATCAAATCACACCATTGCGTGCAGAAAAGCCATCTCAGTGTCGAACAGGCGGCAGTGGTGGCGCGTAAGCATGGCATCCCGTTGATTGTCGATGCGGCAGCGGAAGAAGATTTGCAGTGCTACTACCAGATGGGCGCTGACCTGGTGATCTACAGCGGGGCGAAAGCGATTGAAGGACCAACCAGCGGTCTGGTGATTGGCCGCACCCAATATGTTGAGTGGGTGAAGCGCCAGAGTAACGGCATCGGTCGTGCGATGAAAGTCGGCAAAGAGGGCATCCTCGGCCTGACGCAGGCGATTGAAAACTATCTGTCGCAGGAGAAAACCACCGGCGCAGAGATGGTGGAAAAAATGACGCCGTTTATCGCCAACCTCAACACCCTGAACGGCGTCAGCGCGCGTGTGGTATGGGATGCTGCCGGACGTGACATCGCCCGTGCCGAAATCAAGTTCGATGAAGCGCAAACCGGCTGGGCCACTGGCGAGCTGGTGCAGGCACTGAAAACCGGCGCTATCGCCATCTATTTCCGTGGCTATAAAGCCAATGAAGGCATTATCGAGGCCGATGTGCGTAGCGTCAGCGCCGACCAACTGCATACCATTTTTACCGCCATCGAGGCGCTGCTCAGCGGGGAGAAACACGCATGACTCTGACTCCAAAATTTTATCAGGGCCGTCTGTGCCTCAATGTGCTGGCGGGTTCTAAACAGAATGCGCGCGATATCTGGGAAGCGGCGGATGGTTATGTGTTGGTGGGCGTGTTGTCGAAAAACTACGCCAGCACTGAGGCGGCAATTGCCGATATGCGCGAATATGCTGCGCTGATTGATAACGCGATTTCGGTTGGACTGGGTGCCGGGGATCCCAATCAATCGGCGATGGTGAGTGAGATTGCAGCTGAGCTGCAACCGCAACACGTTAACCAGGTGTTCACCGGCGTCGCGACCAGTCGCGCGCTGCTCGGCCAGCATGACACCGTGGTCAACGGCCTGATTTCCCCCACCGGCACGCCGGGCCTGGTCAAAATCTCCACCGGACCGCTGAGTGCGCAAGGGCCGGATGCCATCGTGCCAATCGACAGCGCGATTCGCTTGTTGCAGGACATGGGCGGCAGCTCGGTGAAATACTTCCCGATGGGGGGATTGAAAGCGGTAGCGGAGTACCGCGCGGTGGCGGAAGCCTGTGCGCGTAACAACTTCTGGCTGGAACCCACCGGCGGTATTGATCTCGACAATTTTGAAGAGATTGTTCGCATTGCGCTGGAGGCGGGCGTCAGTAAAGTGATTCCGCACGTCTACAGTTCGATTATCAATAGCGCGACTGGCGACACACGCATTGACGATGTGCGTCAGCTTCTGGCAACGTGCAAAAAGTTGTTGTAACAATTAAGTAACAGGTGAAGCCCGTGAGATTTCCCAACCAGCGTCTGGCCCAACTTTTCGCTGCGCTGCAAACCGAAACGCTGCCGCAGGATGAGCTGGCGCGACGTTTTTCCGTGTCCACTCGCACGGTGCGCACCGATATCACGGCGCTTAACGCGCTGTTGGCGCAGCATGGTGCGCAGTTCGTGCTGGCGCGTGGCGAGGGTTATCAACTGAAGGTGGAGGACGCGCTGCGTTTTGGTCAGCTCCAGGCACACACCGCGGCACCGCTGCGCGTGCCGCGTACCTCACAGGAACGGGTGCGTTATCTGCTCAGTCGTTTTCTCACCGCTGCATATTCGCTGAAGCTGGAAGATTTGTCGGAAGAGTGGTTTGTCAGCCGCGCGACCCTGCAAAGCGACATGGCTGAGGTGCGCGAATGGTTCGGGCGTTATCATCTGAATATCGAAACCAAACCGCGTTACGGAATGAAGCTGTTCGGCAGCGAAGCGGCGATTCGCACCTGCCTGACTGATTTGCTGTGGCAAATCGACCAGGATACGCCGGACAGCCCGCTGTTAACGGTGGAAACGCTACACAGCGGCATGCTGGAGCAGTTGCAACCGCTGCTTCAGCATTGTTTCTCGCAGCACGCCATTCGCCTCAGCGATGAAGGTGAACGCTATCTGCAAATCTATTGCGCGGTGGCAGTACGGCGCATCAGCGAAGGTTTTCCGCTGAACGATCCGGGTGCGGAGGATGTCGGCGAGGAGGTGCGTGAAGCCGCGCAGCAACTGGTTAACCTGATGCGGCCGCTGGTGGGAAAACCGATCTCTCAGGCGGAAGAGAACTGGCTACGCGTCAACATCGCTGCCCGCCAAATTCAGGCGCTGGCCCCCAGCACCATCAATGCCGATGATGCGGATGCGCTGGTTGATTACCTGCTGAATTACATCAACACGCACTACAACTATCGTCTGCAACAGGATGAACAGTTGCGTGCCGATCTGCTCACCCATATCAAAACCATGATCACCCGGGTGCGTTACCAAATCCATATCCCCAATCCGCTGCTGAGTAATATCAAGCAGCATTACCCGATGGCCTACGACATGACGCTGGCGGCGGTCACCAGTTGGGGGAAATATACCCCTTACAGCATCAGCGAAAACGAAATCGGTTTTCTGGTGCTGCATATCGGCGTCGGGCTGGAGCGTCACTATGATGTGGGCTATCAGCGTCACCCCCAGGTGCTGCTGGTGTGTGACAGCGGTAACTCTACCTTGCGCATGATTGAAGCGATGCTGCTGCGTAAGTATCCCCAGTTGCAGGTGACGGGCCGCCTGTCGCTACGTGAATACGAGGCGCTTGCGGCTATTGATGAAGATTTTGTTATCTCCACCACCCGCTTGCGTGAGAAAAACAGCCCGGTGGTGGTGATGTCGCCGTTCCCAACGGAATTCCAGCTTGAGCAGCTCGGCAAACTGGTGCTGGTGGATCGTACCCGGCCTTATATGCTGGAAAAATACTTCGATGCACAGCATTTTCTGGTGGTGGACCAGCCGATGACACAATCGGCGCTGTTCCATCAGCTGTGCAACCAGCTTCAGCGTGAAGGCTATGTGGAAGACGATTTTTATCCCTCGGTTGAGGAACGTGAAGCGATTGTTAGCACTATGCTGGGGGAGGGGATTGCGCTGCCGCACTCGCTGGGTCTACTGGCGAAGAAAACCGTGGTGTACACCGTGCTGGCACCGCAGGGCATCAGTTGGGGCGATGAAACCGCCTCGGTGATTTTCCTGCTGGCCATCAGCAAAAGTGAATATGAAGAGGCAATGGCAATTTATGACCTGTTCGTCACTTTCCTGCGCGAACGCGCAACCGCCCGGTTGCGTGACTGCGGCGATTTTGTCAGCTTCAAGGCCGTGGCGATGGATTGTTTGAGTCGCCTGTAACGGCGCGATTATTGCGTAATGCGTTGTTCGTAGCGGCGCGATAAATCGCGCCGCTACGGAAAGGTTAGTCAGCGTTGTTGATTAACCTTTCTTCGCCAGCAAACGCGGGATCTCGCGCAGACACCAGGCTTTCGCTTCACCCATGCTGTCGCGGCGCCACGCCATAATGATGTCCACCTCGCGGGTATATTCCGCACTCACCACGCGCAGACGTCCTTCGGCGATATCCTGCTCCACCAGCGAATAGGGCATGGTCGCCACACCCAGTCCGGCCAGCAGCGCTTTGCGTTTGTCTTCCATGCTGCTTACCGTCAGGCGCTGTTGCTTGTCCAGCAACTGCACGGTCAACACCGGGCGCTCGCGCGCGGTATCGGCCACTGCAATGCCGCGATACTTCACACGCGTCACCTCAGATTGTGGCTCGGCTTCCTGATGAATGGGATGATCCGGACTGGCGACATACACGCTCATCATGCTGTACAACTTGCGGGTGTTGATTTCCGTTGAGGCGCGGAAATGCATATCCGGCGCAATGACGATATCGGCACGCCCCTGCTCCAGCCGCTCCCAGGCACCGGCCAGCACTTCGGTCACCAGGGATATCTGGGTATTGGCTTTGTCCGCCAGTTTGGTCACCAGCGGGAACAGGTGTTCGGTGGGCACCAGCGCCTCGGTGACGATGGTGAGATGGGTTTCCCAACCGCGTGCCAGCGCTTCAGCGTCGGTGGTGAGTTTGTCGGCGGCTTCCAACAGCACGCGGCCACGTTCCAGCAGCATGCGTCCTACGTTGGTGAATTTAGTGCGGTGACCGGAGCGGTCAAACAGCACGACATCCAGCTCCTCTTCCAGCTTCTGCATGGTGTAGCTCAATGCGGAAGGTACACGTCCCAGCTCGTCGGCCGCAGCCGCAAAGCTGCCGCGCCGGTCAATAGCATCCATCACACGTAAAGCTTCCAGGGTTAACGCGCGCTCTTTTGCCATGCCGATTCTCTGTCAGGAAATTTGAACATGCCAGGCAGATTAACTGGCTAACAATCCGGCGTCCAGCCTTTTACCATAATCCTATAAACCTGCGGTCGTATCATCCCGCAGAGCGTCGGAGGTAAATCATGATGACAACCCGCTGCGCGTCAGCATGTGGCCAGGCCGATTTCGGTTGGTTGCAGGCGCGTTACAGCTTCTCATTTGGCCACTATTTTGATCCGAAACTGATGGGCTATGCCTCACTTCGCGTGCTCAATCAGGAAGTGCTGGCACCCGGTGCTGCCTTCCAGCCCCGCACCTATCCTCAGGTTGATGTACTCAACCTGGTACTACAGGGCGAGGCGGAGTACCGCGACAGCGAGGGCAACCATATTATCGCCCGTGCCGGTGAAGCGCTGCTGTTGTCGGCGCGCCAGGGCGTGAGCTATAGCGAAATCAATCTCAGCAAAGATCAACCGCTGACACGTATGCAGCTGTGGCTGTCGGCGTGCCCGGAACGCGAGAATCCGTTGTTGCAGAAAATGTCGCTGCCCGAGCAGACCTCTTTCCTGTTGGCTTCGCCAGACGGTGCGGAAGGCAGTTTACAGCTGCGTCAGCAGGTGTGGATTCATCAGGTAACGCTGGCTCCCGGCGAGCAACATAGCGTAAAGCTGAACGGTCCACGCGCCTATCTGCAATCGATCCACGGATCGCTGGATGTGCAGGCGAGCAGTGCGCATCAGGAAAAGCTAAGCTGTGGCGATGGGGCATTTCTGGCAGAAGAACAGCAGATTACGTTGCAGGCGAAAACGCCGTTACGTGCGTTGGTGATTGATATACCGGTGTAAAAAAGGGCGGCTGATGCCGCCCTGAAGGTTTATTTCAGAATGGTAAAGGCGGTGGTGACGTGCTTCACACCGCTTACCCGGCTGGCGATATCCGCCGCCGCTGCCGCTTCCTGTTGTGTCACCAGACCCAGCAGGAACACTTCGCCGTTTTCGGTGGTCACTTTCACGTTCGACGATTTCACCTGATCGCTGCCCAGCAGTTGTGAGCGGATTTTGGTGGTGATCCAGGTGTCATTAGAGGATGTACCGAGGCTGACTTTCTGGCCGGTACGGATTTCGTTGTACACCTCAGTCGCGCCATCGACACCCATCGCGATCTGTTTCGCGCGGCTGGCGAGATCCGCCGACGGTGACTGACCGGTCAGCAGCACTTTGCCCTGATAGGCGGTCACTACGACGCGCGCCTGGTTTTTGATCTGTTCATCTTTTGCCAGCGCGTTGCTGACGCGTAACTCCAGCGTACCGTCATCCACCTGGGTGCCCACGGTGCGGGGATCGGTGGCGGTTTTGGTGGCTACTGCGGCACCGCCAGCGACGACAGCAACGCAGCCCTGCAACATCATGGCGGTGAAAAGAATGGCGACAGCGTTCAATGCTTTCATCTTAGCTCCTTCAGTCATTCCTGGTGGGGGAACAAGGTGTTATCGATCAAATCGCACAGGCAGTTCAGCGTCAGCATATGCATCTCCTGAATACGCGCACTGCGATGTGACGGAATGCGAATTTCCACATCGTGTGGGCCGAGCAGGCCAGCCAGCTCACCGCCGTCGTAGCCGGTCAGCGCCACGATGGTCATATCGCGTGTAACCGCAGCTTCAACCGCTTTAATAATGTCACGGGTGTTGCCACGGGTGGAAATGGCCAGCAGAACATCACCGGCCTGACCAAGCGCTCGCACCTGCTTGGCATAAATTTCATCGTGCAACCGATCGTTACCAATGGCCGTCAGCATTACGTTGTCGGCACTGAGCGCCAGCGCGGGCAGGCTGGGGCGTTCGGTCTCAAACCGGTTGATCATACTGGCGGCAAAATGCTGAGCGTTGGCCGCTGACGCGCCATTACCACAGCTAAGGATTTTGTTACCGCTCAGCAGCGACTGCACCAACGTCATGGCCGCGCGGGAAATGGCATCCGGCAGCGCCTCGGCGGCAGCGATTTGAGTCTGAATACTTTCGGTAAAACACGCTTTAATTCTGTCCTGCACAAGACCACCTGGTTCTACACATCGGCATGAAAGGCATCGGGCAGCCACTCCAGCTCGCGCCCGGTAATGGCTATGATGTCAAAGCGGCAATTTACCGTGTCAAAACTGCCGTTACGTCCCAGCAGCCATAGCGCTGCGGTACGGAGTAGCTTTTGTTGTTTCTGACGCGTTACGCTGGCGGCTGCACCGCCAAAACGCGCATCGCGTCGATAGCGCACTTCGACAAAGACCCAGCAGTCGCCATCCTGCATGATGAGGTCAATCTCACCGCTGCGACAGCGAACATTGCTGGCAATCCATTGCAGCCCGGCGCGCTCCAGATAGCGGCGCGCCTGCTGCTCTTGCTCAGCGCCAATGCGCTGGCGATTTACTGTACCGGAACGATTTGTCCCTGACGATACTGGTTCCATGCCAACTTCCTGTTGATCACGCAATCCGGGGTGGCGCTCAGCTTGCCGGTGTTGCCATCAATGGCAAAGCCCGGAACCTGACGCATCTGGTTAAAGTGGTTCGCCAACGTCCAGGCATCAATGCCCATTGCGTACAGGCGTACCAGCGAATAATCATTGTTAAACGACTTCGCCGCTTGCTGCATCAGCGCCGGGTTGCTACCCGAAAGCAGCGGAATGTCACTGAATTGTAAGCCATCCATCTCCAGACGGAAGTCCGGACCCGCACCGGCCTGGAAGCTACGTGAGCTGGCGTACAACGCAATATTGTTGCGGCTGCTGGTACGCATCGCAATCATCGGCTTGATCAGCTGTAGCTCATCCTGGTTGGCGACGATATACACCGCATCAAGGCTGCCACCGCTGGTATCGGCTACCGGGGCGCTGGTCTGCGGCGCCGGGATGTTCAATCCGGCAATCGATACGCCCTGCGGCTGTGCGGGTTCCACCACCAGCGGCGTGCCACTCAGGTTGATACCGGCACCGCTGTTGATACCCTGTTTCAGCTCGCTGACGGAACCAAAACGTTGTTGCAACACGGTCGAACCACCCAGCGTCTGCCACTCTTGCGCAAAGGCCTTACCAACACGATCGCCATAACTGTTACGCGGCAACAGCAGCAGCGGCTGGCGTTTGCCTTGATCCCACATATGGTGGGCGGCATCGCGCGCTTCGTCTTCAGGAGAAAGCGCAAAGTAACAAATATTCGGATGGTTCTGGATCTGTTCCGGCTCGTTCAGGGCCAGTACGTTAAGCGGCGAGTTGCTGTTAGCGACAGTCTCTACATCACTTTTCAACAGCGGGCCGACGACGATGGTTGCGCCATCCTGCTGCGCCTGTTGCATCACCTGCTGAATCGGCTGACTGCTGGTGTCATACACCTTGACCTGGGCATTGCTATCGCCTGCGCTGGCTGCCGGGGCAGGTGCAGCAGCAGGTTGCGGCTGGGTGCTTTGATCCGGGGTGATGGCAGCAGCGGCCGGGCTGACTACGGTATTGGCGGTCGCATCTGGCGTTGCAGCGGCTGGCTGCGGCTGGGCGCTGGCTTCCGCGCTGGCCGGTGTCGCTGTCGGCTGTGGTTGTGGGGCTGCGGCCGGGGCGGTTAGCACACCGTTTTTCGCATCGTTAAAGCCTTTCTGAATGGCGTTGGCGAAGATCTGCGCCTGACCATTCAGCGGCAGCAGCAACGCGATGGTGCTGGTCGAAGCTTTGCTGAAGTTCTGCACCTGACTCAGGGCGGTCGGCAGGGTTTTGGCACCCGGATTGAGCGGATAGCGTGTTTGCCAATCTTTGATGGCGGCTTTCAGCATTTCCGGGTCCTGGCTGTTGGTATGCCAGGTGTTGAGCAGATCCAACCAGCCCTGCAAGGTATTCTCGTCGGCATTGATCACCAGGCTGTTGAGCTGATCTTTGGTCATCTGCGTCAGCGCCTGCCAGGTGGCGTCAATATTGCTCTGGTGATCGGCCGCTTTCAGCAGCGGTTCCTGAGCGATATAGGCGCGCAGCAATGCCAGCGAGGGACGATTCTGAGCGGCAGCGATTTGCAGGCCGTAGAAGCGCGCCTGTTGATCCTGCGACAGACCGTCGGTTTTCACCTGGCTCAACAGTTGCTGTGCACCGTTGAAATCCTGCTGACCAATCTGCATCTGCGCACGCAGCAACTGTAATTCCTGCTGCTGCACATCAGAGAGCTGCTGCGGCAATTGTTTGATCTGATCGCTGGCCTGTGGATACTTTCCTTCCTTCAACAAGGCACGGATGGCAAGTAATTGCCAGTCGGTCTTGCTATCATCGCTGCTTTGCTGCACCTGTTGCAGGTAATAGTCAGACTGGGCCGTGATCGGACCCTGAACATTGACGGAAGACGTTTGCTGTGGTCCCTGACCGCTACAGGCGGCTAAAATTAGCCCAGCGAGAAGAACAGGTACAAAGCGTCCTGCTTTACGACGTAAGACTTTTGAAGGAAGCATACTGTATCCAGTGATGTTTTTTTCTAGATGCTCAATATTAAATCGGCAATTCGGATGAAACAATGAAACAACTCGATCGGGCAGACATTTCTGCCAGCACGCTCTATATCGTTCCTACCCCGATCGGTAACCTGGGTGATATTACGCAGCGTGCGTTAACGGTGCTTGCGAGCGTCGATCTGGTCGCTGCGGAAGATACACGTCATACCGGGCTGTTGCTACAACATTTCGCCATCAATGCGCGACTGTTCGCACTTCACGACCACAATGAGCAGCAGAAAGCCGAAGTGCTGCTGGCCAAATTGCAGGAAGGCCAAAGCATTGCGCTGGTTTCTGATGCCGGAACGCCGTTAATCAACGATCCCGGTTATCATCTGGTGCGTCGTTGCCGTGAAGCGGGTATCCGCGTGGTGCCCTTACCGGGTGCCTGCGCGGCGATTACAGCATTAAGCGCAGCGGGATTACCGTCCGATCGTTTCTGTTACGAAGGGTTTCTGCCGGCGAAAACCAAGGCGCGCTGCGATGCTTTACGTGCTCTGGCGCAGGAGCCGCGCACCCTGATCTTCTACGAATCGACCCACCGTTTAATCGATAGCTTACAGGATATGGTCAGTGAGCTGGGGGCTGAACGTTATGTGGTGTTGGCGCGGGAAATTACGAAGACTTGGGAGTCATTGCACGGTGCGCCAGTGGCCGAGCTACTGGCCTGGGTACTGGAAGATGAAAATCGCCGCAAAGGGGAGATGGTGCTGGTGGTGGAAGGCCATAAGGCCGATGAAGAAGCCTTACCGGCAGATGCACTGCGCACCCTGGCGCTGCTACAACAGGAGCTGCCCTTGAAGAAGGCGGCTGCGCTGACGGCGGAAATTCACGGTGTGAAGAAGAACGCACTGTATCGCTACGCACTCGATCAGCAAGAGGCGTGACAAACGACGGCGGATCGCCTATTATCCCGCGCCGAAGCTGACCAGACAGTCGCCGCTTTGTCGTCGTCCCTCTTCGGGGGGAGACGGGCAGAGGGGAGGAAAGTCCGGGCTCCATAGGGCAGGGTGCCAGGTAACGCCTGGGGGGCGCAAGCCTACGACCAGTGCAACAGAGAGCAAACCGCCGATGGCCCAGTAATGGGATCAGGTAAGGGTGAAAGGGTGCGGTAAGAGCGCACCGCGCGGCTGGTAACAGTTCGCGGCACGGTAAACTCCACCCGGAGCAAGGCCAAATAGGGGTTCACAAGGTACGGCCCGTACTGAACCCGGGTAGGCTGCTTGAGCCAGTGAGCGATTGCTGGCCTAGATGAATGACTGTCCACGACAGAACCCGGCTTATCGGTCAGTTTCGACTTTTTAATGCAAAAACCCCGCTTCGGCGGGGTTTTTGTTTTTGCGCGGAATGACTGTCCACTCCTCTTTCTATGAAAAGAACGCGGCTTATCGGCCAGTTTCGACTTTTTAATGCAAAAAACCCGCTTCGGCGGGGTTTTTGTTTTCAGCATGCACTGAACCGTAGCGGCGCGATTTATCGCGCTATTCCGTGCTCGGTGCCAGAAAAATCCGCGCGATAAATCGCGCCGCCACGAATTTATCTCCGTCCGTGAGGCTCATCCCAGTTAAATGCCGGTCCAAGCGAGATCACCCCACTCGGGTTGATGGTCTTATGGCTGCAATAATAGTGATGACGGATATGCGGCAGATTGACGGTTTCGGCAATCCCTGACATTTGGTAAATATCACGCAGAAAGCCGCTGAGGTTGCGATAATCGCTGATCCGGTGGCGATCGCACTTGAAATGCGTGACATATACCGGATCAAAACGTACCAGGGTGGTCCACAGGCGCAGATCGGCTTCGGTTAATTGATCGCCGGTCAGATAGCGATGCTGACCCAGGATCTGCTCCAGGCGCGTCAGTGAATGGAACAGCGCCGTTACCGATTCATCATAAGCAGCCTGCGAAGTGGCGAAGCCCGATTTATACACGCCATTGTTTACCGTGTCGTAAATCCAGCTATTCAGCTCATCAATTTGTGGCCGCAACGCCTCGGGGTAGTAATCGCCAGCGCGTGCGCCCTGCGCATCAAACGCGCTATTCAACATCCGAATGATGTCGGCCGATTCATTGCTGACAATGGTGTGCTGATGTTTGTCCCACAGCACTGGCACGGTAACGCGCCCACTGTAGTGAGGATCGGCATGCAGATAGAGTTGATACAGGTATTCGTTCTGATATAGCGAATCTCCGGTAGCGTCGGGGAAATCGTCGTCGAAGGTCCAGCCATTTTCCAGCATCAGCGGATGTACCACCGACACGGAAATCATCTCTTCCAGTCCCTTCAGCTTGCGCATCAGCAGAGTACGATGCGCCCACGGGCAGGCGAGTGAAACGTATAAATGGTAGCGGTCGCGTTCGGCGGCAAAACCGGCTTTCCCGGTGGGACCCGCGCTGCCATCAGCGGTAACCCAGTTACGCCACACCGCTTCTGTACGTTTGAAGCGGCCACCGGTTGACTTCGTATCGTACCAGGTGTCATGCCAGACACCGTCAATCAGTTGTCCCATAAGCCCTCCACAAAAAAATGGGGCGAGGAATATCCTCGCCCCTTTTCAGTATACGCTGCTTGTGTACTTAGCGTGCGGTTGCAGTCTGGAAACGCTGACGAATCAGACGGTCGATGCTGTATGCACCTGGACCAACCAGACCCAGCACCAGGAAACCACCAGCGATTGACAGGTTTTTCATAAACATCAGCTGGTTAACACCTTCAGCGAAGTTACTGTGGAACAGGAACGCCGTCAGAATGGTGAAGCCGGCAGTAAACAGCGCCGTGAAACGGGTCAGGAAGCCGAACAGAATCGCCAGACCGCCACCCAGTTCCAGCAGAATTACCAGCGGCAACAGGAAGCCAGGGACGCCCATTGACTGCATGTACTGTGCGGTGCCTGCATAACCGGTCAGTTTGCCCCAGCCAGCGGTGATAAACAGGATGGTCATCAGAACGCGTGCCAGTAACAGGCCAGAATCTTCGAATTTTTTCATCATCTACTCCAACAAGGTTTTTATTGCAGGTTGCTGGCCTGCGGCAATGTATCCCGTCGAATCACGTCTTGTGATTCATTGGGCTGATGGCTAGAGATGATAATCGCGGGTTGGAAAGGTTGTAAGCGAGATAATCTGTCGATGTTGTTCAGGAATTCTGATTAAAGGAAAAACGGACCTGAAAAAGGTCCGTTGTCAGAAGGAGTTAGCCTAACGTGGTGGCAGCGCTGATTTGATCATCCGCCAGGTGCTCCACAGCCCAAAGCCGCGTTTCGCCCAGCGTAGTAGCCGATTAGGGCTGCGAATTGACCAGATTGCCAGCGCGCTGCTACCAATCGCCAGATAGCGGCGCAAACTGAGGAAGGTGAGCCAGCCCCGATCATACTGCGCGGTGCTCTCCAGCCAGTCACGCCTGGCTGCGCTCAGATCCAGCCGTTGCTGTTGTACCTGATTCAGCAATGCGTGGATGCGTGCTTCGCGCTCGCGGCGGCTCATGAGCGATGCTCCTCCAGCAGTTTGCGATCGGTATCCAGCTCTTTGCGCGTATGGCGCAGCAGTGTGGACTGGCGGGATTTACGCAGTGTCCAGACACCAAAAATCAGCGCCAGCAGGAAAAGGACGGCAGTGGTAATCGCAATCGCCATCAGCCGATATTGCGCATCCACCGCCCAGATGATCAGCACCATCAGGCTCATTAACCCGAAAGCGGTAAACAGCATGGTAAGGCCCACCATCATCAGCATCTGAATCAGGTTGGCTTTTTCCTCTTCCAGTTCCACCACTGCCAGGCGGACGCGTGTCTCAACGATACTGACCAACGTGGTAACGATACGTTGACCAATGTTGATGACCCCTTTGCCCGGGCCGTGGCTTTGCTGACTGTCACTCATCATTAACGCCGTGAAAGCAGAATGCCGATGACCACACCCACCGCAGCACCAATACCGACGCCGTGCCAGGGATTTTCACGCACGTAATCATCTGCTTTATGTGCGGCTTCGCGGGTGGATTGCGCCAGGCGTTCGCCAGACTCGCCCAGGCGTTCACGCGAAGTGTCGAGGGCTTCACGGGCTTTCTGACGCAATTTATCCAGCTCAGTCTTTGACTTCTCGCCGGTGCTGCTGAGCACTTCTTCCAGGGTGTCGGCCAGGTTTTTCAGTTCGGCACGCAAATGTTCTGATGTTGGTTCTTTAGCCATGAAAATCTCCTTTTATGCCCGTCATACTTCAGGCTACAGTTACGTTGGCTGCGTTCATATACCTCAGTCACTTACTGGAGTAAGCTCCTGAAGTCTATGAGCTTGCCGCCTTCCTGTAACCTGAATTATTTAGGGCATATAACAGTAAGTCCGATTAATAGCGTTCAGCTTCGAGTTGCTTTAACTCGTGCTGCGCTTCTTCCAGCTTGCGCTCGCGTTTAGCGATCTTCTCTTTGTCATTACCTTCCTGGCGCTCTTCTTTCAACTCACGCTCACGTTCGGCGACATCATGCTTTTGCGCCTCAATACGCTCATGATGTGCAGCTTTCAGTTTTTCATCGGTACAACTGGCGCGCACTTCGGTTAGCGCACGCTCCAGCCCGTTTACCCGGCGCTGGTTATCATGCTGCTTTGCCATACCAATTTCGCGCTGAATGTCCTGCTCCTTCTGCTGACATAGTGACTCTGCTGCCAGAAGTGAGCCGGAGAGGGAGAGGAGAACAGCACCCAGGAGTAATTGACGTTTCATCAGGTAAAACCTTCCTTTGTGAATGACCTGCCGCAAACCGGGCAGGAGAGGCTTCCCAGCTTGTCTTGTGCTCGCGCTACCTTTAAGCATAGACAGCGGATGAAAAAATTCAAAGAAGACGCGGGGATAGCGAGGGTTGTGGTCGCCCGGACGAGTATCCGGACGACGCAATTTAGCTGTAAGTCAGACGACTGGGGTCCTGATTTTGCTGCGATGCCTGATGACCGGCGGCCACAACAAAACCTTGTGGCAGCAGGCGACGCAGTACCTTCTGCGCGGCCAGGCTTTGCTCTTCGTTTTCGAAATGAATCACCAATGCATCACCAGAAGGCGTGATGCTTTTAATGCGCACGCCCTGGGCGGAGAGTTGCTGATACAGATAGAAGCCATCCGGCAGCGGGGTGCCGCTGTTGGCAACGCGAATCTGCACCACAGTTTCATGGCTCAGCAGCGCAGGGGCGAAACTGATGGCAACAAGAGCCAGCGCAGCGCCCAACAACCAGGGCAGAAGACGCCTTGGGATGCGGGTCAGAATTTTCATCACTGTGATTTCCCATTCTGATCAGACTGACGTTTACGCCACAGCACCACCAGTGACCCGACAAGACCAAACACCAGCAACACCAGGGGAAGCATCATCAGGCAAAACATCAATTCGTCTTCATAGCGACGGAAAATGGGGGTTTTGCCAAGTGCGAAACCGAGCACTGTAAGGATCACTACCCACAGCAAACCGCTCACCCAGTTAAAGAACTGGAAACGCGCATTGCTGAGGCCAGATAACCCGGCAATGGTTGGCAGCAGAGTGCGCACAAACGCGATAAAACGGCCAATCAGCAGGGCGGAAAGCCCATGACGATGGAACAGGCTGTGCGCGCGTTGATGATATTGCGCGGGTAAATGGGAAAGCCATTTTTGTACCGTGGGGGTATTCCCCAGCCAGCGTCCCTGAATGTAGCTAACCCAGCAACCGAGGCTGGCACCGGTGGTCAGGACCAGAATGGTGAGTGGAAAGTTCATGGTGCCTTTGGCGATCAGCACGCCAACCAGAATCAGCAAGCTATCGCCGGGCAGAAATGCAGCGGGCAGCAGGCCGTTCTCAAGGAAGAGAATCATGAACAGCACGCCATAAATGGCCCACACCAGTGTCGGGTCGGAAAGGGTTTCAAAATCCTGCTGCCATAAGGCATGCAGTAATGCCTGCAAAATATCCATCAATCGGTCCTGAACATCATTGTTAAACGTGCCCGAAGGGCTGGAGCACTAGCTGGCAGTTTGGTTATGCATTTTAGGAGCGCAGCTGAGCCGGATTTTCCGGATCCTTCCAGAATTGATTGTTAAATCAGCAACTTTTTAATGCCCTGTCGCAAAGGGTAAGAAAAGGGCGATAACTGTAACAAAAATCATGGATCTGAGACAGTAGAAAGTTCCCGCAAGAGAGGAGTTTTACCTTTAGATGCAACTGGTCAAAAGGAGCTTTACATGAGCTGACACTATTGCAGATTAACTGACTTTCCTGCCGGAAAAATCAGCAAAATTAGCGGGAATTATCAGTGCCTTCCGGCAGGATGACCGGGTTTTCAGCAAACATGTAACGATCGACATTAAACTCAAAATCGTCTGCGGTAGCGTTAAACAACATCTGTTTAGTATTTTCCAGATGTTGCCACATAGCCAGCTTACTGGCGGCGGGATCTTTGCGGATGAGTGCTTTCAGAATCTGATCGTGATCATCGCACCAACTGAGGATGTTGCGCTGATCGATATGCTCATGCAACTTCAGCCAATAGGGGTTATGCAGGCGGTGCAACCACATCTTCTCGACAATGGCGGCTAAGGCGCTGTTCTGCGTCGATTGTGCAATGCGGACGTGGAACTGCATATCCCATTCAGAATCACGAAAATGGTCTTCCTGGCGGGCCTTCTCCTGAATGGCCATCAGCGCGATGATATCCTGACGAGTCACCTGGGTTGCCGCGAACTCCGCGACATTACTCTCAATCAGCTGACGTGCCTGCAACAATTCAAACGGACCAAAACTGGCGAATTCCAACTGACTGGAGGTCACGATACGGTTTTGCTGTTGGCTGGCAATAACGTGAATGCCTGAACCTTTGCGCACTTCCACGTAGCCTTCGACTTCCAGCATGATGATCGCTTCACGTACCACGGTACGGCTGACCTGCATCTCCTCAGCAATTAAACGCTCGGCAGGAAGTTTATCACCCACCGGGTATTCTCCGGCTTCAATGCGGCGTTTCAGCTCGCTGGCCAGTTGTTGATAAAGACGTCGGGATTCGGTCAGGTCCATTGCGCGGTTCCGCTATGCAGGTAAACGAGGAGTTGTTATACCACTTCGGCCGGGCGGAAGAAATGGGCTGGCTCACACCAACCCAAAGAGATTAACTACGGACCGCCGCAGTTTGTACGGGTGGCGCGCTTTCCATTTCGGAAACCGGTTTGTTTTTCAGCACACTCCAGATAACGACCGCGCCGATCAGGTCAAACACCGCCAGAGCAGCAAACAGCGGGCTAAAGCCGAGGGTATCCGCCAGGGCACCCACCACCAGGGCAAACAGGGTGCTGGCGGTCCAGGCTGCCATACCGGTCAGGCCATTAGCGGTTGCCACTTCATTGCGACCAAACACGTCAGATGACAGGGTAATCAGTGCACCGGACAGGGCCTGGTGAGCAAAACCGCCAATACACAGCAGACCAATTGCCACATACGGACTGGTAAACAAGCCGATGGTACCGGGGCCAATCATCAGCACTGCACCCATCGTGACCACCAACTTACGTGAGACGATCAGATTGACACCGAACCAGCGTTGAAACAGCGGCGGTAAATAACCCCCCAGGATGCAGCCGAAGTCAGCAAACAGCATCGGCATCCAGGCGAACAGCGCAATCTCTTTCAGATTGAAGCCATACACCTTAAACATAAACAGCGGAATCCAGGCGTTGAAGGTGCCCCAGGCAGGTTCAGCCAGGAAACGTGGCAGCGCAATGCCCCAGAACTGGCGATTACGCAGAATCTGACCAACCGACATTTTGCTGTTGTTACCGGTTTGATGCTGTACTTCCTGGCCGGCAATGATGTAGTGGCGTTCTTCCTCGCTCAGCTTGGTTTGCTGCTTCGGATGTTTATAAAACACCAGCCAGCACAGCGCCCAAATCATGCTCAGCACCCCGGTAACGATAAACGCCATCTGCCAGCTATGCGCCACAATGGCCCAGACCACCAGCGGCGGTGCCAGCATCGCACCTATCGATGAACCCACATTGAAGTAGCCCACCGCCACAGAACGTTCTTTGGCCGGAAACCACTCGCTGCTGGCTTTTAATCCTGCTGGGATCATGGCTGCTTCTGCGGCACCGACCGCACCACGCGCCAGCGCAAACCCACCCCAACTCCCTGCTAACGCAGTGGCGGCGCAGAAGATAGCCCAAAGTATCGCAAACACCGCATAGCCGACCTTCGTGCCCAGCATATCCAGCACATAACCAGCGACCGGTTGCATCACGGTGTAACAGGCCGAATACGCGGCGACGATATATGAATATTGCTGGGTGGTGATGTGAAGCTGGGTCGCCAGCGTGGGTGCTGCTACGGCAATAGTATTACGCGTCAGGTAGCCCAGAACGGTGCCCATCGTCACCAGTCCAATCATGTACCAGCGTAGCCCTTTGATCTTACGCATCATTAACCTCTTCCAGTTTGTCGTTGCGGCGTTGCCGCTGTTGTTATCTGGAGCGGGACTGCTCGTGAGACAGCTCTCTTCACGCCCGCAGACGCTGAAACGCGCCTTTATTTCCTTGCCTGTGCCATCGGTCTGGCATCAATGGAGCGAGAGGTTAACTTGTTATACAACTTTAAAAGTTGAGAGCCATCACAAAAACCCTTCAAGGCGTGTGTGATACTGTTCTTCGACGTAATAACAGCAGGTTAGCGGTATTTTTGCGGCTTTTTTGTCCATATCCACATCAAAGATCTGTCATTAATGTGAGGTTCGTCGCAAAGAATTCCGCCGTTTATCAAAATTGGTATGATAACTTTGTGTCATTAGCCAACGGGCTACAAAAATGAGGAAGCAGGTATGTCGCGTTTTATGACTGAGGATTTTTTACTGGAAAGCGAATTTGCGCGTCGTCTTTATCATGACTACGCCAAAGACCAGCCGATTTTCGATTATCACTGTCACTTGCCGCCACAGCAGATTGCCGAAAATTACCGCTTTACCAACCTCTATGACATCTGGCTGAAAGGCGATCACTACAAATGGCGAGCGATGCGCGCCAATGGCGTACCGGAAGCCCTTTGCACCGGCAACGCCACCGACCGTGAAAAATTCAATGCCTGGGCGCGTACCGTGCCGCACACCATTGGTAACCCGTTGTATCACTGGACGCACCTCGAACTGCGCCGCCCCTTTGGCATCACCAATGTGTTGCTGTCTGAGCAGACGGCAGATGACATTTGGGATCGCTGCAATGCGTTGCTGGCACAGGATGCCTTTACCGCACGCGGCATTATGCAGCAGATGAAGGTGAAAATGGTCGGTACCACCGACGACCCGCTTGACGATTTACAGCATCATCGCGCCCTGGCGCAGGATGACAGCTTCATCGTCAAAGTGCTGCCGAGCTGGCGTCCGGACAAAGCCTTTAACATTGAGCTGGAAACCTTCCTGCCGTGGATCCACAAGCTGGAGCAAGTGGCGGATGTCAGCGTGCAGCGTTTTGACGATCTACGTCGTGCCTTAAGCAAACGCCTTGATCACTTTGCCGCTCACGGCTGCAAGATTTCCGATCATGCGCTGGATGTGGTGGTGTATGCAGAGGCTGATGAGGCCACACTTGATGGCATCCTGACGCGTCGTTTGCAGGGTGGTTCCCCATCCAGCGAAGAAACCGCGCAATTCAAAACGGCGGTGCTGGTGTGGCTGGGCAGTGAATATGCCCGTCGCGGTTGGGCGCAGCAGTACCACATCGGTGCGCTGCGTAACGCCAATCGTCACCACTTTGAGCTGCTGGGACCGGATACCGGTTTCGATTCTATCAACGATGCGCCGCTGGCGATCCCGCTGGCTCGTCTGTTGGATGCACAAAATCGGCAAAACGCATTACCGAAAACCATCCTGTATTGCCTAAACCCGCGCGACAACGAAGTACTGGCGACGATGGCCGGGAATTTCCAGGGTGAAGGGGAACCGGGCAAGATGCAGTTTGGCTCGGCATGGTGGTTCAACGATCAGCTCGATGGCATGCAGCGTCAAATGACGCAACTGGCGCAGATTGGCCTGTTGAGCCGTTTTGTCGGCATGTTGACCGACAGCCGTAGCTTCCTGTCCTATACCCGTCACGAATATTTCCGCCGTCTGCTGTGCCAGATGATCGGCAATTGGGTGGAACGCGGCGAAGCACCTGCCGACGAAGCGCTGCTGGGGCAGATGGTACAAAACATCTGCTTCAACAATGCCCGTGATTACTTCGGCATTGAGTTAGGAGCCTGATGATGCAGCGGCTAAACCGTCACGACTTTCCCGGCCCGCGCTATACCGACCGCGTAATCCAGTTTGGTGAAGGGAATTTTCTGCGCGCCTTTATTGACTGGCAACTCGACTGGCTCAATGAGCATCAGGGTACCGATGCCGGTGTGGTGGTGGTGCGGCCGCGTAATCGAGAAGTGAAAGACTCGCTGAATCAGCAGGATGGGTTGTACACCACGCTGATTCGCGGGCTGAATGCGGCGGGTGAGCAGGTGAGCGAAACCCGCCTGATTCGCAGCCTCAACCGGGAAATTCAACCCTATCAACAATTCGACGATTTTCTGGCCCTGGCGCGCGCGCCAGAGATGCGTTTTGTGTTTTCCAACACCACGGAAGCAGGCATTGCCTTTGCCGAACAGGATCAACTGACCGATGCGCCAGCCTCCTCCTTTCCCGGCAAGCTGACCCAGCTGCTGTGGGCGCGTTACCAGCATTTTGCCGGGGACGTTGCTAAGGGCTGGTTAATCGTTCCCTGCGAATTGATCGACTACAACGGCGATACGCTCCGCGCGCTGGTACTGCGCTATGCCGACCACTGGCAGTTACCGCAGGCATTTGCCCACTGGGTACAGCAGCATTGCGCGTTCTACAACACGCTGGTTGATCGTATCGTCACCGGCTTCCCGGCCGACAGTGAAGCTATCGCTACCCAACTGGGTTACGAAGATCGTTTCCTGGTGGCGGGTGAGGTGTATTACCAGTTTGTGATTCAGGGACCGGCGGCACTGGCACAAGAGCTGAAGTTGGCCGTGCTGGCACCTGAAGTGAAGCTGGTGGAAGACATCACCCCTTACAAGGCGCAAAAAGTGGCGATCCTCAACGGCGCGCACACTGCGATGGTACCGGTGGCGTTCCAGTCCAGTCTGGAGAGCGTCGGAGAAGCGATGGACGATGCGCAGATCGCGGGCTTTGTTGAAGCGTTACTGCGCGATGAAGTGATCCCCACTCTCGACTTGCCGCCTGCTGAGCTGCATGCCTTTGCTGCTGCGGTACAGCGCCGTTTCCGTAACCCATTTATTCGCCATGCGCTGCTTTCTATCGCGCTGAACGGCATGACCAAATTCCGTACCCGCCTGCTACCGCAGCTTTTGCTGGCGCAGCAACAACAGGGTAGCTGGCCGCCGCGCCTGACCTTCGCCTTTGCCGCGTTGCTGGCGTTTTATCGCGGTCAGCAGGGCGATAAAAGTTGGCCGTTGCAGGACGATGCCCACTGGCTTCAACGCTATGCCGAACTCTGGCCAGCGGTGCAATCGCAACAGTTGCCCGTGGAACAACTGGTTAGCACGGTTCTGAGCGATGCCAACCACTGGGGCGAAGATTTAACCCGGCAGCCAGGGCTGGTGGCTGCGGTAAGCCAACACCTGCAAAACATCATCCTTCACGGGATGCGAACGGCGCTGACACAACTGAGATAACGCTATGCAAGATGCGATAAGAATACATTCACGCGATAACGTCGCTGTGGCGTTGCGCGATTTGGAAGCCAATACCCTCGTTGAAATCGATCACGTCCGTGTTGAGCTGCGTCAGGCCGTGGGTCGCGGTCATAAATTTGCGCTGCAACCGCTGGCGACCGATGCGCTGGTGATCAAATACGGATTGCCGATTGCGCACGCTACGCAGCCGATTGACGCGGGTGAAATCATCCATTCGCAGAACGCGCGCACCAACCTGAGCGATCTCGACGAATATGATTATCAGCCCGATTTTCTTGCACTGCCGCCGCAGGCCGGGGATCGCGAAGTACAGATTTACCGTCGCGCCAGCGGCGAAGTGGGGATTCGCAATGAATTGTGGATCCTGCCAACCGTGGGTTGCGTTAACGGCATTGCGCGCCAAATTCTGCAACGTTTTCTCAAAGAGACGGACGATGCGGCAGGGATCGATGGCGTGCATCTGTTCAGCCATCCGTTTGGTTGCTCGCAGTTGGGCCAGGACCATGAAAACACCCGCACCATGTTGCAGAATATGGTGCGTCATCCGAATGCTGGCGCGGTGCTGGTGATTGGTCTGGGCTGCGAGAACAATCAGGTGGATGTGTTCCGCGACACCCTCGGCGCGTATGAAAGCGATCGCGTGCAATTTATGGTGTGTCAGCAGCAGGACGATGAAGTGGAGGCCGGACTTGAGCGGCTGCACGCGTTATACAACGTGATGCGTCACGATCAGCGCCAGCCGGGCAAACTCAGCGAGCTGAAGTTTGGTCTGGAGTGTGGCGGTTCGGACGGTTTTTCCGGCATCACGGCGAACCCGATGCTGGGGCGTTTCTCCGATCAGATGATCGCCAATGGCGGCACCACGGTGCTGACCGAAGTGCCGGAGATGTTCGGGGCGGAGCGCATTCTGATGAGCCGCTGCCGCGATGAAGCCACCTTTGACAAAACGGTGGCGATGATTAACGACTTCAAACGCTACTTTATCGACCATCAACAGCCGATTTATGAAAATCCTTCACCGGGCAATAAAGCCGGGGGCATCACCACGCTGGAGGAGAAGTCACTGGGTTGTACGCAAAAAGCCGGGCAGAGCCAGGTGGTGGATGTGCTGAAATACGGTGAGCGCCTGAAAACGCCAGGTCTTAATCTGCTCAGCGCGCCAGGCAATGATGCCGTTGCCACCAGTGCCTTAGCGGGCGCGGGTTGCCATATGGTGTTGTTTACCACCGGACGTGGCACGCCTTATGGTGGCTTTGTACCGACGGTGAAAATTGCCACCAATACGCAATTGGCGGAGAAAAAGCCGCACTGGATTGATTTCAACGCCGGACGACTGATTGAGGGCATGAGTATGGATGCGATGCTGGCCGATTTTGTCGAGATGATCGTCGCCATTGCCAACGGCAAGCCTGCGCGCAATGAAGCCAATGACTTCCGTGAACTGGCGATTTTTAAAAGCGGAGTGACGTTATAAACCGCGCAGCGGCGGGATTCATCGCGCAATTTCGTGCGCGATGCAGGAAAAAAACGCGCAATGAATCGCGCCGCTACGGGAAATAATTATACTGCGGTGCGCGTCTCGCGTTCTGCTTCGGCCTGACATACCGCCGCGGTAAACAGAATATCGGTTGACGAGTTCAGCGCGGTTTCGGCTGAATCCTGCAACACGCCAATAATAAAGCCCACCGCAACCACCTGCATCGCCAGATCGTTGGGTATGCCAAACATATTACAGGCAACCGGGATCAGCAGCAGGGACCCCCCCGCCACCCCTGAAGCGCCACAGGCGCACAGCGAGGCCACCAGGCTAAGCAGAATCGCCGTCGGCACATCAACAGAAATCCCCAGCGTATGCACTGCCGCCAGCGTCAGCACGGTAATGGTGATTGATGCACCTGCCATGCTGATGGTGGCACCCAGCGGAATCGAGACTGAATAGGTGTCTTCATCAAGGCCCAGGCGTTTCGCCAGCGCCATATTCACCGGAATATTGGCCGCGGAACTGCGGGTAAAGAAGGCGGTCACGCCGCTTTCGCGGATGCAGGTGAATACCAACGGGTAGGGATTACGGCGGGTCTTGCTGAACACCAGCAGCGGATTCACCACTAAGGCCATCACCAACATACAGCCGATAAGCAACGTTAGTAAGTTGGCATACTCCCACAGCGCGGCAAATCCGGTCGAGGCGAGAATCGAGGCGACCAGGCCGAAAATTCCCAGGGGTGCACAACGGATCACACAACGCACCACCCAAGTGGCGGCGTGCGAAGCATCGTTGAGAAAGTCTTTGCTGTTCGGGCTGGCATGACGAAACGCCAGACCGAGTCCGACTGCCCATACCAGAATACCGATGTAATTAGCATTCATCAGGGCATCAATCGGGTTCGCCACCATACTCATCAGCAGGCCATGCAATACCTCAGCGATCCCGGAGGGCGGGGTGATTTCAGTTTTACCGACATTCATCGACAACATTTGCGGGAACAGATGGCTGAACATGACTGCCACCACCGCCGCAAAGAAGGTACTGAGCAGATACAGCGCGATAATCGGGCGGATCTTAGTTTTCTGCCCTTGCTGATGATTAGCAATCGAGGAGATTACCAGCACCAGGACCAACAGCGGTGCCACGGCTTTCAGCGCGCGAACGAACAGTTCCCCCAACAGGCCGACCGCCAGCGCGGCATCACGCGAAAACCAGGCCAGCGCCACACCGGCAATCAGACCCAGCATAATTTGTTTTACCAGGCTGCCCGCAAACAGCGCGCCCAGACGTCCAATGATGTTTGTTTGCATATCACGATCTTTTTATATGGCGGTAATAAGTTTGCTGCGCAGAGCCACCACGCAGCCCTAGTTTAACGGGCGGAGTATAAGGAAAACATGCGTTGAAGAAAGAGAAAATTCTGTCTTTGTGGGAATGATTGGATTTTCGATCTGCTAATGATGCTATCTGTGACAGCAGTATAAAATGTGACTGTTTATTGTGGCAAAATAAAGCAGGGGCGATTAACGCCCCTGTAGCAGATTATGATGATATCTTCTTCTGGTCGTTTCTGCGGTTAACCCAGGCATTAATCAGCAGTGTTCCCCCCAAAATCACCCCAACCACCGTCAGCGAAACCCCCACCGGGATATGCCAGAACTCGACGATCAGCATCTTGATACCGATAAACACCAGCACAATCGCCAGACCGTATTTGAGCATTGAGAATCGCTCGGCCACGTTTGCCAGCAGGAAGTACATGGCACGCAGACCGAGGATGGCGAACAGGTTAGACGTCAGCACGATAAACGGATCGGTGGTGACAGCAAAGATTGCCGGGATACTGTCGACGGCAAAGATCACGTCGCTCAACTCCACCATGATCAACACCAACAACAACGGGGTGGCAAACAGCACGCCGTTTTTACGCGTGAAGAATTTCTCACCTTCCAGACCATCGGTCATACGCAGGTGCTTACGCAGCCAGCGCACCAGCGGTTTGTCGCCGACTGCGTTGTCATCTTCTTCTTTCGCCAGCGCCATTTTCAGGCCAGTGAACAGCAGGAAGGCACCGAAGATATACAGAATCCAGCTGAACTGCGTAACCAGCCAGCTACCACCGAAAATCATGATGGTACGCAGCACGATCGCGCCCAATACGCCATAAATCAACACACGACGTTGCAGTTGCGCCGGAATAGCGAAGTAGCTGAACAGCATCAACCAGACAAAGACGTTATCGACTGCCAGCGCTTTTTCCAGAATATAACCGGTGAGGAAAGCGAGGGTTTGGGCGGTGGCAACCTCGCGCCCGGCGGTGCCGTTGAGGTACCACCAGAAGGCGGCGCTGAACAGCAATGAGATGGAAACCCAAACCAGCGACCAGACAGCCGCTTGTTTGAATGACATTGTTTGTGCGCCGCGACGTCCCTGAAGAAAGAGATCGATCGCCAGCATGATAAGCACTACGACAGCAAAGCTGCCCCAGAGTAGTGGTGTGCCTACAGATTGCATAAGCGTATCCTGTCCTGAAAATAAAAAAGGCTGATGTCAGAAGACGTCAGCCGCTTTATTAGGTATAAGCAAACCTCGCCTTCCGGCAAGGTCTCACTTACAACTCAGAATAGATTCCGCGTTGCCTGATGACCGGATGGGCAAATAGCGCATCGTAATGACGATCAATCAGCTTACAAGTTACTCCCCTTTGCTGTTGCGTAAATTACGTGCTGCAAAGTGAATAAGCAATAAGAAGTCGGAAATATTTAGACATATTTACACAACAAACCACATTTCGTAGCGGCGCGATTTATCGCGCAATTTTGTGTGCACTCCAGGAAAAAAACGCGCGATAAATCGCGCCGCTACGGGAGCGTATTATCAATTAGCCTGATCTGCCGGGAAAACCACGCCAGTCTGGCGGCGGATTTCCGTCAGCAGTGCTGCGGTGATCCGCGATGCCTGCAACCCTGGATGTTCCACCAGGCCCTGGCTTACCAGTTGCGCAAAGGTTTCGGCCTCATACAGCATCGAGTTGATATGCTGTGGTTGGGTCAGATTCTGGCTCTCGCCGCCACGCGGGGTAAAACGCAGTTGCTGGCACTCGGAAATTTTCTCGATCACCAGCGAACCTGCTTCGCCCTGAATCTCACTCGGAATCAGTGAATCGCTGACTTTCGAATGCAAAATCGTCACATCAAAATCGCCGTAGCCCAACACCACCACGCCGTGCGCATCCACGCCGCTTGCCAGCAGTGACGCTTGTGCAGTGACCCGTTGTGGTTCACCCCATAACGTCACCGCCGCTGCGAGGCAGTAGTAACCAATATCCATGATCGAACCATTGGACCAGCGCGGATTAAAGGTATTGGGGTTTTCACCATCAAGATAACGCTGATAACGTGATGAATACTGACAATAATTAAGCAGCGCTTTGCGCAGCTTGCCGACCTGCGGTAACGCTTTTTGTAACTGCAAAAAAGTGGGCAGGCTGGCAGTTTTAAAGGCTTCGAACAGCACCACTTTGTTGTCACGCGCGCAGGCGATCATCGCTTCTGCTTCACGCAGGTTGGAGGACAGTGGTTTTTCGCAGATCACATGCTTGCCGTGCGACATAAACAGCAGCGCCTGCTCGCAGTGCAATGCATTGGGGCTGGCGAGGTACACCGCGTCAATGGCATCGCTGGCGGCCATCTGTTCCAGCGAGGTGAAGGTTAGCGGGCAAGGATAATCTGCGGCGAACGCTTCAGCCTGCTGCTGGCTGCGCGAATAGATGGCGCTCAGTTTCATTTTGCCGCTTTCATGTGCGGCGTCGATAAACTGGCGGGTGATCCAGTTGGTTCCCACAATAGCGAAGCGAATCACGTACGGTTTCTCCGGCAAGGGTAAAACGGCAGAGTAACACGCTGACCCGGTGGCGTAATTAGCAAACGCAGGCGAAATTTGATCCTGAGATCCGCATTCCAATATGATGATGCAGCTACGATTTTTAACCCGGAAAGAAGAGGACGCGCGGGTGAGCGGAAGTAAAAATGCCCTGAACTGGACCACATTGCTGATTGCTATCCCCGTGGGGTGTGCGGCCTCGCTGGTCACGCTGGCTTTTCGCGGGGTGATCGATCTGATTAACCGTTTGTTATTTAACAGCGATAACGAAATCACGGTGGCGATGCACGCCTGGCCGTGGATTTTCTGGCCGCTGTTGGTTGGCGCGGGCGGCCTGTTGGCCGGGTGGTTTTTACGTTATGCCGTGACCATCGAGCAGCAGGAAACGGTGAAAACCGATTATCTGGAGGTGATCAACGCCCGGCTGGATGCGGTGCCGACCAAAACATCGCTGTTTCGCGCCCTGTCATCGATCGCCAGTATCGGCAGCGGTGCCTCAATCGGTAAAGAAGGGCCGATGGTGCAGCTCTCGGCGTTGTGCGGCAGCCTGATCGGGCGCTGGTTGCCAAAATCGCTTGGCCTGCGTAACAGCGATATTGTGGCGATGGCCGCCGCAGCCGGACTTTCGTCGGTGTACCACGCACCGCTTGCCTCGGCCATTTTTGTTGCGGAGATTGCCTTTGGCATCTCCGCGTTGCAACGTCTGATCCCGCTGGTGATCGCCTCGGCGGTTGCGGTGATGACCATGTGGTCGCTGGGGTTCCGCAGCGCGCTTTATCCGCTTTCCAATGTGACTTTCCAGATGGATATCACCAGCCTGCTGCTGACGGTGGTGATTGGGCTGGCATCCGGGCTGGCCGGCTGGTTGCTGATTAAATTGATTGCGCGCAGCAAGACGATGTTCAGTCGGGTACGTTCCCTGCCGCTACGGCTGGGCGCTGGCGGGTTGGCGGTGGGCCTTCTGGCGCTAATCTCCACCGATATTCTGGGTAACGGCTATGAAGTGATCGTCAAAATCATCGATGGTCATTATCTGCTGGGTGGCTTGCTGGCGTTGTTGGTATTAAAAATCCTGGCGACCACGCTTTCGGTTGGCTCCAATGCGGTCGGCGGGTTGTTCACCCCTTCGTTACTGATTGGCGCGCTGCTGGGGGCGTTGTTGGCAAGTTTAGGGGCGGTGTTGCATCTGCCGGTCGGCGATACGTTGTTATACGCGGCGGTCGGTATGGCGGCGGTGCTGGCGGCCGTCAGCCAGGCACCGTTAATGGCGATGCTGATGGTGCTGGAGATGACGCTTAACAGCAGCCTGCTGTTCCCGTTGATGATTGCTTCGGTGTTGGCCTCGATGCTGGTGTACCGCCTGCAATCCGCCAGTACCTATCCGGTGGTCAGTGGGCATCTGAGTCGTTCCGAAGCCAAATACGATTTCGATAATATGCGTGTCGACCAACTGATCATTCCCGGTGCCGCCTTGCAGCCAGAGGAATCGGTGGGGCAGGCGCTGGCGGTCAGCTCGCTGAAGCGTGAGCGTTATGTCTATGTCATCAATGCCAGCGGCCAGTTTCTCGGCGTAGTGTCGATTCACGATATTGCGCGCAAAGTGCTGGCGGAGGAGATCACCCTGCATTCACCTGTCAGTACGGTGATGGACAGTGATTTCCCGTGTATTTATCAGAACCAAAACATGCGCGAAGGGTGGGAGGCGTTTGCCCGTGTCACGCTGGAACGTCTGCCAGTGCTGAATAACCCGCAGGAGCGCCGTTTCCTTGGCGCGTTGACCAAAACCAGTCTGATTCAGAAGGCGCAGGAATTTTTGTAATTCTGCCAGGAGCAGCGCCCGATGCAGGGCGCTGCTGGCGGCTTAACGAATGGCGTAGGTTTCAATTTCTACCCGCTGCCAGGTTCGCAGCATCGAATCCACCTGCACGATGGTGCTGGCCGGACGGATGGTGCCAAAGGTTTCAAGATGCGCCTTTGCCACCTTTTCTGCATCGTTGATGTCACGGACATACACCACGGTACGAACCACATCCTCCATTTCCATATCCGCCTGCTGAATCACGCTGGCGATGGTGTTCATGATCGATTTTGTCTGCTCGTAAGCATCGGCCTTTTCAAAGTCAGGCGTGGCGCAGGTGCCTGAGATATGCAGCTGATTGTCGGCTTTGACCGCCCGTGAGTAACCAAAAACAGACTCATAGGCACCGCCGGAAGAGATTTTAACTTTCGTGGTCAGGCTCATTTTATGCTCCATAGATACACAGGTGATAAAGAGAGGTCAGGACGGCAAGGGCTTGCCGGTACGGTCCTGCATTTTCCACAGCGCCAGCAGACCCAGCACCGCGCCGCCCATCAGGTAAAACGCCGGGATTAGCGTGATACCGGTTTTTTCGATCAGCCAGGTATTCACCAGTGGCGCGGTGCCGCCGAGCAGTGAAACCGACAGGTTGTAGCTAATGGCGAAGCAGCTGTAGCGTACGGTGGTGCCGAATAGCGAAGTCAGGGTGGCCGGGATGGTGCCCTCGAAGAACAACATGCCGAGAATTAACACCGCCATACCGATGACGATCGCCGCCAGGCCATGACTTTGAATCGCCCAGAATACGGGGATCGCAGAAAGGATAATCAGCACACAGCCGGTCAGGAGCATGCGCTTTCTGCCAACCCGGTCACCCAGCATGCCGAACAGCGGGATAAACAGCAGCAGCGCGAGGGTTGCAATCAGCGACAGCCGGGCGCTGAAGGCGGCGGATTTCCCCATAAAGCTCACCAGGTAGCTCGGGATATAACCCAGCACGATGTAGTAGTTGATATTGAAGGTGGCGACCAGACCGGCGCAACGCAGCAACTGCGGCCACTCTTTAAGGAATAATGTCCAGCGCGCCGGGGACTGCGCTTCGGCGCGGGCTTTACCGGCCTGCATTTCACGAAATACCGGGGTTTCATCGACGCGCAAACGGATAAACAGCGCGACAATGCCCAGCAATCCGGCAATCACGAACGGCACCCGCCAGCCCCAGGCAATCATGGTGTCATCGCCCAATGTATTGCTGATCACATTGACGATAATCCCGCCCACCAGGAAGCCGGAAATGTTGCCAAACTCCAGCCAACTGGTGAAAAAGGTGCGGCGTTTATCCGGGCTGTGTTCGGCGATAAAAATGCAGGAGCCGCCATATTCACCGCCGGTGGAGAGTCCCTGCAACATGCGCATCAACACCAGCAAAATCGGGGCGGCGATGCCTATGCTGTGATAACCGGGGATCAGCGCGATGCAGAGGGTGGCAATCGACATCAGGCTGATGCTGGCAACCAGCGCGGTACGGCGGCCATATTTATCGCCAATCGGGCCAAACAGAAAGCCCCCTAACGGCCGGATAACAAATCCGGCGGCAAACGCCGCATAAATGGCGATCAATTCGTTGTAGCTGTTGCTGGTGGGGAAGAAAACTTTTGCCATCGTCATCGCCATCGAGGAGTAGATAGCGAAATCGAACCATTCCACCATATTCCCCAGCGTGACGCCGGTGACTGCGCGAGTTAAATTACCGTCGCGCGCCATGTGACGCGATGTCGGTCGCTCCTTTACATAGCGAACTGCTCCCTGAAGTGCTGGATTTATTGTTTGTTGTTTCATTGTCTTACCCTGTCTGTTTGAAGTGGAGTACGACGCCTGTGAAAAAAATGCTTAACGCATATAACTGCCCCCGGAGATAACCAGGGTTTCGCCGGTGATATAGCCCGGTTGTGAACTGAAGGCCCACACCCAGTCGGCGATCTCTCCGACACTGGCCGCACGCTGCATCGGCACGGCTTTAACACCTTCATGAATACGCCCGCTTTTTAGCGTGCCTTCAGTCTCGACCCAGCCGGGGGCGATGGCGTTCACCACGATTTTTTTGCCAACCAACTCAATCGCCAGCGATTTCACCAGTGACACCACCGCAGCTTTCGAGGCGCTGTACAACAGCTGACCCGGCGAGACGGCAAAGGCATCGACTGAGGCAAACATCAGCAACGCACCACCCTGTTCGCTGATAAATTCGCTGGCGACTTTGGCGGTATTTACGCTACCCAGCACGTTGACGTCGAAAATCTGGCGATAGAGCGCATCGTTGCTGCTCTCCAGCGTGGAAACCGGAAAAATCCCCGCAGCGTTGATCAGCGCGCTAACGCGATGGCCCTGGAGCGCAGCGGCCACCGCGTCGCGTAATGCGCTGTAGCTGGTGATATCAGCCACCACCGGCGTGATGCCGGGTTGTGGCGGTATTTCGCTGCGATCGATGGCGATCACCGCCCAGCCTTCGCGCTGAAACTTCTCCATCACGGCTTTGCCCATCCCGGAGGCGGCACCGGTGACCAGGGCAACAGGTTGTTTGTTCATGGTTTTTCTCCCGTCAGGCGGTTAAGGAAGCGTTGTGCAACAGGCTGCTATGCATGGTTTCCAGCAGATCCAGCGTGCGCCAGGTTTCATCGAGGTTGGCTTGCCACAGACGGCGCACGATATCGATACGTGCCTCATGCGGCTGCTGGGCCGCCAGCAGGCTGGCGATGTTGGGGATGCCCTGTTCGCGCAGCTGAATCATGCGCGCGATAAGCCGCGTTTGCTGGCAGTAGGTCGGCCATTGCGGGCCGCGTGGGGCAGAAAGCCCGACAAAATAGAGGTTCTCCAGCGTGGTCGGCAGGGTCATGGCGGCGGTGCGTAACGGTACGCCATCCTGCCAGTCGAGCAGGGTCGCATCGAGGAACGGTAAACGGGTGTGAAAACCGGTGGCCCAAAGAATGCTGTCGTATTCTGTGGCGCTGCCATCGCTGAAATGCACCGTTTTGCCGTCGATATGATCGATGGCCGGACGCACGCCGATACGGCCATGCTGGATCCAATACATCAGCAGGGTGTTGACCACCGGCGGCTGTTGTTCGAGGTCCCAGCTTTCTGGTTGCGGCATGCCGGGATAGTTTTCCCAGCGGCCCACGGAGATCATGGTCAGCACCTGGGTGACCGCATTCTGCATTTCCGGCGGTAACTGATTAAGAAACGGGATTTCAGCGCGCGGCATACCAAGCAGCGCCTTGGGCTGGAACACCTGACCCCGGCGAATCACGATATCGGTAGTCAGACGATGCTGTGCGGCGTCAACCGCCAGGTCGCAGCCAGAGTTTCCGCAACCCACCACCAGCACCTTGCCTTGCAGCTGATCGGTGTTGCGATACTGGCCGGAATGCAGCGAGATACCGCTGAAGTGGCTCGCTTCTGCCGGGAACGCGCAGTCCCACAGGTGCCCATTGGCGACCAGCACGCCCTGGTAATGACGTGTCTGACCATTAACCGTCACCTGCCAGCCTTCGCTACCTGCCTTACCCAGCGGAACAATGCGTTCAACCGTGCTATTGAAATGGATTTGTGCTCTGAGGCCGAAGTGGTCGGCGTAGCTGTCGATGTAGTGCCGCACCTGATCGCGGCTGGGATAGACCGGCCACGACTCGGGCATTGGGAAGCCATCAAAACCGGAGCTTTTTTTCGGGGTAATCAGATGCAGGGCATCGTAGTCATGATGCCAGTGGCCACCGACCTGGCTACTTTTCTCAAAGCAATCAGCGTCGATACCCAGCTCTTGCAAGGTGCGCAGCGCCGCCAGACCAGCAGCTCCTGCACCAATCACACAATAGCGCGCCTGTGATGTCATACGTCTCTCCTGCAAAGTTATTGCAACATTGGGGTAACGTGATTGACATAGTTTTAAGCGGCTATTTGCACGGGATGAATAGGGTTATGATTTTGGTTCATATAGGTTTGCCCTATACCCACCGTTTTCCATCAGCATTCGATATGGCTGTACGCCATCTGTACCTCCTGCAAATAACGTCGCATCAGCTGCATCATTTCGCGGGTGGCGGATGAGATCGCGGTATCGGCGCGGTGGATAAAGGCAAACACCTCAAAAGCCGGAGGCTCGATCGGCACCCACTTGAGTTTGTCGCTATAACCCAGGTGGTGGAGGATCGGACGCGTAGCGATAAGATCTCCCAATCCCCGCGCCGCCAGTTCCAGCGCGGTGGCCTGGTGCTCCACTTCAATAATCGGCTCCAGCCGCGCGCCAATCTCCTGCGCCCGTTGGTTGAGCAGACGGCGAATCGGATCGCTGTTATGCCAGGTGGCTTCGCTGAGGATCAGCGGGGCGTTGAGCAGCGCCAGCATATCCTTACTGCCTTCCAGCCGCGCGTCGCTGGCTGAGATATAGCCAATCTGCGTGGACCACACCGGTTCACTGATCACCAGGTTTTTGTTGTTCACCGGCAGCATCACCAGACCTGCTTCAATTTCGCCATCAATTACCGAGCGCGCGACCTCCGAGGAGTTGGTTCCGACCAGTCGCATCCGCACCCCCGGATAGCGCGCGCGGAACTCACAAATCAGATCGGCCAGAAAATATTGGTAAGCGGAACTGAAGGTGCCAAACGAGGCGAGACCATCCTTGAGCTGGCGCACCGACTGCACCGCTTCGTAGCCACGTTGTGCCGCCTGGGTGGTGGCGCGGGCATGGGGTTCGAGACGTAGTCCGGCTTCGGTCAGGATCAGGCGACGGTTGGTGCGAATAAACAGATGGGTGCCCATCTCGCTTTCCAGTCGCAGAATCTGGTCGGACAACGACGGCTGCGAGATATGTAACGCCTCAGCCGCTTTCGAGATGGTGCCAAAATCGATAGCGGCAAGAAAATAGTTCAGCTGCTGAAGTGTCATTGCGCCAACCCATTAAGTGAGGGAAATCAGACGCCTCTGAGCATATGCGCTACCACAAGAAAAGCAAACCGGTCAGGCGGCGTTGCCGCGTAGCGCCTGGTCGGTCATCCACAGCCGCGCATCGAACTCCAGTTGATGGTAATCCGGCTCCATATGACAGCAGAGTTGATAGAAGGCTTTGTTGTGATCTTTCTCTTTCAGGTGCGCCAGTTCATGCACCACGATCATGCGCAGGAAGGGTTCCGGTGCGAGGCGGAAAAAGGTGGAGATGCGGATTTCCGCTTTGGCTTTCAGGTTGCCGCCCTGCACGCGGGAAATGGCGGTATGCAGGCCAAGGGCGTGCTTCATCACCTTGATTTTATTATCCCAGATAACTTTGCTCACCGGCGGCGCGCTACGCATATAACGGCTTTTCAGGCTTTGCGTGTAGTCGTACAGCGCTTTGTCGCTCACCACATCGTGGGTATCCGGGTAGCGCTGCTGGAGAAAAGCCCCCAGACGTTGGTGGTCAATCAGCGTCTGGACCTGGGTGAGGATATGTTCAGGGTAGCCCTGGAGGTAGATTAATGACATTGGGATTCCCGGCGAAAGACAGTATACTGCGCCCCCTTTTTAGGGCGAAAATCGCGCAAAGTGTACCACGCCGGAGATTCCATGAGCCAACTTGAACTGACTGAACGCACCCTGACGTTGCACCGCTTTCCACCGATGCGTGAAGAAAGCCCGTTGCAGGCGTGGGATGCGGCAGATGAATATCTGTTGCAGCAGGCGCTGCCGGATGGTCCGGTGCTGGTGTTTAACGACAGCTTTGGCGCGCTGACCTGCGGATTAAATCCGCGCCAGGTCTGGCACGTCAGTGATTCCTGGCTCAGTCAGCAGGCGGCACGCCAGAATCTGCATCTTAACCAGCAGGATGAAGATCAGGTGACGTTCCTCGACAGCCTGGCGGCGTTACCGTCGGCCCCGGCGGCGGTATTGATCAAAATCCCTAAGACGCTGGCGCTGCTGGAACATCAGCTGCGTGCGTTGCGCGATGTGGTCACCCCGGACACCCTGATTCTGGCGGCGGCAAAAGCCAAAGATATCCATAGCTCCACACTGCAACTGTTTGAACGTATTCTCGGCGAGAGCAAAACCTCGCTGGCGTGGAAAAAAGCGCGTCTGATTTACAGCCATTACACCGCGCCCAAGCTGCCTGACCTGGCGCAAACCACTGTCTGGCCGCTTGACGGCACCGATTATCAGATCCACAACCATGCCAACGTGTTCTCCCGCAGTTCGCTGGATATTGGCGCGCGCTTTTTTATGCAACATCTGCCGCATGATATCGAAGGGGAGATTGTCGATCTTGGCTGTGGCAATGGGGTGATTGGCCTGATGGCGCTGGAGCAGAATCCCCAGGCGGAGGTGTTGTTCTTTGACGAATCCTACATGGCGGTGGCATCCAGTCGTCTGAATGTTGAAGTGAACCGACCACAGGATGTGGATCGCAGCCAGTTCCGCGTCAATAACGCGTTGAGCGGCTTCCCGTCCGATCGTCTGCACGCGGTGCTCTGCAACCCGCCGTTCCATCAGCAGCATGCGGTGACTGACCACCTGGCGTGGCAGATGCTGCGTGATGCCAAACGATGTCTGCAATATGGCGGCGAGTTGCGCATCGTTGGCAACCGCCACCTCGATTATCACCACAAAATGAAGAAGCTGTTTGGCAACTGCACGCTGGTGGCGTCGAATGCCAAGTTTGTGGTGCTGCGTTCGGTCAAACTGCGTTAATCACAGGCTGAGCGCCAGCTCGGTGGCTTGTGCGATGGCGCGGCGGGCATCCAGCTCCTGCGCCACATCGGCCCCGCCAATCAGCCTGACCTTTTTGCCGCGCGCAGTGAGTTGATCTGCCAGCACCCGCAGCGGTTCCTGACCGGCACAAATCACCACGTTATCCACCGCCAGCACCTGGGTTTGGTCCTGATGACGCAGGTGCAGACCCTGGTCGTCAATCTTCAGATACTCCACATCGCCCCACATGGTGACGCCGTGGGCCTGCAAACTGGCGCGGTGAATCCAGCCGGTGGTGCGCGCCAGCCCGGCACCCGGTTTGCCAGATTTACGTTGCAGCAACCAGATCTGCCGATCAGCGGGCAGCGGCTGGGGGGGAATCAATCCGCCACGAGCCGCCAGTGCGCGGTCAACGCCCCAGCTTTGGTAGAAATCTTCGTGATGACCTGCCTGGTGCAGCAGATATTCTGCGGTATCAAAACCGATGCCTCCCGCGCCAATAATGGCCACCCGCTTGCCGACCGGTTTTTTATCCCGCAATACGTCGAGATAGCTGAGTACGCACGGATGATCGATGCCGGGCAACGTTAGTTGGCGCGGCGCAATGCCGGTGGCGACGATCACTTCATCGGCGTCCTCCAGTTGGTCGGCGCTGACGCGGCACTGGGTATGAATCTCCACGCCAGCGGCCTGGAGTTGGTGGCGGAAATAACGCAGCGTTTCGCTGAACTCCTCTTTGCCGGGGATCTGACGGGCGATATTAAACTGCCCGCCAATCTGTGCCTCGGCTTCGTATAGCGTCACCTGATGCCCGCGCTGTGCCGCCTGCAAGGCAAATGCCATACCCGCCGGTCCTGCGCCCACCACCGCCAGCCGTTTGGGTTGAGTGGCAGCGGTCACCGGCATCAGCGTTTCATGACAGGCGCGGGGATTGACCAGACAGGAGGTCACTTTGCCGACAAAAATCTGGTCGAGGCAGGCCTGATTACAGGCGATACAGGTATTGATCGCTGCGTCATCACCTGCCTGGGCTTTGCTGACAAAGGCGGCATCGGCGAGAAACGGGCGCGCCATCGACACCATATCCGCAATGCCGTCACGTAACAGCTCGGCAGCCACCGCCGGATGGTTGATGCGGTTGGTGGCAATCACCGGCACGGAAACGCGCTCGCGCAGGTGTTTGGTCACCCAGGCAAAACCGGCGCGTGGCACGCAGGTGGCGATGGTTGGAATACGCGCCTCGTGCCAACCGATGCCGCTGTTAAACAACGTGACGCCGCACTGCTCCAGTTTTTCCGCCAGATCCAGCGTTTCATGCAGCGTGCTGCCGTTGTGCACCAGATCCAGCATTGAGATGCGAAAGATAATAATGAAATCGTTACCGACCGCCTCGCGTACTGCACGCGTCACCGCCAGCGCGAAACGTTGACGGCGTGACACATCGCCACCCCAGTCGTCGTCCCGCTGGTTGGTGTGCGCTACCAGAAACTGGTTTATCAGATAACCCTCTGAACCCATGATTTCGACGCCATCGTAACCGGCCTGCTGAGCGAGGCGGGCGCATTGGGCGAAGTCGGCGATGGTTTGCCGAATATCAGCGTCGCTCAATGCCTGGGGCATAAACGGATTGATCGGTGCTTGCAACGGTGAGGGGGCGACCAGATTGCGCTGATAACTGTAGCGTCCGGCGTGCAGGATTTGCAGGGCGATTTTGCCACCCCCGGCATGTACCGCATCGGTGATGGTGCGATGCCAGCCGCACTGACTTTCCTGATTAAGAACGGCCCCACCCTGGGCGACCACTCCTTGCGGATTGGGCGCGATACCGCCGGTAACAATCAATGCCACCCCTTCACGCGCGCGTTCTGCATAGAAGGCAGCGAGCCGGGATGCACCATCGGCATGTTCTTCCAGGCCGGTGTGCATGGAACCCATCAGAAAGCGGTTTTTGAGTTGGGTAAAGCCTAAATCCAGCGGAACAAACAACTCAGGATGCGGAGTCATAATCACTCATAAATTAAGTGGTCGGATGAGTTAACTTTAGCGTCAATTAATTGGGAAGGAAGTGCAATGCATCCAGCTTGTGAGAAGTGTCAAAAAAGCGCGATAAATCGCGCCGCTACACCAGGGGGCCACGCGCAATTTATTGCGCGATCTTGCCTCCGACGCTGAATCAGCTTGCCCGTATCACGTTATGCGTAACAGCTTTTCCGTAACATGGTTTTGAGTGATCTTCATCACAGTTTTAACCCCTGTAACCCGGTTTTATGACCCCCATTGCAACACCACTGAATGGGGAAGTTATGAAAATCGAAACGCAATCCTGCGTGATCACCGGAAAACAACAAGTCAGCGTGGCGCAGCAGCAGGTGGAGTGGAACGGCAAAGGCACGCTGGTACGCATTACGCGCGGCGGTATTTGCGGCTCCGACCTGCATTATTATCAGGAAGGTAAAGTCGGTAGCTATGAAGTCAAGATGCCGATGATCCTCGGCCATGAAGTGATTGGTTTTGTGGTGGAAAGTGATGATCCACGCCTGAAGCCGGAACAAAAAGTGGCGGTTAACCCGTCCAAACCTTGCGGTGAATGCAAATATTGCCGCCGTGAGCAGGAAAACCAGTGCGTTTCGATGCGCTTCTTCGGCAGCGCCATGTATGTGCCGCATGTCGATGGCGGGTTTACCCAGTACAAAGTGGTGGACAGCGCGCAGTGCATCCCTTTCCCACAGGACGCAGACGAAAGCGTGATGGTGTTTGCCGAGCCGCTGGCGGTGTGCATCCATGCCACCCACCAGGCAGGCGATCTTACCGGTAAGCATGTGTTTATCTCCGGCGTTGGCCCGATTGGCTGCCTGATCGCCGCATCGGCCAAAGCGCGTGGTGCGGCATCGATTGTCTGTAGCGACATCAGCGAACGTTCACTGGCGATGGCCCAGCAAATGGGGGCCACTGACGTGATTCATGCCGCCAACGGTGACTTCACCCCTTACCTGGCAGACAAAGGCTACTTTGACGTGTCTTTCGAAGCCTCTGGTCACCCTTCTTCGTTGCAACGCTGCCTCGACGTGACCTGCGCCAAAGGTACTCTCGTGCAGGTGGGTATGGGCGGAGCAATTCCCTCGTTCCCGATTATGCAATTGATTGCTAAAGAGATTAACCTGGTCGGTTCCTTCCGCTTTACCCATGAATTCAATACCGCTGTCGAGTGGCTGGCACAGGGCGTGGTCAAGCCGCTGCCGTTGTTCAGCGGAGCATATGGCTGGCAGGACATTGATGCGGCGTTGCAGTTTGCGGGCGACAAAACCCAGGCGGCAAAAGTCCAGTTAACATTTTAAGGAGATACGATGAGTCAGCTATTTTCCCTCGAAGGTAAACGCGTACTGATCACCGGTTCGGCGCGCGGAATTGGTTTCCTGCTGGCACGCGGTCTGGCGGAAGCGGGTGCAGAAGTGATCGTCAACGCCACCACCCCAGCCGGGGCCGAGCAGGCGGCAGCGAAACTGCGTGACCTTGGCTTGCGTGCTCAGTCGAAAGCCTTTGATGTTACACAATCGGCGCAGGTGCAGCAGGCGGTAGACGAGATTGAAGCCGAGTGGGGCGCCATTGATGTGCTGGTGAACAACGCGGGTATTCAGCGTCGCCGTCCGTTCCTCGAATTCCCTGAGCAGGACTGGAATGACGTGATTGCCGTGAACCAGACCGCGGTATTCCTGGTGTCACAAACGGTGGCGAAGAAGATGGTGGGACGTCAGCAAGGCAAAATCATCAATATCGGTTCGATGCAGAGCGAATTGGGCCGCGACACCATTACGCCGTATGCCGCTTCCAAGGGGGCCGTCACCATGCTGACACGCGGTATGTGCGTTGAGCTGGCGCGTCACAATATCCAGGTCAACGCCATTGCACCGGGCTACTTTGTTACCGAGATGACCCAGGCACTGGCTGACGATCCGGCTTTCACCGGTTGGCTCACCAAACGTACCCCAGCGGCGCGTTGGGGCAAACCTGAGGAGTTGATTGGTGCAGCGGTGTTCCTCTCCTCAAAAGCCTCCGATTTCGTCAATGGTCACTTGCTATTCGTCGATGGCGGTATGCGCGTGGCGGTGTGATGTGACTGGCGCATTCACCAGGGTGCGCCTAAACCTTAATCACCTCTTGTTTCTCTATGGATAATAAAAAATGCCAATAACCATAATCGTTCTGGGCGTGGTTCTCCTGCTGGTTTTAATGATTGTTTTCAAGGTCAACGGCTTTATCGCTCTGGTGTTTGTCTCCGCTGTGGTGGGGATTGCCGAAGGGATGACGCCGCTGAATGTCATGGCGTCGATCCAGAAAGGTATCGGCTCAACGCTGGGCGGGCTGGCGATGATCCTCGGCTTCGGTGCCATGCTTGGGCGGCTGGTGTCGGACACCGGGGCCGCGCAACGGGTCGCGACCACGTTGATTGCCGCCTTCGGGAAGGAGCGACTGCAATGGGCGCTGGTGGTCACCGGGCTGATTGTTGGTCTGGCGATGTTCTATGAAGTGGGCTTTGTGCTGCTGCTGCCGCTGGTGTTCACCATCGTTGCCGCTGCCGGGTTGCCGTTGTTGTATGTCGGTGTGCCGATGGTGGCTGCGCTGTCCGTTACGCACTGCTTCCTGCCGCCGCATCCTGGTCCAACGGCCATCGCCACTATTTTCGGCGCGAACCTCGGCACCACGCTGTTGTACGGCATGATCATCACCATCCCGACGGTCATTGTCGCCGGTCCAATCTTCTCGAAGTTCCTCAAAAGCTTTGAAAAGTCACCGCCGGAAGGGCTGTATAACCCGAAAATCTTCACGGAAGAGGAGATGCCGGGCTTCGGAATCAGTATCTTCGCCGCCGTGATCCCGGTGGTGCTGATGGCGGTCGCTGCGGTGTTTGAATTAACCACGCCGAAAGAGAATCCGCTGCGTCAGTTCTTTGAATTTATCGGCAACCCGGCAGTGGCGCTGTTTATCGCCGTGGTCATTGCAGTCTTCACCCTTGGCCTGCGCAATGGGCGCAAGATGGAGCAGGTGATGGATATGTGTGGCGAGTCGATCGCTGCCATCGCCATGATCATCTTTATCATTGCCGGTGGCGGTGCCTTCAAGCAGGTGCTGGTGGATAGCGGCGTGGGTAACTACATCGCCGATATGATGAAAGGCTCCTCGCTGTCTCCGCTGCTGATGTGCTGGACGGTGGCCGCGATGCTGCGTGTCGCGCTCGGTTCTGCCACGGTTGCGGCGATTACCACCGCGGGTATCGTGACGCCAATCATTGCGGCGACTCATGCCGATCCGGCGTTGATGGTGCTGGCGGTCGGATCCGGTAGCGTGATCGCCTCGCACGTTAACGATCCGGGCTTCTGGCTGTTCAAAGGGTATTTCAACCTCAGCGTGGTTGAGACGTTGAAAACCTGGACGGTGATGGAAACGCTGATCTCGATCCTGGGTCTGGCGGGCGTGTTAATCCTTAACGCGTTGATCCACTAAATAATATGGCTGCACAGGGAGGTGAGCTATGACAACAACGTTGCAGGATATTGCCGAGCGGGTGGGCGTTACCCGGATGACCGTCAGCCGTTATCTGCGCACACCGGATAAGGTCGCAGCACAAACCGGCGAGCGTATCGCACGCGCAATGGCTGAGCTTAATTACGATCCCCAACGCCCGGTAGCGATGCCGGGTCATGCACCGGGACGTACCTTGGGGGTGTTGATCCCATCGTTTAAAAATCAGATCTTTGCCGATCTGCTGAGTGGCATCGAACAGGCCACTCGCTCCAGTCACTGTCAAACGCTGATCGCCAACTACAACTATGATCCCCGTAGCGAGGAGGAGCAGGTACGTACCCTGCTTTCCTGGAATATTGACGGCATTATCCTGAGCGATAAGCACCATACGCACCGTACCGTGAAATATCTGCGTGCGGCTAACATCCCGATTGTTGAGGTGATGGATACCCAGGGGCCGTGTCTGGATATGCAGGTGGGTTACAACAACTTCGATGCGGGCTACGACATGACGCGCACGTTGCTTGAACAGGGGCGGCGCTGCATTGTCTATCTCGGCTCGCTGGACGATCGGCGTGATGAGTGTCGGTTTCAGGGCTTTCGTAAAGCCATGCAGGAGCAGAAGTTACGGGCGGCACGTATCAACCCTCGCGCCATGTCATCCCAGCGTCTGGGAGCCACCATGCTGGAACAGGCACTGCGGCTGCACCCTGAACTGGATGCGATTTTCTGCACCAATGACGATTTGTCCCTCGGCGCTTTGTCGTGGTGCCAGCGTCAGGGGATTGCGGTGCCGGATAAGATCGCCATCAGTGGTTTTCACGGCCTGGAGAGCAGCCGTGAAATGTATCCCAGCCTCGCCAGCGTGGTCACGCCACGCTATGAGATTGGCTACCAGGCGGCAGAGCTGCTGCTGAAGAAGATCGCCGATCCGGCGTTCACGGTGGACAGCGTTGATCTTAACTACCAGATTTTTATCGGTGAAACCCTTCAGTCACGGCAGCGGATCCACGAAAAACGTGACTGATAACCACTGGCGAAATGGGTGTTGTAGCGGTAGCTGGACCCGCTCTCGGCCATACAATAGGTACACATCTCCACCACCTCAATCTGCGCAGCCGGGATACCGCGTTGTTGCAGTAAGCCCCGCGCCAGATGCGGCAAGTCAAACCAGATCCCGTGCTGTTGTGGTTGTGCCTGGGGACGGATAGCACGCAGATTTTTCGGTTGGGTTTCGGACCAGCTCAGGGAGGGCAAACCCGGTTGTTCCTGCATTTCATCCACTAAATTTCTACCCAGTTCGTAGCAGCACGGCCCAATCGCCGGGCCGATGGCGACATGCAGCGTGTTCGTTTGCGCGCCCAACGTGAGTAGACGATCGATGGTGCTGTTCAACACGCCGGACAGCGTGCCTTTCAGGCCAGCATGCACCGCCGCCACCTGGCGACTATGGGTATCGGCAAACAGCACCGGCAAACAATCGGCGGTGTACACCGCCACCGGTCGCGATCCCTCGCCAATCACCGCGTCAGATTCGCAGCTTTTGGGCGGCAGGTTATCGGTCGCCATCACCACGGTCGCGCTATGGCGCTGGTGTCCGTAGGCCGCGTCGTCAGGAGCTGCAACGCCCGCAGGCTGAAAGGCGTACTCCAGCCAGCTCAGCGCATCCAGCAAGGATGAACGTGGAACCTGGAGTGGGTGATAAGCCATAAGTATCTCCTTTATCTTGCCGATCGCTTTGTACTGCCAACCGCGTTGGTTAACTGCTACATTTTTAACGCTTTACCTAAACTGACCGCAATCGCTTAAGGATGAAATGATGAAAAAAACCACCTGGCTGGCCGCCTCCGGCCTGATGGCATTGGTGCTGACAGGCTGCGCGCAGCCAAACAAACAGCAGGCACAGATGCAGCTTGCCCAGCAATCGGTGCTGGCCGTCAACTGGTTCCAGCAGTCGGGCGAATATCAGGCGCTGAGCTGGCAGGCATTCAATACTGCGCGTATGGCGTTTGATCAGGCCCCTTCGCTGGCGGGTAAGCCGAAAGCGGTGATTGTTGATCTTGACGAAACGATGATTGATAACAGCGCCTACAGCGCGTGGCAGGCGAAGAATGGTCAGCCATTCAGCGGAAAAACCTGGTCTGCCTGGACTCAGGCGCGCCAGGCAACGGCGGTACCGGGAGCGGTCGATTTCGCTAACTACGTGAACAGTCACGGCGGCATCATGTTTTACGTCTCCAACCGTGACCAGAAAGATTACGCCGCGACGGTGGATAACCTGAAGAAACTCGGTTTTACCGGGGTGAGTGAAAAAACGGTGCGACTCAGTACCGGCAGTTCCAACAAACAGGCGCGTTTTGATGCCATCAAAGCGGAAGGCTATAACGTGGTGCTGTACGCCGGGGATAACCTGAATGATTTTGGTGGGGCGACATGGCATCAGGGCAACGCGCAGCGTCAGGCGTTCGTGAGCAGCAACCATCAGCGTTTTGGCACCCAGTTTATCGTCCTGCCTAATCCACTTTATGGTGACTGGGAGAGCGGGATGGCGGAAAACTACAACAAGTTGACGCCAGAACAGCAGTTGCAGGTACGTGAAGCGCGTCTCAAAGCGTGGAACGGTAAATAATTCGTCAGGCAAAAAAGCGCCTGTGATGCGGGCGCTTTTTTATCCGCTTTAGGTCCGGCAATATTTACTTTTCATTGCAACTATTACTCCCCTCATTATTTTCCTGATCTCTTGCCACCACAATCGGTCGATAATGGCGTGTTATTCTGCAATAAAGATTATTTTATGGTGAAATCGTCTAATCATAAATTTTATAATTAAGATATTTCCTGGTAAAAATGGTCTGTCTGGTATGGAAGATCGAAAGTCCTGATCAAAGTACGTGTATTTTTTTGTCATTGCATTAAAAACTCACCATTGAAATTAATAAATAACTTTATGATTTTAATGCGTATCATTCGACGTAACATTGCGGCCATCTCTTGCATAACCTTACATTTCTCTGACGTAAACTGAATCTCAATTTACATTGAGAGGCTTTTTGTCGCACGTAGAAATATTCCTGGTGCATAACTACTCTTAAGCTTCTATAACCATTTTCTGTGAGGGAACTCCAGTTTTTCCCCTGAATCAGGTCTTATTCACGGCGTTATTCGCCTGGATGCGATATTCCCGGACATTAAGAGAAGATAATTGTGACGACACTCAAACCCTTATTAGCGAAAAATCGCAGTTGGGCATTACAGCGCCGCCAGCGTAATCCGCACTATTTCGAAAAATATCTTCATCAGCAGAAACCCCATTCCTTGTGGATTGGCTGCTCCGATAGCCGTGTTCCGGCGGAAGTGTTGACCGGCGCGCATCCCGGCGAGCTTTTTGTCCATCGCAATATCGCCAATATGGTGGTGCCTGATGACGACAACTTAATGAGCGTATTGCAGTACGCCATTTTCTATCTCGGCGTACAACGCATTGTGTTGTGCGGCCACTACGGCTGTGGCGGGGTGCAGGCCGCGCTGGGACTGCCGGAAAGCCCGCTGGCTAAAGAGGATTCGGCGCTGGCGCGCCGCATTGCAGCTCTGCGCCGTGACCTGGCGCAGGGACTGGCGGCGTATCGTGCTGCCGATGCGCAGGAAGAGGAGAGCGACAAACTTAACCGTCTGGTGGAGGCCAACGTGCTGGCCCAATTTGCTCAACTGACTGGTAGCGAACCGGTGCGTTCGGCATGGCAGGTCGGTCAGACGCTGGACGTGTTTGGTTGCGTGTATGACCTGCAATCAGGACATCTCAAAGAGTTAATTCAGCAATCTACAGAGGAATCGATACCATGAATCTGCATACCTTGCGCCAGGATATCCCGGCCGGTCTGGTGGTTTTTCTGGTGGCGCTGCCACTCTGTCTCGGTATTGCCCAGGCCAGTGGCCTGCCGCCGTTTGCCGGTCTGCTCACCGGGGTGATTGGGGGGTTGCTGGTCACTGCGTTAAGCCCGTCGCGCTTCGCCGTGAGCGGCCCGGCCGCCGGGTTAGTCACCATTGTGGTGGCGTCAATCGAGACGCTGGGCAGTTTCTCCGCCTTTCTCACCGCATTGATTCTTGCCGGTTTGTTGCAGTGCCTGTTTGGTTTGTTGCGTGCCGGACGTTTTATCGCGCTGGTGCCGGGTAGTGTTATCAAAGGAATGCTGGCCGCGATTGGTATTTTGCTGATTATCCAGCAGATTCCGGTGGCGCTGGGGGCCGCAGGCGATGCGGAGCTGGTGTCGCTGGTCAATGGCGAGTTTGCCTTCTCCACCTCGGCGATGCTGGTGGCGGGCGTTGGCCTGGTGATCCTTTGGTTGTGGACCACGCCTGTCGTCAAATCGATCAAAGCGTTGAGCTGGATACCGGGGCCGTTGGTGGCGGTGCTGGTCGGCTGTCTGGCGACGCTCTTCGGTTTGGCTGGCCTGCCGCGTATTGCCCTGCCGGAGTTTGACAGCATGGCTCAGCTTGCTGCTGAGTTGGAAACTCCGGACTGGCTGGCATGGCGTAATCCATCGGTGTGGGTGGTGGCGGTGACGCTGGCGCTGGTTGCCAGCCTTGAAACATTGCTCAGTCAGGAGGCGCTGAAAAAGCTGCGTCCACAACATCCGGCACCGTCACCCAATAAAGAGATGTTTGCTCAGGGGGTGGGAAATCTGACCGCCGGTTTACTTGGGGCGATGCCGATCACTGCGGTGATTGTGCGTAGTTCGGTTAACGTCAGCGTGGGTGCACAAACCAAGGTGTCGATTCTGCTGCATGGCGTGTTGCTGCTGATTTGCGGTTTGTGGTTCAGCGATTTACTGAATGCTATCCCACTCGCCAGCCTCGCTGCGGTGTTGTTGTATACCGGGTACAAACTGGCGACGCCACGCTTGTTCATCGAACAAATACGTATGGGTGCGCAGCAATATGTACCGTTCCTCGCCACCATTGGCGGCATCATCGTGTTTGGCATGCTGGCGGGGATTGGCATCGGTATTGCGACCCAGCTTTTGTGTAGCCTTTATCAAAGCCATCGTAATGCGTTGCAACTCACCCGTTATGACGACCATTACGTATTGCGCTTCCAGCAGAATCTGACCTTTATTCACAATCCCAAATTGCAGGGACTACTGGCGGAGATCCCGGAAAATAGCGTGGTGATTGTGGACCACGATAATGCTGAGTATCTCGACCCGGACGTGAAGGCGGTACTCCAGGATTTTGGCGAAAGTGCGGATAAACGTGGCATTCGTCTGAGTCAGTGGCCAGTCGCGGTAAAATAGCAATCGGTTAGCCACTGAAATTTGTGTTTTGGCTTAAAAATCGGATATCTCGGATATCCGATTTTTTTGTTTACAGGGCATAATTATCCCGCTTTTCTCCAACATCCTTTAGTACCGGCGATGGATTCAGCCGCAGAGTTGAAGGATGAACACGAGCTTAATTAACGAATCAGATTACTAACTTTTCAGGTTTAATGCCTGCTGATGCCCACCGGCGTATGGCAGCGACTTTCCAGGTTACAGGGTTCAGACGTATGCGCGTTAAGCTGTTTGCAGAGAATAATTTTAAGAAGAATGCTCTCTCACTGTTCCTCATCACGCTTTTCTTCTGCTTTATCGGCAGCCATTTGCGTGTGCCGCAGGAGCTGTCGCTGTTCTGGCCGGTCAACGCGCTGATTGCCGGGTTGATGGTGCGTAATCCTTATCTGCATCGCATCTCCAGTTATGTGGTGTGCTTTGTCGCTATGGTGTTCAACGATACGGTATTTTCAGGCTGGGCGCTGCCTGCGGTCACCCTCAATGTAGCGAATATCCTGTTTATTCTGGTCGCGGTAAGCATGCTGATTAAGCATCTGCTGCCGCCCTCGGCGAATAGCCAGGTGATCAACGCGATGCGTATTTTCCCCGCCTGTCTGTTGGCGGCGCTGACCTGTGCTACCTGGGGTGCCTGGGCGCAGGAAGTGGATTTCAACGCACGCTTTATTACCGCCTGGGGCGACTGGTTCAGCGAACAATTCTCCACGTCGTTGATGTTGCTGCCGGTATTACTGGCACGCCCGCTGCGTACCGTCCCCTGGCGTTCATTATTGCATCCCGGAAAACTGCTGCCGCTAACGGGCGTGGTGCTGTCGCTCACCATTGGCGCGATGATTGGTGGCGCGGGTAGCCTGACGTTCCCGGTCCCGGCATTGATTTGGTGTGCGATTGTCCTGCCAATCCCCATCACCAGTCTGGTGCTGCTGCTCACGGGCATCACCGAGATTATCCTGGTTTCTCACGGGGTGATGAATATTCAGGGCGATGATGCCTTATTGCCCATCAGCCATCTGACCTCGGTTCGCCTCGGCGTCGCCACCATCACCATCAGCCCGTTGCTGGTGGCTGTCAGTATGGATGCCATCCGTCAGCTAAACCAACGTTTGTCATTACGCGCCAATTTTGATTTTCTCACCCAGCTGTTATCGCGTTCCGGGTTGTATGAAAATCTGCGCCAGGAGCCATTCTCACCGCAGCGAGCGGCAGGTGTGGTGATGCTGGATGTCGACTATTTCAAAACCATTAATGACAATTTTGGTCATGATGCGGGTGATGGTGTGCTGGAGGAGATCGCTCGCCGCATTCAGGATGTGGTGAATAATCGAGGTCTGGTTTGCCGTTTTGGTGGCGAAGAGTTCGTGGTGGTGGTGTTTGATTACAATCACAGCCAGCTTTATCAACTGGCCGAAGCGATTCGTCAGTCGATGGTCAGAGAGAAATTCTGGTTGCAGGGGAATACCGTCACCGTGACGGCCAGCCTGGGGCTGGCGCTTGGCAATGCAGTGAATGAGCGTGAGTGGCATGGGGTGGTGAACCGCCTGATTTCGGCGGCTGACAAAAATCTTTACCTGTCGAAGCGCAACGGTCGCAATCAAACCTCGCCCGCTGTCGAGCCACGCCCGCTGGTTAACGACGTGGCCTGATAATCACATGCTGCTTTTCAGGGCGCTGCTCTGCTGATGGCGCTCCAGCGCCAGTTCAATCAGACGGGTAATCAGCGAACGATAATCCAGACCGCCTGCCTGCCAGAGCTTTGGATACATGCTGATATTGGTGAAACCAGGCAAGGTATTGACTTCATTGACGATGATTTCCCCGCCTTCTGTCAGGAACACATCGACACGCGCCATCCCGCTGCATTCCAGTGCCTGAAACGCTTGCAATGCCACGGCGCGAATCGCTTCGCTATCTTCTGTGCTGATCGTGGCGGGGACAACTACCTGTGCACCGTTCTCGCTGATGTACTTGGTGTCATACGAATAAAACGCATCGTGCACCACCACTTCACCGCAGGGGCTGGCGACCGGCTCATCATTACCCAATACGGCGCATTCAATTTCGCGTCCCTTAATACCTTGCTCAATCAATACCTTGCGATCGAAGGTAAAGGCGAGATCGAGTGCTGCCGCAAGTTCTTCGAAACAGCTGACTTTACTGACGCCAACCGAAGAACCCTGATTCGCCGGTTTGATAAACAGCGGCAGGCCAAAACGATCCACCACCGCCTGTGCATCAAGCCGGGCACGTTGCGCCTGAGTGACGCTAATCCAGGGGGCAACCTTAAGACCGGCATCACGCAGCAGACGTTTGGTGAAATCTTTATCCATGCTGACGGCGGAACCCAGTACGCCAGAACCGACAAACGGTAGATTAGCCATGCGCAGCAGGCCTTGTAGCGAGCCATCCTCGCCCAGCGTACCGTGGACAATCGGGAAAATGACATCAACCTGCGACAACGGGTGGGCATTCTGACGCGTGATCAACTGCTGCGATGCCTGGCCGGGCACCAGCGCCACATTCTCGCCAGAGCGATTGAGGGCAATCAGTGAGGGGTTTTCTGCATTTAGCAGAAAGCCGGATGCATCATTCAGATGCCACTCGCCCTGTTTATCGATGCCCAGCAACACCACTTCAAATTTGCTGGTATCAATGGCCTCAAGAATATTTTTGGCTGATTGTAATGACACTTCATGCTCGGCTGATTTACCACCGAAAATGATCCCCACACGTTGTTTTGCCATTGTTTTTTGTCCGATTGCGATAAAGCGAATGGCTAAGATAGCACGGGGTGGTAAGAGGGGAAATCAGATGAGGAGAAGGGCGGATAGCGGCAAAAAAATCCCCTCGAAAGAGGGGATGTGTGATTATGAGATTCTGTTTCTTCGGGCATCATGATGTAACGCGCCGTGGACTTTCCTTTCGTGATTGCCACAGCTGTTTATTGATGCCAGATACTTTCCGCAATCCGGATATCTACACAGGTAAGTAAATTCTTTGGTATGCGTGTTGATATGGCTATCCAGAGCGTAGCTTGAAACCAAACGTAGCCCACAAATTGGACATTGAAACTGAAATTCAGTGTGGGAAGATGAAATATGAATACCAAGAATATCTTTTGATTTATAAAACTTCCCACATCCAGGTTCATTACAACGAAAAGATGCTTTGCTGGCATGGGCGTTTTTTATATGTCGGTTCAAATCTCCTTTTGTCTTAAAACGAGAGACACAATCCGATCTGGGGCATTATACTTCGCGTGAATTATTATGTTGTGACAGATGTTGTGAAAGTAAGGAGCGACTATTAGAACTTGCATTGCAGTCCCGGCGTGTGCAGCGGAAACTTACCGGTGCATGTTGCTTACGATGTTGATAAAAGCTCTCTTGATGTTTATATGCATTTCCACATCCCGGCCAATCGCACTTATAGAATCGAATGTTATGTTCATCACTCAGGTGCTTCGTATATCTGTTTTTACGATCGAAACTTTCACTACACCCAGGGATGCGGCAGGTGTATTTGATCGTAGGCAGTTCAATAATAACACGTTCGTCCAATAAGTTTTTCTTGTCCAGACTCCTGTAGTCTTCATTCGCTGCAACATACTCTTCATCAGTCAATTTATCATTTTTTCGATGTTTCGCGATGCCTTCTTGTGTCATCCAGAAAACAAAGCCCTCATCATGATCGATATATATATCCACCCTCTTCACGCATTCTACTATCAAGGTCGTTGAAGGTTATGGGATTATTTATGCTGATGGAGAAAACATTCATTCCATCGATTCCTCCTGCCGGATCAGGATTTATCCAGGGGGCATAATATCGATAACCATAATAAACCAGGCCAGTTATGTCGCGCTCTTTACCTGAATAATGAAGGGTTTTATAACATGCTTCTATTTGGCTTCGCGTTAACCAGATGGCTGTTCCGCCGTAAGGATAATATTCTTCGCGGCTGATGATTCCCGCTTTTTCATCAATTTCCAATGTACTGCTGTGATTCCGATTCTGAATGCTGTGGCGTTGAAGTTGGGTATCCGTCCCTTCAGGCGTACCTGACAACCAGCAGTAGATTCGCAAATTATTGACGGTTATCACCGTTAATTTTTCTTTCTGTCTGGTTACCGCATAGCGCATACGCATTTCAATTCCTGGCAAATAACGGATGACATGCTGTTGCACCGAATTGGCTTTTTTTGTGACGAGGACTTTAGCACGCGTGTGCCAGGCACGCAGTAACGATACTGCTCACGCTGCATGATATTTCCATTTGATTGCATTGTACTTTTCTCCATCAGGATGAAAAGCGCAGGATTATAGAAATCATATCCAAAAAATAGTCTTCCCTGATGTCAGGGTTGCAAAAAAAATTCCCCTCGGAAGAGGGGATGCCTAATCTATTCAGGCTAACACCAGGGAAATAATGTCTTAACTATACCAAAGTATAGTTTGCGTAAATGTCGGGTTGATCAAAAAAATGGCAAATAGATTCTGGTGAGTAGTAACAGCAGCAGGATCATGCCGACGATTTCGCTTAATGCTTGCCAGCTACGCGATGGGTTTAACTGGACGGCATTACGTAATGACTTGAAATTTATTGATGTTATTTTTTCAAGGTAACGAATTATTAATCTGATATTTTTATTTTTTTTCATATAAAAATATGAAAATTCCTGGTGTTTAATTGCACGAAACTGTTTATTGCCAGTCTTTTTTTCTGCGATACATGCCGAAATATGTAATTTCAGGCGTTGCATTCCTTCAGAACTCTCATTTATATTGCGCAAGAATTACACACGGAAAGATTTGTCCTGCCATTTTCCCTGCCATTTTTACAAGGAGTAAATATGAGCAATTCTTATCAAAATGAGATCCCGAAGGCGCGAGTCAATATCAAACTGGACCTGCATACCGGGGGGAGCCAGAAGAAAGTTGAACTGCCACTTAAGTTATTGGTAACGGGGGATTTTAGTCATGGTCAGGAAACTCGCCTGATTTCTGAACGAGAAAAAGTCGAAGTTAACAAAAACAATTTCAACAATGTACTGGCGGAGTTTTCGCCTGCCATCAATCTGAATGTACCGGATACACTTGCCGCTGACGGCAGCGAACAGTGGCTGAACCTGACTTTCCGCGAGATCAGCGACTTTGAACCGGAACAGGTTGCCCGCCAAATCCCGCAACTTAAAGCGATGCTCGCGATGCGCAATTTGTTGCGCGACCTTAAATCCAACCTGCTCGATAACGTTACCTTCCGCAAAGAATTTGAAGCCATCCTGAAAGATCCCGCGCTGAGCGATGAATTGCGCGCTGAACTGACCTCCCTGGTGCCAGAAAAGGCCTAATCACCCGTCATTTAATGGATTAATACGAGAGAATAGTCATGTCTGCAAAGAATGAAACTGCTACTGGCGGTCAAACGACTGTGCTTGAAAGACCAGCTTCGGCCGGTATTTATAACTCCCTGTTCGAAAAAATTAATCTCAATCCGGTGTCGCAACTTCGTGAGTTAGACATCTGGCAGGACAATCAGGCAATGTCCGATGCCAGTGCGGATGAACGCGTTACCGCAGCGATGCAGGTGCTACTGGAATGCCTGAAACAACATGGTTCGAAAGTTGAGAAGCTCGACAAAACGTTGCTGGATCTCCACATTGCACACCTTGATCAACAAATCAGTCGCCAGCTTGACCTGGTAATGCATCACCCCGTTTTTCAGCAAGTTGAGTCCACCTGGCGTGGTCTGAAATCTTTGGTTGATAAGGCCGATTTTCGCCAGAACGTCAAAATTGCTCTACTGGACCTTTCCAAAGAAGCCCTGCGTCAGGATTTTGAAGATTCACCGGAGATTATCCAGAGCGGCCTCTATCTGCAAACATACGTCAGCGAGTATGACACTCCCGGTGGTGAACCCATTGCGGCGATGATCTCGGCGTGGGAGTTTGATGCTTCCGCCCAGGATATTGCCCTGTTGCGTAATATCGCCAGGGTGGCGGCCTCGGCACATATGCCATTTATCGGTTCCGTCGGCCCGGCATTTTTCCTGAAAGAAAATATGGAAGAGGTCGCCGCCATCAAGGATATCGGCAATTACTTCGACCGCGCCGAGTACATCAAGTGGAAGTCCTTCCGGGAAAGTGATGATGCGCGTTATATCGGCCTGACTATGCCCCGTGTGCTGGGACGTCTGCCTTATGGTCCGGATACCGTGCCGGTGCGTAGCTTTAATTACGTCGAGGAGGTGAAAGGCCCGGATCATGATAAATATCTGTGGATTAACGCGTCCTTCGCCTTTGCCGCCAACATGGTGCGCAGTTTTATCCACAATGGTTGGTGCGTACAAATTCGCGGTCCACAGGCGGGTGGTGCAGTACAGAACTTACCTATCCACCTCTACGATCTTGGCACGGGTAATCAGGTAAAAATACCTTCCGAAGTGATGATCCCGGAAACCCGTGAATTTGAGTTTGCCAATCTCGGCTTTATTCCGCTGAGCTACTACAAAAACCGCGATTATGCCTGCTTTTTCTCGGCTAATTCGACGCAAAAGCCGGTTCAATATGACACTGCCGATGCCACCGCCAACAGCCGCATCAACGCACGACTTCCTTACATTTTTCTGCTATCGCGAATTGCGCACTATCTGAAGATGATCCAGCGTGAAAATATCGGTACCACCAAGGATCGACGTCTGCTGGAGATGGAGTTGAACACCTGGGTACGTAGCCTGGTCACGGAGATGACTGATCCCGGCGATGATCTTCAGGCATCGCACCCCCTGCGCGACGCTCGGGTGGTGGTGGAAGACATTGAAGATAACCCCGGTTTTTTCCGCGTGAAGTTGTTCGCGGTGCCGCATTTCCAGGTGGAAGGCATGGATGTCAACCTGTCGCTGGTTTCACAGATGCCAAAAGCGAAATCGTAAGGGTGGTAATCAGGGATGAAAACCGAACAACCGCTGTGGGGGCGGGGGGTGATGATCTCGCCCCAGCATTTCCAACAGCAGACGGCCTGGATGGATTGGCGCAGTGAGTGTCTGGCAAACATGGGGCTCAATCACCCCTGGGGGGTATTTCAGGCTGAGTTTGAACTGGAATCGCTAAGGCAGGGTCGGCTTCAGCCCCGGCATCTGCGGGTCCGTTTTCGCGATGGAACGTTGATTGATACGCAAAATGCCGATCCACTCCCTCCGACACTGACATTGAGTTCTGAGCACAAGGAGGGGGTCGTGGTGCTGGCGCTCCCGCAAATGTACGCCAACGGCGGCAATTGTCTGCAACCCGACCAGGTGGCGGAACGTCCGGTGCGTTTTCGTCAGCACTGGCGCGACATTCGCAATCTGTTTGGTGATGACTCAAAACAGATTGCCGTGTTGCATCCGGAGCTGGCGCTGCGCTTTGCCCATCAGGACAACAGCGATTGGTTGACCTGTCCACTGGTGCGTCTGCAACGAGATGCGCAGGGAACCTGGACAATTGACAGTCAGTTTCTTCCCCCGCTGCTGGTGATGAGTGGACATTGCGGGTTAATGACTTCTCTGGAACAACTGATGACGCAGCTGCGTGCGCGGCTGGCTCGTCTGATGGCGATGCGTCGTGAGAGCAACCAGCGTATGGCTGATTTCGCTGTCGCAGATGTGTCGTTGTTCTGGTTGTTAAATGCGTTGAACAGCGCTGAGCCGATACTGGCAAATTTCTTGCGCTATCCGCAAAGCGCGCCAGAGCGGTTATATCCGGAACTGGCACGGCTGGCGGGTAGTTTGTTGACATTTTCCCTCGAGCACCAGGTCAACGCGATACCTTGCTATCAGCATGATGATCTCAACAATGTATTTCCGCCGTTATTGAGGCTGCTTTCCCAGCTGCTGGAAGCCAGCCTGCCTTCACGCGTGGTGGCGATTGAGATGAGCCATGATCGCAGGCTGCGCCAGTGGCGTGCTCGCCTCAATGATCCTCGTTTGCGTGAAGAGGCGGATTTCTATCTTTCCGTACGCTCACCCTTACCCGTGGTGCAACTTCAGGAACAGGTTCCACGTCAGTGCAAAGTGGGCAGCCCGGATGATGTTGTCAGCCTGGTGAACACTTCACAGTTGGGGGTTCCACTCCAGCCATTGAGCCATGTTCCAGCCGCCATTCCGTTGCGGCTGGAAAATCAATATTTCTCACTCGACCTGTCGCATCCGGCAGCACGCGCGATGCTGGAAAGCGGCTGCTGCATGTTTTACGTCCCCGGTACCCTGGGGGACCCGGAACTTGAACTCTTCGCGGTACTAAGAACATGAGTGACAACCAACTGGAAAGTCCCGTGGATATTGATGCACTGATGCTGAACTGCTGGCTCCAGGTCATCAGTCTTCGGCATCAGCCACAATTCAGGGAGGGAGAGGGCAAAGCGTTATGGCAGCGTTGCGTGACTGACATCGAGCGGGTTCAGAAAGCCCTGCGTAATGCAGGCGTCAGTGACGAAAGCCGTCACGATATCCTGTGCGCGCATTGTGCATTACTTGATGAAGCGGTCAAGGGGCGTGGCGTGCAGGATGATGCCTGCACGCAGTGGTATCACCTGCCGCTTCAGGGGCACTTTCTGCATACCATCGATGCCGGTGAAACGTTGTGTGACCGGATGCGGCAGGTACTTAGCCAGCCCGCTGCGGATGCTCAGGTAGTGAAGTGCTTTCATCGGGTGATGTTGTTGGGATTCCTTGGCGGCTATCCGTCGCTGGACGTTGCGGAGCGTCAAAACCTGATCGGGGCGCTCAATGAACGTGTTCCCCCTTGCTCGCTCACCACTGATCAGCCTCTGTTGGTTGGGGCTGGCAGCGGTTTGTCGCAGGGCGTGTTGAGCCACTGGCCGGTTCGCCTGGGAATTGCCGCGTTGCTGCTGTTGGCTTTGTGGTGGGGGCTGGATCGCTGGCTGGATCAACTGATAGCGACACTGCCGCCCGAGGTGAAAGGATGAAGTCTGCACTTCAGCGTTGGAAGATGTGGTGGGCTGCTTTCCGTCGCTCTCCACATTCTGCTCCGTCATTCAGTAAGGCTTTGCCAGACGCGGGCTATCGCCTACCGGTGGTGCTGTGTTGCGGCGATGACGCAGAGGGCTGGCCGCAGGGAGAATTTGTCCGACTCGTGCCCCAGGGGTGCTGGATACGCATCACGGCCAGCAGCGAGCTCCAGCATGTTTTGCGTCAGTTGCTGCAATGTCGCCCTGGCTGGGGTGGACAGATTGCCGTCTGTATCAGCGTTAATCCGCAGCAGCATACACAACACGCAGCGCTGGAAAACCAGCTTCATGAATTACGTTGGCAAATTGGTGTGCTGCGGCGTGAAACGCGGCAGGCGTTGCCGTTGCTGATAACCATCAGAGTGGCGGGCAACGTCACGCTGACGGCAACTCCTCTGTGGCAAGTTACGACCTCAGAGGCGGGAACGCAGATCTGGTACCAGGGACAGGCACCACAATCCATCGAGCAGTGGTTAGCAAAGGCGGATAGCACCGTGCTACAGCAGCAGATGCTGTTTAACGCGGTGGAGCGCGGTTTCGGCCAGCAGGTGCGCCAGATCTTTACTGCGCAGCATCCGGATGTTGATGCAGTGCCACCTTATGCCATCCTCAGCGCGCTGCAATCCGCGCTGGTGCAGGAACAGCCGGATTCACTTTGGCGGCAATGGCTGTCCAGGCACACCGCTTTGCAGTTGGTTGCTGGCTGGTCGGCAAACCAGGATGAGTATGCCCAACCTGATTTCCTCCTACCCTTGTTACCTCGCGGGCAGGGCTTTACCCCTTTTCGCCGGGCGCTGCCGGTTATCCTGACGGGCTTGTTTGTTTCCGCGATCATCGCGATGAGTTGCAGCGCATGGCACAACCAGTCGCTTATCCGTCGTATCGCGTTTGATCTCGCCAGTTACCAGGCTATCGCCATGACTGAGGCAGCGCCAAAAGCGGCGGCAGTTGCGGTACTGAGAGAGGATGCTGCTCAGCTGAACCACTGGGCTCGACAGGGTGCACCTTTGTATCTGGGACTGGGGCTGTATCGTGGTGAGCGTCTGCACCTGCCCGTCTTGAATGCTATCCGTAGCTGGCAGCCTCCTCCATTGCATCCACACCAGCCTGAACCCCAACCGACGATTGCCCAACTTGACAGCCTGGCCTTGTTTGATTCTGGCAAAGCAGAGCTGAAGCCGGGCTCTACCAAAGTACTGATTAATGCCCTGATTGGCATTCGAGCCAGACCGGGCTGGCTGATTGTGATCAGCGGCTATACCGACAATACCGGCGATCCCGGATTTAATCAGCAGCTTTCACTGAAGCGTGCCGAAGCCGTGCGTAACTGGATGCGGGACACCGGTGCTATAGCGGAGAGCTGCTTTGCGGTGCAGGGATACGGTGTCAGCCGTCCTCTTGCTACCAACGATACATCGGAGGGGCGCGCGACCAACCGGCGTGTCGAAATCCATCTGGTGCCGCAGGCAGATGCCTGTCAGGTGCCAGATGACACCCTGCTGTCATCACGGGATGGTGACGGTAATCAACACTTAACGGAGTAAAAATTATGGCGATTCCAGTTTATCTGTGGCTGAAGGACGATGGCGGCGGGGCGATTAAAGGCTCGGTCGAGGCCGAAAACCGAGAGGGAAGCATTGAGGTGGTCGCACTGAAACATCAGGTGCATATCCCCACCGATGACAATACCGGCAAGGTGACAGGCACTCGTATCCATGCGCCATTGCAGTTTACCAAAGCGATCGACTCCTCCAGCCCCTATCTCTACAAGGCGGTGAGCACCGGCCAGACGCTTGAGAGTGCTGAACTGAAATATTACCTCATCGATAGTGGTGGGAACGAAGTGGAGTACTTCAACATCAAGCTGGAAAAAGTAAAGGTGGTGAAGGTAAGTCCACTGATGCATGACATCAAAGACGCCACCAAAGAGAAGCGCAATCACCTGGAAGAGATTGAGCTGCGCTACGAGAAAATCACCTGGAACTATAAAGACGGCAACCTTGTTCATTCTGATGAGTGGAATGCGCGACCTGTCGCGGTTGCTGCTGGCTAAACCAGCGCGGGCGGCATTGCCGCCCGCTTTTATTCTGCTCGGCAAACAACACCGGAAGTTAACACCTGATGGGCATGGGTTACGGCCAGGGGCGGTAGCGTGCCTGAATTGGAGAAAGAGATATGGAACATCAATCCGCCGTTTTGTTGCGACGCCTCAATCCCTTCTGCGCGCGAGCCCTCGAGGCTGCGGCCTCTTTATGTCAGACGCGTGCCCACGCAGAGATCACGCCTGAACACTGGCTGCTGAAGTTACTGGAGGCAGGGGAAGGTGATCTGACGGTGATCGCCCGTCGTTATGCATGGGATTTGGATGCCATCTGGCAATCTTTGTTGCGTTATCTGGATACTCTGCCTTGTACGGTACGCAGCAATCCCTCGCTTTCAGCTCGCTTGCAAACATTGCTGAAGCAGAGCTGGTTGTGTGCTTCGCTGGAAAATGAAAGCACTCAGATTCGCACGCTCCATGTGTTGATGGCGATCGTGGATACCCCAGCGCTGCTGGTGTGTGATGAACTCTGGCCGCTACTGACATTGGGTAAAACTCAGCTTGATCGCTTGTGCCCACTGCTTGAAGAACAGTCCGATGAGCGGGTCAGACCGCCTGAGATTTTTAGTGCCACAGCGGCATTGCCTGCTCCCGGTGTAAAACACGATGTACATCAGGCGGTGCTGGATCGTTTTACCCTTGATCTCACGGCCCGCGCTCGCGCTGGTCATATCGATCCGGTATTCGGGCGTGACAATGAAATCCGTCAGATGGTGGATATCCTCGCCCGCCGACGCAAAAACAATCCGATTCTGGTGGGGGAACCTGGCGTGGGTAAAACCGCGCTGGTGGAGGGGCTGGTGCTGCGTATCGTGCAGGGAAACGTACCGGATAGCCTGAAGTCAGTTAGCGTTCGTACTCTTGATCCGGGCCTGCTCCAGGCGGGGGCGGGTGTAAAAGGTGAGTTTGAACAACGGCTGAAAAATATCATTGCGGCAGTACAGCAGGCAACCAGCCCGGTGCTGCTGTTTATTGATGAAGCCCATACCCTGATCGGCGCAGGCAATCCGGCGGGTAGCGTCGATGCTGCCAATCTGCTGAAACCGGCACTGGCAAGGGGGGAACTCCGCACTATCGCGGCCACTACCTGGAGTGAATACAAACAATATTTCGAACGTGATGCAGCATTGGAACGGCGTTTTCAACGCGTGCAGGTTGATGAGCCAGATGATGAAACCGCTTGCCTGATGCTACGTGGCCTGAAATCCCGCTATGCACAACACCACGGCGTCTACATTTCAGACGAGGCGGTGCGTGCTGCGGTGGCCCTGTCGCGGCGTTATTTGACGGGCCGGCAACTGCCGGATAAAGCCGTTGATCTGCTGGACACCGCCAGTGCGCGGGTTCGCATGAGCCTGGACACTGTGCCGGAATCGCTGGTACGACTCAGGGCGCAAATTGTCGCGCTTGAGATCGAACAACAAGCATTGCTGGAGGATTGTGCTGTCGGCCATTATGACGGCAACAACCGCCTGGCGGAGACCCGGCAGCTTATCCGCCAGCATAATGACGATCTGGCTGTGCTGGAAACGCGATATCAACAGGAAAAAAAACTAACGGAACAGCTGCTGGCTTGCCGCAGCGATCCTTCCCGCGAACAGGAGATTGCCGCGCTACAGGATGAGCTGATTAAGGTTCAGCAGACTGCACCACTGCTTGCGCTCGATGTGGACGCACGCACGGTGGCGAATGTCGTCGCTGACTGGACCGGCATCCCGCTCTCCTCATTAATGAAAGATGAACAGAGTGAGTTGCTGATGCTGGACAACGCGCTGGCCCAGCGCATTGTTGGACAAGATCACGCGCTGCATGCAATTGCACAGCGGTTGCGGGCAACCAAAACCGGTCTCGCTGCGGAAAATGGTCCACAAGGGGTATTTCTGCTGGTGGGTAGCAGCGGCTCCGGAAAAACCGAAACCGCCCGGGCGCTGGCGGATACCCTTTACGGTGGTCAGCGCTCGCTTATCACCCTCAACTTCAGCGAATATCAGGAAGCGCATACTGTCAGTCAGCTTAAGGGTTCACCTCCGGGATACGTCGGTTATGGTCAGGGCGGTATCCTTACGGAAGCGGTACGTAAGCGTCCCTATAGCGTGGTGCTGCTGGATGAAGTGGAAAAAGCGCACCCAGATGTGTTGAACCTGTTTTATCAGGTATTCGATCGCGGAGTTATGCGCGACGGTGAAGGTCGCGAGATCGATTTTCGCAATACCGTTATCCTGATGACCTCCAATCTCGGCAGCGACCCACTGATGCAACTCCTGGAGGCGCATCCCGACACCAGCGATGCTGAGCTACAGGAACGGTTACGTCCACTGCTGCGTGACCATTTCCAGCCAGCCCTGCTGGCACGCTTCCAGACGGTGATCTACCGGCCACTCACACCGGCAGCGATGCGCACCATCGTTGCCATGAAGTTGGACCTGGTCAGCCAACGCCTGGCTCAACACTATGGCGTCTGTACCAGGCTTGAAGAAAACCTGTATGACGCCCTCACCTCCGCCTGCCTGTTGCCGGATAGCGGCGCACGTAATATCGACAATCTGCTGAACCAACAAATTCTCCCGGTACTAAGCCAACAACTACTGACGTTGATCGCTGCCGGGCATAAACCCACCGTCCTGACGCTGGGCTGGGATATTGAGCAGGGCATTGTGCTGTCTTTGGAAGATCAGAGCGTTGGTGTGGCTGGTGGATAAGCATGGCTACGTTCACCCGCTGCGTAAAACGATACCTGTGCTGAACAGCGTAATACTCGCTGCCGATTAAAGAACCCTTAAGGATGGAGGAGCCGAAAGTATGTCCGAAGTAATCCGTCGTATTTCGTGTGCCGCTTTTTTAGCCGGCATGGCGTTTTTGTCGATCTGTATGCCGTTAAAGGCCGGGGCCGGTGTGATTAAAGCGATTAATCACACTCACTGGGCAATTAATCGCTTCAGCATCAATGGTCAGTCCGGCATCGATATTATCGGCCCGTATCAGGGCGGCGGGGGAGGCTGTTGTTTTAGCGTACCGGAAAAATGGCAGCCGGGGATGACGGTGAGGGTGGACTGGGAGACCGGGGTGGGTGATATGGAGGGTTTTCCGGGATTCGGAGACGATGCGAAATATCTGGCCTGGGAGAAGAAAATGAAGGCCCTGAGCCGCCAGCATACCAGGACGGTGCCGCTGCCGGATTATAACGGCCAGGATACCTGCGGTATCACCATCCATTTCCTGCCCTGCGACGAGATTAAGGTGACCACCAGTTGCTGGTCGCCGCGTAATGCGAACTACCCGATTAAAGAACCCTTAAGGATGGAGGAGCCGAAAGTATGTCCGAAATAATCCGTCGTATTTCGTGTGCCGCTTTTTTAGCCGGCCTGGTGTTTTTGTCGATCTGTATGCCGTCACAGGCCGGGGCCGGAGTGATTGAAGCGATTAATCACACCCACTGGGCAATTAATCGCTTCAGCATCAATGGTCAGTCCGGCATCGATATTATCGGCCCGTATCAGGGTGGCGGGGGAGGCTGTTGTTTTAGCGTACCGGAGAAATGGCAGCCGGGGATGACGGTGAGGGTGGACTGGGAGACCGGGGTTGGCGGTTCAAAAGGATTCCCGGGGTTTGCTGATCGAGAGAAATACAAAGCCTGGAAAAAAGAAATGCAGGCGCAGAACCGCCAACATACCAGGACGGTGCCGCTGCCGGATTATAACGGCCAGGATACCTGCGGCATCACCGTCCATTTCCTGCCCTGCGACGAAATTAAAGTGACCACCAGTTGTGTCACCTATGGCAGTCCGTCCTATCCCATCAAAGAGCCCATCAGGATGAAGGAGCCGAAGGTATGTCCGAAATAACCGACAAAGCACAGGTCTGGTATCCCCCGGCATTTCCGGCGCAGGGCCGTTTACCGGCGGCTGCCTCGCTGGTGGGCGAAAACTGCAAAAAACAGAACAGCCGGGAGCGGGCGTATCGTCAGGAACTCTGTCTGGCTGCCGGACGACGGGTGGAGCCTCCCTGCTGCAAAACGCTGCATATCAGCCTGTTTTTCGACGGCACCGGCAATAACCTGAATAACGACCTGTATCTGTCTGACCCGCCACATCCGACCAATATCGCCCGGCTGTTCAGTGCCACCATCGGCAGCGGTTATGCGGGCGGTGTCGGTGCACAACAGGCGCAGTTATTCGATATCGGGGCGGAGAACTATTTCAAATTCTATATTCCCGGCGTGGGCACGCCGTTCCCGGAAATTGATGACCTGGATTACAGCACATGGGGGCTGGCATTCGCCAGTAACGGGGAGGGGCGGATTAACTGGGCGCTGTTGCGTATTATTGATGTGCTGAAAAGGACGTTAAAAGAACCCGGTCAGGACGGCCTGAAACTTTCCGAAAGCGAAAGCCGCGCAGCACTGGAAAATATGAAAACCAGCTGGGCCCACTTCGGTTTTGGCGGCAGTCATAACCGCTATGAGGAATTTACCCGACAGCTGCGGGCGCTGAAAGCCCGGCTGAAAAACGCACTGGAGCAGCCGGAGCCGGGCAAACCGAAGTTGCTGGGTATCAAACTGTATATTTACGGCTTTTCCCGGGGAGCGGCCGCCGCGCGTGCCTTTGTCAGCTGGCTCAGTGAGCTGCTGCCCCCTCCCGCAGCGGGTGAAGACAGACCTGAACAGTGTCTGGCGGTGGAGGGGATGAAAATTCCCCTCAGCGTGGAGTTTCTCGGTCTGCTGGACACGGTGGCCTCGGTGGGTGTGGCACATATGGTCCCTCTGGCTGACGGGCATATGTCGTGGGCGGATGGCACGCTGGAGCTGCCGGTTGAGACCACCTACGGCGGCCTGATTAAACGCTGTGTGCATCTGGTGTCTTCCCATGAGCAGCGCCTGTGTTTTCCGCTGGATTCCATCCGGCGCGGCAACGGGAAATACCCGGCGAACAGCGTCGAGGTGATTTATCCGGGCATGCATTCTGATGTGGGGGGCGGGTATCCACGGGGGGACCAGGGTAAAGCTAACGGTAGCGATGACAGCCTTCTGCTTTCACAGATTGTATTAAACGATTTATATGCAGAGGCATTTAAAGCGGGAGCACCGTTAAAAGTACCTGATAAAATACAGATACAAAGTTTAGAGTTACAAAATTGGAGAATAATGGGTGTTGACGTTCTTTCTGATTTTGACGTTGATACAATCTTAATCCACCGCTTCAACGCCTGGCGCGAACGCACCCTTAACCTCCCCACCCCCGACACCTTTGATGATCTTCAGGCTGCTGATTACCAGCCCACTCAGGCCCCGGTCTGCCTGGAAGTGGCCGCCGATGCACAGATGGCCTGGATAACCGGCTGGCGCATCAACCGTTATGCGCTGAAAACGCTGTTGCAGACTCCTTTCTATCAGCGCGCCACAGACACCCAGGCCAGTCCGGAGGTCCGCAGGCAGGCCAGAATCCAGAGGGATAAGGACCAGGCTGCCGTGGAGGGCAGAAGACGTAAATCGGCCAGGCTGAAAGATTATCTCCCGGAGCCGGGTATTAAAGATTTCGACCCGGATATGGCGCAGACGCAGTTAAGGGAGGCGGCACAGGAATTTGCAGAGGATTATCACAAAGTCTTTCGCAGCCTGAACAGCGCAATGGAGGTGTTGGTGGATAAGACGCAGCAGGTGGTCTTTCTGCTGAACAGCGATGATGAGGAGACGGAGTACCTCAGAATGAAAGCGGCAGGGGAGCAAAAACACCGGGAGCTGCTTGCAGGCTGAAAGATTATCTCCCGGAGCCGGGTATTAAAGATTTCGACCCGGATATGGCGCAGACGCAGTTAAGGGAGGCGGCACAGGAATTTGCAGAGGATTATCACAAAGTCTTTCGCAGCCTGAACAGCGCAATGGAGGTGTTGGTGGATAAGACGCAGCAGGTGGTCTTTCTGCTGAACAGCGATGATGAGGAGACGGAGTACCTCAGAATGAAAGCGGCAGGGGAGCAAAAACACCGGGATCTGCTTGAATCTGCTGACGGGTTGCTTATGGCGTTGTTTGATGACCAGGTGCATGACTCGCGCGCCTGGTTTCTCCACGCCAGTCTGGGCAGTCGTGAACCCTGGGGCAGCTACTTCCGCTACCGGATGATTTACTTTGGCGACAAGTGCAGCAAGTCGCTGGCACCGCTGGTGGTTGACGGGAAGGTACCGGGGATGGTCACCCGGGATGAGCCAGTCCTCCTCCGCTTCAGGGTCAAATCCGACAGGGACATTCCCCCGGCTCTGGCCGTGTACGACGTGGAGGTAGTGGACCGTCAGAGCGGAGCGCCCGTGCCGCTGCTGGCGGAGTCTGCCAGTCTGCGTCAGTTCACCCGGGAACCCGGTGTGGTGGTGGCACAACAGAGAGCGATCAACAGTGAACAGCATCTGGCCCAGGTGAAAAGCGCCCTTCAGGAAGGATGGCGTGAACAGGCACAGTCAGCGATCGCATAACCAAAGGATAATCAACGGATGATGAGCGAACTACCTCCCCAACCAATCCAGACCGGTGGAGACCCGCGTACCTTCAGCGAATACGTCACGTTGCGTGATGAGATAGGCAAACTTTCTCATCCTGCCCGGCCTGATGTGGACTGGCGACATGTCGAGAAGCTCTGTCTCGCATTGTTTGAGTTGAATGGCGTGGAGTTGCAAAGCGCCTCCTGGTACACCCTGGCGCGCATGCACACGGCTGGGGTGCATGGCTTGAACGAAGGTTTGAGTATCCTCGAGGCGCTGATTGCACGTCAATGGGCGGTACTGTGGCCGCAGGCCATGTCGGCGCGTATGGATATCATTAGTACCCTGGTACGTCGGCTCCAGAACTTTCTGCGTTGCTGTATGTTTCAGCATCAGGATGAGTTAGCGGGGTTGTACCGCAGCGAAGCATTGCTCCAGTCACTCCGTGATACGCTCACAGGCTATGGCATGAGAGATGCAGGTCAGACAGGCGCTCTGTACGAGCAGATAAAGTCTGCGATCGCGCATCTTAAGGAGGGGGCGGTAAATATGCCGCAGCCTCTCTACGAACCGCCGACTCCGAAAGTCTATGTCATTCAGCCTACAATGGGAGCATCAGCTTCAATGCTAAAGCCTTTCGTCAGCGGTGCCTGTTGCGCGCTACTGGCTGGGGCGATGGTGTTGGGAGGTGTGGTCTGGTTCAGGTATGAGCAAATGCAACAACAGGCGCACATGGAACAACAACGTAGGGTAAAAGAAGCTATTCCGTTTGAGCGCTTACAGAGCTGGCAGCAAGGAATGGCTGAGTTACACCAATTGACAGAACAGCTTAACCGTCTGGATAAAACGCGCGGCAAATACCTGACGGTAAGTGAATTGAAATCCAGCATATTTTCAGTAATGCAGGCATTTAATCAGCACCCTCCAGTTGAGGAGCAGCTACGGCGTTACGCTGAAGACGAGGGAAATCAGAGCGGTGAACAGGTTCAGATCGAGATATTGTTGAGGCAGTTGGAGTATCGGTATCAGTTGCTGCGGGAGGAGAAGGGAAACTGATGCTGCTGATAAATAGTTTGAGTATGGTGGCCCCTGCTGGGTTTGAACCAGCGACCAAGCGATTATGAGTCCCAATTTGAAGTGAGTGAAATCAGTAACTTACTGATTTTTATGTTTTCTTTAGGCCGAATAGTGATGAAAAGTGGCGCATAGCGTTGCGCTCTGCTGCCACTTTGCTGCCAATCTTGTTTGACGAGACATGTACTAAAAGTATCCTTCTAATGCTTTGCATTAGATTAAAAACTCTAAAATCATATCAAAATTTGCCGATATTATTTTGGCTTACTAAGTGTTTCTAGGTATTATCGTGCAAAAATTAAACAAGCGGAGTGATCATGTCAAGCCTAAGGGATATGGAAGAACTTATTAGTGATATAGTTGATGTTGATCTTAAAGAATATATGCGAGAAGCACTAACGTGTTATATGACGGGGGCGCATCGAGCGTGCGTAGTGCTTTCATTTATTGCTATCTTTGAAGACCTATACAAAAAGCTAGATGGAATGGCCACTACAAATAGAGTTGCCAGATCGATTTTTACAGAAATATCAAAAAAAAGAGATGAGCAAAAGGTGTATGAAAATGATCTACTTAATAAATTAAAGGCTGAAAAAATAATTACGGAAATTGATGCTGATTTTCTTACAGTGTTAAGAACTCTTAGGAATAAGGCTGCGCATCCTTCTGGCCACAAACCCACAGCTGAAGAAGCTCGGTATGTTTATTCTGAAACGATACACAGATTTCTTTCAAAGCCAGTTTTATCAACAACTCAAGTTGCCGACCAAATTCTATCTAAGTTAACCAATTCATACTTGTTCCCAACTTCTAATATTCATGACCATGCTGTTGTAGTAAATGAAGGTGTTAAGAACCTGCATCATGATGGATATTCGTATCTCTTGAAAAAACTCCTCGAATCGTTAGATAACACCAATGAACAGATAAAACTTAATGCGAAAAGATATCTATTGGGTTTGTCTTGTAAGCCACTAAATAATGATGTTATTGAACAAATAAAGAAGCAAGTTATTGTTGAGTGTAGCTCGGATGAAAGTAAAAGACTATGTTTAATGGAGTGTATTTCAACTAATGGAAATTTGCTTAATGGCATGGAGGATATTATTTACTTAAGATTAAATAAAATGATTGAGGATACAATTTTAAATACAAAATCCTCCGATCAGCATACATATTTAAGGCACCCTGTACAGATTGCTAATAGTATTCTTGGGTTGGATAAGTTGATCATTGATAGATGTTTTAAGTCTAGTTTGGATGATATTCTTGAAAAATATAAACTTAGCCCTGTATTAATGAAGTATGTCAAAAGGCATGACTGGGCAAGACAGAAGGTCATCCAATCAATTTTTGAACAGGCAGGATCTTCAACTTTTTCTGAAGCTAATTCTTTTGCTCAAAGCGCAAGTTCATACGATGGCGATATTTCAAATCTGATGGAAAACATCAGTTGTTTCGAGCTCATTGTTCATATTTGTACTGCGGGTGAGTGGGGAGCATTTGGTGCTGAAGGCATGGTTAAAGGAAAATTTAATAACATCCCTAAAATCAAGGATAAAGCGATTAAGGCTCTGCAGGGGGATATTGCCCTTTGCCAAGAAGTAATTGAAAAAATAAAACCGACTATTGGTAAAGCAGATGATTTTGAAAAAAACTATTTTTAATGTATAAGGCTGGGTGTAACCAGAGTGCGTAAATAACGCGCTCTGGTTGTAATGAGTAATGAAAGGGTTAGTTTAGAGTTTGTTGTGCTATCGACTCCAAATGATTTGACATTAACTTTTGTTTGGCAAACATCAATTTCATATTCGCCTCAAGCTTTTTGCTTTCTAATTCATTTTTCTTATTAGCACATTCAAAATCAATGTTGATTTTTTTGAATTTATCTTTGTATTCATCTTTCAATTTATTGGATTCACATTCTTTGTTTATAAGGTTGGCTTCATCGTTTATTTTTACTAAGGTGTAATCAAATTCTTCTTTTTTATTAGAGAAGTCCATGAGTATTTTAGGTGTCTCTTTTATAATGCTTTTTCTAAGTTTTTCTTTATCTCTATTGTTTAGTTCTCGAAAGTTAGAGGACTCAGCTATTTTATTAAGGCACTGTGATATACTATTTGTGCTGGATAATGACTTGTAACATTCTGAGTAAGATAATGATATGAATTGTGATAGTAGATGTACTCTTAACTCGGAATATTGCTCGGAAAATTTTCCTTGTACTATTTTTAAGTTGGTTTTTGCATCAATGGCTTCACTTTTTGCTTGATTAACTTCCTTTAAAAGTTGGCTTAATTCTGTCGACTTTTCGTTTAGTGCTTTATTCAGTTCAGAAAGAATCTTGTCTTTTTTTTCCAGTTCAAGGGTTTTTTTTGCTATATCTTCATCAAGTAATGACTTCTGATAAACAGGTAGTACGGTATAAAAATATCCAAACACTGCTAAAGCCAATACTCCGATTTGTGAAAAATTAGCAATACGTGTAGACCAGATATCAATCTTTGACATGCCTGTATCCTGTGGTAGTAATGAATTAAATTTAAAAGTTTCTAGTTAATGGATTTAAATTCATAGCCTCAGATAAATGATCTGGAGCAAAGTGCGCATATCGCATAGTCACTTTAATATCCGTGTGCCCCAATATTCGCTGAAGTACAAGGATATTACCGCCGTTCATCATGAAATGAGAAGCGAAGGTGTGTCGCAAAACATGCGTGAGCTGGCCTGCCGGTGTCTCGATGCCTGCGCGTTGCATAGCCTTTCTAAAAGCTGAATAGCATGGTTTAAAGAGCGGCTGAGCTTTCCGGCTTGATGGCAGTTCAGCCTGTAATTTTTCAGTTATTGGTACCGCTCGGTTTTTCTTACCTTTAGTTTTTACATAGATAATTTGACCCGTGCGGATTTGGTTTCCCTTTAACCCTTCTGCCTCACTCCATCGCGCCCCTGTTGCTAGGCATATTTTTACAATAGTAGTCAGATCTTGAGAACGGCTGTTCTCACATTCGACGAGAAGACTTCTGATCTCCTCGATGGTGAGGTAAGCCATTTCAGATTCACTGATTTTAAACTCGCGAACGTTCTCTAATGGATTGGGTGCAGTCCATTCATCCAACCTGCGAAGCTCATTAAACATAGCCCTAAAATACGCCAGTTCTAAGTTTACGGTACGAGGCGTAACCGTCTTCACTCGGCTGGATCGGGTAATCTTACCGCTCAATCGCTGCTCCCTATACGACGCAAAAATTTTCGCGTTAAACTCGGTTGCAAGTGGGTTTCCCATCGCCTCGCAGGCGAACGCCATTGTGGTTCGCCGCTTCTCACCATCCGCCAACGTAATGCCGTGCGTGTTGAACCACAATTCAACCAGCTCAATTACCCGCCGTTTATCCGTTTTCTCACCCAGCCAGGGCTTATCTTGAGCCTGTTCTTTTACGTATTTCTCATATGACAGTGCTTCGCCTTTTGTCGCAAACTGGCGGCGGATGCGCTTTCCGTCGCGGCCATTGGGGAAAACCTGTACCTGCCATTTGCCGGATGGTAATTTACTAACTGCCATTGACTACCTTAAAGAAGCTCGGTTCGAGTGATGACTTTCCCCAAGACTTTGATGTCAGTCGCCAGGCATTCGAATGAAGATTTTCCATTCTCAACGCGGATTCTCCCACCGGGAAAACGTACCAATTCACGAATACTCACCAAATTATCAATCTCAATGAGCCAGGTCCCATCAACGATTTCCCCTTCATAGGTATCAACCAAATAGCTGGTTCTATCGGCATTGATCACAAACGGGGCATTCAATCCGGCAGGTAGTGAACCTTTATCCAGAATGAAATCATTCATCGGTTCAAAAATCCCATTTGAGATTTTTTTCTGCGTTGCAATCACAACTCGAGATTCTTCAACCTCCGAAAAGCGTGCACCTTTGCCTGTCGTGAGCCAAGTAAGCGATGCTCCAGTTTCCATATGGCAGATGATTACCCAATCCGCAGGGAAGGTATCGCGTGCTGAACGGTTCGCGAGAGTGCTTTGTGAAACCCCCAAATGGGCGCACAACGCCTGACGGCTATTGAAACCGTAGGCTTCAACTAATCGTAAGATGGCATCTTTCCCACCCCTGTTACTTTCAACAGCTTCACGAACCATCTTCGCCTCATGCTGATTTGTGTTTTTTTTCGTTGACATATCCGATTTGTGATCCTATTCTTCGGTCTGTGATGAGATGAATAGCGTTTAATAGTGCGATCTAAAACCCAAACTGAGGAATACTGCATCATGACTCGTAAACTTTCAATGCGCCCATCAATCAATCTGGTGATTTCCGAGCCGTACCTTACGGTAGAAGAGTTCTGTCGCCGCACTGGTTACAAGGAAGGAACCGTCCGCCAGATGTATCGCGAAAACCGTTTGCCAATCAGGAAGAAAGAAGGAGTTAACGAACTTATCCAAATCAACATGGTTGCTCTCATTATCGAAGCCGCAGCTGGCTGCGAAATCGCAATGCAAGCCTGATGTATCCATATTGGGATAACGAAAGGGAATAATCATGTTTGATTTTCGTGTTTCCACACATAGCCATTTTGATGAGGCGTGCCGAACTTTTTCCGCAAAGCACAACATTATCCAACTGGCTAAAAAGGCGGGACTTAATCCCCAAACGATTAGTAACAAGCTGAACCCTGAGCAGGTGCACCAGCTCACCGTACGCGAAATGCTGATCCTCACCGACCTCACTGAAGATTCAACACTGGTTGATGGTGCGTTGGCGCAACTGCAATGCCTGCCATGTGTACCGGTGAATGAAATGGCGCAGGAAAATCTGCCTGCTTATGTGCTCAAAGCGACGGCTGAGGTGGGTCAACTCGCTGCCGGAGTGGTTAGTCATGAAAAGTTAACCACAGCCAACCGCCGCAATCTGGTCGAGAACGTCCACGCGGGGATTCGTTGTCTGGCGTTGGCAGCCCTTGCAGTGCAGGCGCGAGTTCAATCAACCCCCGCGCTGGCAGGCACTGCTGATGTGCTAAGTGGCTTGGGCGCATCTTTTGGACTGGGTTAAAACAAATGCAAAGAGAACTGGTTTATGAATTCAAACATAACGGCATTCCATGTGTATTGAAAGACAAAGACGTCGCTGAGTGCTTTCCATCAATCGCCAAAAGAGGTTGTTACACCTTCATTTTAACGGATGGGACATCGCTACACGGTGAGGATGTGAAGGAGATTAAGCGTCCCATCTCATCACCGTTGTTGAGCTGTTAACTTTGTTGTAGGCGGTCCACTAATTTTTGAATGGCATCTCGATGAAGATGAAGCGAATCTGATTGAAGAGGGAGTTTATCAAGTTCCATTCTTGCTGCGGAAAAGAATAGAGATGCATCAACTTGTTCACTGTTTAAAACGCAATTAAGCAGGCCAGTAATGATAATTTGCTGCGTTTCAACTTTCGACGAAAGCAGTTCGATTTTTTTGTTTAGCGTATCGATAAGTTCTTTTTCGGATTCATTCAACATGAGGATTCCCCAAATGACCATACGAGGGAGCAATTATGCAGGTTTTCGTCAGATTTTTAAAACACCAATCACCGTCACCGCAGTTAGCGGAATTCGGGCATGGCTGGATTGAAACAGAATCACGCAGGTGTTGGCATCCGGCTCATTCACAGGCCGAGCTACTGGCAGTTTTAAGCGTAAAAAGGAAGCAAAAATCATGGGTTACAAAGCTGAAAACATCACTGTTCAGATGAATGCCGGCCAGCGTGCCAATGCGCTGAATCATATATCAGCGCTGCGCACCATGATGTATGGCGATTGCGGCAATGAGTTAAAGCGTTTTATTAGCGATATGCGTAATAAACGCGATCAACAGTTTGAACAAAATAACCGTGCGCTGGGTGCATTATTCTTCCTGGCGAATATCAGCAAAGAGCGTCACAGCGTTGAATATAGTGAACTGACGAGTGACGAGATAGTAGCGCTGATTGGAGCAATGAATCACTTTCGTGCAGTCGTGAGCTTATTTCCTAAAAAGCTGACGCTTCCAAACTAATTAACCTAAAGCAAATAGATGGCGTAAACCCGCCGGGCATTCTTTTGCCCAAATTCTGGAGGATGAACTATGCGAAATATCGAAACCCGAAAATTTAAAGCTGATGAGGACGCGCTCAACGTTCTATTGAGTAAAGCAAAGAGTGAGCAGCGTAGTGATGATGCGCTGGCTGTTTCTGTTCGTCTTGCTGCTCTTGCAATACATGCTCGCCAAAAAGAGCTAACGGCGACTGAAATTATTGAACTGCTGGATAAAGAGTCCACGCGTTTTGAAAACCAGTCTCAGGAGCTGCACTAATGGCTGACTCAATGGATTTAGTGCAGCAGCGTGTGCAGGAGGAGCTGGCGCGCAATCTAGCAAACGCGACATTACGCCCAGCAGGGGCGAGCGAATTTTTCTGCCTGTCATGCGGTGAAGAGATCCCCGAGGCACGCCGTCGTGCTCTGCCGGGTGTCTCAGTTTGTGTCACCTGCAAAGAAATCAGCGAGCTGAAAGGTGCACATTGTAAGAAGGCTGCGCCATGAGAGTGTCTATCAACAGTAGCTACTCTGTGCGAGCAATGGAATCAAACGAGCCAGGTAAGCCGCAGAAGCTGGTGCTGGAAAAGTCCGGTTGGCAGGTGATTGATGGTGTACGTGAGCAAGTGCCGGTCACTATGGCTGTCTATGACAGCCGTATCCTGCTAATCCGAGATCTGGCCTCTGACGTGATCGGTCAGTTGGTCTTCAGGGGCGAGATGAACAACGTCACGAGCTTTGTGGCGGAAACCCGCCGCATTGCCGCATTGGCCGAGTTTGCACTGTTGGAACTGGCAAAATCTCAGGCTAAGAATGGCTGAGTCTCTTTCCGGCTTACTTACTGGTGAACACCACGCCGTTAACCAGCAACGGCGTGATTTTTTTGGTATGTCTGCCCCGGCGGATATGTCCCTATCTGAGCGTCGTCTGTGGAACGTCAATCCTGATGACCACAGTTGGCGCAGTCAGTATCTGCACGATATGCCGGACTATCTGGCCGGATACTTTGCTGATCGTTATACCCGCATCCTCTCAGGTAACAATGGCCGACGCCGTGCCAATGCGTTTCTACGCCAGACTATCGGCCAGAGCGTATTGCCACGCCTTCAGCTTGTCCGCAGCCGTTATCGTCTTGATGACGCTGCACAGCATGAACTCCCCTTTATTAAGCAGCTTGATCGCCTGCCTACGCTAGACCGTCAAGATGTGCGTGATCTTGCCTATAAAGTAGCTTCGTTCCTGTCGCTCAGTCTGGCGGAGTTTGTCGATAAGATTTCTTTGCCAAAGGAAACCGATGAACAGACTGTCACCTGCATAGCGTATAGATACGTGGCAGAACTGGCCGCGCTGACGGGAACACAGCCGCCATACTGGGCCGAATTTAAAGCCTGCAAAGGTCATTTGCCTTTGCGCAAAGCGCAATCCGGTTTGCTGCGCATGATGGCTCCAGAATGGTGGCGTGGACGCCTGAAACAGATGCGCGATCTGCAACGGGAACATATGGCGATTGCTGTTGGACAGGTGCAGAAATCTGCTTCGCCTTATGTCTCGCGCGGCACCTTGGCCGAATGGGTTGAACAGAAGAAGCGTAATCGTGATTTTTTCAAACGCTTTGACCTGGTAAACGAAGAAACCGGCGACCGCATTGCACTTGATGAGATGGTTAACCGTAGCACCGCGAATCCGGCCATGCGTCGCCGCGAACTGATGACCAGAATGCGCGGTTTTGAGGACATCGCCAACGAAACTGGCTGTGTGGGGGAGTTCTACACTTTGACCGCCCCATCTCGTTATCACTCGGTATATAGCCAGGGTGGCTTTATCTCTAAATGGAATGGCTCAAGCCCACGGGACACACAGCGTTATCTGTGCCGCGTCTGGTCACGTATTCGTGCTGCGATAGCGCGCGAGGACATTCACGTCTTTGGTTTCCGTGTCGTAGAACCTCACCACGATGGCACGCCACACTGGCACATGCTGCTTTTCATGCTTCCAGAACACCGTGAGCGCGTGCAGCAGATCATGCGACACTATGCCTGTAAGGAAGACAATAACGAGCTAACCACGCCGCAGGCGCTTAAAGCCCGTTTTCATGCTGAACCTATCGATCCCCTGAAGGGCAGCGCAACAGGCTACATCGCTAAATACATTTCCAAAAACATAGACGGCTATGCAATGGAGGGCGAAAAAGACGACGAAACCGGCGCGGATATGCGGGCAATGGCAAAGGCTGTTTGCGCATGGGCATCACGCTGGCGTATTCGACAGTTTCAGCAGATTGGCGGTGCACCGGTGACGGTATGGCGCGAACTGCGCCGCCTGGGCGATATCCGGTTGCCTAACGTAAAAATGGATGCGGTTCTGGCTTCAGCGTCGGTTGCAAGCTGCTGGGCGTCTTACACGATGGCGCAGGGCGGCCCGTTAGTAGCGCGGGAGGATTTAGTGATCCGCCTTTGTTATGAAATCACCGAAATGGGCAACGACTACGCCGAAGACGTGCAGCGCGTGCAGGGGATTTACTCGCCTCATATTCATGACTCTGAAGTGTTCACCCGGCTGGTTAAGTGGGAAAAGGTTGCCAAATTGGCCGACGCGTCAGCGGAGGCTGGTACTTCTGGCGGCATCGCCGCCCCTTGGAGTTCTGTCAATAACTGTACGGGGCCGCAGCGCCGACGGTTAGAGATGGAACTAAAAGCGCGTGGTTTTGAGGGGGATGAAGAGGAAATCAGCCTCCTATCCAGAGGTTGTAGCCTGAATGCAGGTGCCAGGCGACGGCTTTTCTACCAAAACGGCAGATTGCAGGAGGAAGCATGGGATCGGTGAGCTTATCGGGCCAATCCCATTGAAAGATAAAAAAGAGTTTCACATTGTGTCAGGTTTTATATACTGTACACATATACAGTTATTGTGACGGAAGGAGGGAACATGCAGGATTTTCTTTTGGAGTCGGTCAAGCTCCAGCGTATTGATTTATTTCTAAAACTTGTTGCTCTGAGTGACTGCACTGAATCGGAAAAGAGCATGGCTATCGAATGGGTTGCAGAGCTGACTGATGAACTTATGGCGCGCCTGCGCAATCATGAATACAGCCGCTCAATGAACCAATTGGAGTAGGAATTCGTGGTACTGATGATCCGTCTGCGAGTGTGCATGACTATGCTGCATGAAATCGCATGATCCCAAGAGGATCACATTTGCCTCGGCCCGCCAGAACTGGCGGGCTTTTGCTATGGTCATGCAGGTGCATGAAAACCACTACACAAAGCGGGCAGGCGTGGCGGGGGTACGAGCGCGCGCTTGCTATTTAAAAACGTCAACATTAGTATTTACATGCTCTTTAGTGTTTGGAACCAATTCGTTCTAGCCGGGCGATTAGCTAGGCTCTAATTTATTGTTCTCTTTAAGGGTTGCGAAAGACACGTTTTCCGCCTTCGCATCCCTTGGCTGTAGCCAATGTCTGCGAAGTCGGAAAACGTGTCTTTCGCTGTCTTTAGTAAAGAGCTTGGCCCGCTTAGGCGGGCCTCCCTAAAGAAGGTCTTTATGCTATTCATCTCTGCCGTCAGCAAGTTACATGGCACTTCTCATCAAGAGTTGTTAAGCCTTGCACAAACCGCACCTAAAAAATACAAAGTCTATGTTATTCCTAAAAGGAATAATGGTTTCAGGATTATTGCTCAGCCAACAAAAGAACTTAAAGATATCCAAAAGACCTTAGTGAATTTATTGGCTGGACGTTGTTTGGTACACGAAGCCGCAAAAGCGTATAGAAAGAATATAGGTATAAAAGATAATGCAGATTTCCATAAGAAAAATTCTTATTTTCTCAAGATGGATTTTCAAAATTTCTTTAATAAAATAAAGCCAGTTCTTTTTTTCGAAAAGTTGTCTTCTGCTGGAATAGAATTATCACTCACAGATAAATCTTTTCTTGAGGGAATGCTTTTTTGGAAACCAGGGAAGAAAAGAAGTGTGACCTTAGTATTAAGTGTGGGCGCCCCATCATCACCTTTCATAAGCAACTTTGTTATGTACGATTTTGATTCAGCTTTAACCCGTTGGTGCTTAGGAAATGGCATATCATATTCGCGTTATGCAGATGATTTAACATTTTCCACTAACAAAAAGGGGGTGCTTTTTTTAGTCCCCAAGTTAGTGAGAAGTATGCTTGCAAAGCATTCTAAGGGAATCAGTGTAAATGAGTCAAAAACAGTTTTTTCTTCAAAGGCCCATAATAGGCACGTAACCGGTATTGTTATTAATAATGACGGTAATCTATCCTTGGGACGGCACAGGAAAAGAGTTATTTCCTCTCTTGTCCATAAATATACATTGGGTGTATTGAGTCGCGAGGATATATCGAAATTGAGGGGGTATATTGGTCAGGCAATAAATGTTGAGCCGGAGTTTATTGTTAGGCTTAGGTCAAAGTACGGAAGTGATATTATTGAAAGATTAAATTCTGAAGGGGTGATCTAGTCATGGTAATTAAAGCGAAAGCGGGCGATGTGCGTTCTCTTATGCAACTTTATAATAATAAAATAAGCGAGGGGCTTGATGTCCCCAAAGGGACTATACCTGAAGAAATATCAGCCATTAATGATGCTCTAAAAAAAGACTCATTTAGGATTGTTAAACTATCACTATCCGAATATAAAAGAATAAGAGACTTATATGTTTCTTTGGATTCAAAATTGACCGTCTTTGTTGGTGATAACGGTTATGGGAAAAGCACTATACTTGATGCAGTTTTTATCATCTTAAGTTGGATGCGTGCGAATATACAAAGAGAAGACAAAAGTGGGTTTCATATAAAAGAGAGTGATATTAATAATAGAGATGATGTTGCTTATGCTTCTCTGTCGGCACAGTTTAAATTAAAAAAAATGAATTCTAATGTGCTTATAACAAGGGCCAAGGAAGGTGCAGCGCAAAAAAGGAGCAATGATCTGCTAGATATTAAAGAGATGGCTTCGATATTTAGGGTGTTGAATTCTTTTTATCCTAGATCAAGCCTTCCTGTTATGGCATATTATTCCGTTGCGCGCTCTAGTAATGGTGCAGGGATAGATAATAAAAAGAATTATACTAACTCCTATCGAGGATGGTCGAAATTTGACGCCTATGAAGACATTGAATTTGATAGAAGAGACTTTGGGGAGTTTTTAAATTGGTTTATTTTTGTAAGTAACAAGTCTATACAAGACTCATTGCGTGAAAATGAATCTGGTGAAAATACATTATTGGCGCAAATAAAAAGCATTGAAAATTCTATAGTAAGCCTAAAGAAAATTGAAGGTATTGATAAAAAAACAATTTCAGATCTTGAGAGGCAACTATCTGAAAAGAAAAAGAATTATGATATTGAGGGTTTAGGTTTCGAACCCCAAGGTAATAACAATTCTTCAGCTATATTATTTAATGTTCGCCAAGCTTTGATGCGATTCTTACCACAATTCACGGACATTGAACTAAAGTATACAGATGACGATGTTAAAATTTTACTAACAAAAAATGGAGTTAAGTTAGATATTCAGCAGTTATCACAAGGAGAGAAAACCCTATTCACTTTGGTTGGGGATTTGTCAAGAAGATTAACTTTATTGAATCCGGATATGAATAACCCACTGGAAGGGCATGGAGTGATTTTAATTGATGAGATTGATCTCCATTTACATCCTAGTTGGCAGCAAGAGGTAATAGGGAATTTAAGGAAAACATTTCCTAACATACAATTTATTGTAACCACTCATAGCCCTCAGGTTGTATCTACGGTACCAAGTAAATCCTTACGTATTCTTGAGGTTACTCAACCTATTAATAATGATAGTGAAGAGATAATAGTACGCCTCCCTGAGTATCAAACAAAGGGCACGAAAAACTCTTACGCTCTCCTATATGGAATGAAGACAGATCCAATCCCAAATGTCGATGAAGTAAAATGGTTAAATCGTTATAAGCAATTGATTGAAAATAGAAGTGAAGAGTCCTCTGAAGGAATTGCAATACGAAAAAAACTTTTAGTCCATTATGGTGAAAATCATCCTTTAATCATGGAATGTGATGGGATAATTAACTTGCTTAGACTTAAAGATAAATTAAAAAAAGATAGAAAGTGATTTATTAGAATGGAGTAAAAGAAAGCCAAATGAAAAATTTAGATAGAATTATTCCGGGGCCGATGGTGCTCCTCAATTTTGATTATAGAATACATGATTGGAAAAAACTAAAAGGTAAAAATAAAAAAATTGTTTGGGATTACTTGGTTCTAATGCAAGGTAAGCGATGTGCTTATTGTGAGAGAAAAATAAACATAAATGATAACAATGATAAGCATATTGAGCATTTTTTACCGAAAGCTGGAAATCAACATCTGACATTTGAATGGGGTAATTTGTTTGGCTCATGTGCTGCAACAGATCACTGCGGTTTTTATAAGGATAATCAGAGTTACTCCCCCGGGGACTTAATTAAAGCGGATATTGATCTTCCAGAGTTATACTTTTATTTTGGCGTTAATGGAAGTTTGAATGTGCGCGATGGATTGAATCCCAATCAAGATTTTAGAGCAAGGGAAACAATTAGAGTGTTCAATTTGAATGGCGAGCGTGGTGGTATTAAAACCGAAAGGATACAATGTATATCTGAAACTTGGAGTCTTATTATGAAGTACATTGATATAGCTAAGGAGTTCGTAATGGTAAATGAATATGATGATGTGATGAGAAGAGAGTTGCAAGTCTCGTATTATGAAGAGGTCAAAGATAGAGCTTTCTCAACTATGCTGATTAATATATTCGACACAATGCTTCCATGATGGTATCCCTAAAATAGATTTGCCTCTATTTTAGAGGCGTTTTTTTAAAAGGCGTAAGTCTTGAACTTTACGATTTCTTCTCCTGTCGATCGATTCAATTCAAGTAATCTTTGTTGGAGTGGTTCTAATTCATTTCTAACAAATACTTTTGCTGCTTTCTCAACATCCCCAAATCCCCCAGCATTACTCGGGATTATGCCCATCATCTGCGGTGGTACACGGTGCGCGGCCATCATATCGTCCCTGCTCACGTTTTTGATATTCAGAAACTCATCCTTTGCCGCCACCTCTGACAACGGGATGATCTGAATCCCGTCTTTCTTTCCGCTGGGCGAGTACATAAACAAGTTGCGGAAATTGCCCGGCCCTTTGGCGCTTTTCATTGCCTTGCGGATGTTGTCCACGTCTTCCTGATTCTGAGCGGCGTCAGTCATGTACATGATAAAACCGGCATGGCTGCCGTTAAGGTAATATTTGCGTCGGAACAGCGTTGCCGACTCGTTTAGCAGGGTAGACGGGATGGCCGACAAATACTCAGGCAGGCCGTAAACCTCCTGATTAAGGTCCGGCTCCATCAGGTGAAATACGCTGCCTTTCGTGAATTCATAGGGCTGGGTGTTCAGGCCATATTGCACAAACCAGTAGGTATCTAAATCCGTGCCGCGACGGGTGAATTTCGCCAGTGATGGCTCCAGCGATAGCACCCCGCCGAGACGGTTTGTTCGTTTCTCCAGGTAGGCATTGCCGAACACCAGATAATCCTGCACAAAGCGGCTAAATGCCTGCTGGCTCAACAACGGATGCGGGATAAAGGTGCTGGTAAGAATATTGCGCTTCACATTGATAGGTGAACTGTGATGCACGGCGGCGCGGAACGTGCGCGCCAGCCCGTCAAAACTCACAGGTGGTTCATACCAGCGATCCGTTACCACGCATTCCACGTAGTCCAGCAGCTCGCGGCGGTCCAGCACCGGCACCGGGTCGCCAAAGGTAAACGCCTCTGCTGCCGCGCCGCTGTTCATCTGTTGTTGCTGCACGGGCTGCGTGCGCGTGCGGTTCCTGCGTTTGCTCATTTAAAAAATCTCCATAATGTTGCGGGTGTGAGCGGCTTCGCCCTGTAGCGGTTCGTTTGCCAGCGCGTGCATGGTTGCCCAGGCCAAATCCGCGTGGCTGGCTTCTTCGCTGCGGCTGGCTTCATAGGTCGGGCGGTTACCGCTGGCCGTGGTGGTGCGGCGGATTGCCATGAATGATTGCGCGATGTCGAGGTGCCCGGCGTCAAACTCCAGACGCCCACCGCTGATGATGTCGAACGCCTTCAGCACCAGGGCATTTTTGACGTTCGGGTTGTAGACAAACTCTTTCACCGCCGGGAAAAACATCTTCACGTTCTCGTACACGCCGAGGCCAACGCCGGTGGAGTCGATGCCGATATAGGTCACGTTGTACTGTTGCGTCAATTTGCGGATGGATTCAGCCTGTGCGCGGAAGTCCATGCCTCGCCACTGGTGGCGCTCAAGGATGCGGAACTTGCCTCCCGGCACGGCAGGCGGTGCAATCACCACACACCCGGCACTGTCGCCGTTCTGCGTGCCTTTCGCTGGGTCGTAACCGATCCACACCTCGCGCCAGCCGAACGGGCGCAGTGCGAGCGCTTCAAAGTCGGACCACACCTCCCAGCTGTCCACCATGCATTTTTGCAGTAGCTGCAGCGGGAACACTGATGCGAGGTCGTCCACAAATTCGCACATCAGCAGGTTCTGGTATTCCGGCGGGCTGTACTCCAGGCGCAACTGGTCGAGGTCGAAAAGGTTACATCCTCCGCGTACCGCATCCTCCACGGTGACAACCTGGCGAAACTGACCGTCATCGCAGAAACGGCCTGGTGCCAGGCTGGCGTGCGCCAGGTCAATGTCCACGCGGTCGGCTTTGGCACGCCCCCGGTTGAACAGCGCGCCGGACCAGAACGGATAGGCGCTGTGCGTAAGACTCGACGGTGTGGAAAAATACGTTTGCCGCCATTTCTTATGCAGAGCCATCCCGGACGCCACCTTGCGCAGTTCCTGGAATTTCGGTATCCAGAAATATTCATCCAGATACAGGTTGCCGTGATAGCTCTGCGCGGTACGGGCGTTGGTGCCGAGAAAGTACAGGCTCGCGCCGTTACTGAGCGTCATAGGATCGCCTTTCAGTTCAACGTCCACTTCTTTGGCAAAATCAATGATGTACTGCTTAAAGACGTGCGCCTGCGCCTTACTGGCTGAGAGGAAAATCTGGTTGCGCCCGGTGGTCAGCGCATCAATCAACGCCTCGCGGGCAAAGTAGAAGGTGGCACCAATCTGGCGGGATTTGAGCACATTGCGGATGCGGTGCTTATTGCCAGCCTCCCACCACTGGCGCTGGTAGCCGAACATCGAGCTGTGGAAAATCTCCTGGAGTTTCTCGATCTGTTCGTCGCTGAAAACATTCTTTTCCGGTGGCTTACGGGGTCCGCTGTTGCGGTTTGCCACCTTCGGGTTAAGGTCCGCTTCGTTCCCGCCGTTGTTAAACTTACCGATGCGGGCGTGCCGCTCTGACTGGCGCGCCAGCAGGTCAATTTCCTTGTAGTCCTTCCCTTCTTTCGTCTCCTTCATAACCAGCTGGCAGTAGCGTGCGGCGGTGGTCAGCTGCATCTGATCCAGCGGGCCGTAGTCGCCCCACTTGTCGCGCTTTTTCCAGCTGTGAACGGTTGCGGGTTTCTCTCCCAGCATTTCAGCAATGCGGGCAATACGGTATCCCTGAAAGTACAGCAGCATGGCCTGCCTGCGGGGATCGAGGTCTTCGGGGGCGAGTGTCGTTGTCATGGCCCCAAAATACGGTCCCGCCGGTGCCTTTTCCGCTGCCCGTCATTGTGTGGTTTGCCGCACAACGCGCGTGCGTTGTTTCGAACCCCCTCCCGCCGCAAACATAAGGCTCTCAAGCGATTTACGACTTATTCCAACGGAGCCTGGCTCATGACAGTAAAAGCAAAACGCTTTCGCATCGGGGTGGAAGGTGCCACCACGGACGGACGCGAAATTTCCCGCGAATGGCTGGTGCAGATGTCAGCCGCCTACAACCCGCAGGTGTATACCGCAACCATCAATCTGGAGCACCTCAAGTCCTACGCACCGGACAGCACCTTTAACCGTTACGGCACGGTAAGCGCACTGGTTGCGGAAGAAATCACCGACGGCCCGCTGGCCGGGAAAATGGCGCTGTATGCCGACATTCTGCCGACGGACTCTCTTGTGGAGCTGGTGAAGAATGGCCAGAAGCTGTTCACCTCAATGGAAGTCAGCACCAAATTTGCCGACACCGGCAAAGCCTATCTGGTTGGCCTGGCTGCCACCGATGATCCGGCAAGCCTCGGCACCGAGATGCTGGCGTTCAGCGCGAAGGCCGAGCAGAACCCGCTGGCGAAGCGTAAGCAGCACCCGGAAAACCTGTTTACCGCCGCCACCGAAACCCTGATCGAACTGGAAGACGTGCAGGACGAAAAACCTGCCCTGTTTACCCGCATCAAAGCCATGTTCAGCAAACAGCAGCAGTCAGAGGACGCGCGTTTTAACGACGTGCATCAGGCGGTTGAGCTGATTGCCAGCGAGCAGCAGGACTACAGCACCCGCACGGACAAGACGCTGGGCGGGCAGGCGGAACGCCTGAACCAGCTGGAAGGCGAACTGAAAGCGCAGCGCGAGGCGTTCAGCGAAATGAAAACGCAGCTGGAACGCGAAGACGGCCGCAAGGACTTCCGCCAGCGCGCAACGGGTGGCGATACGCCAGCCGAACACCTGACCAACTGCTAAAGGAGCAGCAAACCCCATGAAAAAGAACACTCGCTTTGCGTTTAACGCTTACCTGACGCAGCTGGCATTACTCAACGGCGTACCGGTTGAGGAACTGTCGAGTAAATTCAACGTGGACCCGGCGGTGGCGCAGACGCTGGAGGACACCATTCAGCAGTCCGCCGCGTTCCTGACGCAGGTGAACGTGGTCGGCGTGCCGGACCAGTCCGGTCAGCTGCTCGGCCTCGGCGTGGGCGGCACCATTGCCGGAACCACCGACACCGGCGCAAAAGACCGCGAACCCACCGATCCGACGCAGATGTCAGGCGTGGAATACAAGTGTGAGCAGACCAATTTCGATACGGCTCTGACCTACGCCAAGCTGGACATGTGGGCGAAGTTCCAGGACTTCCAGACCCGCATCCGTAACGCCATCGTGAAACGCCAGGCACTGGACCGCATCATGATCGGCTTTAACGGCGTGAAGCGCGCGAAAACCTCCAACCGTCTGGAAAACACCCTGTTGCAGGACGTCAATAAAGGCTGGTTGCAGAAGCTGCGTGAAGACAAGCCGGAAAACGTCATGGGTAGCACCACCGCAGAAGATGGCACCACCACACCGGGCGAAGTGAAGGTCGGCAAAGGCGGCACCTACATCAACCTGGATGCGGTGGTGATGGATGCCGTGAATGAACTGATTGATGAAGTATTCCAGGACGATGATGAACTGGTGGTGATCTGCGGGCGTGAACTGCTGTCAGACAAGTATTTCCCGCTGGTTAACAAGGAGCAGGACAACAGCGAGAAGCTGGCCGCCGATCTGATCATCAGCCAGAAACGCATGGGTGGCTTGCAGGCGGTGCGTGCGCCGTTCTTCCCGGCCAATGCCCTGTTGATCACCCGTCTGGATAACCTGTCCATCTACTGGCAGGAAGACACCCGCCGCCGCTCCGTTATCGACAATCCGAAGCGTGACCGCATCGAAAACTTTGAGTCGGTCAACGAAGCCTATGTGATTGAAGACTATCGCGGTGCCGCGCTGGTCGAGAACATCACCTTTGGTGACTTTACCGAAGCCGAGCCAGTAGAAACCGGAGAATAACGCATGAGCCTGAGTCCCGCACGGCGTAACCGCCAGCGCGTTCAGGCCGAGCAGTCCGCCCGTATGGGCGGTTCTGCACGCCACGCGTCCGGCTATGAGCTGATGCTGTTGCAACTGACGGAAGACCGCCGCCGTCTCAAGGGTATCCAGTCCACGGTCAAAAAGGCCGAAATCAAAGTGGAAGTGCTGCCGAAATACGCCGCCTGGGTGGAAGGCGTGCTGGCCGCCGACGGCGCACAACAGGACGACGTGCTGATGTACGTGATGCTGTGGCGCATTGATGCCGGTGATTACGCCGGTGCGCTGGCGATTGGCCGTCATGCCATTAAACACGGCTGGGTGATGCCGCAGGGCTTTAACCGCAACGTGCCAACGCTGCTGGCCGAGGAAATGGCCGACGCCGCAAAGAACGCCCTTCTGGCGGATACCCCCTTTGATGCTGAACTGCTGATGCAGACGCTGGATGTGATCGGCTCGCTGGATATGCCGGACCAGTCACGCGCCCGTCTTCATAAATCCATTGGCAACGTGCTGACCGAATCACAGCCCGTATCCGCACTGAATCACTTACGCCGCGCCCTGCAACTGGATGAGAAATGCGGCGTGAAAAAAGAAATTGAGCAGCTGGAGCGGAAAATCCGTAACGCCAGCTGATAACCGGACGTGCCCACGCGCGGGGCGGCACGGGGTGGCGACAGGCAGCGCCGCATCAAAACCCCGTCCACCGCCCACCTATTCAGGAGAAACACAGCAATGAAATTCGTTGCGGCGGAGCAGGCGCAGGATACGCCCGAAATTATCCCCAATAACTCATTCTGGCCGGACGTTGATCTGGCGAAATTCCGCAGCGCCATGCGCGTTGACGGCACCGTGACGCCGGAGCGTCTGAAACAGGTGGTACTGACAGCCATGTCGGAAGTGAACGCCGAGCTGTATGTGTGGCGGGAGCGTCAGGAGCTGGCCGGTTATAACCAGCTTGCCGACGTGCCGGGCGAGAAACTGGCCGGGGAAAGTGCCCGCCTGCATCACTACCAGAATGCGGTGTGGTGCTGGACCCGCGCCGTGCTCAATGAACGCTATCAGGACTATGACGCTACCGCCGCCGCCGTGAAGCGGGGTGATGAGCTGGCAGACGCCACCGGCGATCTGTTGCGGGATGCCCGCTGGGCCATCAGCCGCGTGCAGAACCTGCCGCACTGCACGGTAGAGCTTATCTGATGAAAGTGCGTGCGCAGCAGTACGACACGCTGGACGCACTCTGCTGGCGTCACTACGGGCGCACGCAGGGCATGACCGAACAGGTGTTACAGGCAAATCCGGGGCTGGCGGAACACGGTCCGATCCTTCCGCACGGGCTGGAGGTGGAGCTGCCGGACGTGACAACGGCGGCCACCGTGCAGGTCGTCCAGCTTTGGGACTGAACTATGTGGGAAAAAATCAGCACCTTTATCACCTGGTGCATTGCGGTGGTGATGGCGTGGCTGGGTGGACTGGACCTGAAAGACGTGTCCACCGTGGCCGGGGTGTTTATCGGCCTGCTGATGGCGCTTATCAGCTGGTACTACAAGCACAAAACCTATCAGTTGCTGGCGCGCGGGCGCATCACACGGGAGGAGTATGAATCTGCAAACCGTTAAGCGATGTGCTGTCGGCGCGGTGCTGGCCATCGCCGCCACGCTGCCGGGTTTTCAGCAGCTGCACACCTCAGTGGAGGGGCTGAAACTCATTGCCGACGCCGAGGGGTGCCGCCTGAAGCCGTACCAGTGCGACGCGGGTAAATGGACCGACGGTATCGGCAACACGTCCGGCGTGGTGCCGGGCCGGAGCATTACCGAACGGCAGGCGGCGGGGAACTTCATCACCAACGTGTTACGCGTCGAGGCGGCACTGGCGCGCTGTGTGGCTGTCACTATGCCACAGCAGGTTTATGACGCGCTGGTGTCGCTGGCGTTTAACGTCGGCACCGGCAATGTGTGCGGCTCCACGATGGTGGCACTGCTGAAGAAGGGGCGATGGCGGGATGCGTGTTACCAGTTGCCCCGCTGGGTGTATGTGCTGGGCGTATTTAATCAGGGGCTGGATAACCGGCGACAACGTGAACTGGCATGGTGCCTTAAAGGAGTCCGGGGATGATGCGCACTCTGACAGTGATCCTGTTGGTGGCGGTTGTGGCGCTGGGTGTGCAGTCCTGGCGACTCAGCAGCGCACATACAAAAATCGACACGCAAAAGTCAGCCATTGAGGCGCAGGGCAAAAAGTTAACGCAGAAGAACAGCCAGCTGATTGCGCTAAACATTCTGACGCAGACCAGCAGCCGGGCACAGACGCAGCTTTACGCCGCTGCCGAGCAGAACAGCACATTACTGCGTGACCGGCAGCGCACTATTGAGGAACTGAAACGTGAAAATGACGAGCTACGCCGCTGGGCTGATACCCCTTTGCCTGATGATGTTATCCGGTTGCGGCAGCGACCGGCCCTCACCGGAGGTGAGTCTTACCGTGAGTGGCTGTCCCAAAATCACCCGGTGCCGCCTGGAACAGGCAGGCCCGCGCAGTAACGGCGACCTGAACGCTTTGCTGGATGAAACCGAGGCCGCCTGGGCGAACTGCGCCGACAAGGTGGACACCATTGTGAACTGCCAGGAAAAAGACGATGAACAAGCCGCAGTCCTTGCGCAGCGCCCTGACTAAAGCCGTTAAATATGTGGCGGATAACCCGGACCGGCTGCACCTGTTCGTGGATAACGGTTCGCTGGTCGCCACTTCCGCAGCGTCGATTTCGTGGGAATACCGCTACACGCTTAACGTGGTGATAACGGATTTCAGCGGCGACCAGAACCTGCTGATGGCCCCAATCCTGTTCTGGCTGCGCGACAACCAGCCGGATGCCTTGCAGAACAGCGCCGAACGCGAAAAGTTGTTCACCTTTGAGGTGGATATTCTCGGTAATGACCGCTGTGATCTCAGTCTGAACCTGAAGCTGACAGAACGGGTGATCGCGCGCGAGGTGGAGGGCGTAATGAAAGTGGAAGCGGTGCCTGAGCCGCCCGCACCGGACGATGAAGAGGAAGGCTGGACGGTGAAACATGGCTGATCTTCATGAAGTAGACACCTGGCTGGATGCGCTGCTGTCGCAACTGGAACCGGCGGCCAGGGCACAGATGCTGCGCGAAGTGGCACGCGACGTGCGCCGCATTCAGCAGGCCAACATCACAGCACAGCGCGCGCCGGACGGGACAGCATGGGAGCCGAGACGAGTCACTGCCCGCAGTAAAAAGGGCCGTATCCGTCGCAAAATGTTTGCGAAGCTGAAAACCACCAAATACCTGAAGGCGCAGGCAACATCTGACACAGCGGAAATCGCTTTTGTACCTGCGGTGCAGAAGCTGGCCCGCGTGCATCATTACGGCCTGCGGGACCGGGTAAACCGGCGCGGAACCGAGGTGAAATATGCTGAACGTCCGCTGCTCGGAGTTAATGTAGAGATTGAAAGTGTGGTTAGCGAGATACTTATCCGCTTTTTGACCGAGCAGACTTAAAATATTTTTACTTCATGGCTTCATCTAATGAGAGCCTATTAAACAACCAGTCAGAACTATCATACCGGCAAACATAAATTTTGCAGTCAGGGAATGATTTATTTATTTTCAACTTCATATCTGCAAGATATTCTTTGTTAAAAGAGTTTCTTACTCCAAGATATGCTTCCTTAAAACACCCCCTGTTTAATATCTCAATCTCTTTGAAAGGCTCTGAGCAAACGTTCCTTACTACTCTAACCTCCTCCTCGTAAGACCAGTGGAAAGATTTATAAAGGAAGACTCGCTGCAAAGCCTCTAATAACTCAGGATGGAATCTATATAGCAACCCTTCATATATTCCTAGATATTCTGAATTTTCAAATTCATGTTTTGGTCTGGTTGATGTGTAAATTACGCTACCATATTTCGCAGGGATTACATTCCTCCCATCATCATTAAAGTTAGCTTCATCAACGTCAATGCCAAATACTATTCCTGCATGAGAGCTATTGCCTTTATCAAGTTCAATGGCATCACTAATGAGAATCTTGTCACCCTTGGCATAATGCGCCCACATTAACGGATTCAAAGGAGTACGAGTGAGTGATAAAATCCCATAAGAATCAGAGGCAGCTAAAAGCTTAAGTAGATGTTGGTTGCGTGGCCCCTCTTTTTCATAAAATAAGCCGGTTAACTCAAATGGGTCATTAAAGGACGTAGGTTTGGAAAATTTCAACGAAGATTTTTCCATTATTTTTTCTGCTGTGCTGAAGTCAACATATTTATAAAGAATCATAAATTTTCCATAGCATCGTTTTTGACATGTAGCTGCTTAACATACTACGTGTCATTGCTATTGTATGGAATACCACACAACTTTGAGTCATTTCAGGATGTATGAAGTTGATGCAATCTTGATTTATGAACGACAAACTCACTGAAATAATGCGCCTCATCACCAACCTGATCCGCACCGGGACCGTCTCGGCAGTGGATAAGGATAAATGGCTTTGCCGGGTGAAAACGGGCGACCTTGAAACCAACTGGATTAACTGGCTCACCTGTCGCGCCGGGAATACCCGCACCTGGTGGAAACCTTCTGTTGGCGAGCAGGTTGTGTTGCTGAGTCTCGGCGGCAATCTGGAAACCGCCTTTGCGCTGCCTTCCATTTATTCCGATGCCTTCCCGCCGCCGGACACTTCAGAGAACGGCAGCACTACCGTGTTTCAGGATGGCGGCTGGTTTCAGTACGAACCGGAAACCGGCCAGCTGCTTATCAAGAACATCAAAAGCGTCCTGATTGAAGCGGAGGACGGCGTTCAGTTCAAAACCGGCCAGTTTGGCGTGATTGCGGACCAGACGCAGATTAACAGCGAAACCGTGATGAACGGCAACGTAACGCAGGGCGGCGGGAAAATGGAATCAAACGGCGTAGTAGTGGATGAGCATGACCACGGTGGTGTGCAGCGTGGCGGTAGCAGAACGGACGGCCCGCAATGACCATGTACATCGGCATGAACCGGCAGACCGGTGAAGCCATCACTGATATTGACCATATCCGGCAGTCCATGCGCGACATCCTGATCACTCCTGAAGGCAGCCGCATCGCCCGGCGTGAATACGGTTCCCTGCTGTCAGTGCTGATTGACCAGCCGCAAAACGAGGTGACGCGCCTTCAGGTGATGGCGGCAGTTTACACCGCACTGAGTCGCTGGGAGCCGCGCGTGCGCCTGGACTCGATGAGCATCACCAGCGCCTTTGACGGCTCAATGGTGGTCGAACTGACCGGCCAGCGGGCCGACGGTTCGCCGGTGTCTATGTCCATTCCAACGGGGGTAAGTAGTGGCAGTAATTGACCTTTCACAGTTACCCGCACCGGAAGTGATCGAGGTGCCGGAATTTGAAACGATGCTGGCCGAGCGCAAAGAGGCACTGATCGCGCTCTACCCGGCGGATGAGCAGGCGGCAGTCCGGCGCGTGCTGGCGCTGGAATCTGAACCGATGGTGAAAAGCCTCCAGGAGAGCGTCTACCGGGAAATCCTGCTGCGCCAGCGCATCAATGAAGCGGCGCAGGCCGTGATGGTGGCGTATGCGCTCGGCAGCGATCTGGACCAGATGGCCGCCAGGTATAACGTTGAACGCCTCACCGTTACACCCGCCGACACCGACGCGGTGCCGCCGGTGGACGCGGTGATGGAATCGGATGATGCGCTGCGCCTGCGGGTGCCTGCTGCCTTTGAGGGGCTGTCCGTTGCCGGTCCGACGGCGGCTTATGAGTTTCACGCCCGCAGCGCTGACGGGCGCGTGTCGGATGTGTCCGCAACCAGCCCGGCCCCGGCGGAGGTGGTGATCACCGTACTGAGCCGGGAGAGCGACGGTAAAGCGGCTGAGGATTTGCTGACTGTAGTGGACACTGCACTTAACGCCGAGAGCGTGCGCCCGGTAGCGGACCGCGTGACCGTGCAGGGGGCAGAAATCTTTGATTACCGCGTGGAGGCAAAGCTGCACCTGTTCGATGGTGTGGCTGCCGGTCCCTGCTTTGAGGCGGCGAACGCCGCGATGACGGCCTATATTGCTGACCAGAAAAAGCTGGGGCGCAGCGTGCGGCGTGAGTCCTACGGGGCAGTGTTGCGCGTGGCCGGTGTGGACTGGGTGGACATCACCGAACCGGCGGCGGACATCATCATGGACCGTACCCAGGCCGGAAACTGCACGTCAGTGCTGGTCACGGTGGCGGATGATGAGGTGATCGCATGAACCTGAACAGCAGCCTGTTACCGCCCGGCTCCTCAGCACTGGAGCGCCGTCTGACTGAAGCGTGCAGCGGCATTTCAGGGCTGGATGTGCCGTTGCGTGATCTGTGGAATCCGGCCACCTGTCCGATCGGCTTTCTGCCTTATCTCGCCTGGGCGTTTTCGGTAGACCGCTGGGATGAGAGCTGGGCGGAAAGCGTCAAGCGCAAAGTGGTACAGGATGCGTTTTACATCCATCAGCACAAGGGCACCATCAGTGCGGTGCGCCGCGTGGTGGAGCCGTTCGGCTTCCTTATCCGCGTCATTGAGTGGTGGCAGACCGGTGAAGCACCCGGCACGTTCCGCCTGGATATCGGCGTGCAGGACCAGGGCATAACCGAAGAAACCTATCAGGAACTGGAGCGGCTTATCAGCGATGCGAAACCGTGCAGCCGCCATCTGCTGGGGATGTCCATCAATTTACAGGTCAGCGGTGAAACACATCTCGCCGCCGCCAGTTATGACGGCGACGATCTCACCGTTTACCCCTATACCCCTGAACTTATCTCCGTCAGCGGCCCGGTTTACGGTGGCGCGGCGGTTCACGTTATTGATCTGCTGGAAGTGAGGCCATGACACAGACCTATTACGCAATCGTCACCAACCTGGGCGCGGCGAAGATTGCCAATGCTGCCGCGCTGGGGACAAAACTGAACATCACACAGATGGCCGTGGGTGATGGCAATGGCGTGCTGCCAGCGCCAACCGCCACGCAGACGGCGCTGGTGCATGAGGTCCGCCGGGCGGCCATCAATTCACTGACCATTGATACAGCCAACGGCAGCCAGATTATTGCCGAGCAGGTGATCCCGGAAACCGAAGGCGGATTCTGGATCAGGGAAATGGGGCTGTTTGCCGAGGACGGCACACTGATTGCGGTATGCAACACGCCCCCCACCTACAAACCCGCTCTACAGGAGGGCAGCGGACGCACACAGACCGTGCGCATGATAATTATCGTGAACAGTACCGACGCCATCACGCTGAAGATTGACCCGGCGGTGGTGCTGGCAACACGGCAGTATGTCGATAACGCCGTGATTGAAGTGAAAGCGTATGCCGATGACTTATTGGAAGAACATGTTGCGGCAGCAAACCCGCACAGTCAGTACCTGCAAGCGGCAAACGCCCTGGCCGAAATTAAAGACGCCGGGAAAGTTGCTGAAGCACTGAGCAATCTCGGGCTGACGCTCCTCGGTGCAGGTTCTGCCATGCCGGTTGGCGTCCCGGTTCCGTGGCCGGCATCCACTGCACCAACAGGCTGGATTAAATGTAACGGGGCGTCATTCAGCGCAACCACTTACCCGGAGCTGGCGAAAGCGTATCCCGCGCTGAAACTGCCCGACCTGCGCGGGGAATTTTTGCGCGGCTGGGATGACGGGCGCGGCGTGGACAGCGGGCGCGCACTGCTGAGTCTTCAGGATCATGCAATGCAGCTACATACCCACTACATGTACACGCAGGGTGCTCTGGCGGGGACCGTATGGGCACCCATTGACGACGCGAATAACTCCCAGACTAATGGTGATGCGGTACTCGGCAATGGCACCACGTCGGGCTTATGGACAACACAGAATAACGGCCCTGTCGGTAACTATGCGTCAGAAACCCGTCCGCGAAATGTCGCATTTAACTACATTGTGAGGGCTGCATAATGGCGAAAGTGACCTTTGATAAAGACGGGCTGGCGAAGGCGTCCGGCACAATGACCGTATACAGCTATGATGCTACCAGCGGTATTTTTACCGTTGCCTCGGACGAATATCTGATGCAGGGGCTGGGCTTACCTGCCAACTCAACCATCATAGCACCGCCGGATGTGGCAGCAGGCAGTATCGCTGTCTGGCGTGGTGAGAACTGGCAGGCGGTCAGCGATCACCGTGGCGAGACGGTTTACTCCATTGCTGATGGCTCCCCGCTGGTGATAACGCAGACAGGAGATTACCCGGCGGATACCACGCCGTTTCAGCCCGCGACCGGCTTTGATAAGTGGGACGGGGAAAAGTGGGTAACAGATGCTGATGCGCAGAAACAGGCCGAAGTGGCAGAGGCAGATAAGCAAAAGAGCGCGCTAATCAGCAGCGCCAATGCCGTTACACAGGTATGGCAGACGCAGCTGCTGCTGGGCATTATCAGTGATGCCGATAAAAGCCGCCTTACCGAATGGATGAAATACATCCAGGCAGTGCAGGCCATTGACGTCAGCACGGTGCCTGATATCACCTGGCCGCTCAAACCGGAATGATTCTTCTGTAGGCTGTGGGGTTGAAAAACTTCACAGCCTTCTCATTTATCTGGATGCTACTTTTTGAATTTCACAGCAACAAAGATATATGCAGCAATCATCACCAGGATGAATATTCCGATGCTTTTTATTGCGTATTTTTCCCAGTAGGTCACCGCGACCATAGAGAAAATGACAATCAGAATTACGGGAATTGCCCCGGAGAAATACCAGGTGAGATCTTTAAATATTCTCTTGAATAGTCTGTTTATCATTGCATTAACCTGTATAGCCCTTGCGCCAGTTCTGTCGCAGTTTTCCCAAGAGTACTGAAGTGATTGTTTCTGGAGATAATTGGTTCGATTAAAAAATACATCATCTCAAGATTCTGACTGTAGAGAACATAATAATAGGCAGGCTGAAATCGTTGTAATTCCTCAGCCTTTTTAGCCGCTTCGGTTACGTAGCTGTAGCCGGTTAATGCCCAGAGAGCGTAATTTGCTCCATTTGCGATTTTGTTACGTGCAAAATGGGAAGTCAGTGAGAATGAATGTGCAATTGACTGTGCTACAGCAAAAGTAAGGGCCCGACTTGTCAGGACACCGCTGGCGGTATGCGCGCCCATTTTTGATAATGCGCGAGCGATATTTGTGACTTTATCTTCTGACTCGTTCTTCAGATAAGTTTCCACATACAGCCTGATAAGAACAAAGATGATGTCTCTTCTTTTTACCAGTTCAATCAGACCTTTAACGAATCTGACGTCCTCATTACCCAGCCTGGTACAAACATCCTGATAATTATCAGTCAGACACGATGTATACCAGGTCGCACGGGTGAAAGCATCCGACAGCTGCTCTCCCTTTTTCAGCATCTCATCTTTGACACCTTTAAGCGCGCGATCCAGTCTGAGTGCCAGCTCTTTGTCTGCTTCCATCCAGTTAACAATGTAGTGATTATCGTAAGCCATCCCTGTTACCTTGCCGGTCAGTGTCAGTCGGTGTTGTGCACAACCTTTGTGCTGCAGTGAGTTTTTCCGATACTACACCATGAAAACCCGGCAAAAAACCGCCATAACGCATTTTCACTGCGCGGGTTACAGGCGTTAAAGCTGCCCGGTTAATGTGTCAGCCTTCACACAACGGCCAGTACGTGCCTCTATATAAAGGAGGCACGACCATAGCGAAACCCCTTAACCGGAGATTCGTTTTATGGCTCAGGATTACCACCACGGCGTGCGCGTTGAGGAAATCAACGAAGGCACCCGAACCATTACCACCGTCAGCACGGCGATTGTGGGACTGGTCTGCACCGGCGATGACGCCGACGCGGCCACGTTCCCGCTTAACCGCCCGGTGCTGTTAACCGATGTGCTGACCGCCAGCGGTAAAGCCGGGGAATCCGGCACGCTGGCCCGTTCGCTGGATGCGATCGGCGACCAGTCAAAACCCGTCACCGTTGTGGTTCGCGTTCCCCAGGGTGAAACCGAAGCGGAAACCACCTCCAACATCATCGGCGGCTCGGTCAACGGCCAGCGCACCGGCATGAAAGCGCTGCTGGCCGCACAGTCCATCTGTGGCGTAAAGCCGCGCATTCTCGGCGTGCCGGGACACGATACGCAGGCCGTTGCCACCGAACTGCTGAGCGTGGCGCAGAGCCTGCGCGCGTTTTCCTACCTGTCGGCCTACGGCTGCGAAACCGTGGAAGAGGCCATCGCCTACCGTGCCAACTTCAGCCAGCGCGAAGGGATGCTTATCTGGCCGGACTTTATCAGCTTTGACACCGTACTGAACGCAGACGCGGCAGCCTACGCCACCGCCCGCGCGCTCGGTCTGCGTGCCAAAATCGACGAACAGACCGGCTGGCATAAGTCGCTCTCAAACGTCGGCGTGAACGGCGTCACCGGCATTTCAAAGGATGTGTTCTGGGATTTGCAGGACCCGGCGACGGATGCGGGCCTGCTGAACCAGAACGACATCACCACGCTGATCCGCAAGGACGGCTATCGCTTCTGGGGTTCGCGCTGCCTGAGTGATGATCCGCTGTTTGCGTTTGAGAACTACACCCGCACCGCGCAGGTGCTGATGGACACGATGGCCGAAGCGCAGATGTGGGCGGTGGATGGCGCGCTGAACCCGTCGCTGGCCCGCGACATTATCGAGGGCATCCGCGCGAAGCTGCGCAGCCTGGTGAATCAGGGTTATCTCATCGGCGCGGACTGCTGGCTGGATGAAAGCGTGAACGACAAAGACACGCTGAAGGCCGGGAAGCTGCTGATCGATTACGACTACACGCCGGTGCCGCCGCTGGAAAACCTGCTGCTGCGTCAGCGTATCACTGACCAGTACCTGGTGGATTTCGCCAGCCGCGTCAGCGCATAAGGAGACAGACCAATGGCATTACCCCGCAAACTCAAACACCTCAACCTGTTCAACGCCGGTAACAACTGGCAGGGACTGGTCGAATCCCTGACGCTGCCGAAAGTCACCCGTAAGTTTGAAAAGTATCGCGGCGGCGGCATGGCCGGTGCGGTGGATATCGATATGGGACTGGATGACGGCGCGCTGGATACCGAATTCACCATCGGCGGCACCGAGTCCCTGCTGTTCAAACAGCTGGGTACGTCCACCGTGGACGGCATTCAGCTGCGCTTTACCGGCTCTATCCAGCGCGATGACACCGCCGAAATTCAGGCGGTGGAACTGGTGGTGCGTGGCCGTCACAAGGAGCTGGATTCCGGCGAGTGGAAGCCCGGCGAATCCAGCACCACCAAAGTGTCCGGCACCAACAGCTACGCGAAGCTGACCATCAACGGCGAAGTTCTCTACGAGATTGATCTCGTGAACATGATCCACATCGTGGACGGCACCGACCTGATGGAAGAACACCGTAACGCGCTCGGCCTCTGATAACCCCGGCAGGGGAAACCCTGCCGCTCTTAACCTCTTTAGCGGACAAAATCATGACTGACAAAATCACCGAAAAAACCGTCGAACTGGACACGCCGATCCAGCGCGGCAAGGAAATCATCACGCAGGTGCTGCTGCGCAAACCGCAGTCCGGTTCCCTGCGTGGCACCCGCCTTCAGGCGCTGATGGACATGGACGTGAACGCCATGATGGTGGTGCTGCCGCGTATCAGCGTACCGGCACTGCAACCGCACGAAATCGTGGAAATGGACCCGGCGGACCTGCTTTCCCTGTCGGTGGAGGTGGTCACTTTTTTGTTGCCGAAGTCGGCGCTGTCGGCTTTCCCGACGGCCTGACGGTTGAAGATTTAGTGGCGGACATCGCCACGGTGTTTCACTGGCCGCCCTCCGTTACGGACGATATGCCACTGCCCGAAGTGCTGGAGTGGCGGCACAGGGCAATTCTTCGCAGCGGAGCCGGTGACGATGAGTGACAAAAACCTGCGTATGCAGGTGGTATTAAGCGCGGTGGATAAAATCACCCGCCCCTTTCGTAACGCGCGTGACGGCTCTAAGGAGCTGTCCGCCGCCCTGAAGGCCAGCAAAGACAGCCTGAAATCCCTTAACGAGCAGGCTGGCCGTATTGATGGCTTTCGCAAAACCCGTTCCCAGCTTGCCATCACGGAAAAGAATCTGGCGACCGCCCGGCAGGAGGCGGCCGCGCTGGCAACACAGTTTGCCGCCACTGCGCGGCCCACGGCACAACAGGCCAGAGTGCTGGAGCAGGCAAAGAACCGCGCCAGTGAGTTACAGCAGACTTTTAACGGCCTGCGCCTGTCCGTGCAGCGCCAGCGCGAGGCACTGAACGCCGCCGGTATCGATACAAAGCAGCTGAGTGCCGCACAACGTCGTCTGAAGACGGATGCACAGGCGACCAGCGGAGCCATTGAACGCCAGCAGGGAGAGCTGCGTAAGCTGGGCGAGCGCCAGCAGAAGCTGGCCGCCATCCGGGCACGCCATGAAAAAACAACCGCGATGCGTAACAGCCTGGCCGGGAACGGTGCGGGCATGGTGGCAACCGGCGTCACCACCGGCATGACCATGCTGGCCCCGGTGCGGGCTTATGCCGAGTCGGAAGACGCCGCCACGCAGCTGGCCGCCTCACTAATGGGGCCGGGGGCAAAGGTTGCGTCGGAGTTCGCGAAAATCAACCGGCTGGCCGTCAGCCTGGGCGACAAGCTGCCCGGCACCACGGCGGACTTTCAGAACATGATGACCATGCTGCGCCGTCAGGGCATGAGCGCACAGGTGATTTTAGGCGGGCTGGGTGAAGCAACCGCGTATCTTGGCGTGCAGCTGAAAATGGCCCCCACGGATGCGGCAGAATTTGCCGCGAAGTTGCAGGATGCGACGCAGACCAGCGAAAAGGACATGATGGCGCTGACCGACATCATCCAGAAGGGATTTTATGCGGGCGTTGATTCGGAAAATATGCTCCAGGGTTACGCCAAAATCGGCAGCGCAATGGACATCATCAAGATGAAGGGACTGGAGGCGGCGAAGACCTTCGCGCCGTTACTGGTGATGGCGGACCAGTCGAGCATGGCCGGTGAGGCGGCAGGCAACGCCTACCGCAAAGTTTTTCAGGGCATGATGGACGCGAATAAAGTCGCGAAGACCAATGCGGCCCTGAAAGGGACGGGGGTGAAATTCGATTTCACCAACGGCAAGGGGGAGTTTGGCGGCATCGATAAGATGTACGGGCAGCTGGCGCAACTGCAAAAACTCAGCACGCAGCAGCGGCTGACCACGCTGAAAACGATGTTTGGCGACGATGCGGAGACGTTGCAGGTGCTGAACATCATGATAACCAAAGGCGTGGATGGCTACCGGGAAACCGCCGCAAAGCTGGAGAATCAGGCATCACTGCGCGAGCGCGTGGACGCCTCGCTTAATACCCTGGGTAACAAGTGGGAAGCCGCCACCGGTTCGTTTACCAACTCAATGGCCGCCATCGGTGAAACCGTTGCGCCCACGCTGAAACAACTGGCGGACTGGCTGGGTAATCTTGCCGGTGCACTGGGTGAGTTCGTTAAACAACACCCGCAGCTGACGGCGGGGCTGTTCAAGCTGGCTGCCGGGTTTGCCATTGCTGCCACGGCAGTGGGTGCCCTGTCGCTGGCTGCGGCGGCGATCCTCGGTCCGATGGCGATGCTGCGTCTCAGCTGCGGCGTGCTGGGTATCAAAGCTGTCAGCGCGTTCAGTCTTATTCGGGGTGCAATGGGTATTGTCGGGAATGGCGTGCTGTGGCTGGGGCGGCTGATGATGGCAAACCCCATTCTGGCGGTTGTCGGCCTGATTGCTGCCGGTGCGCTTTATATCTGGCAGCACTGGGACACGCTGGGGCCAAAATTCCTTGCGCTTTGGGAAGGCATTAAAAACTTTACTGCGGCGGCGTGGGAAGGGATCAAAGGGGCGGTTTCGGGGGCGTGGGCGTTTATCAAGTCGGTATTTATGAATTACACCCTGCCGGGCCTGATTTATAAAAACTGGGATGCGATCCGTGCAGGCATCGCCGGGGCGTGGGACAGCATCAAAGCGGCAATCGCCGGTAAATGGGAAGAGATTGTCGATACGGCTAAGGCGTTGCCGGAACGCTTTCAGGAGGCCGGTTCACAGATGATTGATGGCCTGCTGGCAGGTATCAGCCAGAGGTGGGAGGCACTGAAAAGTAAGCTGTCTTCCCTCACCGACTACCTGCCGGACTTTCTGAAGCCTGGCGGGGATAAAACCGCCGTGCCGGTTGTGCCAGGCCGCAGCGAGAAATCCGCAACCGGCTTTGCCGGGCTGTATGACAGAGGCGGGTTTATCCCGTCCGGGCAGTTCGGCATCGTGGGAGAGAACGGGCCGGAGATTGTGAACGGCCCGGCCAGCGTCACCAGCCGCCGCCGTACCGCTTCGCTGGCCGCCTCTGCCGCGCTGGCAATGGGCGTTGCCGCCGCGCCAGCCGCCGCCCGCCCGGTGCACCCGATGGCCCTGCCCGCGAAAGCGCAGACCGCAGCGGCAGGCACAGCCGGGGCCGGGCAGTCCGGGCCGCCGATCATCATGCAGGGTAAATACGATATTCACCTTGTGCAGCAGCCGGGGCAGAACACGGGCGACCTGCTGGATGAGCTGATGCGCAGGCTGGAAGAAAAAGAGCGGCACGCACAGGCACGGGCGCGCAGTTCCTACAGTGACCGGGGAGGGTTTGATTCATGATGATGACGCTGGGTTTATTCGTTTTTATGCTGAAGACGGTCCCTTACCAGCAGCTGCAACTCCAGCGCAGCTGGCGGTTTCCGACCAACAACCGGGTTGGCTTTCGCCCTTCCGTGCAGTTCCTCGGACCGGATAACGACACCGTGACGCTGTCCGGCGTGCTGCTGCCGGAAATCACCGGCGGCCGGCTGTCGCTTTTTGCGCTGGAGCAGATTGCCGAGCTGGGGCGCGCGTGGCCGCTGATTGAGGGTAGCGGGACGATTTACGGCATGTTCGTGATCGAGAGCCTGAGCCAGACCAAAGCGGAGTTTTTCAGTGATGGCGTCTGCCGCCGTATTGAGTTCACGCTCACGCTGAAGCGTACCGATGAGTCGCTGGGTGAGATGTTCGGCAGCCTCAGCGACCAGCTGACGGCAATCAAAAGCGCGGCCACCAGTGCCGCCGGTCAGTTAACTTCTGCTGTGGGTGGGCTGCTGTCATGACCGGTGCTGAATGGGTAACAGGGGCTGCTAACGCGCCCGCGTTCCGGCTGACGCTGGAAGGGGCTGACATCACGCAGAAGATTGAGAAGCGGCTTATGAGCCTGACGCTCACGGATAACCGGGGCTTTGAAGCGGACCAGCTGGATATTGAGCTGGACGACGCCGACGGCCAGTTACAGCTGCCACGCCGGGGCGTGGTGCTCACGCTGGCGCTGGGCTGGCAGGGGCAACTGCTGACACCGAAAGGCAGTTACACCGTGGACGAAATCGAGCATACCGGCAGCCCTGACCGGCTTGTCCTTCGTGCCCGCAGCGCAGATTTTCGTGAAACCCTCAACACCCGGCGGGAAAAGTCGTGGCATGACACCACTGTGGGCGACATGGTGAAAGAGATTGCCGCCAGGCACAAGCTGGAGATGGCCCTGGGTGATGATGTGGCAAAGATGGCAATTGAACATCTGGACCAGACCAACGAATCCGACGCCAGCTTTCTGATGCGGCTGGCCCGGCAGTGTGGCGCGATTGCCTGCATCAAAAACGGCAACCTGCTGTTTATCCGTCAGGGCCAGGGCAAAACGGCCAGCGGTAAAGTGCTGCCGGTGATGACGTTGCAGCGCAAAGACGGAGACAGCCACCGCTTTACCTTGGCTGACCGTGACGCCTACACCGGCGTGATTGCCAGCTGGTTACATACCCGCGAACCGGCAAAGAAAGAAGTGACAAAGGTGAAGCGCCGCCGCAAAACCAGTACGGCAACGAAGAAGGAGCCGGAGGCTAAACAGGGTGACTACCTGATTGGCACGGATGAAAACGTGCTGGTACTGAGCCGAACCTATGCCACCAGGGCAAATGCCGAACGTGCCGCCAAAATGCAGTGGGAGCGTCTGCAACGTGGTGTGGCGACGTTTTCCATTCAACTGGCGCGAGGGCGGGCCGATCTCTACACGGAAATGCCGGTAAAGGTGAGCGGGTTTAAACAGCAGATTGATGGGGGAGAATGGATTATCACCACGCTAACGCACAGCCTGAGTGACAGCGGTTTTACCACCAGTATGGATCTTGAGGTGAAAATTGATTCCCTTGAAATGGAATGAATGCTATCGCAAAAGGGAAAAAATGTTTAATATCTATCTCAATTGGGATTTTGGAGGCGGTAAAATGATGAATTGTCCACTGTGCGGGAATGCCGCACATACACGAAGCAGCTTTCAAGTATCGGCAACAACCAAAGAACGTTATAACCAGTGCCAGAACATCAATTGCAGTTGCACCTTCAAATCTCATGAGACAGTGTCAGAGATCATCATGAAACCAGGCAGCGTTAAACCTGCGCCACCGCATCCTGGAAGAAACCAGCAGCAACCACTGTGGCTATGATTATTGCAGTGATCTGAATTGCCTGCTTTGTGTGGGCTATTTATTCTTGTTGGGTACTTGTATTTTGAATGCTCATTCAAGAATCGCATGCGTGTTTCAATAAAAAATATTTTTTAATTATAAATATGTGAAAATGAAAAAGCACATGGGCGAATTTTTAATTATATCTAATGTGTTTTTTGAAGTGGATTTCAAATGGTATTGTAATGTAACTTTATGGGTTTTTTAATCAATAATATTTTCTAAAATCATATGGCTGGCCAGGGAATCGAACCCCGAATCTATCCTTCCAATAAGTACTAAAACGTAATACATATTGGAAGGATGCCCTCCGAAGAGGGCCGGACCGCTTTGACCATTAAGCTAACCAGCCTTTCGACTCTAACATATCAATCGTTTCTTCAGATTGCAAGTAATCTTGTCTAAGCATTTGTCTGATTGCATTGCGTTTACGATCCTTACGAAGCATGGCGTACTTTTGGCAAGTTTTTCCTAAAAAATCCTCGTCTATCTTTATTGCTTTACTACAGAGCTTTTTAGCTGCAAATTGCCAAGCCTTTGAAAAAAGAATAACATCTCTTATTGTGATGGCTGATGGCTTGCTTGGTAGGAAATTATATTCATCCTTGATTGATTTTAAAGTTTTCTCATCCGCCTTAATATGTAATTCTTTTTCTTTTCCCCCATGTAGTTCAACGTTTCTCATGCTCCTGTAATAATCAATGATTAATAGCTCCTTATCGCCAGCATAATCCATATAAATACTATCAGCAAGTTTTGTTTCTTGAGTCTTGTTATTTCTTGAGTGGAGGAGAATTATTGATTTTCGTAAAAAGTCAATGTCATTAATATGGTAATTATCATCGTTTTTATGATGATTTTTTGAAAACAACACTATATCAGAACAGAATGCTTCGGCTTGGCCGCTAATATATGCAATGTGAGCTAAGTTAATATATATGCTCATGTCGGTGAGGTTGATACTTTGTATATTAAGTCTGCTGTGCTTGTATTTTTTTGTCAGAATGGATAGTTCATTATTATCCATGTTCACCATTTCATGTGCTGCTATATCCGCCATGCACATTAATGGATTAATTCTTCCCAGAGATTTTCTAAAGTTGGTTTCAATATCTCTTGGTGTTCTAAACATATAATGGCTCCGTTTTTAATACATTAATTATAATATATGCAATGTTAACTTTTTCATCTGTACATTTACAATACCTGGTTTTTTTAATGTAATTTCATGTGGTTAGGTTCCTATAAGTATGGGCTTGGATATTCTCTGGTGGATCAGAACGGAAGTTATATTATGTATTGTTGAATCAACGCCACCTATCTCTGAATGGCTGCAAATCTGTCCTGAACACTCTCATTACTCAACACTGAGATGTTATTAACGTAAGTTTTAGTCACAAACCGATGCTCAAAGATATCTATTGCTGAGCAATATCCGTGCCTTCGACTTTATAAAAGAGAAGTACGTTTTTTCTTTCTACACCTTCAGTCGGTGTATGAACGAACTAGGCTGCCGGTACTGCTCTATACGCTTGGTGATGAAAGCAGAAAAGGGTACGAAAAATTCTGCTGCCATTTTGCTGCCAATGCCGAATGACAGGTACAAAAAACCCATCGTTAAAGATGGGTTAATTGCATGATTTTCATCACTAAATTTGGTGGCCCCTGCTGGGTTTGAACCAGCGACCAAGCGATTATGAGTCGCCTGCTCTAACCACTGAGCTAAGGGGCCAGCGGAGCGGGGATTATAAAGTATCTCGCCAGGGTGATCCAGCCATTGATAGCTGGTTGCTCGAAATTAGCGCAGTATCTGACTCCTTGATATCCATAAGAAAATTCGTAGATCCCTTATCCGTTGTGACAGCAATCCCCTTAATCCGTGGACGAATCTGAGACAGGGCAGGAATGCCCTGTCTGCTTGTTACCTTCATGCCTGCTGATAACGTGATGCCGGTTTGTTCAGCGACAAATAAGGTTGCAACGCTATCCGGGCGTTATCGAATTCCTGCCATAGCCCAGTGTTTTCCAGCGACGGGATGGTGACCGACTCACCAGCATCCAGTCCACTCAGCGCGGCACTCACCAGATCTTCCACTTCCATCAGCATTTCTGCCGGGAATGTCGTAATTGGGGTGCCTGAACGATCAAAAATTTCGGTACGCGTTGCACCGGGCAGGACAGCCTGGACGTGGACTCCGCTATCAGCCAACTCACGCTGCATGGCGCGCGTTAGTGTCAAAACAAAGGATTTCGTCGCGTCGTATGCGCCGTTAAAGCGCTCATGGATCAACGCCAGCACGGAAGCAATATTAATGATGGTGCCATGGCCGCGCGCACGAAAAGCCTGGGCGGCGACATGAGCTAATTGGGTTGGTGCGACAATATTCAACGCCAGCATGGTTTGAATACGTTCGATATCCGCATCAATAAATTCACCCTCTACGCTCATTCCTGCGTTATTCAGCAGCAAAGTGATTTGGTGGTTGTCACGAATTTCTTGTTCAATGCGTTGCAAATCCTGCGTTTTGGTGAGGTCGGCCGGGAGTACGGAGACTTCCACGCCTGCTGATTCTCGCAAGCTCTGCGCCAGCGCGTTAAGACGGGCAGCATCGCGTGCCACCAGAATCAGGTTGTAACCGCGAGCGGCCAGTTGTTTTGCGTAGGTTGCGCCAATACCGCTGGATGCGCCGGTGATCAAAGCCAGTTGAGATGATGACATGGTCGATTCCTCTAAATGATGGTTATCATATTTGACGTGATAAATATGACGGTCATAATATTTTTCGTCAAGCTGGAATATGATGGTCGTAATAATTACTATGATTGTCGTAACTGATGATCAGGAGGGGCAGAAGATGGAAAAGCTGAGCCACAAAGCGCGTACGCGTCAACGCATTCTGGATGAGGCGGCCAAAGTGATGCGTGAGTGTGGTACTGAGAGCATTGGCGTGGCGTCGTTAATGAAGCGTGTCGGTTTGACGCACGGTGGTTTCTATGCCCATTTCGCGTCGCGTGAAGCATTGGTTGAGGCGGTGATTGAACAGATGTTTGCTGACTCAGCGCAACGTATCGCCGTGATTGTGCAGGTCGAGGACCCGGCTCAGCGCCTGGCATTGCTAATTGATAATTATCTCTCTGATATCCATCGTGCGATGCCGGGTGAAGGTTGCCCACTGCCCGCGCTTGCCAGTGAAATGGCGCATTTACCACTGGAGGCGCGTACGTTGTTTTCCCGTCGGCGTGAAGCGGTTCGCCAGCGTCTGGCGGAACCTTTGCAGCAGTTGGGTAATGCTCAGGCCGACACCCTTGCTGCCAGCATACTGGCCGAGATGGTGGGAGCGATGGCGCTGGCGCGCGCCTGTCCGGATGAAGCCGACGCGAACGATATTTTGGCTGCCAGCCGTCAGTCAGTGAAGCAACGCGCCGGGTTGGTGTTGGCATGAGTGAACACAACATTCGCGACATCATCGCTCCGCATTTGCAGGTGTTGTTTTGCGGCATCAATCCAGGCCAATCCTCAGCGCACACCGGTTTCCATTTTGCACATCCGGGTAATCGCTTCTGGAAGGTGATTCATCTGGCAGGATTTACCCATGAGCAACTCAAGCCGGAACAGGAGCAACGTTTACTGGAAACGGGTTGTGGCATCACCATGTTGGTGGAGCGTCCTACCGTACAGGCCACAGAACTGGCGGGTGATGAGCTGCGCGATGGCGGCAGTCGATTGCAGGAAAAGGTGCTGCGTTACCAGCCGCGTGCATTGGCGGTGCTGGGCAAAGATGCCTTCCAGCGCGCATTTCGCCAGCGTAAGGTGGAGTGGGGCGAGCAGCCGCAAATGCTCGGTGCTACCCGGTTGTGGGTGCTGCCCAACCCGAGCGGCCTGAATCGCGCTTCGCTGGAGGAGATGGCTGCCGCCTATCGCCAGCTATATGAAGGATTACAGTTGTTCTGAGACAATAAAAAACCCCGGCAAGCCGGGGTTTTTTGTTTTGGACCAAATCAGTCGTCAAGGAAGCTACGCAGTACTTCGGAACGGCTCGGGTGACGCAGTTTACGCAGCGCCTTGGCTTCAATCTGACGAATACGCTCACGCGTTACGTCGAACTGTTTGCCTACCTCTTCCAGCGTGTGGTCGGTATTCATATCGATACCAAAACGCATACGCAGCACTTTCGCTTCACGCGCAGTCAGACCCGCCAGCACGTCGTGGGTTGCGGAACGCAGGCTCTCAGAAGTAGCAGAGTCCAGCGGCAGCTCCAGCGTGGTGTCTTCGATAAAATCGCCCAGATGCGAATCTTCATCATCACCAATCGGCGTCTCCATAGAGATCGGCTCTTTAGCGATTTTCAGCACTTTGCGGATTTTATCTTCCGGCATCAGCATACGCTCAGCCAGTTCTTCCGGCGTCGGTTCGCGGCCCATCTCCTGCAACATCTGGCGCGAAATACGGTTGAGTTTGTTGATGGTCTCAATCATATGCACCGGAATACGGATGGTACGTGCCTGGTCGGCGATAGAACGGGTGATGGCCTGACGGATCCACCAGGTGGCGTAAGTTGAGAACTTATAACCACGACGGTATTCAAACTTATCAACCGCTTTCATCAGGCCGATGTTACCTTCCTGAATCAGGTCGAGGAACTGCAAACCACGGTTGGTGTATTTCTTGGCGATTGAAATCACCAGACGCAGGTTAGCTTCCACCATCTCTTTCTTCGCACGACGCGCTTTGGCTTCGCCGATAGACATACGACGGTTGATGTCTTTGACCTGCTCAATGGTCAGGCCGGTTTCTTCTTCAATTTGCAGCAGTTTTTGCAGGCAACGCATAACGTCATCCTGCACTTCCAGCAGTTTTTCAGACCACGGCTTGTTCATTGCCAGCGCGGCTTTGAACCAGCTTTCACTGGTTTCGTTGCCGGTGAACAGCGTGATAAAGTTTTTCTTCGGCATTTTGCACAGTTCAACACACAGCTTCATGATGATGCGTTCCTGAGTACGCACACGCTCCATCATTTCACGCATGTTGTTCACCAGGTAATCGAATTGCTTCGGTACCAGGCGGAACTGTTTGAACACTTCAGAAAGATTCTGAATTTCGGCAACTGCGTCGACATGGCTGCGGCCCTTGGCTTTAATCACCGTGCGGGTCGTTTCATACTGTGTACGCAGCTCAACGAATTTTTCGCGCGCCAGTTCTGGATCGATAGAGTTATCGTCGTCAGAACTGTCGTCATCGCTTTCTTCGTCGTCTTCATCGTCGTCGTCGCGGTCTTCTTCAGACAGCTCAGAACCGACATGAGTCGCAGTTGGTGCCAGATCTTCTTCTGCATTCGGATCGACAAAGCCGGTGATCAGGTCGGACAGACGTGATTCGCCCGCTTCAACACGATCGTACTGATCGAGCAGATAGGTGATCGCTTCCGGATATTCTGCAACGGAGCACTGAACCTGGTTGATGCCGTCTTCGATGCGTTTAGCGATGTCGATTTCGCCTTCACGCGTCAGCAGTTCAACAGTACCCATTTCACGCATGTACATGCGCACCGGGTCGGTGGTACGGCCAATTTCAGATTCAACGCTGGATAACACCTGAGCGGCGGCTTCCGCGGCATCTTCGTCGGTATCGGCACTGTTTTCATTCAGCATCAGATCATCGGCATCAGGGGCTTCTTCCACCACCTGAATACCCATATCGTTAATCATCTGGATGATGTCTTCGATCTGATCGGAGTCGACGATATCTTCCGGCAGATGGTCATTGACCTCAGCATAGGTCAGATAGCCCTGCTCCTTACCACGGGTGACAAGTAGCTTAAGCTGTGACTGCGGGTTTTGCTCCATAAGACGGTATCCACACTTCTGTTAATTAGATTGGTGTCGGTCGGCAGCGAGCCAACAATAACAGTGAAGGCGTTGTGTTTTTGCCGCTGCCTTCGTCGCGGCCAGGGCTTTTGCCCTTCTATAATCGGCACTTAAGCCGCTTGGATTCTTTTTTCCGGGCCTGGCTTCTCGCCTGGTTCCGCTAATGCTTATCGCCCCGGTTCCCTGCCATTTTAACGGTATCGGCAACCAAGGCGCTTAAAACGATTATTTCTTTGCCAGTGCCTGGCTCAGTGCCCAGAATTCACGACGTTCGGCGGCACTTAATCCTTCGGTACGGTCGCGCGCGATAAGCGCTTCAAGGCGCTGCTCCAACGCGGAATCGTAAAGACTTGCCAGCGAATCCTGGAAGACCGCTTCGGCCTCTTCATCCACTATCATGTGGTTCCAGGTGGCCAGTGTTTCAAGTGTCTGACTAAAATTTGTCCCGCGATATAACTCTAGTAGCTGTCCGGTCGTCAGGCCAGGATTCTCAGAACAACGGCTGACTAACTCCACGAACAGCGGCAAACCCGCCATTTTTGACTGCTCAAGACCTTCGAGAGCAGGCACCATCGCGGCGAACTGCGGATTTTGCACCAACAAGGCAACCAGCACGCGCATGGTGGTGCGCTTCAGTGGCGGTGCAGTGGGTGCGGCACCACTCTCGGCCTGTTTCGGCAGTAGCTTCTCTAACTGGTTATCGTCAAGAATGCCGAGTTTATTACCTAATTCCTGGCGCATATAAATGCGCAGGGTCTCGCCCGGGATCTGGCTGATCAACGGCAGTGCCAGCGTACTCAGGCGTGCTTTACCGTCGCGCGTGCTCAGATCAACTTGCGGCAGCAGGCTGTCGAACAGAAACGTGGAGAGCGGCATTGCCTGCTCCATCCTTGCTTCAAACGCCACTTTGCCCTCTTTGCGCACCAGCGTGTCCGGGTCCTCGCCATCAGGCAAAAACATAAAGCGTAGCTGACGACCATCATTCATGTAAGGCAATGCGGTTTCGAGTGCACGCCAGGCGGCTTCACGACCCGCGCGGTCGCCGTCGTAACAGCAAATCACATTTTCCGTCGAGCGAAACAGCAGCTGGATATGTTCGGCGGTGGTTGAGGTTCCCAGCGAAGCAACGGCATAATCAATGCCGAACTGCGCAAGTGCCACCACATCCATATAACCTTCCACGACCAGCAGACGCGCTGGTTGGGGATGATTTTTCTGCGCTTCATACAGGCCATACAACTGACGGCCTTTATGGAAAATCGGTGTTTCCGGCGAGTTCAGGTATTTCGGCGTATCGTTGCCCAGCACCCGACCGCCAAAACCAATGACTCGTCCACGTTTATCGCGAATCGGAAACATGATGCGGTCGCGAAAGCGATCGTACGTCCGGCCTTTGTCATTGCTAACCAGCATGCCAGCTTCCATCAGCGACTCTCGATCATCTTTCTGCTGACCGAAGCGCTTGAGCGCGTTATCCCAACCCGGTGGAGCATAGCCAATAGCGAAGTGATCAATCACTTGCTGGCTAAGGCCGCGGGTGGCGAGATACTGCTGAGCAAGCTGTGCCTGCGGCTGGCGCAGACTCTGCTGATAAAAGGTGTTCAGGCCTTCCAACAGTTGGTAAAGGCTTTGGCGCTGATGGCGTTCCATCTGGCTGGGGCCGTTACCCGCTTCATAAGGCACTTCAAGGCCGTGCTGGGTGGCCAGTTCCTCAATGCTCTCAACAAATTCCAGACGATCGAAATTCATCAGGAAGTCGATGGCATTGCCGTGGGCACCACAGCCGAAGCAGTGATAAAACTGCTTATCGCCGTTTACGGTGAAAGAGGGCGTCTTTTCGTTATGGAATGGGCAACACGCGTGATAGTTCTTACCCTGCTTTTTCAGCTTTACGCGGGCATCGATAAGGTCCACGATGTCCGTGCGGGCAAGTAAGTCATTGATAAATACGCGTGGAATTCGTCCAGCCATAAGCCCCGATTTTTCAGCTCATAAACGGCAACAAGCCGCGCTTCCTTTCGGAAAGCACGGCCTCTTACTTGACTCTGTCTGCGTTGATCACGCGGCGGAGGCGAACCTCCGAAAGAAATTAGTACAGACGAGTGCGGCGTGCGTTTTCGCGAGCCAGTTTCTTGGCATGACGCTTAACAGCAGACGCTTTAGCGCGCTTACGTTCGGTAGTCGGTTTTTCATAGAACTCACGACGACGAACTTCAGCCAGAACGCCTGCTTTCTCGCAGGAACGCTTGAAGCGACGCAGTGCTACGTCGAACGGCTCGTTTTCACGTACTTTAATTACCGGCATGTAACTCTCACCTCGATAAAATTCGGTTTTGCTGCTGGCTGCGGCGCCAGCACATTTCAAAATGGTGCATAATTCTACTCCAACCGCGGTTGGCTTGTAAAGCACCAAGGACAAATTGAAACCAACAGGGGCGTTTGCCATTGCGGCTGCCGGTTTTTTCAGGCCGTGGAGTATAGCGCACTCTTTGCGCGGCGGAAAAACACTTTTTCCAGCCCAAAGATGTCCGGCCGGTAATCTCCCTGTGATACACTGCGCGCCGCAAGAAGAGGGTAGGAAAGCTATGCGAGTTCTGGGTATTGAAACGTCCTGCGATGAAACCGGCATCGCGATTTATGACGATGCGTCCGGTCTGCTGGCAAATCAATTATATAGCCAGGTAAAATTGCATGCCGATTACGGCGGTGTGGTGCCGGAACTGGCATCGCGCGATCATGTGCGTAAAACGGTGCCGTTGATTCAGGCGGCGTTAAAACAGGCCGGATTACAGCCGCAGCAGATTGATGCGGTGGCTTATACCGCCGGACCGGGTCTGGTCGGGGCGCTGTTAGTGGGAGCGACCGTTGGACGCGCGCTGGCGTTTGCCTGGAATGTACCGGCGGTGCCCGTCCATCATATGGAAGGCCATCTGCTGGCCCCGATGCTGGAAGATAACCCACCGGACTTCCCGTTTGTCGCGCTGCTGGTATCGGGCGGGCACACTCAGCTGATAAGCGTCACGGGTATTGGTGAATACGCGCTGCTGGGCGAATCTATCGATGATGCGGCAGGTGAAGCCTTCGATAAAACCGCCAAGCTGCTGGGCCTCGACTATCCGGGCGGGCCAATGCTATCGCGGATGGCACAGCAGGGCACACCGGGTCGCTTCACGTTTCCACGCCCGATGACCGATCGCCCCGGCCTTGATTTTAGCTTCTCCGGCCTTAAAACGTTCGCGGCCAACACCATTCGTGAACATGCAGGGGATGAACAGGCGCGTGCCGACATTGCCCGCGCCTTCGAGGACGCGGTGGTGGATACCCTGATGATTAAATGTAAGCGTGCGCTGGATCAGACCGGTTTTAAACGTCTGGTGATTGCGGGTGGCGTGAGCGCCAACCGTACGTTACGTGAGCGTATGGCTGACATGATGCAGGCCCGTGGCGGCGAAGTGTTTTACGCCCGTCCGGAATTCTGCACCGACAACGGCGCAATGATTGCTTACGCAGGCATGGTGCGTCTGAAAGGGGGTACGCGTGGTGAGTTGGGCGTCAGCGTCCGGCCACGTTGGCCATTGGCGGAATTGCCTGCCATCTGAAATCAAAAGCCAGCACATCATAATGCTGGCTTTTTTTCGTTGTGTTACAGGAAATTTCATGATTCCAGTCTGATATTAACCTGATAATTGTTGCCTGATGTTTGCGGTTCCTGTCTGAAGGTCCTATTTTCCATAGTAAGATTATCTCCCGCCGAATCTCGTTATCTTTAATTTTCAATACGGAAAGAATAACCAAATTTAACATCACCAAACCCTGAAATTGTATCCAAACAGGGTTGAATCTGTTTACTCAGAATAACTTAAGATTGTCATGATTTAGTTAGGTTTTTATCGCTTTTCGCATATAGCTCAGCGGCATGCATACCAGAAACAATTGCGCGGATGCTTGGTGTTTAAGTCACCACATCCAACGCCCTTGGCTCTCTGGTTTGAGAAATGAGTTATGACGGAACGGACTATCCCCCCCTATCTACGCTGGCAAGCTATTTTTGTCTTATTTCACTATTTATTTACTGTTTTCCTTTTTTCCCTGCCTGCACATGCGCGTTCGGGGGGAGAGAGCCTCGTGCCTTCAGCAGAAACTGGCCCGTATTATGTCAGTTGGCATAATACGGCGGGTAAATCCCTGGCTGCGGTGGCTGAAGAATTCCGTTTCACCATCGCCGACCTGGCTCGTGAACAGAAGAAGCTCATTCGTAAATCAGGCCTGAGTTCTAAACAATGGTTGTTGTTACCTTACAATGCCTCAACCATGCAGGGCTTATCTGTTGTCCAGCTTTACACCCTCAAGAGAGGCGAGGATCCCGCCGAGGTGGCGTTCCGTCATCAACTGTCTCTGGAGCAGCTCAACAACCTGAACCGCCCGTTTAAAACGGTGAGGCAGCTGAAAAACCTGCGTGGTCAGACGGTGATTGTCCCGGCAATGCTGGATCAGAAACCGGTCTCAGATGCCGCGACAGAAAAGGCTCAGCTATTGCGTGAGCAGATGGCACAGTTTTGGGGGGCCGCGCAACACGGCAGCGCTGGTGATGCGGCGCGTGGCGTGGCAAGCAGTACCGTTAATAGTGCGCTGACTGCCGAGATAGAAAAGTGGCTGAACACGGGCGGTGCCAAAGCCAGAGTCACTCTCGATACTGGCATTTCCGGCAACCATAACCGTGATGCCGGGCTGGATTACTTCTGGCCATTAATGGACTGGGAAGACAGCACGTTATTTACCCAACTGAGTTTCCATCGCTGGAACGAACGTAACCAGCTCAATGCCGGGTTAGGCTATCGCCATGATGTGAACGACCATTGGTTGGCGGGCAGCAATATCTTCTATGATCGCGACCTGACTCGCCATCACAGTCGGCTTGGTCTGGGAGGCGAACTTTGGGGTGACAACATCCATGCCTCGTTCAACTATTACCTTCCGCTCAGCGACTGGCGTCTGTCGCGTGATAACAATCTTAATGATAACCCGCAGTTATACGATTTGTATGAGCGTGCAGCACTCGGCTGGGATCTGTCCATCGACACTGCGGTGAGCCAGCACTTGGGCATCAAAGGTACCTTCTTTCAGTGGTATGGCGACAAAGTGGATGTGAACGGCACCCGCAGCCAGACGAGCCGCGATCCGTACGGCGTGACGCTGGGTGCGCGTTGGCAGCCAGTACCACTGCTGGCACTGAATGCGGAACACAGTGCCATCAGTGGTCAGGACGATGATACCCGTCTCGGTCTTAACCTGAACTGGCAGTTTGGACGTAGTCTGGCCCAGATGCTGGACCCAGACGCTGCCGCAGTACTGCCGTCTCTGAAAGACGCGCGTCATGATTTTGTCAACCGTAACAACAATATCGTGCTGGCGTACCAGCAGCGCGACAAAGATCTACGCCTCTATTTTGAGCCGATTTCACTGACCGTGAAGGCAGGCAGCGCGCCCTATACCCATGCAGTGAAAGGCGGGCGTGGCGGCTTTATTGTCTATCACTCCAGCCAACCAGAGTTTGCGCAGGTGGTGAGTGAACAAGGTGGAACTGTAGCACCACTGAAGCGCGGTGAAGTGATCATCTCTGCTGAAGAATACCAGGATGCTGCACGGTCACATTTGTATAGCCGGGCCGAATATCGCCTGACGGTACAGCCGGGAGATTTTGCCCCTTCAGTGACGGATGTGCGCATCAGTGGGGAGTCAGAAACTGGAAGTACGCTGACTGGTAGCTACACCTTCATTACCAATGAAGGGGAGGATGAAGGGGAGTCTGTGCAGCACTGGTATCGTGAAGGTACTCCGGGAGAGATATTGTCCACCACGCATCAATATCAACTGACAACTGCCGATGCAGGCAGAACATTGGTGTACGAAGTGACGCCAGTCAATAAGGCAGGACTGCGCGGCACGTCGGGTAGTGCTCAGCAGACCGGACCACAGCTCAACCTCGACACATTGGAAATTGCCGCTGTAACCGGTGGTGGGGAAAATCTGGGTAACGGGAACTTTAAGTTTAACGCCGGTGACAATGGGACGCTGGTGTTCGAAGCGACAGTGTTAGATCAAGACGGTAAACCAGTGGCAGACCTGCCGGTGTATTGGTCGCACAGCAATCCGTCGCTGGGCAAGCTGGATAAAACCCGGCAAATGACAGGTAACAACGGGCGGTCGCTAGTGAAATTCAGCGAGATAACAACCAGCGGTGAAGACATCATCGTGGCTTCCTTACAGCCTGATGTACTCAGGGTTTCTGGCGTCGGAGCCGGGAAGGACAGTATGAGCAGAAAGTCACAGCCGCTGGGTATCACCTTCAGTGCTGCGACGACGGTGAAGTTTATTGACCCGCCGCATCAGGCGAAGGTGGGGGATAATACGGTATTTACTGTGCAGGTGACTGACCAGGATGGTGTGCCGATGGAAAAGGTTGCGCTGGATATAACCAGCACAGGCAACACCACGGCGCATGAAACAGATAAAGAGGGTAAGGCGACTTTTAGCCTGACGGCTCCGTTGAGCACGGATCCGGCGGACTGGAAGGTGAGAGCGGCGCTGAACGGCAATCCGGAAAAATACGATGAAGTAATTATTGGACTGCTGGCCGGAACAGCGGCGCAGGCGAAATCCGCCATCGCGCTGAATAAAGCCAGCTATGTTTCCGGTGGCGACATGGCGGTGACGGTGACGCTGCAGGACGCGGAGGGGAATCCGGTGAGCGGTCAGGCGTCGGTGCTGAGCACCAGCGTGACGGTGCCGAACGCGGTGCCGAAGGCGGGCAGCAGCTGGCAGGACAACGGTAACGGCACCTACGGCATGACCTACACGGCGCAGAGGACCGGCACGGGCCTGAAGGCAACGCTGAAGCTGGATGGCTGGAGCAGCAACGTGCAGTCGGCGGCCTATGCGGTCACGGCGGGTACGGTGGCGCAGGCGAAGTCTGCCATCGCGCTGGACAAAACCAGCTATGTTTCCGGCACTGACATGGCGGTGACGGTGACGCTGCAGGACGCGGAGGGTAATCCGGTAACCGGTCAGGCGTCGGTGCTGAGCACCAGCGTGACGGTGCCGAACGCGCAGCCGAAGGCGGGCAGCAGCTGGCAGGACAACGGCAACGGCACCTACGGCATGACCTACACGGCGCAGAGAACCGGCACGGGCCTGAAGGCAACGCTGAAGCTGGATGGCTGGAGCAGCAACGTGCAGTCGGCGGCCTATGCGGTCACGGCGGGTACGGTGGCGCAGGCGAAATCCGCCATCGCGCTGAATAAAGCCAGCTATGTTTCCGGTGGCGACATGGCGGTGACGGTGACGCTGCAGGACGCGGAGGGTAATCCGGTGAGCGGTCAGGCGTCGGTGCTGAGCACCAGCGTGACGGTGCCGAACGCGGTGCCGAAGGCGGGCAGCAGCTGGCAGGACAACGGTAACGGCACCTACGGCATGACCTACACGGCGCAGAGGACCGGCACGGGCCTGAAGGCAACGCTGAAGCTGGATGGCTGGAGCAGCAACGTGCAGTCGGCGGCCTATGCGGTCACGGCGGGTACGGTGGCGCAGGCGAAGTCCGCCATCGAGCTGAATAAAGCCAGCTATGTTTCCGGTGGCGACATGGCGGTGACGGTGACGCTGCAGGACGCGGAGGGGAATCCGGTGAGCGGTCAGGCGTCGGTGCTGAGCACCAGCGTGACGGTGCCGAACGCGGTGCCGAAGGCGGGCAGCAGCTGGCAGGACAACGGTAACGGCACCTACGGCATGACCTACACGGCGCAGAGGACCGGCACGGGCCTGAAGGCAACGCTGAAGCTGGATGGCTGGAGCAGCAACGTGCAGTCGGCGGCCTATGCGGTCACGGCGGGTACGGTGGCGCAGGCGAAGTCTGCCATCGCGCTGGACAAAACCAGCTATGTTTCCGGCACTGACATGGCGGTGACGGTGACGCTGCAGGACGCGGAGGGTAATCCGGTAACCGGTCAGGCGTCGGTGCTGAGCACCAGCGTGACGGTGCCGAACACGCAGCCGAAGGCGGGCAGCAGCTGGCAGGACAACGGCAACGGCACCTACGGCATGACCTACACGGCGCAGAGAACCGGCACGGGCCTGAAGGCAACGCTGAAGCTGGATGGCTGGAGCAGCAACGTGCAGTCGGCGGCCTATGCGGTCACGGCGGGTACGGTGGCGCAGGCGAAGTCTGCCATCGCGCTGAATAAAGCCAGCTATGTTTCCGGCACTGACATGGCGGTGACGGTGACGCTGCAGGACGCGGAGGGGAATCCGGTGAGCGGTCAGGCATCAGCGCTGAACACCAGCAGCGTGACGGTACCGAACGCGCAGCCGAAGGCGGGCAGCAGCTGGCAGGACAACGGTAACGGCACCTACGGCATGACCTACACGGCGCAGAGGACCGGCACGGGCCTGAAGGCAACGCTGAAGCTGGATGGCTGGAGCAGCAACGTGCAGTCGGCAGCCTATGCGGTCACGGCGGGTACGGTGGCGCAGGCGAAATCCGCCATCGCGCTGAATAAAGCCAGCTATGTTTCCGGCACTGACATGGCGGTGACGGTGACGCTGCAGGACGCGGAGGGGAATCCGGTGAGCGGTCAGGCGTCGGTGCTGAGCACCAGCGTGACGGTGCCGAACGCGGTGCCGAAGGCGGGCAGCAGCTGGCAGGACAACGGTAACGGCACCTACGGCATGACCTACACGGCGCAGAGGACCGGCACGGGCCTGAAGGCAACGCTGAAGCTGGATGGCTGGAGCAGCCGCCCTGAGTCGGCAGCCTATGCCATCACGGCGGGTGCGGCAGCAGAGGAGATGTCTGCCATCACGCTGGACAAGACCAGCTACGTCGCCAACGCTGACATGGTGGTGACGGTGATGCTGCAGGATGCGGAGGGTAATCCGGTAACCGGCCAGGCGTCGGTGCTGAATACCAGCAGCGTGACGGTGCCGAACGCGGTGCTGAAGGCGGGCAGCAGCTGGCAGGACAACGGTAACGGCACCTACCGCATGACCTACACGGCGCAGAGGACCGGCACGGGCCTGAAGGCAACGCTGAAGCTGGATGGCTGGAGCAGCCGCCCTGAGTCGGCAGCCTATGCCATCACGGCGGGTGCGGCAGCAGAGGAGATGTCTGCCATCACGCTGGACAAGACCAGCTACGTCGCCAACGCTGACATGGTGGTGACGGTGATGCTGCAGGATGCGGAGGGTAATCCGGTAACCGGCCAGGCGTCGGTGCTGAATACCAGCAGCGTGACGGTGCCGAACGCGGTGCTGAAGGCGGGCAGCAGCTGGCAGGACAACGGCAACGGCACCTACCGCATGACCTACACGGCGCAGAGGACCGGCACGGGCCTGAAGGCAACGCTGAAGCTGGATGGCTGGAGCAGCCGCCCTGAGTCGGCAGCCTATGCCATCACGGCGGGCACAGCGGCGGAGGAGATGTCTGCCATCACGCTGAATAAAACCAGCTATGTCGCTGGCGATGGCATGGCGGTGACGGTGACGCTGCAGGACGTGGAGGGTAATCCGGTAACCGGTCAGGCGTCGGTGCTGAGCACCAGCGTGACGGTGCCGAACGCGCAGCCGAAGGCGGGCAGCAGCTGGCAGGACAACGGCAACGGCACCTACCGCATGACCTACACGGCGCAGAGGACCGGCACGGGCCTGAAGGCAACGCTGAAGCTGGATGGCTGGAGCAGCCGCCCTGAGTCGGCAGCCTATGCCATCACGGCGGGCACAGCGGCGGAGGAGATGTCTGCCATCACGCTGAATAAAACCAGCTATGTCGCTGGCGATGGCATGGCGGTGACGGTGACGCTGCAGGACGTGGAGGGGAATCCGGTGAGCGGTCAGGCGTCGGTGCTGAGCACCAGCGTGACGGTGCCGAACGCGCTGCCGAAGGCGGGCAGCAGCTGGCAGGACAACGGCAACGGCACCTACCGCATGACCTACACGGCGCAGAGGACCGGCACGGGCCTGAAGGCAACGCTGAAGCTGGATGGCTGGAGCAGCAACGTGCAGTCGGCGGCCTATGCGGTCACGGCGGGTACGGTGGCACAGGCGAAGTCCGCCATCGCGCTGGACAAAACCAGCTATGTTTCCGGCACTGACATGGCGGTGACGGTGACGCTGCAGGATGCGGGGGGGAATCCGGTAACCGGCCAGGCGTCGGTGCTGAATACCAGCAGCGTGACGGTGCCGAACGCGGTGCCGAAGGCGGGCAGCAGCTGGAAGGACAACGGCAACGGCATCTACGGCATGACCTACACGGCGCAGACGGCCAGGACGGGCCTGAGGGCCACGCTGAAGCTGAACTGGTTCAGTGCAGTGCAGTCGGCAGCCTATGCCATCACGGCGGGTGCGGCGGCAGAGGAGATGTCTGCCATCACGCTGGACAAGACCAGCTACGTCGCCAACGCTGACATGGCGGTGACGGTGATGCTGCAGGGTGCGGGGGGGAATCCGGTGAGCGGTCAGGCGTCGGCGCTGAACACCAGCAGCGTGACGGTACCGAACGCGCAGCCGAAGGCAGGCAGCAGCTGGCAGGACAACGGCAACGGCACCTACCGCATGACCTACACGGCGCAGAGGACCGGAACGGGCCTGAAGGCGGCGCTGAAGCTGAGCGACTGGAGCATGAGTGTGCAATCAGGGGTATATACGATCGTGTCACCACCGGTTAATGAGGCATTGATTAATGTTGAATATGCATCTAAAACGGCCCAAGTGGTTAATGGTAACGCACGCATGCCCTTTAATATTAAGGTATCACAGGAAGGCAATTTACTTTCTAATATACCAATATGTGCGGAAACTGATTTCACTCAGGCTATCCCTCGTGACCATGTTGGCAACTCCGATTCTAATGGGTTAATTACATCATTCTATATAGAGTTTCCAACCGATAATCCATTACTTGTAGCGATAATGACGCAGCTTAAGATTCGTTTTGCATATTGTAAAAATGGTAATCCGGATTTAGCTGACTTCAGTAGAAGCCCCTGGATAAAGGCATATAATGGTTAGGATTCAATTCGGAATCCCTATGTTATGACTATTACCTGTTTTGAAGGAATTTAAGACAGGTAATAGCCCAGCCTAAAAGGGAAAATAACTTATACGTTAAGTCCTATTTTCCTGATGCCACTCAGAGTTTGCAGGCAAGTAATCTGTTCAGCCTGAAGCGCTCAAACACACTCACATAACACTGTTTTGGGAAGTACCTATGCGACAACTTGATAAATCATCCCTATAGTATTCATTGCGTTCCACTGGAATCCTAGATTAGCCCCTTAGATCACCAGACACTTCGCCTCTCTTAAAATAAGAGGTAGTCTTGGAACTATGTTTAACACCAGTCAGAATAATAAGATGGTTGAAGTGTTATCAGGGCCTGAGCGGCGTCGGCGCCGCACTCCGCAGGAAAAAATAGCTATTATTCAGCAGACTATGGAGCCGGGCATGACCGTGTCTCACGTCGCGCGGCTGCACGGTATCAATGCTAATCAGATCTTCAAGTGGCGCAGGCAGTATGAAGACGGCTCACTGAACGCCGTGACTTCAGGCGGAGAAGTTGTTCCCGCTTCCGAACTTGCTGCTGCCAATAAGCAGATCCGCGAACTTCAGCGTCTTCTGGGCAAAAAAACGATGGAAGCCGAGATACTGAAAGAAGCCGTGGAGTTCGGCCGGACAAAAAAATGGATTGCTCATGCGCCCTTGTTGCCTGGGGAAGACGAATAAACGACGTCTGCCGCAGTATTGGTGTGTCGCGTGCGCAGCTGAGTCTCAGGGTCAACCGCTCACCGGACTGGCAGGATAGCCGGTTGCAGGCCAGCTTTGATGATACGGCCGTGTTATCCCGGATACATGCAATGGTGGCGGAACTGCCCACATATGGCTATCGCCGCATATGGGCATTGTTGCGACGACAGTCGGAACGGGACGCGCTTCCTGTTGTTAACGCAAAACGCGCGTACCGGATCATGCGGACTCACCACCTGCTGCTGGAGCGCAAACCCGCTGATCCTCAGCGTAGGCGTGCACATAAAGGACGCGTGTCGGTCAATGAGAGCAACCGTCGCTGGTGTTCAGATGGCTTTGAGTTCCGTTGTGACAATGGTGAAAAGCTACGGGTAACCTTCGCACAGGGCTGCTGCGATCGGGAAATCATCGACTGGGCAGTGAGCACCGGTGGCTATGATAAAGAAACGGTACAGGACGTCATGCTGGGCGCGGTCGAAAAACGCTTCGGCCAGCATCTGCCGTCAGAACCGGTGGAATGGCTGACAGACAACGGTTCAGCCTACAGAGCGCATGAAACGCGGGCGTTCGCACGAATGCTGGGGCTTGAGCCCTGCACGACCGCAGTGCGCAGCCCGGAAAGTAATGGCATAGCAGAAAGCTTCGTGAAGACGATAAAGCGGGATTACATCAGCGTGATGCCAAAGCCAGACAGCCAGGTGGCGCTGATGAACCTGACGGTGGCGTTCAGTCATTACAATGAACATCACCCGCACAGCGCGCTGGGATATCGCTCGCCGAAGGAATATATACGTAGAAAGTTATCACAACCGTAAGAGAGAAAAGGCGTCTGGATATATAGGGTCAAATCCAGAATAATATGACATCTATAGCAGCACGGTTTTCAGCGTGTTTAAGATGAGTAAGGCTGGTCCTGTACTCAGGAATAAGGGATGCCATTTTCTATCGGATCTCATCACAGATCCTCCATTTGCTACCTGCCACATTTAACGCCCTCAGGAATTATCACTTATGAAATACTGCCAATACCTAGCGGTTATTAGAAATTGTGCCGTTTTTTATTCCTTCGTCTTCTTTTTCCGCTTCCAGATTTTGTTTTCCTGGCCGCGCCACAGGCGCTGAATGTTGTCGTGATGGCGTAACAAAATCAGGCAGGAAAGCATCGAAACTGGAAAGGTGAATTGTGGCTTAAACCACCAGACGTAAAACGGCGCGATCAACGCACTGACAATCGCACCCAGTGAAGAATAGCCACTCAGCAGCACTGTCAGCAGCCAGGTTCCGGTCATCAACCCGGTCAGGTCCCAGCCAATCGGTGCGATGGCACCAAATGCCGTCGCCACGCCTTTACCGCCGCGAAAACGAAAGAATACCGGATAGATGTGACCGAGACAGGCGGCGATGGCCGTCAGGCCAAGATAGAGGGGAGCAACATGCAACAGATAAGCAATCCAAACGGGTAACATACCTTTGGCGATATCGAAGATCAGCACAGCTGCCGCAGGCACTTTCCCGCCAATGCGCAACACATTTGTTGCGCCCGGATTCCCGGAGCCTTGGGTGCGCGGATCGGGCAGGCCAGCGAGTTTGCATACCAGTATCGCGCTGGAAATGGAGCCGCAAAGATACGCGAAAATAATCATACCAAGCGCGATAGCACTCATAGTTCCATACCGTTCCTGTAGGGTCGTTTTGTTATCGGTAAGTGTGGATAATACGCATAATCCGCCGGAAGTGGTATCCGGCATAGCCAAAAACAGAGACTACATCATGGATATCGTATTTATCGAGCAACTCACCGTGTTCACCACCATTGGCGTTTACGACTGGGAGCAGGGCATGCAGCAGAAGCTGGTGCTCGATGTCGAAATGGCGTGGGACAACCGTCAGGCGGCTGCCAGCGACGATGTTAATGATTGCCTCAGCTATGCTGACGTCACCGAAGCTATTTTAAACCATCTTAACGGCCAGCGTTTTGCCCTGGTTGAACGCGTGGCAGAAGAAATTGCGGATCTGTTGATGAACCGTTTCAAAACGCCCGGCGTACGCATCCGTGTAGGCAAACCGGGGGCTGTAGCGCAGGCAGCAACGGTTGGCGTGCGTATTGAGCGCGGGACTATTCCTAAATAAATCCGATGTGATTGCCATCACAATGAAACCAAACCAAATTATGGTGTGTCTTAGTTGCAGCCGCCGCGCTTAGTGCGGCTTAGTTGCCGGAAACCTTAAGGTTTCCTTCAGACTGGCGCAGGCATAATTTAAGGCGGTAAGCAGATGCGACCGCCTTTTTACTGTTTAAAACGGATAGAGGAAAATGTTGATGGCAGATATTCATCAGCTTTGGGTAGCTGCAATCCTGGGGATAGTGGAAGGTCTGACCGAGTTCTTACCGGTCTCATCCACTGGCCACATGATTATTGTTGGCCACCTGTTAGGCTTTGAGGGTGAAACCGCCGAAACCTTTGAAGTGGTGATTCAGCTCGGTTCCATTCTTGCTGTCGTGGTGATGTTCTGGCGTCGGCTCTTTGGCTTAATCGGTATTCACTTTGGTGAAGTCAAACATGAAGGTACGGGTAAAGGTCATCTGACCCTGATCCATATCCTGCTGGGTATGGTCCCGGCGGTGGTGGTTGGTCTGGTGTTGCACGATCAAATCAAAACCCTGTTTAACCCGATCAACGTGATGTATGCACTGGTGGTCGGAGGCGTGCTGCTGTTGGCAGCGGAACTGCTCAAACCTAAGCAGCCGAAAGCGGTCGGGATTGACGATATCACCTACCGCCAGGCATTCATGATTGGTTGCTTCCAGTGTCTGGCGCTGTGGCCTGGTTTCTCACGTTCTGGTGCAACCATCTCAGGCGGTATGCTGATGGGTGTGAGCCGCTATGCGGCATCGGAGTTCTCGTTCATTCTTGCGGTGCCGATGATGATGGGTGCAACGGCGCTGGATCTCTACAAGAGTATGAGTTTTCTGACGATGCAGGATCTGCCGATGTTCGCCGTCGGTTTTGTGACCGCTTTCGTGGTGGCGCTGATTGCGATCAAAGCCTTCCTGGAACTGATTAAACGTATCTCGTTTGTCTCATTCGCCATCTACCGCTTTATTATTGCGGGCGTGGTTTACATGCTGTTTATGTAAGACCTTGCGCGGCCAGCTCAGGCTGGCCGCGTATCGATCAATCCTTCCTGCACCGCGACTCTGCGCCGACGGGTTAATTCTTCCCGTACTTCTGCCCCTTTGAATCCAGCCTCAATCACCGCTTTGGTTGGTACGGCCTGTGCCAGGGCAAAAGCCTTGCGCAGATAATCTCCCTGCGGATAAGCGTTGCTCTCCAGACCGGCACGACCACGGGCATCAGCTTCACTGGTCAGCGCCAGTTGCTCCACACGCTGTGGCTTGCGCCAGGCGTCGACGCGATCGAATAACGTAACCAACATCTCGGCCGACTGCCGCTCAATGGTGTGCACCATATCGTGAAATTCGGCGACGATCAGCGCCAAATCGCGAATCGCATTGGGGACGCGTAAGCGCTCGCACAGCGCAGCCACAATTGGAACGCCTGCCAGGCCGTGACCGTGATGGCTCGGCCACTTTTCGCGCGGCGTAACCGCTTTGCCTGCGTCGTGAAATAGGGTGGCAAAACGGACATCCAACTCATCCGAGAGCGCCGTGGCAAGGGTTAACGTCATCAGCGAATGGATGCCGGTATCAATCTCCGGATGCCATTTGACGGGTGCGGGAATACCAAACAAGTTATCCAGTTCCGGGAACAGCACCTGCAAGGCACCGCAGTCGCGCAGCACCTGGAAATAAACCTGCGGATTACGTGTCAGCAGCGCTTTTTCCGTTTCCTTCCAGACGCGCTCTGGCGTGAGGTGTGCCAGTTCGCCACTGGCGGTCATATCGCGCATCAGCGCCTGGGTTTCTTCGGCAATGCGAAAGTTGAGGTGAGCGAAACGGGCAGCAAAGCGCGCCACACGTAATACGCGCAGAGGATCTTCATTAAAAGCTGCAGAGACATGACGCAGGGTTCGATTGGCCAGATCGTGTTGACCACCGTAAGGGTCGATCAACTCACCGTTGTCTGCCTGAGCGATGGCATTGATGGTGAGATCGCGCCGTTGCAGATCCTGCTCCAGCGTGACGTCAGGGGCGAACCAGGTCACAAAGCCGGTGTAGCCATTGCCGCTTTTACGTTCAGTCCGTGCCAGCGCATACTCTTCACGGCTTTGCGGATGCAAAAAAACCGGAAAATCCCGGCCAACTTGCTGATAGCCCTGCGCCAGCATCGCATCAGGCGTAGTGCCGACCACCACCCAATCTTTATCTTTTACCGGTAAACGCAACAGCGCATCGCGCACCGCGCCACCGACCAGAAACGTCTTCACTCAACTACTCCAGAGGTCAACTGCCTTCGCGTGCCATCCACGCATCTGACTTTAATTGTTACATAGTTTGGCCAAAATTCGGACATGCCAAAAGGGGCATCTTACGATCCCCTAAAGAAAAAGAACAAGAAGGTGCTTAGTTCATCCAGCGATTGTTCTTTTTGCGACGCGGCACCATATGCGGCAGTACCAGACCCAGCAGCAAACCGACACCCAACACGCCACCGCCATACATAAACCATTGCATGATGATGGTGCGCTGCTTGTCATCTAACTGGACATTGGCGGCACTGACTTTTTTCTGCGCGACGATCAACTCGTTTTTCAACTTCTGATTTTCGTCTTTCAGATCGTTGATGGTGCTGTCGCTGTTGGCCACTTTATTTTGCATTTCCGACGTACGCTGGTTCCAGCTGTTGTCGATGTTTTGCAGCTTATCGGTGAGATCTTTCACCTGCTGTTCCAACTGTGGCACACGGGTACGCAGGCTGGGGTCGGTACTCAGCTGTGACAGGGGAATCCAGGTAGTACGACCCTGTGAGTCCTGGATTTGACCATACTGGGAGTCAGTGTTGGTTTGCAGCAACTGCACTTCCTCCCCGGCATTCAGCTTGCCAACCAGACGATATTGATCGCCAGGCCCGCTGCGTACCCAGGTGGATAATTCATCGGAGATATAACGCTTTTCGGCAGCATGGGCTGTCGAGATGGCGCTGAAAGCCAGCAAAGAAAGAGCGGCAAAAGTAATTTTTTTCATTCGATATCAAAGTTTGGTAAAGGCGTAAAAACACTGGCACAGTCTGGAGAGGCTTCCCATAAATCTGAATGAGAACTATCCTGGTCTCAATCTGGTGCGAAAAGGGTCGTAAAAGCAAAAGAAACCCAAGACAGCGCGCATTCAGTGCATTACTCTTCGCCAGATTAACTTCTTAACGTGCCAGCAGCGTATTCAAAAAAATTATGACCATCGAAATCGAATTAAAGTTCATTGCCACGCCAGAAGCGGCCGAAAAACTTGCCACCACCCTGGCGGCAATGCCCCATCAACATGTGGCGGCACGCGAACTGACCAACATCTATTTTGAAACCGATGACAATCAGTTGCGTCGCTGGGATATGGGACTGCGCATTCGTGGCGTTGATCAACGCTATGAAATGACACTTAAAACATCCGGCAAAACCGTGGGTGGTTTGCACCAGCGCCCGGAATATAACGTGGATCTTGATGCGCCAGACCTGGACATCGCGCTGCTGCCAGCCGAAATCTGGCCGCAAGGCACCGATGTCGCTGCACTACAGCAGCGGCTGGAACCGTTATTCAGCACCCATTTCCAGCGTGAGATGTGGCTGGTGCAATTTGCTGACAGTGAAATAGAAGTGGCGTTTGATCGTGGTGAGGTTGCTGCCGGTGAATTCAGTGAACCGCTGTATGAAGTGGAGCTGGAGCTGAAACAAGGTTGCCGTGCGGACCTCCTGAGTTTCGCTGCAAAGCTGATTGATATGGGGGGATTACGTCTTGGCAGCCTGAGTAAAGCCGCCCGCGGCTATCAATTGGCACAAGGTAATCCACCCCGTCTATTGCGGACCTTTCCGCTGTTGAAGATACCGGCAAAAGCGACGGTGGAGCAGGGGATGATCAACGCTTTGTCTGCGGGGCTGAATCACTGGCAATACCATGAAGAGGTCTGGTTGCGAGGTAACCCGGCAGCAAAAACGTCAGTTCTGGAAGCGCTGGACGCGCTGCGTCAGACATTTTCACTGTTCGGCGCGCTGGTACCGCGCAAGGCCAGCAGCGATTTGCGTCAGAAATTGACGCGCATCGAAGAGGTGCTGACGAATGACGACCAGGAGGCTCAGGAACTCGGTTTTTCTCTTGCCTCTGTAGAAGCTCAGTTAGCGCTTACTCACTGGCTGGTCGAATCACAGTGGCAAAACTGGTTGGATGATAAGTACAAAAGCAAATTGCAGGGTTCCTTCAAGCGCTTCAGCGACATTATGCTGAGCCGCATCGCCGCCGACCTGAAAGAAACGTTTGTTGATGTGCAGTTGTTTAATGAGTTTCAGGATAAAGCCACTCGCCTTAATCGTCAGTTGCTGGCGGTCCATCTGCTGGCAGGGGCCTATCCGGCAGAAGAGGTTAACAACTGGATGTCATCCTGGCAGACATTGCAGCACGCTATCCATATCCAGCAGGAACGTGGTTTGAATACCTTAGTGAATCAGGCGGTTAAACAGGTGCCATTCTGGCTCAATAGCGGCGTATCGCGTTAACGCGACACAAAACAAATTCAGGGAGGGGAGATGTTGTTACCGTTATCCGCGCTGATGCAGGCGCAACTGAACAGTGCGGCAGACAAATTAGGTCTGTCGCCAGACGCACTGACCCCTGAACAGGCAGGCGCGCTCGCATTCAGTGACTTTATTGTCGACAACCTGCAACAGCACCCTGAGTGGTGGCAGCAGTTGCAACAACAACCTCCCCAGCCTGAAGAGTGGCAACACTACGTCGCGTGGCTTAATGACACGCTGGCGGGCATCGGTAACGAAAGCGACCTGATGCGCGAGCTACGCCTGTTTCGCCGTCACATGCTGGTGCGAATTGCCTGGATGCAGTGCCTGCAACAGGCCAGCACCAGTGAGAGCCTGCAACAACTGAGCGTACTGGCCGAAACCCTGATTACGGCCGCACGCGACTGGGTATGGCAGGATTGCTGCCGCGACTTCGGCACCCCCTGCAATGCCGCTGACGAAGCTCAGCCGATGTTGATTCTCGGCATGGGCAAGCTGGGCGGCAACGAACTCAACTTTTCCTCAGATATCGACCTGATTTTCGCCTGGCCAGAAAATGGCGTGACGCGCGGTGGCCGGCGTGAACTCGATAATGCCCAGTTCTTTACTCGTATGGGCCAGCGTCTGATCAAAGTACTCGATCAACCCACGGTGGATGGCTTTGTCTATCGTGTGGATATGCGCCTGCGTCCGTTTGGTGACAGCGGTCCACTGGTGCTGAGTTTTGCGGCGCTGGAGGATTACTATCAGGAACAGGGACGTGACTGGGAACGCTATGCCATGGTTAAAGCGCGTCTGATGGGCGATGACCAGGGGCGCTGGAGCCAGGAGTTGCAGCAGATGCTGCGGCCTTTTGTCTATCGCCGCTATATTGATTTCAGCGTCATTCAGTCGCTGCGCAACATGAAGGGAATGATCGCGCGCGAAGTGCGCCGTCGTGGCCTGAAAGACAATATTAAATTGGGTGCGGGTGGTATCCGTGAAACCGAATTTATTGTTCAGGTATTCCAACTGATTCGCGGTGGGCGTGAGCGTTCACTTCAGCTGCGTTCCTTGCTGCCAACGCTGTCAGCCATTGGTGAGCTGGGTTTACTGACGGCACAGCAGGTGGGGCATTTGCGTGAGGCCTATTTGTTTTTACGCCGCCTGGAAAACCTGTTGCAAAGCCTGAATGATGAACAGACTCAAACCCTGCCGGAAAATGCACTGGATCGGCAGCGTCTGGCCTGGGGCATGGGGATGGCGGATTGGACAGCGCTCATTAACCAGCTTGAACGGCATATGGCCGGTGTCCGCGCCATCTTCGATGAACTGATTGGTGATGATACACCCGATATTGATGATCAGCGTGAACTGGCGGAATTCGCGGTGTTATGGCAGGACTCGCTGGAAGAAAGTGAGCTGGCCGTGCTGGTGCCGCAGTTGGATGAAACACAGCGACATGCGCTGTTTGAGGCGTTAAATGCCTTTCGCCTGGATGTGGGCCGCCGTACCATTGGGCCGCGCGGTCGTCAGGCGCTTGATCAACTGATGCCGCGTCTGCTCAGCGAGGTGTGTCCGCGCAATGATGCGGCGGTGCTCCTCAATCGCCTGACACCGCTGCTGCTCGGCGTGCTGACGCGCAGTACCTATCTCGAACTGCTGACGGAATATCATGGTGCGTTGCGTCATTTGATTCGCTTGTGTGCCGCTTCGCCCATGGTTGCCAGCCAGTTAGCGCGCTATCCGTTACTGCTGGATGAACTGCTCGATCCGGCAACGTTGTATCAACCCACCGCGACGGATGCCTATCGCGATGAGTTGCGTCAGTATCTGATGCGTATTCCCACCGACGATGAAGAGCAGCAACTGGAAGCATTGCGTCAGTTTAAGCAGGCGCAGCATCTGCGTATCGCCGCAGCTGACATCGCCGAAACGCTACCGGTTATGAAAGTGAGTGATCACTTAACCTGGCTGGCCGAAGCGATCATCGAATCAGTGGTACAACAAGCGTGGAACATGATGGTGCAGCGCTATGGCCGCCCGTCGCATCTGAGTAACGACAACGAGCGCGGTTTTGCGGTTGTCGGTTATGGCAAGCTGGGCGGTTGGGAACTGGGTTATAGCTCAGACCTCGATCTGGTTTTCCTGCATGATTGCCCGGACGATGCGGTCACCGATGGAGAACGATCGATTGATGGCCGCCAGTTTTATCTGCGTCTGGCGCAACGTGTGATGCATCTGTTTAGCACCCGGACCTCTTCAGGCATTTTGTATGAAGTGGATGCACGCCTGCGTCCATCAGGCGCGGCCGGGATGTTGGTCAGCACATTCGCTGCTTTCGATGATTATCAACGTAATGAAGCCTGGACCTGGGAGCATCAGGCTCTGGTGCGGGCACGTATTGTGTTTGGCGAACCGGCGTTGTGCGAGCAATTTAATCAGATCCGGCGCGGCATTCTTTGCTTGCCGCGTGATGCCGATACTCTACAGAAAGACGTACGTGAAATGCGTGAAAAAATGCGCGCGCATCTCAGCAACAAACATAAAGGGCGCTGGGAAATTAAAACCGATGAAGGTGGTATCACCGATATTGAATTCATCGCGCAATATCTTGTCTTAGGCTACGCCGCCCGGCAGCCAGCGCTGACCCGTTGGTCAGATAATGTGCGTATCTTTGAGCTGATGGCGCAGCACGACATTATGCCGGAAGAGGAAGCGCGTGCGCTGACGCATGCCTATGTCACGCTGCGTGATGCATTGCATCATCTGGCGTTGCAGGAGTTACCCGGCCATGTGGAGCCGGAAGCCTTCGCGGCAGAGCGCGCGACGGTCAACGCCAGCTGGCAGCGCTGGTTGGCTGGGGCTGAATCTGACAGCGCGGAACACTAAGCCATCTGTGCTATTATCCGCGCACTATTTTTATCGCAGTCTGGAGTCTCTGGAATGAAAGTAACACTGCCCGCATTTAACCAGGCCGCTGTGCTGGTTGTCGGTGACGTGATGTTAGACCGCTACTGGTATGGTCCCACCAGCCGTATCTCGCCTGAAGCACCGGTACCGGTGGTGAAAGTGGATACCGTGGAGGAGCGTCCTGGCGGCGCGGCCAACGTTGCGATGAACATTGCAGCGCTGGGGGCGGCTTCACGCCTGATCGGCCTGACCGGCGAAGATGATGCGGCGCGTGTGCTGAGTAACACGTTGCAGCAGGTGAAAGTGGACTGCGATTTTGTGGCGGTTAAAAGCCATCCAACCATCACCAAACTGCGCGTCCTGTCGCGTAATCAGCAGTTGATCCGTCTCGATTTTGAAGAGGGATTTGAACAGGTTGATCCTGAGCCGATCCATCAACGTCTGCGCCAGTCACTGGCACAGGCGGGCGCGCTGGTACTGTCTGACTATGCCAAAGGGGCGTTGAACAGCGTTCAGACCATGATCCAACTGGCGCGGGAAGCTAAAGTGCCGGTATTGATCGACCCGAAAGGCACCGATTTCGCTCGCTATCGCGGGGCGACGCTGCTGACGCCGAACTTGTCAGAGTTTGAAGCGGTGGTGGGTAAGTGCAAAAGCGAAGAAGAGATCGTCAGCCGTGGTATGCAACTGGTGGCGGATTACGATCTCTCCGCGTTGCTGGTGACCCGTTCTGAAAACGGTATGACCTTGTTGCAGCCGGGTAAAGCACCACTGCATCTGCCCACTCAGGCGCAGGAAGTGTACGACGTGACCGGTGCCGGTGATACGGTAATTGGCGTGCTGGCGGCGGTTCTGGCGGCGGGTGAAAGCCTCGAAGATGCCTGTTTCCTTGCGAACGCGGCGGCCGGTGTCGTGGTGGGTAAATTGGGTACTTCAACCGTGAGCACTGTCGAGCTGGAAAACGCCATTCACGCCCGCCCGGATAGCGGCTTTGGTGTGATGAACGAAGCGCAGTTAAAAGCGGCGGTGGCGCAGGCGCGTCAGCGTGGTGAGAAAGTGGTGATGACTAACGGCGTGTTCGACATTTTGCATGCCGGGCACGTATCTTATCTGGCCAATGCCCGCAAGCTGGGCGATCGTCTGATTGTGGCCGTCAACAGCGATGCTTCGACCAAACGTTTGAAAGGCGAAACGCGTCCAGTTAACCCGTTGGAAAACCGTATGATCGTCCTGGGCGCACTGGAAGCGGTAGATTGGGTTGTCTCATTTGAAGAAGACACGCCGCAGCGTCTGATCGCTGAAGTGTTGCCAGACCTGCTGGTGAAAGGTGGCGACTACAAGCCAGAAGATATCGCGGGTAGCAAAGAAGTGTGGGCCAACGGCGGCGACGTGCGGGTGCTTAACTTTGAAGATGGTATCTCCACCACCAATATCATCAAAACTATTCGCAGCCATTAAACTGCCTGATGTCACGTAGCGGCGCGATTTATCGCGCGTATTGTTGAATGCGTTAAAGTCAAAGACGCGCGATAAATCGCGCCGCTACGGTTTTTTAATTGATCATTTTGTTTCTTCTGGCTTAACCACATCGGCGGCTGGTGGCGCGCTGCGGCTTTCCAGTTGGGCCAGACGCTGTTCCAGCGCGGCCAGTTTCTCACGGGTGCGCAGCAACACCTGCGTCTGCACATCAAACTCTTCACGGTTAACCAGGTCCATACGGGTTAATTGTGCCTGCAAAACCTGACGAATTTTCTTTTCGACATCGTCGCCAAATTCGCGAATGCCTTTCGGCATGGCTTCATGCACCTGGCGGGCCAGTTGTTCAATTTTTTTCGTGTCGATCATGATAATTTCCTGGTTACGGGGGCCGATGACAGCGCGTATTCGGTCTTAATAAGCATTAAGTGTAATGCCAGAAACGAAAAGGTTAAACCTGAAATCTGCACCGCAGGAAATGCAAAAGCATTTGCGCTTTTGTTGATTGCCCGACCAGGTGATTGGCGTTATAGTGACTTCGCTTATTCTCAGGGCGGGGCGAAATTCCCCACCGGCGGTAAATCAGCTTCGGCTGAAAGCCCGCGAGCGCTTTCGCTGCAAAGTGAAAGGTCAGCAGATCCGGTGTAATTCCGGGGCCGACGGTTAAAGTCCGGATGGGAGAGGGTAACGACATCAAACGGGCTATGCCCGTGTCACGTTATTGCCATGTGTTTTAAACGCACTCCTAAGCTCGCCCTGATTCTGGTAACTCATATTTTTTAAATAAAGGTTTTTTACCATGAATCAGACGCTACTTTCTGAATTTGGCACGCCGGAACAGCGTGTAGAACGTGCTATCGAGGCACTGCGTAATGGTCGCGGTGTGATGGTACTGGACGATGAAAATCGTGAAAATGAAGGCGACATGATCTTTGCCGCTGAAACCATGACCGTTGAGCAGATGGCGCTGACGATTCGCCACGGCAGCGGGATTGTGTGCCTCTGCCTCACCGAAGAACGCCGTCAGCAACTCGACCTTCCGATGATGGTGGACAACAACACCAGCTCATTCGGCACCGGTTTTACCGTGACCATCGAAGCAGCACAGGGTGTGACGACCGGTGTTTCCGCCAAAGACCGTATCACCACCATCCGTACTGCTATTGCTGATAATGCGAAACCGAGTGACCTGAACCGTCCTGGCCATGTTTTCCCGCTGCGCGCCCGTGAAGGCGGCGTGCTGGCACGCGGTGGTCACACTGAAGCGACCATCGATCTGGTCACCCTGGCGGGTTTCAAACCTGCCGGCGTACTGTGCGAACTGACCAATGATGACGGCAGCATGGCCCATGCGCCAGAAGCGATTGTGTTTGCTAAACAGCATGATATGCCTGTGGTGACGATTGAAGATCTGGTGGCGTATCGCCGTCAGCATGAAACACGTCACGCCAGCTAAGCTGCGTGGACTGAGAAAAAGGCTGGATCGATGATCCGGCCTTTTTTTTCATTCAAATTCTCTGATAAAGATCATCATGGTTATCAGCGTTAATCCTGAAGTAAATCAGCGTATCGTAATGATTAATAAATCGGCACTTTTGTCAGAGGATTAATCATGAGCAACACCCGCATGCCAGCCCTGTTTCTTGGTCACGGCAGCCCGATGAACGTACTGGAAGATAACCGCTATACCCAAGCCTGGCAGAAACTGGGGGCGACTTTGCCGCGCCCACGCGCCATCCTGGCGGTTTCGGCGCATTGGTACACCCGCGGCACTGCGGTGACGGCGATGAGCAATCCACGCACCATCCACGATTTCGGTGGCTTTCCGCAGGCGCTGTTTGATGTGCGCTACCCGGCCCCCGGGTCACCAGAGCTGGCACAGGAAGTCGCGGAGCTGCTGTCACCGGTGATGGTGCATCTCGATCAGGAATGGGGATTTGATCACGGGTCCTGGGGGGTGCTGACAAAAATGTACCCGGAGGCGGATATCCCGGTGGTACAGCTGAGTGTCGATGGGACTAAACCTCCCGCCTGGCATTTTGAGTTGGGCCGCAAGTTGGCCGCATTGCGCGAGAGTGGCGTGATGATTGTTGCCAGCGGTAACGTGGTACATAATCTGCGTATGTTGCGTTGGGAAGGCGCTACCGAAGCCTACCTGTGGGCGGAAAGTTTCAACCAATATGTGCTGGATAACCTGAATTATCAGGGTGAAATTACGTCACATCCGCTGGTTAATTACCTGCAACACGAAGGCGCGAAACTATCGAACCCAACACCGGATCATTATCTGCCGCTGTTGTATGTGCTGGGCGCACGTCACGAAGATGAAGGCGTTTCTATTCCGGTGGAAGGAATGGAGATGGGTGCCATCAGCATGTTGTCGGTGCAGGTGGGATAAAAGTCGTGTTGCATCGCGGCGCGAGACATGGCGCCGCGATGAAGTTACTCAATAAAGGTATGCGGATAGAAGCGTGACAGATCCTGGGTGATCAGCGCGCGATCTTCACGGATACCGATCCCGGCGGGTTGATCGTCAATCAACCAGCTACCAATCAACGTGTAGCTATCACCAAATTTCGGTAGCGGGTGGAACTGCTGCACAATCATACCCTCTTCACCGTAAGGCCCATCAGCTCGCGCGATTTCCTGTCCGTGCTCGATGATACGGATATTGGCCCCTTCGCGTGAAAACAGCGGTTTCACCACATATTTATCCATCTGCGGCACATTGGCGGCATCGGCGAAATAGGCAGGCAACAAATTAGGATGGTTGGGGAACATCTCCCACAGCAAAGGCAGCAACGCTTTGTTGGAAATGATGCTCTTCCATGCCGGTTCCAGCCAGCGCACACCGGCATCTGCCAGTTTGGTGGAGAACATCTCGCGCAGCATAAATTCCCACGGGTACAGCTTGAACAGGTTGCTGATCACCTGATCATTGACGTCAGTAAACTGCCCCTTTTCACCCAGGCCAATCTCGTCGATGTAGAGGAATTCACTCGGTAGCCCGGCTTCGGTCGCACAATCCTGCAAATATTGCACGGTGGCGCGATCCTCTTCGGTATCACGACAGCAGGCAAAATGCAGCCAGTTAAAACCATGCTGTTGATGCAGCGCGGCAAAGCGCTCAATCAACTTCTCTTGCAGGCTATTAAACTGATCGCTACCTTGCGGCAGGTTGCCTGCATTGAGCTGATCTTCCAGCCAGATCCATTGGAAAAAAGCGGCTTCATACAGCGAGGTTGGCGTGTCGGCATTATTTTCCAACAGCTTGGCATCACCTTTGCCATCCCAGGCAAGATCGAGACGTGAATAGAGCGATGGCTGGCGTAATTTCCACGAATCACGCACAAAATCCCAGGTGTGTTTAGGAATGCAGAAGCGGGTGAGCAGCGCTTCGCTGTTCACCACTTTTTCTACCACTTGCAGGCACATTTGATGCAGTTCGGCGGTGGTGTCTTCCAGTTGCTCAACCTGCGCCAGCGTAAACTGATAATACGCTTCTTCACACCAGTAAGGCTCGCCGTGCATGGTATGAAACTGAAAACCATACTCGGTGGCTTTTGCGCGCCAGTCCGGGCGTTCGGTAATGGCAATACGTTGCATGGTGCGGCTTAGCCTCCCAGCGAGCGAGAGCTGGTACCGGTGGCACTGCTACGTTGCATGGTATTTTGCTTCGCTACGGTTTCACCAAAGCCGCCACGGGTGATGGTCGAGGTGGTCGCGGGTTTGGGAGCCAGGGCGGTTTTCGGCACGGTCATGGTGCGGCCAGAGGTGGCGGAACCGTAGTTTTTGCCGGACGCATCAACAAACTGGCCGTTAGCCGGGCTATTGGGGGTTTTGGGCGAGAACAGCGGCTGTTGCGCAAATCCGGCACCACCACCCATCATACGTCCCATCATATAACCTGCCATCAGCGGCATCCAGAAGCTGCCACTTTGTTGGGCTTCGGCATTGGTGCCTGCCTGCGCCGGGGTTTGCTGACATTGGTTTTCACCAAACTCCGCCACACAATCTTCACGCGTCGCATATTTTGGCGCAGTGCGTTCCGCTTCTTTCAATGCGTTGTTGTAGGCAGTGGTACATTGCGCGCTCTGGCTCGGATTAGCCTTGCTGCAATCATCCGCATTCTGGTACAGCGAAACTGTTTCATCGCTCTGTTCGCAGCCAGCCAGCATAAACACTGCGGTTACCGCGAGTGCAACGGGCGTCAAATGGCGCGCCTGCCAGCTTTTGCGAAAAGCGGCATGTCTAATGTTTTTAGTCCGTTTCATTTGTTTTCATCCTGTGCCCAAAGGTGACGCTTAGGATAGGGGATGAGTGGTGGAAATTGAAGCGACAGGCCGGGCAGTAAGGGGATCTTTACGTAGCTATACGTTTGAATGAGAAAGGGGCCGCTTGCGGCCCCGGAATGGCTTAGTTACTGAAAGGATTGCTGGTGCTACGTGCCGCTGCCGGACGCGCTTTGGCGGCGGCAGATGCAGAAGACGCTTTAGGACCATTATCCACGCTGGCTGCCTGCTGCGAGTTTTCCGGCGCTACCGTTTCTGGCGAGGTGGATGTCTCTTTGCCAAGCTGGCCGTTCAGCAGTTGCAGATCCTGCTCGTTGAGCGTACCCAGCGCATATTTAATATTGAGCTGGTTGATCATGTAGTTATAACGCGCATCCGCTAACTGCTGCTTCGCGTTATACAGCGTCGTGGTGGCATCTAACACATCAACAATGGTACGTGTACCCACCTGATAACCGGCTTCCATCGCATCCAGAGAACTTTGTGAAGACACGACAGCCTGTTTGTAGGCATCGATGCTACTGATCGAGGCGTTCACGTTGTTAAAGGAGGAACGCACGGTCTGAATGGCGCTGCGATGGGCGCTTTCCAACTGCTCGCTGGCGCTGACAAAACTGTACTGCGCCTGTTTCACCTGCGAAGTCACCGAACCACCGCTATACAGCGGCAGGGAGAAGCTCAGACCCACCTGATTAGAACCGGTGATGGAATCAGAAGTGCTGGAGCTTTGATTCGCACGGCTACCGCCGTATTTACTGTTCGACATACCTGTCGAGGCAGTCAGATCCAGTGTCGGCATATGGCCGGTTTCCGCAGAGCGGATTTGCTCACGCGCCAGATCCTGACTCAGGCGTGCAGACAACAGGCTGAGGTTGCGGCTTTCAGCCTCTTTTAACAGCGAACTGACGGCATCAGGACGTTTTGTTTTGAAGCGGTCAATATTCAGCTCCGCCAGCGACAGGTAATCCATGCCGGTGATCTGGCGCAACGCTTCGACAGCGTTATCGAGGGTGTTACGGGCGGTCACTTCGCTCGCCAGTACGCTATCGTACTGCGCGCGGGCGTTCTGCACGTCGGTGATAGCAACCAGACCGACATTAAAGCGTTGTGTTGTCTGATCCAGTTCACGATAAATCGACTGTTTCTGCGCTTCGGTATAAGAAAGGGTATCAATGGCGTTCAGTACATTAAAGTAGGCGGTAGCGGTGTTCAGAATCAGATCCTGTTGGGCGATCTGATAAGTGACATCCTGAATACCGGCAGTTTTTTCCTGCAACGTCAGAGCACGCCATTTCGACATATCGAAAATCGTTTGCGTTAATTGCAGTGATGCGCTGGTCGTGTTGGAATGAAGGCCGCTGCTGTCGCGGAAACCATTGTTATAGGTATAATCTGCACCCAAGCCTAATTGCGGCAGTAACGGGCTGCGCGCTTCATTAATTTTCTCAAAAGCTGCATCGCGATCGGCGGCAGCAGAACGCAGTGTCGGGTTACTTAAACGCGCCTGCTGATAAACCTGCAGCAGGTTCTCTGCCTGGCTGGCAAGGCTGAAACCGCCCAGGCTCAGTCCAATAAAAAGTGGGAGCAGTTTTTTCATTTGCATTCCTTTTGTTGCAGCAAATTGCACTGGTAGCGCTGCAGGTAAGCCAAAAAATAATCGCCGATTCTAGCAGAGACGGCGCGACAGATAAGTTGGCTGAACGTGCCTTCTTCCTCTAATTTACGTAAATAATTCAGAAAGAACCACTCGGACGGAGCACAAGGGTTGGCTTTTCTTCGCTCCATCCCAATCTGCATAAGGAGCCAGAAGATGGCGGATAAAAAAAAATCCCCTGTGACTTTCACAAAAAACGATGTAGAAATTATTGCACGCGAAACACTTTACGACGGTTTTTTTTCCATTGTTCGCTATCGTTTCCGTCATCGTCTTTTTAATGGCGAAATGAGTGGTGAAGTGCAACGCGAAGTTTTTGAGCGCGGCCATGCTGCCGTACTGCTACCCTATGATCCCCTGCGTGATGAAGTTGTGCTGATCGAACAGATCCGCATCCCGGCGCTTGACTCCAGTGCAACGCCCTGGCTGCTGGAGATGGTGGCTGGCATCATTGAACCGGGTGAAACCACGGAGCAGGTGGCGCGTCGCGAAGCCGTTGAAGAAGCGGGCCTCAAGGTTGGGCGCACCAAACCGATAGTGAGTTACCTTGCCAGTCCGGGCGGCACTTCAGAACGCCTGTCGATCCTGGTGGGAGAAGTGGATGCCAGCCAGGCGGAGGGAAATCACGGGCTGGAGGAAGAGAATGAGGATATTCTTGTCCATGTGGTGAGCCGCGAACAGGCTTATCGCTGGGTGGAAGAGGGGATTATCGATAACGCAGCGTCTGTCATCGCCTTGCAATGGCTGGCGTTGCACCATGAAAAACTAAGAGAAGAGTGGAAGCCAAAATGAGACAGCGCTATACCCCTGACTTTCCCGAAATGATGCGCCTGTGCGAAACCAATTTCGCCCAGTTACGCCGCCTGCTGCCAAAAAGCGATGAGGCAGGTGCTTCGGTGACCTATCAGGTGAATGGCGCCAGTTATCAGCTGACCATCGAGGAATCCACCCGTTACACTACGTTGGTGGAAATCCGCCAGGTCGCACCGGCGGTGAGTTACTGGAGTCTGCCGTCGATGTCGGTACGGCTCTACCATGATGCGATGGTCGCTGAAGTGTGTTCCACTCAGCAGATCTATCGTTTTAAAGCGCGCTATGATTACCCTAATAAAAAACTGCATCAGCGCGATGAAAAACATCAGATAAACCAGTTCCTTGCGGATTGGTTACGCTATTGTCTGGCGCACGGTGCTGTGGCACTGCCCGTTTGCTGATAGCGTATAATGCGCGCAATGGCGTGGAGATTAAGGAAACGCTTTGGATAGCCTGCTAACTCTTTCTGCGGCGAGTGGGGCCGATATCAGGATTTTACAAATCACGGATACCCATCTTTTCGCGGGAAAACACCAATCGCTGCTTGGGGTGAACACCTGGTCGAGTTTTGATGCGGTGCTGGATGCCATAGAGGCCCAGCAACGCGATTACGACCTGATTATCGCCACGGGTGATCTTGCTCAGGACCATTCGGTCGAAGCTTATCAGCATTTCGTGGCGGGCATTGCGCGCCTGCCTAAACCCTGCGTCTGGTTGCCGGGCAACCACGATTTCCAACCTGCGATGGTCAACACGCTGGCCGATGCAGGGATTGCAGCAGACAAACATGTGCTGCTGGGGGATCACTGGCAACTGGTGCTGCTGGATAGTCAGGTGTTTGGGGTGCCGCATGGCATGTTGAGCGAATATCAGCTGGAATGGCTGGAAAAAACGCTGGCAAAATTCCCGGAACGGCATACGTTGGTGTTGTTGCACCACCATCCATTGGCCTCAGGATGTACCTGGTTGGATCAACACAGCCTGCGCAATCCTCACCAACTGGAAGCGGTGCTACAGAACTTTCCGCGCGCGCGGAATCTGGTGTGTGGTCACATTCATCAGGAGCTGGATCTCGACTGGCATGGCCGCCGGGTGCTGGCGACACCTTCCACCTGCGTGCAGTTCAAACCGCATTGTACTAACTTCACCATAGATACCGTGGCGCCAGGCTGGCGTTGGTTTACGCTCAAGTCGGATGGCACTTTGCACACCGAAGTGAACCGTTTGCAAAGTGAGGAATTCCGGCCTGATCTTGACTCTGAGGGCTACTAAACGATGGCGGCACTGATTTATCTGCACGGATTCAACAGTTCACCGCTCTCAGCAAAAGCCACGCAACTACAGCTTTGGATGCAGCAACACCATCCGGCGGTTGAGGTGATTGTGCCGCAACTGCCACCGTTCCCGGCAGATGCCGCCCTGATGCTCGAAGATATGGTTTTACAGCACTCGGGTGAGACGCTGGGTCTGGTCGGATCTTCGCTTGGCGGTTATCTCGCCACCTGGTTATCACAATGTTTTATGCTGCCAGCGGTGGTGGTCAATCCCGCCGTTCGGCCCTTTGAACTGCTGGTGGATTATCTCGGTGAGAACCGGAATCCCTACACCGGTCAGCAATATGTGTTAGAGTCACGCCACATTTACGATCTGAAAGTAATGCAGATTGACCCTCTGGAAGCGCCCGATCTAATCTGGCTGCTGCAACAGACCGGCGATGAAGTGCTCGACTATCGTCAGGCGCTGGATTATTACAGCGCGTGCCGTCAGACGGTCGAAGAGGGCGGCAATCATGCTTTTATCGGATTCGAACGCCATTTTGCGCAGATTGTTGATTTTCTTGGGCTAAACCACCCTTGAGAACTGCGTAGTGTGCCAATATTCATATTGCTAATCAGACAGTTACGATGAGCCAATCAAGTTATAATGCCGATGCCATTGAGGTCCTGACCGGCCTTGAACCTGTACGTCGTCGTCCTGGCATGTACACCGACACCACGCGCCCAAACCATCTGGGCCAGGAAGTGATCGATAACAGCGTCGATGAAGCGCTGGCTGGCCACGCCAAACGGGTTGAAGTGATTTTGCATGCTGACCAGTCACTGGAAGTCATTGATGACGGCCGTGGTATGCCGGTTGATATCCACCCGGAAGAAGGGGTGCCGGCGGTTGAGCTGATCCTTTGCCGTCTGCATGCGGGCGGTAAATTCTCCAACAAAAACTACCAGTTCTCCGGTGGCCTGCATGGCGTGGGGATCTCGGTGGTTAACGCCCTGTCAAAACGTGTTGAAGTCACGGTGCGCCGCAACGGCGAAATCTACAACATCGCGTTTGAGAATGGCGACAAAGTACAGGATTTGCACGTTACCGGTACGGTAGCGAAGCGCAACACCGGGACCAGCGTACACTTCTGGCCGGATGAAAGTTTCTTCGACAGCCCCCGCTTTTCCGTTTCCCGCCTGAGCCATCTGCTGAAAGCCAAAGCAGTGCTTTGCCCGGGCGTGGAGATTGTGTTTAAAGATCAGGTCAACAACACCGAGCAGAGCTGGTGCTATCAGGATGGTCTGACCGACTACCTGTGTGAGGCGGTAAACGGCCTGCCGACGCTGCCGGAAAAACCCTTTGTCGGCAGCTTTGCCGGTGATGTGGAAGCGGTTGACTGGGCGCTGCTGTGGCTGCCGGAAGGCGGTGAGCTGCTGACGGAAAGCTACGTCAACCTGATCCCGACCATGCAGGGCGGTACGCATGTCAACGGCCTGCGTCAGGGGCTGTTGGATGCGATGCGTGAATTCTGTGAATTTCGCAATATCCTGCCGCGCGGCGTGAAACTCTCAGCGGAAGATATCTGGGATCGCTGTGCCTATGTGTTGTCGGTAAAAATGCAGGACCCGCAATTCGCCGGGCAGACCAAAGAACGTTTGTCTTCGCGCCAGTGTGCGGCCTTTGTGTCGGCGGTGGTGAAAGATGCCTTCAGCCTGTGGCTGAACCAGAACGTGCAGGCCGCAGAACAGCTGGCGGAGCTGGCGATCTCCAGCGCCCAGCGTCGTATGCGTGCGGCGAAAAAAGTGGTGCGTAAAAAACTCACCAGCGGTCCGGCACTGCCGGGTAAGCTGGCAGACTGTACCGCCCAGGATCTGAATAAAACCGAACTGTTCCTGGTCGAAGGTGACTCCGCAGGCGGATCGGCCAAGCAGGCGCGCGATCGTGAATATCAGGCGATCATGCCGCTGAAAGGTAAGATCCTGAACACCTGGGAAGTGTCTTCTGATGAAGTGCTGGCCTCGCAGGAAGTGCATGATATCTCGGTGGCGATCGGTATCGATCCTGACAGCGACGATCTCAGCCAACTGCGTTACGGCAAGATCTGTATCCTCGCCGATGCGGATTCCGATGGTTTGCACATCGCCACCCTGCTGTGTGCGCTGTTTGTGAAGCATTTCCGCACCCTGGTCCAGAATGGCCACGTCTATGTAGCGATGCCGCCGCTGTACCGTATCGATCTCGGCAAAGAAGTGTATTACGCACTGGATGAAGACGAGAAAGAAGGTGTGCTGGAGCAGCTGAAGCGCAAGAAAGGCAAGCCAAACGTTCAGCGCTTTAAAGGTCTGGGTGAGATGAACCCGCTGCAACTGCGCGAAACCACGCTTGATCCTAACACCCGCCGTCTGGTACAGCTCACCGTCAGCGATGACGATGTGGAGCAGACGCTGCGCGTGATGGACATGTTGCTGGCGAAGAAGCGTTCCGAGGACCGCCGTAACTGGCTGCAAGAAAAAGGCGATTTAGCCGACATCGAAGTTTAAGAAATCAGGGCGCTGCGGCGCCCTTTTTTATCGGCAACGCTGAAGGAAGTAACGTGTGAAGATCACGCTGGAAGAACTACGCGCCTGGGTTACGGTGGTGGATACCGGGTCAATTACCAGCGCCGCTGAGCAACTGCAACAGACCAGTTCTGGTATCAGCCGGGCACTGAGTCGTCTTGAGAGCAAGCTCGAAACCACGCTGCTGCATCGTACCACGCGTCGTCTGGCGTTAACGGAAGAGGGGCAAATCTTTCTCGAACATGCGCGCCAGATCCTCGCCTCCGTGGAGCTGGCGGAGGAACAAATCGCCCAACGACGTGATGTTCCCGCCGGGCGTTTACGCGTCAACGCGGCCGCTCCCTTTATGTTGCATGTGATTGTGCCGCTGGTGGACGCCTTTCGTCAGCGTTTCCCGCAGATTCAGCTGGAACTGAATACCGACGATATCGTGATTGATCTGCTGGAGCAGCAAACCGATATCGCGATTCGTGTCGGCGAATTACGTGATTCCTCGCTGCGTGCGCGGGTGCTGGGCAGCAGCGCGATCCGCCTGCTGGCCAGCCCGGCTTATCTGGCAAAACACGGCATGCCGGAGACGGTAGCCAGTCTGCACGATCATCAACTGCTGGGGTTCAGCCAGTTGGAGGCGCACAATGTCTGGCCGGTGTGGCAGCAGGAAGGAGAATTTCTGCGCGTCAAACCCACGCTGTCGGCATCGAGCGGTGAAACCCTGCGTCAACTGGCGCTGGCCGGTCAGGGCATCGTGCGATTATCCGATTTTGTCAGTCGCGGCGACCGCGTCAGTGGCAGGCTGGTACAGGTGTTGGAAGCGGAAACGCGTGAACTGCGGCTGCCGATTCACGCGGTGTACTACCGCAATCAGTCGCTGGCCTCACGGATTAGCTGTTTTCTGGATTTTTTGCGCGAACAAATCGAAGAGAAAGGCTTACTGTAGCTACCGTCTTGGACGTCAAGCGGTAGCTGCGTAATTTTCATCCCACTTTATCCGCGTTTTCAGCACCCCGAAGCACTGATGAACCAGCTTGCGCATCACCGCTCCAAGCGCGGCCTTGCTGGCTTTGCCCTTCGCGATTAGCCTCTGGTACAGCGCCTTCGCCGGGGCATTCCACCTGATCGCTACGATCGCCGCCATATACAGTTTCGCCCTTACGTCTGCCGGGCCTGTTTTTGACATCCGCGCACGCCCCCTGACTGAGCTCCCGGACGTTTTTTCCACCGGTACCACACCCAGCCACGCAGCGACCTGTGAAGCACTCCGGAACGGACACGAGCGCAGTACCGACAGCATTGTCGTGCCCACCACGCTGCCTATTCCTTTTATCGATTCCAGCAGCTCACGGTCTTCCTTCAGACCCGGATGATTATCTGTGTGGTCTGAGATGAGCGCTTCAATACGCTTCAGCTCGTCCCTGTGGGCTTTCAGGGTTCTCTCCAGCGAGTCAATGATTTCAGGCGCTGTGCGGGTTGAATGGGCTTTTTCCAGTCGGTTCTCCGCCCGCTGGACATCAGCCTGAAGTGAGTCCCGCAGACGCGTCAGCTCCCGAAGTTTACGGACCTCCGGGGAGGGAGGCACCCAGGCATCAGGCTGTTTCAGTTCGCCATAACGGGCCAGGACGTAAGCATCAACGGAGTCGTTTTTAGTCAGGATAGCCATTCCACGGGCGAACTCCCTGACCCGCTGAGGATTGCTGATGCAGACCGTGACGGGAGTATTTTCATGAAGACCGAAGGCGACGTTTTCGTGATAAATGCCGGTCGCTTCGAGCACCACCATCACCTGTTCAGGATGGCATTTTTGCCTGATTAACCAGTCATTTATCTCCCGGTCAGCGTCGGGATGATTTTTGAGGGTTTTGGTTTTCTTTTTCCCGTTGCCGGGCAACAGGCAGAGGTCGAGTTTGTTTTTACTGACATCAATACCGAGATAAATCATAAGACAGCTCCCTTTCACATGAACCATCACGCCATCTTGCCTTGTACATACGAAGTCAGAGCTTCTGGTTACCGTGCAGAGTAGATGCTGGCGTGAAAGGAGAAACGGAGGGCTTTAAGCTACGGCACAAGATCGGGTCTTAAGCGGCGCGACAAGCTGCCTCCGTTTCGTGTAACGGGTAGCTAACCAGTTACAACTTCAAGATACAAGCGGCGCGATTTATCGCGCTGGGTTGGTGCGGTTTGACTCCCTCATCCCGGCCTTCTCCCGCAAGCGGGAGAAGGAGATGATCAGCACCGGGTGCTGTTATTTTTCTGCCGCTTCCAGCACTAAAATCTTCACATCCACCACATCATCTTTGATGGTGGCGCGGTGCGCATCCATGTGCGGCATCTGTTGATGTTGCTCCAGATGACGCAGCGAATCCCACTGCTCCAGCATAAAGATCGAATCGGGTGAATTGTGCTTCCACGGTACCTGCGCCTGATGATCCACCAGCGCGTCATATTGGTGGCAACCCTCTTCCTGCAACACGGTGGGGATCAGGCGATGAATCGCCTCCAGTACCGTGGCACGACGTCCTGGCTTGATACAAATTTCTGCAACGACAGTGAGCATGAGATGTCCTTTTTTCCTGTGGTGTTTACAGTTAAGCAAAAATTTGGCTGAGATGAGTCCGATAACGTGCGATGTCGCGTGGCACATCTGGTTGTTTAATCACGTCATTACAAATAAAGGTCGGCAGCCCGGTCATACCGAGGAACTGATTGGCCTTGTGGAAATGCAGATACACACCATCAACGCCAACCCCTTCGAAGAACTGCTCAGGATCGGTAAAGGCTTCCAGTGGCGCATTCCAGGTCAGCGACAGCATATATTTCTTACCCTGGATCAAACCGCCGGAGCCGTATTTTTTGCTGTCGTCTGAGCGGCTACGACCATCGCTGGCGTAGAGTGAGCCATGACCTTCGGTAAACACGTCATCGATATATTTTTTCACCGTCCAGGGTTCACCCATCCACCAGCCCGGCATTTGATAAATCACCACATCGCTGGCGAGATATTTTTGGACTTCATCGGCCACCACGTAGTGGCTATCCGCCACCGTGATATCGACCTCATGGCCCAAATCGCGCAGCAGGCTGGCTGCCACCTCGGTTAGCGTATGGTTCAGTTCCCCTTTCGAATGGGCGAAGGTTTTACCACCGTCGATAATCAAAATTTTGCTCATGCTGCATGCGCTCCTTATGAGAAATTAACGCTCACTCTACGCGCGCGGACCAGGCAGAAAAATGCGTGTCAGATCACAAGACTTTTGCTTTTAACGCAATAATGCGCCAGCGTGTGGAACAATTGGAATGCAAACACAAAACAGAGAAGAAAAATGAAAACCATGTTATTCAGTGCGTTACTTCTGGTCAGCGGCGTCGCTCAGGCGCAATCTCACCTTGATCAGGTACGCGAAAGCAAAACGCTCAAAGTCTGTACCACCGGGGATTACAAACCGTATAGCTATTTGCGCAGTGACGGGCAGTATGAAGGGTTAGATATCAGCATGGCGCAGTCGCTGGCGGAAAGTCTCGGTGCCAAAGTGCAATGGGTACCCACTACATGGAAAACCCTCAGCGAAGATTTTGTCGCGCAGCATTGCGATATCGCGCTGGGTGGCGTGTCAGTCACTCTGAAGCGCCAGCAAATTGCCTGGTTCGCTCAACCGTTGGGGGTGGATGGCAAAATCCCGTTGGTGCGTTGCGCTGATAAAGCGAAGTATCAAACCATTGAACAAATCAACCAGCCGCAGGTGCGAGTGATTGAACCGGCAGGCGGCACTAACGAAGCCTTTGTGCACAGTCATCTGCCGAACGCTTCGCTGACGCTGTTCCACGATAACGTCACCATTTTTCAGCAACTGGTGGATAACAAAGCGGATGTAATGATCACTGATGCGTCGGAAGCCTTGTTCCAGCAGAAACACTATCCGCAGCTCTGTGCACTTAACCCGGATCAACCGATGCAGTATGGCGAGAAGGCGTACATGATCCCGCGTGATGATATGAGCTGGAAACAGTACGTTGATCAGTGGCTGCATCTCAGTACCGCCACCGGTGATTATGCGCGTATCGCGGAGCAGTGGTTGGGTGTGATTAAATAACCAAACAGCGCGATAAATCGCGCCGCTACAATACCTTGTATAATCCGTAGCGGCGCAATTTATTGCGCGATTAACGATACAAACTGGCTTTGCCCAATCCACCAAACAGGTTCATTTTGTAGCGAATCACCTCTTTTGCAGCGGCAATCGCATCCGGGTAGATCACATTCGGATCCCACCAGGTTTCACGCGCCAGAATCTCGCGCACTTTCTGGAAGTAGGCAAACTTCATGTCACTGGAGATATTGATTTTACCTACGCCCAGCGTCACTGCCTCGGCAATCTCTGCATCCGGGTTAGCGGAGCCGCCATGCAGCACCAGCGGAATGCTCAGACGCTTTGAGATGTCTCGCAGAATATGCATCTGCAATTCTGGCTTCATATCTTTGGGATAGATGCCGTGCGCGGTGCCAATCGCTACCGCCAGAGTATCGACACCGGTACGCTGAACAAAATCCTCGGCCTGGGCTGGTTCGGTGTAGATCACCTTACTCACGCCGCCTTCTACCGTGGTGCCGGTATCGCCAATGGTGCCCAGTTCGCCCTCAACGGAAACGCCCACGGCATGTGCCAGTTTCACCACCTCTTTGGTCAGCGCCACGTTCTCTTCATACGGTAACAGCGAGCCGTCGATCATCACTGAGGTAAAGCCGCACTGGATAGCGCGCAGCACCTGAGCGATGGAAGCACCGTGGTCAAGGTGTAGGGTGAAGGGGACGGTGCTTTTCAGCGTGCGCTCACGGACGTAGCCAAAAAATGCATCAGTAACGAATTCCAGTTCGCTGGGATGGATGGAGATGATCGCCGGGGTTTGAGTCGCCTCAGCTTCCTCGACCACAGCGCGAATAAAGCAGCTATCCGCCACATTAAATGCGCCAATGGCGAAACGGTTTTCACGGGTAGGTGCCAACATCTCTTTCATAGAAATCAACATGTTATGTTTTCCTTAAGGTGATGTTTAGTCAGGGCCGACGGCAACGCCGACCCGATGATGAATAAAATTGGGAAGAAATCTGTCTTCCGTAAACCTGCGCGATAAATCGCGCCGCTACGATGCTGTGCCCGGTAATTAGACCTTACCGGCCGACCCCGACCAGCTCAGATACTCGGCCACCACTTCGCGGCAGGCGGATTCCATCAGCCCGAGCAAATCTGCCAGCTCGGCGTGGGGATGTTGTTTAAGTGCCTGTTGCAAGGCGTTCTTACCGGCATCAAATACCGCTGCGCCAACATTGATCTTGGCGACGCCAAACTGGCTGACGCGGCGCAGATCCTCAGCCGGCGTGCCCGATCCGCCATGCAACGCCATTGGCAAGGGCGACACGGCGTTCAACTCCTGCAAACGCTGGAAGTCAATCTTCGGTTTGACGCCAGCCGGGTATAGCCCATGTGCTGTACCTACCGATACCGCCAGCAGGTCAATGTGCGTCTGCTCCACGAACGGCAGCACGTCGGCCACCTGGGTCATCTTCACCGCCGCATCCGCCAGTTCATAGGTTGGGGCATCGGCGATATGTCCCAGCTCACCCTCGACGCACACCCCAGCGGTATGTGCCATCTTCACCACCTGGCTGGTCTGACGAATGTTCTCCGCCAGCGGTTCAGATGAGGCATCGATCATCAGGCCGGTAAACCCGGCACGAAACGCCTGGCCAATCAGCGGGAAGGCTTTACCGTGGTCAAGTGCCAGCGCCACCGGCACCGTGGCGCTTTCCGCCAAAGCCCGCACCAGCGGCACCGCAAGCGGAGGTGGGAAATGCGTGCTATGCCCCTGATAAACATTGAGGATCAGCGGTGCGCGCTGTTGTTCGGCGGCCTGAATCGCCGCCCGAGTGGTTTCCAGGTTGAAGCAGTTAATCGCCAGCACCGCGTATTGTTGTTTCGCTGCTGCCTGAATCAGGTCATTCATCATGGCAAACATGGTGGCTCCTTATTCCAGTGTGAATTTGATTTCTTCATCGCGGACGCCGGGGGCTTCCACATCGTCGAACTCTTCATCCGCCTGGGTCACGGTTTTCTTCATCAGCGACAGCATCACGCCACACACCACGGTGCCAATGCCGAGCGCCAGACAGAACAGCCAGGGTTTGGTAAACAGCGGCACCACAAACATCCCGCCATGCGGCACCGGCGCTTCCACGCCCCACACCATAATCAGCCCGCCAGCAATCGCCGAGGCGACAACACAGCTGGCAACCACACGCAACAGGTCACGGGCCGCAATCGGGATCACCCCTTCGGTAATCATGCAGATACCCATCGGGAAAGCGGCTTTCAGCGCCTCTTTCTCCGCTTTGGTGTACTTATGCCGTGTCAGCAGGAAGGAGAGGGTGATGCCGAAGGGAGGGATGATGGAGCCGACAAATTTCACCGCCTCTGGACCGTAAATGCCATCCACCAGCATGCCGTCGGCAAACAGCGACATGGTTTTATTGATTGGACCGCCAAAGTCGAAGGTCGCCATCGCACCGAGAATCGCCCCCATGACAAACTTCGAGCCACCCTGCATCGATTCCAGCAGATGAATCAGCGCCTTCTGCAACCAGACAATCGGCTGGCCGATAAAGGTCATCATCAGCAGCCCGGCGATGATGGTACTCAGCAGCGGCAGCACCATGATCGGCATCAGTCCCTGCATTGATTGCGGCAGTTTGATGGTGCGGCGCAGCAGCAACACGGTATAACCGACGAGGAAGCCACCGAGAATGCCACCAATAAATCCGGTGCCGATCTGGCCGCAAATAAACCCGACGATCAAACCTGGGGCAAAACCGGGACGATCGGCAATCGAGTAAGCGATAGCCGCGCTGATCAGCGGCACGATCAGCCCCATCCCCCAGCCACCGATCTGGTTCAACATCCAGGCGATGGTGCCGGTTTGCTTACCGACATCCGGCCCGCCGATCACCTGGCCCAGGGCGATACAGATCCCGGCAGCGACGATCAGCGGGATCATCCAGGAGATACCGGTAAGCAGATGGCCTTTGATCTCCTGACCGTACTGACGTTTGTTGTCACTCATGATGGATCTCCTCAGGCACGCGCCAGTGAATCCGCCACTTTTTCGAGGAATTTCACCGGTGACTTGATCACCACTTCGGTTTTGACCCTCACGATAGGTTTGCCCTGAAAGCGCTCTTCGCCTTTGATCTTGACGTCAACGGCGAGGATCACCACATCGGCTGCGGCGATCGCTTCACGCGTCAGTTCCGTCTCGGTGCCGATGGTGCCCTGAGTTTCGACGTGGATGGTGTGGCCCAGTGCATGGGCGCCCTTAATCAGTTTTTCGCGGGCGATATAGGTATGCGCGATGCCTGCCGTGCAGGCCGCTACACAGACAATATTCATGTGTCACCTCAGAGGAGTAGGGTTAACAGAGGTCGGTTTCGGCGTACTGACTAAACAGCCGGATGATATTGCTGGGGTCGTTTTCCGCCAGCAGTTGGGCAATCACCTCATCATCGGCCAGCGCGCTGGCCACCTGCGACAACAGGCGAATGTGGGTGGTGTTCTGATCTTCCAGTCGCACCGCGAACAGGATGATGCAGCGTACCTGGCTGCCATCGAGCGTTTCCCAGGGAATATCCTGCTGGGTGCGGCCAATGGCTAAGGTGGTTTGCCGCACGGCGGCAGACTTGCCGTGCGGGATGGCGATATGGTTTTCAAATCCGGTCGAGCCTTCCGCTTCGCGCAGCCAGACATCGGTGATAAACGCTTCGCGATCGCTGATGGCGCCGTCCTGATACAGCAACTCGGTCAGCTCATTGATCACTTCTTCTTTGCTGGTGGCAGTCAGGGCCAGATTGACGCGGCGCGGCGTCAGAATGCGAGAAATATCCATCAGTCAGACCTCATTCAATTAATGTTCAGCCAGGACGCAGCGCGTCCCCTGTGGCAGCTGGCTGCCAATCATGGCGTCGGTAACCCGCCGGATATCGTCATCGTTAAAAAATGCACTGACATACACGCTGGGGATGGCACCGCTGTTGAGGTGAATCGTGGTAATCACCAAATCCACCGTTTCGCGCTGACAAAATGCCGCGTGGTTGCTGGCTGATACCACGCCTGCGATTTCCCAGTCCGGGAAGGCGCGCAGGATGCGACTTTTCAGCAAATGCGACGTACCCACTCCGCTGGAGCACACCACCAGAATGCGTTTATGGGCAATTTGCCGTTCCAGCGCGGCCTGAAAATGGACGCAAAGGTAACCAATTTCGTCATCGGCGACCGGTGAGAGATCGAACGTGCGCGCTGTCAGTTGCATTGCCTGTTGTGTCAGTGAAAATATTTCTTTCATTTCCTGCTGAATATCATCCAGCAATGGATTACGAATATGGATGTGATATTTAAGGCGATTTAATAAAGGCTTAATATGCACCAGTAACCCGTCAAATAATAAACGGTCCTGAGATAAATCCTGCTGAATAAAGGCCGAGAAGCGATCAATTAATTCACAGGTTATTTTAACCGACTCCGCCGTGGAAAATTGGTTATGCATTGGCGCATGGTCGCCACGTTCCTCCACCACAATGCCGGATGAGACGATATATTGATAAATAAAACCGACTTCATCGGCGGGTAGCGCACAATCGATACGTGCCTCAATCTGCGTAACCATCTGTCGGGCGATGGTCAGGATACGCTTATCGAGATCCTGCGCCGCCAGCATGGTCTGCAACGCCAGTACGTTCCCCTGCGCCATACGGTGCATCATGATCAAAATGTGGGTGCACAGATTGAGATACCAGGCATCGCCCAGCGGGTAACTCAGTTGCTGCTCCATCTGTTGCAGCAGCGCCTGGACAAAGGCCACATCCTCATCGCCAAAATAATGGACCAGTGCCTGCTGGCTGCCGGGATCAAGCCGTGGCAGCAAGGGCGTCCCGGCGACGTTTTGCTGCATCACATCATTAATCAGCGACACCATCGCCTGACGCAGCGTCTGTTCGTTGCCCTCGATATGGGTGCCGCCTGGGCCGCGCGCCAGCGTCAATCCCAATGGTTGCAACCACTCTTCAATCACCTTCAGGTCATTAACAATGGAGGCATGGCTGATAAAATAACGTTCGGACAACTTACTGATTGAGGTTTCGCGTGGTGCATCACTCAGCAACTGGGAGGCAATTTTTACCCGACGGTTGTTGTGGCTCAGCGCTTCGCTGTTGTCATCGCCATTCAGTTGTTGTTCCAGTTGCAGGCGTTGCTGAACATCATCAACCCGCAAGCGTACGCCGCGGCCAGGGGTTTTCTCCAGCACCATCGCCCAGTTGTTCAGCCAGTTTTCCAGCCATTGCAGGTCACGGTAGATGGTTTTTTCGGATACGCCGAGCTGTTGCGCCAGTTGCTTCAGGGGTTGCGGCGCGGCCTGCTGCAACAGCAGTTTCACTAATCGGTGTTGTCGCGAAGTCAGTATTTGCATTCGTTCACCTTTATTTTGGCAAAACAGTTTCCCGTCAGGTTGTTTTTTATATTTTCCAGATGCCAGAAATCAGGAGCGCAAAAAATATTTCTTATGGAGTATGAATTTAGAAAAGGACGGGGAAAGCAACAATACTAAATGTTGTCCTCCGAAGAGGACAGGATTAATACGAATTGGATTATCTGAAAATTAATTGAGATCGTGATCACAGCGCGTTGGAATTATTCATTGTGATCCTGATCGCATTCTATTTTGTTTTTTTAATCTGCCTCACATTTATTTTCCAACCATGATTCCTGATGTCAGAGATGGCTTCCCCTGTGACTAAGCCACGGGAATAAGGTACTATCCTCGCCAAACGACCGCCGGATGTCCCGCCGCCGTGGGCCACGAAGTGAGGATGCAAGCTTAATGAGCGAATTGACGCAGGATGGTGCAGAGCGTCTTGCCCTGCACAAATTTACAGAGAACGCGTACCTGAACTATTCCATGTACGTGATCATGGACCGTGCGCTGCCCTATATCGGTGACGGCCTCAAGCCGGTACAGCGCCGTATTGTCTACGCGATGTCTGAGCTGGGTCTGAACGCCAGCGCCAAATTTAAGAAATCAGCACGTACCGTGGGTGACGTGTTGGGTAAATACCATCCGCACGGTGACAGCGCCTGTTATGAAGCGATGGTGCTGATGGCTCAGCCGTTCTCCTACCGCTATCCGCTGGTGGACGGTCAGGGCAACTGGGGTGCGCCGGATGATCCGAAATCGTTCGCCGCGATGCGTTATACCGAATCGCGCCTGTCCAAATATGCCGAAATCCTGCTGAGTGAGCTGGGCCAGGGCACGTCGGATTTTATCCCCAACTTTGACGGCACCTTGCAGGAACCGAAGATGTTACCGGCGCGTCTGCCGAACATCCTGCTGAACGGCACCACCGGCATCGCCGTAGGTATGGCGACCGACATCCCGCCGCATAACATTCGCGAAGTAGCGCAGGCCGCGATCACCTTGATCGAGAAGCCAAACACCACGCTGGATGAACTGCTGGATATCGTACACGGACCGGATTTCCCGACCGAAGCCGAGATCATCACCCCGCGTGATGAGATTCGTAAGATTTACCAGAACGGTCGCGGTTCCATCCGCCAGCGCGCGGTGTGGAAAAAAGAAGAGGGTGAAGTGGTCATCACCGCGCTGCCGCACCAGGTTTCGGGGGCGCGCGTGCTGGAGCAGATTGCTGCACAGATGCGCAATAAAAAGCTGCCAATGGTGGAGGATCTGCGTGACGAGTCCGATCACGAGAACCCGACCCGTCTGGTGATTGTGCCACGCTCTAACCGTGTCGATCTGGATCAGGTGATGAACCACCTGTTTGCCACCACCGATCTGGAAAAAAGCTACCGCGTTAACCTGAACATGATCGGGCTGGATAACCGTCCGGCGGTGAAAAACCTGCTGGAAATTATCTCTGAATGGCTGGTGTATCGTCGCGATACCGTCACCCGTCGTCTGAACTACCGCCTGGAACGCGTGTTGCGTCGCCTGCATATCCTTGAAGGTTTGTTGGTGGCGTTCCTCAATATTGATGAAGTGATCCACATCATCCGTACCGAGGACGAGCCGAAAGCGGTGCTGATGTCGCGCTTTGATATCAGCGAGACGCAGGCCGAAGCGATTCTGGAATTAAAACTGCGCCACCTCGCTAAACTCGAAGAGATGAAGATTCGCGGTGAGCAGGCAGAGCTGGAAAAAGAGCGCGATCAGTTGCAGGCGATCCTCGCCTCTGAGCGCAAGATGAGCAACCTGCTGAAGAAAGAGTTGCAGGCTGACAGCCAGACCTACGGCGACGATCGTCGTTCACCGCTGCGTGAACGTGAAGAAGCCAAAGCGCTGAGCGAAACTGAGCTGGTGAGCGCCGAGCCGGTCACCATTGTGCTGTCGCAGATGGGGTGGGTACGTAGCGCCAAGGGCCACGATATCGACCCTGCCGGTCTGAGCTACAAAGCGGGGGACAGTTATCTGGCTGCCGCGCGAGGTAAGAGCAATCAACCGGTGGCGTTTATCGATTCCACCGGCCGCAGTTATACCCTTGATCCGACATCGCTGCCGTCGGCGCGTGGTCAGGGCGAGCCGTTAACCGGCAAACTGACGCCGCCACCGGGTGCGGTGATGGAGCAGGTGCTGATGGAGCCGGATGAGCAGAAACTGCTGATGGCTTCGGATGCGGGTTATGGCTTTATCTGTACCTTTGCCGATCTGGTGTCGCGCAACCGTTCGGGTAAAGCGCTGCTGACGCTGCCGGAAAACGCCAAAGTGATGACGCCGATGGCGGTGAATCACGAAGATGACATGCTGCTGGCGATCACTCAGGCTGGCCGCATGCTGATGTTCCCGGTGGGCGAGCTGCCACAAATGTCGAAAGGCAAGGGCAACAAAATCATCTCTATCCCATCCGCAGAAGCCGCAGCGGGTAGTGACAAGCTGGTGTGGTTGCTGATTCTGCCGACCGGCAGCGCGATTACCTTACATGTAGGCAAGCGCAAGCTGGTGCTGCGCAGCGAAGAGTTGCAGAAGTTCCGCGCCGATCGTGGTCGTCGTGGTACGTTGTTACCACGCGGTTTGCAACGTATCGACCGTGTTGAGCTGGATGCCCCAACGCGCCACAGCGAAGCGAGTGAAGAATAACCCTGCAAAATAATAAAGCAGGCAAGGGTATGCCATTATTGAGGAAGCTATGTTACTAATTTTACGGGCTATTTTTGTAATCATCTATTCGATTCTGGTCTGTGTGTTTGGTTGTATTTGGTGCCTGTTTTCACCGCGTAACCCGCACCATGTGGCCACTTTTGGCCACATGTTTGGTCGCTTATCATCGGTGTTTGGTGTCAAAGTGGAACTGCGTAAACCGGCCGATGCCGCGAGCTATGGCAACGCCATTTATATCGCAAACCACCAGAACAACTTCGACATGATCACGGCAGCCAAAATTGTGCAGCCCACCACGGTGACCGTTGGCAAAAAAAGCCTGTTGTGGATCCCGTTTTTTGGTCAGTTGTACTGGCTGGCGGGCAACCTGTTAATTGACCGTGATAATCGAGCCAAGGCACATGGCACCATTGGTGAATTGATCGATCAGTTTAAAAAGAAACGCATTTCGTTCTGGATGTTCCCGGAAGGAACGCGCAGCCGCGGGCGTGGCCTGCTGCCGTTTAAAACGGGTGCGTTTCATGCCGCGATGGCAGCAGGGGTGCCCATCATCCCGGTGGTGGTGTCCAACACCCATGACAAAATCAAACTCAATCGCTGGAACAACGGTCTGGTGATTGTTGAGATGTTACCCCCGGTGGACACTGCCGCGTTTGCCGACAGTTCAGTACGTAAGCTGGCGACCCACTGCCGCGAATTAATGTCGGCAAAGCTGGAAGAATTGAACGCCGAAGTCGCCGAGCGTGAAAAAAACGGTAAAATCTGACCGTTCCCACGGGGCAGGCAATCTGTCCCGTGCCATCTCCCCGCTTGGGGGACAGCACAGCAATAGCAATTAGAAAAAATGGACGGCGTCCTCACGCCACGCTCAAAGGGTCTGAAGTTTTATGTCTTGCAGCAGACGTCAGTTTATTCAGCTTTCTGCCGGTGTTGCGCTTGCTACCAGCGCTATGCCATACACCGCGCGTGCCGCTTCCGCACCCGCTGGTGATACACCTCTTCCGGTCCCGCCGTTGATTGAATCACGCCGCGGTCAGCCACTCTTTCTCACGCTCCAGCGTAGCCACTGGTCATTCAATGGCGACAGCAACAAAGTGCCGGTTTGGGGCATCAATGGCATGTATCTTGGCCCGACCGTACGTGTGTACAGCGGCGACGACGTAAAACTGATTTACAGCAATCGTCTCAATGAGCCGGTGGCGATGACGGTGAGCGGTCTTCAGGTGCCAGGCGCCCTGATGGGTGGCGCGCCGCGTATGATGTCGGCGGGTGTTGACTGGGCACCCGTGCTGCCAATTCGTCAGGGAGCAGCGACCCTGTGGTATCACGCCAATACCCCCAACCGTATGGCCCCGCATGTCTACAACGGGCTGGCGGGGATGTGGCTGATTGAAGATGACGTCAGCAAGACGCTGCCGCTGCCAAAGCATTACGGTGTGGATGATTTCCCGCTGGTGATTCAGGACAAGCGTCTCGACAACTTTGCCACCCCGGTGTACGACCCGCCGCAGGATGGCGGCTTTCTCGGCGACACCTTACTGGTCAATGGCGTGCAAAATCCCTATGTGGAGGTTTCACGCGGTTGGGTGCGTTTGCGCCTGTTGAACGCGTCTAACTCACGTCGTTACGATCTGGCTTTCTCCGATAATCGCCCGTTTACGGTGATCGCCAGCGATCAGGGCTTTTTGCCTGCGCCGGTCGCGGTGCAGCGTCTGTCGCTGGCTCCGGGTGAGCGGCGTGAAGTGCTGGTGGATATGTCGCAGGGCGATGTCGTGTCGATCACCGCAGGCACTGCGGCGGGTCTGATGGATCGTTTGCGCGGGCTGTTTGAACCTTCATCGATTCTTGCCAACACCCTGGTGTTGACGCTGCGACCGACCGGTTTGCTGCCTTTGGTGACGGACAATCTGCCGATGCGTCTGCTGGCGGATCAGATTCTGGATGGTGCGGCGGTACGTACCCGTGAATTCCGCATTGGCGATGGCATGCCGGGCATCAATGGTGCGCTGTGGAATATGGGGCGTATTGATACCACCGCGCAGCAGGGCAGCTTTGAACGCTGGATCCTGCATGCCGACCGCCCGCAGTCACTGCATATTCAGGGCGTGATGTTCCTGATTAAAAGCGTCAATGGCGCGCAGCCGATGGGTGAAGATCGCGGCTGGAAGGATACGGTATGGGTTGATGGTGATGTCGAATTGCTGGTGAGCTTTACGCAGAGTTCGTCGGATCACTTCCCGTTTGTTTATTACAGCCAAACGCTGGAGCTGGCGGATCGCGGTACAGCGGGGCAGTTATTGGTTAATCCATCGGCGTAATCTCTTTCCCTCACCCTAACCCTCTCCCGCAAGCGGGAGAGGGGATTGAGAGGAGCACGAGCCGGCAAGCGGGAGAGGGGACTGAGAGGTGCACGGGTACTTCCTCCCTCTCCCGCTTGCGGGAGAGGGCCGGGGTGAGGGCAATAGCGCGCACCTAACCGCCAAATTTCTCCGGATCTGGTCCCAACCGCTTACCAATATCCAGCGTGGTGATCTCACTGATCTCCGGTTTCTCCAACCGGAAATCAAACACCTTAAAGTTCTCCTCAATACGCGCCGGCGTCACAGACTTCGGAATCACCACCAATCCGCTGTCCAGATGCCAGCGAATAACGATTTGCGCCGGAGTTTTGCCATATTTCTTCGCAAGGCTTTTGATCACTTCCTGATCAAACACCCCCTGGCCGCCTTGCGCCAGCGGACTCCAGGACTCAGTCTGGATTTGGTGCAGGGCATTCCACGCGTGCAGGGTGCGCTGCTGCAACATCGGGTGCAGTTCTATCTGGTTTACCACCGGGGAAACCCCGGTCTCATCCATCAGACGTTTCAGATGCGCTTCGTTGAAATTACACACCCCAATACTTTTGGTCAGCCCCTGTTGCTGCAACTTAATCATCTGTTCCCAGGCACTAAGGTACAGATCTTTAAACGGACAGGGCCAGTGCATCAGGTAAAGATCCACCTGATCCAGTTTGAGTTTTTCCAGGCTGGTTTCCAGCGCCTGCTGCGCATTTTTCTGGTCATCATTCCACAGCTTGGTGGTGACGAAAACCTGTTCGCGAGGCACGTCCGTTTCCTGCAGCGCCTGACCAATCGCCTCCTCGTTTTTGTAGGCGGAAGCCGTATCGATAGAGCGATAGCCCACCTCCAGCGCTTTTAATACCGCTTTGCGTGCTTCATCAATACTTGCCTGCCAGACACCCAGCCCGAGCTGCGGCATCATATTGCCGTCGTGCAGTTTAATCAGTGGTTGGTCTGCCATAGTTGCTCCTTATTTGTCGCAGTGACTCACCGGAAACACTGAGGTTAAGTCTAGTCAACAAACCTTAGCCTCGGGTTCATTGTGGCAACTCTGCGGCATTTTTGTGCTGTCTGTTTCTGCCGGAATCTTGCCTGATTCTCCAGCAAGCTGGAGCTTTCGCCCGAGGTGCGGCAAACTGCCTTTTTTGCTGCGAGAGACTATGCCATGCCTTATGACACGCTTTGCCGTCAGCTTGCCCGTCAGGTGATTGCGCTGATGAAGCCTGGTAGCCAGCCGCTATGTCAGCTGGATAACGTGCGATTGATCTACGCCGACGAGCCGTTACCGCGCACGCCGATGATGTATCAGCCCGGCATTGTTATTCTGTTTCAGGGGCGTAAAACCGGCTATCTCGGCAGCACGGTGTTCCATTATGACGCCACCAAATACCTGATGCTCACCGTGCCGCTGCCGGTGGAGTGTGAAACCGAAGCTACGCCAGAAGAGCCGCTGGCGGGGATGTGTCTGACGGTCGATAACGCCAGCCTACAGGATTTGTTGATGGAGATTGGCGACGATCAGGATTTTCAGCCGCAGCCGCAAACCTCTGGCATTCATTCCGCTTTTCTCAGTGAAGAGATGCTGTGCGCCGCTGAGCGTCTGCTGGATGTGATGCGGAAACCGCGTGACGCGCGCGTGCTCGGGCCGCAAATCGTGCGGGAAATTATCTACTACGTGCTGACCGGGCCTTGTGGCGGTGCGCTGTTATCATTGATCAGCCGCCAGACGCAATTTAGCCAGATCGCCCGTGCGTTGCGCCGTATCGAAAGTCATTTTAGTGAAAACCTTAGCGTGGAGACGCTGGCGGCAGAGGTGAACATGAGCGTATCGGCGTTCCACCACAACTTTAAAGCCGTAACGCAAACCTCGCCGTTGCAGTATCTGAAACGTTATCGCCTGCATCAGGCGCGCCTGTTGATGTTACAGGATGGGATGCGTGCCAGTGCCGCGGCGGTACGCGTCGGGTATGAAAGCCCTTCGCAATTTTCACGCGAGTTTAAGCGCTATTTCGGCGTCACGCCGGGAGAGGAGGCAAGCCGCGTGCGTCAGACGGTGTTTGAGTCCACCGCCGACGCCGCGCAGCTTCTATGACGCCTTCGGGCGTCTTTTTTTCCAGATCACCAGAATGCTGCCCGCCAGCCCGACGAACAACAAAACTACCGGCAGCAGCATCAGAATCGCCATCACCTGATCTTCATGGCGTTTGATAAACGGCACCTGGCTGATGCCATAGCCGAACGCCACCACAATGCATACCCACAGCCAGCCGCTCAGCCAGTTAAAAAACTGAAAACGACCATTCTGCAAACCGGAAATGCCTGCCATAGTTGGCAGCAGGGTACGCACAAACGCCAGAAAGCGACCCACCAGCAGCGCCATCAACCCGTGGCGGTTAAACAACTGCCAGGCGCGTTGGTGATATTGGGCTGGCAGGTGCATCAGCCAGCTTTTGACAAGTTTGGTGTTGCCCAGCCAGCGTCCCTGAAGATAGCTCAGCCAGCAGCCAAGGCTGGCCGCGGTGGTCAAAATCAGCATGGTCGGGACAAAGTCCATCACACCTTTGGCAACCATCGCCCCAGCCAGCAGCAGCAAGCTGTCGCCCGGCAGAAAAGACGCTGGCAATAAACCGTTTTCCAGAAACAGCGTCACAAACATCACACCGTAGACAATCCACACCACATCCGGATTGGCCAGCGCGGCAAAATCCTGATGCCAGAGCGCCTGGACAATCTCATGTAAAACACCCATCTGCTATTCCATCAAGTCACAAGGATTTTATTTTAACGGCCTGCGTAGCAGCAGACGTTGATCTCTGCCACGCGGCATCAGGCTTGTTGAGGCTTTGTTGAAGATTTTAGCGTTTCAGGCGCTCAAACCCGGCTTGCAGATCCTCAATCAGGTCGGCAACGTGTTCCAGACCAATATGTAGCCGCACCAGCGTACCGGTAAAATCGACGCCACCTGCCGGGCGAATCTCAGCCAGCTCTTCCGGTTGATTGGCGAGGATCAGCGACTCATAACCGCCCCAGGAGTAGGCCATGCTGAAGTGGTGGAAACCGTCGAGATAGTGCGCCAGCTGCTCGCTGCTCAGCTTCTCATGCAGGATGAAGGAAAACAGGCCGCTACTGCCGGTAAAATCTCGCTGCCAGAATTCATGCCCCTTGCACTGCGCCAGCGCCGGATGGTTAACGCGCGCCACTTCCGGGCGAGCGGCCAGCCACTCCGCCACCTGTAAACCACTCTCTTCATGCTGGCGCAGACGCGTACCCAGCGTGCGCAGACCACGGCTCGCCATATAGGCGGTATCGGCGTCCACCATCTGGCCCATCAGGTAGGAATTTTCACGCAGTTGATCCCAGCAGCGGGCGTTAGCGACGGCAGTGCCGATCATCGCATCGCTGTGACCGATCAGGTATTTGGTCCCGGCCTGGATCGAAATATCGACGCCATGCTCCAGAGCGTTAAACAAAACGCCCGCCGCCCAGGTATTATCGATCATGATGATGGCATCAGGGGCTTTGCTGCGCACTGCGGCGACAATCGCCGGGATGTCCTGCACTTCCATGGTGATGGATGCCGGGGATTCCAGGAACACCACGCGGGTATTGGGTTGCACCAACGCGCTGATTTCGCTGCCAATGCAGTGATCAAAAAAGGTGGTGGTGACCTGAAGTTTGCTGAGGATTTTGGTACAGAAGTCCTGAGTCGGTTCGTAGACCGCGCCACTCATCAGTACATGATCGCCAGCGGCGACAAACGAAAGAATAGCGTTGGCAACCGCAGCAGCACCACAAGGATAGAGCACGCAACCGGCACCGCCTTCCAGTTCGGTCATCGCATCCTGGAGGGAAAAGTGTGTCAGGGTGCCACGACGGCCATAAAACAGTTCGCCTTTCGCCCGCCCGGCGGTGGCGCGTTTTTTATCGGCGACGGTGTCAAACACTAGCGATGAGGCACGCTGAATCACGCTGTTGACTGAACCCTGAGTGTAACGTTTGCTGCGTCCCGCGCTGACCAGCGTGGTGTCTATTTTTTTCGTTGCCATCACTGCCTTTCCTGCCGCATTTCACAAAACCACCACGTTAACACGAATCGGTCCTGTGCGTTGCCCCTGATTACGGAATATCAGACAGTCACCTTCATTGAACGAAGCGTGATCCGTAGCGGCGCGATTTATCGCGCGATGTGAAAAACCTGCGCCATAAATCGCGCCATTACGGGCGTACCTTTACATCACTCCCATGATATGTGGCAGCCACAGCGACAGCGCCGGGATATACGTGATTAACATCAACACCAGAAACAGCATGCAGTAGAACGGCAGCATCGCGCCGACCACCTGTTCAATCTTCTGTTTACTGACCGCACTGGCAACGAACAACACGGTGCCGACAGGTGGCGTAATCAGGCCGATACCGAGATTGGTCATCATGATCATGCCGAAATGCACCGGATCCACGCCGAGTGAGGTAGCGACAGGCAGCAGCACAGGCGTCAGGATCAGGATGATTGGTGCCATATCCATCAGCGTACCGATTACCAGCAGCAGCACGTTAATACACATCAGGATCACGTACTTGTTGTCCGACAGGCTGGTAAAGGCTTCGGTAATCGCGGTGGGCAGTTGCATAAAGGTCATCACTGCGCCAAAACCGGCCGCGAAGGCAATCAACACCATCACGATGGTGACGGTTTTGATGGTGCGAAACAGCAGGATGTGCAACTGGCTCCACTTAAAGTCACGATAGATAAACATGGTGACGAAGAATGCCCACAGGCAGGCAATGGCCGCAGATTCCGAGGCGGTGAAAATCCCGGACAGAATGCCGCCGAGAATAATGACGATGGTGAACAGCCCCCAGAAGGCATCAAAGAAGATCTTCAGCGCCTGGCGAAACGGGATCGCTTCACCTTTGGGATACCCACGTTTGCGCGCAAATCCCAGACACATCACCATCAGGCAGCCACCCAGCATCAGTCCCGGCAAAATACCGGCGACAAACAACGAGGAAATGGTCACCACGCCGCCCGTTGCCAGAGAATAAATCACCGAGTTATGGCTGGGTGGCGTCAGCACCGCCTGCACCGAGCCGCTGGCGGTCACCGCCGCCGCAAAATCGCGTGGATAACCTTTCTCCTCCATTTGCGGGATCATTACCGAGCCTATCGAGGCGGTATCTGCCACGGAAGAACCGGAAATCGCACCGAAAAACGTCGATGCGACGATATTCACCAGCGATAAGCCGCCACGAATAAAGCCGACGAAGATATAGGCAAAATTCACCAGGCGTCGGGCGATCCCACCTTCAGCCATGATCGCGCCCGCCAGAATAAAGAACGGGATGGTGAGTAACGAAAACTTATTGATGCCGTTGGTCACCTGAATCACCACCGCTTCAAGCGGCAGGTCAATCCACCAGGCACCGATAAAGGCGCTAAACCCGACCGCGAAAGCGACCGGAAAGCCGACCAACAGCAACAGAATCAGACTGCCAATCAGGATGAATGCGTCCATCACGATGCTCCGAGATTAGTGGGTGCCGCCAAGCGTGACGATTGGGCGCTGGCTCTGGTCGCCATTCAGCAGACGTTCCAGGGCAAACAGCAGGGTAAAAACGGTGCCAATCGGGATCGGTAAATACATTTCGCCATAGGTGATATTGGGCAGTGAGGCCAGCGGCTGAATCCACATCGCGGCACACAGGTTGTAGCTGGCACGGAACAGCACCACACATAAGGCGATTAACAGCAGGTTACACAGCAGCAGCGCCCATTTTTGCCCGCCAGGTGACAAGCGATCGGTCAACATAGAGACACAAATATGGGTGCCGGCTCGCAGGCCGACCGGCGCGCCGATAAAGGTAAAAATGATCATGCAGATAATGGCTACCGGCTCTGGCCATGAGAGCGCGCTGTTCAATACATAGCGCGCAAAGATGCCGACGGGAATGACCGCTACCATGATCATCAACGCTGCCGCCGCCACCCACATGCACAGCAGGTACAACCGATCCATCCACCGGGAATATGCGTTCATAATTGGATCCTGAGTGAAACGCCACGCCTGCGCGCGGCGTGGGGGGTTATTTCACCTCGTCGATCTGTGTCATCAGATCCTGATACTTGCCGCCAAACTGATCGCGTACCGGTTGGGTAGCTTTGACAAAGTAGTCGCGATCGATCTGTTGGAAGGTGACGCCTCCGGCCTTCATTTTCTCAATCGATTGCTGGGTGTAGCTGGCCCACAACTGACGTTCCTCATCCTGAGCTTCTTTGCCCAGCTTCTTCAGTAACGCCTGATCGTCAGCAGAGAGGCGATCCCACGCCGGTTTGGAGAACAGGATCATCTCTGGCTGAATAAAGTGGCCGGTGAGGGTGTAGTACTTCGCTACGGGCAGGTAGTTATGGGCGACAAAGGTCGGTGGGTTATTCTCGGTGCCGTCCACCACACCGGTTTGCATGGCGCTAAACACTTCGCTGACGCCCATCGCTACCGGGTTAGCGCCCATTGCTTTTAGCGTGGCGAGCGAGATGGCGCTGTTCTGCACGCGGATTTTCATACCTTGCAGATCTTCCGGCTTAGTCAGCGGCTTTTTGGTGATCATGTTGCGCGTCCCGGCATCGGTCCAGCCGAGAAACACCATGCGGGTGTTGGGATCTTTATTGAATTTATCGACGATCTGCTCACCTACGCTACCATCCAGCACTTTGTGCATATGATCTTCATCGCGGAAGATAAAGGGCAGGGTAAGCACGCTGGTTTCCGGCGCGATGGTGGTCACCGGGGCCAACGAAACGCGGATCATATCAATCGCGCCCAGTTGAACCTGTTGTAAGGTTTGATCTTCATCGCCAAGCACGCCACCGGCATACACCTTCATCTCCAGACGACCATCGGTGGCCTGTTTCAGTTTCTCCCCCATATGCTCCAGCGCGACCACGGTGGGATAACCGGCGGGCTGCACTTCCGCCACCTTAAGAACTTTGGCCTGCGCATTACAGGCCAGCAGGGCGATCATGGAGGACAACGAAACTGCGAGTAGTCTTTTTTTCAGCGTCATTTTTTGCTCCAGCAAGAGGTAGCGAAATCGGACAGTGCAACGGCACCGTTAAAAGGCAGGGCTGGTTCAGAATAATGAAAATCGTGTGGTGAAAAAGTGGGCAGATGTTGATTGAATGAAATGCATCACATTTTGAAATGATGTTTTAATAATTTTATACAGTACGTCACATTTATAAAACCTGCTCACAATCGAAAGAAACTGTGGTGGAAAAACGCACTTTTCGTTTGTAAATAGTAATGAGAACTACTATCAAATCGGCCCGCTAATTTGTTATGATCCGGCGCTCGATCGTGAACTATGCAATTGAAGTTGGAGATGCAGCGTGGTAGCCAGTGATTTGATGCAGACGGATCTCTCCGTTTGGGGCATGTATCATCATGCCGATATCGTGGTAAAGGTGGTCATGATTGGCCTGTTGATGGCTTCTGTGGTCACCTGGGCAATCTTCTTTGGTAAGTTTGCTGAGTTGAGTTCAGCCAAGCGCCGACTGAAACGCGAACATCTCGCCCTGAGTGATGCGCGTTCATTAGATGACGCCTCCAGCACTGCCGCCAGCTTCAAGGGTAACAGCCACAGCGCCGTGTTACTTAACGATGCACAGAACGAGCTGGAACTTTCAGCCGGTGTTGAAGACACCGATGGTATTAAAGAGCGTACCAGCTTCCGTCTGGAACGCCGTGTTGCCGCGTTCAGCCGTCATGCTGGCCGCGGTAACGGTTTCCTCGCCACCATTGGTTCGGTTGCTCCGTTTATCGGCCTGTTCGGTACGGTATGGGGCATCATGAACAGCTTTATCGGCATCGCACAGACGCAAACCACCAACCTCGCGGTAGTCGCTCCTGGGATTGCGGAAGCGCTGCTTGCGACCGCGATTGGTCTGGTCGCTGCTATCCCTGCCGTGGTCATCTACAACGTATTTGCCCGTATGATTGCCGGCTACAAAGCGTCGCTCGGTGATGTGGCGGCGCAGGTGCTGCTGCTGCAAAGCCGTGACCTCGACCTGGGAAACGTGACTAACGAAGTGGCTCGCCCGGCTGCCGCACAGAAACTGCGCGTAGGATAATTGCGATGGCGATGCGTTTAAACGACGACCTGGAAAGCGATGGCGAAATGCATGAAATCAACGTGACGCCGTTTATCGACGTGATGTTGGTTCTGCTGATCATCTTTATGGTGGCCGCGCCGCTGGCAACCGTGGATGTTCGCGTCAATCTGCCCGCTTCCACCAGTGCGCCGCAGCCGCGTCCGGAAAAACCGGTTTATTTGTCGATTAAAGAAGATAACCAGGTTTATATCGGCAACGATCAGGTGACCAAAGAGACGCTGGTCAATGCGCTGACGGCGCAGACGGAAGGCAATAAAGAAACCACTATCTTCTTCCAGGCTGACAAATCAGTAAGTTATGAAACCCTGATGTCGGTGATGGACCAACTTCGTGAAGCCGGATATCTGAAGATTGGCTTGATGGGTATGGAAACGGTGAAGAAGTAGTTTCACTGAAAGTTATGAGGGCGCCCTAATGGGCGCCCTTTTTGTTATGGGCGTAATGGACGACCAAAAAGGAAAACCACGAATCAGGCGGATTAACGGGCAATTATCCTGCGGTTCAACTTTGTTAATGTTTGGTTACGTATAACCCTGCTTTTGTAAAGTGCAATGGTGAATTGGATCACATTCATCAGGGAGACGTCACGATAAAAGGGACATCCCCGCATGGAAGACACTGGAAAATCCTATGAGCTCACCTTCTTCTTTACAAAAGTCATCGCAGAGCGGTGCCAAAACTATCTTTAGCGTAACCAGCGGCAACTTCCTTGAAATGTACGATTTCATGGTGTTTGGTTATTACGCGACCGCGATTGCAAAAACCTTTTTCCCCGGTGATAACCCGTTTGCGTCATTAATGCTGACGCTGATGACCTTTGGCGCAGGCTTCCTGATGCGTCCGTTAGGGGCGATTGTGCTCGGTGCCTACATTGACCATCATGGCCGCCGCAAAGGCTTGCTGGTCACCCTCGGTATTATGGCGCTGGGTACGCTGACGATTGCGGTGGTGCCAGGCTATGCCACCCTTGGGGCGGCAGCACCGGTGTTGATTCTTATTGGTCGTTTGTTGCAGGGCTTTTCCGCCGGTGTTGAATTGGGTGGCGTGTCTGTGTATCTGGCTGAGGTGGCCCCGAAAGGGCGTAAAGGCTTCTACGTTAGCTGGCAATCTGGCAGCCAGCAGGTGGCGGTTATCTTCGCGGCGCTGCTGGGACTGGGCCTGAACCACCTGTTGGAAAAAGAGGCGGTGACTGACTGGGGCTGGCGTATTCCGTTCGTCATTGGCTGTCTGATCGTACCGTTTCTGTTCTGGATTCGCCGTATGCTGGAGGAGACTGAAGCCTTCAGTCAGCGTAAACATCATCCGACCATGCGCCAGATTATGCGCTCGGTGGGACAGAACTGGGCGCTGGTGTTAGCCGGTATGCTGATGGTGGTCACCACCACGGTGATGTTCTATATGATCACCGCATTTACCCCCACATTCGGCAAAACCGTGCTGATGATGAGCGATAAAGATAGCTTTCTGGTAACGCTGTTTGTCGGTCTTTCCAACCTGTTCTGGTTGCCGGTGATGGGCTCGTTGTCCGACCGGATTGGTCGCCGTCCGTTGCTGATAACCTTTACCATCCTGATGCTCCTCACGGCCTGGCCGGTGCTGCACTGGCTGGTCGGATCGCCGACCTTCGCCCATCTGGTGGTGGCTGAACTCTGGTTATCCTTCCTTTACGCCAGCTACAACGGGGCGATGGTGGTCTATCTGGCGGAAATCATGCCAGCCGAGGTACGCGCATCCGGTTTCTCACTGGCTTATAGCCTGGCAACCGCGCTGTTTGGCGGCTTTACCCCGGCTGTCTCCAGCTATCTGATTCACGCCACGGGTGACAAAGCGATGCCAGGCGTATGGCTGTCGTTTGCGGCGGTGTGCGGTTTGATCGGCACATTGCTGATAGGCCGGATGGTGAAGCAGTATCGCACCCGCCACAGCGCGACGGCGGTGAATGCCTGATTATTCGAGTCGTAGCGGTGCGATTTATCGCGCTGTTTTCTGGCATTAAACTCGCGCAATAAATTGCGCCGCTACGGAAAATCTAAAACGACAAATCTACCACCACATTATCCGTGTAATTACCCGCAGCCGGGGTATTTTGCGTGGTCAGAATCTGCGCGGTATAGGTATAGCCGCGTGTCAGGCCATCGGTGCTGATGGTCGTTGAGGTGCTGCTGCTCCAGCGGTCCGTACCGGTGGGTCCCCAGCGTGTGGTGGTGGTGGTTCCCTTGTAGATGTCATAGCTTAACCGGTTGGTGCCATTCGCCATATTCCGCACGCCATTCGCCGCGTAGCTGCCGTTACTCAGGCCCACGGTATAGGTGCTGCCTTTACTGCATACCACGCTAATGGTCTGCTGCACGGTGGAAAAGCTGCTGACCAGTGGCGCGCTGCCAAAACTGACATTAGGTGCAGTGATGGTGGTGCAATCATTCGATATCACCACCGTCACGGTAATCGGAATGGTGCCGGTTCCGGTCTGCGGTGTCAGACAAAGTCCACCCACGCCAAGGCTGGTGCAAATGTTATAGGTGACGTACAGGTTGAGCGTCGCCGTATAGGTACCTGCCGCCACCGTCTGCCCCGTCACCGTTTTCAGATACACCGGTAAGGCAAAGTTCAGGCTGCCGAACAGACCGGCAAGGTTCGCCAGCACCGCTTGTGAAAAGGTATAGGTCGATCCCCCCACTGTCAGCTCAGTGGCGCAGGCGCTGTCCATACACAGGCGCAGCGGAATGTTATCGCTGCCGGTATCGCCGCTGCGTTTCAGGGTGCCACGCGTGCCATTGACGTTGGACGCGCTGGCAAGCTGAAAGGTAATTTGGTTGGTTCCTAATAAGGTCAGGGCTGAACCTGCGCCACAGTTCACGTTCGCGGTGGTTGAGGTGGAACTGATGGTCGAATTGACCACAAAGGTGGTGACCGAGCCAAAACTGGCCGTTGATGCAGGTAGGCTACAGGCGGCTTGTACCAGACCTGGCATCAGTAACAACGTCAGCAGGAGCAGCATTTTTTTCATGGTGATATGCCTGTTGTAGAGTTTTCGTTATTGGGTAGCGCAGCGCCAGGTGGCGGCGGTGGCAACGCGCAGGTGAGCGGGCCATAGGTTTTCAGCGCCAGCGGCTGACCATTGGCGATCGTGAGTTCAGTGCGACAACTACGACCATCCGGCGTGGTGACCTGGATAGGATTGCTGGCCTCCAGGTTCTCCATCCAGGTAATCCCATCCCAGCCGACATACTCGGTTGCCTGCCCGGCACGTAGCACCTGGCTGGAGACGGGGAGCGGTTTTCCGTTGCTGTCATGCAGAATGACGCTGGCAGAACGCAGTTTCTCTACCGGGAAATTAAGCAGATAGCCGCTCTGGCGCTTCACGGCGAAACGCTGTTCGACACGCGGTGATGTCATATCCGCAGGCAGGTCCAGCGTATCGATATCGTATTTCGCGGCGTAGTAACTGCTAATCGACGGAACCAGCAGATAACCTTCTTTATCGGTGCGTCCCATTGATTGGTTTTCGTAGCGGATGTTGACGTCGGGATAGTTGGTTTTCACCAGCACAAAGGCGTCGTTGATCTGATTGGCGACAAACAGGCGGTTATCCATCAGCACCAGCGCACCGCTGAAATCTGCCCACTGGGTGATGTTATCGTCGTCGCCATAAAAGCCCGCCGACGTATCCACTTTGTTGTTGCGGTAGCGCAGGCTCCCCTGGCGATAATCGCCGCTGTTGCCGCCCTGATTAGCCCAGGAAGCATCCCACGAATAACCGCCGTCGCTCGGCATGGCGCGTGACAGGTAAATGCGTTGGTTGTTTTCTCCCTGCTGGTCGCGTTCCATACTGACCGAAGCACTGCCTTGTTCGCCAAACGGGATCACCAGCGAGATGGCTCCGCTCCATTCCCTTTGCTGTTGATCGCGGCTGGCGGAAATATACAGGCTGCTGTTACCCCAAAGATTTTTGCTCCACGACAGGTTCCACAGGCGTGTACGTTCGCCATCGCCGCTGTTGATATCGAGGTACGCCAGTCCGAGGCTCCCGTATTGATTCATCGACACGCTGGCGGTGTATTGCGCACTGCGACGTGCCAGCGAATAAGAGGTGTCCTCCGAGTCACTGCGATTGCCTACCAGCGCCAGATTGCCAAAATCCACGGTCCGCAGCGTGTGTTGCGTGCCAAGGCTGAGCCAACTGTTGTTGTACTGATAACCCCAGCTATATTGCGTGCCGGGTTTACCGCTCATCTGGCTCTGCGCCAGCGCGCCATTGATCACTCCCCAACTGCCGAGTTTCACCTGACCGCCAGCACCGCCCATCGCGACCTCATCACTGCCTTCGGCGTGAGTTTCCAGCGTCAGCCAGTCAGTCAGACCGTAGCGATATGAACCGCTGGCCGCGGCTGCGCCGTAGTCGAAGTTTTTGATGCCGTAATTTTCACGCATCGCCCCGGCGGAAAATGAGTAGTCGGACAAGCCTTGTCTCAGCAGATTGCTGGAAACGTAAAACGGCAGCGTGGTGGTGACCTGACGGCCCACCGCGTCGGTGGTGGTGATCACCGCATCGCCAGCACCGTTGACAAAGGGGACATTGGTGAGTGACCAGGGGCCGGGTTGAACGTTGGCCTGGCTGGAACGATAGCCATTAATAAACAGATCAACGGTGGACGGCACCGCCGCCTGGCCGGAAAACTGTGGCAACGGGTAAGTGACCAGGTCCGGACGCACGCTGAAGTCACGGCCAATCTGCACGCCGCCGAGACGCACGCTGTTGCTCCAGGAGAGAGAATCGGTGATGAGATCCCCGGCGCGCCAGCTGACTATCGCTTCCTCGTTTTCGTTACTCCACCAGGTGTCATAACGGATATAACCCTCCTGCTGCTGCGGAGCGCTGCCCTCCAGTTGCTGCTGCCACACGCCGTTGCTGGAGAATTGTCCGGCAGCACCAAATAAGCGCAACTCATTCCAGGTCGCGAGACGCGTGCCGCTATGATCGGTGCGGGTGGCGTAGAAGTCGTAATTGAGCAGCGCTCCCGTGCTGCTACGACCGGGATAGCGCGGGCCATTGTGCGACTGACCAATCACCTGGCCCGGTAACCAGGCCGGGGGAACGGTCAGCAGCAGGCGTTGACGTTGGTTGTCATAATCCACTTTGACGCTGTTCAGCTGGTTAACATTGATCTGCTGGCCCTGCAACTTGTCTGCCGGGATCCCGGCGCGTTCCAAATCGCCGCGCCGCAGCCAAAAATCCCCGTTCTTTTGTTCAACCGGGACGATATTGCCTTGTTCTCCCTGATTGATGATCAGCTCCAGCATGTATTGCTGTCCCGCCGCGTTATTTTGCAGGGCAGGAGGAGGCGGCAGCTCGGAGAACGTCTCCGCGCTACTTATCAGGGGGATCAGACAGCACAGGGCGCTGGTCACCGCCAGCGCGCAGGGATGTGGCGAAAATCGCATTAGCGCAGAGCAGCGCTACGCCAGTGGCCTTTATTCATCTCGGCCTCCAGTTCTCCGCTCACGCTGCTGTTAAGCGGCCAGCGGTTGCTGCTGTTTGCCAGAACGTAGCCGAACAGACCGTCACCCAGCTTGCGCCCGCCAATGGTGACATTGCTCAGGCGCGCATGGCCGTTGCCGTGATTGGTCAACAGCAGCCAGCGCCTGCCCCCGCTGTTCTCCACCTGCCAGCTCAGGTCGGGTTTGGCACTTTCGACAGTCAGACCGCTGCCATACACAAACAGAGGCACCGAGTAGCGCATCTGGAAAGTGAGCCCAGCCTGATTGGCACCGGGACTCCGTGGCGTAGGGATTTCATCCAGTACCACGCGATAGGCCATCTCCTGACCGGCAGCAGGCGGGGTTTGCTTGATTAAGCGCACCAGCTGTTTCTGCCCCGGCTCGACGCGGACCAGTGGCGGGCTGGCGACCACCTCAGTCTGGGTCTGATATTGTTCACGTTGATTTACCTGCTGCCAGGCGAAAATCCGCACCTGCATTAAGGTGGTCGCATCGCCACGATTCTCCAGCCAAAGCTCACTGGCTTTGTCGTCGGGATTGATGGCGGGATCAATCGGCCAGATCATCAGCGAGTTAGCAGCATGGCTGAGAGCGCTGAACGTGAGCAGCCATATCAGCAGCAGGTTTTTCATGTGTTATTCCTTCTTTGTGGTTCCTTCACCAACTCAGGGTGACGGTTAGCGTATCGGTGTAAACCCCGGCGCGCGTCGGCCCGGGTAACTGCAACACGCCGTAAATCGGCAACGTGATGTTATTGGCGTTGCTGTAACTCAGCGTGATGGGTGAATTCACCCCAATCGCGGTGGTGTGGCTGGCGTTGCTGTATAAGTTGTAGGCCACGGTATTGGTGAAACTGGCCAGTTTCAGGTTGCGGGTGGTGGTGTAGTTGCTGCCGCCATTGATCGACATGCTGACCGTGGTGCCTGGCGTGCAGGCAAGGCTGATGGTGGAACTCTGGACAAAAGTGGCACTGACGCTGTTGCTGGCGACGCCAGACTGGGTGCCAAAATTGAGCGTGCCAAAAACGCCGGGATTAGTACCGGAAACCACGCAGCCAGCCACCACTGAGGCAGAGACCTGAAAGGTTGCGCTCGGCAACCCCCAGGCGTTGACACTCCCTATCAGCAGGGCCAGACCGCCAACAATGCGCGTCCACCCATTGACCACTCTCACCCTGTTTAACCGAAGTTTCTGCCTCAGTAATTCACAGCAACGTTAATGGTATCGGTGTAAGTTCCCGCCGGAATTAACGGGTTGAAACCACCACCGACTACGCGACCATAAATGGCGTAGTTGGTCCCCAGGGTTGGGTCGGTGGTTCCGCTCGGCGCGATATTAGTGTTATTGGCGATAGCGGTGGTGAAGGCTGCATCGCTGTACAGGGTGTAGGCGATGCCTTGTGTGTTGTTGGAACCGAGGATTAAATAGCGTGGTTGTCCACTCACGGTGCCATAAATGGTGGCTGGCGCAGCATTGCTGCTGGTGACCTGCACGTTAAAGGTTTGACCGGTGGTGCAGCGAACATAGATACCATTGCCAGATGCCCCAACCAGGGTGGCATTCAATGTATCAAAAGTGGCAGCGCTGCTACCGAAGTTCAATGTACCGAAGTTCACCCCGGTCGTGGCTGATTGACCATTCACCAGGCAACCGGTAGTCAGGGTAAGCGTCGCGTTAATGGTTCCCGTTGTGGTGGCAGCGAAAGCAGCGTACGGCGGGAAGGTGGCGCTCAGGCTGGCGGCCAAAAGAAAAAGCTTGAGTTTCATAATCATTCCTTACTGATTATCCAGGGTCAGTGCTTTTTCACCTGATGATGTATTTATGAAATCAACCGAAAAATAACAAGAAGCCACGTTTGGCGGTACAGCAAAACCCCTGCTGTCTAAGAAAGTTCTTATGCGGCAGGGAAATGATTTATATCAGTTTTCTTTACTATAGTTCAGCAAAGCGAAGCCTGTCAGGTCCACCAATAACTTTTCCCTAATCAATTTGTTCAATTCGCCGATAATTCAGTGATGGCAAGGGATCCCGGCAGGTCAAAAAAACTAAACAAGGAATTATTTCTCCCTCTACCGCGATGCAAGGTTCAGTGTTATGTTCATGCATTAATCAGACATAATAACGATTCTCCACTTAGCGATAGATAATGAACATAAAAAAGCCCCAGCGCGCTAATCCCCAGATTCTCCTGGCTCGATTAGCGGCTGCATCGCTTTAAAAGTTAACTGACCGTTTATGCATGCTTTTTAATCTTTGTTCCTGTTCGATAATTCAGCACCTGCTCGCTAGCGGGTTAGTGAGGAGCGCTCATGTTGCTGATTACCTGGGATAGCGTTCTGGTGGCGAGCTCATTAATCGTCGCTTTTATCGCCTCATTTACGGCACTGGATACTGCCGGACGCGTTGCGGTGTCGCGTGGCTGCATCGCTCGTTTGTGGTTGGTCGCTGGTGGCACCGCGATGGGTATTGGTGTCTGGGCGATGCATTTCATCGGTATGCTGGCGATGATGCTACCGATGACCATGCGTTACGATGTGCCGCTCACCTCATGGTCACTGGCGGTGGCGATCGTCGCAGCCATCTTTTCGTTTGCCCAGGTGGTACGCGGTAGCCACCTGACATGGCGTCGGTTGGTGCGCGGTACATTAATCCTCGGCAGCGGGGTGGTGGCGATGCACTATCTCGGCATGAACGCGCTGATGATCGAACCGGCCATTCACTGGAATATCGAGCTGGTTGCGTTGTCGGTGGTGATTGCTTATGCCGCATCCGGCGCTGCGCTCTGGCTGGCATTTCATCTGCGCCAGGGCGATGGCCTGTTGTTGATGCGGGGTTGTGCCTCCCTGGTCATGGGGGCTGCCGTTGCCGGAATGCATTATGTCGGAATGGCCGCTGCGCAGTTCAACAACACCAGCAGCATGATGGAACACGGTGTCAGCGATCAGGGGCTGGCAGTATGGGTGACCATCATCACCCTGACCATCCTTGGGATCACGTTGTTGCTGTCGATGCTGGATGCGCAGCTACGCGCGGCGCGACTGGCAGCGAAGCTGAAGCATGCCAACAATGAATTACGCCAACTGGCGATGCACGACAATCTCACGACCTTACCTAACCGGGTGTTGCTGGAGCAGCAACTGGACGCCGCCGTCAAACATGCCACGCTCAACGATCAAACCTTCGCATTGATGTTTATGGATCTGGATGGCTTTAAGGCGGTCAACGATACCTGGGGACATCACGTTGGTGATCGCTTACTTGTCGCGGTAGCAGCGCGCCTGCGTAATCAACTGCGTGAGGATGTCATTCTGGCGCGTCTCGGGGGCGATGAATTTGTGCTACTCAGTCCCGACAGTGACGGTTTACAGGCCGCGACCATCGCCCAGCGCCTGGTGAATACCATCGATGCCCCTTTTGAACTCGACCGTTATTCGCTACGGGTGTCACTCAGCGTTGGCATTGTCATCTTCCCGCTGCATGGCCGCAGCAAGCAGGAGATGATGTTCAACGCCGATTCCGCGATGTATCACACCAAACACAGTGGGCGTAACGGCTGGTGCCTGTTTGAACCGGCGATGAGCACCGTTGCGCAGCACCAGCTGGCGTTGGCTAATGATCTGTGGCACGCGCTGGAACATCAGGAGATGCGCCTGTTTTATCAACCGAAGTTTCGTGCCGGTGGGACCTTGCTGATGGGGTTTGAGGCCCTGCTGCGCTGGCAGCATCCGCGCCGTGGCTTGTTGATGCCGGATATGTTCCTGCCGCGAGCGGAGAAAACCGGACAGATCATCGCGCTGGGCAACTGGGTGATCAACGAAGCCTGTCGCCAGTTGCGCCAATGGCATGAAGAGGGGAACAGCCACTGGAGCGTCTCCGTTAACCTGTCGGCATTGCAATTCCATCAGCGCGACCTGATCGACAGCATCAGTGAAATTCTGCAACGGCATGCTTTACCGGAAGGCGCGTTGATGCTGGAAATTACCGAAACTATCGCCATGCGTGACCCGCAATTCAGTCAGCAACGTATTGCTGAGCTGCACCAGTTGGGGGTGAAGGTCGCGATTGATAATTTCGGTATTGGTTATGCCAATCTGCTGCATCTGAAACATCTTGAAGCGACCGAGCTGAAAATTGATCGTAGCTTCATCAATAGCCTGCGTGCCGACAGCGAAGACGCCACCGTCGTCAGTGCGATGATTACCCTGGCACAAAGCCTGAATTTGCGCATGGTCGCCGAGGGTGTGGAGACGGAAGAACAGCAACGCTTATTAACCGGGTTGGGTTTTGATACGTTGCAAGGTTATTTACTGGGCAAACCTACCCCGGCAGATCGTATCGGCGAGTTCACGATGACAATGGCCGCACCGCTGGTTATTCCTGAAAATATCGCCCCCCTGGCGGGTGCGTGACGAGCAATTTTGATTTTCTGAATCGTAATCTTTCATCGTTCAAAGACCAATAACGGCAGCATGACTGCCGATAAATAATACAATAATATTTATATATTTTACGTTTTATTAACAACACCACAGCTGTTAATCCAGCTATGACTTGGGAACTCACTATGCTAGTGACTTCGTACGATTGGTATACCGTCATCGTCTCGGTGTTGGTGGCGATGCTGGCCTCCTTCACGGCACTGGATATGGCGGGAAGAGTAGCGACTGCCAGTGGCAAATCAGCGCTGGTATGGCTACTGGGCGGCGGCTTTGCCATGGGGGTGGGCATCTGGGCGATGCACTTTATCGGCATGTTGTCGATGAGCCTCGATATGGTGATGAGTTACGACCCAATGCTCACCGCGGCATCGATGGTGATTGCGGTGCTGGCATCGATCTTTGCATTGTGGCTGGTGTGCTCGGGCGAACTGCCCTGGCCGCGACTGTGCGGTGGCGCATTGGTGCTGGGTTTTGGCGTGGTGGCAATGCACTACACCGGCATGGCGGCGCTGATGTTCTCGCCTGGCATCGTCTGGAATGGTTACTGGGTTGCGGCATCTGTCGCGATTGCCCTGGTGGCTTCTGGCGTGGCGCTATGGCTGGCGTTTACCCTGCGTGAAGGTACTGGCCGCGTCACCCTGTTGCGTCTTGGCGCGTCGGTGGTAATGGGCTGTGCCATTGCCGGTATGCATTACACGGGTATGGCGGCGGCGAATTTCCCGATGCACAGCCACGCTACCCATATGGGGGTTAATAGTAACTGGCTGGCAATGCTGGTGACGGTAGTGACGCTCGCGATCCTCGGCATCACTCTGCTGGTTTCAATGCTCGATGCTCGCATGCAGGCGCGCACCTCGATCCTGGCCCGTTCACTGGCGGAGGCGAACCGGGAACTGGCACAGTTGGCGCTGCATGACAATCTGACGCGCCTGCCGAACCGCATTTTGCTGGAAGACCGCCTCGATCAGGCGATCAACAAAGCTGACCGCGAACAGTCTCACTTCGCGTTGATGTTTATGGACCTGGATGGCTTCAAAGCGGTCAATGATGCTTTTGGTCATCATGTCGGAGACAACCTGCTGATTGCCGTGACCGAGCGCATGACCGGGCAGATGAAAGGGCATTACACCCTGGCGCGCATGGGAGGCGATGAGTTTGTCCTGCTGATTGAGATTGATGATCCTAATGATGCGGCAGCGGCGGCTGATGCGCTGGTGAAAGCGATCGAGAAGCCGTTCAGCATCTCGCGTTACGAGTTGGTGGTGTCGTTGAGTATCGGTATCGCTGTGTACCCTGGCGATGGTGCGGATGAGCGCGAGCTGATGTTTAATGCGGATGCAGCGATGTATCACACCAAAAACAACGGACGCAACGGCTACAACTTCTTCCAGCCCTCGATGAACACCCTGGCGCAAAGCCAACTGCAACTGAACAACGATCTGTGGCAGGCGCTGGATAATGACGAGCTGCGGTTGTTCTACCAGCCGAAATACTGCGCACCGCGTGGACCCATTATTGGTTTTGAAGCCTTACTGCGCTGGCAGCATCCGACGCGCGGCCTGCTGACGCCGGACAAATTCCTGCCGATGGCGGAAAAGACCGGGATGATCGTCAATATTGGTAACTGGGTGATTAACGAAGCCTGCCGTCAGCTGCATAGCTGGCATTTGCAGGGGCATCCTCACTGGTCGGTGGCGGTGAACCTGTCGGCGTTGCAGTTTGAGCAGTGCAATCTGGTGGAAACCGTCACCACCGCCTTAACTCAGCACCAGATTCCGGCAGAGCTGCTGACGCTGGAGGTCACCGAAACCACGGCGATGCGCGATCCTGAAGAGAGCGTGCGTATTCTCACGGAACTGACCAATATGGGGGTGAAAGCCTCGATTGACGATTTTGGTACCGGCTATTCCAGCCTGTTGTATCTCAAACGTTTACCGGCCAGTGAGTTGAAAATTGACCGTGCTTTCGTCAATGAACTGCAAGCGAAATCGGAAGATGCCACCATCGTCTCCGCGATTGTGGCGCTGGCGCAATCGCTGGATTTAAAAGTGGTGGCCGAAGGGGTAGAAACCGAGGAACAACAGGCGTTTCTCACCGGGCTGGGATGTAATTCATTGCAGGGTTATCTGCTGGGGCGGCCCCTGCCGCCAGACCGCATCGGCGAACTGCCGGAGTTTGTTGGCGTGTTGGAAGAGACTGCGAAATAAGCATTTTGCATAGAGTAGCGGCGCGATTTATCGCGCCACTACAATCGCTTGCGGGAGAGGGTTAGGGTGAGGGAAAATCCCCACATTACATTCTGACGGAGATTCAGGTGGCGAAATACCAGCAGCTGGTCGATCAACTGCGCGAACAAATCGAAGCCAATATCTGGCAACCCGGAGAAAAATTGCCTTCGCTGCGTCAGCAGGCCGATCAATCCGGCCTCAGCCTGATGACGGTGATGCACGCCTACGAAGTGCTGGAGAGTCAGGGCTGGATTTTGTCAAAACCACAATCCGGTTATTACATTGCGCCGCGTGCTGCGGCGCTGCGACCGCGTCTGGCGACGCAAACGGTCGAACGCCCGGAGCAGACCGATACCAACAGCTTTGTATTTGATGTCCTCCAGGCGACACGCGATCCGGCGATTATGCCGTTTGGTTCCGCCTTCCCCGATCCGGAGTTGTTTCCTCAGCGCCAGTTGATGCGTTCGCTGGTCAAAGTCTCGCATAACCTGAAACCGACGGACGCGCTCAACAATTTGCCGCCCGGTAACCCTGAGCTGCGCAAAATCCTGGCGCAACGCTACGCACAGCAGGGGATCACCATTTCACCGGACGACATCGTGATCACCAACGGGGCGATGGAAGCCCTCAACCTGAGTTTGCAGGCGGTAACCGAGCCGGGGGATTGGGTGGTGATCGAGAATCCCTCATTCTATGGTGCATTGCAGGCGATTGAACGCCTGAAGCTGAACGCCATCGCCATAGCCAGTGATGTCGAGCAGGGCATTGATTTTGACGAACTGGAACAGGCGCTGCAACGCTGGCCGGTCAAAGCCTGCTGGCTGATGACCAACCGGCAAAATCCGCTGGGTTTTACTCTCAGCAACACGCGCAAGGAACAACTGGTGGCGCTGCTGGCGCGCTATGGCGTGACGCTGATTGAAGACGATGTTTACAGTGAGTTATGGATTGGCGAGGAGAAACCATTACCGGCGAAAGCTTTTGATCGCCTTGGTGATGTCATGCATTGCGGCAGCTTCTCGAAAAATCTGGTGGCGGGCTTTCGCATCGGCTGGGTGGCGGCGGGCCGACATGCGCAACGTGTCCAGCGTATTCAGTTGATGAGTACGCTCTCCACCAGCGCGCCGATGCAACTGGCGCTGGCGGATTTTCTCTCCACCCGCAGTTATGACAGCCATCTGAAACGGCTGCGTCAGACCTTAGCAAAACGTAAACAGCTGGCACGCACTGCGCTGCGTCAGGTACTGCCAGCGGATGCCCGCATCAGCGATACGCCGGGCGGCTACTTTTTATGGGTAGCCTTACCCGAGGGCATCAATACCACGCAGCTTTATCATCTGGCGTTAGAGCAGGGGATCAGTATCGCGCCGGGGCAGCTATTTTCCAGCAGTGAAGATTTCCGTCACTGCTTCCGCTTCAATACTGCCTGGCCGTGGGATGCGCGCGCCGAAGCGGCGGTGGAAAAATTAGGTCAGTTAATCAAACAACTGCACCCGTAGCAGCGCGATTTATCGCGCAGTCTTCTGCGGCCAGACTCCCTCATCGCGACCTTCTCCCGCTAGCGGGAGAAGGAGATGTGCAGTATGCCGGTCAGGTTGCATTTAAACCTGCGCCGCCTGCCGATGTCCCCAGGTCAGGTAATACACATCGTAAAAATCCACTTCGCCTTTCTGCTGCATCAGGCGATGAATACCGCTACGCACGCGGTCAGGCGTGCCTGGGTTATCCAGAATCTTGTTGATGCCCTGAGAGGATACCGGCTGAATGTAATACCACTCGCCGTTGTAACAAACGCGCAGATCCAGCGCATCAATGTCCTCAAAGCGGTATTTCGGATTGATATCCAGCAGCATTAAAAAGCTCATCACCAGCACGAAAACCGTGGCAAACCAGAATGCGGGCCAGCCGAGCATGTCGGTGGAAAAAATCAGCGCCACGCACAGCCCGTAGCACAGGTACATCACCGCCCACAGGCCAGGGTGCGTTTTCAGAAACGAAAAGCTAAAACGTGGCAAATTGTCGCGACGTTCTTCGCGATTCAGTGTGGCGATTTCATCAAGCAGGATTTGTTTTATGGCGTCCATTGTTCACCTCTCTTTCACTGCCTGCCAGTAAAGCACGTAACAGTGAAGGGCGGCAGACACAGATCAGTGAAGAATTTTTATAACAGTTGCGCACAAAATCGCAGGGCAAGGTCATTACGCCCAAAATGTTAAAGAGGTTAATCATTAATTTGGCTTTAGTTAGCAAAATCATGCTTTTATGTGAATTTTGCGGGCCTGAGCACATTGTATTGTCATCCGTTTTTGCCACACTTAAGCAACGTGGCTAACCGGAGAAAGAGTATGACTGTCTACCCATCCAGCCTGCTGTTACTGATGTCTTTCGCCGCTGGCACCTTTTCCGCAGGGGCTTCCAGTAACCCGCAGCATCTGATGTTATCTATCCCGTCTGGCGGGGTGCCGAATAATCCGTTGCCGCTGATCATCTGGCCGGGGGTTGCCCCCGATAACGACAGCGAAGACGAGGAAAATCAGGACACCGCCATCTGGTTTGAAGAAACTTTTACCCGCAACGGCTGGCCCGCTGCGTGGCGTTCCCCCATCTTTCCGTATACCCATTACCACCCGAATACGCATGAAATAATCGGTGTCGGCGCGGGCTGGGCAGAAGTGTTATTTGGTGGTGACAGTGGTCGCATGGTGACGTTGCGCGAGGGGGATGCGGTGCTGATCCCGGCGGGTGTCGGCCATAAACAGATCCACGCCAGTGAGGATTTCTTCACCGTTGGCGCCTATCCTGAAGGTATATCGCCGGAAACGCTGCGCGATGAACCGCGTTTTCTGAGAACCTCTCAGGTGCAGATTCAGCGCGTACCCATGCCGAAGCGCGATCCTTTCACCGGCGGGGAGGGAGCAATGACGGAAATCTGGTTACCGGTCGCACAGCAGCTTCTGCACCAATAAGGTGCGTTGCACCCATTTCCGGCGTTAACTCACTGATAAGGTGCGCGTGCGGTGCAGCACGCACGCGCTGGCACAGTTTGTGCAGCAGTGAAATCAGGTCCTCTGATAAGCGCCGGGTAAATCATGAAAGAAAGCTACCAGATAGCATCACACTTCTATGATGAGATGTTGCTGAGCGACGGCCAACACCGCGCTCACTATCAGCACTACTGGGAATGGTTGCAAGCGGCGGACAAAGAGGCAGTGGCGCGTAAACGTGAGGAAGCGGAACTTTTGTTTCATCGCGTTGGCATCACCTTCAACGTCTATGGCGAGGACGGTGGCGCAGAGCGCCTGATTCCGTTCGATAGCGTGCCGCGTATTATTCCTGCCAGCGAATGGGCAATGCTCGATCGCGGTATCCGACAACGGGTACAAGCCCTCAACGCCTTCCTGCACGATATCTACCATCAACAGCACATCCTGAAGGCGGGCATCATTCCTGCCGAGCAGGTGCTGGTCAACGATCAGTACCAGCCTTGCATGCAAGGTGTTGATCTGCATCGTAATATCTATGCGCATATCGTCGGCGTGGATATGGTGCGCAACAACGATGGCGAATATTACGTGCTGGAAGATAACCTACGCACCCCGTCTGGCGTCTCCTATATGCTGGAGAACCGCAAGATGATGATGCGCCTCTACCCGGAGTTATTTGCCGAGCAGCATGTGGCCCCGGTCGAGCGTTATCCATCGCATCTGTTGCAGACGTTGCGTGAAAGCTCGCCGGTGAACGATCCGGTGGTGGTGGTGCTGACGCCGGGCCGCTTCAACAGCGCCTATTTTGAGCACAGCTTCCTCGCCCAGCAGATGGGCGTCGAGTTGGTGGAAAGCGCCGATCTGTTTGTTAAAGATGGCGCGGTGATGATGCGTACCACCGCCGGACCTTGCAAGGTGGATGTGATCTATCGACGCGTGGATGATGCCTTCCTCGATCCGCTGGCGTTCCGCCCGGACTCGATGCTCGGCGTACCCGGATTGCTGTCGGTGTACCGTGCCGGGAATGTGGTGCTGGCGAATGCCATCGGTACCGGGGTAGCGGATGACAAATCGATCTACCCCTATGTGCCGGATATGATCCGTTTCTACCTCGACGAAGATCCGATCCTCAATAACGTGCCAACCTGGCAATGCCGCAACCCGAAAGATCTTTCCTACGTGCTGGCCAACCTCGATCAGATGGTGGTGAAGGAAGTGCACGGCGCAGGTGGCTACGGCATGTTGATTGGTCCGGTGGCGAGTCAGCAGGAGCTGAGCGACTTCCGGGCGCGTCTCCAGGCAAGGCCGGATAACTATATCGCGCAGAATACCCTGTCGCTTTCGACCTGCCCGACCTTTATCGACAACGGCCTCGCACCACGGCATATCGACCTGCGTCCGTTTGCGCTGTGCGGGGCGGATATCCGTCTGGTACCGGGCGGTTTAACTCGCGTGGCGCTAACCGAAGGTTCGCTGGTGGTGAACTCATCGCAAGGCGGTGGCACCAAGGATACCTGGGTTCTGGAGGATGACGCATCATGCTAAGCCGCACGGCCAGTGGCCTCTATTGGATGGCGCGCTATCTGGAGCGCGCGGAACAACTCGCCAGGGTATTGGATGTGACTAACCGGCTGTCGTTGATGCCGGTGCGTAACAGCCACGGTGATGAGCTGCTGTTGCCGCTCAATCTTACTGGCACGCGTCAGCTGTTTGAAACGCTCAACGGGCGTTTCACCATGCCGCAGTTGTTCAACTTCTTTGCTCTCGACGATCGCAATCCCAGCAGCATTTTTTGCTGCTGGCAATCGGCATGGAACAACGCCCATGCGGTGCGCGGTAGCCTCTCGTCTGAAGTGTGGGAAAGCATCAACTCCACCTGGATTGAGATGCGTAGCATGCGCCGTCGTGGCATTTCCAGTGCCAATGCCGACAGCTTTTTTGACTGGGTCAAGGAGCGTTGCCATCTGTTTCGTGGTGCGATGTTTGGCACCCTGTTGCGCGGCGATGCCATGAGTTTTATTCGCCTCGGCACCCTGATGGAGCGTGCTGACGGCAGTACGCGCCTGTTGAGCGTCAATCAACAATTGCTGGAGCAGCATCCTGATTCGGTACGCGAATATTATTGCCTCGACACCTTGCTGCGTGCGGTATCCGCTCGCGAGGCCTATAACGCCATCTTCAAACAACAGCTGATGCCGGATCTGGTCAATGAAATGCTGATCCTGCGCAGCGAAAGCCCGCGATCCTTGCACTCCTGCATTGAAGAGATCGCTAACCAACTGGAGCAGATCGGCAGCAGCGGTGAAGATCGCCCGCGCTATCTTGCCACTGTATTGCTGGCTGAGATGCGGTTCAGCACCTGGGAAAGCCTGACGCGTGACGGCCTGAATAACTGGCTGAACCATTTCCTGGCAGACATTAACGCATTGGCTGACAGCATCAATCACACCTATCTGGAGGCGAAATGAGACTGAACATCGAGCATAAAACCTGGTATGCCTGGGAGCATCCGGTCAAACTCAGCACCCAGTATCTGCGCCTGACACCGCAAAACTCGGTGCATCAAAAAATTCTGTCGTGGGAGCTGGCGCTGCCCTGCGATGCGACCCGTACCGTTGATGCTTACGGCAACGTGATGCATGTGCTGACGCTGGACACGCCGCATCAGATGCTGGAAATCGCCGCGCGCGGTGTGGTGGATATTCTTGATGAAGGCGAACTGGCGGCCGATCCGGAGTCAACGCTGTCACCGCTGATTTTCCTGCGCGGCACGCCGCTGACGCAACCGGATAGCGCCATCCGCGATTTTGCCCTGCGTTACTGGCGACCCGAAGCACCGCTCGCCAGCCTGGAAAAATTGATGGGAGAACTGCTGCTGAAAATGCCTTATCGTCCCGGCAGCACCCAGGTGAGTGATACCGCCGCGAAAGTATTTGCCGCCGGCTCTGGTGTTTGCCAGGATCACAGCCATGTGTTTCTCGCCTGCTGTCGCAGTCTGGGGATTCCGGCGCGGTATGTCAGCGGTTATCTCTATACTGACAATGTCGAACACGTTGCCACCCATGCCTGGGTTGAAGCCTGGTTGGATGGCAGTTGGCACAGCTTTGATATCACCAATAATACCCGCAGCACCCGGCAGCACTTACGGCTGGCGGTGGGCGTGGATTATCTCGACGCCTGTCCGGTTCGCGGCATGCGCCTGGGCGGCGGGGGTGAAGATATGCTGGCGGTGGCTGCGGTGCAACAGGTGCACTCGCAGCAGTAATTCTCTTTGCAGGCGTGACTATGACTTATTGTGTGGCAATGCGTTTATCATCAGGGATGATTTTTGTTTCCGACTCACGCACCAACGCGGGCGTCGACCATATTTCGTCGTTTCGTAAGTTGCATGTGTTTCAGGTGGATGATGAACGCACGTTGGTGCTGCAAAGCGCTGGCAACCTCGCCACCACGCAAAGCGTGATGAGCCTGCTGCGACGCGGTAATGATGACAGCGACCAGCCCAATCTGCTCAACGGGAAATCGTTGTATGACATTGCGTTACTGGTGGGCGAAACGCTGCGCGAAGTGATCAAGCGCGATGGTGAAGAGTTTGGCGGCACGCTGCTGCTGGGTGGACAGATCCGTGGTGAAGAGCCGCGGCTGTTCCAAATCTATCCGCAGGGGAATTTTATTGAAGCCAGCGTCGATACCCCGTATTTCCAGATTGGCGAAAGCAAATACGGCAAACCGATCATTGACCGTGTGCTGCGCTACGAAACGCCGCTCAGCCAGGCGATGCAGTGCGCGCTGATTTCGATGGATTCGACCCTGGCGAGTAATATCTCGGTCGGGTTGCCGCTGGATGTGATGATCTATCACAGCGACAGTTTCAGCGACAACGAGCAGTACCATATCACTGACCAGCATCCCTATTTTTCACAGATCCGCCAGCTATGGAGCAAGGGGCTGCTCAGCGTGTTCTCGCAGCTCCCGCCGCTGAAATTGTAGTTCCTGCCAACAAGCGCGATAAATCGGTGCTGTAGCGGCGCGATTTATCGCGCGTCTGTTAAACCTGATAACGACGTTCATAAATCTGAAAACAAGCCGTTTTACCTTCGGGGCGATAACCGCTCCCTATAAGAAGGTGAACAATGTTTTCTGTTGATCAGGTTCTCAATACTTACTGGCCAGGCTTCCAGGCGGCGGGATGGCAAAAACGCCTGCTGAAATGGGCGCTGCGTGAACACGAATTCCAACAATTTGCCGCTCGTTATCGCCACCTGCAAGGGGTGGACATGGTGGAGCAGGTGCTGGAGCACCTTGATGTGCGCTGCGAGTTAAGCGAGCGCGATCTGGAGCAAATTCCTTCTCATGGCCCGGTGGTGATTATGGCTAACCACCCCCTGGGCGCGTTGGATGGTCTGGCGCTGCTGGCTGCGGTATCGCAGGTCAGGCGCGATGTGAAAATTGTCGCTAACCGCATGCTGATGATGCTGGAACCGCTGAATAACCTGATGCTGCCGGTGGATAACATGGGTAACCGCACCAGTCGTGAGCAGTTGACGCGTATGCAGCAGCATCTCGACAATCAGGGCGTACTGATTGTTTTCCCGGCAGGGGAAGTTTCACGTCTGACCACCCGTGGCGTGCGTGATCGCCGCTGGCATCACAGTTTCCTGCGCCTTGCCGCCCGCGCCCGTGCGCCGCTGGTGCCGGTGCATGTGGTGGGGCGTAACAGCGCGGCTTTTTATGCCGTCAGCCAGATTGCCCAGCCGCTGGCCTTGCTGATGCTGGTGCGTGAGATGTTTCGCCAGCGCGGTTCGCGTATCAAGCTGCATATCGGTGAGCAGATCCCCTTTGCGCACTGGCACGATGGCCACACGCCAGGTAAAGAGCTGGCGAAGCGGCTGCGCAAGCATCTGTACCGTATCAGTCAGGGACGACGTGGCCTGTTTCAGACCGAGGCAGCCATCGCTCGCCCGGAAGATCGTGCTGAGCTGAGAAAAGCGTTGCTGGAGAGCGAGCGGCTTGGCACCTTGCCGGATGGTAAGCAGATCTACCTGTGGCGGCGCAACGGCGCAAGTTGGGTGCCGTTGTTGCGAGAACTGGGCCGCCTGCGTGAAATTGCTTTCCGCGCGGTAGGCGAGGGCAGCGGCCGACGACGTGACCTGGATAAGTACGATGATGATTACTATCACCTGATTTTGTGGGATGACGCCGAGCTGGAGATTGTGGGCGCGTACCGTTTTATTCCGGGGGGAGAGCAGCTGGAGCGGCGCGGCCTGGAAGGGATCTACAGCGACAGCCTGTTTCATTATGACGAACGTATGCTGCCGATAATTCGCCAGGGACTGGAGCTGGGACGCAGCTTTATCCAACCCGCTTACTGGGGCAAACGGGGTCTGGATTACCTGTGGATGGGGATTGGTGCCTATATCGCCCGCTACCCGGAAACCCGTTATCTGTTTGGCCCGGTCTCGATCTCCGGCGGGATGCCGCTGGCGGCCCGCGACCTGCTGGTGGCGTTTTATCGCCTCTATTTCCCGACCGAGCTGCCGCTGGCAACATCGCGTCGTCCCTATCCGGCTTCGCTACCGGAAGTGCTGGCGCAGTTTACTGGCGACAATTACCAGGAAGATTTACGTCGCCTGAAGCATCTGCTTGCCAACCTCGGTACCGCTATTCCGACGCTGTACAAGCAATACTCGGAACTGTGCGAACCGGGTGGAGTGCAGTTTATTGATTTCGGTAGCGACCCCGATTTTAACCATTGCATCGATGGCCTGGTGTTGGTCGACCTGACGCGCGTCAAAGCCGCACGTTATGAGCGCTATATCGCGATGCATCTGGTCCCGTAGCGGCGCGATTTATCGCGCAGGTTTTTCCCGCATCACGCACGTATGGCGTGATAAATCGCGCCACTACCAATTTGTGTCGTTCTCAGTGGATGTCACGGTACTGTCATCTGAATGCCGTCAACACAACGTAATTCATTGCGTATCCCACTGAACAATTTCTCGCCACTGCCGATAACCAAACTACCAACTTTCGCCTGTAAGCTGATAGCGCTTGTCAACGCTGCGTATTTGCTATTAAGTCTGCAGAGCAATTAAGAATTTTCCTGGGTTACCAGGTGACATCAGGCCAGCAATAGGCAAATAACAATGGATAATAATTCTGACGTCATGTATCGCTTGCTTGTGCAAAGCGTGCTTGATTACGCCATTTACATGCTCAAGCCGGACGGTACGGTAGCGAGCTGGAACGCCGGCGCACAACGCGCCAAGGGCTACACCGCTGAAGAAATTGTCGGTAAGAATTTCGCGCTGTTTTACAGTGAAGACGATCGTAAAAATGGTGCACCGCTGCGTGGCTTAGCCAATGCCACCGCCACCGGACGTTTTGAGACTGAAGGCTGGCGTTACCGCAAAGATGGCAGCGCTTTTTGGGCGCATGTGATTATTGATGCGATCCGCGATCAATATGGCGAGCTGCTCGGCTTTGCCAAAATCACCCGTGACTGTACCCAGCAACAGGAGCAACAACGCAGGCAGCGTGAGCAGGAAGAACGGTTCCGCCTGCTGGTGGAAGGTGTCACCGATTACGCCATCTATATGCTGGATCTGGACGGCAACGTCGAAAATTGGAATGCCGGTGCGCAACGCGCCAAAGGGTATGTCGCGGAAGAGATCGTCGGACAGCATTTTTCACGCTTTTACAGCGCACAGGATCGCCTCAACCATATCCCGGAGAAGAACCTCGGTATCGCGTTTAAAACCGGGCGCTTTGAAGATGAAGGCTGGCGTTATCGTAAGGATGGCAGTGCCTTTTGGGCGCATGTGATTATCGATGCCATCCGTGATGATGCCGGCAAGTTGATCGGTTACGCCAAAATTACCCGTGACTGCACCGAACAGCAGGCGTTACTGCGCGCTCAGCGTGAGCAGGAAAAAACCTTTCGGCTGTTGGTCACCGGGGTGCGGGATTACGCCATTTACATGCTGGATGTGCAGGGGCGGGTGGTGAACTGGAATGCCGGGGCGCAACGGGCGAAAGGCTATCGTTCCGAAGAGATTGTCGGCCAGCATTTTTCGGTGTTCTACGGTGCACAGGAGCGCCAGTCGAAAGCGCCGGATGCCAACCTGGGTATCGCGCTGAAAACCGGTCGCTTTGAGGATGAGGGCTGGCGTTATCGTAAGGACGGCTCCGCCTTCTGGGCGCATGTGGTGATCGATGCGATCCACAATGAAGAAGGCCGACTGATTGGCTTTGCAAAAATTACCCGTGATGTGACTGAACGTCGTGAACATGAGCAGCAGTTGCTGCGTGCACGGGATTTGGCCGAAGCGCAGAGCGCCAAAGCCTCTGAGTTGTCGAAATTCCTCGACACCATCATTACCCATATCCCGTCGTGTGTGATTGTTGAAGACGCTATCACCCGTGAAATTCTGATGGTCAACGACAAAGCCGAGCAGTTGTTCGGCATCAATAAGTTATTGATCATGCATAAACGGCCGCATGAATGTATGTCGGCAGAGCTGAGTGATTACTTCAACAGCCTGGCGGATATTGCCCTGCGCAGTGAAGGTATCCACACGCGCGAGCAACTGTTGCTGACGGCGGGCGGCGAGCGCATTCTGCATACCCGCGCCACCACTATCGCCGGAAAAGATCTGCGGCAGAACTTCGTGATGCTGATTGTGGAGGACGTGACCGACCAGCGTGAAGCGGATGCGCGTATTCACCATATGGCACACCACGACAACCTGACCAGCCTGCCCAACCGCATTCTGTTCCGCCAGAAACTGAGTGAGGCACTGCGCGCGGATACACAGGGCGGGTATATCACCGCCACGCTGTGTCTCGATCTCGATAACTTCAAAAACGTCAACGATGCGCTGGGCCATCAGATTGGTGATGACCTGTTGCGTACGGTGGCGAAGCGTTTGCGGAATGTATTGCGCGATCACGACACCCTGGCGCGTATTGGCGGTGATGAGTTTGCGATTGTGCTGCCTGGCATTCGTAACGCCGATGAAGCCGCTGTGGTGGCGCAGCGACTGATTGAAGCGATTCGTCCTCCGGTCAATCTGGAGGGACATAATCTGTCAGTCGGGTTGAGCGTCGGGATTGCGCTGAGTTCACAGGCCGCTAACACGCCGGAACATATGCTGCGCTGCGCTGATATGGCGCTGTACGAAGCCAAACGTAATGGCCGAAATCGTTATGAGCATTTCACGCTGGAGATGGATGACCTGGCGCGGAGTCGCCGGGTGATCGAGAACGATCTGCGCGATGCGATTAGCGGACGTCAGCTCAAGCTCTACTATCAGCCGATCACCGATGGTGATGAGAAAGGGATCATTGGCTATGAAGCGCTGATGCGCTGGCATCACCCGATCAAAGGGTTGATCATGCCGAACGATTTTATCCCGATCGCCGAAGAAACCGGTCTGATCCATCTGCTGGGGGCGTACGCGCTGTATGAAGCCTGTCGTGAAGCAGCAAGCTGGGAAGGGGAGCAATCGGTGTCAGTTAACCTGTCGCCGTTGCAGTTCAAAAACAGCTCGTTGGTATCGGTGGTAGAAGGCGCGTTGCGTGAGTCCGGACTGGCACCGCATCGTCTTGAGGTGGAGATCACCGAATCGGTGTTGCTGGATGATACCCTCGGTAATATTCGTACTCTGCAAAGTCTGAAAGCGCTGGGCGTGCAAATTGCGCTGGACGATTTCGGCACGGGTTATTCATCTCTCAGCTACCTGCGATCCTTCCCGTTCGACAAAATCAAAATCGACAAGTCGTTTATCAACGATATGGGTGACAGTCGTGAAGCGCTGGCGATTATCCGGGCTATCACCGGGATGAGCCGGAGTCTGGATATTCAGATCACCGCAGAAGGGGTGGAGAGCAGCGAGCAGTTTGCCCGGTTGCGTGAAGAGGGCTGTACGTTGTTTCAGGGATATTTGTTTGGTCGTCCACAGCCTTCGGAACTGCGACTTAAAACGCTGGAATAAAAACAAAACGGCCCGCAATGCGGGCCGTTTTATCTTATGCGCCGTGGCTTTCGGTATTCATACGGCCCAGATCTTTGTCGATCAGGAACAGGCCTTCACCTTTGCTGCCCACCAACGCCAGTTTATCCAGCACGGTTTTGAACAGCTTCTCTTCTTCATGCTGCTCCGCCACGTACCATTGCAGGAAGTTGAAGGTGGAATAATCCTGCGTGGTCATCGCTGCATGAGCCAGTTCATTGATTTTGCTGGTGATCAGCTTTTCATGATTTAACGTTTCTTCGAACAGTTCAGCCAGGGAGTTCCAGCTGACCGGCGGCGCCGCGATGCTGCCCAGTACCGGCAGCGAACCGGCATCGCTCAGGTAGTCAAACAGGCGCTGCATATGTTCCATCTCTTCGCGAGAGTGCATTTTCAGGAAGGAGGCAGCCCCTTCAAAACCTTTGTCACTGCACCAGGCACTCATTTGCAGGTAGAGGTTGGCAGAGAAGAATTCCAGATTCAGTTGGTCATTCAGACGAGCAGTCATTTCAGCAGTTAACATGGCTGATTCCTTTTTTAAATTTTTCAGGTGAGTGCGGTGAATTATGCATCAACCTATACTTTTTTGTGAAGTGATTTTCGTCAAAAAGTTGAATTTATCTCATTGATTATAAATGGAATTATTCAAGTTTTTGAATGCGACCGATTCTCATTTTTGTCTTCTTTTCATTCGGATTTATTGCACCATGATGGTGCGTCGAGGTTGCCTGTTTAGCGTGCACTCACTGCGTTATTGATTTTATTTTCAGCGATCTGATTACCTGACGAAAATATTGATGTGAGAAATAAAGGCATCTGCGCTGAATTTTTTCAGGCAGAAAGATTGATATTTCGGTCATTTAATTGTTACTGAACAAAATTAGCGCTTTCGCAATTAAAGAAAATACCAGCTGGCATAAATCCTGCTTAGAACTTAGTTCCATATATTGCAACTGTCTGGTTAAAAAATAACGCCAGCAGGAGGGTTTTATGTCTGAAGAAAAAATCATTGCTACCCATGAACGGGTGTCGGCGGGTATCGGCGGTTACGTCGCGTTGATATTGGCCATTCTGTTTTTCTCCGGCTTATTTTATAAGGTGGACGGATTTAGCTGGTTAGGGGCGTTTGATTTCACCACGCTGGGCGGCAGTTTCGGCACCATGAAAGAATCGACCAATACCTTCCTCGGTGCCGGTGGCCTGAGCGCCAAAGCAGGCTTTCTGTTTGCGTTGTCGCTGGCCCCAACGGTGATGCTGGCGTTGGGCGTTCTGGAGATCTTTACCCATTACGGTGCGATTCGCGCCGCGCACAAGTTGTTGACGCCGCTGCTGAAACCGTTGATGGGTTTGCCGGGTCGCTGTGGCCTGGCATTAATTACCGATCTGCAAAGTACCGATGCTGGCGCTGCATTAACCAAAGAGATGTACGACCAGCAACAGGTCAGCAAAAAAGACATCGTGGTGATGTCCGCCTGGCAATATTCCGGTGCCGGTTTGATCAATAACTATTTTGCTATCGGCTCGGCGTTGTTTGCTTCAATGACGGCTCCGATCATTATTCCGCTGGTGTTAATGTTTGTTCTCAAATTCGTCGGTGCGGCTTTTGTCCGTTTCATGTTAAATAGTGTTTATAAAAAGGATTTTGCCGATGTCAAATAATGCTCCGTCACGGGTGAATAATAACCCGTTCGATATTTTTATCGTGGGTGCACGTAAAGGCTTCCATATCGCTATCCATAATCTGATGCCAAATGTGGTGATGGCTTATGTGCTGGCGGAAGTGCTGAATCTGCTGGGCATTATGCAATTCCTCGGGCATCTCTTTGCCCCGGTGATGGGGCTGTTTGGCCTACCGGGGGAAGCCATTACTGTGTTGCTGACGGCCTGGTTATCCTCCTCGGCAGCAGTGGGGGTGGCAGTCAGTCTGCTGACCAAAGGGACTCTGAGCGGAGCGGATATCACTATCCTGGCTCCGGCAATTTTCCTGATGGGATCACAGTTGCAATACATGGGCCGCCTGTTGGGTGTTGCCGATGTGCCGAAGAAATACTGGCCGCTGTTGATGCTGACCAGCATCATCAATGCGGTGATCGCCATGCTTGTGATGCGTTTTTTTGTTTAGGAGCTAACCGGTGTCCAACGTCTTAGAACATTATCATTTTCTGCATGAAATCCCGGAACTGGGTTTTCAGGAGTTTAAAACCTCAGCCTATATCGCCGACCAGCTGGAACAGGCGGGGATCAAAGTCACTCGCGGCATTAACAACACCACCGGCATTGTGGCGGAAATTGACAGCGGTGTGCCCGGCCCGGTGCTGGCATTGCGTGCGGATATGGATGCACTGGGACATGTCATTGATGGTGTCGCTTGTGCACGCCATACCTGCGGCCATGATGGTCACTCCTCGGTGGTACTGACTGCCGCACAGGAGCTGTTGAAAGAAGGGGCAATCAAAAAAGGCCGCCTGAAGTTATTGTTCCAACCCGCTGAGGAACTGGGCGCAGGCGCGCTGTCGATGATCGAGGGCGGGGCGATGGAGGATGTCGAGATGATCCTCGGTTTCCATGTGCGCCCGCTGGAAGAATGCCATGTGGGACAGGCGACGCCTGCGGTGATCTATTCTGCCTGTAGCACGCTGGAAGCGACCATCAAAGGCGTTCCGGCCCATGCGGCACGCCCGCACCTTGGCGTGAATGCGCTCGACGCGGCGGTACAGGCGGTGCAGGCCGTGAACAGTATCCATCTGTCACCGGGGCTGAACTGGAGCGTCAAAGCGACACGTTTTCTCTGTGATGCCGGTGTCACCAACTCGGTACCGGATGAAGCGCGCGTGGTGTGGGACCTGCGTTCGCAGGAAAACGAACCGATGGATATCCTCAAACATAAAGTGACGCAGGCGGTGCTCAATAGCGTTGCGGCACTGGGGGCAACTGCCGAGGTGGTGGTGCTCAAGGAAATGCCTGCGGCGGAGATCCATGAGGAAGCGACGGAGGTGATTCGGGCGGCGATTGTTGATGTGCTGGGCGAAGAGGGGCTGCTGGGCGCGAAAACGACGCCAGGCAGTGAAGATTTCTTCTATTACCCGGTGAAATGCCCAACGGTGAAAGCCGGATTCTGGGGATTAGGCACCAACCTGGTGCCGGGCCTGCATCACCCTGAGATGCGTTTTGAACTGAGTTCGCTGGAAATTGGGGTGAAGATCTTCAAAGCCGCCGTAACACGGGTGCTGGGTTAGTTTTTCCTTGCCCTCACCCTAACCCTCTCCCGCCAGCGGGAGAGGGGACCGATCGAGCATATAGCACACCTCCTTCTCCCGCTGGCGGGAGAAGGCTGGGATGAGGGGGCAGCGTGCACCCAACATTCCCCACCTCACTGAAATATTGTATGCTATGCCGCCTGAATAACCGCTGGCTCAGCCCCGGTCACCCTGATTTATTCGCAGCGCGCGGCTCGTGCGTTGCCCTTTGAGAAGATTTCACTGATGTCTAATGCTCCCTTTTTACAAGAGGTGGCGCGCCGCCGTACCTTCGCGATCATTTCGCACCCGGACGCCGGTAAAACCACTATCACCGAGAAAGTTCTGCTGTTCGGACAGGCGATCCAGACCGCCGGTACGGTAAAAGGCCGTGGATCAAACCAACACGCCAAATCCGACTGGATGGAGATGGAGAAGCAGCGTGGTATCTCCATCACCACCTCGGTGATGCAGTTCCCCTATCGTGACAGCCTGGTGAACCTGCTGGATACCCCCGGGCACGAAGACTTCTCGGAAGATACCTACCGTACGCTGACGGCGGTGGACTGCTGCCTGATGGTGATCGATGCCGCCAAAGGTGTTGAAGATCGTACCCGTAAGCTGATGGAAGTGACCCGTCTGCGTGATACGCCGATCATCACCTTTATGAACAAACTTGACCGTGATATCCGCGACCCGATGGAGCTGCTGGATGAAGTCGAGAACGAGCTGAAGATCGCCTGTGCGCCTATTACCTGGCCGATCGGCTGCGGCAAACTGTTTAAAGGCGTGTATCACCTCTACAACGATGAAACCTATCTGTACCAGACTGGTCAGGGGCACACCATTCAGGAAGTGCGTATCGTTAAAGGGCTGAACAATCCGGATCTCGACAAAGCCGTCGGTGAAGATCTGGCGCAGCAGCTGCGCGATGAGCTGGAGCTGGTGCAGGGTGCATCCAACGAATTTGATGAAGAGTTGTTCCTGAGCGGCGAAATCACCCCGGTGTTTTTCGGCACCGCGCTGGGTAACTTTGGCGTTGACCATATGCTGGATGGCCTGGTTTCCTGGGCACCGGCACCGATGCCGCGTCAGAGCGACACCCGTACCGTGGAAGCTAAAGAAGAGAAGTTCAGCGGCTTCGTGTTCAAGATTCAGGCCAACATGGACCCGAAACACCGCGACCGCGTGGCTTTTATGCGCGTGGTATCCGGTAAATATGAGAAGGGCATGAAGCTGCGTCAGGTTCGCATCGGCAAAGATGTGGTGATCTCTGACGCGCTGACCTTTATGGCCGGTGACCGTTCACATGTGGAAGAAGCCTATCCGGGCGATATCATCGGTCTGCACAACCACGGCACCATCCAGATTGGCGACACCTTCACCCAGGGTGAGAACATGAAGTTCACCGGTATTCCGAACTTCGCCCCTGAGCTGTTCCGTCGTATTCGCCTGCGCGATCCGCTGAAGCAGAAACAATTGCTGAAGGGTTTGGTGCAGCTGTCGGAAGAGGGCGCGGTACAGGTATTCCGTCCGGTGCATAACAACGATTTGATCGTTGGTGCGGTGGGTGTGTTGCAGTTTGACGTGGTAGTCGCGCGCCTGAAAAGCGAATACAACGTTGAAGCAATTTACGAATCGGTCAACGTGGCAACCGCGCGTTGGGTTGAATGTGCTGACGTGAAGAAATTCGATGAATTTCAACGTAAAAACGAGATCAACCTCGCGCTGGATGGCGGTGATAACCTGACCTATATTGCCCCAACCATGGTGAATCTGAATATCACCCAGGAACGTTATCCTGACGTGACTTTCCGCAAAACGCGCGAGCATTAATCGCCGTTTTCTCCAGGGCCTGTGGTTTCCACTGGCCCTGTTTTTCCCTTCCAGACTCCTCTTAAAAACGCTGTTTTTTTCGCTTTTTGGCGAGATATCAACCACAAATACCGGCAAAACCCTCAGTCCCGTCTATGATCATTCTGTCGGACGAGAAAAGAAACTTCAGGTTTCATTGCGTCCATTATCGCAGCAACGCCGTTTGTTGCTGGCTCATTCGCGATTGCGGATGCGTAAACGGATAGAAGGATGATATCGATGATTAAGACTAAGATTGCCAAAACCCTGATTGCCGCTCTGGCGGGTTCGGCCCTGATGAGTGGCGCAGCACTGGCCGATGAATCCCTGACGCAAAAAGCGCAGGCGACCGCCGACAGTGCCGGGGCAAAAATCGATAGCTCTATGAAAAAAGTCGGTGGGTATATGGATGACAGCGGCATCACCGCCAAAGCGAAAGCGGCGCTGGTGGATGATGAAGCGATAAAAAGCACGGATATCTCAGTAAACACGCATCAGGGCGTAGTGACCTTGAGCGGTTTTGTCACCTCTCAGGATCAGGCGGAAAAAGCCGTAGCCGTGGTGCAGAAAGTTGAAGGGGTGAAATCCGTCAGTGACAAACTGCACGTTAAAGACAGCAAAACCACCTCACTGAAAGGTTATGCCGGGGATGCGGCAACCACCAGTGAAATCAAAGCTAAACTTTTAGCGGATGACATCGTGCCATCACGCAACGTGAAGGTGGAAACCACGGATGGCGTGGTGCAGTTGTCCGGTACGGTTGCTAACAAGGCGCAGTCGGACCGCGCTGAACAAATCGCCAAAGCCATTGACGGCGTGAAAAGTGTCAAGAATGACCTGACGATTAAATCTTAACCCTGGGCGCTGCGGCTTTTCGTATCCGCCGCAGCGTAATAACAACATCTTTCTGCACACCCACATTGGGATGAACTAAGCAGTTCGATTTTCACGATGGTAAGGAGAGGCTTATGTTTCGTTGGGGCATTATCTTTCTGGTGATCGCACTGATTGCTGCAGCATTAGGATTTGGCGGTCTGGCGGGTACGGCAGCATGGGCGGCTAAAATTGTCTTTATTGTCGGTATTATTCTGTTCCTCATCAGCCTGTTTACCGGGCGTAAACGACCCTGATTCTGAGTCATAGTTCGCTCACCCGGCAGTAGCCTGAAGCGGAGACCAGTCAGGGCATAATAAAGACTGGTTCTCCGGGTTGCGGGCGGTGGCGATTCTGCGCTTTAGCACCCCTCAGAGAAAGAACCGCTGAGGGACACATCTTGGGTATACGCATCCCTGTGACGCTGGGAACCATCGAACCCTTAGCGCTCACGCCCTTCAAATCAAACAAAATTGCGCTGGTGTGCGAAGGTGGCGGTCAACGCGGTATCTTTACCGCCGGAGTGCTGGATGAGTTTCAGCGCGCGGGCTTCAATCCTTTTGATCTGATGCTTGGCACCTCCGCAGGCGCACAAAATCTCTCAGCGTATGTCTGCGCCCAACCGGGTTATGCGCGGCGCGTGATCACCCGTTACACCACCAGCAAACTCTTCTTTGATCCGGTGCGTTTTGTGCGTGGCGGAAATCTGATCGATCTGGACTGGCTGGTAGATATCACCAGCCAGGAGCTGCCGTTGGCGATGAGCACGGCGGAGGGGCTGTTTGCCAAAGGCAGTGAGTTTTATATGTGCGCTTGCCGCAGCGATGATTACAGCGCGCATTACTTCAGCCCAACCCGCAATACCTGGCTCGATATCATCAGAGCCTCCAGTGCCATTCCGGGGTTCTATCGCAGCGGCGTGGAGATGGATGGCATTAGCTATCTGGATGGCGGTATCAGCGATGCCATTCCGGTGCGTGAGGCGGCCCGGCGGGGTGCCGATACCGTTGTGGTGATTCGCACCGTTCCGTCGCAGATGTCGTACACACCGAAATGGATCAAGCGCATGGAACGCTGGCTGAGCGACAGCGCTTTGCAGCCAATGATCAACATCCTGCATCAGCACGAAGAAAGTTATCATGATATTCAACAATTTATCGATCAGCCGCCGGGTGATTTGCGCATTATCGAGATCTTCCCACCCAAACCGTTAGCCAGTAACGCGCTGGGCAGTCGCATCGCCTCCCTGAATCAGGATTACCATCTGGGGCGGCGCTGCGGCCGCTATTTCCTGGCCACGCTCGGGCAGTGGCTGAGTGATGCCGAGCCATTTGTGCGGCATACTGTCGTTACGCCACCTGCTGCGGTGGCGAATGCGCCGGATAACCGCGAGGTCAACACGCCAGACGTGGCCGGTAACGATGCTGACTATGATGCAGGTTCGCTGGCATGAGATTTATCGATACCCACTGTCATTTTGACTTCCCGCCGTTTGTTGATGCGGCGGAAGCGAGCATTGTGCGTGCTGCGCAGGCAGGGGTTGAACGTGTAATTGTACCCAGCGTCGATGCCAGCCGCTTTGCGCTGGTCAGCCAGCTGGCACAACAACATGCCGCGTTATATGCCGCGCTGGGGCTGCATCCGATTCAGATCGCCATGCATCAGGATACGCACCTCGATCAACTGACGGATTGTCTGCACACCCCAGACGTAAAACGCGTGGCATTGGGGGAGATCGGACTCGATCTGTATATGGACGATCCCCAGTTCGACAAACAAACCCGGCTGCTGGATGGGCAGTTGAAGCTGGCCAAACGCTTCGATCTGCCGGTGATCCTCCATTCACGTCGTACCCACGATCAGATGGCGCTGCATTTGCGCCGTCACGATCTGCCGCGCCGTGGTGTGGTGCACGGTTTTGCCGGTAGCCTGCAACAGGCACAGCGTTTTATCCAACTTGGCTATGCGATCGGCGTCGGTGGCACCATTACCTATGAACGCGCCAGTAAAACGCGTAACACCATCGCAGCATTGCCGCTGGATTCCCTGTTACTGGAAACCGATGCGCCTGATATGCCGCTGAATGGTTATCAGGGCGAACCCAATCGCCCGGAGCGAGCACGGCTGGTGTTTGATGTCTTGTGCCAGCTACGCCGTGAGCCGCCGGATGTCATCGCTGATGCGCTATGGCAAAACAGCCTGCGCGTCTTCAATCTCCCCGACTGAGCCTGGTCTGATCCCTGCGTGCTGCTCTGAATTGGCTACATTTACAGGGTGGTGGCGACACAACTTTCTCAATTAATGTGATAATAATAACATCTTCATTTCCGATCGTATCGGGCATGTAATGGTGATATTTTGTGATTTTTATCACCTAATAAATGTATTATTTGCACAGTTTTCTTTTTTCATGTGATGAATGATCGAATATTTCGTCGCTCAAATTGTTAGAATTATCACATTCCCTGGCGGGCGACTTCCGCCCAGGCTGACTTTTTTGGAGAGCACCATGACTGATTTCACCGCAGCCGCGCAGCGCGCACTGCAACTGATGGATTTGACCACACTGAACGATGACGATACTGACGAAAAAGTGATCGCGCTGTGCCGCCAGGCCAAATCACCCGCCGGTAACACCGCCGCTATCTGTATCTACCCGCGCTTTATCCCGGTGGCGCGCAAAGCGTTGCGTGAGCAGGGCACACCGGAAATCCGTATCGCCACGGTGACCAACTTCCCGCATGGCAATGATGATCTGGATATCGCACTGGCGGAAACCCGCGCAGCGATCGCTTACGGTGCCGATGAGGTGGACGTAGTGTTCCCGTATCGCGCGCTGCTGGCGGGCAATCGTCAGATCGGTTTTGATCTGGTGAAAGCCTGCAAAGAAGCTTGTGCGGCATCTGGTGTATTGCTGAAAGTCATTATCGAAAGCGGTGAACTGAAAGATGCGGTGTTAATCCGTGAGGCTTCCGAAATCGCTATCGATGCCGGTGCCGACTTTATCAAAACCTCCACCGGTAAGGTGCCGGTCAACGCCACGCCGGAAACCGCCGCTATCATGCTGAGCGTGATCCGCGATAAAGGCGTGCAGCAGCAGGTCGGTTTTAAACCGGCAGGTGGCGTGCGCAGCGCAGAGGATGCGGCCCATTATCTGCAACTGGCCGACGACATCCTTGGTGCGGGTTGGGCGGATGTGCGCCATTTCCGCTTTGGCGCTTCCAGCCTGTTGGCGAGCCTGCTTAATACGCTGGGCCATGTCACCACCGCCAGCAAAGCTGGGTATTAATTGTTTTCGTAGCGGCGCGATTTATCGCGCGATTTTCAGCCGGGGAGGCAACCTTGTTCCTGCCACAAGAAATTATTCGCAAAAAACGCGATGGTCGTGAGTTGAGCGAAGCGGAGATCCGTTTCTTTATCAACGGTGTGCGTGATAACAGCGTATCAGAGGGACAAATCGCCGCGCTGGCGATGACCATCTGGTTCCACGATATGTCGCTGGCCGAACGCGTGGCGCTGACGATGGCGATGCGTGATTCCGGCACGGTGTTGAACTGGCAGTCGCTGAACCTCAACGGGCCAATTGTCGATAAACATTCAACTGGCGGCGTGGGTGATGTGACTTCGCTGATGCTTGGCCCGATGATCGCCGCCTGTGGTGGTTATGTGCCGATGATCTCGGGTCGTGGTCTTGGCCATACCGGCGGCACGCTGGATAAGCTGGAAGCGATCCCCGGTTTTGACATCTTCCCGAGCGATGATCGTTTCCGCGAGATCATCAAAGAAAATGGGGTGGCGATCATCGGTCAGACCAACTCGCTGGCACCGGCTGACAAACGTTTTTACGCGACACGCGATATCACCGCCACCGTTGATTCGATCCCGCTGATCACCGCCTCGATCCTGGCGAAAAAGTTGGCGGAAGGGCTGGATGCGTTGGTGATGGATGTCAAAGTGGGCAGCGGTGCCTTTATGCCAACCTTTGAAGCCTCAGAAAACCTGGCACAGGCGATTGTCGGCGTTGCCAATGGCGCAGGGTGCAAAACCACCGCACTGCTGACCGACATGAATCAGGTGCTGGCTTCCAGCGCCGGTAACGCCCTGGAAGTGCGCGAAGCGGTGCAGTTCCTTACCGGCGAAGCGCGTAATCCCCGCCTGCTGGAGGTGACGCTGGCGCTGTGCAGTGAAATGCTGATATCCGGCAAGCTGGCGTCAAATGACTCCGAGGCTCGGCAGCAACTGCAACGGGTGCTGGATAACGGCCAGGCGGCAGAGGTGTTTGGCCGTATGGTAGCCGCGCAGCAAGGCCCGACGGACTTTATCCAGCGTATGGACCATTACCTGCCTGCCGCCATGCTGAGTAAAGCGGTGTATGCCGACCAGCCGGGCATTGTCAGCGCGATGGATACCCGCGCCCTCGGCATGGCGGTGGTGGCACTGGGCGGTGGCCGTCAACGCGCCAGCGATGCCATTGATTACAGCGTCGGTCTGAGCGAAATGATTACCCTTGGGGCGCAGGCTGATGCACAACGCCCGCTGGCGGTAATCCACGCCGCAACCGAAGCGCAATGGCAGCAGGCTGCCGCTGCGGTCAAAGCAGCCATCAACCTGAGTGACAGTGCGCCGCCTGAGACGCCGGTGGTTTATCGCCGCATCAGCGAATAGTTGCCGCCGCTGCGTGCCAGGCCGAAGCCATTCGGGTATACTGATCTGATCGCTTTTTTTTGACTTGTCATCGCGCAGTTGCGCAGGAGACTTGCATGAAACGTGCTTTTATTATGGTGCTCGATTCCTTTGGGATCGGCTCCAGCAAAGACGCCGCTAAGTTCGGCGATGAAGGATCGGATACGCTCGGCCATATCGCCGAAGCGTGCTTTGCAGGCCAGGCCAATGAAGGCCGCGAAGGTCCGCTGCACTTGCCAAACCTCACCGCGCTGGGGTTGGGTAAAGCCGCTGAACTCTCCACCGGGCGTTTCCCGCCAGGGCTGGATCCGCGTGCAGAAATTATCGGCGCCTATGCCTACGCCAGTGAACTCTCCTCCGGTAAAGATACGCCGTCAGGTCATTGGGAAATCGCCGGTGTGCCGGTACTGTTCGACTGGGGCTACTTCAGCGACAAGGAGAACAGCTTCCCGCAGGAACTGCTGGATAAACTGGTACAACGCGCCGATCTGCCAGGCTACCTCGGCAACTGTCACTCATCCGGGACGGTGATCCTTGACCAACTCGGCGAGGAGCACATGAAAACCGGCAAGCCGATTTTCTACACCTCGGCGGATTCTGTATTTCAGATTGCCTGCCATGAAGAGACGTTTGGACTCGAACGGCTGTACGAGCTGTGCGAAATCGCCCGTGAGGAGCTGACCGAAGGTGGCTACAACATTGGCCGTGTGATTGCGCGCCCGTTTGTTGGCGACAAGGCCGGTCACTTCCAGCGCACCGGCAACCGCCACGATCTCGCGGTTGAACCACCGTCACCGACCATGCTGAAAAAGCTGGTGGATGAGAAGGGCGGCGAAGTGATTTCCGTGGGCAAAATCGCGGATATCTACGCGCAGCAGGGCATCACGCAAAAAGTGAAAGCCACCGGTCTGGATGAATTGTTCGACGCCACGATCGCGCAAATGAAGAAAGCGCCGGATCAGTCGATTGTGTTCACCAACTTCGTCGATTTTGACTCGACCTGGGGCCATCGTCGCGATATCGCCGGTTATGCTGGCGGGCTGGAGCTGTTTGACCGTCGTCTGCCTGAGCTGATGGAACTGGTGAAGGAGGATGACATTCTGATCCTGACCGCCGACCACGGTTGTGACCCCAGCTGGCACGGTACCGAACATACCCGTGAGCATATTCCGGTGTTGATCTACGGCCCGAAAGTTAAACCCGGCTCTCTGGGTTATCGTGATACCTTTGCCGATATCGGCCAGACAATCGCACACTATTTTGGCCTGTCCAGCATGGACTACGGCAAAAGCATGCTGTAAAACAGCGACCAATTTTTAATAAGGAAAATAACGATGGCAACGCCTCATATTAATGCAGAAATGGGTGATTTCGCGGACGTGGTTCTGATGCCGGGCGATCCGCTGCGTGCGAAGCACATTGCAGAAACCTTCCTCGAAAATGCGGTTGAAGTGAACAACGTACGCGGCATGCTGGGTTACACCGGGACGTACAAAGGTCGCAAAATTTCGGTGATGGGCCACGGTATGGGTATCCCATCCTGCTCGATCTACGCCAAAGAACTGATCACCGAGTTTGGTGTGAAGAAGATTATCCGTGTAGGTTCCTGCGGCGCGGTGCGTGCGGATGTGAAACTGCGCGATATCGTCATTGGTATGGGTGCCAGCACGGATTCCAAAGTGAACCGTATGCGCTTCAAAGACCACGATTTCGCTGCGATTGCTGATTTCGACATGGTGCGTAACGCCGTTGATGCGGCTAAAGCTCTGGGTGTTGACGCGCGCGTTGGTAACATCTTCTCCGCTGACCTGTTCTACACCCCGGACCCGCAGATGTTCGACGTCATGGAAAAGTACGGCATCCTCGGTGTGGAGATGGAAGCGGCGGGTATCTACGGCGTGGCAGCAGAATTTGGTGCCAAAGCGCTGGCTATCTGTACCGTGTCGGATCATATCCGTACCCACGAGCAGACCACTGCGGCTGAGCGTCAGACTACCTTCAACGATATGATTAAGATCGCGCTGGAGTCGGTGCTGCTGGGGGATTAAGTCCTCTGCGCCAGGTTACCCTCACCCCGGCCCTCTCCCATGAGGGAGAGGGAGACGTGCAATATGCTCGATCGGTTGCCTCTCCTGCTTGCGGGAGTTAGAAATACGCTCGATCGGTTGCCTCTCCTGCTTGCGGGAGTTAGAAATACGCTCGATCGGTTCCCTCTCCTGCTTGCGGGAGTTAGAAATACGCTCGATCGGTTCCCTCTCCTGCTTGTGGGAGTTAGAAATACGCACGATCGGTTGCCTCTCCTGCTTGTGGGAGTTAGAAATACGCTCGATCGGTTCCCTCTCCCGCTTGCGGGAGAGGGTTAGGGTGAGGGGTGAAACCATCTGTCACACTTTTACCCAGGCTTGTGCATCTTCCTGCTGGCTCTGACGCGAGAACTCCCTATCATTAGCGGGCTAACGATGAGATAAAGCCCCCCGATGAATTTCCGTAATTTCGAAGCCGAAGAGAAACTGTTTGTTCGCCGCGCGATCGTGGCCTTTGCGTTGGTGGTGATCTGTTTCACTATCCTCGGTGTTAACCTCTACCATTTGCAGGTGGATGAGCACAGCTACTACGCGACGCGATCCAACGAAAACGACATCAAAATGATCCCCATCGCGCCGACGCGCGGGCTGATTTACGATCGCAACGGCATTCCGCTGGTGCGTAATGTCACCTGGTACGACATCCTGCTGACCCCTTACAAAATCGATGATATGAAGGCGACCATTGCAGCGCTGACGCCGATTGTCGATTTAACCCCGGAAGAGATCGACACCTTCTGGAAAAACCTCAAGCAAAACAGCCGCTACAAACCGGTGGTGCTGAAAGAAGAACTGACTGACGAGCAGGTGGCGCGATTTGCAGTCAACCAATTCCGCTTTACCGGCGTGAGTATCGATACCTACCAGGATCGCCAATATCCCTATGGTGCTGACCTGGCGCATGTGGTCGGTTACGTGTCGAAAATTAACGATAACGACTACAAACACCTGAACGAAGAGGGCGTGGGTGAAAACTATGCCGCTGACCACAACATCGGTAAGCAGGGCATTGAAGGCTATTACGAATCGGTTCTGCATGGCAAAACCGGTTATCAGGAAGTCGAAGTGGATAACCACGGCCGCATCGTGCGCGTCCTGAAAGAAGTGCCGCCGGTTGCCGGGAAAAATATCTATCTGACGCTCGACCTGCATCTGCAACAGTATGTCGAGAGCCAACTGGTGGGGCAACGCGCGGCGGTGCTGATTGAGGATCCGCATGATGGCAGCGTGCTGGCAATGGTTTCCAGCCCCAGCTATGACCCGAACCCCTTTGTGAAAGGCATCAGTTATCAGGCGTATAAAACCCTGTTGCAGGATAAGAACCTGCCGTTGATTAACCGTGTGACCCAGGGCCTTTACCCGCCTGCTTCAACGGTGAAACCCTATATGGCGATGTCGGCGCTGCTAACTGGTGTCATCACCCCGCAAACCACCTTCTTTGGCGCGCCGACCTGGACGCTGCCGGGGACCGATCGCAAATACCGCGACTGGAAAAAAAGCGGTCACGGCATGCTGGATGTGACGCGCGCGATTGAGGAGTCGGCGGACACCTTCTTTTATCAGGTGGCGTTTATGATGGGGATTGACCGCATCCACCATATGCTCAGCCAGTTTGGCTACGGTAAACCGACCGGTATCGATCTCAATGAAGAGTACGCCGGACTGCTGCCGAGCCGCGAATGGAAACAGAAAGTTCATAAGAAGGGCTGGTATCAGGGCGACACCGTCTCGGTGGGGATTGGACAAGGCTACTGGATTGCGACGCCGATTCAGATGGTAAAAGCGTTGGTGGCGTTAATTAACAATGGTCGGGTAATTAATCCGCATCTGTTAGGGAAAGTGCAGCTTGGCACCACCCAGCAAGCATATGAGCCAAAAGATCCGCAACCGCAAATTGGCGACCCAAAATCACCCTACTGGTCGCTGGTACGCCATGCCATGTTTGGAATGGCTAATGCACCTAACGGCACCGGTTATAAATATTTCCACACCGCCCCTTACGGCATAGCGGCAAAAAGCGGGACATCACAGGTATTTAGCCTGCGGCAGAACCAGGTCTACAACGCGAAAATGATCCCGACGCGCCTGCGTGACCATATTTTTTACACCGCCTTTGCGCCGTTCAACGATCCTAAAGTAGCGGTGGCGTTGATTCTGGAAAACGGCGGGAATGAAGGGATTACCGCTGCGCCGGTGATGCGTAATATCCTCGACCATATCTTCCTGCCGCCGCCAGCCGTGCCGCTGGAGACCGCGAATATCGCTAACGCGGCTGCGGCTCATTAATGGAACCACCCCGCTGTGTCACCAGGTCAGCGGGGTCGTGCCGATTACTCGCCTTTTAACGTCTTGGTGACGTGGCTAATGGCACGCACGACATCGTCGGCACTGTCACGGATTTCTGTCATCACGCCGCCAGCCTGTTGTGCCAGCACAACGCCCTGATCGGCGCGCTTCAGGTTGGACTCAATCCCTTTCAACGCCTTATCCGCCAGTTGGTGGTTCTGCTGCACCTTGCTCTCAATTTCGCTGGTGGCGCGGTTGATGTTTGCCGCCAGGGTTCGCACCTCGTTGGCGACCACCGCAAAGCTGCGACCGTGTTCACCGGCGCGCGCAGCTTCAATTGCCGCGTTAAGCGCCAACAGATTGGTTTGATTTGCGATACTGCGAATACTTTCCACAATCGCGCCGATACGGTCGGAGGAATTGCTCAGGTTATGGATATCGCCGGAAATATCCTGAAGCTCACTGGCAAGGTCATGCATGGTTTGCACGCTGTTCTCAATCACCGTTGCGCCAAGTCGCGTGTTTTCCGTGGTTTGTTGGGCGGTTTGATAGGCCTGCTGGGCCGCCTTGCGCTCCTGTTGGTTCTTCTCTACCTGTGCCGTGACGTCGGTGGCAAACTTCACCACTTTATACAACTCACCGTGTTCGCTAAATACCGGGTTATAGGTGGCACGCAGCCAGACGATGCTGCCTTGTTTGTTCATGCGCTGAAACTGGCCGGAAATAAACTCACCTCGATTCAGTTTCTGCCAGAACTGCTGATATTCTGGGCTGTTACGTAGCTCCTCCGTGCAGAACAGGCTGTGATGCCGACCCACGATCTCATCGGCATGATAATGCATGGTGTTGAGGAAGTTAGCATTGGCTTGCAGCACTTCACCTTTCAGGTTAAAGGCGATGACGGCCATAGAGCGCTCAATGGCCGTGGTCATGGCACGTTGTTCCTGGGCATCAACAATATGCTCAGTAATATCCGTCGCCAGCTTAATGATTTTAATCACCCGACCGCTGCGATCCTGCACCGGCACATAATTGGCTTCCAGCCAGATGGGACGGCTGTTTTTAGCCACCCGCAGAAACTTATCGCTGAAGGCTTCGCCGCGATTCAGCCGCCGCCAAAAATCACCATATTGGGGTGACTGGATCAGATCGGCCGTACAGAACATGTTGTGATGTTGACCGACGATTTCCGCCAATGTGTATCCCATACAACTGAGAAACAGGTCATTGGCGGTCAGGATACGTCCTTGCGGTGTGAACTCGATGATGGCGATAGCATCATGCAACGCGTGAAGCGTGGCTGAGGGATGGCTGCGCCGCTGCCACGCCAAACGTGACAGAATGCCTGATGTGATAGTGGTAAACATGGTGAACCTTATTTTATTGGTATGGTATCAGTTCGGTTATCGGCGCGGTCGATTAAAAATTCACCGAAAAAGCGTGGCTGGACATGAATTTTTACCACTTAGTCCGTTGGTTGCTGCAAAAGACGGCAGTCAGTTGCATTTCGCTGAAAAGCGTTTGACGGTACGGGCTGGTTAGGGTTTAATGCGCCCCGTTGCCCGAATAGCTCAGTCGGTAGAGCAGGGGATTGAAAATCCCCGTGTCCCTGGTTCGATTCCGGGTTCGGGCACCAAAATTCAGAAAACCCAGCCTTATGGCTGGGTTTTTGCTTTTTGGGCCAGAACAAACCTTTTGCTCAGGGCAACGAATCAGCAAGGATTAATGGTATTTCCACGCCTGAGTCCAACTGATTCCTTTACCTGGCTCATAATGCATCTGTGACCACTGGCCCGTCTGGCTGCACCAGCCGGCAACGGTACACTCAAACAGCTTACCGTCATGTTTCACCACATCACCTTTCGCATAACGGGTGCCATACAACCAGGCTGGGTAATCGCTACCTCCGTTCGCAATAGCCGGAACCGTAATTTCCTCCTCCAGATCGCGACTATGGTTACCTGCGGTGACGGTCACTTTAACCTTCAGGGTTTGTGGCTGAGTGGTTTTTGTCACCGTGAAACTTTGGTTAGCCCAGCCGTTAGTGCCACCGTGAGCCACGGCGGGAAAGGTCCAGCGATAAGACGGGGTGCTGGTTGCGGTGACGTCAGCGGAGACGCCGCCGCTAAAGACCATGCTTTTACCTTTGTCATTGGCAATCATCTTCAGCTTCGCAGCGGTGACAAATGCCTGATCACTATTCTGTACCGGCGTAGTCACATTGATGGTGTGGTTTTGTGAGGCGGTGCGTGCACCTGCGACACTGGTTGCGGTCACTTTTACGGTGTAGCTACCCGCTTCCAGACCGGATTTCACCTGCCCATGTTGGTCAATTCCTGCGGTAACAACCTGGTTGCCTTTTAACAGTGACCAGTCATAACTGGCTTGTTCAAAGTTAGCCTGCGCCTCCAGTCGAACCGGTGAAGTCGAATCCATACTTACCGGGCCGATAATGTCGACGGCTGGCGCGATGGCGGAGACGGTCAGCGTTTTTCTGTCGCTTCCGTGCTTACTGCTCGCCGTAACTTCAAAACGCGTAGAGACGTTAGCCACATTCTTAGGAATTACTACCTCCACTGTCGCGGTGTTGTTGGTTTTGGTGTAGATACGCGCATCGCCATCAATGCGCTTCCATTGATAGCTGACATCATTCTGGTCGCTGCTGGCGGTGACGCTATAACCAAAACCATTGTTGTAAGTTGCGACAGCGACGATGTTGTCCCGACTCAGATTCACCTGGGGTGCCGGCTGCTCGCCTTGCTCTTCACCTGGTTGTGGTAGTTTGAGATCAGCAACTTTCTGTCCAGCCTGGGCGCTGAAATTCAGTCCCCACAGCGTGAAGTACTGGCGTAAATCCTGCCCGGCAGCCTGGCTGTAAGCCACCACACTAAAGTCGATGACCTTTTGTTTTGAACCTATAACGGAATCGGTCTTTTCTGCGATGGTAGTGCCTGGTGCCTGCTGAATTGCCTTCAAACGCCTTTGGTTAACGTGAGGGAAGAAATCTTCACCATACGAGAAGCGTAAACGTGAAAAGAAGTTGAGTTGCTTCCAGAGGTTATTAATGGCGCTGTAATCTGGATAATGTATGCCGGAAGCAATAAAGTTAGCCACTGCCTGCTTGTCCCAGATACCCTCTTCAGGAGAAATATCGACATGGCAATGGTTCAGGGGAACTTCGCGCCCCTTAAACATTTGGCAAGCTTCAATGGAATAGCGGTTAACCTGGATTTCAGAGAAGGTACTAAATGCCTCTTTAATCGGCTCGTACTCATGACCAATTTCATGCCAGACTCCCCAGTTATCGCCGTTCTTATCATTCATGCGATTGGCATGGAAGCCGACACCGATATAACCGTTGCGATAATCCGCGAAGCAACAGTTATCGTAATTCGTGAACATCGAACCCCTGGGGGAGGTGAACAGATATTCTGTGCCATCCATACCATTAATCTTTTCGTACAGCGCCGCGACACGCAGGTTGTCACCCAATACTTTGCCAACCATTTCATCGGTTTGCTGTGCGATTCGGTTCGGAACTACCGTGTTTGCATGCCCGTCATATAAGAGCGCAAAACCAAATTTACCTGCAACCGTTTTACTTCCCGCCCAATCACTTTGGCGACTCTGCCCTAAAATAAATAAATGGCTGTTGCTGCCGCCATTTATTTTAAAGGGAACAAATTCGCTCACTTGTTGTTTATCCGGATCACCACAGCCTAATAATAAAACGCCGGATTTTTTAAACGTGTAGGTGTTGTCGCTTTGCCCGGTTAATTGTTGTTGATCCAGATACATGGCATCTGTATCCGCAAACTCACGCCCAGTCGCCGCATAGCACTTTGCGCCCGCAGGGATATTGCCAACACTCACGGTGATATTTTGCCCGGCTTCGCCAAAGGTTCGGGTAAAAAAGAAAATACCACGACCCATAGTGGCATAAGGCGCGTTGATCCAATCTTTAGTTTCATGGTGGGCCACCGGCATATTGTAACGATCCGGGAACCCGGGAGGGTACATCTCCATCGTTCGTTTCAGCCAGAATAAAGGTGTGCGGCTATCGAACGAATCTCGGAGTCCTTTGTCCGTATCCTGACGTAATTCTTCCAGGCTGGTGCCAATATGCGGCAGCGCCTCAATAAACCCGGCATTGCTGCTAAATTCTTCCCACCACGGAGAGCTGCTGGCGCTTGCATGACCTGTAAGCAGCAGCGGGGAAAGTGCCAGGGTGATCCCCATAGCTAATTGATTTAACTTCACGATTTTTCATTCCATTGAGATGTAGTCCCGGTATTCTTGTGGCTGTTGAAATATTTTGAAATCAGATAGTGGAATGGATGACCAAGATAATTCCTGGTCGCACTCAGATGTGGCGAAGGATTGCCTGGTCGTTACACCGACCAGGCATGATTCACCGCTACGGCTTTAATACCCAGATGTGATAAACACCGTCTTTCATTTCCGCGCCTTCCGGCTCTTTCTCGAAGCCTGGAAAGCGTTCGCCCCATTCGGCAATACTGCGGATATAACTGAGCCACGGGCCGTCTGCTTCACCAAAGCTTTCCCCAGGCATCACGATTGGGATACCGGGAGGATAGGGTATAACGCCGACGGCGGAGGTTCGTCCGGCCAGTTGCGTTAGCGGTAACTGCTCGCAATGACCAGCCATGTGCTTCTGAAACGCGTCACGCGGTAGTGTCACCGGTCGTGGTAGCTTGCCAAAGGCTTCCGATTGCAGGCGATCCATCTGGCTGGTGCGCATATAAGCGAACATCTCATCACAAATATCTTTCAGGCCCATTTTGCCGTAACGATCTTCATGGCCAGCAACCAGGTCAGGCAGGCAGCTTACCAGCAGCGTATTGGCATCATAATGCTGCTTAAATTCCAGCAAAACGTTAATCAGCGTGCCCCATTTTCCTTTGGTCACACCAACCGAAAACAGGCACAACACCATAAAGTCAGTGGTACGTGAAGGGACAATGCCATGCTGGCTCAGGAAGGCCGTCAGCATCGCAGCAGGGATACCACTTGCCTGCATTTCACCATCATCACCCATTCCGGGGCACAAAATGCCGGCTTTGATGGGGTCCAGCAGACACCATTCCTCCTCCAGATCGCCAAAACCGTGCCAGGCTTCGCCAGGTTTCAGTACCCAGCAATTGGGATCACTAACCAACTGTTGGCGTGAAGCATCAACAAACGGAATGCGTTTACCGCTGGCGGCATCGGTGATTTCGGTCGCGTTCCACGGGGCGAAAAACCACTCCCCACGAGATTTGTAGGTCGCATTGACCTTTGCCAACGCGAGGCGAAAATCGACCGCTTCGTTAATCACCTCTTGGGTCAAGGTTTCCCCTTGCTTGCCGTCCATCATGGCGGCACCAACTTCGTTTGCGGCGATAATGGCGTAGAGCGGGGAGGTGGTAGCCTGCAACATATAGGATTCGTTAAAACGCGAATGCTCGACCGGTTTTTTGCCGTTGCGCACATGAATCCACGATGCCTGCGACAGTGCCGCAAGTAATTTATGCGTTGAATGCGTGGCAAACACCGTCGGTCCGGAAGGATCGTGATCGGCGGGATCGCCGCGCATCGCGAAGCGATCTTTATAGAAGGGATTGAAGCGGGCATAGGCATACCAGGCTTCATCGAAGTGGATCTGATCAACGCTCTCGGCCAACAGCGCCTCCGCCACGCTGGCGTGATAGCACATACCGTCGTAGGTGCAGTTGGTGACCACCGCGTACACCGGCTTATCGTGAACTGCCAGTTCAGCAAACGGATGATGTTTGATTTTTTCCCGGATGGCGGCAGGTTCGAATTGACGCCGGGGGATCGGGCCAATAATGCCGAAGCGGTTACGTGTTGGTACGAAGAAGACCGGGATCGCACCGCTCATCACCAATCCTTGTTCGATCGATTTGTGGCAATTACGATCGCACAGGGCGAACTCTTTATCACCCAACACGGCTGCCATGATGGCGCGGTTGGAACCGGAGGTGCCGTTCAGCACTGAATAGCTTTGATGCGAGCCAAATATCCGTGCGGCATAGGCTTCAGAGTCTTTTATTGGTCCGGCGTGATCCAGCAACGAACCCAGAGAACCGCGTTCAATACCGGTATCGGTGCGGAACAGGTTTTCACCGAAAAAGTCATAAAACTCACGGCCCACGGCGGTTTTAGTAAAGGCAATCCCTCCCTGATGCCCCGGCGCTGCCCATGAATATTCCGGGGAGTGCTGGGTGTAATTAAACAGCGCTTTGGTAAAGGGGGGCAGCAGGCGGTCAAAATAGCGATCTATCAGCGTGATGGCGCGGGCGGCAATAAATTCCGCGGTATCCTCCAGCATCCAGACGAATTCATTCACCAGTTGCAGGACATCGAGATTGAGTGAATCGATGCAGGAGTGTTCAGCCATCAGTAATACCGGCACTTCACGATTGCGCTGACGAATGGTCTGCAACAGAGTAAAGGCCTCACGGTGGGTATCGTCGTCATTTTTACCTAAGGTCCAGTCGACAAACACGCAACACACCGATGAATCAGACATGATGGTGGCGACGGCATCGGTAAAACTGGCTGAGCCAATGACCGCCAGATTGTTCTCTTCCAGTGCTTCAATCAGCTCCAGCACAGCGCGACCACCGGTGGTATTGGGGGCAACAATGCTGTCGTCTACCACTAGCACGGTGCGTTTCTTATGTTGGCTCATATCTAACATCGTTGACTCCTTGTTTAGTCGTTCTGCGGCTGGGCATCAAGGGGATAGGGGTTTTTATGGCGGCGGTTGTAGTTGATGGTATACATCGCGGTGATCACCATCAGGGCGACAAAGGACCACATGACTTCCTGGGCACCAGAACCCACCACTGCCCAGATGCAATACAGGAACGCGAGCAGGGTGATGCCAGCATAGGCAGGACGTTGATTACCCAAATGACCATGTCCCACCAGCAGCAGGGCGGCGCAGGTGTAGAGATAAGGGACAAGGGTAAAAATCACCGATACGGAAGAAACCAGGGCGAACTGGGCGGTGGCATTGGGGGAAATGGTGGTCAGCTGAAATATCGTCATCAGAATGCCGAGAATCACCAGCCCGGCGACCGGTACGCCCTGTTTATTGGTTTTGCTGAATATCGGCGGGAAGAGACCATCATTGGCGGCGGCCTGCGCGGTCTGGCTGGCTAGCAGGGTCCAGCCACCTAACGATCCCAGACAACCTGCGGCGGCACAGAAGGTCACCAGTGCACCCGCGGTATTCCCTAGCGCCATGCGTGCCGCATCGCCAAAGGGCGAGTCGGACACGCGCAAGTCAGCATTGGGTATCATGCCCATAATCGCTGTGGTGGAAAGGACATAGCACACTGCCGCAATCAGCACTCCGCCAAGGGTGGCTATCGGTACGTTACGTTTGGGATTCTCCACCACGGCGGCTGCCACTGAGGCACTTTCGACGCCAATAAATGACCAGAGCGTCACGCTTAAGGTACTTTGGATGGCGCCAAACGTCCCCTGTCCGCTGACATTCCACGCGCTCATATAAGTGGCACCGCTAAACCAAAACCAGCCAAAGATGGCGACGGCCAAAATAGGAAATAATGCCAACACGGTGGCAACGGCCTGCACTTTAGTGATCATCCGTGGGCCAACAATATTTAAAATCACGAACAACCACAGAACCGCAATACAGGTAAAGGTCAGTACCAGTGGGTTTTTTAATGCCGGGATGAAATAACTTAAGTATCCGACACCTATCACCACCATCGCAATATTACCAATCCAACAGGCCAGCCAATAAAGCAGGTTGGTCTGGTAGCCTAAAAATGGACCAAAAGCGCGTCGGGCATAAGCATAAGAGCCACCAGGACTGGGATCGAGTGAGGACATTTTGGCATAGACAATCGATAATGACAGCGCGCCAATAATGGTCACCAGCCAGCCGTAAATGGCGATGCCGCCGGTGTTGGCAAGGCTGGCGGGCAACAGAAAAACGCCGGAACCCATGATATTGCCAGCCACCATTAATGTCACAGGCACTAATCCAACTTTCTTACTTTCAGGCGTAGCCATACACCCTCCATGTCGTGTTATTTAGGGTATAAACAGCGGGGAATTTTTTCAGTGAATCATATCTATAGTTGATAATTATTTGTTTTGCACAAGTGGAAGTGGGTAATTTTTATCGTCGCTTCGTTTAAATTTATCCTTTGTGTTGTTTTATAGGGGTTTTTAAATTTTCAAACTGACATATCAGAAAATGAAATAAGGTTTTTTTTCATTGGTAATATCTGTTAAATAACATTTAAATTAGTAACCAATTAAATTTATCCCCCTATAACAATCAGGGCAATCAGCCGGGTTGACAGAACACAGCAAATTCGCGCAATCTGCCCGCCTTCTTTGTTCCAATGACCTGACAGGAAACATTGCACTGTGAATGCTGCTGGGGGGTGTGAACCCCTGCATGACAGAGTGCGTGCCCTCGGTTTTGCTGTGCAGGTGTATGTACCCTATGGTGCCGACTGGTATGGTTACGCACCCGACGTTTGCAGGAGAATCCGCGCATCGCCGGTTACATACTGCGAGCATTGATTAAGCGCTAACGACAAAACCGCCAGTCACAAGTGACTGGCGGTTTTCGTTGGTGAGGCAGAAAAATCCGATAAACTGTACTTCCCGGCATTTATTCATTTAAAAATGGATCTGTTTTTTATTATTAACTACATGAAAAATATGTCTATTAATTTTATTAACAGATCCATTTAATCATCATGTTTTTGTTTGCTGTCAGGACCAATAATTATCAAACCTTCGTCACAATACCCGGTACAATTTGCCTCAGTTCTGCGTTATTTCTCTTAGGGTAATGGCCGGGCTCTATTCATATTTCGACGACGATGGTAAAATTTTACCCATAACCTTCAGGGATGGATGTATGCCAATAAAATCAGAAAAACTCCGCATCCCGAGTGGAATGCATTCCTTTATGTCGGTTATTACCCTGACCAGGATGTTCATTATCTCTCTCCCTTGTATCTTCCTGTTTATTTTAATGCCCTCGCGTGCCGTCGCTGCACAAGACGACGCTGCGAATCGCATTGTCAGCGGGATTATCAGCTTTACGCATTGGCCGGGTCTGGAACGTCTGCCGAAACTCTGTGTGCTGCCTTCTTCACAGCATCTCTCTTTGCCGTCAACCCAGACGGGCAATGGCTATACGGTGAGTTATCTCGCCAGCGAGAATGATCTGTTAACCGCGCAGTGTGATGCCGTGTATTTTGGCGCTCAGTCCCCGCAGCAGCAGGCACAGTGGCTGGAGCAAATCAGCAGCAGACCCGTTCTGGCGATTGCTGAAAATAACCCGGAATGTACCATTGGCGCGGCTTTTTGCCTTATTTTCCATCAGGATAAAACGGTGTTTTCTGTCAATCTCGATTCACTGGCCCGGAGCGGTGTGAAAGTAAATTCAGAAGTGTTGTTACTGTCTCGCAAAGGAAGTCAGTAAGATGAAATTCGAAGATATAAAAACAGAAAAATCATCTATACGGAATAAGTTACGCAAAATCAGTACCATCAATGCTGCGGTTATTTTACTGCTGTGCTGGTTATTACTTTTTTCCACCTCCATGTTGTTTATTAAAAGTTATGAGAAAAGAAACCTCGAACTTATCGCGAATACGTTAAGTACCAGCCTGACTGCGGCCACCGTATTTGAAGACAGCTATGACGCGAAGAAAAAAGTGGTACTGCTGGGTTCTCAGGGGATGTTCTCTGCGGCAAAACTGGTCTCGTCGGAACAAACGGTGTTAGTGGACTGGCAGGATACGACCAATGACGATAGCCGGTTTCAGCGTCTGCTGCGCCAATGGATCTATGCCGAACCTTTAACGGTGAATGTAACCCATGAAGATGCTGTGGTGGGGACGCTGACGCTGTCGGGGACCGTAGCCAATGTGGCTGATTTCATTGAATACTCAGTCATTATTCTGTCCTGTAGCATGATTTTCGTTTTTATTGTTTCGTTTCTGGTCAGTGAGCTTTTGCATCGTGGCATTCTTGCCTCCTTCAGAAATATCACCAGCACCATTCATTATGTCATCCGTTCCGGGGATTTTTCCCCACGTATTTCTGGCAGTTCCACCAAAGAGTTTCAGGTGTTCTCCGAGGACCTCAACTCGTTGCTGGCAGAGATGCAAACCCTGAAAGCTTCACTGCTGCGGGATAATAAGTCACTGGCGGCTAAAGCGCTGAAAGATCCATTGACCGGGCTGGCAAACCGGACGGCATTTATCAGCAAACTGAATCAACTGCTGGATCAGCAACTGGCGCAGGAAAATTTCGTGCTGTTGTTTCTGGATGGTGATCGTTTTAAAAGCATTAACGACACCTGGGGCCATGCCGCAGGCGATGAAGTGCTGCAAAGCATCGCTTCCCGACTCTCTGGCCTGGTGACGAAGAGTGACCTGGTGGCGCGTCTGGGAGGCGATGAGTTTGCTATTTTGATCACCAGTATGACCAGTGAAGAGGAGTTGCAGCAGCTCACCACCAGGATTGAAACGAGTATCACGCAAAAGATCGCCATTTCGGCAGGCGTCAATATCACCACGTCCGTGACGATTGGTTATGCCTGGTCGCAACACGGTGATTCTGTGACCTCGATTCTTGAACGTGCAGATATGCACATGTACAAAAATAAAGGGATTACAAAGGTATCAGGATGAAAATTAAAGCTTTCCTTCTCTTGTGCATCATTGCTTGCGCCGGATGTCAGTCAAAAAGAACCTTCACGGATGAGCAAATTGCGGCTATGCGTCAGGAGGGCTTCAGCCCGAATGCCGAAGGCTGGGGACTGGGGATATCTGACAAAATTCTGTTCGGTATCAATGAGTCAGAACTGACGCCAGAAAGTAAAACTACCATTAACCGTATGGCGACCAATCTGGCCGCGACCGGTATTGAGCATTTGCGTATTGATGGTCACACTGATAATTACGGCACCGACAGTTACAACGAACAGCTGTCACTGAAGCGCGCCAACGCGGTGGCAACGCAGTGGGCTGAGGGGGCATCGCTGCCGCGCAGCAACATTGAAACGCGTGGTTTAGGAAAGAAATATCCGGTGACCAGCAATAACAACGCCCAGGGACGTGCGCAGAACCGGCGTGTGGCGGTGGTGATTACCGCGCCATAGCCCTCTCTGTCGCGCGATAAATCGCGCCGCTACAAACGATTGAACATTCCGTAGCGGCGCGATTTATCGCGCAGAAAAGTTGGCTACCCCAGATACTCAATAATCGATAACCCACCGTTGTAATCGGTGCTGTAGATTATCCCCTGCGCATCGACAAACACATCACAACTCTGAATCACCTGTGGGCGATCGGGCCGGGTGTCCATCATGCGTGCAGGTGCTGCGGGCACCAGCGCGCCCGTTTCTTTGGGTTGATACGGATTGGAGATGTCGTATGCGCGCACGCCAGCATTCTGGTAAGTGGCAAAAATCAGCGTGTCACTAACAAAGCTGCCGGGTCGATTCTCATGCAAATTATGCGGGCCAAAATGCGCCCCTTTTGCCACATAATCGCGTTCATCAGGTTGCGGGAAGGTGGCGATGCTCACCGGGTTGGCCGGTTCGCGGATATCAAACAACCAAATCAGCTTCTCGCCATCTTGTTGGTTATCCAGCACCGCTTCATCCAGCACCACCAACAGATCGCGCGCCGGTAACGGCAGCGCGGTATGAGTGCCGCCGCCAAAGGGAGGGCTCCAGTTGCGATGGCTGATGAGTTGCGGCGCGCTGCGATCGCTGACATCCAGCAGCGTCAACCCGCCATCGCGCCAGCATCCATAAGCGGTATCGCCGCTGATAATCGCGTGGTGCAATGCATAACGTTTCCCTTCCGGCCAGTCAGGCGCTTCACCGCCAGCGGTATGCATGCCCGGCAGCCACCAGCGTCCGGCGACGGCAGGGCGTTGCGGATCGGCTAAATCAATGGTCAGCAAAATATAATCGCTGAAACCCGCAATCAGCGCAGATACATAGGCCCAGCGCCCGCCAACATACCAGATACGATGGATGCCAATGCCATCGAGCGCGAGAAAGGCGATTTCACGCGGCTGCGCCGGTGAGGAAATATCAAAAATGCGCAGCCCGGATTGCCAGCTTGTTTCCTGAATATCCGCCGTGGTCTGGCCAACCGCGCGGGTGTAGTAGACCTTTTCATCCGCGAAACGCACATCAGCAAACAGATCACGCGCGTTGATCACCAGCAACAGGTCGTCATGGGCCTGCAAATGCACATTCCAGGTACCGGGCGGCGCGGCGACATAGTTGACGGTTTTGGGTTGGCGCACATCGCGCACGTCAATCACGCTAAAGCCTTGTGACACCATATGGCCGACGTAAGCAAAACCGCGATGCACCATCACCTGCACGCCATCCGGGCGTCCACCCTGATCGCTGTGCCCAATCAGCCGCATGTTGCGGCTGTATTCCGGGGTGGGGAGTGAGGTTGTCATGGCTGACCTCATTGCGCTTTGGCGGCCAGGGTGGCAAACCAGGGCGCGACAAAATCGTTACTCTGGCCCCAGCCGGGGATTACTTTTTGCAAAGCTGCCACGTTGGCCGCGCCGGGTTGGCCGGTGACCAACGATTGTGGGATAGCTGAAGCTTTAAAGTCATAACTGGCCGGAGTGGCTTCACCCGCCAGTTTATACGCAATCAGGCGCATATTGATGGCACCAATCAGCCGGGGATCGACTGCCACGCTGACCTTCCACGGGCTGTTTTTTTCGCGCATCAACTGCAAATCACCGTTGGAGATATCGATGCTGTAGAGTTTGATTTCAGTGCGTCCATTCTCCTGCAAGGCTTTATAGGCACCCTGGCTGAAGGCATCCCAGGTACCCCAGATGGCATCGATTTTCCCTTTCGGATATTTCGCCAGCAGCGCACCGACTTTGCTGGCGGTATCGCCCTGCACATCGGCAGAAACCGCGCCTACGGACTCCAGTTCATGAATGCCGGGATTGGCTTTCTTGATCTCCTCCCAGGCGGCCTGACGGCGCTCCATCGGCGGGAAGCCCGCCACCCACAATTTGATGATGTTGGCTTTGCCGTTGAAGTCTTTGATTAACGGTTGCAGCGACAGCTGTGTCAGTGACGCGTCATCCTGCTGCGTCACCGTAACGCCCGGCGGCGTGTTATCCACCGATGTATCAAAAACGGACAGCGCAATGCCGCTGTCATGAATACGTTTCACCAACTCGGTGGAGTAGGGCGCGCGTCCCTGTGACAGGATGATGCCGTCATATTTCTGGCTGATCGCCTGATTCACAAAGTCCTGAAAACGCGCATCGTCGCCCTGACTCAGGAAGGTACTGACTTTAAAGCCCAACTGTTTACCCTGCTGGATGGCTCCGGCGACAAACTGGGTGGTGTTATCGTCGGAACCCAGATTGCGGATCACTGCCACCCGAATCGGTCCCTGATGATTTGCCAACGCCGCAGGCAGCGGTGCCAACGTTTGTGTGGCACTGGCAAAGCTGCTGATCAGGCTCAGCGATAACAACGTAATGGCCAATGATTTCATGCAATTTCCCCGAATGGTGATGAATGATAAGCAGGTGGCGCGCCGCCGATTTTTTTTTGTGGGAAGCGGGCGATCTGTGCGGATTTTTCATCCTCCGCGTAAGGTTGGCAATCAAGGAAAAGGCATAAGTAATGCCAGATAAATCATTAGCTTTGCAGGCAGCGGAGGTTGACGATAACGGTTTCTTTTTCAGGGAAACCCCATTATGAGCGAACATCCGATTCAGGTCGTACCCGGCCCGGCCAACTACTACTCACATCCCGGCGCCATTGCCCGACTACGTGATTACTACAGCGAAGATCAGCTGCGCCATGCCATCTGGGTGGGTGGGCGCCAGGCACTGGCAGCGGCACGGCACTGGCTGGAGCCGTTGACGTTGCCAGGGGCGATTGTTGATATCTTTGGCGGCCATTGCAGCGCGCATGAGGTTACGCGGTTGGCGCAACGGGCAGGCAACGATCGTCAGGTGGTGATTGGCGTCGGCGGCGGTACGGTGCTGGATACCGCCAAAGCGCTGGCGCATCGGTTGAATTTGCCGGTGGTGACGATACCGACCATCGCCGCCACCTGCGCGGCCTGGACACCGCTTTCCGTCTGGTATAACGAGGCAGGCGAAGCGCTGCATTTTGAAATCTTTCCCCACGCCAACCATCTGTTGTTGCTGGAACCGGAGATCATCTTGCAGGCACCAGCGCGTTATTTGCAGGCGGGCATCGGCGATACGCTGGCGAAGTGGTACGAGGCGGTGGTACTGGCACCGCAGCCAGAAACCCTGCCGCTGACGGTACGGCTCGGGCTGGATGTGGCGCAGACGCTGCGTGATGTCTTGCTGGAGAAAAGCGCCGCCGCGCTCAGCGACCAGCGTGCGCAGCAACTGACGCTGGCGTTCCGCGATGTGGTGGACGCGATTGTCGCCGGGGGCGGCATGGTCGGGGGACTTGGTGAGCGCTATACACGGATTGCGGCGGCACATGCGGTGCATAACGGCTTAACGACCCTGCCACAAACGGCAGCGTTCCTGCACGGCACGAAAGTTGCGTATGGGATTCTGGTGCAGAGCGCGTTACTGGGGCAACACGACATCACCCGGCAACTGATTGCCGCCTATAAACGCTTCGATTTACCCACCACGCTGGCGCAGTTGGACGTGGATATCCGCCAGCGCGATCAGGTCGATCGTGTTATTCAGCACACGCTGCGTCCGGTAGAATCGATTCATTATTTGCCGGTTACGTTGACGCCTGCAACGCTGTGGGCTGCGATTGAGCAGGTAGAGGCGCTGGGCGTTTAAACAAAACTGCGCGATAAATCGCGCCGCTACAGCACGGAACATTGTGTAGCGGCGCGATTTATCGCGCATGTCAGTACAAAAGGATCAACGCTTACTCAGCGCTTCCCACAGTCCCAGCAGGTAGGTGGTGCCCAGTGCGCGGTCATACAAACCATAACCCGGGCGGCCGGTTTCTCCCCAGATAAAGCGACCATGATCGGAACGGATATAACCGTCGAAACCATTGTCGTACATCGCCTTCAGCACCTGATACATATCCAGCGAGCCATACTCGGTGGGGTGTGCGCATTCATAGAAATCCTTGTCCTGAATGATTTTGATATTACGCACATGGGCAAACGGGATGCGTTTGCGGCGTGAGAATTCGGCCAGAATCGCATACACATCGTTCTGCGGATCTTCGGCGATCGAGCCGGTACACAGGGTAATACAGTTGGCTGGTGAATCGACCACATTACAAATCCAGTCGAGATCGTCGCGGTTTTTGACCACGCGCGGCAGACCGAAGATCGAGTACGGTGGATCATCCGGGTGGATCGCCATCTTCACACCCACCTCTTCACACACCGGGATCACCGCTTTCAGGAAATATGCCAGGTTTTCACGCAGTTTTGCGTCATCCACCCCTTCATATTTAGCAAACAGCTCCTGCACTTTTGCCAGTCGCTCCGGTTCCCAGCCAGGCAGAACAAAACCGTTGGAGCTGGCCAGTACCTCTTTCACCACTTCGTCGAGACTTTTATCGATACCTTTCTTCTCGAACGCCATAGTAATGGAGCCATCCGGCAACACGTAATTCATTTCGGTCTTCATCCAGTCGAACACCGGCATGAAGTTGTAGCAAATCACCTTCACCCCGACTTCGGCCAGGTTACGGATGCTTTGCTTGTAGTTCTCAATATATTGGTCGCGACTTGGCAGGCCGATTTTGATGTCGTCATGAATGTTGACGCTCTCAATCACTTCCACGGTCAGGCCCGCAGCATGTGCCTGATCGACCAGCGCTTTGATCTTATCTTTCGGCCAGGTTTCACCCACTGGCACATCGTAGAGTGCACCGACGATGCCACGCACGCCCGGCACCTGGCGAATATATTCCAGCGAAACTTTATCTTCTTTCGGACCAAACCAACGCATTGTCAGCTGCATAATGTCATCCACCGTCATCGTGTTTCTGTGATAACTGCTAAGCTACCATTCTAGTATTCATGATGACAGCACCCTGCTGCCGATAACCCTTGATCCGTGTCACAGAACACAATTTATCCGTTGGCCGCGCGCGGGCGACCACGGATAAACCGCACCACCCTAAAATGCAATCTTAATCCGGTCGCAGATATGTCTCATTCACTACCAGAAATAGTTAAAAACAGCGTGGTTTGCTGCTAATCAGCAAGCGGAACGGTATAACATCTGATTTTGTGGCGATTTAACGCCACTGATCGGCTTTTCAATTGGGGCATTTACAGAATATTCCTGGCAGGCACAATAAACCTTATTTGCTCGCCGTCCGTGAATTATGTCCGATGAAGCGCTGCTCCAGCAGATTCAGAACCTGAAAAAGCATAATGCGCGACTCAAGCGTATAGCGCATGACGCCCGCAATAAGCTGAGCGCAGCGCTGGACGGCACCGGGCTGTGCCTGTGGCAACTGGATATCCCCAGCGGCAAATTGGTGATTTTTAACCGACGTTGGGGAGCGATGCTGGGCTTCCAGCCGAAAGAGTTGAACGCGAAGTTTGAAGTGTGGCGCGAGCATCTGCACCCCGAAGATGCGGATGAGGTGCTGAAAGCGTTCTACGACCATATCGAAGGCCGTGCTCCTTATTACGAAGCGTTGCATCGGATGGTGGCGAAAAACGGCACCATCACCTGGGTGCTGGATCGTGGGCGCGTCAGCGAATGGGACGAGCAGGGCAACCCGCTTAAGGTGACGGGTACGCATATCGACATGACCAAAGAGAAGAATTATGAAGCGCAGCTATCGACGCTGGCGAATCATGATCCGCTCACCGGTCTTACCAACCGTCATTCACTGCAAACCCATTTCAGTCAGATGAAAAAGCAGGGGCCGCTGTGCCTCGCTTATATCGATCTGGATAACTTTAAACACGTCAATGACACCCTCGGGCATCGCAGCGGCGATGAAGTGTTGATGCAGCTCAGTCAGCGGATGCGGGATGCGGTGCTGTCTTCGGTGGTGATTGGTCGTATTGGCGGTGATGAGTTTGTGCTGTTGATGCCGTTTTTGATCGACTTCCCTAAGGTGAGAATCATGGCTCAGACTTTGCTGGACGCCGCCCTCACACCGTTCGAACTGGGGAATGGCACGGCAGAAATTGGCGCATCGATTGGGATTGCGCAGGTACAGGTGCAGGATGGCTTCGACGACGCACTGATGCGCGCCGATGAAGCCATGTATAGCATTAAAAAGAACGGCAAACAGGGCTTTGGCCTGGTGCCCTAACAGCGCGATAAATCGCGCTGCTACGTCTCAAAACAGCGCACCATCTTAAAACGCAAAGCAGGAACACCCCAGCGCGCCCCAGAAGGCATTGTTATCGGACACTGGCACCGATGACTGACGCGCAACATCATGCGCATGGCTGTGCACGCCACACGGCCCGCTGCATTGATGCACTTTCGGCATCATCGCGGCGCGACCCGTTGCCTGCGGTGGGGCGCTACGATAATGACCTGGCACCGTCACCACTGGCGACCACTCCGGCAACACCGGCACCGGCGGCGGTGCCAGCGGGGTAAAGCTACCTGCCGCATACACCACAGCGCCATCAACAAGGGTCAGTACGGATTCAATTCCCTTGATCTCCTCTTCTGCCACGCTGAAGAAATCTTTCGACAGCAGCACCAAATCTGCCAGCTGGCCGACTTTGATCTCTCCTTTAGCATTTTGTTCGCTGGAGAACCAGGCGCTGCCTTTGGTCCACAGCATCAGCGCGGTTTCGCGGTCGATGCGGGCGTTATCATCATACAGTTGCATTCCCCCGACGGTGCGGCCAGAAACCAGCCAGTAAAGCGCGGTCCACGGGTTGTAACTGGCAACACGCGTTGCATCCGTACCCAGACCCACCGGGACATCTGCATCCAGCATCCGCGCTACCGGCGGCGTCTGTTTTGCGGCTTGTTTGCCATAGCGATCGACAAAATATTCCCCCTGGAACGCCATGCGGTGCTGCACCGCGATACCGCCGCCCAACGCTTTGACGCGCTCGATATTGGCTTCGGTGATGGTTTCTGCGTGATCGAAGAACCAGTGCAGGCCGTTAAACGGAATGTCACGGTTAACTTTCTCAAACACATCCAGCATGCGACTGATCGATTCGTTGTAAGTGGCGTGCAAGCGGAACGGCCAGCGATGCTCCACCAGGTGGCGTACCACACGCTCCAGCTCATCTTCCATACCGGGTGCAAGGTCAGGGCGTGGTTCGAGGAAGTCTTCAAAATCGGCCGCCGAGAACACCAGCATTTCTCCCGCACCGTTGTGCCGCAGGAAATTGGTGCCCTGGCCGGGTTTCAGCATATCGGTCCATTTTTCAAAATCTTCCAGCTCATGGCCGGGACGCTGGGTAAACAGGTTGTAAGCGATGCGCACCGTTAGCTGCTTTTTGGCGTGCAGCTCAGAAATCACATCATAATCATCCGGGTAGTTCTGGAAACCGCCACCGGCGTCGATGGCGCTGGTCAGACCGAGGCGATTCAACTCGCGCATAAACTGACGGGTGGAGTTGACCTGCTGCTCCAGCGGCAATTTTGGCCCTTTCGCCAACGTGGCATACAGCAACATGGCGTTGGGACGGGCAATCAACATCCCGGTCGGGTTACCGTTGCTGTCGCGCTGGATTTCGCCGCCCGGCGGATTCGGCGTATCTTTGGTGTAACCCACCACCTTGAGCGCCGCACGATTCAGCAATGCACGATCATACAGGTGCAGAATAAACACCGGCGTATCCGGTGCTGCCGCGTTGATTTCATCCAGCGTCGGCATACGACGTTCGGCAAACTGGAATTCGGTCCAGCCACCCACCACGCGAACCCACTGTGGCGAGGGGGTGCGCAGTGCCTGATCACGCAACATTCGTAGCGCATCCGCCAGTGATGGCACGCCTTCCCAGCGCAGTTCAAGATTGTAGTTCAGACCGCCGCGAATCAGGTGCAGGTGCGAGTCGTTCAGGCCGGGAATGCCGGTATGGCCTTTAGCATCAATAATTTGCGTATCGCTACCGGCAAAGCGCATCACCTCGGCTTCGCTGCCTACGGCAAGGAATTTGCCATCTTTAATCGCCACAGCAGTTGCCAGCGGATTGGCGCGGTCAACGGTGTGGAATTTGCCGTTGGTCAAAATCAGTGAAGCGGTGGTCATGTTTCGTCTCCTGTCAGATTATGCTTTGCGGCCAATCAGCCATTGTTTCAACACGCGGGTCAGCAGTGGCATCCACAGGAAAACCACCAAAGCCACGACGCTGGCATTATCGAGAAAGTTCCCCCACAGCGTGCCGTGGCTTACAGGCAACACCGTATTCCAGAACCAGGGGACCAGGTTGGCTGAGGGAAAAATCACCCCCAACGTGAGTAAGTATTGTTTCCATTTGGCCGGTTTGACCTGACCTTTTTGCGTCGGGGTAAACCAAAACGCGGCGCCGGGACGCACTTCAATATGTTCCGGTTGCGCCAGGATGGCCGGGAGTTCCTTGACCAGGTCCTGACGGGCCGGTGATTTCAGCCAGGCGTACAGCTCATCCATACCGACAAAACGAATCAGCACGGTGTAGGCGTTGTCGCCGTGGACCGGGCGTAGCACGTTCACTCCGAGGTGTCCCGGAAAGCTGGCTGCCTGCGGCATGATGGTTTCCAGCCACTTTTCATAGTCGGCCTGTTTTTCCGGCTGGATGCTGTGCGTGATCACCAGCGTGACGTGATGAGCCTGTTGTGGGTAATTCATGATGGATTCCTCGCTGGTGAAAGTGCTTGCGTCGTTGAGGAAAAAAATACGAAATGAGAGCGTTTATTGATAACGGATTGTTTTTGGGTTGTTGTTCAACAAATTTTGGGGAGGCGGTTGGAATGCGTTTAAACCTCGAGGCGCTGCTGATTCTGGATGCGCTCGATCGTCATGGCACCTTTGCCGCGGCGGCGGCACGGCTGTTTAAAACCGCGTCTGCACTCAGCTATACCGTGCAGAAGATGGAGAGCGATCTCAAAATCACGCTGCTGGATCGTTCCGGTCATCGTGCCACCTTTACGCCAACCGGGCGTCTGATGCTGGAAAAAGGCCGGATGCTGCTGCGTGCGGTGAATGAGCTGGAGCAGCAGGCGCGCTACGTGGAGAGCGGTTGGGAGAGCCAACTGGTGATCAGCGTCGATGCCTCGGTGCCGTTTAGCCTGCTGACGCCACTGATTGATGAGTTTTACCAGCAGCATTCGCATACCCAGCTGCAATTCCGTCATGACGTGCTGGCGGGGTGCTGGGAAGCGCTGCATTACGGTGAAGCGGATATCGTGTTTGGTGCGGTGCAGGAACCGGCCACGCGTAAAGAGATTGGCTGTCAGCCGTTGGGTTGGCTGGAATACGTGTTTGCCGTTGCGCCGGAGCACCCGCTGGCGTCTGCACCGGAACCGTTGTTGCGCGAGCAAATTCGTCAGTATCGTGCGGTGACGGTGCATGATTCATCACGCCACGGCGCAGGGATGGATTTGCGCGTACTGGATGAACAGAAGACCCTCAGTGTGCACGATTTTCCGTCTAAGTTGCAGGCACAGCTTGCCGGATTGGGCTGCGGTTACCTGCCGCGCTATCTGGCGGAGCCGCATTTGCGCAGTGGGGCGCTGGTGGAGCGTCAATTGGATAGCGAATGCCGACGCGATATGGCCTATCTGGCGTGGAACGAAAGCGCCAGCGGAAATGCCGCCAACTGGTGGCGTGAGCGCTTACTCACGCTACCGGGGCTGCACGACATCTACCTGCCAGCCTGAGATTAGATAGAGATATGGTGGCTGACCTGTGGCGGTTCGTCACCCTGATGATATTGCAGCACCGCCTGTTGCAGCGCCACATCGGCGCGTGAGACGCGCTGGTGTTGGCGCAGGTGCTCCTGCCATGACTCCACCAGGAACCACTCCAGCAGGGCGGTGGGGTCGTCGCTCTGCTCCATCAATCCCCAGGCATAGGCACCATCGCGGCGGCGTGCGGCGGCCAGTTTGCGCATGGCGCGTTTGAAATCGGCACGATCCTCCTGCGGGACCTGATAGCGCACCTGAATCATCACCGGGCCACGAAGGCCGTTCATTTCTCCGCTTACCGTCGGGTCAGCCCAGTGCTGTGCTGGTTGCAGATCCGCCTCACCGGCAGGCAGCACCAGACGTTTCAGCAGCAGGGCGGTGATCAGCAACATGCCACCAGCCAGCAGCAGCGCCTGCGCCAGCCCGATATGCTGGGCAATCAACCCCCACACCAGGCTACCGCCTGCCAGCGTACCGTTGAATACCATCAGATAGACCGCCAGACCGCGTCCACGTACCCAGTCCGGCAGTACCGCCTGCGCCACCCCGTTCAGGGTAGTGAGGGCGATAATCCAGCCAACGCCGAGCAGTACCATCAACAGCAGCGCCAGCCACTGTGCCGGGCTGATTGCCAGCGCCAGCATCACGCCCGCACTGAGCAGGGCGGAGAGCAGCAGCAGGCCATCGTTACCCATGTGCTGGCGCAGACGTGGCAACAACAAGGCCCCGCCAATCGCCCCGACACCGACCGCGCCAAGCAGCAAACCGTAGAACCCAGCGGTGCCCTGCAACATATTACGCGCCACCAGCGGCAGCAGCGCCCAGACGGCGCTGGCGAAGGCGAAGTACAACGCGGCGCGCAGCAGCACCCGGTGTAAATCGCGGCTGGCGCGCACATAACGCAGCCCGGCACGGAAGGCACCGAAGAAGTGTTCGTTAAGTTCGGTTTTGGCCTTCGCCGGACGTTTCCAGTACAGCAGCGCGGCGACCACGAAGAAGTAACTGGCGACATCTGCGCCGTAGGCCGCCATCGCGCCGAAACTGGCCAGCAGCAAACCGCCGGTGGCCGGTCCGATAGCGCGCGCGATATTTATCCCCAGTGAGTTGAGCGCCACGGCGTTTTTCAATTCATGGCGTGGCACCAGCTCCGGCACAATCGCCTGCCACGCCGGACCAAACAGCGCCGCTCCGATGCCGCCGACGAAGGTCAAACCGATCAACCATTCGGTGGTCAGCCAGTTGTTATGTGACAGTACCAGCAGGGTGCCGCTGACACTCGCCATCAATATCTGTACCGCAATCAGCAAACGGCGACGGTCAACGATATCGGACAACACACCAGCAGGCAGCGCCAGCAGAAACACTGGCAACGTGGCGGCGGTTTGCATCAGGGCGACGGCGGTAGGGTTATCCGACAGTCCGGTCACCAGCCAGGCGCTGGCGACATCCCGGATAAAGCTGCCGGTGTTGCCCAATACCGAGGCGGTCCAAATCAGGGCAAACAGCCCGTAGGCGAAGGGGGAAAAAGCGCTGCTGCGCAGGGCGTTGGTTGGGGGCTGGCTCATGGTCATTCTCCAATAAGGTTGCGATAACTGCACCTTACGAACCCTGGCCGATGGTTGATAGCGGAAAAAATCGGCCATCTTGTCCAGGCTTTTTTGACAGCTTAGAAGCGCAAAAAAGTTTGAACAAGTTGTCAAAATCTCTGCTTTAGGTTTTTCCGGCAGTGCAGGGTAGTTTGATTAGCGAGACACAACATTACTCACCTGACGGAGAAAAATTATGAGCACTTTCAAGGCTAAAGACGGCGTTAACCTGTACTACAAAGATTGGGGCAAAGGCCAACCGGTACTGTTCAGCCACGGCTGGCCGCTGGATGCTGACATGTGGGACAGCCAGATGAATTTCCTGGCGGAACGTGGCTACCGGGTAATTGCCTTTGATCGCCGTGGCTTCGGTCGCTCCGAACAGCCGTGGGAAAGTTATGACTACGACACCTTTGCCGATGATATTCATGGCCTGATTGAGCATCTGCAACTCAGCGATGTCACCCTGGTGGGCTTCTCGATGGGTGGCGGCGATGTGTCGCGTTATATTGGCCGTTACGGCACCGCGAAGGTGAAAGGACTGGTGCTGCTGGGCGCAGTCACCCCCATTTTTGGTAAAACCAGCGATCACCCTGAAGGGGTGGAAAGTGCGGTATTTGATGGCATTAAAGCGGGATTACGTCAGGATCGTGCGCAATTTATTAAAGATTTCGCGGTTCCATTTTATGGCACCAATGCCGGACAGACGGTGTCGGATGGCGTGATGATCCAGACGCTGAATATCGCGTTACTGGCTTCGCTGAAAGGTACGCTGGATTGTGTCACGGCGTTCTCTGAGACTGATTTCCGTGCCGATATCGCCAAAGTGGATGTGCCGACGCTGGTAATCCACGGCAGCAATGACCAGATTGTCCCGTTTGAAGCCACCGGTAAGCTGGTGCATGAGATGATTAAAGGGTCTGAGCTGAAGGTGTATGAGAATGGTCCGCACGGCTTTGCGGTAACGCACCAGGATCAGTTGAATGCGGATTTGTTGGCGTTTTTACAGCGCAACTAAAATCCGTGCGGTAAATCGCGTACCCAAACCCGCGCGATAAATCGCTAAAAACTTGCGCGATGAATCGCGCCGCTACGGATTTTGCACACATCGTGTAGCGGCGCGGTTTACCGCGCATTGTTAGATATCAATCCGCCAGTAAATGTCCGTACATCGCCAGTAGGCGACGGGCGACACCGTTAGTCCAGCCGAAGCCATCCTGTAACGGATACTCACCACCCCCACCCGGACGGGCGCGCTCGCCGCTGATGTCATACTTCTCCACCAGCTTATGATGCAGCGAATAGAAGTTCTTCACCGTGGTCAGCCAGTTCACCGCAATCTCCGTGGCCAGCGTCTCTTCGCCGTAGTTATTTAACCCGACAATTGCCATCCATTGCAGCGGTGCCCAGCCATTGGGTTTATCCCACTGCTCACCGCTTTCCACCATTGAGGTCACCAGCCCGCCCTGAGTCAACAGTAACTGACGCAATGCCACCGCCTGCAAATGTGCCTGCTCAGGCGTCGATAAGCCGAGGAACAGCGGCACCACCGCCGCCGCCGTGAAGGCACCAAAACGTTGGCGACGCCAGTCGTAATCGCGATACACCCCGGCGGTTTTATCCCACAGATAACGATGAATCGCACGCTTACGCACTTCGGCCTTTTTCTGCCATGCCAGAGCGGTCAGCTCCTCGCCTTTGGCGTGCGACAAGGTGGAGATCATCAACTCCAGTTTGTAGAGAAACGCGTTCAGATCGACCGGGATGAACTGTGTGGTGCGAATGCTCGCCAGGCGGTGGGGATCGCGCAGCCAGCGGGAGGAGTAATCCCAGCCGGAAGCCGCTCCGGCACGCAAATCGCGGTAAACCTCATTGGCCGGACGACTTGATTTGCTGGCGGTTTCCACATCTTCAATCCAGGATTCATCGCGCGGCGTGTCGCGGTCGTCCCAGTAGCGATTCAGCAACGAACCATCAGGCATACGCACCACATGGCGGTAGGCCTGATCGGGCATCAGCGATCCGGCACCGTCCATCCAGAACTGATACTCCTTCATCAGATGGTCGAGATAACGTTTCGCGCCGCGAATCCCGTCTTCTTCAAACAGCTCCACCATCAACGCAAACACAGGCGGTTGCGAGCGGCTGAGATAATAGGTGCGGTTGCCGTTGGGCACATGGCCATAGTTATCAATCAGCCAGGCGAAGTTATCCGCCATATCGCGCAGTAAGTCGTCGCGCCCACTCTCCGCCAGACCGAGCATGGTGAAGTAAGAATCCCAGTAGTAGGTCTCACCAAAGCGTCCCCCCGGCACCACATAAGGTTTCGGCAGTGGCAACAGCGACGAGTGCGGCATATGTTGTTGCGGCATTTTAGTTAACACCGGCCACAACTCATCAATATGTTCTGTCAGGGTTTTGTCCGGGTTCGATACATAAAAACTTTCATGGTGCTGCGGCAGATAAAAATGATCATGCACGAACTTAGTGAGATCGAATTGGGCAGAACGTTTCCGGCGGCGATAGTGGATTAAAATATCCAGCGGATCATATTTCGGTGCACAATCGGGAAAGGTTTTGCTGTCGGCAAATATCCGCGACATTTGTACATGCTCGAAAAGCTCCAGATAACGATCGGCAGGCGTCAGCGCATCCGGGGCGGGCAGGCCTTCAATCAGCTCCGGCTCCGGCTCCGAATCCTCCATGCCTTCAAGAATTAGCTCGTGAGGATCGTATTGATACTCCAGTTCAGCATCAGTACGTTTTTCCTCGAACGCATTATTTTGCTGTTGGTTAGTATTAATAGCGGCCTCCTGGAAACTCCGGTTTATACAAAGTGCAAATTATAGATCTCTCAACCCTCAGGGCAACAATGCGAAATATCTATGAACGTAATAAATCATGTCGATTGATCGGCTATTTTGGCGATTTTTCAGCGATAACAATGCTCTATATTTCAGGAAATGAAAACAGCATTTGAAATGAAGCTATAAATAAGCAGGCAGAATTATCTGTAAATAAGAAAAACGCCATTGGCGGGCAAAATCTGGCGGGAAATATTGATCAATTGATGGCAAACGCAGCGGCAATCCGTAGCGGCGCGATTTATCGCGCAGTTCCGTGCGCTGTGCCGGAAAAAACCGCGCGATAAATCGCGCCGCTACGCCAGGTGTTAAAACTTACTCTTCGCTGACGCGATAGCGCTCCAGCCAGTGGGCATACGGTGCCGGTAGCACCCACGACGGCTCACTTTTACCCAGCGCCAGCGCAGCATGATACGGCCAGTGCGGGTTTTTCAGGTGCGCACGACCTACCATCACCAGGTCCAGTTGACCTTGTTCAATGGTGGCGTTGGCGATGTGCGGCGTATCAATACCCCAGGCGGAGGCAACCGGAATGTCAGCCTCACGGCGCACACGCTCGGCGATCGGGGCCATAAACGGGCTGCCCCAGGGAATATTGGCATCCGGGGTAGAGAAGCCCATGCTGACGCTCAACAGATCCATGCCGTTGCTGCGCCAGTATTTGGTCAGGGTGATGGCTTCCTGCATTGTCTCTTCGTCGCGGCCATCAAACTCCAGCACACCAAAACGAGCGGTCAGCGGCAGGTTTTCTGGCCACACTTCACGAACCGCATCAAAGGTTTCACGCAGGAAACGACTGCGGCCAAAGGCATCGCCGCCATATTCGTCAGTGCGCTGATTGGCGTGGACTGAGAAGAAACTCTGCGCCAGATAGCCGTGGGCGAAGTGCAACTCCAGCCATTCGAAACCGGCGTCACGCGCACGTTTGGCGGCACTGACGAAATCATCGCGCACGCGTTTGATGTCATCCAGCGTCATGGCTTTTGGCACGCGCGGCAGGTTGTTACCAAAGGCGATGGCCGATGGGGAGAGGGTTTCCCAGCCGTTGGCGTCGCTTTCCGCGATATGATCGTCACCTTCCCACGGTTTATTGGCGCTGGCTTTACGTCCGGCATGACCAATCTGGATGCCGGGCACCGCGCCTGCGGCTTTAATCTCCCGCGCGATACGTGCCAGTTTTTCGGCCTGGGTATCGTTCCAGATCCCCAAACAGGCCGGGGTGATGCGGCCTTCTGGTGATACTGCGGTGGCTTCAACAATCACCAGACCGGCTCCGCCGCGCGCCTGGCTACTGTAATGCACGTAGTGCCATTCGTTGCTCAGACCATCAATGGCGCTGTACTGGCACATTGGTGGAATCGCGATACGGTTACGCAGCGTCACGTCTTTCAGCGTGAACGGAGAAAATAACCCTGACATAACAACCTCTTAATATGGTTAAAGCAAAATAATCTGTTTGCCGCTGAAGTTACGATGCTGTAACGCCTGCAACTGTGCAGGTAGCTGGTCGTAAGGAAAATGCAGCAGTAACTCGCTGTGTAAGGTTCCCTGCGTGATTTGCGCCAGCATACGTTCACCTTGTTGCGTCAACGTATGCCACTTCTGCGCGTCACCATGCAGATGCAACGCGCCCAGCGCCACTTCGTGTAGCGACAACGCACGCCCGAACGGTGTGCAGGGCCACTGCTCAACCCGGCCCTGAATGCAGACCAGATGGCCGTTTGCCAGTAACAGATCGGCCAGACTGGCGGCATGTTCCGGGCTGATGGCATCAATCACGGCATAGAAACGCGTGGCATTCTGCCGGGGATCGCTGAGCGTGTGCTTCGCTCCCAGTGCTTGCAGACGTGAAAAGTGACGTTCACTGCTTTGCGTTGTCACTTCAAATCCGCGAGCCTGCGCCAGTTGCACCAGAAAATGCCCGACGGAACCACCTGCACCGGCAATCAACAGCGGGGCACCCGGTTGTGCAGGTATTTTCTCAATCGCCTGCCAGGCGGTAAGGGCCGGGCAGGGGAAGGCGGCAGCGGTGGCAAAATCGATAGCGTCCGGGACGCGCATCAACACCTGAGCGGCGATCGGGGTGAATTCGGCAAAACTGCCAGGACGTTGCAGGCTTTGGTGATAAGCCACACGCGTACCAAGCCAGCGTTGATCGACCTCCGGGCCAATCGCCACCACGGTACCTGCGCCATCCACGCCGGGCACCTTGCCGATTTGGCTGTCGAGCACCTTCCAGTCCACCGGATTGAGGCCAATCGCTGCGTTCTGTACCAGTACATCGCCGGGTGCTAAAGGGGCGGTCGTCAGATAACGATCCTGTAAATCATTCGGCGTGTTGCCGCCTTGCCATACCCAGCCACGCCAGTCGTCAGGCAGGTTAAACATAGGCACCTGCCGAGTAGGTCAGCTCGTAGCTGTGGCTGTAGATCTCAATGATGTTGCCGAACGGATCTTCCATATACACCATGCGGTACGGCTTCTCGCCGGGGAAATATTCACGCACCGGCATACGTTGTTTGCCGCCAGCGGCGACGATTTTCGCTGCCAGACCTTCAACATCCGGGTCCTGGACGCAGAAATGGAACACGCCGGTTTTCCAGTATTCGAAGTTGTTCTCTGGTTTTTCCGCCGCTTTAAATTCGAAGATTTCTACCCCAACGCGATCGCCCGTGGAGAGATGCGCGATGCGGAATTTCTCCCAGCCACCGCCAAATACGTCACTGCACATCACGCCAATCGCGGAATCATCTTCCTGAATTTCGGTCGGCGGCATAATCAGGTACCAGCCCATCACTTCGGTATAAAACTTGACGGCCGCGTCGAGGTCGGTGACCGACAGGCCAATATGGGAAAAGGTACGCGGGTAAGGAGCAGTCATCTGCGTTCTCCATTTGTCGAAAAGATCTACAGGCTACTGCGCAACAGGTATAATGAAAACAGTGATTCAGTTATGGGTTTTATAAAATTTCATTATGTTCAATCCACAGTGGTTAAAATCATTCGCCATGCTGGCGGAATTAGGGAGTTTTACTGACAGCGCGGATCGGCTGGGGATTACCCAGGCGGCGGTAAGTCAGCATATCCGCCATCTGGAGCAGCAACTGGGGCCGTTGATCCTGCGCAGCAAACGCCCGCTGGAGCTGACACCCGCCGGACTGGCGCTGCTGGATTATTGTCAGGAAGTGGATCGCGCTCAGCGCCATCTGACGCTGCGTTTAAGCGAAGAGGATCTGACCTGTGGCGAAGTCAGCCTGATTTCACCGGGCAGCATCGGTCTGCGCCTCTACCCGCTGCTGCTGGAACTTCAGCAACAGTATCCGGAGCTCAGTATTCGGCATCGTTTTGCACCGGATAGTGAGGTGATAGATGCGGTGCTGCATAACCGCTACGAAATGGGGCTGGTGACGCAAAAGCCGGATGATAAACGGCTGGTGGCGGAGAAATTCGCCGAGGAGCCGCTGGAGTTGGTGGTGCCCGCCGGGGTGAAGATCCATAGCTGGGCGGATCTGGAAACGCTGGGTTATATCGATCATCCTGATGGTCAGGCGATGGCGACGCGTTTGCTAAGCCGCCGTTTTCCCGGCAATCCGGGAGTACGGAATTTGCCGCAGCGAGGTTTCAGTAATCAGATCAGTTTGATCCTTGAACCGGTGGCGCTTGGGTTGGGGTTTGCGGTGATCCCACAATCGGCGCGGCTGGCGTTTGCCCGTCAGGATGCGATTCAGGTAGAGCGTTGCGGCGTGTCGCTGGTGGATACCATTTGGTTGATCCATCGCGCCGAATGGCCGCTATCGGGACGTGCGCGACAAGCGCTGATGTGGCTCGATGATAAGCTGCTGTAGCGGCGCGATTTATCGCGCCGCCACGGGAGGGTTATTTCGCTAACGCAGCCTTGATGACTTCCGCGTAAGCGGTGGTCGGACGCCCAATCAGCTGACTCAGGGTTTTGCTGTTATCAAACAATCCACCCTGTGCAGCACCGGCATCTGAATCCGCCAGCATCTCTGCCAGGCCGTCCGGCAAGCCCGCACCTTTCAGCGCTGCGGCGAAGTCAGCCTGCGGCAGGTTGACATAATCCACCTTCTCGCCGGACTGCTTAGCAATTTCTGCCGCGAATGCTGCCAGGGTATAGCTGTCGTCACCTGCCAGCTCATAGATTTTACCCGCCTGATCGTCACGGCTGATCACTTCCGCTGCCGCTGCCGCGTAGTCAGCACGCGCGGCCGAGGCGATGCGGCCTTCACCTACCGAACCGATAAACGCATGATGCGCCAGTGCCGGTGGGATGCTGGCAGCATAGTTTTCGGTGTACCAGCCGTTGCGCAGCAGCGCGAACGGAATGCCGGAAGCCTTGAGCTGCGCTTCGGTGGCTCTGTGCTCGACACCAAGACCCAGCGGCGTGGTATCCGCATGCAGCAGGCTGGTATAGGCAATAAAACCCACGCCAGCCGCTTTGGCCGCGTCAATCACCGCTTTGTGCTGAGCTTCTCGCTGTCCCACTTCGCTGGAGGAAATCAGCAACAGTTTGTCGACACCGGCAAAGGCCGTTTTCAGCGTCTCTGGCTGGCTGTAATCCGCGGTACGCAGCGTCACACCCAGCGCAGCCAGATCGGCAGCCTTCTCTGGCGAGCGAACGGCGGCAATCACTTCACTGGCCGGGACTTTTTTCAGTAACGCGTCAATCACTAAACGGCCAAGCTGACCGGTGGCACCTGTAATCGCAATCATGTTGTTCTCCTTCAGTTTGAACTGGTATGCCATCAGGTTAGGAGATAAACTAACTTATAGTAAGTACTTACAGATTTGTTAGTTTGAAGGGATGACATTAAATGTCTGAAAACCTGAGTGAAAAATTTAGTCGTGGTGAGTTGCTTAACGTGAATTGCCCGTCGCGTGAGGTGCTAAAACGCATTACCAGCCGCTGGAGCGTGCTGGTGCTGCTGGCGCTACGTGAGGAAACCCTGCGTTTTAGCGAACTGCGACGCAGAATTGGTGGTGTCAGCGAACGCATGCTGGCACAGACGCTGCGCTATATGGAAGAAGATGGCTTTGTGCAACGCATTGCCTATGACGTGGTGCCGCCGCATGTGGAGTATCACCTCACGGAACTCGGACGTGAGGTGGAAGGACAGGTGATTGGTCTGGCTGACTGGCTGGAAAGCAACCTGCACCGGATTCTGGATGTGCGTGATAATGTCTGATGAGCGTAGCGGCGCGATTTATCGCGCGGTTCCGTGCGTGGTGCCAGAAAAATCCGCGCGATAAATCGCGCCGCTACGTGCGGAATGGGTTAACCGTGCAAATATTTTTCAAACCATCCTAATGTGCGGCTCCACGCCAACTCGGCTGCCGCCTTGTCGTAACGCGGTGTCGAATCATTATGGAAACCGTGGTTCACGCCGGGATAAATGTACGCCTCATACACTTTATGATTGGCTTTCAATGCGGCTTCATAAGCCGGCCAGCCCTCATTGATACCTTTATCCAGCTCAGCGTAATGCAGCAGCAGCGGAGCCTGAATGCGCGGGACATCCTCCGCCTTCGGCTGGCGGCCATAAAACGGCACCGCGCAGGCCAGTTCCGGGAAGGCCACGGCGGCGGCGTTGGCGACCCCGCCGCCATAACAAAAACCGGTGATGCCGACTTTGCCGGTGCCCGCTTCGTGGTGCATCAGAAAATCTACCGCCGCGAAGAAATCATTCATCAGCTTGACCGGATCGATCTTCGCCTGCATCGCTTTGCCTTCTTCATCGTTGCCCGGATAGCCCCCCACTGAACTCAGGCCATCAGGGGCCAGCGCGATATAGCCCGCTTTTGCTACGCGGCGCGCCACGTCTTCGATATAGGGGTTCAGGCCGCGGTTCTCATGCACCACCACCACCGCAGGCACTTTGCCACTGGTTTTCGCCGGACGCACCAGATAACCGCGCACTTCGCCGTGGCCTTGTGGCGATGGATAGTGGATGTATTCGGGGACAATGTCGGGATCGGTAAATTCTACCTGCTGCGCCAGCGCATAGTTCGGGCTCATCGCGCTGAGCAGCGCCGCGCCCGTCATCCCGGCGATGGTGAACTTCGCGGCCAGCGCGATGAACTCGCGTTTGCTGATTTTGCCGTGGGCGTAGTAGTCGTAAAGCTCCAGCAGTTCCTGCGGAAAATCCTGTGCGGTAAGACGTGTCATAACCTCTCCTTCGCTGATTAACCAGATGGTATTGCCGCTCTAACAAAGCACAGCTTTTAACATCTGGCAAATCGCATGCCGCAGAGGGTTAATAACTTTTTATCCTGGTGCCAAAACTAAAGGTCCGCGTTGTTTTGTTATAGTTTTATCGCTCCCCACTGTTTATTTCTGTTTTCACCACTTCCTTTTACAGTTGTGATCCCTCTCTTCTGTTGTAGCGAAGTCGTAAGCAATGTTCGGATTAGATGCTTTTCACCTGGCAAGGATACAGTTCGCGTTTACTGTCTCCTTTCATATCATTTTCCCGGCCATCACCATCGGTCTTGCCAGCTTTTTGGCGGTGCTGGAAGGTCTGTGGCTGAAATCCCGTAACGAAACCTATCGCGATCTCTACCATTTCTGGTCCAAAGTCTTTGCCGTCAACTTCGGTATGGGCGTGGTTTCTGGCCTGGTGATGGCGTATCAGTTTGGTACTAACTGGAGCGGCTTTTCACAGTTTGCGGGGAGCATCACCGGCCCGTTGCTGACCTATGAAGTCTTGACCGCCTTCTTCCTTGAAGCCGGTTTTCTCGGTGTAATGCTGTTCGGCTGGAACCGTGTTGGCCCGGGCCTGCACTTCTTTGCCACCTGCATGGTGGCGCTGGGCACCATCATCTCTACCTTCTGGATTCTGGCATCCAACAGTTGGATGCATACCCCACAGGGTTACATCATTGAGAACGGTATCGTGGTGCCGCAGGATTGGTTGAAAATCGTTTTCAACCCCTCGTTCCCGTATCGTTTGCTGCATATGTCAACGGCGGCGTTCCTCGCCAGCGCCTTTTTTGTCGGGGCATCAGCGGCATGGCATCTGTTGAAAGGGAATGACAACCCGGCCATTCGCAAGATGTTTTCTATGGCGCTGTGGATGGCGCTGATCGTTTCGCCGATTCAGGCGATGATCGGTGACGCGCACGGTCTGAACACCCTTGAACATCAGCCAGCGAAAATCGCGGCGATTGAAGGACACTGGGAAAATCCGCCAGGTGAAGCCACCCCGTTGATTTTGTTCGGTATTCCGGATATGGAGCAGGAGCGCACCAAATACGCGCTGGAAATCCCTTATCTCGGCAGCCTGATTCTGACCCACAGCCTCGATAAACAGGTTCCGGCACTGAAGTCGTTCCCGAAAGAAGATCGGCCAAATTCCACCGTGGTGTTCTGGTCGTTCCGCGTGATGGTGGCGCTGGGCTTGCTGATGATCACCCTTGGCGTGGTCAGCCTGTGGCTACGTTTCAAAGGCCGCCTGTATCAGTCGCGCCCATTCCTGTGGTTTGCGCTGCTAATGGGACCCTCGGGACTGCTGGCGATTCTGGCGGGCTGGTTCACCACAGAAATTGGCCGTCAGCCGTGGGTGGTGTACGGCGTGCAGCGCACTATTGATGCGGTTTCCGCCCACGGTGACCTGCATATGAGCATCAGCCTGTTGGCGTTTATCCTCGTGTACAGCTCGGTATTCGGTGTGGGCTATGTCTACATGATGCGTCTGATAAAGCAGGGGCCGAAAGTCGGTGAAGGTCACGATGTGAATCCGGGTGGTCCGGGTCAGAGCAACACCCCGGCACGTCCACTGTCTGCCGTATCTCATCAGGAAGGAGAACGCTAAATGATCGATTTTTCAATTATCTGGTTTGCGATCATCGTCTTCGCCATCCTGATGTATATCGTGATGGATGGCTTTGATCTCGGTATCGGTTTGCTGTTCCCGTTCAACAAAGATGCGGTTGAACGCGACATGATGGTCAATACCGTGGCCCCGGTCTGGGACGGCAACGAAACCTGGTTGATCCTCGGCGGTGCCGGGCTGTACGGGGCGTTCCCGCTGGCCTACTCGGTGATTGCCGACGCGTTAACTATCCCGCTGACGGTGATGCTGATTGGCCTGATTTTCCGTGGCGTGGCGTTCGAATTCCGCTTCAAAGCAACCGAATCACACCGTCCTTTCTGGGACAAAGCCTTTATCGGCGGTTCGATTCTCGCCACCTTCAGCCAGGGTGTCTCTGTCGGTGCCATCATCAACGGCTTTCCGGTCAGTGGCCGTACCTTCGCGGGTGGCCCCCTGGACTGGCTGGCACCGTTCCCGCTGTTCTGCGGTGTTGGTCTGGTGGTGGCGTATGCGTTGCTCGGCTGTACCTGGCTGATTATGAAAACCGAGCACGACCTGCATCGTAAGATGTCAGCGCTGGCAACGCCGCTGGTAATCGCCTTGCTGGTGATTGTCGGCATTATTAGCCTGTGGACGCCGTTCAGCCATCAAGCCATTGCACAACGCTGGTTCAGCCTGCCAAATCTGTTCTGGTTCCTGCCGGTTCCGGTGTTGGTGCTGGTGTGTGCGTGGGGCATTGTGCGGGGCATCAAACGCGAAGCACACTACAGCCCGTTCCTGCTGACGTTGCTGCTTATTTTCCTCGGCTTTTCTGGCCTGGGGATAAGCGTGTGGCCCTATATCATTCCGCCTTCCATCACCCTGTGGCAGGCAGCATCACCGGCGATCAGCCAGGCATTTATGCTGGTGGGGGGGCTGCTGATTATCCCGGTGATCCTGATGTATACCTTCTGGAGCTACTACGTGTTCCGGGGAAAAGTGAAAGCCAACGAAGGATATCATTGATATGTCAGGACACACTGAAGTGAAAGCACCACTGTGGAAGCGGGTAGTGTGGCTGGTGATTATTTACGCTGCAAGCGTGCTGGCACTCGGTGTGGTGGCATCGCTGTTTCGTATGATGATGACGGCCGCGGGGATGCGCTCGCATTGATCAAAAATGTAGCGGCGTGATTTATCGCGCGTTTTTTTCTGACATCGCGCACGAAATTGCGCGAGAAATCGCGCCGCTACGTGATCTGCGTCAGCATTCATTGCTGGCGAAAATATTAGCGAACTAAGCAATTAATGCTTTTCCCATTGCGCTTTCTTTACCCTTCCTTACATTAGCAATACATTTTTGTTATATTTGTGTGACCGAATACGCAATTCTGCGTCTCCATTTCCTTTCGATCATCACAGAAAATGCTTAGCCTGACTCTGAAAAAACAGTACATCAACGATTTGGTGGACTGGATTGAAGCGAACCTGACCGACGAACTCAACATCGATCTGATTAGCCTGAAATCCGGTTATTCCAAATGGCACATGCAGCGCATGTTCAAAGAAATGACCGGACAAACGCTGGCGTCGTACACCCGCAAGCGTCGTCTGACCATGTCAGCGATGGCGCTGCGCCTGACGCGTATGCCGTTGATTGATATCGCCGTGCGTTTTGGTTTTGATAACCAACAGAATTTCACCCGCGTGTTCAAAAACCATTTCTCGCTGACCCCGGGTGCATATCGCCGCATTCCGGAACTTCAGTTAAAGGATTTCCACAGTCGCATCCCCACGCAGCATCGCTGGGTTGACGTGCGGCTGGCGGAGAAGCCCGAGTTGCGCCTGTGCGGTGAAGTGATTGAATGGGAATGTCGTTTTGGGGAGTACATCCACGATCATGGTGATGTGGTCGCCCAACATGCGCGCGATTTCGTGGCTTTTGCCGGACAGCATGTGAACAAAGGCTGGCTCGGTTTTCAGTTCAGTCCGGGGGAAGGCTCCGCCGACCAGCAACATATCAGCCTGTTTCAGGCGCTGGAAAGCCAGCATGGCGATGTGCTGCCGGGTAATGCGGTGAACTGGACCGGTGAAAGTGGTTTGTATGCGGAAATTGACTGGCAGGGTATGCCGGAGCAGATCAACGCCTTTACCGCCGATATGTACTATATCCATCTACCGGCGTTGGGCGTTGCCCGTCGTGAGGGCAAGGATCTGCTACGTCTTGATCTGAAAAACAGCACCCCGGATCTGTTAACCGGCACCTTCTTCATTCCGGTTAGTGCCGGATAATGCATAATTCGTGCGGTGAACTGTGATAAACCGCACGATTTTATAAAATACTTCCCATAACCGGCGTAAAATTCTCCATCGAAACCTGATCCCCCGCGTAAAACCCTGACGCCCCCGAATCAGGCTGAATAATCACCTGCATTCCTGGTCCAGCCCGGACCACTAAAGAGAAGAAAAATGATGCGACTTTTACCGTTGTTCCTTGTGACAGCGCTGACCGCGTTTTCGGCTATTGCCGGCGCTCAGCTCTCTGAACCATTCTCACCGCCAGCCGGTTTGCATCCGCACCAGAGCTGCCAACAGCATGAGATTTCCGGTGATAACCCGTTACCGCAAAATAATGGCGGCATGCTGGAGTGTGGTCACAACGACGCGCTGCAAAACTAAGTTTGCAGCGTCTGACGTTCAGCCCGCCGCGCCAGCAAGCTGGCACGGATAAACGCGACGATAAACACCGCGGAAAATAACACCACGATGGTGGGCGCAGGTGCGCTATCCAGATAAAACGACAGATACACCCCGCTAAGCGAAACCAGCACCGCCACCGTCACCGCCGCCATCAGCGCGTGTGAAAAGCGTTGCGTCAGCAGCAAGGCAATTGCCCCCGGCGCAATCAGCAACGACACCGACAAAATAATGCCCACCGCCTTCATGGTGGCGACGATGGTCAGCGCGACCATGCACAGCAGGCCGTAATGTAACCAGCCGGTGCGCAAGCCGCTGGCCTGTGCCTGTTGTTGATCGAAGCAGAACAACAAAAAATCCCGCCACTTCACCGCCATGATCAGCAAAATCACCGCTGCGATAAGCGTGGTTTGCACCATGTCGCCGAGGGTGATGCCCAACATATCGCCGAACAGGATATGATCCAGATGGACTTCCGGTTTGGTGGCGATATACAGAATCAACCCGACCGCGAACATCCCGGAAAACACAATGCCCATCACCGTATCCTGCTTGATGCGGCTGTTGTCCTTCAGGTAGCCGCTGGCGACAGCGCAAAATACGCCGGCAACAAAAGCGCCCAGCGCCAGTGGCAGACCGAGTATCCACGCCAGCACAATCCCCGGAAACACGGCATGACTCATGGCATCGCCCATCAAGGCCCAGCCTTTCAGCACCAGAAATACGGATAACAACGCGCAGGGAATTGCCACCACCAGCGCAATCAACAATGCCTGATTCATAAAGGCAAACTGGAAAGGTTCCAGCAGCAGCGTCAGCATGGGATATCCTCCTGATGCGCGCGGGCGCGGCGGCGTTGCGCCAGCAGCCCCTGCTGCGGAGCAAAGACAAATGCCAGCAAAAACAACAGCGTTTGTGCCACTACGATGATACCGCCGGTGGCACCGTCAAGATAATAGCTGGCCCAGGCACCAAGAAAACTGGTGACGCTGCCGATAGCCACGGCGATAGCCAGCAGACGCGGGAAGCGATCGGTCAACAGCCAGGCGGTAGCCCCCGGTGTCACCACCAGGCAGATAACCAGAAATGCGCCGACAGTTTGTAGCGCTGCCACGGTGGAGAGCGCCAGCAGGGTGAAAAACAGCAGCTTCAACCGTTGTGGATTGAGGCCGATGGCGCGCGCATGGTTCTCATCAAAAAAGGTCACCAGCAGATCTTTCCATTTGAAAAACAGCACGCAAATGGAGACTGCGCCAATCAGCGTCAGTTGCAGGATATCGGCGGGAGCGATGGCGAGAATGTTACCTAATACAATGGTTTGGATATTCACCGCTGTCGGATTTAGCGACACCATAAACAGCCCGAGACCGAAGAACGAGGAGAAAATCAGACCGATAATCGCATCCTCTTTTAAGCGAGTACGCTGGTTGAGAAACAACATGCTGCCCGCGGCCAATCCTCCCGAGAGAAAGGCACCGAGGGCGAAGGGTAAACCGAGCATATATGCGCCTGCCACGCCGGGCACAATGGAGTGCGACAACGCATCGCCAATCAGCGACCAACCTTTCAGCATCAGATAGCAGGAGAGAAAAGCGCATATCCCGCCAACCAGTGCCGATACCCACATGGCGTTCAGCATGTATTGGTAGGTAAAGGGTTCCATCAGCCATTGCATAGTCAGGCCCTCTCACTGCCTGGCGGCAGATGTGACACAAACGGCCGTTCATCATCGGTGATGATGCGGTCTTCCGAGCCGTTCAGCACCACATGGCGCAGCACCCCGCTAAAGGCACGTTCGAGATTTTCCGCCGTGAAGGTGGTGGCAGTTGGGCCGCTTGCCAGTACCGTGCCTTTCACCATCACCGTGTAGTCACAGAATTCGGTAACGGAACCGAGGTTATGGGTCGATACCAGCATGGTTTTGCCCTCGTCTCGCAGCTCACCCAGCAGGCTGATGATCTTCGCCTCCGTCTGCACATCCACCCCGGTGAAAGGTTCATCCAGCAGGATGACTTCTCCCTGCTGGGCTATCGCGCGTGCCAGAAACACGCGTTTTTTCTGCCCACCGGACAGCTCGCCAATCTGGCGTTGGCGAAAGGCCAGCATATCAACCCGTTCCAGAGCGGCATTGACGATGGCGTGATCGTGCTCTTTGGCGATACGCAGCATCCCCATATGGCCATAACGCCCCATCATCACCACGTCTTCGACCAGCACCGGAAAGGACCAGTCAACCTCTTCGGCCTGGGGCACGTAGGCAACCAGATTGCGCCGCAGCGCCTGGCGCGTCGGCATGCCGAGAATGCGGATTTCTCCCTGTGCCAGGCGCACAAAGCCCATCACCGCTTTGAACAGCGTTGATTTGCCGGAACCGTTAACCCCGACCAGGGCAGCGATCGAGCCGCCTGGTACGTTAAAATTGGCCTCACGCAGCGCCGTGTGTCCGTTACGGTAAGTGACGCTGACCCCGGAAGCGCTAATCGCTGGCAGCTTTGTCATGGATTACTCCTTCAAACCGTCTTTGATGCCTTGCACCAGGGTGCGGGTGGTGACGTTGAGCAGGTCGAGATAGGTCGGCACCGGGCCATCAGGGCCGCTCAGCGAGTCGACATACAACACGCCGCCATAATGCGCGCCGGTTTCGCGTGCCACCTGACGTGCCGCTTTATCGGATACCGTGCTTTCACTGAACACGGCGGGGATCTGATCCGCACGCACGCGGTCAATCACCCGACGAACCTGCTGTGGTGTGCCTTGCGAATCGGCATTAATCGGCCACAGATAGAGTTCTTTCAGCCCCAGATCGCGCGCCAGATAGGAAAATGCACCTTCGCTCGACACCAGCCAGCGTTTGTTTTCCGGCAGTTGTGCTACCTGCTGACGCAGTGGTTGCAGCGTATCAGTGATTTTTTGTTTGTAAGCGGCGGCGTTGCGCTGATAGATCGCTGCATTGTCTGGATCGTATTTCACCAGCGCATCGCGAATATTATCGACGTAAATCAGCGCGTTATCGGGTGACATCCAGGCGTGAGGATTCGGTTTGCCGTTGTACGGGCCTTCGGTGATGCCCATCGGTGTCACGCCCTGGGTGACGATAACCTCGGGCACATCTTTTAAGTGCTGATAAAAACGACGGAACCACAGTTCGAGGTTCATCCCGTTGGCGAGAATCAGCTGAGCACCCTGCGCGCGTTTGATATCGCCTGGCGTCGGCTGGTATTCATGAATTTCTGCCCCCGGTTTGGTGATGGAACTCACCTCTGCGGCATCCCCGGCGACGTTTTTCGCCATATCGGCGATCACCGTAAAGGTGGTGATGACCTGCAGTTTTTCGCGGGCGTAAGCGCCGGGGTTGAACAACGTGCTCAGCAGCGCGCCGAGCACGATTCCTTTCATCATTTTCATACCGTCAGTTCCGAAGTGATTGAAAATCGATCTGATATAGCAATTGCTATACTTTATAGCAGTTGCTAATGAAATGAGAAAGGTCTGGAGTGTAAAGCTGTGTATGCGCTGGCGTAGCGGAGTAAATAGGTTGCACTTCTCCTTCTCCCGCTGGCGGGAGAAGGCCGGGATGAGGGAATCAGTCCGCACGAAATTCCGCGCGATACATCGCGCCGCTACGGATAGCTGGATATATCTGCGTACGTAGATAGCATTTTTCGGCATTGCGCTTAAGATATATCATAACTATTCTGTCCAGCGTCAGATGAGAATGAGTTTCGCTTTCATATTTGATTCATGCGCGGGCTTCTGACGCCCGACGCGAGGCAAAATAATGGATAAAAAACCTGAATCGACCAGCGCAGTGCTGGCCCGGACCTATCACTCGATTTCGCTGGCGGCGGCACGCACCGTTATCTCGGCAGCACTGGAAACCGCTGCACAGCATGACTGGCATATCAGCGTAGCGGTGGTAGATCGCGCCGGTGAGTTGGTCAGTCTTGACCGCAGCGATGCGGCAATTGGCATCAGCCCGAGTGTCGCGCAGGGTAAAGCGCGGACTGCCGCGTTGCTGCGCGCTCCTTCGAAAGAGTTTGAAAGCTTTATCAACAGCGGCAGCCCGAGTTTTCTTGCCACACCGGGTGTGACGCCGCTGGAAGGCGGCATTCCGCTGTGGTTGCACGGCGAGGTGATTGGCGCGGTAGGCGTGAGCGGGGCACATGGCGCGAACGATTCGCTGGTGGCTGAACTGGCGGCTGAAGCGCTGGCCGCATTCTGAGGAGCAGGGAATGGCATCATTACAGGCTAAACATCTGGTGGTGATTGGCGGCAGCTCCGGCATTGGCTGGCAGGTGGCTCAACTGGCGGCAGCGCAGGGGGCGCAACTGACCCTTCTCGGTCGCAATGCCGAACGTCTGGCACAGGCGCAAGCCACGCTGACGCAGCAGGGCGCTCAGGTAGCGACGCTGGTGGTCGATGCACACGATCATGACGCACTGCGCAGTGCGTTTAAACAGCTCGCTGCCTTCGATCATCTGGTTTCGATGGTCGGCGATGCGATGGGCGGTGGTTTCCTCAGCGCCGATATGGCGCTGATTGAGAAAGTGATTTACTCAAAATTCCTCACCAATGTGCTGATTGGCAAACTGGCGGCAGAAAAAGTGCGGGCAGGTGGTTCTCTGACCTTCACCGCCGGTACCGGCGGCCGCGCTCAGGATGCCTGCGCCAGTTATGTGGGTAATCAGGGCATTGTGTCGCTGGCGCAGGGCCTGGCGGTGGAGCTGGCACCCAAAGCGCGCGTCAATTGTGTCGCCCCTACCTGGACGGTGACGCCGTTCTGGCGACAGCAGGCGGCGGAGCAGGTGGAACAAACCCGGCAGCACTTTGCTGAGATCATTCCGCTGGGACGCACCGCTGAGATTGATGAACTCGCCAGCGCTTATCTGTTCTTAATACAAAACGACTTTATTACCGGACAACAAATTGCGGTGGACGGCGGCATTATGCTCGGCTGATCCTCGCGGGAGATATGACTTGAGAAAACAGACCTCTTCGGGCAACCCACGCGCACCCCGTCGCGTACGCAATGAACTGCGTTTTCGCCACATTACCGTAGCGAGCAAAACACGCATCGCCGGACAATTCTGGCGTATCGTTTTTACCGGCAGCGATTTGGCCGGTTTTAACTCGCCTTCTTATGATGACCACATCAAAGTGTTCTTCCCGGAGCCGGGTAGCGCGCTGACACTGCCGACCATGACCGACGAAGGCGTGGTGTGGCCTGCTGGCGTACGTCCGGCCGCGCGTGATTACACCCCGCTGGAATTTAACGGTGTCGATTCGCTAACCCTCGATTTCTATATCCACGATGGCGGCGTCGCCAGTAGCTGGGCTAACGACGCGCAGCCGGGCGATCAGTTGGCGATGGGTGGCCCGCGCGGTTCCTGTGTGGTCCCGGTTGATTATGGCTGCCAGGTTTATGTCTTTGATGAGACCGGTCTGCCCGCTATCAAACGCCGTCTGGCGGAAGTTGAGGCGCAGGAGGTGCATCTGCTGGCGTTTGTTGATGAGGCCACCGGGCGTGATTATCTGGGCGATCTCGACGGTGTGAATATTAGCTGGCTGGGCAGCGGCACCATGCAGAGCGATAACCTCGGCGCGCTGATTGCAAAGCTGGATAAGATCTCCATCCCCAGCGAGGAGTACTTTATCTGGCTGACCGGGGAAGGTGAGGCGGTGAAACTGCTGAGCGATTACTTTACCCAGCGTCGCGGTGCAGATACCGATTTTGTTCGCGCTGTCGCCTACTGGCATCAGAAATAACCGACTCTTGCCCGTCCAGTTGCCGCCTGTGTTGAATTTTGCCAGGCGGCAGACTACTATCAACCTCCCTTAACCGACCCCTCAGGCAGGCAATGAAACAGCATCGCGACTCTCCCTGGCACGGCGACCACGCCCAGCGTGCATTTTGTGCAGGCGCACGTAAAAAGCGTCGGGAACGTATGCTTGATGCCAGCGATATCCGCCTGTTGATGCTGCACTTTCTTGCCCAGAGCGACGCTCACGGCTATGAGCTGATCAAATCGGTTGAAGAACTCTCCAAAGGGGAGTACTCCCCCAGTCCCGGTATTATCTACCCCAACCTGACGCTGCTGGAAGAAACCGATGCCATTCGCGTGGTGGATGCGCAGGAGTCGCGTAAAGCCTACACGCTTAACGACAATGGCCGCGCGCTGCTGGCTGAAAATCGTGAAAATGTGGATACCATTATTAGCCGCTTAACCTCGCTGGCTATTCTGGTCAATAATCGCAGCATTCCGGCAGTAGAACAGGCAATTCACAATATTAAATTCACGTTAAATCATCGTCTGGCGCAGGAAAATATTTCTGAAGATGCATTGAATATTGTGATTGCCGCACTGAATGAAGCTGCGGAAAAAATTGCAAAGAGTTGATCTAAATCATTTTTACGCCGAAATTTGTTGCAACATTGTTTTATTTAAATAAACAAATAAAAACAAACCTGTAGCATAAATATCATCCAAACCAAAAAGGTTTGGGTGGTAAATATAAACGGTAGTTTTTCCCGCAATTATTCAGCGCTACTTTCCCCTCATCGCATTCACTCTGAAGCGTTAAGGGAAAAGAATATGTCTGAAACAAAAAAACAGCCGGTGCATGATCTGCGTTCGGCTATCGCATTGCTGCAAAGTCTGAAAGGCGAATTCGTCAGTACCGATACCGAAGTCGACCCCCATGCGGAACTCTCCGGCGTATACCGCTATGTTGGTGCTGGCGGCACCTGTGAACGTCCGACGCGCAAAGGCCCGGCGATGATGTTCAACAAGGTGAAAGGTTTTCCTGATGTGCGCGTGGTGACCGGCCTGATGTCCACCCGTGAACGTGTTGGTCATCTGCTGGATTGCGCACCGGAAAAACTTGGTTTTCTGCTGAAAGATTCGGTGCATCACGCGGTGGCACCGGTAGTGATCAGCGAGAAACCCTTGTGTCAGGAAGTGGTGCATTACGCGGAAGACCCTAATTTTGATCTGCGTACCCTGCTGCCTGCGCCAACCAATACCGAAGAGGATGCCGGTCCTTACTTCACCATGGGGATGTGCTACGCCTCCGACCCGGAAACTCACGAATCGGATATCACCATTCACCGTCTGTGCATCCAGAGCCGCGACGAACTGTCGATGTGGCTGACTCCAGGCCGCCATATTGATGCCTTCCGTGAGAAAGCCGAAAAAGCCGGCAAACCGCTGCCAATCTCCATCAGCATCGGTGTTGACCCGGCAATCGAAATCGCCGCCTGCTTTGAGCCGCCAACAACTCCACTGGGCTTTAACGAGCTGAGCATTGCCGGTGCATTACGTGGCAAACCGGTGGAACTGGCTCCCTGTGTCAGCATCAACGAGAAAGCCATTGCACACGCTGAAATCGTGATTGAAGGCGAACTGCTGCCAAATGTGCGGGTGCGTGAAGACCAGAACACCAACACCGGCAAAGCGATGCCGGAATTCCCGGGTTATACCGGCGAAGCGAAAGCCGAGCTGCCGGTTATCAAGGTGAAAGCGGTGACGCACCGTAAACATCCGATTCTGCAAACCACCCTTGGTCCAAGCGGCGAACACGTCAGCATGGCCGGTATCCCGACCGAAGCCAGTATTCTCGATATGCTGGAACGCGCGATGCCAGGCCGTGTGCTGAACGTCAATGCGCACACCTCCGGTGGCGGCAAACTGCTGGCGGTGATCCAGTTTAAAAAATCAGCGCCAGTGGATGAAGGTCGTCAGCGTCAGGCTGCCCTGATTGCTTTTGCCGCGTTCTCAGAACTGAAACACGTCATTCTGGTGGATGACGACGTGGACGTGTTCGACACCGACGACATTCTGTGGGCCATGCAGACCCGCTTCCAGGGCGATGTCGATATCGCCACCATCGCCGGGGTGCGTTGCCATCCGCTCGACCCATCGCAGCAGCCAGGCTACAGCGCCAGCATTACCCAGCAAGGGATGACCACCAAAACCATCTTTGACTGCACCGTGCCGTGGCATATGAAAGCCCACTTTGAACGTTCGAAGTTCAAAGAGGTAGATGTAAAACGTTTCCTTCCCGATTTTGAGTAAGTGAGGTTGTAGTGAGCAGAAGGCGCATTATCGTCGGCATTAGTGGCGCATCCGGTTTTCAGTACGGCATGAAGGCGCTGCAACTGCTGCGCGATCAGGATATTGAGGTGCATCTGGTGGTGACCAAAGGTGCAGAGGTGACGCGTTCCATGGAAACCACCTGGCAGCGGCAGGAGATTACCGATTTGGCGGATGAGGTGCACAGCATCAGCAATCTCGGCGCCTCGATCTCCAGCGGCTCGTTTAAGACCCTCGGCATGCTGATTGCGCCCTGCTCAATGAATTCGCTGGCGTCCATCGCACATGGGCTGACCGGCAATCTGCTGACCCGTGCAGCAGATGTGATCCTGAAAGAGCGGCGTCGGCTGGTGCTGATGGTACGTGAGACGCCGCTCAATCTGGTGCACATTCGCAATATGGCGGCAGTGACGGAAATGGGCGGGATCGTTTATCCGCCAGTTCCGGCCTTTTACCAGAAGCCACAATCCGTGGATGAAATGGTGCATCACAGTGTATCGCGTGCCCTCGACCTGTTTGATCTCGACGTCGGCAACCTGAAGCGCTGGGGTGAAAAACATAATGAAGCCTAAGGAGTAAATTATGGTAGTGGGACCCTTTGTCAACGGCAGCGCCGTGCTGATTGGTGGGATGGCAGGCGCTTTTCTCGGCACCAAAGTGCCGGAACGCTTACGCGTAGCACTGCCGATGACCTTCGGCCTGTCGTCGATGGGCCTCGGGATTGTATTGATTGGTAAGATTCACAGCTTACCGGCGGTGATTCTGGCGCTGATTATCGGTGCCGCTCTCGGTGAACTGGTGTTTCTGGAGGAGAAAATTGGCCGCCTCGGTAATCTGGCAAAAGGGCTGGTTGGGCGTTTCCAGGGTGAACAAACCGAAACCGGTCTGACGGGCGCGGCCTTTACCGAGAAGTACGTGGCGATTATGGTGTTGTTCTGCGCCAGCGGTACCGGCATTATCGGGGCGATGACCGAAGGGATGACACACGATCCCAATATCCTGTTTGTTAAATCCATTATGGATATCTTCACCGCCGCGATTTTTGCTACCTTGCTGGGTTATGCGGTAGCGGTGATTGCCGTACCACAGCTCATCATTCAGCTGGTACTGGCGTCAGCCGCAGTACTGATTATGCCGCACACCACCGCAACCATGATGAGTGACTTTACCGCGGCGGGTGGATTTATCATGTTGGCGGCGGGTTTCCGTATCGCCGGAATTAAATCATTCCCGGTGGCGAATATGTTACCCGCGTTGGTGCTGGTGATGCCGATCAGCCATCTGTGGACGATGTTTATTCATTAAGCAGTACGACAGCCGCGGTTGGATCGGGGTTAGCCATGTCGTATCAGGCGCGAGGAGGCGCGGAGCATCATGGATCTCAAACGATTGCATTACTTTTGCACAATAGCGGAACAGGGCTCCATCAGTAAAGCCGCAAAGCTATTGAACATCGCACAACCGCCGCTGGGTAAACGTCTCCAGGAACTGGAAGAGGAAATTGGTTCGCCGCTGTTTACCCGCACCCCACGCCGTATGGTGCTGACCGAGGCCGGAACTTTTCTTTATCGTCAGGCATGCGACATCCTGAGCCGGGTCAATCAACTGAAGCGTCAGACCATCACCATTGCCACGCGTAAGCAGCGTCGGGTGAATATCGGTATCTCCTACCTGTATCTGCGCTATTTCAATACCATCCTGATGGATTACTACCGCAACCGCCCCGACTGGGATATTAACGTTATCGTGTCTGACTCCAGCCATCTGGAAGCGATGCTGCTGGATAACACCGTTGATATTGCGTTGATGCAAACCCCTGGCGATCGTCAGGCGTGGTTTGTGCGCGAGCTGGAACCGATTGATACCATTGCGGTGATCTCTTCACATTACGCGCCAATGCTGGCGGGAAAAGCGTTGCAGTTTGCCGATCTCAGCGGCATTCCACTGATTCTGCTACACCGCATTGGTGGGGAAGGAACCTATGAAGTGCTGCGCAGTAAGCTGTTCAGTAGCCTTGAACAGGTGAACATCAGTATCAAGGTATCCGAACCCCGTCTGGTGCTGGAAATGATGGAGCAGGGGTTTGATGGTGCAGCCTTTTTACCGCGATCGGAGTTTATCCCCAGTGCGCAGGGCAGATATATGGTGTGTCCACTGGCGGAACCCTTCGCGATTTACCATCCGGCGATTGTTGCGTTGAGCACCGCGCAGGATCGCCTGCTGTGGCCGTTGGAACATGAAGTGGCGTAGCGGCGCTGGCAAAGGTGCGCGATTTATCGCGCATTTTGATGGAAAGAATCAATTCCCCGCCGGTTTCTTCTTATCCACATGGCCCAGCTCCCGATCCGGGAAGCAATAATCCCGCACCCGCTGCTTTAACGCCGCCGCATCGGGGAAGCCGCCTTCCTGCTTGCGTTCCCAAATCACGTTGCCATCGATGGTGATTTCAAACACGCCTCCGGTGCCGGGTTGTAACGTCACCGAAGCTAAATCATCAGCAAAAGTATGCAGCAACTCCTGCGCCATCCACGCTGAACGCAGCAACCAGTTGCATTGCGTACAGTAATGAATATTCACCGCGGGTTTCTGTGCCATGTCATCGCTCATCTTAATTAATTGATTAGTAATAAGTTAACTATGGTTAACAAATTGTGCTGTCTAAGATACATCTTAGTGTAAATGCTATTGATAATGATTACCACTTACATTACATTCCTGACGAAATCATTTATAACATAAAAAAAGTCTGTAACTTTTTACGGTTTTATATACAAAACCTGTGGTTTTCTGGCAGCAAGCAAGTGAGCGAATACTAACAATTAACCAGGTATTTCGCGTCTATGTCCTCATTATTTTCGGGGTTAACTCACCAGCGTCTTTTCAAAACGGCGATCTTAGCGTCAGCGATTCACGCGGCTTGTGGCTATGCAGCGACCAGTGATAATCAAGAACTGACCATTTCAGGCAAGAAAACCACCACCAATGAACCGGTGATGACCGTCACTGCACCGAAACAACCGTTGGTTGCTGGCAGCCGTAACACCATCTCAGCTGAAGAAATGCAAAAGCAGGGTGGTAATGATTTCGGTTCAATTATGCGTTATCAGCCGCTGGTTAGCGCGCCGGGCGCTGCAGGCGGTAGTAACACCGGCAAAAGTGGCTACACTGGCGACCGTGGTGGTTATACCGGTTATAACATCCGTGGCCTGGAAGATAACCGTGTCTCTATCGACGTAGACGGTATCGAACAGCCTTTTGCAACGGGGCGTAGCTCCGTAGGCCGCACCGGTTCAGGCACCTTCGGGATTGGCCGCGACTATATCGATCCTTACATGTATGGCTCAGTCGGTATTGTTTCCGGTGCGACCGATGTTTCCTACAAGAATAACGCCCTCGGTGGTTCGGTGTCCTTCCGTCCCAAATCACCGGATGATTACCTGTCGCCAACTAAGCAGACCTACTTCGGTTATCAGAGCGACTACGATTCTTCCAACCGTAGCTGGCACAATGGCATCACCGCCGCAGCAGGTGATGAAACCCTGCGTGGTATCGTGGTGATTAGCCGTCGTGACGGTCAGGAAACCCGTAACAATAGCGGCACTATCGATGCCTACCCGGCCAACTGGCACTCGGATGCCATCGCTGCCACCGGAATCTGGCAGCCGAACAGCGAGCATCAGTTCAGCGCCACGCTGGACTACTACCACAAAACCAATCACACCAACTTCGATTACTGGGGCACAGGCACCACGACCATTTATGGCCGTGCCGATCAGAGCAGCCAGACTCGTCGCTGGAGTGGCATGTTGAAAGATCTCTGGACGCCGGACAATAACCTGCTGGTAGATTCGCTTGAAAGCAGCATCTATTACCAGGAAACGCAGGCACACGATGATACTGCCGTGCCAGTCGCCGGTTCCGTTGCAGCGCACAATATCTATTCAGACTACAACACCAAAACCTATGGTTTTGAAACCAAAGGTGAAAAGAGCTGGCTGTTTAACAACTTCAGCTATGGTCTGAACGCCAGCATCGCGAAAACTGAGCGTCCATACTGGATGGACCCGGCGCAGACGTCTTACAACAATATCACTCCGCCAGAAGCCAACAGCCGTAGCTGGACTTTCGGGGCTTTTGTTGAAGACACCATGAGCTGGGATTTGAACGGCCATACCTTCTCCGTGATTCCTGGCGTGCGTTACGCTTATCAGAATACCAAGCCGCAGAACCTCTCCAGCATTTCGGGCGGGGATGCCGATGTATCAACGGGTGCAGTGTCAACGCTGTATGGCAAGAGCTTTAGTGATGGTCAGCTGCTGCCGTCAATCGCCTTCCAGTACAACCTGACGCCGAAAATGATGGCTTACCTGCAATACAAGCGCGGCGCACAGTTCCCGAACCCAAGCCAGTTGTATGGTTCATGGAACCTGACATCCAATTATGGTGGTTCAAATCAGTATGCGCTGTTGGGTAACACCGACCTGAAAACCGAAACCAGCAATAACTTTGAGTTCGGTCTGAAAGGCGAAGCGGTTGAAGGGATCACCTTCTCCGCGGCGACCTTCTACAACAGCTACAAAAACTTTATCGACTACACCCGTTACAGCCGTAGTTCGAATCCGGAAGTCTTTACTGACATCCCGAGCAACATTGGCATTGCTTACCGTGCGGAAAACCGTGACAAAGCCTATATCTACGGTGCGGAATTCGGTAGCAAGTTCAACATCGGCACATGGGTGCCAGAAGTCGATGGCCTGAGCGCACGTCTGGCATTTGGTTATGCGCAGGGCGCGTCTAAGTCCAGCTACCTGGGTGATAAATACGTGCCGTTGGAGAGTGTGCCGCCGATGCGTCTGATTACCGGTGTGGCCTATGACGATCCGGATCAGCGCTACGGTGCAGCCGTTACCGCTACCTTTAATCATGGTAAGCGTGCAACGTATACCCAGCGTCAGACCTATACCAATGCTGGCAGCGCGATTGGCACCACCAGCAATACCTACTACCAGAATATCCCCGGTTATGCGTTGGTTGACCTGACGGCTTACTACCGCGTCACCAAAAACGTCAAGATCAGTGGCGGTATCTACAACCTGACGGATCGCAAATACTGGGACTACCTCAGCAGCCGCGATCTGGAATCCACCACCAGCAAAACCGATCAGAACTACTATGATTCACAGCTTGCTGTGATGCCCGGACGCACCTTCCAGTTGGGTGTGAACGTCGATTTCTAATAAATCACTTCGCCCTGCGGCAACGCAGGGCATTTTCATGGAGCATGCGCAATGAACGAACGTTACGAACACTATCTGGCCCTGAAAGGCGAACATCCAAAAAAATACGCCCGCGATCTGGCGGCGCTGATGGGCATTGGCGAAGCGCAACTCTGTGAGGCGCGCGTCGGCCACGATGCAAAAGCGCTGAAAACCGATTTCCCGGCACTGCTGGCCGCCCTCGAAGCGGTGGGTGAAACCAAAAGCATCACCCGCAATGAATATGCGGTGCACGAGCAGGTTGGCAAATATGAAAACCTGCACCTCGGCGAACATGCCGGACTGATCCTCAACCCGCGCGCACTGGACCAGCGTCTGTTTCCTCAGCAGTGGCATAGCGCCTTCTTCCTGCAAGAGATGACTGCGCGCGGTGAACGTCAAAGTATTCAGATTTTTGACAGGCACGGTGACGCGGTGCTGAAAATCTACACCACCGACAACACCGACATCGCTGCCTGGGATGCGCTGATAGCGCAGTTCACCACCGCAGACCACGCCGCACTGGAGTTGACACCAGCGAGTCACCCGCAGCACAGCACGACCGTGGATGCCAGCACCATCGAAGCCGAATGGCGTGCCATGACCGATGTGCACCAATTCTTCGGCCTGCTGAAACGCCATAACATTTCACGTCAGCAGGCATTCCGCGCGGTTGCAGACGATCTGGCATGGCAGGTCAGCAATGATTCGCTGGCCCAGTTGTTGAACCAGGCGCAGCAGGACGGCAACGAAATCATGATCTTTGTCGGCAACCGTGGCTGCACCCAGATCTTCACCGGCGCGGTAGAAAAACTGATGCCGATGGATAACTGGATCAACATCTTCAACCCGGCGTTCACGCTCCATCTGCTGGCGGACCACATCAGCGAAAGTTGGGTGACGCGTAAGCAGAGCGGCGATGGTTTCGTCACCAGCCTTGAACTGTTCGCCGCTGACGGCGCTCAGATCGCGCAACTTTACGGCCAGCGCAGCGAAGGTACGCCGGAGCAGGCGCGCTGGCGTGAACAGCTGGCATTGCTTACCACCCCAGGAGCTGCCGTATGAAACGTCTGACCCTGTTGTTGCTGACTGCGCTGGCACTGCCGACGCTGGCAGCGGAACGCGTGGTTTCCATTGGCGGAGATGTCACGCAAATCATCTATGCGCTGGATGCTCAGCAGGACCTGGTGGCGCGCGACAGTACCAGCCAGCAGCCTGCCCAGGCGAATAAACTGCCGAACATCGGTTATATGCGTCAGTTGAATGCGGAAGGCATTCTGGCGCTGAAACCGACGCTGGTGCTGAGTAGTGAACTGGCAAAACCATCGCTGGTGCTGCAACAGGTGGCGCAGGCGGGGGTAAAGGTGGTGGAAGTTACCGGCAAAAACAGCATTGAGGCGATCCCGGAAAAAATCGCCACCATCGGCAAAGCGCTGCATCGTGAAGAAGCGGCCAATGCCCTGACCGAGCAAGTGCAGAAACAACTGGCGCAACTGCCGAGCCAGCCACTGCCGGTGAAGGTCCTGTTTATCATGGCGCACAGCGGCATGAACACCCTGGCGGCGGGATCGCAAACCGGGGCAGATGGCGCGATTCGCAGTGCCGGTCTGGTGAATGCAATGGCGGCAGTGCCGCATTATCAGCCGCTGTCGCAGGAGGGTGTGGTGGCTGCGGCACCGGATCTGGTGGTGGTGGGCCAGGATGGCCTGCGCACCCTCGGTGGTGAGGAGAAAGTCTGGTCGCTGCCGGGACTGGCGCTGACGCCAGCCGGACAGCATCACGCGTTGCTGGTGGTGGATGAAATGGCATTGCTGAGCTTTGGTCTGGACACGCCAGATGCCATCGTCAAGCTGCGTCGTGCAGCTGAAGCGGCCAAACATGACTAGCGTTGCACTGCTGCGCTGGCTGAGCCTGATGGCCGTCAGCATGGTGATATGTATGTTGATGGCCGCCAATTTTGGCGCGATGCCGCTCTCGATCCGTACCCTGTGGCATGCGCCGCTCAGCGATATGGTGTGGCAGATCTGGCTGAATATCCGTCTGCCGCGTGTATTGCTGGCGGTACTGCTTGGCATGGCGCTGGCGGTATCCGGTGCGGTGATGCAGGGGCTGTTTCGCAACCCGCTGGCCGATCCGGGATTGCTGGGTATCAGCAGCGGAGCCGGTCTGGCAGTGGCCCTGGCGATTATTGTGCCGGTGGCTTTGCCACCCATTCTCGCGTTGTGGCTGCCCATGCTGGCGGCCTTTATCGGCAGCCTGGTGGTGACGTTGCTGATCTTCAGCTTTAGTCGGCTGGCACTGGGTAACCTGTCGCGTCTGCTGTTGGTGGGTATCGCCATTAACGCGTTATGTGGCGCGGCGGTCGGGGTACTGTCGTGGATCAGCAATGATCAACAGTTGCGTCAGTTGGCGCTGTGGGGCATGGGCAGCCTCAGCTCCGCGCAGTGGCCGAGTCTGACGGTATGTGCGCTGCTGATTTTACCGACGCTGATTGCCATTCAGACGCGTGCGCGCCGTCTTAACCTGCTGCAACTCGGTGAAGAAGACGCGCATTACATGGGGATCGATGTAAAACGCACCCAGCGTCAGCTGCTGGTGCTGAGCGCGTTGCTGGTGGGAACGGCCGTTTCGGTCAGCGGGATTATCGGCTTTGTCGGGCTGGTGGTGCCGCATGTGATGCGTTTCTGTCTGGGGAGCGATCATCGCTGGATGTTGCCGGGATCGGCGCTGGCAGGGGCGATCCTGTTGCTGCTGGCGGATACTCTGGCGCGCACGGTGGTGATCCCGGCAGAAATGCCGGTGGGTCTGTTAACCAGCCTGATTGGCGGCCCGTGGTTTCTTTGGCTGATCCTGCGTCAACAGAGAGGGATAAATGAGTGATCGGATGCAGGCGCGCGGTCTGCAATTTAGCCACGGCGCACGGGCGCTGATTGATAATGTTTCGGTGACTCTCGAACCGGGCAATATGGTGGCGTTAATCGGCCCGAACGGTGCCGGTAAATCTACGTTGCTGCGTCTGTTAACCGGCTTCCTTACACCGGATGCAGGGGAGTGCTGGCTGGGTGATCGCCCGCTGGCAGACTGGCCGCGTGAACCGTTGGCCCAGCGTCGTGCAGTGATGCGCCAGCAAAACACCATGACCTTCCCGATGCCAGCTGAAGATGTGGTGGGGATGGGACGTGCGCCCTGGCCGACCACGGGAGCGAAGGCGGTGATTGAGGAGGTGATGCATATCACCGGTAGCCTTGAGTTGGCACGACGTGATTATCGCTCGCTGTCCGGTGGTGAGCAGCAGCGCGTGCAGTTGGCGCGTGTGCTGGCGCAGTTGTGGCATGCGGATGGTCCGCGTGGCTGGCTGTTCCTCGATGAACCTACCTCGGCGCTGGATCTGTTCTGGCAGCAGCATAGCCTGCGGCTGCTGCATCGCTTAACGCGTAATGGCCGGTTTAGCGTATGTACCGTATTGCACGATCTCAATCTGGCTTCATTGTGGTCTGATCGTATCCTGTTGTTGCATCAGGGAAAACTGGTGGCAGAAGGGGCGCCGCATGAGGTGATGACCGAGCAGACACTGACGCGATGGTATCAGGCGGAGCTGGACGTGGTACGGCAAGCGAAGCAGGGCAGACCGCAAATTCAGTTACGCGCCTGAGTATGATTGCGCGATAAATCGCGCCGCTACGATTGGGGGCAGTTAGTAGCGGCGCGATTCATCGCGCGGTTTTTATCAGAGCCTACCGACAATCGACGATCAGACGTCCACGCACTTCACCCGCCAGCAGCTGTTCTGCTCCTTCACGCGCCGCACTCAGCGGGATCACGCGGGTGAGTTTTTGTAGTTGCTCACCATCTACCAAATCTGCCAGACGTTGCCACGCCTGCTGACGCAGCGGCAGTGGGCACATTACGCTATCTACGCCCGCCAGAATCACGCCACGCAGAATAAAGGGAGCGACGCTGGTAGGCAGATCCAGACCTTGCGCCATACCGCAGGCAGCGACCACGCCATCACGTTTGATGCCCGCCAGCACGTTACTGAGCGTATGACTGCCGACGCTATCGATAGCGGCGGCCCAGCGCTCTTTCGCCAGCGGTTTGCCGGGTTGACTGAGTTCATTACGATCAATGACCGACGCTGCACCGAGGGTGGTGATCAAATAGTCGCTATCGCTGGCTCGACCGCTGGAGGCCACCACTTCATAACCGAGACGCGCCAGCAAGCTGACGGCAAAACTGCCAACGCCACCGCTGGCGCCAGTGACCAGAACCGGACCGTGCTGCGGGGTAATTCCTTGTTTTTCCAGCGCCATTACGCACAGCATCGCGGTAAACCCGGCGGTGCCGATTGCCATGGTTTGCAGCGGGCTGAGTGCGGTGGGGACTTTGACCAGCCAGTCACCGGAGACGCTGGCTTTCTGCGCCAGGCCACCCCAATATTTCTCGCCGACGCCCCAGCCGGTCAGCAGCGCGACATCATCCTGCTGCCATTGCGGGTGGCGACTGTTGATCACCCGACCAACAAAATCGATGCCTGGTACCATCGGGAACTGGCGTACGATTGGGCCTTTATTGCAGATAGCGAGGGCGTCTTTGTAGTTTAGGGTGGAGTAGCTAACTTCGAGGGTGACATCCTGATCCGGTAGTTGTTTTTCTTCCAGATCTTTCAGGGTAGTGCGGTATCCCTGTTCGTCATTATCAATGACCAGTGCCTTAAACATGCAGCCTCCGGCTGGTTGAGGAAAGTGGGGTCATGGTACTCCCACAACCTGAAGGCTGCCAGTGGGTTAGATCAAGACAAACTTATTCGTAGCGGCGCGATTTATCGCGCAGTTCCGTGCGTGGTGTCGGAAAAAACTGCACGATAAATCGCGTCACTACGGGGGGAGGCTTCAATCCCGCGCCTTATCCACCGCATCGCGGAAACGATACCAGCCGGTCACCAGCGGTAAAAACCACGGTTTGCCACCATACAGCGGGATCGGTTTAAAGGTGTTGCGCTCAAACGACAGCGGGCGCGGCTCGGTGCCGAGCAGCTTTTGGGCGGCACGATAACCGAGCCAGCTCATCAGTGCTACGCCGTTACCGTTACAGCCAACGGCAAAACGCGCATTATCCATTTCACCGGCATAAGCGGTTTTATCCCACGTCATCCCTACATATCCGCTCCAGGCATGACTGATGCGATACGGTGCCAGTTCCGGCCAGATTGCCAGCATACGTTGGCGAATACGGATCGCCGCGGTTTTATCGTCGCAATCCATAATGCCGGGACGCGATCCAAACAACAGACGCGTACCGTCCGGCGATGGGCGGGTGTAGATCAGATCGCGGCGACTGTCGGTGATCATGCGGCCGCCGGGGATCAACTTCGCCATCAACTCAGGTGGCAGTGGCTCGGTGGCGATCTGATAACTCTTCACCGGCACAATACGTTTTGCCAGATTCGGCGATGCCTGGGCGTCGGTGTAACCGTTGGTCAGAAAAATCACCTGACGTGCGCGCAGCGTGCCGCGCTCGGTGTAAATCACTTTGCTACCGCCCTCGGTTTCCACGCCAGTCACGCGGGCATGGGAAAACAGTTGCGCGCCCAGTTTACGCGCCAAATCGCGTAATGCCCGGTTGTATTTACCCGGATGTACGCCACCGTACTCGTCCACCAGAATGCCGCCGTGATAAAAATCGGAACCGATGATCGGTGCCTGAGTTGCGCGATCGATCTTATGCACCGTGACACCGGTAACGCGATGCAGGATATCTCCCATCTGATACAAACCAGCCAGCTGCTTTTGCGTGTGCGCGCCAAAATAGCGGCCACCGATAAACAGATCCGCGTCCAGTTGCTCCTCGCGCACCAGATCCTGAATAAAGGCAAAGGAGGCGATCGAGTCGGCGATCATGCGCTGGAACAGCTCCGGTGGGATGCCTTTGATTGCGCCACCTACCACCAGTTTCTGCCCGCTGCTGATCATCCCACCGGTACGAGTGCTGCCGCCGCTGCCCAGCTCGTTAGCCTCCAGTACCACGACTTTTTTGCCATGACGAGCCAGCTCGATCGCGGCATTCAGCCCGGCAAAACCGGAGCCAACGATCGCGATCTCGGTTTCCGCCGGGAGCGGATCGCAACAGGTTTCCGGCGGTGCGGCTTCCCACCAGTACGGGGTGGTTTTGAAATCTTCAGTAAAAATTGCCTGATCAGACATGATGTCTCTCAACTCCGTTACAACACCTGGCCGAGGAACTCGCGCGTGCGCGCATCCTGCGGATCGTCAAAGAGCTGCGCCGGGGGCGCCATCTCCACAATTTTGCCTTTGTCGGTGAAGCACACCCGGTGCGATACCTCGCGTGCAAAACGCATTTCATGTGTCACCAGCAGACAGGTCAGGCCGTCATCCACCAACTCACGAATGGTGTTCAACACCTCTTTCACCGTTTCCGGGTCCAGCGCGGCGGTGACTTCATCAAACAGGATGATCTCTGGCTGCATTGCCAGCGCGCGGGCAATGGCGACGCGCTGCTGCTGGCCGCCGGAGAGTTCGCCCGGATAGCGTCCCTCTTTTCCTTCCAGCCGCACTTTTTTCAGCAGGCGTAGCGCACGCTCGTGTACTGCTTCACGTTGATGTTTCAGTACCTGCATCGGTGCCATCATCACGTTGTCGAGCACGGTTCGATGCGGGAACAGGTTGTATTGCTGGAACACCATTGCCACCTGGTGGCGCAGCGGGCGCATCGCTTTTTCGCTCTCGATCTCATGTACGCGGTGCTCACCAACACGGATAAAGCCGTCGTCGATCGGCAGCAGGCCATTGATACAACGTAAAATGGTGGATTTCCCTGAGCCGGAAGGACCGATGATGCATACCGCTTCGCCTTTGGTGACTTCCAGCGAAATGCCTTTCAACACCTCGGTGTTGCCGAAAGATTTGTGAATATTGTCCAGTTCGATCAGGGACGGAGTGCGAGCGATCATATGGCATCCCCTTTGGTTTGGTTTTCCAGCCGACGTGCCAGTAGGGCAATCGGGTAGCAATAACAGAAGAACATCAGCAGCACGGTGACGTAGAAGTAGACCAGCGAGCCTTCACTTTCGGTTGCCAGCGTGGTGCGTAGCAACGTCACCACCTCCTGTACGCCGGTCACGGTCGCCAGCGCGGTGGAGATGGCCAGCAGCGCATACAGATTCATCCAGCCAGGAATGATGCGGCGCAGCGCCTGCGGCAGGATCACGATGCGATAGATTTGCCACTGACTGTAGCCAAGCGAACGTGCTGACTCCCACTGGCCGCTATGCACCGAATTTACCGCACCGCGAATCACCTCGGCGAAGTTGGCGGCAGTGGGCAGGCTCAGTCCAACAATCGCTTTAAACAGCGGCGACAGCGTAAACTGGAAGCCCAGCCATTCAACGCGGTATGGCAGCAGATACAACATCGAAAACAGCAGCACCAGCCACGGTGCGTTGCGCAGGAAGTTCATCACAGCGCGTGCCGGAATGCTTAACCAGCGGCGTTTTGCCAGCATCATCAAACCGAGAAACAGTCCGAGCACCGTGGCAATCGCCATGCTGGCAATGCCGATAAAGATGTTGAGGATAAAACCGCCGTTGAGCGGCCAACCGTGCATAGAACCGGTCAGCAGCAGCGGCAGTTTTTCCCACACCTGACGCCACTCACCGCCACGATCGGTCACCATGCTGAACAGCAGGATCAACAGACCAATAAACAGAAAGGCGTGACGCGTCTGCTTTTTACGTTTCAGGTACAGAACATCGCTCATGGATCAGGCTCCATAACCAGGATAGGCAAGGGCGCGCTGCACCCAGCCAATCAACCACACCACCAGGCTTACCAGTACCACGTAGATCACCAGGATCAGCAGCATCACTTCCAGCGTGCGGAAGGTGTCGTTGTAGATTTGCCCGGCGGCATACATCAGCTCCGGGACGGTGATCACCGATGCCTGCGAGGTGGTTTTGAACAGGTTGGTCAGCACGTTGGTGAGCGGTGGCAGGCAGATGCGGGAGGCAATCGGTACCTGCACATGACGGAACAATCCCCAGCGCGTGTAACCCAGCGAGCGCGCCGCTTCCAGCGTGGCCTTCGGCACGGCATCGAAGCCGGACCGAAAGGCTTCGATGCACAACGCGCCACCGAACAGGCTGAGCGACACGGTGGCTGACATAAAGGCGCTAATCAGCGGCACCTGTAAGCCGGTCACCGGGTCTTCCGTGGTGAAACCAATCTGCGTTAGCGTGAAATAGAAGAACAACATTTGCAGCAGTGGCGGCGTGTTGCGAAACAGCTCGACGAACAGCTCGATACTGGCATCCAGCCATGCGAGACGGAACGTCAGGCAGAAGGCACCCAACAGGCCGATAACAATGGCGAACGCTGATGAGAGCGCCGCCAGTTCCAGCGTTTGCAGCACGCCCTGAAGCAGCCATTGCTGATACGTGGGATCGAGCAGCCAGGAGAAATCGAGTCCGAACATATTTCGCTCCTGACGGCTTATTTGGCCGCAGCGCGCGCCGCTTCCGCACGTTTGGCGATATACGGCGACGGTGGCATATCAAACTCTTTTTCCCAGCCAATCAGCTTGTCTTCGCCTTCTGCTTTAACGATCGCTTTATCGACGGCGGCGCGGAAGGCATCGTCTCCTTTACGCAGGCCACCGGCCATCGGCAGGTATTCATAGGGTTTCACCGCGATTTTGTAGTCGCTCCAGCCCGGCTCTTTCAGCTTGTTTTGCAGCGACATGTCATCAAACACCATCGCCACACAGCGATTGTCCTGCAACGCGCGATAGGCTTCCGGCAGCGCGGTGAAGTTCACCAGTTGCAGGCCATATTTTTCTGTCACGGTTTTATTGAAGTAAGACCCCTGGATACCACAGATTTTCTGGCCTTTTAATTGCTCCCACTGGGTAAATTTCACCTCTTTGCGCGCCAGGATCGACGGGCCAGCGGCGGAGACGTACTCATCGGTAAAATCGATCTGTTTGGCACGATCCGGCGTGACGCCGAGGGTTGCCATGATGATGTCGATCTGCCCGGAGTTGAGGAATTGCATACGGTTGGAGGCGTTTACCGGCACCAGCTTAATTTTGTCTGGTGAGCCGAGCAGTTCGTTGGCGATATAGCGCGCCAGGCTGATCTCGAAACCGACGGTGTTGCCGTTGTTGTCCATGTAGCCGTAAGGCGGGTAGTCATTCTTCACCCCGACCGTTAACACGCCGCGGGCCTTGATGTCGGACAGGGTGTCCGCGTGGGTGATTACCGGGGCAGCCAACAGCAACATCGAGGCAGCCAGAATACGCATGCGATGGTTTTTCATAGATATTTCCTCTGTCGGGGTGAATCTGCAGGTGTTGTAAATTTTGTTCTGTGAGCGACTTTTTTTGTTGAAACGCGTTGCTCACTTGTCAACCGAATATGAAATCTGCTAGAAAATTAGTCAACAAAAAACCATATATTGAAATCTTATGATTTAAAGTTTCACAATGTGGAACTTTAGCGGTGAGGCCGATGAGCGAAAATTCGGGGAAAAATGGGGTACAACTGCTGGATCGTGCGGTGATGTTGCTCGATCTGGTCGCCGATGCGGGCAGTGAAGGGGCGACGTTAAAAACGCTGTGCGAGCTTTCGGGTCTGAATAAAGTCACCTGCCACCGCATTCTCAATTCGTTGGTGGAACATCAGTTGTTGCAGAAGGTGCAGAGTGACAAATGTTATCGGCTGGGCACCAAGTTGCTGGTGTTCGGTGCCAAAGCGGCGCGCGGGCCTGGCCTGCGTCGCCAGTTCCAGCCTGCGCTGGAGCGGTTACGGCAGCAGACCGGTGAGACGGCGATGCTGATGGCGCGCGATCGTGATGATTCGGTGTGCATTGACCGTTACGACAGCGAATACCAGATGCAGACGCTGACCGGTTCGGTGGGCGGAGCGGTGCCATTGGGCCTTGGGCCTGGCAGTCTGGCGATCCTGGCGTTTCTGGAGGAGGAGCAGCAGCAGGCGATTCTGGCGCGTAACCGGGCACGGCTTGATAGCTGGCCGCAACTTACGGTGCAAACCTTGCAGCACAAGCTGGAACAGACGCGGCAGCAGGGTTTCGCTATTGATCCGGGGGAGTTAATTCCGGGGATCGCCGGGATCGCCGTGCCGATCATGGTGTCCGGCGCTGGCGTGGTGGGATCGTTGGGGTTGACCTTCCTCTCACCACGTCTGAACCCTGAGGTGCAGCAGCGTTATGTGGCGTTGTTGAAAGAGGAAGTGGCGGCGATTGCGCCACTGATCAGCCCGCTGGATACGCGGTTGCGGGCATCGTTGTAAACACGCGCGATTTATCGCGCAAAAAAATTTACCGGGGAGAACCATGAGCAAATCAACACGTAAAGTCGCGTTAATCAGTGGTGCCAGTCGCGGTATCGGGGCGGCGATTGCCGCCAATCTGCTGGCAAACGGTTGGGCGGTGAGCCTGGGCTGCCGGTCACCAGAGGATGTGCTGGTTAGCGATAGCGAAAATCAGTTGGTATGTCGTTTTGATGCGTTTGATGCCGCCACGGAACAGGCGTGGGTCGATGCCACCCTCGCGAAGTTCGGTCGCATTGATGCGGTGGTACATAACGCCGGCATGATGCTGCCGCTGTCGATCCTGGAAGCCACTGACGACGAGTTCGATCGTACCTTTGACGTTAACGTCAAATCACCGATGCGGTTGAGCCGTCTGACATGGCCCCATTTGCAGGCCAGCGGTGCCGGGCGCATCGTAATGCTGGTGTCGCTTTCCGGAAAACGCGTCAAAGCCGAACGCTCCAGCCTGTATGCCATGAGCAAGTATGCCGCGCTGGCGCTGGCCCACGGGTTGCGCAAAATCGGTGATGCCGATGGCATTCGCTGTACCGCCATCTGCCCCGGCTTTGTCGCCACTGATATGGGGACGGCATTGACCGAGGTGCCCGCAGAAAAAATGACGCAGCCGGAAGATCTGGCGCACCTGATTCGTACGGTTCTGGAATTACCCACCACCACCAGCATCGCCGAAATTCCGGTGAACTGGACGGTGGAAGATAACTATTGATGCCCTTTTACCTGACGAGGAAATAATCATGGGTCCCAGCGTTGATGCAGTTCCCTCTTCGGAAACCTTTCCGACGAGCGCCGATGTGGTGGTGATTGGTGGCGGGATTATCGGCGTGGCGACCGCGTTGTCGCTGGTGCAGCGCGGTGTCAGAACCGTGCTGTTGGAGAAGGGCACGGTGGCGGCAGAGCAGTCGAGCCGTAACTGGGGCTGGTGTCGTCGTACCGGGCGTGACCTGCGCGAGCTGCCGCTGATCAACCTCAGCATGCAGTTGTGGGAGGGGATGAATGTGCGTGTAAACCGCGAAACCGGTTTTCGTCGCAATGGCATCGTTTATGCCTCACGCACCGAACAGCAGCGTGAGCGCCATCAGCGCTGGGTCAATGAAGCGCAACACTACGGCATTCACAGCGAGATGCTGACGTCGCAACAGCTGAGTCAGCATCTGCCGCAGCTACAGGGCAGCTATCCCGGTGGGTTATATACCGCGCTGGACGGGCGCGCCGAACCGCAGAAAGCGGCTCCGGCGATGGTTGCTGCCGCGATGGAGCAGGGACTGAATCTGCAACAGCATTGCGCGGTTCGCACCATTGAACGTACCAATGGGCGTGTGAGCGAAGTGGTCACCGAGCACGGCGCCATTCGTTGTCAGCAAGTGGTGGTGGCGGGGGGAGCCTGGTCACGCCTGTTGTTGCAAGGGCTGGGCGTGACGTTGCCGCAATTGAAGGTGTTGTCGACGGTGCTACGAACCCGTCCGGTGGATTTCGATCCTGGTGCCTGCGCCAGCTTCGGTAGTGTTGCGCTGCGTAAACGGCTGGATGGTGGCCTGACGGTCGCCAGTTCGGCCACCAATACCGCCGATATCACGCTGGATTCGTTACGTTTTAGCCCACGCTTTATGCCTGCCTTTTGGCTGGAACGTAAATCGTTGCAGTTGCGTCTCGGTAAGCGTTTTGTCGATGAAGCGCTGCGCTGGAAGCCCGGCCAGGCAGATAAACGATCGATCTATGAAGTGCTGCGCGTGCTCGATCCGGTGATTAATCCGTTGATCGTACAGCGCATGCGTCAAAACCTGGCAGAGTTGCTGCCACCGCTACGCGATCTGCCGGTGGCGCAGAGCTGGGGCGGGTTAATTGATACCATGCCGGATGCCATTCCGGTGATCTCCGGGATTGATCAGGTAGCCGGGTTGTATCTGGCGACCGGTTTTTCTGGTCACGGATTCGGTATCGCGCCCGGAGCCGGTCAGCTGATGGCGGATCTGGTGCTGAACAGCACGCCGTCGGTGGATGCCCAGCCGTTCCGCTTTAGCCGGTTTAGCGATGGTGAAAAGATTCGCGCGCAGCATTGGTTGTAATGCTTTGTTATCAATATCCGCGCCTTGCATAAATTTGCATAAGGTGCGGATAATTAAGCACTTTTAATTTTATCGCTTAATAAAAAACATTTTTTATCAATAAGTTATCGCTATGCGGAAATTGCGGGTAGCGGGTTGTTCCGGCAAAAAAAAGATGACATTATTGCGCCCCTGATAGTTATCAACCCCCTTAATCACTGAGGACGCCGCCATGGTCGGTACAATGCGCATCTGCACTTGTTCCCGTTCGCTTCGCTGCAAGCGTTCCTCCGTCATCTGTTGTTCGCATTTCTCGCTCACCATGCGGTGAGGCCAGCCACGCGCTCACTGTTGGACATGAGTAAAGACAGACATTTTCTGACTTTACTGATGTCTATCGGTTGCGGCTGTGATCTCTTTTTGCACCGATCCGTCTGACGTTATTCGCCGGGGAATCTTCCTCATTGCTGTGCCACTGGCACCCACTCATCCTTGACCTCTGGGGATTTGTGTTATGACACCACTGAAAATTGCTGCCAGCGCTGCTGTAGCGCCAAACCTGAGCCTGAACACCATGCGCGACGTGGTGACACTGGACAATACTGACTTTACCGATGTGGCGGCTGTTGTCGTCTCTTTGGCAGATACGCGGAGTGGCGTGTTGGCGCTGTTGCGCCATACCGGCTTCAATCTGCCGGTGTTCGTTGCCAATGCCTTTGACGAAGAGGTGCTGCAACTGCCGGGCGTCGTTGCCGAGATCAACGGTGCACCGGAAGAGTGGGACGCGTTGGAAGAAGCGGCGCAAGCTTATGAAGCGGAACTGCTGCCACCGTTCTTTGACACCCTGACACGCTATGTTGATATGCAAAACAGCACCTTTGCCTGTCCGGGGCATCAGGGCGGAGCCTTCTTCAAAAAGCATCCGGCTGGTCGTCAATTCTATGAATTCTATGGCGAAAACGTCTTCCGTTCCGATATGTGCAACGCGGATGTCAAACTGGGCGATTTGCTGATCCACGAAGGCTCAGCCAAAGACGCACAGAAATATGCGGCCAAAGTCTTCAACGCCGATAAAACCTATTTCGTGTTGAACGGCACTTCCAGCGCCAACAAAGTGGTGACTAACGCACTGCTGACGCGTGGCGATCTGGTGCTGTTTGACCGTAACAACCATAAATCCAACCATCATGGCGCGTTGATTCAGGCCGGTGCCACGCCGGTATATCTTGAAGCGGCGCGCAACCCGTTTGGCTTTATTGGCGGTATTGATGCGCACTGCTTTGACGAAGCTTATCTGCGCGAGCAGGTAAAGAAAGTCGCGCCGAAGCGTGCCAAAGAGCAACGTCCGTTCCGTCTGGCGATTATCCAGCTCGGCACCTACGACGGCACGGTGTACAACGCACGCCAGGTGGTGGACCGCATTGGCCATCTGTGTGATTACATCCTGTTTGATTCGGCCTGGCTGGGTTACGAGCAATTTATCCCGCTGATGGAAGGCTGCTCACCATTGACGCTGGAGCTGAACGAGAACGATCCGGGAATTTTCGTCACCCAGTCGGTGCATAAGCAACTGGCCGGTTTCTCGCAAACCTCGCAAATTCACAAGAAAGATAACCATCTGCGTGGGCAGAAACGTTTTTGTCCCCACAAGCGCCTGAACAATGCCTTTATGCTGCACGCCTCAACCAGCCCGTTCTACCCGTTGTTCGCCGCGCTGGATATCAACGCGCGTATGCATCAGGGCGAGGCGGGTCGTAGCATGTGGCACGAGTGCGTCACGCTGGGCATTGATGCACGTAAAGCGATTCTGGAACGCTGTGAGATGATCCTGCCATTTCTGCCGGAGCAGGTGCACGGTAAACCGTGGCAGGCAGCGGAAACGGAGGCTATCGCCGCCGATCCGGCTTACTTCAGCTTTGAACCAGGCGCGAAATGGCACGGATTTTCCGGATATGCCAGCGAGCAATATCTGGTGGACCCCTGCAAACTGTTGCTGACCACGCCGGGCATTGATGCCGCCAGCGGGGAATACACCGAGTTTGGCATTCCGGCCACCATTCTGGCGAACTACCTGCGTGAAAATGGCATCGTGCCGGAAAAATGCGACCTCAACTCGATTCTTTTCCTGCTGACGCCAGCGGAAAGCGCCGAGAAGATGGCGCATCTGGTCGCGATGCTGGAGCAGTTTGAGCAGCACGTTAAAGAGGATGCGCTGCTGGCGGAGGTACTCCCGAGCGTGTATCGCAAAAATATGGTGCGTTATCAGGGCTATACCCTGCGCCGTCTGTGCCAGGAAATGCATGATTTGTATGTCAGCTATGGCGTGAAAGATCTGCAAAAAGCCATGTTCCGCGAAGCCTGCTTCCCGCCGGTTAAGGTGAACCCGCAGGATGCGCATCAGGCATATATTCGCGGCGACGTTGAGTTAGTGCCGATTGCCAAAGCGGAAGGACGTATCGCCGCTGAGGGTGCGTTGCCTTACCCTCCGGGCGTGCTGTGCGTGGTGCCGGGCGAGGTATGGGGTGGGGCGGTGCAGCGCTATTTCCTCGCACTGGAAGAAGGTATTAACCTGCTGCCGGGATTCTCGCCGGAGTTGCAGGGGGTTTACACCGAAGAGGATGACAGCGGGCGTAAGCATTTAGTGGCGAATATGATGGTTTGATTGTGCTTGCTGTTGCCCTCATCCCGGCCTTCTCCCGCAAGCGGGAGAAGGAGATGTGCAATATGCTGAATCTTCGCCCTCTGCCGTAAGCGGGAGAAGTCTGCCCGATCTACCCCCTCTCCCGTCGTGCGGGAGAAGTCTGCTCGATCTGCTCCCTCTCCCGTCTTGCGGGAGAAGTCTGCTCGATCTGCTCCCTCTCCCGTCTTGCGGGAGAGGGTTGGGGTGAGGGCAAAGAGGGCAACAAACCACAGTCAGTAACGGTGATAACTGCGCTGGGCGCTGTTCACCTTGTACAGATAACGACGTGATTCCGCTGATGGATGGTTGGTGGTGAGCGTCTGATATACCTGCCCCGGCGACATACCATTAATCATCGCAAACGCGCGATCTTTATCGCTGGAGAACACCCGCAACACGCTGCCCGCGCCGCCATTATAAGCGGTAATCACTGCATAACGGCGTGATACCGGGTCCTGGATTCCACCCAGATAGGTGTTCTGCAACAACGACAGATAGGCCGTACCGGCATCAATGTTGTTCTCCGGATCAAGCAGATAACTACGGCTGGGTTTACCCCATTTGCCCTTCATGCGGAACACATCAACCCCGGCGGTATGTTGCACTACCTGCATCAGTCCCAGTGCATCAGAATTACTCACCGCATAGGGGTTGAAGCTCGATTCGGTCTGCATAATTGCCAGAATCAATGACGCATCCACGCCATACTCTTCTGCGGCTTTGCGTACCATTGGCAGGTATTTGTGCGCACGCTTGTCGAGATGGTTCGGCACCATCGGGATGGTCACCGACCAGATAACATGCAAGCCAGAGGTGCGTTTTTGCAGTTTGTTCTGAATCAGGTAGTCAGCAAAGTTACCAGCACGGCCCTGCCAGCGAATGGCCTGGCCGGTGTTGTCCAGCACCTGGCCGTACAGCATCGGCTCTTTACTGATCTGAATATCGTTGGCGTCTGAATAGAGATCCACATTACCCGGTTCATCACCCATCAACAGCGTGGTGATGATCGCCTGACGCAGGCTCGCCATCGGATCGGTGCCGGAAATGGTTTCAATGGTAATGCTACCGCTATCAAAGTTGATATGGCTGCGGGTGTAATAGTTGTCGCTATATTTGACGTAATCTTTGGGGCCTGCGATCAGAACCTCATTGATTCCCCAAATATTTTCAATGTTATGGGCGAACTGACCCATCAGAATGTCGAAACCGTTGGTGTCCTTAACCCACTCTTCGTGATATTGCCCTTGTTTGTGTCCGGAGCAGGAAACCAAAAGCGGTGCGATTGCCAGCAGGGCGATCAATTTTTTATTCATTGTTAATGCAAGCCTGACCTGAAAAGGGCCTCAAGGTGAGGCCCAGAAAGTTTATTTTTCCGGCGGTGTGTAACCTTCAATGTGCACATCTTTGCCTTCAAACAGGAAATTCACCATCTCCTGTTCCAGCACTTTGCGATCGCCTGGGTTCATCATGTTGAGTTTTTTCTCGTTGATCAGCATGGTCTGCTTGGTCATCCATTGCTGCCAGGCCTCTTTGGAGATTTCGTTGTAGATGCGCTTACCCAACTCGCCAGGATAGAGCTGAAAGTCCTGACCTTCAGCGTCGCGTTGCAGATAAGTACAAAAAATAGTGCGGCTCATTACTCTTCCTCTTCGGTCACTCGCGTATGCAGTGCCAGTTGCTGGGGATGTCGCAGTTCATGCAACAGGCGCTCGACCGGCGCAGCCAGACCCACTGACGGTGGTTGCGCTAAGTTATACCAGAGACCGCCTGCTTCATCCATCAGCGACCCGGACGAAGGCCATGCCAGCCACATAGGCACAATATCCAGATGGAAATGGCTGAAAGTATGGCGAAATGCAGTGAGCTGCTGCGGTCTGGCGTGAATACCACGTTCTGCCAGCCAGTCGGTCATCGCCTGTTCGGTGGTGAATTGCGGGAAGCAGAACAGGCCGCCCCACAGGCCCACGGGTGGGCGTTGTTCCAGCCAGACATCATCACCGTGTTGCATCATCAGAAACCAGCCACTGCGTTCGGGCAGCGTCTGCTTAGGTTTTTTGCCGGGATAGTTGGCCCAACTGGCATTGGCATATGCAACACAGCCGCTGCTAAGGGGGCAAATCTCACACTTCGGACGTGAGCGGGTACACACTAACGCGCCGAGATCCATCATCGCCTGATTAAACTGGCTGACGCCCTGTGCTGGCGTCACTTCTTCGCTCAGTTGCCATAGCCGCTTCTCGACCTCTTTTTTCCCCGGCCAGCCTGCTACGGCGTAGCAGCGCGCCAGCACACGTTTAACGTTGCCATCGAGGATGGGGAAGTGCAGTCCCAGCGACAGCGACAATATCGCCCCCGCCGTTGAGCGGCCAACACCCGGTAACGCGGCCACGTCATCAAAGTTACGCGGGAACTCGCCAGCGTGTTTATCCACCACCTGTTTTGCCGCTTTGTGCAGGTTACGCGCACGGGCGTAATAGCCCAGACCGGTCCACAGATGCAGCACCTCATCCAGTGGCGCAGCCGCCAGATCGGCAACCGTGGGGAAGCGCGCCATAAAGCGTTCAAAATAGGGAATGACGGTGGCAACCTGGGTCTGCTGCAACATCACTTCGGAGAGCCATACTTTGTAGGGCGTTTTCTCCTGCTGCCAGGGCAGGGTTTTGCGACCAAAGCGCTGATACCAGTCCAGCACCTGTTGCGCGAACTGCGGCGCTTGCATCATAAGAAGGAAATTTTCCGTGGTTACTCTACACTCAGGCAGGAATTCCAGCATAGAGACATCAGGGTGTAAACCGGAAGTTTGCAAAGGCTTGCTTCTGCTATTGAACTTTGCATAATGCGCGTTTCCCTGAACACGCTAATCAACAGGCTTTGACATGATTAATGACGTCATCACCCCAGAATTTGATGAGAACGGGCGGCCATTGCGCCGTATCCGCAGTTTTGTGCGCCGCCAGGGGCGCTTAACCAAAGGGCAGCAGCTGGCACTCGATCAATACTGGCCGGAGATGGGCGTCGAGTATCAGCCGGAACCGCTGGATTTGACCGCGTTGTTCGGCCGCGATGCGCCGCTGGTGCTGGAAATTGGTTTTGGTATGGGAGCCTCGTTAGTGACGATGGCGAAAAATAACCCGCATCAGAACTTCCTCGGCATTGAAGTTCATGCGCCAGGTGTTGGTGCGTGTCTGGGTTCAGCAAAAGAAGCGGGGGTGGAAAACCTGCGCGTGATGTGTCACGACGCCGTTGAAGTGCTGGAGAAGATGATTCCAGATAACTCGTTGCGCATGGTGCAGTTGTTCTTCCCGGACCCCTGGCATAAAGCGCGCCACAACAAACGTCGTATCGTTCAGGTACCGTTTGCTGAGCTGGTCATGCGTAAGCTGAAGTTGGGCGGTGTCTTCCATATGGCGACCGACTGGGAAGCCTACGCCCAGCACATGCTGGAAGTAATGAGCAGCATTCAGGATTATCAAAACCTGTCTGCAAGTCATGATTACGTGCCGCGTCCGGAGACGCGTCCGTTAACCAAATTTGAGCAACGCGGGCAGCGACTGGGCCACGGCGTTTGGGATCTGATGTTTGAGAGGGTGAAATAAATGGCCACACAGCGCAGCCGTCGTTTACGTAAAAAATTGCATATTGATGAGTTTCAGGAACTGGGTTTCTCCGTTGCCTGGCGTTTTGCCGAAGGTACCAGCGAGGAGCAAATTGACAGCACGTTGGATGCTTTCATCAATGAAGTGATTGATCCAAATGGTCTGGCTTACGATGGTAGCGGTTACCTGGTCTGGGAAGGGTTGGTGTGCCTGCAACAAACTGGCAAGTGCACCGATGAGCATCGTGAACTGGTTCGCAAATGGTTACAGGATCGTGGCCTGACAGACGTGCAGGTGACTGAACTCTTTGATGTGTGGTGGGACTAAGAATCCTGTAGACGGTACTTATTGGTACACCCCGTAGCGGCGCGATTTTCGCGCAGTTCCATGCGCGATAAATCGCGCCGCTACGGTTCCGCAAATGGACGCAGGAGATTTCATGGTTCGTAAAGCGCTTCTCGCCGCGTTATTGCTGGCGGCGACACAGGCTCAGGCTGCTTATGAATGCAGCGTTAAGCCACAAGATGATGTGATTATTAAGCCGCAGAGCGTGCAGGTGGTGGGAGAGAACGGCAACCTCGAAATCTCGCCGCAGGGTGACGTGCAGTTCAATGGTCAGAAAGTTAGCGTTGATAACGCGACGCGCCAGAAAGCGATCAACTATCAAAATGCGTTGCGCCGTGACTTGCCCTGGATTGATCAAGGTGCCAGCACGCGACTTGAGCGTAGCCGCGTTGCGTTGGATCAGGTGATTGTCGAGAAGCTGGGGCCAAACAGCAACGTGCGTAATCGTCTTACTAAGCTGGATGGTCAGCTGAAGCAGCAGATGAACCGCATTATCGAACATCGCAATGATGGTCTGACTTTCCATCATCAGGCCATTGATCAGGTGCGTGCCGACGGTGAAAAGCTGGTGCAAAGCACTATGGGCGGCATCTTACAGGACAGCCTGAACGAGATGGGTAGCCAGCAGACAGGTGGCGGCAATAACCCATTGCAGGCACTGATGGGCAATCTTGGTGGTTTACAACAGTCGATTCAAACCGAGTGGAACAAGCAGGAGCAGGATTTCCAGAATTTTGGCCATGAAGTATGTAATCGTGTGACGGATCTGGAAGGGCAGCGTAAAGGCCTGGTACAAGGTTTTAAAGGTTAATTTCGTAGCGGCGCGATTTATCGCACGGTTTTTTCCGACACTGCGCGATAAATCGCGCCGCTACTTTTCAGTGATAAGTTTTATTCGCCTTTCACTTCTTTTGCCACGGCCTTATTGCTGGTGGCAAAGTTATAAATAACCAGCAGAGCGAAAATCCCGGTAATCACCATAGTGATGGTGCCCTTGTCCATATATCGGGCCATATTGCCGAGGATGATCCCGGTGACACCAAAGTCGGTATCCGAGAAGGTGGTGTTGGTTAATCCCAACGCGCCCAGTACTGGTAACAGCGCTACCGGCAGGAAGGTAATTAATACACCATGTGCGAACGCACCGAGCATTGCACCACGTTTACCTCCGGTCGCATTACCGAATACCCCGGCGGTGGCACCGCAGAAGAAGTGAGGCACTACGCCTGGCAGAATTAATACCCATTTCAGCTGGCCGAGGATAAATAATCCAACCAGACCCCCAACGAAGCTGGAAATAAAGCCAACCAGTACCGCATTCGGCGCGTAAGGGAATACAATCGGACAGTCGAGTGCCGGGCGTGCATTTGGCACCAGCTTCTCAGAGAAACCGGTAAACGCCGGGACGATTTCTGCCAGAATTAAACGAACGCCTTGCAGAATAATAAATACGCCAGCCGCGAAGGTGATTGCCTGCACGAATGAGTAGACCAGATAGTTCTGACCATGACTGAAATGGCTTTCCACATACTCTTTGCCCGCAGAAACGGACAGAATAAAATAGATAATCATCATCGTCAGGGAAATAGAGATGGTGCTGTCACGCAAAAAACTCAGGTTTTTTGGCATGTTCATCTCTTCGGTAGATTTTGAACCTTTACCGACTAATGAACCAATCCAGCCTGACAACACGTAACCCACCGTGCCGGTATGGGCTAACGCGACCTGGTCATGGCCGATGATTTTACGCATATGCGGCTGAGCCAGCGCCGGGAAAAATGCCATCAACATGCCGAGTGCCAGTGAACCGGTGTAAATAAGCTGGACACCTTCGAAGCCAGCCACCGACAGAATAATTGCCACCATACAGGCCATGTAAAATGTCACATGACCGGAAAGGTAGATATATTTCAGGCGGGTAAAGCGGGCAACCACAATATTCGCCACCATACCAAACGCCATAATCAGCGTGGTGGGTGCGCCGTATTTTTCCAGTGCAATGGAAACCATCGCTTCGTTGTTAGGGATAATTCCCTGTACATCAAATGCCTGCTTAAAGATATCACCGAGTGGCGTCAGTGAACCAACCAATACGGAGGCACCACCTGCCAGTACTAAGAAACCCAGAATCGTTTTTACCGTGCCTTTAATCACATCCGGGAACGGTTTTCTTTGCGCGACCAGACCAAATAAAGCCACCAACCCTACGAGGATTGAAGGCACTTTCAGCACGTCGACAACTACCAATAAAAGGTTTTGGATAAACATATTAACCTCAGCGGTAAGCGTTCTATTTTTTCAGGTTGCATATACCCTGGTTGCAACCTGAATTATTAAGGGTAGAGAAGGTTGAGTCAGGCTTTATTAAAATATTCGCGGATCTTTAGCTCAAGCTCTTTGATGTCAATGATGTTATTGATGATGATGACTTTATCCTCAGGCAGGTTCGCACTGTAGGCAATGTCTTTACCCATCACAAAAACATCAGCAACATCCGGGGTAACTGAACCCAGATCGGAATGTTCGACATCCGCTGTGATTTCGATGGCTTTAAGAACTTTTTTAATGTTCATTTCCATCATAAAACTGCTTCCCAGGCCTGAGCCACAAACCGCCATAATTTTCATATAACACCTCTTGATTCGTATTCTGAATGGTTTCTTAATTAACAGCCTTGTCTGCCAGTAAAATGGCGCTCAATTCTTCTTTACTACCTGCGTTGAATAATCGCCCCATCGTCTCGTCATCGGAAAGGACTTCAGCCAGTTGCGAAATCATTTCAATATGGCTGTTACTGTCCGGTGCTGAGAACATAAAAATAGCATCAACCGGATCATTTTCATCCGCATCGAATTTAACGGCATGGCCCAGTTTGACAATCGATAACCCCAGTTTTAGCGCTCCCTGTTCAGGGCGCGCGTGGGGCATAGCGATACGTGGTGCGATAACAAAGTAGGGACCAATGTCCTCTTTTTGCTGAATGATGACATCAATATATTGCTGAGAAATGGCGCCTTCATTCAGCAGTGGGCGTCCTGCAACCTGAATTGCCTCTTTCCAGTCGGAGACATTTTCCAGGTATTGGATCTTTTCCTCATTCAGCCACTTTGACAGATTCGACATAGTTATATCCTGAATTAAAGTCGTATTCGGTGTTTACTTCAGCAGGCTACGGGCGGTCTCAAGGACATTCTCCACCGTAAAGCCAAAATGTTTGAACAGGACGTTGGCCGGTGCTGACTCACCAAATGATTTCATACCAATCACTTTCCCATCCAGACCGGTATACCGCTGCCAGAATCCTTCGATGCTGGCTTCCACCGCCAGACGTTGGCGCACGTCTTTCGGTAGTACCGATTCTTTATATTGTTCGTCCTGTTGATCGAAACGCTCGGTACAGGGCAGGGAAACCACTCGCACTTTGCGGCCTTCTTCGCGCAGCACTTTGGCGGCGGCAACCACCAACTCGATTTCTGAACCGGATGAGATCAGCAACAACTCGGGCTTGCCTTCACAATCGATAAGGACATAACCACCACGGGAAATATCCGCCACCTGGGCCGCCGAACGCGGTTGCTGCTCAAGCGGTTGTCGGGTAAGGATCAGCGCGGTTGGTCCGTTTTGGCGTTCAATCGCCTGACGCCATGCCACCGCGACCTCAACCTGGTCGCAGCCACGCCAGGTTTCCATATTGGGTGTCAGTCGCAGCGAAGCTAATTGTTCCACCGGTTGGTGGGTTGGGCCATCTTCGCCCAAACCGATGGTGTCGTGGCTATAGACGAAGACCGAACGGATTTTCATCAGTGCCGCCATACGCACCGCATTGCGTGCATACTCCATAAACATCAGGAAAGTGCCGCCGTAGGGGATAAAACCACCATGCAGCGCCAGGCCATTCATGATGGCTGACATACCGAATTCACGCACACCGTATGAGATGTAATTTCCCGCCGGGTTTTCAGCGCTGAAATCGACAGAGGTTTGCTGTCGGGTCAGGTTTGAGGGTGACAAATCCGCTGATCCACCCAGCAGTTCCGGCAGTAAATCGGCAAAATGGTTCAGGCACTTTTGGCTGACCTGACGGGTGGCAAGATTAGCTGGCGTTGCCTGCAATCCGGCGATGTAGCTGTCCATGTCCTGTGCCCAGTTGGCAGGCAGCTCACCCTGCATACGGCGGCTAAATTCCGCCGCCAGCTCCGGCCAGCGCTGTTGATAAGCGGCAAACAGGTGGTCCCACTCTTGCTGGTTTTTTCCACCCTGCTCGGTTGCATCCCAGGCCTGGTAGATGGCGGCGGGAATTTCAAAGGGCGCATGCGGCCAGTTCAGAGCTTCACGCACCAACGCGACTTCTGTGCTGCCAAGGGCTGAGCCGTGGCAATCGTGGCTGTTGGCTTTATTCGGTGAACCAAAACCAATGATGGTTTTGCAACATAGCAGGCTGGGTTTGTCGGTGACGGCTTTGGCTTCACGCACCGCAGCATCCACTGCCGCTGCATCATGTCCGTCGACACCTTCAATCACATGCCAGCCATAAGCGCGGAAGCGGGCGGCGGTATCTTCTGAGAACCAGCCTTCCACATGCCCATCAATCGAGATGCCGTTGTCGTCCCAGACGGCAATCAGTTTGCCGAGCTGCAAAGTGCCTGCCAGGCCACATGCCTCATGGGAGATCCCTTCCATCAGGCAGCCATCGCCTAAAAACAGCCAAGTGTAATGATCGACCAGCGCGAAATCCGGTTTATTGAACTGTGCCGCCAGCCCTTTTTCGGCAATCGCCATCCCGACGGCATTTGCAACGCCCTGACCAAGTGGGCCGGTGGTGGTTTCTACACCGGGTGTATAACCGTATTCGGGGTGTCCTGGCGTGCGGGAATGCAACTGGCGAAACTGACGGATGTCTTCAATGGTCACATCATAGCCAGTCAGATGCAGCAAGGAATAAAGCAGCATGGAGCCATGTCCGTTGGACTGAACGTAGCGATCACGGTTGAACCACTGTGGGTTTTTGGGGTTGTGGCGTAAGTGATGACGCCATACCACTTCGGCAATATCCGCCATTCCCATTGGCGCGCCAGGATGCCCTGAATTGGCTTGCTGGATCGCATCAATGCTCAGAAATCGAATCGCGTTTGCTAACTCTCTATTTACCATGAACTGATCTCGCTTTAGCGCTGTTTTATGCAGAAATCCTGACTGTCATCGCTGGGTCGGTGGTAAAAGATGTCCAGTCACTTCCCGGTGGCTGCCCCTGGTGTGGCGCCCTGTCGTGATGTGTGAAGAGGTTCCCACCGTCAACCTGCTTTCGGCTGGGAAGTCACAGCATCTAAATAAATAATGATAAATATCATTATGTTGATTTGATTTGTTATGCAGGCATCCTGATTTTTATTTTATATCAATCGGGTTTTATGGTTGCCTGATTAAGTCTATACATGTTTAATGTGTCTAGTCATCTTGATGATGCACCTGGACGTGTACAGATACAATATGTAAAATTCAAATCTGGCTGGACACCCTGAGCGGGAGTGCAAATTCGTTAACTGGATCACATCCTCATACGGTCAGGCTGGTGCGAAGAAAATAAACTCAGGCATACATGTGCACTGATGGCTCGCGGTTGTCGGGTCTTACACTTATCGGGAACAACGTTGATGGTCGATGGCATTACTGAGAAGCAGAAAGAGGTTGTCGATTACATCCTCCGCAAAATCAAAGAGGATGGGCTTTTGCCTGGCGATAAGCTCGACACCGAAATCGCGATAGCCAAGAACATCGGCATCACTCGTGCGACGGTGCGCGAAGCAACCAGAATTTTGATTGAACAGCAGCGAATTTACCGGGTGAAAGGCTCAGGTCTGTTTGTTGGCTCGATTGGCAAAAGTAACCATTCTGGCCGTTTTCATGCGCTGTCACCTTTTGATTATCAGGCACAGAAAAAAGGTTTTAAGGGCGTCAGAAAAGTTATCACCGTCAGCATCATGAAAGTGCCAACGCCAGATATGGCACAGTCGTTACGCATTAAGAACAGCGACCAGGTGTATAAAATCGTCCGTTTAATGTGCTTTGATGATATTCCGGTGGCGCTGGAACATATTCATTTGCCGGTCACCATGTTTAGCAGCATGGAATTCAGCAAGCTGGAGATCTCCAAATACTCGTATATTGAACAGCTCACCGGGAAGAAAGTGCAGCGCAGGGATCAGAACCTGAGCGCTATCAACTTAACCGATGCTGATCAGCTTAATCTGCTGAATTTGAAAGAGAACGATGCCGTGCTGGAGATCAGTGAAACCGTCTATCTGGATGATGGTACGCCGTGCGAAGTGAATATCGCGCTGATTAACACCAACCTGCTTCAGCTACGACAAAATACCGAGAGAGGCTGATTTATCGCGCGTTTTTAAACACGCGCGATAAATCGCGCCGCTAAGTCGGGGCTACTCTTCAGCTAAGAACAACTCCAGCAGTGAGTTCAGGAACAATTTACCTTTCTCCGTAATCTGCCAATGTTGCTCCGTTTCCAGCACATATCCTGCTGCGATCGCTGCATCGATCTGTGGACGAATCACTGCCTCATCCAACCCGGTGTAGCGGCGGAAATCGGCGCGCGGTGCCGCTTCCAGCAGACGGAAACGGTTCATAAAGAACTCAAACGGTTTGTCGGCATCTGCGACATCATGCTGTTTATCGAGGTAATTACCCTTCATAAAACCACGCGGATGACGGGTTTTTACGGTACGGACAATGCGGCCATCCGGCTGTGTCAGTTTGCCATGCGCACCACAACCAATACCGAGGTAATCACCGAAGCGCCAGTAGTTGAGGTTATGCTCACAGCGATAGCCGGGCTTCGCATAGGCCGAAGTTTCATATTGCTGATAACCCGCGGCGGTCAGCAACTGATGGCCTTGTTCGAAGATATCCCACAGCGCGTCATCATCCGGCAGCACTGGCGGGCGTGAGCCAAACAACGTATTTGGCTCAATGGTCAGCTGATACCACGACAGATGAGGTGGATTTAAGGCAATCGCCTGACGCAGATCGTCGAGCGCTTCTTCCAACGACTGGTCTGGCAGACCGTGCATCAAATCGAGGTTGAAGCTGCGTAACCCAAGACCGGCGGCAAGATGTGCCGCGCGTTTTGCTTCTTCCGGACCGTGAATACGTCCGAGACGCTCCAGTTTTTGCGGACTGAAACTCTGCACACCAATTGAAATTCGGTTAATCCCGGCTTGCTGATAACCGCTGAAGCGGTCAGCTTCTACCGTACCAGGGTTGGCTTCCATGGTGATTTCGGCATCGGCCGCCAGCGGTAGCCGCGCACGTACGCCATCCATCAACATTTGCATCGCGTTGCTGCTTAACAGACTCGGCGTACCACCACCAATAAAGATGGTACGGACTTCGCGCCCGCTGGTCAGCGGTAAATCCTGCTCAAGATCGTTCAGCAGGTGCTGCACATACTCGATGTGCGGCACCTCGCCTTTCAATGCGTGGGAGTTGAAATCACAGTAGGGACATTTTTGTACACACCACGGAATGTGGATGTACAGGCTTAACGGTGGTAAATCAGGCATTGCGCATCGCATCCAGTAACAGCGTCAATGCTTTGCCACGGTGAGAAACAGCGCGCTTTTCATCTTTACTCAGCTCAGCCGCCGTTTTGCCTAATTCAGGTACATAGAAAATCGGGTCATAGCCAAAACCGCCTGCACCCGCGGCAGCACGCGTGATTTCACCGGCCCAGCTACCGTGGAATACCAGAGGCGTAGGGTCGGCCGCGTGACGCACGTAAACCAGCACGCAGTGGAACTGCGCCTGACGTTCGCCGTCTGGCACATTTTCCAGCGTAATCAGCAATTTGTCGAGGTTCTGCTGATCGCTGGCATCGAGACCGGCATAGCGGGCAGAGTAGATACCCGGCGCACCGCCGAGGGCGTCGACCGCCAAACCGGAGTCGTCGGCAATCGCAGGCAGGCCGGTGATTTGCGCGGCATGGCGGGCTTTGAGAATGGCGTTTTCAATAAAAGTCAGACCAGTTTCATCCGCTGACTCTACGCCTAACTCGGTTTGCGCCACGATATCCAGACCAAAGGCCGCCAGCAGGTCGGCCAGTTCACGAACTTTGCCCGGATTACCGGTGGCGAGAACAACTTTTTGCATAACAGTTCCAGATTAACGAATTACAGCAAATACCAAAGACCCGGGAACAGGTCCATGCCGAGGAAATTCAGCGCATACAGCACCAGAATGACAATCATGGCAGAAAAATCGATACCACCCATAGCTGGCAAAATGCGACGAATCGGTGCCATCAGCGGTTCAGTCAGTTGGATCAACACATAATCAATGGGACCGCGACCCTGGCTGATCCAGCTCATCAGTGAACGAATGATAATTACCCAGAACACCAGATAACCGGCTGACTTCAGCAGTGATAACAGGCCTACCAACAGGTTGGTTGGATCTACCGAGAACACGCCTACCTGAATCAACAGCAGAATCGGGTATTTCAGGGTGGTCAGCACAAACGCCAGCAGTAACGAGGCGGTATCAATCGGCCCCAATGCCGGTAATACGCGGCGCAGTGGTTTGATAATTGGCTGGGTAATCTTCACGACAAACTGCGACAGCGGGTTGTAGAAGTCACAGCGTGACCACTGCATCCAGATGCGCAGCAGCAAGACCATCACGTACAGGTCGATCAGCGTTTTGACTAAAAACGTCATTGTTAACATGAGGTTCCTCAATTATTGTTGTGAAGTGCGCGCATAATCTCGCGCGCCAAATACGGCGGTGCCGATACGCACCATAGTACTGCCAGCGGCGATGGCCGCTTCCATGTCGTCGCTCATTCCCAGAGAAAGCGTATCGACGTCAGGGTAATTCTGTTGCAGGGCACGAAACGCGGCAGCCATTTGCTGGCAGACCGCCAACTGGCGATCATAATCCTGTTCCGGTGCCGGAATCGCCATCAGGCCGCGCAAACGTAGCTGCGGCAAGGCAGAAATCTCCTGTGCCAACGTTGGCAGTGCCTCCAGCATGATGCCAGATTTGCTGTTCTCGTCACTGATATTTACCTGAATTAACACATTAAGTGGCGGCAGGTGCGCCGGGCGCTGGTCATTAAGACGTTGCGCAATGCGCTGACGATCCACGGTATGGCACCAGTCAAAATGCTCCGCCACCTGGCGACTTTTATTCGATTGCAATGGGCCAATGAAGTGCCATTGCAGTTCAGGATGTGCGGCCAGTGTGGTGACTTTTTCAACCCCTTCCTGCACGTAATTTTCGCCAAACGCCCGCTGTCCGGCAGCAATGGCTTCTTCGACCGCACTCACAGGTTTGGTTTTACTCACTGCAAGCAGCGTAATTTCTTCTGGAGCGCGTCCGCAACGCGCGGCAGCAGCGGCGATACGCTCGCGTACTTGCTGTAAGTTGTGCTCAATGGAAGTCATAGTCAGGAGAATTTCTATGGATTTGGATAAAGTTGTGGCCCTTAGTGTAAAGCATAACGCCGCCGATCTGCACCTTTGCAGCGGACATTTGCCACACTGGCGACGGCAAGGGGTGCTGGAGCCCATCCCGGAGCAATCCGCGCTGGAATCGGCCTGGCTGGAAGCCTTTATGATGCAGTGGCTGGATACCGCGCAGCAGACGGCGCTGGAAGCAAAGGGGCACGTCGATTTTGCCATCACATTGCCAAGTGGCGTGCGACTGCGCGCCAATCTGTTTCTCCAACGGCACGGTTTGTCTCTGGCCTTGCGGTTGATTGCCAGTCAGGTACCGGCAATCGACAGCCTGGGGTTGCCGCCGGTTGTTGAGCAATTGCTTCTGCTGGAAGAGGGATTGATTCTCATCACCGGTGCAACCGGCAGTGGCAAATCCACCACACTGGCGGCGCTGGTCGATAGCCTGAACCGTGCGCAGTCACGCCATATTCTCACGCTGGAAGATCCCATCGAGTTTATTCATCACAGCCTGCGTTCGCTGATTCAACAGCGTGAAGTTGGGGTGCACTGTGCTTCGTTCCGTCAGGGACTGAAGGCGGCGCTGCGCGAGGATCCGGATGTGATTCTGTTAGGTGAACTGCGCGATAGCGAAACTATCCGCCTGGCATTAACGGCGGCTGAGACTGGCCATTTGGTGCTGGCAACCTTGCATACGCGTGGTGCGACTCAGGCAGTGGACCGGTTGGTGGACGTGTTTCCCGCCGAGGAAAAAAACCTGGTGCGCAGTCAACTGGCAGGGAGCCTGAAAGCGGTGCTGGCGCAGCGGCTGGTGCCGGCAAAGCAGGGAGGGCGGGTGGGATTGTTTGAAGTGCTGGTGGCGACGCCTGCGGTAGCTAACCTGATTCGCGAAGGGAAAATGCATCAGTTGCCGGCAGTACTGCAAACCGGCGCACAGGCCGGAATGCAAACCTTCGCCCAGAGCGAGCTGGCGCGACAGCAGGCAGGGCTGATTTGAACGATCAGTGGGTGTCGAACCAATCTTCGAGGATGATGACCGCCGATTGCGAATCGACCGCTCCTTTTTGCAGCGCGCGGTAGCCACCACGTTCGAACAAACCGGCACGAGCTTCAACAGTACTGAGGCGTTCATCCTGCAACTCAACACGCACCCCAAAACGACCATGCAGGCGGTTGGCAAACTTACGTGCGCGCGCGGTCAGTTCCTGTTCGCTGCCATCCATATTGAGCGGCAGACCTACCACCACGTAGTCGGGCTGCCATTCTTTTAGTAACCGCTCGATCAGGTTCCAGTCCGGCGTACCATCCTGCGCTTTAAGCGCCGCCAGCGCGCGGGCGGTGCCTGTCAGTTGCTGTCCGACAGCAACACCAATACTTTTGGTGCCGAAATCAAAGCCCAGCAGCGTTTCACTGGCCATCAGGCGTGTCCTGCATCGTTAGTCATATTGTGGATATCCACACCCAGGCATTTCGCGGCTTCACGCCAACGTTCCGCGATCGGCGTCTGGAACAGAATGGTGCTGGATGCCGGTGTGGTGAGCCAGGCGTTTTCCAGCAATTCGTTTTCGAGCTGATCTTTTTCCCAGGCGCAGTACCCCAGCGCCACCAGCACATGTTCTGGTTGAGAGCTGCTACCAATCGCTTCCAGCACATCTCTCGAGGTGGTGATCACGGTGGTGTCTGAAATACGAATGCTGGAGGAGTAGACGCGTTGTGCAGAATGCAGAATAAAGCCACGGTCCTCCGCCAGCGGGCCGCCAGCGAATACCGGTTTATCCAGCCTGATAGCTGGATCGCGATCTGATGGGCTGATTTTGAGCTTTTTAAGGATGCCTTCGACCGTCAGATTCTCCATCGGCTTATTAATAATCAAGCCCATAGCACCATCTTCGTTATGCTCGCAAATGTACACGACCGAGCGCTTGAAGAAGGGATCTTGCAGGGATGGCATCGCAATCAAAAAATGATGCTGTAAATTCATTCTCACTCGTATACCAAAAATAACCGGCATTGCTGCGGCAATGCCGGTATTGGAGATATTCACGGAGCCTTGGCTCCGACGGCATCCTTAGCCCAGACGTTTCTCAATGGCATCCATCAGCATACCGGTGATGGAGATTGGGAAGGCGGCTTCAATTTCACGCACGCAGGTCGGGCTGGTCACATTCACTTCCGTCAGTTTATCACCGATGATGTCAAGACCGACAAAAATCAGCCCTTTTGCTTTAAGCATCGGCCCAACGCGACGGGCAATCTCCCAGTCGCTGTCGCTCAGGGGACGAGCTTCGCCACGGCCACCCGCTGCCAGGTTACCACGGGTTTCGCCACCTTGCGGAATTCGCGCCAGGCAGTAAGGGACGGGTTCACCGTCAACCACCAACACACGTTTGTCGCCATCTTTAATGGCTGGCAGGTAGTTTTGCGCCATACAGAAGTTCTGCCCGTGATTGGTCAGGGTTTCGGTGATAACGCCGAAGTTAGGATCATCCTGTTTCACGCGGAAGATCGATGCACCACCCATGCCATCCAGCGGTTTGAGGATCACATCGCCGTGCTCCTGCCAGAAGGCGCGTAATTTCTCTTTGCTGCGCGTCACCAGCGTGTCGGGGGTGAGATCGGCAAACCACGCGGTGTAGAGTTTTTCGTTGCAGTCACGCAGGCTCTGCGGCTTGTTGACGATCAGCGTACCTTGCTCTTCAGCACGTTCCAGCAGGTAGGTGGCATAGATAAATTCGGTATCGAACGGCGGATCTTTACGCATCAGCACCACATTGAGATCGGCCAGTTTGATCTCTTGCTCGCTGCCAAATTCATACCATTTATCGTAGTTTTGCTCGACGCTGAGCAGGCGCGTGCGTGCGTACGTCACACCGCCACGCAGGGAGAGATCGTTCATCTCCATGTAATGAATTTCGTAACCACGGCGCTGCGCTTCCAGCAACATGGCGAAGCTGGTGTCTTTTTTAATGTTGATGGACGAAATCGGGTCCATAACGATGCCAAGCTTAATCATTATTCTCTCCTCAAAGGGGGGAACTCACTACCCCTGCTTAGTCAGGACGCCATGTTAACGTTGGCGTCTTTATACAACCCGAAAGTATCCCTTAACCGAGGTCGCCAAACCTCACCTGAAGTGCCGTAATGGCGGTGAGGGCGGTGGTTTCGGTGCGTAACACGCGTGGTCCCAACAGAATATCAGTGAAACCGTGCTGTGCCGTCATGGCAATCTCCTCTGTCGACAGGCCGCCTTCAGGACCAATCAGCAGGCGGATGCGCTCAACAGGGTGGGGCAGCGTGTTGATACTGTGGCTGGCGCGCGGGTGTAAATTCAGTTTTAGCCCTTCATCGGCTTCACTGCACCAGGCTTCCAGCGTCATCGCTTCGCGAATCTCCGGCACGCGATTACGGCCGCACTGCTCGCAGGCGGCAATTGCAATTTTTTGCCATTGCTGGATTTTTTTTGCCAGACGCTCAGCATCCAGCTTTACGCCACAGCGTTCAGAAAACAAGGGCGTAATGACATTGACGCCAAGTTCGATGGATTTCTGGATGGTGAATTCCATTTTTTCACCGCGCGACATCACCTGTCCAAGGTGCAGATGCAGCGGTGATTCGCGATCATCCTGTTGACTGTCAAGGACTCTTACTTTTACACGCTTTTTATCAGCCTGGGTGATTTCGGCGGCAAAAGTCAGATTACTGCCATCAAACAGCTCTAGCCGCTGGCCTGCGTTCATACGCAGCACGCGTCCGACGTGATTGGCGGCGTCTTCATCAAGGAAGACCTCACTGTTCACAGTAAGGGGTTCGGGGTGAAAAATGCGAGGTATACGCATGCGGTTCCTGCCAGCGTTAATGCCGTGCCAGCGGCACGGCTCAATCGGAAAGCAGCTAGTGTAGGGTAGCGGTTTTAGCGCTGGCAAGCCTGAAGCACATAAGGATTATGATTGCCCTGCACTTTGGCGATGCGTTGATCGCGTTCGCACTCCCACGGCGTCACCGGATATTGCTTATCCCACGCGGTAAACAGCTGTGTTTGCTGACGTGACAGGCTCAGTTTGTATTGATCGCGCATATAAAAGTAGGTGCGGGCAATGGCTCCACGGGCGCGCTCCGGTGGCTGCGCCAGTTTCTGTTTAAAATCGATCTTCATGCTGCACTGGCCGTAGGGCTGTTCACCACCGTTCCACTGACTGTACTGGAAGTTGCCACGATCGCCATTCACTTCACCTATTGCCGGCTCAAGGTTGTGCAGATCGCTCTCAATGCGGCGGTAATCGGCATCTTTGCTGCAATTTTTACGTCCACCGTTTTGCCAGCACTGGCGCTGATGGCCGAACTCCCATGCAGGCATCACATGTTCCCATTCGATGCGGGCTGCGCGGTTAGCATTTTTACGCACGTTATAGCCACAGCTGCTGAGGTCAGGTACGCCTTTCTTGCCCTGCCAGTTGATTTTGCAGCCACAGTAGAAACTGCCGGGCGCATCGGCATTGATTGAGGCCGCGTATTCTTTGGCCTGCTGGAAGTTATTCTGATGGTAATTATTGAGGTTGAGGCTCCAGGCACTCAGCGGAGCGACTAACAAGGTCAGGGCGATAATAATTTTGCGAGACATATTCCAAACTTAACCCGATGCGAAAAAAGGCGGCAGGTTAGCAGAATGCGCCCGGCGGTGAAATGAGATTACCGACTAACTTGCTGAAAATTCACCAGGTTGCAATATCGTACCGCAATGTACGCAGCGATATTCACTTTCGCCACGCACGACGCGGTTATGACGGCGCACGGTGAGTTGATGTTGCTGACAACGGCAACGGTAGGCAAAGGTACGGCTGCGCACCGAGTCGATTTCGAATTGATGTGTGCGGCGTGCGGGAACACCCAGCACTTCCTCCATCATCCATTTCCACTCTTTGCCGTGTGGGGCAACGCGACCGAAGGTTTTCCATACCAGCAGATGTGCGAGTTCGTGCGGCACCACTTCGTCGATGAACGCCTGTTGATTTTCCAGCAACAACACCGGGTTGAGACGGATTTCCCACTTCTCCAGCCAGGCGGTGCCTGCCGCTGTACCACGCTGTTGATAAATCAGTTTCGGTTCGGGATAGCTGCGTTTCAGCCGCTCATTTGCCAGTTGCAGGAACTGGCGCAGTGAGCGCATCACTGCTTGTTGTATGGCAATGGGCAGGCGGGGCGTTTTCATGGCGGAAAGCATAAGGCGTTGCGCGGGGGAACTCAACTGCTGCGGGATGCGCCATAAAAAAGGGCCGCCCGCAGGCAGCCCTTGTTCGCGCATATTTCGATCATTCCTGACCGATTTCACGCAGTTTTTTACCCGACAGCAGGTTGCGTTCGATGTGCTCCAGCGAGACGTTTTTGGTCTCAGGGATCAGCACGAGCGTCAGCAGGATAAAGAACACGTTGAGTCCGGCGTAGACCCAGAAGGTCGGCGCGTTGCCCAGTGAGTTCAGCATGGTCAGGAAGGTGGCACCGACGATCATGTTGGCAATCCAGTTGGTCGCTGTTGAGACGGTGATACCGAAGTCACGGCCTTTCAGCGGCTGGATTTCAGAGCACAGTACCCAAATCAGCGGACCGGCGCTCATGGCGAAGCCGACGATAAACATCAACAGCATCGCCACCGCGAAGTACTGCGCACCGGCTGAGTGAATACCGACATGCAGCATGGTACCGAGGATACCCATACCGGCTGCCATCACCAGGAAACCCAGCACCAGTGTAGGCTTACGGCCCCAGCGATCCACCAGGCCAATAGCGATAAAGGTTGCCAGGACGTTGACCAGACCGACAATCACTGTGCCCCACATTTGTTGTGTGGTGTTGGCGAAGCCCGCGATTTCAAAGATTTTCGGTGCGTAGTACATGATGACGTTCATACCGGTGAACTGCTGCATCACCTGCAACAGCACGCCAAGGAATACCGCGCGACGGAAGTTGCTGTTGCTCTGGAACAACTGCCAGCCTGACTGTTTGATCTTCAGGCTTTCGCGGATTTCATCCAACTCGCGTTTGGCCTGCTCGCTGGTGTCACGCAGGCGATCGAGCACGCGCTGCGCATCGCGGAAGTTACCCTTCGCCGCCAGCCAACGCGGGCTGTTTGGCAGAAATACCACCCCTACCAATAGCAGGATTGCCGGAATGGTGATGACACCCAGCATCCAGCGCCATGCACCTGCGTCACTGAACGCGGTGTCGGACAGGTACGCGGCCAGAATACCAATGGTGATCATCAGCTGATACAGGGAGATCATACTGCCGCGGATTTTTTCCGGTGCGATTTCAGACAAATACAGTGGCGCAGTGTAAGACGCTACACCGACTGCCAGACCGAGTACCACACGGGCAACAATCAGCATTTCCGGGTTGGGGGCAAAGGCTGACCACAGGGAGCCAATCACAAACAGAATGGCACCGGCCATCAGGCTTTTTTTACGACCCAGTTGTGATGACATCCAGCCGCTGCCGATAGCACCCACTGCTGCACCAAACATCATGGAGCTGACGATCCACTCTTGCTGGTGGGAGGTAACGTTAAAGTCTTTAGCGATAAAGGGCAGGGCACCAGCGATAACGCCGATATCCAGACCGAACAGCAGGCCGGCCAGAGCCGCGAGAAAGCAGACAAACAAGGTCATCGCCTTATTTGAGGTTCTGCTTTTATGAGTATTGCCAGGCATATTGCCTCCAAATTTATCTATCGTTGTTTTTATCAATGTTAAGGAACCTGCTTGCGGGAAAAAGTGAGGAAGATCACATGAATGTAATCGGTTACACTCGCTGAATCCCTGTCATTCAGCATTTTTCGCCCAAAATGGTTCTGTAACCAGTAAGGTATAGCACCCTTTAAGTTTCTGACATCATTCTAAATATCGGCTATCAGACGACGCTGAAAATAACGCATTTTTACTGGAATAACCACGCTGCAAAATTCCTAAATCTCAGATATTTAAAGCGTTTCAAAATGTAATCGTTAACAATTTGTTGTTAATGGAAAAGCTGACCCGAAATGTAACGATGCGATTTATCGCGCGCTTTGGTTTCTGGCACGAAAAAAATGCGCGATAAATCGCGCCGCGACGGATGTGAGAAATAGTAAGGGAGGCCATTGGCCTCCCTTACTTGAACCGCAGGGGGATAAACTTACAAACCAGCAGCTTCGCGCAGCTGTGCAGCTTTGTCGGTTTTTTCCCATGGGAAGTGTTCGCGGCCAAAGTGACCGTAAGCGGCAGTTTCTTTGTAGATAGGCTTCAGCAGGTCCATCATCTGGATCAGACCGTACGGACGCAGGTCAAAGAACTCACGTACCAGCAGGGTCAGTTGCTCGGTTGCCACTTTCTCAGTACCGAAAGTTTCCACCATGATCGATGTCGGTTCTGCCACGCCGATTGCGTAGGAAACCTGGATCTCACAACGGTCAGCCAGGCCAGCCGCAACAATGTTTTTTGCCACGTAGCGTGCTGCGTAAGCCGCAGAACGGTCAACCTTTGATGGGTCTTTACCAGAGAAAGCACCGCCGCCGTGACGCGCCATGCCGCCGTAGGTATCTACGATGATTTTACGACCGGTCAGACCGCAGTCACCCATTGGGCCACCGATAACGAAACGGCCAGTCGGGTTAATGTGGTATTTGGTGCTGGCGTTGATCCACTCAGTCGGCAGTACCGGCTTGATGATCTCTTCCATTACCGCTTCACGCAGGTCAGTCTGGGAAATCTCTTCCGCGTGCTGAGTCGACAGTACCACGGCATCGATACCGACAATTTTGCCGCCATCGTACTGGAAAGTGATCTGGCTTTTTGCATCCGGACGCAGCCACGGCAGGGTGCCGTTTTTACGTACTTCAGCCTGACGCTGGACCAGACGGTGCGCATAGGTCACCGGAGCAGGCATCAGAACGTCAGTTTCGTTGGTGGCGTAGCCAAACATCAGGCCCTGATCGCCAGCACCTTGTTCCAGCGGGTCGGTACGGTCAACGCCCTGGTTGATGTCCGGAGACTGTTTACCAATGGCGCTCAGTACTGCGCAAGAGTTGGCATCGAAGCCCATATCGGAATGAACATAGCCAATTTCACGAACGGTATTACGGGTGATCTCTTCGATATCAACCCATGCGCTGGTGGTGATTTCACCGCCAACCAGCACCATACCGGTTTTCACGTAAGTTTCGCAGGCCACACGAGCTTTCGGATCCTGTTCAAGGATGGCGTCGAGCACGGCGTCAGAAATTTGGTCAGCGATTTTATCAGGATGTCCTTCTGATACGGACTCAGACGTAAAAAGGTGTTTAGCCATTCTGTTCTTTACCTTACAAATGGTTTGAATTCGACTGCATAGCGTAAGCGAGGTTGTGCCAGGCTCGACGCCCCTTCAGGCAAAGCCGCGAGCAGTAAGAAAGCTTGGATGTTAACCAGTTTAGATGGATGACCATCTGGACGGCTATTTTAGGTTACTCACTGAGCGAATTACCAGCCCTTTTTCTGTTTCCGCATTTTACGCAACAGCTGAACTGGAAAATTTTCCTGACACGGATCACCGTATTGATCTGGGTATCGGCCGGTCGGGCAAAAGCTTTTGCAATTTTATGCGTCAGGCTGTATAAATCGCCGCTGCTGTCGACCACAGCCCAAAAGGATGACGCCGCCGTGCGTCGCGCCCGTCAGATATGTGTGTATCTGGCTTTCACCCAGGCCGTTTCCCGCATGTTTTCCCCATGCGTTGGAGGTGATAAAAGTAATGAACCACCCTTTCTCTTTTTACGGTTCACTGCGCTCAACGTGCGCGTTGGCAATCCTTTCCATTTCCACTTCTGTTTTTCACTCCAGTCGAAGTTTTGTTCGTTGCGGTAATTATCCCGACACGAGCGCCGGCTAACTTGTTCCTACAATCCTGGTGATTTTTTTCACGCTCGGGTGATGATGGCACTGCCAGGCTATTTCTGGCACGGTTGCACGCATCCCGGCCTGGTGTTTTACACTTAACGTCAGCAGCTCTTGAGGATAAGCAGGCAGAATGGGGCAATTTTATCCCGGCGTAATAACGACAAAACCCGGCAACTTTTTCATATTTCAACGGAAAATTGAGGTTCGTGATGTCTGACGACATGAAGAATATCAAGGGTTCGTCAGCTGGCGAACAGGGTGTACTCCGCTCCATGCAGGAGGTGGCGATGAATGATCAGGAAGCGAGCCGAATGCTGCGCACCTACAATATTGCCTGGTGGGGTAATAACTATTACGACGTCAACGAATTGGGCCACATCAGCGTGTGCCCGGATCCGGACATGCCGGAAGTTCGTGTCGACCTCGCCAAACTGGTGAAAGAGCGTGAAGCTGATGGTCAGCGCCTGCCCGCGCTGTTTTGCTTCCCACAGATTTTGCAGCACCGTCTGCGTTCGATTAACGGTGCCTTCAAACGTGCCCGCGAATCCTACGGGTATAAAGGTGACTACTTCCTGGTGTATCCCATCAAGGTAAACCAGCACAAACGTGTGATTGAGTCGCTGGTCAACTCCGGCGAACCGCTGGGGTTGGAAGCTGGTTCCAAGGCGGAGCTGATGGCGGTATTGGCGCATGCGGGTAAAACCCGAACCGTTATCGTCTGTAACGGCTACAAAGACCGCGAATACATACGTCTGGCGTTGATTGGTGAGAAACTCGGTCACAAGGTGTATCTGGTGATCGAGAAGATGACTGAGGTACGCATGGTGCTGGAAGAGGCAGAACGGCTGAATGTCGTGCCTCGCCTCGGTATTCGTGCCCGTCTGGCATCGCAAGGCTCCGGTAAATGGCAGTCGAGCGGCGGTGAAAAATCCAAATTTGGTCTGGCGGCGTCGCAGGTGTTGCAGCTGGTGGAGATCATGCGTAAAGCGGGTCGTATCGATAGCCTGCAATTGCTGCATTTCCACCTTGGTTCGCAGATGGCGAATATTCGCGATATCGCTACCGGGGTGCGTGAGTCAGCCCGTTTCTATGTAGAGCTGGCGAAGCTTGGCGTTAACATCAAATGTTTTGACGTCGGCGGCGGTCTGGGTGTGGATTATGAAGGAACACGTTCACAGTCCGATTGCTCGGTTAACTACGGCCTGAATGAATACGCTAACAACGTGATTTGGGCGATTGGTGATGCCTGTGATGAACACGGTCTTGAGCATCCTACGGTGATTACCGAATCGGGTCGTGCGGTAACCGCTCATCACACCGTGCTGGTGTCCAATATTATTGGTGTTGAGCGCAACGAATTTAGCAACCCGGAAGCGCCGGATGTAGATGCGCCACGCCCAATCCAGAGCATGTGGGATACCTGGCAGGAGATGCACGAACCGAACGTGCGTCGCTCGCTGCGTGAGTGGTTGCACGACAGCCAGATGGATCTGTTTGACATCCATACCGGTTACTCGTCCGGCACTTATGATCTGCGTCAGCGCGCTTGGGCGGAACAGCTTTACCTCAGCATCTGTCATTACATCCAGCAGCACCTTGATCCGAGCAACCGTGCTCATCGCCCGATTATCGATGAGTTGCAGGAGCGTATGGCTGACAAGATTTACGTCAACTTCTCGCTGTTCCAGTCGATGCCGGATGCCTGGGGTATCGATCAACTCTTCCCGGTGTTGCCGCTGGAAGGGTTGAACAAAATGCCGCAACGTCGTGCGGTGCTACTCGACATCACCTGCGATTCAGATGGCACTATCGATCACTATGTGGATGGCGACGGCATTGCCACCACCATGCCGATGCCGGAATACGATATCGACAACCCGCCGATGCTGGGCTTCTTTATGGTGGGCGCGTATCAGGAAATTCTCGGCAACATGCATAACTTGTTTGGCGATACCGAAGCGGTTGACGTGTTTGCTTTCCAGGATGGCAGCGTGGAAGTTCAGCTTTCAGATGAAGGCGATACAGTGGCAGATATGCTGGAATATGTGCAGCTCAACCCGGCAGAACTGATGACGCTGTTCCGTAATCAGGTGAAGCAAACCGATATAGACGAAGATCTGCGTGCGCAGTTCCTGGAAGAGTTTGAGAGCGGTTTGTACGGTTATACCTATCTTGAAGACGAATAATTAATCGTCTCTTCACCGGGCCACGTTCGTGGCTCGGTCCATTTATTTCTCCACTATTTTTTCACTCCTGTCTTTTTTATTAAAATTGCGATCGTGATCACCGTGGTAATTTCTCTTGTCATTTAAAGATGGAATGGCGCAGACACAATATCGCTATCTCATTCATTTATTTGAAAAAGCGAAGCCGCAATCCATTACACACGGGAAATACCCATTAATTCAGTAAGGTCATTTGGCCTTATAAAGCAGGTTTTCTGTTATGTTATATTTTTTATGCATAATTAAAATTTGATCATTGGTGGTGAAATAATAACTGTCATTAACTAAATGCTTTTCGACGCTTTTTGGAAAAAATCTTCTCATGCCGATTCTGTAACTTTGACAAAAGAAATCCAAAACTCAACCATTCATATATTTTTTTAAATTAAAATCAAATAGTTAACATGAAATCATTTCTGTCAAGGTGGGAAAAAATATTATTTTTTCCAGGAATTGTCTGAAACGGTTGTCATAATTTCACCGGCTGCAAGATGAAAATCAATACGCCATTCCTATCAAAATGTGCGAATGTCTTGGCTTAACCTATTTCTCAAACTGTAAGTTATACGTTAACCTTCAGTTAAGGTGTTAAGTTTTACCAATGTTTTCCTTGTGTTTAACATGAGAAATTCTGACATTTTAAGGTGCGTCAGATCGTGGCAAAAGGGCGCGTTGATGAGCAATCCGCAACAATACACTTTTATACTGGAACCTGTTTACGGATTATCCGGCACCCTTTTTGCCTGGGAATTGCTGACGCGCTTTGTGGACGATGCTGATATTAAGCATATGAGGAATCCGGCAAGAGAAGCGGGTTTTTTCAGCCACTTACCCGTGGAGCAGAAATGGCAACTATTCCTGCGACAAATAGATCAACTGGAGCGACTCTATCAAAAGGGATTCCGGCAGATCATTAGTGTGAACATTAACAGGGATATTGTTTCCAGCATTTTTTCTGATGAAAAAACTCAACAAAGACTGGCACTGTTGCCTTTCTTTCGCTTTGAAATATCCGCATTTTTCATCGCCCGCTTTACTCATGCAGATCTATTAATTTTAAAGGGGTTGGCAAAAATTGCGCCCTTATGGCTGGATGACTTTGGTCCGGGATATTCCAGCCTCACCATGATGAGTAGCGGAATATTTGAGTGTGTCAAGATTGATAAAGCGTTTTTTTGGCAGTATGGCGAAAGCCATATATTTGATCTGTTGTTAGGCCATCTCAACGATTTATGCAGTGGCGTGATTATTGAGGGTGTTGAGAATCAACGTCATATCGAGATTCTGGCGCATAAAACGATATACGGTATGCAGGGCTATCATTGGGATGGCGTATATCTTGATGATTTTATTAATAAATCATGGGGCGCCACCAGCACCTCCGATCCATGCGGAAAACAACTGTGCCAAAAAAAGAATTTAAGGAGTTTCATGTAGTTCACGCAGTGCCAATAGATAAAAACGATATTTTCCCCGTTGTTATTTTAAGAAATAAAACGTCCCCATTACCAGGATGGCGGCTTAACAAGGCTCAGTACGATTTCATCATCAGCATGTATGAGGTCGTCAAAGAGAAAGAGTGAATATCCAACGTTTATTCACTGGTGAGACCGGGATCTGCGGATTTCGGGCGTTTTTATGGATTCTAATAACCTCGGTGGAATATAGAGAAAATGAATAATATCTCAGTAACGCCTAAAGGAGGCACGATCGCCTCGCTGACTAACGGAAGCGAAGTGACGTTAACCACTCCGAGTTTGGTTAAACTCAATCTGAATCAATCAGATATTAAATCTTACACACGCAATGGTAATGACCTCGTTATTACAACGAAGTCGGGTGAACATCTTGTTATTCATAATTTTTATGGGCCGAATGGCGAAAGTGACCTTGTGCTACAGGATGACAAGGGCGCTTTATGGTGGGTGGAGAATCCTGGTGGTGATGGCTTCCAGTATGTTTCTATCGACAGTACCGATGGCCTGTTAGCAGCAAATACCACCCATGATAACGCCATTGCCGCCTTTGGTATGGGAGGTGCACTGCTGGCGGGGCTTGGTGCGATGTTTGCGGGAACCACAGGCAGTAGTGGTTCCGAAGGGGGTAGCAATAATGCTGGCGGCGGTGATAACGGCGGTGGCGGCACTAATCCCGGCGGCGGTGGTACCATTCCCGGCGGTGGCGGCGATACCACCGCACCCGGCACGGCCAGTAACCTTGCTTTGACCGATAATGCCGGCGCCATTCAGGGAGCGATTACCAGTGGCACCAACACCGATGACAATACGCCGACCTTAAGCGGAACGGCTGAAGCGGGCAGCATCGTCAGCATTTACGACGGGTCGACCTTGCTGGGCACCGTGGTGGTCGGCGCAGATGGCAGCTGGAGCTTCACCACGCCAACGCTGGCGGATGGATCTCACAGTATTACCACGACCGTTACCGATGCTGCGGGCAATACCAGCGCTGCATCTGATCCTATCAACTTCGCTGTCGATACCGTGGCACCGGTAGCTGCCAGCGCTTTGGTGGTGACAGACGATGTCGGGGGGAGTCAGGGGCCACTGACTTCCGGCGCGACCACAGATGACAACACACCCACCTTAAGCGGCCAGGCTGAAGCCAATAGCATCATCAAAATCTATGATGGTCAGACGCTGCTGGGCAGTGCCGTGACAGATGCGAACGGTAGCTGGAGCTTTACTACCCCGGCGCTGAGCAATGGTAGCCATAGCCTCACCGTTACCGTGACGGATGCGGCGGGGAATGTCGGCCCGGCAACCCCGGCGTTTGATGTCAACATTGCGGCAGGTTTCCCACCAGCCACCACGTCGTTGCAGGTGACGGATGACAGCGGCAACACCCTGGTGCAGCTGCTTGATGGATCCAGCACGCGTGACACCACCCCGGTACTGACGGGGCTGGCAACGGCAAACGCCCTTATTACCCTGTATGACGGAAATACCTTGTTGGGTAGCGTCGTGGCTGGCACGGATGGGCAATGGGTGTTTACCCCAGGCACGCTGGCCGATGGTACACATACCTTTCATGCCACCATCACAGATGCTAACGGCAATGTGACTGATTCCAACACCATTCTTATCATTATTGATACGGTGGCCCCAGAAGCGGCCGGTGATTTGCAACTCGGTAACAACGAAGGCAGCACCGTGATACCGGTACCTGCGGGGGGATCAACCAATGACACCACTCCGGTGTTGACGGGTACAGCTGAACCGGGCAGTACCGTCACCATTTCTGATGGCACCACCGTGCTCGGTACGGCGGTTGTCGGCAGTGATGGCAACTGGAGTTTCACCACCCCGGCGTTAGGTGAGGGGCAACACAGCCTGACCACCACCGTGAGCGACCCGGCGGGGAACACCAGCCCGGCATCCGATCCCATCAATTTTATCGTCGATACTACGCCACCGGCGGCGGCTAGCGGCCTGACGGTAACTGACAACGTGGGCGACAGTCAGGGGCCGATCACCTCGGGTGTCTCCACCGATGACAACACGCCGACCCTGAGCGGTCAGGCTGAGCCCAATAGCGTGATCAGCGTGTATGACGGCACGACGTTGCTGGGGCAAACCACCACCGACGTGAATGGGAACTGGAGCTTTACTACTCCGGCGTTGACCAATGGTAGCCACAGCCTGACGGTGACAGTGACCGATAGCGCAGGTAATGTCAGCCCTGCCACACCTGCGTTTGATGCAGTCGTTGCGGCAGATTTGCCACCGGCGACCAGTTCATTGCAGGTCACCGATGACAGCGGCAATACCCTGGTACAACTGGCCAATGGTGCCAACACTCAGGACAGCACGCCGGCGTTGAGCGGTCTGGCCGGGGCGAATACCCTGATCACACTGTATGACGGCACAACCTTGTTAGGCAGCGTGGTGGCAGGCAGCAATGGGCAATGGAGCTTTACCCCGACCACGCTGGATGATGGTCCACATTCGTTCCATGCCACCATCACGGATGTTAACAGCAACATCACTGACTCCATCACCATCAATATCGTCATTGATACCCAGGCACCGGCGGCGGCCGGTGATTTGCAGCTCGGGGGCAATAACGGCAGTACTGTCGTTCCGATTGCGGCGGGTGGTGCCACCAACGACAGTTCTCCGCAATTGAGCGGCACGGCTGAACCCGGCAGCACCGTCACAATTTCCGACGGTAACACGGTGCTTGGCACGGCAACAGTCGGCAGCGATGGCAGTTGGAGCTTCACGACTCCAGTGCTGAGTGATGGCAACCACAGTCTGACCACCACGGTGAGCGATGCGGCGGGCAACACCAGCCCGGCGTCCGATCCCATCAGTTTTACCGTCGATACCGTACCGCCTGCGGCAGCCAGCGGCCTGACAGTGACCGATGATGTGGGCGACAGTCAGGGACCCCTTACGTCGGGTGGATTCAGTGATGACAGCACGCCAACCCTGAGTGGTCAGGCCGAGGCGAATACCGTCGTCAGCGTTTACGATGGCGATACGCTATTGGGTACTGTCACCGTGGGCAGTGACGGCAACTGGAGCTTCACACCAGAAGCGTTAACCAACGGCAATCACAGCCTGACCGTTACGGTGACCGATGCGGCCGGTAATGTTAGTCCGACAACCACGCCGTTCAACGTAACCATCAATGCCGATCTGCCAGCGGCAACCAGCTCTCTCCAGGTAACGGATGATAGCGGCAACACCCTGGTGCAGTTGGCTGATGGCGATTTTACCCATGACAGCACGCCAGTGCTGAGTGGCCTGGCGGGTGCAGGCAACCTGATCACCCTGTATGACGGCACCACCGTACTGGGCAGCGTCACTGCTGACAGTAATGGTCAGTGGGTCTTCACGCCTGGCACGCTGGTTGATGGATCGCATGCCTTCCAGGCCACCATCACGGATATCAACGGCAACATTACCAATTCTGACACCATCACCATCACCATCGATACGGTGGCGACGGGTGCCGCGGGCGGATTGCAGCTCAGTAATGACGAAAGCGGTACTCCGGTGCCGATCGAACCGGGTAGCGCAACCAATGACAACACCCCGGTACTGAGTGGCAGCGCGGAACCCGGCAGCATCGTGACCATCCAGGATGGTGACAATTTGCTGGGCACGGCCACAGTGGATAACGACGGTAACTGGAGCTTCACGCTACCCACATTGACGGAAGGTGAGCATAGCCTGACCACCACCGTGACCGACCAGGCGGGTAACACCAGCGAAGCCACCGATCCGTTTGTGTTCACCGTAGATACCACGCCGCCAGCGGTTGCTGACAACCTGCAACTGAGCAATGACACGAGCGGCACAGCAGTACCGATCACGTCGGGTGCGACTAATGACACGACGCCGGTACTTAGCGGTACCGCCGAACCCGGCAGCACTGTCACCATTTCTGACGGCGATACTGTGCTGGGTACCGCGATCACCGATAGCGACGGTAACTGGAGCTACACCACCCCTGCACTGGATGAGGGCGATCATAGCCTGACCACCACGGTGACCGATACGGCGGGCAATACGGGCCTGGCTTCCAGCCCTATCGCTGTCACGGTAGACACCACCGCACCAGAAGCGGCGAGCGGCCTGCAACTCAGTAATGACCTGAGCGGGACACCGGTACCTGTTGCGGACGGCGGCGTCACCAACGACACCACACCGGTGTTAACGGGAACAGCGGAACCGGGCAGCACCGTGACCATTTCCGATGGCGACACCGTGCTGGGGACCGCAACTGTTGACAGTAATGGCAACTGGAGCTTTACACCTGACCCATTGGGCGAAGGCGATCACAGCCTGACGGCAACGGTGACCGATGCGGCAGGGAATACCGGTCCGGCTTCGGATCCGGTCACTGTCACCATTGACACCACCGCGCCAGCCATTGCGGGTGATGTGCAACTCAGTAATAACGATGGTGGTACACCGGTGCCAGTTGCTGCTGGTGGGGCGACGAATGATACCACTCCGGTACTGAGTGGAACCGCCGATCCGGGCAGCATCATTACCGTTTCTGACGGTAACGATGTGCTGGGCACCACCACGGTGGATAACGACGGTAACTGGAGTTTTATTACCCCCGCTCTGGGTGAGGGTGATCATAGTCTGACGGCGACCGTGACCGATCCGGCAGGCAACACCAGCCCGCCTTCTGCGGCCATTGATTTTACCGTTGACACCACCGCACCTGATGTAGCGACGGGCTTGCAACTCAGCAGCGATGTCACCGGGACATCGGTCCCCGTCACTGCCGGCACCACCAACGATACCACGCCGATATTGAGTGGTACGGCGGAGCCAGGAAGCACGGTGACGGTGTCTGATGGCACTAACGTGCTGGGAACGGCGACCGTAGATGGCAATGGTAACTGGAGCTTTACTACCCCTGCGCTGGATGAAGGTGATCATAGCCTGACAGCGACGGTGACCGACCCCGCGGGTAATACCAGCGATGCTTCGGACCCGCTTGCGATCACCATCGATACCACCGCACCCGATCCCGTAGATGGTGTGCAACTCAGCAATGATTCAAGTGGTACGTCTGTGCCGGTAGCTGCGGGTGGTGCGACTAACGACACCACGCCGGTATTAAGCGGCACGGCAGAGCCAGGCAGTACCATTACCGTGTCAGATGGTGACACGGTGCTGGGAACCACCACGGTTGACGGTGATGGTAACTGGAGTTTCACCACCCCTGTGCTGGCAGAAGGCGATCACAGTCTGACGGCCACCGTCACCGACCCGGCAGGAAACACCAGTACAGCCTCTGATCCGCTGGCGTTTTCAGTGGATACCCAACCACCGGTTGCGGCCAGTGGTTTGCAACTCAGTAATGATTCCGGTGGTACCTCCGTACCGATTGCAGCTGGGAGCAGCACCAGTGATACCACGCCGGTATTGAGTGGTACGGCGGAGCCGGGTAGCACGGTCACGGTGTCCGATGGCAGTAACGTGCTGGGAACGGCGACCGTAGATGGCGACGGAAACTGGAGCTTTACCACCCCTGCGCTGGATGAAGGTGATCATAGCCTGACAGCCATCGTGACCGATCCGGCAGGCAATGCCAGCCCGGCATCCGATCCGATCGCGGTCACCATTGATACGACTGCCCCGGCGGCAGCCGATAACTTACAACTCAGTAGCGATACCAGTGGCACGCTGGTGCCGATTACCACGGGTGCGACCAACGATACCACGCCGATATTGAGTGGTACGGCGGAGCCGGGTAGTACCGTGACAGTTTCTGATGGCGCTAACGTGTTGGGAACCGCGACTGTAGATGGTGACGGTAACTGGAGCTTTACCTCTCCGGCACTGGATGAAGGTGATCACAGCCTGACGACGACCGTAACCGATGCGGCCGGCAATACTGGCGATGCCTCCGATCCTATCCTTGTCACTGTGGATACCACCGCGCCCGATCCGGTAACCAATCTGACGGCAGAAAATGACAATGGCGATACGCTTAACGGTCTGACCGGTGACAGCACGCCAACCTTGAGCGGTACGGCAGAAGCGGGCAGCATCATCACCATTTACGACAATATGGCGGTGATCGGTTCGGTACAGGCGGATGCAACCACCGGTAGCTGGAACTTCACGCCGCAAACCCTGACCGATGGCGATCACAATCTGATGGTCACGGAGACCGATCTCGCCGGAAATGTGAGCGCGCCGAGTAATATGGTGGCGTTGACCGTTGATACCACGGCACCAGACGCCGCCGACTTTGTTCTCAACAACAATAATGGCAGTACCGACGTCCCAATCACCAACGGGGGGCTGACTAACGACAACTCACCGGAACTGAGCGGTACGGCAGAGGCGAATAGCCTGATCACCATTTACGATGGCACCGATGTGATTGGCAGTGTGACCACCGATGGCAGTGGTAACTGGAGTTTCATTACCACGCCGTTACTGGATGGCAGCCATGCGTTGAGTATCACGGTGACCGATGCCGCAGGTAACATCGGCCCATCCTCCTCTGTGGTGAATTTCGATATCGATACCGCTGCACCGGATGCTGTGACTGATCTGGTGGTCAACAACAACGAAGGCAGTACGCTGGTGCCGATCACTGAGGGTAATCTCACCAACGATGCGACACCGGAGCTGACCGGTACGGCGGAGGCGGGCAGCATCGTCAATGTCTACGATGGCACGACGTTGTTGGGCTCAACATCCGTTGGTGCGGACGGCACATGGAGCTATATCACCCCAGAACTGGACCAGGGCGCGCATAGCCTGAGCGTCACGGTCAGCGACGCTGCCGGAAACACCAGTGCTAACTCTGACACCATAGATTTCACCGTGGACAGCGAAGCGCCCGATCCGGCGGATAATCTGCAACTCACCAATGACGCGACCGATACACCGATTGCGGCAGGCGGAGCCACTAACGACAACACCCCGGTGTTGAGTGGCACGGCTGAAGCCAACAGCATTGTGACGGTTTCAGATGGCAGCAATGTGCTGGGGACCGCCCTGACCGATATCGATGGCAACTGGACGTTCACCACGCCAACGCTGACAGACGGCGATCACAGCCTGACGGTGACGGTCACCGACACGGCAGGTAACGTCAGCACCGCGTCCGATCCGCTGGCGGTAACCATTGATACGCAGCCTCCAGTGGCTGCCAGCAATCTGCAACTCAGTTCTGATGCCAGCGGTTCGTTGGTACCGATCACGTCGGGGGCGACCAACGATACGACACCGGTGTTGAGCGGTACCGCTGAACCGGGCAGTACGGTCACGGTGGCGGAAGGCAGTAACGTACTGGGTACGGCGACGGTCGATGGCGATGGCAACTGGAGTTTCACTTCACCGGTATTGAGTGAAGGCGCGCACAGTCTTACCACCACCGTCACCGATGCTGCCGGAAACACCGGACCTGCCTCACCGGCAGTCGCCATCACCATCGATACCGCAGCCCCGGATCCCGTGGCCGATTTGGTGGTCAACAATAACGAAGGCAGTACCCTCGTTCCGATTGCTGATGGTGGCTTCACGAATGACCCTACTCCGGAACTCACCGGTAGCTCTGATGCGGGCAACATCATTAATGTCTATGACGGCACGACGTTGCTTGGCTCAACGGTGGTCGGCACCGATGGAACCTGGACCTTTACCACTGGTGCATTGGATCAAGGCGAACACAATCTCAGTGTCACCGTCACTGACCCGGCGGGCAACACCAGTGCAAACTCTGCTGTTATCGGCTTCACCATTGACAGCGAGGCACCTGACGCAGCGGATAATCTCCTGCTGACCAATGACCAGACCGATACCGAGATTGCCGCTGGCGGCGCGACTAACGACAACACCCCGGTGTTGAGCGGTACCGCTGAAGCGAACAGTATCGTGACGGTTTCGGATGGCAGTAACGTGCTGGGAACCGCGCTGGTGGATGCCGATGGCAACTGGAGCTTCACCACCCCAACGCTGACCGATGGTGAGCATAGTCTGACCGTCACCGTGACGGACAGCGCTGGAAACGTCAGTGATGTGAGCGATCCGCTGACGGTGACCGTTGATACTGTTGCCCCGACCATCGCCGAACTTACCCTGAGCAACGATATTGGTGGCGGTTCTGTGGCGATCCCGGATGGCGGGTTAACCAATGACAACACCCCGGTTCTCAGTGGTTCAGGTGAAGAAGGGGATATCATCACCATCTCCGATGAGAACGGTGTGCTTGGCTCGCTGGTGGTTGATAACACGGGGACCTGGAGTTACACCACCAGCGTATTGGCTGATGGTTCTCATACCCTGAGCGTGACCGCGACAGATGCCGCCGGCAACGTCAGTGCACCTGCGACCATCAGCGTACAGGTCGATGCAACGGCGCCAGACGTGGCAACCGGTATCACGCTCAGTAATGATAACGGCACCACGGCGGTGGGTATCCCGAACAACGGCACGACCAATGACAGCACACCGCTGCTGTCAGGAAGTGCTGAGGCAGGTAGTGTCGTCACCATCAGTGACGGCAGCACCGTCATTGGCAGTGCAACTGTCGATAACAACGGTCAGTGGAGCTTCAGTGTACCGACGCTAACCGGAACATCGCACAGCCTGAGTGTCACCGTCACCGATGCGGCTGGCAACACCAGTGACGCGTCAACGCCAATCAACTTCACGCTGGACACCAGTGCACCGATTGCCACCAGTATTGTGGTCAGCAATGACGACGGAACAACGCCTGTTCCACTTGCTGATGGCGACACCACCAATGACAACACACCGTTGCTGACGGGGACGGCGGAAGAGAACAGCATTATCACCATCTATGATGGCAGCGTAGTGATTGGTTCAACCACCGCGGATGCGGATGGCAACTGGAGCTTCAGTACACCAACCCTGATTGATGGCTCGCATACCCTGAGCGCCACCGTCACCGATGTGAACGGCAACGTCAGCACTGCCTCTACCACCTTTACGGTAGCGGTAGATGCCACAGCACCGGAACCGGTTGGCGATCTGGTACTGCAAAATAACGACAGCACGCCGTCCGTGGTGATACCTGATGGCGGCGCCACCAACGATAACACCCCTGAGCTGGTGGGTACCGCTGAACCGGACAGCATTATCTCGGTTTATGACGGAACAACCTTGCTGGGTACCACCACGACAGACGGTGATGGTAACTGGAACTACACCACGCCAACCCTCTCGAACGACACGCATACGTTGAATGTTACCGTCACTGACGAGGCAGGAAACGTGAGTTCGACCACCTCGGTCACCGTGACGGTCAACACGGTAACTCCTGATCCGGTTACCAACTTTGCTATCTACGACAACGACGGTACTACGCCGTTCGTGGTCGCTAATGGCGGTTCGACCAACGACGAGACGCCGGTATTGCGTGGTAATGCCACCGCAGGCACCACGGTGAATATCTATCAGGATGATGTGTTAATTGGCAGCACGACGGTAGGGGATAATGGTGTATGGCGCTTTGAAACCAGCGCGTTAACTGATGGTCCCTATACCTTTAATGTCTCGGTAACTGATGCGGCGGGTAACACCAGTGCCTTGTCGGCTGACTACACCGTTACTATCGACACCGTTGCACCGGATGCCATAAACGATTTTGTGGTTACGGATGATGCTGGTGGACAGACCGGTGAGCTGGCAAGCGGTGATACCACCGATGACAGCACCCCGACGCTGAGCGGCAGTGCAACGACTGGCGATGTGATTTCGATCTACGATGGCAATACATTGTTGGGCACCGTCACCGCAACCGCAGGGGCATGGAGCTTTACGCCAGCGGCATTAAGTAATGGTTCCCATAGCTTCACGGTCACCGTGACTGATCCGGCAGGAAACGTCAGCGCGGCGTCCTCACCTGCTTTTGACGTTACCATTAACGCCGGGATGCCGCCGGCCACCAGTACCCTGGAGATTACCGACGATAGCGGTAGCACCCTGGTGTCGTTGTCTGATGGTGCGGATACCAAAGACAGCACGCCTGTGCTGAGCGGTCTGGCTGCCGAGGATGATGTGATCACCATCCACGATGGCGCGACGGTGCTGGGTTCTGTTCTGGTTGATGCCAGTGGACAGTGGACCTTTACCCCTAATCCGGCGTTAGCCGATGGTGACCATGCACTGTTCATCACAACGGTGGATGGTCTTGGCAATCCAGGTGCAACGTCGAGCACCATCAATATCACCGTCGATACCACAGCACCTGATGCAGTGGATGATCTGGTGGTCAGTAAGGACACCGGTGGTACGGTGGTGGAGATTGCCGACGGTTCCTCAACCAACGACAGCACGCCATTGCTGACTGGCACGTCTGAAGCCAATGCGGTGATCACCATTTATGATGGCGCCGATGTGGTGGGATCGACCACGGCAGATGCGTCGGGCGTCTGGAGTTATAACACGCCGACCCTGAGCAACGGTTCCCACACGCTGAGCGTCACGGCGACCGATGCGGCCGGTAATACCAGCGCCAACTCGGCGGCAGTGACCTTTACGGTTGATACGCACGCACCGGATGTCGCGACGCTGGTGGTGACCAACGACACCACTAACACCGTGATTGCTAACGGCGCATCCACCAACGACAGCACACCAACCCTCAGCGGTACGGCGGAAGCGAACAGCACCATCACTATCTATGACGGCAGCACGGTGCTGGGAACGGCCATCACCACCGCGGGCGGCACCTGGAGCTTCACTACCGCAACACTGCCGGAAGGTAGCCATGTATTTACCGTCAGGGCAACGGATGCCGCAGGTAACGTCAGTGTGGCATCCAGCTCGGCAACCGTGGTGATTGATGTCACGGCTCCGGCGGCAGTAACGCTGGCGGCCAGCAACAACAACGGCACGACGGCGGTACCGATTGCCAACAACGGCACCACCAACGACAACACCCCGGCGCTCAGCGGTACGGCGGAGGCGGGTGCGAAGGTCAGCATCTACGACGGCGCGACCCTGCTGGGTACGGTGACGGCAGGCAGCAACGGGGCGTGGAGCTTCACCACCAGCACCCTGGCCGATGGTCCGCATACCCTGAACGTCACGGCGACCGATGCGGCGGGCAACGTCAGCCCGAACGCCTCCGTCACCCTGACGGTGGATACGGCGGCCCCGGCGGCGTCAACGCTGACCATCACCGCGGATAACGTCACGCCAAACGTGACGGTGCCGAGCGGTGGCTCGACCAACGACAACACGCCAACCCTGAGCGGCACGGCGGAGGCCGGTTCGGTGGTCACCATCTCCGACGGCAGCACGGTGCTGGGTTCCGTCACCGTGGGGACGGGCGGTACCTGGAGCTTCACCACCAGCGCGCTGAGCAACGGCAGCCATCCGCTGAGCGTGACGGTGAAAGACACCGCCGGTAACGTCAGCGGCACCACCTCGGCCACCATCACGGTAGATACCGTGGCCCCGGCGGCATCAACGCTGGTGATCACCAACGATGCCACCAACACGGTGGTGCCGAGCGGCGGTTCAACCAACGACAGCACCCCGGTGCTGAGCGGTACGGCGGAAGTCGGCAGCAAAGTCACCATCTATGATGGCAGCACGGTGCTGGGCACGCTGACGGTCGGTGCGGGCGGCACCTGGAGCTTCACCACCGCCACCCTCAGCAACGGTACCCATCCGCTGAGCGTGACGGTGACCGATGCGGCAGGTAACGTCAGCGGCACCACCTCGGCCAGCGTGATCATCGACACCGTGGCCCCGGCAGCGGTGACGGGGCTGGCGGCCAGCAACAACAACGGCAGCACGCCGGTGGCGATTGCCAACAACGGTACCACCAACGACAACACCCCGGCGCTCAGCGGTACGGCGGAGGCGGGTGCGAAGGTCAGCATCTACGACGGCGCGACCCTGCTGGGTACGGTGACGGCAGGCAGCAACGGGGCGTGGAGCTTCACCACCAGCACCCTGGCCGATGGTCCGCATACCCTGAACGTCACGGCGACCGATGCGGCGGGCAACGTCAGCCCGAACGCCTCCGTCACCCTGACGGTGGATACGGCGGCCCCGGCGGCGTCAACGCTGACCATCACCGCGGATAACGTCACGCCAAACGTGACGGTGCCGAGCGGTGGCTCGACCAACGACAACACGCCAACCCTGAGCGGCACGGCGGAGGCCGGTTCGGTGGTCACCATCTCCGACGGCAGCACGGTGCTGGGTTCCGTCACCGTGGGGACGGGCGGTACCTGGAGCTTCACCACCAGCGCGCTGAGCAACGGTACTCATCCGCTGAGCGTGACGGTGAAAGACACCGCTGGTAACGTCAGCGGCACCACCTCGGCCACCATCACGGTGGATACCGTGGCCCCGGCGGCATCAACGCTGGTGATCACCAACGATGCCACCAACACGGTGGTGCCGAGCGGCGGTTCAACCAACGACAGCACCCCGGTGCTGAGCGGTACGGCGGAAGTCGGCAGCAAAGTCACCATCTATGACGGCAGCACGGTGCTGGGCACGCTGACGGTCGGTGCGGGCGGCACCTGGAGTTTCACCACCGCCACCCTCAGCAACGGTACCCATCCGCTGAGCGTGACGGTGACCGATGCGGCAGGTAACGTCAGCGGCACCACCTCGGCCAGCGTGATCATCGACACCGTGGCCCCGGCAGCGGTGACGGGGCTGGCGGCCAGCAACAACAACGGCAGCACGCCGGTGGCGATTGCCAACAACGGTACCACCAACGACAACACCCCGGCGCTCAGCGGTACGGCGGAGGCGGGTGCGAAGGTCAGCATCTACGACGGCGCGACCCTGCTGGGTACGGTGACGGCAGGCAGCAACGGGGCGTGGAGCTTCACCACCAGCACCCTGGCCGATGGTCCGCATACCCTGAACGTCACGGCGACCGATGCGGCGGGCAACGTCAGCCCGAACGCCTCCGTCACCCTGACGGTGGATACGGCGGCCCCGGCGGCGTCAACGCTGACCATCACCGCGGATAACGTCACGCCAAACGTGACGGTGCCGAGCGGTGGCTCGACCAACGACAACACGCCAACCCTGAGCGGCACGGCGGAGGCCGGTTCGGTGGTCACCATCTCCGACGGCAGCACGGTGCTGGGTTCCGTCACCGTGGGGACGGGCGGTACCTGGAACTTCACCACCAGCGCGCTGAGCAACGGCAGCCATCCGCTGAGCGTGACGGTGAAAGACACCGCCGGTAACGTCAGCGGCACCACCTCGGCCACCATCACGGTGGATACCGTGGCCCCGGCGGCATCAACGCTGGTGATCACCAACGATGCCACCAACACGGTGGTGCCGAGCGGCGGTTCAACCAACGACAGCACCCCGGTGCTGAGCGGCACGGCGGAAGTCGGCAGCAAAGTCACCATCTATGACGGCAGCACGGTGCTGGGCACGCTGACGGTCGGTGCGGGCGGCACCTGGAGCTTCACCACCGCCACCCTCAGCAACGGTACCCATCCGCTGAGCGTGACGGTGACCGATGCGGCAGGTAACGTCAGCGGTACCACCTCGGCCAGCGTGATCATCGACACCGTGGCCCCGGCAGCGGTGACGGGTCTGGCGGCCAGCAACAACAACGGCAGCACGCCGGTGGCGATTGCCAACAACGGTACCACCAACGACAACACCCCGGCGCTCAGCGGTACGGCGGAGGCGGGTGCGAAGGTCAGCATCTACGACGGCGCGACCCTGCTGGGTACGGTGACGGCAGGCAGCAACGGGGCGTGGAGCTTCACCACCAGCACCCTGGCCGATGGTCCGCACACCCTGAACGTCACGGCGACCGATGCGGCGGGCAACGTCAGCCCGAACGCCTCCGTCACCCTGACGGTGGATACGGCGGCCCCGGCGGCGTCAACGCTGACCATCACCGCGGATAACGTCACGCCAAACGTGACGGTGCCGAGCGGTGGCTCGACCAACGACAACACGCCAACCCTGAGCGGCACGGCGGAGGCCGGTTCGGTGGTCACCATCTCCGACGGCAGCACGGTGCTGGGTTCCGTCACCGTGGGGACGGGCGGTACCTGGAGCTTCACCACCAGCGCGCTGAGCAACGGTACTCATCCGCTGAGCGTGACGGTGAAAGACACTGCCGGTAACGTCAGCGGCACCACCTCGGCCATCATCACGGTGGATACCGTGGCCCCGGCGGCATCAACGCTGGTGATCACCAACGATGCCACCAACACGGTGGTGCCGAGCGGCGGTTCAACCAACGACAGCACTCCGGTGCTGAGCGGTACGGCGGAAGTCGGCAGCAAAGTCACCATCTATGACGGCAGCACGGTGCTGGGCACGCTGACGGTCGGCGGGGCAGGTACCTGGAGCTTCACCACCGCCACCCTCAGCAACGGTACCCATCCGCTGAGCGTGACGGTGACCGATGCGGCAGGTAACGTCAGCGGCACCACCTCGGCCAGCGTGATCATCGACACCGTTGCCCCGGCGGCGGTGACGGGTCTGACGGCGACCAACAACAATGGTACGCCGGTCACCATCCCCAACAACGGCACCACCAACGACAGCACACCGTTGTTGAGCGGTACGGCGGAGGCGGGTGCGAAGATCAGCATCTACGACGGGGCTACCCTGCTGGGCACCACCACCGCAGGCAGCAACGGGGCGTGGAGCTTCACCACCAGCACCCTGACTGAAGGGACGCATACCCTGAACGTCACGGCGACCGATGCGGCGGGCAACGTCAGCCCGAACGCCTCCGTCACCCTGACGGTGGATACGGTGGCACCAACCGCGTCAACGCTGACTATCACCAACGATTCGGTCACACCAAACGTGACGGTACCGAGCGGCGGCTCGACCAGAGATACCACGCCGGTACTGAGCGGAACGGCAGAAGTGGGCAGTCGCGTCACTATCTATGACGGCGCGACGATCCTCGGCTCGGTTTCTGTCGGGGCTGGTGGTACGTGGAGCTTTACCACTGCGGTACTTGCTAATGGTTCACATTCGTTAAGCGTCACAGTAACGGATACGGCAGGCAACATCAGTGGCACCACTTCGGCAACGGTGATTGTTGATACCGTGGCACCGACGGCAGCTACCGGGCTGGCGGTCAACACGGCAGGTACCCTCCTGACGGGTACGGGCGAAGCCGGTACCACGGTTACCGTGAAAGACGCCGGGGGTAACACCATCGGCACTGGCACGGTGGCCAGCAATGGCAGCTTCTCCGTGACGCTGACAACCGCGCAAACCACCGGAGCGACGTTGTCTGTCTCCCTGACGGATGCAGCAGGCAACACATCGCCGACGGCGACTGTGCTGGGTGCGATCAAAATCGTGGCGGCGAATGACCTCACAGAAGTGGATTACACCACCTCTACCGCGACGATAAACAACGGCACCACCAGCGTCAGCCATTCAGCACTGGCAACGGTGAATCTGGGAACCGTATTGGGTCTCAGCGTGTTGTCGAACGGTAACGCTTATATCTTCAGCGTAGGCAATGACGATACGCGTAGCGTGACCTTGAATGGTACGGTTAGCGGTATCTCACTGATTGCTAACTACAATGTGTATCTCTATCAGCAGACCAGTACGGGTTGGACGTTGGTATCGGTGAACAACAACTATCTCTCGACCGGATTGATCAATCTGGGCGCGAAGACAGGGGCGAATATCAACTACAACAACCTGGGAACCGGGACTTATGCGGTGGTGATTGGTTCGACCGGCGGGGTTTCCTTACTGCCGACCACCACCATCACAACGGTCACGGATACCACCGTGATGGCGGTAACAGTGGCGGCTACCGTCACCGGTAACTTGCTGACCAACGATACCAGCTCAGTAGCCGGTACCGTGCCATCAGGTACGGCGGTAACCTCGGTTTCGGGTCATACGGTGGGCACCAGTACCTCGTTCAGCACCACTTACGGCACGTTAACCATCGACTCTCATGGCAACTACACCTATACGCTGAAGGCCGGGTTGGATATCGACACACTGCCAGCCGCAGACACCTTCACCTATACGGTGACAGATGCTCAGGGCGTTGCCACCACGGCCACCTTGACCGTTGATCTGGTGCATTCAACGGGTACGGCATCGTTGTTGGCTGTAAACAGTCTGTTTGCGGAAGCCTCAACCACGACGGATAGCGACAGCACGGTGAGCGGCAGCATCTGGGCCGACAGCACGACCAGTCACACCGGTACGCTGACCATCACCAATGAGCACGGTGATTCCACCACCGTGAGCAGCAGTGGCAGTACTGCGGTGGTGGGTGATTACGGCACCTTAAGCATTGCCGCAGACGGTAGTTATACCTATGCGCTGAGTGCCGACATTAACGTGCAGAACATCACTCACAAGGAGGTGTTTAGCTACACCCTGGCCTCAACCGACGGCACCCTCATCAGCAACTCGTTCACCATTGAGCTGCATCCGACCATTACCGGAACCTCGGCGGCGGATACGCTGACCAGCAGCGCCTATGACGACACCATCACCTCGGGTGCCGGAGCAGACACGCTGGTTTACCACTTGCTGAATGCGGCAGATGCCACCGGTGGCAATGGACACGATACCTGGACTGATTTCTCTGTCGCAAATGGCGACAAGATTGACGTCAGTAACCTGCTTATTGGCTGGAATGATGACACAAGTAACGTTAATGATTTTGTGAAAGTGGATCATACCGCTGATGGCAATACCGTGCTCTCGATCGACCGTGACGGAACCGGAACGGCTTACAGCAGCACCCAGTTGGTGACCGTGGAAGGCACTAACGCATCACTGGAGGAGTTGCTGCAACAACCGCACCAGAACCACACAGCGTAACCCTTGTTATCTGAGGCAGGATGCACCCCGGGCACAGGATGTGCCCCTTTCTCTTAATGACTGGTGGAGTATCGATGGACCTGATGCAATCAAGCGCAATATATCGCCGTTCCTGGAAGCTCAGCGTTTTCTGTGCTGGCATCGCTTTTCTCAGTAATTCTCAAGCAAACGCGGCCGATGACGCCCTGACAAGGGCCGGACGCATTACCACTCAGGGTCTGACACAACAGCAGGATCTACCTTCATTAACCGGCGAAGTTGCCGAACCCGCGTTAAACCACATCCCGGACACCCTGACGCTCAATCAGGCAGTGCAGCGAGCGGTGCACTGGCATCCCGATATTGCCGAAGCGGTAGGAAAACTGCTGGAGCAAGCCAATCAGGTTGATGTGGCGAAAGCAAAATATTATCCGCAGGTGAGTGCCGGGATGAATAATGGCTACTCCAACGCTTACACCGAAAAAGGCTACAGCCCCTCGTTTGTCCTGTCGGTGTCGCAGATGTTGTATGACTTCGGCAAAGTCAGCAGCTCGGTGCGATCGGCAGAAGCAGGCGTCGCGGAAGAGCAGGCTAACGTGCTGGTCAGCATTGATACCGTGGCGCATGACACGGCGGCCGCGCTGGTTGAAGTACAGGGTTATCAGCAACTGGTGGTCATCGCACAACAACAATTGGCGTCGCTGAATAAAATTGGCGATTTAGCCAGACAGCGTAATGACGAAGGGGCGGCTTCCCTTTCTGATGCCACGCAAACCGATGCCCGTATTGAAGGGGCGCGCACCACCCTGACGCAATATCAGGCCAATCTGGATCGCTGGCGTGCCACGCTGGCAACCTACCTCGGCTGGGCAACGGTCAATAAAGTCAGCGATGATTTTCCCGCGAAGCTGATGCGTTCCTGCCAGTCGTCGCAGGCGGAAGACCGTCTGATTCCGGCGGTGCTGGCAGCCTGGGCGGCGGCCAACCAGGCGCAAGCCAAGCTGGATAACGCCAACGCGCAGATGTTGCCGACTATCTCGCTGGAACCGGAAGTCACCCACTACCTTAACGATCACTATGCCAGCAGTGAAACGCTGGATCGCACCCAGTATTCCGCCTGGGTCAAAGTCGAAATGCCGATTTATCAGGGGGGGGGCATGACCGCCAGTCGTGATGCGGCGGCCAATGCCGTCAGCGCGGCTAATGCGGCGGTCAACTCGGCACGGCTTAAAGCACGCCAACAGCTGAGTGAATCGCAGAATACCTCGCAAAGTCTGGCGTTGACGCTCAACATTCTGGGACGGCAACAACAGCTAAGCGAGAAAACGCAGCAACTCTACCAGGACCAATATTTGCAGCTCGGCACCCGCCCGCTGCTCGACGTGCTGAACGCCGAACAGGAGGTCTACCAGACCCGCTTTACGCTTCAGCAAACCATCAGTCAGTTACGCTCACTGCAACTCGATTGCCTTTACAGCACCGGGCATATGCGGTCGGCGTTCGCCCTGAATAATCAGCGCATCCAGTCCGTGGAGATTCAGCCATGACGCAAATGCAGATTCCAGAAACCCCAGGCGCAAAGCCCGATCACGCTGAAGGCGGTGTGCCGTTACAGGGATGGGCGACGGCGATCATCCAGATCGCCACCCATTATCGTTTACCCTGCTCACCGGGCATGATCCTGGCTTCCAGCGAATGGCAGGGTAAACAGACGCGCGATAAGGCGCTGCGCCATCTGGCGCGTCAGGCCGGTTTATCGCTGCAATTGTATGATGATGAGAAATGGCAGGTGACCCACTGGCGGCTGCCGCTGGCGGTCGAACTTAATGATGGCCAGGTGGGGGTGATCACCTCCTTTGATGGCGAGGACGAAGTGCGGGTGCATTTTGCCGGTGATGAGCAACCCACACCGCTTTCCCTGCTCGCGTTGCTGGCGGATGTGCGTTTTGCCGCGGCGTTTCGCCCGTTGGCCCCGGCCAAAGACAGCCGGGTCGATCGCTACCTGGAAACCGTTAAGCCGGACTGGCTGCGCCGTCTGGTACTGAAAGATCTACGCCCCTACGGCTATGTGATGCTGGGATCTTTCCTGATCAACCTGCTGGCGCTGGTTGGCATTATCTTCTCGATGCAGGTCTACGACCGGGTGATACCGGCGCAGTCTTATCCGACATTGTATGTGCTTTATATCGGCGTGATTATTTCGGTGGTGTTCACCTATATCCTGCGCGTCGGGCGCGACCATGTTACCGACCTGCTCGGCAAACGGGCGGATATGCGTGTGTCGGACCGGGTGTTTGGTCATGCGTTGCGCCTGCGCAACAGCGCCGTACCGCGTTCAACCGGCACCTTTATCTCGCAACTGCGCGAACTGGAGGCGATCCGTGAGATGGTCACCTCCACCACCGTGACGGCGATTGTCGATATGCCGTTCTTCCTGCTGTTTTTGCTGGTGATGGCGATCATTGCACCGCAACTGGCGTGGATTGCGCCGGTGGCGGTGATTCTGATGGTGTTGCCGGGCCTGTTTATGCAGAAAAAACTGTCGAAGCTGGCGCAGCAGGCGCTTAAGGAGTCGACATTACGCAACGCCGTGCTGGTGGAGAGTGTGCAGGGGCTGGAGGATATCAAACTGATGCAGGCGGAGGATCGCTTCCTGCAACAGTGGAACAGCTACATCCGCATCACCGCGCAATCCGGGGTGGAAACCCGTAAGGCGATGCATTCGCTGATCAGTTGGGGAGTGACCATTCAGGGGATGGTGTACGCCACGGTGATTGTGATTGGTGCGCCGATGGTAATTAACGGTGATATCACCACCGGTGCGATTGTGGCGGCATCGTTGCTGTCATCCCGCATGATCGCGCCGATGGCGACGTTGTGCGGCGTGCTGGCTCGCTGGCAGCAGGTGAAAGCGGCGAAAACCAGTCTCGATGGCCTGATGACGTTGCCGGTGGAGAACAGCACCGACGAAACCCGCATTCATTGTCCGGTGCTGTTTGGTAATTATCAGTTTAACGAGGCGATGTTCCGTTACTACAGCGACACGCTCACCGTCGCGCTACGCATCAACCGTCTGACCATTAAACAGGGTGAACGCATTGCCATCCTCGGGCGCAACGGGGCCGGTAAATCGACCATGTTGCAGGCGATGATTGGCGGCGTGGAGTTAATTGGCGGTGAATTGCTGCTGGATAACCTCAGCCTGCCGCATATCGACCTGGCAGATGTGCGGCGCAACGTCGGTCTGATGACGCAGAACGCACGCCTGTTCCACGGCACCCTGCGGGAAAACCTGACTATGGGGGCGGCACACGCCACCGATGACGCCATTTTTGCCGCGCTGGTGGTCAGCGGCGGTGCTGACTTTATTCATCGTTTGCCGCTCGGCCTTGATCATCCGGTGATGGAAGGGGGCGTGGGCTTATCCGGTGGACAGCGCCAGTCGGTGCTGCTGGCCCGCATGTTGCTGCGCGACCCGAATATCGTGCTGCTGGATGAGCCAACCGCCTCACTGGATGATCACACCGAGAAAGAGTTTATCGAACGACTTGGGCAGTGGCTGAATGGCCGCACCCTGGTGGTCGCCACCCATCGTGCTGCGATTCTCGCGCTGGTGGATCGCATTCTGGTGCTAAAAGAAGGACAACTGGTGATGGACAGCCCGAAAGAGAATGCGCTGCCGCCACCGCGCGCCAGCCATGCGCGCCCGGAGGTTAACCCATGAAACAGTTACCTGCGAAATTACGCCTGGTGGCGGCAGAAGGGGATTCCTCGGACGATCTGGCGGGCGATCTGCAATCAGAAACCCACTATTCAGGTGCGGTGCGCTTGATTGTCATCAGCTTCTTTTTATTACTGGTCACCTGCGTCTGGGCTTATTTTGGCGTGCTGGATGAAGTCTCTACCGGTACCGGCAAGGTGATCCCCAGCTCCCATGACCAGGTGCTGCAATCGCTGGAGGGAGGCATCCTGGACGAAATCTATGTGCACGAGGGCAGCCATGTCGAAGCCGGTCAGGTGGTGGCGAAACTGGACCCGATCCGCTCGGAGTCGAGCGTTGGGGAGAGTGCGGCGCGCTATCGTGCGGCGCTGGCAGCCAGTGCCCGTCTTAATGCCGAGGTCAACGATTTGCCGCTCAGCTTCCCGGCAGAGCTGAATAAATTTCCCGACCTGATTGCGTCAGAAACCCGCCTGTTCAAAACCCGTCGCGCGCAACTGAAGGATGCTACCGCACAGATCCAGCAATCGCTTAGCCTTGCTAACCGCGAGTTGGCGATTACCGAACGTCTGGCAAAAACCGGTGCGGCCAGTAGCGTCGAAGTGCTGCGTTTGCAGCGTGACAAATCCGACCTTGAGCTGAAGATGACCGATATGCGCTCGCAATATTATGTCCAGGCGCGTGAGGATCTGGCGAAAGCCACGGCGGAAGCCGACAGCCTGTTGCAGACGGTTCGTGGGCGTGAGGATACCGTCAGTCGCCTGACCATTCGTGCCCCGATGCGTGGCGTGGTGAAAGACATCAAAGTAACCACAGTCGGTGGGGTGATCCCGCCCAATGGGGAGCTGATGAACATTGTGCCGATGGATGATCATCTGTTGATTGAGGCACGCCTGTCACCGCGCGATATTGCGTTTATTCACCCGGACCAGAAAGCGTTGGTGAAAATCTCCGCTTATGATTATTCAATCTATGGGGGGCTGGATGGGGTGGTGGAGAGCATTTCACCGGATACCATTCAGGATGAGGTGAAGCCGGAGATTTACTACTACCGTGTGTATATCCGCACCGATCATGATTATGTGCAGAATAAAGCCGGTAAACGTTTCTCTATCAGCCCCGGTATGGTTGCTACGGTGGATATCAAAACCGGTGAGAAGACGGTGATGGATTATCTGATTAAACCGTTTAACCGCGCCAAAGAGGCCATGCGCGAACGTTAATTGCAGCCGACGAGAATCTTCGCGATAATCAGCCGCATCAAATCCCTTCCTCGTCGGGTTTAACGACGCGGAAGGGATTTTTTTTGGTCATATTTCACCTATAACTAATCTCACGCAGATTCAGGATATAAAGAGGACGATTTATGTATAACACCCTCGGCAATCAGTACGATAACTCACTGGTTTCGAACGCCTTCGGTTTCATGCGTTTCCCGGTCAACTTCCAACCTTACGACAGCGACGCGGAGTGGGTCATCACCGGCGTGCCTTTCGATGCAGCGACCTCGGGCCGTCCGGGCAGCCGTTTAGGGCCGGGCGCTATTCGTCAGATCTCAACTAACCTCGCCTGGGAAGGCTGCCGCTGGCCGTGGGATTTCGATCTGCGTCAGCGTCTGAACGTGGTGGATTGTGGCGACCTGGTGTATGCCTTTGGTGATTCCCAGGATCTATCTGACAAGTTGCAGGCCCACGCCGAGAAACTGCTGGCGAACGGCAAACGTATGCTGACGTTCGGCGGTGATCACTACGTCACGCTGCCGCTGCTGCGTGCCCATGCCAAGCATTTCGGCAAAATGGCGCTGGTGCATTTCGATGCGCACACCGACACCTACTCCAACGGCCCGACCTTTGACCACGGCACCATGTTCTTCACTGCGCCGAAAGAAGGGTTGATCGATCCTCACCATTCGGTGCAGATCGGCATCCGTACCGAGTTTGATAAGAGCCTTGGCTTTAACGTGCTGGATGCGGCGCAGGTTAACGATCGCAGTGTCGATGACATCCTGGCTGAAGTGAAGCGCACCGTAGGTGATCTGCCGGTGTATCTGACCTTTGATATCGATTGTCTTGATCCGGCCCATGCGCCTGGCACTGGCACGCCAGTGATTGGCGGCCTGACCACCGATAAAGCCACCAAGCTGATTCGTGGCCTGCAAGGGATGAATATCGTCGGGATGGATCTGGTGGAAGTGGCACCGGGTTACGATCATGCCGACCTGACTTCACTTGCTGCTGCGACGCTGGCGCTGGACATGCTGCACGTACAGGCGGCCAATAAAGGCTAAACTTACTGACGGTCAATTAATCTTCGGAGGTCATGATGGGCTTACTGGATGATTTAGTCGGATCGTTAGAAGGCGGCCAGGGGCAGGGCAATCAGCTGGGCCAGTTGCAGGCTATCTGGAGCTGGGTGCAGGAGCAGGGCGGTATTGAAGCACTGCTGCATAAGTTCCAGCAGGGTGGGCTGGGCGACGTACTGGGTTCGTGGATTGGCACCGGCAACAATCAGCCGGTGGACAGTGGCGATATGCAGTCGGCGTTTGGTCAGCCGGAGTTACAATCACTGGCGGATAAGCTCGGTACCGATGTACAGGGCGCGTCCGGCACTCTGGCGCTGCTGCTGCCGCAACTGATTGATAAAATGTCGCCGCAGGGGCAACTGGATGATCAGAGTTTGCATGATAATCAGTTGGATTTGGGGTCGATGGTCGATCAGCTGTTCAAGCGTTAGGCTGGTTCCCGTAGCGGCGCGATTTATCGCGCGTCTTTTCCGGCACGATGCATGGAATTGCGCGATAAATCGCGCCGCTACGGTGCATTATTTCCCGTCGGCGGCAATGCGATCGCGAATATGCTGCGCGCGCGCTTCGGAATCGGGGTGTGAATCAAACATCGAGCTTTGACGCCCCTGTTCCAGTTGCGCCAACTTTTCGAAGCTGGTCGCCAGCCCCATTGGATTGATGCCGCGTTTCTTCAGCAAATCATACGAATAATCATCCGCTTCTGATTCCTGCGTTTGTGAGAACTGCGCATTCACCAGCTTCTCGCCCAGTTCCCCCAGTTGCGATTGGGATAACGAACCAATGACCCCACCCATTGAGGTTGCCGCGGTACGCGCCGCCGTGGTCGCGAAGGCTACCTGCATTGCTTTACGCGTATGGCCCAGGGCGACATGGCCCATCTCATGACCCAGCACCCCCTCGACCTCGTTATCGGTCATCATATCCATCAGGCCGCTGTAGACGCGGATGCAGCCATTCGCCATCGCCCAGGCATTCACATCTTTGGTCAGATAGACCTTATAGTTAGCTGGCACACCGTTGATGTTGTCACCCAGCGCTGCGCCGATTTTATCCAGGCGTTGCTGGTACTCGCTGTTCGCCGGGGCGAGCTGATTTTCCTTATCCATCTGCGCACAAGATTGATCGCTCAACTGCTTCACCTGGTCGTCACTTAACGCATAAGCCTGATACGCCTGCGCGCCGGATTGCAGCAACGCATTGTTGTCGAATCCTTCACAGCCGCTCAACAAGGCAGCTATCCCAAAGGCAATGATCGTCGGTTGGATCTTCATTCCAGAATCCTCAGAGTAACAAGGTAGTAAAAACAAACACCTGAACTTGATGCCGGTGTTTAAACGCTTTGTTTATAGCCTACAGGCGCTTCGCTGGATAGCAGACAGCAGCTGAATTGCAACCTCTGACCACCAGATTTAGCACCCCGTAGCATGTACTTTTGCCCCGTTTTTCATGTACATTGATGTGCGACTTTTTCCTTGCTTCGCCTGATAGCTGATTAATTACAATAAGTTAGGAGTGGCGAAGTATTAATCCGACCTGGAGTAGAAAATGCCCTCTCGTAAAGAGCTTGCCAACGCCATTCGCGCGTTAAGTATGGATGCAGTACAGAAAGCCAAATCGGGACACCCTGGTGCGCCGATGGGCATGGCGGACATTGCCGAAGTGCTGTGGCGTGACTTCCTGAACCACAACCCGACCAACCCGCAATGGGCGGCGCGCGACCGCTTTGTGCTGTCTAACGGTCACGGTTCGATGCTGATTTACAGCCTGCTGCACCTTACCGGCTACGATCTGCCGATGAGCGAGTTGCAGAACTTCCGTCAGCTGCATTCCAAAACTCCAGGTCACCCGGAATACGGCTACACCGCAGGCGTCGAAACCACCACCGGCCCGCTGGGTCAGGGTATCGCTAACGCCGTCGGCTTTGCGATTGCCGAACGCACACTGGCTGCGCAGTTCAACCGTCCGGGCCACGACATCGTGGACCACAACACTTACGTGTTTATGGGCGACGGCTGCATGATGGAAGGTATCTCACACGAGGTGTGCTCCATCGCCGGTACGCTGAAGCTGGGCAAACTGGTTGCCTTCTATGACGACAACGGCATCTCCATCGACGGTCACGTCGATGGCTGGTTCACCGACGACACCGCAAAACGCTTTGAAGCCTACGGCTGGCATGTGGTGCGCGGCGTGGACGGTCACGATGCCGACGCCATCAAAAAAGCGGTGGAAGAAGCCAAAGCCGTTACTGACAAGCCATCCCTGCTGATGTGCAAAACTATCATCGGTTTCGGTTCCCCGAACAAAGCCGGTACCCACGACTCCCACGGCGCACCGCTGGGCGACGCCGAAGTGGCGCTGACCCGCAAACAGCTGGGCTGGGACTACGCGCCGTTCGAGATCCCGGCAGACATCTACGCTCAGTGGGATGCCAAAGAAGCGGGCAAAGCGAAAGAAGCCGCATGGGACGAGAAATTCGCGGCCTACGCTGCTGCGCACCCGGAACTGGCTGCCGAATTCAAACGTCGCATGAACAACGAACTGCCGGCCAACTGGGCTGAAGAGTCGCAGAAATTTGTTGAGCAGTTGCAGGCCAATCCGGCGAAAATCGCCAGCCGTAAAGCGTCGCAGAATGCCATCGAAGCCTTCGGCAAAATCCTGCCGGAATACCTCGGCGGTTCAGCTGACCTGGCACCGAGCAACCTGACCATGTGGTCCGGTTCTAAACCGATCAACGAAGATGCGGCCGGTAACTACATCCACTACGGCGTGCGCGAATTCGGTATGACCGCGATTGCCAACGGTATCGCCCTGCACGGCGGTTTCCTGCCGTACACCGCCACCTTCCTGATGTTTGTGGAATACGCGCGTAACGCGGCACGTATGGCGGCGCTGATGAAGATCCGTCAAATCATGGTCTACACTCACGACTCCATCGGTCTGGGCGAAGACGGCCCGACGCACCAGCCGGTTGAGCAGATGGCGAGCCTGCGCACCACCCCGAACATGAGCCTGTGGCGTCCGTGTGACCAGGTGGAATCTGCGGTGGCGTGGAAATACGCCATCGAGCGTAAAGATGGCCCGAGCGCGCTGATCTTCTCCCGTCAGAACCTGGCGCAGCAGGATCGTAGCGCTGAGCAGCTGGCAAACGTGGCACGCGGTGGTTATGTGCTGAAGGACTGTGCCGGTCAGCCGGAACTGATCCTGATCGCCACCGGTTCAGAAGTGGAACTGGCGGTCGGTGCTTACGACCAGCTGACCACCGAAGGCCGTAAAGTGCGCGTGGTTTCCATGCCGTCCACCGATGCGTTCGACAAACAGGATGCGGCTTACCGTGAATCTGTACTGCCGAAAGCAGTGGCTGCGCGTGTGGCTATCGAAGCGGGTATCGCCGATTACTGGTTCAAGTACACCGGCCTGAACGGTGCAATCGTCGGTATGACCAGCTTTGGTGAATCAGCCCCGGCAGAGAAACTGTTCGAAGAGTTTGGTTTCACCGTTGCCAATGTGGTCGCAACCGCGAAATCGATTCTGTAATGCTTTTGGGCGGCCTGATGGCCGCCCGTTTGGATTCCCGTAGCGGCGCGATTTATCGCGCGGGGTTTTCCGACATCGCGCACGGAATTGCGCGATAAATCGCGCCGCTACGAATTCGGGCAAGCATTACCTCATTATTCCTCCAGTAATAATCTTAAATTGGCTTATTTTGTGACGTAGATCCAATAATCAGCAGCGCAGTTGATCACAATCATTCCTGTTATTCCTTCCTTGCTTTATCCTAGCTGAACCGTTTCAGTTGTGGCGTAGAACCCGCTGACAACCACAGGCAGTCGACAAGAATTCCCTGTACAAAAGGGTGTGAAACGCTCAGGCTATCGGCACGTTTTTTCAGGTGTGGTTGAAGGAAAGATGACCGTTCGCATAGCTATAAATGGTTTTGGTCGTATCGGGCGTAATGTGCTGCGTGCGTTGTATGAAACAGGCCGCAGAGCGGAAATCACCGTGGTGGCGATTAACGAACTGGCGGAAGCCGTCGGTATGGCGCATCTGCTGAAGTACGATACCAGCCACGGACGTTTTGCCTTTGACGTGCGCCAGGAACGCGACCTGCTATTTGTCGGTGACGATACTATCCGTATCCTGCATCAGGCCGATATCGCCACCCTGCCGTGGCAGGAGCTGAATGTCGATATCGTGCTGGATTGTACCGGTGTTTACGGCAGCCGTGCGGATGGCGAAGCCCATTTGCAGGCGGGCGCGAAGAAGGTGTTGTTCTCGCATCCGGGCGGTAACGATCTGGATGCCACCGTAGTGTTCGGCGTGAACGAACAGGCTCTTAAACAAACTGACCGCATTGTCTCCAACGCATCCTGCACCACCAACTGCATTATTCCGGTGATAAAGTTGTTGGATGACGCCTTTGGCATTGAGTCAGGCACCGTGACCACCATCCACTCGGCGATGCACGATCAACAGGTGATCGACGCTTATCACAGCGATCTCCGCCGTACCCGTGCAGCCAGCCAATCGATCATTCCGGTGGATACGCGGCTGGCGGCGGGTATAACGCGCATTTTTCCGAAATTTAACGATCGCTTCGAAGCTATCGCGGTGCGTGTGCCAACCATCAATGTTACGGCCATTGATTTGAGCGTTTCGGTACGCCAGGCGGTGAAGGCATGTGAGGTCAATGCCTTGCTGCAAAACGCATCAGAAGGGGCATTTCGTGGTATAGTTGACTATACGGAATTACCGTTAGTCTCAGTAGATTTTAACCATGATCCGCACAGTGCCATTGTGGATGGCACGCAAACGCGGGTCAGCGGTCACCACCTTATCAAAACCCTGGTTTGGTGTGACAACGAATGGGGCTTTGCTAACCGCATGCTCGACACAACGTTAGCAATGGCCGCAAGCGGTTTCAGGTAAGACGCGGTCTGCGTCTGGCAAAACTTATGAGAATCAACGAGAGGGTTCACCATGTCTGTAATTAAGATGACCGATCTGGATCTTGCTGGAAAACGTGTTCTGATCCGTGCCGATCTCAACGTACCAGTGAAAGAAGGGAAAGTGACGTCTGATGCACGTATCCGTGCTTCTCTGCCCACCATCGAAGCGGCGTTGAAACAGGGCGCGAAAGTGATGGTTACCTCTCACCTGGGTCGTCCGACCGAAGGTGAATACAACGAAGAGTTCTCCCTGCTGCCGGTTGTTAACTATCTGAAAGACAAGCTGAACGGCACCACAGTTACCCTGGCTAAAGATTACCTCGACGGCGTTGAAGTCGGTGCGGGTGAGCTGGTGGTGTTGGAAAACGTACGCTTCAACAAAGGCGAGAAGAAAGACGACGAAGCGCTGTCCAAAAAATACGCCGCGCTGTGCGACGTGTTTGTGATGGATGCCTTCGGTACTGCGCACCGTGCGCAGGCATCAACTCACGGCGTAGGTAAATTCGCACCGATCGCCTGTGCCGGTCCGCTGCTCTCTGCTGAGCTGGAAGCGCTGGGCAAAGTGATGAGCAACCCGCAGCGTCCGCTGGTGGCGGTTGTCGGTGGTTCTAAAGTCTCTACCAAATTCGACGTGCTGCAATCGCTGGTGAAGATCGCTGACACCGTGATCGTCGGCGGTGGTATCGCTAACACCTTCGTGGCTATCGACAACAACGTCGGTAAATCCCTGTACGAGCCAGACTTCGTGGAAGCGGCCAAAGGTCTGCGTGACCAGTACGGTATCCCGGTTCCGACCGACTCCCGCGTAGGCACAGAATTCTCTGAAACCGCACCGGCAACCGTGAAAAAGGTTTCCGAAGTGGCGGATAACGAAGAAATTATGGACTTCGGTGATGAAACCGCACAGGCGATGGCAAAACTGCTGAAAGACGCAAAAACCATCCTGTGGAACGGTCCGGTTGGCGTGTTCGAGTTCCCGAACTTCCGTAAAGGCACCGAAATCGTTGCTAACGCGATCGCTGACAGCGAAGCGTTCTCTGTCGCAGGCGGTGGTGACACCCTGGCAGCCATTGATCTGTTCGGTATCGAAGACAAGATCTCCTACATCTCTACCGGTGGCGGCGCATTCCTCGAATTCGTGGAAGGTAAAAAACTGCCAGCCGTAGCCATGCTGGAAGAGCGCGCGAAGCAGTAATCTTTTGGGGGCGGCGCTTTGGCGTCGCCTGAAGACTTGCCCTGACGCTATGGGGCATAAAATCCAGTCCCCCTCGATTCGGGGATGAACGGTAAACGAAACAGGACACAACCATGTCTAAAATTTTTGATTTCGTAAAACCCGGCGTTGTCACTGGTGATGACGTTCAGAAAATCTTCAAAGTGGCGAAAGAGAACAAATTCGCCCTGCCAGCAGTAAACTGCGTCGGCACAGATTCCATCAACGCAGTACTGGAAGCGGCAGCGAAAGTGAAATCGCCGGTCATCGTTCAGTTCTCCAATGGTGGTGCTGCTTTCATCGCGGGTAAAGGTTATAAAACCGACAAACCTCAGGGCGCGGCGATTGCCGGTGCTATCGCCGGTGCGCACCATGTGCACCTGATGGCTGAGCTGTATGGCGTGCCGGTTATCCTGCACACTGACCACTGCGCGAAAAAACTGCTGCCGTGGATCGACGGTCTGCTGGACGCGGGTGAAGCACACTTCGCCAAAACCGGTAAGCCGCTGTTCTCTTCTCACATGATTGACCTGTCTGAAGAGTCACTGCATGAAAACATCGAGATCTCCAGCAAATATCTGACCCGTATGGCGAAACTGGGTATGACGCTGGAAATCGAACTGGGCTGCACCGGCGGCGAAGAAGATGGTGTGGACAACAGCCACATGGACGCTTCTGCCCTGTACACCCAGCCGGAAGACGTGGATTACGCGTACACCGAACTGAGCAAAATCAGCCCGCGTTTCACCATTGCGGCATCTTTCGGTAACGTTCACGGCGTGTACAAGCCGGGTAACGTTAAGCTGACCCCGACCATCCTGCGTGATTCTCAGGAATATGTTTCTAAGAAACACAACCTGCCGCACAACTCGCTGGATTTCGTATTCCACGGTGGTTCCGGTTCTTCTGCTGCGGAAATCGAAGAGTCAATCAGCTACGGCGTGATCAAGATGAACATCGATACCGACACCCAATGGGCGACCTGGGACGGTATCCTGCAGTACTACAAAAAGAACGAAGACTATCTGCAAGGCCAGCTCGGTAACCCGAACGGCGTAGATAGCCCGAACAAAAAATACTACGATCCGCGCGTATGGCTGCGCTCTGCTCAGGCATCCATGGTGGTTCGCCTGGAACAGGCGTTCAAAGAGCTTAACGCGATCGACGTACTGTAATTTTCCCTTACAGTACAAAAAAGGCCCGAAAGGGCCTTTTTTTATGCATTATTTTCGGATTATTCAGTAAATTCTGACCATCTTTGGCGCTGGCCCCCATTATTGTTTACCCTTGTACGCGGGAGTGTCGGATTCATTCTGGCAGTTTTTGTTCTTTCCTGCGGGAAACTCAACAACAGGGCTAACAAATGGAAGATTTAAATGTCGTTGACGGCATTAACAACGCGGGTGGATGGCTGGTACGCAATCAGGAACTGATCCTGAGCTATGTCGTAAATATTGTGGCGGCGATTGCCATCATCATCATCGGGATGATTGTGGCGCGCATCATTTCGAATGCCATCAATCGGGTGCTGGTGGCGCGTCATATTGATGCTACCGTGGCAGATTTCCTGTCAGCGCTGGTGCGCTACGGCATTATCGCCTTTACCATTATCGCCGCGCTCGGACGCGTGGGGGTGCAGACCGCCTCAGTGATCGCCGTTCTGGGTGCCGCAGGTCTGGCCGTGGGTCTGGCATTGCAGGGGTCGCTCTCCAACCTCGCAGCTGGCGTGCTGCTGGTGACCTTCCGTCCGTTCCGTACCGGCGAGTTCGTTGATCTTGGTGGCGTGACGGGTACCGTACAGAACGTGCAGATCTTCTCCACCACCCTGAAAAGCGCCGATGGCAAAATCGTGGTGGTGCCGAACGGCAAAATCATTGCCGGTAATATCGTTAACTACTCTCGTGAACCGATTCGCCGTAACGAATTTATTATCGGCGTGGCCTATGATGCGGATGTGGATCAGGTTATCAGCTTACTGAAAGAAGTGACCGAAGCGGACGAGCGCGTGCTGAAGGACCTGGGTATCCAGATTGGCCTGAACGAACTGGCTGCCTCGTCGCTCAACTTCGTTGTGCGTTGCTGGAGCAAGAGCAGCGACCTGCAAAACGTCTACTGGGACCTGCTGAAAAACTACAAGCGCACGCTGGACGCGCATGGGATTGGCATCCCTTATCCGCAGATGGATGTACATTTCCATCCGGTGAAAAACGAAGCAGCGGTGGCTGAACGCACCGAGTAATCCTCTCAAGCGTAGCGGCGCGATAAATCGCACCGCTACGTAATCGCTTTTACTAATGACCCATTAATTTTTTCCATTTCCTCTAATAATTTCACGCCTTTATACTTCACGCCATCACCCATGTTGATGGAAAAATTCCCGTGTTATCTGTTTATTTACAAGGACTTGCTCTTGGGGCTTCGCTCATTCTGCCGTTAGGGCCGCAAAACGCCTTCGTGATGAGCCAGGGCATAAAACGCCATTATCATTTGATGACGGCGGCACTCTGCACCCTGAGTGACATTGCTTTGATTTGTGGCGGTATCTTCGGCGGCAGCGCTTTGCTTAATCAGTCGCCAGTGCTGCTGATGCTTATCACCTGGACCGGCGTGGTCTTTCTGAGCTGGTATGGCTGGAGTGCATTGCGCAATGCCTGGCAGGGGGATGTCTCGCTGACATCGGCAGAGATGATAAAGCAGGGACGCTGGCGCATTATCGCCACCCTATTGGCGGTGACCTGGCTCAACCCCCATGTTTATATCGATACCTTTGTGGTGTTGGGGAGCCTCGGTGGTCAGTTGCCGTCTGAAGCCGCACGCCGTTGGTTTGCCCTCGGCAGCGTCAGCGCCTCGATCATCTGGTTCTTTGGTCTGGCGCTGATGGCCGCATGGTTATCGCCCCGACTGCGCACCGTGCGTGCGCAACGTATTATCAATTTGCTGGTAGGCACGGTGATGTGGGTGATTGCTTTCCAGCTGGCGCGTCAGGGTATCGCCAACTGGTGATGCAGATGCAAACCGTAAAGTGCGGGCAGAGCGCCCGCCGTGGCAAGCAGTTCAAGGCGTATTTGCCGAAAACTCACGCCCTGCGGCAATGCATGATGGCAGAGTGAATGATGGTTATCGTTCACCTCAGCCAGCAACATCTCATCCAGCCATACGCGGTAATGGGTGGTGCAATGCGGCGTTACGGCCTGCGCATGCCCCATCTGCACCGTCTCCATTGCATGGTCAAAATCATTATCAAACAACAGGGTGAGTTGGCTGGCCTGCTGGGGCTGTGACCATTGCCAGCTCACCACCGGCGCACTGTCGTCTGATGCCGGAACCCAACAGTTAGTATGACTTTCCGGGCGCAGCTTACCGTTCAGTAGCGCGTCGCGATGCCACAGTTGCAACGGAGCCTCAAGGGAGAAGGCGATGAGAACCTGGTGTGGTGCGCGGCGTGGTAGCCAGAAATCAAATTCATCGACACCATAATCGCCATCATTAATCTGGCGAGTGCGTTTTGCCACCCGTGGATTCAGGCTGTTAAACACCATCATGATGCCCGGCAGCCGCTGGTTGGTCAGGGCGATCTCAATCGCCGGATTCTCGGCAAAGGCAATCATCAGGTAACGATCGCAGTCGGCGCGCCAGGCAAAATCCAGCCGGTATTCCCCTTGATCGTTGACGCAGATCGTCTGACTGGCCAGATGACGGTCGCCACAAGTATTGGCCGGGTTTTCACTGGTCAGCAGCGACACCTGTAGCGACTGTTGTGCAGCCGCCCGCATCGACACTTTCAGGGCGGGAAAACGTTCTCCGGCTTTCAAGGGCAGCAGCAGCGCGCAACGTGATTTCAGGGGCTGCCAGCCACCATCAGCAGGCAGGGAACTGAGCTGAAGCGTGCTGCTGACGTGTACCTTCACTGCGCCGGACGGGCTAAACAGCCGCTGGCGCGGAATGTAAGCGCCCTGGCGCAGCAGATGCTGCTGAAGCTGTCCGATTCGTTCAGGAGTGGAAAGCTCGCCTGGGGTGAGATGCTGCTGCTGGCAGATCGCCGCTGCACGTCCCACCACCTCACCGAGTACGCCGCAGGTACACATCACGCGTGCGCTACCGAACGCCACATGGGTGGCGGAGATCAACCTGCCGGTCAGCAGCAGGTTATCCAGCGACTGGCTGTACAAGGCGCGGAATGGGATGGTGTAGGTGCCTTTGCTGTGAAACTGGCGGCAGCCATCATGTTCGCTGTAGACGCCATCAGCGGGATGCAGGTCAATCGACCAACCGCCATAAGCCACGGCGTCATAATGATCGCGTTGTTCCACGATATCCTGCTGACATAGCAGCGTGTCACCGAGAAAGCGGCGGCTTTCACGTTTGCCGGGGATCAGGCCAACCCATTCGATAGTCAGGTTTTCCGCATCGGGAAACTCGCCGGAATTCTTGATGTAATCCCACACGCCCCAGACGATTTTCCACAGCTCCCATTTGATGGTTTCGCTCTCATGCACCGTATCGAGCCGTCCTCCCCATTCCAGCCACCACAAGTCGCAACCGTTCAGTTCAGAGGTCAGGCGTTTATAGCGTGGAATGGCCTGGATATCCTTCAGGGCAAAGCCTGGCGGGATAAAACGCACAGGCTCAGCGCTGCGTTTGGTGTAGAAGTAGATAGAGTGACCGAGTTTGTGGCCAAAATGCTCGCCGGGAGCCATTTTCTCACCGAATTCCTCCACCGATTCCGCACCGACCCGATGCGCGGCACCTGCCAGATAACCCAATACCCCGTCCCCACTGGCATCGATAAATTGTCGGGCGCTAACGTGATAGCGCGTCTGGTTGATGGCGTTAAAGGCATGCACCGCCTGTAACTGGCGACCTGATTTTTCTATTCCGGTCACTGTGGTGTTCAGCAGCAGCGTCAGGCCGCGCTGTGCCTGGACGAGATCCAGCAGCACCAGATCAAACAACACCGGATTGCCTTCTTTGTTGCGCCACAGGTTCTCCTCCATGATCTCGCCCATGATGCCACCTTCGCGCGCCCAGCGATTATTGTTACCCATGTGCGAGGTGGCACCGTTGGCCCACAGACGAACTTCGCTGGAGGCATTGCCGCCCAGCACCGGGCGATCCTGAATCAGTACCACTGTCACACCATCACGCGCTGCGGCCAGCGCGGCGCAGACACCGGCCAAACCACCACCGGCCACCAACACATCCGCTTGCAAAGGTTGCAGGGGAAATTGGCGGCTATCCTGAGAGGAGAAAATTTGCATCATTTCATTCCTGTAACTCTGACGCTAAGATTAAATTTTTGACCGCCACAGGGTGATGTATGTCTTCTCAACCCAATCAAAGCCTGATTGACGGTATTCGCTGCCTGCAATATCTGGTTTCCAGTGATAAAGCCGTTGGCTGTCGCGAACTGGCGCGCCAGATGGGGATGAACAGCACGCGGGTTAACCGCCTGCTGATGACTATGGCCTCGATTGGTCTGACGATGCAGGATGAGCATCGCCGCTATCTGCCCGGACCTGGGGTACATGCGCTGGCAGCACAGGCGATTCGCGGATCGTCGCTGTTTGCCCAGGCGCTGCCACAACTGGAAGCCAATGCGCCACGCGATATCGTGGTGGCGCTGGGCGTGCTGTGGGAGGACCAGGTGATCTATATCTGGCACTCGGAACCGGGCGAGCGCACCAGCACCAGCCAGGCGCTGGCGGGCTACCATATGTTGCCCGCCTGGCAGTCGGTGATCGGCGTATCGCTGCTGGCGGCGGAGAGCGATGAAGCCTTGCGGCCACGTTTCACCGACGATCAGTGGGCGCAGATTGCCCCGCTGCTGGCGCGTAAACGCACGCAGGACACCCTCATCTGGCATCGTGACGATGGCGAAATCAGCATGGCACTGCCGATTAATAACAATCGCGCGGCCCTGGCGTTCGCCAAAATCTGGCTGGCGGATGAGGCACATCTCCAGCAGCGTCTGGCGCAGTTGCAGGCGCTGGCGCAGCACATGATCATTGCGCGCTAACATGGTCGATTTTCCCGACGATAAACACGTAACTGGCGATGCCGATAGCGGCCAGCATGGCGATAAACGCCAGCGCTGGCGCGAAATTGTCGCCATCGATTAATGCGCCAATGGCGATCGGCACCACAATGGAGGAGAGCGCGCCGGTGAAGTTAAATACGCCACCGGCCAGCCCGATTAAATGGCGCGGTGCCAGCGCGGTAACAAACACCCAGGTAATGGTCGCGAGACCGTTGCCAAAGAAGGCGACAGACATAAACAGGATGATCAGCGCGGAGTTGTCCGTGTAATTGGCCCCGAGAATAAATAAGGTCAGCGATAATCCGAGGATTACCGGTAGTTTGCGAGCAACACTGGCCGAAACGCCCCGACGTATCATGCGGTCCGAGGCAAAGCCCGCCAGCAGCACGCCGCAAAAGGCGGCGAAGTAGGGCAGTGACGCCACATAGCCGCTCTTAATAAACGCCATATGACGATATTCCACCAGGTAGGTCGGGAACCAGGTGAGGAAGAACCAGAAGGTAGCCGAAATGGTGAACTGACCAATGTAGATGCCAACCAGCTTGCGACTGCGGAACATCTGCGCCAGATCCTGCCAGCGCGCGCGTGGTGGTTGAGCGCTCTGGCGGTCACCCAGTAGCGCGCCATTGCTGCGCAGATAATTCAGTTCTGCCTGGGAAACCCCTTTGTGATCGCCTGGTTCGCGGTAGAGGAGATACCACACCAGCGCCCAAATCATGCCTGCGACACCGGTAATCAGAAACAAGCCGCGCCAGCCAAACGCATCCTGCACATGAAACAGCAGCGGGGTCATGCAGGCTAAACCGACAAACTGCGCCGAAGAGTAAATACCGATGGCGCTGGCGCGCTCCTGTTCCGGGAACCAACTGGAGATCACCCGGTTGTTGGCGGGCATCACCGGGGCTTCAAAGGCACCGACGCCCAGACGCAGGCCAAACAGCGCGAGAAAGCTACCGGCAAAGGCGTGTAGCGCCGTCACCATCGACCAGACAAACAGCCCGACGCCATACACCAGCCGCGCGCCCAGACGATCGATCAGGAAACCGCCGGGGATCTGTAAGGCGGCATAAATCCAGCCAAAGGCAGAGAAAATTAACCCCATCTCCAGCGGCGTGAAGCGTAATTCACCGGCCATTGTCGTGGCGGCGACCGACAGGTTGGTACGGTCCATGTAATTAATAATGATGTTGATAAACACCAGGCCAAGCATCAGAAAGCGTGTGCGCCCGGCACGGACACAAACGTGGGGTTGGGCTATTGGTTGCTCTGTCATCGTGGAACGCTCCCGGAGGTCAGAGTGTCTCTTTAATAGAAACACTGGTAGGCAAATTCAGCGAATACAGGGTGATTATTTTGTGATCACGGAGACGATAAAACAGCAGAGTGCCCGAACTTTTCGTTGAATCAAAACTCAGACCATCACGCATGGTAATGTGTAGCAGGCTTCGCCATAGTGGCGACCTCAGAATTGAATCTTCAAGGAGGACTTTCGTGAAACTCAAAGCACTGGCGCTGGCCGCCGTAATGAGCGCGGGCGCATTGCCTGCGATGGTTCAGGCCGACGAGCTGCCGAATGGGCCGCATGTGGTGACTTCAGGGCAGGCAAGTGTCGAGGCACGTCCGGATATTGCTACGCTCTCGATTGTGGTGAATGTTTCATCGAAAGACGCGGCGGATGCAAAAAAGCAGGCCGATAGCCGTGTTGCACAATATTTTGATTTTCTGCAAAAAAATGGCATCGAGAAGAAAGATATCGATGCTGCTAACCTCAGCACCCAGCCGGAGTACGATTACACCAAAGAGGGGAAATCGGTACTGAAAGGCTACCGCGCAGTACGCCAGGTACAGGTGACGCTGCGTCAGCTGGAGAAGCTGAATGAACTGCTGGATGGGGCGTTGAAAACCGGGTTGAACGAGATTCGTGCTGTCGATCTCGGCGTGGCAAATCCGCAGACCTATAAGGATCAGGCGCGTAAAGCGGCTATCGCCAATGCAACTCAGCAGGCATCAGCACTGGCGGAAGGTTTCAATGCGAAACTTGGTCCGGTGTATAGCATCCGCTATCACGTAGCCAACTATCAGCCGATGCCGATGGCTCGCATGTTCAAAGCGGCGGCACCAGAGGCGGATACCTCAGCGCAGCAAACCTACGAGCAGCAGACCATTCACTTTGACGATCAGGTGGATGTGGTATTCGATATCAAACCGAATACACCGTGATGTTTCCGTAGCGGCGCGATTTATCGCGCAATCCTGTGCGTGATAAATCGCGCCGCTACGAATTCGTGCTGCTGTCAGGCCGCTAAATCATCCTGACGCAATACGCGGTGGCCGTGGGCAATTAATGCATCGGTGACGCGACGCATCAGACGGCTTTCCGGGGCAAAGCGATGCCAGTACAGCATCCGGCGCTGGTATAAGCCGGGCGTCAAATCTACCAACTCACCATTCGCCAGTTCACGTTCAATCTGCAAATGCGGGATCATACAGCAGGTCGACCCCTGACGAGCCAGCTGGACGAAGGCTTCCGACGAGTTAACGATATGGCAGGGTACGCTACCCGGCGACAGATCGAAATTCTGTTGCAGAAACGCCTGATGCATATCATCGAGATGATCAAAGGCAATGGCCGGGGCTTTCAGCAGCGCCGAACGTGTCACGCCATTCGGGAAGTAGCGATTGGCAAACTCGGGTGACGCTACAAACAGATAATCTAACGCACCCAGTTGATCAACCAGACAGCTCGGTAAGGGTTGTGGCTGAATACTCACCGCACCCACCACTTCACCACGACGCAAGCGCTCCTGAGTACGGGTTTCGTCTTCGACCTGAATGTTGAGGCGCACCGGGGAATCGGCCAGCACATCTTTCAATGCGGGCAGCAGCCAGGTTGCCAGACTGTCGGCGTTGACCGCCAGTGACAACAGCAGCGGCGTGGTGCCACCGTTTTCATCACCCAGCCACTCCTCTTCCAGCAGTTCCACCTGATGCAACAACGCCAGCAGCTTCTGCCCCTGTTCCGTCGGGCGCGGCGGTACAGTACGCACCAGCAGTGGCTGACCGAATAAATTTTCCAGCTGTTTAATACGCTGCGACACCGCAGACTGCGTAATACAAAGTTTTTGCGCGGCGCGCTCAAAGCCGCGTTCACGAATCACAGCATCCAGCGCCTGAAGCGTTCGATAATCCGGGCGTTTCATTGTTGTTCTCTCTCGTTCAGGATGGAGGGTACTATGCCACAAAAAATCAAAAGATGGTTTTTGTGCACTGAGTTACAAAGCCTTTAACAGCCGCGCTTTTTTACGCCGCCTTGTTTTATACTACGCGCACCTCGTTGTCGCACAGGTTTTAAACATACCATGACCCAGGATGAACTGAAAAAAGCGGTAGGTTGGGCAGCACTGCAATATGTGCAGCCGGGCACCATTGTTGGCGTTGGCACCGGTTCGACCGCTGCTCATTTTATTGATGCGTTAGGTTCGATTAAGCATCAAATTGAGGGCGCAGTTTCCAGCTCGGAAGCCTCAACGCAGAAACTGAAATCCCTCGGCATTCATGTGTTTGATCTCAATGAAGTGGATTCGCTCTCGGTATATGTCGACGGTGCTGATGAGATCAATCCGCAGATGCAGATGATTAAAGGCGGCGGCGCGGCGCTGACGCGTGAGAAAATTGTCTCCGCCGTGGCTGAGAAATTTATCTGTATTGCCGATGCCTCGAAAGAAGTGGATGTATTGGGCCACTTTCCGCTGCCGGTTGAAGTGATCCCGATGGCGCGTTCCTATGTGGCGCGTGAACTGGTGAAATTGGGCGGCCTGCCAGAATATCGTCAGAACGTGGTGACCGATAACGGCAACATTATTCTCGACGTGCACAATCTACGCATCCTCGATCCGATCGCGCTGGAAAAAGCCATCAATGCGCTGCCTGGTGTGGTGACGGTAGGGCTTTTTGCAGCACGCGGCGCTGATGTCGCGCTGATCGGCACTGCTGATGGCGTAAAAACCATTACCAAATGATCTGTCCGGCGCTGTTGCAGCGCCGCTTATTTCCATACGCAAAACATCTTTTCTTCGTATGCTGAAATTCGGTGACTTATGTCACAAAACAGTCATCAACAGCAGGTTCATTCTTCGCTCTGTACGCATATCCCGATTTTGTACGGCATTGTGCTGCCGTAGCGCTGACGCGTGCTGAGGTCGAGGCAATCGATTGTCTTGCTGCAAACGAATTTTTTGATATTTTGACAGAAGGCTGGCTTATGGCAGCCCTCGTTGAATTCTGAATAGGGTCGGGAAATGGCAGAGTTATCACTGGAAAAAGACAAGATTAAGTTCCTGCTGGTGGAAGGTGTCCATCAGAGTGCGCTGGATAACCTGCGCGCAGCAGGTTACACCAACATCGAATTCCACAAAGGTGCACTGGATGCGGAGACGCTGAAGTCCTCCGTTCGTGACGCACACTTCATTGGTATCCGTTCCCGTACCCAACTGACCGAAGAGATTTTCGCTGCGGCTGAAAAACTGGTTGCGGTTGGCTGCTTCTGTATCGGCACCAACCAGGTTGACCTGAATGCAGCAGCAAAACGTGGCGTGCCGGTGTTTAACGCCCCGTTCTCCAACACCCGTTCGGTTGCCGAACTGGTGATTGGTGAAATGCTGCTGATGCTGCGTGGCATCCCGGAAGCGAACGCCAAAGCGCACCGCGGTATCTGGAATAAAATTGCAGCGGGTTCCTATGAAGCTCGTGGCAAGAAGCTGGGTATCATCGGCTATGGCCACATCGGTATGCAGCTCGGTGTGCTGGCGGAAAGCCTTGGCATGCATGTGTTTTTCTACGATATCGAGAACAAACTGCCGCTGGGCAACGCCACACAGGTGCGTCACCTGTCTGACCTGCTCAACATGAGTGATGTGGTCAGCCTGCACGTACCGGAAACCCCATCAACGCAGAATATGATCAGTGCCGCTGAACTGGCGCTGATGAAGCCAGGTGCGCTGCTGATTAACGCCGCACGCGGTACGGTGATTGATATTCCGGCGCTGTGCGATGCCTTGTCCAACAAACATCTGGCGGGTGCGGCGATTGACGTGTTCCCGGTGGAGCCGGCGACCAACAGCGATCCGTTCAATTCACCGCTGTGTGAATTCGATAACGTGATTCTGACGCCACATATCGGTGGTTCGACGCAGGAAGCGCAGGAAAACATCGGTCTGGAAGTCTCTGGCAAGTTGGCGAAGTATTCTGACAACGGTTCAACCCTGTCTGCTGTTAACTTCCCGGAAGTGTCGTTGCCGATGCATGCCGCCAGCGCCAGTCGCCTGTTGCACATCCACGAAAACCGTCCGGGTGTACTGACCGCCATCAACCAGATTTTTGCCGAGCAGGGCATCAACATTGCCGCCCAGTATCTGCAAACCTCGCCGCTAATGGGCTACGTGGTGATCGATATCGATGCACAGCAGGATGTGGCGGATAAAGCGCTGCAACTGATGAAGGCGATTCCGGGCACCATTCGCGCGCGCTTGCTGTACTGATTTAACATCGCGCTGCTACAGCTATCGTAGCGGCGCGATTTATCGCGAAATAACCCGGTTACCACTGCCACAATTTCGACGGTGTAATCACCACCGGCAACGGCACATCCCAGGTCGCTACTGGCAGCGTTTCAACATGCTGACAGTCATGTGCAATCCCCACCGGTAGAAAACCATGCTGCTGCCAGTTTTGTAGCGTGCGATCGTAAAAACCGCCTCCCATACCCAATCGCTGCCCGCTTTGGTCGAACGCGACTAATGGCACCATCACCACATCCAGCTGATCAAGGGTGACCATTTGGGTGATATCCAGCGGCGGTTCCGGGATGCTTAATTTATTCGGGCTGAGTGGCGTGTCGGGTGTGTAGCGCAGGAACAGTAAATTTCCGGGGGCGAAAGGGTGCAGCACCGGCAGGAAAACCTGTTTTTTCTGTTGCCAGAGCTTGGCGATGAGTGGGCGAGTATTCAACTCCCCATCAACGGACAGGAACAACGCAATACGTTCGGCAATGCTGATGGGCGCAAAATTTATCGCATGCTCTGCCAGCAAATCGGCGGCTTGTTCCTGCTGTTCAGCCGTGAGGTTGCGGCGCAGATGACGCACATGTTGACGAATGTCTTGTCGGTCACGAAATGAGGGTTCAGACATGATATCCCCGGCAAAGTCGGCTGTTGCCAGCCACTATATCATGCGTACCGGGGGATAACAGAAGTGGAACTGAGAGGAGATCTCCGAGATGCCGCCGCAGGCTGTAACCCTTGAACCCTTGGTTCAAGGTGAATGTGTCGTCGCAACTATCAGGCTTCTCGGACGGACCGAGCATGCTCACAAGTTACGGAGCGCCACATTCTGTGGTAATGAAATATCGGCTCAGGGGACTGGCCCGCATGCAAACATCTCAGAGAAAATTTACTTCACCGTTACTGTATCACGATAACCATGAAGTGTTATTCAAACTTTGTGCCCTGGCGATCAGTTATGCGACCTTGCTCAACTAATGCTTGTTCAATGGTCTGTTGCAGCATACGAATACGTTGTTCCATATTGGCTGCGTAGTCGCGCGTCTTACCTTTCTCTTGTGCCAATTCGTGGCAGATGTTTAACGCGGCGATGAACACCAGTTGCTCTGTATTTGTGACTCTAGTGCGAACTTTTAAATCTTGCAACCGTTGATTGAGGTCCTCAGCTGCCGCATTCAGCGCATCTTGCTGTTCAGGCGGACAATTCACTCTCAACGAACGACCAAAAATCTGAATATCTACCGGTTGTGCAGACATGCCACCTTCCTGACTGATTACTTCGCCCGCATCTCCCTTAGCAGTCAATGGCTTGGGAGGAGCGCAACTATATAGACCTGGGTGAGAAGTTACAACCCCTTTTCTGGAAACCCTGAGGCACCTGGTGGTAGCATAACACGAACTTATTCTGCCAACGACGACCAAAGCTTATGTCTTTACAGAACGCAACGCCCACTTACAACGCGCTGGCAGCGGCGCTTTCCCAGCAGGGCGTGGGAATGACACCCGCCGAAATGCACGGCCTGATTTGCGGCATCCTGTGCGGCGGTAACCAGGATAACAGCTGGAAGACGCTGGTGCACGACCTCACCAACGAAGGCATGGCCTTTTCACAAAGCCTGTCGCAGCCGTTGCAGGCGCTCCATGAAAGCCTGACCAACACTCTGGATGAAGAGGGTTTCCTGTTTCAACTGATGTTGCCTGACGACGATGACATCACGGTATTTGACCGTGCCGATGCGCTGGCGGGATGGGTCAACCATTTCCTGCTGGGACTGGGTGTGACTCAGCCGAAACTGGACAAGGTCACCGGCGAAACCGGAGAAGCGATTGATGACCTGCGTACCATCGCTCAACTGGGCTACGACGAAGATGAAGATCAGGAAGAGCTTGAGCAATCACTCGAAGAGGTGATTGAGTATGTGCGCGTTGCCGCGCTGCTGTGTCACGACACCTTCACTCAGCCGCGACCGCCGACAGCACCTGAAGTACAGAAGCCCACGCTACACTAAGCGCGTCATTCCGGGTACTGCCGTGCCCGCTTTTCAACAGGGAGTGCAAACATGATTACACTGGAAACTTTCCAGCAACGTCGTCAGGCGCTGATTGCCCGTATGGCGCCCGGTAGTGCCGCATTGATTTTTGCTGCGCCGGAAGTGACGCGCAGTAACGACAGCGAGTATCCCTTCCGTCAGAACAGCGATTTCTGGTATTTCACCGGTTTTAACGAGCCGCAGGCGTTGCTGGTGTTGATTAAAAGCGACGAGACGCACAACCACAGCGTGTTGTTCAACCGCGTGCGTGATCTGACCGCCGAAATCTGGTTTGGCCGTCGTCTGGGCCAGGATGCGGCACCGGCGAAACTCGGCGTGAACCGGGCATTGCCGTGGGACGATATTGGCGAACAACTGCATCAACTGTTAAACGGTCTGGATGTGGTGTATCACGCCCAGGGGTTGTATGCCGAAGCCGACAAACTGGTGTTCAGTGCGCTGGAAAAACTGCGTCGTGGCTTCCGTCAGAACCTGAGCGCGCCAGATACCCTCACCGACTGGCGTCCGTGGGTGCATGATATGCGCCTGTTCAAAGGACCCGAAGAGATCGCCATCCTGCGTCGTGCCGGGGAAATCAGCGCACTGGCCCATACCCGCGCCATGCAGGTCTGTCGTCCGGGGATGTTTGAATATCAGCTTGAAGGTGAAATCCAGCATGAGTTCAATCGTCACGGCGCACGTTTTCCCTCCTACAACACCATTGTCGGAGCGGGTGAAAACGGCTGCATCCTGCACTACACCGAAAATGAGTGCGAGATGCGCGATGGTGATTTGGTACTGATTGACGCAGGTTGCGAATTCCAGGGCTACGCGGGCGATATCACGCGAACCTTCCCGGTTAACGGCAAGTTCACCGTCCCTCAGCGTGCCATTTACGACATCGTGCTGGCGTCACTGTACAAAGCGCTGGAGCTGTTCCGTCCGGGCGTGAGCATCCATGACGTGAACGAAGAAGTGGTGCGAATCATGGTCACCGGACTGGTGGAACTGGGAGTGATGGAAGGCGAAGTGGATGCCCTGCTGGCCGAGCAGGCCCACCGTCAATTTTTTATGCACGGTTTGAGCCATTGGCTGGGGCTGGATGTACATGATGTCGGTCACTACGGCACACCAAGCCGCGACCGCATCCTCGAACCCGGCATGGTTCTGACCATTGAGCCTGGTCTGTATATCGCACCAGACGCCAGGGTGCCTGCGCAATATCGCGGAATCGGTATTCGTATCGAAGATGACATCGTCATCACCGAAGACGGCAACGAGAATCTGACCGACAGCGTGGTGAAGGATGCTGACGCGATTGAAGCCTTAATGGCGGCGGCACGACAGGCATGAGCATTCTGATTGCAGGCGGCGGCATGACCGGTGCCACTCTGGCACTGGCGTTATCCCATCTCACTCAGGGAAAACTGCCGGTAACGCTGATTGAGCGCAGTGAGCCGGACAGCCGTGCGCATCCGGGGTATGACGGCCGTGCCATCGCGCTGGCGGCGGGTACCTGCCAGCAACTGGCGGAGATCGATCTGTGGCGTTCATTGCAGGATTGCGGCACGCCAATCACCCAGGTGCACGTTTCTGACCGTGGCCATACCGGGTTTGTCTCGATGCAGGCGGCGGATTATCAGCTGCCGGCGTTGGGGCAGGTGGTGGAGTTGTTCGATGTTGGACAACGGCTGTTCCAGCGTCTGAAACAGGCGCCGGGTGTAACGTTACGTTGCCCGGCGCAGGTCACGGCGGTGTCACGCAGCGCTGATAACGTGCAGGTCACGCTCGATAGCGGCGAGCAACTGGACGGTGCTTTGTTGGTGGCGGCTGACGGTTCGCGTTCACCGCTGGCTGCCTCCTGCGGCATTAACTGGCAGCGTGAGGATTATCAGCAATTGGCGGTGATTGCCAATGTCACCACGCAGTTGCCACATCAGGGGCGCGCCTTTGAGCGTTTTACCGAACATGGCCCACTGGCGCTGTTACCGATGTCGGGCAATCGCATGTCACTGGTATGGTGTCATCCGCTGGATGACCGAGAAGCCCTGATGCAGTGGGATGACGCGACTTTCCTGCGTGAGCTGCAACAAGCCTTTGGCTGGCGTCTCGGGCGCTTCACCCATACCGGTCAGCGCGAAATCTACCCGCTGGCGTTGCAAACGGCTGAACGCCAGGTGGCGCATCGTCTGGCGCTGGTTGGCAATGCGGCGCAAACGCTGCATCCGATTGCCGGGCAGGGCTTTAACCTCGGCCTGCGTGATGTGATGTCGCTGGCGGAAAATCTCGCCAGCGCCTGGCGCCAGCGTCAGGACCCTGGCAGTTATGCGGTGCTGCATCATTTTGCCGCACGACGCCAACCGGACCGTACCGCCACCATTGGCGTCACCGATGGTCTGGTGCGGTTGTTCGCCAACCGTTATGCTCCGCTGGTGGCAGGACGAAATTTTGGGCTGGTGGCGATGGACCACCTGCCGTGGCTGCGAAACCCCCTTGCCGCGCGAACGCTCGGCTGGGTAAAACGTTAAGCATGAATTAAGGGGCAGCAATGCAAACTTTTGATGTGGCTATCGCTGGCGGTGGCATGGTCGGACTGGCCGTCGCTTGTGGGCTGCAAGGCAGCGGATTACGCGTCGCGGTGCTGGAGAAGGCCGCAGAACCGCAGTTTGATCCGGCGGCTGCGCCATCCGTTCGCGTCTCGGCAATCAATGCCGCCAGCGAACGCCTGCTGCAAAAACTGGATGTCTGGTCAACGATTCTGGCTCTGCGCGCCAGCGCGTATCACGGCATGGAAGTGTGGGATCAGGACAGCTTTGGCAGCATCAGTTTCGATGATGAGCAGCAGGGCCTCGCACATCTCGGCCATATTATTGAAAATCCGGTGATTCACAGCGCGCTGTGGCAACGTGCCAGCCAGTGCAGCGATATCACCTTGCTGGCTCCGGCGCAGTTGCAGCAGGTGGCGTTTGGCGACAACGAAGCCTTTATCACGCTCCAGGACGGCAGCATGATGAGCGCGCGTTTATTGATTGCCGCTGACGGCGCCAACTCGTGGTTGCGTGATAAGGCCGATATTCCTATCACTTTCTGGGATTATGATCATCACGCGCTGGTGGCAAATATCCGCACCGATCTGCCGCATGATGCGGTGGCGCGCCAGGTGTTCCACGGCGACGGCATTCTGGCATTTTTGCCGATGCAGGACCCGCATCTCAGCTCCATAGTCTGGTCATTGTCGCCGCAGGAAGCCAGCCGTTTGCAGGCGATGCCCGAAGCGCTGTTTAATCAACAGCTTTCCGTTGCGTTCGATATGCGCCTGGGTCTGTGCCAGGTCGAGAGCGAACGTAAAACCTTCCCGCTGATGGCGCGTTATGCACGTAACTTTGCTGCGCACCGACTGGCGCTGGTCGGCGATGCCGCGCACACCATCCACCCATTGGCAGGCCAGGGTGTCAATCTCGGCTTTATGGATGCGGCGGAGTTGATCGGTGAAATTCGCCGCCTGCACAGTCAGGGCAAGGATATTGGTCAGCATCTCTATCTGCGCCGTTATGAACGCAGTCGCAAGCACAGTGCTGCGTTAATGCTGGCGGGTATGCAGGGCTTCCGTGAATTATTTGCGGGCAGCAATCCGGCCAAGAAATTGCTGCGTGATGTCGGCTTGAAACTGGCCGATACCTTGCCAGGCATCAAACCGATGATGCTCAAGCAGGCCATGGGGCTGAATGATATCCCCGCCTGGCTGCGCTAATCTCCCCACCCTGTAGCGGCGCGATTTATCGCGCGGTTCTGTGCGCGATGCATGAAAAACCGGCGCGATAAATCGCGCCGCTACGATCATTGCCTCCTTTGCACCATCCTGATGCATTCCCGCACCCTTTTTGCGCCTCGTTTGATTTATTCTAATTTTACGTCGGAATTCGCATTACATTTTCTCATGCAAAATATTTTTTTATGCGGTGCCATTGGCCCATAAGGAGTGCTGGATTACATTATTTTTCTGTATAAAAGTTAACTTGTTGTATTTTGTGCGTGGTTAATCACATAAAACCAGTGAATTATCCTGCATTCTGTGCGGCGTTTTGCTGACGTCCAACGCAAGTTCGCCCTCGTTTTGCTTATGGTTAATTGCCTCATTCGGTGGTAACGTCAGCGCAAAGAGAACGTTTGCGTCAGCCGCAATCGGCTACGCAGGCGCGTCACGCTCACTTGTTTCTACAGGATGGTTATGACTCAGCAAACGCCTCTATTCGAACAGCATCAGGCCTGCGGCGCACGTATGGTGGATTTTCACGGCTGGATGATGCCGCTCCACTACGGCTCGCAAATGGATGAGCATCATGTGGTACGCACTGATGCCGGCATGTTTGATGTTTCCCACATGACCATCGTTGACCTGCACGGTGCCCGCACCCGCGAGTTTCTGCGTTACCTGCTGGCGAACGACGTCGCCAAACTGACCCAGCCAGGTAAAGCACTGTACACCGGCATGCTAAATGCATCAGGTGGCGTCATTGATGATTTGATTGTTTACTTTATGACCGAGGACTTCTTCCGTCTGGTGGTGAACTCAGCCACGCGTGAGAAAGACCTTGCATGGATTGGTGAACACGCACAGCCGTATGGCATTACCCTGACTGAACGTGACGATTTAGCACTGATCGCGGTGCAGGGACCGCATGCGCAGCAGAAAGCGCAGTCGCTGTTCAGTGCCGCGCAACGTGATGCCGTCGCGGGCATGAAACCGTTCTTCGGTGTGCAGGCGGATGATCTGTTTATCGCTACCACCGGTTATACCGGTGAAGCGGGTTACGAAATTGCCATGCCGGCTAACGCCGCCGCGGATTTCTGGCAGCGCCTGTTGGCGGCAGGGGTTAAACCGGCTGGTTTGGGGGCGCGTGATACGTTGCGTCTGGAAGCGGGGATGAACCTCTACGGCCAGGAGATGGACGAGGGCGTTTCACCGCTGGCGGCGAATATGGGCTGGACCATTGTTTGGGAACCCACCGACCGTGATTTTATTGGCCGCGAGGCGTTGGAAGCTCAGCGCGCTGCCGGAACAGAAAAACTGGTCGGTCTGATCATGACCGAAAAAGGGGTGTTGCGTAACGGCCTGCCGGTACGTTTCACCGATGAACAAGGTCAGCCGCAGCAGGGTATTATTACCAGTGGCTCCTTCTCACCGACGCTGGGATACAGCATTGCGCTGGCACGCGTGCCAGCCGGAATTGGCGAGCAGGCGATTGTGGAAATCCGCAATCGTGAAATGCCGGTAAAGGTCACCAAACCAATTTTTGTTCGCGCCGGTAAACCGGTCGCACAGTAACTTTTTCAGGAGATTTGGCGATGAGCAATGTACCAAACGAATTGAAGTACAAAGATAGCCACGAGTGGGTGCGTCAGGAAGCCGATGGCACCTACACCGTAGGGATTACCGAACACGCTCAGGAGCTGTTGGGTGACATGGTGTTTGTCGATCTGCCGGAAGTGGGCCGCGTGGTTGAGAGTGGTGAAGATTGCGCAGTTGCCGAATCGGTAAAAGCGGCTTCTGATATTTACGCTCCCATCAGTGGCGAAATTTTGGCGGTCAACGAAGAGCTGGAAAGTTCACCGGAACTGATCAACAGCGACCCCTACACCGACGGTTGGCTGTTCAAAATCAAGGCCAGCGATGAGTCTGAACTCGAGTCGCTGATGGATGCCGAAGGTTATAAAAAAACCATCGAAGATTAAGCGCCAGTATCAGAAGGTGTCGCGTGGCGGCACCTTTCTTTTTTGTCTGTATTAATACCCAGCCCGATTCAGGATTTACTGCTAATGACTCAGACTCTCAGCCAGCTTGAACATAACGGTGCTTTTATTGAGCGCCATATCGGACCAACGCCGGAGCAACAGGCCACCATGCTGGAAGCGATTGGTGCCAGCTCTTTGGAATCCCTGATTGGTTCCATTGTGCCTGCCGACATCCAATTGCCGGGACCGCCCGCTGTGGGTGATGCGGCCACCGAGCAGCAGGCGCTGGCAGAGCTGAAAGCGATTGCCAGTCAGAACCAGCGTTATAAATCCTGGATTGGTATGGGCTACACTGCGGTGATCACCCCTCCGGTGATTCTGCGCAACATGCTGGAAAATCCGGGCTGGTACACCGCCTATACCCCGTACCAGCCGGAAGTGTCTCAGGGCCGTCTGGAAGCGCTGCTCAACTTCCAGACCCTGACGCTGGACCTGACCGGCCTTGATATCGCATCGGCTTCACTGCTTGACGAAGCCACCGCCGCCGCTGAAGCGATGGCGATGGCAAAACGCGTCAGCAAGCTAAAAAATGCCAACAAATTCTTTATCGCTGACGACATCCATCCGCAAACACTGGATGTGGTGCGTACGCGTGCCGAAACCTTTGGTTTTGAACTGATTATCGATAGCGCAGCAAAAGCGCTCGATCATGACGACCTGTTTGGTGTGCTGCTGCAACAGGCGGGTACCACCGGTGAAGTGCATGACTACCGTTCGCTGATTGCCGAGCTGAAAAGCCGCAAAGTGGTGGTGAGTGTCGCCTCTGACTTTATGGCGTTGGTGCAACTGGAAGCACCGGGCAAGCAGGGCGCAGACATTGTATTTGGTTCTGCGCAACGTTTCGGTGTGCCAATGGGCTACGGCGGTCCTCACGCGGCATTTTTTGCCAGCCGTGACGAGCACAAGCGTTCTATGCCGGGGCGTATCATCGGTGTGTCGCGCGATGCCGCCGGTAACACCGCGCTGCGTATGGCGATGCAAACCCGTGAACAGCATATCCGCCGTGAGAAGGCCAACTCCAACATCTGTACTTCACAGGTGCTGCTGGCAAACATCGCTGGTTTCTATGCGGTTTATCATGGACCGGCTGGCCTGAAACGTATTGCTTCACGTATCCACCGTCTGACCAGCATCCTGGCGGCCGGACTGAAAAATGGCGGACTGAAACTGCGCCACAATAGCTGGTTCGATACCCTGACCGTCGAAGTGGCTGACAAAGCGGCAGTGCTAAACCGTGCTCTGAGTTTCGGTGTTAACCTGCGTAGCGACATTCATCACGCCGTGGGCATCACGCTGGATGAAACTACCCGTCGTGAAGACGTGCAGGCGCTGTTCGCCATTTTGCTGGGTGATGAACATGGCCAGGACATTGATGCGCTGGACAGCGCCGTGGCTGCTGAAAACAGCGGAATCCCGGCAGGGCAGCAGCGTCAGAGTGCGATTCTCGAGCACCCGGTATTTAACCGTCATCACAGCGAAACTGAGATGATGCGTTATATGCACAGCCTGGAGAAAAAGGATCTGGCGCTGAACCAGGCGATGATCCCGCTCGGTTCCTGCACCATGAAACTGAATGCCGCCGCAGAGATGATCCCAATTACCTGGCCGGAATTCGCTGAACTGCACCCGTTCTGCCCGGCAGAACAGGCGTCCGGGTATCTGCAAATGATCGGCCAGCTGTCGCAGTGGTTGGTACAGCTGACCGGTTACGACGCGCTGTGTATGCAGCCGAACTCTGGTGCGCAGGGTGAATATGCTGGCTTGCTGGCTATCCGTCGCTACCACGAAAGCCGTAACGAAGGCGATCGTCATATTTGTTTGATCCCCAGCTCTGCGCATGGCACCAACCCGGCGTCGGCACAGATGGCGGGAATGTCGGTGGTGGTGGTGGCTTGTGACAAACAGGGCAACATCGACCTCGGCGATCTGCGTGAGAAAGCGGCGCAGTCAGGCGATAAACTCTCCTGCATCATGGTGACCTACCCGTCAACGCACGGCGTGTATGAAGAGACTATCCGTGAAGTGTGCCAGATCGTGCATCAGTACGGCGGTCAGGTTTATCTGGATGGCGCCAACATGAACGCACAGGTGGGGATCACCACGCCAGGTTATATCGGCGCGGATGTCTCTCACCTTAACCTGCATAAAACCTTCTGTATTCCACACGGCGGTGGCGGCCCAGGTATGGGACCGATCGGCGTGAAAGCGCATCTGGCACCGTTTGTACCGGGCCATAGCGTAGTGCAGATTGATGGTGTACTGACGCAGCAGGGCGCGGTATCCGCAGCCCCCTTTGGCAGTGCCTCGATTCTGCCGATCAGCTGGATGTATATCCGCATGATGGGTGCTGAAGGATTGAAGCAGGCGAGTTCGGTGGCAATCCTCAATGCCAACTACATCGCCAGCCGTTTGCAGTCAGCCTATCCGATTCTCTATACCGGTCGCGATGATCGCGTGGCGCATGAATGTATTCTTGATATTCGCCCGCTGAAAGAACAAACCGGCATCAGCGAAATGGATATCGCCAAACGTCTGATCGATTACGGGTTCCATGCGCCAACCATGTCATTCCCGGTTGCGGGTACGCTGATGGTCGAGCCGACGGAATCAGAGAGCAAAATCGAGCTGGATCGCTTTATTGATGCGATGCTGGCAATCCGTATGGAAATCGATCGTGTGGCAGATGGTGAATGGCCGGCAGAGGACAATCCGCTGGTCAATGCGCCGCACACTCAGATGGAGATCGTTGGTGAGTGGGCGCATCCGTACAGCCGTGAGCTGGCCGTGTTCCCGGCAGGCAGCGCTAACAAATACTGGCCGACGGTAAAACGTCTGGATGATGTGTTTGGCGATCGCAACCTGTTCTGTAGCTGCGTACCGATGAGTGAGTATGCGTAAGCTACACTGAACCACACGTTATCGAAGGCCGGGAAACCGGCCTTTTTCTTTGGAGGCAAAATGGAACTGGCATTAGTCACTGGCGCAAGTCGCGGTATCGGTCGTGCTACGGCGTTATTACTGGCGCAGGCAGGTTATTGCGTGGCGGTGAATTACCGCCAGCGTGAAGCTGAAGCGCAACAGGTGGTCGCCGCCATCGAAGCACAGGGTGGCAAGGCGTTTACGGTGCAGGCGGATATCGCCGATGAAGCGCAGGTGGTACGGATGTTTCAGCAGCTTGACCGCTACGAAGCGCCGCTGAAGGTGTTGGTCAACAATGCGGGCATTCTGTTTCAGCAGTGCCGCACTGAAGACCTGACCGCAGAACGTCTCCAGCGTGTCTTTGCTACCAATGTCACCGGTACGTTCTTATGCTGCCGCGAAGCGGTGAAGCGCATGGGAACCCAACATGGCGGCAGCGGTGGCGCGATCGTCAACGTGTCATCCGCCGCGGCCAGAACCGGAGCGCCAGGAGAATATGTGGATTACGCCGCCTCCAAAGGCGCGATGGATACACTTACTAAAGGCTTATCGCTGGAAGTTGCCGCGCAGGGGATTCGCGTGAACGGCGTACGTCCGGGATTTATTTACACCGAAATGCATGCTGACGGTGGTGAACCTGGCAGGGTAGATCGGCTTGCCAGCGTTATCCCAATGGGGCGTGGCGGTCAGCCGCAGGAGATCGCCGAGGCTATCCTCTGGCTCACCAGTGATGCCGCATCCTATATCACCGGCACTATCATTGATGCTGCAGGTGGGCGGTAAACAAAATATCGCGCCGCTACGTCTGATCATGCTGGCTGAAACACTGATTCACAGATTAATTTTAGCGTACATGTGTACACTGAAATTAATTCTGGTTACTCTGATGCACAGAAAAAGCACAGTCAGTTTCTTCGTTTTTCGGGATGCACTCTCATGGTACAGAACCGTCTTATCGCTCAGGGCTATTCGCTGGCAGAGGAGATTGCTAACAGTATCAGCCACGGATTGGGCTGCCTGTTTGGCATTATTGGCCTGGTGTTGCTTTTAACGCAAGCCGTTGAAATGCAGGCGGATGCCACCGCGATCACCAGCTACAGTTTGTATGGTGGCAGCATGATCCTGCTGTTTCTGGCGTCGACCCTTTATCACGCCATTCCACACCAGAAAGCCAAATACTGGCTGAAAAAATTTGACCACTGTGCCATCTATTTACTGATTGCAGGGACGTATACGCCATTCCTGCTGGTGGGACTGAAATCGTCGCTGGCTAAAGGGCTGATGATTGTCATCTGGAGCCTCGCGCTGGCGGGAATCATCTTTAAACTCACCATTGCCCACCGTTTTAAGGTGCTATCGCTGGTCACCTATCTCAGTATGGGCTGGCTGTCGCTGGTGGTGATTTATCAGCTGGCAACAAAATTGTCAGCGGGTGGCGTATGGCTGCTGGCGGCGGGCGGGATCGTGTACTCGTTAGGCGTGATTTTCTATGTCGCGCGCCGCATCCCTTATAACCATGCAATCTGGCACGCGTTTGTGTTGGGTGGCAGTGTGTGCCACTTCTGCGCTATTTATTTCTACGTGATGTAAAATCCATCCTCCCGGTCATGCATATGGCATATCTCCCTCTCCCGTCTTACGGGAGAGGGGCGGGGTGAGGGAAAAGGAAGCCTGAGAAATTTAATCTTCGAGAGAATAGGGCAATGGCTGAATGGTCAGCTTGCCCCCTTCATCACCCTCAACCCGCAGCACGCTATCCGGTTCCAGATCGTTATTCATCACCACCTGAATCCATGCTTCACCGTCATCCAGTTGAACGGCGGTGAGCACGGTGCCGGTGCGACGCCACCTGTCACCCATCTGTAATTCCAGCGACCCATCGGCCGGTGGCAGATGGCTGGCCTGGCCAGCTAGCCAGTACAGCGCGCGTTTGTTGGCGCCACGGAATTTAGCGCGTGCAACCATCTCCTGCCCGGTGTAGCAGCCTTTTTTAAAGCTGATGGCATCCAGCGCTTGCAGGTTAGTGGCTTGTGGGATCAACTGTGCGCTGGTGGCGCTGTCAATCACCGGAATGCCTGCTTCAATATCCAGTGCCAGCCACTGCGTGCTGTCATTGAATTGCGCATCACCCGTCAGTTTATCCTTCAGCGCTTCAGCCTGGGCCAGCGTGGTAACCAACAGGAAGCGTTCCGCCGGTTGCTCAAACCACAGCAAAGTCGTGTCGCCCTGCTGCACCACCGGTGTTGTGGCATCCGGCAGCACCGGGAACAGACCTGCCAGTGCAGTGCGTGCCTGGAAGCCAGCCAGGCCCAGCAGTACAGCATCATCATCGGCGGCAATGGTCACCTTGGCGAACACCGCATATTTTTTCAGCTCCGTAAGCTGGGTATCACGCAGATTACGGCGTACCAGGTAGCCATAACCTTCGCCACGATGAAACAGACGCAGGCTGCTCCACATTTTCCCTTTGGCATCGCAATGCGCGGCCGGACGATGCTGTGTCGCATCCAGCGCAGCTACATCCAGCGTCAGTTGGCCTTGCAAATACGAGGTGCTGTCTTTGCCCTGCACCGCAACCAGCGCCCACTCATCGAGTGACATCAGGGTTAAAGGCAGACGAGATGATGCAGTCGGCTGACGAGGGGGAAGGGTAAATATGGGCATGGGTTTTTCCTGATTAATGGGTTCATCCGTAGACAATCTTTCCATGTTAAAAGAGCAGCGCGGCTTTGCAACCAGTTTGCGGAACCTGACGCACAAATCGCGTGATAACCCTGCATTGTGTGAAAGGGTTTTGCGCGTCACTGCACAGCCAGTGCAGTGACGCCTGCACCCGCGAAAAAAAGCAGGTACACTGAGCGCCATTGTTTGCCGCTGTGGAAAAGAGACATGGATATTCATGACAAAGCCCGCGTCCAATGGGCGTGCCGTCGGGGCATGCTGGAGCTGGACATCGCTATCATGCCGTTTTTCAAATATGAGTACGATTCGCTGACTGACACCGACAAGCAGGTGTTCGTGGCCTTATTGAAAAGCGACGACCCGGATTTATTCAACTGGATGATGAACCACGGTGAACCGGTCGATCCCGAGTTTCAGCGTATGGTGAAACTGATTCAGCAGCGCAATCGTGAACGCGGTCCGGTGGCGATGTAAGCTGCATCCATCGCACAGCGCCCGGATATTGCAGGCGCTGATGCTGCTGCTTTGTTGTTCACTGGTGGTTTGCCTGCCCTGGCCGGAAACATGGCGCTGGAGTAAAGCGCCGTTGTTGTTGGTATTGCTGGTGGAGGGATGGGGTCACCAGCGGCAGTTGCAACGACGCTGCGGGCCACTTTCGTTGGATCATCAGGGTATCTGGCACTGGGAAGATATGCGCTGGCACAACGCGCGCGCACCTGGCTGGTTGCCGATTGGCGTCTTGCTGGTGCTACGTAACGACCAGGGGCAATGCAGGCGGTTGTGGCTGATGTCTGACAACATGCCAGCAGCAAGCTGGCGCACATTGCGTGCCTGCTGTTTAAGCCCGTAGCGGCGCGATTTATCGCGCGGTTTCGTGCGTAATGTGGGAAAAACCGCGCGATAAATCGCGCCGCTACATCGTAGGAATCACGCGTTAAAGTAGCGCGGCGGTTTCCGTCAGAATCTGTTCACACCATTGTTCGATGCGTTCATCACTCAGTTCAAACTGGTTCACATCATCAAGCGCCAGACCGACAAATTGTTTGCCATCGGCGGTTAACGGTTTCGGGCTGGTAAATTCGTAGCCCTCCAGCGGCCAGTAGCCGACAAACTGCACGCCCATCGGCTGCAACAACTCATGCAGCATACCCAGCGCGTCGAGAAACCATTCACTGTAGCCAATCATGTCACCCATGCCATACAGGGCGACAATTTTTCCGCGCAGATTCAGCGCCGGGATTTGCGGCCAAATCGCTTCCCAATCCTCCTGCAACTCACCGAAGTCCCAGGTTGGGATACCGAGGATCAGCAAATCGTACTGCTCCATCAACGCCGGATCGTCATCTTTCAGGTTGTGCAGGGTGACTAATTCTTCACCAATAAAGTCGCGAATCTTCTCCGCGGTCATTTCGGTGTAGCAGGTACTTGAACCGTAAAACAGGCCGATATTCATGCAATTAATGCTCTGTCTGAGACTGACTCTGGCGCAATTGTACCAGAAGCAGGCGCTTTTCAGGCATAATGAGCACGATTTCACACCGGTTGGAGGGAGAAAGTGGCAGACAGCGACCTGATTGAACAGTTTCTGGATACGCTCTGGATTGAGCGCAATCTGGCACAAAATACCCTCGCATCCTATCGCCAGGATCTGCAAACTCTCACCGGCTGGCTGCATCATCATGAGCGCACGCTGCTGACGCTGGAAGCACTCGACTTGCAGCAGTTTCTGGCGGAACGGGTGGAGGGCGGTTATAAAGCCACCAGCTCAGCACGTACCCTGAGCGCCATCCGGCGGTTGTTTCAATATCTTTACCGTGAAAAGCTGCGTAGCGACGATCCCAGCGCACTGCTTTCCGCCCCGAAACTCCCGCAGCGCTTGCCTAAGGATCTGAGTGAAAGCCAGGTAGAGCGCCTGTTGCAGGCACCCTCGATTGAGATTCCGCTCGAACTGCGCGACAAAGCGATGCTGGAGCTACTCTACGCCACCGGTCTGCGCGTTTCTGAGCTGGTGGGGTTAACCCTGAGTGATGTCAGCCTGCGTCAGGGGGTGGTGCGGGTGATTGGTAAAGGCAACAAAGAGCGCCTTGTGCCAATGGGTGAAGAAGCGATTTACTGGATTGAGCATTATATGACGCATGGTCGTCCGTGGTTGCTCAATGGCCAGACGCTGGATGTGCTATTCCCCAGCAATCGCGCGCAAAAGATGACCCGTCAGACGTTCTGGCACCGGATTAAGCACTACGCTTTGCTGGCGGGAATCGACAGCGAAAAACTGTCGCCGCATGTGTTGCGCCACGCTTTTGCGACACATCTATTGAACCACGGTGCCGATTTGCGCGTCGTACAGATGTTGTTAGGTCACAGCGACCTTTCCACTACCCAAATTTATACGCACGTTGCCACTGAGCGCTTGCGATTGTTACATCAACAGCATCATCCGCGCGCCTGAAACGCGGCAACAAGGAAATGAGATGAAAAAACAGTTAACGATGCTGGCTCTGCTGGTCAGCACCTTCTCCGGGCTGGTTCATGCCGATGACAGCGCCATCCAGCAGGCTTTGAAAAAGTTGGGACTGCAACAGACGGAAATTCAGCCGTCACCGCTGCCAGGCATCAAAACTGTGCTGACGGAGAGTGGCGTGTTGTACGTCACCGACGATGGTAAGCACATGATTCAGGGGCCGTTGTACGATGTCAGCGGCGCACAACCGGTGAACGTGACGAACCAGCTGCTGGAGAAGAAAGTCACGGCGCTGGAACCGCAAATGATTATCTACAAAGCGCCGAAACAACAACACGTTATCACCGTGTTTACCGACATTACCTGTGGTTATTGCCGTAAGCTTCATGAGCAAATGGCTGACTACAACGCGTTGGGCATCACCGTGCGTTACCTGGCATTCCCGCGTGAAGGTCTGCATGGTCAGGTCGAAAAAGCGATGAAAGCCATCTGGTGCAGTGCCGATCGTAACAAACAGTTTGATGAGGCGATGAAAGGTAATGCGCCGCAGATGGACGCACCGGCGACCTGCAAAATCGATCTCGACCAGCAATATAAACTGGGCATCTTGTTTGGTATTCAGGGCACGCCTGCCATCCTGACCGACAGCGGCATGATGATCCCGGGTTATCAGGGGCCACAGGAGCTGAAGCAAGTGCTCGACGGCCAGAAAAGTGGCGGTTAATCCACAGTGATCCATTCTGTTGAACTGCGTCGGCGTGAACCCCATGCCGACGATACCTTGCCTGCCGATTTGCCGCCGCTGCTGCGGCGGCTCTACCTGCAACGTGGCGTGCGTGATGCCGCTGAACTCGAACGCGGTGCTAAACATCTGCTGCCGTGGCAAACGCTTGGTGGCATCGATGCTGCGGTGACGCTGCTGCATCAGATGCTGCGCGACGGTCGCCGCATTGTGGTGGTGGGCGATTTTGACGCCGATGGTGCCACCAGCACCGCGTTAACGGTGCTGGCGCTGCGCAGTCTCGGTGGCAACATCGACTACCTTGTCCCCAACCGTTTTGAAGATGGCTACGGCCTCAGCCCGGAAGTGGTGGAGCAGGCGCGGGCGCGCGGTGCCGAGATGATCCTCACGGTAGATAACGGCATTTCGTCGCATGCGGGCGTCGATACGGCGCATCAGCATGGCATCCCGGTGCTGGTCACCGATCACCACCTGCCGGGTGAAACGCTGCCGGCTGCCGAAGCCATTGTTAACCCAAATCTGAACGACAGCGATTTCCCCTCACGGGCGCTGGCGGGTGTGGGCGTCGCCTTCTATCTGATGCTGGCGTTGCGCGCGTACCTGCGTACGCAAAACTGGTTTAGCGAGGGCCGGGCGGAACCGAATCTGGCGGAATGGCTTGATCTGGTAGCGCTGGGCACCGTGGCTGACGTGGTGCCGTTGGATGCCAACAACCGCATTCTGGTGTGGCAAGGCTTAAGCCGCATCCGCGCCGGGAAATGCCGTGCCGGTATTCGTGCGTTGCTGGAAATCGCCAATCGCGATGCGCGACAACTGGTGGCGAGCGATCTCGGTTTCGCCATCGGTCCCCGTCTCAATGCGGCGGGGCGTCTGGATGATATGTCGGTGGGCGTTGCCTTGTTGCTGACCGAAGACATCAGCGAAGCGCGCATGCTGGCCAACGAGCTGGACGCGTTGAATCAGACGCGTAAAGAGATTGAGCAGGGCATGAAAAGCGAAGCACTGGCGTTGTGTGATGCCCTGGAGCGACAGCACACTGACTTGCCGCTCGGTCTGGCGTTCTACCATCCCGAGTGGCATCAGGGAGTGGTGGGGATTTTGGCTTCGCGCCTCAAGGAGCGTTTCCACCGTCCGGTGATCGCTTTCGCTCCGGCAGGGGACGGCACGCTGAAGGGCTCTGGCCGCTCGATTGCCGGGCTCCATCTGCGTGACGCGCTGGAACGTCTCGATACCCTGCATCCTGGCCTGATGATCAAATTCGGCGGTCATGCGATGGCCGCTGGATTATCGCTGCAAGAAGCTCGCTACGAAGAGTTTCGTCAGCGCTTTGCCGCGTTGATTGACGAATGGCTGGATGGCGAAGCGTTGCAGGGGGTAATCTGGTCAGATGGTGAATTGCGCGCGCAGGAGTTTTCGCTGCAAACCGCTGAGCTGCTGCGGGAGGCGGGACCCTGGGGCCAGGCATTCCCTGAACCGGTATTTGATGGCCGGTTTAAACTGCTGCAACAACGGCTGGTGGGCGAACGTCATCTGAAAGTGATGGTGGAGCCGATTGGCGGAGGTCCGTTGCTGGATGGGATCGCCTTTAACGTTGATACGACTTTGTGGCCGGACAGCAGCGTGCGCCAGGTCGAACTGGCCTACAAACTGGACATTAACGAGTATCGTGGCAACCGTTCGGTGCAGCTGATTATCGACCATCTGTGGCCGCTGGCATAAGCGGCCAGCAAAGCTATAAAGTGAACGCGCTTTCGGTTAAACTAGCGCGTTAGATTTTCCTCCTCTCACGAATCGTCAAAAAAGACTGAAAAGCCATGTTTGAAATCAACCCGGTCAAAAACCGTATTCAGGACCTCACCGAGCGCAGCGACGTTCTTAGGGGGTATCTTTGACTACGATGCCAAGAAAGAACGCCTCGAAGAAGTAAACGCCGAGCTGGAACAACCTGACGTCTGGAACGAACCTGAGCGTGCGCAAGCGCTGGGTAAAGAACGTTCGTCGTTAGAAATCATCGTCGGCACCCTGGACCAGATGTATCAGGGGCTGGAAGATGTGCAGGGCCTGCTGGAGCTGGCGGTTGAAGCCGATGACGAAGAAACCTTCAACGACACCATTGCCGAGCTGGACGTGTTGGAAACCAAGCTGGGTGAACTGGAATTCCGTCGTATGTTCTCCGGTGAATACGACAGCGCCGATTGCTACATCGACCTGCAAGCCGGTTCCGGCGGCACCGAAGCGCAGGACTGGGCCAGCATGCTGATGCGCATGTACCTGCGCTGGGCAGAAGCCAAAGGCTTCAAAACCGAGATTATTGAAGAGTCAGAAGGTGAAGTGGCCGGTCTGAAATCCGCCACCATTCGTGTTTCTGGCGAATATGCTTTCGGCTGGCTGCGTACCGAAACCGGCGTCCATCGCCTGGTGCGTAAGAGTCCGTTTGACTCGGGTGGCCGTCGTCACACCTCCTTCAGTTCTGCCTTTATCTATCCGGAAGTGGATGACGATATTGATATCGAAATCAACCCGGCAGATCTGCGTATTGACGTTTACCGTGCTTCGGGCGCGGGTGGTCAGCACGTTAACCGTACGGAATCTGCGGTACGTATCACCCACATTCCGACCGGCACCGTGACCCAGTGTCAGAACGATCGTTCGCAGCATAAGAACAAAGATCAGGCCATGAAGCAGATGAAAGCGAAGCTGTATGAGCTTGAGATGCAAAAGAAAAATGCTGAGAAACAGGCGGCGGAAGATAACAAATCTGACATCGGCTGGGGCAGCCAGATCCGTTCATACGTTCTCGATGATTCGCGCATCAAAGATCTGCGTACTGGCGTAGAAACGCGTAACACCCAGGCGGTGTTGGATGGCGATCTCGATCGTTTTATTGAAGCAAGTTTAAAAGCAGGGCTATAAGGAACCGACATGTCTGAACAACAACCGCAGAGCGCTGATGCCGCACTTGAGTTAAATAACGAACTGAAAACGCGTCGCGAAAAACTCAGCGCGCTGCGTGAAACCGGCGTGGCGTTTCCTAACGATTTTCGCCGTGACACCACCTCCGATCAGCTGCACGCCAGCTATGACGAAAAGAGCAACGAAGAGCTGGAAGACCTTGGCATCGAGGTCAGTGTTGCCGGTCGTATGATGACCCGCCGTATCATGGGCAAAGCGTCATTCATCACGTTGCAGGACGTCGGTGGCCGCATTCAGTTGTACGTGGCGCGCGATGATCTGGCGGAAGGCGTCTACAACGAGCAATTCAAGAAGTGGGATCTCGGCGATATCCTCGGCGCACGCGGTAAGCTGTTCAAAACCAAAACCGGTGAGCTGTCAATCCACTGCTCAGAACTGCGTCTGCTGACCAAAGCGCTGCGTCCTCTGCCGGACAAATTCCACGGCCTGGCCGATCAGGAAACCCGTTATCGTCAGCGTTACCTGGACCTGATTGCCAACGACGAATCGCGTCACACCTTCCAGGTGCGTTCAAAAATCATGGCGGGCATTCGTCAGTTCATGGTTGGTCGCGACTTTATGGAAGTGGAAACCCCGATGATGCAGGTGATCCCGGGTGGTGCGTCAGCCCGTCCGTTTATCACCCATCACAATGCGCTCGATATCGATATGTACCTGCGTATTGCGCCGGAACTGTATCTGAAGCGTCTGGTGGTTGGCGGTTTTGATCGCGTGTTTGAGATCAACCGTAACTTCCGTAACGAAGGCATCTCTCCGCGCCACAACCCAGAGTTCACCATGATGGAACTCTACATGGCGTATGCGGATTACAAAGATCTGATCGAGCTGACCGAAAGCCTGTTCCGTACCCTGGCGCAGGACGTCCTCGGCACCACGGAAGTCCCGTACGGTGAGAACACCTTCGATTTCGGCAAGCCGTTCGAAAAACTCACCATGCGCGAAGCGATCAAAAAGTACCGTCCGGAAACTGATCTGGCGGATCTGGATGATTTCGACAAAGCCGTGGCGATTGCCAACTCACTGCACATCAAAGTCGAGAAGAGCTGGGGTCTGGGCCGCGTGGTAACCGAGATCTTCGAAGAAACCGCCGAAGCGCATCTGATCCAGCCGACCTTCATCACCGAATATCCGGCAGAAGTGTCACCGCTGGCACGTCGTAACGACGAGAACCCGGAAATCACCGATCGCTTTGAATTCTTCATCGGTGGTCGTGAAATCGGTAACGGCTTCTCCGAGCTGAATGATGCGGAAGATCAGGCTGAGCGTTTCCTGCAACAGGTGAACGCTAAAGATGCCGGTGATGACGAAGCGATGTTCTATGACGAAGACTATGTCACCGCGCTGGAACATGGTCTGCCGCCAACTGCCGGTCTGGGTATTGGTATCGACCGTATGGTGATGTTGTTTACCAACAGCCACACCATTCGCGACGTAATCCTGTTCCCGGCGCTGCGCCCGTCTAAGTAATTGAGCGGTCTTTAACCCTCACCCTAACCCTCTCCCATAAGGGAGAGGGGACTTTCTTTCTCCCTCTCCCTTATGGGAGAGGGCCGGGGTGAGGGTATCAGCACGCAGATGTCCCCCCATCCAAATAAAAAATCCAGATGACAACCCGGCACGCTCTGTGCAGGATGGTTTTTTTATTTTCAGGGATCCACCATGAGTGCAAAAACGGCATCACTGGAAGGCCGGATTCGTCAGCATTGGGAGCAACTCTCCAGCCACGAACAGCGGCTGGCCGACGTACTGCTGGCAGCCCCAGGCCAGCTCGCCATGAATACCGCCACTGAACTGGCGCACAGCGCCGGGGTTTCCAAAGCCACCACCACGCGTTTTTTCCGCCACCTCGGTTATGAAAGCTACGAAGCCGCTCGCCGTCAGGCGCGTGATATGCAGAGCAGCGGTTCACCGCTTTATCTGCAAGCCGCACCCAGCGCTTCACCGCTCGACAGCATCATGCAGCAGCATCTGGAAAAAGAGATCGCCAATCTGGTGAACAGCTATCGCACGCTGGAGAGCAGCCAGTTGCAGGATGCGGTCAGCGCCATCGCCCGCGCACGGCGCGTGGTGGTGATGGGCTGGCGTCATAGCCAGACCATTGCGCAACTGATCTATCGCGATCTGATCCACGTTCACCCCGACGTACGCCTGCTGCCGCGCCCCGGCGATTCGCTGGCGGAGCATCTGGCATCACTGAATGAACAGGATGTGGTGATTTGCGTTGGCCTGCGTCGTCGTATGCCAGCGTTAGAGGCAGCGATGAATGCGCTGGCCGAGCGCCAGGTACCGATGCTGTATCTGGCCGATGTGCTGTCCGGTAAACCGGCCCGCCATGCGCAATGGGTGGTACGCTGCCACACCGACAGTAGCCTGATTTTTGACAGCACCGCTGCGCTCTCCGGCATCTGCAACTTGCTGTGCTCCCTGGTGGCGCGCGAGATGGGCAAAGCCAGCAACGATTACCTCGCCCAGGTTGAAGCTCTGCACCAATCCCTCGACGAACTCGAATAACGCCCCGCACTGGCGCATATTGCGCCCGCCATTGCACCGAAATGGTGCGCTGGCGGGCATCCCTGTTTTCAATGTATGAAATCACAGAAACGATAAATGTGAACTAAGAAACAAATGTTTCTTTATGATTGTACAGGGAAAAGTGATATCCCCGACCCTGGTATGCGTGGTGTGTGAAAAATCTGGCACAAAATATGCTCAGAAGAAAAAGACATTTCACCAACACCAGGGAAACACCATAATGAAAAAAACCGCTTGGCTCATCGCCGCACTTTTATCTGTTGGATCGCTGGCACAGGCGCAAGCCGATACGCTGGCCGATATCAAAAGCAGCGGCAAAATCACCGTCGGTATCGACCCGACATTTCCTCCGTATGAGTACACCGACGACAGCGGCGCGATCACTGGCTACAGCGTGGCGATCATGCAATCCTTCGCCAAAGATCTCGGCGTGAAACTGGAGTTTCAGAAAACCGCCTTCAGCGGCATTTTGCCGGGCCTGATTTCCGGCTCGTTTAACGCCGAAGGTTCCTCCCTCAACGTCACCGCCGAACGGGCGAAAAAAGTGCTGTTCACCGTGCCCTACAGCAAAACCGTCAACGGTGTGCTGGTGCGCGAAGATGAAGCCAAAACCTTTAGCGGCAAAACCCTCAGCCCTGAAAGCCTGTCCGGCCTGCGCGGTGCGGTGAAAAGCGCCAGCGTGCCAGAACAATTGCTGAAAGGCTTTAACGACGAACTGAAAAAAGCCGGTAAGAAACCGATCACCATCATCAGCGTCGATTCGCTGGATCAAACCGTCAGCACCCTGATGACCAAACGCGCGGATTTCGTCTACGACGATATCTCCGTGCTGGCGCCGGTGGTGAAGAAGTACCCGAGCAAAGTGGCGCAGGTGGGGGAAGTCGGTCCGTCACAATGGATGGGTTGGGCAACGCGTAAAGAAGACGGCAGCCTGAACAAAGCTCTGAGCGACCACATTTTGGCGATGCAGAAAGATGGCGAGCTGACCAGGCTGCAACAGCAGTATCTCGGCACCACCTTTACCGTTCCGGCCAGCGATTTCATTCCCCAGGAGTAATTATGTGTCAGTCAACCCTGACGGTCCCGGCGGGCCACGGCAAAACCTTCCGTGTGCGCAAAGGGCAGTTTATTACCGTCATTGATAGCGAAGGGCAGCAGGCCGCGGATTTTGTCGCGGTCAATGCCGACGACCTGAACGAAAAGCTGTCGCCGGTCCATACCCGTCAGCATCTGCGTTCGCTGTTTTTCAAACCGGGTGATGCGTTATGGTCGAGCGAGAACCGTCCCCTGTTGCGCATCGTTGCCGACACCATCGGCATTCACGACGCCAACGTGCCGGCCTGCGATCGCACCCGCTTCAGCGTGGATTTCGGCGTCGAAGGTCATCGCAACTGCGTGGATAACCTGCTGGAAGGCATGAAGGCCTATGGCGTGACCTATTTCAGCCTGCCGGAGCCGTTCAACCTGTTCCAGAACGGTCCGGTCACTGCCGATGGCCGTATGGAGGTGACCGACCCCCACAGCAAAGCGGGCGACAGCATCACCTTTGAAGCACTGTGCGACCTGATTTGTTCCGTCTCTTCCTGCCCGCAGGACATCATTCCGGGCAATGGTTTACAGGTGACGCCCATCGATATTCGCGTCAGCGATCACTACCACGCCGAGGAGAAGTCGCATGCTGTTAATGCGTGAGAGTTATGAAGAAACCGCGGTGCGCACCCTCGCAGCACCGATTGAGGTCACCGCGGGAGGTGTGGCGTCGATTCGTGTGCTGCGTGGTCAACTGCTGCGTATCACCGCGCTGGGCGAAGGGGCGGTCGCGTCGTTGTTCGGTTTTAGCCTGCAAGACCCGGCGGTGTGGTTGTCGGTGCATCATACCCGCGTATTCAGCAACAGCTACCTGTTGGGTTCCGGGATGCGCCTGGTCAACAACCGTCGTCGTCCGATGATGGTGTTGGGCAAAGATAGCGTCAAACGTCACGACCTGCTGCTGCCCGGTTCCACTACGGCGTTTCTGGCAGAGCGAGGCTACGGCGGCGAAGGCTGTATCGAAGCGGTCAGCGGCGAACTGGCTCGTCTGGGCATGACGGTGCCGAAACTGCCGGACCCGATCAACCTGTTTATGCATGTCAAACTGACGCGTGAAGGCGACATCCTGCCGGAACAGAACCTTACCCAGCCAGGTGACAGCATTACCTGTCGCGTGGTGATGGACACGCGTTTCATCGTTTCCGCCTGCAATACCGGCATCGAGGGGAATGACAAGCCCGCACCGCTGCGGTTGTCAGTGGCGGAAAACCTGACGGATTTTAACGCGGAGTAAGCAATGGGGCTGGATCAACAGGTAATAGCCGCGCTGCCGGAACTGGGGCACGGTCTGCTGATGACGCTGGTGCTGACGGTACTGGCGTCAATGGTGAGCGTAGTGATGGGGCAGCTTGGCTGTTTCCTGCAACTGCGCCGTGCCTGGATCTGGCGCTTTATTGGCCGTCTCTACGTGAGCCTGATGCGTGGCACCCCGGCCATTGTTCAACTGTTTGTGGTGTTTTTTACTCTACCGCGCCTGGGGCTGGGTGGTCAGCCGATGCTTGCAGCTGTGGTGGCGATTGGTCTGAACAGTGGTGCGTACGTGGCGGAAATTCTGCGCGTTAACCGCAGTCTGGTGACGCGCGGTCAGTTGGAGGCCGCCCGGACGTTGGGGTTAAGCCGCGCGCTGACCTGGTGGTATGTCATCAATCCCCAGGTCATGCGCGCCAGCCTGCCAATGCTGGTGAATGAATTCACCATTTTGCTGAAAACCACTCCGCTAGCCTCGGTGGTGGCGCTGACGGAACTGACCTATGCCGGTCAGATCGTTATCGCCCGCACTTATGATGCGACTCAGGTGTTGTTGCTGGTGGCTGCGGGGTATCTGTTAATTGCCTTGCCGCTGATTAGCGCGGCACGACGGCTGGAAGCGAAACGGAGGCTGGCATAATGGATTGGCAGGCGATTGCGACCTCATTGCCGTCGTTAGGTGACGGCCTGATTGCCACCCTGCAACTGTGTGCGGTGGCGGCCCTCTGTTCCTTACTGTGGGGCGGATTGATGGCGTGGATGCTGATGCGCGCCTCGCCGTTCTGGCTAAAAATTCTCAACCTCTACAGCGGGTTAACCCTGGCGCTGCCCTTGCTGGTGGTGATCTATCTGCTCTATTTCGTGCTGCCGGAGTATGACATCACCCTCTCTTCACCGGTAGTTGGGGTGCTGGCGTTAACGCTCTATTACGCGCCTTACATCGCGCAGGTCATCCGCGCCGCGATTGCCGCGCTGCCGCAAGGCCAGTGGGAGGCGTGCCGCGTACTCGGTCTTAGCCGCAGCGAGCAACTGCGTGATGTGGTACTGCCGCAGACGTTGCCGCAAATGATATCGCCGCTGGTCGGGTTAACCATTGGTTTGATTAAAGACTCTGCGCTCTTATCGATTGTTTCGGTGCAGGAGTTTATGTACGCCGCCAAACAGGCAATTTCTGATACCTACGCGCCGCTGGAGATCTACCTGACGGTAGCACTCTGCTACTGGCTGCTGAACAGCTTGATTGACTGGCTGGCGCGTTGTCTTGAATCCCGCATGACGCGCTATCGTCGCGGCATGCAGCATTAATCTGGAGAACAACATGTCAGCTGAATTTCAGCAACGCGCGATCGTCACTATCCCGGCGCGCTACGGTAAAGCCGTTCGTCTCAACAAGGGCGAAGCGGTACAGGTGATCAACCTGCACGGCACCCAGGTGGTGGATTGCTGGGCTTATAACGCGGAAGACGTGAGCGAGTATATGTGTATGGAGGCGACGCGAGTCTGGAACCAGCGCCTCAACCCGAAGGTGGGCGATAGCTTTATCACCAGCCAGCGCCACCCGATTCTGACGCTGGTGGCTGACACCTCGCCAGGCGTGCACGACACCTTTATGGCTGCCTGTGATGCCCGCCGTTATGAACTGCTGGGCTGCACCGAACCACATCGCAACTGTCACGATAACCTGCATGAAGGGCTGGCAGAGCTGGGGGTGACACTGCCGCACGGCAATCTGGCGTCGTTCAATATCTTTATGAATATTCAGGTACAACCTGATGGCATCACCCTGAAGACGCTACCGGTGGTGACCAAACCGGGCGATTACATTGTGCTGCGCGCCGAAATGGATTGTTTTGTGGCGTTCTCGGCCTGTCCGCAGGATATCGTCAGTATTCAGGGGCAGGGCGATAACACGCCGCGCGACGCGGAGTTGCGCATTCTGACCAGCGGTTTCCCGCAAGTGAAATTACAGGGGCCGTGGGTGCCCTGACCCTCACCCTAACCCTCTCCCGCCAGCGGGAGAGGGGACCGATCGAGCATATGGCACGCTCTCCCTCTCCCGTCTTGCGGGAGAGGGCCGGGGTGAGGGCAACAGGCCGCACTTACGACTTCATCACCCCATCCAGCCACTTCTGGAAGCGTCCATAAGGCACGTACAGCGCCACATCCTTATACAACGTCTTCCCACTGTGATTGTCGTTAATCCGGCTGCTGTAGCCCACGATAACCCCGGCCAGGGTATTGTCGCTGGCGTTGTACACCGCGCCGCCAGACATGCCTTTCACCACGCCAGCATTGGCGGCAACCACCACGCAACTGGCTTTATTCCAGTCATTTACCAGCGTGGTATTGATCAGATTCTGCCCGTTGGACGCCACCGGCAGCGCGGTAATAAAGCTGTAGCCGTAGAGATTGACGTCGTCGCCAATCCGGCCATTGCGAAAATGCGGAGGCAGATTCGCCTCATCATTTTTGTGATATACCACGGCGAGATCGCATTCCGGGTGCCATGCCTTCACCCGATACAATGAATATTTCGCCACATGGGCAGCCGTCAGGCTGTACTCAGGGGTGAGCGGGATAACGCTGCCCAGCGAACCGACACCCAGCACTGTCGGGATACCGGTGAAGGTCATATCGACCCGTTTTTCTGCTTCTTTACTGTACTCGTAGTGTCCGACAGAACAGCCACTCAGGCAGCCGATCGTTAAGGCCATGAGCCATCGCATACGCTCTCCCCTTTGAAGAATGACGAGACATTACCAGGCAATCCATTGGGGTATCGGCAACGCGTAAATTTCCTTTAAGGAGTGGATCGCCGTCAAAATGAGAGGGTGATCACAACCAGTGTTCAAGAATAGCGTGAAAAATCAGCTTCGTGAGAGAAATGGGAAAAGGCCTAATTGCAAAAGGTCCATTAACAGATGTGAACAATTATTGCGGTGGCGGCAAAATATCCTTGCTGCAACCGGGGTGTATGCCCGAAGGTGGCTATGCTTTAATACTCAATGTGACGCAGTTCAAAAATTTATAAGTGTCCGCTGTAACCATTCCACGTTCGTGGGGTGGCCCGCCTGCAAAATTATCGTTATTGGGAGAGTGTGTTATGCCTGTTGCATTACTGGCGCTGGCGCTGAGTGCGTTCGCCATCGGCACCACGGAATTTGTCATCATGGGATTGCTACCGGAAGTGGCGGGCGATCTCCAGGTGTCGATTCCCTCTGCGGGATGGCTGATCAGTGGCTATGCGCTGGGTGTCGCCATTGGCGCGCCAATTATGGCGCTGCTGACCGCCAAACTGCCGCGTAAACGGACTCTGGTACTGCTGATGAGCATCTTTATCATCGGCAACGTATTGTGCGCGCTGGCCTACAGCTACGATCTGCTGATGATGGCGCGTATCGTCACCGCGCTGTGCCACGGTGCATTTTTTGGTATCGGTTCAGTGGTGGCGGCCAGCCTGGTTGCGCCGAGTCGTCAGGCATCGGCTGTCGCCCTGATGTTCACCGGCCTGACGCTGGCAAACGTACTGGGCGTACCGTTAGGCACCTGGTTTGGTCAGATGTTTGGTTGGCGCGCCACCTTCTGGGGTGTCGCGATTATCGGCATCCTCGCGTTTGTCGCGTTAATTGTCAGCCTGCCGACCAACAAAGAAGAGAAACCGGTGCATCTGGCAAGTGAAGTCAGTGCGCTGGCGAATGGCAAGTTGTGGTTGTCGCTGCTGATGACGGTGTGCTTTGCCGCTGCCATGTTCGCGTTGTTCAGCTACATAGCGCCGCTGCTGTTGCAGGTCACCGGCATCAGCGATCGTGGCGTGAGCTGGACGTTGTTCCTGATTGGCGCGGGCCTGACGGTCGGTAACATCCTCGGCGGCAAGCTGGCCGACTGGAAAGTCTCTTTCAGCCTGGTCCTCAGCTTCTCACTGATTGCGCTGTTTTCACTGCTGTTTAGCTGGACCAGCCATGCGCTGTGGCTGGCCGAGATTACGCTGTTCCTGTGGGCGATGGCGACCTTCGCCACCGTACCGGGTCTGCAAATTAACGTGGTACGTCATGGCAAAGATGCCCCCAACCTGGTGTCGACGCTGAACATCTCCGCGTTTAACGTTGGCAATGCGCTCGGTGCCTGGGTTGGCGGTGCGGTGATCGACAAAGGCTACGGCCTGACGGCAGTGCCGGTCGCGGCAGCGGCGCTGGCGGCGATTGGTCTGATTGTTTGCCTGATCACCTTCCGTAAATCCGGCGGGCAGGGCGAGGCGGTGCGCGCTTAAACCAGACGCTCGGCAATGCGCTGGGGGAACGCCGCGACCTGTTGTTGCAAATGGTCGCAGAAGTGGTCCACCAGCGCAGAAGCCGGGCGATGCTGCGGCCGTACCAGGCTGATGGTGAATGGCACCGCAATGCTGAAGCGTCGCATCACCACACCGCTGTCGGCGTAATCCAGCGCCGTCAGCGGGTTAACAATCGACACCCCCACGCCCGCGCGTACCATCGCGCACACCGATGCGGCGCTATGCGTCTCCAGCACCAACCGCCGTTCAACCCCCTGCTCATGAAACAACGAATCCAGTAGCTGACGATAACTATCGCTACGCGACAGGCTGACATAGTTCTCGCCCTGGAAATCTTGCGGCGTCAGCACCGCGCGCTGACACAGTGGATGCTGCGGCGGCAGTACGCATACCTCATCGCAGGTTAGCAGCGCAACGCGTTCGGTGCCAGCCGGAGCGTGCTGGGTTTCCGTCAGGCCCAGATCGTAACGCTGCGCCGACAACCACTCCTCCAGCAACGGCGACTCCTGCGGGATGATGTTCATACTGACCTGAGGATAGCGTTGCAAAAACGGTTGGCACAGTGGCGGCAGCAGCGACTGGGAAAACACCGGCAGACAGGCGATGGAGAGTTCGCCCTGACGGAACTGACGCAGGCCATCGGCGGCATCCATGATGCGATCCAGCCCGTACCACGAGCGTTGCACCTCTTCAAACAGACGCAATCCCTGCACCGTGGGTTGTAACCGACCACGCACACGTTCAAACAGTTGCAGGCCAAGCTGCTGTTCCAGCCGCGCCAGCTCTCGGCTGACGGTAGGCTGCGAGGTATGCAGCAGCGTGGCCGCCTGCGTCAGATTGCCGCTGGTCATCACCGCATGGAAAATTTCGATATGTCGCCAGTTAATCTTTGCCATCACGCCCTCCGTTCAATCCATATCATATTTGCATAGCTGCTGCTAAAACAGATATTTTTCTGCATGGTATGGCTGTGGCTAAATAGCGTTAACGTCACAGGAGAATTGCTATGCCACGTCCACTGAATAACACCGAAACCGCGTTGACCGCCGCCAATTTGCTGCCGCTGGCGCAGCACTACAGCGGCCCGTTCTGGGCCTATGATGCCAGCGTCATTCAGCAGCGCATTGCCCAGTTGAACCAGTTCGACGTGGTGCGTTTCGCCCAAAAGGCGTGTTCAAATATTCATATTCTGCGCCTGATGCGCGCGGCAGGGGTGAAAGTTGACTCCGTCTCGCTGGGCGAAATCGAGCGCGCGCTGGCGGCGGGTTATCAGCCGGGCGGCGAAGATATCGTGTTCACCGCCGATGTGCTGGACCAGCCCACGCTGGCGCGCATCGCCGAACTGAAAGTTCCGGTTAACGCCGGTTCAGTGGATATGCTGCATCAACTCGGTGCCGTGTCGACAGGCCATGCGGTATGGCTGCGTATCAACCCTGGCTTTGGCCACGGCCACAGCCAGAAAACCAACACCGGCGGTGAGAACAGCAAACACGGCATCTGGCACAGCGACCTGCCACAGGCACTGGAGGCGATTCAGCAGCACGGCCTGCGCCTCGTCGGCCTGCATATGCATATCGGTTCTGGTGTCGATTACGGCCATCTGCAACAGGTATGTGATGCGATGGTGGATCAGGTGGTGAGCTTTGGTCAGGACCTGGAGGCGATCTCTGCCGGTGGCGGTTTGTCGATCCCTTACCGTGTGGGTGAAGAGGCGATTGATACCGATCACTACTATGGCCTGTGGAACGGCGCGCGCGAACGCATCGCGGCGCACCTTGGTCATCCGGTGAAACTGGAAATTGAACCGGGTCGTTTCCTGGTGGCGGAGTCCGGCGTGTTGGTGTCTCAGGTTCGTGCGGTGAAAGAGATGGGCAGCCGCCACTTTGTGCTGGTGGATGCCGGATTCAGCGATCTGATGCGTCCGGCGATGTACGGTAGCTATCACCATATTTCGTTGCTGCCTGCCGATGGCCGTACGGTGAATGACAGCCAGACAGTGGAGAGCGTGATTGCCGGTCCACTGTGCGAGTCGGGTGATGTGTTTACCCAGCTCGAAGGTGGCAAAGTGGAAACCCGCGCGCTGCCTGCGGTGCAGATCGGTGATTATCTGGTGTTCCATGACACCGGGGCCTATGGTGCGTCGATGTCATCGAACTACAACAGCCGCCCGCTGATCCCGGAAGTTCTGTTTGAAAACGGCACCGCGCGTGAGATCCGCCGTGCGCAGACTATCCAGGAATTGCTGGCGCTGGAGCTATAATTTTACCCTCACCCTAACCCTCTCCCGCTGGCGGGAGAGGGGACTGATGCGAGCACAGGCTAACATTTTGCACTGACTCCCTCTCCCGCTTGCGGGAGAGGGTCGGGGTGAGGGCTACCGCAGCTCCTTACGCAATAATACAATTTCCCCCGCCAAATCCCGGCACAGCATCGCGGTCATCAGATGGTCCTGCGCATGCACCAGAATCAATGTCACCGGCACTTTCCCGCAGCCTTCATCCGCCCCAATCAGCGCGGTCTGGATCTTATGCGCCGCTTTCGCAGCCTCATCTGACGCGGCCAGCGCGGCATCGGCACCTTCCCAGTCCCCTTTGCGCGCCTGCTGGATCGCCATCATCGCCTGCGATCGTGCTTCACCGGCATTTATCAGCAACTCCATCATCGTTTGTTCAAAATCCATCCTCGCCTCGCTTATTGGTATGCCAAATTCATATTTTTGATGCTACCGGAATACCAAAAATAAGTTCCGCGAGCAGGATCACAGAAAGAAAACACAATGATCGCCATTTTGGTATGCCACAGACACGGAAGCTGATGCACAACACAGGAATGCTCCATTCAAACCGCTGAGGGTTGAACCAATGTCTCTACAAGACCGTCTTATCGATTCTCTGGGTAGCTTTGCCACGCGTTTCAATAGCTACCGCTATATCATGGCGATCAAAGCCTCGTTTATTACGCTGATGCCGGTGATCATCGTCGGCGCGTTTTCGGTATTGATCTCCAACATGGTGTTGGATGCGAAGAACGGCCTCGCCAGTTTCCAGGCGCTGGCGTTTCTCGCCGATCTGAAACCGATCACCAGCAGCATCAACTACGCCACGCTGAGTTTTCTTAACATTGGCGCGGTGTTCCTGATTGGTATCGAGCTGGGGCGTATCAACGGCATCAAAACGCTGTTCCCCGGCTTGCTGGCAATTATCTGCTTCGTCTCGGTTACCCCAACCACCTTGCAGATGCTGGTGGATGGTCAGATGCATCTGGTCACCGATGTGCTGGCGAAACAGTTCTCCGACACCAAAAGCCTGTTCCTCGGCATGTTTATCGCCATCCTGTCGGTGGAGATTTATTGCCGCCTGGAAAATGTGGAACGGCTGAAAATCAAAATGCCGGATACCGTGCCACCCAATGTCTCGGCCTCTTTCTCCGCGCTCATCCCGTCGATCATCACCGTCACGCTGGTTGCTACCTTCGGCTTTATTTTCCATCAGGTTACCGGCATGTACCTGTACGACGCGGTCTACAAGGTGGTGCAGCAGCCACTGGAGTCGGTGGTGCAGAGCCTGTGGGGCATTCTGTTGCTGATGTTTGTCGCGCAACTGTTTTGGGTGATTGGCATCCACGGCAACCAGATGATTAAGCCGATTCGTGAACCGCTGTTGCTGGGGGCGATTTTGGTCAATATGAACGCCTTCGAGCAGGGCAAAGAGGTGCCAAATATCATCACCATGCCGTTCTGGGATGTGTATATGAGCATCGGCGGTTCTGGCTTAACCATTGGTTTACTGACCGCCGTGATGCTGGCGACCAAACGCAAAGAGATGCGCGAAATTGCCAAGCTGTCGCTCGGGCCGGGGCTGTTCAACATCAATGAACCGGTGATCTTTGGTATGCCGATTATGCTCAACCCGATCCTTGCCATTCCCTTCATCATTACCCCGCTGGTAACCGGTTCGATTGGTTATTTCGCCACGGTGATGGGCTTTGCCGGAAAAGCGGTGGTGATGGTGCCCTGGACCACCCCGCCGATCATCAACGCCTGGCTCTCCACCGCCGGTTCAATGGGCGCGGTGGTGACGCAAATCATCTGTATCTGCGTGTCCGTATTGATTTACCTGCCGTTTGTGAAGGTGGCGGCGCGTCGTGCTGAGGCGGCAGAAGCGAAAAATCTGCAACCGGAACTGGCGCAAAACTAAGGAGCAAGCATGAGTACCTACAACATCCCACTGCCGGACGGCTTTATTTTGGGTGCGGCAGCATCGGCGTGGCAAACCGAGGGTTGGAGCGGCAAGAAGCCGGGGCAGGATTCGTATCTGGATGCCTGGTATACCAACGATCGTCATGTCTGGCATAACGGTTACGGTCCGGCGGTGGCGACGGATTTTATCAACCGTTTCCGCGAAGATGTCGCGTTGATGAAAGCGGCAGGTTTGACGCACTATCGCACTTCGATCAACTGGTCACGCTTTCTCACCGATTATGAAAACGCGGTGGTGGATGAGGAATACGCGGCCTATTACGACCAACTGATTGATGAAATGCAGCGCAACGGTATTGAACCGATGTTGTGCCTTGAACATTACGAACTTCCGGCACAGTTGTTAGAGCAGTACGGTGGCTGGCAGTCAAAGCATGTGGTGGAGCTGTTTACCCGCTATGCCGCTCAGGTTTTTGCCCGCTATGCCGGAAAAGTGACGCGCTGGTTTGTCTTCAACGAACCGATTGTGGTGCAGACCCGTGTCTATCTGGATGCGTTGCGCTGGCCGTATGAGCAGAACACCCACAAATGGATGCAGTGGAATCACCATAAAAATCTCGCGACAGCGAAGGTGGTTCAACTGTTCCGCCAACAGGGCTATGCCGGGACGGTAGGCACCATCCTCAACCCGGAAGTCACTTATCCGCGCTCGTCGGCGGCGCATGATGTTAAAGCGGCGAAGATCTATGACCTGTTCTACAACCGGGTGTTTCTCGACCCGGCGATCAAAGGGGAGTATCCCGTCGAGCTGGTGCAGTTGCTGGAAAAGCACCAGGTGCAATGGGAGGTAACGCCCGAGGAACTGGCGATTATCGCGGCCAACACCGTCGATGAGGTCGGGTTAAATCTCTACTATCCACACCGGGTAAAAGCCCCGTCGCGCGCCTGGCATCCGGAAACGCCATTCCATCCCGCTTATTACTACGAACATTTCGAGCTACCAGGCCGCCGCATGAATACCTCGCGGGGTTGGGAAATTCAGCCGCGCATCATCTATGACATGGCGCAACGCATGAAGGAGGAGTACGGCAACCTGCCGTGGTTTGTAGCGGAAAGTGGTATGGGTATTGAAAACGAAGCCCGTTTTAAAGATGCGCAGGGGGAAATTCAGGACGACTACCGTATCGCTTTTATTGCCGAGCATCTGTATCAGGCGGTGCGCGCCAGGGAGGCGGGCAGCAATTGTCAGGGTTATATGCTGTGGGCCTTCACCGATAACGTCTCGCCAATGAATGCGTTTAAAAATCGCTACGGATTAATTGAAATTGACCTGGATAACCAACGCCAGCGGCGAATGAAAAAGTCGGCGCACTGGTTTCGTCAGCTGCGCGACAGCCAACAGCTGACGGTCAACATTGATGATGAAATGAAATAAGGACGCGAAGATGAAACGAATCGTACTGGCTTGCGCTGCGGGTATGTCGACCTCTATGGTGGTGACCCGCATGGAAAAAGAGGCAGCGGCACGCGGTCTTGAGTATCAAATCTATGCCATCCCGGAGCAAAACCTGCGGGAAGAGTTACAAAACTACGGCAACGAGGTGGCGGTGGTGCTGCTCGGCCCACAAGTGCGCTTTAAGCTGGAGGAGAACAAAAAGCTCACCGACAGCTATCAGCTGCCGATTGCGGTGATCGACACCGTTGCTTACGGTACGCTGAATGGTGCAAAGGTACTCGATCAGGCGCTGGCTTTGGTACACTAGCGGCCAGATTGCAGACAGGTTGCAGCCTGCCAGGGAGGCGGCTGCAACCTTGCGCGCCATGATGCAAAAAGGTGAAAGCGTGGAAAAAGCCGAAGCGCCACAAGAGAAAAAGCAGTATCAGGAAATTGGTCAGCATCTGCGCCAGCAAATCATTGATGGGCATTACCCGGTTGGCTCACGTCTGCCGCCGGAGCGTCAGTTGGCCGAGACCTGGGGCGTCAGCCGTACCATCGTGCGTGAAGCCTTATTGATGCTGGAGCTGGAAGGAACGGTGGATATCCGTCAAAGCTCTGGCGTGTATGTGATGCGCATACCTTCCGACAGCGATGACGCGGAAGAGGCGTTTTTCCGCAGCGATGTTGGCCCGTTTGAGATGTTGCAGGCACGTCAGTTGCTGGAAAGCAACATTGCCGCGTTTGCCGCCAAAATGGCGACCAAAGCCGACATTGAAAACCTGCGCCGCACCCTTGAGCAAGAGCAGAGGGCTATTGCGCTCAATGACAGCAGCCAGGACAACGATAAGTTATTCCATCTGCTGCTGGCCGGGGCGACACAAAACCAGATGCTGCTGGACACCGTGACCAGCGTCTGGCGACATCATGAGGCCAGCCCGCTGTGGCAGCAGTTGCGCCCGCAGTTCGAAACCCGCGCTTATCGTCTGAAGTGGCTGGGCGATCATCAAACGATCCTTGCTGCGTTACGCCGCCGGGATGTGATGGGTTCATGGCAGGCGATGTGGCAGCACCTGGAAAATGTGAAAAATACCCTGCTGGAGTTGTCCGATGCCGATGCGCCGGATTTTGACGGCTATTTGTTTGAATCGGTGCCGATCTTTCAGGGAAAATTGATGTAATGCAGATCCTGCCATTGAATGAAGTGCCGCAATTTGCCGAACAGATAACCGACTGGTTGTGGCAGGCGTTTGGTGCCGGGACCACGCGCGAGTTCTACGCCAGCATTGTGCAGAGCAGCCTGAACGGCGCTGATTTTCCTGTCACTTTTGTCGCGCTTGATGCGAGGCGGGTGGTTGGCACCGTGGGTTTCTGGCGTTGTGATTTGATCAGCCGCCAGGATCTCTATCCGTGGCTGGCGGCGTTGTATATCGATGAAAATGCCCGCGGGCAGGGTGTCAGCCAGGCGCTGCAACAACATGTTATCCACTACGCCCGACAGCGTGGCTATAACCGGCTGTGGCTATGGTCAACGTTCGCCGGTTATTACGAGCGTTTTGGCTGGCAGTTTGCGGGCGAGGCGCTGGAGTATCCGCACACACGGGTACGTCTGTACCAGAAAAAACTGTCGTAGCGGCGCGATTTATCGCGCAATTCGGTGCACGGTGTAGGAAAAATCCGCGCGATAAATCGCGCCGCTACGGGAGGGGGTTAAGCGCGATTTAGGCGGAACGCCCCCACCAGCCGTGAGACATGCTCCGCCTGTTCCTGCAACGACTGCGACGCCGCCGACGCCTGCTCCACCAGTGCGGCGTTCTGCTGCGTCACATCATCCATTTGATCAATCGCCCGATGCACCTGGCTGATCCCCTGGCTTTGCTCTGCTGCCGCGGTAGAGATTTCACTGACCAGGCTGTTGACCTTTGATATCACCTCGTTGACGGATTGGATGCTATCGCCCACCTGCGCTGCCTGCTGGGCACCGGACTCAATCAAATTGGTTGAGGCTTCAATCAGCGTTTTAATTTCGCGCGCGGCAGTGGTGGAACGATGCGAGAGATTCCGCACTTCCCCGGCCACCACGGCAAACCCTTTTCCGTGCTCCCCGGCGCGTGCGGCTTCTACTGCGGCGTTCAGCGCCAGGATATTGGTTTGAAACGCAATGCCCTCAATCAGCCCGGTAATGTCTTTCACTTTCAGGGCGCTCAGATGAATGTCATTCATAGTGCTGAGCATGGTATTCAGCGACTCGGTGCTTTGCTGCGACAGGCTGCTGGCGTTATCCGCCAGTTGGGTAGCATCGCGGGTGTGATCGGCGGTCTGACGTACCGTTTCGCTCAGCTCGGTCATGCTGGACGCGGTCTGCTCCAGCGAGGCCGCCTGTTGTTCGGTGCGGGCAGAGAGGTCTTCATTACCAGCAGCAATTTGCGTTGAGGCGCTGCTCACTGAGTTGGCGGCGCTGTTCACCGCCGTCAGGGCCTGCGAAATATGGCGCATCAGTTTGTTAAAGGAACCCGCCATTTTGCTCACTTCATCATTGCGGCTCTCATCCGCTTCGAGCGTGAGATCGAGATGTTGCATGGCCTGCGCCATGATGGAGGAGATGTTATTCAGGCTGCGACGGATTTGCTTAATGGTCAGCAAGGCAAACACCACAATCATCAACACCGCCACGGTGATACCCGCCACCGTCGCCCAACTGACAAAATGGAAAATGGTGCGGTTGGTGGTACGGAGTTGATCTCCCATCGCCATATTCAGCGTCATCTGTTGGCGATAACCGGCAATCAGCTTTTGCAGTGTGCCGCCGACACCGTTAGCATTTGCCAGCACGTTCGGTTGATTAGCTTTTACCGCGTCGAGAAACGCGGGCAGACGCTGGCTCATCAGGTTAAGGGTGTCCGTCGCCTGTTGCGCCAGTTGGGCGTCTTTATCATCGGCGATATGGTTGTTCTGGTAAGCCTGCTGTTGGTCGCGAATGCCGGCGATCTGTTGCGTCAGCTGTGATTCAAGCGAATCTGTCGGGCTGTTTTGATATTGATACAAACTTAGCCATAGTTGTTGGCTACGGTCAGTGAGGTCACTCAGAAGTTTGATTGAGGGAATGGCGCGGCTTTGTACATTCTCGAAGCGATCCTGAAACCCGCTGATAAAGCTGATAGCCAGCGTCCCCTGCGCGATGATAACCGCGGTGATAAAACCCAGAGCCAGAAGTAAACGTCTGGAAATGCTCATCTTTCCTCCTTAAATTTCTATCGATCCTTGCTGGCAAGGCCAGAAAAGTCCGGCACAGGTATCGGCAGAAACGTTAAGAAGATGAGGGATATTTAACAGTCGTATTCCAATTTTGTGATGAATGCCCAGGGCGATTTTCATCGCCCTTACGGATCACGATAAAATTTAACCCGGCCCGCTAACGGAATGGCGACGTACCAGCGTCGGACTGAACATATTGGTCACTTCCGGCATCGGCAAATCGTTTGCCAGCGCTAACGCCAGTTGGGCGGCTTGCTGCGCCATGGTCACAATCGGGTAACGTACCGTGGTCAGACGCGGGCGCACGTAGCGTGATACCAGCACATCGTCGAAACCAATCAGCGACATCTCTTCCGGCACGCGGATACCGTTATCGCTCAACACCGCCAGCGCGCCAGCGGCCATAGAATCGTTGTAACAGGCCACCGCGGTGAACTGCTTGCCGCGACCGAGGAGTTCGGTCATCGCCTGTTCGCCGCCTACTTCATCCGGTTCGCCCCAGGCAACCAGACGATCATTACTCGGCAGACCATGTTCCTTCAGCGCATCGTAATAACCCTGGAGGCGGTCTTCGGCGTCAGAAATGGTGTGGGTGGAACAGATGAAAGCAATCTGGGTATGGCCCTGTTGGATCAAATGGCGTGTCGCCAGCCAGGCACCGTAGCGGTCATCCAGCGCAATGCAGCGTGACTCAAACCCTTTCAGTAACCGATTCAGCAACACCATACCGGGGACTTGCTTCATCAGTTGCTCCAGATCATCGTCCGGGATCTTCTTGGCGTGCACCACCAGCGCCGCGCAGCGATGGCGCATCAGTTGCTCGATCGCCTGACGCTCTTTTTGCTCGTTATGGTAACCGTTACCAATCAGCAAAAAGTTGCCGGTCTGGCCCGCCACTTCATCAACGGCTTTGACCATCGCACCAAAGAACGGGTCGGAAACATCACCGACTACCAGGCCGAGTGTTTCGGTGGATTGCTGTGCCAGCGCGCGTGCGTTGGCGTTTGGGTGGTATTGCAACTGCTCCATTGCCTGAGTCACAGCGAGGCGTGAACTCTCGCTGGCCTTGGGGGAATTATTAATCACGCGGGATACGGTCGCGACCGAGACCCCAGCCATTCTGGCGACATCCTTAATGGTAGCCATGCGTTAGCCTGCTTCCGGGAAAACGTTTACACATGCCCCCAGTGTTACGGAAATCCCCCAGCGTCGCAACCCGGCAGAATGCCAGCGCTGTCGCAAAAGTGCGGAAAATCAGACGCTCGCGGCAGGCTTTAGCCCGGCGCAGCCCCTATGTTATGCTGGCGGAACGAATCACACCTGCCTGCCGGACCCTAATCATGAAAACACGCGTGCCACATCTGGCGCACTGGGGCGCTTTTACCGCGGTGACGGAAAATGGCCGTCTCACCGGTTGCGAACCGTTCTTCGCCGATGCCGATCCTTCACCGATGCTGAATACCATCCCTGAGCTGGTTTATTCGGACAAACGTATTCGCCAGCCGATGGTGCGTCGTTCGTGGCTAAAATCCCGTGAGAACAGCGATCGCACGCTGCGTGGTCGCGAAGATTTTGTCGCAGTGGACTGGGACACCGCGCTGGATCTGGTGGCGGAGGAAAATCGCCGGGTGCGCGACCGTTACGGTGCATCAGGCATTTTTAACGGTTCCTATGGCTGGTCCTCAGCCGGACGCGTAAACCACGCACGCACGCTGATCCGTCGCTTCTATTTTCAGGGCGGCGGTGGGGTTGACCAGCAGGGCAACTACAGTTGGGGGGCGGCGCAGTTCTTTTTACCTTATGTGATTGGCACTTACATGCCGCTGACCGGCCGAGTCACCGACTGGCCGGATGTGGTGGAACATGCCGAGATCTTTATCGCCTTTGGTGGCCTGGCGCTGAAAAATGCTCAGGTAGCGTCCGGTGGCGCGGGGCAGCACAGCCTGAAACCGGCGCTGGAGCAACTGACCGCCAAGGGCACACCGATCATTAACATCAGCCCGATGCGTGATGACTGCCCGGCGTTCGTCAATGCCGAGTGGATTCCAATTCGTCCCAATACCGATGTGGCATTGATGCTGGCGCTGGGCTTCGAAATTACCCGGCGTCAGGCGGTGGATGAGGCGTTTCTCGCCAGCCACTGCACCGGTTGGCCGCAGCTACGCGCCTATCTGCTGGGCGAGAATGATGGCATTGCCAAAACGCCGGAATGGGCCAGCCAAATCACCGGCATCCCAGCCGCGCGCATTGCGTTACTGGCGCAACAACTGATTGGCAAACGCAGCTTTATCACCTGTTCTTATTCGGTACAGCGCGCCCATCGCGGTGAACAGCCCTACTGGATGATGATTGCGCTGTCGTCGATGCTGGGGCAGCCCGGTTTGCCTGGCGGCGGTTTCTCCTTTGGTCATGGTTCGATGAACAGCGTCGGCAACCCGCGTCAGGAAGGCCCGGCTCCGCTGATGAGTACCGGACCCAATCCGTCTGGTCTGTCGATTCCGGTGGCGCGCATCAGTGATATGTTGCTCAACCCCGGCCAGCCCTACAGCTTCCAGGGCGAGACGTTGCATTACCCGGATATCCATCTGGTGCATTGGGCGGGTGGCAACCCGTTCCATCATCATCAGCAACTGAATCGTCTGGTCGAAGGCTGGCAGCGCCCGGATACCGTGGTGGTGCAGGATATCGTCTGGACGCCAGCGGCGCAGATGGCGGATATCGTGCTACCTGCCACTACCACGCTGGAACGCAACGATATTGGCGGCTCCTCGCGCGATCGCTTTGTGCTGGCGATGCATCAGGCGATTAAACCGCAGCATCATGCGCGCCATGACTTTGATATCTTTGCCGATTTAGCCGATCGTCTTGGTTATCGCGAGGTGTTCACCGAAGGGCGCAATGAGATGCAATGGATTGAGCATCTCTATCAGCAGTGCGCAGTGGCGCATGCGCGCAAAGGGATCCACTTCCCGGAGTTTGGTGAGTTCTGGCAGCGTGGTTTTGTCGAAATCCCGCAGGGAGGCGCGCCTTACGTGTTTATGGATGCGTTTCGTGCCAACCCGGTGGCGAATCCGATTCAGACCGCCAGCGGCAAAATTGAACTGTTTTGCCAGACCATCGCGGATTACCAACTGGAGGATTTCGCCGGTCACCCGGAATGGCGTGAGCCGCAGGAGTGGCTGGGGGCAAGACTGAGCGAGCAGTTCCCGCTGCATATGATCTCGATTCAACCCTCCGATCGCCTGCACAGCCAGCTCGACGCTACCGCGACAGTGCAGGCCAACAAAACCGCCGGGCGTGAAACCCTGTATATGCATCCGCAGGATGCGGCGGCGCGTGCAATTAACGATGGCGACGAGATTGAAGTCAGCAACGCGCGTGGCCGTATGTTGGCAGGCGTGCGTGTAACCGATGGTCTGACACCGGGCGTGGTGATTATCTCGACCGGGGCCTGGTTTGACCCCGGCTTTGGCCGCGTCTGGCAGCCGTGGGACCGCGCCGGTAACCCGAATGTATTGACGCTGGATATTGGCACTTCGTCGTTAACCCAGGGGCCAAACGCCATGAGTTGCCTGGTGGAAATCAAAAAACATGAGGTTTGCACAATCCAGTAAGAATCTCATCGCTGGTTACATTTTGCGGGTAACTGTTGCGTTTGAGAGATGGCATCCCGTCTCTGCGCCTTGCTACAGTCAGGGTCCCAGAGGTATTGATGGGTGAACATCAAAAAGTTTTCTTGATTACACCGACCTGCGCAGATGCGCAGGTTTTTTTTGCCCGCACATTTCGCTAACGAACTGAAACACAGTTTTCCTGTTATCCCGCCTCGCGTTTCTTTATAACTGCTGCGTATAGCCTGTTTATCTATTCCGCCGCGGTAATATCATGCCCCGAATAAAAAAATTTCTGGGAAAAGACCAGATTCAAGCTCCATTTAATCCCTTTCGTTTTCGCCTGATCTGTCTGGGTGTGCTCTCCTGTCTGGGCCTGTTGCTGGCACGCGTCGGCGATTTGCAGCTGATTAACCACCCGATGCTGGAACACGAAGCGGATCAGCGTTCACTGCGTACCGTGACGTTGCCGACTAACCGTGGCACCTTACTCGACCGCGATGGTGAAGCGCTGGCACTGAGCGTGCCATCGCGCGACATCATCGCTGACCCGATGCGGGTGCTGGAGAGTAACCCGGACTTTACCAGCGCCAAATGGGCCTATCTGGCGAATGCACTGAATATGCGCCCGGACCAACTGGCGCAGCAGATTGTGGCCAACCCGAAAAAACGCTTCCTCTATCTCGGGCGAAAAATTGAACTGAGTATCGCCAAAGATATTGCCGCGCTGCGCCTGAAAGGCATCAGCTCGGTGTATGACGACAGTCGTTTCTACCCGATGAGTGAAGCCGCAGCCCCGTTGATTGGTATCGTTGGCGCGGATAACAACGGTCTGAACGGCCTGGAAAAAGGCTTTGATCGCCTGTTACATGGCGAAGAGGGTAAAGAGGTTTATCGCCAGGATAAAAATGGCGACATCATCTCGATGATTGATTACCAGCCACCGCAGCAGCCGCCGACGGTGCAACTGAGTATCGACAAATTTGACCAGTACACGCTGTTTAGCAAGTTGCGCGATGGCGTGTTGCTCAACAAGGCCGATTCCGGTGCTGCGGTGTTGGTGAAAATCGATACCGGGGAAATTCTGGCGATGGCCTCCTATCCGTCGTTCAACCCCAACAACTATGACGATGCTACCCCGGCGCAGATGCGTAACTCGGCGATTAACGACAGTTACGAACCCGGTTCCACCGTGAAGCCGTTGGTGGTGTTGGAAGGTCTGGAGCGTCATCTGGTGCGCCCTGACTCGGTGATTGATACCTCGCCTTATTCGGTCAACGGCCATCTGATCCGCGACGTCGGCCATTGGCCGCGTCTGACCATGACCGGGATTTTGCAGAAATCGAGTGATATCGGTGTTTCCCATATCGCGCTGGCGATGCCTGCGGAAGCGCTGGTCAATACCTATCAGGCCTTTGGCCTCGGTAAACCTACCGGGCTGGGGCTGACCGGTGAAAGTGTCGGTTACTTCCCGCTGCATCGTGAACGTTGGGCGGATATTGAACGCGCCACCTTTGCCTTCGGCTACGGCCTGCGCGTTACGCCACTGCAAATTGCGCGTGAATACGCCACTCTCGGCTCCTATGGCATCTATCGACCGTTATCGATAACTAAGGTGACGCCGCCGGTGTTGGGCACCCAGGTGGCCGATGCACAAATGGTACAAACCGTGGTGCATATGCTGGAGAGCGACGTCCTGCCGGGCGGCACCGGGGTGAAAGCGGCGGTGCCGGGCTATCGTCTGGCGACCAAAACCGGTACCGCAGAGAAAATGGGGAGCAGCGGCAAGTACGATGGCGGTTACGTCAACTACACCGCCGGCATTGCGCCTGCCAGCCATCCTGAAGTGGCGCTGGTGGTGATGATCAACCATCCGACCGCCGGGGATCACTTTGGTGGTTCGGTAGCCGCACCGGTATTCGGCAACATTATGGGGCCGGTGCTGAAGCATATGAACATCGCGCCGGATGCGATCTACAGTAAACCGACACCAGATAAATCTTAATGAAATCAGGATGTAAACGAGATTGCGGAGTTTTCACACCTCGTTGCATTTCCCTGAATTCGGTTGCGTTTTCCGGCTGTCGTCATCACACCGATGATGCGAGGATGAAAGTCCCAGAGGTATTGATTGGTGTGAAGAATGGCAGCCGATGCTGCTCACCCTGTTCAGTTGCACCGACCCACGCAGATGCGTGGGTTTTTTTTATCTGCGATACCTGCCAAACTGCTTGTTATCGTCCTGCTTAATCGTTCACACCTCTTATCTATCTCTTAACGTTCCACCGCCAACAAAAAAATATCTCGTCGTGTAACGTATTACCTAACGCACCGCGATGTCGCATTCCATCAAGGTCCGCCAGCCCCTTACTGTGTTGGTAGCGCAGGTAAGGGGCGTATTTATTGCCTTTGTTGAGTCGACAACCCTATGCCAAAACTCAAAGACAGAACGCCGAAAGGCGAGGGCCGCTCAGCGGCTTTTCAGCTGCGTATTCATCCCGAATTGCATAATCAGCTACGCGAACTGACCGATGACGACAATGTCACCTTGTCCTGTTGGTTAAAGGATCTGGCACGACGTGAATTACGTCGTCGTGGCATTGAGCCGAAAGGGTAATTAGCGCGATAAATCGCGCCGCTACATCAGGGGACAAAGTTTAGCAGTGGCGCTAAAAGTCGACGATCCCGTAGCGGCGCGATTTATCGCGCGATAACTTCTATGCATACCCGAAAACCCGCGAAAAGCTAAAAAACACAGCGATTTATCGCACGAAAGGTTTACCATTTTCGTTTCGAAAATATGTTTTACGCAACCTTAACAGCTGCGCCATTGCCTCCTGCCTACAATGACTTTCCTTGAGAGTAATCATTCTCATTACTTTCCCCAATCTTGTTGAGAAAAACTATGCGCCTGAAACTTCTTTCTGCCAGCGTGGTGTTTTTACTGGCAGCCTGTGATCAGGGTGGAGCGACACCCGCCGCGTCTGCGACACCGCAAGTCGGCGTTGTTACTCTGAAAACCGAACCCGTAACGCTGGTAACGCAATTGCCTGGCCGTACCAATGCGGTTCGTACCGCTCAGGTGCGCCCGCAGGTCAGTGGTGTGATCCAAAAAATCCTCTTCACCGAAGGTGGGGAAGTCAAAGAGGGGCAGCCGTTGTATCAGATTGATCCGGCGACCTATAAAGCGTCTTATGACAAAGCGATGGCGACCTGGCAAAACGACGCGATGGTTGCGAGACGCTATCAGCCGCTGGCTGCCGCCCATGCCATCAGTCAGCAGACCTACGATGACGCGGTAGCTGCGGAGCGTGAAGCTAAAGCTGATGTGGAAACCGCCAAGGTCAATCTCGACTACACCCTGGTAAAAGCGCCGATCTCCGGGCATATCAGCCGTTCGCTCTACACTGCCGGTGCGCTGGTGACCAGCGGGCAGACGGACTACCTTGCCACCATTACGCAGCTCAACCCGATCTATGTCGATGTGAATGAGTCCGCCACCGATCTGCTGCGTCTGCGCCGGGCACTGGCGGAAGGCAAAATTGCCAAAGTGGGTGACAACACCGCGGCGGTGGGTCTGACGCTGGAAGATGGCAGCAAATATAGCGAACAAGGCAAACTGGCCTTCTCGGAAGTCAACGTTGATACCGCCACCGGCACCGTGGTGCTGCGTGCCGTGTTCCCGAACCCCAGTAACGAATTGCTGCCAGGTATGTATGTTCATGCCAGCTTCCCGCAGGGTATCCAGCAACAGGGCATTTTGGTGCCGCAGGAATCCATCATGCATGACACCAAAGGGCAGCCTTATGTCTATGTGGTGAAAAGCGACAACACCATCGCACAGCGCAGCATCAGCACCGGTGAAATGATCCACGGCGAGTGGCTGGTTACCGGCGGTCTGCAAGAGGGGGAAAATGTGGTGGTGAACAACCTGCAAAGTGTTCGCAGCGGCGTTAAAGTGACCACCACCGCCGCCAATACCAATGACACGCCATCCGCTAATGCCGTCAGCCTCTCCATGACTGATGCTGCGGCACAATAAGGGGGCGTCATGTCTAAGTTTTTTATTGAACGCCCGATATTTGCATGGGTTATCGCGATCATTGTGATGCTGGTAGGGGCGATTGCGACGCTCAATCTGCCGGTTAACCAGTATCCGAATATCTCGCCTCCGGCGGTTTCCATCTCCGTTACCTATCCCGGTGCCAGTGCCGAAACCACGCAGAACACCGTGGTGCAGGTGATTGAGCAGCAGCTCAACGGTCTGGACGGCTTACGTTATCTGGAGTCGAGCAGTGCGTCGGACGGTAGTGCGCAGATCATCGCTACCTTTAATCAGGGCATTAACCCGGATATCGCCCAGGTACAGGTGCAGGACCGTGTGTCCCTGGCCGAATCTCAGCTACCGACTGATGTGACACAGCAGGGCATCCGTATCCGTAAGTACCAGAAAAACTTCATGATGGTGGTGGGGTTGATCTCGAAAGACGGCAAGCTGACCAACGGCGACCTGGCCGATATGCTGGTGTCGAAGCTGGAAGATCCGATTTCACGTACTCCCGGTGTCGGCGACTTTATGGTGCTGGGTTCAGAATACGCCATGCGTATCTGGCTCGATCCGGCCAAGTTGTATAAGTACAACCTGATGCCAAGCGATGTCAGTACGGCTATCGATAACCAGAACGTGCAGGTTTCTTCCGGTTCGTTGGGCGGGCTGCCAACGATTCAGGGCGCCAAAACCCAGGCGACCGTGCTGGGCAAAACCCGTTTCACCACGGTGAAACAGTTTGAAAACGTGCTGCTGAAAGTGAACAGCGATGGCTCGCAAGTGCGCCTGAAAGATGTGGCGTCCGTGGCCCTTGGTCCACAGAGCTACGGCATTGATGCCACCCTGAACGGTAAGCCTGCGGCCGGTATCGCGCTGCGTCTGGCGACCGGTGCTAACGAACTGAACACCGCCAAAGCAGTACGTCAGACCATTGCTGACCTGAAAGACGCCTTGCCGGATAACGTGGAAGTCACCTATCCCTACGACACCTCGCCGGTAGTGAGCGCCTCCATCGAAGAAGTGGTGAAAACCCTGATCGAAGCGGTCATCCTGGTGTTCTTCGTGATGTTGGTGTTCCTGCAAAACCTGCGCGCGACCCTGATCACCACCCTGGTGGTGCCGGTGGTGCTGCTGGGGACATTCGGTATCCTCGCTGCCTTTGGTTACAGCATTAACACCCTGACAATGTTCGGGATGGTGCTGGCGATAGGGCTATTGGTGGATGATGCCATCGTGGTGGTGGAGAACGTCGAGCGTGTGATGCACGAAGAAAAGCTCGATCCGAAAACCGCCACCATTAAATCGATGCAGCAGATTCAGGGGGCGTTGTTCGGTATCGCGCTGGTGCTGTCGGCGGTACTGCTGCCGATGGCCTTCTTCTCTGGTTCGACCGGGGTTATTTATCGTCAGTTCTCGATCACCATTGTGTCCGCAATGGCGCTGTCGGTGATTATGGCGTTGATCTTTACCCCGGCGCTCTGTGCCACCTTCCTGAAAGCCAGTTCGGCAGAACACAAAACGACCGGGTTTGCCGGTTGGTTTAACCGTAAATTCGACAGTGGCGCGATGCACTACACCCGTGGGGTGAATAAAGTGATCTCGCGTCGTGGCCTGTTTTTGGTGGTGTATCTGGTGATTGTGGGCGTGACCGGCTTCCTGTTTACCCGTGTGCCGACCACCTTCCTGCCGAACGAAGACCAGGGTCTGATGATGGTGCAGATGACCTTGCCGGTAAACTCGTCATCGCAGCGTACCCAGCAGGTCATCAACGATCTGAATGATTATCTTCAGAAAAATGAAGCCTCGGTGGTGACCACCACCTTTGGTGTGGCAGGGTTTAACTTCGCTGGTCGCGGGCAGAGTAACGCTATGGCGTTTGTGCGCCTGAAGGACTGGGGGGAACGTACCCACAGCGGCCAGAGCGTGCAGGATTTGGCGAACCGGGTCATGGCTCACTTCGCCAACTACAAAAACGCCAAAATCTTCGCCATGGTACCGCCTGCGGTAATGGAACTGGGGAACGCCACCGGTTTTGACCTCTACTTGCAGGATACGGGCGCGCACACCCACCAGCAGATGATGGATGCCACGCATCAGCTGATTGATCTGGCAAACAAAGATCCACGTCTGGCTCAGGTGCGTATGAATGGCCTGGAAGATGAACCGCAGTATCAACTGGAGATCAATGACGAGAAAGCCAGCGCGCTGGGCCTGAGCATGACCGACATTAATAACACCCTGTCGGTGGCCTGGGGTTCGAGCTATATCGACCAGTTTATGTATAACGGTCGCGTGAAAGAGGTCTATCTGATGGGGAAAGCGGATTCGCGTGTCACGCCGTCCGACCTTAATAAATGGTACTTCCGTAACTCCAGCGGCACCATGGTTCCGTTCTCCGCATTTGCCTCGGGTAAATGGGTATATGGTTCGCCCCACTTCGAACGTTTCAATGGCCTGACGGCGGAAGAGATTCTTGGTTCCCCGGCACCGGGTAAGAGTACCGGTGAAGCGATGAAAGCCGTAGAAGAGCTGGCAAAACAGTTGCCGAGCGGCTTCCGTGTGCAGTGGTACGGCATCTCCTATGAGGAACAGGCTTCCGGTAACCAGACCACGCAGCTGTATGCCATCTCGATTCTGGTGGTATTCCTGTGTCTCGCCGCGCTGTATGAAAGCTGGTCGATTCCGTTCTCGGTGATTCTGGTGGTGCCACTCGGCGTGCTGGGTACCATTTGCGCCGTGTTGCTGCGCGGCTTGCAGAACGACGTGTTCTTCCAGGTTGGGTTATTAACCACCGTCGGACTGGCGGCGAAGAACGCCATATTGATTGTTGAATTTGCCAAGGAGCTGCACGAACGGGAAGGTAAGAGCCTGATTGAGGCGGCGGTGGAAGCAGCACGCCTGCGTATCCGCCCGATTATCATGACCTCGATGGCCTTTATCCTCGGAGTCCTGCCGCTCACCATCTCTAACGGTGCCGGCGCGGGCAGTCAGCACTCCATCGGTACGGCGGTAGCGGGCGGGATGATTACCGCAACCTTCCTCGCCATCTTCTTTGTGCCGATGTTCTACGTGGTGGTGTCGCAATTCTTTGCGCGTAAGAAAAAAGCATCCGTAGAGGGGGTGCAGCATGATAACTAAAACCTTCAATTGGGCGTTGCTGCCGCTGGCCGCTGCACTGGGCTTAACCGGTTGTACTATGGAGCCGCATTACCAGCGGCCATCCATGCCAGTGGATGCGCGCTACGATCAACCCACGGCAGTGGGCAACGTCGCGGATTTGCCGTGGCAGAACTTCTTTAATGACGCGACGATGCGCAACCTGATTCAGCTCTCGCTCGACAACAACCGCGATCTGCGTGTGGCGGCATTAAACGTGGAAGAAGCGCGTAACGATGTGACGGTGCAGCGTGCGGCGTTGATGCCATCGATTGACGCCACCGCCAGTCAGACCTCGGCGCATGAGCCGGGTAATCTGTACAACACTAAAACCACCGGTCCGGTGACCTATCACGAGCTGAACGCCGGTCTGGGCGTTACCTCGTGGGAGCTGGATTTCTTTGGTCGTTTGCGCAGCCTGCGTGATCAGGCTCAGGAAACGTATCTCTCCACGGCGGCCACGGAACGCGCCACCCGCATCTCGCTGATCTCCGAAGTCGCGACCGCATGGCTGACTTTGTGTTCGGATAATGATCTGCTGCATCTGGCACAGAACACCGCGCAGAGCCAGCAGGACTCGTACCGTCTGACCAAAATGAGTTACGACGGCGGCGTCAGCAGCGATCAGGATCTGGCGGAAGCGGAAAGCACGGTGCGCGCCGCCGAAGCCGACGTTGCCAGCTACACACGTCAGGTGCGTCAGGATGTCGATGCGCTGCGGCTGTTGGTCGGCACCGATTTACCGGTATCGCTGTTGTCACATGCCACGCTGGACGCAAACTGGCAGTTCCCGGCTACGCCTGCCGGGTTGCCATCAGATTTGCTGACGCGTCGCCCGGATGTGATGGCGGCTGAGCATACCCTGAAAGCAGCTAACGCCAATATTGGCGCGGCGCGTGCCGCCTTCTTCCCGAGTATCACGCTGACCGCCTCCGGCGGATCAACCAGTAGCTCGTTGGGCAGTTTGCTGGGTGGTGGCACCGGAGCCTGGTCGTTTGTACCGTCAATTAATCTGCCGATTTTTGACGGTGGCAAAAACGAAGCCAACCTGAACATCGCGCATATCGAGAAACGCATCGAGATCGCCAACTATGAGAAAGCGATCCAGACCGCGTTCAAAGAAGTGAACGATGCGCTGGCGGGGCAGGACACCTGGCAGGATCAAATGACGGCCCTGCAAAAAGAGGTAGGTGCGAACCAGCGCGACTACGACTATTCTGAATTGCGTTATAAGCAGGGCGTTGATAATTATCTCAATGTGTTAGTCGCCCAACGTTCGCTTTACAGTGCGCAACAGTCGTTGATCAGCGCGCATCTGGGCCAGTTAAGCCAGAAAATCACGCTGTACAAGGCATTGGGTGGCGGCTGGAAATCCTGAGGTTCTTAACGGAATCCTTACGGTTTGAGCATGGAAAAAATCCTGCTCTTCCGCCGATAATACGCCCGGTAATGATTTACCTTTGAAATAATCCCCTGCTTTTCAGGGGATTTTCCATTTATCTGATGACCTGAAGAACCTAATGAAGACCAATGTACCTCGCTCCGCTTTCTCTCGCTGGCTGAAATGGCTGCTGCTGTTAGTTGTGCTGTTAATTGTCGCTGGCGTGATCTGGCGCGTAGTCGGGGGGCATGCGCCGGGTGGTATGCCATCGGGTGGTGAACGTGGCGGTCGCGGCGGTCATCGTCCGGCCGGTGGTCCTCCGGGCATGGCGATGATGATGGGCGGTGCAACCCTGGTGCATAGCGGTGTGGCCAGTACGGCGGATGTGCCGGTCTACCTCAATGCTTTGGGTACGGTGATCCCCAACGCCAGCGTAACCGTCACCAGTCGGGTGGCGGGTCAGTTGGAAAAGGTCTACTTCACCGAGGGACAAAAAGTGGCAGCGGGCCAGTTGCTGGCGCAGATCGATCCGCGCAGTTATCAGGCGACGCTGGCGCAATATCAGGGCGATCTGGCACAGAACCAGGCGTTACTGAAAAGCGCAGAGCTGACGCTGACACGCTACAAAAAACTCTATGCGCAGGACTCGCTGGCGCGTCAGGATCTCGACACGCAAACCGCCACGGTCGGCCAGTATCGGGGTGCGGTGGCTGCCGATGAAGCGCAGATCGCCAGCGCCAAACTGGATATCGAATATTCGCGCATCACCTCGCCGGTCAGCGGTCGCGTCGGCTTACGCCTGGTCGATCCCGGTAATATGATCCAGACCACCGATACCACCGGCATTGTGGTGGTGACGCAGATGCAACCGGCGGCGGTGACCTTTAGCGTGCCGCAGAGCAATATCCCGCAGCTGACCAAAGCGCTGCACAACAATCAGAGCCTGCCAGCGACGGCATTTGATCAGGACAACACCACGGTGCTGGCGCAGGGTGACGTGCGCTATATCGGTAACCAGATCGACACCAGCACCGGCACCATCGAACTGAAAGCCAGCTTCCCGAACGAAGACGAGTCGCTGTTTGCTAACCAGTTCGTCAACCTGCGTCTGCAAACCGATACACTGAAAAATGCCACGGTGATCCCGGCGCAGGCATTGCAGTTGAGTAGCGACGGCAGCTTTGTGTTCATCATCAACAAAGACAACACCGTGACGCGCAAAGCGGTCACCACCGGCCCTGCCTTCGGTGATGATCAGCAGGCGATCCTGAAAGGGGTTGAACCGGGCGATCGTCTGGTGACGGAAGGTATCGATCGCCTGACCGACGGCAGTAAAGTGACGCTGGCCGATGAGAGCAAACCGACTGCGACCGCCGAGGCCAAATGAACCCGTCACGCCTGTTTATCCAGCGTCCGGTCGCGACCATCCTGTTGATGGTCGGCGTGCTGATCTCTGGCATCTTCGCTTATAAGTTTCTTTCCACCTCGGCGCTGCCGCAGGTGGATTATCCCACCATCCAGGTGACCACCTTGTATCCCGGTGCCAGCCCGGATGTGATGGCTTCTTCCGTCACCTCGCCGCTGGAGCGCCAGCTCGGACAGATGGCGGGGCTGAGCCAGATGACCTCCACCAGCTCCGGCGGTTCGTCGATCATTACCCTGAAGTTCAGCCTCGATCTGTCGCTGGACGTGGCCGAGCAGGAAGTTCAGGCGGCAATTAACGCTGCCAACAACCTGTTGCCGAGTGATTTGCCTAATCCGCCGACCTATAAAAAGGTCAACCCGGCAGACAGCGCGGTGATCACTCTGGCGGCAAGCTCCGATACGCTGCCGCTTACCCAGGTTCAGGATCTGGTGAATACCCGCGTGGCACTGAAGCTGTCGCAGATCTCCGGCGTCGGTATGGTGACGCTGGCGGGCGGCCATCAACCGGCCATCCGCGTGCAGATGGATCCAAGAGCGCTGGCGGCACACAACCTGACGCTGGAAGACGTCAACACCCTGATCAGTAACGGCAACGTTAACGGTTCGAAAGGGGGCTTCGACGGCAAATATCACTCCGTCACCATCGATGCTAACGACCAGCTTCGCACCGCCGAAGAGTACGGCAATCTGATTATCACCTACCAAAACGGTGCTGCGCTGCGCCTGAAGGATATCGCTCATATCGAACAAGGGCCGGAAAACAGCTTCCAGTCGGCCTGGGCCAACAACAGCCCGGCGATTGTGATCAGCGTGCAGCGTCAGCCAGGGGCGAATGTGATTCAGGTGGTGGATGCAATCAAAGCCAAATTGCCGACCTTGCAGGCCGCACTGCCGGATGGCGTGAAGATGAGCATCCTGTCGGATCGTACGCAAACCATTCGCGCTTCGATTAGCGACGTGCAGTTTGAGTTGATGCTGTCGGTGGCGCTGGTGGTGATGGTGACCTTCCTGTTCCTGCGCAATATCGCGGCGACGCTGATCCCCAGCGTGGCGGTGCCGCTGTCGTTGATTGGCACCTTTGGCGTGATGTATCTGGCCGACTTTAGCCTGAATAACCTGTCACTGATGGCACTGACCATCGCCACCGGCTTCGTAATTGACGATGCCATCGTGGTGGTGGAAAACATCTCGCGGCGGCTGGAGGAGGGTGAAACGCCAATGCAGGCGGCGTTGAAAGGATCACAGCAGATTGGTTTTACCATTATCTCTCTGACCTTCTCGCTGATTGCGGTGCTGATCCCGCTGCTGTTTATGGGCGATGTGGTGGGGCGTCTGTTCCGCGAATTTGCTATCACCCTTGCGGTATCGATTCTGGTGTCGATGATAGTGTCGCTGACGCTCACCCCAATGCTGTGTGCTTATTTGTTGCAGCATATCCCGCCGGAGAAACAATCGCGCTTCTCGCGCAAGGGCGGCGAGTTCTTTGACAAGCTGATTCGCGGTTACGACCGCATGCTGACCATCGTCCTTAACCACCAGAAGCTGACGTTGCTGGTGGCGCTGGCAACTTTCGCACTTACCGCGTTGCTGTACATCGCTATCCCGAAAGGCTTTTTCCCGACGCAAGATACTGGCCTGATTCAGGGTGTGACCATCGCGTCGCAAGATGTGTCCTTTAATGAGATGTCGAAACGTCAGCAGGCGCTGGCGCAGGTGATTCTGAAGAATCCTTCGGTGGAAAGCCTCTCCTCCACCATCGGCATCGACGGCACCAATACCAGCCTTAACAGCGGCAGCATCCAGATCAACCTCAAACCGTTTGGTGAGCGTGATGATAAAGCCGACGTGGTCATTAAGCAGCTGCAACAAGCCGCCGCGCAGGTGACGGGTATTCAGCTTTATCTGCAACCGGCGCAGGATCTGACGGTCAACGATCAGGTCACACCGAATCAGTATCAGTTCACCCTCGACGATGCCGACAGCGAAAACCTGGTGAAATGGACACCACAACTGGTTGCTGCGTTACAGAAACGCCCGGAATTTAACGGCGTGGTGAGCAATTTGCAGGATCAGGGGCGCGTGGCGTACGTGGAGCTGAACCGCGACAAAGCTGCGCGCTATGGCATTACCGCTGCCGATGTCGATACCGCGCTGTATAACAGCTTTGGTCAGCGTCTGGTTTCCACCATCTTTACCCAGGCGAACCAGTATCGCGTGGTGCTGGAGGTGGCGCCGCGTTTCCAGCAGTCGCCAGCCTCGTTCGACGATGTCTGGCTGCCCTCGACCACCAGCACCAGCGATAGCAGCACCAGCAGCACCACGACATCATCGTCCAGCAGCACCACGAGCAGCTCGACCTCCAGCAGTTCGGATTCGAGCAGCAGCACCACCACCGGTATGGTGAAACTGACCTCGATCGCCACCATTCATCAACGCACCGGTTCACTGATGCATATGCGCCTGAACCAGTTCCCGGCGGTGATGGTGTCGTTCAACCTTAACAGCGACTATTCGTTGGAGGATGCGCAGAAAGCGATTGCCGACGTGACGCAACAACTGAATCTGCCTTCGAGCATCACCTTGCGTTATCAGGGCGAGACTTCCGCCTTCCAGAGCGCCACCAGTAACACGCTGTGGCTGATTCTGGCGGCGCTGATCACCATGTATGTGGTGCTGGGCATTCTGTACGAAAGCTTTATCCATCCGGTGACCATCCTCTCCACGCTGCCATCGGCGGCGGTCGGAGCGCTGTTGACGCTGCTGCTGGCTGGCAGCGAGTTCAGCCTGATTGCGTTGATCGGGGTGATCCTGTTGATCGGTATCGTGAAGAAGAACGCGATTATGATGATCGACTTTGCGCTGGAAGCGGAAAACAAACAGGGGATGAGTCCACGCGATGCTATTCATCAGGCGTGTTTATTGCGTTTCCGCCCGATTCTGATGACCACGATGGCGGCGCTGCTCGGTGCGTTGCCGCTGATGCTGGCCTCCGGCTCTGGCGCAGAACTGCGTCAGCCGCTCGGCCTGGTGATTGTCGGCGGATTGATCGTCAGCCAGGTGCTGACGCTGTTCTCCACCCCGGTGATCTACCTGTGGTTTGATGGTTGGGCGCAGCGCGGCAAGCGTTTCGTGCAACGCAAACAACAGCAGGCGCGAGGCGAGCAATGAATTTGACGCGGCTGTTTATCTTCCGCCCGGTTACCACCTTACTGCTGACGCTGTCGATCATGCTGCTCGGCCTGCTGGGCTACCGGTTGTTGCCGGTAGCGCCGCTGCCGCAGGTGGATTTCCCGACCATTATGGTCAGCGCCAGTCTGTCTGGTGCCAGCCCGGAAACCATGGCCGCCACGGTGGCGACACCGCTGGAGCGCTCGCTCGGCCAAATCGCCGGTATTACCGAGATGACCTCCAGCAGCTCGCAGGGTTCCAGTACCATTATTTTGCAGTTTGAACTGGACCGCGATATCAACGGCGCAGCGCGAGATGTGCAGGCGGCGATTAACGCGGCACGCAGTTTGCTGCCCAGTTCAATGGAATCGCTACCGACCTATCGCAAAGCCAACCCGTCGGATGCGCCGATTGTGATGCTGGCGCTGGTATCGGCGACCCGTACCCCAGGTGAACTCTACGATCTGGCGGAGAGCAAGATTGAGCAGGCGGTAAGCCAGGTGCAAGGGGTGGGTGAAGTGTCGCTGATGGGCAGTGCGCTGCCTGCGGTGCGTATCGACCTGCAACCGCAGAAACTGACGCAGTACGGAATCTCGCTGGACACGGTGCGTACCGCCATTGCCGACAGCACCACCAACTTGCCGAAAGGTATCCTGCAAGGCAACAGCCAATCCTGGGTGGTGGACAGCAACGGCCAACTGGATAAAGCGGCGCAGTACCGCAATCTGATCATCACCTATAAGGACGGCAAAGCGGTACGCCTGCATGATGTCGCCACCGTGTATGACTCGATAGAAGATAAGTACCAGGCCGGTTTCCTGAACGCCACACCGTCGGTAATGGTGGGGATTAAGCGTCAGGCCGGTGCCAACATGCTGGATACTATCGACGCCATCAAAGCCCAGTTGCCGGAGCTGGAGAAAGATCTGCCCGCCGATACCCAGTTGAAGGTGGTGGTGGACCGTTCGCCAACGGTGCGCGAATCTCTGTACGACACCGAAGAGACGCTGTTGATTGCCGTGATGCTGGTGATTGCGGTGGTGTTTATCTTCCTGCGTAACGTGCAGGCGGTAGTAATCCCGGCGCTGGCGCTGCCGGTGTCGCTGATTGGCACCTGTGCGGTGATGTATTTACTTGGCTATAGCCTCGATAACCTGTCCCTGATGGCGCTGATCATCTCCACCGGTTTTGTGGTCGATGATGCGATTGTGGTGCTGGAAAATATCACCCGCCATATCGAAGAAGGGCTGAGCCCGCTGCGTGCCGCCTTACGGGGTGCGCAGGAGGTGAGTTTCACCGTGCTGTCGATGACCATGTCGTTGATTGCGGTGTTTATTCCTATCTTGTTGATGGGCAGCATTGTCGGGCGTCTGTTCCGTGAGTTTGCGGTAACCCTGACCATCTCGCTGCTGATCTCAATGTTTGTCTCGCTCAGCCTGACGCCGATGTTGTGCGCGCGCCTGCTGAAGGCCAAACCGAAAGTCACCCAACGCCCGCACCCGGTGTATCAGTTCATTGAAAACCAGCTCAATGCGCTGCTGGCCGCCTACTCGCGCGGTCTGGCGTGGGTGATGGCACACCAGAAAATCACCATGTTTAGCCTGGTGCTGACCGTGCTGCTCAACCTGTTTCTCTATTCGGTGGTACAGAAGGGCTTCTTCCCCAACCAGGATACCGGCCTGCTGATGGGCGCGTTGCGCGCCGACCAGAACATCTCGTTCCAGGCAATGAAGCCGAAGATGCTGGAGTTCACCAAAATCATCCAGTCCGACCCGGCGGTGGAGAGCGTGATGTCATCGATGGGGAGCGGCATGTTTGGTTCGCGTAACAGCGCCAACTTCTTTGTGCGTCTGAAGGATTTTGATCAGCGCAGCGCGACCGCGACCGAAGTGGCTAACCGCCTGAGCATGAAAACCAGCCATATTGCCGGTGGGCAGATGTTCCTGATGGCGGCGCAGGATCTGCATATTGGTGGCCGTAGCGCCAACGCCACCTATCAATACAGCTTACAAGCCGACGATCTTGACCTGCTGCGTACCTGGACACCCAAAGTGCAGGCGGCGCTGGCAGCGATCCCGCAGCTAAACAGCGTCGATTCCGACTCGCAAACCGGCGGTCAGGAAGTGGTGATCAACATCGATCGCGATCGGGCGAAGATGCTGGGCGTTAACGTGCAGATGATCGACACCATGCTGAATAACTCCTTCAGCCAGCGACAAATTGCCACGCTGTACCACACGCTCAACCAATACCATGTGGTGATGTCGTTGCAGGATAGCTACACCCGTGACCCGGACATTTTGCAACAGTTGTTTGTGGTGAATGACAGCGGCGATCGCGTGCCGCTTTCGGCATTCGCCACCTTTAAGGGCGGCAACGCGCCGTTGTCGGTGGCGCATCAGGGCCAGTCAGCGACCAGCACCATCGCCTTTAACCTGAATGACGGCGTGTCGCTGGAACAGGCGCAGGCGCTGATTAAGCAGGCGATGGCGAAACTGGGCCTGCCTTCGACGATTCAGGCGGGCTTTGCCGGGACGGCGGCGGCCTTTGCCCAACTGACGGCCACCATGCCGTGGTTGATTCTGGCAGCGCTGGCGGCGGTGTATATCGTGCTGGGCGTGTTGTATGAAAGCTATATCCACCCGATCACCATCCTGTCGACGCTGCCCTCGGCAGGGGTGGGGGCGCTGTTGTTGCTGTTGCTGACCAACACGCAACTGACGGTGATTGCGCTCATTGGCATCATCTTGTTGATCGGTATCGTGAAAAAGAACGCCATTATGATGATCGACTTCGCCATCGATGCGGAGCGCCGCCTTGGTCTGACGCCACAACAGGCGATTACGCAGGCCTGTCTGATGCGCTTCCGTCCAATCATGATGACCACGCTGGCGGCGTTCTTTGGTGCCTTGCCACTGGCGCTGGGCAGCGGTGGTGACGCCGATCTGCGTAGCCCGCTTGGTATGGCGATTGCCGGTGGTCTGGCGCTCAGCCAACTTCTTACCCTGTTTACCACGCCGGTTGTTTATCTCTGGCTCGATAGTCTGAGCCGCGCCACGAAACGTCAGTGGCGGCGGTTGCGTCATGCGGAATCCTGATCCATGAAAATGTCGTTATCTGTTACCCCGATCGTTATGGCGCTGTTGCTGGCAGGCTGTACCGTTGGCCCTGATTATCAGCGTCCAACGATGGCGATGCCGACCCATTTTAAAGAGGCCAAAGGCTGGACCCAGGCCATGCCGCAGGATGATAAGAGCAAAGGTGAATGGTGGTCGGTCTACCACGACGCCACGCTCGACAGCTTGCTGCGTCAGGTCAGCATCTCCAACCAGAACGTTGCCAACTATGCGGCGCAATATCGTGAAGCCCAGGCGCTGGCGGGGCAGTCGCGTGCGGAATTGTTCCCATCGGTCAGCTATGACGCCAGCAGCACCCGCAGTGGCAGCCGTGTCAGCACCACCGGGCAGCGCAGCGTCAGCAACAGCCATCAGGCTGAGCTGAGCGCCAGTTGGGAACTGGATCTGTGGGGCAAACTGCGCCGCACGCTGGAAGAGAACAAAGCCAGCGCTCAGGCGAGTGCGGCGGAACTGGCGAATATCACCCTCAGCGCCCAGTCCGAGCTGGCGCAGGACTATTTCCAGTTGCGCATCATGGACGAAAAGATCGCCCTGTATCAGCGCAGTGTTGATGCCTATCAGCGTTACCTGACGGTGATTCAGAACAAATATCAGGCAGGCAGCGAATCACGCGCCACCCTGGCGCAGGCTCAGATGCAACTGGAGAGCGCCCGTGCCTCGGCGCAGGATTACCAGTGGCAGCGCGCCCAACTGGAGCACGCCATTGCGTTGCTGATTGGCCGTGCCCCGGCGGATTTCTCACTGCCGGTGGCGAAGCTGGAAGCGACCTTACCGGAGATCCCCAACAGCATTCCGTCGCAGTTGTTGCAACGCCGCCCTGATATCGCCTATGCCGAACGTAACGTGGCGGCAGCCAATGCGGCGGTGGGGGTAGCGATTGCCGGTTACTACCCGGATCTGACCCTGAGCGCCAGTGGCGGCGTCAGTTCATCAACCTTCAGTAATCTGTTCTCGCTGCCGAACCGTGTCTGGTCGCTTGGCCCGGAACTGAGCGGCACGCTGCTGGACTTTGGTGCCACCTCGGCGAAAGTGGAACAGGCGAGGGCTTCTTACGACGCCAGTGTCGCCAGCTATCGCCAGGCGGTGCTGGAAGGGATGCAGGAAGTGGAGGATTACCTGGTGGAGCTGAACACGCTGAAAGGCGAACTGGTTTCACTGCAATTGTCTACTGCTGCTGCGCAGGAATCGGCACGCGTGACGCGGAATCAGTATGAGGCGGGGATGATCGATTATCTCGACGTTGCCACCACTGAAAACAGCAGCCTGAGTGAGCAGCAGACCCTGCTGTCAACGCAAAGCACCCAATGGGTGACCAGCGTAGAGTTGATTGCCGCGCTGGGTGGTGGCTGGCAGGCGGATAAATCGCACTAACGGCTGGTGCGGGTTTCGTTCGCCATAGGCTGATGTAGTTGCAGCTCGCCGGTGCGGCGACCGAGCAAAGGGTGCCTGGCCGCACCCTTTGCAATCCCGGGCCTCGCGCCAGCCTCTTTTTTTGCGCGATAAATCGCGCCGCTACCACTCAACGCCGCCTTTCGCCGCATGGATGCGGCGAGAGAGCGGAATGAGCCAGGGATGGCGAATCCGCGCGTGCCGTGTGGCCTGAGTGATAAGCGAGGGCACAGCGCTATGCGCTGCGCGAGGACGGCGCAAGGCGCGGATTGCAAAGGTCCGCGCCCTCGGACCTTTGCCCGTCCGCTTGCACGTTGCGGCTGAAACTGCCTAATGCCTGGCGGGCGGACCCTTCTCAGTGCCAAACCGCTGCCTGACACGTAACACGATTTATCGTGCAGCCCCGCGCGATAAATCGCGCCGCTACTTGTCGAAAATCCCTGAATCCTGCATCGTAGGGGCCATTTTTAACGACTGCTAAGGAGCTGGCATGTTATTCACCTGTCTGCGTTTCCTCTGCCGCCTGTTATGGCGCGTCGAGCTGCGCGGTGATCTGACGGTACTGAACAAACCCAAGGTGTTGATCACCCCTAACCACATGTCATTTCTCGATGGCGTGCTGGTGGCACTTTTTCTGCCGATCAAACCGGTGTTCGCCGTCTATTCATCGATCAGCGATCAATGGTTTATGCGTATCCTCAAGCCGCTCATCGACTTCGTGCCGCTTGACCCCACCAAACCGATGTCGATTAAACATCTGGTGCGTCTGATCAACGAAGGCCGCCCGGTGGTGATATTTCCGGAAGGGCGTATTACCGTCACCGCTTCGCTGATGAAAATCTACAGTGGCGCTGGCTTTGTGGCAGCGAAATCGGGTGCCACCGTGGTGCCAATGCGCATCGAAGGCGCGGAATATACCCCGTTTGGTCGCCTTGCCGGCGTATTTAAGCGCCGTCTGTTTCCGCGTATTACCCTGAGTGTGTTACCTGCGACGGTTATCCCGATGCCAGAAGCCAAACGCGCGCGTGAGCGGCGTATCCTGGCTGGCGAGCATTTACATCATGTGATGATGGAAGCGCGTATGGCGGTGCGGCCACGGGAAACGCTGTTTGAGGCATTCCTCAATGCGCGTACCCGCTACGGTCTGTTTAAGCCGTGCATCGAGGACATCAACTTCAAAACCGACAGCTACACCGGATTGCTGAAAAAAGCGCTCGGCGTGGGCCGTATCCTCGAGCGCTACAGTCGTCAGGGCGAATATGTCGGCCTGCTGCTGCCGAATGCCACCGTGACCGCTGCGGCCATTCTGGGGGCTTCGCTGCGTGGACGCATCCCGGCCATGCTCAATTACACCGCCGGGGTTAACGGGATGCGCGCAGCGTTGACCGCCTCACAGGTGAAAACGGTCTTCACCTCGCGTCAGTTCCTTGATAAAGGCAACCTGTGGCATCTGCCCGAAGGTTTGACGGACGTGCAGTGGATCTTCCTCGAAGATCTGCGATCGACCGTCACCACCAAAGATAAACTGTGGATCCTCAGCCATCTGCTGATGCCACGTCGTGCGATGGTGGCGCAAAAGCCTGAAGAGGCCGCGATGGTGCTGTTTACCTCCGGCTCGGAAGGCAATCCCAAAGGAGTGGTGCATTCGCATAAAAGCCTGCTGGCGAATGTTGAGCAGATTCGCACCGTTGCCGATTTCACCCCGCGTGACCGTTTTATGTCAGCGTTGCCACTGTTCCACGCCTTTGGTCTGACCGTGGGGCTTTTCACGCCGCTGCTGACCGGTGCGCAGGTGTTCCTTTACCCCAGCCCGCTGCATTATCGCGTGGTGCCGGAGCTGGTATATGACCGCAACTGTACCGTGCTGTTCGGCACCTCCACCTTCCTCGGCAACTATGCACGCTTTGCCAGCCCGTACGATTTTGCCCGTCTGCGCTACGTAGTGGCGGGGGCGGAAAAATTGCAGGAAGGCACGCGTCAGATTTATATGGAGAAATACGGCATCCGTATTCTCGAAGGCTATGGTGTGACCGAGTGCGCACCGGTGGTGGCGATTAACGTGCCGATGGCGGCAAAATCGCACACTGTAGGCCGAATTCTGCCGGGGATGGACTCGCGTCTGATTTCGGTGCCGGGTATTGAGCAGGGCGGTCGCCTGCAACTGCGTGGGCCAAACGTGATGAACGGTTATCTGCGCGTGGAAAATCCCGGTGTGCTGGAGCCGCCAGTAGCCGATAACGGTGAAGGTGAGATGGAGCCGGGTTGGTATGATACCGGCGACATCGTCAGCTTTGATGAGGGAGGGTTTTGCCAGATTCAGGGCCGCGCCAAACGCTTCGCGAAAATTGCCGGAGAGATGGTTTCGCTGGAAATTGTCGAGCAGATTGCGTTGAAAGCCTCACCAGAAAAACAACATGCCGCATCGTTGCGACCCGATGGCAACCGTGGAGAGGCGCTGGTGCTGTTCACCACTGACAGCGAGCTGGATCGCGAGATGCTCAAACATGCGGCCCGTGAGTTGGGGGCGCCAGAACTGGCGTTGCCGCGTGATATCCGTGTGCTGAAACCTTTGCCGATACTCGGCAGCGGTAAACCTGACTATGTCAGCCTGAAAAAACTGGCCGAAGAGGAGCAGGCATGAGCCAGGCGGTAAATCCGGATACGCCGCTGTTGTCGCGTGGCATGATGGCGGTGATTGTGGCGCAGTTTCTCTCGGCGTTTGGCGATAATGCGTTGTTATTTGCCACCCTCGCGGTGCTGAAAAACCAGTTCTATCCCGACTGGAGTCAGCCGATTCTGCAAATGTTGTTTGTAGCCACTTACATTCTGCTCGCGCCTTTTGTCGGGCAGATGGCCGACAGCTTCGCCAAAGGTCGTGTGATGATGTTTGCTAACAGCCTGAAGCTGTTGGGGGCGTTGATTATCTGTTTTGGCTTCAATCCGTTCCTTGGATACACCCTGGTAGGGGTGGGCGCGGCGGCCTATTCTCCGGCCAAATATGGCATTCTGGGTGAAATCACGCAGGGTGATAAGTTGGTCAAAGCCAACGGACTGATGGAGGGATCGACCATTGCGGCGATCCTGCTGGGGTCGGTTGCGGGTGGCATTCTGGCGGACTGGCATCTGCTGGCAGCGCTGGCGGTGTGTGCACTTACTTACGGCCTGGCGGTCGTCGCAAACCTGTTTATCCCGCGTTTGCTGGCAGCACGTCCCGGCCAGAGCTGGCACTTTGGCATGATGCTGCGCAATTTTACTCAGGCAACGTTGTTGCTGTGGCGTAATGGCGAAACCCGTTTTTCATTGATGGGTACCAGCCTGTTCTGGGGCGCAGGGGTGACACTGCGTTTTCTGCTGGTGCTGTGGGTGCCCGTGGCGCTGGGTATCAGCGATAACAAAACGCCGACCACGCTGAATGCGATGGTAGCGATAGGTATCGTGATTGGCGCGGCTGCGGCAGCAAAGCTGGTGACGCTGCAAACCGTACGCCGCTGCATGCCTGCCGGGGTGCTGATTGGCGTGATGGTGGTGGTGTTTTCCTTGCAGCACAGCTTGTTGCATGCGTACCTGATTCTGATGCTGATTGGTGCGCTGGGCGGGTTCTTCGTGGTGCCGCTCAACGCGCTGTTGCAGGAGCGCGGTAAAGCCACTGTCGGAGCGGGCAATGCAATTGCCGTGCAGAACCTCGGTGAAAACACCGCGATGTTGCTGATGCTGGGGCTGTATACGCTGGCGATTAAGCTGGGGGCACCGGCAGTGGCGACCGGGGTTGGTTTCGGCGCGATATTCGCTGTGGCTATCGCAGTTTTATGGTGGAAAGGACGGCGCTAGCCGCGGTGGGTTCGAACGTAGCTGCGCGATAAATCGCGCCGCTACGGATGATGGTACGCTTGGTAGCGGCGCAATTTATTGCGCGATGTTGAGTGTGCGTATCAAGGCGCCGGGTAAGTAAACTGGCGGTGAATCGCCTCAATGCCTTCCAGCACGTCCGCATTTAACGTCAGATTAAAACTCTCAACATCGGTCTTCAGCTGTTCCAGCGTGGTCGCCCCCAGCAGGGTGCTGGCAACGAAGGGTTGCTGACGGACATAAGCCAGTGCCATCTGCGAAGGATCGAGATTGTGCTGCTTCGCCAGCGCCACATAGGCCGCTACCGCTTGTTGCGACTGCTCGCTGCTATAGCGGGTAAAGCGACTGAACAGGGTGTTACGCGCACCAGCAGGTTTGGCACCGTTCAGATACTTACCACTCAGGGTACCAAATGCCAGGCTGGAGTAAGCCAGCAGCTCTACGCCTTCATGCTGGCTGATCTCCGCCAGACCCACTTCGAAGCTGCGGTTCAGCAGGCTGTAGGGATTCTGAATGGTGACGATGCGCGGCAGTTCATGTTTTTCCGCCAGTTGCAGATAACGCATCACGCCCCAGGCGGTTTCGTTCGAGACGCCGATATAGCGAATCTTGCCGGCACGGACCTGCTCGGTCAGCGCTTCCAGCGTTTCCAGCAACGTCACCGGTACGGTCGATTCCGTATATTGATAACCCAGCTTGCCAAAGAAATTGGTCTGGCGCTGCGGCCAGTGGAGCTGATAGAGATCGAGATAGTCGGTATTCAGGCGCTTCAGGCTGGCTTCCAGCGCTTCACGGATATTTTTACGATCCAGCGCCTGGTTAGGGCGAATGGAGGCATCCGCGCCACGTACCGGACCCGCCACTTTGCTGGCGAGGATGATCTTGTCACGGCTGCCACGCTTTTTCAGCCAGCTGCCAATATATTGTTCAGTTAATCCCTGAGTTTCCGGGCGCGGCGGCACCGGATACATTTCTGCGGTATCAATCAGGTTGATCCCCTGGCTGACAGCATAATCCAGTTGCGCATGAGCATCGGCTTCGCTGTTCTGCTCACCAAACGTCATGGTTCCCAACCCCAGCTGACTCACTTCCAGCGTGCTATGGGGGATACGGTGATAGTGCATTGCCGGCTTCCTTTTTTCATTATGGAATGGAATGTTGTGTCCTGTGGGACTATAGCGCGTTGATCGGCGCGGAAGGAAGGGGGGAAAGTTCGGGAAATCGCCTGCACAACTGGAAAAATACCGCAGGCGATGAAATTTGGCACTTAACGCTCAATGATGGTGGAGACCTCGTCACCATTGATCTGCATCTCATGGCCTTTTTCGTCGGTGTACTGCACCAGGCCGGTGTCTTTATCAATCGACGGCTTACCTTCCGTCATGATCATGCGACCATCTTTGGTCGCCATCACGTAATCACTGCTGCAACCGCTTAACACCAACGCCGCCAGCACTAACCCCACTACACTTACCAACCCTTTCATTCGCCACTCCCTACACAGCTTCAACAGCAAAAGTGTAGTAATAAATGTTTTGGGCGTCTGAGGTAATCGCATGATTCTTAAAATCAGTGGGCGAGAATAACTCGCCCTTGACTTTGTCAGGCCGCGCCTTTCTTGCCGCGCATCAGGTTGAGGCACTCCACGGCCATCGAGAAGAACATGGCAAAATAAATGTAACCTTTTGGTACATGGACGCCAAAACTCTCCAGAATCAGGGTAAAGCCCACCAAAATCAGAAACGCCAGCGCCAGCATTTTCACCGATGGATGTCGGTCAACAAACTCGCCAATGGTTCGCGCGGCAAACATCATCATCAGCACGGCAATCACCACCGCCATCATCATAATGATCAGATGGTCTGACAGACCGACAGCGGTAATGACAGAATCGAGGCTGAAAATAATGTCCAGCAGCATAATCTGCACGATGGCCCCGAAGAATGAATGGACGTTGGTTTTATGTTCCTCTTCTCCACCTTCGATCGTCTCATGGATCTCCATGCTCGATTTCCACAGCAAAAACAGGCCACCGAACAGCAGAATCAAATCACGCGCCGAGAAGGCGTGGTCCATCAGTGAAAACAGGGGATTGGTCAGGCGGGCCACCCAGGCAATCGAGGCCAGCAACCCGATACGCATCAGCATGGCACCCATCAGCCCCAGACGGCGAGCGCGATTTTGTTGATGTTTGGGGAGTTTAGCGACCACCAGAGAAAGGAAGATGATGTTATCAATGCCCAGCACCACTTCCAGTATGGTTAACGTTCCCAACGCCAGCCAGGCATTCGGATCAGCAATCCAGTCAAACATGTGTAGATTTAATCCTAAACGAAAGTTAAACGGCGATTATACACGATATCGTTGACGCTCCGGTTACGGCAGCAAAAAATGGCGCGCCAGCAGTGGTCCGGTAAAACTTTTCTTCAGATAAAAGCCGCGCGGGAGCGTCATGATAGGCTCGCCGTGAGCACCGATGGCTTCGGTCAGTGCTTTGCTGTTTGCCGCTTTGGGGCGGATTTGTAGCCAGGCACCGTGACGAGCGGTGATGCGTTCCACCTGGCCCAACACGATCATATCCATCAACTCTTCCCAATCTTCGCGCAGTTGTTGCTCTTCTTCGGCATTTGGCTGCCATAGCAGCGGTGAGCCGACGCGACGTTCCGCCAGCGGCAAGGCGCGATCGCCTTCAACCGGGATCCACAACACCCGTGCCAGCTTATGGCGCACATGGCTGGTTTCCCAGGTAACGCCGCTGTTCCCGGTGAGCGGTGCAACACATACGAAGGTGGTCTCCAGCGGTTTTCCCAGGGCATCGACCGGAATGGTTTTCAACTCAATGCCGAGATGGGCGAAATCCTGCTCCGCTTTACTGCCCGCGCTGGCACCGAGATGCAATTCCAGCAGCATCCCCACCCAGCCCTTATCCCGTTTCAGATTGGCGGGCATCGGCAGGTTAAGCTGGGCCGCCAGCGCGGCGAAAGTCTGGCCTGCCAGTTGTTGTGCACGTTGCAGTAATTCCGCTTCGTTTTGCGGCGTTGCGGGAGGAAAAGCTGGGGAACTCATGGTTTTGCTCGTGTTGGTTAAATGATAAACAGCAGGCTGCCAGAAAGGTTGTCCACATTTCATAACCGCCGGGCCTGAAGATAATAGCATGATTCGGCATACTTTTTTATTCACCCTCACCCAGCCTTTACCGCAGCGGTGGCAGGTTATCCCGGTTTGTTATCGACAATAAACAGGATCTTAAACCCAGTTATCCACAGAAAGATGGGATAACCCCCACTTTCCTGTACCCCTGTTTCGATTTCCAGCCTTGACTTTAGTGATTTGTTGGCTTTTTTTCCCATTTCTGACCAGGTTTAGGTCATTCTCTGTGGATAAAAACGACGGAGGTCGATCTTTGACCAGTTCGCTAAGGGGCGGTTTTACAAAGCCCCGGTTTCTGGATATGAATTTCGTGTTTTTTATTTTATCATTATGATTATAATGATTTTTAATATTGTCCGGCCCTGTCTTGATAAGACTTTTCCTAACCGGTTATTCATTTAATTCCCGTGTTCTGCACAAAGCTATCCACAGAAAAGGTGCATAAGATCGCCTGGAAAACCCCATCGCTGTTTATAACTTGGCTAAACTCTGTGAGTTATCCTGTAATTGTTCCGCCATCTCCCCTGATATCCAGTGGTTTACCGCCTGTAAGGAGTGTGAAACAATCAGACTATTCAAATTTAGCTTTGAGGTAGTCCAGTGATCGATGATGATGGCTACCGCCCGAATGTTGGTATCGTAATCTGTAACAGGCAGGGACAAGTGTTATGGGCCAGGCGCTTTGGACAGCACTCCTGGCAATTTCCTCAGGGAGGCATCAATCCCGGTGAAACCGCAGAACAGGCGATGTATCGCGAACTGTTTGAAGAAGTGGGTTTGCACCGTAAAGATGTTCGAATACTTGCTTCAACCCGTAACTGGTTACGTTACAAATTGCCAAAACGTTTGGTGCGTTGGGACACAAAGCCGGTATGTATCGGCCAGAAACAAAAGTGGTTTCTTCTGCAGTTGATGTGTAGTGACGCGGATATCAATGTGCAACACAGCAGCACGCCAGAGTTCGACGGCTGGCGCTGGGTCAGCTTCTGGTATCCGGTGCGTCAGGTTGTCTCCTTCAAACGTGATGTCTACCGTCGCGTAATGAAGGAATTCGCTGGCGTGGTGATGTCTATGCAGGAGAGTGCGGGGCAGCAGCGCAATGCCGCAGCCCATCGACGTAAAAGAGGATAGGCCACGCCCTTTATGCTCACTCAGTTGCGCGAAATAGTTGAAAAAGTGGCGAGTGCGCCGCGTCTGAATGAAGCACTCGACCTGCTGGTAAACGAGATTTGCCTTGCGATGGAGACCGAGGTTTGCTCGGTCTATCTTGCCGATCACGATCGGCGTTGCTACTACCTGATGGCAACGCGCGGGCTGAAAAAACCGCGTGGCCGCACAGTCACGCTGGCGTTTGATGAAGGTATTGTCGGGTTGGTTGGTCGTCTCGCCGAGCCGATTAACCTCGCCGATGCGCAGAGCCATCCCAGCTTCAAATACATCCCCTCAGTGAAAGAGGAGCGTTACCGCTCCTTCCTCGGCGTGCCTATTATCAGCCGCCGCCAGCTGCTGGGTGTGCTGGTGGTGCAGCAGCGTGAACATCGTCAGTTTGACGAAAGCGAAGAATCCTTTCTGGTTACACTGGCAACGCAAATGGCGGCTTTGCTGTCGCAGTCGCAGCTTGGCCAGCTGTTCGGCCAATTTCGCCAGTCACGGGTAAAAGCCATTGCCGCAGCGCCCGGTGTGGCGGTGGCGCCGGGTTGGGTGGATGAAACCCAACCGTTGCTCGATCAGGTTTCCGCCGCTTCTACGCTGGATGTGCAGCGCGAACGCGATCGTCTGGCGGTCGCCATGAGCGAGGCCGCCAATGAATTTCGTCGCTTCAGTAAACGTTTTACCGCCAGCGTGCAGAAAGAGAGTGCGGCGATCTTCGATCTCTATTCGCACCTGCTGACGGATGCCCGACTGAAAAAAGATCTGTTCGCCGAGATCGAACGAGGATCGGTGGCCGAATGGGCAGTCAAAACGGTGATCGAGAAGTTTGCCGCGCAATTTGCCAGCTTGCAGGATCAATATCTGCGCGAGCGCGCCGGGGATTTGCGGGTATTGGGTCAGCGCCTGTTATTCCACCTCGATGATACCCTGGTCGGCACCAATGCCTGGCCAGAACGTTTTGTTCTGGTGGCCGATGAATTGACCGCGACCACCCTGGCCGAGTTGCCTCATGAACGCCTGGCGGGTGTGGTGGTGCGTGACGGCGCTGCGAACTCCCATGCGGCGATCCTGACGCGAGCAATGGGTATCCCGACGGTGATGGGGGCAGATATCCTGCCAGCCCAGCTCAACAAACGCTTACTGATCGTTGACGGTTATCGCGGCGAGTTGTTGATCGATCCTGAACCGGTGCTGGTGCAGGAGTACCAAAGGCTGATCAGCGAAGAAAATGCGCTGAGTAAAATGGCCGAAGATGTGGTGGAGCAGCCGGGCGAACTGAAAAGCGGCGAACGGGTGCAGGTCATGCTGAACGCCGGTCTTAGCCCGGAACATGAACAGGCGCTCGACAGTTGGGTTGATGGGATTGGCCTGTATCGCACCGAAATTCCCTTTATGTTGCAAAACGGCTTCCCGTCAGAAGAGGAGCAGGTGGCGCAATATCAGGGCATGTTGCAGCTGTTCCACAACAAACCGGTGACGTTACGTACCCTGGACATCGGCGCAGATAAGCAGCTGCCGTATATGCCAATCAGCGAAGAGAACCCCAGCCTGGGCTGGCGTGGTATCCGTTTAACACTTGATCAGCCAGAGATTTTTCTGGTGCAGGTCCGCGCCATGCTGCGCGCCAATGCGGCGTCTGGCAATCTGAGCATTCTGTTGCCGATGATCAGCCATATCGACGAGATCGAAGAAGCACGTCGCCTGATCGACCGCGCCGGACGTGAAGTGGAAGAGATGCTGGGCTACGTGATTCCTAAGCCGCGCATTGGTGTGATGATCGAAGTGCCGTCGATGCTATTTCTGATCCCGCATCTGGCGGATCGTATCGATTTTGTCTCTGTCGGTACTAACGATCTTACCCAGTATCTGCTGGCGGTGGATCGTAACAATACCCGTGTCGCCAACCTCTACGATCCGCTGCATCCGGCGATGCTGCGTGCGTTGCAATTGATTGCTCAGGAAGCCCACAAGGCCAAGCTTGAGCTCTGTCTGTGTGGTGAAATGGCCGGCGATCCGATGTGTGTTGCGCTGCTGGTGGGGCTGGGTTATTACCACCTCAGCATGAACGGGAAAAACATTCCGCGCGTCAAATACCTGCTGCGCCACCTTGATAAAGAGGACGCACAGAAGCTCAGCGAGCTGGGCGTGGCGGCAAATACGGTGTCGGAAGTGCGTCATCAGGTTTCGGCGTTTATGGAACGGCGCGGTCTGGGCGGATTGATCCGTGGTGGTCGTTAAGGTTTACATTTCTGCGGCATATGTATGAAAACCCGCTGTGCTATGATGCGCAGCTTTGATTGTATTGCCCTTGGCCACACCCGTTTTCAGGGCAGAAAATTTCATGGTGAAAGATGACTAACGGCTATATCGCTTTTCCCCAATTTGACCCGGTGATTTTCTCCATCGGTCCGATTTCGCTCCACTGGTACGGTTTGATGTATCTGGTGGGTTTTGTGTTCGCTATGTGGCTGGCGGTGCGTCGCGCTAACAAGCCAGGTAGCGGCTGGAAGAAAGAGGAAGTGGAGAACCTGCTGTACGCCGGTTTCCTTGGCGTTTTCCTCGGCGGGCGAATTGGTTATGTGCTATTCTATAACCTGCCGTTGTTCCTTGAGAATCCGCTCTATCTGTTTAAAGTCTGGGATGGCGGCATGTCATTCCACGGTGGCTTGATTGGTGTGATCGTGGTGATGCTGGTGTTTGCCCGTCGTACCAAACGTACCTTCTTCCAGGTTTCTGATTTTATTGCGCCGCTGATCCCGTTTGGTCTGGGTGCGGGCCGTCTCGGTAACTTTATCAACGGTGAGCTGTGGGGCCGTGTGGCACCTGATTTTAAATTCGCCATGCTGTTCCCCGGTTCGCGCAGCGAGGATGTGGCATTGGCTGCCACTAACCCGCAGTATCAGTCATTGCTGAACACCTACGGCGTGTTGCCGCGTCATCCGTCGCAGCTGTATGAATTGATGCTGGAAGGTGTGGTGCTGTTTATCATCCTCAATCTGTTTATTCGCAAGCCGCGCCCGATGGGTAGCGTCTCCGGCCTGTTCCTGATTGGTTACGGTGCGTTCCGTATTATCGTTGAATTCTTCCGCCAGCCGGATGCCCAGTTGGGTCTGTTCGACGGTGGTATCAGCATGGGGCAGATTCTCTCTACTCCGATGATTCTGGCCGGTGTGATTATGATGGTTTGGGCGTATCGTCGTCGCCCGCAGCAACAACCCCGCGAGGTAAAATGAAACAGTATCTGGATTTGATGCAACATGTGCTGAATGAAGGCGCAGAAAAGGCCGACCGTACCGGTACCGGCACGCTTTCCATTTTTGGCCACCAGATGCGTTTCAATTTGCAGGATGGTTTCCCGCTGGTCACCACTAAGAAGTGTCATCTGCGCTCGATCATTCATGAGCTGCTGTGGTTTCTGCAAGGTGATACCAACATTGGTTATCTGAAGGATAACAAGGTCACCATCTGGGATGAGTGGGCGGATGAGAACGGCGATCTTGGCCCGGTGTATGGTAAGCAGTGGCGCAGCTGGGGCAGCGCCAATGGCGAACAAATCGACCAGATTAGCCGGGTGATTGAGCAGTTGAAGCGCGACCCGGATTCGCGCCGAATCATTGTTTCGGCGTGGAACGTCGGTGAACTGGACCAGATGGCGCTGGCACCTTGCCACGCATTTTTCCAGTTCTACGTAGCGAACGGCAAACTCTCTTGCCAGCTTTATCAGCGTTCGTGCGATATCTTCCTTGGTCTGCCATTCAACATCGCCAGCTACGCGTTGCTGGTGCATATGGTGGCGCAGCAGTGTGACCTGGAAGTGGGTGATTTTGTCTGGACCGGTGGCGATACCCATTTGTACAGCAACCACCTGGAGCAGGCGCGCCTGCAACTGACTCGTGAACCGCGCCCTCTGCCGAAGCTGATCATCAAACGTAAACCTGCCTCTATCTTTGACTATCAGTTCGAAGATTTCGAGATTGAAGGTTACGATCCCCATCCGGCCATCAAAGCGCCGGTCGCGATCTAATACCGCGTAGTGTGCCCCGTCGCGGCGCGATTTATCGCGCCGCGCGTGCCTTTTCAGATCGCCCTCGCAAAATTCTGTAACCCACTGTATTCATCTGGTATTTCCTGCGTACTCTTTTCCAGAGTACATTTTCTCGCCTTGAGCGAAACACGCCAGTCACGCATTCTGACGACCATGAACAGAAACGATGAAAACGGCTTTACCTTGCCGGAACTGTTGGTGGTGATGGTGATTGCGGGCGTGCTGAGTCTGGGCGCAATGCAGGGATGGCAACGCTGGCAACAGCAGCAACAACTCCGGGAAAGCGTGCTGCAACTCCAGGGTTTTTTATTACGGCTGCGTGCCTGGGCCAGTTGGCAAAATGCCGAGGCCAGCCTGTGGCTGCAACCAGGGAATCCGGGCTGTATCGGCAGCGGTCCGCGCCCGTTGGACGGTTGTCAGTCAACATCCCGTTGGATATTTGTCCCACCACATGCCGGTGTGAAGCTGGTCAACATCATCGGTGAGCCAGGATTCTATGGCCGCCGCGATGTAGCGCGGGCTGGCAGTATTGATGTTGAAAGCAGCGACGGCCGCTGGCGGGTGATCATTTCAGCGCGAGCACGTATTCGCGCCTGCCAGCCGGGAGAGAAGGGATGCGAATAAACCAGGCCGGTTTTAGCTTGTTGGAAATGTTGATGGCAATGGCGGTGGGGGCGGTGTTGATGGTAAGTGCCGGGCGTTTTTTACCGCTGTTGCTGGCAGAAAACCTGCGTTTACAACAGCGTGTACAACTGCAACAGGAACTACAGCAAATCACGCAAACGCTACAAAAAGCGTTGCGGCGAGCGGGTTATTGCAATGGGGAATGCAGTGGCCCGCCACTAACCATCCGGGAAAACGGCAGTTGTGTCTTGTTGCGCTGGGATGAAAACAGCAATGGCCGCTGGGAAGGCGTTGGCCATAGCGACAGTGATTTTTATGGTTACCGATTACGCAGTGGTCAGCTTGAAATGCAGCGTGGCGTGGATGACTGCAATGGCAATGGCTGGGAACGTTTGACCGACCCTGAGTTTCTTGCGGTGGAACAGTTCAGAGTTGAGCGGGAGGCAAGGCGCCTGATGGTGCAGCTGACGGGCAAGGTGGCTGAACAATCACTTACGCAGGAGAGCTGGGTCACGGGGGAGAACCTGTGAATCAGGCGGGAAACAGTACGCTGGGAATGGTGCTGATGGTGTTGCTAATGGGGGGCCTGACCTTACAGGCTACACGTACCCGGCTGACACAGGACATGGTGCTGGTTGCGGATGAACAACACTATCATCAGGATTTCTGGCAGGCAGCGGGCGCATTGCAATGGGGGACAGTGCAACACTGGCCGCACAGCCAGGGCTGGCAATGTCAGGATTGGGCAGCCGAAAAGTGGCGCAGTTGTCTGCTACGGATGGAGGGTGACAATGGTTTATTGCAGGGACATGGAACGGAACGGGAGCTGGCACTGTGGCATTGGGTGTCAATTCAGGGGAACCAGCTCAAACCACGGGCGCAGGGCTGGATTGACTACTGCCCGCTGGCCGACGCCGCATTATGCCAGGCAGCAACAGGGATTTAGTCTGGCGGAAACGCTGGTCGCGATGCTGTTGCTGGCGATGAGCATCAGCGCGTTGCTGCATTATCATCGGGCATTAACGTTGAGCTTTAGCCAACAATGGCAACAACGTCAGGCATGGCGGGTGGCGGGGCAGGCGTTGCTTGGGCACGATGTATCCGGCTGGCAGATTCAGCGTCAGCAGCAACTTCAGCCGGGAGGCTGTGTACTGGAACGAGCAACCGTCCGTGGTCCACAGCAGCGCACAGCGTCACTGGCAAGGTTGGATTGCTCATCTCCCTGATTATGTCCTTGCGGTAGGCATCCCCAACGATAAAGGGTAGAGTGACCGGGCTGCGTCGTTTTTAATTTATCAGGAGTCTTCATGTTCCGGGTTTACCACTCCAATCAGCTTGACCTGTTAAAAGATCTGGCGGTCACGTTGATTAAATCAGAACCCCTTACAGACCCGCTGGCGGCTGAACAGGTTCTGGTACAAAGCCCCGGTATGGCGCAATGGCTACAAATGGAACTGGCGAGCAGCTTTGGTATTGCGGCCAACATTGATTTTCCGCTCCCCGCCAGCTTTATCTGGAACATGTTTGTGCAGGTGCTGCCAGATATTCCGCAGGAAAGCGCCTTCACGAAAGCCAGCATGAGCTGGAAACTGATGCATCGCCTGCCCGCCCTGTTGGAGCAGGAAGCATTTCTGCCGCTGCGTCACTACCTGAACGACGACGATGATAAGCGTAAGCTGTATCAGCTCAGTGCTCGCGTTGCAGACCTGTTTGACCAGTATCTGGTCTACCGATCGGACTGGCTCAATAGCTGGGAGCGCGGCGAGCTGATTGAAGGGTTGGGTGATTCGCAACAGTGGCAGGCAGCATTATGGCGCGACCTGGTCAGCTTCACCGAAAGCCTTGGTCAGCCGCTCTGGCACCGTGCCAATTTATATGCACGCTTTATCCGGACACTGGAGCAGGCAGACAGCCCGCCGCCAGGCTTGCCGCAGCGCGTATTTATTTGCGGGATTTCGGCACTGCCGCCGGTTTATTTGCAGGCGCTGGAGGCTCTGGGGCGCCACATCGATATTCATCTGCTGTTCACCAATCCCTGTCGTCATTACTGGGGGGATATTCAGGATTACGCATTTCTGGCTAAGCTCCAGAGCCGTCAGCGCCGCCGACTTCATTCCAATGAACAGCAATCGCTGTTTCGCGATCCTGCGTTGGCCTCGTCGCTGTTTAATGACGCGGGTGAACAACAATTAACGAATCCGCTCCTCGCATCGTGGGGCAAGTTAGGGCGCGATAATCTTTTCCTGCTCAGTCAGATGGACGCGGCTACAAACGATATTGATGCTTTTGTCGACATGCCCACAGATACTTTGCTGCATGCGTTGCAGGCGGATTTACTTGACCTGGAAGATAATGCGGTAATTGGTGTCAACGCCGGGGAACTGGCAAACAGCCAGGGAAAGCGTTTGCTGGATCCGCAGGATCATTCGCTGACCATTCAGGTGTGCCATAGCGCCCAGCGTGAAGTGGAAATTTTGCAGGACCATTTATTGGCGCTGATGGAAGCCGATCCAAACCTGAAGCCGCGCGATATCATCGTGATGGTGGCAGATATCGACAGCTACGCTCCCTTTATCCAGGCGGTGTTCGCCAGCGCACCATCATCGCGTTATTTGCCGTTCGCCATCTCTGACCGCCGTGCCAGCCAGGCACATCCGGCGATCCTGGCGTTGCTGAGTTTACTCGCACTGCCGGAGAGTCGCTTCGCTTCGGAAGAAGTGCTGGCGCTGTTGGAGGTTCCGGCACTGGCGCAGCGCTTCTCGGTGGATGAAAGCGGATTACGCCTGCTGCGCCGTTGGGTGATGGAATCCGGGATTCGTTGGGGGCTGGATGATGCCAGCGTGGAAGCACTGGCACTCCCGGTCACCGGGCAGCACACCTGGCGTTTTGGTTTGCAGCGTATGCTACTGGGCTATGCGCTGGAAAGTCGCAACGGCGACTGGCAAGGCATCCTGCCTTATGACGAATCCACCGGATTAATTGCCGAACTGGCGGGGCATCTGGCGGAGTTGCTGGCAAAACTCGATGACTGGCGTACGCGACTGACGCAGGAGCGCACCCTTAATGACTGGTTGCCGCTATGCCGTGAAATGATCGAGAGTTTCTTCAGCGGTGATAGTGAAAGCGAAGCGGCGCTAATGCTGGTGGAAACCCAGTGGAAACAGATCATTGAGCAGGGCATGCAGGCCTCTTATCAACAAGCGATTCCTGTGACGTTACTGCGCGATGAGTTACGTTCACGGCTCGATCAGCAACGCATCAGTCAACGTTTCCTTGCAGGCCCGGTTAATTTCTGTACGCTGATGCCGATGCGTTCGATCCCGTTTAAGGTGGTGTGTTTGTTAGGGATGAATGATGGTGTTTACCCCCGCACTCTGGCACCGCTTGGCTTTGATCTGATGCAACAGCAGATGCGCAAAGGCGATCGTAGCCGCCGTGATGATGACCGCTATCTGTTCCTTGAAGCGTTAATTTCCGCGCAGCAGCAGCTGTATATCAGCTACATCGGCCGTGCCATTCAGGATAATACCGAGCGCTATCCCTCGGTATTGGTCACGGAGTTGGTTGACTATCTCGGTCAGAGCTTCTGTCTGCCGGGGGATGAAGCCTGTGAACCGGATGTCAGCGAGCAGCGCGTGCGCGAACATTTGCAGACGCTGCACAGCCGTATGCCATTTGCCCCTGAAAACTATTTGCCGGGGCGTAATGGGCAAAGTTTTGCCGCTGAGTGGTTACCTGCCGCCGCAGGGCAGGGTGAGGCGCAGCCTGATTTTGTCCAGCCATTGGATGCGCTGCCACTCACCACATTGTCGCTGGAGCAACTTTTGCGTTTCTGGCGTCATCCGGTACGTGCCTGGTTTCAGCAACGGCTGGGGGTGGCTTTCTGGATGGAAGAGAGCGAGTTGCCTGATAGCGAACCTTTTGCTCCTGACAGCCTCGAACGTTATCAGATCAACGCGCAGTTGCTGAATACCCTGGTTGCCGGAGAGGATCCTGCGCAGTTATATGCCCGTCATCGCGCGGCGGGTAACCTGCCATATGGCGCTTTTGGGGAACTTTTCTGGCAAAGCCAGACCGAAGAGATGCAGGAAGTGGCCGCTGAGGTCAGTGGACAACGTCAAATATCGGAAAGCTGGGAAGTGAATCTACGGCTTGGTGATGTGCAGTTGACCGGCTGGCTTACGCAGGTGCAAGCTGATGGACTGCTGCGCTGGCGTCCCGGCGTACTCAATATGAATGATGGTTTACTGTTGTGGCTGGAACATCTGGTGTATTGCGCGCTGGGAGGCAGTGGCGAAAGCCGGATGTATGGGCGTAAACAGAGCCACTGGCGTTTTAACGCACTTCCTTGTGACCAGGCGCTGAGTTTGTTGCAGGAGTATGTGGCTGGGTATCAGGCAGGATTAGCACAGCCACTGATGCTGTTGAATAAATCCGGCGGAGCCTGGCTGGAAGCGAGTTTTGATGCCAAAACCCGCCAGTTACTGGATGACGAGGCGACGCAGAAAAAAGCGCGCAGTCGGCTGTTACAGGCCTGGCAGGGTAGTTTCCAACTGGAAGGTGAGGGCAGTGATCCTTACCTCCAGCGTCTGAGCCGTGTGCTTGATGACACGGCATTACAGGCAATCACTGAGGCGGCACGACGCTGGTATTTGCCAGTACGTCTGGCGCATCAGGATGATGAATAGCAATCGGGTGACGGTGTGACAGGATGTCGTCCCCACCACAATAAAAAAGTCATTTTTTGACCGCCGGGTGCACAGCCAGCGGTAAAGGGTAACGTAAGGGGTTTAAATGCGGATTTACGCACGCTGGATAGCGGCGCTGCTGCTGAGCGTCACGGCATTGGTTGCTGTGGCTGATGAGCAACGTGGCTGGCAGCCAGTCAATGAAACCATTCGTAAGAGCGATCATGATCCACGCGCCTACCAGGCCATTACGCTGACAAACGGTATGACCGTATTGTTAGTCTCCGATCCCGCCGCACCGAAGTCGCTGGCAGCACTGACCTTACCGATAGGATCCCTCGATGATCCCAATCAACAGCTGGGGCTGGCGCACTATCTGGAACACATGGTGCTGATGGGGTCGAAGCTGTATCCGCAGCCGGATAACCTCGCAGAATTCCTGAAAAAACATGGCGGCAGCCACAATGCCAGCACCGCGTCTTATCGAACGGCGTTCTATCTGGAAGTGGAAAATGATGCACTGCAACCGGCGGTGGATCGTCTGGCCGATGCTATTGCTGAGCCGTTGCTGGATCCGGTCAATGCCGATCGTGAGCGTCATGCGGTTAATGCGGAATTGACGATGGCGCGATCGCGCGATGGTTTGCGCATGGCGCAGGTGGGCGCGGAAACTCTCAACCCGGAACATCCCGGTGCGCGTTTTTCGGGCGGCAACCTCGATACGCTGAAGGATAAACCTGATAGCAAACTGCATCAGGCATTGCTCGATTTCTATCACAGCCACTACTCGGCTAACCTGATGAAAGCGGTGATTTACAGCAACAAACCGTTGCCGGAAATGGCGGATATTGCCGCGAAAACGTTTGGCCGCGTGACCAATCATCAGGCTAAAGTGCCGGATATCAGTGTGCCGGTGGTGACTGATGCACAGAAAGGCATCATTATTCATTATGTGCCTGCTCAGCCGCGCAAACAGCTGAAAATTGAATTCCGTATTGCCAATAATAGTGACCGTTTCCGTAGCAAAACGGATACATTGATCAGCTATTTACTCGGTAATCGCAGCAAAAACACCCTGAATGACTGGCTACAACGCCAGGGGCTGGCGGACGGTGTTAACGCCGGAGCCGATCCGATGACCGAACGCACCAGCGGCGTGTTTGCCATTACCGTGTCCCTGACTGATAAAGGTCTGGCGCAGCGTGATGAAGTGGTCGCGGCGATCTTCAGTTACCTCGATATGCTGCGGAATAAAGGCATCGACAAAGCCTATTTCGATGAAGTTTCCCATGTGCTGGCGCTGGATTTCCGTTATCCCTCCATCACCCGCGATATGGATTACATCGAATGGCTGGTTGATACCATGCTGCGCGTGCCAATTGAGCATGCGCTGGATGCCCCATACCTGGCGGATGATTATGATCCTGCCGCCATCAAAGCGCGTCTGGCGGAGATGACACCGCAGAATGCGCGCATCTGGTATATCAGCCCGCAGGAGCCGCACAACAAAGAAGCCTACTTTGTGAATGCGCCCTATCAGGTGGATAAAATCAGCGATGCCCAGTTCAGTGACTGGCAACAGCGCGCGGCTGCCATCCAACTGTCAATGCCGACGCTTAACCCTTATATCCCGTCAGATTTCTCGATTATGCCGTCTGATGGCAAAACCTATACCCATCCGGTGGCGCTGACTACAGGCGACAGCATGCGTATTTTCTGGATGCCAAGCCAGTTCTACGCCAGTGAACCTAAAGCCGCCATCACCCTGGCGCTGCGTAACAAAGCGGCGATCAGTGATGCTCAGCAACAAGTGTTGTTTGGCCTCAATGACTATCTCTCCAGCCTCGCGCTGGATCAGCTGAACTCTCAGGCCTCGGTTGGCGGTATCAGTTTCTCCACCGGAGAAAACGATGGGCTAGAGTTCAATGCCAGTGGCTTCACTCAGCGTTTGCCTGAGTTGCTGAAAAAGCTGGTTGAAGGCTATGCCACCTTCACGCCGACTGAGCAGCAACTGGAACAGGCGAAATCCTGGTACCTTGATCAGCTGGAATCCGCCGACAAAGGCAAAGCCTTTGAGCTGGCGATTCAGCCAATGCAGATGCTGTCGCAGTTGCCTTATACCCAACGCGAGGTGCGCCGTAAGCTGGTGAAAGAGATCACCCTGAAGCAGGTAACGGACTACCGTGATGCACTGATCCACCACGCCACGCCAGAAATGATCGTGGTCGGGAATCTTCCTGCTGACCGGGTTAAACAGTTGGGGGAGGACCTGAAACAGCAGTTGCAAAGCGATGGCCATCGTTACTGGCATAGCGACTATGTGTCGATTGAGAAACCGATTAAAGCCAATCTGCAAAAAGCGGGCAGCAGCACCGATTCGGCACTGGCGGCGCTCTATGTCCCGCTGGGTTACAGCGAATATCAAAGCATGGCAAACAGCTCAATGCTGAGCCAAATCGTGCAGCCCTGGTTCTACAACCAACTGCGCACCGTAGAGCAATTGGGTTATGCGGTGTTTGCTTTCCAGATGCCGGTAGGCCGACAGTGGGGTATCGGCTTCCTGTTGCAAAGCAACAGCAAACAACCCGCTTTCCTGCTGCAACGTTTCCAGGCGTTCTATCCACAGGCGGAGCAGCGTTTGCGCAGTATGAAACCGGAAGAGTTTGCCCAGTATCAACAGGCGATGATCAACGATCTGCAACAACGCCCGCAAACGCTCGATGAGGAAGCAAATCGCTACAATCGTGATTTCAACCGGCAGAATTTTGCCTTTGATACGCGTGAAAAAGTGATTGCTCAGATTCAGCAACTGACCCCCGTCGGACTGGCGGATTTCTTCCATCAGGCGGTGCTGGCTCAGCAAGGCATGGCAATGATTTCGCAAATCGGCGGCAGCCACGATGGCACGGTGAAAGACGATTATGCTCAGTTGCCCGGCTGGACCACCTGGCAGGAGCTTTCGCAGTTGCAACAGTCGCTGCCGGTTAAGAGTGACGCCCAATGAGTTTGCAGCCAGAATCGCTCAATCCGTTAACGCTGCCGTTGCGTGGCGAACGGTTAATTGAGGCATCCGCAGGCACGGGGAAAACCTTCACCATCGGTCTGCTTTACCTGCGGTTGTTGTTAGGGTTGGGAGGCGAACGAGCCTATACCCGCCCACTCTCGGTGGAAGAGATTCTGGTGGTGACTTTCACGGAAGCCGCGACCGCAGAATTGCGTGGGCGCATTCGCGCAAATATCCACGAACTGCGGCTGGCTTGTATTCGTGGTCACAGCAACAACCCGATGTTGGCTCAACTGCTGACGGAGATGCCGCAACCAGCGGATGCTGCGTCCCTGCTGCTGGCAGCGGAACGGCAGATGGACGAAGCGGCAATCTTTACTATCCACGGCTTCTGTCAACGTATGCTCAACCTTAATGCCTTTGAATCCGGCATGTTGTTTGAGCAGCAGTTGATTGAAGATGAGCAACAGCTGCTGAAGCAGGCCTCTGCCGATTTCTGGCGACGTCACTGTTATCCGCTGACGCTGGACGTGGCGCGAGCCATCGTGGCGGAGTGGAGTGGCCCGGAGCAGTTGCTGGCAACCCTGCGTCCCTGGTTACAGGGAGAAACGCCTGGCCTGCAATCTCCCCCGGCGGCTGATGAAACTTTGGCTACGCGACATGCGCAGAATCTGGCACGTATTGCAGATATTAAAGCGCGCTGGGTTGCGGTGGGCGAAGACATTGTTAGCCTGATTAGCGATTCCGGGGTCGATAAGCGCAGCTACAGCAGTAAAAATCTGCCGGTATGGGTTAACAAAGTGTCGCTCTGGGCGCACAGCGAGACGCTGGACTATCAGGTGCCCCCGGAACTGGCCCGTTTTGGTCAGCAGGTGCTGGACGAGAAAACCAAAAAAGGGGAGGCCCCGCGTCACGCATTGTTTGTCGCGATTGACCAGTTCCTGGCGCAGCCGATTTCTCTGCGTGATTTGGTGATTGCCCGGGCGCTGAGCGAAGTTCGTGAGGCGGTGCGTAAAGAGAAACGTCTGCGTGCGTTACTTGGCTTTGATGACCTGTTGAGTCGTCTGGATGAAGCGCTGCAACAACCCGGCGGGGCACAGTTGGCACAGGTCATCCGCCAGCGTTTCCCGGTGGCGCTGATTGATGAATTTCAGGATACCGATCCGCTGCAATACCGTATTTTCAGCACGCTGTATGTTAATCAACCAGAGCATGCTTTGCTGTTGATCGGCGATCCCAAGCAGGCAATTTATGCCTTCCGTGGGGCTGATATTTTTACCTATATCCGCGCCCGTAATGATGTGAGCGCTCACTATACGCTCGATACCAACTGGCGCTCCTCACCATCAATGGTGACAAGCGTCAACCAGCTATTCTCCAGGCTCAAAGCCCCGTTTCTGTTTGCCGATATTCCTTTTCTGCCAGTGAACTTTGCCGTACCGAACCAGACGTTGACCCTGAGTCTTGACCAACAACCACAGGCGGCATTGCGTTTTTGGTTACAACCCGGCGAAGGATGCAGCGTGGGGGATTATCAACAGTTGATGGCGCAGCAGTGTGCGGCGGATATCAGCCGCTGGTTGCAGGCTGGTCAGCAGCAACGTGCGTTGTTAGGAAAAGCCCCGGCTTTGCGACCGGTGCAGGCATCCGACATCACCGTGCTGGTCCGTAGCCGCAACGAAGCCAATCTTATTCGTGAGGCATTGAATCAGCTGGCGATCCCGTCGGTATACCTGTCGAACCGCGATAGCGTGTATACCACGCCGGAAGCGCGTGAACTGCTGTGGCTGCTACAGGCGGTTTTGGCACCGGAACAGGAGCGTATGCTGCGTACCGCCCTGGCAACCTCATTGTTTGCCTTTGATGCGGCGCAACTGGATGCGCTTGACCAGGATGCGCGCGGATGGGATCAACTGGTGGATACTTTTGCCCGCTGGCAGTTGGTGTGGCAGCAACGTGGTGTATTGCCCATGCTGCGGGAGATGATGCTGGAGCGTCAACTGGCGGAAAACCTGCTGGCTTCCGAAAACGGTGAGCGTCGTCTGACTGACTTGCTGCATCTTGGCGAGCTGTTGCAGGAGGCGGCCAGCCAGCTCGACAGTCCTCATGCCCTGGTGCGTCATCTGGCGCAGCAGATTGCCCGCCCGGACAGTCAGGCGGCCAGTCAGCAATTGCGTCTGGAAAGCGATCGCCATCTGGTGCAGATCGTCACCATCCACAAATCGAAAGGGTTGCAGTATCCCCTTGTTTGGCTGCCATTTGCCGCCGGTTATCGCGAGGCCGATAGCGCGTTGTATCACGACCGGGAAAACTTCGGGGCGGTGCTTGATCTGCAAAATGGTGAGGCCAGCCTTGAGCTGGCAGAACAGGAGCGTCTGGCGGAGGATTTGCGCCTGTTATATGTGGCGCTTACGCGTTCGGTGTATCACTGTAGCGTTGGCGTGGCCCCCCTGTTCCGTGGCACGCGAAAGAAAGAGGGAGCCAGCGATCTGCATAAAAGCGCGTTGGGTTATCTGCTGCAGCGCGGTGAGGCGGCAACAGCGGAGCAGTTGGCGGCGTTGCTGGCGGAGATGAACGCTGACGGTACCGAAGTGGTGCTGGCCGGGGAGTCTGATGCCACGCGCTGGCAAGCGCAGACCGTCAGTGAAGAGACATTAAGCGCACGGGAGGTCACGCGTGTGCTGGCCGAACCCTGGCGCGTTACCAGCTATTCAGGCTTGCAGCAGCATGGCAGCAGTCGTTTGCTGGAGGTCATGCCTGGGTTTGATGTGGAAGCATCTGGCGATGAGTCGGGTGAACCTCAACCATCAGCGTTGACGCCCCACCATTTTCCGCGTGGTGCCGCCCCCGGCACCTTTCTGCATGAATTGTTTGAGTCGCTGGATTTCACTCAACCGCCAACGGATGCGGCGCTGGAGCAGCATCTGCAACAGAATGGTTATCCGCTGCACTGGCAGCCGATGTTGAGCGCATGGATTGCCAGGGTCGTCAGTACACCGCTTGATGAGCAGGGTATTCAGCTGGCAGGAGTGCAGACAAAAGATCGCCTGGTAGAGATGGCGTTTTATCTGCCGATTGAGGGCATGTTGCTGGCCGAAAAAATGGATAAGTTGGTCAAAAGCCATGACGAATTATCCCGCCAGGCGCCAGCTCTCGATTTTCGTCAGGTGCAGGGCATGCTGAAAGGCTTTATCGATTTAGTGTTTCGCTGGCAGGGGAAATATTATTTGCTGGATTACAAATCTAACTGGTTGGGTGACAGTCATGCCGCGTACACGCCGCAGGCGATGGCCCAGGCGATGATCGACCACCGTTACGATTTGCAGTACCAACTCTACAGCCTGGCACTACACCGTTATCTGGAGCATCGCCTGGTGGATTACGACTATGAACAGCATTTCGGTGGCGTATTCTATCTGTTTTTGCGCGGCATGGATGGCAGCTCGCCTGCCAATGGGGTGTTCCATACCCGCCCCTCCCACGCATTCATTACCCAACTGGATAACCTGTTTCGCGGCGAAGGAGCGACATCATGAGTAGCATGACTGCGCTGCTGACTCAGGCGATGGCGTTGCGTTTGTTGCGCCCGCTCGATATCCAGTTTGCCTGCCTGTTGGCAGATGACACTCAACCGGCACGTTTGCTGGCGGCGGCCTGTCTGAGCGCGGAGGCCGGTGAGGGGCACGTTTGTCTGCCTTTGACACAATTGACGGCGGAGCAATTATTTAATGGCCGACATCCTGAGCTGGCCCAGGCGATGTGGCAGGCTGCGGGTGCCCCGCAAGACTGGCAAGCGGCGTTTCACGATTGGCCCGCGCTGAGTGATGGCTCACAGGCTACCCCGATGGTACTGACGCAACAGCGGCTCTACCTGCATCGCTTATGGCAGAACGAAGGTCAGGTCGCACGCTTTTTCCGTGTGGATGCCGCACCACAGCAATTCGCGCCAGAAGTGGTGCGCCCGGTGCTGGATGTGTTGTTTGGTACCCAGGCAGAAGACTGGCAGAAAATTGCCGCTGCGGTGGCGTTAACGCAGAAAACCGCGGTGATTTCTGGTGGGCCAGGCACCGGGAAAACCACCACGGTGGCAAAATTGTTGGCGGCGTTAATCCGGCTGAGTAAGGACCCACTGCGCATTCAACTGGCCGCACCGACCGGCAAAGCGGCGGCACGCCTGACGGAATCGCTCGGTAAGGCGTTACGGCAACTTGACGTCAGCGAGGAAGAACGCCTCTGCTTCCCGGCAGAAGCCACCACGTTACATCGTTTATTGGGGGCGCAGCCGGAGACACAACGCCTGCGCTATCATGCCGGTAATCCTCTGCATCTGGACGTGCTGGTCGTGGATGAGGCCTCAATGGTTGACCTTGGCATGATGGCGAACCTGATTGCCGCGTTGCCGCCACAGGCTCGCGTCATCTTCCTCGGCGATCGCGATCAGCTTGCATCGGTAGAGGCCGGGGCGGTGTTGGGGGATATCTGTCGGTGTGCGGAGGCGGGTTATAGTCCGGTACGTGCAGCACTGCTGAGTCAACTGACCGGATGTCATCTGACGGGCAGGGAAGATCCCCAGGCTCCACAGGTACGTGATGCCATTTGCCTGCTACGCAAAAGTTACCGCTTCGACGCACAATCCGGTATCGGCCAGTTAGCAGCCGCCGTTAATCAGGGGGATGTGGTTACGGTCGAACGGGTGTTTGGTGCGGGCTTCAGCGATATCTCTCGCCAGCCGTTGAGCGATACTGAGGCGTATCAGACGATGCTGACACAGGTCGCAGAGGGATATCGACCCTACCTGAACCTGGTTGCCGAACGAGCCGACCCTGCCACGATTATTTATGCTTTTGGCCGTTATCAGCTGTTGTGTGCGTTACGTGAAGGGCCTTTTGGTGTTCAGGGGCTTAATCAGCGTATTGAACAGAAACTGATTCAGTTGCAACTGCTGCGTCGTCCGGCTGGAGGCAGTCGCTGGTATCAGGGGCGACCGGTGATGGTGACGCGCAACGACAGCGCATTGGGGCTGTTCAATGGCGACATTGGCATTACCTTACTGGACGAGGAGGGACTGCTGAAAGTCTTCTTCCCGTTACCGGATGGCACCATCAAAGCCGTTCAGCCCAGCCGCTTACCGACGCATGATACGGCTTGGGTGATGACGGTGCATAAATCCCAGGGATCGGAGTTTGAGCATACCGCGCTGGTCATGCCGGCGCAGTTTCTGCCGGTGCTGACCCGTGAACTGATTTATACCGCCATTACCCGTGCACGCCATCAATTGACGTTGTTCAGCGATGAAGGGGTATTCCGCCGTGCGGTACAACTGCGCACGCAGCGCAGAAGTGGATTGCTGGAGAGATTGGTTTCGTAGCGGCGGGATTTATCGCGCGGGTTTTTATTGGCATCGCGCACGAAATCGCGCGATGAATCGCGCCGCTACGGCAGGCGGAACAGTTAGCGCAAATCTGCCATCAACACTTTAGAACGGCGCTGATAGTTGTACATCTTTTTCTTGCTCTCCGGCAGCGATTCAATGTCCACCGGTGTGAAACCGCGTTCCTGGAACCAATGAATGCTGCGGGTGGTGAGCACGAACAGCTTTTTCAGACCCATCTGCCGTGCCTGCAATGCCACACGTTGCAGCAGTGCTTCGCCGCGTGACGAGCTACGATAATCCGGATGAACGGCCACACAGGCCATCTCGCCAATTTGTTCGTCCGGGAACGGGTAGAGTGCCGCGCAGGCAATGGTCAGGTTATCGCGTTCGATGATGGTGAACTTGTCGATCTCCATTTCCAGTTGCTCGCGTGAACGACGTACCAGAATCCCTTGTTGTTCCAGCGGGCGAATCAGCTCCAGAATGCCACCAATATCATTGATGGTGGCACGACGAATCTGTTCGGCAGACTCCATGACAATCTGTGTGCCGATACCGTCACGCGAGAACAACTCCTGCAACAGCGCGCCATCTTCCTGATAGCTGATTAAATGGCTGCGACGCACGCCGCTGCGGCAGGCTTTGACTGCGCCACGCAGAAAACGCACCGTGCCAGAAAGGAAATCACCTTCGTTTTCCATTTCATCAATACGCGCCTGGGCGTCGTTCGGGAACAGTTCGGAAATGATATTGCCATCGCGGTTGGTCACGCCCTGTTCAGAACAGAAGCCGATCATTTTTTCCGCTTTCAGTTTGATCGCCAGTTGGGTAGCGACTTCTTCTGAAGTCAGGTTAAAACTCTCACCGGTAACGGAAACAGCAACCGGACCAAGCAGCACAATCGCCCCGTTATCCAGCTGACGATGGATTGCCTCTTCGTCGATACGACGAATGCGTCCACTGTGGCAGTAATCCACACCATCATCGACGCCAAGAGGTTGGGCGATGATGAAGTTGCCGCTGACCACGTTAATATGCGCGCCCTGCAAAGGGGTGTTGTTCAGGCTCATCGACAGACGCGCGGTGATATCCAGCTGTAAACGACCTGCCGCCTGTTTCACCAGCTCCAGTGATTGCGCATCGGTAACACGCGTATGTTTATGATAAGTCGGCTCCAGTTGATGCTGTGCCATGCTGGCATCAATCTGCGGACGGGCGCCGTAAACCACCACCAGGCGGATGCCAAGGCTATGCAACAGACCGATGTCGTTAACGATGCTGGAGAAGTTATCATGCTCGATGGCCTCGCCACCCAGCATGATGACAAAGGTCTTGCCACGGTGGGCATTTATATAGGGAACGGTATGGCGAAAACCCTGAACCAGTTCAGTACTACGTTCCTTCACGGCAAACCCTCTGTGAATGGTTATTCGAAATTTTTGTATTTTTATGCTTTATTGCGCCGTAATGCAAGCGGCCAGCCTGACGTTACTTTACGAATTTTCTGATGCAACCTGCGCTAACAGCCTGCATTATCTGGCTTTTCCTGAGTGGGAAGGCACCAGGGACTGGCTAAAGTTTTCATCTTCTTTTACTCAACTGGCGATATTTTAGACATTACGCAGTAGCTGGAGAGGCATGTTTGACGTAAATCCTTTTTTTTCACGCCGACGATTATTGCAGGGAGCGGGCGCGCTATGGTTGCTGAGCGTGACGCGCAGCGGGCTGGCGGCCAGCCAGCATATTATGGCCGTGCGCATCTGGCCTTCGTCGACGTACTCGCGCGTTACGCTGGAATCCAATGTTCCCCTGCAATACAAACAATTCACGCTGAGTCATCCCGACCGTCTGGTTATCGACATCAACAATCTGCATATCAATCCGGTGCTGAAAGGCGTCGATAAACTGGTGCGCGTTGATGATCCCTATATCAAAACAGCTCGCGTGGGGCAGTTCGATCCCAATACGGTGCGTATTGTACTGGAACTGAAGCGCAGCGTGGCACCACGCAGCTTCACCCTCGATCCGGTCGCGGGGATTAAGCATCGGTTGGTGGTCGATCTTTATCCCAGCCAGCGTCAGCCGGAAGAGGATCCCTTACTGGCGTTACTCCAGGATTACAATCAGGGCGATCTGGATCGCGATCAACCTGCGCAGGCTCCGTTACCGGGTAAAGCCGGACGGGACCGCCCGATTATCATCATGATCGATCCAGGTCATGGCGGGGAAGATCCGGGCGCGCATGGCAAATATAAAACGCGTGAAAAAGATATTGTGTTGAAGATGGGGCGTTATCTGAAGGCGCTGATCGACAAACAACCCAATATGAAAGCCTATATGACGCGCAACGAAGATGTATTTATCCCGTTGCGTGTCCGGGTGGCAAAAGCGCGCAAGCAGCGTGCGGATTTGTTTGTGTCAATTCACGCCGATGCCTTTACCAGCCGCGCGGCGCGCGGTTCGTCGGTGTTTGCGCTTTCCACCAGCGGCGCAACCTCTGCTGCGGCACGCTTTCTGGCACAAACCCAGAATGAATCAGACTTGATTGGTGGCGTCAGCATGAGCGGCGACCGTTATCTCGACCACACCATGTTCGATATGGTGCAGCGTCAGACCATTCATGACAGCCTGAAGTTTGGCAAAGAGGTGTTGTCGCGCATGGGGCACATCAACCATCTGCATAAACGTACGGTGGATCAGGCCGGTTTTGCGGTGTTAAAAGCGCCGGATATCCCGTCGATTCTGGTAGAGACGGCGTTTATCAGTAATGTGGAAGAAGAAAGGAAGCTACGTACAGCGCGTTACCAGCATCAGGTAGCGGAAGCCATTCTGCATGGCATCAAAGCGTATTTCGAGAAGGGGGCGGTGCTGGCGCATCGCTGATGGTTGTGGCAAGGATGCCGCGATTCTCCAGACGATAAAAACAAAAAAACACCCGTTAAGGTGCTTATTTGTATTGGTTGCGGGGGCCGGATTTGAACCGACGACCTTCGGGTTATGAGCCCGACGAGCTACCAGGCTGCTCCACCCCGCGTCCGTCTGTCGCTGTGCGACTTTTCACATTGTCTCTCTTCATCTAAGAAGAGTTGGTTGCGGGGGCCGGATTTGAACCGACGACCTTCGGGTTATGAGCCCGACGAGCTACCAGGCTGCTCCACCCCGCGTCCGTGGATGCGCACTATACTCCGCACGCGCCGCGATGCAACCCCTTTTTGACAGAAAGCACAAAATTTACAGCCAGTTGGTGAATAAAACCTCCAATAGGTTATTTATTGTACGTATATCAAGGTCGCACTGGGTGGCGGATTTCATTCTGTCGGCCCCTTTGCTATCGTCGCCATGCAAACTATCGATAAAAAGAGAAGGTCATGAAAGCAAATCGTGTGAAGTATGCACTTACTGGCGCATTTCTCGCGCTGTTGGCGGGTTGTAGCTCCAAACCTACGGATCGTGGCCAGCAATATATAGATGGCAAGTTGGATCAGCCGCTGGGCCTGGTGAACCAGCCGAATGCGAAAGGGCGTCCGGTCAATGGCCGGGACTTTGGCGATCAGGTTCGTCAGATTCAGTCTGCGTCCTCCGGGTTGTATGGCCGCAACACCGGTACCTACAGCGCGATTGAAAACTGGCTGATGTCAGGCGGTGATACCCGTCAGTTGCGTCAATTCGGCCTTAACGCTTATCAGATGGAAGGGACGGATAACTACGGCAACGTGCAGTTCACCGGTTACTACACCCCGGTGGTCGAAGCACGTTATACCCGTCAGGGCGAATTCCAGTACCCGATTTATCGTATGCCGCCTCGCCGCAGTGGGCAAAAATTACCCAGCCGCGCTTCTATCTATAGCGGCGGCCTTGATGACCGTTATGTTATTGCTTACAGCAACTCGCTGATCGACAACTTTATGATGGATGTTCAGGGCAGTGGCTATGTCGACTTCGGTGATGGGCGACCACTGCGCTTCTTTGGTTACGGCGGTAAAAACGGCTGGGCTTACCATAGCATTGGTAAAGAGCTGATCGATCGTGGTGAAGTGAAACGCGAAGATATGTCGATGCAGGCGATTCGTCAGTGGGCGCAGACACATTCACCAGAAGAGGTGCGTGCACTGCTGGAAACCAACCAATCTTTCGTGTTCTTCAAACCGGAAGAGTATGTACCGGTACGTGGTGCCAGCGCCGTGCCGCTGATAGCCAAGGCTTCGGTGGCCTCAGACCGTTCGCTGATCCCTGCCGGGACGGCGCTGCTGGCGGAAGTGCCGCAGTTAAACGAGAAGGGCAAGTTTAACGGTAAGTATGAAATGCGTCTGATGGTGGCGCTGGATGTCGGTGGTGCGATTAAAGGCCAGCATTTTGACATCTATCAGGGCGTCGGCCCGGATGCCGCTCATTTGGCTGGTTTCTACAACCATTATGGGCGTGTCTGGGTGCTTAAAGCGGCACCGGGAGCGGGTCAACCGCTGTTCAGCACCGCACAAAGCGGCAATAATGGTTCGTTGTTGTTAGGTTCCAATTAAATTTTCCTCTGCGGGCGTTATCGCCCGCACGATCAGTAAGGTTTGTTATGACAGTGGTTAGCGACGCCTGGCGGCAACGCTTTGGCGGCACGGCGCGTCTGTATGGGCAGGATGCGTTGCAGCGTTTTGCCGACGCCCATTTTTGCGTGATTGGCATTGGCGGTGTGGGCTCCTGGGCGGCAGAGGCACTGGCGCGTACCGGAATCGGTAAAATCACCCTGATTGATATGGACGATGTCTGTATCACCAATACTAACCGGCAGATTCATGCGTTGCAGGGCAAAGTGGGCCAGGCAAAAACTGAGGTGATGGCGGAGCGTATCCGCGCGATTAACCCGGAATGTGAGGTCATCTGTATCGATGATTTCATCACGCCGGAAAACACCGCAGAACTGCTGCCGATCGGCTTCGATTATGTGATCGATGCGATCGATAGCGTACGGCCCAAAGCGGCGCTGATTGCCTGGTGTCGGCGCAACAAGATTCCGTTGATCACCACCGGTGGTGCCGGTGGACAGATTGATCCGACGCAGATCCAGGTAAGCGATCTGGCGAAGACCATTCAGGATCCGCTGGCGGCGAAACTCCGTGAGCGTTTGAAAAACGATTTTGGTGTGAAGAAGAACAGCAAAGGTAAGCTGGGCATCGATTGCGTGTTTTCGACGGAGGCACTGGTCTATCCGCAACCAGACGGCAGCGTCTGTGCATCCCGCAGCACCGCAGAAGGTCCGAAGCGGATGGATTGCGCCGCCGGATTTGGCGCGGCGACGATGGTGACCGCGACCTTTGGTTTTATCGCGGTTTCACACGCGTTGAAAAAATTCCTCGCGCGAGCAGCGCGGCAACATTAAATATGCTGGCGTGCGGCACGTTGCACTGCGTCGGCCAGTGCCTGCAATCCGCTGCTGCGAGAGGCGCTGAGCTGAGCGCGCAGGCCAAGCGTATCAAACAGCGCCAGAGGGTCCTGTTGCAGCAGGGCGGCTGGCGTTTTCCCTTCCACCGCGGTGAGTAGCACCGCCAGCAAGCCACGCACGATGCGACCTTCACTGTCGCCATAGAAATGCAAGGTGCCATTGCTTTGTAGCTGGCTACTCAGCCAGACGCGATTCTCACAGCCAGTCAGTTCGATTTCAGCGGATTTTAAATCCTCCGGTAAAGCAGGCAACTGACGACTCAACTGAATCAACTGGCGATAACGGTCTTCCCACTGATGAAAATGGCTGAATTTCTCCGTCAGGCTGGCCTCGGTAATCAGATCACCAAACGGGTGCGGGGCGAGAAGGGCTGTGCTCATTGTATTATTCACTCAGTAAATCCACGGCGCTATGCATGGCGCGCACCAGCGCGTCCACGTCCTGCAAGTTATTATAGGGGGCGAACGAGACACGCAGCGTGCCGCTGACACCCAGTGCCGCCATCAGGGGCTGGGCGCAATGTTGACCGGCGCGCAACGCGATGCCATGTTCTGCCAGCAGTGTGACGATATCGCTATGATGGATACCCGCGATATCGAACGCCAGCAGGCTGCTGCTGCCGCAGCGGAAACTGCGGAAACCGGGCAGGGCGCTCAGCTGTTCTTCGGCGAGGCTTGCCAGTTGCTGGCTCCACATCTCCATCTTTTCCGCGTTGTGCTGGCTGAGCCACCGCAGCGCAGCGCTTAAGCCAATCACCCCTGCCACATTCGGTGTACCCGCCTCAAAACGCCACGGCACCGGTTGTGGGGTGAAACCGCTGAAATCCACCTGCGTCAACATTTTGCCGCCACCTTGCCAGGGGGACATGGCTTCGAGTAATTCCGCCTTGCCATACAGCACGCCAATACCCATCGGCCCGTACAACTTATGGCCGGAGAACGCATAAAAATCGATATCTTCAGCCTGCACATCCGGCGCGCAATGCACCACACCCTGTGCGCCATCGACCATCACTTTGGCACCCACGGCATGTGCCAGCTGAATCGCCTGCGCCAGGTCCGGGCAACCACCGGTGACATTCGACATCTGACCGATAGCCAGCAGACGGGTACGTGAGTTCAGTAAGTGAGGTAACTGCTGAATATCGGGCAGGCGATTTGCCCCCAGCGGCCATTTCACCACTTTTGCGCCTTTTGCTTGCGCCACCATCAACCAGGGCACCAGATTGGCGTGGTGCTCCGCCTCACTCACCACAATTTCATCGCCAGGTTGCAGACGCGGAGCCAGCCAGCTGTTTGCCACCAGGTTGATGGCTTCAGTGGTCCCACGCGTCCAGATAATTTGTCGGTCATCGGCAGCATTCAGCCAGCGTGCGACCAGGCCGCGTGCCTGTTCATATTGTTCTGTCAAGGCACGCGCGGCGGCAAACTGGCTGCGATGCACCGTCCCGGCGCTCAGTGAATAGAATTGTTGCGTGGCCTCAATCACCGCCAGCGGTTTCAGGGCGGTGGCGGCGCTGTCGAGATAGACACCAGCATCAGCCAGCGCGGGGAATTGCTGGCGAAAAGCGGTGGGCGTAAAAATGGTCATATCCGGCCTGTTGTGATGAGTTTTTAGGACCAGACTGAAAGTCGGTCTGTAACCTGGCAAAGCTGAGAAAGCGCGTTATGCTAATTATTGCAAGGTTTAAACCAAAACCCGCATTAGAAATCGACCTTTACCAGTCGATTTCACTTTTTCAGCTGCCTCTGGTCAGCGTCTCGCGGGTGGTTTGATGCAATCAATCTGCAAGGAGATAGAAAATGAAAAAACTCGCCGCAGTGCTGGCCGTGTGTACCATGGCCTTTACCCTGGCTGCCTGTTCCAGCAACTACGTGATGCATACCAATGATGGCCGCACCATTGTTGCTTCTGGCAAACCTAAAGTAGACGATGATACCGGTATGATCAGCTATAAAGATGCCAATGGCAACCAGCAGCAGATTAACCGCTCAGATGTCAAAGAGATGGTTGAGATGGGGCAGTAATCGACAGATAAAAAAAAAGCACCGCAATTTGCGGTGCTATGTAAATCACTTTGGACAGACAGGGTAAATCTACAGGAATTAAAAGCTTGATCTGCAATCGTCAGATCAAAATGCAAACACAACATCACGACCACAAGCCAAAAGCTCTCCAAAAGTCTGCGAACTAACGCACATTTCCAGAAATCTTTTCGTTCCGGCTTAGGAAGTGCGGCAACTATAGGTATTTGCTGGAGCTTCCTCAACGGACAATTTATAATGTCTCGGATTAAAAAAACTAATACCGTATGACTTGTTATAAGTTGCAGTATTACTCTGTTGATCCGGATACGGAAAACCATGTCAAAACGCCTTCCCCCGCTGAATGCTTTACGCGTCTTTGATGCTGCGGCACGCCATTTAAGCTTTACCAAAGCTGCTGAGGAGCTGTTTGTTACCCAGGCAGCTGTCAGCCATCAGATTAAATCTCTGGAAGATTTTCTCGGTCTTAAGCTATTTCGCCGGAGGAATCGTTCGCTTTTGCTGACGGAAGAAGGGCAAAGCTACTATCTGGATATCAAGGAAATTTTCTCCGCGCTGAACGATGCGACGCGTAAACTACAGGCACGTAGCGCCAAAGGGGCGCTGACGGTTAGCCTGCTGCCGAGCTTTGCCATTCAGTGGCTGGTGCCACGTCTTTCCAGCTTTAATACAGCTTATCCGGGTATTGATGTTCGCATCCAGGCCGTTGACCGCGATGAAGAGAAACTGGCGGATGATGTGGATGTGGCGATTTTCTATGGTCGTGGCAACTGGCCGGGGTTACGCGTGGAGAAACTCTACGCGGAATATCTGTTGCCGGTTTGCTCACCGTTATTGCTGACCGGGGACCATCCTCTGAAGTCACCAGCTGATCTGGCGCACTTCACACTGCTGCACGATGCCTCACGCCGTGACTGGCAATCCTATATCCGCCAGCTAGGCTTGCAGCACATTAACGTGCAGCAGGGACCGATTTTCAGTCACAGCGCGATGGTGTTGCAGGCGGCGATTCACGGTCAGGGCGTGGCGCTGGCGAATAATGTGATGGCGCAGAGCGAAATTGAAGCGGGTCGTCTGGTCTGTCCTTTTAATGACGTATTGGTCAGTAAAAATGCTTTTTATCTGGTTTGTCATGACAGTCAGGCAGAACTGGGTAAAATAGCCGCCTTTCGACAGTGGATCCTGGCCAAAGCCGCAACCGAACAAGAGAAATTTCGTTTTCGTTACGATCACTAACACGTTGATTGTTGCACAGTGACGTGCGTATTCACTCTGAGGATTGTTTGATGTCCAGTCGTGCGATGTTTATTTTTGCAGCCATTAGCGGTTTCACGCTGGTGGCTTTTGGTGCTTTTGGTGCCCATGTGTTGAGTAAATCCCTTGGCCCAGCTGAGATGGCGTGGATTCATACCGGCCTTGAATATCAGGCCTATCATACGCTGGCGATTATCGGTCTTGCATCGGCGATGTTGCGCCGTGCCAATATCTGGTTTTACTGGAGCAGCGCGGCGTTAGCCTTGGGCACCGTGTTGTTCAGCGGCAGCCTCTATTGCCTGGCGCTGTCGCATCTGAAGTTTTGGGTATTTGTAACGCCAGTCGGTGGCTTTGGCTTCCTGATTGGCTGGTTTTTGATGTTGATTGGCGCACTGCGTCTGAAACGAAAGGCAGAACGCCATGAATAAAGTTTTACTCTATTGCCGTCCCGGCTTTGAGAAAGAGTGTGCGGCAGAGATCAGTGCGAAAGCGGCTGAGCGTGAGATCTATGGTTTCCCGCGCGTAAAAGATGATGCCGGTTATGTGTTATTTGAGTGCTACCAACAGGAAGATGCAGAAAAACTGATCAGCCAGTTGCCGTTTGCTGAACTGATTTTTGCCCGCCAGATGGCGGTGGTGGGCGAGTTGCTGCGTGATTTGCCGCCAGAAGATCGTATTTCACCGATTGTCGGTATGCTGACGGGTGTGGTGGAGAAGGGCGGTGAATTGCGTGTTGAAGTGCCGGACACGAATGAAGCCAAAGAGCTGACCAAGTTCTGCCGCAAATTTACCGTGCCGCTGCGTGCCAGCCTGCGTGAAAATAAAATTCTGCTCAACTACGAAAGCCCGAAGCGTCCAGTGGTGCATGTGTTCTTTATTGCGCCCGGCACCTGTTATGTCGGCTACTCATTGCCGCAGAATAGCTCGCCGTTCTATATGGGCATTCCGCGTCTGAAGTTCCCGGCCGATGCGCCGAGCCGTTCCACTTTAAAACTGGAAGAGGCGTTTCACGTCTTTATCCCGGCTGACGAATGGGATGAACGTTTGGGCAGTGGGATGTGGGCGGTTGACCTGGGGGCATGCCCCGGCGGCTGGACTTATCAGTTGGTGAAACGCAGCATGATGGTGTATGCGGTTGATAATGGCCCGATGGCTCCGAGCCTGATGGATACCGGGCAGGTTACACATTGCCGTGAAGATGGTTTCCGTTTCCGCCCACCGCGTAACAACATCAGTTGGCTGGTGTGCGACATGGTGGAAAAACCAGTGCGCGTTGCCAGCCTGATGAGCGAATGGCTGGTCAATGGTTGGTGCCGCGAGGCGATCTTTAACCTCAAGCTGCCGATGAAAAAGCGCTACGAAGAGGTGACGCAAAATCTGGCAATGATCGATGCCACCCTGAAAGAGCATGGTATCAATGCGCAGATTCAGGCGCGTCAGCTCTATCATGATCGCGAAGAAGTGACGGTGCATGTGCGCCGTATCTGGGCCGCCGTCGGTGGTCGCCGCGACGAACGCTAATTTTGCTATATACGTAGCGGCGCGATTATCGCGCTGATGTTGAAAGTCGCGCCGCTACGAATTCGTGTTAATGAGCAACATTATTGGTGGTTATACCGCAGCGTATTCAGATTGCCCTGCAATACCAGGTCCCGCTTCAATGTTGAGACCTGGCGGCAAATCTCCGCCATATCACGCTGTGCCTGCAATTTCCCCTGCCACTTTGTTGGCACTTGATCCCACTGCTGGTAAATCGCTTCCAGCGAACCAAATTGCGCAATCAGTTCCCGCGCACTTTTCGGGCCGATGCCCGCCACACCGGGAATCTTGCTGCTGCTGATGCCACACAATCCCCAGTAATCCGCCAATTGACCGGGTGTGACGCCGAACTCTTGTTCGATAAAGGGGACGTCCAGCCAGCGTTTCTGGAAGTAATCGCGAATGCGGATATTCGGGGCCAGCAGTTGGCAATAACCTTTGTCTGTCGAAACGATGGTTGCCTGATGTCCGGCATCAGCCATTTTGACCGCCAGCGTGGCCGCCAGATCATCGGCTTCGTCCAAATCGGCGATCCAGCAACTAACCCCTGCCGCCTGAAACGCTTGTTGGATGGCGGGCATTTCCAACTGCAAATCATCCGGCATCGGTGGACGGCCCGCCTTGTAATCCGGCAATAACGTATGACGCCAGCCTGGTTGGCGTGTGGCACTATCAAACACCGCAACCACATGTGTCGGGTGGGTATGGCCCAACAACTGATGTAATGCTGCCACGCAGGCATCGCGGCATGGTGAGCCCTGAACGGCATGTAAACGACGGATCAGGTTCAGGGCATCAACAATAAGAAGATGGAAAGACATGATGATAGCGGCAGCCCGCAGGCTGCCTTCCTGAGTTATTTGATGATTTCGTAGCAGGGAATATACGCGGTGCCCGGCAGTTTCATGCGGTGTTGGGCGACGAAGCCCTGTAGCAGTTCATCCATGCGGTGCATGATGTCCTGATCGCCATGAAGTTTGTACGGACCTTTTTCGCGGATCTCGCGAATACCCACTTCTTTCACGTTACCGGCGACAATGCCAGAGAAGGCTCGACGCAGGTCTGCCGCCAGTTTTTCTGCGGGTTGATTGGTATACAGGTTCAGGTTAGCCATATTTTCGTGGGTTGGCAGGAACGGCAGTTGCAGGTCCGGCACGATACGAATTGACCAGTTGAAGCTGTAAGCATCACCGGTTTCACGACGATACTCTTTCACCTGCGGCATTGCATGCTTCATCAGGCGGGCCACTTCGGCAGCATCATCAATAATAATTTTGTAATGTTTGCGCGCACTTTCACCCAGCGTGCTGACAATAAAATCATCCAGAACGCGGAAGTAATCAGCGCTCTCCTGCGGGCCGGTCAGAATCAACGGCAGTACCTGATCGCTATTCTGCGGGTTCATCAAAATGCCAAGCAGATACAGCAATTCTTCCGCGGTGCCAACGCCACCAGGGAAGATCACGATGCCGTGGGCAATACGCACGAAGGCTTCAAGACGTTTTTCGATATCCGGCATGATAATCAATTCATTGACCAGCGGGTTCGGTGGTTCAGCGGCAATGATTGAAGGCTCAGTCAGGCCAATAAAACGACTGTCGCGATAACGTTGCTGTGCATGCCCCACTGCGGCACCTTTCATCGGCGCTTCCATCACCCCCGGACCACAGCCGGTACAGATATTGAGTTCGCGCAGGCCAAGTTGTGTGCCGACGTTACGACAATACTGATATTCCACAGCGTTAATCGAGTGACCACCCCAGCACACCACGGTATTGGGATACTCACCGACGTGCAGCGCACGGGCGTTACGCAGGATAGAAAAGACCAGGTTGGTGATATGTGCCGAGTCTTCAGCATCCAGATTCTGAAAGCGTTCGGCAGCGGAAAGCTGGCCATTCACAAACAGAATGTCGCGCAGTACGGCAAACAGGTTCGCCTGTAATGAGCGGATAATCCGGCCATCGACAAAGGCTTCTTCCGGTGGGTTGATCAGTTCAAGTTTAACGCCACGCTCACGGCGTAATACGTTGATATCAAAGCTTTCAAAGCGGGAAAGCAGTTCATGACTACTGTCGGTCTGACTACCAGAATTGAGCACCGCGAGTGAACAGTTGCGAAACAGTTGGTACAGGTCGCTGCTGGCGGTGCGTTTCAGCATATCGACTTCCAACTGGGAGAGCAGATCCATCGAGCCAAGAGGGCTAATATGAGTAATCAAGAGAACTCCTTTACACGCAAGCGCGTGACTGATGACGCTGTGCTTAACTTCCTGAGCACAGTGACGAATATCCTTGGTCGCGCACGGTTAGCCGCCCGCGCCTTGGACAGAGTAGCCTTGTCTGCGGTCAATGCTCAAGTGGAACCGCGCATCCGTGCCGCGGCCTGCGAGGTATCTCGCAATCTGTTACTGGCGAACCAGGCGGGAAAATCCCGGTGAGAAGGGCACATTGCTACGCCACGGGTTGATATCCAGCCCACCACGGCGGGTGTAACGGGCATAGACCGTCAGCGCTTCCGGTTGGCAAAAGCGTTGAATGTCGTTGAAAATGCGCTCAACGCATTGTTCATGAAACTCATTGTGCTGACGGAAAGACACCAGATAACGCAGCAGCGCTTCACGATCGATACGTGGGCCTTTATAGCGAATCATCACCGAACCCCAGTCAGGCTGGTGGGTGATGAGACAGTTAGATTTCAGAACATGGCTGACCAGCGTTTCTTCAATAATGTCGTGGCCAGCGGCCTGCGCCAGGTGATCGGCATTAAACGCATAGTCGTGAATCTCAATGTCCTGTTCATCGATCAGTTCACCGGTAAAATGACCGATCGGTTGGCCTTCGATTTCACCGAGGCGGAACAGCGCCACGCTAACTTCACCTTCAGCACAGGCGCTGAGATCACGCTCCAGCGTTTGGCGAACTTCCCCCCAGTCGGCGAAAATCGTCTGATTAAAACTGTTAAGATAGAGCTTGAAACTCTTGGACTCGATAAGATTGCGGCTCGCAGCGTTGAGTACCACTTCGCCTACCGCCACCTGTGGTACGCCTTTGCTGTTAAGCCAGGAGAGTTCGTACAGCGTCCAGATATCTGCGCCGTGAAAAGGCAGGTTGTCGGGAAACAGCCCCAGCGGTTCGCGATTGAGACTGCGTGGCACAGCCTGTAACAGCGAACGGTCGTAATGATCGACATACGCCGTGGGTTTACCCAAGGTCAGGCCGCTTAATACCTGATCCTGTTGTTCAGTAGACATAACGGTTACCACTAAAATCCATCAAAGTGGCTAAGTGTAACCTATCAGAAGCGAGAAGATGAATGATGCAGCAAACCGTGGATGCTCTGCGCGATTTTACCGCCCGATATTGTGACGAATGGCAGCAGCGCACCGGGCATTTACCTGCAAGCAGTGAACTGTTTGGCGTACCTTCCCCTTGTATACAGAGCACGGTGAATGATCGTGTGTTGTGGCAGCCACAGCCTTTTACCTTGCCTGCCACGCTGGCTGCGGTTGAGCGCGCACTGGAGATTGAGCTTCGGCCCGAAATCACCGCGTTTTATACCACTCAGTTTGCTGGTGATATGACCGCCCGTTTTCAGCAGCAGGATATGACCTTGCTACAGGTATGGAGTGAGGACGACTTCACGCGGCTACAGGAGAATTTGATTGGTCATCTGGTCATGAAGCGTCGCCTGAAACAAAGCCCCACTTTATTTATCGCCACCACTGATTCCGAACAGGATGTCATCTCCCTGTGCAATCTTACCGGTGAAGTTATTCTTGAGCATCCTGGTAGCAAAAAGCGCGAAGTATTATCCCCAGAAATTAAGATGTTTCTTAATAACTTACAACCAGTTAGCGAGTAAATTGCAGACATTGGCCTGTGTTGGTGTAAGAGATCTCTCACATAGCGTGTGAGAGATCGGCAAATTGTACTGAAGAATTCAGGAAGCCAGGCTTGTAAAAATATTGTGAATCATGAGTTTATGGCTGCAGTCCGAAAATAATTCGATAACTGACTGATGTAACGGCTTTTAGTACCTTGTTTACGCGATAGTTTCTGCCAGAATAGTCACCACTGGCAGGAAGCCACGGATTAAGCGATGTTCAGGAGAATGTCAGCCAGGGGGCTGGAGCGTAACGGAGTTTACGGCACACGGAAGGCTTCATGATGAAGCAGGACACTCAGGATGAGTCAGGGACACCTCCAGGACGGAGAATGAGAGCCATGCGGGATGTGGCGGGCCAGGATGCTAAGGACCAATGTCAGGATGACAAGCAAAGGACAGCACAGGAAAAGTTGTCACGGATGAGCAGGGAGCACAGCGGTGGCGGGATTGCTGCAAACGAACCGGGAGCACTGTAATTACAGTGCTCCCCTTTTTTTATGCGTTTTTTGAGCATCGCCCGACAAGTGATATGCTTGCCGCCCGATTTTTCTCTGGAGGTGGCGCATGTCGTCGCAACAACTTATTTTGCAGCGGCTACAGCAGGTCGAAGCGGTGATGCGCGAGCACGACCACTGGCAGACGCAATCCCCCGATGCGGCAGCGTTTGCCAGTACCCAACCCTTTTGCCTTGATACGCTGGCACCTCTTGAGTGGTTACAGTGGGTGTTGATCCCGCGTATGCAGGCGCTGATTGACGCCGGTGCACCCTTGCCGCAAAACTTCGCCGTAGCGCATTATTATGAAATGGCGCTTCCTCCCGGCACGCCGGGCCATCCCATGCTGTTGCTGACCTTACGCCAGCTTGATGCCTTATTTTCGGAACCCGCAGCCTGATGTTGGAAATTATTTATCAGGACGAGTGGCTGGTCGCGGTCAATAAACCTGCGGGTTGGCTGGTGCACCGAAGCTGGCTCGACCGCAAAGAAAAAGTGGTGGTGATGCAGACGGTGCGCGATCAGATCGGTCAGCACGTCTTTACCGCACACCGGCTCGATCGCCCCACTTCCGGCGTATTGTTGATGGGACTGTCGAGCGAGGTTGGCCGGCTGCTGGCTCAACAATTTGAGCAACATCAAATCCGCAAAACCTACCATGCCGTGCTGCGTGGCTGGCTGACGGAAAGCGGCACGCTGGATTATCCGTTGGTCGAGGAACTCGACAAAATCGCCGATAAATTCGCCACCGAACCGCGTGGCCCGCAACCGGCCGTCACCGACTTTCAGATGCTGGCCCACACCGAGATGCCTGTGGCGATTGGCCGCTATGCCAGCGCGCGTTACAGTCTGGTGGAGATGCAACCGCGCACCGGGCGTAAGCATCAGCTGCGACGCCATATGGCGCATCTGCGCCATCCCATTATTGGTGATACCACGCACGGCGATCTGCGCCAGAACCGTGGTGCGGCAGCAAATTTTGGTCTTGATCGCCTGATGTTGCATGCCAGTGCGCTGAGTCTGAATCATCCGGTGACAGGGGAGCCGTTGGTGATTCGCGCCGGGTTGGATGCCGTCTGGCAGCAGATGCTGCATCAGTTTGGCTGGCAGGATCAGATCCCTGATGTTCCCAGGGTTGAGTTTGCCGATGAGGCAGTCCAGGATAAGCCAACAGAATAAGGAGCGGCTTGATGGCAAAGATTGGCATTTTTGTAGGTACGGTTTACGGCAATGCGTTGTTGGTTGCGGAAGAGGCGGAGCCGGTGTTGCAGGCGCAGGGTCATGAAGTGAAAGTCTTTGAAGACCCATCGCTGGCGCAGTGGCAGGATTATCAGCAGGATGTGGTGTTGATTATCACCTCCACCACCGGACAAGGCGATTTTCCCGATAGTATCGCCGGGCTGTACCATGCGGTGAAAGATCAACTGGGCTATCAACCTGACTTGCGTTACGGCGTGATTGCGCTGGGCGACAGCAGCTACGATAACTTCTGCGGCGCGGGTAAGACCTTTGATGCGTTGTTGCAGGAGCAGAGCGCCAAACGTGTCGGCGACCTGTTAACGGTAGATGCGACAGAAGATCCGGAGCCGGAATCCGTGACGACACCCTGGGTGGAAAACTGGGGTAAATTGTTGTAATTCCGTAGCGGCGCGATTTATCGCCAAAAATCCGCGCGATAAATCACGCCGCTACGTGTTAATGCGGTCAGGTCACGGGTGCCGGATTGAACACCGCCAACTGATTGCGAATGCCCCAGCGATCTGACCATGTCTGCTTACGTGCGCTGGCAATATCCAGAATCAGTTCAAACAACCGCCAACCCACCTGCTCGATACTCTCCTCGCCGGTGGCGATGGTGCCCGCATTGATATCCATCAGATCATGCCAGCGTTCAGCCAGTGCGCTGCGTGTAGCCATCTTGATCACCGGAATTGCCGCCAGACCATACGGCGTACCGCGACCGGTGGTAAATACCTGCAACGTAATGCCGGATGCCATCTGCTGTGTACCGCAGACAAAATCGCTGGCGGGGGTCGCCGCATAGATCAAACCGCGCCTGGTAGGTCGCTGTCCTGGAGACAGCACTTCAACGATCGGGCTGCGGCCTGATTTGGCAATCGATCCCAGCGCTTTTTCTACCACATTTGCCAGGCCGCCTTTTTTGTTGCCGGGCGAGGGGTTGGCGCTCCGGTCGGTTTGACCGAGGCTGAGGTAGTCGTCATACCATGCCATCTCTTCCAGCAGACGTTTGCCGGTCGCCTCATCGACCACGCGCGGCGTCAGCAGATGGATTGCATCGCGCACTTCAGTCACTTCAGAAAACATCACTGTCGCGCCGCAACGTACCAGCAAATCAGAAGCAAAACCCACCGCCGGGTTAGCGGTGACACCGGAAAACGCATCGCTGCCGCCACATTGCATGCCGATGACTAACTCAGAAGCCGGGCAGGTTTCGCGCTTGCGTTGATTCAGTCGCTTCAGGTGGCGCTCAGCGACCTGCAAAATCTCATCCACCATCGCGCCGAAGCCGACCAGACGCTCATCCTGCAAACGCACAATGTCGTTATCGTCCAGCGAAATGGCCTGTACATCGGGCGTGCCGGTGAGCAGGCGTTCCGGCTGTAATTTCTCGCAACCGAGGCTAACCACCATCACTTCGCCGCCAAAATTGGGGTTCAGCGCCAGGTTATGAATGGTGCGAATCGGTACCACTGCCGCCGGCGCGTTGATCGCCACACCACAACCATACAGGTGATTCAGCGCCACTACGCCATCAACATTGGGATAACGCGGCAACAGATCCCGCTCGATAATTTTCACCACGTAATCCACCACGCCCGCGACACAATGCACGCTGGTGGTGATGCCGAGAAGATTACGGGTTCCCACACTGCCATCGGCATTGCGGTAGCCTTCGAAGGTATAACCCTCAAGTGGCGGTAAATCCGGTGGGACATTATTCGCCAGCGGCAGGCTGGCAAGAGGGGGCGCTTCGGGCAGCGCCACCAGCGACTCTTCAATCCAGCTGCCCTGGGCAATCGGACGTAGCGCATAGCCGATCACTTCGCCGTAGCGCACAATCGCGCCCTGCTCAGGAATATCAGCCAGCGCGACTTTGTGGCCCTGCGGCACATGCTCAGTCAGTTGCAGCCCATCGTCAAAGCGGGTGCCCGCAGGCAGCCCCTGATTATTCACCACGATGGCGACGTTATCGCTATCGTGCACTTTAATATAAAGCGGTTTCTCGCTTAGAGGTCGGTTCATTGCTCACCTTCCATTCTGCCGCGCTGTACATGGCAACGCGGTGTCATTGATTGCTTCCGTCACGCCATCTTTTTTTTGCCAGCCTTAGTATATGCAGGGGTATTACCCAATACATTGTGCAACTGACTGGCTTTTAGCGGTTTTATTGCGTCAGTTTGAGACGTTTCACCAAACACAAGTGAAGGGACTCACAAAGCGTCATAAGGCTGTACGTTAATTAACCATTGCTGGGTTGATTTTGATGGTTCCGTGAGCCATGCCGCAGCGTTATGTGCAAACGCCATAAAATATGTATCCAGGTGATGAAATCATCGGGCTTTCTTCCAGTGTTTCGCTCTCCGCCTGTTCCTATACTGGCTCTCGTTATCCAACGTTAGGTTATTCGTCACGACGCATCATCGTATTGCCAATATAAAAATCGCCGTGTTTAACCGAACATCATTCTGATACCCAACGCGATGTGTATGCAGTCAGAGTGAATGTAGCTACCGCTATATTTCAGGAGTGCATCATGAATAGTTTTAGCCAGACAGCGGAAGCGGTGCAAAAGCGCACCAACGCCCGTTACTGGATTGTGGTGATGTTGTTTATCGTCACCTCTTTCAACTACGGGGACCGTGCAACGATTTCGATTGCCGGTTCTGCTATGTCCAAGGATATCGGCCTTGACTCGGTCGGTTTAGGATATATTTTCTCAGCATTCTCATGGGCTTATGTTATCGGCCAAATACCCGGCGGTTGGCTGCTCGACCGCTTCGGCTCCAAACGCGTTTACTTCTGGAGCATCTTCACCTGGTCGCTGTTTACCTTCCTGCAAGGATTCGTCGACCTGTTCAGCGGCTTCGGCATTGTGGCTTCGTTGTTTATGTTGCGCTTCCTCGTGGGGCTGGCTGAAGCACCGTCGTTCCCTGGTAACAGCCGTATTGTTGCTGCCTGGTTCCCTGCGCAAGAGCGCGGCACTGCCGTGGCTATCTTTAACTCCGCCCAATACTTCGCCACGGTAATTTTCGCGCCGATTATGGGTTGGCTGACCTCAGAAGTGGGCTGGGCGCATGTGTTCTGGTTTATGGGTGGACTGGGCATCATCATCAGCTTTATCTGGCTGAAAGTGATTCATGATCCTAACGATCATCCTGGTGTCAACAAGGCTGAGCTGGAGTATATGGAGCAGGGCGGTGCGCTGATCAATATGGACAGCAAGAAGTCCGAGCACAAAGTCAGCTGGGGAGAGAAGTTCTATCAAATCAAACAGCTGCTCTCCTCTCGCATGATGTTGGGTATCTATCTCGGCCAGTACTGTATCAACGCCTTGACCTACTTCTTTATCACCTGGTTCCCGGTATATCTGGTGCAGGCGCGTGGTATGTCGATTCTGAAAGCCGGGTTTATCGCCTCCGTTCCAGCGATATGCGGCTTCCTTGGTGGCGTATTGGGCGGGGTGATCTCCGATTACCTGATGCGTAAAACCGGTTCTTTGAACATTGCGCGTAAAACCCCGATTGTGGTCGGCATGCTGATGTCCATCAGTATGGTGATGTGTAACTACACCCAAACTGAGTGGGTGGTGGTGTTCTTTATGGCACTGGCGTTCTTTGGTAAAGGCATCGGGGCACTGGGCTGGGCAGTGATGGCGGATACCGCGCCGAAAGAGATCAGCGGCCTGAGCGGCGGTCTGTTCAACATGTTCGGTAACTTCTCCGGCATTGTCACCCCGATCGCCATTGGCTACATCATTGCCACCAGCGGTTCTTTTGAAGGTGCACTGATTTATGTCGGTATCCACGCCTTCGTCGCAGCGTTCAGCTTCCTGGTGATTGCCGGGGACATCAAACGTGTCGAATTGAAACATCGGGCATAAGGACAGAGCATGAATACGCAAAGTACCCCGGTTATCACCGATATGCAGGTGATTCCGGTTGCCGGTTACGACAGCATGCTGCTCAACATCGGCGGCGCACACAGCGCTTGTTTTACCCGCAACATTGTGGTGCTGACCGATAGCGCCGGGCATACCGGTGTCGGTGAGGCGCCGGGTGGCGAAACCATTTATCAGACGTTGGTGGATGCGATTCCGCAGGTGAAAGGCCAGCAGGTGGCGCGTATGAATCGCCTGGTGCAGCAGGTGCACAAAGGCAACCAGTCGGCGGATTTCGATACCTTCGGCAAAGGTGCGTGGACGTTTGAACTGCGCGTCAACGCGGTGGCTGCGCTGGAAGCCGCGCTGCTGGATTTGCTTGGTCAGTGCCTGGGGGTTCCGGTGGCGGAGCTGCTTGGCCCGGGTCAACAGCGTGATGAAGTCGTGGTCCTCGGTTATCTGTTCTACATTGGTGATCGACGTAAAACCGATCTGCCGTATCTGGGCGGCGAAGCTGCCAGCCATGACTGGTATCACCTGCGCCATCAGGAAGCATTAACGCCGGACGCGGTAGTGCGTCTGGCGGAGGCAGCGCAGGACAAATACGGTTTCAAAGATTTCAAACTGAAAGGCGGCGTGCTGCCGGGTGAGCAGGAAATTGCTTCTGCGGTGGCGTTGAAAAAACGTTTCCCGGATGCGCGTATCACCGTCGATCCCAACGGGGCCTGGTTGCTTGATGAGGCCATCAGCCTGTGTAAAGGCATGGGGGATGTCCTGACCTATGCGGAAGACCCTTGTGGGGCTGAGCAAGGCTACTCTGGTCGCGAAGTGATGGCGGAGTTCCGTCGCGCCACCGGCCTGCCGGTGGCCACCAACATGATCGCCACCAACTGGCGTGAAATGAACCATGCGGTGATGTTGAATGCTGTCGATATCCCGTTGGCTGACCCGCATTTCTGGACGCTGAGTGGCGCGGTGCGCGTGGCGCAGTTGTGTGACGATTGGGGCCTGACCTGGGGTTGCCACTCCAACAACCATTTCGACATTTCGCTGGCGATGTTCACCCATGTTGGCGCGGCTGTACCCGGTAAACCCACCGCCATTGATACCCACTGGATCTGGCAGGAAGGCGACCAGCGTCTGACCAAAGAGCCGCTGCAAATCCGCAACGGCAAAATCGCCGTACCGGACAAACCCGGCCTCGGCATTGAACTGGACTGGGATCGTCTGCAACAAGCCAATGCCCTGTACAAATCTTTGCCGGCAGGCGCGCGCAACGACGCCACGGCGATGCAATATCTGGTTCCCGGTTGGTCGTTCGACCGTAAGCGTCCGGCCTTCGGTCGCAGCAAAGTTTAAGGAGCAGGAAATGAGTCAGACACCGAAAATTACATCCATGCAGGTCATCCCGGTGGCCGGTTATGACAGCATGTTGCTCAACCTGAGCGGCGCACATGCCCCTTTCTTCACCCGTAACATCGTCATCATTAAAGACAATGCGGGCCATACCGGAGTTGGGGAGATTCCGGGCGGCGAGAAGATTCGTCAGACGTTGGAAGATGCGGCAGCGCTGGTAGTACATAAAACCGTTGGCGAGTACAAAAATATTCTTAACCTGGTGCGCAGTACCTTTGCCGACCGTGATGCTGGCGGGCGTGGCACCCAGACGTTTGACCTGCGCACCACCATCCATGTGGTGACCGGGATTGAAGCGGCACTGCTCGATCTGCTCGGCCAGCATCTGGGCGTCAATGTGGCGTCGTTGCTGGGTGATGGTCAGCAACGCGACCGGGTAGAAATGCTGGGTTATCTGTTCTACGTCGGCGATCGCAAGAAAACCTCGCTGCCGTACCAGAGCCAGGAAAATGACAAATGCGACTGGTATCGCCTGCGCCATGAAGAAGCGCTGACGCCGGATACCGTGGTGCGTCTCGCGGAAGCGGCGTATGAAAAATACGGCTTCAATGATTTCAAACTGAAAGGGGGGGTGCTGCGTGGTGGTGAAGAGGCCGAGGCGGTCACCGCACTGGCGAAGCGTTTCCCACAGGCGCGCGTCACCCTCGATCCGAACGGTGCTTGGTCGCTGAATGAAGCGATCCTGCTGGGGAAACAGCTGAAGGGCGTGTTGGCCTATGCTGAAGACCCGTGTGGGGCTGAACAGGGCTATTCCGGACGCGAGGTGATGGCGGAATTCCGTCGTGCCACCGGGCTGCCTACCGCCACCAATATGATCGCCACCGACTGGCGTCAGATGGGCCACACTCTGTCACTGCAATCCGTCGATATCCCGCTGGCCGATCCTCACTTCTGGACCATGCAAGGCTCGGTGCGCGTGGCGCAAATGTGCCACGACTTTGGCCTGACCTGGGGCTCGCACTCCAACAATCATTTCGATGTGTCGCTGGCGATGTTTACGCATGTCGCGGCGGCGGCACCGGGCGCGATTACCGCCATCGATACCCATTGGATTTGGCAGGAAGGTAACCAACGCCTGACCAAAGAACCGTTCCAGATCAAAGGCGGCATGGTTCAGGTGCCGCAGAAACCAGGTCTGGGTGTTGAGCTGGATATGGATCAGGTGATGCAGGCCAATGCGCTGTATCAGAAACACGGGCTGGGCGCGCGCGATGACGCTCAGGCGATGCAATTCCTTGTGCCCAACTGGACTTTTGATAACAAACGTCCGTGCCTGGTGCGCTAATTTTTTCCGTTACAGGAGTCAAGATAATGAGCAATACAGCCTGGCCGAATGCGTTTCGTCGCCGTTTGCTGGCAGGAGAAACCCTGATTGGTAGCTGGTGTGCGCTGGCCAACCCGATCACCACCGAAGTCCTGGGGCTGGCGGGTTTTGACTGGCTGGTGCTGGATGGCGAACACGCGCCGAATGACATCACCACTTTTATTCCGCAACTGATGGCGCTGAAAGGCAGCCACAGCGCACCGGTGGTTCGTCCACCCTGCAACGAACCGATCATCATCAAGCGTCTGTTGGATATCGGTTTCTATAACTTCCTGATTCCGTTTGTTGAGACGGCGGAAGAGGCGACGCGCGCCGTGGCCTCCACCCGCTATCCGGGAGCCGGTATTCGCGGTGTGTCGGTATCGCACCGTAGCAACATGTACGGCACGCTGCCGGATTACAACGCCACCATCAACGACAACATCACGGTGCTGGTGCAGATCGAATCCCAGTTGGCGGTGGACAACATTGACGCCATTGCTGCAGTGGAAGGTGTGGATGGCATTTTCGTGGGACCGGGCGATCTCTCTGCTGCGCTGGGTTATCTCGGCCAGCCTGCTCATCCGGAAGTACTGAAAGTCATTAAATACATTTTTGAACGCGCCAAAGCGGCGGGTAAGCCGAGCGGCATTCTGGCTCCGGTAGAAGCCGACGCCCGTCGTTATCTGGAATGGGGAGCCAGTTTTGTTGCCGTTGGCAGCGATCTGGGTGTTTTCCGCAACGCCACACAGGCGCTGTGCGACAAATTTAAGAAGTAACTGACCAAGGGGCAACGTAATGAAAATTGGATTTATCGGCCTGGGCATCATGGGCAAACCGATGAGTAAAAACCTGCTGAAAGCGGGCTATTCGCTGGTGGTACGTGACAACAACGCAGCAAGTGAAGCCGAGCTGGTTGAGCTGGGGGCTACAGTCGCGAAAAGCGCGAAAGAGGTGGCGCAGCTGGTAGATGTGGTGATCACCATGGTGCCAAACTCACCGCAGGTGAAAGAAGTGTGCCTGGGCGAGAACGGCATCATTGATGGTGCGAAACCCGGCCTGATCGTGATTGATATGAGCTCCATTGCGCCACTGGCCAGCCGTGAAGTCCACGACGCACTGGCAGTGAAAGGCATCAAGATGCTGGATGCGCCGGTCAGCGGCGGTGAGCCGAAAGCAATTGAAGGCACGCTGTCGGTGATGGTTGGCGGCGATAAAGCGGTGTTTGACCAGTGCTACGACATCATGAAAGCGATGGCGGGTTCGGTGGTCCACACCGGTGATATTGGTGCGGGCAACGTTACCAAGCTGGCAAACCAGGTGATTGTGGCGCTGAATATTGCCGCAATGTCTGAAGCGCTGTCGCTGGCGACCAAAGCGGGTGTAAACCCGGAACTGGTCTATCAGGCGATTCGTGGTGGCCTGGCAGGCAGCACGGTGCTGGATGCCAAAGCGCCGATGGTGCTGGACCGCAACTTCAAGCCGGGCTTCCGCATCGATCTGCACATCAAGGATCTGGCTAATGCGCTGGACACCTCGCATGGCGTGGGTGCGCAATTGCCGCTGACCGCTGCGGTGATGGAGATGATGCAGGCGCTGAAGGCCGACGGTCTGGGTACCGCCGACCACAGTGCGCTGGCCTGCTATTATGAAAAATTAGCGAAAGTTGAGATTACCCGGTAGCTCGCGCGTCCGGTATCGCTGATACCGGACAGCCAGGTTGCCTTAGCAGGACGGATTTCCGTCATCAACCGCGCTCGGATTGCCTATGAAAATCGTTATCGCACCGGATTCGTATAAAGAGAGTTTATCCGCCCTGGAAGTGGCTTCAGCGATAGAAGCGGGATTCCGCGACATCTTCCCTGAAGCTGACTACGTAAAAATACCGGTCGCCGACGGTGGTGAAGGCACGGTAGAAGCGATGGTGGCGGCAACGCAGGGAAGCATTGTCAGGCTGACGGTCACCGGACCGCTGGGTGAGCCTGTTGATGCGTTTTACGGTTTGTCGGGTGATGCCCGCACCGCGTTTATCGAAATGGCGGCGGCCAGCGGCCTGGAACTGGTGCCAACCTCGCGTCGTGACCCACTGATTACCACCTCCTTTGGTACTGGCGAACTGATCAAGAACGCGCTGGATCGTGGGGTGGGACATATCATCATTGGTATTGGCGGTAGCGCCACCAACGATGGCGGCTCGGGCATGATGCAGGCGCTTGGCGCGCGTTTGCTGGATCAGCAGGGCAACGAGATTGCCTACGGCGGCGGGGCCTTGCCACAGTTAGCCCGCATTGAAATCGCTGGCCTGGATGCGCGCATTCGGCAATGTCGTTTCGAAGTCGCATGTGATGTGACCAATCCGCTCACCGGAGAACAAGGGGCTTCGGCGGTGTTTGGCCCGCAGAAGGGGGCGACACCTGAGCTGGTACAGCAATTGGATCGGGCATTGGCGCATTACGCCGATATTATTCATCGCGACCTGGATATTGATGTACTGCATATTGCGGGGGGCGGTGCGGCAGGCGGCATGGGTGCGGCGCTGCATGCGTTTTGCCAGGCTGACCTGCGTCGCGGTATCGAGATTGTTACCGAAGCGCTGGGCCTTGCCGAGCAGGTGCATGATGCCGATCTGGTGATTACCGGTGAAGGTCGCATCGACAGCCAGACCATCAACGGCAAAGTGCCGATTGGTGTGGCGCAGGTGGCAAAACGATTTAATAAGCCGGTCATCGGCATTGCGGGCAGTTTGACGGCCGATGTGGGCGTAGTACATGAACATGGGCTGGATGCCGTGTTCAGCGTGTTGTTTGGTATCTGCTCGCTGGAAGACGCGCTGGCGAATGCCGCGCAGAATGTGCGTCTGACGGCTCGTAACGTGGCGGCAACGATTAAGGTTGGCAACAGCCTGTAGCGGCGCGATTTATCGCGCCGGTTTTTCCCGTATCGCGCATGTAATTGCGTGATACGGGGGAATTATACCTGCAACAACGTGCGCGCTTCGCGTGCCACGTTTTCCATCTCGTCGCTCAACTCCAGCAATTCCGGCTCCAGCGCAGCAATATCACTTTCCTGATGCAGACTCTTTTCCAGTTGCCGACACAGTTCCTTCAAACGCGGTACGCCACTGTAGCTGGCGCTGCCATGTAGCTTGTGAATGATTTCACGCAGCCCGGTCACATCGTTGTTTTCCATACACTCTTCCACGCGCTGTGCCACTTCTGGCAGGAAATCCAGCAGCATCTGCAACAGATCGCGTGCGAGATCCTCCTTATGTGCTGCCTGGCGTAATGCCAACGCCCAATCCAGTGAAGGGGCCACCGCCGGGGCGGGTGAGCTGAGAGCGGCGTTACGCGGCGCATAACGTTGCAGCAGTTGGCTGAGTTTATCCTCATCAATCGGCTTCGCCAGATAATCGTTCATTCCGGCATTGATCAACTGCTCGCGTTCGCCATCCAGCGCATGAGCAGTGACCGCCACAATCGGCGTTGCTGCATGCAACGGCAGGCTGCGGATAATCTCACTGGCGCGGATACCGTCAATCTCCGGCATTTGAATGTCCATCAGAATCACATCCAGCGGGCGCAGACGTGCCTGGCGAATCGCCTGTTCGGCGTTGTCGCACAGAATGATGTGTTCGACCTGTTCCTCCAGCAGGGCACCGATCAACTTCAGGTTGGCCGGATTGTCATCTACCGCCATCACCGTCAACGGTTGGCGTGCCCCACGCGGCAGGGCTTCGCGTTGTCGGCTGTGGAAGTCGAGCAGCATCGGTAACAGGCGTGTCAGCGATACCGGTTTGGTCAGGCAACCGGCAATGCCGCGGGCACGCAGTTCATCGGCATGCAACATCATTTCACTGGGGAGCGCCAGCAACACCGAATCGGCGCGGCTTAACAGGTGCGTGATCAAGTCATCCGGTAAGGCCGATGTGGTTTTGCCGTCAACCGGAAGCCCCATCAACAAGAGCGGGAAGTGGGCATCGCCCAATTCTTCCAGCGTGGCGGCATGATGTACCTGCAACGGGGTGCCGCTCAGCATCTCCAGTACCGCTTTTGCCACCGCCGGATGCGGCTCGATGTAGGCCAACAGGGAGGGACGCAAATCCTCCAGCGCACGCGGATGCGGGGGCGCATTCGGATTGAGATCCAGTTGGATATGAACCCAAAAGGTCGACCCTTCGCCCTGGCGGCTGTGGAAAGCGATTTCGCCACCCATTTCATGTACCAACTTCTGGGTGATCACCAGACCCAGTCCGGTGCCGCCGTGACGGCGCGAGATGCTGGCATCCGCCTGACGGAATGCCTGGAATAGCTGCGTTTGTTGTTGATCGGAAATACCAATGCCGGTGTCGTGCACCTGAATTTCCAGTGCGACACGCGTGGTGTTGGTATTGCGCAGTTCAACGCGCAGGTCGATATGCCCTTGTTCGGTAAACTTGATGGCGTTGCCGATCAGGTTAATCAGAATCTGTTGCAGGCGCAGGGGATCGCCAATGACATTGTCCGGCACCTGTTGTTCCAGGCAAACGGTGATTTCCAGCCCTTTCTCGTGGGCAGAAGGCGCCAGCAACACCAGGGTTTCATCCAGCGTGGCGCGCAGGGGGAAGGGGATCGACTCCAGCACCAGTTTGCCCGCTTCCAGCTTGGAGAAATCAAGAACGTCATTGATGATGCTCAACAGGTTGGCGGCGGAGCGCTCAATGGTGCTCATATAATCGCGCTGGTTGGTGCTAAGGCCGGTTTTCAGCATCTGACGGGTGAAGCCAATCACCCCGTTCAACGGCGTGCGGAGTTCATGCGACATATTAGCCAGGAATTCGGATTTGATGCGCGCCGCTTCCTGGGCGCGTTTTTTCGCCAGATCCAGCTCGACGTTTTGGATCTCCAACTGCTCCAGCGTTTCCCGCAGGTCGTACGTTGCCTGGTCAATATTCTGCTGCATCTCTTCATGGTAGGCGGTCAGCGACATCGCCATCGCGTTGATACCGTTCTTCAGAATGCTCAGCTCGCCCAGCATGTAGCCTTCGACGCGGCTGTCGAGTTGACCTCGGCGAATGCGGTCCACGGTGGTGACCATATTACGAATCGGACCAGTGACGTCGCGCATCAGGCGGTAGGCGAACAGCATGGCGATACACAGGCAAAACAGCAGCAGCAGGGTGGCGACAAACACCTCTTTGTATTGCTCAAGACGTACTGATTGCAGATCCAGCTCGATCGCCACATAACCCAGCGGATTGCCGGTGGGCTTTGCATCTTCGCGCGGCAGTTCATCGACGGAATAGCGCTCCGACACGATCGGCGTGCGGAGCACCATCAGGTTGCCACGACGTTCAACCGAGACGCCATCTTCCAGCGTGGAGATATCCTCTTTCTGCACCAGACTGAGGTTCTGGTTGTTATTTGAGGTGACGTAGATGTGATTGTTGTTGTCGAAAACGGTAATCGCACGGACAATATCGGAATGTCGGCGATGCAGCAGGCTGACCAGTTCGCGTATCGCATCGCGGTTGTGCCATGTCATGCCATATTCGGCGGAAACCGCCAGCGGCTCGATAATGTTCGCACCCGCATCCTGGACCTGATGCTGCAATTCGTTATAGCGGTGAACCACGAAAAAAGTACTGAGCAACAGGCCAATCATCAGCGTTGGCGCCAGTATCAGGATCATCATTCGCGCCCGCAGGCTGTATTTGGTCATAATTAAGGCCTGGCGACTCCTGGCAAGTTTATCCCTGTGCAAACTGCACAACCCAATCAGAATAGAGAATTTACAACACTATGGCGCAATTTTACTCCGCAAAACAGCGGGTGACGACCAGGCAACGTATTACCGTCACTATCGAAGACCTTGATCCCTTTGGACAAGGTGTTGCGCGCCATAATGGCAAAGCGATGTTTGTCAGCGGTGCGCTACCCGGCGAGCAGGCTGAAGTGACGCTGTTGGAAGATAAACGCCAGTACGCGCGCGCAAAAGCCACGCGTATCACCAATCCCAGTGCAGAGCGAGTGGCACCGCGCTGCCCACACTTTGGCGTGTGTGGCGGTTGCCAGCAACAGCATGTCTCGGTGGCGTTGCAGGAACAAAGCAAAGCCAAGGCGCTGGCGAGGATGCTGAGTCGTGACGCCCCTTTGCCGGTGCGCGTCGATGAAATCATCAGCGGCCACGCCTGGGGTTATCGTCGTCGCGCGCGCTTGGGGTTGCAGTGGCACCCAAAACAGCAGCGTTTGCAGATGGGGTTTCGCCAGGCGGCCAGTAATGATTTGGTGGAGTTGACGCAATGCCCCATTCTGGCGCCCGAACTTGAAGCGTTATTACGGCCTCTGCACCACTGCCTCAGTGGCTTAAATGCGGTGAAACGTCTGGGCCATGTTGAACTGGTGCTGGCGGATAATGGCCCGCTGATGGTGCTGCGCCATCTTGATGCATTGTCCTCAGACGATCGTGCAAAACTGGAACGCTTTTCGCATGAACATGATTTGATGCTGTATCTCGCTGATGGTAGCGATGATCTGACAGCCCTGAAGCCTGATACGCCGTTTTATCGCTCATTCAACCTGCAACTGACCTTCAGCCCACAGGATTTTATTCAGGTGAATGATGGGGTGAATCAGCAAATGGTAGCGAAAGCCATCGACTGGCTCGACCTGAAGCCACAGGACCGGGTGCTGGATCTGTTTTGCGGCATGGGCAACTTCACATTGCCTATAGGAAAGTTCGTAGAAAATGCCGTTGGTGTGGAGGGCGTTGCAGCATTAGTACGGCAGGCAGCGTATAATGCAGACCTGAATAATCTGAAAAATGTCCGTTTTTTCCAGCATAACCTGGAGGAAGACGTTGCGCGCCAGGCATGGGCTGCGCAGGGATTTAATAAGGTGTTACTGGACCCGGCGCGTGCCGGGGCGGCGGGTGTGATGTCGCACATTGTTAAACTTGCGCCGGAACGCGTGGTCTATGTTTCTTGTAACCCGACAACACTTGCCCGCGACAGTCAGACATTACTGTCTGCGGGTTACCATTTGGAAAGGGTCGCGATGCTGGATATGTTCCCTCATACCAGCCATCTCGAATCCATGGTGCTGTTCAGCAAAACATAAGCGACACCTAAGTCGCTGTGGCAGGAGAGGATATGGTTGCGGTTAGAAGTGCGCATTTAAATACGGCGGGGGAGTTTGCCCTCGACCAGTGGATTGCCAGTTTGGGCATTGCTAACCCGCAATCCTGTCAGCGTCTGGCTGACACCTGGCGCTACTGTGAAGCCGAAACGCACGACCATCCTGATCAAGCTCTGCTGTTGTGGCGCGGTATCGAGATGGTGGAAATTCTCTCGATGCTGAGTATGGATATCGACAGCCTGCGTGCCGCGCTGATTTTCCCGCTGGCGAATGCCGACGTGGTCAGCGAAGAGGAGCTGGAGCAAACCGTCGGCAAAGGCATTGTTTCGTTGGTGCATGGCGTGCGCGATATGGATGCAATCCGTCAGCTGAAAGCGATCCATAACGACTCGATGGCCTCTGAACAGGTCGATAACGTGCGCCGTATGCTGCTGGCGATGGTGGAAGATTTCCGCTGCGTCGTCATCAAGCTGGCGGAACGTATCGCTCACCTGCGTGAAATGAAAGACGCGCCGGAAGATGAGCGCGTCCTCGCCGCGAAAGAAAGCACCAATATCTATGCGCCGCTGGCTAACCGCCTCGGTATCGGCCAGCTCAAATGGGAGCTGGAAGATTACTGCTTCCGCTATCTCCATCCCGATGAATACAAACGTATTGCTAAGCTGCTGCATGAGCGGCGTATCGATCGTGAACAGTACATCGAAAACTTTGTCGATAACCTGCGTAAAGAGATGCAGAAAGAGGGCGTGCGTGCTGAGGTGTATGGCCGTCCGAAACACATCTATAGCATCTGGCGCAAGATGCAGAAAAAATCGCTGGCGTTTGATGAGTTGTTCGACGTGCGCGCGGTGCGTATCGTCGCGGAACGTTTGCAGGACTGCTATGGTGCGCTGGGTACGGTGCATACCCTGTATCGTCACCTGCCCAGCGAGTTTGACGACTACGTCGCCAACCCGAAGCCTAATGGTTATCAGTCCATCCACACCGTGGTGCTGGGGCCGCAGGGCAAAACGGTAGAAATCCAGATTCGTACCCGTCAGATGCATGAAGATGCTGAGCTGGGTGTAGCGGCGCACTGGAAATACAAAGAAGGGCCGACCAGCAGCAATACACGCGGTGCAGCAGGCCATGAAGAACGTATCGCCTGGCTGCGTAAGTTAATCACCTGGCAGGAAGAGATGGCGGACTCTGGCGAGATGCTGGAAGAAGTGCGCAGTCAGGTGTTTGACGATCGCGTTTATGTCTTTACCCCGAAAGGGGATGTGGTGGACTTGCCTGCCGGTTCAACCCCGCTCGATTTCGCCTACCACATCCACAGCGATATCGGCCACCGCTGCATCGGCGCGAAAATTGGTGGGCGCATCGTGCCGTTCACCTATCAGTTGCAGATGGGCGACCAGGTTGAGGTGATCACGCAGAAGCAGCCAAACCCGAGTCGCGACTGGCTTAACCCGAACCTCGGCTATATCACGACCAGCCGTGGCCGTTCGAAGATTCACAACTGGTTCCGTAAGCAGGATCGCGACAAGAATATTATTGCTGGTCGCCAGATTCTGGATACGGAGTTGACGCAGCTGGATATCAGCCTGCGTGAGGCGGAGAAACTGCTGCTGCCGCGCTATAACGTCACCTCGTTGGATGAGTTGCTGGCGGCGATTGGCGGTGGCGATATTCGCCTTAATCAGATGGTTAACTTCCTGCAAGGCAAGCTGAATAAGCCGAGCGCGGAAGAGGAAGATCGCGAAGCACTGCGCCAACTGACGCAGAAATCGTATACGCCGTCAGCGCGTAAAGAGAGCGGCCGCGTGGTGGTGGAAGGGGTCGGCAACCTGCTGCACCACATCGCTCGTTGCTGTCAGCCCATTCCGGGCGACGATATCGTCGGCTTTATTACCCAGGGACGTGGCATCTCGATCCACCGTGCCGATTGTGACCAGTTGGCTGAGCTGATCTCCCATGCGCCGGAGCGCATTGTCGATGCGGTGTGGGGCGAAAGTTATTCCAGTGGTTATTCGTTGGTGGTGCGCGTCACAGCGAACGACCGTAGCGGTCTGCTGCGTGATATCACCACGATTCTGGCGAATGAGAAGGTGAACGTGCTGGGCGTCTCCAGCCGCAGCGATACCCGCAAGCAACTGGCAACCATTGATATGGATATCGAGATCTATAACCAGCAGGTGCTGGGCCGCGTACTGGCTCGACTGAACCAGGTGCCGGATATTATCGACGCACGGCGGTTACACTAATTTTTCTCCTCACCTTAACCCTCACCCTAACCCTCTCCCGCAAGCGGGAGAGGGAACTGATCGAGCCGCACATCGCCCTCTCCCTCTCCCCTATGGGAGAGGGAACCGATCAGCCGCATATCTCCCTCTCCCTTATGGGAGAGGGAGCCGATCAGGCGCACATCTCCCTCTCCCTTATGGGAGAGGGAACCGATCAGGCGCACATCTCCCTCTCCCTTATGGGAGAGGGCCGGGGTGAGGGTAACCGACCGCACCCAACTTATTCTTAAAGGATCCGCCCATGAATGCCCTCCAACGCCTGCTCACCATCATGCAAACCCTGCGCGATCCGCAGCAAGGCTGCCCGTGGGATCGTCAGCAAACGTTCGCCTCAATCGCGCCTTATACGCTGGAAGAAACCTACGAAGTACTCGATGCCATCCAGCGTGAAGATTTTGATGATCTGCGTGGAGAATTAGGCGACCTGCTGTTCCAGGTGGTGTTTTACGCGCAAATGGCCAACGAGCAGCAGCGCTTTGATTTTGAAGATATCTGCAACGCTATCAGCGATAAACTCGAACGCCGTCATCCGCACATCTTTGGCGATGTCAAAGCGGAGGACGCGCAGGAGGTGCTGAAAAACTGGGAAGCCATCAAACATAGCGAGCGTGCGGAAAAAGCGCAGCATTCGGCGCTGGATGATATCCCTAAAGCGCTGCCCGCGTTGATGCGTGCGCACAAAATCCAGAAACGTTGCAGTAACGTTGGTTTCGACTGGAATAGCCTGGGGCCGGTGCTGGATAAAGTGCATGAAGAGATTGACGAAGTGATGCATGAAGCGCAGCAGGCGGTGGTCGACAGTGACAAACTTGAGGAAGAAATCGGCGATTTATTATTCGCTACGGTAAATCTTTCTCGCCATCTTGGCAGCAAAGCGGAAGTGGCGCTACAGAAGGCCAATGACAAATTTGAACGCCGTTTTCGCCAGGTGGAAACGTTGATTGGCGCGCAGGGGATGGCGATGAGTGACGCCACGCTGGAGCAGATGGAAGAAGCCTGGCAACAGGTGAAACTCAGTGAGAACAAGGAGTAACGTGATCCGCTGCGATTTGTTGATTATTCCAGCGTTGTGCATAAAATCGCCGCTTGAGCTTACTCGATTCAGCCATGCGGTGACTTTGTGACGTGCGTCAACATTTCAACCCTGGCTATCCGCTATGTTACCCGCTGCACTGCGTAGGAGGAGAGGGTGGTGATTGATCAATTGTGGCAGGTGACGACTTCAGGTATACTGTTTTCCCGTCCTGGTTATTCCACCGTCTTTAAACCTAAACTCTCAGGTTCAGCATGACAACGAACTATATTTTTGTGACCGGCGGGGTCGTTTCCTCTCTGGGGAAAGGCATTGCCGCAGCCTCCCTCGCAGCCATCCTTGAAGCGCGTGGTCTGAATGTGACCATCATGAAACTCGATCCGTATATCAACGTCGATCCGGGTACCATGAGCCCAACTCAGCACGGTGAAGTTTTTGTCACCGATGACGGGGCCGAAACCGATCTGGATTTGGGTCACTATGAGCGCTTCATTCGTACCAAAATGACGCGTCGCAACAACTTTACGACCGGTCGTATCTACTCAGAAGTGCTGCGCAAAGAGCGTCGTGGCGACTATCTGGGCGCGACCATTCAGGTTATCCCACACATCACCAACGCCATCAAAGAACGCATCATTGAAGGTGGCGAAGGTCACGACGTCGTTCTGGTGGAAATCGGCGGCACCGTGGGGGATATCGAGTCACTGCCGTTCCTCGAAGCGATTCGCCAGATGGCGGTCGATGTGGGCCGTGAACACACCATGTATATGCACCTGACGCTGGTGCCGTACATGGCTGCCGCAGGCGAAGTAAAAACCAAGCCAACGCAGCACTCGGTAAAAGAACTGCTCTCCATCGGGATTCAGCCGGATGTGTTGATCTGCCGTTCTGACCGCGCCGTACCGGCTAACGAACGCGCCAAAATCGCGCTGTTCTGTAACGTTCCGGAAAAAGCGGTTATTTCACTGAAAGATGTCGACTCCATCTACAAGATCCCGGGTTTGTTGAAATCACAGGGTCTGGATGACTACATCTGCAAACGCTTCAACCTGAATGCCCCGGAAGCCAACCTGGCCGAATGGGAGCAGGTGATTTACGAAGAGGCTAATCCGGGCGGCGAAGTGACTATCGGTATGGTCGGCAAATATGTCGAACTGCCGGATGCCTACAAATCCGTGATTGAAGCGCTGAAACACGGCGGCCTGAAAAACCGCGTCACCGTTAACATCAAGCTGATCGATTCGCAGGATGTTGAAACGCGTGGTGTCGAATTACTGAAAGATCTGGATGCTATCCTGATTCCGGGTGGCTTTGGCTACCGTGGGGTGGAAGGCAAACTGATGACCGCGCAATACGCGCGTGAAAACAACGTGCCTTACCTCGGTATCTGCCTGGGAATGCAGGTTGCACTGATGGAATTTGCCCGCAATGTGGCGGGTATGGCTGGCGCCAACTCAACTGAATTTGTGCCAGACTGTAAGTACCCGGTGGTTGCGCTGATCACCGAATGGCGTGACGAAGAAGGCAACGTCGAAGTGCGTAGCGAGCAGAGCGATCTGGGCGGCACCATGCGTCTGGGTAGCCAGCAGTGTCAGCTTACGCCGGAAAGCAAAGTACGCCAGCTGTACGGCTCAGACGTGATCACTGAACGTCACCGCCACCGTTATGAAGTAAACAATATGCTGTTGAAGCAGATTGAAGCGGCGGGTCTGCGCATTGCGGGCCGTTCCGGTGACGATCAACTGGTCGAAATCATTGAGATTCCAAACCACCCGTGGTTTGTGGCCTGTCAGTTCCACCCGGAATTCACGTCGACCCCGCGCGATGGTCATCCACTGTTTGCTGGCTTTGTTAAAGCGGCGCAGGAATACCAGAAGCGGTTAGCGAAGTAAGTTTCACGAGCAGCGCGCGAAGTTTTCGCGCGTTGTTTGTCTTAGGATTGACTAACTTGTACTGAGGAAAATCGAATGTCCAAAATCGTAAAAGTCATCGGTCGCGAAATTATCGACTCCCGTGGCAACCCGACTGTAGAAGCAGAAGTGCATCTGGAAGGTGGTTTCGTTGGTCTGGCTGCTGCGCCATCAGGTGCATCAACCGGTTCTCGCGAAGCGCTGGAGCTGCGTGACGGTGACAAATCTCGTTTCCTGGGCAAAGGCGTGACCAAAGCGGTTGCGGCGGTTAACGGTCCGATCGCTGACGCGGTAAAAGGCAAAGATGCCAAAGACCAGGCGAACATCGATAAGATCATGATCGAGCTGGACGGTACTGAGAACAAATCCAACTTCGGTGCAAACGCCATTCTGGCCGTTTCTCTGGCTGCGGCAAAAGCGGCTGCGGCTTCTAAAGGTCAGCCGCTGTATGAGCACATCGCTGAACTGAACGGCACCCCGGGCAAATACTCTATGCCGCTGCCAATGATGAACATCATCAACGGTGGTGAGCACGCTGACAACAACGTCGACATCCAGGAATTCATGATTCAGCCGGTTGGCGCGAAGACTGTAAAAGAAGCCATCCGTATGGGTTCTGAAGTTTTCCATCACCTGGCGAAAGTGCTGAAAAGCAAAGGCATGAACACCGCAGTGGGTGACGAAGGTGGCTACGCGCCGAACCTGGGTTCTAACGCCGAAGCCCTGGCTGTTATCGCGGAAGCGGTAAAAGCAGCAGGCTATGAGCTGGGCAAAGACATCACCCTGGCGATGGACTGCGCCGCATCTGAATTCTACAAAGACGGTAAATACGTGCTGGCCGGTGAAGGCGGTAAAGCATTCACCTCTGAAGAGTTTACTCACTTCCTGGAAGATCTGACCAAACAGTACCCGATCGTCTCTATCGAAGACGGTCTGGACGAGTCTGACTGGGCGGGCTTTGCTTACCAGACCAAAGTACTGGGCGACAAAATCCAGCTGGTTGGTGACGACCTGTTCGTAACCAACACCAAGATCCTGAAAGAAGGTATCGAGAAAGGCATCGCTAACTCCATCCTGATCAAATTCAACCAGATCGGTTCTCTGACCGAAACTCTGGCTGCTATCAAGATGGCAAAAGACGCAGGCTACACCGCGGTGATCTCTCACCGTTCAGGTGAAACCGAAGATGCAACCATCGCTGACCTGGCGGTAGGTACTGCGGCTGGCCAGATCAAAACCGGTTCAATGAGCCGTTCTGACCGCGTTGCTAAATACAACCAGCTGATTCGTATCGAAGAAGCGCTGGGTGCTAAAGCACCTTTCAACGGTCTGAAAGAAGTTAAAGGCCAGGCGTAATCGCCTGCTGATGCTGCCGTAAGGCAGTGTCGCCTGTTGCTAAGCCCCGCTCCGGCGGGGCTTTTGCATTTTTGACGTAAAGCCGCTGTTGTTACCGGTGACAGATCTGCCATAATCTGCGCCTTGAATGAGTGAAGTGAGTAAAAAATGTACTACCCGATTAACGAAATGTTCCAGACACTACAGGGCGAAGGTTTTTACACGGGCGTTCCGGCGCTGTTCATCCGTTTGCAGGGATGTCCGGTCGGCTGTAGCTGGTGTGATACCAAACATACCTGGGATAAGCTGGCAGATCGGGAGACCTCGCTTGGTGACATTCTGGTCAAAACAGTGGAAAGCGACGCCTGGGGCAACGCTGACCCGGCGATGCTGCTGGAGACGATTCAGCGCCAGGGTTGGACGGCACGCCACATTGTGATCACCGGTGGTGAACCGGCCATCTACGATTTACGCCCACTGACCAGCGCACTGGAAGCAGCGGGCTTTGCCTGCCAGATTGAAACCAGTGGTACCCATGAAATTCGTTGTTCCGACGCTACCTGGGTGACGGTTTCACCTAAGGTGAATATGCGCGGTGGCTATGATGTGCTGCCGCAGGCGTTGCAGCGGGCTGATGAAATTAAACATCCGGTGGCGCGCGTGCGGGATATTGAAGCGCTGGATGTGCTGCTGGCGGGATTGCATGACGAGAAACCGCGTATTATCGCGTTACAGCCGATCAGCCGGGGTGATGCGGCGACCAAACTGTGCATTGAAACCTGCATCGCCCGTAACTGGCGTTTGTCGATGCAGACTCACAAATATCTCAATATTGCCTGATGACAGCCGTAGCGGCGCGATTTATCGCGCATCTTTGGGCCGCAGCGCCAATGCAAAAGCGCGACAAATCGCGCCGCTACGATTTCTAGCCGCGATAGACACAACCTGCGGTGCAGGTTTCTTTGATCATCACAGCGCTCAATTCTGGCAGAATCGGCTTCATCTCATCCCAAATCCATTTTGCCAGCACTTCACTGGTGGGATTCTCCAGACCGGGAATGTCATTCAGATAGTGATGATCGAGGCGATCATAGAGCGGTGCAAAGGCCGCTTTCAATTCTGCAAAATCCATAACCCAACCGGTATAAGCATCCACTTCCCCGGTAATTTCCAGCCGCACCAGAAAGGAGTGGCCGTGCAAACGACCGCATTTATGCCCCTCAGGTACATGAGGTAAGCGGTGCGCCGCTTCAAACTGGAACTCTTTAAACAACGTGGTAGACATAATGGCCTCAACATAAAATCCGCTGAAGTCTACCTGAAATACAGATTTTTAGCACCCGTTACCGCTGAACAGGGCATTTTACGCACTCAGCCTGAAGAAGCGATAAATTAACTCGTTGAATATAAATTGCTTTATTTACCACTTTTGCTGGTTAGCATTACCCGAAAAACCACTTAGTCATTTTGGTTATTTATTATGTCGAAGCTTTATTTAATCGTTAATATACGGGCCGGTAACCTATTCACTCTTCCGCCATTTTACGGTCCGGACTTCTGATACTGGAATTTTTAACGCGATGACGACTCAGGCACCCCCAGGTTCACTGCTGCCGCTAACCCCGGAGCAACTCGCGCGCTTACAGGCAGCGACTACCGATTTCTCTACCACCCAAATGGCATGGCTTTCGGGTTATTTCTGGGGCATGGTCAACCAGACGCCTGGTGCCGTTGCCACATCGGCACCGGTGCAGGCCGAGGCGCCGACCATCCTGTTGATCTCCGCATCGCAGACCGGCAATGCCCGTCGCCTGGCGGAACATCTGCGTGATGACCTGCTGGCGGCAAAACTGAACGTCAATCTGGTCAATGCCGGTGACTACAAATTTAAACAAATCGGCCAGGAAAAACTGCTGGTGGTGGTGACCTCCACCCAGGGCGAAGGCGAGCCACCTGAAGAAGCAGTGGCGTTACATAAATTCCTGATGTCGAAAAAAGCGCCGACCCTGAACGGCGCCGCCTTTGCCGTATTCGGCCTGGGCGACACCTCCTACGAATTCTTCAGCAAAGCCGGTAAGGATTTCGACAGCCGTCTGGCTGAACTGGGCGCAGAACGTTTGCTGGATCGCGTCGATGCCGATGTGGAATATGCGGAGCAGGCAAGCGCCTGGCGTAAGCAGATCACCGACATCCTCAAAGCGCGAGTGCCGAGCGAAGCGCCAGCCGTGGCAGCAGTAACCGCTGCGGGTAGCATTAATGAAATCCACAGTAGCCCCTACAGCAAAGAAGCTCCGCTGACTGCCAGCTTTGCCGTAAACCAGAAAATTACTGGCCGTGATTCCGATAAAGATGTGCGTCATATCGAAATCGATCTCGGTGATTCCGGTCTGCGTTACCAGCCGGGCGATGCCCTCGGTGTCTGGTTTGAAAACGATCCGGCGCTGGTTAAAGAGTTGCTGGAATTGTTGTGGCTGAAAGGCGATGAGCCGGTGACGATCCACGGTGAGACCTTGCCGCTGGCGGAGGCACTGCAACGTCATTTTGAGCTGACAGTTAATACACCGCAGATCGTTGAACACTACGCCGCGTTGTCACGTAACGACGTGCTGCTGGCGCTGGTCGGTGATAAGCCGAAACTCCAGCACTACGCGCAGAGCCTGCCGATTGTCGATATGGTGCGTCAGGCTCCGACTGAATTGAATGCAGAACAGTTGACCAGCCTGCTGCGTCCTTTGACGCCACGCCTCTACTCCATCGCCTCTTCGCAGGCAGAGAACGAGGCTGAAGTGCATATCACGGTGGGTGCGGTGCGCTACGAGATTGAGGGGCGTCAGCGTGGTGGCGGTGCTTCCACCTGGCTGGCGGATCGTCTGGAAGAAGACAGTGACATCCGGGTATTTATCGAACATAACGATAACTTCCGTCTGCCTGCCAACCCGGAAACCCCGGTGATTATGATCGGTCCGGGCACCGGTATTGCGCCGTTCCGCGCTTTTATGCAGCAGCGTGATAATGAGGGTGCAGGCGGTAAAAACTGGTTGTTCTTCGGCAACCCACACTTCACCGACGATTTCCTGTATCAGGTTGAATGGCAGAAGTATGTCAAAGACGGCTTGCTGACCAATATCGACCTTGCCTGGTCGCGCGATCAGGCGGAGAAGATTTACGTACAAGATAAGATCCGCGCTAAAGGTGCGGAAGTGTGGCGCTGGATCGAAGAGGGCGCACACCTTTACGTCTGCGGCGACGCCAATCGCATGGCGAAAGACGTTGAGCAGGCATTACTGGATGTGGTGGTCGAGCACGGTGCAATGGATCGTGAAACGGCTGACGAGTTTTTAAGTGAGCTGCGCATTGAGCGCCGTTATCAGCGAGACGTTTACTAATGAGTGAAAAACACCCTGGACCGCTGGTCGTTGAAGGCAAGCTTGTTGACGCCGAGCGTCTGAAAAAACAAAGCAACTATCTGCGCGGCACCATTCTCGAAGATCTCGACGATGGCCTGACCGGTGGCTTTAACGGCGATAACTTCCTGCTGATCCGTTTCCACGGCATGTACCAGCAGGATGATCGTGATATCCGTGCGGAACGTGCGGCGCAGAAACTCGAACCGCGGCATGCCATGATGCTGCGCTGCCGCCTGCCGGGCGGCATCATCACGCCAACCCAGTGGCTGGCGATTGATAAGTTTGCCACCGAAAAAACCATTTATGGCAGCATCCGCCTGACCAACCGCCAGACGTTCCAGTTCCACGGCATTCTGAAGAAGAACGTGAAACCGACGCATCAAATGCTGCATGAAGTAGGCCTCGATGCGTTAGCAACGGCCAACGACGTAAACCGTAACGTGCTCTGTACCTCGAACCCGGTGGAGTCGGCGCTGCATCAGGAAGCTTACGAGTGGGCGAAAAAACTGTCGGAGCATCTGCTGCCGAAAACGCGCGCCTATGCTGAGATCTGGTGGGATCAGGAGAAGGTTGCCACCACCGATGAGGAGCCGATCCTCGGTGAGACTTACCTGCCACGTAAGTTCAAAACCACGGTGGTGATCCCGCCGCATAACGACGTGGATCTGCACGCTAACGATCTCAACTTCATCGCCATCGCCGAGAAGGGCAAGCTGGTGGGCTTTAACCTGCTGGTGGGCGGTGGCTTGTCGATCGATCACGGTAACAAAGCCACCTATGCGCGCACCGCCAGCGAGTTTGGTTTCCTGCCGGTGGAGAAGATCCTTGATGTCGCGGCGGCGGTGGTGACCACCCAGCGTGACTGGGGCAACCGTACCGATCGTAAAAACGCCAAAACCAAATACACGCTGGAGCGCGTGGGCGTGGAAACCTTTAAAGCTGAAGTGGAAAAACGTGCCGGTATCACTTTCGGTCCGACGCGTCCTTACGAATTCACTAGCCGTGGCGATCGTATTGGCTGGATCAAAGGCGTCGATAAGAAGTGGCACCTGACGCTGTTTATTGAAAACGGCCGTCTGCTGGATTATCCGGGCCGTCCACTGAAGCGCGGCATTGCCGAAATCGCCAAAGTACATCAGGGCGATTTCCGCCTCACCGCTAACCAAAACCTGATTGTGGCGGGCGTGCCGGAGAAACAGAAAGCGCAGATTGAAGCCATTGCTCGTGAACACGGTTTGATGGAGCAGGTGACGCCGCAGCGTGAAAACTCGATGGCCTGCGTATCTTTCCCAACTTGCCCGCTGGCGATGGCTGAAGCCGAACGTTTCCTGCCTTCATTTGTGACCAGGGTCGAAGAGATCATGCACGGCCACGGCGTGGGTGATGAGCACATAGTGTTACGCGTTACCGGTTGTCCTAACGGCTGTGGCCGTGCCATGCTGGCCGAAATCGGTCTGGTGGGTAAAGCACCAGGTCGTTACAACCTGCATATTGGCGGCAACCGCATCGGCACCCGTATTCCGCGCATGTATCGAGAGAACATCACCGAAGGGGAGATCCTCGCCAGCATTGATGAGCTGGTTGGACGCTGGGCGAAAGAGCGTAACGGTGAAGAAGGTTTTGGCGACTTCGTGATTCGCGCGGGCATCGTGAAGCCAGTGGTTGACCCCGCCCGTGATTTTTGGGACCCGGAGGCAGTATGACGGTACTCGATCTCGCAGCACTGAATGATTTACCCAAAATTGATCGTGTGATGGCGCTGGCGGAAACCAACGCGCAGCTGGAAAAACAATCGGCAGAAGAGCGTCTGAGCTGGGCACTGAAGCAGTTGCCTGGCGCGTTTGTGCTGTCCTCCAGCTTTGGTATTCAGGCGGCGGTGTTGCTGCATATGGTGACGCAACAACAGCCGGATATTCCGGTGATCCTCACGGATACCGGTTATCTGTTCCCGGAAACCTATCGCTTTATCGATGAGCTGACCGATAAGCTCAACCTGAATCTTCAGGTGTTCCGTGCCGAAACCTCACCGGCCTGGCAGGAAGCACGCTACGGCAAGTTGTGGGAGCAGGGCGTCGAAGGGATCGAGAAATACAACCAAATCAACAAAGTGGAACCGATGAACCGCGCGCTGGAAACGTTAGGAGCGCAAACCTGGTTTGCGGGTCTGCGGCGCGATCAGTCCGGCAGCCGCGCGCATTTGCCGGTGCTGGCGATTCAGCGTGGCGTATTTAAAGTGCTGCCGATTATCGACTGGGATAACCGCCAGGTACATCAGTACCTGAAGCAGCATGGTCTGAAATACCATCCATTGTGGGACGAAGGCTATCTGTCTGTCGGAGATACGCATACCACCAAGAAGTGGGAGCCGGGGATGGCGGAAGAGGAAACACGTTTCTTTGGGCTGAAGCGCGAGTGCGGCCTTCACGAAGGTTAATCTTCTCACCGTAGCCGCGCGATAAATCGCGCCGCTACGGTTCGGTGATTAAATTCCAGTTAATGCCGCAAATGCCTCACTGGCACGCGTCACATTCACCTTGGTTACGTCGTAATTCGCCACCGCGACAAAGGGGTCTTCCGCCAGGATCGCATCCAACTCAGCACGTTCCATATCCTTTACCAGCACCATGCCGCCGGTACGCGGATCTTTACGTCCAGCCGCAATAAACGCGCCGCTGGCGAAATAGCGATCCAGCCACTCAATATGTGGCGCGAGCAGCGTTTCCACTTCGGCCACCGGGCGGAAATAGTTCAGATAAACCACGTACATATCAGATCCTCAGGTTGTTGGATTCGCCAGCTCGGTGAGCAGTGGCAACAGAATTTTCACGCTATCACGCGTGCGTTGCGTGATACGCCCCGGTAGCCAGTGGTCGAGATAGTTCAAACTATCACGTTCGGTTTGGTGGCGTACGCTGCCATCCGGGAAGTGGCGGCTACGCGCGCGCTGCTGTTGGCCATCTTTATTACCCAGCGCCCAGTTGCTGGCCGTCACGTCCAGCAGCGGCAACCCGGCTTTATCGAAGGGATTCACACCCGGATAATCCCGTGCGGTTAAGGTATGGGTCACAGCAGATATCCCCAGACGGTGCGCCAGTTGCACGGCACGGCCGCTGGTTTGCTTACGCACGGCGGAGGGGGTATTGATCCCGCTGTTAAAGTAAAGATGATCACCCACGATCAAACTGTTCAGATCAATCACCAAAAGGGTGTTTTTCTTCTCTTTGGCATCCATACGCGACAGATAATCATCCATCCCGTGCAGCCCGGTTTCACCGGCACTCAGCGCCACAAAGCGCACGCCATAATGCAACGGCGTTTTGCTTAACTGTTGCGCCAGCTCCAGCATTACGCCAAGGCCGGAGGCGTTGTCATCCACGCCCTGTAAACGCAGACCGCCAAGGTTGTTGTCGGTTTCACGGCTGCTGAGTGGCGTCCAGGTATCAAGATGCGCCACGATCAGGATCTCCTGTGGCGCGCTACCGGCACGCGCGGCGATCACCGAAGTGGCAGTGACTTTGTGCCAGCGCATCTGACCCTGTTTTTCGCGCCAGTTATAACCGGTATTAAACTGACGGGTATTGCTCTGATAACCTAGCTGAGTGAACTGCTGACGCAGGTAATCCGCCGTCATCAGCTCTGCCGGGCTACCACTCATCCGGCCTGGAAAATAGGTTGCGATATGGCGCAATTGTTGTTCGGCAAACTGCCCGGGTACGCTGTCTGTGGCCTGAGCAAGGAGAGGAAAACCGCCCGCTATCACTGCTGCCAGCAGGGCGCGGCGGAGGGTGGCAAACATAATGTGTCCTTTTCTGACATCCCGTCATGCTAAAAAAAATCTGCTTTAGTATGAAACTGTGACCGGTATTACACAATTTGAATTGCTCCGAAACGCCAGCAATATCATTTGCTAAGCACAAAATGTTCTCAACAATCCCGGCCCGTTATTCCATTCGGTAACTACTCATTCCAATTCGTAATTTCATCTGCCAGAAGGCAGGGACGTATAGTCGCGTTAACTTATTGTAAAACTGACAAGGTTAACGTGGATTATCTGCCTCTTTTTGCCGATCTCAAAAACCGTCCGGTGCTGGTTGTCGGCGGTGGCGACATTGCTGCGCGCAAAATCGAGCTGCTGCGACGCGCCGGGGCACGCGTGCTGGTCGCTGCGCGTGAGCTGGGTCATGAGTTGCAGGCGCTGCATGAGATTGCGGCGATTGAGTGGATTGCACAGACCTTTAATGCGGCGCAGTTGGATGGCGTGTTTCTGGTGATTGCCGCCACCGATGACAACGCCCTCAACAGCCAGGTATTTGAAGCAGCCAACGCGCGTCACAAGCTGGTGAACGTGGTGGACGACCAGCCGAAATGCAGCTTTATCTTTCCCTCGATTGTCGATCGTTCGCCGCTGGTGGTGGCGATCTCCTCCAGTGGCACCGCGCCGGTGTTGGCTCGCCTGCTGCGCGAAAAAATTGAAGCGCTGCTGCCGGCCAACCTTGGGCAAATGGCCGAGGTTGCCGGGCAATGGCGTGACAAAGTGAAACAGCGTTACCGTCAGATGTCAGAACGCCGCCGTTTCTGGGAACGTGCCTTTAACGGCCTGTTTGCCAGCCAGATGGCAGCGGGTAACGTCAATGAAGCGCGTCGCACCCTGGATCGCGAGCTGGAAAACGACAGCGACAATCAGGGCGAAATTACCCTGGTGGGTGCAGGCCCTGGCGACAGTGGTTTGCTGACGCTGCGTGGCTTGCAGGTCATGCAACTGGCCGATGTGGTGCTGTATGACCATCTGGTCAGTGACGAGGTGCTGGAACTGGTGCGTCGTGATGCTGACCGGATTTGTGTTGGCAAACGCGCCGGTGCTCATTCTGTCCCGCAGGAAGAGACGAATCGCCTGCTGGTGCAACTGGCGAAGCAAGGTAAACGCGTGGTGCGCCTTAAAGGTGGCGATCCCTTTATTTTTGGCCGTGGCGGCGAAGAGTTACAGGCCGCCAAAGCCGCTGGTATCCCGTTTCAGGTGGTGCCGGGTATTACCGCAGCCGCAGGCGCAACCGCCTATGCCGGTATCCCTTTAACTCACCGTGACCATGCGCAAAGCGTGATGTTTATTACCGGTCAGTGCCGCGCAGACAGCAACGGCATCGACTGGCCGTCACTGGCACGCGCACGTCAGACGCTGGCGATCTATATGGGCACGGTGAAGGCGGCGGAAATAGCCACCGGACTGATAGAACATGGGCGCGATCCGGCGACACCTGTCGCGGTGATTGGTCGCGGTACGCGTCAGGATCAACAGGTGCTGACCGGCACCTTAGACCAGTTGGAGGCGCTGGCCGCCGTCGCGCCGACGCCAGCCTTGCTGGTGATTGGTGAAGTTGTGAATTTGCACGGGCAACTCGCCTGGTTTCAACATTCAGCACAGCAGGGGACTCGCGAGTCCGCCGTTGTCAATTTGGCTTGAGGAAAAATTATGGACCAAAACCGACTCACTCATCTGCGCCAACTGGAGGCAGAGAGTATCCATATCATCCGCGAGGTGGCGGCCGAGTTCAGTAATCCGGTGATGATGTACTCCATCGGCAAAGACTCCTCGGTGATGCTGCATCTGGCGCGTAAAGCCTTCTATCCGGGTACGCTGCCATTTCCGCTGCTGCATGTTGATACCGGCTGGAAATTTCGCGAAATGTACGAGTTTCGCGATCGCACCGTCAAGGCGATGGGTGCAGAACTGCTGGTGCACCGTAACCCGGAAGGGGTCGCTATGGGCATCAACCCGTTTGTGCATGGCAGCGCTAAGCACACCGACATCATGAAAACCGAGGGCCTGAAACAGGCGCTGAACAAATATGGCTTCGATGCGGCCTTTGGTGGCGCGCGTCGCGATGAGGAGAAATCCCGCGCCAAAGAACGTATCTATTCGTTTCGCGACCGCTTCCACCGTTGGGATCCGAAAAACCAGCGCCCGGAGCTGTGGCACAACTACAACGGCCAGATTAACAAAGGTGAGAGCATCCGCGTGTTCCCGCTTTCCAACTGGACCGAACTGGATATCTGGCAGTACATCTTCCTCGAAAACATCGAGATTGTGCCACTGTATCTCGCGGCACCACGTCCGGTACTGGAGCGCGATGGCATGTTGATGATGGTGGATGATGACCGCATCGACCTGCAACCGGGCGAAGTAATCAAACAGCGTATGGTGCGTTTCCGTACCCTCGGTTGCTGGCCGCTGACCGGTGCGGTGGAGTCCGAAGCACAAACGTTGCCGGAAATTATTGAAGAGATGCTGGTCTCCACTACCAGCGAACGCCAGGGCCGTGTGATTGACCGCGACCAGGCCGGTTCGATGGAACTGAAGAAACGTCAGGGTTATTTCTAAGGAGACGCAGATGAATACCGTTATTGCACAACAGATTGCCGATCAGGGCGGCGTGGAAGCCTGGCTGACCGCGCAACAACATAAAAGCCTGCTGCGTTTCCTGACTTGCGGTAGCGTTGACGATGGCAAAAGTACACTGATTGGCCGTCTGCTGCACGATACCCGCCAGATTTATGAAGATCAGCTCTCTTCGCTGCACAACGACAGCAAACGTCATGGCACCCAGGGCGAGAAACTCGATCTGGCGCTGCTGGTGGATGGCTTGCAGGCCGAGCGTGAGCAGGGCATCACCATTGATGTGGCCTATCGTTATTTCTCGACCGAGAAGCGCAAATTTATCATCGCCGACACGCCGGGACATGAGCAGTACACCCGTAATATGGCGACCGGTGCGTCCACCTGTGATCTGGCGATCCTGTTGATCGATGCGCGTAAAGGCGTGCTGGATCAGACCCGCCGTCACAGCTTTATCTCCACACTGCTCGGCATCAAGCATCTGGTGGTGGCGATCAACAAAATGGATCTGGTGGCGTACAAACAGGACGTGTTTGAACAGATCAAGCAGGACTACCTCGATTTCGCCGCGCAGTTGCCAGAAGACCTCGATATTCGCTTTGTACCGATGTCGGCGCTGGAAGGGGATAACGTGGCATCGCCGAGCGAAACCATGCCGTGGTACAGCGGCCCGACCCTGCTCGATGTGCTGGAAACGGTGGAACTGAAGCGCGTGGTGGATCATCAGCCGATGCGTTTCCCGGTGCAGTACGTGAATCGTCCAAACCTCGATTTCCGTGGCTATGCCGGTACGCTGGCGTCGGGTGTGGTCAAGGTCGGCCAACGCGTGAAGGTGCTGCCATCGGGCGTGGAATCGACGATTGCGCGCATCGTGACCTTTGATGGCGATTTGCAGGCAGCTGCTGCCGGAGAAGCCATTACCCTGGTGCTGGAAGATGAGATCGACATCAGCCGTGGTGACCTGCTGGTTGATGCGGGAGCCGAGCTGAAATCGGTGCAATCCGCCACCGTTAACGTGGTGTGGATGGCCGAGCAGCCGCTACAGCCGGGCCAGAGCTATGACGTGAAGATCGCCGGTAAGAAAGCGCGTGGCCGGGTGGAAAAAGTGATCCATCAGTTCGACATCAACACGCTGGAAAAACGCAGCGCCGACAGTCTGCCGCTTAACGGCATTGGTCTGGTGGAAGTCACTTTTGATGAGCCGATGGTGCTGGACAAATATCGCGACAACCCGGTAACGGGCGGCATGATTTTCATCGATCGTCTGAGCAACGTTACCGTGGGTGCCGGATTGATTGAAGAACCGCAGAGCGCTAACCACGCCCAGGCAAGCCAGTTCAGCGAGTTCGAGCTGGAGCTGAATGCGTTGATTCGTCGTCATTTCCCGCACTGGAATGCACGCGACCTGTTGGGTGGTCAGTAATGGCGCAACACGATGAAAACGTGGTGTGGCACGATCATCCGGTGACCCGTGCTGAGCGTGAGCAGCAGCACGGCCATCAGGGTGTGGTGCTGTGGTTTACCGGGCTGTCTGGCTCGGGCAAATCCACGGTGGCCGGGGCGCTGGAGCAGGCGCTACATCGGCTTGGCGTCAGTACCTATCTGCTGGATGGTGACAACGTGCGTCACGGCCTGTGCCGTGACCTCGGCTTCAGTGATGACGATCGTAAAGAGAACATTCGTCGCGTCGGTGAAGTGGCCAAACTGATGGTGGATGCCGGGCTGGTGGTGCTGACCGCTTTTATTTCGCCGCATCGCGCTGAACGTCAGATGGTGCGTGACCTGCTGGCGGATGGGCAGTTTGTGGAAGTTTTTGTCGACACGCCGCTATCGGTGTGTGAAGCGCGCGATCCGAAAGGATTGTATAAAAAAGCGCGAGCCGGAGAACTGCGCAATTTCACCGGTATCGACAGTGTTTATGAGGCGCCAGAGGCGCCGGAAATCCACCTCGATGGTGAACAATTGGTTACAAAACTCACCGCCCAATTGTTAGACCTGCTGCGTCACCGCGATATCATCAGATCCTGAATAGACAGCGGCAAATCACCACGATTTGCCGCGATTAGCGTCAACAGGAACTCTATGCAGAACGTTACCCCTATGCTGGCACGCAAAGATGAACGCACCCAGGATGAGCCTCGCTCGTCGCTACCGGGTGGTGTGATTGGTTTTCTCTCGTATTGGTGTGCGCTGGCAATTCCGTTCCTGCTCTACGGTTCCAATACGTTGTTTTTCTTCCTCTATACCTGGCCGTTCTTCCTTGCTCTGCTGCCGGTATCGGTGCTGATTGGCATTGTCCTCAGCCTGATGATGCGTGGTCATCTGTTCTGGAGTGGAGTGGTGACGGCGATCGTGGTGGTATGCCTGTTCTGGCTACTCTTCTCATTTCTCTCCGGCTGGTAGGCCGTGCCTGATGTGCAAACGCGTCGGCAGGTTACAAAACTTTACCTGCCAATTGCCGCACCAGTGAATCAATATTTGTACGGACAATTGTCCGTAAACGGCATTTTCGTTGCTGGAGTGGAGTCCGGCGCGAAGTTATGGGATGATTGAGCCGTTTTTCAGGGGGCTGGGATGGGAAAACTGACGCTATTACTACTCGTTTTGCTCGGCTGGCTTCAGTATTCGTTGTGGCTGGGCAAAAACGGGATCCATGATTATACGCGCGTCAATGATGATGTTGCGTCACAACAGGCGAATAACGCCAAACTAAAAGCGCGTAACGATCAGCTGTTCGCCGAAATTGACGATCTCAACGGCGGTTCTGAGGCTATTGAGGAGCGCGCACGTAATGAGCTGGGCATGATCAAGCCTGGTGAAACCTTCTATCGTCTGGTGCCAGACCAGAGCAAACGTAACGCGCAACAAGCTGCGCAAAATCAACAACGATAAACCATGAACAACCACTCTTCCTCTGCGGATGTGATCGCCGTAGTGCCCGCTGCCGGTATTGGCAGCCGCATGCAGGCTGCCTGCCCGAAACAGTATCTGACCATCGGTCAACTCACCCTTCTTGAACATAGCGTTGCTCGTTTGCTGGCACATCCTGCGGTTAAACAGGTGATTGTTGCTATCAGTCCCGATGATGGCTGGTTTGATTCGCTGCCATTGGCGCAGGACACCCGCGTGCTGCGCGTCACCGGCGGTGAGACACGCGCCGAGTCGGTGCTGGCCGGTTTACAAGCGGTGACGCACGGGGAGTGGGTGTTGGTGCATGATGCGGCGCGGCCGTGTCTGCATCCTGATGATTTAGCGCGTCTGCTGGCGGTGCGTCAGCACAGCAAAGTGGGCGCGATTCTGGCGGCACCGGTGCGCGATACCATGAAGCGCGCCGAACCGGGTAAAGCCGCCATTGCGCACACCGTTGAGCGTGAAGATTTATGGCACGCGCTGACGCCACAATTTTTCCCCCATGCGCTGCTGATGGCCTGCCTGACGCGTGCCCTGAATGAGGGCGCGACCATCACTGATGAGGCCTCGGCGCTGGAATACTGCGGTTACCATCCCGAACTGGTGAGCGGCCGCAGTGATAACATTAAGGTGACGCGGCCAGAAGACCTGGCGCTGGCGGCCTTTTATCTTACCCAGATTCAGTTAAAGGAGAGCGCATGATGCGTATCGGTCACGGCTTCGACGTCCACGCCTTTGGAGGCGAGGGTCCTCTGGTGATTGGTGGGGTGCGTATTCCCTTCGAACACGGTTTTATTGCTCATTCTGATGGCGACGTGGCACTGCACGCGTTGACCGATGCGCTGCTGGGCGCAGTGGCGATGGGAGATATCGGTAAACTGTTCCCTGATACCGATCCGGCTTATAAAGGGGCGGATAGCCGTGGTTTGCTGGGCGAAGCCTGGCGCCGTATTCAGCAGAAGGGTTACCAGATCGGTAACGTTGACGTCACCATCATCGCCCAGGCGCCGAAAATGCTGCCGCATGTACCGCAGATGCGTGTGAATATCGCTGAAGTTCTTGGCTGTCATATGGATCAGGTGAATGTTAAAGCGACCACCACGGAAAAACTGGGTTTTACCGGGCGTGGCGAAGGTATTGCCTGTGAAGCTGTGGCACTGCTGGTGAAGGTGGCTAGCGCATGAGTGAACTGCTGTACCTGCACGGTAAGCCGCGCGCCACCGGCGTGATTAAAGCCAATCCAGAAGATTTTGTTGTCATTGAGGATCTTGGTTATCCCTATGACGGCGAAGGTGAACAGTTGCTGGTACGCATCCGTAAAATCGGTTGCAATACCCGCTTTGTCGCCGAAGCGCTGGCGAAGTTTCTCGGCGTGCATGTGCGTGATCTCAGCTATGCCGGGATGAAAGACCGCCATGCGGTGACCGAGCAGACGCTGTGTTTCCGTTTACCGGGCAACGCGATGCCTGATCTGTCTGAATTTAAGCTGGAAGGCGTAGAAATCCTGCAGGTGGTGCGCCACAAGCGTAAACTACGTACCGGTGCGCTGGCGGGGAATGCGTTTCGTCTGGTGATCCGTCAAATCTCGGATCAGACCGTGGTGGAACAGCGTTTACAGAAAATTCAGAAAAGCGGTGTGCCGAACTATTTTGGTGAGCAGCGTTTTGGCCGTGAGGGTAATAATCTGACCCAGGCACAGCAGTGGGCGCAGGATCGCTTCCGCCCACGCGATCGCAACAAAAAAGGCTTGTTGCTCTCGGCCACCCGCAGTCATCTGTTTAATCAGGTCACCAGCGCACGTTTGCAGCGAGACGGCAATCTCGACGCGGTGATGAGCGGCGATGCCTTGCAACTGACCGGGCGTGGTAGCTGGTTCGTCGCGCAGACAGAAGAATTGACTGAACTGCAACAGCGCGTGAATCAGGATGAACTGCGGATCACCGCGCCGTTGCCTGGTCGTGGCGACTGGGGCACCCAGGTGGAAGCGCTTGAATTTGAACAGCACAGCCTGGCAGGTGCGGCAGAATTGATTACACTGCTTGAGCGTGAACGTGTTGATGCGGCACGCCGCGCGATGCGTGTGGTGCCAAAGGACTTGCACTGGAACTGGTGGGATGATGTGACGCTGGAGATGGCGTTCTGGCTGCCTGCGGGCAGCTTTGCTACCAGCGTCGTGCGTGAGCTTCTCCAACAAGAAGGTAACGATGCGGATATTGCTGAGTAATGATGACGGCATTCATGCTCCGGGCATTCAGACCCTGGCGCGCGCACTGCGCCAGTTTGCTGAAGTCCAGGTGGTCGCACCCGATCGCAATCGCAGCGGCGCGTCAAACTCGCTGACGCTGGAGACACCGCTTCGTACCTTTACCCATGAAAATGGTGATATCGCCGTGCAGATGGGCACCCCGACCGACTGCGTGTTTCTGGGGGTGAATGCCCTGATGCAACCGCGTCCGGATATTGTGGTCTCCGGTATCAATGCCGGTCCCAATCTCGGTGATGATGTGATTTATTCCGGCACCGTGGCCGCCGCGATGGAAGGTCGCCATCTTGGCTTACCGGCGCTGGCGGTATCGCTGAATGGGCATCAACATTATGCCACGGCTGCCGCTGTTACCTGCGCGTTGTTGCGGGCGTTAACGCGTGAACCGCTGCGCACCGGTCGTATTCTCAATATCAATGTGCCTGATCTCTCGCTGGAGGAAGTGAAAGGCTTCCGCGTGACGCGTTGTGGCAGCCGTCATCCTGCCGACCAGGTCATCTGCCAGCAAGATCCGCGTGGCAACACCCTGTACTGGATTGGGCCGCCGGGAGAGAAACTGGATGCTGGCCCGGATACCGATTTTGCCGCGGTGGATGCGGGTTATGTCTCGATCACCGCGTTGCATGTTGACCTGACCGCCTCGGCGGCGCAGGTGGTGTTAAGCGATTGGTTGACCCAGGCGGAGGTGGATTTGGCATGGTGAACCGGCGCGTTGAAACCTTGTTGGCGCAACTGCGCGCCCAGGGTATCCATGATGAACATCTGCTGAAAGCCATCGCCGATGTGCCGCGTGAGCGTTTTATCGACGAAGCCTTCGAACACAAAGCCTGGGACAATGTCGCGTTGCCGATCGGTAGTGGGCAGACCATTTCACAGCCCTATATGGTGGCGCGCATGACGGCATTGCTGGAACTCAATGCTGACGCGCGCGTGCTGGAAATTGGTACTGGTTCAGGCTATCAGACGGCAATTCTGGCCCATCTGGTCAATCACGTTTATTCCGTAGAACGCATCAAAGGGTTGCAGTGGCAGGCGAAACGCCGCCTGAAGCAACTCGACCTGCATAATGTTTCAACTCGCCACGGTGACGGCTGGCAGGGCTGGGCCGCACGCGGTCCGTTCGATGCCATTATCGTTACGGCGGCACCTCCTGAAATTCCGACTGCGCTGATAGCACAATTGCGTGACGGCGGCAGAATGGTGCTGCCAGTTGGGGAAGATCAACAAGTGTTAAAACGTCTGTGCCGTCAGGGGGATGAGATGATCGAAGAGATTATCGAACCCGTCCGCTTTGTGCCTTTAGTACAGGGCGACCTGGCCTGAAGCTCTTCGTACTTGTTCACAACTGTTACATGGCACGGCGCAGTTGATCTTGTTACTATCCTTGTTAATCAATGCTAAAGGCCGTTTCAGCTGCATTATGCAGTGTAAAATGCGGTTGCGCAGACACAGTCATATCCAGGATTGCCATCACGGGGGATCAATGAGCACGGGAAGCACAACATTTCAATTACGCCGTCTGGCGGCACTGACACTGGTCGGATTTTGGCTGGCAGGCTGTAGCTCCAGCGATAATACACAAGCACCCATCAGCCAGATCGGTGGCAACGGTGGTATGAGCGATACCTCGGGTGGCGGCGTACCTACGATGCCGCACGGCGGAATGTTAAGCGGTGGCGTACCTTCTGCACCGCCATCGGGCGGAATGATTAGTGGTAATAATAATGTGACGACGCAAAATGGTCGCATTGTGTACAACCGAAATTATGGGAATATTCCGAAAGGTAGCTATGGTGGCGAAACTTACACCGTTAAACGTGGCGACACCTTGTTCTATATTGCGTGGATTACCGGCAATGATTATCGCGACCTGGCGCAACGTAACAACATCCCCGCCCCGTATAGCCTGAACGCCGGGCAAACGTTGCAGGTTGGGAACGGTGCCGGACAGTCAATTACCGGTGGTAACGCTATCACTGCCGCTGATGCAACTCAGGGTGGCGTACCTGTCACACCGGGTTCTTCGCAAATTAAATCTGCCCCGGTTGCACAGCAACCTGTTATTACGTATTCTGATGATTCGGGTAATTCTTCAGGCAGCAAATTGTTGCCGTCGAAAGGGGCAAATAATGTGGCAACGACCACAGCTCCGGTTATCGCACCACCCACAGTCAGCAGCACGACGGATAGCACAACCCCGGTGGGAAGCTGGCGTTGGCCGACTGATGGGAAGATTATCGATAACTTCTCCGCTGCGGAAGGCGGAAACAAAGGGATCGATATCGCCGGTTCGCGTGGACAACCTGTTGTCGCCACTGCTTCGGGTAGGGTGGTATACGCAGGCAACGCGCTCCGTGGGTACGGTAATTTAATCATCATCAAACACAATGATGACTACCTGAGTGCCTACGCCCATAACGACACAATGCTGGTCCGGGAACAACAGGAAGTTAAAGCTGGGCAAAAAATAGCTACGATGGGTAGCACCGGAACCAGTTCAGTACGATTGCATTTTGAAATTCGTTACAAGGGGAAATCCGTAAATCCGTTGCGTTACTTACCGCAACGATAATCCGGCAGAACCCAGGTGTTCTGCCCTTGGATCACGGGTAGGAGCCGCTTATGAGCCAGAATACGCTGAAAGTTAACGAGTTACACGAAGATGCGGAATTCGAGGAGAACGGAGCTGAGGTTTTTGATGAGAAGGCTCTCGTTGAGAACGAACCTGGTGATAACGATGTAGCGGAAGAAGAGTTGTTGTCACAGGGTGCGACGCAACGCGTTTTAGATGCGACGCAGCTCTACCTCGGAGAGATTGGTTATTCTCCATTGTTAACGGCGGAAGAAGAGGTGTTCTTTGCCCGCCGCGCATTACGAGGCGACATTCCTTCTCGTCGCCGCATGATTGAAAGTAACTTACGTCTGGTGGTGAAAATTGCCCGTCGTTACAGCAATCGTGGTCTGGCGCTGCTGGATCTGATTGAAGAGGGTAATCTCGGCCTCATTCGTGCTGTAGAGAAGTTTGATCCGGAACGTGGATTCCGCTTCTCGACTTACGCCACATGGTGGATTCGTCAGACCATTGAACGGGCAATCATGAACCAAACCCGTACTATTCGTCTGCCTATCCACATTGTTAAAGAGTTAAATGTCTATCTGCGTACCGCGCGTGAACTTTCGCACAAACTCGATCATGAGCCGAGTGCCGAAGAGATTGCCGAACAGCTGGACAAACCGGTTGATGATGTAAGCCGTATGCTACGTCTCAACGAGCGTATTACCTCGGTTGACACACCGTTGGGTGGTGATTCCGAAAAAGCGCTGCTGGATATCCTGGCCGATGAAAAAGATAACGGCCCGGAAGACACCACGCAGGACGATGATATGAAACAAAGCATCGTTAAGTGGTTGTTTGAACTGAATGCCAAGCAGCGTGAAGTGCTGGCGCGTCGTTTCGGCCTGTTGGGCTATGAAGCGGCAACGCTTGAAGATGTGGGCCGCGAAATCGGTTTGACCCGTGAGCGTGTTCGTCAGATTCAGGTGGAAGGGCTGCGTCGTCTGCGTGAAATTTTGCAGACTCAGGGCCTGAATATTGAAGCGCTGTTTCGTGAATAAACCGTAATCGCTACATAAAAACGGTGACCACTTGGTCACCGTTTTTTTATACCTGCGATTCAGGATGGTGATTTACACACGATCCCTTAAGCAGGGTTGTAGACCCTGGTGCTGACGTACATTCCGTAGCGGCGCGGTAAATCGCACCGCCACTGCTAACCCCTTGTCATACCAGCGTTTTTAGGCGATATATCCACTCCAGCGCCTGACGTGGCGTCAGGGTATCGGGATCCAATGCTTCCAGCGCTTCCACTGCCGGTGAGGTGTCCGCTACCAGTAATGGTAACTGAGAACCTTCCACCGTCGAGGCGGCAGTGCTCCCCGACAGCGCTTCCAGCTCCTTCAACTTGTGACGGGCTCGTTTGATCACCTCTTTCGGTACACCCGCCAGCGCCGCTACGGCAAGGCCATAACTTTTGCTGGCCGCGCCATCCTGCACGCTGTGCATAAACGCGATGGTGTCACCGTGTTCCACGGCATCCAGGTGCACGTTGACCACGCCTTCCATTTTTTCTGGTAGCGTTGTCAGCTCGAAATAGTGGGTGGCGAATAGCGTCATGGCTTTGATACGGTTAGCCAGGCTTTCGGCGCAGGCCCACGCCAGCGACAGACCATCATAGGTTGAAGTGCCGCGACCGATTTCATCCATCAACACCAGACTATGCTCGGTGGCGTTATGCAGAATATTGGCCGTTTCGGTCATTTCCACCATAAAGGTAGAACGCCCGGACGCCAAATCGTCAGCCGCCCCCACGCGGGTAAAGATGCGATCGATAGGGCCGATTACCGTCTCTTCAGCAGGCACGAAGCTGCCGATCCAGGCCATCAGCGCAATCAATGCCGCCTGACGCATGTAAGTACTTTTACCGCCCATGTTGGGGCCGGTAATAATCAGCATGCGTCGCTGTGCCGACAGCGAAAGCGGGTTGGCGATAAAGGGTTCTTTCAGAACCTGCTCCACCACCGGGTGTCGACCTCCCGTGATGCGGATCCCCGCTTTCTCCTGAAGCACCGGACGGCAATAGTTGAGGGTCCAGGCGCGCTCCGCCAGGTTACTCAGTACATCGAGTTCGGCCAGCGCCGCCGCGCTTAATTGCAGGGCTTCAAGATGTGGCAGCAGGCGGTCAAACAGCTCGTCGTACAGGCCTTTTTCCAGAGCCAGCGCTTTCCCTTTTGAGGTCAGCACCTTGTCTTCGTACTCTTTCAGCTCAGGAATGATATAGCGCTCGGCATTCTTAAGCGTCTGGCGGCGCACATAATGGATGGGCACCAGATGGCTTTGACCACGGCTAACCTGAATGTAGTAACCATGAATTGCGTTAAAGCCAACTTTAAGCGTATCCAGCCCCAGTTTTTCTCGCTCACGAATTTCCAGGCGGTCAAGGTAATCGCTGGCACCGTCGGCCAGCGCGCGCCACTCATCCAGTTCGGCGTTATAACCTGGCGCAATCACCCCGCCATCACGCACCAGAACTGGCGGTGATTCAATAATGGCATTTTCCAGCAATTCGCGCAGTTCGCTGAACTCGCCCATCTGGCTACGCAACTGCGTGAGTTGTGGCGCGTTCACCGTTTGCAGTAGGGTATTCAGCTCAGGCAACTGCTGGAAGGCATGGCGCATACGCGCCAGGTCGCGCGGGCGTGCGGTGCGCAACGCCAGACGGGCAAGGATACGCTCCAGATCACCAATCTGACGTAAAACCGGTTGTAGCTCTTCGCTGTGCGCCTGTAATTCCGCAATCGCTTCCTGACGACGTGCGATGGTGTCGACATCACGCAATGGCATATGTAACCAGCGTTTCAGCATACGACTGCCCATCGGCGTGACGGTTTTATCCAGCACGGCAGCCAGGGTATTGTCGGTGCCTCCGGCGAGATTTTGCGTGATTTCCAGATTGCGACGCGTGGCAGCATCCATGACCACGCTATCCTGCTGGCGTTCCATACTGAGCGAGCGGATATGCGGCAGTGAGGTGCGTTGGGTATCTTTGACATATTGCAGCAGACATCCCGCCGCGCGCAGCGCCAGATGCGCCTGTTCAACGCCAAAACCGTTGAGGTCGCGCGTGCCAAATTGCAGGTTTAACTGCTGGCGTGCAGTATCGATTTCATATTCCCAAAGTGGGCGACGACGCAGGCCGCGTCGTTGGTCGATAAGCGACATCGCCTGAAAATCTTCGGGATAGAGTAATTCGGCCGGGTTAGTACGCTGCAACTCGGCAGCCATCGTTTCCTGATCACCGGGTTCGCTCAGGCGAAAACGTCCTGAACTGATATCCAGCGTGGCGTAGCCAAAACCACGCTGGCTCTGGAAAATGGCGGCCAGCAGATTGTCCTGACGCTCCTGTAGCAGAGCTTCATCGCTGATGGTTCCTGGGGTGACAATACGTACGACTTTGCGTTCGACCGGACCTTTGCTCAACGCGGGATCGCCAATTTGCTCGCAAATTGCGACCGATTCTCCTAACTGGACCAGTTTCGCCAGATAACCTTCAACGGCGTGATAGGGGACACCTGCCATCGGAATGGGTTCGCCTGCTGACGCACCACGTTTGGTGAGAGAGATTTCCAGCAGCTGCGAGGCGCGTTTTGCGTCATCGTAAAAAAGCTCATAAAAATCGCCCATGCGATAGAACAACAGAATGTCAGGATGATCGGCCTTCAGACGCAGGTATTGCTGCATCATGGGCGTATGGGCGCTGAAGTCCATTTGCTCTGCTCCTTTCATCTCTTTCTCACTTTATATTTACTCTTTGATGACCTGCGGCGCATGGTTGCCACAGGGGAAGATGTCGTCATCACGATGGGGCAACAACGAAAGAGGGGATGTTACCATTTTTACGGCATCACCTTCATCCGCCCACGGGCTTTTCGGTTGCCGACCATAACAAATTGCTGCGTCAGGAAAAAATAAAAAAACGGGAAAAGAGTAAAGTATGGAGATGGGTCGCAAATTTTGTCTGTCAGCACGATGGCAGAGATAACTGACGTAAATTTAAGATATTGCCCTGTAAGTCGGGTATCTGAACGATTAATATGTGTGCTTTAGTTTCGTCTGGTTTATGGATATCCGATGCGTTTTAAGGTTGCTTTTCTCCCGCTTATTGCTCTGCTTGCTGCCTGTAGCAGTAAGCCTCATACATCTCAGCAGCCCGCTGTTGTTTCTGCCCCGCAGGGGGGCTTTTTACTGGATGCATCCCATGCAAATCAGCCCATGTTTGGCGATTTTGCCGGTAATCCCGCTGCTGAAAAATTTATTGACGAGATGGTGGCGAAGCATGGTTTTGACCGCCAACAATTGCATGCGGTAATTGGTCAGGCAAAGCGGTTGGATTACGTGCTGCGTCTGATGGACCAACAGGCACCGAGCTACACACCACCCACTGGGCCTAACGGTGCCTGGATTCGTTATCGCAATAAATTTATCACCCCTGATAATGTGCAAAACGGCGTTGCCTTCTGGAATCAATACCAGGATGCGCTGCAACGTGCCCAGCAGGTATATGGTGTGCCGCCGGAAATTATTGTCGGCATTATTGGCGTAGAGACACGCTGGGGCCGGGTAATGGGTAAAACCCGTTTGCTGGATGCGCTGGCAACCCTTTCGTTCAGCTATCCACGCCGTGCAGCCTACTTTAGCAGTGAGCTGGAAACCTTCCTGCTGATGGCGCGTACCGAACAGGATGACCCGCTGGATCTCCGTGGTTCTTTTGCCGGGGCGATGGGGTACGGCCAGTTTATGCCTTCTTCGTATAAGCAGTATGCGGTCGACTTCAACGGCGACGGACATATCAATTTGTGGGATCCGGTTGATGCCATCGGCAGCGTCGCTAATTACTTCAAAGCGCATGGCTGGCGGGCTGGCGAGACGGTTGCCGTCCCCGCCAGTGGCCAGGCACCTGCACTGGAAAATGGTTTTAAAACCATGTACCCGGTCAGCATGCTGGCAGCGAGTGGTTTGACGCCTCAAGGTTCGCTTGACGGTAACCAGCAGGCCAGTTTGTTGCGCCTCGATCTCGGCACCAGTTATCAATACTGGTACGGGCTGCCCAATTTCTATGTCATAACTCGCTACAATCACAGCACGCATTATGCTATGGCGGTGTGGCAACTGGGTGAAGCTGTCAGTAAAGCGCGGCAGGGTGCGATATTTTAATGCTGTCCTTACAGTTAGTAAGGAGATAAGATGGCGCCCCTTTTGCGGCGCCATCTTTGCCGCGACTTTTTCTCTGAGGAGCGCTTATGAATACCTTACCGGCCTGTCCTGAATGTCACGCTGACTATACCTGGCAGGATGGCGAGAAGCTGAACTGTCCATCTTGCGGCCATATCTGGTCTCTGGGTGCTGACGATGCAGCAACTGATGGACTGGTGGTGCGCGATGCAAATGGCAACCTGCTGGTGGATGGTGATAGCGTCACCGTTATCAAAGATCTGAAAGTCAAAGGTAGCTCTTCGACCCTGAAAATCGGCACGAAAGTTAAAAGCATTCGTCTGGTTGAAGGCGATCACAATATCGATTGTAAAATCGATGGTTTTGGGCCGATGAAGCTCAAATCTGAGTTCGTGAAAAAGAACTGATGATCGGACGGCTTAGCGCCGCCCGTATTCCTTTTTATGCCAGCAGGCGATCGATTTCCGCGCACTGCGCCGCACTCAATTCACCGCCGTAGTTGCGCGAATGGCTGGCCATTGACTCAAAACGGCGGGCGACGGCAGTTTTGATAGTAGTGACAAAATCATCACCAATGGTATAGATCGCCATTAATTGACCGATGCGTTGTTGAATGGTGGTTAACTGGCGCAAATCTCCTGCTCGCCACGCCTGCATTGCCTGCGCAAACAACTCCGGCACGATATTATTCAGACCTGAAATCACGCCAGCTCCCCCTGCCAGCAGATTAGGCAGCAAGTATTCGTCATACCCCGACAGCACGGCAAAATCGCTACGGACTTTTCGTGTTTCTTCAATCAGCGCACGATTGTGTGACAGGCAATCAACGGTATCTTTAATCCCGATAAAATTGGGCAATTCTGCCGCCAGCTCAGCCACCAGGGTCGGTGTCAGATCGCAACCAGTGCGCGCCGGGAAATTATAGGCGAACCATTTGCCACCCAATTGTCGGTCGAGAACTTTAAAGTAGCTCAGCAATTGTTTTTGCGTCTGACCATAGTAATAAGGCGGCAGCACCATCACCGCATCAAAACCGTTTTGCCATGCGCTTTCAGCCAGTTGCAGCATATCTGGCACGCAGGTACTGGATACGTTCGCGACCATCGTTAATGGCGAGAGCTGGCGGGCTTCGCGCAGCAAACGCAGCCTTTCCTGCTGGGTGAGCGAAGCAAATTCGCCAATGCTGCCCATTAACAAAATTGTATCAATTCCTGAATCATTGAGCCGGGAAAAGTGGCGACCCAGGGCATCAACATCCACGTTACCGTGGCTATCAAAAGGGGTTACCGACGGACACCAGACACCAGCCAGTGCAGGTTGTGTAGCCATAGCAAACTCCTTGTTATGAAAAATGAAACGTCGTTTTAACTTAATGCCCATTGTCATGACTGACCAGACCCTGATGTTAAAAAAGGTGAGATACCGCACTTTTCCTCCCTGCAAAGTGGAAAAAGCGGGTAGTGTTTGGTTCTTCGGGTAAAACAGGAGCGTTCAAATGCAAGACTGGAATCCACAGCTGTATCGGCAGTTTGAAACAGAAAGGACTCGGCCAGCCCGCGAGTTGCTGACACGGATTGCAACCCTTGATGTGCGCTATGCCACGGATTTGGGGTGTGGGCCGGGTAACAGTACTGAATTGTTGGCACAGGCATGGCCGGAAGCGATCGTCACCGGCATCGACAGTTCAGAGGCCATGTTGGAGCAGGCACGCGAGCGCCTTCCGGATTGCCGTTTTGCGCAGGCTGACATTCGTCATTGGCAGGCGGAGCAACCGCAGCAGGTGATTTACGCCAACGCCTCATTGCAATGGTTGGGCGATCACCAGACGTTGCTGCCGCATCTGGTCAGTCAGCTCGATATCGGTGGTTCTCTGGCGATTCAGATGCCTGATAACCTTGAGGAACCCTCACATCGCCTGATGCGTGAAGTGGCGGCGACTGAGCGTTGGCGAACTCATATTTCGCCCCAGGCTGCCGATCGTAAACGCTTACTTACCACCGAACAGTATTATGATTTGCTGAACGATGCTGGCTGTGAGGTTGATATCTGGCGCACCACTTATTACCACGTTATGTCCGATGCGCAGGCCATCATTACCTGGTTGCGTGCAACGGGATTGCGTCCTTTCCTCGCTGGTTTGGATGAAAGCCAGCAAAAAGCCTTTTTAGTGGAATATCATCAGCGATTAATTCCTGCTTATCCGAGCCGTAGCAATGGCAAGGTTTTGCTGGCTTTCCCGCGTCTTTTTATGGTGGCGATGAAAACCCGCTGAAACTTGTGGAAGCCCGCGCGCAAAACGCAACATCAGGCTTGAAAAGGGTCCTTCGCTGCACCATTTCCTGTTAACGTGAGCGCCAGATAAGGAGAAGGCGATGAACGATGCACAGTTACAACAGTTGAGTCGTCACATTGGTGAACAGCTGAAAATGCGCAAGGCAACCATTACTGCGGCGGAGTCCTGTACTGGCGGCTGGATTGCGAAAGTATTTACCGATATCAGCGGCAGTTCTGCCTGGTTTGAACGCAGTTTCGTTACCTACAGCAACGAGGCTAAACAGCAGATGGTTGGCGTGCAGGCCAGTACGCTGGCGCAGTTTGGTGCGGTGAGTGAGCAAACGGTGCGCGAGATGGCCGCAGGGGCCGCGAAAGAAGCAGCGGCGGAGTATGCCATTGCCGTCAGCGGTATTGCGGGGCCGGATGGCGGCACGCCGGATAAGCCGGTTGGCACCGTCTGGTTTGGCTTTGCCGGACCGAAAGGGCGCGTAGTGGCGCAGTGCCAACGCTTTGATGGCGACCGTGATGCAGTGCGGCGTCAATCCGTCGCCTGGGCGTTGCAAACGCTGCATGATGAATTTCTGACAAATTAAACTTGATACTGTATGACTGTACAGTATAATTACCGGCAACAGAACGCGAGCTGGCATACAGAAATGCCTGCTTACCCGGCATGATTAGGAGTGGAAATGGCGATTGACGAAAACAAACAGAAGGCTTTAGCTGCCGCGCTGGGCCAGATTGAGAAACAATTTGGTAAAGGCTCCATCATGCGCCTGGGTGAAGACCGCTCGATGGACGTTGAAACCATCTCCACCGGTTCTCTGTCACTGGATATCGCACTGGGTGCAGGTGGCTTGCCAATGGGCCGTATCGTTGAGATTTATGGCCCGGAATCTTCAGGTAAAACCACGCTGACCTTACAGGTGATTGCCGCAGCACAGCGCAAGGGTAAAACCTGTGCCTTTATCGACGCTGAACATGCGCTGGATCCGGTTTACGCGAAAAAACTGGGTGTTGATATCGATAACCTGCTGTGTTCTCAGCCGGATACCGGTGAGCAGGCGCTGGAAATTTGTGACGCGCTGGCGCGTTCCGGTGCGGTCGATGTCATCATTGTTGACTCCGTTGCTGCGCTGACGCCGAAAGCCGAAATTGAAGGCGAGATTGGTGACTCCCATATGGGTCTGGCTGCACGAATGATGAGCCAGGCGATGCGTAAGCTGGCCGGTAACCTGAAGCAGTCCAACACGCTGCTGATTTTCATTAACCAGATTCGTATGAAAATTGGTGTGATGTTCGGTAACCCGGAAACCACCACCGGTGGTAACGCACTGAAATTTTATGCTTCCGTACGTCTCGATATTCGCCGCATCGGTGCCATTAAAGAAGGTGACGAGGTCGTGGGTAGCGAAACGCGCGTGAAAGTGGTGAAAAACAAAGTTGCGGCACCGTTCAAACAGGCTGAGTTCCAGATTATGTACGGTGAAGGCATCAATACCTTCGGTGAACTGGTCGATCTGGGCGTGAAGCACAAGCTGGTTGAAAAAGCGGGTGCCTGGTACAGCTATAACGGCGACAAGATTGGTCAGGGTAAGGCCAACGCGACCAACTTCCTGAAAGAGAACCCGGCGATTGCCAATGAAATCGATCAGAAGCTGCGCGATATGCTGCTGACCGGTGCAACCGTCACTGGTGCTGCTGCGGATGTTTCCGCTGACGACTACGAAGAAGCCAGCGAAACCAACGAAGATTTTTGATACCTCAACGGGAGCGTTCTGCTCCCGTTTTGTTTTTCCCCGCCAGCACTTTCCCTCTTTGAATTCTTGCTTTACCCTGCGCCACTGTCTGAACAAGGTAGATCATATGTCATCATCACCGACACCCGCGCCAACGTTTTCCCGCTTACTGGATCGTGCGATGCGCATCCTGTCTCAGCGTGATCACAGCCGTGAAGAGCTGAAGGGAAAACTACAACTTTCCAATCAACGCTCAGCCTGGATGAAGCAGGAAGCGGTCGAACCGATCCCGGATGAACTGCTGGATCAGGTGGTTGATTGGTGTCAGCAAAACGGTTGGTTAAACGATCAACGTTTCACGGAGCGTTTTATCCTGAGCCGCAGTCGCAAAGGTTATGGCCCACAACGTATCCGTATGGAGCTGCAACAAAAGGGCATCGCGCGCGATGAAATTGACCAAGCGCTGTTTGATACTGAGGTCAACTGGGTGGCGTGCGCCGCTAGCCTGGCAACGCGCAAGTTTGGCGAACCGTTACCAAAAGACTGGGCTGGGAAGAGCAAGGTCCAGCGTTTTTTGATGACAAAAGGCTTTTTGATGGAAGATATTCAGGCCATTTTCAGAAATTTTGATGACTGAAAGGCGATGGGATTTTACTTCCCACTGAAGAAAATTTATCTTATTCCCACTTTTTGTTCCTCAGTCAGCGGTGGGTCGGGCGCATGCGGCTTGCCAGACGAAAGGGAACGTTCGTTAGCGTGATTCCAGGAAATTTATGAGCAAGAGCACTGCTGAGATCCGTCAAGCGTTTCTCGACTTTTTTCATAGCAAGGGACATCAGGTTGTAGCCAGCAGCTCCCTCGTACCGAACAACGACCCGACGCTGCTGTTTACCAACGCCGGGATGAACCAGTTTAAAGACGTTTTCCTCGGTCAGGATAAGCGCGATTACTCGCGTGCGACCACGGCGCAGCGTTGTGTGCGTGCCGGTGGTAAGCACAACGATCTCGAAAACGTGGGCTACACTGCACGCCATCACACCTTCTTTGAAATGTTGGGCAACTTCAGCTTTGGCGACTATTTCAAAAAAGACGCGATTGCATACGCCTGGGAACTGCTGACGGGTGAGCAGTGGTTTAAGCTGCCGAAAGAACGTCTTTGGGTCACCGTCTATGAAACGGACGATGAAGCCTATGACATCTGGGCGAATGACATTGGTATTCCACGCGAACGTATTATTCGCATCGGTGATAACAAAGGTAGCGCTTACGCTTCTGATAACTTCTGGCAGATGGGTGATACCGGCCCGTGCGGCCCGTGCAGTGAAATCTTCTTCGATCATGGCGATCATATTTGGGGTGGCCCGCCGGGAAGCCCGGAAGAAGATGGCGACCGTTACATTGAAATCTGGAATATCGTGTTCATGCAGTTCAACCGTCAGGCCGACGGTACCATGCTGCCGCTGCCAAAACCTTCGGTGGATACCGGCATGGGCCTGGAGCGTATTGCCGCGGTATTGCAGCACGTAAACTCCAACTACGAAATCGACCTGTTCGCCAAACTGATTAAATCAGTGGCTGAAGTGACGGGTGCGACTGACCTCAGCAACAAATCACTGCGCGTTATTGCTGACCATATCCGTTCCTGTGCTTTCCTGATTGCTGATGGTGTGATCCCTTCGAATGAAAACCGTGGTTATGTGCTGCGTCGCATCATTCGTCGTGCAGTACGTCACGGTAATATGCTTGGCGCAAAAGATGCCTTCTTCTACAAACTGGTTGCACCGCTGATTGAAGTGATGGGTTCAGCGGGTGAAGATCTGCAACGCCAGCAGGCTCAGGTAGAGAATGTTCTGAAAGCGGAAGAAGAGCAGTTCGCGAAAACGCTGGAGCGTGGTCTGGCATTGCTGGATGAAGAGCTGGCAAAACTACAGGGTGATACTCTTGATGGTGAAACCGTCTTCCGTCTCTATGACACCTTCGGCTTCCCGGTAGACCTGACAGCAGACGTCTGCCGTGAGCGTAATCTGAAGATCGATGAAGCTGGTTTTGAAGTGGCGATGGAGCAGCAACGCCAGCGCGCACGCGAAGCCAGTGGCTTTGGTGCCGATTATAACAGCGTAATTCGTATTGACTCGGCCTCAGCGTTTAAAGGCTACGACCAGTTGGCGTTGGCTTCCACGGTGCAGGCGCTGTTTGTTGACGGTCAAGCGGTTGATCAGGTCAGCGCAGGGCAGGACGCGGTAGTAGTACTGGATGAAACGCCGTTTTACGGTGAGTCAGGCGGGCAGGTGGGTGATACCGGTGTACTGGCTGGGAATAATGCTGAATTTAGCGTCCAGGATACACAGAAGTATGGTCAGGCGATTGGTCATATCGGTAAGCTTACCCAAGGTCAACTGCGTGTCGGCGATCGCCTGAATGCACAGGTTGATGAAGAGCGTCGCGCACGTATTCGCCTGAACCACTCGGCGACACACCTGCTGCATGCTGCGTTGCGTCAGGTTCTCGGTGACCATGTAGCGCAGAAAGGCTCGCTGGTAAACGACAAATACCTGCGTTTCGACTTCTCCCATTTTGAAGCGATGAAACCGCAGGAAATCCGTCAGGTTGAAGATATCGTCAACGCCCAGATTCGTCGTAACCTGGCAGTTGAAACCAATATCATGGACCTGGAAGCAGCCAAAGCGAAGGGCGCAATGGCGTTGTTTGGCGAGAAATACGACCAGCGCGTACGCGTGCTGAGCATGGGTGATTTCTCCACTGAGCTTTGTGGTGGTACGCACGCAGCACGTACCGGTGATATTGGCCTGTTCCGCATTCAGTCTGAGTCAGGTACCGCAGCCGGCGTGCGTCGTATTGAAGCCGTTACCGGTGAAGGCGCTCTGGCGCAAGTTAATGCGCAAAGCCACCAGTTGCAGGATATCGCGCATCTGGTGAAAGCCAATAGCAGCAATCTGAACGAAAAAGTGCGTGGTCTGGTAGATCACGTACGTGCTCTGGAAAAAGAGTTGCAGCAACTGCGTGACCAGCAGGCTGCGCAAGAGAGCGCATCCCTCAGTAGTAAAGCCGTGGATGTGAAAGGCACCAAGCTGCTGGTGAGCGAACTGAGCAACGTTGAGCCTAAGATGTTGCGTACTATGATGGATGATCTGAAAAACCAGCTTGGTTCCGCGATTATCGTGCTGGCAACCGTTGCTGAAGGCAAAGTGTCACTGATTGCCGGGGTAACCAAAGACCTGACTGACCGCGTCAAAGCGGGTGAACTGGTCGGTGAGCTGGCCGCACAGGTCGGTGGTAAAGGCGGTGGCCGTCCGGATATGGCACAGGCGGGCGGTACTAATCCGCAGGCGCTGGCCGGTGCGCTTGCAGGTGTGCAGGACTGGGTTAGCAATCGACTGTAACGAAATAAAACTAAGCATCGTGAGGAGCGCCAGGAACAGATGTTCCGGCGCTTTTTAACGCGATGTGCACCAGGTAATGACAAAGTCAGGTTGAGGCAGTGTATTTCGGCTAAACTAACTATCAGCAGAATGTATTGGCGTGACAAACCACAATGGTGTATTTGTCATAGACATTGTTCGGCAGTATATGATGGATATGGCCGGGAACCCGAACAGGCCCGACTCTTTTAATCTTTCAAGGAGCAAAGAATGCTTATTCTAACTCGTCGAGTTGGTGAAACCCTCATGATTGGCGATGAGGTGACTGTAACGGTGCTGGGAGTTAAAGGTAACCAGGTCCGTATTGGCGTCAATGCACCTAAAGAGGTTTCAGTGCATCGCGAAGAGATCTATCAGCGCATCCAGGCAGAAAAAGCTCAGCCTACGAGTTACTAACGGATTCAGCGCCTCGCTTTGCGGCGAGGCGCTACCGCTTTTCCCCTGCTTTTCTGCTTTTCCTGTTATTTTCCTCTTTCTCATTTTGTTATCTGTATCGACCTTTTACTGTTGATTAATCACTCTTTTTGTCGGCAAATTGCGCGGATTGTTTGTCATTTGTGCAAACAAACTTGTAGTGGGAAAAATTGTTTGACTTATAAGTGCGGGAAAGTAATATGTGCGCCACGCAGTGCCGATGAGCGGAAACAAAGTTCAGCAGCACAGTTCGTAAGAACGCGTAAGGTGAGGTGGCCGAGAGGCTGAAGGCGCTCCCCTGCTAAGGGAGTATGCGGTCAAAAGCTGCATCCGGGGTTCGAATCCCCGCCTCACCGCCATTTTTCGATGCATCCATAGCTCAGCTGGATAGAGTACTCGGCTACGAACCGAGCGGTCGGAGGTTCGAATCCTCCTGGATGCACCATCGAAAAAGATGTCGTAAAGAGTGAACGAGCAGTTCCTTTCGTGGTGAGTTGTTAGCACCCTGCGTTGTACAAGAATTTTCAGAAATGCATCCATAGCTCAGCTGGATAGAGTACTCGGCTACGAACCGAGCGGTCGGAGGTTCGAATCCTCCTGGATGCACCATTCTTCGTATCATTCCCAGGTTGATTTCAGTAAGTCCATCGCAAGAAAATCTCTCAATGCATCCATAGCTCAGCTGGATAGAGTACTCGGCTACGAACCGAGCGGTCGGAGGTTCGAATCCTCCTGGATGCACCATTCTTTGTCTCATCATCAACTTCAGTCAGTCCGTCGCAAGAAAAACTCTCAATGCATCCATAGCTCAGCTGGATAGAGTACTCGGCTACGAACCGAGCGGTCGGAGGTTCGAATCCTCCTGGATGCACCATTCTCTCCTCTTTACTCGCCGTTCAAATAAAAACACTGAATTAACCGTCATTTATGCGCGGTACCGTTTTCTCACCTTTTTCTTAAATCCAAAATTGCTAATGCTTTCAAAGCATTTGCTGTTAAGCACACCTGGCGACAACCTGAGCGCATTACGTTAAAGTAAGGGCACCTTTGCAGGATGTCCGGAGTGACAATGTACGACCAATACGACGCCTTGATTTTCGATATGGACGGCACGATTCTCGATTCCGAGCCGACACATCGAAAAGCCTGGCATCAGGTTCTCAGCCGCTATGGTTTCACCATTGATGACGAAAAAATGGTGAGCTTTAACGGTGCGCCTACCTGGCAGCTGGCGCAATTTATCATCGAGCAAAACAACGCTACGCATGATCCACATCAGCTGGCGGCGGAAAAGACCGTGGCCTTCAAAGCGATGTTGCTGGATAGCGTTCGTCCGTTGCCGTTGATGGAAGTGGTCAAGGCTTATCATGGCCGTCGTCCGATGGCGGTGGGGACCGGCAGTGAACACAGCCTGGCGGAAGCGTTGCTGAAGCAGTTAGGGGTTTATCATCTTTTTACCGCAGTCGTCGGCGCCGATGATGTCCTGCGCCATAAACCGCAACCTGATACCTTTTTGCGCTGCGCCGAGCTGATGGGCGTTGCTCCCGCACGATGTGTGGTATTTGAAGATGCTGATTTTGGCGTGCAGGCAGCTAAAGCGGCAGGTATGGATGTGGTTGATGTCCGTTTACTGTGAATGACTATCTGACTTATGGCTCGTTATTTGGCAGTAGCTTTCTGAGTGCCACTCTCCTTCCGGGAAGCTCAGAAGCGATGCTGGTTGCCCTACTGATCGCCCAAAAAGGGTCGGTCTATGGGTTGCTATTGGCTGCATCAGTGGGAAACACGCTGGGCGGCTTGACGAACATTTTTCTTGGTCGCCTGATGCCACCAAAAGGGCAGGGGAGATGGCATAACACAGCAATGACGTGGTTACACCGATTCGGACCTGCAGCCCTGTTGTTTAGCTGGCTACCCGTGGTGGGCGATCTGCTCTGCGTCTTCGCAGGCTGGTTGCGCGTTGGCTGGCTTCCGGCGTTGTTGTTTCTCGCCATCGGTAAAACACTGCGTTACATCGTTATCGCGACGGTCACTTTGCAAGGTTTGCAATGGTGGCATTGATTCGCACAGATTCGAGGCTACGGTTAACATTATGCTGAACAAAAATAAATTATTCGCACAGCGGGAGGTTAATGTGATCCCGGACGTATCAAAAGCGCTTTCCTGGCTGGAAGCGCATCCCGACGCGTTAAAGGGTATCGGCCGTGGCATTGAACGCGAAACGTTGCGTGTCGAGCCAGATGGTCACCTGGCAACCACCGGGCACCCTGAGTCCCTGGGGTCAGCGCTGAAGCATGATTGGATTACCACCGATTTCGCTGAAACGCTGCTCGAGTTCATCACGCCTGTTGATCAGAACATTGATCACATGCTCAGTTTCCTGCGCGATATTCACCGCCATGTGGCGCGTGAGCTGGGTCAGGAGCGCATGTGGCCGTTTAGCATGCCCTGTATCATCGACGATGCGGATAAAATCGAGCTGGCGCAATATGGCAGCTCCAATATCGGCAAAATGAAGACGTTGTATCGTCAGGGCTTGAAAAACCGTTATGGCGCGCTGATGCAGACCATTTCAGGCATCCATTACAATTTCTCACTGCCGCTGTCATTCTGGCGTGAGTGGGCGGATGTCAAAGACGCGGAAAGCGGTAAGGAGACCATCTCCGCCGGGTATCTGCGCCTTATTCGTAACTACTACCGTTTCGGCTGGGTGATCCCGTATTTGTTTGGCGCATCACCAGCCATTTGCTCCAGCTTCCTGCAAGGTCGGGAAAGCAATCTGCCGTTTGAAACGAACGATAAAGGTACGTTGTGGCTGCCGTATGCCACCTCATTGCGTTTGAGCGATCTTGGCTATACCAACAAATCGCAAAGTGGACTGGGTATCACCTTTAACTCGTTGGAAGGCTATGTGGCGGCATTAAAAGCGGCGATCAAAACACCTTCTGAAGAATACGCTGCCATTGGCACCAAAGATGCCGATGGTAACTGGTTGCAGCTGAACACGAATGTGCTGCAAATTGAGAACGAGTTGTATGCGCCGATTCGTCCGAAACGCGTGACACGTAGCGGTGAAGCACCTTCAGACGCGCTACAACGCGGCGGCATTGAATATATTGAAGTTCGCTCGCTGGACATCAATCCGTTCTCCGCGATTGGTGTCGATGCCAATCAGGTGCGTTTCCTCGACTTGTTCCTGATTTGGTGTACGCTGGCGGATGCGCCGGAAATGAGCGCGGATGAGTTGCTCTGTAGCCGCAAAAACTGGAATCGTGTGGTGCTGGAAGGTCGTAAGCCGGGCCAGATGATTGCCGTGGGATGCAGCGCGACGCAGCATACCCTGGTTGAAGTGGGCAAGGCGTTGTTTGCGGATCTGCGTCGGGTGGCAGAAGTGCTCGACAGCAACGAGGGCAGCACGCAATATCAACAGGTTTGCGATCAACTGGTGGCATCGTTTGATGATCCTGAGCTAACCTATTCGGCGCGTATCCTTCATGCGATGAAGGAAAATGGTTTGACCGGAACCGGTGTGGCATTGGCTGAACAGTATCGTCATCTGTTGTGTGAAGAGCCGCTTGAGGTTCTGAGCGAGGATGATTTTACGCGTCAGGCACAGGCTTCCGTGCTCGCGCAGGAGACGCTGGAACAGAGTGATACGCTGGATTTCGCCAGCTATCTCGCCAGCCGGGAAGGGTAAAAAAGAAAAGGCCACATCACTGTGGCCGAATTAACATCTCTGTTGTCAGGGATGATGATAACAAATGCGCGTCTTTCATATATTCAGACGTTGGGCGAACAGAAAAGTTTCATCGTTTTAAAAAAAATTCTCAAAACAGGAGGTGACAATATGCCACTGCTGGATAGTTTTACTGTAGATCACACCATCATGGCGGCGCCCGCAGTGCGTGTTGCGAAAACCATGAAAACTCCTCATGGCGATACCATCACCGTTTTTGACCTGCGCTTCTGCCGACCAAACAAAGAGATTCTGACCGAGCGCGGTATTCATACGCTGGAGCATCTTTTCGCCGGATTTATGCGTAACCACCTGAATGGTGAAGGCGTGGAAATCGTCGATATTTCACCGATGGGTTGCCGCACGGGTTTTTACATGAGCCTGATTGGCGCGCCGGATGAGCAGCGTGTGGCAAAAGCGTGGAAAGGGGCGATGGAAGACGTTCTGAAAGTTAAAGAGCAGAACCAGATCCCGGAATTGAACGAGTATCAATGTGGTAGCTACAAGCTGCACTCACTGGACGAAGCGCAGCAGATTGCGCGCAACGTGCTGGCACATGAGATTGGCGTTAACTATAACGACGAGCTGAAACTGCCGGAAGAAAAATTGCACGAACTGCACATCTAGTTGCTATTGATGCAGAAAGAAAAATGCCGCGTTAATCGCGGCATTTTTATGTCAGGAACCAATTGATGATTTGAGCGGCGTGTGCGGTGTAATGCGCACCTGCTTCACCATGTTGTCCTGCACATCGAGAATATCGATATCATACTTGCCGACCTGAACCTGAGTATTCACCTGCGGAATCTCTTCCAGCACTTCCAGCAGCATACCGTTGATGGTGCGGGCTTCCTCTTCCGGCAGTGACCAGTTGAACGCTTTGTTAATTTCGCGCACGTTAGCACCCCCCTCAATCAGCACTGAACCGTCATTCTGCGGCATCACTTCTTCTGCCAGCGTGGGAGACATTGAGGTGGTGAAATCACCGACGATTTCTTCAAGGATATCTTCGATGGTTACCAGACCTTTGATATCGCCGTATTCATCAACGACCAGTCCGACCTTCTTCTTATTGCGCTGGAATTTCACCAGTTGAACGTTCAGCGGTGTCCCTTCAGGCACATAGTAGATTTCGTCGGCAGCACGCAGTAGCGTTTCTTTGTTAAACTCTTTTTTCTCGGTCATCATGCGCCAGGCTTCGCGCACACGCAGCATGCCAACACAGTCGTCCAGTGAGTCGCGAAACAAAACAATACGGCCATGCGGCGAATGGCTGAGCTGACGCACCACCGATTTCCAGTCGTCGTTAACGTTAATGCCGACAATCTCGTTGCGCGGCACCATGATGTCTTCAACGCCAACCTTTTCCAGATCCAGCACGGACAGCAGCATATCCTGATTGCGACGCGACATAAGGCTACGCGATTCATACACAATGGTACGTAGTTCTTCTTTACTCAACGCTGAGCTAATTGAACCATCGGTTTTAATGCCGACCATCCGCATCAGAACTCGCGTAATGGTATTCAACAGCCAGACCAGCGGTAGCATGACGTATTGCAGGGGCGCGAGGAGAAAACTGCTGGGATAAGCGACCTTCTCCGGGTAGAGCGCAGCAATCGTTTTAGGCAGAACCTCGGCGAAAACCAACACCACAAAAGTCAGGATACCGGTGGCAATCGCTACTCCGGCGTCGCCGTATAAACGCATACCCACGATGGTGCCTAACGCTGATGCCAGGATGTTGACCAGGTTGTTGCCGATCAACACCAGGCTGATCAAACGATCAGGGCGACGCAGCAACTTCTCGACGCGGCGCGCGCTGCGCTGACCGTTTTTCGCCTGATGGCGCAGTTTGTAGCGATTGAGCGTCATCATGCCGGTCTCAGAACCGGAGAAATAGGCCGAGACCAGCACCATGATGACCAGCGTGATGATCAGCGTGGTGGTTGAAACATGTTCCAACGCAAAAATTCCTTTAGTGAGAAGATTGGGTGAGCAGGTGTTGCAGTACGCGGCTGCCAAAGTAGGCCATTGTCAGCAAAATTGCACCGCTGCAATTGAACCAGACGACACGGCGACCGCGCCAGCCCTCGTGGTAGTGTCCCCAGAGCAAAACGATATAAACAAACCAGGCAATGATCGACAGCACCGCTTTATCCACATTCTCGGCGCTGAACAGATTGTGCATATAGAACAGACCGGTCACCAGCACCAATGTCAGCAGCACGACGCCAATCTGGGTGATGTGAAACATTTTGCGCTCAATGCTGAGCAGCGGCGGCATATCCTGAGTGAAGGCCAGCTTTTTATTTTTCAGCTGATAATCGATCCACGCCAGTTGCAGCGCATACAGCGCGGCAATAATCAGGGTCGCGTAGGCAAATAGCGACAGACCGATGTGGATCATCATGCCTGGCGTGGTTTCCAGATGGGTAATAAAAGCGTTAGGCACGAAAGTGGCAAACGCCAGATTGATCAATGCAAAGCTATAGACAACCGGCAGCAGCAGCCAACCGCGATTGCGCGAGGCGACGATAGTCATAATGGCGCAAATCAGCAGGCTGACCAGCGAGCCAATATTTAACAGGCTGAGATTTTGCCCGTTATCGACGGCAAAAATGCGTTGTTGTAACGCCACGGCGTGGGCTATTAACGCCACACAGGCGGAAAGCACAGCAAAACGCCGCCAGCCACCATTGCGTTTCAGCAGGCTGGGGATGATCAAAGCAAGGCTGAGAGAGTAGGCGAACAACGCCACGATCGCGAAAACGAACATAGATCCTTTCAGGTGTCAGTCAGATAAGGAAAAAAGCAGTATAACGTCAGCCGCAGCAGGCTCCAAACGATCTGAAGGTCAATTGCAGAGATCGGCCTGGCTTCGTGTTATAATCCGCCGCATTGTGTCGCCCAGGCGGCCTCGCTATGTTTCTAAGTGAGAGAGCATGTTTGATAATTTAACCGATCGTTTGTCGCAAACCCTGCGCAATATCAGCGGCCGCGGAAGGCTGACCGAAGACAACATCAAGGACACGCTGCGTGAAGTACGTATGGCGTTGCTGGAGGCGGATGTCGCGCTGCCGGTAGTCCGTGAATTTATCAACCGCGTTAAAGAGCGCGCGGTCGGCCATGATGTGAACAAAAGCCTGACGCCAGGTCAGGAATTCATCAAAATTGTTCGCAATGAACTGGTCGAGGCGATGGGTGCAGAAAATAATGCACTCAACCTGGCCGCGCAGCCGCCGGCTGTGGTGCTGATGGCTGGCCTGCAAGGTGCGGGTAAAACTACCAGTGTCGCCAAGCTGGGTAAATTCCTGCGTGAGAAGCATAAGAAAAAAGTGCTGGTTGTCTCCGCTGACGTCTATCGCCCGGCGGCGATCCGTCAGCTGGAAACATTGGCGCAGCAGGTTGGCGTGGATTTTTGTCCGTCGGACCTGAGCCAGAAGCCTGTTGATATCGTCAACAACGCGTTGAAAGAAGCGCGCCTGCAATTCTACGACGTCCTGTTAGTGGATACCGCCGGTCGTCTGCACGTTGACGAAGCGATGATGGACGAAATCAAGCAGGTTCATGCCGCGATCAATCCGGTAGAAACCCTGTTTGTTGTGGATGCGATGACCGGCCAGGATGCTGCCAACACCGCGAAAGCGTTCAACGAAGCGCTGCCGTTAACCGGTGTGATCCTGACCAAAGTCGATGGTGATGCCCGCGGTGGTGCGGCGCTGTCGATTCGTCACATTACCGGTAAGCCCATCAAATTCATGGGTGTTGGTGAAAAAACTGAAGCGCTGGAGCCGTTCTATCCGGATCGTATCGCCTCACGTATCCTCGGCATGGGCGATGTGCTGTCGCTGATTGAAGATATCGAAAGCAAGGTTGACCGCGATCAGGCGGAGAAGCTGGCGAAGAAACTGAAAACCGGCGATGGCTTTGACCTCAATGACTTCCTTGATCAGCTGAAGCAGATGCGCAACATGGGCGGCATGACAAGTTTGATGAGCAAGCTGCCGGGCATGGGACAGTTGCCGGATAACGTGAAATCGCAGATGGACGATAAGCTGCTGGTGCGTATGGAAGCGATCATCAACTCGATGACGCGCAAAGAGCGCGAGAAGCCGGAAATCATCAAAGGTTCCCGCAAACGCCGTATCGCTCTGGGTTCAGGCATGCAGGTGCAGGATGTTAACCGACTGCTGAAGCAGTTCGATGATATGCAGCGCATGATGAAGAAAATGAAGAAGGGCGGCATGGCGAAAATGATGCGCAGTATGAAGGGCATGATGCCGCCAGGATTCCCCGGTCGCTAAGGTGACCGGCTAAATGCCGGAAAAGTGAGATGCTCAGGTTGCTTTTTGCGCCAAAATGAGTAAAATTTTCGGGCTTTTTATATTGCACCCGGGCCCCGTTCCTCGATGGGGCCCGGTTGTTTTATTAACTAATGAGGATGTTATGGTAACCATTCGTTTGGCACGTCACGGCGCTAAAAAGCGTCCGTTCTATCAGGTCGTCGTTACTGACAGCCGCAATGCTCGTAACGGTCGCTTCATCGAGCGCGTAGGTTTCTTCAACCCGATCGCTGCTGGTCAGGCTGAAGGTCTGCGTCTGGATCTGGACCGTATTGAGCACTGGGTTGGCCAGGGCGCAACGCTTTCTGATCGCGTTAACGCGCTGATCAAAGAAGCAAAAAAAGCAGCTTAATCTGTCACGGTGGTGAGCATGAGCAGAAAACCTGCCGCACAGCCTCCCGCTAACCCGGTTGTACTGGGGAAGATGGGTGCCGCTTACGGCATTCGGGGCTGGCTCAAAGTGTTTTCTTCCACCGAAGAAGCCGAAAGTATCTTCGACTATCAGCCCTGGTTTATTCAGCACGCCGGTCAATGGCAGCTGGTCGAACTGGAAGGCTGGAAGCACCACAATCAGGACCTGATCATCAAAGTCAAAGGCGTTGACGATCGGGATGCCGCGGCTCAATTAACCAATTGCGAAATTACGGTTGATTCCGCGCAGCTGCCACCGCTGGAAGAGGGTGATTACTACTGGAAAGACCTGATGGGTTGCAAAGTAGTAAACCTCGAAGGCTACGAAATGGGCAAAGTCATTGATTTGATGGAGACCGGCTCGAACGACGTTCTCGTCGTTAAGGCAAACCTGAAAGATGCATTCGGTGCACAGGAACGGTTAATACCGTTTCTTGATGAACAGGTTATCAAGAAAGTCGATCTCTCTACTGGCACTATTGAAGTAGATTGGGATCCTGGTTTTTGATCTCCGGACAAACCGGTAACGCAACGGCGAACGCGATGTGGATTGGTGTTATTAGCCTGTTTCCAGAGATGTTTCGCGCTATTACCGATTACGGGGTAACTGGCCGGGCAGTAAAAAATGGCCTGCTCAACATCGAGAGCTGGAGTCCTCGTGACTTCGCGCACGACCGGCACCGTACCGTAGACGATCGTCCTTACGGCGGCGGACCGGGGATGTTGATGATGGTGCAACCCTTGCGGGACGCCATCCACGCAGCGAAAGCAGCGGCGGGGGAAGGTGCTAAGGTGATTTATCTTTCACCTCAGGGACGCAAACTCGACCAACAGGGCGTTTGCGAACTGGCGACACATCAGAAGTTGATTCTGGTCTGTGGTCGCTATGAAGGAATAGATGAGCGCGTTATTCAAACCGAAATTGATGAAGAATGGTCAATCGGTGATTACGTACTCAGTGGCGGTGAGCTGCCAGCCATGACGTTAATTGACTCGGTCGCCCGGTTTATTCCTGGCGTGCTGGGAAAACAGGCGTCAGCCGATGAGGATTCGTTCTCGGATGGTTTGCTGGATTGCCCGCACTATACCCGACCTGAAGTGTTAGAAGGAATGGATGTACCGGCAGTTTTACTGTCGGGGAACCATGCCGATATTCGCCGTTGGCGCCTGAAACAGTCGCTAGGCCGTACCTGGCTGAGAAGACCTGAACTTCTGGAAAACCTGGCTCTGACTGAAGAGCAAGCAAGGTTGCTTACTGAGTTCAAGCGTGAACATCAGCAGCAACAAAACGATGAGGCGGAAGAGTAATCTTCCCTGACTATCAGTTTACCCAGGATAAGAGATTTAATTATGAGCAACATTATCAAGCAACTTGAACAAGAGCAGATGAAACAGGACGTACCTTCCTTCCGTCCGGGTGATACCGTGGAAGTGAAAGTATGGGTCGTTGAAGGTTCTAAGAAACGTCTGCAGGCATTCGAGGGCGTGGTTATCGCTATTCGTAACCGCGGTCTGCACTCTGCATTCACTGTTCGCAAGATTTCTAACGGCGAAGGCGTTGAGCGTGTCTTCCAGACTCACTCTCCGGTAATTGACAGCATCGCTGTTAAACGTCGTGGTGCTGTGCGTCAAGCCAAACTGTACTACCTGCGTGAGCGTACTGGTAAGTCTGCTCGTATCAAAGAGCGTCTTAACTAAGAGCTCGCGTAAGCGACATCTCAAAGTTAATAGCAAACAAGGGGTTGGCATCTGCCAGCCCCTTTTTTTATCCGCGTTTTAAGTGATAAATGGCGGTATTCACCGGGCCACTTTCCAGCACGATTAAACCGTAGCGGTAATCGACAAAGCTGAAGCCACTGCGCTCTGCCACTGCGCGGCTGGCGCGGTTATCTGCTGCTGCAAGAATCTCCAGCAACTTCACCTCGGGTGACTGGAAGCCTAACGCAATCAGTTGGGCGACTGCGCGTGTTGCTACTCCCTGACGCTGAGCTGTCGATCGGACCCAATAACCTAATGCGCAAAATTCTCCAGGCTGTTGAGCAAAACGAATACCGGCACCGCCCAGCAACTGATCGTTTTCATCGACAATCGCGAACTCTTCGGCTTCTCCTTTGACGCGCTGGATATGAGTAAAGTTGATCCAACTGCTAGCCTCATCGCTGCAATAATTATCGTGTGCCCACGCCATCCAGGGCGTCAGACTGGTGAGGGATTCATTCACTGCCTGGGCAAAAGAGGCGGCGTCCTGCAAATGAAAAGGTCGAAGACCAACATGGCGAATACTCATAAAACTGATCCTGAAAAGCTACGTATAACAGAATGTTAGCGCAGGTCGGCGCAATAATCTTATGTTGTTTTGAATGTTGGTGTAATTAATTATTTACACTTACTTATTGGGCTTGTGGGGTATTTTTTTAATTTAACATCATGTTTTTAAAATAATAAATTTATATTTTTCATGGTGAGGAAATGATGTGGTAATAAAAGTGTACATCTGTGGATTGCATCATTTACGGCTTATGGTAAAGTGAGCGCCATCCTCAGTGAGGATCCCAACACGCATAAACGAGTAAAAAGGATCGCTATCATGCAAAAAGACGCGCTGAACAATGTGCATATCGCCGATGAACAAATTTTAATTACCCCCGGAGAACTGAAGGCGAAATTCCCGCTGAGTGCTGCTCAGGAAGCGCAAATTGCCGCTTCACGTCAGACTATCTCCGATATCATCGCTGGCCGCGATCCGCGACTGCTGGTGGTATGTGGTCCTTGTTCAATCCACGATACTGAAGCTGCACTTGAATACGCGGGTCTGTTGAAAAACCTTTCTGAACAGTTGAAGGATCAGCTGTACATCGTTATGCGTGTCTATTTTGAGAAACCCCGTACTACCGTCGGCTGGAAAGGGTTGATCAACGATCCCTATATGAACAACTCGTTTGATATGGAAGCCGGGCTGCACATTGCGCGTCAGCTGCTGGTGAACCTCGTGGAGATGGGACTGCCGCTGGCGACGGAAGCGCTCGATCCGAATAGCCCACAATACCTTGGTGATCTGTTCAGCTGGTCAGCGATTGGTGCGCGTACCACCGAATCTCAGACCCATCGCGAGATGGCTTCAGGTCTTTCCATGCCGGTTGGCTTTAAAAACGGTACTGATGGTAGCCTGGGCACTGCAATTAACGCCATGCGCGCTGCTGCGATGCCGCACCGTTTTGTCGGTATCAACCAGGCCGGTCAGGTTTGCCTGTTGCAGACCCAGGGCAATCCGGATGGTCATGTGATCCTGCGTGGTGGTAAAGCACCCAATTACGGCCCGGAAGATGTTGCACAGTGTGAAAAAGAGATGCTCAAAGCGGGACTGCGTCCGGCCTTAATGATAGATTGCAGCCATGGCAATTCTAACAAAGACTATCGCCGTCAGCCCGGAGTAGCCGAATCGGCTATTGCCCAGATTAAAGATGGAAACCGCTCCATTATTGGCCTGATGCTGGAAAGCCATATTCATGAAGGCAACCAGTCATCTGAGCAGCCGCGTAGTGAGATGAAATACGGTGTGTCCGTCACCGATGCCTGCATCAACTGGGATACTACCGAAACCTTACTGCGCGAAATCCATCAGGATCTGCAGGGAGTGCTGTCGGCGCGTCTGTCACACGAGGTGTAATGAGTCATGGTGGCTGAACTGACCGCGCTACGCGATCAAATCGATGAAGTAGATAAAGCCCTGCTCGGGTTGCTGGCGAAGCGACTCGAGCTGGTTGCTGAAGTAGGTGAAGTAAAAAGCCGTTATGGCTTACCGATTTATGTGCCAGAACGCGAAGCCAGTATGCTGGCTTCACGTCGTCAGGAAGCCGAGGCGCTCGGTGTACCACCGGATCTGATTGAGGATGTGCTGCGCCGTCTGATGCGGGAATCCTACACCAGTGAAAACGACAAAGGCTTTAAAACTCTGTGTCCGACGCTGCGTCCGGTGGTGATTGTCGGTGGCCGTGGTCAGATGGGGCGTCTGTTTGAGAAGATGCTGAACTTGTCTGGTTATCAGGTTCGCTTGCTCGATAAAGAGGATTGGGACCAGGCTGACGCGTTATTGAAAGATGCCGGTATGGTGATTATCAGTGTACCGATCCATCTGACAGAACAGATTATCGCGCAACTGCCAACGTTGCCGGAAGACTGCATTCTGGTCGATCTGGCATCGGTGAAGAATCGACCATTGCAAGCGATGCTGGCGGCTCATAATGGCCCGGTGTTGGGGCTGCATCCGATGTTTGGTCCGGACAGTGGTAGCCTGGCAAAACAGGTTGTGGTGTGGTGCGACGGGCGTCAGCCAGAGGCGTATCAGTGGTTCCTTGAACAGATTCAGGTGTGGGGTGCACGGCTCCACCGCATCAGTGCTGTTGAACATGACCAAAACATGGCCTTTATCCAGGCGCTGCGTCACTTCGCGACCTTTGCGTATGGTCTGCATCTGGCGGAAGAGAACGTCAATCTGGATCAGCTGCTGGCATTGTCCTCACCGATTTATCGGTTGGAGCTGGCGATGGTTGGGCGGTTGTTTGCTCAGGATCCACAGCTTTACGCAGATATCATTATGTCCTCAGAAAGCAATATCGCGCTGATTAAGCGTTACTATCAGCGCTTTGGTGAGGCGATTACCTTACTGGAGCATGGTGATAAACAAGCGTTTATTGAGAGCTTCCAGCGTGTGGAACACTGGTTTGGTGACTACGCGAAACGCTTCCTGGTTGAGAGCCGCAGCATGTTGCGTTCAGCCAACGACAGCCGACAATAAAAGAAAAGGGCATCCGCAAGGATGCCCTTTTGCTTAGATGCGCGGCTCTACCGGCACCACATTCTCACCCGGATAACAGCCGAGCACTTTCAACGAACGCGTCAGACCGCGTAACTCTTCCAGCGCGCGCTGCATGCTGTCAGATTGCAGATTGCCTTGCACATCGATGTAAAACATCTCTTCCCACGGGTTGCCGTTAATCGGGCGCGACTCCAGCTTGCTCATGATCAGGTTGTGCTGACGCAGAACCAGCAGCGCTTCAACCAGCGCGCCCGCCTGTTGGCCCGTCGCCATAATCAACGTTGTCTTTGCCGGAACCTGGTCGGAGACATCAATCGGCTTACGTGCCAGCACAATAAAACGTGTATGGTTCTGCTGCTGATTAGCCAGATCACGTTCCAGCACCTGTAATTGATACAACTCGCCACCGGCTTCGCTGCCGAGTGCGGCGACTTTTGGTGAATTCATCGCAGCCACTTTTTCCATCGCGGCGGCAGTGCTTTCGGTGTACTCAATTTTCCATTGCGGGAAACGGTTGATGAATTGGCTGCACTGTTGGAATGGTTGGGGATGGCTGTAGACGGTTTCAATCTGCTGTAAATCGGTGTTGCCACTGACTAACACGCAATGTTCGATAGGAATGGTCAGCTCACCCACAATCGACAGCGAGGTTTGTTGCAGCAGGTCATAAACGTCATTGATGGAACCAGAAGAGGTGTTCTCAATCGGCATCACCGCATAGTCAGCCTGACCGCTTTCCACTTGCTGAATGATATCCTGAAACTTAAGACAACCACTTTCCACCATCGAATCGAAGTGACGGGCGGCGTATTTGCGTGCCGCAAGGTGTGAATAGGAGCCTTTCGGACCGAGAAACGCAATACGCGGGGCATGAGCATGCGGATGGTTGAGATTCTTTTGCAGCAACGCCTGCTGGGTCAGCACAGAATCCTCAATCACCAGTTGGAAAAGACGTGTGATGTAATGTGCATCAAGCTGGTGTTTCTTCCCAAGAGTAATCAGGTTTTCCAGCAGGGCACGCTCACGTTCGACATCGCGGATCGGGCGATGGGTTGCCAGTTTGGCTTGCGCCACTTCAACTGCCAGGCTGCGGCGCTCAGCCAGTAACGTCAGTAGCTTCTCATCAACAGCGCTGATTTTGTCGCGTAATGCCAGCAGTGGATTATCGGGGTTCATAAGGCTCACCTGTAAGCTGTCCAATAAAAAAGCCTCCCGGTTGGGAGGCTTTGTTGTTCGTCTTCGCATTCATTTTCACATGACGAATCGCCTCCCAATCAGGGGAAGGTAAAAAAGAATGCGAAGAAGAACGGCAGATGTTTCATGGTAGTTTCCATAAATAAAGTGACCCGAGATTAACCGCACTGATTTAAGGCTGTCAATAAAAAACGCGCCCGTAGGCGCGTTGCTGAGAGAATCGGGGTTTATCCCGCCGGAGTAAAATCTTTAACACTCGTGGTAGCGCGACGCGCTTCAGGTTTGTGTTGCGCTTTATTGAGCTGTCGCTCCAGCTTGGCAATCAGGTCGTTGATTGCGGTGTACATATCATCATGTTTCGCGCTGGCGACCAGCGTACCGTTTGGTGTGTTAATCGTGGCGTCGGCCACAAATTCTTTCGGCTCTTTCGATAACACAATGTGCGGATTTATCAGGTGAGTTTGCCATTTTTCCAGCTTGGCGAGACGGTCTTCGACATGGTTGCGGATAGCCGCAGTGATTTCCATTTGTTTACTGGTAATGTTCAGAATCATCATTCAAACCTCTCTGTCATTTCCGTCTGGGTAGGTCCAGCATACCGCGGAAACGCGGAAAATGTGTGATCAAGATCACGTAAAAATGTCACTTTTTGTCAATGCCAACAAATTGTGAGAAAGGCCGGGAAAGTGGCGGAAAAAGCTTGAAGCGCGGGGATGAACGGGGCAAGATTGACGAGTTAACCGGGGCGATAAATCCGATTTTTGTCTGATTTTTCACCAAAAAAAAGCAGCCAATGAAGGCTGCTTTTTTGTTGGCTGAGAATCAGGCGTTATTGGCGGCGATAATTTTCGCCACTTTATCGGCCTCAGCAGTCAGTTGAAGCTGGCGATAGGCATTTTCCATCAGCGGCAGCGCCTCATGAGTGGCTTGCGCGTCCGGATAATCTCTCATCATCCCTTCTACACGGTTAACAACAGCGACATAAGCACCGCGCTTGGTATAGAATTGCGCCACTGAAAGTTCATACTTCGCCAGGCGCTCTTTCAGGAACACCAGGCGTTTCTGCGCATCTGCGGCATATTGGCTGTTCGGGTAACCGCGCAGCAGCTGGGAGAAGTCGCGGAATGCATCACGGGCATGGGTCGGATCGCGATCGGAACGATCAATACCGAAGAAGCCCTGTAGTGCGGAATCATCCAGCGCCATATCCGTCAGACCTTTCATGTAAATGACGTAGTCGATGTTCGGATGAGTCGGGTTGAGACGCATAAAGCGTGCGATAGCGGCTTGCGCCAGCGGCAGATCGGCATTTTTATAATACGCGTAGATCAAATCCAGCTGTACCTGCTGAGAATACGGGCCAAACGGATAGCGGTTATCCAACGCTTCCAGTTGCTTAATCGCCGCTTTAAAGTTACCGTCCTGCAGTTTTTGCTGAGCTGTGGCGTAAATCTCAGACGGCGGGCTGTCCGGTACTGTGTCCTTAGAACCGGAGCAACCCACCAGTGCCAGGCTCAGTGTGGCAGCAGCCACCAGATGTTTCATACGCGTCATGACGAAATGATTATCCTCAAAGTGTTATGGCGGAAGCTGTCCGTGTAGCTCCCGGTAATGACCAGGTACGATAGCACATTATATTAAACGGCATCGCCGTGAAAACCCAACGTTAACGAAGAAGCTGTATATGGCACAACAAGTTCAACTCACCGCAACGGTGTCCGAAGCACAACTTGGACAACGCTTAGATCAGACTTTGGCGGAATTGTTCCCTGATTATTCACGTTCTCGCATAAAAGAATGGATCCTCGAGCGTCGCGTCAGCGTCAATGGCACCGTGGTCGACAAACCGAAAGAAAAGGTTCTGGGCGGCGAGCAGGTGTCGATCAGCGCTGAAATCGAAGAAGAACAACGCTGGGAAGCGCAAAATATCCCGTTGAATATCGTCTATGAAGACGACGATATCATCGTCATTAATAAACCCCGCGACCTGGTGGTGCACCCTGGTGCAGGCAATCCAGATGGGACGGTGCTGAATGCGCTGCTTTACCATTATCCGCCGATCGCTGATGTACCGCGTGCGGGTATTGTCCATCGTCTGGATAAAGACACCACCGGGTTGATGGTGGTGGCAAAAACCGTTCCGGCACAAACCCATCTGGTTGAAACCCTGCAACTGCGCGAAATTACCCGTGAGTACGAAGCGGTAGCGATTGGCACCATGACGGCGGGTGGTACGGTAAATGAGCCGATGGCGCGTCACTCGACCAAACGTACCCATATGGCGGTGCATCCGATGGGCAAACCGGCGACCACGCATTATCGCATCATGGAACATTTCCGTGCGCACACCCGTTTGCGTCTGCGTCTGGAAACGGGGCGTACCCACCAGATTCGTGTGCATATGGCCCATATCAACCATCCGCTGGTAGGCGATCCGCTTTACGGTGGTCGTCCTCGTCCTCCGAAAGGTGCTTCCGACGAGTTTATCGCGACGTTACGTGGCTTCGATCGCCAGGCGTTGCACGCGACTATGCTGCGTCTCTACCATCCGATCACAGGTATTGAGATGGAGTGGCACGCGCCGTTGCCGCAGGATATGGTTGATTTGATCGACGCCCTGAAAGCCGACACCGATATGTTCCGCGATCAGCTGGACTGGTTATGAGTGACCTGATCATCCCGGACTGGCCAGCACCGGCTCTGGTTCGGGCATGTTCCACAACGCGTCACGGCGGAGTAAGCCTGGCGCCCTGGAACTCACTGAATCTCGGCGGTCATGTCGGCGACAGTGAAGATCATGTGATGCTTAATCGTCAGCGTCTGGTTGAGCGGGCACAATTGCCCGCTATGCCGCAATGGCTCAATCAGGTGCACGGTCAGGATGTGGTGCGTCTGCCCCATGATAACTTGATTCCTGATGCGGATGCGGCGATCACCCGTGAAGCAGGTGTGGTTTGTGCTGTGATGACGGCGGATTGTTTGCCCGTGTTATTTTGCGCCCGTGATGGCAGCGAGGTCGCCGCAGCCCATGCGGGGTGGCGTGGCTTGTGTAATGGTGTGCTGGAACAGACACTGGCGCAATTTCACTGTCCCCCCAATGAGATTTATGCGTGGCTGGGGCCGGCCATTGGCCCACAGGCTTTTGAAGTGGGTGCCGAAGTTCGAGCGGCATTTATGGCGCATGATATTCGTGCCGATGCGGCATTTCGTCCGGTCGGGGAAAAATATTTTGCCGACATCTGGCTGTTGGCGCGTCAGCGTCTACAGGCGGCAGGTGTGCACTCCATCAGTGGATCATCGCGCTGTACCTGGCATGAAAACGACGATTTTTTCTCCTTCCGACGCGATCGTATCACCGGGCGTATGGCAACTTTGATTTGGCTGAGATAACCTTACGCCACAAGACGATCCAGTAGCGTATTTTTTGCTCACAACTCAGGTCATTAACCTTGAAAAATTTGAGGGATGACCTCATTTAATCTCCAGTAGCATTTTGACCTGTAACGGGAGGAATCATGCGTCTGGATCGTCTTACCAACAAATTCCAGTTGGCCCTGGCCGATGCACAGTCCCTTGCTCTGGGACACGATAATCAATTCATTGAACCCCTTCATGTGATGAGCGCATTGCTCAATCAGGAAGGCGGATCGGTGCGTCCGTTGCTCAGTGCCGCGGGTGCCGATGTGGCTGGCCTACGTACCGGCATTGATCAGGCTATTAATCGATTACCACAAGTTGAAGGCACGGATGGCGATGTACAGCCGTCCGCCGATTTGGTGCGTGTGCTCAACCTGTGCGACAAACTGGCGCAAAAGCGCAACGATAACTTTATTTCATCTGAATTATTTGTTCTGGCGGCCCTGGATTCACGCGGTTCGTTGGCGGATTTACTGAAATCTGCCGGCGCAACCTCAGAAAAACTCGCTAAGGCCATCGAGCAATTGCGAGGGGGAGAGAACGTGAACGACCAGGGGGCTGAAGATCAGCGTCAGGCATTAAAAAAATACACCATCGATCTGACCGAGCGTGCCGAAATGGGCAAACTCGATCCGGTGATCGGTCGTGACGAAGAAATACGTCGTACCATTCAGGTGTTGCAACGCCGTACCAAAAATAACCCGGTACTGATTGGTGAGCCAGGGGTGGGTAAAACTGCGATCGTTGAGGGGCTGGCACAGCGCATCATCAATGGTGAAGTACCGGAAGGGCTGAAAGGTCGTCGGGTACTGGCACTCGACATGGGGGCGCTGGTGGCTGGCGCGAAATATCGTGGTGAATTTGAAGAGCGCCTGAAAGGGGTGTTGAACGACCTGGCGAAGCAGGAAGGCAACGTCATCCTGTTTATTGATGAGCTGCATACCATGGTGGGTGCCGGTAAAGCCGATGGCGCCATGGATGCCGGTAATATGCTGAAACCTGCGCTGGCGCGCGGTGAGCTTCATTGTGTCGGTGCCACGACGCTGGATGAATATCGTCAATACATTGAAAAAGACGCTGCGCTGGAGCGTCGTTTCCAGAAAGTCTTTGTTGCTGAGCCGAGCGTTGAAGACACCATCGCTATTTTGCGTGGCCTGAAAGAGCGTTATGAACTGCATCACCATGTGCAGATTACTGACCCGGCGATTGTGGCAGCGGCAACGCTTTCGCATCGTTATATTGCAGACCGTCAATTGCCGGATAAAGCCATCGACTTGATCGATGAAGCCGCGTCCAGCATTCGTCTGCAAATTGATTCGAAACCCGAACCGCTAGATCGACTCGACCGCCGCATCATCCAACTCAAACTGGAGCAGCAGGCTCTGAAGAAAGAGTCTGATGATGCCAGTGTTAAACGTCTGGAGATGCTGGAAACAGAACTCGACCAGAAAGAGCGTGAATACGCCGAGCTGGAAGAAGAGTGGAAAGCAGAAAAAGCGTCTCTGACCGGGACGCAGAATATCAAGGCTGAACTGGAGCAGGCGCGATTGTCGCTGGAGCAGGCGCGTCGTGTGGGTGATTTGGGGCAGATGTCTGAATTGCAGTACGGCAAAATCCCGGCGCTGGAGAAACAACTGGCAGCGGCAACCCAGTCAGAAGGCAAAACCATGAAACTGTTACGTAACCGCGTAACGGATGTGGAAATTGCCGATGTGCTGGCGCGCTGGACCGGTATTCCGGTGGCCCGCATGATGGAAGGAGAACGCGATAAACTGCTGCGGATGGAGCAGGAGCTGCATGCGCGTGTTATCGGCCAGGATGAGGCGGTTGAAGCGGTGTCGAATGCCATTCGACGCAGTCGTGCAGGGTTGTCCGATCCGAATCGTCCGATTGGTTCCTTCCTGTTCCTAGGGCCGACCGGGGTGGGTAAAACTGAGCTGTGCAAAGCGCTGGCAAACTTCCTGTTCGACAGCGACGACGCCATGGTGCGTATCGACATGTCCGAATTTATGGAAAAACATTCGGTATCGCGTTTGGTGGGGGCACCTCCGGGATATGTCGGCTATGAAGAGGGCGGTTATCTGACTGAAGCGGTGCGTCGTCGTCCCTATTCAGTGATTTTGCTGGATGAGGTAGAGAAAGCGCATCCGGATGTGTTCAACATTTTGCTGCAGGTGCTGGATGATGGCCGCTTAACCGATGGGCAGGGTCGCACGGTCGATTTCCGTAACACGGTAGTAATCATGACTTCGAACCTGGGATCGGATTTGATTCAGGAACGGTTTGGTGCGCTGGATTATCCTGAAATGAAGGATTTGGTGATGTCGGTTGTTGGTCATCATTTCCGTCCGGAGTTTATTAACCGTATTGATGAAGTGGTGGTCTTCCATCCGTTGGGTGAAAAACACATTGCATCTATCGCGCAGATTCAGTTGCAGCGGTTGTATAAACGTCTGGAGGAGCGTGGCTATCAGCTACACATTTCGGACGAAGCAATTCGCTTGTTGGGAGAAAATGGTTACGATCCGGTTTACGGTGCACGACCGCTGAAACGTGCTATCCAACAGCAGATTGAAAACCCATTGGCACAACAGATTCTTTCTGGTGCGCTGGTCCCGGGTAAAACCATCGAGATGGATGTGAAAGATGATGCGATTGTCGCGCATCAATAGATAAAATGACGATAACGGGCCTGCGGGCCCGTTTTTTATGCCTTTCGCCCAGGATTTTGCTGCATTTTGCAACGCCTTGCCTGGAAAATGAGCGGTCGCGCAAAAAGTTTAAATTAGCGCTTGTCAGTCAGAATTATCTCCCTATAATGCGCCTCCACTGACACGGCAAAGCGGCAACGCAGACGGTCAGCGAGGGACGAAGTGATTCATCCCGCCAGAGAAAAATCTCGAAAAAGTGATTGACTCTGAAGGAGGAAGGCGTAATATACGCCACCTCGCGACAGACGGTTAACCCGCTGCTCGCACTGCTCTTTAACAATTTATCAGACAATCTGTGTGGGCACTCGCAGGATTGATATCAAAAGTCTACGGACTTAAAAAATATCAAGTCTCAAGAGTGAACACGTAATTCATTACGAAGTTTAATTCTTTGAGCATCAAACTTAAATTGAAGAGTTTGATCATGGCTCAGATTGAACGCTGGCGGCAGGCCTAACACATGCAAGTCGAACGGTAGCACAGAGGAGCTTGCTCCTTGGGTGACGAGTGGCGGACGGGTGAGTAATGTCTGGGGATCTGCCCGATGGAGGGGGATAACTACTGGAAACGGTAGCTAATACCGCATAACGTCGCAAGACCAAAGTGGGGGACCTTCGGGCCTCACACCATCGGATGAACCCAGATGGGATTAGCTAGTAGGTGGGGTAACGGCTCACCTAGGCGACGATCCCTAGCTGGTCTGAGAGGATGACCAGCCACACTGGAACTGAGACACGGTCCAGACTCCTACGGGAGGCAGCAGTGGGGAATATTGCACAATGGGCGCAAGCCTGATGCAGCCATGCCGCGTGTATGAAGAAGGCCTTCGGGTTGTAAAGTACTTTCAGCGGGGAGGAAGGGATGATGTTTAATACGCATCATCATTGACGTTACCCGCAGAAGAAGCACCGGCTAACTCCGTGCCAGCAGCCGCGGTAATACGGAGGGTGCAAGCGTTAATCGGAATTACTGGGCGTAAAGCGCACGCAGGCGGTCTGTCAAGTCGGATGTGAAATCCCCGGGCTTAACCTGGGAACTGCATTCGAAACTGGCAGGCTAGAGTCTTGTAGAGGGGGGTAGAATTCCAGGTGTAGCGGTGAAATGCGTAGAGATCTGGAGGAATACCGGTGGCGAAGGCGGCCCCCTGGACAAAGACTGACGCTCAGGTGCGAAAGCGTGGGGAGCAAACAGGATTAGATACCCTGGTAGTCCACGCTGTAAACGATGTCGACTTGGAGGTTGTGCCCTTGAGGCGTGGCTTCCGGAGCTAACGCGTTAAGTCGACCGCCTGGGGAGTACGGCCGCAAGGTTAAAACTCAAATGAATTGACGGGGGCCCGCACAAGCGGTGGAGCATGTGGTTTAATTCGATGCAACGCGAAGAACCTTACCTGGCCTTGACATCCAGAGAACTTAGCAGAGATGCTTTGGTGCCTTCGGGAACTCTGAGACAGGTGCTGCATGGCTGTCGTCAGCTCGTGTTGTGAAATGTTGGGTTAAGTCCCGCAACGAGCGCAACCCTTATCCTTTGTTGCCAGCGATTCGGTCGGGAACTCAAAGGAGACTGCCGGTGATAAACCGGAGGAAGGTGGGGATGACGTCAAGTCATCATGGCCCTTACGGCCAGGGCTACACACGTGCTACAATGGCGCATACAAAGAGAAGCGACCTCGCGAGAGCAAGCGGACCTCATAAAGTGCGTCGTAGTCCGGATTGGAGTCTGCAACTCGACTCCATGAAGTCGGAATCGCTAGTAATCGTAGATCAGAATGCTACGGTGAATACGTTCCCGGGCCTTGTACACACCGCCCGTCACACCATGGGAGTGGGTTGCAAAAGAAGTAGGTAGCTTAACCTTCGGGAGGGCGCTTACCACTTTGTGATTCATGACTGGGGTGAAGTCGTAACAAGGTAACCGTAGGGGAACCTGCGGTTGGATCACCTCCTTACCTGAAGATACTTTCCTTCGAAGTGCTCACACAGATTGTCTGATGAAAACGTAATGAGCAAGACGGCTGCGAAGTCGTGACACTTCATGTGTCCCCTTCGTCTAGCGGTTAGGACTCCGCCCTTTCACGGCGGCAACAGGGGTTCGAATCCCCTAGGGGACGCCACTTGCTTGGTGACAGGTGAAAGGTGTCGCTGCTCAGTATCTCAAAACTGGCTTACGAGTCATGTTTGAGATATTTGCTCTTTAACAATCCGGAACAAGCTGAAAATTTGAAACGACACGTTGTTTCATTTCTCCGTAATAAGAAATGAAAGCGATGTGTTCGAGTCTCTCAAATGCTTGCAGTCTGCATGCGTTGCAAAACGCCTGTGGGTTGTGAGGTTAAGCGACTAAGCGTACACGGTGGATGCCCTGGCAGTCAGAGGCGATGAAGGACGTGCTAATCTGCGAAAAGCGTCGGTAAGGTGATATGAACCGCAACAGCCGACGATGTCCGAATGGGGAAACCCAGTGCACTTGTGCACTATCGTTAACTGAATACATAGGTTAACGAGGCGAACCGGGGGAACTGAAACATCTAAGTACCCCGAGGAAAAGAAATCAACCGAGATTCCCCCAGTAGCGGCGAGCGAACGGGGAACAGCCCAGGACCTGAATCAGTTTGTGTGTTAATGGAAGCGTCTGGAAAGTCGCGCGATACAGGGTGACAGCCCCGTACATGAAAATGCACATTCTGTGAGTCCGATGAGTAGGGCGGGACACGTGGTATCCTGTCTGAATATGGGGGGACCATCCTCCAAGGCTAAATACTCCTGACTGACCGATAGTGAACCAGTACCGTGAGGGAAAGGCGAAAAGAACCCCGGCGAGGGGAGTGAAACAGAACCTGAAACCGTGTACGTACAAGCAGTGGGAGCACCTTCGGGTGTGACTGCGTACCTTTTGTATAATGGGTCAGCGACTTATATTCTGTAGCAAGGTTAACCGTATAGGGGAGCCGCAGGGAAACCGAGTCTTAATTGGGCGTTAAGTTGCAGGGTATAGACCCGAAACCCGGTGATCTAGCCATGGGCAGGTTGAAGGTTGGGTAACACTAACTGGAGGACCGAACCGACTAATGTTGAAAAATTAGCGGATGACTTGTGGCTGGGGGTGAAAGGCCAATCAAACCGGGAGATAGCTGGTTCTCCCCGAAAGCTATTTAGGTAGCGCCTCGTGAATTCATCTCCGGGGGTAGAGCACTGTTTCGGCTAGGGGGCCATCCCGGCTTACCAACCCGATGCAAACTACGAATACCGGAGAATGTTATCACGGGAGACACACGGCGGGTGCTAACGTCCGTCGTGAAGAGGGAAACAACCCAGACCGCCAGCTAAGGTCCCAAAGTCATGGTTAAGTGGGAAACGATGTGGGAAGGCCCAGACAGCCAGGATGTTGGCTTAGAAGCAGCCATCATTTAAAGAAAGCGTAATAGCTCACTGGTCGAGTCGGCCTGCGCGGAAGATGTAACGGGGCTAAACCATGCACCGAAGCTGCGGCAGCGACACTATGTGTTGTTGGGTAGGGGAGCGTTCTGTAAGCCGCTGAAGGTGGACTGTGAGGTCTGCTGGAGGTATCAGAAGTGCGAATGCTGACATAAGTAACGATAAAGCGGGTGAAAAGCCCGCTCGCCGGAAGACCAAGGGTTCCTGTCCAACGTTAATCGGGGCAGGGTGAGTCGACCCCTAAGGCGAGGCTGAAAAGCGTAGTCGATGGGAAACAGGTTAATATTCCTGTACTTGGTGTTACTGCGAAGGGGGGACGGAGAAGGCTAGGTTATCCGGGCGACGGTTGTCCCGGTTTAAGCGTGTAGGCTTGCATTCCAGGCAAATCCGGAATGCTTTAAGGCTGAGGCGTGATGACGAGCCACTACGGTGGTGAAGTAACTGATGCCCTGCTTCCAGGAAAAGCCTCTAAGCTCCAGGTAACACGAAATCGTACCCCAAACCGACACAGGTGGTCAGGTAGAGAATACCAAGGCGCTTGAGAGAACTCGGGTGAAGGAACTAGGCAAAATGGTGCCGTAACTTCGGGAGAAGGCACGCTGGCATTAGGTGAAGGGACTTGCTCCCGGAGCTGAAGCCAGTCGAAGATACCAGCTGGCTGCAACTGTTTATTAAAAACACAGCACTGTGCAAACACGAAAGTGGACGTATACGGTGTGACGCCTGCCCGGTGCCGGAAGGTTAATTGATGGGGTTATCCGTAAGGAGAAGCTCTTGATCGAAGCCCCGGTAAACGGCGGCCGTAACTATAACGGTCCTAAGGTAGCGAAATTCCTTGTCGGGTAAGTTCCGACCTGCACGAATGGCGTAATGATGGCCAGGCTGTCTCCACCCGAGACTCAGTGAAATTGAAATCGCTGTGAAGATGCAGTGTACCCGCGGCAAGACGGAAAGACCCCGTGAACCTTTACTATAGCTTGACACTGAACATTGAGCCTTGATGTGTAGGATAGGTGGGAGGCTTTGAAGTGTGGACGCCAGTCTGCATGGAGCCAACCTTGAAATACCACCCTTTAATGTTTGATGTTCTAACGTAGGCCCGTAATCCGGGCTGCGGACAGTGTCTGGTGGGTAGTTTGACTGGGGCGGTCTCCTCCCAAAGTGTAACGGAGGAGCACGAAGGTTGGCTAATCCTGGTCGGACATCAGGAGGTTAGTGCAATGGCATAAGCCAGCTTGACTGCGAGAGTGACGGCTCGAGCAGGTGCGAAAGCAGGTCATAGTGATCCGGTGGTTCTGAATGGAAGGGCCATCGCTCAACGGATAAAAGGTACTCCGGGGATAACAGGCTGATACCGCCCAAGAGTTCATATCGACGGCGGTGTTTGGCACCTCGATGTCGGCTCATCACATCCTGGGGCTGAAGTAGGTCCCAAGGGTACGGCTGTTCGCCGTTTAAAGTGGTACGCGAGCTGGGTTTAGAACGTCGTGAGACAGTTCGGTCCCTATCTGCCGTGGGCGCTGGAGAATTGAGGGGGGTTGCTCCTAGTACGAGAGGACCGGAGTGAACGCACCACTGGTGTTCGGGTTGTCATGCCAATGGCATTGCCCGGTAGCTAAGTGCGGAAAAGATAAGTGCTGAAAGCATCTAAGCACGAAACTTGCCCCGAGATGAGTTCTCCCTGACTCTTTGAGAGTCCTGAAGGGACGTTGAAGACGACGACGTTGATAGGCCGGATGTGTAAGTGCAGCGATGCATTGAGCTAACCGGTACTAATGACCCGTGAGGCTTAACCTTACAACGCCAGAGGCGTTTTGAGTTGAGAGACGCGAGAATTTTCAGCTTTGTTCGAACGGATTGATTCGTATGGCCTGTGAGGGCGGTACGGATAAACAGAATTTGCCTGGCGGCTGTAGCGCGGTGGTCCCACCTGACCCCATGCCGAACTCAGAAGTGAAACGCCGTAGCGCCGATGGTAGTGTGGGGTCTCCCCATGCGAGAGTAGGGAACTGCCAGGCATCAATTAAGTGAAGAAGCCCTGAACGAAAGTTCAGGGCTTTTTTACGTCTGCGTATTTCGTCGCGGCGCGATTTATCGCGCATTTTTCTGCGTCCGGAACAATAAAACCCGCGCGATAAATCGCACCGCAACGGGTAATGATGCGATAAATCGCACCCGGTAAAACGTGGGGCGAGCAGGCTGCGACAAATTCGTAGATTTTGCCATCAGGCGTGAATCCAGTTCACGTAACAGGCCAACAAATGCTTTACTGAATTCTTTAGCGTTTATTATTCGCAAGGAAAGAGGTAAAGATGACAGACTCTCTACAACAAAAAGTGGTACATCACGACACGACGGCCATCAGCAAACAACGCATATGGGCGATTGTTGGGGCTTCATCCGGTAATCTGGTTGAATGGTTCGACTTCTACGTTTACTCCTTCTTCTCACTCTATTTTGCCCATATCTTTTTCCCATCGGGCGACACCACCACCCAACTTCTGCAAACCGCAGGCGTCTTTGCTGCCGGCTTTTTGATGCGTCCTATCGGAGGCTGGCTATTTGGTTATATTGCCGACCGTCACGGACGCAAAAACTCCATGCTGATCTCGGTCTGCATGATGTGCTTCGGTTCGCTGGTGATTGCCTGCCTGCCCGGTTACGCTGAAATCGGCATTGCAGCGCCAGTTATCCTGCTGCTGGCTCGGATGTTTCAAGGACTTTCCGTGGGCGGCGAATATGGCACCAGCGCGACCTACATGAGTGAAGTAGCCCTGGAGGGACGTAAAGGATTCTACGCATCATTCCAGTACGTGACCTTGATTGGTGGTCAATTGTTGGCCGTGCTCACGGTAGTGGTGTTGCAGCTGCTACTCAGTGATGAGCAGTTGCACAGTTGGGCCTGGCGTATTCCTTTCTTCCTCGGGGCCATTCTGGCGGTGGTTGCGCTGTGGTTACGCCGCTCACTCAACGAAACTTCAGAGAAAAAACACCGTGAGCATCGTGATGCCGGCAGTATACTGGGCCTGCTACGCAACCATTCGCGTGCATTTCTGATGGTGCTGGGATTTACCGCTGGCGGTTCACTCAGCTTCTATACCTTCACCACTTACATGCAAAAGTATCTGGTGAATACCGCAGGAATGGATGCGCGTTCGGCGAGTGGGTTGATGACTGGCGCTCTGCTGGTCTTTATGTTGATTCAACCCATTATTGGGGCGCTCTCGGATAAAATTGGGCGTCGATCCTCCATGATGATATTCGGTGCAGGAGCCGCCATTTGTACCGTACCTATCCTGACGTTGCTGCAAAATGTGCAGAGCGGCTGGCTGGCGTTTGTTCTGGTGATGCTGGCATTGATAATCACCAGCTTCTACACCGCCATCAGCGGCATTCTGAAGGCTGAAATGTTTCCACCTGAAGTGCGGGCGCTTGGTGTTGGGTTATCTTATGCGGTGGCGAATGCCATCTTTGGTGGTTCAGCGGAGTACGTCGCGCTATTGCTGAAAAAAGAAGGAATTGAAACCAGTTTCTTCTGGTATGTTTCGGCGATGGGGGCATTAGCTTTTCTGGTTTCGCTGATGCTGCTTCGTAAAGGCAAGGGCATCGCGTTGTAACAGAAGGCCAGCCGCTCCTGATGGGCGGCTGGCGAAGCCGCCATCACAACAAACGGCTGATTAAACGATCGATACGGATACGGCGCAGACGGCGAATCAACTTGCGTACTTTTGCCGGATAATCGGCGATGCTTTCCAGCTCACGGAAATGCTGCACCACCGTGGTATGAGTCCGAATCAGCGCCAATTCTTTCTCTCGCTGTTCAGCCAGTTGGTTTAGCGGATCATGGATAAGTACCGCGTTTTCCAGATCAAGTCGCCAGGCGCGCGGGTTAAGGTTATTCCCGGTGATCATCATCCACTCATCGTCGACCCATATGCCCTTCAGGTGATAGCTATTTTCGCCATCTTTCCACAAACGCACTGTCAGTTGTCCGTTGTTGACGTAGTACTGCAAGCGGCTCAGGAAACGACGTAAGTTAATCTCGTAGAGATAAGGCAGCGCACCAATGATCTTAAAGGGTTGCTCCGGTGGGATATAGAAATCGTTAGCGGTTTTGTCCCCAACAATGATCTCCACTTCCTTCCCCTGACGCAGCAAATGGATCAGATTACGTACCAGAATAGCAGGCAGGTTGAAATATGGGGTGCACAGGGTGAGTTTACGCTCAGCGCAGGGCATCAAATGGAAGATGGTTTTATTCAGTAGGCTGCGTTTACCCAGGCCAACCAACGGTGTCACCGTCAGACTTTCATTGCCCGAGTTTCCGGAAAACTGATAATTAAAGCCACGCAGATCCTGGCGGAACTGTCGGGTTTCGTTTTTGATTTCCGGGCTGGATGGGCGTTCGGACTGGTCAAGACGATGCACCGCATCAGATTGCTTCAGGTTAGCGCAAATCCATTGATACATGGTGTCTGCCAACTGCGGGTTACGAATCAGCTGGTAGCGGTCATAACGGTAGCGATCATGCTGGTGCAAATAAACATCGTTGAGGCTGGCACCGCTATACAACAAGGTATCGTCAATGATAAAGCCTTTCAGATGCAGCACACCTAGCGCTTCACGCGTATTGACCGGAATACCATAAACCGGAATCGCGATATCCGGATGTTGTGAGGCCATTTCACAATACCAGTCGGCATTGGTGAGACCGCGCGCTGCGCCAATGCGGCCACGCTGGGCACGATGCCAGTCCACCAAAATACTGATATCCAGCTCTGGACGAGCCTGACGAGCAGCATACAACGCCTGCATAACTCCACGCCCGCCATCATCATTTTCCAGATACAGCGCAGCGATACAGATACGTTTTTCCGCAGTGGCAATTTTCGTCAGCAGGGTTTCACGGAACTCAACAGGCGAGTAGAGCGTGGTCACGTCCGAAACGGATTGTGACAGTTTAGGCAGCTGTGCGAGGTGTTGTTGGTGTTTATTACGTTTGAATTTAGACAACATCACGGTGCACTTCTTCTCTGTTCATCGCATGGCCTTTTGCCATCAAATCATGATCCTAACGCTAAATGATAACATCAACCGAGCCTACAGGGAGGATTTTTACCTTTCTCTACAAGGTTAGTTGATGGCATCGTTCAGCGGCAAATTAAGGCTGACAATTCCGTCATCCAGTTGAATACTCACGCGAAAGTTAAGTTTTCGCGCCAGGGTAATCATGCCGGTATTGTGTGGCATGGTGATACCGTTCAATTGTTGCAGACCGTGATCGCGGGTATAGCGGATCATCTTCTCCAGCAGACGTCTGCCCATACCCAATCCTTTCAAATCCGATCGTACCAGCACGGAAAACTCAGCATCAATATTGTCGGCGTCTGAAATTGCACGCGTCACCCCGATAATTTCATCATGACCCGCGTGCTGACGGACGGCGACAATCGCCATCTCGCGGTCATAATCGATTTGCGTCATATTCGCCAGATCCTCGTGGGTGAACTCATTGATCTCACTGAAATAGCGATAATAAAGATCTTCTTTCGTCACCAGCGCAATAAAGTCCCGCAGTAGCGGCTCATCTTCTGGCAGGATCGGGCGGAACAGGCAATGCTGACCATCTTTCAGTTCAACCTGCTCCTCAAGGTGGTGAGGATAGGGGCGAATCGCCAGCCGCGCTTCGTTATCGCCCTGGAACGGAGCGAGCTGTAGCGTGACATCCAGCAGGGTAAATTCGTCACCGGCGGCCAGCAGCGGATGAATATCCAGCCGCTGGATCTCCGGGCAATCAACCACCAGGTTAGAAACCTGAACCAGCAACTGACTGAGTGCAGGAATGTTCAGGGGCTGCAACGCACTGCGACTGCGAACTTTGCCGCTTTTCATCGCCTGGATCACCAGATAGCGCGCCAGCGTCATGTTCAGGGGGGGCAAAGCTACGGCAGCTTGCTTATCTGGCTGCCATTCCACGCCGCCTTCTCCCAACATAATAATCGGGCCAAACAGCGGATCCTGTTCCACCACTATGCGCAGCTCCTGTGCACCCGCGCGGTTGGCCATGCTCTGCACCAGCAGGCCATCAATCCGTGCCTCGGGATGGGTTTGCCGAACACGGTCAAAAATCGCGTCGGCGGCCAGTTTGACTTCACTGGCGCTGCGCAGATAAAGCATCACCCCCTGCACCTCAGACTTGTGCGGGATATCCGGTGAGCGCAACTTCAACGCCACCGGATAGCCGATCTGACTAGCGATGCTGGCCGCCGCAGAGCTGTCAGCGGCAATCCAGGTCGATAGGGTTGCCAGGCCATAAGCCTGCAACACCGGCTGGACTTCATGCGTGTCCAGCGTGGTGATGCCCTGGTCCAGCGCCTGCTGAATAAGCTGATGCGCCTGCGCGCTGTTTTGCGTCAGGCCCAACGGTAGCGCAGGCGTTTCCCGTAACTGCTTCTGATTACGGCGGTACTCCACCTGATGCATAAAGGCTGTCACTGTCCCTTCCGGCGTACGCCAGGTTGGAATTCCTGCCTGGGTGAAGGCGCGACGAGCCGCCTGCGAGGAAAATTCACCGCACCAGTTGGTCAGCAATGTCACCTGCTTGCCGCGTGGATGGCGCGCAACCGCCGCAATAATCTGCTCGGCAGTTTCGCTGGCCGGTGACACGGCACTGGGGGCGTGAATGATCATCAAGGCATCCAGTTCATGACTATCCAGCAACTTCTCAATGCAGGCGACGTAGCGCTCGGGTGTGGCATCATCTTTCAGATCGAGCGGATTGCCACGCCCGACACCGGCCGGCAACTGTGCTGCCAGCGCCTGCAAGGTTTCCTCGCTTAGCGTCGCCAGTTTGCCATTGCGCGCGTATAACTCGTCCAGCGCCAGTGCCGCCGGGGCGGCGCCATTGCTGATAATCATTAAACGATCGCCACGTAATGGGCGCATATGGCTGAGCGACTCCACTGCGGAGAACAGTTCATGAGTATCCTGCACCCGCAGCAAACCGGCACGCTGGATGGCTGCATCCCAGGCAGCATCCAGCCCACTGCGGGAACCAATCATTGCCTGTGCCTGGTGGCTACGCCCGCTTTTGATCACCAGAATCGGTTTATTGCGCGAGGCGCTACGCGATGCTGAGACAAAGCGGCGCGCATCGCTAAGATGTTCCAGATAGAGCAGGATGGCGCTGGTTTTGCCATCACGAGCGAGGAAATCAAGCAGGTCATCGACATCGATATCGAGGCTGTCGCCCAGTGCGATAAACCAGGAGAAACCAAGATTACGCTGCTGCGCCCAGTCGAGAATGGTGTTGGATACCGCCGCCGATTGCGAAATAAACGCGATACGACCTTTGGCAATGGGTACCGGGGAGAAACTGGCGTTAAGTCCTTGCCAGGGGGCGAGCAGGCCAAGGCTGTTGGGGCCGAGCAGGCGGATTTGCCACTGACTGGCGCAGGCTTTCAATTCATCCAGTTGTTCTGGAGGAGCGGAAAGAATGATGCACGCTTTACAACCTTTCTCCCCCAGTTGTTGAAGCAACGCCTGATTACGTTTGGCATGAGTACAGATGATGGCAAGATCGGGGGCAAAAGGCAGGCTGGCGATATCGGGCCAGGCGAGCACGCCGCTCACCGCCTTGTACTTCGGCGTTACCGGCAATACCGGGCCACTAAAACCGCCCGCCAGCAGGTTACGCATCATAAAATAACCCGCGCGCCCCGGTTTTACCGACGCACCGATTACCGCAATGGATTTAGGTCGTAACAGCGCTTCCAGTCCGCGTTGGCTCATCATGCACTCCTGACATGGGGGATGGCGTGATTGTAAACGCTTTTTACTGCGCTTGCCGATCTGGCGATCGCAGGCTGAGGATCTCTTTCAAATTCCAGCGTTTGAGATGACCGATATATTCGATCGGCTGTTGTGCGTGCCAGGCGGATACATCCCCCTCACGCAGATGCAATAAATCCGCCGGGCTAACCCAGTTTGCCTGGCCCGCCAGCAACTCAATTCCGGCATAGCGGTAACCCGCCAGCACAAATTCCGAACAGAAAAAACGGTCAGATTCAGGATTTTCCTCATCGGCCAGTTGTACATTAGCCAGTATCGTCAGACAGTTGCTGCGCACCTGCTCATTTACCAGCGGTAATTCACACACACGACGCGACACCATAAAGGGCATAAACATCACAATCCCTTTAAAGTTGTATTTTTTACCCTGTTGCAGGTCGGAAAACTCGCGCAGCCGTAGCGTTTGTTCAGCGGTGATGCCCGGTATGCGTAAAGCCAGCAGATTATTACTTTCGGCAATCGCGCGATCGAGGGGGATAATGTTGACCCCACTCCCCACCGCTTCGGCAACTCGCTGATCACCCAGATAAATAGCCGCGTGGCTGACGCCCGTCAGGGTAAACAGACGAATCCCCCAGGATTGCAGCGAGGTGGCTGATGAGAGCAGCAGATCGCCGGGTTGCAGTGCATCGGCAGCGATCAACGCAGAAGGATGGGTACTGACAGACTGAAATTTCAGGGGAAAGCCCTGTTGATGTTTTGGCGCGGTACTGCAACCGGCCAGCAGGCAAATAACCAACACGAAGAGTTTCATAGCACATCATCCATGATTGAAAGCCAGTTCCGTGGCGATGCTCTACTATAGTTCAGTGTTCTGTGCAAAAAAAGTACAGCGTTAGTTATCCTCGTCACATAACGCGTGTGCCGGATGATGGGGTTTACCGGCCAGATACGCCTGACGGAAGCGCGTGAAATGCTGTTGTAACGCATCGGCAGCGGCGACGTCACCAGCCTGCTCCAGCAATGCAGCGGCAACTTCTGCGGTGCAGTGCTGACCTTCGCCATGTGCTTCACGCAGCGTGTAACGTGACGGGCTGGTCACATTCAAAGACATCACCGGGAATGTATCCAGCCAGGGGCTTTTGCGGAACATTTTGCGTGCCTCAGTCCAGGTGCCGTCGAGCATAATAAACAGCGGGGGCTTGCCGCTGCGTGGCGGCTCCGTCAGCACGGTGCGACCGGTATCGGCATAGGACGCGGGGAACACGACCAACGGTTGATAATCGCTCATCTGCACCGCTTGTAATAATGCGGCGTCGGGCTCGGTACGTGACCAGCCAAATGCCAGCGTATCCGGCAGGATATCGGCGATCAGACGTCCGGTATTACTGGGTTTCATCGGTTCGGTATCAAACATCACCAGACAAAAACGGCTGCGGGCGGTTTGCGGCTGTAATGTGGCGCATACGCAATGTTGATGCGGCAGGAGACAACCCTGACAGCGGATAACCCGATTGCCACGGGCCAGAAACGGACGGGTAGCGCGGGCAAGACGTTGCGTGCGCAAACGCAGGACGGCATTTTCAGACATAACACTCAGGCGGGCAGCAAAAACGTAATTGTAATGGAAATGCCGCGCAAAGGTAATATGGCCAGCACCCGGCTGGCCACGGAGGGGATCACAGCGACTCGTCGAGCCATTCGTTGAACGGTGCTTTTGGCATCGCGCCGTTCAGCATGTCGACCAACTCGCCATTCTTAAACAACATGATGGTGGGAATGCTGCGAATACGGAAACGTGAACTCAGCGCTGGTTCGGCTTCTGTGTTCACCTTCACAAAACGCACCTTGCCGCGCCGCTCATCGGCGACATCTTTAAATACCGGTGCGAAGTTGACGCAAGGCCCACACCACGGTGCCCAGAAATCGACCACCACGGGCAAATCGTCCTGCAAATATTTATCCAGCGTCGCGGCAGTCGCGCTCACCACTTCGCCGTTAAACAGCTCACCGCCGCAGCGGCCACATTTGGCTCCATCGGCAATGCGTGCTTCGGGCACGCGGTTGGTTGCCTGACAGGAGGCACATACCGTATTCATAGTTACCTCAAACCGGATCTGTATATTTATGATTGCCGAGCATTATGAAAGGGTTGAATGCTATGCTCAATCTGGATTGCTCGATAGGTTCAATAGTTGATAGCTAAGCGCCGACACATCAGGTAATCTTCGCGCTCTCAATGCTGGAGGAACAGATGAACGACGAAATTAAAGGCAAAAGCGGCAAGGTCAAAGTGATGTATGTACGTGGTGAGGATGAGGGCCAGAAAGGCTCGCGTGCGCCAAACCCCCGTACCGGCAAAGGCGGCCGTCCTGCTGCGCGCCAGGAAGAGAATCGTCGTTCTGGCCCCCGCACTGGACGTAATAATGAAGAAGGCGGTCGCGGTGCGGGTCGTCGCAGCGATCGCGGCGATGATAATCGCAAAGCACGTAGCTTCGAGGATTCACCGTGGCGCACCGTTTCACGCCCACCGGTAGCTGAAAACAACGCGCTGGAAGAGGGTAGCGTCAGCAAGCCTGCTATCGATCCGGAGCAGATTCGCCGCCAGCGTCAGGAAGAGACGCGTGTTTACGGGGAAAATGCCTGCCAGGCGTTGTTCCAGAGCCGTCCCGAGAGCATCGTCCGCGCCTGGTTTGTCCAGAGCGTGACGCCGCGTTTCCGTGAAACATTGCGCTGGCTCGCCGCCAACCGCAAAGCCTACCATGTGGTGGACGATGCCGAGCTGGCGAAAGCATCAGGAACTGAACATCACGGCGGCGTGTGTTTCATCATTAAAAAACGCATGGGGATGGCGGTATCTGAGTGGTTAAGCCAGGCCGAAGCCAAAGATTGTGTACTGGCACTGGAAGATGTCAGCAACCCGCATAACCTCGGCGGCATCATGCGTAGCTGCGCCCACTTTGGTGTGAAGGGGCTGCTGGTGAATGATGCGTCACTGCTGGAATCGGGTGCCGCAGTGCGTACCGCAGAAGGTGGCGCGGAGCACGTCCAGGCAATCAGCGGTGAAAACTTCTCCGCCGGTCTGGAAGCCTTCCGCAAAGCAGGCTACACCATCGTCACGACCTCCAGCCATGAAGGTACGCCGCTGGCAAAAGCTGAGCTGCCAGCCAAAATGGTGCTGGTGCTGGGCCAGGAGCGTGAAGGGCTGTCCGACAGCGCTTTCCAACAGGGTGACATGAGCCTGTCGATTGGCGGTACCGGCAACGTAGAAAGTCTCAACGTGTCGGTAGCAACGGGCATCCTGCTTGCCGAATGGTGGCGACAGAACGCATAAAAAAACGGGCCATTATGGCCCGTTTTTTTTGGCTTAGTGTGCACCACCGCCGCCACCGCCCGCCCCAAAAGGTGGACGTGCGAACCAAATCAGCACCAACAGAATAAGAAACACCCCGGCCGAGGCCCAGAAAATCTCGTTGGCAGAGATAATCAGCCCCTGGTTGGTGATCTGCTGTGCGATATACGCTGATGCCTGCTGATGGGTCATGCCAAGACTTTCCAACTGATCGTACATCTGCTGCGAATTGGCGTTATACGGATTCACCGATTCCGACAAATAGCTGTGATGCATTGATTCGCGATCGGTCCACATGGTGGTAGTAATCGACGTCCCGATGGAGCCAGCCAGTGTACGCACAAAGTTCGACAGACTGGATGCCGCCGCCATGCGTTCTGGTGGCAAGCCCGACAGCGTAATGGTGGTCAGCGGCATAAAGAAGCATGCCACCGCGAAGCCCTGAATAAACTGCGGCCACGCCGACGCACCAAAATCCATCCCCGGCTCAAAGGTATACGCGCGCCAATAGAAGCACACCGCATACATAATAAAGCTGAAGGTCACCAGACGGCGCATATCCAGCTTATGAGCAAAGCGACCAATGATCGGCGACAGGATTACCGGAATAATCCCCACCGGCGCGGAAGCCAGCCCGGCCCAGGTTGCGGTATAGCCGTACACTTCCTGCAATAGCTGCGGCAGCAAAACAATTGAGCCGAAGTAGAGCATATAGGCAAGGCTTATCGACAAACACCCGATGGTGAAATTGCGCGATTTAAATAGCGAAAGATCGACAATCGGATGGTCATCCGTCAGTTCCCATACCAGTAGCACCGCCAGGGCTACGACCGCGACAACGGTTAACGTGATGATTTCAGTGGAACTAAACCAATCCAGTTCTCGGCCACGGTCCAGCATGACCTGCAAGCAACCAATACCCACCACCAGCAGCACCAGACCGACCATGTCAATCGGGCGGCTGGCCGTTTGTGTTTCCCGACCGCGCAAGGTTTGTAGCGTCAGCATCACCACCACCACGCCAATCGGCACGTTGATGAAGAAGATCCAGCCCCAGTGATAGTTATCGCTAATCCAGCCACCGAGAATCGGTCCACAGATCGGTGCCACGATCACCGTCATTGCCCACAACGACAGCGCCACGCTGCGTTTTGCGGGGGGGTAGTTGTTCAGCAACAAACTCTGCGACAGCGGAATCAGGGGCCCAGCCACCACCCCCTGGATGACACGAAAGAAAATCAGCATCGACAGACTTTCGGAGACACCACAGGCAAAGGAGGCGAGGGCGAACAGGATTGTCGCCCAGGTAAACAGCTTCACTTCACCGACGCGTTTCGCCAGCCAACCGGTGATCGGAATCGAGATGGCGTTTGCCACCCCGAAAGAGGTGATCACCCAGGTGCCCTGGGAGTTAGAGGCACCCAGGTTCCCGGCGATAGTGGGAATCGCCACGTTGGCAATCGTCGAGTCGAGTACCTGCATAAACGTCGCCAGCGACAGGGCGATGGTCATCAGGACTAACGGCGCGCCTTCAAGCGGTTTTTGTGCCATAACAGCCTCCCGCGTTATCAGCCGGCGTTGGCACGAACGATGTCAGTAATCATCTGGTTTACTGGCGTCAGGTCAATGGCCAGCGCATCGCTTTCATAAGCGGCCTGGCTACGGACGCTGCTGGCAAGTGTTGCGCCATCCTTATTGGAGGTATCCACTTTGACCAGCGTTGACAGGCCGATACGCAGCGGATGTTCTGCCACTTCTTTCGCATCCAGCTCGATACGTACCGGCAGACGCTGAACCACTTTGATCCAGTTACCGGTGGCGTTCTGTGCCGGCAGCAGGGAGAAGGCGCTACCGGTGCCCATATCCAGACCTACCACCTTGCCTTGATACACCACATCATCACCGTAGATATCACTGACGACCGTCGCCGGTTGGCCAATGCGCACGTCTGCCAGTTGGGTTTCTTTGAAGTTCGCATCTATCCACAAATTGGTGGCAGGCACCACTGCCAGCAGTGGCGTGCTGGTGGAGATTTGCGAGCCAACCTGCACGCTACGACGGGAGACATAGCCATCCATCGGGCTGCGGATCTCGGTACGTTGCAGTGCCAGCCAGGCATCGCGCAGTTCAGCGGCGGCCTGTTTCACCGCCGGCTGGTTTTCCAGTGAGGTGTTGAGGATCATCGCCTGATTCGCGTTGTACTGCTGCACTGCTACGTCGAGTTGCGCTTTAGCGGTAGCCACGGCGTCGCGCGCGTGTTGCAGTTCCTCACGGCCAATCAGGTTGGCGGCACCCAGCGGCTCACGACGCTTCAGGTCTGCCTCGGCCTGCTCCAGCGCCGTTTGTTGCAACTTGATGGTGGCCTGATCCTGCTTGCCATTGATCATCAACTGATGTGTCTGACGTACGCTGGTAGCCAGTGCAGTCTGCGCTTTTTCAAACGCCTGTTCTGCATCGGTTTTATCGAGTGATACCAGCACGTCACCTTTCTTCACGAAGTCGGTGTCATCAAACCACACTTTATTGACGCTGCCAGACACCTGCGCCATCACCTGCACCTGATTACCTGAGACATAAGCATCGTCGGTTTCCTGGAAATGACGCAGCACCAGGAACCAGTAAGCCAGATAGGCAATACCAATAATGACAAACACGATAGCCAGCAGGATAAGCGCACCTTTGCGCTTTTTCTTTTTATTTGCTGGCTGTTGCGGGCTTTGATCTGCCGCTGTCGCACTCATGTTATTCTCCACGTTTTCCATTTTTTCGGGATGTGTTCATCCATCAACACGGGGTCCCGAGTCGAAAAAAGCCAGCGCTTGTGACGCTGGCCGGATAAAAAGGGGATTAAAATATCGGTTTCGACAGGTGATTGTGTCGCACTTCTTGCTATTAGCGTGACAGGGAGGCGATGAGTTGCTCTTCATCCATTTTGTCGAGGCGGTTAAGCAGCTTACGGGTAATCGCTTCCAGCTGTCCTTGCTCGTCTGAGGAGAGCGACGACCAAAGATATTGCAGGCTCTGGTGCTGCGGTGGCAGCAGCTGGCGTAAAAATTCGTTACCTTTCTCAGTCAGATGCAGATGCAGGCAGCGACGGTCGTTGTCACTTTCACGACGCTCAATCCAGCCACGTTTTTCCAGCTCATCAGCAATACGCGTGGCGTTGGTACGGGAAGATCCGAGAGCAGAACTCAGTTCAGAAGGCTGGATGCTCTGATTTTCCTGCGCATCGAGGGTGATCAGCGCCATGAATAAGGTTTCGTTAATTCCCTGCGCCTTCAACATTTTGTTGCGATTATCCAGCAGTTTGCCCTGCATATGCATGCACAGACGCGTCAGGATGATCTCCTGCAATGGAAAATCTTTATGGCGAGTAGCACGGATGTTTAGCATCTGCTCTATGGGAGTAAACGAACTTTCCATTCTAAAAAAACCTCACTAGTTGCAACTGGTATAGTAATGGTGGTGACAGATTAAGCGTAGTCATAATTCCCGCCAGTGATTGTTAGCACGATCACACTGTCAGCACCCGGCGATTCCAGGTCATTCCCTGACCCTGGGCGTGTTGCCCGATCCAAGGCTACGGATGCGCAGGCATTGGATGCTATCAATTCGCCTCGCGAAATCTTTTTACAGTTGAATAATTTCGCGAGAAAAAATAACCATGATGAATAACTCTCTGGCTAACCATAACAAACCCAATCATTGATGAACAGTATTGCTCATCGATTAGGTCCGGTCTTTACGTTTTCTAAACACTTTCGTAGCGCGCATTGCGCCACCAAATCAACAGGTTAATTGTGGTGAGCAGCACACCGGCTCCACAAACGCCATACCAGCCTGCATGATGAAATGCATTCGCCGAGATGATTGAACCCAGCGCACCACCGATAAAATAACTGGTCATATAGCCGGCATTCAGGCGGTTGCGCGCCTCTGGTTTATGACGATAAATCACGCTTTGGTTAGTGATGTGTACTGCCTGCACCGCTAAGTCGAGCAGCAAAATACCGATAATCAGTGCCAGCAAATGGTGTGCCCCCAGCGCGGTTACACCCCACGCCGCTAACATAATCATCAACCCGGTGCTGGTGGTCAGTTTGGCTTTCCCTTTATCAGCCAGACTACCGGCCTGACGTGCCGCCAGTGCCCCTGCGGCACCCACCAGACCCAGCAGGCCAATCTCCCCTTCATTAAAACCATAAGGTTGCGCTGATAGCAGGAACGCCATGGAGGTCCAGAGCATGCTGAAATTGGCGAAAGAGAGGCAGCCGGTTAACGCGCGGGTACGTATCACCCGGTTAGCGGCGTACAGGCTGAAGATGGAGCGTAACAACTGCGGGTAATTAAGTGGGACATCCTGCTTATAGCGTGGCAGATAACGCCACAGCGCCAGTGCCATCAGGATCATCAATACGCTGGCGGTCCAGTAAACGCTGCGCCAGCCAGCCAGTTGCGCCAGCGCACCGGCGGCGGTTCGTGCCAGCAGGATACCGAGCAATAAACCGCTCATTACCGTTCCTACTACTTTGCCGCGTTTCTCGGGCACTGCGAGGGTGGCCGCAAGAGGCACCAGAATTTGTGCCACGACAGAAAACAGCCCGGTCACTACCGTGCCCAGCAGCATTAACGGCAGGGAAGGGGAGAGCGCGGTGATCATCATGCCACCGGCCGCGAGCAGGCTCATAGAAACAATCAGGGCACGCCGTTCCAGCATATCGCCGAGTGGCACCAGCAACAGCAGGCCACAGGCATAACCGAGTTGGGCGGTGGTGACGATAAAGCCGGCGAGGCTGACGGAGAGATTAAATTGGTGGGCGATGGTATCCAGCAGCGGCTGGACATAGTAGTTGCTGGCGACGGCAAGGCCAGTCGCGACCGACATCAGCGCGACCAGGGCAGAACTGAGGCCCTGATGGGAAGCATTCATAGCGTCATGAGCAGGCAAATAATCATAATGGGTTAATAGTAACCCAAAAAACTATTTCATTGTTGTGTTAATTAACAGGACGTACCAGTACGCTATAGCGTCCGAATCGATTGGGAAAACCAGGTCGCCCTCTGTAGCGGCGCGATTTGCCGCGTGACTTTAGCTACTGATGGCCCTCATCCCGACCTTCTCCCGCAAGCGGGAGAAGGAAGTGTGCAGTATGTGGGCCCGGTGATATTTACTTCGCCGCAGCCAGTGCGTCCTGCACCCACTTATCAAACTCGGCCTGATGACCTTTGATCCAGCCATCAACGTGACGGTTGATATCGTCTTCAGAAGACTGACCGGCATGCATGGCAGCATTTTCCGCATTGATGTCGGTGATTGGCAGTTTCATCTCGGCAAACAGTTTCGCCGCCGCTGGGTTTTTCTCAGCCCAGGCTTTGTTGGCAACGATATGCATGGTATTCACCGGGAAGCCGTAGTTGGCACCGTTCGCCAGCTTGGTATCGACATTTTTCTGCTCGCCCGGCAGCGATGAGAACGGCACCTGCAACCACACCACATCTTTACCCGGCTTCAGCACGTCGCTCACCCAGTAGGGGGTCCAGGTGTAGTACAGGATCGGCTTACCCTGCTTAAAGCGAGTGATGGTGTCGGCAATCATTGCCGAGTAATTCCCTTGGTTGTGCTCCACCGTCTTGCTCAGACCGTAAGCGTCAATCTGGTGGTTAATCACGGCCTCGCAGCCCCAGCCTGGGGTGCAACCGGTCAGGTCAGCTTTGCCGTCGCCGTTAGTATCAAACAGCTTCGCCAGCTTAGGATCTTTCAACTGGGCAAAGTTGGTGATGTGGTACTGATCCGCTGTTTTTTTGTCGATCAGGTAACCCTGTGCCGCACCGGTTACATAAGTCCCTTCGCGGTAAAACTTCTGGTCGCCACCGGCGGCCTTATACATATCATCATGCAGCGGCTGCCAGTTGACGGCGGTAAAGGTAGCATCGCCTTCGGCAATGGTGGTGTAGCCAACGTTGTAGTCCACTTCGCTGGGTTTATCGACGGTATAACCCAGTTTTTCCAGCGCGCGGCTCACCAGCAGCGTCTGAAACGTTTCTTCTGAGATGGTGCTCTGCACCGGTTTAACGGTGATGCCTTTACCCGGCAGGTCGGCGGCGGACACATGCGTCACGGCGAATGTCGTCAGGACGGCAGCGAATAGGGCTGTCTTGCGCATAGTCATTCCTTATTTTACGTGTGGCGTCGGAGACGGGCGGCTACAGTGGGCCGCCCAAATGAATCAGGGCTTTTTACTGAAAGGGCGCATCAGCAGGCCAACCGGGCCACTGCTGTACCAGTGGCGATTGCCACGGCTGCGGCTGTCGCGACCCACCGATTGGGTCAGACGATCAAGAATAATGGCGAGGATCACGATACCCACACCGCCCACGGTGGCGAGGCCCATATCGAGGCGACCGATACCGCGCAGCACCATCTGGCCAAGACCACCGACGGCGATCATCGAGGCGATCACCACCATCGACAGCGCCAGCATCAGCGTCTGGTTAACGCCAGCCATAATGGTTGGCATCGCCAGTGGCAGTTGCACTTTAAATAACATCTGACGCGGGCTGGCACCAAAGGATTCACTGGCTTCGATCAAATCTGCCGGAACCTGTTTAATGCCGAGAATCGTCAGACGTACAATCGGCGGCAAGGCAAAGATAATGGTCACCACTACGCCCGGCACGTTACCGATGCCGAACAGCATGACAATCGGCACCAGATAGACGAAGGCTGGTGTGGTTTGCATCGCATCCAGCAGCGGTCGGATGATGCGCGCTGCGCGTTCGCTGCGTGCCAGCCAGATGCCGAGCGGCAGACCGATAATGATGCAGAACAACAGGGCGGTGAGCACCAGCGCCAGCGTCACCATCGCTTGTGACCAGGCACCAATTGCGCCGATCAACACCAGCGAAATCAGGGTCGCGATACCCATTGCCGGGCTGGCGATCTGCCAGGCGATCAGCGCGAACACCACCAGCGCGACCGGCGCAGGCATACCCAGCAGCAGTTGCTGGAAGGCACTGAGGATATAATCCACCGGCACACGGATGCCCTGGAACACCGGACGGAAGTGGTTTACCACCCAGTCGATGCCGTGAGTTACCCAGCTATCGAGCGGGATCAGCGTCTTATGGAACGGATCCAGAATATTGAAATGTTCCGGCTGCGGCGCAGGTGCGCTGCTTAACCAGTCGCTGTTGCTGGCGGCGTTGCTGGCGGCCTCATGCGTGCCGGGGCTTGCCGGTGCGCTGGCCCCGGTTGACCAGGGATCGGTTGCGCTACTGTCGGGAGTGGCCGCCTGCGTAGTCTGACTGGCGCTATCCCACGGATTGCTATTTTGTTCACTCATTATCAGGCTCCTTCACGGTCTAAAGCGCGCAGCAGCGTGCTTTTCGATATCACACCAACATACTGATTTTCTTCACCTACCACCGGTACGGCACAAGGTGCCTGCGCCACATGGGAGAGTAGATCATTCAGTGAGGTGTCCGCCGGAACCGCCGGAATATCCAACAGCGCGTTGTCCAGACCCTCGCCTGCGGCCAGAGCCGCTTTCAGCGAATCGGTTGAAACCACGCCAACAAATTTTTGTTTTTCCAGTACATAGCCAAAATCGCGATCTTCATCCTGCAACAACTTGATCGCAGAGCGTGGGCCAAGACCCGCCGCTTTACGGATCAGCGCACCCGCGCTGCGTCGCGCAATATCTTTGGCGCTGAACACATGGCTGATATCGACGCCACGGAAGAAGGTTCGCACATAATCGTTGGCTGGATTATTCAATATTTCATCCGGTGTGCCGACCTGGACCACTTCACCGCCCTGCATAATGGCAATGCGATCGCCAATACGCATCGCTTCATCGAGATCGTGGGAAATAAAGACAATGGTACGTTGATGTTTTGCCTGCAATTTTACCAACTCATCCTGCATTTCAGTACGAATAAGCGGATCAAGTGCAGAGAAGGCTTCGTCCATCAACAAAATATCAGGATTGATTGCCAGCGCACGGGCTAATCCGACGCGCTGACGCATACCACCGGAAAGTTCATCCGGGTATGCATGGGCATAATTCTCCAGTCCGACCTGACGCAATGCTTCCAGCGCTTTTTCCTGACGCTCCTGCAATGCTACGCCCGCTAATTCCATGCCGAAGGCGGTATTATTTAATACCGTCAGATGTGGCATCAGAGCAAATGACTGGAATACCATGCTGATCTTATTTCTGCGCACTTCGCGCAGTTCGGCGTCGGATATTTTGGCAATATCGACGCCATCAATAATCACCTGGCCGCGTGTCGGCTCGATCAGACGATTGAGAAGGCGAACCATGGTGGACTTACCTGAACCTGAAAGCCCCATGATGACGAAGATCTCGCCTTCTTCAATGGCCAGACTGGCATCTTTTACGCCGAGAGAGAGTCCGGTTTTCGCCAGAATTGCCTCTTTACCCTCACCGCGTTCAATATGTTTAAATGCCCTTTCCGGGTGATCACCAAATATCTTATATAAATTCTTTACTTCGAGTTTAATTGCCATGCAGTAATTAAATTCCTGGTTAATTGATGTTTCGCTATTTCTTGTTGTGGCCCTGGTTAAAATTAAGCGGCCTATACCGTAACATAATGAGATTATCTGACAACCCTTAAGGGTGATATTTGGCTGGCGGTGATGGAGAGAATGGCGAGAATTTCCAGTGCTCACAAGGGATAAGCAAGGATCAATTTTTTCTCAAATTCAGGCTGAATTTCTGTGCTTCTGTCGGTTTTATTTATCTGAGTGGCGATAAATCGTGCTTTATCAGGCGATATATGGACCATTGCAAGGAAGAAAAAATGACAGCCTGATGACGATGTAGAGGCGAAATAACGGGGAAATAACCAGCAGTGAACAGAGGAAATATCGGGCTGAGGCCAGCCCGATATGAAGCGATTAAAAGTTCCAGTCTTCGTCTTCTGTTTCGACCGCTTTGCCCATTACATAGGAGGAGCCGGAACCGGAGAAAAAGTCGTGGTTTTCATCGGCATTTGGCGACAAGGCAGAAAGAATCGCCGGGTTCACTGTTGTGAGTTCCGCCGGAAACAGCGCTTCGTAACCGAGGTTCATCAGCGCTTTGTTGGCGTTGTAGTGCAGGAAGGTTTTCACTTCTTCCGCCCAACCCACATCGGCATACAGCGCTTCGGTATAAACAACCTCGTTTTCGTACAGCGCCAGCAGCAGCTCGATGGCGAATTGCTGCAACTCTTCACGGCGGGCATCATCGACATTTTCCAGCGCTTTCTGGTACTTATAACCGATGTAATAACCGTGCACCGCTTCATCGCGAATAATCAGACGAATCAAATCCGCCGTATTGGTCAGCTTGCCACGGCTTGACCAATACATCGGCAGCCAGAAGCCGGAATAGAACAGGAACGATTCGAGGAACACGCTGGCAATTTTCTTCTTCAGCGGGTCATCTGCGCGATAATGCTCCAGCACGATTTTCGCTTTATTTTGCAGCGCCTCATTCTCCTCACTCCAGCGATAAGCGGCATCAACATCTGCCGTGTTACATAGGGTGGAGAAAATCGAGCTATAGGAGCGGGCGTGAACCGCTTCCATAAAGCTGACGTTGGACAGTACCGCTTCTTCATGTGGTGTCAGCGCATCCTCCATTAGCCCCGGTGCGCCAATCACGTTCTGAATGGTATCGAGCAGCGTCAGTCCGGTGAACACGCGGATGGTCAGCTGTTGCTGCTGTTTATCCAGTGTCTGCCAGGCGGGCAGGTCGTTGGACAACGGCACTTTTTCCGGCAGCCAGAAGTTGCTGGTCAGGCGGTTCCACACTTCGAGATCTTTCTCGTCCTGGATACGGTTCCAGTTAATCGCTTGAATTTGATTTAGTCGCATAGTTTTCATCACAGCGCGCAGGAGACGCAGCCCTGCACCTCAGTGCCTTGAAGCGCCATCTGGCGCAGTCGAATGTAATAAAGCGTTTTGATGCCTTTCTTCCACGCGTAGATCTGCGCTTTGTTGATATCACGCGTGGTGACGTCATCACGGAAGAACAGCGTCAGAGAAAGTCCCTGGTCGACGTGTTGGGTCGCTTCGGCGTAGGTATCAATAATCGCTTCCGGGCCAATCTGGTAGGCATCCTGATAGAAATCCAGATTATCATTGGTCATAAACGGGGCTGGATAGTAAACACGGCCGGTTTTGCCCTCTTTGCGAATCTCAATCCGTGACACGATCGGGTGAATGCTGGAGGTCGCGTGGTTGATGTATGAGATCGAACCGGTGGGCGGAATCGCCTGGAGATTCTGGTTATACAGACCGTGCGTCATCACCGCTTCACGCAATGCCTGCCAGTCAGCCTGGCTGGGTAGGGCAATGCCAGCATCAGCAAACAGTTGCGCTACCCGTGCAGTACGCGGTTGCCAGGCCCGTTCGGTGTACTTGTCGAAGTACGCGCCGCTGGCATAGGTGGATTGTGCAAAACCATCAAAACTCTGTTTACGCTCCTGTGCCAGCAGGTTAGAGGTGCGCACCGCATGATAAGTGACACAGTAAAAATAGAGATTGGTGAAATCCAGCGCCTCTTGTGAACCGTAAGCCATGCCTTCGCGCGCCAGATAGCCATGCAGGTTCATCTGACCAAGACCAATCGCGTGTGAACGGCGGTTGCCTTCAGCCACCGAGGGCACCGAGTTAATCTCGCTCATATCCGACACGGCTGTCAGGGCTCGCACCGCGACTTCCACGGTCTGCGCCAGATTGCGTGAATCCATCGCATGCGCGATGTTGAGCGAACCCAGGTTACAGGAGATATCTTTGCCGACACGGCGATAACTCAGGTCGTCATGGAACTCGCTGGCGCTGTTGACCTGCAAAATCTCCGAGCACAGATTGCTCATATTGATGCGGCCGGCAATCGGGTTGCTGCGGTTGACGCTATCCTCATACATGATGTAGGGATAGCCGGATTCGAACTGAATCTCCGCCAGCGTCTGGAAGAAATCACGCGGCTGAATAAAGGTTTTGCGAATGCGGTCGTCGGCCAGCATCTCATCGTAATGTTCGCTGATGCTGATGTCGCCAAACGCCTTACCGTAGATGCGTTCCACGTCATACGGCGAAAACAGCGCCATCTCACGATTTTCTTTTGCCAGACGGAAAGTGACGTCCGGGATCACCACGCCGAGGGACAGCGTTTTGATGCGAATTTTCTCGTCGGCGTTCTCACGCTTGGTATCGAGGAAACGCAGGATATCCGGGTGATGGGCATTCAGCCACACTGCGCCCGCACCCTGACGTGCTCCCAGTTGGTTAGCGTAAGAAAACGCATCTTCCAGCATCTTCATAACCGGAATCACGCCGGAAGATTGGTTCTCGATACGCTTGATCGGTGCGCCGGACTCTCGCAGGTTCGACAGCAAAAATGCCACGCCGCCGCCACGTTTGGAGAGCTGCAATGCGGAGTTCACCGCACGGCCAATCGATTCCATATTGTCTTCGATACGCAGCAGGAAGCAGGAAACCAACTCACCGCGTTGCTGTTTACCGCAGTTCAGGAAGGTGGGCGTTGCAGGCTGGAAGCGACCGCTCAGCATCTCTGCCAGCAGTTCGCGCGCCAGGGATTCGTTACCGCGTGCCAGCGTTAGCGCCACCATGCAGGCGCGCTGTTCAAAGGTTTCGAGGTAACGCTTGCCGTCAAAGGTTTTCAGCGTGTAGCTGGTGTAGAACTTCCACGCCCCCAGGAAGGTATGAAAACGGAAACCCCAGGCATCGGCTTCGTCGTGCAGCTGGCACAGGAAGGCGAAATCGTACTGATTCAGTACCTCAGCTTCGTAGTAGCCTTCAGCCACCAGATAGCGCAGGCGTTCCGCCGCAGAGGCGAAAGGCACGGTATTGGGCGCAACATGTTGCAGGAAAAACTGATGCGTGGCTTCGTGGTCTTTATCGAACTGAATGCGGCCATCGGCGTCATACAGGTTCAGCATCGCGTTCAGGGCGTGGTAGTCAAGTCCTGCGCCGTTGAGGGTGTCTGTCGTTGCCAAAATTGGGTCACTCCCGCTTTTACATTAGCGATATCGTCGGGGGTTCCCATCAACTCAAAGCGGTAGAGATAGGGAACCTGACATTTCTGCGCAATGATGTCGCCTGCCAGGCAGAATCCCGCTCCGAAGTTGCGGTTGCCGGCAGCAATCACCCCGCGGATACCGCGTCGGTTAGCTTCATCATTGAGGAATTGGATCACTTGTCCGGGCACCGCCCCTCTGGCACTGCCGCCGCCATAGCTCGGCACCACCAGAATGTAGGGCTGGTCGATATGCAGGCGCTGCGTGCTGTCGATGGGTATTCGTCGTGCAGGCAGGCCCAGACGTGTGATAAATCGGTGCGTGTTTTCCGACTGGCTGGAAAAGTACACCAGTGGAAACATCGCCTTATCCCCCGACAGCAGCGAGCTGGCGCAGGCTGGCGATTTTATCGGGACGGAAGCCGCTCCAGTGATCATCGTGAGTCATCACCACCGGCACCTGGCGATAGCCAAGGGATTTGAGGTTGTCGATAGCTTCAGGCTGAGCATCGAGGTTAATCAGTTGGTAATCGATGCCATTACGGTCCATGGCATTTTTTGTTGCATTGCACTGGACACAATTGTTCTTGGTGTAAATAATAATGCGCATGATTCGTATTTCCCTCTTGGTATGGTCAGGATGCGAGATACGAAGCAAAAAATCCTTTTGCTGCGAGCCTCATCCTTGCCGACATCTGGTAGTGAACTGATGAAGCAAATACTAGATGTAGTGGTTGTCGTGGTCAAGCCCACTATATATATGGGTTTGTGATTTGAAGCCTCAGAATTGGCTTAAGACCAGGGATCATGCGCCTTTGCGAGGAAAAAAAATTTTTGTGAAGGGTGAGGGCGGGGTGACTAAGACAAGCACTGCTGCAAATTTGAACAATGACCGGACCGTAGCGGCGCGATTTATCGCGCAATAAATCGCGCCGCTACGGGATTACAACGTGGATTAGCGGCGCGAGACCAGCAGCGCACCAATCACCAGACCGACCGCGGCACCAATGCCGACACCGTGCCAGGGTTTATCATGTACATACGCATCAACCTGGTAACTCGCGTCACGCGCGGCCTGGGAAACCCGGTTGTTACCGTTCAGTTTCGCGCGTGTCTGTTTCAGCAGCGATTGTGCTTTACTGCGTGCGTTTTCCACTTCATCTTTGGCTTCGCTGCCGTACGATTTCAGCAATGCTTCCAGCGAATCAGCCAGCTCGTTCACATCCTGATTGATATCAGAGGCCTCGTTTTTACTGGTTCGGTTAAACATTTTTCGCTCCCTTTACTTTAAAACGTAAGACTTAGTGTAGACGAATCGCGATCAAACGCAGATTTTCTCCTGACTTTCGGGACAATTCCGGATGTCCCGTTTTTCCCCGCTGTGTAAAGTTGCGCGACTTTTATAACAGAGGAACAATCATGTATTTACGACCGGATGAGGTAGCGAGCGTACTGGAAAAGGTAGGCTTCGAAGTGGATACCCTTACCACCAAAATTTTTGGTTATCGCCGTGGCGAGGACTATGTCTACGTCAACCGCGAAGCGCGCATGGGGCGCACCGCACTCGTCATTCACCCTACGCTGAGAGAACGCAGCCTGGGCTTCGCTGAACCGGCTTTAGAGATGAAAACCTGCGATCACTACACGCAGTTTCCGCTCTATCTGGCGGGCGAAACGGAGGAGCATTACGGTATCGCTCACGGCTTTACCTCGCGTGCATCTCTGAAGCGCTATTTGCAGTGCATCTACGGTGGCTCGAGCTAGCTCCGTTAATTTGCGGCAGCGATGGGAACAATTTGCCAATCTGGCTAAACATTTTTCGCTCCCTTTAAATTAAAACGTAATACTTAATGCAGACGAGTTGCCAGTGATGGCAGGTTTTAACCTGGCTTTATGGAAAATTCCGAATGCCTTGTGCAGCACGGCTGTTGTAAGGTTGCGAGGCTAAGAAGAGAGGAGCAAGCATGTATTTACGACCAGATGAGGTAGCGCGCGTACTGGAAAAAGCAGGGTTCGAAATGGATACCCTTACGCCCAAAATCTATGGTTATCGTCGTGGCGACAATTATGTCTACGTCAACCGTGAAGCCCGCATGGGGCGTACGGCCCTGATCATTCATCCCACGCTGAAAGAGAAAAGTCTGAACTTTGCTGAACCGGCATCAGAAATGAAAACCTGCGATCATTATACGCAGTTTCCTCTCTATCTGGCAGGCGATAACCAGGAACATTACGGTATCCCGCACGGCTTTAGTTCGCGTATTGCGCTGGAGCGCTATCTGCAAGGTGTCTTCGGCGGCTGACGCTGCGCCCCGCCATCGCGGGGCCGCACCCTTCCAACAAAATCCTTACCTTTTGCCACGTTGCATTTCGACGCGCTGGCGCGTATAACCCTGTATCCATGTAGATGTTTAGACGTCCATATGGATAAAAATAATGCAAAGCGAGCAAAATCCTTCGCAGGAAAACTTTAAGCGCACCATGAAAGTACGGCATCTGGTGATGCTGTCGCTCGGCGGTGTGATCGGCACAGGTCTGTTCTTTAATACCGGTTATATCATCTCCACCACCGGTGCCGCCGGTACGCTACTGGCGTATCTGATTGGTGCGCTGGTGGTGTGGCTGGTGATGGTATGCCTCGGCGAGTTGGCCGTTGCCATGCCGGAAACCGGTGCTTTCCATGTCTATGCCGCGCGCTATTTGAGTCCGGCCACCGGTTATACCGTGGCCTGGCTCTACTGGCTGACCTGGACGGTGGCCCTCGGCTCCAGTTTGACCGCCGCCGGATTCTGTATGCAGTACTGGTTTCCGAGCATCCCGGTTTGGGTCTGGTGCCTGGTGTTCTGCGTCGCCATCTATTTGCTGAATATTGTCTCAACGCGCTTCTTTGCCGAAGGTGAGTTCTGGTTCTCGATTATCAAGGTCATCACCATTGTCGCCTTTATCATTCTCGGTGCCGGGGCGATGTTTGGTTTTATCCCGATGAAGGATGGCAGTGCTGCACCTGGCTTGCATAACCTCACCGCATCCGGCTGGCTGCCGCATGGCACGCTGCCGATTTTGATGACTATGGTCGCCGTCAACTTTGCCTTCTCAGGTACCGAACTGATTGGCATTGCCGCCGGTGAAACCGAACAGCCGCAAAAAGCCCTGCCGCTGGCGATCCGCACCACGGTCGCTCGTCTGATTGTGTTCTTTATCGGCACCGTGCTGGTACTGGCCGCGTTGATCCCGATGGATCAGGCGGGGATCGTGAAAAGCCCGTTTGTGTTGGTATTCGAGAAGATTGGCATTCCCTGGGCGGCGGATATCTTCAACTTCGTGATTCTCACCGCCATCCTGTCGGCCGCAAATTCCGGCTTGTACGCCTCGGGTCGTATGCTGTGGTCACTGGCCAATGAAAACACCTTGCCGCGCTGCTTTGCGCGTGTGAATCGTCGTGGCATCCCGGTGCTGGCGATTACCGTCAGCATGATTGGCGGCCTGCTGGCGTTATTCTCCAGCGTGATTGCCCCCGATACCGTTTTCGTTGCGTTGTCAGCCATCTCCGGTTTTGCCGTGGTGGCCGTGTGGCTCAGTATCTGCGCATCTCACTTTATGTTCCGTCGCCATCATGTGCAGCAGGGCGGTTCGCTGAAAGATCTGGTGTATCGAGCGCCACTTTACCCACTGACGCCGATTCTCGGCTTTCTGCTGTGCCTGTTGGCATGTGTTGGGCTGGCTTTCGACCCATCACAGCGGATTGCGTTGTGGTGCGGGATTCCGTTTGTTCTCTTCTGCTATGCCGCATACCATGTCACGCAACGACGTAAATCATCTCTGAAGGCTGAGGAGGCCAACGATGTGGCGTAACCCGGTAGCGCAGGCGCTATCTCAAACCGATACCCTGATTCTTGATGGTGCACTGGCAACCGAACTGGAAGCGCGAGGCTGTAATCTGGCTGATACGCTTTGGTCGGCGAAGGTGTTGATGGAAAACCCTGAACTGATCTATCAGGTGCACTACGACTACTTCGCCGCAGGCGCCCATTGCGCCATTACCGCCAGCTATCAGGCCACACCGCAGGGCTTCGCGCAACGCGGCCTGGATGAAGCTCAGTCTCGTACGCTGATTCAGCAAAGTGCCGCGTTGGCACAACGGGCGCGTGATGATTATCGCGCAGCATCAGGCACGGCAGCACCGCTGCTGGTGGCCGGTTCGGTTGGTCCCTACGGAGCTTTTCTCGCCAATGGCGCGGAATATCGTGGTGATTACGCGCTGCCAGAGGCTGAAATGAAAGCCTTCCATCGCCCGCGCGTTGCTGCCTTGCTCGAAGCGGGTGTGGATCTGCTGGCGTGTGAAACCTTGCCATCATTTGCCGAAGCGCAGGCGCTGGTCAGCCTGCTGGCGGAGTTCCCGGACAGCAGTGCCTGGTTTTCCTTTACGCTGCGTGACGCAAATCATATCAGCGATGGCACCCCGCTGAACGAGGTTGCGGCGTTGCTCAACGCGGCTTCACAGGTGGTGGCGGTGGGAATCAACTGCGTTGCGCTGGAGAGCGTCACGCCCGCGCTGCGCACCTTGCAGGCGCTGTGCGACAAACCGTTGCTGGTTTATCCCAATTCCGGCGAACAGTACGATGCCACCAGTAAAACCTGGCATTCGGCCCCATCGGGTTGCACGTTGCACGACAAATTCCCCGAATGGCAACAGGCTGGTGCACGCCTGATTGGCGGTTGCTGTCGTACCACGCCACAGGATATCGCGGCGATTGCCGCCTGTTGTCAACCGCAATAAAGCGCAGAAAAGCGCCACTGATAGCGCGATTGAGGCGAGTGAAAAGGGCGGGAGGGCAGTTTAGACTGTCCCTTCTGACTCTGAAGCGGACCTGCTATGAACCTGCGACATCTCCTTCCTGCCTGCGCGCTACTGTTAAGCGGCTGTGCGACCATTGTTGGCACCGAAACGCAATCGGTACGAATCGACTCCGTGCCACAAGGCGCGCGTTTTACCGTGCAGGATGAGACCGGCCATGCCGTGGCGCAGGGCTTTACGCCGCAAAACGTTGAGCTGGCGAAATCCACCGGTCGTTATTTTGGCAAGAAACATTATCAGGTGATGCTGGAAAGACCGGGCTATGTGCCGGTGACGATGCCGATCGAGGGCAGCGCCAATTTATGGTATCTGCTGGGTAATATTCCGTTGCTTGGTTTCCCTGGCTGGCTGCTGGTCGATCCCTTCTACGGTGGCATGTATGACCTGAAGCCAGCCAACCCTAAACCTTTCCTGAACCCAGTGGGCGCGCGCGGTTAATGCTACGCAAGAACCGTAACGGCGCGATAAATCGCGCCGTTACTGGGCGGTTGGTTTCACCATCGCCCCCGGCGTTTTATGCTGCGCCAGGTACTGCTGCTGAAAGATGCACATACGGATGGTGTTGCGGTAGGCGCCGTTGATAAAAAACTCGTGTTTCAGCACCCCTTCCACCTCAAATCCCAGCTTGGTGTAGATGTGGATGGCCTTCTCATTCTCCTGATCGACAATCAGGTAGAGCTTGTAGAGATTCAACACCGAAAATCCGTAATCCATCGCCAGCTTCGCCGCCTGGCTTGCCAGACCTTTGCCCTGATGCGCCGGATCGATAATGATCTGAAACTCAGCGCGACGATGGACGTGATTAATCTCGACCAACTCCACCAGCCCGGCTTTTTGTCCATCATGCTCAACCACGAAACGGCGTTCGGTCTGATCATGAATATGTTTGTTGTACAGGTCCGAAAGCTCAACAAAGGCCTCATACGGCTCCTCGAACCAGTAACGCATCACGCTGGCGTTGTTATCTAACTGGTGCACAAAGTGCAGATCTTCCCGCTCCAGCGGACGCAATTTGACCGTCATACGGCATTCCTTCTTTGACTGAGATGTGGCGAGTATAGCTGCACCAAAGTGGTTGTTACGTTTGCAAACTTGCTCCGTGACGGTGCAGCGCATTTTCGGATCATCCGCGTGCGCCACCGCACAGACTCAATCTCCTTCCTGGCACAGCCATTGCTTTGCTTGTATAGATAAGCCTATACAACTGTTGTTTTTCATCACCTTTTTGACAGGAGTGGAAGATGGGTAAGCCAGTGCAACATGCAGTTCGTGCGTTAACCGTAGCAGTGATGTTAGGAGGCGTGCTGAGCGCCCAGGCAGCCGACACTAAAGTGGCAATCGGGATTTCCGGCTGGACCGGGTTTGCGCCTCTGACCCTGGCCGACAAAGCCGGAATCTTCAAAAAACATGGCCTTGATGTTGATGTAAAAATGATCCCGCAAAGCAGCCGTCATCTGGCGGTGGCATCGGGTACCATTCAGTGCGCGGCAACCACGGTAGAAACCTATATTTCGTGGAATGCAGCCGGTGTGCCGATTAAACAGATCGTCCAGCTGGACAAATCCTACGGCGCTGATGGTCTGGCAACCCGTAGCGACATCACCAGCATCAAAGACCTGAAAGGCAAAACCATTGCGGTTGATGCGCCGGGCACCTCACCCTACTTCTTGCTGGCGTGGATGCTGGATAAAAACGGCCTGACGATGAAAGACGTCCATCTGGCGACTATGGCACCGCAGGCCGCGGCCCAGTCATTCGCGGCCGGGCAAAACGATGCGGCGGTGACCTATGAACCTTATCTGTCGGTGATCCGTAATCAACCGAAATCCGGCAAAATCCTTGCCACTACCCTCGACTACCCGATGGTGATGGATACCCTCGGCTGCACGCCAACTTTCCTGAAAGAGCATCCACAGGCAGCCAAAGCGCTGGTGGCGAGCTACTACGATGCGCTGGAGATGATCAAACAACAGCCAGATAAATCGAACGAAATCATGGGGGCGGCGGTGAAATCCAGCGGTAAAGAGTTTGCCGAATCTGCCAGCTACCTGCGTTGGGCAGGCCCGGAAGAGAACAAAAAATTCTTTAACGGTGAGATCGAAAGCTTTAGCGATGAAGCGGGCAAGCTGCTGTTGCGTGCCGGTGTGATCAAGAAAATGCCGGACGTGAAAAGCCTGTACGACGCCAGCTTCGTGCAGTAATCAGGGAGACAGGAGATGGAGATGAGTAAAAGCCAACCCGTAACGCCACCCGAGGCACTGCCGGATGCGCCACGTCGCTGGCACAATCCGCTGATGGTGCCGTTGAAAGCGATCTCAACCCGGCTGAGAATTAGCCTCGGCGTGGGATTCTTTGTGCTTTTTGTCGCGGTGTGGGCGCTGGTGACCTTCAGTGGCATGGTTTCGCCTACCTTCCTGGCCGACCCGATCACCATGCTGGAGCAGGGCGTATCGCTGTTCACCGAATATAATTTCTCGCTGGATATCGGTATGACGGTGATGCGTGTACTGGCCGGATTTCTGCTGGCGGCGCTGATTGGTGTGCCGCTCGGCATCATGATGGGCGCGTACAAAATGTGGGAAGCCTTTCTCGAACCTTTTGTCTCCTTCTGCCGTTATCTGCCAGCTTCGGCGTTTGTGCCGCTGCTGATCCTGTGGGCCGGTATTGGTGAGATGCAAAAGATCCTTGTCATCTTTATCGGCTCCTTTTTCCAGATTGTGTTGATGGTGGCGGTCACTGTCAGCAGCGCGCGGCGTGATCTGGTCGAAGCGGCCTACACGCTGGGGTGTAGCAATCGCTCGATCGTGCGTCGGGTGTTGATCCCGGGCTCCGCTCCAGGCATTGCGGAGCTGTTGCGGCTGGTACTGGGCTGGGCCTGGACTTACGTCATCGTCGCGGAGCTGATCGGCTCGGAAAGCGGCATCGGTCATATGATCGTCGACAGCCAGGCGCTGTTGAATACCGGGCAAATTATCTTTGGCATCATCGTGATTGGTTGTATCGGTCTGGTGTCGGATTATCTGTTCAAAGTCGCCAACCGGCGCTTGTTTGCATGGAGTAACCTGTGATGAAGCATAGCAAGCTGAATGTACGCGGAGTGGAGCGCGTCTTTACCGGGCCGAAAGGCGAACAGACCCAGGCGCTGCAACCGATTCATTATCAGGTAGAAGAGAATGATTTCATTACCATTCTTGGGCCATCGGGGTGTGGAAAATCAACATTGCTGCGCATTATCGCCGGGCTGGATACCCCCACGCGCGGGGAGATCTGGCTGGATGGACAACCGGTCGATGGCCCTGGCGCTGACCGGGGCATGGTGTTCCAGAGCTACACGCTGTTCCCGTGGCTGACGGTGGAGGAGAACATTCGCTTCGGCCTGCGTGAGCGGGGCTTAAGCACGGCGCAGCAGAAAGAACGCAGCGATTACTATATCCAGCAGGTGGGTCTGCGCGGTTTTGCACAGCACTATCCGCGCCAGCTATCGGGCGGGATGCAGCAGCGTACCGCCATTGCCCGCGCGTTGGCGAACGATCCCAAAGTGTTGTTGATGGATGAGCCGTTCGGTGCGCTGGATAATCAGACGCGCGTGATGATGCAGGAACTGTTGTTATCGGTGTGGGAGCAGTCGCGTAAGACGGTACTGTTTGTTACCCACGATATCGACGAGGCGATTTTTATGGCGAACAAAGTGGCGATTTTCAGTGCCAGGCCGGGTCGCATCAAGCAGGAAGTGGCGGTGAACTTTAACAGTGGACGGGATTACACCATCAAAACCTCACCGGAATTTATGACGCTGAAGGCGGAGATAACTGAGTCGATTCGCAGCGAAACGCTGCAAACGATGGCGCATTAATGGATTGCGCGATGAATCCACCCGTCGCGGCGCGATGAATCGCGCCGCGACGGAAATTTATGCACTTAACTGTTCAACTATCCGCCCCTGAGCCATACGCACCGCACGATCGCACATATGGTCGATGACATCGGGATCGTGGCTTACCAGCACCATCGTCAGTCCATCATCGCGCTTCAGCTCGTTCAGCAGGTTAAGGATTTCTGCCTGGACCGACATGTCCAGCGCCGACGTCGGCTCATCCAGTAACAGGATCTTCGGCTGCAACAGCAGGGCGCGCACGATCGCCACGCGCTGGCGCTGACCACCGGACAACTGATGTGGATAGCGATCCGCCAATGCCGGATCAAGACCGACATGGCGAAAGCCCTCGTTAATACGATCATCGATATGGTCGTATTTCAGCATCTTCAGCGGCTCGGCCAGGGTGCGACGCAGCCGGTGGCGTGGATGCAGCGAAGCATAGGGGTCCTGAAACACCATCTGCACATCGCGGCGGAGTTGGCCGGTAAAGGGCTTACCGGGCTGCACGCGGGTGCCTGCCAGTGCCATGCTGCCGGACCAGTGGGGATTCAGACCGGCAATCACCCACAGCAACGATGATTTGCCGCAGCCAGAAGGGCCAACCAGGCCAAAACACTCGCCAGCCTTCACGTTAAGGGTGACGTCATGCACCACGGTACGCAGCTCGTAGCCCTGCTTATGGGAGACGCTCAGGTTGGATAACTCAATCATGCTTCTGCTCCAGGGCGGCACGATCCAGCACCGGCAGTGCTGTACCATGAGTGGCTTTGCTCGGGCGGCAGGCCCACAACGTGCGGGTATAAGGATGGCTGGCGTGGGACAACTCCGCCGCTGGCAGCGTATCCAGCAGGCGGCCTTTGTACATCACCATCACCCGTTCGCAGTGTTCCGACACCTGTTGCAGATCGTGGCTGATCAGCAGTAGCCCCATATTGCGTTGTTCCACCAGACGGCGAATCAGCGCCAGCACCTGATCGCGCATTGCATGATCGAGCGCAGAGGTCGGTTCATCAGCGATCAGCAGTTCGGGATCGGTGATCAGCGCAATCGCCAGCATCACGCGCTGCCCCATACCACCGGAGAGCTGGTGGGGATAACGCTTCATCAGCTGGCGCGGATCGGGCAGGCCCACCGCATCCAGCATCTCGCACACCTTCTCTTTGCGCTCGGCGCGGCTCAGACGATGGTGCAACACCAGCGGTTCCTCCACCTGCCAGCCAATGGTGCGCGTGGGATTGAGGGCATATTTCGGGTCCTGCATCACCATCGCCACCTTGCTACCGCGCAGTCGGCTCCAGTCACGCTCACGCATCTGCAACGCATCTTCTCCAACCACCTGCAAACGTTCGGCCTGCAAATGCAGCGACGGCGACAGCAGGCCCATCAGGGTGCGGGCGGTGAGGGATTTACCCGAGCCGGATTCGCCGACCAGCGCCACGCGTTCGCGGCCCAGCTGCAAGTGAATGTTGTCGACCAGCAGGGCATCGTCACTACGGATCGTCAGTCCCTGCGCATCAATTAACAGATTATTTGGCATGACGGGTATCCAGTTGATCGCGCAGGCCATCGCCTGTCAGGTTAAATGCCAGGCTGGCAAGTAAAATAGCCCCGCCAGGCGCAGCGGCGACCCACCATTGGTCGAAAATCACTTTACTGCCTTCGGCCACCATCGAACCCCATTCGGCGGTCGGCGGTTGCACGCCCATACCAAGGAAGCCCAAACCGGCAGCGGAAAGAATGATGCCACCGAGACTCAGTGCAGCACGCACCACGGCGGTGGGCAGGCAGAGGGGCAGAATATGACCAAACATCAGACGCAGGCCGGTAATGCCCTGCATACGCGCTGCGGCGAGGTAATCACTGCGGCGCAGTGCCAGAGTCTCAGCACGCGCCTGACGGGCAAATGGCGGCCAACTGGTGAGCGCCAGCGCCAATGCGCCATTCATCAGGCCGGGGCCAAGCATGGCGACAAACGCCAGTGCGATCACCAGGTTAGGCAGCGAGAGAAAGATGTCGGTAATGCGCATCAAAACGCGTTCAGTCCAGCCGCCAACGTAACCGGCGGTGATACCGACCAGCAGACCCACCGGAATGGTTAGCACCAAAATCAGCGTCACCAGCATCAGCGTTGGGCGCGTACCGTAAATCACGCGCGACAGCAGGTCACGGCCAAAACCATCGGTGCCAAACCAGTGGGCGGCCGAAGGGGGCAGCAGACGCATACCGATGGTTTGCACATTGGGATCGTCAGGGGCGAGCCACGGGGCAAAGATCGCCATCACCAGCAGAATTCCCACCAGCGTTAAACCGATGCTGAGGGAGGTGATGCGGCGACGGCTGCGGCGCGGGCGTAACGTTTCCAGTTCAGAGAGTTGTTGAGTCATCGGGTTCTCGGATCGGTTAACCAGGTCAGGGCGTCGGCCACGGCGTTGAGCAGGATAAAGCAGCTGCCAATCAGCAAGGTGGCGCCGAGAATCGCCGGAACATCGGCGGAGAACAAGGCATTGGTCATATAACGCCCAACACCAGGCCAGGCAAAAACGGTTTCCGTCAGCACCGAACCTTCCAGCAAGGTGGCGTATGAGAGGGCGATAACGGTAATCAGCGTGCCCAGCACGTTAGGAAAGATATGGCGCAGCAGAATACGTGTGCGGCCAGCACCTTTGGCGCGCGCCAGGATGACGTACTCCTTGCTGCTCTCTTCCAGCAGCGCGGCACGCAACAGGCGCGTAATCCCTGCCATCGCCAGCAGCCCGAGGATCACCACCGGCAGCCAGATATGGGCAATGGCGTTGCGGAACATCTCAGGATCGCCCGACAGCCAGCTGTCGATCAGCACGAAGCCGGTTTTTGGCTCCAGCGTATAAATCCAGATGTCGTCTAACTGTCCTGGTCCGGCAGACCAGTGCAGCACGGCATAAAACAGCAGCAGGCCCAGCAAGCCGAGCCAGAACACCGGCACCGAGTAGCCAAGCAGTGAAATAAAACGTGCCACGTTGTCGATGATGCTGCCCGGTTTCCATGCAGCCAGCAATGCCAGCGCCACGCCGAACACGGCGGCAAAAATCATCGAACAGGTTGCCAGCTCAATGGTGGCCGGGAAGGTGCGCATCAGGTCGGCACTTACCGGCTGATTGGTCAGGTGGGACAGCCCAAGATTACCCTGTGCCAGATGCCTGATATAACGCCAGAACTGCACCAGCACCGGTTGATCGAGACCGAGATCGTGCCGCACCTGGGCATAGGTGGCTTCACTGGCGTGATCGCCCGCGATCTGTTGTACCGGATCGACCGGCGACAGATGCGACAGCATAAAGGTAAAGGCCAGCAGGCCGATCAGCGTCACCAGCAACGACAGCAGGCTGGTGAGCAATCGGCTGGTGCGTTGCCAGAGTGGCCGGGCGAACCCGGCCTGTGGGGCTGACGCCGCCATTACTTGGTGACCTGTGAGTAATACACCATATCCGGGTTGATCCCCTGCACATAGCCTTTCAGGTTATCGCGTAACGCAATCAGGTTACGTGCCTGCAAGCCGATGACATACGGTGAGTTCTTCAACACTTCACGCTGCATTGCCTGGTACAGCTCAACACGTTTGTTGTTGTCGCTCTCGGCGGTGGCCGCCAGCGTTTGCTTGCTCAGCTCCGGGATATGCCAGTCGGAACGGTAAGCGATGGTTTTGCTGCCATCTTCCGGGTTGTAAGCAAAAGAGGCGGCGTTGGTGTTGGGGTCGAAGTAGTCAGCACCCCAGGCATTCAGCGTGGCCTGGTACTGATGCGCCTTCACTTTGGTGGAGACTTCAGAGCTGAGGCCCGGTTGGACTTCAACTTTCACGCCACCTTTGGCAAAGCTGCCCTGCAACGCCTGAGCAATGTCGAGATACGGCGGCTGGTTGCTGGTGGAGAGGGTAAAGCTGACGTTGGTCAGACCGGCTTTCTTCAGAATCGCTTTGGCTTTTTCCGGATCGTAGCTGTACGGGGTATCGTTCAGCGCGCCAAGGAAACCTTTCGGCAGGAAGGTCTGGTGCACTTCGAACTGACCTTTCAGCAGGTCGTTAGCGATACCTTTGTAGTCGAAAAGGTAACGTGCCGCTTCCCACAGGGCCGGGTTTTTCAGCACCGGATCGGAACCGACGTTGAACTGGATGTAGTAAAGCGAGGCCATCGGAATGGCTTCGGTTTTGACGCCCGCTTTGCCTTTCAGCGCGGCGATCTGGTCAGCGCCGAGGTTACGTGCGATATCCACATCACCCTGTTCCAGCAGCAGACGACGGGCGGCCGGTTCCGGCACGTTCTTGATCAGGATATTTTTCAGTTTTGGCGCCCCAGCCGGCGAGGTTGGGTTAGCCGTCAGCAGCACCACTTCATGCAGTACCACTTTGCGGATCTGATACGGACCGCTGCCTGCGGAGTTGGTCGCCAGCCAGCCATTACCGAAGTCGCCATTCTTTTCATGCGCCAGCGCGGTTTTCTCATCAACAATTGAAGAAACCGGTGCTGAGAGCAGGCTCAGCACGTAGGCCGGGCTGACGTTGGCGCTCCAGCTGATTTTGACGTGGTTATCGTCGACTTTGGTCAGGAAACTGTCGACGTTGTCTTTGTTCCAGCCCAGCTGGGTCAGGATAAAGGATGGATCGAGGTTCAGTTTCACTACGCGGCCCAGCGAGAAGATCACATCTTCCGGGCGCAGCGGGTTGCCGCTGGAGAATTTGGCATCTTTACGCAGTTCAAAGGTCAGGCTGCGATTGTCACTGCCTGGCTGCCACGAGGTGGCGAGTGTCGGTTGCAGTTCGGTCGGATTCTGCGGATTAGACTGGACCAATCGTTGATAAAGGTTAGTAAACGCCTGCACCGTGGTCAGCTCAAAACCTTTCGCCGGGTCAAAGCTGTCGGCATCGTCGGTAGATTGGGCAATCACCAGCGTATCTTTCGGGGTAGCGGCTTGGGTTGTGAATGCGGCTACCATCGATAACGCCAGCAGGGAGGGGATTATTTTTTTCATGTGATTTCCTTGCCTTATAAAAAAGTAACGCGAGTTTACGAAAGCGCTGCCATGAAGAATAGTCAATTATTGGCTATGCATATGCTTATCTGTTCTAAGACTAACGTTACGGTTATAAGGAGGTTAACGGTTTTGCGAAACCTTAACATTCGGCTGCGGCGTATCCGGTAATTTACAACGGAAATTAAACGGAAGCCGATGGCCGAATAATTAACTTTACAATACCCGACTCGAGAATATAATGGCCGCAACTTCAAACAGGAGAATTCAGTTGGACAGTCACCCTTATTTAACATTACACAAGGCAAGCTGACGCACGAATTCTTTTGTTGCTGCTTGCCGGAGTCGGCGGGCAGCAATCCTCTCTCATTTCTGACGATTGTTCCCTTTTATATGGATTTGTTACGGGCTAATGCTCGGGGGTTAACGTCATGCATATGATTTTACACGCACTTTTCCCTCCACCTCGGTGCGCACACTGATCTTCAGTGTGCTGAGTTTTACTGCGCCTGTCGTGTGCAGACCCACATTTTAAGTTCAGCTTCTTGCCTGTGAGGCAGGTGGGTTGTTTATTCTTTATTTCCGGGAGGATATATGAAAATTCCCGACAGATTATTTTTTTCTAAATAACCTTCAGCCGTTAATTTGCACCCCAATAATGCATGCCTGACATGCAGGGATATTTATCGCCGTAAAAAAGAGGAATGTCACGATGACTGACATGAAACTCAATAATGAAAAAAGTGTGCTGAATCTGGCACGTCCACCACGCCAGAAAACTCCTCGCTATCTGATTGAAGAAGAAGCGACTTACACCGCCAACGAAACCCTCGCGCGCATGCACAGCGATGCCGAGGGGCTGAGCCACAACGAAGCCGAAGCGCGCCTCGCGGTATTTGGCTACAACCAGGTGGCTCATGACAAAGCGCCACCGGCGTTGGTGCAACTGGTCCAGGCATTCAACAACCCGTTTATCTATGTCCTGATGGTACTGGCGTTGGTGAGTTTCGTTACCGATTTCTGGCTGCCCGCGCGTCGTGGGGAGGAGACTGACCTGACCGGTGTCATCATCATTGTAACGATGGTAACGCTCAGCGGTTTGCTGCGCTTCTGGCAGGAGTTTCGCACCAATAAAGCCGCCCAGGCATTGAAATCGATGGTTCGCACCACTGCCACGGTGCAGCGTCGTGAATCGGCACAGCAACCCGCCCGCAAACAGGAAGTGGATATCACCACGCTGGTGCCAGGGGACATTATCTGGCTGTCTGCCGGTGATTTGGTCCCGGCTGATGTGCGCCTGCTGGATTCACGCGATCTGTTTATCAGCCAGGCGATTCTGACTGGCGAATCTCTCCCGGTAGAAAAATATGATGTCACCGGCAATGTGACGAGTAAAAGCAGCAGCGAAAGCCAGCAGGGCGCATCTTTGCTGGAGTTAGGTAGCGTCTGTCTGATGGGCACCAATGTCTCCAGCGGCACCGCTAAAGCGGTGGTGGTGGCAACTGGCGAAGAAACCTATTTTGGCAGCCTGGCGAAATCCATTGTTGGCAACCGGACGCAAACTGCCTTTGACCGGGGTGTGAATAGCGTCAGTTGGTTATTGATTCGCTTTATGCTGGTGATGGTGCCGGTGGTGCTGCTGATCAATGGCCTGACCAAAGGCGACTGGCTGGATGCCACCCTGTTCGCACTGGCGGTGGCGGTGGGTCTGACGCCGGAAATGTTGCCGATGATTGTCAGCTCCAATCTGGCGAAAGGGGCCATCGCCATGTCGCGCCGCAAAGTGATTGTGAAGCGTCTGAACGCGATTCAGAACCTCGGAGCGATGGACATCCTGTGTACTGACAAAACCGGCACACTGACCCAGGACAACATCATTCTGGAGCATCATCTGGATTGCGCTGGTGTCGAGAACTCACGCGTCCTGATGCTGAGCTGGCTGAACAGCCATTATCAGAGCAGCACGCCCAACCTGATGGATCGCGCGATTCTGCGCTACGGTGAAACCCGCGTCAGCCATGCGGTGGCCGATTATTACAGCAAAGTGGATGAGCTGCCGTTTGATTTTGTCCGTCGCCGTGTCTCGGTGGTGGTGGGCGATCGTCGTCTCGGCCAGCAACTGTTGATCTGTAAAGGCGCGGTGGAAGAGATGTTGAGCATTTCCGTCGCTGAACGTGAAGGCAAACTGATCCAGCCACTTAATGAAACCCGCCGTGCGGAGCTACTGGCGCTGGCTCATCAGTACAACCAACAAGGATTCCGGGTCTTGCTGGTAGCCAGTCGTGTGCTGCCTGATCCGGGCTTACAACATGCGTTGAGCGTGGCAGATGAGCAGGGGCTGACGGTGGAAGGGTTGTTGACGTTCCTCGATCCGCCTAAAGAGAGCGCTGCGAAAGCCATCACCGCTCTTCAGGAGAATGGTGTCAGCGTGAAAGTGTTGACCGGGGATAATCCGGTGGTCACGGCGCGTATTTGCCAGCAGGTGGGCATCGACTGCGGCACCATTGTCACCGGCGATGATATCGCGGCAATGAACGATGAGCAGCTGGCAACAGTTGCTGCACGTAGCGCGGTGTTTGCCAAACTGACGCCGTTACAAAAATCGCGCATTTTGCGTGCCTTGCAGCAGCAGGATCATACCGTAGGCTTTCTCGGCGATGGTATCAATGATGCTCCGGCACTGCGCGATGCCGACGTTGGCATCTCGGTGGACAGTGCGGCAGATATCGCCAAGGAGTCTTCTGACATTATCCTGCTGGAAAAAGATTTGATGGTGTTGGAAGCGGGGGTGATGAAAGGACGGGAAACCTTCGGCAACATCATTAAGTACCTCAACATGACCGCCAGCTCTAACTTTGGCAACGTGTTCTCGGTATTGGTGGCGAGTGCGTTCATTCCATTCCTGCCAATGCTGGCGATTCATTTGTTGATTCAGAACCTGATGTATGACGTCTCGCAGCTGGCACTACCGTGGGACAAAATGGACCGCGAGTTTCTGCGTAAACCGCGTAAATGGGATGCGCGTAACATCAAACGTTTTATGTTGTGGATTGGGCCGACATCTTCGATCTTCGATATCACCACCTTTGCGGTGATGTGGTATGTGTTTGCCGCTAATTCTCCGGCCATGCAGTCGCTGTTTCAGTCCGGTTGGTTTGTCGAGGGATTGCTGTCGCAGACGCTGGTGGTACATATGCTGCGTACGCAAAAGATCCCGTTTATTCAGAGCCGCGCAGCGTTACCGGTGCTGCTGACGACGGCCTGTGTGATGGTAGCGGGGATATTGCTGCCGTTCTCACCGCTTGGTGCCACGGTGGGACTGGTCCCGTTGCCGTGGGCTTACTTCCCGTGGCTGGTTGCCACCTTGCTGGGTTACTGCCTGGTTGCCCAGGGAATGAAAACCCTCTACATCAAACGTTTTGGTCAGTGGTTCTAACCCCAGGGAGGCATGATGCGCAAACTGGATAAAGTGGTGTGCCATTGCCTGATCATCATGGTGATGATTGTGCTGTTAACCGTGGTGATTCGCTAACGAATTTAACCATTTGGGCTTTTTATCAAGCAGCGTTTCCGCGCGAAACGCTGCTTTTTTTGCTGCATATCGAGAAGGCTTGACACGATTTGGTTGTACGCCAGTACGATTAGCAGAGGTTTTGGCTGCATAGCCATGTCATTCAGCTCATGGTTGGGTTTTAGTGCTGTAATTTGTACGCCGTACGGTAATTTTGTTGTGTTTTGTTGTTCAATATTAGTGAATAAGTTTGTCAGTAGGGCGGGGTTATGTTTGTCTGAGTACCGCTCTACCATGCGCTCCAACATTTCCCTGTTAATTGGAGCAAACATGAAAAATATCCTTGTGAAAATGATGATGGCGGGTGCGCTGGTTGCAGTCAGTGCTTCTTCTCTGGCGGCGACGGAAGTGATAATGCCTGGTACGCAACAGGTGGTTGGACATATCAGCGCCAGCGGTGCCCGTAATCTGGATGAATTGGTGGCTGCACTGGGGCAGAAAGCTGACCTTGCCGGTGCGTCGGCATTTCATATCACTTCTGCCAATGGTAAGAACACCTTTTCAGGCACTGCCGAGCTATTGAAATAAGGTGAGCCAAATGTCAGGTGACGGAAAAAGGGCTGGGCGCGCCGGTGGTGAACAGATGCGTGATTCGATCTTGCATCATGCGGCGATGATTATCCGCCTGGAGGGACTGTATGCCTGTACTCACCGTGCGGTGGCTGAACAGTGCGCGATTTCACCAGGCACCGTCACCTATCATTTTAAAAACCTGGATGAACTGCATGCGGCGGTAATTGAACGGGCGGTGGAGAGCTTTACGCAGCAGACGCACGCGTGGTTTGGTGCAATGGAAGAAAACTCTGTCGCGCAGCAACTAACCCAATTTCTTTTCTGGACTCTGGATGAACGCGAAAGGCTAATTTGTGAGTACGCGTTATTTGTGGCGGCGGTATCACGTCCACGTCTGCGTCAGGCTGCTGCCGCATGGATTGCCAGCCACCAGCATATTTTACAGCAACATTTTGCACTGACTGCGCAGCAAGCCGAGGCGGTAGTCGCCTTTACCGACGCCTGGCTGTTACGTTCCATCATTCAGGAAGGAAAAAAACCGGATGCGGCGCTGGTGCAGCGTTTTTTCACCAGCATCCTGCAAAGTTAATCTTTGGCTTTATTCATCTGGCTGGTAATACTGTACGCCTATTTCAATGCGTTCACGGCCACTGGCCACGCGATGACGATTGGTATCGCGTAGCGAATAGATACAGCCGCAGTATTCCTGCTGATAAAAACGTTCGCGCTTGCTGATTTCAATCATACGTGCCGAGCCACCACCTTTGCGCCAGTTAAATTCCCAATACAACATGTCGGGATAGCGCGCTGCGGCTCGTACGCCACAATCGTTGATTTGCTGCATGTTTTTCCAGCGAGAGATGCCGAGGGAGCTGGTAATTACCGGGAAACCATGTTCATAAGCATACAGCGCTGTGCGTTCGAAACGCATATCAAAACACATGGTACAACGCACCCCACGCTCCGGTTCCCACTCCATACCGCGCGCGCGTTCAAACCAGTTGTCTTTGTCATAATCTGCATCAACAAAAGGTACGCCAAACTGTTCGGCGAAGCGGATATTCTCCTCTTTGCGCAGTTCGTACTCTTTCAGCGGATGAATGTTCGGATTGTAGAAAAAGATGGTGTAGTCGATACCGGAAGCCAGCATCGCTTCCATCACTTCACCTGAACAGGGCGCGCAGCAGGAGTGCAGCAGCACTTTGTTGTGACCATTTGGCAGGGGAAGAGGTTGGCGAGTGAAGGTGTCTGACATAAGAATGATTAATGGTTATGAATGGAAAACACCAGTGTAAGCGCTATGTCGTCGGGAAGCAAAATTGAGGATTATGGCAATAAAAAAGGCCGCATTCGCTGCGGCCTCTGTGAGCATTATTCGGTCACTTTTTTCTTCAGTTCGCTGGCACCTTCTTTGGTGCTGTTCCAGCCTTTTTGCGCACCTTCTTTGGTGGCATCCACACCTTTTTCCGTGGTTTCTTTGGTTTTATGCCAGGCTTTTTGCGTCCCTTCGCTGGCTTTGCTGCTCAGGCTGTCGCTCTTTCCTTCAGCGGCATGTTTGGACTTGAGTTTCAGCTCAGCGCCCTGATCCTGGGCCTGATGCAGTTTCTCTTTAGCCGTATTTGCGCCAGCCTGTGCATTGGCCACATCGTTATCTGTTGCGTGTGTGGTAGCGGCAAATGCCGACGAAGCCAGCAGAAATGTTGATAAAGCGATAATTGTCTTTTTCATGAATATTCCCTCATCAAAGTCATCATTGTTATGACTGTAGTTAACAATGGCACGCTCAATAACATCTGGCTTTAGGAATAAACTGTAAATGAATCATCGTGTTCTGGTGGGGCCTTGTTTTGAGCTCAGGTCCCGACCCGACAACAGCAACAAAGAGAGCGCACCCAATGACATCCCAAACCATAGCGTCACCAGACGAATGGAGATGGCAAGAGACATCGCCGTACCATCGCTGACACCATGCGCCACCAACTGAAAAACCAGTGCGGCCTCCATGACGCCAAGTCCGGCTGGTATCATACTTGCTGCGCCGAACAACGTTGCCTGCACAAAGATTAACACGCAGTCAGCGCTTGAAATGCCTGTTCCCAGGATCTGGCAGAACCAGGCAAAGACCAGAGCCTGCGTGCCATAAGCTACCATCGCGACAACCGAGAAAGCCGAAACTCTGGTGGGTTTCCACACTTGAGCCCAGGCTTCAAGCGTCGCTTGCCCACCTTTGATTGGCAACCATGTCACTGCACGACCCAGTCGGTTCCAGCCGGTACTGACCATAGGGTGTGAAAGGGCGTACGCAAAGACGCAACTTCCCAGCAGAATAGCAGCGAACGCCAACAGCCATACCCAAGCCAGCGACTGCCCTGCCATCATGGCGGCCAGCATACCCAGCAAAATCATCCCCAATACATCTGACCCTCGGTCAACAAGGAACGTGGCGAGGCTGTGCGTAACCTTCACGCCGTGCGGGACCAACAAAGCAGAACGAAATGTTTCGCCGGATTTCCCTGGTGTGGCCGTCAAGGCAAGCCCGGACATATAAATGCCGAGATGGGTAAATCTGGGGACGACATTATCGAGACAATGAAGAGAATACTCCCACCGTCCGAAGCGCCATAAATAAGAACTACTCGACAGAACGGCACTGATCACCAACGTCTGAAGTCCTAGCGCAGAGAATGCTTCTACCGTCGACTGCCACCCGGACCAGAAAACAGCCGCCAGATAAAGCATTACTCCAATAGTGACAAACCAGACAATGGCGCGAATGATGCGCCGCTCATGCAGCGCACCCTGGAGTCGAGTAAAGAACTTGTTCATCGAAAGGTTAAAAGCTTATGGCCAAAGTAGCTGGTCACCACCGGTACCAGCACACCGGCCAAATGGCCTATCGCTTCAGCATGATCCACGATACCAACCGATGGCAATAACCAGCGAGCCAGAAGCAGACTGATCGCCAATGTCTGAATAACGGCCAAAACGTTCACTGCCACAAACTTGTATACCTGTGGTGCGAGCGGGCCCTGACTTGCATTAAAAACATGCCCGCGCATCAGCAGAAAAGCCACCAGCATACCGACCAGGTAAGCAAAAAAAACCGCGAAGCCGTAGCCGACAAACATACTAAAGACGAATCGTGAACCAAAGTTAGCTGCGGCAGCGATTCCTCCAGCGACTAGAAATCGCAGGAATTGTGGCGAGATCATGGCTGAGGAGACTCCTTGTTTTCCGGGGTGGCCATCTTCGCCATTTGTCGGCCAAATCCGATACTTTCTGAAATGCCGCGATCTTCCGGGTAGTAGTAAGAGGTATCCGCCACCCACAGTCCCTGCACGGGTAAGGCGACTGGAGGCAATTTTTCCAGATATCCGGGATCGCAGATCGGCTGTGCGTAGCGATAACGGCTGGCACGCATGTCAATAAAATCATCATCAGTCAGCGACGGATTGATCTTCTTGAGATAGTTGCGCACTTTAGTCAGGAAAGCCTCATCAGACTCAGCATACAGGGGATGCTCGCCCGGCACATAGAACGGCACATACACGACATGTTGGTCGAGTGGACGCAGGTTCGTGTACTCCACCAGGCCTGGGATATCCATCTCCGGGTCATTGGTGTTCAACCAGAAGTTCTCTGTTACTGCTTTTCTGAGTTTGGCAATTACGCAGACCACCGCGATGTTCTTGGTGGCACTGAATTTAGCCAACAGATCTGAGGGTAAATCTGGCATAAGTTTAGAGACATAAGGCAGCGGAATGGTGCTGATCACCTTATCGAAGGATTCAAGCTGACCAGCTACTTGCACGCCAGCCACCTTGCCATTGTTGATGACTACCTTCTCGATAGGTGACTTCAGTCTTATCTCGCCACCATTGGCCTCGATGGCACTTTTCAGTGCGGTTAACAGCGTGGCTGAACCCCCTTCAAGGTAACCCAGTTTCTCACGGAACAAACTGTAACGGGAACGGCCAATACGACGGATACGGCTCCAAATCCAGGCTGCTGACAAACCTTGGGCATAGTCGTAGAACTTGTAGTCAAAAAGTCGGCGCCACAAAACTTCCCAGGCCTCTGCACCCACCCAGCGCTTGATCCAGCCACTTGCCTCCACATGATCCAGTGGACGCCAGTCGTCGCGTTTGGTCGACAGGAAAGCATGTAAGCCATAGCGGAATTTAGCCATCAGGCTTAAACCACGGAATTTGAGCAGGGCAACCGGGTTTCCCCAGGGCTGCAAACGTCCCTGATACCAGTAGCCCATCTTGGTTTCCGTCCACTTCATCTGATCGGCAATGCCTAATTCTTCAAGTACCTGCAAAAAGGCATGATCAGAGATGCAATGAAAGTGGTAGTAGCGTTCAATATCCAGACCACTAAAATCAAATGTCGCGGTCATGCCACCCACACGATCGTCTGCTTCAAAAAGCACGGGTTGATGACCATCAAGCGCTAACTGGTAGGCTACTGCTAAACCCATTGGACCCGCGCCCAACACCGCAATGCGTTGTCCCATCTTAAAACTCCAGCTCTACACCGCTATAGCGCGGATCGTTAAAGGTTTCTTCCACAGCCGCACTGAAAGGGGTGTAAGGAACACCGAAAATACCGGGCCAATCAATCACCTCGAACTCATCCTTCGCCGTTAAAGCCGCCAGTTGCTGGGTGGTAAAAGGCGGGTTTTTATCAAACTTGCCCCATACCCACAGCAGGGCATAAAAAAGAGAATATGGAATGCGTAAAATTATCGTTTTGGCCCGAATTGCGCGTTTAATCTCGCGAATCATGTCGATATAGTCGATTTTTTCATGGCCTGAGATGTTATACACGCCATCGCGAATGCCATTCTCGATGCAGCTGATAATGATATTGGCAAAATCTCCGACATAAAGTGGCTGTCGCATGTAGCGACCATCCCCAGGGATCGGAAACACGGGGACCTTCTTCATAAAGCGTGATAACCAGCCCAGGTGTTTGCGATCAAACCAGCCAAACATCAAGGTGGGGCGCAGAATGGGGCAGGGAATACCACATTCCAACACCATTTTCTCTTGTTCCTTTTTGGTGTTGGTATAGAAATCATCAGCGACCGATTCCACGACCGAGGAGCTGATCTGTACCATGTAGGGTACGTTGTTCGCTTTGATGGTTTCCAGTTGGAGGCGGGTCGAATCAATATTGTTTCGCACGAACTCCTGATAATCGTTACCGCCAATCTGAGCCTGTAACATCACCACGACATCCGCCCCTACGAAGTGCTGCTGCCACTGGCCGGGTTCGGCGAGATCGGCATACTCGACAGTGATGTCGGGTTGAACTCGTTTCAGCACGTCCAGATTAGTACGATGCTTGTCGAGAACAACAATGTTTGAATAGCCTTTTGCCTTGAGTCGGGCCACCAAATTTTGACCGACCAGACCAGCCCCGCCAGAAAGTATTATCTTTTTCTGCAACAAAATTTACTCCTGAGATATCTTGACCGGGACGTTGAATTGGGGGCACACAAAGAGTTCATTGTCTCTGGCGTATGCAAGTCCCAACTTGTAGTCCCCATTTAAATTTGACACATCAGCGGTCGATTGGTAACCGGAAGAGTTCAATGAGGGTTGTTTGAAGTACTCACCAACGTCTGGGCGCGTTACATGCTCAGTATCAAACAAATGACGTTTTCCTTCACTATCAGTTAGTACCAGATAAATATTATCCGGGACTTCGGCAGGGGAAACGGAAGCTGCCAGCCAGCCTTGAATGTTGAGTAATGATGAAGCTTTGATGGTGCCAGATGATGGAGAGACGCCATTCGCAGAATCAATACTCCCGTTGCATTGTTGAACTAATGTGGCGTTGTCAAAGGATCCCGACAGAGGTTTAGCAAAACCCATTTTACCAATGAAATCCCGTGAGGACGGGTAATCGAGCGGATAGAATTCGATATTAAACGACCGCTTCCAAAGAAAGGGCAGTTTTGTTGCAGAAATCTCAATCGATTTCACTCTCTTATCATTGAGAGTATGCGCATCTGAGGTAAGTAATCCAAATTCTTCAGTATTTTCGATAAGTGGTGAAATAATAAAACCAGACTCCGTCATTCCCGAGATGATTCTGTAGTTGCGAGTGATGCCATTTTGCATCGTCAGTTTCATCTCAAGCTGGCTTGTCTTGAATAACGTATTCATGACCGAACCCGCTAAGCTTTTGCGAATATCAAGCTTCGCAAATAGCGGTTTGTCAGATTCAGGCAAATTGATCTGCTCACCAAACGAGTAAACGCCTCCACCGATTGGTTTTAGTGGTTCGTTTGATGGCGTGGGGGTGTTTCGGTGCTTAAGGTACAAATAACCACCCGAAAATGCGGTTGGTTCATAATTGGACAGCAAAATAGGCCAGCTTGCACCATCCTCAAGCGTCGGTAACCTATTATCAATAGGTTGAACGTTGAAGATAACATTATCTGGTCGATTGTCTCCAAGAAGGTGCATCTTATTTAATTCGGCCAGTTTAGGGGTGTAGACCGAATAACTTTGCAGGATAGGGCGTGGGTCCCACTTATTTCCAGACGCGAGCAGATAAGATTGATCGTAGGAATAAATATCAACGGTTCCTTCCAACTTCGGAATGGCTCCAAGCTTATTCAGTTGGTTTATCCGATCGTTAAAATCGTTTGTCAGTGCCTGGGGTGTCGATACGCGCTGTTTTAGCCCATTCCATGCGCCGGAAAACGTGTTCTTGGTATTGGCTCCAATGCTTTCAATGGGGTTTTGGGCATAGGAAAAATCGATGTAACCCCACACCAGCAAACAGACTGCGAGGAGGGGGGGGGCGATTCTGGTTGAGAGTAGCGTTCCTGCCAATAATGCTCCCAGCAGAATCATCGCTCCAGAAATGTTCGCATGACTGTCATGTCTGACGAAGCCCGCTTTTAAAGCCAAAAAGAGGATGCCTAAAAAAACAAATGCAACAATCGTTCGATCGTAATAAGAACCCCGCGTGCCACGTAGCAGAAAACCAACAAGGGCGACTGTCGCCAGCAAATACATAATGTATTCACGCGAAGTCCCTTTTATTGCCATAGCTTCGGTGTAACCGCTAACAATGGGTGCCATCCCGATAAAATAACCCGCAAGACCGGTTAACGGTTGTCCGGAAAGCACCCAAAAAACCATCATCGAAACTAAAATTGTTGCGCCAATCAGAAGACAGAGTTTCCATTGCCTTCTTTTCACCAGCAAAGCAAACGCAAGAAAAGAAATTCCTATGCATGCAGCAAGCGTCGAGCCTTTAATCAGTGGCAATAAACCAAAGGGCACAAACAAAACTGCGTTGAGAGCGAAACCTTTTGATCCTGCAACCTGCTTTGCATCGAATGCCATTGCCCAGTGATAGACCTGAATACCTACCAACATTGTATAAAAGAAGAATAGAGCATCGCGGCTATATGTTAATGCGCTCAGGGTAACCAGTAATGCAATTTTTAAAGCCCATCCCGCCGTCCTGAAGTTAAGCCAGACAGCAACGGCAAAGGAAACTGCCAGAACGAGCGACCCCCAGATCATCAAGTGATCGGTGGCTGGAAGATAGCTTCTTGTATAAATTGAAGAGTATGGGCCGAAGGTAAAGACGATGTCTTTGCCGAAAGACATTCCCTGAGCAGTTGCCTCGTTCATCCCATACATCCATGATGGGTCGAGACCTGACCATGGCATTCTTGGCGACAAAGGAACAATAACCACAATTGCTACCAACAGTAGAGCCAGTAAAAATACGGCATCCTTTATAGCACGGTTATTAATAAGGCTGGCGCTTCTTCCTGAAGCCGTATTAGGTTTCAATCCTGACATTAAATATCCAACCTTTTAAATACGAAATGTGGCAAATTGCGAATAACCATCATGATTACTGACCAAATTTTTGGCGTGTATATAACACGTTGCCCGCTTTCAATGCCGCGTACAACCTCCGCTGCCACGCGATCAACGGGGGCGAGTTTGGCACCGGATTGTTTGAGATGTGCGGTCATTGGTGTATCGGTTGGCCCTGGTTTAATTAAAACCACCTTTACATTCGTATTTGCAAAGCGGTGTTGTAAACCTTGTACATAGCCTGCAACCAACCCTTTAGCGGCACCGTAGGTATAGTTAGATTTCCTGCCTCTGTCACCCGCGACTGAACCGATAATCGCGAGCGTTCCACTATTGGCCTTTTGCATCTGCATGGCAAACGCCTCGGCAAACAGCACCGGCGAAATACCATTGACATCCAGAGCTTCCCGACACAGGACGAGATCATTCTGACATGCTTCCTGGTCAGGTAGGGAGCCGTGCGCAATAAGTGCCACATCAACATTGCCTGACTGGTAGATTTGATGAATCAGCTCTTGAATTTGGCCCGCATCGAGAAAATCTACCTGAAGGTTGGTAATTACTGCATCCGGGGTACGCACCTTGAGATCTGAAGCAATACGTTCGGCTTTTTCCTGATTCCTGCTGACCAAAACAATCTCTGATGGATTCTCTTTCGCCCACAGTCGTGCGCATTGTTCAGCAATCGCAGAAGTAGCACCAATGATGGCGATTTTTTTCTTAAGCTTCATTCAACTTCCCATTAGGCGGCGTGAGAGGCCAGAGCTGATGCCCGGGTCTCGGTATTGGATAAATTCAGCCAGGCGTGGATAGCCAGCTTCGAACAATTCTTTCGGCATGCGCGCATCCTTGGCGAGATAGATACGGCCTTTCGCTTCACGTACGATGGCATCCAGTCGCTCGAACAGTTTGCGCGTGCGATCTCCATGGTTTGGGAAATCCAACGCCAGAGTGACCCCCGGCTGTGGAAAACTCAGCATACCAAGGGGCTGTCGGTTACCAAAAGTTTTGAGTACTGCGAGGAAGGAGCCATCTCCAGAGCGTGCTATCTCTTTCAACATCGCCTGAACTGCATCTTGTCCCACTTCGCGTGGTACCACACTCTGGTACTGATAGAAACCTTTGGGACCGTACATCCGGTTCCAGTGCAGCACATTATCGAGGGGATAGAAAAAGGGCTCGTAATGAGCGAGTTCCCTTTTTGCCTGCCACTTTTTGAGGTGGTAGTAGGTCATATTGAAAGGACGAAGTGTCAGGCGGTTAACCATTGAGACCGGGGGCACGATGGGCATCGTGAGTTTGCCAGCCTTCGGTTCCTTACGATCCTTTGTATCAGCCGGATTTCCGCGCATGAATAAACCGCGGCCGCCGCCTTTTGAGATACAGTCGATCCACGAAACGGTATGCTCCCACTGGGCTTCTGACGTGTCCGACAGTCGGAAAAACTCATCAAGGTTGTCAAACGCAATGGTCTCGGTATCGACCCATGGACCCGCAACCGGACGAAGCTGTATTTCGGCTGAAGCGATCACGCCAGTGAGACCAACGCCACCCACCGTGGCGGAAAACCATTCAGGATGCTGGTCTGGGCCACATTCGATCGTTTCGCCATTGGTCCGGATCAGGGTCAGACTTTTAATGTGATCCCCGAATGAACCCACCACATGGTGGTTTTTACCATGTACATCATTGGCGATGGCTCCGCCAACGGTCACCAACTGAGTCCCTGGCGTAACGGGCAGAATCCAGCCACGCGGAATCATCAGCCTCTGAATGTCCTGGAGCAAGACTCCAGCTTCGCATACCAAACGCCCTGTGCTTTCATCAAAGGCGATAAAGTGGTCAAGTCCGGTTGTTATCCAGATCTCCCCCTGCGGATTTAGGCATACATCGCCATAGCTGCGTCCCATGCCATGAGCCAGACCGGGAGTGGTGAGAGAAGCCTGTATCTGACCACGGTCACTCAATGCCACCACGTTGTGTTCTTCACGAGACAGGCGACCCCATGAGTTTATCGTTACCATGAAACCCCCACTGTGCCGGCAACCAAAATAGCGGCAAATATAATACCCGCGCTGAGACTGGCACGATCTTTCACTGCAAAGACCAGTGGGTCATCGTGCATTTTGCCTCGATGGGCTTGCATCCACATCCAGCTTACCCAAAACAACATGACAGGTACGGCTCCCCAAATCAGTTCAGGAGCGGCGTACAATTTCAGCACAGCATCGCTGTTCAGATATAGCGCGAGTACCAAAACAGATGAGTAACCAGCCACAATCCCCATAGTCTGAATCAAAGGTGCATCGGCGGTATGGTATCCACGGCCATGAATTTTCTCTTTTCCGCTGAGCAGTTGAAGTTCCAATTCTGCATAACGTTTAACGAATGCGAGAGAAAGGAATAGAAATACCGAAAAAGCCAACAGCCAGAATGAGAGATCGTGACCAACAGCCGCCGCACCAGAAACAATTCGCAAGGTATACAGCATTGCCAGAGTGAGGCAATCAACCAACATCAGTCGTTTGAGTAGCCATGAGTAGGCGCAGGTCAGGGCGAAATAGAACAGCAGCCAGAATAAAAAGTGTTTCCCTACTAACCCGGCTACGGCCAGACTGATGATCAGTAGCAGTGGCGCAAGCAATACGCCTATCCAGGCGGGTATCAGGCCTGACGCAAACGGTCGGTTTCGTTTTCGGGGATGTAGGCGGTCGCTGTCAAGATCGAGTAAATCGTTGGCGATATACACTGATGAAGCGCAAAGGCTAAACGCAATGAATGCCAACAGCAGAGAAAGCCATGCCTCACCATTGCTCACATCATGTGCTGCAAACAATGGCACTAAAAGGAGAAGGTTTTTTAGCCATTGGTGAATTCGTAACATCCGACGCCATGCGGAAAAGCCGATTTCTCGTTTAGGAAATACGCGTTCAACCGTTGCAATATCCTGGGCCTTTTTCACCAGTTCGTTTGACCCATTAACAACGATGGCTTTATGCGCTTGCGACCATACCGGTAAATCCGTCGAGGAATTTCCAGCGTAATCATAGCCATGTTGTTGGAAGCGTTGCACTAAAGCAGCTGCTTTGTGTTCCCCGGCAATATTCGACACCCCATCGCTGGCAATAACTTCGTCGAAAATGCCTAAGTGTTCCGCAATACGGTCTGCAATCGATTTATCAGATGCCGTACACAAAACCAGATATCGGCCCTCTTCACGCTGTTGCTTGAGCCATTCAAGTAACTCTTCGTTGTATGGGAGAGTCTTAGGAGTAAATTCAGCTCGTGAAGCAAGGTGCTGTTTTAGACAAGCCTTGCCCTTTAATAGAAGGAATGGAATGCGGAGCGTTTCAAACGGGCTATCCCTAAACACCCTTAATGCAGATTCGTGCAGCATGTCGGAATGGATTAACGTACCATCCAAATCCACTACAAGTGGTTTCCCAATCAAAACAACTCTCCCAGCGATAGATTTTAAGAAGGCGAATGACCTCATAAACTCTTCATTCTAAAACAATGGGGAGGGGAACGTCATCATTTATGCATGCTTTGATGGCTGAGTTAAATCAATAATCGGTACTCTTTTTTACGTGTTTATTAAGCGGTATTAGAGGTAGACATCACCGTCTCCCCGAAAAAATTAAGCTACAAAAAGACCGCTGAGATAAGATTGTGCGCATTTCGGATTTCATTGCATGAGCGATAGATAGGTCGGAATAAATTGATGATGTGATTGTTGTATGATGTCGACTTAAGTCAAATTCATACCGAGTTGTAGGGTGTACCTATTTATTGTTATCACCACTTACAGCGTTTAAAACGAGGCATCTCAGGGGATAGTCTGTTGATTTAACATATACGCCCGCATAAGGCTGATTTGATGCTGTAACATCAATCGCCTGAAATGTATGGGATGGCCTTTCAACTCTGCCTCTCGTAGTAATGTTGTTTTTTCGTGGTAGATGATGATGTTGCAGACAAGTGCAGCGCGTTGCAGTTTTTCAAGAGAGAAGGGAGTGCGTTCATCGTTTCCCATTCCGACCGAGGTAGCATTAATAACGAGGTCATGATGTGTGGGGGCATTTGAGCCCAGTTGCACCGTGATGTCTTTCTCATCATGAACGTCGACAGAGCTACCATTTGGCTGCACTGATTTGCTCCCATTTTGTGCAGCTTGCTTGAGTACATTTCACTGGTAGCGATGGTTTCACCACTACTGGCCTTCGGGACAAAACAAAAAAGCCCGCAGAGCTTGCGCTTTGCGGGCTTTCAGGACTTCGTCAGATGACTCTGGTAATCACTGACGGAGAATTTTGGTGGAGCTGGCGGGAGTTGAACCCGCGTCCGAAATTACTACGCCGTCGGCACTACATGCTTAGTCCAATCTTTACATTCGCCTGTCAGCTGCGGATGGACACGCTACTAACAAACTAGCCTGATTGGATTTAACGCTTCAACCCCAGGCAGGGCATCCACGCGATCTCTTTTGGGTTTGACCTCTCTTGATCCCCGTCCTAAGAGCGGAGGCTAGGGAGAGAGGACACCTTCAGTTTCTTAGGCTGATTAAGCTGCGAGAGCAGCAGGTGCGAAGTTTTCGTCGTTTGCGACTATTTTTTTGCGGCTTTTTTACGAGGCCTACCGCACCTCGGCATGCACCTAAGGGTTCACAATCCCGTCGAATCCAGAATCAGCCCCAGGAACTAACTATTATAGCAAAAAATTCTGCTGATTCCATCCCTTAGCGGTTGGAATTTTTCATGATTCGCGCTTTATCCAGCTTCCACTCGCGCTCTTTGATGTCATCGCGCTTATCATGTTCTTTCTTACCGCGTGCCACACCAATCTTCAGTTTGGCCCAGGCATTTTTCCAGTAAATCGACAGCGCGACCACGGTATAACCTTCACGGTTGACGCGGCCATACAGTGAATCGAGTTCACGCTGCTTCAGCAGCAGTTTGCGGTTGCGGGTTGGGTCGCATACCACATGCGTTGAGGCCACCGCCAGCGGCTGAAAAGTTGCGCCAAACAGATAAGCTTCGCCATCGCGCAGCAAAATGTAGCTGTCGCTGATGTTGGCTTTGCCGGCGCGGAGAGATTTTACTTCCCATCCTTGTAACGACAATCCCGCTTCGAACTCTTCTTCAATGAAGTATTCATGGCGAGCGCGTTTATTGAGGGCAACAGTGGCTGAACCGGGTTTGTGAGCTTTTTTCTTTGTCATAGTGCGGCGTAGTCTACATCACTCAGTCTGTGGACGCATCCCCTGTCCTGCGGGGCGGTAAAAAACGGGTTATTTTAGCACAGCTGGCATACCCGTGAATTTTTGTTTGGTAGCTGAAAATGATATTATTTAACGGTTTTGTGATGAACAGGAACCATTATGGCCCAGATTAGTCGTTCCGCGCTGGTCCCCTATAGCGCTGAACAGATGTACCAGCTCGTGAATGATGTGGATTCGTATCCAGAATTTCTACCGGGCTGCACCGGCAGTCGGGTGCTGGATAACAGCGGAAACCAGATGACGGCCGCTGTTGATGTCTCCAAAGCAGGCATCAGTAAAACTTTCACAACGCGTAATACCTTAACCAGCAACCAAAGCATTCATATGCAGTTGGTCGATGGTCCCTTTCGCAAGCTGAGCGGCGGATGGCGATTTGTCTCGCTGGGCGATGATGCCTGTAAGGTTGAACTGAGTCTGGATTTTGAATTCACCAATATGTTGGTAGAAATGGCTTTTGGTCGCGTCTTTAAAGAACTGGCCAACAGCATGGTGCAGGCTTTTACCCAGCGCGCCAAAGAGGTTTATCGTGCCTGATATATCGGTTGAGGTGGTTTACGCATTACCGGAAAAACAGTACCTGCGCACGGTGACGCTGGCAGAAGGGGTGACGGTTGAAGAGGCGATTAAAGCCTCGGGTCTGTTGTCATTGCGCAAAGATATCGATCTGAAAAGCAATAAAGTCGGCATCTACAGTCGTCCGGTGAAGTTGGATGATCTGTTACAGGATGGCGATCGGGTAGAAATCTATCGTCCATTGATTGCCGACCCTAAAGAGATGCGACGCCAGCGGGCAGAACGAGCTGCTGAAAAGAAATAGCGAAATCGCAGAAGCAAAAAAGGCGCTCATGCGCCTTTTTTGTTGCAACTCATCAGCCTTCACTACCCGTGAGACGTGGTTTGTTGTCGATGTTGGTCAACACGCCGTTGCTGTCAAATGTCAGCGTCAGAGTTTGCTGTCTTACGCGCTCATGACCCGGCTCTTCACGGAAGATGTAGTACCAGACATTGCTGCCAAAAGGATCGCGCATCATCGGTGTTCCGAGGGTATACGCCACCTGCTGCTGCGTCATGCCAGTGTGGATTTTAGCCACATCGTTGGCGACCAGATAGTTCCCCTGATTGATATCCGGGCGGTACACAACACGCTCAAGAGTGGAACATCCGGCGGTCATCATCAACATTACCACTGCCGCGGCAGTCAGCATTTTACAGCGCATCTATACATTCCTTTTCTGGGGCCAAACGCCTTTTCATCAGGCTGTTTTTTTGCCATCAAATTCTGAACTCTGCCTGCGGCAGGCTTTATTACTCTGGCGACATAAGTTGCCGATGATAATAAACCTTTTCGCTATTTGAAACCTCTACAGAGCAAGCATATGACCACCGGGCCGGAAAAAAGTGCGGTATCAGGCTGCTAAAAGTTCTTTCGCGTTTGCCAGCGTGTTGCGTGTAACTTCACTACCGCCCAGCAAACGCGCCAGTTCTTGCAGACGTGCCCGTTTATCCAGCGGCTGCATGTGCGTTTCGGTCATCGCGCCATCAGTCTCTTTACTGACGAAGAAATGTTGGTGGCCGCAACCAGCCACTTGTGGCAGATGCGTTACACACATCACTTGGGTTGATTCACCCAACTGGCGCAACATCTGGCCGACAACCGCAGCGGTAGGGCCGCTAATGCCGACATCCACTTCGTCGAAAATCATCGCCGGGGTTTCCATTTTCTGCGCGGTGATGACCTGAATAGCCAGCGCGATACGTGACAGTTCGCCCCCTGAGGCCACTTTACCCAGCGGTTGCAACGGTTGTCCTGGGTTAGTTGTGACGCGAAAATCGATCCGGCTGGCGCCCTCGGCGGTCAGTTGATCCGGGTTAAACTCCAGAACAATGGCGAATTCACCGTGTGGCATCGCCAGCGTACGCATACTTTGGGTAATTAAATGCGTCAGCTCGCGGGCTGCCCCTTCACGTTGCTGATGCAGCATTTCGGCACTTGCCAGGGCTGCCTGGTGATGAGCGCCAACGGCAGCCTGCAACGTTTCCTGATCGCTTTCCTGCTGCGAGAGTTGCTCTGATTCATCCAACAGTTGTTGATAGAGTACAGGCAGCGCTTCGGGTGTAACGTGGTGCTTGCGTGCCAAAGCAATCTGCCGGGACAGGCGTTGTTCCAGTTCGTGCAGGCGATTGGGGTCGAGATCCAGACGATCGCAATAGTGGCGCAGTTCATCACTGGCTTCACTCAATTGAATCGCGGCTTCTTCGAGTAGGTTAAACACACCGCTGACTTTATCATCCAGGCTGACCAACTCGCTCAACATCTGGCGTGCGCTATAAAGCAGGCTTTGCATGTTGGTGTCGTCGCTGTCGGCCAAAATTTGCAAGGCCTGTTGGCTGGTGGAAAGCAACTGCCCGCTGTTAGCCAGACGTTTATATTCTTCATCAATTTGCTCGAACTCGCCGGGCTGAGGCGCAAATTCATTGAGTTCTTTCAACTGGTACTGCAACAGTTCGCGCCGTGCTTCACGTTCCTGTGATAACTGTTGATGTTGAGCCAGGGCGCGGCAACTCTGGTGCCAGTGCTGATAATGGACACGCATCTGAGCCAGTGCATCGTCGTGTGCGGCGTAGGCATCCAGCAGATGCTTTTGGTGATCGGGTTTGAGCAGCAACTGGTGAGCATGCTGGCCATGAATCTGGATGAGAAGTTGGCCGAGTTCGCGCAGTTGAGAGAGAGGGACCGACGTGCCGTTAATAAAACCACGAGAACGGCCATCGGCACTGATCACACGGCGTAATAAACATTCGTTGCCATCGTCCAGCTGGTTTTCTGCCAGCCAGCGTTGGGCCGAAGGGGAGGCTTTCAGTTGAAAGCGCGCGCAAATATCTGCGCGACTCGCCCCCTGGCGTACCATATCTGCTTCAGCACGGCCACCAAGGCACAGACCAAGTGCATCAATAGCGATAGATTTTCCTGCGCCGGTTTCACCGGTGATCGCCGTCATGCCACGATGAAAATCGATTTCCAGTTCACGAACGATAGCAAAATTACTGATGGTCAGTTGTGCCAGCATACATTCACCTGTATAGAAAAACAGATATGGTTTTTCATACAGTATAAACTGGTTTTTTATCCAGTAAAGTGGTGATGGGTGATTTTCAGAACAATTTTTTTGACCAGCCGAGTTTTGAGCTTAATGTGTTGAAGTAATTGTAATTTTTTGGGTGGATTAGATTGAGGTGATTGGCACTGCGCCGAATCAATACGTCCTCCCCCTCTTGAATCGGTAGCGCAATTTGGCTGTCGCAACTGATCTCCAGGTCGCTGCGTAAGGAAGAGAAACGCAGGCGGATGGTGCTACTGCTGTTAATCACTAAAGGACGTGCCGACAAGGTATGTGGAAACATTGGCACCAGGACAATCGCTTCCAGCGAAGGCGTAAGAATCGGGCCGCCAGCGGAGAGCGAATAGGCTGTTGAACCCGTGGGGGTTGAAATGATCAGGCCATCGGAACGTTGTGAAAAGGCAAATACTTCATCGATATAAACTTCAAATTCGATCATATGTGCCACTTTTCCCGGATGCAGCACCACTTCGTTGATGGCACTGCCAATACGCGGGGAGCAATCTTCTTTGCATACCTGCGCCTCCAGTAAAAAACGACTTTCGATGAAATAGTCGCCTTCCAGGACATCGTCCAACTGCTGTTGCGCGTTGTCAGGATCAAGGTCGGTCAAAAAACCGAGATTTCCGCGGTTAATGCCAATCACTTTGATGTCATAACGCGCCAGCACGCGTGCAGCGCCAAGCATATTACCATCGCCACCGACAACAACGGCCAGATCGGCGCGTTGGCCAATTTCCGCCAGTGAACCGGTCTGTACATCTTTTAGCGAAAGTTCGCGTGCAATTTGCTGCTCGACAATCACCTCATAGCCTTTTGCCGTCAGCCAGCGCCAGAGCATTTCATGGGTGGTTAACGCAGTAGGATGACGCGGATGGCCAACAATCCCAATGCAGTTAAAGTGTTTATTCATTTGAGCTGGTGTTCCTCATAAGCCAAAACGGCCAGGCAATGTGATGGGTTCTCTTGAAACCGTCAAACTGATCCCCATAATAAGCGAACAGCGAGATGAATGTGCAAAACGCGGAGAAATTCATGAGTAGTAAAGAACAGAACACCCCAAACGAGCAAGTCTCAGACGAAATTCAACAGGATCAACAGCACGCGGACGCAGAGACAGCAACTGAGGTGGATCCGCGTGATGAACGTATTGCGCAACTGGAGGCTGAATTGGCTCAGTCGCAGTCTGGCGTGCGTGATGCGCAACTGCGTGCGCAGGCGGAGATTGAAAATATCCGTCGCCGTACCGAAATGGATGTGGAAAAAGCGCACAAATTTGCGCTGGAAAAATTTGCCAACGAGCTGCTGCCGGTGATTGATAGCCTGGAGCGTGCGTTGGAAGTGGCAGACAAAGAGAATTCTGAGCTGGCATCAATGATTGAAGGCATCGAACTGACGCTGAAATCACTGCTGGGTGCGGTGCGTAAATTTGGTGTCGAAGTGGTAGGTGAAACCAACGTACCATTCAACCCTGATGTACATCAGGCGATGTCGATGATGGAATCTGAAGAGGTTGCACCGAATCACGTCATGATGGTGATGCAGCGAGGCTACACCCTGAACGGTCGCCTGCTGCGCCCGGCAATGGTTGCTGTGGCAAAAGCGAAAAGCTGATTTCTCGCACAATAGTTAACGGCCGCCTGACGCGGCCGTTTTTGTTTTACGGTAACACTGGTGTCCAGTCGATGGGTGTTTGTCCTGCCTGGCTGAGCAATGCATTGGCTTGTGAAAAATGCTTGCTGCCAAAAAAACCGCGATGCGCGGAGAGTGGCGAGGGATGCGGTGCTTTCAACACATGATGGCGCTGACGATCGATGATGCTACCTTTCTTCTGCGCATGTGACCCCCACAGAAGAAAAATCACCCCTTCACGATGCTGATTGATAGCGCTAATGACATTGTCGGTAAAGGTCTCCCAACCAAAGCGGGCATGGGAGTGCGCCTGACCCGCCTGCACCGTTAGCACGGTATTTAATAACATCACCCCTTGTTTCGCCCAGCTTTCCAGAAAGCCGTGCTGTGGACGTATAAAGCCGGGAATATCCTGTTCCAGTTCTTTGTACATGTTCAACAACGAAGGGGGAATGGCGACGCCGGGCAGCACTGAAAAAGCCAGTCCGTGCGCCTGATTAGGGCCGTGGTACGGATCCTGGCCCAATATCACGACTTTAACATCACCCAGTTCGGTCAGTCGAAAGGCGTTAAAGACATCTTTTTGCGGCGGATAGACAGTGACGCCCGCAGCACGCTCGTTGGCGACCGCTGTCAGCGTCTCAACAAAATAAGGTTTCTGTTTCTCTTCAGCCAGCACATCGTGCCAGGTCAGCTTCTCGCTCATTATTGACTCCCTGCCAAAAAAATTGCGCTTAGCTTAACGCGTCCTGGCAGGGAGCAGAAGGTTAAAAAAAATTGAGAATTTACAAAAAAATTTAAATGAGAAAATTATTTCAAATCAATTTATTAGGTGTCGAGGCCGAGAATCTGGCTGGATGAAATTGATGCAGGTCAAAACGGCTGGATTGTTGCAGTGCTATACCTGAGCATCACAAAATTTCGATAACCACGCTGTTCGCCTGCGGCAGCGCCAGGCTCAGGAGGCCATCTATGACTACCGGTATTCAAATTACTAAAACCAAAAACCCAAAATTGCTTAACTCTTTCTGGTTGCTGGATGATGAAATGCTCGAAGCGCGCTGTCTGTGTGCTAAAGGTGATTTTTCAGAAGATCAGGTCGTTGCTATCAGCGATTTGGGTGAAATCGCTTACCGCGAAATTCCGCTGGAGCAAAAACCGGTGGTGCGTATTGAAGGTGGTCAGCATCTGAACGTTAACGTCCTGCGCCGTGAAACTCTGGAAGATGCCGTGAAACATCCGGAGAATTACCCGCAGTTGACCATTCGCGTATCAGGCTATGCGGTGCGTTTTAATGCCCTGACACCAGAACAACAACGTGATGTGATCACCCGCACTTTCACCGAAAGCCTGTAATTCGGCTTTTTGTACCACTGACGAAAAGACACACAGTAATAAAGGCCGTGCTGGTGCATACCGGTGCGGCCTTTTCATTTTGGTCAGCGAGTCAGATGGCTTAGTTCATCGAGCCTGAGTAAAGAAGTAGAGTGAAGTGTCTGTTTTGGGCAGTCAAAAATAAAAAAACCGCCTCAAATGAGGCGGCATTTTCGTCAGGGTGCTGATTTATTCCGCACTCTGTCCCGATGTCCCGGAGCCGCTCGGTTTGCGGCGTTTACCGATATTTTTAGTATCGCGGTGACGTTTCTTCACACGCGGTTTCTCGGCTTCTTTCTCTTTCTGCTCCTGACGCTTCGCAAGCACTTTTTTCGACGGTTTACCGGTGACTTTTGCGCTTGGTGCACGCGATTCTGGGCGCAGCTCATCGATGGTACGAGGTTTCAACGGCTCATTAATATAGCGGCTGATCTTACCCAGCAACACATGGTCATGCGCTTCAACCAGTGACAGCGCGGTTCCTTTGCGTCCGGCGCGTGCGGTGCGTCCGATACGGTGCAGATAGGTATCCGCAGTACGCGGCATGTCGTAGTTGAAGACATGGCTGACGTCTTCGATATCAATCCCGCGTGCAGCAACGTCGGTCGCTACCAGCACGTTAACGCGACCATCATTCAGACGCTTCAGCGCTTCGTTACGCTTAGCTTGCACCATTTCGCCTTCGAGATAGCTACAGCGAATGCCAGCTTCATGCAGCCAGGTCACCAACTCATGCAGGCGTTCACGCTTACGTACAAACACAATCGAGCGCGTCACTTCCGGCTGCTTCAGCAGGTGCACCAGCAATTTGGTTTTATGCTCAACATCGTCGGCACGGTAATACCATTGCTGAATTTTCTTACGCTCACGCTGGCTGGGATCGGCATCAACCGATACCGGATCGTTCAGCAGACGCTCGGCAAAATCTTTAATGCTGTCGCCTTCCAGCGTGGCGGAGAACAGCATCGTCTGTTTACGCCAGCGGGTTTCACCCGCGATAGTTTCGATATCCTGGGCAAAGCCCATGTCCAGCATGCGATCAGCTTCATCCAGGATTAGCGTTTCTACTGCACGGCAATCAAAGTTCTCTTCTTTGATGTATTGCAGCAGACGACCAGTGGTCGCGACTACGATGTCCTGATTTTCGCTGAATACCTCAGCGTGGTTCATATAGGCAACGCCGCCGGTGATGGTGGCGATATCCAGATGCGTGTGTTTCGCTAAGTCACGCGCGTGGTCGGCAACCTGCATCGCCAGTTCACGCGTGGGCGTTAAAATTAAAATGCGCGGCGGGCCTGATTTTTTACGTGGAAAATCGATCAGGTGCTGCATAGCCGGCAGCAGATAGGCTGCGGTTTTCCCCGTTCCGGTCGGCGCTGAACCCAGTACGTCACGGCCCTCCAGAGCGGCAGGGATGGCCTCAGCCTGGATGGCTGTTGGGCGCGTGAAGCCTTTTTCCTGCAGGGCATCCAGCAGGCTTTCGTCGAGTTCGAGTTCGGAGAATGTGGTTACGGTCATGGTCTACCTCAGTTTGGGGCGCTGATTATAGACAGAACAAACATAATCTTCATCTGTTTGTGTGCCAACTCGCCATGCCAGGAGATGTTTTCCCAGCTCTGTCACGTTACACTGAAGCTCTGCCATTGGGCAGGATTTGTTGAGTGGTTGCAGAGAATGACAGAAACGACGCCGCATCCGCGGCCTCAGTTACAAAAAAATGGTTTTACGTTTAAGCGATTTTTTATTGCCCACGATCGCTGTGCAATGAAAGTTGGCACCGACGGTATTTTGTTAGGCGCATGGGCACCGGTGGCGGGTGTGCGACGCGTGCTGGATATTGGTAGCGGTAGCGGCCTGATAGCCTTAATGATTGCGCAGCGAACGCCGGATGATGTGCAGATAGATGCGGTTGAGCTGGATGCTGATGCAGCACAACAGGCGCAGGAGAATGTGCAGGCCTCCCCCTGGCCATCGCGGGTAACAATCCATCAGGCAGATATCGTGCAATGGGCCGATGCTTGTGAACAGCGCTATTCCCTGATCGTCAGCAACCCACCTTATTTTGCTCCCGGTGTAGCCTGTGCCACGCCGCAGCGTGCGACCGCGCGTTCGACCGACACCCTGGATCATCATACTTTGTTGCGCTGTGCCGCCCAGTTAATAGAAGAAGAAGGGTTCTTTTGCGTGGTGCTGCCAGAATCACTGGGCCAAAGTATGATTGAACATGCGCAGCAAGATGGCTGGCATCTGCGTTTTCGTTATGACGTTGCTGAGTATGCTCAGCGCCCGCCTCATCGTGTGCTATTGGGCTTTTCCCCCTGCATGGGAGAACAACTGATAGAGCGGTTGGCGATACGCGATGAAAACACCCAATACTCGGAAGACTGGTGCAGCCTGACGCGTGATTTCTACCTGTTCATGTAGTGAGGCGGAGCCAATACCGTAGGAACCGCATCCGGCAGCAAATCCGGATAGTCCGGCGTATAGTGCAGGCCTCGACTTTCTTTACGTTCCAGCGCACAACGCACCATCAATTCCGCAACCTGCACCAGATTACGTAACTCCAGCAGGTTGTTGGACAGGCGAAAATTCGCGTAGTACTCGTCTATCTCCTGTTGGAGTAAGTTGATACGACGTAATGCGCGCTCCAGCCGTTTGGTGGTGCGCACAATGCCCATGTAATCCCACATAAACAGCCGCAACTCGTGCCAGTTATGTTGAATCACCACGCGCTCATCGGCGTCATCCACGCGGCTTTCATCCCAGGCAGGCAGGTGATTAACCTGTTCTATACCGGGTAGCCGGCGGATCACATCTTCGGCGGCAGACCAGCCATAGACCAGGCATTCCAGCAACGAATTCGAAGCCATGCGATTGGCGCCATGCAGGCCGGTATAGCTCACCTCACCAATCGCATACAGGCCATCGACATCAGTACACCCCTGCTGATCAACCATCACTCCGCCGCAGGTGTAGTGAGCCGCCGGAACGATCGGGATCGGCTCTTTGGTCAAATCGAGGCCGAAAGTCAGCAATTTTTCATAGATCATCGGGAAATGCGCGCGAATGAAACTGGCCGGCTGATGGCTGATGTCGAGATACATACAGTCCACGCCAAGACGTTTCATCTCATGGTCAATGGCTCGCGCTACGATATCGCGCGGTGCCAGTTCGGCACGGGGATCAAAGTCAGGCATAAAGCGCGTGCCATCCGGGCGCAGTAGCCATGCCCCTTCGCCTCGTAATGCTTCAGTCAACAGGAAATTTTGAGCCTGTGGATGGAACAGACAGGTGGGGTGGAATTGATTGAATTCCAGATTCGCTACCCGACAACCCGCACGCCAGGCCATAGCAATGCCATCGCCGGATGCGACATCCGGGTTGGTGGTGTATTGATACACTTTGGCGGCCCCGCCGGTTGCGAGGATCACCGCGCGCGCCCGGCAGGTTTCAACCTGCTCACGGTTACGGTTCCAGATCCAGGCCCCGACAACCCGACGAGGTCCGGGTACGCCGATTTTATCGGAAAGAATCAGGTCAACAGCATTGGTACGTTCAAGAATGCGGATGTTGGGATGACTGAGGGCCTGGCTAACCAGCGTGGTTTCTACCGCGCGACCGGTGGCGTCAGCGCTGTGCAAAATGCGACGATGGCTGTGGCCTCCCTCGCGTGTCAGGTGGTAGCGAGCTTCACCATCAGCTTGCGGTTCTTTGTCGAAGGCTACGCCATTATCAATCAACCATTGCACGCAGTCGCGTGCGTTACTGGCGATAAAATTGACGGTAGCACGATCGCATAACCCCGCTCCGGCAATCAGTGTATCCTCCACATGCGATTCAATGCTGTCGGTTTCATCGAACACCGCTGCGATGCCGCCTTGTGCGTAGAGCGTTGAACCTTCATTCACCTGCGCTTTACTCAGGACCGTAACCTGATAATGCGGCGCCAGGCGCAGCGCCAGTGACAGGCCAGCAGCGCCGCTGCCGACGATAAGTACGTCGCACTGATAATCGGATTGGGAAGTCATGATGTTTAATTTACTAAACAAAAGGTGTTCAGAGCATAAGCCCGGATGCCAACTCTGTGAAGTATTTTAAACAGGTTTTGTCGAGGAATTCGGCGTTTCCCGGCGATAATTGCGCGATTTCAGTAAGTTATGTCTGAAAATAACCTTTACGTGTTTTTTATACCAAACTTACTGGAAATTCAGGTAATAAAGATGAAAATCGTGGCGTCATAGGTTACTCTGCCAGCGATTATCGGTGCCGGAAATGAGGCTGCCAGCGCGGCAAATCGCTACACTGAAAGACAATCAACAACAACAGCGTCTGGGTTCCGATACGGAAAATTTTCAGGTCGTGGTGAACTTCATGCCAGAATATGACTCTAAGCGCATGCTTGCTCAGAACAATGAGATGTGCTGGCAGTTCATTTACGCATAAAAAAAGAGTTTGGGGAGACATTACCTCGGATGAGCGAGCAGTTAACGGATCAGGTTCTCGTTGAACGGGTTCAGAAGGGAGATCAAAAGTCATTTAACTTACTGGTGATTCGATACCAGCATAAAGTGGCGAGCCTGGTTTCACGTTATGTCCCATCGGGCGATGTGCCAGATGTGGTACAGGAGTCTTTTATCAAAGCGTATCGCGCACTGGAATCATTCCGTGGCGACAGCGCGTTTTACACATGGCTGTACCGTATTGCGGTGAACACAGCAAAAAATTATCTGGTGGCTCAGGGGCGCCGTCCGCCGTCGAGTGATGTTGACGCAATTGATGCGGAAAACTTCGAAAGTGCGGGTGCATTAAAAGAAATTTCGAACCCTGAGAACTTAATGTTGTCTGACGAACTGAAACAAATTGTTTTTCGTACCATTGAGGCGCTTCCTGAGGATCTTCGTATGGCAATCACCCTCAGAGAACTGGATGGGTTAAGCTACGAAGAGATTGCCGCCATCATGGATTGCCCGGTCGGTACAGTACGTTCTCGTATCTTCCGTGCGCGAGAGGCTATTGATAACAAAGTTCAACCGCTTATCCAACGTCAGTGATAACGGCTACTGGAAGGGTACCAAAGCATGCAGAAAGAAAAACTTTCCGCTTTAATGGATGGTGAAACTTTAGATAACGAGCTGCTGGCGTCGTTATCAAAGGATGTGAATCTGCAAAAAAGCTGGGAAAGCTACCATCTAATCCGCGACACCCTGCGGGGCGATGTGGGTGAAGTGCTGCATTTTGATATCTCCGCGCGCGTGGCGGCAGCCATCGAAAATGAACCGGTACGTAAAGTGACTTCGCTGATTCCGGAAGCACAACCCGAACCGGTGCGCTGGAAGAAAATGCCGTTCTGGCGTAAGTCCGGTTCCTGGACTGCGCAACTGGCGCAGGTTGGCGTAGCAGCCTGTGTATCGTTGGCGGTGATTGTCGGTGTTCAGTACTACAATCAGCCTGCGGGTAGCAACGCAACCGAATCGTCTGATTCGCCAGTGTTTAATACGCTGCCGATGATGGGCAAGGCTTCACCGGTTAGTCTGGGTGTGCCGTCTGATGCGTTTGATACCAACAGTTCAAACCAGCAGGTGCAGGAACAGCGTCGTCGTATCAACGCGATGCTGCAAGATTATGAGCTGCAACGTCGTCTGCATGCCGATCAAGTTCAGTTTGAGAAGAACGATCCGCAACAGGCGCAAGCGAATGTTCCCGGTAATCAGTCGTTAGGAATTCAGCAGCAGTAATGAAGCAGCTTTGGTGTGCCGTTAGCCTGCTGGCAGGCAGCCTGCTTTATACATCTACCGCCCCGGCGCAGACTTCTGCGTCCGGGGCGTTGTTACAGCAGATGGAGCAAGCCAGCCAGTCCCTCAATTATGAATTCGCTTACATCAATGTCTCCCGGCTTGGCATTGAGTCCTTGCGTTATCGCCATGCGGTTATCGACAATCGTATCTTTGCTCAATTGTTGCAGATGGACGGGCCACGTCGTGAGGTGATTCAGCGTGGTAACGATATCAGCTACTTTGAACCCGGCCTTGATCCGTTCTCCTTGCCCGGCAACCATATTGTGGATGCCCTGCCACCGTTGATGTTTGCCGACTTCTCACGCCTGAGCGATGCCTACGATTTCATTCCCGTTGGTCGGTCACGCATCGCTGATCAGTTGTGTGAGGTGGTACGCATCGTCTCACGCGACGGTTCGCGCTACAGCTATGTGGTGTGGCTGGATGTTGATACCAAGCTGCCGTTACGCATTGACCTGCTGGATCGTGATGGCGAGACGCTGGAACAGTTCCGGGTTATCAGTTTTGCCGTTGATGAAGGTGTGCGCAATCTGATGCAGGGGCTGGAGAAAGCAAATCTGCCGCCAACATTATCATTACCGGCGGGCGATAAAGTGCAGCTCAACTGGCAACCAACATGGCTTCCGGCAGGAATGACCCTCATCTCTCAGAGTCGCCGAGATATCCCGGCGCTGAATAAAACCGTTGAATCCCGTCTCTACAGCGATGGCCTGTTTAGTTTTGCGATTAACATTACTCCCGCAGATAAAAACAGCGTGGCGCAGACATTGCGCACTGGGCGTCGTACGGTGCAGACTGAAGTGCGCAATAATAACGAGATTACCGTGGTGGGTGAGATTCCACCGACCACAGCAAAACGTATTGCGGACAGCATTGATTCGGGATCAGCAAAATGATGAGAGAATGGGCCACTGTGGTGGCGTGGAAAGAGGGTATCGCGACGCTACATACCGAAGCGAAAACCTCCTGCAACAGTTGCTCGGCGCGTAAAGGTTGCGGCAGCCATATGCTGAATAAGCTGGGGCCGAAAAATGCGCATGTGATGGAGATCGCCAGTGCCGAACCGTTGCAGCCAGGTCAGCGTATCGAATTGGGGATTCGCGAAAGCAGTTTGTTAGGCTCAGCACTGCTGGTTTATATGACGCCGCTATTTGGCCTGTTTTTGGTCGCAGGTCTGTTTCAGATGCTGTTCCATAGCGATCTGGCTTCCGCCTGTGGCGCACTGTTGGGTGGCGTGGGTGGCTTTATTGTGGCAAAAGGCGTTTCATCGGTGTTTGGTGAGCGTGAGGCTTTTCAGCCGGTAATCCTCAATATTGCTTTGCCTCCTGATGCCATGCGGGTTGAAACTGAAGTTTGATACTTGCCGGGCCGCGTCGAACGCGGCCTTTTTCACGGCGTTTAGCCGCTGAAATCTGTTGCGATTCCCCGCAGTTCCATTCTTTAACGCAAGGCGTTAACAGTGTAATATGCGTCGTCATTAATGAGGCTGACAGGTTTCCAGGTAAAACTCCATTTCCTGAAGATGTCTGTGCTCAAGTATTCAACTGATATTCTACGTGAAGATATTCATATAAATGAAGCACATACGAAATTTCTCCATCATCGCTCATATCGACCACGGCAAATCGACGCTGTCAGACCGTTTGATTCAAATTTGTGGTGGCCTGAGCGATCGTGAGATGGCGGCGCAGGTTCTGGATTCAATGGATCTGGAGCGTGAACGCGGCATTACCATTAAGGCGCAGAGTGTAACGCTCGATTACAAAGCGCTGAACGGTGAAACTTACCAGCTCAATTTTATCGATACTCCCGGACACGTTGACTTCTCTTATGAAGTATCCCGCTCTCTGGCGGCCTGTGAAGGGGCGTTACTGGTGGTCGATGCAGGCCAGGGCGTAGAAGCACAGACGCTGGCGAACTGCTATACCGCCATGGAAATGGATCTGGAAGTGGTACCGGTATTGAACAAGATCGACCTGCCTGCGGCCGACCCGGAGCGCGTGGCGGAAGAGATTGAAGATATCGTCGGTATTGATGCGACTGACGCCGTACGCTGTTCAGCGAAGACCGGCGTGGGTGTTCCGGATGTGCTGGAACGCCTGGTGCGCGATATTCCGCCGCCGGAAGGCGATCCAGAAGGCCCATTGCAGGCGCTGATTATCGACTCATGGTTCGATAACTATCTTGGCGTTGTGTCACTGATTCGTATTAAGAACGGCACCCTGCGCAAAGGCGATAAAGTTAAAGTGATCAGCACCGGTCAGGTGTATAACGCCGATCGTCTGGGGATTTTCACCCCGAAACAGGTTGATCGTACCGAGCTGAAATGTGGCGAGGTAGGTTGGCTGGTTTGTGCAATCAAAGACATCCTCGGCGCACCGGTGGGCGATACCCTGACGCTGCAACGTAACCCGGCGGATAAAGCGCTGCCAGGCTTTAAAAAAGTGAAGCCGCAGGTCTATGCCGGTCTGTTCCCGGTCAGCTCTGATGATTATGAAGCTTTCCGCGATGCGCTGGGCAAACTGAGCCTGAACGATGCGTCACTGTTCTATGAGCCAGAAAGCTCCACGGCGTTGGGCTTTGGCTTCCGCTGTGGCTTCCTTGGCCTGCTGCATATGGAGATCATCCAGGAACGTCTGGAGCGTGAATACGATCTCGATCTGATCACCACCGCACCGACCGTGGTGTATGAAGTGGAAACCACAGATGGCGAAGTGGTGTATGTTGACAGCCCGTCTAAGCTGCCGCCGCTGAATAATATTGAAGAACTGCGTGAACCGATCGCCGAGTGTCATATGCTGCTGCCGCAGGAGTTCCTCGGCAACGTCATTACGCTCTGTATCGAGAAACGTGGTGTTCAGACAAATATGGTTTACCACGGTAACCAGGTTGCGCTGACTTACGAAATCCCGATGGCGGAAGTGGTTCTCGACTTCTTTGACCGTCTGAAATCAACGTCGCGCGGCTATGCTTCACTGGATTATAACTTCAAACGTTTCCAGGCCTCTGACATGGTGCGTGTCGACGTGCTGATCAACTCAGAACGTGTCGATGCGCTGGCGCTGATTACTCACCGTGATAACTCGCAATATCGTGGCCGTGAGCTGGTGGAAAAGATGAAAGATCTGATCCCACGCCAGCAGTTCGATATCGCGATTCAGGCAGCAATCGGCAACCACATTATCGCTCGCTCAACAGTCAAGCAGCTGCGTAAAAACGTTCTGGCGAAATGCTATGGCGGTGACGTAAGCCGTAAGAAAAAACTGTTGCAGAAGCAGAAGGAAGGTAAGAAGCGAATGAAGCAGGTCGGTAACGTTGAACTGCCGCAGGAAGCATTCCTTGCCATTCTGCATGTCGGTAAAGACAGCAAATAAGGAACCTCAATGGCTAATATGTTCGCCCTGATTCTGGCGATCGCGACGCTGGTAACGGGTGTTATCTGGTGTATTGATCGTTTTAAGTGGGCACCGGCGCGTCGTGCGAAGCAGGTTGCCGCACAGGCGCAGGCAGGTAATACGCTGGACAGCAAAACGCTGGCGAAAGTCTCTCCGCAACCCGGTTGGGTGGAAACCGCAGCGTCGGTTTTCCCGGTGCTGGCAGTGGTATTTATCGTTCGGTCATTCGTTTATGAGCCATTCCAGATCCCGTCTGGTTCGATGATGCCGACTCTGCTGATCGGTGACTTTATCCTGGTGGAGAAATTTGCCTACGGCCTGAAAGATCCGATCACCCAAACGACGCTGATCCCGACCGGTCATCCACAGCGCGGCGACATCGCGGTATTCAAATACCCGAAGGATCCGAGCATGGATTACATCAAACGGGTAATTGGTCTGCCGGGCGACAAAGTGGTTTACGATCCATACAGCAAAACCCTGACGGTGAATCCGGGGTGTGGCAACGGAAAATGTGACACTGCGCTGCCAATCACCTATACCAATATCGAGCCAAGCAGCTTTATTCAGACCTTCAGCGGTTTTGATGGCAACGAAACCGGTAATGGTTTCTTCCAGGTACCGCAGGGCGAAACGATGCGCGGCGGCTTACGTCTTGGTACACGTAAAGAGACGTTGGGCAACGTAACGCACGATATCCTGTTGGTTAACGAAGCACAGAGTCAGGCGAGCATGTATTACCAGCAGCCAGGCCAGCCTCAGTCGACCTGGATTGTGCCGCAGGGGCAATATTTCATGATGGGCGATAACCGTGATAACAGCGCCGACAGCCGCTACTGGGGCTTTGTACCCGAGCGCAACCTGGTTGGTAAAGCGGTCGCTATCTGGATGAGCTTTGAGAAACAAGAAGGACAGTGGCCTACCGGCGTGCGCTTAAGTCGCATTGGCGGTATTCACTGATAAACGGTTGGCTCCCTGTGGGGAGCCACTGCACACGAAACGGAACGTGTTGGAACCTCAGCCCTGTTTCGTATGCAGAGTGACAGAAGCACAAAAGAACTGGAATCGCATGAACCCCATCCTCATTAACAAGTTGCAGCGCAAACTGGGCTACACTTTTACTCATCCGGAATTGTTGCAACAGGCTCTGACTCACCGCAGCGCCAGCAGTAAACACAACGAGCGTCTTGAATTTCTTGGCGATTCAATTCTCAGCTATGTCATTGCTAATGCGCTGTATCACCGCTTTCCGCGGGTTGATGAAGGCGACATGAGCCGTATGCGTGCGACACTGGTACGTGGAAATACGTTGGCAGAAATGGCGCGTGAATTTGATCTTGGCGAGTGTTTACGTCTGGGGCCAGGTGAACTGAAAAGCGGCGGCTTCCGTCGCGAATCGATTCTTGCTGATACGGTGGAAGCGCTGATTGGCGGCATTTTCCTCGACAGTAATATTCAGACCGTCGAAAAGCTAATTCTCGACTGGTATCAAACGCGACTGGAACAGATCAGTCCGGGCGATAAACAAAAAGATCCAAAAACGCGCCTGCAAGAGTTTTTGCAGGGACGCCATCTGCCGCTGCCTTCGTATCTGGTAGTGCAGGTGCGTGGTGAAGCCCACGACCAGGAATTTACCATTCACTGTCAGGTGAGTGGCATGGCTGAGCCGGTGGTGGGCGTAGGTTCCAGCCGCCGTAAAGCAGAACAGGCCGCCGCCGAACAGGCGTTGATTAAACTCGGCCTTGAATAGTCACATCGCAGCACCCTGACCGGTGCTGATTAAGTCAGGACTCGAATGAGCGAACACGAAACTTATTGCGGCTTTGTCGCGATTGTTGGCCGACCCAACGTCGGCAAATCCACCTTGCTGAACCAGTTGCTGGGGCAGAAGGTGTCGATCACCTCGCGCAAGCCGCAAACCACGCGTCACCGCATCATGGGTATCCATACTGAAGGGCCATACCAGGCTATCTATGTGGACACGCCCGGATTGCACATGGAAGAGAAGCGGGCGATTAACCGCCTGATGAACCGTGCTGCCAGCAGCTCCATCGGTGATGTTGAACTGGTAATTTTCGTGGTTGATGGCACACGCTGGACGCCAGATGACGAAATGGTACTGAACAAGCTGCGTGACGGCAAAGTGCCGGTGGTACTGGCGGTGAACAAGGTGGATAACATCCAGGATAAAAGCATCCTGCTGCCACATCTCCAGTTCCTCGGTCAGCAGATGAACTTCACGGATATCGTCCCAATCTCGGCTGAGACGGGTAAAAACGTTGATACCATTGCGGCCATCGTGCGCAAGCGTCTGCCCAAAGCGGAACATCACTTCCCGGAAGAGTACATCACCGACCGTTCGCAGCGCTTTATGGCGTCCGAGATCATCCGTGAAAAACTGATGCGTTTCCTCGGTGCAGAGCTGCCGTATTCCGTTACCGTTGAGATTGAAAAGTTCGAGACTAACGAGCGTGGTGGCTATGATATCAGCGGCCTGATTCTGGTCGAACGCGATGGTCAGAAGAAAATGGTGATTGGCAACAAAGGTGCCAAAATCAAAACCATTGGTATCGAAGCGCGTAGAGATATGGAAGAGATGTTCGAGGCCAAAGTTCACCTCGAGCTGTGGGTGAAGGTGAAATCTGGCTGGGCGGATGACGAACGTGCGCTGCGCAGTCTGGGTTATGTAGACGACCTCTAACCGATGGAAGGCTGGCAACGCGCCTTTGTGCTGCATAGTCGCCCCTACAGCGAAACCAGCCTGCTGCTCGATCTGTTTAGCGAAAGCGAAGGGCGTGTGCGTGTCCTTGCCAAAGGCGCACGTTCACGTCGTTCACAACTCAAGGGGGCGTTACAACCTTTTACCCCCTTGCTGGTACGCTGGGGCGGGCGCGGCGAAGTCAAAACGCTGCGCAACGCTGAAGCGGTATCTCTGGCACTCCCCCTGAGTGGCATCACGCTCTACTGCGGTCTTTACGTCAATGAACTGCTGTCGCGGGTGCTGGAGCAGGAAATCCCTTTCTCTGACCTCTTCTTCGATTACCTGAATTGCATCCAGGCGCTTGCCGCCATCAGCGGCACGCCGGAGCCAGCCTTGCGTCGTTTCGAACTGGCGCTGCTCGGACATCTGGGATACGGCGTTGATTTCCTGCACTGCGCGGGCAGTGGCGAAGCGGTGGATGATGGTATGACCTACAGCTACCGTGAAGAGAAAGGTTTCATTGCCAGCCTGGTGGTCAATCAGCGTAGTTTTACCGGTCGCCAGTTGCGGGCGCTGTGGTCACGTGAGTTCCCTGATGCCGATAGCCTGCGTGCCGCCAAACGCTTTACCCGAATGGCGCTGAAGCCCTATCTGGGTGGCAAACCGCTTAAGAGTCAGGAACTTTTTCGCCAGTTTGTACCGAAAAAGAAGCCGGATGCGTCGAGCGAATGATGCCAGTCCTGCCGCTGCGCGGTACACTGCAAACACACTAAACCTAGTTAAGGATTGTCATGGCTGAGTTGCTGTTAGGGGTCAACATTGACCACATCGCCACCGTGCGTAACGCGCGTGGCACGAATTATCCCGATCCGGTGCAGGCTGCATTTATTTCTGAACAGGCGGGCGCGGATGGTATTACTGTACATCTGCGTGAAGACCGCCGTCATATCACCGATCGTGACGTCCGTATTCTGCGCGATACTATCCAGACGCGTATGAATCTGGAAATGGCGGTGACCGATGAGATGGTTGGCATTGCCTGTGACATCAAACCACACTTCTGCTGCCTGGTGCCGGAAAAACGTCAGGAAGTGACCACTGAAGGCGGTCTTGATGTGGCGGGTCAGCAGGACAAAATCAATGCCGCGGTTAAACAGCTGAGCGAGGCGGGGATTCTGGTGTCATTGTTTATCGATGCCGATCACCGCCAAATCGAAGCCGCCGTGGCGAGCGGTGCACCTTACATTGAAATTCACACCGGTGCGTATGCAGAAGCACCCGAAGGTCTGGCACGCGATGCGGAGCTGGAGCGTATTCGTAAAGCAGCCACCTTTGCAGCCAGTCTCGGCCTGAAAGTGAATGCCGGGCACGGTCTGACCTACCATAACGTGCTGCCTATTGCGGCGCTGCCGGAAATGCATGAACTGAATATCGGTCATGCCATTATTGGTCGCGCGGTGATGAGTGGTCTGGCTGAGGCGGTCAAAGAGATGAAGTTACTGATGCGGGAAGCGCGTCGTTAATGGCCATTCTCGGACTGGGCACCGATATTGTTGAAATCGAGCGCATTGCCGGGGTGATTGAACGTTCCGGCGACCGACTGGCGCGTCGTGTGCTGAGCGAAGCCGAGTGGCAGCAATATCAAACGCATCAGCAGCCAGTGCGTTTTCTGGCGAAGCGTTTTGCGGTGAAAGAAGCCGCAGCCAAAGCGTTTGGCACCGGCATCCGTGGTGGTCTGGCGTTCAATCAGTTTGAGGTTTATAACGATGCGCTGGGCAAACCGGGGCTGCGTTTTTTCCAGCATGCCGCTGACATTGCCCGTCAACTCGGGGTGCAGCATGTGCACGTCACGCTGGCGGATGAGCGCCATTACGCCTGTGCCACGGTGATTATCGAGAATTAGTGGTGTAGCTCCACAAATTTCTCCCACAGCGCCTCGCGGCTTTCGGGGTGCTGTGGATCGGGAATGATGGTGTTATCAATGGGGCACACGCTCAGGCACGTTGGTACATCATAATGACCGACACATTCGGTGCAGCGGTCGCTATCGATCTGGTAAATGGCATCCCCGAGGCTGATGGCCTGGTTAGGGCACTCCGGTTCGCACATGTCACAGTTGATACAACGCTGGGTAATCAGTAAAGCCATGATCTGTTGAATTTCTGGTTAATCGGTAGTAATAAGCCGCGCACCTTACCATAATTTAATCTTTGCCCCAAACTGAAGTCCGTTTTTTCTTCATCAGTTTTGCGCTAGCGCAAAACGCTGACATCTATTTAATTTCAGTGATAATGTGATGAATTTTACGGTAAGTTTTTATCAGGCGAATAATCTCAATGTTTTTTCATGTTTACTAATGAAAGCATAATGGATGTTTTGAGTTAGCATCTGTGGCATCAAGGATGAGTTAGATGTATTGAAAATGGATGCCTCGGCTGAATTAATCAGGCAGCGTCACGCTGGTGATAAGTCCTATATTGATTTAAGTTATATAATCCACTTTATTGCAATCAGGAATCTATCGATTCCGTCTTATCGCTGTTGAAAGAGTATGAGACCTATCCAGATGGGTTATTGGATCGGGTTGAGTTTATTATTGTAGATGACGGCTCACCAATTACCTACGATATTCCTGAGCTGAATATTAATTTCACCTGGTTGCGTATTACGACTGATATTAAATGGAATCAGGGTGGGGCGCGTAATCTGGGGGTGACCTATGTCAAATCTGATAAAATCTTATTATCGGATCTCGACCACGCTTTTCCGGCAGCCACTCTGACTTCTTTGGCGAACATGGACGACGTTTCTACAAACTGTGTCGCAAGCGTGCGGATGGGACTTACTATAAAGGCCATGCCAATCTTTTTTTATGAGCCGCGCCCGCTTCTTACGCTTTTATGGTTATGATGAAGAATATTGTGGTCACTATGGCGCAGAAGATTATCGATTTGTGAAATACCAGAAATATCAGGGTTCGCAACAACGTTATATGCAAAGGATATTTGGTGTTATGAACGCTCTCTGGATAGAGCAAAAATCTACCACAGTTTAGAGCGCGATTTATCGCGCTTTCTGACCACAACGTCAAAATCAAAAGCGCGATAAATCGCGCCGCTACATATCCGGCACGGTTTACACCAGTTTTTTCACCAATTCTTCGCTATGACGAATATGGCTGGAGGCGCGTTCCGGGTCGTTCTGCACCAACGCCATAAACAACAGGTCGGTCAGGGCGAGTTGGGCGCTGGTTGAGGAAATTGCCGCACTACGCGTACTTTGTTCCTCCGCAACGGTATACAGACAATGGGTAGCGCACTGCTGCAAGGTATTGGGGGTAAAGCCGGTAAATGCCAGCACATCCGCGCCGGTCTGAGCCGCTTCCTGCGCTGCCAGGTTGATTTCGCGCCGTTCACCGGTGTACGAGATGGCGAGCAACACATCCCCGGCAGTCATCGCCTGCACACTGGCAAGCAACGCATGCATATCCTGCTCGGCCACCGCGTTGATGCCAATTTTCATCAACTTCCACGAAAAATCTTTGGCGACCAAACCGGATGCACCAATTCCCACCAGCAGAATGCGATTGGCATTTTTCAGCAACTGCAATGTCTGAAGCAGCATCTCTTCACTGTTAATATCCAGCGTGGCGCGAATCGCCGAGATTTTCTCCGCCAACAGTTTTTCACCCACCACTTTCAGTGGGTCATCGCTGAGAATATGGTTGTGCACGGTGATGGCATCACGATCGGCCAGCGACTCACTCAGGGCCAGCTTTAATGCCGGAAAACCTTTATAGCCCAGTTTCTGGGCAAACTTGACCACGCTGGACTGGCTGACGCCGGATTCTTCCGCCAGTTTTTGCGAACTCAGATGCCGTGCGCGATCTGGCTGCGACAATAAAAAATCCGCCAAACGACGCTCGTTAAGCGCCAGGCGCGGATAAAGCTGACGAATCCGCAGCAATGAACTCATGTCCGATCCTTAATTCAGAACGTAAGGCGTTTTTAGTCTGATCCCGGCGACCAGGAATGTCGCATGACAGACTACCGACCAAGAGAATAAACTATTCAGCTGGCATTGTAGTCATTGGAATTAAAAATGACACTTTTCACCCCCGACCGCGGATGCTGGCTACACTGTAAGGCACATGCGGCAGAATACCAGGAGAGTAGGTTGACAAAGGGTACGCAACGACGCGTGGTGTTTTTTGATCTCGACGGCACGCTACATCAGCAGGATATGTTCGGTACGTTTATGCGTTATCTGCTGAGACATCAGCCGCTGAATCTTTTGCTGGTGCTGCCATTGTTGCCGGTGATCGGCGCAGGATTGCTGTGGAAAGGCCGTGCCGCACGTTGGCCGATGAGCTTGTTATTATGGGCGATCACCTTTGGCCACAGTGAAAAGCGTCTGTTGCAGCGCGAAGCCGAGTTTGCCGATTGGTTTCGTCAGCGCGTCACCGCATTTCCGGTGGTACAGCAACGCCTGACAGATTATCTCAGTAGCGATGATACGGATGTCTGGTTAATCACCGGCTCCCCCCAATCGCTGGTGGAGCAGGTCTATTTCGATTCGTCATTTCTGCCGCGTGTGCAGCTGATTGCCAGTCAGATGAAACCAGGCCGTGGTGGACGGGTGCTGACGATGCGTTGTCTGGGGCATGAAAAAGTGGCGCAGCTGGAGGAGAAAATCGGTACACCTCTCCAGTTATACAGTGGCTACAGCGACAGCAAACAGGACAACCCGCTGTTGTTCTTTTGTCAGCACCGCTGGCGTGTCACCCCGCAGGGTAACCTGCAACAACTGGAATAACCCATCGTTTCCGTTATAATGCGCCGCCTTTACAACCCGCAGGAGCTGCCCGGTGAACCCACAGACAGATGAATACTGGATGCGTCACGCATTGCGTCTCGCACGGCTGGCGTGGGAGCAAGGTGAAGTGCCGGTTGGCGCGGTTCTGGTGCAGGGCGATACGGTGATTGGTGAAGGCTGGAACCGACCTATTGGTCAGCATGATCCTACGGCACATGCGGAAATCATGGCGCTACGTCAGGGCGGCAAAGTGCTGGAAAACTATCGCCTGCTGGATACTACCTTATACGTCACGCTTGAACCCTGCGTAATGTGTGCCGGGGCGATGGTACACAGCCGGATTACCCGGCTGGTCTATGGCGCAAAAGATGAAAAAACCGGTGCTGCGGGTTCACTGCTGGATGTGATTGGTCATCCCGGGATGAACCACCAGATTCAGATCGATTCTGGTGTGTTGGCGGAGGAGTGCGCAGCGATGCTGAGTGACTTTTTCCGCATGCGCCGCGAGCAAAAGAAAGCACTGCGCCAGGCGCAGCGCGACGCCGGTTAATTCATCGCAATTTTGGGTTCGACTGCCGGGTAACCGGCCCCCAGTTCTGCTTCCATAGCGGATTGTTGTGCCAGCCGCTTCTCCTGTTCCTGTAAGTAACCCTCCAGGCTTATCTGATACTTACGGATATTCTCGACGTAATTGTACGCCTCATGGCCGCGCGCATAGCCGTAGGTGGTCTGGGCGTAGTAACGCTTCTGGCTCAGCATCGGTAAACGCAACTTCACGTCAGCCCAACTGTCCGGGTTGCCGCCTTGTTTGGCGGTCAGCTTACGTGCATCCAGCATGTGGGCGTAACCCATGTTATAGGCAGCCAGCGCAAACCAGATACGTTCATCGTTCGGGATGGTCGTGGGGACCTTTTCAATCATTCGTTGCAGATATTCACTGCCGCCACGAATGCTTTGCTCGGGGTCGAGCCGATCGGCAACGTCGAGGCTATCGGCGGTATTGCGCGTCAGCATCATCATACCGCGTACGCCGGTAGGCGAGGTTGCCTGCGGATTCCAGTGCGACTCCTGATAAGAGATAGCTGCCAGTAAGCGCCAGTCGATGCTGGAAGCATACTTTTCAAATAACGGCTTAATATCCGGCAACGTGTTGTCGATGGCACGCAGGAAGGTGCGGGTATCGACATAATCAAAGGTGCCGACGTGACCGAGGTACTTCTCTTCCAGTCGCGCCATCGTGCCTTCTTCACCCATCTGGCTATAGAAGTCGAGCATCGCCGCGTTCAGGCTGTCATCCTGCTCATCGCGTGGCAGATACCAGGTGACCGGCTCTTCGTCGGTGATATCAAAGGCGACCGCCAGCTGGGGATGGATGCGTTGGAGCAGGCCGATCGTGACTGAATCCCCCACGGTGTAATCCAGCTTGCCATCCGCCACGGCTTCCAGCAGCGCTTTTTGCCCCTGATCGGCAGCAATTGACCAATCGAGATCGGGATAATGGTCAGCTTTAGCGGAACGCAAAGTTGACAGGTACGCCGATCCGGACTGCACAACCAGCCGGCCTTTCAGGTCACCGAGATTTTTAGGTCGCGGCTTATCAATGCGGTACACCAGCTGTTGCGATACCGAATAGTAACTCGGTCCGGTCTGATAACGGGCGATGCGATCGTTGTTGTAGATCAGGCCCGCCGCCAGCAAATCCGCTTTACCATCATCGAGATCGTCAAACAGGTCACCGAGATTCGGACGTACCGTTACCTCAAGTTTGACGCCCAGATAATCGGCGAAGCGTTTCGCCAGCTCGTAGTCCATACCGGCTGGTGCATTATTGACGGTGTAGTATGTCAGCGGGGAGTTAACGGTACTGATGCGCAGCACTCCCCGTGATTTGATCTGCGATATCGCGTCTTTACCACCCCCGTACCAGGGGATAGAAGGCCACAGTGCCAGCGCAAGCAGCACGGTGATCAGACCGATGAACAGATAGTTTAATTTCAGGCGTTTCAAATAGTTGTCTCTCGCTGGCTCTAAGGCCTCTGTCTTTAATAGGCAGTATTGATCTTCTTTGAACTCCCAGAGCGAAGGGCATTTTGCGCAACAAAGTGAGTCGGAGCAACTTATATAGCAAGATTTGCGCAATTTTCAGGCAAATACTAAGACTCATAAATTCTGCGCAAACGGTTTCGTAACCGGTGCCGTTTCTCTATAATACGCCCCGTTTTCCCTGTTGCGCCCAATGAAGCGTCGCCCGGCGCTTCGAAGACGAGAGATCTTTAATGATGGAAATTCTGCGTGGTTCGCCCGCCCTGTCGGCATTTCGTGTAAACAAACTGCTGACCCGCTTTCAGGACGCTCATCTGCCGGTGAGTGATATTTACGCCGAGTACGTCCATTTTGCCGATGTCAGCGCGCCGCTGAGTGCGGATGAAAAAGCCCGCCTGCAACGTCTGCTGAAATACGGTCCGTCTCTCGCCGAGCATGCGCCACAAGGGCGTCTGTTGCTGGTGACGCCGCGTCCAGGCACCATTTCACCCTGGTCTTCCAAAGCGACCGACATCGCTCACAACTGCGATCTGCCGCAGGTGCTCCGTCTGGAGCGCGGTATGGCGTTCTACGTACAGGCACCTGAACTGACCGAAGCACAGTGGCAAACTCTCGCCAGCCTGCTGCATGACCGCATGATGGAGACGGTGTATGGCGATCTCAACGATGCGCAGCAGCTGTTTGTGCACCATGAACCGCAACCACTGAAAAGCGTGGATGTGCTGGGTGGTGGTCGTCAGGCGCTGGAGCAGGCCAACACGACGCTGGGGCTGGCACTGGCCGATGACGAAATCGACTATCTGCTGGATGCCTTCACTAAACTGGGCCGCAACCCGAACGACATTGAACTCTATATGTTCGCGCAGGCGAACTCAGAGCATTGCCGTCACAAAATTTTCAACGCCGACTGGATTATCGACGGTGAAAAACAGCCGAAATCGCTGTTTAAAATGATCAAAAACACCTTCGAACAAACCCCGGATCATGTGCTGTCTGCTTATAAAGACAACGCAGCGGTGATGGAAGGTTCTGAAGTCGGCCGCTACTACGCCGATGCTGAAAAAGGTGAATACAACTTCCATCAGGAAGAAGCCCATATCCTGATGAAAGTAGAAACTCATAACCACCCGACGGCGATTTCGCCGTGGCCGGGTGCCGCGACCGGTTCCGGTGGCGAAATCCGTGACGAAGGTGCAACCGGTCGTGGCGCGAAGCCAAAAGCGGGCTTGGTGGGCTTCTCCGTTTCCAACCTGCGTATTCCGGGCTTTGAACAGCCGTGGGAAGAAGATTTCGGTAAACCAGACCGTATCGTCACCGCGCTGGATATCATGACCGAAGGCCCGTTGGGCGGCGCAGCATTTAACAACGAATTCGGTCGTCCGGCCTTGAACGGCTACTTCCGTACGTATGAAGAACGTGTTAACAGCCACAACGGTGAAGAGCTGCGTGGCTACCACAAGCCCATCATGCTGGCGGGCGGTATTGGTAATATCCGTGCCGACCATGTCCAGAAAGGCGAGATCGTTGTTGGTGCCAAGCTGATTGTACTGGGTGGCCCGGCGATGAACATCGGTCTGGGTGGTGGTGCGGCATCGTCGATGGCTTCTGGCCAGTCTGATGCCGACCTCGACTTCGCTTCCGTTCAGCGTGACAACCCGGAAATGGAACGTCGCTGCCAGGAAGTGATCGACCGCTGCTGGCAGTTGGGTGAAGCTAACCCGATTCTTTTTATCCACGACGTTGGCGCGGGCGGTCTGTCTAACGCCATGCCGGAGCTGGTGAGCGATGGTGGCCGTGGTGGACGCTTCAATCTGCGTGATGTGCTGAGCGATGAGCCAGGCATGAGCCCGCTGGAAGTGTGGTGTAACGAATCGCAGGAACGTTATGTGCTGGCGGTTGCACCAGACAAATTGCCGCTGTTTGATGAACTGTGCAAACGCGAGCGCGCACCTTACGCGGTGATTGGTGAAGCCACTGAAGAACAGCATCTGAGCCTCGCCGACAGCCATTTCGATAACAAACCGATCGACATGCCGCTCGACGTGCTGCTGGGTAAAACGCCGAAGATGACGCGTGACGTAGTCCGTCAGCAGGCACAAGGCGAAGCGTTGCAGCGTGACGGCATCACCATTGCCGATGCGGTAAACCGCGTGCTGCACCTGCCGACAGTGGCCGAGAAAACCTTCCTTGTCACCATTGGCGACCGTACCGTGACCGGTATGGTGGCGCGTGACCAGATGGTTGGTCCGTGGCAGATCCCGGTTGCTAACTGTGCAGTGACGACGGCCAGCCTCGACAGTTACTACGGTGAAGCTTTCGCCCTGGGCGAACGCGCGCCAGTGGCGTTGCTCGACTTCGCAGCTTCGGGCCGTCTGGCGGTGGGTGAAGCGCTGACTAACCTGGCGGCCACGGCAATCGGTTCGCTGAAGCGCGTTAAGCTCTCTGCGAACTGGATGTCGGCTGCTGGTCATCCGGGTGAAGATGCCGGTCTGTATGAAGCGGTGAAAGCGGTGGGTGAAGAACTTTGCCCGGCGCTGGGTATCACCATCCCGGTGGGTAAAGACTCCATGTCGATGAAAACCCGCTGGCAGCAAGGCAATGAACAACGCGAAATGACTTCACCGCTGTCGCTGGTGATCACCGCGTTTGCCCGCGTTGAAGACGTGCGTCGTACCGTCACCCCGCAGCTACAGGCGGACAAAGACAACCTGCTGTTACTGGTGGACCTCGGCAACGGTGCCAACACCCTGGGCGCGACTGTGCTGTCACAGGTTTATCGTCAACTGGGCGACAAACCGGCCGACGTGCGCGATGCACAGCAACTGGCTGGCTTCTTCAACGCCATTCAGGCGCTGGTGGCAGAGCAGAAACTGCTGGCCTACCATGACCGTTCCGACGGCGGTCTGCTGGTGACGCTGGCTGAGATGGCGTTTACCGGCCACTGCGGTGTTGAGGCGGATATCGCCGCACTGGGCAGCGATGCGCTGGCCGCGCTGTTTACCGAAGAGTTGGGGGCGGTGGTTCAGATCAATGCAGCCGATCGCGATGCAGTGCTGAAGACCTTCGCTGACCACGGTCTGGCGACCAACGTACATGTGATTGGTCAGGCGCTGCCGGGCGATCGCTTTGTTATCCGTTCTGGTGAGCACGCGGTGTACAGCGAAAGCCGTACCACGCTGCGTACCTGGTGGGCAGAAACCACCTGGCAGATGCAACGCCTACGTGATAACCCGGCCTGTGCCGATCAGGAACACGACGCGAAGAAAAACGACAACGATCCGGGCCTGAACGTCCATCTGACCTTCAAACCAGAAGAAGATGTGGCAGCACCGATGATCGCCACCGGTGCACGCCCACGCGTCGCCGTGCTGCGTGAGCAGGGTGTGAACTCGCACGTTGAAATGGCAGCCGCGTTCCATCGTGCTGGTTTCACCGCCGTTGACGTCCATATGAGCGATCTGCTGGCGGGCCGTCGCGGTCTGGAAGAGTTTCACGCGCTGGTGGCTTGTGGCGGCTTCTCCTACGGTGACGTGCTGGGTGCCGGTGAAGGCTGGGCGAAATCGATTCTGTTCAACAGCCGCGTGCGCGATGAGTTTGAAAACTTCTTCCATCGTCCACAGACGCTGGCGCTGGGCGTGTGTAACGGTTGCCAGATGATGTCCAACCTGCGCGAGCTGGTGCCGGGCAGCGAACTGTGGCCACGCTTTGTACGTAACCAGTCAGAACGTTTTGAAGCGCGCTTCAGCCTGGTGGAAGTTGCTGCCAGCCCGTCGCTGCTGCTGGATGGTATGGCCGGTTCGCGTATGCCGATCGCCGTGTCGCACGGTGAAGGTTTTGTTGAAGTGCGTGATGGTGCCCATCTGGCCGCGCTGGAAAGCAAAGGTCTGGTGGCGCTGCGCTTCGTCGACAACTTCGGTAAGGTGACGGAAACCTATCCGGCCAACCCGAATGGCTCGCCGAACGGTATCACCGCCGTGACCAACGAAAGCGGTCGCGTCACCATTATGATGCCGCACCCGGAGCGCGTATTCCGTACCGTGAGCAATTCCTGGCACCCGGCAGAGTGGGGCGAGGACAGCCCGTGGATGCGTATTTTCCGCAACGCACGTAAGCAGTTGGGTTAACCGCACCGCTTGTAGCAGCGCAATTTATCGTGCATCAGGGGCGTCCATCAGGGCGCCCTTTTTTATTGAATGTCGGAAAATGGCGACACCGCTACGGTTATCATGTCGCCAAAAAGTGACATTTAACTCATTGATATTATTAGTGGTAATTTTTACCCCTGAAACCCGTTGCTAATTAGCGACACTTTACCGGACCGGACGGTAAAAATTTCCCGCCAGTCGGACATTCACTCGGGCATTTGTCTGATAATAAACACTATTTTATTTTTGGCACGATACTTGCTATAATCTTTGCGTTGCTCATTCTCCTGCTTATGATTGCCCCGCATTGCGGTTGAGCTCATAAAAACTGAATGACGCACCAAACGGTGCCTGCCGTCCACCCAACCGATAATCGCTTGCTTTGCAACGTTATCAAGCATCGGACGTAACGTTGAGTTAGGCACCACCTTATTCCTGCGCGAGGCATTCGGCGTCGCGCTTAACGGCAGGCATCGCGCCTGCCGTTTTCTTATCTGTACTTTCTTCCGCTGTCAGACTCCGCTAGCATTCCTCAGTCAAATTTTAAGGAAATCTGTTGTGAAGAGATGGCGTCTGTTTCCCCGATCGTTGCGTCAACTGGTGTTGATGGCGTTCCTGCTGGTGCTGCTGCCCTTGTTGGTGCTGGCCTGGCAGGCATGGGAAAGCCTTTCGGCGCTGAGTAATCAGGCTGCGGATACCAATCGCAACACCTTTACCGATGTGCGTCGAAGCGAAGCGATGGCACGTACGGCCATCGAACTCGAACGCAGCTATCGGCAATATTGTGTGCTGGGTGACGAGACCCTGGCCCATTTGTACCAGTCGCAGCGGGTGCGCTACGACCAGATGCTGAGTAGCCACGCGGCCAGCCTGCCGGAGTTACCCGCGTTCAAAGTCTTATCCGCGACACTGCCACAGCTGGAAACGCTGCAATGCACTAATGGCAATCCGGCAGCCCCCGCTGCGGCGGCGTTGGAACGTTTCTCCGATACTAATGCGCAGATGGTCCAGGCCACACGCGAAGTGGTCTTTTCCCGTGGTCTGCAATTGCAGCGAGAAATTGCCGATCGCGGTCAGTTTTTTGGCTGGCAGGCACTGATATTGTTTCTGATCAGTCTGGCATTGGTGCTGCTGTTTACCGGGATGATTATTGGTCCGGTCAAGCGCGTCGAACGTATGATCAACCGGCTGGGCGAAGGGAAAGCGCTGGGCGACAGTGTCAGCTTTGGTGGCCCGCGAGAAATCCGCTCCCTCGGCCAACGGATCGTATGGTTAAGCGAACGCCTTAGCTGGCTGGAGACGCAGCGGCATGAGTTTCTACGCCACCTGTCACATGAGCTGAAAACACCGCTTGCCAGCCTGCGTGAGGGTACGGAGCTGCTGGCCGATCAGGTGGCCGGTCCATTGAACAGTGAGCAGCAGGAAGTGGTGGCGATCCTCGATACCAGCAGTCGTCATCTGCAACGCCTGATTGAGCAATTGCTGGACTACAACCGCAAACTGGCGGATGGCCCAATGGCGCTGGAAACGGTGGCGCTGGATAGCATCATCGATACCGTGGTGAAGGCACATTCATTGCCCGCCCATGCCCGGCAGATGAATACCCACGTTGATTTGCAGGTGAACCATTGCCTGGCGGAAACCACCCTGTTGCAACGGGTGATCGATAACCTGTATTCGAACGCCGTGAACTACGGTAGCGAATCCGGTAACATCTGGCTGCACAGCCAACAGAAGGGCGATGAGGTGTGGATTGAGGTGGCAAACACCGGCACACCCATTCCGGCTGAGGAGCAGGCGATGATTTTTGAGCCTTTTTATCAGGGCAGCCAGCAGCGCAAAGGGCCAGTTAAAGGCAGCGGGCTGGGCTTAAGCATTGCTAAAGATTGCCTGCGCAGGATGCAGGGTGATTTGCAATTGGTGACGCGCAAGGATGCGGATGTCTGTTTTCGTATTATTTTGACTACCACCGCCGGGAATGCCTGATCAATGAAATTATCCCTCAGTAACTTACTCGCAGCTGGATTGATGGTCTTTGGCCTGGCGGGCTGCCATGCACCGACCAACAACAGCGCCCTGCGTGAAGATGCAACGCTGCCGGAGCCGCAGGTGCGGCTGCCGGACTATCTGGCAACCGATTGTGGCAACATCTGGCAAATCAATTATCTTGCCGCGATGAATAACCCTTTGTATTGGCAACGGGCGATTGATTGTGCTGAGCGGCTCTCCCCGGCGGAAGCCCGAGCGGAGGCGCGCCGCTGGCCGGTGCAAAGCTGGTCACGCGCCTTTAAGCAGGGCGTATTGCTGGCGAATGGCAACGTGACGCCTCAGGAGCGCCGTGATTATGTGGAGACGCTGGATAGCTATAGCACCGCGTTTCCTGCTGCCGTTCGTCCACTGATTCAATTGTGGCGCAGCAATCAGGCCGCGCAGCTTGAACTGAGCGAGGCGCGAGGCCGCTATACGCGTCTGCAACAGAGCAGCGACGCTGAACTGGATAGCCTGCGTCAGCAGCAACGCACGCTGCGTAAATCGCTGGATGACACGCAACACAAGCTGGAGCGTCTGACTGATATCGAGCGCCAGTTGTCCTCGCGTAAGGCACCCGACAGCAGCGACAGTGCCCACAGCAGCAGTACCAATGAGGAGCAGCCCTAATGAAACAGGCCGCACGATTATTGCTGGTGGATGACGATCCTGGTTTACTCAAGCTGTTGGGAATGCGTTTGAGCAGTGAAGGCTATCAGGTAGCGACTGCGGCCTCCGGCCCGGAGGCGTTACGCCATCTGCAAAAAGAGAAGGTCGATCTGGTAATTAGCGATCTGCGGATGGATGAGATGGATGGTCTGGCGCTGTTTGGCGAAATTCAGAAGCGTCATGCGGGGTTGCCCGTCATCATCCTGACCGCGCATGGCTCGATCCCGGAAGCCGTCTCAGCCACCCAGCAGGGGGTATTCAGTTTCCTCACCAAACCGGTGGATCGTGACGCGCTGTATAAAGCCATTGATGAGGCGCTGGCACAACGCGCCCCGGCCAGCGATGACAGTTGGCGGGAAGCGATCGTGACACGTAACCCGTTGATGTTGCGACTGCTGGAACAGGCACATATGGTGGCGCAATCTGACGTCAGCATTTTGATCAACGGCCAGAGCGGTACGGGTAAAGAGGTGCTGGCGCAGGCGATTCATGCCGCCAGCCCGCGTGCCAGCAAACCCTTTATCGCCATCAACTGCGGGGCATTGCCGGAACAATTGCTGGAATCGGAGCTATTCGGCCACGCCAAAGGCGCATTTACCGGGGCGGTGAGCGCGCGTGAAGGGTTATTTCAGGCGGCGGAAGGCGGTACGCTGTTCCTTGATGAAATTGGTGATATGCCGCAGGCATTGCAGGTTAAGCTGCTGCGGGTGTTGCAGGAACGTAAAGTGCGCCCGCTCGGTAGCAACAATGATGTCAGTATCAATGTGCGGATCATTTCCGCCACCCATCGTGATCTGCCCAAAGCGATGGAAAAGAAGAGTTTCCGCGAAGATCTTTACTATCGCCTCAACGTGGTGAATCTGAAGATCCCGGCGCTGCACGAACGTGCCGAGGATATTCCGCTGCTGGCGAATCATCTGCTGCGCCAGGCTGCCGATCGCCATAAACCTTTTGTGCGCAGTTTCTCGGTGGATGCCATGAAACGCCTGGTGGGTGCAAGCTGGCCGGGCAATGTGCGTCAGTTGGTGAACGTGATCGAGCAATGCGTGGCGTTGAGTACCTCGCCGGTGATTGGCGATGCGCTGGTGGAGCAGGCGCTGGCGGGTGAAAATACGGCACTGCCGACCTTTGTCGAAGCGCGTAACCAGTTTGAGCTGAATTATCTGCGCAAGCTGCTACAAATGACCAAAGGAAATGTGACCAATGCGGCGCGTCTGGCTGGACGCAACCGCACTGAATTCTATAAGCTGCTGTCGCGCCATGAACTGGACGCCAGCGATTTTAAAGAGTAGCTTGCTGCGGCTGCGGCAGAAACACTTATACTATCTGTTACCCGTCCGGCCACGGAGGGAGTGAAAAAAGGATCTGTCATGAAAAAGATCGATGCAATTATCAAACCATTCAAACTCGATGATGTACGTGAGGCGTTAGCCGAAGTTGGCATCACCGGGATGACGGTCAGCGAAGTGAAAGGTTTTGGTCGTCAGAAAGGTCACACCGAGCTGTATCGCGGTGCTGAGTATATGGTCGACTTTCTGCCGAAAGTAAAAATCGAAATGGTGGTGGGCGACGATATCGTTGATACCTGCGTTGAAACCATCATGAAAACCGCGCAGACCGGCAAGATCGGCGACGGTAAAATCTTTGTCTTCGATGTTGCGCGTGTGGTGCGTATCCGTACCGGCGAAGAGGACGAAGAGGCGATCTAAGCCCCTCGAATTGCTGAAAAGCCCGCAATGTTCCGCGTTGCGGGCTTTTTTATTGCAGGATTTACAACACCTTATGCGGGCCAAATACCTCGTAATGAATACGATCCGCATCGATGCCGGCATCCAGCAACTGGCGAGCGACAAACTGCATAAACGCCAGCGGGCCACACAGCCAGAACTGACGGTCTGCCTCGCCCAGAGCGGCAGAAGCGGAGCCTAAATCCATCAATCCCGCCGCATCGTAACGCCCCGTCTCTTCGGCAGCGGGCTGGCGATACCAGATATGGCTGGCAAAATGCGGCAGGCGGCTGCCCAACGCTTTGACTTCTTCAACAAACGCATGTTGTTTGCCATCTTCCGCCGCATGCAGCCAGTTAACTGCCGCCGGATGCGTCTGTGCAGCCAACGTGGCGAGCATTGCCAGCATTGGCGTTTGACCGACACCCGCCGAGATCAGCGTGACGGGTGTGGTCGGTGTCACTTGCAGGAAGAAATCACCCGCCGGTGCCGCGCACTGCACCACATCACCGACTTTTGCCCGATCGTGCAGCCAGCCGGACACCGTGCCCAGATCTTCACGTTTCACCGCAATGCGGTAGCACTGACCATTTGGCTGATGCGTCAAGGAGTACTGGCGGTGTTGCAGATTTCCTGTGCTGTCCGGGCGCAGACTGATCGCCAGATACTGACCTGGCAAGAAATCTGCCACTGCCTCGCCATCGACGGGGGCCAGTTCGAAACTTTTAATCACGCTGCTTTGCTGCTGAATGGCGCGGATGCGGAAATCACGCGCGCCACGCCAGCCGCCGATTTTCGCCTCTGACGTGCGATAAAGGGTTTCTTCACGCTGGATAAACACCTCAGCCAATACCCCATAGGCTTTACCCCAGGCCTGTAAGACTTCCTCGCCGGGGTTCAGCAGTTCCTGAATGGTCGCCAGCAGATTCTCACCCACGATAGCGTACTGCTCCGGCTGAATATTCAGGCTGACGTGCTTCTGGGCGATTTTTTCGACCGCGGGCAACAACACCGCAAGGTTCTCCAGATTGGCGCCGTAAGCACAGATGGCATTGAACAGCGCTTCACGCTGATTACCGCTGCGCTGGTTGTTCATGTTGAACACGTCTTTGAGTTCCGGGTGCTGCGTCAGCATTCGCTGATAGAAATGGCCGGTGAGCTGGGGGCCTAATTGGGCAATGGCGGGCAGGGTCGATTTAACGGTAGCGATGGTTTGCGCGTCGAGCATGGTGAATCCTCATGGCAATTTAAAAGATGTATTTTAAATGCATCTTATGATCCAGGCGCAGGGGTTGTAAATCCCCCTGATCGTTGCGGGATCTTTCGCCTGCTCTGGAATCCGCCTCGCAAACCTGAAATTTTTTCCGCTTCATGCTGAGGAAATATCGTGATTCACAGGGTTGCAAAAATGCGTAAAAAACCCGTTCCAGCGCCTTGCCAATCGTTTGCGTAAAAAGAAAGGATTGCGGCTACCGTCACCTGCCAAAACGGTTTACACTGTTGGCCTTCGCCCCTTAGCGGGGCTTAAACTGCCGTTAAAAAAGTTAGCTGAGTCAGGAGATGCGGATGTTAAAGCGTGATATGAACATTGCCGATTATGATGCCGAGTTGTGGCAGGCGATGGAGCAAGAGAAAGTGCGTCAGGAAGAGCACATTGAACTGATTGCTTCTGAAAACTACACCAGCCCACGCGTTATGCAGGCGCAAGGTTCACAGCTCACCAATAAATACGCGGAAGGGTATCCGGGCAAACGCTACTACGGCGGATGTGAATACGTAGATATCGTTGAACAGCTGGCTATCGATCGCGCCAAAGCGCTGTTTGGCGCAGATTACGCTAACGTACAGCCGCACTCCGGTTCTCAGGCTAACTTTGCGGTGTACACCGCGTTGCTGCAACCGGGCGATACCATTCTGGGTATGAACCTGGCGCACGGTGGTCACCTGACTCACGGTTCTCCGGTTAACCTGTCCGGTAAACTGTATAACGTGGTGCCATACGGCATCGATGAAACCGGTAAAATCGACTACAACGAACTGGCTGAACTGGCGAAAACCCATAAGCCGAAAATGATCGTTGGCGGTTTCTCGGCATACTCTGGTGTGGTTGACTGGGCAAAAATGCGTGAAATCGCTGACAGCGTTGACGCCTGGCTGTTCGTTGACATGGCTCACGTTGCTGGCCTGATCGCTGCTGACGTCTATCCGAACCCGGTTCCGCATGCACACATCGTAACCTCAACCACCCATAAAACCCTGGCGGGTCCGCGTGGCGGCTTGATCCTGGCGAAAAACGGTGACGAAGAGCTGTACAAAAAACTGAACTCCGCGGTGTTCCCGGGTGGTCAGGGTGGCCCGCTGATGCACGTTATCGCTGGTAAAGCGGTTGCGTTCAAAGAAGCGATGGAGCCTGAGTTCAAAACTTACCAGCAGCAAGTAGCCAAAAACGCCAAAGCGATGGTGGAAGTGCTGCTGGAGCGCGGTTACAACATCGTTTCTGGTGGCACCTACAACCACCTGTTCCTGATTGACCTGGTGAGCAAAAACCTGACCGGTAAAGAAGCGGATGCCGCGCTTGGCCGTGCCAACATCACCGTCAACAAAAACAGCGTGCCGAACGATCCGAAAAGCCCGTTTGTGACCTCTGGTATCCGTATCGGTACCCCGGCGGTAACCCGTCGTGGCTTTAAAGAAGCGGAAGTGCGTGAACTGGCAGGCTGGATTGCTGACGTGCTGGACAACATCAACGACGAAGCCACCATCGAACGTACCAAACAGAAAGTGCTGGATATCTGCGCACGTCTGCCGGTTTATGCCTGATAAGGCCTGAGTTCGAACCGATAGAAAGGATGGCGTTAAGCCATCCTTTTTTTATGCCTTGTGAATGACATCCGTGGTCGCGGCGCGATTTATCGCGCAGGTTAACATCACAGAAGACAGCGCGATAAATCTCGCCGCTACAAATGAATACAACTACGCTGGCTTCCATCGACTGTGAACTTTCTTATGCCCCGGATTCAACCGGTGCCAGATGGCAGGCCACGCGCTGCCCCTCCGCTTTGGTCGCCAGCACGGGACGTTCTATGCGACAGCGTTCAGTAACATAAGGACAGCGGGTATGAAAGCGACAGCCCGATGGTGGGGAAAGTGGGCTGGGTAGTTCACCCATCAGGCTAACGTTTTTACCGCGATCGCAGGGATCCATGCTCGGTGCGGCACGCAGCAAGGCCTGGGTGTAAGGATGCAACGGCGTATTGAAAAGCGTTTCCGTATCGGCGACTTCCACCACCTCACCGAGATACATCACCGCCACCCGGTGAGAAATATGCCTGACCAGCCGCAGATCATGGGCGACGAATAACACCGTCAGATTGAGTTTTTGCTGCAAATCCAGCAGCAGGTTAACCACCTGCGCCTGCACCGAAACATCCAGCGCCGACACCAGCTCATCGGCGATCAACACCTGCGGCTCCACAGCCAGCGCGCGGCTGATACCAATGCGTTGACGTTGCCCACCGGAAAATTCATGTGGCAGTTTGTCGATAGCGTCGAGCGGAAGACGAACCAGCGTCATCAATTCACGAATGCGGGCGGGAATCTGCTCTTTGGGACACATGTTGTGTACCGACAGCGCCTCGGTTAGTACCTGTCCGACAGTCATGCGCGGGTTCAGCGAACTGTAGGGATCCTGAAAAATCATCTGCACCTGACGGTTAAAACTACGCCGCGCTTTGCCGCGCAGCGTGGCGATGTCTTTACCATTGAAGTAGATTTTACCTTCATTGGTTTGCAGCAGTCCGACCATTGTTCTTGCCAGCGTTGACTTGCCGCAGCCCGACTCACCCACCACGCCGAGCGTTTCTCCCGGCAGCAGATCCAGCCGGACACCGTTTAGTGCCTGGACAAACTTACGTGGCTTGCCCTGAATTTTTTCGAAGATCGACTGTGCCACCGGAAAGTGCACAATCGCTTCCTCGACGCTGACAATCGGTAGCGCTCGCTGCGCGATCACTTCACTCATTTCCGACCCCTTCCGGCAACCTCAGGTTCGCGTGATGATGACAGGCAACCTGATGATGTGGATTTATCACCTCAGACGCAGGCAGTTGCCTGAGACAAACGTCAGTTTTATAACGACAACGTGGGCTGAAGCTACATCCCGCTGGCAGATCGAGCAGGGAAGGGGGGGTGCCCTCAATCGACAGCAGCGGTTGGCGTTCACCACCATTTTGCGGCACGGAGGCGATCAACCCCTGAGTATATGGATGGCGGGGCTGACGGAAGATCTCCTCTACCGGAGCAGTTTCGACGATCCGTCCCGCGTACATCACCGCCACGCGATCGCATAACTGGGCGACTACGCCAAGGTCGTGGGTGACAAAAATAATCCCCATATCGAGCTGATCGCGCAGATTAAACAACAGGTTGAGGATTTGCTCCTGAATGGTGACATCCAGCGCGGTGGTCGGTTCATCGGCCAGCAGCAGACGTGGATTCCCTGCCAGCGCGATGGCGATCATCACGCGTTGGCGCATCCCACCGGAAAACTGATGCGGGTAATCGTCAAGCCGGAGTTCCGGGGCAGGGATCCCAACCTGCGTCAAAAGCTCAATGGCCCGCTGACGCCGCTGCCTGCGCTTTAAATCGGTGTGCGCGCGCAGGCTTTCCTCAATCTGCCGCCAGACGGTGAGCACCGGGTTCAAGGCAATCATCGGTTCCTGGAAAATCATGGCAATCTCCCCCCCACGAATGTTGCGCAGCTCGGCAGCTTTCATGGTTGAGATTTCACGTCCCTGCCATTTGACGGAGCCGGAAACCTCCGCGCTGCTCGGCATCAGACGCAGCAGCGAACGCAGCGTAACGCTTTTGCCGGAACCGGACTCACCCACTAACCCGAGAATTTCCCCCGGCAGAAGGTTAAAGCTCACCTCCTGAATGGCCCGCAGACTACCGCGAGAAGTATGAATCAGGGTATTGAGTTGATTCACCTCCAGCAAAGGGGATGTTTTACCGGGCATAATTCGCTCTCATGTTTTAACGGCTGCCGGGGCGCAGCCAGTCCGATAGCAGGTCACCAAACAGGCTAAATCCCAGCCCGGTCAGCACGATGGCGATACCGGGGAAGATGGTTATCCACCAGGCGGTGTCCATGAAATTCTTGCCGGAGGCAATCAATACCCCCCATTCGGCTGTCGGTGGCTGCGCACCGAGGCCAAGATAACCGAGGCTGGAGCCGAGCAGAATAGCCAGCGCCATATCCGTCATCCAGTACACCAGCGTGGTGGTGATCACGTTTGGTAGCACATGGCGGAAGATAATCCTTGGCGTGCTGTAGCCCATTACTTTGCCTGCGGCGACGTATTCAAGGCGTTTTTGGATACTGACTTCACCGGCGATAAGTTTGGCGTAAAACACCCAATAAATAATGCCAACGGCGATATACATGCTGTTCAGGCCCGGACCCAGAATCGCGACAATGGCGATCACCAAAACCAGCAGCGGGAAGGTGACCACCGCATCCACGATGCGCTGAAACAGCATTTCGGCAACGCCGCCGAAATAACCCACCAACAGTCCGACCAGGGTGCCAAACAACATCGGAAACAGCGTGGTGAAAAACGCGATTTGCAGGTCGATACGGTACGCGAAGACCACGCGTGAAAAGATATCGCGGCCAAAGTTATCGGTACCAAAAATATGTTGCAGGCTCGGCCCCTTCAGGATCGCGCGGTAATCAAATTTCAGCGGATCGGCGGTGGCAACCAGATGCGGAAAGAACGCCATCAGCAGGCTGAGGGCGAGAATGGCGCAACCCAGCAGCGACGGCCACGGCAGATGCTTTCGCCAATGACGCGTGAGGGAGCGTCGGGCAATCAATTCACTCATCGCGCTCTCCTCGGATCAATCATGACCTGCACGATATCGGTCAGCAGGAAAATCAACGACACCAGCACCGACAGCACGATGACCAGCCCCTGAATCATCGGGTAGTCGCGGCTGAAAATGCTATCAACCATCAGGCGCGCAATGCCGGGCACGGCGAAGACAGTTTCGGTGATCACCGCGCTGCCAATGGTGGTGCCGATATTCAGCGCAAACAGGCTGAGCATCGGGATCAGCGAATTGCGTAACACATGCCGTAGCAACACCACGCGATTGCTAAGACCTTTGGCACGCGCAAAGGTGACATATTCCGCGTCCAGTACCGCGATGATCGAGTTGCGAAGGCTACCAATCAGTACCGAAGTGATGCTGACCGCCAGCGTCATTGCCGGAAGAAACAGATGCCAGAGGCGTTGTCCCCAGCTATCGCCGTAGCCACCGACCGGGAACCAGTGCAACTGGGCGGCGAATACCGTCAGCAGCACCAATCCGATATAAAACGAGGGCATCGACAACGTCACCTGTGACGCGCCGCGAATGGTGATATCGGTGGCGCTGTTGCGTTTGAGGGCAGAGATAAAGGCCAGCGGGATGGCCATCAGCAGCGCAAACAGCGCGGCCATGCCGGTCAACAGCAAGGTCACGGGCAAACGCTCGGCAATGACCGTGGTCACCGGGGCGTGCATGGCATAGGAGTTGCCAAGGTTACCGCTGGCGACCTGGCGTACAAAGAAGACGAACTGTACCGGCAGCGGTTGACTCAATCCCAGCTCTTTATTGATACGCGTGACGTCGGCGTCCGTTGCGCGGTCGCCAATCATCGCGCTGGCAGGATCGCCAGGCAGCAGACGCACGATGGTGAAGGTGACCACCAAAATCACCAGCAGCGTCGGAATAATCAGCAGAATGCGTTTGAAAATATAATTCAGTTCGGTCAACGCGTGCTCCCAAATCCAGCGTACAGGCGCTGTAGCCTACGCGGGTACAGCGCCAGATGCCTGGATTTCACTCGATGTAATAAAGGCGAATTATTTCTTCAGCCAGGTTTCAGTGAAGATGTTATTCCCCAACGGGATCTGGACAAATCCTTCGACATTTTTCTTCAGCGCCACCGGATAGGAGCTTTCATACAGCGGGATGGTGGGGCCGGTGCTGTTGTAGATATCCTGGATGCGTTTGTATTCTTCGGCACGTTTCACTGGATTAGTTTCCTGCTGCGAAGCTTCAAACAGCGTGTCTAATTCATCACTCTTCCAGCCGGAATGCAGTGCCTGAATATTCTTCGAATACGCGTAGTAGGAGGTGATCTCGTTGGGGTCAGCGATGTCATCGGTCCACGGACCAATACGGGTGCTGAAATTCCCCTTACGATAGTTGGCGTTCAGCGTGGCGTTATCCATCTGGTTAATGGTCAGTTTGACGCCAATCTGTGCCCACATCTGTTGCAGGCCGGTCGCGATGCTCAGGCTGTCTTCATTACCCGCCAGAATATTCATGCTGGTGCTAAAGCCATCCGGGTAACCGGCTTCTTTCATCAGCGCCTGCGCTTTCTCAACATCCACGGGCCACAACGGCTTGGTGCCCGAGTTGAGTGGCGTGGAGGTCGACATAAACGAGGTCATTGGTTTGCCGAGTCCAAAGGTCACCAGTTGGATGATGCCTTCTTTGTCGGTGGCGTAGTTCAGCGCTTCACGCACTTTGGGATTCGCCAGTGGGTTCGGCTTGCCATCTATCTCCGGGCGCGCGTTCACGCTGGCGACTTCCACGCGGGTGGAGGGGAACAACGCCATATTTATTGCCGGATTTCCCTGCAACTCTTTAACGCGTGAGTAAGGGATAAACTCGGCACCGTCCAGTTCACCGGATTGCAGCTTCAGGATGCGTGTCGCATCGTCGGGGATGATTTCGAACTTGATGCTGTCGAGGTAGGGCAGCGCTTTGCCGTCAGCGCCTTTCTCCCAATAGTACGGGTTGCGTACCAGCGTCATGGTGGAGTTATGTTGCCATGACTTGAGGATAAACGGACCAGAACCCACCGGATGCTCGGCAAACGCCGCGGCTTTGTCGTGGTCAGTCGCGCCGGGTTCCGCTTCGAACAATTTCTCCGGCATGATCGCGGTGTTGAACACTGTCAGCGCGGTGAGAATGGCGGGATCGGTATGCGACAGATGGATCACCACGGTATGCGGATCGCTGATGGTGACGTTAGCGATGGCGCTCACCAGAAATTGCCACACGCCATTACCCGGTTTGGCTGCTCGCTCCAGTGACCATTTCACGTCTTCAGCGGTGATCGGTGAACCATCAGAAAATTTGGTGTCAGGACGCAGAGTCAGGGTCAGGCTTTTACCATCCTCCGACAGCTTCCACGCGGTAGCCAGGCCCGGTCGAATGCCTTTGCCATCGTTAGTCGGCAGCAGCAGGGTGTCGTAGAGGTTAGAGAGAATCCAGATATCGTTATTGCTTTCGTTCAGGATAGGTTCGAGGAAATTACTGTCAGCGTAGCGACCATAGATCAGGGTACCGCCGCGCTGTACTACCTCCGCCGCCTGAGCCGCCAGGGTACTGAATGCACCCGCTGCCAGTAAGGCGATTAACGTTAATTTAGGCATAACTTTCATGACCTTGCCCCTCTGTTTGTAAGTCAGAAAAATGTTTGTCAGGCCCTCAAATGCCCCCCGAAAACTGCGGAGAGCGGAGCCGGCAAAAATGGCGGTAATGATTGTGTTCTAGTTAACTGGTACGATAATTGATGTATTGCTCACAAACTGTCAATAATCAGCGCAAAAAAAATGCAAAAATAAGAATTGGTTATAACAGTAAGTTATTTCGTCATGATTTTTTTGCTTGATGACTTGAATTGATGTAAAAAACAGCATAATTGTATTAACAGGCTAGTACACTGACCAGGCAGGTTATGGAATTCCACCTCGATCGTGACTCTTCAATCCCGTTGGGAGCGCAGTTGCGCGGGATAATTGAATACGCCATTACGTTTGGCGCGTTGAAACCTGGCGAACAGCTACCCTCGGTGCGCGACATGGCTGAACAGGTAGGCGTTGCGCCGATGACCGTGGCGCAGGTATATCGCGAACTCAAAGCGGCCGAGCTGGTGTACAGCAAGCCAGGCGCCGGTACCTTTATCGCCGATGCGGCGCTTGCGGTGGGATCGTCAGAACTCGCCCTTGACGAGTTGCATCAGCATCTTGATGCATTTATCAACAGCGGAATGTTGCTCGGTTTAAACGCGGCAGAACTGGGGGCGTTGGTCAGCAGTCGGTTTGCGGAACGACAACGCCAGCTCAGGAAGAAGACGGTATTTTTTATTGGCAACTTTATCGATGCGGCGCGGGATTATGCACACTGCATCGGCGAAACGCTGGGTGAAATCGCGCAGGTAGAAGCGACCACGCTCACCGATATAAAAAACGACCTGTTACTCCGTCAACGTGTTGCCAGTGCCGATCTGTTGCTGACCTTTGCCCATCGTCGGCGTGAGGTCAGCCAACTGATTCCGGGGCTGCCGTTGCTGAATATCAGTTTTATTCCGTCCGAAGCTACTCGCCGTGCGTTGGCTTCGCTCGATCCACTGACGCGCACGCTGGTGGTGTCGATTTTCCCGGAATTTACCGCGTTAATGACGTCTGGCGTGGCGCGCTTTGCGCCTCATGTAACCCAGGTCACCGTGGTGCAAAGCGATGATCCTCGTCTGGGTGAATTATTAAAAGAGACCGATGCCCTGGTGTATGCCACCGGCGTTCAGGAACTCACCGCCCGGTTGGGAGAGCACCAACGTTCTTTTGAGTACCGCCATGTTCCTGATGCAGGAGAGATTCAACGGGTGGTTGTGCCGTTGCTGCAACAGGATATTTTACACGCGTCCAACACCGGGGACCGTAATGAAAATCAGTGAAATGAACTGGCAGCAGTTAGCCCACTATCTCACCACCGACGACCGGGTGATTGTGCCGCTCGGCAGTACTGAGCAGCACGCGCTACTCAGCCTGTCAGTGGATTCAATTCTGGCTGAGAGAGTCGCCGCAGAGGCCGCAGAGCCTTACGGCATTCCTGTCTTCCCGGTGATGCCGTTCGGTATGACGCCGGCGTTTAGCGACTATCCCGGCACCATCAGTCTGAGTATGCAAACCTATGTGTGCCTGTTGAATGACATACTTAATAACCTGAAACGGCAGGGGTTTCGCCGCATTTTGTTTATCAACGGGCACGGTGGTAACGCACCGGCGCAGAACATCATCAGTGAATGGATGGTGACCAATCCGGGGGTGACGGTTCAGTTGCATAACTGGTGGAATGCGCCGAAAACCTGGGAAAAAGTGATGTCTATCGATCCGGTCGCGTCACACGCCTCCTGGATGGAAAACTTCCCCTGGACGCGTTTGCCGGGCGTGACCCAGCCGCAGCAGCAAAAACCGATGGTTGATTTGGTGGCGCTGCGGAAACTGGACCCAACGCGTGCCAAAGCGTATCTCGGTGACGGCAACTACGGCGGCTATTATCAGCGCGCCGATGAGGAGATGCTCGCTATCTGGCAAACCGCACTGGCGGAAATTCGCGAGATTATTGACGCGCTCTAGCCGGTGATGCGCGACTTGCCCGGAGGTACGGATGTCAGTTGTCACTCAGCCAGAAACCGCAATTTCCCCCGCAGTACCGCAATCCCAGGATCCTCTGGTTATTTGGGGGACGGGGGCGATTGGTGGCGTGATCGGTGCTGCGTTTATCGCTGCCGGTCAGACGGTGATTTTTGTCGATAATGTGGCAGAGCATGTTGCCGCGATTAATCTTCAGGGGCTGCGCATTACCGGTCCCCTCGGTGAAAAAGTGGTGCGGGCGCAGGCATTTTTGCCTGAGCAACTTACCGGTCACTATCGCTGCGTGCTGCTGGCGGTAAAATCCCACCATACCGCTGGCGCTATCCAACAAATTGCACCGCACCTCGCGCCCGAAGGTTTTGTGGTATCGCTACAAAACGGCCTCAACGAGCGGGTTATCGCCGATAGCATCGGCGTTGATCGTACCGTCGGCGCTTTCCTGAATTTTGGCGCAGACTTCCTGGAACCCGGCGTGATCCACCACGGTGGTCGCGGCGCGGTGGTAATTGGTGAGTTAGACGGCATCACCCGCCCACGGACTGAAATGCTCTACAGGCTGCTGCTGAACGTGGACGCTGCGGCGATCCTCACACCAAACATTTGGGGATTTCTGTGGGCGAAGATGATCTACGGTGCGCTGTTGTTCGCCACGGCATTAACCAATGACAGCATTGCCGATGTCCTTGCGATGCCACGTTTCCGACCCGTGCTGACAGCGCTGGCACAGGAAATCGGCAGCGTGGCCCATGCGCAGCATATCGTTTTGCAAGGGTTTGATGGCTTTGATCCTGCGGCGTTTCTGCCTGATGCCAGCCCTGACCACACCCGACAATCCTTTGACGATATGGTGGCGCATAACCGCCGTTCAGCGAAATCTCACTCAGGTATCTGGCGTGATTTGGCGGTGCGCAAACGCCAGACCGAGATTGACGCGCAGATCGCTCCGGCTATCGCGATTGGTCTGAGCGTTAATGTACCGATGCCATTTACCTCGCGTCTGGTGCAACTGATTCACGAAGTGGAGCAGGGGATGCTGCCGCAAACTCAGGCAACCTTGGCCTTGCTGGAAAGTAACGAAACGGGAGCATCCTGATGCAAGACCCTTTTGATTATTCCCGGCGCACGGTGCTGGTGACCGGCGCCGCGCAGGGATTTGGCCGCGCGATTTGTCTGGCCTTCGCCGCACGCGGGGCACAGGTCATCGCCTGTGACATCCAGCAGGCGCAGGTCGAGGAGACGGCTGCGTTATGCGGCGAGGGGACGCTGGCGTTTACCGTTGACATCAGCTCGCCCGAGGCAGTTAACGCGCTGTTTAGCACGCTGGCGTCGCACCAGCTTCAGGTCGATACGCTGGTCAACAACGCGGGCGGCGTGGTGGGACAATCAGGTCAACCGCTCGAAACCGTCACCTTCGCACAGTGGCAGGCGATAGTTGATGTGAATCTGAATGGGGCGTTTTTAATGTCCCAGGCGGCGGTGGCGGGGATGAAGGCGCGGCAATTTGGTCGCATCATCAATATCTCCAGCCGGGCCGGGCTGGACGTCAGCCTTACCGGTATCCAGGCCTATGCCAGTGCCAAGGCGGGACAGATTGGCCTGACACGTCAGTTGGCGCACGAGTTGGGGCCGTGGAACATCACCGTCAATAACGTGGCACCCGGATTTATTCGCAGCAATCCCTCCACCGAGAAGCAGTGGGAGGCAATGGGCAGCGCGGGCCAGCAGCGGCTGGTGGACAATATTGCCCTGCGACGACTCGGCGTGGCCGAGGATATTGCCCATGCGGTGCTGTATTTCGCCTCCGACTGGGCTAACTGGGTCACCGGGCAAGTTCTCAGCGTCGATGGTGGCCGATAGTTCATTACATAAAAACTAAAACTCATTATTTCCTTTTTCCCACGGCTCTGACAAAGTACCGCGCAAAATAATAACGTTAATAATTACCCTGCGGAGTTTGTATGACCATCGGATCGGCTAAGTGGCTGGGACTGAGCTACTTCACCTACTTTTTCTGTTACGGCATCTACTTACCTTTCTGGAGCGTCTGGCTCAAAGGTTTAGGATTGGATGCGGAAAAAATCGGTCTGATGATTGGTTGCGGCATGGTGGCACGTTTTGTCGGCAGCCTCTTAATTGCTTCTCAGGTGAAAACCCCTTCCCATTTGATTCGCGCGCTACGCCTGCTGGCGCTGATGACCTGCCTGTTCGCGCTGGGATTTTGGCTCGGTGGCCAGTGGCTATGGCTGCTGTTGGTGATGATTGGCTTTAACCTGTTTTTTTCTCCGCTGGTGCCACTGAGTGATGCGCTGGCCGCCACCTGGACACAGCAAATTGGCCTCGCCTATGGGCCGGTGCGTTTATGGGGATCGCTGGCGTTTGTGATTAGCTCGGCGTTGACCGGAATGCTGGTCAGTGAGTACTCCTCGCAGGCGATTCTGGTGCTGCTCTCGGTCGGGGTGCTGGCGATGCTGTCCGGCATGATGTTGCCACCCAAAACGCAACCACAGGGCGATGCACGCCAGGGGGCGAGTGGTGGCTGGTCTGCCTGGCGTAACCTGCTGCGGGAAAATGCCGTCTGGCGCTTTATGTTGTGTGTCACCCTGATGCAGGGCGCACACGCCGCTTATTACAGCTTCAGTGCTATCTGGTGGCAGGAGTCTGGCTATTCAGCCAGCACCGTGGGGTATCTCTGGTCACTCGGGGTGGTGGCGGAAATTGTGGTCTTTGCCCTCAGCAACCGGCTATTTCGCCGCTGGACGGCGCGCGGCCTGCTGCTGCTTTCCTGCGTGTGTGCGCTGGTACGCTGGACGTTACTCGGGGCCAGCACCGCATTGCCACTGCTGATTGTGGCGCAGATTCTGCACTGCGGCAGCTTCACCGTTTGCCATCTGGCGGCGATGCGCTTTATTGCGGCGCGTAAGGGCGCAGAGGTGATCCGTTTACAGTCGCTGTATTCGGCGCTGGCGATGGGCGGCGGCATTGCGGTGATGACCATGATTTGTGGCGTGCTGTTTACCCCTTTGCAGGGGCATCTGTTTTGGGTGATGGCGCTGGTGGCGTTGCCTGCCTTGTTCCTGCGCCCCCGTTCTGCTTAAGACTCGAGTAACTGGCGGATACGCTGCTGCTGATGTTCGCTCAGCGGCAGTTCGGCGTGAATCAATGGCGGTGAAAACAGCGGCAGCGAGGTCGCATAAGGGGTAATCACCAGCGCAATATCACGCGGCGCACCTTCCTGCCTGAATTGCAGCATATCCTGATAGGTGATGTTAATTGGCAGCAACGTCAGCTCACGGATTTGCTGTTCCAGCAATTGCTCCAGGCTGGCATCCTCGCCAGTCAGCAGCAGCACCTGTTTCTCCTGCAAGGCGCTCTCCTGCATCAGCCAGGCACCGAACAACACCGCCACCAGGCTCACTTCTTCCGCACTGAAACGCGTGGCAAATTGCGCCGCAAAGTCATCGAGCGCGGCGCGGGTGGTGCGCAGCAAGCGTGGATAGAGCCGGGCGACATCCAGCGCCACGCTGTTATCAATGCCGATGGCAAAATGGCTACGGTCCAGCGCTTGCGCCAGATGGGTAAACAGTTGCTGCTTCAACTCTTCCTGATTACTGATTTGCGTCAGCGCCAGTTTTTCAAAGCGGATGATTAACGCTTCCACAGCCTGCATCAGGATTTGCGCCTGCGGATGCTGCAACTGCGTGCCATCCGGTGCGTGAATCAGGCTAAACAGTAGCGTCCAGAAGTCGGCCTCGCTGGCATCGGGCGCGAGGTGGCAACGTTTTTGCCAGTGATGAATCACATCATCGGCGGCCTCGCGCTCTGCCTTTTCGGCCAGCCAGGCGCGCTGCGCATCGTTGAACAGCGCCATCTGCCGCTGGCACAGGGCATACTTCATGTAGATTTGCAGAAATAACCGATCGCGCTGACTAAAGTTCCGGTTGAGTCGCAGGCTACAATGCTGGATCAGCGCCTGTAAGTTGGTTTCATCCCACAGCGCTTTTTCGATTTTGAGCACCTTAAGGCGTTGACGCAGCACCGGGGCGAAGTGTTCACAAACAAAATCCTGCGACAGGCGCAGAGCGCGTCGCAACCAATGGAGCAGGCATAAACGCCTGTCCAACTCCGTTCCATGTACGCGAAAGCTACCATCGACCATCTGGTGTAGTTCCAGTTGATGATAACGCTGTATCTCGTCACTGACATCCGCGATATCCTGTCGGGCGACAACAGGGTCCACGCCATTTAACTGGCAGAGCTTTTCAAGCGTCAGCGCGGGAGCGGGCAGAAACAGCAGCAGTAGCAGATGGCAGCGACGTTGGGAACGGCTGAAGAGTGGTGCAGAGGAGGTTGCAGAACTCATCAATAGTCATTCCAGCAGGTCATTTTTGAGCTAAGAATAGCCAACTCCGCGCGGTAACCCTGCACTTTGTCGTGACTTTTATTCAGAGCTTTAAAGCGGGTCACAGTTTTTCTGGACCACTGGAATCTGAACCTTTTAATTGTTACTTTATAACGTTATGAAAATTGCGCTTTTTACCCTGATGCTGTTGGTCAGTCACATGGCCTGGTCACATCCACACAGTTTTATTGATATGAAAACCGAGCTTCTGACCGACAATGACCATCTTACCGGCTTCAAAATGGTCTGGACCATGGACGAGATCACCTCTGCCGATCTGCTGTACGATGCCGGTAAAGCCGAGCCGGGCAGCGTGGTGTGGAAAAAACTGGCGGCGCAGGTGATGGCCAATGTGTTGGGTCAGCACTATTTCACCGAAGTGTGGCAGGGGAAAAATCGGGTGAAATTCCTCAATCTGCCAAAGGAGTACCAGCTATCGCGCAACGGTAACAAAGCGGTGCTGGAGTTCATTTTGCCTCTGGGCGAACCGCAATCTCTGAGTAACACGCAGTACCGCATTCTCACCTTTGATCCGAGCTACTTTGTCGATATGTATTACGACAACGCTCAGGCGCTCACTCTGCCGGACGCGCTGAAATCGCGCTGCCAGCTGGATTTACACACACCAAAACCGGATGACTCGCTGAAACAATACGCGTTGTCGCTGGATAAAGCCGATGCGCCGCCAGAAGATATGGATCTGGGGCAGCAGTTCGCGCAGACGGTAACGCTGACATGTCATTAATTTCTCTGCCTTCCGGCTCCCGCCGTTTATGGCCGCTATGGTTGCTGGCGTTGGTGTTGCTGTTGGCGGCTGGCATGGTGTGGCAATTCTGGCCACAAATCCTGCTACAAAGCGTGCTGTGGCAAAAAGTCTTAAATCGCGAGATGACGCAACTGCTACAACAGGTGGCGGAGCAACCCCACCAGGCGGGGGTGACCCTGATGCTGTTTAGTCTGGCTTATGGTGTGCTGCATGCCCTGGGCCCCGGTCACGGTAAAGTGGTGATCAGCACCTTCCTCGCGACCCATCCGGCGCGCCTGAAAACCAGTATGAAGCTGACGTTGCTGGCGGCATTGTTGCAGGGGGGCGTGGCGATCGGTCTGGTGACGGTGATGCTGGTGGTGCTACAAACCTCATCGCGCACCCTGCATCTGGGGAGCTACTGGCTGGAGAAGGGCAGTTACCTGCTGGTGATGGCATTGGGAATTTGGGTTGGATGGCGTGCGATCCGCGCCTATCGTGCGGCGTTAAAACCGGTGCCGAAAATGCAGATCCATGCTATCCGCCCCCACCATCAGCATGATGACAACTGCAGCTGTGGCCATGCTCACTTGCCGAGTGCTGCACAGATGGAACAAGCCGTTAGCGGCAAAACGCAGGCGCTGGTGGTGTTCTCGATGGGGCTACGTCCTTGCTCGGGGGCCATTATGATGTTGCTGTTTGCCAAAGTGATTGATGTGTATCTCTGGGGAGTGGCCTCGGCGATTGCGATGGCGATGGGCACGGCAGTGACCGTATCGGCGATGGGATTGTTGGTGCAGCGTTCGCGTAAACTGGCGGAGAAACTGGGCAGTGCCAGTGCGACAGCGCAAGGGGTGAAAGTGTTGATGCCATTGCTGGCGTTAGTCGGCAGCGTGGTCTTACTGGTCGCGGGGGCGTTACTGTGGCAAAGCGCCCAGCCGATGATGAGCAGCGGCCTGCGGCCATTTTAACCATCGACTATAACGTAACGGCGCAATAAATCGCGCCGTTACGGGAAAAGCAATTAACGCTTCAGCGCTTCGCTCAGTTCGTCACGCATGGTGGACAGCAGCGCTTTCACCACACGCGGATTACCGGCAACGATGTTACCTGACATCAGGTAGCCATGACCGCCAGTAAAGTCAGTTACCAGGCCGCCCGCTTCGCGTACCAGCAGTTCACCGGCAGCGAAATCCCACGGTTTCAGACCAATTTCGAAATAGCCATCTACACGACCCGCAGCCACGTAAGCCAGGTCCAGTGCCGCAGAACCGGTACGACGGAAGTCAGCACACTGGGTAAACAGTTTGCCCACCACATTGATATAAGACTGAGAATGCTGCTTCAGTTTGAACGGGAAGCCGGTCGCCAGAATGGTGCCATCCAGATCGCGAGCGGTGCTGCCGCGCAGACGGTAGCCGTTCAACTGAGTGCCCTGACCGCGTACAGCGGTGAACAGTTCATTACGCATTGGATCGTAAACCACCGCAACTTCGGTGCGACCTTTAATGCGCACAGCGATAGAAACGGAGAAGTGAGGGAGGCGTTTGATAAAGTTGGTGGTGCCATCCAGCGGATCGATTACCCATTGAATGTCCTGATCGTCACCCGCCAGTTCACCGCTTTCTTCGGTGATGATGGTGTGTTGCGGGTATGACTTGCGAATCACTTCGACAATCAGACGTTCTGCGTCACGGTCAACATTAGTAACGAAGTCGTTGCTGCCTTTCTGGCTGGCTTCGACAGCGTCCGGGGTTTCATAATTCTTTGCAATTAAATTTCCGGCCTTGCGCGCAGCGCGCACGGCGATGTTGAGCATCGGATGCATCGGTATCTCTCGCTGGATGTTAAAGAACAGGGAAAACGGCGCGGAGTATAGCAGCGCATTCGGTAAATGTCCTGTTTTATGTTAGCATCGCGCCATCATTTTCTTACCTGCTTCTATTATGCTGCAAAATATCCGAATTGTACTGGTGGAAACCTCCCACACCGGCAACATGGGCTCGGTAGCCCGTGCCATGAAAACCATGGGTTTGAGCAATCTGTATCTGGTCAACCCGTTGGTCAAACCTGATTCTCAGGCCATCTCTCTCGCCGCAGGTGCCAGCGATGTGATCGGCAATGCGCAGATCGTGGACACCCTCGATGAGGCGATTGCGGGTTGTAGCCTGGTGGTTGGCACCAGCGCACGTTCGCGTTCTTTGCCGTGGCCGATGCTGGATTCGCGTGAATGCGGTATCAAAAGTGTCGAAGAGGGGCAGCAGGCACCGGTCGCGCTGGTGTTTGGCCGTGAGCGTGTTGGCCTGACCAATGAAGAGTTGCAGAAGTGCCACTATCACGTCGCGATTCAGGCGAACCCGGAATACAGTTCGCTGAACCTCGCGATGGCGGTACAGATCATCGCTTACGAGGTGCGTATGGCCTGGCTGGATGCGCAGGAAAAAGCGACGCCGCAGCCACAGTTTGAAGAGTCGCCTTATCCGCTGGTCGATGATCTGGAGCGTTTTTATCAGCATATGGAACAGATGATGCTGAACAGCGGCTTTATCCGTGAAGGCAATCCCGGTCAGGTGATGAGTAAACTGCGTCGCTTGTACACCCGCGCGCGCCCGGAACGCGATGAGCTGAATATTCTGCGTGGCATGCTGGCGTCGTTTGAAAAACGTAAAGGTAGTGAGGGTAATAGTTGAGTAAATTGCTTGGTTAAATAGTTGAGCAAATTACTTGGTTAAATAGTTGACCAATTTACTCAGGAATGTCAGACTAGCGGCCATTCATCAGATACCCGCCGATAACCGACGGACGCTTACGAGGTTGTATGCTATGAGACTGACATCCAAAGGACGTTATGCCGTTACCGCTATGCTGGACGTTGCCCTGCACTCGCACGAGGGGCCGGTGCCGCTGGCTGACATTTCTGAGCGTCAGGGCATTTCGCTCTCCTATCTGGAGCAGTTATTCTCGCGTCTGCGTAAGCACGGTTTGGTTGCCAGTGTCCGTGGTCCGGGCGGCGGTTATCTGTTAGGTAAAGATGCTGGCGCGATTGCCGTAGGTGCGGTGATCACCGCCGTTGACGAATCCGTTGATGCCACCAAATGCCAGGGCAAAGAAGGTTGCCAGGGCGGTGAACGTTGCCTGACTCACGTTCTGTGGCGTGACCTGAGCGAACGCATCAGCGAATTCCTCAACAACATCACTCTGGCAGAACTGGTCAACAACCAGGAAATTCTGGATGTTGCTGACCGTCAAAACGCCATCGACAATCGTCGCTTCCAGACTCACCGCGTGCAGGAAACCATCAACGTTAACCTGCGTGCGTAATCCGCTCTCTTTCGGCCTTTCCTGCTAAGGCAGGGAAGGCTGAATCATGCTATAACGTCGTATGATTTTTTATACGGAGCTTTAGCGCAATGAAATTACCGATCTACCTGGATTACGCGGCAACGACGCCTGCGGATCCGCGTGTCGCCACCAGAATGATGCAGTTTCTCACCCTGGATGGCACGTTCGGTAACCCCGCTTCCCGTTCTCACCGATTTGGCTGGCAGGCTGAAGAAGCCGTTGATGTGGCACGCAACCAGGTTGCGGAGCTGGTCAATGCCGATCCGCGTGAAATCGTTTTTACTTCCGGCGCGACTGAAGCTGATAACCTCGCCATCAAAGGTGCGGCACAGTGCCATCAGGCGCGCGGCAAACACGTCATTACCAGTCAGACCGAACACAAAGCGGTGCTCGACAGTTGTCAGCAACTGGAGCGCGAAGGGTTTGAGGTCACTTATTTGCAACCCGGCCGTGATGGCATCGTGACTCCCGACATGTTGGCTGCGGCGCTGCGTGACGACACGGTGCTGGTTTCGTTGATGCATGTAAATAATGAAACCGGCGTAATTCAGGATATCGCCGCGCTTGGCGCTTTGTGTCGCCAACGTGACATCCTGTTCCATGTCGACGCCACGCAAAGTGTGGGCAAGTTGCCCATTGACGTGAGTGTCCTGCCGGTGGATTTGATGTCCTTCTCGGCACACAAAATTTATGGCCCAAAAGGTATCGGTGCGCTCTGGGTTCGTCGCAAACCGCGTTTGCAGATTGATGCGCAAATGCATGGCGGCGGTCATGAGCGCGGCATGCGTTCGGGTACATTGCCGGTGCACCAGATTGTCGGCATGGGCGAAGCCTATCGCATTGCGCGTGAAGAGATGAGCAGCGAAGTTGCGCGACTAGCGGCACTGCGTCAGCACTTGTGGCAGGGCATCAGCGCGCTGAGCGATGTCACGCTGAATGGATCGCTGGAGCAGGGCGCACCAAATATCCTCAATATCAGTTTTGCCCACGTTGAAGGTGAATCGTTGATTATGGCGCTGAAAGATCTGGCGCTCTCTTCCGGTTCCGCCTGTACCTCGGCCAGCCTCGAACCCTCTTATGTGCTACGCGCGATGGGCGTTGAGCAGGAGCTGGCACACAGCTCGCTGCGTTTTTCGCTCGGACGCTTTACCACCGAAGAGGAAATTGATTACGCCATTGAGCTGGTCAACAAAGCGGTAACCCGTCTGCGGGCGCTGATGCCTGCGGCAAATTCTCGCTAATTATCGTTTAACAGCATCCTTCCGCCGGTCTGGCGGAAGGTGATAACTCACGCATACGGAGCCTCGCGATGACAACACAACCGATGACGATTACGCTCAGCTCCCAAGCCGCCGACGCGCGCTGGGGTGACAAAGCGTTGCTGAGCAGCAATGACAGTGGCATGACGATTCATCTCACCGGCGCAGATGTGCTGCTGAGCATTCAACGCGCGGCGCGCAAACTCGATGGTCAGGGTATTCGCCATGTCGCCTTAAGCGGCGAAGGCTGGGACCTGGAGAAATGCTGGGCGTTCTGGCAGGGCTACCGTGGCCCGAAAGGATCACGTCAGGTGGAATGGCCGACCCTGAGCGAGCAGGATCAGAACGAATTTGATCGTCGCCTGAAGATCGTGGATTGGGTACGTAACACCATCAACCTGCCTGCTGAAGATCTCAGCCCGGAGCAACTGGCGCACAGCGCGATTGATCTGATTTCTGCTGTCGGCGGCGACGCAGTGAGCTATCGCATCACCAAGGGTGAGGATCTGCGCGAGCAAGGTTATCTCGGCATTCATACCGTTGGTCGTGGCTCAACCCGCGCACCGGTTCTGCTGGCGCTGGATTTCAATCCGGGCGGTGACGAAAATACCCCGGTTTATGCTTGCCTGGTGGGTAAAGGCATCACCTTTGATACCGGTGGTTACAGCCTGAAGCAGAGCGGCTTTATGGACTCGATGAAGTCCGATATGGGCGGGGCAGCAACGGTTACTGGCGCACTGGCGTTGGCGATCTCGCGCGGTCTGAATAAACGCGTGAAGCTGTACCTGTGCTGTGCCGACAACATGGTCAGCGGCAATGCGTTCCGTCTTGGCGATATCATTCGTTACCGCAACGGCAAAACCGTTGAAGTGATGAACACCGATGCGGAAGGGCGTCTGGTGCTGGCCGATGGCCTGATTGACGCCAGCGAGCAGAAACCGGAACTGTTGATTGACGCAGCAACCCTGACCGGTGCAGCCAAAACTGCGCTCGGTAACGATTACCACGCGCTGTTCACTTTTGATGACGTGTTGGCGCAATCGCTGCTGGGTAGCGCGGCCAGTGAAAACGAAGCCTTCTGGCGTCTGCCGCTGGCGGAGTTCCACCGCAGCCATCTGCCGTCAAACTTTGCTGATCTCAATAACATCGCCAGCCCGGCACATTCCGCCGGTGCCAGCAGCGCGGCCGCGTTTCTGTCGCACTTCGTCAGTCAATATCAACAGGGCTGGCTGCATATCGACTGCTCAGCGACCTACCGCAAAAGCGCGGTTGATCAATGGTCAGCAGGCGCAACCGGCCTCGGGGTTCGCACCATCGCGAACTTGTTACTGAAATAATGTCCCGTTAAGGCACATTACGTAGCGGCGCGGGTTTGAAAATGACGCGCGATAAATCGCGCCGCTACGGAGCAGTGCAGACACGTATTTTTGGAAAAACCAAACCATGAGTAACCGTCTTGAAGAGGTGCTGAAACTGGCTGCCACCGAGCCTGCGCACCGCCCGGAGTTCTTTCAGTTGCTGCTTGAAGCCGATGTCTGGGTGCCGGGTGAAAGCAGTGCGCAGCAGTTCGACGCCACCACACCGGTCGATCTTCAGCACTGGGAAAAGGAAGACGGCGGTAGCGTCATCCCCTTTTTCACGTCTGAACAGGCGATGAGCGAAGCCATCAAAGATGAGCAACCTTACCTGCGTCTGCCGGTACGCACCTTGTTTGAAATGACGCTGGGTGAAACCTTGTTCCTCAACCCGAAACTCCCGGCAGGGAAAGAGTTTTCACCGGGCGAAATTGCGCATCTACTGGGTGAAGAGGGCAGCGCGCTCAGCCAGCAAACGGTACTGGAAGGCGGCCATGCCTTGCTGCTCTCCGAAGTGGCTGAGCCACCGGCGCAGATGGTTGACTCACTTACCCAGCTGTTTGCCAAATATAAACAGGTACGACGCGCGTATATTGCCAGCATTCGTGAGCAGGCCGATGAGACGCCAAATCTGTTGATTGGCATCGAGGCGGATAGCGATATTGACGCGATTATCCAGGCGGCGGGCAGCGTGGCGACAGATACGCTCACCGACGATGTGCCGATCGATCTCTGTGAAGTGGTTAGTGGCGAGCATGGCGTCAGCCATTTCTTCACCGCCCACATTACCCCTTTTTACGAGCGCCGCTGGGGCAGCTTCCTGCGCGATTTTAAAGGCAGTCAGCGCATTATCTAAAACCGAATTCTCTGTAGCGGCGCGATTTATCGCGCGGATTTTTCTGGCACCGCGCGCGATAAATCGCGCCGCTACGATGATTATTTCTCGATTGGGAGATCGTCGCGACTTCCCCATTCACCCCAGGAGCCGTCGTACAGGGTAACATCCCGCACGCCAAGCGATGTCAGCGCCAGAATCACCACCACCGCCGTCACGCCTGAGCCACAGCTGGCGATGATCGGTTGATCCAGCTTTACGCCTGCCTTCTCAAATTCCGTACGCAGTTCTGCGGCGGGTTTCAGTGCGCCATTCGCCACCAGATTGTTCCACGGCACGTTACGGCTGTTGGGGATATGGCCACGCAGCAGGCCGGGACGCGGCTCGTCGACTTCAGCATTGAAGCGATTCGCGGCGCGAGCATCGACAATCTGTGCGCCGCCCTCATGGCTGATCAACAACACATCGGTCAACCGTTTCACCTGGGCGCTGTCATACTTCGCCTCAAACTCCCCTTCAGATAAGCTTACCGGGCCGGTCGCCAGCGCGTAACCTGCCGCTTTCCAGCCGGCCAGGCCGCCCGCGAGGATCGACACATTAACGCAGCCAAAGGCGCGTAACATCCACCAGGCGCGTGGTGCTGAGAACAGGTTGCCTTCGTCGTAAACCACCAGATGTTTATCCTGGCTGACGCCCAGTTCGCGCATCGCCACGGCAAAGGCCTCGGCACGCGGCATCATGTGTGGGTAAGGGCTGGTATGATCGGACAGGGCTTCGATATTAAAGAAAGGGGCGTTGGGCAGATGCCCGGCCAGATACTCTGCCTGGATATCACGTACCGCTTCCTGGCCGGGTGGCAACATGCGCGCATCCAGCACCTGTAGGGTTTCCTCGGTGTAATGTTCTTTTAACCAGTCAGCAGACACAAACAGGGGAGCTGTCATAGCAACCTCTTCTCATCAATCGGGAAAGACTCAGTGTCCGGGAATGTGGACGCTATCTCAAGGGTTAGTAAGGAGAAAGTTGGGGATGGTCATCCGGGTATGGCACATTTTTGGTCGGCTTGCCCCGACAAAAATCAATTATTTTCAATAATTCCTCTGATCGACGATAGGCAACGCCCGATGATGTCCCTATAATCGCCCCGTTTTCTTACCGGGCGGGTTCCCGGTTTCTTCAGGATGCTAAATATAGAGGTCAACATGGCAATCGAACGTACTTTCTCAATCGTTAAACCAAACGCTGTCGCCAAGAACGTGATTGGTGCAATCTACAACCGTTTTGAAAGCGCGGGCTTCAAAATCGTTGGCGCTAAAATGCTGCACCTGACCAAAGAGCAGGCTGAAGGCTTCTACGCGGAGCACAAAGGCCGTCCGTTCTTCGACGGTTTGGTTGAATTCATGACCTCTGGTCCGGTTGTGGTTTCTGTACTGGAAGGTGAAAACGCTGTTCAGCGTCACCGTGATCTGATGGGTGCAACCAACCCGGACAACGCGCTGGCAGGCACTCTGCGTGCTGACTACGCAGACAGCTTCACCGAGAACGCCACTCACGGTTCAGATTCAGCAGAATCCGCTGCGCGTGAAATCGCGTACTTCTTCGCTGAAAACGAAGTCTGCCCGCGCACTCGCTAAGGTGGCGTAAGGTTTACACCTTTTAACCCGGTGTAAATCTGTTCCCCTGGCATCATGCCGCAGATGTAGTACAATTATGCGCCCTTGTTGAGCCTGCTCAGCAAGGGCGCTGTTTTTTTCCTATTCTTAACCAGAGCCATAACGTGTAACAACGAGGCCAGAGAACATTATGTCCGAACAGATTGTGACGCCGTCGTCCGCTTCCCCCGTGGTTGTCTCCCCAAAAAACGAAAAAATTAACCTGCTGGATCTCAACCGTCAGCAAATGCGCGAATTCTTTGTTTCGCTGGGTGAAAAACCATTTCGTGCCGATCAGGTAATGAAGTGGATGTATCACTACTGCTGCGATGATTTCGAGCAGATGACTGACATCAACAAAGTGCTGCGTGGCAAACTGATGCAGCTCACTGAGATTCGCGCCCCGGAAGTGGCTGAAGAGAAGCGATCCAGCGATGGCACCATCAAATGGGCGATCCGCGTGGGCGACCAACTGGTGGAAACCGTGTACATCCCGGAAGATGACCGCGCTACGCTGTGCGTTTCTTCCCAGGTAGGTTGTGCACTGGAGTGCAAATTCTGTTCGACGGCGCAGCAAGGTTTTAACCGTAACCTGCGCGTATCAGAAATTATCGGTCAGGTGTGGCGTGCGGCGAAAATTATCGGTGCCGCCAAAGTGACCGGCCAGCGTCCGATCACCAACGTGGTGATGATGGGCATGGGCGAACCGTTGCTGAACCTCAACAACGTTGTACCGGCGATGGAAATCATGCTGGATGACTTCGGTTTTGGTCTGTCCAAACGTCGCGTAACCTTGTCGACCTCAGGTGTGGTTCCGGCGCTGGATAAGCTGGGCGATATGATTGACGTCGCATTGGCAATCTCACTGCACGCACCGAACGACAAGCTGCGCGATGACATCGTGCCGATTAACAAGAAATACAACATCGAAACCTTCCTCGCGGCGGTGAAACGTTACCTGGCGAAGTCGAATGCGAACCAGGGACGCGTCACTATCGAGTACGTGCTGCTGGATCACGTTAATGACAGCACTGACGATGCCCATCAGTTGGCCGAATTGCTGAAAGACACGCCGAGTAAAATCAACCTGATTCCGTGGAACCCCTTCCCGGGTGCGCCGTATGGCCGCAGCTCCAACAGTCGCGTTGATCGTTTCTCTAAAGTCTTGATGGAGTATGGTTTTACCACCATCGTGCGTAAAACCCGTGGTGACGATATTGATGCCGCCTGTGGTCAGTTAGCGGGCGATGTTATCGACCGTACCAAACGTACCATGCGTAAAAAGATGGCTGGTGAAGCCATCTCTGTGAAGGCGCTCTGAAACTCCGCGCCTGGTGATATTCACCAGGCGCAACTCATGTCAGTCTCTTCCGCCTGAATCACTCAGGGAGAACGGACAATGAGTAAGGGATTACCGGCAGTGTTATTGGCAGGCTTTGTTGTAACCGGTTGTGTCAGTGAGCCCGCGCATCAGGGCGCGGCAGATATTCGTTTGCAGCTTGGATTGCACTATCTGGCGGTGCAGGATTTTCCGTCTGCGCAGCGTAATTTGCTGCGAGCACAACAAGCTGCGCCACAGGACTATCGTGTTCCTTTGGCGCTTGCACGCGTGGCTCAGGCGCAGCAGAATATCGCGCAAACGCGTTGGTACTACCAGCGCGCGCAGCAACTGGCTCCTGCCAACGGTTACGTCGCTAACAATTACGGTGCGTTTCTCTGCGGTTTGAGGCAGTATGACGAATCGCATCAACAGTTTAAGTTAGCGGCTGATGCGCAGGAACCCGACGCCCGTCACGATGCATTATTATTTTCGGGCTATTGTTACCTGCAAGCTGAAGATAATGCCGCTGCGCGGGGGCAATTAACTCGCGCGTTGGATGAAGCACCGGAGCAGGGCAGGCAACTGCTGACGGAGGCGGAAAGGCAGTTTGATCAGCAAGCGTGGAACAAGGTTTCACTGCTGTTAGAGGTTTATGACCACAGGCTGCCTGCCAGTGCAGACAGTTTATGGTTACAGATACGTTTCGCCGCGCAACAGGGAAACGCTGCTGACGTTACACGTTATGGCGACCGGTTGGCGCGAAGTTTTCCACAATCGATACAGTACCAGCGTTATTTAGCTAATGAATACTGAAGCCACTCAAGAGAAATCTGCAGTACATTCCACAGGTGAACGCCTGCGACTGGCCCGTGAGCAGATGGGGCTGACCCAGCAAAACGTCGCCGAACGCCTGTGCCTGAAACTTTCCACCGTACGTGATATTGAAGAGGACAAGTCGCCAGCCGATTTAGCCTCCACTTTCCTGCGCGGCTACATTCGTTCCTACGCGCGTCTGGTGCATGTACCGGAGGACGACTTGTTGCCGATGATGGCGAAACAGGCACCGGTGCGTGCCGCCAAAATCGAGCCGATGCAGAGCTTCTCCTTGGGTAAACGCCGGAAGAAACGTGATGGCTGGCTGATGATCTTCACCTGGTTGGTGATCTTTGTCGTCATCGGTTTAACCGGTGCCTGGTGGTGGCAGAACCATAAAGCCTCTCAGGAGGAGCTGGTATCGATGGCTGATCAGAACGGCAGCAACAGCGATAACAGCCAGTCAATTCCGTTGGGCGATAACAGCAGCAACGACACCACTGCCGATGCCGATACTAACGGTGCCGGCACGCCAGTGGATAACGGTGCGGGTGCGGTAGCTACCCCGGACTCCTCCGCTCAGGGCAGCACTGCGCCAGCAACAACGCCTGCTGCGCCAGCCGCACAAAGCAATGACAACGCGGTGGTATCCCCGAGCCAGGCTCCGGTCGATACTACACCGCCACCTGCGACCTCTCCTGCGCCGGTCAATAGCGTGGAAGGTCAGTTGCCCACCGGTGGCGCTGGCGTAAGCCAGGCACCGAGTGATCCAAACGCGCTGGTGATGAACTTCAGTGCCGACTGCTGGCTGGAAGTGACCGACGCGAGCGGTAAAAAGCTGTTCAGCGGCCTGCAACGCAGCGGGGGTAAACTCAGCCTTGCCGGTCAGCCTCCGTATCGTCTGAAAATTGGTGCGCCAGCGGCTGTGCAGGTGCAATATCAGAATCAGCCCGTTGATTTGAGTCGTTTTATCCGTAATAACCAGGTTGCTCGTCTGACCGTGGGTGCGCAATAACGCGCACCTCACCTGCCGGGCAATTGTGGAGAGAGAATATGCATAACGAAGCACCCATTATCCGTCGCAAATCAACGCGGATTTACGTCGGCAAGGTGCCAGTCGGCGATGGTGCGCCTATTGCCGTTCAGTCGATGACCAACACCCGCACCACGGATGTTGAAGCGACGGTCAATCAGATCAAAGCGCTGGAGCGCGTGGGCGTTGATATCGTCCGTGTCTCAGTGCCGACGATGGATGCGGCGGAAGCCTTCAAACTGATTAAGCAACAGGTCAATGTGCCGCTGGTGGCGGATATTCACTTTGACTACCGCATTGCACTGAAAGTCGCGGAATACGGTGTCGATTGTCTGCGTATTAACCCAGGCAATATCGGCAACAATGAGCGTATTCGTCAGGTAGTGGATTGCGCACGTCACTACAACATTCCGATCCGTATCGGCGTTAACGCCGGTTCACTGGAAAAAGATTTGCAGGAAAAGTACGGCGAACCCACGCCGCAGGCGCTGCTGGAATCGGCGATGCGCCATGTGGATCACCTCGATCGTCTCAACTTTGATCAGTTCAAAGTCAGCGTCAAAGCCTCGGATGTCTTCCTCGCGGTGGAATCTTATCGCCTGCTGGCGAAAGCCATCGATCAACCGCTGCACCTCGGGATCACTGAAGCGGGTGGCGCGCGTGCTGGTGCGGTGAAATCCGCTATCGGTTTAGGGCTGCTGCTGTCTGAAGGAATCGGCGATACGCTGCGTATTTCGTTGGCGGCCGATCCGGTGGAAGAAGTCAAAGTCGGTTATGACATCCTCAAATCACTGCGTATTCGCTCACGCGGCATCAACTTTATTGCCTGCCCGACCTGTTCGCGTCAGGAGTTTGATGTGATCGGTACAGTGAATGCGCTCGAGGAACGCCTTGAAGACATCATCACGCCGATGGATGTCTCGATTATTGGATGCGTGGTCAACGGACCAGGCGAAGCGACCGTCTCCACGCTCGGTGTGACCGGCGGTAATAAAAAAAGTGGTTTCTACGAAGATGGCGTGCGTCAGCGCGACCGCCTCGACAATCAGGACATGATCGACCAGCTGGAGGCGCGTATTCGTGCCAAGGCATCGATGCTGGACGAAAGCCGTCGCATCAACGTGCAGCAGCTGGAAAAATAAGGGAAGGTACGCATCCGCGTACCCGTTTGTGATTGAACCTGTGCGGTTTCATCCTCATAAGGTATGATGCCGGACAGGTTTTTTTGTCTTAAGAGATTCTAACGTGGCGAAGAATATTCAAGCGATTCGCGGGATGAACGATTACCTGCCAGCAGATACGGCAATCTGGCAGCGTATTGAAGGTACGCTCAAGCAGGTGCTGGCCAGCTATGGTTTCAGTGAAATTCGCCTGCCGATCGTTGAGCAGACTCCGTTGTTCAGCCGCGCGATTGGTGAAGTCACCGACGTGGTTGAAAAAGAGATGTACACCTTTGAGGACCGCAATGGCGAAAGCCTGACGCTGCGTCCTGAAGGCACGGCGGGCTGCGTGCGCGCCGGTATCGAACACGGTTTGCTGTATAACCAGGAGCAGCGTCTGTGGTACATGGGCCCGATGTTCCGTTATGAGCGCCCCCAGAAAGGTCGTTACCGTCAGTTCCACCAGATGGGGGCGGAAGTGTTTGGTCTGCAAGGACCCGATATTGACGCGGAACTGATTATGATGACCGCGCGCTGGTGGAAAGCGCTGGGTATCGCCGACCATGTCCAACTGGAGCTGAACTCTATCGGCTCCCTGGAAGCGCGTGCCAACTACCGTGACGCGCTGGTGGCCTTCCTCGAAAAGCACAAAGAGGTGCTGGACGAAGATTGCAAACGCCGCATGTACACCAATCCACTGCGTGTGCTTGATAGCAAGAATCCGGACGTCCAGCAGCTGTTGAATGATGCGCCGACGCTGGGTGACTTCCTTGATGAAGACTCCCGCGCGCACTTCAGTGGTCTGTGTGCTCTGCTGGATGATGCCGGTATCAAGTACAGCATCAACCAACGCCTGGTGCGTGGTCTCGACTATTACAACCGTACCGTGTTTGAGTGGGTGACCAGTGCGCTGGGTTCACAAGGCACAGTGTGTGGTGGTGGTCGCTATGATGGCCTGGTGGAGCAACTGGGTGGCCGCGCGACGCCAGCCGTTGGTTTTGCCATGGGTCTGGAGCGTTTGGTGTTGCTGGTTCAGGCCGTTAACCCGGAATTTGAACCGACGCGCATTGTTGATGTCTATGTTATCGCTTCGGGGCAGGGCGTACAGTCTGCCGCGATGCAACTGGCGGAAAAACTGCGTGATGCTGACCCCCAATTGAAGCTGATGACCAACTTCGGTGGTGGTAACTTCAAAAAGCAGTTTGCCCGTGCAGACAAGTGGGGCGCGCGCATTGCGCTGGTGCTGGGTGAAGATGAAGTGGCAACCGGGCAGGTAGTGATTAAAGACCTGCGTACCGGCGATCAGCAGACGCTGGCCCAGAGTGAAGCCGCCGCGACGTTGCGCACGCTGTTGCAGTAAGCGTGCATCGCAACAGCCATTTTTAGGAGAAAGATTGCGTGGAAGTTTACAGCAACGAAAACGAACAGGTTGATGCGCTGCGTCGCTTTTTTGCCAACAATGGCAAGGCGCTGGCGGTAGGCGTTGTCATCGGTATCGCAGCATTGGGCGGCTGGCGTTTTTGGGCCAGCCATCAAGCAGGCGCCGATAAAGCAGCCTCAGCACAGTATCAGCAGCTGACCAGTGCCATGCAGGCTGATAAGCCGCAAACGCTGGAAGCGGTTGCCAGTTTTGCCAGTGCAAACAACAACACCTACGGTGCGCTGGCGTCTCTGGACCTGGCGAAGCAGTACGTTGAGACCAACCAGCTGGACAAAGCCATCGCTCTGTTGCAGAGCGGGCTGAAAGATACCAAAGATGCCAACCTGCAGGCGGTAATTAACCTGCGTCTGGCACGCATTCAACTGCAACAAAATCAGGCCGATGCCGCACTTTCTACCCTCAACAATGTTAAGGGTGATGGCTGGACAGCTATCGTAGCGGACATTCGTGGCGAAGCGCTGCTGAGCAAAGGCGACAAGCAGGGCGCGCGTGATGCCTGGAGCAAAGGTGCGGAGTCGCAAGCTTCTCCGGCACTGAAGCAAATGTTGCAGATGAAGATGAATAACTTAAGTTAAGCCAGTCAAGAGAGCGCACATGGAATTACGTAAATACCTGCTGCCAGGGCTGATTTCAGTCACCCTGCTCAGCGGTTGCTCGCTGTTCAGCGGCGAAGAAGATGTAGTGAAAATGGCCCCGCTGCCGAAGGTTGAAAACCAGTTTACGCCGCAAACCGCGTGGAGTACCTCGGTTGGCGATGGTGTGGGTGATTTCTACTCCAATCTGCATCCGGCCTGGCAGGACGGTACCGTCTATGCGGCTGACCGCTTTGGCGTGGTGAAAGCGCTCGATGCCAGCAACGGCAAAGAAAAATGGAAAGTGAATCTCTCTGAGAAGACCGGCTTCTTCTCGAAAAACATCTCCGCTCTGCTGTCAGGTGGTGTCACCGCGAACGGCGATCACATCTTTATCGGTAGTGAACGCGGTCAGGTCTTTGCACTGAACACCAGCGATGGCAGCATTGCCTGGCAGACGAAGGTCGCGGGTGAAGCGTTGTCGCGTCCGGTGGTCAGCGATGGCCTGGTACTGATTCACACCAGCAACGGTCAGTTGCAGGGACTGGATCAGGCCACCGGTGCCATCAAGTGGAGCGTCAACCTGGATATGCCAGCGCTGTCACTGCGTGGTGAATCCGCGCCAGCGGTTGCCTTCGGCGGTGCGATTGTTGGCGGTGACAATGGTCGCGTCAGCGCAGTGATCATGAACCAGGGGCAGTTGATTTGGCAGCAGCGTATTTCGCAGCCAAGTGGTGCGACTGAGATCGATCGTCTGAACGATGTCGATACCACGCCGGTGATCGTCAATGGCGTGGTTTACGCGCTGGCCTACAACGGCAACCTGACGGCGCTGGACCTGCGTTCAGGCCAGATTATCTGGAAACGCGAAATCGGTGGCGTGAAAGATCTGATTGTTGATGGTGGCCGTATTTACCTGGTTGACCAGAATGACCGTGTCGATGCACTGAACGCCGATGGCGGTGTGGCTATCTGGCGTCAGAGTGAGTTGCTGCACCGTAACCTGACTTCCCCGGTGCTGTTTGACGGCTACCTGGTGGTGGGTGACAGTGAAGGCTACGTGCACTGGATCAATACGCTGGATGGCCGCTTTGTGGCACAGCAGAAACTCGATAGCTCCGGCTTCCAGACCGAGCCGGTGGTGGCGGGTGACAAGCTGCTGATTCAGTCAAAAGACGGTGAGGTTTACGCCATCTCCCGTTAAGGGCCTGGTCTGGCTGTAGGTTACGACGGCTCCTGATTGTTCAGGGGCCGTTTCGTTTTTATGGTATTCTTAGCGCCTTCAGCCTGAACCTTACGGCAAATGCCGTTATAATCACGCCATTCGGGCGATTAAATTTTAAAAACTGAGGCAAGTGTTATGGTACCTGTGGTCGCGCTGGTTGGGCGTCCCAATGTGGGAAAATCTACGCTGTTTAACCGCTTAACGCGCACCCGTGATGCGCTGGTGGCGGATTTTCCTGGACTGACTCGCGATCGCAAATATGGTCGCGCCGAAGTTGAAGGGCGCGAATTTATTGTTATTGATACCGGTGGTATCGATGGCACCGAAGAAGGCGTTGAAAACCGCATGGCGGAACAATCGCTGCTGGCGATTGAAGAAGCGGATGTGGTGTTGTTCCTGGTGGATGCCCGTGCGGGTGTGATGCCAGCCGATCAGCAGATCGCCAATCACCTGCGGGCGCGTGAGAAGGCCACGTTCCTGGTGGCGAACAAAACGGACGGGCTTGATCCGGAAGCGGCGGTGCTGGATTTCTACGCGCTCGGCCTCGGTGAGATTCATGCAATCGCGGCTTCTCATGGTCGTGGCGTGACATCGTTGCTGGAAACGGCACTGCTGCCGTGGATGGACGAAGTGGCACCGCTGGAAGTCAGCGAAGAGGACGAAAACGAAGCCTACTGGGCGGCGTTAGCGGCAGAAGAGAACGGTGAGACGCTGATCGATGAGGAAGAAGATGACTTCGACCCGACCACGCTGCCAATCAAACTGGCTATTGTGGGCCGTCCTAACGTGGGTAAGTCAACACTTACTAACCGTATCCTCGGTGAAGACCGTGTGGTGGTGTATGACATGCCGGGTACCACGCGTGACAGCATCTACATCCCGATGGAACGTGACGATCGTGAATATATTCTGATCGACACCGCCGGTGTACGTAAACGCGGAAAAATCACCGACACCGTGGAGAAATTCTCGGTAATTAAGACCCTACAGGCGATTGAAGACGCTAACGTAGTGATGCTGGTGATTGATGCGCGTGCGGGCATTTCCGATCAGGACCTGTCGCTGTTGGGCTTTATCCTGAACAGTGGGCGCTCACTTGTCATCGTGGTCAACAAATGGGATGGCCTGTCGCAGGAAGTGAAAGATGAAGTGAAAGAGACGCTGGATTTCCGTCTGGGCTTTATCGACTTCGCGCGTGTGCACTTTATCTCGGCCCTGCACGGCAGTGGTGTGGGTAACCTGTTTGAGTCAGTGACCGAAGCTTACGATTGTTCCACCAAGCGTGTGAATACCTCGATGCTGACGCGCATCATGAATATGGCTGCCGAAGACCATCAGCCGCCGCTGGTGCGTGGTCGTCGCGTGAAGCTTAAATACGCGCATGCCGGTGGTTATAACCCGCCGATTGTGGTGATTCATGGTAACCAGGTGAAGGATCTGCCTGATTCCTACAAACGTTATCTGATGAACTACTTCCGCCGTTCACTGAACGTTATGGGTACGCCGATTCGTATTCAGTTCAAAGAAGGGGATAACCCCTATGCAGGCAAACGTAACCTGCTGACGCCAACGCAGCAGCGTAAACGTAAGCGTCTGATGGCGCACCTGAAAAAGAACAAGAAATAAGATGATGAGGGCCAGATTGGCCCTCATTTTTTTATCTGTCTGGAGAACGATATGAGCGCCCATTGCCCCAACTGTCAGCAATTACTCACCCACAGCGATGCGGGATTCGATTGTCGCCACTGCGGCAGCCATTTTGGTGAGATCGCCATCTGCCCGGATTGCCATCAACCGTTGCAGGTGCTGAAAGCTTGTGGCGCAGTGGATTATTTTTGCCAGCACGGCGACGGCCTGATTTCGAAAAAGCGGGTGACGTTTATCCCCGACGTTGCCGAATCGTAGCGGCGCGATTTATCGCGCAATTCCGCGCTCGATGTAAGAAAGCCCCCGCGCAATAAATCGCGCCGCTACGGAAATATGCTATTTCAGCTTCTTAAATTTTAATAAGTTACGACTGGATTTGTAGCAAAAATGCTATTACCCAGTAACTCCTGCGTTATGGATGTTCACTTTTTAATGTACCAGGTGGTACAATCCTGCCGCCTTGTGACGAACATCAATAGCGCTTCGCTGTGTCCTTCCTCACAAGACTGCATCTCGGGCGTCGCACCCGTACCAATAGTTCTAAAATAAAGACGTAAACGAAACGATTCCTGCCACAGGCAGGGCACGGGATCTGTGACCGGAAAGCACCCATATCTGGCACCTGCGCTTTATTTTTTCAGGAGAGTTTGTGTTATGGCAGAAAATCCCGCTCGCCCCTGTAAAGGGTTGAGCATCTGGTCTGTATTGTTCGGACTGGTCCTGTTGGCCGTTGGCCTGTTCTTCGCCATCGGCGGTGGTAAGCTGGTTTCTCTTGGCGGCAGCTGGTACTTCCTGATCAGCGGTATTGTTATGCTGCTGTCGGCGGTTCAATTCTTCCGTCGTAAATCTTCAGCCGTTACCCTGTTTATTCTGGTCTTCGCTGGCACCCTGATTTGGGCGCTGGTGGATGCGGGTTGGGTATTCTGGCCGCTGGTTTCACGCCTGATGGTCCCTGCTGGCCTGATGCTGCTGGCGTTCCTGACCTGGCCTGCATTGCGCAAAGCTGAGGGAAAAACCTCGCTGGCTAAAGTCTCTTACGCGCTGTCTGCGGTGATTGCCGTGGGCATGGTGGTGACCTTTGTTCAGATGTTCCAGCCTCATCCGACCGTGGCTTATGAAGGCAAAGAGCTGCCGCTGATTCCTGTGGATAAAGCGAAACAGCAGAAAGACTGGGACAATTACGGTAACACCCCGGGTGGTAATCGCTTTGTGGCGTTGGACCAGATCACGCGTGATAACGTCAAGGATCTGCAAGTCGCCTGGACGTTCCACACCGGTGATACCCCGATCAGCCCGACCGGTAACGGCGCGGAAGATCAGGAAACCCCGTTGCAGGTTGGCAATACCCTGTACCTGTGTACGCCACACAATAACGTGATCGCGGTTGCGGCTGATACCGGTAAGCAGATCTGGAAACGTGAAATCAACGCCCAGTCTCAGGTGTGGAACCGCTGCCGTGGCCTGGCGTACTTTGACGCGACCAAACCGCTGACGCAACCGACTCAACCTGGCTCAACGCCGGTGACCCCGGTGACTCTGGCGGCGGGTGATACCTGTCAGCGTCGCATCCTGATGAACACCATCGATGCGCGTCTGATTGCTATCAACGCTGACAACGGTGAGTTCTGTGAAGATTTCGGTAACCACGGCGTGGTGGATCTGAAAGCGGGCCTCGGCAACGCACCAGACCCGCAGTATCAGCTGACTTCCGCGCCTGCGATGGCAGGTACCACTGTAGTGGTGGGCGGTCGTGTTGCTGATAACGTGCAAACCGACATGCCGGGCGGCGTACTGCGTGGCTTCGACGTCATCACTGGCCAGATGCGTTGGGCGTTTGACCCAGGCAACGTGGACCCGAATGCCGTACTGATGCCGGGCAAAGACTATACCCGCAGCACCCCGAACTCCTGGGCACCAATGTCCTACGATCCGGCGATGAACACCGTGTTCCTGCCGATGGGTAGCTCGTCTGTTGACCTGTATGGTGCAGATCGTACCAAACTGGATCACAAATACGGCGCATCTATTCTGGCGCTTGATGCGACTACCGGTAAAGAGAAGTGGGTTTACCAGACCGTCCATAACGATCTGTGGGACTTCGACCTGCCGATGCAGCCGAGCCTGGTTGACTTCCCGATGAAGGATGGTACCACTAAGCCTGCGGTCGTGATCGGTGCGAAAACCGGTATGATCTGGGTACTGGACCGCATGACCGGCAAGCCTTTGACCAAAGTTGAAGAACTGCCGATGCCGCAGGGCCACATCCCGAACGAGCAATACACCAAAACCCAACCGCACTCGGTAGAAATGCCGAACATCGGTAACCAGACCCTGAAAGAGTCTGATATGTGGGGTGCTACGCCGTTCGACCAACTGATGTGTCGTATCAGCTTCAAATCCATGCGTTACAACGGCCTGTTTACCGTGCCGGACACCGATGTGTCCCTCAGCTTCCCGGGTTCTCTGGGTGGTATGAACTGGGGTAGCATCTCGTTTGATCCGAACAACCAGTACATGTTCGTCAACGATATGCGTCTGGGTCTGTGGGTGCAGATGGTTCCGCAGGACACCAGCAAAGCAGCTACCAGCAATGGTGGCGAAGCGGTGAACACCGGTATGGGTGCGGTGCCGCTGAAAGGCACACCGTATGCAGTCAACAAAAACCGCTTTATGTCTCCGCTGGGTATTCCGTGCCAGGCTCCGCCGTTCGGTACCATGTCTGCGATTGATATGAAGACCCGTCAGATTGTGTGGCAGGTGCCGGTAGGTACGGTGCAGGATACCGGTCCGTTCGGTATCAAGATGCACGCTCAGATGCCTATTGGTATGCCGACGCTGGGTGGCTCTCTGGCAACGCAGGGTGGCCTGGTATTCTTCGCCGGTACTCAGGATTACTACCTGCGTGCGTTTGACAGCTCAACCGGTAAAGAAGTGTGGAAAGCCCGTCTGCCAGTAGGTAGCCAGGGTGGCCCGATCAGCTACGTGTCTCCGAAAACCGGCAAACAGTACATCCTGATCTCCGCAGGTGGTGCTCGTCAGTCTCCGGACCGTGGTGATTACGTGATCGCCTACGCTCTGCCGTAACCGTCACTGCCTAGGCCAGTGCCTGCTGGCCGGGTAAACGAAAAAAGGACCGACATCGCCGGTCCTTTTTTTATGCCTGTTCGCCATCTCGCCACAGCGCTTCCAGCTCGGGTGGCGCAACCTGCTCAGGAATCAGTATCACAATCGTTCCTGACTGCTGATGGGTGGCATAACTGATTTGCAGGCGAAAATAGCGTTGATCGCCACGCCCCATGCTGGCAGCCTGATCTTCTGGTTCGCCCAGTGACATCGCCTGCTCAAGCACGCTGCATACCCGGTGTTTTTGCGGTTCAGGCAATTGCGCCAGGGCAAAACGGCGTTCGCCACGTAAACGTGGGATAAAAGCCAGCCCGCCTTCGCGGGCCAGTTCAATAATCGCATCATCGGTGAGTGGGGGAATGTTCACATCACACCTACCTCCTGCCATGCAGATTGAATTGCATCCGCCACCGAGCGATTAAAGCGTTTGCTGGCATGCTGGATGGTAAAGCCAGCAAAGGTGCTGAAATTCGCATCCTGCGGCAGGCTACGGTCGCATAACGTGTCGTACCATGCCTGACCCGCCAGTTCCCAGGCAAAACCGCCCAGCGCTTTGGCAGCGAGATAAAATGCCCGGTTAGGAATCCCGGAGTTGAGGTGTACGCCACCATTATCATCACGGGTTTCGATGTAATGGGCCATATCGGCAGGTTGCGGATCTTTTCCTAACATCGGATCGTCATACGCCGTGCCAGGCGCTGACATGGAGCGCAGGCCGCGTCCGTTGATCCCTTTTGCCAGCAACCCTTCTCCGATGATCCAGTCGGCCTGATCGGCGGTTTGCTGCTGGTGAAATTGTTTTACCAGCGAACCGAACACATCCGACATCGACTCATTCAGCGCACCCGACTGTGAGAAATAAACTAACCCGGCTTCGCTTTCGGTCACGCCGTGGGTTAACTCATGCGCCACTACGTCGATGGCGATGGTAAAACGATTAAAGATCTCACCATCGCCGTCACCGAACACCATTTGCTGGCCGTTCCAGAACGCGTTCTGATACTCCTTGCCGTAATGCACGGTACCGTCCAGTTTTAACCCCCGGTTATCCAGCGAGTTACGTTGATAGATTTGCCAGTAGAAATCGTAAGTGATCCCGAGATAGTTCCAGGCTTCTTCTGCTGCCACGTCACCGTTGCCAGGCTGGCCTTCCTGGCGTAACAGCGTGCCGGGCAGATTTTGCGTATGTTCGGCATCGTAAATCGCACGCACTACCTGGCCGGGTGTGGTCGCGCTGTTGGGGGAGGTGGTGCGTTTGTGTTCGGCCATCAGATGTTGAACATGGGTCAGCGTGCGGCGTGCATAATCCTGCTGTGGCGCGGAGCCATGCGCAATAATATTGCGCAACATGTAAGGCGGAATCACGCTGTAAGGCATATCAGACTCCCTGACAGATGAATGTGTCAGAAAGTATAGCAAGGCCCGTAGCGGCACGATTTATCGCGCGTTTTTTTCAGGCTTCGCGCACGATAAATCGCGCCGCTACGGATCAGGTTCGGGGTTTACGTCCGGTTTTATTTTGCGGGGTAAGGGCGGTCACTTCACTTTCCACCCAACCATCATCCAGCCGGGTGCGTAGCAGATCGCCTTTGCTCAGCTGCTGCATTTTCTTCACCACATGGCCCTGGGTATCCGTGGTGACGCTAAAGCCACGCGCCAGGGTCGCCAACGGGCTGACCCCTTCAAGCTGTGCCGCCAGCGTGCCGAAGCGCTGACGATGCTGATTTAACTGGTTCTGCATTCCCTGTTGCAGCCGATATTGCCACTGCTGTAGCTGTTGCTGAGCACGCAAAATACGTGGCTGTGGCTGCTGTGCGTTCAGGCGTTGTAGCAGACGATCCTGTTGACGACTGGCGCTACGCAGACGCTGATCCATTGCGTCATGGAGTTTCTGCTGCAATTGCAGCAGGGCGGTGTTTTGTCGTGCCAGCCGCAGTTGCGGGTGTTGCTGCTGCAAGCGATGCAGAATACGCGTGTAGCGGCGCTGCTGCTGCGCCAGATAGTAATCCATCGCCATTTCCAGGCGTTGCTGCTGAGATTGCAGACGGCGCAACAATTCCAGCTGATTACGGCTCACCAGCTCAGCGGCGGCTGAGGGGGTTGGCGCACGCAGGTCGGCAACAAAATCGGCGATGGTGACATCAGTTTCGTGGCCGACTGCGCTGACAATCGGCAAGCGGCTGGCAAAAATGGCGCGCGCCACGCGTTCGTCGTTGAAGCTCCACAAATCTTCCAGCGAACCGCCACCACGTCCGACAATCAGCACATCACATTCATCGCGCAGGTTTGCCAGTTCAATGGCGCGCACAATCGCAGCGGGGGCATCCACTCCTTGCACCGCGGTGGGATAAATCACCACCGGCAGGGAAGGGTCACGACGGTGCAGCACGCGCAGCACATCGTGCAGCGCCGCGCCGGTTGCCGATGTGATCACCCCAACCTGGCGTGCCGGGTCCGGCAACGGTTGTTTAAATTGCTGATCAAATAAACCCTCTGCCGCCAGCCGGGTTTTCAACTGTTCGAACTGCTGCTGCAACAAGCCTTCACCGGCCGGATGCATGCTTTCGATAATCAGTTGATAGTCGCCACGCGGTTCGTACAGCGTGATACTGGCACGCACCAGCACCTGCTGACCGTGCTGGGGGCGAAAGGCCACCCGACGGTTGCTGTTACGGAACATGGCACAGCGTACCTGGGCACCATCATCCTTCAGGGTGAAGTACCAGTGGCCGGATGCCGGTTGGGTAAAGTTGGATATCTCAGCACTGAGCCACACCAGGCCCATTTCATTTTCCAGCAGTTGACGCACCGTGGTATTCAGGCGGCTGACAGTAAAAATATTGGCGGTTGGCGGTAGCGACATGTGATGGAGATCAAATATCAAATCAGAGGGTTAATTAACCGATACTACATGGCTGGTACAGGGGATCAAGAGTTTTTCTGAAAAAACACTGGAGGCAACCGATTTCGGCCTGTATAATGCCGCGGCAATATTTTATCTGTTCTCATTCACCCCCAGGTTGAGATATTGCCATGCTACGAATCGCTAAAGAAGCACTCACATTTGACGACGTTCTGCTCGTTCCTGCTCATTCTACCGTTCTGCCTAACACGGCCGATCTCAGCACCCAACTGACGAAAAACATTCGTCTGAACATCCCTATGCTCTCCGCAGCGATGGACACCGTGACCGAAGCCGGTCTGGCGATCGCGCTGGCACAGGAAGGTGGTCTGGGCTTTATCCACAAAAACATGTCAATTGAGCGCCAGGCGGATGAAGTTCGCAAGGTGAAGAAACACGAAAGCGGCGTGGTCACCGAGCCACAAACCGTGCTGCCGACCACCACCCTGGCGGAAGTGAAAGAACTGACCGAGCGTAACGGCTTTGCCGGTTACCCGGTGGTTAACGCCGACAACGAATTGGTAGGTATCATCACCGGTCGTGACGTGCGTTTCGTGACCGATCTGAGCCAGCCAGTTTCTGCGGTGATGACACCGAAAGAACGCCTGGTCACGGTGAAAGAGGGCGAAGCCCGTGACATCGTGTTGCAGAAAATGCACGAAAAACGCGTTGAGAAAGCGCTGGTGGTGGATGACAGCTTCCACCTGCTGGGTATGATCACCGTTAAAGATTTCCAGAAAGCCGAACGTAAACCGAACGCCTGTAAAGATGCGCAGGGCCGTCTGCGTGTGGGTGCGGCGGTAGGTGCCGGTGCGGGCAACGAAGAGCGTGTTGATGCGCTGGTTGCGGCAGGCGTGGACGTTCTGCTGATCGACTCCTCACACGGTCACTCTGAAGGTGTGTTGCAGCGTATCCGTGAAACTCGTGCGAAATACCCGGACCTCGAGATTATCGGCGGCAACGTTGCCACCGGTGCTGGTGCTCTGGCGCTGGCGCAGGCGGGTGTGAGCGCGGTGAAAGTGGGTATTGGCCCTGGCTCAATCTGTACTACCCGTATCGTAACCGGCGTAGGTGTTCCGCAGATCACCGCCGTTTCTGACGCGGTAGAAGCGCTGGAAGGTACCGGTATTCCGGTGATTGCTGATGGCGGTATCCGTTTCTCTGGCGACATCGCAAAAGCAATCGCAGCCGGTGCGGCGGCAGTCATGGTCGGCTCTATGCTGGCGGGTACGGAAGAATCTCCGGGTGAAATCGAGCTGTATCAGGGCCGTTCATTCAAATCCTACCGTGGCATGGGTTCACTGGGCGCGATGTCTAAAGGTTCTTCAGACCGTTACTTCCAGACCGATAATGCCGCCGACAAACTGGTGCCGGAAGGTATCGAAGGTCGCGTAGCCTATAAAGGCCGTCTGAAAGAGATCGTGCACCAGCAGATGGGCGGTTTGCGCTCCTGTATGGGTCTGACCGGTTGTCCGACTATCGATGACCTGCGCACCAAAGCTGAATTTGTGCGTATCAGCGGCGCAGGCATTCAGGAGAGCCACGTCCATGACGTGACCATCACCAAAGAGTCGCCGAACTACCGCTTGGGTTCATAATCCCGTAAGATTTACCGCCCGGCTTTAGCCGGGCGCTTTTATTATTAAGTCCATCCCAATGGAAACGCCGCAATGACGACTGAAAATATTCATAAACATCGCATTTTGATCCTCGATTTTGGTTCTCAGTATACGCAACTGGTCGCGCGCCGCGTGCGTGAGCTGGGCGTCTACTGCGAACTCTGGGCGTGGGATGTCACCGAAGAGCAAATTCGTCAGTTCAACCCGAACGGCATCATTCTTTCTGGCGGCCCGGAAAGTACCACCGAACTGAACAGCCCGCGTGCACCGGAATACGTTTTCAACGCTGGCGTGCCGGTGCTGGGCGTGTGCTATGGCATGCAGACCATGGCGATGCAGTTGGGTGGTAAAGTTGAAGGCTCCAGCGAACGTGAGTTTGGTTATGCGCAGGTTGAAGTGACAACCCCGAGCGCGCTGATTCGTGACATCGAAGATGCCATCAGCGATGCAGGCAAACCGCTGCTGGACGTATGGATGAGCCACGGTGACAAAGTGACTGCCATCCCGGCTGACTTCGTTACCGTCGCCAGCACCGAAACCTGTCCGTTTGCCATCATGGCCAACGAAGAGAAGCGTTTTTACGGCGTGCAGTTCCACCCGGAAGTGACTCACACCCGTCAGGGTCTGCGAATGCTGGAGCGCTTTGTGCGCGATATCTGCGGCTGTGAAGCGCTGTGGACCCCGGCAAAAATCATCGAAGATGCGGTTGAGCGTATTCGCGAGCAGGTTGGCGAAGACAAAGTCATCCTTGGCCTGTCTGGCGGTGTGGATTCTTCCGTCACTGCGATGCTGCTGCACCGCGCGATTGGTGACCGTCTGACCTGTGTATTCGTCGACAACGGCCTGCTGCGTCTGAACGAAGCTGACCAGGTGCTGGAGATGTTTGGCGACCATTTCGGGCTGAACATTGTCCACGTAGCGGCGGAAACGCGTTTCCTTGAAGCGCTGGCGGGTGAAAACGATCCGGAAGCCAAACGCAAAATCATCGGTCGCGTATTCGTTGAAGTCTTCGACGAAGAAGCGGGCAAACTGACTGACGTAAAATGGCTGGCACAGGGCACCATCTATCCGGATGTGATTGAATCGGCGGCTTCTGCCACTGGCAAAGCGCATGTCATCAAATCGCACCACAACGTCGGTGGCCTGCCGAAAGAGATGAAGTTAGGTCTGGTCGAGCCGCTAAAAGAGTTGTTTAAAGACGAAGTGCGCAAAATCGGTCTGGAGCTGGGCCTGCCATATGCCATGCTGTACCGTCACCCGTTCCCGGGTCCAGGCCTTGGCGTGCGTGTACTGGGCGAAGTGAAGAAAGAGTATTGTGATCTACTGCGTCGTGCCGATGCCATCTTCATTGAAGAACTGCATAAAGCTGACCTGTATAACAAAGTCAGCCAGGCGTTCACCGTGTTCCTGCCGGTCCGTTCCGTGGGTGTGATGGGCGATGGTCGTAAATACGATTGGGTAGTGTCACTGCGCGCAGTCGAAACCATCGACTTTATGACCGCACATTGGGCGCACCTGCCGTATGACTTCCTTGGTCGTGTCTCCAACCGCATCATCAACGAAGTGAACGGTATTTCACGCGTGGTTTATGATATTTCAGGTAAACCACCGGCAACCATTGAGTGGGAATAATCCCCGCTCCAGTTGCATAATCATCCTGAGCCCGCATTATTGCGGGCTTTTTTGTTTCATCAACCCGGTCCGTCACTGCCCGCCGCCAGCAGCGGCACCACCACATCGCTAATCGGGGTAGCGATACCGTGGACACGGCCATAGCGCTGTACGACGCCGTTGCGGATGTCCCATTCCAGCGGGCGATCGGCCTGGCGATCCGCCAGAATCGAGGTGCCTAAATCCACCGGTGCACGATGGAAGCCATCGACAATCTCCTGTGGCACCGCATCACTCAGATTCGCGCCTTCTGCGCGTGCTACCGACAGACATTCGCGCAGATACGCCAGCGCCAGTTCAGTGATATCAGGACGCGAAAACATTCCGGCACGACGATTTGCCAGCACCATCAACCCGGCGACCGCGTTCTGCAATAACTTACGCCAGGCAATCGATTTAAAATCGTCTGAGATATCGACCTGACAGCGGGTATCGCGCAACGCGGTCACTACCAGGTGGGCCTGCGGGGTCGCCGGCAGAGTCAGGCGGGGTTTGGCGCGCAGCCACACCGAGGCGTCAGGTTCACGTTGCGCAGGGAACCACACCACTGAGGGCAGAACCGTGGCACCTGCGACAAAGGGGGCTAACTGTGTTGGCTGTTCAACACCGTTTTGCAGCGCGCAGACGACCGTCTGTTCGTGGCATAACGCAGTCAGCCAGGGTGCGGTGGCTGCAATCTGCGTCGTTTTGACAGCGACGAAAACCAGATCGAAGGGCGCTGCTACTGCCGCCGGATTTGTCAGTACCGGGCCAGGCACAATGATGTTGCCTTCATCGGTACGCAGCTCCAGTTGCGGATGAGCCGTGCGTCCAAAAATGGTTGGCGTGCGTCCCACCTCATGCAGTACTGCCGCAATGGTGGTGCCAATGGCACCGGGGCCAATCAGCGCAACAGTGGGATTTTCGTTTTTCATTATGATTACCCTTTTATGAATTTGATGGTCACCCATACTGCATGGTAATGATGACAAAATAACGTAGCAGACTTTTAATTCTCCATCGTCAGCGCCTCCTTACGTAGTGTCACAATCATCCACGCCAACCAGCACCGCTTGAATATCCCACCGCATAGTTAGTGAATACAAACTCACCATTTCGTTGCAAGATAATCAGACGTTTTTTTCACCAACAGGATTTCCTTAATGCTGCCATTGAAAGCCGTTGTCTTCACGTTTTTATGTGTTGTGTTGCTCTCGCTGGGAGCCAGTCTGGCGCAGGCTAACCGCAGCGGTGAGCTCTCCAGCGAACGCGGGGGCTGGTGGTCGGCACGGCGAGATTCTGCTGGCATCGCCCCCGATCCGCGCGTCTATGCTGCACAAGCCATTGTTCAGGTCTATGCCGCCCCCACCTATGGCTGGAAAGGGGCGGTGGCGGTCCATCCGTGGATTATTTTTAAACGCGCTGGAGAAACACAGTACAACCGCTATGAAGTGATCAGTTGGGGGAGTGACGATAAAGTGCGGCACAACGCCAATCTCCCCGATGGCTACTGGTATGGTGCACGGCCAAGATTGCTGGTCGATCATCGCGGGGCGGCAGCGCAGGCGATGATTCCGCAGATTGAAGCCGCGATCAAATCCTATCCCTGGCCGCAGACCTACCATGCCTGGCCGGGCCCGAACAGCAACACCTTCCTTGCTCATATTGGTCGTGAAGTACCGGCACTGGCGCTGGATTTGCCTGCCAACGCGGTCGGCAAAGATTATCGCCCTTTATGGCGGCCAATCGGGTTGCCGCCATCGGGGCGTGGGATTCAGGTATCAGTGCTGGGGGTGGCGGGGGTGACTCTCGGCGCGGAAGAAGGGTTTGAACTCAATATTCTGGGGTTGAATATGGGGCTGGATTTTACCCCATTGCGTCTGCGACTGCCTTTTATTGGCGGCATTGGCAGCGACAACGTGCAGCAGGATAATCCGCCGGGCTAATCCCCGGCGAAGCCCATCAACACACGCCGAAGTCACCGTCTTCGTGATAGAGATTGACGGTGTCGGCTTTGATCGCAATTTCCTTTTTGGTGGCATCATCAATTCGGGCGCACCACAGGGTATCGCCGTCAACGCGTAGCACCAACATTTTTGGACCACCGGTTTTCGACTGCACAAAATCATCCACGTTAAACATCGTATTCTCCTGCGAGGTTAAGGTATGGCTGATTCTAGCTGGCAGATAGCGCCCCTGCGCATTAGGTTGTGCGAAATTACGTGTGCAACAAAAACAGGGTGGCGAGGCCGAGGAAAATAAAGAATCCGCCGGTATCGGTGATGGCGGTAATCAGCACGCTGGAGCCGACCGCCGGATCACGTTTCAGCTTGGTCATAATGAGCGGGATCAGCACCCCCATCAGCGCGGCCAGCAGCAGGTTCAGCACCATCGCCAGCATCATAACGCCACCTAACGCCAGATTATCGTACATCATCCAGGTGACGGCCCCCATGATGCCGCCCCAGAACACGCCGTTAAGCAGCGCAACACCCAGCTCACGTATAATCAGAAACGAAAAGTTGCCCGGCTCCACCTGATGCAGCGCCAGTGCGCGCACAATCATGGTGATGGTCTGATTGCCGGTGTTGCCGCCAATGCCGGCGACAATCGGCATCAGGGTAGCCAATGCCACCAGTTGTGAAATGGTTTCTTCAAACAGGCCGATAACGCGGGATGCAACGAAAGCGGTGCAGAGGTTAATCGCCAGCCATGCCCAGCGCTTGCTCACTGCTTTGCGTACTGGCGCGAAGACATCCTCCTCCTGACTGATACCGCCCATTTTACGGATATTGCTCTCATTCTCTTCATTGACGAGGTCAATCACGTCTTCAACGATAACGCGGCCGATCAGCTTGCCTTTGGCGTCGGTAACGGCGGCAGAAATCAGGTTATAACGCTCAAACGCGCCAGCGGCATCTTCGGCTTTATCATTGAGCTGGAAGGTGGTCGGCGTGGCATTCATCACCGCGTCCACCCGCGTTTCTGGCGGATTGAGCAGGATGGTGGTGAGTGGCAGTTCACCCAGCAGTTGATTGGTTTTATCCGTGATAAACAGCTTATCGGTACCATCCGGCATGGTCTGACGTCGGCGCAGAAAGCGTTGTACGGTGCCGAGGGTGACATCGGCGCGCACCGTCAGAATGTTGAAATCCATAATACGACCAACCCGATCGCGATCGAACTCCACCACGCTGAGAACATGGGCGCGTTGGCTGGGATCGAGGGTGGTCAACAGACGGCCGGTAAGATCACGCGGCAGATAACGCGCCAGATAAGCCTGATCGTCAATATCCAGCGGCTGGATCGCGCGCAGAATTTCGCGATCGGTCATGCTTTCCGTCAGACTGGCCCAGACGGTTTCGGACGCTTCCACCAACACCCGACCGCGCTGTTCACAGGGCACTAAGCGCCACAACGCCTGGCGTTCCTCCTGCGGCAGCGCCTCAAGAATATCGGCCAAATCCGCGGCGTGCAGCATCTGCAAATCGCCTTCCAACTGATGACGCCACTCGCTGATTTCTTTCAGTTTGCTGGCAGGCAGGTCAACCGACTTATCCAGCAGGACATCAACCAGGTCGTGTTGCGTGAGCAGCAGGTTAAGAATGCGATGGCGGGTTTCAGTCAGTTGTTGCGCGGGCGTGGCAGACATAACGCGTCCTTTGTGTCTGTAAATGTCAGTTCGAAGTGTAGTGCGTTACGGGTAAACAGGACGTAACAAACATCATCGTCGCAATGGACAATGTGGCGGCGCAGTGACTCGCAAATTCCTTAACGCGTGTCGTTACTGCTTTGTGTCACCGGATCAGATGTGGCTTTCTTTTGCTGATGATGCTCAATGGCACCAGGGATGGTAAAAATCAGACGGCCAACCAAAATAAAAAAACTGATCAGCAAAACAATACGTGTCATCGAACCGGTTTTGGGACGTCTTCGTGCGGGGAAAGCGTTATTCACGCGGGGTGTTTCCTGTTGATACCCTTCTGGGCGATTGCAACATTTAGTCATACTTAGATCGCTAAATCAATCGCTGGGTGAAAAATGAGCAGAAAAGGTTAAAAATACCCACCCAACACGTAGCGGCGCGATTTATCGCGCAATTTCGTGCGCGTTGCAGGAAAAACCCGCGCGATAAATCGCGCCGCTACGGTCAGTAACTTGCCTTTTGTGCCAGCAACGTGGCGAAACGGCAGCGGATGCGCTGGCCGTTTTCATCACGGCGATGCAACTCACCCACATGTTCGTTGTATTTCACGATATGCCAGTTGCGATAGTAGTGGCTCAGTTCGCCGGATTTAAAGGTGAACGGGAAATCCAGCGGGTTGGGATAGTCATCGGTACTCATCGCCGCGACGATCAGGTTATAGCCATATTTCACCGTGCTGGCCTGCATATCAGCAATCAACTGCGGGATGCTCTGCGGTTGCAGGAACATCATCACCACGGTGGACAGCACCAGCTGATACTCGCCGTTGAAGCGCACCTGATTCAGATCACAGGACTCAGCGCGGATATTTTGCAGCTGCTCCTCATGGATAATCTGCTGCAACCGCGCCAGACTCTGCGGATTGCTGTCCCAGCCGGTCACATCAAAGCCCTGCTGGTTGAGAAACAGGCTGTTGCGGCCCTGGCCGCACCCCAAATCCAGCGCTTTACCGGGCGTTAATTTGGGCAGCGCTTCCAGCACTTCCGAATGCGGTGGTGTCAGGCCATATTTTTCCGCGAAATAGTTGTCAGGACGAATGCTCATAGTAACCCGCGTTTACTCCTCTTGCAGAATCAGGTTCCAACCGGTCACTTCATTCCAGTAGCTTTGCTCGCGCTCCAGATCCAACTGCACCAATGTATTCTGGCTAAAGTAGCCAGACGGGAAGGTGAGCGTCCAGTGGCCGTCATCGGTGGACAATTTCAGCGAATCCGGACGCGTGGTCGCCTGGCGCTGATTGTTCAGCAGGGTGCCGAGACGCAGCAGGAAAACCAACGGTAAGAATTGCTTCTTTTTAAACAGGGTGAAGCGCGGCATCTCATCCATCTTCACCGCTTTACGATGGAAGCGTACCAGCATCGCCAGCAGCATCTGTTGATCCTGGTTAAAGCCCGGCATGTTGGTGTTTTGCAGGATATAGGCCGAATGGCGCTGCATACCGCTATGGTTAATGGTCAGCCCGACTTCATGCAGCAGCGCCGCCCATTTCAGCAGGGCAGAAAGCTGCGGGTTAGCCAGTTTGGGATTCTGATCGAGCCATTGCAGATAAAGTTGTTCAGTGGTTTCCAACACGCGGCGAGCCTGATCGCTGTCGATAGCGTAGTGGTTTGCCAGACTCTGGGCGGTGCGGCTACGAATGTCCTGATGACGGAAGCGACCTTCCATTTCATACAGCACGCCTTCGCGCAGCGCACCATCCGACAGACGCAGCTCGCGAATGGCCAGCGCATCAAACACGCCACACAAAATCGCCAGGCCCGGAACAAACACCACTTTGCGCTCTTCGGACAAGCCCGGCAGGCTGAGTGCAGCAAAGGATTTGTGCTTGATCACCTCGCTGTACAACTGGTCCAGCCGTTCCGGGGTAATCAGTTTCTCTTTCTCGCCCATCGCCAGCAGCACTTCGCAGGCCGCTTTGATGGTTCCTGATGCGCCCAGCGCATACTGCCAGCCATGCAGGCGATATTGCCACGACAGGGTTTCCAGCTTCTGTGCTGCTGCCAGACGGGCGCGACGAAAGTTTTCCGGCGAGATTTCCCCTTTCGGGAAGTAGAGCTGGGCAAAGCTGACGCATCCCATTCGGCGGCTTTCCACCAGTTGTGGCTCAAAATCTTCGCCAATCACCAGCTCAGTCGAACCACCGCCGATATCAATGACCAGCTTGCGGCCTTTCTCCGGCTGGGTGTGCTCCACACCCATAAAGATCAGACGTGCTTCCTCATTCCCCGAGATCACCTCAATCGGGTATGGAATGACGTCGGCCGCGCGTTGCAAAAACTCTTCCGCATTGATGGCCTGACGCAGCGTATGCGTCCCGACGATAGTTACGTTGGCTGGACTGAATCCCTGTAAACGCTCGGCAAATAACGCCAGGCAATTCAGCCCGCGTTGAATGGCTTCTTCGCTCAGCCGATTTTGTGCATCCAGCCCATCGGCCAGATGCACGCGTTGCTTGAGGCGTCCCAACACCTGCATGGCGCCATCCACCACACGGGCAATCACCATATGGAAACTGTTGGAGCCAAGGTCGATGGCCGCAAACTCCTGAGGCTTTGGCGTACTCTTATGGGATATTGGCATAGGAATTATTCAGGTTGTTCCAGTTGCTTGATGTAATCGTAAATCGCCAGTTGCGAGCGCACTTTTCTGCGGTTGCCGCGCGGCACATAACGGTTACTCAGTTCTTTGTCCACGATACGGGCTTTAACTGTATCGCTAAACAGGATGGCGATGATATCCAGCACGCGCTGTTTCAGACGCGGGTCGAGGATCGACACGGCCACTTCAATACGGTAATCGATGTTACGTGTCATCCAATCCGCAGAGGAGAGGAACACTTTTTTATCGCCGCCGCTTTCGAAAATATAGACGCGGTCATGCTCAAGGTAGCGGTCAACGATGCTAATCACGCGAATATTTTCGCTGATACCCGGTAAATCGGGGATCAGCGAGCACATGCCGCGTACCAGCAGGTTCACTTTCACCCCCGCCGCTGAAGCAGCATACAACCGATCCACCAACCCGTTATCTACCAGGTTATTAATTTTCAGCGTAATGCCCGCTGGAATTCCCTGCTGCACGTTGGCAATTTCGTTATCAATCAATTGATAAAGCATATTGCGCGAATTTTGCGGTGAAACCATTAAATGGTCGAAACTCACCGGGCGATAAGGGTTTTCAATAAAGTTAAACACCCGACGCACTTCGTTGGTGATACGAGCATCCGCCGTCAGCAAAGAGTAGTCAGTATAAAGGCGTGCGGTCTTCTCGTTAAAGTTACCGGTGCCGATATGCGCGTAGCGCACAATCTCTTCCCCTTCGCGACGCGAAATCAGGAACAGCTTGGCGTGAATTTTCAGACCCGGCGCAGAGAAGATAACGTGGACGCCAGCTTCGGTCAGACGCTTGGCCCAGTGGATGTTGGCTTCTTCATCGAAACGCGCCTGTAACTCCACCACCACCGTCACTTTTTTGCCGTTGTAGGCGGCGTGGATCATCGCATCCATGATGCGTGAGTTCTTGGCTACTCGGTAGATGTTGATTTTGATCGCCAGCACGCTCGGGTCGAAAGACGCCTGACGCAGCAGTTCCAGCACATGCTCAAAGGTATGATACGGATAGTAGAGCAGCACATCGCGGTTACGAATCGCATCAAAGCCGTTGCGGAAGCCATCAAAACCGATGTGGCGGATCTGCGGCAACGGGCGATTTTCCAGATTGCTTTTGCCCTCATTCGGGAAGCTAATAAAATCTTTAAAGTTGTGGTAACGGCCACCCGGCACCACCGAATCGTAGTTGGAGATGGAAAGTTTATGGCGCAGCATCTCCACCATTTCATCTGGCATATCCCGTTGATACACGAAGCGCACCGGCTCCGCATTCAGACGCTGCTTCAGGCTGGAAGACATCAATTCCAGCAGGCTGGATTCCATCTCCGTGACCAGATCGTACTCAGCATCACGCGTCATCTTCATCGAATAGGCGTTCAGCGCATCATAGTCGTAGAAGCCTTTAAAGATATCATCAAGGCAATAACGAAGGATATTATCCAACAGGATCATCGGTTTACGACGACGTGGCGACTCAGCAGGCAGGTTAACGAAGCGTGGCACTTTATCGGACGGAATCTCCAGCAGTGCGTAGCGTTTATCGTCCCCACGAATAATTTCTACCGCCAGGTAGGTGTAATCATCTTTCAGGAATTCGATTAAGTCGGTGTCGTGATTGACCAGAATTGGCGTGATGTGCTGACGCAGTTGATGCTTGAAATAGTAACGTAACCATACCTGCTGGTTGGGTGACAGTTGGCGTTCGTTAATCAGGAAGATCTGATTACGCGCCATTTCCAGCAGCAGATCGTTATACAGCGCATCAAATTCCTGGTCAGACTTCAGTACCCGTTGTTGAATCTTCTTCAGCAGGTGGCGTGGCGTGCTGGGTGAACCTTGTTCTTCCCCAATCAGAATGCGGCGTTTTAAATCGGCAAAGCGAACTTTATAAAATTCATCAAGGTTGTTCGAATAGATCCCGAGGAAACGCATACGTTCAATCAGCGGGTTACTTTTGTCCGCTGCTTCCTGTAACACGCGTTCGTTGAACGATAACCAGCTTAATTCTTTTTCTATATACAGCTTTTCCTGACCCATTCTGACTCCGTGATGCTGTTGCTGGACGGGATGCCCGGCGAAAAGGCGCGATTGCGCTGTTTCGCACAGTCTCCCTCACCATTATGGCGAGAGTATGGCAGGCTTGTCCAACGCCAACAGTTGTCTTATCAATCAGCTACGGGCAACATAGCGGCTTGTCTACGAGCCTAACCCTGATCTGCATGAGCATAACAAGCATTCCCGTCCACTTTAGCGATAACCGCCGCCGTGCCATTGACCGGTGGGTTAAGCGTATCGTCACCGCTTGCGGTGTGGGAATTCTGCTATTGATGTTACTGCTGTTCTTCTGGTTAATCTGGGTCGTATTACCCCTTTTTAGCACGCCAGGTGTGCAGGTGGTTGCCAGTCAACAGCTGTGGGACAAAGCCCCAGTGTTGGCGATGGGCAGTGATGGGCCGCTTGGTTGGCGTATCAGCCGTAACGAAGCACGTTTTATTCCGCTGGATGGACAACCTGCCGGACCTGCGCTGGCGTTGCAGGGCAAACCGGATGGGGTAGCGCAGAGCGCCGATCATCACAGCCTGCTGCTAAATATGCAGGGCGATCTACTGCTGATGCAGCCGGTTAACGGCGAATGGCGCTTTCCACTCGGCGATCGTCCGTTACATCTTCCCCAGGGGGCGGTGTCGCACATGGCGCTGGCTACGCTCACGGACAACCAATGGCGGATTGCAGCGCAAACCGCTGCCGGAATTGTTCTCCTGACACTGGATAACTCAAACCGCGTTGGTCAAATTCTTCTGCCGCAGCAGCAGGCCGATCGCCTGTTGCTCTCACCCGATGGCAGCGTGCTGTATACCAGCGAAGGCCGCCTGTTGCGCGTCTGGCAAGTCAGCGCGGAGGGTGCGCAATTGCGCGAAACGCAAACCCTGACGGAGAAACCGCAAAGCCTGCATCTGTTGGCTGGGGGGCGTACCTTATTGATTCAGGATACGCGCGGCGTCAGCCAGTGGTTTGCCATTGCCGGGCCGCAGGGGCCGCGTTTACAGGAAATACGCACCTTCAATGCCAGCGCGGGCGCGAGCTTAATTGTCACTGAGTCCCAGCGCCGCGTATTCGCCACCCTGAATGCGGCAGGCGAGGTTAGCTTGTTTGCCAGCAAACAGCCGGGACCGATTGTCACCCGCAAACTGGCTCCCGGCGTTCAGGCGGCTGCGTTCTCTCCACGCGGTGACACGCTGCTGCTGGAGCGGGCAGGGCAATGGCAGCGTCTGCGCCTCGACGATCCCTGGCCGGATTTTAGTTGGCGTAATTTGTGGCAAAAAATCTGGTACGAAAACTACCCGCAGCCCGATTGGGTGTGGCAATCCACCGCCGCAGGGGACAGCTATCAGGCGAAATTTAGTCTGATGCCGCTGGTGATTGGCACGTTGAAAGCGGCCAGCCTGGCGCTGCTGTTTGCTACGCCGCTGGCGCTGGCAGCGGCGATGTATACCGCATGGTTTATGACGCCGGGTTTGCGTCGTTGGGTCAAGCCGGGCATTGAGATGATGGGGGCTCTGCCGAGCGTGGTCATCGGTTTGATTGCCGGGATCTGGCTGGCACCGCACATCAGCAATGCGTTGATTGGCGTGCTGTTACTGCCACTGGTGCTGGCAGCGACCTTGCTGTTATGTGGCCTGTTAAGCCCGCGTCTGCCCGCACGCTGGCGTCAGCCGGGCTACGAAGTGTTGTTATTGCTGCCGATATTGCTGGCCGTCACCCTGTTCACGCTGTGGCTACCCACTTATATCTGGCCAAATATCGGGGAGCGTCTGGCCCATTATGAGCAACGCAACCTGCTGGTGGCCGCGCTGGCGATGGGATTTGCGCTGGTACCGCTGATCTTTACCTTAGCGGAAGATGCCTTGTTCAGTGTGCCGCTCTCACTGGGGCAAGGGTCGCTGGCATTGGGGGCGACACCGTGGCAAACCCTGACGCGGGTGGTGCTGCCGGGGGCTTCAGCGGGTATTTTTGCCGCATTGATGATCGGTTTTGGTCGGGCGTTGGGTGAAACCATGATCGTCCTGATGGCGACCGGCAATACGCCGGTGAGCGAAGGTGGCTTGTTTGCCGGGCTGCGCGCGTTGTCAGCCAATATCGCCATTGAGATGCCGGAGGCGGCAGCAGGGAGCGCCCATTATCGTATCTTGTTCCTTAGCGCGCTGATTCTGCTGATTTTTACCCTGATTATTAACACGGTGGCGGAGGTCATTCGTCAGCGTCTGCGCCAGCGTTTCAGCCAGCATGAGGGGCAGGGATGAAGGCGATGCGCCAAAATGATCGCTGGCGCTGGCTGACCGCCGGTGCGGTGGCCGTCTGCCTGTTGGCATTTACCTTGCTGATTGGGCTGCTGGCCTGGCAGGGTATGCGCGCCTTCTGGCCCCAGCCAGTCGATCAATATCAGTTCCAGCCACCCGATGGTGAACCGGTGAAGCTGCTGGGCGAGACAGTGCAGCGCCAGCAGCATGGCAGCGGCTGGCGTTATGTGGTGAAAACCGGTAATCGTGATTTTGCTCCGCCTGATTTCCGCGTCATTGACAGCCAAAACCAGGCCGAAATTCGTCAGCCGCCGGATGTGATGGTGTTGCAGCGGCGCAGCGGCGGGAATGCTTACGGCTGGTTTATCGAATTGCGTGAAAATAATGAAGTGCTGACGGCGCGCGATCGCGATGCGCTGCTGCATCAACGTTTAAAAGCGGCACATGAGCAGCTTCGTCAGGCGAGCCAGATCCGGCGTATTGATATGGCGCGTCTCAATGCCCAGTTGGAAAACCTGCAACAACAGGCGGAAGAGCAGCAACGCAAAGGGGTGTTCAGTGCGCGGCGGCAATCTGAATACGATGCCAACAGCACCGCGCTGCAACGGCGTTTTAGTGCCCTGGCTAATAAACTGAGCCAGCTGCAAAGTGAAAGCCAGCGGGATGTGCTGGTGCTGCGCGATGTGCAGGGGCAGGAGCATGTGATTCCGTTGGCGCAAATTGTCGCGGCCTGGTACCCGAATAGCATGAGCTTCGGACAGAAAGTGCAGCATTTCTTCAGCCAGGTGTGGCAATTCGTCAGCAATAATCCGGCGGCGGGCGAAAGCGAAAGTGGCGCGCTACCGGCAATTTTTGGCACCGTGCTGATGGTACTGCTGATGTCGGTCATCGTTATGCCGCTTGGCGTGGTGGCGGCACTCTGGCTGCATGAATATGCTGGACGTAATGCTCTGACCCGGCTGGTACGAATTGCGGTGGTCAATCTGGCGGGTGTGCCATCGATTGTGTACGGCGTGTTTGGCCTTGGCTTTTTTGTCTGGCTGATTGGCGGCACTATCGACCAATTGTTTTACTCACGCGCACTGCCAAACCCGACATTTGGCACCCCGGGTTTGTTATGGGCGGCGCTGACGCTGGCGTTGCTGACGTTGCCGGTGGTGATCGTCGCCACCGAGGAAGGATTATCACGCATTCCGGACAGCCTGCGACAGGGATCGCTGGCGCTGGGAGCCACTCAGGCGGAAACCCTGTGGCGCGTGGTGTTGCCACTGGCAGTGCCAGCGATGTTGACCGGTTTGATTCTGGCGGTCGCGCGTGCGGCCGGGGAAACCGCCCCATTGATGCTGGTTGGCGTGGTGAAGATGGTGCCGGAACTCCCGGTGGACGCGGTATTTCCGTATTTACATCTTGACCGCAAGTTTATGCACCTCGGTTTTCAGATTTACGATCTGGCATTTCAAAGCCCGAATATCGACGCTGACCGCCCGCTGGTTTATGCCACCGCCCTGTTGCTGGTGGTAATTATCCTGTCGCTCAACCTGCTGGCGATGGTGTTGCGCCACCGCCTGCGTGAGCGTTACCGGCTTATGACGCATTAAAAGGTTCTCCACATGACCCCTGATTACGACATTGCCCTCAAGGTTAATCAGCTTTCGCTGTGGTATGGCGAGCGCCAGGCGCTGAATAACATTGACCTGCAACTGCCGAAGAACCATATCACGGCGCTGATCGGCCCTTCCGGCTGTGGCAAATCGACGTTGCTGCGTTGTTTTAATCGCATGAATGATGTGATTGATGGTAGCCGCATGGAAGGGGAGATTTGGCTGGGGCAGCATGCCATTATGCAACCGGAGCAGGATCTGGCTGCACTGCGTCGCCGTGTCGGCATGGTGTTTCAGCGACCTAACCCGTTCCCCAAATCAATTTATGAAAACGTGGTGTATGGCCTGCGTTTGCAAGGGGTGCGTGACCGCCGGATATTGAATGAAGCCTGCGAACGTGCGCTACGCGCGGCGGCGTTATGGAGTGAAGTGAAAGATCAGCTGGGGCAAAACGCGTTAACCCTCTCGACCGGTCAACAGCAACGGTTGGTGATTGCACGCGCGATCGCCATTGAACCGGAAGTCTTATTGCTGGACGAGCCAACTTCCGCGCTCGATCCCATCTCCACGCTGGTGATTGAAGAATTAATGACGACGCTCAAGCAGCATTTCACGCTGGTGCTGGTAACGCACAACATGCAGCAGGCGGCGCGCGTGTCCGATTACACCGCGTTTATGCATAACGGGCAGTTGGTGGAGTTTGATGAGACGGATCGGATCTTCACTTCACCGCAAGCGCGGCGTACGGAAGATTACATTACCGGTCGATTTGGTTGAGGAAAATACAAAGAACAAGCGCGATAAATCGCGCCGCTACGGAGGGTTGCAAATACGGTAGCGGCGCGATTTATCGCGCGAAGTCAGTATTGAATCTGAGATCAATCGTGAGCGTAGCCCTGCGGTGGCAGCGGTTGATCATCCAGCCAGGCCGCACCCTCGCGCATCTGCAAACGTCCTTCCACAAACCAGCTAATCACCAGCGGATAGATGGCGTGTTCCTGGTGCTGCACGCGGGCGGTAACATCCTCTTCCGTATCATCGGCAAACACCGGTACGCGCGCCTGTAAAATAATCGGCCCGCCATCCAGTTCATCGGTGACGAAATGCACCGAAGTACCATGCTCTGCGTCGCCATTCTCCAGTGCCTGACGATGGGTATGCAGGCCGGGATATTTTGGCAACAGGGAAGGGTGGATATTGACCAGACGGTCATGATAATGCGCGACAAATGCCTGGCTGAGGATACGCATATATCCCGCCAGCACCACCAAGTCAGGGGCGTAAGCATCAATCTCCTGCATCAGCTGGCGATCAAAGGCGTCACGGTCAGCGAATTGACTGGCAGCCAGCGCATGAGTCGGCACACCGGCTTCCTGCGCACGGGTTAACCCCAGCGCCGAGGATTTATTACTGAAAACGGCAGCCACGCTGCCGTTAATACGCCCGCTTGCGCAGGCGTCAAGGATGGACTGAAGATTGCTGCCGTTGCCGGAGATCAGTACAACCAGTTTTTTCATGGGTTGATAACCACACGCTCTTCAGAATCAGACGCTTTGATCACACCAATCTTCCACGCCTGCTCACCTGCGTCAGTCATCAGCTGTACCGCTTTATCAGCTTCGGCTGCGCTCAGCGCAATCACCATGCCCACGCCACAGTTAAAGGTGCGGTACATTTCGTGACGGCTAACATTACCAGCCTGCTGCAACCAGTTGAACACTGCCGGCCACTGCCAGCTGCTTTCTTCCAGCACCGCCTGAGTGTTATCCGGCAGTACGCGCGGAATGTTTTCCCAGAAGCCACCACCGGTCAGGTGCGCAATGGCGTGCACATCAACCTGTTCGATCAGGCTCAGGATGTTTTTCACGTAAATGCGGGTCGGTGCCAGCAGATGATCGGCTAGCGGTTTGCCTTCCAGCTGTTTGGTTTCCGGGTTAGTCTGGCTGACTTCCAGGATCTTACGTACCAGCGAGTAACCGTTAGAGTGCGGGCCACTGGAACCCAGCGCGATCAGAACATCGCCATCCTGCACTTTCGAGCCGTCGATGATCTCTGATTTTTCCACCACGCCGACGCAGAAACCCGCCACGTCGTAATCTTCGCCGTGATACATGCCAGGCATCTCTGCGGTTTCACCGCCAACCAGCGCACAGCCTGATTGCAAACAACCTTCAGCGATACCGGTGATCACCGAGGAAGCGGTGTCGACATCCAGTTTGCCGGTGGCATAGTAGTCGAGGAAGAACAGCGGCTCAGCGCCTTGCACCACCAGATCGTTCACGCACATCGCCACCAGATCGATACCGATGCTGTCATGGCGCTTAAGATCCATCGCCAGACGCAGCTTGGTGCCGACGCCGTCGGTGCCGGAGACCAGCACTGGCTCGCGGTATTTCTGCGGCAGCGCACAAAGCGCGCCAAAGCCCCCCAGTCCACCCATCACTTCCGGGCGGCGGGTCTTTTTCACTACGCCTTTAATGCGGTCAACCAGAGCGTTACCTGCGTCAATATCAACACCGGCGTCTTTGTAGCTGAGAGAGGTCTTGTCGGTCACTGCGGAATCCCCACGCGAGTTGCGGTTGGTGGTTAAAATAAAGCGGCGTAATTCTACCAGCGCAGGCAAACGTTTGCGAGTCCCATCTCACGCCCACTTTGCACGGCATCGCTTTTTCGCTAATCCTTAATCTCAGATGCTGGAAGGCGTTGTATTGACCAATGACATATGGCGTAGCAGGAAAAAGGCGGTATAATCCCGCGATTTTTTTTTAGCTCAACTCAATTCCGGGAGAACAATCATGAAGATCGTGGAAGTCAAACACCCGCTGGTCAAACATAAACTGGGCCTGATGCGTGAGCATGATGTCAGTACTAAACGCTTCCGCGAACTGGCGTCAGAAGTTGGCAGCCTGCTGACTTATGAAGCCACTGCCGACCTGGCAACCGAGCGCGTTACGATTGAAGGCTGGAATGGCCCGGTAGAAATCGAACAAATCAAAGGCAAAAAAATTACCGTCGTACCGATTCTGCGTGCCGGTCTGGGCATGATGGAAGGCGTGCTGGAACACGTACCGAGCGCGCGTATCAGCGTGGTCGGCGTTTACCGTGATGAAGAGACGCTGGAGCCGGTACCGTACTTCCAGAAACTGGTTTCCAACATCGAAGAGCGCATGGCGCTGGTGGTGGATCCAATGCTGGCAACCGGCGGCTCGATGATCGCGACTATCGACCTGCTGAAAAAAGCCGGTTGTAACAGCATCAAGGTGCTGGTGCTGGTGGCGGCACCGGAAGGTATTGCCGCGCTGGAAAAAGCGCATCCGGATGTTGAACTCTATACCGCTTCAATCGACAAAGGCCTGAACGAGAAGGGATACATTATTCCTGGTCTCGGCGATGCCGGCGACAAGATTTTCGGAACCAAATAAATAAAGCAGCCGGCCAGAGAGTCGGCTTTTTTTTGGCAAAAATGCACCACACAACTCAAGGGGATCACTGAATGACTCGTCGCGCCATCGGCGTTAGCGAACGACCGCCGCTACTCAAAACCATTCCACTCAGTCTGCAACATCTGTTCGCCATGTTTGGCGCAACCGTGCTGGTGCCGATTTTGTTTCACATCAACCCGGCCACGGTGCTGCTGTTTAACGGGGTAGGGACGCTGCTGTATCTCTTCATCTGTAAAGGGAAAATCCCGGCTTATCTCGGCTCCAGCTTCGCCTTTATTTCTCCGGTGCTGCTGCTGTTACCGTTGGGCTATGAAGTCGCGCTGGGCGGCTTCATCCTCTGCGGTTTCCTGTTCTGTGTTGTTGCCCTGATAGTGAAAAAGGCGGGCACCGGCTGGCTGGACGTGATGTTCCCGCCTGCGGCAATGGGTGCGATTGTGGCGGTGATCGGCCTTGAGCTGGCGGGCGTGGCGGCCAATATGGCTGGTCTGCTGCCTGCTGAGGGCACCTCACCTGATGGCACCACCGTGTTTATTTCGCTGGTGACGCTGGGTGTTACCGTGTTTGGCTCCGTGCTGTTCCGTGGCTTCTTTGCCATTATCCCGATTCTGATTGGTGTGCTGGTTGGCTACGCGCTTTCTTCTTTTATGGGCATCGTAAACTGGGCGTCGGTTGAGAATGCGCCGTGGTTTGCACTGCCGACGTTCTATACGCCACGTTTTGAGTGGGCGGCGATGTTGACCATTCTGCCTGCGGCGCTGGTGGTAATCGCCGAGCACGTTGGTCACCTGGTGGTGACGGCGAATATCGTGAAAAAAGATCTGATCCGCGATCCGGGCCTGCATCGTTCCATGTTCGCCAACGGCCTTTCCACCATGATCTCCGGTTTCTTTGGTTCAACCCCCAACACCACCTACGGTGAGAACATCGGCGTCATGGCGATCACCCGTGTCTACAGCACCTGGGTGATCGGCGGGGCGGCAATCCTGGCGATTCTGCTCTCCTGCGTCGGCAAACTGGCCGCCGCGATTCAGGCGATTCCGGTGCCAGTGATGGGTGGCGTGTCACTGCTGCTGTACGGGGTGATCGGTGCTTCAGGTATTCGTGTGCTGATTGAATCCAAAGTGGATTACAACAAAGCGCAGAATCTGATCCTCACTTCGGTAATCCTGATCATCGGCGTCAGCGGTGCCAAAGTGCATATCGGTGCCGCCGAGCTGAAAGGTATGGCGCTGGCGACCATTGTTGGCGTGGCACTCAGCCTGATCTTCCGCGTAATCAGCTTGTTACGTCCGGAAGAAGTGGTTCTGGATGCTGAAGAGCAACGCGAACCCTAAGCGCGTTTGCCGGGCAGGGAAGCCCGGTTCATCTCTGGCAAGGATCGTGATAGACTTGCCCCGTTTTCTGCCCGTTCATACGCTGAGGTGCTTCTGAACACGCCGGCACAGCTTTCACTGCCACTTTACTTACCTGATGACGAAACCTTTGCCAGCTTTTGGCCTGGGGAAAATCCGTCCCTGTTAGCCGCACTTCAGGGTGCGCTGGTGCAACAACACGGCAGCTATCTCTATTTCTGGTCGCGCGAAGGTGGTGGCCGCAGCCATCTGCTGCACGCTGCTTGTGCCGAAATGTCGGCACGCGGTGAAGCGGTCGGCTATGTCCCACTGGACAAACGCACCTGGTTCGTACCGGAAGTGCTGGAAGGGATGGAGCATCTGGCACTGGTGTGCATCGATAATATCGAGTGCATCGCCGGGGACGCCGAGTGGGAGATGGCGATCTTTGATCTCTATAACCGCATTCTGGAAATCGGCAAAACCCGTCTGTTGATCACCGGCGATCGCCCGCCGCGCCAGCTCAATCTCGGGTTGCCGGATCTGGCATCACGTCTCGACTGGGGCCAGATTTACCGTTTACAGCCATTGTCGGATGACGACAAGTTGCAGGCGATGCAATTGCGTGCCGGGATCCGCGGCTTTGAATTGCCGGAGGATGTCGGGCGTTTCCTGTTGAAACGCCTCGACCGCGAAATGCGTACTTTGTTTGAAACCCTGGATCGACTGGATCGCGCCTCCATCAGCGCGCAGCGTAAACTCACCATTCCCTTTGTTAAAGAAGCGCTGGGGCTTTAAATAATCTCCAGCACCGCTTCGGGCGGGCGGCCAAGGCACGCCTGTTCACCGTTGATCACAATCGGGCGCTCGATCAGTTTGGGATGCTCAACCAGCGCCTGGATCAGCTGATCCTCGCTAAGACCGGGTTCAGCTAACCCCAGCGATTTATACTGATCTTCTTTGCGGCGCATCAGCTCGCGTGCACTCGTCATACCCAGTTTTTTCAGCAACGCTTTCAGCGTTTGCGCATCAGGCGGTGTTTCCAGATACAGCACCACGTCCGGCTGCACTCCCTGCTGTTGCAGCAGCGCCAGCGTCTCGCGGCTCTTGCTGCAACGTGGATTATGATAAATGGTCACCATGATTAAGATCCTTTTTGATACTGTTGGAAGCGTTTTTGCAGCTCTCTGAATTGATCAATGCGCGCGTCATAACGCGCCTGTTTCAGGCTACCGAGCGGTACCTGGGCGCTGGCGCTGCTAAGCGCTCTGATCGCCTGATCCATCTGACCATTTAACGCCAGGCCCTCCGCGCGTGCCGACAACTCCTCATCCTGTAAACCCTGGGCTGCCGATGCCTGCGCCAGCAGATCCCAGCCGTTAGGATCGTTGGGATTCGACCAGGTATAACGATGAAGAATACGGCTGGCATTGGCCGGTTGTTTGGCTTCGACATAGGCATTGGCGAGGTTGAGCTGAATCACCGGATTGCTGTTGCTGCCCTTGGCGCTGCTCAACATCTTGATGGCCTGTTGTGGCTGATTCAGACCGATGTCGATATCGCTCATGATATCGAGAAACCAGACATTATCCGGTTGTTTAGTCAGCATCGGGGAGATGATTTTCTTCGCGTTTTCAAAGCTTTTCGCCTGTAAAAACTGCACCGCTTTGCCGTATTGCGAAGCCTGCTGTTCGCGGGTATTACCCTTGGCGTATTGATCGAGCAGGTCATCTGTCAGTTGGTTTTGACCGGTGGAATACATGCCAAGTGCGCGTACCTTCGCCATATAAAAATCCTGCGATGATTGCACCACCACCGGTCGCATCTGGTTCGCGCGGTTGCGCGCATCCGCCAGGCGGCTATCGGGCAGGGGGTGAGTCAGCAGAATTTCCGGGGGTTTGGAGGAGAAGCGGCTCTGGTCAGCCAGTTTTTGCAGGAAATTTGGCATCGCCTGGGGATCAAACCCGGCACGCTGCAACACCTGAATGCCGATGCGATCGGCCTCCTGTTCATTCGCTTGCGTAAAGCTGATCATACCCTGTTGGGTTCCGGCGAGGGTACCCATTAACCCGGCCATACCCGCTTGCGGGTTAGCAATAGCCAGCAGAATCGAGCCAAGCGCACCGACCCAGGTCAGCGGTGCATTGCGTTTTTGCTCTTCCATCGCACGCGCCAGATGGCGCTGGGTGACGTGCGAAATTTCATGCGCCATCACCGATGCCAGCTGGCTTTCATTATCGGTAAAGCGGAACAGCGCCGAGTGCAGCACCACGTTGCCACCGAAGAAGGCGAAGGCGTTCAGCTCATCATTCTGGATCAGATAAAAATGAAACGGTGTACGCACCGAATCGGCGTGCGCCACCAGCCGCTGTCCGAGTTGATTGATATATTGATTTAACAGCGGATCGTTGATCAGTGGTGCACTGGCCCGCAGCTGTCGTACATAGAAATCACCGATCTGTAATTCCTGGTTAATCGACAGCGTTGCGCCTGCTGTGGTGCCAATATCGGGCAGAGAGTCGCTCACGTCAGCCCTGACGCTCAGCACTGGCGTGAGAAGCAGCGCAGGAATAAGGGCTGCCAGCGCTGATTTTTTCAACCGGTTAAACATGCCTTGATCCTGTAAAAAGTGTCCGGAAATTGGACCGTTAAGTGGTGCAAATGTTCTGTAAAGCCATTCAGTTAACGCACATTCGTAGCGGCGCGATTTATCGCGCAGTTTTGAAAGACGCGCGATAAATCGCGCCGCTACCAATGTTGGGATGATTGTTTATCTTAACCACCCGCAGCATACAAGCAAGCAAAGCAGGGGGATGTGATGAATGCAAAATGTTGCTGTTGCCTGTTGATAAAAGCAGCAAAAATTTGAATAAAGCGACCTGGACGCCAGCAGGCTGTTTTCGGTTGGCTCAGATTAAAGATTGGTAAAGTTACTCAAAATTATTGAACCTGGCATAAGTTTTTCCAGGTTTTCTCTGAAAAACAAGCTATCTAAGCCCGAACTGGCCCATTTTATTCATCGACATTCTTTATCATGCCGCAAAAGGTTAAATGCGGCACTGTACATTAAGACGGCCATATTTTAAGTCGGTGTTTGTCATGACAATGCCTGTTACCGGCAAAACTTCCGACCAGCTATTTTTCAACTCCTCGCTCAGGCTCCATCAAGGTTGTTATTCAATTAGTCTCGCTAATTATTTTTCCTGCAAGTAAACCGTGCGCGGGCAGTAAATCCGCCTGCTTTAGGCGTTGTCCTGGTGTGGTATAGATAACGTACTTTGTTCAAACGGACTTTCCATGCCTGCCGGAGTGTCTCTATGCGTACTGCTGTCTCCTGGGCCCTGATCGCGATTGTTGGGGGTTTTGTCGGTGCTGTCGTCAGCAGAAGCGATGACATCTATCAACGTGTAATGAACCACTTTTCTGCTCCACCAGCGGACCCGGAAGGTTTCTGGAGTACCCCAGGTATCGAAGGGTACGGCAAGATCCATTACGAAGCCGATGCCGCTTTTAAACCTGTGCCTGGACTGAGCAACAAGATCGTCTTTCAGCTCACTAAAAACGAAGGTGATATTGCCCGGCCTAATCTCGGCCTTGAGCGCGTAGCAAGGGTGGTTAATCTCTACATCGCCTCGGGCGTACCGGCCGATCAGCTGCATTTTGTGGTATCGGTCACCGGAGATGCCACCCCGGCGATGCTGGATAACACGCATTTCAAACAATTTTATGGCACCGATAACCCCAATCTGCCGCTGATTGCGGAGTTGAACAAGCAAGGGGTAAAGGTGTCGGTGTGCGATCAGTCGGTGGCGTTTCATCATTATCCCAATGACTGGATCGATAAATCGGTGATTCACGCGCTCTCCAGCCCGACCACGGTGTCGACGCTGCAAAATCAGGGTTATGCGTGGTTGCAAATGTAAACAGGCATTTTGATGATGGTTGAGGAGAAGTGAAATGCGTCCAGCGACATACATTGTTGTGGCAGCACTGGCCGGTTTTGTTGGCGGCAATGTGCTCCAGATTCCCGATATGGTCGATAAATTCAGCGACCGCTTTGCGGATAAGAAAACCGAACCGGCCGATTTCTGGAGCACGCCAGCAATCGCGGGTTACGGCAAGATCCACTTTGTTGACACGCCTGCATACAATCCGGCCAGCACGCCTGGTTTGAGCAATAAAATCGTGTTCCAGATTAACCGCAGTGAGGGGGATATTCGCCAGCCAAATCTCGGGCTGGAGCGGGTGGCACGGGTAACGAATCTTTATTACGCTGCCGGTGTGCCGTTGGAGCAACTGAACTTTGTGGTGTCGATCAATAGCGATGCAGTCCCCGCAGCGCTGAACAATGAACAGTTCCGCAAAGCCTACGGCGTGGATAACCCTAACCTGAAGTTGATCAGCGAACTGGAAAAAGCCGGGGTCAAGGTATCGATTTGCGATCAGTCGGTGGCTTTCCATCAACTGGAGCGTGAATGGATTGACCCGATGGTGACGCATACCCTCTCCAGCGGCACCACCGTGGCGACGCTGCAAAACGAAGGTTATGCCTTCCTGATGCTGTAATTTTCCCCAGACGGCAGCATGCGCTGCTGTCATCTTGTTCGTTCTTCAGCGGGTTGACTCAGGCTGCTGACCCCGATTTGCTACAACTGCACGTCGGAATGGGCTAACTAGGGCACCCAGTCGAAAGCCATCGCGAAATTTTGTGCGATTGACGATTATCCCGGACCGTTTCCCTTTTACGATATAAACGGATTAATTGACTAATTAGCGCCAGATAAAAGCAAAAGAATTGAGGTGTCGGCGGGATGCTTAGTGCTCAAATTGGGTTGTGGGTGTACAATTCTCCGTTACCTCACCAGGGTAAGTACGTCCAACAATAACAAGACTGCCAGGCACACCAATGATGAACAGACTCCTGATGGCGGGTGCGCCATGTTAACGCGCATCTGGCCTAAAACTGATCTGCGCACGCTAATCATGCTGCTGGCGATCACCAGTATTGTTATCACGCTCGCTAATGCGTTGTACGCAACATGGCGGGTGCAACGCATGGTCCTGATCGAAAGCACCCTCGAAGCCAATCGCGCTTATGCCACCAAACTGGCTTCCACCACTGAAGTCTTCTTTCAACTGGCTGAATCACAGTTGCACTACAGCGCGACAAAACTGGGCAATGATTTTGATAACTCTGAGCTGGCTCAGGAAGAGGTGAATCGCCTGCGCGAGCAAACCAACAGCTTCAACTCGGTGGCGATAGTCGATACCGATGGCGTAGTGAAAGCCATTTCACCGGAATCGATGATGTTAAAAGGTATGCATCTCACCAGTCAGGCATCGCGTGAAGCCCTGGCGAAACGCCAACCTATGGTCAGTAAACCGACGCTTTCGGTAGCGAATAACCTGATTGTGTTTATTTCCTGGCCAATCTGGAGCAACGATGGACGCTATCTGGGCTACATTGGCGGCACGATTTATCTGAAAAAGAAAAGTATTCTCAATGCGTTACTCGGCGAGCAGTTTTATCGCGATGGCACGCATGTCTATGTATTGGATCGTAATGACCAGGTGCTGTATCACCAGAACAGTCAACTGATTGGTAAAACGGTACCGGGGATTATCAGTGACCAGGAGCGTCAGAATCGGACTAACGGTTCATTGCAATTGATGGATGAAGAGACATCGAAGTTGGCCGGTTATGCGATTGTGCCTACCACCGGCTGGATGGTGGTAGCGCTGAAACCGACCGACGTGACGCTGGCACCGCTCTCCGGCCTGTTGTTGAAAGTGTTGAAAAACTCGGTGCCTTTTGCGTTGTTAACCCTGCTGGCGGCAGTCATTCTTTCGCGTCTGATTGCCTTACCGCTGTGGCAATTGGCGCGTAAGGCCAGCCAGATGGATACCCAAAGCGTGTCCGGTGAGATCAATGGTATCCGCGCCTGGTACTTTGAAGCCGCGCAGGTTAAACGCGCGATGCTGACCGGTATCGGTCTGGTGCAGGATAAAATCGGACGGCTGAAATCCGAAGTCCAGACGGATCCGATGACAAATTTGCTTAACCGACGCGGCCTCGGTGCGGTGCTGGATTACTTCCTTGCCATGCGTCAGCCGTTTACAGTGCTGGCGCTGGATATTGATCACTTCAAACGGGTCAACGACAACTTTGGTCATGACGTGGGTGACGAGGTGATCAAAAAAGTGGCGCAGGCGTTGCGAAGCAGTGCTCGTCAGACCGATGTGGTTTGCCGTAATGGCGGCGAAGAGTTTTTGATGTTGCTGCCGGGGACTACGCCGGAAGAGGCGAGAATCATTGCCGAAAGGTTGCGTCAAAGCATTGCTGATAGCTGGATTGATGCGGTGGGGAATATCACCATCTCGGTGGGTATCGCGCTGTGGCAGCCGGACAACGGCTCACAGGAGCAGAGCCTGAAACAGGCCGATGCGGCCTTGTATCAGGCGAAAAATGCCGGACGAAATTGTGTGATGCTGGCCGGGCAGGATGCGCTGGTCAGTAGTATTACGCGTTAAAGAGACATTATGGATTTGTAGCGGCGCGATTTATCGCGCAGATTTTTCCCGTATAGTGCACGGGTTTGCGCGATAAATCGCACCGTTACGGGAAAGGAAAGGTATGCTGGCTCTGCTTATTCAATGGTACAGACGTCGCTTTAGCGATCCCCAGGCAATTGGCCTGGTGGCAATTTTGCTGGCGGCGTTTCTTATCCTCTTCTTCTTTAGTGGCTTGCTGGCCCCGCTGTTGGTGGCGCTGGTGCTGGCGTATCTGCTGGAGTGGCCAACAGTCCGTTTAGAGCGGGTGGGATGTAGCCGCACCTGGGCTTCCAGCATCGTGCTGGTGCTGTTCGGCGGTATCGTGCTGGTGATGGTGTTGATTGTTGCACCCGTCGCATGGCAGCAGGGCATCAACCTCACCCGCGATCTCCCCAATATGCTCAACAAACTTTACCTGTTTGCCGCCGGACTGCCGAAGCGTTATCCGGCACTGGTGGATGCGGGCATCATCGACATCGTGGTTGAAAACTTACGCAGCCGCCTGACCGGGCTAGGTGAGTCGCTGGTGAAATATTCACTGGCGTCGTTGGTTGGGCTGATGACGTTGATGATTTACCTGGTGCTGGTGCCGCTGATGGTGTTTTTCCTGTTGAAGGATAAAGAGCAGATGTTAAATGCGGTGCGTCGCGTATTGCCGCGCAACCGTGGCCTGGCAGGCGTGGTGTGGCAGGAGATGAACCAACAGATCACCAACTATATTCGCGGCAAAGTGCTGGAGATGGTGGCGGTGGGCGTGGTGAGCTGGCTGGCGTTTCTGCTGCTCGGCCTTAACTACGCGCTGCTGCTGGCGGTGCTGGTTGGGGTATCGGTCCTGATCCCTTATATCGGTGCGATGCTGGTGACCATCCCGGTCATTGGCGTGGGGCTGTTCCAGTGGGGCCTGGGCAGCGACTTCTGGACCATGTTTGTGGTTTATCTGGTGATTCAGGGGTTGGATGGTAACGTCCTGGTACCGATTCTGTTCTCGGAAGCGGTCAACCTGCACCCGCTGGTGATCATTCTGTCGGTCGTGATTTTCGGTGGGTTGTGGGGCTTCTGGGGCGTGTTCTTCGCCATCCCACTTGCTACGTTAATCAAAGCGGTGGTTCGGGCCTGGCCGGAAGAAACTATCGTGAATTAAAGAAAACGGGTGCGTGGTACGCACCCGTTGCTCATCAGGCTGACTGGAGGTAATCCAGCACGATGTCGTGGTGGTTAGACGTTTTGAAATCGTCGAACACCTTCTCCACCTTGCCATTACCATCAATCAGGAAGCTGATGCGGTGAATGCCGTCGTAGGTTTTACCCATAAAGGTTTTCTCACCCCAGACGCCAAACTGTTCGCATACCTGATGGTCTTCATCAGACAGCAGCGTAAAGTTCAGCAGCTCTTTTTCGGCAAAACGCGATAGCTTCTCCGGTTTGTCAGTGCTGATACCCAGCACTTCCACACCGACCTTTTTCAATTCATCCATGTTGTCGCGCAGGCCGCAGGCCTGTACGGTGCAGCCCGGCGTCATGGCTTTCGGGTAGAAATAGACCAGAACGCGCTGTCCCTGGAAGTCGGCCAAATTTACTTGTTCGCCATCCTGATCGGGCAAGCTAAATTTCGGTGCGGTATCACCGGCTTTCAGTGGATTCATCACAACTCTCCATTTTTTTCTTCATGCTGTGGGTAATACACCATCAGGGCCAAAAGTGCCAGGTGGAGTTTACCGTCAGGGTTATTTCCGCACACTGTTTATCCAATCCGGACAGAGTGTGTGACGAAATAACCCGGAGGTCGCATCAGTGCGGTACGGCATCATCCGCCACGCTATATAAGCGAATCGTACCCTGGGCGTGCAGTTCCTGACAGAGTTGATTAAACGCCGGTTCGATACGCGCGCCTTCAGCGCTGTGCGCCGTCATCTGAATATACAGGGTAGGCGGTACACCATCCTGCGCCGGTTGAATGCGCGAAACCAATTCAGCAATGTTCATTTGATGTTTATCGAACAGGTCGGTAAACCGCTCGATGATATGCGGGGAATCCGGAACTTCAACCTGAACCCAGACGGTGGCCGGCATTGGTGGCGTGGCGCGCGCATTGGTGCGCTTCATCACGATCAACAACTCCAGCTCAGCCCCTTTCATCGGCAGGGTGGATTCAATCAGGGTAATGGCATTCCAGCTTCCGGAGAGCAGCATAATAAAGGTGAATTCATCACCGAGCATCGCCAGGCGACTGTCTTCGATGTTGCAGCCGCAGCTGCTGACATGGCGGGTGATGGTATTCACAATACCCGGACGATCAACGCCCAATGCGGTGATCACCAGATGGTGAGGCTGTGGCTGCGACAAAATGACATTTCCTGTGTGTTCGCTAATAACCATAAGGTAAACATAAAAAAAACTGCTGACAAGCGCGGGAATGGCGTGGCTCGCTTGCTTTTCCCACAGCGTAAAACGTACCATGAAGCACTTGTTTGTCGAGGGGATCGCCCATGTTCACCGGAAGTATTGTTGCGCTCGTAACGCCAATGAATGACAAAGGCAATGTCTGCCGCGCGAGTTTGAAAAAACTGATTGATTATCATGTCGCCAGCGGCACCGCGGCGATTGTTTCTGTTGGCACCACCGGCGAATCAGCCACCCTCAGCCATGAAGAGCATGGCGATGTGGTGATGATGACCCTCGAACTGGCCGATGGCCGTATTCCGGTGATTGCCGGAACCGGCGCAAATGCCACCGCTGAAGGGATCTCGCTCACCAAACGCTTTACCGGCACCGGTGTGGTGGGTTGCCTGACCGTAACCCCGTATTACAACCGTCCGACGCAGGAAGGCTTGTTCCAGCACTTCAAAGCGATTGCGGAAAGCACCGATCTGCCCCAGATGCTGTATAACGTGCCTTCACGAACTGGTTGCGACATGCTGCCGGAAACCGTTGCGCGTCTGGCCGAAATCAAAAATATTATCGGAATCAAAGAGGCAACCGGGAACTTATCGCGGGTTAGTCAGATCCAAGAGCTGGTTGATGATGAATTCATTCTGGTAAGTGGCGATGACGGCACCGCGCTGGACTTCATGCAACTGGGCGGTAAAGGCGTTATTTCGGTCACGGCCAACATTGCGGCTCGTGAAATGGTTGAACTGTGCGCACTGGCGCAGCAGGGCAACTTCGCCGAAGCGCGTCGCCTGAATCAGCGTCTGATGCACCTGCACCAGACGCTTTTCTGTGAACCCAATCCTATCCCGGTGAAATGGGCCGCGAAACAACTAGGATTAATCGCGGATGACACGCTGCGTTTGCCAATGACGCCGCTGACCGAAGCCGGTCAGAGCAAAACGGCGCAGGCATTGATCAAAGCGGGTCTGCGATAATTAGGGAGAATCAATGCGTTATACAGTGAAGCGCTCGACGCTGGCGACTGTGGTGGGTTTGTCCACCCTGATGCTGCTGTCAGCTTGTTCCAGCGATCAGCGTTATAAGCGCCAGGTCAGTGGTGATGAATCTTACTTGCAGGCGCCTGAACTGCATGATTTAAAAGCCCCGGCGGGAATGATTCTGCCTGTGCAGAATGGTGATTATGATGTACCGCATGCCGTTGCCAAAGGCGCGGTAGGTAAAGAGCTGGATATCCGTCCGCCTGCCCAGCCGCTGGCGCTGATGAACGGTACACGCGCGCAGTTCACCGGCAATACCGGTGTTCTGGCAGTGGAAAGCAGCCGTGGCTCCATCTGGTCTCAGGTGGTGAACGTGGTGCAGTCGTACAAATTCCCGATCGCCCAGCGTGATGATGCTGCCCAGCAGCTGACCACCGATTGGGTGCAGTGGAACCGTGCGGATGAAGACAACCAGTATCGTGGCCGTTACCAGGTCAGCGTGCAGAATCAGGGCTATCAGCAGGTGCTGACGGTGCGTCTGCTTGAGCTGCAACAGTCAGGTCAGACGGTGACGACGCCGGTTCAAATCCAGCGCTACACCGCGCAGATGTTGAACGACCTCAGCACCGGTATGGATAAGATCGATACCGCAGCTCAGGATGCCGCAGCCGGTCGTGGTGTAGGCCAGATTGCCGTTCAGAGTGGTGCTGATGACACTGGCTTGCCGTTGTTGATTCTGCGTTCACCGTTCAACCTGACCTGGCAGCGTCTGCCAGCGGCGCTGAAGCGCGCAGGCATGGAAGTGACCGACAGCAATCGCTCGCAGGGCAGTCTGAACGTCACCTACAAGCAGCCGGGCAGCGGCGCGTGGGATGACATTGGTGCGAAAGATCCGGGCTTACCGAACGGCGATTATAAATTGCAGGTCGGTGATCTCGATAACCGCAGCAGCCTACAGTTCATTGATCCTAAAGGTCATGTGCTGACCCAGTCGCAGAATGATGCGCTGGTGGCGGTGATGCAGGGCGCACTGAACAAATAAATTGCCTCAGGCCGGAGAATATCCGGCCTTTTTTTTGAGATTTTGGCATAATAGCGCCCGGCGAGGTAAACGATTGCGTATTGCCGCCGTGCAGTGGGCAACCGCTGTTGAACACGGGTTCTTTCATGTTTGGAGTTAACAAGATGCAAAAGCGAGCTGAGTTGTATCGCGGTAAAGCGAAAACCGTATACAGCACCGACAATCCGGATCTGCTGGTACTTGAATTCCGCAACGATACGTCAGCAGGAGACGGTGCACGAATCGAGCAGTTTGATCGCAAAGGAATGGTGAACAACAAATTCAACCATTTCATCATGACCAAATTGCAGGAAGCGGGCATTCCGACCCAGATGGAAGCGCTGCTGTCGGATAACGAAGCGCTGGTGAAAAAGCTGGAGATGGTGCCGGTGGAATGCGTGGTGCGCAACCGTGCGGCAGGGTCACTGGTTAAACGTCTGGGCGTGGAAGAGGGCATGTTGCTCAATCCGCCGCTGTTTGATCTCTTCCTGAAAGATGACGCCAAACACGACCCGATGGTGAACGAATCTTACTGCGAAACCTTTGGTTGGGTGAGCAAAGAGAATCTGGCGCGCATGCGTGAGCTGACCTACAAAGCGAACGACGTGCTGAGCAAAATGTTTGATGACGCCGGTCTGATCCTGGTCGACTTCAAACTGGAGTTTGGTCTGTTCAAAGGCGAAGTCGTACTCGGCGATGAGTTCTCACCAGACGGTGCACGTCTGTGGGACAAAGAGACGATGGACAAAATGGACAAAGACCGTTTCCGTCAGAGCCTGGGCGGCCTGATCGAAGCCTATGAAGAAGTGGCGCACCGTCTGGGCGTGAAACTGGATTAATTAATCGGTAACCATTGACGGCACCCCATGTAGCGGCGCGATTTATCGCGCTGCTTTTTTTTGTGCCGCGTCCCGAATAGCAGGATAAATCGCGCCGTTACGCGCTGGTGCTTCCTCCTGCCGCCATCTAAAATCATGCAAAGCCAATTTTGATCAAAACAGGAGCATGCCATGCGCTGGCAGGGACGTCGCGAAAGCGACAATGTGGAAGACCGACGCGATCAATCGCCGGGTTACAGCGGAGGTCGACAGATCCGTCTGCCGCGTGGTAAAGGCGGCATCATCCTATTAATCATCGTGGCGGTGGCCGGTTACTACGGCTATGACCTGACGGCGCTGCTTGAAGGTGGCGGCAATCTGACGCCCACCACGCAACAACAGCGTCAGGCGAAACCGGCACAGGATGAAGCCGCAAAATTCACCTCGGTGATCCTGGCGACCACTGAAGATACCTGGGACAAACTGTTTCAGCAGATGGGCAAACAATATGTGCCGCCGAAACTGGTGATGTATCGCGGTGCCACGCGCACCGGCTGTGGTACTGGCCAGTCGGTAATGGGACCTTTCTACTGCCCGGCGGATCAGACCGTCTACATCGACTTGTCTTTTTACGATGACATGAAAACCAAACTCGGTGCGGGCGGAGATTTTGCTCAGGGCTACGTGATTGCGCATGAAGTGGGTCATCATGTGCAGAAATTGTTGGGGATCGAACCCAAAGTACGTCAGATGCAGCAGGGCGCCAGCCAGGCGCAGGTTAATCAATTATCGGTGAAGCTGGAACTCCAGGCCGACTGCTTTGCCGGTGTCTGGGGCCATTATATGCAGCAACAGAACATCCTCGAAGTGGGGGATTTGCAGGAAGCGCTGAATGCAGCTGAGGCGATCGGTGATGATCGCTTGCAACAAAAAAGCCAGGGGCGGGTGGTGCCTGATAGCTTTACCCACGGTACGTCGCAGCAGCGTTATACCTGGTTCAAACAGGGTTTTGACAGCGGCAACCCTGGTCAATGCAACACCTTTGCCAGCAAAGGATGAACCTGTGTGAAGTCAGCACGGCGATGCAGCGGGCAGGCATTCGCCGTCTGTGCGTGATCAGCGGCAGCAGCGCATGGACGAGCCAGCAGGCTGCCCAGTGGCGCAGTACCTTAGCAGGTGACTGGCTATGCATCGGCGAACAAACCGATCTCAGCGCGACATCCCATGCCCCAGCGGCGTTACGCACGTTGCTGGGACGGGAATTCCTGCACGCTATTTTTGATGCCCGTCATGGCTTCCATGCCGAAGCGTTTGCCGCGTTGGCGGGTACCCTGAAAGCCGGAAGCTGGCTGTTGTTGCTGACGCCGCCGTGGCAGGCATGGGCCAGCCAGGCGGATGCCGACAGCCTGCGTTGGGCGGATGTCTCCGTCGCGATCGCCACGCCGCATTTCACCCGTCAATTACAACAGAGCATGCTTGATGATCCCCAGGTGATGTTGCTGCGGGAAGGCTATCCCGCGCGTGCACCGCAGGCGATCGCCTGGCCGGAGTGGCACTGTCGGGCGCCGCAACAACAGCAGCGTATCCTGCAACAATTACTGGCCATGCCCACCGGGGTGGCGGTTATCACCGCCGCGCGTGGGCGTGGCAAATCTGCGCTGGCGGGTATGCTGGCGCGAGAAAAACGCCCCTGCCTTGTCACCGCCCCCGCGAAAGTCTCCACCGACGTGCTGGCGCAGTTTGCCGGTGAGCATTTTCAGTTTATCGCCCCGGATGCGTTATTGGCGATCAATCCTCCTCCACAGGCGGAGTGGCTGATTATCGATGAAGCGGCGGCGATTCCGGCACCGCTGCTTGCAAAGCTGGTGGCACGCTTTCCGCGTGTGTTGCTGACGACCACGGTACAGGGTTATGAAGGGACCGGGCGCGGTTTTATGCTGCGCTTCTGTGCCTCGTTGTCGGATGTACATTATTTCGCGCTGGATGAGCCACTGCGCTGGTCGCCGCACGATCCGTTAGAAGCCTGGCTCAGTCATGTCCTGTTATTTGAGGACGCGCAGGAGAGTGCGCCGCCGTCTGCGATCTCGTTGTTTCCCGCCGCGCCGGAACAGCATGCCGAAGCCCTGGCTGCGGGGTATCGCTTGTTAGCCAGTGCCCACTATCGTACTTCGCCGCTCGACTTGCGGCGGATGCTGGATGCTCCCGGTCAGCGTTTCTGGCTGGCGGGTACGCCAGACAACGTTCAGGGGGCGTTGTGGTTGGTAGAGGAAGGTGGGCTGGATCCCGCGCTGGCCTGGTCAGTATGGGCAGGGTTGCGTCGTCCCCGTGGAAACCTGGTGGCACAATCGCTGGCCGCCCATGCCGGTTTCGTTGAGGCTGCCACCTTGCGATCGCGACGCATCAGCCGTATCGCGGTGATGGCGGCGCAGCGGCAGCGTGGTATTGGAACCGCGTTGGTCGCGACGGCCCGTCAGCAAGCGCAGGGTTGCGATTATCTCTCGGTGAGTTTTGGCTATACCGAGGCTTTGTGGCGTTTCTGGCAGCGCTGCGGTTTTATCCTGGTACGCATCGGTTCACAGCGCGAAGCCAGTAGCGGATGTTACGCCGCGATGGCGATGCTGGCACTGACGCCAGCAGGCGAAATGTTGCAACAGCAGGCGGCCCGCAGGTTGGCGCGTGACTGGCCGTGGCTGCAACAGTTGATTGAACTGAATCTGCCGCTGGAGCCGGAGGGGGAGCAGCAACCCGATGACGATGATCTGGCGTTGCTGGCCGGTTTTGCCTGGGCACAACGTCCGTGGGAGGCCAGCTACGCGGCTTTGCAGCGCCTGATACGACAACATCCACAGCCGTTGTTGCACGCCATACTTGTGCAAAAACAAGCGCTGAGTCAGGTGGGGAGTGGTGGGCGCAAAGCCTTGATGGCGCAGCTACGGGCTGAGGCGGCTCAGGCGCTGACAGACAGGGATGCCAGTGCGGCATCTCGCTGGCAACAACGGCTCGCGTCATTGCAATAAATCCATTATCTCGTTCAAATTTTCCCAATATCACTGTGCTCACAGCGGCGTATAGTGATCACAGGAGGATATTATGGCACTACATTATGTGATTGTTCAGCAACCGAGCACCGACCCCGCGCAGCTGTTTCTGCTGTACCACGGTGTCAACGATAACCCGGACTCGATGGCGCAGATCGGGAGTTGGTTTGCGCGTGCCTTCCCGGAAGCGCTGGTGGTGGCGGTGGGGGCACCCTTGCCCGGCAGCGTACCGCTGGGGCGTAAATGGTATGCCGAAATCCCGGCGCACGATCGTTCCGAACAGCAGGGCGTCGATGGGGCGATGCCGGAATTTATTGAATCGGTGCGCCACTGGCAGCAACAAAGTGGGGTCCGACCGGAAGCCACGGCGCTGATTGGTTTCTCGCAGGGTAGCACCATGGTGCTGGAAGGCGTGAAGGCCCAGCCGGATCTGGCCGGACGCGTGGTGGCGTTCAGTGGACGTTACGTGACGTTACCGGAACGCGCCAGTACCCGTACCACTATCCATCTGATTCACGGCGACTATGATGATCAGATCCCGATGCAGCATGCTGAGGACGCGGCGCAGCGTTTAACGGCATTGGGCGGTGACGTCACGCTGGATATTGTGGAGGATTTGCCACATGCCATCGACGATCGCAGTATGGAACTGGCGTTGAATCATCTGCGCTATACCGTGCCGCGTCGCTACTTTGACGAAGCGCTGAGCGGTGCGAAACCCGGCGATGATGATGTGGTGATGATGGTGTAACTCATGGTCCCGTAGCGGTGCGATTTCTCGCGCGGTTTGGTGCGTGATGCGGGAAAAAACTGCGCGATAAATCGCGCCGCTACGATGGTGCCAGATGTTATTTCTTTTTGGGCCAGTCGTCGTCATCGTCCCACTTGTCGTTGAAATCACGATGTGGCGGCAGATCCGGTTTGTTTTCCATAAATTTTTTATGGTCGATACGTTTCAGGTCTTTGTAGACGTTCATCAAAATACCGACCATCAGCAGGATCACCAGGATCCACCAATACTCTTTCAACCATTCCATTTGCCCACTCCTTATGCGTGTCTCAGGCGATCAGCTGTTCCATGATGCGCTGATACATACGGCTCAGCATCTGCAAATCTGACGCCTTCACGCATTCATTGATTTTATGAATGGTGGCGTTCACCGGGCCGAGTTCCACCACCTGCGCTCCCACGCGGGCGATAAAACGTCCGTCGGAGGTGCCGCCGGTGGTCAGCAACTGCGGCTTGATTTCATTATAGTGTGCCACCGCGTTCACCACGGCATCCACCAGCTTGCCGCGTGATGTCAGGAACGGCTGACCGGAAAGATTCCACTCCAGCGTGTAGCGTAACTGGTGGCGATCCAGCAGAGCGGCAACACGCTCACGGATCATCTGGTCGGTCAGTTCGGTACTGAAGCGAAAGTTGAACTGAACGAAAAATTCGCCAGGAATCACGTTGTTGCTGCCGGTGCCTGCCTTGACGTTGGCAATCTGCATGCTGGTTGGTGGGAAGAATTCATTCCCCTGATCCCACTCGGTGGCCACCAGTTCATTTAACGCAGGCATGGCGCGATGCACCGGGTTGTCCGCCAGATGCGGATAAGCCACATGCCCCTGCACGCCGTGAATGGTCAGATTGGCGGTGATGGAGCCGCGACGGCCATTTTTCACCACATCGCCGACCACTTCGGTGCTGGATGGCTCACCCACCAGGCAGTAGTCCATGCGTTCATTGCGCGCCATCAGGCGTTCAACCACCTTCACCGTGCCGTTAACGGCGCTGGCTTCTTCATCGGAGGTGATCAAAAAGGCCAGACGCCCCTTATGATTGGGATGGGCCGCAACAAAGCGTTCTGCCGCCACCACCATCGCCGCCAGCGATCCTTTCATATCGGCGGCACCGCGACCAAACAACATGCCGTCACGAATGGTGGGTTCAAACGGGGGGTTAATCCAGCGGTTAGCATCACCGGGCGGCACCACATCGGTATGACCGGCAAATGCCAGAGTTTCACCCTCACCACGCGTTGCCCAGAAGTTAAGGGTATCACCAATGTGCATTGGCTCCACCCGGAAGCCAATCGCCTCCAGTCGGGCAATCAGCAGCGCCTGACAACCCGCATCATCCGGGCTGAGGGAAGGGCGGCGAATCAGCTGCTGAGCCAGCTCAATAACCGGACAAAACATGTTATGACTTCTCCTGGATAAACGCGTGATAAAGGGATTCATTAAAGCCCACCAGCAGGTCGCCATTGGCCGCGGCCAGCACCGGGCGCTTGATGATGGCAGGTTGCGCCAGCATCAGGGCTTTGGCGCTGTCAGCATCCTGTACCGCTTCGCGTTCTGCTTCTGGCAGTTTGCGCCAGGTGGTGCCACGGGTATTGAGCAACGGCTCATAACCCAGCGTGTCAATAAACGACTGCAACAGCGCATCGTCCACGCCATCTACCCGATAATCATGGAAGCGATAATCAATGCCAGAAGCCTCTAAATATCGGCGGGCTTTTTTAATGGTGTCACAATTTTTAATGCCGTAGAGCTGGAACATAGTATTTGACTACTCTTTTAGCGTGAAGATGGATTGCGTGGTCGGCCAGGGATTGTAACAAGGTTGCCAGACGGGATAACAGCGATCTTGTATCCTCACTGGCAATTAAGCGCAGGCCCACTATTGTATAAAGATAATAACTATCAAATCGTTTGATCTAAATGAGTATTACCTATCAATTGAGGTGTTTTAATCTAGTCGCAAATTAAAAAAGCGGAGAGCAACATGAGCAATTCAAACGAAACAAACCCGACAGCAGCCAAATGCCCCTTTCATCAGGGTGCAGACCTGCCTGCTGCGGGGGGCGGAACCAACAACCGTGACTGGTGGCCCAAGCAGTTGCGTGTCGATTTACTGAATCAGCATTCCAATCGTTCGAATCCACTCGGTGAAGACTTCAACTATCGTGAAGCCTTTAGCCAGCTTGACTATTTTGCCCTGAAAGCCGATCTGAAAGCGCTGCTCACCGACTCTCAACCCTGGTGGCCTGCCGACTGGGGTAACTATGCCGGTTTGTTTATTCGTATGGCCTGGCATAGCGCGGGGACTTACCGTATGACCGACGGGCGCGGTGGTTCCGGTCGCGGTCAGCAGCGCTTTTCGCCGCTGAACTCCTGGCCGGATAACGTCAGCCTGGATAAAGCGCGCCGCCTGCTGTGGCCGGTAAAACAAAAATATGGTCAGAAAATTTCCTGGGCTGACCTCTATATCCTCGCCGGTAACGTGGCGCTGGAAAATGCGGGTTTCCGCACTTTCGGTTTCGGTGCCGGACGTGAAGATGTCTGGGAACCGGATCTGGATGTGAACTGGGGCGATGAAAAAACCTGGCTGGCCCACCGCCATCCAGAAGCGCTGGCAAAAAATCCCCTCTCTGCCACCGAAATGGGTCTGATTTACGTCAACCCGGAAGGTCCAAACGCCAGTGGCGATCCAGCCTCGGCGGCCCCGGCTATCCGTGCCACCTTCGGCAATATGGGTATGGATGATGAAGAAACCGTGGCGTTGATCGCCGGTGGTCATACGCTGGGTAAAACCCACGGTGCCGGTGCTGCCAGCCATGTCGGTGCTGAGCCGGAAGCGGCTCCGCTGGAATCTCAGGGTTTTGGCTGGCAAAGCAGCTACAACAGCGGTGTCGGTGCGGATGCCATCACCTCGGGCCTTGAAGTGGTCTGGACGCAAACGCCGACCCAGTGGAGCAACTACTTCTTCGAGAACCTGTTCAAATATGAGTGGGTGAAAACCCATAGCCCGGCGGGGGCGATTCAGTACGAAGCCGTGGATGGACCGGATATCATTCCAGATCCCTTTGACCCGGCGAAAAAACGTAAGCCGACCATGTTGGTGACTGACCTGACGCTGCGTTTTGATCCAGAGTTCGAGAAGATCTCGCGTCGTTTCCTGAACAATCCGCAGGCATTTAATGAAGCCTTTGCCCGCGCGTGGTTCAAACTGACTCACCGCGATATGGGGCCGATTGCACGTTACTTAGGCCCGGAAGTGCCGAAAGAAGCACTGATCTGGCAAGATCCGCTGCCGAACCCGTCACACAATCCAACCGCAGCCGATATCGACAACCTGAAAACGGCGATTGCCGATTCCGGTCTGACCGTAGGTGAGCTGGTTGCGGTGGCCTGGGCTTCCGCGTCGACTTTCCGAGGTGGTGACAAACGTGGTGGTGCCAATGGCGCACGCGTGGCTCTGGCACCACAGAACAGCTGGGAAGTGAATGCCGGTATCCAGCCTGCGCTGGCGAAACTGAAGGCAATCCAACAGGCCTCCGGTAAAGCATCGCTGGCGGATGTGATTGTGCTGGCCGGGGTGGTCGGTGTTGAGCAGGCGGCGCAAGCGGCGAATGTTGCGGTTAAGGTGCCGTTCACTGCCGGTCGTGTCGATGCCACCCAGGAGCAGACGGATGTCGAGGCATTTGCCCTGCTGGAGCCGGGTTACGATGGTTTCCGTAATTATCAGCGTGCAGGCACTACGCAAGAGGCGGAAACGCAACTGATTGATAAAGCGCAACAACTGACCCTGACCGCACCGGAAATGACGGCACTGGTAGGTGGCTTACGTGTGCTGGGTGCCAACTTTGATGGTAGCGAACACGGCGTGTTTACCGCCAACAAAGGCGTGTTGAGCAATGACTTCTTTGTCAATCTGCTCGACATGGGGACCGAATGGAAAGCGGTAGATCAGGCGAAAGGTCTGTACGAAGGGCGTGACCGTAGCAGCGGCGTCGCCAAACACAGCGCCACCCGTGCTGACCTGGTGTTTGGTTCTAACGCGATTCTGCGCGCGCTGGCGGAAGTGTATGGCAGCAGCGATGGCCGCGAGAAGTTTGTGCATGACTTTGTGGCTGCCTGGACCAAAGTGATGAACCTTGATCGTTTCTGATGCTTAAAGTGGACTTCCGGGGCGACCCGGAGGTCTGGATCTTATGTGTTCGAAGCAGCGCGATTTATCGCGCTGTTTTTGTTTTTCACTCCTGTTGTGCGATTAATCGCGCCGCTACTCAACAGGATATATTCAGGACCAGTAACCGCTTTCATTAACGTCCTGAATAGTTCCCTTCCGTACCATAAGCCTGATCAGAATTATCCTAAGCCGAAAAATGTGCTACGCCTTGTCACCTGGAATTTTCTCCCGTTGCGTTAGGGGTTTGCTGAAATGTGCGTCAGTACGCAATTTGAGCAAATTAACGCTTTTGCCTGCTTTTGCCGATACAGATAACAGGTGGAAACGTATTCACCTGTAGAAAAAAACGGCGTATTATCGCCAGCACAATAAGAGAGGGTATTATGGTTGACACTGAACTGGGGAACTGGAAAGAATTTATTGACGCGATGTTGCGCAAGTAACACGCGAAGAGAAAAGCAGGGCAAATCCCCAACTTGCTGTAATTCTTACCAAACATAAATTAAGGCAGCCAACGGCTGCCTTAATTTTTTTATCGCCCATGACCAGAACACATTGCTTCATCCAGTAGCGGCGCGATCAGGTCTTAATCATGTGGCTTCTCTTTCAGCGGGAAGCGGCGGCGCACCAGCACAAAGAACAGCGGCACAAAGAAGATGGCCAGCACCGTTGCGGAGATCATGCCCCCCATCACGCCGGTACCCACCGCGTGCTGGCTGCCAGAACCCGCACCCGCGCTGATCGCCATCGGCAGCACGCCGAAGATAAACGCCAGCGAAGTCATCAAAATCGGACGCAGACGCTGACGCGAGGCTTCCAGTGTAGCCTCAATCAGCTCACGACCTTTGCTGTTGATCTCATTGGCGAACTCCACGATCAAAATGGCGTTCTTCGCCGACAGGCCAATGACGGTCAGTAACCCGACCTGGAAATAAACATCGTTTTCCAGTCCACGCAGCCAGGTGGCAATCAATGCCCCCACCACGCCCAGTGGCACCACCAGCATCACTGAGAACGGGATCGACCAGCTTTCATACAGCGCCGCCAGGCTCAGGAACACCACCAGCAGCGAAATGGCATACAGCGCCGGGGCCTGCGAACCGGAGAGCCGCTCCTGATAAGAGGCACCGGTCCACTGGAAACCGACGCCCAAAGGCAGCTGACTGACCAGTTTCTCCATCGCATCCATTGCCGTCCCGCTGCTGACGCCATTCGCCGCTTCACCGACGATTTCCAGTGAGGAGTAGCCGTTGTAGCGCTCCAGGCGTGGCGAGCCGACTTCCCAACGGCTGGTGGCAAAGGCCGAGAAGGGCACCATAGTGCCGCTGCTGTTACGCACATACCATTTATTGATATCGTCTGGCAGCATGCGGAATTCCGGCGCGGCCTGGACATAGACTTTCTTAACACGACCGCGGTCGATAAAGTCATTCACATAGGATGAGCCCCAGGCGGTGGTGAGGGTGTCATTGATGGTATCGATCGAAACGCCCAGTGCCTGCGCTTTGCGCTGGTCAACATCAATCTGCAACTGCGGGCTGTCATCCAGGCCATTATGGCGTACGCGTGATAACGCCGGGTCATGTGCTGCCGCATCCAGTAATTTATCGCGCATTGCCATCAGGGCGGTGTGACCCATTCCACCATGATCCTGTATTTCAAGGTCAAAGCCAGATGAACTGCCGAGGCCGGTAATCGCCGGGGGGCTGCTGGCAATCACCCGGGCTTCCCGGATTTTATTAAAGGCTTTGGTGGCGCGGTCAATGATGGCAAAAGACGTACGGTCAGCTCCCGGACGCTCATCCCAATCCTTCAGACGGATAAACATACGCGCCACGTTCTGACCGTTACCGCCAGGGCCAGCACCAATGGTGGAAAACACCGATAAGACGTTATCTTTCTCGGCGGTCATATAATATTTTTCCACCTTAGCGACCACGTTAGAGGTTTGCTGGAGTGTTGATCCCGCCGGAAGTTGTACCTGCGTCAGAAATACGCCACGGTCTTCCTGCGGCAGGAACGACGTGGGCAGACGGATAAACATAAATGCCATCAGGCCAATGATCGCCAAATAAAGCAGCATCCAGCGGCCGCTTTTAACCAGAATCCGCGCCACACCCCGTTCATAACGTGCCGCATTGGTGTTGAAATGACGGTTGAACCAGCCAAAAAAACCACGCCGACCGTGATGTTGCCCTTGTTCCATCGGTTTGAGCAGAGTGGCACAAAGGGCGGGGGTCAAAATCAATGCCACCAGTACCGACAGGATCATGGCGGAGACGATGGTAATGGAGAACTGGCGGTAAATCGCGCCAACGGTGCCACCGAAAAACGCCATCGGGACAAATACCGCCGACAGCACCAGCGCGATGCCAACCAGAGCACCCTGAATCTGTCCCATTGATTTACGCGTGGCCGCGCGGGGTGAAAGACCTTCTTCACTCATAATACGTTCGACGTTTTCTACCACCACGATGGCGTCATCCACCAGCAGACCAATGGCCAGTACCGTGGCAAACATGGTCAAGGTGTTAATGCTGTAGCCGCAGGCATACAGCACCGCAAAGGTACCGAGTAACACCACGGGAACTGCGATGGTGGGGATCAGCGTGGCACGGAAGTTCTGCATAAACAGATACATCACCAGGAACACCAGCAGAATCGCTTCCAGCAACGTTTTCACCACATCGGTGATCGACGCTTTGACGAACGGCGTGGTTTCGTAGGCGATTTTTGCTTCCAACCCGTGTGGAAAGTATTGTGATAATTCGGCGATGCGGGCGCGTACCAGTTTGTCGGTGTTCATCTCATTGGCGCCGGAAGCCAGTTTAATGCCCAATCCGGACGCTGCCTGGCCGTTGTAACGGCTGAGATAGTCATATTTCTCTGCCCCCATCGCGACATCCGCCACATCACCCACGGTAACCACAGAACCGTCAGTGTTGGTTTTTAGCGTAATGGCTTTGAACTGTTCCGGGGTTTGTAGCATCGACTGGGCATTGACCGTCGCATTCAGCGCCTGTTTTTCAACCGAGGGCAAGCCTCCCAACTGACCTACCGCAACCTGGGCGTTTTGCGATTCAATAGCACTGACGACATCATCGGTTGTTAACGCGTAGGCGTTCAGTTTGTTCGGATCGAGCCAGATACGCATGGAATATTGCGAACCGTAGGCATCAACTTCACCGACACCATCGATACGGCTGAGGGGATCCTCAATGTTACTGGCGACATAATCTGAAATATCCTGTTTGTCCATACTTCCGTCGGTAGAAACAAACGCAATCATCAGGATGTTGCTGTCACCCGTTTTGTTGACGGTGACGCCCTGGGATTGCACTGCCGAGGGCAACTGGCGCAGGGCTGTCTGTAGCTGGTTCTGAACCTGCTGGCGTGCTTCGTCCGGATCGGTGCCTGCGGTAAAGGTGAGGGTAATTTGGGCCTGACCGGTATTGCTGCTGTTCGATGACATATACATCAGGTTGTCGATGCCGGTCATGTTCTGCTCAATCACCTGGGTAACGGTGTTTTCCAGCGTTTCCGCTGAAGCACCAGGGTAGTTGGCGGTGATGCGCACGTTCGGTGGCGCGAGGTCAGGATATTGCTCAATCGGCAGCGAGATGATCGCCAGAGTGCCGCATAAGCAGAGTAAAATCGCCAGAACCCAGGCAAAAATGGGGCGGTCGATAAAAAAATTCGACATGGAACCGACACTCCTCAGCTGCGTATTTTTTACTTTTATTATCAGAAGCGTGAACCCGTGTGGGCCCACGCTGGCGGAGGGGATGCGCTATCTCGGGAGAATCTCCTGCCGCTGCTTACTCTACGCGGCGCAAATTAGATAATCGTGGAGAAATTATGGAGAAAGTGTAAATGTCCCGACGGTTTTATGTGATGTGCTAGACGTTCCGGCTCTCCAGCCAGAGCACGGTGGCGGCCACGCGTGAGCGTACATCCAGTTTGCGCAGCAGATTGCGAATATGCACTTTGACCGTCTCTTCAGAGATATGCAGCGTGGTGGCAATCTCTTTATTCGACAAACCACGCGCCACTTCCTGTAGTACGTCTAGTTCGCGCTCGGTCAACTGGCGGAACGGATTGGAGCTGTGTGGGCGATTGGCGAGATACTCCTCCACCACCTCACTGAATACGTTCTCCCCCTGGGCGCCGGACAGGATTTGTTGCAGCAATTGCTCCGGTTCACTGTCCTTTAGCAAATAGCCATCAGCACCGGCATCAATCATGGCGTAGATATCATTACGCGCATCGGAAACGGTCAACACCAGGATGCGGGCGGAGATCTCCTCATGGCGTAACGCTTTTAGCGTATCCAGCCCGGACATCCCTTTCATATTCAGGTCGAGCAGAATCACATCCGGCGACAGACGACGGGCCTCTGCCAGCGCTTCCGTGCCATTATTGGCCTCGGCCACCACCTGAAGCCGTGGCTCCAGCGCCAGCAACTGGCGAACGCCACGGCGCATCAGGGGATGGTCATCAACTATCATGATTGTCAGTTTTGGCTGGTCCATATTCTCTCCAATAAACAGTCCATGTATCACGTTATTCCAGCAGGTAGGTCGGGCGAGGCGGGAAACGTAAGGTGACACGCGTGCCGCGTTCCTGCGGGGTAATCAGCAGCGTGCCGGCAAGGCGCGCTGCCCGTTCTGCCATAATTGTCAGGCCATAATGGCCCGGCGGTTCTTCCGTGCTGCGGATACCAATACCGTCATCTTCGATGGTTAACAGATGATCCTCCTCAGCGAGACGCTGATAGCAAATGCGAATCTGCTGTGCACCGGCATGGCGAATGGCGTTCAGTAAGGCCTCGCGCGCAATCTGTAAAACATGCACCTGTTGTTGAGCATCAAGGCTTTGCAGTCCCGGTTGATAGTCAAACTGGATCGCCGCCTGGGATTGTTCCTGCAAGGGTACGATCATTGCCTGCAATGCTGCTACCAAATCTGCCTGCTCAATGGTCAGGCGGAAGGTGGTCAGCAATTCGCGTAATTGTTGATAAGCGTCTGCCAGTGCCCGGTCAAACTCGCTGATAATACTTTGCGCTGCCAACTGGCTGCCATCGACCGTGCGTCGCAGCAGCGTAAGCTGAATCCGTAAAAAGGAGAGTGACTGCGCCAGCGAATCGTGAAGTTCGCGGGCAATGGTCGCGCGCTCCTCAATTAACAGCATTTGCTGATACTGCTTCTGCGTCTGCCAGACCCACAGGGCGCGAGCCAACATATTCGCCAGGCTCTGCATCAATTCCCCGGACGACGCGCGTTGCGGCGATTGCCAACGCAATTCGCCGAAGGGCTGCTCATCCTGACGCAATGTGATGCGCTGCCAGCGGCAGTTGGCATCACTGCTTCCGGTCTGGAATGTCTGGTTGTCACTCTCCAGCACCACCACGTTAAAACCTTCGCGCTGCTGAAGTTGCTCGATAAAACCCTGAAATACATCGGGATTGAGGGCGCTGCTGGTAAGCATTTGCGAGCTTTCATAGAGCAGAGACAGTGTGCGGTTAGCCTGCGTCAGGCTCTCGGTTTTCTCCTGCACCGCATCTTCCAGCAGGCGATAGTGTGATTGTAGTCTGGCCGCCATCGCCGTGAAGGCATGGGCCAGCACACCAAGTTCGTTAGGCTGTGCCACGGGCAGGGGAGGAAAGCTGAAGCGAGTTTGTTCGACAAACTGACTGGCGGTGACCAGCGCGTTGAGCGGTCCCACCACGTTGCTGCGAATAAAACGGATGGTCCAGAGTGCCAGCCCGACAATCGCCAGAAAACCAAACAGGCTACTGGCAACCACCAGATGCATTTTTAGCTCGGCGTAATGCTGTACGGACAACACAAAACGATTGATTTCACTGACGTAGCTGGCGACCTGCTGTTGATAAATCAGGGTGTTCTGCGTTTGTAACCGTTGCTTCAGTTCCGGCCAGTTATCGCGCAGATAGTGGTAACGGTTGCGAACTTCGATCGGCACCCACGCGCGCTCCAGATTGCTCAATGCCGGAGCGTCCAGGGTTTGTTCATATAAACCAATATGATGAGTTAGCTGTTGGGGATCGCGCGTGCTGTCCCAGGCCAGGCGATAAATTTGCATTCGCAGCGACCCGGCGACATTGACTGTCTCAGCATCGCGTAAGCTACTGGACAGTGTCATCAACGCCAGCCCGGAAGTGAGCAGCGAAAGCAGGACAATTGCGCTCAGCGCGCGAGCGATAGTGCGTATTACGGGACGTTTAACCATCACGATAAAAACCCTGTTGCGAGCGCGGAATTATAAAGCAGCGTTGTCATGTCGGCGACGTTATCTCGCTACATCAGGTTACTCTTCGCACATAAAGTAACCGCAATTTACATTTCCCAGGATAAATCTGAAACCTCTGTCGAAAAATTGAACAGTTTTACCGCTTGTGTCATCCCGCTTTTGCCTGGCTGACTAATACTTTTTGCGTAGGCCGTCGGTTTCCCCGCAAGATAACAGGAGCATCCCATGAAGACTCGATATGCTGTTCTGGCTGGTGCACTGCTAGCCGCCGCAAGTTTTAGTTCGCTGGCCGCGACAGCGTTAAACGCGGAACAAGCTCAAAATATGCAAAGTATCGGTAGCGTCTCCGTCAGTGGCGTCAGTGGCTCACTGGATGATGCGACCCGTCAGTTGTCACAGAAAGCGCAAGAGATGGGTGCCAGCCATTACCGCGTCATCGGCGTGCAAAATCCAGGTGACTCCAGCATGTGGAGTGGTACCGCCGAGATTTATCGTTAATTTCCCCGATTTTTTCCTGCCACAATCTTCACCGGCCAGACGCTCTGGCCGGTTTTTTTGTGCACTGTGAAGGATAATCTCAATTCATTCTGTGCAATCTGGCGGTATATTTTGCTTCGTTCTTGCAGAACGGGTAGGATTCATCGCCGTAATTTCCCGGATCGCTGCGCGACATCGTTCCGCCGCCTGCAACCGGGGTTTTACCCCATTTCGCACCGTGCTACGCAAACGTTTGGTAAGCCGGTGATTGATGGTCAGGATAAACAGGAAAGCTATGAAACCTACTAAAAAAACCGCGGCCGAACAACGCGCTGCGAAACGACGCTGGCTGAATTCCCACGACACCGGTTACCACAAAGCTATGGGTAATCGTCAGGTTCAAATGATCGCCATCGGCGGTGCTATTGGTACGGGGCTATTTTTAGGCGCAGGCGCGCGCTTACAGATGGCAGGTCCGGCTCTGGCACTGGTGTATCTGGTGTGCGGTATCTTCTCTTTCTTCATTCTGCGTGCGTTGGGCGAACTGGTTTTACATCGTCCTTCCAGTGGCAGCTTTGTTTCCTATGCGCGTGAATTTCTTGGTGAAAAAGCGTCATATGTGGCGGGCTGGATGTACTTTGTTAACTGGGCGATGACCGGTATCGTCGATATCACGGCTGTTGCGCTGTATATGCATTACTGGGGCGCGTTTGGTGATGTTCCACAGTGGGTGTTTGCCCTTGGTGCGCTGGCGATTGTTGGCACCATGAACATGATCGGCGTGAAGTGGTTCGCCGAGATGGAGTTCTGGTTTGCGCTGATTAAGGTGCTGGCCATCGTGGTGTTCCTGGTGGTTGGCGTGGTGTTCCTCGGCAGCGGTAAGCCGCTGGACGGCAATGCCACCGGTTTCCACCTGATAACCGATAACGGCGGCCTGTTCCCACATGGTCTGCTGCCTGCGCTGGTGCTGGTGCAAGGGGTGGTGTTTGCCTTCGCCTCGATCGAGCTGGTAGGCACGGCGGCGGGGGAGTGTAAAGACCCGAAAACCATGCTGCCAAAAGCGATCAACAGCGTGATTTGGCGTATCGGCCTGTTCTACGTAGGTTCGGTGGTGCTGTTGGTGCTGCTGTTGCCGTGGAATGCTTATCAGGCCGGGCAGAGTCCGTTCGTGACCTTCTTCTCCAAACTGGGCGTGCCTTATATCGGTAGCGTCATGAATATCGTGGTGCTGAGTGCGGCGTTGTCCAGCCTGAACTCCGGTCTGTACTCCACCGGTCGTATTCTGCGTTCGATGTCGATGGGCGGTTCTGCACCGAAGTTTATGTCGAAGATGAGCAACCAGCAGGTGCCGTTTGCCGGTATCCTGGTGACCATTGCTGTCTATGTGGTGGGCGTGGTGCTGAACTACTACGTACCCTCTCAGGTATTTGAGATCGTCCTGAACGTGGCGTCGCTGGGTATCATCTCTTCGTGGGGCTTTATCGTGGTATGCCAGATGCGTCTGCGCAAAGCCATCAAAGAAGGCAAAGCGGAAGATGTCAGCTTCAAGCTGCCGTGGGCACCGGTCACCTCCTGGTTGACGCTGCTGTTCCTGGTCAGCGTGCTGGTGTTGATGGCGTTTGACTACCCGAATGGCACCTACACCATTGCCTCCATCCCGCTGATTGCGGTGGTGTTGGTGCTGGGCTGGTTTGGTGTGCGTAAGCGCGTACACGAAGAAGCGATGAAAGAGCATGATCATCATGTCGATGAGTCGGATGACGCACCGCGTATCCTGGCGGAAGATTCTTCACGCTAAACGCGCATGATGTGTTATCAGAAGGCCGTCTCTCCGACGGCCTTTTTTGTTTTTGCCACCCTAATGCCGCGTTTTTTCTGGCACCTGGACCCGTCTGATCACCATCTGCTCCCCCCTTGATCCCACTCCGGGAATTACTCCTTTCGGGTGATATAGCCCTCCATTATGTCAGGTTATTTTAAGCCCTAATTTCTAACCCGGATTAAGGTGTACCGATGGGGCTGTCACGACGCCAATTCTTCACCGGACAGCGTAAAGCTGTCACGGGGGCAATTGCATTGCCGTGGTGGCGCCATCAGACCGGGTGTGACGGTTGTGGCAACTGCGTAACCGCCTGCGAAACGCAGATTGTGCAGCTTGCGCCAGGTGCGGTACCGCAGATCGATTTTCAACGGGGTGAGTGTACCTTCTGCGCCGCCTGCGCCGATGTCTGCCCACAGGCGCTGTTTTATCCGCGCGAGCAGCAGCCGTGGCAGCAACGTATCCGCATCAGCCGTGATTGCATCACCTTTCAGGGGGTGAATTGTCGCAGTTGTCAGGAAAGTTGTGATCAGCAGGCCATCGTTTTTCGCCTTACTGCCAACGGTATCGCACAACCCGAAACCACGCCGCAGCATTGCACCGGTTGTGGTGCGTGCATCGCGCCTTGCCCGGTTTCAGCCACAGGATTACATCATGAACTCGAATAACAGTTGGCACGTCTGTGGCCTGGTGATTCAGGCGCGACCGGCGGCTTGTGCTGCGGTCACGCAGGAGCTACTGACCTGGGCCGACAGCGACATCGCCGCTCAAGACGCCGCACGCGGCACCCTGGCAGTCACGTTGGGCGCGTCCGATAGCGCCACGCTGCTTAGCAACATTGAAGCCACGCGCAATATCCCAGGCGTGTTGGCGGTATCGCTGGTGTATCACCAGCAGGACGAATTTGAAGAACTTGCCAAGGAAACCTCATGCAACTGAGTCGTCGTGATTTTATGAAAGCCAATGCGGCGGCGGCAGCTGCAACCGCTGCGGGATTAGTCATCCCTACCGTTACCAAAGCCGCCACGGCATTGGCGGCACCGATTCGTTGGGAAAAAGCGCCCTGTCGCTTTTGCGGAACGGGCTGCGGCGTGCTGGTGGGCACTCAGGATGGTCGTGTGGTTGCTTCACAGGGCGATCCGCAGGCGGAGGTGAACCGTGGCCTGAACTGCATTAAAGGCTATTTTCTGCCCAAAATTATGTACGGCAAGGACCGTCTGACCCAGCCGCTATTGCGGATGACCGAAGGGCGTTTCGACAAAAATGGCACATTCACGCCGATTAGCTGGGAACAGGCGTTCGACATCATGGAGGAGAAGTTTAAGGCTGCGCTTAAGGCCAACGGACCGGAATCCATTGGTATGTTCGGTTCTGGCCAGTGGACCTTGTGGGAAGGTTACGCGGCCTCCAAGCTGATGAAAGCCGGTTTCCGCAGTAATAACCTCGATCCCAATGCGCGTCACTGCATGGCGTCGGCGGTGGTTGGGTTTATGCGTACCTTTGGCATGGATGAACCGATGGGCTGCTATGACGATATCGAGCAGGCTGATGCTTTTGTGTTGTGGGGATCGAACATGGCCGAGATGCACCCGATTCTCTGGTCCCGTATCACGGCGCGTCGTCTCAGCAATGAAAACGTCAAAGTTGCCGTGCTGTCGACCTATCGCCATCGCAGCTTTGAGCTGGCGGATAACGGCATGGTGTTCGTGCCTCAGACCGATCTGGTGATCCTCAACTTTATCGCCAACTACATCATTCAGAACGGCAAGGTGGATAAAACCTTCCTGGAAAACCACGTCACGCTGCGTCAGGGTGCGACTGACATCGGTTATGGTTTGCGTCCGACCGACCCGCGTCAGGCGAAGGCGAAAAATCCGGACAGCGATGCTTCGACACCAATCAGTTTCGACGAGTACGCGAAGTTTGTCGCGGAGTATACGCTGGAAAAAGCCAGTGCCATGAGCGGTGTCGAGCAAGATCAACTGGTGAAACTGGCCGAGTTGTATGCCGATCCCAACATCAAGGTGGTGTCGTACTGGACGATGGGTTTCAACCAACATACGCGTGGCGTGTGGGCCAATAATCTGGTCTACAACCTGCACTTGCTGACCGGCAAAATTTCACGCCCTGGTACCGGCCCCTTCTCTCTGACCGGGCAACCCTCAGCCTGTGGTACGGCGCGTGAAGTAGGGACGTTTTCCCATCGTTTGCCTGCCGATATGGTGGTGACTAACGACAAGCATCGCGCGCTGGCAGAAAAACTGTGGAAGTTGCCGTCCGGCACCATCCCGGCCAAACCGGGCTACCACGCAGTGGCGCAGGACCGCGCGCTGAAAGACGGCAAAATCAATGCCTACTGGTCGATGTGCAACAACAATATGCAGGCCGGACCGAACCTGACACAGGAACGTATGCCGGGTTGGCGCGATGAGCGCAACTTTGTAGTGGTGTCGGATCCCTATCCGACCGTCAGCGCGCTCTCAGCCGACCTGATTTTGCCCACCGCTATGTGGGTGGAAAAAGAGGGTGCCTATGGCAATGCTGAACGCCGCACCCAGTTTTGGCATCAGCAAGTCAAAGCGCCTGGGGACGCCAAATCCGATCTGTGGCAACTGGTGAACTTTTCGAAGCGATTCCGCGTGGCGGAAGTTTGGCCGGAGGCATTGATCGCCCAACAGCCGGAGCTACGTGACAAAACCCTCTACGACGTGTTGTTTGCCAATGGCCAGGTTAACCAATTCCCGCTGAGTGAGGTCGCCGACGACCAACTGAACGATGATGCCCGTGCTTTCGGCTTCTATCTGCAAAAAGGATTGTTCGAAGAGTACGCCAGTTTTGGTCGTGGTCACGGCCACGATTTGGCACCGTTCGACACTTATCATCAGGCGCGTGGTTTGCGCTGGCCGGTGGTTGACGGCAAAGAGACGCGCTGGCGTTATCGCGAAGGTCATGACAGCTACGTCAAAGCAGGCGAGGGCGTGCGCTTCTACGGCAAACCAGACGGCAAAGCGACCATTTTTGCCCTGCCGTACGAGCCGCCTGCTGAATCACCGGATGCGGAATACGATCTGTGGTTCTGTACCGGCCGCGTGCTGGAACACTGGCATACCGGCACCATGACGCGCCGTGTGCCGGAGCTGCATCGCGCGGTGCCGCAGGCGTTGCTGTATATCCATCCGCTGGATGCCAAAGCGCGTGGTCTGCGTCGGGGCGAGAAAGTGCGCGTGGTTTCCCGCCGGGGTGAAGCGATGGCCACCGTCGAAACGCGTGGCCGTAATCAGCCACCGCAGGGGTTGGTGTTTTCACCGTTCTTCGATGCCGGGGTGCTGGTCAACAACGTCACGCTGGATGCCACCGACCCGCTTTCGAAACAGACCGATTATAAAAAATGCGCCGTTAAGCTGGTGAAAATTTAAGGCAGGATGCAATGAAACCTCTTATCACACTTCTTACATTGGCTGCCCTGACATTGGGCGGCGCGGTCTGGGCCGATAACGGCGTGGACTTGCAACAGTCACCGGAGGTGACGGCCACGCAGCAGGGCACGATCCATCAGCCCAAAGAGCAGAGCCGCAAGCCGCTGAACTATGTCAATCAACCACCGGTGATCCCGCATAGCGTTGATGGCTACCAGGTGACGAAAAACGTTAACCGCTGCCTGCAATGCCACGGTACGCAAAGTTACCTCACCACCGGTGCGCCCCGCGTCAGTCCAACACACTTTACCGATCGTGATGGCCTGGTCAGCAGTACGGTTTCACCGCGCCGCTATTTTTGTCTGCAATGCCATGTGCCGCAGACCGATGCCAAACCGGTGGTGGAAAACACCTTCCGTCCGGCTGAGGGCTTTGGTCAATGAAGCAGATGATTCTCCGCATCTGGCGCTGGTGGCGTCGTCCCAGCCGCCTGGCGCTTGGCACGTTGCTGCTGATTGGTTTCGCCGGAGGCATCATTTTCTGGGGCGGATTTAATACCGGCCTGGAGATGACCAACCGCGAGCAATTCTGTATCGGTTGCCATGAAATGCGTAACAACGTCTATCAGGAATATATGCAGACGGTGCACTACAACAACCGCAGCGGCGTGCGTGCGACCTGCCCGGATTGCCATGTGCCACACGAGTGGGGGCCAAAAATGTGGCGTAAGTTACAGGCCAGCAAAGAGGTGTATGCCAAGGTGTTCGGCATTGTCGACACGCCAGAAAAGTTTGAGGAAAAGCGGCTTGAACTGGCGCAAAACGAATGGCGCAGGATGAAGAACAACAATTCGCAAGCCTGCCGTAACTGCCATAACTTTGAATATATGGATTTTACCGCGCAGAAGACGGTCGCGGCGAAGATGCACACCAAAGCGGTGGAGGAAGGCAAAACCTGTATCGACTGCCATAAAGGGATTGCGCATCACCTGCCAGATATGAAAGAGGAAAAGAACGGATTTTGATGTTTACAGCGCGGTAAACCGCGCCGCTACGACAAAGGTGCGTAGCGGCGCAATTTATTGCGCTCTTTTGTTCTCTGTGACAAACAATTCAGATAGTTTTCCCCGCCATAACGTTTTACTCTTTCAGGCTCCCTCAAAATTTGCAGTGGAGTGGTCATGCCGTTAAAGATCAATATCATCAAAGACAAGTTGCTGTCAGAAAACTGGTTTGTGCTGCGCAACTTTACCTACGAACTTACCCGCAACAATGGTGAAGTGCTGCGTCACAAACGTGAAGTCTACGACCGTGGCAACGGCGCAACCATCCTGCTCTACAACCGTGAAAAAAATAGCGTGGTGCTGACGCGCCAATTCCGTATTGCCACCTACCTGAACGGTAATGAGAGTGGCGAGCTGATTGAGGCCTGCGCGGGCCTGCTGGACGACGATACGCCTGAAGACTGCATCCGTAAGGAAGCGATTGAGGAAACCGGTTATCAGGTGGGTAAAGTGGAAAAACTCTGGGAAGCCTATATGTCACCAGGGGGCGTTACCGAGATTCTGCACTTCTTCGCTGCTGAATACAGCGAAGCTCAACGTGCGAACAAAGGCGGCGGTGTTGAAGACGAAGAAATTACCGTGCTCGAACTGGCGTTTCCTGAAGCGCTGGCGATGGTGAAAAATGGTCGTATCCGTGATGGTAAGACCATTATGTTACTGCAACATGCGCAGCTGGTGGGCTGGCTACGGGCCTGATGCAGACGGTTTCTGTAGTGGCGCAATTTATTGCAAGATTCCTCGCACGGCGTCGGGAAAAAACACGGTAAATCGTGTCGCTACAGCTTAAAGACCGTCTACACATAATTTATCCTCTTCTATGTCGATAATGTGACGCTTTCTCGACTCCAGACAATCTCTCTCATAATCCCTGACCGTGTGCCGGGCTGGCTGGCGCATTGTGCGACAAATCCGATTGAGCGCGCGGCGTTGGACAAGGATGATGACCCCTCGCACCACCCGCACAGATCGCTCCCAGGCGACGTCTTTTTCGGCAGTTAGTACCGCTTTTAGGGCCAGCTCACAGATTAGGCCCGGTGTCAGCGCTGCCACTGCGCTATCATCTTCTCTCTAAGATTTTGGGGATCGGTTTTCTTAATGTCGTATTGGATGAAATCGCTGCTTTTATTGCTTTTTCTGTTTGCTGCGGGAGTGCAGGCGGATCCACTGCAAAAGTCATTTTCTGACTGGCAGCTGACCTGCAACAATGCGGCTTTTTGCGTAGCGCGCAGTTTTCCTGGTGATAATGGCCTGGTCATGACCCTCTCCCGTCATGCGGGTGTCGATGATCGTCCTTTGCTGCGCATTGATTATGGCAGCGCTTACACTGGTGAACTTCCCGGTGCGTCCTTACAGGACAATCTGTTGCTCGATCAGCGTCTGTTGAAACCCGATCTCAAACACTGGAGCGTGGAACCACATCATCTCGCTACCAGCAATCCCATCGCCATTGATGAGTTTCTGGCACAAACGCTGGACGCGGATACCCTCCAGCTCACCTGGCAGGCCAAAGCAGCCGTTTCATTGCACGGGATGAAAGCGGCGTTGCTGCTGATGGATGAGGTGCAGGGCAGGGTGAACGGTTTGAGTGCCTGGGTAAAGCGCGGCGATCGTGTGGTATGGGATGTACCGCCGCAGCCAGCGTTACCCCGGTTGCCTGCGCCTTTGCCGCAGCCTGCGCCACTCACCCATGACGAAGCCAGTGGGTTGATCGACTATGGTACCTGGCGCATCAATACCGACAGTTGTTCACTCGATCCGATGCGGCGTGAAGTGAGCGTCGCGCCGCTCACCGACGATAAAGCGTTGCTGCTGGTGAGCTGTGAAACCGGGGCGTATAACGTGATTGATCTGGCCTTTGAAGTTACACGTAGTCAACCCTATGTGGCGCGCGGTCTGACGCTGACCTTACCCTTCACACCAGCGTCACGCAGTGATAATCAACTGGAGTTGGTGAATGCCGAATACGATGCCAGCAGCGGCTTCCTTTATACCTTTAGCAAGGGGCGTGGCCTGGGGGATTGCGGCATCGCTACGCGCTGGCAGTTTGATGGCAATGAATTTGTGCTGGCGGAGTATGCGGAAGAGAAGACCTGTGATGCCTGGCACAGCAGCGATGACTGGCCAACCTTGTGGGTCAGCCAGTCGGAGTCGGCACCGCAATCGCGTTAACGGATTGCCTGTACCATCATCGGTGAGCCATTCTGGTTACCCACCAGTTCGGCCAGCAGATCATTGACGCCATCGCTCATCGGCGTAAAGCGGGTTAGCGGCGAGCGCGTCACCACCACAAACACCCCGACATTTTGCTGCGGTATCATCGCCATATAGGTTATGAACCCACCCGCGCCACCGGTTTTCTGAATAATGCCTGGGCGACCGTTTTTCGGCCCCATATAGACCCAGCCCATACCCAGCGCATCGGCACGTCCGGGGACATCCATCCCTTCCACTTTATTCAACTGGTCACGGCGATAAATCAGCGTTTGCAGACGATCGATTTGCGGCGTGCGCTTGTTGACGGCGGAGTTGAGGAACTGTTGCATCCAGCGGCCCATATCGTCCGGCGTTGAATAGACGCCGCCGCTGCCAATCGCTGCGAGGGTGTTGTTACACGGACTGGCACCTTTTTCAGCAATCATCAGACGCTTGCATTGATCTGGCGAGGGGGTATAGGTGGTGTCCTTCATCCCCAGTGGACGGGTGATCAACTGCTGGAACAGAGCTGGATAGGGTTGACCGCTTGCTTTCGCCAGCGCATCGCCCAGCAGGTCATAACCGAGGTTGGAGTAGGCTGCATTGGTACCTGGTGCCGCTTTCAGCGCAGCACGCGACAGCCACTGCCAGCGATCACTTCGGGTTGGCCAGACAAACACCGGACGATGCGGTTTGCCACCGGGCTGCTCACGCGGCAGACCACTGGTATGGGTCGAAAGATTAATCAGGCGAATCGGTTGGCCGTTGAAGTTTGGCACACGCACGCCCGCTGGTGCGTATTTGCTTAAAGGATCGTCGAGGCGAATCTGACCACGCTCCGCCATTTTCACCATCACTTCGCTGGTCATCAGCTTGCTGAGCGAGGCAATACGAATCACCGAGTCTTGCTGTGGCCGGGTGTTGTTGCCGGGGCTGGTTTCGCCGAAGCTGGCGAAAACACGCTGGTTGCCATCAATCGCCACCAGTGCCATGCCAACGGCACCGCTGCCGTAAAAGATATGTTCAGCGTAACGATCAACGATTTGTGAAGCGAGCAGGGGGTCTGGAGACGCCTGCGCCATGCTTTTTAACGGAAGCAGCGAAACCAGTAAGCTCAGTAAAAAGGGTGTACGTTTTTTCAACGGGAAAGCGTCCGCCAGGCTAATTAAAGGAACGTCTTATAGTAATCAGTTTGCGAGGGGCGGAAAGAGGTCAAGTAAGATTTTTTTCTGTTTCAGGCTGTGATCAAAAACGGCCCCACAGCGGGGGCCGGGTCAATTAGTGCGGCTTGAGTAAGGCTTCGGTATGGCTGACGATATTTTCCACAGTAAAGCCAAATTCCGGGAACAGTTTACCGGCTGGTGCCGACTCACCAAAGGTGGTCATGCCGACGATGGATCCGTCAAGGCCAACATACTTGAACCAGTAATCGGTAATACCGGCTTCCACCGCCACGCGTGCCTTAACGGCAGAAGGCAGCACCGATTCACGATAAGCCGCATCTTGTTTATCGAACACGTCGGTGCAGGGCAGGGATACCACGCGGATACGATGACCATCCGCCGTCAGTTTATCCGCTGCACCAAGAGCGATTTCGATTTCCGAACCGGTGGCGATGATGATCGCTTCCGGCGTGCCGTCGCAATCCTGCAATACATAACCACCCCGCGCGATATCTGCAACCTGCGCAGGGGTGCGTTCCGGTTGCAGTAAATTCTGACGCGACAGAATCAGCGCGGTTGGGCCGTGCTGACGTTCCACCGCCGCCTTCCACGCCACCGCCGTTTCTACCTGGTCGCACGGACGCCACACGCTCATATTCGGCGTGACGCGCAGGCTGGCGAGTTGTTCCACCGGCTGATGCGTCGGGCCATCTTCCCCCAAACCAATCGAGTCGTGGGTGTAGACCAGCACCTGACGCGCCTTCATCAATGCCGCCATGCGCACCGCGTTGCGTGCGTATTCGACAAACATCAGGAAGGTGGCGGTATAAGGCAAAAAGCCGCCGTGATTGGCAATACCGTTGCCGATCGCCGTCATACCAAACTCGCGCACTCCGTAATGAATATAGTTACCGGCAATATCCTCTTTGATCGATTTAGAACCGGACCAGATAGTGAGATTGCTGGGGGCCAGATCGGCAGATCCCCCAAGGAATTCCGGTAACAGCTTGCCAAACACTTCGAGGGTATTTTGCGATGCTTTACGGCTGGCAATTTTCTGTGGATTTGCCTGGAGTTGTTCAACAAACGCCTGAACCTCACTTTGCCAGTTAGCGGGCAACTCACCGCTCAGGCGACGTGTGAACTCTTTCGCCAGATCGGGATGCGCCGATGTATAGGCCGCCAGTTTTTCGTCCCACGCTTTTTCGCGCGCGGCCCCGGCTTCTTTGGCATCCCACTGCTGATAAATCTCTTTTGGGATCTCAAACGCCGGAGAGTTCCAGCCCAGTTGTTTACGCGCCAGCGCCACTTCCGCTTCGCCGAGCGCGGCACCGTGCGACTCCTCTTTACCGGCCTTATTGGGCGAGCCAAAGCCAATGATGGTGCGACAGATAATCAGCGAGGGTTTGTCGGTGACGCTCTGCGCCTCTTTGATAGCGTTGCTGACGGCGGTCGGATCATGGCCGTCAATGTCGCCAATCACATGCCAGTTGTAGGCTTCAAAGCGTTTGTGGGTATCGTCGGTAAACCAGCCTTCGGTTTCACCGTCGATGGAAATGCCGTTGTGATCGTAAAAACCGATCAGCTTGCCAAGTCCAAGGGTACCCGCCAGCGAGCAGGCTTCGTGAGAAATCCCTTCCATCAGGCAGCCATCACCCATAAACACGTAGGTGTAATGGTCGATGATCTCATGCCCCGGCTGGTTAAATTGTGCCGCCAGCGTGCGTTCGGAAATCGCCATCCCCACGGCATTCGCCAGCCCCTGACCGAGTGGTCCGGTGGTGGTTTCTACCCCTGCGGTATAACCCAGCTCCGGGTGTCCCGGCGTTTTCGAATGTAGCTGACGGAAGTTTTTCAATTCCTCCATCGGCAGGTCATAACCGGTGAGATGCAGCAGGCTGTAAAGCAGCATCGAGGCATGGCCGTTGGAGAGAATGAAACGGTCGCGATCGGGCCAGTGCGGGTTGGTCGGGTTATGTTTGAGAAAATCGCGCCACAGCACTTCGGCGATATCCGCCATGCCCATCGGGGCACCCGGATGGCCGGAATTTGCTTTTTGTACGGCGTCCATGCTCAGGGCACGAATCGCATTAGCCAACTCTCTGCGTGAAGACATAGGGTTCTCCCTTGTGATTTGGCAAAAAGGACGGGCAAGACGCCCGTCCGGGATGAGGTGATGGTCGGTCAGAGGCGAGCAGCCAGCACGTCCTCCAGTTTTTGCTGGTCAATGGCAAACTGACGGATCCCATCGGACAGTTTTTCTACCGCCATCGGATCCTGATTATGTTCCCAGCGGAACTCCGCTTCAGACAGCGGCGCAGGCTGATGGAAGCCTTCGGTTGACGGTTCCAGCTTACGTTCCACTGGCGCATTGCTGTTGGCCAGTTCTTCCAGCAGATTTGGCGAGATGGTCAGTCGGTCGCAACCCGCCAGCGCCAGAATCTGCTCCACTTTACGGAAGCTGGCACCCATGATGACGGTGTTGTAGCGATGCTTTTTGTAATAATCGTAGATGCGACGCACGGACTTCACGCCCGGATCTTCATCTGCCACATACGGGTCGAGCGGTTTACGGCTGTTGTACCAGTCATAAATACGACCAACGAACGGGGAGATCAGGAACACACCCGCTTCGGCGCAGGCGCGGGCCTGAGCGAAGGAGAACAGCAGCGTCAGGTTGCAATGGATGCCGTTTTTCTCCAGCTCCTCGGCAGCGCGGATGCCTTCCCAGGTTGATGCCAGTTTGATCAGGATACGCGAACGGTCAATGCCGTTCTCTTCGTACAACCGCACCAGTTTTTCGGCTTTGGTAACACACATGCCCCGATCGAAAGAGAGGCGCGCATCCACTTCGGTCGAGACACGGCCTGGTACGCTTTTCAGAATTTCCATACCGAGGTTGATCGCCACTTTGTCGCTGGCGTTGATGATCTGCGTTTCTTTACTGCCGCCCTGTTTTTTTGCGTAGTCGATGGCGTCATCAATCAGGTGTTTGTAGGCGTCAAGTCCGGCGGCTTTGAGGATTAATGAGGGGTTGGTCGTGGCGTCTTCCGGGTGGTATTGGCGAATGGATTCAATATCGCCACTGTCCGCCACCACGGTGGTGAACTGTTTTAATGCATCGAGCTGGTTCATCGCTTAACTCCTTGATTAGCAATCATTATGGCAAATAGAAAACCTCAGGCAGCTTTGGCCTTATTACGCCATTTCCAGGTGAGTACCGGTCCAACACATTGCTACAGACGTCAGGTGAAGAAAATGCGTTTTCTCTGATTGTGACGCTGGGGCGCCCACTGCGCGCGCTTGTGATTAGGGGCCAGCCTGAGATGACAGCTGCGCGTTTTACCACCACTAAGCATAGCAGTCTGTGACCGGGGCGTTGATCTGGCTGTGGCAATCTGTGCCCTTGTAAACCGCGTATTCTTTGAGCGCCTTCACCCTCTTTTGGGCGGTTGATTTCTATACTGAACGCTCTTTCTCCGCGCAACAGGATGCCCAATGGACGATCAACTGAAGCAAAGCGCTCTCGATTTTCACCAGTATCCCACCCCCGGAAAAATTCAGGTGTCACCCACCAAGCCGCTGGCGACGCAGCGTGATTTGGCCCTGGCCTATTCACCCGGCGTGGCAGCTCCGTGCCTTGAAATTGCCGTGGACCCTCTGGCGGCACATAAATACACCGCACGAGGCAACCTGGTGGCGGTGATCTCTAACGGCACTGCGGTGCTTGGTCTCGGCAATATCGGCGCGCTGGCGGGGAAGCCGGTGATGGAGGGCAAGGGCGTGTTGTTTAAGAAGTTTGCCGGGATAGACGTGTTCGATATCGAAATCGACGAACACGACCCGGATAAACTGATTGAGGTGATTGCCGCGCTGGAACCGACTTTTGGCGGCATTAACCTTGAAGATATCAAAGCGCCGGAGTGCTTCTACATCGAGCAGAAGCTGCGCGAACGTATGAAAATCCCGGTGTTCCACGACGATCAGCACGGCACCGCCATTATCTGTACCGCTGCGGTGCTGAACGGATTGCAGATTGTGAAAAAAGCCATCTCCGATGTGCGGCTGGTGGTCTCGGGAGCGGGCGCTTCAGCCATCGCCTGTCTGAACCTGCTGGTAGCGCTGGGGATGCAGCGTCACAACATCGTGGCCTGCGATTCCAAAGGCGTGATTTGGCGTGGTCGTGATGCCGAGATGGCAGAAACCAAAGCGCTGTATGCCATCGAGGACAACGGTAAACGCACGCTGGAGGAGGTGATTGCCGGCGCGGATATTTTTCTTGGCTGCTCCGGGCCGCAGGTGCTGACGCCGGAAATGGTCAGCCAGATGGCAAAAGATCCCCTGATTCTGGCGCTGGCAAACCCGGAACCTGAAATCATGCCGCCCTTAGCCAAGGCGGTGCGGCCCGATGCCATCATCTGCACCGGACGTTCGGATTTCCCTAATCAGGTCAATAACGTGCTGTGTTTCCCGTTTATCTTCCGTGGCGCTCTTGATGTCGGGGCTACCGCGATCAACGAGGAGATGAAACTGGCGGCGGTGCACGCCATTGCGGCGCTGGCGCAGGCGGAGCAAAGCGATGTGGTGGCGTCGGCCTATGATGATCAGGATCTGAGTTTTGGCCCGGAATATCTGATCCCCAAACCTTTTGATCCGCGTCTGATTGTGCAGATTGCGCCTGCGGTGGCGCAAGCCGCGATGAAATCTGGCGTCGCCACGCGACCGATTGAGGACTTCGATGCCTATCGCGAGAAACTCACCGAGTTTGTCTATAAAACCAACCTGTTTATGAAACCGATTTTCTCGCAGGCACGCAAAGAGCCGAAACGGGTGGTGCTGGCGGAAGGAGAAGAAGTGCGGGTGCTGCATGCCACTCAGGAACTGGTGACGCTCGGACTGGCGAAACCCATTCTGATCGGTCGTCCTAACGTAATCGCCATGCGCCTGCAAAAGCAGGGACTGAAAATCGAAGCCGGAAAAGATTTTGAGGTGGTGAACAACGAATCCGACCCGCGTTTTAAAGCCTACTGGAGCGAGTATTACCAGATTATGAAACGGCGTGGCGTTACGCCGGAGATGGCACAGCGTGCGGTGATAGGCAATCCTACCCTGATTGGGGCGATCATGGTCCATCGTGGTGAAGCCGATGCGATGATTTGCGGCACCGTTGGCGATTATCATGAACATTACGAAGTGATTGAGAAGGTGTTTGGCTTCCGTCCTGATGTACGCGTCGCCGGGGCGATGAACGCGCTATTGCTGCCGAGCGGCAACACCTTTATTACCGACACCTACGTCAACGAAGATCCGACACCAGAACAACTGGCAGATATTACCTTGATGGCTGCGGAGACGGTGCGACGCTTTGGTATCGAACCGCGTGTGGCGCTGCTGTCGCACTCCAGCTTTGGCACCTCGAATGCGCCGGGCGCGCGCAAAATGCGTGAAGCGCTGGCATTGATTCAGCAGCGTGCGCCGGAACTGGAGATTGACGGAGAAATGCACGGCGATGCGGCGCTGGTGGAAAATATCCGCCGGGAATTGATGCCGGACAGCCCGTTAAAAGGCACTGCCAATCTGTTGATTATGCCAAATGTTGAAGCGGCGCGTATCAGCTACAACCTGCTGCGCGTCTCCTGTTCGGAGGGGGTGACGGTTGGCCCGGTGTTGATGGGTATCAGCAAACCGGTACATGTATTAACACGTATCGCTTCGGTGCGACGCATCGTCAATATGGTGGCGCTGGCGGTGGTGGAGGCGCAGACCGAGCCGTTGTGAGATCGTAGCGGCGCGATTTATCGCGCAGGTTTAAAACGCGCGCGATAAATCGCGCCGCTACGAAATGGCCATTATCTGGACGCGATACTCAGCCAATCCTTCACCGGCAGGAAATCGCGGTACAACGCCGCTTCTGGCGTTCCCGCTTCCGGTTGATAATCATATTCCCAGCGCACCAGCGGGGGCATCGACATCAGGATCGATTCGGTTCGTCCACCGGTTTGCAGACCAAACAGGGTGCCGCGATCCCACACCAGGTTGAACTCGACATAGCGACCACGGCGGTATAACTGGAACTGGCGCTCGCGCTCGCCCCACGGCAGCGCTTTGCGTTTTGCCACAATCGGACGATAGGCTTGCAGAAAACCGTTGCCTACCGCTTGGGTAAAGTCGAAGCAGTGGTCAAAATCGGGGGTGTTGAGATCGTCGAAGAACAAACCGCCAATGCCACGCTGTTCCTCACGATGCTTGATATAGAAATAGTCGTCGCACCATTTTTTAAAACGTGGATAGACGTCCTCGCCAAACGGCTGGCACAACTCAAAGGCTGTCTGATGCCAGTGCACGGCATCTTCTTCAAAACCGTAATACGGGGTGAGGTCGAAGCCGCCACCAAACCACCACACCGGATCGGCTCCCGGCTTCTCTGCAATAAAGAAACGCACGTTGGCGTGGCTGGTCGGTACATACGGGTTTTCCGGATGGATCACCAGCGATACGCCCATCGCTTCGAAACTGCGGCCAGCCAGCTCCGGACGATGCGCAGTCGCGGAAGCGGGCATCTGGTCGCCATGAACGTGGGAGAAGTTAACGCCAGCCTGCTCAAACACCGCGCCGTTGCGCAGTACGCGGCTGCGTCCGCCACCACCGCCGGGCCGCTGCCAGTTATCTTCAGCGAAGTCTGCTTTACCATCTTCCGCCGCCAGTTGGGCGCAAATGTCATCCTGGAGCGCCAGCAAAAAGGCTTTAACGCGGGAAATATCGGGATTGCTCATGAGTCACTCGTTCCGGAAATTTGCCGCGATTATACCTAAGCCTGACGACGATCGTACTCATCAAAGTAATTGACGATGCCATCGGCAATTGCGCTGGCGATTTTACGGCGGAACGCCGGGGTGCCGAGCAACTGCTCTTCGTGCGGGTTGGTGATAAACGAGGTCTCCACCAACACCGAAGGAATGGATGGCGACTTCAGTACCGCAAACGCGGCCTGTTCGGTGTGCTGGCTGTGCAGATGATGCACCGGGCGAATCTGATCCAGCACATGTTTACCCAGCGTCAGGCTGTTACGAATGGTGTCGGTCTGCACCAGGTCGAACAGAATCTGGTTCAGATACTGATCCTTCGCCGCCACTTCGGCACCACCAACTTTGTCGGCATCGTTCTCTTTTTGCGACATATAACGCGCCATCGCGCTGCTTGCTCCGCGATTCGACAAGGCGAACACTGACGCGCCATTGGCATCCGGGCTGGTATAACCATCGGCGTGAATAGACATAAACAGATTTGCGCCGTGCTGATGGGCGATTTCAACGCGCTGATAGAGCGGAATAAAGTAGTCAGTGTCGCGTGTCAGACGCACTTCCACCTTCGGATGATCCTGCAACAACTGACGTACGTTGTTGGCGATATCCAGCACGATATGCTTCTCTTCCGAACCTTGCTCGCCAACCGCACCGGAATCGATGCCGCCGTGACCAGGGTCGATCATCACAATACGTTTGCCGCTGCGGGCTGGGGGCGCAGGTTTGCTGTGGCGTGGCAGCATGCGTAAATCTGCGCTCTCTTCTTTGGCCTGGACCAGACGCGGTGACAGCACCGCCAGCGCCAGCCCGGACAGCAGCAGCTGACGGCGATTGGTTAAGCGTTTGAGCAGTGAAATCTTTTTCATCAATGAATCCCTGACAGGTAAACCTGCGAAGTGTTATAGCGTAACACCCTGTCGCGTGCGACCTCACAACTATTTCAGGGCTTTACTTTGTATTTCAGGTCGCTAACAGGAAATTTGCCGCTTTTTTCCGCCACTGAGCGGTGCAAGGTTTGCACCTGGCAAAGAATGCGTGATAATCAGCGAATTGTGGCCAACTGTAGGGTAACGCCGATGGAAATCCGTTCTTTCCGCCAGGAAGATTTTGAAGAAGTGATCACGCTCTGGGAGCGTTGCGATCTGTTGCGCCCGTGGAATGACCCGGAGTTGGACATCGAACGCAAAATGAACCATGACCCGGATCTCTTCCTGATAGCCGAAGTCGGTGGCGAGGTGGTGGGGACGCTGATGGGCGGCTACGATGGTCATCGTGGTGCCGCATACTATCTGGCGGTCCACCCGGATTATCAGGGACGCGGCTTTGCCAATGCGCTGATGAACCGTCTGGAAAAGAAACTGATTGCGCGTGGCTGCCCGAAAATTCACCTGATGGTACGTGAAGAGAACGACCAGGTGGTGGCGTTCTATGAAAAGCTCGATTACGAACCGGTGGACTCGCTGCTGTTTGGTAAACGGTTGATTGAAGATCGCGAGTATTAAGTGGTCACGCTGAAATATCCACCCGAAGAATATGATGCGAAAGGGCAGCTACGGCTGCCGTTTCTTTTCTGGTTGATCCTGTTATTGCAGGCGCGCACCTGGCTGCTGCTGGTGATGGCTGGCGCTTCACGTCAGCAGGGCAATGACCTGTTGGCGCTGTTTTATCCGGACCGGCAAAGTTTCTGGCTCGGTCTGGCGCTGGGTGTTCCGTCGGCCATCGGTTTATTACTAACCGGTTATCGCCAGCGTTGGCCCCGGGTGTGGCAAAGCTGGCGCTGGGTGTTGAGTCTGTCGCTACTGATTAACCTGCTGTGGCAGGGGGGTAATCTGTGGCAGGGCGAGATGCCTGACTCGCCATTTCCGCTGTTGCTGACGTTGTTTGACCTGCTGGCGTTATATTGGCTGCAAACCCATCGCCGCCTGCGTGACTGTTTTTTGCCCGAACATCAGCATCACGAATAAACTTTTTGTCGCTTTGCGACTCCAACAGGCACGCCAACCGGCAAAGAAGATCAAGGAGTTTTCATGAACGTTGTTCGTCCCGCGCTGCTGGCGACGGCTCTGGTGCTGGCAGGATGTGCCAGTTCGGGTTCCTCTTCCCAGGCTGATGAAAGCCACTGGTATAACCCACTCAGTTATCATTGGTCAGCGCTGAATCCGCTGAACTGGTTTGGTGGTTCGCTTATCGTGACGGAGCAGGGGGTAGCAGGCCTTTCCAGCAGCACCGCGATGACGCAAACTGCCATCGATAAAGCCCTGGATGGGGATTACAAATTGCGCCAGGGCATGCGCACCCAGAACGGCCAGGTGGTGGAGTTCTGGCAGGCGTTGGATGATGGCAAGGTCAAAATGGTGATTCACGGCCAAAGCAGCGTGGAGCGTATCGAAGTCGTGGATAGCAACGCAAAAAGTGCCGATGGCAGCAAAATCGGTGACCTGTTCAGCGCGAAATTCAGCAAAGCTTTCGATAACTGCAAAATGGTGCCGGGCCTGGATAGTCGTGATGTTGAGTGCCGGGCACCCAACAGCCAGCACATCGCTTACATCTACAGCGGTGAATGGCACGGGCCTGAAGGTCTGATGCCGTCTGACGATACTCTGAAAAACTGGAAAATCAGTCAGATCGTCTGGCAACGGTAACCCTGAAAAAAGTGCGGTGATACGGGCTATCACCGCCGCTTTCCGGTATGATACGGGCGAAAAAAACGTCGTTTAACCCCCATCGCCGGAGAGCATGTCGATGTCTCAATTTCAGAGCGGGATCCTGCTGGAACACCGCCGTTTCGCCATTTGGCTGGAAGCTCGTGTCACGGGCGATCTCGATGCGCTGCGTCTGGGCAGCAAAACTTTTCTGCAACACCTCGAATCACTGCAACAACAATTTACCGATGCGGGTCTGGGAGCGGTTATCGCCTTTGGCGACACGCTGTGGCGCGATTTGCACGGAACGGATAGCGCGCCGGAGCTGAAAGCCTTTCGCGAACTGGGTAAGGGCATTGCGCCCGCAACCCAGCATGATTTGCTGATCCATATTCAGTCGCTACGCCATGACGTTAACTTCTCCCTGGCCCAGGCGGCGCTGGTGGCTTTTGCTGACGCCGTTAGCGTTGAAGAAGAGACGCACGGCTTCCGCTGGGTGGAGGAGCGCGATCTCTCAGGCTTCATCGATGGCACCGAGAACCCCCAGGGCGAACAGCGTCAGCAGGTGGCGATTATCGCCGATGGCCCGGATGCCGGGGGCAGTTACGTCTTCACTCAGCGTTGGGAACATAACCTGAAGCTGTGGAACCGCATGGCGGTTGAGAAGCAGGAAGCGGTGTTCGGGCGTACCAAAGTGGAAAATGAAGAGATACCGGGTGAGGCGCGCCCGGCGACGTCGCATCTCAGCCGTGTCGATCTCAAAGAAGAGGGAAAAGGGCTGAAGATTTTGCGTCAGAGTCTGCCTTACGGCACCGTCAGCGGCACCCACGGCCTGTTTTTTATCGCCTACTGCAATCGTCTGTATAACATCGAACAGCAGTTGCTAAGTATGTTTGGCGAGCGCGACGGCAAAATGGACGCCATGCTGCGTTTCACCAAACCAGTGACCGGCAGCTACTATTTCGCACCGTCCCTCGACGCGTTGCAGGCGCTGTAATTCTGCTACGGACGGCCACGCTGCCGTCCGTGCCCAATCCCGCCAGCCGCATATTCTTCCCCGTCGTCTTATGCCTTTTTAGACTTTGAAATCAGCAAACGATATATAAAACCGTTACTGGTTTCCCCTGAGTTATAAATACACTGACAACATCTAATGGCATCAGCCGTAACTCCATATCTCTGGGTGCAGCATGACACTTCCCGTTTTGAAAAAGTTGGTTGGCGGTATCGCGCTTTCGCTGGCAATGGCGGGTGCTGTGCAGGCGACAGAACTGCTCAACAGCTCTTATGACGTCTCGCGCGAGTTGTTTGTTGCGCTGAATGCGCCGTTTGAGCAGCAGTGGGATGCCAGCCATCCGGGTGACAAGCTGACCATTAAACAATCTCATGCCGGTTCTTCAAAACAGGCGCTGGCGATCCTGCAAGGATTGCGTGCTGATGTGGTGACTTACAATCAGGTGACGGACGTGCAGGTGCTGCATGATAAAGGCAATCTGATCCCGGCGGACTGGAAAACTCGTCTGCCGAATAACAGCTCACCGTTCTATTCCACCATGGCATTTCTGGTGCGCAAGGGCAATCCAAAGAACATTCACGACTGGGCTGACCTGGCGCGCGATGATGTGAAGCTGGTGTTCCCCAATCCAAAAACCTCCGGTAATGGCCGTTATACCTATCTGGCTGCGTGGGGTGCGGCGGATCAGGCTGATGGTAAAGATCAGGCCAAAACCGCAGCCTTTATGACTAAATTCCTGAAGAACGTCGAAGTGTTTGATACCGGCGGTCGCGGTGCGACCACCACCTTCGCCGAGCGTGGTCTGGGGGATGTGTTGATTAGCTTTGAATCTGAAGTGAACAACATCCGTAACCAGTACGCCAAAGACGGTTATGAAGTGATTGTGCCCAAAACCAACATCCTCGCCGAGTTCCCGGTGGCCTGGGTGGACAAAAATGTTGAGCACAATGGCACCGCCGATGCAGCGAAAGCCTACCTGAATTTTCTCTATAGCCCGGAAGCACAGAAAATTATCACCAGCTTCTACTATCGCGTAAACAACCCGCAGCTGATGGCGGAGCAGAAAAATCGCTTCCCGCAGACGGCGTTATTCAACGTTGATCAGGCGTTCGGCGGCTGGGATAACGTGATGAAAACCCATTTCGCGTCTGGCGCTGAGCTGGACAAACTGCTGGCAGCGGGGCGCGGTTGATGTTTGCCTCTACGCAAAAACGGGTGCTGCCCGGATTCGGTCTCAGCCTGGGTACCAGCCTGCTGTTTACCTGCCTGATCCTGCTGCTGCCGATCAGCGCGCTGCTGATGCAGTTGTCAAAGATGACGCTGGCGCAGTACTGGGAAGTGATCACCAGTCCGCAACTGGTGGCTGCTTACAAGGTGACGCTGTTGTCTGCCGGTGTTGCCTCCATCTTCAATGCGGTGTTTGGCATGTTGATGGCGTGGATCCTGACCCGTTATCGCTTCCCTGGCCGCACGTTGCTTGATGGCCTGATGGATTTACCGTTTGCGCTGCCTACCGCTGTCGCCGGTCTGACGCTGGCCGGGTTGTTCTCGGTCAACGGCTGGTATGGGCAATGGCTGGCGCAGTTTGATATCAAAGTTTCTTACACCTGGCTTGGTATCGCAGTGGCGATGGCCTTCACCAGCATTCCGTTTGTGGTGCGTACTGTGCAGCCGGTGCTGGAAGAGTTAGGCCCGGAATATGAAGAAGCGGCAGAAACGCTCGGGGCCACGCCGTGGCAGAGCTTCCGTCGCGTGGTGCTGCCGGAAGTCGCACCGGCGCTGCTGGCCGGGACCGCATTGTCTTTTACCCGCAGCCTCGGCGAGTTTGGCGCGGTGATCTTTATTGCCGGTAACATCGCGTGGAAGACCGAAGTCACCTCGCTGATGATTTTCGTGCGTTTGCAGGAATTTGATTACCCGGCCGCCAGTGCGATTGCCTCGGTGATCCTTGCCGCATCGCTGCTGCTGCTGTTCGCCATTAATACCTTGCAAAGCCGCTTTGGCCGTCGTTTAGGAGGCCACTGATGGCAGAGATTTCGCAAATCAATCGTGTTGACCGTTCACCGATTAACTGGGGCAAATGGCTGCTGATTGGCATTGGTGCGCTGGTTTCGCTGCTGTTGTTGGTGGTGCCGATGATCTCCATCTTTTGGGAGGCATTGGGCCAGGGGCTGGGCGGCGTAATCAGCAATCTGAAAGATGGCGACATGCTGCATGCCATCTGGCTGACGGTGATGGTGGCGTTGATTACCGTGCCGGTAAACCTGGTGTTCGGTACACTGCTGGCGTGGCTGGTGACGCGTTTTAACTTTCCTGGTCGCCAGCTGTTGCTCACGCTGTTTGATATTCCGTTTGCCGTGTCACCGGTGGTGGCAGGCTTGATGTATCTGTTGTTCTGGGGCATCAACGGTCCGGCTGGCGGATGGCTGGATGCGCACAATATCCAGATTATGTTTGCCTGGCCCGGTATGGTGCTGGCAACCGTTTTCGTCACCTGTCCGTTTGTGGTACGTGAGCTGGTGCCGGTGATGCTGAGCCAGGGCAGCAATGAAGACGAAGCGGCGGTGCTGCTTGGCGCGTCCGGCTGGCAGATGTTTCGCCGCGTGACGCTGCCCAACATCCGCTGGGCGCTGTTGTACGGCGTGGTGCTGACCAATGCGCGTACCATCGGCGAATTTGGTGCGGTCTCGGTGGTATCGGGATCGATTCGCGGCGAAACCTATACGTTGCCGCTTCAGGTTGAATTACTGCATCAGGATTACAACACCGTCGGTGCGTTTACCGCCGCCGCGCTGCTGACCCTGATGGCGATAGTGACACTGTTTCTGAAAAGCGTGCTGCAGTGGCGTTTAGAGCATCAGCAGAAACGCCAACAGGAGGAAAATCATGAGCATTGAGATTAAACAAATTAACAAAGCGTTTGGCCGTACCCCGGTGCTGAACGATATCTCTCTGGATATTCCTTCCGGCCAGATGGTGGCGCTGCTGGGGCCATCCGGTTCCGGTAAAACCACGCTGCTGCGGATTATCGCCGGACTGGAGCATCAGAACAGCGGGCAGATCTATTTTCATGGCAAAGACGTCAGCCGCATTCATGCTCGCGATCGTCAGGTCGGTTTTGTCTTCCAGCATTATGCGCTGTTCCGCCATATGACGGTGTTCGACAACATCGCCTTTGGTCTGACAGTGTTGCCGCGGCGTGAGCGTCCTTCCAGCGCCGAAATCAAACAACGGGTGACCCGCTTGTTGGAAATGGTGCAACTGGCACACCTTGCTAACCGTTTCCCGGCACAACTGTCGGGCGGCCAGAAACAGCGTGTTGCGCTGGCGCGTGCGCTGGCAGTGGAACCGCAGATTTTGCTGCTGGATGAACCCTTCGGCGCGCTGGATGCGCAGGTGCGTAAAGAACTGCGCCGCTGGCTGCGTCAGTTGCATGAAGAGTTAAAATTCACCAGCGTATTCGTCACCCATGACCAGGAAGAGGCGATGGAAGTCGCTGACCGGGTGGTGGTGATGAGTCAAGGTAACATTGAACAGGTGGGGACACCGGATGACGTGTGGCGCGATCCTGCCACCCGCTTCGTGCTGGAGTTCCTCGGTGAAGTAAATCGCTTCGACGGTGAAGTGCACGGCTCGCAGTTCCATGTCGCCGCGCATCGCTGGCCGCTGGGCTACACGCCTGCCCACCAGGGCAAGGTCGAGTTGTTCCTGCGTCCGTGGGAGATTGATGTCTCGCGCCAGAGCAGCCTGGAAACCCCGTTGCCGGTGCAGGTGTTGGAAGTCAGCCCGCGTGGTCACTTCTGGCAGTTGGTGGTGCAGCCCACAGGCTGGCAAAGCGAACCCTTCACCCTGGTGTTTGATGGCGAGCAAACCGCACCGATTCGCGGTGAACGCCTGTTTGTTGGCCTGCAACAGGCACGACTTTACCAGGGAACAACGCCGCTGCGCGCGGTTGCCTTTGCCGAGAGCGCCTGATATTTTTGACACTCCTTCGGGCGGGATTTTCCCGCCCGATTTCTTTGCCCCTCTTTCTACGCCGGGAATCTGACCGTGACCACACTGGAAAATACCATCGGCAACACGCCGTTGATTAAGTTGCAGCGCCTGACGCCTGACAACGGCAGCGAAATCTGGTTAAAACTGGAAGGTAACAATCCGGCGGGATCGGTTAAAGATCGCGCGGCCTGGTCGATGATTCACCAGGCGGAATTGCGTGGCGAGATTAAACCGGGTGATACGTTGATTGAAGCCACCAGTGGCAACACCGGCATCGCGCTGGCGATGATTGCGGCGATGAAAGGCTATCGTCTGCGTTTGCTGATGCCAGATAACATGAGCCAGGAACGCCAGGATGCGATGCTTGCCTACGGGGCTGAACTGGTGCTGGTAACGCGTGAGCAGGGCATGGAAGGGGCACGCGATTTGGCGCAGGAGATGGCGACGCGTGGAGAGGGGAGGGTACTGGATCAGTTCAACAACCCGGATAACCCACTCGGCCACTACCTGACCACCGGCCCGGAAATCTGGCAGCAGAGTCAGCAACGGATGACGCATTTTGTCTCCAGCATGGGCACCACCGGTACCATTACCGGCGTGGGACGTTACCTGCGTGAGTTTGCTCCTGCGGTGAAAATCATTGGCTTACAACCGCAGGAAGGTAGCAGCATTCCCGGTATCCGCCGCTGGCCGAGTGCCTATCTGCCGGGGATTTTCCGTCCGGAATTGGTGGATGAGGTGATGGATATGTCTCAGCAGGAAGCCGAAGAAACCATGCGCGCGCTGGCGCGGCGCGAAGGTATTTTCTGCGGTGTCAGCTCCGGTGGGGCGGTGGCAGGCGCATTACGTGTTGCCGCAGCGCAACCAGGCAGTGTGGTGGTGGCGATTATTTGCGATCGCGGCGACCGTTATCTCTCCACCGGTGTTTTCCACTAAACTATCCTCTTGTAAAAATGCGTAACGGCGCGATTTATCGCGCTGTTTTCCTGTGTTTTAAATTCGCGCGATAAATCGCGTCGCTACGGAGTATCGTCACTGTAAGGATCGAGTAAAACCGGCTGCGCTCAGGACGAACTCAGGACAAAATAGCGGCAATTTTGTACGAGAGATAAAGATGAAAATTCTGCTTGTTGATGACGATTTAGAGCTTGGTACTATGCTGAGCCAATACCTGATTGCTGAAGGCTTTGATGCACAACTGGTTTTAACCGGAAGTGCCGGGGTTGAAGGTGCGCTTTCAGGCAATTACACCGCCATGATCCTCGATATCATGCTGCCGGATATGAGTGGAATTGATGTGCTGCGTCAGGTACGCCAGAACAGCCGTCTGCCAGTGATCATGCTGACCGCCAAAGGTGACAACATCGATCGCGTCATCGGTCTGGAAATGGGCGCTGACGATTATGTTCCAAAACCTTGCTATCCCCGTGAACTGGTCGCGCGCCTGCGTGCTGTGCTGCGTCGTTTTGAAGATCAGGCCCCGCTGCCGGACAAAAAAGAGATACTGCGTTGGGGGGATTTAAGCCTCAATCCTGCCACCCGTATCACCGAATGGCAGGGTAAGGCGTTTGATCTCACCGCTTCGGAATTTAACTTGCTCGACCTGCTGATGCGCGCCCCCGATCGTGTGGTATCGAAAGATGAACTGTCGGAAAAAGGGCTGGGGCGTCCGCGTGAAGCCTACGATCGCAGCGTCGATGTGCATATCAGCAATATTCGCCAGAAACTGGCAGCGTTAACTGCTGACAACGTCAATATCGAAACTGTGCGCAGTATTGGTTATCGCATTCGATGAAGCACAGCTACCGTGGCCGCATGTTCTGGAAGATCCTGCTGGGCTTCTGGATTGTATTTGTGATTATCAGTCAGCTGCTGTGGCTCGGTTTTTCGCTTTCCGGTAACCGCCATGAACCGCCAGAAATCGTGGCGATCCGTCGTATTGTGAATTTACAGATGGCTTCAGCCGTCTCGGTGCTTGAGCGCGGTGGGCCGAGCGCACTCGACGACATGATGGCTGACTGGGAACCGAACGATCGCCAGTTTTTCTCGGTGATCCAGCACAGCAAACCCGTCGCTACGGTGAATGCGCCACCGGAAGTATTGCCGCCATCAGGCTTTAACGAGCCGTTCCACGGTCCCTTCCCGGATGTGATTGTACGTTGGGTAAAAGGGGCTGATGCTAAAGAGTATGAACTGCGTTACGACGTCAAAGCACTGCGGGAAGATAGCTCAATGGGTGTGGGTGGTCCACGCCGCATCCTGAATATCCCGGAACCGATGTTCACCTTTGCGGGTGCGCTGGGTTTGCTGTTTAGCCTGTTGTTGGCCTGGAACCTGACGCGTCCGATGCGTCAGCTCCGTGAGGGCTTTGCCCGCGTCAGTAGTGGTGACTTAAGCGTGCGGCTCTATCCGGTAATGCGCAAACGCCATGACGAGCTTTCCAGCGTCGCGCAGGATTTTGATGCGATGGTGGAACGGCTGGATACGCTGGTGAAAGCGCGTGAGGAGCTGCTGCATGATATCTCCCATGAGCTGCGTTCGCCGTTAGCCCGTCTTCAGCTGGCCACCGGTCTGGCGCGCCAGACGCCGGAAAGTGTCGAATCCTCGCTTAATCGTATCGACGAAGAAGCGCGTCGACTGGACAAGATGATTGGTGAACTGCTGACGCTCTCGCGTGCTGAGCACGAGAGTATGCCGGGTGAACAGTACTTCGACCTGACCGGTCTGCTGCATGCGATAGTGACGGACGTCCGTTACGAGGCGCAGATTCCGGGGGTGAAGGTTGATTTTCAGGTCGATGAAAATGCGGATTACACCGTACACGGCAATGCTGAGTTGATACGTCGTGGTGTGGAAAATGTGCTGCGCAACGCGCTGCGTTTCTCTCATAAGGGGCAGCATATTCAGGTGCGCTTGCAGGCGGAAAACCAGTGGCTGGCGATTCGTGTGCGCGATCAGGGACCGGGAGTCGATGACGAAAAGCTCTCCAGCATTTTTGACCCCTTTGTGCGCGTCAATTCGCCGCTGATGGGTAAAGGCTATGGGCTGGGACTGTCGATTGTGCGGAAGGTAGTGCTGGCACATCATGGCGAAGTCCAGGCGGTAAATCGTCCGGAAGGTGGCCTGGAGCTGACGATCAGGCTACCACGCTGGAAACAGGACTAGATTATCGTGGAAACAAAAACGGCACCCATCGGGTGCCGTTTTACTATCCAGACTGCGAATTACTTCTTGATACGAATCACCGGGGTCTCGCCCACAGTGACCGGACCAGAGAGTTTGATCAGGTCTTTGATCTCGTCCATGTTCGAGATCACAACCGGCGTCAGCGTGGATTTTGCTTTCTCTTCCAGCAGCGGCAGATCAAACTCGATCACCACGTCGCCTTTTTTCACTTTCTGGCCTTCTTCAGCGATACGTTTGAAGCCTTCACCTTTCAGTTCAACCGTGTCGATACCGAAGTGGACAAACAGCTCGATGCCGTTGTCAGACTCGATTGAAAATGCGTGGTTGGTTTCGAAAATTTTACCGATGGTGCCGTCAACCGGGGCAACCATTTTGTTGCCGGTCGGTTTGATCGCAATACCGTCACCGACAATTTTCTCCGCGAATACCACATCTGGTACGTCTTCAATATTCACGATTTCGCCTGACAGAGGCGCTACAATTTCAATAGTCCCTGATGCGCTCTCTGTTTTATCGCCAAAAAGTTTAGAAAACAAACCCATGATCTTCTCCTAAGCAGTAATTTGGGGCCAGCGTCTCGCGTATCAGCAGAGTGTTTTTTCTTTGATGAACTTGTTAACCAGCGTCATCAAATCTTCCGCTGTGGGTTGAGCCAGAGCCTGCTCCGCCAATGCCTTCGCATCTTCAAAATTGGTATTACGGATAATTTTCTTGATGCTTGGGATTGAAATGGCACTCATGCTGAATTCGTCCAGCCCCATTCCCAGTAACAGTAGTGTAGCACGTTCATCACCAGCCAGCTCACCACACATGCCGGTCCATTTCCCTTCGGCATGTGATGCATCGATCACTTGCTTGATGAGGCCCAGAACGGAAGGCGACATTGGGTTATAGAGGTGAGAAATCAAATCATTACCACGATCGACCGCCAGAGTATACTGCGTCAGGTCGTTTGTCCCAATACTGAAGAAGTCGACTTCTTTTGCCAGATGACGAGCAATAACCGCTGAAGCCGGTGTTTCCACCATAATGCCCACTTCAATGGTCTCATCAAAGGGTTTGCCTTCTTCACGCAGTTGCGCTTTCAGGGTTTCCAGTTCAGCTTTCAGGAAGCGAACTTCTTCCACAGAAATGATCATCGGGAACATGATACGCAGTTTGCCGAACTTCGAGGCACGCAGAATCGCACGCAGCTGAGCATGCAGAATCTCTTTGCGGTCCATTGCGATACGAATCGCACGCCAGCCGAGGAACGGGTTCTCTTCTTTCGGCAGGTTCATGTACGGCAGGTCTTTGTCACCGCCGATGTCCATAGTACGCACGATAACCGCTTGTGAGCCCATGGCTTCCGCAACGGCTTTGTAGGCCTGGAACTGTTCTTCTTCGGTCGGCAGTGAATCGCGGTCCATGAACAGGAACTCAGTACGATACAGGCCCACGCCTTCCGCACCGTTACGCTCGGCACCGGCGACGTCACGTACCGTACCGATGTTGGCGCAGACTTCAACCTGATGACCATCCAGCGTGATTGCCGGCAGATCTTTCAGTTTCGCCAGTTCATGTTTTTCTGACAGATATTGCGTCTGGATGGCTTTCAGCTCTTCCAGTACATCAGGGGTCGGGTTGACATAAACTTTGTTGTTTACGCCATCCAGAATCAGGAAATCACCGTTGTTAACAGTCGCGGTCACGTTACCGGTACCGACAATCGCTGGCAGTTCAAGTGAACGCGCCATGATGGAGGTATGCGAGGTACGGCCACCGAGATCGGTGATAAAGCCCAGCACCTTTTTCAGGTTCAGCTGTGCGGTTTCTGACGGCGTCAAATCTTTTGCCACCAGAATGGATTCGTCTTCGATAGCGCTGAGATCGACGATATGCAGGCCGAGGATGTTTTGCAGCAGGCGTTTACCGATGTCACGCACGTCAGCGGCGCGTTCTTTCAGGTATTCATCGTCCAGCTCTTCCAGGGCTTTCGCCTGGCCATCAATAACCGAATGGGCAGCAGCGTCAGCAGTCGCGTGATCTTTTTTGATCAGGTCGATGATTTCCTGCTCCAGCTCTTCGTCTTCCAGCAGCATGATGTGACCTTCAAAGATCGCCGCTTTCTCTTCACCGAAGGTTTCACCGGCTTTAACTTTGATGGCTTCGAGCTGGGTAGCAGCCTTGCTGCGTCCGTCGAGGAAGCGCTGTACTTCCTGCTCAACCTGATCGTCAGAAATTTTTTTACGGTTGATGACGATCTCATCTTCCTTCAGCAGCAGTGCTTTGCCGAAGGCGATACCCGGTGATGCTAAAATGCCTGAAATCATAACCCTACCTTTTAATCACGATGGCTCGTTGACCCAATGCATTGCCATTGTCGCGGACGTGTAATCTACGGAAGCAATAACGCGGACAAGTTGTCCGCGATCAAGATGTTTGCACTCAATGGGGCAAAGGAGTCGGTTTAGTCACAAACTGAGTGGATTACTCCAGCTCAGCCATCAGTTTTACCAGGTGTTCAACCGCTTGCTGCTCATCTTCACCTTCGGCAGACAGCGTAACAACCGTACCCTGAGTCAGACCCAGTGTCTGCAGTTTGAACAGGCTTTTCGCGCTGGCAGATTTGCCATTCGAGGTCACAGTGATTTCTGACTGGAAAGCCTTGGCTTCTTTAACGAACTGAGCTGCAGGACGAGTGTGGAGGCCGTTAGGTGCGGTAATGGTAACTTCTTGCTGGAACATTCTATTTCCCCAACTTTATCAGGTTTGGTGTTATGGATCTAAAGTCTAGCCTGGAGCCGTAACTTTAGCCTGTGTAGGTGCACTGGATGGCATCACGCTAACCAAAAAAATGCGCATGCGATGTGAGCGTCATATCCAGCGGAAGGATCAAAAGCAGAGATGATCGCTCCATCTGCTCATTATGCCGTGATTCGCCGTATCGCCAAATCAGTAAATCGATTCAGCTTGATCCACTTCAAAGCCTGATTAATTTCAGGCATCGAAATAATTGGTTGCTTAAATACCAGACCCACGTCACTGAAAGCAATCTGCCAGGTGGTAAAAGTGAGATCTGAGCCACAAAAAAGCACCCATTTGGGTGCTTTTTTCGTCATTTCAGACTTTGACCGGTCACTGTTGCAGCTCTTTTTCAGTGAACAGATCGGCAAACAGCGCGGTACTCAGATAACGCTCGCCAGAGGAGGGCAGAATCACCACGATGTTCTTATTGGCGAAGGCTTCATCTTCCTGCAACTTAAGTGCAGCGGCGACTGCAGCACCTGAAGAGATACCGGCGAGAATACCTTCCTCTTCCATCAGAAGACGTGCGGTGCTGATCGCTTCGTCATTGGTGATGGCGACCACACGGTCAATCAGCTTCAGGTCAAGGTTGCCCGGGATAAAACCGGCACCGATGCCCTGGATTTTGTGCGGGCCAGGTTTGATCTCTTCGCCTGCGAGTGCCTGGGCGATAACCGGCGAGTCGGTTGGCTCTACCGCGACGGTGATCAGGTCTTTCTTGCCTTTGGTGTTTTTGATGTAGCGACTGACGCCAGTCAGCGTACCGCCAGTACCGACACCGGCAATGAACACGTCAACGTCGCCGTCGGTGTCTTCCCAGATTTCCGGGCCGGTGGTTTTTTCGTGAATTTCCGGGTTTGCCGGATTGCTGAACTGCTGCAACAACACATATTTGTCCGGGTCACTGGCAACAATTTCTTCAGCTTTGGCGATGGCACCTTTCATGCCTTTCGCGCCTTCGGTCAGCACCAGGTTGGCACCCAGTGCTTTAAGGAGTTTACGACGTTCGATCGACATGGTTTCCGGCATGGTCAGCGTTAGCTTGTAACCGCGAGCAGCCGCAACGTAAGCCAGGGCAATACCGGTATTGCCGCTGGTCGGCTCAACCAGTTCTACACCTTCTTTCAGGATACCGCGTTTTTCTGCGTCCCAAATCATATTGGCACCGATACGGCATTTGACGCTGAAGCTCGGGTTACGGGACTCGACCTTCGCCAGAATGCGGCCGTTACCGATGCGGTTCAGTCGAACCAGCGGCGTATGACCAATTGTCAGCGAGTTGTCTTCATAGATCTTACTCATAGCTCGTCCTTAACTGTATGAAATATTGGGAACCCTCAGAGCATACCTTTTCTGCCCGTGTGCGGAAGGAAAGAAATCGTATATCTATATAGCCCTTGACCATAAGCCCCATGCAAAAAAGCATAAGGCTTTTTGATGGTTTAATGACGACCATTTTGCTGGCGATAACGATCGACCCACATGGCGGTGGCACCACACACGGCAACGGGCATGATGGCCAGATTGAGGATGGGGATCATGGTAAAAAGGCTGACCAGCGCCCCAAATTGCATATTGGCGCTTTTATGGCGACGTAACGCATGGCGCATCTGTTGAAAACTTACTTTATGGTTATCAAATGGATAATCGCAATATTGGATTGAGAGCATCCAGGCGCTGAACAAAAACCATAAAACCGGAGCCACCGTTTGCCCGAAACCCGGAATAAAGTACAGCAGCAATAACCCAAGCGCGCGGGGCAAATAGTAGCCCAGCTTCTGCATTTCACGCTTCATGATGCGGGGAATGTCTTTGAACATGGCAACCCAGCCACTATCGGGCAAGGGTTTACCGGTCAGACGTCCTTCCAGTTGTTCTGCCAGCAGTCCGCAAAAGGGGGCCGCAATCAGGTTCGCGATGGTGGAAAAGAAGTAACTGAACACCAGCACAATCGAAATCACCGACAACGGCCAGAGCAGGTAACTCAACCATTGCAGCCAATCGGGGATATGTGCCATTAGCTGGGGAATCCACTGGCCGAGGCGGTGGAAGAGCCAAATAAAGGCCCCCCCCAACAGCAGGATATTGACCAGCAGCGGGATGATGACATAGCGACGAATACCGGGTAGACGCACCAGCTTCCATCCCTCGGCGAAGTAATGAATACCATTCAAAGATGAGACCGATTTCTCAACGGGCATAACAAGCCTTTCTCCAATGTGTACGGGCGCGAACATCATAACCTGGCTTTTTATCGGCAACAGGGTCGCTTTGCACGAAAAAACAGCAAAAAAGCGTGGGGGAGCTATCTTATTTGTCAGAAAATACTGCACAGACTTGCACTTGTGTAGCAGGGCAAATACAGTTAGAGGATAAAGTTTGCCGTGGTGGCAAGGTATTGGAACAACAGAGAATACAATGATGCAGGATTTGCGTCTGATATTAATCGTTGTTGGCGCGATCGCCATAATAGCGCTGCTACTTCACGGACTGTGGACCAGCCGTAAAGAGCGCTCCTCCGTGTTTCGCGATCGCCCGCACAAACGTCTGAAACAACGCGAAGAAGCGGATGATGATCTGCTGGGCGACGATGATGAAGGCGTCGGCGAAGTACGGGTTCGTCGCGATACGCATGATGAACCTGAGCTGGGTGGCTATTCAGAAAAGCCGGTCAGTGCGCCGCGTGCGCCTGAACCTGTTCGTCAGCCTGCACCGCGTCAGGAACCTTCAGTTGCACGCGATCCGCTGTTTGATGCGGAGCCGGAAGTGCGCCAGCAACCCGTACCGCCTGTTCCTCCAGTGGTAAAACCTGTTGTGCAGCCGCAACCACAGCCGCAACCGATTCAGGCAGATCCGTTGCTGGATAACGACCCGCTGGTTAGCGCCGCACCGGTCGTGGCCCAACAGCCTGAGCCGGAAGAAGAGACGCCCGTTGCCCACGAAGAACAACCGCAGCCAGCCGCTGCGGGCAGCAAAAAAGAAGCCGTGCTGGTACTGCACGTTGCGGCTCATGCTGGCGGCGTGCTGAATGGTGAAGCGTTGTTGCAGGGGATTTTGCAGGCAGGCTTCCAGTTTGGCGAAATGAATATTTTCCATCGCCATCTGAGTCCGGCCGGCAGCGGTCCGGTGCTGTTCAGCCTGGCGAATATGGTAAAACCCGGTTCGTTCAATCCGGATGAAATGGGTGATTTCAGCACGCCAGGCGTATCCATCTTTATGATGGTGCCGTCGTACGGCGATGCGAACCAGAACTTTAAACTGATGCTGCAATCCGCACAGCGTATCGCTGATGATGTCGGCGGCGTCGTGTTGGATGATGAGCGTCGAATGATGACGCCACAAAAGCTGGAAACTTATAAAGCACGTATTCGCGAGGTTATCGGCTGATAACCCGTGCAGGCGTCAACAATCTCTACTTATAACCCCCGCCTGTCGGGGGTTTTTTATCGGATGAGGCACTATGAAATCGGTTCAGGAGCAGATCACCGCGCTGCGCACCACGTTACGTCACCACGAATATCTCTACCATGTGATGGATACGCCGGAAGTCCCGGATGCAGAATATGACCGACTCATGGCACAGCTGCGTGAGCTGGAAAGTGCACATCCCGAGCTGATCACGCCGGATTCACCGACGCAACGTGTCGGTGCCGCACCGCTGGCCGCCTTTGAACAGGTTCGTCATGAAGTGCCGATGCTGTCGCTGGATAACACCTTCGATGAAGCCGGTTTCCTCGCTTTCAACAAACGCGTTCAGGATCGTCTGAAAAGCAGCGATGACCTTGTCTACTGCTGCGAACTCAAACTGGATGGTCTTGCGGTAAGCCTGTTGTATGAAGATGGCTTATTGGTCAGTGCCGCCACGCGCGGCGACGGCACAACCGGAGAAAATATCACCGCCAACGTGCGCACTATTCACGCGATTCCGCTGCGCCTGCACGGCGACAATATCCCGGCCCGCGTTGAAGTACGTGGCGAGGTGTTTATGACGGAAAGTGGCTTCGAAAAATTGAATGAAGAAGCTCGCCGTACCGGGGGGAAAGTTTTCGCCAACCCACGTAACGCCGCTGCGGGTTCGCTGCGTCAGCTCGATCCGCGCATCACCGCGAAGCGCCCACTCACGTTCTTCTGCTACGGCCTTGGCCTGCTGGAGGGCGGTGAGATGCCTGCCAGCCACCTCGGCCGTCTGCAACAATTTAAGGCTTGGGGTTTACCGGTCAGCAACCGTATCCGTCTGGCCAATAATGCCGATGAAGTGTTGGCGTTTTATCGCGAGGTTGAAGAGGCGCGCCCAACGCTGGGGTTCGATATCGATGGTGTGGTGATCAAGGTTGATTCGCTGGCATTACAGGAACAACTGGGCTTTGTCGCCCGCGCACCGCGTTGGGCTGTTGCGTTTAAATTCCCGGCGCAGGAGCAGATGACCGTGGTACGTGACGTGGAGTTCCAGGTGGGCCGTACCGGCGCCATCACGCCAGTTGCCCGTCTGGAGCCGGTGCAGGTGGCCGGCGTAGTGGTCAGCAACGCCACGTTGCATAACGCCGATGAAATTGCCCGTCTGGGGCTGCGCATTGGTGACAAAGTCGTGATTCGTCGTGCCGGGGATGTGATCCCGCAGGTGGTGAATGTTGTGGAATCGGAACGCCCGGAAGACACGCGTGAGATTGTGTTCCCCAGCCACTGCCCGGTGTGCGGCTCTGATGTGGAGCGTGTGGAAGGTGAAGCGGTGACGCGTTGTACCGGAGGCCTGATTTGTGGTGCGCAACGCAAAGAGGCGCTCAAGCATTTTGTGTCGCGCCGCGCGCTGGATGTCGAGGGGATGGGTGACAAAATCATCGATCAACTGGTGGAAAAGGAGTACGTCAAAACGCCTGCCGACCTGTTTCGCCTGACCGCCGGTAAGCTCACCGGGCTGGACCGTATGGGGCCGAAATCGGCGCAGAATGTGGTCGATGCGCTGGAGAAAGCCAAACTCACCACGCTACCGCGTTTCCTCTATGCCCTTGGCATTCGTGAAGTCGGGGAGGCCACCGCGGCTAACCTTGCCAATCATTTTGGTGAGCTGGAAAAAGTGATGGATGCCGACCTCGATGCGCTGATAGCGGTGCAGGATGTCGGTAAAGTGGTTGCCAGCCATGTACGCAACTTTATGGATGAAGAGAGCAACCGTGAGGTGATCCGCGAACTGACCGTGGAAATGGGCGTGCACTGGCCGCAGGTTGAGGTGGTAAATGCAGCAGAGATCGATAGCCCGTTTGCCGGTAAAACCGTGGTATTAACCGGTTCGCTGTCGCAGATGAACCGTGATGATGCCAAAGCGCGTCTGACGGCCCTGGGTGCCAAAGTCAGTGGCAGCGTATCAAAGAAAACCGATTTGCTGATTGCCGGTGAAGCTGCCGGTTCCAAACTGGCGAAAGCACAGGAGCTGGGCATTGCGGTGATCGACGAAGCAGAGATGATTCGCTTGCTTGGAGCCTGATATGGAAAAGCAGCAGCTGATTGAGATTGCCAACACGCCAATGCCGTTTGGTAAATACAAAGGCAGGGTGTTGATTGATTTGCCGGAGGAGTATCTGCTGTGGTTTGCCCGCAGCGGTGAGTTTCCCGCCGGTAAACTGGGTGAGCTGATGCAGCTCACCCTGGCGATTAAGATTGAAGGGTTACAGGGTTTGGTGAAGCCGCTGAAACGGACATGATGTAAGGCGACACGGTTTATCGCGCCGTTTTTTTACAACCCGCGCGATAAATCGCGCGGCTACGAATCAGGATTTCTGCACTTCAACCTGTTGCTGCTGCGCCAGCCGTTTCGCATTGCTGGTTTTATAACGTTGGGCAATGAAAGAACACACCATCAACTGCACCTGATGGAAGATCATCAGCGGCAGCACGATAATCCCCACGCTGCTGGCCGGGAACAGGATATTGGCCATCGGCACGCCGTTGGCCAGGCTCTTTTTCGAACCACAGAACAACACGGTAATTTCATCGGGACGCTTGAAGCCAAACAGGCGTGATGCGCCAAGGTTGATCAACAACACCACAGCCAGCAGCAGCAGGCTACCGGCCAGAATCCACAGCAACGTATCCACGCCCACGCGGTGCCAGATGCCGTTGACTACAGCTTCACTAAAGGCGGAATAAACCACCAACAGAATGGAGGTCTGGTCGGTTTTACCAATCAGGCTGCGATGCTTCTCCACCCAGCCGCCAATCCAGCGACGTGAAATATGACCGAGCACAAAAGGCACCAGCAACTGCAACATGATTTTGCCAATCTGCTCCAGCCCGTTGCTCGGACCATCGCTGTGCACATTCATCACCAGATTCACCAGCAACGGCGAAACAAATACGCCGAGTAAGCTGGATGCTGAAGCGCTACATACCGCAGCCGCCACGTTGCCTCCGGCCATAGAGGTAAAGGCGATTGCCGACTGCACGGTTGCAGGCAGAATGCACAGGTAAAGAAAACCGGTATAGATTTCAGCGCCTACATCAACCGGATGCCACCACACCAGCAGCAGGCCAAGGATCGGGAACAGCACGAAGGTGCTGCACATAATCCATAAATGCAGTCGCCAGTGGCTGCTACCGGCGATGATTTTTTCGCGTGACAGCTTGGCACCGTGCATAAAGAACAGCAGGGCGATGGCAGCGGTGGTTAGCCATTCAAAGAAGTCGACAAACCCGCCTTTGGCCGGTAAGAAGCTGGCCAGCAGCACGGTGATGATGAGTTTGACCATCATCGGGTCGAGGCGTAAAAATCCCATTGTTACAATCCGGTTAATTAAAATTTGATGTTGCTGATTGTGCGCCAATCGGGTTTAGAAATAAAATTGATTTATTGCATTAATCTATGAGTGATATCGATGAATTACACGCTGCGCCAGTTGCGCACTTTCGTCGCTGTGGCAAAACACGGCAGCTTCAGCCTGGCCGGGCAGGTCATTGGCCTGAGCCAGTCGGCGGTCAGCCACAGTATTAAAGAACTGGAAGCGGAAATGGGGGTGCGTTTGCTGGATCGCACCACGCGCGAGGTGCTGCTGACTGGTGCGGGGCAGCAGCTGGCCACGCGGTTGGAGCATCTGCTGGAAGAACTTAACACCACGGTGCTGGATGTCCGTAGCTACGGTGAACAGCGTAGCGGTACGGTGCGGGTGGCGGCCAGCCAGACGCCTTCTGCGCATCTGATGCCGCAATGTCTTGCCAGCAGCCAACAACGCTATCCCGATATTCGTGTGATCTTGCATGACCGCGCGCAGCAGTGGGTACTGCAAAGCGTGCGTAACGCGGAGGTAGACTTCGGCATCATCATCGGGCCATTGCGTGATAGCGATTTTGACTACCAGACCATTATGGATGAACCCTTTTTATTGCTGTGTCGGGAAGATGATGTCCTGGCACAGGCGCTTCAGCCACAGTGGTCAATGCTGGATGGGCGAACTATGGTGCTTCAGGACTACGCTTCGGGCAGCCGTCTGCTCATTGACGCCGCGCTACACCAGCAGGGGATCTCGGTCAACGTGGTGCAGGAGATAGGGCATCCGGCAACGCTATATCCGATGGTTGAAGCAGGGATTGGCATCAGCATTCTTCCGGCGCTGGCGTTGCCCTTACCGTCCGGGCGCAAACTGACGGTGCGACGTCTTTACCCGGAAATAAACCGTAGCCTGATGCTGATTAAACGCCGAAACCGATCGTTGACGCCCGCAGCAGAGGCGATCTGGCAGGAAGTGCGTCAGCAGGCAGCGCAGCTGACGCAACAACGTTCTCTTAAACCGGCGTTTTAAACGTAAACGTTGATCTTATTGGTATCCGTCGGGCGGTTGATACCATCAGCTTTTGCCGTGGTGCTGGCGGTTTCCTGTTTTTGCTGCTGCTCCTGCTGTTGTTGCGCTTTTTCAGCCGCTTGCTGCTCGATTTGCGCAATCTGCGCTTCAATCATCTGAATCTGCGACTCCAGTAACTGCTCCTGTTCAGATTTTTGTTCATCTGTGAGGGTGTCATCACTGGACAGATCTTTGAGTTCTTTGGTCAGGCTCTGAATTTGTTTATTCAGGCTGGCGATTTGCGACGTGTTGCCGCTACTGCTGGCACTGGTGGTACTACTGGATACACTGGAAATGGTACTCATGGTTTTCTCCTTGCAATAGTTCACAGTCGTTATCGGCAAGGGGATAAAATCACATGAGGGTTCAAAGCGTTAAGGTTGTGAAAGGAATCTGTAAAACGCGCAAAGCAAAAAGGCGCCTTTAGGGCGCCTTTCTACATAATGGTGGGTCGTGCAGGATTCGAACCTGCGACCAATTGATTAAAAGTCAACTGCTCTACCGACTGAGCTAACGACCCGAAGTGGTGGGTGATGACGGGCTCGAACCGCCGACCCCCTCCTTGTAAGGGAGATGCTCTACCAACTGAGCTAATCACCCACTTCGGTACTACTTAACAAGAGTGTCATCAGACTAAGATATGGTGGGTGATGACGGGCTCGAACCGCCGACCCCCTCCTTGTAAGGGAGATGCTCTACCAACTGAGCTAATCACCCATATCTTATCTCTTGTTCACTGCGGGCCACCTTAAGAGTGGTGGGTGATGACGGGCTCGAACCGCCGACCCCCTCCTTGTAAGGGAGATGCTCTACCAACTGAGCTAATCACCCCCGCTGTGTGGAGTCGCATTATAGGGATCCTTCGAAGTGAGTCAACGCTTTTTAAAACATAAATGTGCGTTCGCTTTAAAATTAAACATCTCGCGGCGCTTTTAGCCAATATGCTGGTTTTATTAGCAGAAAAACCACTATCTATTGTGACGCGTACCGCGACAATGATTGAGGAATCATGGTCAGCTGCTAGAATATGCGCACTGTTTTTTCGCGTTAACCTGTTTTTTGTCATCCAGACAACGAACCTCCGCGCATTTAAGGCAATGCTGAATGAAAATCAAAACTCGCTTCGCACCCAGCCCCACTGGTTATCTGCATGTGGGCGGTGCTCGTACCGCGCTTTACTCCTGGCTTTATGCTCGTCATAACAAGGGCGAATTTGTTCTGCGTATCGAAGATACCGATCTGGAGCGATCCACGCCGGAAGCCATCGAAGCCATTATGGATGGCATGAACTGGTTAAGCCTGGACTGGAATGAAGGCCCGTACTACCAGACCAAACGTTTTGATCGCTATAACGCGGTGATCGACGAAATGCAGGAAGCAGGCACTGCCTATAAATGCTACTGCACGAAAGAACGTTTGGAAGCATTGCGCGAAGAGCAGATGGCGAAAGGCGAAAAACCGCGTTATGACGGTCGTTGCCGCGACAGCCACGAACATCATGCCGCTGATGAACCTTGCGTGGTGCGTTTCCGTAACCCACAAGAGGGTTCGGTAATTTTCGATGACCAGATCCGCGGTCCGATTGAATTCAGCAACCAGGAGCTGGATGACCTGATCATTCGCCGCACCGATGGTTCGCCGACCTACAACTTCTGTGTGGTGGTGGACGACTGGGATATGGGGATCACCCATGTGATTCGTGGTGAAGACCATATCAACAACACGCCGCGTCAGATCAACATCCTGAAAGCGATTGGCGCTGAAGTGCCGATTTATGCTCATGTCTCGATGATCCTCGGTGACGATGGCAAAAAACTCTCCAAGCGTCATGGTGCGGTAGGGGTGATGCAGTATCGTGATGACGGCTATCTGCCGGAGGCGCTGCTCAACTATCTGGTGCGTCTGGGCTGGTCACATGGCGATCAGGAAATTTTCAGTGTGGCGGAGATGACGGAGTTGTTTACCCTTGATGCGGTCAGCAAGTCAGCCAGTGCCTTTAACACAGAAAAATTGCAGTGGCTGAACCATCACTACATTAATACGCTGCCGCCGGAATATGTCGCGACTCATCTGCAATGGCACATTGAACAGCAGAACATTGATACCCGTACCGGCCCGGAACTGGCGAAGCTGGTTACGTTGCTGGGTGAGCGTTGCAAAACGCTGGTGGAGATTGCTGCTTCCTGCCGCTACTTCTATGAAGAGTTCGACGCGTTTGATGCCGATGCCGCGAAGAAACACCTGCGTCCGGTGGCGCGTCAACCCCTGGAAGTGGTGCGTGACAAACTGGCCGCCATCAGCGACAACGACTGGACAGCTGAGAACGTGCATCACGCCATTCAAAGCGCGGCTGATGAGCTGGAGCTGGGGATGGGGAAAGTTGGTATGCCGTTGCGCGTTGCCGTGACGGGTGCCGGGCAGTCGCCCGCGCTGGATGTGACGGTACAGGCGATTGGCCGCAGCCGCAGCGTGGCGCGCATTGAGAAAGCGCTGGCATTTATTGCGGAACGTGAAGCGCAGGCCTAAACCTGACGTGAGTAAAAAAGCCGGAAGCGTTGCTCCCGGCTTTTTTATTTTTCCTGAATTCCCAGCCGTTGTAATACGCCTCTGATTCCTTCCCGCAACAGAAGTGCCACCAATTGTTCCTGTTCGGCGACTGTCATTTGCTGGATAGAATTTATTAATAACGCAGGTAACGTATTTTGCTGAGCACCGTAATGAGCTGCCGGTTCACTCGCGTGTCGGGTAGATTGGATAAAGCTTTTAACGCGTTCATCAATGTGGATTAAACGCGCCTTGCCGCCCTGTACACCGGGCTTTGGCGTGGTTGTCCAGTTTTCGCGTTTAATCCATTTGTTAACAGTCTGGCGACTGTATCCGGTTTCCAGCGCGAGTTCTTCGGGTGTTAGCCATTCCTTTTTCACGACGCTTTCCCTGTTAAATACATTAGAATTACATATTACAACAAAACGTTTCAGGTGAAAGTCATCACGCAGCAAAATGCCTTTTGCCCACCGGCAAAAGGCACCATTCGATTAACGTGCTTCGCTCGCTGCCGCCATCGCCGGGCGGAAGGCGATAAAGTAGGTCAGACCGACAAAAATCGCCCCGCCAACGCCATTACCGAGGAACACGGCGACAAAATTCGGCAGGTACTCAGTCCAGCTCAACTGTCCGGCGAAAATCGCGGCCGGCACGATAAACATATTCGCCACGACGTGCTGGAAGCCAATCGCCACGAAGGCCATTACCGGGAACCACATACCAAAAATCTTGCCTACCACGTCTTTACTGGCAAACGCCAGCCACACCGCCAGGCACACCAGCCAGTTACAGCCAATGCCGGAGATAAAGGCATGCAGGAAATCAGCATTCACTTTGGCGGTAGCGATGGCGACCGTTTTCTTCAGGTAGTCTCCCTCCGTCATACCCAACATATGACCAAAGAACCAGGCGACGGCGATACTGCCGAGGAAGTTGGCGATGGTGACCCAGAACCAGTTGCGCAGCACGCTGAAGCCACTGATACGGCGTGCGAACCAGGCAATCGGCATGGTCATCATATTGCCGGTCAGCAGTTCACCACCGGCCAGCACGGTCAGAATCAGACCGACCGGGAAAACCGCCGCGCCCAGCAGCCCACCGAAGGAGCCCCAATCGGCTGGCAGTTGATTAATGACGTGCAGATCAAGCAGAAAGCCGGTAGCAATAAATGCGCCCGCCATAAAGCCGAGGATCAATAAGGTAGATACCGGCGCCTGGCTCTTAACCACGCCAGACTGAATCGCCAGTTGGGCGATCTCTTTTGGTGTATGCAGTGACATAAATTCGCATTCTTATTAATAACAAGGGAAGGGATGTGCTGGCCGATCAAAAGAGGCAAAACCCCTGGTCGATGACCGGTTAATTAGCGTGCGAAGTTTTACACCGACCATTAACAAAAAACAAGCGTTCTTACGATAGCAATTAACGATGGTTTAACCAGGTGGCATCAGAAAACGGGCGATGATGCTGAAAAAAAAGCCACAGCAACACGGGTTTGCCGCCTTTTTCAGCGATTGAACACAGAACGGAAATTTGACGTTGACACCCAGGAAGGGGTTTCATATTATGCCGTCCGTCGAGGTGACTCGGCGGTTTTTTCGGTTCGGGGCTATAGCTCAGCTGGGAGAGCGCTTGCATGGCATGCAAGAGGTCAGCGGTTCGATCCCGCTTAGCTCCACCAAACTTCTTCCCAAAAGTTTGGCACTGAAAAAACGATTCCAGATGTGGGGGTATAGCTCAGCTGGGAGAGCGCTTGCATGGCATGCAAGAGGTCAGCGGTTCGATCCCGCTTATCTCCACCATTTCTCTGTTCGTTCCGAACAAATTTTTAAAAAAATCATACTATTGGGTACAAATACCCCGTAGCGGCGCGATATATCGCGCGGTATTTTTCTGCAACAAATTAAAAACAGCGCGATAAATCGCGCCGCTACCAATCAGACGGTCACTGCCAGTGACACTGGCTTGAGTACCCTGAATCCATGCGTTCCATCGCGATCCAACTGCGCCACCAGACCATATTCCCAGTCGAGATAGGCCTGCATCACCGCCGGCTCAATATCGGTGCCCTCATAGGGACGGCGATAGCGGTCAATCGCTGGTGACAGCAACCGCTGTTCTCCTTGTTCGGTTGGCTGGCCCGCCGCGCGCCAGGCGGCGTTACCGCCTTCCAACACATATACCGGCTTTCCGCTCAGCTCTGCAATCTGTTCGACCGCATAGCCCGCCAGCAAACTGCTGCCGCAGGTCAGGACATAACGTCGCGCTTCAGGCAATAAGGCGTTGCCCTGTTGTTGCAGGGTGGAGCGCAGCAGCCAGGCTGCACCGGGAATATGGCTGTTGAGGTGATTGACGCGCGTGGTGAAATCCAACACCTGGGTTTGTCCTTCAGCCAGCCAACTGGCAAGCTGTTGCGGTGAGACAAATTCTGGCTGTGCGACAGGCGGAACCTGAGCTTGCCAGTTGCCCGTCACACTGAAATCACTGACCTGCAAACCCTCCAGCACCGCCACCTGCCAACCCAGTTGCGCCAGCCAGGAGGCAGCCATATTGGCACGCACGCCGTCATCGTCAATCAACACAATGCGCGCGCCACGCACGCTGGCGTAGTGATCGGTTTCCTGCACCAGTTGACCACCCGGAACATGACGACTGCCGGGGACATGACCGGCGGCATATTCCTGTGCATCGCGCACATCAAACAGATAAGTGGTGCGAGGCTCCTGTCGCAAACGATGCAGTGTGTCGAGCGTAATGCGTTCCACGCCCGCGCGATCCGCCAGTTCACGCGCTTTTGCCGCCGCCTGGCGCTGTACGATTTCGCTGGTTGCACCATAACGGCGGTCCTGTCCCTTATCCAGCGGATGTCCCGCCAGTGTCCAGCCGATAGTGCCGTTCCGTAGTGCAAACACTGGATTACGGATTCCGGCATTCACCAGTGACTGCGTGCCGATGATGCTGCGCGTGCGGCCTGCGCAGTTAACGATCACTGTGGTTTCCGGAGAAGGGGCGAGGTCGCGCACCCGCAACACCAACTCACCGCCCGGTACACTGGTAGCGTGTGGGATGCTCATGGTCTGGTATTCATCAAAGCGGCGTGCGTCCAGCACCACCACATCGTGGTCGCCGTTCAGCAGGCTATGTACCTCATCGGCGGAGAGCGACGGTGTCTGGTTATGATGTTCCACCAGTTCACCGAAAGCTTTACTGGGGGAGTTCACGTCAATAAACAGCTCCCCTCCGGCGGCCTGCCAGCCTGGCAGATCATCCGCCAACAACGCGACATTGTGGTAACCCAATGCTGCAATGCGTTCCGCAGCCGTTTGCGCCAGACCCTCGCCATTGTCGTATAAGGTAATGGCGGTAGCACGCTGCGGGATACGATCCAGCCACTCCAGTTCAAGTTTGGATAACGGGATGTTCACCGCAAACAACGGATGACCCGTGGCATACAGCGCTTCATCGCGCACATCGACCAGTGCCACTTCCTGCTGCTGACGCAGCGCGGTCAGAATGTCGGCCGCCTGGCGTAACGGAAAAACCGGTTTAGTCATGTGAAAGATCCCAAATGTTTGGTAAATAACGGTTGCTGTAGCCGGAGATAAACTCTTTTTCGCTGCCGTCTTCGCGATACACCGCGCGCTTAACCGCGCCGATATTGGCGCCATAGACGTGGATGCTGATGGAGACGCGGTCATCAAAGGCGTTGCTGACACGATGGATATCGCCCACCGTAGGGGATACCGCCTCAACGCTGCCTGGCTCAAGTCGTACCGGCGGGCCTTCCGGTTGTAAACCGTTGGGGCCGGGTTGCCATGACTGGGATACCTCGGCGCCACGCAGCATGCCAATTAAGCCCCAGACGCGATGGTCGTGTATCGGCGTCTGCTGCCCCGGTCCCCAGACAAAGCTCACCACCGAGAAGCGCTGCTGCGCATCGGCGTACAATAAATATTGCTGATAATGTTGGGGATGCGGTTGGGTAAAGGCTTCGTCCAGCCAGTCGTCATGGCGGATCAACTCGCCCAGCAAGGCACTGCCGCGTTGTAACAGGGATTGCTCATCAGGATGGCTATCGAGCAGTTGCGCCAGATTGCCGACAAAGGTGCGTAACCGGTGGTGCTGAAGTTCACTCATGATTTATCCCCCTGAACGCTTTTTGCCACCTGATTGGCCCCGGCGGCGAGGCTGAAATCAAAGGCTTTGCTGACATCAACCTGCTTTGGCAACACCTGGTAACGGTGGAAGAAATCCGCCGATTTTTGCAGCGTACCAATCAGGCTGGCATCGAATACCAACGGACGGATGCGCGCATCAGCGATCCAACTGGCGGTAATGCTGGTTGGCATATTGAGGGTTTTTCCCAGAACCTGGGCGAACTCAGTGGGATGCTGCTGAGCCCAAACCTGCGCTTTGGCTAAGCGCACCAGCAAATCGGCGATGGCTTTGCGTTTTTCCGGGTTACTCAGGGCTTCATCACGCGCCAGCGCATAGGAATATCCCGACATAATGCCCTTGCCACCGCCTTGTGGCACTCGCACCGTACCATCGACGGCGGTAGAGGTTGCGATATAAGGTTCCCACGGTGCCCAGGCGGCCACGGCACCCGAGGTTAACGCGGCACGTCCATCCACCGGGCCGAGGAAGCGCAGCGTAACGTCGCTGGGCTTAAGGCCCGCGCGTTCCAGCAAGCCGAGAATCAGATAATGACCCCAGCCGCCGCGATTCACCGCAATTTGCTTGCCTTTCAAATCCTGCAAGCTGTGCACCCCGGCATTGGGTCGAGTGAGCAGGGCGATACTATCCGGATTGTTCTGCCACGCGCCAACCGCTTTCACCGGAGCCCCCGCAGCATAGACAAACAGGAAAGGCAGATCGCCGGTGAAACCGACATCCAGCGCCCCGGCGTTCAGCGCTTCCTGCACCGGCGCACCGGAGTCAAACGCCGTGAGCTTAAGGTCATAAGGCAGGTTGTTTAGCTCGCCAGACGCCTTCAGCGCTGCAAAGCGGTCACCTTTTACATCACCGAGGCGCAAAGTGACTTTCTCGGCGGCAAACAACGGATTAAGCGATAGCGCCAGCGTCAGACCGGCAAATAAAGCAGCCAGCCGCATCAGGCACTCCTTTTTTCATGGCGATCGACAGCCGCGACTTTTTCGCGCGTCAGTGGCAGCAATTCGCGGCCATATTCCACCGCATCGTTGAGAGGATCAAAACCACGAATCAGCACGTTATGGATGCCGAGGCGGTAGTAATCCAGCAGCGCGTCAGACACCTGCTCGGGCGTGCCAACCAATGCGGTGGAGTTGTAGCCACCCTGCACCAGTTTGGCAACGCCGGTCCACAGCACTTTATCGTGGCGTTCGCCCTCGTTGGCGGCAGCTAACAAGCGCTGTGCACCGACGCTCTGTGGTTTTGGCAAGCCGAAGGTATAACCGCTTTCCGCCAGTTGTTTCCCGGCCGTTTCGCGAATGTACTCGGCACGTTCCCAGGCCTCTTTTTCGGTGCTACCGAGGATGGGGCGGAAAGAAATGTTGAAATCAATTTCCCGCCCCTGTTTTGCGGCGGCAGCACGAACGCTGCGCACCGTCTCTTCTGCGCCTTTCAACGGTTCGCCCCACAAGGCGAACACATCGGCATGGCGTGCCGCGACATCAATCGCTTCTGCTGACGAACCGCCAAAATAGATCGGCAGCTTTTTCTGCAACGGCTTAATCGCGGAGAACGCCTGCTCGGCCTGGTAGAACGTTCCCTGGTGATTGTAGGGTTGCGTCGATTCCAGACTCTGCTTCAGCACCGTCAGAAATTCATCGGTACGCGCGTAGCGTTCGGCTTTATTGAGGAAATCACCATCGCGGCGTTGTTCACTGTCGCTGCCGCCGCTGATGATATGCACTGCCAGACGGCCATCGGTGAGGTGATCGAGCGAAGCCAGTTTGCGCGCGGCAAGGGTGGGTGCCACAAAACCTGGGCGATGGGCCAGCAGGAATTTCAGCGTCGAAGTATGGGCGGCGGCATGGGCGGTGACGAGAAAACCGTCCGGTTGATCGGACCAGTAACCGACCAGGATGCGGTCAAACCCGGCGTCTTCATGGGCGCGGGCGAAGCGGGCGATGTAGTCTTTATCAAATAACGGGCCGCTGGCTGGAATGATTTCGGAGGCGAGGCGGTGGCCAATCATGCCAAGAAACTGAATGCTCATAGTGTTCTCCTGATGTGAAGTCATGGAGAAAAGCTACGGGCGCGGGCGGTGGCAATGGAAATTCAATATTGTGCAAAGGTTTTGCGTTTTGATGTGAAGCAGCGTCGGGGGCGGAGAGCGGGGTAAAAAAAAGAGATATAACGGATAGGAATAATAAAGAAGAGAAGGGCGAGCCGAAGCCCGCCCTTAACATCAGAAGCCCAGCACCAGACCGGCAATCGCAGCGGAAAGCACGCTTACCAGGGTCGAGCCGTACAGCAGTTTCAGACCGAAGCGGGACACCACGTTGCCCTGTTCTTCGTTCAGACCTTTAATCGCTCCTGCCACAATCCCGATAGAGGAGAAGTTAGCAAAGGAGACAAGGAACACCGACAGAATACCTTCCGCGTGCGGTGACAGCTGACCGGCAATTTTTTGCAGATCCATCATCGCCACGAATTCGTTAGAAACCAGTTTGGTCGCCATGATGCTGCCAACCTGCAACGCTTCGTTGGAAGGCACGCCCATCACCCAGGCAAACGGATAGAAGACATAACCCAGCACGCCCTGGAAGCTGATGCCGAAGATCACATCAAACAGCGCATTCAGGCCGGAAATCAGGGCGATAAAACCGATCAACATCGCCGCAACGATAATCGCCACACGGAAACCGGCAAGGATGTATTCGCCCAGCATTTCGAAGAAGCTCTGACCTTTGTGCAAGTCCTGCAATTGCAGATCTTCTTCGCTATCGACGCGGTACGGGTTAATCAGCGACAGCACGATAAAGGTACTGAACATGTTCAGTACCAGCGCGGCAACCACATATTTGGGTTGCAGCATGGTCATGTAAGCGCCAACGATCGACATAGACACTGTGGACATCGCGGTAGCCGCCATGGTGTACATGCGGCGCTGTGACATTTTGCCGAGGATATCCTTATAGGCGATAAAGTTTTCTGATTGTCCCAGAATCAGAGAGCTGACGGCGTTAAAGGATTCCAGTTTGCCCATGCCATTGATTTTTGACAGTACGGTACCGATGCCACGAATCACCCACGGCAGGATGCGGAAATGTTGCAAAATACCGATCAGGGCGGAGATAAACACAATCGGGCACAGCACATTCAGGAAGAAGAAGGCGAGGCCTTTTTCATTCATATTGCCGAACACGAAGTTAGTCCCTTCGGCGGCGTACTTGAGCAGATGGTCAAACAGGCCTGCAAACCCTTTCACGAAGCCAAGACCCGCTTCAGAGTTCAGGAAGAACCAGGCCAACAGAACTTCAATCACCAGAAGCTGAACGATATAGCGGATACGGATGCTTTTACGATCGTGACTGACCAATAAGGCCAGCACGGCTACCACCACCAATGCCAAAAGAAAGTGCAAAATATGGGACATGTCGGCTCCAAATTTGAGGAGGGTTGTATTTTGCTGCGTATTCTATGTAACGCGTTACTTAAAAACGAGATCTAAACCACATTATAAGTATTAACTATCGACATATTTTTAAGATTAGTCTCAACCATCACAACTTCTTCACACACTTGTTACAACAAAAATAACCACAAAGTCATTGTCTATAAAATGAGCCGAGGGTAGATTAATTCCTGTTGCACACATTTTGGCAAAACCTGGCTTCACCGCAATGTATAGCAAAGGCTATACTTTATAGCACTATCTATTAAAGCGATAACTATAACCATATTTCACTTGCCGCGCCTGCCCCGTAACCTGTTCGGGTCAACAAGCGTTAAGACAGGGTCAAAAACTATGTCAGAAAGCCGCACCGCTGAGCGCGCCGCTCGCGGAGCCAGAAAGATAAAACTTGCCTTGCTGGGACCGGCCTTCATCGCGGCGATCGGTTATATCGATCCCGGCAATTTCGCCACCAATATTCAGGCGGGGGCTGCGTACGGCTACAAACTGCTGTGGGTGGTGGTCTGGGCGAATATCATGGCAATGCTGATTCAGCTCATGTCAGCCAAGCTGGGTATCGCTACCGGCAAAAATCTCGCGGAACATATTCGCGATCGCTTCCCACGTCCGGCGGTATGGTTTTACTGGGTACAAGCCGAAATCATCGCTATGGCGACCGACCTGGCCGAATTTATCGGTGCCGCGCTGGGCTTTAAGTTGTTGCTTGGTATCTCGCTTTTCCAGGGGGCGGTGCTGACCGGTATCGCGACCTTCCTGATTCTAATGCTGCAAAATCGTGGACAAAAGCCCCTCGAATTGGTTATTGGCGGGTTGCTGCTGTTTGTGGCCGCGGCATATATTGTTGAGTTGTTCTTCTCCCAGCCCAAGGTCAGCGAGCTGATTACCGGCATGGCGCTGCCATCCTTGCCGACGGCGGATGCGGTATTCCTTGCTGCCGGCGTACTCGGTGCCACCATTATGCCGCATGTGATTTATCTGCATTCGGCGCTGACGCAATACGGTAATCAGGGCACCAAAGGACAGCGTTACTCCTCCACCAAACTGGATGTGGCGATTGCCATGACTATTGCCGGGTTTGTTAATCTGGCAATGATGGCAACCGCAGCGGCAGCGTTTCATTTCAGTGGCCATACTGGCATTGCCGATCTGGATCAGGCGTATCTGACGCTGCAACCGTTGTTAAGCCATGCTGCGGCGACGGTATTTGGTCTGAGTCTGGTGGCAGCAGGGTTGTCTTCAACGGTGGTGGGAACCCTGGCCGGGCAGGTGGTCATGCAGGGCTTTATCCGTTTCCAGATTCCGCTGTGGCTACGTCGCGCCATTACCATGCTGCCTTCTTTTATTGTGATTTGGGCTGGCTGGGATCCGACACGCATTCTGGTGTTTAGTCAGGTGCTGCTGAGCTTCGGTATCGCACTGGCGTTAGTGCCGCTGCTGTTCTTTACCGGCAACCGTGAGCTGATGGGGGCTGAGATGGTTAACTCACGTCTGATGCAAACCGTCGGTTGGGTGATTGTCGGGTTAGTGGTGGCGCTGAATATTTATCTGCTGGTCGGGCAGGCGCTGGGATTATAAAAAAGGTGTGCAGATGCACACCTTTTTGTTGTAGCGGCGCGATTTATTGCGCAGAGGAATAAGCCGAAATTAGTAACGGTCGCGACCGTGGTCATGGCCGTGACCATGTCCATGATGGTCATGACGATGCTCATAACGCCAGCGCTCATGACGGCGACGTTCCTGCTCGCGTTTCCACGCCTCATGTCGACGCCACTCCTCATGACGCCACCAACGATGATCGTGATAACGATAGCGATCATTCCACCAACGCGGTTCGCGCCAGCGGCCTCCATCCCAGTAGTAACCTCGATGATCGCGATCGCCTAAATGCAGGGTGATGCCAGGGGCCAGATTAATGGTGGCACTACTGGCATGGGCTGTGTGTAGTGCCAGTGGGGACAGCGTTGCCAGCAAAGCGGCAAACAAAATTCCACGTTTCATAATTCTCCTTTCCGGCAGCTTATCGATTGCTACCGTTGCGCTAGTCTGCCAGATCGGACCAAAAAGTCCTTAAGACGTAGTCTGAATGCATTGAGGATAATCTGAAATAAGAGTTTTCTGCCGGAAGGGAAGCCCGGCCTTGGCCGGGCGGGAAAGCGGTTACATCAGAATCGCGTTGATGGCCTCTAACTCTGCTTCGCTCAGCGCAGGCTGGCTCAGCATGGCAACGGCATCATCAATTTGCGCAGTTTTACTGGCACCAATCAATACTGAGGTGACGCGGGTATCACGCAGCACCCAGCTCAGCGCCATCTGCGCCAGTTTCTGGTCACGCTGCTGTGCAATGCTTTGCAATGCACGGACCTTGGCCATTTTTTCCTGTGTCAGTTGGTCTTCACGCAGGAATTTGCTGCCGCTGGCCACCCTTGAATCCTCGGGAATACCTTGCAGATAACGGTCAGTCAGAACGCCGCCAGCCAGTGGTGAGAAGGCGATGCAGCCGACGCCATTGTCGCCCAATACATCCAGCAACCCTTGTTCCGGCGCGCGCTCAAACATCGAGTAGCGTGGCTGGTGAATCAGGCAGGGCGTACCGAGATCGCGTAGAATGGCAATCGCTTCAGCGGCGCGCTCTGCCGGGTAATTTGAGATGGCGGCATACAGCGCTTTGCCCTGGCGCACCACCTGATCCAGCGCCCGCATGGTTTCTTCCAGCGGGGTTTCCGGGTCCGGGCGATGGTGATAAAAGATATCCACGTATTCCAACCCCATGCGTTTCAGGCTTTGATCGAGGCTGGAAATCAGATACTTGCGCGAACCCCAGTCACCATAGGGGCCATCCCACATGGTGTAACCGGCTTTGGTGGAGATTAACAACTCATCACGATAGCCACGGAAATCCTCCCGCAGAATGCGCCCAAAATTCTCTTCAGCCGATCCCGGCGGCGGTCCGTAGTTATTTGCCAGGTCAAAATGCGTGATGCCGCAATCAAAAGCGTGGCGCAGCAGTTCGCGGCTGTTATCAACCCGGGTGCTGTCGCCAAAGTTGTGCCACAAGCCAAGCGAAATCGCTGGAAGTTTCAGGCCACTACGACCACTGCGGCGATATTGCATCTGTTGATAACGTTCGGGATGGGGAAAAACACTCATGCAGCGTTCCTGTCTCAAAAGGGGAGAAAGTGTCATCAGCATAGCAGTGTATGCGTTTACACTAATGGCAAACGCGTCGGCGATCGCAACTTACGGATTTTTCCGTCATCGTAACGTTCTGTTGCCAGATCATTCTGAGAAATGATGTTGAAAATCTAACCAATTCAGCCGCATCGCTAATACTCCAGATATAACCCACCAAGGAGTCGCTGCGCATGAAAACCCTCAAAGTTGGCGAGTTTTTGTTGATGCGTTTACAGCAAGCGGGGATCCGGCACCTGTTTGGCGTGCCGGGGGATTACAATTTACAGTTTCTCGATAGCGTCATTGCGCATCCCGATATCACCTGGGTCGGCTGCGCTAACGAGCTGAATGCGGCCTATGCGGCGGATGGTTATGGCCGTTGTAACGGCGCTGCCGCCTTGCTGACCACTTTCGGTGTTGGCGAGTTAAGTGCGATCAACGGTATCGCTGGCAGTTACGCCGAATATGTACCGGTGATTCATATCGTGGGCGCACCGGCCAGCCAGGTACAGAGCCAGGGGGATTGTGTCCATCATTCTCTGGGCGATGGCGATTTCCGTCACTTCAGCCGTATGGCGCAGGAGGTGAGTGCGGCGAGCGCGGTGCTGACCGCAGAGAATGCGGTACAGGAAATCGATCGCGTGATGGGTGAAGCCCTGTATCAGCACCGCCCTGGTTATTTGCTGTTGGCGGTCGATGTTGCTCAGGCCGAGGTCACCTTACCGCTACCATCCTCTGCCATCACGTCGCTTCCTTCCGCGGTAGATGCCTTTGCGACAGCGGCGGAAGCTATGCTGTCATCGGCTCAACATGTGGCGCTGCTGGCCGATTTCCTTGCCGCGCGCTGGCAACTGCAATCCCCCCTGGCTGCCCTGCGTCAGCTGCGTGCCATTCCTGCCGCCACCCTGTTGATGGGCAAAGGCGTGCTGGATGAGCAGCAGCCAGGCTTTGTCGGCACCTATGCCGGGGAGGGCAGTACGCCAGCGGTGCGGGCGGCCATAGAAGAAACTGACGTGACTGTCTGCGTCGGTGTTCGTTTCACCGATACCTTAACCGCCGGTTTTACCCAGCAGCTCCCCACAGAAAAACTTATCGACCTGCAACCGTTCCATGCTGTGGTTGCTGGGGAAACCTTCTCGCCCTTAAGCATGGCAGAAGCGCTGGGCGTGCTGGAATCTTTGTTCCGACGTTATGGCGAACGTTGGGCTATCGGTGGCATGGCGACACGGGAAGATACATCGGATGATGATGCTTTCATCAGTCAGCACGCCTTCTGGCAGGCAATGCAGCGTTTCCTGCTGCCAGGTGATATTATCCTTGCCGATCAAGGCACTGCCGCCTTTGGTGCCGCCGCTTTACGCCTCCCCGAGGATGCGCAATTACTGGTTCAGCCGCTCTGGGGTTCGATTGGCTATACTTTACCCGCCGCCTTTGGTGCGCAAACCGCGCAGCCGCAACGGCGGGTAATTCTCATCATCGGCGACGGTTCGGCGCAGTTAACCATCCAGGAGCTGGGATCCATGCAGCGCGATGGTCAGCAACCGATTATTTTTCTTCTCAATAATGAAGGTTATACCGTCGAACGCGCGATTCATGGCGCGCATCAGCGTTACAACGACATTGCGCAGTGGAACTGGACTGCGCTGCCGCAGGCGCTCAGTCTGACGGGAGAAGCGCAAAGCTGGCGCGTCAGCGAAACGGTGCAACTGGAGGCGGTGATGGCACGGCTGGCGAATAATCAGCGTTTGTCGCTGGTGGAAGTGGTGCTGGATAAAGAAGATATCCCACCATTGCTGCGTAAAGTGACTGCCTCGCTGCATCAGCGCAACGGCGGCTGAATTCGGACAGTTGCCTCTGTGCAGTCCAGCCACTGCATGGCAGGATGTGGTCGCACCTGAGTGATTACGCCCATCTGACGCACTGATGGGCGTTGTTGTTTTATTGGCAGGCTTTTATAGTGTCCTGCAATTATTTATGACCCAAGCGGAGCAGCAGAAGAATGACAAAATACGCCCTGGTCGGCGATGTGGGCGGCACCAATGCCCGTCTCGCCCTGTGTGAGGTGGAAACCGGTGCCATCTCCCAGGCCAAAACATTCTCAACAGCAGACTATGACAATCTCGAAGCGGTGATTCGTCACTATCTGGATGAGCAGAAGCAGGATATTAAAGATGGCTGCATCGCCATTGCCTGCCCGATCACCGGCGATTGGGTCGAAATGACCAACCATGACTGGGCTTTCTCCACGAAGCAGATGAAAGAAAGCCTGGGTTTTACTCATCTTGAGATCATCAATGATTTCACTGCCATCTCAATGGCGGTGCCGATGCTGGCGGAAAGTGATGTGATTCAGTTTGGCGGCAAAGCCCCGGTGAAAGATAAGCCGATCGCTATTTACGGCGCGGGCACCGGCCTCGGCGTAAGCCATCTGGTGCATGTCGATAAGCGCTGGGTCAGTCTGCCGGGCGAGGGCGGCCATGTTGATTTCGCGCCGAACAGCGAAGAAGAGGGCGAGATTCTGGAAGTGCTGCGCGCGGAACTGGGCCATGTTTCAGCGGAACGTGTACTGTCCGGTTCCGGGCTGGTTAATCTTTATCGCGCTATCGTCAAATCGGATCAGCGCGAGCCGGAAAATCTGAAACCTAAAGACGTGACCGAACGCGCGCTGAAAGACAGCTGCATCGATTGCCGCCGCGCATTGTCGTTGTTCTGCGTCATCATGGGACGTTTTGGCGGCAACCTTGCGCTGAATCTCGGCACCTTTGGCGGCGTGTATATCGCCGGTGGTATTGTGCCGCGTTTCCTCGACTTCTTTAAAGCCTCCGGCTTCCGCGCCGCGTTTGAAGATAAGGGCCGCTTTCGCGACTATCTGATTGATATCCCCGTGTTTATGATTACGCACGATCAGCCGGGCTTGCTTGGTGCAGGTGCGCATCTGCGTCAGACACTGGGTCGCGTGCTGTAATTTCCCGCCGGCGAGTGGCCTCCAGCGCTGCTCGCCTTATAAGCGCATCAGTTGCCGAAACGCTTTCACCTTGCTACGACTCACCGGCACCTGCGCATCCAAATCGCGTAATTTCACCAGATAAGTATTGTTAAACCAGGGTTCTATCTCGCGGATTTTACTCAGGTTGACGCAGTATGAACGGTGGCAGCGAAAGAAAGCTGTCTCGGGTAAGCGGCTGCAAAACTCGCTGATGGTCATCGACATCACATACGCTTCGCGTCGCGTATACACGAACGTCAGTTTCTCGTGGGCTTCGACATAATAAATATCGTTAATATCGGTGACGATGATGCGCTCATCCTTCACCAGATTTACCGTCTGCGGGGCAATAGCCTGCGGGCTGCTGGCGGGGGACTGCTGCTGTTGCCAGCTCGCCTCCAGCTTGTTAAGCATGGTGATGATGCGTGATTCGTGATACGGCTTCAGAATGTAGTCAAAAGCCTCCAGCTCGAAGGCTTCTACCGCATGCTCTTTCCACGCGGTAATAAACACAATTAACGGCTTATGGGCGAATTGATTGATGTTTTGCGCCAACAACATGCCATCCAGCGAGGGGATATTGATGTCGAGGAAAATGACATCGACCCGATGGTTTTGCAGATACTTCAGGACTTCCAGTCCGTCATCAAAACAGGCTTCGATGGTGATCTGGCTGTGATGCTGAATCATCCAGCTCAGTTCCTGCTGTGCCAGAAACTCGTCTTCGACAATAATGGCTTTCACGCTGAAGTCTCCGTCACGCTGGCCTGTGTTGCTGGTAGTCGATGGCCATGTTTGCTGAGAGTAAAGGAGATTTCGGTGCCAGGTTGATGGCGCTCTATGGTCAATCCCTGGCCGGAGAGCAACTTCACCCGATGATGTACATTCAACAGGCCGATTTTATTACCGGGCATCTCATCCCGCGCCACGCGTGCCATTACCTCTTCACTGATTCCGGCTCCGGTATCACGTACCGCCACCCGCACCCGATCACCGAGATCTTTGACGCTGAGAGTCACCACGCCTTTGCCGCGACAGGGCTGGATGCCGTGCACGATGGCATTCTCGACCAGCGGCTGAATCAGCAGACTGGGCAAGGTAAAATGCAGGTCTTCGTCGATGTCATAGATCATCGATAGCTTGTCACCAAAGCGTGCCTGTTCGATGGCAATGTAATCCTTCACCTGCCACAGCTCTTTTTTGATATCGATTGGCTCGTCGTCATTCAGTTCCAGGTTGTAACGCAAATAGCGCGACAGATTAATTACCAACTGGCGTGCGGTATCCGGGTTCATTCGAATCGATGCTGAAATGGCGTTCAGGGCGTTAAACAGGAAATGTGGATTGATCTTGCTTTGTAAGGCACGCAGTTCAGCTTTGTTTGCCATCTCACGCAGTTGCTCGGCGCGGGACACTTCCAACTGGGTAGAGATGATTTGCGACAGCCCCACGGCCATCTCTTTTAGCGATCCGGTGATCCGGTGGGCGCGGCGATAATAGATTTTTAGCGTGCCGGTGACTTCCCCTTTTTCCCAAAGGGGAATAACCAGCATCGAGTGAATATCCTTGGTACGGTGCGCTTCGTCATTATTCTTGATGATGATTTTACCGCTGGTGATCGCCTGCGCGGTGGTCGGGCTGAGGCCGTCGTCGCCATTCTGATAGTTTTGCGCACCGTAGCCGACGTAGGCGAGAATCTGTTTGGTATTGGTGATCGCCACGGCGTCAGCATTGATTTCACAACGAATGATGTCGCATACCTGATGCAACGAGTGGCTGTTAATCTGGCGGAACAACGGCAGCGTCTTGTTGGCAATTTCCAGCGCCAGCTTGGCCTGTCGCGCGGCAATCGCCTCTTTTTCACCTTCGACACTCTGCACCAGCAACACAATCAAACCGATGCTGGAAGCGCCGAGGATCATCGGCAGCGCAATCTCGGAAACAATATCCAGGCCGAGTGACATCGGTCTTGCCCACAGCACAATCAGCAGCATGGTGAGGGTTTCACATAACATGCCGCCGAGAATACCGGCGCGCCAACGCTGTTCCTTGCTCACCCGACGATTAATCGCCCCCGAGGCGATACCGGCAATGATGCTGGTAATCAGGCAGGGAATCGAGGTAATGCCATGAATATCAATCAGAAAACGATGCAGTCCGGCAATCACCCCGGTGGCGATGCCGACCCACGGGCCAAACAAAATGCCACCTGACATTACGGCAATCACGCGCACGTTAAGCAGTGAACCATCGACATCAATACCTGACCAGGTGCTGAACAGGGCAAACAGCGAAAAAATCGCGGTCACCACCACTTTTTCCTGACGCGAGTGTTCATCTTTCTGTAGTAACTGGCGAAATGCGCGCGTCCGGGTGAGAAAGAACAGGCAAATCAGCATCAGCGCGGCGCGGTCAAATACCGCCAGCAGCATGTCAAAGTGAGAAGGCACAGGCATCTCGTCAGTAACCAGAGGGTAGGGTTATGATAAAAAATGTGATCGCGATCCGCCAGCGTCCTGACCGGCCTCAGACACTTCTTATGGCCAGGATCAATTTTTATCGTGTAAAACGCAAAAAGAGGAAAAGTTGAGTAGTAAAAAGAGGATTAGCTTTTCCCTGCGCTGAGACTGGTTGTCACCGGTGCGGTTTGTTATGTTGGCCTAAGCCTTTTTCGGAGCGCAGCCATGCAATTAGTCACAGCCCGTTTGACCCTCAACCGCCTCCAGCCGGAAGACTGGCAGATTTTCAAAGCGGTACATGAAGATGCCGCAACCATGACCTGGGTAAGTGAAATCCCCGATGAAGAGGATATCCGTCAGCGGTTTACGGAACGCCTTGCTCCCTGGCAGGTCAGCAGTTTTCACATGTTGTGCATGGTGGCCCGTTTGCGTGAAACCGGCGAAGCGATAGGCCTGTTTGGTTGCAACCCGGAGTGGGAACCCTATCGCCAGGCCGAGGTCGGCTACATGATGCTGCATCGTTTTACCGGACAGGGGTATGGCAGCGAGGCGCTGGGTGCGCTTTGTACGTTTTTGCTGCAAGCCGAATTTCATAAGCTGAAAGCACTGGTGGTGGAGGGGAATTGGCCATCAAGACGCATTCTGGAGAAGAATGATTTTGTGCTGGAGGGGACGCTACGGGATAATTATCTGTTAAACGGCCAATGGGTGAACGATTGGGTGCTGGGGCGTCTGAATCAGCAAAAATAAAAATATTATCTTCGGCTCTCGACAATCCTGTTATCACCGCGTTATGTTCTTGGTTCGGTCACAGCAGTGACCCACGTCGCTCGGACGGTCCGGGCGCTAACGTACTCCAGAGGACATCATGGCTGATAACAGCACACCCCGTCGTTTTTCTCGTATTGACCGCCTTCCCCCTTACGTTTTTAACATCACCGCTGAATTGAAGATGGCTGCGCGTCGGCGCGGCGAAGACATCATCGATTTTTCGATGGGGAACCCGGATGGCGCGACGCCGCCGCATATCGTAGAAAAACTGTGCCAGGTGGCCCAACGCGAGGACACTCACGGCTACTCCACCTCGAAAGGGATCCCGCGCCTGCGTCGCGCGATTTCACGCTGGTATGCTGACCGTTATCAGGTGGATATCGATCCTGAATCTGAAGCCATTGTCACTATCGGTTCGAAAGAGGGACTGGCGCATTTGATGCTGGCAACCCTCGACCACGGCGACACCGTGTTGGTGCCTAACCCCAGCTACCCTATTCATATTTACGGCGCGGTGATTGCCGGGGCGCAGGTCCGTTCTGTGCCGCTGGTGGCGGGCGTCGATTTCTTTAACGAGCTGGAACGCGCCATTCGTGAAAGCTACCCGAAACCGAAGATGATGATCCTCGGTTTCCCGTCCAACCCGACTGCGCAATGCGTGGAACTGGATTTCTTCGAACGCGTGATTGCGCTGGCGAAGCAGTACAACGTGTTGGTGATCCACGACCTGGCCTATGCCGACATTGTCTACGATGGCTGGAAAGCGCCGTCGATCATGCAGGTGCCGGGTGCACGCGATGTCGCGGTTGAGTTTTTCACCCTGTCGAAAAGCTACAACATGGCGGGCTGGCGTATCGGTTTTATGGTCGGCAATAAAGAGTTGGTTTCGGCGCTGGCGCGTATCAAGAGTTACCACGATTACGGCACCTTTACGCCGTTGCAGGTGGCAGCAATCGCTGCGCTGGAAGGGGATCAGCAATGTGTACGCGATATCGCCGAGCAGTACAAACGTCGTCGTGATGTGCTGGTGAAAGGGCTGCACGAAGCGGGATGGATGGTCGAGATGCCCAAAGCCTCGATGTACGTCTGGGCGAAAATTCCTGACCATTACGCGCATCTTGGTTCGCTGGAGTTTGCCAAACGTTTATTGCAGGAGGCCAAAGTGTGCGTGTCGCCAGGTATCGGCTTTGGTGACTACGGTGACACCCATGTGCGTTTTGCGCTGATTGAGAACAGCGATCGTATTCGTCAGGCGGTGCGGGGAATTAAAGCGATGTTCCGTACCGACGGGATTTTGCCCGGAACCGTGAAAACCACAGAAGAAGAATAGCCTTCCGTTTCAGGGGCGACAATCCCGTCGCCCCTTCCTGGTGATACTAGAGCATCAGCATGAAGGTGCCGACCCAGATTAACAGGAAAAAAGAGATTCCCATCAAAGCGTATTTCACACTACAACTCCTCTGAGCGTTTACGACGATGGTGATCCCAGACCAGCGTAACGCGACAGAATAAGAGAAAGGTGGAGTTCATCACCGCTACACGCTTTCATCTCAGGTCGTTCAGAGCAAACTCAGAACAGGATCGAACGCTAATTTACGCGTAATTTTTCCGAAAAGAAATAGATCCATTCTGAGATATTTATCACGTTTTTAGTGCACTTCAATTTCCGGGATCGCCGACATGCCAACGCGTAATTGCGCCAGATCGGCCTGGTTGGGATCCAGCACGATTTTCACCGGCAGGCGTTGCACCACCTTGGTGTAGTTGCCTGTCGCGTTATCGGGTGAAATGGCGGAAAAGGTCGCTCCCGTGGCGGGCGCAATACTGTCAACATGGCCGGAAAATGTCTTGCCCGGCAGGGCATCCACCCGCACCAACACCTTTTGCCCCTCACGCACATCCGTCAACTGCGTTTCCAGATAGTTGGCGGTGATATAGGTTTGCTGCAACGGTACCACCGCCAGCAAACGGGTTCCCGCCGTAACATAGGCCCCGAGTCGCACCGAACGTTGTCCCACCATGCCATCGACCGGGGCGACGATACGGGTGTAGGACAGATTAAGCTGTGCCTGATCGACGCTGGCTTGTGCGGCGGTGACATCCGCTTCTGCCTGACGCAATGCTGCCTGCAAAACACCAACTTCCTTCACGGCGGCAGCCAGCGCCGCTTCGCTCTGGCGTACGGTGGCGGCAGCGGAGCGCTGAGTAGATGTGGCTTTTTGCTGCTCATCAGCGGCGATGGTGCCACTTTTATACAGGCTGTCGTAACGCGCCGCACTCTGACCGGCATACTGAGCTGAAGCCTGGCTGGCGGCCAGTGTCGCTTTTGCCTGGTCAATGGTGGATTGCTGTTGCTCCAGTTGCGCCTGGCTGCTCAGACGCTTGGCTTCACTGACCTGTAAATTGGCTTTGGCGGTTTCCAGCGCGACGCGATAGTCACGGTCGTCGAGCGTCGCCAGCAGTTCACCCGCTTTGACGCGCTGGTTATCCTGCACATTAACGCTGGCGATATAGCCGGAGACTTTCGGCGCAACCAGCGTGTAATCCGCATTGACGTAAGCATCATCCGTTCGGTGATCATTGCCGGTCATCGACGACCAGACGAAAAAGGCCATGATCAGCAACACCAGCAGTAAGGCGCTCAGCAGCACCGTTCTTTTCAGAGCAAAAGCACGCATATCAGTTATCTCGACGTGTTTGTAACAGGTTGAATCAGAGTTTGTGGCGGCCAGACACGTTTTGGCAGCCAGGCGGTGAGCAGCAGAAGCAGTGCGGCGAAACCGATCAGCATCACATAGCTATCACTCAAACTGAGCACCATCGCCTGATGCTTCAGCAACGTGGCGAAACCGCTCAGGTTTTCACTGCTGCTGGCGCTGCCATCCGGCAAAAGCGGGAAGCTGCTGCTCGCCTGTGCACTGGTGGGTGCGGTCATCAACCACGAACGGCTGGCGGCGTTACCCACCAGGATATTGGAATGAAACTGTTCGCGGTGGCTGATAAACCACTCCACCAGCGTACTGGCGGCGACGCTGGAGAAGCCGCGCACGGTATTAAACATCGCGGAGGCAAAAGGACCTTCCGGCGGGGCAACGACGCTGGTGGCGCTCATTAACACCGGCAAAATCACCATTGGCTGACCAAAAGCCTGCAAAATTTGTATCAGCCAGAAATTTTGTCGCCCCCAGTCGGTGGTGATTTGCATCCCGAGCAGGCAGGAGGTCACCAGCAATGCCACGCCTGCGGTCAGCATCCAGCGGCAGTCAATCCAGCGGATATTCAGCAGCGCGGCAATCAACGGTGCGATTAACAACTGTGGTAAACCCACCGTCAGTGCCAGCGGGGCAAATTGCAGGGTACGGAAACCCTCGATCTGGCCAAAGTAAGCCGAAGGTAGAGCTGAACCGGAAAGCGACAGAATCAGTACCCCGGCCAGTGCCAGCAGACCGTGCGCGAGGTTGTGGCGTTGCAGCATCTGCAACTTGAACAATGGCAACGGGTGAAACCATTCATTAATAAAGAACACAATCAGCAATGCCGCGGCGCTAAATAATAGCGCGACGATTAATGGCGAGCTGAGCCAGTCCAATCGTTCACCCTGTGTCAGTGCGAGGATCAGCAACGCGATACCGCTGCAACCGGTCAGCATGCCGAACAGATCCATTTGCTGGAAACGCTCGAAACGCAGTGGGTCCTGGGGCAGGCCCCAGCTAATCAGCAGCATGGCTACCAGCATAGCGGGCACCACTTGCCAGAACACGAACATCCAACTGACGTCGTCGGTCCAGAAAGCAGCCAATGAGGCGGCAAGATTGGGGCCGAAGGTTGCCGTCAGCGCGTAAGCGCCTAGGCCATAAAGTTTGATCGGCGGAGGCAAGAAACGTAACGCGACCGTCATCAGTAACGGGGGCAGAGCGCCACCAAACAGCCCCTGGATAACGCGCAGAGTGATAAATAAGGTGGCATTGGGCAGCAGCGGCAGCAGAATGCCGGTGATCATGAAGCCTGCCGAGACGGTAAGCGCAAAACGGCGCAGCGAGAAGGTGACGGCAAACCAGGGCGCAATCATCATGGCGGCCACTTCGGCGGCCTGGTAAGCAGAAATGATCCAGCTACCCTGATCGTAACTGATGCCAATGGCCGCACGGATATCCGCCAGAGCAATATCGGTGACGCGATCGTTTAAACCGGCGGTCAGGGCGGCAATCAGCACACCCACCAGACCGAGCGCAAGGCGCAGGGTAAAAGGATGGGGTGCCGGGGCCGCTGCGGGCTGGGCATTCATAGCAGGTTTCTCGTTATGTTGATGCAGTGTATTGCGATGTGATACAGCTCGCATATTACATCCCGGTATGTTGTATTGCAATGTGATACAGGGTGTAAAAGTGCGGTTAATCGCGCTAAAGTAGGGCAGGCCACAAAGGATCGCACTATGGTTGAACTTCCCTCCTGCCGTGAGGATGAAAAAGCGGGCGGCATTCAGGTCATTGCCCGCGCGGCAAAAATTCTAAATGCATTGGGTGAGCATCCCGGCGGTATGAGCCTGGGGGAGATTGCTCAGGCGGTGGATTTACCCCGTTCGACGGTGCAACGTATTGTCGCCGCGTTGGATAATGCGCAACTGGTACGCAGCAGTGGCGCAGGCGGATTACGCCTCGGTCCGGCGCTGCTGAAGCTGATCTCCAGCGTGCACAGTGACGTGGTTGAAGTGGTGCGTCCTTTTCTTGAACGACTTTCCGCAGAGACGAATGAAACTGTCTCACTGGCACGCGCCAGTGGTACGCAACTGGCTATCGTCCATTATGTGGTGGCGTCACGCGAACTGCGTGTGGTGCCGCGCATGGGGCTGAATCTGCCGCTCTACAGCACCTCGGGCGGTCGCGCCTTACTGGCGCTGGAGAGCGATGAAGATGTCAGGGTAATTGTCGGCGAAGCCTATAAAGAGCTGACGGAGATGACCATCAAAACGCTGCCGCAGTTGCTGGAGTTGATTGGTGAAGTGCGCAAAACCGGCTTCTCCTACGATCGTGGTGAGACGCTGGAGGGCATCTCAACCATGGCGGTGGCGATCGACACTTTATTTGGCCGCTTCTCTATTTCACTGCTGGTGCCGACAGCGCGTTTTCGTAAACACGAGGCGCGTTATTGTGAGGAAATCCTGAAGTGTAAAGAGGCGCTGACCCGCGAAATTGGCAAAATGACCGCTGTTGAAGGATAACCGCAGATGAAAACCTTGTTGATGGCCATTGATAACTCTCCAGTGGCGGAAAAAGTGATCGCTCTGACGATTGAACAGGCGCTTGCGCACCAGGCGCAGGTAGTGGTGCTGTGTTGCATCGACCCGGCCTATTCTTCCTGCAACCAGCCGATTGAGATTGATGCCGGTGAAGATCCGGATGATTTTCTGGTGGCAAAGGATGAACAAAATACCGCTGAAATGGTGGTGCGCCATGCGCTGGCACCGATTATACGCGCCGGAGTGACAGCAAAAGGGGTGATTCTGGCCGGGGAAGCGGCGGAAACCATTGTTGCCCAGTCGGCTGCCGTGCAGGCCAGCATGATTATCATGGGACGACGCCATCTTTCGCCGTTCAACCGCCTGCTGAAAGGCTCGGTCAGCGCCGCCGTGATTGAACGCGCCAACTGTCCGGTTCTGATTGACGTACGCAAGGATTAATAACCGCTCCATGCTCTCGCTTTTCATTATTACGCTGGTGGCATTCGGGCTGCTGGCGCTGATCATTATTGTGCTGTTGCGTACCACCGCATTGCGTCTCTGGCAGGGTGTGCTGCTATTTCTGTTACCGGTGTTGCTGGCCAATCTGCTGTGGTTTAGCTGGCTGCATCCACGCCAGCAGCGGCAGGCGCTGGCGACTGAAGTCGCTAATCAACTCAGCGAGGCACCGGGTTATCGGCTGTTGAAAACCCAGGAACCCGTGTTGTGGCAGCTCCTGAATCGTGAGTTGTTGCATAAACGTCTGGCCGGGGTGCCACCGGAAGAAGCGTTGGGCGAGATGCGTGGCTGGCTATTCGATTTAGTGAATCAACGTCTGGTCCGTGCCAGTGATACCGCCATCCTCAATTACATTCGCGTTTCCGTCGAGGAGATGCAGGCGCTGCAACAACAGAATGCACAAAGCTGCTTCCGGTTTCTTTACCCGCAGGTGAATGGCGGTGTCAATTTACAGCAATTGCTGCCACCTCAACTGAATCAGCGTGATGCGCAGGCATTGGACGAATTGCTGGCGCAAAGTACCGGAGATGAGCAACCGCTGGATAATCAGGCGGCGCAGCGTGATTTGCAGAAAGTGGTGGAGACGTTGTACAGCAAATGGGGTGACCGTCTGCAACAACTTAATATGCCTGCGGATACCACGGTCGATCGTTCGGCGATGTGCGCGATGTCGATTGACCTCTACAACGGCATTCTCGCATTGCCTGACAAACAAGCGGCTAATCTTCTGCGTAAAATGGTCAGTCTTACCGGATAGCGGGCAAAAAAAAGCCCGCTCAGCACGGGCAATAAGGTCACAATCAGTCAGTCTCTTACGTTATTCACCTGGTGTGGCGGGGACTTCGTTTTGTCTGAGAAAAGTATGTCACTGCAGAAGTGATAAGAATAGCCGTTTGGTTTTATCAATTTAATTGGTAAAATCTTTTTTTGTTCAGATATTTCGTTCCCCATTCCTATAGCCAGACGCAGCGCTGCTTTTTACACTGCGGTGCTAAATGAGGACATCACAATGAAAAATGGGTTAATGGGTGCCATCGCGCTGTTATTATTGTCTGGCTGTAGTGTCAGTCACCCAGGAGGATTTGAGCGTGTAGATGAAGATCCCAGCTCAAATACTGTTCAGTATCGTTACGATCCGCAGACATTTAATAAAGATGCCATGGCAGTAGATTTGGCTGAATATTGCAGCAAGCGTGGATTTGATAAAGTTGAAGCGTTACCCGCCCAGGATAGTCATATTCCAGGATTAAAGAAAGCCTGGTATCAATGCAATTACGCAGTGAAAAGTTAAAAAAGAAGGGCGGGAAATTTTCCCGCCCTTTTTCTTTTTTATTATTTGCTGTGTGTTAGCTTTGCCCGCTTACCAGTGTCTGCCTGGTCCTGGCCCATGATGCCAGCCACCGTGCCAGCCCCCATGTGGCGGTCCCCAGCCAGGTCCACGTCCGTGACCACCATCAATAATACAACCACTCAGCATGGCAACGACGGCAACGACAGACGCAACTTTAATTAGTTTTTTCATGGAGAGTCCTCCTCTTTTCCAATGAGGCCAGATTACAGTGGAAAAGTGGAGCGAAGATGCAGCGAATGTAGAGTTATTTTTGGATCTATTTCTGAATATTTCAATTTGCAGAGAGGATTGTCAGGAAGGAATATAAACCAATCGGAATAAGCTGAATGCCTGATGATAATAACGCGATTAGTCTGAAAAGCAAGTCTAAATAATATCTGTTCTCAGTTAAAATAGATGACGTTAGCGGTGCGATTTATCGCGCAGGTTTCTGAAATACAGGTTACAGTCGGGACAGCATAAATAAGGAGCAATCATGGCGCGTGAAGTGAGAAATGTACTGGCCTTGCAGGCAGAGTTGGCTGAGTGTCCTTTATGGTCAACACGCGAACAGGTGCTGTGGTGTGTGGATATTCTGGCACCTGCCATTCATCGTTTCGATCCCGTCAGTGGTGAGTTGCATACGTTTCCTCAACAGGAAGAGGTGGGTTGTATCGGGCTGCGTGAGCAGGGCGGCTTAATTGCGGCGCTGCGCAGTGGCGTCTGGCTGCTGGATCAACAGGGTAAAGCCCAGCGTAAGCTGGCAGATAATCCGGGGATTGCAGCGAAGAGTCGCTTCAACGACGGGCGTGTCGACCCCTGGGGGAATTTCTGGTGCGGCAGCCTGTGGGAGCCACAGGATAAAAATGGTGGGCTACTGTGCCGCGTTACCCCTGATGGTGTATTAGCGGTGATGGCTGAGGACGTGAAAATTTCCAACGGTCTGGCGTTCTCACCGGATCGCCAATGGATGTATCACAGCGATACCCCCAATGAAGTGCTGTATCGCTACCCACTGAATGTCCAAAACGGCGAACCTGGCGAGCGTCAGCGTTTTCGTCAGTTTGATGCCAAAGGGGGATTGCCGGATGGTGCTGCGGTGGACAGCGAAGGTTACTACTGGTCTGCGCTATTTGACGGTGGTCGGGTGGTGCGTATTGATCCGCTGACAGCGGAGATCGTCGATGAGATTACGTTGCCGGTGCGCTGGCCGACGATGGTCGCGTTTGGCGGTGCTGATTTGAAAACCCTGTATATCACCTCATCGCGTGAACATCGAACCGCCGAGGAGCTGACACGTTATCCGCAGTCGGGCGATATTTTTGCTGTGGAGGTGGACGTGGCGGGAATAGCGGAGCCGTTATTTAAAGGATAAAAACATGCCGTGCCCGAAAGCACGGCATGGCCTGGAACTTAACTGCGATGTAGTACCGGCTCCTGTACATTGTGGCGTTGCGGCAGGCGGATGCTGAGTGACAGGAACAATGAAATCACCAGCAAGGTCATAATCAGGCTGAAGGTGATAGTGAAGCCACCAAACACCGATGCCACCAGTGATCCCAGCACGCTACCGATACCAAAACCCAGATAAATCAGGCCGTAATTTTTGGTCAGGTTGTTCAGGCCGAAGAAATCGCTGACCAGTGACGGGAAGACGGTGATGGTGCCGCCAAAGCTGAATGCCACGCAGGCCAGGGAAATAAAGAAGGTGGATTCATTCATGTGGGTGAAAAGCAAAATGCTCATCCCTGCCAGTGAAACCACCTGTGCCAGCGAAATCACCCGGATACGCGCCATTTTATCGGACAGCACACCCAACACCAGACGACCACTCAGGTTAGCGATAGCAATCACCGTCACCGCATTCGCCGCAGTTTGTGTGCTGAGATGAACCAGACCCTCGCCAATATCTTTCGCCACGCCAATCACATACAAACCGCTCATGCAGGCAGTGAGGAACATCAGCGCCAGCATCCAGTATTGTGGTAAACGGATGGACTGCGCCAGCGTGTAATCTTTGCTTTGCACGGCGGAGGTGCTGCTGCTCTGCTGGACCGGTGCATCACGCATCAGCAGTGCGCCGAGGATGATCATGGTCATTGCCAGCACCCCCCAAATCACGAAGGTGTTTTCCAGCCCCTGGCTGTTGAGCAGCGCACCGCAGATAAATTTAAAGCCCAGGCTACCCAAACCGTAGGCACCGATGGCACAGGCGGAGATCACCCCTTTACGTTCCGGGAACCATTTTACGCAGTTGGATAAGGTCATCAGATAACCGGCACCATCAGCCAGCCCGACCAGTACCCCTGCGCTGAGGTACAGCATCATCAGGTTATCCGCATGGGCGGTTAACCAGAAACCCAGCGCCATCAATACACCGGCACCAATGGTGACATTACGTACGCCGAAGCGTTCCTGTAATTTACCGGCCAGCGATGAAGCAATCGCCAGGCCGAGGCTCAGTAAACCAAACGAGAACGCGACCTGACTGACCGGGGCATCAAGCTTATGCGCCAGTTGGCCGTTAAACAGGCTCCAGGTGTAGACCGAACCTAACGCAAATTGAGTCAAAATGGTGCCAGCCAGGGTGAGCCAGCGGGTGCGTTGATAATTTGATGTGGTGGTTTGCATATTTTTCTCTCCCATCCGGGAATTCGGAAACTGAAGCGATGGTAATCCGCTCGCGCGTAGGCGTGGGGAGAAAGGGCGTGAGAGGCTGTAGCGACGGAATGAAATGCAGTGAAACCGGTATGAATGGCATTGCGCTACTTGCTAGCACGTATTGCGTGTCAGCGCGTGAAAGATTGTTGCATCAGGTGGTGATATGTAACCAGATGCGTCTCAGGCCGTGTATGGGCTGCAAACTAAGAAAATTTTGCCATGCTTAAAGCTCACCAAACAGGAGGAAATATGAAAGACCGAGCATATGAATCCGCGTCGAGTGAGGATGAAGTTTGCTGCATCATCGGTCAGGCGGTGATCGAGTTAAGCGATGAACATCAACCAGTGAATAAATCCACGCTGTCGTTGAAACTACTGGCAATGGCCGATCGCGACAGAGACGATGAGCGCATACTGCTTTACTGGATCGCCAGAAAAGCGATCAATCAACCTCACCAGCTCAATATCGGCGTGCAGGGCTGGCGCTAAGAGGACCAGAGAGCGGGCGCAATGCCCGCTCTCGTGCATCAGGCCAGACGCAGGCGTTTTGCGGTCGGCCAGCGTAGGAACATCACCATATTTCCCGCCAGAATCATCACCAGGCCGACAATCGCGTTGCTATGCCATTGATAACCTTCATACAGGGTGGATAACGTTAACGCCACCAGCGGGAACAGTAGCGTGCTGTAGGCGGCCTGACTGGCCCCGATTCGTCCCACCAGGGTGAAATACGCACCAAATCCCAGTACCGAACCAAAAATCGCCAGATAGCTCATGGAACCCAACCATTGCAGATTGAGTGCCGGGGCCAGTGAATCACCGTTTAGCGTGGCCAGCACCGCCATGATCAGCGCGCCATAAAGCATTGCATAGCTATTGGTGGTCAGAACATCACGCTGACGACGCTGGTGGCGCGTCGAAATCATATTGCCAAAGGAGAACCCCAGCGTGCCAAGCGCGCTCAAACCCACACCCCACAACAATTGTGGCGCTGGATGCGCAGCGCGGATATCGCCCCAGAATAGCGCAACGATGCCACCTAACCCGAGAATCGCGGCAGGTAACAGACGAAAGGGGGGACGCTGACGGAAGAAGAACCAGCTATTCAGGGCATTATAAAGCACCGCCATCGAAAAAATCACCGACTCCAGACCACTGCTAATCCATGCTGCGGCATGATAAAAACAGACGAAATTGAAGCCAAACACACAACAACCCTGCAAAACACAGAACAGGTGATCCTGCGCATCCAGTTTTTTCAGGCGACGAATCAGTTTCAATACCACCAGCATCACCAGCGAAGCCAGCAAAAAGCGCCAGAACACCGCCACCAGGACCGGCGTATCAGCGGCTTCCTGCTGTAAAAAAATTGCTATCCAGGTGGTGCCCCAGATTAAAACCACCGCCAGATATAACACCAGGTTCATATGCTCTCTCCACAACAGATTTGCGGCGAGTGTGACGTCCTTTGTGGTGGTTGGCTTGCATTCTCTTGCGCCACAATTGCAAAATCTTGCGCTTTTTACCTCTGCGTCCCAATGTGGCCTGTTTTCTGTCCGTCTGAATCCGTAAACTAAGCGCTATTGCCCAGCGAGTGATGTTGACCATGCCTGATTACCAGACTTTTACTATGCTTCAGCGCCATAAAGCGCAGCTGCGTGACAGCGTGCGGCTGAGCAGCGGCATCAAGCTGGCAGCCTGGTTCAACAGCGGCGATCGCGTGACCAATCTGAGTAATCACCACACCCTCAGCCTCTACACTGCGGATGGTTATGATACCTGGCACAAAACCCAGCATGGTTGGCGTAATGGCGGTGGCCCTGATCGTTTTTGTCTGATGCCTTCCGGCACCGAATCGGTGTGGGATATTCGTGCAGACCTGTCGTTTGTGCATCTTTACTGCACCGATCAACACCTGCGGCAGATGGCTGAACAAATCTGGGATCGCAGTCCGGCCCGACTTAATTTGCATGAGAAGGTATTCTCGGCGGATGATCGCATCACTCAACTTTATCGTCATTTCCTGCTCAGCACCGACTGGCAACAACCAGCCAACCAGTTGATGCTCAGCAGCGCATCAACATTATTAATGACGCATTTGTTGCAGCATTACAGCGATGTGCAATGGCAAGCACCGCAGGTACGTGGTGGGCTGGCCCCGGTAGTGCTACGTCGTATTCTGGCTTATATCGATGCGCATCTGGATCAACCGCTCACGCTGGCACACCTCGCGGCTGAGGCGGTGTTGAGTGAGTTCCATTTCGCGCGCATGTTCCGTGCCAGCGTCGGGGAGGCACCACACCAATATGTGATGCGCCGACGCATGGACGAAGCCCTGACCTTGCTCAGGCACACGGCGTTACCGCTGACCGAGATTGCACTGCGCTGTGGTTTCCACTCCTCCAGTCACTTCAGTAACCGGTTTCGCCAGTTACATGGGGTGACGCCTTCGGCGTGGCGGCAGACGCAGGGGTGAGATCTGTCACCCGTTGAGATCGTTCTGCAACGTCATGCAATGCCCTGCTTTTCCTGAGAGACCCTACGCATTTTGTGATTCTGGTCAGTGAATTAGCATGATTTTCAATGCTGAGTAGTTAAAATGGTTTTGCTAACATGGTGTGATTATCACTTATTTCACAGTAAGTTCTTATGCGAGGAAGCCCAATATGGAAATTCGTGTGTCAAAGTTGGAACAGGATCTGAGCGAAATGAAAACCGATCTGGCGGTTATTAAGTCAAACCACACAACGCGTAGTGATCTTCTTGAGGAAATCGGTAAACAAACAAAATGGTTAATGGCGAGCATGGCTGCGATTGCCGGAGTGTCTCTGGCGCTGGCGCGTTGGTTGTTTTGAAGGGGTAACACCAGACATGGCGTTCCCTGCAGGGATCGAACCTGCAACTAGCCCTTAGGAGGGGCTCGTTATATCCATTTAACTAAGGGAACGTCGGCGCGCAGTATACCCCAGCAGCTACGCAAATTTAACCGCCTGTTTCCCGTTTGCTTAATATCTCAACAAATTAGCGTGATTTCTCACACTTCGCCTGGCGTTTTTGCTCGGCACGGGCTTTGGCTTTTGCCGCCTCGCTCATATCGTTGCGAATCTGCGCATGGCTGATCAAAGCAAAAATCAGCGTTCCGCCGGTAATATTGCCAAGCAACGTCGGCAGGGCGAATGGCCAGAGGAATTCATGCCAGGGAATACGGCCGGCAAACACCAGATACAGCACCTCCACTGAACCAACCACGATGTGGGCTAAGTCACCGAGTGCCACCAGCCAGGTCATCATCACGATCACCACGATTTTCGCGGCACCGGCATAGGGAAACATCCATACCATGGTGGCAATGATCCAGCCGGAAATCACCGCATTAGCGAACATCTCTCCCGGCGGGTTTGCCATTACTTTTTCACTGATCACGGTGAAAGCCTGACGGGTTGCCTCATCAAAGATCGGCATATAATTAAACGCCAGCGCACCCAGTGCCGTCCCGATCAAATTACCCGACAGCACCAGCCCCCAGAAGCGCAGTAGCAGCAAAATATTCCCTGACGTGGGTTTGTGCATCACGGGCAGCACAGCTGTCACGGTGTTTTCAGTGAACAACTGCTGACGCGCCATAATTACGATAACAAAACCAAAGGTATAGCCAAGATTTTCCAGTAAAAATCCTCCAGGTACGCCCTCCAGATGGACCTGGAAAATCCCCTTCGCCATCAGAGAGGCGCCCATCGACATCCCAGCTGCAATCGCTGACCACAGCAGCGCCATACCGTCACGCTCTAGTTCCTTTTCCCCGTCCTGACGTATCTCTTCATGGATGGCAGCGGCTCGTGAGGGTAACGCCTCCTCATCGACTTCAATCTCTGTGCCTTGCGTTTTTTCTTCGCTTTCAACGTCATTACTCTCTTGAGAAACCGATGGCGAACGCTTCATATTTTCCTCCGGTGATAATGCCATTGCGTAATAAGCGTAGCCGTTTTGCGCAAGCTTGATTTGTTACGTGGATTCAATTTAAGAGTAACAAGATTTTAACTGTGGTGGTTTTTTGAGCGATTTATTGATCTGAACCACCCGTTTACCCCGTTTGGGGTAGGTGTGACATGGCTCACAGACTACGGCCCACAGATTCATTGTGGTATTATCCCGGCCTAATTTCATTGCCGCGATTCCCCCTTTTATGCTCGAAGTCATTAATCTCGCATGCGTTCGCGATGAGCGTACCCTGTTCAACGGGCTGAGCTTTCGTGTCGAAGCAGGCGACATCGTGCAAATTGAGGGGCCAAATGGCGCAGGTAAAACTTCACTATTGCGCTTACTGGCCGGATTGAGCCGGGCGGAAGAGGGTGACGTGCTGTGGCAGGCGCAGCCGATTCGTCAGCAGCGGGAAATATGGCATCAAAATCTGCTTTATCTGGGCCATCACCCGGGAGTGAAATCGGTACTCTCACCATTAGAGAATTTGCATTTCTGGCATGGCGACAGCCACAGTGACGCGATTTTCCAGGCTCTGGAGCAGGTTGATTTGCTGGGATATGAAGAGGTACCAGTGGCACAGCTTTCTGCTGGTCAGCAGCGACGCGTCGCATTGGCTCGCCTGTGGCTCAGTCCGGCAACCTTGTGGATTCTTGATGAGCCGTTGACGGCCATCGACAAAGCTGGCGTGGAAAAATTGATGGCGCGTTTTGCGCAGCATGCCGATAACGGAGGCGCGGTGATTTTAACCACCCATCAGGATTTGCCAGACAGCGCAGAGCGGGTTCGTAAAATTCGTCTGGTATCGGAGTGGGCATGATGCTGGGCCGTGTGATTCAGCGTGAGCTGAAAATTGCCTTCCGCAGTGGTGCGGAAGTGATTAACCCGCTGTGGTTTTTCCTGATTGTCATTACGCTGTTCCCGCTGGGTATTGGCCCTGATCCGCAGCAACTGGCACGCATTGCCCCCGGTATCGCCTGGGTGGCTGCGTTGCTGGCGTCGTTACTGGCGCTGGAGCGTCTGTTTCGCGATGACTTTCTGGACGGTTCGCTGGAGCAGCTGTTGTTACTGCCAACGCCATTGCCAGTCACGGTTCTGGGCAAAGTGATCGCTCACTGGCTGATTACCGGACTGCCGTTGATTTTATTGTCGCCGCTGGCGGCACTGCTGTTGTCGCTCGACTTTGCCGGGTGGCGGGCAATGGCGCTGACCCTGTTGCTGGGAACGCCAACCCTGAGTTTTCTTGGGGCTATCGGCACCGGCCTGACCGTGGGTTTGCGGCGCGGCGGGGTGTTATTGAGTTTGCTGGTATTGCCATTGGCGATCCCGGTGTTGATTTTTGCCAGCGCAGCGATTGATGCCGCCGGACAGGGCCTGCCGATTGGCGGTTATCTGGCGATCCTCGGTGCCATGCTGGCAGGCAGCGCTACGCTGTCCCCGTTTGCTACGGCGGCGGCGCTGCGTATTAGTCTGCATTAAATCGTGCATCCACAGAGATGCCGAAATCTCTCTTCTTATATTGTGAGCTATGCAAATGTGGAAATGGTTACACCAGTGGGCAAAGCCTGAAAAGCTGTATCGGCTTTGTGGTCGCTTAATTCCCTGGTTCGCGGTACTTGGGGTCGCCACCTTGTTGTTGGGTTGGGTGTGGGGCTTTGGTTTTGCGCCAGCGGATTATCAGCAGGGCGATAGCTTCCGCATCATGTACATCCATGTACCGGCAGCAATGTGGTCAATGGGCGTCTATGCCTCGATGGCGATTGCCGCGTTTATCGGTCTGGTGTGGCAGATGAAAATGGCTGACCTGGTATCGGCAGCGATGGCACCGGTTGGCGCTGTGTTCACCTTTATCGCGCTGGTCACGGGTTCCGCCTGGGGCAAGCCGATGTGGGGCACCTGGTGGATTTGGGATGCCCGCCTGACGTCTGAACTGGTATTGCTGTTCCTTTATATGGGTGTCATCGCCCTCTATCACGCCTTTGATGACCGTCGCACTGCCGGTCGTGCTGCTGGAATTTTAATTCTGGTTGGTGTGATTAACCTGCCGATTATTCACTTCTCGGTGCAGTGGTGGAACACCCTGCATCAGGGGTCGTCCGGCATTCTGCAACAGGCGATTGCGCCGAGCATGCGTACCCCGCTGCGTTGGGCGATCCTCGGTTATCTACTGGTATTCATCTCGCTGACGCTGATGCGTCTGCGCAATATGATTTTGTTTACTGAACGTCATCGTCCCTGGGCGATTGAGGTCGCACAGGGAGGGCGCAAATCATGATGCCAGCTTTCTCTTCCTGGCAGGATTTCTTTGCCATGGGCGGCTATGCCTTTTATGTCTGGCTCGCCGTGGTCTTCACGCTGATTCCGCTGATCGGTCTGGTGCTGCACACCGTGCTGTTCCGCCGTCGCCTGCTGGCGGAAATTCGCCAGCGTCAATCCAGGGAGCGTCGCATCCGTGCGGCTAAATCGAAAAAAGCCGCCAGTGAAGCGGCAGGAGAATCTGTGTGAATATCCGTCGTCGTAACCGCCTCTATGTGGTGGTAGCGGTGTTGGTGGGCTTGGGCCTTGCCACTACGCTGGTGATGTATGCGCTGCGTTCCAACATCGATCTGTTCTACACCCCGAGCGAAATTCTGTACGGCAAGGGCGAAAATCACCAGAAACCCGAGCCAGGCCAGCGTTTGCGCGTTGGTGGCATGGTGATGCCGGGAAGCGTCAAGCGCGATCCCAAAACCCTCGCTGTCTCATTCAAACTGTATGACGCCAACGGCGTGGTGAGCGTCAGCTATGAAGGCATTCTGCCGGACCTGTTCCGCGAAGGGCAGGGTGTGGTGGCACAAGGGGTGCTGGAGGACGGCAACCTGGTGAATGCCAAAGAAGTGCTGGCGAAGCACGATGAAAAATATACGCCGCCGGAAATTCAGGACGCGATGAAGAAAAATCACACAGGACCTGCGGCCAACTATCAGCAGGCAGGTGCCCAATCATGATGCCAGAAATTGGCAGTTTTCTGCTCTGCCTGGCGCTGGGACTGGCGCTGCTGTTAAGTATTTATCCGCTATGGGGCGCGGTGCGTCAGGATGCACGTTTAATGGCGTTGGCGCGCCCGCTGACGGTCGGGATGTTTGCCTGTATCGCAGCGGCGTTTTTGCTGTTGGTGCACGCGTTTATCGTGAACGATTTTACCGTGGCTTACGTCGCAACCAACTCCAACACCTTGCTGCCGGTTTATTATCGCATCGCCGCGACATGGGGCGCACACGAAGGGTCGCTGCTGTTGTGGGTGCTGCTGTTGAGTAGCTGGACGTTGGCGGTGGCGATTTTCAGTCGCGGCATGCCGCAGGATGCGCTGGCGCGCGTGCTGTCGGTGATGGGGATGATTAACCTCGGCTTCCTACTGTTTATCACCCTGACATCGAACCCGTTTACCCGTACCTTGCCTAACTTCCCGATAGACGGCAGTGACCTCAATCCGATGTTGCAGGATATCGGCCTGATCTTCCATCCGCCGCTACTGTATATGGGTTATGTCGGCTTCTCCGTTGCCTTTGCGTTTGCCATCGCCTCACTGATGGCGGGGCGTCTCGATACCGCATGGGCGCGCTGGTCACGTCCGTGGACTACGGCCGCCTGGGTGTTTCTGACCATCGGCATCGTGCTGGGTTCGGCCTGGGCATATTACGAACTCGGCTGGGGCGGCTGGTGGTTCTGGGACCCGGTCGAAAATGCTTCCTTTATGCCGTGGCTGGCAGGCACAGCGTTGATGCACTCGCTGGCGGTAACGGAAAAGCGCGGCAGCTTTAAATCCTGGACGGTGCTGCTGGCGATTACCGCATTCTCGCTGAGCTTGCTCGGCACCTTCCTCGTGCGTTCCGGCGTGCTGGTATCGGTGCACTCGTTTGCCTCCGATCCGGCGCGCGGCATGTTTATTCTCGCTTTCCTGGTGATCGTGATTGGTAGCTCGCTGTTGCTGTACGCAATTAAAGGCGGTCAGGTACGCAGCCGGGTGCAAAACGAAGCCTGGTCACGCGAATCGTTCCTGCTGGGTAACAACGTACTGTTGATTGCCGCCATGCTGGTGGTTCTGCTGGGTACCCTGCTGCCGCTGGTGCATAAGCAACTGGGGCTGGGCAGCATTTCGGTCGGCGAACCTTTCTTTAATACCATGTTCACCTGGCTGATGGCGCCGTTCGCGCTGATGCTCGGCATCGGCCCGTTGGTGCGCTGGCGACGTGATGAGCCGCAGAAACTGTGGAAACGTCTCGGCATCGCCTTACTGGTGACGCTGATCCTCTCCATCGCGCTGCCGTGGTTGTTGCAAGATCGTATTGAAGCGATGACGGTGATTGGCTTGCTGATGTCGATCTGGGTGATCCTGCTGACATTAATGGAGCTGCACGAACGCGCCACCCATCGTCATACTTTCTTCAAAGGTTTGCGCCATCTGACGCGCAGCCATTGGGGTATGGTGCTTGGTCATCTCGGTGTGGCAGTGACGGTGATTGGTATCGCCTTCAGTACCCAGTACAGCGTCGAGCGCGATGTGCGGATGAAGTCGGGCGATAATATTGATATCCACAATTACCACTTCATCTTCCGTGACGTGCATAACCTGCAAGGGCCGAACTACAGCGGTGGCGTGGCGATTATCGACGTGACACGCAACGGTAAGCCGGAAGCGGTGCTGCACGCGGAGAAACGCTTCTATACCGCCGCGCGTACCATGATGACCGAAGCGGCGATCAGCGGTGGCTTTACCCGCGATCTCTATGCGGCGTTGGGCGAAGAGCTGGATGACGGCTCCTGGGCAGTGCGGATTTACTACAAACCTTTCGTGCGCTGGATCTGGTTCGGCGGCGTGTTTATGGCGGTGGGTGGCCTGCTGTGTCTGCTCGACCCGCGTTATCGTTCGCGCAAAAAAGCGCAACGGGAGGAGCAGGCATGAACAAGAAAATTCTTTTTATCCCGCTGGTGTTGTTTCTGCTGCTGGCGGCGGCGCTGCTGTGGCAGTTGACGCGCAATGCCAATGGCGACGATCCGACGTTGCTGGAGTCGGCGCTGATTGGCAAACCGGTGCCGGTGTTCAAACTCGAAGCGCTCGACAAACCAGGCAAAATATACGACCAACAGGTGCTGACCGATGGCAAACCGATTTTGCTGAACGTCTGGGCCACCTGGTGTCCGACCTGCCGCGCGGAGCACGAATATCTCAACACGCTGGCGGAAAAAGGCATTCGCGTGGTGGGCCTCAACTATAAAGACGATCGCACCAAAGCGGTGACCTGGCTGAATACGCTGGGGAATCCTTATGCGCTGAGCCTGTATGACGGTGATGGCATGCTGGGTCTGGATCTCGGCGTCTACGGTGCGCCAGAAACCTTCCTGATTGATGGCAAAGGCATTATTCGTTATCGCCATGCCGGTGATATGAACGAGCGTGTCTGGCAGCAGGAAGTGAAACCGCTGTGGGATAAATACAGCAAGGGGGCAGGGGCGTGAAACGGCTGCTTCTTTTGCTCGCAGGCGTGTTGTTGAGCACCAGCCTGTGGGCGGCGATTGATACTTACCAGTTCGATTCGGTGCAGCAGGAGGAGCAGTATCGCGATCTGACCGGTTCGCTACGCTGCCCGAAATGCCAGAACAACAGCATCGCTGACTCCAACGCGATGATTGCTGCGGATATGCGTCTCAAAGTTTATGAACTGATGAAGCAGGGGCAGAGCCGCCAGCAAATTATTGATTATATGGTGGCGCGTTATGGCAATTTCGTCACTTACGAACCGCCGGTGACGCCATCAACCCTGATCCTGTGGGTCGGCCCGGCTCTGTTTGTGGTGCTCGGTGGCCTGATCATTATCCTGCGCAGTCGCCAGCGTAAAACGCGCAGCGAACTGGATGACAACGAACAACAACGCCTTGCGGCGATTCTGAAGCGTGACGGGAAGCCGTAATGAGTGGATTCTGGATTACCCTGATAATTTTACTGGCGGCAGCCACGGTGCTGTTTCTGAGCGCAGGCTGGCGTCAGCGTGTGGCGAGTAATGGCGATCGCGATCGCCTGAACACCGACTTTTATCAGCAGCGCCTGCGCGAGCTGGAGCGTGATGAAGATGAAGGTGTGGTGGCAGAGCGACCCGAGATGGTACGCGAGCTGCAACAAACGTTGCTGACCGATGTGCCGCAACAGGATGAGGTGCGCAGCCATCAAAGCAGCCGCTGGGTCCTGCTCCCCGGTGTCGGTTTGTTGATCGTGGTTTCACTCGGCATGTACCTGAAAACCGGTGGATTGGCGCAACTGGCGGGCTGGACCTCGGTACAACAAGAATATCCGGCGTTACGTGCGCGCGTGATGGATCCGCAGGCGAAACCGTTGACGATGGAAGAACTGGCGCGTCTGCAACTTGGGCTGCGTACCTCGCTGCAATCCGATCCGCAAAACCTCAATGACTGGACCATGTTGGGCCGACTTGGCATGGTGCTGAATAACGCCACCGATGCCAGTCAGGCATTCGAACGTGCGTTGCAACTGGCTCCGAATAATCTGGAACTGCAACAGGATTACGCAGAAGTGCTGACGCGCTCCAGCGATCCACAGGATAATCGTCAGGCCAGCATGTTGCTGCGTGACCTGCTGAAGCGCGATCACAGCAATGTCCGTACCCTGAGTTTGCTGGCGTTCAACGCTTTTGAGCAGCAGCAATATGATGAGGCGATTGGTGCCTGGCAGACAATGCTGAAATTGTTACCGGCGGGGGACCATCGTATTGCGATGATCGAGCGCAGCATTGAACAAGCAAAAACCGATGCGGGACAGCAAAATAGCCACCTGGCATTGGCGGTAAGTTTAACGCCCCAGGCAGAAAAAATGTTACCGCAAGGCGGAGTGTTGTATATTTCTGTGACTGACGGTGTATCACCGGTGCCTGTGGCAGTGAAGCGTTTACCGCTCAGCCACTTCCCGTTATCGCTCACGCTGGATGACAGTAACGCTATGATGCCAGACCGTTTATTGTCGGCGCAGCATCAGGTGCAGGTCCGGGTGCGTGTCTCGCGCGATGGTAGCGCCAATCCGCAGTCTGGAGACTGGTTTGGTTTAAGCGCAGTGACGCCCTGGGACGGTCATCAGCAACTGGCTGTAGAGATTAATCAGCAGCAGCCCTGAAGCGATACACCCTAAAACTGCACGCACAGGGAGAGAATATGAATTACCGCCTGACCGGTCTGGCGCTGGCCAGTGTATTGCTGGTGGGATGCGCCAGCTCCAAACCGGCTGACAACGATCAACCTGCGCAGCGCAGCGATCCGTTTGAAGGCTTTAACCGCACGATGTTTAATTTCAACTACAACGTGCTGGATCCGTATGTCGTGCGTCCGGTGGCGGTGGCCTGGCGCGATTATGTGCCGGTGCCTGCGCGCACTGGGATCAGCAATGTGCTCAGTAACCTTGATGAACCGGCGAGTATGGTCAACGCCTTCCTGACCGGCGAGCCGCGTCGTGCGATGATCCATTTCACCCGTTTCTTCCTGAACTCGACGTTAGGATTGGGTGGTTTTATCGACGTAGCGGGCAAAGCTAACCCTGAGCTGGCGCGTGAAGAGCCGCACCGTTTTGGTAGTACGCTGGGCCGTTATGGCGTCGGTTATGGACCTTATGTGGAACTGCCTGCTTACGGTAGTTTTACCCTGCGTCAGGATGGCGGGGACTATGTTGATACCCTCTATCCAGTGCTGGGTTGGCTGACCTGGCCAATGTCGATAGGTAAATGGACGCTGGAAGGGGTGGAAACCCGTGCGCAGTTGCTGGATAGCGATGCTATTCTGCGTCAGCAACAGGATCCTTATGCGTTTATCCGCAACGCTTATTTCCAGCGTAATGATTTCCTGGCCCGTGGCGGTAAGCTGAAGCCAGAAGAAAACCCGAATGCTAAAGCGATTCAGGGCGATCTCAACGAGATTGATGCGGAATAAATGAAAAGAAGGCGGCTGATTTAGCCGCCTTCTTATTTGTAACGGCGCGATTTATCGCGCCGCTACGAACGGGGTGCACAACAATGTACACCCGTATTCATCAGAACTTATAGTTAAAGCCTGCTGCATAAAGCATCGCTTTCCCTTCCGATCTAAAGGTGTAGTCACCTTCTTTAATCGTTACGTTCTGGCCGTGCATGTAGGAAATACCAATATCCACTGACGCATCCTTGTTGAACGCATAGGACGCACCGGCGCTCAGCCACAGACGGTCCTGGTCCGGGATCGAGATAGAACGTTTATCTGCCGGTACCGGGCTGTCATCAAAGGCGATACCGCCACGGAAGGTCCAGTTATCGTCGTAGAAATAGGTGGTACCCAGCGCGATACGATAGGCGTCGTGGAAGCCTTCATCTTTATAGAACAGGGTCTGACCATTGTTGGTGGCTTTCAGCTCCTGGAACTGGCTCCAGCTGGTGTAGGTCAGGCTATAGTGCACCGCCCATTGTGGCGCAACTTTATGCCAGCCAGACACTTCCCACATTTCCGGCAGATTGAGTGTCAGCGAACCTGGGATCGTCGATCCCCCAGTGGCATACGGCAGACCTAAACCCATCGCCTGGTTAATGGCGTTAACAGAGGTCGGCAGGTCACTTTTGTAATCGCCATCAAAGTCGATTTTCACTTCAGAACGATAGGTAAAGCCAAAGCGGTTGTTTTTATCCACTTCATACAGGATACCAGCGTTCCAGCCATAGCCCCATTCGTCGCCTTTCAGATGGGCAATTTGGGTATTAGCCGGAAGACCCAGCGCAGCACCTGATTCACCGGCGTAACGTTCGATTTTCGCTTTGGCATACACCGCATCAAAACCGATACCAAAACTGAAATGTTCATTCAGACGATAAGCGGTGCTGATATTAAAATTACCGGTGGTTAAATCGGTAGTACCGCCGTAAGCGCCTGCGGTGTAACCGTTATTAAATTCTGTCGCCAGGCCATAGTTAGAGGTGACCGAAGCCCCCACCCACCACTGATCGTTAATCGGGTGCACATAGTGGATATTGGGAATCCACTGGTTCGGGGCGATGTTTTTGGCGTCGAGGCTACGGCCCGTTGGGCTGGTGCCGCTAATATTCACATCCGGGTCGATATACACCGCACCAATTGAAAACTCGGGGCGGTCCATCAACGCCATGGTTGCAGGGTTGCGGCTGGCGGAGGCGGCGGTATCACCCATTGCGCCTTCACCTGAATAGGCACGGCCTAATCCGATTGCTGAAAATTCATTAAGTTGAAAGCCAGCAGCGTAAACATGAGAAGAGACGAGCGCGACTGCAGCTGCCACAGCTGACTTTGCAAACAGGTTCTTATGGTTCATGACCACAACCTCATCAATTATTATTAAACGTTGTTACATCGCGTAACAAGGGACGGCGGATTGTAGGGACTGACGACAGAGACACATATCAGACCAGTGCGACGAGTATAGGTCGGACCTGTGTATTTGTTGCAATAATGTTTTTAAAATATTTCCAATTTGATCGATAAAATCAGATCTGCTTAACAAAATCCTTGCCGTTACGTTCCAGCATAGCGAGTCAAATTTGTTTTGGATCAATTTTTAGTGTGATATTCGTCACTTAGCAGGTTGAGCGTGGCGACGGTAAGGCTTCAGGCGTAAACTTTGTGGCAGAAAAAATTCCTTTTTGTCTGTTTTATCGTCAGGAGAAAGCCATGACTGATGCCATTAATAAATGCAGCGCCAACGAAACCGCAGCCTGCTGCTGCGTTGATGTGGGGACTGTTGTCGACAACACCGATTGCACTGCCAGCTGGTCTGGATTGTTTGCCGACCGCCATGCGGCTGAAGCGATGCTGAAGCACCTGAGTGAGCGGGCGCGTCAGGTTGAATCCGAGCCGTGCGATATCCGCCCACAACTGGAGAATGAAGCCGAAGGCGTGCGCCTGAATATCGACTTCATCTTCGCCTGTCAGGCAGAATCCCTGATCTTCCAGCTCGGTCTGCGCTAATCCCCCCAACTGCCGGACTTGGTTCCGGCAGTGTTTGTTAATTTCGTGTTTCTCCTCGCACTTTTTTCCTCTGCATATTGGCGACTTACGCGCTCCTGGTTAACACTGATGATCAGGTCAGACCTCTTTGGGCAATGACGCCCCGGTCGAATAGCACAGGTGACAGGCAATGAGCAAAGCGCAGCCGCTGCTGACGCGTCAGGGCGAACGCATCGCCATAACCCACGGACTCCGTACCCCGTTTGCCCGCCAGGCGAGTGATTTTCATGGTATCCCGGCGCTGGAGTTGGGACGGATGGTGGTGAGCGAATTAATGGCCCGCAGCGAATTGCCGGTGGAGGTTATCGACCAACTGGTGTTCGGCCAGGTGGTGCAAATGCCGGAAGCACCCAATATCGCCCGTGAAATCGTGTTGAGTAGTGGATTGAGCGTGCATACCGATGCGTACAGCGTCAGCCGGGCCTGTGCCACCAGTTTTCAGGCAGTGGCAAATGTGGCGGAAAGTCTGATGGCGGGTAGCATTGATGCCGGTATCGCTGGCGGCGCGGATTCCTCTTCGGTATTGCCGATTGGCGTCAGTAAAACCCTGGCGCGCGCGCTGGTTGATCTGAACAAAGCGCGTCGCTTCAGCCAGAAACTGCAAATTTTACGTCGCCTGCGCCCGCGTGACCTGTTGCCGGTGCCACCGGCGGTGGCTGAGTATTCCACCGGACTGCGCATGGGGGACACCGCCGAGCAGATGGCGAAAACGCACGGCATCACCCGCGAGCAGCAGGATGCGTTAGCCCTGCGTTCACACCAGCGTGCGGCGCGTGCCTGGCAATCTGGTGTGCTGGCGCAGGAAGTGATGCCTGCCTTTGTGCCGCCGTGGAAAGCCCCGATCGAGCAGGATAACAACGTCCGTTTTAACGCCAGCGCTGCTGACTATGCGCGGCTGCGTCCGGCGTTTGACCGTCAGCATGGCACAGTAACCGCCGCCAACAGCACGCCGCTCACCGACGGTGCAGCCGCCGTGATTCTGATGCGTGAAGGGCGTGCGCGTGAGTTGGGGATCACTCCGCTTGGGTATCTGCGCAGCTATGCGTTTAGCGCCATTGATGTCTGGCAGGATATGTTGCTGGGACCGGCCTATGCCTCGCCGCTGGCGCTGGAGCGTGCCGGTATTGGCCTCAACGACCTGACCCTGATTGATATGCATGAAGCTTTCGCCGCACAAACCCTGGCAAATTTGAAAATGTTTAATGATGAACGCTTTGCGCGCGAGGTGTTAAACCGTCCGCATGCGCTAGGTGAGGTGAATGAAGAACGTTTTAACGTGTTGGGGGGATCGATCGCCTATGGTCATCCCTTCGCCGCGACCGGCGCGCGGATGATCACCCAGACGTTACAGGAATTACGGCGACGCGGTGGCGGGATGGGACTGGTGACCGCCTGTGCAGCGGGTGGCTTAGGCACCGCAATGGTACTGGAGGCCGAATAATGCATGATTCTGCATTCCACCTGCATATGCGCCTCGATCACATTGGCGTGATCACCATTGATGTACCGGGCGAGAAGATGAACACCCTGAAAGCTGAATTTGTGCCGCAAATTCAGGCGGTGCTGGCAGAAGCCCGCCGCGATCCCGAGCTGGTCGGGCTGGTGTTGATCTCCGGTAAACGTGACAATTTTATCGCTGGCGCCGATATCAGCATGATTGACCGCTGTCAGACGGCGGATGACGCCGAAGCGCTGGCTCGGCAGGGACAAGAAGTGATGGCGGCTATTGCGGCGCTGCCGTTTCCTGTCGTGGCGGCGATTCACGGTGCCTGCCTGGGGGGCGGACTGGAGTTGGCGCTGGCGTGTGACGCACGTATCTGCTCGCTGGATGACAAAACCCGTTTGGGTCTGCCGGAAGTTCAGTTGGGATTGCTGCCCGGTTCTGGCGGTACGCAACGTTTGCCACGGTTAATGGGTCTTCAGCAGGCACTGCCGTTGATCCTGACCGGGAAACAACTGCGGGCGAAGCAGGCGTTAAAGCTGGGGCTGGTTGATGACGCGGTCCCGCAATCCATTCTGCTGGAAACCGCCATTGCGCGAGTGCTGAAGGGGAAAAAGACGCTGCGAACGCTGCCATGCCGTGATCGACTGTTGCAAGGGCCAATTGCTCGACAAGTGGTGTTCGCGCTGGCAAAACGTCAGACCGACAGCAAAACCCACGGCAACTATCCGGCTGTCGAGCGTATTTTACAGGTGGTGCGTACCGGGCTGGAGCAAGGTAGCAGCGCCGGTCATGAAGCAGAAGCGCGTGCCTTTGGACAACTGGCGATGACCCGCGAATCGGTCGCGCTGCGCAGTTTATTCTTTGCCTCCACGGCGATAAAGAAAGAAGCCTTTGCTGATGCTGAACCGCGCGAGCTTCAGCATATCGGCGTGCTCGGTGGCGGGCTGATGGGCGGTGGTATCGCCAGCGTCACGGCGTTGAATGCCGGATTGCCGGTACGTATTCGCGATATTAACCTCAGCGGCATTAATCATGCGTTGCAATATAGCTGGGATCGCCTGACGCAGCGCCTGAAACGCCGCCAGATCAAGGCGGCTCAACGTCAGCAACAGATGGCGTTAATTAGCGGAACGCAGGATTATCAGGGATTTGCCCGGCGAGACCTGGTGATTGAGGCGGTATTTGAAGATCTGGCGTTGAAGCAGCAGATGGTGGCAGAAATTGAAAGCCATTGTCAGCCGTATACCATTTTTGCTTCCAACACCTCATCGCTGCCGATTGGCGACATTGCTGCCAAAGCCCAGCGCCCGGAGAACGTGATCGGTCTGCATTTTTTCAGTCCGGTAGACAAAATGCCGCTGGTGGAGGTGATCCCGCATGCAACCACCTCGGCAGCAACCCTGGCGACTACCGTGCAGCTGGCGCGCCAGCAGGGTAAAACCGCCGTGGTGGTGGCGGATAAACCGGGCTTCTACGTCAACCGTATTCTGGCACCCTATATAAATGAAGCGATGCGTTGTCTGCTGGAAGGCGAACCAATTGAACATATTGATCAAGCGCTGGTGAAGTTCGGCTTTCCGGTGGGGCCGTTGCAGTTGCTGGATGAGGTGGGGATTGACGTTGGCAGCAAAATCAGCCCGATTCTGCAACAGGCATATGGCGATCGTTTTAGCGCGCCGGAGGCCGTCGCGGCGATTCTGGCTGACGATCGCAAAGGACGTAAAAACGGCAAAGGCTTCTATTTATATCAGCGCGCACGTTTCCCGATGAAACGCAAAGCCGATCCGTCGCTTTACACGCTGCTCGGCATCAAACCGCAGGCCAGGCAAAGTGAAGGGCAAATCGCCACGCGCTGCGTCATGATGATGCTGAATGAGGCCGCTCGCTGTCTGAACGAAGCGGTGATTCGCAGCGCGCGTGATGGCGACATTGCCGCTGTGTTTGGCATTGGTTTTCCGCCGTTCCTGGGCGGCCCCTTCCGTTATATGGACACGCTGGGTGCCCCAGAAATGGTCAATACATTAAACGCCTTAATGCAGCAGCACGGTGATCGTTTCGCACCTTGTGACACCCTGATGACAGCGGTACAAGAGCAAACGAAATTTTACACTTCTGCACAAATCTGAATAGGCTTACAGATTCAGCGGGTTAGAAAGACGGTTCGGATAAGGCTTATGCGGTAGCATTCTGAGATATGCTTATTTAATAAACAACCGGTTGACTATACTGAAGCCATTGCGGTAAAACACAGCGTTCATTCGCAGAATGAAGCGTCTGGTGCTGTGGTACCGGATGATATCGACAAACAACAGCGGTGCTTTATGCAAGTTTTTATCATGCGTCATGGCGATGCGGCTCTGGAAGCAGCAAGTGATTCAGTCAGACCACTTACGCTTTGCGGATGTGACGAATCACGCCAGATGGCGAGCTGGCTCAACGGCCAGGCGCTGGATATCGAACGGGTGCTGGTCAGCCCCTATCTGCGTGCCGGGCAAACCCTGGCAACGGTACGCGAAGCCCTGACGCTGCCGGAAGGGCAGGACGTGTTGCCAGAGTTGACGCCGGGTGGCGATCCGGGGCTGGTGGCCTGCTATTTACAGGCGCTGGCGAACGAAGGGGTGAAATCGGTACTGGTGATTTCGCATCTGCCGCTGGTGGGTTATCTGGTTTCCGAGTTGTGCCCGCAGGAAACGCCACCGATGTTCGCAACCTCCGCCATTGCCTGCGTCAATTTTGACCCGGCAACCTGCGAAGGTAAGCTGGAGTGGCAGGTCAGTCCCTCGAAACTGGCCAAAGCGATGTAATCCCGCTATGGGCCGCTGCGGCGGCCCCATCCCTCAAGGCAATTCTGGTGGTTGCCACTCTTCCACTTCAATCAATACCAGCAAGGCTGCATCGCCACCGAACAATTTTGGTGCCTGATGAAACGCCATCACCCACGGATGTTGTGCCAGCCACAGCGGCGTTTGCTGCTTGAGGATGTGTTTGCCGTGCCCGGTCATCACGCTGGCGCAAAACAGGTGCTCGCGCCGACAGGCGGCGATTAGCGCACCCAGCTCCTGCTTGGCTTGCATCTGGGTTAAGCCGTGCAGATCGAGAAAGATCTCCGGGGTGTAGTCGCCACGCCGCAGTTTTTTCAACTCATAATGGCTGACATCGGCGCGCACGTAACGCACCGGCCCGTCGCTGGACAGCAGCGGCTGAAACTCGTCGGAGAAATAATGGCTATTATCGGCCTGTTCGGAAAGCAGCCTTTTCAGCGGAACTTCACGCGTTTTCGCCACCGGTTTATGCACGATGGTGTCCTGTTTCAGCTTGCGTGTTCCGGTCATTAACTGGCGGAACAGCGCCTGATCGTCCTGGCTTAGCGGCGTCTTTTTACTCATGTCTCAATTGGTATCTTCAGGAATGGCGGGGGGTTCTGAGGTCCTACCTTACCTTTAAGTGTTAACAAATGTCAGCTTTTTCGCCTCGCCGCGCTGAATTCTGCCCGGCTTCGTGGCAAACTATCGGCCGATTGATTTTATGGCCTGCTGGAGGGCTACGTGGACAAAATTTTCGTCGATGAGGCAGTCAACGAACTGCACACCATTCAGGATATGCTGCGCTGGGCCGTCAGCCGTTTTTCTGCGGCCGGTATCTGGTACGGTCACGGCACAGACAACCCCTGGGACGAAGCGGTACAACTGGTCCTGCCCACCCTCTGGCTGCCGCTGGATATCCCGGAAGATATGCGCCATGCGCGCCTGACTGCCAGCGAGCGTCATCGTATCGTTGAACGCGTAATTCGCCGCGTTAACGAGCGCATTCCGGTGGCCTACCTCACTAACAAAGCCTGGTTCTGCGGCCATGAATTTTACGTTGACGAGCGCGTGCTGGTGCCACGTTCGCCGATTGGCGAATTGATTGACAACCGTTTTGCCGGATTGATCGCCGAAAACCCAAACCATATCCTTGATATGTGTACCGGTAGCGGTTGTATCGCCATTGCCTGCGCTTATGCTTTCCCGGAAGCCGAGGTGGATGCCGTTGATATCTCCACCGATGCACTGGCGGTCGCAGAGCAGAATATCGAAGAACATGGTTTGCTGAACCACGTCACCCCGATTCGTGCCGACCTGTTCCGTGGCCTGCCAGAGGTGAAATACGATCTGATCGTCACCAACCCGCCTTACGTCGATGCCGAAGATATGGATGACTTGCCGGGTGAATATCGTCACGAACCGGAACTGGGGCTGGCCGCAGGTAGCGATGGCCTGAAGCTGGTGCGTCGTATCCTCGCCTGTGCGCCAAATTACCTGAGCGAGCAGGGCGTGCTGATTTGCGAAGTGGGCAACAGCATGGTGCATATGATCGAACAGTATCCCGATGTGCCTTTCACCTGGCTGGAGTTCGACAACGGTGGCGACGGCGTATTTATGCTGACTCGTCAGCAAATCGTTGACGCGCAGCATCATTTCTCATTCTTTAAAGACTAAAAGCGAACAACGCAACAAGGATTCAGCATGGCCGGAAACAGCATCGGACAATTTTTTCGAGTAACCACGTTTGGCGAGTCGCACGGTATTGCGTTGGGCTGTATTGTCGATGGCGTACCGCCGGGCATCCCTCTGACCGAAGCCGATATTCAACACGATCTCGATCGTCGTCGTCCTGGCACCTCGCGTTATACCACCCAACGCCGCGAGCCGGATCAGGTGAAAATTTTGTCAGGCGTGTTTGAAGGTGTGACCACCGGCACTTCAATTGGCCTGCTGATTGAGAACACCGACCAGCGTTCCCAGGATTACAGCGCCATCAAAGATCTGTTCCGTCCCGGCCATGCAGATTACACCTACGAGCAAAAATACGGCCTGCGTGATTACCGTGGTGGTGGCCGTTCCTCGGCACGCGAAACTGCGATGCGCGTGGCGGCGGGTGCCATCGCCAAAAAATATCTACAGATGAAACACGGCATTCAGGTGCGTGGTTATCTGGCGCAGATTGGCGATGTGGCTTGTGAGCTGAAGGATTGGAGCATTGTCGAAGAAAACCCGTTTTTCTGCCCGGATGCTGACAAGCTGGAAGCGCTGGATGAACTGATGCGTGCGCTGAAAAAAGAGGGTGACTCCATTGGTGCCAAAGTGACGGTGATGGCAGAGAATGTCCCACCGGGCCTCGGTGAGCCAGTGTTTGACCGCCTCGATGCTGACCTGGCCCATGCGCTGATGAGCATCAACGCCGTGAAAGGCGTTGAGATTGGCGACGGTTTTGCGGTAGTGAACCAGCGTGGCAGCCAGCATCGCGATGAAATCCGTGCTAACGGTTTCCAGAGCAACCATGCGGGCGGTATTCTCGGCGGTATCAGCAGCGGCCAGACCATCAGCGCGAATCTGGCGATGAAACCGACTTCGAGCATCACCGTACCGGGTAAAACCATCACCCGTGACGGCGAAGAAGTTGAGATGATCACCAAAGGTCGTCACGATCCCTGCGTCGGTATCCGCGCGGTGCCGATCGCTGAAGCGATGATGGCGATCGTGCTGATGGATCATCTGCTGCGCCAGCGTGCGCAGTGTGCTGACGTTAACTCCACTGTTCCACGCTGGTAAATCGATGCGTCGTCTGCTGCTTACCCTTGCCGCGCTGCTGTGTACCGCCGCCGTCAATGCTGCCACACCGTGGCAGCAAATTTATCAACCGATTAGCGGTGCGCCACAGTCAATTGGCAGTTTTGCCAATGGCTGCATCGTGGGTGCCCAACAACTGCCGTTGAACTCGCCCGATTACCAGGTGATGCGTCAGGACCAGCGCCGCTATTTTGGTCATCCTGATTTGATCGCCTTTATTCAGCGTCTCAGCAACCAGGTGCATCAACTGCAACTGGGGCAGGTGTTGATTGGGGATATGGGTATGGCGGCAGGTGGACGTTTTAGCAGCGGTCACGCCAGCCACCAAACCGGGCTGGATGTCGATATCTGGCTGCAACTGCCACGCAATCGCTGGACGGCGCAGCAATTGTTAAAACCACAACCTCTCGACCTGGTCGCCCCGGATGGCAAGCAGGTGGTGGCACGTCATTGGCAGCCGCAGATCGATAGCCTGATCAAACTGGCGGCGAAAGATGATGAAGTGACACGTATCTTCGTCAATCCGGCGATCAAAAAGCAGCTTTGCGCCGATGCAGGAAGCGATCGCGGCTGGCTGAATAAAGTGCGTCCGTGGTTTGCGCATCGCGCACATATGCATGTCCGACTGCGCTGCCCGCCGGGGAGTCTGGAGTGTCAGGATCAACCTGCGCCGCCTCCGGGAGACGGTTGTGGTGCGGAACTGGAAAGCTGGTTCCTGCCGAAACAGCCAGGCACCACGGCCCCGGTCAAAAAAGAACCGCCACCGCTGCCCGCTTCGTGTCAGGCATTGTTGGATAACCATCTGTTATAACAGGGATGTAACAATATTATGGAATGGTTTGTAGCCAGCCCTCTGGTGCTGGTGGTGTTATTTGGTGTCTCGGTGCTGGCGGCTTTTATTGATTCCATTGCCGGTGGGGGGGGCCTGTTGACCCTGCCGTCACTGCTGGCGGCCGGACTTTCCCCGGCCCAGGCGTTAGCCACCAATAAGCTGCAATCGGTCGGCGGCTCTTTCTCCGCCAGCCTGTACTTTGTGCGTCGTGGGGTAATTAACCTTCGAGCGCAGCGGTTGAATATCGCCATGACCTTTATTGGCGCGATTTGCGGTGCGGTGCTGATCCAGCATATCAAGGCCGATATTCTGCGCCAGGTACTGCCGCTACTGTTGATCAGCATTGGCCTATGGTTCCTGCTGATGCCGCGTATTGGTGAGCAGGATCGTGCGCAGCGTCTGCACGGTTTGGCTTATGCGCTGGTGGGCGGGGGCTGTGTCGGTTTTTACGATGGCTTCTTCGGTCCCGGTGCCGGTTCCTTTTACGCGCTGGCTTTCGTCACCCTGTGTGGTTTTAATCTGGCTAAAGCGACCGCGCACGCCAAAATCCTCAATTTCACCTCCAACTTCGGCAGCCTGCTGTTCTTCATGTTTGGTGGCAAGGTGGTGTGGGGCACCGGCCTGATTATGCTGCTGGGTGCATTTTGCGGTGCCAGACTCGGCGCGCGTCTGGTGCTGAGCCGTGGTCAGAAACTGATCCGCCCGATGGTGGTGACGGTCTCTGCGGTGATGAGCGCCAAACTGTTATGGGATAGTCACGGCAGCGCATTGCTGGCATGGATGGCCACCCTGTGATCAAACACTCGTCAATACCGGCAGCCGATGCGACAATGACGCCGGTTTTCAACAGAACAATGACATCATGAGTACAACACACCATTACGAGCAGCTGATTAGCGTGTTCGATAGCTGCTTTCAGGACGAGTTTCAGACGCGTCTGGTTAAAGGCGACGACGAACCCATTTATCTTCCGGCAGATGAAACCTCACCGTGGCATCGCATCGTCTTTGCGCACGGTTTTTACGCCAGCGGCATGCATGAAATTTCCCACTGGTGTATCGCCGGTGAGGCGCGGCGTAAACTGGTGGATTTCGGTTACTGGTATTGCCCGGACGGGCGTGATGCGCAGACGCAAAACCAGTTTGAATCGGTGGAGATTAAGCCGCAGGCGCTGGAGTGGATGTTTTGTATGGCGGCAGGCTTTCCCTTCAACGTAAGTTGTGACAATCTCGAAGGAGATTGTGAGCCAGATCGCATTGCGTTTCAGCGGAAGGTGCATACCCAGGTGATGACCTACCTTGAGCAAGGCATTCCGGCGCGCCCGGCACGGTTTATTCAGGCATTACGAGATTATTACGGCACCCCTGCGCTGACTGCGGCACAGTTTCCCTGGCCGGAAGATCTGTGACCATTAATGAAGGAAAATTGAGATGATCGTAGAATTTGAGTCACGCATTCTGGCGCTGATTGACGATATGGTGGATCACGCCAGTGACGACGAATTGTTTGCTGGCGGTTATCTGCGTGGACACCTGACGTTGGCGGTGGCCGAAATTGAACAAAGTGGCGAGCACACGCCGGAAGCGCTACAGATTCAGGTCACTAACAGCCTACAAAAAGCCATCGCCGCCGGTGAGCTGTCACCACGCGACCAGGCGCTGGTAGTGGGTATGTGGGAAAACTTGTTTAACCAGGCGCGTCAGACCGTCTAAGCCGCTTCCGTAACAGCGCGATAAATCGTGCTGTTACGGGCGTCCTGCCTTCTTCCCTTTCAGCAGTTTCCTCACCCAGTAGCGATTCGGATTCAATGCCGCCAGGGTAGTAACATCCAGCGGCTGCGGCTCGCCACTCATTTGTGCCGCCAGCACTTCTGCGGCCAGCGGTGCGCTGCACAAACCGCGCGACCCCAACGCCCCCAGTACAAACAATCCCGGGTACAACGGCGCGGTGGCGATAGTTTCCCCGCGTGCCCGCTGTTCTGCCAGCGTGGCGTACTGCGTTAGGGTGGCGTCATAGTCCGGCGCGCTACCGACCATCGGCAGATGGTCACGCGTGGCACATCGAACGCCGATACGCGCCTCGCTGCCGCTGACGTCGACTTTTTCAGGCCAGTCGGCGCCAGGCAGGCAATTGATCAGTCGCTGACGATTCTCCAACTGGTCATCGGCACGGTAATCCGTCGCGGTATCGCCACGATGGTAGCTGGCTCCGATACAGTGGGTCGCATAATTTGGACTGACCGGCGTGAGATAACCGTCATAGCACAACACGCTGCGTAATGCGCCTAACGCCGGGTGGCTCGGCACATGGCTGACCTGGCCCGCCACCGGATATACCGGTAGATCCTGGCTCTGCTCGATATCCAGCAACGCGTGACCATTTGCCAGCACCACCTGTTGATGCCGGACATCGTGCTGTTCAGCAAAACTCAGTGTCCAGCCGTCACCCTGCGATGTCAGCCGGGTCACACGATGCAGCCAGTGCACGCGTAATCCCAGCGTTTGCGCGTATTCAAGCAGGTTGCTGGTCAATTCTGACGGCGACAGCCAGCCACCGAGTGGGTAGTAAATGCCGCCCATTCCCAGCTCAACGCCTGCCAGCGCTTCTGCTGCTTCTTTATTAACACCGTAAGCGATGTCGTGCGGTAGCCCCATACTCAGCATCTGAGCGATTTTGTCAGCGCTTTTCTCGTCCCAACCGAGTTGCAGCACGCCGCTCCAGTCATGTTCGAACGCCACCGGCAGTGCATCATAGATACGGCGGGCAAAGCTGAATGCAGCGGGGAAAAAGTTAGCCAGCGCCGGATCATGCTGATTGAGCAGCGGATACAGCGCTCCCTGACGATTACCCGATGCACCCAGCGCGGCCGCGGCATCGGCACAATAAAGGGTGACGTGCCAGCCACGGCGCAACAGCGCCAGCGCCAGTACCGCGCTGGCGACGCCACCGCCAATCAACGCCACCTCCTGGCCCGCCGCCTGCGGGCGTGCATACCAGGGCTGGCGCTGGGGCAGGGCGGGGGCATCAGGGAGTTGGCCGGTCAGCATCTCGCGTTTATGACCAAAACCTTTGCGTTTGCTGACGTGAAAACCCGCTTCCTGCAAACCGCGACGCACAAAACCGGCCGAGGTGAAGGTCGCCAGCGTACCGCCAGGACGTGCCATGCGTGCCATCGCGGCAAATAATCCTGCTGTCCACATCTCCGGATTCTTCGCCGGGGCGAAGCCATCGAGGAACCACGCATCTACCTGACGATGCAGACTGTCATCAAAGGTATCAATTAGCGCGTTAATATCGCCTAACCACAGGTCCAGGGTGACCTCACCGCCGCCAAACAGCAGACGCTGGCAACCCGGCAATGGCGCGGGCCATTGCTGCTGCAACAGTTCGGCCCAGGGGTGAAGTTCTGGCCAGTGCGCATGCGCTGCGACCAGATCCTGCTGCGTCAGCGGGAATTTCTCACAGCTGATAAAGTGCAGGCGTTTCAGGCGGGCTGTTGGGTGCTGGCGGCGAAAATGGTCGAAGGCTTGCCATAAGGTCAGGAAGTTAAGCCCGGTGCCAAAGCCGCTTTCCGCCACGATAAACAGGTCGCGGTCGTGATCGTGGAAGCGTTTCGGCAGGCCATTGCCATCGAGAAACACATAGCGTGTCTCCTCCAGACCATTGTCGTTGGAGAAATAAACGTCGTCGAAGGCTTGCGAAACAGGTGTACCCTGTTCGTTCCAGTTCAGTTGTGCGTGTTCAACCGGGGATAACTTCAAGAGAAAGGCTCATTTTTCAGGCAGTGGCGTGATTTTAGCGAGTGCCGTCACATGACGCAAATTTACAAAAGGAAATGGCTGATCGGACTTGTTCGGCTTACAACTGTAAGCTAGAGTGCACGTCAATCCAAAAGAAGTGGAATGAGGACTATTTGAATGAAACGTGCAGTGATTACTGGCCTGGGTATCGTTTCCAGCATTGGTAATAACCAGCAAGAGGTGCTGGCATCTCTGCGTGAAGGCCGTTCTGGCATTACTTTCTCCGAAGAGATGAAAGAAGCCGGTATGCGCAGCCACGTATGGGGTAATGTAAAACTGGATACGAACGGGCTTATCGATCGCAAAATCGTGCGTTTTATGAGTGATGCCTCTATTTACGCTTACCTTTCTATGGCCGAAGCGATCAAAGATTCTGGCCTGACCGAAGAGCAGTATCAGAGCAACCCACGCGTGGGCCTGATCGCCGGTTCTGGCGGCGGTTCTCCGCGTTTCCAGGTCTTCGGTGCTGACGCGATGCGTAGCCCGCGTGGCCTGAAAGCCGTTGGCCCGTACGTGGTGACCAAAGCGATGGCCTCTGGCGTTTCCGCTTGTCTGGCAACACCGTTCAAAATCCACGGCGTTAACTACTCAATCAGCTCCGCCTGTGCTACCTCGGCACACTGCATCGGTAACGCGGTTGAGCAGATTCAATTGGGCAAACAGGATGTGGTATTTGCTGGCGGCGGCGAAGAACTGAGCTGGGAAATGGCCTGTGAGTTCGATGCGATGGGCGCACTCTCCACCAAATACAACGAAACCCCGGAAAAAGCCTCTCGTACTTATGATGCGAACCGTGATGGTTTCGTTATCGCTGGCGGCGGCGGTATGGTGGTGGTTGAAGAGCTGGAGCACGCACTGGCGCGTGGCGCGCATATCTATGCCGAAATCGTTGGCTACGGCGCAACCTCCGATGGCGCGGATATGGTCGCACCGTCAGGTGAAGGCGCAGTGCGCTGCATGAAGATGGCGATGCAGGGTCTTGATACCCCGATCGACTACCTCAACAGCCACGGTACTTCTACCCCGGTTGGTGATGTGAAAGAGCTGGGTGCGATTCGCGAAGTGTTCGGTGATAACACGCCGTACATCTCCGCTACCAAAGCCATGACCGGTCACTCACTGGGTGCGGCGGGCGTACAGGAAGCGATCTACACCCTGCTGATGCTGGAGCACAGCTTCATCGCACCAAGCATTAACGTGGAAGAGCTGGATGACGCGGCGAAAGGCATGAACATCGTTACTCAGCCGACGGAAAAAGCGTTGACCACCGTGATGTCCAACAGCTTCGGCTTTGGTGGCACCAACGCCACCCTGACGATGCGTAAATATCACGCATAAGATTCAGTACCAGAATTCCACGAGGGCCGGTTAATCCGGCCCTCGTTGTTTTGACATTCTCCGTTTCGCTTGCCACAATCTCTCCCCTCATCGCGTAATACGTAAGCGTTCACGTTAACCAACGCACCCGTTTCTGTTAATCACAGAAGGCGTGCGTGTGTCTGGTTTTCGCCTGCATGGCACGTCTCAGAACAAGGAGTTACGTCCATTATGTCTACTGCTGCCGATGCGCAGACGCAATCTGTGTTTCCTTTAGCCTGCACCTCCTTTGCGGTGTTTCTCACTTATCTGACGGCGGGGCTCGCGCTGCCGGTCATCCCGCTTTTTGTCCACCAGGAGCTGGGCATGAACAACGTCATGGTTGGTGTGGCGGTGGGGATTCAGTTCTTTGCCACCTTGCTGACACGCAGTTTTGCCGGACGGCGGGCCGATCAGCACGGTGCTAAGCTCACTACCCAACATGGCATGATCGCCATTGCGCTGGTCGGCGTGGCCTATCTGGCGGCAGCGCTGTTGCCGGTGTCGCCGTGGGCAAAGTTTGGCCTGTTGGCGATTGGCCGTCTGCTTCTCGGTTTTGGTGAAAGCCTGCTGCTGACGGGAAATCTCACCTGGGGCATGGGGTTGGTTGGCAGTCGGCGATCCGGACTGGTGATGTCGTGGAATGGTATGGCGATTTATGGGTCGCTGGCCGCCGGTGCGCCGCTTGGGTTGCTGGTTCATCAATACGCCGGATTTGCTGCCCTGGGGGGGGTGGCGCTGTTGTTGCCGTTACTGGCGCTGGCATTAAATAGCTGGATCGCCCCAGTACCGGTAATGGGCGGTGAACGACCTTCGCTGTTTAGTGTGGTGAAAACCATCTTTCAGCCTGGCCTGGCGCTGGCGTTGCAGGGCACCGGCTTTGCGGTGATCGGCACCTTTACCTCGTTGTACTTTGCCGCCCAGCAGTGGGGCAATGCCGGTCTGGCACTCACCGCTTTTGGTTGTGCTTTTGTGCTGGTACGGGTGTTCTTTGGCGGCCTGCCGGACCGCCACGGCGGAACGCGGGTGGCGATGGTTTCGCTGTTGGTTGAAGCCGCGGGTCTGACGCTGTTGGCACTGGCCGGACAGGGCTGGGTAGCCCTGCTGGGCGCTGCGTTAACTGGCAGCGGTTGTTCGCTGATCTTCCCGGCACTGGGTGTTGAGGTGATAAAACGCGTCTCACCGCAGATTCGCGGTACCGCGCTGGGTGGTTTCTCTGCGTTCCAGGATATCGCTTACGGGGCCAGCGGTCCGTTGACCGGTTTGCTGGCAACGGCGCTGGGCTATGGCTCGGTCTATGCGGCGGGTGCCTGTTGTGCGGTGCTGGGTATCGTGGTCACCTGGCGTTTTGCCCGCAGCGCGACAGCAGCGTAACCAGCTTGTCACAGGCGCTGACGATCTCACCGGGCGTCAGCGCGGCAAAACCCAATATCCAACCCGGCTGCCGTGTCTGTCCGGCATAGAGCGGGGACAGGCGCGGCAGCAACAATCCCTGTGCTTGTCCCTGAGCGGTTAATGCTGCTTCATCCCCCTGCAATAACCGCACCGTCAGTTGTAAACCGCCCGCTGCTGGCAACGGTGTCAGCCAGGGGGCGCAGCGTGTGGTGAGTTGTTGCAACAGCACATCACGACGGCTGTGGTACAACTGACGCATCAGGCGCAAATGGCTGGCGAAATGTCCCTGCTGGATAAATTCGGCGGTGATCGCCTGCGGCAGCAACGCGCTGTGTCCATCCAATACGCTACGCGCGCGGCCCAGCGCATCCACCAATGCAGGAGGCACCACCATCCACGCCAGACGCAGCGAAGGAAACAAGGTTTTGGAAAAGGTGCCAAGGCTGATTACCCGGCTATCCGCTTCCAGCCCCTGTAACGCGGGCTGAGGGCGTTCGTCGTAGTGAAATTCGCTGTCATAATCATCCTCAATCAACCAGCTATCCTGCTGACGCGCCCAGGCCAGCCATGCAAGGCGACGCGCCAGACTCATCGGTGTCCCGGTCGGATAATGGTGTGACGGGGTGAGATAGACCAGCTTTGCGCTGCCCTCGAGTGGCACGGCTCCGGCTTCATCCAACGGCATCGCCCGACAGCGGGCTCCGGCAGCGAGAAACGCATTCCGAGCACCGGGATAGCCCGGCTCCTCCAGCCAGACATCGTCGCCGCTATCCAGAAACATCAATGCCAGCAGTTGCAGCGCCTGTTGTGAGCTGGTCAGAATCAACACCTGTTCGGCGCTACAGCGTACTCCGCGTGACAGCGCCAGATAATCGGCCAGTGCCTGCCGCAGAGGCGCATAACCGCAGGGATCGCCATAGCTCATGACTTTGCTGGCGAGTGAACGTTGCACGCTGGCGCTGATACGCCGCCACTGCGTATGCGGAAAGGCGCGTAATTCCGGTGAACCAGCGGCAAAAGCGTGGGGAAAGGGCGGGTCCTGACAACCCCCGGTCGCCAGCACCTGGTTGCCGCGCGCCGAGAAACGCAGGCCGTTGCGCGGCTGGACGGTCGGTGCGCGCTGTGGCATGGCAATCGCGACAAACGTACCGCGTCCACTATGGCGTTGCAGATAACCTTCACTCTCCAGTTGGGCATAGGCGGCTTCGACCGTCACCCTGGAGAGGCCGAGGTCAGTAGCGAGCTGGCGGCTGGAAGGGACTTTCTGGCCATAGCGCAGATGACCGCTGGCAATTGCCTGACGCAGCGTGCCACATAACCGGTCGCGCAGACCGCCCTGGCTTTGATAGCTGAACAGGGTCAGCAAAGGTGAAGAGGTCATTGTGGTCTTATCATCTGATGAAAAGTGGTATCAATATGCAGACCACTTTGCCTTACACTGAAGGAAATTCAAAGCAGGAGAATACGATGTCATCTGTCTTAGCCTTCCCCCCGGCCAGCCCCTCTGCCAGCCTGGCGTATCTGCAACATAAGCTGGCGTATTACACCGACGCCTGGGACTTAGCCGAAGATATGGCGAATGGTTGTGAGGCGATCGTGGTGCTTGATGCCCGATCGGATGCGGTGTATCAGGCCGGACATCTTTGTGGCGCGATCTCGTTCCCGCACCGCACGATCAACGCCGCCACCACCGCGCATCTGGATCGGCAAAAAGTCTACATCACCTATTGCGACGGCATTGGCTGCAATGGCTCGACCAGGGCGGCGCTGAAGCTCGCGGCATTAGGCTTTCAGGTGAAGGAACTGATTGGCGGGCTGGATTTCTGGAAGCGTGATGGTCACCCGATGGCATGGGGCAGTGCGCCGGGCGAATGGCCTGCGGCGGCACCGGCTGCATCGTGCGGCTGTTAAATCACAGAAAAACCCATAGCAGGAAAATAAACACCACCAGCGCCAGGCTCAGGGTCAACGCTGGGCGCTGCGCCAGCGGCGCAGGCAGTTGGCTAACCCACGGCGCCCAGATCGGTTGAGGGCGCAGTTCGCTGCCAGCCAGCGGCAGTTCCAGGTTTTTCTCGGCGCGACGGCTGAACAGCAGGTTCAGTAAGTCCTGTGTTTGCGCTGGGGTCAGTACCATCTGCGGTGTGGCCTGGAAACGTTGTTGGCTGTAATCCTCCAGCAGGCGTTGTTCGCTGGGGGTTAACGGCTGTTTGAGCGAGCTTTCCAGCATGTGCAGCGTTGGCGCGCTCTGTTGGCTCAACGTTTGCCGCACCTGTAAATATTGCGTCAGCAGTGGGAAGTGACGTGACGGGATCGGGTCGCCACTCTTCAGATTCACCAGCTTCAGCACGTCTTCCAGCACTTTAACCGGCGATTCGCCGGTACTGGCGGCAAGACGCGTTACTTGCTGATTCAGCGCCTGATGCTCAGCCGGCAGCAGGGTGCGATCGCTGCTGCGCGTTTGTTGCGGCTGCGGGATGGCCATCTGACCGTTTTGCAACATGGTCAGCACCTGACGCAATTGATCCGGCGACAACGCACTCAGCACCGTCTGATTAAACTGCTGGCGGATAAAGTCGCTCACCGCCTGACGGTTATTACCCTGCGGCAGTTTTTCCAGCAATTGCTGCAACAGCTGGCGTGTGGCGTGGCTGTCCTGCACTTGCGTCAGGCGGCTGTTGAGATGCTGCTCAGCAGCGGGAAAATGGCGCGATTGCAGTTCCGCATCATTCTTTACGCCAACTTCATGCCGGACGCCAGCCCACAGTTCCGGGGCTTTCAGGGTGCTGAGCGACATGATACGCACAATCAGACGTTCCAGTGTGGTGCGCTGGGCAGGGCTTAATGGCTGCTCGCCAGCAGGGCCACCGGGACGGCCAGTTGCGTTGGTGAGAGGGGAACGATCGCCCGCGGGCACACCGGGACCGCTAATAGGTTGCATGGCGGAATCCTTGAAAACCGAGTCAGATCCGGGTGCGCCGGAAAAACGAGGCCATATGATAGCAAATGCCCCCGGGAAATCCACGGGGGCAGCAGAGGGCAGGGAATTATTTTACCTCGACCAGTTTCACACGTTTACGTCTCCAGCGTTTCCAGATGGGGGGAACGATCAGCACCGCCACGGCCAACACCAGCAGCACTTTGCAGATCAGGCTTTCCCACAGAATCGGCAGGTTGCCGTTGCTGATCGACAACGCGCGTCGCAGGTTTTGCTCCAGCATCTCCCCCAGCACAAAGCCAAGGATCAACGGTGACATCGGGAAATCCATCTTGCGCAGGATGTAACCAAAAATCCCCAGCCCCACCATCAACAGTAAGTCAAAGGTGGTACTGTGCACCGCATAGACGCCCACCGCGGAAATCGCCGCAATCGTCGGTACCAAAAACCACAGCGGAATGGTCAGCATACGCGCGAACAGGTTAATCATCGGGATGTTCATAATCAGCAACATCACGTTGCCAATCAGCAGCGCGGCGATCAATCCCCAGACAATATCCGGCTGCTCGGTGAACATCGCCGGACCGGGGGTGATGTTGTACAACGTCAGCGCGCCGACCATCACCGCCGTGGTGCCGGAACCGGGAATGCCCAGCGTCAGCATCGGGATAAACGAACCGCAGGCCGAGGCGTTATTGGCCGCTTCCGGGGCGGCCACGCCGCGAATGTCCCCTTTACCAAACTGATCGCTGCCGCTGATCTTTTTCTCGGTCATGTAGGCGATGGCGCTGGCAATGGTTGCTCCGGCACCGGGTAACACGCCGACAAAGAAGCCGATAAAAGAGGCACGCAGGGTCGCTCCGGTCGACATCGCCGCCTCTTTCATGTTGAACAGCATCCGGCCGCTGGCGCGCACCATCTTCTGACCGCTGCTGGTGGATTCCAGCATTAGCAGAATTTCGCTCACCGAGAACAGGCCAATCACCACCACCACGAACTGAATACCGTCGGAGAGATGCACGCTGTCGAAGGTGAAGCGATAGACGCCGGTGTTGGCATCAACACCCACCGTTGCCATTCCCAATCCCATCAACGCGGCGAGGAACGACTTCAGTGGGTTGTGGCTCATCATGCTGCCGAGGCAGGCGATAGCGAACACCATCAAGGCGAAATACTCCGCCGGACCAAAGGCCAGCGACCAGTTTGCCAGCAAAGGGGCGAACAGGATGATGCCGATGATGGCGATGGTGGAGCCAATAAACGAACTGACGGCCGAAATCGACAGCGCCACCCCGGCTTTGCCCTGTTGTGCCATGGGATAGCCATCCAGCGCGGTCATAATCGCTCCGGCATCGCCCGGCACATTTAGCAGAATCGACGAAATGCGACCGCCGTATTCACAGCCGATATACACCGTCGCCAGCAGGATCAGCGCCGATTCCGCCGGTAAGTGCAGGGCAAATGCCAATGGCATCAGAATTGCCACGCCGTTAATTGGCCCAAGTCCCGGCAGCAGTCCGACAATGGTGCCGATAAAGCAGCCGAACAGGGCGATCATCAGGTTTTCCGGCGTCATGGCGACGGCGAAACCCTGCATCAGAAAAGACCAGGTATCCATCATAATCTCCCGTTAACTGAACCAACTGCCGACCGGCAGCGTGACATCCAGCAGATGATCGAAGGCGTAAAACAGTGCGATGCCCATCACGCCACCAGAAATCACCGCTGCCCACCAGCGTGCGCCAAACAGCAGACCGATGCCGAAGGTCAATAGGGTGGTGCAGAGGGCAAACCCCATACGTTCAAACAGCCAGCCATACAGCATCAACATCAGGCACAACACGATAAGTTTTCTCAGTGTGGCTGGCGCGGGCCAATGTATGGCATCCGGTTGGCGCAACAGCATCAACACCGAACAAAAGGCCATCAGGCCAAGCAGCAGCATCGGGAAGGGGCGGGGCCCGACCGGTTCGTAGCTGTATTCGCTTTGAATCTGCCAGGCGATAAACAGCCCGGCGATACACAGCAACAGCCAGACGGAGGCAAAAATACGATCGCTCATATTGCCCCCTTACTTCGCCAGACCGAACGATTTAGCCTGTTCACGATAGGTGGCGACCTGTTTTTTTACATACGCGTCTAACTCGCTGCCAAACATGTTGAACTCAAACAGGCCGCGCATATCACGCTGCTGCTGGAACTCTTTGGTGGTCACCAGCTTTTTGAACGCATCCTCCCACCATTGATAATCGGCATCGCTCACTTTTGGCCCCAGGTAGTAACCACGGATAATCGGCCATTCAACGTTGAAGCCCTGTTCTTTGGCGGTGGGGATTTGCGCCAGTTCGCCCGGCAAACGTTTGTCAGCCATCACGGCCAGAACACGCATTTTTCCCCCCTGCAAATGGGGTACCATTTCGCTCATATCGCCGGAGACCACCTGGATATGGTTGCCGAGCAACGCCGTAACGGGTTCACCGCCGCCTTCAAAAGCGACATAACGCATTTTGCGGGGATCGATACCAGCTTCACGCGCCAGCAGCGCGGTTTTCATCCAGTCCTGGCTACCAATGGAGGCACCAGCGCCTACCACCACTTTGGTAGGGTCCTGTTTCATTGCTTCCATCAATTCACCGAGGGTTTTCCACGGCGCATCGTCGCGCACTGCGACCATGCCGTAATCAGTGCCAATCGCCGCCAACCATTTCACGTCGTCCACCGAATAACGACCAAACTTGCCTTGTGACAGGTTAAGCAGAGAACCCCCTGAGTAGGCGACAAGGGTGCCCGCTTCTGCCGGACGCTGGGCAATGATGGCATTGTAGGCGACGGCACCCACGCCACCAGGCATATAGGTCACGCGCATCGGTGTGGTGATTTGCCCGGTTTCTTGCAGGGACACCTGCAACAATTTGCAGGTCAGATCAAAACCACCACCCGGTTTCGCGGGGGCGATACATTCAGTGCGTTCTGGTGCAGCGGCAAAAACTGACGACATTGACAAGACCAGCAGGCCTGCGGTGAGGCTGGTGCGAATAGTATTTTTCATTGGTCGCTCCATAGTAAGTTTCAGAGTGTGATACCCGCCGAAGAATCGCGGTTAATGAATTGTTAAGGCCCGAGCCTTTCATTTACCTTTCATTCATCGGGAAAAATGGCGGGGTGTGACATGCGTCTCTTACTGGTGGAAGACACGGTTGAGCTGGCGGGTTGGTTGCAAAAAGCGCTGACGCAAAAAGGATTTGCGGTTGATTGGGTCGCCGATGGCGTGGCGGCAGATCATGTTCTGCAAACCGAAGAGTATGCGTTGGTGGTGCTGGATGTGACGTTGCCGCGGATGAATGGTCTGGAAGTCCTGGCGCGTTTGCGTCGACGTGAGCAGAAAGTGCCGGTTCTGCTGCTGACTGCCCGTAGCGCGTTGGCGCAACGGGTTCAGGGTTTGAATGCCGGTGCAGATGATTATCTCACCAAACCTTTTGAGCTGGATGAGCTGGAGGCGCGCTTGCGCGCTTTGCTGCGGCGCGGCCAGGGGCAGTTAGCGCAATCACAGGTGATTGGTCAGTTGGAGCGGGATAACCAGGGCTGCTTCATGTTGAACCGTAAACCGCTACGCCTGACGCCGCGCGAAGCGAGTGTGCTTACGACCCTGATGCGCCGACCGGGTCATCCGGTATCCCGCCAACATCTGTATGAACAGACCTTTACGCTGTGTGATGAAGCCAGTCAGGAGTCGATTGAGTTATATGTCCATCGGGTACGAAAAAAACTGGCGGGCAGCGATGTGGCGATCGTGACGCTGCGCGGATTAGGTTACAGCCTTGAGTGCCAGCAATGCGGTTGATCCACTCGTTACGCGGCGAGTTGTTGTTGTGGCTGGGGGTCCCGCTGTTGCTGCTGTGGGGATTATCGGTCTACACCCATTATCAAAGCGCGTTGCATGCTGCGAATCAGGCTTACGACCGATCCCTGCTGGCCTCGGCACGGACCGTTGCGGAACGCTTGGAAGTGCGGGAAAAGCGTATTCGCGTCGATGTCCCCTGGGTGGTGCTGGATAGCTTTGAACGCAATATGAATGACCAGTTGTTCTATCAGGTGATCTCGCCAGAGGGGGAGACGCTGTCCGGTTACGATGATCTACCCCCGTTACCCGCGACGGCCCCGCGATCGGACGCCTTTCCGGCGTTGGTGCATTTCTATGACGCGCGTTATCACCTGCAACCGATTCGTGTTGCTGCCCTGTGGCAACCGGTTAGTGACGAGGGCGTGCAGGGCATGGCGCTGGTGCTGGTGGCGGAGACGCTCAATTCACGCCATGCCTTTGCGGAAGGCTTGCTACGTACGGCGTTGATCAGCCAAAGTATTCTGGTGCTGATAACCTTGCTGTTGGCGGGGTGGCTGCTGCGCAAAGTGTTGCGGCCGCTGCGGCGCTTGTCGCGACTGGTGTTGCGGCGTGCTCCCGGTGAACTGACGCCGCTGCCGTCGCTGCTGCCGTGGTCGGAGCTACAACCGCTAATCATCGCCTTCAACCGTCATCTGGAGCGTTTACGCGGCCTGCTGGCACGCCAGGAACGCTTCAGCGCTGATGTTTCACACCAATTACGCACCCCGCTGACCATTCTGAAAACGCAGTTGGGGGTGGCGTTGAACAGTGACGATCCACAGCAATGGCGCGAAAGCCTGCAAGGCATGCGGCACACGCTGGATGACACCGTTCAGTTAACCGACCGGTTGTTGCAACTGGCGCAGATCAAGGCGCGCCACGGTGAAGATAAAGCGATGGCGCGTGTTGATCTGGCGGCGATTGTGCAGCAGGCGTGTTTTAGCGGCTATGCGGCGGCGCGGCATAAACAGATCGATCTGGGGTATGAAGGGGCCAGTCAGCTCGAGGTACAGGGCGACGTGTTGCTGCTGGCGGAGTTGTGCGCCAATTTACTGGATAATGCCATCAAGTACACACCGGCGCACGGCACCGTCACGGCAAGAATCAGTGCGATGGGGCTGGAGATTGAAGACAGCGGTCCGGGGATTGAGGAAGCGTATCAGCAGCAGGCGCTGCAACCGTTTTCCCGGTTGGATCATGGTCAGCAGCAGCCTGGTGCGGGGATCGGGCTGGCGCTGGTGAAGGATATCTGCACCTGGCACGGGGCGCAGTTGACTCTGGATCGTAGCCCGCAGTTGGGCGGGCTACGGGTGACCATCAGTTTCCGCTGACGGGGGGCGTAACGGCGCGGGCGCGGCGCAGTGGCGTACGCAGGCGTTGTGCCAGAATCACCCCCACCAGCGTCATGCCGCCGCCAATCCAGTGATACGCATGCAGTTGTTCATGCAGGAACAACACGGCAATGATGGCGGTAAACACCGGCACAAAATTCATAAAGATGCTGGTGGTACTGGCGCCCAGACGCTGCACGCCGAGGATCCACAGGAAGGGGGCGATGATCGACGCGAACAGCCCGGCAAACAGCACCAGTGGGATATTGTGCGTGTTGAGTGACACATCGGGCGCGCGCAGAAAACCGGGCAACAGCAACAACACACCAAAGAAAATCTGCACATACAGGCTTTGCCAGGTGGGCAACGGGATTGCCCAACGTTTGGTGAGCACACCGTACAACGCGTATGAGGTTGACGCCGCCAGCATCATTAACTCCCCGTTGCCGAGGCGCTGATTCAGCAGTTGCGCCGGATTTCCGGCGCTTACCAGCCACACCAGACCGACAAACGACAACAGCCCGCCAAACAAAATGCCGCGCGTCGGTGCCAGGCGCAACACCACCAGGCTGAGCAGAATGGTCAGCAGTGGAATAGTCGCGCCCAGAATCCCCATCATGACCGCCGACACGCTGTGCGCCGCATAATAGGCAAGGCTTTGATACAGCACCATGCCGAGCAGGCCGAGGATCAGTAAACGCCCGCTACTGGCAACAATCTGGCGACGATGACGCCAGACCCCCGGTAGCGCAAACGGGGTCAACACCGCCAGCGCCAGAATCCAGCGATAAAACGAGATCGCGGCAGGATCGATGCTACCGGCGGAGAGTTTGCTCACGATGGTGTTGATTGACCAAATCAACACCGCCACCAGCGGAAACAGAAAGTTCATCGTACAGCTCCTGAAAGTAAACGCGAACAGTTTACGTTTGACCGGTTTAGAACAGATAACTAAAATCGGACAAAAATCATTAATGACCGGACAGAATGAATTTACAGGTTGAGTATCAGCCACCCGTCGATGCCTCGCAGCTGCGCTACTTTATGCGTTTCGAACAGGCCAATGCTAAAACCGAATATCTGCCGCACGCCCACGCCTGGGGACAGGTGATTTTCGTTAAAAGCCATGTACTGGAGATGGAGGTGGAAGGGGAACGCCTGCTGACGCCAGCAGATATGCCGATCTGGATCCCTTCGGGCCAGCGCCACAGCAGCTATAACCATCGTCAGTCGCTGTTCCGCACCTTCAATCTGGCGGCGGATTTGTGCGACGGCTTACCCCAACAGGCCTGCCTGCTCAATGTTGATGCCATTGTTCATGCCATTATGGACGAGTTTGCCCGGCGTGAGCTGGAGCAGCCGCACAGTGCAGCAGACTGGCGTTTGTGTGAGGTTTTAGTGGATCGGCTACGTCTTGCGCCGGTACATAATAGTTACCTGCCTGGCTCGAATGACAAACTGCTCGCCCCGATCCTGCACGCCTTGCAGGCACACCCCGGTGATAACACCACGCTGGCACAATGGGCGAAGCGCGTGTTTACCACCGAGCGTACGCTGGCGCGACGTTGTCAGCAGCAGCTGAATATGTCGTTTAGCGAGTGGCGGCAGCGCCTGCGTTTTTTACGCACTATCACCCTGCTGGAGCAGGGCATCAGCGTGCAGGCCATCGCCCATGAGCTGGGCTACAGCTCCGCTTCGGCGCTGATTGTGATGTTTCAGCATCAGGCGGGCACAACACCGGATCGCTATCGCAGCCGGTTAGGTTAATCAAAGGCTTTGTGCCAGAATATGGCCCTTGCGAATTTACAGGACAGCCGTGGTGAAAATTCTCGTCGATGAAAATATGCCGTACGCCCGTGAACTCTTTAGCCGCACCGGTGAGGTGCTGGCGGTGCCGGGGCGTCCGTTACCGGAAGCCGAACTGGCGGATGCCAGCGGGTTGATGGTGCGCTCGGTCACGAAAGTTAATGCCGCGCTGCTGGCAGGAACACCGGTGAAATTTGTTGGCACTGCGACGGCAGGCACCGACCATATCGATGAGGCCTCACTGGCTGATGCAGGAATCGCGTTCTCGGCAGCACCGGGCTGCAACGCCATCGCGGTGGTGGAATATGTCTTCTCCTCGCTGTTGTTGCTGGCGGAACGTGATGGTTTTGCGCTGCGCGATCGTACCGTGGGGATTGTCGGTGTCGGTAATGTCGGTGGCCGCCTGCACAAACGTTTACAGGCCTGGGGGGTGAAAACCCTGTTGTGCGATCCGCCGCGTGCCGATCGTGGCGATGCGGAAGATTTTTGCTCGCTGGATGAGGTGGTGGCACAGGCGGATATCCTGACCTTCCACACGCCATTGTTTAAAGACGGTCCGTATAAAAGCTGGCATCTGGCCGATACTGCGCTATTGATGGCGCTGAAACCCAACACCATCCTGATCAATGCCTGCCGTGGTCCGGTGGTGGATAACGCCGCGCTGCTGGAAGTATTGAAAGTACGCCAGGATCTCAGCGTGGTGCTGGATGTGTGGGAGCCGGAACCGGAGCTGTCGCTGGACCTGCTGGATAAAGTTGATATCGCCACCGCCCATATCGCCGGTTATACCCTGGAAGGGAAGGCACGCGGTACCACGCAGGTGTTTGAAGCCTGGTGCGCATTCCTCGGTCAGCCGCAACAGGTGCCGTTGGATAGCCTGCTGCCTGCGCCAGAGTTTGGTCGCATTACCTTACATGGCAAGCTCGATCAGCCGACGCTGAAACGTCTGGTGCACCTGGTGTATGATGTGCGCCGCGATGATGCGCCGCTGCGTAAAGTGGCTGCGCTACCAGGTGAGTTTGACCGCCTGCGTAAGCAATATGAGGAGCGCCGCGAATGGTCGTCGTTGCAGGTGATCTGCGATGATGCAGAGGCGGCAGCGATGCTGAATCAACTCGGTTTCCGTGCCAGTTTGCAGCACAGTTAACCTGACCCTGGCGGGATAAATCTTAATTCCTGGGCGGTGAAGATCACCGCCTTCTGTTTTTATGTCATTGTCTGGAGTAAACCAACATGTCTGACGGCTGGAATATTGCGCTATTGGGCGCGACAGGCGCAGTAGGGAACGCTGTACTGGAACTGCTGGCGGAACGCCAGTTCCCGGTTGGTGAGATATATCTGCTGGCGAGCGAGAACAGCGCAGGCGAAACTCTGCGTTTCGCGGGGCGTTCGGTGCGGGTACAAGATGCGGCGGAATTTGACTGGTCGCAGGCGCAACTGGCCTTTTTCGCTGCCGGTCGCAGCGCCTCGGCGCGTTACGCCGAAGAAGCCGCCAGCCAGGGCTGTCTGGTGATCGACAGCAGCGATCTGTTCGCGCTGGAGCCGGATGTGCCATTGGTGGTGCCGGATGTGAATCCCCAGGTGCTGGCGGATTACCGCAACCGCAACATCATCTGTGTGGCGGATAGCCTGGTCAGCCAGCTGTTAAGCGCCATCAAACCGCTGGTGGATGCTGCCGGTCTGGGGCGTTTGCAGGTAACAAACCTGATGTCAGTCTCCAGCGATGGTAAGAGCGCGGTGGATGCGCTGGCGGGCGAGAGCGCGCGTTTGCTGAACGGCGTACCGGCGGATGAACATTATTATGGTCGTCAGCTGGCGTTTAACCTGCTGCCACAGCAGGTGGACAGCAACGGCAGCGTGGAGAGCGAACGTCGTCTGGTGGATCAGGTGCGCAAAGTGTTACAGGACGAAGGCTTACCGATTGCGGTGAGCAGCGTGCAAGCCCCGGTATTTTACGGCAATGCGCAGATCGTCCATGTGGAAAATCTGCGCCCCTTGTCTGCTGAAGAAGCGCGAGATGAACTGGCGCGTGCCGAGGATATCCGTCTGAGCGACGAAGGCGATTATCCGACTCAGGTGCAGGATGCGTCCGGCAACGGCGAATTGAGCGTTGGCTGCGTGCGTAACGATTACGGTATCCCTGAGCTGCTGCAATTCTGGTCAGTGGCTGACAACATCCGCTTTGGCGGCGCGCTGATGGCGGTCAAAACCGCTGAGAAGCTGGTGCAGGAGTATTTGTATTAATGTTGTCTGAAGGTAACACGCATAAGCTGGCGCTGGGTATTGAGTACGACGGCAGCCGTTATTATGGCTGGCAGCGGCAGCAGGAAGTGCGCAGCGTGCAGGAAAAGCTGGAAAAAGCGCTGTCGAAAGTCGCTAACCATCCGGTTAGCGTGTTTTGCGCCGGACGTACCGATGCTGGGGTACATGGCACCGGGCAGGTGGTGCATTTTGAAACCACTTCTCAGCGTGCCGAGGGTGCCTGGACGTTGGGCGTCAATGCCAACCTGCCGCCGGATATCGCCGTGCGTTGGGTTAAAGCGGTGCCGGATGAGTTTCATGCTCGTTTCAGCGCTACAGCGCGTCGCTACCGTTATGTTATTTATAACCAGCGGCTGCGTCCGGCGATTTTGGGCAGCGGCGTGACGCACTTTTATCATCCGCTGGATGCAGAAAAAATGCAGCGCGCCGGACAATGCCTGCTGGGCGAAAATGATTTCACCTCATTTCGCGCCGTGCAGTGTCAGTCACGTACCCCGTGGCGTAATGTGATGCATCTTAACGTTACGCGTCAGGGACCGTACGTGATTGTGGATATCAAAGCGAATGCGTTTGTACACCATATGGTGCGCAACATCGTTGGCAGCCTGATGGAAATTGGCTGCGGTAATCAGCCTGAAACCTGGATGGCAACGTTGTTGGCCGCGAAAGATCGCACCCTTGCCGCAGCGACCGCCAGAGCCGAGGGGTTGTATCTGGTGGCGGTGGATTATCCGTCCCACTTTGCGTTACCTCAGCCTGCGCTGGGACCACTGTTCCTCGCGGATTAATTGTTACTCGAAGGATGTAAGGAGCCTGGCTTTATGGAGTTCATCCATTTTATCGTCGATTTTATTCTGCATATTGATGTGCATTTGGCCGAACTGGTGGCGCAGTACGGTATCTGGATTTATGCCATTTTGTTCCTGATTCTGTTCTGCGAAACTGGTCTGGTGGTCACGCCGTTCCTGCCGGGTGATTCTTTGCTGTTTGTTGCTGGCGCATTGGCGGCACTGCCGAGTAATGACCTCAATGTGCATATGATGGTGGCCCTGATGGTGATTGCGGCCATTCTCGGAGATGCCGTTAACTACACCATTGGTCGTCTGTTTGGCGAGAAGCTGTTCAGCAATCCCAATTCAAAGATTTTCCGCCGCAGCTATCTGGATAAGACCCATGCGTTCTACGAGCGCCACGGTGGTAAAACCATAATACTTGCGCGCTTTGTACCAATCGTGCGAACCTTTGCCCCCTTTGTGGCAGGGATGGGACACATGTCCTATCGTCACTTCGCGCTCTTTAACGTTGCGGGTGCGCTGCTGTGGGTGTTGTTGTTCTCTTACGCCGGTTACCTGTTTGGTGATTTGCCGGTGGTGCAGGAGAACCTGAAACTGCTGATCGTCGCGATTATCGTGGTGTCGATCCTGCCAGGCGTGATTGAAGTCTGGCGTCATCGTCGTCAGGCACGTCAGCAGAAATCCCAGTAAGCCCAAAACCAGATTTTTATCCACAGCGAGAAGCGGTTGTGGTTTAATGAGCGACATTTACGGCCTGCTGAAGGTGATTTCAGCAGCAATGAGAAGACTGGACCAGGTCGGTTTTAAACAGAAAGGTCATCAATGAGCTGGATTGAACGCATACTTAACAAAAGCAATATTACGCCGACGCGCCGCGCCAACATCCCGGAAGGGGTCTGGACCAAGTGCGACAGCTGTGGCCAGGTGCTGTATCGCGCCGAGCTGGAGCGTAATCTTGAGGTCTGCCCGAAGTGCGACCATCACATGCGCATGCACGCCCGTGAGCGCCTGCATAGCCTGCTGGATGAAGGAACGCTGGTAGAATTAGGTAGCGAGCTGGAACCCAAGGATCTGTTGAAGTTCCGTGACTCGAAGAAGTACAAAGATCGTCTGGCGGCGGCTCAGAAAGAGACCGACGAGAAAGACGCTCTGATCGTCATGAAAGGCCAACTGCACGGTATGCCGATCGTGGCTGCGGCGTTTGAGTTCTCCTTTATGGGCGGCTCAATGGGTTCAGTGGTTGGTGCGCGTTTTGTGCGTGCGGTTGAGCAGGCGCTGGAAGATAATTGCCCGCTGATCTGCTTCTCCGCCAGTGGCGGTGCGCGTATGCAGGAAGCGCTGATGTCACTGATGCAGATGGCGAAAACCAGTGCCGCACTGGCGAAAATGCAGGAACGCGGTCTGCCGTATATCTCGGTACTGACTGACCCGACCATGGGTGGCGTTTCTGCCAGCTTCGCGATGCTGGGCGATCTCAACGTGGCGGAACCGAAAGCGTTGATCGGTTTTGCCGGTCCGCGTGTTATCGAACAAACCGTGCGTGAAAAACTGCCGCCGGGCTTCCAGCGCAGTGAATTCCTGATCGAAAAAGGCGCGATCGATATGATCATCCGTCGTCCGGAGATGCGCTTTAAGCTGGCCAGCCTGCTGGCGAAAATGATGAACCTGCCAGCGCCGCTGCAGGATGGTGATCAGCCGATTGCGGCTGAGCCGGAGAGCAACGAGGCCTGACAGGCAACGGAAAGGCGCAGAAATGCGCCTTTTCACCAATGCACCGTATAAAGTTAGTTAACGGGACACATGGACACTCTTCACCTTCCCCAAGCCACGTCGCCTTTAGCTACGTGGCTTCATTATCTTGAACACCTGCATTCTCAGCCCATTGAACTGGGGCTGGATCGTATTCAACGCGTCGCTTCACGTCTTGACCTGCTCAAACCCGCGCCATTTGTTTTCACCGTTGCCGGGACTAACGGCAAAGGCACCACCTGCCGTACGCTGGAAACCCTGTTGATGGCGGCGGGATACCGCGTGGGCGTCTACAGCTCACCGCATCTGGTGCGCTACACCGAGCGGGTGCGCGTCCAGGGCGCGGAGCTGGATGAAGCGTTACACAGCGCCAGCTTTGCCGAGATTGAAGCCGGACGTGGCGATATTTCCCTGACCTACTTCGAATTCGGTACCTTATCGGCACTTAATCTGTTTCGTGCTGCCGGGCTTGATGTGGTGATCCTTGAAGTCGGTCTCGGTGGGCGACTGGATGCCACCAATATCGTTGATGCGGATGTCGCCGTTATCACCAGCATCGCACTGGATCATACCGACTGGTTGGGACCGGACCGCGAAAGCATTGGCCGCGAGAAAGCAGGCGTGTTTCGTGGTGGGAAACCCGCAGTGGTGGGTGAGCCCGATATGCCGCACACCATTGCCGAGGTTGCAGCAGAGAAGGGCGCGCTGTTGTTGCAGCGTAACCGTGACTGGCAATGGCAGCAGCAGGGCGAGAGCTGGAGTTTGCAGGATGCGCAGGGCGAATTGCGCGATCTTCCCCTGCCACAGGTGCCGCTCCCCAATGCCGCCACCGCGCTTATTGCGTTGCGCGCCTCGGGTTTATCGGTAAGCGAAGCGATCATTCGCCAGCATCTGCCGCTGGCGATTTTACCAGGTCGTTTTCAGACGGTGAGCACCTCGCCGCGTGTGATCCTCGATGTGGCGCATAATCCCCATGCCGCTTATTATCTGGCCTCACGTCTGGCTGAATTGCCGCGTACCGGTAAGGTTCATGCAGTGGTCGGGATGCTGCATGATAAAGATATCGCCGGGACACTGGCGGCGCTGGCACCACAGGTGGATAGCTGGTACTGCGCACCGCTTGACGGCCCGCGTGGTGCGACGGCGGAGCAGTTGATTGCTCACCTGGCAAGCGGTGAGGCATTTGCGACCGTAGACTCAGCATGGCAGGCTGCGCGTCAGCAGGCTCGGCCCGAGGATGTGATTCTGGTGTGTGGTTCTTTCCACACCGTAGCACAGGTAATGGAATCGATGGCAGCGGAGAACGGCAGTGGCAAGTAAGTTTCAGAACCGTTTAGTGGGCACGGTAATCCTGGTGGCGGTTGGCGTCATCGTGTTACCAGGCCTGCTGGATGGCAAGAAAAAGCACTACAAAGAGGAATTCGCTGCAATTCCGCTGGTGCCAAAACCGGATGATCAGCAGGACAGTGAGATGGTGCCCCCGGTGACGCAGTCGCTGCCAGCCCAGCCGCCGGAAGGCGCAGGTGCGGCGCAAAGCGAAGCCAGTGGTAAAACCACCACCCCGGTCGAGTCTGGCAGCGCGCAGCCAGTGGAGAACAACGAACCCGCGGTAGTGACACCTCCGCCAGTGCACCAGAGTGCGCCGGTGCAGACTGCGAAACCGAAACCGGTCGAGCAACCTAAGCCGAAACCGGTGGAGCAGCCGAAACCAAAACCGGTTGAACCGAAGCCGGTCGAGCAGCCGAAGCCAGTAGAAACCGCTAAACCGGTTGAAACGCCGAAGCAGAGCGAAGCGGCAGCCCCGGCGGGCCAGGCTTATGTGGTCCAGCTCGGTGCGTTGAAAAACGCGGCTAAAGTGAATGAGATCGTCGCGCAGTTGCGTCTGTCGGGATATCGCGCATTTACCGTGCCATCCACGCCGGTTCAGGGGCAAATTACCCGCATTTACGTCGGGCCTGATGCCTCAAAAGCGAAGATGCAAGCCGCGCTGGGTGAACTGAAAAACCTCTCCGGACTCGGTGGAGTGGTGAAACCCTACAGCACGCGCTAAACCGTTGATAAGCCGCGCCGATGGCTGAAAAAGGCGCGGCATAGCACGGAGTGTTCACCGTGTTGTTGGCTTAAAAATTACTATATTTCAGTGGATTACAGCACTGAATTGTCTCAGGGCGAGGAAAGTTTTTTTCATCGCCCTTTTTATGGATGCAGAACCGGAAAACCCTACGCAAACGTTTTCTTTTTCTGTTAGAATGCGCCCCGAACTGGATGCAGGGGTGCAATCGCGCTGGCGCTGGAAGAGTTCATGATCTGGATTGATTACGTCATTATTGCGGTAGTTGGTTTTTCGGCCCTGGTCAGCCTGGTTCGTGGGTTTGTCCGGGAAGCCTTATCTCTCGTTACCTGGGGATGCGCGTTTTTTGTCGCCAGTCACTACTACGCCTACCTTGCAGTCTGGTTTACAGGTTTTGACGACGAACTGGTTCGCAACGGTATCGCTATCGCGGTGCTCTTCGTTGCCACCCTGATTGTGGGTGCCATCGTGAACTATGTGATCGGCACGCTGGTTGAAAAGACCGGTCTGTCGGGAACCGACAGGGTGTTGGGGGTCTGTTTCGGGGCGTTGCGTGGCGTGCTGATCGTTGCCGCTATTCTCTTCTTCCTCGATACATTCACCGGCTTCTCGAAAAGCCCGGACTGGCAGCAGTCCCAACTCATTCCCCAGTTCAGTTACATCATCAGGTGGTTCTTCGACTATCTGAAAAGCACGTCCAGTTTTTTACCCCGGTGACGCCATCGGGAGTGCGGCTAATGAGGAAATGACAACATGTGCGGTATTGTTGGTATCACCGGTTTTATGCCAGTAAACCAGTCGATCTATGACGCGTTAACGGTGCTACAGCACCGCGGGCAGGATGCCGCCGGCATTTGTACCATCGATGCGCTGAACTGCTTTCGTCTGCGCAAAGCCAACGGGCTGGTGAGCGATGTCTTCGAAGCACGCCACATGCAGCGTTTGCAGGGCAACATCGGGATTGGTCATGTACGCTACCCGACAGCAGGCAGCTCCAGCGCCTCTGAAGCGCAGCCTTTCTATGTGAACTCCCCTTACGGCATTACACTGGCGCACAACGGCAACCTGACTAACGCACACGAGCTGCGTAAACAGCTGTTCGAAGTGGGTCGCCGTCACGTCAACACCACCTCAGATTCCGAAATCCTGCTGAACATTTTTGCGCAGGAGCTGGACCGTTTTCAGCATTACCCGCTGGAAGCTGACAACATTTTTGCCGCAGTGGCTGCGGTGCACCAGCAGGTGCGCGGGGCTTACGCGGTAGTTTCGATGATTATCGGTCACGGTATGGTGGCCTTCCGCGACCCGAACGGTATCCGTCCGTTGGTACTGGGTAAACGCGTGATTGCTGATGGTCGCACCGAGTATATGGTCGCGTCCGAGAGCGTCGCGCTGGATACGCTGGGCTTTGAATTTATTCGTGACGTAGCGCCGGGCGAAGCGGTGTACATCACCGAGCAGGGCCAACTCTCGACCCGCCAGTGTGCTGAGAACCCGAAAAGTAATCCGTGTCTGTTCGAGTACGTTTACTTTGCGCGTCCGGATTCCTTCCTTGATAAGATCTCGGTCTACAGCGCGCGCGTCCGTATGGGCACCAAGCTGGGTGAGAAAATTGCGCGTGAATGGGAAGATCTCGACATCGACGTGGTGATTCCGATTCCGGAAACCTCAACCGATGTGGCGTTGGAAATCGCCCGTATTCTCGACAAACCGTATCGCCAGGGTTTTGTGAAAAACCGTTACGTGGGCCGTACCTTTATTATGCCGGGTCAGCATCTGCGCCGTAGCGCGGTGCGTCGTAAGCTGAACGCCAACCGTGCCGAGTTCCGTGACAAAAACGTGTTGCTGGTGGATGACTCCATCGTGCGCGGTACCACCTCTGAGCAGATTATCGAGATGGCGCGTGAAGCGGGTGCCAAGCGTGTCTATCTGGCTTCAGCCGCACCGGAAATTCGTTTCCCGAACGTCTACGGTATCGACATGCCGAGCGCAACTGAGCTTATCGCTCACGGTCGTGAAGTGGAAGAGATTCGCCAGCTGATCAAAGCTGACGCGCTGATTTTCCAGGATTTGGACGATTTGATTGAAGCGGTTCGCGAAGAAAACCCGGATATCGCTCAGTTCGAGTGTTCGGTGTTTAACGGTGTTTATGTCACCAAAGACGTTGACCAACGTTATCTGGACTACCTCCAGTCACTGCGTAACGACGATGCAAAAGCCATTGCACGTCAGACTGAGGTTGAAGGTCTGGAACTGCATAACGAAGGTTAAGTTTTATTGCCCGTTTTTAATTGATGATTAAAAACGGGCATATTCTGCAAATAATTTCACTGCTAACATTTCTCACCGCTCTCCCGGGCGTTTAGTTGCCGCCTGTCCGACTATTTATTCTTAATTGCAGTAGTAAAAAACTGATAAGCCTTGATTGGGAAGTGACTAATTCCTGATTATTCTTTTTTCTTGCCCTGATTTTTAGTGATTGATTTAATTGAAAAGCATACATTAATTTAAACATGTCATTTTCATATTGTTAATAACTCAGAAGGAAACAGGTTTTATTTTCAGTTTCTTATCAGGGTTGTTATGCCTTGTACAGGTACAAATCACGGTAGAAAAAACGGAGTAGATTCCTGAGCTGCCGGGCCAGCCGGATGCCGGACAGACCACTTTGACCCTCATCAATGGGCAACTTGTGGCCAATGGTACAAGTAAAACCGAGTTGGTGGTCGAGCTGAAAGATAAAGACGGCAAGCTTATTAGTGGCAATGCCGGTAATTTGCGTCTGGACGCGCAGATGCAGAATAAACTGACCTGTGCAGCTAATAGCGGTGTGACTGTCGGCAAATTCCGTGAAGAAGGTATAGGGCGTTACGTGGTGGATCTGACCGCAGGTACTGAAGCCGGTGTAGTAATGCTGACGATGTATCATGGCAGCACGCAATTGGGTCAGCTGGAACTGACGTTGAAGGCGAAAAGATCTGAGACGGGAGATGTTGCACAAATTAACTTCACTTCTATTGAAAACTTCTCCTTTAAGGCAACCACTCCGGTGCTTGCCTTTTTTCTGTTAAGTAGCAATGAGGATATCCTGATTTTTGTTATTATTTTATTAATGAAAAAGAAAAAATAAAATTATCGCCCATTGCATTATTATCAGCCTCGAAAAGTTAATTTTATTGTGACCTGTTGGCGACTTCTTGTAGTAGATCATTTTTCCACTGGTTTTTTTCTTGATAAATATATTAATGGTTCAGGTTTCAGGAGTGTGATATCGGGAAATCAGGAAATGAATTTCAGGATGAACTCATCATGAATTTCTGTGAAAAATCTCATTACCGTTTTTTGTGAGTTGAATAGAGAATGCCCGGCGAAAAAAGCACAGGAGGAAATTATTTTGCCCCTTGCTTAATGATTACAAGCGTCTTCACTTTGCTGGGTTATTTATAAATGAGATTTAAGAAGTTCAAGCATTCCGCTATTTATACGGCGATTTTTTTGCAACTCGCGGTTTCAACTGTTGGTGTCACCGGAGTTGCTCATGCAAGGAGCACGCAATATCAGGATATGGCGGTTGAATCTACCGTACTCCAGCCTGGTGAGAGCGTGGCGGATATTGCCCGCAAAAATAACCTGATGGTTGATCATCTCTGGGAAATTAACTCCTTTGAATGGAGTGACAAAGCGGCTTTCCTGGCGGCAGGTGCCGGTCAAACCATCTGGATTCCGGCAGCTCCGGCCGTAAAAGCCTCCACGTTGCCGCTGGCGCACGCCACCGTACAGGCACCAAAAACCGATAAGGCGGATGTCAAAGCCAACGACAGAACCACCGATGCCCGCCAGTTCGGCCAGGACCAACTGAACTCGTTGGCCAGCAAACAGGCGGAAGCGTGGCTCAATGGCTTTGGCGGCTCTTCTCGTGTCGCCATCAGCTCGGCGAAAAATTTTGCAAAATACAACTATGCCGGTGATGTGCTGCTGCCGCTGTGGAACAGTCGTGAAGATTTCATGATTTTCAGCCAGTTAGGTGTGCGTCACGCGGATGACCGCACCACCGGCAACGTCGGTGTTGGCGCGCGTTATTTTGCTGATGGCTGGATGCTGGGTAATAACGTCTTTTTTGATAACGATTTCAGCGGCAATAACCGCCGTATCGGTATCGGTGCTGAAGTCGGGACTGATGCCATGCGGCTGAACGCCAACGGCTATTTCAAACTCAATGGCTGGCATGATTCGCGGTTTATCGCCGACCATGACGAACGTCCAGCCAATGGCTGGGATATTGAGCTGTCCAGTTGGTTGCCGGTCTATCCGCAGCTCGGTGCGAAAGTAAAATATGAACAATATTATGGTGATAATGTTGCACTGATCAGCCGTGATCGTCTCCAGCGTAATCCATCGGTCGCGACTGTCGGGGTAAACTGGACACCGGTTCCGTTGGTCACGATTGATGCGGGACATCGCATGAGTATGCAGCGCGGAGAGGACACCACCTTAGGGCTGAACCTGAACTGGAATTTTGGCCGCTCTCTGGACTGGCATCTGTCACCAGAAGCCGTAGCCGCACAGCGCAGTCTGGCCGGTTCGCGCTACGATCTGGTGTCGCGTAATAACCAGATCGTGATGGACTATCGCGAGCAGACGGTGATCACCTTCTCGCTGGCAAGTGCGATTCAGGGCGTTGAAGGCACGCAACATTCTCTTGGCGTGAGCGTCTGGGCTAAGCATGGTCTGGACAAAATTGTCTGGGATGACGCGGTCTTGGTCGCAGCGGGCGGAAAAGTTGTCGGTACTGGCGCCAATTCGGCGCTGGTGTTGCCAGCTTATAAGGAGGGTGCGGATAACCACTATACCCTGAGCGCTATCGCTTATGACAGCAAAGGGAAAGCCTCGCCACGCGCCCAGGTACAGATTACGGTAGAAAAAGCGGAGCAAACTCAGCCTGAACAGCCCGATGCGTTAAGATCCACCCTGAAACTGGGTGCTGATGAGTTGATTGCTAACGGTACTGACCACACCCATGCGGTGGTTGATCTGAAAGACAAAAATGGCAATCCGGTCAGTAACGAAACGGGTAATCTGCGTCTGGAAGCCACGTTGCTGGATACAAAAATGCGTGCCAGTTCCCGTGTGACCATCGGCCAGTTCCGTGAATTAGGTAAGGTGCAGGGCAACTACGTGGTGGATCTGACCGCAGGTCATGAAGACGGTATCGTGACGTTGACGTTGTATCACGGCAACCAACAGTTGGGACAACCGCAAACCCTGAAGTTAAAGGCCAAAGAAGCGGAAGTGGTTAAGGTGACCAACCTGGCATTTGTCAGCAAGGAAAACAAATTTGTCGCAGGCAGCAATGCCACCTTTACGGTGAAAGCCACGGATATTAATGGCAAACCGGTTAAGGATGCGATCATCACCTTCACTGACCAAAATGGCAAAACTATCGCTGCGGCGAATGACGGGAAAACTGATGCACAGGGTAACGTGTCAGCAACGCTGGTAGAGAAAAAAGCGGGTAACTACAGCGTAACCGTGCGTGTTGCGGGTGAGAAAAAACCGGTAGCAATGAAGCGTTTTACCGTCATAGCCGATGTCAATTCGGCTCAGATTTGGAAAAGCCAAACCACAGACGGAAAAATTAAAGCCGGGTCGGTTCAGATGAGTAAACCGGCTGGCTTTACCATCACGCTGCGCGATCGCTTCGAAAACCCGATTATTGGCGAGAAAGTGTCTGTGCTGGCGGTAGAAGATACCGCAGGGAAATTGGTCAATATCCAACTTCTCAACCAGAACAAGACCGATATAAAAGGTAACGTAAGCGGCTCTGCGGCGATTGCTACTCCGCACTATAAAACAACCACTTATACATTGAAGGTGATGATCAATGGCAAACGTGTTGACGGTCCGAAACCTAAAATTATGTTTGTTCGCTGTTAATCAGCCCACGTCATTAAAGATGTTTTGATCCTGCAAGGTAATCGCTTCGGCGATTACCTTTTTTTGTTTTCTTTTCTCGCTGCGGGTTATGATTAGGGTTTACCTGCATAGCAAGATCATTATGAAACGACTCATCATTGGTATTTCCGGTGCCAGCGGCGCCATCTACGGCGTGCGACTGTTACAGGTGCTGCAACCGCTGGCAGAGGTGGAAACCCATCTGGTGATGAGCCAGGCGGCACGGCAGACGCTGGCGCTGGAAACAGATTTTAATCTGCGCGATGTGCAGGCGCTGGCCAATGTGGTGCATGATGTGCGCGATATCGCCGCCAGTATCTCGTCCGGTTCTTTCAAGACCCTTGGCATGGCGATTCTGCCGTGTTCAATGAAAACCCTGTCCGGCATTGTGCACAGCTACAGCGATAGCCTGCTGACGCGTGCCGCCGATGTGGTGCTGAAAGAACAGCGCAAACTGGTGCTGTGTGTGCGTGAAACACCGCTCCATGTTGGACATTTGCGTATGATGACCACCGCCGCAGAACTGGGTGCGGTGATTATGCCACCGGTACCGGCTTTTTATCATCGTCCACAAAATATCGGAGAACTGGTGGATCAAACGGTCAACCGTGTGCTGGATCAGTTCGATATTGAGTTGCCACAGGATCTGTTTACCCGCTGGCAAGGCGCTTAAATGGTGCAGTTGCGCACAAAATTGGTGCAAAATATCGCGTCCGATCACTCTTCGTGCATTTCATGCACCAAAAGTTAACAATGTCGCTTTTTCCTGCTCACTTCGCTGTTATATTTCCCTCACAAACTAAGTGCTTGCGCCCCTGGTGGACGCAGTATTTAGTGCGCCTGTACAGCGTTTCGCCAATTTGCATAACTGGCATGAAACATGCACATTAATCAGCGCAAACACATCACGCAGCACATAACAAAAAGCACTTCACTTGAGGGTTACCTATGAAAAAGCGAGTTCTGGCTCTTTCTCTGATGCTGGCCATGTCCAGCGCCGCGAGCGTGTTCGCGGCGGTACCGCATACGCTACGCATCGGGACTGACCCGACTTACCCGCCGTTTGAATCAAAAAACGCGCAAGGACAGTTAGTGGGTTTTGATATTGATTTGGCTAACGAAATCTGTAAACGCATCAAAACCAAATGTACCTATGTAGAAAGTGATTTCGATGCACTGATCCCGTCGCTGAAAGCGAAGAAGATTGATGCCATCATCTCTTCTCTCTCCATTACTGAAAAACGACAGGAAGAGATTGCTTTCTCTGAAAAACTCTATGCGGCCAACGCCCGTCTGGTGGCACCGAAAGGTTCAACCATTCAGCCGACGGTTGAATCGCTGAAAGGCAAAAACATCGGCCTGTTGCAGGGCACCACCCAGGAAACCTACGCTAACGAATATTGGCGCCCGAAAGGTGTAACGGTCACGCCGTACGCCAACCAGGACCTGGTCTACCAGGACCTGAACGCGGGTCGCATTGATGCGGCGTTCCAGGATGAAGTGCAGGCGAGCGAAGGCTTCCTGAAGCAGCCGGTTGGTAAAAACTACGCGTTTGCTGGCCCGGCAGTAAAAGATGACAAAATCTTTGGTGTTGGCACCGGTATGGGCCTGCGTAAAGATGATGCAGACCTGAAAGCCGCTATCGATAAAGCCTTCGATGCGATGCGTAAAGACGGTACTTACGACAAGATTGCGAAGAAATATTTTGATTTTAATGTTTACGGTGACTGAGTAAAACCTGTCGACCAGACTGCCCGCCGCGTGCGGGCAGTGCTTCGTTAATTACCCCCACGACAGGATCAAATTCATGCTGTATGGCTATTCTGACGTCATTCTGAAAGGCACCCTGGTCACGCTGGAACTGGCGCTCAGTTCAGTGTTGCTGGCCGTTGTGCTCGGTTTAATTGGCGCTGGCGCCAAACTTTCCCGCAGCCGCCCTCTGGCGATGCTGTTCGAAGGCTACACCACGTTGATCCGTGGCGTGCCGGATCTGGTGCTGATGCTGCTGATTTTCTACGGTTTGCAGATCGCCCTGAATGCCCTGACTGATGCGCTGGGTGTGGCGCAGTTCGATATCGACCCGATGGTGGCCGGTATAATCACGCTGGGCTTTATCTACGGTGCCTATTTCACCGAAACCTTTCGTGGTGCCTTCCTCGCAGTGCCGAAAGGGCAGATTGAGGCCGCTACCGCCTTTGGCTTTACCGGTTCGCAAACCTTCCGCCGCATTCTGTTTCCGGCGATGATGCGCTTTGCGCTGCCGGGTATTGGCAACAACTGGCAGGTAATCCTGAAGGCGACGGCGCTGGTGTCGCTGCTGGGCCTGGAAGATGTGGTGAAAGCCACCCAATTGGCCGGTAAAAGTACCTGGCAACCGTTCTACTTCGCGATTGTTGCCGGAGTGATTTATCTGGTGTTTACCACGCTGTCGAATGGCGTGTTGTGGTGGCTTGAACGCCGCTACTCGGTAGGTGTGAAAAGGGCAGAGCTATGATCGATATTATTCACGAGTATTGGAAATCCCTGCTCTGGACCGATGGTTACCGTTTTACCGGTGTCGCCATTACCCTGTGGCTGTTGATTATTTCGGTGGCGATCGGCGGTTGCCTTGCGGTGCTGCTGGCAATTGCCCGCGTGTCGCCTAATCGCTTCGTCTCCACCCCGGTGTGGTTGTTCACTTACATCTTCCGTGGTACGCCGCTGTATGTGCAGCTGCTGGTGTTCTACTCCGGTATGTATACGTTGGAAGTGGTGAAGGGCACCGAATTGCTTAATGCTTTTTTCCGCAGCGGTCTTAACTGTACTTTGCTGGCGTTTACCCTCAACACCTGTGCTTATACCACCGAGATTTTTGCCGGCGCGATTCGTGCCGTGCCGCACGGAGAAATTGAAGCGGCGCGTGCCTATGGCTTCTCCACCTTTAAATTGTATCGTTGCATCATTCTGCCGTCGGCGCTGCGCACTGCGCTGCCTGCGTATAGCAATGAAGTGATCCTGATGCTGCACTCCACCGCGCTGGCGTTCACCGCCACGGTGCCCGATCTGTTGAAAATCGCGCGTGATATTAACTCGGCGACCTATCAGCCGTTTGTTGCGTTTGGCATTGCCGCAGTGCTGTATCTGATTATCTCTTACGTGCTGATTAGCTTGTTCCGTATGGCGGAGCGCCGCTGGCTAGCGCATGTGAAACCCTCTTCATCGCATTGAGTAACCTATGTCTGAAAATAAATTAAGCGTTACCGAACTGCATAAGCGTTACGGTGAACATGAAGTCCTGAAAGGTGTGTCATTACAGGCAGATGCCGGGGACGTTATCAGTATTATTGGCTCGTCAGGTTCCGGGAAAAGTACTTTTCTGCGCTGCATTAACTTCCTCGAAAAACCGAGTGAAGGCACCATTGCCGTCAATAATGAGCAGATCAATCTGGTACGCGATACCGATGGTCAGTTAAAGGTGTCGAACAAAGAGCAGCTGCGTTCCTTGCGTACCCGCCTGACTATGGTGTTCCAGCACTTCAACCTGTGGAGCCATATGACGGTGCTGGAAAACGTCATGGAAGCACCGATCCAGGTTTTAGGATTGAGCAAAGCAGAAGCGCGTGAACGTGCCATTAAGTATCTCGATAAAGTCGGTATTGACGAGCGCGCCCGTGCGAAATACCCAGTGCATCTTTCTGGCGGTCAGCAGCAGCGTGTGTCCATCGCCCGTGCGCTGGCAATGGAACCTGAAGTGTTGTTGTTTGACGAACCAACCTCAGCCCTCGATCCTGAGCTGGTTGGCGAAGTGCTGCGCATCATGCAGAAGCTGGCTGAAGAGGGTAAAACCATGGTGGTGGTGACGCACGAAATGGAGTTTGCCCGTCATGTCTCCAGCCATGTGATTTTCCTGCATCAGGGTAAAATTGAGGAACAGGGCGCGCCGGATGAGGTGTTTAACAATCCGAAAAGCCCACGCCTGCAACAATTCCTGAAGGGTTCATTGAAATAATCGATCCCCCTGGTAGCTGCGCGATAAATCGCGCCGCTACCAGGGGTTATTATCTTTACGCCGCCGTATCCTCCAGCGCCTCCTGCAAGTCATACCAACGGAAGCCAAATCCCGACTCTTCCAGTCGTTTCGGCAACACATGCTGGCCGCCCAGTACCAAAACCGCAGACTCGCCCATCATTAGTTTGATGGCGCTGGCAGGCGTGCGCATAAAAGCGGGGCGATGCATCACATGACCCAGCGTGGCGGCAAACTGTTCGTTGCGCACAGCGTAGGGGGAGACCAGGTTAAAGGGGCCCTGTAACGGATTATCAATCAGCCACCAGATAGCGTTGACCAAATCATCAATATGAATCCACGGCAGATACTGCTTACCGCTACCAATCGGGCCGCCAACGCCGAGTTTAAACGGCAACTTCATCTTCGCCAGTGCACCGCCTTCTTTCGCCAGCACCACGCCAGTTCGCAGCAGGCATACTCGGGTACGTTCACTCTGAGCTGCCTGGGCCAGTTGTTCCCAGCGGGCACACAGTGTATGCGTGAATTCTTCGTGTCCTGGATCATCCTCTGTAAGTACCAGATCGCCGGTATCACCATAGAATCCGGTTGCTGAACCGGAGATCAAAAATTTCGGTGGCTGGCTGCTGGCATTGATGAGAGCGACGATTCGTTCAGTAATCTGCCAGCGACTTTCACACAGCCGCTGTTTTTGTTCGGCGGTCCAGCGTTTATCAGCAATGGGTTCACCGGCAAGGTTAATCACGCCATCCACCCCATTTAAATCCTGCTGTTGCGCCAGACCGGACCAGATAGCGACGCGCGGATCCAGCTTTTCGCGCGCGGCGGCGACGTCGCGCGTGACCACGCTGACCTGCTGACCCAGTTGCAGCAGACGCGGGATCAGATGGCGACCAATTAAACCGGTGCCGCCAGTAATAAGCAGATGCATGTTGAGCCTCCTGGTGCTTGTTATGTGCTCAGTTTCAGCATAGAAGAGAAGCGTATAACTGGCGTGACCGCGCCGACGCTTACGATGAAAAATCCGCAGTCTTAACTGGTCTTACCGCCCCAGCAACTGGCCTGACTGCCATTGCCTAATGCGCGAAAAATCGGTAAACATGAAGCACTCCTGATGCATATCCGAGGCAGCCGATGAATTACCCGAACATGACGTTGTGGTCCGATGCTTCTTTCTTTAGCCCTTATGCCATGTCGGTCTACGTAGCACTGACCGAAAAGGGCATCCCGTTCACCCTGAAACGCGTTGACCTGTCGCGTAATGCGCAATGGGATGATGAGTATCGTGCGTTGTCACTTACCTGCCGGGTGCCAACCTTGCAGATTGACGATTTGATCCTGAATGAGTCCTCGGCGATTGCCGAATATCTTGAGGAGCGTTTTCCGGCACCGGAATATGAACGCCTGTACCCGCGCGATCGTGAAAAGCGCGCCCATGCGCGTGAGATTCAGGCGTGGTTGCGCAGCGATTTCATGGCGCTGCGTCAGGAACGTCCGACCGAAGTGTTATTTGCGGGCGAACGTTTTGCGCCGCTGACACCGGCGGGTGAGCAGGCAGCCGAAAAGCTGATCAGCGCGGTGCTGCGTCTGTTGCCGGATGGGCAGCAGAATCTGTTTGGTGAATGGTCAATTGCCGATACCGATCTGGCGGTGATGATTAACCGTCTGGCACTGCACGGCGATCCATTACCGGTGAAGTTACAGCACTATGCCGAGTTCCAATGGCAGCGCGCTTCCGTGCAGCTGTGGCTGGCTGAATCAGGTAAACAGCGCTAAGCACGAAGAGGTCTTGCGATGGGGAAAAGAACCCTTTACCTTACCGCTCACTCTAATAAAGAACAGTAAACAGGCGCGTGCCCGGCACGCCTAAACAGAAAAGGGTTACGGATGGTGGATCAACCTGCAGCTGACGGTATCGAATGGGTAGATATCGTTAACGAAGAGAATGAAGTGATTGCACAGGCCAGCCGCGCACAGATGCGTGCACAATGCCTGCGTCATCGCGCCACCTATATCGTGGTGCACGACGGCATGGGAAAAATTCTGGTGCAACGTCGTACTGAAATCAAAGACTTCATGCCAGGCAAGCTTGATGCTACCGCGGGTGGCGTGGTGCAGAGTGGTGAGGATATGCTGGAATCGGCGCGGCGCGAAGCGGAAGAAGAGCTGGGTATCGCTGCGGTCCCGTTTGCTGAGCACGGCAAATTCTACTTCGAAGATGAACATTGCCGCGTCTGGGGCGGTTTGTTTAGCTGCGTCTCGCACGGTCCTTTTGCTATGCAGGAAGAGGAAGTGGATGAAGTATTCTGGATGACGCCGGAAGAGATCACCGCGCGTTGTGACGAGTTCACCGATGATTCACTGAAAGCCTTGTCGTTGTGGCTAAGTCGCAACAGCGACGCATAAAATAAAGGCGCCAACTGGCGCCTTTTGCATTAATGGGCTGGATGCGACTGACGCATCCGCTCACCCCGTCGCCGTAAGATCTCCATGACAATCAGCAGCACCAGCGACGCTCCAATCATCAGCGTTGCCGCTGCGGCAATGGTTGGATCAAGGTTTTCACGGATCCCCGCGAACATCTGAATCGGTAGCGTGCGCTGGCTTGGACTGGCGAGGAACAGTGTCACCACCACTTCATCGAATGAGGCGGCAAAGGCAAACAGCGCCCCCGAAAATACCCCCGGCGCAATCAGCGGCAGGGTGACTTTGCGAAAAGTCAGCAGCGGTGATGCCCCAAGGCTGGCAGCCGCGCGTGACAGATTGGTGTCATAGCTTTTCAGCACCGCGACCACGGTAATCACTACAAAGGGCACGCCGAGCAAAGTATGCGCCAGTACCAGACCGAGATAGCTGTTCAGCAATGACAGTCGGGCAAAGAAGAAAAACATCCCCACCGCGATGATTACCACGGGCGCCACCATCGGCGAAATGATGATCGCCATGACCAGACCTTTACCACGAAACTCACCCCTCACCAGACCCATCGATGCCAGCACGCCAAGGACGGTGGCGAGTAACGTCGCCAGCGGCGCTATCAACAAACTGTTACCCAGCGCGCCCAGCCACTCCTGTGAATGGAAGAAGGTTTGATACCAGCGCAGAGAAAAGCCGCTCAGTGGATAGCTGAGGAACGAGCTGGTATTAAACGACAGCGGCACAATCACCAGAATCGGCAGGATCAAAAACAGCAACACCGCCGCGCCATAGAAGTTGAAGAATGCGCCCCACAGGCGCAGCAGAGTAGAACCTTGTTGTTTCATCTTCGCCACTCCTTAACGCGCCGCCGCTTCAGCGGGGGTACGGGTAACACGAACATAGACGATGTACAGCAGCATCACGATGATCAGCAACTGGCTGCCGAGTGCAGCGGCCATGCCCCAGTTCATGGTGCTGTTCGTAAAGAAGGCCACAAAGTAGCTGACCATCTGGTCGTCGGGACCGCCGAGTAGCGCCGGGGTAACGTAATAACCAATCGCCATCATAAATACCAGCAGCGCACCGGCGGTGATACCCGCGAAGGTTTGCGGCACATACACGCGCCAGAAAGCGAGAAACGGATGCGCCCCAAGGGAGATGGCGGCACGCATATAACTGGGTGAAATGCCTTTCATCACTGCATACAGCGGCAGCACAATAAACGGCAGCAGAATATGGGTCATCGAGATATAGACACCGAGGCGGTTAAACACCAGCGTCAGCGGATGATCGATCAGGCCAACCCCCATCAGCGCCCGGTTGATCAGCCCGCCCGATTGCAGCAGCACAATCCAACTGGCGGTACGGACAATCAGCGAGGTCCAGAACGGCAGCAGCACCAGAATCATCAACAGGTTGGCACGGCCTGACGGCTGCTTCGCCAGCCAGTAAGCGAGGGGATAGCCGATACCGACACACAACAGGGTCACCACCGTCGCCATCCATAAGGTGCGCAGCAGTACATTTACGTACAGCGCCTGGTCAGCGGGTTGGCTGACGATAGCACCGGTTTTGGCATCGACTTTACGGTCAAAGGCCGACAGCAGATACAGGCTGGTCAGAGGTTTGGCGGCACGTTGCAGCGTGCGCCAGGTGGTGATATCTCCCCACAGCGGCTGTTTGGCAATCAGGGTGTTCTTCACATCAACACCATCGGCCGGTGCCTGACGTGGAACGGCCAGGATCAGGCGACGATAGCTGGCATCTTCGTAGCTGAGACGCTTCGCCACACTGGCGATTTGTCCCTGATCGCGCGCGGCGATTAACTCTTTCGCCAGCAGGGCATAAAGGTGCTCGTCCGGTAATGCATCCCCCGACCATGCCTGTAAGGCTTTGCTGGTTTGCGGCAACGCCTCTGGCAGTTCCGGGTTATTGATGCTTTGGCTGAGGATCGAACCAATCGGGAAGAGGAAGCAGACCACCACGAACACCAGCAACGGCGCAATAAGCAGCAGCGAACGCCGGGTTTTGGCAAACTCACTGCGGTTCAGGCGCTGGCGCAGTGTCGGTTCGTGCGCGTTGGGCGCCGATTGTGCTGGGGTATCCAACACGGGATTTTGGCTCATGGCCGGACTCCTTACTGATATTTCTGCACTCATTCGTAGCGGCGCGATTTATCGCGCAATGCTGTGCGTCGTGCCGGAAAAAACGCGCGATAAATCGCGCCGCTACGGGACTACTTACTTCGCGGCCCAGCTGTTAAAACGCTGTTCCAGCTCTTCGCCATGCTCCAGCCAGAAATTGGCATCTACCTGTACCGATTTCGCCAGGTTATCCGGCGCGGTTGGCAGTTGCTTCAGACGGGCAGGTTCCAGCAGCGATCCGGCTTTAATATTGGTCGGACCGTAAGGGATATTTTCGGCGTAGACTTTCTGGTTTTCCGGCTGGTTAGCAAAGGCGATAAACTTTTCCGCCAGTGCCTTATGTTGCGAACCTTTGACGATGGCCCAGTTGTCCAGGTCATACAGGCCGCCGTCCCAGACGATTTTGAAGTTGTGACCTTCAGCCTGCGCGGTCCCAACGCGGCCGTTGTAAGCGGAAGCCATCACCACGTCGCCCGATACCAGCCATTGCAACGGCTGCGCACCGGATTCCCACCACTGAATATTCGGTTTCAGCTCATCCAGTTTTTTGAAGGCACGATCAACACCGGCCGGGGTCGCCAGCACTTTGTAGACATCTTCACGCTTCACGCCATCGGCCATCAGCGCGATTTCAAGGGTATATTTGGCGCTCTTACGTAGCGCGCGTTTACCCGGGAATTTCTTCACATCCCAGAAGTCAGCCCAGCTGGTCGGCGCGGTTTTCAGTTTGTCGGCGTCATAGGTCAGTACGGTCGACCAGACAAAAATCCCGGCACCGCATTCGCTTACGCTCCCGGGAATAAAATCACTTTTTTTCCCTAGCTTGTTCCAGTCGAGAGTTTCGAACAGCCCTTCCTCGCAACCGCGCAGCACTTCCGGCGTTTCCAGCTCCACCACATCCCAGCCAACCTGTTTGGTTTCAACCATCGCGCGGATACGTGCCATCTCGCCGTTGTACTCGCCCGCGTCAATGGTGCCAAGGCCAGCGGCTGTGAACGGTTTATAGAATGCTTTGTCCTGGGCGTCTTTATTGGTGCCACCAAAAGAGATCACAGTCAGGGTTTCTGCCTGTGCTTGCAGTGCTATGGTAGCGAAAATGAGTACAGCTAACTTTTTAACCATCCCACAACTCCTGAATTATTATTGATGTGCAGGCGAACCTGCGTGGTGTTTGCAATGCAGCTTTTATGCCAGGTAACCGGCGCAGCGCTGGAACGGAGCGATGCGCCGGGGGAGACTTAGTGTTTTGCCAGAATGCCGGTCAGCAGTTGCAAGGCGCTGTCGAACTGCGCGTCCGGAATGGTGAGCGGATAGAGGAAGCGGATCACGTTGCCGTATACACCGCAGGTCAGCAGAATCAACCCCTGAGCCAGCGCCTGTTGCTGGATGGAACGAGCGATATCGGCAGACGGCTTGCCAGCCGCATCGTTAAATTCTGCGGCGATCATCGAACCACGGCCACGTACGTCAACCAGTGCGCGACAACCGGCACCCTGTAAGGTTTCGGTAAGTTTTGCGCCGAGCTGATTGGCACGCTGGCACAGCTGTTCTTCATCGATAACGTCGAGCACCGCGTGTGCCGCAGCAATCGCTGGTGGGCTGCCGGCGTAGGTGCCGCCCAGGCCACCCGGTTGCGGGGCATCCATCACTTCGGCGCGACCGGCCACCGCTGACAGCGGCATGCCGCCTGCCAGGCTCTTCGCCATGGTGATCAGGTCGGGTTTGACGTCGTAGTATTCACAGGCGAACAGTTTACCGGTGCGAGCAAACCCACTCTGAATCTCGTCGGCAATCAGCAGAATTCCGTGCTGGTCACACAGCTTGCGCAGCGCGCTGACAAACTCTGGCGGCGCGACGTTGAAGCCGCCTTCGCCCTGAATCGGTTCGAAAATAATTGCCGCTACCTGCTGTGGGCTGATATCGCATTTGAAAATCGCTTCGAGGCTTTCCAGTGCTGCGGCAACGCTGTGGCCATGCAGTGCGTTGGGATAGCGGGCGTGGAATACCGAGCTGGCAAACGGGCCGAAACCGGTTTTGTAAGGCACCACTTTGCCGGTCAGGGTCATGGTCATATGGGTACGTCCATGAAACGCACCGGTGAAGGCGATGATACCCGGACGTCCGGTGGCAGCGCGGGCAATCTTCACCGCGTTTTCCACCGCTTCTGCGCCGGTGGAGAAGAATGTGGTTTTGGCCGGACCGGCCACCGGTACACGTTCGTTCAAACGCTCGGCCAGACTGATGTAATTCTCGTACGGGATGACCTGGAATGCGGTGTGAGTGAAGCAATCCAGTTGCTGCTTCACTGCTGCCATCACTTTAGGATGGCGGTGACCGGTGTTCAGCACCGCGATGCCAGCGCTGAAATCGGTGTATTCGCGGCCCTGATGATCCCAGAGCGTGGCGTTTTCCGCTTTCACGGCATAGAAATCGCACATCACACCGACCCCACGCGGGGTGGCGTTTAAACGACGTGCCTGTAATTCGCTGTTACTCATAGCTCAACCTCATCATGTGATTCGCCGGCTGATTTCACGCCGGAAAACTGCCCTGCTTGCTTTTTAGCGTTTTCAGGGTTTTATAATCCAGAGCCAGTTTTTTTTATTTTGAGGTACCAATTTTGCGCAGCTTACTGGGTGACCTGCTGTTTCAGCGTTTAAATCAGCTTTCCGGCGGCCCGTTGGCGAAGCGCCTGTACGATGTTTTGCAGGGGGCGATTCAGGAAGGGGCCATTGCCACCGGCGTGCGTTTACCCGCCAGCCGTGACCTGGCGCGCGAGCTGTCGGTATCACGTAATACCGTGCTGGCGGCCTATGAAAAACTGCAATCTGAAGGGTATCTGGAGACGCGAACCGGAAGTGGTACCTTCGTCACCCTTGTGTTGCCTGAAGAGAGCCCGGAAGTGGCACCTGCACCCGCCATCAAACCGCGTGCGATGAGCAACATCCGCTTGTCACGGCGCGGTACGCGGCTGCTGTCGCAAAGTGGGGCCGGGGCGTTCCAGTGGGGGGCGTTTATGCCGGGGGTGCCGGATGTCAGCTACATGCCACACGACATCTGGCGCAAAATCCAGTTGCGTATCAGCCGTCGTTTGCCGGTGGAATCCCTGAGCTACGCCAACCACGGTGGTTGCGTTGAGCTGCAACAGGCGTTGGCTGAGTACCTGCGGGTGATCCGTTCGGTCAACTGCACGGCAGAGCAGGTGCTGGTGACAGCCGGGACGCATCAGTCGCTCGATTTGCTGGCGAAGATGCTGTGCGATCCCGGCGATAGCGCGCTGGTGGAAGAACCGGGCTATTGGGGCATTCGCAATGTGCTGGCGGTTAACGGTATCGAGCTGATCCCCACCGAGGTGGACGAGCAGGGGTTGGTGCTGCCGCCGGAGCAGAGTGACCGACCTGCTCCGCGCCTGATTTGCGTGACGCCATCGCACCAGTATCCGCTTGGGGCGGTGATGAGCCTGCAACGCCGGCATGAGTTATTAAATCGCGCCAAAAGTACCGGTAGCTGGGTGGTTGAGGATGATTACGACGGCGAGTTTCGCTTTGCGGGTAGCCCGATTCCTGCGCTTCAGGGGTTGTCCCCGGATGCGCCGGTGATTTATCTCGGTACTTTCAGCAAGACGCTCTATCCGGGTATCCGCCTGAGTTACATGGTGGTCCCTAAACCGCTGGCGGCCCGCATGAAAATGGCCCATTCGGAGTTGTATCGTGGCGGCTACGGTCTGGTGCAACTGACGCTGGCGGAGTTTATTCGCGAAGGGCATTACGCTGCGCACGTCAGGCGCATGCGGCAGATTTACAGTCGCCGCCGCGCGGCGCTGGTGGCGTTGATCAGCGAAACGCTGGGCGCGTCCTGGGTGGTGCATCACAGCAACGCCGGACTGCACCTGATTCTCGGATTGCCGGAAAGTATCGACGATGTGGCCTTCAGCGCGGAGTTGGAGCAGAACGGCGTGTTAACGCGCCCGTTGTCGTCGTATTACCAGCGCGGCACGCTGCGTCGCGGGTTGCTGCTGGGCTACGCCTGTGTTGACGAAACGCAGATGGCCACCGCCTTCGCGCCGATTCTGCAACGGTTGCAACATCACCTTAAAACCACGCCTGTTGCTCAGTGATCCGATGTTGCCCTGACACGGTGCAGGGCACGTTATCAGTGCAGTTGAGTTATTTTTAACATTTTCGCAACTTTCATTTTAAAAAGACAATAGAAAACAATAGCCTGCGATTTTTGATTCAGGCTAATTTTGTAGTTGAATTGTCAAATTTCTCTTGTGTTCCTGAAATGCGATGTGGTAGTGCTAAAAAAAGAGCCGCCAGCATGTGCATTTTCAATTTGTTCATGCAGGAACCGTGCCTGGATTACATTTCCTTCACGCATTACGAGAGAACGTCATGAGAAATTTCGTTAGTTTCAGGAACATAAAAAAGAGTTACGACGGCGATAAGCTGGTGGTGCGTAACCTCAATCTTGACGTGGAGGAAGGGGAGTTTCTCACGCTGCTTGGTCCATCCGGTTCGGGTAAAACCACCAGTCTGATGATGCTGGCGGGGTTTGAAACGCCGACTGATGGCGAGATTCTGTTGCGTGATAAACCGTTGCATACGTTGCCGCCGCACCAGCGCGATATTGGTATGGTGTTCCAGAATTATGCGCTGTTCCCGCATATGACCGTGGCGGAGAACCTCGCGTTTCCGCTGTCAATCCGGCGTATGAACAAAGCGGATATCAAATCCCGTGTGGATCGCATCCTTGACATGATCAAGCTCACCTCGCTGGCGGATCGTTACCCGGCGCAAATGTCCGGTGGACAACAGCAACGCGTGGCCCTGGCGCGCGCCCTGGTGTTTGAGCCGAAGCTGGTGTTGATGGATGAACCCCTCGGTGCGCTGGACAAACAATTGCGTGAACATATGCAGATGGAGATCAAACAGTTACACGATATGCTCGGCCTGACGATCGTCTATGTGACGCACGATCAAAGCGAAGCAATGACCATGTCCGATCGGGTAGCGGTGTTTAACGACGGTATGATCCAGCAGATGGACAGCCCGGATAAACTTTACGAGCAGCCGGAGAACGCCTTCGTTGCACAGTTTATCGGCGAAAACAACAGCTTGCTGGCAACGCAGGTGGCGCAGAACGGTGATTTCTATCAGGTTAAACTGGATGACGGTACACAACTGGATGCGTTAAAAGTGCGTCCCAGTTCACCGGGTAAAAAGATCCAGCTCAGCATTCGTCCGGAGCGCGTCAACGTCAATGCACCGGAGCAGGGCGATCAGATCGTGCAGGCGCAGATCCAGCAGTTTATTTATCTTGGCGACCATGTGCGGATGTTGACCAGCGTAGCAGGTCAGGGGAATTTTATGGTGAAACTGTCGCCATCGAAGATGGACAAGAGTTGGCAGCCGGGTGCACAGGTGACGCTGTCGTGGCAGCCGCAGCATCTGCGTGCGCTGGATGTGATGTTGCAATAATGCAGTAATGCGCGATTTATCGCGCAAAAAAAGGCGTCCCACGGGACGCCTTTAGCGTTTTAACCTTCAGCCTGCTGTGACTGAATCGCCGTCAGCGCGATGGTGTAGACGATATCATCTACCAGCGCACCGCGTGACAGGTCGTTCACCGGCTTACGCATCCCCTGCAACATCGGCCCGATGGAGATCAGGTCAGCGGAACGCTGTACCGCTTTGTAGGTGGTGTTACCGGTGTTGAGATCCGGGAAGATAAACACAGTCGCACGGCCCGCAACTTGCGAGTTCGGCGCTTTGGATTTCGCCACGTCTTCCATGATGGCGGCGTCATACTGCAACGGACCGTCGATCACCAGATCCGGACGTTTTTCCTGCGCGATACGGGTCGCTTCACGCACTTTCTCTACATCGCTGCCGGCACCAGAGTTACCGGTGGAGTAGGAGATCATTGCCACGCGCGGATCGATACCGAAGGCTTTGGCCGAGTCGGCAGACTGAATCGCGATTTCTGCCAGCTGTTCCGGGTTCGGATCCGGGTTGATAGCGCAGTCGCCATACACCAGCACCTGCTCCGGCAACAGCATAAAGAACACCGAGGAAACCAGTGAGCTGTTCGGCGCGGTTTTGATCAACTGCAACGGCGGACGGATGGTGTTAGCGGTGGTGTGTACGGCACCGGATACCAGGCCGTCGACTTCGCCACTTTCCAGCATCATGGTGCCGAGCACCACGTTATCTTCCAGTTGCTCCTGCGCGACCACTTCGGTCATGCCTTTGCTCTTACGCAGTTCGACCAGGCGTGGCACGTAGTTCCCACGGACCACTTCCGGATCAACAATCTCGATACCTTTACCCAGTTCAACACCCTGTGCCGCAGCAACGCGTTGGATCTCGTCAGGATTACCCAGCAGCACGCAGGTGGCGATGCCTCGTTCGGCACAGATTGCGGCCGCTTTCACGGTACGCGGTTCGTCGCCTTCCGGCAGTACGATGCGTTTGCCCGCTTTGCGTGCCAGCTCGGTCAACTGGTAGCGGAATGCTGGCGGTGACAGACGACGGCTGCGCTCTGACGTCGCCGTCAGCGACTCGATCCAGTCGTTGTTGATGTAGCTGGCAACGTACTCCTGAACTTTTTCGATGCGCTGGGTATCGTCAGCCGGAACCTCAAGGTTAAAGCTTTGCAGGCTGAGCGAGGTTTGCCAGGTGTTGGTTTTCACCATAAAGACCGGCAGGCCAGTCTGGAAGGCGCGTTCGCACAGACGACCAATACGTTCATCGATCTGATAACCGCCGGTCAGCAGAATGGCACCGATTTCTACGCCATTCATCGCGGCCAGGCAGGCTGCAACCAGCACATCCGGGCGGTCTGCCGAGGTCACCAGCAGGGAGCCCGGACGGAAATGTTCCAGCATATGCGGGATGCTGCGGGCGCAGAAGGTGACGGATTTCACCCGACGGGTGTGGATGTCGCCTTCATTGATGATGTCAGCGTTCAGGTGACGGGACATATCAATTGCACGCGTAGCGATCAGATCAAAGCTCCACGGCACGCAACCCAACACCGGTAGCGGGCTGTCAGCAAACAGCTGCTTCGGATCGATGTTGGCGATGCTGGCTTTGGAGGAGTCGTCAAAGATCTCTGACAGGTCAGGACGCGTACGGCCTTGTTCATCGACCGGGGCGTTCAGTTTATTGATGATCACGCCAGTGATGTTTTTGTTCTTGCTGCCGCCAAAGCTGCTTTGCGTCAGTTCGATACGTTCTTTCAGCTGCGCCGGTGAATCGTTGCCCAGTGCGGTCACAAACACGATTTCCGCATTCAGGGTCTTGGCGATTTCATAGTTCAGCGCAGAGGCAAACTGATGTTTGCGCGTCGGCACCAGACCTTCAACCAGCACCACTTCCGCGTCTTTGGTGTTTTCATGGTAGCGGGCGATGATCTCTTCCATCAGCACATCCTGCTGGTTAGAACCGAGCAGCGACTCAACGCGTGACATCAGCAGCGGTTCGGCGGCTGGGATGGCGGAGTTCTTACGAATGATGGTGGTGGTCTGGTCTGGCGTATCGCCGCCAGCGCGCGGCTGGGCGATAGGCTTAAATACGCTCAGGCGCACGCCTTTGCGTTCCATCGCACGGATCACGCCGAGGCTGACGCTGGTCAGGCCGACGCTGGTGCCGGTAGGAATGAGCATAATTGTACGAGACACGTTATATCCTCTCTGGTATTGCAATGGCTCAAAACAACTCCGTCAGCCTGAGCTGACGGAGAGAAGCATTTATGCGGTAAGACGCGCAGCGTCCTGGGCGATGACCAACTCTTCGTTGGTCGGGATGACCAGTGCCGGGCGAGTCCCTTCTTTGTTAATGAAGCCAGACTTGCCGAAACGCGCGGCCAGGTTACGTTCGTGATCCACTTCGAAGCCGATCAACCCCAGTTTCTGCAATGACAGTTCGCGTACCATCGCGGCATTCTCACCGATACCGCCGGTGAACACCACGGCGTCGAGGCGGCCTTCCATCAGGGAGGTGTAGCCACCGATATACTTCGCCAGACGATGACAGAACACGTCCATAGCGCGTTTAGCATCTTCTTTGGTGGTGTAGTTATCTTCGACATAACGGCAGTCGCTGGTGACTTCGGTCAGACCCAGCAGGCCGGACTCTTTGGTCAGCAGTTTGTTGATGGCATCCACGCTCATGCCGAGGGTGTCGTGCAGGAAGAATACGATCGCCGGATCGATGTCACCGCTACGGGTACCCATCACCAGACCTTCCAGCGGCGTCAGACCCATTGAGGTATCAACGCACACGCCGTTGCGAATGGCCGAAACAGAACCGCCATTGCCAAGGTGGCAAGTGATCACATTCAGTTCTGTTACCGGTTTATCCAGCATTTTGGCCGCTTCCTGAGTCACATAATAATGACTGGTACCATGCGCGCCATAACGACGTACGCCGTGCTCTTTATACAGTTTGTAGGGCAGGGCGTAGAGATAAGATTCTTCAGGCATTGTCTGATGGAAAGCTGTATCAAAAACCGCCACATTCTTGTCAGACAGATGCGGGAAGTTTTTCATCGCTTCGTCGATACCAATCAGGTGTGCCGGATTGTGCAGCGGAGCAAAGGAAGAAGCGTCTTTGATCCCCTGGATTACGGATTCATCAATCACAACGGATTGGGTCAGCTGTTCGCCGCCATGCACGATGCGATGACCGATTGCAGCGATTTGTGCCGACAGCTCTGGTTTTTGTGCCAGAATAGTTTTAACAATGAAGTTGAGGGCTTCGCTATGCGCGGCACCCGCACCCAGAGGGGCTTCCTGTTTGCTACCTTCCAGTTTCCACTTAATGCGTGCTTCGGGCAGATGGAAGCATTCAGCCAGACCGGAGAGATATTCGTCGCCGCTGGCGGGGTTGAGGATGGCAAACTTGAGTGAGGAGCTGCCGCAGTTCAGAACCAGAACTAACTTCGTCGACATGGAAGTACCTATTGGTTAAATAGTGGCGAAAAATAACGCGATCAGACTAACAGCGTAGCCCATGAAAGCTGGTAAATTAATGATTAACATCATGCGGTAGTCAAAAAGAGACCGTTCCGCAAAAAATTTTGGTAATTTTACGCGAATTTTTGAAATCCGCTTAGCGAAACATGGCTCTAAACTGTTCTTTAATTGAGCAGTAGCTTCCGGTAATGTTGCTAAAACGGCGTCAGAATACTCAGTGTCACCCTTAAAGACAAAAACTTTTGAAGGATGTCACGTAAAGTTGTGTAGTTATCAGTTTATTTTAAATGTTGTAAGAATAGTTGAGGTCTATCATGGCGAATGACACGGGCAATCCTGGCTGGTTCGGCTTATTTCAGCGCGGACAGCATTACATGAAGACCTGGCCGGCTGATAAACGCCTGGCACCTGTTTTTCCTGAAAATCGGGTAGTGACGGCAACGCGTTTTTCTATTCGTTTTATGCCGCCATTGGCTATCTTCACCCTGACCTGGCAAATCGCGATGGGTGGGCAACTGGGACCAGCCGTTGCGACAGCATTATTCGCCTGTAGCCTGCCAATGCAGGGGCTGTGGTGGCTGGGCAAACGTTCGATGACACCGCTTCCGCCAACCTTACTGCAATGGTTCCATGAAGTGCGCGCCAAACTGGAAGAGGCCGGACAGGCGATTGCCCCGGTGGAAGGAAAGCCGACCTATCAGGCGCTGGCGGATGTGTTAAAACGCGCGTTCAAGCAACTCGATCGTACCTTTCTTGACGATCTTTGATCGCAGCGTCTTTTTAACTGCGACAGAATTTGCCGCTTATCCGGGGTCAAATCAAAGAAAAGTGGTGCGGACATACCCGCATTACTTCCGTTGTGCAATCATTTCTCCATTGGTTTAAATTTTAAACGGTCGCAATGACCCCGGAGAACATCATGGAAATGACCCACGCACAGCGGCTTATCCTGTCGAATCAATACAAAATGATGGCGATGCTTGAGCCGGATAATGCCGAGCGCTATCGTCGTTATCAAACCATCATCGAACGCGGCTATGGCCTGCAACTGCGCGAACTGGATAAAGAGTTTGGCGAGCTGAGTGAAGCAACTTGCCGCACCCTGATCGATATCATGGAGATGCACCATGCGTTGCATGTCTCCTGGTCCAATCTCAAAGAGGGGGCACAGATCGAGGAGCGTCGCCTTGCCTTTCTTGGCTTTGATGCCGCGACGGAAGCGCGCTATCTCGGCTATGTGCGTTTTATGGTTAACACCGAAGGGCGTTATACCCATTTCGATTCCGGTACCCACGGTTTTAATGCGCAAACGCCGATGTGGGAAAAATATCAACGGATGTTGGCGTTGTGGCACACTTGCCCCCGCCAGTACCATTTAAGCGCGAATGAGATTGCGCAAATTCTCAATGCCTGAAGAAGGAGTAGCGAGTGACGTACAGAGGTTTTCTGTTTGATTTGGATGGCACGCTGGTGGATTCACTGCCTGCCGTAGAGCGTGCGTGGACACAATGGGGCGCACGTCATGGGTTTACGGCAGACGTCATTCTGAACTTCATTCATGGCAAACAGGCAATAACGTCGTTACGTCATTTTATGGCGGGCCAGAGCGAGGAAGCGATTCAGGCGGAGTTTTTGCGTCTGGAAAGCATTGAAGCGTCAGATACTGATGGCGTTCAAGCCTTACCTGGCGCGCAGGTGCTACTGGCAACGCTGAACGAGCTGCAAATTCCGTGGGCAATCGTGACTTCGGGTTCGATTCCGGTTGCTCATGCGCGCCACAAAGCCGCCGGTCTGCCTGCGCCCGCGGTCTTTATCACGGCTGAGAATGTTAAACGCGGCAAGCCGGAGCCGGACGCCTATCTGCTGGGAGCTGAGAAACTGGGGTTGAGCGCGCGTGAATGCGTAGTAGTGGAAGATGCGCCTGCGGGCGTGCTGGCGGGACTGAATGCCGGAAGCGCGGTGATCGCCGTGAATGCCCCAGCCGATACTCCACGTCTCAGCGATGTAACTTTTTCGCTGACTACGCTGGAAGCGTTGGTGGTCACCGGTGATGGGAAGGGCGGTTTTACCCTGTCGCTGAAAGCATAATTCGCAACGGCGCGATTTACCGCGCCGTGAATCACGCCGCTACAGCGGCGTTTCCTGCGAAATCTCGTCCAGTGACAGGCTAAAGCTGGGAATGAACACCTCGACAAAGTAATCCATTTCTGGCGAACGGCGTTGCGCCAGGGTTTTTTCAAGACGCGCTTTTGCCAGCAGGAATTCGTTGTTCCCGGCTGACAACTCCTCAAGACACTTCACGTACGCGCACAAGGCATCGGCTTGCTTCACCACCGCCTGTTCCGCTTCGCTGTGCAGATGTTCGTCCAGTAATGGGCGGTAAGCATCCTGCAATTCAGGAGGCAGCATCTCAATCAGCTTTTGCTGTGCAATTTTCTCTATCTTCTTATATTCATGAGCGATTTGCGCGTTGTAGTACTTCACTGGAGTTGGCAGATCACCGGTCAGCACTTCACTGGCATCATGATAAAGCGCCAGCATCGCAATGCGTTCAGCATTGAGATTACCGTTAAATTTTTTGTTCTTAATGATCGCCAGCGCATGAGCAACCATCGCCACCTGAAGGCTGTGTTCAGAGACGTTTTCAGTGCGCACGTTGCGCATCAGCGGCCAGCGGTTGATCAGTTTGAGACGGGAGAGATGGGCGAAAAAATGGCTTCGGGTCATGAGCGGTTCCTGTCGTACAACGGGGAGAGAGGACTCTCCCCGAAATACCACAACTATACGCGTCTGCGGTTACTGACGATACCCTTGCAGGAAGCGACCAAACTTGCTGATGGCCATTTCCAGATCGTCAACGCGTGGCAGGGTCACGATACGCACATGATCCGGCCACGGCCAGTTGAACGCAGTACCCTGAACCAACAGTACTTTTTCCTGTAGCAGGAAATCGAGCACCATTTTCTGGTCGTCGAACAGGTTGAACTTTTTCGCATCAATACGCGGGAACATATAAAGCGCACCCTGCGGTTTCACACAGCTGACGCCGGGAATGTCATTGATTAATTCCCAGGCGCGCTGACGCTGTTCATATAACCGTCCACCTGGTGCGATAAACTCACTGATGCTCTGGTAGCCACCCAACGCCGTCTGGATTGCGTGTTGCGCCGGTACGTTGGCACACAGGCGCATTGACGCCAGCATCTCCAGACCTTCGATATAGCCTTTGGCATGCTTTTTGGGGCCGTTCAGCACCATCCAGCCCTGACGGAAACCGGCAACGCGATAGGTTTTTGACAGGCCGTTAAAGGTAACGGTCAGCAGGTCCGGTGCCAGCGCAGCAATAGAATGATGCTGGGCTTCGTCGTACAAAATCTTGTCGTAGATCTCATCGGCAAAGATGATCAAATTATGCTGACGCGCAATCTCGACAATCTCCAGCAGCAGTTCTTTGCTGTAGACCGCACCGGTCGGGTTGTTCGGGTTGATGATCACAATACCACGCGTGCGCGGCGTGATTTTGCTGCGGATATCATCCAGGTCCGGGAACCAATCCGAAGACTCGTCACACAGATAATGAACCGCTTTACCACTGGAAAGCGAAACCGCTGCTGTCCATAACGGGTAATCAGGTGCGGGCACCAGCATTTCATCGCCGCTGTTCAGCAATGCCTGCATGGCTTGCACGATCAGTTCCGAAACGCCATTACCTATATAGATATCTTCAACGGTCATATCGCGCATTTCGCGCGCCTGGTAATGCTGCATGATCGCTTTGCGCGCCGAGTAGAGACCTTTGGAGTCACAATACCCTTGTGCGCTGGGCAGGTTGCGGATCACATCAACCAGGATTTCATCGGGGGCTTCAAAACCAAACGGGGCAGGATTGCCAATGTTGAGTTTGAGAACTTTGTTGCCTTCTTCTTCGAGACGTTTCGCCTCTTTCAGTACCGGCCCACGGATGTCATAGCAGACATTATCCAGCTTACCGGATTTATCAATTTGAAAATTCATCGCTACCGCCTTAACGGGCAGAGTCCATTTAACCTGCCACAAAAAACAAACCCGCCCAATTTACTCCTCTCCCCGTAACAAAAGAAGGGTCACCTCAGGTTTTGGCGTGTTTGGCAATTTTTCGAGCTAGTCCTGGGGGAAAAGATATCTTAGACTAATTAAGGTGGTTAAATTGTCCAACAAAGTAAAGAAAGTTGAAATTTAATGCTGGTTGCGTTGAGGTGGTCTGTAAACACCTTAATCCAGATGATGAGGGTGTGATTAAAAAAAATTTATTCACAACTGCGGGATTGGATTATTAGCGACAGGATGAAATAGTTAAAAAATATTTGTCAGAAGATGAATAGTTAACCGTTATTGGCCCATCCTCTGCTGGCGTTAGAAAATGCACCTCATTCTCATCGAGTTTCAGTGGGCTAATTCAAAGATGGGCCTGGTTCAGATAGCCGCTGGCGGCCTGCGATAAAGAGCATTTACGCTGAAACTTAAGCTTTCCCTGACAAGTTTAGGAACCAGGAGGGCTTAAAAAATGAGCAGCATTGTGGCAGGATGTGCTGGAAAGGGGTTTTGGTCAAAAATTACAAGGTTTCTGATAAAAACATTTCCCTTTCTGGTGCAAAAATGATTAAGTATAATTTATTATTTGATGCAGTTTACCTCTTCGCATCATCATAACACGCAGTTATCATTTTTTGATCCGCAGCTCCTTTTTGCGGAAAACCAGGCAACTACACAGCTTCCTGCATTTGCGCGATTTACGCTTTCGGCCCGAGAAGTTGTTCTGTCTTATTGACGCCGCTGCTCTGTTTTCAGAGTGACGTAATCGTTGGTATCCGCCTGACACAGTTTTTCATGACAGTCTCCACACAGGGCTGTCATTAAGCACCATTACCTCTTATCCCAATGATGAGTAAGGTAATACACCAGGGTAGTAGTTTGTAAAAAATCTTATAAGTGAAGAAAAACATGACTAATGCAAATCGTCCGATACTGAATCTCGACCTCGATCTGCTGAGAACTTTCGTCGCCGTTGCTGACCTGAACACCTTTGCAGCTGCGGCTGCGGCGGTGTGCAGAACGCAATCAGCAGTAAGCCAGCAGATGCAGCGTCTGGAACAATTGGTAGGTAAAGAGCTGTTTGCCAGACATGGACGTAATAAATTGCTGACGGAGCATGGCATCCAACTGCTGGGCTACGCCAGAAAGATCCTTCGTTTCAACGACGAAGCTTGTACCTCTCTGATGTACAGCAATATTCAGGGCGTGCTGACCATTGGCGCTTCTGATGATACTTCCGACACCATCCTGCCATTCCTGCTTAATCGCGTAACCTCGGTCTATCCGAAACTGGCGATTGATGTTCGCGTGAAGCGCAATCCATTTATGATGGAAATGCTGAACCAGGGCGAAGTAGATTTGGTGGTGACCACCTCCAGTCCGGGTAACTTCACCCATCAGGTACTGCGCACGTCGCCGACCTTGTGGTATTGCGCGGCTGACTACATCTTCCAGCGCGGCGAAGCGATTCCTCTGGTGCTGTTGGATGAGCCCAGCCCGTATCGCGATATGGCGATTGACCATCTGAACGAAGCGGGTATCCCGTGGCGTATCTCTTACGTCGCTTCCACTCTGGCTGCGGTCCGTGCTGCGGTTAAAGCCGGGCTTGGGGTCACGGCGCGTCCGGTTGAGATGATGAGTCCGGAGCTGCGCGTGATGGGAGCGGCTGAAGGTTTGCCCGTGTTGCCGGATACGCAATATCTGCTGTGCCGTAACCCGGACAGCGATAACGAGTTGGCGCTGGCGATTTTCAATGCTATGCAATCCACTAACGATCCGTACAACCTGAGTGCGAATCCGGATGGTACGCTGCTGCTGGATGATGAAGAGTAATAACAATTTGAGCCGATAATCGTTCTCAAATAGAACATCGGCCAATTGTTAAAACATCGATAAATAAGCCTTAGCCTGGTTTTTACCGGCTAAGGCTTTTTTTGTGTCATTTTTGTTGGGTATATCAGACGAAATTAGCACCAAATTATTCCCAGTCTTCCAAAAAAATGAAATGCATTCCATTTTTATGTTAAGTGGAACGCTTTTATCATTTCGTGCCATCTTCTCCTGGGCGTTTGCCTGTCCCTTTTGCCGATTTTTACAGCAAAAAGCACTGTTATGTGTTCTGGATCAAAAAAATAGCCCTGAAAAGGACAAGGAAATCCGGTTAATTCCTGTCAAAATATGATTGTTAAATGCACGATCCATGCATGTGAATTCCCGCTACACTGAAATTAACCTCACAAACTGAAGCGATTTAGCTGGCGCAACGGGCCTTGTATGTTAATAATATGCTGCGGATGTAAAATAATGTTTGGATACTTTTGTCAAAGTTGACAAAAGGTTATAGAAAGGAGTAAAAAACCCCATAAAATTGCTGCTTAATTGATAATGACAGCAAAGTTTATAAGGTTTTTTATCCTTCCCTTGAATCGATGTGGTGTGTTTGCTGCGACAGTGCAGGATGCCAGCGCCACTTTTGATGAGTAAGCAAAGAGTATGTCGACAACCACTGAAGTGATCGCTCATCACTGGGCATTTATTGTATTTATTGTTATCGCGTTCGGTCTTTGTGCCTTCATGTTGACCGGTGGCTGGTTGTTAGGTGGACGTGCCCGGGCGCGCTACAAAAACACCCCGTTTGAATCGGGTATCGACTCGGTCGGTGACACCCATATTCGCCTCTCCGCAAAATTCTATCTGGTTGCGATGTTCTTCGTAATTTTCGACGTCGAAGCCCTCTTTTTATACGCATGGTCGACCTCCATCCGCGAAAGCGGCTGGGTCGGCTTTGTCGAAGCCGCAATTTTCATTTTGGTGCTGCTGGCAGGCCTGGTTTACCTGGTTCGCATCGGTGCGCTGGATTGGGCGCCTGCGCGTCGTCGCGTTGTCGTCAAATCAATCCCGATCAGTCACAGCCACACCAATCCTCATAAGCAGTAAAAGCGAGGCAATAAGATGGACTACACGCTGACACGCGTAGACCCAAACGGGGGCGATAACGATCGCTATCCGCTGCAAAAACAGGAGATTGTCGCCGATCCTCTGGAGCAGCATGTTCACCGCAGCGTCTACATGGGCAAACTTGAGCATGCCCTGCACGACATGGTGAACTGGGGACGTAAAAACTCTCTCTGGCCGTATAACTTCGGCCTTTCCTGTTGCTACGTGGAAATGACCACGTCATTTACTGCGGTGCATGACGTGGCGCGTTTTGGTGCGGAAGTTATGCGTGCCTCCCCGCGTCAGGCTGACTTCATGGTGATTGCCGGTACGCCCTTTACCAAGATGGCACCCGTGATTCAGCGTTTGTATGACCAGATGCTGGAACCCAAATGGGTGATCTCGATGGGAGCCTGTGCCAACTCCGGCGGCATGTATGACATCTATTCAGTGGTGCAGGGCGTGGATAAATTCCTGCCGGTGGATGTGTACATTCCGGGCTGCCCGCCGCGTCCGGAAGCTTACATGCAGGCGCTGCTGCTGTTACGCGAGTCCATCGGTAAAGAGCGTCGTCCTCTCTCGTGGGTGGTGGGTGATCAGGGTGTGTATCGCGCCAATATGCAGTCGGAACGCGAAAGAAAACGCGGTGAACGCATTGCCGTCACCAACCTGAGAACACCCGACGAAGTTTAAGCTACCCGTACACGGATGGAGCCACGGCCGCAGCAGAACACCACAATTTAATGTGTGCCGCCATCCTGACGCCTTCTTTTGAGTGCCTGATTACAGGCCGGAATGGTGAGTAACGTATGACAGATTTAACCACGCAAGATCTCGCTCAGCCTGCATGGCAAACCCGGGATCACCTGGACGACCCGGTGATCGGCGAGCTGCGTAACCGTTTTGGGCCGGACGCCTTTACCGTTCAGGCTACCCGCACCGGCATCCCGGTGGTTTGGGTGAAGCGTGAACAATTGCTGGAAATTGTTGAATTCCTTCGTAAGCTGCCGAAGCCTTACGTCATGCTTTATGATTTGCATGGCATGGATGAGCGTTTACGTACCAACCGCGCTGGGTTACCTGCCGCGGATTTTTCCGTTTTCTATCATCTGCTATCTATTGAACGCAATCGCGACATCATGCTCAAGGTCGCGTTGTCTGAAAACGATATGCATTTGCCAACCATCACCAAAATTTTCCCGAATGCCAACTGGTATGAGCGCGAAACCTGGGAAATGTTTGGTATGACTTTTGATGGTCACCCGCACCTGACGCGCATCATGATGCCGCAGACGTGGGAAGGGCACCCGCTGCGTAAGGACTATCCGGCGCGCGCGACTGAGTTTGACCCCTTCACGCTGACCAAGCAAAAAGAAGACCTTGAGATGGAGTCGCTGACCTTCAAGCCAGAAGAGTGGGGCATGAAGCGCAGCACCGCCAATGAGGACTTCATGTTCCTCAACCTGGGTCCGAACCACCCGTCTGCACACGGTGCGTTCCGCATCATTCTGCAACTCGACGGTGAAGAGATTGTCGATTGCGTCCCGGATGTCGGTTATCACCACCGTGGTGCCGAGAAGATGGGTGAGCGTCAGTCCTGGCACAGCTATATTCCGTACACCGACCGTATCGAATACCTCGGCGGTTGCGTTAATGAAATGCCGTATGTGCTGGCGGTCGAAAAACTGGCGGGTATCACCGTGCCGGATCGCGTCAATGTGATTCGCGTGATGCTGTCAGAGCTGTTCCGCATCAACAGCCACCTGCTCTATATCTCGACCTTTATTCAGGACGTCGGCGCGATGACGCCGGTGTTCTTTGCCTTTACCGACCGTCAGAAAATCTATGACGTGGTGGAAGCCATCACCGGTTTCCGTATGCACCCGGCATGGTTCCGTATTGGTGGTGTAGCGCACGATCTGCCGAAAGGTTGGGAACGTCTGCTGCGTGACTTCCTCGACTGGATGCCTAAGCGTCTGAAAGAGTACGACAAAGCCGCGCTGCGTAACCGCGTGTTGATGGGGCGTTCACAGGGCGTTGCCGCGTACAACATGGATGAAGCGTTGGCCTGGGGCACCACCGGTGCGGGTCTGCGCGCGACCGGTCTTGATTTTGACGTGCGTAAATGGCGCCCCTATTCAGGTTATGAACACTTCGATTTTGAGATTCCGGTCGGTGCGGGCATCAGCGATGCCTACACCCGCGTGATGCTGAAAATGGAAGAAATGTGGCAGTCGCTGCGTATTCTGGAGCAATGCCTGAAAAATATGCCGGAAGGGCCGTTCAAGGCGGATCACCCGCTGACCACGCCGCCGCCAAAAGAGCGCACGCTACAACACATTGAAACCCTGATTACTCACTTCCTACAGGTTTCCTGGGGGCCGGTAATGCCGGCCAACGAATCCTTCCAGATGATCGAGGCGACCAAAGGGATCAACAGTTACTACCTGACCAGCGACGGCAGCACCATGAGCTACCGCACCCGTGTGCGTACGCCGAGCTTCCCGCATCTGCAACAGATCCCGTCGGTGATCCGTGGCAGCTTGGTATCCGACCTGATCGTTTACCTCGGTAGTATCGATTTTGTTATGTCAGACGTGGACCGCTAATTATGCACGATCAAAAAATTGCCATCCAAACGATCGACCCTAATGAGGTCTTTGTGCTGAGCGAGGCAGAACACCACGCGATTGAGCACGAAAAATACCATTACGAAGATGCGCGCGCGGCTTCGATTGAAGCCCTGAAGATCGTGCAGAAACAGCGTGGCTGGGTCCCCGATGGCGCGATTAACGCCATTGCTGAAGTGCTGGGAATTCCGGCCAGTGACGTGGAAGGTGTCGCGACCTTCTACAGCCAGATTTATCGCCAGCCAGTGGGCCGTCATGTGATTCGCTACTGCGACAGCGTGGTGTGCCATATCACCGGTTATCAGGGTATTCAGGCCGCTTTAGAACAAAACCTGCATATCAAACCGGGCCAGACTACGCCGGACGGTCGCTTTACGCTGCTGCCGACTTGCTGCCTGGGTAACTGTGATAAAGGCCCAACCATGATGGTGGATGAAGACACCCACGTTCATCTGACGCCGGAAGGTATCGCCACTTTACTGGAGCAGTATCAATGACCATCAAACAGATCATTCGTACTGCGGAAACGCATCCTCTGACCTGGCGTCTGCGTGATGACAAACAGCCGGTGTGGATTGATGAATATCGCAGCAAAAACGGTTACGTCGGTGCCGAAAAAGCGCTGAAAGGTATGAGCCAGGACGAAATCGTCGCAGCCGTAAAAGACTCCGGTCTGAAAGGTCGCGGCGGTGCAGGTTTTAACACCGGTCTGAAATGGAGCCTGATGCCGAAAGACGAATCCATGAACATCCGTTACTTGCTGTGTAACGCCGATGAAATGGAGCCGGGCACCTATAAAGACCGCCTGCTGATGGAACAAATGCCGCACCAGTTGGTGGAAGGTATGTTGATCAGCGCCTTTGCGTTGAAAGCTTACCGTGGCTACATCTTCCTGCGTGGTGAATACATCGAAGCAGCGGCTAACCTGCGTAAAGCGATTGCCGAAGCCACCGAAGCGGGCTTTATCGGTAAAAACATCCTCGGCACCGGCTTTGATTTCGAGCTGTTCGTGCATACCGGGGCAGGCCGCTACATTTGTGGTGAAGAGACAGCGTTAATCAACTCACTGGAAGGACGTCGCGCTAACCCGCGTTCCAAGCCACCGTTCCCGGCCAGCGCCGGTGTGTGGGGCAAACCGACCTGTGTTAACAACGTTGAGACGCTGTCAAACGTGCCTGCCATCTTCCTCAATGGGGTGGATTGGTACAAGAACATCTCAAAAAGTGAAGATACCGGCACCAAAATGATGGGCTTCTCAGGCCGCGTGAAAAATCCGGGTGTCTGGGAATTGCCGTTCGGTACTACCGCGCGTGAAATCCTCGAAGACTATGCAGGTGGCATGCGCGATGGCCTGAAGTTCAAAGCCTGGCAGCCAGGTGGCGCAGGGACCGACTTCCTCACTGATCAGCATCTCGACCTGCCGATGGAATTTGCCAGCATTGGTAAAGCCGGTAGTCGTCTGGGAACCGCGCTGGCGATGGCGGTGGATCATGAGATCAACATGGTCTCGCTGGTGCGCAATCTGGAAGAGTTCTTTGCTCGCGAATCCTGCGGCTGGTGTACGCCATGCCGTGATGGTTTGCCGTGGAGCGTGAAGATCCTGCGTGCACTGGAGCAAAAGCAAGGCCAGCCGGGTGATATCGAAACCCTGCAACAACTTTGCCGTCAGCTTGGCCCAGGTAAAACCTTCTGTGCGCATGCGCCGGGTGCCGTCGAGCCGCTGCAAAGCGCGATTAAATATTTCCGTGAAGAGTTTGAAGCCGGCATTGCGCCGCAGGTGTTTGGCAATACCCGCGCTATTGGCGGTATTCAGCCCAACCTGCTGAAAGCGCGCTGGTAATCAGCCGCCGTACACGGATAACCCTGTGGCGAGAGCATCGCGGCGGGGGAAAGAAAGAGATGTTTAACGCTCGTCTCAGGACGGGCCTTACGGAAGCATATTCACTATGGCTACAATCCATGTAGACGGTAAAGAGTATGATGTGAACGGGGCGGACAACCTGCTACAGGCTTGTCTCTCCCTGGGCCTTGATATTCCTTATTTTTGCTGGCATCCCGCGCTGGGAAGCGTAGGTGCCTGCCGCCAGTGTGCGGTAAAGCAATTCCAGAATGCCGAAGATACTCGCGGCCGCCTTGTTATGTCCTGCATGACACCGGCGTCGGACGGCACTTTTATTTCCATCGACGATGGCGAAGCGAAAGAGTTTCGTGAAAGCGTGGTGGAATGGCTGATGACCAACCACCCGCATGACTGCCCGGTGTGTGAAGAGGGGGGTAACTGCCACCTTCAGGATATGACGGTGATGACGGGCCATAGCTTCCGTCGCTATCGCTTCACCAAACGCACCCACCAAAATCAGGATCTCGGCCCGTTCATTTCGCATGAAATGAACCGCTGTATCGCCTGTTACCGCTGCGTGCGTTACTACAAAGATTATGCCGACGGCAAAGACCTTGGTGTCTACGGCGCACACGACAACGTCTACTTCGGTCGCCCGGAAGATGGCACGCTGGAGAGCGAATTCTCCGGTAACCTGGTCGAAATTTGTCCGACCGGGGTGTTCACCGATAAAACTCACTCCGAACGCTACAACCGTAAATGGGACATGCAGTTTGCTCCGAGCATCTGCCAGCAGTGCAGCGTCGGTTGTAACACCAGCCCGGGTGAACGTTATGGTGAATTGCGTCGCATTGAAAACCGTTACAACGGCACGGTAAACCATTATTTTCTGTGTGACCGTGGTCGTTTTGGTTATGGCTACGTCAACCGCAAAGATCGTCCTCGTCATCCGGTACAGTTGCGCGGTAATGACTGGGTCACGCTGAATGCCGAACAGGCGGTGAACGCGGCGGCAGATGTGCTGCGTCAGGCGAAAAAAGTCATTGGTATTGGTTCACCGCGCGCCAGCATTGAAAGCAACTTTGCGCTGCGTGAGCTGGTGGGTGCAGAAAACTTCTCCACCGGTATGCCCGCTGGTGAGCAGACGCGTCTTGAGCTGATGCTGAAAGTGCTGCGTGAAGGCGGCATCTACACTCCGTCTCTGCGTGAAATTGAAAGCTACGATGCGGTGCTGGTGCTGGGTGAAGATCTCACTCAGGTAGGTGCGCGTGTCGCACTGTCCGTGCGTCAGGCAGTTAAAGGTAAAGCCCGCGAAATGGCGGCGGCGCAGAAAGTCGCTGACTGGCAGATTGCGGCGATCCTGAACATTGGTCAGCACGCCAAACATCCGTTGTTTGTGACCAACGTTGATGAAACCCGTCTGGATGATATCGCGGCATGGAGCTACCGTGCACCGGTGGAAGACCAGGCGCGTCTTGGTTTTGCTATCGCGCATGCGCTGGACGAATCCGCGCCAGCCCCAGGCAACTTTGACAAAGCTCTCGACGGCAAGCTGGACGTCGTGGTACAGGCGCTGGCAGGGGCGAAAAAGCCGCTGATTATCTCCGGTACCCACTCGGGCAGCACCGCCATGATTGAAGCGGCGGCTAACGTCGCGAAAGCGCTAAAAGCGCGCGGCGCGGATGTCGGCATTACCTTGCTGGCGTCAGCGGCAAACAGCATCGGTCTTGGATTGATGGGGGGTGCATCGCTGGACAGCGCGCTGGATCAACTGAGCAAAGGCGAAGCGGACACTCTGGTGGTGCTGGAAAACGACCTTTACCGCCACGCGCCAAAAGCGACGGTGGACGCCGCGCTGGCTCAGGCAGCCAACGTGATTGTGGTCGATCATCAACGCACCAGCACGCTGGAAAAAGCCAACCTGGTGTTCTCTGGTGCCAGCTTTGCGGAAAGCGACGGCACCTCGATCAACCACGAAGGCCGCGCACAGCGTTTCTTCCAGGTTTTCGATCCGGCCTACTACGACAACAGCGTGGTGATGCTGGAGAGCTGGCGCTGGCTGCACTCGCTGCACAGCACGGTTGAAAGCCGTCAGATTGACTGGACGCTGCTTGATCATGTGATTGATGCTGCGGTGGCTGCTCTGCCTCAACTGAAAGGTATCAAGGACGCGGCACCGGATGCCAGCTTCCGTATTCGTGGACAAAAACTGGCGCGTTCACCGCATCGTTACAGCGGCCGTACCGCCGCGCGTGCCAACATCAGCGTGCACGAACCGCGTCAGCCGCAAGATAAAGACACCATGTTCGCCTTCTCGATGGAGGGTAACAACCAGCCGGGAGCGGCCCGTTCGCAGATCCCGTTTGCCTGGGCGCCAGGCTGGAACTCCCCGCAGGCATGGAACAAATTCCAGGCCGAAGTGGGCGGTAAGCTGCGTAATGGTGATCCGGGTGTGCGTCTGTTTGAAGCTACTGAAGGTGCATTGCCGTGGTTCAGCGCGATTCCGGACAGCTTCGTTAGTGGCAGCCAGTGGCGTGTCGCCCCTTACTATCAACTGTTTGGTAGCGAGGAGATGACCCAGCGTTCTCCTGTGTTCCAGAAACGTATGGCTCCGGCCACGCTGGTCATTAACCCGGCCGATGCGGAAAAACTGGGCGTCAACAATGGTGCCGCCGTTGAGCTGGTGTGTGCCGGTGAAACGCTGCGTCTGCCGGTGCGCTTCTCCAGTGCGTTGCAGGCGGGGCAGGTAGGTCTGCCGCTGGGTATGCCGGGCGTGCCGCCGTTCCTCTCCGGTGCGCAAATTGACAAATTGCAGGAGGCGGCGCAATGAGCTGGCTGACACCGGACGTTATTGACATCCTGATTAGCATCGTCAAAGCCATCGTCATCTTGCTGGTGGTGGTGGCCTGCGGTGCCTTTATGAGTTTTGCCGAGCGTCGTCTGCTCGGCCTCTGGCAGAACCGTTACGGACCAAACCGCGTAGGTTGGGGCGGTTCGCTGCAATTAGCAGCGGATATGCTGAAAATGTTCTTTAAAGAGGACTGGGTTCCGCCCTTTACCGACCGCTTTATCTTTACTCTGGCCCCGGTGATTGCGTTTGTTTCGCTGCTGTTGGCTTTCGCCATCGTACCGGTATCGCCTACCTGGATGGTCACCGACCTGAACATCGGTCTATTGTTCTTCCTGATGATGGCCGGTCTGGCGGTGTATGCGGTGCTGTTCGCGGGCTGGTCGAGTAACAACAAATACTCGCTGCTCGGCGCGATGCGTGCTTCCGCGCAGACCCTGAGCTACGAAGTGTTCCTCGGCCTGTCGCTGATGGGCGTGGTGGCACAGGCAGGTTCCTTCAATCTGAACGCTATCGTCGAAAGTCAGGCGCATTTGTGGAACATCATTCCGCAATTCTTTGGCTTCCTGACCTTCTGTATCGCGGGCGTTGCGGTGTGTCACCGTCACCCGTTTGACCAGCCGGAAGCAGAACAGGAACTGGCCGATGGTTACCACATCGAATACGCCGGGATGAAGTTCGGTCTGTTTTTCGTGGGTGAATACGTGGCGATCACCACCGTATCAGCGCTGATTGTGACGCTGTTCTTCGGTGGCTGGCACGGACCGTTCCTGCCGCCGTTCATCTGGTTCGCTATTAAGACCGCGTTCTTCATGATGATGTTTATCCTGATTCGTGCTGCGCTTCCGCGTCCACGCTATGACCAGGTGCTGTCGTTCGGCTGGAAAGTGTGTCTGCCGTTGACGCTGTTGAACCTGCTGGCGACCGCCGCAGTGATTCTGTCTGCGCAGTAAGGGGTTTTGAGATGACTTTAAAAGATATTGTCGTTGGCTTCGGCACGACAGTGCGCAGTATCTGGATGATAGGCATGCATGCCTTCGCCAAACGCGAAACCCAGATGTACCCGGAAGAGCCGGTCTACCTGCCGCCGCGCTACCGTGGTCGTATCGTGCTGACGCGCGACCCGGACGGTGAAGAGCGTTGCGTTGCCTGTAACCTGTGTGCGGTAGCTTGTCCGGTAGGCTGTATTTCGCTGCAAAAAGCCGAAATGCAGGATGGTCGCTGGTATCCGGAATTCTTCCGCATCAACTTTTCACGCTGCATCTTCTGTGGTCTGTGCGAAGAAGCCTGTCCGACCACCGCTATCCAGCTGACCCCGGATTTCGAACTGGGTGAGTTTAAGCGTCAGGATCTGGTGTACGAAAAACAGGATCTGTTGATCTCCGGTCCGGGTAAATATCCGGAGTACAACTTCTACCGCATGGCGGGTATGGCAATTGACGGCAAAGGCAAAGGCGACGCGGAAAACGAAGCCAAACCGATCGACGTCAAAGGCTTGTTACCTTAAGGAGCCAGCTATGGAATTTGCGTTTTATCTTTGCGGTCTGGTGGCGGTGTTGACGACGCTACGCGTCATCACCCACACCAACCCGGTGCATGCACTGCTGTACCTGATTGTTTCGTTGCTGTCGATTGCTGGCGTGTTCTTCTCAATGGGCGCGTACTTTGCCGGGGCGCTGGAAATTATCGTCTACGCCGGTGCCATTATGGTGCTGTTCGTGTTCGTGGTGATGATGCTGAACCTTGGCAAATCCCAGCAGGATCAGGAGCGTGAGTGGCTGAAGCCGTCGCTGTGGATTGGTCCTGGCATCGTATCTCTGCTGCTGCTGGTGGTGATGATTTATGCCATCAGCACCGCGCACGATCAGGGCATTGATGGCACTGTCATTGACGCCAAAGCCGTGGGTATCAGCCTGTTTGGTCCTTACGTACTGGCGGTGGAGCTGGCATCCATGTTGCTGCTGGCCGGTCTGGTTGTTGCCTTCCATATTGGACGTGAAGAGCGTCAGGGCGAGGTGCTCAGCAATCGCCCGGCTGAGGCGCAAGGGAATAAGGAGGAGCACGCATGATCCCGTTACAACACGGCCTGATTCTGGCTGCTGTGCTGTTTGTTCTCGGCCTGACCTCACTGGTGCTGCGCCGTAACCTGCTGTTTATGTTGATTGGTCTGGAGATCATGATCAACGCCGCCGCGCTGGCGCTGGTGGTCGCAGGGAGCTACTGGGGGCAAGCCGACGGCCAGGTGATGTATATCCTGGCAATCAGCCTCGCGGCGGCGGAAGCCAGTATCGGTCTGGCGCTGCTGCTCCAGCTCTATCGTCGTCGTCAGACGCTGAACATTGACACTGTGAGCGAGATGCGCGGATGAATCTTCTCTACTTAACTGTTTTATTTCCGCTGATTGGCTTCCTGCTGTTGGCATTTTCCCGTGGTCGCTGGTCGGAGAACCTGTCTGCCGCTGTGGGGATGGGATCAGTCGGTCTGGCTGCCCTGACCACGATTTTTGTCGGCATGGATTTCTTCAGCCAGGGACAGCAACCGTTCACTCAGGCGCTGTGGACCTGGATGCAGGTTGGTCACTTTGACATCAAGGTCAATCTGGTGCTGGATGGCCTGTCGCTGACCATGCTGTCAGTGGTGACCGGTGTGGGTTTCTTCATCCACATGTTCGCGTCCTGGTACATGCGTGGTGAAGAGGGCTACTCACGCTTCTTCGCCTACACCAACCTGTTTATCGCCAGCATGGTGGTTCTGGTACTGGCCGATAACCTGATGCTGATGTACCTCGGCTGGGAAGGGGTGGGGCTGTGTTCCTACCTGCTGATTGGTTTCTACTACAGCAACCCGGAAAACGGCAAAGCGGCGATGAAAGCCTTCATCATTACCCGTGTGGGTGATGTGTTCCTCGCGCTGGCGTTGTTCATTCTCTACAACGAACTTGGCACGCTGAACTTCCGCGAGCTGATGGAGTTGGCTCCGGCGCACTTCGCCGCCGACAACCATATGCTGCAATGGGCAACCTTGCTGCTGCTGGGTGGTGCGGTTGGTAAATCTGCCCAGTTGCCGTTGCAAACGTGGCTGGCGGATGCGATGGCCGGTCCGACGCCGGTTTCAGCGCTGATCCACGCCGCGACGATGGTTACTGCGGGTGTCTACCTGATTGCCCGTACGCATGGCCTGTTCCTGCTGACGCCTGACGTGCTGCATCTGGTCGGTATTGTGGGTGCCATCACCCTGGTGCTGGCGGGCTTTGCTGCGCTGGTGCAAACCGACATCAAACGCGTGCTGGCATACTCTACCATGAGCCAGATTGGCTACATGTTCCTGGCGCTTGGCGTACAGGCGTGGGATGCGGCGATTTTCCACCTGATGACCCACGCGTTCTTCAAAGCGTTGCTGTTCCTGTCATCCGGTTCGGTAATTCTGGCCTGCCATCACGAACAGAACATCTTCAAGATGGGCGGCCTGCGTAAGAGCATCCCGCTGGTGTATACCTGCTTCCTCGTGGGGGGGGCCGCACTGGCTGCGCTGCCGCTGATTACCGCAGGTTTCTACAGTAAAGATGAAATCCTGTTTGGTGCGCTGGCGAATGGTCACATCAATCTGATGGTGGCGGGTCTGGTGGGTGCGTTCCTGACCTCAATCTATACGTTCCGCATGATTTTCATCGTGTTCCACGGTGAAGAGAAAATCCATGCTCATGCCGGTAAAGGTATTACTCATCATCTGCCGCTGATTGTGCTGCTGGTGTTGTCCACCTTCATTGGTGCGTTGATTACACCGCCGCTGGCGGGAGTGTTGCCGCAGAACGAATTTGGTGAAGGCGGCAAAGTGGCACTGGAAATCACCTCTGGCGTGGTGGCGATCGTCGGCATTCTGATTGCTGCTGCGTTGTGGCTGGGCAAACGTCAGCTGGTTACCAGCGTTGCCAACAGTGCGCCGGGCCGTTTCTTCGGCACCTGGTGGTTTGCCGCCTGGGGCTTCGATTGGTTATACGACAAAGTGTTCGTTAAACCTTTCCTCGGCATTGCGTGGCTACTGCATCGTGATCCGCTGAACTCGCTGATGAATTTGCCAGCCCTGATTTCGCGCATTGGCAACAAAGGTCTGGTGGTCAGCGAAAACGGTTATCTGCGCTGGTACGTGGCGTCGATGAGCGTCGGTGCCGTGGTAGTGCTGGCGCTGCTGCTGGTGATCTAACAAGATTGATGGGCGGGGTGAGGGTTTCTTCACCCCAGTCGAGAAAGTAAAAATTGCCTGATAAAGGCAGAAAAAAGGGAAGTATGCCGTGTTATTACCTTGGCTAATAATCATACCTTTTCTCGGTGGCTTGCTGTGCTGGCTGGCTGAGCGCCTTGGCGCGAAGGTGCCGCGTTGGATAGCCCTGATCACTATGGCACTGACGCTGGTGATTTCGTTGCAACTCTGGTTGCAGGGTGGCTATTCACTGACGCAGGCGGCTGGCATGCCGCAGTGGCAATCCACCTTCTCCGTACCGTGGATTCCGCGTTTTGGCATCAATTTCCATCTGGCGATTGATGGTCTGTCGCTGCTGATGGTGGTGCTGACCGGTCTGCTCGGCCTGATGGCGGTGCTCTGTTCGTGGAATGAAATTGAGAAGTATCAGGGCTTTTTCCACCTCAACCTGATGTGGATCCTCGGTGGCGTGATTGGTGTGTTCCTCTCCATCGACATGTTCCTGTTCTTCTTCTTCTGGGAAATGATGCTGGTGCCGATGTACTTCCTCATCGCGCTCTGGGGTCACAAAGCGTCAGACGGTAAAACCCGTATCACGGCAGCGACCAAGTTCTTCATCTACACCCAGGCATCCGGTCTGGTGATGCTGATTGCTATCCTGGCGCTGGTGTTTGTGCACTACAACGCGACCGGCGTCTGGACCTTCAGCTACGAAGAGCTGCTGAAAACCCCGATGTCCCACACCGTGGAATATCTGCTGATGCTGGGCTTCTTTATCGCCTTCGCCGTCAAAATGCCGGTGGTGCCGTTACACGGCTGGCTGCCAGATGCGCACAGCCAGGCACCTACCGCAGGTTCGGTTGACCTCGCCGGGATTCTGTTGAAAACCGCAGCCTATGGTCTGCTGCGTTTCAGCCTGCCGTTGTTCCCGCACGCGTCGGCAGAATTTGCTCCGATTGCCATGTGGCTCGGCGTGATTGGTATCTTTTACGGTGCCTGGATGGCGTTCGCGCAGACCGATATCAAACGTCTGATCGCTTATACCTCCATTTCGCACATGGGCTTTGTGCTGATTGCCATCTACACCGGCAGCCAGTTGGCGTTCCAGGGTGCGGTGGTACAGATGATTGCCCACGGCCTGTCCGCCGCGGCGCTGTTTATCCTGTGCGGCCAACTTTATGAACGCCTGCATACCCGTGATATGCGTCAGATGGGTGGCCTGTGGTCACGTATCAAATGGATTCCGGGCCTGTCGTTGTTCTTTGCCGTGGCTAACCTCGGGATGCCGGGCACCGGTAACTTTGCCGGGGAATTTATGATTCTGACTGGCAGCTTCCAGGTGGTGCCGGTGATTATCGTGATTGCCACCTTTGGTCTGGTATTTGCCTCGGTGTACTCGCTGGTGATGATGCAGCGCGCGTACTACGGCGAAGCCAAATCACAGGCCCCACTGCCAGGGATGTCACCGCGTGAGTTCATTATGATTATGGTTTTGGTGGTGTTGCTGGTTCTGCTGGGGGTTTATCCGCAGCCGATTCTTGATACCTCCCATGCTGCAATGAGCAATATTCAGCAGTGGTTTACCGCTTCAATTTCAACTACAAGGCCGTAATTCGCCATGACAATAACTCCTCAACAATTGATCGCGTTACTGCCGCTGTTGATCGTCGGATTGACGGTGGTGGTTGTGATGCTGTCCATTGCATGGCGACGCAACCATTTTGTAAATGCCACGCTGACGGTCATTGGTCTTAACCTGGCGCTGCTTTCTCTGTGGTTTGTTGCCCATGTCGGGGCAATGGATGTGACGCCGATGCTGCGCGTTGATGGTTACTCCATCTTCTACACCGGACTGGTGATGCTGGCGAGTCTGGCGACTTGTACTTTCGCCTACCCGTGGCTGGCCGGTTTCCCGGACAACAAGGATGAGTTCTATCTGCTGGTGCTGATTGCCGCGCTGGGCGGTATTGTGCTGGCCAGCGCTAACCATCTGTCGGCGCTGTTCATCGGTATTGAACTGCTGTCTCTGCCGCTGTTTGGTTTGATTGGTTACGCCTTCCGCCAGAAACGTTCGCTGGAAGCGGCACTGAAATACACCATCCTGTCAGCCGCAGCCTCATCGTTCCTGTTGTTTGGTATCGCATTGATTTACGCGGATTCCGGCAGCCTGAGCTTTGTGCAGTTGGGTAAAAGCTTGAATGACAGCATGATGCAGCAGCCGCTGCTGCTGGTCGGCCTCGGGATGATGATTATCGGTCTTGGCTTCAAACTGTCGCTGGTGCCGTTCCATCTGTGGACGCCGGATGTCTATCAAGGCGCACCCGCTCCGGTATCCACTTTCCTTGCGACTGCCAGCAAAATCGCTATCTTTGGCGTGATCATGCGTCTGTTCATGTACGCGCCGGTGACCGACAGCGAAGCGGTACGTACCGTGTTGGGTGTGATTGCCTTTGTTTCGATTCTGTTCGGTAACCTGATGGCGATTTCGCAGAGCAACATCAAACGTCTGCTCGGTTACTCCTCCATCGCTCACCTCGGTTATCTGCTGGTGGCGTTGATTGCGGTGAAAACGCATCAGCTGTCGCTGGAAACCGCTGGCGTCTATCTGGCCGGTTACCTGTTCAGCAGCCTTGGCGCGTTCGGTGTGGTCAGCCTGATGTCCAGCCCTTACCGTGGCCCGGATGCCGATACTCTGTACTCCTACCGTGGCCTGTTCTGGCATCGTCCGATTCTGTCGGCGGTGATGACCATCATGATGCTGTCACTGGCCGGTATCCCGATGACACTGGGCTTTATTGGTAAGTTCTACGTGATCGCTTCCGGTGTGAACGCCCATCTGTGGTGGCTGACGGGTGCGGTGGTGGCAGGTAGCGCCATCGGCCTGTACTACTATCTGCGCGTGACTGTCAGCCTGTACCTCAGCCCGCCAGAGCTGCATACCCGCGATACGCCAGCGAATTGGGCATTCACCGCCGGTGGTGTGGTGGTACTGATTTCCGCGATTCTGGTGTTGCTGCTGGGGGTTTATCCGCAGCCGCTAATCACGCTGGTACAGATGGCTCAGCCGCTGATGTAACCTTCGTGTTGTTGCTTCAGACAAATCAGGCCTGCGGGCCTGATTTTTTTTGCCCGCTATCTGACAATTTTGCCGCGTATTGCTAGTTTTTAAGCAGTGTTCACTCGTCGCGCAGAGGCCTTGTGATCAAGTTGATATTTTTGCTCACCGGTGCTCAGGTGATCCGCAGACGCTGGTACTGGCTGGCTTTAGTGGGTTCGGCCTTGCTGATTTTGTCTGCATTAATCCTCTATGACATCAGTAGCGACGGCCTGCTTTCGGTGCCGCTGGATCTGCTGGCGATATTTTTTATCATCGAAGGTCTGGTGCAGATGACATTCGCGTTTATCCGCGAAATGCGTATTGACGGGCTGACCCTGCTGAAAGCGCTGGGATTATGGTTTATCGGTTTTCTGATCCTCAATATTCCCCAGGACAACAATGATGTTTCGGCGGTGCTGTTTGGCATCGCGTTTATGGTCGATGGCCTGTTTCGTATTGCTGCAGCTGTGGTATTGCGTGGCTGGCGCTGGCGTAAGCAGTGCCTGACCGGGGTTGTCGAGTGGTTTATCAGCATTCTGATCCTCAGCGACTGGCCGTTTCATCATCATATCGCCGTGCCCTTATGTTTCGCGTTGTTGTTGCTGAGTATCGGCACCACGCTGCTACAAATGGCGCGACAGGCGAATTTGTTGACGGATAACAGCACCGTCACCACGCTACCGCTGTTTAAAGTCGGGGGATTGCGACAATGGCACAGCAGCCAATACGTCCATCCGCCATTTCCCCACCGACCACCCACTCAGCCATTGAAAGTCTATGTCTGGACCCCATTGGGATCAGGCAGGCTGCGCGAGAGTTACCAGCTAATCAATCGTTATATTGCCGCCGTCGATCAACATGGCGTGATATCAACCGGCCATGCGGCGATGGAAGCAGGCGAGGATCTGTATATCAGCCACTATCCGCTGGATGATATTGATCGCGACAGCAGTAACTTCCGCGCGGTGCTGCGTTCCGGGGAACACAATGATGTAGCCGGACGTTTCCTTGCCTCCCTTACGCTGGAGGTCGCTGACTGGTGCGCCCCTGATAAACAAATTCTGTTTACCCATTATAATTTCAAGGCATTACATAATTTCTGGCACAGTTACCGCCTGGACAGTACCTACAACCTGACCGCGCGCAACTGTTCTTCCGCCGTGATTCAGGCATTAGATGTCGCGATTGAGGGCGTCCTCGCCAGAAAACCCTATGCCGGATTGCGACTGTTCAGCGATCCCAACTTTTGGTTATTGGGGGTCGTACGCGGCAGGGCGGAGGAGATGACCTGGACGCCTGGCCTGGTGCTGGATTATGTCCGGTTGCTGCACCGTGTCATTGAGCCACAGCCCAGCTCGCTCTGGCCGGTTCGTTTGTGGCGTAGCCTGTGCTTACGCCATGCGTTATGGCAGCAAAAACGGACGCCATCGCGCAGTGTGATCAAATGACGCGAAACAGCGTAATGATCCTTGTCGCGATCACTATCTTTGGTCTGACTTATGGTTTAAGCGCACCACTGATTGCACTCAGGCTCTCGGCGGCTGGCTATAGTGAAACGCTGATTGGCATCAATGCGGCAATGCATGCGGCAGGTGTGCTGATTATCGCCCCTGCCTTGCCAGCACTTTGCCGCCGTTTTTCGCCGCAAGCATTGCTGATCACCGCACTGCTGGCCTCAATGCTGCTGTTAATCTTTTTTCCTTTGTTACCCATTGCCAGCAGCTTCTTGTTGCGATTGCTGCTCGGTATGGCTTCCGAAGTGATTCTGGTGGTCACGGAAACCTGGCTCAATCAACAATGCGTGGAAAGCAATCGCGCGAAGATGTTGGCAACCTACACCGCGATGTTATCGGCAGGGTTTGCGCTTGGTCCTTTTATCTTGACCTTGCAGGGCAGCGGGGATGGCGCGTTTATTACCGGGGCCGCCTTGTCTGCCATTGCCGCGCTGGCGCTGCTCGGCAGCGGTAAACTGCGTTTCAGTGCGGAACAGGGGGTGTCACGGAGTTTCTCACGCTGGTTGCGATTGTTACCTCTGGCACTGTCGGCGACCATCCTCAACGCGGCTCTTGAAGCGGCTGGTATGAATCTGCTGGCACTTTACGCCATCAATCTTGGCTGGTCTGAAGCGCAGGCAACATCCTTAATCACCATTTTACTGGTCGGTGCAATCCTGTTGCAGTTGCCGATCGGTTGGCTGGCCGATCGTATGGATCGCCATCATCTGATTGTCTGGCTGGCTGCGTTGTCGACCCTGGGGGCGCTTGCCTGGCCGCTGGCGTTGCAATCGTTGTGGCTGGCGCGGTTGCTGTTGTTCTGCTGGGGCGGGGTATTTGTCGGCATTTATACGGTGATCATCACGCTGGTGGGGCAGCGCTTTCAGGGGGCGGAACTGGCGGCAGCCTATGCGGTGCTGTCGGTGGCGTGGGGTATTGGCGCCTTTGTTGGCCCGGCATTGGGGGGATTAGCGATGTCACTCACGCTGCATGGCCTGCCGTGGATGGCGGCGCTATTGTGCGCCTTCTTTACCGGTTTCGCCTTACAACAACGACGTTGTTGATTTATTTTTCGGCTTCATAAAACCTGCGCGATAAATCGCGCCGCTATGGAAGGAAATGATCATGGATATTAACTGGCTGGATATTCATCACCGCGATTTAACGGTGCCACAACTTTATGCGTTGCTGGCGTTGCGCAGTGAAGTCTTTGTAGTGGAACAAAATTGTCCCTATCTCGATGTCGATGGACAGGATCTGGTAGCGGAAAATCGCCATCTACTGGGCATGCTGGGTGACGAATTGGTGGCGTATGCACGTATTTTATCGCCTACTGATGCGCAAAGTCCGGTGAAGATTGGGCGGGTGATTGTTTCCAGTCGCGCCAGGGGAATCAATCTCGGCAATCGCTTGATGACGCAGGCTTTGCAGAGCTGCCAGCAGCACTGGCCGCAGCATTCGCCGTTCCTCTCAGCGCAGGCGCATCTGCAATCGTTCTATGCCGGGCATGGCTTTGTGGCGGTGAGTGATATCTATCTCGAAGACGATATCCCGCATATTGATATGTCGCGCACAACTTCGTAGCGGCGCGATTGCCAAAAAATAATGGCGAGGTTCTCACCTCGCCATGTTTATCAGCCCGGCGTCATCTGCCGATCGTCAACGTATTTACGCTGATCCGGCGCTGGCGGGAAGTATTGATACAGCCAGGTTTCGCTCAGTGTCTCGTCTTTGGTACGCAGGAACAGACGCATATCCACCGGCTTAGTGGAATCGCTGTTGGGGTACCAGTCAAACAGAATGCGGTAGCCATCGATCGGCTCCACATACAAAATCTCGACCTGCTTGATGGTGCCCGCTGACACGGTAATCACCGGTTCGATCCCCTTCGGTGCAGCGGCTTTGAGATCGCCCCCGACGAAATCGATGGCAAAGCGACGGCTCCACTGCTCCGGGAAGTGCTCGCCTGGCGCCCAACCTTCCGGGAAACCGCCAATGCCGGTGCGGGTGGCATCCACACGCGCCAGACCGCTGCGAACCGGTGGCAAGCCGCTCCAGTAAAGTTTGTACTGGAAGTTGAACTCGCTACCGGCTTTCACCGGTTTTTCCGGTTGCCAGAAGCACACCACGTTATCCAGCGTTTCGCCGGTGGTGGGGATTTCCATCAGGTTGATGGCCCCTTTGCCCCATTTGCCAATCGGCTCAACCCACAGGCTTGGGCGTTTGTCGTACCAGCCAATCACATCCTGATAATCCTTAAAGTCGTGATTGAGCTGCAACAGACCAAAACCGCGCGGGTTCTCATCCTGATAAGCGTTGAACTGCAAACGCTGCGGGTTGTTCAGCGGGCGGGCAATCCATTCACCGTTGCCGGTCCACATTGCCAGACGGTCAGAGTCGTGGATTTGCGGGTGGTAGGTGTTGCACATGCGGCGTTCGTTGGTGCCACAGCTAAACATACTGGTCATCGGCGCGATACCCAACTGACGGATATCATTGCGGGCAAACAGGTGGTTTTCCACCTCCATCACCACGCGTTTGGCTTCGCAGTGGATGGTGAATTTATACGCACCGGTCACGCTGGCACCGTCCAGCAGGGCATACACCACAAAGGTGGTGTCTTCGGCTTTCGGGGTTTCAAACCAGAAGGCGGTGAAATCCGGGAATTCTTCATGACCGTTGCTGAAGGTGTTCACCGCTACGCCACGGGCGGACAGACCGTACTGGTAGGTTTCATCCACGGCGCGGAAGTAGCTGGCACCGAGGAAAGAGACGATGTCGCGGCGCGCCAGTTCCGGTTTCTTAAAGGCGCGGAAACCGGCAAAGCCGAGATCGGTTTTGCCAACCAGTTGTTTGGTATCAACGTTGGCATCGTTGTAGTTAAACAACTCCGGGCGGAAGTGGATTTCACGCGCTTCACGGCTGGCGGCATCCACGGAGAACATCTGGATACGGCGTTTAAAACCCATACCAACATGGAAGAATTGTACATCCAGTTCGCGGTTGGGGATGTTGTTCCACAGCGAATGGTTGGCGTCATACTGAATGGCGTTATAGGCCTGTGGCGTCAGATTGGCCAGGGTGTCCGGTAGCGGGCCTGGCGCGCCGCCCCAGGGTTGCTTCGCCAGTGCGGCAGCTTTCTTTTTCAGTACATCGAAATCGAAGCGAACCGCAGTACCGTCGGCAATGCCATCTGCGGCCCAGGCGGACTGTGCAAACAGCGTGGACAGACCCGTCATACCACTCAGGGCAGAGAGGGCCATGGACGCTTTCATAAACTTTCTACGATTCATGCCAGAAATCTAATCCTTAGCTGCTCGGGTTTAAGGTGACTGCCGTGCATCATGCACGCATTTCAGACCTGATAGCGTCAGGCTACAGGGGGTTACGACAGTCGCCGAATGAAAAAATTCAGTCCGAAGAAATTTATCAGATAAATCATAGAAGCGAAGCAGATTTCATATCTTTACCCTTTGCCGACGAAACTCGGGCGATTCCTGGCCGTTGCTTGCCCCGAACGGGCGTTTAGTGACTATAGTTAACCGACAGGTAAGTTAAATACATGGAGGAACTACGTAATGTCATCCACCGATCAATTTGAAACCCGTCTTGATGATGATTTGGCTTTGCTGACCGAAACGCTGGAAGAGGTGTTGCGTTCGTCCGGCGATCCGGCCGATCAAAAATATATCGAACTGAAAAGCAAAGCGGAGCAGGCGCTGGAAGAGGTGAAGTCTCGCGTCAGCCAGGCGTCCGACAGTTACTACTATCGGGCAAAAAAAGCTGCTTACCGTGCCGATGAGTATGTGCACGACAAACCCTGGCAGGGCATTGGTATTGGTGCCGCCGCCGGTCTGTTCTTAGGATTGCTGCTGGCCCGCCGCTAATCATTATCGGGCGCGTACCCATCGCGCCCGTCCTCCCCCTGAAATACCCCAAACCGCATCGACAGCGATTGTGTTTCTCTCGCCCGCTTTCTACATTAAACCGACAGGGATAAAGGAGAATAAACGTGATACGAGTTGAAATGCTCTCGACGGGCGATGAAGTGTTACACGGGCAGATTGTCGATACCAACGCCGCCTGGCTGGCTGATGTGTTATTCCAACATGGCTTACCCATGACCAGCCGCAGCACAGTAGGCGATGCACTGCCATCGCTGGTGGAGGCGCTACAGAGCCGTAGCAAGGTTGCTGATGTGCTGATTGTGAATGGTGGCCTCGGCCCGACCAGTGATGATCTCAGCGCGCTGGCGGCAGCAACCGCCAGCAACAGTCATTTGGTGCTGCATCAGGAGTGGCTGGAAAAGATGGAGGCCTGGTTTGCCGGTCGTGGGCGAGTCATGGCTCCGAGCAACCGTAAACAGGCGGAGATCCCCGCCAATGCGGAATTGATCGATAACCCGGTGGGTACCGCTTGTGGTTTCGCGCTGCAACTCAATCGCTGCTGGATATTCTTCACCCCGGGTGTACCTTCCGAGTTTAAGGTGATGGTGGAGCAGGAGATCCTGCCGCGTCTGAAAGCGCGTTTCGACCTACCCGAACCGCCTCTGTGCCTGCGTCTCACCACTTTCGGGCGCGGAGAAAGTGATATAGCGGCGGAACTGGAGCCGCTAGCCCTGCCGGAAGGCGTAGTGATGGGGTATCGCTCCTCAATGCCAATTATTGAAATTAAACTGACCGGCCCGGCCAGCCAGCGGGTGGCGATGGAACAGGTGTGGCAGCAGGTTAAACTGCTGCTGGCGGAATGCACCATTTTTGAAGGCACAGAAGGATTACCGGCGTGGCTGGCGCAACAACTGGCGGCGCGTGAATTGACGTTGGCCGTGAGTGAATCCTATACCGCCGGATTGCTGCAATGGCAACTGGCATCAGCCGAGGTGCCGTTACGTGCCGGTAATGTGTTGCCGGAACAGACGGAAAGCCTGGAGCAGCAGGTGCAGCGCCTGCGTGAGTTCGCGGCTCAGCAGCAGGCTGAGGTTGGGCTGGCGGTCGGCACGCTACGCGAAGGAGAGGTGGCGATTTCATTGCACACCCCGGAGGCGAGCTGGGGCCAACTGGTGAAGTTCAACCACGGACGCCATAACCGCGAGATCCGCCAGAAAGTGGTGGCGATGATGGCTATGAATATGCTGCGCCGCTGGTTGCATGGCAGCGAAGTCAGCACCGGACACGGCTGGATTGATGTGCTGGAAACGGTGAGGCTCTAGCCAAAACAGGCTCGGTTATAGCGGCGGATTTATCGCGCGGCTTTTTCCGTCAGGCGCACGGATTGCGCGTTAAATCGCGCCGCTACAGCTCGATCTCAATCTCGCCGTTGGCTTTACAGCAGCAGGGCAGAAACTCGCCCTGCTGAATAAACGCCAGCGGTGTCTCGGCGTACTGCACTTCACCTTTCAGCAAACGCATACGGCAAGAACCGCAATAGCCTTCACGACACTGATACTCGACGCAGACATTATGCGCTTCGAGGGTTGCCAGCAGATTGGGATGATCTTCTGCGCACTCCAGTCGGGTGCCGGAGCTACGCAGAATAACAACGGAACGGCTCATACTTAGAGTTGGAAGTCGTTAAAGTCGTCTTCGCCCACTTCCGAGTCAATCTGGCCGACCAGATAGGAACTGACTTCAACTTCCTGCGGTGCCACCTGCACGTTGTCAGACACCAGCCAGCTGTTGATCCACGGAATCGGGTTCGAACGGGTCTGGAATGGCAGGTCAAGACCGACCGCCTGCATACGGATGTTGGTGATGTACTCGATGTACTGGCACAGAATGTCTTTGTTCAGGCCAATCATTGAACCGCCGCTGAACAGATATTCTGCCCACTCTTTTTCCTGTTCGGCTGCTTTCTTGAACAGGTCATAGCATTCGTCACGGCACTCGGCTGCAATCTCTTTCATCTCCGGATCATCTTCGCCAGTACGCATCAGGTTCAGCATATGCTGGGTGCCGGTCAGGTGCAGCGCTTCGTCACGGGCGATCAGACGGATGATTTTGGCGTTACCTTCCATCAGCTCACGCTCGGCAAAGGCAAACGAGCAGGCGAAGCTGACGTAGAAGCGAATCGCTTCCAGCGCGTTGACGCTCATCAGGCAGATGTAGAGTTGTTTCTTCAGTGAACGCAGGTCCACGGTCACGGTTTTACCCGCGACCTGATGGGTGCCTTCACCCAGCAGATGCCAGTAGTTGGTCATCTCAATCAGATCGTCGTAATACTTGGAGATATCCTGCGCACGGGCAAGGATCTGCTCGTTAGTGACGATATCGTCAAACACCAGCGCCGGATCGTTAACGATATTGCGGATGATGTGGGTATAGGAACGTGAGTGGATGGTTTCAGAGAACGCCCAGGTTTCCACCCAGGTTTCCAGCTCCGGGATGGAGATCAGCGGCAGCAGCGCCACGTTCGGGCTACGACCCTGGATCGAGTCCAGCAGCGTCTGATATTTCAGGTTGCTGATAAAAATGTGTTTTTCGTGATCCGGCAGCGCCTGATAGTCGATGCGATCGCGCGACACGTCCACTTCTTCCGGACGCCAGAAGAAGGAGAGCTGCTTCTCAATCAGCTTTTCAAAGATGTCATATTTCTGCTGATCGAAACGGGCAACGTTAACCGACTGACCGAAAAACATCGGCTCTTTCAGTTGGTCATTCTTGGTTTGTGAGAATGTGGTGTAAGCCATAGGGATGTCCAAATGTGGGCGGAGCCGCAGCTCCGCCTCTGATTAAATCTTACAAGCGCCGCTTTCGCAGCCGTCGTCCTGAATGGAGGGGGCCAGATCGTCCTGTGCATCCTCAGCACCGTCACGGGTGTTTTGGTAGTACAGGGTTTTCACGCCAAACTTGTAAGCGGTCAGCAGATCTTTCAGCAGCTGCTTCATCGGTACTTTGCCGTTAGCAAAGCGGCTCGGATCGTAGTTGGTGTTCGACGAAATCGCCTGGTCGATAAACTTCTGCATCACACCAACCAGTTGCAGGTAACCATCGTTAGACGGCATTTCCCACAACAGTTCGTACTGATCCTTCAGACGCTCATACTCCGGCACTACCTGGCGCAGGATACCGTCTTTCGACGCTTTGATACTGATGTGGCCGCGCGGCGGCTCGATGCCATTGGTGGCGTTCGAAATCTGCGATGACGTCTCTGACGGCATCAGCGCCGACAACGTTGAGTTACGCAGACCGTGCGTTTTGATCGACTCACGCAGCGTTTCCCAGTCGAGGTGCAGCGGTTCGTTGCAGATGCTGTCGAGATCCTTTTTATAGGTATCGGTCGGCAGAATGCCCTGCGCATAAGTGGTTTCGTTGAACCACGGGCAGGCACCTTGCTCTTTCGCCAGCTCGTTCGATGCCTTCAGCAGATAGTACTGAATCGCTTCGAAGGTTTTATGCGTCAGGTTGTTGGCGCTGCCATCAGAGTAACGCACGCCGTTTTTCGCCAGGTAGTAGGCGAAGTTAATCACGCCGATACCCAGGGTACGGCGGCCCATCGCACCGCGTTTCGCGGCCGGAATTGGGTAATCCTGATAGTCGAGCAGGGCATCCAGCGCACGTACCGCCAGAATCGCCAGCTCTTCCAGATCGTCGAGGCTATCAATCGCGCCGAGGTTGAACGCTGACAGCGTACACAGGGCGATTTCACCGTTTTCGTCGTTAACGTCGTCCAACGGCTTGGTCGGCAGGGCGATCTCCAGGCACAGGTTGGACTGACGTACCGGCGCGATGGACGGATCAAACGGGCTGTGGGTGTTGCAGTGGTCAACGTTCTGGATGTAGATACGGCCAGTGGAGGCACGTTCCTGCATCATCAGTGAGAACAGATCAACCGCTTTGACACGCTGTTTACGAATGCTGTCGTCTTTTTCGTAAGTGGTGTACAGACGCTCGAACTGGTCCTGATCGGCGAAGAACGCGTCGTACAGGCCCGGTACGTCAGACGGGCTGAACAGGGTGATGTCTTCACCTTTCAGCAGGCGTTGATACATCAACTTGTTGATCTGCACGCCGTAGTCCATATGACGCACGCGGTTGCCTTCAACACCACGGTTGTTTTTCAGCACCAGCAGGCTTTCCACTTCCAGATGCCACATCGGGTAGAACAGGGTAGCGGCACCACCGCGCACACCGCCCTGCGAGCAGGACTTCACGGCGGTCTGGAAGTGTTTGTAGAACGGGATACAGCCGGTATGGAACGCTTCGCCACCACGGATCGGGCTACCCAGCGCACGAATGCGACCGGCGTTGATACCGATACCGGCGCGCTGCGAAACGTATTTCACAATCGCGCTGGAGGTAGCGTTAATGGAATCAAGGCTGTCGCCGCACTCGATCAGCACGCAAGAGCTGAACTGACGGGTCGGGGTACGCACGCCAGACATAATTGGCGTCGGCAGCGAGATTTTGAAGGTCGAGACTGCGTCATAGAAACGTTTGACGTAATCCATACGTGTATCACGCGGATAACCTGAGAACAGGCATGCTGCGACCAGAATGTACAGGAACTGCGCGCTTTCGTAGATTTCACCGCTAACGCGGTTCTGCGCCAGGTATTTACCTTCCAGCTGCTTGACGGCGGCATAGGAGAAGTTCATATCGCGCCAGTGGTCGATAAAACTGTCCATCTGCTCGAACTCTGCTTTGCTGTAGTCTTCCAGCAGATGGCGATCGTATTTGCCCATCTCGACCATTTTAACTACCTGATCGTAAAGCGCTGGTGGCTCAAACTGGCCATAGGCTTTCTTGCGCAGGTGGAAAATCGCCAGGCGTGCGGCAAGGTACTGATAATCCGGGGCATCGCGAGAAATAAGGTCTGCAGCGGCCTTGATGATGGTCTCATGAATATCTGAAGTTCGAATCCCATCATAGAACTGAATGTGGGAACGCAGCTCAACCTGTGACACTGAGACGTTGTTCAGACCTTCGGCTGCCCAGTCCAGTACCCGGTGAATTTTGTCGAGATCAATGCGCTCCTGGCGGCCATCGCGTTTAGTAACGAGCAGACTTTGGTTCATGTCGCGTTTTTACCTTTGCGTGAGTATCCAAAAATTAAAAGAAACCCCGGTTTATACACAGCATATTCATTGTGAATAATGTTGTGGATAAACACTACATCTAGGGGCTGAAGGGGGAAGTCATAACTACATGGAGGCATATTTTAGTATTTTAACGCGGGTTAACAAGAGGAAAAAATGATGTATCGAGGGGTTGTAATTTTTGCGAAATTTCTTAGGCCTTGTCTTATAAGGCCCGACCCCGTGTCAACCAAATTGGAGATTTTTTTCAGAACTTGATCGAGCGCGTATTTCTTATGCAATCCTCTCCGGCAAGCCAAATTTCTGGTGAAAAAATGGCAGCATAAGCTACGCACAGTCGGACTTTTCTGGTTTTTCTTATGAAGTTTTTATGAAATCAAGATGCAGTTTTGTGCGATGAATCGCACCGCTCCGACGTGTGCACCCATTCGTAGCGGCGCGATTTATCGCGCACTTCTTTACAACCCCGGCGCTTTCCACATCGAAGTCGTTAGCCCGTTATCCACTAACGCCAGCTGATCCGCATACACTTTCTGCCACACGGTCTTTTGCTGTTGATACAAAGCATGGTTAGTCGCATTGGGGGTAAACTCCCGCTCCCAGCGCACCAAATCACGCCCCGTCTCCGCCAGATTGGGGTACAGCCCGGCTCCCACCCCCGCCGCAATCGCACAGCCCAGCGCGGTGGCTTCTTTGACCTGGGGCACTTTTACCGTCAGGCCGGTGACATCGCTCAGGATTTGACTCCACAGCTTGCCTTTGGCACCCCCACCAGCAAACACCAAATGCGGCGCACGTACGCCGGAAAAGGCAGCCACCTGGTCGAGGTTACAGGCTGAGACAATGGCGGCATTCTCTTCTAACGCGCGGAACAGGGTTTGTTTATTACAACGTTCAGGGTCAATAGAAAGGTTAATAAAGGAGGGGGCGGCGTGATACCACTTGTTGAAGTGCATGGCGTCGGAGAACACCGGCATCACTCCCCAGGCACCTGCTGGAACGCGTGCCGCCATCTCTTCCAGCAGGCTATAACAATCGACACCCAACCGCTCTGCCAGCAATTTTTCTTCGCTACAAAAAGCATCGCGAAACCAGCGCATGGTCAGTCCGGTAAAAAAGCTAATGGCTTCAGCCTGCGCCATCCCCGGAATGACGTGGGGGTTGATGCGAATATTCATCGCCGGATCGACCTGTGGCTGCGGCAGGTTCACCACCTGTTGCCAGAATGTGCCGCCCAGCACCGCTGTTTCTCCGGTGTTGACGACACCCAGTCCCAGGGTGCCGAGCTGGACATCACCGCCACCCACGGCGACGACCGTCCCTTGCCGCAGCCCACACGCCTCGGCTGCTTCAGCGGTGACCGCTCCGATCGGCGTGCCGGTCTCCGCTACCGGTGACAGGAGATCGCCGCGCAGGCCCGCCATCTCAAGCAAATCGGGACGCCAGTTGCGGGTGTATAAATCAAGCAAACCGGTGGTGCCGGCATTGGAAGGATCGACGGCCAGTTCGCCGCTCAGGCATTTCGCCAGCCAGTCGCTGATCATCGTCAGCGTGGAAGCCTGACGATAAATATCCGGTCGATGGTGCGCCAGCCACAGCAAACGAGGCATCGCGCCAAGCGCCAACGTCTGCCCGGAACATTGGTAGATCTCCCGCTCAAACTCGCCGTGATGGATCTCTTTCAGTTCGCTGACTTCGCGGCTGGCACGGGCATCGACGTTGGCACAGGCCCAGATGGCGTCACCAGCCTTGTTATACAGCACGATACCTTCACGCATTGAGCAACAGGCCACGCCACGAATCGCGCTGGCAGGCAGTTGCGCCTGGTGCAGCGCCTGGCGGATGCACTGGCAGGCGAGCTGCCAGTTCTTTGCCAGATCAAACTCCATCGATCCGGGCACATCGGGCAAGGCAAGGTGCTGCCATTCCGCTTGTGCGACGGCAACCTGCTCGCCTTGCAGGTTAAAAATCACGGCTCGAATGCTGCCGGTACCGGCATCGAGCGCCATCAAATGCGGGGCGTGGGATATCGTCATCTCAGTAACTCCTGCAAAAATCTGACCGGATCGACCCCGCCGCAGGGCTACGACAATAACGCCAACATCGCGCGGGCAGTTCCCTCTTCAGTCACCAGAGCGTTAATGCGTTTGCCTTTCAACGCGGCAATAATCGCTTCGGCTTTCTCTGCACCACCGGCCACTCCGACCACGGTGGGGATCGTCGCCAGCTCGTCAGGGCTAACGGCAATCAATTCATCATGGATGGGCATCGCTTCAGCCAGTTGCCCGTCATGACACATAAAGTAGCCGAGGATGTCGCCCACCGCGCCTTTACGGCCATACATCAATTGCTCACCTTCGCTGATATACCCCGAGCGCAAAATTGTCGCCTGCTGACGTTGACCGATCGCCCCGATACCGACGATCGCCACATCAGCGGCACAGGCGGTCAGCATTACGTCCTGCACGCTGCGCTCGTGGCGCAGAATTTGTGCAACGCTGGCACTGGAAGCGCGCAGCGGCGCGGGGATAATGCTGATGCCGCACGCCGGATCTAACTGACCAATCCCGGTCATATACGGCCCCACGCCGCCGGACAGCGTCACCATGCGGATCTGCTGCGAGGCGATAAAGCCGCTCAGATGTTGCAGCGTGTTCATGCTGGTTTCGCCAAATCCCACCGCCAGCAGTTGCTGCGGCTGGAGTAGCGACATCAGCATTTGTGCCGCCCCCACGCCCAGACGTTGACTGAGGTTGGGGCTATCGAGCTGCGGCAGCACCCGGACCTGCTTAAGGTTAAATCGCTCAAGCAGCGCATGTTCCAGCGCCAGACAGCCCTCAAAACGGGAGTTGATCTGGACGCGGATCACGCCCGACTGACGGCCTTTTTCCAGCAGGCGCGACACTTTCAGGCGCGTCAAACCGAGCCGCTCACCAATTTCGTTCTGTGTCAGTCCGTCGTGGTAATAGAACCAGGCGGTACGCGCCAGTAGCTCTTCTTCACTCATACTGTGTTCCACAGTCAGACCCGTTGCCGGGTTAAGATCGCTTTTCATGATGAACACTTTATAAAAAGTAAATCAATTGTTCGTTCGGGATCGTAAAGAAAATGTGACCTTGCTGGCAGTTCGCTCAACAAGTCAGCCGCAATCATACGCGCCATCATGGCGAAATAACAATCTGTGACCGCTGCGAGAGTTTTATCGAAAAAGCTTATCCAGGATTGTGAACATAATGTGTTTAAAAAATCATTTGTTCGTAACGGGAGTCGTGATGGGGCAGAGCAGCCTGCTGTTGCAAATCACCGGGGTGAGTAAGGCCTTCTCCGGCGTGCCGGTATTGCGGGGCATCGATTTTCAACTGCACGCAGGGCAAATTCATGCGCTGCTGGGGGGGAATGGTGCCGGCAAATCAACGCTGATGAAGATCATCGCCGGAATTGAACAGCCGGATAGCGGCACAATCCTGCTCGCCGGGCAGACTCTTCCCCTGATGACCCCCGCCAAAGCGCATCAACGCGGCATTTATCTGGTGCCGCAGGAGCCGTTGTTGTTTCCCAGTCTGACGGTGCGGGAAAACATCCTGTTTCGCCTGCCGCGTGCGCAGGCCGATCAGCAGAAACTGCAACGTTTACTCGGTCAGATGGGCAGCACGCTGCCGCTGGATGCGCAGGCTGGCTCCCTGGCCGTGGCTGACCAGCAGCAGGTCGAGATTTTGCGTGGTCTGATGCGTGACGCCCGGGTGGTGATCTTCGATGAACCCACCGCCTCACTCACGCCGGTAGAAACCGATCGGTTGTTTCGTTTGATCCGCCAGCTCGCCACGCAAGGCGTTGGCGTGGTGTTTATTTCCCACAAGCTGCCGGAAATCCGCGCGCTGGCACATCAGGTTAGCGTAATGCGCGATGGTTGCGTGGTGCTGCACGACAACATTGACGTCCTTAATGATGACGCGCTGGTGGCCGCGATGATGCCACCAGAACGACAGCCGCCGCTCAGCGCGGAACAGCAACTGTGGTTGCAGGCAGGTAATTCGCCATCGGGCCGCAAAGGTGAGGTGTTGTTGCAGGTGGAGGCTTTGAGCGGTGAAGGCTTCCGCGAGATCTCTCTCCAGGTGAAGGCGGGAGAGATTCTCGGGCTGGCAGGCATTGTCGGTGCCGGACGCACCGAGCTGGCGGAAACCCTGTATGGCTTGCGTCCGGCCAGCAGCGGCTCGGCGCATTTGCAGCAACAATCGCTGCTGGCAATGTCACCGGCGCAACGGCTGCGCGCCGGACTGGTTTACCTGCCCGAAGATCGGCAAACCTCCGGCCTCTACCCGGATGCTCCGCTGGCGTGGAACGTTACCGCGTTAACCCTGCCGCGCCGTAACTGGTGGCTGCGACCTGCGCAGGAGAGGGCGGTACTGACGCGTTACCAGCGAGCGCTGGGCATCAAATTTAGCCGCTGTGACCAACTGGCGCGCACCCTGTCCGGCGGCAATCAGCAAAAGCTGCTGCTGGCAAATTGCCTGGAAGCGATGCCAAAAGTCCTGATCGTCGATGAACCGACGCGCGGGGTGGATGTGGCGGCCCGCGCTGACATTTATCAGCTGCTGCGCTCCGTAGTGGCGCAGCAGATTGGTTTGATCATCATCTCCTCGGATCTGGATGAAGTAGCGCAACTGGCGGATCGCGTGGTGGTGATGCATCACGGCGAGTCGGTCGGCGAATTAACGCAGTCGGCGGTCAGCGCTGAAAATATTATCCAGATGGCCTGGGGACGTCACGCTCAGGCGGCAGGAGAACATTGATGCTGAAATATCTGCAAACCCACCGTGAACTGAGCACGTTGCTGGCGATCCTGCTGTTGTTTCTGCTGCCGTGGCTGCTGGATCGGCAAGCTGCCAGTCTGCAACTGGTGGGGATGATTTTTGGCAGTGCGCAGATCGCCATCCTGTTGGCGATGGGGGCGACACTGGTCCTGCTGACGCGCAACATCGACGTCTCCAGTGGTTCCACTATGGGGTTGTGCGCGGCGGTGCTGGGCATCCTGCTGAATCAGGGGATGGCGTTGCCGCTGGCCTGTTTACTGACGCTGGCCAGCGGTATGCTGGCCGGGCTGTTTAACGGCGTGCTGGTGGTTGGGTTGCGCATACCGGCAATTGTCGCCACGCTCGGTACCCTCGGGTTATACCGTGGCCTGATGTTGCTCCTGACCGGCGGCAAATGGATTGAAGGGCTGCCCGAGCAATTGAAAACCCTGGCCGTACCGCTGTTTGGCGGCCTGTCCCCGTTGGGGATCATGGTGCTGCTGATTGCCGTGGTGATGATGGTATTCCTCGCCCGCAGCGCGTCAGGTCGTAACTTTTACGCTACTGGCGATAACCTGCAAGGGGCGCGTCAGTTAGGCGTACCGGTGCATCAGGTTCGCCTGCTGGCGTTTACCGTCAACGGGGCGATGGCGGCGCTGGCCGGGATGGTGTTTGCCGCACAAATTGGCTTTGTACCCAATCAAACCGGCACCGGCATGGAGATGAAAGCGATTGCCGCCTGCGTGCTCGGTGGCGTAAGCCTGCTGGGAGGTTCTGGCACCTTGTTGGGAGCGGTACTTGGCGCGTGGTTCCTGACGCAAATCGACAGCGTGCTGGTGTTGCTCAGGCTGCCCGCCTGGTGGAACGATTTTATCTCTGGCCTGGTGTTGTTGCTGGTGCTGGTGATTGATGGGCGTTTACGTCAGGCGCTGGCGCGCCGTTTACATCGTCAGCGCTATGCGCGTTTTTTAACGCCCCCGGTGCGAAAAAAAAGCGCAGCTAAAGCCACATCGACATCGGCGACGCGCCGGGGAGCGACGGAATGAAACGCTATCTGAACTGGGAAGGGGCACTGGCGCTGCTGTTGGTTCTGGAGCTTTTGCTGTTCGGCTGGGCCAACCCCCGGATGTTGAATATCGACACCTTACTGTTCAGCACCAGCGATTTTATCACCGTCGGCATTGTGGCGTTGCCGCTGACGTTGGTGATTGTCAGTGGGGGTATCGATATCTCCTTTGCGGCGGTTACCGGCTTGTGTGCCATCGCCCTCGGCATCATGTTGCAGAGTCACTGGCCGTTGCCTCTCGCCTTGTTGTGCACGCTGCTGCTCGGCAGCCTGTGTGGATGGCTCAACGGTGCCCTGATTCTGTGGACCGGCGTCAACCCGCTGGTGATTACCCTGGGCACCCTTTATCTCTACGGCGGCGGCGCGTTGCTGCTCTCTGGTCTGGTCGGGGCGACCGGTTTTGAAGGCATCGGAGACTTTCCGGCGACCTTTACCGATTTAGCCAATCTCACCCCGCTCGGTATCCCCATGCCCTTGCTGATATTTACGCTGTTGTGTCTGGTGTTTTGGTTGCTGATGCATCGCACCCGTATCGGGCGTTATGTGTTTTTGCTGGGGCAGAACCTGCGTGCGGCACGGTACGGCGCGCTGCCAGTGAATCGCACCTTGTTGCTGCTTTACAGCCTGGTTGGCCTGGCGTCCGCCATCGCGGCGGCGGTGATGAGTGCCTATTTTGGCTCGGCGCGTGCCGATCTTGGCGCCCCCTTGTTGATGCCTGCTATCACCGCGGTGGTGCTGGGCGGGGCAAATATTTACGGCGGAGCAGGTTCGGTGCTGGGCACCGCATTGGCGACGCTGGTGATTGGTTTTTTGCAGCAGGGATTGCAAATGGTGGGAGTGTCGAGTCAGGTCAGCAGTGCGCTTGCGGGTGCTTTGTTGATTCTTGCGGTGATCGGACGCTCCTGGAGCCTGAATCCAGGCATTGTGCGCCAGCTTAGCCGGCGCTTGCGTGCACGCTTCACGCGGGAACGCACATCTTACCAGGAGTAAAAATCATGAAAATGCAGCGTTTATCACTGGCGCTTTGCTGTGTGCTCGGCGTGAGCTTTAGCGTGCAGGCAGCCGAGCGAATCGCCTTTATCCCGAAACTGGTGGGCGTGGGCTATTTCACCAGCGGTGGCAAAGGGGCCACGGACGCGGGTAAGGCCCTCGGGGTAGATGTGACTTACGACGGCCCGACCGAACCCAGCGTCTCCGGCCAGGTTCAGATGATCAACAACTTCGTCAATCAGGGTTACAACGCCATTGTGGTGGCGGCCGTTTCACCGGACGGGCTGTGTCCGGCATTGAAACGCGCCATGCAACGTGGCGTGAAGGTGCTGACCTGGGATTCCGATACCAAACCGGAATGCCGCTCGATTTACATTAATCAGGGCACGCCGACACAATTGGGCGGCATGCTGGTGGATATGGCGGCCAGCCAGGTGAAGAAGGACAAAGCGAAGGTGGCGTTTTTCTACTCCAGCCCAACGGTGACGGACCAAAACCAGTGGGTTAAAGAAGCCAGGGCGAAGATTGCCAAAGATCATCCTGGTTGGGAGATCGTCACCACGCAGTATGGTTATAACGATGCCACCAAATCGTTGCAAACCGCCGAAGGTATTCTGAAATCCTGGAACGATCTGGATGCGATTATCGCCCCGGATGCCAATGCGTTACCGGCAGCGGCGCAGGCGGCGGAAAACCTCGGGCGCAAGAATGTCACCATTGTCGGCTTCAGTACGCCGAACGTGATGCGGCCTTATGTCAAACGCGGTACGGTGCAACAGTTTGGCCTGTGGGACGTGGTGAAGCAGGGCAAAATCTCTATCGCGGTTGCCAACCAACTGCTGAAGGGCAACCTTAATCCGGGCGATACCCTGGAGGTGCCTGGCGTGGGGAAAGTGACAGTCTCAGACAACAGCGTGCAGGGCTACAATTATGAGGCCAAAGACAACGGCATCGTGCTGTTGCCGGAGCGGGTGGTATTTACCAAAGACAACATCGATAACTACGATTTTTAAGGAGCAGGCGAATGGAAGTCACTTTGGTTGAGATTAATGTCAAACCTGACTGTATCGACGAATTTCTACGGGTTTTTCGCGAAAATCATTTAGGTGCGGTGCAGGAGCCGGGCAACATGCGTTTTGATGTGTTGCAGGATAGCAACGTGCCGACGCGTTTTTTTATTTACGAAGCTTACGCCAATGAAGCGGCGGTGCTGGCGCATAAAAAAACACCGCACTATCTCGCCTGTGTCGAAGCGCTGGAGGCGCTGATGTCCGAGCCGAGAAAGAAAACGGTGTTTAACGGGATATTCCCGGAATAGTTTGTCTTGCGCGATAAATCGCGCCGCTACGGGCTGAGAACAAATTGTAGCGGCGCGATTCATCGCGCAAGGTGCCATTACATCTGACGATGCGTATGCACCATATAATTCACATCCACCCCGCGTCCCAGGCGGAACTGGTTGGTCAGCGGGTTGTAATGCAGACCAATCATCCCCTGTTCACGCAGCGGAGTTTCATCCACCCAGTTCAGCAACTCGGCCGGACGGATAAATTTCTTCACGTCATGGGTGCCGCGCGGCACCATGCGCATCACATATTCGGCACCGAACACCGCCAGCAGCCAGGCTTTGGGGTTGCGGTTAATGGTGGAGAAGAATACTTCGCCGCCTGGTTTCACCAGTTGCGCGCAGGCCAGTACCACCGAACGCGGGTCGGGCACATGCTCCAGCATCTCCATACAGGTGACGACATCATATGCACCGGCGTGACTGGCAGCGTGATCTTCCACCGTTTGCTGGACGTAATTGACGCTGACGCCGCTTTCCAGCGCATGCAGACGCGCCACTTCCAGCGGTTCAGCCCCCATATCTAACCCGGTGACATCGGCACCTTCACGCGCCATGCTTTCTGCCAGAATGCCGCCACCGCAGCCGACATCCAGCACCTTTTTGCCAAACAGGCCGTTGCTGTGCTGGGCAATCCAGCCAAGACGCAGGGGATTAATCCGGTGTAACGGCTTGAATTCACCCTCTAAATCCCACCAGCGCGATGCGACTGCCTCAAACTTGGCAATTTCGTTGTGATCGACGTTCTGGCGGCTTTCCTGCGGTTGTTCATTCATTGAATCATGACTCCAGACAAAATGTGGCTTCAGTATAAACGCTTAAGCGCGGCCTGCGCACCTCTCAGAACGAAGGAAAAGCCGCATTAAACCGCGCTTAACATTCACCCCATGTAAGCAATGTGATATACTTTCGCACCTTTGAATTCCGGGATTATGTAGAGGGATAGCGGCTCCATGAGCGACCTTGCGAGAGAAATTACACCGGTCAATATCGAAGAAGAGTTGAAAAACTCGTATCTCGATTACGCCATGTCGGTCATCGTTGGCCGAGCCTTACCCGATGTCCGTGACGGCCTGAAGCCGGTGCACCGCCGTGTGCTTTTTGCCATGAGCGAACTGGGTAACGACTGGAACAAAGCCTATAAAAAATCCGCCCGTGTGGTTGGTGACGTTATCGGTAAATATCACCCCCACGGTGATTCCGCCGTCTACGACACCATTGTCCGTATGGCGCAGCCGTTCTCCATGCGTTACATGCTGGTTGACGGTCAGGGTAACTTCGGTTCCATCGACGGCGACTCCGCCGCGGCTATGCGTTACACCGAAGTGCGTATGGCGAAGATTTCCCATGAGCTGCTGGCTGACCTGGAGAAAGAAACGGTCGACTTTGTGCCAAACTACGACGGCACCGAGCAGATCCCTGAAGTCCTGCCGACCAAAATTCCTAACCTGCTGGTGAACGGTTCGTCCGGTATCGCCGTAGGTATGGCGACCAACATTCCGCCGCACAACCTGACGGAAGTGATTAACGGCTGCCTCGCCTTTATCGACGATGAAAACATCAGCGTTGAAGGGCTGATGGAGTACATTCCGGGACCCGATTTCCCGACCGCTGCCATTATCAATGGTCGCCGTGGTATCGAAGAGGCTTACCGTACCGGTCGCGGCAAAATCTACATCCGCGCCCGTGGCGAAGTGGAAACCGATGCCAAAACCGGCCGCGAAACCATCATCATTCACGAAATTCCCTATCAGGTGAACAAAGCGCGCCTGATCGAGAAGATTGCCGAGCTGGTGAAAGAGAAGCGTGTTGAAGGCATCAGCGCGCTGCGTGATGAGTCTGACAAAGACGGCATGCGTATCGTCATCGAAATCAAACGCGATGCTGTGGGTGAAGTGGTTCTGAATAACCTCTACTCGCTGACGCAGTTGCAGGTTTCGTTCGGCATCAACATGGTGGCGCTGCATCAGGGCCAGCCGAAGATCATGACGCTGAAAGGGATTCTGGAATCCTTTGTCCGCCATCGTCGTGAAGTGGTGACGCGTCGTACCATTTTCGAACTGCGTAAAGCGCGTGACCGTGCCCATATCCTTGAAGGTCTGGCGATTGCGCTGGCCAACATCGATCCAATTATCGAGCTGATCCGTCGCGCGCCGACCCCGGCAGAAGCGAAAGCCGGATTGATCGCTCAGGCGTGGGATCTCGGCAACGTGGCTGCCATGCTGGAGCGTGCTGGTGATGACGCGGCGCGTCCGGAGTGGCTGGAAGCAGAATTCGGTATCCGTGACGGTCAGTATTACCTGACGGAACAACAGGCTCAGGCGATTCTGGATCTGCGTTTGCAGAAACTGACCGGCCTGGAGCACGAGAAGCTGCTTGATGAATATAAAGAGCTGCTCGACCAAATCGCGGAATTGATCCACATCCTGCAAAGCGCTGAGCGCCTGATGGAAGTGATCCGCGAAGAACTGGTGGCGATGCGCGATCAGTTCGGTGACGAACGTCGTACCGAAATCACCGCCAACAGCGCCGATATCAACATCGAAGACCTGATCAATCAGGAAGATGTGGTAGTGACGCTGTCGCATCAGGGTTATGTCAAATACCAGCCGCTGTCGGACTATGAAGCCCAGCGTCGTGGCGGTAAAGGCAAATCCGCAGCCCGTATTAAAGAAGAAGACTTTATCGACCGTCTGCTGGTGGCTAACACCCACGACACCATTCTGTGTTTCTCCAGCCGTGGCCGTCTCTACTGGATGAAGGTCTATCAGTTGCCGGAAGCCAGCCGTGGCGCGCGTGGACGTCCAATCGTCAACCTGCTGCCGCTGGAAGCCAACGAGCGTATCACCGCCATTCTGCCGGTGCGTGAATACACCGAAGGCTTCAACATCTTTATGGCGACCGCTGACGGTACCGTGAAGAAAACGGCGTTGCAGGAGTTCAGCCGCCCACGTAGTGCCGGCATCATCGCCATCAACCTGCGTGAAGACGATGAGTTGATCGGTGTGGCGCTGACTAACGGTAGCGACGAAACCATGCTGTTCTCAGCCGCCGGTAAAGTGGTGCGCTTCGCCGAGTCGGCAGTGCGCGCAATGGGACGTTCTGCTTCGGGCGTTCGTGGTATCAAGCTGGCCGAAGGCGACAAAGTGGTGTCGCTGATTGTGCCGCGTGAAGAGGGTGCCATCCTTACGGTGACGCAGAACGGTTACGGTAAACGTACCGCCAACAGCGAATACCCGACCAAATCCCGTGCCACGCAGGGTGTGATCTCCATTAAGGTCACCGAACGCAACGGACCGGTGGTCGGTGCGGTGCAGGTGGAAGACAGCGATCAGATCATGATGATCACCGATGCCGGTACCCTGGTGCGTACCCGCGTATCGGAAGTCAGCGTGGTGGGTCGTAACACCCAGGGTGTGATTCTGATTCGTACCGCAGAAGATGAAAACGTGGTGGGTCTGCAACGCGTTGCTGAACCGGTGGAAGAAGAAGAACTGGATTCCATCGACGGCAGTGTGGCGGAAGGCGATGACGATATCACGCCGGAAGTCGATAATGACGATGACGCGCCAGATGCGGATGAAGAAGAGTAATTCGTAATCTTGAAAATCAACGGCAGGTCAGGGCAACCGACCTGCCGTTTCTTTTTCAGAGTTTTCGCCACCAAGAGCGCTTTGACTGGCTTTTAAGGGATGATAAAGCTAGTGTTTCGCCATGATTATTGCCGTGAGTTGAGCCTGTTTTGAAATATCTCGTCTCGTTTCGCACCACGCTGCGCATTTCGCGCTACCTGTTTCGCGCGCTGGCGCTGTTGCTCTGGTCGCTGGGTGCGCTGCTGACCACTTTTTACATCATCAATGTGCTGCACGAGAAAGAGAACGCGGTTCGTCAGGAATTCGATATCAACTATGGCCAGGCGGAGTGGTATGTGCGCCATTCGGCGGATGTGATGCGTGAACTGAAATACATCACGGAAAATCGCCTGACCAGCAGCGCCAGCGGCCTTGATGTACTCAACGGCATCCCGACCAGTAAAGGTACGTTGCCGCAATTTACCCCGTTATTTTCCGACGGTGATTGCACCTCGATGAGCAGCACCTGGCGCAATTCTCTCGACTCACTCAGTTACTACATCAACTACTGGAAAAGTAACTTTGCTTCGGCCTATGAGCTGAACCGGGTGTTCTTTATCGGCGGAGAAAATCAGTGTCTGGCGGATTTCACCATCGGTAGCAATACGATGGATCGCGAACGCAGCCTGAAGATACTGCGCGAGCGTGTGCTGCACTATCGCAGCAGTAACGAAGACGAACGCCGTAATCCGATGTACTGGATCACCGAAAGCTCGCAGCCTGGCGTTGGCAGCTTCTACATGGTGATGCCGGTCTATGTCGCCAACAAGCTTCAGGCGTTACTCGGGGTGGAACAAAATATCCGGCTCGATGAGTTTATTCAGCCAGGCGGCCTGCCGCTGGTGGCGACCATCACCGATGATAACTACCGCCCGCTGTTGAGCTCGCGTCGCGGGGGGCCTGGCTACTCGCTCGACGATCTTCCGGATGACAAAACCTGGTTCGGCTATCTCGACGGCTACCGCCAACTGGTGCTGAAGAAACCGCTGCCGCCTTCTGACCTCAATGTGGTGTGGTCACTCTCCACCGATGTCCTGGTCGATCAGCTAAAACTGATGCTGATTAATGCACTGTTGCTGAATATTTTCAGCGCACTGCTGCTGTTTACCCTCGCCTGGGTGTTTGAACGCCGGATGTTTTTACCGGCGGAAGACAATGCGCATCGGCTGGAGGAGCATGAGCAGTTCAACCGTAAAATTGTCGCCTCGGCGCCGGTTGGCATCTGTATTTTGCGCACCAGCGATGGCACCAATATCCTGAGTAATGAACTGGCGCATAACTATCTGACATTGCTGACTCAGGAAGATCGACAGCGTCTGAACGAGATCATCGGCGGGCAGCAGGTGAACTTTGTTGACGTGCTGACCGGCAGTAACACCAACCTGCAAATCAGCTTTGTCCATTCACGCTACCGCAACGAAAACGTCGCCATTTGCGTGCTGGTGGATGTCTCAGCGCGTGTGCGCATGGAGCAGTCGTTGCAGGAAATGGCGCAGGCGGCGGAACAGGCCAGTGCATCGAAATCGATGTTCCTTGCCACCGTCAGCCATGAATTACGTACGCCGCTGTACGGCATCATCGGCAACCTTGATTTGTTGCAAACCAAAGCACTGCCGAAGGGGGTTGATTCACTGGTCACGGCGATGAACAACTCCTCCAGTCTGCTGCTGAAAATTATCAGCGACATTCTCGACTTCTCGAAAATTGAGTCGGAACAGCTGAAAATCGAACCGCGTCCGTTCTCGCCGCGTGAAGTGATCAACCATATCGTCGGCAACTACCTCTCGCTGGTGGTTCGCAAGCGGTTGGCGTTGTATGTGTTTATCGAAAACGATGTACCGCTGGCGTTGGAGGGGGATCCGCTACGCCTGCAACAGGTGATCTCCAACCTGTTAAATAACGCCATCAAGTTCACGCATACCGGTTGCATCATCCTGCATGCTTACCAGCACGAAGGGTATCTGGCATTCCGCGTGCGTGATACCGGTGTCGGAATTCCGGCCAAAGAGGTAACACGTTTGTTCGATCCGTTCTTCCAGGTCGGCAGTGGCGTGCAGCGTAACTTCCAGGGGACTGGCCTCGGACTGGCTATCTGCGAAAAATTGATCAACATGATGGACGGCGATATCGAGGTGGATTCCGAGCCAGGCATGGGCAGTCAGTTTGTGGTGCGTATCCCAATCTACGCCGGGCATCAGCCACCGCCACCGTTGCTGGAGGGGCTGGAGGAAAAAGCGATCTGGCTCGATTTGCGTAATGATTACCTCGCCAGCTTTCTGCTGCGACTGCTGCAACAACAGGGGATGCAGGTGGCGCGCTATCAGGGCCGGGCAGGGAGCGATGATGTGATGATCAGCGATCATGATGATGCGCCAGGCCACAGCCTGCGAGCCCGCATTCGCATCAGCGGGGAACATATTGATATGCCGCAGGAAAGCGAGCCGGGATTATGGCTGCACAGTAGCGCCACGCTGCATGAATTGCCGGTGCTGCTGGGACGTATTTATCGCATTGCTATCGACAGCGAAACCTCCGCACCGCTGGCGTTGCCGGGGGCTGTGGCGGAAAAGGCCAGCTATGAAGACATCATGGTGCTGATTGTCGATGACCATCCTATCAACCGTATGTTGTTGTCAGAACAACTGGGTACGCTGGGCTATCAGGTGAAAACCGCGCAGGATGGCGTTGATGCATTGAATGTACTGAGCCGCAACCATATCGATATCGTGTTAAGTGATGTGAATATGCCGAATATGGATGGTTACCGTCTGACGCAACGTCTACGTCAGTTGGGACATGCGTTCCCGGTGATTGGCGTCACGGCGAATGCATTGGCTGAAGAGAAACAGCGTTGTATGGAGGCGGGGATGGATAATTGTCTGTCCAAACCGGTGACGCTGGATGTGTTGAAAACCACGCTGGCGATCTACGCAGAGCGGGTGCGGAAGACGCGGGAAGGCTGACCTTCATTCCAGATGCGTAACGGCGCGATAAATCGCGCCGTTACGGGATAGTCTTATCAAGAACACGCGGTGCGTTAGCACCGCCTGCCAGGGATTACTCTTTATCGACCTGCGTGGCGCTGACCGAAGAGAGATAATTCAGCAGCGCGATATCGTTATCCACGCCCAGTTTCATCATCGCCGACTTCTTCTGGCTACTGATGGTTTTGATGCTGCGGTTCAGTTTCTTGGCAATCTCGGTGACCAGGAAGCCTTCAGCAAACAGACGCAAAACTTCGCTCTCTTTAGGTGACAGGCGCTTGTCGCCGTAACCACCCGCGCTGATTTTTTCCAGCAGCTTGGCGACGCTTTCCGGCGTGTACTTCTTGCCTTTTTGCAACGCGGCCAGTGCTTTGGGCAGGTCAGTTGGTGCACCCTGTTTCAGCACAATCCCTTCGATATCGAGATCCAGCACGGCACTCAGGATCGCCGGGTTATTGTTCATGGTCAGAACGATAATCGAGAGATCCGGATAGTGACGTTTGATGTATTTAATCAGGGTGATACCGTCGCCGTACTTCTCGCCAGGCATGGAGAGGTCAGTGATCAGGACATTGGCATCCAGTTTGGACAGGCTGTTAATCAGTGCTGTTGAGTCTTCAAACTCACCTACAACGTTGACCCATTCAATCTGTTCCAGAGATTTACGGATACCAAACAGAACAATTGGATGGTCATCGGCAATAATTACATTCAAGTTATTCATCTTATGGGTTACCTTGCTGCAGCAGTTGATTGACGTAAGTGTCAATGTCACTGGTGGTATTTTTAATGGTTGAATCGTCACATACTTTAATGTGCTGTTCTAACTCTTCACAAAGCTGTTTACCTGGAACCAGATTTAGCATGGCAAACACGCCTTTCAGGCGATGCGCTGTCTGAGCAAGCGAGGGGTAATCCTTCTCCGCCGCCTCAGTATACAGTCTCTTGACATCAGGCGGTACTGTCTCGGTAAACAGCTGAAAATAGCCTCCGCTTAGTAGCGGTGTGGCAGTCTCATCTTCGTTATTCTCCTCCATCAAATCATGGGCCAGTTGCTTCTCGATCAACGCCAGTAGTGCATCCAACAGCGCATTGCTGAGATTAAAATTGACACGGAACTGCTGATCATTGAGTGCGTGGTGACCCATTTCGTCACCGGCCAGTAACAACGCCCAACCACTCAGTCGGGCCGGATCGTCAGTGACCAGCACATCATGTTCCTGCCCTGACAAGCGTTCGTCAGAGGTCAGGCATTTCGCCCCCCAGTTCTCCAGGTGGCGGCAAACAATTTTGTGCACATCTTCCATCGCGATATCCACCAGCACGCTGACGCCTTCCAGCAGTTTCTCTTCCTGCTCGGTTTGCTGCTCCAGCGCCAGCGGCAGTTGAATATTGTAACGCGTACCAATATCCGGTTTCGCCACAATCTCCAGGGTGCCACCCATCTGCTTGCACAGCTGTTTACACAGAAAGAAAGCCATCCCCGATGCCTGACCAAAGCGGTCCTGGGTGGTATCGCCAAGGAACGGGAAATCGACATTGGACAACTCATCGACGGTCAGTCCCGAGCCGGTGTCCACCAGTTGCAGCAGAATACGGTCTGCTTTGCCTTCGCTGGCTTTGATCTCCAGCGAGATCTTGCCCCATTGCGTGGTGGTCAATGAGTAATGCATCAGGGTGGTCAGCACTTTTCGCAGTGCCCGACGATCGCCGAAGCGCATTTCATCATTGGCGAGGTGATTATTCACGACTAACGCCAGTCCTTTACGGCGCAGCAGCGGCAGACTCTCCAGCGCGATCTCATCTAACAATTCTTGCAGGTTAAAACGGCTGGCATCCGGTGACCAGTCATGTGCTTCCAGACGATTAAGCAGCACGATGTCATCCACCAGGCGTGCCAGACCCTGACTTTCGTCGAGCAGGTCAAGCACGCTTTCATCATCGTCACGCTGGCTGAGTTGCACCAGTTGCATCACCATACTTTCCAGTGGGCGATGTAGCGCATGGCCGAGGTTATGCATCAACTGCTGGCGCATCTGGTGGTTACGATCCAGTACCTGCTGGGCTTTTTGCAGCTTTTTGTTCACCAGCAGTTCGCGATCCTGATCGCGCATCATAAACAGTTGGGTATGTGGCGACAGTACGCTACGGGCATGGCGGATCTCGTACACTTCGTTATTGATCGTGGCCTGTAACACACCCTGATGCTGATCTGACATATTGATGATTTTTTGCAGATTCAGATGCGGCAGCAGATGTTCGGCGATTTTGTTGCTGAGGAGAGTGCGGTTAGTCGCGAAGTCATACACCAGCAGTCCGACCGGCAGACTGGCGACAATCTCCTCATTCAACATGCGCAGCGAGTCCAGCTCAGCGCTTTGGTTCTCATTCGGGCGCAGTGACTGCTGGCGCAGCAGGGTGATCCCCGCAATCGACAGCAGGAACAGCACCAAATTGATCAGCAGCGGCCACAGCAGATTACGCAGGGTATCCAGCGCCAGACTGGTGAGCGGCACACGATAAACCAGCTGCAATGAGGTGCTGGGCAGCGAGGCGGCAATCTCCAGATTCGGGTTTACCAACGAAACATGCGTACTTTCGCTGGATTCGTCATCGGTGCTGCTGGTCTGAGTCGCGTCCTGACGCAACTGGAAATTTTCCAGCGGCATGCTGCGTGGAATAAGATCATTCACCGGTAAATCAAAAGCCACGACCGTCGCTAAATGGCCCGGCTGATTAAAGGTGGTGCGCAGAGTGAAGTAGTGATCGTTCTGCCAGGCGAAATGACGCAGGGGCGAAAAGCTTTCGCGCTCATCCAGCGCATTGGCCTGTTGCAGCATCTCAGCACGGCGACTGTCCACCAGGGAATTGATGGCGCTTTCTTTATACCGTGTCGCCATGTCTTTCAGCGGCAGGGTAGAGATCATGATCAGACTATTATCCTGACCATTGAGGAAATACATCGACCAGGTTGGATTCTCTGCGCCCCACAGGGTGTCGAGGTAGTTGGACATGCGCATGGTCATGTCCAGCGTGCTGCTATCGTGAGAACCAAAAATCAGCGCTTCGGTTTTACGGCGCGTTTTTTCCAGATAATAGACATCCGGGCGCAGACGGGTTTCCTGCAAACTGCTGTTCGGCGCAGAGCCAGCCGCACTGGTCGCAAGGTTTTCATAGATCTGCCAGGTGGCGAAGCGATAGGCATCGATGCGTTTCTGCATGGCGCGGGCCAGATCGGTCATGGCGTAGCGTTTTTCTGTCACCCAGGCGTTGACGCTGTTGTGGACCATTGCGCCCAGCGCCAGAAAAAGCACCAGGTTGAACACCACAAAAAAGCGGGTCACATTGCCGGATGTCAGAGGGAATTTGTAAGGCAGCATAGCGTCTCAGGCACCTGAAATTATCGCGCAACCAGTCGGGCACTGGCAGCCACGGCCAGCAGCAGCAGGGCGATAAGCAGAAATGCGCCGCTCAGGCTGATCCACTGGGATATCAATCCGATCAAAGCCGGACCTGAAAGAATACCTGCATAGCCTAAGGTTGTCATGGCGGAAATCGCCAGATTTGACGGCATATCGTGTTGATTTCCTGCCGCATTGAACAACATTGGCACCGTATTGGCGAGGCCGAAGCCGACCAACAGAAATGCCAGCAGCGCCATTAACGGCCAGGGGATCAACACGGCAAGCGTCATCCCTGCGGCGGCAGCCAGCGCACCGCCCAGCATCACCGGGTAACGACCACAACGCTGAATAATCTTATCGCCAGTGAAACGCCCCAGCGTCATGGCGACAGAAAACACGGCGTAACCCAATCCGGCCAGGCTGGTTGTCATCTCCGGGCTTTGTAACAACAACAACGCCCCCCAGTCGAGAACTGCCCCTTCCGCCAGAAACAGGATAAAGCACAGCAAGCCGAGAAACGCCACCCAGCCGCGCGGACGTACCAGCCAGGGTTGATCGGGTTGATACAGGCGGGTGGTCATCATGCCGGGTTGGCTGCGCAGCAACAGCAACACCATCACCAGCATTACCACACCAACGGCAGCCAGCGGCGACAAACTTGCGCTCATCAGCAGACTCACCGTCCCGGCCCCCAGAATGCCTCCCAGGCTAAAGAAGGCGTGGAAGCCGGACATCATCGGACGGCGCGCAGCCTTTTCGACCTCAACCGCCTGATAGTTCATTGCCACGTCCAGCGTACCTAACCCGGCACCAAACAGCATCAACGTCAGCGCCATCAATAACGTGTGGTGGGAGGTTGCCAGCAGCGGCAACATCGCCAGCACCAGCGCGGTGGAGCACAGCATCACCCGTTTACAGCCGAAACGAGCCACCAGCTTGCCGGTAACCGGCATGGCGGCCAGAGAACCAATACCCAGGCACAGCAATAACGCGCCCAGCATACTGCCGGATAAATGCAGGCGGTCGCGGGCGAACGGCACCAGCGGAGCCCAGGCTGACATGCCAAGACCATTGATCAGGAATACGGTGCGGGTTGACCAGTGCAGATGGCGTGCGTCTTGTGGCTGTTGTGCGGCGTCCAGTGCTGTCATGAGGTTATTATCTTTCTCTATATAAAAGGGCGATTTTAGCATCAACTCGCCGCAACAGCAGGTGCTGCGCGGGTTTAAAGACCCGTACCGTGCCATCGAAAATCAGGATTAAGAGGGCATTTTACCGACTTTTACGACGCTGCATTTTTTTTCCAGAACTTTCCTAGAGTCGGGGAAGCGAGTTGATTGAACTTAACTCAAATTATCTAACGTAGATTCAAAAGGTTAGCTGAAAAAGCGCAGGGTGGTCAGAAAGGAATTTGTGATGTCTGTCACGAGTTGATGAGAAACTTGCCTGAGCGCGGCCCTGTTGCTGACCGGGAAATAATGGCTTAAGTCCTGGTCGTGATATGGCTAGTTTATTTTGGCACTGATTATCTGTGACGCCGAAGCTACTATAAATAAAAACGGCTATAAACCAATCATTAGGGGTTGGTTTAACTCGCTGAATAAATTCGAAGAAGTAATCCGTAGACGTTAATATTGCAGTCCGCAAATAATTCCAATTAACTTTGTTACGGGCGGAAATTAACATTCCGCTTTTTTATCTTATTATTAAACAAAATGTGCGGAATTAAGCAATTAATGTGATCTCAGGATTGCCTTAATTGTACCCAGTCAACTAAGTTTACGGAAAATGACAAATTGAAGTGAAATGCGGATAAAAAAATGCCGGACAATCATGTCCGGCGGGAATTTAGGGTAAACATCTCATTCGGGGTGAATGAAGGTAATAATGAAATAAATGATGATAGCGGGTGTAATTGTATTCTCTGATGGCTGAAAAGTTTTATCATTCAGTGCTGAAAGGGGGCGTTATTCATTTTATTGATTTTAAAAGATAAAAAAACGGTTTATCAATACGTGCTATATTTTTTACCGATGCGTGCTGATTATTAGTTCCCCTAAATTTACATTTAGAAATATCTATTTAATACAATGAAACACTTTTGGAAATTTAGTATCATTTTCATGATAGATTATTGCCCGGTATAAAATAACAATGGATTGCCGGCTGATTTTTATTCGCTCAGCTCGCAGTGGCATAAATAAGGCACATTACAGAGGGTAATAAAATGAAACTTCGTGTTCTCTCCCTGATGATTCCTGCGCTTTTGGTAGCAGGCGCTGCAAATGCAGCGGAAATTTACAATAAAGATGGCAACAAATTAGACCTCTACGGCAAAGTTGACGGTTTGCACTATTTCTCCGACAACGACAGCAGTGACGGTGATCAGTCTTACTTGCGCTTCGGTTTTAAAGGTGAAACTCAGATCACCGACCAACTGACCGGTTATGGTCAGTGGGAGTACCAGGCTGCGCTGAACACCACTGAGTCACAAGGCACCGCTAACAGCTTTACCCGTGTTGGTTTTGCTGGTCTGAAATTCGGCGACGCCGGTTCATTCGACTATGGTCGTAACTACGGCGTGCTGTATGACATCGGTTCATGGACCGACGTCCTGCCAGAGTTTGGTGGTGACACCTACGGTGCGGACAACTTTATGTTCCAGCGTAGCAACGGCCTGGCCACCTACCGCAACAGCAACTTCTTCGGCCTGGTTGATGGCTGGAACTTTGCTGTGCAGTATCAGGGCAAAAACGATAACCCGACTGAATCTTCATCTGGCCGTGATGTACTGGGTGAGAACGGTGACGGTTACGGTCTGAGCACCACCTATGATATCGGTGCTGGCTTCGGTGTTGGTGCTGCGATGATGTCGTCTGACCGTACCAACAACCAGAACGGCGGTTCTGCGGGTATCCTCGGTCGTGGCGATCGTGCTGATGCCTACACCGGTGGTCTGAAATATGACGCCAACAACATCTATCTGGCGGCAATGTACACCCGTTCTTATAATGCGACCCGCTTCGGTTCCAGCGATGCCTCAGCTTATGGCTACGCCAACAAAGCGGATAACTGGGAATTGGTTGCACAGTACCAGTTCGACTTCGGTCTGCGTCCGTCTCTGGCCTTCATCTCCTCTCGTGGTAAAGACATCGAAGGTTATGGCAGCCAGAACCTGAAAAAATATATCGACGTAGGCGCGACCTACTACTTCAACAAAAACATGTCCACCTATGTTGACTACCAGATCAACCTGTTGGACGACAACAACTTCACCCAGGCCGCCGGTATCAACACCGACGACATCGTAGCACTGGGCCTGGTTTACCAGTTCTAAGAAGTGTTGTGGAGCGTGGCCTCGTGGTCACGCTCCGGTTTTTAGCAGTGTACTCAATGCCGCGCGTAACATCCCGATCGTATCCAGTACCGCTTCACCCAGTTGCACCTGCACAATCGCGCCTTCCACCAGCAACACAATCTGACCGATCTTATCCCGCTGTTCAGCGCTAAGTTTCTGCCCGATCGCTGCCGCCATCTCTCTTTTATGGCCAATAATCAGAACATTGGCTTCTGGCAGGCTATCCCCCAGCTCTGCTGCGCTGTTGATAAAGGCACAGCCACGGAAATCCGCTTCATTAAACCAACTAAGCAGGGCGTCGGGCAGGGCGTCCACCAATTCTGGCTGCTGCGCCAGCGCTGTGCCAAAGGCGCTCATCCAACGTTGATGGCGCTGTTGCAGGAACGCCAGAATCAGCGCGTTTTTGGCTGGAAAGTGGCGGTAAAAAGTCACTTTGGTAACGCCTGCTTCAGCAATCACCTTATCAATGCCAGTGGCGCGGATGCCCTGCTGATAAAACAGACGTTGGGCGGTGTTGAGAATGCGATCGCGGGCGGAGGCCTGCGGATCGAAGATCAGGGGTGCGAGCATAATGTCACCGATAAAATGGGGTAGACAGAATTGTCTACATACGGCAGGATGAATCAAGTAGACAGATCTGTCTACATACAAGGAGACGATGATGCTGATTCCCCCGTTTAATGAACAGAGCGCCATGCAAAAAGTCCGCATGGCAGAGGATGCCTGGAACAGTCGCGACGCACAGCGGGTCGCACAGGTTTACAGTGAGGATACGCGCTGGCGCAATCGCAGCGAATTTGTCAATGGCCGATCCGAAGTGGTGGCGTTTTTACAACGCAAGTGGGCTAACGAGCTGGAGTATCGGCTGATTAAAGAGTTGTGGGCCTGGCATCATGACCGGCTGGCGGTACGGTTTGCCTATGAATGGCGTGATGATAGCGGCAACTGGTTCCGCAGCTTTGGCAATGAGAACTGGCACTTTGGTGCAGATGGACTGATGATCACGCGCTACGCTTGCATCAACGATTTGCCGATTGCTGAATCTCAGCGTCTGTTCCACTGGCCATTGGGGCGACGCCCGGACCATCATCCGGGCCTGAGTGAATTGGGTTTATAGCGGCGTTTATGGCATGGCACGCCATTTTTTGGCTTTGGGTGCCTGCTGTAATTGAGGCTGAGCCGGGGGCAGACTGCCTTCCAGTGCTACTCCCGCCAGCGTGAATGCTGAGAAGCTCAGCCACTGTTGCCATTTATCCTGTTGTGTTTTTGCCTTTTCCATTTTACTGCCTCGCTGATATTCAACTCAGCGTCAACGATGCAGAATTCGTGCCACAGCACCGCTCTCAGCGCCACGCGCGCCATCCTGGCTTTGCTACACTGCGCCAGCGCTGAAGCGGTGCAACGCGGGTCTTTCTGGTGCAAAAATTTAACGCCCGCGCAGATGACGGTGGCGATAGTGTTGCCAGCATTTCAGGCTGCTGTAGAAAAACAGGCCAGCGGCCACGACAAGAATTGCATAGATCATCTCACGCTCCGGTCTTCGCGGTTGTGCAGGAACGGGTTATCCTGCGGTAGCTTGTCACCGACTTCAAGCGACTTTAGCCTGATTTACAAGCGAGTTATGCTTTGAAATAGACATTATTAAAGCGTTACAGATGAGGATTAGATGCGTTTTAAGAATATTCTGCTGACCTGTCTGGTTGTGGTCGGGGTAAGCGGTTGCGACCAAACCGCCAGCCGGGCAAGCCTGGTACTGGAAGGTAAAACCATGGGTACCGTATGGCGTGTCAGTGTTGCCGGTGTGGATGAACAACGTAAAGCAGCACTTCAGCAAGCGATACAGCAGCAGCTTGACCATGATGATGGTGAACTCTCCACCTGGAAAGCGGATTCGGTGTTGTCGCGCTTCAATCAGTATCAGGGCACAGATCCACAGCCGGTCAGTGCCGATATGGCGGATATTGTGACGGAGGCCTTGCGTATTGGACAAAAAACCGCAGGTGCTATGGATATCACCGTCGGACCACTGGTGAATTTGTGGGGGTTTGGTCCGACAAAGCAACCGGCGCATACCCCGTCAGACGCTGCAATCGCAGCAGCGAAGGCGCTCACGGGTTTGCAACATCTGCGTGTGATTCAGGCGGTTAACGGCCAGTGGCTGCAAAAAGATCTGCCGGGTTTGTATGTTGACCTGTCCACTATGGGCGAGGGTTACGCTACCGATCATCTGGCACGCCTGATGGAGCAGCAAGGGATCACCGATTATCTGGTATCGGTAGGCGGCGCGGTGCTGAGTCGGGGTCACAATGCACAAAACCAGCCGTGGCGGGTGGCGATCCAGAAACCCACCGATCGTGAGAATGCGGTGGAGGCGCGGGTCGATTTACAAGGCCACGGTATCAGCACCTCCGGCAGTTATCGCAACTATTATGAACTGGATGGTAAACGTATTTCTCATGTTATCGATCCCAGTACCGGTCGACCGATTGAGCATAAACTGGTGTCGGCAACGGTGATTGCCACCACTGCGTTGGAGGCCGATGGCTGGGATACCGGCTTGATGGTGCTGGGCACTGAACGCGCGAAAGCGCTGGCGCTGAAGGAGCATCTGGCGGTGTATCTGATCACCAAACAGGGCGACGGTTTTACTCACTGGATGTCGCCCCAATTTAAATCCTTCCTGATTTCCGTGGATGACCACCCATAACGGAGGCGCAGATGCTGGATCTGTTTAGTGAAGAAGCGCCGTGGCAGGAACCGCTGGCAGAAGGGGCGGTGATTCTGCGTCGCCGCGCGCGTGATCAGGCGGATGCGCTGCTGGCGGAAATATATGCTATCGCCGCGCAGAATCCGTTTGCCCATCGTATTACCCCCGGTGGACACCGTATGTCGGTGGCGATGACCAATTGCGGTGATTTAGGCTGGTCAAGCGACTCGCGTGGTTATCAATATACCGAGCAGGACAACCATAGCGGTCATAAATGGCCGCCAATGCCCTCCCTGTTCCGCGAGCTGGCGCAACAGACGGCACAGGAGGCGGGATTCAGTGGTTTCAATCCTGATGCTTGCCTGATCAACCGTTATGAACCGGGGGCAAAACTGACGTTGCATCAGGATAAAGATGAGAAGGATTTGCGACAGCCGATCGTGTCCGTGTCGCTCGGGTTGCCTGCCGTTTTCCAGTTCGGTGGTTTTGAGCGCGGCGATGCCACGCAACGCGTACTGCTGGAGCATGGCGATATCGTGGTGTGGGGCGGTCCGTCGCGCCTGCGTTATCACGGCATCCTGCCGCTCAAGCCCGGCGTTCATCCGCAGGCGGGCGCCTTCCGCTACAACCTCACATTCCGCCGTGCGCATTAATTCGTAGTGACGCGATTTATCGCGCTACTACGGACCTGGCAGAGGCAAGGGTGGGTTGAGAATTATTCTTGCTATCATTTGACGCCCCATTAAACTGCTAGCTGCTTTTTTACTTGCTGGAACCTTTTAATGGCTCTGCTTCAGGTTGTTTATCGCCAGTTCCGCTGGCCTTTTATTGGCGTCATCCTTCTTACTTTACTCAGCGCCGCGCTTGGCATCGGCATGATCGCCTGGATCAATAGCGAGCTGATCACGGCCGTGAATACCTCGGTTGGTGTATTGCCAGAATTCCTCCTGCAACTGTTTTTGCTGATGGCGGTGACGCTGGGCTCACAGCTTTCGTTAACGTTGCTCGGGCATCAGTTTGTCTGGCGTCTGCGTGGGGAGTTTATCAAGCGTATTCTCGACACCCGCGTGGAGCGTCTTGAACAGATCGGCAACGCACAACTGTTGGCCGGGCTGACCAGTGATGTGCGCGCGATTACTATCGCCTTTGTGCGCCTGCCTGAACTGATTCAGGGCATCATTATTACCCTCGGTTCTGCGCTGTATATGGCGTGGCTCTCACCCAAAATGCTGCTGGTAACGTCAGTGTGGTTGGTGGTGACTCTGGTTGGCGGCTGGCTGCTGGTGTCACGCGTATATCAGCATATGGCTAAGTTACGTGAGGTGGAGGATGACCTGTATCGCGACTATCAGACCATCATTGAAGGACGTAAAGAGCTACAGCTGAACCGTCAACGCGCGCAATTGATTTACGACAACGTCTATCAGGAAAATGCCAACAGCTATCGTCACCATATTGTGCGTGCCGATACATTCCACCTGAGCGCGGTGAACTGGTCAAACATTATGATGCTTGGCGCGATTGGCATCGTGTTCTGGATGGCTAACGGTCTTGGCTGGGCCAATACCGCCGTGGCTGCCACCTATTCATTGACGTTGCTGTTCCTGCGCACGCCGCTGCTGGCGGCAGTGGGGGCGTTGCCGACCTTGCTCAGCGCGCAGGTGGCGTTCCGCAAACTCCATACCTTTGACCTCGCCCCCTATGAGGCGGAATTTAAAAACTTGCCTGCGATTGGTGACTGGCAAACGCTGGAGCTGCGCGATGTGCGCTTCCATTATGGCGAACATGGCTTCGAAGTGGGGCCGATTAACCTGACTTTACGACGTGGCGAGCTGGTGTTTCTGATTGGGGGTAACGGCAGTGGTAAATCGACGCTGGCAATGCTGCTCACCGGCCTGTACCAGCCGCAATCTGGCGCGCTGTTGCTGGATGGTAAGGTGGTTGACTGGCATAACCTGGAGGCGTATCGCCAGCACTTCTCCGCGGTATTCACAGATGTGCATCTGTTTGATCGCCTGATCAACCGGGCAGGCAAGCCCGCCAATCCGGCATTGGTGCAGCAGTGGCTGGAACGCCTGAAAATGCAGGATAAATTGAAGCTGGCAGGCAACAAGGTGTTGAACCTGCAACTGTCAAAAGGGCAGAGCAAACGTCTGGCGCTGCTGTTGGCCGCAGCCGAGGAGCGTGACATCCTGCTGCTTGATGAATGGGCAGCCGATCAGGACCCGCACTTCCGTCGTATCTTCTATCGTGAATTGCTGCCGTGGTTACAGGAGTCGGGCAAGACGGTGTTCGCCATCAGCCATGACGATCACTACTTTATCCATGCTGACCGTCTGCTGGAAATGCGTGATGGCAAACTGAGTGAACTGACCGGCAGAGAACGTGAAATGGCGACGCTCGATGCGGTAAAACGTACCGATACCGGCCATTAACGCCAACTGGCAAAGCTTAGCGGAAAGGGTTATTGGTCAGCGGAGGCGGAGCGCGCTAAGTTAACCACCAGCAGAGACTTCGGTTTCTGCCTCCCTGGAACATTTTCTGTCGTCTTGTGTTGTTACCGGCTCTGGAGGGTTCTGAGCCGGTTTTTTATTGCCCGGCAAGCGGGTGAGTCACCAGCGTGATAATGCGCTGCGCTTCACAACAAAAACGCGCCTGCAAAGCAACGTCCTGATTAAATCCATTACCAAAATCGGCGGTTAAGCGCAGTACGGCGCTACCGGTGGTCAGATCGGCCTCGCACAATGCGGCCTGCAAGAAATCCATTGGCTGATGTAACTGCGGCCACAGCGCTTTGTAAAGACTCTCCTTCAGGGAAAACAGCAGCGTCGCCCCCTGGGCAAAAGGAAGCGCCAGTTGTTCCAGCAACTGGCGTTCCTGGGTGTTCATCAGCATTTCTGCCGTTTCCCGGGCAGTATCGTTGCTCATCACCTGTTCCACATCCACCCCGACACACAGCGGTTCTCGCGTGGCCGCCATCACCACCTGATTATGGCTGTGCGATAGCGAAGCCTGAATGCCAGCAGGCCAGTAGGGGGAACGATCCGCCGCATTACGCAGCACGAAGCCCTCCACGCCCAATTGCAGCAACACTTCACGCGCCAGCCAGCGGCTGGCGAGGTGTTCCGACTTACGTTTGACCACAGCGTTTGCCAGCGCAGCGGGTAGGGGGAGTTGCCAGCGCTGATGCAGATCGGCCTGCCAGTGCTGTTGCTCGAATTGACACCCGGCCAGCAGCAGAGATCCAGACGTTAAACCGGCAGCAGTGAAAAAAGGTGAGTCTGGGAGGGCAAGCGGTGAGGAGAAGGTAAACATAGAGAATCACGGCTGACGGAAAAAGCTATTTAATCAGTCAGCCGGAGAGAGGGCAAGCTCAGCGCTCACCGTCTTTAGTCATTGGGGGGAATGGCAAAACTCTTGATCGATACCACAAAATGCTGATGGCCTTTGCTGATGCGCGCTCCGCGATCGCACCAGCGAGACGCCAGGCGGAAGAAATCGTCGCTACCGATATCGTAAGCCAGTTCGACTTTGCTGATACCGGAGTGCAGGAGTTCTTCAGCGTCCTGCAGGTTTTTTGCTTTGATGACCATATCGGTTTTCCATCGAAAAACAGGAAGCTATAAGGTAGGGGATGTCTGTGACAGTTTTGTTTCAATCAGATGAATTGCTGTCACAATCTGCCAAAAGTGTGATCCTGGTCCATATTGATTGCTTACGGCAACTGACTGATGTTTTGGGTAAAAACATTGTTAAAACTGATTTTTTTCTGATAAAGCTTAAGCAGTTCCCCAACAGGAGGTTGAGATGACAGTACCCCGGTTTACTACCCCGCGTTTGCTACTTGAACCCTTACAAAGCGACGATGCTATCCAGATACAACAGGTTTTTCCGCGCTGGGAAATTGTGCGTCATTTAACCAATGCGGTGCCCTGGCCCTATCCGTCGGACGGCGCCCGTTTTTTCGTTGATCAGGTCGCGTTACCGGCTATGGTCGCGGGACAGGCATGGCACTGGAGCTTGCGTCATCGCTCGGATCCGGATCGGCTAATCGGCCTGATCTCGTTACGCGCAGGTGATGAAGATAACCGTGGTTTCTGGCTGGTACCGGAGTGGCAGGGGCAAGGATTGATGAGTGAAGCCTGTACTCTGATAACAGATTTCTGGTTTCAGACCCTGCAACAACCCCGTTTACGCGTGCCAAAAGCGATGGATAACCAGGCGTCACGACGGATCTCAGAACGCAGCGGGATGCGACTGATTGAAACCTTCAGCAAAGCCTTTGTCGGTGGAGAAATGCTGGCGGGCAATTGGGAAATCACGCGCGACGAGTGGCTGGCGCAACGCCCGTCGTTATGAGCGACTCTCGCGGCGGGTGAATAGCCACATCATGTAGGGGGCACCGAGTAAGGTAGCAACCAGCCCTGCCGGAAGTTCCTGTGGTGCCAGCAGGTTGCGCCCGATCCAGTCGGCCACCACCATCATCAGTGCGCCGCAGGGAATGGCCAGCAGTAACTGCTGGCCGGGGCGACGGGCACCCAGCAGGCGGGCAATATGCGGGGCGGTCAGACCAATAAAGGATATCGGACCGACGGTAAGCGTAGCCCCTGCTGTCAACATGGCGATCAAACCCAGCGTGAGCAGACGTGTTTGCGCCAGCGCGATTCCCACCGCACTGGCACAGGTGGGGCCGAGCGGCAGAATCATCATCCAGCGACGGAACAACCCCGTCAGCACGCTGAGCGTCAACGCCAGCAGTAGCGCGGTTACGGCATCGCCAGGCATGATGGTATAGGTTGAACCAGAGAGCCAACTCAACAATGTCACGGCACGTTCGTTTCCGGAGGCGATGATGGTTGCCACCAGGGCCTGGAACAGCGCGCTGATGGCGACGCCGACCAACAGCACGCGATCGGCTGCGAAATGGTGACGACGCGAGAAAGACAAAATCATCAGTAGCGCCAGCAGTGCCCCGGCGCTGGTAACAGCAAAACGCAAACTGTGCGACACCTCGCCGGTCACCAGGGTTAATGCCAGCATTCCCAACGCCGCGCCGGCACTGACTCCCATCATCTCCGGGCTGGCCAGCCGATTACCACTAAAGCGTTGTAGCAGCACGCCTGCCGCAGCCAGCATCATCCCCGCGGCACAAGCCGCCAGGGAGCGTGGCCAGCGCCAGGGCAGCAGTGGCGACAGCGGGGACAGTGACGCCATGTTCCAGCCGTTGGGCGCGCGGCCAAAAACCAGCGACAGCAGGAGAGTCAGCACCAGTAACAGAAACAGAGCGAGGCTAAGCAGATACAATCGACCATCCGCAACCTGTGCCCCCTCAGCGGCAGCATTAACCGAGCTGAACGGTACTGACGGGGTGCGCATTCTGAGCAGCAACCAGAGGATTAGCGGTGCGCCAAACAGCGCGGTCGCGGCACCGGTTGGCACCAGTTCCCCCAATGCGTTGGCGAACGGTTGAACGGCCTGATCGGTGGCCCACAGTAATAGCGCGCCACATAACGGGGCCAGCAGTAATCGCTGTACCAGACGGCGGGCACCGAGTAACTGTGCCAGCGCCGGCGCAGCCAACCCGACAAAGCCAATCACTCCCACGGCACTGACTACTGCGGCGGTCAGCAGGACTGCCAGCGAAAATCCGACCAGCCGCATGTAGCGACTGGGCAAGCCGAGACTGCTGGCGTGCATGTCTCCTAACCCCAGCAGTTGCAACGGACGACATAACATCAGCGCCATCAGCCAGCCGACCAACAATTGTCCACCGAGCAAACGGACATTGCCCCAGCCCTGCTGCACCAGTGAGCCAGCTCCCCAGATAAATAAACTGTGCAAATACGGGGCGTATAACAATTGCAGCACCGTGATTAACGAGCCACAGAATAAACTCACCACCAACCCGGCAATGGCGACCCTGGAGGGTTCCAGCCCACGCGAGGCCGCAAGCGTCAGTACCAGCACGGCAGCGATAAGCGCACCGGCGAGGGTGATCCAGGAACTGGCTGCCAGCCAGTGCGGGAGAAATACGGTGGTCAATGACAGGGCAAGTTGTGCCCCGGCGGCAACGCCAAGTGTCATTGGCTCAGCCAGTGGATTGCGCAGCGTTTGCTGAAACAGTAAGCCTGCCAGCCCCAGCGCGGCACCGCATAACAGGCTGATTGCCAGACGAGGCAGCCAGCTCTGCAATACCAACAACCGGTGAATATCAGGGTTTGCCGTCCAGGGGAGCAACTCGCGCCACTGCGCTGCGGGTAACAATTGTGTCAAGTTGTGCAGGCTCAGTAGCACAGCCAACAATAACGCGATAGCTGACCCGCGCTTCATGCTGCCAGCACCGCGGATAACTGTTGGGCAAAACGAATCGCAGAAGGCAGCATGCCAAAGCCCCAAAACGCCGGTAATGCTGCGCTATGGCCGGCCTGTACCGCAGGCAAAGCCTGCCATAGCGCATTGTCTGTCAGGCCGTGCGTCATATTGGTGGGTAACGGGGTAAAATAAAGGATCCGCGCGTCATCCCTCACTGCCAGACTATCCAGCCCGGTGACGCTAATCCCCCAGTAATCGGTCGTCTGGTGCCAGCCGTTAGTAAGCCCTAAAGCATCCAGCACATCCTGAAACAGGCTGTGCTGACCATAGATACCGATATGGCGCGCATCGAAAAAGCGGATCAGAAACAGGGGGATATCTGGTTGTCGCGACGGGGTCACCGGCTGCAACGCATTTGCCGCCTCAGCGATTAACCGTGCCGCCGCAACCTGTTGCTGACACAGTTCACCCAGTTGATGGGTTGCCGTAATGGCGTGTTGATACGGAGTGCCACTGTCGCTGTAAATGGCAAAGGCGCGTACCGGTGCGATACGCTCCAGCATTGCGCGCTGTGACTCCTGGCTGGAGTTGATCAGGATATAGTCCGGTGCCAGTTGTTGTAGCCACTCCAGATTGGGTGCCAGGCGCAATCCAACATCGGGAACCTGTGCCGGGATTACCGGGGTCACCACATTGTCGTGGTAACCCGCGATCTCGGCGACGCCAACCGGGACCACCCCGATGGCCAGCAGCGTTTCCACCAGTCCCCAGTCGAGTACCACTAAACGGGGAGCGGGCAGAGAAGACGCACCAACCCGACACGCCATACCCGCTAGCGGGAGCAAGGCGATCGTTTGCAGAAAAGTGCGTCTTCTCATCTCATTACCAGCGGTAGCGCGCCGTTGCCAGCACGTCAGCACCTGCGGCATAGGTGCAGGTCGAGGCGCTGTAGCAAGAGGCAACATAGTGACGATCCAGCAGGTTGCTGGCATTCAGGCTGAACAGCCAGTGCTCACCGGTGTCGTAGTGGATACCGGCATCCATCACCGTCGCAGAGGCTACACGAATGGTGTTGGAGGTATCTTTACTGGCCCCGATATAACGCACCCCGGCATTGATACCAAAGCCCTGCAATGCGCCTTGATGGAAGGTGTAATCCAGCCAGGCTGAGGCTGTATTGCGCGGCATTCCCCACAGACGTTTGCCTTGCATCGAGGTTGTACTACCGTCCAGCGTGGTGGCGCTGTCGTTGGAGTCGATGGTGACGGCATTCAGCCAGGTATAGGCGGAGATCAACGTCAGGTTTGTCGTCAGGTTGGCGTGAGCCTCAACTTCAACCCCTTTTGACCGGACTTTACCTGCCTGAGTATCGTAGCCTGAGTGCACAGGATCGCTGGTCAGTACGTTCTTCTCGGTCAAATCAAACCATGAGGTAGTGATAAAGCCATTGAAGCCAGTCGGCTGATATTTCACCCCCACTTCATATTGATTAGCGGTGGTCGGTTGTGCCATACCGCCGCCATAGAGGGTACCCACCTGCGGGATAAAGGATTTGGCAAAGCTGGCATAGGGCGCGATGCCATTATCAAACTGATATACCAACCCGGTACGCCAGGTAAAGGCACGGGCGGATTGTTCGGTGGAAGAGTCAGTCACCGGATTGACATCATCCGCATGAGCCCAATCCTCGCGGATACCCAGCAGGTAGCTCCAGTTGCCCAAGCGCATCTGATCCTGGGTATATACGCCCAGTTGTTTCTGGCGAATATGGTCGTCCGAACTGGTGGCTGGCATGGCGATGTCGCTGTATTGCGGGGCGAAGGCATCAATGGCTGACGCGGCACCTAAACCGACGGTTTCGCGATACAGCACGCGTTGGAAATCGACGCCTGACAGCAGTTGGTGCGACAGCGCGCCAGTATTGAACTCCGCTTCTAACTGATTATCAACGGACAGTGTTTTCGCCTGCTCGTGGTTAAAGAAGGCGTAGCGATTTAATACCCGGTCAGAGCCGCTGGCGTAACCGTTGGTGAAGACATTCTCGAGGTTATCTTTCACGTCGCTGTAATGCACATTTTGCCGCATCATCAGGCTGTCGTTCAGACGATGCCAGAATTCGTAGCCAACCGAGAACTGGGTGCGTGAATGGTGATCAAAATTGGCATCGCCAAGGTTGGTCTGCGGTGAGATTTTCCCATGCGGACCGCTGTACACGCTGCCAACTGCCGGGACAAAGTTGTAGTAACCCACATCCGGATCACGTTGATACTTCGCCAGCAGCGTCAGTGAAGTATCGTCATTCGGTTTCCAGGTGATGGCTGGCGCGACATACACATGCTTCTGGCGGGTGTCATCCACCTGGGTTTTGCTGTCGGTGGCGCTGGCCGTCAGGCGATAGAGCAGGGTGCCGTCATCGTTGGCCTTACCGCCAACGTCAAAGCCGGTTTGCAGATGGTCATGGTTGCCTGCGGTGACAAACACCTCGTGTACTGGCGTCTCGGTGGGTTTTTTGCTGGTCAGATTGACCACCCCGCCCGGATTCACCTGGCCGTACAGCACCGAGGCTGGACCGTGCAGCACTTCAATGTTGCTAAAACCATAGGTGTCATAATTGGCGATGGCATAGCCGAAGCTGCTGTCGCTCGGCATGCGTGCACCGTCAAGGAACTGCTCCAGATAGAAACCGCGACTGAACATATACCCGGCGCCACTGCTGGATGCACCTCGAATCTCTGAAACCACGCCGGAGGTATAACGCAGCGCTTCTGCGGCGGTTTGTGCGGCCTGCAAATCCATCTGCTTACGCGTCACGCTGGATACTGATTGCGGCACCTCAATCTTCGGGGTGGCGGTTTTGGTGGCACTGGTGGTGCTGGTGGCGACGACGCCACTGCCATCCATGTGTTGTAGCGGGTTATTCTGCGCGTTGGCGGTGACCACCATTTGCTGATCGGCGGCACTGCTTCTGCATGCGATTAGCATTAACGCCATCATGCTGAGTGCGAAAGGCGCTTTGCTCATGCCTGTCATTTTGCACATCAAGTTTCCCTATCTTTGAATAAGTTAAAGAAATGCTCACCATTAAAAAGTGCATACTGGATAAGGCTTTTTTGACTCGCGTTACGATAAGGAAAGGGCAGCGTAACGGGTAATCCTGACCAGGAGAAGGCGAATGATAATGATTTTATTTCTTATTAAAAGATAGCGAATGTCTGCTAATCTGTGTCTTTATGACTAACCCTGAAAATGCGACAAAGGTTGTCGCAAACGACAAATCGTTACGCGTTTTTCAGGTATCCGGTGAGAGGGGTGATGAAAGGTCAGATTCCGCAACTGAAGCCTGAGATGCTGAGTGCAACCTCGGTACCTACCGCGGTTTCCTATTTTTATGCCCGTGAGCAGGCGCAGGCCTGGCACTCCCACGCAACGGTACAGTTGACCTGGTGCAGCCGTGGTGCCATCACCATTCACACCGCGCAGGCAAGCTGGACGTTGCCCCCCTGGCGTGGACTATGGATCCCTTCGGGGCTGCCACATCAAACCCATGCTCAGGCGGGGACGCAAACCCATAATCTCTACCTGTCTGAAACCGGTGAGAAGAAATGTATCGAAGCAGTGTGCCCGCTGCGGGTGACGCCCCTGGTGCATCAGTTGGTCAACGAACTCAGTGCGCAGCACCCGGCGCGCAATGCACTGATTCTGCCGCTGCTATGCAATGAATTAAGCCAGGCCCCTGCGGCCACGGTGGGGTGTCTGCCGGTGGTGACCGAGCCGAGATTGCTGGCGCTCACCGGAATGCTGACCACGCACCCCGGTAACCACCAAACGCTGGCAACCCTGAGCCTGCGTGCAGGCACGACGTCACGCACCATTGCCCGTTTGTTTCGCCAGCATACGGGCCTGACATTTGCGCAGTGGCGGCAGCAGTTAACCATCATGACCTCCATCAACCAGTTATCCCAGGGAGTGTCGGTGGAAGAGATCGCTCAACAGCAGGGGTATTGCAACGGCAGCGCATTGATTGCCATGTTCAGCAAGGTGCTGGGTATGACGCCACAACGCTATTTTGCGCTCAGGAGTTAATGTGCTCCTTGCAGTAGCGGCGTTTCCAGCTTGCTGGGGTCAGCCCGGTATGTTTGCGAAAAATCTGACGAAAGTAGCTGGTGTCGTTGAATCCGCACTGTCGTCCCACCTCAGTTAACGACAGCGAATTATTGATCAGCAACTTTTCCGCCATCAGAACGCGCTGGCGGTGGAGGGCCTCCGTCAGCGTCAGGCGAAAGGTGCGGCGATAGACACGCCCAAGATAATCCGCGTTGCAGTGCAACTCTTTTGCCAGTGATGATGTGGAAAGCGGCAGGTGGAATTGCGTGCGGATGATCTGATTGGCTTTCCACGCCAATGCCAGGCCGGGACTGTCATTGGTGCTTTCCTGCGGGCCGGGCGCGGCAATTTGTTGCAGGATCAGCAACAAAATACACTCCAGCGCGATGCTGCGATGAATGTTTTCCTGCTCGCTGAGAAACTGACGAAACAGCGAAATGACGTATTGGGGATCGCTGACGCGTGTGTGCTGCGGGATGTTCAGCAGTGTCGCATGTAACCCGGCTGCCGATGTGGCTTTCAGCCAGTCAAAATGCAACCAGTAGAATTTGAGGTCGGCAGGAAATGTTCCTTCACCCACATGACGATGGCCGGGTCGCAGCAGCAAACTCTCTCCAGCCTGCACAGTGAACAGGCGATCGTCTTCGCGGATTTGCAGTTGTCCTCGTTCAACAAAGATGACTTCCCACGAGGTCAGAATCCGTGCCGGATGGCTTCCTACCCCACGCGAAATGAACAACCCGCCATTTTGCACCTGAATCGGAAACGCTATGGATAATTCGAGCATTGATATTCAATTTTCCGCTTTTTATGCCATGTGAAATACGATTTCTTATTGATTATTAATCATAAAATCTTCATTCGCTCGATCCAGTTCACACTTTGTCAATCAGGTCGGAATTACCCCTTTTTTATACTTTTCCCTTCCCTTGTTGCACGGCATATTCCGGGCAGAATAAATCCGTACCTGAAAATAAGCCCGCCCTGATGCGGGTAATGGACTCTGACCCTGATGAGGAGTTTGCAATGACTTCTACCCCGATTACCCACACCGAATTGACGCAGCAGGCAGCGAGTGATTCGCTCTCTCTGCGTGAGAAAATCGGTTACGGGCTGGGTGATGCCGGTGGCACGGTGATCACCTGCCTGATCATGAATTTCCTGACATTTTTCTATACCGATGTGTTTGGCCTGACACCTGCGCTGGTCGGGACGTTGTTTATCGCGCTGCGCGTGTTTGATGCCGTATCCGACCCGATTATGGGCATTGTGGCAGACCGTACTCAAAGTCGCTGGGGACGTTTCCGTCCGTGGCAGCTGTGGATCGCGTTGCCGATTGGCATTATCGGCGTACTGACCTTTACCGTCCCTGACGTCAGTATGAATATGAAGATCATCTGGGCGTTTGGTACTTATCTGCTGCTCTCCGTCAGCTACACCGCGATTAACGTGCCGTACTGCGCATTGATCAACACCATGACCAGCCGCCACAGCGAAGTGATTGCCTGCCAGTCATGGCGTTTTGTGCTGTGCGGTGTGGCGGGCTTTTTGGTATCGGTGGGGCTGCCGTGGCTGGTATCGACCCTGGGCAAAGGCAATGCGGCGCAGGGATATCAGCTCGGTGTCGGTATCCTGTGTAGCGTGGCGGTGGTGATGTTCCTGTGCTGCTTTTTCTGGGTGCGTGAGCGTGTCTCGCTGGACAGTATGGGGAAATTTACCCTGCGGGAACATCTGGCAGGGCTGCGCAAAAATGACCAACTGCTGCTGATGCTGCTGATGTCGTTCCTGCTGATCAATGTGTTCAACATTCGGGGGGGCGGCTACATGTACTTCATCACCTACGTGTTGCAGGGCAGTACCGCTTACACCTCGCTGTTTTTTACTATGGTGACTTTTGCTTCGATTCTTGGCTCGGTGCTGGTCAGCCCGCTGTCAAAACGCGTGGATACCGTCAGGCTGTATTATTGGACCAACATCGTGCTGGCTGCGCTGGCGGTATTAATGTGGCTCTTGCCCACCGGTCCGGCGTGGCAAACCCTCTGGCTGGTGGTGATCCTTGGCAATGGGATTATCCTTGGCTTCACGCTGCCGCTGCATTTTTCACTGATGGCCTTTGCCGATGATTACGGCGAGTGGAAAACCGGCGTACGTTCTTCGGGGATGAACTTCGCCTTTAACCTGTTTTTCATCAAGTTGGCCTGGGCCTCCAGTGCCGGCATCATCAGCCTGGTGTTTATTTTCGTCGCCTATCAACCTGGTGCAGCTAACCAGACGGCGGTATCTCTGCACGGCATCACCAGCATGGAAACCTTGTTGCCTGCCTTATTCCACCTGCTGCTGGCGTTCACCATTCTCGCCTGCAAACTCAAAAATCCCATGATGGCGCGCATTGCCAGCGATCTGCGTGTTCGCCATGTCCAGTCTTAAGGAGAACGTTATGTCTGTAATGGAAGTCGATCTGCATCAGCTCAAAATTAACGATCCGTTCCTCGGTCAGTATCAGCAACTGGTGCGTGATGTCGTGATCCCCTATCAATGGGAGGCACTGAACGACCGGATTGCTGAAGCCGATCCCAGCCATGCGATTGAAAATTTCCGTATCGCTGCCGGGTTACAGCAGGGAGAGTTCTACGGCATGGTGTTTCAGGACAGCGACGTGGCGAAGTGGCTGGAGGCGGTTGCCTGGTCGCTGTGCCAGCGGCCAGATGCAGAACTGGAGAAAACCGCTGATGAGGTGATTGAGCTGGTGGCGGCCGCCCAGTGTGACGATGGCTATCTTAACACTTACTTCACTGTCAAAGCGCCCAACGAACGCTGGACTAACCTCGCGGAGTGTCATGAGCTGTACTGTGCCGGACACATGATCGAGGCCGGTGTCGCTTTCTTTCAGGCCACCGGCAAGCGCCGACTGCTGGAAGTGGTGTGTAAACTTGCCGACCATATCGACAGCGTGTTCGGGCCGGGTGATACCCAGTTGCACGGCTATCCGGGACATCCGGAAATCGAGCTGGCGTTGATGCGTCTGCATGAAGTGACCCGGGAGCCGCGTTATTTGACGCTGGTGAACTACTTCGTTGAGCAGCGTGGCACGCAGCCGCATTTTTACGATAGCGAGTACGAAAAGCGTGGCAAGACCTCTTACTGGAATACCTATGGCCCCGCATGGATGGTAAAAGACAAAGCCTACAGTCAGGCGCATCAACCGATTGCCGAACAACACACGGCGATTGGCCACGCAGTGCGCTTTGTCTATCTGATGACCGGGGTGGCGCACCTGGCCAGACTCAATCAGGATGAGGCGAAACGTCAGGACTGCCTGCGGCTGTGGCATAACATGGCCCAGCGCCAGTTATATATCACCGGCGGTATCGGTTCGCAAAGCAGTGGCGAAGCTTTCAGCAGTGATTACGATTTGCCGAACGACAGCGTCTATGCCGAAAGCTGCGCGTCGATTGGCCTGATGATGTTTGCCCGTCGCATGGTGGAGATGGAGGCCGACAGCCAATATGCCGATGTGATGGAGCGGGCATTATATAACACCGTGCTGGGGGGGATGGCGCTGGATGGTAAACACTTCTTCTACGTCAATCCGCTCGAAGTCCATCCGAAAACCCTCAGCGCAAACCATATCTATGACCACGTAAAACCGGTGCGCCAGCGCTGGTTCGGTTGTGCCTGTTGTCCACCCAATATTGCTCGCGTGCTGACTTCACTCGGTCATTACATCTATACGCCACGCGAAGATGCGTTGTATATCAATCTCTATGTTGGCAATAGCCTTGAAGTGCCGCTGGGGGAGGACAAGTTGCGCTTGCGCATCGGTGGCAATTTCCCGTGGCAGGAGCAGGTGACCATCACCATTGATTCCCCGCAACCCATTCAGCATACGCTGGCATTACGCTTGCCGGACTGGTGCGATGCGCCACAGGTGATGCTGAATGGTTCGGTAGTGGAAGGTCAGGCCCGGAAAGGCTATCTGCATATTAGCCGCTGCTGGAAGGAGGGCGATACTTTAACCCTGACGTTGCCGATGCCGGTACGTCGTGTCTATGGCAATCCGCTGGTACGTCATGTGGCGGGCAAAGTGGCGATCCAGCGCGGGCCGCTGGTATATTGTCTTGAACAGGCCGATAACGGTGAGGAACTGCATAACCTGTGGTTACCGCAAACGGCGACCTTCCGCACTTTTGAAGGTAAAGGGTTGTTTGCGCACAAGGTGTTGATCCAGGCTGAAGGTAGCAGACACAGTGTGAGTTCGCCGGAAGACCAAGCGCTATGGCATTATGATCGCTCTCCTGCCACCCGTCAGACACAAACATTGACTTTTATTCCCTGGTTTAGCTGGGCGAATCGAGGGGAAGGCGAGATGCGAATTTGGGTGAATGAGGGATAGCAGAAAATAAAAAAGCAGCCATAAAGGCTGCTTTTTTATTGGGAATTTTGGTCGGCACGAGAGGATTTGAACCTCCGACCCCTGACACCCCATGACAGTGCGCTACCAGGCTGCGCTACGTGCCGAACGTGGAGGCATATAGTAACGTTTCCGCGCACGATTGCAAGATGCACGGGATTTAACTGCCTCATAATTAATCAGTTTGCGATGAAACGCTTCTGTTCCGTCAGCACCTGCAACAGCAATGCCAGTTCAGGTTTATGGTCCCTGAGGACTTTTCCCTGCGCATCATAAGCGTAATAGCTGCCGTTGTTGTTCAGCACCAGGGTTGTTTCAGGGGTAGTGACTACCAGTCTGCCATCTTCACTGCTCGCCACCCAATTATGATTGCGTTGCGCGGCAAAAAGATCTTCACCCTGAGAGTAGTTCACCGGATTGGTACGCACATGCAACAGACGCTGCATCAATGTTGCCATCACATCCTGCTGATCGGTCAGGCGATCGATAGTTTGTGCAGGCGTATTAGGCCAGTGCACCACCAGCGGTACCTGAAGCGTCGCACGGTTACCTGGATTGTCATCATCACCATCCAGCGCAATCGCATGCTGGGCGGTAATCACCACAACGGTATTTTTCAACAAATCGCGCTCCTGCAAAGTTTGCAGCACAGCGGCGATTTGGCTGTCAACGCCAGCGGCCTGACGCAGATAACTGCGCTGGCGCGCTTTAACACTGTCGCCATTCACGGTAATGCCGTTCAACGCGATCCAGGAGAACCACGGGGCATTATTGTCTTTCTGCCCATTCAGCCAGTTTTGCCATTGGGTAACCGTAGCGCTATTGGTCTGACTCTCCATCGTTGGCAGCGAGTAATCGGCCAGCAATGCCTGGCGATACAACGGCTGATTAAAGCCATCGGACGAGAACAGACCGAACTGATAACCCTGGCTATTCAGGGCGCTGAGTAACGCGGAAGGCATACGCGCCGCCAACACGCCATCCATATAGCTGGATGAGATGCCGTAGAACAGGCCAAACAGGCCTTTTTCAGCCTGGTTGCCCGCGCTGAAGTGCTGCGTGAAACGCACATTGTCGCTGGCAAACTGATTAAGCGACGGCAGGGCTTTCTCTACCGTAGCGTTGTTAAGGCCGTTAACCGTCAGCACCAGCAAGTTATGCCGTGTACCGCCATCGCGGAAAGTAATGTCGCTCAGCGGATATTGAACCGAGAGGGCTTCAGGATCACCTTGTTGCACCAGACGACGCTGATATTCCTGTGCATCCAACAGGCCGTGGCGTTCAAGGAAACGTCTTGCGGTCATCGGATAAGAAAGTGGCAGGTTCGCGCGCTGCATGGTGATAGGGCGATAGAAATTGGCATCGGCCCAGATATACAGCAGATGGCTGGCGAAGAAGGCTGAGATAAACAACGCCGCCAGCGGCTTGCCGAATGAGCGTCGATTGAGGCTGCGCAGTTTCTGCCAGCTCCAGGTGGCGAACAGCATCTCCACCAGAAATATGATCGGCACACCGATAAACATCAGCTGCCAGTCACGCGCCATCTCACTCTGGTCGGGGTTAATCACCAGTTCCCACACCACCGGATTGAGGTGGAGATGGAAGCGATTGAACACCGCACTGTCGACCATAATCAGCGTCAGGCCCGCCGTCGCGATAATGGCCGACAGAAATCTCAGCAGCCGTTGCGACATCACCACGAAGGTGAGGGGGAAAATTATCAGCAGATAGCCAGCAAACACCAGGAAGCTAAAGTGGCCAATCCAGCTGCTGTAGGCATAGATACGACCAGCCAGCGACGCGGGCCAGTCGGAAACCAACAGGTAGCGGCTGCCTAAAATTAACGCGAAGATAATATTAAACAGGGCAAACCAATGCCCCCAGCTGATCATCTGGGAGACTTTTTCACGGTAGCGCTGCCGGTTGGTTACCATATTATAAGGTCAAATCTGCAAATTAATGGGCGTTGTCATCGCGAACCGACGCCTGCAATGCATCGGCAAAAGATCGCGCCAGGCTACGGCGCTGCGCCGGAGAGACACTGGTGTTGATCAAATTGGTTACCATATTTCCCAGCACCATCAGGGAAAGGTCGGTTGGCGCTTTGTCTTTTTCAAGAACCTGTGCCAGTTGCGCGAGGAGTTTCTCCACGCGTTCGTCACTGTAACGGGATGATTGTGGCATATCGTCGACTAATCAAGTATCAAAAGGCGGTATATTACCGTAACAACGCGATTTTTTCCGCAATTTTATCGAAAGCGAAATGTTCGTGTTGTGCATGGAGTTGAAAGCCGCGGCGGGCGGTGTTTGAATACGCGCCTGAGCTTAAAGGAGAGTCTATCATGAGTCTGGATATCGACCAGATCGCCCTGCATCAGTTAGTCAAACGTGATGAAAACCAGCTGGAGCTGGTGCTGCGCGATACCCTGCTGCCTGCCACCAAAGCGGTGGAAGAGATGGCAGAAGAGTTACACCGGGTTTATAGCGCGAAAAACAAAGCCTATGGGTTATTCGATGAAGAGAGCGAACTGGCCGCTGCGCTGCGTAACTGCCGCAAAGGAGAAGATGACTTTCTGGCCTTCAGTCGGGCGGCGACCGGTCGTCTGCGCGATGAACTGAGCAAATATACCTTTGCTGAAGGCGGTATCGTTCTGTTTATTCATTATCGTTATCTGGCGGTGGAATATTTGCTGGTGGCGGTGCTTAACAGCCAGTCCAGCATGCGTGTTAACGAACAACTGGACATCAGCAGCACCCATTATCTTGATATCAATCATGCGGATATTGTGGCGCGTATTGATCTCACCGAATGGGAAACCAACCCGGAGTCTACCCGTTATTTGACGTTTTTACGCGGGCGGGTAGGGCGTAAAGTCGCTGACTTCTTTATGGATTTTCTCGGTGCCAGCGTGGGCCTCGATACCAAAGCGCAGAACCGTGGCTTGTTGCAGGCGGTTGATGATTATTGCGCGGAATCGAATCTGGATAAAAACGAGCGCCAGAATTATCGTCAGCAGGTCTACAGCTACTGCAACGATCAGCTCCAGGCCGGTGAGGAGATTGCGCTGGAAGATCTATCCAGCGAACTGCCGCCACTGGGCGAGAAGACGTTCCAGGCATTTACCCAGGAACAGGGCTACGAACTGGAAGAGCATTTTCCGGCCGACCGTAGCACGTTGCGTCAGCTGACTAAGTTTGCCGGCAGCGGCGGCGGCTTAACCCTGAATTTCGATGCCATGCTGCTGGGCGAACGTATTTTCTGGGATCCGGCGACCGATACGCTGACGATTAAAGGGACACCGCCGAATCTGCGCGATCAGTTACAACGTCGCACTGGCGGCAACTGATTTTCGCCCATAAAAAAACGCCGCAAATGCGGCGTTTTTTCTTCAACTCGTCAGGCGATTAAGCGCGAACGAAGTCGATGTGGTGCAGTTTCGGCTTGAACGGGTGACGCTGTACAGCCTGAACTTTAACCTTGGTTTCTTTACCGTCAACAACGATGGTCAGAACTTCAGAGTAAAAACCTTCTTTAGTCTGCATGTTCATGATTGCATCGTGATCCAGTTCGATAGAAACCGGTGCTTCAGTTCCTCCGTAAACGATGGCCGGGAACTTGTTAGCGTGGCGCAGGCGGCGGCTCGCACCCTTACCCTGCTCTTTACGTGCTTCTGCGTTGATAGTGAACATCTTAATGTCTCTTCGTTGATTCCTGCTACAGGCGACCCAGCAACAGGACGATTATTCAAACGCTCTTGCGGATGCAAAAGCGGGCGGCATTATAGCCGCTATCCCGGCGCCGGGCAAATGATTCCGTGGCTTATCGCAGCTCATTGGCGCGGCGATAACGCCCCTGATAATCAAACACCTTTTCGCGAACTTGCCAGAAATGGCCTTTCGCGCGCGCGACGACAAAATCAGGGTGGCGCAATAACGGCTGCAACGCCACCACATCAGCGGCGGTCTGCCATCCCAGCGGTACGCCAGGCGCGCGCTGATGCGGGCGCATAAACAGTTGCTCAAAGGCTTTGCGCTGTGCGGGCGTATGCAGACGGAAGCGCTCACTTACATCCAGCCCATCTTCATCGTAGTAGGTGGCCTTTAACCATTCGCCTTTCTCGTCTCGTCCTTGCGTCAGCGTCATACCGCCACAGCGTAATACCCGGGCATCTTTCAGCTTCAGCGCCGCTTTCAGCATATCGTCGGGATCGACCAACACCTTGTCACACTGGTGACAGCGGCGCGCAGCTATATCGTTTTCCGCACCACAATCCGGGCAGCTTTTAAAGCGGAAACGGTAATCGCATTGTTCGCGTGCGCCGTCGTCATCTTCCAGTACTCCCTGGCAGCGGCGACCAAAATGCTCAATCACATGGCCATCGGCGGTGGCTTTGCCCCAGAAGGTGTTGGCGAAGCCGCAGGCCGGACAAAACACCTGCACGGGTTGGTTGTCACTGGCACCTTTTGGCGCACCGACTTCTGGCGTAAAAAGATCATGCGGGTTGCCAGCGTAATCGAGGATCAGGCAATCGGTTTTACCGGGGGCAAGCCGCAGACCGCGCCCGACAATCTGTTGATACAGGCTGACTGATTCGGTCGGACGCAGGATGGCGATCAGATCGACATGGGGAGCATCAAATCCGGTGGTCAGCACCGCAACATTGACCAGATATTTCAGTTGCTGTGCTTTAAAGGCGTTAATCAGCCGATCGCGCTCTTTCACGGCGGTTTCTGCCGAAACCAGCGCGCTATCCTCCGGCAATAACGTCAGCACTTCCCGCGCATGTTCGACGGTGGCGGCAAAAATCATCACCCCGCGTCGATCCTCGGCAAATTCCACGATCTGCTGGATGATATGCGGCGTGACGCGTTGTTGTTGCTTCAGCTCGCGATTCAGATCAGCTTCGCTGAACAGGCCATTGTTTTGCGGAATCAGGCGACTGAAATCATATTGCACCACCGGCATATCCAGCCGCTCAGGTGGCACCAGAAAACCGTGCTTGATCATATAACGCAACGGTAATTCGTAGATGCAGTCGCGAAACAAGGCATGGTTATCGCCGCGCACCATGCCGTGATAATGAAACTGATAGATCCAACCCTTACCGAGGCGGAAAGGCGTGGCCGTCAACCCCAGCAGACGGAGTTGTGGGTTATGTTGGCGCAGATGGCTCAAGAGTTGCTGATACTGGCTTTCACTCTGGTCACTGATGCGGTGACATTCATCGACGATCACCAGTGAAAAGGCGCTATCGAAGCGGTCAAGGTTGCGCGCCACCGACTGTACGCTGCCAAACACCACTTTGCGTTCACTTTGTTTGCGTTGCAGACCGGCGGCGAAGATGTCAGCCTCCAGGCCGTATGCCTGATATTTGCTGTGGTTCTGCTCCACCAGTTCTTTGACATGTGCCAGCACCAGCACCCGTCCACGCGCCAGTCGGGCCAGCTCGGCGATGACCAGGCTTTTGCCCGCACCGGTAGGCAGCACAATGACGGCGGGCGAAGCATGCTGGCGGAAGTGCGCGATGGTCGCATTAACCGCCTCTTGTTGATAGGGGCGCAGGGTGAAGGACATCGGAAAAAACTTTTTTCTGAAACGGGCGCGCATTATGCCATGAAAGGGCGTGAAACGCAGGATCAGCTCTGTTAGCCGCCGAAGGTTCAGGCTATACTGCCCTCACATTTTCAACGGATAAAAACACCGTTTCAGTTTCCCTCCGCAGTAAACAGGCAAAGCGAATTCATGCGACTCGACAAATTCATATCTCAGCAACTGGAAATCAGCCGTGCCATTGCCGCGCGTGAAATCCGCGCGAAAAAAATCACCATCAATGGCGAAGTGGTACGCGACACCGCCTATAAAGTGTTGCCGGATGACGAAGTCGAATACGACGGCAATCCACTGGTGCAGCAGCACGGCCCGCGTTATTTCATGTTAAACAAGCCACAGGGTTATGTTTGTTCCACCGATGATCCGGATCACCCGACCATTCTGTTCTTTATTGAAGAGCCAATGGTTGGGAAGCTGCATGCGGCAGGGCGTCTGGATATCGATACCACCGGTCTGGTGCTGCTGACGGATGACGGCCAGTGGTCGCATCGTATTACTTCACCGCGTCATCACTGCGAAAAAACCTATCGTGTTGGCGTGGAGTTGCCGATAGATCCGGCTCTGGTAGAAAAGTTTGCCACCGGCGTGCAACTGCACAATGAAAAAGATCTGACTAAACCGGCTACGCTGGAAATTGTTGGCCCGCAGGAAGCGTTGCTGACCATCAGCGAAGGACGTTATCACCAGGTAAAACGCATGTTTGCCGCGATAGGTAACCATGTGGTGACGCTGCACCGTGAACGCATTGGCGAAATTGTGCTTGATGCGGAGCTTGCGGAAGGTGAGTACCGTGAATTGACTGAAGAAGAAGTTGCCAGCATTGGCTTACCTGACGAATTAAAACAGCAAAAATAGCGGGAGCATGTGGTGCCAAAGGAAAAGAATTCACCGGTCGGGTTAGTGGTTATTCTCGGATTGCTGGCGATGCTGATGCCGCTTTCCATCGACATGTATCTGCCCGCTATGCCGCAAATTGCCCGCCAGTTTGCTGTTTCGTCTGGCAGCGTACAGATGACGTTAAACCTGTATATCTTCGGCTTTGCGATTGGTCAGTTGGTGTATGGTCCACTGGCCGACAGCTATGGCCGTAAACCGGTGATTGCCCTTGGCACCTTGATTTTTGCCTGTGCGGCGGCGGCATGTGCGTTGTCGCAAACTATTGATCAACTGATCTTCATGCGTTTTCTGCACGGGCTGTCAGCTGCGGCGGCCAGTGTGGTGATAAACGCCCTGATGCGTGACAGCTACTCGAAAGAGGATTTCTCGCGCATGATGTCGTTCGTGATGCTGATCACCACCATTGCCCCCTTGATGGCACCGATTATCGGCGGCTGGTTGTTGCTGTTATGGAGCTGGCACGCCATCTTCTGGACACTGTCGATTGCCGCTATTGTCACCACGGTGCTGGTGGTCACGCAAATCCGCGAGACGCTAAAACCGGAGCAGCGCCAGCGTTTTCACCTGCGTACCACGCTGGGGAATTTTGTCGCATTGTTCCGCCATAAACGTGCCTTCAGCTATATGCTGGCGAGCGGATTCTCCTTTGCCGGATTGTTTGCTTTCCTCAATGCCGGTCCCTTTGTTTACATCGAGGTGAACCACGTCTCGCCGCAGAATTTTGGTTACTACTTTGGCCTCAACGTGGTGTTCCTGTTTGTGATGACGTTGATCAACAGCCGTGCCGTGCGCCGCTTTGGGCCACTGGCCATGTTTCGCATTGGTCTGCTAATCCAGTTCTGCATGGGGATTTGGCTGCTGGTGGTGAGCGCGCTTAACCTCGGTTTTCTGCCGCTGGTACTGGGAGTAGCGATGTTTATCGGCTGCGTCTCAACGGTATCTTCCAACGCGATGGCGGTGGTGCTGGATGAGTTTCCACATATGGCTGGCACGGCATCCTCGTTGGCGGGCACCTTACGTTTCGGTGTCGGTGCGCTGGTTGGGGCATTGTTGTCAATGATCAATGTCAGTAGCGCCTGGCCGATGGTGGCGACTATCGCGCTGTGCGCCACCGTTTCAATTGCGTTGTTCAGTTACGCTTCACGACCCCGCCACGCCAGCGCCTGACCTGTTAACTTCCTCCAACTCGTAGCAGCGCGATTTATCGCGCTGTTCTGCAATTTGCGCGATAAATCACGTCGCTACGGTTTATGTAATACCTTTTCTGTTTGTAATGTTTCCATATTGTGAAAATTAATAAGTAAAAAAGTAACGTTATTGCGTCTAAAATGATTGTTAACTGCCGCCGAACAGGGTACATATAGCGATAAATGCGAGCAAACTCGCAAATAATAACTCTGCTACATGCTTTGTGTTTAAAACGAGAAGGCTAACCTTGACGTCCGTATTCTGAGTTAACCAGGAAAAAGGATTCACTGCGTGTGCGCCGTTCGTTGTGAATAACGTTAACGTCTCTGGGGATTACGTATCTATGCTGCAACTTTCCGTTGTGCATCGTCTGCCGCAACATTACCGCTGGTCGCTTGATCATGCTGGTGAGATTGAGCGCCAGGAATCTGCCGATGCTGAAAATGACCAGGATCTGGTGGCGTTACGCCTGCTTAGCCACGACGGCCATCCGGCAATGGAGATTCTGCGTCAGTTGCAGGATACGCTGGCGCAGATTCAGGTTGAGTGCAAGATCGCCCAATGTGAAGGGCAGCCCTGCCTGTTGATCCAGCGTGGTGACGAAAGCGCCACGAATTGCTGCCTGAAGAATCAGGGTGTCGCCATCGCGGAAACCTTTGACGGTCATTAAATCAGGCTTTCAACCTGCGCGGATGCCAACAGCTGCCGCGTATATTCCTGCTGTGGCGCATCAAATAGCGCATCACATTCACCTTGCTCCACCACCTCTCCCTGGCGCAGCACAATCAGCTGATGGCACAGGGCGCGCACCACCTGCAAATCGTGGCTGATAAACAGATAAGCCAGCTGATGTTGTTGCTGTAAACGACGTAGCAGGCTAAGTATCTGTTTTTGCACCGAGCGATCGAGTGATGAGGTCGGCTCATCCAACACCATCAGTTGTGGCTCAAGAATTAACGCCCGCGCAATAGCAATGCGCTGACGCTGGCCGCCGGAAAATTCAGCCGGATAGCGTGTACGGCTTGCCGCATCCAGTCCGACCTCCTCCATTACCGCTATCACTTTGGCTTCCTGCTCGGCGGCGCTGAGAGAGGGGCGATGTACTGCCAGGCCTTCGGCGATAATCTGCTGCACCGTCATCCGTGGGTTAAGTGACGAGTTAGGATCCTGAAACACCACCTGAATTTTTTCCCGCAACGGTAACAACTGCTTCGCTGACAACTGATGCAACGGTTGATTATCGAACCAGATTTCCCCACGCGCCGCAATCAGGCGCAGCAGTGCCAGCCCGGTGGTGCTTTTGCCGGAGCCGGACTCACCCACCAGACCAAGACTTTCGCCGCGCCGCAAGGTAAAACTCAGATCCTGCACCGCCGTTTTCTCCGCCACGGTACGTTTTAGCAGGCCACGGCGCACCGGAAAGCCGACATGCAGATTCTTTACCTGCAACAGCGGGAGAGTGTCGCTGAGAGGGGCGGGCCTGCCATCTGGCTCCGCTGCCAGCAATTCTCGGGTATAGGCGTGCTGTGGCTGGTTGAACAGCGCAGCGCAGCGGTTATGTTCGACTTCCCGGCCATTGCGCATCACGGTGACGCTATGTGCCAGCTGACGCACAATGTTGAGGTTGTGGGTGATAAACAGCATCCCCATATTCAACTCGCGTTGCAACTCGCGCAGCAGTTGCAGGATCTGCGCCTGTACCGTGACATCCAGTGCGGTGGTTGGCTCATCGGCAATCAGCAATTTTGGTTGAGTCAGCAGCGCCATCGCAATCATGACGCGCTGGCGTTCACCGCCGGAGAGTTGATGAGGGAAATCCTGCAAACGCGTGGCGGCCTGGCGGATGCCAACACGATCAAGGCAGCTAAGGATCTCCGCCCGTGCCGCTTCACGCCGCATCCCCCGATGCAGCGACAGCACCTCATACAACTGCTTTTCTACGCTGTGCAGCGGATTGAGCGATACCATTGGCTCCTGGAAAATCATCGCCATCTGGTTGCCGCGCAAGCCACGCAACGTGCGTTCGTTGGCCTGCAACAGGTTCTGCCCATTAAACAGAATCTCGCCCTGTGGATAGCTGACCGGCGGCTGCGGCAGCAAGCGCATAATCGACAGCGCGGTGACACTTTTCCCAGAACCGGATTCGCCGACCAACGCCAGGGTTTCACCCGCATCAATGCGCAGCGAAATATCCTCCACCACGGTACGTTGTTGAAACGCAACAGCGAGGTGATTGACGGTCAGTAAGTTGCTCATTTAGCTCCCCCGGCTTGGATCAAAGGCATCGCGTACCGCTTCACCAATAAAAATCAGCAGCGACAGCAAAATGGCCAACGCAAAAAAGCCCGATAACCCGAGCCACGGCGCCTGCAAATTATTCTTACCCTGCAACAGCAGCTCGCCCAGCGACGGTGAACCCACCGGCAGACCAAAGCCAAGGAAATCGAGTGAGGTCAGCGTGGTGATCGACCCGCACAGAATAAAGGGCAAAAAGGTTAAGGTGGCGACCATCGCGTTAGGTAGCATATGGCGCAACATAATGCGGCTGTCACTGACGCCCAGCGCGCGTGCTGCACGAATATAGTCAAAGTTGCGGGTGCGTAGAAATTCTGCCCGGACCACGCTGACCAGACTCATCCAGCCAAACACCACCGTCACCAGCAACAGCCACCAGAAACCCGGCTGAATGACGCTGGAAAGTAAGATTAATAAAAACAACGATGGCATGCCGGACCACACTTCAATCAAGCGCTGCCCGACTAAATCGACGCGTCCGCCGAAATACCCCTGCACCGCGCCGACCACGATGCCAATCACGCTGGAGAACAGCGTCAGCAGCAGACCAAACAGCAACGAAATCCGCGTGCCATACAACAGGCGGGCCAACACATCGCCGCCGTTAGCATCGGTGCCGAGCCAGTTCTGCGTCGATGGAGGAGAAGGGAAGGGGACATTGGTTGCAAAGTTGATGGTGCTGTCACTGAAACGAATCGGTGCCCAAATGGCCCAGCCTTGTTGAGCAAGGCGTTGTTTCAGCCACGGGTCCTGATAATCCGCCGGGGTCGAAAAATCCCCGCCATAATCGCTTTCGCTGTAGTTAAACAGCAGCGGAACATACCAGCGCTGCTGATAATGCACCAGCAACGGTTTATCGTTAGCCAGTAACTCGGCACCCAGCGACAGCAGGAAAATAATCAGGAAAATCCACAGCGACCAGTAACCCCGTCGATTGTGGCGAAAACGCTGCCAGCGCTGCTGGTTTAATGGGGACAAGCGCATCAGCGACCCTCAAAATCAATGCGTGGATCGACCAGGGTGTAGGTCAAATCACTGAGAATATTCATCAGCAGGCCAATCAGCGTGAAAATATACAACGTGCCAAACATCACCGGATAATCACGTTGGATGGTGGCATCGTAGCCCAACAGACCAAGGCCATTAAGGGAGAACATCACCTCAATCAGCACCGAACTGGTGAAGAACATGCTGATGAACGTGGCGGGAAAACCGGCAATGACCAACAGCATGGCGTTGCGGAACACATGGCCATACAGGATGCGTTTTTCATCAAGGCCCTTGGCGCGTGCGGTCACTACATATTGTTTGCGGATTTCATCGAGAAAAGAGTTTTTGGTCAGCATGGTCAGGGTGGCAAAACCGCCAATCACCGTCGCCAGCACCGGCAGCGTAATATGCCACAGGTAATCGGTAATTTTGCCGTACCACGGCAGGCTGTCGAATTGGGGTGATGTCAGGCCGCGCAGTGGGAACCAGTCGAGATAGCTGCCCCCGGCAAATAACACAATTAAAATCACGCCGAACAGAAACGCCGGAATCGAGTAACCAATAATGATAAAGCTGCTGCTCCAGATATCAAAAGCGCTGCCGTTACGGACCGCTTTCTTGATACCGAGCGGAATGGACACCAGATAAATGATTAACGTGCTCCATAACCCAAGGCTGATGGAGACCGGCAAACTTTCTTTGATTAACTGAAGCACCGACGAACTGCGGAACAGGCTGTCGCCAAAATCGAAGCGCACGTAATTCCACAGCATCTCCACATAGCGTTGCCACATCGGCTTATCGAAACCGTAGCGCTTTTTGATCTCGGCAATCACTTCAGGGTCAAGGCCGCGTGCGCCGCGATACTGACTATCGCCGGGATTATCACGGCTTAGCGCACCACGCGCTCCGCCACTGTCGCCGGCTGGCGCGCCGGGTATCCCACTACTGTGACCAAACTGAATATTCGCCAGCGCCTGATCCACAGGTCCACCCGGTGCGATTTGGACGATAAAAAAGTTGAGCGTGATAATGGCCCACAAGGTGGGGATGATCAGCAGTAATCTGCGCAGGAAATAAGCACCCAAACCGCACTCCTCAGCGTCGATCGGCCGGCAAACGCGCGGCTTTGTTCACATCGTACCACCAGTTTTCCAGCCCGGTGGCGAAGGCGGGCTTGATTTCGGGGTGCGAGAATTTATTCCAGTATGCCAGCCGTTGTTCGGCGTTGTACCACATCGGGATCATATAGGCGCGCCACAGCAGGATGCGATCCAGCGCCTGACCGAGCGGCAGCAGCGCTTTCTCATTGCCCTGATCCGCGACTATCTGTTGCACGAAGTGATCAACAACCGGATCTTTCACCCGCGCGGTGTTCCAGGTTGATTCGATATATTCAGACTGCCAGATGGTTTGCAGATCGGTCGATGGCCACGGCATCGCGTAATAGGTTGATGGCGTCATATCGTAATCACCGTGGCGCAGGCGACGCAGATATTGTGAGCTGTCTACCTGACGCAGGGAGGCCTGAATGCCCAGTCGCGCCAGACTGTGCTGGAACGGTAGGGTCCAGTCATTGTTTGAACCGCTGTTCAGCAGTAGCTCAAAGCGGAATGGCTGACCGGTTTTCGAATTGACCAACTGCTGGTTTTTAATCTCCCAACCGGCTTCTTTCAGCAGGTTCATGGCTTTCAGCAAATTGTCACGATCGAAACCGCTACCATCGGAGCGGGGGGGCGCATACTCATTGGTAAACACTTCCGGCGGCAGCTCGCTTTTGTAAGGTGCCAGCAAAATCAGTTGTGCGGCATCGGGGTAACCTTTTGCCGCATACGCGGTGTTCTGAAAGTAGCTGCTGGAGCGTTTATACGCACCGTAGAACAACGCCTTATTCATCCATTCAAAATCAAAAGCAAGGCTTATCGCCTGACGTACCCGTAAATCCTGAAACAATGGCTTTTCATTATTGAATGCCAGCCAACTGGTATTGGTGGAGACATCATTCGGCGTGACCTGTTTGACGATGGCGTGGTTGTCAAAATTGCGGCCACGATATTGCGTTGCCCATTTCTTGGCGGAACCTTCAAGACGCAGGTCAAAGGCACCGGCTTTAAAGGCCTCAAACGCCACATTATCGTCGAGATAGTAGTCATAACGGATAGTGTCGAAATTAAAACGACCGCGATTCACCGGAAGATTGGCGGCCCAGTAATTTTTCACCCGGCTGTACTGAATAAACTGCCCGGATTTATACGACGTGACGCGATAAGGGCCACTGGCAAGGGGGGGATAACCAATGGGTTCGTTGAATTTTTTATCCTGCCAGAATTTTTGCGGCAACACCGGCAGCGTCAGCCAACTGAGGGCTAAGTCTTTATCCGGCTTGGGCAGATCAATCCGCACCGTGAGGCGGTTCAGCGCTTTGACTTCAACGCCGCGAAATGCCACGCGGAACTGCGGCACACCTTCGGTCATAAATTTCTGAAAGGTGAAGGCGACATCCTGCGCGGTAATCGGCGTGCCATCCTGGAATTGCGCGTGTGGGTTAATGGACACTTCCATCCAGTGGAAATCGCTGGGATAGCGAGCGGATTCAGCAATCAGGGGATAGTAACTGGCTGGCTCATCATCGGAGGTGGTGAACAGACCGTCGTACAGCGTATCGGTCGCAGCGCCGGGATTGCCGCGCGAAGCGTAACGGTTGAAGTTGTCAAAGGTGCCGATCACCGCCAGCGTTAGCTTGCCACCTTTCGGCGCTGCCGGGTTGGCGTAATCATAATGGGTGAAGTTCACCTCATATTTTGGATCGCCCAGCTTGGCGAAGGCATAGCTTTCGTTGATGGTTTCCGCATGTACTGACGACATGACACAGCCAATCAATAACGCTGTGATTAAACGAAGCAGCATAAGAGGGACGCTCTCCTTTCGTTATCCGCACCTTATGGTAGCAGTTTCATGACGTTCGCGTGACGTTAACCCGCAGCAGCCAGTTGCTGCTGATAATAATTCACCAGATTCTCCGGTTTCAGCGGGCGGCTAAACAGATAACCCTGCAAATGCGTCACCCCCCGATTAACCAGCCAGGCTGCCTGGTCACCGGTTTCCACCCCTTCTGCCACGGTTTTCAGATTGAGTTTTCTTGCCAGCAGTAGCACTGCATCCAGCACTGGTGACGTGACGGTTTCGGTACCGATGCTTTGTACAAAACCACGGTCAATCTTCAGATAGTCGAAGGGATATTTTTCGAGGTAAATCAGGGCGCTGTGTCCGGTGCCAAAATCATCAATCGCAATCTTGATGTCGTTATCATGCAACCAGGCAAAGATTTCACCTGCGTTTTTCTCCTTCACCATGGTGCGTTCAGTAATCTCAAACACATAGTTGAAGTGATTGGGCGGCATGTCGGCAATCCAGTCCTGCACATCACGTCGGAAACTGTCGGAAGCGAGGTGCAATGGTGACAGGTTGAGACCCATGCGGGTGCCACGCGGTAATTGATGACACATCTCATGAGCATCACGCGCGACCAATTTAAACAGATGACGGGTGAGGGGGATAATCAGGTTTTGGGCTTCAGCGTAGCTGATAAATGCATCGGGCGGGATCATGCCTTCGCTCGGATGAGTCCAGCGTAGCAGGGCTTCCACACCGTAGGGTTTGCCGTCTTGTGCGGTGACCAGCGGCTGATACTCAACGTGAAACTGACCTCGTTTGATGCCCTGCATAATCTCTTTGCTGGGGTGTTGATGAATCGTCAACAGCAACCAGCAGGCACCACCCACCAGCAGTGAAAATAATATGCCGCTGAGAACAATCAGGTGATAATCCGGTGCGGCGAGGGTGGAGCCAAACAGGACAAACTGCATGGTGCCCTGATTAAACGTAATACTTGCCAGAGAGGGGGGTAAATCGCTTACGTGCACCACTTGGTTACTGCTGCTTAATATAGCCCGATCACCGACTATCAGCGCCATGCCGGTGATTTCTGGATGGTAAGAGGCCAGTAGCTGGTAAGGCGTAAGGCTGAGGTTCATGGTAGTGAGAATGCCGGTTTCTTCGTTGCCGGGATTTTTCATCCACAATACCAGCGCCGGTTTTTTGGGTTGCAGCGGCGTGCCTTCCATTAAGCGCAGATCGCTGTCGCGCTCCAGTTCTGATTCCGGGGAGATATCCCCCACCGGCAACAGGAAGGCCCCGGTGGCGGATGAACAATAGGCGTTACCATGACGCACCAACAGGATGGCACGAATATTACCGGCGAAGGCGGCGCGTGAGGTAAGCTCGCGACCAACGCTGTTGCACTCCAGTTGGGTGTATTGCTGAAGTGGATAAAGGGTATTGACCAGAGTTGTCATCACCTGTTGTAAATCGTCCCGACTATGAGACAACAGCAACGTATGCTGCTGAACTCTTTTTTGCCAGGTCATCGTTAACAGGACAGTGACAAACAACAGAAAGAACACGGCGCCGACGATCACGCTGCTCCAGGCGATTCGGCGCGAATAGGTTGCATGACGTTTCAACGTCCCCGACAGTGGCATGGAGTGAATTCCCCTTGTCTTGCCATTTTATTATGTTAACCGCGCACTACTGCTATCTGGTGTCTTCCCGTCTTCCGTCTGGTTGCTGCTGCGTCTTTCGCCGCTGTGCAACCCGATTTGATGAGGGTAGGTAAGTGAACGAGAATATAACGAGAGCGCGAGAAAAGTCTCGTTATATTTCTGATTCTCAATTACTTTTTATCGATTCTGAGGGAGAAAAAAACGACAGGCGAAAAAAAACGCTGCCGGGGCAGCGTCTTCTGATTCTCTGGCTGAGAGGATCTTCAAAGGGGATTGATTAGCTGGGATTACGCCCTAAAACACGCCGTGCTTCACGGTAACGTGCCTTCCAGTAACTCTCGTTGAGACTGGAGATCATCACACCACTGCTGGTGGATGCGTGTACAAAATTATCATTACCCAGATAGATGCCGACATGGCGACCGGTTGAACCGGCGCGGAACAGCACTAAATCACCAGGGCGCAGTTTTGTACGAGAGACCTGCTTACCGGTATCTTCCTGTTCATAAGTTGAACGCGGAAGATCTAACCCAAACTGCTCACGAAAGGTGCGCTGAACAAAAGCGGAACAATCGATGCCGCGCTTGGTATCACCGCCTAAGCGATAACGCACGCCTTTCCAGTCATCGTATTGGTCCATGATGCGGGATTTGATATCCACATTCCGCACCATCTGTTCGAATTCATCCTGAGACGCCTGAAGTAAAAAACCATTCTGGTTGTTAACTTCATGATTCTCGTTATTCGCGTTCTGCCCGTTATGGGTACTGCTACATGCTGATAAGAGTGTTGCTAATGCTACTGCCGGAATAATCCGTCTGAGGTATCTCAGTATTGGTTGAGACTTGACCATTATGGGTGTTTTCCTTCGAAATCCTTACGACAAAATGTCGCCAGCCAGATGACAAAACGAGTCGAGATTAATAAGAGCGACCAGCTAAGACAATTCCTTAATTACTAAAATGTGTTAATGCACACATTTTTGTTGCCTTCGGAACCACATTTTATGCTGTTCAGCTACTGATTGCGTTTGAGGTTAACCGATTACAGACCGCGTGGCGAGTGCTTTTATATAAATTTTTATAGGTTTTTTCGATGTGAAATCAATCTGTAACACAATGGCTACTTTATCGACAACTGGCAGCGATTAAACAGGGAAATAGCGGCAGGATCAGGGGCTAATTCTGGCGTTAAGGCCTATTTTAAGAGGGTTCTGACTGGACAGATTAAGAAAAAGCCTGGTCTACAACAGATCACACCATAATCTTTTCTTTTTACTGATAACTACTTAGCGAGCTAATAATCTATTTAAGGTTTCATTAAGCGCGAGCGATCACTATTTTGTTGTTTGATCACTCGCGCTAAACAATTACGCTTGCGGCTTATATTTACCCGGCAAGCTTCGATACAACCAGTTAACTAATTTGTCACTGGCCGGCGTTAATAACCACCAGCTCAGGCCCACCAGTACGACGGACAGGGAACCGACAGCGATATCAGTGAACCAATGCGCACCGGCCATTACACGCGGCAAACCAAACACGAATACGATCACCAAACCCACCAGGAAAGCGCGGAAGCCGAAATAGCGCCACATAAAGCAGGCAAAGATAATCAGCATCATACCGTGGTCGCCAGGGAAGCTATCGCTGGATGCATCTTTAGCGGGAATGCCAGTCAGTTCGCTGACGCGATGGACGTTTTCAAAGAACAGCGTCGGGCTGACGTGTTGCACGGGCAGCAGATGACCCAGTTGGTTCAGCACCACCGCAGTCAGTAGCATGGTGACGCCGATTGCCAACATCCGGCGACGGCCCTGCGGTGTTTCGCGACGCCAGAACCACAGATAGAGCAGCCCCATTGCCAGCAGTGACACCAGGTCAAAACCGCGAAAGTTGGTGATCGCCACCAAAATCGCAAAGCCGTGGTGTACCACCATCTGATCGTTGAAGCCAAAGAAGATGGCTTTATCAAGCCCAAACCAGAAGCCGTGGTCGGGCGGCAAATACCAGGAAAAGAAAATCACCACACCCAGCACATTCAACAGCAGGATGGTGAGAAGACGAGAAGCGCGCATAGTTCAACTCAAAAAAAGAAAAATAACGAGGAAACCTACCGCAGTTATTTTAAACGAATCTTCAACAAACCGGACTGCAAAATGTTCCAGTCGACGGGCTGATGGTGGATTAATTCAATGCGACTATCAGGTGGTGTAGTGGGACGCGTTTCAATAAACAGGTCCTCACCCTGACGATTAATGGTGACCAATCCGTCAGGCGTACGCAGCACGCCTTTCACCCTGTCCACTGGCGCAAGCCGCGCCCATTCAAGGGCTGGGAGGGTATCGAACACCGTGTCAGCATCGAAAATCCAGCCGCAGGAAGCATAACCCTGACCATCATTTAGCGCGCGTCGCCAGCGCGCCTGACCATCAAGTTTCAGCGCCGCCAGCCCTTGCGGGCGAGATTCTGGGTGGTGATGTTGTGCTTGGGGAACCGCACGATCCGCCAAACCCTGTTGCCTGAGTAGCGCGGGATCGATCTGGCCCAAGGCCGCTTCTACCCACTGACGATCGCCAAGGTTTTGCTGTTTCCAGGCAGCAAGTCGTTGCCGATCCTCTGCATGCCAACGGTCACTTTTGGTTGCAACCACGATATCGGCGGCACTGAGTTGATCGCGGAAGTTTTCATTCTGCACAATGCGTTCGTCAGCCAGATGCCGCGGATCGAGCAGCGTTAGCGTAGCATCAACCTGTAACCAGGGTTGATAGACGGCAGCGCGTAGCATATCAAGTAATTGTCGGGGATGGCCCAACCCGGTAGGTTCAATCAGCAGGCGGTCAGGTTTGGTTTGCTTCAGCAGCATATTCAGGCCAACCTGCAATGGCAGGCCGTTGACGCAGCACATACAACCGCCAGGGATCTCCTTGAGCGTGGCTCCGCGATCGGCAAGCAGCGCGCCATCAATGCCAATTTCGCCAAACTCATTCACCAGCACTGCCCAATTTTCGCCGGCTGGCTTATTGGCGAGTAGATGCAGCAGGGCGGTGGTTTTGCCGCTGCCGAGAAATCCGGTAATCAGATTTACATGCGTCACAATTCTGCCTCAATCATCGAGAACAACGTGCGCAGGAGAACACTCCCCGGCGCAGCCAACAGATTGTTATACTATAACATTTGTGACGCGCCGGACAGTCAGGGTGTGCTTAATCAGCACGTCCCATATAACGACGTTCCGCGATATGAATGCGGATGCGTTCGCCATTACTGAGATATTCCGGAACCTGGATAACCAGACCTGTGCTCATTCCGGCGGGTTTGGTGCGCGCGCTGGCAGAAGCGCCTTTGATGCCCGGTGATGTGTCAACAATTTCCAGGTCAACGGTTTGTGGCAGTTCCAGTGCCAGCAACTGACCATCCATCGTCAGTACCTGCATGCCAGGCATACCGCCTTCAGGAATAAACAGCAGCTCTTCTTCAATCTGCTCTTTTTTGAAGGTGTATGGCGTGTAATCTTCATCATCCATAAACACGTATTCGTCACCATCTATATAAGAGAAGGAGACAAAGCGACGGGTCAGGGTGATCGCTTCCAGAATATCGTCGCCTTTGAAGCGTTCTTCCACTTTCATGCCGGTACGCACGTCGGTAAAACGCATCTTGTACAGGGTCGACGCGCCACGCGCGCTGGGGCTTTGAATATCGATGTCTTTCACCAGCAGCAGTTTGCCATTCCAGGTGACAGCCATCCCTTTTTTAACTTCGTTTGCCTTTGGCATCGTGTGTTACTCGCTAAGAGAGAATTGATCGCGCCACGTTACCCGCGCCGGTAAAAACAGGCAAGCGGACTGGCGCAAATTTTCCCATCTTGTAGGGAATTCGGGCATATTGTGTAGCGGCGCGATTTATCGCGCGGTTTTTTATACCCAAAGGTCAAAAGAGCGTGATAAATCGCGCCGCTACGGGAAATGAAGTGGCGTTCCCACAGGTAGCCTGCTATTGTCGCCGCGAAATCCCGGTGCAGGTACCTGTAATGTTGTGTCGTGACCAGTGCGGTGCCTGTTGCACAGCTCCCTCCATCTCATCTCCCATTCCTGGCATGCCCAATGGCAAACCGGCCAATACCCCCTGCATTCAGCTTGATGCCCAGCAACGCTGTAAAATATTTGGTTCACCGTTACGCCCGGCGGTGTGCGCGGGCCTGCAACCCAGCGCCGAAATGTGTCACACCAGTCGCGCTGAGGCCATGATTTATCTGCTGAAATTAGAAGCGGATACCGCGCCCTGAAGATTTGCTGATATTTTGCTGAAATGGTGGCTTTAACTGCCGCTGGCGTTACAGCAAAACCGTCAGCGTTGCATCTGGCGAAAATCCTAAATCACATCTGAAGTGTGCGTAGCGTCAAAAATCTGCTACGTCGATTACGGATTTTCTTGCCTGTCGGGCAGAGCTGTACCATATTCCCTGAAACGTTTCAGCGTTGTCGTCCCGGCTAAGCCGATGTCGTACAGCGTATTTTTTCGCCATCAAGCTGAAACGATTCAATTCAGCAAGCGAGGAGAGATATGTTCCAGCTCGAAGTTCAGGCCATTCATACCGGTGCCAGCGCACAGAACAAAGAAGAAGCCATTCGTCAGGTCGCGGCAGCGTTAACCGCGGCGGGTAATGTAGCGGAAGGCTACGTTAATGGCATGTTGGCGCGCGAACAGCAAACCACCACATTTCTCGGCAACGGCATTGCCATCCCACACGGTACGACCGACACCCGCGATTTGGTGCTGAAAACCGGCGTGCAGGTGTTCCAGTTCCCGCAGGGTGTGGCGTGGGGCGACGGCCAGACGGCGTATGTCGCCATCGGTATTGCTGCGAAATCCGACGAACATCTCGCCTTGCTGCGTCAGCTGACCCATGTACTCAGCGATGACAGCATTGCCGAGCAGCTGAAAACTGCATCGGCAGAAGATCTGCGTGCGCTGCTGATGGGTGAAAAGCAGGCGGCGGAATTCAAATTCGATACTTCCTTGATTGCAGTCGATGTTGCTGCCAGTGACCTGATGACGTTGCAGGCACTGAACGCCGGTCGTTTACAGGCGGCAGGTGCCGTGGATGCTGGTTTCGTTGCCAGCGTGGTATCAAACGCGCCGTTGAGTCTCGGCCAGGGCATCTGGTTGAGCGATAGCGCCATCGGCAACCTGAACAGCGCCGTGGCCGTCAGCCGTGCGGCAACACCGTTTGACCACGCCGGTGAAAACGTGGCGCTGTTGGTGACCGTGGCAGCCAGTGACGACCGTCCCCTGGAAGTGCTGGGCTACCTCAGCAGCTTACTGCATACCAATAAAGCTGAACGTCTGCTGAAAGCCGATGCTGCCGGGATTCTGGCGTTGCTGACCAGCGAAGTGGACGAACAAGCCGATATGCTGACCGCTGAATACACCATCCGTAACGAACACGGTTTGCATGCCCGTCCGGGTACCGCGTTGGTCAGCGTGATCAAACAGTTTAACAGCGACATCACCGTCACCAACCTTGACGGCAGCGGTAAACCCGCCAATGGTCGCAGCCTGATGAAAGTGGTTGCGTTGGGTGTGAAGAAAGGTCATCGCCTGCGCTTTACCGCCAGCGGTGAAGATGCACAGCAGGCACTGAATGCCATTGAAGAGGCCATTAATAGCGGCCTGGGCGAGGGGGTAGCATGAGTCGTCGCGTAGCCACCATCACACTTAACCCGGCTTATGATCTGGTCGGCTATACGCCGGAGATCGAGCGCGGGGAAGTTAACCTGGTTAAAACCACCGGCCTGCATGCCGCAGGTAAAGGCATCAATGTCGCGAAAGTGCTGAAAGACTTAGGCATCGATGTCACCGTGGGTGGTTTTCTTGGTAAAGAGAACCAGGACGGCTTTCAGCAGCTGTTCAGCGAGCTGGGTATCGCCAACCGTTTTCAGGTGGTGCAGGGCCGTACCCGTATCAACGTCAAGCTGACGGAAAAAGACGGTGAAGTGACCGACCTGAACTTTTCCGGTTTTGACGTCACCGCCCAGGACTGGGAGCGCTTCACCGCCGACTCTCTGACCTGGCTTGGTCAGTTCGACATGGTGTGCGTCAGCGGCAGCCTGCCAGCAGGTGTGGCGCCGGAAGCCTTTACCCAGTGGATGAGCGATCTGCGCACTCAATGTCCGTGCATCATTTTCGACAGCAGCCGTGAAGCGCTGGTGGCAGGTCTGAAAGCCGCGCCGTGGTTGGTAAAACCCAATCGCCGCGAACTGGAGATTTGGGCGGGGCGTAAGCTGCCGACGCTGAAAGATGTGATTGATGCCGCGCATGAGCTGCGCGAGCAGGGCATAGCCCATGTAGTGATTTCACTCGGAGCAGAAGGGGCGCTGTGGGTGAATGCTTCAGGCGAATGGATTGCCAAACCGCCTGCGTGTGAAGTGGTCAGCACCGTAGGTGCCGGGGATTCAATGGTTGGTGGACTGATTTATGGCCTGCTGATGCGCGAATCCAGTGAACACACCCTGCGTCTTGCAACGGCAGTGGCGGCTATGGCCGTCAGCCAGAGCAACGTTGGGGTTACCGATCGTACCCAGTTGGCCGCGATGATGGCGCGTGTTGACTTACAACCCGTTAACTAACAGCAGGAGAGGTATAATGAAAACGCTGCTGATTAAAGATTCTTCCCTGGGCCTCGCCTCAGGTCATTTAGCGATGGAAAGTTTGCGTGCGGTTGCCGCGCAGGCTGGTCTTACCCTTACAGAAAATGCTGCTGACGCCGACCTGGTGCTGGTGGCGGGTCACAACGCCCCGAGCGATGCACAGCTGGCAGGCAAATCACTGGCGCTGGTGGATGTTCAGCAGTTGCTGCGCGATCCGCTGGCGACAATCAGCCAGGCGAAAGCCAACGCCCAACCGGTGCAAAGTGCGGTTGCCGCCCCGGCTGCGGTACAGAGCAGCGGGCCGAAACGCATCGTTGCTGTCACCGCTTGCCCGACTGGCGTAGCGCATACCTTTATGGCTGCCGAAGCCATTGAAGCTGAAGCTAAAAAACGTGGCTGGTGGGTGAAAGTGGAAACCCGCGGTTCCGTGGGTGCGGGTAACGCTATCACCCCGGAAGAAGTGGCAGCTGCCGATCTGGTGGTGGTTGCGGCCGATATCGATGTGGATCTGGCGAAATTCGCCGGGAAGCCGATGTACCGTACCTCAACCAGCCTTGCGCTGAAGAAAACCGCGCAGGAACTGGATAAAGCCCAGACCGAAGCCAAAACTTACCAGCCAAGCGGTGCGCGTGCTACTGGCGGCCAGGAAGATAAGCAGGAAAAAACCGGTGCTTATCGTCACCTGTTGACCGGCGTGTCGTACATGCTGCCGATGGTGGTGGCTGGTGGTCTGAGTATTGCGCTCTCCTTCGCCTTCGGTATCACCGCGTTTAAAGAGCCGGGCACCCTCGCCGCTGCGCTGATGCAGATTGGTGGCGGCAGCGCCTTTGCCCTGATGGTGCCGGTGCTGGCAGGCTTTATCGCCTTCTCCATTGCTGACCGCCCGGGTCTGACGCCAGGTTTGATTGGCGGGATGATCGCGACCAGCATTAACGCCGGTTTCCTGGGGGGTATCATCGCCGGTTTCATTGCCGGTTATGCCGCGAAGATGCTGAGCAGCAAAGTGAAATTGCCGCAAAGTATGGAAGCGCTAAAACCGATTCTGATTATTCCGCTGGTTGCCAGTCTGATCACCGGCCTGCTGATGATTTACGTGGTAGGCAAACCGGTAGCGGGCATCATGAGCGGCCTGACTCACTGGCTGGCGAACATGGGTACGGCGAACGCTGTCCTGCTGGGCGCTATCCTCGGTGGCATGATGTGTACCGATATGGGGGGTCCGGTGAACAAAGTGGCCTACGCATTTGGTGTGGGACTGCTGAGCTCGCAGACTTACGCACCGATGGCCGCGATTATGGCCGCCGGTATGGTGCCGCCGCTGGCGATGGGTCTGGCGACTATTGTTGCGCGTCGTAAATTCAACAAAGGTCAGCAGGAAGGTGGCAAAGCTGCGCTGGTACTGGGCCTGTGCTTTATCTCTGAAGGTGCGATTCCGTTCGCAGCGCGTGATCCGATGCGTGTCCTGCCATGCTGTATCGTTGGTGGGGCGGTGACCGGTGCGATTTCGATGGCAATTGGCGCGAAGCTGATGGCACCACACGGTGGTCTGTTCGTGCTGCTGATTCCAGGGGCGATTACGCCGGTACTGGGTTACCTGATGTCCATCGTGATTGGTACAGCGGTGGCGGGCCTTGGCTACGCTATCCTGAAACGCCCGGAAGAAGAGCTGGCAACCAAAGCCGCCTGATTTAACGCCAACACCAGGAAAAGCAAAGGGGCGAACCGTAAGGTCGCCCCTTTTTTTATCCTTGCTGTTCCGACTTCAGCCAGGCAATTTCGTCTTTCCAGATGTCCGGGTTGATAGTCTCCAGAATCATCGGGATACCATCAAAGCGTGCATCTTTCATCAGCCAGCTAAACACGGTTTTACCGATATTGCCTTCGCCAAGGCTGTGATGACGGTCAACACGGCTGCCGAGGGTGCTCTTGGCATCATTCAAATGCATCCCGCGCAGATACTGAAAACCAACAATGCGTTCAAACTCAGCAAAGGTCGCGACACAGGCCTCTTCCGTACGCAGGTCATAACCCCCGGCAAAGGCATGGCAGGTATCAATGCACACGCCAACGCGTGATTTATCCTCGACGTGTTCAATGATGGTCGCGAGATGTTCAAAGCGGAAACCGAGGTTGCTGCCCTGACCGGCGGTGTTTTCAATCACGGCTGTAACGTTGTGCGTCTGCTCCAGCGCGATATTGATCGACTCCGCGATACGTTTCAGGCAGGCCTCTTCTTCAATTTGTTGCAGATGGCTGCCCGGATGGAAGTTCAACAACGTCAGGCCAAGTTGTTCAGCGCGTTGCATTTCATCAATAAAGGCATCACGGGATTTTTCCAGGGCGTCCATCACCGGGTGGCCAAGGTTAATCAGATAGCTGTCGTGCGGCAAAATCTGGCCTGGTGTGAATTTATACGTCTCGCAGGCGCTTTTGAACGCATCAATCACCTCGCCGGAGAGGGGGGCGGCGCGCCACTGGCGCTGATTTTTGGTGAACAGCGCGAAAGCTGTGGCTTCCAGTTCGTGGGCACGGATCACTGCCTGGTCTACGCCGCCTGATGCACTGACATGTGCGCCGATATATTTCATGCCGCTCTCCTGAATGGGCTGGGTTTTGCAAAACGCCCATCATAGCGGATGTACCTGGGCCATGAAATGTTGCACCAGCACATTCAGTGCGCCGCCACCGATAATCAGCCAGATAAACACCATCGATCCCAGCAGCAGAGGTTTAACGCCAGCCTGCTTCAACGCGCTAAAGCGGGTGGTCAAGCCAAGCGCGGCCATCGCCATCGCCAGCATCAGGTTTGTCAGTTGGTTGATGCCACCCACAACGTTGGCAGGCAACAGATGCAATGAGTTAAACAACGCCACGCCAATAAACAGCAGGGCAAACCACGGAAAGGCCACCGGTTGAGAACGCGTACTGCTGTGACTGCGCTGACGGCGTAACCAACTGCCCAGCACCAGCAGAAAAGGGGCCAGCATCATCACGCGCAGCATCTTGGCGATCACCGCGTTGTTTTCCGCATCCGCGCCAATAGCATGACCGGCAGCAACTACCTGAGCCACTTCATGCAGCGTCGAACCGGTGTAGATGCCAAAATGCGCTTCACTGACCGGCGGTATCAGCGTCCAGATCACCGGATATAACAGGATGCCAAGGGTGCCAAACAGCACCACGGTGGCGACCGCGACGGCCACTTTTGACGGCTCGGCTTTGATAATCGGTTCGCTGGCGAGTACTGCCGCTGCCCCACAGATGCTGCTACCCGCACCAATCAGCCACACGGTTTCGCGATCCATTTTCAGCAGGCGAATGCCGAGAAAACAGGTCAACATGAAAGTCGAGCTGAGCACCAGCACATCAATCAACACGCCACTCAGGCCAACATCACCAATTTGCTGTAGGGTAATGCGAAAGCCATACAGAATAATGCCGAGACGCAACAGACGCTGTTTCGCCAGCAGCACGCCGCTATCACATTGGCTGGCCAGACGGGGATAGAGGCTGTTCCCGAGCAGGATGCCCAAAATAATCGCCAGCGTTAATGCACCAAACCCTGCGCCAGCCAGCCAGGGCTGCTGAGCCAGTAACGCGGCACAGCCCGCAATGGCGGCAGTCAGCAGCAAGCCGGGTAGCCAGTGATGAAAGGGAAACGGGGTTTTGCTTACGCTTATGTCAGCCATACACTTCTCCTTAGTAGGTCTTTAGCGTGCGCCTGGCTGGCTTAAAAGTGAAATTGATAATATATTTATAATTAACCATTTTAAGTGGTAAGCAATGTGAGGAGGACGCGTGCACATTACGCTGCGTCAGATCGAGGTTTTTACTGAAGTACTGAAAAGTGGCTCAACGACGCAGGCGTCGCAGGTTTTGGCGCTGTCGCAGTCGGCGGTAAGCGCCGCGCTGGCGGATTTGGAAAGCCAGCTTGCCGTGCAACTGTTTGACCGGGTCGGCAAACGTCTGGTGTTAAACGAGCATGGTCGTCTGCTTTATCCGCGCGCCGTTGGGTTACTGGAGCAGGCTGGCGAAATCGAGCAGCTGTTTAAAGAGGACAACGGGGCGATCCGTCTGTTCGCCAGCAGCACCATCGGCAACTACCTGTTGCCGGGCATGATTGCGGCGTATCGGCGCGATTTTCCCACGTTGCCGCTGGAACTGAGCGTGGGTAACAGCCAGGATGCCATTAATGCGGTGGCTGATTTCCGCGTGGATATTGGTCTGATTGAAGGGCCATGCCATATGCCGGAATTGATTAGCGAACCCTGGTTGGAAGATGAGTTGGTGGTGTTTGCCGCGCCAGATGCCGCCATCCTGCAACAACCGATCACCCTGGCAAGTCTGGCGGCAGCCCCCTGGATCCTGCGTGAGCGCGGTTCCGGTACGCGTGAAATCGTCGATTATCTGCTGCTGTCGCATTTGCCGCAGTTCCAACTGGGTATGGAATTGGGTAATTCCGAGGCGATCAAACACGCGGTGCGCCACGGGATGGGCATCAGTTGCCTGTCACGGCGGGTGATTGCTGATCTGCTGGAAGCCGGCACGTTGGTTGAGGTAGCGGTGCCGCTGCCGCGTCTGACACGCACCCTGTATCGCATCCATCATCGGCAGAAACATCTGTCAAAAGCACTCAACCGTTTCCTGACGTATTGCCGCGAGTAAACGCAACTGGCTAATAATTTTGTAACGATTATGAACGTAACTAATAACCCGACGTGAATGCTATACAGAGCAGGCTTAGCTGCTACAATCGCGCCTTATTTTTATTCAGCATAGCGTTTACACATGCATAATGACTCAAAAACAACACAACAACCTGGGCTGCGCCGTGAATTAAAAGCGCGCCATCTCACTATGATCGCCATTGGTGGATCGATCGGCACTGGTCTATTTGTCGCCTCGGGTGCCACCATCTCTCAGGCTGGTCCGGGCGGTGCGCTGCTCTCCTATGCGCTGATCGGGCTGATGGTTTACTTCCTGATGACCAGCCTCGGCGAACTGGCCGCCTTTATGCCAGTGTCCGGTTCCTTTGCCACCTACGGTGCCAAATACGTGGAAGAGGGCTTCGGCTTCGCGCTGGGTTGGAACTACTGGTACAACTGGGCAGTGACCATCGCGGTCGATCTCGTCGCTTCTCAGCTGGTAATGAACTACTGGTTCCCGGATACCCCCGGCTGGATCTGGAGCGCGCTGTTCCTCGGCCTGATGTTCCTGCTCAACTACATCTCGGTTAAAGGCTTTGGTGAAGCGGAATATTGGTTCTCGCTGATTAAAGTCGCCACCGTGATTATCTTTATTGTGGTCGGCGTGTTGATGATCGTCGGCATTATGCGTGGCGCGGAAAATGCGGGCTGGCATAACTGGACGGTAGCGGATGCGCCGTTTGCTGGTGGTTTTGCCGCGATGATTGGCGTGGCAATGATTGTTGGTTTCTCCTTCCAGGGTACCGAACTGATTGGTATCGCTGCGGGAGAGTCTGAAGATCCGGGCAAGAATATTCCGCGTGCGGTACGTCAGGTGTTCTGGCGTATCCTGCTGTTTTACGTGTTCGCCATTCTGATCATCAGCCTGATTCTGCCGTATACCGATCCTAAGCTGCTGCATAACGACATCACCGATATCAGCATCAGCCCGTTCACCCTGGTGTTCCAGAATGCCGGTTTGCTGTCTGCGGCGGCGGTGATGAATGCGGTGATCCTGACGGCGGTGTTGTCAGCGGGTAACTCTGGCATGTATGCCTCGACCCGTATGCTGTTCAATCTGGCGCGTGAAGGTAAAGCCCCGCGTATTTTTGGCAAACTGTCGAAAGGCGGTGTGCCGCGTAACGCGCTGTATGCCACCACCGTGGTTGCCGGGCTGTGCTTCCTGACCTCGAAATTTGGTAACCAGGAAGTTTATCTGTGGTTGCTGAACACCTCGGGTATGACCGGCTTTATCGCCTGGTTGGGCATTGCCATCAGCCACTATCGTTTCCGTCGCGGCTATATGGCGCAGGGCAGGGATCTGGCGGATTTACCTTATCGCTCAGGTTTCTTCCCGCTTGGACCGATCTTCGCGTTTGTGCTGTGTCTGATTATTACACTGGGCCAGAATTATCAGGCGTTCCTGGCAGACCGTATTGACTGGTACGGCGTGGCGGCAACCTATATCGGTATTCCACTGTTCCTGGTGATTTGGTTGGGTTACAAGCTGGTGCGTGGCACCCGTTTTGTGAAATACAACGAAATGGATTTCCCGACGTTTAAAGAGTAATCGGCGCAAGCTGAGATAGATCGCAACTATTGAATGCCAGTCAGCTAAACCTGACTGGTATTTTTTTCATTCAGGCTTGTGATTTTGCTCAATGAGATACTCAGGAAACAGCCTGCCAGAAAGGTGATTGCTACGGCTGATGCCATCATCAAAAAGACGGTCATGGTTGAGCCATTGGAAAGAAACAATAGCAATCCAATACAGGGCAAAATCATTTGATTTAACAAGACGATGACAGATGATGTACTGGCAAAGATGTTAGCAGGTATTATCTCAATCCTGATTATCCGACAAATGTTACCTGAGAAGACTTTTCCTATTATTGAAATGCCATAGCAACCAACAAAAACCCATAGGGAATTCTGGAAAACAATAAGTGTAAAAGAAGAAAAAACAATTAAAACTACCGAAAAGGATAGTAGGGTACTTCGATTAGTATGTTTCTTTATTATTCCATAGATGAAGGTGCCTGCTACACCACATAGTCCGGCAACTATATCGATTAAGCCAAAATATTTCACAGGCAATCCCATAACCTGATCTATTAGTCCCGAACCAGCAGATTCAACCAGGCCGTCGAACATATTGTTTCCAATAGCGATGAATACTGAAAAGATAAGAAGCGGTGCCGAAAATATGAATAAAAAGGTTTTCTTCATCGTAGGTGAATCTTCATTTTTGAGGTCATTATACGAATTGTTTACTTTGTAGTCATGTCGGCTGTAGAAGAAAATAGCATTTCCTAAATAAAGAGTGCAGGGTAAAAATAATAAGTAATGGTATCCGTAGTCAATCAGGGAAATGCCAATAAGTGGACCGATTACCATGCCCAGGAAATCCATTCTTGACATAAGGTTGGCATGATGCTCTTTATCCTGGCTGATTAGAGAAATTATCTTCTCATAAGAAATTAATGTTTGTGAATTACCGATTGAGATCAAACTACCTGTGATTCCAAATGATATTGCAATCAGTAAGTCTGATGAGAATTCGTGTGTTGCAAGGAATAAACACCCTGCGATTTTTACACTGTCTGATAGAATAGACAAGAGTCTGACCCCTAAACGGTCAATATAACGACCAATCAAAGGGACTAAAAAAATTCGGGGTAACCACCATAGTGCATAGCTCAGGCCAGCATATTCAATACTGCTCGTAAGTTGATAGACAACAACTGGAGTTAAGAAAACCATTAACCCATCTGCAAGCAATACTGAAAACAGCATGTAAAAATATGTGATACCCATGATTAAATTCAGACCTTTTCTTTCAATAGTACTTTGACGTATTTTCCGTTGTTTTTATCGAAAACAACGACCGATTTTGGTGTCCGATGCGTTGGTGCATCTCTGGTAATTTCTCTCTGTTTTGAAACAAGAAACTGGTAATACTCGGTCCCAGCTTCTATTTGATTTGTTTTGTAACTCAGGTAATTTTTATTACCAATCGGCCAGTCGATGACATCGTGACCGGGGACGTATTCATTTGTATCATCCAAAAAAATGACTGGTCTATTTATGGTGGTTATGCGTGCCATATTTAAAAGCGCATGTGCTACACCACATGGTATTATTAGTTCCACGTTTGGGTGTGGAGTGAATGTGATTTCTTCTTCAGTGAATAAAGTGGCAGAACCCTCTCTCATATCTACCAGTTTTAGCGTTATTTCATGAGTGGAATTTCCAAGAAAGATTAGATGATCCTCTTGTCCCAAATGTAATCCGTAAGAATCAAAGTCATAACTATCGGAACCATGTTCAACAATGTACATAGGAGACTTTCTTGTTAGTGGAATAATGCAACTCTCTTTCCCTGTTTTAATGGATGGTAGTTGTTTGAATGTCACTCCTTGTATTTTAGATGTTGGTAGTTTTAGCTCTTTTTCTTTAACATTTTTCTCACGAATTCTCAGGTTAACGTGGCTACCATCATTTAAAGTAAACTCTCGTGTCTCAGGATGTTGAAACATGTGATTTGTTAAGTTTTCTTCCTGAAACTCACCTATTCGATGATAAACAAGAGTCGAGGCCTCCTCAGTCATTGGATCGTATCCTTCAATTTCTTCAGGAATGATATTCTCAGGTATGTTTATGACATCATTAGCAGGGGACCATTGAAGACTTTTATCAGATAACTGATAAATCGTGGGTAAAAATATTTTATACGTATTAAGCGTGAATACGTTTTCGAGGTTATGAAATGTATGTGCCACACCTGGTGGTATGATCAGCGTTTTTGTTGATGAAGGGGTGATTTCAAATTCCAGATAGTTCCTGAATGTTATTGATTTTTTTCTGCAATCAATAAATTTTGCAGTGATTTTTTGAGTTTCATCTCCCAGGAACGTCAATATGTCTTGCTGTCCAAGGTGAATTCCGTATTGCCCATATTTAAATTCCCTTTCGCCGTGAAATACAATGTTTACAGGGTGTGTTGTAGGAAATGGAATAACGTAAGAGTCTATTTTTCCATTATTAACTCTCCAGCGTGGAATCCAATGTAAGCCATCTATATTGATTTTTTCATTCAGTGTAGTAACTTCATTTTTCATTTTAATTCCCTCATCAAGGCAGCCACTCGGCTGCCTTTTGATGTTAAATATTCACGACTTCTATGTCGTAACCCAGGCTCTCAGCGCTTTTCAATAGCGCACTAAGATTGGTGGTATCTAATTGTGCATATTTATCATCTGCGGGGGCGTTTTTAATGCCTGCAAGGTAGGCGAGTTTGTCAAATGCAGCTGAGGCAACAGATTTGGTTTGAAAAATCATATCTGTGAAACTATTACCCTCCAGATCTTTATTAATTTCTTCAGGTGGATTTTGGTAAAGGCTAGAAATGTTATCGATATTGCTCATAATAAACCTCATTATTTAAAGTTACGATTAATTATGTATCTACAACAAACGTCATGATTTCCGGGAAATATAATAAAATATTTCGAAATTGTTATAGCATCGATTTTTTATGGCTGACAATGATGTGATTTATAATGAATTAAGATGTCGATATCTGCTCATTTTCGCATGGATAAAATAAAAACAGCCAGTTAGCATACCGTTTATCAGATTGCTTCTCAGACGCTCTCTATCAAAAATGAGGTTTTTATCATGAATAAATCTGATGAATTTACTAACTATAGGAGCCTGAGCTGATGCGCTGGCAGTTTTGTGTCCTGTAAGTGGCTTTATTCAACCAATGATTTGTAAGCGATATGCAACATATGCCTTCATCTGTAAAACACATAAGATTGATAATTATTATCACCTGCTCTATTGTGGCAGCCGTTATGATTGCAACGGGGAACAGGTAGATCAATGCGTACCACGGAAGCCGCGCTGGTGGCGGAAAACAGCAACGATATCGATACCATGACGCGCTATCACCAGGTGCTGCGTCAGAGGATGTTGCTGATTGGCGTTCTGGTGCTGGCGATTCTGGCATCATTAATTCTCGATTTCACTCTTGGCCCGGCCGGTCTTTCACTAGATACCCTGTGGCAAACCCTGACGCACCCCGATAGCGTCGATGCGGGTACACGGGTGATTGTCTGGGATATCCGCCTGCCTTATGCGCTGATGGCGATTGTGGTCGGATTCTCGCTCGGGCTTGCCGGTGCGGAGATGCAAACCATCCTTAATAACCCGCTGGCCAGCCCTTTCACCCTTGGTGTCTCTTCTGCGGCGGCTTTTGGTGCGGCGCTGGCGATTATTCTCGGCATTGGTATTCCCGGCGTACCGGACCAGTGGTTTATCTCGGCTAACGCCTTTATCTTCGCGCTGTTTGCCGCGCTGATGCTGGACGGCATTACACGTTGGACGCGAGTCTCTACCTCAGGCGTGGTGCTGTTTGGTATCGCGCTGGTGTTTACCTTTAATGCGCTGGTGTCGATGATGCAGTTTATCGCCAGCGAAGATACGCTTCAGGGATTGGTGTTCTGGACTATGGGCAGTCTGGCGCGCGCATCCTGGGAGAAACTCGGCGTGCTAACCGCTGCGTTTGCCATTCTGCTGCCTTTCTCGATGCTCAGTAGCTGGAAGCTGACCGCGCTGCGTCTTGGTGAAGATCGTGCCATCAGCTTCGGTATCGACGTGCGCCGTCTGCGCCTCGCCACCCTGCTGCGTATCAGTATCCTTTCTGCGCTGGCAGTGGCGTTTGTTGGGCCGATTGGCTTTATTGGCCTGGTGGCGCCGCATATTGCCCGTATGATGTTCGGTGAAGACCATCGCTATTATCTGCCTGCCAGTGCGCTGATCGGTGCGCTGGTGCTGTCGCTGGCTTCTGTGGCATCGAAAAACCTGATCCCCGGCGTCATCATTCCGGTCGGTATCGTGACCTCTCTGGTTGGCGTGCCGTTCTTCCTGAGTATTATTTTGCGTCATCGGGGGAATGTGTGATGGAGCAAGGATTACGTCTCAGCCACTTTTACGCGGGCTACCCCAAACGCAAAGTCATCGAAGACCTCAACGTGCCGCAACTGCCTCGCGGTAAAATCACTGTGCTGCTGGGGCCAAATGGCTGTGGTAAGTCGACGTTGCTACGTGCGTTGGCAGGGTTAAGCAAGGGGGAGGGCGAGTTGTGGTTGAATGGTGAAGAGTTGATGACTCAGCCGTTTGCCCGTCGTGCCCAGCGTGTGGTTTATTTGCCACAGACCCTACCCGCCGGGGTGCATCTGCATGTGCTGGAGTCGATCATTGTCGCGCAGCGCGCTTCCGGTGGTCTGCACAGCGCAGCCAGCGAAGCAGAAATTATGCATCTGCTGGATCAGTTGGGCATTGCGCATCTGGCAATGCGCTATCTGGACCAACTCTCGGGTGGGCAGAAACAGTTAGTCGGTTTGGCACAATCCTTAATTCGTCGCCCGGAGCTGTTGCTGCTCGATGAGCCGCTCAGTGCGTTGGACCTTAACTATCAGTTCCACGTTATGGATCTGGTACGCCGTGAAACGCAATTGCGCAATATCGTCACGGTGGTGGTGGTACATGATATCAACATTGCGCTGCGCCATGCCGATCATGCGTTGATGTTGAAAAACGGGACGCTGCTGGCTGACGGCGAGCCGGTTCAGGTGATCACGCCGGAGACGCTGGCTCAGGTTTATGGGGTGCGCGGCCGCATTGAATGCTGCTCGCGTGGTATGCCGCAGGTGATGATTGATGGGCTGGTAGCCGAATCTATCATTTAAGGAGTTCGTAGCGGCGCGATTTATCGCGCGTTTTTTTCGAGCTGCGTGCTCAAGACTCGCGCTATAAATCGCGCCGCTTGTATCTTGAAGTTGTAACTGGTTAGCTACCCGTTACACGAAACGGAGGCAGCTTGTCGCGCCGCTTAAGACCCGATCTTGTGCCGTAGCTTAAAGCCCTCCGTTTCTCCTTTCACGCCAGCATCTACTCTGAACGGTAACCAGAAGCTCTGACTTCGTATGTACAAGGCAAGATGGCGTGATGGTTCATGTGAAAGGGAGCTGCCTTATGATTTATCTCGGTATTGATGTCAGTAAAAACAAACTCGACCTCTGCCTGTTGCCCGGCAACGGGAAAAAGAAAACCAAAACCCTCAAAAATCATCCCGGCGCCGATCGGGAGATAAATGACTGGTTAATCAGGCAAAAATGCCATCCTGAACAGGTGATGGTGGTGCTCGAAGCGACCGGCATTTATCACGAAAACGTCGCCTTCGGTCTTCATGAAAATACTCCCGTCACGGTCTGCATCAGCAATCCTCAGCGGGTCAGGGAGTTCGCCCGTGGAATGGCTATCCTGACTAAAAACGACTCCGTTGATGCTTACGTCCTGGCCCGTTATGGCGAACTGAAACAGCCTGATGCCTGGGTGCCTCCCTCCCCGGAGGTCCGTAAACTTCGGGAGCTGACGCGTCTGCGGGACTCACTTCAGGCTGATGTCCAGCGGGCGGAGAACCGACTGGAAAAAGCCCATTCAACCCGCACAGCGCCTGAAATCATTGACTCGCTGGAGAGAACCCTGAAAGCCCACAGGGACGAGCTGAAGCGTATTGAAGCGCTCATCTCAGACCACACAGATAATCATCCGGGTCTGAAGGAAGACCGTGAGCTGCTGGAATCGATAAAAGGAATAGGCAGCGTGGTGGGCACGACAATGCTGTCGGTGCTGCGCTCGTGTCCGTTCCGGAGTGCTTCACAGGTCGCTGCGTGGCTGGGTGTGGTACCGGTGGAAAAAACGTCCGGGAGCTCAGTCAGGGGGCGTGCGCGGATGTCAAAAACAGGCCCGGCAGACGTAAGGGCGAAACTGTATATGGCGGCGATCGTAGCGATCAGGTGGAATGCCCCGGCGAAGGCGCTGTACCAGAGGCTAATCGCGAAGGGCAAAGCCAGCAAGGCCGCGCTTGGAGCGGTGATGCGCAAGCTGGTTCATCAGTGCTTCGGGGTGCTGAAAACGCGGATAAAGTGGGATGAAAATTACGCAGCTACCGCTTGACGTCCAAGACGGTAGCTACGTGTAGGTTTTGTCAGTTACACCAGTAAATGCTTCGCGTGAAAACGCAGATGGTCTTCAACAAAGCTGGCGATAAAGAAGTAGCTGTGGTCGTAGCCCGGCTGGATACGTAACTCCAGCGGGAAACCCTGTTCGCGCGCCACTTCTTCCAGACGTTCCGGACGCAGTTGATCCGCCAGGAACTGATCGTTGTCACCCTGATCGATCAGGATTGGCAGGCGATTTTCCACCTCACTCATCAACAGGCAGCTATCGTACTCACGCCAGGCGGCACGATCCTCGCCCAGATAAGCGCTGAACGCCTTTTGTCCCCACGGCACTTCCGTCGGATTTACGATGGGTGCAAAAGCGGACACCGAAGAGAAACGTCCGCTCAGGCGCAGCGCCAGCAGCAATGCGCCGTGGCCGCCCATCGAATGCCCCATAATCGACTGTCGTTCGCTCAACTTGAAGTTATCGGCGACCAGTGCCGGTAACTCCTTGCTGAGATAATCGAACATGCGGTAATGCGCGGCCCACGGTTGCTGGGTGGCGTTGAGGTAGAACCCCGCGCCCTGGCCCAGATCATAAGCACTGTCATTCGCCACATCGTCACCGCGTGGGCTGGTATCCGGCATAATCAGCACCAGACCCAACTGCGCCGCCACGCGCTGCGCACCCGCTTTGGTGGTGAAGTTCTCGTCGGTACAGGTCAGTCCGGCGAGGAACCACACCACCGGCGGCGGTGTGTCGTCTTGCGGCGGCGGCAAAAAAATGCTGAAGATCATCGGGCAGTTCAGCACCGCTGAATGATGCCGCCAGCGCTGTTGCCAGCCACCAAACATGCGATGTTCTTCCAGCAATTCCAGAGTGGATGCCATAACGCCTCCTGCTTATTTGTTGAAATGCACCACCGAGCGGATGGATTTTCCTTCATGCATCAACTCAAAGGCGTCGTTAATCTCTTCCAGCGGCATGGTGTGGGTGATGAAATCGTTGAGCGCGAATTTCCCGTCGAGGTAATCCTGCACGATACCCGGCAGCTGGGTACGACCTTTCACCCCGCCGAATGCGGAACCACGCCATACGCGACCGGTCACCAACTGGAACGGACGGGTGGAGATCTCTTCCCCGGCACCGGCCACACCGATGATCACGGATTCGCCCCAACCCTTGTGGCAGCATTCCAGCGCGGAGCGCATCACGTTGACGTTACCGATACATTCGAATGAGAAATCCACGCCGCCATCCGTCAACTCGACGATGACATCCTGAATCGGCTTGTCATAATCTTTCGGGTTAATCAGATCGGTGGCGCCCAGTTTGCGTGCCAGATCGAATTTACTGGTGTTGAGATCGATACCGATAATGCGGCCAGCTTTCGCCATTTTCGCGCCGATAATCGCCGACAGACCGATACCGCCCAGGCCGAAGATCGCCACGGTATCGCCTTCTTTCACCTTGGCGGTGTTCATCACCGCACCCATACCGGTGGTGACGCCACAGCCCAGCAGGCACACTTCTTCCAGCGGCGCTTCTTTGCTGATTTTCGCCAGCGAAATTTCCGGCACGACGGTGTACTCAGAGAAGGTCGAGGTACCCATATAATGGAAAATCGGCTGACCGTCTTTAAAGAAACGGGTGGTGCCATCCGGCATCAAGCCTTTGCCCTGGGTGGCGCGAATCGCCTGGCACAGGTTGGTTTTGCCCGACAGGCAGAACTTACATTTGCCACACTCCGGGGTGTACAGCGGGATCACATGATCGCCGACGGCCACGCTGGTCACACCCTCACCAACCGCTTCCACGATGCCGCCGCCTTCATGGCCAAGGATCGCCGGGAACACGCCTTCCGGATCTTTACCCGACAGGGTATAAGCATCGGTATGGCACACACCGGTCGCCACAATGCGCACCAGCACTTCGCCTTTCTGTGGTGGCATCAGATCCACTTCTTCGATTTTCAGCGGTTCACCAGCTGCCCAGGCAACGGCGGCACGGGTTTTAATCATGTTCATGCAATTCCTCTTCCTGTAGATGCGGGCCAAACAGCCCGTTGGTCGTGATAAGGGTTAAAATTACTCAGCAGCATGCAAAGGATGCATTAACTCATCATTGAGCGGCCGGTCGTCAAATTGTTCAATAATCAAATACTTCAACGCTTCCACGTTGGGAGTGAAGGCATCACGCCGCCACATCAGCCAGGTGGCGGTGTCGCGATACTCCGGTGGCAACGCGTGTTCCTGTACCCGAACTTTACCCGGCATCTGGTTCAGCACCGAGGCCGGGATCATCGCGACGCCGGCCCCTCCCGCCACACAGGCCATCATGGCGTGGTAGGACTGGATTTCCATCACGCTGTCCGGTGCGGTTTGGCTGTCGCGATACCAGGACTCAAGTTTGACGCGATACGAGCAGCTGTTACGGAAGGCAAACAGCGTGTCGCCCTGGGTATCCCGTGCGTTTTTAATCGGTTTATGTTCAAGGCTGGTGATCAGCACCATCTCTTCCCGAAAAGCGATACAACCGTTTAAGTCGTCGTGGGTGACCGGGCCATCCACCAGCGCGGCCGCCAGTGTACCTTCGCGCACTTTATCGATGATCTCCCCGGAGGTGCCGGTGATCAGCGAAAGCGCCACCGCAGGAAAACGCTGATGATAAGCCGCCAACAAGCCAGGCAGACGGGTTGCCGCAGTGCTTTCCATCGAGCCGAGGGCAAAATTGCCGCCGGGTTCGCCCGCGCGTGTCATACTCAGCGCCTCATCGCTCAACGCCAGAATACGCTGGGCGTAATTCAGAAAGTTATGGCCCATCGGCGACAAACGGATACGTTGTTTCTCGCGGATAAACAGATCCACTCCTAACTCTTCCTCCAGCTGACGCAGGCGGGTAGTGAGGTTGGAGGGGACACGGTGCAGTTGTTCCGCCGCGCGAACCAGCGAGCCGGTTTCGGCTACAGAACAGAACATACGTAACTGGACTAAATCCATATTCTCTTCTCGTAAACAACTTAGTTAGTATTATTCACTTTTCGTGAGTTTAAACATCGCGCATGCTTGAGGCAAGTGATAAAACAAGATCAGGGGTTGGTTATGCCGTTTCGCGTCGCGCTCAGCGCATTCTTAAGTTTAGTGGTTGCTATGGGGATTGGGCGATTTGCTTTCACGCCGCAGGTGCCGTTGATGATTCAGGACCATCAGCTGACCTTAACCAGCGCCAGCCTGGTGGCGGCGCTCAACTACCTCGGTTATCTGTGCGGTTCTTTTGATGCTATGCGCGCACGCAAACGCGTTGAGTGGCGTTTACAGATGGGGGTCTGGGGCGCGGTGGTGCTGACGTTGATCTCCGCCTGCGTCAGTGGCCCGTGGTTGCATGGGCTGATCCGTTTCCTGATCGGTTGTGCCAGTGGTTGGGCGATGGTGCTGGTGGCGGCGTGGAGTAATGAGCAGCTGCTGCACCACGGTCGTCCGGGCCTGTCGGCGGCGGTGTTTGCCGGGCCGGGTACCGGCATCTTCCTCAGCGGCATGCTGGCGGTACTGCTGCACGCCATCGGTGCCAGCGCGGCGCTGGCATGGGGCGCTTATGGCCTGTTGGCGTTGGTGTTGATTGCCGCCATCGCGCGATTTCTGCCGCGCAAGGGCCAGCTCCATCGTCCCGATCAGGCACCTGCACCGTTGGTGCTGAATGGCAACCTGAAGCGACTGGTGCTGAGCTACAGCCTGGCCGGATTCGGTTATATTCTGCCCGCCACCTTCCTGTCGCAAATGGCTGCTGCGCGTTTCCCGCACAGCGCGTTTGCGCAGTTTGTCTGGCCGGTATTCGGCGGTGCGGCGGTGTTGGGGATTGTGCTGGGCATCCTGACCCGACATTGGGGCACCAGCCATTTTCGCCTGGCGCTGGTGTTATGGGCGCAGGCGTTGGGGGTGATTGCGGCCAGTGTTATGCCGGGGCTGAATGGCCTGATGATCGGGGCTGCGTTAATTGGTGGCGGCTTCCTGTGCGTGGTGCAGCTGGCGTTGCAGTATGGCCGCGAACTGGCTCCGCAGCATACACGTTATCTGGCCGGGCTGCTGACCACCGGTTATGCCGTCGGGCAACTGGGTGGGCCATTATTGTCGTGGATCTCCTCGCTGCTGTGGCATCAGCTGGAGCCGGCGTTGTGGGTAGCCGGAGCCGGTTTGTTGCTGGCCGGAGCTCTGGTGTTGCGTCGTGCGGCACCATGAAAAGCTTTCATCTCCAATCAGATTGATTGCTGGATTAAGGGCGCGGAGTGTTTCACAATACGCGCTCAGAATTTCCCCCGCAGGCAAAAATCTGCGGGCGCATCACCTGCCGGAGAAGAGTACGATGAGCACCTTAAGTCAGGAAGCCGCCCTGGTTCATGAAGCGCTGCTGGCGCGTGGCCTGGAAACGCCGTTACGCGCCCCGGTGCGCGAGATGGACGACGAAACCCGTAAGCGTCAGATCGCCGGTCATATGACCGAAATTATGCAGCTGCTGAATCTCGACCTGGAAGATGACAGCCTGATGGAAACACCGCATCGCATCGCCAAGATGTATGTTGATGAAATTTTCTCAGGTCTTGACTACGCCAACTTCCCGAAAATCACCGTCATCGAAAACAAGATGAAAGTGGATGAGATGGTGACGGTACGTGATATCACGCTGACCAGCACCTGCGAACATCACTTTGTGATTATCGATGGGAAAGCCACGGTCGCTTATATCCCGAAAGACAAGGTCATTGGCCTGTCGAAAATCAACCGCATCGTGCAGTTCTTTGCCCAGCGCCCCCAGGTGCAGGAGCGTCTGACCCAGCAGGTGCTGGTGGCGCTGCAAACGTTGCTGGGCACCAACAATGTGGCGGTGTCGATCGATGCGGTGCATTACTGCGTGAAAGCGCGCGGCGTCAAGGATGCCACCAGTGCGACCACCACCACCTCGTTAGGTGGTTTGTTCAAATCCAGCCAGAATACCCGTCAGGAGTTTCTGCGCGCAGTGCGTCACAACTAATTAATTTGGGCGGCGTTTGCCGCCCGTTTTCATTTTTCTCTCAGGACACCCGATGCAACGCTATCTCGCGCTGGATTTCATTCGTGGTTGCGCCATCCTCGGCATTTTACTGCTCAACATTGTCGGCTTTGGTTTACCTTCGGCGGCCTACCTCAACCCGGCCTGGCAGGGTGACATATCGTTGTCCGATGCCTGGACCTGGGCGATCATGGATGGCCTGGCCCAACTCAAATTCCTCACAATGTTTGCGTTATTGTTCGGGGCCGGTCTGCATATGCAGATCCCGCGCGGCAGCCGCTGGATAACATCGCGCTTATCGCTGCTGGTGCTGCTTGGTTTTATCCACGCGGTGTTTTTTTGGGAAGGGGATATCCTGCTGGATTATGGCCTGGTTGGGCTGATTATCTGGCGCATGCTGCGTGAAGTGCCCTCCGAACGAGCCTTGCTGCAAACTGGCGTGCTGCTGTATCTGGTGGGGTGTGGGGTGCTGGTGGTGTTTGGGGCGATTTCCACGCCGCAGCCCAGCCGTTCCTGGTTGCCGGGAGCGGCCGATCTGCAATATGAACGTTACTGGAAGCTGCTGGGCGGTTGGGAGACGGTGCAAAACCGGCTTGATCACCTTGCATCCAGCCTGATGGCGCTGGCATCACAATACGGCTGGCAACTGGCGGGATTAATGCTGATCGGTGCGGCACTGATGCGCAGCGGCTGGCTGAGCGGCCAGTTCAGCGTGCAGCATTATCGACGTGCGGCAATGATGTTGCTGGGTGTGGGTTGGTTGATTGCCATCCCCGGCATCGTCGCCCAGTGGCACCTTGGTTGGGAATTCCTGTGGAGTGGCTTTTACTTACAGGTGCCGCGCGATGTGGCCAGCCCGTTTATCAGCCTCGGCTATGCCGCGCTTTGCCTGGGGTTCTGGCCGCAAATCGCCCGCATGCGCATCAGCTTTGCCATTCAATGTGTCGGACGCATGGCGCTCAGTAACTACCTGCTTCAGACCTTAATCTGCACCACGCTGTTCTACCGTTTTGGCCTGTTTATGAAGTTTGACCGGCTGCACCTGCTGGCTTTCGTTCCGGCTATCTGGCTGGTTAATATCCTGTTTTCCGTATTGTGGTTGCGCGCGTTCCGCCAGGGGCCGATGGAGTGGCTATGGCGCAAACTGACCGCCCTTGCTGCCGGTAAATCAAGTAACGCGATCCCGTAAAGATAATGACGGCCATCACAAAGGTTGCAGAATTGTATGTAACCGTTTTCATCCGTGTGACGTAATTCACGCTGTGCCCACAAATGCCCTGACAGAATAGCGCCGTTACGCGCGCCAGGCGCATTTTCTCCTCTGTGGAACAGCTGCATGATAACGATTCGTGATGTCGCCCGTCAGGCCGGTGTGTCGGTAGCCACCGTCTCGCGAGTGCTCAATAACAGCAGTGCCGTTACGCCAGATACCCGCGACGCCGTGCTACAGGCGGTGGAAACCTTGGGATATCGCCCCAACGCCAATGCTCAGGCGCTGGCAACCCAGGTCAGCGATACCATTGGTGTCGTGGTGATGGACGTGTCTGACCCCTTTTTTGGTGCGTTGGTGAAATCGGTTGATACCGTTGCTCAACGTATGCATAAACATGTGCTGATCAGCAATTCCTGGCATCAGGAAGAGAAAGAACGCCACGCGATTGAGGTGTTGATCCGCCAGCGTTGCAACGCGCTGGTGGTACACGCGAAAACGCTTTCAGACGCCGAGTTGGCGCAATTCCTCGAACAGGTTCCGGGTATGGTACTGATTAATCGTACTATTCCGGGCTATGAGGACCGTTGCGTCTGTCTGGATAATGTCACCGGTGCGCTGGTTGCCACGCGCATGTTGTTACAGCAGGGTCATCAACGCATTGGTTTTCTCAGCTCCAGCCATCCGATTGAGGACGTCGCGCAGCGCCGTGATGGGTGGTTGCAGGCGCTGGCAGAGCAGGGAATACGCCCGCCAGAGAGTTGGATCGCCCAGGCTGAACCCGATATGCAAGGCGGTGAAGCGGCGATGGTGGAGTTACTGGGACGTAACCAACATTTAACCGCCGTCTTTTCCTATAACGACGGCATGGCCGCAGGCGCGCTCACCGCGTTGAAGGATAACGGCATTCAGGTGCCACAACATTTCTCCGTCATCGGTTTCGATGACATTCCTATCTCGCGTTATACCGATCCGCAACTGACCACGGTGCGCTATCCCATTGTTTCAATGGCAAAACTGGCTACCGAACTGGCGCTGAAAGGGGCGGCTGGCGAACTTGATCACAATGCCACGCATTGCTTTATGCCAACGCTGGTGCGTCGCCACTCCGTGGCCCAGCGGCAAAATGTGGAGTCCGTCACTAATTCAGGCGATGGGGCAGTGTAACCGTTTTCAATCTGTGATTGTATTCACAGTTAATTAACATGGCGCTCACTATGATGGCAGCGTCTTACCGGACTGAAACATTATGTAACGCCGGGTTTTCCTTCCCCGGTATGGTTTCAGCAGCCGATTGAAATGGTTCACAACATTCTTCAGGAAGCGGTTACGCACAGGGAAGTAAGGAAAACGATGGGGTTCGGCTTAAGCGTTATGCAACCACCCATCAGAGAGTTTCAACCGACTGCGTTGTCTGCCGCAGAGCAGCACGGCGCGATGAAATACCCTGCATAAAAAAACCGGAGATACCATGAATAAGAAGGTTTTCACGCTCACAGCACTGGTTGCCAGCATGATGTTTGGTGCAACTGCTCACGCCGCCGATACCCGTATTGGCGTGACCATTTACAAATATGACGACAACTTTATGTCCATGGTGCGTAAGGACATTGAGAGTGAAGCGAAGAAAGTGGGCGGCGTGCAGCTGCTGATGAATGACTCGCAGAATGACCAGTCAAAACAGAACGACCAGATTGACGTGCTGATGGCCAAAGGCGTGAAAGCTCTGGCGATCAACCTGGTAGACCCGGCGGCAGCGGCGGTGGTGATTGATAAAGCCAAAGCGAATGATGTGCCGGTGGTGTTCTTCAACAAAGAACCGAACGCGAAAGTGCTGGCCAGCTATGACAAAGCCTACTACGTGGGTACTGACTCCAAAGAGTCTGGCGTTATCCAGGGCAAACTGATTGAGAAACACTGGAAAGCGACTCCGGCGTGGGATCTGAACAAAGATGGCGAAATCCAGTTTGTGCTGCTGAAAGGCGAACCGGGGCACCCGGATGCGGAAGCCCGTACCAAATACGTTATAGATACCCTGAACAAAGACGGTATCAAAACCCAGCAGTTAGCGATGGATACCGCGATGTGGGACACCGCACAGGCGAAAGATAAGATGGACGCCTGGTTGTCTGGCCCTAACTCTAAGAAAATCGAAGTGGTAATCGCCAACAACGATGCGATGGCAATGGGTGCGGTTGAAGCACTGAAAGCACACAACATGACCTCTATCCCGGTGTTCGGTGTTGACGCCCTGCCGGAAGCCCTGGCGCTGATCAAATCTGGCGCGCTGGCTGGTACGGTGCTGAACGATGCGGAAAACCAGGCCAAAGCTACGCTGGATATGGCGAAAAACCTGGCTGACGGCAAGCCAGCGACTGAAGGTACCAACTTCAAGATGGTTGATAAGATCGTCCGCGTTCCTTATGTACCGGTAGATAAAGAAAATCTGTCCCAGTTTGTGAAGTAATCCGTCCTGGGCGCGGCGTTTCGCCGCGCCTTATTGCATCTGACCAACGCTTTTTTTAGCCAGGTAAATTATGGCCAGTGATAATCCGACCACACAGCGTGAATATCTGCTGGAGATGACGAATGTCTCAAAATCATTTCCAGGGGTTAAAGCCTTAGATAATGTGAATTTAAAAGTGCGCCCTCACTCAGTTCACGCATTAATGGGTGAAAACGGTGCCGGGAAATCCACATTATTAAAATGTCTGTTTGGGATTTATAAAAAGGATACGGGGAGCATCCTGTTTCAGGGTGAGGAAATTGATTACAAAAGCTCCAAAGAGGCGCTGGAAAATGGCGTGTCGATGGTGCATCAGGAATTAAACCTGGTTCTGCAACGCAGCGTAATGGATAACATGTGGCTGGGCCGCTATCCGCGTAAAGGCGTGTTTGTTGATCAGGATAAAATGTATCGCGATACCAAGGCGATCTTTGAAGAACTGGATATTGATATCGACCCACGCGATAAAGTGGCCAATCTTTCTGTTTCACAAATGCAGATGATTGAAATTGCCAAGGCTTTCTCCTATGACGCCAAAATCGTCATTATGGATGAGCCCACTTCATCGCTGACGGAAAAAGAAGTTAATCATCTTTTTACTATTATCCGTAAGTTAAAAGATCGTGGCTGCGGCATCGTATATATCTCGCATAAGATGGAAGAAATTTTCCAGTTATGCGATGAGATTACCATTCTGCGTGATGGACAATGGATTGCCACCCAGCCGCTGGAAGGGCTGGATATGGATAAGATCATCGCCATGATGGTGGGGCGTTCGCTTAACCAGCGCTTCCCGGACAAAATCAACGTGCCGGGTGAAGTGATTCTGGAAGTGCGTCATTTGACGTCGCTGCGCCAACCGTCGATCCGCGATATCTCGTTTGATCTGCATAAAGGTGAAATCCTGGGTATTGCCGGGCTGGTGGGGGCCAAACGTACCGATATCGTCGAAACGCTGTTTGGTATTCGCGAAAAATCGGGCGGCACCATCAAATTGCACGGTAAAGCGATTAATAACCACAGCGCCAACGAAGCCATTAACCACGGTTTTGCACTGGTCACGGAAGAACGTCGTTCTACCGGTATTTATGCTTACCTCGATATTGGATTTAACTCGCTTATTTCTAATATCAGAAAGTATAAAAATAATATGGGGCTGTTGGACAATAAACGCATGAAAAGCGACACCCAATGGGTGATTGATGCGATGCGGGTGAAAACGCCCGGGCACCATACACAAATTGGTTCGCTTTCTGGCGGTAACCAGCAAAAGGTAATTATTGGCCGCTGGTTGCTCACTCAGCCGGAAATTCTGATGCTGGATGAACCCACTCGTGGTATTGATGTTGGGGCAAAATTCGAAATTTACCAGTTGATTGCTGAGCTGGCGAAGAAAGAAAAGGGCATCATTATTATCTCTTCTGAAATGCCAGAACTGTTGGGCATTACCGATCGCATTCTGGTGATGAGTAATGGACAGGTAGCGGGCATTGTTGATACTAAAACGACCTCGCAGAATGAAATCCTGCGTTTAGCGTCATTACACCTTTAATGAAGCAAGGGCTTTAACATGAAAGCGACTACTAAAAAGAATGCGCTAACCTGGTTAAAAGAGGGCGGCATTTACGTTGTCCTGTTGGTACTGCTGGCTATTATTATTTTCCAGGATCCGACATTTTTAAGTTTAATGAACCTGAGTAATATTCTGACCCAGTCATCAGTGCGTATTATTATCGCACTCGGTGTCGCCGGGTTAATTGTCACCCAGGGTACTGACCTGTCGGCAGGTCGTCAGGTTGGCCTGGCGGCGGTGGTGGCAGCAACGCTGTTGCAGGCGATGGATAACGCCAACAAGGTGTTCCCGCATCTCGATACCGTGCCGATTCCGTTGGTAATCCTCACCGTGTGTGTGATTGGCGGTATCATTGGCCTGGTGAACGGTGTCATTATTGCTTACCTGAAAGTGACCCCGTTCATCACCACCCTTGGCACCATGATCATCGTTTACGGTATTAACTCGCTGTATTACGACTTTGTCGGTGCATCGCCGATTGCTGGTTTTGATGCGGGTTTCTCGAAGTTTGCTCAGGGCTTCTTCCGCTTTGGCGATTTCAAACTGTCATACATCACCTTCTACGCCATCATCGCTATCGTGTTCGTGTGGATTCTGTGGAACAAAACGCGTTTCGGTAAAAACATCTTCGCTATCGGTGGTAACCCGGAAGCGGCGAAAGTCTCTGGCGTAAACGTCCCGTTGAACCTGATTCTGGTGTATGCGTTGTCGGGTGTGTTCTATGCCTTCGGTGGGATGCTGGAAGCGGGGCGTATCGGTAGTGCTACCAACAACCTCGGCTTTATGTATGAACTGGATGCGATCGCGGCCTGTGTGGTCGGCGGCGTCTCCTTCGCCGGTGGTGTCGGTACGGTAGCGGGTGTGGTGACCGGTGTGATCATCTTCACCGTTATTAACTACGGGCTGACCTATATCGGTGTTAACCCTTACTGGCAGTACATCATCAAGGGCGGCATCATTATCTTCGCCGTGGCGTTGGATTCACTGAAATACGCACGCAAGAAATAACCATACCGTTAACAACAAGGGCCGCTATAAGCGGCCCTTTTGTTATTCCCGTAGCGGCATGGGGTTATTTCTTCAGCTTCTGTTCCAGTTCCAGCAACTGTTCCGGTGTGACTGCCGGATAACTCTGTGCATCCTCCGGCACTTCATGCAGTGCCGGGATTGGCACCAGCGGCCCTAAAAATCGCGGTTCACGTTTCATCAGATAAAGATCTGACAGCGCACCCAGGCGAGCACCCACCTCGCGGAAACGCACTGTCAGCATATTTTTTGGCGAAGGCACGGCATAGCACTGCGCCTGGATCCCTAAATGTAAGGCGATAAACAATGCACGCTCGCAGTGGAAACGCTGGGTAATGATGATGAAATCGTTAGTGTCGAAAACTTTGCGGGTGCGCACTATCGAGTCCAGCGTACGAAATCCAGCATAATCGAGCACGATATCCGCCGGATCGACACCTGCTTTGATCAAATCGCGCCGCATGGTCATCGGCTCGTTGTAGCTTTGCAGCGCATTGTCACCACTCAGCAGCAGGTAATTCACTTTGCCACTGTTGTAGGCGTTGAGTGCGCCCTGAATGCGATACAGGTAATACTGGTTGATAACGCCGGTACGATAATACTTGGCAGTGCCTAACACCACGCCGACCTGCCGATGCGGCAGCGAGGCAACGTTTTCATAGATGTAAGGAGCCGTTTTCCAGCTAATCCAGCGATCGAGGCCAAGCGCGGTCGCCATCATCAGTAAGATGATGAAAAGCAGACCAATGAAAATGCGTTTAATCATGCACGCAGGCACTCGGTTGGCGGAAAAAGTAATGGTTAAAGGCTACTTTAGGCATCTGCGGGAAGCAAGTTAACGCCAGTTGGCTGGCGTTTTTTTAAGCACTGCCGGGCCTGTGTCACAGCCCGGCATGGGAACAGCATCAGATTGAAGTACGACGATAGTGACGGTACTGCGGCAGCCAGAAGTTATTATTGACGGCTTGTGACAGGACATCTTCTGAGGTCACCACCGCGACACCTGCCAGTTGCGCGACTTTGCCCACTTCCATCGCAATCACTTTCGATACGCCCTGGATATCCTTGATCTCCGGCAGCACCGGACCTTCACCATCATTCACCAGCGGTGAACAATCGGCCAACGCGCGGCTGGCGGTCATCAGCATCGAATCGGTGACGCGCGAAGCACCAGCGGCAATCACACCCAGACCGATACCGGGGAAGATATAGGAGTTGTTGCACTGGGCAATCGGATAAGTTTTACCTTTCCAGTTCACCGGTGCAAACGGACTGCCAGTTGCCACCAGTGCGGCTCCGTCGGTCCAGGCGATAATATCTGCCGGAGTTGCTTCAACGCGCGAGGTCGGATTGGACAACGGCATCACAATCGGGCGTTTGCAGTGCTTGTTCATCTCACGAATGATCTCTTCGGTGAACAGACCTGGCTGTCCGGAAACACCAATCAGGATATCCGGTTTGGCGTTGCGTACCACATCCAGCAGAGAGATCGAATCACTGGTGATATCCCAGCCCTTCAGATTATCGCTCTTCTGCACCAGACGGCTCTGGAAATCGAGCAGATTTGGCAATTTGTCGGTCAGCAGACCAAAGCGATCCACCATCAGGACACGAGAGCGTGCTTCATCATCGCTCAGACCTTCCGACTTCATTTGCGCGATAATTTGTTCGGCGATACCACAGCCAGCAGAACCGGCACCCAGGAACACTACTTTTTGTTCGCACAGGCGGCTGCCTGCGGCACGGCTGGCGGCGATCAACGTACCCACGGTCACCGCGGCAGTGCCCTGAATATCATCGTTGAAGCAGCAGATTTCATCACGATAACGTTCCAGCAGCGGCATGGCGTTTTTCTGGGCGAAGTCTTCAAATTGCAACAGAACTTTCGGCCAGCGGCGTTTAACGGCCTGGATAAAATCATTGACGAAGGCTTCGTACTCTTCGCCAGAAATACGCGGATGACGCCAGCCCATGTACAGCGGGTCATTCAGCAATTGCTGGTTGTTGGTACCTACATCCAGCACTACCGGCAGGGTATACGCCGGACTGATGCCACCACAGGCGGTATACAGCGAAAGTTTACCAATCGGGATCCCCATGCCGCCGATGCCGAGGTCACCGAGGCCGAGAATACGTTCACCATCCGTGACCACAATCACCTTCACGTTCTGTTTGGTGGCGTTTTGCAGCATGTCTTCGATGCGGTCGCGATTGTTATAGGAAATAAACACACCGCGTGCGCGACGATAAATCTCGGAGAAGTGTTCACAGGCGGCACCGACCGTCGGGGTGTAGATGATTGGCATCATCTCTTCCAGATGATTATCCAGCAGTCGGTAGAACAGGGTTTCGTTGGTGTCCTGGATATTACGCAGATAGACGTGCTTGTCGTTATTGTTCTTAAAATCCTGGAATTGACGCCAGGCACGCTCTGCCTGTTCTTCAATGGTTTCAACCGCTTCGGGCAGCAGGCCATTAAGATTGAATTCATTACGTTCTTCGAGAGAGAAGGCGCTGCCTTTGTTCAACAGCGGAAATTCCAGCAGGATCGGACCCGCGTAAGGAATATACAGCGGACGTTTACTTTCGTACTCGAGTTCCATGCAATGTTTGCTCCGGTTGCAGTGTTTTCTGGCGTGTCGCCGGGAAAGGTAACGCCAGCCTTTCTTATTGTGAAGTGATTTCTGGCGCCCGATCCTATGAAATTTCCTGCGGATGTACAGCTTTTGTTAATAAAAGGTCACAAAAGCGGTAAAAGGATCACTTAACTGCGATGGCTGACAAGGTTTCTGTTGCAAACGTATGACAACCCAGCGCCGCAAGTGTCGCGCGCGTGGCATCTCGCTGGCTGAGGGTTGCCGTCTGACACTCCGCCAGTACCGCCTGCTGAATGCCATCCAGGGCTTCGTTATGCATATTCATCAGAATCAATGCTGCCTGTAGCGGTGGCAGGCTGGGATTAAACGCGGCATTTTCGGCGTAGCGTCCGGTAAAAATCTGCCCGCTGCGACTGCGTAGCGCCACGCCGCTGTAGCTCTGACTGTAGGGGGCATGGCTTTGATTGGCGGCTTCGATGGCGGCCTGCTGCAGTGTATCGCCCTGTAAAGCAAAACCATGATCAACCGGGGTGAGCAACCGTTCGGCAATATTCAAATCTGCCGGGCCAAAGGCATCGGGCAGATAATCGCCAAGGGTGCGGATTGCCCGTCCTGGCAGGCTGACGCGAATTGCGGTGCCACTGTTCAGTTCATTCATAAACTGGCGGCAGTGCCCGCAAGGTGTGTAGTTGACGGTGATGGTTTCCAGCCGGGCTTCACCACGCAGCCAGGCATGGGTGATAGCGCTTTGCTCAGCATGTACTGTCTGCTGCAACGGGGCGTTGCGGAACTCCATATTGGCACCAAAATACCAGTTGCCACTGATGCCGCGCGCGATCGCGCCCACGTTAAAGTTCGACACCGGGGCAATCGCGCAGGATGCCGCCAATGGCAACAGCGCGAGAGCGAGGGCATCTGCATCCAGACCGGTAGCCTGCTGTAGCTGTGTCACTTCATTGGCATGCAGCACGCCATGAAAATCGGCCGCGTCCAGCAAGGGTTGCAACGCCTGTTGCAGACTGAGCGGCAGGGCAGAGAAAGCGGAAGTGAATCTTGGATGCATGATGGCCTCGTTACCTCGTCAGCGGCGGCACGCCGCCAGAAGGTTTATATGTGATCTATATCTCTCTGACAATGTAAGACGATTTGCGCGTTTCAACTTTGAGAGATCTCTCGCAAGTTTCATCCCAGCCAGTGCATCAGGACCGGGTAGAGAAACGGTGCCAGTAACGACGTAATAATGCCGCAAATCACCAACGCCAGAGAACTGAATGCCCCTTCCTGATAATCAATTTCCGCCGCTCGCGCAGTACCCAACGCATGCGAAGCATTGCCAATGGCTAGTCCCCGCGATGCTTTGCTTTTTACCTGTAACAGATTCAGCAGCATATGACCGAACACGGCACCCAGCACCCCAGCAATCAGCACGCAGATGGCGCTGATGGCGGGAATACCATGCAGCGAGCCGGACACGGCCATCGCGATCGGCGTGGTGACGGATTTCGGCATAATGGTGGCGGCGATCTCCGGGGTCGCTCCCAGCCATAACGCAATGGCGGTGCCGGAAATCATGGCGGTCAGGCTGCCAATAAAACAGACGCTGATAATGGTTTTCCAGCGCGCGCGGATTTGATGCATCTGCTCATACAACGGCAGCGCCAGTGCAACCACGGCAGGTTGTAATAATTGATTCAGCAGCGCACTGCCCGCGAAGTAACGCGCATAAGGCATATGGGTGAGCAACAAAATTGGAATCACAATCGCCATCGCCACCAGCAACGGATTAATGATGGAGATATTGATTTTCGCGGCCAGCTTGCGTGCCAGGAAATAAGCGGCGAGGGTGAGGGGTAATGACCACCAGATGTCACTCATCGTTCGACTCCTTCATCACTTTTGGCCGTTGCATCCGTTCAGCGCTCAGGCTCACCACCACCAACACCAGGAAAGTACTGACCAGGCAGGAAACCACAATCGGACCGAATTGGGCGGTGAGGATGTCGGTATAGCCCATCACGCCAACACTGATCGGCACAAACAGCAACGCCATGTAGCGGATCATCAAGTGGCAGCCAGGCTTGACCCAATCAACCGGCAGAATTTGCAGTGCCAGCAAGGCAAACAACAGCAACATACCGATGATACTACCGGGAATGGTGATCGGGAGAAGGGCGGCAATGCCGATTCCGGCATAAAGAGCAGCGTAAATAATGACAAAGGCACGTAAATAGCGCCAGCAGACAGACAGCACGGTGGGCATGACAGGCTCCTGTTTTCTCAGGACTTCATCATACGCATTAAGCGCATAGCGTGCCAGAGATCACATTGCGAGACAGATTCCGGGTTTGGCGGCATTTCCAGACAGGCCCGGTAAAAAAGCATAGTCTGGCGGTGTTCATAAGGAGGTGAGAATGAAAAGAGCGATTCTGCTGCGACGTGAGCTTCGCAAGAATATGACTGAGGCGGAACTTCGGTTATGGCGTTTTTTGCGTGACCGGAATTTATGCGGGGTAAAATTCCGTCGGCAATACGCAATCGGACGTTACATTGTCGACTTTGCCTGTATCGAGCGTTTACTGGTTATCGAGCTTGATGGTGGTCAGCACGCTGAACAATCGACGTTGCACTACGATGAAGTCAGGACAGCCTATTTGCATCGTTGCGGATGGCGGGTGATTCGCTTCTGGAATAATCAGGTGTTTTGCGAATTAGATGCGGTGGTGGAGGAAATTTATCGGCAACTTAATCCATCACCCTCACCCTAACCCTCTCCCGCAAGCGGGAGAGGGGACGGATCGAGTGAGAACACCCATCTCCCTCCTCCCGCAAGCGCACACACATCTCCCTCTCCCGCTTGCGGGAGAGGGCCGGGGTGAGGGTAACTGCAGCGTATTATTTTACCGGCATCCCCGGTTGCGCGCCGCTATCCACCGACAATACAAACAGGTCTTTTCCACCCGGTCCGGCTGACAGCACCATGCCTTCCGAGATACCAAAACGCATCTTACGCGGTGCCAGGTTGGCAACGATGATGGTCATCTTGCCGACCAACACGGACGGATCCGGATAGGCAGCACGGATACCCGAGAAGATCTGACGTTTTTCGCCGCCAAGATCCAGCTCCAGACGCAGCAATTTATCCGAACCCTCCACCAGCTCAGCCTTCTCGATCAGCGCCACGCGCATATCGACTTTAGCGAAATCATCAATGGTGATGGCATCGCCAATCGGCGCGTCAGCCAAAGGTCCGGTAACAGCCGGTTTGTTGGCCGCGGCAGCATCTTCTTTTGATGCTTCAACCAGGGCGTCCACTTTAGCCATCTCAATGCGGCCATACAGCGCTTTGAACGGTGCCACGTTGTGATCCAACAGCGGTTGCTGAATGGCATCCCAGCTCAATTCGCTTTGCAGGAAGGCTTCTGCACGCGCGCTGAGCGATGGCAGTACCGGCTTCAGCCAGGTCATCAGTACGCGGAACAGGTTGATACCCATTGAACAGATGGCTTGCAGGTCAGCGTCACGGCCTTCCTGTTTCGCCACCACCCACGGTGCCTGCTCATCCACATAACGGTTGGCGAGATCCGCCAGCGCCATGATTTCACGGATTGCGCGGTTATATTCACGGCTGGCCCAGGCTTCGCCGATCTTCTCTGAAGCATCGATAAAGGTCTGATACAACGCAGGGTCCGCCAGCTCAGCCGACAGTTTGCCGCCAAAGCGTTTGGTCAGGAAGCCCGCGTTACGTGACGCCAGGTTCACCACTTTGTTAACGATGTCTGCGTTGACGCGCTGGACGAAGTCTTCCAGATTCAGATCGATATCATCAATGCGTGAAGAGAGCTTCGCCGCGTAGTAGTAACGCAGGCTGTCGGCATCCAGGTGCTGCAACCAGGTGCTGGCCTTGATAAAGGTGCCGCGTGATTTCGACATCTTCGCGCCGTTTACCGTCACATAGCCGTGTACAAACAGGTTAGTCGGCTTACGGTACTGGCTGCCTTCCAGCATCGCTGGCCAGAACAGGCTGTGGAAATAAACGATATCTTTGCCGATAAAGTGATACAGCTCGGTAGTGGAATCTTGTTTCCAGAATTCGTCAAAATCGATATTGCCGCGTTTATCGCACAGGTTCTTAAAGGAACCCATATAGCCGATAGGCGCATCAAGCCATACGTAGAAATATTTGCCCGGTGCATCAGGGATTTCGAAGCCGAAATACGGGGCATCACGCGAGATGTCCCACTGTTGCAGGCCAGACTCGAACCACTCCTGCATCTTGTTCGCCACTTGTTCCTGCAACGCGCCAGAACGGGTCCATGCCTGAAGCATTTCACTGAAAGACGGCAGGTCGAAGAAGAAGTGTTCGGAATCACGCATCACCGGTGTCGCACCAGAGACGACGGATTTTGGCTCGATCAATTCCGTCGGGCTGTAGGTCGCGCCACAGACTTCACAGTTGTCACCATACTGATCCGGCGATTTACATTTCGGGCAGGTACCTTTGACGAAACGGTCAGGTAGGAACATGCCTTTTTCCGGGTCGAACAGTTGAGAGATGGTGCGATTTTTAATAAAGCCGTTCTCTTTCAGACGGCGATAAATCAGCTCCGACAGCTGGCGGTTCTCATCGCCGTGTGTCGAGTGATAGTTGTCATAGCTGATGTCGAAGCCGGCGAAATCTGTCTCGTGTTCCTGCTTCATCTCAGCAATCATCTGCTCAGGCGCGATACCGAGCTGCTGGGCTTTCAGCATGATCGGTGTGCCGTGCGCATCATCAGCGCAGATGAAGTAAACCTGATTGCCACGCATTCGCTGGTAACGCACCCAAATGTCTGCCTGGATATGCTCGAGCATGTGGCCGAGATGGATTGAACCGTTCGCGTATGGCAGCGCGCACGTTACCAGAATTTTTTTAGCGACTTGAGTCATAGTTTGCGTAGCTTTCTGTAAATGAAAAATCGGGCTTAAGATGTTAACCGAAGCACTCTCTGGGGACAACCACGGTCACATTTAGCGCCTATCTGATATTATTGAAAACACATCGCTGAAATTCAGCGTCAGAATAAAGAGTAAGGAGCGGGGATGACTTCACTATCCCGGGAACAATATTCACCCGAGGCCCTACGTGCCGTGGTGATGGGCGTGCTGAGTGGCTTTGAACACCCGACACTGCAACACAATCTGACCACCCTGAAAGCGTTGCGCCATGTGGCGTTACTGGATGGCAAACTGCATCTTGAACTGGTGATGCCTTTCGCCTGGGCCAGTGCGTTTGAAGAGTTGAAAGCACAGACCAGCGGCGAGCTGCTGCGACTGACGCAGAGCGATGCCATTGACTGGCGGCTACGACACGATATCGCCACGCTGAAGCGGGTGAAAAATCATCCCGGAGCCACCGGAGTGAAAAATATCATCGCCGTGAGTTCAGGCAAGGGCGGCGTCGGTAAATCGAGTACCGCGGTGAATATGGCGTTGGCATTGGCGGCGGAAGGCGCGCGCGTCGGCATCCTTGATGCGGATATTTACGGTCCGTCGATCCCGAATATGCTCGGCACCGAAAACCAACGACCGACCTCGCCAGATGGCACCCATATGGCACCGATTATGGCGCACGGGCTGGCAACTAACTCGATTGGTTATCTGGTGACGGATGACAACGCGATGGTGTGGCGTGGCCCTATGGCCAGCAAGGCACTGATGCAGTTGCTGAATGAAACCTTGTGGCCGGATCTGGATTATCTGGTGCTGGATATGCCGCCCGGCACTGGCGATATCCAGCTGACGCTGGCACAGAATGTGCCCGTCACGGGTGCGCTGGTGGTCACTACGCCCCAGGACATTGCGTTAATTGATGCACGCAAAGGGATTGTGATGTTCGAGAAGGTCAACGTGCCGGTACTTGGCGTGGTGGAGAACATGAGCATTCATATCTGTAGCGAATGCGGTCATCATGAGCCGATCTTTGGCACTGGCGGGGCACAAAAGCTGGCGCAGGATTACAACACCCGTCTGCTGGCCCAGTTGCCTTTGCATATTAACCTGCGTGAGGATCTGGATGATGGCGAGCCGACGGTGATCCGTCGTCCCGATAGCGAGTTTACCGCGTTGTATCGCCAACTGGCGGGCCGTGTCGCCGCACAGCTTTACTGGCAGGGGGAAGTAATCCCCGGCGATATCGCCTTCCGCGCGGTTTAAGGGTTCAGGTTCCGCTGGTGCGTGTCGCCAGCGGATAGTGCATCAACAGATATTTCCCCTGATCGCTTTCACCTTGCGCCACCTTTTGCCAGCCATGTTGCAGATAAAAGCGTTGCGCCGGCACATTCAGCAGCAAACATTTTAACGCGCCGGTGCCGGTAAAACGTGCCTGCACGGCTTTCAGCAATGCACTGCCAACGCCCTGGCCCTGAAAAGCCGGGTCAACATACAGGCTATGCAGGAAATTATCATTATCCAGCACCCCGGCAAACCCGGCGCGATGTCCGTCCACCTCGGCCACCAGCACCGTCTCACCGAGGATCACCCGGTCAAAATCTTCCAACTGCCAGTCATCCCCCTTAAGCCAGGTCCAGTTGGAACGGCGTGCGGCGAGGAACAACGTGCGCAGAAAAGGGCGATCAGCTTCCTGAAAAAATCGGATTTGCACAGATAAACTCCAGCAGGCGGTTAACTCAAAAGTAGCAGCGATGCGGCAAAAAGATAAACCACGTTAAATCAGGGTGATTTCTGTGTAGAATGCCGCGGCAGGCCGCACCCCTCGGGCCTTACCGCGTTTGATAGCTTTTGTTTATCCAATTGATAACGGCTGCATATTAGATGTTGGCCCGAAAATTATGTAACCTGCATCACATCTTTTAACGGAGGTCACCCGATGTCTATCATTAACACCAAAATTAAACCGTTCAAAAACGCAGCATTCAAAAACGGCGAATTTATCGACGTAACCGAGAAAGACGTTGAGGGTAAATGGAGTGTTTTCTTCTTCTACCCAGCTGACTTTACCTTCGTTTGCCCGACCGAACTGGGCGACGTGGCTGATCATCACGAAGAATTCCAGAAACTGGGCGTAGATATCTACTCTGTTTCTACCGACACCCACTTTACCCACAAAGCCTGGCACGGTTCTTCTGAAACCATCGCGAAAATCAAATACGCGATGATCGGTGACCCGACTGGTGCGCTGACCCGTAACTTCGAAATCATGCGTGAAGCAGAAGGTCTGGCAGATCGTGGTACTTTCATCGTTGACCCGGAAGGCATCATCCAGGCTATCGAAATCACCGCAGAAGGCATTGGCCGTGACGCATCTGACCTGCTGCGTAAAGTGAAAGCGGCTCAGTATGTTGCTTCTCACCCAGGTGAAGTTTGCCCGGCTAAATGGCAGGAAGGCGACGCAACTCTGGCTCCGTCACTGGACCTGGTTGGCAAAATCTAAGCAACCTCCCAGCTCTTCGATTTTTCTCCAATCGGGTGCTACGGCACCCGATTTTTCGACCAGCAACAGGAACTTATTATGCTCGACACCAATTTAAAAACCCAACTCAAGGCTTACCTTGAGAAATTAACGAAACCGGTTGAGTTAATTGCCACACTGGATGATGGCGCCAAATCCTCAGAGATTCGGACCTTGCTGGCAGATATCGCGAGCCTGTCTGACAAAGTCAGCTTCCGCGAAGAGAACGATCGCCCGGTACGTAAACCTTCGTTCCTGATTACTAACCCTGGCAGCCACAGCGGCCCGCGTTTTGCTGGTTCGCCGATGGGCCACGAATTTACTTCACTGGTGCTGGCACTGCTGCAAACCGGTGGACATCCTTCTAAAGAAGCACAAAGCCTGCTGGATCAGGCCGCTGCGTTGGAAGGCGAGTTCCATTTCGAAACCTATTATTCCCTGTCTTGCCACAACTGCCCGGATGTGGTGCAGGCGCTGAACCTGATGGCGATCCTGAACCCGAACGTCAGCCACACCGCGATTGACGGTGGCATGTTCCAGAATGAAATCACCGACCGTAACGTGATGGGCGTACCGGCGGTGTTCCTGAACGGTAAAGAGTTCGGTCAGGGCCGCATGAGCCTGGCAGAGATCGTCGGCAAAGTGGATACCAACGCTGAAAAACGCGCGGCGGAAGAGCTGAACAAACGTGATGCCTATGAAGTGCTGATCGTAGGCAGCGGCCCGGCGGGTGCAGCGGCAGCCATTTACTCCGCACGTAAAGGTATCCGCACTGGCCTGATGGGCGAGCGTTTTGGTGGTCAGGTACTGGATACCGTCGACATCGAGAACTACATTTCAGTGCCGAAAACCGAAGGCGCGAAGCTGGCCGGTTCACTGCGCGCACACGTTGATGATTACGATGTGGATGTTATTGACACCCAGAGCGCGATCAAACTGATCCCTGCCGCCAAAGAGGGTGGCCTGCATGCGATTGAAACTGCATCTGGCGCAGTGCTGAAATCACGCAGCATTATCCTGGCGACCGGGGCTCGCTGGCGTAATATGGGCGTGCCGGGGGAAGAAGAGTATCGCACCAAAGGCGTGACCTATTGTCCGCACTGTGACGGCCCACTGTTCAAAGGCAAACGCACGGCAGTCATCGGCGGAGGTAACTCTGGTGTTGAAGCGGCGATTGACCTCGCAGGTATCGTTGAACATGTGACGCTGCTGGAATTCGCCAGTGAAATGCGTGCCGACAAGGTGTTGCAGGATAAACTGCGCAGCCTGAAAAACGTGGATGTGATCCTGAACGCGCAAACCACTGAAGTCAAAGGTGACGGCAGCAAAGTGACCGGTCTGTCTTATATTGACCGCAACGCCCAGACCAGCCATGAAATTGCACTCAGCGGTATTTTTGTCCAGATCGGCCTGCTGCCAAATACCACCTGGCTGGAAGGCGCGGTGGAACGCAACCGCATGGGTGAAATTATTATTGATGCCAAATGCGAAACCAGCCTGAAAGGCGTATTCGCTGCGGGCGACTGCACCACGGTGCCGTACAAACAGATCATCATTGCCAGCGGTGAAGGGGCGAAAGCGTCACTGAGCGCCTTTGACTATCTGATCCGCACCAAACCGGCTGAATAAGTTTTCTTGCGATAGCCACGCAACCGCCCTGCAACCTGTGTTGCGGGGCTTTTTTTGTGAAAATTTCCCCGATATATCGCGCCGTTACGCAGTATTACGCGAGGTGACAACTTAATAACCGGCCAGCGTCATCAGCATCATCCACACTGGGGTCGTCACTGCGGCAAATAGCGTTGAAAACAACATACTGGCTGCTGCGGGACCGGTCAGGACCTGAAACTTCTGCGACATCAGATAAACATTGACCCCGACCGCCATCGAACCGAGTAAAACCACCACTTTACTTTCCAACGCCGGGAGATCGGTCAGCCATGCGATCGCCCAGATACACATCGGCTGCACAATCAGTTTCAACAGGCAGATGCTGTAACTCTCCTTCAGGCCATCACGTACCCGGTAATGGGCCAGACTCATGCCAAGCGTCACCAGCGACAGCGGTGCTGCGATGGTGCCGAGCATGTCAATTGGTTGGGCGGCAATCAGGGGCAGCGGTCGTTGCAGGAAACTCCATGCCGTGCCGCTCAGGATGCCGATAATTAACGGATTCTTCAGCACGCTGATCACCGTTCGGCCAAGACCCTGAAGTGAGAAGCTGCCGTGTTTTGACCACTCCACCGAAACCGTGAGTAATGTCCAGAGGATCAGGCTGTTGAATACCAGAACCAACGCCACCGAGGGCAACGCATGCTCCCCGAGTAGCACGGTGGCAATCGGAATACCCAGCATCACGTTATTGGAAAAAATACCGCCCAGTGCAAACACCGACCCGGCGATGCTTTCCAACTGAAACACTTTTGCTGCGATGATGCGCCCGACAATAAACACCAGCAAACAGCTACCAAAAAATGCCAGCAGCAGACGGAAATCCACGGGTGGGCTTTTGTAAAAGTCACTCATTACATCAAACAGCATGCAGGGCAGGGCAACGTTGAAAACAAACCGATTCATCCCTTCGCTGATGCTGGCTGGCCATTTGCCAATACGGGTCAGACAGTAGCCAAGAAAAATAAGGATAAATAATGGGGCCGAGAGGTAGATCTGATGACTCAATGTTGTAAGCAAATCAGGCATAGCTGCAATATTGGCAAGAGGTCAATGCTTGCAGGGTAACATGCCAGCCAAGGGCTGCAACATACAATCCGCTGATATTAAGACGATTATCCTAACCAACGACGCGCTTCGGCATCGCTGATATCACGATAATAAACGCGATGAATGCGTTCGCCACACCTTTTGCAATGAGCCTGAACATGTGTGGAGTGATAGTGTCGGCCGCCTGGTGAAACTGCGCCTTTACGTGAAATCGTGATGTTGCGCCATTTGTGTGCGTGCGGAATAAAACTGAATAATTTTAATTTCATTGTGTTTACCGGAATTATGAGCTTTTAGTCCGGAATGAAATTAGGCCTTTTTTTTCCTGGTGGCGGCTTGATATTAATCAAGTTGCAGTGATGTCGATCTCATTTTGATATTATTTCTTATTTGAAGATAAAAATACCCCGCCGGTGGTGATGGTTTTATTTTAATTATTTTGATCTTTGTTGTTAATTTAATTTCATTCGCGTAACTCTTATTGGTTATTTAATGCGTCGCCTCTATTTTGATTGATTTAGCGTTGGTATGAAAATTTGCGCTGGATCAGTCAGACCGGTGTGGTTGATTACCTGCCTGAATTGATCCAGCGCAATTTCGTGATTTATAGCGCTTCTACGCGGCTTATCCGTTTACCATCCGGGCTTTGGCTGCGCACCATCACCTTGTCGTTTACGCCAATCTCAGGACGGTCTTGTGGGTTATAATCCATCCAGCTGTTGCCGTTATCGAGGCTATATTGCAGCGGCAAACCAGGTAGGGCGACATTCATTTCCAGCTTACCCTCGACAATGCGTGCGCCAGGCACCGGCAGACGGTAGTGGATACCGGCTTTATCCATTTTACCCAGTTCGCGTTGCCCCAGCAGATTGGCAAAACGTTGCCAGTCGCGCTTGAGCTGCTTCTGATTAACATGCTGGGTTTCTCCCCCTTTGAAGTTGCGACCTTGCTGATAATCCAGTTCCCAGCTGGCGCGATGCCAGCTACGTTCGGCCACGGATAACAAACGCGGGAAGATCATATATTCCATCTGCTGATCGGTACGTACGGTTTCGCTCCATAACTGGGCAGAAAGACCATATGCGCCACCCCAGGGTTTCTCCGAGGTAGTGGCAAACGTATTGCCATCACGATCAACCGAGGTTTCAGCATTTTGCGGCAGGTTATCAGGTGCGAAGCTGAACATCTTGCGTTCATCACTATAACGGGTGCCCCAGTAATAACCACGTTCCAGAGGATTGACCTCATACGGGAAATCCATATAAACGTAATCCGGGTTAGAGATGATCACATCGTAGTTTTTCTGCGTCCAGTCGTTGGCGCTGTCAAACCCACCCCAATAAAGCGTATCCCAGAAATTAACGCGGGTGCGGGACGTGGCGAAGGCTTGCGCATTAGCTGCATCTTTCAGACCATCCTGCCACGCCTGCATCACCGGAATGCCGTGCGCTTTGACCAGTTGGCTGACCTCCAACGCGAAGTGGCTGGGGAGGTGTTCCAGATCCTGTACCTTGCCGGATTTCACCAATGCCTGGCAGACCTGAGATTTCGCCCAGGGTTTATCCTCTTTACTTTGGTCCAGGACCCCCTTGCCAGCTTCCGGGTTAGAGATGTCGGTGTAACCGGCACCAAGGCGAATGTTTTTCGCCTCATCACCGCCAAAATGCCAGGTGTTCAGCGGCTGACCGGCTTCACGATGCATTCGCTGGATCTCTCCAATCACCTTATCAACAAAACGCTGCGACGAGTCGAGGCAGGGATTGAGATAGCTGGTGCGATCGTACAGCTGTACTGACGTGGTGTTAGACGTATCGGTGGGATCGACCAGGCGGAACTCGCTCGCTTCACGGGTTTTACCGGCCTTCATCAGGGTGTTATAACGCGCTTCCATCGCTATAACCGCAGCACGGGCATGTGCGGGCATATCAATTTCCGGGATCACTTCAATGTTGCGTGCCTGAGCGTATTTCACGATGTCGATATAATCGGCGCGGCTGAAGTAGCCGCTGCCGTTGTTATCGCTAAACGGTCCAGAACCCAGTTGTGGTACCAGACAGCGTTGCTCATCCATGTCGTGACAGCGTTTGCTGCCGACCTCAGTCAGTTCCGGCAGTCCGGGGATTTCAATGCGCCAACCTTCATCGTCGCTCAGATGGAAATGGAATTTATTCATCTTCCATGCCGCCATCTGGTCGAGCATGCTGAGTACCGCCTGTTTGCTGTGGAAGTTACGCGCCACATCGAGGAATGCACCACGATAAGCGAAGCGGGGGGCATCCTGGGCCTCCAGGGTGGCGATCAGCGGTTTACCCTCTGCCGGTACCAGTGACAGCAGCGACATCAGTCCATAGAAAACGCCCGCAGAGTCATAGCCGACGATGTCAGTGCCGCGTGGGGTGATGGTTAACTGATACGCCCCGGACACGGCCTCTTCTCCCTTGAAGCGTGCGGCATCGATTTGCGTTGCGATGCCATAACCGGTTGGGTTCGTCTTGATATTCAGCAGGGCAAAGCGTTGCTGCACTGCCGCCGCCTGGTCAGCCGTCAGGGTATGCAACTGGAGTGCGACACCCTGACTCAGATCGACATCTGCCGTGTGAATGTTCACCGATCGCGGCGTGGGGGTGATCTGTCCACGCAGCGAAACAGCAGGCAGCAGCTTGATATCGGCATTTTTCTCAAAGCGGCTGACCGGTTGCATCAGCACGTTTTTGTCATCTGCGGTACGTTTCCACTGTTCGCCAAACGGCATGACAAAATCGGTTAAATTTTCCGTGTCGGTGCTGGTGATAATTTTGGGCGATGCCCCTGCGGCAGTGACGTACCAGCGCGGCATTACATCGGTAATAAACAGTTGCCAGTATTCGTTGACGATGGGGATCTCCACCGTGGCCCCGGCAGCAAATCCGGTGAACTTATCCGTAGGCTCCAGTCGGGTTAAATCACCGACGATATGCGTCATTTTAAACTGGTCATTATCAACGCGCAGGGTTTCATGCACGTTGCTCATATAAATCGCCCAGTTTTTGCTGGTGATGGCCGGACCGTGGTTGGTCAATCTGATGGTTGCCCGGTTGCAGGATGCCCAGTCAGCACCCAGTTGGGCGCAATCCACGCCGTGGCTGGCAGCCTGGTTATCCGTGACCTGGTACTGCACACCAAATTGACTGATTTGATCGACGACCTGTTGCTGATTTTGCGGTACGGCATTACAGGCGGTGATGCCCATCATGCTGAGTGCCAGAAAGCTTAACTGTAAATTTTTCATGCGGTTATCCTTGTGCATGGATGACAATAGCGGGATCCAGCCCGCTTAGCGTCAGAAAATAGTAAAGGGAGCAATGACCATAAATTTGATGTCTTTTTCATCCTGGAAGATGTTGCCGTAGCCACCGCTGTAGCTCGGCAGGTTGCTATGGTTGTCATATTTGGTGTAATGCAATTTGAACTGCGTCCCTTTAGCGCGTGTTTCCTGCAAGGTGTACACCAGATCAAGGCTCCAGGCGGATTCTGTCAGGCGCTGCTGTTGGTTGTATATGGGATTGGTGGAAGGCTTCGCATCCCAGCCATAGGCATAGGAGCCACCAACCTGCCAACCCGGCAATTGCCAGTGTGCGAGATCGGCCATCACGCCAGCGAACACGGCTTTCTCACCATTCGCGTTCCAGTCTGAACGCGAGTCCCACCAGACGTCCATGCGACCATTGGAACTGGCGTACGAGGGCGTCATGCGTTGTAAAAAGAAGCCCTGATTACCTTCTGCTTTTACCCAGGTGCCTTCCAGGCGCAAATCAAATGCGCCAAGGGTGTAGCCGAGTGTCATCGCCTGAAGCCAGGCTAAACCGTCATAGACATTGTTGACGTTGCTGGCGCCGCCTCCCTCGCGATCCTGTGCACCATAAAATTGATAACTGGTTCGCAACGGCGAACCGGCCAACGGCAGTTGATACGACGCTTTGGCGAAGTATTGATCCATGTAGTTTGCGGCCTGGCCGTAAGCCCCTTCCACGACCAGGCTATTTTTAAAATCGTACTTCGCGCCGAAAGATTGCAGCCACGGTACATCCGTAGTGCCGTCTGCTTTGCGGAAGTTGTACATATGCTGGTACCAGGGCGCTTTGTATTGATCGGTCCACATCCATGAGAAGGAAAGGGCTCCCGCATCACCAAAGTCATAGGTGGTTCCCGCTTCGACACCACGGTAAGTTCCCGGCAGGAAACTCCAGTGCGGTGCCAGTAACGTTTGGCCGGTGGGTTGTAGATATCCGGCACGCAGCCAGTAATCCTGCCATCGGGTTTTTAGCGCAGCTTTGTACAGGCTGGCACCGCTTTTATCACCAGTCCATTTTTCATCCCAGCGGTTGCTGGCATCACTGAACCCGATTTCGTTGGGTGCAGCCGGACCACCATGAGTCAGCTCCAGCGCGCCATACGCAGCAAGGTCAAGGCCGATGACGTCCGCCAGATAGCCTGAAGAGAAATCGAGGCTGGCATTGCCTGTTGCATGATGCAGGTTGGCATCATACTGGCCGTATTTACCCTGTTGCGGATCCATCTCTTTGCGATCGCGCTGCCGCTGCCAGTAGTAGAGGCCACCGGTCAGGGATGAGTCATCAATGAAACCAGCTGCTAAAGCAGGAGCAGGGATAAATGATGTAATGAGAAGTGCAGTGGCGATAGCTGTGGATAGCGACGTGCGAACTGTCCTGTGCATGGTAAATCCTCCGTGATAATTCCTTGTGTGATGATGCCTTCCATTTACTGTTACTTCATGTAACCAGTGCGCAGATGCTATTTTTCGTGACGCGAATTATCAATGACGATGAGTACGATTTATGACGCAGGACGCAAAAATAAGCATTTAATTCACTAAAATCATAATGTTACTGTTTTGTTGTTTATGTGAGTCAATTGTTTCTCAGTACTTGATCCTGTTGATTAGCAGAAAACCGGGAACAACATTCAGCCTTTAGATGCAGCAAAAAAGTTTGCTCTGTTGTTCTTTGGTATAGTTGCTATACCTTGATATCGTCAGCCATATTGTCTAGGATTTTTTCCGGAAGCCAGCGCTGTGCTGGCTCCTGGCCTTAAGTGGGGCTGTATGGCAATCACCGGACGGCTAACATCCTTCGGTTAAGCTAACGAGTTACTCTTCTTAAGAAGCGATAGTCATGTTTTCAGGATTAACCTCAGGAGCTGCGAAATGGCTGATGATTTAAAGAGAAAACAACCGGAAGACAAACGCTTTATTAGTCTTACTGAAACCTGGGAGGTTGAGTATTGGACGAACACCCTGGAAGTGAGTGCGACACAATTGCGTACCGCTGTTGCTAACGTAGGTAATGGTACTGAGAAAGTTAAGCAGTACTTGAATCAATATCAGCGGAAGTGATTTTCAGGAAGAAAATAACTGACTAACCCCGTTCTGCGGGGTTTTTTATGGCTGCTGAGCACCGGTTGATAACTCCTGACAGGTGGAGGGAAGTCAGAAAATCTATGCTGCAATGGTTGTGGAAATTATCCCGAAGGCCATTTTATTAGCAATGGCTCTATGCAGAACGTGTATTTGCGTTCCATCGCGCTGCTACTGAATGTGCTAAAGCGTTCCGACGCAGCGTACGGAGTTGCTCGTTAACAGGACAGGCTTGCGTCAGCAGGCAACTTCCCCTAATCTGCCAGTCATATAAATGACTCGGGGTGCCCTTCCTTGTGAAGGCTGAGAAATACCCGTACCACCTGATCTGGATAATGCCAGCGTAGGGAAGTCAGATGCCTGACCGCATTCGCCTTCTTGATCGCCGGTTGGGAGCTTTATGAAACAACCTGACCTTCTTTCCTCCGCGCAACTCGCGCACTCGCTTCAGTTACTGCATCAACATGCTTCGCTGGTACATTGCATGACCAATGATGTGGTACAGACCTTTACCGCTAATGTCCTGTTGGCACTGCGTGCCTCACCTGCCATGGTGATCGACGCTGATGAGGCCGCACAGTTCAGCGGTTATGCCGATGCTCTGCTCATCAACGTGGGCACGTTGACGCGCGATCGCAGCATCGCCATGCAGGCTGCGGTAGAGGCGGCAAACCGTGCCGGCACGCCCTGGACGCTCGACCCGGTCGCGGTGGGCGCGTTAACCTTTCGCACCGAATTTTGTCAGCAGCTATTGACCCAGCAACCGGCAGCCATCCGTGGCAACGCCTCGGAAATCCTTGCCCTGGCGAACCAGGCGGCGGGCGGGCGTGGCGTGGACAGCTTGCATCAGGCTGACGCCGCACTCAGCGCTGCTCAACAGTTGGCGAATGATTACTGCAGCATCGTGGCGGTAACCGGCGAAGTGGATTACGTCACCGATGGTCAGCATACCTTTGCCATCCCGGGCGGCAGCCCACTGATGACACGCGTAGTGGGGACAGGTTGTGCGCTGTCGGCAGTGGTGGCGGCTTTTGCCAGCCTGCCGGGTGAACGTCTGCAACATGTGGCGGCAGCTTGTCGGGTCATGTCACTGGCCGGTGAACGGGCGGCACGTCAGGTCCAGGGTCCGGGCAGCTTTGTTGCTGCCTTTTTGGATGCGCTGTGGACACTGGAGGTGACGCCATGAAACGTATTAACGCATTGACTATTGCCGGTACTGACCCCAGCGGTGGTGCTGGAATTCAGGCCGATCTCAAAGCCTTCTCCGCGCTGGGTGCCTATGGCACCAGCGTCATTACCGCGCTGGTGGCGCAGAATACCCGTGGTGTGCAGTCGGTCTATCGTATCGAACCAGATTTTGTCGGAGCGCAGCTGGATTCGGTGCTCGATGATGTGCGTATCGACACGGCAAAAATTGGCATGCTGGCGGAAACGGCGGTGGTGGAAATTGTCGCTGACAAGCTGAAGCGTGCCAGCCTGCCGTTCGTGGTGCTGGACACCGTTATGATTGCCAAAAGTGGCGATGCGTTGTTATCACCGAATGCCATCGCCAGTCTGCGTGAGTTGTTGTTACCACAGGTATCGTTGATTACGCCGAATTTGCCAGAAGCCGCGGCGCTGCTTGGCGGCAGTGTGGCGGAGGATGAGAAGACGATGCTGATGCAGGGGGATGCATTGCTGGATCTCGGGTGTGAAGCGGTACTGATGAAGGGAGGACATCTGAGTGATGCGGAGAGCCCGGATTGGCTTATCACCCGCAACGGACGTCAGCGTTTTACCGCGCCACGCGTCAATACTCGCCACACCCACGGCACTGGTTGTTCGCTGTCAGCTGCGTTGGCGGCGCTACGTCCACGCCATGATGACTGGGCTGCGACGCTCTCCGAGGCTAAAGCCTGGTTGCAACAAGCGTTACTGCATGCCGATTCTCTGGAAGTCGGAAAAGGCATTGGGCCGGTGCACCATTTTCATCGTTGGTGGTAGGGCGTAACGCCGAATTGCCATTTTTTGCCTGCGTATCTGTCTGAAAAATGGAGTCAGCAATTTGCCAGCCTGGCGGATCCCGGTCCAGGCTGTTGGGGGCGAATCGGCAGGTGCCGGTTCCAATCCAGCCATTAATCAGGAGTGAGTATGACGGACATCGTTCAGTTATTGGGCCAAGAAGCGGATAGCCTTCTTCAACATCGCTGCATGACCATTCCAGCGGAAAGCCTTTATTTACCGGGCGCGGATTATGTTGATCGCGTAATGACCGATAACAATCGTTCTCCTGTGGTATTACGCAACATGCAAACGCTGTACAACACCGGTCGCCTGGCTGGGACGGGTTACCTGTCGATTTTGCCGGTTGATCAGGGGGTTGAGCACTCCGCAGGCGCTTCATTTGCCGCCAATCCTCACTACTTCGACCCGAAAAATATTGTTGAGCTGGCGATTGAAGCGGGCTGCAACTGTGTCGCTTCCACTTACGGTGTGCTGGCCTCGGTGGCGCGGCGTTATGCGCACAAGATCCCGTTTATGGTGAAGTTGAACCACAACGAGACACTGAGCTATCCGACGCAATATGATCAGACGCTGTACGCCAGCGTCGAGCAGGCGTTCAATATGGGAGCCATTGCGGTCGGGGCCACCATCTACTTCGGTTCTGAGCAATCACGTCGCCAGATTGAAGAGATCTCCGCCGCGTTTGAACGTGCGCATGAGCTGGGTATGGTGACGGTGCTGTGGGCCTACCTGCGCAATAACGGCTTCAAGAAAGATGGCGTGGATTACCATGCCAGCGCCGATTTAACCGGTCAGGCCAACCATCTGGCCGCGACCATTGGCGCGGATATCGTGAAGCAAAAAATGGCAGAGAATAACGGGGGTTATACCGCGGTGAATTTCGGCCATACCGATGATCGCGTATACAGCAAGTTGACCACCGAAAACCCAATCGACCTGGTACGCTACCAGTTGGCAAACTGTTATATGGGGCGCGCCGGGTTAATTAACTCTGGCGGTGCGGCAGCAGGGGCAACCGATGTGGCCGAGTCGGTGCGTACGGCGGTGATTAACAAACGCGCCGGCGGTATGGGACTGATTCTGGGACGCAAAGCGTTTAAGAAGTCGCTGAAAGAGGGCGTGGAGCTGATTAACGCGGTGCAGGATGTGTATTTGTCCAAAGATGTGACGATCGCATAATTAAACCGTAGCGGCGCGATTTATCGCGCAATTCTGCGCATGATGCCGCAAAAAAACAGCGCGATAAATCGCGCCGCTACGGCATGTCACACTGATTAAGGCGCTTCAAACCACTCGCTATTGCGTTCTGCAATCGGCGTTATCGTCATAATCATCTCCTGCAAATGGCGGCGCATTGCCGACTCCGCAGCCTCAACGTCGTGCGCTTTCAGCGCCGCATAAATCTCTTCATGCTGCTGGATCAAGTTCTCCGGCGGTGAGACTTCGCTTAATGTCAGAAAACGCACCCGGTCCATGGTCGCTTTGATATTTTCCACCGTTTCCCAGGCCAGCAGACAGTTGATACTTTCGGCAATCAGGCGATGAAACTCATCGTCGAGGGCGAGAAACGCCTGGCTGTCGTGGCGTTCGGCCGCTAAACGTTGCAGTTGCAGGTTATGCTCCAGCGCCATCAGGGCGACAGGCGTAATTTCCTGCGCGGCCCGGCGGACCACGGCAATTTCCACCGCTTCACGAATAAAACGACCATCAGCAACGCGCTGGGCAGAGATTTTTCGCACAAAGGTGCCACGCTGCGGCAATACCTGCACCAGGCCGGCTTCAGCCAGCTTGATAAAAGCTTCGCGCACCGGCTGACGAGAGACGTTAAAGCGCGCAGAAACCTCTTTTTCCGACAGCAGCGAGCCAGGGTGAATGGCGCAGGTGACAATGTCCCGACGCAAATAGCGATAGATCTGCTGATTCACCGGTTCGCTGGTGGTGATGGTATAGGCAATTGACATGCAGCAATATCCGTATTTATGGCTGGTATTGACCAGCCTTTATGGGAAAGATTCAGTCTAATCAGCACGCTGCATCTGCGCTACCAGTTTGTTGGGGCGTTACCCCTGACTAAGGGCATGCACCGTGGCACGCGCCCCTTCGGCACACAGCTGCTGATAAAGTTCCGTCACCCGGCTCACGAAGCCTGGGTGTTGCAGCAAATCGTCACCGAACACCGCTTTCAGCCCCAGCAACGCCCGGACACGCGGCGCGCCTTCTTCGCTGGTCGCTACAATGCGCGCCAGTTCCTCTTTCAGCGGGTCGCGAATCTCAATGGCTTGACCGTGCTCATCAACGCCGCTGACATAACGCATCCAGCCTGCCACACCCAACAGCAAAAAGTCACAGTCAGAGCCATTGCGCAGATGCCAGCGCACACTGTCCAGCATTCGCTGTGGCAGCTTTTGCGTGCCATCTGTGGCGATTTGCCAGGTGCGATGTTTAATGGCTCGATTCTCGTATCGGGCGATCAGCGAATCGGCATACGCGGCCAGATCCACCCCGGTGGTACGCAGTGTCGGCGCCTGATCCTGCATCATCAGCGCACGGGCGGCATGGCGATAGTGCACATCGGCCATACAATCGCTGATATGTTCATAACCCGCCAGATAGCCGAGATACGCGAGGAAAGAGTGGCTGCCATTCAGCATTCGCAGCTTCATCTCTTCGAACGGCAGCACATCGCTGACCAGTTCTGCTCCGGCGTTTTCCCACGCCGGACGCCCACTCACAAAGTTATCCTCGATCACCCATTGAAAAAAAGGTTCCGCTTCCACCGCCACCGGGTCTTCGCACCCCAGACGCGCAGTAAGGCTGGCAAAAGCGGCGTCGGTCATCGCCGGGACGATGCGGTCCACCATGGTGGAAGGGAAGGTGATATGGTTTTTGATCCAGTCGGCCAGTTCTGAGCTGTGTCGCTCCGCCAGTTGCACAATCACGTTGCGCGTCACATGGCCATTCTCTGGCATGTTGTCGCAGGACATCACGCTAAAGGGCGGTAAATTGCCTGCGCGCCGACGGATAATCGCTGCCAGAATCAGGCCGGGTAACGAATGCGGCTCCTGCGGATGCGCCAAATCGTGCACGATATCGGGATGATCGGGGTTGAGATTGCCGCTGGCGGGTAGGTGGCAGTACCCTTTTTCGGTGACGGTCATCGAAACAATCGCCACATCCGGCTGACACATTGCCTCGATAACCGCGTCGATACCGTCCCCTTTACCGTGCAGCGCGCCAGTCACCACGCCTATCACCCGGGTATGCAGGCTGTCATCAGCCATTTCAGTCAGGGTGTAGAGCAAATCCTGCTGGCGCAAAGCCTGAATCAACGCGCCGCTGTTGAGGTTCACCTCACAATAACCCCAGTCGCTGCCCTGTTCCGCCAGCTTGTCCGTTGCCAGTGCCTGGTGGGCACGATGAAAGGCACCAAACCCGATGTGGACCATGCGGGTTTTCAGGCGGCTGCGATCATAGCCTGGACGCTGAACATCGGCGGGAAGGCTGCCAATCTCTAACATAATCATTCCTTTTAGCAAGCGGGGCGTAAAGTCGCCCCGCAATGGTCAATTTTTTAGGCTGAGACCGGTTTGTTACTGGTTTTTGGGCTGCGAATAACAAACAGCACCAGCAGCGCGCCCAGTCCCGCAACCACACCCGCCAGGATAAAGGCGCTATCGAACTTGCCGGTGTGCTGGACAATAAAACCGGTGACGATGGGACCGATAATGCCTGACAGGCTACCCACCAGGTGAATGAAGCCGCTGATGCTGCCGACACGGCTTTTGTGCACCACGTCCTGAATAATCGCCCAGTAAATCGCGCCGGTGATATAGAGGAAGAAGATGGAGATCGACATCATGATCACCGCCGAATTCACCTCTTTTATCGTACCGGCCAGCGCGACACAAATTGCGGCGGCCAGCAGTGAGACCACCAGCACAATTTTACGTGACAACAGTAACTTACCGGTAATGTTGAAGATTTTATCGGAGATCCAGCCGCCCAATGCCAGGCCGACGAAACCGACAATCCACGGGATCATGGTGGTGATGCTCATGGCTTTGATATCCAGGCCATGTGCCTGCACCAGATAGGCCGGGAACCAGCTCAGGAAGAAGAACAGGATGTAGTTGTAGCAGAAGAAGGCGAAAGCGGTGACCAGGATGATCGGCTGGCGCAGGTAGTAACCCATACCATGTACAGCACCGGACAGATCGGTTTCTTCACCGGGCTGCTCCGCTTTCAGTTTCTCCACCAGCGCACGTTCTTCCGCGGAGACGCGCTTGCTTTTCGCCGGATTGTCAGCAGCAAAGAAGAACCAGAACGCCATCCATACCAGACCAATCAGGCAGATTGCCACGAAAGCGGGACGCCAGCCGAATGACAGCGCCAGATAGCCAACAATTGGGCCGGCGACGGCACCACCCAGCGGTGAACCGGCACTGAGCAGGCCCATCGCGGTAGCCGCTTGTTTTTTCGGGAACCAGCCATTAATGGCTTTGTTAGCCGAGGCGCAGATTGGGCCTTCTGCCATACCAAACAGCACGCGCAGAATCATCATTGACCAGAAGCCGGTCGCCAGTGCGGTCATACCGCAGAACAGCGACCACATACCCACAGCGGTGCCCAGCACAATGGTCGGGCCGAATTTATCGGTCGCAAGGCCACCAATAAAGTTAAACAGCGCATAGCCGAAGAAGAAGCTGCCGAAAATCATGCCGAACTGTTCAGCGTTAATCATCAGATCTTTTTCCACCAGCGGTACGGTCAGGGACAGGGCAATACGATCGAGGTAATTGATCATATAAACCAGAAATAACAGCAGTACGAGGGTCCAGCGCAGGTTCTTTAACATAGAAACTCCGACATCTTGCTTTATTGTATTATTGCCGGCGGGTACGCACCGGCAAGAGGACACCTGGTGTGAAGGTTAACTCAACCCATGTGTAGGATCACTTTGCAGCAGGTGCGTGGGTCTTTTTCAAACAGCGTCATGGCACGTTCAATTTCCGCCAGCGGGAAGTAGTGCGTCACCAGCTTCTCTGGCTGGATCTGGCCTTTTTCCATCCACTCGATCACTTGCGGGAAACGGTTGCTGTTCAGACGTGAGGTGAACAGCGACAGTTCTTTACTGGTCAGGCTTTGTTGCGTAATGCTGCACGGTTCGCCGGAGAAGCCCAGCAAGCCGATGCGTGCGGCCGGAGAGGCGAGGGCGGCCGCTTCCGCCAGAATGCTGGGGTGACAGGCGGCATCGATGATCAGTGTCGGCTGTAGCCCTTCCAGTTGCGCCGCCAGCGGGATCTCGCTGTTGTTGAATACCTGGTCGGCACCGTTTTGTTGCGCCAATGCGAGGCGTTCGGGCAGACGATCCACCACCAGTACCCGTTCAACGCCATAGACGCCTTTTAGTACCTGAATGGCGGTTAGTCCCATTGGGCCTGCGCCGTAAATCAGCGCCACATCCTGTGATTGTGGTTTCAGGAACGCGGTGATGTTGGCGGCGATGGTGAAGGGTTCAACCATGCTGGCGAGCTTATCGGGAATCGCATCAGGCAGACGGAAGGCGTTTTTGGCTGGAGCGACCGCGAATTCACTGAAACCACCGTCGCGATGCACGCCGATCACCTGAAGTTCCTTGCAAACGTTGGGGCGACCAATCGAGCAGGGATAGCAGTGACCGCAACTGACAACCGGATCGACTGCCACGCGTTCGCCAACACGCTGTGCATCGACGCCCTCGCCGACGGCGTCGATCAGCCCAAAGAATTCATGCCCGATAACGCGAGGATATTTAGCAAAAGGGTTGTGGCCGTGCCAGATATGCACATCCGAACCACAGATGCTGGCAAACTGGACTTTCACGCGAACTTCACCGGCAGCAGGTTGCGGTAAGGGACGCTCTGCCAGTACCAGTTCACCCGGTTGTTCAATCACCACACTTTTCATCATCAGCTCCTTCGCCCTGGCCGTCATTCGCGGTCGAGGGACTTTAACGGGAAATCAATGATGAAAAAATACGCTTGCAAATACTACCATACAAGTCGACTTAACAGAGTTGTGAAGAGGGTCACAGCTCGGGAAAGGAGGGATCGGAACGTAGCGGCGCGATTTATCGCGCGGTTCTGTGCATGCTGGCAGAAAACCTCGCGCGATAAATCGCGCCGCTACGCGGAATAGACAAATTACGCCAGTAACGGACACTGCGGCGGCAGACGGCAGCACAATGCGCCCGGCAGCACCTCTATCTGGAATTCGCTACCGCTCAGGGGTTCGCCGTCCAGGTTAAATGTCATCTCGTGGGGAGAGCGGATATTCAGTGACTGCAACTTCGCTGAGACAATGTTGGGGTTTTCATCATCGCGCGTCAGCGAATGCAACAGGGTCGGCAACAGCTCCTGGGCGGTGACGATGCTCAGATTGAGCTGGCCATCATTAATCAGCGCGTCAGGACACAATTTTTGGCCGCCACCTGCCTGACGTCCGTTGCCAATACCAATGACCAGCGCATCCCCCTGCCAGTTAAAACCAGGTGCTGCGATTTCACAGCGGTCCGGTTTGAGGGCATCAACACGCATCAGGCCATGAATAAAATAGGAGACACCACCTAACGCGGATTTGAGTTTTTCCGGTGTTTCGGTAGTAATGCGAGTGCCAAAACCGCCGGTCGCCATATTGATAAAGTAGCGATCGCCATTGACGCGCGCCAGATCGATGGCGGTAGCCTTGCCGAGCACCGCGAGACGCAGTGCCGGTTCCATCTCCAGCGGAATACCGACGCTGGTGGCAAAATCATTTGCGGTACCCAACGGCAGAATGCCCAGCGCAGGACGGTGGTCTGCGGGTAGCGCTGCCAGTGCGGTGGCAATTTCGTTGATGGTGCCATCGCCGCCGCCAGCTACCACCGTTTCCGCCTGCAAACTGACGGCTTCCTGCACGTAGCGGTCGCCATCGCCTTTTTCCCAGGTGACACGCACGGCCAGATTAAAGCCTTCATCACGCAATTTATTTACCGCGGTGCGGAGTTCTTCATTTCCGGCACCTTTGCCATTCAAAATCAATAAGGTAAGTGGTTGGTTTTGCATCGTCCATTCCCTGAGGCATTACAGATAAAAGTGGTTATAGCATAGCCGGGACAGGAACTTTATCGGTGCGGGGATGAAAAAAAGAAAACCCGCACGGGGGAGCCGGGCGGGTGAATGAGGTGGTTCCTGGTACTACCTGCTGATTATTGTTACTCGTTAGCAGCGAAAGCGAGTTTACGCCAGGGCGAAACGGCGGTCTGTGATCCTGTTCTAATTTCACCCATTTCTTTTCATTAAGTGCGGTTGCTGGCGTGTGGATCGCGCGTGCTGTCGCCAGCGGAAAAGTTACGCAGCAACAATGCGAAAGCGAGATCGACGTGCTCGGGTACTGGCAGCCAGACACGATGACCATCTCCCGGTGCCACATCAACAGCGCTTCCCTTGTCATTCTGCATCGCTTCCAGCCGACAATTCAGATTGCCATCGGGGGTCATGATTTCCAGCGCATCACCCAGCAAGAATTTGTTCTTCACGGCCACCTGCGCCCACTCACCACGGCGTTCACCGGTAAATTCACCGACAAACTGCTGGCGTTCCGACACCGAATAGCCTTGTTGGTAGTTTTGGTAGCTGTCATGGGTATGACGGCGCAGGAAACCTTCGGTGTAGCCACGATGTGCCAGACCCTCCAGGGTTTCCAGCAGCGAAGGATCGAAGGGTTTACCTGCGGCGGCATCATCGATGGCCCGGCGATACACCTGGGCGGTACGGGCGCAGTAATAAAATGATTTGGTACGGCCTTCGATCTTCAGCGAATGCACGCCCATCTGACTCAAACGTTCAACATGTGCCACGGCGCGTAGATCTTTCGAATTCATGATATAGGTGCCGTGCTCATCCTCGAATGCGCTCATGGTTTCGCCCGGTTTCATTTTCTCTTCCAGCAGAAAAACGCGATCCGTTGGCGTACCCAGTCCCAGCGTTGGTGTGGCTGCTTGAACCTCAACCGGTTGGTGGAAACCGACAATATTACCGACCTCGTCCTGCTGGCCTTCCGCCACCTTATATTCCCAGCGGCAGGCGTTGGTACAGGTCCCCTGGTTGGGATCGCGTTTATTCAGATAACCGGACAGTAAACAACGGCCAGAATAGGCCATGCATAGCGCGCCGTGTACGAAGATCTCGATCTCCATTGCCGGCACCTGCTGACGAATTTCACCGATCTCCTCCAGTGATAATTCACGCGAAAGAATCACGCGGGTTAATCCCATCTGCTGCCAGAATTTTACCGTCGCCCAGTTGACGGCGTTAGCCTGTACCGAGAGATGGATCGCCATCTTCGGGAAGGCTTCGCGTACCAGCATAATCAGGCCGGGATCGGACATGATCAACGCGTCCGGCTGCATTGCCACCACCGGAGTCAGATCGCGGATAAAGGTCTTCAGTTTGGCGTTATGCGGTGCGATGTTCACCACCACATAGAATTTTTTGCCAAGTCGGTGGGCTTCATCGATGCCTTTGGCGAGGTTTTCATGGGTGAATTCGTTATTGCGCACACGCAGGCTGTAGCGCGGTTGCCCGGCATACACCGCGTCAGCGCCATAGGCAAAGGCATAGCGCATATTCTTCAGCGTTCCCGCTGGAGAAAGCAGTTCAGGTTTAAACATGGGATCTCACTGATGTCAGGTCAGCATGCCATCGACGATGGCAGGTGCAGTGGCCGTATCAGACGGCCCTGCAAAAGGTGGGGAATTTTAGGCAGGGCCACTCACGAAGTAAATTGACCTGGATCAAGATAAGGCGCTGATTGCTACAGGATGCGGCAGACATCGGCCTCCCAGCGATAACCCATGCCGTATACCGCGCGGATAAACGGTTGTTCCGCGTCGAGGCTTTCCAGCTTACGGCGCAGATTTTTGATGTGGCTGTCGATGGTGCGATCGGTCACCACGCGATAATCGTCGTACAGATGGTTGAGTAACTGTTCACGCGAAAACACTTTACCTGGTTCCAGCGCCAGCGTTTTCAACAGCCGAAACTCGGCTGGGGTCAGTTCCAGTTGTTGTTCACGCCAGGTGGCCTGGAAACGCCCTTCATCGATCACCAGATGTGACGCCTGCTGCGCCTCTTCCGGCGTCCGTTTGACGCGGCGCAAAATGGTTTTCACCCGCGCCACCACTTCACGCGGACTGAAGGGTTTGCAGATATAGTCGTCGGCCCCAATTTCCAGGCCAAGCAGGCGATCAATTTCTTCGGTGCGTGCCGTTACCATGATGATCGGTAATTCGGAGAAACGGCGAATTTCGCGACACAAGGTTAAGCCATCGCGGCCTGGCAACATTAAATCCAGCAGCATCAAATCCGGCGGCGTCTGCTGCACATAACTCAGTACTTCGCTGCCGTTGCCAATATGGTGGGTGCGATAGTTGGACGCTTGCAGATAATCAATCATCAGCTGCGCCAGTTTCGGCTCGTCTTCAACAACAAGGATTAAAGGGTCGTGCTTTTCCGTGCTCATAGGCTGTGCTTAATGGGGAACATAAGGCAAGTTTAGCGTGATTTGCAGGCCACCTAAATCAGAGAGATCTGCACTGATGCTGCCACCATGCGCTTCCGCAATATTTTTGCAGATCGCCAGACCGAGACCCGAGCCGCCGCTGGCACGGTTGCGTGAACTCTCCGTGCGGAAGAAACGCTCAAACAACCGGGCCTGATGGGCCGGGTCCACACCAGGCGCGCTGTCGGCAAAGCAGAGCTGCCAACTGTCGCCGAGGTTTTTCATGGTCAGGCGCACCTGACCACCGGCATCGGTATAGCGCAGGCTGTTTTCCAGCAGGTTGGTGAACAGCTGCATCAGCCGATCAGGATCGCCGAAACTCGGCGCTTCTGCTGGCAACGTCAGCTGCAAGGTCAACTGGCGGCTGCGATAGCGTTCGCCGAAGCTGCCCGCCGCCACCTCCAGCAGATGGACTAAATCCACCGCCTGCTTGCGATAGGCAAGGGCACCGGCATCAGAGAGTGATAACTGATGTAAATCATCCACCAGCTTGGTCAACACCACCACTTCGCTTTGTAGCGAAGAGATGGCTTCCGGTGTCAGTTTGCGCACACCATCCTGCATGGCCTCCAGCTCGCCACGCAGGATCGCCAGCGGCGTGCGCAGTTCATGGGAGATATCCGCCATAAAGGCGCGGCGGTTGCTCTCGTTTTTTTCCAGCGAGCTGGCGAGCTGGTTAAAGTCGCGCGCCAACTGGCCGAGTTCGTCGCTGCTTCCCACTTCGACCCGCGTGGCGAAATCGCCTGCGGCCAGATGGTGGGTGCCATCCACCAGCCTTTTTACCGGGGCCAGCAAGCCGCGCGCCATCAGCCAGGTCGCCAGCGCTGCCATCAGTGCCGTAAAGCCGACGATGATCCAACTGGTGCGGCGCTGTTGTTGGTCAAAATTGATGTCAGTGCTGCGGGTGAGGCGTTCAGCAGGTGAGCCGATCACCCAGCCAACCACTTTGCCATTGCTGGTGGTGATATTGCGTCTTGTCCCTTCAGGGGGGACCGGGGATCGCGGGCCAGAAAGTACCTTGTATTGCTGATCGATAATCCAGAACTGGGTGCGCCAGCCGTGTGGGGGCAGCAGGTTACCGCTGCCGGGGTTCTGCTCCAGCGAACGCAGGATAGAAAAAATCAGCCGGTCATTGTTGCGCAGGAAATCCCAGTTACCGTGCTGTTCATATTGGTCAGCAAGCGCATCGCTCAGCAGCGTCAGACGTTGTTCATTCCCTTTACGAATGTAATCGACAAAGCCGTGTTCAAAGCTGAGCCGCACCCCCCAGTGCATGATGATAATCACCAGCATGCAGGTGGAAAAAATCGCCATAAACAGCTTGGGACCAATGCCGAGTTTCAGCCCGCGCTTCATCCTTCACTCCTTTTGCGTCGCAGATCGACGTTTTTGCTTACATCTTTCGGCACACGCCAGAACACCAGCGCAGGCAGAATAATCACCAGCGCCATGCTGAGGTAAGCGTAGATAAAGGTTTGGTGGGCTGCTGCGCTGTTGGCGATGGCGCCATGACCGAAAGCACCCAGCAGCAGGCCAGCGATGGTGACACCAATGCTGGTGGAGAGCTGCATGATCATCGACAGCAAACTGTTGCCGCTGGACGCCAGTTCATCTGGCAGCTCTTTCAGCGTCAGGGTGTTCATGGATGAGAAGCGAATGGCGTTGACCATCCCCTGAAGCAGTAACACCACCGGCAGCAGCCAGGTCCAGCCCAGCAACGCGACCGCCGGGAACAGCAGCACCACCAGCGCGAGCGCGCAGGTACCACCCACCAATGCATTGCGGTAACCGAACAGATTCACGATCCTGACCACCACGCGTTTGATCCCCATATTACCCAGCACCATTGGGATCATCATCAGCCCCGCGTGGAACGGGCTGAAGCCGAGGCCCACCTGCAAGAAAATCGGCGTCATAAACGGCAGCATGCCGCTACCGATGCGACCGGTAAAACTGCCGAGCAGACCGATGGAGTAGATGCGATTATCAAATAATTTCAGGCTAAACAAGGCATCGTCGTTGTTACGACCGTGCATCAAATAAAACAGCAGGGAAAAGACGCCAACCAGGATCAGCAGACCGAGCAGCAGCGCAGAGCCATCGGTGCTTCGCTGTCCATCAAGCGCCAGCGTCAGGGTCGCCATGCCTACGGCCAGTAAACCGAAGCCGAGAAAGTCGAAGCGTCGGGTTTGCATGGTGTAGTTGGGCATGATCGCGAGGGTGGCAATGGCACCAATGATGCCGACCGGGATGTTGATCAGGAAGATCCAGTGCCAACTGGCGTACTGCACCAGAATACCGCCCAGCGCCGGACCGAGCAGCGGACCGACCTGGCCGGGTAGGGTAACAAAGGTCATCGCCGACATATATTGCTCGCGTGGGACGATTTTCATCACCGTTAAGCGCCCGACAGGCACCATCATTGCGCCGCCGACCCCCTGAATGACACGCGCCAGCACCAGTTGATCCAGCGTGCCGGAGAAGGCGCAGAACACCGAACCAATGCTGAATAATACGATGGCGGTGAAGAAGATATTCCGCACACCAAAACCGTCAGCCAGCCAGCCACTTAGCGGCAGGGTGACGGCCACCGTCAGGACATAGGAGACAATCACCGAATGCATATGCAGTGGACTGACGCTGAGGTCGCGCGCCATCGACGGAATGGCGGTGTTGACGATGGTGGTATCCAGCGACTGCATAAAAAAGCCAAAAGCGACAATCCACAATTGCCAGCGCACCGTCGCGTTCTGAGTGGTCATGGTCTCTTCATCCCGTTAATTCTCCTGAATATTGATCAGCGCCGGGCGCTTCCTGCGTCGCAGCTTATCCATCATCAGATACACCACCGGTGTGGTGTAGAGCGTCAGCAGCTGGCTCATGACCAGGCCTCCAGCGATGGTGATGCCGAGCGGTTGCCGCAGTTCTGCGCCATCGCCGCTGGTCAGTACCAGCGGCAGTGCGCCAAACAGCGCGGCCAGCGTGGTCATCAGAATCGGGCGAAAACGCAGCTGGCACGCCTGAAATATTGCCTCACGCGCCGTCAGGTTGCCGTTTCGTTCCGCCTCCAGCGCAAAGTCGACCATCATAATCGCGTTCTTTTTCACGATGCCAATCAGCAGCAAAATGCCGATCAGCGCAATCAGGCTAAACGGGGTGTTAAACAGCTCCAGCGCCAGCAGCGCACCGACTCCGGCGGAGGGCAGGGTAGAGAGAATAGTCAGCGGATGGACATAGCTCTCATACAAAATCCCCAACACGATATACACCGCCGCAATTGCCGCCAGAATCAGGTACAGCTGGCTGGATTGCGACTGCTGGAACACCTGCGCCGTACCGGCAAAGCTGCCACGCACGCTGCTGGGGACACTCAGTGCCGTCATGGTGCGGTCAATCGCATCGGACGCCTGCGACAAGGATACGCCTTCCGGCAGGTTAAAAGAGATAGTCGAAGCGGCAGATAAGCCCTGATGGTTAACGGACAACGGCGCATTGGCCGGTTGCCAGCGGGCAAACCAACTCAGCGGGATAGCTTTTCCGTCGCTGTTGATGACAAACATTTGCTCCAGTGCGCTGATATCCTGGGTGTAACGTGGTTCCACCTCCATCACCACTTTGTACTGGTTCAGTGGTTGATAGATGGTCGAAATCTGCCGCTGACCAAAGGCGTTATTCAGTAAGGCGTTAGCGGCGGAAACATCAATCCCCAGCCGCGCCATGCTCTCGCGATCGTAAGTCAGCGCCATCTCGCTGCCGTTATCCTGTTGATCAGAGTTGACGTCAGCCAGCTCCGGCAGGGCGGCAAATGCTTTACGGATCTGAGGCTCCCAGGTGCGCAAATCCGCTAGGTTATCGGACAGCAGGCTGTACTGGTAACTGGCGTTTGACTCGCGTCCACCAATACGGATGTCCTGCACCGCATTGAGATACAGATTAGCGCCCGGCTCCTTTGCCAGCTTGGTGCGCAGGCGGGCAATCACCTGCTGGGCGGTTTCACTCCGTTCGGAAAGCGGCTTAAGGGAGATAAACATCGAGCCGCTGTTGGTGCGCGAGCCACCGGTGAAACCGGTGACATTATCCACCGCCGGGTCGGCCTTGATGATGTTCATAAAGTCCTGCAATTTCCCCCGCATCGCCTGAAAGGAGATGCTCTGGTCGGCAGAGATAAAGCCGGTCAGGCGTCCGGTATCCTGCTCTGGCATAAAGGTTTTGGGAATCGAGATAAACAGCCAGATGGTCAGCCCGACGGTGGCCAGCAGCAGCAGCAAGACCCAGCGCGCATGATCCAGCACCCAACCGAGTGAGCGACCATAGCCATGCTGTACCGCCATCAGCACGCGTCCGGCACCGCGCAGACGCGGCTGTGCGCGGGGAGCATGTGGTTTCAGCAGGTATGCGCACATCATTGGCGTCAGGGTGATGGAGATAAACAGCGAGATCAGGATCGCCACCGAGAGGGTTATCGCGAATTCAGAGAAGAAGCGGCCAATGATACCGCCGAGCATCAGCAGCGGCAGAAATACCGCAATCAGGGACAGGCTCATCGACAGCACGGTAAAACCGACTTCACGTACCCCCTGCAACGCCGCCGGTAAGGGTTTCATCCCGGCTTCGACATGGCGCGCGATATTCTCCAGCACCACGATGGCGTCATCCACCACAAAACCGGTGGCGATGGTCAGCGCCATCAACGACAGGTTATTCAGACTGAAGCCGCACAGATACATGGCGGCAAAGGTACCAATCAACGACACCGGCACTGCGGCGGCGGGGATTAACGTGGCGCGTCCGTCACGCAGGAAGAAAAACACCACCAGAATCACCAGGGCGACGGCGATGATCAGCGACTGCTCCACCTCCTGCAAGGAGGCGCGGATGGTGGGCGAACGATCCTGCGCCACTTGCAGGTCGATGGATGCAGGAATGACATCATGCAGCTCCGGCAGTTCGGCACGAATACGGTCCACGGTGTCGATGACGTTCGCTTCCGGGGATTTGCGGATCACCAGCAGCACCGCCGGTTTGCCATTGGTCATCCCGGCGTTACGCACATCCTGCACCGAATCCTGCACGTTCGCCACATCACGCAGCCGTACTGCCGCGCCGTTGTTGTAATGCACCACCAGCGGCTGATAATCGCTGGCGGTTTGCAGTTCATCGTTGGTTCGCAATTGCCAGCGTTGCTGATGGTCATCAATCGCGCCTTGTGGACGGCGCTGGTTGGCGTTAGCAATGGCTGTGCGCACCGCATCCAGTGACACGCCCTGATTGAACAACGCCTGCGGATTCAACTCGACACGCACCGCTGGCAGCGAGCTTCCGCCCACCGTTACATCGCCAACGCCTTCAATCTGCGACAGTTTCTGCGCCAGTTGCGTTGAGGCGTAATCATACAGCTGACCGGGATTATAAATCTCCGAGGTCAGCGTCAGAATCATAATCGGCGCGTCGGAAGGGTTGGCCTTACGGTAAGTCGGACGGCTTGGCATCCCGGTGGGCAACAGGCTCTGCGCGGCGTTGATTGCCGCCTGCACATCGCGTGCGGCACCGTTGATGTCGCGGTCAAAATCAAACACCAGGATAATACGCGTGCTGCCCAGCGAGCTGGTGGAAGTCATCTCGCTGACGCCAGCGATACGCCCGAGCGAACGTTCGAGCGGCGTCGCAACCGAAGAGGCCATAGTTTCCGGCGCGGCACCCGGCAGCGATGCGGAAATCACGATCACCGGAAAATCAACCTGCGGTAGCGGCGCGACCGGCAGCAGGCGGAAGCCGAGAATCCCCGCCAGCGCAATCGCCAGCGTCAGTAGCGTAGTGGCGACGGGGCGGTGGATGAACAGGGCAAAGAACTTCACGGCTGCGTCTCCGGGCGGCGGAAGCGGCGACGCGTGATCTGTGCCAGGCGGTCAAACAACAGGTAGATGACCGGAGTGGTGAACAGCGTCAGGATCTGGCTGAGGATCAGGCCGCCAGCCATAGCAATTCCCAGCGGCCGACGTAACTCCGCCCCCGCGCCGGTGCTCAGCATCAATGGCAGCGCACCCAGCAGAGCGGCCAGCGTGGTCATCAGGATCGGACGGAAACGCAACAGACAGGCCTGATAAATCGCCTCTCGCGGCGACATACCCTGCTCCCGTTCCGCCGCCAGCGCAAAGTCGATCATCATGATGGCATTTTTCTTCACGATACCGATCAACAAGATGATGCCGATGATCGAAACAATATCCAGTTCGTTACCGCTGATCATCAGCGCCAGCAGCGCCCCCACCCCGGCGGTAGGCAGCGTTGAGAGGATGGTCACCGGATGGATAAAGCTTTCGTACAGCACCCCCAGCACGATATACATCGCCACCACCGCCGCGATGATTAGCCACACCGTGCTGGTGAGCGCCGCTTCAAATGCCAGCGTGCTGCCCTGGAACTGGGTCATCATCTCGGCAGGCATTCCGACCTGATCTTCAGCTGCGCTGACCGCTTTGACGGCGTCGCCAAGTGAATAGCCGTCGGCCACGTTAAAGGAGAACGTTGCTGAGGGAAACTGGTCGAGATGGTTGATACTCAACGCCGCATGACGTTCTTCCACTCTGGCAATGGCACTCAGCGGCACGCTGCCGCCATCGGTGCTGGTCAGACGAATGCCGTCCAGACTGGCGAGGCCGGGTGTGGCCTCGTTGTTCTGTCCTAACACCACGCGATATTGATTGGCCTGGGTGTAAATGGTTGAGATCAGACGCTGACCGAAGGCGTTGTACAGTGCGTTATCGACATCCGCCATGGTGATACCCAGACGGCTGGCGCTGTCGCGGTCGACACGGATAAAGGCTTCTAACCCTTGATCCTGCCAGTCGTTGCTGACATCGCGCAGTTCGGGCAGGGTGTTGAGCAGGTTTTGCAGCGCCGGCACCCAGGTACTCAGCGAATCAAGCGAGCCGGATTGCAGCGTAAACTGATACGGGGTGCGGCTGGCCTGAGTATCGATGGTGAGATCCTGGACCGGTTGCAGCCACAACGACACGCCCGGCACGCTGGCGATCGCATCCTGCAACCGTTTCTGCACTGCCGGGATACGATCATCGCGCTCGGCTAACGGTTTGAGGTTGATTTGCAGCCGTGCGCTGTTCAGGGCGGCATTGGTGCCATCCACGCCGACAAATGAAGTTAGACTCTGCACCGCCGGATCTTTCATGATGATCGAGGCGACATCGCGGGTGCGTTGCGCCATGTTGGCATAGGAGACCGACTGTGGCGCCTGCAAGGTGCCCTGAATGATGCCGTTATCCTGCTGCGGAAAGAATCCTTTGGGGATAACGATCCATAGCAAAACGGTAAGTAGCAGGGTGCCCAGCGCGACTGACAACGTCAGCCACGGATGTTTCAGCACCCGCGTCAGCCAGCGGCCATAACCGGCGACTACTCGATCAAACATCGCTTCACTGGCGCGTGAAAAACGGTTCTGTTTGCGTAAGGATTCGGCACTGAGCATGCGTGCGCACATCATCGGCGTCAGCGTCAGCGATACCACGGCGGAGATTAGGATCGCCACCGCCAGGGTGACGGCAAATTCACGGAACAAACGGCCAATCACATCTCCCATAAACAGCAGCGGGATCAGCACCGCAATCAGGGAGAAGGTGAGGGAGATAATGGTGAAGCCGATTTCACCGGCACCTTTAAGCGCCGCGGTAAGCGGTTTTTCCCCTTTCTCCAGATAGCGGGAGATGTTCTCAATCACTACGATGGCGTCATCGACCACAAAGCCCGTGGCGATGGTCAGCGCCATTAACGTCAGGTTGTTGATCGAGAAACCGAGAAAGTACATCGCGGCGAAGGTGCCGACCAGTGACAGGGGAACGGCTACCGCCGGAATAATGGTGGCCGGGACATTGCGTAAAAACAGATAGATGATCATCACCACCAGGCCAATTGCCAGCATCAGCTCGTGCTGGGTATCGGCCACTGAGGCACGGATATTGGTGGTGCGATCGGTGAGCATTTTCACTTCAACCGACTTCGGCAGTGCAGCGGTCAGGGATGGCAGCAGCGCCCGAATGTTATCTGCTGTGGCGATAATGTTAGCGCCTGGCTGGCGTTGTACGTTGAGCACGATGGCGGCCTGACGGTTCGCCCAGGCACCGAGCCAGCTATTTTCCGCGCCCTGTTCGATGGTGGCAACATCGCCCAAACGCACCGGTGCACCGTTGTTGTAGCTGATGATCAACTGGCGATAATCCTCGGCAGAGGTCATCTGATCGTTGGCTGACAGGGTGATTGAACGAGTGGGGCCGTCGAGGCTTCCTTTCGCCGAATTGACGTTAGCGTTGCTGATGGCGGTGCGCACGGTTTCGCTGGTCAGCCCCAATGCTGCCAGCGCCTGCGCGTTCATCTGCACGCGCACGGCGGGACGCTGCCCGCCGGAGAGCGTCACCAGGCCGACACCGTTGACCTGAGAAATCTTCTGCGCCACACGGGTTTCCACCATATCCTGCACCTGGGTGAGCGGCATGCTGGTGGTCGTGACGGCAAGGGTCATGATCGGCGGATCGGCCGGGTTAACTTTGCTGTAGACCGGTGGATTCGGTAGATCGCTCGGCAAAAGATTGGTTGCGGAGTTGATCGCCGCCTGCACTTCCTGCTCGGCAACATCGAGCGACAGCGAGAGCTGGAATTGCAGCGTAATCACCGATGCGCCACCGGAACTTTGCGAAGCCATCTGCTTCAGCCCCGACATCTGACCAAACTGGCGCTCCAGCGGTGCGGTGATTGACGAGGTCACCACATCCGGGCTGGCGCCGGGGTAAAGGGTAACGACCTGAATGGTCGGGTAATCCACCTCCGGCAGCGCGGAAACCGGCAGGAAGCGATAACCGAGGATACCGGCCAGCAAAATAGCGATCATCAACAGGGTGGTGGCCACCGGGCGCAGAATAAACAGGCGTGACGGTCCACCGCTGGTGTCGGGAGGCATAACCTGCATTATTGACGTTCTCCGCGTGCTGGCTGCGCAGCGCGAGTGCTGTGGGTGGCGGTGCTCTGCGGCGCGACAATCTCAACGGTTGCGCCTTCGGTCAGACGATCCAGACCGTCGGTCACCACACGTTCACCCGCTTCCAGCCCGGCGCTGATCACCACTTTCTGGCTATCTTGCAAACCGGCGGTAACGCGTTTTTTGCTCACCTTGTTCTCGCTATTCACTACCCAGACAAAATGGCCGTCGTTGCTCATTTGTAACGCAGCGGCAGGGATAACCACCGCATCCTGCAAGGTATCGACTTTCAGGCGTGCATTGACGAACTGGTTGGGAAATAACGCGTCGTCTTCATTGCTGAAACGCGCTTTTAATTTGATGGTACCGGTGGTGACATCAATCTGATTATCAATACTCAGCAGCGAACCTGTGGCGAGCAGGTTGGTGTTGCTCCGATCCCAGGCATCCACCACCAGCGGCTGGCCGCTTTTCTGTGCCTTGAGGATTTGACTGATATTGTTCTCGGCCACGCTGAATACCACATCAATCGGATGCGTTTGCGTGATCACCACCAGACCGGTGGTGTCGCCAGAGGTAATGTAGTTGCCAACATCGACCTGCTTCAGGCCGACGCGCCCGGAGATGGGGGCGGTAATTCGACTGTAGGTCAGGTTCAGTTGCGCGCTGGCGACGTTGCCTTCATCGGCTTTGATGGTGCCGAGGGTTTCACTCACCAGCGAGCGTTGGGTATCCAGTTCCTGCTGTGAAACCAGCGCGGTTTTTGCCAGCTTTTCATAACGGGCCAAATCGCGTTTGGCGTTGGCAAGTGTGGCCTGATCTTTAGCCAGTTGTCCTTGTGCCTGGGTGAGCGCCACCTGATAAGGGCGAGGGTCGATCTCGGCCAGCAACGCGCCAGCGTTAACCTGTTGCCCCTCTGTGAAATGCAGCGCCATTAACTGACCATCGACCCGGCTGCGCACCGTGACGGTGTTGGCAGCGGTGACGGTGCCGAGGCCAGTCAGATACTGTGGCACGCTTTGTAAGGTGGCGGTGGCGGCCTGAACCGGGGCCAGTGGTCGACGATTAGCGCCATTTGCACCACTCGCGCCGCGCCCATGATGGCGTTGTCCTTCGGCCTGTGGCTGTTTGTTGGGTTCAGCCGGATGTTGCCACCAGTAATAACCGCCCGCCAGTACAGCGACGATCGCCAGAGTAATCAGGCTTTTTTTCAACAACGGACGTCGGGTGTTCATGAAGTTATGTGCTCTCCAGCGAATTCGTTTTCCCAAAATGCGCCGCCCAACCTGCCGGAGCGCAAACGAAAGAATTGTAGTCGCCAGGCATGGGCGAAAATTGAAGGAAATAAGAATATCGTCCTGTGCACGCTAAGTATTCATATTCTGTACGAATTTTATCAGGATTTTTTCATAAGCCGGTTTTGCCCTTTGCTAAGCTGGAGAGCTGAGCCGTCTCGTTTCAATTAAGGAGAAATAAAATGAGTCAACAATCAACTCGCCAGCTTGGCGACACGGGTATAGCAGTGCCGGTTCTTACTTTTGGTGGGAATGTGTTTGGCTGGACCGTGGATGAGAAAACGTCCTTTTCCTTGCTGGATGCATTGGTGGAGAAGGGATTGTGGTTTATTGACACCGCCGATGTTTATTCGCGCTGGGCGCCTGGCAATCAGGGCGGTGAATCGGAAACCATTATTGGTAAATGGCTGAAAAAAACCGGCAAACGCGACAGCATCGTGCTGGCGACCAAAGTGGGTATGGAATTGTCGCCGGATAAAACCGGCCTGAAACCGCAATATATTCGCCAGGCGGTGGAAGACTCACTACGCCGTTTGCAAACCGATTATATCGACCTGTATCAGGCGCACCGCGATGATCAGGATACGCCGCTGGCTGACACGTTGGCCGCGTTCGATTCATTGATCAAAGAAGGGAAGGTCCGGGCGATAGGTGCCTCCAACTACAGCGCCGAACGGTTGCAGGAAGCGCTGGATATCAGCGAGCAGCAGGGGCTGGCACGTTATGAAACGTTACAACCGGAGTACAACCTGTATGATCGCCAGGGCTATGAAAGCGGTCTGGAGCAAGTTGCAGTGGAACATGGCCTGGGCGTGATTAACTACTATTCACTGGCCAGTGGCTTCCTCAGCGGCAAATATCGTACCGCAGCAGATGCCAGCAAAAGTGCGCGTGGACAGGGCGTGGTCGCAAAATATCTTAATCCGCGCGGCTTGCGCATTCTTGATGCGCTGGACACCGTGGCCGATTCCCATGATGCGTCACCCACTCAGGTAGCCCTGGCATGGCAGATTGCCCGCCCGAGCATCACCGCGCCAATTGTCAGCGCGACCTCGTTAGCGCAGATTGATGATTTGGTGCAGGCAACGCAACTCAGGTTAGGTAAACAAGAGATTGAAGAACTGTCGCGCGCCAGTGCCGGTTAATTATCCTTTCGTCGCGGTGCGATTGATCGCGCCGCAACAATGGGTTGCTGATGTTAACCGGAGCGTAATTTTTTCCAGTCAAAAAATGCCATTCTCGTCAAAAGATATTCATTCATAGATCGCTGTCACAATTGCATTAATTAACTGTCACCTCAGGGAACTCTGAGCACATATTTGCAAAAGTCACCCCACCCTCAGCACTATTCTCTGCTCGATCTTTCCAGTAACTCACAAAAGAATAACCATTATGAACAGAAAAGAAGCAGTGCAACGCATCCCGAGCCGTCTGGCCGCGGGAACGATTATGTTTGCTCTGCTGAGTGCATCTGCCGTGGCAGCAGATGCATTCAGCTACGATTCTCCCTATATGTTTGGTGACTGGGGCGGTTACCGAACGCAGCTTGAGAACGATGGTGTCAAATTTGACGTTAACTACACCATGGAAAGCGCCTCTAACCTTGGTGGCGGTTATGACAAAAACACCTCGATGCGCTACAGCGATCAGTGGGCGTTTGGTGTCAATCTCGATCTGGAAAAACTGCTGAACTGGCAGGATGCCGAATTCCAGATGACCATTACCGACCGTAATGGCCGCAACATCTCTGATCAGGTGGGCGATCCGCGTAGCGGCACGCTCTCTTCCGTTCAGGAAGTGTACGGTCGCGGTCAGACCTGGCGTTTAACCCAATTCTGGTTACGCCAGGGACTATTTAATGACGTGGTCGATATCAAAGCGGGTCGTGTCACCGTGGGTGAAGACTTCGATAACTTCGACAGCAAATTCCAGAACCTGGCGTTCGGCAGTGGCCAGGCCGGTAACTGGCGTGGCGACCGTTGGTACAACTGGCCGGTTTCACAATGGGGCGGTCGTATCAAAGTTAACATTACGCCGGAAGTGTTCTTCCAGGTGGGCTTCTATAACGACAACCCGAAAAACTACGATACCGGCAATGGCTTCCGTCTTGATATGAACAATTCACTCGGCAACATGGTGCCAGTGGAACTGGGCTGGAAACCGACCTTTGGCCCGGACAAACTGCCGGGTAACTACCGTATCGGTTACTACTATTCGTCAGTTGATGGCGATGTGTATGGCAGCTGGCGTAATGGCGCTTACCAGGATCAGGCGCATGCCTATGGTGGTTATGTCCTGTTGCAACAACAGCTGACGGCGCAGGGCGGCGATGCCAGCCGTGGTCTGGGCGTCACGGTTCAGGCGGTGATGAACGATCACAAAACCTCGAAAACCGACAACTATCAATCCATCAGCTTTACCTGGAAAGGACCGTTTGATGCGCGTCCTGCCGACGAAATTGGTATTGGTGCAGCACGTATCCACGTAAACAGCTCCTATACCACGGCATTACGTCAGCAAAATGCGGCGAATGGTGAAACGGACTACAACAGCCCGACCTATCTGCCGATTCAGGATGGTTCTGAATATAACTATGAAATCTATTACAACGCTCAGTTGACCAAATGGCTGCAACTGCGTCCAAACCTGCAATATGTTGTAGCGCCGGGGGCAGTGAGCGAAGTGAAAGATGCGTTTATCGGCGGTATTGCGGCGAATATCAATTTCTGATTAATCACTTACCAAAGAGGCGTCCTGTGGGACGCCTCCAATTCTGCGCTTTAAATCGCGCCGCGACGGAAATTATGTTCGGTTAACCGAACATAATCTCGGCCCAACGGGCCAGGCCCGCGGTGACTGAGCCAAAATCATCGCCACTGGCAATGGGCGTATCCGGTAATGCCTGCTGTAACGCTGCACGCAGCACCGGTGAACGGGCGCTGCCGCCGGTCAGATAGATCACCTCCGGCTTGGTCTCACAGGTCGCCAGTGCCAGATGCACCTGTTCCAGAATGCGTTCCAGCGGTTGATTGATCGCCTCTTCCAGCTGTGCCGCGCTGGTTTCCGTCTGCAACTGCGCAGCAATAAATGCCAGCGAAGCGGAGGTAACCGGTTGATCGGAAAGCGCGATCTTGCTTTCTTCCGCCGCACGCACCAGCCGATAGCTCAGTTTCTGTTGCCATACTTTCAGCAGGTATGCGACCTGATCAGGATCCTGGGCATCACGTACCAGGTCGCGCAGTAGCTTGCCGCAGGCGGCAGAGTAAAACTCGCTTTGTGCCGGGACATCGTTGATCGCCACCGCGTTCCACCACGGCAGGGCGGGGAGGGCGATGCCTTTCTGCGTGTTACCGCCAAGACCGAGCAGCGGCATCAGGGTTTTGAACGCCAGCATAATATCCAGATCGTTTCCGCCCACGCGGCAACCGCTGTGCCCCAGCAAGCTGGCGCGACGATCGGCTTTATTGCGCCATTCCGGTCCCATTAAGAGCATCGAGCAGTCGGTAGTACCGCCGCCGATATCGACCACCAACACCCGTGTCTCTTTGGTCAGTGTGGCTTCGAAATCTAAACCTGCGGCCACCGGTTCAAACTGAAATTCCACATCGCGGAAACCGGCGCGTTTAGCCGCACGCAGTAGAATCCCCTGCGCCTGCTCATTCGCTTCATCTCCGCCCAGACCCTGGAAGTTAATCGGACGGCCAATCACCGCCTGATCAATCGGCTGGTCGAGCTGGCTTTCACCCTGCTGGCGGATATGCAGCATCATGGCGCAGACCAAATCCTCAAACAGCGCGATCTGCTGCGGTTTCAGGCCGTTGGCCCCGAGAAAGGATTTGGGCGATTTAACAAACCACACCTCTTCCGGCTCAACCATATAGTTTTGCAACGCAGTAAGACCAAACTGGACGCTGCTGGCGGTCACATCGATGTCTTCTTCGCGGTTAAAACGCAACGCGCGTTGCAGCAACGCCTGACCTTCGCTATCGGGAGTCGGCACCTGATGGTGACGGTAAAGCCATTCGCTGATAGCTTCGCGGGTGGGCGCGCAAATCATGGAGGGAAGCAGACGCTGGCCATTTTCCAGCGTCAGCAGCCGTGGTGTGCCCGCATCGCTGACTGCGATGGAACAGTTGGCGGTGCCATAATCGAATCCGATAAACATTATTGTCCCCCATGCCGGAAAAAAGGGGGCGACTTTAGCGCAGCTCGCGCGGGCAGGCAAGGCAGATTACATCTGTATTTCCTGATAAACATGATATTGCCCGCGTCCGGCGTGTTTGGCGCTGTAGCAGGCAACGTCGGCCTGGGACATCACCAGATTGCTGATGCAATTATGCTCGTCAATCTGCGTCATACCGGCGCTGGCACCGACCTGATAGATACTGTCCAGCCACATAAAACGATACTGATTGATCGCCGTCACCAACCGTTGTACCACCTCGCGCACGTCATCGACCTCGCAGTCCGGCAACAGCAAGCCAAATTCGTCACCGCCGAGGCGGGCGAGGAAATCACTGCTGCGGATATGGTGTTGCATCAGCTCACTAAGCTCGCGCAACAACGCATCTCCGGCAGCATGGCCCGCGGTATCATTCACCGCTTTAAATTTGTCGAGGTCGATAAATACCAGCACATGCTGATGCTGGTTGACCGCTGCATCACTCAGCAAACGTTTCAACTGTCTTTCAAAGTTGAGGCGATTGGGTAAACGCGTCAGCATATCGTGAGAGGCGCTATAACTCAGACGCTTCATCATCTTGCGTGATTCGCTGACGTCCTGAATGACCATCACTGCCCCAATACTCTCGCCAGTTAGCGTCTTCAGTGGGGTGATGCTGTAATGGACTTCGAATACGCCCCCGTCGGCGGTGTGCAACACCAGCTCTTCTTCCAGGTCTGGCGTGGTTTTTTCTGCCGGAAGCTGGCACAACAGCAGATTGTGGATCCGCGCTCCGGCAGGGCCATGCGTGATGTTGAGCAACTCGGAGATTGCCATCCCTGCTGCGGCATCCTGTGTCCAGCCGGTCATCTTTTCTGCCACCGGATTCATAAAGGTGACCTGCATTTCATCGTTGGTGCTGATCACCGCTTCACCGATCGAATCCAGGGTAATCGCCATGCGTTCTTTTTCCTGGAATAAGGCATCGTTCAGTGCGCGCAGGTGGGTAATATCCTGGCTGATACCGAGCATACGTTCGATCTGCCCATCCTGGCTGAGGATACGGTTGGCTTCGGTACGCACATAACGAATCCCCTCCGATAATCCGATGCGGTATTCCATATGAAACGCACTGCGGCGTTCAATTGCCTGCTGCACCGTCAGCGCGACATATTCCTGTTCTGTCGGGTGCACCCGTTGTAACCACAGGTCATAGGTAGGGACTTCATCCGGTGCCAGCGCAAACAACTCATACATGCGTTTGTCCCACATCAGCTCACCGGTCACCAGGTTCCATTCCCACACGCCAATGCCGCCCGCTTCATTGGCGAGGGTAATGCGTTCCATCAGACGTCGATTCACTTGCTCACTCTGCTTAAGCTCAGAGATATCAACGATTTGTGAAATGAAATACAGCGGTTGCTGTTGGGCATCCCGCACCACTGAGACGGTCAGGCGCGCCCATACCGTTTCGCCATCTTTGCGGAAATAACGCTTTTCCAGGGTGTAAGTCATGATTTCACCCTCCAGCAGCCGCCTGAGTTGCTGTAAATCGTTATTCAGATCGTCAGGGTGGGTGATTTGCTGAAAAGTGAGCTTACGCAACTCTTCCGCCGGAAAGCCCAGGGTTCGGCACAGCGATTGGTTGACCTGCAACCAATTACCCTGCGGGGAAACCAGCGCCATGCCAATCGCGGAATACTCCATAGCATTACGGAAGCGGGTTTCGCTCTCAGCGATATGATTTTTTTCACGCTGGAATGCATCCATCACCAGCGCCATAACGTGGCTGGGGATGAGCACCAACAGGAAGGGCAGCCAGGTTCCGGCCTGACCCAGCATACGGTCATCGTGACCGAGATTGACCAGGTTGAATGCCAGCAGCAGCGAGATAAAACTGGAGTTAAGCAGGAACAGTAAAAAAGCTTCGAACTTGGGTAAGCGTATCGCGCACCAAAACAGGATCACCACAATAAAGGTGAAGGGCCACGGCAGATAACGCAGGCTGAGGTAGCTGGCAAGCAGGGTAAAGGCCAGGGTGAGGACCGTTTCTATACTGCGATGGCGCGCAACCGGGTTTTCCTGCTTTCCTAACGGCCACAGCAGCAACACCGGACCCAGCGCCAGCATACCAATGACTTCAGAAATCACCCAGGTGGAGAAAAACGGCAGCGAGGCGGTGCCACTGACGCTTAACAACCACAGTGCCAGCAAACCGCCGACAAAAGGCGCGATAATACCGGCGGTGACCACATAACGGCACCAGTCCAGCAGTGAGTCGAGGGGGGCGCGCCGATCGAGCAGCACACGCAGCATGATGCCGCCCATCAGCGCCTGTAACATGTTAAGCAGGGCAAATTTGAGGTTGCTCACCGCCGGGCCAATCACCAGGAGGTTGGCTAACGCAGTACCCACCATGCAGCCTAATAATAACAGCGGCACGCGGTGCACCGGGGCGCGGAACACCACAATGGTCATTAACGCGGTGGAGAACCACAACGGAGAAATACGCCCGCTGACAATGATCAGTTCCAGACAGAATAACGTCAGCACAAAGGCAACTACCCCGAGGTAGAGGGCGTTGAGCCAATGTTTCTTTGAGCCATCTTGCGAGGTTAAAATTTCGAGGGTCATGCACGAATCCAGCAGCGCGCATTCGCAACACGACGAAAAATGCGCCAGTCATTCTCTAACTGGCATGCTAGCACATCTGGAAAAGATGTCTGCCGCGAATTCACTTTTCTACCTTTTTCAATGCATTGAATCGCCCTTTATTAACAAAGGGCTGTCTGATCACTGACGAAAAAGATCCGCACGAGTGTAAGGTTTTTCCAGCCCGGCGAGGTCAGCGGAGAAGCGTTCAAGGAATTGCTGGGTGGTCGCAACCCGCCCGTGGCTCATCAATATCAGTGGTACCAGAAATGCGACACCCATCTGCGGCAGACTAAAACCTTTAAGTGCGGTGTCGCGCTGGCTGAGCAGAAACGCACTGCTGAGGGTAAAGCCCAGCATCAGGCCGGCAAGCACTTCACTGAGCGAATGCGCATGGATCACCAGACGCGAGAAGCCGACCATCATCGGAATCAGGTAGCCGACACCAATGGTGCACAGCCGCCAGAAACCAGACCAGCGACCCGACACCAGCCACATCATCACCGGCCAGAGCGTCGCTGACATGGCACTGTGGCCACTGAATCCGGTGAAGTTAAATCTGGCGCTGCCGATGCCAAAGCCGAGAAACATGATTTTCGAGATGCTGACCAGCAAACCCGCGAGGCCAAATGCCAGCAACCAGTACCAGACGGTACGATGGTTGTCGCTTTTCCACGGCAACACCAGTGCGATGATCACCGCGGTGGGGATCAGCAACATACTGTCACCGAAATACGTCAGGGTTTTCCAGCTCATACTTCTCCTTGCGGGCTTACAATCGAACAGGCGCAACGCGGCATACCGCGTCGGCATGAAGAACAGTGTATCGATTATGCGCCCCGCTGCAAAAGGGGATAATCTGAAAAGGTGTCGGCTGCATTTCTCTGGCATCAAACCGGTGAAATCCCTATAATTGCCGCCAACCAAACCCTCTCATTATCGGCCCGTCGAAGCATGTGCTTCAACAGGCTCCAGTTATCAGGTCTTAAAAAAGTATGACTGACAAGTCTCATCAGTGCGTGATCGTTGGCATTGCAGGTGCATCCGCATCCGGAAAAAGTCTTATTGCCAGCACGCTCTATCGTGAAATCCGTGACCAGGTCGGTGACGAGCATATCGGGGTGATCCCGGAAGATGCCTACTACAAAGATCAAAGTCATCTCACAATGGAAGAGAGGGTAAAAACCAATTATGACCATCCCAGCGCGATGGATCATGACTTGTTACTGCAACATTTGCAGGCGCTGAAGGCAGGCCAGAACATTGATCTGCCGGTTTACAGTTATGTCGAGCACACCCGTACCTCTGAATCTATCCATCTGAAGCCGAAAAAAGTGATCATTCTGGAAGGGATTCTGTTGCTGACTGATGCACGCTTGCGTCAGGAGATGAATTTCTCCATCTTTGTCGACACCCCGCTGGATATCTGTCTGATGCGTCGTATGAAACGCGATGTTAATGAGCGTGGTCGTTCGATGGATTCGGTGATGAGCCAGTACCAGAAAACCGTGCGCCCGATGTTCCTGCAATTTATCGAGCCTTCCAAGCAGTACGCCGACATTATTGTGCCGCGCGGCGGGAAAAACCGTATTGCTATTGATATCCTCAAGGCAAAAATTAACCAGTTCTTCGAATAAACCGCGTCCGGATGGACGTGTGCGGCTCAGGTTGTCACCAAATGGCAGCCTTTCGCTACACTTAAATCATGGAGTTACAGCGATGAGATTATGCGATCGCGATATAGAAACCTGGCTGGACAGCGGTAAGCTGGCGATCACACCGCGTCCACCGGTTGAACGTATTAATGGGGCCACCGTAGATGTGCGCCTGGGCAATCAGTTCCGCACGTTTAGCGGTCACACTGCACCTTTTATCGATTTAAGTGGTCCGAAGCATGAGGTGAGTGCTGCGCTGGACCGCGTGATGAGCGATGAAATCGTGCTGCCGGAAGGGGAAGCCTTCTTTCTGCATCCGGGGGAACTGGCGCTGGCGGTGACGCTGGAGTCGGTGACGATACCCGATGATCTCGTCGGCTGGCTGGATGGTCGTTCATCACTGGCGCGTCTGGGATTGATGGTGCATGTTACGGCGCACCGTATTGATCCCGGCTGGCAGGGACGGATTGTGCTGGAGTTTTACAACTCGGGTAAGCTGCCACTGGCGTTGCGTCCCGGTATGTTGATTGGGGCATTAAGCTTTGAGCCGCTCTCTGGTCCGGCAGCGCGTCCTTACAATCGTCGTGAAGATGCGAAATATCGCGGTCAGCAGGGTGCTGATGCCAGCCGTATCGACAAAGATTGATCGTCAAACTTTGAGGAAGTAATGAGAAGATTGATAACCACGCTGGCCATCCTGTTAGTGGTGGTCGTCGCGGGAATGACCGCTCTGGTGTTGCTGGTAAACCCCAACGACTTTCGTACCTATATGGTACATCAGGTGGAACAACGAAGTGGTTATCGGCTTCAGGTTAACGGCGATTTACGTTGGCATGTATGGCCGCAGCTCAGTATTCTCGCGGGGCGTATGAGCCTGACTGCGCCGGGTGCCAGCCAGCCGCTGGTTACCGCCGAGAATATGCGTCTTGACGTGAATCTCTGGCCATTACTTTCTCATCAACTCAGCGTCAGTCAGGTGATGCTGAAGAATGCCATCATTCGTGTCACACCCGACAGCGATGCGCAAAAACCCACTGGCTCACCTGTGGGGCCGCGTGATACCGAGCCGACCACCAGCAGCAATGGCTGGTCTTTTGATATCGGTAAGCTACGACTTGCTGATAGCCTGCTTATCTGGCAGCAGCAGGGTGGCGACGAATATAACTTCCGCGATTTCAATCTCAGCCTGAATCAGGATGCCAGCAAACAAGCCAGCATCTACCTCAGCACCCGTGTTTCACGTAATCAGCGTAATTTCACTGTCAGTCTGAAAGGGCAGTTCGATGCGGCTCAGTACCCCCATCGTCTCAGTGGGCGTATTGATGCGCTGGATTACACCCTTGATGGCGCGAATCTTCCGACGCAGGGGATTAAAGGGACGTTAAGCGGTGAGGGTGAGTGGAACAGTGACCGGCAGCAGTTTGCCTTTAATAAATTGCAGCTGAGTGCCAACGACAGTTCTCTTGATGGCAGTGCTGAAGGGAGCCTGATGCTGCCGCAGCGGCTTGATCTTAAATTGCATGCGACGGCACTTAACCTCGATAACCTGATGGTCAGTGCGCCGGCAACTGATAGCAGTGCCGCGCAGCATGCCACTGTGATACGCACGCCAGTGATTGCGGAACCACGCGAACGTGACAATAGCGATTCTCCGCTGAATATGATGGATCTGGCGCTCAATCTGACGGCAGATCAGGCGGTATGGCGTGGCCTGACGCTCAGTCAGTTGCAACTGACGGCGAGCAACCAGGAAGGGTTGATGACGCTGAGTCAGTTACAGGGCAAGTTGGGTGACGGGCAATTTTCTATTCCTGGCACTGTCGATATTCGTCATCCAATCACCACGGTGACACTGCAACCCGAATTGCAGCAGGTGGCGATTGCGCCATTGCTGAAGGCGTTTGCCTTGCCGGAAGTGCTTCAGGGGACGGTATCTCTGCAAGGGGATTTGAGCGGCAGTGGTCTGAGCATTGATGATGCTAAACAGAAGTGGCAGGGTAGTGCAGAGCTGACGGCGACCAACCTGCAACTCGCGCAGCTTAATCTGCAACAGATGGTGAGCCGTGCCGTGGCGCGCGTCAGCAATCGCGTCAGCAATGATGAAGGTGAAGATCAGAGCATCCAGCAACTGAGTGGCCGCATCAGCCTGAATAAAGGTGTTGTCACGCTGCCTGATTTACAGGGCGGCAGCAATCATCTGGCGGTACAGAGCGGGGGGAATATCAATCTGCTTACCCGTCAGTTGGATGTGACCATCAATATGATGTTGCGTGGCTGGAAAGGGGACGAGAAGCTGGCTGCGGTCATGAATGAGCAGACCATCCCCCTGCGGATGTACGGGCCGTGGGATAATTTGCAGTACTCGCTGCCGGTAGATCAGGTATTGCGCCAGCAGTTGCAAAGCGAAGCGAAGAACCGACTGGAACAGTGGCTGGATCGTCAGCAATCATCACAGAAGAAACCCTGATTGACCAACGTAACGGCGCGATTTATCGCGCTGTTACGAAAGTGGATCGCCTATTCTGTCCAGCGGCACAATCTCTACCTTCTGGACGCGATGATTCTCCACCCGCAATGTACGCAATAGATAATCCCCCACCTGCAACTCCTCACCTTCCTGCGGCACATGCTGGAGGCTATCCATCAGTAAACCGGCCAGTGTGTGATAATTGCGCTTATCATCCAGCGGCAGCCGGACATAGGTCGCCAGATCCTCCAGCGGCATATGTCCGTTGGCAATCCACCCGCCTTGTGGGCCGGGTTGGATGTCGTAGCGGGGATCAATCTCTTCCCCTTCATTAGGGAGATTGCCGGCAATGGTTTCCATCACATCACTCAAGGTAACCACACCTTCCACCGAGCCAAACTCATCGACTACAAAGGCAAAATGCGTGCGTGCCTGACGAAATTGCTCCAGTGCCTGTAGCAGTGTGACGCGCTCGGGAAAAACCAACGGTTGGCGGATGAGTGAACGTAAATCCAGTGATTTTGCGTGCAGCGACTGATGCATTAAATCAATCACATGGACGACACCGAGCGGTTCATTGCCCTTTTCGGTAATCAAAATGCGCGTGTGTTGATTACGGTCGAGCTTGGCCATGATTTCCGCTGGATCTTCACTCAGATCAATATGCTCGATATCGTGACGTGAGGTCATGATGCTGCTGATTTGACGCTGTCCCAACCCCAGCACGCGTGCGATCATCCGTCGCTCTTGTCGGTTAAATAGCGCGCCTTCTTCATCACTTAGCAATGAGGCGGTATCGGCGTCCAGCTCTGCTCGCTGTGCTTCTCCGCGCAAAATACGTAATACGGCTTCGGCGGTACGCTGGCGCAAGGGACGGCCTGCGGAGAGAAAACGACGACGGTTGAACATCGCCAGCTGGTTAAACATTTCAATCAGAATCGAGAAACCGATAGCGGCATACAGGTAACCTTTCGGGATGATAAAACCGAGTCCTTCAGCGACAAGGCTGAAGCCAATCATCAGCAGAAAACTGAGGCAGAGAATCACGATGGTGGGGTGGCTATTGACGAAGCGCGTTAAGGGTTTGCTGGCCATTAACATCAGCAAGATAGCAATGGTCACCGCCGTCATCATTACCGGCAATTCATTGACCATCCCCACGGCGGTAATCACCGCATCCAACGAGAAAATGGCATCCAGCACCACAATTTGCGCGACTACCGGCCAGAATTTAGCGCCATTTTTGGTTTGACCGTTGTCCTCGTCGCTGCCTTCAAGACGGTCATTCAGTTCGGTGGTGGCTTTATAAAGGAGAAATACCCCTCCGGCAAACAGCAGCAAATCGCGGGCGCTGAAGCTGTGTTGCCACAGGGTAAACAGCGGCTGGGTCAGCGTGACCAGCCAGGAAAGCGAAGCCAGCAAAACCAGGCGCAATAGCAACGCCAGTAGCAGACCAATCACGCGAGCGCGATCGCGCACCACAGGGGGTAGTTTTTCCACCAGAATGGCAATGAAAACCAGGTTATCAATGCCCAGAACCAGCTCAAGAACGATTAGCGTGACTAATCCTGCCCAGAGCGAGGGATCAGCGATCCACTCCAACATGCTTTCATCACCTGAATGTCTGAGAATGAGCTTAGTCTTATCATAGTTAATCCTGTGAGGGGAACAAATACCCCGACCTTGCCGATTTCCGTAGTGCAGCAGCGTAATAAGGAATAATCCGAGAGGGGTTTTTTGACAGATAAGTTGAATGTATGGATAAACACCGCATACCTGAATTTGTTGTGGTTAATTGTTTTCGGGGCGTGACTGCGTTCGTTTTTAATGCGAATTGCTCAGAAGTTGAATATCGAACTTTTCTGATTTTTACGTGGGAATGGCCTGAAAGGGATGGCATCAATACTAATGACTGGTAGTCTTTTTCCTAAAAGAGAGCAGGGAACACGGGGTCTACTTGTAAACAAGCCAGTAATAACTAGTATAGCAACGTGTTAGTAAATGTCTGCGCTTATGTAGTTAATAGCGTCTTGTTTAGCTTCTTAATGTTGAGAATTGTGATCGTGTCCCGGTTAAGGCCAGTTATTGTCATGGCAAACCGGTAACCACGGACGGGAAATTAGGGCAAGTAAAGCGGTATTGGCAGCGACAGCCAAGGGCGGTAGCGTGTCCGAAGTACTTTTTAAACTGGGAATCTGGTCTGCAAGAGTGTTGAAGGAATTCAGACTAATCTGTTGGTATTTATCACAATTTTCTTTCTTTCTCGGTAAGGGAATTGACATGAACGCCAGAGATTTTCCCCGCAGATTGCCTGTTCTATGACAGTTTCAATATCGCTCGTTTATTACACAGGCCAGAGGCGTTAAGGATTAGGGAAATAAAATAAAGAGTTAATTATGCGCGATAACGAATTTACCTATAAAAGTCTTCTCACTAAAATTTTACTGGCGTGCTCGGATTTAATTTGTTTCAACGCGGCGTTGTTTATTGCTCTGGCACTCATTAATTCGCTCACGAATTCCCCACTGGCAGATATTTCTGAAAAAGACCTCAATTTAAAAATCGCCACGCACATCTGTTTGTCGATTATTTGTGTTGGCTGGTTCTGGGTGCGGCTGCGTCATTTCACCTATCGCAAACCTTTTTGGTTCGAATTGAAAGAGATCTTTCGTACCATTCTTATTTTCTCAGTTATCGATTTGTCCATTACCGCACTGTCGCAATGGCAAATGTCGCGTTTCGTCTGGGTGCTGACCTGGCTGCTGGCATTAATGTTGATCCCGCTGGGGCGCGCCATTGCAAAACGTGTGCTGAACCGGTTTGGACTGTGGAAAAAGCAGACCATCATCATTGGCAGCAGCAAAAATGCCGTGGAAGCCTGGCAGGCGCTGCAAAGCGAAGAGGTGATGGGATTTGATGTGATTGCCTTTTTCGATGTTGATGGCAGTTGCCCGCAAGCCAGCATCGAAGGTGTGCCGGTGCTACGCAGCGAACACGAGCTTTGGCAACTTACCAACAATGAAACGCAGTTTATTGTCGCCGTTGAATTTGAGCAGAGTCAGTACCGCGATAATTGGTTGAAGACGTTGGCGATGCACAATTGCCGTTCGGTGTCAGTGATCCCGACCCTGCGTGGTGTACCGCTCTACGGCACCGATATGGCGTATATCTTCAGCCACGAAGTGATGATTTTGCGCGTTAATAACAACCTGGCAAAACGTACCTCACGCTGCCTGAAGCGCGCGTTCGATATCGTCGGTGCACTCAGCATTATCATCGCGCTCTCCCCAGCCCTGCTGGTGTTAGGGTTCCTGGTCGGACGTGACGGTGGCAATCCAATTTATGGTCATGAACGTGTCGGTATGAATGGCCGAAAATTCAAATGCCTGAAGTTCCGCTCCATGGTGATCAACTCCAAAGAGGTGCTGGAAGAGGTACTCCGTACCGATCCGGTGGCCCGAGCCGAGTGGGACAAAGACTTCAAGCTGAAAAATGACCCGCGCATCACAAAGGTTGGTCACTTTATTCGTAAAACCAGCCTGGATGAGCTGCCGCAGCTGTGGAACGTGGTCCGTGGCGATATGAGCCTCGTGGGACCGCGTCCGGTTATCGAAGATGAACTCTGCCGTTATGCCGGTGATGTCGATTATTACCTGATGGCGAAACCAGGCATGACGGGATTGTGGCAGGTCAGCGGTCGTAACGACGTTGACTATGAAACGCGTGTCTATTTCGATTCGTGGTACGTCAAAAACTGGTCGCTATGGAATGACATCGCGATTCTGTTTAAGACCGTTGGCGTAGTGCTCAAGCGCGATGGCGCCTATTGATAGACGCGAGGGCAGGGTGACAACAGAAAGCATAGGGAGCAAATGATAATGACCCACAGTTTCGGTGTTTAACCCGTCAGTCTTTGTTTTGTAAGACGCTTACACAGCGGCGTTTTCGCCTCTATCAATCATTAACTGATAGCGAAGATCCAGATGATTACAATGAAAATTAAAATGATACCGTTACTGGTATCCGCCACTATTCTATCCGGGTGCACGATCGAACCAGGTCAGCGCCTTTCCACTAGCGGAAAAGATGTCATTGAACAACAGGATAGCAATTTTGACATCGACAAATACGTTAACGTCTTTCCTTTAACGCCGCGTCTGGTTGAGCAGATGCGCCCGAAACCGCTGGTTGCGCAAGCCAACCCAATGTTGCAGAACGAAATTCAGAACTACGAATATCGTGTTGGCATTGGCGACGTGCTTAACGTAACGGTCTGGGATCACCCGGAATTAACCACCCCGGCAGGTCAGTATCGTAGTGCCAGCGACACCGGTAACTGGGTGCAGGCAGACGGTACCATCTTCTATCCGTATATCGGTAAAGTGCGCGTCGCAGGTCGAACGGTGACCGAAATCCGTGCGGAAATCGCACGTCGTCTGGCGCAGTACATCGAAAGCCCACAGGTGGATGTGAATGTCGCGGCTTTCCGCTCACAAAAAACCTACATCAGTGGTTCAGTGACCACCTCCGGCCAGCAGGCGATCACCAACGTACCCCTTACCGTGCTGGATGCCGTCAACGCCGCCGGTGGCCTGACCGCCGATGCCGACTGGCGCAATGTGGTGCTGACGCACAATGGCCGCGAGCAGCGTATTTCGTTGCAGGCGTTGATGCAAAACGGTGACCTGAGCCAGAACCATCTGCTGTATCCGGGCGATATTCTCTACGTGCCACGTAACGATGATCTGAAGATTTTCGTGATGGGCGAAGTGAAGCAGCAGACCACGCTGAAGATGGACCGCAGCGGTATGACGCTAGCCGAAGCACTGGGCAATGCGCAGGGTATGGATCAGACCACAGCCGATGCCACCGGCGTATTTGTTATTCGTCCTATTCGTGGCAGCAACCGCACCAAGATTGCCAACATCTATCAGTTGAATACCAAAGATGCGGCGTCGATGGTGATGGGCACCGAATTCCAACTGGAGCCGTATGACATTGTTTATGTCACCTCCACTCCGCTCACTCGCTGGAACCGTGTGATTTCCGCGCTGTTACCGACCATTGTGGGTATTGATGATGCAAGCTCTGCAGCACTGCGTTTCCGCAACTGGTCAGACTAAGGTTTAACCATGATTACGTCCGTGTTAGTCGTCTGTGTCGGCAACATTTGCCGCTCCCCTACCGGGGAGCGTCTGTTCAAACGCGCTTTACCTGAAACCCGGGTAGCGTCTGCCGGGTTGGGTGCCTTACGTGGCTCCCCGGCAGACCAGACCGCCAGTGATGTGGCCGCCAAACATGGCCTCTCGCTGGCGGGACATCATGCTCAACAGTTAACGGCAGATATGTGTCGTGACTATGACCTGATCCTGGTAATGGAAAAGCGTCATGTTGAACAGGTAAATCGCATCGATCCAGCCGCGCGCGGGAAAACCATGCTGCTTGGGCACTGGCTCAACCAACAGGAAATAGCGGACCCGTACAAAAAAAGCCGTGAGGCTTTTGAAGAGGTTTACGGGTTACTGGAAAACGCTACCCAGAAATGGGTCAACGTACTAAGCCGATAGTTGGGATTATCCATGAATATAAAAAACAAGGTTATGACAGCGCCGAAAGAGGATTCGAATGGATGGGATCTGGCGCATCTTGTGGGACAGCTCATTGACCATCGCTGGATCATTGTCGCTGTCACCGCCTTCTTCATGCTAGCGGGCACCCTTTACACACTGTTCGCGACACCGATCTACAGCGCCGATGCCATGGTGCAGGTCGAGCAAAAAAATACCAACTCGGTATTGAATGACTTACAGGACATTATTCCTTCAACCCCGGCTTCAGATACCGAAATTCAGATTCTTGAATCTCGCATGGTGTTGGGTAAGACGGTAAATGACCTCGGTCTGGATACCGTGGTGCAACAAAACTATTTCCCGATCATTGGTAAAGGTTTGTCGCGCCTGATGGGCAACAAACCTGCGCAAATCGCCATTACCCGTCTGGAAATCCCGCGCTCAATTGAGAAACGCACCGTACAGCTGGAAGTGACGGGTCCGCAGACCTACACCGTTACCAGCGACGGTGATGAGTTGTTCAAAGGCCGCGTGGGCCAGCTGGAGCAGCACGGCGAAGTGACCATGTTGGTAAGCGGTATTGAGGCTGATACCGGCACCAGCTTTGATGTCACCAAGCTGAGCGATCTGCAGGCGATCAAAGCGGTGCTGGCTAACCTGACCGTGGCTGATAAAGGGAAAGATACCGGCGTACTGGGTCTGGAATACCAGGACGAAGACCAGGATCAGGCCAGTCGTGTACTGAACCAGATTGTGAACAACTATCTGTTGCAGAACGTTGATCGCAAATCGGAGCAGGCGGCGAAGAGCCTCGACTTCCTGAAAAATCAGCTGCCCGAAGTACGTGAAAGTCTGAATGTGGCAGAAGACAAGTTGAACGCTTACCGCCGTGAAAACGAATCGGTGGATATGTCGCTGGAAGCGAAATCAGCATTGGACTCGTCTGTCAGCGTCCAGAGCCAGCTTAACGAGCTGACCTTCCGTGAAGCGGAAGTGTCACAGCTGTATACCAAAGATCACCCGACGTACCGCGCGCTGCTGGAAAAACGCAAAACGCTGGAAAATGAGCAGGCCAATCTGAACAAGAAAATTGCCCAGATGCCGCAAACCCAGCAGGAGATTCTGCGTCTGACCCGTGATGTACAGGCAGGGCAGGAAATCTACATGCAGTTACTGAACCGTCAGCAAGAGCTGGGTATCAGTAAAGCCAGTACCGTTGGCGATGTACGAATTATCGACCAGGCAGAGACGGCCGCGTCACCTGTGGCACCGAAGAAACTGCTGATTATCGCCGCCAGCCTGATTGTTGGTCTGATGTTGTCAGTCGGTCTGGTGTTGCTGAAAGCGCTGTTCCACCACGGTATCGAGAACCCGGAACAGCTGGAAGAGCTGGGCATGAATGTCTACGCCAGTGTTCCCTTGTCGGACTGGCAGCGTAAGAAGGACACCGAAGCGCTGGCGCGTCGTGGTCACAAGGAGAAAAGCGACCCACACAATACGTTGTTGGCGCTGGGTAACCCGACTGACCTCTCCATTGAAGCGATTCGTAGCCTGCGTACCAGCCTGCATTTCGCCATGATGGAAGCGAAGAACAACATCCTGATGATCACCGGTGCCAGCCCGGGTATTGGTAAAACCTTTATCTGTGCCAACCTGGCGACGCTGGTGTCAAAAGCCGGTCAGCGCGTGTTGTTCATCGATGGTGATATGCGTCGTGGTTATACCCACGAACTGCTCGGTGCGGAGAATAAGGTTGGTCTGTCTAATGTGCTGTCGGGTAAGACTGAATTCTCGCCAGCCATGATTCAGAAAGGTGTTTATGGGTTTGATTTCCTGCCGCGTGGTCAGGTGCCACCGAACCCGTCAGAGTTACTGATGCACCGCCGCATGAGTGAGCTGCTGGAGTGGGCCGGTAAGAACTATGACCTGGTGTTGATCGATACGCCGCCGATTCTGGCCGTCACCGATGCCTCCATTATCGGTAAGCTGGCGGGAACCTCACTGATGGTGGCGCGCTTCGAGACCAACACCACCAAGGAACTGGATGTCAGCTACCGTCGTTTCGCACAGAACGGTATCGAAATTAAAGGCGTCATCCTCAACGCCGTGGTACGTAAAGCGTCGAATGCCTACGGTTATGGCTACGACTACTACAACTACGAATATGGCAAAGAAACGAAAAGCTAATTAAAACGCAAAGTTCCGGGGCGGTTTATCCGCCCCATTTTTATGTAGCGGCGCGATTTATCGCGCGCCCTGGTTTTTAAATGCGCGATGAATTGATGCCGTTCATTTTTTTCATGCCGTCTGGCATGACGTTACACACAGCACACGCTTAAGTAATTCCGTAATGGTACGTATCTGCAAATGAAGAATGGAACTAACGCTATGATTTTTAGGAATAAAGCTAATTCCTCTCTTCAGCCCGCAGAGGTTACCGTTAACCCTGGAACAGCTGTTTAAGAGGTGCTGGCAATGCAGGACATCCGTTTCTCAATTGTAATTCCCGCCTATAACGCGTCGAAGTCGATTGTGACCACGCTGGATTGCGTCAATGCGCAAAGCTATCGCAATTTTGAGGTCATCATCGTGGATGACAAATCGGCCGATGCGACTGAACTGGCGCAGGTGGTACGTAGCGATCGCTATCAAGACCTGGATATCCGGCTGGAACTGTCGGACGTCAAACTGAACGGTGCGGGTGCGCGTAATAAGGGCATTGAACTTGCCACGGGTGATTTTATCAGCTTCCTTGATGCGGATGACGAGTGGCATCCGGACAAGCTATTGGAAGTCAGCCGCACCATCGCCAGCCTTGAGGCGCAGGGCAAATCCCGCTATGTCATCTTTAGCCAGGTAAACATCCATCAGGATGGCAGTTTCCTGAAAGTCATGCCGATGCAGCCGCCGGGCAAAAAAGAGACGGTGGCTGAATATCTGTTTGGTTGTTATGGCTTTATTCAGACCAGTACCATCGTGCTGAGACGTGGTGATGCTGAAAAGATCAAGTTTGATGCCCGTTATATCCGCCATCAGGATTACGACTTTTGCATCCGCGCCGATCGCATGGGTTATGCCTTTGTGATGATCGATAAGCCGCTGGCGACCTACCATCTGGTGACCAAATTCGGTTCGAAACATAAAGGGGAGTCGGTGAAATACTCCTTCTTCTGGCTCGACACCATGAAACCCTACCTGACTGCGCGTGATATCCACACCTACAAAGCGTTCAAGTTGCCACTGCGCTACAAAATGGATGGCAATTCATTGCAGGCGAGCCTCAGTTTTGCGCGCTACTTCTTCCTGACCAACAAGGACAACCAGGCCTACTTTCTCAGCCGCCTGATGGATAAGGTGAAAGCCCGGTTTTTCGGCAGCAGAGCCGTTTCTTGATTGCGTATTTATTGGCTCCGATCTCTGGAGCATTTTTTGGTTCCTGTCATCTCCTCTCACGGGTATTCAGATGAAAAATCATGTTGGCACCATTGGCATTGTCATGCCGATGTATAACGCACGTCAGACCATTTTGCGTGCCGTGCAGTCGGTAATGAATCAAAGCTATAGCGACTGGCACATCTACCTCATCAACGATAAGTCGACCGATGACTCACTGGCGCTGGTGCGTGAGCACTGCCAGGATGCGCGCATCACGGTGTTGGATAATGAGATGAACCTCGGGGCCGCAGAAACCCGTAATGTCGGGTTGCGCGCCGCGCAGGAAGAGATCATTGCGTTTCTCGACAGTGATGATGAGTGGCACCCGGAAAAACTGGCGGAGCAGGTCGCCGCGCTGGCGGCAGGTGACGATTTCGTCATTACCCATTATCACTACAAAACCCAAAGCGCTGATCACGACATCAACTACAGCAAACCCTATCTGCAACAGGAAAACTTCGTGAAGAAGCAGTATCGCGTCTGCTTCTCATCCGTCTGTTTCCGCCGTCCCCCGCAGGGCATCTTCTTCCAGCGTAAAGGCCATGAAGATTTCCTGTTCCTCTACGAACTGTTTCTCCGCTACAGGCAAGCCAGGGTGATCCAGAAAACGCTGGTGAACTATTACGAATTGGGCGATTCGCTGTCTCGTAATAAAAACAAAGCAGCGAAATGGCATCTGGAATTATTAAGAATTATCTATAAAAACAATCCCTTAAAAATTTATTACTATTACGGCTGGTATATGGTGAATGGTGTGCTTTTCACCCTGAAGCATCGTTAATAGCTGGCATCATTTACGTTTGAGGTGGAAAGCGTTTCATGAAAAAGATTGTTCTGGTGATTAAGGATGCCTATTCGTACGCGGGGACGGAAAACATCTGCAACTTTATGTCCGAGTGTCTCGGCGAGCAGCATGATGTCACCGTGTATTCGCTGGAGGGCAGTGGTAAGCCGTTCTATCCATTCACCCATGCGAAAGAGATCGTCAGTTTCGCCGGGCATAAAAATCCGATTAAAAGTGCGGTGGCGCGTATCCAGCAGGAGGGATTCGACAGCGTTTTCCTGATCAGCATGGGGCGTCTCAGCGTGATGTTTGCCTTCTGGAATCTGATGTCGATGAAGAAAAAACGCTTCAAGGCGTATGCCTGTGAACACATCGCCATCAACTCATTCAGTAAACCGATCAAACTGCTGAAATGGCTGCTGTTGCGCTTCTATGACCAGGTGATTGTGTTGACCGACAAAGATCATCAGGTGTTCAGCCGCTGGAACATTCCCAGCCAGCAGATCCCGAATCCGGTGGTGTACAAATCATTCCAGCGTAATGCACGCAGTCGCCAGGCGCTGGCCATTGGCCGTCTTGAACACCAGAAAGGCTTCGATTTGCTGCTGGATATCTGGGCCGATTTCAGCAAAACCCACCCGGAGTGGAAGCTGGTGATTGCTGGCGACGGTGAACTGCGCCAGTCGTTACAGGAGCAGGCGACACAGTTGGGTCTTAACGATAGCGTCAATTTTGTCGGCCGAGTCAGCAACATCAACGATTACTACCGTGACAGTGACATGGCGTTGATGACCTCGCGCTATGAAGGGCTGCCGCTGGTGCTGCTGGAAGCCAAATCCTGGTCGTTACCGGTGGTGGCGTATGACTGCCCGACCGGACCGCAGGAGATCATCAATCAGGGCGAAGATGGTTTCCTGGTGCCGATGGACGATAAAGCCACCTTCCTGGCACGCATGGATCAGCTCGCCAGCAACGATGCCCTGTTCTATGCCATGAGCGAAAAAACCAAAGACACTGCGCTGAAGTTTGACGGTAAACAGATCAAACAAAGCTGGCTGGCGCTTGTTTAGCAAGCCGTAACGATTGTCGTGCCTCGGGGATACTTTCACCGCCTATTGACCACGGAATTTGACGCATGAAAAGAAGAGAAGTCTTGCAAACCGCAGCCTCCTCCATTGTTGCCGCACTCTCGGTGAGTGCGTTTTCCAGCTACGCAGCAAAAAGTGGCCAGCCGGCGCTGAAAACGGTGGATCCCTCCAGCGTACCGCAGGGGGATGTCCCGATTCTCACCCCGGAAAATGTTTACACCATGCCGCCGCAGTTCTGGCATAACTTCGAGGGCAAATTGTGGATTGGTAAAGCGGGCAGCGATGCCAGTAAAGCGGGGAATCAAATCCCGGTTTATCTGCGTGACGCCAGCGGAAAAGTGTCCCAGATTAGTCAGCCGATTGCGTTGAATAAGGGCAACTTTGCGCAATTTATTCACGATAATGCCGCATTGATTGCCGATCCTGCGCATTCAATGGCGGTGGAGGACAGCAATGGCAACACGTTGTTCTCCATTGATGACGTTAGCCGCCCGAACCAAAGCAATTTCAGCCAGCGTCTGGCGCAGCCGAACGGTTATCAGCTGATTGGCGAGATCCCGTCGGTGGAGGAGTTGCGAAAAACCCGCCCACTGTTTGCCGGTGCCAAAATCAAGCTGAAAAGCTGGCATGAAGGGCTGGAAGTGGGGGGCGGTGAGTTTGTTGGTGCGTTTGGCGCGGGTAAAGACGATAGCGGCGTGATATTTGCCGGTGAGGGTTTTACCTGGCGTCGTGTGGTGGACGATTTTAATCGCCTGACGCTGTTTGATTTCGGCGCGATAGCCGACGGCAAAACCGATACTGCGCCTGCCATCAAAGCGATGTATCAATGGTCGCAGGATGCGAATCAACCGATATGCGTGCAGTTCCCGGCGGGCACGTTCTTTGTTTCTGGCTGCGATTTTGGCGACCAGCAGCAGCGTTTCTTCCGCATCTCTGGTGCGATGGTCAACTTTGGCTACTTTCCGGCCACCACGCTGGTATCTGACGGACGTTCCGACTTCCTGTTCCAGGTGAATGCGCGCTGGACCGAAATCTCTAACCTGATTTTTAACGGCAACACTGACAAACGCCCGAACAAGCAGGGACTGTTCCGCAACACCTGTCCGGGGGGGCAGTTCTTCCGTGGTGCCTGTCTGCGCTTTAACCAGGTGGGTGGCGTCTCGCTGAGTCTGCTCGATACGCTGGATTGCAAAATTGACCAGTGGTATGCCAACGCCTGTACCGGCGATGTGATCAAAGCCAGCTGGTCTGGGCAGAAAGCCGGTAACTGGGATCACAGCACTGCCATTGAGCTTTCCAACTTTAATGCTCAGCACTGTAAAGGTGGCATGGTGTTGAATCTGCCGCGTTGCAGCCAGTCGATTATTCACAACGGCTGGATAGAGCACACCGAACATCCGGGTGATATTTCCAACGGGCAATGGATCATTGATGCGTTGAGTCTTGAGGATTGTAAGAACCCGCTGATCGCCCATAACTCGCGGCTGAATATGCGTCAGACCAATTTGCAGGCCGGAAGCTGGATCGACAACTCGCTCGAAGGCGAACGCTGGCTGAATATCTGGGAGATGGGTTCCACGCGGGTTGAGTCTTACGGCGTCGCCATCGACGGCAGCCTGAAATACAACTACATCACCTCACGCTTTCGACTGACCAACAACACCAATCAGGAAACCTGGTTTGAGCTGGGCAACTTCTACTCGCCGACGGTGGGCGACAGTTGGGAAATTGAAGTCTTTGGTCAGTCGCAGTTTAGCAATGGCACCGACAATCAGCCGCTGATGAACCCAATCGACGGTAAAGGGACCGGCGGCAGGGCGGTGATCCATCTGCAACGCAAGACCAATAAGGCTGAAGCCAGTTGGTCGGCTGAAGGCAGTTCACCCGTGGTAGAGGTGCGCTTTGAACCACGCACCGATACCGACACCAAAGTGTTCGTCAAACTGGCGGGTTGGACGCCGACCACCGCCGTGCTGATCAAAAGCACCGGCAAGGATCGCTTCCTCGCCGGTCGTTGCGCCAGGGTGGATGCCAGCATGACGCAGGGCAAACCGTCCAGCGGCAGCAAGCCCGCTCCGCAGCGTTTCAGTCTGCATAACGGTAAAGCAGGAATTGGCGGCAATGAACAGGGCGATTTATTGATGGCGTCACGCCCGCTCAAACCCGAGCAGGTCGATACGCGCGAGCCAAAGGGGTATGTCTCCGTGGTGATTAATGGGGAGCCGTGCGCACTGCCGTATTTCGCTATCAAGTCATGATGATTAAACCGGCCGCACCGGGACGCGGCCGACAAGCCAGCAGCAGGTCTTTTCCGGGCGTTTCGCCTCTATTGCAGTCTTTTTACAGAGTTCACTTTGCCAGTTCAGGAAATGGCGGTTTGTAGAATTACAAAAATTTATCTGGAGTTTTTATGAAGATTTTATTGGTGGGTAACCATACCTGTGGAAATCGTGGGGATGGCGCGATTTTACGTGGACTGATCGATTCGCTTCAGTCTGCGCGTAGTGATCTGGATATTGACGTTATCAGTCGTTATCCAACCAGCTCCGGATATTTGTTGCAGCATGAGATTCAGCAGGATTCCCTGTTTCTGCACAACAGCCAATCAGCAAAAGGGTTGGTGGGCAGCGTCAAGCGTAAAGTTGCAAACCGACTGATGCCGGAGATTATGATGGCGCACCTCGGCAAAGGTGGGCTGTATAAATCGTTCTCCGTGCCGCCTCATCTGGCTGAATTCACCAAAAGTCTTGCCTCTTATGACGCCGTTATTCAGGTTGGCGGTTCTTTCTTTGTCGATCTGTATGGGGTGACGCAGTTCGATCATGCGCTGTGTGCGCTGATGGCAAAAAAACCGCTACATATGATCGGCCATTCGGTCGGGCCGTTTGAAAATCCGCGGGTGAATGCGTTGGCGAACTTCGTATTTGACCGTGTCGATAGCCTTGTGCTGCGTGAAGAGGTGAGCCTCGATCGCCTGAAGCAAGATGGCGTGACCACCAGCAGGGTGAAAAAGGGCGTCGACACCGCCTTTCTGGTTAAGGCCCGCGCAGTAGCGAACCCCAGTCATAACCTGTTGCACTGGAAAGAGATTATCAGCGCGCGCAAAACGATAGCCATCACCGTGCGTGAGCTGGCACCGTTCGACAAACGTCTTGGCGTGACGCAGAAAGAGTATGAAGCCGCGTTTGGTCGCGTGATTAACGCGATGATCGCCGAGGGTTATCAGGTGGTGGCTTTCTCGACCTGTACCGGCATCGACAGTTATGCCAAAGATGACCGCATGGTGGCGCTACAGTTGCGCGATCGCGTCGATCATCCTGAGCATTATCATGTGATTATGGACGAATTCAACGACCTCGAACTCGGCATATTATTAAGTCATTGCCATCTGACGATCGGCACTCGCCTGCATTCCGCCATTATCTCGATGAATTTCGGTACCCCTGCCGTCGCCATCAATTATGAGCACAAGTCGCTGGGTGTGATGAACCAGCTTGGCCTGCCGCAAATGGCGACCGATGTGAAAAGCCTGATGGATGGCTCACTCATCGATAAGGTACATACCGTACTGGCGGATTACGACAACGTGAAACAGAAAGTTGACGCAGCAGTGGCACAGGAACGTGAGATTGGTAACCGAATCACTGAAGAAATTCTTAACGTCTTAGGGTGAAGTGATGAAGCTGACCTTTTTCACCATGCGTTTTCCGGTTGCCTCTGAGACGTTTGTCCTCAATCAGGTGACGCATTTTATCGATGCCGGTTATGACGTGGAGGTGATCTCCGTGTTTCCGGGCGACATGATTAACCGTCATGCCGCGTTCGATGATTACAATCTGGCGGCGAAAACACATTATCTGTTGCCGGAGGAGAAAGTATCGAATCTCGATAAGCTTACGCAGCGTATCGGATTGATGCTGCCGAAACTTGCCAAGCCCTCGCTGATCAAATCCCTCAATGTGCGCCGCTATGGCGCACAGTCCAGCAAACTGCTGCTGCCGGCGATTGTCGCCAATACCAGAGAACCTTTTGTCGCCGATGTCTTCCTGGTGCATTTCGGCTATGCCGGGGCGCTGGCGAATAAATTGCGTGAACTTGGCGTACTGAAAGGCAAGCAGGCTACGGTGTTCCACGGTGCCGACATCTCACGTCGTCATATCCTCGAGGAACACAAGCTGGATTACGTCAATCTGTTCCGCCAGAGCGAACTGATGCTACCTATCAGCCATCTGTGGGAGAACAAGCTAATTGAGATGGGCTGCCCGGCGGAGAAAATTCATGTTACGCGCATGGGCATCGAGCCAGAAAAGTTTAATTTCCGCCCGCGTGCCGCTTTTCATTCGCCGTTGCGCATTGTCTCCGTGGCACGTCTGACCGAGAAAAAAGGGCTGGATGTGGCGGTGAAAGCCAGTGAAATCCTGCGTGATCAGGGCGGTCAGTTCCAGTTCACCATTATCGGTAACGGTGAGCAGGACGGCATGATGCGTGAGCACATTGCGCGCGCAGGCCTGGAAGATTGCGTCAGCATGCCGGGCTTTAAACCACAGGACGAGATTCGCCAGGCGCTGAACGAAGCAGACATCTTTTTGCTGCCGTCTAAAACGGCGGCGGATGGCGATATGGAGGGAATTCCGGTGGCGCTGATGGAGGCGATGGCAGTAGGTTTGCCGGTTGTCTCCACCTTCCATAGTGGTATCCCCGAGCTGATACAGAATAACGTAAGCGGCTGGCTGGTTTCTGAGAACAATCCCGATGAGCTGGCGCAAACGTTATTACGCCTGTCGCGCGGGGATGTGGACGTTGCACCGGTAATTGCCGCTGCGCGCCATAAAGTGGAAACCGAGTTTAATCAACATATCGCCTATGGCGAGCTGGCCAAGATTCTGGAGCGCATAGTGTGAGCGGATTAAAGTCGCAAGCTATTTGGTTACTCGGCAGCACCGGTTTTGCTGCGGTGTTGCAGGTGTTACAACTCAGCGTCCTGGCGCGTAAGCTGGAGGCGCATGAGCTGGGATTACTGGCGATCATTAACGCCATTCTGGCGGTTGCCTCGGTGTTGCAGGACATGGGCATGAGCAGTTACCTCGTGCACCGTCAGGACATTACACGCCGTGAGCAGAGCACCATCTATTGGGTTAACGTCTCGCTCAGTTTATGTACCGGTTTGATTATGTTGATAATTGCCTGGCCGGTTTCCTGGTTCTACCATCTGCCGGAGCTGACCGGGCTGATTATGCTCACCAGCCTGAACTTCCTCGTGTTGGGGCATCTGTCGCAATATCAGGCGCATTTTGTCAAAACCAAACGCATGGTGACGCTGGCGAAGATTGAGATGGTCACCAAGTTGTTTGCCTTCCTGTGTACCGTGGCGATGTTGTATTTCACCACGCTGACGGTGGCCGCGGCGATCCTCGGTCTGTTCATCGCAGCCTTCACGCGTATTCTCTGCATGATTTACTTCGGTGAAAAATCCTGGCGGCCAACCTGGGAATTTGACCGGGCAACCTTCATTGCGGCGGTGCGCTACGGTATCTATCAACTGGGATCGCAAACCATCAACCAACTGCGTACCCAGGCAGATGCGCTGATTGTGGGTAAGGTGATGGGGGCCGATATGCTGGGGATTTACTCGCTGGCTAAAGAGCTGATTCTGCAACCGCTGAAGCTGGTTTCACCGGTAATCAACCGTCTGGCATTACCGCGCTTTGCCGAGAAACAGCACGATCCTGAGCAGTTGAAGAAACTGTTCCTGAAAGGCACCTTTGTCATCATGCTGTTCAGCAGTGTGATGTACCTGGCGATTGGCATTCTGTCACCGGTGATTGTCCGGGTGTTGTACGGCTCTTCCCATGAGCAGGTTTACCATCTGATCCCGCTGATGTTGCTGTTTGGCATGCTGCGTCCGATGGGCGGCCTGACCGGCGCAATTTCTCAGGCCAATGGACGGACCAACGTCGAGTTCTACTGGAATATCGTTGCCAGCCTGGTGGTGGTGGCCGTACTGGCGACCACCTTGATCTGGCCGAACGTCATCTATGTGGCGCTGACGTTATCGATTTCTCAGGTGTTGATCTCGGCTTTTGCCCATCCGTTCTTCATCAAGCCGGTGATTGGCATCCGCTTTATGCCTTATGCCCGTCAGTGGGTCTCCGTCTCAGTGGTATTTGTCGGCCTGATGTTGCTGGTTAACCATTTCAACCTGTTCGTGATGCCGGAATGGTTTGCGGGCTGGCTGTAATCTGGCGGCGCGATTTTTCGCGCCGCGACCTCACGATCTGTCTGAAAATGACTGGTCTTATTAAATCTGACTTTCTCTGATCCCTTCTGCTGTTTTACAGTGGTTTAGCGATTTAATTTTCCTGCCAACTGGCGCATCGGTGGGTGCCGAAAAAAGCGTTTTTTTATGCTGTGACAGAGAGTTAGTGCCGGTTTTTCAGATAAAGATTATACTTGCTGTTCCGGCCGATCCTGCATAATCGACCCCACGTATTCACTTCATGAAATGGAATAAATATGACCAAGCTTAAAGCTGTAATCCCGGTTGCGGGTCTCGGTATGCATATGCTCCCTGCGACGAAAGCCATTCCGAAAGAGATGCTGCCTGTCGTCGACAAACCGATGATCCAATATATCGTTGATGAGTGCGTGGCTGCAGGCATCAAGGAGATTGTGCTGGTCACTCATGCTTCCAAAAATGCAGTGGAAAACCACTTTGACACCACTTATGAGCTGGAAGCGTTACTTGAAGCGCGTGTTAAACGTCAGCTGCTGAGCGAAGTGCAATCGATTTGTCCTCCGGGCGTAACTATCATGAACGTGCGTCAGGCAAACCCACTGGGGTTAGGCCACTCGGTTCTGTGCGCTCGCCCGATGATTGGCGACAACCCATTTGTAGTGGTATTGCCGGATGTTCTGCTGGACGACTCCACCGCCGATCACCTGCGCTATAACCTTGCCGCAATGGTGGCACGCTTTGAGGAAACCGGTCGCAGCCAGGTACTGGCAAAACATATGCCGGGTGCCGATCTTTCTGAATACTCCGTGATCACCACTGAACAGCCGCTGGATAACCCAGGTGACGTCAGCACTATCACCAATTTTGTCGAGAAGCCGGAAGAGGCTAACACACTGGATTCTGACCTCGCAGCGGTAGGTCGCTATGTCCTCTCTGCCGATATCTGGGCTGAACTGGAACGCACCGAACCGGGTGCCTGGGGACGTATCCAGCTGACTGACGCCATTGCCGCCCTCGGCAAGAAAAAACCGGTAGATGCGACGCTGCTCACTGGCACCAGCTTCGACTGTGGCCGTAAACTAGGCTACATGCAGGCATTCGTCTCTTACGGCCTGCGTAACAACAGCCAGGGCCGTGACTTCCGCGCTGCTATTCAGAAAATCCTGGCGAAATAACCCTTTTCATCATGTGCCGCGCGGTTGCGCGGCTTAAAGGAGTACGCATGGCTATTTTGGTAACGGGTGGGGCGGGGTACATTGGCTCTCACACGGTGCTGGCGCTGTTGCAGCGCGGTGACGACGTTGTAGTCCTTGATAACCTTTGCAATGCCTCGCGCGAAGCGATTAACCGCGTAGAAAAGCTGGCGGGCAAAAAGGCGGTGTTTGTTGAAGGTGATATTCGCGATCGTGCGTGCTTGCGCGATCTGTTCGCCGCCAATGAAATTACGGCTGTCATCCACTTTGCTGCGTTAAAGGCGGTGGGGGAGTCGACCCGTATGCCGCTGGAATACTATGAGAATAACGTGGCAGGCACCGTCGTGTTGCTGGAAGAGATGCGTAGCGCGGGTGTATGGAACTTTATCTTCAGCTCTTCAGCGACGGTCTATGGCGCTGATGCACCGGTTCCTTATGTGGAAACCACCCCGATTGGCGGCACCACCAGCCCCTATGGCACTTCAAAGCTGATGATTGAACTGGTGATGCGCGACTTCGCCAAAGCGGATAACCGCTTCAATGCGATTGCGCTGCGTTATTTCAATCCGGTAGGTGCGCACGAATCGGGTGAGATTGGTGAAGATCCAACCGGCATTCCGAATAATTTGTTACCGTACATTGCTCAGGTCGCCATCGGTCGTCTCGACAAACTGGGCGTGTTTGGCGATGACTACGATACGCCTGACGGCACCTGCCTGCGTGATTACATCCATGTTGTGGATTTGGCCGAAGGCCATCTGAAAGCGCTCGACCATCTGCCAAAAGTGACGGGGTATAAAGCCTATAATCTCGGCGGCGGAAAAGGTTTCTCGGTGCTGGAGATGATCAACGCGTTTGAAAAGGCTTCCGGTAAGCAGATTCCGTTTGAGTTTAAGCCGCGTCGCGACGGCGATCTGCCTGCATTCTGGGCGGATGCTTCGCTGGCGAATAGCGAGCTGGACTGGCGCGTGACTCGGGGTATCGATGAGATGATGCGCGATACCTGGAACTGGCAGTCAAAGAACCCGAATGGGTTTAAGTAATTTTCATCTGTTGGCGGGCTGTTTAGCCCGCCCATTTCCCATTTTCCCCGCCGTGTCTTCATCCCTCTTTCATCAAAATCTGATTGAGTTGGTTTTGTGACTCAGTAACCATCTTGCTCCCTGTGCGACGGTCAATATTTACACTAACTACCCGTTGAAAATTGCAATTCATTCGTCATTGATCTGCGTGGGTGGTAGAATTCATAACGGTTTAATGATAATCCTCCTTTATTAATTTCATTGATAAATGAGCGATTTTTCAGAAAGATAGCTTTGAATAATTTTGAAGCGCCGTCTCGACATTTTGACTCTGTCTCAGCTACGTGGGAGCTGTAAACCCAGGGGCGGTAGCGTGCCTGTTGCACAGGCATTTTCCATTTCAATTGGTGTTAGTCTTACTGAGTAAGTCGGGATAAACGAGACATTATGAAAATCTTAATTACAGGTGGTGCAGGGTTTATCGGTTCAGCTGTGGTTCGCCACATTATCGACAATACGAATGATGAAGTGATTAACGTTGATAAATTAACCTATGCCGGCAATCTCGAATCTCTTGATGCAGTCAGCCAGAGCGAGCGCTATAACTTTAGAAAAGTTGATATATGTGATGGCGTTGCGCTACAGGCGGTATTTAACGAATTTGCACCGGATGCGGTGATGCATCTGGCGGCCGAGAGTCATGTCGACCGCTCAATTACCGGACCGGCGGAATTCGTCCAGACCAATGTCGTCGGGACATATGCGTTACTGGAAGCAAGCCGTCAATACTGGTCTGCTTTACCTGCCGAAAAGAAAGCCGCCTTCCGCTTCCATCATATTTCGACTGACGAAGTTTATGGCGACCTGCCGCACCCGGATGAAATGGCGGGTGAACTGCCACTCTTCACCGAAACCACCCCTTATGCACCAAGCAGCCCATACTCATCGACCAAAGCCGCCAGCGATCATTTAGTGCGTGCCTGGGGCCGTACTTATGGGTTGCCGGTAATCGTGACCAACTGTTCAAACAACTATGGTCCTTATCATTTCCCGGAAAAATTGATTCCCCTGATTATCAGCAATGCGCTGGAAGGCAAACCGTTGCCGATTTATGGCAAGGGTGACCAGATTCGCGACTGGCTGTATGTTGAAGACCACGCCCGCGCGCTCTATACCGTAGTGACCAAAGCGGCGACAGGCACTACCTACAACATCGGTGGACATAACGAAAAGAAAAATCTCGATGTGGTATTGAAGGTGTGTGAGCTGCTTGATGAGTTGCGTCCAAAAGATACGGCCTATGCGGAACAGATTGTCTATGTTCAGGATCGTCCGGGCCATGATCGCCGTTACGCGATCGATGCCGATAAGATCAAGAAAGAGCTGGGATGGTCGCCTCAGGAAACTTTTGAGAGTGGTTTGAGAAAAACGGTTGAGTGGTATCTGAACAATCAAACCTGGGTAGAGCATGTCAAAAGCGGTTCTTACCAGAACTGGTTAAAAGAAAACTATGAGAATCGCAAATAATGAATATCTTGCTATTTGGTAGAAATGGCCAGGTCGGCTGGGAACTGCAACGTGCGTTATCGCCCTTGGGTAATGTCATGGTACTTGACCGTCATTCTGTTGATTACTGCGGTGATTTTGAGAATCCAACAGGTATTGCAGAAAGTATTCTGAAAATTAAGCCTGATGTGATTGTCAATGCGACAGCCTATACCGCTGTAGATAAAGCAGAGAGTGAAGTTGAAAAAGCGCGTCTGGTAAATGCGATCAGCGTGAAAGCAATGGCAGAAGCGGCTAATAAAATTGATGCCTTAGTGGTTCACTACTCAACCGATTATGTCTTTGATGGTGGTGGCACGACCCCCTGGAAGGAAACGGATAGCACCGCACCTTTGAATGCATATGGATTGACCAAGCGCGAGGGTGAAGAGGCGATTATTGCTGCTGCTGCCAAATATCTTATCTTCCGCACCAGCTGGGTATATGCAGCGAAAGGCAACAACTTCGCGAAAACCATGATTCGGCTCGCTCAGGAGAGAGAAGCATTATCTGTTATTGATGATCAATATGGTGCCCCAACGGGTGCTGAGTTAATTGCGGATTGCACAGCTCATGCCATTCGACTCACGTTAACAGATCCTGAAAAGTCGGGAATTTATAACCTTATTGCTTCGGGTATCACAACCTGGCACGCCTATGCTGAAACAGTGATTGACTATGTGAAGCAAAAGGGTCTGCCGTTAAAAGTTGAAGTCGTGAACAAGGTTGAAACCTCTGCCTTCCCGACCCCCGCTAAACGACCATTAAACTCAAGACTCAACACTGAAAAGTTCACCTCCGCCTTTAAGCTTAATCTGCCGGATTGGAAACTTGGTGTTAAACGTATGCTTGATGAGCTCTACAATTGAGACGAGTGAAGTCAGATAACAAATGAAGGGTAAACGTTGTGAAAAGTAAAAAAGGAATAATTCTTGCTGGTGGATCAGGAACACGCCTTTATCCTGTGACAATGGCTGTAAGTAAACAGCTGCTGCCAATTTATGATAAGCCGATGATCTATTATCCGCTAAGTACTCTGATGCTAGCGGGTATTCGCGATATTTTAATTATCAGTACTCCGCAAGATACTCCTCGTTTCGAAAGTCTTCTTGGCGATGGTTCCCAATGGGGTCTGAACTTGCAATACAAAGTTCAGGAAAGCCCGGATGGCCTTGCTCAAGCCTTTATCCTTGGCGAGGATTTTGTGGGTGAAGATAATTGCGCATTGATTCTAGGCGACAATATTTTTTATGGACATGACCTTTATAAACAGCTTGAAGAAGCTTCGAATAAAGAGAAAGGCGCGACCGTATTTGCTTACCATGTCCATGATCCAGAGCGTTACGGTGTTGTTGAGTTTGATAAAAATGGCAAGGCAATCTCATTAGTTGAGAAGCCTAAAGAGCCAAAAAGCAATTATGCTGTAACCGGTCTGTATTTCTATGACAATAGTGTTGTTGAAATGGCCAAAAATCTCAAACCATCACCGCGTGGTGAACTGGAGATTACGGATATCAACAATCTCTATCTTGAAAAAGGTGAACTTCAGGTTTCAATCATGGGACGCGGGCATGCCTGGCTGGATACCGGGACGCATGAAAGCCTGATTGAAGCTAATAACTTCATTCAAACCATCGAAACGCGCCAGGGCTTGAAAGTCGCATGTCCGGAAGAAATTGCTTATCGGATGGGCTTCATTGAAAGAGAAAAATTAAAATCGCTGGCCGAACCGATGATGAAGAATAAATATGGCCAATATCTGATGGCGTTGTATGAAGGCAAGTTAGTATGAAGATTATTGACACGAAAATTGCAGATGTAAAAATTATTGAGCCAAAAATATTTGGCGATGAGCGTGGCTTTTTTCTTGAGACTTATCAGAAAGAGCGCTACCTGTCAGCATTGAATATCAATGGCGATTTCGTTCAGGATAACCACTCCCGTTCCTCGAAAGGGGTGTTACGCGGGTTGCATTTCCAGCGTGAAAATCCGCAGGGAAAACTTGTAAGAGTCGTCAGAGGTGAGGTGTTTGATGTGGCAGTAGATATTCGCCCGGATTCTCCCACATTCAAACAGTGGGTTGGCGTTTATCTTTCAGAGGAAAATAAAACTCAGTTTTGGATACCACCTGGCTTAGCACACGGTTTTGTCGTGGTTTCTGAGTTTGCAGATTTCGAATATAAATGTACTAATTATTACGATCCAACCAGTGAAGGTTGTTTGTTGTGGAACGATCCGGCAGTTGGCATTGAGTGGCCTATTGATGCCCCGCTGCTTTCTGAAAAAGATAAATGTGGAAAACTGCTTTCTGAACTTATCTGAGTAAAATGATGGAAGTCTCATGAACATTCGTTTTACAGAGGCTTTCCTAAACAGACTCAAAACAAGTAAAGCTAGTTATAGTTTACAGATATCTGGTATTAAATTAATGGATTTATAATGGACCCGCATTCTACAAAATCTTCATCGATTCTCGTGTTACTGAAAAGCATATGCACGAATCGAAATCTGATATTTCAGATGACGAAACGAGAAATCACTGGCAGGTACCGAGGCTCTATTATGGGATTGCTTTGGTCCTTTATTAATCCTGTGTTAATGCTGACAGTGTATACTTTTGTTTTTTCTGTCGTATTCAAGGCCCGATGGGGAACCGGTTCGGCTGGGGAGTCTAAAACAGACTTTGCCGTTATACTGTTTGTTGGTCTGATAGTGCATACTCTTTTTGCCGAAACATTGATGCGCGCTCCAACATTGATCATAGCAAACGTAAACTATGTCAAAAAAGTGGTTTTCCCGTTAGAGATACTATCAATTACCAGCCTGGCTGGTGTGGTTTTCCATTCGTTAATCAGTCTGCTGGTATTGCTTGTGGCATTTGTAATTTTCAACGGTTTTGTACATTGGACTATTGTATTTATTCCTTTAGTCTTTTTCCCATTGATTATTGTAGCCCTTGGGTTCTCTTGGTTCCTTTCTTCACTTGGCGTTTTTATTAGAGATGTAGGTCAAACAATTGCTATCATCACTATGATACTGATGTTTCTCTCACCGATTTTTTATCCGGTTAGTGCGCTCCCCAAGGAATTCCAAACAATTATAATGTTTAACCCGTTAACATTTATTATTGAGCAGGCAAGGAATGTATTAATTTGGGGTAAGTTACCAGATTTTCAGGGGTTAGCAATTTATTCTATTGGTGCTGTTTGCTTGATGTGGCTTTGTTTTGTCTGGTTCCAGAAAACACGAAAAGGCTTTGCAGATGTCCTCTAAAGAAAATGCAATTGAAATCCATGGCGTAAGCAAATGCTTTCAGGTATATGAAAATCCAGCTCGTCGGTTGAAGCAATTTATTTTCCCCCGTATTGACCGGGCATTAGGTAAGAATGCCAGAGTCTATCACGAAGATTTTTGGGCGCTTCGTGATATTTCATTTGTCCTGCCAAAAGGACAAACGATGGGGATTGTAGGACGGAATGGTTCAGGGAAATCTACACTGTTGCAGATTATTGCCGGTACCTTGAGCCCTTCAACTGGCAGTGTCAATGTTAATGGTCGCGTCGCTGCGCTCCTTGAGTTGGGAGCTGGTTTTAATAGCGATTTTACCGGTAGAGAAAACGTATATCTTAATGCTTCCTTACTTGGGTTAACCAAGGAGGAAACATCTAATAAATTAGATGATATTCTCTCTTTTGCAGATATTGGTCGTTTTATCGATTCACCGGTTCGTTCCTATTCTAGCGGAATGTTGGTTCGCCTGGCTTTTGCAGTACAGGCTCAGATAGACCCAGAAATTCTGATTGTTGATGAGGCACTGGCGGTTGGTGATGCTAAATTCCAGGCTAAGTGCTTTGCTCGCCTGAAGAAATTAAAAGAAGATGGAACTTCCATATTATTTGTTTCTCATGCTACTGAACAGATAGTGACCCATTGTGATAGGGCAGTATTGCTGGAGAGCGGGGTTGCTCAGGCAGTAGGGAAACCTAAAGATATTGTTAATCAATATCTTGATATTCTGTTCGGTAAGAAGAACGGTGGTAATGATGAGAGGCAAAGAGTTGACGAGCAAATTCAGGAAGCTGCAAAAGGGGAGCGAGAACGCCTTGCAAGAGAGATTGATAATAAATCAGAAGAAAGTCAGTTCAACTCGCTGCTGAAGGGTAATTATAGCGAAAGGCCAAATTATAACCCTACAGAGTATCGTTGGGGTGATAAAGCAGCTGAGATCGTCGATTTCTTTCTTGAACAAAATAGTTCAGTTTATCCCCCCATTCTTGAGCCTGGTAAAGAATGTGTTATTGCTTTCAAAGTTCGTTTTAATAGTACTGTTTTCCGCCCCATTTTTGGCTTTGCGGTTAAGACCAAAGAAGGTATCACCGTCTATAATACCAATTCAGAATGGCAATCAGAGCCTATTATTGATGAGGGTGTCGTTGGTACTGAAATCATTGTGTCTGTAAAAATGAATAATCGATTGTTTGAAGGCGACTATTTTATTTCAGTTGGGATTGCCAGTAGTAATACTGCGGGTGAAATTATTCCTCACGACCGTCGTTATGACTCTATACATATTACTTCAGGGCCTGTCAAAACATTTACAGGACTAGCTGATCTGAATGCGAGAATTAACTTTGAAAACTGATATTTACGAAGTATTAAAACAATTTGGATTTCGCCAAAAGGACGATAAAGGTGTTTGGTTTCCAGAGAAAATGGTCGAGTTCGGTTATAACGATGGTGACGAAGCAGAAAATTATATTTTAAATGTAGTATCTAATGCTGCGGATTTGAGTGTTAATTCTGATGAGTTAGCTGAAAAAATGGTAGATTGGCCATCAATTTACCATTTAAGCCCACGAAGAGCTAATCTATTACGCCCATTTAGCCAGTTATTCCAGGGTAAAAGAATTCTTGAGATTGGTTGTGGCTGTGGGGCTATTAGCCGTTTTCTTGGAGAATGTGGCGCTCAGGTTGTATCAGTAGAGGGTAGCTTCAGGCGGGCTACTATAGCAAGAGAGCGTTGTCGTGAGCTCGATAATGTAGAAATCATCTGCAATCCGGCCGATAAGTTACCTGATTTGGGTAAATTTGACTTTGTCATGCTTATTGGCGTGCTCGAATACTCACGGGTATTTGTCGGACCAAATGGCGAAGATACTCTATTAGCAGAATGTTACGGTCGCTTGAATGATGACGGTAAACTTTTTGTCGCCATAGAAAACAAAATTGGTATCAAATATTTTTCTGGTGCACATGAAGATCATGTAAATCAACCAATGTTTGGAATTAACAATTCCTATACCAATAATAGCGTGGTGACATTTGGACGTCTGGAATTAATTGAAAAATTACATTCTGCTGGATTTATTCACACCCAAGAATTTCTGCCTTTACCTGACTATAAGCTACCTACTTCAATGGTAACGCCTGTGGGTTGGCGCGATTATTCACCTGAGCTTAGTCAACTTGCGGTTGAGAGTATTCATAAAGATCAACAACTGGCATTTGAGCATATTTTTTCAGCAGAACAGGGCACGCGGAACGTCTGGAATAATAATTTGGCTGCTTCGCTTGCTAATTCATTTCTGATGATTACAGCTAAGCAAGAACAAGTTCCACTTTTAGATGATGTGGCTGCTATTCATTATTCTGACACTCGGTTAGCTGAGTTTAGTAAAACTATAGAATTTGTACGTCATGATGATGGTGGTCTACGGGTACATACACGCAAAAAAGATCGTGAAGGAATTCAGACTGATAATTCGGAATCAACGGATATCAGTGAGTTCTACCAAGGAAATTCATTATGGTTAGAACTAACAAACTTACTAAATCGGCCTAACTGGGAAGTCGCTCAGATTGCTGCATGGGCAAAAGAGTGGATTAATCAACTCCTGAGTAGTGCAAATTTACCTGTTCACTTCGACGCAAATATTGTTTTACCTGATTCGTATCAGGATGCATTGCCATTCAATATTATATCGCCAAAATCAGGTGAGTATCACTTTTTTGATCTTGAATGGAATAGTAATTTCCCAACTCTGGGTTATATAGTCTTTCGTGGTATTTTTCATTCATTATTGCGAATTACATCATTAAGCCATAGTGATTTTTGCCCAACTGCAAACATTTCTGAATTGACCCATATCTTAATGAACGACATGGGTTTTAACCTTGATAAGTCAGAATTTGACACTTATCTTCGCAAAGAAGCTAGTTTTCTTGGTCGTGTTCAATTTGATGATGAAGATAAAATTTACGAAACGCTGAAATCATTAAATTTAGTCATTCGCGCGAAGAAATTAGTTAATATAAATTTACTCGAAGCCGCTCAAGCTGAATCAGCCAGGTTGGTTGAGAAGCTCAATACAGTTGTTGCCAATTCAGAGGATTACAATGGTGAACTATCTCTGGATCTATACAATAAAAATCGACAACTGGCAGAGCTTGCTGAGACAATTGCAGCACTAGAAATTGAAAAGAAAGAATTAGAACTAATTAGTCAGTCATTTGCGGCTGAGAATGCAAATCAACAACGCCTGTTGGGGCAATATCATGCAGATATGCAGGCTGTACTTAATTCGTTTAGTTGGAGACTGACATCACCACTTCGCGTTGTTGGGCGTCGTGTGCCTGTTCGATTCCGTGCGCCACTAAAACGGATATTTATGTACGGCTTTAGATTACTTCAATCTATGAAGGTAAAAGTTGGTTTAAATATAAAAAATTTAAAGCGCCATATTACTAATAATGGTCTGTTTCGTACTATGAAGACAACTGCAAGACGTCTCGTGCGGGCGGGTTACTATCGGTTACCGTTTAAATATCGCCACAAAGCACTTTCTGTTGCGATGAAACTTTATCCTCGAGGATTTACGCATCACCCTGAATTTAACTCGGTAGTTGGATCGACATCCGGTGTTCCTTATGCTAACCCTGTTTTTATCAATCACGATGCAAAATCTGGCTACAGCCTCTCAGTCTCACCGGACGAATATATCTATATCCCGGCTAAGAAACCTTTCTATTATGATGACATTGTGGAGAGTCTTTCTCAGAAGCCAAAGTTTTCAATCATTGTTCCTATTTATAATACTCCGCTGGAACTGTTTGAATTAATGGTATCTTCTGTAAGGAATCAATGGTATGGAAACTGGGAGTTAATTCTTGCCAATGATGCGAGCCCACAACCTGAGATTGTTCCTGCGCTTAAAAGGGCATCTGAAAATGATCAAAGAATTAAGATCGTTCATTTAAAAGAAAATCAGGGGATTGCCGGAGCGACAAATGCTGCGATTGATAATGCTACCGGTGATTATATTGTCTTCCTTGATCATGACGATGAACTGACACATGACTGTCTGTTTGAGCTATTAAAATGCATTAATGAAGAGAACTCCGATTTTATATATAGTGATGAGGATAAGTTAACTCCCGAAGGTAATTATACTCAACCACATTTCAAACCTGATTGGTCGCCAGATACCATGATGAGTACAATGTACACTTGTCATGTTTCTTGTGTCAGAACGACTCTGGCAAAGAGTTTAGGTGGGCTTCGTTCTGAATTCGATGGATGTCAGGATTGGGATTTTGTTTTGCGCGTATCGGAAATGACCGATAAAATCAGTCATATTCCTAAAGTATTGTACCACTGGCGTATCATACCAGCATCTATTGCTTCTGATATTACTGCGAAACCTTATGTTCTTGCTGCCTCGAAGGCTGTTCGTGAACAAGCGCTTCTTCGTCGCCAACAAAAGGGGACAGTTGAAGAATTACCAGGTTATCATGGGTATTTCCGATTAAATTATCAGCCTACCAATAACCCTCTCATTTCAATAATCATACCAACGCGCGACAACTCTAAAGTGCTTGGGCGCTGCATTGATTCGCTGAGGAAGCTGACGAGCTACCAGAATTACGAAATTATTATTGTAGATAATGGTTCTATTGACCAACAAACACTTGAGTTACTAACTGAGTTAAATAATCAGGAAAAAATCAATGTCTTACGATATGACTTTCCTTTTAATTTCTCGGAGTTAAATAATTACGGCGTTAAACATGCAGCTGGTGATGTTCTGCTATTCCTGAACGACGATACTGAAGTGTTGCATGAAGATTGGTTAGAGCGTATGGCGGGTTACGCACAATTAGAGCATGTTGGTGCTGTGGGTGCGAAGTTACTTTATCCTGATGGTAAGAGCATTCAGCATGCTGGAGTTTTGAATCTACAAAACGGTCCCAGCCATGCCTTTTTGCGTCAGCATAAGGATTACCCTGGTTACTTCCTCCGCAATCAGATTGAATATAATTGGTTGATTGTAACAGGGGCATGCTTGATGGTTGAGAAGAAGAAATTTGATGCAGTTTCTGGCTTCGATGAATCATTCCCTATTGCATATAACGATGTGGATCTCTGCATGTCACTCAGCTCGAAGGGCTATTTTAATGTCATGTGTCAGAGTGTTAATTTAATTCACCATGAATCAATCTCCCGTGGTGTAGACCATATTGATGAACAAAAAGCATTGCGCCTAAAAGGTGAATTAAATAGGTTAAATATTAAGCATCCTGGGTTCTATCAATTTGACCCTTATTTTAACCGTAATCTATCACCGAATGGATATAATTTCGAGATCATGAAATAAAGGAAGTATATAACATGATAACATCTAATAAGTCTCTGGGAGAGCAAAGTCTTTACACGTTGAGATACCTTGCAAAAAATGCAAAGGTTATTTCTTTTGATTTTTTTGATACTCTGTTTTTAAGACCTATCGAAGATCCTGAAGATGCGTTCGATATCGTTGGGATTAAATATAACTTTGCTAACTTCCGTCAGCTTAGGCGTAAGGCACAAACTGAAGCATTTCGGGAAATGATTAAAGATGGTCGTAAAGAGATCAATCTTAAAAATATCTATAATAATTTTCCTGAAGTCGGCTATCGTCGCCTGGAATTAGAGCAAGCAGAATATTGTCTCGAGTTGGAACTAATTGAACCAAATCCTGAAGTTATTGGTTTTTTTAACGAGATGATCACTGCTGGAAAGACTGTTATTATAACATCTGATATGTATTTCGATGCGGGTTTTTTTGTAAATGCATTAGATAAATATAATATCAAGCAAGTTCCACTTTATATTTCTGCTGATCAGAATGCGACTAAGCGTGATACAGGTGAAATCTTCGAAAACATCATTCGTGATTTCGCTGTAAAACCTAATGAAATTTTACACATAGGTGATAATCAAACTGCCGATGTTGTCCGTCCTGGCGAAAAAGGACTAATGACATGGCATTACAATCCTGAACATTTAATCAATAAGCGAAAAGGACTGTCCCTTGTTAGCTCAATTGTTAATGGCCTTCATCGTACTCGTTCCGAAGAGATTGCACCCGTCGGAAGTTTCAGTGAGCTTGGCTATAAGTTTCAAGCACCAGCTACGTGGGGATTCTTGAATTGGATTGAGCTGCAGTGTATCTCCGATGGTATCACTAAGTTACTCTTTATTTCGCGTGATGGTTATTCTCTGGAACATCTTGCCAAAGAGTACTTTAAGGATAAATTACCATCTTTTGATTATTTCATGGGATCGAGGATTGCTTTCAATCTGGCATTGATGACTGAGCAGAATTTTACCAGTCATATTCCTTTCTTAATGTCGGGAGCCGATGGGCTTTCTCCAGGAGAATTACTGGAGAGGATAGGTATTGAACCACCTGATGACGAAGTCATGCATGCCATTGGCATTCCTTCTGGCACAATAATTGCGCCAGATAACTATGATCTGATAAGTAAATTTTTAGCAGCCTATCGTGTAGAAATACTCAAAATTTGTCAGCAAAATCGCCGCGGCCTGTTTATGTATCTGCGTGAGTTGGGTATTAAACCAGGTGATAAAATTGGTATGGTCGATGTTGGCTGGAGTGGGACAACTCAAGAAGCCTTCGAAGAAATTATCAAGACATTCATGGATGTTGAAGTCGTGGGTTACTATTTTTGTCTGGCAAACACAGCAGAAAAAAAACGTCGCGAATACAAACATGTTATGAAGGCTTTGGTCAGCAACGATTCTGTCAATTCACAAGTTGTAGATAAAATTTATGAGAACAGAATGGCAGTCGAACTGTTTTTCTCTGCTCCTCACGCTACCATCATCGGCTACAACCCAGTCCATAATAGAGTGTTGCCAGTTGCTGATGTTGGACGTGCAAAGGCTAAGAATCATAACGAAATTATATCCAGTCTGAATCATGGGCTCGCTTCATTTACACATGACTTTCTCACTTTCTGTGAACGTCTGAATGTGCGGTTCTCACCATTGCAATTAGCACAACCTATGATTGATTTAGTGACCAATGATAGCTGGCGTAATAATCCTCTATTTGGGCAAATTGAAAATTTTGATTCTTGGGCCAGTTCCCGAAATCAAACTATGAAATTTGCCGATTATTTCAAGAAGCCATGAATAATAAGTTTTCATCTTCTGTTGCCATTTTACTGGGCACCTTTAACGGTGCTCAGTTTATCAATGAGCAGCTTAGTTCATACCAACGTCAAACTTACAGCAATTGGTCGTTGTGGGCTGCTGATGATGGCTCGGTAGATGGCTCTCAGCGTTTAATTAAAAATTTCTCACAAGTCTCTCCACAACCGGTGATCTTACTGGAGGGGCCGAGACAAGGTGTTTGCCATAATTTTGCTTCATTAATCAACAATGAAGAGATCAAGGCATCTTATTATGCATTTTCTGATCAGGATGATGTCTGGTTAGAGCATAAACTAGAACGTGCAGTCAGATGGCTTGACTCAATTCCTGATGATACTCCGGCATTATACTGTGGCAGAACCAAGCTTATTGATACTTATGGCAAGGAAATAGGGTTCTCCCCGGCCTATACTAAACCGCCATCCTTTGCTAATGCATTGCTGCAAAATCTCGCCAGTGGTAATACCATGGTGTTCAACAATAAAGCACGCGAATTACTTAAGCATGTCTCGAATGGACCGATGGTAATACATGACTGGGCATTATATCTTGTCGTGACGGCTTGTGGTGGGCAAGTTTTCTTTGAACCAGAACCTACGGTCTTATATCGTCAGCATGATAACAATGTTATTGGCAATGGAATGGCTTTGATGACGCGCATCGACAATTTTAGGAAAGCGCATCATGGACGCAAGGCAATGTGGAATGATATTAATATTGCCATGCTAAATTTGATAGGCCATCAGATGACGACTAATAACCAACGCAGATTTAATGACTTTGTTGCCATCCGCGATAATACCTTATTCGAACGTTTACGCTTGCTTATCCGGTCCGGTGTTTATCATCAACAGTTCGCTGGCATGCTGACCACTCTGTCTTACGCGCTATTGAACCGTATGTAACTAACGGGTGTTTCAGTGAAAATTATTGCTTCATTAGTTTTATATCGCCATACTCAGGCTGATATTAAAAAAACTCTAGAATCGTTATTTTCCGAGGAAAGTATCGATAAAATTTGCATCGTTGATAACGGCGGATATTGCATTTGGTTAGATGAACTATCTCATCCAAAAGTTGAAGTCATCAGGCTGGCTGTAAATCGTGGCTTCGGTAGTGGGCACAATGCTGTATTTCAAAAGTTCAGTCAGGGTTTTGACTATACACTCATTTGCAATCCAGATATTTCATTTTCACCCGGACAAGTTGACCAACTGTATTCCTTCAGTATGCAACGCGATACGGGCCTTTCGATTCCAAAAGTCGTTTATCCAGACGGAAGTTTGCAACATGGGTGCAAGCTTTTGCCGAAACCTTGGCAACTCTTTATGCGGCGTTTTGGATCTACCATGGCGGTGAAGATGAATCAGGATTATGAATTGCGCCATGCTGACTATAACCGCACTTTCTTTGCCCCTTCACTATCAGGATGTTTTATGCTGATAAGTAGACAGGCATTACAGAAAACTGGCGGATTCGATGAGCGTTTTTTCCTCTATCTGGAAGACGTCGATCTCAGCCGAAGAGTTTGTGCAGCTGCTCTACCGGTTGAATATTGCCCTGATTCAACGGTCGTTCATGAATCTCAGCGCCGTTCATATCGTGATGTTAAGTTTCTGATGTACCATATTTTTTCTGCTGTACGCTATTTTAATAAATGGGGTTGGTTGATAGATAAAGAACGTGAAGCATTAAATTCACGCTGTTTATCTGAACTTCCCCTGGCACGAAATCTTTGACAAGTCATTGAGAGCAAAAGGGGTTATATGTGCAGCAAAATCGCTCATTTTAAAACCTCATTTTTATCAGTGATTTGAAATTGCTGATTCGTGTTTTTGGGAGAGCACTTAGCATCATTGGTGATGTATGATAGTACGGTCATTGGTAATGTAATCAATACTTCCCTTAGATAAGGCAAAAGCTGTTAGCGCTTTTATATCCAGACAGGAGTAAGAAATGTCCAAGCAACAAATCGGCGTTGTAGGTATGGCAGTGATGGGGCGTAATCTGGCCCTCAATATTGAGAGCCGCGGCTACACTGTATCTATCTTCAACCGTTCTCGTGAAAAGACTGATGAAGTCGTCGCTGAGAACCCGGGCAAGAAACTCGCGCCTTATTACACCATCGAAGAGTTCGTTGAATCACTGGAAAAACCTCGCCGCATCCTGCTGATGGTACAGGCTGGTGAAGCGACAGATAAGACCATCGCTTCTCTGACTCCTCACCTGGACAAGGGCGACATTCTTATCGATGGCGGTAACACCTTCTATAAAGACACCATCCGTCGTAATAAAGAACTGTCTGATCAGGGCTTTAACTTCATCGGCACCGGTGTCTCAGGTGGTGAAGAGGGCGCATTGAAAGGCCCATCAATCATGCCTGGCGGCCAGAAAGAAGCGTACGAACTGGTTGCACCAATCCTGGATAAAATTGCTGCGCGTGCCGAAGATGGTGAAGCTTGCGTGACTTACATTGGTCCGGATGGTGCTGGTCATTACGTTAAAATGGTGCACAACGGCATTGAATACGGTGATATGCAGCTGATTGCAGAAGCCTATGCACTGCTGAAAGGCGCACTGGGCTTGACCAACGAAGAGTTAGCAAAAACTTTCACCGACTGGAACAATGGTGAACTGAGCAGCTACCTGATCGACATCACCAAAGATATCTTCACCAAGAAAGATGAAGACGGTAAATACCTGGTTGATGTGATTCTGGACGAAGCCGCGAACAAAGGTACTGGTAAGTGGACCAGCCAAAGCTCGCTCGACCTGGGCGAACCGCTGTCACTGATCACTGAGTCCGTGTTTGCTCGTTACCTCTCTTCTCTGAAAACGCAGCGTGTTGCCGCGTCTAAAGTACTGAGCGGCCCGCAGGCGAAAGCCTTCACCGGTGATAAAGCGGAATTCGTTGAGAAAGTCCGTCGCGCACTGTACCTGGGTAAAATCGTCTCTTACGCGCAGGGCTTCTCTCAGCTGCGTGCTGCTTCTGAGCAGTACAACTGGGATCTGCATTATGGTGAGATTGCGAAGATCTTCCGTGCGGGCTGTATCATCCGTGCTCAGTTCTTGCAGAAAATCACTGATGCTTACGCAGAAAACGCGAACATCGCTAACCTGCTGCTGGCTCCATACTTCAAAAATATCGCTGATGAATATCAGCAGGCGCTGCGTGATGTCGTTGCTTACGCTGTACAGAACGGTATCCCAACTCCGACCTTCTCAGCGGCTATCGCATACTACGACAGCTACCGTTCAGAAGTGCTGCCGGCTAACCTGATTCAGGCTCAGCGTGACTACTTCGGTGCGCATACTTATAAGCGTATCGATAAAGACGGTGTGTTCCACACCGAGTGGCTGGACTGATAATAATAAGGCTTCCTACGGGAAGCCTTTTTTTTTACCCCACCAATAAATCGCCCTCACGTCCGGCATTTTCCCCGGCCAGCCGCACCATCAACATCCCTGCGGTCGCAAATTTCATCAGATTGCGTGCGTATAAGATGCCGCCGAATTCAGCCAGCAATGGTGTCACCTGATCGGTGATGGGATCAATAATCTCCGCTACAACCTCACCGGCTGCAATCCTTTCCCCAATCTTACGACGATTAAGTATCAAGCCCGAATGTGGTGCAAAGATATATTCACAGCCCGCCAGCTCTGTCGCAGGATTAATCAGGGCAGGGGACTCGCCTACCTCACCCGCAATATAGCCACCTTCAATCAGCGCATTAATAATCGCATCTGCATCTTTCTCTGCCTGCTCAGGGGAAACATCAGCCACACCTCGTAGTTCGAGCGTCACGGGCAGTAATCCACGCGGCATTGGATATTCGTCACCATAACGTGTCGCCAGTGTCAGCCACGGTTCGCAACAGGCTTCATCAAAGGGTTCTCCACCGGACACTTGCGCCAGCAACTGAACTTCACTGCCCAGCCAGCGAGCCAGTGGCTCGATATCCGGCCACGCATGAGGTGTGGTGTAAAGATGAGGGACCGCATCCCAGTCGCAATGCAGGTCAATCATTAAATCGGCCTGACTGGCCATCCGCATCAGTGTGAAACGTTGTGCGTCCAGCTCGGTTTTGGCGATGGTGTCACGGTAGTGGCGGTCAATAGCATCCCGAATCAGCCGTTTGTTTTCGTACTCACTCTGTGTCAGTAAACCGGCCAGCTCGGCAACTAATGTCTCACCCAATGCCGGAAAGCGACGGTTAAAGTCCTGCCCGGAGAGCGTATGAAACCGCCCCAGATGAGTACCATGCCAGTGCTGCCCCAAAGCCAGCGGATTGGCTACCGGCACCAACGTAAATGAAGCTTTTAGCTGCCCGGTGGACTCCAGCTTCAGCAATTTTTGTTTCAGATACCAGGCCACCGCCATGCCTGGCAATTCATCACCATGTAAAGCAGCCTGAATATAGACACGTTTGTGTGTGTCGCCGCCGCTGAAGTGAAAACTATAGATTTCACGCTGCGTACCCAGAGAAGCGCTTAAAAGAGGGTGATGTTGTTGTTGCATGGCGTTAATGATGTCCTGTTTGCTGCCGCGCGTGAGCTACACGCTGACATTGGTGTTTCGAATGGCAATTATTATAGTGCGACTGAAAAGAAGGGCGGCTCATGCCGCCCCAGATTTACTGCTGAATGGAGATATCTGTCGCGAAGTATTTTTTCTGGATCTTGTCGAAGGTGCCGTTCTTTTTGATTTCAGCAAAGGCATCATCCAGTGCAGTTTTCAGCTCGGTATCACCTTTACGCAGACCAATCGCCGTTCCCGGACCGATAATCGGGTCTTGGACCGTCGGTCCTGCCAGTTCAAAATCTTTGCCTTGAGGTTGCTTCAGGAAGCCGATAGCGGCTTGCGCAGCATCGGTAAACACCGCATCAAGACGGCCAGAAACCAGATCGCTTTCAACCTGAGCCTGGTCGCCATAAGGGACAACGTTAACACCATAAGGTTGCCATTTCGCACGCGCATAGCGTTCCTGTACCGTGCCTTGCTCAACACCGACAGTTTTGCCTTTCAGCGATTCAGCAGTGGGTAACAGGCCGGAACCTTTACGTGCGATGAGCTGAGTTTTGGTGTCGTAAAGCGGCACGGTGAAATCGATCTGCTTCAGACGTTCTTCAGTCACGCCCATATCAGAAAGGATCGCATCAAATTTGCGTGCTTTCAGGGCCGGGATCATGCCGTCAAACTGACTTTCTACCCACACGCATTTGGTTTTCATCTGTTCGCAAAGCGCATTGCCCAGATCGATGTCAAAACCGACCAATTTACCCTGCGGCGTTTTGGATTCAAAAGGAGGGTAGGTGGGATCAACGGCGAAACGAACCTGGTCAATTTTTGCCTGTGCGCCGAACGCGCAGCTTGCCAGCACAGCCATTGTCAGCGTCTGACGCAGACGGGCGGTAAAACGTGAACTTGCCATAAAGCGGTCTTCTTTTATCGTGATGTGGAATCACGCAGAGTACCGTCCAGAGAAAGTTATAGCAATTACTGGGTTATTTTCATCACGTTACCATTGTGTATCGCTTTGTAATCCTCGGTATTTAACACCACTGACTTCTCCAACACCCCGGCATTAAAGGCAATTTCGTCGTAGCGTTCAAACAGCGAGGGATCCACCACCAGCATTAAGTCGGCATGAAAACTGAAGGGCGGAATAGCGCCAAACACACAACCGGTGAGCACATCAACTTCTGCCGGGCTGGCGAGTGAAGCGCGACGCCCCCCCACGGCTTCTGCGACTTTGCTTAAATCTGCCTGCTGATCGGCAGGTAGCACCGCCAGCACATGTTGCTTGATACCGTTGCCCTTGACATGGCACACCAGCGCTTTTGCCCCCTGACCAACTTCGGTGCCACGAATAGCGGCCACCGCTTCACACTTACCTGTTGCTTCATGTGACATCAGACGATAACGCGCCTGATGCTGATCAAGCAGGGTGAGCAGTTTTTCATGGGTGGTCATGGTGGTCTCCGGATTGAGCGAGTTGGGTTAACAGTGTCTGCAACATATGTGGCTGGCGTGGTAAAACACCTGTCTTTAACCCTAATGGTTTTAAGGCTCGGTTCAACGTGGTGAGTGTGATGCTCTCTTTATCGAGTTCAATGTCAGAAAGTGTGCGTCTGCTGATACCTGCCAGTGTGGCGTAGCGCTCCTGCGAGAAGCCCAGAACTTTTTTGCGTAGTTGCATCAGCAATTCTCCCTGAGTTAACTGCTCTGTCATAAATTGTTGCAACAGCTCAAGAAGCATCGCTTCGCGTTCAAATGGCGAGAGCTTCTTTGTCATAATTTCCATCCTGCGATACGTTGATCGAGAAAGTTAAAACCAATCCCTGGCATTTCCAGAATAGAAGAGGGAACACCGCGTGCTGCCAGACGAGATTTTAAGCCGAGTAGACTCTCTGCCAATTTTTTCAACGCATTGAGCAGTTCAGATTGGGGGACAAATTCGTCCAGTCGTGTTGCTATTAAATGCCACTGGAACACCCCACCCTCTTCATAGGGGGGGCCCCATTGCGTTGTACGAACGATCCCTTCCGGGTCAGCTTTCATTGGGGCAAAATCGTAAATCGGGGCCAGCCACATGCCATCAGGCTTTTTCAACACGGCACTATTACGACCATGATTATCTGAATTGCCGAAGGCGATATTAAGCATATCGCGTTTCACCCATTCAATAACCAGCCGCTTACGCCCGGTATCCGTCAGACTTAGCTTTTCAACCAGTGCATTGATGACATCGAAGTGATTAAGGTAACTACCCGGTGGCTTTTTCATAATGGAATAGACGGATTCCAGACCATATAGCACTTTGCTTTTGCCAATAAAATCCACATCAAAACGCGGCAGCCACAATGATGGATAGCGTTCACCTTCAGATAACAACATATTATCGGTACGTATCGTATCGATGCCGAGAGCATGTAATTCATGATAGAAATGGTACTCAGCACGCAAAATGTCGCAATCTATCGCACTGCGCGCGCCGCGCGGATATTTGACCAGATAGTGTGTATCCTGGCTTTGCATATCATCCTGCCAGGTATCAATCCACACCTCACAGTTATCATTACGTCTCAATAGCAATTTTGGTGCCTCGCCACCGGCTCCCGTAGCCCCACCGCTGGCTGCTCCCATTTGCTGGGCGTATTCCAGAAAATCGGTATCACGCTCAACGGCCCATTCCGCAGGAAAGCGCCTGGTCTTAAGCTGACTTTCCGCAGGCAGGCGTGGTAAGGACTCTTTAATACGCAGATTGCCGACAGGCGCGATAGTACCCGCTTTCAATAAAGCATAATCCTGCTCAGCGGGCGATTTAGTTTGTAAGCCAAGCCGTGCCACCCAATAGCGTCGGCTGGCACCAGCAGGCATGATATCGTCGAGAAAGCTAAACCAGGGTTGGGAAAAATGGCTGCCAATTAGCATCACGGAATAGTTGATACTGCAACTGGCATGGTCATCACGGTCAAGATATTGACTGGCATAGTCGAACTCGTACGCAAGCAGCGCGGAACTTTCACGTCCTTTGCGTGGCTCTTTCACTTCCAGTAGTGCAGCATCTTGCCAGCATCCATCGACATGCAATTGAAGGGTTAACATGTTGTGCCTTTATTGAGCAATATATTGCTCAATTTTAGCCAGCTTTGTTATTTATGAGAAGTATGCTGCTCAAAATTATCCATGCTCGTCGATTTTGAGCAGCATAGTGCACAATCGCTTACTTATGACGCGCACGCAGATTGTTGATAATGGTGCTCAGATCAAGCTCCTGATCCTGCAACAACACCAACAGATGGTAGATCAAATCTGATGCTTCATTGGTCAGCTCGTGACGATCATTGACCGTCGCAGCCAGCGCGGTCTCGACGCCTTCTTCACCGACCTTCTGTGCAATGCGCTTGGTACCGCTGGCGTACAGCTTCGCGGTATAGGAGCTGGCCGGGTCAGCATGTTTGCGCTCTGCCAGCAGTTGCTCCAGTTGATACAGGAAAGTCCAGTCCGGTGCTGCCGGAGAGAAACAGCTGGAAGTACCGAGATGACAGGTAGGGCCTATCGGGTTTACCAGCACCAGCAGCGTATCGTTGTCGCAATCTGGTGTAATGCTTACCACTTGCAGGAAATGACCCGAGGTTTCGCCTTTGGTCCACAGACGATTTTTGGTGCGCGAGAAGAAGGTGACGTTGCCCTCCGCGAGGGTTTTCTGCAACGCTTCCTCGTTCATATACCCGTGCATCAGCACTTCGCCAGAGACGCTGTGCTGGACGATAACGGGCATCATGCCCGCGGTTTTGACCCAATCCAGACGGGTCAGTTGTTCTGCAGTTAACACGCGCGAATCTCCACACCGTTGTCAATCAGGAAGCTTTTCAGCTCACCGATATTAATAATCTGTTTGTGAAACACCGAAGCTGCCAGCGCGCCATCAACATTGGCTTGCTCAAACGCTTCGAGAAAGTGTGCCATGGTGCCCGCACCACCGGAAGCAATCAACGGCACCTTGCACACATCACGCACTTTCTTCAGTTGTACCAGGTCGTAACCGTTGCGCACGCCGTCCTGGTTCATCATGTTGAGCACGATCTCGCCTGCACCCAGCTTCTGCACTTCCTGCACCCAGTCCAGCGTCTCCCATTGGGTAACGCGGGTGCGGGACTCATCACCGGTATACTGGTTAACGTGATATTTACCAGTTGCTTCGTCAAACCAGGTATCGATACCCACCACAATACATTGCACGCCAAAGCGATCGGCCAGGCGGGTAATCAGTGACGGGTCAGCCAGCGCGGGCGAGTTGATAGAAATTTTATCGGCACCGAACTCCAGAATGCGCGCGGCATCCACTTCGCTCTTGATGCCACCTGCCACACAGAATGGAATATCAATCACTTCCGCTACCCGTGATACCCAGCTCTTATCCACCACACGGCCATCAGACGAGGCGGTGATATCGTAGAACACCAATTCATCGGCCCCTTCCTGTGCGTAACGCTGCGCCAGCGGTACGATGTCGCCAATGATTTCGTGATTGCGGAACTGAACCCCTTTCACCACCTGTCCGTCGCGAACGTCGAGACAGGGAATTATCCGTTTTGCCAGCATGCAATGGCCTCCGAAACCGTAAATTTATCTTCCAGCAGTGCGCGACCGACAATCACGCCCTGCGCACCGCTGCCGCGCAGGGCGGCGATATCGTCCAGCGAACCAATACCGCCGGATGACTGAAACGCGATATCCGGGAACGCATCAGACACTTCCTGATACAGGGCGACATTGGAACCGCTCAGCGTGCCATCACGCGAAATATCGGTGCACAGCACATGCTTCAGACCAACCGGCTGATACCAGCCAATGACCTCTTCCAGCGTTACGCCCGCTGCTTCCTGCCAGCCGCTGATCGCCACTTCTTTGCGATTGTCGGCGTCGATACGCACATCCAGCGCCAGTACGATGGCATCTGCGCCAAACTCCCGGAACCAGCTTTTCACCTCTTCCGGTTGTTTCACGGCGGTGGAACCCACCACCACGCGACTGGCACCTGCCGCCAGCAACGCCGCGACATCTTCACGATTGCGGATACCGCCACCGACTTGCACCGGAACGCTGACGCCGCGCAGCAGGGTTTGCAGTAACGGGATCTGACGTTTGGCCGGATCTTTGGCACCGGTCAAATCCACCAGATGCAGCACCTGCGCCCCCTGGCGTTCGTAGTCCTGCAAACGTGGCAGCGGATCGCTACCGTAGTCACGCTGCTGGCCATAATCGCCCTGATGCAGACGCACCACTTTGCCGTCGATTAAATCTAAAGCGGGAATAATCATTACATCTCCAGGAAATTTTTCAGCAGCTGCGCACCCGCTTTACCGGAACGCTCCGGGTGGAACTGCACGCCGAAGAAGTTATCTTTTTGCAAGGCGGCAGTGAACGGCAAGCCGTACTCGCACTGAGCAATGGTATTGGCGTTGACCGGCATGGCGTAGCTGTGCACGAAGTAGAAATAGCTACCGTCGTCGATACCGCGAAACAGGTGGTTTCCGGCCTGCGAGGTGATCTGATTCCAGCCCATATGCGGCAGAGGTAAACCTTTGGTATCCATCAGCGTTACCGGCTCATCAAGGATGCCGAGCGTGGTGACGCCGCCATTCTCATCACTGCCGCGTCCCAGCAGCTGCATACCGAGGCAAATCCCCAGTACTGGCTGCGTACAGGCTTTTACCAGCTCGATCAGATCGCGTTCCTGTAATTGGTTCATGGCCGCCTGAGCAGTGCCGACACCCGGCAGAAACAGTTTATCTGCGCGCAGCACCACATCAGGATCACGGCTCACTTCCGGGGTATATCCGAGGCGCTCAACCGCCCACTTTACCGACGACAGGTTGGCGCAGCCGGTGTCGAGAATCACCACGTTCATCACAGCACTCCTTTCGAGCTCGGCAGGGTGTTACCGTCCACGCGGATCGCCTGGCGCAGAGTGCGACCAAAGGCTTTAAACAGGCTTTCCACGCGATGGTGATCGTTGCGGCCTTTGGTTTTCAGGTGCAGGGTGCTCATCATGGCGTAGGAGAGGGAGCTGAAGAAATGCTCGACCATCTCAGTGCTGAGGTCGCCCACGCGCTGATAGCTGAACTCCGCTTTGTATTCGAGGTGCGGGCGACCGGAGATATCCAACGCACAACGCGCCAGACATTCGTCCATCGGCAACACGAAGCCGAAACGGCCAATACCACGTTTATCCCCCAGCGCTTTCAGCAGGGCTTCGCCCAGCGCCAGGCCGGTATCTTCTACCGTGTGGTGGTCGTCGATATACAGGTCGCCTTTCACATCAATATTCATGCGTAAGCCACCGTGTACCGCAATCTGGTCCAGCATGTGGTCAAAGAAGCCGACGCCGGTGTTGATCTTGCTGCCGCCTTCACGGTCGAGCCACACTTCAACTTTAATCTGCGTCTCTTTGGTGTTGCGGTTAACCAGCGCATAGCGATCGCGCTTGGTCAGACGTTGCTGGATAGCGTTCCAGTCTTCACCTTCTGCACCGTAACGCAGGCCCTGAATACCCATATTTTGCGCCAGCTGGATATCGGTGTGACGATCGCCGATCACATAGCTGTTCGCCACATCCAGCGCGCCTTCTGCCAGCCAGGCTTCAACCATTTTGGTTTTTGGTTTACGGCAATCGCAGTTGTCTTCCGGCTTATGCGGGCAGATCAGGATGTCACTGAAACGGATACCCTGCGACGTCAGGATCTGCATCATCAGGTTGTGCGGCCCATCAAAATCGGCCTGCGGGAAGCTGTCGGTACCCAGACCATCCTGATTGGTGATCATCACCAGCTGGTAACCGGCGCTTTGCAGCGCCAGCAGGGCAGGGATCACGTTTGGCTCGAAGGCCAGCTTGTCCATGCGATCCACCTGAAAATCCACCGGGGGTTCAGAGATGATGGTGCCGTCGCGGTCGATAAAAAGGGTCTTCTGACTCATGCTTGCTCCACAGGTAAGGCTTGCAGCGCGGCGATTAAGCGCTCGCACTCTTCACGGGTGCCGATTGAGATGCGCAGACATCCCGCCAGGCCGGGGTTTTTATTCTGGTCACGCAGGATAATGCCTTCATCCCACAGGGTTTTAAACACTTTCGGAGAATCGGTGAAACGCGCCAGAATATAGTTTGTCTCGCTTGAGAATACCGCTTCCACACAAGCGATCTGCGGCAGCTGTTCCAGCAGCCAGCTACGGTTGGCATTCAGTTGCAGCGCGTGTTCGCGCATCAGCGCCAGCCCCTGCTCGCTCAGCGCCTGAGCCGCCACATCCGCTACCGGGGTGGCGAGCGGGTAAGGTGCAATCACTTTCAGCAGCAGGTCGATCACTGGCTTGTTCGCCAGCGTAAAGCCGCAGCGCAGGCCAGCCAGCGCAAAGGCTTTCGACAGGGTGCGCAGAATCACCAGATGCGGATAATCTTTCAACCAGCCAGCCAGCGTCGCTTGCGGGCAAAATTCGATATAGGCTTCATCCGCCACCACCAGCGCTTTTCCGGCGGTCATATCCAGCAGGGCGCGGATATCGTCCGGGTTGATCAGGTTGCCGGTCGGGTTGTTCGGACTGCACATATACACCACTTTCACCCCGTCGAGCTGGTCAGCAATGGCGGGCAGATTCAATTGCCAGTCGTCCAGCGCTGCCACGGTGCGGTATTCGATACCGATGGTTTCAGCGCTGACGCTGTACATGCCATACGTCGGCGGGCAGAACAGAATCGCGTCTTTGCCCGGTTCACAGAAAGCACGCATCACCAGTTCAATACCTTCATCCGCGCCACGGCTCACCAGTACCTGCTCCGGGCTGACGCCGGCATAACCGGCATAACGCTCGATCACCAACTTCGGCTGGCATTCCGGGTAACGGTTCAGCGTCTGCTGCGACAACTCAAACGGCACCGGCAGCGGGAATTCGTTGGCGTTCAGCCACACATCACCGTTACCCCCCAGGCGACGGGCTGATTGATACGGCGTCAGCGCGCGCACATTGGCGCGGGCCAAATCTTCAACATTCAGGCTCATGCTTGCTCCTTCAGGGCCGCAACACGCAGGGTAACGGCGTTTTTGTGGGCTTCCAGCTGCTCAGCGGCGGCCAGGGTTTCGATGGTGGCCGCGAGGTTAAGGAAACCCTGTGGCGTCAGTTCCTGCACGGTCATACGCTTCTGAAAATCCGCCAGACCGAGGCTCGAGCAGGTGGCGGTGTAGCCATAGGTCGGCAGTACATGGTTAGTACCGGAGGCATAATCACCGGCTGATTCAGGCGACCAGTCACCCAGGAACACCGAACCGGCGCTGGTGATGCTATCGACCAGGTCACGCGGAGTACGCGTCTGAATAATCAGGTGCTCAGGGCCGTATTGGTTCGAGATGGCGACGCACTGCGCCAGATCTTGCGCCACAATCAGGCGGCTGCTGGCTAACGCCTGACGCGCGGTGGCGGCACGCGGCAACTGCGCCAGTTGCTCGTCAACTGCGGCGGCGACGCCGTTTGCCAGTTCCAGTGATGGCGTCAGCAGAATCACCTGCGAATCCGGGCCATGTTCGGCCTGGGACAACAAATCAGAAGCCACAAAGGCTGGGGTTGCGCCAGCATCGGCAATCACCAACACTTCAGACGGACCGGCAGGCATATCTATCGCTGCACCATCCAGACGCTGGCTCACCTGACGCTTGGCCTCGGTGACATACGCGTTGCCTGGACCAAAGATCTTGTCCACTTTTGGTACGGTGTCGGTGCCGAAAGCGAGGGCGGCAATCGCCTGCGCGCCACCAACCTGAAACACCTCCTGCACGCCACACAGTTGAGCGGCATAGAGGATCTCGTCGGCAATCGGCGGTGGTGAGCACAGCACCACACGGCCACAACCAGCGATGCGTGCCGGGGTTGCCAGCATCAATACGGTGGAAAACAGCGGGGCAGAACCGCCTGGAATGTACAGGCCAACCGATTGCACCGGGCGCGTAATCTGTTGGCAGCGCACGCCGGGTTGTGTCTCCACATCCACTGTCGCCAGAATCTGTGCGTTGTGGAAAGTTTCGATATTGCCCACGGCCACGGCCATTGCCTGCTTCAATCTGTCGCTCAGGCGGTCACTGGCGGCTTGCATCTGCTCGGCCGTCACACGCAGGTTATCCACCTGCGCTTTATCAAAACGCGCGCTGAATTCACGCAGCGCATCGTCACCGTTCTCTTTTACCTGTGCCAGGACATCACGCACCACCTGGCTGATGCTGTCGGAGGCGGAAATCGCCGGACGCATCAGTAACGCCTGTTGCTGCTCGGTGCTGCATTGCTGCCAGTCAATCGGGGTCATCAGGGCGCTCATTCGGTCACTCCAGCATTTTTTCAATCGGCAGCACCAGAATTGAGCTGGCACCAAGGGCTTTCAGTTTTTCCATGGTTTCCCAGAACAGCGTTTCGCTGCTCACCATGTGCATCGCCACACGGCTGACTTCGCCGGCCAGCGGCAGGACGGTAGGACGCTCCGCACCCGGCAGCAGGGCAATCACTTCTTCCAGACGCTCGCTCGGCGCGTGCAGCATGATGTATTTGGACTCACGCGCTTTGATGACACCCTGAATACGGGTCATCAGTTTGTCGACCAGCTCTTGTTTGGCGCCGGACAGCTCGCCGTCACGTTGGATCAATACCGCTTTTGAGCGATAAATGACTTCAACTTCGCGCAGGCCATTGGCCTCCAGCGTGGCGCCGGTAGACACCAGGTCGCAAATCGCGTCGGCCAGACCGGCACGGGGTGCCACTTCAACTGAACCATTCAGCAGGCAGGATTTAAAAGCAACGCCTTGTTTATCGAGATACTTTTTCAGCAGGTGAGGGTAAGAGGTGGCAATGCGGGATTTATCAAGGCATTGCGGACCGGTGTACTCTGCGTCAACCGGCATTGCCAGCGACAGGCGGCAACCGCCAAAATCGAGACGACGCAGAGTAAAGTAACGCGGATCCTCACCCTGGGCGCGGCGCGTTAATAGCTCCTCTTCCAGCACGTTTTCGCCCACGATGCCAAGATCCACCACGCCATCCATCACCAGTCCGGGAATATCGTCATCGCGCACGCGCAGGATGTCGATTGGCATGTTTTCCGCAAACGCAATCAGACGCTGCTGCTGAAGGTTAATTTTAATGCCACAGCGTGCCAGCAGTTCGCGTGATTCATCACTTAAACGGCCAGATTTCTGCATAGCTATGCGTAAACGGGTGTTATCTAACATGGTTCCTGTCCTCTTATTCATTCCTGTCTGAACTCAGTTGGGTTGCGTCAGCCCATAAAAAAACCCCCGGAAGATGATCTTCCGGGGGCTCTCTTTGCGCTCACACCACTGGAAGATCCTAAACGTCTTCCAGCACACATCGCCTGAAAGACTAGTCAGGATGATGGTGATGATGGTGGTTGAACTGAACGCGTGTCATAAAAAATTCCGTTGCTGAATGGGTATTCATTTGCGTGCTGATTAACCTAGCGAAGATAGCGACGTGTGGCAAGCCTTTTTTAACGTCAATTTCTGGAATCTCCCACAACAGTTAGCGCTGGTTTGACACCCACGACAGCACTAAGATGAAGTGTCTTTGAGCAGCGAAGCCGGGAGTCGATATGAAAAAGGTCGCGATTGTGGGGCTGGGATGGCTGGGCATGCCGTTGGCGATGGCGCTGGCGACACGCGGCTGGCAGGTGACGGGCAGCAAAACCTCGCCAGATGGGGTAGATGCGGCTCGTCGTTGTGGCATTGAGGCGTTTCAACTGGTGCTGACACCTGAGCTGGAGTGCGAGGCAGACGATCTGGAAGCGCTAATGTCGGTGGATGCGCTGGTGGTGACCTTACCCGCCAGTCGTACTGTGCAGGGCGGCGAAGATTATATGCAGGCGGTACAAAATGTGGTGGATACCGCATTAGCCTTTAAGGTCCCGCGGATTATCTTCACCAGTTCCACTTCAGTGTACGGCCCAGGTCCGGGAGTGATGAAGGAGCACAGTCCGTTGCGACCAGAAACCGTAGCGGGTAAAACGCTGGTGGCGCTGGAGAACTGGTTGCACGATTTGCCGGGAACCTCAGTGGATATTGTTCGTCTCGCCGGGCTGGTGGGACCCAATCGTCATCCCGGACGTTTCCTTGCCGGGAAAACGGATTTACGCGATGGCGCACATGTGGTGAATCTGGTGCATCTGGATGATGTGGTGGATGCAATTGTGCTGTTGTTGCAGACGCCGAAAGGTGGGCATGTATATAACCTGTGTGCGCCGAAACATCCGGCACGTTGTGAATTTTACCCGACAGTAGCGCGTCAGCTTGGGCTGACCGCGCCAACCTTTGTGGCTGAGCAGACGGGGAATGCAGGCAAAACCATTGATGGCAATGCGATTTGCGATGAACTGGGCTTCGAATACAGTTGGAATGACCCGATGACGATGCCATTGGAATAGTGGCGTAAATCATGGGGCCTGTCATAAGGCCCCGTGGTGAGGGATTAACTCTCTACCGCAGCATTATGTTGCATTGGTGATTCGATGGCGTTACTTCGCAAAATAAATAGTTTTTTGAAAATATACATGCAAGAAAGGATGCACATTATTTCAAATACAAAATCAACTCTAAATCCTGAAGCGTAAACAGTAGGAGACATTCCCAACATTGTTACGGACATAAACCCCAGAAACATAGCAATAATTGGGAGGGGCGAGATCATTTTGTTTATCAACATGTCCAACAGAATGATAAACAGGGACGAAATGACAATAAATAAATACAAGTAAGAAAGAAAAATTTTCTCTGATGACCAGTTAGATGCATCCAGTGTCGTGCTATAGAAAAAGGAAATATTAGAGAAGAAACCAGTCAGTGAGTTTGTTATGGATAATGCAATAAATGTCATCATGACAATCATCGCAATCTTGATTGATAGCAGCATCTTACCACCCACAGATCTCAGGGCAATAATAGCTGCGACAAGACCGATCAATGGGGTGTTGCATCTGAACGTCATTAGCTGATGTAACTTATCAAAGCCAAGCGAAAGTTTATTTATAAGGCCATAAGTGGTATATTGTGGATACCAATTCCATGGTTCAAGTAATAATCTTTGCTCGTTTCCCGGCGCTTTGAGACAAATAGCCAGGTTTATTATGCTTATTGTAAGAGTTGTTATATTAAACTTGTTCCGTGATTCTTTATTTGACAGCAAGATGCAGCTGATTGCTATTACATATGCAATGCCTGCCTGCTCCATATATGAAAAATAAAAAACTGCGATAAAACAGAAAGTTTTCTCAATTGGCCTGCTGCTGTTGGTATACGTCACAGAGAAAGCGTATATAGCAAGGGTTACGGGAAGAAGATAATTATAAAATCCGGTAATCCACCATGATGCATCCGTGTTTATATTGTTTGGAATGGTGGCAAATAACCCCAGTGTAATAGCAAAAGATATTACACTGACTTTCTTATTTACAATTCTTGATAGTGAAAAACACAAAACAATGACAGCCAGAGGGACGCCAATCTTCCAGAAAGCCGTAAAGCTAATGGTAGTTGTCATCAATAGTTCAATAGGGAATCGGCCCGTCCATGTAAAATATCTTTCAACAAGGATTTGGATGATATGGTTTGAATTAAATATGCTAATAAAGTACTGGTCATCAGAAAAATCACGGAGATGTAATTTTCTTACAATAATAAATAGGTATGTAAACGCACAAATGAGGACAGATGTTTTAATCCATTTGTTTGCAATGATATTTGGCTGCATGGCCTGCTCCTTTGCTGTCCATTGAAATAATCATGATATCGTGCGTGAAACTGCTTCTTGATAAAAAACCACTCCTGGTGGCAATGAATCCTGACTTGTCATGATTAGAGGGGATGGAAGGTGCAGAGTCATCAATTTTTCTAACTACGGTGGAACTCATTAACTCAATCCATTCACCGTTTTTTTCTTTTGCATAAATCCTGTTCAGAACTTTTGTGTTTCCTGGAACGAATGCCCATCCTGTCACGGTTATCTTTTTTTCTTCAAAATGACAGGTGTTGACAGAAAAGCTTTCGAGCTGATATTCGGCTGCTTCAGGTGTGGCTGGAGAGGCATTGTTCCATGACCTGAAAAACAAATAGGTCATAATTACAGAGGTAACTAGCATGACAACAAATACCATGTTTAGATTTATATTTATTCGCCTTGAATTTATATATTTATTTTGGCTCATTTTTGTTCTCGTTGTTCTTTATTATATAGCGAGGTCTTTTCTTCGTCTCAATATAAATCCTGCCAATATACTCCCCAAGGACGCCAATCCCAATCAGCTGAATGCCACCGAGGAAAAGGATTGAAACCAGAATTGAAGGATAACCTCGTACCGGGTTGCCGAAAATAAGGGTGTTTAACACCATATAGGTGCCATAAATAAAGGATAACCCGGCAACAAACAGGCCAATATAGGTCCACATACGTAGAGGAAAGGTGGAAAAGGAGGTGATACCTTCCAATGCAAGGTTCCAGAGTTTCCAGCCATTGAACTTAGTTGTGCCCGCAACGCGCTCTGCTCGGGTATATTCAATGACTTCAGTTTTACCACCTACCCAGCTCAAAACGCCTTTCATAAACAAATTTCTTTCAGGCAGCAACTTGATGTTCTCGACAACTTCACGAGACATCAGTCGAAAATCGCCCACGTTTTCTTCAATCTGTGGTTTGCTAATCTTATTGTGTAAATGGTAGAACCACTCGGCACTTTTGCGCTTCAGGTGAGTATCTGACGATCTGTCGATACGTTTTGCCAATACCACATCAGCACCGTTCCGCCACTTCTCAACAAGTTGGGGAATTATCGCAATCGGGTCCTGCAAATCGACATCAATCGGGATAACCACATCTCCCGTTGAGGCTTCAAGTCCGGCAAAGAGAGCGGGCTCTTTGCCAAAATTGCGGGTAAAGGTGACATATTTAACCAGCTGATCATCGAGGCTAATATTTTGCAGTATCTGTTCAGTGCTATCCGTGCTTCCATCATTAATAAAGACAATCTCAACGTCATCATCGCCAAATCCATTGAAATTCCGGATGGCGTTATAAAAGACCGGCAGTGCTTCTTCTTCGTTAAGAACAGGAACTATCAGTGAGATTTTCATTTTCGCTCCCTGAAAACGAATAATTTTGACCAGAAAAAACCGCAAACCAGGCTTATCGCCGAGAAAAGGATCAGAGTCAGCAGTGGATTGATATGTGCGTTATCAGCAGCCCATCCCACAGCAAGCGCGGTGGCCCCCATAAACACGGTATAGAAAATATATCGCGCCGTGGTGGCTTGCGCGTTAAATGTCCATCGGGCGTTGGCAAAAAATGAAAAGGTGACAGCCGTGCAAAACGCAATGAAGTTCGAGACGGATTGCTTAAAACCAAGATTGTACAATGTGCCAAAAATAGCCCAATGAATCAGAGTATTAAGGACACCAATTGAGGCATATCGGGTAAACCGTTTTAGCATTTTGCCACCCATTCTGGAAAACGCTCACGATCTTGTCACCAGAACAGCGATATAGCAAGTTTTGGTAAGGATAACGTTATTAACTGTAAGATAAGGCTGTATTTCCCCTTTCTAAGGTTACACCCCCAATCGATCCCGCAACGCATACCACACCGCACCCATCGCAGTGAGTGGCACCTTAAAGCGTCTTCCGCCAGGGAAGGGCAAATGTGGCAATCGGGCAAAGGCATCAAACCGTTCCGCCTGGCCGCGCAGGACTTCCGCGATCAGCTTGCCGGATAAGTGGGTACAGGTCACGCCATGACCACTGTCACCCTGCATAAAGTAAACATTCTTCTCCAGTTGGCCAAACTGCGGCATCCGTGACAGCGTCAGCAGGAAATTTCCGCTCCAGCGATAGCTGAGCTTCACATCGCGCAACTGCGGGAAGGTGCGCAGCAGCTTCGGGCGAATCAATGCATCAATATCCTCCGGCTCGCGTGCGCCATACACCACACCGCCGCCGTATAACAGGCGGTTGTCTGCGGTGAGACGGAAATAGTCGAGCAGATAATTACAGTCTTCTACGCAATGATTATTCGGCAGCAGACTGAGCGCCAAATCGCGACTCAGCGGTTCGGTGGTGACGATTTGTGAGCCGCAAGGCATGCTTTTACGGCCCAGACGTGGTTCCAGTTGCGTCGGGAGATAGGCGTTGCCAGCGAAAATGACAAAGGTGGCGCTAACATCGCCGCGCGCCGTTTTTACCCGATGCGGTGTGCCATACTCCACCTTCAACGCGGCAGATTGTTCATAGATACGCCCGCCATGCCGCCGGATGGCCTCGGCTTCCCCCAGCGCCAGATTCAATGGATGCAGATGCCCGCCGCGTTTGTCCAGCAATCCCCCAACGTAACGGTCGGTCGCCACTTCACGGCGGATACCACGCTCATCCAGCAATTCCAGCTCATGGTTGCCATAGCGCGCCCAACTGGCTTTCTGGTTACGCAGATGGCCCATCTGGCGATTATTTAACGCGGCAAAAATTCCGCCGGGGCGATAGTCACAGGCGATGGCATAGCGATCGATACGGTCGCGAATAATGTCCGCACCTTCGAACATCATGCTGCCAAGCATCTTTGCGGTGTCTTTGCCGTAACGTTGTTCAATCACATCAACGTCGCGGCTGTAAGAATTGACCACCTGGCCGCCATTACGTCCACTGGCACCAAAGCCGATTTTCGCCGCCTCCAACAGCACCACATCGTAACCCGCTTCAGTGAGATACAGCGCCGATGACAGGCCGGTAAAGCCGCCACCGATAATGCAGACGTCACATCGAATGCTCTCCTGCAATTCCGGCCAGGGTTCATGCGCATCCGCTGTTGCGGCGTAATAACTCTCCACATGTTGCATCACAACCTCCTTCTGCGCGTGGCCTCAGAAATTTGCCGGCGAATGGGCGCTCACAATTCGGCACGGCTGATCGGACATATTGGTAAAGCTATGCGGTAAACCGGTATCGATGACGTAGCTTTCTCCGGCGTACAGATGATAGCTCTGACCATTCACTACCAGCGTAATTTCGCCCTCCAGTACGGTGCCAGTCTCTTCGCCGGGATGGCGGAGTTTTTCACCGGTACTGGAACCTGGCGCGTAATGCTCCAACAGCATCGCCAGCGCTCGCTGCGATGCCCCATTATCAATCAGCTGTAACGACACCCCCAGGCTGCCAATCTCCACCCGATCATCGGGGCGAACAATCACGCGTGGTGTGTAGTCCTGCTTCGGCTCGGAAAAAAATTCTGATAGCGATAACCCGTACACCTTCAGCAGTTTTTGTAGGGTACTCACCGCCGGGCTGACTTTATCCTGCTCGATGGTGCTGATGGCGCTATGGGTCAAACCTGACAACTCAGCGACGCGACGCTGAGACAATCCCAACTCCTGCCGGATTTGCGATAAACGTCGTCCGGGTGCCAGAGTGGCGTCGTTCATGGTCGTTTTTCCTTGTGATAACGAACAGCGGCGTGAATAAATGCCTCGAACAACTGGCGCGAAACCGGATCGTCGGTTGAATGCCACTCCGGATGCCACTGTACCGCCAGAGCAAACGGGTGCTGACGTAAACTGACCGCTTCTGGCAGGCCATCGGCTGCGCGCGCCTCGATGCGCAGTTGGGGGCCGGGTTCACGGACCCCCTGTTGATGGAGCGAATTCACTCTAAAAGCGGCATCGCTACCAAGTATGTGGCTGAGCAGACCATCGGCTTCCGGTTTTACCTCATGCACAGGGGCATACTGTTGTTCCAGCGGCAGCGTGTCATCCTCACGATGCTCCTGGAATTGATGAGTGAGGTGAAGATAGCGATGCAACGACCCTCCATTTGCCACCACCATCTCCTGCAATCCCCGACAAATACCCAGTATCGGCATCTTTTTTCCCACCGCATGGGTAATCAGGCCGAATGCGAGACGGTCGCGGGCCGGATCGGCATGAGGCTCCACACCTTCTTCGCCATAATGCCAGGGTTCGATGTTGCTCGGGCTGCCCGTCAGCAAAATGCCATCCAGCAACGTCATACTGTTTTCTAATAGATGAGGGGCTTGCATCAGTTGATGCGGCAAAGGGAGGGGCAGGCCACCGGCGAGCACGATGGCATCAAGATACTTGTTATGGACGGTCTGCCCAGGATGGCTACCGATGTTGTTCTGACACATCACTACGCCAATCAAGGGTTTGTCAAAAATAATGCCCATTACGTCTCCGCGTCGCTGTTCAATATTTTCGCCGATAAAGCGCACCTGACGTAAAAGTGTGCAATATAATGTCAATCTAGCAACCGTCTGGCTAATCTTCAAACAGATTTGTTACATTTGCACACTTTTTCTCCAGGAGCTATCTTAGATTTGTGGCTGTTATTTTGAGCATTGCGCAAACCTGACAAACGGTAAAGGGCGGGTGGGATCATGACGAACCTCGTAGAAGTAGAAGACTTCACGCGACATAGTGAAGAGAAGCGAACCAGCGCGTTCCAGCTGGAGGTGAAAACCTGGCTGGAACGCCATCCTGAAACGCAATATGTCGATATTCTTCTGAACGATCTGAATGGGGTATTTCGCGGTAAGCGCATTCCCGTCTCAGCGCTGGCAAAACTGGAAAAAGGGTGTTACTTCCCGGCTTCGGTTTTCGCTATGGATATTTTGGGTAATACCGTCGAAGAGGCTGGACTGGGACAGGCACTCGGCGAACCTGACAATATCTGCTTTCCTGTTCCCGGTTCTTTAATGCCTTCCGCCGCCGACCCGCAACGTGTCGCGCAACTGATGTTGACCATGTGCAACCAAGATGGCACTCCCTTTGACGTTGAACCCCGTAATGTCCTCAATCAATTGTGGCAACAACTGCGCAATCGGGGATTATTTCCGGTGGTAGCGGTAGAGCTGGAGTTCTATCTGGTCGATAAAAAACGCGATGCGGAAGGCTATATCCAACCGCCGTGCGCACCCGGTAGCGATGAGCGCAACATGCAAAGCCAGGTCTATTCGGTGGATAACCTTGATCACTTTGCCGATGTGTTACGGGATATTGATTCCCTGGCGAAGCAGCAGGGAATACCGGCCGATGGTGCCCTGGCGGAGGCCTCACCGGGACAGTTCGAGATCAATCTGCACCATACGCGCGATATATTGAAAGCCTGCGATCACGCAATTCAACTCAAGCGTCTGGTTCGTCAGGTCGCAGAAAATCACGGCATGACGGCGACTTTCATGGCGAAACCCTATGAAGAGTACGCCGGTAGCGGCATGCATGTGCATATCAGTATGCTGGATGCTGCCGACCACAACGCCTTTTCCCTTGATGACGGTAGTGATTCGCCGCTGCTGAAACGTGCGCTGGCAGGCATGATCGATTTAATGCCTGCATCAATGGCACTGCTGGCTCCCAACGTGAACGCCTATCGTCGTTTTCTGCCGGATGCTTTTGTCCCCCTTCAGGCCTCATGGGGGCACAACAACCGTACTGTGGCGCTGCGCATTCCCTGTGGCGATGTCGATAATCATCGCGTGGAATACCGCGTGGCGGGGGCCGATGCGAATCCTTACCTGGTGGTGTCAACCATTCTTGCCGGTATTGTACACGGACTGGACAATCAATTGCCGTTGCCGCATCCGGTGAAAGGCAACGGCCATGAAGCGGAAGGACTGGCGCTACCGATTCGTCAGAGCGATGCGCTGTACGAATTTGAGAACAGCTATCCGCTACAGAAGCTGCTGGGCGAGCGTTTCAGTGCGGTGTGGCACAGCTGCAAACAGTATGAACTGATGCAGTTTGAGCGACTTATCACCGCCACCGAGATTGACTGGATGCTGAAGAACGCCTGAAGCAGGGAGATTTAGCGCAACATCTTGTATTGATGCCAGTAATTAAGGCAAAATATGCGCCCTGCAAAATACCAACATAACCGACGCTTATCGCGTCGGTTATTTTTTGCATAGTGATTTCACTCTACTTCAACCGAGGCCGGACACGCATCCGGATAGATAGACACTACAAACACGCGTTGTGCGTGAGATTTTGAGGAAAAAAGATGGGGATGTTTTCAACTGCACCAGCGCTGGCTGGTTCTCGCTTTCGTGATGACTACGGCGCTGTGATGAGCACTCTTGCTTATCAACCCACCTCCTGTCGCAATTTGCGCAGTTTCCCTGTGGTACAACCCAGTCAGGTTGTTGCTGTAGGGGGGCTGAACGATGTCGCTTAATACCTCTGGCGCACCGCAGCGTGCACATCTGAAAAAATCCCTGACTCTGATCCCGGTGGTCATGATGGGCCTGGCCTATATGCAGCCAATGACCCTGTTTGATACTTTCGGCATCGTATCGGGTCTGACCGACGGCCACGTCGCCACTGCGTATGCGTTCGCGCTGATCGCCATTCTGTTCACTGCTATTAGCTACGGTAAGCTGGTACGCCGCTTCCCATCTGCGGGCTCCGCTTATACCTATGCACAGAAGGCCATTAGCCCACACGTTGGCTTTATGGTGGGCTGGTCATCCCTGCTGGACTATCTGTTCATGCCGATGATCAACATCCTGCTGGCGAAAAGCTATTTTGAAACGCTGGTGCCGGGGATCCCGTCATGGATTTTTGTCGTGCTGCTGGTGGGCTTTATGACGCTCTCCAACCTGCGCGGCATCAAAACCGTAGCCAACTTCAACAGCGTGATTGTGGTGTTGCAGGTGTTGGTGATGATCGTGATTACCGGCATGGTGATTTACGGTGTTGTCCACGGTGTTGGCGCAGGTACGTTGACCAGCAGCAAACCGTTCTGGTCACAGGATGCCCATGTGGTACCGATGATCACCGGTGCGACCATTTTGTGTTTCTCGTTCCTCGGCTTTGACGGCATCAGTTCGCTGTCGGAAGAGACCAAAGACGCTGAACGTACCATTCCGCGCGCGATTTTCCTCACCGCGTTGATTGGTGGCGTGATCTTTATTGCGGTGTCTTACTTCCTGCAACTCTACTTCCCGGATATCTCACGCTTCCAGAATCCGGACTCATCACAGCCGGAAATCATGCTGTTTGTGGCGGGTAAAGCCTTGCAGGTTGGTATCCTGATCTTCTCGGTGGTCACGGTGCTGGCATCTGGCATGGCGGCGCACGCCGGTGTTTCCCGTCTGATGTATGTGATGGGCCGTGATGGTGTATTCCCGGAGCGTTTCTTCGGTTATATCCATCCGAAATGGCGTACCCCGTCATTGAACGTGCTGCTGGTCGGTGCCATTGCGCTGCTGGCGATCAACTTTGACCTGGTTACTGCAACCGCGCTGATTAACTTCGGTGCGCTGGTGGCGTTTACCTTTGTGAACCTGTCGGTGATTGCCCAGTTCTGGGTGCGTGAGAAGCGCAATAAAACGCTGAAAGATCACATTCACTATCTGGTGCTGCCGGTGTTGGGTGCGATGACTGTTGGCGCGCTGTGGATTAACCTGGAAGAGACTTCAATGGTATTGGGTCTGGTCTGGGCTGCGGTGGGGATTATTTACCTCGCGGTGGTTACGCGCACCTTCCGTAACCCGGTGCCGCAGTACAGCGAAGAAGTGTAAGTCGGCAAGGTGCGCGCTAATGCGCACCTTCCCTAAAGGCGCGGGTCACCGCGCCTTTGTCATCGACATCGCGTTCATCCGTTAACCGGCAATCTGTAATTCCCAACTCCCCAAACTTAACGTCTCGCGCGCCGCTTTACTCAATTCGTTATCCGTAATCAGCGTATCAATCCGTTCCAGCGGCAATGCCAGATGCGTGGCAATCTTGTTGTACTTGGAACTGTCGCTTAACAATATCCGCTTGCTACTGACATCGCTCGCTGCCTGTTTTACCGGCACTTTCTCTTCATCAGGGGTAAATAATCCGCGCGGTCCCCAACACGAGGCGGATATGAACGCGATATCAATCGCCAGTTGGCGCAAACTGCGCGCCGCAGCGGCACCAATGCTGGAACGGTTTTCCCGACAAACGGTTCCCCCGGTATGGATCAGCTTACAGTTGCTGCTTTCCATCAACAGACGCGCGATGACAAAGTCATTGGTGACCACCAGTAAATCCTCCCGGTCAAGCAGTTCCCGCGCGAGGGCCAGCGTGGTGGTGCCGGCATCAAGGTATATGCAACTATTACGCGGAATATGACGCGCCGCCAACTGGCCAATCGCCATCTTCTCGTTGCTGTACATGCTGGTTTTTGCCAGATGAGACGGTTCTGCCGCCAGTCTGTCTGCCGACCGCACGCCGCCTGATACTGAGAGCACCGCGCCTTGTTCCTCCAGCTTCTGCACATCACGGCGGATGGTCATATGGGATACCCCCAGCCGCTCGGTTAGCTCGGCGATACTGACAACGCCACGCTCGGCAACCAGCGCTAAAATCTGTTGATGACGTTCAACCGGAATCACAATCGCCTCCATGAAATTATCATTTTTTCACATTGTAGAGCATCGTCTCTTTACATGCAGTAGATATTATCCCTGTGGAATGTAAGCAAAAATCGCCAAAAGTCTGCGGATAAGCCACGTCGTGGCTGTGTGAAATGTTGTTATGAGAGATGCGTCGAAGTTAATTTTTGTGATTCTCCGCACATTTATCCGCCAGTGTCTGCGGCAGAATTAACAGCAATGAACAAATAATCACTTAAATTAACAATGGAGGTTCGCTGTGTCAGCAACCGTCAATAATATCTGTGTAGTAGGTTTGGGTTCGATGGGTATGGGCGCGGCGCAGTCCTGTATTCGTGCCGGTTTAAACACCTGGGGGGTTGATCTCAATCCCCAGGCGCTGGAAACCCTGCGTCAGGCCGGCGCGCGTGACGCACAGACCTCCGCTGCCGCGTTCGCTCAGGAACTGGATGCGGTGTTACTGCTGGTGGTCAATGCCGCGCAGGTTAAAGCGATTCTGTTCGGAGACAACGGTCTGGCGGCACAACTGAAACCCGGTACCGTGGTCATGGTGTCCTCCACCATCTCAGCCCAGGATGCGCAGTCCATTGAACAACAACTGGCGCAGCATCAACTGGTGATGTTGGATGCGCCGGTATCCGGCGGCGCAGCGAAAGCAGCAACCGGCGACATGACGGTGATGGCGTCCGGTAGCGAGGAAGCCTTTGCTCGCCTGCAACCGGTACTGAACGCGGTTGCCGCGAAAGTCTACCGCGTGGGTAGCGACATCGGTCTTGGCTCAACAGTGAAAATCGTTCATCAGTTACTGGCAGGCGTGCATATCGCCGTTGGTGCAGAAGCGATGGCACTGGCTGCGCGAGCAGGCATCCCGCTGGAAACCATGTATGACGTCGTGACCAATGCAGCAGGAAACTCCTGGATGTTTGAAAACCGCATGCGTCATGTGGTGGATGGCGACTATTCACCGAAATCAGCGGTCGATATCTTTGTCAAAGACCTCAACCTGGTGGCCGACACCGCCAAATCCCTGCATTTCCCGCTACCACTGGCCTCGACTGCACTCAACATGTTTACCGAAGCCAGCAACGCGGGTTACGGGCGTGAAGACGACAGTGCGGTGATCAAAATCTTCAGTGGCATCACGCTGCCCCAGCCGAAGGGGAAGTAACCATGCGTTTAGGTGTCATTGCTGACGATTTTACCGGCGCGACTGATATCGCCAGTTTTCTGGTGCAAAACGGCCTGCCGACAATTCAGTACAACGGCGTGCCGGAAAGTGTGGATAGCCTGAGTGCACGGGCGATCGTTATCAGCCTGAAGTCACGCTCGTGCCCACCTCAGCAGGCGATTGATCAGTCGCTGGCGGCACTGCGCTGGTTGCAGCAGCAGGGCTGCGATCGTTTCTACTTTAAATATTGCTCCACCTTTGACAGCACCGCCCTGGGCAATATCGGTCCGGTGACGGATGCACTGCTGGCTGAATTAGGTGAAAGCCAGACGGTGATTTCACCTTCTTTACCCGTCAATGGCCGTACCGTCTATCAGGGTTACCTGTTTGTCGCTGATCAACTGCTGTCGGAATCCGGCATGCGCCATCATCCGGTGACACCGATGACGGATAGCAACCTGGTACGTCTGATGACGCGTCAGGCGCAGGGTAAGGCTGCCGTGATCAATGCCAGCCAACTGGATAAAGGCGCAGATGTGGTGCGTGACCAACTGGCAACGTTGAAAACCCAGGGTATCAACTATGTGGTGCTGGATGCGCTGCATGAGCAACACCTGCTGACCCAGGGTGAGGCCTTAAAAGAGATGCGCCTTGTGACCGGCGGTTCCGGGCTGGCAATCGGTATTGCTCGCGCCTGGTCAACGGCGCAACAGAATGCGGCCGAAGCGGAGTGGGCCGGGCGGCCACAGGGCCAGCGTGCGGTTGTCATCTCGGGTTCCTGCTCGCAAATGACCAACCGCCAGGTCAACGCCTATCGCCAGATCGCGCCCTCATTCGAGGTGCAGGTTGAGCGCTGTCTCGAAGATGCGGCCAGCTATGCCGATGAATTGTGCGACTGGGTGGCGGCGAACAGCCAGCAGGCTCTGGCTCCGCTGCTTTACGCCACTGCCGATGCACAGCAGTTGCAGGCGATTCAGCAGCAGTACGGTGCCGCACGCAGCAGTGAAGCGGTTGAGCTGCTGTTTGCCGCCGTTACCCGTGAGCTGAAGGCACGCGGCTGGCAGCGGTTTATTGTGGCCGGTGGTGAGACCTCGGGAGTGGTGGCACAAACCCTCGGTGTGACCGCCTTCCACATTGGTCCGACGATTTCACCCGGCGTACCCTGGGTGCGTGATATTCATCAACCGCTGTCGCTGGCCCTGAAATCAGGCAACTTTGGCGATGAACAATTTTTCGCCCGCGCACAAACGGAGTTCTCTGCATGACCGAACAACAAGCCCGCCTGGAGATGGTGCAACTCGGCGCCTCGTTTTTTCAGCGTGGTTACGCGACCGGCTCGGCAGGAAACCTGTCGCTGTTACTGGAAGATGGCAACCTGTTGGCGACGCCAACCGGTTCCTGCCTTGGCGAGTTACAGGCCGACCGTCTGTCGAAAGTGACGATGCAGGGCGAATGGATTTCCGGTGATAAGCCGTCAAAAGAGATCGCTTTTCACCGCGCACTCTATCTGAACAACCCACAATGCAAAGCGGTGGTTCATCTGCACAGTCATTACCTGACGGCGCTCTCCTGCTTGCAGGGGCTGGACACGGAAAACTGCATCCGTCCATTTACGCCTTATGTGGTGATGCGCGTGGGGGATGTGCCGGTGGTGCCGTATTACAAGCCAGGCGATCAGCGCCTGGCGGAAGACCTGGCACAACTGGCGTCACGTTATCGCGCCTTTTTACTGGCAAACCACGGGCCGGTGGTGGTCGGGAAAACGTTACGCGAAGCGGCGGATAACACCGAAGAGTTGGAAGAAACGGCACGCCTGATGTTCACGCTGGGCGATCGTGCCATTCGTTATCTGAGTGATGACGAAGTGGCAGAGTTGAGGAATTACTGATGCCAAAGTTTGCTGCTAATTTATCTACACAATTCAATGAAGTGCCGTTTCTGGAACGTTTCGCTGCGGCAGCCAACGCGGGGTTTCGCGCCGTTGAATTCCTGTTTCCTTATGACTACCCGGCAGAGGTGCTGAAAGCCGAACTGGAGAAATATCAACTGGAACTGGTGCTGTTCAATACCGCCGCAGGCAATGTTGCCGCAGGGGAGTGGGGTGTTTCAGCCATTCCGGGCCGCGAAGCGGAGGCGCACGCGGATATCGATCGTGCGCTGGAGTATGCACTGGCGCTCAACTGCCCGCAGGTACATGTGATGGCGGCGACCGTCGCGCCAGGGGCTGACCGTACGGCGTATGAAACAACGTTTGTCAGCAACATGCATTACGCAGCTGAACGTTTTGCCCCGCATGGGATTCGCCTGCTGTTGGAAGCGCTGAATCCGGTAACCAAACCGCATTACCTCTACGCCAGTCAGTACCAGACGCTGGCGATGATGGAGCGCATCGACAGATCGAATGTTTTCACCCAATTGGATCTGTTCCACGCGCAGTTGGTGGATGGCAATCTCAGTCACCTGATTAAGACCTATGCGGGTCGCTATCGTCATATCCAGATTGCTTCTGCACCGCATCGCCATGAGCCGGATGAAGGTGAAATCAACTATCCGTGGCTGTTCAACCTGCTGGATGAGGTGGGTTACGACGGTTGGGTTGGCTGTGAATACTTTCCTCGCACCACCACGGAAGCGGGTCTGGGCTGGTTCGCACCTTACGCACAATAACCCTGAGTTTTACCGCCCCACACACAGGACACACGTTGCCCCGTGGGGCTTTTGTAACCTTTGTTTTGCCTGAACCAGAGAAGTCTGTACCCGAATATACTAATTAAATCAGAGGACTATCATGTCAACCGCGTTGTTGTTAACCATCGCTGTCGCCAGCATTGTGATCCTGCTGCTGCTGGTGATTAAAGCCAGAGTTCATCCGTTTGTTGCTCTGTTGATTGTCAGCCTGCTGGTGGCGATTGCTACCGGTATCCCGGCGGAAAAAATCATGGAGACCATTTATAGCGGCATGGGCAGCCTGCTGGGACATATCACCATTATTATCGTGCTGGGGGCGATGCTCGGCGCAGTGATTGAAGCCTCTGGCGGCGCGGAGTCGCTGGCCCAGCGTTTCAGTAAAACGCTGGGTATGAAACGTACCGTCGCTGCGCTGACAATGGCGGCATTTATCCTCGGTATTCCGGTATTTTTCGAAGTGGGCTTTATCATCGTTATCCCACTTATTTACGGTTTCACCAAAGTGGCACGCGTCTCGCCCGTGAAGTTTGGTCTGCCGATGGCCGGTGTGATGTTGACGGTGCATGTGGCATTGCCAACCCATCCAGGGGCGGCGGCAGCGGCGGGCATACTGCATACCGATATGGGCTGGCTGATGATGCTCGGTATTCTGATCTCCATCCCGGTCGGCATTGTTGGTTACTACGTGGCGAAAATGATGAATCGCCGTCAGTACCATCTGTCCGTTGATGTACTGGAACAATTGCAACTGGCAAAACCAGAAGGGACGACCAGCACCCAGGAAACCCCTCCGGGCGCGATGACCATTGCTGGTTTGATCGTGGTGCCGATTGTATTAATTGTGCTGGGTACCCTGTCACACTCCATGCTGGCTGAGGGCAGTGTTTTACGGTCAATTATGACCGTCATCGGCACCCCACCGATTGCGCTGTTGATTGCCCTGGCGTTGGCAGCATGGTTGCTCGGCGTGCGTCGTGGCTGGAGCAAGGACAAACTGGAAGATTTGACCGGCCGCGCGATCCCCAGTTCCGCCAGTGTCATTCTGGTCGCCGGCGCGGGTGGCGCTTTTGGTAAAGTGCTGGTCGAGTCAGGCGTGGGCAAAGCGCTGGCGGTAACGCTGGAGACACTCCACCTGCCATTGGTTCCGGCCGCATTCATTCTGTCGCTGGCGCTGCGTGCGTCGCAGGGTTCCGCCACCGTGGCAATTCTCACCACCAGTGGCCTGCTGAGTCAGGCGGTCGGTGATGTCACCGATATGCAGCGTGTGCTGGTGACGCTGGCAGCCTGTTTTGGTGGCCTCGGCTTGTCACATGTGAATGATGCCGGATTTTGGGTAGTGACCCGTTATCTGGGGCTGTCCGTCGCCGATGGCCTGAAGACCTGGACAGTCCTGACCACATTGATGGGGCTAAGCGGTTTTGCACTGACCTGGCTGGTGTGGGCGTTGATCTAACTGAGGTGAGAGCGGGCATCCGCCCGCTCTTGACTAAGAAACCAGCTCCTGCGCGTACAAATACAGCGCTTTCAACAAACCCAGCTTCTCCGCATTCCCTTCATGCAAACTCGCCAACGACTCCAGCTCCAGCAGAAACGCCTGCACGCGTTCAGCATTCAGCGCTTCGCGACGATGCTGTAACCAGCGTTGCTGCTCGGTGTCATCCAGCGTACCGGGGAAATTGCGCGCCCGATAACGAAACAACAACTTCGCGATACGCTTGTCATCAAAGGTTAAATCCAGCGCCGGTAAATTCTGCGGCGGCGTCTGGCGCACGATATTCATCGCTGCACGATCGGCATCGCTGAAAAATCCGTTGTAGAGCTGCGCATCCACATCATCCGAGGGGGTAAAAGGCTCGGCTTCGGCAAACAACGTCACCACTTTTTCGCGCACTTCTGCATGCTGGCGCAGCAGGGCGAGGTTGGCGAGGCAGTGCTGACGATCGATATTCAGGCGTTCCGCATCTTCCGGGCGCAGGGTATTCGCCGGGGCCAGCACCGGGCATTTGTTGATATGCACTAGTTTGATGGGCACCGCCGCGAGGTCGCCCAGCTCGGTGTGGCGGGTATACAGCCGCTCACGCAATTCATCTGGCGACAGCGTCAACAGCGGGCTCATATCCCCCGCCAAATCAGCCACAATCAGCGCGTTACGGTTATCCGGATGCCACGCCAGCGGCACGATCCAACTGGTATTGCCGCGTGCCGCACCAAACATTCCCGAAACGTGCACCAGCGGCTTCATTTGCGGAATATCGATCAACGTCATCAGTTTCTGTTTATTACGATGAGTAAACAGGAACTCAAACAATTTTGGTTGTTTCTCTTTGACCAGCTTCGCCATCGCTAATGTGGCGTAAACGTCAGACATCGCATCATGCGCCTGCTCGTGTGCCACGCCATTGGCTTTGGTCAGATGTTCCAGCTTAAAGCTGGGGAAGCCGTCATCATTTTCCGGCCAGACAATACCTTCCGGGCGCAATGCATAGCAGGCACGCATCACATCAAGCAGATCCCAGCGAGAATTGCCGTTCTGCCAGCTCCAGCCATAAGGATCGAAGAAATTACGATAGAAAATGTTGCGGGTGACTTCGTCATCAAAACGCACGTTGTTGTAACCCACCACGCAGGTCTGTGGCTCGCTAAACAGGCTGTGGATACGTTCAGCAAAGGCCGCTTCCGTGACGCCACGCGCCTGCGCGGTTTGCGGCGTAATGCCGGTGATCATCACCGCCTCCGGTTGCGGCAAATAATCATCCGCTGGCTGGCAATAAAACACCTGCGGTTCACCTGTGGCATTGAAATCTTTATCAGTACGCAGCCCGGCAAACTGCGCCGGTCGGTCGAGTGACGGGCTTTTGCCGAAAGTCTCGTAATCGTGAAACAAAAAGGTGAAGTCGGAGGCGGGCACGGCGTTATCCTGGCAATGGAAAAATCAACGCACAGGATAGTCGCCCGGCTGACACAGTACAACCTTCCTCCCGGGGTCTGCGTGCCAGCGCGCAGAATTTGTCCTCAGTTCATACTTTTTTTCAATTTATTCAAACCTCTTAAAGCCATTTGCCGTAAAACGTGCGGCGGTAAATTCATTTTTTGAGGAAGAAGTGTTGAAAAGGCGTCTGCTGGTTACTGTTTCTGGAATGATTGTTTGGGCATCGCTGGCGCAGGCTGACGACAGCATGCCGTTCCCCCTGACGCCTCCGGCGATTGATGCGGCTTCCTGGGTACTGATGGACGCCACAACCGGACAGATTCTCACCGCCGGGAATCCCGATGAGGAGCGCAACCCGGCCAGCCTCACCAAGCTGATGACTGGCTATGTGGTGGATCGTGCCATCGACCAACACAAAATCAGCCGTGACGATGTGGTGACAGTGGGTAAAGATGCCTGGGCGGCCGGCAACCCGGTATTCAAAGGTTCCTCGCTGATGTTTCTCAAACCCGGCGATAAGGTCACGGTACGTGATCTGAGCCGTGGCGTGATCATCGATTCCGGTAACGATGCCTGTGTGGCGCTGGCCGACTACGTCGCGGGCAGCCAACAAAACTTCGTCACCATGATGAACAGCTACGTGCAAAAGCTCGGCCTGACCCATACCCATTTTGAAACCGTCCACGGTCTGGATGCACCCGGTCAGCACACCACCGCGCGCGACCTGGCGGTACTGTCACGCGCCATCATCAGTGGCGAACCCGATTTCTATGCCATGTACAGCGAGAAAACCCTCACCTGGAACGGTATTACGCAGAACAACCGCAACGGATTACTGTGGGATAACAACCTGCACGTCGATGGCCTGAAAACCGGCCACACCGAAACCGCCGGTTTTAACATCATCGCGTCAAACATCGTTGGTCAGCATCGGCTGATTGCGGTGATCATGGGCGGCAAAAGCTCCAAAGGGCGTGAAGAACAGGCGCGTAAGCTGCTGGTCTGGGGACAAAATAACTTCGACACCGTCCAGTTGTTCCATGCCGGGAAAAAAATCGGCACGGAAAACGTCTGGTACGGCAATCCGCATCAGGTTGATGTAGGTACCACCCAGGATATCTACCTGTCACTGCCGCGCGGCGAAGTGCAAAACGTTAAAGCCAAATACGTTATCGATCGTAAGGATCTGGAAGCGCCGTTAAAGGCCAATGAACAGATCGGCGAGATTCAGGTGATGGACAAAGATAAACAGCTGGCGAGCTATCCGCTTTACGCGCTCAACGCGGTCAATAAAGCGGGTATCGTGACGCGCATTGAAGATTACCTGAAGCAAAAACTGTAAGCATGAACTAACTTCGGTATCAGTGCCGTAGAGTGTCGCTGATATCGAGGTCAATCATGAAAACATCTGTCGTTGAACGTCCGGCGCAACACTGGGTCGGTTATCATCTGCAAGGTCCGTGGCAGGAGACGGTGCCACAGGGCTTTGCTCAGCTTAAAGTCTGGGCCGCGCGTCACGGCCTGTCAGGCGAGTGGATGGCCATTTATTATGGCAATCCGCAGGAGCTGCCCCGGAAGAACTCAGGGTAGAAACGGTGCTGACCGTCCCGGCCGATTATGCGCTGGCAGCGGGTGGCGATATTCAGCATGGCACTCTGGCCGGCGGCCATTATTTCCACACCTGCACGGAAGTGCTGAACAACGATTTCTTCGCTGCCTGGAATGAATTTTTTGCACAATTGCAGGCGCGCAGTGACTGGCAGGTGGATAATCGTCCCTGTTATGAACACTATCTTTCGGATGGATCGCAAAGTGGTAACTGGCTACTGAACATGTACATCCCGGTTCGGCCCCGCTAAAAAAGGGGCTGGCGTTACATCTATGTTTCTATTGGGGAAATTTGATGTTGCGTTGATGTTGATTTTTGTAAGCAGTGGTCAAAAAGTCAGGAAAAACGCGTGTCAGGTGTTAAGGGATCTGGTTTCGCCAGGGTAACATAGCGCGCAAAATTTTCCCGTACCCGGATAATCATGTTACGCGCTGACAAGCCCATTTCGTCGATTGAGTTCTGGTTCTACCGCCACTATCGCGCCGTACACGGCGTGCGTATCGCTATCGCTTTTGTCCTGAGCTTTTTGTTTGTCCGTCTGACTGACATTCCGGAAGGCACCTGGCCACTGATTACGCTGGTGGTGGTGATGGGGCCAATCTCGACCTGGGGTAATGTCTTTCCGCGCGTAGTACAGCGCATCATTGGCACCTTTGCCGGGGCGATCTCCGGCTTGATCGCGCTGAAGCTGGAGTTGATATCCTTGCCCGTGATGCTGGTGTGGTGTTTTGCGGCGATGGTGATTTGTGGTTATCTCACTCTCGGCAAACATCCGTATATGGCGTTGTTAATTGGTATCACCCTCAGCGTCGTGGTTGGCGCACCGGCAGGGGATTTCACCGTCGCGTTATGGCGTGGTGGCGATGTGATTCTCGGATCGCTGATGGCGCTGCTGTTTACTGCTATCTGGGCGCAGCGCGCTTATACCCACTGGCGCATCCAGTTGTCGGACGCCTTTATCAGCATGGCGAAAATTCATCATACCGGCTTCTCAGCTAACCTGGTGGATAAGCCGCGCCTGAACAAACCGTTTCAGAAGCTACTCACCAATGTGATCAAGATGCGTGCCTTGTTGGAACCCGCCAGTAAAGAGACACGCATTCCCAAATCGGTGTTTGAAGCCATTCAGACCATTAACCGTAATATGGTTAACACCATGCAGATGCAAATTGATGCGTGGTGGGCGTCACGCGAAAGCCACTATTTGCTGCTCAACGCACCGACCCTGCGCCGCACGCAGCAAATGACGGAAAACACCCTGAACGCGCTGGCGGCGTTAATGGTGAAAGGGGAGACGGAGCAGGTGACGGCCAACAGCCACGAGCTGGGCAGCATCATGCAGGAGCTGGAGCAGTTGATTGCCACTGGCAGCAAGCAACTGGAAACCACCTCGATCTACGGCTACGTCTGGCTGAGTCTGGAACAGGCGCGCCAACTGGAGCGTATGACCGATCTGGTAAGGCTGGCGTTACGTAAATAGTTTTCCGGGGCAATGACTTAATGTGAATCGCCCTTTCTTTGCGCTAAGATAAGTGCCAGTCCGATTTTAGATGTGAGAATTGCTTACAGGGCTGGCAAGCCGCTAAGCTAAAGGTTATGACTATCTCGCCTGCTCAAGCAGGCCCTAAGAAAGGTGCCAACATGGAAAATGCCAAGCAATCATTTCAGGACGTTCTGGAGTTTGTGCGTATGTTTCGTCGTAAAAACAAACTACAGCGCGAAATTACGGATAACGAAAAGAAAATCCGTGATAACCAGAAACGTGTGTTGCTGCTGGACAACCTGAGCGAATACATCAAACCGGGCATGAGCGTTGAGGCGATTCAGGAAATTATCGCCAGCATGCGCGTGGATTATGAAGATCGCGTTGACGAATACATCATTAAAAACGCCGACCTCTCCAAAGAGCGTCGCGAGCTGTCGAAAAAGCTCAAAGCGATGGGCGAACCTAAACCGCAATAAGATTCAGGGGCCATTTGGCCCCTGAATTTTTTGCCGATACTGCACTCACTAACATATTGCACATCTCCCTCTACCGTCTTGCGAGAGAGGGCCGGGGTGAGGGTTAGTTGCGCATTAGCCGCCGGGCCAGCGCCTGCAACTGATACGCCACCTCTGCCGCATCCAGCCCGTTTTGCTGCGGTGCAGCGGTGGTTTCCCGGATCACCAATTGGGTTTCCAGCGATGGCATTTCAGCGCTGACGTCATTGAGTCGTGCCAGCAGGTGATCCACACTTTCCGCGCCCAACTGCTGTAAATCCTGACGCACCGTGGTGAGGGGCGGCTGGTACCAGGCGCTCTCTGCGGTGTCATCATAGCCAATCAACGATATTTCGCCGGGAATCCGTACGCCATGTTGGTGCAGCGCGCGCATCGCGCCCAGCGCCATCTGGTCGTTCGCCACCAACAGCGCCTGCGGCAGCGTGTGAGGCAACAAACTAAGTAAGGCCTGATAACCCGATGCCGCGCTCCAGTCCCCCTCCAGCACGCAACAGGCTTCCAGTTGATGAGCTGCCAGCGCCTGTTGCCAGGCCAGAAAGCGGCTGCGTGCTGAGGCGGAACTCGTCGGGCCATTCAATACACCAATCTGGCGATGGCCGAGCGCCACCAGATGATCCACCGCCTGACGCGCACCGGACTCGCTCAGAAACTGGCATTGCGTTACCCTGGCATGGCGTTCCACATCAAGAAACAGCGCGGGTTTTGTGCCACACTGCTGCTGGATTTGCTCCGCTTTCGCCGCATCCAGCGGCAGGTTGATCAGCAGCGCATCGACCCGCTGGGCCAGCAGCTCATTAACCGTGTCCTGCGCATTGCCTGCGGTCATTGCAATCACCAGATGGTAACCGAGCGCTGTCGCGCGTTGCTGGATGGCGGAGGCAATCTGCGCCGGAGCCATCAGCGCCAGATCGCTGGTTGCCAGCCCCAGCGTGCGCGTGGCTTTACCTGCCAGTTGCTGCGCCACCCGGTTCGGCACATAGTTGAGTTGCTGCATCGCCGCTTCCACTTTGGCGCGGGTGCGGGGAGAAACCTGTGCGGCGCGGTTAAGCACGCGGGAGACAGTCTGGTAAGAAACCCCCGCCAGTTGGGCAACGTCATCGAGGGTTACGGAGCGCGAAGTCATTGATCTCTCCTGAAGATGAAGCTGCGAGTGTAGCAAATTTTTTCCCTTCGGCGAGGTCTTAAGCCAGGATGAAAACCTAAGGAGAACAGCATGAAGCTCAATGGTGAACATATTCAGGATATCAATACGCTGGCGGCATGGCTGGCGCTGGATCATATTCCGCAGGAGGGTACGCTGGAGGCCGATTTAGCCATTCTGGCCGGACATGCGGTGCTGCCGAATATTGAAGGTGTGGTCGCACTGGCCAAAAAATATCAGCTCCCTTTGCTCATCAGCGGCGGTATCGGTCACTCCACGCCACTGCTGGCGCAAATGATGGCGGCGCATCCGTTGTACCGGCAAATCGCGACTCAGGGTAAAAGCGAAGCAGAGATGCTGGGCGATATGGCGCGTCTGTTTGCCGCGTTGCCGGACGACCAACTGTTGTTGGAAGAGAAATCGCGCAACTGTGGCGAAAATGCGGCCTTCAGCCAGCAGTTATTGGACAAACTGGCGTGGCAGCCGCAGCGGGTGATTCTGGTGCAGGATCCGCTGATGCAGCGTCGTACCTGGGAAACCTTCCGCTGGCAGTGGCGCGATCGTGACGATGCGCCTGAGTTTATCAGCTGGCCGGTGTTTACCCCGCAGGTGATGATGGATGCCGGTATGCTGCGTATTATCGGCGCGCCACCGCAGGGGTTGTGGTCAATGGAACGTTTTCTGTCGTTGCTGATGGGGGAAGTGCAGCGTCTGCGTGATGATGAAAACGGCTATGGCCCGCGCGGCAAAGGGTTCTTCGGTCATGTTGATGTCCCGGATGCGGTCGAAGCGGGCTGGCAAAGATTGATGCGCCTGCCAGGGGTGCAGTCGCGCATCAATGGATAATTAACCTTCTACGCCGTCAACACGATTTTCCCGACGTTAAGGCCCTCTTCCATGCGCTGATGGGCCGCCGCTGCTTCAGCAAGGGGATAGACACTGTCGATAATCGGTGCCAGTCCCTGCTTGCCAAATTCGGATAACCAGCGTTCACGGAAGCGTTGTGACATCGCGTGTTTGACCTCCTGACTGCGCGATTTCATCACCGTGCCGAAAATTTGCAGGTGGCGATACAGCAGCCGATCCAGTGGAATTTTGGCATTTTCGATGCCGCCCATAATACCAATCTGCACCAGGCGACCGCCGAAGTTGAGCGCATTAACGTTACGTTCGAAGTAGGGCGCACCGATAAAGTCGAGGATCAAATCGACACCGCGTTTCTCCGTCAGGCTGTCGACCACCGTGGCGAAATCCTCATGCACATAATCGATAACATAATCTGCCCCCATACGACGTACCAACTGATGAGCGCTGGCCTGGGCCGTGGTGATCACCGTTGCCCCGATGGCATGCGCCAGTTGTACCGCCGCACCACCCACGCCACCCGCCCCTGCATGGATTAACACTGTCTCGCCTGCCTGCAATTTACCGAGATTCACCAGCGCTTCATTGGCGGTGACAAACACTTCGGTGATGGCCGCCGCCTGGACGTAGTTCAGGCTGTCAGGGATCGGCATTGCCATACGGTAATCAATGCGCGCCACTTCGGCGTAAGCCCCACCGCCAACGATACCCATTACGCGGTCACCGACCTTGTAACCGGAAACTTCGGCACCGACGGCAATCACATCACCGGCGATTTCCAGCCCCATCAGGGTGGAATCCCCGAAGTCAGGGCGGCCATAGCCGCCACGACGATGGGTGAGATCGGCCCGGTTAACCCCGGCGGCGCGGGTGCGCACCAGTAAATCCTGTGGGCGCAGAACCGGTTCTGCAACCTCGGTCAGGGTTAACACCTCGGGCGGTCCAAACTGATCAAATGTAATGGCTTTCATGGTCTTTTCCTTAATTATCAATTGCTCTGGTCATCGGCAAAGGTGGCGTTGGCATAGGCTGACGCGGTAATGGCGGCCGGGAAACCGGCATAAAACGCCATATGGGTAATCACGGCACTTAACTCGGTTTGGGTCAGGCCATTTTCGATACCACGGCGTAAATGCGCGGGCAGCTCATTGGCGTGGTTCAGTGCAATCAGACAGGCGATGGTGATCAGGCTGCGGTCGCGCGGGGCCAGATCCGCATCTTTCCAGACGTCTGAATACAGCGGCTGTTCAACAAAGTCCGCCAGTTTCGGGGTAAACGGACGAGCGGCAGCGCGCGGGCTGGTGAAATCAATCGGTTTCATGGTCATCTCCTTAAATCTGGCTGATAAATTTATTGGTCAGGTAATGTTCAATGCCTTCGGTACCGCCTTCAGAGCCGTGGCCGCTCTCCTTCATTCCGCCGAACGGCAACTCGGTCGCAATGATGCGGTACTGATTGATGCCGATCATCCCGGCTTCGAGGCCATCGCCGACATCAATGGCGGTACGGGCATCACGGGTAAAGGCATAGGCAGACAGTGCGTAGGGCAGGCGATTGGCTTCTGCCAGGCCGTCTTCCAGCGCGTCGAAGGGGCGCATCACGGCAATCGGGCCAAACGGTTCTTCATGCATGATGCGGGCGCTCATCGGCACTTCCGCCAGCACGGTGGGTTGGAAGAAATAACCGGGACCCGCAATACGTTTGCCGCCGATCAGTACTTTTGCCCCCTGGGCGACGGCATCCGCCACCAGCAATTCCATCTTCTCCAGCTGACGTTGATTCGCCAGCGGGCCAACCTGCGTTCCTGCCGCCATACCGTCACCAATCACCAGCTTCTCGGTTGCGGCGACAAAGGCCGCGACAAAGTGTTCATATACCGGACGCTGGATCAGAAAGCGGGTGGAAGAGATACAGATTTGGCCGGTGCCACGGAAGCGGTTAGCGGCGCCCCCGGTTGCGGCGGCATCGATATCGGCATCGGCAAACACCAATACCGGACCGTGTCCCCCCAGCTCCAGCGTGATGGGTTTTACCCCGGCGGCAGCACGTTCTGACAGCAGACGACCGACCGGAACCGAACCGGTGAAGGCCACCTTACGAATGATCGGTGAGGCGATGAGCTGAGAAGAGACTTTATCCGGTACGCCAAAGACAATTTGCAGCACCCCTTTTGGCAGGCCGGCCTCGTCGAGACAGCGCGCCAGCGCCAGTGCCGTTGCCGGGCTTTCCTCACCGGGTTTCAGAATCACGCTGCATCCCGCAGCCAGCGCGGCAGACAACTTGCGTGCCGGGGTGATAGCCGGGAAGTTCCACGGGGTGAAGGCGGCGACCGGGCCAATGGCCTGACGTTTCACCAGTTGCTGCACGCCGGGACGATTGGCGGGCACCACGCGGCCATGAATACGGCGGGCTTCTTCGGCGAACCATTCGAAGTATTCGGCGGCGCGCAGCACTTCATCACGGCTCTCGGTCAGCGGCTTGCCCTCTTCGAGGGTCATCTGCGTGGCGATATGCTCAGCGCGTTCACGCATCAGTTCCGCTGCACGCTTCATAATGCGCGCCCGTTCAGCGGGAACGGTGTGACGCCAGACGTCAAAGCTGTCACGCGCAACATCCAGCGCCAGCGCCAGGTCAGCTTCGGTCGCCAGCGGCAGGCGGCCAAGTACGTTGCCAGTCGCCGGGTTTACCACGGCGGCGGTATCGCGGTCGTCGGCGTTCAGCCACTTGCCATTGATGAACAGGTAAAGTGAATCATAAGCTGGGTTTTGCATGGTCTTCTTCCTCAGATGGATGATGTTGTTGATTTGCGTTGAGAAGAAGGTTAAGCCCGGCGAGCTTCGCTGATAAGATGGCCTCTCCCCACAACAGCTATGCAAGAAATGCACAGATGCAATCAGAGAAATTTGCCGAGTTCCTTGGCGTCTTCGTTGACGTCGCACGCGAGAGTAGTTTTTCCGCTGCTGGTCGGCGGCGTGGCCGTACCCCCTCGTCGATTGGTCGTCAGATTGATGCACTGGAAGCGCATCTTGATACGCCGTTGTTTCTGCGCTCCACCCGCCATCTCACCCTGACGGATGCCGGTGAAGCCTTGTTGATCCGTGCCAGACAGATTCTGGATTCGCTGGTGGATGCACAGCAGGAGCTGGCGTCGATGAAAGGGGAAGTCACCGGGATTTTGCGCGTGGCCTGCTACCCGACCTTTGGCAAGCGCTACGTGCTGCCGGTGATGGGGGAACTGGCCCGTCAGCACCCAGATTTACGGCTGGAGCTGGATCTGACTGAACGTCTGGCTGACCCGGTAGCGGAACGTCTGGATCTGGTGATCCGCATCGGGGATATGGCGGACAGTACCCTGATTGGCAGTCGCATTGCTGTTCAGACCCGCGTGTTGTGCGCCAGTCCGGCATATCTGGCGCAGCACGAGGGACCTGCCACGCTGGCCGATCTGGCCGCACATCGGCTGATCGACAAATTACATGGCTCCGACCTGTTGGGTTGGTCTGCGGTGCTGGGGCATCCGACACGGGCATCCAACACCGCACCGGTTTTTGGTTGTGATGATTTTGAAGGGATGCGTCTGGCGGCGGTGGAGGGACTAGGAATCGCTTATCTCCCTGACTGGGTGGTGGGGGAGGATATCAAGGTCGGGGTTTTGCAGCAGATTTTTCCTGAGTGGTCGGCACAGCCGCAGGCGACAACCGGGATCTACGCGTTACGCGCGTTACGTCATCCCCCGGCTCGCGTCACCCTGTTTCTTGATGCCTTGCGCACCCGGATTGGCAACCCGGCGATCTGGTCAGTGCAGGATATTTAATGGGCGTAGCGGCGCGATTTATCGCGCGCTTTTGACCTTGTGCAGCAGGCAAAATGCGCGATAAACCGCGCCGCTACGGTTGGCGATTACCGGTTCTTCAGATACACCTGCAAATTAACATACACCGCATTCAGCAGCGGCGTAGCCACCCCGTTGCGCGTGGCGCGCGCCACCAGGTCACCGATGATCTGATCCGCCTCAATATCAAAGCCCTGGGTCAGATCACGGTACATTGAAGAGGTCATCGGTGTGGCCGGATTATTCAGCGTCTCAAGAATTTTCGCCGTCACCGCCGGACGCTCCAGATAGCCTTCGGCGCTGATCACCTTCAGCACTTCACCGAAGATGCCCTGCAACAACGCTTCCCCGCCCTGTGATGTCAGGATTTGCTGAGTATTGCCGCGCCCGAGGCAGCACACGGCTCCCAGCGTACTCAGCAGCAACCACTTCTCCCACAGCTCACTGCTGATGTTGTCGGCAAACACGGTGTTGAACTGCGCACCGCGCAACGTCTCATCCACCCGTTGCAGACGTGTGTCATTCACGCCGTTCAGCGCCCCGTAGTACAGGATATGCAGCGGCGTCATCTGCACCACTTCGCCGTTCTCACCAAGGGTGGCGTTGATTTTACACAGGCCGCCAATCACCTTGTCGCCAAAACGTTTTTGCAACGTATCGATATGCCGCATGCCGTTGAGAATTGGCATAATCAGGGTGTCAGGGCCGACAGCCGGGGCGATATCTTCCATCGCCTGCGCCAGACCAAAACTTTTTACCGTCAGGATAATCAGGTCATAGCTGCCGTCCAGCGTGCCGGCCTGTACCAGTTGCGGATGCAGGGTTTCGGTGCTGTCGGGGGTTTTCAGCACCATCCCGTTCGCTTTTAACTGCTGAAAACGGCGCTCGCGCACCAGAAAAGTCACATCACGTCCTGCTTGCGCCAGACGCGCACCGAAATACCCGCCGGTTGCGCCGGCGCCGACTACCAGAATGCGCATGGTTGTGTTTCCCGTTGTGAATGAGACCCCTACCTTAAAACGCAGCGCTGAGGGATGCCAGTGGACAAATGCGTATGCATGTAAAGGACTGATGAAAAACAGCTCAATCTGTTCGCATTTCTTCCTGCGCGAGGTCTAAGCTGATTGGCAACGGCGGGCAATGGTGCCCGCCTTTTTCCGTCGAACTGACTAAGGACGCATCATGCCCCGACCGCTACCCATCGAACGTTATCGCAATATCGGCATTTCCGCGCACATCGATGCCGGTAAAACTACCACCACCGAGCGCATCCTGTTTTACACCGGGATGAGTCATAAGCTGGGTGAAGTGCACGATGGCGCGGCAACCACCGACTGGATGGCACAGGAGCAGGAGCGAGGTATTACCATCACCTCGGCAGCGGTAAGCTGCTACTGGCCCGGTATGGATGGCAGCTTTGCGCCGCACCGTATCAACATTATCGATACCCCCGGACACGTCGATTTCACTATCGAAGTGGAACGTTCAATGCGTGTGCTGGATGGTGCCGTGATGGTGTATGACGCCGTGGGTGGCGTGCAGCCGCAATCAGAAACCGTCTGGCGTCAGGCCAACAAATATCATGTGCCGCGCATTGCCTTCGTCAACAAGATGGACCGCCAGGGCGCGGATTTCTTCCGCGTGGTGCAGATGATGAAAGATCGTCTGCACGCCCATCCGGTGCCGATTGTGATCCCGATTGGTGCCGAGGAGCACTTTACCGGCGTGGTAGATCTCACCAAAATGCGCGCCATTTACTGGGACGATGCCACGCAGGGTATGACCTTCAGCTACGCTGCGATCCCGGACGAATTACAGGCGCTGGCTGCCGAGTGGCGTGAAAATATGGTGGCTGCCGCCGCAGAAGCCAGTGACGCCTTGATGGATGTGTATCTTGAGCAGGGCGACCTGAGCGAGGAGCAGGTGATTGCCGGTCTGCGCCAGCGTACCTTGCTGAACGAGATCCAGCCGATGCTGTGCGGCAGTGCGTTTAAAAATAAAGGCGTGCAACGCATGCTGGATGCGGTGGTTGAGCTGATGCCGTCACCGGTGGATGTACCCCCGGTGGCGGGTATTGATGAGCACGGCGAACATGCTGAACGTCATGCTGATGATGACGAACCGTTCTCGGCGCTGGCATTCAAGTTGATGAGCGACCCCTACGTTGGCCAGCTGACTTTTGTGCGCGTCTATTCCGGCGTGCTGCGTAAAGGCGACAGCGTATGGAATGCGGTGAAAGGACGGAAAGAACGCATCGGGCGTATCGTACAAATGCAGGCGAACGATCGCATCGAGATCGAAGAAATTCGCGCCGGTGATATCGCCGCCTGCGTCGGCCTGAAAGAGGTCACGACCGGGGAAACCCTGTGTGACCCGAATGCGGTGATCACCCTGGAACGTATGGACTTCCCGGATCCGGTGATTTCGCTGTCGATTGAGCCGAAGACCAAAAGCGACCAGGAAAAAATGGGGTTGGCGTTGCAGCGTCTGGCGGCGGAGGATCCATCGTTCCGCCTGCATACCGATGAAGAATCGGGCCAGACCATTATTTCCGGTATGGGTGAGCTGCATCTGGAGATCATCGTTGACCGCATGAAACGCGAGTTTGGCGTGGAGGCCAATATTGGCCGCCCGCAGGTGACTTACCGCGAAACCATCCGCAAAACGGTACGCGATGTTGAAGGTAAGTTTGTGCGCCAGTCAGGTGGTAAAGGTCAGTACGGCCATGTGGTGCTGACGCTGGAACCACAGCTGCCGGGGGCCGGATTTGCCTTCGAAGATGCGACCAAAGGCGGTGTGGTGCCGCGTGAATTTATTCCTTCGGTCGAGAAGGGGATTCGTGAAGCACTGAACAGCGGCGTGCTGGCGGGATATCCGGTGGTAGACGTCAAAGCCACCCTGACCTTTGGTTCGTATCATGATGTCGACTCATCCGAGATGGCATTCCGCATGGCCGCCATCTTCGGCTTCAAAGCGGCGGCAAAACAGGCCGATCCGGTGATCCTCGAACCGGTAATGCAGGTGGAAGTGGAAACCCCGGAAGAGTATGCCGGTAACGTGATGGGCGATCTCTCTTCACGCCGTGGCACCTTGCAGGGCATGGAAGAACGCTTTGGCGCGCGAATTATTCACGCCGAAGTGCCGCTGGCGGAGATGTTTGGTTACTCCACCACGCTGCGTTCGATGTCGCAGGGCCGTGCAACCTACAGCATGGAATTCAACCACTACGCCGAAGCACCGAAAAACGTCGCCGACGCGATCATCGCGGCACGGCATTAAACTTACAGCGCCGTCACGCCCCGCGTGGCGGCCTGCTGTTCCCACTGCAACACTTCATCGTAAAAGGCGCGATCCGGCGTAGCGAAGCCGCCGATCAGGCTGGTTGCGCACAGTTCCCGATAAGCCTCATCCTGCACCAACTGCGTCAAGGCGCTACGTAAGGCGGCCAGCGTCGGTTGATCGGTGCTGGCGGCGGTAATCAGCGGCAGCGCAGCACACAACGGCGTTTCACCAATAATCGTTAACCCGGCCAGCTCCTCGGGAAAATTGTGCAGCAACAATGCCCAGGTGATGCAATCAATGGCGGCAATATCCGCCTGCTGATGACGCAGGGCGGCCAGCGATTGACGATGGCTGCCGCTGAAACCTGTTTCGGCAAAGAATCTTCCCTGCTGCGCCAGCGGGGCCACCACGTAACGCAGCGAGTTGTAGCCGGAGTGCGAATCATCGCTGTTGCACACCGCCCGGCGACCACGAAAATCGGCCAGCGTCAGCGCTGCATCCTCGGCGCGAACCACCAGCCAACTGCGATAACGCAAACCTTCACAACCCGGTGCGCTGGATTGAAATGCGCCCACCAGTTGCACATCCGGCAGCAGTTTTACCAATGGGTAGCCACAGGTCTGGCTCAGCAACAAGTCGTGATCGCGCCAGTGCGGCAGCAGATCGCTGTGCCACGCCACGCGGGCTGCCACGCCGCGCGCTGCCAGCAACTGCACCAGCGCATCCGTCAACGCTTCGGTGGTGGCATGGTTGATATCGTACATCGGTAAGGAAAACGTTTTAGTCATGGCGTACATCCTGTTTGCGAGCCGGGTGGGCGTTAACCGCAACCGGTCTGGCCCAAAAGCGTCGCAGCCATTCGCCATAACCCGCGACGCGAAACCCCTGGTTGCGTTGGAAATAGTCCTCGCGATGAAGCAGGTAAACGCGACGCAGGCCATACCACGGCAGGCCCGGCAGATCGTGATGTACTGAATGATAGTTGAGGTTAAGGAACAGCACGCGCCACACCAGCCCCGCTTCGTTATTCACCGAACGCGCCAGCGGTTCCTCCTCGGCGCGATGTTCATAGAAAGACCGGACTTTGGTCAGCGCCAGCGCCGGATAACTCACCGCCAGCACTAACCACAGCGGTGAATAACCCCATTGCGCCAGCCACCAGAACAACCCAGCCAACAGGCTGAGGTGAATCACCCACATGACGATGGCCTGCCTGTCGCGCTGACGAAACGCCAGCAGCAGCGCTCGCAGCGTCGCAAGAATGTCCAGCAATGGCCCCAGCAGCAGCCGTCCGGTGAACGTATTACGCAGATGGATCACCCGGCGCTGCCAGGGCTGCAAGCGCGCCCAATGTTGCGGTGTCAGATAATAGCTTTCCGGGTCGTCATCGGGATCGGTCAGGGTGTGGTTACGATGGTGCGCCAGATGTGAATCGCGATACAGACCATAGGGATACCACACCGCCAGCGGCAGAGTGCCGAACAACTGATTGAGGCGCGGCCAGCGGGTAGGGTGGCCGTGGATCAACTCATGCTGCAACGACATATACCAGGTGGTAAAGATAATCATCAGCAACGTTGTCGGCAGCCAGCCAAGTTGTTGCCCGAAAAATAACGTGCCAAACCAACCACCATACACCGCCAGCATCAGCAGCCAGGTTGGCAGTTCACTGCGCCATAACCAGCTACGCGCCAGTTGATGAACCTGTTCACGTTGTTGTGCGTTGATATAGGCGGAAGAACCTTTGGGCATGATGGCGACATTGTCCTGCTGGCTGAAAGGGTGTCGCCAGACGATGCGGCAAGGTCAAAAAAAACACAAAGACCTTAATTTTCTTACTTATGTCGAAAAACTTGATGAAGCGGGTGAAAACAATTGGCTATCAGTACGGACGCGGCTGACGTAACCTTTCAGCATCGAAAACGACTTACTTACGCCGGGGCGTAACCCGCCCGCGAGGAGAACAGTTCCATGAAAAAGATTGGCTTTTTATCCTTTGGTCACTGGACGCCATCATCACAATCCGCCACCCGTTCTGCGCAGGATGTGTTGTTGCAATCTATCGATTTGGCTGTGGCCGCTGAAGAGTTAGGTGCCGATGGCGCTTACTATCGCGTGCACCACTTTGCCCGTCAGTTAAGTTCTCCGTTCCCCTTGCTGGCCGCTGTGGGGGCGCGTACCAAAAGCATCGAGATTGGTACTGGCGTGATTGATATGCGCTACGAAAACCCGCTGTACATGGCGGAAGATGCCGGCGCCGCCGACCTGATCTCCAATGGCCGTCTGCAATTGGGTATCAGCCGTGGTTCGCCGGAGCAGGTGGTTGAAGGTTATCGCTACTTTGGCTTTAACCCGAAAGACGGCGAAAGCGATGCCGATATGGGACGTCGTCATACCGAGGAGTTGCTGGAAGTGTTGCGTGGTGAAGGCTTTGCTAAACCCAATCCACAGCCGATGTTCCCAAATCCACCGGGGCTACTGCGCCTGGAGCCTTTCTCTGAAGGCCTGCGTGAGCGTATCTGGTGGGGTTCCGGCTCGAACGCAACCGCCATCTGGGCCGCGCAGCAGGGGATGAACCTGCAAAGTTCAACGCTGAAAGATGATGAAACCGGTGAGCCGTTCCATATCCAGCAGGCGAAACAAATTCGCGCGTACCGTGAAGCCTGGCAGGCAGCCGGTCATCAGCGCACGCCGCGTGTTTCCGTCAGCCGCAGCATTTTTGCTCTGACCAATGATATCGACCGTGCCTATTTTGGTCGCAGCGGTCAGGATCAGGATTCCGTCGGTTTCCTCGATGAGAAAACCCGCGCTATCTTTGGTCGCAGCTATGCGGCAGAGCCGGAACAACTGATCAAACAGCTGGCGCAGGATGAGGCGATTGCCGAAGCCGATACGTTGTTGCTGACCATTCCGAACCAGCTTGGGGTGGATTACTGTGCGCATGTGATGGAAGCGATCCTGACCCATGTTGCACCGCAGCTGGGCTGGCGTTAACGCAAAAACGCGCCGCTATAAAATCCTGCGATATTTTATCGGTGCGCATTATGCGCACCTTCATTTTTTACACCGGCGGATGGTGGGCAAATAACGCGGTGTCTTCCATCTGCTGCGCTACCTGCTGCAAACGCGGATAATGTTCTGCCGGCACCACCTGCGGAATAATCGACTGAATAAATCCCCAAATCACCGCGCTGCTGATCGCTACCTGATCCGGCTGTTGCGGATTGATCTCGCGTTGTTCCAGCTCGGCATTCCAGGCTTTACAGGCCGTCAGCAGTTGCTGCGTCACGCGGTCGAGCCACGGTTGATGCTGCTTCTCTTCTGGTCGTAGCGTGCATTCGTACTGGAACTGCACCGCTTTATCACTGGCGGCCAACGCCAGCCCGAGAATCTGGGTATCTTTAGCCAGCGCAGCGGCCGCTGTGGGAAGCAACTTGCGGGACGTAGCGGCCTGGCTTTCCAGATAGTGCAGAATTAACGACGAATCCATCAGCGTGCTGCCATCGGCCAGCACCAGCGTGGGGGCTTTGACCACACCATTAATCTGCGCGAACTGATCAAAGTGACGAAACACCGACAGCGACTGATGTTCAAACGCCATGCCGTAATGCGCGAGGGAAATTGCCACGCGGCGTACATAAGGGGAATCCAGCATACCAATCAGTTTCATCATGACTCCTTGTAAATCCTCAGTTTCTTTGCCCAGACAGTACCCCAGCCGCCGTGATTCAGCCAGCGACGCTTTCTAAGCGTTTTTGTTAGTAAAACTTACGCTTATTGTGGCAGGCTTAGGTTTTCATTATGTGAGGAACGGTGATGGCAGATTTCCCCCCGGTTGCCAGCCTGCGTAGCTTTGAAGCGGTAGCGAGACTGGGTAGCGTTACCCTGGCGGCGAAAGAGTTGCATGTTACCCATTCGGCCATCAGCCAGCAGATAAAAGCGTTAGAAGATCTGTTGGGGGTACGACTATTCACTCGCCAGGTACGCGGAGTACAGATTAACGAAGAAGGGCGGTTGTATGCGATGCAGATCCGTGAAGCGCTGGGGCGTATTGCCGATGCCACGCGTCAGGTGCAGGTCAAACCGCGGCGCGCCGAACTTAGCCTGGCGGCGGTGCCTTCGTTCGCCAGCCACTGGCTGATGCCGCGGCTGCCACGTTTTCGTCAACGTTTCCCACATATTCATCTGCGCTTACAGGCCAGCCTGAGCGTCAACGATATGCAGCAGGCCACCACCGATATCGCCATTCGCATGGGTAAAGGTGACTGGGCTGGCGTCAACAGTCAGCTATTGTTTGCCGATACGCTGCTGGTGGTGGCGTCACCGCAGTTTAATGGCGGCAATCTGCCGCAGACCCCACAGCAAATTGCCGCCAGTGAACTCCTTTTCACCCTCGAATCTTGGGATAACTGGTGCCAGGCGGCGGGATTGAGTCAACCGATAGTACCGAATGGCCTGGTTACTAACGATTCAAACCTGATTTTACAGGCGGTACGACTTGGACAAGGTATCGCGCTGGAACGACGATCGCTGGTGCAGGACGCGCTGGATCGGGGGGAAATGGTGCAACTCAGCCCGTTCAGCGTGGATTACCCGTGGCCGTATTGGCTGGTGACGCGTAAGGAGAGTGAGAAGCGCGAGGAGGAGACGGCGTTTATTAGTTGGCTGATGGAGGAAGTGGCAGTCTATCTCCGTGGATCGTAGCGGCGCGATTTATCGCGCTTTATTTGAAAACCTGCGCGATGAATCGCGCCGCGACAGGCAAAAAAAAGCAGCCTTTTCAGGCTGCTCTTTCTTCGAATTTGGCTCCTCTGACTGGACTCGAACCAGTGACATACGGATTAACAGTCCGCCGTTCTACCGACTGAACTACAGAGGAATCGTTTGAACGGGGCGCATAGTAACGAGCGAGCCGCGCCTTGTCAAAGCCCTTTTGCACAAATTGTTCTGACTGCTGAAGAAAGCAGCATTCTCCCGGTCTGTGGGAGAAAAATCCCGGAGCGGGTTGTGCAGGGAAATGGAACATCCCATCCATAAAGGAGATAAATGGCAAGCTTGATTGTGATGTCAGTCACTAACTCTATGAAAAATTACATTCTGATTTGTCGTTTTTGTCAGATTCATCGCATGCATGATCACAGATATTTCATTTGGCCGTTGTGGCTGTTCAGGGTGAAATTTATATTCCGTATCACTTCTTCTGTGAACCCAGGATGTGCAGTATGAACAAAGTCAGAATCGGCATGATTGGCAGTGGTTACATCGGTCGTTGTCACGCAATCGCTTATGCGCAGGCACCCACGGTATTTGCCCTGAAGGGCGAAATCGTGCGTGAGATGCTGGCGGAGGTCAATCCGGCGCTGGCGGCCAAACAGGCAGCAACCTTTGGTTTCGCGCGTTCAACCGGTGACTGGCGTGAGCTGGTACGTGATCCCAATATTGATGTGGTGGATATCTGCGCCCCCAACTTCCTGCACAAAGAGATGGCGCTGGAAGCGATCCGCAACGGTAAACATGTCTATTCCGAAAAGCCGCTGTCGCTCTCTGTCGCCGATGCGGAAGAGATGGTGCAGGCTGCACAGCAGGCCGGGGTAAAAACCCTGGTAGGCTTCAACTATATGAAAAACCCGACCAGCCAACTGGCACGAGAAATCATTGCCCGTGGTGAAATTGGAGATGTGGTGCACTTCTACGGTACCCACAACGAAGACTATCTGGCGAAAGCGGAAACGCCACTCGACTGGCACTGCCAGAAAGCGCTGGCGGGCCTGGGCGCACTCGGCGACCTCGCAGCGCATATCGTCAATATGGCGCACTATCTGGTGGGCGATATCGCAGAAGTCAGTGGCGATATGATGACGGTAATTAAGCAACGCCCGGACCCGAAAGATGCCAGCCGCTTGTTGCCAGTAGAAAATGAAGATCAGGCCAGCGCGCTGCTACGCTTCAAAAATGGTGCGCATGGCGTATTTGAAACGTCGCGTATCGCCTGCGGCAGCAAAATGGGGCTGACCTATGTGGTGACCGGCACCAAAGGCACGCTGCGATATACCCAGGAGCGAATGGCGGAGTTGGAACTCTATATTCATGATGATCCGGCCGGACGTCAGGGTTTTAAAACCATTCTCACCGGCCCGGCGCATCCGGATTATGCCAACTTCTGCGTTTCAGCCGGACACGGTATTGGTTTTAACGATCAGAAAACCGTCGAAATTCGCGATCTGATTAACGGCATCGCCGCAGGTGACCGGATGTGGCCAGACTTCGCGGAAGGATTACAGGTTCAGAAAGTGCTGGAAGCGGTGGCGATATCTGCCACCGAACGACGCTGGATGACCGTATAATATTCTGCGTTGCCCAACGGCGCGTTCAAGCGCGCCGTCAGGTCGCCATCTGCCACCACAACTTATCCAGCGCATAGTAGCGATCGCGTTCCATCTCCGGTTGATACAAATCGCGTTTCCACGGTTTCGCCAGAATATAATGCAGATTCTTAACCTCTTCGGCGTGCCACAGCTCAGGATGCTGGAAAGGCAAGGTCTTCAACGCGTTGTAGATATAAGGCAACGGCAACCAGCGCCCGGCAAACACCTCATTCAGCAAATCCTGCTCGGAAAACGGGTAGCGGCGCAAATCGTCAATGGCTGCAACTTTCTCCTGCAACTGCCGGAAGACCGTCATATCAGGTTTCAACACCAAAAAGCCGCCATTGAGATACAGATCGACGTTGGCGGGGGCAGGTTGTTGGCGCTCCTGCCAGGTGTAGTGGCAATGCTCTGGCTGCCAGCTGGCGGGATAGCTGGCAATTTGATTCGGGTTGCAGCGACAGGCATGGCAGGCGGCGAGGGCATATTCACCCAAATCGAGGGTGAACAGTTCGTCCATATTGCGCAGTACCAGCATATCGGCGTCGAGAAACACCACGCGCTCGCAGCCGGTCAATTCCCAGACCCGTAGCTTGCTCCACACCTCGCCAAACTGCGCCGAGGCATAGTGCTGCGCCAGATCGCTTCGCGGTGTCAGCGGCACCACCGGATGAATGACACAGCCCTCGGCCTGCAAGGCTTCACGCGTCGTCTGGTCAATGGCATCGGTGACCATCACCACCAGCGGCCAGCGGCTGGCGCTTTTTTTCAACGAACGGTGCAGCGCTTGCACGCCCACCAGATAATCGGGTTGTGTTAATAAAGTGACCCAGGCAAACATACTTTCCTCTCGTCAGGCTTAATCGAAAAGGGCGGTAACGTAGTCGTTGCTGAAACGTCGCTGTGGATCGAGCTGCTGGCGCACCGCGCGAAAGGCATCCCACTGTGGATAGATATCCCGCCAGGTGTAACGCTGCGGATCATAATATTTTCCCCAATGGGGGCGGCCACCCTCAGCCGCGAGCAGCTTTTCCACTTCAGTAAGAAAATGCAGGCCTTCCTGCGATAGCGAACCGTCGTCGGCGTAGTACACCACAAAACCAAAAAAGCAGGTGGGCTGTTGATACGCCGGGCTGAGCCATGCCGATGATGGCCCGGTACAGCGCAGAATGATCGGGTAATGCATATGTGGATGTTTTGCCGCGTACCATGCTTTAATTTTCTCGATGACAGCGGGCGTTCGCGCCAGCGGGATACCAATCTCCACATTGATCTGCGGCACCGCAATGCCACGGCAAAATAACTGATAGATATCGCCGCTGATGTCGGTGAAGTCGCGAAAACGCGTCACGGTGCGGAACTGTTTACCCCCTTTGCCGTGAATCTGCGTATCGCGATGCATCTGGGCCAGCGTCTGGTCGATAGTTTCATTCAGGCTGCTGTCGGTCCCCTCGCCATGTTCAATCACTTCACGCTGGTTGGCGTAGTAACGTTGTTGATCCTGGGGATTGGCTTCTTCGGCATTCCACACATGCAGCAAATTGTCGTCAACAAACCACCAAGCTTTGCTCAGTTCGTATTGCTGATTCCAGGTCAGCAAATCCTGACCGAGGTTGTCAGCCGTAACGGCATATTTATGGCAGGTAAACAGGCGAAAAGGGCGGGTGCGTAACGTGACGGCTGTGATAATGCCTAATGCGCCCAGCCCCACCTGTACAGCAGAAAAATCGGCATCATCACGGGTGAACTCCCGCAGGCTGCCATCCGCCAACACTATGCGAATGCGAGTCGCTTCGTCAGCCAGTGAACTTTGATCCAGCCCCTGACCGTGGGTGCCGGTTGACATCGCACCCGCCAGAGTCTGGACCGCAATCACGCCCGGCGAGGAGGCCAGCATGCGATCCATCCCGGTCAGGGTGGCATAGATCTGCTCCAGTTGGGTGCCAGCGGCAAAGGTGATGCTCTCATCATCGACAGCGATCACCCCCTGCATTGCGCTGAGATCCAGCAGCAGATCCTGTGCCCCGACGCCCAGCATCCGGCCTGGTGACAGACGGCTGCCGAGCACGCGTACTTTGCCTGTGGTCTGACGCAGCAGCTGTTGTAATTCCGCTTCACAGGTTGGCCGCTGTAGCTGGGCACGCAGACCGACGACGCTATTTTGCGCCCAGTTCCACAGACGGTTTTCGTTATCGATGTTGGCGGTGTGGCGTAAAGGATAAAGGTGGGAATCTTTCACTACGGCGTTCCTTAGTCTGAGGTCTGTGATGGTCCCATTGACTAAAGCGTAGACCATCACAGCGCAGCCGCAGACTAAGGGGCTTTGCGGATATAGCGGAGCGTGGCGGTAACCGCCAGTTGGCGATTGCGGTGGATACTCTCCTCTTCACTGTTATCCGGACTAAACAGCGCGTTAAAGGTATAACGGTTGGAGACATGATGGACGCAGATGCTGCTTATCAGGCGATGCACATCAATGGTATTCACGCCGGTGATAAAAATGCCCTGCTGTTGCCCGCGCGACAAAATGTCATCGAGCAGGTCGAGGGCACTTTTATTCAGCGCCTTAATACGTTCTGATTGGGTGATGTAGCGACCGCGCAGCAGGTTTTCGGTGCAGACCAGCCGCATAAAATCCGGGTGCGAAACGTGGTAATCGAAACTGGCTTCCACCAGTTTGGTCATCGCCTCTTCCGGGGCCATCGCCGCGAGATTCAGCCCGGTTTCGTGCTGACGAATCGCCTGATAAACCTGCTCCAGCACCTCGATATACAACTTCTCTTTATTAACGAAGTGATAGACCACCATACGTTTGGTGGTCTGAGCGTGTTCAGCAATCTGCTCCAGCCGTGCCCCTTGCATACCGAATTCGGCAAAGGTTTTCAGTGCGCCAGCAAGGATGCGTTTCTTCAGCCCTTCAGGGTCATTTTTACGTTTGGTCGTTTCTGACATAGTGCTCAATAACAAGGTGCGAAAAGGTGATGTTAGCACAGCATGCCGGGTGAAAACGTAAGGCTGTGCGCTTTATATGCTTTTTGTGAATAACAATTCTGAAATCGAGATTAAGTGATAATAAGTCGCTGCGTATACTGCGCTGATTCCCGGCCCGCGAGCCGGGCCATGCGCGCCCGATGCAGGTGAACCATGACACTACTCTTTCCCGATGACATTTCATTATCGCGCCGTGCGGCCACGGATACGACAGATATTGTGCACCGTTCACCGGTGGTGGTTAACGTACGCGATCTTTCTCGTACGTTTGGTGCAACTCATGCGCTGCGCAAACTCTCTCTGACCGTCAATCAAGGCGAAATCCTCGGCATTATCGGCCGCAGCGGTGCCGGGAAATCGACGCTGATTCGCTGTCTTAACGGCCTGGAACAGCCGGACGAAGGCGTGATTGAAATCGAGGGGCGTGCGATCAGTGGGTTGTCGGAACAGGACCTGCAAGCGGTACGTAGCCGGGTTGGCATGGTGTTTCAGCACTTTAATTTGCTCTCGGCGAAAACCGTGGCGCAGAACGTGGCGTTGCCACTGAAAATTGCCGGTGTGGCGAAAGCGCTGCGTCAGCAGCGTGTTGCGGAGTTATTGCAGCTGGTGGGGCTGTCCGATAAAGCGGATCACTATCCGGCGGCACTGTCGGGTGGTCAGAAGCAGCGCGTGGGGATTGCCCGGGCGCTGGCGGGGAAGCCCGCGTTGCTGCTGTGCGATGAGGCGACCTCAGCGTTAGATCCTGAAACCACCCGCTCCATTCTGGGGTTGCTGAAATCTCTTAATCAGCAACTTGGCATCACCATTCTGTTGATCACCCATGAGATGGAGGTGATCAAATCCGTCGCGCATCGGGTCGCGGTGATCGACGCCGGGGAAATTATTGAAAGCGGGCCGGTATGGCAGGTATTCGCCCATCCGCAAACCCCACTGACACAAACGCTGCTGCGCGGTTTGCTGCCCCAGTTGCCGGAAAATCTGGCGGCGCGTCTTCAGCAACAGCCTGTCGGTGAAGCCATTTATCGCGTTGATTTTGCTGGTGAAGATGATCAGGGCGATTTACTGACGCGCCTTGCAACGCGCTGGACGGGGGCATTCCGTTTATTGCAGGGTGGGGTAGACCACATTCAGCACTACGCGGTAGTCCGTTTCTTTATTGCGCTGCCGCAGGCGCAACAGCAACCTGTCATCAGTTGGCTGCAACAGCAGCAGGCACAAGTGGAGAGAATCGGCTATGTCACCGGTAATGATTGATTTAATGCTTAACGCCATTGGCGAAACCTTGCTGATGACGCTGGTTTCTGGCTTGTTTTCACTGGTTGCCGGGCTGCCATTGGGTTTGATTTTAGTGGTGACCAGTCCCGGTGGCATTGCCGAACACCGGCTGATTAATCAGGTGCTGGGGATCATCATCAATGGGTTTCGATCCTTACCCTTCATTATTCTGCTGGTGGCGCTAATCCCGTTTACCCGTTTTCTGGTTGGCACGTCGCTGGGAACCTGGGCGGCGATTGTTCCGCTGTCGATCACCGCGACGCCTTATTTTGCCCGTGTAGCGGAAGTGTCCTTGCGCGAGGTGGATCGTGGCCTGATCGATGCTGTGCGTGCTATGGGAGCCAGTAAATTGCGTATTGTCTGGGAAGTGTTAGTACCGGAAGCGTTACCGGGTATTCTGGCGGGATTCGTCGTTACGCTGGTGGCGTTAGTGGGTGCCTCCGCGATGGCCGGGGCGATTGGTGCCGGTGGCCTGGGGGATCTCGCGATTCGCTACGGCTATCAGCGTTTTGAAACCAACGTGATGCTGGCGGTGATCGCGGTGCTGATCATTCTGGTATGCGGTATTCAGTGGCTGGGCGATCGACTGGTGGCAAAAGTGGATAAGCGTCATTAATGACGATTTCCTCGTAATGGCGCGATAAATCGCGCCATTTTTTTATGCCTGTTCCGTTCATTCTGGTGTAAACCCGGTATTCATTCCATTCCCTTCACATTCAAGCTGCATGTTTCTATCTAAGAGACGGGTCAAAATTCTGCCATTTACAGACATAACTGTGTCCCTTTTTGGTTTTGTAAGTATAAAAATCCGTCTTACCTGACATAACTCAAATTGAGTAAATGCGTACTCAATCAGGACCACTTTTTTTGTGAAATTTTATGAATTTTAGATGTGTGAATTTTCATTTTTAGTAGCAAAATTCTTATTAATCGCGTCGTTTTTTAAGATAATTCTTATTTTGTCTGCCTAAAATGAGGTAAATTTCCATTAGAATTATTTGTTAAGTAATGTTTATGAATGTTTCCAGGAATACCGCACGTTGATATTTTGTCAGGCTTATGTAAACCTTTGCCCGATGTTAACACATGGATGATGATTTATGCTCACGGGCGGGTTTTACCAGGCTCGTGCGGTAGCTATGATGCTACAGAATGATCATAACTAATTGATTTAGATCGATTGTGATCCATGTTGCTCGCGATTAATATTCGTCACGACTTTTGCACCCTGATTGAGCGGTCTTATAAGGCAGGGTGGATTTCAGACCGGGAATGTCATAAGTAAATCTTGTGCACGCTGCTTTACCCCCTATTGAGTTGCAGATATTGATCACTTTAGTGAATGTTTTATAACTGCATATCAACCCCCTCCTGGTCTTACGCTCCCTTTTATTGCATCTGAAATACTTAATTGGAACTGATCAATTTTAAGCAGACATTTGGTCAACAGGTTCCAATAAATAGTGTGGTCAATTTTCTAAATGGTCCTGATTGCATCGGTTCTCCCGGCATTCAGTGATTTATTTTGCTAACAACCGGCCAATGGCCATTTTTTAGAGATTAATGGAACTAAACATGAAGAAAATGGTGAATCTCCGCATTGCGTTAAGCCTGCTGTTTGTCTTTGTTGTTGCAGGTTGTAAAGCGCCACCACCCATCACTGACGACACCCTGGTGACCAGCACTGTTGACGGTGTCACCCTGGTCCACCGTCATGCGGTCAATCCGCCTGCGCAGTTCAGTCCTGTCAATGATGCCTATCGCGCGCTCTACCCGACCTCGGTGATGACGCGCCCTGACTACGGCGGCAAAGTGGTGACCACGCTGAAAACCGGTGAAACCTACACGGTCCTTGGCATGGTTGAGAACAATTGGCTGGCGATTGGCGAGCAGCCTCAGCAACAGGCCGAAGCCGCACCGACAGAAGGGCAGAAAACCGCGGCTGCTCCAGCAGCAGCCACGCCAGCTGCGGCCCAGCTCACTGGTTATGTCCCGTTCCGCGCTCTGGTGAAAAGCGATCTCTACGATCAAACCCTGAAAGCCGATCAGCCGAAACGTCGGGTGCGTACTGCTAAGAAAAAGACCTGCGTGTCGGTCGATGGCGACAGCAAAGCCTGTCAGAACGGTAACAGCGGTACCTGGATCATCAACTAATCTCGCTAAACATGGAGGGACAGGTGATGTTGATAAGTCGCCTGAGAAAGTGGTGTTTGCCGCTGTTCGTCCTGTTACTGGCGGCATGCAGTAGTAGCCAAACCTCAGTAGCGCGCTACAACCTGCATTTCCAGGCGCATCCGCAAATCAATGCGGGTGCGCCGCTCAAAGTTCGGGTGATGCTACTCACCTCTGACGCCGCTTTTATGTCTGCCGATTTCTATTCACTACAAAACCAGCCGGGGGCAGTGCTCGGCGCTTCACTGCTCAATAACCAGGAATTCTTCCTGAGAGCAGGGCAACTCAGTAACACGCTCAGTGGTAAGAGTCTGGCCGAAGCCCGCTTCATCGGCATCATGGCGGAATATCAGACGTTGGACGGCAAAGTCTGGCGTCTGGCGCTGCCCTTCCCGGACGGGGATGACAGTGCGTTCTGGCAGTTCTGGAAAAGTAACGATGGTGAGCTGAATGCCAGCATCGTGGCGGATATCAACGGCCTGCGCCTGGTTAAGCAGTAAAGGATGATTATGAACAGAGCCGAAAAGGTGGTGTGGACGGAAGGTATGTTTCTGCGCCCGCATCACTTCCAGCAGTCGGAAAATTTTCTGCACAGTACCTTACGGGAATGGGGCCAGTCCCAGCGTGTCTACACCTGGGGATTTTTTGACGTTGAATTTGATGACGCGCTGCTGCGCCAGGGCAAGCTGGCATTGAGTGCGGCCAGTGGTTGTCTGCCGGATGGCACCTTCTTCGCCTTTAGTCAGCCACAGCAGGGGCCGGCTCCTTTGGATCTGCCGGACAATGTTGATCGGGCGAAAGTGGTGCTGGCGATCCCGACGCGACGCAACGGACGCGAGGCCGTGACCTTTCAGGATGCGTCGGACTCGCTGGCGCGTTATCTCGCCTGGGAAACGGAGGTCGAGGATGACAATGCGTTGGCCGTTGGCACGGCCACGGTGCAATTCGGTAAATTGCGCCTGCGTCTGATGCTGGAGCAAGACCTCACCGCCGAATGGACCGCGATGGGTGTGGCGCGAGTGGTGGAAAAGCGTAGCGATAACCATGTTCGTCTCGACAGTGATTACATTCCGCCAATGCTCACCCTGACCGGAAATCACGGGCTGCAAAGCATGCTGAACGACCTGCATGGCCTGATCCAGCAACGCAGCCAACAACTGAGCCAGCGCACGCCTGGCACCGGGCGATTCAACAGCGCTGATATGGTCGATTTCATGCTGCTGGCGCTGTTAAACCGGCAGCTTGGTCTACACGCGCATCTGCAAACCTTACCGTTGCTGCATCCCGAATCCCTGTATAGCCACTGGCTACAACTGGCGTCAGAGCTATGCACCTGGTCGCCCGCCCGCACGCCTGACGCCTTCCCGCGTTATGACCATGACGATTTACATGGTTGCTTCATGCGGTTGACGTTGCAACTGCGGCAGGGGTTGTCGCAGGTGATGGAAGAGAGCGCGATTCAGTTGCCGCTGACGCAACGATCGCACGGGCTGAATGTGGCCACGGTACCGGAGAGTAGCATGGTGCGCGAATTCGGCTTTGTGCTGGCGGTGAAAGCCAGCGTACCCGCCGATGCGCTAAAAACCCATTTCCCGGCGCAGATGAAAGTCGCGCCCGTCACCAAAATTCGCGATTTGGTGCAGTTGCAGTTACCTGGCCTGTCACTGATCGCCATGCCGGGTGCGCCGCCACAAATCCCGTGGCATGCGGGCTACAGCTACTTTGAACTGGATAAAAACAGCGAGCTGTGGAAGGAGATGGAGCGCTCGGGAGCCTTTGCACTTCATCTCGCCGGTGAATTTCCAGGCCTGAATATGGAGTTCTGGGCCATTCGCAGTCAGTCAGAATAATCAAAACTGAGCACGCATGATGCAGCCACAACAGAAACCGAATAGTGATGCCGCGCAGCCCGATGTTAGCCACCAGAATGTGTTGGTGGCAGCGGCGAATCCGCTGATTAACGCCATCCCGCAGATCCGGCACTCCGTTTCCCATGACGATCCCGCGCGTCTGCGCCAGCAGTTAATTGACCAGATCCGTCGCTTTGAGCTGAGCTGTCAGCAGTCGGGCCTGAGTTATGAAGTGATCATTGGTGCGCGTTACTGCCTGTGCACCGCGCTGGATGAAGCCGCCGCGTTGACGCCGTGGGGTAGCCGTGGCGTCTGGACCAGCAACGGTTTGCTGGTCACCTTTCACAATGAAACCTGGGGCGGGGAGAAGTTTTTCCAGTTGCTGGCAAAACTGTCGCAAAATCCGCGTCAGCATATCCTGCTGCTGGAGTTGATCTACTTTTGCCTGCTGCTGGGTTTTGAAGGGCGTTACCGGGTACTGGACAACGGGCGTTCGCAGCTGGAAACCATCAAACAACGGCTGTTACAGATGATCAAAAGCGTCCGTGGCAGTTATGCGGCGGCGCTGTCGGTGCATCCGACCGATCAACCGGTGCTGCGCAAGCTGTGGCGTCCGATGATTCCGCTGTGGGCCTGTGCCGCAGTGGCCGCGCTCGGTGCCTGCCTGTTCTATATCATTCTTAACTGGCGACTGGGAGATTACACCACGCCGGTGCTGGCTAACATTTATCAGACCTCATTACCGGAAATGCAGATCCGTAACCCGGCACCGCCGCCACCTGCTGCGCTCAATCTGAAAACCTTCCTCAAACCGGAAATTGATGCCGGTCTGGTGGCAGTTCGCGATGAAGCCGATCAAAGCGTGGTGACGTTGAAAGGGGATGGCTTGTTTACCTCCGGTGCGACCACGGTGCGTGGCCGTTATGAAGCGGTTATCCAGCGTATTGCGGCGGCGATGAACAACGTCAGCGGCAAGATTCTGGTGGTGGGCTACAGCGATAACGTGCCGATCCGCAGCGCCCGCTTTGCCTCCAACTATGAACTCTCCCTGGCGCGCGCGCAGTCGGTTCAGACCTTGCTGCAACAGCAATTGACCCAACCGGCGCGCGTTAAAGCGGAAGGGCGCGGCGAAAGCAATCCGCTGGTGCCGAACACCAACGCCGAGAACCGTGCACGCAACCGTCGTGTAGAAATCACGCTGCTGGTGGCACCGGATGCAACGCACGCTGAACTTAACGGCCTGGCGAGAGGGAACTAATCCATGCTGAATTTGCTTTTTGCCGTGCTGACCAGCCGCCTCGCCTGGGGTTTTGTCGGCATCACGGCGCTGTCATTTATCATCTGGGTCATTGGCCCGGTGTTCTCGATTGTCGATTCGCGGCCACTGGAGCCGGAACAGAATCGCGTGATCAGCATTGCCTTGCTGTATCTGGTGTGGGGGTTAAGCCAGGCGATACCTCGTTTCTACAACATGTGGCTCAATCGTAAGTTGATGTCGAGCCTCGAAACCCCACAGTCGGACGTGCCCGATCAGGATCGCAAACGGCTGACCAACGAGGAACAGGTGCTGGCGAGCCGTTTTGGCGAAGCCACGGAGATGCTAAAGAAAGCCCATTTCCAACGCCATCACAGCAAAGGAACACCGTTCTGGGCGCAACGATTCAGCCGCCAGTATCTCTATCAATTGCCGTGGTACATGATCATCGGCGCACCCGGAGCCGGGAAAACCACCGCACTGGTCAACTCCGGCCTGCAATTCCCGTTGGCTGACAAGTTGGGCAAGGCGGCGCTGCGTGGCATTGGCGGTACGCGTAACTGCGACTGGTGGTTCACTAATGAAGCGGTGCTGCTGGACACTGCCGGGCGCTACACCACTCAGGAGAGCCAGCAGGAGCGCGACGCCAGCGAATGGCACCACTTTCTTGCGCTGCTGTGCAAATACCGTGGTCGTCAGCCGATCAATGGGGTGATCGTCACCCTGAGCGTGGCGGATCTGTTGAGCCAGACACCGGAAGCGCTGCGTAATCAGGCTTTGGCGTTACGTCAGCGCTTGATGGAGTTACATGATCGTCTCGGTATCCGTTTCCCGGTCTATGTGCTGGTCACCAAGGCGGATTTGTTAAAAGGCTTCCGCAGCTATTTTGCCGGGCTGGATAAAGCACAGCGCGAGCAAATCTGGGGCTTCACCTTTCCCTGGGCGCAAGCCTCCACAGCCGATTTCGAACTCAGCAGCCAATTTCAGCAGGAATATTCGCTGCTGCAACAACGTCTGGATGCCGGATTAGCCGATACCCTGCTGGGCGAGAGCGACGCCCAGGCGCGCGCGGAAAGTTATCTGTTCCCGCAGGAGTTTGCCGCATTACGTCCGTTGCTGGGCGAGGCGCTGGAAACGTTATTCGCCCGCTCCGATTTCGAAACCCAGTTCGCACCGCGCGGCATCTACTTCGCCAGCGGCACGCAGGAAGGTTTGCCGTTTGACCGCGTGATGGGGGAATTGACCCGTGCGCTCCATCTACCGGGGCAACAGCAGGGTGAATCAGGCCGCTGGGATCAGGTGGGGAAAGACGCGCCGATTCCGCCTGGCAAGGGACAAAGCTTCTTCCTCAAGGACATGCTGGAAGATGTCGTCTTTCAGGAGTCCGGGCTGGCGGCCAGCAATCGTTGGTGGGAGCTGCGCAATCGCGCCGGTTTATGGTCTGGCTATCTGGCGTTATTGGTGGTGGTGGTGATTGCCGGGGCGTTATGGCTCACCAGTTACAGCAAAAACAAAGCCTATTTGCAGGAGATGGCGGCAAAAACGCCGCAGGTTGAGCAACTGGGTGAACAGCTACAACGCCAGGGAACCGGCGATCTGTTTGCGCTGGTGCCTTATCTCAATACGCTGCTGCATTTGCCAGAGAGTAAAGACTTTTCATTGCAGGACCCGCCACTGACGCGTCGTATGTGGTTGTACCGTGGTACTGAAGTGAGCGATGCCAGTCAGGCGCTGTACAACAAAGCGTTGAAGCAACTGTTGCTGCCCCAGGTGGCGCAAAACATCACCCGCTGGCTGCGTAATGACAACGGCAGCGATGCAGACTACAGCTACGAGGCGCTGAAGGCGTATCAGATGCTGTATCAACCGAAGCATTATGACGGCAAGTTCCTGCAAGCCTGGTTGATGCTGAATATCTCGCGTGAGCTGCCGCAGAACGTGACTCAGCAGGAAGTGAAGCAACTGGCATGGCATCTGCAACAATTGCTGGAGACACAAATTCAGTCCTCGCCCTATGCGCAGGATGATGCGCTGGTAAAGCGCGAGCAGGCGCTGATTAATCAGATGCCGCTATCACAGCGCGTTTACGGACGCCTGAAGCGCCTGCTACAACGTGATGGCAGCTTACCCACCGTCAGCCTGGCTGCACTGGGTGGTCCACAAAGCGAGTTGGTGTTTTCGCGCAAAAGCGGTAAGTCGGTCAACGAGGGTGTCTCTGGCCTGTATACCCCGGAAGGGTACTGGCAGCACGTCGACAAACAGATCGCCCCGGTGACGCAGGCGCTGTACCAGGATGATGGCTGGGTGTTAGGTGGCACGACGCAACAGGAGAACAGTCAGCAGACCGATTTGGCGGTACGCCAGCTTTATATGCAGGATTACATTCGCCAATGGGAGCAGTTCCTCAGCGATATCCAGCTCAACAACAGCGCCGACCTCGCACAGCGTATCAACACGGCCCGCTTGCTCTCCGGCAACCATTCGCCGCTGCGCCAGTTGGTGATTAACCTGAGTAAAGTGCTGACGCTGACGCGCGCGCCAGCCGATGACAAAGCGGAACAGTCAACGCCGCCAGCCTCAGACAACAGCGCCACCCGCACCTTGCAGGCGTTGTTCAGCGCGCCCAAAGCCAATGCAGCGCAAAGTAGCGGCGGCGCGGCACCGGAACAGGTGGTGGGCGCGCATTTTGCCTCGATCATCGAGCTGGCGCAGCCGTTGCAGCAGGGCAGTAAAGTGCTGGCGGTGGACGATTTTCTGCACCAGCTCGACGATCTGTATCGCTACCTGACGGCGGTGCAGGATGCCGCCAACAGCGGCATGCCACCGCCATCAAGTGATGCCATCAGCCGCGTGCAGGCCAGCGCCGGTCGTTTGCCGGGTACCTTGCAAAACATGGTTTCCAGCATGGCGGTAGGGGCCAGTTCGGATGCCCAGCGTCGTGATATGGATAACGTGCGCAAACGCATCCAGATGGAGGTGGGGAGTTTCTGTCAGCAGGCCATCGCCGGACGTTATCCGCTGGTGCGCACTGGCCGCAACGAAGTGACGCCCGACGATCTGGCGCGCATGTTTGCGCCGGGAAGCGGCCTGATGGACAGCTTCTTCCGCGACAACCTGGCGAACAAGGTCGATACCACCCATGCCGCGTGGCGCTTTACGCCGGGGATTGACGGCAAAACCTTACCGGGTGGCGAAGCGCTGCTGCGACCGTTCCAGCAGGCTCAGTCAATCCGCGATGCATTCTTCACCAATGGCGCAACCACGCCATCTTTCCGCGTCACCCTGCGCACGGTGAAAATGGATAACGATATCCTCACCCTGACGCTGGATGTTGACGGACAAATTCTGCGCTACAGCCACGGTCCACAGGCCGTGCAGATGGTCAACTGGCCGGGGCCGGGGGGGACCAGTCAGGTCAGGATGCAGCTTGGTTTAACCAACGGCACCACCTCAACGCTCATCACCAGCGGTCCCTGGGCGTTAAATCGCTTTTTTGATCGCGCCCGCGTGTCGCAAGCGGGTGGGTTGACCCGTGAAGCCAGTTTTAACGTCGAAGGACATCAGGTCACGCTGTCGTTTACCCCCGGCAGCATTCGCAACCCGTTCCAGCTTCCCGCTTTTAGCTGCCCCTGAATCGGAGCCTTACGATGACGCAATACGCAGCCCCCGGCTGGTACGGCAAATTGCCCAGCGCAGGTGATTTTGTTAAGCGGCGCTTTCCCGATAGCTTGCTACGGCAATGGTCGCACTGGTTTCAGGTGGGTTTACACCACTGGCAAACCAGTGCTGAAGGGGAGAGCGCCCCTTCGCGCGCCTTTCTCAGTGCACCGGTGTGGAATTTTGTTGTGCCGCCCATGCTGGGTAGTCAACTGGTACAGATGGGTAGTCTCACCGCTTCGCGTGATAGCGTGGGTCGCCACTATCCGCTGTGCGCTCTGCGCCACTTCAGCCCGACGGAGTGGTCGCCTGCGTTGTTGGCCCGCTCGGGTGATTGGTATCAACAGGTGGGAAATACCTTGTTGCGGGTGGTACGGGATAACAGCAGCCCGGAACAGTTGGATCAGGCGTTACTTAGCATTCCCCAGCCACAGCCGCCCGAAGCGGGAGAGTCATCTGACATTCTGACGATTATTGGTGACGGAGGCAGCGTGTCGAACCTGAGTTGGCAACTGCCTGCCGACAGCTTTGACCCACAGTTTTACACCAGTTTCTGGTGGACCAACCAAAGCGACGGTTTCCCGCTGTACACCCATGTGCATAGCGGCAACTTCACTGCCCAGTTGTTTTCGTTGCTATTTGATCCGGCTGGTGGTGCGAAACCTGGACGAAATGGACTTTATCCCCCGATGTTTGAATCCTGAGGTACAACCCGCATGACTATTGATCTCGACGCACTGCTGGTGCCGATCAGCAACGACGACCCCTGCGGTGAAAACCTGGAATATCACGCTGATTTTCAGGCGATGGAGCAGGCCAGCGCCGGTAAAGCCGAGCAGCAATTTGGTGAAACTATCATCCCGGCGGAACCGGCTGACTGGAACCGGGTAGAAAAACTGGCGACCGAACTGTTGAGTCGCAGCAAAGATTTACGTGTGATGCTGTCCCTCACCCAGGCATGGACCCATCTTAACGGGCTGCCGGGTTATGCGCAGGGGCTGGCGTTGATTGAACAGGCGTTGCTGCGCTATTGGGATCCCCTGTGGCCCCGCCTCGAAGAGGATGGCGAGCTGGATCCGTTCTATCGCATCAATGCGCTGGCGCTGCTGGAGGACGCCTCCTCGCTGACTGCCGCTGTTCGCCAGGCATGGCTGCTACGTCACGCGTCGGATGGCATCACCCTGCGCGATGCCATCGCCTTGTGCGATGGCAGCAAAAGCGAGACGACAGACTATCCGGGCGGCATGGCACGTTTGCGTGATGAGCTGGCGCAGCAGGGACAGCCCGCTGCCGCCACCGTGCAGCAGATTGATCAGCGTCTGCAAAGCTTGCACCACATCATTGCCGAACGACTGGGTGAAAGCGCCGTACCTGATATGACGCAAGTGCAGAAAAATTTTGCCGTGTTGGTCAGCCTGACGCAATCGGCTGAAGTGGCTGAGGTGGCACCGGACACCTCCCACAATCAACAGACCGACGCACCGGCCCCGCGTTCTGTCGCTGACTGGCGCACAGCACAGCTGACCAATCGCGCAGATGCTCAGTTGATGCTGGAAAAAGTGAAGCAATACTTCGCCCAACATGAACCCAGCCATCCGGCCCCATTAATGATTGACCGCGTCCAGCGGCTGATCGAACTCGATTTTATGGACATCATCCGCGACCTGGCGCCGGACGGCGTTCATCAGTTGCAAAACATCTTCGGACGCCACGACTAACGCCGCGTCCAACGCTTCATCACGCAGTGAGACCTGCGCGCCTTAATCCGCGCATCATTTATGGAGAAAATCATGGCCACTATGAAATCCAGCGGGCAGAAATTTATCGCCCGCAATCGCGCGCCCCGCGTTCAAATTGAATATGACGTGGAGATCTACGGCGCGGAACGCAAAATCCAGCTGCCGTTCGTGATGGGCGTACTGGCAGACCTGGCTGGCAAGCCGCTGGAACCGCAGGCTGCCGTTGATGACCGTAAATTCCTTGAGATCGATATTGATAACTTCGACGAACGTATGAAGGCGATGAAGCCGCGTGCGGCGTTCCAGGTCGATAATACCCTGACGGGAGAGGGCAAGCTGAATGTCGAGCTGACCTTTGAAAGCATGGATGATTTCTCGCCGGATGCGATTGCCCGTCATGTGGAACCGCTGAACAAACTGCTGGAAGCACGTACCCAACTTGCCAACCTGTTGACCTATATGGACGGCAAAAATGGTGCGGAAGAGTTGATTGGCAAGATTCTGCATGACCCGACGTTGTTGCAGGCGCTGACGCATTTGCCGAAGCAGGCAGACGCGGCAGAAGGTAAGGAGGAGCAATAATGAGCGAGCAACGCCAACAGCAGCCACAAAGCGCATCCAGCTTCAGCCAGGATGAATTCAGCGCGTTACTGAGCAAAGAGTTTCGCCCGAAAAACGATCAGGCGCGGGAAGCGGTTGAAAGTGCGGTCAAAACCCTGGCGCAGCAGGCGCTGGAAAACACCGTCACGATTTCCAACGACTCCTATCGCACCATCCAGTCCCTGATCGCGGAAATCGACGATAAGTTATCTCAGCAGGTTAACCAGATTATTCACCACCAGGAGTTTCAGAAACTGGAAAGTGCGTGGCGTGGCCTGAGTTATCTGGTGAACAACACTGAAACGGATGAGATGCTGAAAATCCGTTTTATGAGTATCTCCAAGCAGGAGCTGGGACGGACGCTGAAGCGCTACAAAGGTGTGGGCTGGGATCGCAGCCCGCTGTTTAAGAAAATCTACGAACAGGAATATGGTCAGTTTGGCGGAGAGCCTTTCGGTTGCCTGGTTGGCGATTACTACTTCGACCACGGCCCGCAGGACGTGGAACTGCTGGGTGAGATGGCGCGTATTGGTGCCGCCGCACACTGTCCGTTTATCACCGGTGCTGCACCGGAAGTGATGCAGATGGAGTCGTGGCAGGAGCTGGCGAACCCGCGCGATCTGACCAAGATTTTCCAGAACACCGAATATGCCGCCTGGCGCAGCCTGCGTGAATCGGAAGATTCACGTTACCTCGGTCTGGTGATGCCGCGCTTTCTGGCGCGTCTGCCGTACGGTATCCGTACCAATCCGGTGGACAGTTATGATTTCGAAGAGCAAACCGACGGCTCCGATCACAACAACTACGCCTGGAGCAACGCGGCCTATGCGATGGCGGCCAACATTAACCGTTCATTCAAAGAGTACGGCTGGTGTACCTCGATCCGGGGTGTGGAATCGGGCGGGGCGGTCGAAAACCTGCCGTGCCATACCTTCCCCAGCGATGATGGCGGTGTCGACATGAAATGTCCGACCGAGATCGCTATCAGCGACCGCCGTGAAGCCGAGCTGGCGAAAAACGGGTTTATGCCGCTGGTGCATCGTAAGAATTCTGACTTCGCGGCCTTTATCGGCGCACAGTCATTGCAAAAACCGGCGGAATACCACGATGCGGATGCCACCGCCAATGCGCGTCTGGCGGCACGTCTGCCGTATCTGTTTGCCTGCTGCCGTTTTGCTCATTATCTGAAGTGCATTGTGCGTGACAAAATCGGTTCCTTCCGCGAACGCGATGAGATGGAGCGCTGGCTGAACGACTGGGTGATGAACTACGTGGACGGTGACCCGGCTAACTCCTCCCAGGAAACCAAATCACGTAAACCGCTGGCGGCGGCTGAGGTTAATGTTGAGGAGCAGGAAGACAATCCGGGTTATTACGCAGCGAAATTCTTCCTGCGTCCACATTATCAGCTGGAAGGTCTGACGGTATCACTGCGTCTGGTATCGAAACTGCCTTCGCTGAAAACCAACGATAAGTAACATGCGCTTTAATCAGAGAACCTGAAGAGCAGGTTCTCTGAACCTTTTTCTTATTCACTGTTTGTGCAATGAGAACCCCTCTGAATAAACATGTAGCAATCTATTCAGAAAACGAGGCAGAGGTAAAATATGGATGGTTTTATTCAGCCCCATGCTTTCCTGTTTGCCATAACGATGCTTTTTCAAAGCAGAACGTAAATCAAGCAAGAGAAGATAATTATGGCTATTGATATGTTTTTAAAAGTTGATGGTGTGACCGGTGAATCGAAAGATTCTAACCACACCGGTTGGACCGATATTACCTCCTTTAACTGGGGTGCTACCCAACCTGGAAATATGGCGGTTGGCGGTGGCGGTGGTGCGGGTAAGGTTAATTTTAATGACCTGCATATTACAGCATTGATCGATAAGTCTACGACGGCGATTTTGAAGGCCTGCGCAAGTGGCAAACATTTGAATAAGGTTGAATTATCTATCTGTAAAGCAGGTGGTCAGCAGGTAGAATATACCCGCATCACCCTTGAAGATGTACTGGTTACTTCTGTTCAATATACTGGTTCTGACAATGGTGATACGGTAGGCATTACTTATGCTTTCCAGGCTGCTAAAGTCAAACAGCAGTATTGGGAACAGAGTTCTTCAGGTGGTAAGGGCGCAGAAAGCAGCGCTGGCTGGGATATCAAAAGCAATAAAGAATCCTAATAACATGCGCCTCCTTAGGGAGGCGTATTTAGGTGAAGCCTATCAGATTTGAATCGAGAGGGATTTTGTATGACTACGATAAGAATAAGTCATGGAGTAGGCATCAGACAGCCCAATAAATTTCGTGACGTCAAAACAATTCAGTCGTTGTTGAATGCCAATAAAGTAATTACCAGGCCTGGTGATGAGTTGAAGGTCGATGGTTATATAGGTGAGAAGACCATCGCAAAAATAAAATCCTTTCAGGCGAAGGTTGTTAAGATTAGTAATCCGGATGGTATTATTTCCCCTTTCGGTCCAACTATGCGTAGGTTGCATGGGGATGTGACGCCAGCAAGTAATATAAAGCTAAATCTTGATACAACAGCATCTCAGGTTACTGATGAAATGTATGTCAGTATGGCAAAAGCATTAAATTGTGAGCCAGCGGCAATTAAAGCTGTTGTTATGTCAGAGACTAAACAAAGCCCATTTGATGCGTCAGGTAGACCTACTATTTTGTATGAGAGACATTATTTCAGTAGGTTGACCAATCAAAAATATGATAAAAGCCATCCTGACATATCTGGGAAGCCTTATGATCATTATGGGAAGTTTAGCGAGCAATATGAAAAGCTGAATAAAGCAATTTCCCTTGATCGTTCTGCGGCACTACAGTCTGCATCTTGGGGAGCATTTCAAATTATGGGTAGTAATTATGCAACCTCAGGTTATGCTAATATTGAAGCCTTCGTACAGGGGATGAATAGTATTTCTGGTCAGGTATATGCGTTTGTGAATCATGTTTCAAATACACCGGCGCTATTGAACGCTATACGCACAAAAAATTGGACCAGTTTTGCCAGGAATTATAACGGAAAAGATTACAAAAAAAACAATTATGATGTAAAGTTATCCAGAAATTATGATTATGCGTTACATCATTGATTGAGGTATGTATGAAGAATAATCTTTTCTACTCAGCGTTGGTTTTAATGATGAGTAGCCATTTTGCAAGTGCATCTGTCTCTCTCTCACAACCAAAATCCCTCGCCTATGAAAAAAATATCATCGCACAAGCTGAACATAGCGGTTTGAGCCGTGTTGAGTTGGACAAGAGCCAGACCTTCGATGTCGTTAAAGATGGCAAGTTGCAGGGTACCCTTATTCAGGGAAAAGGATGGATAAGAGAGGTTCAACCAGTATGTTTTATAGGCTGGAGCAAAGACGGTAAGAACATCGATCAGTTTATCCAAACGATTGGGCAGGGTGACTGGGAAACAGTAGGTTGCCATAAAGTGGATTCTGTGGGGTTCATTTCTAAGAAAGATGATGAAAATGAAAAAATTGCCGTGATTTATACTATTGAAGCCCCTGACCACTATGGCACCGATTACTATGTTATGGGGCTTAAAGCGGGTGACGGTGTTTATTATGATAATGACACCACCGAAAAATTCCAAAATTCATCCCTGAAAACCATTGCTGAATTGCGTAAGGTCTATCAAAAGTAAAATCAAGCGGTCTTCACAAGGCCGCTTAATAATCCCAAAGGATAAGGAAGTTGGAATGAAGAATGGGATGGTTTTCTTTGTATTTATGGGGGGCTACTGAACAATGCTAACGCCCAGGGCATCTGTAGCCATGCGGTAATTGATAGCGAAATATCTTCTTGTTTTAAATCCACGAAACTGGCAGCAGAAAAAACGTTAAATGAAGAGTATCTCGCAGCAAAGAAAAGAATCGATGCTGCGTATTCCGCCTCACCAGCAGATTTGCAATGCTACACGTTAACACTAACCGAATCACAACGCGGTTGGTTGAAGTATCGCGATGGCCAATGTCATCTTGAGTCTTTTATGAATAATCATTTCTAATTTATTTATTATTCTCACAATCACATAGTTAAATATGAAATAGCCTATGCGGATTATCATCCCGTAGCGGCGCGATTTATCGCGCGGTTTTAAGCAGATAATTAACTAATCGAAAAGAGCGTGATAAATCGCACCGCTACCAGTCATAAAAACGCTTCCTATATTCCGCCTCTTTTCCGAGAGAGGCGCGATATAGATGCCGAACAGCTAACCGCAGGAATCCGTTATGCGCTTTACGATAATAACGACTAAACCCGGCCATCAGCCGCCGCAAACTCTTTTTGACTTCTTACCCCCCGGCGGCACCATTGGCCGTGGTGTGGATAACAACCTGGTATTACCCGATGATGACCGAACCATTTCCCGGTTACAGGCGATCGTCCATATTTCCGCCGACGGTGAATGTCGTCTGACCAATCGCGGCAATGTCACGCGTGTGCTGCTGAATGATATTCCGCTGGAACGGGGTCGCCAGGTGGAATTACAGGATGGCGATATTCTGGGCATTGATGATTACCAACTGCTGGTCAACGATATTCACGCGGCACAGCCAGCCAGCAGCGTACCAAAACCGGCGGCCAAAGCGGCAATCATCGCGGATGAACCACCCACTGTCAGCAGCAACACCGCCGCCATCCCCAGTGAAATCTGGGATAGCCTGGCGAAAGAGTTCTCCATTTCTGACGATTTATCGCAACGGAATAAACCAGTACCCGCTTCATCCGAGGCCCATCCGCTGACTGCCCCGGCCGCGGTTGAGCGCAACCCGGAAGATCCGCTGGCGGCGCTGATTAGCGATGTGCCCCTGGATATCGGACAGCAGCCCACCACCCATAGCCTGTTTGATGAAGGTGATGCGTTGTTTGCCGAGGAGAGCATTTTTGACGATGCCACACCCAGTGCGCTGGTGGGGCAGAAACGTGTCGCCGCGCCAACGCCAGTGGAAAACCCAACGGCGGAGCTGGACCCACTCGGCCTGTTTGGCAGCCAGAACACTCCTGATCCACGCCATCACGATGATCCACTCGGCCTGATGATGAGCGGGGCGGTGCCACTGGCACAACCGGAGGTTCCGCCAGCAGCAATTCTGGAGCCTGAACCTCTGCCAGTGCCGGAGCCAGAACCGGCACCAGAGCCTGAATCAGAACCCGAATCCGCAGACGTCAGCCCGACTCCGCTGGAGTATGGCGGCATCACGCTGCCAACCCCACAGGCGGTGCAGCGTACGCCATCACCTACACCCAAAGGGCGTCTGCGCATTGATCCGGTGGCTTCCAGCAGTCAGCGTGAAGCCGCCGCGCAAAGCAGCGGTGATGCACTGAAAGGTGAATTACTCGATGCGCTGCTGGAAGGGATGGGCTTACAGGATTTGCAGCCCACGCCACAGTTCGATCGCGACCAGATGCGCCAGTTCGGCCAGATGCTGAGCATGTTCTCACAAGGCACGGTGGCGTTACTCTCTTCACGCTCGATTCTCAAGCGTGGCGTGAAAGCCGATATGACGGTGATCCTCGACGATGCCAACAACCCGTTCAAACTGCTGCCCTCGGGCAAAACCGTGCTGATGCAGATGTTTGGCAGTCGGATGCCCGGATTTATGCCGCCACGCCAGGCTGTGCGTGATGCACTGATCGACCTTCAGGCGCATCAGTTGGGGATGATTGCTGGTATCCGCGCCATCATCGCGTCAATGCTGCAATCCTTTAACCCGGACCAGCTGGAAGAGGAAGCGCGTGAGGCGGGTTCCGTGTCTCGTCTGGCACTGCCCGGCAGTCGTAAGGCGGCATTGTGGGAGCATTTTGTTGAGCGCTACGGCGAAACCGCTGGTGAGATAGAAGACGACTTCCACACCCTGTTTGGCGAAGCCTTCCTGCACGCCTATGACATGGAAGTTAATCAGTACAAAGATTCACAAACCCACACGGATGACGCATGAATATCACTATTGCTTCCACGTCGAATCAGGGCGACCGCGCCAGCAATCAGGATCAGACCGGTGAGATCATCGGTGAACGCTCAGCCTGCTTTGTCGTCTGTGACGGCGTGGCCGGTTTCCCTGGCGGAGATGTCGCCGCCACCATCGCCCGCAGCAGTTTGATGGAGACGTTTAACGGCGAAACCCATCTGAATGCGCAGTCGATTCGTAATTATGTCAATCACGCCAATCAGGCTATCCGTCAGCAACAGAAGGCGAGCAGCGAGCACCGCCGAATGGGTACCACGCTGGTAAGCCTGTTTATCGACCGTGATTACGAGCTGGCTTACTGGGCGCATGCCGGGGACAGCCGGCTCTATCTGTTTCGGCGCGGTTATCTCTATCACGTCACCACCGATCACAGCCTGGTACAACAAATGAAAGATGCCGGGCACCAGACTGAAGGTATCAACACCAACCTGCTTTATTTTGCCCTCGGCATGGGCGATGAGCAGCGCGATGCCAGCTACAGCGATGTGGTGGAGATTGAAGACGGTGACGCCTTTCTCCTTTGCACCGACGGTTTCTGGCATGGCGTCTCGCTGGAGCAGATGCAGCAATCGTTGCATATGGTCAACACGCCGCAGGAGTGGCTCACGTTGATGCAACAAATCATTAAAAACGATCAACCGTCCAACGGTCAGCAGGACAACTTCAGTGCGCTGGCCGTGTGGGTCGGTTCGCCTCAGGACACCACCTTACTGCACTCGCTTTCTGATGCGGCGCAGTTCTTCCCTCTTCGCGATTGAGAACGCCAACATGAAATACGGATTACTGGGACTGGCGGCGTTGCTGCTGAGTACGCAGGCTATGGCCGAGAACTACCGCATTGTGCAGTCCCCGACACAGAAACTGGATGTGTGGATTGATGACGTAAAAGATAACCAACTGGCGAGCTGGTGTCAGAAGAGTGTGAACCTGCGCATTGTCACCAAAGGGGAAAAAAGTGCCACGGTGCTGGATAGCTTTCTGCCGCGTGTTGCCGGGTTGATGGCGTCGCAGTGTAAAGCGCTGCAACAGTTGCACTGGCAATTGCAGGATGCGGATGGCAATGCGCTGGCCGAAGGGAATGCTGAGCGGGAGCAAAACTGGCAACCGGTTGTCACGCCGCCACCACAAGCGGCCGTCCCGGCACCTGCGGCCCCGGCGATCAGTTCGCCACCCGCCGACACCACCCCCTGGCAGCAATTTAGCCTGCTGGATGGCTGCCACTTCCGTACCTGGTGGCAGCAACCGGCGCAATCCAGCGCCATCTTTGTACCGTCGAAGCAGGGCCTGGTATGCGGTCAGGATGGCTGGTTAAGCGGCCACAGCACCCTGACGCAGATGGGTCGCGGTGCGGCAAAGTCGGTCGACGTCACTTTTGTACAGGGTTTTCCGATTGCAGGATTAAGCAGCGGGCAACCCGCCAGCGAGCTGACCATTACCACTGTAAACCGTGAACGTATGGTGCTGGCGAATGAGAAATCGCCGGAAAGCTGGTTGGTGCTGCCATTCAGCGCACAGTTTAACGGCTGGCTGGCACCGGAGCAGGTGGTGGTGCAGATGCCCGCCAGCGCAGCCGCTGATGAAAGCGCGCTGCGCGCCCGTTTACAGGAAGTACGCAAAGTCTGGTCGCCCTGGTTACACAGTGCCGCGCCGCTGAAAGTCGAGCTGGTGGAACAACTGCACCCGGAGCTGCAAGATCCAGCTGCTGCCGCTTACCGCACCCTTAACTAACGCAAAAGGAGTTTGCATGGAGTCATTACAACAACGTCTGGCAACTGCATCACTGGCGGATAATCTGGCGCAGATTACGGCGCAAATCCAGGCCAATCCAGCCGATGCCGATCTGCGCGCCGCTTTTGTCCAACTGCTGTGTCTGGCGGGTAACTGGGGACGCGCGCAGACGCAGTTGCCATCCTGGCTGGCGCTCACCCCCCAGGCGCAGCCGACCATCACCTTGCTCCAGCAGGCGATTGCCGGGGAACAGCAGCGTGCAGCGGTGTTGCGCGGTGAAGCGCAGCCGCAGTTGCCGGGCAGTGCCTGGCCGTGGTGCGAAACCCTGCTGGCGGCGTTGCAGGCCGAGGTCACGGGTGACGCGGCACGCGGTGCCGAGTTGCGGCAACAGGCGCTGGACGATGCGCAGGCCAATCCCGGCACTCTGGAGCAGCAGGATCAGCAGATGGCGTTCTCATGGCTGATGGATGGCGACAGCCGTTTCGGTCCGGTGTGTGAGGCCATCGTCAATGGGCGTTATTACTGGGTGCCGTTTGCCGCCATCCGTGAAATGCAGTTCCAGCCACCGGCCAGCGTCACGGATTTGGTGTGGCGTCATACGTTGATCCAACTGGTAGATGGCAGCGAACAGGTGTGTCAGATTCCGCTGCGCTATCCCTTACCGGTACAGGCCGAAGAACGTTGGCTGCGTGGCAGCGTTACCGAATGGCAGCCGCTGGGCCACGATGAAAGCCAGTTTATCGGCCTTGGTCAGAAAGTCTGGTTGAGCGACAACGCGGAGTTCTCGCTGCTGGCCCTTCAGCGCCTGACCTTTAACGAGATCGGGCCAGATCATGAGTCGTGATGACGGCTACGCCCAACTGCATGGGGGGTATCGTGCGCGTAAAAATCGCGACACGCTAACCTCACGCGACAAGTTGCAATCCTCGCTGCTGGATCGTCTGACGGACGATGCACCGGACAAACGTAGCGAGCCGGGTAATAGCGTGCTGATCACCCACAGCACCCTGCGTCGCCATGTACTGCGCGACTTGCAGTGGCTGTTTAACACCATCAACAACGAAGCACAGCAGGATCTCAGCCCGTATGGCGAGGTACAACGTTCGGTGTGGAATTTCGGTGTGGCACCGCTGGCCGGACAAAATATGTCAGATATCGAATGGCAGGACATCCAGCGCAAAATGACCAACGCCATTTTGAATTTTGAACCGCGCATTCTGCCGCAGGGCTTGCAGGTGCGTTGCGTCAGCGATCTGACCGCGCTTGACCTGCACAACGTGTTGTCGATTGAGATCAAAGGGCGTCTGTGGTGCGTACCGTATCCGCTGGAGTTTCTGTTTCGCACCGAGGTTGATCTGGAGAATGGTCATTTCGAATTACAGGATGCGGGGTAATCATGGACAGCAAACTACTCGACTACTACAACCGCGAACTGGCTTATCTGCGTGAGATGGGCGCAGAGTTTGCCGAACGTTATCCCAAAGTGGCAGGACGGCTGGGGATGCGCGGCATTGATATCGCCGATCCCTACGTTGAGCGACTGATGGAAGGCTTTGCGTTTCTTACTTCGCGCGTTCAACTGAAAATGGATGCCGAGTTTCCGCGCTTTTCACAACGACTGCTGGAGATGATCGCGCCGGGTTATTTAGCGCCGACGCCCTCGATGGCGATAGCACAACTGACGCCGGATAGCCGCAAAGGGGACATCAGCAACGGTTTTTTGGTGCCGCGTGGCACCATGATGGAAAGCCAGAGCCTGAAAAAATCGGGCGTCACCTGTAGTTACACCACGGCACATGACGTGATGCTGCATCCGCTGCGCATCAGCGATGTGGCGCTGGGTGGCGTACCTGGTGATATCCCACTCGGTGAGCTGAAGTTGAGCGGTCTGGGAGCGGCCAGCGCGTTGCGTATCCGCATTGAGTGTGAAGGGGTGGCCTCGCTCAGCCAACTGACGCTGGATGAGTTGATGCTCTACCTCAGCGGGCCGGATATTCAGGCGCTGAAGTTACTGGAGTTGCTGATGCAGCACCGTATTGGCATGGTGCTGCAATCGGTGGAACCGCAGCCGCAACGTCAGGTGCTGACCGATAACGCGCTGCAACAACAAGGCTTTGCACCGGAGCAGGCGCTGCTGCCGGATGATCTGCGTAACTTCGACGGCTACCGTTTGTTGCAGGAGTATTTTGCCTTTCCAGCCCGCTTCCAGTTTATCAGTCTGCATCAGCTGGCCGCGTTCCTGCCGCGCTGTGACAAAGCCACCGCGTTTGACATCATCATCCTGCTGGATAAAGCCGATGCGGATCTGGAAAGCGTGGTCGATCGCAGTCATCTGGCGCTGCACTGCACCCCGGTGATTAACCTGTTTCCGAAAATGGCAGAACGGCTGAAAGTCAGCGACAGCCAGCATGAATACCATCTGGTGGTGGATAATATCCGCCCGCTGGATTACGAAGTTCATTCGGTGCAACGTCTGTTTGCTACCGTGGCAGGGCAGCGCGAGGAGCAGGTGTTTCGCCCCTTCTGGAGCACCTTCAGCCCGGATCAGGGTGACTACGGTGCCTATTTTTCTCTGCGCCGTGAGCAGCGCACCCTGTCGGAACATGCGCAACGCTACGGCACCCGGACCGGTTATATCGGCTCCGAAGTGTTTCTCTCGCTGGTGGACGAACACCACACGCCGTGGCGTGACGAGATGCGTTACCTCTCCGCCGAGGTGATGTGTACCAGCCGCGATTTGCCGTTGATGTTGCTGCAACAGGAGCAGGGTAATTTCGTGATGCCGGATTCGATCCCGGTGAGCCAGCTGACATTGTGTAAAGGGCCGACGCCGCCGCGTCCGGCGCTGGCGGAAGGATTATCCTCCTGGCGGCTGATCAGCCATCTGCAAATGAACTACCTCAGCCTGATGGACAGCGCCGATGGTGAGGGGGCCAGTGCCTTACGCCAGCTACTGAGCCTGTACGCCAACCTGGCGGAAGCGCCAGTGGCGCGCCAGATCGAAGGTATTCGCCATTGCCAGCTCAGCGCGGTACATCGCCGAGTGCCGGAACCGGGACCGGTAGTGTTTGCGCGTGGGGTCAGCATTGCGCTGGAAGTGGATGAACAGGTGTTCTCCGGGGCCAGTCCGTGGCTGTTCGGTAGCGTACTGGAACGTGTCTTCGCGCGGCTGGTGGCGCTGAACAGCTTTACCGAACTCACCCTCAGCAGCCAGCAACGCGGCGAAGTCGGTTACTGGCCGCCACGTATGGGCCAGAAGGCGTTGTTATGAGTGAGGGCGCACAAATAATCCCGTTGTCGCGAGCCAGCCGTTTGCCAGATGATTTCTGGTCAGCGGTGATGGCGGCACCGTGGCGCTACGATCTGTTCCAGCTGCTGCGTCGGATCAATGCGCAGAGCGGCCAGCGTTATGCGCTGGGACGTGCACCGCTACCGAAGTTCGAAACGGTGCGCATCGGGCAAAAACCTTTCCTGACCTTCGCACCCGCGACCCTCGCCGGGGTGCGTGAGCGTGAGACGGATGGCCGTCATGCTATCTCTATCTACAGTTTTGGCCTGTTCGGTCCAAATGGTCCACTGCCTACGCATCTGACCGAGTATGTGCGTGAACGTATCGACCACCATCAGGATCACAGTCTGGCGGCGTTTGCCGACCTGTTTCATCATCGTGCCACCTTGCTATTTTATCGCGCCTGGGCGGATGCGCAGCCGACGGCTTCTCTCGATCGCGGCGACGACCAACGTTTTCAAGACTATCTGGCCTGTCTGGCCGGAATTGGTTTTCCGGCACAGCAACAGGCCAGCTCGCTCAGCCTACATGCGCGCCTGATGCTGGTGGGGCACCTCAGCCGGCATGGGCACGATGCTGAAGGGCTGGTGCGTATTCTGCGCCTTTACTTTGGCGTCCCGGTCAGGCTGGAGCAGAACCAGCCACAGTGGCTGACGCTGGATAGCCGCGATCAGGCACGTCTGGCGGCCGGACGACATATGCCGCGTTTGGGCGAGTCCGCGTTTCTCGGTGTGGCGGTGCGCGATGTGCAGCACCGTTTCCGCCTGCGGCTGGGTCCCCTCACGGCAGAACAGTACGCGCACTTCCTGCCCGATGCGCGTGGGGCGTGTGAGGTTCGCGACTGGGTACGGCACTACCTCGGCATTGAAATGCAGTGGGATCTCAGCCTGATCCTCGCCGCTGACGAGGTCAAGGGCACGACCCTGGGGGGCAATGCCCGGTTGGGTTACACCAGTTGGCTGGGGCAGTCGGCACAGCCTGTCGATCGTGAAGATTTCGTTTTTGAAGTTGAGGCTACCGCACGGTAGCCCAGTCGCCTTTTCCTGTCACATAGCCTGCTTCTTCTATTACAGAGATTCGATATGTCAGAAATCAGCCGAGCCGTGTTATTCGGTAAACTGGACACGCTGTTATTTACCTCGCTGGAAAGCGCCACCGCCTTTTGCAAGCTGCGCGGCAACCCGTATGTCGAGTTGGTGCACTGGCTGCATCAACTGATGCAGCAGCAGGACGGTGACTTACAGCAGGTGATCAGTCATTTTTCACTGGATGAAAACGCGCTGACGCGGGATATCGTGGCGGCGCTCGACCGCCTGCCACGCGGCGCAAGTGCCGTCTCCGATCTCGCCGAACACATCGACAGCGCCGTGGAGCGCGCCTGGGTGTATGCCTCGCTCAAATATGCGGCCAGCCGCATTCGTGGCGGCCACCTGTTAATCGGCATGCTCAAGACCTACAGCCTTGCCAGCGTGCTGAAAGGTATTTCATCTCAGTTTTCGCGCATTAACGTCGATGTCCTGCTGGATCAATTCGAGACTTTACTCGGTCACAGCAAAGAGGCACAGCAGGCGCTGACGCAGCCGGATGTCGCCGCCGCTCCGGCAGCAGCAGGCAGCAGCACCCTGGCGCAATACGCGCAGGACCTTACCGCGCGTGCGCGTGATGGCCGTATCGATCCGGTGACGGGACGCGATGAAGAGATCCGCCAGATGGTGGATATCCTGATGCGTCGCCGCCAGAACAATCCCTTGCTGACCGGTGAAGCCGGTGTCGGCAAGACGGCGGTGGTGGAGGGGCTGGCCCTGCGCATTGCCGCCGGTGATGTGCCTGCGCCACTGCGCGATGTGCAACTCTGGCTGCTGGATATCGGCATGTTGCAGGCCGGGGCCGGGATGAAGGGCGAGTTTGAAGCGCGCCTGCAAGCGTTGATCAACGAAGTGCAATCCTGTCCCACCCCTGTTGTGTTGTTTGTGGATGAAATCCACACCCTGATTGGTGCCGGTGGGCAGCAGGGGACCGGCGACGCGGCGAACCTGCTGAAACCGGCACTGGCTCGTGGTCAGTTGCGTACCATCGGTGCCACCACCTGGGCGGAATATAAAAAATACATTGAGAAGGATCCGGCACTGACGCGCCGTTTCCAGACGGTGCAGGTGCAGGAACCGGATGAGGCCAAAGCCATTCAGATGCTGCGCAGCACCGTCAGTGCGCTGGAAAAACATCATCAGGTGTTGCTGCTGGATGAAGCGGTCAGCGCCGCAGTCAAACTGTCGCATCGTTACATTCCGGCGCGGCAGTTACCGGATAAAGCGGTCGCGCTGCTCGATACCGCCTGTGCGCGGGTGGCGGTCAGCCAGGGGGCGCAACCTGCGGCGCTGGAAGATTGTTTACATCGTTTGGCGGCGCTCGACATTGAAGCAGAAATCGCCGGGCGCGAGGCCAAAGTGGGGCTGGGAGCACCTGAGCGCCAACAGGAGATTGCCCGGCAGCAGGCTGCACTGTGCGCCATGCGTGATGCGCTGACAGCGCGCTGGCAGCAGGAGCGGGCGCTGGTGGATCAACTTATCGCGTTGCGCGCACGTTGCGTCAGTGAAGATGATACGGCGCTGCGCAGTGAGCTGGACGCCACCCGGCAGCAGTTACATGACCTGCAAGGCGAAGAACCGCTGCTGTTTGCCGCGGTGGATGCCAGCGTGGTCGCCGCCGTGGTCGCCGACTGGACCGGCATCCCGCTGGGGCGCATGGTGAAGAACGAAATCGATGCGGTGCTGAATCTGGCCGACACCCTGAACCAACGGGTCATTGGTCAGCGTCATGGGCTGGATCTGATTGCGAAACGGGTTCGCACCTCACGCGCGCGGCTGGACAACCCCAATAAACCGGTTGGCGTATTTATGTTGTGCGGCCCTTCTGGCGTAGGGAAAACCGAAACCGCGCTGGCGCTGGCCGAGTCGTTGTACGGTGGCGAGCAGAACATCATCACCATCAACATGAGCGAATTCCAGGAAGCGCACACCGTCTCGACGCTGAAGGGCGCACCGCCGGGCTATGTTGGCTATGGTGAAGGTGGCGTGCTAACCGAAGCGGTGCGGCGTCGGCCATACAGCGTGGTGCTGCTGGATGAAATCGAGAAAGCTCACCCGGATGTGCATGAGTTGTTCTTCCAGGTGTTCGACAAAGGCTGGATGGAAGATGGCGAAGGACGCCATATCGATTTCCGTAACACCATTATCATCCTGACTTCCAATGTCGGTACGCAGTTGATCAGTGCGCTGTGCGCCGACCCCGAACTGCTGCCGGAGCCGGATGCACTCAGCACCGCACTGCGCAAGCCATTGCTGGAGGTATTCCCTCCGGCGCTGCTCGGACGCCTGCTGGTGGTGCCGTACTACCCATTAAGCGATGCGATGCTGGCGCAAATCGTCCGGTTACAACTGGCACGCATCGTGCGCCGTCTGGAGGAGAACCACGGTATCGCGGCAGACATCGACGATGCCGTGGTCAGCCAGATCGTGCAGCGTTGCACCGAGGTGGAATCCGGCGGCCGTATGGTCGATGCCATTCTCACCAATACCCTGTTGCCGCAAATGAGTCAGATGCTGCTCAGCGCCCATGCCCGCGATGAACGTTATCGCCGGGTACAGGTGCGAGCCGAGCAGGGCGAGTTTGTTTGCCAGTTTGCTGTCTAAAGCCGTTCGTTATCAGAGAGTTTTCGTCTATGTCGGAACACGATAATCACCTCAATGTCCCCAACGCATTGCCCCTGGGTTACCGGTTTAATGAGTTCGAGATCAAAGAAGTCATCGGCGGTGGCGGCTTTGGCATTGTCTATCGCGCCTGGGATCATCAGCTGGAGCGCGATATCGCCATCAAAGAGTTTATGCCTGCCTCGCTGGCGGTGCGCAGCGAAGGGTTAAACCTGGTGCTACGCAGCGAACGTTTTAGCAAAACCTTCCATGCCGGGTTGAACAGTTTTATTCAGGAAGCTCGCCTGCTGGCGCGCTTTAATCATCCCAACCTGTTACATGTCCTGCGCTTTTGGGTGCAGAACGACACCGCCTATATGGGGACGGCGTTTTACAGCGGCACCACGCTGTCAACGCTGCGTGCGCGCAATCCGCAGCAGATTGACGAAGCCTGGATTCGCCGCCTGTTACCGCCGTTGCTTGGGGCGATTAAAACCATTCACGAGGCGGGTTATCTGCACCGCGATATCTCACTGGACAATATCCAGATCCAGAGCAACGGTGAACCGGTGCTGCTCGATTTTGGCTCGGCACGAAAAACCATCGGCAACCTGTCCGATGAAAGCGAAACCATGCTGCGTCCCGGCTTTGCGCCGATTGAACAGTACAGCGATAACGATGAAAGCGAGCAGGGCGCGTGGACCGATATCTATGCCCTGGGTGCCGTGCTGCATACGTTGATCACCGGTGCACCGCCGCCGGTCAGCGTGGTTCGCAGTATCGAAGACAACTATCAGCCACTGGCGCAACGTCGTCCGGTGGGCTACTCCCCGGCGTTGCTGAAAGCGGTCGACAGCGCGCTGGCGCTGAAGGCAGAAGATCGCCCGCAAAGCATTGACGCATTTGCCGAGTTAATGGCGCTGCCGGAGCGGGAAGCCGAGCCGGTGCTCGCGGCAAAAATCAGCGGTCCGGGCACCATGCTGGTGCCGGTGGAGGCGGTGGAAGAAGACGTAGCGGTTTCACCGGTTAAACGTTTAATGCAACACCGCTTCGCGCTGCCAGGCCTGGTCGCTGCGGGTGTGCTGGTGGGGCTGGGCGTAGGTTTAATGATGGCCGGGGGCAGTGAAGATGTTCCGGTGCAGGCGAACAACACGCCTGTTGCGGCGCCTGTGTCACCGGCGCCGGTTCCGGCAGAAAAACCGGTTGCTCCGGCACCTGTCCAGACGGCTCAGCGTGAGCCGGAACCGGCCCCTCCTGCGGCACCGGTGGCTCAGGTTTACATTCGCCTGCAACCGGGTGAGCAGGTGCAGGTGAATGGCAAACCGCAGGCGCTGGTCCCCGCAGCGAATGGCTTTGCGGCACTGCAACTGGCACCGGGACATTACACCTTCGCCATCAGCGGCCATAACGGTGCACGCGCCCAAACGCTCACCATTGGGGCGGAAGGTGTCTGGTTGCTCGATCCTCACAGTTAATTATTTCCGGGATTTACTTATGTTTTCACGCATCACCGTCCAGCTGCCCACGGAGGGCCTGCTGTTCTGGAAACTCAGCGGGCGTGAAGCCCTGTCAGAATCATTCTCCCTTCAGGCGGATCTGCTGTCGACCGATGCCCGCATCGATCGTCATGCCCTGTTGGGTAAAGCGGTTACTTTTACGTTGCCGGCCCAGAACCTGCTTACGCCACGTTATATCAACGGCAAGATCACCCGCGTAGCGGTTCGCAGCGAGGAGCTGAACGGCACGCGTTATGCGGTTTATGCTCTGACCGTTGAGCCGGACCTGTGGCCGATGAAGCGTGATCGTAACCTGCGTATTTTCCAGAGCCAGACGGTGCCGCAGATCGTGCAGACGTTGTTGAAGGAGTACAACGTCAATGTCGAGTCAAAGCTCGCCAGCAGCTATCGGGTGTGGGAGTACTGCGTGCAGTACCAGGAAAGCAGCTTCGATTTTATCAACCGTCTGATGGAGCTGGAGGGGATCTACTATTGGTTCCGCCATGAGTCCGATAAACATACGCTGGTGTTGTGCGATGCGGCCGATCAGCATCAGCCGTTTAGCGGCTACGCCACCATTCCCTACCACGTTGCCGTTTCCGGTGGCAGCGTAACGGAAGAGGGGATCAGCCAGTGGTCGCTGGCAGAGAGCGTCACGCCGGGGATGTACAGCACCGACGATTACGATTTCCGCAAACCGAATGCCTGGATGTTGCAGGCGCGGCAGAATCCGGTCGCGCCCACGCCGGGTACGGTGGATGTGTACGACTGGCCGGGGCATTTTGTTGATCACAGCCACGGCGATTTCTATACCCGCATCCGCCAGGAAGTGTGGGAGGTGGAGCATCACAGCGTCAGCGGTACCGGTACGGCGACCGGCATTGCGCCCGGTTACACCTTTGAGTTGCTTAATGCGCCGCATTTCAGCGACAACGGTGAGTATCTGACCACCAGTGCGGAATATCGCTTCGAGGAAAACAGCTATGCCAGCGGCGATGCCACCGCCTCGCACAACATCACCTTTACCGTGTTACCCACCACCATCACCTATCGTGCGCCCCCCAGAACGCCGTGGCCGAAAACGCATGGCCCGCAGACCGCGAAAGTAGTGGGGCCACAGGGGGAGTCGATCTGGACCGACCGCTATGGCCGGGTGAAGGTGAAATTCCACTGGGACCGACTGGCAAAAGGTGACGACACCAGTTCGTGCTGGGTGCGAGTCTCCAGTGCCTGGGCGGGCCAGGGCTTTGGTGGGGTGCAGATCCCGCGTGTCGGCGATGAAGTGGTGGTGGATTTTATCAATGGTGATCCGGATCGCCCGCTGATCATTGGCCGCGTGTATAACGAGGCGAGTATGCCCCCCTGGGCGCTGCCCGCGGCGGCGACGCAGATGGGGTTTCTCAGTCGCTCGAAAGATGGCACGTCAGAGACCGCCAATGCGCTGCGTTTTGAGGATAAGGCGGGCGAAGAGCAGCTATGGATCCAGGCACAGAAGAACATGGATACCCATGTTAAGAATGATGCGACGCATACGGTTGTTAATAATCACAGTCATTATGTCGGGGTGAATGAACTGTATCGGGTGGAGACCAATCGTGTTCACGGCGTGAAAGGCGGTGAGGAACTGCTGACCGGAAAAGGAAAGAGCGACGCAGCAGCGGAGACGTATGTTTTGGGTTCTGGTACCCGGCTGCGGCTGGAATGTGGAGAAAGTGCCATCGAACTTAACGCCAATGGACAAATCAATATTGTCGGGAAGGGTTTTAATATTTTTGTGGAAGGTGATGGGAATATCACAACCTCGGGCCATAAACTCAATCTGAATACTTCTGGCGCAAAACCCGGAACGACAGCACCAGGTTCCAGCCACAAGAAGAACATTACGGAGGCGGTGACTAAGCTGTTTCCAGCAAAAAAGAAAGGTGAGGGATCCGCAAAGGGGGAGAAACACTTAGGAAAGGTGCGTCCATTATCACCAGAAAAAAAGGCATTCTTTGATAAAGTCTATACGGCAGCAAAAGTTAGCGAAAAGAAAACAGGTATTCCAGCTGAAATCACTACGGCCCAGGCTATATTAGAGTCAAATTGGGGAAAGAGTGTGCCAACAGATGTGAATAATAATAAAGTCAGTAATAATCTGTTTGGCGTGAAGGCGCATGGTTCATCTGATTATGTCGAGTCATGGACGCACGAAAACTTGAATGGCAAGCGAGTGTCTGTCCTGGCTAAATTTGCAAGCTATCCTTCCGTCGATGAAAGCATTCAGCAACATGCTAATTTCCTGATAAATAATCAACGCTATAGCAGTTTATTTAATACTTCCGATCCCGTCGAATGGGCTAAAGGACTACAGGAAAAAGGCTATGCAACTGATCCTAATTATGCTAAAAGTCTGATTTCTGTGATGAAAGGGAGAGGGCTTATATGATTAGGATTCTGTGCACAGCGCTTTGTTTTCTACCATTAGTCGTTTCAGCGAATGAGTTCTGTCAGAACCTTGATAAAAATGCCAGTGCTAAGGGTGTACGTTTTGACAATACTGACAATGTCTATAAAGTAAACGGAAAAGGGCGTCTTCAGTTTTACTCTGCTCCGGATGTACAATGCCTGGACAAGGGAACTTTTGTTATTCCTGGTGATTCTCTTTATGCATATGTTGAATACCAGGGATTTTACAGCGTAATGTATTTAACTAAGGATGGCGATCAGGTTACGGGTTGGGTTGAAAAAAACAGATTGCAGGAAACAGGGAAGGGGATCGCACCGGACTACGATAAAATCAGTAACTAATGCTTCTGTTAGTATCTCCCAGGCAATAGAGGTCTCGCTATTATCCTTGTGTGGCCTTTGTCCGGAAAATTATGATTTTCAGATGTCATTTTCTGATGGCATCAGAATAGGTAATTTCATTTTCAACTGAGAATGCCCTCTAAGTAATAACATCTGAGTCAACTCCCCATACGGAATACTTTTATGGACTATCAATTCAACGAGGGATCGTTTTCCCTGTTTCCTGCTGCGTGGCAGGACACCACAATGAATATTCTGCGTGACGAAGCAAGCGGCCTTGCGCTGATTGTCAGCCGTGGCCCCATTCCGACGGGTAGTGACGTTGAACAGGAGTTTCAACGTCAATGGGACACATTGCGCCCCCAGATGGGGAATATCCAACAGAGTGCACTCTCCCGGATTACTACCGGAAAAGAAGATGCATTGCACGCCATCGAACTGGAAACCGCGTTCGAACGCAATGGCCAGGCGTTATGGCAAAAACAACTTGCGACGGCAGTGCCAGACTCCAGCATTCTGATGGTTTTTACCCTTTCTGCTCTGCGTGCTTTCACTGAAGAAGACAATGCGCGCTGGAATACCTTCAAACAGAGTCTGTCACTGCAAAATCCAGGGAACAGATAACTCATGGATAACCGTGCTGCCCGGCAGGGCGATGAGATCATTCATTCCAGCATCTTTGCCGATATCACCAGCATTGTCGCGGAAGGTGTCACTTATGCCGCCATGGGGGCTATTGTCGCTGGCGTAGCCACGGTTGCCGGCCCTCTGCTGGGTATAGGCGCATTAACCGCACTTGGCAGCAGTTGTCTGATGAGCGGAATAGTCGCCGGTGCTGCCGCAAACGCTGCCGGCATCACCGATGATATTTCGGCTGCCGCCGATGGTATTGGTAACTTTCTCTTTCCTCCGTCTCCGGCAGGTGTAATCAGCACGGGGTCGGAAGATGTCATTATCAATGGTCTGTATGCGGCGCGCGCTGCAGGTATGTTGACATCCAGTGATACGCCATCCCCGGAACCTCAGTCTCCTGATAGTTTTGCCGACTATGCCGGAATGCTGCTGTCAATGGCCGAGCAGTTTGGCAGTGCCATGTGGCAACCTTCAGTGGCCTCCGCAGCGGCAGGTACGTCACCGCTGGAACAGGACAAGGTAGTGTGTGAAAAACACAGTGGTCCGCAATATCTGGCTGAAGGGTCGAAATCCGTATTTATTAATGGTCAGCCTGCGGTTCGTGCCAAAGATCGCACGACCTGCGAAGCGACTATCACGGATGAGGTTTCCCCTAACGTCATCATTGGTGGCGATACCCTGACGGTTCGCGATATTAAAAGTGGCAAACAGCCGGGATTAGCTCTGGCGATGATTGGCCTATCACTGATCCGGGGCCGCCCGGGTCAGATCCTGAAGAATATGCCTTGTGCACTGGCAATGGCGGGCGGCGGTATGCTGGCGGATATGGCCATCAACGCGGTGTTCTCGTCTTCGCATCCGGTTCATGCCGCCACGGGTGTCAAGGTGTTAAATGATGAAGCCGAACGTGACTTCGTCCTGCCCGGACGTTTCCCACTGCGCTGGCAGCGCAGTTACAACAGCCTGACCCGGCGTGCCGGTCTGTTTGGCCTGGGTTGGGCTACCGTGTTTGACAGTTATCTGCAACTGAAAGACAAAGAGGCGACCTGGTTCGACGACAGTGGACGTGAACTTCGATTCGCTTTGCCGGGCGATAAAGAGGTGTTGTACAGCGTCAGCGAAGGGCTAATCGTACGCCGTAATCAGCAGGGGGATGTTGCTATTGCTGATGATGATGGTGCGGTATGGCGGCTTTATAAACCGACGGCGGCAAATCCACAGTTGTTGCGACTGGCCTCGCTGAGTGATGAATACGGCAACATGCTGGAGATGGGATGGGATGCGCATGGCCGTCTGGTGAGGATTCATGATGAACCACTGGCGATTGATGTCACCCTGCATTATGACGATGCTCGTCATCCACAACGCGTAACATCAGCCAGCCAGTTCGACGGTGACCAACACTGGCTGTTAATGCGCTGGGCGTTTGACGAAAAAGGCCAGCTTGCCAGCGTCACTGATGCGGCAGATATCGTCACCCGGGCTTTCCGCTACAACAACGAACATCTGATGATTTGGCATCAGCTGGCGGGTGGTCTGGAAAGCGAATACCGCTGGGAAAAACAGGATCACTGGCGTGTAGTGGAGAACCGCACCAGCAGTGGCGATGGTTGCCGGATGGAATACGATCTGGCGGCTGGGGTGACGCGCGTCGCTACCTATGACGGGCAGCAGCGTGAACATCACTGGAATGCGCAGGGGCTGATCACCTGTTATATCGATGAGCGCGGTGAAAAATGGCGCTATGAATGGAACGAGGATGAGTTACTGACGCGGCGTGTTGATCCGCTCGGTAACGCCGTGAGTTTTCGCTACGACGATTCAGGTAACCGGGTTGAAGAGCAAGACGCGGATGGCGCTGTACAGGCAGTGCAGTGGCTGACGCACCGCGCGCTGCCGACAGTCGTCACCGAACCTGGCGGGGCGACAACGCGATATTACTATGATGTTCATCACGGTCTGGAACGGGTGGTGGATGCACAGGGCCAGACTACCCGCTATCAGCGTGACGAGTATGGTCTTGTCACTGACCAACAGGACAGTGCAGGCAACCACTATCGTCGTGATTACAACGATGCCGGACAGGTGATTCGTGAAACGGATTGTTCCGGCCAGACCACCCATTATCGTTACCATCCTCTGGGTTGGCTGAAAGGTGTTACCACCCCCAACGGCGAAGAGACGCACTATGAATTTGACGCAGCAGGTCGCCCACTGCGACTGGAGCGGGCTGAGGGCTGGGAAGAACGTCTGTTCTGGAACGAAGCGGGTTTACCTGTGGCGCAGGAATCGGCCGATGGTTCCCGCAGTGAGTTCCGTTATGACCATTGTGGACGTCTGATTTCAGCCCGAAATGCCCAGGGTGAAGAAATCCAGCGTAGCTGGGACAGTCGGGGCCGCATGACGGCGCTGACTAACGAGAATGGCGAGCGCTACCAATTTTCCTGGGGTGCGGATTCTCTGTTGCTGGCAGAGACCGGACTGGACGGTGTGGCGACCCATTATGCCTGGGATGCCACTGGTCGGGCCATATCACGGACTTTTGCTGCGGGACATCCTGAGGCTATCACGCATCGTTTCACCTGGAGCGCCGCCGGGCAACTGCTGGCACGAACCACGCCGGAAGGACAGACCCGCTATCGCTATACCTCAGCAGGGCAACTGGCAAACATCGCCCGGCATCTGCCGTTATCGGATACCGCGTGGAGCCTTGAACCTGAACAGGAAATTACCTTCAGCTACGATGCGCTGGGCAGGGTCATCGCCGAGCAAGGGGAGCAGGGTAAACTGGCCTGGGATTATGACGCGCTGGGTAACTGTACTGCACTGACGTTGCCGGACGGACGCCAGCTGAAACAGCTTTACTACGGTAGCGGGCATCTGCTGAGTATCGCGCTGGACAATATTACGGTCAGCGAGTTTACGCGTGACGCGTTGCACCGGGAACTGAGTCGCAGCCAGGGCCATCTGACGACGCGCAGTGAATATGATCGTCTGGGACGTCTGACTCGAAAAGAGGTGTTTAACGGCGATGCGCAACGCCCGGCCCCTCGCTGCTGGTCACGTCGTCGCGATTTTGACTATCGCAATAACCTGATCCGTGAAGAACGTGATGAGAATCCCTTCAGCCAGACGTTGTGGCATTACGACAGTACGGGCCGCCTGTTGTCACAGGAAGGCGTACAGCCAGGTAATGCGCAGTGGCAATGGGATGCTGCCGGAAACCCACTGGAACGCCACGCAGGCCGGGTATCCCATAATCGGGTGACGCAATTAAAGGGCATCCGCTGGCAGTATGACGTACATGGCCGCACCACAGAAAAGGACAACGGCGAGGTGCGCTGGCGGTATCGCTATGATGGCGAGCACCGCCTGAGCGAAGTCCTGAGTGAACCGCGCGATCGCAATAAACCACGCACACGGGTGAGTTTTCGCTATGACCCGCTGGGCCGACGCATCAGCAAAACCAGTCAGCCACTGATGCAGGGCAGACCCTCGGGGCGTGCCGTAACAACCCGTTTCGTCTGGGAAGGTTTTCGTCTGCTCCAGGAAGTGCAGGACGAGGTACCCCTGACGTATGTCTACAGAGACAGCGGCAGCTATGAACCTCTGGCACGTATTGATGGCGTAACCGGCCCGGAGATATTCTGGTTCCACTGTGCCGCCAACGGAATGCCGGAACGTTTAACCGATGTGGAAGGGCGTGCAGTCTGGGACGGAGTCAACAGCGCCTGGGGCAAACTGCTGCGAGAATCGAACCAACGCACACCGGGCTTTGCACAGAATCTGAGAATGCAGGGCCAGTACCTGGACCGGGAGACTGGGTTACACTACAATCTTTTTCGGTATTATGACCCGGACAGCGGGCGGTTTACGCAGCAGGACCCGATAGGGCTGGCGGGTGGGCTGAATCTGTATGCGTATGCGCCGAATGCGTTCAGCTGGATAGACCCGCTGGGGCTGAATAGGTGTAAACCTGATTTTTATGTCGGGCCAGATGGACCAAGTGCGACGATGCCCTCAACTGCTTATCGTTATATGAGATATCTTGATGATGATGGTCAGGTCAACAAATGGGCTTTAAAAACAATTGAGAGTAAATCTGCGCCTGCGTCATACATTGGTTTCGAGAAATATTCGACTTCGGCCGAGGCGAAGAATGCATTTCAAATAGCTCCAGAATGGAGTGATGCAAGATTAAGAGGTACGTTTGATACTTTGCAGCTTTATGAAAATGGTAAACCTCAAGTTAGGGTTCCTTATTGGGCTGGTGATAGAGAAGCACCAAGGCTTGAACCATTTGCAGAAGCCTATCCACAATATGGTAAGGGTGGTGCGGTTCAGCTAAATGCAGATAATCGGATAGTCAATTTCGATCAAGTAGATATTATTGATTGATAGAGGGTTGATGTGAATATTAATGAAGGTAATGAGATTCTTCTGGAACTGGCCAAGGAGTATCTTTCAGATAATGCTTTAATTGATGAGGTTGAGAAGGTGATTGCTTCTCCTCCAAAAAGAGTCGCAGTAAGAGGAGTGTTTGAAATAATAAATAAAAATAAAATAAAGCCTTTTAATAAAGAGGATAAGGAAAAATTTGATGAGCTGTTTTATTTTTTTGGGTAAGGAATGAAAAGGACAACGGTGAGGTGTGCTGGCATTATCGCTATGATGGCGTAACCGGATCGGAGATATTTTGGTTCCACTGTGCCGCCAACGGAATGCCGGAACGTTTAACCGATGTGGAAGGTCGTTCTGTCCGGAGGGAGTAAGCAAAAATTGGGATAAACTGTTACGGTAACCAAACCACAGAACTGATATTTTGACTTGGTTCTCATCAGATAGGGTAATCATTTAATTAACTGAGTGTCTTTCGATTTTAATTAAAGGTAAATAGATAATGTTCGATCTCCGCAGTTCTATCTCTGAAATCGGAATTCACGTTCGTACTAATTATGCCAATCATTTCCCTCAAGAATACCTTGCAAATAATATTAGCCTGGAAAATTTTCAGTTAAATTATTCTGATTGGCTAGAGGGTAGCAAAGCTATACCAGAATGGCTTCAGTCTAATCCCACTACTGTGGAAGATAGTCTTCTGCTGGATCGTGCCAAAGGTGCATTTGTTGGCCTGGCGGTAGCGGATGCCGTCGGGACTACGCTGGAGTTTCTGCCACGAGATCAGCGTAATATCACAGATATGGTCGGCGGTGGGCCTTTCGCGCTTAGAGCGGGAGAATGGACTGATGACACTACAATGGCTCTTTGCCTTGCCGAGACTTATCTTGCTAAACAACAGCTGGATTTGACCGATTTCCGCAATCGTATGGTGAATTGGTATCGATACGGTGTAAACAGTGTAACTGGCGTGTGTTTCGATATCGGCATGGCAACCCGTTATGCCCTCGAACAATATATCAGTCATGGGCCTGACTGGTTTGGGAATACAGATCCAGAAACTGCAGGCAATGCGGCTATTATCCGCCTTTCTCCAGCGGCGATTTTCCAGCGTCATTCGCTCCTCCATACACTTTGCGATGCGGAGCAACAAGGGCGTGCGACCCATGGTGCGCCAGAATCATTGGATAGCAGTCGTTTGCTGGGACTGGTGTTACACAAGTTGCTGAATGGGGCGAACAAACAGCAGGCTATGTCGCCACATCTTTGCCCTTTCAATGCGCGAACAGCCCTGATTAATGCAGGAGAATATAAAATGAAAACGCGCCAGCAAATTCGCTCCACTGGTTATGTTATTGATACGCTTGAGGCTGCAATGTGGTCCGTTTGGCACACCGACAATTTTCGTGATGCCATTCTGCTTGCCGCTAATCTGGCGGATGACGCCGATAGCGTTGCGGCAACGGCGGGTCAGATTGCTGGCGCATTATATGGCTATTCGGGCATTCATCAGGAATGGCGTGCCAGACTGGCGGAAGAGAAGCGTATTAGTACGATAGCAGAGGATCTTTTTAAACTCTCACCGACTTACCTGTAGTATTTATCTTTTAAACGGCACGATGACCTATTTTTATTACGGCTGAATATTTAGTGAACTTGCAAAGGTGAATAAGAAAAATCATTAAGTCATTGCATTGCTGTCATATCAATTTTTTATTTCATTATTACAGCTGCTTAAATTTCTGGCTGGCAACCTCTGAACTGGCTGCCTGAGATTTCACTGAATAATCCGTTTTTATCTGTAGCGATACCCGTTACCTCTTTTTTGTTTAATACGGCTCTGGGCCGTAAACCAGTCACGGGACTCCATTTATGTTCTCACGCATCACCGTCCAGCTGCCCACGGAGGGCCTGCTGTTCTGGAAACTCAGCGGGCGTGAAGCCCTGTCAGAATCATTCACCCTTCAGGCGGATCTGCTGTCGACCGATGCCCGCATCGATCGTCATGCCCTGTTGGGTAAAGCGGTTACTTTTACGTTGCCGACCCAGAACCTGCTTACGCCACGCTATATCAACGGCAAGATCACCCGCGTAGCGGTTCGCAGCGAGGAGCTGAACGGCACGCGCTATGCGGTTTATGCTCTGACCGTTGAGCCGGACCTGTGGCCGATGAAGCGTGATCGTAACCTGCGTATTTTCCAGAGCCAGACGGTGCCGCAGATCGTGCAGACGTTGTTGAAGGAGTACAACGTCAATGTCGAGTCAAAGCTCGCCAGCAGCTATCGGGTGTGGGAGTACTGCGTGCAGTACCAGGAAAGCAGCTTCGATTTTATCAACCGTCTGATGGAGCTGGAGGGGATCTACTATTGGTTCCGCCATGAGTCCGATAAACATACGCTGGTGTTGTGCGATGCGGCCGATCAGCATCAGCCGTTTAGCGGCTACGCCACCATTCCCTACCACGTTGCCGTTTCCGGTGGCAGCGTAACGGAAGAGGGGATCAGCCAGTGGTCGCTGGCAGAGAGCGTCACGCCGGGGATGTACAGCACCGACGATTACGATTTCCGCAAACCGAATGCCTGGATGTTGCAGGCGCGGCAGAATCCGGTCGCGCCCACGCCGGGTACGGTGGATGTGTACGACTGGCCGGGGCATTTTGTTGATCACAGCCACGGCGATTTCTATACCCGCATCCGCCAGGAAGTGTGGGAGGTGGAGCATCACAGCGTCAGCGGTACCGGTACGGCGACCGGCATTGCGCCCGGTTACACCTTTGAGTTGCTTAATGCGCCGCATTTCAGCGACAACGGTGAGTATCTGACCACCAGTGCGGAATATCGCTTCGAGGAAAACAGCTATGCCAGCGGCGATGTCACCGCCTCGCACAACATCACCTTTACCGTGTTACCCACCACGATCACCTATCGTGCGCCCCCCAGAACGCCGTGGCCGAAAACGCATGGCCCGCAGACCGCGAAAGTGGTGGGGCCACAGGGGGAGTCGATCTGGACCGACCGCTATGGCCGGGTGAAGGTGAAATTCCACTGGGACCGACTGGCAAAAGGTGACGATACCAGTTCGTGCTGGGTGCGAGTCTCCAGTGCCTGGGCGGGCCAGGGCTTTGGTGGGGTGCAGATCCCGCGTGTCGGCGATGAAGTGGTGGTGGATTTTATCAATGGTGATCCGGACCGCCCACTGATCATTGGCCGCGTGTATAACGAGGCGAGTATGCCCCCCTGGGCGCTGCCCGCGGCGGCGACGCAGATGGGGTTTCTCAGTCGCTCGAAAGATGGCACGTCAGAGACCGCCAATGCGCTGCGTTTTGAGGATAAGGCGGGCGAAGAGCAGCTATGGATCCAGGCACAGAAGAACATGGATACCAACGTCAAAAACGACGAGACCCACAGCGTTGGCGGTTCGCGTACCGTCAGTGTCACCCAGGACTACAACGGCACGGTGTCAGGTAGCCACACGGAGGCGACGCAACTGGCCCACTCCCAACTGGTGGGTGGCGGTTTTATTCAGCGTGTCCAGGGGGCGATTGTGCAGGCTTCCGACAGCGGCATCCGCCTGGTGGCGGGCCAGTCGGTGCTGGAATTAGGTGCTAACGGTCAGGTCACGTTGCAATGCGTGAATTTTAATATTGATGCGTCCGGCACTGGCCAGATCAACACCGGCGGAACGCTGGATCTTAATCTGAAGCAACCCGGCGCACTGCCCGCCGTAGAGCCAACCCCGGCGCAAATCCAGGACGCCGTCAAAGCGGCATTTAATCAAGGAAAAGATAACGCATGAAAACCGTCCCTTTTGCCCTCTCTGAAGGGGTACTTAACCTGCCTGGCGCAGTCCAGGATCACAGCATCAATGTGTTGAAGTTCGCCGATGCGACCCTGGTGATCACCCGTGCGTGGGATATCCCGGTGGGGGATGAGGAGCAATACCTCAGCAAGCAACTGGGCAAAATTAAACGCAATATGAAAAAGGTGGTGTTGGGGCCGGTGGTGGACAGCGACGTTGCCGGTTTACCGGCGCGTGAGGTGGCACTGCGCTTCGAAAATCAACATGTGATGGTGTATGAAAAGCTCGCCGTGGCACGAGTGAATGACCATTTGCTGGCGTTTACCCTCAGCCGGATGCAGCCGTTTGATGCGGATGCAGATGCCTTCTGGACCGCGATCAAAGCTGGTCTGCAACCGGGAGGCTGAGGATGACAGATTATCTCGCGGCGCGTATCGGCGATCCGCTGGTGCACAGTTCGGCGCTGGCGGATTTTGTCGGCGGCCTGGTGGAAGGCGCGATTGTCGCTGGCATCGTGATCGCCGCCGGAACCGGCGTTGGTGCGCTGCTGGGTGGCGTAGCAATAGCTACGCTGGTGTTCAGTGGCGGCCTGGAGACGATCGGCAATGCGGCGGCGTCACTGGTCGACAGCCTTATTGACCCCGGGCCGCCGGATGCGTTTATTGTCAGCGGATCCGGCAACGTCCATATCAAAGGGAAGCTGGCGGCGCGCGCGGCGGGTAGCGTGTCGCGCGATTATCTTAATGCGCCAGCGGCGGCTGACAACGGCATCGATTGGGCGGCGGTAGGCATGCTGGCGCTGACCGGCGTGGCGGCGGCAATGAAGACCGCGCTTAACCCCGGTGCCGCGCTGATGGCGGTAGCCGAGCGGGCCAGTCATCTCTCACTGGATGATGTTAAGGATTGGGGTAAAAACGTCTGGACCAGCCTGATGCAGCCGGTGGTGGAGAGCGCCAGTCCGTATGCGACTCCGCTGCCGCTCGATACCGTGGCCTGCACCAAAGGTCATATGGTCACCAGCAGCAATTTTATTGCGCAGGGTTCGAAAAAGGTACTGATCAACAATCAACCCGCCGCACGTAACGGACACAAAAGTACCTGCGAAGCGGAAATCAAACTGAGTGAAAATCCGCGGGTGCGCATCGGTGGCGATACCATTACGGTTCGTGACATCCACAGCGGTAAAAATATTTGGGCGTACATGGCGGGGAACCTGATCGGCGGTGCGCTGGTGGGTATCCTGCCGGAGCTGTACCGCTTTGGCTTCAGCCGCTTGATTTTGCGCGATCTGGCAAAAGAAACGATCTGTCCGATTTTCGGCAACATTGGCATGGAAGCCGCTGTCCAGACCTTACACCCGGTAAATATCGCCACCGGGGCCAAAATCCTCACACGCGAAGAGGATCTCGATTTTGTGCTGCCGGATCGTATGCCGCTCTACTGGCAGCGTATCTACCACAGCCGCAATCTGGCTACCGGTATGCTCGGTACTGGCTGGATGCTGCCGTTTGAAGTTCGCCTCTGGCGCCTGCCGGATAATCAACTGATCTACCAGGACATGACCGGACGCGAGCTGGGCATGGGGGAGGTCAACCCTGGCGATGTGGTTGATTTCCAGCAGGAGGGGCTGAAGCTGTTTTGCAGCCCGAATGGCGCGATGGTGATGCAGACCAGCGAAGGTGAGCATCAGTTGTTTGAGCCGGATCCAACGCGACCGGGCGAGTGGCGCATCCATCGTCTCTATGACCGCCACGAAAACGTACAGCATTTTAGCTGGAATGATGAAGGCAAACTGGTTCGTATCTCCAGCGATAACGACGCGCTGGATGTGGAACTGGAATATGGCACGCATTCCGGGCGTCTGAGCGCGGTTTACCAGATTGCGGCAGGGGCACGTCATCTGCTGGTGACCTACGGTTATAACGACCAGGGGCAACTGACGACCGTGACGGACGCCGACGCTATCGTCACTCGTCGCTACGGCTGGGATCAGGCGAGCGATATGATGGCATGGCACAGCTATGCGACCGGGCTAACGATCCGGTATCAGTGGCGGCCTGCACACAACTCACGGCACTGGCGCGTCCATGCGTATCAGGTGTGCGACGAACGGGATGAGGTGCTGGAGAGCTGGCGCATTGAGACAGATGAGCAGGAGCGCTTTGCGCGTGTCAGCAATGATGAAGGCGTTAGCAGCGAGCACCACTGGGACGCCCTCAGCCGTATCACCGCCTGGACCGACCCACACGGTGGAGACTGGTCGTTCGACTGGGCGGCGAACAGCGAACAGCTGCTGGCGATGACGCAGCCAGGCGGTGCACGCTGGGAATACGCCTGGGATGAACGCGGTAATATGACGATGGAGCGCGACCCACTGGATCGCACCCGCATCACCACCTGGCATCCGCTGTACGCGCTGCCGCTCAAGGAGGTACTGCCGGACGGCGCATTGTGGCAATACGACTACAATCTGGCGGGCGATGTGGTCGCGTTGACCGATCCCGCAGGCGGCGTTACCCGTTTTGAATGGAATGAACAGGGCGATCTGACGCGACGTATCGATGCGCTGGAAAACAGCCATCAATTCTGGTGGGACATGCGCGGGCAGTTGATCCGTGAAGAGGACTGCTCGGGCTATCAAAGCCAGCGGCAGTACGATGCCTGTGGAAAATTGATCAGCACTACCGATGCACTGGGTAACACCGATCGCTACCAGTGGAGCGCAGCGGGACGCCTGCAAACCTATGTGCGCGCCGACGGGCGGGAAACGCTGTTTAAGTACAACCAGGCCGGGTTGCTATGCGGTCAGAATATTGATGGCATGCTGGAACGCAGGGTAACGCTCAATGCGCGCGGTCAGGTGATTGAGGCGGTTGATCCCGCCGGACAGGTGACTCGCTATGACTTCAACCGGGCCGGACGGTTGGTGACACTGACCAACGGCAACCGACAGCAGTGGCATTTTGACTACACGCCAGCCGGACTGCTCACGCAGCAGCAGGACTACGCCGGACGTAAAACCGAATACCAGTACAACGGCGTGCAGCAGGTGGAGACGTTGATCCGTCACCCGGTGCGCGACAGTCAACTGGCACCAACGGTGGTGAATTATGAATACGATGTTCTGGGCAGGATGGCGGCGCGCGAAACGCCGCAGCACCGCACCGAGTATCGCTACCATGCTCTGAGCACCGAGATCCACCGCTTCTCATACGATGCATGGCGCCAGGCCATCATCAACGAGTGTGAACCGACTGGCGCGGAAGTGATGGTATTCCAACGCGACCCGTTGGGTCGGCTGGTCAGTGAACAGAATCATTCTGGCGAATATCGCCACCAGTATGATGCACTGGGCAACCTGAGCGCTTCTGTGTACCCCGACGGACGTGAGATGCAGTACCTACGCTACGGTACCGGCCATCTGTTGGAGATGCAGTTAACGTTAGGTGGGCGTACGCATGCGCTGGCGGGATATCAGCGTGACCGTCTGCATCGCGAAACGCATCGCACCCAGGGTGAACTGGAACTGGAGACGCAGTACGACATTGCCGGGCGCATTACCCTGCGTCGCAGCGTCGATAATTTGCGCCAGCGGCTGGTGTCGGAGCGGCGTTATCAGTGGGATCGCGCTGACCAAATCATTCGCCAGATTGTCACCGATGGTGCCCCTTCCAGCCCGGCAGAAAAATATAGCCAGTCATTATGGGGCTACGATGCGGCGGGCAGAATGACGCGCAGCATTCAGCCGGGCGGCGAGGAACGTTTCTGGTATGACGCGGCGGATAACCGCACCAGCGAAGATCTGCATCCGGTGTGGGATAACCTGTTGAAGCGCCTGGAGGGCATTCGCTGGGAATACGACGGTTTTGGTCGTATGACCGAACGACATGATAGCCAGCGCGGCATTGTGCAGCGCTTTCATTACGACGATGAACACCGCATTTGCGAGGTGTTGATTGAGGGGGATGCCGAATACACCCGTGCACAATATCAGTACGATGCGCTGGGCCGCCGTATCGGCAAACAGGTCTGGCGGCGTCATGCTGTGAAGCCGGAATGCACGCATTATGCGTGGTCCGGGATGCAGATGGTGGGTGAGCACAGCGACAGCAAACCCGAAGCTGCGGTGCAGTATGTCTATGCGGAAAACAGCTACGAACCGATAGCGCGCATCGACAGTTATCAGCAGCACGCTGAGGTTTACTGGTATCACACCGAGATCAACGGCCTGCCGGATCGGGTGACAAATAATTGCGGTGACACTGTCTGGCAGGGGGTGTTTTCCGCCTGGGGACGCACCGCACGGGAGCGCACTGGTGTTGACTGGGATGTGCCGCAGAACCTGCGCTTCCAGGGGCAGTACCTTGACCGCGAAACCGGTCTGCACTATAACACTTTCCGGTACTATGACCCGTGCGGCGGACGTTACACCCAGTTGGACCCGATAGGGTTAGCGGGTGGGTTGAATAATTATACTTACGTGACAGACCCTATAGGTTGGGTAGACCCTATGGGTTGGAAAGGATGTCGTGTCCGTGAGGGAGATGGCGTTACTCACGATATCGTGCTGGTACTTACTCATAAAGAATACAAGCAAACATTCGGTCATATTAAAGATGTTATTTTCAGTGATAAACGCGATATATTCACTATAGATAGAGCATCTGCCAGCATAAACAGAGCTGAATCGCTTAAAGGAATCCCTACCTTAAAAGGATATGACCGAGATGAGTTCCCAATGGCGATGTTCAGAGAGGGGGGGAAAGGTGCAAGTGTGCGGTACATTGATCCAAGTGATAACCGAGGTGCGGGCTCTTCAATAGCAAATGCCTTAAAACCGTTCCCTGATGGTACTAAAGTAAAAATTGTCGTTGAATAAGAAGGTTTGGAATGAAATTTGACAATATTATTACAGAATTATCTGAGAAAACCTCTTCTTTAAAATCGAAGATTGAGAGTATTCCAGCGAAAAATTTAAAAACTGGAAAGATGGTACTGGAGTCATTATCAAAACTTGCATTTATTCAATATGTGAATGATGAATTTGATGATGCTGAAATTATATCTGAAAAATTATCTTCTATTGGGTTTGATAATGATTATGATTATTGGACTTGGATCGAGTTTTCGATTTCTCTGAGAGCACAGTTGGCACTGTTGAAGCAGGATGATGAAAAATATAACGATTCTGTTTTGAAAATAAAGAGTGTTTTAGATTCCGGCGAGGGCATGCTCAAAAAAATAAGAAATAATGTTCATAATCGCTTTATGGCAGGAGAAGGAGTTGAATTAGCTGAGTCAGTTGCTAGCGGAGAAAACAAAGATTTCGCCATCTCTTTTGACTTGAGACTAGTCTATTTAATGAAGTTGATTAAAATTAAAATATTAGGTGGTTCACCTGAGTACTCTATTGATAAGGTTGAGAGGGACATAGAGGATAACTTATCTTCTATGCGGGGGTTATTAAATAAATCGTCAATTAGTAAAGTAAAGCCTTTTTCTTGATTTTTTATTGGTCAGTTTTAAATGGTTACGGAACTGACCTTTTACAATGAAGGGTTTGTGTTGATTCTGTCTATATTTAAAATTCATACTTCTAATATTAATATTCTCAAGAGTAATGGTAAATATTGAATTCTTTAGCAGGTGAATTTGAACAATTCTGAGTGGTGCAAAATTAAGCGATGTGAAACGAATTTACCTCTTAACAAAAGCAAGATATGACTAATAAATTCTCTTTTTCAACGGATACTGCGACGTTATCTGTTTTTGACGTGGCTTCTTTAAAGCACAGAGTTAATGATGATCCTGATTGGTGGAGTATTCCTGATGATGAAGTAGGTGAAATAAATAAAGGGAATGTTCTATTTTTAAACCTTGGCAGTGATGGTGACTACACGGTTGAAATTTGTGATGATCTTAAAGACGGATATGGGTCACTGTTTTTGAATATTCCAGTTGGGAAGGTGTTTATTGGTGCCGGTGAGGATACTAGTGGCGGAGATCTTGAGCCTGATGGTTCAGATTATATGTCAGGCATTTTCTTTGAGCTCTCACCTGGGTTCTATGAAGTTAAGTTTAAAAAAGAAAGATATAATGTTTTTTTATCATTCAAAAAATCGACTCGTGGTGTTAATAATATTAATGATTTAATTAGGTTATGATATATTAACGCATAATTTTCTAAACAAATTATTTAGTATAAAGTAAAAGTGATAAAGAACCAAAAATGAAGCTGGAAGTGGTCAGAATGATCCTTCCGGTTTTTGTTGGCCGCTCATTGCCCCGATAAAGCCATCAACCTAAGAAACAGTGATGCATTATGTTTATCATTACCAGGATGCTCATGATGAGTAATGCTTACGAAGCTGATAGTGTACATCTTTGGATAGGAAGTAATCATGATTCAGAGGGCGACTATTTTAAATACTTCGAGCTGGATTACTCCACCGAAGGTGATTTTGAGGATCCCTCCTATAAAGTTTGTGCGTTTTGTCAGTATCTTGGCATAAATTGGTATGATGATGATTTTATTGGAATTATACCAAGAGAAGATAATGATATTCCTCTTAGCGAAATTCTTCAGGAAGCAGCAGTTGACCAGAGTGAAATGAGCAACGTAAAAAAAGTTTGCTCAAGTTTGGGCATTGATAAAGCAAATTCTATTTTATGGTATTCCAGTTCTGATATTCCCACCCTGCCTGCAATCGGAAGTGATTTTAATGGGTTGAAATATATTGGTTGTTTCAAGGGTGATTAGATTATCATTAAAAAAATGATGCAACCGTAACTTTACTGGTAGCTGTCGGAATTGCCTATTATGGGCATTCCGGCTTTTTCTTGTCACCAACTTCAATCTCCTCTCTTTTCCCGATCTCACGCACAACCTCCCTGCAACTCTTCCTTTATTACACCAAATTCCCGGAATCGTCCTTCCAGCACAACAAACCCTTCATTGCCTCACATCAATCTTTGCACATAACCTCATCAATAGGCTTAAACCTATATAAATTACAACCTATATTACAAGGAGGTTTTGTGTGGCATGTTGAGACGACATCGTGGTTTGACATCTGGTTCAGTGGATTAGACGATCACGATCGTGCGCGCGTGTTGGCTGCCTTGATGGTGCTGCGTGCCCGAGGCCCACATCTGCCGCTGACAAAGAAGGAGTAATGTATGGGTCGTACGCTGGAACAATTACTGGCTGATGAAAAACCCTCAGTCGTGGCAAAGGCTGAGAAGATTGCCACCGAGACGCTACTGAATATCCATCTCGCAGAATTGCGTGAGAAGGTGGATAAAAACTCAGGTGGAAATGGCGACATCCCTTGGGGTGAAGCAACCGACGGTAGCCGAAATGGAAAAACCGGGACGTGATGTCAAGCTGTCCACATCGAAACGTTATGTTGAAGCCGCAGGTGGCAAGCTGCGTGTTGATGTTGAGTTGCCGGACGGTTCTCATTACGGTTTTATGCTGTGACATCGCACATAAACTGACAGGCGTGATAAATCACGCCGCTACCAAGCCTGCGGTATTCAGCGACGCAGTGCCAAAGCACGCATCCGTAGCGGCGCGATTTATCGCGCATTCTGGTTGTGAACATTTACCAGAAAGCAAAAAGCCCGCTCAGGTTTCCCTGAGCGGGCTTTTCTAAATATGGCTCCTCTGACTGGACTCGAACCAGTGACATACGGATTAACAGTCCGCCGTTCTACCGACTGAACTACAGAGGAATCGTTGGAACGAGGCGCATATTAGCGATGCCGATCCCCGTTGTCAAAGCCCTCCTGCACACTTTTGGTTTAAGTGCGCGGAAAAGCAGCGGATTGCTGTTTTTCTGCCTTGAATGATCACAATTCAAACTGCCAGCAAGATCTCACTTTAAACGCAATTCCTCGCAGATGTTAGATGCGTGTCAAAGTTTTGTTATTTGCCGATTTTAAAACAATCGTTTCAGTGCTTTTATGATGAAAATTTCAAATGTCATCTAGATGGAATAAATGAACTGCTTATCATCACTGGCGGAACAACTTTTACAACCCGAAACGCTGTTTTGAAAATAACTTGTTGATAAGGAACAAGTTACAGAAAGGAGTTGTTGCAAACCGATAACGTTAAACCAGAAGCCTTACCTCTACAACCAGATAAAAAACGCCAGTGACGTTGAGTGAATGTAAAAGAATTTTTTCATTCGAGGTATCAGCCAACCTGTGCATGTTAACGATAAAGAAGGGTTACCTATGAACATTAAAAAAGCGTTAGTGACTTCCCTGTTAGTTTGCATGTTACCTGCCGCTGCAATGGCAAAAGATCTCCAGGTTGGTGTTTCTATGGCGTTGTTTGATGACAACTTTCTGACCATTCTGCGTACCTCAATGCAAAAAGAGATGCAAAAAGACAACATCAAAGGGCAGGTGGAAGACGCTAAGGGCGACGTTGCACAGCAGCTGCAACAGGTGCAGAACTTTATCGGGCAGGGCGTGGACGCCATCATTGTTAACCCAGTTGACACCAATGCGGTAAAACCAGTGATTGATGCAGCAAGCAAAGCCGGTATCCCGCTGGTCTTTGTTAACCGTAAACCGGCGGGCGAACTCACCGACAAAATGGCTTTCGTGGGTTCCGACTCCGAACTGGCAGGTCGTCTGCAAATGGAAGCATTAGCCAAAGCGATGAACGGTAAAGGTAACGTCGCCATCCTGTTGGGTGACCTTGCGAACGAATCAACCCGTGAGCGTACCAAAGGCGTTGAAGCGGTGGTGGCAAAATATCCGAACATCAAAGTGGTACAGAAGCAAACTGCAAAATTCACCCGCAACGATGCGGTGGATGTGGTGAGTAACTGGTTGACTGCGGGGGATGATATCCAGGCTATTGCCTCCAACAACGACGAAATGGCGATCGGTGCTTTACAGGCTCTGGGCAAAAACCCGAACCACATTTTGGTGGCTGGTGTAGATGGTACGCCTGATGCGTTGCAGATGATCAAAAACGGCAAAATGGTCGCCAGTGTCTTCCAGGACGCCAAAGGCCAGGGTGAAGGTGCAGTGCAAACCGCTATCAAACTGGTCAACGGTGAAAAGGTACAGAAGATTGTCGACATCCCGTTCCAGCTGATCACCAAAGACAACTACACCAAATTCGCCAGCATGAACCAGAAATAAACCGAACCCGACAAAGCCGTACGGAGGTGATGTATGACCGCTTTTGCGCTTGAAGCCGAAGGCATCAGCAAGTTCTTCCCTGGAGTGAAGGCACTCGATAATGTCTCACTGCGAGTGAAACCGGGGTCGGTACATGCCCTGATGGGCGAAAATGGCGCGGGCAAATCCACTTTAATGAAATGCCTTATCGGGATGTATCGTCCCGATAAGGGCACCATCCGCATTAAAGGGGAGCCAGTGCAGTTTCAGGACACGATGGACGCGCTGCGTTCCGGGATTTCCATGATCCACCAGGAACTGAATCTGGTGCCTCATATGACCGTGGCCGAAAACATCTGGTTGGGTCGCGAACCGATGAAATACGGCTTTGTCGATCACGCGTTGCTTAACCGGCAGACGCAAGAGCTGCTGAACAAACTGAATATCCGTCTCAAAGCCGAGCGTATGGTCGGTGAACTGAGCATCGCAGCGCAGCAGATGGTGGAGATCGCCAAAGCGGTGTCGTGGAACTCAGACATCGTCATTATGGACGAGCCAACCTCGGCACTGACAGAAACCGAAGTCTCGCATCTGTTCACCATTATTCGTGACCTGCGTGAGCAGGGCAAAGCCATCATCTATATCAGCCACAAAATGGATGAGATTTTCTCCATCACTGACGAAATCAGCATCTTCCGTGACGGTGCCTGGGTGGGCAGCAACAGCACCACGCAGTTTACCCGTCAGTCGCTGATTACGCAGATGGTAGGCCGTGAACTCACCCAGTTGTTCCCGAAATTCAATAACGCCATCGGTGAAGAAGTGTTGACGGTACGTAACCTCAACAGCAAAGGTCGCTTTCAGGATGTCAATTTTACCCTGCGTAAAGGCGAAATCCTCGGCGTTGCCGGGCTGGTGGGGGCCGGACGCAGTGAAGTGATGGAAAGCCTGTTTGGTATGGAGAGTTTCGACAGCGGCGAAGTGCTGATTGACGGTGTTCCGGTGAAGATCGACTCACCGTCCACTGCAATTGAAAAAGGCATGGCGTTCCTGACGGAAGACCGTAAAAAGTCCGGGTTGTTCCTGGTGTTGTCGGTGCTGGAGAACATGAGCATCGTCAACATGCCGGATTACATCGGAAAAAGCGGCTTCGTCAGTCATATGAAAATGGCGCAGGACTGCATGGAGCAGATCCGTAAGCTGAACATTAAAACGCCGACTATGGACCAAATTATCAATAACCTCAGCGGGGGGAATCAACAGAAGGTGCTGATTGCCCGCTGGCTGCTGGCGCAGCCGAAGATCCTGATCCTTGACGAACCTACGCGTGGTATCGACGTAGGCGCCAAAGCAGAGATCTATCGTCTGATCAGTGAACTGGCTAACCGTGGCGTCGCCATCATTATGGTGTCGTCAGAATTGCCGGAAATCCTCGGCATGAGTGACCGCGTGATGGTGATGCACGCAGGACGTATAACCGGCATCCTCAATAAAGAAGAGGCCGACCAGGAAACCATTTTGTCGCTGGCATCCGAGTGAGGCGTGAGACAACCATGAGCAACATGAAAGTGACGGCCTCCCAGGCCACCGAGCAGACTTCGTTTTTCGGCAACTTGCGTCACAAGCTGCCCAAAGACACCGGTATTTTTGTTGTTATGCTGGGCATTGCCCTGATTTTCGAAATTGCGGGTTGGTATGTGCGTGACCAATCCTTCCTGCTGAACACTAACCGTCTGGTCCTGATTGTATTGCAGGTGGCGATTATCGGTATCATCGCGGTTGGGGTGACTCAGGTCATCATTACCACCGGTATCGACCTCTCCTCAGGGTCGGTAATCGCCCTGACGGCGGTGGTGGCGGCCAGTCTGGCGCAAACCTCCGATAGCCTGTCGCCCATGTATCCTTCGCTGGTGAACCTGCCTGCTGCGATTCCGATTGTCGCGGGGATTGGGGTGGGGTTGGTGTGCGGTTTGGTCAACGGTGTATTGATTACCAAGACTGGCATTCCTCCCTTTATTGCTACGCTTGGGATGATGGTGTCTGCCCGTGGTCTGGCGCAGTACTACACTCAGGGCAACCCAATCAGTTTCCTGTCGGATGGCTTTACCTCAATTGGCCAGGGCGCAATGCCGGTTATCATCTTCCTGGTGGTAGCGTTCCTGTTCCATATCGCGCTGAAACATACCCGCTACGGCAAATATGTCTACGCGATTGGCGGCAACATGACTTCCGCCAAAGTGTCAGGCATCAACGTGAATAAGTACCTGATCATCGTCTACACCATTGCCGGGGCACTTTCTGGCCTGGCCGGGGTGGTACTGGCGGCGCGCGTCAGCAGTGGGCAATCCAGTATGGGCCTTGCTTACGAACTGGATGCCATCGCCGCAGCCGTTATCGGTGGTAGCAGCCTGATGGGGGGGGTGGGACGTATTACCGGCACCCTGATCGGTGCGGTGATCCTCGGTCTGATTAAAAGTGGCTTTACCTTCGTGGGTGTGGACGCCTACGTGCAAGACATTATTAAAGGGATCATCATCGTTGCAGCTGTTTCTATCGACATGCATCGTAACCGTAAGAAACGCTAATGACCTTCTGAGTTGATCAGGCTGCCGCCTTGCGCGGTAGCCTGAATGCCAACACCAGGAAATCCAGTCTCCACGCGTAGTTGCGTGATATCCATGACCCGACGTGCACCAATTGTGTACGTCGGGTCATCACTTTTTTGCACATCTGCCTCGCATTTTCTGCACCGTAATGGTGCGCTCAGCGCAATCTTTCAACAATCCGTGCCATGCCCTGCGCTTATTAACCCTTATGGGGTAATCAGAAACGCTTATTTTCCGCGCCGTTAGGAAAAATCTGGTAAAGCTTTTTTGTGAACTGATAAAACCTGGCCTGCATATTGCAATCTTTATGACACAAGCCAGCAGGCTAAGAGCTCCAATTATAATTGGGCATTCGGGGATCCGTGACGGAGGCAAAATGAACTTAAGACGACTGAAATACTTTGTAAAAATCGTCGATATCGGCAGCCTGACTCAGGCAGCAGAAGTGTTGCATATTGCGCAGCCCGCGCTTAGCCAGCAGGTTGCTACGCTGGAGAATGAACTTGATCAGCAACTGCTGATCCGCACCAAGCGTGGTGTGACGCCGACGGAAGCCGGTAAAATTCTTTATGCCCATGCTCGCACCATCCTGCGCCAGTGTGAACAGGCACAGACGGCGGTGATCAATGCTGGTCAGGCGCTGAATGGTCAGGTTTCGATTGGTCTGGCTCCGGGAACCGCAGCGTCGTCGCTGACCATGCCGCTGCTGCAAACCGTCCGCGAGCAGTACCCGGATGTGCTGGTGTATCTGCACGAGAACAGCGGTACGTCGCTGAATGAAAAAGTGATGAACGGTCAGTTGGATATGGCGGTGCTGTATGACCGTGCACCGACTGCGGGCATCAACAGCATTCCGCTGATGAAAGAAGAACTCTACCTGGTCGGTGCTACTGACTGTCCGGGCGCAACTGTTGATTTGGCCGATGTGGCACAGATGAATCTGTTCCTGCCACGCGACTACAGCGCCGTGCGTAAACGCGTGGATGAAGCCTTCTCCCTACGTCGCCTGAGTGCACGTATTATTGGTGAAATCGAATCGATTTCGACGCTGACCGCAGCGGTATCCAGCGGGATGGGTGTGACCGTGCTGCCGGAATCTGCGGCGCGTGCGCTGGTGAGTTCCACTCATGCGTGGATGGCGCGTATCAATAGCCCATCTCTGAACCTGCCGCTGTCGCTGAACGTGTCGGCGCGCCTGCCACTCTCTCCGTCGGCTCAGGCGGTGAAGAATATCCTGCTGTCGCTGCTGAACAAGCCGATGGTGGAAGATCGCGAACTGATGCTGGTGAGCTGATAGCGGCTGGATTCGTGCCGGTTTCGTTCGCCTTGGGCTGATGTAGTTGCAGTTCGCCGGTGCGGCGACCGAGCAAAGGGTGCCTGGCCGCACCCTTTGTAATCCCAGGCCTTGCGCCAGCCTCTTTTTTTGCGCGATAACGCCGCTACAATTCAACACCGCCTTTCACCGCTGCACGACGTTAACTTCGCTGTCATATCATCATTGCTGCCTGCGCGATTTATCGCGCAATTAAGCAAGCAGCAGGCTTTCAGGCGGTGGGTGGGTGGAACCTTCTTGAACCAACCTGTCTCCCTCCAATTCCCTTATTACTATTCCGCATAACAAACCGTTTTTAATTATTTGTTGTGCTGCCAGCAACTTCATAACATGGAAGAAACAGGGCAGGAATCAGGAGAAAAGGGTGTGAATTTCCAGCAACTTAAAATTATACGCGAAGCAGCCCGTTGCGAGTTCAACCTGACAGAGGTCGCCAATACGCTCTTTACCTCACAATCCGGGGTGAGTCGCCATATACGCGATTTGGAAGATGAGCTGGGCGTTGAAATTTTCATCCGCCGTGGCAAACGTCTGCTGGGGATGACGGAACCCGGCAAAGCATTGCTGACCATTGCTGAACGCATCCTCGATGAAGCGGGTAAAGTGCGCCGCCTCGCGGATGTGTTTACCAATGAAACCAGCGGGGTGCTGACCATCGCCACCACCCACACGCAGGCGCGTTATAGCCTGCCACGCGTGATTAAAGCGTTTCGTCAACTCTATCCCAATGTGCGGCTGGAGCTGAACCAGGGATCGCCGCAGGAAATTGTGGCGATGTTGCTGGCGGGTGAAGCGGATATCGGCATCGCCAGTGAGCAACTGGTGAACAACGCCAGTCTGGCGGCTTTTCCGTGGTTTAGCTGGCATCACTCGCTGCTGGTGCCGCACGATCATGAATTGTTGCAGAGCGAGCCGGTGTCGCTGGGACAACTAAATCGTTATCCGCTGATCACCTATCGGCAGGGCATCACTGGCCGTTCGCGTGTTGACCGGGCCTTCCAGGCCGCCGGATTAAAGCCAGACATCGTGCTCAGCGCACAGGATTCTGATGTGGTGAAAACCTATGTCGAACTGGGGCTGGGCGTCGGTATTCTCGCTGACCAGGCTTGCGACATCTATGATGGCGAAGACCTGGTGAAAATCGATGCACATCATCTGTTCGATGCCAACACCGTATGGCTCGGCCTGAAGCGCGGCCAGCTGCAACGTAACTATGTCTGGCAGTTCCTCGAACTGTGTAACGCCAACCTGTCGCTGGAAGAGATCAAACGTCAGGCGCTCTCCTACGAAACCGGCGACGAACCGGCAATCGATTTCCAGATCTAATCCCCCCTGCGCGGCCCATCCGGGCCGCACAGCATAAAATTTCTTTTCCCGTCGCAAAACGCGTACCTGTGTTATTTCCCCATCGCAGAAAAACATCCTGCGCTGTGCCGCCGCGTTACAGTGAAATGACACAGACACAGGGGAAAAGCATGTCGCGTATTCAACTGAAAGATGCGGAATTACTGCGCCAGCAGGCGTTATTTGGCGGTCGCTGGCAGGATGCGCTGGCAGGGGCAACGCTGCCGGTGATTGATCCTGCAACCCAGGAAACGCTGGCCACCATTCCGGCATTGGGTGCCGCCGAAACCGAGCAGGCGATAGATTATGCCGAGTCAGTGCGTATCAGCTGGGGCAAGACCCCGAACGCGACCCGTGCGGCGCTGCTGGAAAAGTGGCATCAGCTGATTCTGGACAACGCCGATGACCTGGCCATCATCATGACCGCTGAGCAGGGCAAACCGCTGGCAGAAGCCAAAGGCGAAGTGTTGTACGGTGCCAGCTTTGTCAAATGGTTTGCCGAAGAGGCGCGACGTATCTATGGCGATACCATCCCGGCGCCCAGCGAAGATCGCCGCATTCTGGTGCTGAAGCAGCCAGTCGGGGTGGCGGCGGCGATTACGCCGTGGAACTTCCCGATTGCGATGATCACCCGCAAAGTGGCCCCGGCGCTGGCCGCAGGTTGCCCGATTATCGTGAAACCTTCCGAACTGACGCCGCTTTCGGCGCTGGCACTGGCGGTACTGGCGGAGCGCGCCGGATTCCCGAGTGGGGTACTTCAGGTGTTGACCGGACTGCCAACTGAAATCGGCAGTACGCTGACTGCCAGCCGCACGGTGCGCAAAATCTCCTTTACCGGCTCCACCCGCGTCGGGCAATTACTGATGCAGCAAAGTGCCGACAGCATCAAACGCCTGAGTCTCGAACTGGGTGGTAACGCGCCGCTGATCATCTTTGATGATGCTGATTTAGACATCGCGGTGGCCGGAGTGATGGCGAGTAAGTTCCGCAATGCCGGACAGACCTGCGTCTGCGCCAACCGCATTCTGGTTCAACGCGGCATCTATGAACGCTTTAGCGCGCGCTTGTTGGATGCCGTGGCGACCCTGAAAGTCGGAGACGGTTTTGATGCGCAAAGTACCATCGGCCCGTTGATCAACGATCGCGCCGTCGAGAAGGTGAACAGTCATATTGATGATGCGCTTAGCCAGGGGGCCACGCTGCTCAGTGGCGGTATCAGCCAGCCCAACGGCACCTTTGTGCAGCCGACGGTGTTAGGCAATGTAACCAACAAGATGCGTATTGCTCATGAAGAAACCTTTGGCCCGGTAGCGCCGTTGTTTATGTTTGACGGCGAACAGGAAGCAATCGCTATGGCGAATGATACGCCTTATGGGTTAGGTGCTTATTTCTTCACCGAAAATATTCGCCGCGCCTGGCGTGTTGCCGAGTCGCTGGAATTTGGCATGGTAGGATTTAATACCGGCGCGATTTCATTAGATGCGGCACCTTTTGGCGGAATTAAATTATCCGGATTAGGGCGTGAAGGTTCTCGTTACGGAATTGAAGAGTATCTGGAGCAGAAAACTTTTCATATTGGCAGTCTCTGATTGTAAATTAACAAACGGTCAGCTCAACGCCTGTTACTTCCGGTAACAGGCGTTTTTTTATTTTGTGCGCAATGTCATGTTTTTCCGGCTATTCGCCGTTTTAGTGCAAGTTTCATGCGCAGTGCACCAAAGAGATGCGCATAATTTGTGAGCTAAATCATCTGTTTAAAGCTTCGGCAATTCCGCAAAATTTCCCTCACCAATACGGCAGAAAATTTTTTTGGGCTGTTTTTTACGCATTATAATTTTTTTCCGGGCTGGCATACTTTCTGCATTAGCTTATTAACAGCCCACATAAGTGCGGCGAGAAAGTTTAATTAGCACGCTAATGACGGGTGTAACAAATAAGGATTTTTCCATGTTAAGTTTCGACCCTGAAAAAGTTTTATTACCTGCCGGACATTATATTGATGGCCAGCACCAACATACGCAGGGCGCGTCTTTTGCGGTGAAGCGTCCGTCAGATGGCAAAGTCTATGCCACCCTGAGCGAAGCTACGGCAGAAGACGTGGATCGCGCGGTCACGATTGCGCATCGCGCCCTGACCGTTAGTGGCTGGCGTAGCTGCCCACCGCGCGAACGTGGCAAGGTGTTACGCCGCTGGGCCGATCTGATTGAGAGCGATCTGCTGCTGGCGCAACTGGAAGCGCTCGGCTCCACCCGGCCAATCAGCGACGTGGTGCAGCACGAAATTCCGTTCACTGCTGAAGCCATCCGTTTCTACGCGGAGTGCGCCGACAAATACAGCGGTGACCTGTTCCCGACCCAGGAGCGCAGCCTCGGGATGCTGATCTCCGAACCTTATGGCGTGATCGGTGCCATCACACCGTGGAATTTCCCGCTGTCGATGGCGTCATGGAAATGTGGCCCGGCGCTGGCGGCAGGAAATGCCGTGGTGCTGAAACCTTCAGAGCTGACGCCGTTCTCCACCGTGCGCATGGCCGAACTGGCGGTGCAGGCGGGCTTACCGGCAGGCATCCTCAACATCGTGCAGGGCAGCGGGGCCGTCACCGGCAGCGCGCTGGTCACACATCCTCTGGTACGCAAAGTCTCCTTTACCGGTTCCACCATCACGGGTGCTCGCATCATGAGCGATGCGGCGCAGCATGGTATGAAGCCAGTGACCCTCGAGTTGGGTGGCAAAAGCCCGCAACTGGTGTTCGACGATGCGGGCGATATTGACGTACTGGCGCAACGTATTTTACGCGGCTTTACCGCCAACGGCGGCCAGGCCTGCGTGGCCGGTACTCGCCTGATTGTGCAACGGGGTATCGCTCAGCCGTTGCTGGATCGTCTGGTGGCGCTGTGTCAGCAACCGCGTCCGGGCGTGACCTGGCAGGATGACAGCCGCTATGCACCGCTGATTGATGACCGTCAGGGGAAAAAAGTCGCCTCCGTGATTGCAGCGGCCAAAGCCGAAGGGGCGGAGGTGCTGGTGGGCGGTGAACGTTTTGCTGACACCGAAGACGGCTGGTTCTGGCAACCCACCTTGCTGTGCGGTGTGGCACCGAACAATCCGGCGGTGCAGCAGGAAATTTTTGGCCCGGTGCTCACCGTGCAGGAATTTGATGACGAAGAAGAAGGGCTACAGCTGGCGGCGCATGAAACCTACGGCCTGTGCGCCGGGGTGCATACCTTGAGCCTGCCACGCGCTATGCGTGCCATGCGGGCGATTGAATCCGGCACCGTGTGGATCAACCGCTATGGCCGTTCCGGCGATTTTATTATCCCCACCGGCGGCTTCCTTGGCTCCGGCATTGGCAAAGATCTGGGGCGTCAGGCATTTCAGGCCTGTCAGCGTCAGAAAAGCGTATTAATCGATTTTTAATTTCCGTATCAGACAACGACGAGGTCGCGTCATGGCACTGTTTAAACCGAAATACATCACCTTTGATTGCTACGGCACCCTGATCAACTTCGATATGGCCGGTGCGGCTGAGCGTTGCTTCAAAGCGCGCGTCGCGCCAGAAGCGATGCAGGCCTTCACCACCGATTTCGCCCGTTATCGCATGGATGAAGTGCTGGGTGCGTGGAAGCCGTATTACGACGTGGTGAGCAATGCGCTGCAACGTACCTGCAAAAAATGGGGCGTGCAGTGGGACAAGGCCGACAGCGACTTTATCTACACCGACTGTGCCACCTGGGGACCGCATCCCGACGTCCCGGCCGGTCTGGCAAAAGTGGCACAGGAGTTTCCGCTGGTGCTGCTCTCCAACTCGATGAAAGACCTGCTGCCGCACCACATTCCGCGTCTCGGTGCGCCCATCCATATGGCGATCACCGCAGAAGAAGTCGGTGCTTACAAGCCGCAGATGAAGGGCTTCGAATACATGCTGGAAAAACTCGATTGCCGTCCGGACGAGATCCTGCACGTCTCCTCCAGCCTGCGTTATGACCTGATGACCTGCCATGACATGGGCATCACCAATAAAGTATGGGTCAACCGTGGTCACGATCCGGCTAACCCGGCTTACGGCTACACCGAGATCAAAGATATCGGCGGTCTGCCCGCTGTGGTTGGACTCTAAGCCCGGAGGGCAGCGCAATGAAACTCGAATCTTTCTGGCAGGCGACCGCACCGCAATTCCGTGGCGCAGCAACGGGTGCGCTGCCCGCGACCGCCTCGGTGGTGGTGATCGGCGGCGGGTTCACCGGCGTCTCGGCGGCGCTCAACCTGGCACGCAGCGGCATTGATGTGGTGCTGCTGGAGAGCGGCGACATCATGAGTCAGGCCTCGGCGCGCAACGGTGGTCACTGCAATACCGGCGTATCACAAAACTTTGCCTCGCTGGTTGCCAGCCAGGGACTGGAGCAGGCCAGCCGCTTCTACCGTGCGTTTGACGGTGCCGTGAGCTACGTCGAGCAACTGGTGCGGGAAGAACAGATCGATTGCGATTTCCGTCTGTGCGGCAAGTTGAAACTCGCCAGCAAAGCCACGCACTTTCCCGGCTTACGCAGCGCCTGGCAGTTGATGCGCGATACCGTGGACCCGGAAATCGAGCTGATTAGCAAAGATGAGATCCGCCGGGAAGTGGGCAGCGATGCCTTTCACGGTGGCCTGCTGCAAAAACGTGGCGGTCAGATGCATATGGGGAAATTTGGTGTCGGTCTGGCGGAAGCCGCGGCACGCAGCGGGGCGAAGATTTTCCCGCACCATGCGGTGACCGGGTTGACGCGTCTTGACGGCTACCGTCATCGCGTTACCACCGCTAAAGGCGAGATTGTGGCAGACAAAGTGCTGATGGCGACTGGCGTGTCCAATGAAGGTCCGTTCCCGTGGTTCCAGCGCCGTATTGTGCCAGTCGGCAGCTTTATCGTGGTGACAGAACCGCTGGGCGATGCGTTGCTCAGCCAGGTACTGCCAAAAGATCGTACCTATGTCACCTCGCTGAATATCGGTAACTACTTCCGCACCACGGCGGATCGTCGTCTGGTGTTTGGTGGCCGCGCCCGTTTTGCCGTCAGCAATCCGACCTCGGATTCGCGCAGCGGCGAGGTATTACGTGCTGCGATGACCGCGCTGTTCCCGCAGTTAGGGCAAGCGCGCATTGATTACTGCTGGGGCGGCATGGTCGATATGACCGCCGACCGGCTGCCGCGTGCCGGTGAGCACGACGGCGTGTTCTATTCCCTCGGCTACAGCGGGCATGGCACGCAAATGTCAACCTGGATGGGGCGGGTGATGGCCGATGTACTGGCAGAAAAAAGCAACGACAACCCGTGGCAGCGTGAGGCCTGGCCTGCGTTGCCCGGTTACCACGGGAAACCCTGGTTTTTGCCTCTTGCGGGCTTGTATTACAAAGCTAAGGACCGGCTCTCCTGATCGTCTGGCGCGATAAATCGCGCAGCTACAAAGCATGGCACCAACGGCATTGCGCAATTTATTGCGCAATGCCGCGAGGTGCGGGCTTTCAGTGACGATGATCGAATTAAACAACATTTCATATTGAGGGTGTGCAGATGAGTAAATTTAAGAAAGAATCTGACGCTGTAAATCCGGCCCTGACGCGCGCACTGACCGAAGGGTCGCTGTCCCGTCGTAGCCTGATGAAGTTGTTGTCCGCCGGTGCGGTGATGAGCACCGGTCTGATCGGTTTTCCGGAAATGGGTTTTGCGGCGGAAACGCCGGTTAAAGGGGGGAAACTGCGCGCGGCGATGTCTAACGCCTCGGCTACCGATACCCTCGACCCCGCTAAAGGCAACAACAGCGGCGATTACACCCGTCAGTTTATGTTTTACAGCGGCCTGACCGAGCTGGATAAAAACCTGCAAGTGCACCCCGCACTGGCCGAATCGGTGGAGTCAAGCGATGGTGTGACCTGGCAGATCAAACTGCGCAAGGGCGTCACCTTCCACGACGGCAAACCGCTGACGGCGAAAGACGTGATTTACTCCCTGAGCCGCCATAAAGATCCGGCGGTAGCCTCTAACGCCTTCAAGCTGGCGGATCAGTTTAAGACCTTCACCGCCGTCAATGACAACGAAGTACAGCTGGTGTTGAGCCAGGCTAACTTTGACGTGCCTTATATGCTGGCGGCCGCGCCGTTCCTGATCGTGCAGGATGGCACCAAAGATTTCAGCAAAGGCATCGGCACTGGCCCGTTCAAACTGAAAGAGTTTACCCCTGGCGTGCGTTCAGTGGGGGTGAAGAACCCGAATTACTTCAAACCAGGTCTGCCGCACCTCGACGAAGTGGAACTGTTGGGCGTCACCGACCAGGCTGCACGCGTCAATGCCCTGATGTCTGGCGATCTGCACATCATCTCCACCCTGGGCGCTGCCGACTGCAAACGCATCAAAGCCACCTCCGATTTCGCCGTGCTGGAGAGCAAATCCGGCATGTACACCAACCTGATTGTGCGTACCGACATGAAACCGGGTAGCAACGAAGACTTCGTGCTCGGCATGAAGTACCTGCAACCGCGTGAGATGGTGGTGAAAACCGTGTTGCAGGGCTACGGCGATGTGGCGAACGATACCCCAGTACCGCCGTGGCATCCGTTCTACAACGCCGATCTCAAGCCGCGTCCGCTGGATGTGGAAAAAGCCAAATTCCACTTCAAAAAAGCCGGAATGGTTGGAGCCAACGTCGAGATCATCACCACGCCTAACATTGAAGGCGCAGTGGAAGGCGGTCAGTTGATTCAGCAGGTGGCACGCAACACCGGCGTGAACTTTAAAGTACGCCGCGTGCCGTACGACGGCTACTGGTCCACCCACTGGACCAAAGACCCGGTCGGTTATGGCTCGATCAACCCGCGTCCAACGCTGGATATGTTGTTCTCACAGTTCTATCTCTCCAGCGCCTCCAATAACGAATCCGGCTGGAAGAACGATCAGTTTGACCAACTGGTGGTGGCAGCCCGTGGCGAACGTGACCAGGCGAAACGCAAGCAGATGTATGGCGATATGCAGACGCTGATTTATGACCACTGCGGCACCATCATCCCAACCTTTATCAGCTCAACCGATGGTTACAGCAAGAAGGTGAAAGGGGTGGAAGCCTGGCCGTCAGGCATGATGATGGGCTATCGCTTCCATGAGTTCGCCTGGCTGTCTGCCTGATCCCTAAACCGTAAGAGGAGCACGCCGATGAACCGATACATGATGTTCCTGATTGCCCGCCGCGCAGGCGCGGGCATCCTGACCTTGCTTATCGTCTCGGCGGTGGTGTTTTTTATCACCAGCCTGCTGCCCGGTGACGCGGCGCAGATGATTCTGGGGCAAAACGCCACACCGGAAACGGTGGCGGCGTTACGCCAGCAGTTGGGGCTGGATCAGCCGCTGCTGGTGCGTTATTTCAGCTGGCTGGGCGGGATGCTGCATGGCGACTTTGGCATCTCTTTTGCCAGCCATTTACCGGTAGCGCAGTTGGTGGCGCAACGTATTCCGGCCACCTTTGAACTGGCGGCGATCACCACCCTGATCTGTGTGCCGCTGGCGCTGGTGATTGGTATCGCCGCAGCGATGAACCGGGGTTCGTTGATTGACCGCTTCCTGGTGGTCAGCACGATGGCGACCGTGGCGGTGCCGGAGTTTCTCGTCGCCACCGTGGCGGTGCTGATTTTTGCCGTCAAATTGCATTGGGTGTCGGCGATGTCGTTCGGCAGTCCGAATATGGATCTGCTCAGCTACCTGAAATCCTATGCCTTGCCGGTGTTGACGCTGTGCTGCGTGCTGGTGGCGCAGATGGCACGCATGACACGCGCAGCCATCATCAACCAGCTCGACAGCCCGTATCTGGAGATGGCGCGCCTGAAGGGGGTCTCGCCGTTGCGGGCGGTACTGCGCCACGCGCTGCCGAATGCTGTCGGACCGATTGCTAACTCCATCTCACTCAGCCTGTCGTATCTGTTTGGCGGCGTGATCATTATCGAAACCATTTTCAGCTATCCCGGCCTTGCCAGTGCGCTGGTGGATGCGGTGAGCAACCGCGACCTGCCGGTGGTGCAGTTCTGCGTGATGCTGTTCGCTGCCTGTTACCTGCTGTTGTTGCTGGCGGCTGACATCCTGACCATCGCCTTTAACCCGAAATGGAGGAGCTGATGAATAGCTTGCTACTTCCCTGGCGCTTTTTTCAGTCGCTAACGATCTCTGGCCGCTTCGGCCTGCTGATCTCGCTGTTCTGGGTGTTTATGGCGATATTCGGCACCCAACTGGCACCGCACAGCGTTGAAGATATTGGTGGTGGCCCGATGCTCGGCGGTATGACCGCGGATAACTGGCTCGGCACCGACTATCTCGGGCGCGATATCCTCAGCCGCATTCTGTACGGTGCGAAGTTCTCTATCGGTCTGGCGCTGACCGCCGCGCTTGGGGCCAGCCTGATTGGCACCCTGCTGGCGCTACTGGCCGCGGTAACCGGACGTTGGCTGGAGGAAGTGCTGGGACGTGTCAACGATGCACTGCTGGTACTACCGGGCAAAGTGCTGTCGCTGATGATCGTTGCGGTGTTCGGTTCCTCATTGCCGATGCTGATCCTCACCGCCATCTTCACCTACTGGCCGGGTGCCTTCCGTATTGCCTTCGCTATGGCGAGCAGCCTGCGCAATATGGATTACGTGCGTGCGTCGAAGCTGCGTGGCGAAAGCCGCTGGTATATCGCAATCCACGACATCCTGCCCAATATGGTGCATCCGATGCTCACCGACTTCGGTCTGCGGTTCGTCTATATCGTGTTGCTGTTGAGCGGCCTGAGCTTTCTCGGCCTCGGCGTTCAGCCACCGTATGCCGACTGGGGCACGCTGGTACGCGAAAACATTCAGGGCTTGTTTGATGGATCACCGGCGGTACTGATGCCTGCGGTCGCCATCGCCAGCCTGACCATCGGTGCCAACCTGTTTATCGACAGCCTGCAAGCGATGCGTCCACTGACCCTTGCGAAGGAGGGAGCATGAACGTGACACCCCATACCGCCATGCCTGTGATTGCCGTTGAGAATCTGCGTGTCACCGCGCAGACCGACAAAGGTGAAGAGATTGATCTGGTTTCTGATGTGCGTTTTACCGTGCAGAAAGGGGAAGTGCTGGCACTGATTGGTGAGTCCGGCTCCGGCAAAACCACCATCGCAATGGCGCTGATGGGTTATGCCCGCCACGGCTGCCGCATTGCTGACGGCATGATCCATGTTGCTGGCACCGATGTACGCAGCCTGTCACCGGGGCAACTGCGTGAATTTCGCGGTAACAAAGTGGCTTATATCGCCCAGAGCGCGGCGGCGTCGTTTAACCCGGGTATGCGTATTCTTGACCAGGTGATTGAACCGGTGGTGATCCACGGCACCATGAAACGCAAAGCGGCGAAGGAGAAGGCGATAGCGCTGTTTCGCGAACTGGCGTTGCCGAACCCGGAAACCATCGGCGATCGGTTCCCGCATCAGGTATCTGGCGGTCAATTGCAACGTCTGATGACGGCGATGGCGTTGATTGGCGATCCAGATGTGGTGATCCTCGACGAACCGACCACCGCGCTGGATGTGACCACCCAGGTCGAAGTGCTGAAAGCGTTTCGCCGCGTGGTGGCCCAGCGTGGCGTGACTGCCATTTACGTCAGTCACGATCTGGCGGTGGTGGCGCAAATGGCCGACCGTATTCTGGTGCTGTTACAGGGCAAAATGGCGGAGTACGGCACCACCGAACGGCTGATTGGCGCGCCACAGGCGGAATACACCCAGTTGTTGATGAATGCGGCGCGTCAGAGCGAGCGTCCCAGTAACTGGAGCTGCGCTACCGCAGAGATGCAACCGCTGCTGGAAGTGCGCGATCTCTGCGCCGGTTATGGCCCGCGCGACAAAGAAGGTCAGCCGAAAATCCGCATCCTTGAAGATATCAACCTGAAGCTGTGGAAAGGGCAGGCGATCGGCATCATTGGGGAATCCGGTTCCGGTAAAACCACGCTGGCGCACGCCATTGCCGGGCTGAATGCCCCGAGCCAGGGACATATCCTGTTTAACGGCCATTACATCAACGGCGATATGCACAAACGGCCTGATAACGAGTTGCGCCGTATTCAATACGTCTTCCAGATGGCTGACACCGCACTTAATCCGGCACACAGCGTCGAACGCATCCTGTCACGACCGTTGGCGTTGTTTCACGGCCTGAGCGGCGCGGCGCGCGAACAGCGGCTGCATCAGCTGCTTGACCTGGTCAAGCTGCCGCGCAGCGTGTTGTGGCGACGTCCGTGGGCGTTATCAGGCGGGCAGAAGCAGCGCGTTAACCTGGCGCGTGCGCTGGCTGCCGAGCCGGATCTGATTTTGTGCGATGAAGTAACTTCCGCACTCGATACCGTGGTGGCCGCCGCCGTGCTGGATCTGATCAGCGAGCTGCGACGCGAGCTGGGATTGTCGGTGCTGTTTATCAGCCATGACATGCACGCGGTACGCGCAGTTTGCGACGATATCGTGGTGATGAAAAGTGGCCGTATTATCACCCAGATTGCACGAGCAGATTATGCCTTGCCGACCAGCGAGTTGTATTTCGAACGCCTGAAACGCGCCGTTCCCGAGCTGCGTCAGGGCTGGCTGGATGAGCATGAAGAGGTATTGAAGGCGGAGTAGGTGCGGTCTGTGGCCCTCACCCCGGCCCTCTGGGCAGGTGCGGGCTGTGACCCTCACCCCGGCCCTCTCCCATAAGGGAGAGGGAGATGTGCCATATGCTCGATCTGTTCCCTCTCCCGCTTGCGGGAGAGGGTTAGGGTGAGGGAAAACGCTCACCAACCCAAACCAAAAGAGGTCGTTAAGTTATGCCTGCGCCGATTCGCTATGTACAGGACAGTGCAAATTTCCCTGAGTCTGCCGATGTGGTGGTGATCGGTGCCGGTATTGCCGGTTCGGCCGCCACCTGGGAGCTGGCAAAGCAGGGTTTAAACGTGGTGTTAGTGGAAAAAGGGCTGGTCGGTGCCGAGCAGTCGAGCCGTAACTGGGGCTGGTGCCGCCAGCAGAACCGTGACGAGCGCGAGCTGCCGCTGATCATCTATGCGCTGCAACGCTGGGGTGAACTCAATGCGGAAACCGGTGAGGAGCTGGGCTTTCGCCGCAGCGGCCTGGTGTATGCCACGCGCAACGAAGACGATATCGCCGCCTGGGAAAAATGGGGCCAGATGGCGAAACAGTACGGCGTGCGCAGCGATATGCTCAGTGCCGAACAGGCCAAAGCGATGACGCCGGGCAGCACCACCCACTGGCTGGGCGGCGTTTCATCCCCGACCGACGGCCATGCCGAACCGCGTCTGGCGTCTGCCGGTCTGGTCATCGGTGCCCAGCGACTTGGTGCGCTGGTGTTCCAGCAGTGCGCGGTGCGCGGGCTGGATATTGCCGGTGGTGTGGTGAGCGGTGTCTGGACCGAGCGTGGTTTGATCAAAACCAGCCGGGTGATTTGTGCCGCCGGTGCCTGGACCTCGATGTTCTGCCGCCGCCACGGTATCGACCTGCCGCTTGGCAACGTGATCGGCACCGCTTTCCGAACTCAGCCGATTGAACAAGCCATCGCCATGCCGCTGTATACCCCCGGCTTTGCCTGCCGTCCGCAAATTGATGGCAGCTACACGGTGTCAGTGTCGGGACGTGGTCGTCTGGAACCCGGCGCGCAGGGCATTCGCTATGCCCGCCAGTTCTATCCGACCTTCAAAAGTCGCCGTAAAAACCTTAAATTCAGTTTGAGCTTCAAACCGTTCCTGACTGGCCCGGAAGCGCTGGGCGGCTGGGAATTCGATCGCCAGTCACCGTTTGAGCGGGTGCGAATTCTTGACCCGGCAGCGGATGCCAGCCTGGTACAGGAAGGACTGGCGGCGATGCGCAAAGAGTATCCGGCACTCGCCAACCTGAAACTGGCGCAGGCCTGGGGCGGCATGATCGACAGCACGCCGGATGCGATTCCGGTGATCTCCACCGTGGCGAAACTGCCGGGGCTGGTGCTGTCGGCGGGCTACAGTGCACACGGTTTTGGTATCGGTCCGGGGGCCGGTCGGCTGGCGGCCGATCTCGCCACGGATACGACGCCGGTGGTCGATCCGACCCCTTATCGCTATTCCCGTCTGGTTGATGGCAGCGGCCTTGACGCGCCAGGCATGATGTAAGGAGCACAGCATGAGTATCACATTACGCGCGATGACGGCAGACGACATCGAACAGGGTTTTGCCATGACGCAACACCTCAAGTGGCCGCACCGCCGTGAGGATTGGTTGCAGGCGGTGACGTTGGGTGAGGGCGTGGTGGCCGAAGAACACGGCGCTTACCTTGGCAGCGCCATTGGCTGGCGTTGGGGGGAGCAGGCCGCCACTATCGGGCTGGTGATCGTTAACGACCAGTTTCAGGGACGTGGCGTTGGCAAGCAGCTGATGCTGGCGTTGCTGGAAAAATTCCCCGGCTACAATGTGCGGCTGCATGCCACTGAAATGGGTAAAGGCTTGTACGCCAAACTGGGTTTTAACGTCACCGGCCATATCCAGCAGCACCAGACGCGTGCGCTGACGACTGTGCCGACCGTGACTATCCCAACCGGGCTGACGCTGCGTAACGCCACCGCTGCCGATGCCAGCGTGCTGACCGAACTGGACCAGCAGGCGCATGGCATGTGGCGTCCCAGGATGATTGCAACCCTGATTGCCGACAGTCAAACGGTGATCTTGCAGGATGCGCAACAACGTATTCATGGTTTTGCCAGCCTGCGCCGCTTTGGACATGGCTGGGCGATTGGCCCGGTGATTGCGCTCAACCTGCCGGTAGCACAGGCGCTGGTATCGGCGCTGATGCAGGGGTTAAACGGTGAGTTTGTGCGTATTGATACCGACGGCGCACAACCGCTGGCTGCCTGGCTGGAAACACTGGGACTGGCGCAGGTCGATGCGCCAACCACTATGATTCGGGGAACGCCGTGGTCACCGCAGGTCGGTGGCATGCAGGCGTTCGGGTTGATGACCCAGGCGATGGCCTGATGCATATCGCCTACAAATCAGATCCGGTGCGCGGTGCGCACTGGCAACGCTGGCTGGCGCAACATGCGCCAGATATTCAGCTACATATTTGGCCTGACATTGATGACGCTGAGCAGGTTGAGGTGTTGGTGGCCTGGCAGCCGCCAGACGATGTCATGGCGACCTTTCCCAACCTGAAAGCGTTGATGTCGGTTGGCGCAGGGGCAGACCAGTTTGACCTCAGCAAACTGCCGCCGGAACTCCCGGTCGTGAGGATGATCGAACCCGGCCTGACCCAGGGCATGGTGGAGTACGTTACCTTTGCCGTGTTGGGGTTGCATCGTGACATGCCGCGCTATTTCCAGCAGCAGCGTGAACAGCTGTGGCAAACCCATCGCATCTATACCGCCGGCGAACGCCGCGTCGGGGTGATGGGGCTGGGAGAACTGGGCCAGGCATCGCTAAAACAACTGGTTTCGCTTGGCTTCAATTGCGCGGGCTGGAGCCGTACACCGCGTGACATCGACGGCGTGCGCTGCTGGCACGGCAGCGAGCAACTGGCGGAGTTCCTCGCCTGGAGCGACATTCTGGTGTGTCTGCTCCCGCTTACTGACACCACCCGTGGACTTCTGAACGCCGAACTTTTCGCGCAACTGCCATCAGGAGCCGCATTGGTGCAGGTTGGGCGCGGGCCGCAACTTAACGACGATCATCTGCTGGCGGCGCTGGCGAGTGGCCAGCTCAGCGCGGCGGTGATTGACGTAACCGATCCCGAACCGCTGCCAGCCGGGCATCCGTTCTGGCACCACCCGGCTATCTGGCTGACACCGCATATCGCCAGCCAGACGCAAACCGACAGCGCTGTGGCGGCACTGGTGGAAAATCTGCGTCGCTATCAACGCGGCGAACCGATGGTCGGCGTGATCGATCGCAACCGGGGATACTGAGATGCAACTGGAACAATTAGTCGCACTGCGACGGGATCTGCACGCCCATCCCGAGCTAGGATACAAAGAAACCCGCACCAGCGACATCGTGGCGCGGGTTCTCACGGAGCAGGGCATTGAGGTGCATCGCGGTCTTGGCGGCACCGGCGTGGTAGGGGTGCTGAAACGTGGATCGGGATCGCGGGTGATTGGCCTGCGTGCCGATATGGATGCGCTACCCATGCAGGACAACGGCAGCCAGCCGTGGAAAAGCACCCATGATGGTATCTGCCATGCCTGTGGTCACGATGGACATACGGTGATGCTGCTGGGGGCCGCCATGCAACTGGCGCAACAGGGCGATTTCGATGGCACGCTGGTGTTTATCTTCCAGCCGGCGGAAGAGGGGCTGGCAGGGGCGAAAGCGATGATCGATGACGGTCTGTTCAGCCGTTTTCCCTGTGATGCGGTCTATGCGCTGCACAACTGGCCGGAACTGCCGCTGGGTGAGGTGCAAACCCGTCCGGGGCCGATTATGGCGGCGGCGGATCGTTTTGATATCACCGTGCAAGGGGGCGGCGGCCATGCTGCGCAGCCGCACCTGACGCACGACACCCTGTTGGCGACCAGCGAGCTGGTGGTGGCGCTCAACACTCTGGTGGCGCGCGCACTGGACCCCTGTGAACCGGCGCTACTTAGCGTGACGCGGATGCAGGGCGGTTTCTCGCACAACATGATCCCGGCGGAAGCCAGCATCACCGGCACCGTCCGTACCTTCAGCCCGGCGGCGCAGGACATTATCGAAAGCCGGTTGCGCGCAATGGCGCAGCACGTCAGCGCCGCGCACGGTTTGCATGCCGAGGTCAACTACCTGCGTTATTACCCGGCCACCGTGAACAGCGCGCCTGAAGCGCAGCTGGCACTGACTGCGGTACAGCAGGCCGGAATGACGGCGAGTGAAGCCAGACAACCGGCGCTCACCTCGGAAGATTTCGCCTTTATGTTGCAGGCAAAACCGGGTGCGTATCTGTGGATTGGCTCCGCGCCGAGCCAGCCGCTGCACCATTCAGCCTACGACTTTAATGATGCACTGATTCCGCAGGGTATTCAGGCGTTGACCGCCATTGCCCGCCATGCGATGCGTACAGAATTTCCCTGCTGAATGGCAGACGATTTTGACAGGAAATGCCGCTGCCCCGGCAATTACGGCAGCGTGAGAAACCAACGGGTTGCGATACTTGAGCCAACAGAACGTTACGTGGATGAGGGTTAAAAATGCAGAATGTCATGGCGGAACAGCAAACATATTCCGATAACAGCCTGTTACTGGATGCGCGTGAGCAGCATGTGCCGCGTGGCGTGGTCACCGCACATCCGCTGGTGATCGAGCGGGCTAAAGGAAGCGAAGTATGGGACGTTGAGGGGAATCGTTACCTCGATTTCGTTGGTGGTATCGGCGTACTGAACGTTGGCCATAACCATCCGGCGGTGGTAAATGCGGTTACCAAACAGCTCGGTCTGGTTTCGCACGCCTGTTTCCAGGTGGTGGCGTATCCGGGGTATATCGAACTGGCGCAGCGCCTGAATCAACTGGTGGGCAATGGCCAGCCGTTTAAGAGCGTGTTTTTCACCAGCGGTGCAGAAGCGGTAGAAAATGCGGTGAAGATCGCCCGTGCGCATACTCAGCGCTCCGGCATCATCGCTTTTGATGGCGCGTTTCATGGCCGTACCTTGCTGGGTTGTACCCTGACGGGCATGAGCCAGCCCTACAAACAGAATTTCGGTCCTTTCCCTGGCGAGGTGTATCGCCTGCCGTTCCCGAACGCGTTTTACGGCGTAAGTGATGACGATTGTCTGCAAGCGCTGGACCAACTGTTTGCGGTGCAGATTGCGCCGGAACGTGTGGCGGCGATTATCATCGAGCCGGTTCAGGGCGACGGCGGCTTCCTGCCAGCAGGTGCCAACTTTATGCAGGCGCTGCGCCGCGTTACTGAAAAACACGGCATTCTGCTGATTTGTGATGAAGTGCAGACCGGCTTTGGGCGTACCGGCAAAATGTTCGCTTTCCAGCATTCGGAGATTACCCCGGATCTGATCACCGTGGCGAAAAGCCTCGGCGGCGGCTTGCCGATTTCCGGTGTGGTAGGGAAAGCGGCGATCATGGATGCGCCATTACCTGGCGGGCTGGGCGGCACCTATGGCGGTAATGCGCTGGGCTGTGCAGCGGCGTTAGCGGTGCTCGATCTGATGGAACACGACAACCTGCTGGCGCGCAGTAATCAACTGGGCGAGAAACTCAATGCGCACCTGCATCAGCTGGCGGAAAAATACGCCTGTATTGGTGATGTCCGTGGCGTGGGCTTTATGCAGGCGGTGGAAATCATCGATTTTGAGACCAAACGTCCTGATGCGGCGATGACGCAAAAGATTCTGGATTGCGCCTGTCAGGAAGGATTGCTGTTGATTAAATGTGGTCTGCACCGCAGCACCATCCGCTTCCTGGCTCCGCTGGTCACCACCGATTCTCAGCTGGAAGAAGCGTTGCATATCTTTGATATCGCGCTGGCCCGCGCCAGTGGCCGACTCGGATAAATCCGGCTTCCTCATTGATATTGCTGGAATTATTAACAGGTTCCCCGAAAAACGTGGCGTGCGTCAGTGCTGGCGCAGCCACATTAAAGCGTGATATACCATCGGGATAACCTGCACGGTTGGTCAACAATGAGGGGTGCTATGAACGGCTTAATGAAACTCGACCGCATCGATATCAATATCCTGGTGCAACTACAAAAAGATGGCCGTATCAGCAACGTCAATCTGGCCGACGCCGTTGGACTTTCACCCAGCCCTTGCCTGCAACGGGTGAAACGTCTGGAGCAGGCTGGTTTTATCACCGGTTATGAAGCACACATCAACCTCACCAAAATTACCGACTCGGTGACGGTATTTACCGAAGTCACGCTGTCTGGTCATCGCCGCGAAGATTTTATGAAGTTTGAAAACGCCGTGCGTGATGTGGACGAGTTGATGGAGTGCCACCTGATTACCGGCGGTTATGACTATTTGCTGCGGTTTATTACCCGCAGCATTGAACATTACCAGGAAGTGATTGAGAAGATGCTGGATGCGCAAATCGGCATCGATAAGTACTTCAGTTATATCGTGATTAAATCACCGATTATGAAAAGCAGCGTGCCGTTGAGGTCGCTGATTGCGAAGCAGAATTCGGTGGAGTTTGGGGTGTGATTTCGTTCACCGTGCCGGTTTCGTTCGCCTTGGGCTGATGTAGTTTCAGCTCGCCGGTGCGGCGACCGAGCAAAGGGTGCCTTGCCGCACCCTTTGCCCGTCCGCCTGCACGTTGCAGCTGAAACTGCCTAATGCCTGGCGGGCGGAACCTTCTCGATGTCTGCCCGCAGCCCCCCACAGCATAAAATTTCCCCACCGCACAAAATTCCCTTTATCTTAGCTGTTCCGGCTCTCGCTTCAGCCGCTACGCTTGCCCGTACGCCCTTACACTCAATTTATCCCTTTACAAGGAGTTGCCATGACCGCCTTGAACCTTGCCGATCACCTGTGGCAGCGCGATGACTTCATCATCTCCACCGAACGTCAGCGCCTGGATGTTGACTGGATTCATTATCAACTGGCCGAGCGCTCTTACTGGGCCAAAGGTCAGCCGCGCGCGAAAACCGAGCGCGCAATCAACGGATCGCTGCCCTTTGGTTTGTATCAGCAGAACCAGCAAATCGGTTTCGCCCGGCTGATCACCGACTACACCCGTTTTGGCTGGCTGTGTGATGTGATCATCGATGAAAACTGGCGTGGTCACGGCCTGGGTAGTTGGCTGGCAACCTGCGTGCGGGAGCACCCGGAATTGCAAACCGTGCACCGCTGGATGCTCTCAACCAATGATGCCCATCAGCTGTATCAGCGCCTTGGCTGGCGCGTAGTGCAGGACCCGCACAAGCTGATGGAATTTCCTCTCTCCTGATAACGGATAAAAACCATGTACCGTGTTGGCGTAGATATTGGCGGTTCCTTTACTGATTTTGCCGTGCTGAATGAGCAAACCAATCAGATCCACACTTTAAAAGTTCTCTCAAGGCCAGATCAGCCCGGCAGTGAGATTCTTACCGGGTTGGCGCAACTGGAGCAGCGTGACGGTATCGCGCCGCAGCATATCGAATACTTCACGCATGGCACCACGGTGGGCATCAACGCGGTGATCCAGCGGCGTGGGGTCAAACTGGCGCTGTTTGCCACAGCAGGTTTTTGTGATGTGCTGGAACTGGCACGCCTGAAGATTCCGCACATTCATGATCTGTTCTCGCGGCGACCCGCTCCACTGATTTCCCGTGACCGGGTGTTTGCTATCAAAGAACGTACCGATCGCCACGGCGAGGTGGTGCAGGCAGTGGATCGCCAGAGCGTGCTGGAGGCCATTGCTGGTGCAAAAGCGGCGGGTTGCCAGGGGATTGTGGTGGCGTTACTGCACAGCTATCGCAATCGCCACAATGAAGCCGCCGTCAAAGCCATTATCAATGAACAGGCACCGGAACTGCTGACCTCCTGCTCAGCCGATATCTGGCCAATTATCCGCGAGTATGAACGCACCATCACCGCCACTATCAATGCCTATGTGCAGCCGATGGTGATCAACTACCTCGAATCCTTTGAACGTGCGCTGAAGACGATGGGGGTGCTGCCGCCACCGCGCATCACCAAATCCAACGGTGGGGTGATGGGGGTGGAGCAGGCGAAAAGCGAATGCGTGCAGATGGTGCTGTCCGGTACGGCCTCCGGGGTGATCGGTGCCAGCTTCCTCGCCAGCGCTTGCGGTTTTGACAAAATTCTCAGTCTGGATATCGGCGGCACCAGCGCGGATGTGGCGGTGATTATCGACGGCCAGGTGGCGCAGGGTAACGGCGAAATTATCGGTGATTTTCCCATCTACATCCCGTCCGTGGCGGTGACGTCCGTGGGACAAGGCGGCGGTTCGCTGGCGTGGATCGATAATCAGGGCGTGCTGCAAATGGGACCGGACAGCGCCGGTTCACTGCCGGGACCGGTGTGTTTCCAGCGGGGCGGTACGCAACCGACCGCCACCGATGCCTTTGCCGCCTGCGGCATGATCGGCCACGGTGATTTGGGCTACAACGCGGTGAAGGTCGATGTCGCGGCGGCGCGTGCAGCCTGGCAGCCGCTGGCAGATAAGCTCGATATTTCCGTGGAGGAGACGGCTGAAACCGCCATCGAACTGGCGATCTCCAGCATGTACAGCGATACCAGCGGTTTGCTGTCGCGTTTTGGTCTTGATCCGCGAGAATTCTGGTTCCTCGCGTTTGGCGGGGCTGGCCCGATGATGGGCTGCTTCCTCGCACGCGAATTGAATATGAAAGGGGTGATCGTGCCGCCGACGCCGGGCGTGTTGTCGGCGCTGGGTGGGCTGGTGGCGGACATCCGTAACGACTTTATCCGCACGCTGTATAGCGAACTGGACAGCACGCTGGCAGATAAACTGGCCACTGAGGCTGAGGCGCTGAGCCAGCGCGCACGCGGTTGGCTCACTGAGCAACATGGCGAGGGTATGCCGTTTACCCTGCACTACAGCGCGGATATGCGTTATCGCGGCCAGTCGTTCGAAATTGAAGTGGCACTGGAGGCGTCCTGGCTGACGGAGGCCAACGTTAATGCGCTGCATGAGGCCTTTGATCGCCAGCATCAGCAGTTATTTGGTCATTGCGATGCCAGTGCCCCGGTGCAGGTCATCAACCTGCGGCTGGTGATTGCGTCACCGACGCCGAAACCCACGCTCAATCGTCTGGCAGCGGCGCAGGGGCCGGTTGCGGTGGCGAAGCAAGTTAGTGCCTGGATCGATGGTGCACCGCATCAGGTCGATGTGGTGCTGCGTGCCAGCCTGGGCGCGGGACATCAGCTTTCCGGCCCGGTGATTATTGCCCAGGACGACTGCACCACCTGCGTGCCGCCGCAGATGGTGGTGCGGGTGGATGAATTTGGCAACTTACTGATTACCCCGCTGGAGAGCAACTAAGATGGCGATTGACGGACGTAACCTGCAAATCCTCGCTAACTACTGCGCCGCAGCGGCCGATGCGATGGCGTTTACCCTGATGCGCACCGCGCACTCCACCTTCGTGAAAGAGACGGAAGATTTCTCCTGTCAGATCGTTAGCCGCGATGGCATGGCGTTTGCCTCGCCGCGCAGTTTCGGTGCGCCCTGGTACAGCGGCATTGACTACGGCCCGGTGCTGGCGTTGATCGACCACTACGACGAGGGGGATATCTGCATCACCAACGATTCGTATGCCGGTAACGTGGCGACCCACTCACCGGATATCCATATCTGGAAGCCGGTATTTCATCAGGGGGAAATCGTCTGCTTTGTCGTCGGGCATATCCATAACACCGATGTCGGCGGGGCGGTGCCCGCGTCGCTGTCGCGTTCCCTGACGGATATCGTGCAGGAAGGCATCCGCATTCCGCCGCTGAAAATCGTACGCAATGGCGAACTGAATGAAGAAGTGGCGCGCATTATGCGCCTTAACGTGCGCGTGCCGGACCAAAACTGGGGTGATTTCAAAGCGCAACTCGCTTCGGTCAACGTGGGTGAACGCAAAATCCATGAGATCATTGCCCGTTTTGGCGTTGAAGATTTTCTTCAGGGCATCGAAGGGATTCTCGATTACGCCGAACGCCAGGCGCGCAGCATTATCGCTACCATTCCTGACGGCGAATATTTCTATGCTGACTTTGCCGATGAAGATGGTGACGGGGGCTATCCGTGCCGCGTGGCGATCACCCTGCGCGTGCAGGGAGAGACGCTGGAGCTGGATTACACCGGTAGCGATCCGCAGTTGGCCTCTTCGTTAAATATGCCTACCGGAGGACGTGAGCGTCACCCGCTGGCGTTGGTCGGCGTCACTTATGTGCTCTCGACACTGGACCGTAACCTGCTGCTGAATGCCGGAACGCTGCGTCCGACGCGCGCCATTCTGCCGCCGGGCACGGTGATGAACTGTGAAGCGCCCGCGGCGGTCGGTATGCGATCGCTGACCTGTGCGCTGTCGCAAATCGCCACCATTGGCGTATTCTCGCAGGCCATCCCGGATCGCCTGCCTGCCAACTCGCCGGGCGGTAACTCGATCATGAATATCCGCACCAGCGATGCTGCCAATCGGAGCGTCGTGGCGTCACTCGGGCCGGTCGGTGGTGGCGCGGGCGGCACGCCACGGCATGATGGCCCGGACGGTTCTGGCGGTTTATCCGCCTTTCTGAAAAATACGCCGATTGAGATCAACGAAGCCGAGGTGCCAATCCACTTCCACCGCTACGGTCTGACGGCAGACAGCGCCGGTGCCGGGCGTTATCGCGGCGGGCTGGCGACCGAGATGGTGTTCGAGATTTTCGCACCGGATACGCTGGTCACCGCGCGTAACCGCAACCGTTCGGTGTTTGCCTCGGCGGGGGTGTTGGGCGGCCAGCCTGGCGGTCTGTCTCATTTCCGCACCCTGCGCGACGGCGAGGTGATCGAGCATGGCAATACCGATGTGATTCGGTGCCAACCGGGCGACATTGTTGAAGTGCGTGGGCCGGGGGCTGGCGGCTATGGCCTGCCGGTGCAACGTGATGAACAGGCGGTGCTGGGCGATGTACGCTGTGGCTTTGTCAGTCACGAGGCCGCCCGTGCCGACTATGGTGTGGTGATCGTCAATGACCAGATTGATCAGGCAGCCACCGCGCGGCTACGCAGTGAAATGTGCCAGCAGGCCAGCGAACACTTTGATCATGGTGCAGCGCGTAACGCCTTTGAAGCGCTGTGGACGCCGGAACGTTATCAACTGCTGACCACGTTTTTGGCGGCAGCGCCGGTTGGCTGGCGTCATTTTCTCAAACAGCAGGTGTTCAGGGCGGTAGCGGCCGGAGATGACACGGACACGGCAGCGCAGATGCACGCCATCTTTGCGGATTTGCGCCAGCGCTATCCGGCAATGAACGTTTAATGAGGCACATCGCGCTAAAACCGTTACGGGTTTCCTGCCAGACTTAGTCTCTTTGCCCGCTGGCATTGCCATCGGGCCTGGATCATTTCAGGAGAGTCTCAGCATGGCAACAGCAAAACTTCCGGTATGGTTTATCTCCGGCTGCTCCACAGGCTTTGGTCGGGAACTGGCGCAGCAGGCGATTGCGCGTGGATTCAACACCGTGGTGACCGCGCGCGATCCGGCTAAAGTGCAGGATTTGGTCGAGGGCCACAGCAACGCGCTGGCGGTCGCGCTGGATGTGACGCAGCAGGCAAGCATTGATGCGGCGGTAGACAAAGCGCTGGCAACCTTCGGCAGCATCGATGTGCTGGTGAATAATGCCGGTTATGGTTACCAAAGTTCGGTGGAAGAGGGCGAGGAGCAGGAAATCCGCGCCCAGTTTGATGCTAACGTATTCGGCCTGTTCGCCCTGACACGCGCTGTGCTGCCAGCGATGCGCAAAGCGCGCAGCGGCCATATTATCAACATCACCTCGGTGGCCGGATTTATCGGTTTTGCCAGCTCGGGTTATTACTCCGCCAGCAAACATGCGGTGGAAGGCTGGTCCGATTCGTTAGCACTGGAAACCGCTCCCCTCGGCATCCACGTCACCTGCGTGGAACCCGGACCGTTCCGAACCGACTGGGCAGGGCGTTCGCTGCATCAAACGCCAAGTAAGCTGCCGGAATACGCCGAAACCGCAGCCGCACGAATGAAAGCCACCTCTGCATACAGCGGCACCCAGGCGGGTGACCCGGCTCGCGCCGCCAGCGCGATGATTGCCATCACCGAAAACGCTAACCCTCCGCGCCATCTGGTCATGGGGGCCTGGGGTTATGACGCAGTGACCAATAAATTAAAAGAGCGGCTGGCGCAGATTGAAGCGTGGAAACAGACGTCGATTGATACAGATTTTCCGCAATAAATCGCGTTAAAACACAACCACGCGATAAATCGCGCCGCTACAGAACCATGCCTTCCCCCGTTGCGGCGTGATTTATCGCGCAAAGTTTTGTTGGTCTTAAACCATCCTTTCCAGCTCTTCAAACGGCACCGCCTGGCTAAACAGATATCCCTGCAACTGATTGCAGCCAGCGTCGGCGAGGGCGCTCATCTGGCCTTCCGTTTCCACCCCTTCGGCGGTCACTATCAGTCCCATGGCATGCCCGAGCCGTACCACCGACTCAATGATCGCTGCCGAATTCTGCGCCACCCCTAACGATTGGGTGAATGAACGATCGATTTTAATTTTGTCGACCGGGAAGGTACTCAGATAATTGAGGCTGGAATAGCCGGTGCCGAAATCATCCAGCGCAATGCGGAAACCGGCGTTGCGCAAGGCGATGATGTTATTGCGCGCTTCATGTTCATCCTCAATCAGCACCCCTTCGGTAATTTCCAGCTCGAGGCGTTGCGGATCGGCCCCTTCAGATTGCGCAATTTCAATCATGCGTTCGACAAAACCGCTGGCGCGAAACTGAACCGGCGACACATTTACCGCCACAATCAACTGCGGCAGGCGCAACGAGGTTTTGCAGGCCTCGCGCAACACCCATTCCCCCAGCGGGATAATCAGCCCGGTTTCTTCGGCAATGGCGATAAACTCGCCTGGCGGCACTTCGCCGCGTTCCGGGTGTTGCCAGCGCAACAACGCTTCGACACCATCAACGCGCTGACCGCTGATCTCCATCAACGGCTGATACCACACCGCCAGCCCATCAAAATGCAGCAGCGCCTGACGCAGGTCGGCGGCAATTTGCTGGCGGGTGCGCAGCGACTCATCCATCACGCGTTCAAACTGGCGAAACTGACCGCGCCCACTATTTTTCGCTTCATACAGGGCAATATCGGCTTTGCGCATCAACTCCTGGCGGTCCAGTCCATCTTTGGGGGCCAACGCCAGACCGATGCTGGCACCAATCCACGCCTCGCTGCCAAATAGCTGATAAGGCTCGCTGAGCGCGCTGATAATGCGTTTTGCCAGCGACTGCACCTGACCAATATTCTCGACGTCCGGCATCACGATAATAAATTCGTCGCCGCCAATACGGCCCACGGTATCGCTGGCGCGCACGATACTGGTCAGGCGATGGCCCACCTGAATAATCAGATCGTCCCCTGCGTGGTGACCATAGGTATCATTGATGGTTTTGAAGCGATCCAGATCAATCAGCAACAATGCCACACGATGGTCATAGCGTGCCGCAAACGCCAACGCCTGGGAAAGACGATCCTCCACCATCGAACGGTTGGGCAGGCCGGTCAGTACATCGTGAAACGCCAGGTGCTGCGCCTGGGCTTCGCTGGCACCTAACTTCAACAGCGACTGCGACAGACTGAGCGATGACGTCCAGATTCGCCGCACCATAAACAGGCACACCAGGGTGATCATCACCACCGACAGCAGGGTCGAGGGACCGATGGTGCGCAACATCTGTGCGCCAGGGCGGTCAGGTTCCCAACTGATATATCCCACCGGGTCGCCTTGCTGCGAACTCAGGAGATAATGCGCCTTGTCATTGGGCAGCGATGTGTCACCGCTGAAATGTAATTGCCGAAGCTGGCTGCGATTCGCCAGTCCGTGCAGATAGTGGTCATCGAGATATTTTACGCTAATCAAGCGATAGCGCCCCGGTGGGCGGGTATCGCCGCTGATTTCCCCCACCGCCAGCGAAGCGGCACGATCACCAATACGGACAAAATCGGCGCGATCAGTGGTACTGGCTTGTACCAGCGTCGTGTCCAGCATCGCCTGCACCTGCGGTTCAACATGGCGGTCTGGCACCCGTTGGCCGTTACGCCATACCTCAATCAGTTGGTTATCGCGGCCCAGCACCAACACCAGTTCGTGGTCGAACATTTCATATAACCAACTGCCGACATTTTCATCCAGCCAGCTTTGGTCAGGTTGGGATAAATCCAGCTGACTGGCTAAGGGGGCCCAGCGTGTCAGGCTACGTAACTGGCGTAGATGTTCCGCCAGGCTTTGTTCGAATGAGGCCTCAATCATGCGTTGCTGCTGTTCTTGCGCTTCGTTATTGGTCAGCCGGGTGCCCCAGAACAGGCCCGCTCCCGCACCGGCAAAGGTCAGCAACAGAATCGCCGCTAACGGCAAAATCACTTCACGCACAAAATTGCGCCGAAAACCATCGGACAGTTTGATTGTATTAATCATTTTTAAAGTCGCGTAACAAGGAGGGAACATGATTTAACTTAGCAGAAGTCTGAAAAGCTGCATTGCGCAAGGGAAGTGTTAATGTTGTGAAAAAGGTAAAAAAATAGTTGAGCGTCGTCACAAAGGAAACAGTTAAAATTTTTTTATTAAAATCCCCGCCATTGTAGTCATTTCCTGCTGTCCAAAAGCAAATTCATCAGCACGTCACTGAGCCGTCACGGCATTGTCATTTGTCTGGGTCAAGGTAGTCGCCATCCCGCAGCGCCTCTGCTGCGTTTCCTCAACACTCGCGAGCGAGGTATTGATGGTGATGGAGATATCCAGACATCCGACCACTGTATATCAGGCAGTCGCCGCCCAACTGGAGCAGGCGTTGCAGCAACAATATCGCTGTGGCGATTACCTGCCTTCTGAACAACAGCTGGCTGCACATTATGCCGTTAATCGCCACACCCTGCGTCGTGCGGTAGACGAACTGGTAAACAAAGGGCTGCTGCAACGGCGGCATGGCGTCGGCATCCTGGTGCTGATGCGGCCTTACGACTACCCGTTACACGCCCAGGCGCGCTTCAGCCAGAACCTGCTGGAGCAGGGCAGCCATCCCACCAGCGAGCGTCTGCTGGCGGTGCTGCGTCCGGCCAGCCACGATGTGGCGACCGCACTGGGCGTCAATGAAGGCGATAACGTCATTCATCTGCGTACCCTGCGCCGCGTCAATGGCGTGCCGGTCTGCGTCATTAACCACTTTCTGTCCGAACTGCGCTGGTGGCCTGCGTTACAGCAGTTCCATAGCGGATCGCTGCATGACTATCTGCAACAGCATCTCGGGTTGCAACTGACCCGTTCACAAACCCGTATCAGCACCCGCCGGGCGCAGGCGAAGGAGTGTCAGCAACTGGAGATTGCCTTGCAGTCGCCGGTGTTATGCGTGCGTACCCTGAACAAAAACAGCGACGGGCAGGTGGCGGAATACTCCGTCAGCCTGACGCGCGGCGACATGATTGAACTGACTCTGGAGCACTAATGAAACAACCAACAGCCCGCCAGAACTGGCTCTCCGTGCTGGCTCACAGCGATGCCAGCGTGCTGGAAGCCCACTGGCAGCCGCTGCGCCTCGCCCCGCGTTTTGAATGCGTGCGCCCGGCGGAAACTGGCCTGACGCGTTTGCAGGCACGCATGGGCGGCAGCGGCAAACGCTTCGTAATGGGTGATGCCACGGTGACGCGCGCGGTGGTAAAGCTGCAGGACGGCACCCTGGGATTCAGCTATGTGCTGGGACGCGACAAAGCGCATGCCGAGCGCTGCGCGTTAATTGATGCCTTATTGCAGCAGCCGGAAACCCAGGCGCTGATTGCAGAAAAAGTGATTGCCCCGCTGGCGGCCCTGCGTGAGGAGCAGCGCCAGCTGCGCGCACGCGAAATCGCCAGCTCCAAAGTGGATTTCTTTACGCTGGTTCGCGGAGATAACTGATGACATTACTGGCAAGTTTTAACCATCCGGTGGCTGACGCGCAGCGTGCCTTCCGCCGAATTTTGAAAGCGATGAGCGAGCCGGGCGTGATGGTGGCGTTGCCACTGGCACAGGGCTGGGGCGATCTCTCCCCGGCGGCCACCGCGGTGCTGCTGACGCTGGTCGACCAGGAAAGCGCATTGTGGCTGGATGGCACGATGGATAACGAACTGCTGCGCAACAATCTGCGTTTTCATACCGGCGTGCCGATTGTCAGCGAGCGCGATGCGCCGTTTGCTCTGACCCATGCCAGCGCCAACCCCGATCCGGCGTACTTTGCGGCCGGTGATAACCTGTCACCGGAAAAAAGCACCACCTTGATTGTGGAAGTCCCGGCACTGAATGGCGGCCTGACCCTGCGACTCTCCGGCCCCGGCCTGCGCGAAACCCGCGCCATTGCACCGCAATTGCCGGAGGCGATTCTGCATTACCTGCGCGAACGTCCACATCCGTTCCCGCAGGGTGTCGATCTGATCTTCACCTGTGGCGAAGCAATGATGGCACTGCCGCGTACCACCGACGTGGAGGTGTGCTGATGTACGTCGCAGTGAAAGGGGGCGAAAAGGCGATAGCCAGCGCCCATCAGCTTCAGGCCGATCTGCGTCGCGGCGATCGCTCACTGGCGGAGCTGCATTGTGACCAACTGGCCGCACAACTTGGTCTGGCGGTGGACCGCGTGATGACCGAGGGCGGAATCTACGATCCTCCACTGGCGGCGCTGGCGATCAAACAGGCCAGCGGCGACTTGGTGGAAGCGATTTTTCTGCTGCGCGCTTACCGCACCACGCTGCCACGCCTTGCCGACAGTCTGGCGCTGAATACTGACGCGATGCGCATCGAACGGCGCATCTCGGCGGTGTACAAAGATCTGCCGGGTGGCCAGGTGCTTGGCCCCACCTATGACTACAGCCACCGTCTGCTGGATTTTACCCTGCTGGCGAACGGCGTAACGCCAGCGGCACCGCGTGACGACCAGGCGCTGGCCCAGCATTGCCCGCATATGTTCAGCATGATGACGGCAGAAGGGCTGGCGGCCCGCGAAGAGGACGACGGCAGTGAGCCGTGCGATATCACCCGTGAGCCACCGACGTTCCCGGCTTCGCGTGCGGCACGTCTGCAACAGTTGGTTCGCGGTGACGAAGGCTTCCTGCTGGCGCTCGGCTATTCGACCCAACGGGGCTATGGCCGCAACCATCCGTTTGCCGGCGAGATCCGCACCGGCTATCTCAGCGTGTCCATCTGCCCGGAAGAACTCGGTTTCGAGATTGAGATCGGTGAAATCCTGCTGACCGAGTGTGAGATGGTCAACGGCTTTACCACTCAGGGCGACAGCGCACCGCATTTCACCCGCGGCTACGGTCTGGTGTTTGGCCGTGCCGAGCGCAAGGCGATGGCGATGGCGCTGGTCGATCGTGCGCTGCAAAGCGGTGAATACCAGGAACGTATCACCAGCCCGGCACAGGACGAAGAGTTTGTGCTGGCGCATGCCGACAACGTGGAAGCCGCAGGTTTTGTTTCGCATCTGAAGTTGCCGCACTACGTCGATTTCCAGGCGGAGCTGGAGTTGCTCAAGCGGCTGCGCCAACAGCATCAGGAGCAGAAAGATGAGTGAACTGAGCGGCTATAACAACGGTTATCTGGATGAGCAGACCAAACGCACCATCCGCCGCGCCATCCTGAAAGCGGTGGCGATCCCGGGTTACCAGGTGCCGTTTGCCGGGCGTGAAATGCCGATGCCCTATGGCTGGGGCACCGGTGGTATCCAGATCACCGCCAGCATTATCGGCGATCAGGATGTACTGAAGGTGATTGACCAGGGGGCCGACGATACCACCAACGCGGTGTCGATCCGTCGCTTCTTCCAGCGCGTCAGCGGTGCAGCCACCACCGAGCGCACCCATGATGCCACCCTGATCCAGACGCGTCACCGCATCCCGGAAACGCCGTTAGAGGAAGATCAAATCCTGATTTTCCAGGTGCCGATCCCGGAACCGTTGCGCTTTATCGAACCGCGTGAAACCGAAACCCGTACCATGCACGCGCTGGAGGAGTACGGCATCATGCAGGTGAAACTGTATGAGGATATCGCCCGCTACGGCCATATCGCCACCACATACGCCTACCCGGTGAAGGTCAACGATCGCTATGTGATGGACCCGTCACCGATCCCCAAATTCGACAACCCGAAAATGCATATGATGCCGGCACTGCAACTGTTTGGTGCCGGGCGTGAGAAACGCATCTATGCGCTGCCGCCGTATACCAAAGTGGAAAGCCTCGACTTCGACGATCACCCGTTCAGCGTGCAGCAATGGGACCAACCCTGTGCACTGTGCGGTTCACGCCACAGCTATCTCGATGAAGTGGTAATGGATGATGCCGGTACGCGCATGTTTGTCTGCTCCGATACCGATTTTTGCCACCAGCAGCAGGAACAACAACATGCACAGTGAACAGCCGCTGCTTGCGGTCAATAACCTTACCCACCTCTACGCACCCGGCAAAGGGTTTGAAGAAGTGAGTTTTGCCCTCTATCCCGGCGAGGTGCTGGGGATTGTTGGCGAATCCGGTTCCGGTAAAACCACGCTGCTGCGTAGCCTGTCAGCCCGTCTGGCACCGCAGCAGGGCAACATTCTCTATCGCGATCGCGATCTTTATCAGTTAAGCGAAAGCGAGCGGCGTCGATTATTGCGTACCGAATGGGGTGTGGTGCATCAGCATCCGCTGGATGGTCTGCGCCCGCAGGTGACCGCGGGGGGCAATATTGGCGAGCGACTGATGGCGGTGGGGCAACGTCATTACGGCAACATTCGCGCCGAAGCGATGCGTTGGTTACAGGATGTGGAGATCCCAGCCGGGCGTATTGACGACCTGCCGACCACCTTTTCCGGCGGAATGCAGCAGCGTTTGCAGATTGCTCGCAACCTGGTCACGCAGCCGTCGCTGGTGTTCATGGATGAACCCACTGGCGGGTTGGATGTGTCGGTGCAGGCGCGCCTGCTCGATCTGCTGCGCACCCTGGTGCGTGAACTCAATCTGGCGGTGGTGATCGTCACCCACGATCTCGGCGTGGCACGGCTACTGGCCCATCGTCTGCTGGTGATGAAACAGGGCAGGGTAGTGGAGAGCGGCCTCACCGATCGGGTACTGGACGATCCGCATCATCCTTATACCCAACTGCTGGTCTCTTCGGTGCTTAACTAATGGCGGAGTCAACCATGAATACGCAACTGCGCGTGGAGAAGCTGTGTAAGACCTTTGTGCTGCACAACCAGAGCGGTGTGGCGCTGCCGGTGCTGCATGATGCCAATCTTGAGGTCAGCGCCGGGGAGTGTGTGGTGCTGCATGGCCGTTCCGGCAGCGGCAAATCCACGCTGCTGCGTGCGCTGTACGGCAACTATCAGGCCAACAGCGGCCATATCTGGTTGCAACATGCGGGGGAGTGGATCGATATGGCGCAGGCTCCGGCGCGCCAGATCCTTGCCATTCGTCGTGATACCGTCGGCTGGGTCAGCCAGTTTTTGCGGGTGATCCCACGGGTGCCGACGCTGGAAATCGTCATGCAGCCGCTGCTGGAGCGTGGCGTGGAACGTGCGTTTTGCGAAAAGCGCGCCAAAGAGCTGCTGACGCGTCTTAACGTGCCACAACGCTTGTGGTCGCTGGCACCTTCCACCTTTTCCGGTGGGGAGCAGCAACGCGTCAACATCGCGCGTGGCTTTATCGCCGACTATCCGGTGCTGCTGCTGGATGAGCCGACTGCCTCGCTGGACAGCGCCAATAGCGCCGCAGTGGTGGAACTGATTGAACAGGGGCGCGCGCGTGGCGCGGCCATCGTGGGTATTTTTCATGACGAAGCGGTGCGCGCACGCGTGGCCGATCGCCTGCACGTCATGCAGCCGGTACAAACAGGAGCAGAAGCATGATCGTCAATAACGTCCGACTGGTGCTGGAAGAGGAAGTGGTGTCTGGATCGCTGGAGATGCGCGATGGCCGTATCGCCAGCTTTAGCGACAGCAACAGTCAGCAACCCGGTGCGCTGGACGGTGAGCAGGCGTATTTACTGCCGGGGCTGGTGGAGTTGCATACCGACAACCTCGATAAATTCTTTACTCCGCGCCCGAAAGTGGACTGGCCAGCCCACTCGGCGATGAGCAGCCATGATGCGCTGATGGTTGCCAGCGGCATCACCACGGTACTGGATGCGATAGGCGTCGGTGATGTGCGTGACGGCGGGCATCGCCTCGATAACCTCAACAAAATGATCGAGGCTATCCGCGACAGCAACCGCAAAGGACTTAACCGCGTTGATCATCAGTTGCATCTGCGCTGTGAATTGCCTTATCACACCACGCTGTCGCTGTTTGAGGCGCTGGTCAGCACGCCGGAACTGTCGCTGGTGTCGTTGATGGATCACTCACCTGGACAGCGCCAGTACGCGTCACTGGAGAAGTACCGCGATTATTATCAGGGCAAATACCAGCTGAATGACCAGCAGATGGATGAATTTGAGCGTGAGCAACTGGCGCTGGCGGCGGAATGGTCACAACCGAACCGTAATGCGATTGCCGCCATGTGCCGGGCGCGTGGTATCCCGATTGCCAGTCATGACGATGCAACCGCCGCGCATGTGGCTGAATCACATGAGGTAGGTAGCGCCATTGCTGAGTTCCCTACCACGCTGGAAGCCGCAGCCGCTTCGCGCGCCTGTGGAATGCAGGTTCTGATGGGTGCGCCCAATATTGTGCGTGGCGGGTCGCACTCTGGCAACGTAGCGGCCTGGGAGCTGGCGAGTGCCGGTCTGCTGGATATTCTCTCCTCCGATTACTACCCGGCCAGTCTGCTGGATGCGGTGTTCCGGTTAGTGGCGGATGAACGCAACGCGCTGGAATTGCCCCAGGCGATGGCGCTGGTGACGCGTAATCCGGCGCGCGCGATTGGCCTGCGCGATCGCGGCATCATCGCCGAAGGGCTGCGAGCCGACCTGGTGCTGGCGCATACCGATCACGGCCACCCGCATATCCGTCATGTGTGGTCACAGGGCAGGTTGGTGTTCTGATGGCGCGCCTGATCTGGCTGACCGGGCCATCCGGCTCGGGTAAAGACAGCCTGCTCAACGCGCTGCGTGAAGCGCCGCCAGAACGTCTGGTGATCGCCCATCGCTACATTACCCGCCCGGCGGATGCGGGCGGTGAAAACCATGTGGCGCTGAGTGAGGCGGAATTCCGGCGACGTGAAGCCCTCGGGTTGTTCGCCCTGAGTTGGCAGGCGCACGGGCTTTGGTATGGCCTAGGCACCGAGATCGACCAGTGGTTGGATCGCGGGCTTAACGTGCTGGTTAACGGTTCACGTCTGCACCTGCCAGTGGCGCAACAGCGCTACGGCAGTCAGTTGCTACCGCTGGTGTTACAGGTGTCACCCGAGATTCTGGCGGCGCGTTTGCGCCAGCGCGGGCGCGAAAGCGAGGCAGAGATCGCGCGTCGGCTGGCGCGCGCGGCAGAACCTTTGCCTGCGCACAGCTTCCCGTTGAATAACAATGGGGCGCTGGCGGAGACGCTTTCTCAGCTACGTGAGTGGTTGTAACGGCGCGATAAATCGCGCCGTTACAGAACGCACTAAACCGTAACGGGTGCTGTCATCGTTTGATCATTTCCCTGTCATCAAGCCTTCATCGCCTTTGGCCGTAATAAGCGGGCAATTCACACCTCAGATGAAACGGAGCGGAAGATGGCACAGGCACTACTGAAAACCGTGATCGACAATCCTTATGTTCCGCACATTCAGCAGGGCCATAAGGTGCTGTCGGTGCAAGGACTGTGCAAGGCATACGGTGAAAATCGCGTGCTGGATAATGTCAGTTTCGATCTGCATGCGGGAGAACTGGTAGCGGTGATTGGCCGCTCTGGCGCAGGCAAATCGACATTGTTACATATGCTGAACGGCACCATCAGCGCGTCCAAAGGTGCCATTATTAGCGCGGAGCAGCATGATGTGGTGAAACTGAACAGCCGCCAGATGCGTGAATGGCGCAGCACATGCGGCATGATTTTCCAGGATTTCTGCCTGGTGCCGCGTCTCGATGTGTTGACCAACGTCCTGCTTGGCCGTCTCAGCCAGACCTCTACGCTGAAATCCTTCTTCAAAGTGTTTTCCGAAACCGACCGTGCGCAGGCGATTGAACTGTTGCAGTGGATGAACATGCTGCCGCAGGCGCTGCAACGCGCTGAGAACCTGTCGGGCGGGCAGATGCAACGTGTGGCGATCTGCCGCGCGTTGATGCAAAACCCCAAAATCCTGCTGGCTGATGAGCCGGTAGCCTCACTCGACCCAAAAAATACCAAACGCATCATGGACGTGCTGCGCCAGGTCAGCGAACAGGGCATCAGCGTGATGGTGAACCTGCATTCGATTGAACTGGTGAAAAACTACTGCACCCGCGTGATCGGCATCCAGCGCGGCAAAGTGCTGTTTGACGGACATCCTGCGCAGTTGACCGACGGTCTGCTGCACGAGTTGTACGGCGACGAAATTAACCAGCTCCACTAACTCCCACGGCAAGAGAATAACCACCAATGAAACTGACTTCTTTAGCTTTACTGACTGGCGCTCTGATGGCTTTTGGCGTTAACGCAGCGGATGCACCAAAACAGCTTAACCTCGGGATTCTGGGCGGTCAGAACGCCACCCAGCAGATTGGCGACAACCAGTGCGTGAAAACCTTCTTTGACAAAGAACTGAACGTCGACACGCAACTGCGTAACTCGTCTGATTATTCAGGCGTGATTCAGGGGCTGCTGGGTAACAAGATTGACCTGGTACTGAGCATGTCACCCGCATCTTATGCCTCGGTCTACCTGCAAAACCCGAAAGCCGTGGATATCGTCGGGATCGTGGTGGATGACAAAGACGGTTCGAAAGGTTACCACTCGGTGGTGATCGTCAAGGCCGACAGCCCGTACAAAAAGCTGGAAGACCTGAAGGGTAAATCGTTTGGTATGGCTGACCCGGACTCAACGTCGGGTTTCCTGATGCCAAATCAGGCGTTTAAGAAAGAGTTTGGCGGTACGGTAGATGACAAATACAAAGGCACCTTTTCTAACGTAACCTTCTCTGGCGGCCATGAGCAGGACATCCTCGGCGTGTTGAACGGTCAGTTCGACGGGGCGGTGACCTGGACCTCACTGGTGGGCGACTACAACACCGGATACACCTCGGGTGCCTTTGGTCGTCTGATTCGTATGGACCACCCGGACCTGATGAAGCAGATTCGCATCATCTGGCAGTCACCGTTGATCCCGAATGGCCCGATCCTGGTAAGCAACAATCTGCCGGCTGACTTTAAACAGAAAGTGGTGGATACCATCAAGAAACTGGATAAAGAGGATCATAGCTGCTTTGTTAAAGCGGTGGGCGGTGAGCAGCATATCGGCGCGGCTACCGTAGCGGATTATCAGAACATCATTGATATGAAGCGTGATCTGATGAAGGGTAGCCGCGGGTAGACCTCTGCGGTCTGTGACCCTCACCCCGGCCCTCTCCCATAAGGGAGAGGGAGATGTGCCATATGCTCGATCTGTTCCCTCTCCCGCTTGCGGGAGAGGGTTAGGGTGAGGGCAGCAACCTGCACCTCACACAACCACAGGACCACCCCTTTGACCGACTTCGAACACTACTACCAACGCATCCGACGTCAGCAAAAGCGTGACACGCTGCTGTGGTCATTGCTGCTGGTGGCGCTGTATCTCGCTGCGGGCAACATCGCAGAATTCAACCTGGTGACGGTCTGGCAATCGCTGCCGCATTTCTTTGACTACATCGGCGAAACGCTGCCGGTGCTGCATGTGCCGCTGCTTTTTGCCGATGTCAAAACCGAAGGTTCCCTGGCTTACTGGGGGTATCGCCTGAATATCCAGTTGCCGCTGATCTGGGAAACCCTGCAACTGGCAGTTTCTTCCACGTTGCTCGGCGTGGGTATCGCCGCCGTATTGGCCTTTTTCGCCGCCGATAACACTCAGTCGCCGAAGAGCGCACGCGTCGCCATTCGTGCCTTTGTCGCCTTTCTGCGTACCATGCCGGAACTGGCGTGGGCGGTGATGTTTGTGATGGCTTTTGGTATCGGCGCGATCCCCGGTTTTCTCGCCCTGGCGCTGCACACCATTGGCAGCCTGACCAAGCTGTTTTATGAAGCGATTGAGAGCGCCTCGGACAAACCGGTACGCGGCCTTGCCGCCTGTGGTGCCAGCAAATTGCAGCGGATGCGTTTTGCTTTCTGGCCGCAGGTCAAACCGACCTTTCTCTCCTACAGCTTTATGCGGCTGGAGATCAACTTCCGCTCCTCGACCATTCTTGGTCTGGTCGGCGCGGGGGGCATCGGTCAGGAGCTGATGACCAATATCAAACTGGATCGTTATGATCAGGTCAGCATTACGCTGCTGCTGATCATTGTGGTGGTGTCACTGCTGGATACGCTCTCCGGCTGGTTGCGCCGTCGCGTGGTGGAAGGAGAACGCGCATGATCGCCCTGGCCCCGGATATCAGCCGGCTGAAGCAGCAACACCCGGAACTGTTTGCGGCGCAAAATCGTTACCTGCGTCGGATCGCCCTGATCGCCCTGGCGGTGTTGTTGTACTACGTTTTTTTCTTTGAATTCTTTGGTATCGAATGGAGTCGCCTGCTGATCGGCTGCCAGCAACTGGGACGTTATTTCCTGCGCATGTTTGTCTGGCAGGATTTCGCCAACTGGCCGTTTGGTTACTACCTGTCGCAGATTGGCATCACACTGGCGATTGTGTTTGCCGGAACCCTGACCGCCACGCTGTTGGCGTTACCGATCTCCTTTCTCGCGGCGCGGAATGTCATGCACGGTTCCATCACCCGACCGATTTCCCTGCTGATGCGTCGTGTATTGGATGTGCTGCGCGGTATCGATATGGCGATTTGGGGGCTGATCTTTGTACGCGCCGTCGGGATGGGGCCGCTGGCCGGGGTGCTGGCGATTGTGATGCAGGATATCGGCCTGCTGGGCAAGCTCTACGCCGAAGGGCATGAAGCGGTGGAACGCTCGCCCAGCCGGGGGCTTGGCGCGGTCGGAGCCAACAGCTTGCAGAAGCATCGCTTCGGCATTTTTACCCAATCGTTTCCGACTTTCCTGGCCCTGAGCCTGTACCAGATTGAATCTAACACCCGTTCGGCGGCGGTGTTGGGTTTTGTCGGTGCGGGTGGCGTGGGTCTGGTGTATGCCGAGAATATGCGTTTATGGAACTGGGACGTGGTGATGTTTATCACCCTGATTCTGGCGGCCATCGTGATGATGATGGATGTCATCTCCAGCCGCCTGCGTAAACGTTATATCAGCGGGAAAGCGGTGCCGCTGTGGCAGCCTGCCGGGCGCGATTAAGCCGTTCACTGCGTTGCCAGGCGCGTTCCAGCGCCTGTACCAGTTGCGCCTGATGCCAGGGTTTTGCCAGCCGTTCACACAGCGGCAGCATTACTGGCGTCTGGCGCAGATCCTGTCCGCTAATCAACAAGGTGGCGAGATGGGGGCAGTGCTGCTGGGCCTGGCGAATCACATCCGCCCCGTTCAGGCTGCCGGGTAGCATCAGGTCGCTGATCAGCAATTCAATATCCGGTGTCTGGCGCAGCAACGCGAGGGCGCTCTCGCCATCGCCACACTCCAGCGTTAAATAACCTAACTGGTGCAGATGTTCGCACAACGTCTGGCGTACTGCGGGTTCGTCGTCGAGCACCAGCACCAGCCGGTCAGCACTGTCGCTCAGCGTGGCGGGAAGTGGCGCAGGGACGGGTTGGGCGACGGCTGGTGCGCGCGGTAGCAACAGGCGTACGGTGGTGCCCTGGCCGGGGGCGGTTTCCAGTTCAATCTGCCCGCCAGATTGCCGGACAAAGCCATACACCATTGATAACCCCAGCCCGCTGCCGCTACCCAGCGCTTTGGTGGTAAAGAAGGGTTCGAACACCTGACTGCGTACTTCCGCCGACATGCCACAGCCGTGATCGATCACTTCAATGGTGACACGATCACCTTCATCGCGGTGCTGATGCCAGATACGCAGACGGATTTCGCCGCTCTGTTTTTCCATCGCGTCCCGCGCATTGACCACCAGATTCATCAGCGCGTTTTCCAGTTGTCCGGCGTCGATCCACGCGGGCCAGCCGGGGCGCTGCGCCTCAATCACCAGTTGCTGGCCGGGCAGCAGCGAATGCTGCAACAAGCCTTGAAGGTTATCCACCAACTCCACCACCGACACGGCGCGTGGGTAGAGCGCCTGTTTGCGCGAAAAGGCCAGCAGCCTCTGGGTCAGTTGCGCCGCGCGGTCGGCGGCCTGACGGGCGCGCTCCACCCGGCTGGCGAGGGTGCCGGGCGGCAGTTGATCGACGGTCAGGGCCAGACTGCCGATAATCACCGCCAGCAGATTGTTGAAATCATGCGCCAGACCGCCGGTTAGTTGCCCGACGGCTTTCATCTTCTGGCTGTGCAGCAGCGCTTCTTCCAACGCTTTGCGTGTCGTGCGTTCCAGTACGGTATTGACCATGCCACGCCGTGGCACCGGACTGAAGCGCAACTCCAGCGTGCGGCCATCGGCCAGCCGCACTTCCTGCGCTTCACCCAGCCCATGCAGTTCAATATCCAGCCGCTTCAGCAATTGTTGGTAATGCAGGCCGCGATGTAGCTCGCGTGGCGCAATGCCGAGCAGTTGCGGGTACTGTGCATTCCATACCACCAGCTCGCCGCCGTTATCGAACAGGGCAAAGCCATCGCGCATCGCCAGAAAGGTTGATTCCAGTTGGTTACTTTTCTCTTTTAACAGGCGTGAGGTGTGCGCCAGCGATGCGGTATTGCGGGCGAAGACGTTGAAGGCGCGCGCCAGATCGCCCAGTTCATCGCGCCGTGCCAGTCCGGGAACGTTGACACTTTTCTCCCCCTGCGCCAGTTGCGTCATGGCGTGGGCGATCGCGGTCAGACTGGAGCCCAGGTTGCGATAAATGTAATAACCGGCATAACCGGTGATCAGCAGTGCCAGCAGCATAAACAGCACGATAAAACTGATGATGGAATCCAGTTCCTGATGGGTGGCCTGGCTGCGGGCGTCATTCTGCTGTGCGACCAGTTGCACGTAATGGGTGATGTCATCATTCAACATCGCCACCAGGGCTTTGATGCGATAGGTGGCATAGGCGATAGCGATATCACTCTGCTCCAGTTGGCTGGCAACCGGCAGCAGCGTCAACTCGGTGCTGACCAGTTGCTGCACTTTGTCAGCCAGTACCCCCTGCAACGGGGTGGCAGACCAGGCGGCATTGAGTGAATTCAGTTGGCGCACCGCTGCCTGTGGTGCGGTGGACTGAATCGCCACGGTCAGCAGGCGGGCGGTTTGTTGACGCAGGTCGAGGGACAGAGGCTGGCTGGTGACCAGGCTATCGATATGGTTGAGCAATAGCTGCGCCTGCCACAAGCCACTCAGCATCAGGTTACGTTGCAGATGGCGTTCGTGACCTTTCAGCAGCAGTTGATTGATACTTTGTTCCAGCATCTGGCTACGCTCGCGAATACGTTGCAACAACGCCGGTTGCTGTGCCGCCAGCGGTGCGCTTGCCAGCCGACTCAGCGACTGCTGCAACGCCTGCTGGGTTTGTTGTAGCCGCGCCGATTCGCTTTGATACTCCAGTGCCCCCACCACCTGCGACAAACGCACTGCCGCCGTTGCCACATTGGCGGTATCGCGTGCCAGTGCCAGACTGCCGTTCATATCCGCCAGGGTTTGCGCCTGGGCTTGTTCCTGAATGTGACCGGCGTGGCGAAAACCGCTAATAGCGACGAGGCCGACCGCCAGCGTAACGCACACCACCAGCAGGTTAAACAGCAGCAGGCGACCGCGTGCGCCCAGGCTCCGACTCATGTTGCACCCTCCAACCGGCCTCATTCAGCGCGAGTATAGAAGTCGGTCGGCGGTGAAATATGACAAATATAAATGGCGGCTGACATTTTCCATTTATCTGTCGCTGATTAACTCGCTGCACCCTTTGCCAGCAGGAGCGCAGCGATGACGGCCACACCGATTCTGGAAATGCGGGCAATCACCCGACGTTTTGGCAGCTTTTACGCGTTGAAAGGGGTGGACCTGACGGTCTGGCCCGGTGAAGTCCATGCGCTGATGGGGGAAAACGGCGCAGGCAAAAGCACCCTGATGAAGATCCTCGCCGGGGCTTACACCGCCAGCAGCGGGGAGATCCTGATTGATGGGCAGCCTTACGCCATTAAAGGTCCGAAAGAGGCGCTGGCGGCGGGCATCACCCTGATTTACCAGGAGATCAACCTGGCACCCAACCTGACGGTGGCGGAGAACATTTTCCTCGGCAGTGAAATCACTCGCGCCGGTTTAGTCAAACGCCGTCAAATGGCGGAAGAGGCACAACAGGTGATTGACCGCCTGGGTGCGCAGTTCAGCGCCACTGACCTGGTAAGCCGACTGAGTATTGCTGAGCAGCAGCAGGTGGAGATTGCCCGTGCGCTGCATCGCAAAAGTCGCATTCTGGTGATGGATGAACCGACCGCTGCACTCTCCAATCGCGAAACCGAGCAACTGTTTGCGCTGATCAAACGTCTGCGCAGTGAAGGCATGGCGATCATCTATATCAGCCATCGTATGGCGGAAGTGTATGAGCTTTCCGACCGGGTCAGCGTGCTGCGCGATGGTCAATACGTTGGCAGCCTGACGCGTGACCAACTGAATGCCAGTGAGCTGGTGCGCATGATGGTCGGGCGGCCCCTCAGCGATCTGTTTAACAAAGATCGATCCATTCCGTTCGGCGCCATTCGTCTCGCCGTGAATCACCTTGGCGATGGCAAAAAGGTTTATCCCAGTAGTCTGGCGGTGCGGGCCGGGGAGATTGTCGGTCTTGCCGGACTGGTGGGTGCCGGACGCAGCGAGCTGGCGCAGCTGATTTTCGGGGTGCACAAACCGAGCAGCGGGGAAATCTGGATCGATGGCGAACAGGTAAAAATTCATTCACCGCGTGAAGCCATCGCCCACGGCATCGGTTTTCTTACCGAGAACCGGAAAGAGCAGGGCTTGTTTCTCGAACTGGCGGCGCAGGAAAACATTGTGATGGCGACGCTGGAACGCGATGCCAGTTACGGTCTGCTTAATCGCCGCAAAGGGCAGAAGATAGCCAGTGAAGCGATCCAAACCCTCAACATCCGTGTCCCCCATGCGCAGGTCCGTGCCGGTGGCCTCTCCGGCGGCAACCAGCAGAAGCTGCTGGTGTCGCGCTGGGTGGCGATTGCACCGCGCATCCTGATCCTCGATGAACCGACGCGCGGTGTCGACGTCGGTGCCAAAAGTGAGATCTATCGCATGATGAGCCAACTGGCACAGCAGGGCGTGGCGATTCTGATGATCTCCAGCGAGCTGCCGGAAGTGGTGGGGATGAGCGACCGGGTTTACGTAATGCGTGCAGGCACCATTGCCGGTGAATTAAGCGCGAACGAGATCAGCCAGGAAAACATTATGACGCTGGCCACCGGCGCACAGCCGACCCATGCGTGAGGAGACGAGGATGACCAGTGAAACCACCCGAATGAAAAACCCCACGCTGAAACGGGCGCTGATGGCGGATCTGTTGCAGACCGTTGGCATCCTGCCGATTTTGATTCTGATTGTCGCGGTGTTTGGCTTTGTTGCACCGAACTTCTTTACCGAGGCCAACCTGCTGAACATTACCCGTCAGGCGTCGATCAACATCGTGCTGGCGGCGGGGATGACCTTTGTGATTCTGACCGGCGGTATTGATTTGTCGGTGGGGTCGATGCTCGGTACTACCGCGGTGGTGGCAATGGTGGTGTCGCTCGATCCGGCCTTCGCCAGCCTGACCATTCCGGCGGCGCTCGGGGCAGGGCTGATCATGGGGCTGTTCAACGGCTTGCTGGTGGCGTGGGCGGGACTGCCGCCGTTTATCGTCACCCTCGGTACTTATACCGCGCTGCGCGGTGCGGCCTACCTGCTGGCCGACGGCACCACGGTGATCAACTCCGACATCAACTTTGAGTGGATCGGCAACGGCTACATCGGGCCGATTCCCTGGCTGATTGTTATCGCCTTTGCGGTGATTGCGCTGTGCTGGTTCATCCTGCGCCGTACCACGCTGGGGGTTCACATCTATGCGGTGGGCGGCAACATGCAGGCCGCCCGGCTGACCGGTATCAAGGTTGGCGCGGTGCTGGTGTTTGTCTACGCGGTGAGCGGGCTGCTGTCCGGCTTGGGCGGCCTGATGAGCGCCTCGCGTCTCTACAGCGCCAACGGCAACCTCGGTGTTGGCTATGAGCTGGATGCTATCGCTGCGGTGATCCTCGGCGGCACCAGCTTCGTCGGCGGCATCGGCACCATTACCGGCACGCTGATTGGTGCGCTGATTATCGCCACCCTGAATAACGGTATGACGCTGATGGGGGTGTCGTACTTCTGGCAACTGGTGATTAAAGGCGCGGTGATCATTATCGCCGTGCTGATCGATAAATATCGCACCCGGCATCATGTGGGGTAGGTGCGGTCTGTAACCCTCACCCCGGCCCTCTCCCATAAGGGAGAGGGGGATGTGCCATATGCTCGATCGGTTCCGTCTCCTGCTTGCGGGAGAGAGCTTGCTCGATCGGTTCCCTCTCCCGCTTGCGGGAGAGAGCTTGCTCGATCGGTTCCCTCTCCCGCTTGCGGGAGAGGGTTAGGGTGAGGGCAAGGGCAGCAACAATACAAAACCAAAAAAAGCAGGAGAACATCGACTATGCGTTTTAATCCGATCCTTACCGGACTGCTGGCGGCCACGCTTCTCAGTGCGCCGTTGGTCCAGGCCAAAGAGTTAAAAGCCATTGGTGTTACCGTCGGCGATCTCGCCAACCCGTTCTTCGTGCAGATCACCAAAGGGGCGGCCCTGGAAGCGCGCAAGCTGGCCGGTGACGACGTGAAGGTGACGCTGGTCTCCAGCGGCTACGATCTTGGTCAGCAAGTGGCGCAGATTGATAACTTTATCGCCGCTAAAGTGGACATGATCATCCTCAACGCCGCCGACTCCAAAGGGATTGCCCCGGCGGTGAAACGCGCGCGCGATGCCGGTATCGTGGTGGTGGCGGTGGACGTGGCCGCCGAAGGGGCCGATGCCACCATCACCTCCGATAACACCCAGGCCGGGGCGATGGCCTGTAAATACATCTCCGACCGCCTGAAAAACAAAGGCAACGTGGTGATCATCAACGGACCGCCGGTTTCCGCCGTGCAGAACCGTGTCGAAGGTTGCGAGGCGGAGTTCAAAACCCATCCTGATATCAAGATTCTGTCATCGAACCAAAACGCCAAAGGCAGCCGTGAAGGGGGGCTGGAAGTGATGACCGGCCTGCTGTCAGCTAACCCGAAAATTGATGCGGTGTTCGCGATTAATGATCCTACCGCCATCGGCGCGGATCTGGCCGCCAAACAGGCACAGCGCAGCGAATTCTTTATTGTCGGCGTCGATGGTAGCCCGGACGGTGAAGAGGCGTTGAAACGCAAAGGTTCGCTGTTTGTCGCTACACCGGCACAAGATCCGCAGGTGATGGCAGCCAAAGCCGTGGAGATTGGCTACGACATCCTGCAAGGCAAGCCAGCGCCGGACAAACCGGTGCTGATCCCGGTGACGATGATCGATCGTAACAACGTCGGCAGCTACAAAGGCTGGACGGTAAAATAACCGACCTGGGCGGCGTAATGTTGTTCAGTTAAGGCTCGCGCCGCCCCAATTTCCCACTGACTGGAGACGCAGTGATGCAACGTTCGGAAGTGAATGCCATTCTACAACTGACCCGCGAATTCTTTATGCGCCAGGATGTCCACCTGCCGAGCTGGGCCGATTACGGTCTTAGCCAGTGGCGTGCGCAGGATAAATCTGTCGCCAATGAACTGCTGGCCCTGCATCTGGGCTGGGATGTCACCAGCTTTGGTGCCGAGGATTTCTTTCAGACCGGGTTAACCCTGTTCACCCTGCGCAACGGCTCACGCGGCGGTAAGCCGTGGAGCAAACCCTATGCGGAAAAAATCATGCATGTGCGCGAAGGGCAGGTGACGCCGATGCATTATCACCCGCAAAAGATGGAAGACATTATCAACCGTGGCGGTGGTAACCTGATTGTCACGCTGCACAACCGTGACGGCCAGCAACTGGCTAACACGCCGGTTAACGTTACCCTTGATGGCCTGCACCAGACCCATGCTGCCGGTTCGCAACTGCGTCTGTCGCCGGGCGAAAGCGTCACCCTTGTCCCCGGCATCTGGCACAGCTTCTGGGGCGAAGAGGGCTACGGCGATGTGCTGGTAGGGGAAGTCTCCATGCCGAACGACGACGAACACGACAATGTCTTTCTCACCCCGCTGGCACGCTTCAACCCGATTGATGAGGATGAAGATCCGCGCTGGTTGCTGTGTAACGAATATGCCCGCTGGCTGTAATGCCCATCAGAGATGATGAGCATTAGTCTGTCAGAAGCGGAAATATTGTCACCGAGGTCTGGTGTTTGACTATCAACTATAACGTTTAAGTTTTTTATCTATTTCGTCAATCGCGTTGAGCGCCTCTGGTGGATAACCGAGTTTTCTTAACAGTCCGAAAAGTTTTTCTTTTCCTTCCGGCTTAAGACGAGAGATAGTTAACAGTATTCCATCACTTCTATTTACTTTGGTTTCTGTGCTGAAAAAATCAGCATAGGGGAAACTCGTATTAAAATTATGCATGCTCAGGCGATTATGTATTTCTGAGTGAAGTTTTTGTAGTGAGTTTAAAATTTCCTTGGTGTTGTTTTTTGTTGCGCATATATCTTTTTGCAAAGATGTTATTTCATTATTTAACATTTCTTTTCTTTGCTCATTTAATGTTTTATTTATTTGTTTATTTAATGTTTTTAATTCCCCCTTCCTTCTGTCTGATTCTAAAAATAATAACATCAATGACTTGTCGACAGCGGTGAGTGTTTCCTTCAGTGTGGAGGAATCGTCATTGCTTATTTTTTCTATTTCAGATGCCATCATTTTTGTTATATTTTTGATGGGGTTTTTATCTTTTCCTTTAATGGGTGGAGATGAATATAAATCATCGGTTTTACTAAAGTGCTTATCTACAGAATTCTTGTATTCTGTTAGGGTGTCTTTATCAAAGCCGTTATTACATGCACCTGCCAGCAATCTATACATCTCATTTGACATGTATGCAGAGGCTCCTACTCTTGAATGCTGGTTACCTAATTCTGAGAGCGGGTATATTATTTCATTAAAATCCTTTTCCCTGATCTCTGCGCTAATACCATCAGATGCGAAGCGATCACCAATAAATTGAAAGAGCTTCTCGATTGCAGGCCTTATATTGTCAGTTACTGTTCCTGGGATAATCTTTTCGATTTCCATTCCAGTTTCATTTTTTTTATGATATTCAGTTATCATGCTTATCAGAGCATGTAGTTTTTCTCCGGTCAGCCTTTTCTTTTCCAGAATATTAATGAATTTTAAGCGGTCAATTGTATTAATTTCTATTTTTTTATGGCTATTTGATTTAAGGTTTGGCAAATGTTTTGAAAGTTGAGTTCTTGAGGAGGAGGACTGAGTTGAATGTGGTAGATGAGAGGTGTTAATCACAGAAGTAGCAGCTATCCTTCCTTGAGGGGGGCTGTCTACAGAACTAATCGTTATTGGAACTGTAGGGTTAGTATTTAGTGTAAGACGATTGCCCATAAAATATCTCCCGAGTAAGTTTACGTTCCATCCCATCTCCCCTGCTTCGGGGAACGCTCCGAATAATTCAAACGGATGGAGCCTGTACACGATTCTGAGTAAATACCTTTTCTCAGAGATGACCGTCCATAATGGTCACTGGGCGTGATAATAAAGCCTTTCATTGCCTCAGACCACTCGCTCTCTGGGGGATATCCATTTTTGTGATCTGGCAGGAATTATTCAGGCGATTTGTGTGACATGCACGGCAGAGGCCGGGCGCATCACATCCGCAGAGAAAACATAACCCAGACCACGGATGGTGCGGATCAGGCTCGGCTGATGCGGGTTCATCTCAATCTTGCGGCGCAACCGCATGATCAGCACGTCAATGGTACGGTCGAACACATCCAGCGTTTCGCTGTGGGTGAGCTCCAGCAACTGGTCGCGCGTCAGTACTTTGCGGGCATGACACACCAGGGCGCGCAGCAACGCATATTCACCCTGGGTTAACGTCACCGTCTCACGCTGGGGGTTAAACAGTTGGCAGCGCGTTTCATCCAGTCGCCAGCCGTTAAACTGCCAACCCTCGTCCTGGGTGCTGACGGGTTGCGCCAGCCGACCACAACGGCGTAATGCTGCACGCGCCCGCGCAACAACCACGCGGGGATTAAACGGTTTGGCGATATAATCGTCAGCGCCCATCTCCAGACCCACCACCATATCCGCTTCTGATCCCATGCCCGTTAGCATGATCACCAGCAGCTCAGGCCGTTGGCGCTGCATTTGCTGTAGCACCAGCAGACCATTGGTGTCCGGCAGCATCATATCCAGCATCACCAGCGAGATTTCCGGGTGTTTATCCAGCAACGTCAGCGCATCTTTTCCCTGATGGCAGCTGAATACGGTAAAAACATGTTCACTCAATACATCGTGCAGCAGTTCGCACACCGCGCGATCGTCATCCACTACCAGAATTGCGGGCTTCATTACGGGCCTCTTTTGTTATGGAAGGGTTAACGAGAGTGTATACCGACCACTTTTGCCTGCTTAATCAGGCAACAGAAACGTGAGCGGCATCGCCTGACAGAGTTTGAAAGCGTGCGTTACCGCAATCTTTTTTCGCTACCCGGTTGACGGATGGGAAAACGATTGCGCGCACATGGTGCAATGCACCATAATCGCGCCTCGTTCTGGTTCAGAATTGTCTGAGTCTAAGATACAGTCGTGAAGGTAAACGATTGCGTCCTGTTATGGCATAGCAATTGCTATGAGGACAGGGGGAAAGGAGTTTAGTAACAAGGCGGATTGATGGCCGAGCATGCAGCCGTCTGCCTTTTCCCGCAACAATAACGCGCATGCACACCCCATTGGCAAGAGAACGCACGTCAGTGACGTCTCCCCATCACGAGAGATGATGATGTTAGAAAAACTATTCAAGCTAAAAGCGCACAACACAACGGTCCGCACCGAAGTTATCGCGGGCATAACCACCTTCCTGGCTATGGCCTATATCCTGTTTGTTAACCCAAGCATTTTGGGTGCGACAGGTATGGATAAGGGCGCGGTTTTCGTGGCCACCTGTCTGGCGGCGGCAATCGGCTGCGTGCTGATGGGCCTGATTGCGAACTACCCGATTGCGCTGGCGCCGGGTATGGGCCTCAACGCCTTCTTTACTTACACCGTGGTGCTGCACATGGGCTACACCTGGCAAATCGCGCTGGGTGCGGTGTTCCTGTCAGCCTGTATCTTCTTTGCGTTGTCGGTGTTCAAAATCCGTGAATGGATTATCGCCAGTATTCCGCTGCCGTTGCGTGCCGGGATTGCTGCCGGTATCGGCCTGTTCCTGGCGCTGATTGCGCTGGAAGGCGCGGGTATCGTGGTGGATAACCCGGCGACCCTGGTGGGCCTGGGCGATCTGACCAAACCTGGCCCGCTGCTGGCGCTGCTGGGCTTCGTCATCATCGTGGTACTGGAAGCACGTCGCGTGACCGGCGCGGTGCTGATCGGCATCCTGATCGTGACATTCCTGTCGATGGGTATTGGCCTGACGCCGTTTGGTGGCGTGTTCTCTGCACCGCCGTCTATCGCTCCGACCTTTATGCAACTGGACATCGCCGGTGCCTTTAACGTGGGCCTGGTGAGCGTGATTTTCGCCTTCCTGTTTGTCGACGTGTTCGACAACACCGGTACGCTGCTGGGTGTGACCAAGCGTGCGGGTCTGGCGGATGAGCAGGGCAACGTGCCGAAAATGGGCCGTGCGCTGATCGCCGACAGTGCGGCTGCGCTGTTTGGTTCTCTGCTGGGGACTTCAACCACCACCAGTTATGTTGAATCGGCAGCGGGCGTCAGCGCCGGTGGCCGTACCGGTCTGACCGCGATTGTCGTGGCTATTCTGTTCGTGCTGAGCCTGTTCTTCTCGCCGCTGGCGGGTAGCGTGCCGGTATTCGCCACTGCGCCTGCGCTGCTCTTCGTGGCGGTGCTGATGGCTTCTGGCCTGGCGGAGATTGACTGGAAAGACATCACCACGGCTGCGCCGGTGACGGTCACTGCGCTGACCATGCCGCTGACTTACTCGATTGCTAACGGTATCGCGTTTGGGTTTATTACCTGGACGGTGGTGAAGCTGCTGAGTGGCCGTACCAAAGAGGTGAATGCGGCGCTGATTATTATGTCGATCCTGTTTGTGATTAAGCTGGGTTGGTTGAGCGCGTAATTAACCTCACCCTGGTCCCTCACCCTAACCCTCTCCCGCAAGCGGGAGAGGGAACCGATCGAGCAAGCAATCTCTCCCGCAAGTGGGAGAGGGAACCGATCGAGCATATGGCACATCTCCCTCTCCCTTATGGGAGAGGGCCGGGGTGAGGGTCACAGACCGCACCTGCCCAGAGGGCCGGGGTGAGCGTCACCAACCGCACCTGGTCCTACCTGAACGGCGGTTCATTAAAGGTGCGTAATTTGCGCGAATGCAACTTATCACCCTCCGCCCGCAGCAACTCCACCGCACAAATCCCAATCTGCAAATGCTCCGAAATCGCCCCTTCATAGAAGCGATTCGCCTGGCCTGGCAGCTTGATCTCCCCGTGTAGCGGCTTATCTGAAACGCACAACAAAGTGCCATACGGCACACGGAAGCGGTACCCTTGCGCCGCGATAGTCGCGCTCTCCATATCCACCGCCACAGCGCGACTCAGGTTAAAGCGCAACGCCGAAGCGGAGTAACGCAGCTCCCAGTTACGGTCATCGGTGGTCACCACGGTGCCGGTACGCAGGCGTTGTTTGACCTCTTCACCTGGCATGCCGCTCACCGCTTTGGTGGCGTCGTACAACGCGCGCTGTACTTCGGCAATGCTGGGGATCGGGATATCCGGCGGCAATACACTGTCCAGCACATGGTCGTCACGCAGATAGGCGTGGGCCAGCACATAATCGCCAATGGTCTGGCTTTCGCGCAGGCCGCCGCAGTGACCAATCATTAACCACGCATGGGGACGCACCACCGCCAGATGGTCGCAGATGGTTTTGGCATTGGATGGCCCCACGCCGATATTCACCAGCGTAATGCCGCGACGATTGGGTGACGTCAGGTGCCAGGCGGGCATCTGGTGCTTCTTCCACGCCAGGTCCGACATCATCGCTTCCGGATCCTGGGTTTCTTTAGTGATCACCACATCGCCAGCACAGGCAAGGCTGTCGTAAGGTGTGTTCGGATCCTGTACTTGCTCAATCGCCCAGCGCACAAACTCATCGACATAACGCGTGTAGTTAGTGAACAGCACGAACGGCTGAAAGTGCTCAACGGCGGTGCCGGTGTAGTGACGCAGACGCGCCAGCGAGAAGTCGGTACGCAGCGCATCAAAATGCGACAGCGGGAACTGCGCGTCGGCGTTGAACAGGCCATCGGCGGTTTCATCACCAATCTGCGACAACTCGGTGGTGGGGAAATGACGGGCGATGCTGGCGCTCATGGAACGATCCAGCGACAGGTCCGAACCGTCGATCACGTAAGGGTAGGGGATCTCCTGCTGAGAGGGACCGACCTCAATCACCACCTCGTACTCTTTCTCAATCATCGACAGTTGCTCGCTCAGGTAATGACGCAGCAAAGCCGGACGGGTAATGGTGGTGCTGTAGCTGCCGGTATGGGTGAAGCGGCCCCAGGCACGGGTGCGGTTCTGCTGCGGGCCATCGCCCGCCCAGGTAAGGCGCAGTTCCGGGTAAACAAACAATCCCTGCTGCCGTGCCGTTTCATCCGGCAGACGTCCCTGTTCGGTAAAGTCACGAATTGCGCTGCGTAAAGCCGCAACCGCGTTGTCGTACAGGCGTTCCAGTTCATCCAGCGCCTGCTGGCTGCTGATACCGTTCCGTTGTGTAGTCATAGGTTCTCCCTCCGAAATTTGGGCCGATTTGGCTATAGCATAGCGGGTAAACCCCTCAGCACCATGAAGAATCTGTGATCGACCGCATTCTGCACCATCAGAGTGCTGGTGTGTCGGCAAACGCTGGCTATGGTTAAGATCAGCAGACGTGTTCCCGCCGCTTTAACGCGCTGTCGGTGCAAAAATTTGTCACCAATGCTTACCTTTGGCGAGGTTTTTGCTTAATCGTTAACCGTGGCCCTGCTGGCCACTCATCGCACTTCGTTAAGTTTCAGAAATTGATTTCTCCCAGGCCGTGGTATGGCTCCGTTCCTGACCCGTTGAGGATTGAAAGCATGTCTTTGAAATTCATACAAGTACCATTGAAGGTCGTGATTGCTGGTTGCCTGAGTGCGGCGTTTTATGCCCAGGCTGACATTAAAATTGGTGTAGCCGGACCCTTTTCCGGCCCTAATGCCACTTACGGCGCACAGTATTGGAAAGGTGCCACTCAGGCGGCGGATGATATCAACGCTGCCGGAGGCATTAACGGCGAGAAAATTGTGCTGGTGCAGGGCGATGACGCCTGTGAACCAAAACAGGCGGTGGCGGTAGCCAACCGTCTGGTGGATCAGGACAAGGTGCTGGCAGTGGTCGGCCACTTCTGCTCCTCCTCCACCATGCCCGCCTCTGAAGTGTATGACGATGCCGGTGTGCTGGCGATCACCCCCGGTTCCACCAACCCACAAATCACTGAACGCGGCATGAAAACCATGTTCCGTATGTGTGGCCGTGACGACCAACAAGGGGCGATTGCGGCTAACTACATCATCGATAAGTTGAAGGCCAAACGCGTGGCGGTGATCCACGATAAAGACACCTACGGTCAGGGGCTGGCTGATGCGACCAAAGCGGCACTGGAAAAACGTGGCGTCAACGAGGTGTTATATGAAGGTCTGTCGCGTGGTGAGAAAGACTTCAACGCGCTGGTTACCAAAATCGCCTCGGTGAAACCGGATGTGGTCTACTTTGGCGGTTGCCACCCGGAAGCGGGGCCTCTGGTGCGTCAGATGCGTGAACAGGGCGTTACGGCTGCTTTCTTCTCCGGTGACTGCATCGTGACGGAAGATATGGTGACTGCTGCCGGTGGCCCGCAATACACCAAAGGGGTCTACATGACCTTTGGTCAGGACCCGCGTCAGATCCCGGATGGTAAAGCGGTGATCGCCAAGTTCCGCGCGGGTGGTTTTGAGCCGGAAGGTTACACCCTGTATGCCTACGCCTCGGTGCAGGCTCTGGCCGCTGCGTATAAAGCCGCAGGGAAAGATAACGCCAAAGCCAGCGACTGGCTGAAAGCGAATAGCGTCGATACCGTAATGGGTAAAAAAGCCTGGGATGGCAAAGGCGACCTGAAAGTCTCGGATTACGTGGTCTACCAGTGGGACGATAAAGGCAAATATCACCAGCTGTAAGCTGACACGCGGCCCCGCGTGCAGCGGGGCCATTCGCGATTGGGCGCGAGGTTTGCGCTCCCCTTAAGCACGGGACTTGCATATGGACGCCTTCTTTCTTCAGCAACTGGTGAACGGCCTGACGCTGGGCGCGGTTTACGGGCTGATTGCTATCGGCTACACCATGGTGTACGGCATTATCGGCATGATCAACTTCGCCCACGGCGAGGTGTATATGATCTCCGCCTATCTTTGTGCCATCGGGCTGGGCCTGCTCAGCTTCTTCGGCATCCACTCCTTTCCACTGCTGATTTTCGGCACCCTGATCTTCACTATCGTCATCACCGCCGTGTATGGCTGGACCATTGAGCGCATCGCTTATCGCCCGTTACGCAACTCCACCCGTCTTGCGCCGTTGATTTCGGCGATTGGGATGTCGCTGATTTTGCAGAACTACGTGCAATTGAGCCAGGGACCGAATCAGCAGGGCATCCCCACGTTGATGAGTGGCGTGCTGCGTATGGAGATTGATGGTGGCGTGGTGCAAATCACCTGGACCAAAGTGTTTATCCTGATTGCCGCTCTGTGCGGCATGGCGCTGCTGACGTGGATTATTCAGTACACACGGCTGGGGCGGATTTGTCGTGCGGTGCAGCAGGATCGGCGCATGGCCGCGATTCTCGGTATCAACACCGATCGGGTGATCTCGCTGGTGTTTATGATTGGTGCGGCAATGGCCGGGCTGGCCGGGGTACTGGTGACCATGAACTACGGCACCTTTGATTTCTACATTGGCTTTGTCATCGGCATTAAGGCGTTTACCGCTGCGGTACTGGGCGGTATCGGTTCGCTGCCTGGGGCGATGCTCGGCGGTCTGCTGCTCGGGGTGGCGGAAGCGCAATTCGCCGGACTGGTGAACTCCGATTACAAAGATGTTTTCTCTTTTGCCCTGTTGGTGGTGATTTTGATCTTCCGGCCACAGGGGCTATTGGGACGACCGCTGGTTGCCAAAGTGTGAGGACGCCGAAATGAGTGCAATGACGCAATCTGTGGATGTGCGCCAGTCGCTGCTGGATTGTCTGATGGCCGGGCTGGTGGCGCTGGTGGTGTTTGGACCGATCGTCGGCGTGGTGCTGGATGGCTACAGTTTTCATCTGTCGCCACTGCGGGTCGCACTGCTGGTGGGGGTGGTGATGGTGGGGCGACTGCTGCTCAGCCTGTTGCTGCAAACTCCGACCGGACAACGCTTCGCCCGCAAGTTCGAAGGCAGCGATGACGGGGTATATGTCCGTGAGCCGGGCCACCGCTCAGCGCTGCGCTGGGTCCTGCCGCTGGTGGTGGTGGTGGCGTTGGCCTTTCCGTTCCTTTCCAGTAAATACCTGCTGACGGTAGCGATCCTGGGGTTAATTTATGTGTTGCTCGGCCTCGGGTTGAATATCGTGGTGGGGCTTGCCGGGTTGCTGGACCTCGGTTATGTGGCGTTTTACGCCATCGGCGCTTATGGACTGGCGTTAGGTTATGAGTATCTCGGCCTGGGTTTCTGGAGCATGTTGCCACTGGCGGCCTTGATGGCGGCCTTTGCCGGGGCGCTACTCGGTTTTCCGGTGTTGCGGATGCACGGTGATTACCTGGCGATCGTCACCCTCGGTTTTGGTGAAATCATCCGTCTGATCCTCAACAACTGGCTGGCCTTTACCGGCGGTCCCAATGGTGTCTCGGTGCCGGCACCGACCTTTTTTGGTCTGGAGTTTGGCCGTCGCGCACGCGAGGGCGGTGTCCCCTACAACGAGTTTTTCCATCTCGACTACAACCCGAACATGAAGTTTATCTTCATCTATGTGGTGCTGGTTCTGGTGGTGTTGCTGGTGTTGTGGATCAAACATCGCCTGACGCGTATGCCGATTGGCCGCGCGTGGGAAGCGCTGCGCGAGGATGAGATCGCCTGTCGCGCAATGGGGCTGAATCATGTGCTGGTCAAGCTGTCGGCGTTTATGCTCGGCGCATCCACCGCCGGGATCGCCGGGGTGTTTTTCGCCACCTATCAGGGCTTTGTCAATCCAACCTCGTTCACCTTCTTTGAATCGGCGCTGATCCTCGCCATTGTGGTGCTGGGCGGGATGGGGTCGACGCTCGGCGTGGTGCTGGCGGCTTTTGTGCTGACGGTCGCCCCGGAACTGTTGCGCAGCTTTGCCGAATATCGCGTGTTGTTGTTTGGCATGTTGATGGTGCTGATGATGATCTGGCGACCGCGTGGCCTGGTACGTACCGCGCGCGTGGGTGTACCGCTGCGTAAAGGAGTGCGCCATGAGTGATGCGATTTTGCAGGTGAATAACCTGATGATGCGCTTCGGCGGTATTAAGGCGTTGAACGACGTCAGCCTGGCAGTGGAGCGTGGTTCGGTGACATCGTTGATCGGCCCGAACGGCGCGGGTAAAACCACGGTATTTAACTGTCTGACCGGTTTCTATCGCGCCACTGGCGGGCGCATCACTCTTAACGCCAATCAGCGATCGACCGATGTGATCCAGGTATTGGGGCAGAAAATTCATCCCGGTGACTGGCTGCATCCGGCGCGGCTGGGTTCACGTATCTGGTACAAAATGTTTGGTGGCGCGCATCTGGTGAACCGCGCCGGGCTGGCGCGTACCTTTCAGAATATCCGCCTGTTTCGCGAGATGTCGGTAGTGGAGAACCTGCTGGTGGCGCAGCATATGCAGGTTAACCGTCAACTGATCGCTGGCATCCTGAATACCCGTGGTTATCGCGAAGCGGAGAATCGCGCGCTGGACCGGGCATTTTACTGGCTGGAGAACGTTGACCTGGTGGGCAGCGCTAACCGACTGGCGGGCACCTTATCTTATGGGCAGCAGCGGCGACTGGAGATTGCCCGTGCCATGTGTACCCGCCCGGAGCTGATCTGCCTTGATGAACCGGCGGCTGGCCTGAACCCGGTGGAGACCGAGGCGTTAAGCCAGATTCTGCATCGGCTGCGCGCCGACCATCGTATCAGCGTGTTGTTGATTGAACACGATATGCCGATGGTGATGCGTATCTCCGATCATATCGTGGTGTTGGATCACGGCGACGTGATTGCGCAAGGCACGCCGCAGCAAATCCGTCATGACCCACGGGTGATTGCCGCCTATCTCGGCGCGGAAGAGGAGGATGACCATGTCTGAACCGATGCTGAGCTTTGAACAGGTGGACGTATTTTATGGCCCGGTGCAAGCACTGAAGCAGGTGTCGCTGACGGTTAATGAAGGCGAAACCGTGGCGTTGATTGGTGCCAACGGGGCGGGTAAATCGACGCTGCTGATGTCAATTTTCAGCCAACCGCGCATCGCCGCTGGCGAGATTCGCTTTCGCGGCGAGGCCATCAGTCACCGATCCACCCATTTTATCGCCGCCAGTGGTATCGCGCAGGCGCCGGAGGGCCGGCGCATCTTCCCGGATATGACGGTGGAGGAAAATCTGCTGATGGGCACCATTGCCATCGGCGACCGCTTTGCGCGCGAAGATAAGGATCGCATGTATCAGCTGTTTCCCCGACTGCTGGAAAGGCGTAAACAGCGCGCGATGACGCTATCGGGCGGTGAGCAGCAGATGCTGGCGATTGCCCGTGCGTTGATGAGCCGCCCGAAATTGCTGCTGCTGGATGAACCCAGCCTCGGGCTGGCACCGCTGGTGGTGAAGCAAATCTTTGCCATCCTGCGTGAGCTGACGCAGCAGGGCATGACGCTGTTTCTGGTGGAGCAGAACGCGCGCCATGCGCTGCAACTGGCGGATCGGGGTTATGTGATGGTTAACGGCGAGATACGACTCAGCGGCAGCGGCGAGGAATTGTTGCATAACGAGGAGGTGCGCAGTGCCTATCTGGGAGGCGCAGTCGAACATCCTGCCGTCTCGGGGACAAAAAGTTTGTAATAATGATTAAATGTTGACGGGAAACATTTTGCATAATTGTTAGCGTCCTATCATTATTATTCTTCTTGTCCAAAGTGATTTGGTATTCCCTTGCAAAATCCTGGCGTAGCAGTGATGCGTGCGATCAGAAATACGGCGTGGTATCCGAAACGCCGTTCTTATCGCACGCTGTTATGGCGTGAGATCACGCCGCTGGCCGTGCCCATCTTTATCGAAAACTTATGTGTGATGCTGATGGGCGTCCTCAGTACCTTCCTGGTCAGCTGGCTGGGTAAAGAAGCGATGGCAGGCGTAGGTCTGGCCGACAGCTTTAATATGGTGATCATCTCATTCTTCGCCGCTATCGATCTCGGCACCACGGTGGTGGTGGCGTTTAGCCTTGCCAAACGCAACGGCAAACGGGCGCGCGCGGCAACCCGCCAGTCGCTGGGATTGATGACGGTGCTGGCGTTTGTGTTGGTGATCGCCATTGAGGTTTGGGGCCACCTGATCATTGATGTCATCGCCGGTAGCGCCGAACCCAAGGTTAAGGCGCTGGCGCTCAGCTACCTGCAAACCTCGGCGTGGAGTTACCCGGCGGCAGCGATTGCCTTGATTGGCAGCGGGGCGCTGCGTGGGGCAGGAAATACCAAAATCCCGATGCTGATTAACGGCGGGATGAACATCCTCAATATCGTCATCAGTACCGTGCTGATCTATGGCTGTCTCGGTTGGGAAGGGTTGGGCTTTATTGGTGCCGGGCTGGGGCTGACTATCTCACGCTATATTGGGGCGATTGCGGCTATTTATGTGCTGTATCTCGGTATCAACCCGGCGCTGAAAATCTCCATCCAAAGCTACTTCCGGCGCTGGAACTACGGCATTTTGATGGAGGTGCTAAGTATCGGTGTTCCGGCCAGTATTGAGTCGGTGCTGTTTAACGGCGGTAAGCTGCTGACGCAGATTTTTGTCGCCGGAATGGGGACCAACGAAATCGCCGGCAACTTTATCGCCTTCTCCATCGCCACGTTGATTAACCTGCCGGGCAATGCCCTGGGGTCGGCGTCGACCATTATCACCGGCAAACGTCTTGGACGTAACCAGGTGATGCAGGCGGAACGGCAAATCAAACATGTATTCTGGCTGGCGATGATTGGCTTATGTAGCCTGGCGGCGATTACCGTGCCGATAGCCGGGTTGCTGGCGAAGTTCTATACCCGCGACCCGGAGGTGATTTCGGTGACCAAACACCTGATCTGGCTGAACGCCGCGTTTATGCCAATCTGGACCGCCTCCTGGGTGCTACCTGCCGGGCTGAAAGGTGCACGCGATGCGCGTTACACCATGTATGTCTCGATGTTCAGCATGTGGGGCGCGCGCGTGGTGGCCGGTTATCTGCTTGGCATTGTGCTGGGTATGGGGGTGATTGGCGTATGGCTTGGCATGTTCCTCGACTGGACCGTGCGCGGTATCTGCTTCTGGTGGCGTCTGACCAGCGGCAAATGGCTGAATAATTATCGCCGGATGATCGCCAAAAGCGGGGGCTAATGCCCTCACCCTAACCCTCTCCCGCAAGCGGGAGAGGGGACTGATGCGTGCACCGGCTACCATTTTGCACTACCTCCCTCTCCCGCTTGCGGGAGAGGGACGGGGTGAGGGTATCAGCGTAAACCACCGCCCAGGCAAATAAGTAAAACCTATTATTTATTCTCAACCTTTCTGTGTCATTTTCCCTTCTTAATTTAAAAATTAAATTCATCCTGCTGGTCAATTCCGTTATTTAACCGCTGGCTTAGATACTGAAAAAATTATTTTTCTGTGCAACCAGGAGCGTCAATATGGAAAAGCCTGACAACATCGCCCCATTATTTTCCGTGCGCCAACTTTCGGTGGCGCTGCCCGCCGGGATGGACCGTCGCTTTGCGGTGGAAAATCTCAGCTTTGATCTGTGGCCGGGAGAAATTCTCTGCATTATCGGTGAATCCGGCTCGGGCAAATCCGTGACCGCCCATGCTGCTATGGGCCTGTTACCCAAAGCCCTGCGTGTGCAGGGTGGCGAGATCCTGTTGCGTGGCACCAATCTGCTGCAACAAACGCCGGAACAGTTGCGCCAGCTCCAGGGCAAAACCCTCGCCATCATTTTCCAGGACCCGCTGTCGGCCCTCAACCCATTGATGACCATCGGCGAGCAGATCGCGGAGGTGATGCTGGCGCACAACGTTGGCACTGCCGCGTCACGCCAGCAAAAAGTGCTGGCACTGTTGGAAGAGGTGGGGCTGCCGGAGCCCGATAAAATCCAGCATCAACATCCGTTTCGCCTCTCCGGCGGGCAGCGTCAGCGGGTGATGATCGCCATGGCGCTGGCGCTCGACCCCGATGTGCTGATTGCGGATGAACCCACCACGGCGCTCGACGTCACCACACAGGCACAAATTCTGCGTCTGATTCGTGGCCTGCAACAGCGCAAGGCGATGAGCGTGATGTTTATTACCCACGATTTTGGCGTGGTGGAAGAGATTGCCGATCGGGTGATTGTGATGGAGAAGGGCCATATGGTGGAGTCCGGCCCAGCGCAGCAGGTGCTTAACGCGCCGCAACATCCCTATTCGCAGAAGCTGATTGCCGCCGTGCCCCGCATGCATGCCGGGGAAAAAGACATACGCAATACGCCAACGGTATTGCAGGTGAAAAACCTGGTAAAAACCTACCGCAGCGACGGCGGCTGGCTGAGCCGCAGCCGCGAAGTGAAGGCGCTGAACAACGTCAGCTTCAGCCTCAATAAGGGTGAAACTCTCGGTATTGTCGGGGAGTCCGGTTCGGGCAAATCGTCGCTCGGGCGGGTGCTGCTGAAGCTGTTGGCGGCCGATAGTGGCGAAATCCTGTTTGATGGCCGTGATATCCAGCCAATGAAAGAGAACGAATTCCGCCCGCTGCGCCGCTATATCCAGATGATTTTTCAGGATCCGTTTGCCTCGCTCAACCCACGGCACACCATTGGCACCATTCTTTCGGCTGGGCCGCTGGCGCTGGGTGGCATGACACCGCACGAAGTCGAACGCAAGGCGAAACAACTGCTGCAACGGGTTGGGCTGGATGCCAGTGCCTGGAACCGCTTCCCGCATGAGTTCTCCGGTGGCCAGCGCCAGCGTATCGGCATTGCGCGTGCGCTGATGTTCGATCCGGTGCTGCTGGTGGCTGATGAGTCGGTATCGGCGCTGGATGTGTCAATTCAGGCACAGGTGCTGGAATTGTTGCGCAGCATTCAACAGCAAACCCAGGTGGCGATGATTTTTATTACCCATGATTTGCGCGTTGCCAGTCAGATTTGTGACCGCATCGCGGTGCTGTTCAAAGGTGAAATTGTCGAGCAGGGCACACCACAGGCGGTGTTCCGTGAGCCGCAGCATCGCTATACCCAACAGTTGGTGAGCGCCATTCCCGGTCATGCCGAAGAGCGGGTGGCATCTTAAGTGAAATTGGAAAAAGCTATGACAAAAGTCGTTGTCATTGTCCACTATCTCACCAATACTGGAGGAAAGTTTGTACTGCCCTAATCCCTTCTTCTGAGACGTTTTTTTTCAGTTATGTGGAGCGCAGAATGACAAAACCAGCCGTACCTGCCGTTCCGCAACAGGCCACCGACGTGGATTTGGGACCCTTGGGTAATATGCTGAGTTTTTACATTCGCAGCATCAATATCGCCGTGTCGCGCGACCTCGACCAGCAACTGGCCGGACTCGAAGTGGCGCGCGGCACCGGAAAAATCAGCACCCTGCTGGTGGTCGACCGCCACCCCGGTATTCGGCCTTCGGTGATTGCCGATGTGATCCAGCGCGACCGTTCCGCTATGGCGCGCCTGCTCGACCAGATGGAACAACAACAGTTGCTGAGGCGCGAAGCTGATCATAGCGATAACCGCTCTCAGGCATTGTTTCTTACCGAACATGGTCAGGCGCTGGCACAGCGTGTACGTGAGCTGACACAGCTACAGGAAGATCGTTTTTTTCAACGGCTGACGGCGAGAGAAAAACAGACCGTCATCCGTTTATTAAAAAAAGTCTTACAGCCGTAACGCAGTAATAAAATCGGATAATTACGGTGGGGGAGAAATTAATTTTCCCCGCACGGTGAACTGTTGCCGAAATATCGCTGCGTGCGTCTGATGTCGGAAATTAATAACCGTCAATAACCTGTGGGAATAATTATGCCAGGTCCGTTTGTAGTACCCGTGCACGGCGATGTGACATTACCGGGAAAAGTCGATGTGGTGGTGATTGGCGGCGGCATTATTGGCTGCGCTACCGCGCTGGAAATTGCTGAGCAGGGCGTCAGTGTCGCGCTGTGCGAAAAGGGCGGCATTGGTCATGAGCAGTCAAGCCGCAACTGGGGATGGGTGCGACTGGCACGGCGTGATCCGCGTGAAGTGCCGCTGATGGCTGAATCGCTGCGACTCTGGCAGCAACTGGATCAGCGTTTACAGGCGGATACCGGTTATCGGCGTGCAGGCATCACCTTTAACTGTGCTAACGACCAGGAATTCAGTGAACTGCAAAACTGGTCGCGCCATATGGATGGCACCGGCTTTCGTGCTGAGATGCTGGATCGTGACGGGGTCGCGAAACTGTTTCCCGGCCATAAAGTGCAGGGCGTTGGTGCACTCTACACCCCGGATGATGGCCGCGCCGAGCCGCAGAAAGCGGCCCCGGCCATTGCCGAAGCGGCGCGTCGCCACGGCGCTCATATTCTGACGGAGTGCGCGGTGCGCGGCATTGAAACCAGCGGTGGGCGGATTTCCGGGGTGGTAACCGAACGCGGTGCCATCGCCTGCCAGACGGTGGTGCTGGCAGGAGGCGCCTGGTCCAGTTTGATGGCACAACGTTTTGGCCTTTTTCTGCCGCAGCTCAAGGTATTAAACAGCGTGGTGCGCACTGAGCCACTGCCCGGTGGCCCGGAAGCGGCATTCTGGACACGCGATTTTGCCATTCGCAAACGTCAGGACGGCGGCTACTCCATCGCCTCCGGTCATGAAAGTGAAGTGGATATTGTGCCGGACAGCTTCCGCTTTGCGCGTAACTTCCTGCCTGCGCTTCGCCATGAATGGGGTTCGTTGCGGCTGCGGCTGACCGGACGTTTCTATGACGAGTGGCGGATGGCACGCCACTGGCATCTGGATGAACCCAGCCCGTTTGAGTACTGCCGCGTACTGGACCTGCCGCCGTCGAAAAAACTCACCAATAACGTACTGGAGCAACTGAAGCAGCAACTGCCGGCACTGGCCGGACTGAAAGTGGCGCAACGCTGGGGCGGATGCATCGATGTGCTGCCCGACGCCATTCCGGTGATTTCCCATGTTGACCGCTATCCCGGCCTGGTGATGGCGACCGGCTTCTCGGGTCACGGCTTTGGCATTGGTCCGGGAGCCGGGCGTCTCACCGCCGATCTGGTGCTGAACCGCACGCCGGTGGTGGACCCGAAAGCGTTCCGTTTTTCACGTTTCACTGATGGTTCGAAGATTGAAATTATGACCGGCTACTAACTCTGATTGCCGCTGCGCGGCGTTGTGTTTCTGTTCACCTGAGGAAAAACGATGAGTGATAAGTTTGCAGATTCCCTGCCAAAAATTTCCCGTCGGCAGGCGCTGGTGTATCTGGCCTCCGGCACCGCCGCGATGGCGCTGCCAGGGCTGTTTGGCAGCAATGTCGCACGCGCGGCGATGACCGGGGCGGGCGGTAGCGGTGGACAGATGGTAGTCGGATTCTCGCAGGAACCGACGGTGTTCAACCCGTTGATGCCGCATATCGAGGTGGATGACGGTCTGCATTTCAGCCTGTTTGATCCGCTGTTCGGCGTTGATGAGAAAGGTAACTTCACCCCGGCACTGGCGACCGAAGTGCCAACCCAGGCCAATGGCGGCATCTCTGCCGATGGGCTGAATTTTCATCTCAAACTGCGCGATGGCGTGAAGTGGCACGATGGCCAGCCGTTCACTGCGGAAGACGTGAAGTTCACCCTTGAGTTGCTGGTGGACCCGAATTTCCGCAGCTGGAGCCGTTCCGGACATGAACTGGTGCGTGATATCACCATTGTCTCACCGACTGAAATCAAATGGCGGATGGAGAAACCCTATTCGCCTTACACCTCGATCCTCGCCGCCACCTTTATCATTCCCAAACACGGCTTTGCCAACGTGCAGGACAAAAACACCGCGCCGTTTAACAGCGCGCCGATTGGCACCGGGCCGTTCAAGTGGCAGCAGCGCGTGCCGGGCGATCATATCGAACTGACCGCTAACAAAGAGTACTACGGTGATGGACCGAAGCTCGACCGTCTGATTTATAAGTACATCCCGGATCTCAACGTGATGTATACCCAGTTTGTCTCAGGCGATATCGATATCGCCGGGTTGCAGTGGATTTCAGCCGACCACTACGACGAGGCGAAAAAATTGCCGGGGAAAGTGGTGGACGTATTCCAGAGCGCCACCATTGAGAACTTTGCGTTTAACCTCGCCCGTCCTCAGTTCCAGGACCCGGCCGTGCGAGAGGCGTTGTATTACGCCATTGATAAACAAACCATTATTGATGCGCTTTACTACGGACTGCCGAAACCGACCGAAACCTATATGCCGCGTCAGTCGGCCTATTTCAACGCCACCCTCCCGGCACACGAATTCAATCTCGACAAGGCCAAAGCCCTGCTGGATAAAGCGGGCTGGAAACCGGGAGCGGGCGGTATTCGCGAAAAGAATGGCGTCAAACTGTCGTTTACCAACTCCACCACCGCTGGCAACCATCTGCGCGAACAGATGCAGCAGTTTATGCAGCAGAGCTTCCAGGAGATTGGTGTGGAGATGAAGATTTCCAACCTGCCGCCGGCGGTGATGTGGGGGGATTACTGGATGCTGTCGAAGTTTGACAGCGCCATTGTCGGCCTGAATTACCTCACCGGCTCTGATCCCGATACCGCCACGTATATGCGTTCTGATGCCATCCCGGCGCAGGGGGGCGCGGGGCAGAATGTGTTCCAGTACAAAAATCCCGAAGTGGACAAACTGCTGGCGCAGGGCAGTGCCGAGTTCGCGCCGGAGCAACGCAAAGCAGCTTACCTGCAAATCCAGTCGCTGGTGCGGAAGGACATGCCATTCCTGACGCTGTTCAGCTTTGCCAACGTGCGCGGGCACAAAGAGGGCGCGGAGAATATCACGCCCAACATCAACGTGCGTATCGATAGCTGGAACGCCAACACCTGGTACTGGGATAAGAAAGCCTGATTCCATTCACAACGTGCGTGACGGGCAGGAAGCCGTCACGCCGGGGAGGAGAGCCGTGGGCGCATTTCTGTTACGACGTTGCGGTCAAAGCATCATTTTGTTGTTCCTGGTATCCATTATCGGTTTCGCTGCCCTCAATCTGGCACCGGGCGGGCCGTTGTCGCAATACGCCTTAACACCGGGGATGACCCAGGAGGCGATGCAGCGTATCGCCACACAGATGGGGCTGAACCGACCGTTGCCGGTGCAATATTTCGACTGGCTCAGTCATCTGCTGCGCGGTGACTGGGGGCGTTCATATCGCGACGGTCAGCCGGTCCTGAGCATCATTTTTTCGCATCTACCGGCGACGTTGTTGCTGATGTGCACCTCGATGGTGTTCTCGATCGCCATCGGTGTGTGGATCGGTATTCAGAGCGCCATCAAGCGCGATAGCCTGTTTGATCGCTTTGCCACTATGGGCGCGATGGTGGCGCTGTCGATTCCGACCTTCTGGTTCGGGCTGGTGGCGATCTACTTCTTTGCCCTGAAGCTGCAATGGCTGCCCGCCGGGAATATGTACACGGTGGGCGATGGTTCGCTGCTGGATGTGCTGCGCCATCTGGTGTTGCCGGTGCTGGTGCTGACCTTTGTTGATGTGGCGATCTGGAGTCGTTATATGCGCACCGCCACGCTGGAAGTGATCAATCAGGATTTCATCAAAACCGCGCGGGCCAAAGGGGTGCCGCCACGTCGCGTGCTGCTGAAGCATGTGGTAGGCAATGCGCTGTTACCGATGATCACCCTCGCCGGGATGCAGCTGCCGACCATTCTGGGCGGCGCGCTGGTGGCGGAGACGGTGTTTACCTGGCCGGGCATGGGGCGTCTGTTTCTCGATAGCCTGGGCTACAGCGATTATCCGGTGGTCATGGGGCTGCTGATGTGCTCGGCGATTCTGGTGCTGATTGGCAACCTGCTGGCGGATGTGATCACCGCGCTGGTCGATCCGCGTATTCGTCCCGCTTAAGGAGGCAAGATGGCATCTTCTGTGATTACGCCGCCGGTAACGCCTGTGCGCTGGCTACGCAACCGCACCTTACAACGCTTTGTGCGCCATAAACTGGCCTGCGCCAGCTTGTTGTTGATTATCCTGATGGCGCTGGCCTGCGCGTTTGGCCCGTCGCTGCTGCCGTTTGATGACTTGCATATTGACCTGCGTGCACGCTTCGCACCGCCGTTGACTGGCTGGCACTGGCTCGGTACCGATCCGCTCGGGCGGGATTTACTGGCGCGCCTGCTGATGGCCGGGCGTATTTCGCTGCTGGTGGGTTTCTTTGCCATGATGCTGAGCATCATGCTCGGAACTCTGGTCGGCATTGTGGCCGGCTACTACGGCGGCCGTGTCGGTGCCGTGCTGATGCGTATCGTCGATGCCTTTCTGGCCTTTCCCAGCGTGTTTCTGTTGCTGGCGCTGGCGGCGTTTATCAAGCCCGATCCGGCAATGATCACGGTGATTATCGCCGTCACCAGTTGGATGGAAGTAGCGCGTATCGTTGAGGCCGAGGTGCGCTCGTTGCGTGAACGCGAATACATCCTGGCGGCACGGATGCTGGGGCTTTCCGGGCGCTGGATTATGTTCCGTGAGCTGCTGCCGAATGTGGTCGGGCCGATTATCGTGGCAGCCACGCTGACGGTGGCGCGCGCCATTCTGCTGGAAGCCTATATCAGCTTTCTCGGTTACGGTATCCAGCCGCCGTTGCCCAGTTGGGGCAATATGCTGAACGGCGCGCAGCAGTATCTGATCCGTGCGCCCTGGCTGGCGCTGGTGCCGGGCATCGCCATTACGCTGGCGGTGACCTGCTTTAACTTCATTGGTGATGGGCTGCGCGATGCGCTGGATGCCCGCAGCGACAAAGAGTGAGGTGATGCGCAATGGCCCGATTCTCCCCGTTCGAAGATTCGTTGTGGTTTGCCACGGCGGCCCCCGCGCCTGACTTGCCCTCCTTGCAGGGAGAACATCGCGCGGATGTCTGCATCGTGGGTGGCGGTTATACCGGGCTGACCACCGCGCTGACGCTGGCAAAACAAGGCGTCAAGGTCATGCTGCTGGAAGCTCAACAGGCGGGATTTGGTGGCTCCGGGCGCAATGCCGGGCACTGCACCCCAACGTTTACCCATTTCTCGCTGCCGGAACTGCGTCGCTTGCTGGGTGAGCCCTGGGCCGAGCGGTTAATCAGACGTCAGACCCAGGCCAATCACCAGGTCAGCGCGATGATCCGCGATTATCACATTGATTGTGAATGGCAACAGAACGGCTATCTCCAGGCGGCGGCGCGACCGGGTGCGATGAAGTTGATTGAGGAAAAAGCGCGTCAGTACAACGCGGTTGGGGCGCATACCGAAGCGGTGGATGCGGCGCAGGCGGAGCGCATCAGCGGCAGTCCGCGTTTTTATGGTGGCTGGTTTCATCATGAAGGGGGACATCTTAATCCGCTCGGCTATGCGCGTGGTCTGGCGCGAGCCGTGGGGCAGGAGGGCGGCGAAGTTTACTGTGCCTCTCCGGTTAGCGAGGTGAAAAAGCAGGGAACAGCCTGGCAGGTGATCACACCACAAGGTCATGTGCTGGCAGATAAAGTGATTTTCGCCACCGGGGCGTACACCGTGGCCGGCTGGCCACAACTGGAACAGAGTTTTCGCATCATGCGGGTGTTTGTCGCCGCCACTCAGCCACTGGATGCGGCACTGCGCAGCAAGGTATTGCCACTAAACACCACTATTCATGACGGTCGTGGTGATATCTATGTCTACAAATATAACCAGCAAGGGCGCATCGTCGCCTCAATGTTCCCGATGGGGCGGCGTGGGCGGGAGATGAATTATACCCATCAGGTGATGAGTGATCGCCTGCGCTGGCTGCATCCGGCCATCGGACAGCCGCTGCGCTGGGACTATTTCTGGTACGGCGAGCTGGATATGCAGCAACGAACCATTCCGCGTTTATATCAACTGGCACCCGGCGTCGTGGCGCTGACGGGCCTCTCCGGGCGTGGCGTACCGACCGGCAGTATGCTCGGCGGCATTCTGGCGGAGTGGGCGCAGGACATGCCCGCGAGCGAGTTGGCACTCAAAATTGAACCGTTGCATAAAGCGCCGTTCTGGATGGGTTTTGGCCCGCAATTGACATTGCGTTATTACCGCGCGCGGGACTGGCTGCGTTGTCGTATCGAAGGTGCTGCGCTGCCCCCGCATGCTTGACGTTATATGCAATTTGTAGCATTGAAGCGCAGAACTTCTTGTTTTGGTTATATGGCGGATTGCGCTTAACTGACAGGGTCAAACATTTCTGGAGAACTGCCGATGAAAAAGTTACTGCTACAGTGGTTTAATCGCCTGGTGGAGCCACAGTCTGCCGGGGTCGAACAAGACGAGGTGGATTTCAGTAAACATATTGAGCTACTGATCCCGGTAAGCCAACTGTATGGTATTGAATTCCATCCGACGGTTTACCGTTACTATGAAAGATGAATGTTTCCATCTGTGATGACGCGCGATAAATCGCGCCGCTACGTATCGCTCGAAACCGTAGCTGCGCGATTTATCGCGCTTTTTTTTGCCCATTTCTGACGAATTTCTGCACATTGTTTAAATAATTCTTACAAACCCTCCTCACTTCCTTCAATTGTATTGAATTCGTAATGTTAGCGTAAAGAAATGTGTTTCCTTACCGTTGCGCTCATGCAAAAATACGAAAGTAAATGATAACCATTCTTCTTATCATTTGAGGTGCGGGCCATTTTGTACGGCCCGTTGTGCGCGTCAATAACTACAACGAACCCACACTTTTCAAAATGGATAAAAATCGCAACCTGCCATTTGGCAGCTTTAACTCGCTGACCTTGTTTACCGGGCTGTGCATCGGGATCTCGCCAGCCGCCGCGCTGGCCGCTGACAACACCACCAAAAAGAACGACGATACCCTGGTGGTGGAGGCACAGACGCCTTCACTCTATTCTCCTGGCGTATCCGCCGATCCTAAATTTACCCAACCGCTGGTGGATACCACCCGTACCATCACGGTGATCCCTGACCAGGTGATTAAAGATCAGGGTGTGAATAACCTGACTGATGCACTGAAAAACGTTCCGGGTGTCGGGGCGTTTTATGCCGGGGAGAACGGTAGTTCATCGACCGGTGATGCGGTGTATATGCGTGGCATGGATACCTCCAACAGCATCTACGTTGACGGTATCCGTGATATTGGCAGCGTGACGCGCGATACTTTTAACACCGAGCAGGTGGAAGTGATCAAAGGCCCGTCAGGCACCGACTATGGCCGTAGCGCGCCGTCCGGCTCCATCAACATGATCAGCAAACAGCCGCGCCTTGATACCGGCCTGGATGCATCGGTCAGTGTGGGTAGCGCCTGGATGCGTCGTGGGACACTGGATTACAATCAGGCGATCAGCGATAACGCTGCGTTTCGCCTCAATTTAATGGGTGAAAAAACCCATGATGCCGGTCGCGATAATATCCAGAATGAACGTTATGGCGTGGCACCCTCATTGGCGTTTGGCCTTGATACCTCCACTCGCCTGTATCTCAATTATCTGCACGTTCACCAGAACAACACGCCGGACGGCGGCATTCCGACCATCGGGCTGCCGGGCTACTCTTCGCCTACCGCAGCGTCCTCAGCGCTGAATACGTCTGGCAAAGTCGCGACCAGTAACTATTACGGCACCGATTCAGATTTCGATAAATCCACCACCGATACGGTGACCATGCGTTTCGAGCATGACCTGTCGGATAGCACCACCATCCGTAACACCACGCGCTGGTCACGGGTGAAGCAGGAGTATCTGCTGACGGCGGTGATGGGCAGCACCATTGGTATGCCGAACCCGAACGATGTCAGCACCTGGACCTGGACGCGTAACGCCAACCTGAAAGACGTCAGTAACCGCATCCTGACCAACCAGACCAATATCACCTCGAAGTTCTTTACCGGTTCGGTCGGGCATGATGTCAGCGCCGGGGTCGAGTTTACTCGTGAGAACCAGACCAACTACGGTGTCACCCCGATTACCGCACCTGTCGTGAATATCTACCATCCGATCAGCAGCATTTCGCTGGGTGGGTTGAATCGCAACGGTGCTAATGCCAACGGCCAGACCGACACCTTTGGTATTTACGCCTTCGATACGCTGGCGATCACCAAAAACTTTGAGCTGAACGGCGGCATTCGCCTCGACAATTATCACACCGATTATGACAGTGCCACCGCCTGTGGCGGCACCGGACGTGGTGCGCTGGCCTGTCCGGCGGGCGTGGCGACCGGTACGCCGGTTACCACAGTCGATACCGCGAAATCAGGCAATCTGGTCAACTGGAAAGCCGGTGCCCTGTATCGTCTGACCGAGCATGGTAACGTCTACGTTAACTACGCGATTTCCCAGCAACCGCCGGGTGGCAGCAACTTTGCGCTGGCTGCGGGTGGCACCGGCAATAGCGCCAACCGAACCGATTTCAAACCGCAGAAAGCCAAATCCAGCGAAGTGGGCACCAAGTGGGAAGTGTTGGATAAACGTTTGCTGTTGAATGCGGCGCTGTTCCGTACCGATATTGAGAACGAAGTGTCCGCCAATGACGATGGCACCTACTCGCAATACGGTAAGAAACGTGTTGAAGGTTATGAGCTGTCGGCCACCGGCAATATCACCCCGGACTGGCAGGTGATTGCCGGTTATACCCTGCAACATGCTTCTGTAACCGAGGGCGACAGCGTGGCGCAGGATGGCTCATCGGCGCTGGCGTATACGCCGAAGCACGCCTTCACCCTGTGGACCAACTATCAGGCCACCGATGCGCTGTCAGTGGGAGCCGGTGCACGTTATGTTGGCAGCCTGCGTCGCGGTAGCGATGGTGCGGTGGGCACGCCAGACCACACCGAAGGATACTGGGTAGCAGACGCGAAGCTGGGCTATAAGGTGAATAACAACCTTGATTTGCAGCTTAACGTGTACAACGTTTTCGACACCAACTATGTTGCCTCCATCAACAAGAGTGGTTACCGCTACCATCCGGGTGAGCCGCGTACCTTCCTGTTGACGGCTAACGTGCATTTCTAACAGCTGTAGCGGCGCGATTCATCGCGCCGCTACCTATGTGCTAATCCCACGTTTTAAGAGAGAACAACGCGATGATGTATCACATTCCTGCCGTGCTGACGCCGGAAGAGGTCGCCAGTTTCACCACGCTGCTGCAACAGGCCGAGTGGGTTGATGGCCGGGTAACGGTCGGCAGCCAGGGTGCCACCGTGAAAAATAACCAGCAGATCGACACCCGTACGCCGCTCTATGATCGGTTGCAGGCGGCGGTGTTGCAGGCATTGAACAACAACCCGCTGTTCTTTTCCGCCGCGTTACCACGCAGCATTTCCACACCGCTATTCAATCGTTATGAGCAGGGGGAAACCTACGGTTTTCATGTCGATGGGGCGGTGCGTCACAACGGCGCGGCAGGCTGGATGCGCACCGATCTTTCCGCCACGCTGTTCCTTTGCGAACCAGAGAGCTATGACGGTGGCGAACTGGTGATTGAAGACACCTACGGCCAGCACAAGGTTAAACTGCCCGCCGGGCATCTGGTGTTGTATCCCTCCAGCAGTCTGCACTGCGTGACACCGGTAACGCGTGGCGCGCGTGTCGCATCATTCCTGTGGATTCAGTCGATGGTGCGCGATGACAAACAACGCGCGATGTTGTTTGAGTTGGACCGCAATATTCAGAGCCTGAAAGCGCGTCACGGCGACAGTGAAGAATTGCTGTCGCTGCTGAATATGTATCACAACCTGCTGCGTGGCTGGACCGAGGTGTAGCGGCGCGATTTATCGCGCTGTGAGTGCCTATTGTGTCAGCTCACGGGCAAACTGGATAAAGTCATGTAACGCCTTATTCTTTATCTCCCGCTGCCAGCTCATGGTCAGCGTTGAAGTGGCATGCTGATCCTGCAAAAAACAGTAGGCCACGTCGGGTATCATTACCGAACGCTGGGTTTCGGGTACCAGCGTGACCCCCATCCCCATCGACACCAGACCGATAGCCACCGAGACATCACGGGTGGGTTGAATTTTCTGTGGCACAAATCCCGCCTGCTGGCAGGCGTTCAGCGCTGACCAGCCCAGGCCAACCCCGGGCGGATCTTCCTGCATCAAAAAGGGTTCAGCAGCAAGTTGTGACAACGCAATGCGCGGCTGGGAAGCCAGCGGGTGGCGACGTGGGAGCACCGCAATCAACGGGCGGGTGGCGAGATCGAGATAGTCCAGATGATCATATCGTGGCACCGGTGAGCGAACCAGGGCGATATCTATTTGATTAGTTAACAGAAGTGTAAGCTGTTCGTGAACATTGCGTTCTTCAATCACGATATCAATGCCTGGTTTACGTTGGCGATAACCATTAATTAACAGCGTGAGTGCCGGGTCGAGTATCGAAGAACCGACGTAACCAAGCTTGATCTGCCCGCGATATCCCAGGCGTAAACTGCGCGCATTTTCGCGGAACTTGGTGTAATGACTGGATGCGATACGTGCCTCTTCCACCAGTTGCTCACCTTCAAACGTCAGCGCCACATGCCGCCGGTCACGGGTGAATAGCGCAAGATCCAGCTCCTTTTCCAGCGCCTTGATGTACTGGCTCAGCGCCGGTTGAGCGATGTTCAGACGCAGTGCCGCCTTGCCAAAATGCAGCTCCTCCGCCAGTACGACAAAGGCGTGTAAATGTCGGTAATCCATCGATGTCCTCCTGATTTTTACTGATAATAACTCTTTATCAAAACGCCATGTATTATTATTGGACTCTTATCAGTGATCCTCTAACACTGTGGGGGTAACGACGGGAGGTGCCGGTTCTATGCCACTGAATTCGCTCCTGTTGTTCTCAAGGTGTGCCAGCGCCTGTCTGCGCCGATGCATTACCGGTTACCACGACCAAGAGGGACATTGAGATGTCTGAGAAGCAAGTAAAAGTCACCGATTTACGTTCCGCGCTGGAGGTGTTAAGCCAGTACGATGATGAATTGATTTACACCGATGAACCTGTAGATCCGATCGCGGAATTATCCGGCGTTTACCGTTATGTCGGTGCACACGGCACGGTAAAACGTCCGACGCAAATCGGCCCGGCGATGATTTTCAACAAAATCAAAGGCTACAACGATATGCGCGTGCTTATCGGCCTGCTGTCTTCACGTAAACGTGTGGCACGCCTGTTTGGCACCACACCGGAAAATCTGGCGTTTATGCTGAAAGATTCGGTCGCTAACCCGATCGCGCCGATTGTTATCCCGCGTGAACAAGCGGTATCTCAGGAAGTGGTGCATCTGGCCAGCGATCCGGACTTCGATATCCTGAAAATCCTGCCTGCGCCAACCAACACCCCGGAAGATGCCGGCCCTTATTTCACCCTCGGTATGTGTTACGCCGCCGATCCGGAAACCGGTGAACACGACGTCACCATCCATCGCCTGTGCGTGCAAAGCAAAGACGAAATCTCGATGTATTTCGTGCCAGGCCGTCACCTCGATACTTTCCGTCAGAAAGCTGAAGCGGCCGGTAAACCGCTGCCGATCTCTATCAGCATCGGTGTCGACCCGGCGATTGAGATTGGTGCCTGTTTTGAACCGCCAACAACGCCGCTGGGCTTTGATGAATTGTCGATTGCCGGCAGCCTGCGTAACCAGGCCGTTGAGTTAGCAGAATGTCTGACCGTGAAAGCACGCGCCATCGCCAATGCGGAAGTGGTGATTGAAGGTGAGTTGCTGCCCGGTGTACGTGTACGTGAAGACCAGAACACCAATTCCGGCAAAGCGATGCCTGAATTCCCCGGTTATACCGGTGCGGCACAGGCTCAGGTGCCGGTGATCAAAGTCAAAGCCATTACCCATCGTCGTTCACCGATCCTGCAAACCTGTATTGGCCCCAGCGATGAACACACCAATATGGCCGGTATCCCGACTGAAGCCAGTATTTTGCAGATGGTGGAACGCGCGCTGCCAGGTTTCGTGCAGACCGTACACTGTCCGACACCGGGCACCGGCAAATATCTGGCGGTGTTGCAGGTGAAAAAACGCACCCCGGCGGATGAAGGTCGTCAGCGTCAGGCGGCACTGCTGGCGTTCTCCGCCTTCTCTGAGCTGAAACATGTGATGCTGGTGGATGAAGACGTCGACGTGTTTGATATTAACGATGTGATCTGGGCGATGACCACCCGTTATCAGGGCGATGTCGATACCGTGTTTATTCCGGGTGTACGTTGTCATCCGCTTGATCCGTCCTCTGATCCGGCCTACAGCCCGTCAGTACGCGACCACGGTATTGCCTGCAAAACTATCTTTGACTGCACCGTGCCTTACCACCTGAAAGCTAACTTCCACCGTAGCGAATTCCTCGAAGTGGATGTGAATCGCTTTATCCCAGGTTTCAACAAAAAATAAGGAGGCAGCATGTCAGGGTCTGTCATTCGAAGCAGCGGTAAACCACGGGTTATTGTTGGCATTAGCGGAGCGTCTGGTTTTTCCTATGGCGTACAGGCATTGCGTTATTTACGTCAGCTGGAGGTGGAGAGCCATCTGGTGATCTCGCCAGCCGGGCACCTCAATCGCGAGCATGAAACCGATCTTACTGCTGAAGATGTCGCGGAAATGGCCGATGTGGTTTATCCCATCCGTGCCGTCGGGGCCGCCATTGCCAGTGGTTCATTCCGCACCCTTGGCATGCTGGTGGCGCCGTGTTCGATGCACACCCTGGCGGCTATCGCCAATGGCCTGACCGACAATCTGCTGACGCGTGCAGCCGATGTGGTGTTGAAAGAACGCCGTCGCCTGGTGTTAATGGTGCGGGAAACGCCGCTTCACTTGGGGCATATCCGTAATATGCAGCAGGCGACGGAATCCGGCGCGATTGTGTTTCCGCCGGTGCCCGCGCTTTATGCGCGGCCACAAACTGTTGAAGAGATAATTGCGCACAGCGTGGCGCGTGCTCTGGGGCTGATGGATCTGGATTGTGCCGATCTGCCGCGCTGGGGGGAAGACGTGACTTTAATGACCAGGAGTAATAAATCGTGATTATAGGACCCTATATTAATGGCTCTGCCGTGCTGATCGGCGGCATTGTCGGTGCGTTGCTCAGTTCGCGTCTGCCAGAACGCATCAGAACCTCGATGCCGCTGATCTTCGGTGCAGCTTCCATGTGTATGGGGATTGTGCTGGTGGTGAAAGTCAGTCATATGCCGGTGATGGTGTTATCGGTGATCCTGGGGGCGTTGCTGGGTGAGCTGTGTTATCTGGAAAAAGGTATCGGTAAGCTCGGCAGCAAAGCGCGTGGACTGGTCGAGATGTTCGTCAGTTCCGGTGAACAGGATAAGGAGTCGCAGGAGCAGTTCCTGCAAAGTTATGTGGCGATCATCGTGCTGTTTTGCGCCAGCGGCACCGGGATTTTCGGTTCGATGCATGAAGGGATGACCGGCGACACCAGCGTCCTGATTGCAAAATCCTTTCTCGACTTGTTTACCGCCGCGATTTTTGCCACGTCGCTCGGTTTCGCGGTGGCGGTGGTTGCGGTGCCTCAGCTGATTATTCAGCTACTGCTCGCCTATGGTGCGGTGTTTATCCTGCCGTTAACCACGCCCGCTATGCAGGCTGATTTCTCGGCGGTTGGCGGCGTATTAATGTTCGCCACAGGCTTTCGCATTTGCGGCATTAAAATCTTCCCGGTCGCAAATATGTTGCCTGCTCTGGTGCTGGCGATGCCAATCTCTTCTTTATGGACCAGCTTCTTTTAAATCAGGAGGGTAAAAAACAATTATATCGGGGATGGAAAAGTCATTAAACCAGGGGCCGGAAAGTAACGGTGTTTATTTCCGGCTACTTTAGTCAGATCGGAATTCATCATGATTAAAAATAACATTGCCTGTGCAATAGCGTTGCTATTGCCATTGGCTTCGCACGCCGCAGATAACGCAACACAAGGTATTGAAGTATTACGGGTGACGTCTCCTGCCGATGATGGCAGCCAGGGCACGCTGCGCTGGGCGCTGGAAAAAAATAACCAAAATCCCGGACATTATCGTATTGAATTACACTCCGCCAACAACCAGCCACTGATTATCAAACCTAATAAACCATTACCGGAAATTAAAGGTCCGGTAGAGATTATTAACACCGATTTCCTTAAACAAGGGAAATTTGTCGCCATCGACGGTTCTGGATATATTAAAGGTGTGGACCCGCAATCCTGCCCCGGTGCCGTCCCTGGCCAGTACGGTGCTAATGTGCGTACCACGACCATGCCGGGTCTGGTGCTGCGCGATACCCATGATGTCACCCTGCAAGGGGTTGAAGTGCGTAATTTCTGTATCGGGATTCTGGTGAATCGCGCCAAAAACAACGTGATTGAAGATAACCGCATCGTCGGTAATCATGGCGGTGCCGGTATTATGTTGACCGGGGATGATGGCAAGGGTAACTCGACCGCCACCACCACCGAGCGTAATAAAATTATCCGCAATACGTTTATTAATAATGGTGATGCGATGGAAGCCACCCGTGGTGCCTCGTTTAACCTGATTGCGGATAACTTTGTCACCACCGACAACGTACATAACCAGGAACCTTCACAGGGGCTGGAGATGCTGTGGGGGAATGACAACGAAGTGATTCATAATCATTTTGAAAATTATTCCGACGGCGTACAGCTCAATTGGGGAAATCGCAACTATATTGCCGATAATACCTTCACCAATCTCTCTTCTGCGGTGACATTAAGTGGGACGGGCAACGTGGTGGCCGGGAATACCATGATCGGCAATCGGGTGGCGGTTTCCGTGCGTCCGCAGGGTGAACCCGGTAAAAACGGCAGCTTTGGCATTAACCGCATTACCGGGCCAGCCGTGAACCGGATCACTGAAAATATTATGGTCGACAACGGCAAAGACATTAAACGTTGCTTTGCCGGTGGGAGCTGCCTGCCAGGTTATGCCGGTGCCATTGTATTTAATGTGCCAGGCCTCGAACATGCGGCCTTTATCGGTAATCGTGGCGGTGGTATCAGCAATGACACCAGCAAGCTGGAAAAAATCTGCGCCATTGATGGTAACGTGGCTGGATGTGAAGCAACGCCGAATAAAGATCAGCCTGCGCCGGTCATTACCCGTGTCGTGCGTGACCAGCAGATGCTAACCATCGACGGCAGCGTGAAAGGGGAGGCCAATACTGCCTACCGCATTGAGTTTTTCTCCAACAGCAAAGCAACGATGGACGAAGCGGAGCATTTCCTCGGCTATCAGATGGTTGCCATTAATGCACAGGGTAACGGCACTATCCATTATCAAACCCCGCTGAGCGCGGATTTAGCGGTGGCGAATGTGACATCCACTGCCACCACCGATGACGGTGCTACTTCACCTTTAAGTAAGCCTGCCCCCATGCAATAACCCATTCCTGAGCGAGCTGCGACACAGCATTACCTGACGGCATTCATCTGCAACTAAAAAAATAAACCGACCGGAAAGAGACAGCCTCGCAGCTGATCTCGTCCAGTCAGGTGTGTCATTAGCGAAACAGGAACTCCCCATGAATTTGCATAAAAGTGTATTAGCGATTTCTTTGCTGCTGGCCTTGCCAGGTGTGACCAGCGCCATTGCCGCCACCAGCGCACCGGCTGCGGCCGTCAACGTACGACACGCACAACCCATCACCATTCGCCAGACCACCATTGGCGAAGGGATGCCGAAAGTCATCATCCCTACCACCGGCGCGACAGCCGACCAGGTTCTGGCGCAGGCCAAAGTTATCGGCGCGAACCCGGATGCCGATTTGATTGAATACCGTATTGATTATCTGAATTTCGCCACCGATGCCGCGCAAGTTGGCGCATTGGGCAAACAGGTTGCGGGTGAAGTGCAGGGTAAACCGCTTATCCTGACCTTCCGTACGCAGTCTGAAGGTGGCGCGAAAGCCATCAGCGATAAGGCGTATGGCAAGCTCTATCTGGCGCTGATTAAAGATCACTTTATCGATATTCTCGATGTGGAGATGTTCCGCGATCCGGCAGTGATCCACCAGGTGGTCACCGCTGCCCATGCCGCCGGAATTAAAGTGGTGATGTCCAGCCATGATTTCCAGAAAACCCCGGCCACCAGCGAGATCGTTGATCGTCTGCGTAAGCAGGACAGCATGGGCGCAGATATCCTGAAAATTGCGGTGATGCCACATGATTCAGGTGATGTGGTGAAACTGATGGATGCTACGGCGCAGATCCGCAATGACTACTCGCGTAAACCGTTGCTGACGATGTCGATGGGCGGCCTGGGGGCGATTTCCCGGCTTTCCGGGGAAGTGTTTGGTGATGACCTGACCTTTGGCATGATTGGTACGGCGTCTGCACCGGGACAGGTGGATGCGGCACAGTTGCATCAGGTATTAAAAACGGTTGATGTGGCGCTGAACGGCCATTAATCCCCTGCAATTATGCCTTCCGCAAGCTATGCGGAAGGCATTCTGTTTTAGAACTTCACTTTAACCTGCACACCCGCAACCCAGGTATCTTTGATCTCTTTATTCGAGAACGCACCCGGTTCTTTGATGTACTGCACGCTCGGGCGTACCGACAGCCACGGCGTTGCTTGCAGGGTATAGGTCATTTCAACCAGCTGCTCGCCAATATCCAGACCATTTACCATTTCGGCGTCGGCTAATTCGCCTTTGGCGCGCAAACTGTCAACGGCATTATCACGACTGTGCTGGTTGTACACCGCACGACCATAACCAATGGCAATCGCATCATGCGGACGCGTTGCAAACGGTCCATTCAATACCAAACCGGCCGAGTACCAGTGACGGAACGGCGAGGTAGCGGCATCGGTGGTGGTGGCCTGACCAAACATATGCAGGTTCTGGCTGCGCAGCGAAGTGGACTGCCAAATGGTCTGGTCGGCCAGCAGGTAGGCACCCCAGCGTTTATCAGCACGGCGATCGGGCTGGTCGATACGTGCGACGTTGGAACTGTCGTAGTAGTAACCGAGTTTGTACTGACCGGGTAACTCACCCTGTAAGTTGTAGATCAACTCAACCGGGACGATATAGCCGGTGGTGCCCGGTGCAAAGGGTTTAAATGCTCGGGACGATTCGCTGTTCTGATCCGGGTTAACGTTAAATACCGCCGTTTGCAGCGCCCAGCTGTCATTGAAGCTGTACTTTAACTCACCGCCGAGGTGGGCGTTGGGGTAGTTACCCCAGCCGCTGCTACCTGACATCGACAGCGGGTGGGCACAGAAGCCTGCGTTCATAAAGTTGGTCAGAATCGACAGGCCACCGAAATCATTCCCCATAGCCAGCCAGCCCAGCTTGTACTGCAACTGTGGGGTGAAGAGATAATTGGCGTAGCTCAGTTCGCTCAGGCGAGTATATTCGCCGCCATACGCTTCCTGAATTGGCAGACGGTTGCCGACCAGATCCGCCGAGGTGCTGCGTCCACGACGATCGTTGATTGACAGCTGGACCGTACCGGCGTGCTGCGCATTGAACAGACGGTCCAAATCAAAGGTGGCACCCAGACGAATCTGCTGAGCGTAGCGTGTGCCATAAGACTGGCCGCCGCTCAACACGCCTGCGGTTTCTGAGACATAGTCGCCGGTTAAGTTAACGCCGTGCTGGGCGAGATCGCTCCGTGCGCCATCCCAGTCACCGGTCAGGGTGTCCTGGTGGAAGAAGTCGGTAGCTTGTGCGGCAGGTACTGCCAAAGCGCAAAGGAGGGCGGCAGGCAATAGCCTGATTTTAAAACAAATGGTTTTCATGGTGTAAGTGGTAGAAAGTTAATAAGCACGCTTATTGTACCTCCTGGTACGTTTTTGATCGTGTGCTTATTGACGCTTCCTGACAAACCAAGTGTTTCTGGATTTTACGAGCGGGTGGCGGCGCGATTTATCGCACAGGTTTTCAAAATAGCGCGATAAATCGCGCCGCTACAGACAAAAAAAAAGCAGCCTTTTCAGGCTGCTCTTCTTCGAATTTGGCTCCTCTGACTGGACTCGAACCAGTGACATACGGATTAACAGTCCGCCGTTCTACCGACTGAACTACAGAGGAATCGTTGGAACGAGGCGCATATTAATGGGCAGTGCCGGAGCTGTCAACAGCTAAAAATACATTTGTATTCAACTGGCTAGCATTAATACAAAGCGATCACGCTTTAAGCAATTTCCGGGCGCGTGGCGGCTAAACGCGCCAGGGGGTCCTGACGATAGAATTGTTGCAGATGGCGGTACATAGCGGGAAAACGCTCTGCCAGTAAATCCGGTGCGCTAAAGAAATATTCGGAGAGGACGGCAAAGCACTCGGCGGGATCGCTGGCAGCGTAGGGATCGATGGTGGCGGCTTGTTCACCCACCAACTCCACTTCAGCTTCGATCTCCTCCATCGCCTGAAGTAAATCTTTTTCCCAACTGGCGACATCACGCAGGGCAATGGCCGGGACACCGCTGGTGTAGCCGCTGCCGCGTGCATCCAGTTTATGTGCGACTTCATGGATCACCAGGTTATAGCCGGAGAGATCAAACGAATCCTGGATGTCCAGCGCATTCAACACCACTGGCCCCTGGGTCCAGCTTTGTCCGGCGTGCACCGCCGCGGCCTGATGCACCAGGCCGCTGTCATCTTGCCAGTGGCCATCCACGTTGAAGGGCTCAGGGTAGATCAAAATTTCATGGAAGCCATCAAGCCATTCCAGGCCGAGCTGCAACACTGGCAGGCAAAATAGCAACGCCAGTCGGGCGGTACGTAGTTCGTCGAGTTGCAATGCCTGCAATGGCGTGATTTTTTTTTGTTGCAGGAAGCGCTGTGCCAGTGCGATGAGGCTCGCTTGCTCGTTTTCGTCAAGCAGAGAGAAAATAGGTTGTGCCAGCGCTTGTTGCCACGGCAGCGCTGCGACTGAAGTTTCTACCTGCGCGTGCCACGGCCATTTGAACATCGCATCACTCACTCTTCAGGGCGTAAGACGGTATCCTCGCGCGGTACAGCGAAAATTACCAGCGCAGAATCAAAGCTGTCTATTCAACCTGTTAGTAAGAATTTTGTCTGTGACTGAGATTGCAAAGGTGAGAGGTTTACCCCTCACCTCTGCCGGAGAGAGGACTTACCCTTCACGCTCCACACGCTGGAACTCGATCACCCATACCCACGGGTTCACTTCCCAACTGGTGGCACCGTATTGTTTCTGCCACGCCTTGCGATAGGCCTCTTTAGGCGACTCGGAGTTCATATTCATGGTGAAGAAGTTATTCAGGAAGTGCGAGTCGGTCTGCACGCCTTCTGCCATGATGTCGTCTTCACTGATGTCCTGAATCTTCTCGGCACGAACGGAGGTGATCTCAAGATCAATACGGCTGGCCCAGCGTGGCATATGGATGGCCGTCTGCCAGCCAAATTGCTCGGCATCTTGCAAATTGTCATCCTGCTGCCCCAGCTCATTGCTGTCGGCGCGATACTGACAATACACCGGGTCGCGGAAGGGGAGTGGCTCGCGTTCATACTCTGCCAACTGTTCCTCCGGCACGATCGGACCACGCCAGGTTTCGCGCACCCAGAGACGATCGCCGGGTTTACCATAGGGGCAGTGATAACTGATGTCTGACATTGACATCAATTTATAGCCGTGCAGATGGTTTGCACTGACGTCAAATGCGTGTACGCCTTCGTGATGATCCTGACCAGGGCCGAAAGCCTGAGTCTTCATAATGCGCCGGGTCTGTGTTTGCTGGCCAACCAGCAGGGCGCGGACCCGCTGTTCGGAAAAAAGAATCGGCCGTTCTTTCATGATTTACCTCTTGTTGTGTTACCAACCCGGAGAATTTGCTGAACCATCCGCGTCCACGGATGTGCAGAATTAGCATAATGGGTTTAAATCAATTTGCTTAATAATTTGTCGCCTTATAGTCAGGCATTCAGTGCGTATTCAGTTTTAAAAATGGCTCACAAGCAAAAAACGTGCTTGATTGGATGCAATGGAAAAACAAAATCGCATTTTTCTCAGATACAGTACGTTATAACGGACACAATGGGAACTCTTTCAGAATATGTCGTGGGTGATCGGTTGACCGACGCGTTTTAAGCTAGCGAGTTAAACCAAAATTAATCCGTTACACACTATTTCTGCATGGCTTTAAAACATTATCACTGCTAAACAGAGTCGTTTAACTGAAACGAGGATGAGGAAATACCGAAAACGCGCGTGGTGCTGGGAAAGTGCTGTTAACAGCGCTATAACAGGATCAGGATCGCATTTTTTCGCAGTTGATTATGCAGGAGGAGTGTAAAGAAAGTGTCATCACCGGGCCGCTATGATGTTTGCAGGAGTAGCACGCTCGTCATTGACGGCGGTGCTTTATAACAGCAATAACAGGAGAAGCACGATGTCGCTAACAGGCTGGCAAAACCGTTTCGAAAACTGGTTGCAGCAGAACTGGCTGCATGATGATAAAGCCCATGATATCGCCCACCTGCGCCGTGTCTGGATGAGCGCGGCACGCATTATGCAAAATAGCGATGCCGATGCGCTGGTGGTGCTGACCGCTTGCTACTTTCATGATGTTGTCAACTTACCGAAAAACCACCCGGAACGTCATCTGGCCTCAACTTACGCCGCTGAAGAGACGCGCCGCATTCTGCAACAAGACTTCCCGGACTTTCCGGCTGACCACATAGATGCTGTCGCGCATGCCGTGCAGGCGCACAGTTTTAGCGCCGCGATCGCGCCACAAACCCTTGAGGCGAAGATTGTGCAAGATGCCGACCGCCTGGAGTCACTGGGTGCCATTGGCCTGGCGCGGGTATTTTATACTGCCGGTGCGCTGGGACGCCCGCTGTTCGACAGCGACGATCCTCTGGGCAAAGATCGTGAGTTGAATGATGTGCACTGGACGCTGGATCACTTCCAGAAGAAGTTATTACGCCTGCCTGAAACTATGCAAACCGAAGCGGGACGCCAACTGGCGGAACACAATGCCGACTTCCTGGTGCGCTATATGGCAAAACTGTGCGCGGAGCTTCAGGGCAACCTGACCTCTATGGACGAATCGGTGTTGAGGGATTTCAGTCCCCTACACGTCTAATATTAAATTTTTATGACAGCCTGTTAACTTTCGGCATCTTCCGCTACGTTGATGAAAATCAATAAGGAGTAACACGATGACCGAGACCGTTAATTTAACGATTAAGATTGATCCTGCGCTGAAAGAACACATCAAACAACTGGCTCTGGACAACCAAATTTCTATGAGTCAGGAAATTGTGAATCGCTTGCAGGCGAGCCTACAGGCTCCGGCGCAGGATGCGATCGACAATCAGGACACAGCAGAAGCGGTAACCGATCAACTGAGTGCTGCTGAACTGAAACAGATTCGCGCGCTGTTGAAGAAGCAGGGCAAGAAAAAGAAATAAAACAAAAACCCGTCAACTGACGGGTTTTTTCTTACGCGTTTTCCAGTCTGAACCGCTGTGCCCGCTGCCCGAAATCACTTCATGTTGCGGGTGTATTGTTCGATCAATGGCAATAGCAGTTGCGCCACAGCAGCAAATACCGGCACCACTACCGAATTGCCAAACTGTTTATAGGCCTGGGTATCGGACACCGGAATGCGGAAGTGCGTTTCACCCGGTGCTTCAAATCCCATCAGCCGCGCGCATTCGCGTGGTGTTAAACGACGTGGGCGGCGTGACATATTGTCCGGCTGATGAAAGTCCTGCTCGCCCAGCGCACGGTCCCAACCACGATCAATAAGAATTTCCGAACCGTCTTTGTAATAGCGAGCCGACAGGGTGCGCACGCAAACCGACGGATTACGCGCATCGTTCAGACCGAAACCAAAGCCGTTCCCCTTGGCTTTGTGTTTTTTGGCGTATTGGTAAAGGTAGTTCCACAGTACCGGTGACAACGTATATTTGGCATCAGGCTGGGGTTCCAGCAAGCTACTGAGCGTCGGGACTTTTTTGGGATAGAGTGCGGGTAAGGCGCGCAGAGAAAATCCCTCGCTCAGATGGGTGTCACGACGGATACCCACCAACACAATACGCTCACGATGTTGCGGCAGAAAATGGCGTGCATCGATGATTTTGGCATCGGCCAGTCCCGCGTTATCCGCATCGGCCACGTCATAGCCCAGCTCATCCAGCGTCGCCATAATAATGGCGAAGGTGCGTCCTTTGTCGTGACTTTTCAGGTTCTTGACGTTTTCCAGCACGAAGAACGGCGGCTTTTTCGCAGCCAGAATGCGTGCCACATCGAAGAATAAGGTTCCCTGTGCCTCACACTCGAAACCGTGCGCCCGGCCCAGGGCATTCTTTTTACTCACACCGGCCAGCGAGAAGGGCTGGCAGGGGAAACCTGCCAGTAGCACCTGATGGTCAGGGATTGTGCGATCAATATGTTGATAGATGGCTTGCTCATCACTCAGACCGGCCGGTTGCGTTACCTGGCGAATATCGCTGTTGAAGCGATGATGCTGCGGATCGCAATAGTGGTTGGCCTTGTAGGTACGCACCGCTTCTTTATTCCATTCACTGGTAAAGACGCACTGGCCGCCAATCTGTTCAAAGCCACGGCGAATCCCGCCAATACCGGCAAACAGATCGACAAACTGAAAACGAGGCGCGTCATAATGCGCGGGACGAGCGGGTAATAACGCCTGCAAACTGGCAACTTCCGCGCTGCTTAACGCCGGTGCTGCGCTCTTTCCCTGACGAATACGGTTGAGACGCGGCACGCTCCAGTCGCGACCACCGGCGTCGCTCAGCGTGCTCACAAGGTCGCGTGCGGCGTAAATCGCCAGCACTTGCAACAACAGCGTGGTGGCATCGTCAGTGGCGGAAACAGTGAGTGGGGAGGGTGAGGCAGTCGCGGCGGTCTCTTCGGCGTGCATGCGTTTTTCCTTAACAGTGAAGCGGCTATGCTACCACTCCTGACGCTATGAAGAAATTGGCCCGACGTGCCGGTGGTGAATGCGGCTTTCGCTTTTGCCCCAAACCGCTAAAGTTGAAGGAGCCACAAGAAAAAGGAAAGGTTATGGCCGACGTCCATTCTCGTGATGTTCGTAGCAAGAATATGCGTGCAATTCGTACTCAGGATACGGCGATTGAACAGCGTATTGCGTTGATATTAAAAGACCGTGGATTTACCTATCGGGTGCAGGATAAAGCATTAGCCGGTCGACCTGATTTTGTCGTCCCGGCCCAGCAGGCGATTATTTTTGTCCACGGCTGCTTCTGGCATCGTCATCATTGCTATCTGTTCAAAATGCCCGCTACGCGTACCGAATTCTGGGCCGGTAAAATTAACAGTAATGTCGAACGGGACCGGCGCTACATTCAGCAGTTGCAGGAGAGCGGCTGGAAGGTGTTGATCGTCTGGGAATGTGCGTTACGTGGCAAGCTGCGCCTCGAGGACGAGGCGTTAATTGAACGACTGGAGGAGTGGCTGTTGGCCGCCAGTCACAGCGGTGAAATCGATCATGCAGGTTTGCATCATTATCGCGGCGTATAAGGCAGATTGTTGCTTTTACTCGCTATAACGGTTTAGATCACTCCTTTCTCTGGGACGCGGAACATAGCCATGAGCAGCATAAAACTGACGGTCAAACGCCTGTACCAACTTCGTGACGAACGGATGGTCAACACCCGAGCCACCGCCCGGATCTATCTGGGTGATACGCTGGTCGCCACCGAAGAGATTACGGGTATGACGGAAAGTCCGGTGAGCAAATATTTGCATGCCGGGGATGTGGCGGGCCAGCCGTTACGCGTTGAGTGGGATTGTGCGGGCATCGCCGATATGTCAGTGACAGCGGTCGAGCGTTGCCCCTGTTGTCAGGATCACGAACAGGAATAAGGAAAACATTTTGGCAGGAACCAGCTTACTGACGCTTCTGGATGATATTGCCACCTTGCTTGATGACATCTCCATGATGGGCAAAGTGGCCGCAAAAAAAACCGCCGGGGTATTGGGTGACGATCTGTCCCTGAATGCGCAGCAGGTTACCGGCGTAAAAGCCAATCGCGAATTGCCGGTGGTGTGGGCGGTGGCGAAAGGCTCCTTTATTAACAAATTGATCCTCGTGCCGCTGGCGCTGCTGATCTCAGCTTTTGCGCCCTGGCTGATTACGCCGTTGCTGATGATTGGCGGGGCGTATCTCTGCTTTGAAGGCGTGGAGAAGGTGTTGCACAGCCTCAACCACGATAAAGCCGAGCAAAGCCCGGAAGCACGTCAGCAGCGTCTTGAGCAACTGGCGCAACAGGATCCAAAGACATTTGAGAAGGATAAAGTGAAAGGTGCGGTACGTACCGACTTTATCCTTTCGGCCGAAATTGTTGCCATCACACTGGGCATCGTGGCGGAAGCGCCGTTGCTCAATCAGGTGATGGTGCTGGCGGGTATCGCCATTCTGGTGACGGTGGGGGTGTATGGCATCGTTGCCGGGATTGTGAAAATCGACGATCTCGGATACTGGCTGCGGGAAAAATCATCCACGCTGGCGCAGGCGGTGGGGGGATTGTTGTTAGCCGCTGCCCCGATATTGATGAAAATTCTGTCGGTGGTGGGTACCCTGGCGATGTTCCTGGTGGGGGGCGGTATTGTCATTCACGGGATTACGCCGTTGCACCATGCGATTGAGGCGTACAGCGCGGGTTTTAACCCGTTGGTCTCGGCGCTGCTCAGCAACGGCGCCAACCTGGTACTGGGCTTTTTGATTGGGTCGATCGTGCTGTTGGTGGTGAATCTGATTGCCAAAGTGCGTGGATAAAGACTATAAAGCGCAGGAAATTTCTAATCACGGGTCAGGAGAACGATGATGAACGACGATATGTTTGAATTTGATATCGATGCACAGCTGGAACAGGCTGAAGCGAAAGCGGCGGAGAAAGCACGCGAAGTCCCGACCGATCTGAGCGACGAAGCTGATTGCGAAGGTTGTAAAATCTGATTTTCCCACCCGGGAAAGCATTTCAAAGCGGATAATAATTTTTATCCGCTTTTTTTATTTTCCGCATATTTAACTGCTTATTCCTAAATTGCAGTAGTAATCACAATCTCTTATAGGCAAAAACCCCCTACGCCTGCTATACCTGATGAAGTTCATTCAACGGGTAGAAGGGAGGGCACGTATGACCTTTGCGATCAGTGACGAAGTTCAGCACAAACAGGGCGGACCCACTATGGTGGTGACCGGCTATGCCAGCGGAATGGTAGAGTGTCGTTGGTATGATGGCTACAGCGTACGCCGTGAGGCATTCCATAGTGACGAACTCTGTCACTTATCTGCCGCGCGTCAACTGGCCAGCTAATAGCTGAGATGAATACGTAGCGGCGCGATTTAGCGTGCGACTTTTTCTGCACCCTGCATGAAATTGCACGATAAATCGCGCCGCTACCGATCCCCGTCTGTACGATCTTTCCCCGGCTGGCTACAATGTTTTCATTCGCCTTTTTCCGGAGCATGGTTGCTGATGGCACAAACGCCACTTCCCCGGCAGTCGGGCAATCCCTTTTTATCTGTTCACCTGTGTTTTTTTGCGGTATTCCTTTTCTCGGCTTTCCTGACGGTGCATGAAGCGCTGGAGCTAAAAACCAGCTATGAAGATCGTCAGCGTGCGCAACTGGCGGAGATTCAAAAGAATCTCGACAGTCAGTTCCAGGAGAGCGTGGATGAGCTGGTCTACTACCAGAAGATGCTGAGTTATGCGCTGACACACCCGCTTGATTCCGATAACGCGCGCGAAGCGGTGACGCGTTTCCAGGCATTACGTCAGCATCCGTTGTGGCAATTGCAGCTGAATAGCCCGCGTAGTATGCCGCTGAACGGTGTCGGAGATGACTGGCTGGCGCGTGATCCGCTGCTAAGGCGCGACCCGGCTCTGATTGACCAGGAGATCCGCGCTGCGCTGGAGTTCAGTTTTATCATGCAATTCAGCGATCCGGACCATGATTTTCATTCGCGCTTCTGGTACATCTCCCGCGCGGGTTTTTATATCAGCTCGCGACCCCCGCAAAGCCCGCAAGAATTGGAGCAAAGCTATGCCACAATGGTGCAGCGCGCCTATTTTCGTGCCCTTAACCCGCAGCAGAATCCCAGACCCTATCTGCGCTGGACCAGCGGTTACCAGGGGCAGTTCGATGAAGGACTGATGTTGACCCTCAGCGCGCCGATTATCAGCAATGGCTACTGGTATGGCGTGTTGTCGATGGATTTCCCCCAGGCGCGCATTCGTAATCTGCTGGCGGAAACGCGTCATACGCTGTTGCAGGGTAACCTGGTGTTCCTCGATCGTAAGCTGGAGGAGGTGGCTCGCCTGCATGCCCCGGATGAAGCCCCACTGAATGCTGAACAACGGCAAGAATTGCTGAAGCGTATGCAACATGAACGCAGCGGCATATTGCGGCTGGGGACACAGTTTGCCAGTTGGAGCAAACTGGAAAATGTCGACGGCTACATTATCAATGTGCAGACCCTGAAGCAGGGTATGAAGCAGGAGCTGGGACGCGTTACGCTGTTCCTGCTCGGCATGTGGTTGCTGTTTGTCCTGATGCTGGCGGTAGCACATCAGGTGATCTTCCGTCTGGTGCGCCGCCAGGATGAACTCTCTGCGCGCCTCACCTGGCGGGCCAATTACGATGGTTTGACGCGTTTACTCAATCGCAGTGCCTTCTTCGAACAGTTTGTGGCGCAGGCTGCCCACTGCCAGCAATTGCAGCGACCGCTTGCGGTTATCCAGTTGGATGTCGATCATTTTAAAAAGGTCAATGACACCTGGGGGCATCATGCGGGCGATCAGGCATTGATCCGTGTAGCCAGCGTAATCAGCCATACGCTGCGTAAATACGATGTGGCGGGACGTATTGGCGGGGAAGAATTCTGTATTGTGTTGCCAGAAACCACCCTGGCGGAAGCCAGTGTGGTTGCGGAGCGCATCCGTGCGCGTCTGGCGGCCAAAACTATCCTGGTGAACGCCAGTACCACCTTTAACATCACGCTTTCCGCCGGGGTGACCAGCAGCGAGGAGCAGGGCGATTATGACGCGGAGAGCTTGCAGGCCAAAGCCGATAGCCGACTCTACCTGGCGAAAACCAGTGGCCGTAATCGCGTGTGCAGCGCGGATTAGACCTTACCGTCGTTATCCTCTTCAACCGCCTGGTAAATCCGTTGCAGGATATCCGGAAAGGCAGATTGCACCCGGCTCCAGCTGGGAATAAAGGGTTTGTCATTCGGACGTTCAATAAATGCCTGACCGGCATCGAGAATCGCCTGGGTGAACATCTCTACCGCCGCCTCTTCAATGTGCTGGTCGAACTTCAGACCATTCATAGTGGCTTCGTGATTGTAGACCTCCATCATATCCAGCGCGTTGCGATAGTAGGTGGCTTTCAATACCCGGAATGAGTCACTGGTCAGAGGCACGCCCATTGTCGCCAGTTTACGTAGTAACGATTGCACGATGTCATTGCTCATACGCTTAAGACCACCGGTGCCATCTTCTTCGGCCAGCGGCTGATGCTTATGGTCATAGTTATCGGCAATCTCTACCTGGCAGCTTTGCCGTGTGGTGTAGTTGCGATAAATCTCCGACAGCACGCCAATTTCCAGCCCCCAGTCGCCGGGAATCTTAATATTGTTCAGCACATGGGTGCGCATGGCAAATTCCCCGGACAGCGGGTAGCGAAAGCTGGCGAGATAGTCGAGATATTCCGAATGACCATACACTTTTTGCAGTGAGCGCAGCAGCGGCCCCACCAGCAGTCGCCCGACACGACCATTCAGTTTGCCGCCTGCGACACGCGCATAAAAACCTTTGCAGAATTCATACTGAAAAGCCGGGTTAGCCAGCGGATAGAGCAAGCGCGCCAGCATACTACGTTCATAAGTGACGATGTCGCAATCGTGCAACGCGACGCAACTGGTACGGTCGGAGGCCAGCGTATAACCGGTGCAGAACCAGACGTTACGCCCTTTACCCGGCTGGCTGGGCGAAAGGCCCTCTTTGTCCAGTTCGGCATCCAGCGCTTTCAGACGCGGCCCGTCATTCCACAAAATACGATGGCGCTGGGGCAGGCGAGCAAAGAACTCGCGTGCAAACAGAAACTGCTCGCGGTCTGCACGGTCGAGGCCAATCACAATCTCATCGAGGTAAGGCACTTTCGCCAGTTCATTGACAATGTTATCCAGCGCCGGTCCTTCCAGTTCGGAAAACAGCGACGGTAAAATCAGCCCCATTTTGCGTTTGCGGGCAAAACGCACCATCTCTTTTTCCAGCGACTCAACGCTACGGTGGGTGAGATTATGAAAGTTGGTAATCACGCCATTCTGGTAAAAATCACTCATCGCCTCATCCTTCTGATTAGCTGTGTGCCCGTTAATCGGGTTGGGCAAGAAAATAATCCAAACCTTCACGCCAGCCCTCGGGACCAACGTGTGCAGTGTGGTAGACGTTTTCCTCATCATCGCGCGTCAGGATGACCGGCGTTTTACTGAAGCCTTTTATGACGACGGCATAATCGACGCATTCCAGCATTGGCACATCATTGGGGCCATCTCCCAGGCCGATGGTGGTACGGGTGATCCCCTCGCGCCGGGCGAGATGCTGTTGCAACGTTTGTAGTGCGTGACCTTTTCCACATCCTTCAGGCATCACATGCCAGAAGCGTCCTCCCTGGGTTAACGCCAGACCGTGCTGATGCAGGGCCGCCCGGAATTCATCCAGCCGTGCGGCATCATCGCGCCACAGCACCACCTCGGAAGCATCGCGTTGTCGACTCTGACTGGCTTCCGCCAGCGTCAGGCCAGTGAATCTGGACACCTCAACGTCACTAAAATCGTGAAAACCGGTGAAGCGAAAGTCAGCCTGCAAGCCTTTCAACTGCTGACAAAGTGCAAGGTAAGCTTGCCCCTGTCCTTCACTACGCCGGTCCTCCGCCTCAAGAACAATACGGGCACCGTTTTCAGCAATAAAAGGCGATCCGGCGATGCCGAGTTTTTTTTGCAGCGGAATGATCTCGGCCGCCGTTTTGCTGGAACAGATCACCAGCGGAATCTGATTTTGTTTCAGACGTGCCAGCCATTCGCTGGCGGCATCCCAACGATAATCGTGATGGTCCAGCAGTGAGCCATCGAGGTCGGTGACGATCAATAACGGTTGGTCAAGACTGACCATCTTCACACTCCTTACACCCTTGGGCATCCGTAAAGCGAGGAATAATCAGTATAATAGCGTAATCGCGATCACACTTTTTCGCACAGCAATGGGAAGTTAACCCAGGAAAATTCCTAAAACAGGCTAACAGCAGAATTGTGCATGTGTAAAAGATGCGCAGAAAAAAGACAGCATACATGCGGTGTTTTCGGTAACAACCGCGACGTAAAACAGGTGAGGGGTTGCACCTCTGGAAAGCGTTGGCACTTGTCTTATTCAGACTGAGGCGTAATCTGGCTGCTGTGTTAGAGATTTTCCTGGTGTAACGAATTTAGCGCTTTTACTTTACCCGGCTATCCCGCCGGGTATTTTTTTGCCTGATATCAATGATGCACTTCAATGCAGGAGCAATCGTGGATATCCAGTTCAAAGGCTTGTGACAGATCAATTTGCGCATCCTGCGATCCGCTCGCGTGTGGTTGCATATGCTCTTTGATCTTGCCTGATGTCTTTTCCTGAATGGCGTTAAGCAATGTATCGATATTGCTGTTCAGGTTATCGCTATCGTCGTTTACCGTTACCATCATCGTGCCTCCTGAGCGGAGAAGGGGGACGTAGACAGTATAGACGTCTGAGGGGAATCGTGCGGAATCTGCGTAACAGGCAAAAAAAAGCCCGCGCTGCGCGGGCAAAAATCCTTGTTACTTTTAGGTTGACTGCGCCTTTGGGGTTGGTGCAGTAACAAAAATTCTACGCGCTGGCCGCGTCAAAAGTCTCGCCATTAAACGTTAAGAAAGTGAAAATCCCTTACCAGGCGCATTCTTAGGCGAGTTAAGCAATCACCCAGGCTGATCGCGATCACACGGTTACCCAATTCTTCCGTTACACTGTGTCCGAGGCACTATTTCTGGAGAGTATTCAATGAAGGTCAATGACCGCGTGACGGTAAAGACAGACGGTGGTCCGCGCCGTTCAGGCACGATTCTGGCGGTAGAGCCATTTAATGAAGGCGTTATGTATCTGGTTGCGCTGGAGGATTATCCGCTGGGTATCTGGTTCTTTAATGAAAACGATCATGCGGATGGGGTGTTTGTCGAACCCTATGTCCCCTCACCCTAACCCTCTCCCGCTGGCGGGAGAGGGGACTGATGCGAGCACAGGCTAACATTTTGCACTGCCTCCCTCTCCCGCTTGCGGGAGAGGGCCGGGGTGAGGGCATAAGTAATCTCAGATTAGAACGTTTCCCAATTATCATTGCTGACGGTTGCCACGCGAGGCGTCAGCGCTTTTAACGTCGGCTGCACGGTTGGCGTCGGAACCAACAAACCTGGCTTGTCATTCAAACGAAACGCGGCAACCGCCTGGGTCAATTTACCCGCCTGGTCTTCCAGCGATGCTGCCGCCGAAGAGGCCTCTTCCACCAGCGAGGCGTTCTGCTGAGTCACATTATCCATCTCGGTGACCGCCAGGCTCACTTGCTGAATTCCGCGGCTCTGCTCATCTGAAGCGGCGGCGATTTCAGACATAATGTCGGTAACACGGCGCACCGCCTCAACAATTTCACTCATGGTATTGCCGGCTTCCCCTACCTGATGCGAGCCATTGCTAATCAGATCAACCGATTCTGCAATCAGAGACTCAATCTCCTTCGCCGCCTGCGCACTGCGCTGGGCCAGGCTGCGCACTTCACTGGCGACCACGGCAAAACCGCGACCCTGCTCACCGGCACGGGCGGCCTCAACGGCGGCGTTCAACGCCAGAATATTGGTCTGGAATGCAATGCTGTTGATAACATTAGTGATTTCGGCAATCTTTTTCGAGCTGCCAGAAATGTTGTTCATGGTTTTCACCACGCCATCGACCAGCTCTCCACCGCTGCGCGCTTTACCTGAGGCATCGGCTGCCAGTTGGCTGGCATGATGGGCGTTTTCGGCATTCTGCTTCACGGTGGCCGTCAGTTGTTCCATGCTGGCTGCGGTCTGCTCCAGTGCGGAAGCCTGCTGTTCGGTGCGTGAGGAGAGATCGGTGTTACCGGCAGAAATCTCACTGGAACCCTGATAGATCGCCACCGCACCTTCACGTACCACACCAACCGTACGAACCAGTGAGGCCTGCATCAGTTGCAGATTATGCAACAGGCTGCCGATTTCACTGCGGCCCCATGCCTGATCGGGCGCGGTTAAATCACCCTGAGCGATGCGTTCAATACGCGCGACAGATTGACGCAGTGGGTTAATCACCACGCGGCGCAGGAACAGGAAGGTCAGCAATACCAACACCAGTGCTGCGGCAAAGGCGGCGGCCATAGCAATAAAACCAATGCGTGACTGATGTGCCGCTTCCGCATTTATCGCATCAGCGCGATTAGTGCGGATCTTGATTGCTTTGAGTAACACCTCGTTATAGGCGTCATCCAGTTTGCGTGTTACATCGGTTTCCTGCGCAATAATGCCTTCAAAGCTGCCTTGTTTTGCCGAATCGATCATCGGCTTCAGGCCTTTATCGATATAAGCGTTGAAGCGTTCCGTCAGCGGTGCATCCAGCGCCAGGTCTTCTGCGGTTTTGGTTTTGCGGTCCATATAAAGTTTGAAACCGGCGCGTGCCTGTTCAATACGTTGCTCGGTGCGCGCCAGGTCAGCGCGGTAGCTATCCATCTCGCCAATACGTGCGGCGGCACCAGACTGAATAACATTCAGACGTGCAGTACGCAGGTGGTTTGAGCTGTTGGAAATCCCCATACGAATCTGGATTTCATCTGTGGCGTCATTCAGTGAGTTATTGCTTTGAATCAGAAAGTAGCTGGCGAGTCCAATGCACAGGGCAAAAAGCAGCAGAATGCCACCAAAGATCATGCTGAAAAGAGGCATCAGGCGCAGGTTCTGCCAGATGCTGAGCTTATGTTGCTCATCAATCGATGCTGTTTTCATATCCTTGCTCTCATATAGGTTGGTGTTCTGAAGCTAACATCGGCAAGGGAGGGGAAAGGATTAGTCAGCAGAGTGGGATCTGCATCGCAAAATGGACAAAAGCAAAAAAGGGCCAATCAGCGGATTAGCCCTTATTTTTACCGAGGGAAATTATCGCACGTTGACATAGATCCCGGAGGTAACATTATCAGTGAGACGCACAACATGATAAATAACTTGTTTATTGTGGGTCTTGATTTTACGTTTAATATTACCTTTATGTGACGAAACTGTTTTCGCCTTAATTTGCATCTTGTCTGAAATCTGAATGGTGTCATGTCCTGACATCCACATTTTCAGCATATTTGACTCAGTCTGGCTTAATGTCAGAGGGTGAATATCAAGCCCGGCTGAAATTCGTGGCGCTGCATTAAGTTTCTTTTGCAGATAGGTGCCGAGCAGGGAATCCAGGGTCGATGTTTTAATCGATTTTGACGTAATAATCAGGTTCTTACGAACGTAGAGATATTCCTCAAAATGGATGTTTGAGATCGCCATGAAGATGAAAAATAGGGTGTCAGGATGCTGCATAATAATGCCGCGGATACGATCGCTGGAGTCGGATTCATGAATGAACGATTCTTCGTTAATAAATACGACCCCGGGTTTTAGCTGTTCACATCTTTGTTGCAGTTGCTCGATGTCAGACACGGAAGTAATATTTTTCTTTTTAACTCCTTTTGCGGACATATAGTCCGATAATCCCAGGCGTGTGTAGTTGCATGAATCCATAATAATCGTTGGCATGTTAGCGACCCTCACCAATTTGTTATCCGTTTAAATCAACGATGAATTACGCGTTTGCGGTACGAGAGAGATTTCCAAAGACACTTTTTTATTCTGCTCAGCAGCCTGGCGGAGTAAACCCGTGCGCCATTATGACTCTTCCCTGACCCGTTCTGCGAAGTTTGTTGTGTTACTTCAACGTCACTCTTGACCCCGCGACAGTGGGAATCGCCGGGAATTTGTTTTAAGTCGGTAAATCGCTCATTTTTGCGAGCCATGTCACTATCGCGCATGTCACAGACAAATCTGATAGGACAAATCTTAAAAACATTTGAAATACGAAAGTGTGACGTTTCAGCGAGTGTTGACAATGCCGGAAAAAAGGTTTTCTTACAAGAAAAATCGCTGCTAAATTTTTTTTGTTTAAAAACAATCTATTGGGCATTTTCTCAACGAATCCACACGCTTAGGCACTGTAGGATTCGTCTGACTAAAATACTTGAAGCGCCGTTTAATAAGAATAATTTTCACCAGAAATGCGCATTTATCAGATTTTCCTCAGTTGATTTCTGAGAATTATGGTTCGAAAAATGCACAAATAGATTTTGAACGCTTAACTATCACTTAAGAACGGCTACAGATTCGTTAATCAACTCGTACGGGAGAGTTCTGACAGGAACTGAGCGAGCAAATCAAAGACTTCACTGAAGAGATGTTCGCAAAAAGGGGCAAGGAGCGGCATCATCAGACCGATGCTCAGGATCCCCACAGTTAAGGTGATTGGGAAGCCAACAACGAAAACTGATAACTGTGGTGTAACACGGTTTAACAAACCCAGGGCCATATTGAGCGTGAGGAGCAGAACGATTAATGGCAGCGCTAACATCATGCCATTAAGGAAAATTAATCCCGCTGCCTTCACCAACGCCATAAACGCGTTAGCGTTGAGCGGATGATCGCTGATCGGCATGGTGTGAAAACTGTCGACCAGCATCGAGATGAGCCACAGATGACCGTTGAAGGTCAGGAACAATAGCATCGCCAGCATATCAAGAAAACGCGCCAGCACCGGCATATTCAGACGGCTGCCAGGGTCAAAGAAGGTAGCGAATGACAACCCCATCTGCAAGCCAATCACTTCGCCCGCCATACGCACTGCACCGAATGCAAACTGCATGGTCAGCCCCAGACCGACACCAATCAGAATTTGCTGAAGCAGCAGCCAGAAACCGGCAGCGGTAAACAGGGTGACTTCAACCGGTGGCAGCAACGGCATCAAAATCCACGTCGTTAGCACCGCCAGACCAATTTTGACGCGGTTCGGGATACTTTTCTCGCTGAGTACCGGCGCGCTGGCAAACAGCGCCAGCAAACGCACCATCGGCCAGAAGAACTGGCTGACCCAATGAACTAATTGGCCGCTGTCGAGGTTAATCATTAACCGATGATATAAGGCAGGTTGCTAAACAGGGTGCGCATGTAATCCAGGATCAGGTTAAGCATCCACGGACCGGCAACCACCGCGGTGGCGGCCACGGCAAGAATCTTGGGAATAAATGACAGAGTTTGTTCGTTGACCTGCGTAGCCGCCTGCAACAGGCTGATAATCAGGCCACTCACCAGCGCCACCAGCAACATGGGTGCCGCCATCATCAGGGCAACACGCATCGCGTCCTGTCCCATTACCATTACCGATTCGGGTGTCATGCTGCACTCCTCAGGAATAGAAACTTTGCGCCAGTGAACCCACCAGCAACTGCCAGCCATCCACCAGCACGAACAGCATCAGCTTAAACGGCAGTGAAATGGTGGCGGGGGGGACCATCATCATCCCCAACGCCATCAACACGCTGGCAACCACCAGGTCGATGATCAGGAAAGGGATAAAGACGGTAAAACCAATCTGGAATGCGGTCTTCAGCTCACTGGTGACATAGGCAGGCAGCAGGATGCGCATCGGCACCGCTTCCGGCCCTTCAATCGGCGGCGTATTTGCCAGACGGGCAAACAGCGCTAAATCCGCTTCACGCGTCTGACGCAGCATAAATTCACGCAGCGGCTGTGCACCCTTATCAATGGCGACATCCATGCTGATCTTGTCCTGGCTAAACGGCAGATAAGCGTCGGAATAAATCTTGTCGAAAGTGGGTGCCATGATGAAGAAAGTGAGGAACAGCGCCAGACCGACCAATACCTGGTTCGGCGGTGCTGATGGCGTACCGAGCGCGTTGCGCAACAAGCCAAATACAATAATGATGCGGGTGAAACTGGTCATCATCAGCAGCACTGCCGGAATAAAAGTCAGTGAGGTGATAAAAACCAGCGTCTGCACCGGCAACGACCAGCTCTGGCCACCATTTGCCAACGGATGGCTTACCAAACCGGGTAGTTGCGCATGCGCAACCGGTGCCAGCAACAGCAGCGGCAGAAGAGGAAGCAAACGACGCATCATTGGGTTTTTCCGGGGCGTTTAACCAGAGTGTTTAACAGCTGACGAAAATCCTGCGGCGCGGGTGGCGCAGCAGCATCTTCAGGCGCAAGCGGTGGCAGGGTATGCAGGTGAGTGACCTGTTGTGCGGTGACGCCAAGAACCAGACGGGCATCCTGAGTATCAACAATCACCACCCGCTCGCGTTGGCCGACCTGTACGCTGGCACTGACTTTCAGCGTCTGACCGCTCACCGCCTTCGGTGCAAAACCGAGGCGGCGTGCCAGCCAGCCACAGGCGAGGATCAGTAACACAATCACCGCCAGCACGCTGCTGACCTGGCCAATCACCGAACCGGCTGAAACCACCGGTTGGCTGTGGCTGGCAGGTTGTACCGTTTGCGCGTTCTTCAACATACTTAGCGGCTCAGACGACGCATACGTTCAGACGGGGTGATGATATCGGTAATGCGCACGCCATACTTGTCGTTCACCACCACCACTTCACCCTGGGCAATCAGGTAGCCGTTGATCAGAATATCCAGTGGTTCACCGGCCAGACCGTCCAGCGCCACTACCGAACCCTGCGTCAGGCGCAGCAGCTCTTTGATGGTCATTTTGGTCCGACCCAGCTCCACGGTCAGTTTGACCGGGATATCCATGATCAGATCGATGTCCTGCAATGATCCGCTGGCACCGCCGCCGTCGAGCGACTTAAATACCGCTTCGCTTTGCTCCGGCGCGCTGGTTGCCGCCTGCTCGTTCATTGCAGCAGCCCACAGATCGTCCGCGGAGATGTCGTCATCGGACGGTTTCTTGCTGTCACTCATTGGGCTGTTCCTCATTCAGCGAATTCAAAATCGGGTTAATCAGATGCTCGACACGCAGCGCATACTGGCCGTTTAACGTGCCGTACTGGCTGGTAAGCACCGGTACGCCATCTACGTGTGCGATGATGCGATCCGGCTTCTCAATGGGCAGGACGTCACCAGGTTTCAGTTGCAAAATACGTGACAGACGCAGCGACACATCGGCGAAGTGGGCAATCAGCTCCAGCTCCGAGTGCTGCACCTGTTTCACCAGGTTGTCGCGCCAGTGGTTATCTTCCTGACGAGAGTTCTCCAGTGGGGGATTGACCAGCAGCTCACGCAGCGGCTCAATCATCGAAAATGGAATACAGATGTTGAATTCACCCACCAGGTTGCCAATCTCCACCTGGAACGGGGTGTTCACCACGATATCGTTCGGCGAGGTGGTGATGTTGGTGAACTTCACCTGCATCTCAGAACGGACATACTCCACATCCAGCGGGTAAATCGCTTTCCATGCGTCGCTGTAGCCTTCCAGCGCCAGCTTCAGCATGCGGCGAATGACGCGCTGCTCGGTATGGGTAAATTCGCGGCCTTCCACTTTGGTCGGGAAGCGGCCATCGCCACCGAACAGGTTATCCACGGCGATAAACACCAGACTCGGCGAAAACACCACCAGCGCGGTGCCGCGCAGCGGTTTCAGGTGGATCAGGTTCAGGTTGGTCGGCACCGGCAGGTTGCGGGCAAACTCATGGTACGGCTGAATCTTGATCGCCCCGACGCTGATATCCGGGCTGCGGCGCAACAGGTTAAACAGCGCCATACGAAAGTGACGGGCAAAACGCTCATTGATGATCTCCAACGCCTGCAAACGTTCACGCACCACGCGACGTTGGGTATTGGGATCATAGGGACGAATATCACTGTCGCCCCCGTTGGAACTCTTCTCTACTTCCGCGCTGTCACTGTCGCCATTGAGCAGCGCGTCAATCTCAGCCTGGGAGAGAATGCTATCGCCCATTAAATCACCTCAAAATGAAGGCGGTAAACAGCACGTCACTGACCACCTGCGGAGGTTGACCTTTTACCAGCGGCGGCGCCAGCACCTGTTTGATTTGATCAACCAGGGCCTGTTTGCCTTGCTCAGACGCCAGCGCCGCAGCGCTTTGACGTGAGAGCAGCAACAGCAGGCGGCTGCGCACTTCCGGCAGGTAGTCATTCAGCCGACGTCGGGTGTCCTCATCGGGCAGACGCAGCGTAAAGCCTACGTACAGCACACGGTCAGGATCGTTGTCAGGATTGACCAGGTTAACCGTAAAAGTATCCATTGCAAAAAATACGGGGGCAGGGGGTGGCTCTACTTTCGCCACTTCCGGCTTATCGCCCTCGTGTTTATTCATCATTCGCCAGACTGCATAGCCTGCCACGCTGCAAGCGGCCAGCGTCACAATCAGTAACACCGGAATTAATATTGAACGTTTGCGGCCTTTAGCTTTCGCGTTATCAGACATGTTTGCAGTTACTTCCTGTGAATTATGGGCAAGCCTTTCGGCTCGCCTGGACAGATTATCCCGCGTCTTAAGTCAAACAATGGGAAGAAAAGACGCGGGTTTTACGCTTACCTTCAGCGTTAGCCGCTGTCAGGCAAAGATATCGACAGCGCCGTTGCCGGTCGCGCGCGCCTGAAGGGCTGCCGGGACGGCAATAGGCGTTATCTCGTTGTCACTGTCCTGGGAGAGGGTAAAGCTGCCGTGCTGGCCATCACGGCGACCTTCCTGCTGACCCTGATAATTCTGGCCTTGTGCGGAAGCGTCGCTGCTGACATTACTCTGTCCCAGGTTTATACCACTCTCCGCCAGCGCCGTTTTCAGCTGTGGGAGAGCCGCTTCCAGCGCGGCCCTCACATGGCTGTGGCTGGAAACCATATTCAACTGTGCCTGATCCTTATCCAGGGTCAGGCTGATCTGAATTGCACCCAGGTCCTCCGGGTGCAGACGCAACTCAGCATTCTGCTGGCCGTTGCGACTAAACATCACAATCTGCTGACTCAGCGCCTGCTGCCATTCCGACGAACCAAGTTGCGCATTCAGCATCGGTGTCGACGGTGTGGTGCTGGTCGTCGCGGTGCTGCTGGTCAGCGTGCTGGTGCTGCTCAGCGGTGCGCTGGTTACCGGCGTTGTCGTGTCGCTACTGCTCAGATCACGCTTATCATCCGGTTTACTTAGCGTACTCAACACCTGCTGAAAACTCTCATCCAGCGTCAGGGCGGTGCTGTTAGTCGAACTGCTGTTGGCCGTGGTGCTGGTGGCCTGCGTTGTGGTGGTTTGCGCGGTTAACGCATCAGCCACATCGCTGCTTTTCTTCGTCGCTGCCGTTGTCACTGCCGTTGTGGTGGCTGTCGCCGTATCCGACTGCTCATCCTTAACTTTACTGGTCAGCGCACTGAGTAACGTACTGTTCAGACTGGCACGACTGTCACTGGTATTTTCACTCAGCGCCGTGGTGGCCGCTGTTTGCGTAGTACGATCTTCCACCGCTGCCGGTAACATGGCGAACAGGGCCTGAACATTCTGTAAGTCGCTGGCGCTTAACGAACTTGCCTCAGTCTTATCCTTATCATCGGCTGATTTCAGCGTGGCTTTAATATTTTCCGGCTGTAAAAGTGCGTTCAGCGTCTCTGGTTTGTCCAGTGCCTCCAGCAGCGCGCTCAGAGAGACACCTTTGCTGGATTTTTCATCGCTTTCTGCTGATGAATCAGCCGATTGCGCGTTGGTGCCTTGCTGTTTTGCCAGCGTCAATAACTGATTTCCCAGGGCGGTAACGAAGTCCTGCGGCAGGTTTTCCACCCCTTGCAGAATGTCCGTTGAAGCTGAAGTATCAGCCTCACCCGAACTGGCAGTTTGTGTAACGAGTGTTGGCAGCGTAATCATTCGCCTTTCCTCAGTGCGGCCCGTTGGGCGTATTCATCCATCCGTTTCTGATCGAGACGGTTTTCTTGTCGTAATGCGGTTTCGGCGGCGCGGGTAATCAGCGTTTGATAGGCATTAAGCCGTTTCTGCTTTTCGCGCCAGTTATTAAGAGCCTGATCGAGGCGCTGACTCCATTGCTGCAACTGTTGACGATGCTGCTCAATGGCTTTTTCCAGCGTCTGAATAAATTGGTGATAGTTGGTCCAGCGGGTGCTGGCGATACCGCCAGACATATCCTGATTCAGCTTGTTGCGATACTCATCCTGGTAATCGAGCAGCATATGCAGCTGCTCGTCAGCTTGCTGGTGGCCGCGGCGCATATCACCAAGGTGAATGACCGCTTTCTCCAGGTCCTGTTCCGCCAGGTCGCGCAATGTATCGATAGCATTGGCCGTTTTCATTGCAATCCCCCTTCACGCAGGTTTAACCGAACATCGCCTGTAAATGCAGGCAGGCATCGTCGTAGTCGCTGCGTTCGAAAATCCCCTGTTGCAGGAAGGCTTCCATCTGTGGATAGAGCTTAATGGCCCGATCCAGCATCGGATCGCTACCTGCGGCGTAGGCCCCCACGCTGACCAGATCGCGGTTGCGCTGGAAGCTGGAGAGCAGTTGCTTAAACTGACGCACGCGGGCGTAGTGGTTTTCATCGATCAACGCGGTCATGGCACGGCTGATCGAGGCTTCAATATCTATTGCCGGATAATGTCCCGCTTCCGCCAGACGGCGCGATAACACGATATGTCCGTCAAGAATGGCGCGCGCGGAGTCGGCAATCGGGTCCTGCTGGTCGTCACCTTCGGTCAGAACGGTATAAAAGGCGGTAATGGAGCCGCCGCCATGCGTACCGTTACCGGCGCGTTCCACCAGCGCGGGCAATTTGGCAAACACCGAAGGTGGATAACCTTTGGTGGCAGGAGGTTCACCGATAGCCAGCGCGATCTCACGCTGGGCCATAGCGTAGCGGGTGAGTGAGTCCATAATCAGCAGCACATGCTGACCGCGATCGCGAAAATCTTCAGCGATGCGGGTGGCGTAGGCCGCGCCCTGCATACGCAGCAGCGGTGAGACATCAGCCGGAGCTGCAATGACCACCGAACGTGCCCGGCCTTCGGCGCCGAGAATGTTTTCAATAAACTCTTTAACCTCACGGCCACGTTCACCAATCAGGCCAACCACAATCACATCGGCTTTGGTGTAACGTGCCATCATGCCGAGTAGCACGCTTTTGCCGACGCCGGAACCAGCGAACAGGCCCATACGCTGCCCGCGTCCGACGGTAAGCAGGGCGTTGATAGCGCGTACGCCGGTATCCAGTACATCCTCAATCGGGGTACGTTGTAACGGGTTGAAAGGGGCGGTGATCAACGGCGCGCGATAGCCGGTTTCCGGGGAGGGCAGGCCATCAAGTGGCTTACCGCTGCCATCAAGCACCCGACCCAGCAGTTGTGGACCGAGCAGCAGCTGTTTGCCGCTATGCGCGTTATCACCGGTGACACGCGCATAAACGCGAGCACCGGGCAAAATCCCGTCCACTTCTTCCAGCGGCATCAGAAACAGTTTCTGGCCGTTAAAGCCGACCACTTCACTTTCTACTTCAGTGATATTCGCGCCGTCATGACGTTCAATAATACAGGTGGCACCCAGCGGCAGTTGCAGGCCGGTGGCCTCCAGAACCAGGCCAGTGGCACGAACCAGGCGGCCATAGCGACGTACGGTCTGCACCTGGGAAATACGATCTTCGAAGGCGTCCAGCGCCCCGAGCCAGCGATTGAGGCGCGTGCTCATCAGAACTCTCCCGGTGCCGCCAGGCGGCACAATTCCTGCCAGCGTGTTGCTACGCTGGCGTCGAGATCGCCATCCTCGGCGCTGAGTTTACAGCCGCCAGGGTGCAGGGTACTGTCGGCCAGCAGACGCCAACCGTGCAGATCCAGCGTCGGGCCGAGGGTTTGTTCAATTCGTTGCAGGTCATCCGGGTGCACGCGTAGCTGGGGTTTCCCGCTGAACATCGGCTCCTGTTGAATCAACTGTTGAATCTGACGCAGCAGCGCGCTGCCATCGACCGTCGTTGCCTGACCGATAACGGTGCGTGCGGCTTCCAGCGCCAACTGCATCAAACGTGCGGCAATCACGCTATCGAGCGACTCCAGCGTGTGCTGAAACTCTGTCACCAGTTGCTGCATACGCGCTTGCAACGGCGCCTGCTGCTGTTGGGCGTCAGCCAGGCCCTGCTGGAAACCAGCGTCGTAGCCATGTTGCTGCGATTCAGCATGACCTTTCTGGTAGCCTTCGCTGTAGCCCTGCGTTTGCGCCTCTTTGCGCATCTGCTGTTGCAGACGCTCCAGTTGTTGTTGCTGTTCATCTTCGGCGCTCAGCACTTCGTCGCTGATGGACTCCAGCGGCAGCTCTTCGGGTTCAGAATCGAATGAACGGCCTAAATCATCAGGCTGCCAGCGTTGCCACGGACGGGCGGAAAAGGCATCAGACATAGGTTTCCTCGCCACCACCAATTACCATTTCGCCTGCCTCTGCCAAACGGCGTACCACCAGCAGGATGGCTTTCTGTTCGTTTTCCACCGCAGACATACGGACCGGGCCACGGTTGGCAAGGTCGTCGCGCAGGATATCCGCCGCACGGGCGGACATGTTTTTGAGGAACTTCTCGCGCAGCGGCTGTTCGGCACCCTTCAGGGCGATCAGCAACTGCTCGGATTCCACTTCCTGCAACAGACGCTGGATGCTGCGGTCGTCCACTTCCACCAGGTTTTCGAACAGGAACATCTCGTCGATGATCTTCTGAGCCAGTTCGCCGTCGAAGTCGCGAACCGCTTCGATAACCGCCTCTTCCTGCTGGGTTTTCATCAGGTTGATAATTTCCGCTGCGGTTCTCACGCCGCCCATCTTCGCGCGCTTGAGGTTGGTACCATCCAGCAGGCTGTTGAGCACTTCGGTCAGCTCGGCCAGCGCTGCTGGCTGCACGCCGCCGAAGGTGGCGATACGCAGCATCACATCGTGGCGCAGACGTTCGTCGAACAGCGCCAGAATATCTGCCGCCTGACCACGTTTGAGGTGGACCAGGATGGTGGCGATAATCTGCGGATGCTCGTCGCGGATAAGGTCTGCCGCCGCCTGCGGTTCCATAAAGTTGAGCGTTTCCATACCGCTGGTGGTTTCGCGGGTTTCGAGAATATCTTCCAGCAGGCTGGAAGCACGCTCTTCGCCCAGCGCCTTAATCAACACGGTGCGCAGGTAGTCGTTGGAGTTGAGACTGAGCGCGGCAAACTGCTCGGCATTCATCTCAAACTCACGCAACACCTCGGTCAGCTGCTTGTGCGAAATCTGTTTCATGCTGGCCATGGCCGCACTCAGATGTTGCACTTCACGCTGGTTGAGGTGTTTAAACACCTCAGACGCACGATCCTCGCCAATGGTCATCATCAGAATGGCGCTTTTTTCAGTACCGGTCAGACTCATAGTTCGTTACTCATCCATTCACGGATCACCAGCGCAACTACGCGTGGATCGTTTTCAGACATATCGCGGATACGCTGGCTCATGACTTCCGCGCTCATGCGGTTAGTTGATTTGCGTTCCTGATCCAGCTCATCTTTACTGAGCTGCACGCTATAGGCTTCTTCCTCTTCCTGCGCAGCGGCACGGGCGGCAGCGGCTTCGGCGGCGGCCTGTTCCTGCTCACGCTTACGCATAATCTGCGGACGTACCAGTTTGCGATAGAGGATGAAGGCAACCAACGCCACCAGCAGCCAGCGACCGGCATTCATCAACTGATCAAAGAACGACTGCTGTTGCCAGAAGGGCAGGTCGCCACCGGCAGGCTCGGTCATATTGAACGGTGAGTTCACCACGTTGATGCTGTCGCCACGGTTCTGCGAATAGCCCATCGCTTCACGGGTCAGGTCTTCAATCTGCTTAATCTGCTGATCATTCAGGGCAACTTCTTTGCCTTTGTCGTCAGTGCGGTAGTTCACCACCACCGCGACCGACAGACGCTGCACATCCCCGACGTTCAGCTTGGTATGACGAATGGTGCGATCCAGTTCGTAGTTAACGGTGTCGTCACGGCGTGAACTGCTTGGGCCGCTCTTTTCGCTGGTACTGGTGCTGGTGCCATTGGCCGCATTGTTTTGTCCATTGGCATTCTGGCCATTGGCATTGTTAGCGGGCGGATTGGTCACCGGCGCGGTATTCGCTGGGGCGGGCTGATTTGACAATGCGCCAGGTACGCCACCCGGGTACGGGCTACCGTTCTGCTCGCTGGTGCTGGTCTGACGCGAACGAATCGCTGAATTATCAGGGCTACCGTTAGGCTGATACTTCTCATCCGTCTGTTCGCTACGGTCAAAGTTGAGCTGCGCTGTCACCTGCGCATGCACATTGCCCTGGCCAACAATAGGATTAAGAATCGCTTCGATGCGCTGCTGATAGCGGCCTTCTACTTCGGCGGTATATTTCAGCTGGGCATCGTTCAGATCACGGCCTTCGCTGTCAGAACGGGTCAGCAGACGACCGGCCTGGTCTACCACTGTCACGTTACCCGGCGGCAGGCCAGGCACACTGCTCGAGACCATATGCACCACGGCCTGAATCTGACCTTCGTCCAGAGCGCGGCCTGGTTGCAGATTCAGCGTAACGGAAGCCGACGGCGCTTTCTGCTCACGCACGAACAGGGTCGGTTTCGGCATCGCCAGATGAATACGCGCGCTCTTGACCGGACCGAGTGTTTCGATAGTTCGTGCCAGTTCACCTTCCAGCGCGCGTTGATAGTTAACCTGCTCGCTGAACTGGCTGATGCCGAACTTTTCTTTATCCATCAGTTCAAACCCTACCGAGCCACCTTTCGGCAACCCTTGTTGGGCGAGACGCAGGCGCAGTTCATGCACCTTATCGGCCGGCACCATCAGTGCACCGCCGTTCTCGGCAAACTGGTAAGGAATGTTCATCTGGGTCAGTTGAGTGACAATTGCGCCGCCATCCTCATCAGAGAGGTTGCTATAAAGGACGCGATAGTCGGGGGCTTTTGCCCAGAGCACCAACGCAAAAACCACTGCGATAGCCGCAGCGGCAGCGATAATTAAGGGAATTCGCGGATTGGCGCGCAGGCGGGCGAGAAGGTCACTGAAGCCTTTCTTGGTTGTATCCTGTGTAGCGGCTGCACTCGCATTCATGACCGATTCCTGCCTGACATAATTGACCGGGTGAGTTGTGGTGACAAAACGGACTCCCTGAAACGTCGAAAAATGAAATTCCACTCCAATGCTTTGCATTATTTTCTGAATCGCGAAATTTGATGGGCGAAAAAGCCGGGGTTTTTGCGGTCATTTAACGCCTTTGTCTTATTGACAGTGTGATAACTTTTCCAGCGTGAAAAAATGAATCATCTTCAACGAGGTAATGGCATGTCGATTCAGGCAATTGATGGTGTTCTGCAACAGCTTCAGCTGACGTCGTTGCAAGCCAGCGGCCAGCAGAGTGACGCCACTCAGCAGGTGGACTTTGGTGCAACCATGAAAGCGGCGCTGGATAAGATCAGTGAAACGCAAAACAATGCGCGCAGTCAGGCACAGGATTTTGAACTGGGTAAACCGGGCGTGGCGTTAAATGATGTGATGGTCGATCTGCAAAAATCGTCGATTTCTATGCAGATGGGGATTCAGGTCAGGAACAAGCTGGTGTCGGCTTATACCGATATTATGAATATGCAGGTGTAGTCAGCATCACGCATTGACACTGCAAACAAAACGGCGCGATTCCTCGCGCCGTTTTGATGAAAAATTTATGCCCCACCCGGCGCTTATCTCCGGCACTCACAATGGCTTAGCTCTTGAAGGGGCAAGGTCATTATCTCAGAATTATCCGAAAAATACAGCGTCACGCAGGCACATTTGCCAGGTATCGTGATGTCAATCACAAGCATTTTTAACCGTGCTAGTTCATGACCCCGGATTGCGCAAGTTTTTCGGGATTAGCGTATCTCCGGCCATGCTACAGCCGGGATGCCGTTCAATTGTGGTCGGGCAAACAAAAAGCCCTGAAATTTACTGATTCCTGCCGCCTCCAGCCACATCCACTCTTCGGGTTGCTCTACGCCCTCCGCTATCACGGAAATTTCCAGCGAAGCGCAACACTTGATCATGGCATGCACAATCGCCTGTTTAGGCCCGCTTTTGTGGACATCTTTGATAATGCTGCGGTCAATTTTGATTTTGTCCGGCTGGAACTTTGCCAACAGAGACAGGCCGGCAAAACCGGCACCAAAATCATCGAGGGCCACACTTATGCCCGCTGCTTTGAGTTGTTTAATGGCGGCGGTAAATTCGTCGGCGCGTGAGATGGCCTCATCTTCCGTCACCTCAACCACAATCTGCTCCGGGATCAGGCCATTGGCATGAATTTCTTCCAGCAGGTAGTCCACCGCATTTGGCACCATCACCAGCGACATTGGCAGCAGATTAATCGACAGCGTTAATTTCGGGATGTTGAACTGCTTTGCCAGCTTAAATGCCTGGCTTTTGCATTTGAGATCAACCTCATAAGCCTGCTTACGACTGTATGGGGCAAAAAACTTTTGTGGTGAGCCGCCATCAGCACTGCGAATCAGCGCTTCCAGTGCCAGTACTTCGCGTGAAAAGGGGTCGATAATCGGCTGGAAAGCAAAATGACACTGGACAGCAGCGTCTTGCGGAACATCGATGATTAAATTTTCCTGCTCGTCGGCGATAAATTCCCAGGTGTTGCCGGGCGGGATTTCGAAATAGTTCTCTTTTTCTCCGGCCTCGACAAACGTTCGCAGAAATCGTAATGCCCGGTCTTCAAAGGTCAGCTGGTATTTTGATGTTCCTTTATTGAGCACCGCCTGTAAGACCGTGGCTTTATCGTGTTCGCGTAAATCAAACAGCTCCATCCCGGTATTGCCAAAACGGCGCGCCGGGGCATAGTCGTGCAATAGCTCTACCAGGTTTTGATGGCGGGCGTCTTTGCAGATCCGGTCATAGATAGACTGTACAGCATCGGTTGGCCCTTCGAGCAACTGAAAAAAATGCAGCCCGTCAAATAATAAAATGCCCGTCACATCCAATAATTCATTATTTCTATTGGCTTTTTCAACCATGTCTTCCAGTCTTTTCACTGGAACATGGTCGCAGAGATGGCTGCGATAAAGGATGGTTGAGAGCATGGCAGGTTCCGGAACATTATTTTTGTGAGGTCTACATTAACAGAGCATCCAGGGAAAATGTCTCAGACAGCGATTATTTATCTTGAGAAGCGTCTGAAAACGCTCGACAGGGTAAAAAGCGCTGTTCTGTTTACGTCAAATCGGATTCTTTCTGCATCCGACCGTGTACTGGTCAACGATAAAAATATTAGATTGAAACGACAAATAAAAAGCGTAGTGTGACCTTCGTTAACGGGAGGTGAGCACAATGTTGCGTGATTATTTGAAGATTGATGATAGCGATCGCTTAGTAGAACAGAGCATACAAAGGCTCAACAATCGCGGTCAGGAAGATATTACCGAATGGCGTATTGTCGGGAAGAATGGTGAACATAAGGGCCATGTCTCCCTGTTTGATAAACTGTGCATCCAGCGGTCCTGGAATGTCAGCTACCGTATTACGCAAACCGATGTAAACGGAAGGGTTGTCGTCGATCACTTGACCGACGTGTTGTAATTTTTGCCGTAGTTTTTGTGTTACTTGACCCGCCTGTGAGCGGGTTTTTTGCATTGATACTTTTCGGCGAGTCATTTGCATGGCCGGCACACGGCAGCGCGGGCATCAGCCTCAGTAGAAAAGTCAGATCCGATTATTCCTAATGCGTTATCGATATATTTAACTACCTTTAATCACTGAGGCGTTATTTAAATGGGTAATTTTCACAGAAAAGGAATATAACATGAGTGATTCAGAGGCAATCAAAACCAAAACTGACTACCTGCGTGATGTCACCTCACAGCTAAAAGAGATGCGTCATTATGCGCAGACCAACACCGAAACTCTTTCCAGTCACTGGCTGGCCTTTGATGCCGGTGAGTATAAAGACAAAGAGTATGCCGCACGATTCGATACGTTGATTAATAAGCAGGGAAAACTGCTGGACGATATTGATCAGGCGATTCAGGATTTGGAAATCGCCGTCAATCATAACGAGCAGGAGCGCTAAGCCACCAACGCGGTGATTTAGTCGGCCACCAGCCACATATCGGCTTCATCGAACATCTCCTCGATGATACGTGCCAGGGTGGCTTTATCATTTTTACTCATATCGGTCTCAATGGCGTTCCGTTCCATCGGTTTGACCCGTACCTCAAGCTCCGGAAATACCCGCTGCACGCGTTTTTCCAGTTCCTGCAAGATCATTTCGCGCGCACCGGGTAATCCTGCGACGTTGCGCTTGTCGTAAATCAGCTCCACAAACATTCAGGGCATTCCATTTAATCAATCAGAGCGCCATATTACTGTAAATAAAAACAGTATCAAGCGGCAGGAAGGGGAAAGCTGATAATTTTCTCGACCTGTCTCTCACCACGTCACTTTTTCACGCCAGGAGGGGAAGCATGCGCCAGTTGGTCGTCGATATTTTACTTAAGATGGCAAAGATGGATGTGGAAGCGAAAGAGCTGATGGCTCAGGTCGAAGCGCAGTCGCTGTTGCTAGCCGCGTTATTGATTCAGGCAAAGCAGGATAATTCGCTGACCATCAGTGAAACGGTACAGGATGCGATTGTCACCGCGTCTCGCTCCTCTGAAGAGTTTTTGCAGTCTGATGTGGATCTGCTGCTGACCCATATCAATCGCCTGTTGGCAGTGGCGCGTTATGTCGAAGTGAAGGCGATAGAACGTGAAGAGTAAGTGAAAAAATAGAACCTCTGGAGGTGGAAATCCAGCAACACCTCCAGAGGCGGTGCAAAAGCACCATTCGTTCAAGGACAATCTACGACCGAAGTCGTAGAACTAACTTATACAAGTTTTACGTCCTTGTACAACTTTATCCTGATCATTTTGAGTGGTAGGAGGTGTGAAATCGCGACCACGCAAAACTGAAGTGTTTAAAGTTCGTTCTTAATACAGAACTCTTCCCACGTCATACCTAACGCCGCCGCGTGAGATTTCAGGTAGGTTTCGATGGCCTCTGCGGCCACCGCTTTATCCGGTTCGGCAAGCTGAATAGAAAACAGCATGCCGTCGAGGTTCTTCTGGCGTAAGAACGCGGCATAGATACGTTCTGCGTGCCACTGGTGCAGCGCAGTCAGGGTCATGCCCGCTTGCTGCGCATCATTCTCTGTCAATTCATCCAGCGCCGCCTGGAAATCAGGATGGGCGGCAAAAAACATTTCTCGGGCCTGGGCGTAATATTGTTCTGGCGTTTTCATGCGGAGGTTCCTGCTAATAAACTCGGCGCGTAGTGTAGCGCGCATGCGTCAGCTTGTCAGGAACCAGCCAGATCCTGTGCAGATACCTTGCGCAACGCCCTGGAAAAATTATAACGTAGCCGCCATTGAAGCGAGTGTAGGGATCGAATGATGAAAAAGTGGATGGTATTGACCGCGCTGGCGCTGACGGGGTGTGCGCAAATCAACAATTATGAAGCGGCGGTGAAGACGCCCGCGCCAGCGGAATTGCAGGGCTACTGGCAAACGGTCGGTCCCCAACGCAAGCTGGTGAGCGATCAGGCAATTGGCAGTCTGATTATTGGCGCACAGGGCGATACGCTTGATTGCCGCCAGTGGCAGCGCGTTATTGCCAAACCCGGCAAGCTGACTCGTCTGGATGACCAATGGGTTAACGTGACACGCCAGGTACGTGTGATGCCGCTGAGATTAAATAATGGTGAGCTGCGTTACGATGGCTTGCGGATGCGTAAAGTGGACCGTCCAACCGTTGAATGTCAGCAGGCATTAAAAGAAGTCGCCGCACGGCCAAATGACGATGTGATTCAGAATATTGAACCCGAGATTTTGCGTCCGACGCAGAGTGCCGCACAGAATTAATCGTTGAAAAAATAGCGGCAGGGAAAGAGGTTTCGCTGCCGCTACTTCAGGTAACACTCAGACTGACTGACGTGGTACCAATACGCTGCCTTGCTTGCCATAGGCGCTCATCATGGTTTTTTGCCGTGATGATTGTCCAACCAACTGTGCCAGTTCATCCAGACGTGCCTGTAACAGGCGTTTGACTTCACTCTCATTGTCAAGGATATGGCGTAATACCGGGCGCAGTTGCTCCTGAGTTTGCAGCGAAGGTGCGTTATCTTGCGTCGATCGTGCCAACTGTTGCACCGCACTAACGTATTCCATCTCCTTGGTGATTAATTCATCCCATTCGCCGTCTGCGGCAAGGCGCAGCATTCCCTGGCTGAGATCGAGTAACTGCTGATAAATGGCAATCAGATGCGGTGCGATAGTCATTAAACGGCGTCCTGAAGGTGTTGAGGTTGAGCGACTTCTTTCCAGGCATCAGCGATGTTACGTAGCAGCCCTTCAACTTCTTCGATGGCTTCTACGTCATTACGCAGATTGGCCTGTAACAGACGGCGAACCATGTAGGCGTACAGCCCTAACAGGTTATCGGTGAGTTCATCACCGCTGCCTTCTGCCAGACCCTGTTTGAGTCCGTTTTCGATAATATTGATCGCTTTAGAGAGCGACAGACCTTTGCCCTCCATATTTCCGTCCTGCAAAAACAGACGGGCGCGTACCAGTGCACTGAGCGCACCGTCAAACAGCATCACCACCAGTTGCTGCTGGCTGGCGCTCATGACGGCGCTTTCAACGCCGATTTTGGCATAGGCTTGGGTGCCATTTGCGCTATACATGAATCACTCCTTATGAGGATGAGCTACTGGTCGTCGTGCTGGAGCTGCTTGAAGAATCAAACTGCTGCGTCAGGTAGCTACTGGTACTGTTTAACTGACTCATCAAAACATCGAGGGCAGTAAACTGTGTTTTATAACGCGCGATCAGGTTATCGATACGCGTACTCATATCGTTGTACTGATCGGTCAGATCATTCAGGGTTTTACTCACGCCATCGGTGGCCGCCTGAACGATACCGGTGGTAGAAAGCCAGCTGGTCAGGTTGGTGGCGATGGTGGTGGTGATGCCAGTGGTGGTGCCATCGCCAACGATCATCTCTTTCACGCCATCAGGGTCGCTGGTCAGGGCGGTTTCCAGTTCATCGGAATCCAGCTCCAGCTGACCGGATGTCGGGTCAGTGGTAATACCGATCTGCGCCAGCGTTTTATAGGTTGAGCTGCTCTGCGCATTGGTCAGCATGCTTTTCAGCTGCGTCTGAATGGTACGCAGGGTGCTGTCACCGAGCAGCGCGCCGTTGCTGGAGTCCTGTGAATCTGAACCGACATCCACCGCGGTATATTTGGTCAGGGTGTCGAACTGCGTCAGCAGGGTGTTATAGGCATCAACCCAGCTCTCAATCGCGCTTTGCGCTTTCGACGAGTCTTTGGTGATGCTTAATGTCGCGTTACCGGTGGTGGTGTCATTAAGTTTGAGCGTAATGCCCTCCAGCGCATCACTGATGGTGTTGCTGCTGTTCTCAATTTCAACGTTGTTAACCGTCAGCTTGGCGTTCTGGGCAGTGACGCTTTCCGTCATGGCGTTGCTGCTGGAGGTTGAGTCATATCCCACGATGCCTTGCAGGGTGTCATCGCCGGTCACGCTGATGCTGCTAACGGCATAATCGCTGCCGGTTTCTGACGACGTCAGTGACAGGCGATAGCTGCTATCACCGGTTTTAATAATGGTGGCGGTAACACCGGCATCGGCACTGTTGATGGCATCACGCATACCCGTCAATGACGTCTGATCGCTGGTCAGGGTGATGTCTTTACTGGTGCCATCCACCAGGGTAATGGTCATCGTACGGCTGCTGGCAGAGCTGTCGCCCAGCGCGGTGCTGTTGCTGGTCTGTGTTGCTGAAGTCAGAGTTTGTGCCTGTGCCAGCTGTGACACGCTAATGGTGTAGTTTCCGGCTACTGTGCTGCCAGATGTCGTGGCGCTAAAGGCACTGGAACTGCTGGTGGCAGATGTTGCAGTAAAAAGGTCTGCGTCATTCAATGCGGTATTCGCGGTCTGGAAAGTGGTCAATGCGCTTTTCAACGTACCGTAAGCGCTCAGCTTGGCGGTATAAGCGGTCTGCTGAGTAGAGATAGGATCTAATGACGCTTTTTCGGCGGTTTCCAGACTATCCAGAATGCTACTTAAATCGAGGCCTGAACCGACACCCAGGGTAGAGATACTTGCCATGTTGTTTCCTTTTTATGTCGACACGGAGAGTGAATACCGGGGTTATCGGCTTTCGATGGGGAAAGTTTAAAATTATTTACCTGCGAGTAATAAAGCGAATAGCGCATATAGAGAAGGGTATTTCTGACGCTAGAAAAGTGATCATTTATATCTAAAGAAGTCAGCGGGTCGGGCGATAAACATAAGCGTGACAGGCTGAAGACAAAAATTTTTGCCTGGTACTAAAAAAAATCTAAAGGTTGTTTAAGGGCAGACGATAACAACTTTGACGGCGCTGAAGCCGGCGGGTTGAAGCCCACACCTTAACCGAAAGACTTGATTAACAGGAATATTTATCATGGCCCAAGTCATTAATACCAACAGCCTCTCGCTGATCACTCAGAACAACATCAACAAGAACCAGTCTGCTCTGTCTACTTCTATTGAGCGTCTGTCTTCTGGTCTTCGTATTAACAGCGCTAAAGATGACGCAGCGGGCCAGGCAATTGCTAACCGCTTCACTTCTAACATCAACGGCCTGACTCAGGCAGCTCGTAACGCCAACGACGGTATCTCTGCTGCGCAGACTACTGAAGGCGCACTGTCTGAAATCAACAACAACTTACAGCGTATCCGTGAACTGACCGTACAGGCACAGAACGGTACCAACTCTGATTCCGACCTGTCTTCAATCCAGGACGAAATCAAATCACGTCTGGATGAAATCGACCGTGTGTCTGACCAGACCACTTTCAACGGCGTGAACGTGCTGTCTAAAAACGGCTCAATGAGCATTCAGGTTGGTTCTAACGATGGCGAAACCATCGACATCAACCTGGAGCAGATCGACTCTTCAACTCTGGGTCTGAGCGGCTTCTCTGTTTCTAAAAACTCTCTGGATGTGACCGACGCGGTTACTCAGGTTGCCGATACTGGCGGCGTGATGACTGATGTTGACATGTCAGACGTAGCAACCAAACTGGGCGTGAGCAGCGGTACTCTGTCTCTGCACCAGATCTCTGGCACCAACGAATATGTTGTTCAGTCTGGCAGCGATTACTACTCTGTATCTGTTGATAACAGCGGTGCAGATGCCGGTAAAGTTGAACTGAACACCACCGACGTTTCTTACGGTGACGAATCTAACGGTATCGCCACTAACGGCGCGGTACAGAGCGGTCAGCTGATTAAAGTTGGCACCGACAGCAGCGGCAACGCAACTGCCTACGTCACCATCCAGGACAAAAACTACAGCGTGTCTTCTGGCCTGCTGGCAAACAGCTCCGATGCAACTGCTGCGACTTCTGGCACAACTTCAGGTATCGAACTGAGCTCTACCGGTGGCGTGACTGCAACCACAGAATTCGCTGGTGCAGCAACGGCTGACCCGCTGGCGCTGCTGGATAAAGCTATCGCTAAAGTTGATACCTACCGTTCAAGCCTGGGTGCGGTGCAGAACCGTCTGGACTCTGCTATCACCAACCTGAACAACACCACGACGAACCTGTCGGAAGCGCAGTCACGTATCCAGGATGCGGACTACGCAACAGAAGTGTCGAACATGTCTAAAGCACAGATCATCCAGCAGGCAGGTAACTCCGTGTTGGCGAAAGCTAACGCCGTACCTCAGCAGGTTCTGTCTCTGCTGCAAGGCTAATCAGCGTAACAGGCGTTATCCAAACAGACTTGTCTGGCATAACGAGTTACTGAATCTGATTAACGTAAACGAAGGGTGTTTATACACCCTTCGTTTTTTGCTTTCTGCAAGCCAGAACACGCTCACCAGGGTGAATATGTCGGCGGCAAATAGTCGTGAATTAGGCCTTTATCTCACGATTGAAACGGTTTACCCGGTGTTAATTTTAATCTCATTTAACCGCCCGGATCCCTCCTGGCACTTTAGCAGAGTCATCCCATTCTGGCTTCGGTAAGAGCAGATAACTTGTCAAACCGGAGGGGATAAGCAGGAGAGTTTCAATGAACTATTTCGATCAGATCAGTTTCGGTTCAGACGAAAGCATTATGAATTTGTTAGATAATCGTCGCAGTGCGCTACTGACGGATATTCAGAAACAAATCATGTTTAAACGACACGTTGAAATCGTCAACCTGGAGCTCTCATACAGTTGTAACCGGAAGTGCGATTATTGCCCGGTAAGTTTTTCAAATCGTCAGTCAGTGCAACGCTTCATGGACCAGACTTTATTAGAAAAGATCTGTCATGAACTGGCGGCAGTTCGTTATGAGAATCGCATCTCGTTAAATCTTTATAACGAACCGTTAATGGACCTGGCACTGGAAAGCAAAATTGCTTTGATAAAACGCACGTTACCCTATACCCATGTGGCATTTAACAGTAATGGGGATTATCTGGACAGCGAACGCCTGGCTACCTTAGCTGAAAGTGGACTGGATGCCATATGTGTGACGTTACATCCCAATGCGAACGTCATACAAAGTGCATCCTCCATTTGTCGGCGAGTGCATAAAATTGTCGAGCGATTGGGTTGCGAACACTTGTTTGCCGATTTCAGTGTAGATGATGTGACGCAGTCAACGAATATTGAGTTCAGCCTGCGGGGCGTAAAAATTAAGGTTCAATGGCCAGACTGGCGCAAAAGCGGCACAAATCGCGCGGGATTATTAACAGAACATGTTGCGAGCAGTGCGATTCGTACGCAGCCCTGTGTGAAGCCATTTAGAGAATTCACTATTTTCTATGACGGTACGGTTCAACCTTGCTGCGAAAGTTTTCTTGATGACAAGACTAATCTTGCTTCAGCAGGGAGTTTACAGACGTTGTCAATCTATGACATCTATGCTGGGAAAATGCTCAGTAATTTCCGTAAAGGGTTATTTGATTTTGGCCTGAAAAAAGGAATTTGTGCTTCTTGTACTGTTGCGGACTATAGCCGTGAAGAAGATGATGCTGAACGCAAGCGTATATTACAGGCGTTATAAATCAAGGCATTTCCGGGCATTTTATCAAAGAGAAAAGACATGAGAGACATTGAAGATTTTATTACTGGTGAAAGTCGCTATTTCGAACCCATGCTGATGCGTGCAACTCAATCGACAGCAGCGCAGCGGGAACAATGGCGTACGGAGACGATTCGGGAACGCCAGGAGCGTATTTCACTTGAAGTCTTTGAACAGTTAGAGGGCCATGTTAAATACGGTCCTTTTACTGGCATGAAACTCGATCGTAATACCTGGTGGGGTAAGCTTGATCTTGCGTCACAATGTCTGGGTTTATATGAAAAAGAGATTCTTGATATTGTCGGAGAAATAAATCCCGATCAGTACAGCCGATTTATCGATATTGGTGCTGCTGATGGATATTATGCTATTGGGATGCTGCTTTCCGGTAAATTTAACAAGACATCTTGCTTTGAAATAACGGAAAAAGGGCGCGAAGTCATCGCCAAAAATTGGCAAAACAATGGTTCACCCGGTGAATTGCGTATTTTTGGTGAGGCGACTGAGAAGAGTCTCGCCGCGCTATCTGCGGAGGAAAGGAACAACGCGTTTGTACTGGTGGATATTGAAGGGTTTGAGTTTGAATTGTTGAGCGAAAAAACACTTTCGTTGCTGCAATCCTGTACTGTTATCATTGAAATTCATCATTGGGTTGATGATTTTTTGCCACGTTATACAAGGTTATTGCGCACAGCAAGTCAGTTATTTGACCTCGAGCTGCTTAAACCTGTCGAGCGTGCCACACTCCATCTGGCTGAGCTGCGTGATTTAACCGACGACAACCGTTTACTACTGACTTCCGAGCGACGTCCGGGTGTTATGCGTTTCTTAAAACTTTCGCCAAAATCACCGGCCATATGACATTCAGCAGCGCCTGATTGCTGACCAAAACGGTATGAATAGGCGGCGATTCACGGTGTTGCTCGACGGATTGAATCCAGAGAGGGTCTTTATCATGAGGAATACTCGTCTTTCTGCGCCTGACAAAGAGTGCTGGCGCAACGTATTCCAGCGAAGGGCCTCTGATGAATCACTCTCCACTTGTCAGCATTATTATCACTGCACACGTTCCCGTATGGCTGGAGGGAGCGCTTAAAAGCGCCCTGGCACAGGACTATCCGCATTGTGAGATTCTGGTCTCCGATACCAGTGGCAAACAGTTTATTGGTCAACGGTTACAACCTTATCTCAATCAGCCAGGACATACCGTCAGGCACTTAATCTTTCCAGCTGGGTACTCAACAGCACTGGCTGAAGCGATCCATTCGGCACAAGGCAAATACATTAAGTTGCTGAGTTTTGCCGATCAATTGGCACCTCAATGTGTTTCAACGATGGTCCAGGCGTTAGAAAGCCTGCCTCAGGCGGTGCTGGCTGTCTCCAAACGTAAGCGACTTGATGCAGGCGGTGAGGATGTGGCGGATACGTTATCCACAGCGGCATTTTTGCCACAACCGGGGCTGGTAAAGGGTACCGACCTGCTGCGTTATCAATGTCGTCTCAGCTACAACCTGATCGGTGACCTCAGTGCGACCTTAATCAGGCGGGAGTGCCTGTTGGCACTGATGCCAGAACCAGAGGCGCTGTTCACCCTTGAGAATGAAACATTAGCACCAGCAGGTGCACTGGTTTTGTATAGCAAATTGTTAGCACAAGGTGATGCGGTTTGGTTCCCGACCCCACTCTGTGCAGTACGCGTTTCTGATGTCCATCCTCAACCTCATCAGATCGAGGATGACGAGCCGGCTCGGACGTCGCGAGAGAGAGTGATTCAGTTTTTGCGGCAAGCATCCTGGCAGAGCAGCGCAAAAGGGCCATCAGAGCTCATCTCTGTTGCGCCCTTATCACAGCCAGCGGCATTTACGCAGCATAATGTCAGGCAGTTGCAATATCATGCACTCAGTCTCAGTACGCTTTTTCACTGGAATGCGGTACGGAGTCTGAAGCCGGTTCACCAGGCGGCGCTGCAACAGTTGAGCGATCGTGCACCACAGCCTGCGAGCCTTGCGATCATCATTATCGTCACGCCTGAAAATGTAGAGCAGCTGAATGACACGTTAACATCCCTGAGTGATTTTTCTTCGCCATTATTGGTACTTAACCCTTTATTGGTCGGTGAGGTAACTGACAATACGCAGGGAGTCCCAGCCTGGCCTGCATCAGCTGAATCCCGACTTGCGATAATTAACCAGCTCATTGCTGAACAGACGTACACTTGGTTGATGTGTGTTGAGGCCGGAACACGTTTTAATCTCTCCGGGCTAATGGCGTTGTCTACCACTTTGCCATCACGGGATGACGTGTTGGCGCTGTATGCAGATGAGTATTTCTATATTGAACAGCAACCCGCAGGTCTGGCATTCCGCCCGGATTTCAATCTGGATATGTTGCTCAGTTCACCGAAGTCCATGGCACGACACTGGCTATTTCGTCGTGAACTGTTACTCGCAGCAGAGGGGTTTGACATCAATTTTAACCAGTCAGCTGAACTGGATCTGATCGTCAAACTGATTGAATCGCAGGGGTTGAATGTCGTCGGTCACCTCGCGGAACCACTTCTGACAGCTCATCTTCGACCACGAGATATTGCGCAGGATGCACAGATTATCCAGCGTCATCTGCACAACCGTGGTTATGCAGAGGCGGAAATTGCGCTTGATGGCTACTACAACTATCGGCTGCGCTATAACCATGCTGATCAACCCAAGGTTTCCATAATCATTCTGGCCGGGGAAAGCCTGGCGGCGTTGATCACCTGTGTCACAACATTGATGGAGAAGACACGTTATCAGCATTACGAGTTGATGATCGTGGCTGACAATCAGCGTAGCCAGGAGCGCGATAACTGGCTTGAGGCGATTGCAACCGTTGATGTAGAGCGTATCCGCGTCGTGCGTTACGACGGTGAATGGCATCAGGGCGCAATGGCGAATCTGGCAGCAGAACATGCACAGGGCGAATACCTGATGTTTCTGCACAGTGAGCTAGCCATTACGGATGGCGAGTGGCTGGCGAATTTGCTCAATCACGCGCAACGCCCGGAAGTGGCGATTGTGGGAGGCAAGCAACTGTCGGCGGATAATAAAGTGCGCCATGCGGGCTTTGTCCTTGGTGTTAATGGCATCGCTGGCGATGTATTTCGCGGCCAGGACGATAAGGCTCCGTCTGCGCTTGGACGCCTACATCTCGATCAAAACTACAGTGCCGTATCAGGCGACTTTATGCTGGTTCGTTTTACGGTGTTTGCCGCTCTGAATGGTTTCGATGAAACCCTGACGCTATTCACTGACGTTGATCTTTGCCTGCGCGCCCGAAATCAAGGCTACCTGACAGTGTGGACGCCCTATGCCCGTGTATTGCGGGCGGCAGATCGAAAACGTCCGTTTGTGGGCGTGTCGATCCAGGCTGCGGCGCGACTCAAGCAACAGGAAGAGGATTTGCTGTTGCAGCGCTGGTTACCGTTAGTTGGACGCGACCCAGCGTATAACACCAACCTGTCGCAACGTGGTCGACATTTTGATATCAGCAATGACAGTGAAATGTGCTGGCAGCCAGTGAGAAGTGCGGGTTTACCACAGCTGTTACTCCATCACTCAGATACGGCGGGTTGCGGTCACTATCGTATGCTGCAACCCTTGCACGCGATGCAAATGGAAGGCAAGGCACAGGGTAATGCCTCTCTCTCATTGCTTAACCTGAGTGAGGTGGCACAGTATCGTCCAGACAGTTTGATTATCCAGCGCCGGTATGCACCTGCCTTTCATACCTGGATAGAGCGTGCCGGTAAGATTCCCGAAATGTTCAAAGTGTTTGAGCTGGATGACTATATTCTTAATTTGCCCATGAAACACTACAACCGCGCCAATTTCCGGCAGGAAGTATCGGGGCATTTACGTAAAAGCCTGAGCTATTTTGACCGCTTCGTGGTGTCGACACAGCCACTAGCAGAGGCCCTGTCGTCTTTCCACCCTGATATTCAGGTGGTGCTTAACCGTTTGCCGGTTAACTGGTGGGGAGGGCTACACAGTCTACGTGGGCAAGGGCGTAAACCTCGTGTCGGCTGGGCTGGTGGCTCCAGTCATCAGGGGGACCTGGAAATGATAGCGGATGTGGTCAAAGCGCTTGCCAACGAAGTGGAATGGGTGTTCATGGGGATGTGCCCGGAGAAACTGCGCCCTTACGTGCATGAACATCATTCAGGTGTGGACATCAGCCTTTATCCGGCCACGCTGGCTGCACTGAATCTGGATCTGGCTCTGGCACCGGTAGAGGATAATATCTTCAACGATTGCAAAAGCAATCTGCGCTTGATGGAGTATGGCGCTTGTGGCATCCCGGTGGTGTGCAGCGATGTCCAATGTTATCGCCACACTAACTTACCGGTGACTCGCGTGAAAAATCGCTTCAAAGATTGGGTCGATGCGATCCGTATGCATCTTAATGACCTGAATGAAAGTGAACGAACCGGTCTCGCCCTCCAGCGGCAGGTGCGTGAAGAGTGGATGCTCAAAGGCACTCATGTTGATAACTGGCTCAAAGCCTGGAGCGCCTGATTACTGTGGCACGCAGGCTGGGTATCCCATCCAGCCTGTTTCCTTTGATATGAAAAATGCCGCGTTTTTGCCCTCTGTTTTAGGGATTGGTTGTCACCTGTCATGGCTACTATAGAGAAAATTTGCCCGGCAACACTTGCCGCTCAATATACGCGTAACCATGATGACGACTATTCAGGACGAAAATTTCCCTTATTTCATTATCGCGCCAGATTACCGCGACTCTTCTGCTGGCGTGCAGGTTATGCATCGCTTGTGCCATCTGTTAAATGAAAGTGGCAGACGCGCATGGATGGTGAATTGTAAGGTCAATCCAGAATGGAATACCCCGGCGGTGACCGGGAAAGAGTTGCGTGACTACCGTTTGCGCGGCGGCCTGTTTATTGCTGTTTATCCAGAAGTTGTCAGCGGGAATCCACATCAGGCTCCGGTCGTGGTGCGATATATGTTGAACCGTGAGTCGGCAATTAATGGCAATACATTACAAGACAAGGTGGGCGACCTCTTTTATTGGTATCGACCGGAGTTCGCTGCAAAGCACCACCACGCCAATATTCTCAATATTGAGTGTTATGACCTTGACCTGTTTTGTGATGAGCAGCGTAAACGTAATCGTGATGTGCTGTACCTGAATCGAGTTCCAGAATCTGCCGTTGACTTCGCGTCATTGCCTGCGGATATACAGATTCTCTCCATGCGTAATCCGTTATCGTTGCCACAACTCGCCGAAATACTCAAAACTACCCGTACGTTATACACCTATGAATCCTCGGGAACAGGATTGCTAGCCGTGCTCTGTGGTTGTCCGGTGGTGGCGTTGACGGCCAGGGGCTATGAACAGCATGCGGTAACACCCGCAACGATCAATGATCTAAATGGATTAGGCTATTGTTGGGATGACAAACCTGGGACCCTGGAGAGGGTGCGCAGTAACATCGGAGAGATGCATGATGTGTTACTTGAGCGCCGTAAACAGACTGCGTCACAGCTTGACCATCTGGTGAGCTCTTCACAGCAGGCAGCCAGAGAATTTCAGCAAACGGTTTGGGAAGGACGCCTGGAAAATTGGTTGGTGAACCGAAGTTTGACACCTGCGCTGAAAAGCAAACTGCAATTTACGCAGATGCCTCGTTTGCTTATCACGATTTTTGATGATGCTGAACATCCCGATCGCTTGTCGTTAACGCTTGATACGCTGGCTGAACGTCCTGCTTACGTGGCTGTTGTCATTGTTACATCGCGTCAGGATGCCGCAAGGCAAGGTGTTGAGGTTGTTGCACTGACGCATTGGCGAGGGTGGTTGGCACGGCAGGTTGCTGAGGATACTTTTGATTGGTTGCAGTGTATTCCTGCTGGTGGTTTTTATAGCGCTGATTGCTGGCCGGGCCTGGCACATTTCCTTGCGAGTCAGACGCAAGTGCAGGCGGTGTATGCCGACGAGTTATGGCTTGATGCTAACGGTGAGCCGGTTCCACATCTCAAACCGCAATGGGATTGGGATCTGTTCAGTAACGCACCCGAAATCTATCTGAAACGCTGCCTGCTGGCGCGAAGTGCATTCGCTCAATGGCTGGATACAGCCCATTTAACGCAGGCACTGGACGTTAGCGTGCTGCAACAACTTTATCTCCATGCCGGTGTTATGGCTATTCGGCATTATCCAGACCTGATCTGTATTTTGCCGCAGCCGCAAGTGCACACCGAGGAGAGTGATGAGGCTGCTCAGGCGCTAAACGCGTTGACGATCCAACGAGGTTATCCGACGGCCTCCGTAGAGGTACAACCCGGTTTGCCGATGCGTGTTGTGTACCATCATCGAGCGCAACCCTTGGTTTCTTTAATACTGCTGGCGGGCAACAAACTGGCGGCTCTTGAACGTGCAATCACCAGTTTGCTGCAATATAACGCATGGGCAAATACCGAATTGCTGGTGATCAATCATCAACATAGTGATAGCACGATCAATACATGGCTGGAGGGACTCGCAAGCATTGATCCTGCGCGTATCCGGGTGATTAATCTTACTGTCGGCTGGCAGCCTGTAATATTACGCAATCGTGCTTCGCAACACGCCAAAGGCGATTTTCTTTGCTTTATCGAACCTCACCTGATTTTCTTTAGTGATAACTGGCTTTCTGCGCTGATGAATCACGCTCAACGTCAGGAAGTGGCTGTGGTTGGTCCAAAACTGATCCATACGGAGCAGCATATCCTGTCGGCTGGCATCATTGGTGGTTATCGTGGCCTTGCCGGGCACATTGGTAAGGGCGAACGTTGGGATTCGATGATCGCCGCCGGTTTCCTGCAAAGTGACCGTTATTCTCGCCTGTTAGATGGGCAATGCCTGGTGGTTCGCCAAACATGCTGGCATGAGATGAAGGGACTGGACGAGAGTTATGGCGACATTGCTCTGGCGGAAATCGATTTTTTCCTCAAGGTCGCGCAAGCCGGTTACCTGTCCATCTGGACGCCCCATAGTGTAGTCGCAACTGATGCTGATGCGCGTGGATTTAATCCATCTTCTGTCGAGGCTTCGCATCTTCAGCAGCAATGGGGCAGAAGTCTATTCTGTGACCCTGGCTATCACCCCAGTCATTCTCTGTATGGCGAACCCTTCACGGTTGATGAAAGCGTCAAGCAAATGTGGCCAGCATTCGCCCAGGCAAACATCCCACGCGTCGTTTGGGTACAGGGAGATAACGGCATGCCCGCCAGCGCTTACCTGGGAGAGATACTGAGCGCGATGGCGCAGCAACAACAGATTGCGTTGCTCACATATGATGCCCTCGCGCCTTGGGTGTTGGTGCGCTTACAGCCAGACATGCTGATCATATCGGCGGAGGTGGGCGAACGCCAACTGGGGCATCTTAAGTCGATTACCTCCATGACCGGTTGCCAGACGTATTGCTTACCTGAGGCTGGCATCAATCAGCAAACGGTCCAGGGACTGTTGCATGCCGATTGGCTCGCAGGCTGGCTGGTATGCAACGAAGAATTAAAACTCTGGCTGCAAAAACGCAAGCAAACGGTCTATTCCCTGCCATCGTTGGTGGTCATGCCAAAACTGCAGTTAGAAGTCGCCCCACGCGGCACGAAACTGCGGGTGTTATGTGACACTCTGCAATTAAGTGATGCTGATAAGCGCTTCTTTGCCCCTGTCATCAACGAAACCGCGGGATTTATCGATTGGGTCATTCGTGGCGATGTTCCCGCCGGTTGGTTTGCCGGTGTGAGTGAAATACATCGAACGCACTCTGTGCTAGTGAACGCTGATGACATCATATCCCTGCAAGTCAATCTGGCGGTGCTGTTTCGTCTCAACAATGATGAAAACCGCTTCAAAGATAATTTACCCCTGCTGCATTACCAGGCGGCTTCGCTTCCGGTGTTGTGCAGTGAGCATATCGCGTTGGCACACGGCGGGTCAGTAACAGCGGTAAGGAATAAAGACAATGTTTGGATTACTCGCTTACGTGAATGGCTTCAGAACGTTGAGCCAGCAGTGGTGTCGCCAGTAACCCGCGAAAACCAGTTAACGACAAACACGCTTGCGACCTTTTGGCAGCAGGCCGGTGTAGATCTCCAATAACCGTGACACATTACTTTGCCCGCAGGGGGCCTCGATGAAAAAAATCGCGCCACATTACGACAACAAAAATATTCTGGTGACCAGCCCCTTACTGCCGCCACTGGAGGAGTTTATTCCTTACCTCGAAAATATCTGGCAGAGCAAATACCTGACCAACGGGGGCCCGTATCACCAGGCCCTGGAAGCTGCGCTGGCAGAATACCTTGGCGTGAAACATATCTGCTTGTTTTCTAATGGCACGCTGGCATTGATGACCGCGTTACAGGCGCTGCGTATTGATGGTGAGGTGATCACCACACCATACTCCTTTGTGGCGACCTCACATTCGTTGTTGTGGAACGGCATCAAGCCGGTGTTTGTCGATATTGATCCTCAAACCTGTAACCTCGACCCGGCCAAAATTGAGGCGGCAATTACGCCGAAAACCAGCGCCATCATGCCTGTGCATTGCTACGGCCTGCCGTGTGACACCGATGCGATTCAGCGCATTGCCGATACCTATGGCTTACGCGTGATTTATGACGCGGCACACGCTTTTGCCGTGAAACGTGAAGGGGTCAGCATCCTGAATCATGGTGATTTATCTGTGCTGAGTTTCCATGCCACGAAGGTGTTTAATACCTTCGAAGGCGGTGCGATTATTTGCCCGGATGAGAAGATTAAACGTCGCATTGATTATCTGAAGAACTTCGGTTTTGCTGATGAAACAACGGTCGTAGCGGCGGGCATCAATGGCAAAATGAGCGAATTCCAGGCGGCATTTGGTATGTTGCAGCTAAAGCATGTGGATGCCGCGTTTGGTGTGCGTCAACGAATTTATCAACGCTATGCTGAGGCGTTAGCCGCAGTGCCAGGGGTATCGTTGTTGCAGGCGGATGCGCAAACCGAATGGAATTACGCCTACTGCCCGCTGTTTATCCACCCGGAACACTTTCCGCTGACGCGCGACCAGCTTTATCAACAGATGAAGGACGCAGGGATTTACGCCCGTCGCTACTTCTATCCACTGATTTCGCAGTTCCCGATGTATAAAGGTTATGAGTCGTCTCATCCTGACAATCTGCCGGTTGCCAGTGCCACTTCCCAGCAGGTGCTGTGCCTGCCGATCCATCCCACGCTGACTGAGACAGAGCAAGCGCGCATTATTGATATTGTGTTGGCAGCCAGTCAGACCGCGGCGGCCTGAGAACGGCTCCCCCCGAAAGGGGGGAGCAAAGTGTTAGCGCATTAACCGGTCGCAGTGGCGGGATGGGAAAGCAAGTCCAGCAGCGTTACTGGCTGGTGTAACGTGGCACTGCGTTGGGCTTTTTCGAGAAAATTCAGCCCGCTCAGTGCCGTATCAATACCCTGACTGTAGTCGTTGTGTTCGCCACGTAAACTCTGGGCGATATCCGCATAGTAGTTAGCAAAGGCTTCGATAAATCCAGCCGGATGACCTGCCTTGAAGCGGCAGTAGCGTGGCAGGTTAGCGATGCGGTTGGCATTATCGGTACGGTCAATCAAAGTGACCTGGCCGTGCACATTGCTGAGTTTCAGGGTTTCCGGTTCCACCTGTAACCACTCCGCGCTACCTTTATCGCCCATTACCCGGATACGTAAGCCATTGCGGTAACCCAGCGCCGCCTTGCCGTACCAATACTGGCATACCAGACCATCTTCATAGCGGGAAACAGCATGGACGGTGTCGATAATGTTGGGTAACGTCGTGAAGTGGCTATTGATCGCATAGACATCGGTCGCCCGACGTTGCGCAATAAAATCCACTAACTGATGCACATGAACACCGAGATCGAGCGATACCGTGGGGATCACTCCGTCGGACTGACGCCAGCTTTGTGGCCGTGCTACATCCCCGGCCATATTGCGACGGCTAAAGCCCTCCTGCGGCATCTCTACCAGGATCTGCTGGATATTCCCCAGCTCGCCATCGGCAATGCGCTGGCGCAGCTCGCGCACCATTGGGTAACCGCTGTAGTTATAGGTAACAAACAGGCGACCACCAGTACGTTGCAGGGCGTGGCTGACCACCAGCGCGCTGGCGACTGACTCCACCAATGCCTTTTCACATATCACCGCGACACCATATTCAAGGCAGCGCACGATGACGTCGAGATGATGCGGCGTAGGCAGTAAAATCACCACCGCATCCAGTTGTGAATGTTCTGCTGCCAGCAGCGCTTCATAATGGTCGTACAGACGATCGGTGGCGATGCCCCAGATCTGCGCTGTTTGTTGATTTATCTGTGCATCGCGGCTGAAACAGCCAGCGACCAGATGGAATTCACCATCCATCTGGGCGGCAATTTTGTGGGTCTGGCCGATGGCGGAATTGATGCCGCCACCAAGGAAGGCAATCCTGAGTGGTTGGGTCATGACTTTCTCTCCTGTTGCATCGGGGGATTAAGATACTGGTTCAGATGCGGCGTCAGTTGCGCCAGCCTGGTCAGGCTGTCGCACTCGGCAAACACCAGTCCTGCGCGGTCGCGTGGCGCGGCTTCCAGTGCATCGCCCGGTAACTTGAGGGGGATGACATCGAGTATTTTTGCCGGTAACGCGGCAAAGTGAAAACCCGCGAAACGGGTTGCTTCGGCGACGGAGACGGTATGACGGGCGATAAAACGCTGGCGTACCGGGCGGCGTTGGTCAAAGTGGTCATCAATATTGATAAAGGGGGCGACAAAATGGCTGCTGTAAGGCACACCGGTCGACAGGCTGATCAGGCGGCTGTAGAGATCACCTGGACAACGTCGTGTCAGTTCAATCAACCAAAAATCGTTGCCGTCGGTCATAAACTGGGTGTGTAGCAGGCCATCACACAGATTGAGCTGTGACGTCAACGTCGCCAGACAATCGCTGACGCGATCCTGTAATGTGCGGCTCAGTTGCGTGGTGAGAGAACTGCTGTTGACTTGCCACGGATAAACGGTGCAAAACTCATCGACATAAAATTCGCAGACGATTTCACCTTTACGAATAAAGGCGGAGTGACTGTGCAGCGTGCCATTAATAAACTGCTCAATCAACGCTTCACCGCTACGTGAAGCCTGTTGAGCAGCGAGGAAAGCAGCAGCTAACTGTTCGCGTTCAGAGATATGGGTAATCCCTAACCCGCTGTAGGCGTCAACTGGCTTAACGATCAGCGGTAAAGACAATCCATTGCTTTCGCTTAACTGCTGTACCGCTGCTGGCACCGGGAAATGGTTAGCCTGTGCCCATTGGCGAAACTGGTCCTTCTGGAACAACGTATCGGCAACATCCGGAGTATCGAATCCGGAAAAACCAAGTTGTTCTGCGACCCGTGATCCGGCGAGATAAGAGACATCCGTGACGCCGGGCAGCAGGGCCGAAATGCCCCATTCGCGACACAGGTCAATGACTTGCTGCACGTCACCATAGTTAACAGGACTGCTGTCATCTGCAAAACGATGGCCAGGGTCTTGGGTTTTGCTGCCGCACACCGCCGTGCGGTAACCGTGCTGGCGTAATACATCCAGAAAGGGCAGTGAGGCGAATCCCGCATCTAGCAGCAGCGCCCGGGAGGGTGAAGACATGGCGTCCAACCTTAGCCTGAGTAAATTTAACCGCCTTATTTTATTCAGGCTTGGGTCAGTGCAATGGCATAAACAGACAGGGTTTTTGGCTCAATTTGCCTTTTTCAACACGTTTGCTTCCAGCAGGAGAGGGAGCACCTCGCTTGAACGGGCACGCCAATCCGAAGACGGGAAGCCCAGCTCGTCCAGGCGCAAACTGCACAGGACTGAATTCCGTGGGCGCTTTGCCGGTGATGGCCACTGTTCGCTACCATAAAAAAGTAACCAACCTGTTACAGAACCCTGCAAATCTGCCGATAACTCCCTTCAGAATCACACGAATTTTTGCCGTACTTTTTCCATTTTCTGGGGTGTCTATGCGCTTCAATTATGACTTGTTACCCGGTGAGCTACTGACTTTCGAAGAGATCGCGTTGCGCTACATGCAGCAAAATCCTGATGAGAAAGAGCTTACCGCCCGTGGGTTGCTGAGCCCGTCAACCAGCTATCGCAATTTGGTGATACGCGCGGTGTTCGCTCAGCAGGAGATCAATAGCCCGATTGAGGATCTGCTGTTTGTCTCGGACGACAACGAACGCAAAAACTATCTGCGTCGCTTTGAGCATTACCTGAAGAACCAGCAGGCTTTCCTCTATTTCCGCCGCACCGACGAAATAAAGAAAGAAAATCGCTGGAAGGTCGTCGGGGAAACCCGCGTCTACGCGATGCTCGATCCCCATTCGGCAGAGGCGCAGAACCTGCTGGCAAGCCGTGGCTTTAAGCTGGTGCTGATGCGCCAGAATGAAGACGACGAATATTGGCAGTTGTTCGACCCACAGGCTCATCCCTGTTTTCCATTATCGCGCAAGGTGCAATTCCTGGTGGTGCTGAGTACACCGCAACATAAAGTCCCGATTGCGGTGATGCCCGGTACTGAAGTCGGCAGGCGGGTTAAAGCGCGAGTATTCCAGCGTGCCAGTCAGGCCGAGTTTAGCGCGGCGGTTAAAGCGCGCTATGGCGCTTGCGTGATCACAGGCACGCGATTGACTGAACGACACAGCTGGCCGTGGGTCGAAGCCTGTCATATCGATACTCAGGAAAATGAAGAAGGATTTCTCGCCGATAATAGCGTGGATAACGGTTTGTTCCTGCGCAGTGACTTACAGCGGCTATTTATTAACCGCATGTTAAGCATCGATGCGGAAACCGGTCAGGTGGTGTTCAACGCGCAACTTGAAAGCGATGGCAACATTAGCCCTTTCTATCAGTCGCTTGAGGGGAAAACCTGCGTGTTATGGGACAACGTACCGCCCGGCACGCGCAAGCGCCTGCGTAATCTGCGTTAGGGAAGTCTTGGGTGGCGGCCTGCTGTGCCGCCATCAATTACAAATTGAAATAACCGCGCTTTGCCCGCCTATTCCTCCAATCAAAACGCCCTACAGAATTAGATAATCATGCCGATAACTTTATTAACGCAGGGTAGTCAACGTGAACGATCTCTATACCGCCGATGGCGTGATGGATAAACATTCGCTCTGGCAGCGCTACGTTCCTCTGGTGCGGCACGAAGCGCTTCGCCTACAGGTACGGTTGCCCGCCAGCGTTGAGCTTGACGATCTGTTGCAGGCCGGTGGCATTGGCTTACTGAATGCCGTGGAACGCTACGACGCGTTACAGGGCACCGCCTTTACCACCTACGCCGTGCAGCGTATCCGGGGAGCAATGCTGGATGAATTGCGCAGTCGCGACTGGGCACCTCGTAGCGTACGCCGTAATGCGCGCGAAGTGGCTGGCGCCATGCATCAGGTAGAGCAAGCGATGGGGCGCGCGGCTACCGAGCAGGAAGTGGCTGATCAATTGAATGTTTCGCTGGAGGAGTATCGGCAGATTCTGCTCGATACCAACAACAGCCAACTCTTCTCCTACGACGAGTATCGGGAAGAACACGGTGACAGCGCAGAGCTGGTGACGGAAGGGCATGAAGAAGCCAACCCGCTTCATCAACTGATGGAAGGGAATCTGCGTGAGCGCGTAATTGAAGCGATCGAGGCATTGCCCGAGCGTGAAAAATTAGTGCTGACACTGTACTACCAGGAAGAACTGAACCTGAAGGAGATTGGCGCGGTGCTGGAAGTGGGCGAATCCCGCGTCAGCCAACTGCACAGTCAGGCGATCAAACGCCTGCGTGCCCGTTTAACGGGAGCGCGCTGACAGAATCAGTTCCTGGGGATCCAAAAAAAATAAAACCGGGGACTCAGCAATGGGAGCCAAATCCAAAGCCAGACCTTTAAGTCGCTACCTTAAAGACTACAAGCACAGCCAAAGCAATTGTTCACATTGTGGCAAGGTTCTTGACCGTATGGCGTTAGTGTTCCGCGGCCAGATCATCAATAAAGAGGCCATTGCTCGCATGGACCAAATGATTGACGATCAGGTGTGGATGAAACTCCAGCCGGAATTGACTGCGTTGTGCCGTTTTTGCAGCGACATTTTTTGTAATACTCATCCGAATTACTTCGATATCATGGCGTTCAAGCAATACCTCTTTGAACAGACTGAGATGAGTCACAGCACCATCCGCGAATACGTGGTGCGTTTACGTCGACTCGATGACATGCTCAAGGCGAAAAATTTCCCGGCAGAACGTTTGCGGGGCAACAGCTGGCATGAGTGTCTGGAGAACGATTTACCTGATGCCGGTAATAATAATTACCGCATCGCTTTGCGTAAATATGACCAGTTTTTAGGCTGGCAGCGCAGCTAACTGTGATCCTCCCCCTGTTGTTGTCGAAGACGCCAGCAACAGGGATTGCACCCGGTGAATTCCGGGTGCGACTTTTCTCATCTTCTGCAACACTGTAAGAATAATCGCAATTTGCCCGAATGGAGGCTGCATTGTCCTTACATCTTTTGCACCAATTCCCTCGTCTTGAGCTGCTGGGTGCTCCCACGCCGCTAGAGCATTTGCCCCGTCTTTCTGACTATCTTGGGCGTGATATTTTCATTAAACGTGATGATTTCACCCCGGTGGCGCTCGGTGGTAACAAGCTACGCAAACTCGAATTCCTCGCGGCCGATGCGCTGCGCGAAGGCGCGGATGTGCTGCTGACGGCGGGTGCAATACAATCAAACCACGTACGTCAGACGGCGGCAGTGGCGGCACGTCTTGGTCTGAAGTGCGTGCCGTTGCTGGAAAACCCGATTGGCACCACGGCACCAAACTACCTGAGTAACGGCAACCGACTGCTGTTGGACCTGATGGACGTCGAGGTGGTGATGGTCGATGCGTTGCATAATCCGACGGCACAGTTGGCGGAGCAGGCTGAACGTCTCGAAGCACAGGGTTTTCGTCCTTATGTGGTGCCGGTGGGCGGTTCCAATGCACTGGGTGCACTCGGTTATGTGGAATGTGCCCAGGAAATTGCGCATCAAAGCGAAGGCGTGGTGGATTTTGCCGCCGTGGTGGTGGCATCCGGCAGTGCCGGTACTCATGCTGGCCTGGCGGTTGGTCTGGAGCAACTGCTGCCGGACAGCGAGCTGGTGGGTGTGACGGTGTCGCGCAAAGTGGCAGATCAACTGCCCGTGGTTGAGCGCATCCGCACGGCACTGGCGCAGCAGCTGGAGGTTGCAGCGCGCGCCCCCATTACGCTGTGGGATGAATATTATGCTCCGCGCTACGGCGAACCGAACGAAGAGGGGATGGAGGCGGTGAAGCTGCTGGCGCGGCTGGAAGGCATCATGCTTGACCCGGTGTATACCGGAAAAGCGATGGCCGGTTTGATTGACGGCATCAGCCAGAACCGTTTCCGTCGTGAAGGCCCGTTGTTATTTGTCCATACCGGCGGATCACCCGCGTTATTTGCTTATCATCCTTCGGTCTGAGACGCAGGTAAAAAAAGGTTTATAATCCGGCCGTTATTTGCCTGACCCGGTGAAATAACGCACACAACTCACAAATAATAAATGGGGTATTTATGGCTTTCTCACAGGTTCGTCGCCAACTGGTGATGGGAGTGATGGCGGTGGCGCTGGTCGCCGGTTTCAATGTGAAAACCTTCGCGGCAGAAAATCTGCTGAATAAAGTGAAAGAACGCGGCACGCTGCTGGTGGGGCTGGAAGGAACCTATCCGCCGTTCAGCTTCCAGGATGAAAACGGTAAACTGACCGGTTTCGAAGTGGAATTCGCCCAGCAACTGGCGCAGCATCTTGGCGTGAAAGCCAGCCTGAAACCAACCAAATGGGACGGTATGCTGGCCGCGCTGGATTCAAAACGTATCGATGTGGTCATCAACCAGGTCACCATTTCGGATGAGCGTAAAAAGAAATATGACTTCTCCACGCCGTACACTATTTCCGGTGTGCAGGCGCTGACGCTGAAGAAAAACGCGGGCAGCATTACTAAGCCGGACGATCTCTCCGGTAAGAAAGTCGGTGTGGGTCTTGGCTCCAACTATGAACAGTGGCTGCGTGATAACGTGAAGGGCGTGGATATTCGCACCTATGATGATGACCCAACCAAATATCAGGACCTGCGTTCAGGCCGCCTTGATGCCATCCTGGTGGACCGTCTGGCCGCGCTGGATCTGGTGAAGAAAACTGGCGATACCCTGGCAGTGGCAGGCCCGGCCTTCTCGCGTCTGGAATCTGGCGTGGCACTGCGTAAAGGTAATGATGATCTGCTGAAAGCGATTGATGCGGCGATTGCTGATATGCAGAAAGATGGCTCCCTGAGCAAACTTTCCGAGAAATGGTTCGGCGCGGACGTTACTAAATAATGCAGGAAAGCCTACAACTGGTGCTGGATTCAGCACCATTTTTACTCAAAGGCGCGGTGTTCACACTGCAACTGAGTATCGGCGGCATGTTCTTCGGGCTGATACTTGGCTTTGTGCTGGCATTGATGCGCCTGTCGCACTTCTGGCCGATTAACTGGCTGGCGCGATGTTATGTGTCGATCTTTCGTGGCACGCCGCTTATCGCCCAGCTGTTTATGATCTACTACGGCCTGCCGCAGTTTGGTATCGAGCTGGATCCCATTCCCTCCGCCATGATTGGTCTGTCGTTAAACACCGCCGCTTACGCCTCGGAATCGCTACGTGGCGCGATTGCTGCGATTGAGCGTGGTCAGTGGGAAGCGGCGGCCAGTATCGGTATGACGCCGTGGCAAACGCTGCGTCGCGTGATCCTGCCGCAAGCGGCACGTACCGCGCTACCACCACTGGGCAACAGCTTTATCAGTCTGGTGAAAGATACCTCGCTGGCGGCCACGATTCAGGTGCCGGAGTTGTTCCGTCAGGCGCAGTTGATCACCTCGCGTACCCTGGAGGTGTTTACCATGTACCTCGCGGCGTCGGTGATTTATTGGGTGATGGCGACGGTACTCTCCGCCTTGCAGAATCGACTGGAAGCGCATGTTAATCGTCAGGATCGGGAGGCGAAATGAGTGCCATTGAAGTACGTCAGCTGGTGAAACAGTTTCACGGCCAGACGGTGCTGCACGGTATCGATCTGGACGTGGCTTCTGGCGAAGTGGTTGCGATTATCGGGCCGAGCGGTTCGGGTAAAACTACCTTATTGCGCAGCATTAACCTGCTGGAAGTGCCGGATAGTGGCACCATCCGGGTGGGCGAGATTGCCGTCGATGCTGCTCTCGGCATCAACAAACAGAAGGAACTGGTGCGCCGTCTGCGTCAGCAGGTGGGATTCGTGTTCCAGAATTTCAATCTGTTCCCCCATCGTTCGGTACTGGAAAACATTATCGAAGGGCCGGTGATCGTCAAAGGTGAACCGAAAGCGGAGGCCATTGCGCGTGCACGTTCATTGCTGGAGAAAGTGGGGCTGCACGGTAAGGAAGAGAGCTTCCCGCGACGCTTGTCCGGTGGACAGCAGCAGCGTGTGGCGATAGCGCGCGCACTGGCAATGCGCCCACAGGTGATTCTGTTCGACGAACCCACCTCAGCGCTTGATCCTGAGCTGGTGGGGGAGGTACTGAATACCATCCGTGCGCTGGCAGAAGAGAAGCGTACGATGGTGATCGTCACCCACGAGATGAGCTTTGCCCGCGACGTTGCTGACCGTGCCATCTTCATGGATCAGGGCCGTATCGTGGAGCAGGGGGTGGCGAAGGCGCTGTTCAGCAATCCGCAACATGCCCGTACCCGACAGTTCCTCGATAAATTCCTTAATCAATAATCTTAAGCGCCGTGGATGATTCACGGCGTTTTCCTCATTTTTCCACATCAGTTTCTTCCGAAAAAAATTAGCCTTATTTTTCCATTGTGCTGATTTTTAAGTATTTATTTTACCTTCACTTACTCTACTGGGTTCTTGCGGTCTTTTTAAGAGTGGTACTGATTGTGATGAATTAATAAATAAAAATAATTATTTACAAATTCATGACACAATCAGGACTTAACAATGACGTCTGCCAGGCAAGAGGTACTCTGGATCAATACGCTAAAAGGCGGCTGTATTTTGCTGGTGGTTCTACACCACGCCATCATCACCACTTTTGCCCCATCGTTGCAGTATCTGACCGCCGGGATCATGCCTGCTGAAGGCTGGGTGACCTTTAATAAATACCTCTCCCCGTTACGTATGCCCGCTTTCTTTTTCGTCTCTGGCCTGCTGGCGGCGAGCGCCATCAGTAAAAAAAGCTGGCAGGAAGTGTTTACAAAGAAATTCAGCAACATACTGTATCTTTATTTGCTGTGGGGCGTGATTCAGTGGCTGTGCATCCACTACATTTCAACGCATATGATGGGTGACCGCTTATCGACGGCGAAAAACGCCGCCTACGCGGATTCTCCACTTCAGTTCATCAAGTTGCTGCTGCTGTCGATGACCAGCCTTTGGTATCTTTATGCGCTGGCAGGCTTTTTCCTGTTCACCAAGCTGTTTCACCGCCAGAAGGTGGCGCTGGTGCTGCTGGCAATTGTGGCTAACTATGCTGCTCAGCTCAGTCTGATCCCCGGTTGGGGCCCCGCCAGCGTGGCTCAGAACTATCTTTACTTTCTGCTAGGCGTTTTCTTTAGCGAGAGATTGATCGCCATCAGCCACCTTGAGCGGCAACACTGGCTGCTCCTGGCCGGTATCGCGTTAATCGGTGTGGCGCATCATGTCGGCGGTAGTTACAAGAATCCCTTCTATAGCCTGCTGACCATCGTGTTTGGCATTGTGCTGTGCCGCTTCCTCAATCAACGTTGCAATATGGCGTGGCTTAACTGGATTGGCCGGAACACGCTACAGATTTATGTGCTGCACCGCATCTTTATTGAACTGCTGGGATTAAGTGCGCTAACGCTCGCTTTGCACTATGGCTGGTTTGGTAACACCACCTTTAGCTGGGCATGGGCATTACTGATGCCGTTGGCAGGGGTAGCCGTCTGTACTTCGTTGTCATTAGTGGTCTGGACGCTATTAAATCATGGTCCGGGGCGGATGCTGTTTCTCTACCCACGTTTACTGCGTAAGCAAGCCACTGAAGCAAAATCATCGCCGTTATCCTGATGAAATACAGGCCAGTGAAAACTGGCCATTTCGCCATTTACAAGCAGCACAGGCAGAATTTTTTTTCTTAACTCTCTGCCACATGCTGTTTATTTTTACTTTTATTTGATTACCGTGTGGATTGAAAGCAGGTGAGTAAATCTTAATTATTGACCGCGTTTATTTGCGATTGATGTGTATCAATATTCACTTTAACGTTTAAATAAATGGAGAAAATTATTAGCCTGCTTAGTTATGCTGGCCGGTGTTATGACGTAACGCATTGTTATATAGGGCCAGTAAAAATTTTTTAAGACTTTCGCTACAGTCAGATTGCCCCGCCTGTTTGATAATCCCTCTCACTATTAAAAATGTCATACCTCATTTCTCGGCGTCAAATTTCGCGTTCAAGACTGACACAGCGGGAGTTAATCATATGAATAACACCAGGACCGATGAGATATTATGGGTGAACACCCTTAAAGGCACCTGCATTTTGTTAGTGGTGCTCTACCATACGGTTTTACCCGGATTCGAAAATACCGTGCATTATCTGTCGGCAGGCTGGCTGCCAGCGGAAATTTGGGTGAAGTTTAATACGATTCTGTCGCCACTGCGTATGCCTGCCTTCTTCTTTGTGTCGGGACTGCTGGCGGCGAATGGCATCATGAATCGCCCGTGGAAGCAGGTTTTCACCAGCCGCATTACCAATCTGTTCTATCTCTATATTTTATGGGGATTTATTCAGTGGTGGTCCATCGATGGCATTTCATCGGAAATCACCGGGCAACGTATTTCTGACAATACCAATGCGGCCTATGCCGGATCGCTGTTGGAGTTTCTGAAGCTCACCTTTATGGCGATGAGCACGTCATGGTATCTCTACGGTCTGGGCATTTATTTCCTGTTAGCCAAGATCTTTCGTGAGCAGAGAATGGCGTTGCTGGCGGTGGCGGTGGTGTTGAATTATCTGGCGGTAGTGAAAATTATCCCGTACTGGGGACCGCAGAGTCTGGCGCAATATCTTCTGTTTTTCCTGCTGGGAGCGTTCTGGAGTCCACTGATGCTGCGGCTCAGTAGCTGGAAGCGGGAAAATATGGTCCCCTGGGCACTGCTGGCCGCCTTTGCGGGGGTAAACATTATCTTTGGTGTCGGCAGGAACCTGTTTCTGTGCATCATCGCGGTGCTGTTAAGCGTGGCGATATGCCGCTGGCTGAATGCGCATTTCCGCATGACCTATCTGAACTGGATTGGTCGCAATACCCTGCAAATTTATGTTATTCATCGCATATTTATTGAATATTTTGGCATGTCAGCCATTTTATTTGCGCAGCGTCATCATCTGTACGAGCAGGCGTGGTTCTCGATACTTTGGGCGTGCTTGTATCCCATTGCCATCGTAGCCATCTGTTCGTTGTGTTCGGTGTTGGTGTGGTCACTGACCAATCGAGGGTTGGGGCAGTCGCTGTTTGTGTTCCCGACATTAATTGGTATGAAGCGAAGAAAGACAGCCGCATAACGAAAAGCAAGCACATTCCGTAGCGGCGCGATTTATCGCGTATCTGTAAAAACAGCGCGATAAATCGCGCCGCTACGGGTTTGTCTCTACATGCTTGCCAGCATAACGGGCAAGCATGTTCTATTTATGATGTTAACCGATGGTCATCAGACTGGCGTTGCCACCGGCGGCTGCGGTATTGACGCTGAGCGAACGCTCAATCAGCAACCGTTCCAGCAGCAAATTGGTTTCCCCACGGGCGAAGCCCTGCACGGAAACAATAGCACCTTCACGCGCTGCGACCTGCTCGCACAGGCTGCGTAACTGATCGGCATCACCGTGGTAGATCACCGCATCAAACTCTGCGGCCAGCAGATCTTTTGCCAGCGTAATACGCTGCTGCACCGCCGCTGGTAAGGCAGCACGCAATGAACGATGTAGCTCGTCATCTGGCCATACCGCCTGACTACCGACACTGGTGACAGCCGCCAGTTGCGTCAGTGCATCCTGTTGGTTGTCGGCAATACACAGCACCTGCTCACGCGGCAGCAAAGTAAAGGTATTGCGCTCACCGGTAGGACCCGGCAACAGACGGACGGTACCGGCCTGTGCCAACTGGTCATAACGTTGCGTCAGGGCCAGCAGCTCGGGTTTGTCCTGCGCCCATTGTTGCAACGCCTGGTGTGCGCTCAGCAGGGTGGTACGCAAGGTGCTATCCACCGGACGTTCAGCATCCTGACGATCAAACGTTGTGAGCAGCGCGCCATCCGGACGGTTCGCCAGCAGGCGATACAGATACAACGGGCCACCCGCTTTCGGTCCGGTGCCCGATAAACCTTCACCACCGAACGGTTGTACGCCAACCACCGCACCCACCATATTACGGTTAACATAGAGGTTGCCGACTTTGGCCCCTGCCGTCACCTGGGCGATGGTTTCGTCAATGCGCGTATGTACCCCCAGCGTTAAACCGTAACCGGAAGCATTGATCTGGTCGATCAGCTGCGGCAGATTATTGCGCGCAAAACGGACAACGTGCAGCACCGGACCAAACACTTCTTTATCCAGATCGCTGACCTGCTCCAGTTCAATCAACGTCGGTTTCACAAAGGTGCCGGTCGCCCACTCTTTCGTGTCCTGCGGATTTTCCTGTGCAGCCTGGTAGATGGTGAAACCCTTATTGCGCATCGCCTGAATATGGCGCTCGATATTGGCTTTGGCTTCGGCATCAATCACCGGGCCGATGTCGGTCGAGAGGCGTTCTGGGTTCCCCATGCGACATTCCGCCATCGCACCGCGCAGCATTTTTAGTGTGTGTTCGGCGACATCTTCCTGCACGCACAGCAGACGCAGCGCCGAGCAGCGTTGACCTGCGCTGTCGAACGCGGAGGCGACAATATCCACCACCACTTGCTCAGTCAGTGCTGATGAATCGACGATCATCGCGTTCATGCCGCCGGTTTCCGCAATCAATGGAGTAGGGCGTCCCTGTGGATCAAGACGTCCGGCAAGATTGCGTTGTAGCAGCGTCGCGACCGCAGTGGAACCGGTAAACATCACGCCGCGCACACGGTCATCACCGGTCAACTGTGCGCCGACAGTCTCACCGAGTCCTGGCAGCAGCTGCAACACGCCAGACGGCACACCGGCATCCAGCATAATCTGTACCGCCTGGGCGGCAATCAGCGGCGTTTGCTCGGCAGGTTTCGCCAGCACGCTGTTGCCTGCGGCGAGCGCGGCGGCAATCTGCCCGCTGAAAATCGCCAGCGGGAAGTTCCACGGACTGATACACACCACCGGGCCGAGTGGACGGTGGGTTTCGTTGTCGAAATCGTCACGCACCATACCGGCGTAGTAATAGAGGAAATCAACCGCTTCGCGGACTTCGGCGATGGCGTTGTTATAGGTTTTACCCGCCTCACGCACCAGCAGGCCAATCAGTTGCTGCATCTGGCTTTCCATCATCTCAGCAGCGCGCTCCAGAATGGCGGCACGCTCCTGGGGTGGGGTGGCGAACCAGATCGGGCCGGCATTCACTGCCGCATCCAGTGCTTGTGAGACTTCTTGTGGGGTGGCTTCACGTACGTGGCCCACCACATCGGCTGGCGCAGATGGGTTAAGTACCGGGTTGCTGCTGCCGACAGCCAACTCACCTTCAATCAGCGGCTGGGCCTGCCACGGCTGGCTGGCGCTGTTGAGCAAAGCACTGGAAAGCGAGGCCAGACGGTGTTCGTTGGCCAGGTCCAGGCCGGCAGAGTTAACACGCTTCTCTCCGTACAGCTCACGCGGTAACGGAATTTTGGCGTGAGGCAGCCCCATTGCGCCTTCGCTGGCGCCCATTTTCTCCACTGCCGTCACCGGGTCAGCGACCAGCTCATCAATCGGCAATGAGGTATCGGCGATGCGGTTAACAAATGAAGTGTTGGCACCGTTTTCCAGCAGGCGACGTACCAGATAGGCCAACAGGGTTTCGTGTGTACCTACCGGCGCATAAATACGGCACGGACGATTGAGTTTGCCATCGGCGACTTTACCCACCACCTGTTCGTACAGCGGCTCACCCATGCCATGCAGGCACTGGAATTCGTACTGGCCCGGATAATAGTTATTCCCTGCCAGCTGATAAATGGCCGCCAGCGTGTGAGCGTTGTGGGTGGCAAACTGCGGATAGATCAGATTCGGCACCGCCAGCAGCTTGCGTGCGCAGGCCAGATAGGAGATATCGGTGTACACCTTACGGGTATAGACCGGATAGCCTTCCAGTCCGTCCATCTGGGCGCGTTTGATTTCGCTGTCCCAATAGGCACCTTTCACCAGACGAATCATCAGTCGGCGACGGCTACGCTGTGCCAGATCGACCAGGTAATCAATGACGAACGGACAACGCTTCTGGTAAGCCTGGATAACAAAGCCAATGCCGTTCCAACCTTCCAGCTCCGGCTCGAAGCAGAGTTTTTCCAGCAGATCGAGCGACAGTTCGAGGCGGTCAGCTTCTTCTGCATCGATGTTAATACCGATGTCATAAGAGCGAGCCAGCAGCGTCAGGGATTTCAGCGTTGGATAGAGTTCTTCCATGACGCGTTCATATTGCGCACGGCTGTAGCGCGGATGCAGTGCCGACAGTTTGATCGAGATCCCCGGACCTTCATAAATACCACGGCCATTGGACGCTTTGCCGATGGCATGGATCGCCTGCTGATAAGACACCAGATAGGCTTTGGCATCGCTGGCAGTCAGCGCTGCTTCGCCCAGCATGTCATACGAATAACGGAAACCTTTCTCTTCCAGTTTGCGTGCATTAGCCAGGGCTTCGGCGATAGTTTCGCCGGTGACGAACTGCTCACCCATCAGGCGCATCGCCATATCCACGCCTTTACGAATCAACGGCTCGCCGCTTTTACCAATAATCCGGTTGAGTGATCGCGATAAATTCGCTTCGTTATGAGTCGAAACCAGACGGCCAGTGAACAGCAGACCCCAGGTGGCGGCATTTACGAACATCGACGGGCTACGACCGAGGTGGGATTGCCAGTTACCGTTGCTGATTTTGTCGCGGATCAACGCGTCACGCGTGGGTTTGTCCGGAATACGCAATAAGGCTTCCGCCAGACACATCAGTGCGACCCCTTCCTGCGAGGAGAGGGAAAACTCCTGCAACAGACTTTGCACCATCCCGGCGCGACCGGTTGCACCTTTTTGGTGACGCAGTTTGTCCGCGAGCTGATATGCAAGCTGCTGGGTTTTTTCGGCTAAAGGCGCAGGAAGCCTTGCCTGTTCTAATAGCATTGACACTGCATCGGTCTCAGGACGACGCCAGGCTGCAGTGATGGCGGAACGGCTTACCGACTGCGGTAAAATATGCTCGGCAAAATCAAGGAACGGTTGCACCGTCTCATCTGGCGCATTGTCATCCTGGGTCGCCTCACCTGCCAGTAATGGAATCTCTGGCAGAGTATCACCGGCTTCCAGCTGGCTCAGATAGTTGAAAATCGCCTGCTTGATGAGCCAGTGTGGCGTGCGATCAATCTTTTGTGCAGCCAATTTGATGCGGTCGCGGGTGGCTTCATCCAGCTTCACCCCCATCGTGGTGGTTCCCATGCTTACCTGTTCCTCAAAAAGAATATGTTGTGCTTGGCGTGGACGCACTATCACTCATGTTGCAACTTTGTGCAACCTTGTTAAGGCGCACTTCGGTGGCAGTATAATCACCTTTTTGCCGCATTATGACAGGTACGGCATGAATATTGCTGCAAATAACACGCCATTGTTGCAACCTGTCGCTGAATTCCTTTGCTGGGTGAGGTTGAAAAGTGTGATTTGGTGCAACCTATTAACACCTGGAATGTCAGGCGAGGTGAAACCAATGTGACAACTGTGTTAAATGCATTGTGCCTGCCGCAGCTTTGCGGCAGGATACCGCGCCCTGGTGGAAATCGGTTTACTGGTGGTGGTTAGTACTGGCGTTGTCTCGTTCCGATGGCGTCGGTAATAGGATTTCAAAATAGAAATCGCAATAAGTGGAGAGATGGGATGAGTGTAAGTACACCAATGCTGGTGACTTTTTTTATATATATCCTCGGTATGATTTTAATCGGTTTTATTGCATATCGTTCAACGAAAAACTTTGACGACTACATTCTGGGCGGCCGCAGTTTGGGAAGTCTGGTGACTGCGCTTTCTGCGGGCGCATCGGATATGAGTGGTTGGTTGCTAATGGGGTTGCCAGGTGCCATTTTCTTGTCGGGTATTTCCGAAAGCTGGATAGCCATTGGCCTGATCATCGGTGCATGGCTGAACTGGAAAATTGTGGCTGGGCGTTTGCGTGTACAGACCGAACATCATGATAATGCGCTGACATTACCTGACTTCTTTACCAGCCGTTTTGAAGATAACAGTAACATTCTGCGTGTTATCTCCGCACTGGTCATTCTGATTTTCTTCACGATCTACTGTGCTTCAGGCGTTGTTGCTGGCGCGCGTCTTTTCGAAAGTACCTTTGGTATGAGCTACGAGACGGCGCTGTGGGCGGGTGCGGCGGCAACAATCCTCTATACATTGGTGGGTGGCTTTCTTGCTGTGAGCTGGACCGATACGGTACAGGCCAGCCTGATGTTTTTCGCATTGATTCTGACGCCGGTGGTCGTTATCGCCTCTGTGGGAGGACTGTCTGATTCACTGGCCGTGATCGAGGCCAAAAGCCTTGAAAACCTCGACATGCTGAAAGGCTTGAATTTTGTGGCCGTTATTTCGCTGCTTGGTTGGGGGCTGGGCTACTTTGGGCAACCGCATATTCTTGCGCGTTTTATGGCTGCTGACTCTCATCGTTCCATTCGCACCGCACGTCGCATTGGTATGACCTGGATGATTCTGTGTCTTGCCGGTGCTGTTGCTGTGGGTTTCTTCGGCATTGCTTATTTCCAGAATAACCCGGGCGAGGCGGCGGGTGTGAGCCAGAATGGTGAGCGTGTGTTTATTGAATTGGCGCGTATCCTTTTCAACCCGTGGATTGCGGGTATCCTGCTTTCGGCCATCCTGGCGGCGGTGATGTCAACGCTGAGTTGCCAGTTGCTGGTGTGTTCCAGTGCGCTGACAGAAGATCTCTATAAAGGCTTTTTGCGCAAAAATGCCAGTCAGAAAGAGCTGGTATGGGTGGGACGTATCATGGTGCTGGTGGTTGCACTGATTGCCATTGCCCTCGCGGCTAACCCGGAAAACCGAGTCTTGGGTCTGGTCAGTTACGCCTGGGCGGGCTTTGGTGCGGCTTTTGGTCCGGTGGTGTTGTTCGGTGTGTGCTGGCAGCGTATGACACGCAACGGTGCTCTGGCTGGCATGGTGATTGGTGCCGCCACGGTGTTGGTGTGGAAACAATATGGCTGGCTGGGTCTGTATGAAATCATCCCTGGCTTCCTGTTTGCCAGCATCGCGATTGTCGTCGTCAGCCTGTTGGGCCGCGCACCCTCGCAGATGGCTCAACAACGCTTTGCCGCAGCAGAAGCGGAATATCTGACCAAATAAATCCTTCTCCCGAGATGTCACCCGCCTCATTAATGAGGCGGGTTTTTTGTCGCACGTTTTGCACAAGAAACGTTTCAGTGAGAATAGAAGCCGGGTAAAGGCCATTTACCTCAGTAAGCTCATCCTTTTTCCTTCTTACACCCGATTGATTAATAAATGTACTTTCCATTGACCAGACTGCGAAAACGGAGCAGCGATCTTTCATGTTTTTAGTTGGATTAACTGGTCAGAATGATTTCCGAATCCTCCTAAAAACTTCATGCGCAGTCGAATTAATCAATTACATGATAAATAAAACAAATTTAATTTAAGCTGTGAACTGCTTACGGAGCCTGGTCACTTTTTGTTGGTCACCAGGTAAAATTACTGTTGCAAATTACCGCAAATATGATGCATTTTAATCATAAGCGTTGTCAGATGTGTGGCTAAGGTCACTGGAGTTCGCGCATGATTCGGTCCTTCAAAGGACAGGTAAATACCCTTCAACATACGCAGTTCACTGCGGGGGATTTTTTCCCTCGAAAGTTTCCTCTTCACTTTTCAAGCTTCGTTCTTTTTCAATCTCATATTTCTTACCGGTGCGTAACAGCGTTTGCGCGTTGTTGCACACTATTCTCAATGGCTCGAAACGGCTCTAAAGGAAGCCACGTCAACCTCTAAAGCGTTCACGTCATCGCAACAGGATAATCCTGAAGCGATAAATGAAACCAACTGTAAGGTGCCACTATGGGAAGACAGAAAGCAGTGATCAAAGCGCGTCGTGAAGCCCGCAGAGTGCTTCGTAATGACTCTCGCAGTCATCGTCAGCGTGAAGAAGAATCGGTCACTTCGCTGGTGCAGATGGGTGGGTTGGATGCAATTGGCATGGCACGCGATGTGCGAGACAGTTCACCAATTGAAGCCAGAAATGATGCTCAGGCGCACTATCTTAAAGCCATAGAAACGAAACAGCTTATTTTCGCGACCGGAGAAGCGGGCTGCGGAAAAACCTGGATTAGCGCAGCCAAAGCGGCTGAGGCCCTGATACATAAGGATATCGACAGGATAATCGTTACACGCCCGGTCCTACAGGCGGATGAAGACCTCGGTTTCCTCCCCGGAGACATTTCCGAGAAATTCGCCCCGTATTTCCGACCGGTCTACGACGTTCTGGTTAAACGTCTCGGCTCTTCCTTTATGCAGTACTGCCTGCGCCCGGAAATCGGCAAGGTAGAGATCGCGCCCTTCGCTTATATGCGAGGACGTACTTTCGAAAATGCCGTGGTGATTCTCGACGAGGCACAAAACGTCACCGCTGCGCAGATGAAGATGTTCCTGACGCGTCTTGGTGAGAACGTGACCGTCATCGTCAACGGCGATATTACCCAGTGCGATTTACCGCGCGGAGTGACATCCGGACTCGCGGATGCCCTGGGACGATTCGAAGAAGATGAGATGATCGGCGTGGTTCGTTTTGGCAAAGACGACTGTGTCCGTTCGGCCTTGTGTCAGCGTACGCTACATGCTTACAGTTAACCATTGAGATTTCATACATAAAACCCGGCTGCGGCCGGGTTTTTTTGTGCGCAACGTATGGTGCACAGGCAAAAAAAAAGTCTGAACGTTAGTTCAGACTCTTCTTCAGAATGATGGCGGTGAGGGGGGGATTCGAACCCCCGATACGTTGCCGTATACACACTTTCCAGGCGTGCTCCTTCAGCCACTCGGACACCTCACCACATTTTGTTTGCCAACCTCAGCGGGTCAACGGGGCGCTACTATAGGGAGTTAGCTGAAAAGGGTCAAGCTCTATTTTCTCCTTTTTTTCTATTCGCTTAAGCTCTGAGCGGATTGCATTAGCCTTGTTCGTTTTGCCGATCCTGTCATCAAAATATTGCGTGCCAGTCACAAAAGTGTCACGGCATTGTCGCAGACTTGTCAGCGGAAACATTTGGTTATATTTGTGAATAAGGATGCTTATAAATGAAAAAGATACCTTTGATTACGGTTCCGCTTATCACCTCATTGTTCGCGACGGCAGCATTTGCTGATGCAACCAGCTACTCGCGCGCCGCCACCGGTGACCTGACTCAGCATGGTGGTGCGCGTCGACTGACCGGTGATCAAACGGAAGCGCTCAAAGCTTCTCTGAGCAACAGTACGGCGAAAAATGTCATTCTATTGATCGGTGACGGCATGGGGGACTCAGAAATCACTGCTGCACGTAATCAGGCGATGGGCGCAGGTGGCTTTTTCCCCGGGATTGATGCCTTACCTTTAACCGGTCAATACACCCATTACTCGCTGGATAAGAAAACCCACAAACCGAACTACGTCACAGATTCAGCAGCGTCTGCGACCGCGTGGGCCACGGGGACCAAATCCTATAATGGCGCGATTGGCGTCGATGTGAATGGGAAAGACCAAACCACGCTGCTGGAACTGGCGAAAGCCGCCGGTAAGGCCACCGGTAACGTTTCAACTGCGGAGCTACAGGATGCAACACCTGCGGCGTTGATCGCTCATGTCACTTCACGTAAATGCTATGGCCCGGAAAAAACCAGTGAGCTATGCCCGAGCAACGCGTTGGAGCAGGGCGGTAGAGGTTCCATCACCGAGCAGATGCTGAAAACCCGTGCGGATGTCACGTTGGGTGGCGGTGCCAGGACCTTCAGCGAAGTGGCGAAGGCGGGAGAATATCAGGGTAAAACCCTGCGTGAGCAGGCGCAGGCACGAGGTTATCAACTGGTGGATAATCTCGACGGTATGAATGCGGTCCAGCAGGCGGACCAGCGTAAACCGTTGTTAGGGCTGTTCTCTGAAGGCAATATGCCGGTGCGCTGGCAGGGGCCGAAAGCCAGTTATCACGGCAATCTTGATAAGCCGGTAGTCACCTGTGAAGTGAACAAGGATCGTCCGGCCAGTACGCCAACACTGGCGCAGATGACCAAAAAAGCGCTGGATCTGTTGAGCAAAAATGACAAGGGCTTCTTCCTGCAAGTTGAAGGTGCTTCCATTGATAAACAGGATCATGCCGCTAACCCTTGTGGGCAAATCGGTGAAACCGTTGACCTTGATGAAGCGGTACAACAAGCCCTGGCTTTTGCTCGCGAGCATGGCAATACCCTGGTCGTGGTGACGGCAGATCACGCGCACAGTAGCCAGATCGTAGAAAATGGTACCAAAGCACCAGGCTTGACTCAGGCACTGAACACCAAAGATGGCGCGGTGATGACTATCAGTTACGGTAACTCAGAAGAAGATTCACAGGAGCATACCGGTACTCAGTTGCGTATTGCTGCCTATGGCCCGCATGCGGCGAATGTGGTTGGACTGACTGACCAGACGGACCTGTTCTTCACCCTGAAAGATGCGATGGGAATTAAGTAAGCTAATCCACGCGCAAGCGTGGATTCTTATGTTGGGAAAACAATTATCGCTGATGTGACAAATAGCAACGGATATAGTGCCGATACTCTTCAGTCATATTTATAGGCAATTCTTCGGAGGAAAAAAAAGTCAGCCCATCACTTTCGCTGGGATCATGGATCATCACGCCGGACCATTCATCAACCCGATAGAGCGCAGTGACTACATCGTTTTGCTCTTTATTTATCTGACTGAAAGTGTATTCAGGCCCGGAAAAATAACCCAATAGCTGTATTCGATGCACATCCAGGTTAGTTTCTTCTTTTACTTCTCGTCTCACCGTTTGCTCGGGTGGCTCGCCGGGTTCCAGCCATCCTCCAGGCAGTCCCCAACTCCCATCCTTTCGCAACTGCAACAGGATGCGTGCACCTGCCAACAGTAATAAACGATGGCCAACCTGTGCAGGCGTTATTTTGATGTGATTCACTTCACTTTCCAATCAGAGGATAATTAATGTAAATTGCAACAGGTCTGAACACCCAGGCCAAAAAATTGCATGTCTCTTTTAAATATTATTTCGATTGAATGAATATGGCAGGTAAGTGCCAGAATAAATTCGGCTTTAAGGTATAACAAGGGCGTGTGAGATTGAATAGAGAATGTTCTGGCGAACGCTGAGGAGATTCCCTGGAGTGTATTTAATCAGTAAACTGCAATTGAAGATAATTGACAAACCGAAGAGGTATTGTTGAGTGAATAAAAAAGCCCATGCACATGCATGGGCTTTTAATTAACGTCTGTTGCTGAAAATAATTAGACGTTAAACAGGAAGTTCATTACATCGCCATCTTTAACGATGTATTCTTTACCTTCAGAACGCATTTTTCCTGCTTCTTTCGCGCCTTGTTCACCTTTATAAGCGATGAAATCATCAAACGCGATAGTCTGGGCACGGATAAAACCTTTCTCGAAGTCGGTATGGATTTTACCAGCCGCCTGCGGTGCAGTGGCACCGACCGGGATAGTCCAGGCACGTACTTCTTTTACACCGGCGGTGAAGTAAGTTTGCAGGTTCAGCAGAGTATAACCAGCGCGAATCACGCGGTTCAGACCGGGTTCTTCCAGGCCCATCTCAGCCATAAACTCCGCACGCTCATCATCTTCCAGTTCAGCGATATCGGATTCCACTGCGGCGCAAACTGGCACAACCACTGAACCTTCTGCGTCGGCAATCGCACGAACCTGGTCGAGATAAGGATTGTTCTCGAAGCCATCTTCGTTAACGTTGGCGATGTACATGGTGGGTTTCAGCGTCAGGAAGCTGAGATAACGAATAGCCGCTTTCTCATCAGCATCCAGATTCAGTGAGCGCAGCATCCCGGCATTTTCCAGATGCGGCAGACACTTCTCCAGCGCCGCCAACTCAGCTTTGGCGTCTTTGTCGCCACCTTTGGCTTTCTTCTGTACACGCTGAATAGCACGTTCACAGGTATCGAGATCGGACAGCGCCAGTTCGGTGTTGATGATATCGATATCTTCCGCCGGGTTTACTTTGCCCGCGACGTGAATGATGTTCTCATTTTCGAAGCAGCGAACCACATGGCCGATGGCATCCGTTTCACGGATATTGGTCAGGAATTTGTTGCCCAGGCCTTCACCTTTAGAAGCACCTTCCACCAGACCGGCGATATCAACGAACTCCATGGTGGTCGGCACAACGCGCTGTGGCTTCACGATCTCGCTCAGCTGGTCAAGACGCAGATCGGGCATTGGAACGACACCGGTGTTTGGCTCGATGGTGCAGAACGGAAAGTTGGCTGCTTCGATACCCGCTTTGGTCAGCGCGTTGAACAGGGTGGATTTACCGACGTTCGGCAGGCCCACAATACCGCATTTAAATCCCATGATCTGATTACCTTTCTCGCTGAGTGTGCAGCGTTGACCGGCAACGCTGACGATTCAAAAAATTTCGCGCATTATACACAGATTTCCCGGTCTGCGGCGCGGGATTTGGCCTTAACCGGCTTTGAAGGCGTGCAGACGGTTCATTGCCTTAATCTTATCTTCTTTCAGCCACAGTTCCGTACAGCGCACCGCTTCATCTACGGCATCATCGATCAGCTTCTGTTCACTGGCAGGGGGTTTACCCAGTACAAATCCGGTGACTTTATTGCGGTCACCCGGATGACCAATGCCGACCCGTAAACGGTGAAAATTATTGTTGTTACCCAGCTTGCTGATGATGTCTTTCAGACCGTTATGACCACCGTGGCCGCCACCCTGTTTAAACTTCGCCACGCCAGGAGGCAGGTCCAGTTCATCGTGTGCCACCAAAATTTCCTCTGGCGCGATGCGGTAGAACGTCGCCATTGCCGCGACCGCCTTCCCACTCAGGTTCATAAAAGTGGTGGGTACCAGTAGCCGCACATCTTCGCCCGCCAGCGATAAGCGAGCGGTGTAGCCAAAGAATTTGGGTTCGTCTTTCAGAGACTGATTGTGGCGCTCCGCCAGCAGATCCACATACCAGGCACCTGCGTTATGGCGCGTAGCGGCATATTCCGCGCCGGGATTAGCCAGTCCCACAATCAGTTTAATGCTGCTCACGATGATTATCCTGTCTCGAAATCGAAAGGGCGTTAGTTTACTGCCTGGCAGGGGAGATGACAAAGGGCGCAGACACTGAATAGTGCCGCTACGTTATTTATCATTTTCTATCGAAATCAACCCGATAAGCGGTAAAGTTTCGTCAGGATTGTGAAAGATGTGTGATCATGCACGCATCTTAACCCCGGGTCATTGCCTAAACTTATAGCAAGTTAACGTTATGTGCTGTTTTTGGCATTACTAAAAAAGGATGGAGGTGAATTATGAAACGTCATCACTCTCGCTATATCGGTAATGGCCTGATGTGTCTCGGTTTACTCACCATGGTGCTTGGCGTCGGTTACTCGATCATTAATCAAATTCCTTCGCTAAATCTGCCGCAATTCCTGGCGCATGGCGCAATGTTTAGCATCTTTATTGGTGCGCTGCTCTGGCTGGTGGGTGCGCGTGTCAGTGGGCGTGAAAAAGTGGAAGACCGCTATTTTTGGTTGCGCCACTACGGTGATAAACGTTGCCGTCGTAACACGCATCACCCATAAGACTACACCAGCGTAGCCTTATTCAACGGCTGTAACTGTGTCAGATATTGTTCAGTACGGTTACGGCCGCTGGCTTTTGCGCGATACAACGCCTCATCAGCCAATGCCAGTAATGTCGGAAAGTGAAGTTCTTCCTTGCTGGCTGTTGCATAGCCGATACTGACGGTGTAGCTGATATTATCCGGCAGCGATAACTGCGTTGCGACGCGAATACGTTCACATACCAATTGTGCCTGCTCGCTGTCGCCGGGCAGGATGGCGGCAAACTCTTCACCTCCTAACCGGGCAAACTGCCCCTCGTCGGGCAATAACGCTTGGGCAATCTGGCAAAAATCAATTAATACCCGATCACCTTGTTGGTGGCCGTAACGATCGTTAATGCTTTTGAAATGGTCGAGATCGAATAATATCGCCGTGAAGGGTTGTTGTTGCCGTAAGCGTCGGGCGATGATTTTTTCCGCCTGCTCGAACAATGCGCGACGGTTCCACACACTGGTTAAGGGATCGTGCAGTGATGCCAGTTTATGGGCGATCTGGGTACGTTCATTGACCATCGCCAGAATCGTAAACGTCAGGCCAATAACGAACAGAATCGATTCAAGCATGACGTACACGGAAAAACTGGAACCACCAATTGCACCATGCACCGGGGTAGCAACGGCGTCATCAAAGAAAATTCGTGCGACGTGAAACAGCAAATGTATCCACAACAACATCTGCGCGGGCCAGAAGGTGACGGTGAGCGCGGCGCGTGCCCGCCACAGCAGCTGAATCAATGCGCCGGTGTAGATGATGCAAAGCAGACAAACGACCAGAACGCGTTTTGGCAGACTGAAGTAAAACGCCGGGAAAATACACAGAATCGCCCATAGCAATGCCCCCGCCAGCCAGCTCATGCCAAGCGTTTTTTTACAAAACACCCGGAAAGCATTTAACAGGTTGCCATAAGCCAGCATCATCACCATATTACCCACCGCAATGGGCAGGAACTGTAATCCTGCGGCACGCAGGCTGCTCAGAAACACGGCTGTAAGGGTTAACACCAGCGTCAGAGTGGTGAAACCCAGTACCCGATCATACTGTGAGCCAATCCAGGCAAATACCATAATGATGCTTAAAAACCCCAGGACATAGAGCTCGCAAACAAAAAGTGTGTAGATGTCGAGAGCCATAGTGGTCGGAGTTCTCAAAAAAAGTGTGGTGAAAAATACCACTAAACCCTGGACGGCTAAAGTCCGGATAGTAGTGTTAGTTGAAAACAGTGAATGGCAACGCGAATAGCGAATTTTAACGAAAATTATCGCGAAAAAATCTGCGCCCGAAGCGGCTTAATCGGTAACTGAACTTAAACGTGTGGCAGGGAAATAAAACCGGGCCAGAGGTGGCCCGGTTTCGTTCGATTAATGCTCGAACATGGCTGAAATGGATTCTTCGTTGCTGATACGACGAATCGCTTCGGCCAGCATACCGGACAACGTCAAAGTACGTACGTTCGGCAGAGATTTCATCTCGTCAGACAGTGGGATGGTGTCACAGACAATCACCTGATCGATCACTGACTTGCGCAGATTTTCCACCGCGTTACCAGAGAAGATCGGGTGGGTGGCGTAAGCGAAAACGCGTTTCGCGCCACGCTCTTTCAGCGCTTCAGCCGCTTTGCACAGCGTACCGCCGGTGTCGATCATATCGTCGACCAGTACACAGTCACGGCCAGCGACGTCACCGATGATGTGCATCACCTGAGAAACGTTAGCACGCGGGCGACGTTTATCGATGATAGCCATGTCAGTGTCGTTAAGCAGTTTGGCGATGGCGCGGGCGCGCACCACACCACCAATGTCAGGAGAAACGACAATCGGGTTCTCCAGACCAATTTGCAACATATCTTCCAGCAGGATCGGGCTGCCAAATACGTTGTCTACCGGGACATCAAAGAAGCCCTGGATCTGCTCGGCGTGCAGGTCAACCGTCAAAACACGGTCAACACCAACGCTGGAAAGGAAATCCGCGACTACTTTAGCAGTAATCGGCACACGCGCGGAACGCACACGGCGGTCCTGACGGGCATAGCCAAAGTAGGGGATAACGGCAGTAATACGACCAGCAGAAGCCCGACGCAGCGCGTCGACCATCACAACCAGCTCCATCAGATTATCGTTGGTGGGGGCACAGGTGGACTGGATGATGAAAATATCACCACCGCGTACATTTTCGTTAATCTGTACACTCACTTCACCGTCGCTGAAACGACCGACAGCGGCGTCTCCGAGGCTGGTGTAAAGGCGGTTGGCAATACGTTGTGCTAGTTCCGGGGTGGCGTTACCAGCAAATAGCTTCATATCAGGCACGAGAAGAACCTCAGGCTTTGCGTCCAGCGAATGAACGACGTTGCGATAACCGGCGAATATCGCAAAGCGTGTTCAGACAGGTGTGTTGATGCGTCGCGTGCTGTGCCTGGAACAGGGGTGACACAGTCACGCATACGCTTAAATCCCGGAAAGAGTACGCTGTAACGGCGAGACATTCAGCCCGCGCGCCACAAATCCTCGTATCCATTCCGGGGCAAGCTCCAGCACCTGACGAGCTTCGGATTCGGTGTTAAATTCAGCAAACACACAGGCCCCGGTCCCAGTCAGGCGCGACGGCGCGTATTCTAGCAGCCAGGAAACCAGCTCATCAACCTCGCGAAAACGTTTTCTTGCCACAGATTCACAATCATTGTGGAAAGGGCGCTGCAAAAGTTCATCAAGTGAGCGTATCGGTGAATCGCGCGTCAGTTCAGGATCGCCAAAAATGACCGGTGTGGCGATACTTACGCCAGGATGCGCCACCAGATACCATTTTTCATCTGGCTCTGCGGGTTGCAATTGTTCACCTACGCCTTCCGCAAAGGCGGCATGACCGCGAACAAACACCGGAACGTCGGCACCGAGTCGCACGCCAAGGGTTGCCAGCTCATCTACGCTAAGCCGCGTTTGCCACAAATGATTCAGCGCCACCAACACCGTCGCCGCATCTGATGAGCCACCACCCAGGCCTCCTCCCATTGGCAGCCGCTTTTCCAGCGCAATCGCCGCACCGGCCTGGGGCGGTAACGTACCGCGTGCTTCAGCCGCATGCATCAGGGCACGAGCGGCACGAACGATCAGGTTGTGTTCATCCGGCACACCCGCTAACGGTGTCAATAGACGAATGTTGCCACTCTCATCCGGGGTGATGGTCAGCGTATCGCCGTAATCTAAAAACTGAAACAGGGTTTGCAGGTTATGATAGCCGTCAGGACGACGGCCGGTGATGTAAAGAAATAAATTCAGCTTTGCCGGGGCAGGCCAGGAGGTAATCATTGTACGGTCCAGCTATCCATCCGCAGCTTAATACGCTGTCCACCCTCGGTCAGCTCGAGATTGGCAGGCAGAGGAGGGGTAACTTTGCTGTCGTAATCTGAGATGGCTACGTGCCATTGCTGGCCGTTACGACTGTAATTCAGGCTCTGCAATTGATACTGGTCGTTTAACTGATAGTCGCTGGCATCGCCTGGCAGCCCCATCATCCACTGACGCAGGTTGGCGAGGGGAATATCCATCCCGGTGAGCTGAGAAATCATCTTTTCAGCGTCATTGCTGACATAGCGTTTGCCTTTGTTATCGACCACCTGTACCACGGAACCCTGAGCATCAAGTTGTAACTCGGTGCTGCCCAGTGGATTGGTCAGCAGCAAACGATAACGGTCAGCGGCAGTTTGCTGCCAGTTAAAGCGGGCATACACCTTCTGGCGATCAGAAATATAGGCGAAGGCACCGCGTGTCTCATAATGGCTGACTTTAGCCACCGCCTGTTGATGTTGCTGCCACTGGGGTGCGGTGGTGCTTGGGCCTGGTCCCTGCGGTTTGTTGACGCTACAGGCAGCCAGCAATACGCTGGCAAGGGGTAAAAGGCGCAACAGCTTGCGCGAAGGCATAGGCATCACCTGGTCATCTCCTCAGACAGGTTTTTACTTCGTAACCGGTAACGCTAACCATCCGCATCTAAGCCGTCAATGCTGTTGTACCGATTATTGCGCACGATCAGTTTAATCTTATTACAGTCATAGGCTTTGTATGGCTTTTCTTGATCTGTGGCATCTTGTAGAATGCGCTTCACAAAACCCTGACAATAATTGGGATATCCCAACCAGAACCACCATGACGCTGCTCGCTCTCGGAATCAACCATAAAACCGCACCCGTTGCACTGCGCGAACGTGTTTCGTTCACGCCGGACACGCTGGATCAGGCGCTTAGCAGCCTGCTGTCCCAGCCGATGGTGCAAAGCGGAGTGGTGCTTTCCACCTGTAATCGCACTGAACTCTACCTCAGCGTAGAGCAGCAGGCCGATTTGCAGGAGAAGCTGGTGCGCTGGTTGTGTGACTATCACCAACTGCGTGAAGAAGATGTGCGTAAGAGCCTGTACTGGCATCAGGACAACGCGGCAGTCAGCCATCTGATGCGTGTTGCCAGCGGTCTGGATTCTTTAGTGCTGGGTGAGCCGCAGATTCTCGGCCAGGTAAAAAAAGCCTTTGCCGATTCACAACGTGGTCAGGCGTTGTCCAGTGAACTGGAACGGATGTTCCAGAAAACCTTCTCCGTCGCCAAACGGGTGCGCACAGAAACTGAAATTGGTGCCAGTGCGGTATCTGTGGCGTTTGCCGCCTGCTCTCTGGCACGTCAAATCTTCGAATCTCTCAGCACGGTTAACGTGTTGCTGGTGGGCGCGGGCGAAACGATTGAATTGGTCGCGCGTCATTTGCGTGAGCATCATGTGCAAAAGCTGATGATTGCCAACCGTACGCGTGAACGCGCGCAGTTGCTGGCTGATGAGGTCGGGGCAGAGGTCATCGGGCTGGCGGATATCGATTCGCGACTGGCTGATGCCGATATTATTATTTCTTCCACCGCCAGCCCGTTGCCGATTATTGGTAAAGGCATGGTCGAGCGTGCATTGAAAGCCCGCCGTAACCAGCCGATGCTGCTGGTGGATATCGCAGTACCGCGCGATGTGGAGCCGGAAGTCGGCAAGCTCGCCAATGCTTACCTGTACAGCGTGGATGACCTTCAGGCGATCATTGAGCAGAACATGGCCCAGCGTAAAGCTGCGGCGGTGCAGGCTGAAAGCATCGTGGTGCAGGAAAGCGGCGAATTTATGGCCTGGCTGCGTGCGCAAAGCGCGGTCGACACCATTCGTGAATATCGCTCGCAGGCCGATGATGTACGCCTTGAATTGCAGGAGCGCGCGCTGGCCGCACTGCGTCAGGGAGCAGATGCCGAAAAAGTGTTGCAGGAACTGGCGCACAAACTTACCAATCGTTTAATTCACGCTCCAACCAAATCACTACAGCAGGCCGCGCGCGATGGCGACAGCGAACGCCTGCAAATCTTACGTGACAGCCTCGGTCTCGATTAGGCTGTCACGACCTTTTACGGGATACCCTCAATTACATGAAGACCTCTATTGTTGCCAAGCTGGAAGCTCTCCAGGAACGCCACGAAGAAGTGGAAGCCCTGCTGGGCGATGCTGGCGTGATCGCCGATCAGGATCGTTTCCGTGCCCTCTCGCGCGAATATGCGCAACTGTCTGATGTGACCCGCTGCTTCCGTGAATGGCAGCAGGTGCAGGAAGATGTTGAGACAGCGGAGATGTTGCTCGACGATCCTGAAATGCGCGAGATGGCGCAGGATGAACTGAAAACCGCACGCGAAAAGCGTGAAGTGCTGGAACAGCAGCTACAGGTATTGTTGCTGCCGAAAGATCCTGATGATGAGCGTCCGTGCTTTGTCGAAGTGCGTGCTGGTACCGGTGGCGATGAAGCGGCAATTTTTGCCGGCGACCTGTTCCGCATGTACAGCCGTTATGCTGAGTCTCGCCGCTGGCAGGTGGAAATTATCAGCAGCAATGACGGTGAGCATGGCGGGTATAAAGAAGTCATCGCCCGTGTGACGGGTGATGGTGCCTATGGTCGTTTCAAGTTTGAATCGGGCGGTCATCGCGTACAGCGTGTGCCGGAAACCGAATCACAGGGGCGTATTCACACCTCGGCCTGTACGGTGGCGGTAATGCCGGAACTGCCGGAAGCCGAGCTGCCGGATATCAACCCCAGCGACCTGAAAATTGACACCTTCCGCTCCTCAGGTGCGGGTGGTCAGCACGTTAACACCACCGATTCCGCCATCCGTATTACCCACCTGCCGACCGGCATTGTGGTGGAGTGTCAGGATGAGCGTTCGCAGCATAAAAACAAAGCTAAAGCGCTGGCAGTGCTGGGCGCGCGTATTCACGCGGCGGAGATGGCAAAACGCCATGAAGCGGAAGCGTCCACCCGTCGTAACCTGCTGGGCAGCGGCGACCGTTCGGACCGTATCCGTACTTACAACTTCCCGCAGGGGCGCGTTACCGATCACCGCATTAACCTGACCATCTATCGTCTGGATGAGACGATGGAAGGCAAGCTGGATAGCCTGATTGAGCCTATCGTGCAGGAATACCAGGCCGACCAGTTGGCCGCGCTGGCTGGACAGGATTAATGGATATTCGCCACTGGCTGAAGCATGCCGTTGCTACCCTGAGCGGCGGCGACAGCCCCAAGCGCGATGCCGAAATTTTGCTGGCGTTTGTTACCGGCAAATCCCGTACCTGGCTGGTGGCGTTTGACGATACAGTGCTGGGTGAGAACCAGTTACAACAACTGAATGCGCTCCTGGCTCGACGTGCGCAGGGCGAGCCGGTGGCGCATCTGGTGGGTGAACGTGAATTCTGGTCGTTACCTCTGCGCGTCAGCGATGCGACCTTGATCCCGCGTCCTGACACCGAGGTGTTGGTCGAGCAGGCGCTGGTTCATCTGCCGACCCGTGCCGCCACTCTCCTTGACTTAGGTACTGGCACCGGAGCCATCGCGCTGGCGCTTGCCAGCGAACGGCCTGATTGTCAGGTCATCGGCTGTGATCGCATCGCAGCTGCCGTGGCGCTGGCGCAGGAAAACGCGCAGCGTTTGCACATCAGCAATGCACAATTTCTCCTCAGCGATTGGTTCGACAATCTCACCCCGCAACGTTTTGATCTGATTGCCAGTAATCCCCCCTATATAGACGCTACCGACCATCATTTGCAGCAGGGTGATGTGCGGTTTGAACCGCTAAGTGCGCTGGTGGCCGATGAAGCTGGATTAGCCGATCTGCGGGTGATTATTGCAACGGCACCAAACTGGCTGCTCGCTGGCGGTTGGTTGTTGCTGGAACATGGCTGGCAGCAGGGTGAGGCGGTGCGAGAATTGATGGTTCAACATGGCTATCAACAGGTCAACACAGTGGACGACTACGGCGGCAACCCGCGCGTTACACTTGGGCAATTTTTCTTATAAAGGAAGCAAGATGGCTAGCTGGTATCCGCTGATTAAACATTTTCATCTGCTTACAGTGCTGATTACTGTCAGCCTGTTTCTGGTGCGTTTTTACTGGAAATGCACCGGTTCAGCACAGCTCGATCGCCGCTGGGTGCGCATTGCTCCGCACATCAACGACACGTTTTTGTTGCTGAGTGGTGTGCTGCTGGTCGTAATTACGCACTTTTACCCGTTCACACCACAAGGAAGCTGGCTGACTGAGAAGCTGTTAGGGGTTATTATCTACATCGCCTTAGGTTCCGTGGCCTTGAGTCGTCGCCCGCGAAAGATGAGCACCCGCTGGATTGCCTGCCTGGTCGCGATCGTTGCGTTACTGGTAGTGATTAAGCTGGCGATGACCAAAATGCCGTTATTGGGGATAGTATGACCTCGCCAGAGCAACTCGATTACAGTCAAACACCGTTATGTGAAGCGGTTATTGGTGCAACCTGCGCCATCCGCGAAGATTTTTCTGCTCAATCCGTAGAGCAACAGCTGGCAGCGTTAGTGGCGGAAGCGCGTGCGTATGTCAGCAGTGCCAGTGATGCTGACCTGCAACTGGAGAAGTTGCTGGAACTGTTTTACCGCCAGTGGGGTTTTGGCGGTGCCAGTGGCGTCTACAATTTATCCGATGCCTTATGGATCGATAAGGTGTTGAAAAGCCGTCAGGGGACTGCGGTGTCACTGGGCGTGATCCTGCTGCACATTGCCGAAGAGCTGGAGTTGCCGCTGATGCCGGTTATCTTCCCGACCCAGATGATTCTGCGGGCCGACTGGCTGGATGGTGAGATGTGGCTGATTAACCCGTTTAACGGTGAAACCCTCGATACCCATACGCTGGAAGTCTGGCTGAAGGGCAATATCAGCCCGACGGCCAAGCTCTATCAGGATGATCTCGATGAAGCGAAAACGGTCAGCGTAATGCGTAAGATGCTGGATACGCTGAAAGCGGCGCTGATGGACGAGAAAAAGATGGAGCTGGCGTTAAATGTTAGCCAGGTGCTGTTACAAATCGATCCGGATGACCCCTACGAAATTCGCGACCGTGGTTTGATTTACGCGCAACTGGAGTGCGAACATATCGCGCTAAACGATCTTACCTACTTCGTTGAACAGTGTCCGGAAGACCCGGTTAGCGAAATGATTAAAGTGCAGATCCACGCAATTGAACAAAAACAGGTCACGCTGCACTAAGCGTACCTCTGAAAAAGGAAAGGGCATGACACAGAAAGTAGTCAGTATTGGTGATATCAAGGTCGCAAACGATCTGCCATTTGTTCTCTTTGGCGGCATGAACGTGCTGGAGTCGCGCGACCTCGCCATGCGTATCTGCGAACATTACGTAACCGTGACCGACAAACTCGGTATCCCCTACGTGTTCAAAGCCTCTTTTGACAAAGCCAACCGTTCCTCTATCCACTCTTACCGTGGTCCGGGCCTGGAAGAGGGGATGAAGATTTTCCAGGAGCTGAAGCAAGCCTTCGGCGTGAAAATCATTACTGACGTCCACGAACCGGCGCAGGCACAGCCTGTGGCAGATGTGGTAGATGTCATTCAGCTGCCGGCCTTCCTTGCACGTCAGACTGACCTGGTTGAAGCGATGGCGAAAACGGGCGCAGTCATTAACGTGAAAAAACCTCAGTTCGTCAGCCCGGGTCAGATGGGTAACATTGTCGATAAATTCGCCGAAGGCGGTAACGATAAAGTGATCCTGTGTGACCGTGGTAGCAACTTCGGTTATGACAACCTGGTCGTGGATATGCTGGGCTTTAACGTGATGAAGAAAGTCACCAATAACTGCCCGGTGATTTTCGACGTGACTCATGCGCTGCAAACTCGTGATCCGTTTGGTGCTGCCTCAGGCGGTCGCCGTGCGCAGGTGGGTGAACTGGCGCGTGCCGGTATGGCGGTCGGCATTGCTGGTCTGTTTATCGAAGCCCACCCGGAGCCAAACAGCGCCAAATGTGATGGCCCGTCTGCACTGCCGCTCGACAAACTGGAGCCGTTCCTGGTACAGATGAAAGCGATTGATGACCTGGTGAAAAGCTTCCCGGAACTGGATACCAGCAACTAAATCGTTGGTTGGTAAAAAAGGCGTCGAAAGACGCCTTTTTTATTGGCTTGCTATCCGTAGCGGCGCGATTTATCGCGCGTTGATTTTCAGTCAAAGGTGCGTGATGTGTCAGGTCGCTACAGCATAATCGTCATCAAATAGCCGACAAACAACGCCAGGTGCGCCGCGCCATTCAACACATTGGTGCGTCCGGTGGAAAATGAAATATGGCACAGGATCAGCACCGCACTCATCACCACCATATGCGGTGGTTCCAGACCGAACACCAGTTGCTGCCCGGTCAGCGTGGCTATAATGGTCACCGCCGGTACGGTCAGTGAAATGGTGGCCAGTACTGAACCGAAAAACAGGTTCATCGCACGCTGTACCTGGTTCATCAGCACCGCTTTAATCGCCCCCAGTCCTTCCGGTGACAGGATCAGCAATGCCACAAGAAAGCCAGTAAACTGCTGCGGCGCGTTTAATTCGGTTAACAGATGCTCCAGCGAGTTGGCATTCATCTTGGTTACGCTGATAACCGCAATCAGATGCACAATCAGCCAGGCGGTATGCCATAACGAGCTGTGCGCTGAAGGTTTTCCGTGGTGCGGGTCGCCATCATCGCTCTCATCCTCGTGTTCGTAGACAAACAGGTTTTGATGCGTTTTGGTCTGAATCAACAGAAATACGCCGTACATTGCGGCAGAAATCGCCGCAATCAGCAAAGCCTGTGCAGTTGAAAAATTGCCGCCGGGCAACGCATTCGGGAACACCAGCACCAGGATGGCGAGTGGGAAAATGGCGATCAGATATTGCTTCACCCCCACCAGATTGACGTATTGCGTTGCGAATTTGCGTCCACCCAGCAGCAGGGCAAATCCCACCAGCCCGGCGGTAACAATCATAATGATCGAATACAGGGTATCGCGCATCAATGCGGGAGCAGCGTCGCCGGTTGCCATCAGCGCCGATATCAGGCTGACCTCAAGGATCACCACGGAAAGGCTGAGTATCAGCGAACCATAAGGCTCACCCAGTCGGTGCGCCAGCACATCGGCATGGCGTACCACGCTAAACGCACTACTCAGAATGGCCACCAGGGCCAGTAAATTAATGCCAATCACCACTGGCAGGCTGGTTTGTGCACCAAAAAAACTCAGTACGCCCAGTGCGACGATGGGGAAAATCAGGGAATATTCAGTGTGACGGGTTTTCTCATGTACAGCCATTCGCCATCCTCTCCGAAAAAAAGAATAAAATCAGGCAGTCAGTGCCTGATAAATATACTTACTTTTACAGCGTTGCGCAGTGTAACTTTTCATCACGTTCGGTGCCGGGTTTTTACGATCATTTACTTTAGAGGAAAAAATAAATCTCATCACTAAAAAACCTGATTATTTCTCTTCATTTCATTATTTTCATTGCGTTAATCATTGCTGGTTATCATTTTAATCTGGAAATATGGCGTTTTTTTTTACGTTTTGGTTTGAGTAAATGCTGGTTATGAACTTTTAATTCCTTTAACGCGATAAAAGTGATGATTTGCGTTTTTTACTATCTGTTCCAGACTTACCCTGTGGTTAGAAAAGGAGGATTTATGCCTTACTCATCAACACATGAACTACCTGACAGTGTACGCCACGTACTACCGGCGCATGCGCAAAAAATCTACCAGAAAGCATTTAACAGCGCCTGGGATGAATACCGTGATGAGGATGATCGCTTCGGTAACGACTCGCGCGAAAAAGTGGCCCACAAAGTTGCCTGGGCTGCGGTCAAAAAAGATTATCAAAAAGGCGACGATAACAAGTGGCACCCTAAACACTGATCCCTGCGGGCCATTGCGGCCCGCTTCACACTTCCTGTCTCCCCCGGTCAAGTTTCATGCCAGGCAGCCGATGCTATTTACGGGCAATTTACCCTTTGTGATCGGCATCAACCTTGAAAAAATTGTGACAAATGCATTAATGTCTTCTGATAAGGCGGTGCATCAGCATCCGCTGTGACGAAATCAGTATCTCAGGAGCAAAACCGACAGGATGTCAGGGCAGTTGAGGAGGTCGCATTGCTAACCCGGGAATTCTTATTAAAAGCAGATTGTAAAACCTCATTCGGTGATATCGAAGAGACGTTGCTGTGGAGTTGCGAACAGCGAGCTGCTTCGCTTGCCGCTACGCTTGCCTGCCGTCCTGACCACAGTCCGGTATGGATTTTTGGTTATGGCTCGCTGATGTGGAACCCGGTGTTTGAGGCGGAAGAAGTCGCTTCTGGTCAACTTGATGGCTGGCACCGGGCATTCTGCCTGCGGTTAATTGCCGGGCGTGGCACGGCAACGCATCCCGGACGTATGCTCGCGTTGAAAGAGGGTGGCAGCACCAGCGGCCTGGCGTTTCGTCTGCCCGAAGTGCGTCTGCATGACGAGCTGGAATTGCTGTGGAAGCGGGAAATGATCACCGGTTGCTATCTGCCTACCTGGTGCGAACTGAAGCTGGATGATGATCGCAGGGTGTCGGCGCTGGTATTTATCATGGACCCGCGTCATCCGTTGTTTGAAGCAGACTCCTGTCCGGGCACCATTGCGCCATTAATTGCCCAGGCCAGCGGTCCGCTGGGCACCAATGCGCAATATCTGTTCTCGCTGGAGCAGGAGCTGGCAAAACGCGGCATGCAGGAAGAGGGCCTGACGGTTCTGGCTACCCAGGTCAGAGCGCTGCAACAGTGCACAGCGCGGGTATCCTCTTAATTACCGGGATTAATCAGCCAGGTGCCAGGTTTATCAATCGTAAGTGACTGACTGTGAACCTGGTTACCGTTGTGTACTTCAATATGATACTGTCCTGCCGCCAGACTCAATGACGCAAAGCCGTTACTGGCGGGTTTCACATTCTGCGCTTTACCATTCACCACAATATTTTCCCCGTCCTGCAACCGCAGATAAAGGGTTGCCAACACCGGCGTACTGCTGGCAGATTTGCTGGTGTCAGCGGAGGCTGCGGCATTTGATGCGGCTATTTCTGGTTCAGCGCTGCGATGGTTGACCTTCCACACGGCAACGATCACCGCCAGAATAGCCACCGCAGCGACGGCCAGCAGACCGGGTGACAAACGACGTACATTGCGCGGGGTGACCGGTTCAATAACCGCAGCCGCGTGGTTAACGGCCATTACCTGTGGTTCGGGTACGCTAATCGGTACTTCTGGCTCGATGGGCGTGTCGTTAACCGGGGTAATCTGGGTAACCAAGGCTTCCACATCGCTCACCGGCAGATCGATCAGGCTGGCAAACGCATCAATGGTCTGTGGCCGATCGGCTGGCTTCATCGCCAGCGCACAATCAATCGCATGCAGCAGTGGCAACGAATAACCTTCAGGTTTACGTTCAACCAGCGGCTGATAGTTGTCTTCAATGCAGCGTACTACGGAAACCGGGGGCGCATAGCCGGTGATCAGATTGTGCAACACCGCGCCCAGCGCATAGATATCCGTCCAGGGACCTTGTTCGCCTTCACCTTCTTCACTGTATTGCTCGATCGGTGCGAAGCCCGGCTTCAGCATGATTTCGGTTTCGTCGGAAAGGTTACCAATCTCCTTGCGTGCGGAGCCGAAATCGAGCAGCACCGGCAGCTGATTTTCCTGAATCTGGATGTTGTCCAGGGAGATATCGCGATGCAGATAACCCGCCTGGTGAATGGTATTGATCGCGCCAAACAGCGGTGGCAACAGTCGGCGTATCCAGGCTTCATCGATGCTTTCCGGGCTGGTGACTTGCCACTCTTTAAGCGTCATCCCGCTGTAGTAGAGCGTGCCCATATAGGCAGTGCCATTTTCTTCCCAAAAACGCAGAACGTGAAGCAGGCCCGGATGATTAAAGCGCGCCAGCAGGCGGGCCTCCTGAATAAAACTGTTGCGGCCGGCGTTGAACAATTTTTGAAAACGTTCGCCACGCAGTTCCAGCGACAGATCGGCAGCGCGCACCGCCAGCGACACCGGCATATATTCCTTAATGGCGATGGTTCGTTCCAGTTGATGATCCCAGGCGCGGTAGACAATGCCAAAACCACCGCCGCCAATCACATCTTTGATTTCGAACTCATTGAACCGGTAACCCGCAGGCAGGGCGTTGGGTATCTTTAGATTATCGTTTGCCGACATAGTGAACTCTCTGAACACGTCCTGTAGCCCGCCCGGGAAATACACGGGCAACGGCCGCTATTAATTAATGTTACGCCAGGCACCAATGGCAGGATCCGCGAGATCCGCATGCAGGGTGTCAATCAGTAACACAGTCACTTTTTGCTGTGGCATAAACTGCGGCGACCAGACGCCACGTAAAGTTTCAACGCGTTTTTTAACCACATCGGCATCCTGTCCCGTGGTCTTGTCCATTTTGACCAACAGCGTTCCGTTAAAACGCCAGAGGTGCTGTTTGGCATCGAAGGGCAGCACCAGCCAGCTGTCGGCAGCATCCGGGCGCGTCACGATCATGCGTTGGTTATTGACGGCGATCACCTGTAACGGCGGGCCGCTGACATTGAGATTGGCGATCGGATAACCCTGGTAAAAATTGACCGCCAACTGCTGCGGCTGGCCGTTGAACACCTGGGTCAGCTCGCTGCTGCCTTCCAGCCAACCTTCAGACGAGCAATGCTGCTGCGTCATTTCAGGGATAAACAGCGATGCGCCTTTATCATCCCACCAGGTGCGGAAATGACAGCCACCCGGCAAGGCAAATTGTTGCAGTGGGCTGCTGTCTGCCGGGCGTGATAAATCGAGAGGAGCAGCATTGTTGGCGCTGGCATTGGCGGTGGCATCATTCAGCACAATAGGTCGCCAGTTCTGTAATTTGGTGGCGCTGCCGTTAGCCAGCACGTTGCCATCTTTGTCGGTCATCTGCCAGGGAATCACATCCAGTGTGCCGCACTGATTCGCCAGCAGCGTGCCGACACGCGGCAAAAAGCTGGTGAGCACGCTGGAGTCGGTGCCTTTGCCGGAGACAATACGCAGCGGCAGTGTCTCTTTACACCAGTCGTTTGGGGCGTTACTTGCCACGTCATCGATATACACTTCCAGCGCGAGGCTCGGGGAGTACACCACCCGATAATCTTCAGCCTGTGCATTCAGGGCCAGCAGCAGCGTCGCTAAGCCCGACAACCACAATTTCATATGAATCCTTGGAATCAATAACGTGACGGCAGAAAACGTGCCGCATCGGCCTGGGAATAAAGCAGCGTTGCTTCCTGTGGCTCACCAATCCAGATCGCCAGAGCACTCAGATTGTCGCTTTTTACGCTGCGGTTAACGGCTTGTTCCATCAATGCCAGCCACTCTTCGCAGGCATTGACCATGCGCAGGGCCTGTTCCATTTCGTCAGTCGTCAGGTTGAGCCAGAATCCGTCGGTACAGACCAGAAAGGCATCGCCATCTTCCAGCGCAATTACCTCGCTAAAAGTGGCCGGACGCGCCGGTTCAACGCCGAGCGCATTATAGAGTAAATTACTGTTAATGCCGGTATTTTCATAGCCAGCCTCACGCAATTGTTGGGCCAGACTATGATCACGTGTTACCTGAAAAAGAGAACCGTGGCGAAAGTGATAAACCCGGCTATCACCAGCGTGCGCCCACCATGCCCGTTGTTTTTCCCGATCAATAAATAGCGCGGCCAGCGTGGTGCTCATGCGCGAAAAATTCGGATTCTTTCCCTGCTCCTCCAGCAGCACGCGCTGGCAAAGTTTGATTGCCTCGGCAGTCACCGCTGGTGTGAAGGCCGCATCTTGTTGTACTGCGTCGAGCAGGGTATCACGTACCAGTTGTGCCGCCCGATCTCCGCCCGGCAGGCCCGCCACGCCATCACACACCACAAAACAAGCCTTGCGATCGTCCAGTTGCGCACCGGTACGATCCTGATTTTCATCGCGCATACCTTGCTGGCAGCGGCTGGCAAACATCATCTTCATGAGTCTTCCGTCCGCGTCTGTGAATCTTTGTACTGGTTAACTTCCATATCGTAGGCGTGCAGAAAGGCTTCACCGAACAGGGTGTGGAAGTCATCCTCAATCTCGCCAGCAGTGCGTTGATAATGACGGGAAAAATGGTCCCATAGCGCGGCCTTACGTGTATTCGCAAACGGCATTTTTGGCATGACGCCATCTTGTCGTGCCTGATCTTCCAGCCGCTGGGGATTGAATGATTGCAGCATCGCCGCGATGATGGCGCGAATACCGGCAATCATCCCTAATTGATGGGCCTGTAAATCCACCAGGGCATCACGCACGGCAGTTTCCGGCGGCATAAAGCCCGGCATCTGGCTTTGGTACATCTGCATCAGCACCGTTTTGCCAGAAGGAAGGATTTTGAAGGGGTTATTGGCCTCGTTGAGGATCATCGTCATATCGGCTTTGACACCGCGTTTCAGAATCGATCGTGAGGAGAGAAGCGCGACTGTGCCCTGCGAAAACAGACTCAGCATCCGTCCGGTGATGCGCATCTGTTCTTCGTTCATGGGCGTTTGATGGCCGTTGTTCAGCCCCATTCCTTCCAGCAACGCGATAATCAGCTTATCCTGGTCCGTACCGGGCAGCACCGTGGGCAGGGCGGGTGAACTCTCCTGTGGGTCGATCGCCAGGCGTGCATCATTATGACGTTCAGGGCGCGGCGCTGCGGGTTCAGGGATGACATGCTGGATGCTCTCCAGCATGCCAAGCGGGTCACTTTCTGCCGGGGAAAAAAACGCCAGTGGATCGTCTTTTTGCGCCGTGGTGCGTGCCGGGTCGCGTACCTCCAGCCCGTATTCTCCAATCGTTAACGCATCACCATGTTGCAATGACGCTTGCGCACCTCGTGGCAATGGCACGCCATTCAGCACCACTGAGGTGACGCTGCCCTGGTTGGTCAAACGGCATTCGCCTTCGGGCGACAGATGTACCAGTGCCTGTAGGCGAGAAATGGCCCGCGATTCATCCGGCAGCACCAGATCATTATCCTGACTACGGCCGATGGTGCCGCCTGGCGGCTTAAAGGCCACCGTTTTTGCCGGCACATCCGTATTGCACTGCACAATGGTAAATTCCATGAGTCTTCCCGTTTACAGAGGGCAAACGTCGCGGTCTATTCGAACATGGGCGGATAGAGGCCGTTACGTCCCGGCTGCGCACCTGACGCCGGGTTAAACAATAATGCAAAAAGCTGCGCGGTGAGCGGGCCACTGTGTTTATGTGTGGCGTGTGCAAAACCGTCACTGCGGTTACTCCACCAGTAGCTGATATGCTCGTGGGGATCAAAATGGTCGGCCACTTCACGCCAGCTTAACGAGCTGGGCAGGTCAGCGAAACCAATCACGTCCATGATGTCGGTACGACGTTTTTCCGGGACCAGCAACGGTGACATCTGTTGTATAGCCAGTTCCAGCATGTCTGCGGTCTGGGCATCCCGCACTGCACGCAACAACGTCATCCCCAGTTCCTGAAACCAGTCGCCAGAGAGCGCCAGTTGCGCAGGATGCCACTGGCTCACGGGAAAACTGCGCAACGCCAGCAACGGCCAGGCGCGCCCGACACGGTCACAGGAGGGCAGCAGGCAACCCATTTGTACCTGGGGGCGCAACGGTGAAATCGGTAAAACGAAATTCCACACCGGTGCCGCCAGAAAGTGCTGGGTCGAGGCATTCTCCTGCTGATGCCAATGCAGTAAACCTTGCTGAAACCAATGGCTCCAGGATGTCACGCTATTCTCACTGAGTCGCTGGCGCAGGAAATCACCGGTTGTCGGCAACTTCCCGTACCAGCCAGGGGCGGTATGTGTCGCCATCATTACCTCACCATTACTCACTGTGTCCGGTCAATCGCTGTGCAGCGTTTAACGGTGCGAGCGTCAGCGTATTGCCGTTCTGACCGGCATTTTTCAGATTTTCCGCAAGCTTACGCATCATCAGTGCGTTGTCGCGGGCATAAGGCGAAGACTGAATCTGCTGATCCAGCAATTGACTGAGGTGCCAGTCCAGCTGCTGTAAATCGCGTGCACTGACGTTATCCGGCAGGGTGCGTTGCAGATTTTGCATCAGCCAGCCACGCAAAAACTCGCCATCATAATTGCGTGGCTGATACAGCATCTGATAGGCCCGGAGCGCATTACGGCTGTATTCATTATCAGTACCGGGATCGTCGCGCAGCAGATTGGTGATCTGCTGGGCCACGCGCGGCAGTAATAAAGACTTAAGGGCGTTTTGATAAAGCACCCAGGCTGCATCGCTTACCTGATTACCGCGATACAAGCCGACACGCATGGTAAGCGGAGGATTATCGAGGGAAAAGCGATCCGAAAGCGGCAACTTCACCAGATTATTTAAGAAGGGTAGCAGATCAAAAATATTATCCGCAGGCTGATGAATAACTTGCTGGCTCTGCTGGGTGATCGGTGCGATACGTGCGGCGACCTGATCAAGATAGCGCTGATTCTGGAGATAGCTGGCGAGCCACAGGCAGGAAAGCAGCAGCAAAGCGCCGGTCAACACGCCATAGCCAATCCAGTGGAACAAGCGATTGCGGTACTCCCAGTGACGGTTGCTGCCTGCCAGACCGCTCTCGCGAAACACTAAATCGCTCAACAGGTTGCGAATAAAGAAACTTTGCCCACGCGTGCCGGGGATTGGGCTGCTGCGATTGACGCTATCCCAGGCGGCGATGGTGTGCTGGCCTGCTTGCGGCAACTGAAGTTTGCGGTTTAGCTCGCCCATAATGCGATCAAAAGGCAAGCCTTCCTGGGTGCCGCTGGTGAAAAACAGGCCGCGTGCCGACCAGGCCACGGCGTCCTGATGGCCGGAAAATACCACATCAAGGTACTCGTTCAGCAGGGGGCGCAACGAGCTGAATTCCTGTGGAAACAGGAAGCTATCGGCGCGCTGGGTCAGATCACGATCCTGCGCCATCACGCCTGCCAGCTGCTGATGCAGGCGTTGTTCGAGCAGATGATATTGTTGGCTGAAGCTGCGGTGCCAGTCATCCTTGTGTGGTTTACCCGGTTCCCAGGGAAAGGTAAAACCCCAGATAGCATCGCGTTGCTGTTTATTCAGGCCACCATAAAAACTCATAAAACCTTTCAACAGATCGGTTTTCGTCACCATCACGTATACCGGAAAGTGGATGCCGGTTTGCTGGTGCAATTCCACCATCCGCTGGCGTAACGCGGTGGCCTGCGCGTGGCGTGCTTCGGCGGAGTCGGTCAACAGATCGGCCACGCTGATGGTCATGATCACGCCATTGATGGGTTGTCGGGTACGGTAACGCTTCAACAACTGGATGAAGTTATGCCATTCGCTGGCATCGCGTGCCCGTTGGCTTTCCTGCAACGCATACCGGCCAGCGGTATCAATCAGCACTGCACTGTCCGTAAACCACCAGTCACAATGACGTGTACCGCCAACCCCACGTACAGCGGCATTGCCGAGACTGTCGGTGAGAGGAAACTCCAGTCCGGCATTGAGCAACGCGGTGGTTTTCCCGGCACCAGGCGCGCCAATAATGACGTACCACGGTAGCTGATAGAGATAGTGACTCTGGAAGCGCGCCAACCAGCCTTGCCGCTGACGGCGGCCAAATTGGGTGCGTTTCAACCGTTGGGCTGCTTCGCTAAATCGTTGAGTCAGCAGCGTCTCCGTCATCTGGCGATCGGAAAGCTCCTCGCTGCTGACTTGCTGCAAGCGGGTCAACAGTTTGCTGTTAAACCAGGCACGCCAGATGGCAGGGATAAACTGGAACAGTACCCAACAAAAATAGAGCAATCCCACTACCAGTTGCCGTGGCAATAAGGGTTCGAGTGGTCGGGTATCGCCCCAGCTCCACAGTGGGCCGAGAATCCACAACACGCAGCTCAGTGCAGTGATGCCAATAAAACTCCACAGCAGACGGTGCGTTAATAAATGCTGAAGTGATGCGCGCATCATTGGCCTCCCTGATGATTGCTAAGGGTTTCCGGTGCCGCAAACAGGGTGATTTCTACCCGGCGATTACGGGCGCGATTTTCATTGCTGTCGTTTGGCAACAGGGGATTACTGTCACCACGTCCCTCCGCCTTCACGCTATGTCCCTCAGCGAGTTGCGGATTGAGCAACTGGGCGACGGCGCGGGCGCGGGCAAAGGAGAATTCATAACTGGAAGCAAAACGGCCATCCACCGGGCTGTTATCGGTATAAACCGACACCAGCACCGTACCTTTCACGGTTTTCATGGCACTGGCAACATGCGCCAGTAGCGCACGTCCCACCTGATTGACCACGGTGCCATCAGTGATAAACAACTTGTCAGCCGGGATGATAACTTTGCTGCCGAAGGCCCCATCGCTCACTTCAAGTTGCCCCGCCGCGATGACATCATTGAGACGCTGATGCAAATCAAGCAATGCCTGCGGTGACGTTGGGCGACGCCCTGGGGTGATTTGCGGTAAAGGGGTTTCGTAGATGGCACGTAACAGCGGTTCCGCCGCATTGCCGAGACGCCAGTTCAGAGCGCTATAAATCAGACACGCCACCAGCGCCGCCAGGGTGATGCAGGCCCACAGCGGCACCATCGGGCGAGATAAGCTGCTCACCAGCGGATGCACCTCAACCAGTCGGGCGCTGGCCACGCCAGTATCGGGTCGGGTTTCTGCAATCAGATGCGCCAAACGTTTCCGAATGATCTCGCACTGCGCCTGGCCATTTTCGCTACCGCGATAGCGTCCTTCATAGCCTAACAACAGGCAGTAGTGGATCACTTCCAGCAACCACAAATGTTGCTGCGGATTTTGTGAAATGCGTGATAACAGCTGGAACACCTTCTCGCCGCCCCAGCTTTCGTTGTGGAATGTCACCAGCATACCGTTACCTGACCAGACGCCGCGCGTACCCCACGGGGTCTGTGCTGCCGCTTCATCCAGCAAGCTGCACAGGCAATAGCGTGCGCCAATGATCATCTCGAAAGGTAAACCGGACATTTTACAGCGCTGTTCGAACTGACGAATTTCATCGATCAACAGCTGACGTAAACCAGCGGGGTCATCGTGTGTAGCGGCCTGCCGTATCTGAACGACGGCATTGAGGATCGGGGCTGCGGCAGTCAATAACAGGTTATCATTGCCCGCGACGGTAACGTCTCGTGCCAGGGCTTCCTGAGTCATTAAATCTCGTTCTTCCAGGCAATAGTGGAACCCTCTGCCCGCAGAGAGTAAGGCTTCTGCGGGCAATATGCGCCGGATTTCATAATCAGTCTAAGATCCAGGTCGCGGTATCGTTGGTGCGGCACGCTTTGCTGGCGCCCCCCACGTCTACACAGACCTGTTTGCTGCGGCGGGGACGGGGGCGGTCACTACGCAGGGTGGCATCATAGCGGCTGCTCTCTACGCCCGCTTTCGGCGGCACGTAGCCAATCAGCGTGCCCTGGGGTTCATCAGCAATCGCCAGCCAGCTATGCTCAACACGACCCAGAACTTCAAAGGTTTTACCCGTCTCCAGGTAGCGTACCACTTTGCCGCTATAATCTGGCGTGGTCATGATTGAAGCGCCATAGAGCGCCCGGAAGCTCTGATTGACCGGCGTGAATTCGCCAGGTGCTGCCACCGCATGACGATGAACCAGTTTAACCCCATTCACTTCACTGGTTACCAGGGTGTCATCTGTGACTGGCGGCGGTGGAGCTTTGCAACTTGCCAAAGTCAGCACCGCCAGCAGCGTTAGCACAAGACTCTTATTCACCATGATCCTCAAATTTCATCAGATTAACTGCATAATGCATTGCCCTTTACGGCGAAAATCAGGCGCAGGCGGCCAGATTATGCAGTGAGAATGCCTTCAAAAAAACAGTCAGATTACAGAAAGATAGTGCTCCCGTCAGTCTACCTAAGACTTTTGAGAATTCAAACTATTGCACCGTGGGAAATCCCGTGCTACCGGGTAAAACGGCGTTGTTTGCCGGTGATAAAAAAAGCGTACCTTCAGGGATAGTTAAGCCAATTTAACTTATTTGTTGCCATTCAGCGCCTAAGGCTGCGTAGTCGCTTTTGGCTCAAGTTAGTGCCAAAGAAAATTGGTAAATAAGATTAATCTATTTTCTATCATAAAAAAAGATTGCGGCAGTAAACAATTTTCTTACTTTCAGAATATCCGTGCCTGATTCAGCCAGTTGCAAATCCAGTTCCGGCATGGCTTTTGCTAAGACTTTTACTCAAAAGGGGAATGCCAGGAGAATGCGATGACTCAGGCTGTAGATTACCTGCATGCCAGCCGCGCCAGTGAAATTGCCAGCCTGCAACGGCTACTGCGTACCGGTGAATTGATCACTGCCATCAGTGAGTTAATTCATCGTTTACAGCGCGAGAGAGGCGTCAGCAATATCTGGTTATGCTCAACCGGACGCGTATTTGGTGATGAGCTGGAAGCGCGTGCGCAAGATGTGCAATCAGAACAGCGTCACATGCTCTCCGTGTTACCGGCGGCAGATGCGCAACCCGGCTACAGCCGTTTCTGCCTGTTAATTGCCGCCGCATTGCAGGCGCTGGAAGGGCTGCCGGCGCTGCGGGCGCAGGTGCGCAGCCTGCAATTGTCCCATGCGCAGGCGATGGACGCCTTCAACCACATCATTCGCACCTTATTGAATCTGGTGTTTGAAGCGGCAGATACCGCCAGCGAACCGGATATCTCTCGGGCGCTGATCGCGTTGTTCAGCTTTATGCAGGGCAAAGAGTTGGCTGGTCAGGAACGGGCAACCGGCTCAGCGGGCTTTGCTGCCGGGCAATTTACCCCGGAGCAGCGGCAGCGCGTTCAGGCGCTGATTGAAGCCCAGGAGCAAAGTTTTGCCACCTTCAGTCAGTTTGCCGATGCACAGAATCTGCAACGCTGGCGTCGGATGAGTGATGCGGGCAGTGAAGTCGAACGTCTGCGCCGTATCGCCTGTACCGGTGCGCACTGCGGTGATAACGGCGTATTGCAGTGGTTCTCTTTGCTCACGGCGCGTCTGGACAATATGAAGCAGGTCGAAGATGGTCTGAGCGCGGCTTTAATGAGCTGCTGCCGCCGGGCAATGGCCGAAACGCAGCAACACGATGCTAATGCCACCCTGCTGGCGGATGAAGCAGGTTTTACCTTGTATGTCGCCGGGGCCAACTGGCTGGCAGGGCAGGATGTCACGCTGGACAGCAACGGTCTGGCGCCACAACTGGGACGCTCGGTCCTGTCGCTCATCCGTGAACAGGCGCAGCGTTTGCAGGTGCAGGCCGATGAGCTGGCCAGTATGCGTGCGTCACTCGATGAACGAAAAGTCATTGATCAGGCCAAAGGCTGGCTGATGCAGCAGCATGGTTACAGCGAGCAGGATGCCTGGCAGACACTACGCAAAAGCGCCATGAACCAGAACAAACGCATCCTCGAGATCGCCCAGGCGATTCTCGCTGTCGCCGCCACATTGAAGGTCTAACCCATTGGAGTTATCTGCACAAAGAATGTGCGTATTTTGCGTCAACGCGGTGCGTGTCAAGGGGTGGCGCGGAAGCTGATGCTGATAAATAGCTGAAAATTCACCCTCCGCCATCCTGGCACACCCTTTGCAACATCTTTATGACATTGCGCATTTGTTGTGCCAACGGCGGCAGAACGAGTGCTTTGGATAAAGGCGTCCGGCCCCATGCGATTGCATGTGGGAGGACGCCTTTTTTTATTCCTTTTTTTCAGGGTGATGCGGATGAGCAGAACGCGGTTTTCGATTTCCCGTCGGCAGTTTTTGCTAGGCAGTGCGGCAGTTGGGGGGAGTTATCTGTTGCCAGGGTTACGCAATGCCGTCTGGGCGGCAGGTAGCGATGCGCCGGAGAAAAGCACGGTGCGGGTTGGTTTTATCCCACTGACCGACTGCGCGCCGGTGGTGATGGCAGCGGTGAAAGGCTTTGACAAAAAATACGGTATCAGTCTGCAACCCAGCAAAGAGGCGAGCTGGGCGGCGGTGCGCGATAAGCTGACAGCTGGCGAACTGGATGCGGCCCACGCGTTGTACGGCATGATCTATGGACTGCAATTGGGCGTTGCCGGTCCACAACATGACATGGCAAACCTGATGACGTTGAATAACAACGGCCAGGCCATCACCCTGTCGAATCAGCTCAAAGAACAGAAGGTGACGGATGCAGCCAGTCTGAAAACCTTTATCGCAGGCAGCGCCAAAGGCACTTACACCTTTGCTCATACCTTTCCCACCAGCACCCACGCCATGTGGCTTTACTACTGGCTGGCGAATGCCGGTATCGATCCCTTTGAGGATGTGCGTACCGTCGTGGTGCCGCCACCGCAGATGGTGATGAACATGAAAATCGGCAATATGAGCGGTTTTTGTGTTGGTGAACCGTGGAACCAACGTGCCATCAGCGACAACATCGGCTTCACTGCCGCCACCTCCCAGCAAATCTGGCCGGATCACCCGGAAAAAATCCTCGCCACCCGCGCGCAATGGGTGACGGAGAATCCCAACACCGCCCGCGCCCTGACTGCTGCGGTGCTGGAAGCCGCACGCTGGATTGATGCATCGGATGACAACCGGCGCGAAACAGCGCAAACCCTGGCCGGACGGGCATGGATCAATACCAAACCTGAAACCCTCGAGGGACGCATGTTAGGCCAGTACCAAAACGGCCTCGGTCAGCAATGGCAGGATGCCCATGCGATGCGTTTCTTCCACGACGGTGAAGTCAGCTTCCCGTACTACTCCGACGGCATGTGGTTTCTGACACAGATGAAGCGCTGGGGACTAGTGAAAACTGACCCGGATTACCTTGGAGTGGCGCAAAAAATCAACCGACTCGACATCTATCAACAGGCGGCAGCGGCGGTGGGGAACGTGACCGTGCCCGCCAACGCCATGCGCAGCAGCACCCTGATGGACGGCAAAGTGTGGGACGGTAGTAACCCCGCCGCCTATGCCGCCAGTTTCGCCATTCACCGTTAAGAGGAATTACCATGAAATCTGAAGCGCGTTCCCTGACACCACCGGTCAGCGCCGCTGCCCCCACGGCGCAGGTGATCCCCCTTAAGGCCCAAAGCCGGTCCGGCGTAAGACAGCCCAGGCTGCGGCCGCTGCTGCAACGGTTGATCCCGGCGAGTTGCGGCATCCTGTTGCTGCTGTTGGTATGGCAAATTGCGGCCATGTCGAGCAAGGGTTTCCCCACGCCGTGGGCCACCTGGCAGGCGGCATTAACCTTGTTTGCTGATCCCTTCTACAACAATGGCCCCAACGATCAGGGTATTGGCTGGAACGTGCTGGCCTCACTGCAACGCGTGGCGGTGGGCTTTGGGCTGGCGGCGCTGGTGGGGATTCCGGCAGGGTTCCTGCTGGGCCGTTTCACCTTTGTCTCACGCATGTTCAACCCGATTATCGCGCTGCTACGTCCGGTCAGCCCACTCGCCTGGCTGCCGATTGGCTTGCTGTTGTTCCAGCGTGCTGAACCGGCCTCAAGCTGGACCATTTTTATCTGCTCGATCTGGCCGATGGTGATCAATACCGCCGAAGGGGTGCAGCGCATTCCCCAGGACTACCTCAATGTGGCGCGGGTGCTGCAACTCTCGGAGTGGACGGTGATGCGCCGCATCCTGTTTCCGGCGGTGCTGCCTGCGGTACTGACCGGGGTTCGTCTCTCAATCGGCATCGCCTGGCTGGTGATTGTCGCTGCCGAGATGCTGACTGGTGGTCTGGGGATCGGCTTCTGGATCTGGAATGAGTGGAACAACCTCAATGTGGAAAACATCCTGATTGCCATTGTCATCATCGGTGTGGTCGGGCTGCTGCTCGAACAGGCGTTGATGTTACTGGCCCGTCGTTTTAGCTGGGAAAAATAAGGAGCCATGACGATGAATCCAATTATTCGTGTGCAGCAGGTGAGCCAGCGCTTTGCCACCGCGCAGGGGGATTTCCTCGCGCTTGACAATGTCAGCTTCGATATCCATCCGGGGGAAACCCTCAGCCTGATCGGCCATTCCGGCTGTGGCAAATCCACCTTACTGAACCTGATTGCCGGTCTGACGCGCCCGAGCAGCGGCGTGCTGTTGTGCGACAACCGTGAAGTGACCGGCCCTGGCCCGGAACGCGCGGTGGTGTTTCAGAACCATTCGCTGCTGCCGTGGCTGACAGCGTATCAGAACGTCGAACTGGCGGTGCAGCAGGTGTTTAAAGGCAAGATGAACCGGAGCGAGATGGCGGAGTGGATCGAGCACAATCTTGGCCGGGTACAGATGAGCCATGCGCTGCACAAGCGGCCTGGAGAAATATCCGGTGGCATGAAACAGCGGGTGGGCATTGCCCGGGCGCTGGCAATGAAGCCGCGCGTGTTGCTGCTGGATGAACCCTTTGGCGCGCTGGATGCCCTGACGCGCGCCCATCTTCAGGACAGCGTGATGCGTATCCAGCAGGAACTGAACACCACCATCGTGCTGATTACCCACGATGTCGATGAAGCGGTGTTGCTCTCCGATCGCGTGTTGATGATGACCAACGGTCCGGCGGCGCGCATCGGTGAGATTCTGCCGATTGACCTGCCGCGTCCACGTTCCCGCGTAGCGCTGGCGGAGGAGCCGCGTTACCACCATCTGCGCCAGCAGGTACTGCATTTCCTGTATGAAAAGCAGACGGCAGTGGCGTAAGGAGCCGGGCATGCAGCAACTGATTGTCATCGGCAACGGTATGGCGGGTATGCGCATGGTGGAAACTCTGGTGCAGCAAGCACCGGGCCGCTACGCCATCACGGTGATAGGCCGTGAACCGCACGGCAACTACAACCGGGTGCTGCTGTCGCCGGTGCTGGGCCGGGAGAAGACCTTCGCCGACACCCTGATCCATACGCCAGAGTGGTACGAGGAACACGGAGTCAGGTTGCTGGCGGGGGAGGAGGTGCGTTCCGTTGATGTCGACGGGCGTCAGCTCCATACCGACCAGCGCAGTCTGCACTGGGACAAGCTGGTATTTGCCTGTGGTTCCCAGCCACGGATGCCGACCTTACCCGGTATGGCATGCCCGCACGTATTGGGTTTCCGCACCGTGCGCGATGTGGAGCGGATGCAGGCCCAGCAGGGACCGGTCGTGGTCCTCGGTGGCGGGCTGGTGGGGGTAGAAGCGGCGGCGGCCCTGCGGTTGCTGGGGCGCGATGTCACGCTGCTGCATCACCGCCGCTGGCTGCTCGATCGCCAGCTCGATGCGCAGGCGGGAGCGTTGTTGCAACAACATCTGACGGCGCGCGGTATCGATTGTCGACTCGGCGTCTCGTTGCAGCGGATTGATGCGCAGCAGGTCACGCTGACCGATGGTAGCTGTCTGGCTGCACAACAGGTGGTGATCGCCATTGGCGTGGTGCCGGAAATCGCGCTGGCGCAGGCGGCGGGTGTGCCTTGTCAGCGCGGCATTCAGGTCGATCGTCAACTGCATACCGCCATTCCCGATGTGTACGCGCTCGGGGAATGCTGTGAAATCGACGGTGAAACCTTCGGGTTGATCGCCCCCTGTCTGGCGCAGGCTTTGGTCCTGGCGGCCAGTCTGGCCGGGCAACCGATTGACGATTTCCACTATCAGGAGAATGGGACGCGGCTCAAGGTCAGCGGTATTGACGTCTTCAGCGCCGGAGACATCCGCGATGCCCCCTCTCTCACCAGTTTCGACCCGCTGTCCGGACACTACCGGCGGCTATTTCTACGCGACGGCGTGCTGACGGGGGTGTTGCTGTTTGGCGATAGCACCCTGGCCTCCCGTTTACTGACCCGACTTCAGCGGGCCGAACCGGTGGATCTCAATGCGCTGTTCGGTCTGGACAATAACAAGACGCAGCCTCGCGCTGTAGGAAAGGTAATGATGAGCAAACCGATTCTCGCGTTGGTTGGTCACGGTATGGTCGGCCACCATTTTCTCGAACAACTGGTCAGCCGCGATCTGCACCAGCAGTACCATATCGTGGTGTACGGTGATGAACCGCAGATGGCCTATGACCGCGTACACCTGACGGAGTATTTCAACGGCAAGAGCGCTGATGACCTGTCGTTAGTCAGTGACAACTTCTTTGAACAGCACGGAATTGAGCTGCGTTGCGGCTGTGAAGTGCTGGCGATTGACACGCAACGCCGCAGCTTGCGCGATAGCCACGGCAGCGAACTGGCGTGGGATAAACTGGTGCTGGCGACCGGCTCGGTGCCTTTCGTGCCACCGCTGCCAGGGCGTGACCATCCGCGTTGTTTTGTCTATCGCACGCTGGCGGATCTGGATGCGATCGCCGATTGCGCCCGGCAGGCAACGCGCGGCGTGGTGATTGGCGGCGGTCTGCTCGGTCTGGAAGCAGCCAATGCGTTAAAACAATTGGGACTGGAAACCCATGTGGTGGAGTTTGCGCCACGGCTGATGGCGGTGCAGCTGGATGACGGCGGCGCGCAGATGCTGCGCGGTAAAATTGCCGCGTTAGGTGTACAGGTACACACCAGCAAGGCGACGGATGCGATTGAAAACCAGCCGGACGGCAGCGTGCAGTTACGCTTTGCGGATGGCAGCCTGCTGGCGACTGACCTGGTGGTGTTCTCTGCCGGGATCCGCCCGCGTGATGCGCTGGCACGGGCGGCGGGCATCAGCATGGGCGAGCGTGGAGGCATCGTGATTGATGATGGCTGCGCCACCAGCGTCAGCGACATCTATGCTATCGGCGAGTGCGCGTTGTGGCAGGGACAAATTTTTGGTCTGGTGGCGCCAGGCTACCAGATGGCACGCGTACTGGCGGGGCAGTTAGCGCAAGAGACAACCGCATTTAACGGTGCCGACATGAGCACCAAACTCAAGTTGCTCGGTGTTGAGGTGGCGTCATTTGGTGATGCACATGGACGTACACCCGGCAGCCAGAGTTATCAGTGGACGGATAACCCGAAAGGCATCTACAAAAAGTTGGTGATTTCAGACGACGGTAAAACCCTGCTTGGCGGCGTGCTGGTGGGCGACAGCAGCGACTATGCCAGCCTGTTGCAGATGATGCTGAACAAAATGGCGCTGCCGGAAGCAGCGGAAAGTCTGATTCTACCGCAGCTGGCAGGCGCACCCGGCAAGGCATTGGGTGTGGCGGCGCTACCGGACAGCGCGCAGATCTGTTCCTGCCACAATGTCAGCAAAGGGGATATTTGCGCGGCAGTGCAAAGTGGTTGTGGTGATATGGCTGCGCTGAAAAGCTGCACCAAAGCCGCGACCGGCTGCGGTGGCTGTAGCGCGCTGGTGAAGCAGGTGATGGAGCATCAACTTGCCAGCCAGGGTGTCGAGGTGAAGAAGGATATTTGTGAACATTTTGCCTGGTCACGGCAGGAGCTGTATCACCTGATTCGGGTGGGTGAGATCACCACATTCGACCAACTGCTGGCACAGCATGGTCGGGGTCACGGTTGCGAAATTTGCAAGCCGCTGGTCGGATCGCTGTTAGCCTCCTGCTGGAATGATTACCTGCTGAAACCGGCGCATCTGCCGTTGCAGGATACCAACGATCGCTACTTTGCCAATATCCAGAAGGACGGAACCTATTCGGTGGTGCCGCGGGTGCCCGGTGGCGAGATTACGCCCGAGGGCTTGATGGCGATTGGCGCGGTGGCGGCGCAGTACCGTCTCTACACCAAAATCACCGGCGGTCAGCGCATCGATCTGTTTGGTGCGCGTCTTGATCAGCTCCCGGCGATTTGGGAAGCGCTGATCGCTGCCGGATTTGAAACCGGCCATGCCTATGGCAAATCACTGCGCACGGTGAAATCCTGCGTGGGATCGACCTGGTGCCGCTATGGCGTACAGGATTCTACTGCGTTTGCCATCGCCCTCGAGCATCGCTACAAAGGGCTGCGCGCACCGCACAAAATCAAAATGGCCGTCTCCGGCTGCACCCGTGAATGTGCGGAAGCGCAAAGCAAAGACATTGGGGTGATCGCCACCGATAAGGGCTGGAATCTGTACGTTTGCGGCAACGGGGGAATGAAACCCCGCCATGCCGACCTGTTTGCCAGCGATTTGGATGATGCCACGCTGATCCGCTACGTTGACCGCATTCTGATGTTCTATGTACGCACCGCTGACCGGCTGCAACGCACCAGCGTGTGGATGGACAACATGGAGGGGGGCTTGGCTTATCTGCGTCAGGTGGTGATTGACGACTCGCTCGGCCTGGGTGCCACGCTGGAACAGGAAATGCAGTGGGTAGTCGATCGTTATCAGTGCGAATGGCAGACCACGCTGGAGAACCCCTCGCGTCGGGCGCTGTTCACCGCCACCATCAACAGTGACCAGCCGGACGAAACCCTGCATTATGCCGAGGTGCGGGGGCAGCGCCAGCCGCTGGAGACGCTGACTATCCCGAGTGTGACCCTGCCTGCGGAGCCGTGGAGCGCCATTTGTGAGCAAAGCGCCATTCCTGCCTCAGCGGGGATGGGTGCCCGGCTTGGCAACCAGCGCGTGGCCCTGTTCCGCTTCGGCGACACCGTTTATGCCCTGGAAGATATTGAACCCGGCACTCAGGCCAGCGTGTTGTCGCGTGGCATCCTGGGCGATGTAGCCGGTGAGCCGGTGGTGATTTCCCCCTTGTATAAACAACGCATCCGGTTGCGGGACGGCCAGAGCCTGGATAATCCGCAGCATCAGTTGCGTTGCTGGCCGGTGCGTCTGGAAGGCGGTCAGGTGTGGTTGGGTAATCAGCCGCTGTTGGCGCTGGCGGCGGCATCATGAAAACGACCTGTCCCTACTGTGGCGTGGGCTGTGGCGTTGAGATCAACCCAGCGGATAGGTCAGTGAGTGGTGACCGTCAGCATCCGGCCAATTTTGGCCGCCTGTGTGTCAAAGGTTCGGCGTTAGGTGAAACCCTCGGACAGGAAGGGCGTTTGTTGTGGCCGCAGGTGCGGGGGCAGCGGGTGAGTATCGATCGCGCGTTGGATGTGGTTGCCAGCGAATTGCAGACGATCATCGCGCAACACGGGCCGCAGGCGGTGGCGTTTTATGCCTCCGGGCAGTTGCTGACCGAGGATTACTACGTTGCCAACAAGCTGATGAAAGGCTTTATCGGTGCCGCCAATATCGATACCAATTCGCGGCTGTGTATGGCGTCGGCGGTGGTGGGCTATAAACGGGCGTTCGGTGCTGATGCGGTGCCCTGTTGTTATGAAGATCTTGAGCAGGCCGATGTGGTGGTTCTGGTGGGTTCGAATGCCGCCTGGGCGCATCCGGTGGCGTGGCAGCGTCTGGTACAGGCGAAACAGCAGCGTCCTGAGATGAAGCTGGTGGTGATCGACCCACGTCGTACCGCCAGTTGCGAGCTGGCTGACCTGCATCTGGCGCTCCGCCCCGGCAGCGACGGCGCGCTGTTTGCCGGATTGCTTAACTGGCTGGCGATTCAGGGCGGGATCGATCAGACAATGTTGCCGCATCTCGCCAACGTGGATAGTACGCTGGCGGCCTGTGCTGACTGGGATCTTGCGGCGGTGGCCCATACCTGCCAGTTAGCAGACGCTGACATTCTCGCCTTCTGGCAGCTGTTCACCACCCAACCCCGGGTACTGACCTTATGGTGTATGGGGATCAACCAATCGCAAACCGGTAGCGACAACAACAACGCTATCCTCAACGTTCATCTGCTGAGCGGTAAAATTGGCCGACCTGGCTGCGGGCCGTTTTCGTTGACCGGTCAACCCAATGCCATGGGCGGGCGTGAAGTGGGCGGTTTAGCTAACCAGTTAGCGGCGCATATGGGGTTTAGTCCGCAAGAGGTTGATCGGCTTGGGCGTTTTTGGCATAGCGATCGTGTAGCGCATCAGCCGGGTTTGATGGCGGTCGATCTGTTCCGGGCGATTGAACGTGGCGAGGTAAAAGCGGTATGGATCATGGGTACCAATCCGGCGGTGTCGATGCCGGAGGGCAACCGCGTCGCCGAGGCGCTGCGGCGCTGTCCGTTGGTGATCGTCTCGGAAGTCAGTGCCGTGACTGACACCAGCGCCTTTGCCGATGTGCTGTTGCCTGCCCAGGCCTGGGGCGAAAAAAACGGTACCGTGACCAATTCAGAACGACGTATCTCGCGCCAGCGCGGTTTTGTCGCCCCTGTCGGGGAGGCGAAACCGGACTGGTGGTTATTGGCACAGGTGGCGCAGCGATTGGGTTATGGCGCAGCCTTTGACTGGCAGCATCCCCATGAAGTCTTTGTCGAACATGCGGCGTTATCAGGTTTTGAAAACGCCGGTAGCCGTGCGTTTGATATCAGCGCGCTGGCGACCTTAGGCCGTGAGCAGTATGACCAACTTACGCCGGTACAATGGCCGGTAAATGCCGCCGCACCGCATGGCTCGTCGCGCTTGTTCGCCACGCGCCACTTTTATCATCCGGATGGTAAAGCCCGCTTGTTGCCAGTGGGCATCCCAATCCTCAGTGCACCCGCCCGCCACTATCCCCTCCTGATGAATACCGGGCGTATCCGTGATCAATGGCACACCATGACACGCACCGGTAACGTCACACGCTTGATGCAGCATTATGACGAACCTTTTGTGTTGCTCCATCCGCATGATGCCGCCGCTCACGGGCTGGGGCAGGGTGATCTGACACGGGTGCAATCCACATTAGGCTGGTGGTGTGGCCGGGTGATGATCGACAACGGCCTGACACGCGGCCAACTGTTTATCCCGATGCACTGGACGCGTCAATTCAGTGCCCAGGCCAATGTCGATGGCCTGGTGGCGGCGCGCAGTTGTCCGGTGTCCGGGCAACCGGCGCTGAAGCAAACCGCGGTGCGCCTGCAACCGCTGCGCCCACAGTGGCAGGGGTGGCTGTGGCAGCGTGCGCGATGCGATCCGCAGCAACTGGATTATTGGTCGCGCGTGCCGCAGTCCGGTGTGCAACGTTACGTATTGGCCGGTCAGGGGGATCCGGCGGCATGGCTGCATCAGCAATCCGGCATGGATGAGCTGGAATGGCAGCAGGCGCACGCCGGTCAGCAGCGACATATGCTGGGCTGGCGCGATGGGGTACTGGAACGGGCGTTCTATGCTGCGCCCTGGCTACCTGAAATCGACCACGCTTTTGTGGCACAGGCATTCAGCCTCCCGCCTGGCTCGGCGCAACAGCGCCATGCGCTGCTGGGTGGACGGCCGGAACAGGGGGAGAGTCAGGGTCGTACCCTGTGCAGCTGCTTCGGTGTGGGCGAACTGGCGATCCGCCGCGCCATTGATCAAGGCTGCCAGACAGCCGCCGCCCTCGGGGCGGCGCTGAAATGTGGCACCAACTGTGGCTCCTGTATCCCGGAGCTGAAACAACTTATCGCGGCGCACACCGTGGCACAGTAATGGAGGTTCGCATGACACAGGCAATTGAGACGCTGGATAAACTGTTCAACCCACAGGGCGCGACGGGCCAGGATGGGGTGGTGTGGCTGGTGGGGGCAGGACCGGGCGATGTCGAGTTGCTGACGTTGAAAGCGCTACGGTTGATTAAAGTGGCCGATGTGGTGGTGTATGACCGACTGGTGAGTGATGAGGTGATGGCAGAGGTGCCGGCGGGAACGCTGGCAATCGACGTCGGCAAAAAGCCGGGGAGTCATGGATTAAAGCAGGGACAGATTAACCAGTTGTTGCTGGATCTGGCGCGCAGTGGACGCAACGTGGTGCGGCTCAAAGGGGGCGATCCCTTTATTTTTGGCCGGGGTGGCGAAGAGATGGCATTTTTGCAGCAGGCGGGGATTGCTTGTCAGGTGGTACCCGGCATTACGGCCGCGGCGGGTTGCGCGGCTGCCAGTGGCATTCCGCTCACCCATCGTGATTGCGCGCAATCCTTGCGTCTGATCACCGGTCACGGCAAATCCGGCGAGCCATGCCTGGAGGATAAAAGTCTGGCAGCGGCTAACCAGACGCTGGTGTTCTACATGGGGCTGAAGTGGAGCAGTAGCATCAGCAGCCAGTTAATGGCGCAGGGGCGTGATGCGGCTACCCCAGTCGCCATCATTGAAAACGGCACCAGAGCTGACCAGCGGGTGCTGATCACTACGCTGACTCAACTAAGCGAGACGGTGGCACGCGAACAGCCTCAGTCACCGGCGTTATTGCTGGTGGGCGAGGTGGTGCGGTTTTATCAAGAAGCCAGCATCCGGGCGACTGAAACTCGCATAAGCTCGTAGCGGCGCGATTCATCGCGCAATCCTGCGCGCTGCGGGAAAAAACGCGCGATTTATCGCGCCGCGACGAGATCTGTGCTGGCGACAATTTCCCTTATGGCTAAATAAACTGACGTTTTCTCCCCTTAATCCACGCTTTAGCTTCGTCACCTTTTGGCATTCTATGCTCAGAATTCCTGCCAGCAGAGGTATGCCGTGGCTGACGAGAGTAGCGACGAGGACAAAACAGAATCGCCCACAGCGCACCGACTTGAAAAAGCACGGCAGGACGGGCAGATTCCGCGTTCGCGCGAGCTGACATCGTTATTGATGATGTTGTCCGGCATCATGATTCTGTGGCTGGGCGGCACCAGCATCGCACGTCGTCTGGCTTCGATGGTGGCGACCGGTTTTCGTTTTGATCATGGCATGGTGACCGATGACAAGGTGATCGTGGCGCATATCAGCAGTCTGATTGGTCAGGCGGTACTGGCCGTGCTGCCGCTGATGGCAGGACTGGTGCTGGTGGCGATCGCGGCACCCATGCTGCTGGGCGGCATTGTGATTAGCGGTAAATCCCTCAGTCCGGATTTCACCAAACTCAACCCGCTAAGCGGCCTGAAGCGTATGGTTTCCGGGCAGACCTGGGCGGAGTTGTTGAAGGCGATCCTGAAAGCGGTGTTAGTGGGTACGGTCGCAGGTTGGTACATCTGGTCGCACTGGCCGGAGATGCTGCGTTTAATCAGCGAATCCCCGATGAATGCGCTGGAACATGGCATGAACATGATTGCCATCTGTTGTGCGCTGGTGATGCTTGGCTTGATCCCGATGGTGGGATTTGACGTTTTCTGGCAGTTGTACAGCTACTTCAAAAAGTTACGTATGTCGCGCCAGGATATCCGCGATGAATTTAAACAGCAGGAGGGCGATCCGCACGTCAAAGGGCGTATTCGCCAGGCCATGCGCGCGGCGGCTCGCCGCCGCATGATGGCTGACGTCCCGAAGGCGGATGTGATTGTCACCAACCCGACACACTACTCCGTGGCTCTGCAATATAACGACAAGAAGATGAGCGCCCCGAAGGTGGTTGCTAAAGGTGCCGGAGAAGTGGCGCTGAAAATTCGTGAACTGGGCAAGGAACATCGCGTCCCGATTCTTGAGGCACCGCCGTTGGCGCGTGCGCTGTACCGCCATACCGAAATTGGTCAGTTCATTCCCGGCGCGCTGTATGCGGCGGTAGCGGAAGTGCTGGCGTGGGTCTGGCAGCTGCGACGCTGGAAGCGTGAAGGCGGCCTGATACCGAAGAAACCTCATAATCTGTCGGTCCCGGCAGAAATGGACATTCCAGGAGAGAACAGAAACGATGGCTAATCTGGCCGAAAAGCTGCGGTTACCGGGCAACTTTAAAGACACGCAATGGCAGGTACTGGCGGGGCCGGTGCTGATCATGATGATTCTGTCGATGATGGTGCTGCCTTTACCGGCGTTCATCCTTGACCTGCTGTTCACCTTCAATATTGCGTTGTCCATTATGGTGTTGCTGGTGGCGATGTTCACCCAGCGCACGCTGGATTTTGCCGCATTCCCCACCATTCTGCTGTTCTCTACGTTGTTACGCCTGGCGTTGAACGTGGCCTCCACCCGTATCATCCTGCTGGATGGTCACACCGGCGCGGCCGCCGCAGGTCGCGTGGTTGAAGCCTTTGGTCACTTCCTGGTAGGCGGCAACTTCGCCATCGGTATCGTGGTGTTCATCATCCTGGTGATCATCAACTTTATGGTCATCACCAAGGGTGCCGGGCGTATCGCCGAAGTCGGGGCGCGTTTTGTGCTCGATGGGATGCCGGGTAAGCAGATGGCGATCGATGCCGACCTCAACGCCGGTCTGATTCGTGAAGATGAAGCGAAGAAGCGTCGCGCAGAAGTGACGCAGGAAGCCGACTTCTACGGCTCAATGGACGGTGCCAGTAAGTTTGTGCGTGGTGATGCCATCGCCGGGATCATGATCATGGTGATTAACGTCATCGGTGGTCTGCTGGTGGGCGTGGTGCAGCATGGTCTGGATCTGGGGCATGCGGCGGAAACCTATACGCTGCTGACTATCGGTGACGGTCTGGTGGCGCAGATCCCGGCGTTGGTCATCTCTACCGCCGCCGGTGTTATCGTCACGCGCGTCAGCACCGATCAGGATGTGGGCGAGCAGATGGTCGGGCAGCTGTTTAACAATCCGCGCGTGCTGATGCTGAGTGCCGGGGTTATTGGTCTGCTGGGCCTGGTGCCGGGCATGCCGAACTTTGTCTTTCTGCTGTTTACCGCTGCGTTGCTGGGACTGGCCTGGTGGCTGCGTGGACGTCAAATGCAGCCGAAGAAACAGCCAGAAGCGTCCAGCGTGGTGAAAAATCAGGAAACCCCGGCGACAGTGGAAGCCTCCTGGACCGATGTCCAGTTGGAAGATTCGCTCGGGATGGAAGTAGGCTATCGTCTGATCCCGATGGTCGATCACCTGCAAAATGGTGAGCTGCTGGGACGTATTCGTAGTATCCGTAAAAAAGTGGCGCAGGAGGTCGGTTTCCTGCCGCCGGTGGTGCATATTCGCGACAATATGGAACTGCCGCCAGCGCGCTACCGTATTCTGATGAAAGGGGTAGAGATTGGCAGCGGTGATGCCTATCCGGGACGCTGGATGGCGATTAACCCGGGTACCGCAGCAGGCACCTTGCCGGGTGAAGCCACCGTCGATCCGGCCTTTGGTCTGGCCGCGATCTGGATCGACAGCGCGCTGAAAGAACAGGCACAGATTCAGGGCTTCACGGTGGTGGAAGCCAGTACCGTGGTGGCGACACACTTGAATCATCTGATCGGTCAATACGCCAGCGAGCTGTTTGGTCGCCAGGAAGCGCAGCAACTGTTGGATCGTGTCACGCAGGAAATGCCGAAACTGACCGAAGATTTGGTGCCGGGCGTGATCACCCTGACCACGCTGCACAAGGTGTTGCAGAATTTGCTGACCGAACGTGTGTCGATTCGCGATATGCGTACCATTATTGAAACCCTGGCGGAGCATGCGCCGGTGCAGACTGATGCGCAGGAGCTGACCAGCGTGGTGCGTGTGGCGCTGGGCCGTGCGATCACCCAGCAGTGGTTCCCGGGTAACGGCGAAGTGCAGGTGATTGGCCTGGATGCGACGCTGGAACGTCTGCTGTTGCAGGCGTTGCAGGGCGGTGGCGGTCTGGAGCCGGGTCTGGCTGACCGTCTGTTGCATCAGGCGCAGGATGCGCTGCAACGTCAGGAGATGCTGGGAGCACCACCGGTACTGCTGGTGAACCATCCGCTACGTGCGTTGTTGGCACGCTTCCTGCGTCGCAATCTGCCTCAGCTGGTGGTGCTCTCCAATATGGAGCTGACGGATAATCGTCAGATCCGTATGACCGCCACCATCGGAGGCAAATAAGATGCGCCGCGCGTGGCCGGGATTATTTTTACTGCTGCCATTGTGGGCGGTGGCTGCCGAGGGGGCATGGCATGCCAGCGCCAGTGGACCGAGTCTCGGGGCGCGTGGCAACTGGCTAAGCTCGCCACCGCTGCGCGCTGCTGGCCCGGTGCAGGGCGTTATTTCTCAGGTCAGTTGGCGTTATAAGCTGAGCCGTCCCGCCCCGTCAGGACTGGTGGTTCGGCTATGTGCCAACCAGCGTTGTGTGTTGCTGGACGGCGCCAGCGGCACCACGCGCGGGCTGGCACATGTCGCTGCCGATGAAACCCTGCATCTGGCGTTTGGTTTTAATGGCCGGGGAGCGATGCCACCGGGTTTGCGCGTGGTGAGCAGCGAAGTGACGGTGAATTATCAGTAGCCAATAAAAAACCCGCCGGTTGGCGGGTTTTTCGTATTACATACGCTCGACGGTTTTGATACCCAGGGTATCAAGACCTTGTTTGAGGGTTTTCGCGGTAAGCGCCGCCAGTTGCAGACGGCTGTTGCGCACCTGCTCATCTTCCGCCGCCAGAATCGGGCAATGTTCATAGAAGCCGGAGAACAGGCCAGCCAGATCGTAAAGATAAGCACACATCACATGCGGCGTGCCATCGCGTGCCACCAGGGTGATCACTTCTTCGAATTGCAGCAGGCGGGTTGCCAGTTGGGCTTCACGCTCTTCAGACAGAATGATGTTGCCTTGCAGGCTGTTGGCATCGATCCCGGCTTTGCGGAACACCGACAGCACGCGGGTGTAGGCATACTGCATGTAAGGCGCGGTGTTGCCTTCAAAGGCCAGCATGTTATCCCAGTCGAAAATGTAATCGGTGGTGCGGCTTTTTGACAGGTCGGCATATTTCACCGCACCAATGCCTACCACTTCCGCCAGCGCCTGTAACTCGTCGGCAGACATTTCCGGGTTTTTCTCGCTCACCAACGCCAGCGCACGTTCCACCGCTTCATCCAGCAGGTCGGCCAGTTTGATGGTGCCGCCGCTACGGGTTTTGAACGGACGGCCATCTTTGCCCAGCATCATGCCGAACGCGTGGTGTTCAAGCGGCACCGATTCCGGGACGTAACCGGCTTTGCGTACGATGGTCCAGGCTTGTTGCAGGTGCTGATGCTGACGTGAATCGATGTAGTACAGCACGCGGTCAGCATGCAGGGTTTCATAACGGTATTTCGCGCAGGCGATGTCGGTGGTGGTGTAGAGGTAACCGCCATCTTTCTTCTGCACGATGACCCCCATAGGTTCGCCTTCCTTGTTTTTGAATTCATCAAGGAACACCACGGTTGCGCCTTCGCTGATCACTGCCAGACCTTTTTCTTTCAGATCAGCAACGATGCCCGGCAGCATATCGTTGTACAGGCTTTCACCCATCACATCTTTGCGCGTCAGGGTGACGTTCAGACGGTCATAAACTTTCTGGTTCTGACTCATGGTGATGTCGACCAGCTTCTTCCACATGGTACGGCAATACTCATCGCCACCCTGTAATTTCACCACATAGCCACGGGCACGTTCCGCGAAGGCTTCATCTTCGTCATAAGTGCGTTTGGCTTCGCGATAAAAGGCTTCGAGGTCGGCCAGCGCGATATCTTCATGATGTTCGCTTTGCTGTTTCTCCAGATAAGCGATCAACATGCCGAACTGCGTACCCCAGTCGCCAACGTGGTTAGCGCGGATGACATGATGGCCGAGGAACTCCAGCGTACGCACCGCAGCATCACCGATGATGGTGGAACGGACGTGGCCGACGTGCATCTCTTTCGCGACGTTAGGGGCAGAATAGTCGACGACAATGGTTTGCGCCGCCACGTTGCTGACGCCAAGACGCGGTAAGTTCAGCGCCTGCGCGGCCTGGTCAGCCAGCCACTGGTGATCAAGGAAAATGTTGATAAAACCCGGACCGGCGATTTCAACCTTGCTGGCAATGCCGTGCAGATCGAGATGCTGGATCACCTGTTCAGCCAACTGACGCGGTGCCTGACCGAGCTTTTTCGCCACGGCCATGATACCGTTCGCCTGGTAGTCGCCGAATTGCACTTTAGCGGACTGACGTACCTGTGGTTCGCAATCGACAGGCGCACCTGCCGCGATCATTGCCTGACCGACTTTGTCGGAAAGAAGAGCCTGAATATTCACCGCGTTACCTTCATATGCTGAAATTGCTCGCCTGCCATGTGCGAGCCGATGTCGTCATCCCGCAGAGGCGCTGTTGGGCGGGCGGGACGGAAAAAATAAGAGGGGAAGTATACGTGAAATGTTAGAGTGCGTCAGCTATCGGATAGACGCCGGAATCAGGCAGGGAAACTCCAGCGCCGATTAACGGCGCCGTTGAAAGCGACGAGGATTTTTGACGCTTTTGTCCTCACGTACCTTCCAGTGGCGGGAAATAGCAAATCCCATCAATGCAATCAGGACCGCGACAACAATGAGCATAGACATAGGGCCATTCCTTTAATTTGTGTAGCCACAAATTTATAAGAAAGGATTTCAGGCTGCAATTGTTCGCAGGCTAAATAAGACTTATCTCATTGTATTAATTATTGTTATATTAAACATGTCGTTAAGGTGCTTTCATAAAGTAACAACTGGACCTGTGCCTGCGATTAATCCTAATTCAAAGGCACTTTTATACGGTTTTTCGGGGATTTTGCGGCTAAATCAGAGGATTCCGACTATTTTGCCGTCAGAAGCTCTGGAAAAGCAATGTGCTGGATTGATTAAAATATTTAAACTGATAGCGGAGTAATTGACGTATGACGATGATTTTTCCTTCAGAACTGAAGGATTTGGAACAAGACCTGCTGCGCTTTGAACAGGCATTGCAGCAATTTGCTGAACGTTTAGGTCTGCAACTGAATGAACACGACGCCGATCATGTGGCCGTTCGTTGCCATCAATACGCGACAGCGGAGCGCTGGAAGCAAGGTTTGCTGCAAATCGGTAGCCAGTTCTCTGAAGCGATGATCAATGGTCGTCCGATTTGTTTGTTCAAACTGCATCAGCCGCTGCAACTGGCGGGATGGCAGATCGATGTGATTGAGTTGCCGTGGCCGGGGGAAAAACTTTATCGCCACGAGGGCTGGGAACATGTGGAAATTGTGCTGCGTGGTGAACCGGACACGCTGGGCATGCGGGCGATGGCGCTGCTGGCCGATGAGGCGTTGACTCAGCCCGGCATCTCCTTCAAAACCAGCGCCCCACAGGGCGAAAAGGAGCGTCTGCCCAATCCGACCCTGGCGGTCACGGATGGGCAAACAACCATCAAATTTCATCCGTGGCGGCTGGAAGAGATCGTCGCCAGCGAGCAAGACTAGCGCCGTGCAGCGATCGCCCGTTGCAGCCGCGTGATCGCTTCCTCCAGCGTGGCGCGGGTACAGCCGAAGTTAAAGCGCACGAAGCGGCCATCACCAAAATCGTGCCCTGGCGAGAACCCCAGACCATGCAGTTCGAAATAACCCGTCGGGTTGTCGACATCCAGCCCGCTGGCATCGATCCAGCCAAGATAAGTCGCTTCGGGTGCGACCATACTCAGTCCCGGCAACGCATTCACCTGCTCAACCAGCCGGTCGCGGTTGGCGCGCAGATAGGCGATCTGCGCCGCCAGCCAGTCATCTCCACCGCGCCATGCGGCTTCTGCGGCCACCAATGCCAGGATATCCACACCGGGCACAATCCCCTGACGTGTTTGTTTAAAGCGCCTGCGCAATTCCGGGTTGGGGATGATCGCCATTGAGGCACCAAGACCCGCAATGTTGAAGGTTTTTGAAGGGGAAATCAGTGTAATGCTGCGCTGGGCTGCATCCTCGCTTAAGGTGGCAAAGGGAATATGCTCCACACCTGGAGTGAGAAGCAAATCACAATGAATTTCATCGGAGCAGACAATCAAATCGTGCTGTTGGGCAAAAGCCAGTTGCGCCAGCAGTTCTGAACGGCGATAGACCGTGCCGCCGGGATTTTGCGGATTACACAGCATCAATAAACGTTCATTGCCCTGCAATCTTTCAGGGGCAGTGTGTAAATCCATAAGCCAGCGCTGACCTTCTAATCGCAACGGCAGACTGATCTGCGCGCGTTCAGCCAGTTTCGCCGCCGCGCGAAACGGTGGATAAATGGGTGCCGGTGCGACCGTGCTTTGTTCGGAGTCGGTAAATGCACGGACCGAAAGATTGAGGCCGCATACCACGCCAGGCAGCAAGACAATCCACTCTGGCTGAATGCGCCAGCCATAACGCTGCTCAAGGCGGGAAATTGTGATATCTATCAAACCGCTGGGGGTGTCGCCATAACCAAACACCCCATGCTCAGCGCGCTGCTTTATCGCTTCAATAACGCATTCAGGGGAGCGAAAATCGGTATCCGCAACCCAGAGTGGCAGTACATCCTGATCGCCATATTTGTGCCATTTCAAACTATCGCTGTGACGACGGTCTATCCATTGGTCAAAATTGAATGCCATAGTGAGTTTTCCACGTAAACTGTCTCCAATGAGCAGACTAACTTAAGCAATCTTCCCGAGCCAGCTGTCATGTAAAGGAGAAAAGTATGACGAAACTGGAAATATGCTGCTACGGCATCGACTGTGCAATGACTGCGCAGCTGTCCGGTGCTGACCGTCTGGAACTGTGCAGCGCGCCACGCGAAGGCGGGTTAACCCCCTCCGCAGGGGTGCTGGAAGCCGTACGACGAGAAATTACCATTCCGGTACATCCGATTGTTCGGCCACGCGGCGGCGATTTTTGCTACACCGACCGTGAGTTTGAAACCATGAAGTCGGATGTGGCGCTGATACGCGAGCTGGGTTTCCCTGGGCTGGTGATTGGTATGCTGGACGAAGATGCCCATGTGGATATCGCCCGTATGCGGCAGATTATGGCGCTGTGTGATGGGATGGCGGTGACCTTCCATCGCGCCTTTGATTTGTGCCACAGCCCGAAACGCGCGCTTGAAGTGTTAACTGATCTGGGTATCGCGCGGATACTGACTTCGGGCCAGCAGCAAAGTGCGGAAACCGGAATTCCATTATTACGGGAACTTAATGAACAGAGTAGCGGTCCAATTATTATGGCAGGGGCTGGCGTCCGTTTAAGCAACCTGCAAAAGTTTCTCGATAGTGGTTTGCAGGAGGTTCACAGCTCGGCCAGCCGCTTAGTTGCTTCTCCGATGCGCTACCGTAAAGCGGGTGTATCGATGTGTTCAGAAGCGGAAAACGATGAATTCAGCCGCTACTGCGTTGATGGTGATGTGGTTGAAGCCATGAAAAGCATGATGCAAATGAACAGCATCCGGGTCGCCTGACATCGTACCATTTTTGCCGCACAGCACGCCGATAGCCTGACGTGATGTTTGCAAGTACCAAACCCCAGTCTTCTTGCTGGGGTTCTTTTTATCAAACGCGCTTTAACGACTGCTCATAAATATCAATGGCCGTGGCAATGATAGCCGCCTGAGACACCCCGGTATCACTTGCCAGCAACTCGATACGATCAATGGTTTGCAACGGCAGTTTATAGGTTTTAGGTTTGACACCCCGTTTTTCGTCGCTGCGCTTCTGGATATCACTTGCTGATTGAATCATGCTCAACCCCTTAGTATCGAGTCAGGTAAGGTAGGGTACTACTCGTTTTATTAAGATTGCCTTGGGGAGTTTAGAAGATCGTCCTTGAGAGTAATCTTGTGAGTAACCAAACTATAGACGCTTAATCAGGCTTGACTTTATTCAGAAGGGTTCTGCATTGGGATGCTGGATTAAATGCAACATCGATCACGAAAGTGATATTTCCGTGGTGAGACTGGGGTTAAGTAATTAAATCAAAGTATAAATAAACTTTTGCGCTGCGTAATTTGGCCGTTATGCGGTGAATCCCCCTGTGCGGAGGGGCAAAGCCAAGGTTTCTGACGTGTCATGCGGGCCGGGATTGGGGCTTATCCGGCTCACCGGGAGGCACCCGGCACCGCACATCATTCAATTTCAAACAGTTAATCAATACGCACTGGCGGCGGTCTTTCCCTTCCACGGCAATAGCAACTTTTAACCAGGCCATAGCGCATCATGGAAAAAGATGCTTACATTGACGTTAAGGCTATTCACGGATAACCATCATGAAATCCATCTCTTGTGCCGTTTTACTGCTGCTTTTTCCGCTCAGTGGCGCTGCGCTGGCCGTCAGCACGCAATGCCCACCGCTGAGCAAAAATATCACCAATAGTAACAACTGGATCATGCTGGGTGGCAATGCCAAAGGCGCGGTACGTCAGGTTATTGCCGGTGAGTTTGGCAAAGATGTGGATTCACAAAAACGGATTCTGGGGCAGTTTGATCCCTGCGGTGATTTGATGGTGGCAGATATCACTTACGATAAAAGTGAAAGCAATGTCGTCCTCAGCATGGAGCAACATATCGCACGGGTGCAGGGCGGCTGGGTCGCTGAATATGCTTATCTGGTCAAGGTGCTGAAAGAAGGTAAAGAAGTGGTGGTAGATAACCGGCAGGGTACCATCAACTGGCAGATGGGACAGCGCGGAAACATCATCAGCTCGTCGGATAAATTTACCAGCATGGGCAAAGATGGCTTCACCGATACCACCTATCGCTATGACAAACACTTTCGGCTGGAGCGCAGTATCGCGCGCGGCAGCGATGAGCTGACCAACGGCGAGAGTGTCTACAACTGGAATCCACAAGGGCTGGTGACCAGCGCCACCAGCGCACGCAGCAAAGATACCTACACCTACGATAACCAATGGCGTGAGTTACGTCTGAACGGCACGGCCAGCACCCCCGTCAGCACCATCCGTTCTGTCGATGAATGTCAGCTATGGGACGAGGTCGGCAACTGCACACTAAGTTATTTGCATGAAACGGAAGTGTTTGAAAAAGGGACTATCGAGCGCCACCTGAGTTCGGCATATAAATATCAGTATTGGGATAAGCCAACGGAAGAACAGTAATCTCGTTAGCGGCGCGTTAAACCGCGCCGCAGGCAGGCTTATTTCACCGTTTTGCTGAACGCATCGACCGCCAGAATGGCGTTAGCAATATCTTCCGGTGAGAGATGCGGATTGAGGTTTTTGAGCGTATCACCGTCACTGTTTGCCAGCGCGCCGATCCGCACCAGATTCTCCCAGCTTTCACTCTCCAGATGCACCTCTTTCAGGGTGGTAGGCATGTTGATCGAGCGATAGAAACGGATATAGCGGGCAATTTCCTCATCCGGGCGCTGCTCCAGCACCATCTGCGTCAGCGTGCCATAAGCCACTTTCTCGCCGTGCGTCAGATGATGGATATCGCCATCGATGGCGGTAAAGCCATTATGAATGGCGTGCGCGCCCGCCAGTCCGGCATTTTCAAAACCCAGGCCAGAGAGCAGGGTATTGGCTTCCACCACCGCTTCCACCGCCGGCGTCACGTGTTTCTCCGACACGGCGGTCCAGGCGCTGAAACCCCAGGTCAGCAGCGTTTCTTCACAGGCGCGGGCGATCGCCAGACCGGCGATAGTGGGATCGCCATTGACCATTGATTTGGCATGTGAACGGAGCACCGCCTGGGCTTCAACCCAGGTGGCAAGACCATCTGCAATACCCGAGGCGAACAGGCGCGCCGGTGCAGCGGCACAGACGGCGGTATCCACCAGTACCAGATCCGGGTTTTTGCTGTAGAAACGATAGCTTTCAAACACGCCGCTGTCGGAGTAGATCACTGAAAGCGCGCTACAAGGCGCATCGGTTGACGCGACCGTCGGGACGATGGCGACCGGCAGCTTCAGTTCATCGGCTACCGCTTTTACCGTATCCAGCGTCTTACCGCCGCCCAGCCCGACAATCACGTTGCTGCCCTGAGACTGTGCCAGTTGCGTCAGACGGTTGATCTCATTGCTGGACGCCTCACCCTTAAACGCCTGGCGGCTGAACTCGACGCTGGCAGCTTTTAAGGTCAGCTGGGTACGCTCGCCAATCAGCTGCCAGACAATATCATCGGCCACCAGAAACGCGTGATGACCCAGCTCGGCGATGTATGACCCCAGTTCATCCAGCACGCCAGCGCCTTGAACATACTTCCGTGGTGAAGAGAAAATAAATTTACTCATAGCCATAACTCCTTTGGGTTAGAAAAGAGACTGGCACCACACTGACACAGAAGCCTGACGGCAATTTAACCTTTGGTGGCAAGTTGAGAATCATTCTCAATTAATCACGGAAGGTAACTATCGTGTTCACGCAGACACAGCGTTAAGATGTAGGACAATTCACCGGGAGTCGGCCATGACGTTACTGATTTCATTTCTGTTTACCATCACCATCCTCACCTTAACACCGGGTTTCGATACGGCACTGGTGCTGCGTACCGCAGCAGCTCAGGGCTGGCAACGCGCTTCCGCCACCGCGTTTGGCGTGACATTAGGTTGTCTCGCCTGGGGCGTGATGGTGGGGCTGGGGTTGGGTGCGTTACTGCTGGCGTCCGAGATGGCGTATAACCTGCTGAAATGGATCGGGGCGTTATATCTGCTGTGGCTCGGAGTGAAGTTGCTGCTGAATCCGCGCACCCAGGCGCTGGAGGGGCAGCCCAGCGCCACCAAAGAGCAAGGCTTTTTCGCCTGCTTCGTACGCGGTTTACTCGGTAATATGCTGAACCCGAAAGTGGGGGTGTTTTATGTCACTTTTCTGCCGCAGTTTATTCCAGCCGGCGCTTCCGTGCCGTTGTGGTGTACCTTGATGGCGTTGACCCATATGGCGATTGGCCTGGTGTGGAATGCTGTGCTGATTGGCGGTAGTCACTACTTTGCTGCGCATCTGCGCCGTCCGGCGGTGATTAAAGTGATGGACCGACTGACCGGTTGCGTGTTTATCGGGTTCGCCGCGAAGCTGGCGCTGTCGCGGCGTTAAGGCTTACGGTTTGCGGGCTATCAGCACCGCGCGCAGCGGAGCCGGGTAACCTTCTACCGTTTTACTGCTGTCGTGCGGATCCAGGAATTCGGCCAGTGACTCACTGGTCATCCAGTCGGTGCGACGCTGCTCCTCCACCGAGGTGATAGCGTAATCAGCAATGCGCACATCCACAAAGCCACACTTCTCCAGCCAGCTTTTCAGTGCAGCGGCAGACGGAATAAAGTAAACGTTACGCATCTGCGCATAACGTTCACCGGGCACCAGTACCGCGTTCTCATCACCTTCAATCACCAGCGTTTCCAGCACCAACTCCCCCTCACTGACTAACTGATTTTTCAGTTGCAGCAGATGGTCCAGCGGTGAACGGCGGTGATACAACACGCCCATCGAAAACACGGTATCGAACGCCTGTAGTGCCGGGAGCTGCTCAATGCCAAGCGGCAGCAGATGCGCGCGGCGATCGTCGCCCAACAGTTTACGCACCGCTTCGAACTGACAGAGGAACAACTGCATCGGGTCGATGCCCACCACCAACTGCGCGCCCGCACCGACCATGCGCCACATGTGATAACCGCTACCGCAGCCGACATCCAGCACGGTACGGCCCGCCAGCGGCGAGATATGCGGCAACACGCGCTGCCACTTCCAGTCCGAACGCCATTCGGTGTCGATCTCGGTGCCGTACAGGGAAAACGGCCCTTTGCGCCACGGCATCAAATTACGCAGCAGTTTCTCAATCCCGGCGCGCTGACGCTCGGTTAAATCATCCTGCTGGGCACTGACGCTGTGGAGTAAATCAAGTTTCTGCGGCACCAGCGCCGGAAGGTGTTCAACCGACTTTTCCCAGTTGCGAAAGTGGCCGTGCAAATTTTCGCGCTGCCAGGCCGCAACCTGTGCCGGTAACACTTCCAGCCAACTGGCGAGCGGGCCGGTCGCGATTTGTTGATAGAACCTGCCAAAATCAATCATTTCAACGCCACCAGTGAGCCAAAGTTAAAGCACTGGAACCACAACTCTGCGTGACCAAAACCGGCCTGTTTCAGACGGGCCTTATGGGTTTCTACGCTGTCGGTCAACATGACGTTTTCCAGCATGCTGCGCTTTTGGCTGATCTCCAATTCGCTGTAGCCATTGGCCCGCTTAAAGTCGTGATGCATGTTAAACAGCAACTCGCCGACTTCAGCATCTTCAAAGCTGAATTTCTCAGACAGCACCAGCGCGCCGCCCGGGTTCAGCCCCTGAGCGATTTTCTCCAGCAGCAGCACGCGTGCATCGGGTTCGAGGAATTGCAACGTAAAGTTCAACACCACCAGGGAAGCGTTTTCGATCGGAATATCGCGGATATCCGCTTCTAACACCTGAACCGGCGTATCGGCACGGAAAGCGTCGATATGACGACGGCAGCGTTCCACCATCGCCGGTGAATTATCGACTGCAATGATCTGGCAACCCGGCACATGGATATTGCGGCGCACCGAAAGCGTCGCCGCACCCAGCGAGCAGCCGAGATCGTAGACTTGGCTGTTGGGCTGGACAAAGCGTTCTGCCAGCATGCCAATCATCGAAATGATGTTGGAATAACCAGGGATCGAGCGCTGAACCATATCAGGAAAGACTTCAGCCACGCGCTCGTCAAAGGTCCAGTCACCTAATTTATTAATGGGCGCGGAAAATAGCGTATCGCGGTCAGACATAATGAAATATCCGGAGAGAAAACGGAAAGGGCGCTATTCTGGCAGAAACTGCCGCAGGCTGCACCCGTTTCCCATGAGTGTAGCCTGCGCGATCAGAACAGGCTCGATTGCTGCGGCCAGACGGGCAGGGCAGGCAGACACGGTTCCAGTTGCTGCAACTGTGGCCACAATGCCTGAATCAGCGGGAAAACCTCGCCCATATCCGGGGTATGGATAAACAGCAGTGGATCGCTCTCCACCTGCCATTCCGCCAGCTTACTCTGCCACGGTTGAAACAGCGGCAGGCTTTCGGTCACGCTATCGCTCCCGATAAAACGGACCATCGGTTGCTGTCCGGTGCGCACTGCATGCGGTGGTACGCGCGGCTTCTTTCTGCGTGCTTCAATGGCGGCGGCAGTTTGCGATTGTGAAGCATGCACCGGGCGGCTATCGAGGATCACTCGATTTATCCCACGCTGTTGCAGGCCGCGATTCAGGGCGCGCTCGGCTTCCCCTTTAGCGAAGAACGCCGCGTGGCGCACTTCCACGCCATAGCTGAAGCGGTGTGGCAGGCTATCCAGAAATTGCCACAGGTCATGCAGCTGTGCCGGAGCAAAGGTGGAGGGCAGTTGTAGCCAATATTGGCCGATGCGGTTGGCTAACGGGTCCAGCAGGCGGAAAAACTCAGCCAGCAAGTCATCGCACTGACGCAGTGCAGCCTGGTGGCTAATGCTGGCGGGAAATTTAAAGCAGAAGCGGAAATCATCGTGGGTCATATCGTACCAGCGCTGGACGACTTCCGGTTTCGGCAGGGCGTAGAGGGTGGTGTTGCCTTCGACACAATCGAATAACTGCGCGTAATCCGCCAGCGTCTCCAGGCCAAATTGTTTCCAGTGTGGATGCTGCCACTGCGGCAAACCAATACGTAGCGTCAAAAATGATCTCCAGGCGGTAAAATCCGCCACAGGTTAACCGGTTTTCGCAACCGTGGGATAACAAGCTGTGACAAAAGCAGATGTTTTGTTGGCTTTGGCGCGGCTCTACTTATCCTGTCTGGCTTTTTCCATTATAATAGCCGCCTTTTTTGCGGCAGCATCTCAGAAGGTTACGCGGCCTGATGTTGTCAGCAGCAGCGGCGAAGTTAAAAGGATACGTTATGCGTACAGAATATTGCGGACAGCTCAATCTGTCTCATGTGGGTCAGCAAGTCACTCTTTGCGGCTGGGTAAACCGCCGTCGCGATCTGGGTAGCCTGATTTTTATCGATATGCGCGATCGTGAAGGCATCGTGCAGGTGTTCTTCGATCCCGATCGCCAGGAGGCTTTCCAGCTGGCGTCTGAGCTGCGTAACGAATTCTGTATTCAGATTACCGGCACCGTGCGTGCGCGTGATGAGAAGAATAAAAACATCGACATGGCAACCGGCGAGATTGAGATCTTTGCCCACGACCTGAACATCATTAACCGTGCTGAGCCGCTGCCGTTGGACTCCAACCAGGTCAACAGCGAAGAAGCACGCTTAAAATACCGTTACCTTGACCTGCGTCGTCCGGAAATGGCGCAGCGTCTGAAAACTCGCGCGAAAATCACCAGCTTCGTGCGTCGCTTTATGGATAGCGAAGGTTTTCTCGATATCGAAACCCCGATGCTGACCAAAGCCACACCGGAAGGCGCGCGTGATTACCTGGTACCGAGCCGCGTGCATAAAGGTAAATTCTATGCACTGCCGCAGTCTCCGCAGCTGTTCAAGCAGCTGCTGATGATGTCCGGTTTTGATCGTTACTATCAGATCGTCAAATGCTTCCGCGACGAAGACCTGCGCGCTGACCGCCAGCCTGAATTCACCCAGATCGACGTTGAAACCTCCTTCATGACCGCCGAGCAGGTGCGTGAAGTGATGGAGCGTCTGATCCGTGAACTGTGGTTGGATATCAAAGGTGTTGATCTCGGTAGCTTCCCGCAGATGACCTTCGCGGAAGCGATGCGTCGTTACGGTTCCGATAAGCCAGACCTGCGCAACCCGATGGAACTGGTAGATGTTGCTGATCTGCTGAAAAACGTTGAGTTCCAGGTGTTCTCTGGCCCGGCGAACGACGTGAAAGGCCGTGTGGCAGCGTTGCGTGTTCCGGGTGGTGCTACCCTGAGCCGTAAACAGATTGATGAATACGGTAAGTTCGTTGAGATCTACGGCGCGAAAGGCCTGGCGTGGATGAAGGTCAACGAGCTGGCGAAAGGCTTCGAAGGGGTTCAAAGCCCGGTTGCGAAGTTCCTGAGTCCTGAGATTGTGGCCGCGATCCTGGAGCGTACCGGTGCGCAGGATGGCGATGTGATCTTCTTTGGTGCTGACCGCGCCAAAGTGGTGTCAGATGCGCTGGGTGCGCTGCGTCTGAAAGTGGGTCGCGACCTGCAAATCACCAATGACAAAGCCTGGGCACCGCTGTGGGTGATCGACTTCCCGATGTTCGAAGCGGATGACGAAGGCGGTCTGGCTGCGATGCACCATCCGTTCACCTCGCCGAAAGAGATGACGGCATCAGAGCTGGCGGCTAACCCGGAGCAGGCAATCGCCAACGCTTACGATATGGTGATCAACGGTTATGAAGTGGGCGGCGGTTCGGTACGTATCCACAATGGCAACATGCAGCAGGCGGTGTTCAGCATTCTCGGCATTGCTGAAGAAGAACAGCGCGAGAAGTTCGGCTTCCTGCTGGATGCATTGAAATATGGTACGCCACCGCATGCGGGTCTGGCCTTCGGTCTGGACCGCGTCACCATGCTGCTGACCGGCACTGACAACATTCGTGATGTTATCGCCTTCCCGAAAACAACTGCGGCGGCCTGTCTGATGACCGAAGCGCCAAGCGAAGCCAACCCGGCCGCGCTGGCGGATCTGGGGATTCAGCTGGCACCGAAGAAAGACAAGCTCGAGAATAAATAATGGGTTATAAGCATCCGGTTTCGGTTCTGGTGGTGATTTTTGCTCAGGACTCGGGCCGGGTGTTGATGCTGCAACGCCGTGATGACGACAGCTTCTGGCAATCGGTCACCGGCAGCCTCGAAGCCGGGGAAACCCCGCTTCAGGCCGCTCAGCGTGAAGTGCAGGAGGAACTGGCGATTGATGTGGTGAATGAACAGCTGGCGCTGGTGGATTGCCACAAACAGATCGAATTTGAGATCTTCCCGCATTATCGCCACCGCTACGCCCCGGGTACCACCCACAACCGCGAGCACTGGTTCAGGTTGGCACTGCCCGCCGAGCGCGAGGTGATCCTCAGCGAACACCTTGCCGCGCGCTGGCTGGCTCCCGCGGATGCAGCAGCCCTGACCAAGTCCTGGAGTAACCGCCAGGCAATTGAAGAATTTATCTGAATGCCAGCCGCCGCGCGTTTTTCCGGCGGCAAATTCTTTAAGATTTTTATTTATTCGATGCGGTTTAACTGCATTGCAGACTTAAACAGACGGGCGTTATCGGCGCAGCGAGGTTGTACACCGCCAGCAAGATAGCCCGTGCAATAGACGAGAGATGAGAAATGGCCGGACATAGTAAATGGGCAAACACCAAGCACCGTAAGGCTGCTCAGGATGCAAAGCGCGGTAAAATCTTCACCAAAATCATTCGTGAGCTGGTCACTGCCGCGAAACTGGGTGGTGGCGATGCCGGTTCTAACCCGCGCCTGCGTGCTGCAATGGACAAAGCCCTGTCCAACAACATGACCCGTGACACCATGAACCGTGCAATCGCGCGTGGCGTGGGTGGTGAAGATGATTCCAACATGGAAACCATCATTTATGAAGGCTACGGGCCGGGTGGTTCAGCGGTCATGGTTGAGTGTCTGAGTGACAACCGTAACCGTACCGTGGGCGAAGTGCGTCATGCCTTCACCAAAACGGGTGGCAACCTCGGCACAGACGGCTCCGTTTCCTACCTGTTCAGCAAAAAAGGCGTGATCTCGTTTGCTCCGGGCCAGGATGAAGATACCCTGATGGAAGCTGCGCTGGAAGCCGGTGCGGAAGATGTCGTGAGCTACGATGATGGTGCGATTGATGTCTTCACCGCCTGGGAACAGTTGGGCGCAGTGCGCGATGCGCTGGAAGCCGCTGGCCTGAAAGCCGATGAAGCTGAAGTCACCATGATCCCATCGACTAAAGCCGATCTGGATGCGGAAACCGCACCAAAACTGCTGCGTCTGATTGATATGTTGGAAGATTGTGACGACGTGCAGGAAGTTTACCATAACGGTGAAATTTCTGATGAGGTGGCGGAAACGCTGTAATGGCGTTTTCTCAACCGCAACCTGCCGGAGGCGCGCTATGGCAATAATTCTCGGGATCGATCCCGGCTCGCGCGTCACCGGTTACGGTGTTATTCGTCAGACCGGCCGCCAGCTCAGTTACCTGGGCAGCGGCTGTATCCGCACCAACGTGACCGACCTGCCTTCCCGTCTCAAACTGATTTACGCTGGCGTCAGCGAAATCATCACCCAATTTTCCCCGGACTTTTTTGCCATCGAACAGGTGTTTATGGCGAAAAACGCGGATTCTGCGCTCAAGCTGGGACAGGCTCGTGGTGCGGCGATCGTTGCCGCAGTGAATCTCGATTTGCCGGTGTTTGAATACGCGGCGCGCCAGGTGAAGCAGACGGTTACCGGCATCGGTAGCGCGGAGAAAAGCCAGGTGCAGCACATGGTGCGAACCTTGCTGAAGTTACCGGCGAATCCCCAGGCCGATGCGGCCGATGCGTTGGCGATTGCCATCACTCACTGCCACGTCAGCCAGAATGCCGCACGGATGAGTGACAGCAAACTGGTGCTGACGCGCGGCAGGCTGCGATCGGGCTAACGAACACCCCCATCAGGCTGGATATTCATCCAGCCTTTTTTATGTTATAAATAGCCGCCATACGGGTTCATACAAATAAGGAAGCGTTCAGGTGATTGGTCGTCTACGAGGCAATATTTTGGAAAAACAGCCGCCGCTGGTGTTGATTGAGGCGCACGGTGTCGGTTACGAAGTGCATATGCCAATGACCTGCTTCTATGAGCTGCCTGAACTCAATCAGGAAGCCATCATCTTCACCCAGTTCGTGGTGCGTGAAGATGCGCAACTGCTGTTCGGCTTTAACAGCAAGCAGGAGCGAGCGCTATTCCGCGAGCTAATCAAGGTCAACGGCGTGGGGCCAAAACTGGCACTGGCGATCCTCTCCGGCATGTCGGCTCAGCAGTTTGTTACCGCCGTGGAAAAAGAAGAGATTGCGGTGCTGGTGAAACTCCCTGGCGTCGGGAAAAAAACCGCAGAGCGTCTGGTGGTCGAGATGAAAGACCGCTTCAAAGGGATGCATGGCGACCTGTTTGGTGGTGATAACGCCTTTACCCTGACCACGCCATCTGCGGCACCAGAGAACAACGACGCCGAAGCAGAAGCGGTTGCGGCGCTGGTAGCGCTGGGGTATAAACCGCAGGAAGCCAGCCGTATGGTCAGCAAAATTGGCCGACCCGGTGCGGATTGTGAAACCCTGATCCGTGAAGCCCTGCGCGCAGCCATTTGAGGTAATGCATGATTGAAGCCGATCGCCTGGTCTCGGCCGGCAGTGTCAACGAAGAAGAGAGTCTTGACCGCGCCATCCGTCCTAAGCTGCTGGCAGAATATGTCGGTCAGCCACAGGTGCGTGAACAGATGGAGATCTTCATCAAGGCTGCGCAGTTGCGCGGTGATGCGCTTGATCATCTGTTAATTTTTGGTCCCCCGGGCCTCGGCAAAACCACGCTGGCAAACATTGTCGCCAATGAAATGGGTGTCAATCTGCGCACCACTTCGGGGCCGGTGCTGGAGAAAGCAGGGGATCTGGCGGCGATGCTGACCAACCTTGAACCGCATGATGTGCTGTTCATCGATGAGATCCATCGGCTGTCACCGGTGGTGGAAGAGGTCCTTTATCCGGCGATGGAAGATTACCAGCTGGATATTATGATTGGCGAAGGCCCGGCGGCGCGCTCGATCAAACTGGATCTCCCTCCTTTTACCCTGATTGGTGCCACAACGCGTGCGGGTTCATTGACATCGCCGCTGCGCGACCGCTTTGGCATTGTTCAGCGACTTGAGTTCTACAACGTGGCTGACCTGCAACATATTGTGGGTCGGAGCGCAGCCTGTCTTGGCCTGACATTAAGTGAGGAAGGCGCGCTGGAAATCGCCCGTCGTTCACGCGGTACACCACGTATTGCGAACCGTCTGCTGCGCCGTGTGCGTGACTTTGCCGAAGTACGCGCCAATGGCAACATGAGTGGAGACGTTTCCGCCAGCGCGCTGGATATGCTGAATGTCGACAGCCAGGGTTTTGACTATATGGATCGCAAGCTGTTGCTGGCGATTATCGATAAGTTTATGGGCGGGCCGGTGGGGCTGGATAACCTGGCTGCTGCCATCGGTGAAGAGCGTGAAACCATTGAGGATGTGATTGAACCCTTCCTGATCCAACAAGGGTTCATTCAACGCACGCCGCGTGGCCGTATGGCAACGCAGCATGCGTATCGTCACTTCGGCATTTCGCGCGAAGAGTAAACCGGCGTCAGGCCGCCGGTTTTTTTGCCATGCTGATGATAAACAGCACGGCTGCGCAGAGCACCACCGAAGGACCGGCTGGCGTGTCGTACAACGCTGAAAAGCTTAAGCCGCCGGTCACCGCGAGAATACCGATGATTACCGCAAACCCCGCCATCTGCTCAGGCGAACGGGAAAAGCGGCGTGCGGTGGCCGCCGGGATGATCAGCAATGAGGTAATAATCAGCGCACCGACAAATTTCATCGCCACGCCAATGGTCAGCGCGGTGACCAGCATCAACATCAGACGTGTGCGTTGAATATTGACACCGTCGACCTGCGCCAGCTCCGGGCTGATAGTCATTGACAGCAAAGAACGCCACTGCCATGCCATCACCGCCAGCACAATCGCCACACCCCCGCCCATCATCCACAAATCCTGCGGTGTGACTGCCAGCAGGTCACCGAACAGATACGCCATTAAATCCACGCGTACCCCGGACATCAGACTGACCACCACCAGGCCCAACGATAACGCGCTGTGCGCCATAATGCCCAGCAGGGTATCAATTGCCAGATGAGGACGCCGCTCCAGCCACACCAGCCCCAATGCGAGGCAGACTGTGACCACGATCACCGCATAATAGGGGTTAACGTTAAACAGCAGGCCAAATGCCACACCAAGCAGTGACGCGTGCGCCAGGGTGTCACCAAAATAGGACATACGGCGCCAGACGACAAAAGCGCCGAGGGGACCGGCGGCCAGTGCCAGAAAGACACCACCCAGCCAGCCCGGTAATAACAGTTCAATCATGACGGGCCGTTTCCTTTGCGCAGAACGATGCGTCCCTGTAAATCGTGACGATGATTATGATGGTGGCGATAGATAGCCAGTTGCTGTGCACCGCGCGGACCAAACATGGCGATGAATTCCGGGTGTTGCGATACCGCCTCCGGGGTGCCGGAACAGCAGATATGATGATTCAGGCACAGCACTTCGTCGGTTTTTGCCATAACCAGATGCAGATCGTGCGACACCATTAGCACACCGCAGTTAAGCTCGCGGCGCAGTTGGTCAATCAGGTCATACAGCGCGACCTGACCATTCACATCCACCCCTTGTGTCGGTTCATCCAGTACCAGCAATTGCGGGTCACTGAGCAGCGCGCGGGCCAACAGGACTCGTTGGGTTTCACCACCGGATAATTTCTGCAACGGTGCGTGCAACAGATGGCCCGCCTGCACGCGCTTCAACGCTGGCAGGATGGCATCGGCGCGACTGCCACGCGATAAACGCATAAAGCGTTCGACGCTAATCGGCAGGGTAGGGTCGATATGCAGCTTTTGCGGCACATAACCAATACGTAAATTGGCGTCGCGGTTCACTTCGCCGCTATCGGGCGTCAGCAGACCCAGCACGACGCGCACCAGGGTCGATTTCCCGGCACCGTTAGGGCCAAGTAACGTTAAAATTCTTCCCGGCTCCAGTTTGAGGCTGATACCAGCAAGTACCGGACGCTGAGCGAATTTCACAGAGATGTTTTCAAGCGTAACAAGTGAAGGCATGATATTTACAGGTTGCACAGAATTTCGGATGTTATAATATCACATTAAATCACTTGGTCACGATGGAATGACGCATTATGTTACACATTAAAAAGCACCTTGCTTTTACCCTTCCTGCGGCAGCAATCGCTGCTTCTTTTGCTCTGCCAGCGTCGGCTGCGGTTGTTGCTTCGATTAAACCCATTGGATTCATTGCCGCTGCGATCGCCGATGGCGTCACGCCGGTTGAAGTCCTTTTGCCGGATGGTGCGTCTGAGCATGATTATGCACTACGCCCTTCAGATGTAAAACGTATAAAAAACGCGGACTTAGTGGTTTGGGTTGGCCCTGAAATGGAGGCGTTCCTGACTAAATCGGCCGCGGAACTTCCGGCAAATAAAAACCTCGAAATTGCTGATATTGCAGGGGTTAAACCACTTTTGATTCGTGGTATCGATGATGACGAGCACGAACATGATGCAGAGTTGAGTAAGGAATCAGTAAAGTCTGATCAACAAGACGTGTCTGATGAACATCACCATCACGGTGAGTTTAATATGCATTTGTGGATGTCCCCAGAGATAGCAAGGCAATCAGCGGTTGCAATCCATGGGAAATTATTGGAACTTATGCCGCAAAGCAAGGCCAAACTAGACGCAAACCTGCATCAGTTCGAGGCAGAATTAGCGGATACCGACAAACACATTGGCGCGCAGCTCGCGCCGGTGCGGAATAAGGGTTACTTCGTTTTTCACGACGCTTATAGCTACTTTGAGAAACAGTACGGTTTATCACCATTAGGGCATTTTACCGTCAATCCTGAGATCCAACCGGGCGCACAGCGTTTAAATCAGATACGAACACAGTTGGTTGAGCAGAAAGCCACATGCGTTTTCGCTGAACCACAATTCAGGCCAGCAGTCATCGATGCAGTGTCACGGGGAACCAATGTGCGTAAAGGCACCCTGGATCCGTTGGGCATGGGGATCAGCTTAACCAAAGACAGCTACGTGAAATTCCTCTCACAGTTGTCGAGCCAGTATGCAAGCTGCCTGAATGGAGCATAGAGGAATAGGTAAAAGTGCAGCAGATAGCCCGCTCTGTCGCCCTCGCATTTAATAATTTGCCGCGCCCCCACCGCGTTATGCTGGGGTCATTAACTGTTATCACTCTGGCCGTCGCAGTATGGCGGCCCTATGTCTATCATCCCAGTGACGATACGCCGGTTGTTAAAAGCATCACACTGGACAAGTTCGAATCCCCGCATCTGTTGCCGGAAGCCAGTGAGCCAATCGATCAGACCGCGCCTGAGCCGGAACCGGAAGAAGATATTCCTGCGGATGATATCGATAAAGACGTACCGGAAAATCCGAACGTCCATGATTACACCGTATCTTCCGGGGATACCCTGAGTAGCGCGTTGAATCAATACGGTATCGATCTGAGCGACATCAATGCCCTGGTCAGCAGCGACAAAGATCTGCGCGGTCTGCGCGTGGGACAGCAGCTGAGCTGGACACTGAATGCCGACGGTCAGTTGCAGACCTTCAGCTGGGAAATGGATCGCCGGGAAACCCGTAGTTATGAGCGCCAGCCGAATGGCAGCTATAAAATGCAGCAGGAGCTGCAAAAGGGTGAATGGCAGAACAGCGTGCTGAAAGGTGAAGTGCGTGGCAGTTTTGCCGCCAGCGCCCGCAGTGCCGGATTAACCAGTGCGGAAACCAGCAATGTGATCAAGGCGTTGCAGTGGCAGATGGATTTCCGCAAGCTGCGTGCTGGCGATCAGTTCAGCGTGCTGATGTCTCGTGAAATGCTGAACGGTAAAAGCGCACAAAGCCAATTGGTCGGTGTTCGTCTGCGAACTGGTGGCAAGGATTACTATGCGTTCCGCGCCGAAGACGGCAAATTCTATGATCGCAATGGTTCTGGTCTGGCGCGTGGTTTTATGCGTTTCCCAACGGTGAAACAGTTCCGCGTCTCATCCAACTTTAACCCGCGTCGTCTGAATCCGGTCACCGGTCGCATTGCGCCGCACCGTGGCGTCGACTTTGCATTGCCGATTGGCACGCCGGTCCTGGCGGTGGGCGACGGTGAAGTGGTGGTGGCAAAGAATGGCGGTGCCGCTGGTAATTACGTGGCGATTCGACATGGTCGTCAGTATATGACGCGCTACATGCATCTGAGCAAAGTGTTGGTGAAACCGGGCCAGAAAGTGAAACGCGGCGATCGTATCGCCCTCTCCGGTAATACCGGGCGTTCAACCGGCCCACACCTGCACTATGAAATTTGGATCAATAATCAGGCGGTGAATCCGCTGACAGCGAAGCTGCCACGTATGGAAGGTTTGACCGGTAAAGAACGCACCAGCTATCTGGCGGATGTGAAATCATACCTGCCACAGCTGGCGTTGAAATAACGCTTTATCGCGAGTAGTGAGTAAAAACCGACGGATTCTTCGTCGGTTTTTTGCTATCTGACGCACGAAGATTGCAAAATTAGTCATCGTCACTATTATTGACCGGTCATTGTCAGAGGCGAGTGCATGGAAACCCGTAAAAAAAATAACATTGAGTTTATACCCGTTTTTCAACGTTCTTTTTTAAAGCCGAAATACTGGGGCAATTGGCTGGCGATTGGGGCGCTTGCTGGCATGGCGATGTTGCCTGCTAAAGTTCGCGATCCGGTGCTGGGTGGTCTGGGCAAACTGGCCGGAAAGCTGGCGAAAAGCGCGCGTCGTCGTGCATTGATCAATCTTTATTACTGTCTGCCTGAATTAAGCGAAGCGGAACGCGAAACTATTGTCGACCAGATGTTTGCCACTGCGCCGCAGGCGATGGTCATGATGGCCGAATTAGGCATTCGCGACCCGGCGCGCGTGCGTCAGCGTGTTGACTGGTATGGTCGTGAAATTATCGATCAGTTACAGGCCAATAACGAAAACGTTATTTTCCTTGTGCCACACGGCTGGGGTGTTGATATTCCTGCCATGCTGCTGGCGTCTGAAGGTCAGATGATGGCGGCGATGTTCCATAATCAAAGCGATCCACTGATGGATTATGTGTGGAACACCGTGCGTCGCCGTTTCGGTGGCCGCATGCATGCGCGTAACGACGGTATCAAACCCTTTATCAGCTCGGTGCGCCAGGGCTATTGGGGCTATTATCTGCCGGACCAGGATCACGGTGCCGAGCACAGCGAGTTTGTCGATTTCTTTGCCACCTATAAAGCGACATTACCTGCCGTTGGGCGTCTGATGAAGGTGTGTCGTGCCCGTGTGGTGCCGTTGTTTCCGGTGTATAACAGCGAAACGCATCGTCTTGAGGTCTATGTTCGTCCGCCGATGGATGATCTGCTGGATGCCGATGATAAAACCCTGGCGCGGCGTATGAATGAGGAGGTGGAGATTTTTGTCCGTCCTCATCCCGAGCAGTACACCTGGATTCTGAAATTACTGAAGACGCGCAAAGAGGGGGATATTGAACCCTACGTGCGTAAAGATCTTTACCCACGCAAATAACGGAAAAACCTGTCGGGATGTGCTCCCGACAGGTTCATTGCATCAGAAGCGATATTGCAGACCAACAGTAACGGTATAGTTCTTGTTGGAGATACCCGCAGCATCACCGCCATAAGAGGCTGATTCGCCGGTAGGGGTGTAGATCACCTGAGTACCGCCTTTCCCTTCTTCATATTTGCTGTAAGTGAATTCAGCAAACACTTTCGCATTCGCAGTGACGTAGTAACCCGCATCTACTGACGCGCCGTAGTAACGTGAATTCGATGTTTTCTCACGGAAGGTCAAATCACGCAGATAGTGTTCGTCATTATCGTGTGCGCGAACCCAATCACTGAATTTGAACTGTGCGTTGAATTCAAAATCGTTGATACGGTACTGGCCCACTAACCCAATGTACGGCATAGAGAAGCGCTGGCTGTAGCCAATGCCTGCCTGACCGTTCGGGAAGTTGCCCTGGAATGCGCCGTTATCGTAATTGTAGGAACCACCGGTCGCGGTCCAGCTGAAACGCGTTTCCTGATAACCTGCGACAGCACCCACTTTGTAATCATCACCCTGCAAGAACCAACCTTTAACATTCAGGTCGTATTCGTTGGCGTAGTTCACGTCTGTGCTGGGGTGTGATGAGTGATCGGTCCAGCTTGACTGGTTAGCGTTCTGCCAGTCGTAGTCATCCATATGGCCAGAGCCGGAAGCCAGTGAGGTCCAGCCGCGCGCATTCAGGGTCAGAAAGGAGAAGGCATCCCAGGAGAAATCACCTTTCAGGATCGCCACGTTTTTAATTTTCCAGTCGAGCTGGCTAATTTTACGTGCGTTGCTGGTGTCATAAACCAGTTCTTTCGATTTCCCGCCCAGCATCCCGATAGAGGTTGCAACACTTACGCTATCCGCTGAAAAGTTTGGCATAAATTGCGCAGATTCAGCGTAAGCGCTCCCTGAAAGTGCGGCCATCATCATTACCGCAACAGTAGTTTTTTTCATTTTATATCCCGTGTTGAATTACGTTAATCCTTAAACAGCGGGCACAGCCTAATGCGCAGCAAAGTGTCAGGCAAGTGTAAATATTTAGATAAGAAAATGTCAGGTGAGACTTCAGCAAAATTAACTAATAAAATTAATTTTTGGGACGATAATAATCGATCGCCTGATGAGTAAACGAGCGTAATTAAATAATTATGTTTATAAGCAGAGGGTTAGAGGGTTTTTCGTGCCCGAAGCAGGAAGGGCCTTTTTTACCGGGCCTGGCGCGTTATTTTCCGATGCGAATTAATTGGAATAGGCCATTGTGCAGTAAATTTTATTTTTATGCACGTTCACGGGCTATTTGAGTTAATGATAAGGTTGGCGATAAAATGCACAAAAATAAAGTTCACTGCACTATCATGAAATCTTTTCATCAATTATCTTAAGCGAAATTTTTCGCTGAAAATATGATCAATTTCAGGCGTTGAATAATGTTTGCCAGATACTCAACGCCTGATTAATCACACCTCAACCAGCTGGCTACGGCGTTTACGTTCACGCAGGAACAGCGTGACCAGGCCAAACCACATCACTCCGCTGATAAAGTTAATCGCACTGAACCACGGTGTACCCCCGCTGAAATAACCACTTTTTGCCAGCTCGATACCTATCGCCAGGGTAAGAATGCTGATCATCCCGAGCATCGCGGCGATACTGCCTTTCCCTTCGTTGCTGGCATACAGCGTCAGACGGTACAAACCGGCGTTAACCATCCCGGCGCCAAAAGCGTACAAACTCAATCCTGCCGTCAGCAGCAGGTAGCTGTGGCTATTGAGCAGGTTCGCCAGCAGCGCAATGCTCAGGCCAAGCAAAATTGGCCATGCGGCAAATTTTACCGGTTGCTCAATCGGCACCCGACCGGCCAGCTTACCTAGCGTCAGGTTTCCGGCAATCATCGCGAGGAATACCGGTAATTGCAGCAAGGCATAATGCAGGCGAGATAACCCTTCATCATGCATCAGGATCACCGGGGATAAGGCTACCCAGGTCAGGATGGGGATAAAAACCAGACCGATGGCGAAAGAGCCATACATCACCTGGCGGTCACGCGCCAGACGACCATAGCCACGCGCCAGAGTCGGCAGGGCAATGGAATGGCTGCGATCACCGGCCGTCTCCGGCATGATGCGCCACAACACCACAAACGCCACGATGCTACAGGCGGCGAATAACCAGAACATGCTGCGCCAGTCGCCAACGCTGAGCCAGGCTGCCCCCGCCAGCGGTCCTGCTAACGGGGCGAGCAGAGCGACATTGGCCATTAACGCCATCATGCGCACGGCAAGCGCTTCGGCGAAAGCCTCCTGTACCGCCGCATAGCTGACCGCGCCGATAAAGCACAGGCTGATCCCCTGAATAAAACGCAGTGCCACGAATTGTTCGATGTTCTGCACCAGCGTGGTCAGCATACAGGCGGCGGCAAAGAACAGGATGCCGAACAGCAATACGGGCCGTCGACCATATTTGTCGGAGAGCGGGCCAAGCAGCCATTGCAACACCACGCCGCCCATCAGGTAAGCCGTCAGTGAGGTCGATACCCATTCCGGGCCGACCTGAAACTCTTGCGTCACCAACAACATACCGGGTTGAATCATGTCGTGGGCGATATAGGTGGCAAACTCGAACAACACCAACGCCAGCGGAAACAGCAGCACGCGCCCGGTGAGTTGAGTTATCGGTTGATAGCGGGCCATCTGGCCTCCTTGTCAGAGAAAATAAAACGCGACTGCCGAAGCAGTCGCGTTGTCCATAATGTTACAGCCGCTGTCAGAGGGCGTAATTAATCTACGCGCAGTACACGGCTGGTATTGGTGGTGCCTGTGGTCGCCATGACATCACCCTGGGTGACAATCACCAGGTCGCCTGAAACGAGGAAACCTTTGTCACGCAGCAGGTTAATGGCATCGTGCGCAGCGGCAACACCATCATTGTTGCTGTCAAAGTAAACCGGCGTTACACCACGGTAAAGCGCAGTCAAATTCAGAGTGCGTTCATGACGTGACATCGCGAAGATCGGCAGCCCGGAGGTGATACGGGAGGTCATCAGCGCGGTACGGCCAGATTCGGTCATGGTGATAATCGCGGTAACGCCTTGCAAATGGTTTGCGGCGTACATGGCCGACATGGCGATGGCTTCTTCAATGTTGTCGAACTGCACTTCAAGACGGTGCTTGGACACATTGACACTTGGGATTTTCTCTGCACCCAGACACACTTTTGCCATCGCAGACACAGTTTCCGCCGGGTACTGACCGGCAGCCGTTTCTGCTGACAGCATCACCGCGTCGGTGCCATCCAACACGGCGTTGGCCACGTCCATAACTTCTGCACGGGTTGGCATCGGGTTGGTAATCATCGATTCCATCATCTGTGTCGCGGTAATGATGGTACGGTTCAGCTGACGCGCACGACGAATCAGTGCCTTCTGGATACCGACCAGTTCCGGATCGCCAATTTCCACGCCAAGATCACCGCGCGCCACCATCACAACGTCAGAGGCGAGGATAATGTCATCCATCGCTTCCTGCGTGGCAACCGCTTCAGCACGTTCCACTTTTGCGACCAGTTTGGCATCGCAACCGGCATCACGCGCCAGACGGCGCGCATAGTTCATATCTTCGCCGCAACGCGGGAAAGAGACGGCCAGATAATCTACGCCGATTTTTGCTGCGGTGAGGATATCGGCCTTATCTTTCTCGGTCAGCGCTTCGGCTGACAGGCCACCACCCAGTTTGTTGATGCCTTTATTGTTGGAAAGCGGGCCGCCGACGGTCACTTCGGTGAACACTTTCATGCCCTGAACTTCCAGCACCTTCAACTGCACGCGACCATCGTCCAGCAGCAGAATGTCACCTGGCACCACATCCGCCGGCAGACCTTTATAGTCGATGCCGACTTTCTCTTTGTCGCCTTCACCTTTACCCAGGCTGGCATCCAGCAGGAAACGGTCGCCGACATTGAGGAACACTTTGCCTTCTTTGAAGGTCGAAACACGAATTTTAGGACCCTGTAAATCGCCGAGAATGGCGACATGGCGACCCAGTTTGGCCGCAATCTCACGCACTTTATTTGCGCGTAGCTGGTGATCTTCCGGGGTTCCGTGGGAGAAGTTTAGTCGAACAACGTTCGCACCTGCCGCAATGATTTTTTCGAGGTTGTTATCGCGATCGGTTGCCGGGCCGAGGGTTGTTACGATCTTGGTTCTTCTGAGACGTCTGGACATGAAGGACTCCGTTGACTAAGTATCGTGTCCCTGTCATCTGGACACGTTGTGGTCACTATTCTATATGATCGATGGGCTGTGATTCGACTCACATGTGAATGCGATGTTAATTATTTTGCTGTGCATTGATTTCCTGCTGCACATGCTTCTCCAGGCGCGAATCTCTCAGCGCCTCTTTCACTCGTTTCAGATTTTCGCGAAAAGAGGCGCCACGCTCAAGGGTAAAACCCGTTGCAAGGACATCGACCAGGGTCAATTGTGCCAGGCGGGAAACCATCGGCAGATAGATATCAGTATCTTCCGGGACATCGAGCGTCAGCGCTAGCGTGGCTTCTGCTGCGAGCGGTGAACCGGGAGAGGTGATAGCCAAAACGGTGGAAGCGTTTACACGCGCCAGGCGAGCCAGTTCTATCATATTTTTGGTTCGACCAGTATGTGATATGAGAACAAAAACGTCATTTGGTCCACTATTTATGCAACTCATGCGCTGGATCACAATATCCTCTGACCAGATGACCGGCAGATTAAAACGCAGAAACTTATTGGTGGCATCATGGGCCACGACGGCGGAGGCTCCCAGGCCAAAAAATGCAATCTTATTCGCCCGTGTCAGCGCCTTGACCGCCTGATGAATCACCGCCATATCCAGTTGCTGGCTTACGCGACTTAACCCGGCCAACGCCGAATCAAAAATTTTCTGACTGTAGCGCTCGACGCTGTCATTTTCTTCCACACCCCGGCTGACCCAGTTCGGGCCTTTCGCTAAACCTTGCGCCAGTTGCAGTTTAAAATCCGGAAACCCCCGCGTACCCATACGGTGGCAAAAGCGATTCACCGTTGGCTCGCTAACCTGTGCGGCACGCGCAAGCGTAGCGATACTGGAATGCATCGCCTCCTGAGGTGCAGCAAGGATTTGCTCTGCGACTTTTCGTTCCGATTTGCTCAGCGTCGGTAATTGCGCCTTAATCTGTTCCAGCATATTGATAACCCGATGACCACTCACCACTTTTGCCAATTTCATTCCTGGATGAAAGGGCGCTCTGTTCAGAACAATATACCGTGTAAACTGCGGTCGCACGCAGCAGCGGATAAATGTAAACGTGATTTTTTTGTCATACTTTGACGCGCACCAGGTTTTCCCCGACAAATCGCGAAACAGAAAAAAGCGCTGAAAGCGCACGCGACAACACACGTTAGTCGCAAATGGCGTGCAGAGTTATCTGATGCAACACCCCCGTTCGGGTTGTCCTGGAACCGGGAAAAAAGTACATTGTGCTGTAAGAAAATTACAATAAGGACCCGGTAAATGAGGACGCTCGACCGGGTATATCCTGCAACGAGGAGAGGAAAATGGCGGTAACACAAACAGCCCAGGCATGCGATCTGGTGATTTTCGGTGCCAAAGGCGATCTTGCGCGCCGGAAACTGTTGCCTTCACTGTATCAGCTGGAAAAAGCCGGTCAGATTCACGAAACCACACGGATCATTGGTGTGGGGCGCGCGGAGTGGGACAAAGACGCGTATACCAAAGTGGTACGTGAAGCGCTGGAAACCTTCATGAAAGAGAAGATCGACGAAGCGCTGTGGGACAAACTCAGCAGCCGTCTCGACTTCTGTAACCTCGACGTCAACGACACCTCGCATTTCTCTCGTCTGGGCAAAATGCTCGACCAGAAAAATCGCGTCACCATTAACTACTTCGCGATGCCGCCGAGCACCTTTGGTGCGATTTGTGAAGGCCTGGGTTCAGCCAAACTGAACGCCAAACCGGCACGCGTGGTGATGGAAAAGCCGCTGGGCACCTCACTGGAAACCTCTCAGGAGATTAACGACAGCGTCGGTAAATACTTCGAAGAGAGCCAGGTTTTCCGTATCGACCATTACCTTGGTAAAGAAACGGTATTGAACCTGCTGGCCCTGCGTTTTGCCAACTCGATCTTTGTGAATAACTGGGACAATCGTACTATCGACCACGTACAGATTACCGTGGCTGAAGAGGTTGGTATCGAAGGCCGTTGGGGGTATTTCGACAAAGCAGGCCAGATGCGTGACATGATCCAGAACCATCTGCTGCAAATCCTGACCATGATCGCGATGTCACCGCCGTCTGATCTGAGCGCCGATGCGATTCGTGATGAGAAGGTCAAAGTGCTGCGTTCGCTGCGTCGTATCGACCAGAGCAACGTGCGCGACAAAACCGTGCGTGGCCAGTACACCGCCGGTTTCGTCCAGGGTAAAAAAGTTCCTGGCTACCTGGAGGAAGAGGGCGCGAATAAGCAGAGCGCGACCGAAACCTTCGTGGCGATCCGTGTCGATATCGACAACTGGCGCTGGGCAGGCGTGCCGTTCTACCTGCGCACCGGTAAGCGACTGCCGACCAAGTGTTCTGAAGTGGTGGTCTACTTCAAGAACCCGGAAATGAACCTGTTCAAAGATTCCTACGCTGAATTGCCGCAGAACAAGCTGACGATTCGTCTGCAACCGGATGAAGGTGTGGATATCGAGATCCTGAACAAGGTGCCGGGTCTGGATCATAAACACAAATTGCAGACCACCAAACTGGACCTCAGCTACTCTGAAACCTTCAATCAGTCCCATCTGGCGGATGCTTATGAGCGCCTGCTGCTGGAAACCATGCGTGGCATTCAGGCGCTGTTTGTGCGTCGTGATGAAGTGGAAGCGGCATGGACCTGGGTTGACTCCATCATGGACGCATGGAGCGCCGATGCGGATGCACCGAAACCTTATCAGGCAGGTACCTGGGGACCGGTTGCCTCTGTGGCGATGATCACCCGCGACGGTCGTTCCTGGAACGAGTTCGAGTAACAGAATGGTAGCGGCGCGATTTTTCGCGCAATCTCGTGCGTGAAAAACGCGCACGATAATCGTGCCGCTACGCAATATGCCTTAACTCAACGTGATTTATAATCCTCCAGATGAATATTGAAGGCTTTCAGCTTGCGCCATAATGAGGTGCGGCTGATCTTCAGCGTCTGAGTAATCTTTATGGCTTTGCCCTGACACTGGACGGCGGCTTTAATTAACGCATCACGTTCCATATCGATGAGGCTATGCAATCCATTCGATGGCGGGACCGTAGCCAGATCGCGAATGCGTTCAATCAGCGCCAGGGGAATATCTTTCACGCGGATTACCGCGCCATCGCTGTAACTAAAAGCCCGCTCGAGCACATTGCGTAACTCGCGGTTATTTCCCGGCCAGCTGTAACGCGTCAACAGTTGCAGCGCATCCTCTGACAACGACAGATTGTTGTCGACTTCACGGCTCATGATCTTCAGATAACGTTTAATCAGCGCCGGAATATCTTCACTGCGTTCGCGCAAAGGGGGGATATGGATATCGAACGACTGCAATTCATACAACAAATGGCGGCGAAAACGGTTTTCATCCACGTACTGATTAATATCGACGCTGGTGGTGGTGATTAGCCGTACATCCAACGGTACCAGCAGTTGGTTGGCCTTACTCAGCAAGCCGGTTTTCAGCAGTTGCAGCAGGGCGGTCTGGACTTCGGTGGTCAGGTACTCCACATTCTCCAACAAAAGCGTGCCGCCTTTGGCCAGTTCAAACTTTGAGATCACATGTTTGTCGCCATTGACGATGCCGCCGAGAAACTCACTGGTCATGGTTTCGCGCGGGATTGCCTGGCAGTTGATGGTGATAAAGGGCTTATCCTGACGTTCGCTGGCATTATGAATGGCCTGAGCCAGATAGGACTTACCCAGCCCTTCCTCACCATGAAGCAGCACCGAACCTCGACCTTTCGCCGCCTGTTGCGCCAGGCGCACCACGCGGCGAATGGTATTTGAGGTGCCGACATAATCAAGGTCATCAAAGGTGAGCCGAGCACCAATACCGCTATGGCGATGGACCAACTCGCGGATGCGATCAATCGGGTGCATCAGGGCGATATAACGATCCGAGGTATTGTTCGGTCCCTTGACGATTTTCAGTGAAATCGCCAGAGAGATGAAGGTACCCGCAAATTCGATGGCGGTTTCAAATAGATCGACCTCACGATTGTGAGCGATCGCATTGAGAATGCTTTGCGGTAGCTTGATGATATCGTGAATATTTTTGCCGAGAATTTTTTCACTTTTGACCCCGAACAGGTCGCTACCGTGGATATTGAGATAGAGGATAGTGCCTTTATTATCCCATGCCAGTACCCCTTCCTCCACGCCATCCAGCAGGGCGTGAACTTCGCTGAGATGTTGATTGGACTCAGCCAGAATCAAATCGGTATTCAGTTTGGCGGTGATCTGTTGCTCAATAGAATGCACCAGCGCCAACCCCAGCGCCGGGGCGCTCTCCTGAGCGCTAAGTAAAATAATCCCCACCGCCCCCATCAGCGTACTGTCGCTGTCGAACACCGGTGCGGCGCAGATCTCAAACGGGTGCAGATGTCGGTTGAAATGTTCATAACCCTTGATGCTGAGGGTTTCATGCAACAACAATGCGCTGGAGATGGCGTTATTGCCCATCATGCCTTCGCGCCAATAAATGCTTTCGCGAATCCCGAGTGGTGCCAGCCTGATCGCCATCGACGGCGTAGCATAAAACTTCAACGTGCAACCGGTTTCGTCGGTCACGAAGATGGCGCAATCCGGTGCATCAAGATATTCGAAAATATCTTCGATGATGGGGGATGAGATATTCAGCATTTCGGATTGGTTGCGGCACAGCGACTCAAAGGTTATGCCTCGGGCATAAAGTTGTTGTGGCCAGTGATCGTGACGCAACAGGCGTCGGCAACGCAGCCAGGATTGTTTCAGCCAGGGTTTGATGTCCGGGCGGTCCAGACTGGTGAGGTTGTTATATAACTCCGGGTCCTTGGCGATGAATGCCCGCCATATTGCTTTCATATTGAGACGCATGCATTGCCTTCCTGCTGAAAATGGCCCAGCTATTAATTGAGTCTGTCAGGGTAAGAGCCGATCACTGGCGCGGAGCATAACGCTATATGTAGTGTATTTTGACACTTCCCGGTAAAGCAGCGTGCCAATTTGTGACAGCGATCTGGAAATAGTTTCCCGCATCAATGTTCACTATTATTTTAAACTAACCAATTGTATTTAATTTGTTTTTTATTTATTTAAACAGCTGGTGTGAAATATCTCACATCTTTGAATACAGTATGACCGGGTTCAAATAACCCTGTTTTCATCCGTCATTATGTTTCTTTTTGCAACCTTCCCGGAAAAAATAACGTTTCTGAATTAAACAAAAAAATATTTTTTACAGCCTTTTTCTCCCTTTCTATTCTCAGCATGTTCTTGCATAAGACGACCAGTTATATCAACTGTTAATAAAAGGAAAGGAAGATGAACATCTTTTTATCAGAAATGGTCGGCACCATGCTGTTGATTCTGCTTGGCGACGGTGTGGTGGCCAACGTGGTCTTAAAACAAACCAAGGGAGGAAGTAGCGGCTGGATTGTGATTACTGCAGGGTGGGGTTTTGCGGTGACGGTCGCTGTTTACGCCGTCGGCTGGATCAGCGGCGCGCATCTCAATCCGGCAGTGACATTGGCTGTCTGGCTTCAGGGCGGCATTCCATCGGGAATGGTGCTGGTTTACATGCTCGGCCAACTGGTGGGTGCGTTTCTTGGCGCTATCCTCGTCTGGCTGACGTATAAGCGCCATTATGATGTTTCCGATGATCCCGGCTTAATTCTCGCCACGTTCTGTACCGGTCCTGCTATCCGCGACTATAAATGGAACCTGGTCACTGAAATTATCGGTACTGCGATGCTGGTATTCGGCGTGTTGGCGATTTTCAACTCGCACAACGGTATTGCCGGTGGTTTTGGGCCTTATGCGGTCGGCGTGTTGGTGTGGAGTATCGGTTTGTCATTAGGCGGACCTACCGGCTATGCGATCAACCCGGCGCGTGACCTTGGCCCGCGTATCGCGCATGCGTTATTGCCGATCAAAAACAAAGGCGGTTCCGATTGGAGCTATGCCTGGGTGCCGATTGTCGGTCCATTAATTGGCGGTGCGGTCGGCTCTCTATTATACAAATTCTTATTACCTCTCTTAACTACCCCATAACAGTCGCCCCCAGGCCGCACCGGCCTGGGGACATGACGAGGAAAGATTGATGAAAAAGTTAATCAACAAGGTTGATGATGTTGTCAGGGAACAACTTGAAGGCTTTGCCCTGGCGCATCCGGAATTAACGGTCAATATCGAACCTTTCTATGTCTGTCGCCGCACCGATAAACCGAAGGTTGCACTGATTTCCGGTGGTGGGTCAGGGCATGAACCGATGCACGGTGGATTTGTCGGTTTTGGCATGTTGGACGGTGCCTGCCCCGGACATATTTTTACCTCGCCAACTCCCGATCAGATGTACGAATGCGCGCAAAAGGTCAACAGCGATAACGGCATCCTGTTGCTGATTAAAAATTATACAGGCGACATTCTTAACTTTGAAACCGCCGCTGAATTGCTGCATGGCGAGGGCATTCCGGTACAGGTGGCGGTGATTGACGATGACGTGGCGGTGAAAGATAGCCTGTACACCGCAGGTCGTCGTGGTGTTGCCACGACGGTGCTGGCAGAGAAAATTCTGGGCGCAGCGGCGGAAGAGGGTTACAGCCTGGATGAATGCGTGCAACTGGCGACGCGTATTGGTAACCGTGGGCGTTCAATCGGTGTGGCATTGTCGGCCTGTACGGTGCCCGCTGCGGGCCGGGCAAGTTTTGATTTAGCTGATGATGAAATTGAATTTGGTATTGGTATCCACGGTGAACCGGGTATCCGCCGCGAGAAGTACAGTGACTGCGATACCCTGGTCACAGAGATGCTCAACGAAATTCTCGACAATACGCCCTACAGTCGCGTGTTGCGGCAGTGGGACGGTGATAAAGGCGAGTGGGTGGAAAACAGCCAGACTACCGAGCCGTTAAATGAACAGGACAGCGTGATTGTGCTGGTCAATGGGTTGGGTGGCACGCCGTTATCAGAGCTGTATGCGGTGTACCGCAAAACGGCAGAAATCCTGACCGCGCGCAACATCCATATCGCCCGAAACCTGGTGGGGACGTTCTGTAGCTCCATCGACATGCAGGGGGTATCGATCACGCTGTTGAAAGTCGACGAAGAGATGCTGACGTTGTGGGATTTTCCGGTCAGCACCCCAGCGTTACGCTGGAAAATGTAACCTGGTGTCGCGGTCTGGTCAGTAAAGCCAGGCCGCTGTGACGCGGGAAGAGAGCATTCTGTGGGGGATAACAATGGTCGTAAGCAAAAAACAGGTGATTGATTGGCTGGATGCCTCAGCAACGGTTTTTGAGCAGCAGCAAGAGTTTCTGACCAATCTGGACCGCGAAATCGGCGATGCCGATCACGGGTTGAACATGAATCGTGGCTTCAAAAAGGTAAAAGAGAAACTGCCGACGCTGGAAGATAAGGATATTGGCACCATTTTGAAAAATACCGGGATGGTGTTGTTGTCGAGCATTGGCGGTGCCAGCGGGCCACTCTATGGCACTTTTTTCCTGAAAGCCGCCGAATGTGTCATGGCGAAAGAAGAATTAACGGTGACGGATTTATACAACCTGTACCGCGAAGGCACGGAGCGTATCATCGCACGCGGGATGGCACACCCGGGTGATAAAACCATGGTGGATACATTGTCGGCCATTGTTTCATCGTTGCAAACCCAGCAGGAAGCTCCGCTAACCAGTGCATTGAATAGCACATTAGTGGCGGCCGAGGCCGCGATGAAAAGCACCATTCCGATGCGGGCCGCAAAAGGGCGTGCAAGTTATCTTGGTGAACGTTCTATCGGACACCAGGACCCCGGTGCGACCTCCAGTTATCTGTTATTTAAAACACTTTGTGAGGTTGTTGGCTAACAAACGTGGTCCTCAATAAGGTGATCCAACTATGGTCAATATTGTGGTGGTTTCGCATAGCAGGAAGCTGGCTGAAGGCGTGATTGAGCTGGCGTCACAAATGACGCAGGGAAAAGTAAAGTTCGCCCTGGCGGCTGGCATTGATGATCCTGAAAACCCGATTGGTACTGATCCGGTCGCGGTGATGATGGCCATTGAGGAGGTGCTGGATGACGATGTGCTGGTGATGGTCGATATGGGAAGCGCGATCCTCAGTACCGACATGGCGAAAGAGCTGCTTGGCGAGGAAAAGATGGCACGCGTACAGATTTGCGCAGCGCCGCTGGTGGAAGGCACGGTGGCGGCAGCGGTCGCGGCGGCATCCGGGCAATCGGTTGAACAGGTGATGGCAGAGGCACATCAGGCGCTGACAGCAAAGTACGCCCAGTTGGGGCAGAGCGAGGCGTTGCCAACGATGCCGCTCCCGGTGGCGCCAACTGACACGCACAACGGCAGCAAAAGCTTTTCCTGGACAATAACCAATCCGACCGGCATTCACGCCCGTCCGGCATCGGCGATTGCCCGTTGTCTGAATCAATTTGATGCGGAGGTACAAATCGTCAATGGCGATCGTGTGTTGAATGCCAAGAGCATGAACAATGTGGCGCTGTTGGGCATCAAATGTGGTGATGTCATTACGTTGCACGCTCATGGACCTGAGGCGCAGCAGGCAATCGATGCATTTGCCGCGCTGGCAGCAACGCAATTTGGCGATGACAACGCGGGGCCGGAGGCGGTGGTGAAAAAAAAGTCCGGCGTGCTGGCGGTGACGATCTGCCGCATCGAACGTGACCTGCCACAATTGACGCAACGTGCAGTGGCCGCAAAAGACGTCGAAATTGCCCGGCTGAGTCAGGCGATTGCGGCGGCGAAGCAGGAACTGGAGATATTGATTGCCACCACATCTGAGCAACTGACGGACAATGAGGCGGCAATTTTTTCCGCACACCAGATGATGTTGGAAGATGGCGAGTTGTTCGACACCACCCTTGAACGGCTGGAGCAACAACCAGCACCTGTCGAGCAGTTGTGGCTTGGCGTGATTAGCCAGATGGCCGATGAATACCGGGCGATTGAGGATACGTATCTGCGTGAACGGTATATCGATGTTTATGACGTTGGTATGCGGGTGCTGGGGCTGTTGCTCGGCCATCCTCTGTCTACTCTGCCGCCAGCGCATTCGCCCACATTAATTATCGCTAATTATCTCTTGCCCTCGGAAATTATGGCCTTAGACAGCACGCTGACTGAGGGCGTCTGTTTTACCACCATCGGTGCCCAATCTCATGCGGCGATTTTGGCCGCCGCACGCGGGATCGCGGTGTTTTTCGATCGCAACGGCAAGCGTACCAGACAATGGCAGGATGGCACGCGAGTGCAGTTGGCAACGGATTCCGGCGAGATCATGGCGGTATAACCTTTTCATCATCCTGAATTGAACCGTGGTTTCAAAAACCTGGCGTCACCGATAGACGTAAGTCACGCCGATCTTGTATGGTAATGCTCAGGAACATCCTGCGGGCCAGCTACGGCCTGACTGAAACCCTTAGGAAACGTGATGAAAAACTGGAAAACAAGTGCAGAACAGATCCTGACCACCGGACCGGTTGTTCCGGTGATTGTGGTAAACAAACTCGAACACGCCGTACCCATGGCTAAAGCGCTGGTGGCGGGCGGTGTTCGCGTGCTGGAAGTGACCCTGCGCACGCCAGTGGCGATGGATGCGCTGCGTGCCATGATTAAAGAAGTTCCGGAAGCGATTGTCGGGGCGGGAACCGTTATCAACCCCCAGCAGTTGAAAGAAGTGACCGACGCGGGCGCGCAGTTTGTCATCAGCCCCGGTATCACCGAACCGCTGCTGAAAGCCGCCGTAGAAGGCCCGGTGCCGTTGATTCCGGGTATCAGCACCGTATCCGAGCTGATGACGGGTATGGATTACGGTCTGCGCGAGTTTAAATTCTTCCCGGCGGAGGCCAACGGTGGCGTGAAAGCGTTACAGGCGATTGGCGGACCCTTCCCACAAGTACGTTTCTGCCCAACTGGCGGTATCTCACCGGCTAACTATCGTGACTATCTGGCGCTGAAGAGCGTGCTGTGTATTGGCGGCTCATGGCTGGTGCCGAACGATGCGCTGGAGGCGGGTGACTGGGATCGTATTACCCATCTGGCTCGCGAAGCGGTAGCGGGCGCGAAATAAGTGATGAGCGGTGAGCCGGGTGCTCACCGCATCAGGTGTTAACCTTCGACTTTCACCGCGGCTGCGGCTTTGATAGCGCGAGCAACGGCGTCATCGGTATTCTCACCGGTGGCGAGCGCCACGCCCAGACGGCGTTGACCGGCGATTTCCGGCTTACCGAACAAACGTAACTGCAAGCCCGCACCCAGTGCCGCTTCAACATTTACGAAGCGTACATTGGTGCTTTCCAGTTGCGGCAAAATCACCGCGCTGGCCGCTGGGCCATACTGACGAATAGCGCCAACCGGTAAACCGAGGAAGGCACGGACATGCAGCGCGAACTCAGACAGATCCTGAGAAATCAGCGTTACCATGCCGGTATCGTGTGGACGCGGTGACACTTCGCTAAAGATCACCTCATCGCCACACACGAACAATTCCACACCAAACAGGCCATAACCACCCAGCGCCTTAACCACTTTTTCCGCGATAGCTTGCGCGCGTTGCAGGGCGAGGTCGCTCATTTGCTGGGGTTGCCAGGATTCACGGTAATCGCCATCTTCCTGACGATGGCCGATCGGGGCACAGAAATGTATGCCATCGACAGCGCTGATGGTCAGCAGCGTGATTTCGAAATCGAACTTCACCACGCCTTCAACAATCACACGACCGGCACCGGCGCGCCCACCTTGTTGCGCATAATCCCAGGCCTTGTCGAGCTGGCTGGCTTCGCGAATAAAACTCTGGCCTTTACCGGAAGAACTCATCACCGGCTTGACGATGCAAGGAAAACCAATGGCATTGGCGGCGGCAACAAAGTTTTCTTTGCTGTCGGCAAATTGGTAGGTGGAAGTCGGCAATGCCAGTTCCTCGGCAGCCAGACGACGAATCCCTTCACGATTCATAGTCAGACGCGCGGCGCGCGCGGTGGGCACCACTTTTTGCCCTTGCTGCTCCAGCTCAAGCAGTTTTTCGGTGGCGATGGCTTCGATTTCCGGCACCACGAAATCCGGTTTCTCCAGGGCAATCAGCGCGGCCAATGCGTCGCCATCCAGCATGTTAATGACATGGCTGCGATGGGCAACATGCATAGCAGGCGCATCGGCGTAGCGATCGACAGCAATCACTTCCACACCCAGACGCTGGCACTCCAGTGCCACTTCTTTACCCAGCTCGCCTGAACCTAACAGCATGACACGCGTTGCGGCAGGACGCAGCGCGGTTCCGAGAGTCGTCATAATTTCACCTTAGCAGTCAAAATGCGCGCGCAGTATATACGAAAACGTTTGCGTTCTCATCTTTTCAGCACGGCAACGTTTGCCTTACTTTGCGTCGTTCTGACGTTTCCTGACATCCACTGCGGCAGCATGTGAAACCCGGATCTTAAACAGGAGTTAAACGATGAATAACTGGTTGCAGCAAATTCAATCGGTACTGAAAAAGCAGGGAAGCAGCGGTAAGGGTAGCGGGTTAAGCGACATGCTGGCACCGGGGGCGTTAGGTGGGCTGGCGGGTTTGCTGATTGCCAGCAAATCCTCCCGTAAGTTGCTGACCAAGTACGGTGGGCAGGCGTTGATTATTGGCGGTGGAGCCGCAGCGGGTGCAGTGCTGTGGAATAAATATAAGCAACGGGTACGTGAAACCCATCAGGATCAACCGGGTTTCGGCCAGGTGCAAACGCCGCTGGATCAGCGTGCTGAACGGTTGGTCACCGCCCTGGTGTTTGCGGCCAAGAGTGATGGGCATATCGACGATCGTGAACGTGCGGCGATTGAGCAGAATATTCATCAGGCGGGTTACGGCGCGCAAGCGGAAGCCCTGATTCAGCAGGCGATGAACCGCCCGCTCGATCCGCACTGGCTGGCGGCTGATGTGAAAAATGAAGAAGAGGCACTGGAACTCTATTTTCTCAGTTGCGCAGCCATTGATGTCGACCACTTTATGGAACGCAGTTACCTGACCGCATTGGGTGATGCCTTAAAGATCCCGCAGGATGTACGCGACGAAATGCAAAAAGATCTCGCCGCTGAAAAAGCCAGCTTACCCGCAAGTTAACCCCCGCACAGGCCACCTGGGTGGCCTTGTTTTACATTTTCCTTGTACTCAATGGCTTGGCTTCCTGCGCGATCGGTGCCACGCTTGCACAATGTTGTCTCTTCAGGGAAATGAACCATTATGAATCAGCCTCAGGCAAAAAAAGTCCCTCACCACATGACCCTGCATGGGGAAACTCGCACCGACAATTATTTCTGGCTACGTGATGATGATCGGGAAAATCCCGAGGTGATCGACTATTTGCATGCTGAGAATGACTATGGCAAAGCGATGATGGCTACGCAGGCGCCACTACAGGATCGGGTGCTGAAAGAGATTATCGACCGCATTCCTCAGCAGGATCATTCGGTGCCCTACGTGAAAAACGGCTACCGCTACCAGAGTCGTTATGAAACCGGCAATGAATATCCGGCCTATTATCGCCAGCCGAAAGAAGCTGATCTCGATGCCGAATGGCAATTGCTGCTTGATGGTAACCAGCGCGCGTCGCACAGCGATTTTTACACTATGGGGGCGCTGGCGATTAGCCCGGATAATCAAGTGATGGCATTGGCGGAGGATTTTCTTTCTCGCCGCCAGTATGGCATTCGCTTTCGCAACCTGGTCAGCGGCAGCTGGTATCCCGAGGTGCTGAGTGATGCCTCTTCCAGCCTCGCCTGGGCCAATGATTCGCGTACCGTCTATTACGTGCGTAAACATCCCAAGACTTTGCTGGCTTATCAGGTCTGGCGTCACGAATTAGGGCATCCGCAATCTGATGATCAACTGGTCTACGAGGAGAAGGACGATACGTTCCATCTCAGCGTGCACAAAACCACCTCTGAACACTTCATCCTGATTGCGCTGTTTAGCACCACCACCAGCGAGATTCAGCTGATCGATGCGGAATATCCTGATGCTCAACCCCAGGTCTTTTGCCCACGCCGTCGCGACCATGAATACACCATCGATCACTACAATCATCAGTTTTATATTCGTTCGAATCGTGAAGGGAAGAATTTCGGTTTATACCGCAGCGCCTGGTTGGCGGAAAATCGCTGGCAGACGCTGATTCCGGCTCGCGATCAGGTGGTTCTGGAAGATTTTCAGCTGTTCAAGCATTGGCTGGTGGTAGAAGAGCGCTCGCGTGGGATGACCAGTCTGCGTCAGATTCATTGGGAAAGCGGTGAGAGCACCGGCATTGCTTTTGACGATCCCACCTATGTCACCTGGTTGGCCTACAATCCAACGCCGGAGAGCGATACGCTGCGCTACGGCTACTCGTCAATGACCACCCCAACGACGTTATTTGAACTCAACATGGAAAGCGGCGAGCGGCGTGTGCTGAAGCAGACGCCTGTCCCGGGTTTCAATCCGGATGATTATAAAAGTGAACATCACTGGATAACCGTTCGCGATGGCACGGAAGTTCCGGTTTCGCTGGTCTACCATCGTAAGCACTTCCAGACGGGCAATAACCCGATGCTGGTTTATGGCTACGGTGCTTATGGCAGCAGCATGGACGCCAGCTTCGGCACCAGCCGTATCAGTTTGCTGGAACGTGGCTTTGTCTATGCGATTATCCATGTGCGGGGCGGTGGCGAGCTGGGTCAGCAATGGTATGACGATGGCCGACTGCACAACAAGATGAACACCTTCACTGATTTTATCGACGTCACGGAAGCGCTGGTTGCGAAGGGATTTGGTCACCCGCAACGGTTATACGCGATGGGGGGCAGTGCCGGGGGGTTATTGATGGGCGCGGTGATCAATATGGCTCCGCAGCTTTACCACGGCGTGGTGGCGCAGGTGCCATTTGTGGATGTGGTGACCACCATGCTGGACCCTTCCATTCCGCTGACTACCGGGGAATATGATGAATGGGGCAATCCAGAGGAGGAGGCGTATTATCACAGCATCCGACAATACAGCCCGTATGATAACGTGGCCGCACAAGACTATCCGCATTTGCTGGTGACCACCGGTCTGCACGATTCACAGGTACAGTACTGGGAACCGGCAAAATGGGTGGCGAAATTGCGCGAGCTAAAAACCAACGATACGTTGCTATTGTTGTGCACCGATATGGATTCTGGTCACGGTGGCAAATCAGGCCGTTTTAAATCCTATGAAGGGGTCGCGCAGGAGTTTACCTTCCTGATTGGTCTGGCGCAGGGTGTTCTGCCAGACCGTCATGACTACTGATCATTTTTGACGTACTTGCGCAGCGCCTGCCGCAGTGGTGGGCGCAAATCACGCACATTTTCCAGCACCCAGCGCAGATAACCGGGATCTTTGCGCGCCACGCTGCCAATACTTTGCCCGCGATATTTTCCAAACGGGAACACATCATCGGCCACCGGCGCGGGCTGGCAACGGCTGACCATCTGCTCAGCATCCCAACCAGACTTCTCCATGATGCGAATCAGCAACGCCGCGGTGACGTAACAATCGTACAGCGCGCGGTGCGCGTGCAAATTGGCGGGCGGGGTGACGTCCAGTTTCAGGCTGTGACGCAGGGCCTGGTTACCGTATTTCTGACCGGGCCAAAGTTGACGCGCCAGCGTCATGGTGCAAATCCACTGCCCTGGCATTTCCGGTAGCATTCGCCTGTCAAAACTGGCGTTGTGCGCGACGTAATGGGGGCTGCCGTAGTAGCGACCGATTGCCTGCTCAATGGTGGGTTTACCCACGACCATCGCTTCAGTGATGCGATGCACGGCCATCGCCTGGCGGCTGATAGGGCGATCCGGGCAGATCAGATCACTCATCGGATTGAGGATCTGCCCGTCAATCACATCCACGGATGCCACTTCAACCACACCCCCCTGTAAACCGCAGGTTTCGGTATCGATTACGCGTAGCATGGCTTATTTCTGCTTCGGTTCGTAGGGCAGGCGAGAAAGGCTGAGTGACGCCTGACGATATTGCATCAGACGCTGGCGAAACCAGTCACGCAGCGCTTCCGGTTGCTCCCTTTCGACCAAATCTGCCACTACCGGCATGTTGTAGCGCTCTTTAAACGCCACGCCAGCGGCCGCCAGATCGACATTCACTTTGTCTTTCTCTTCCTGCGACAGCAGGGCAAGGTTTTGACTCATGTTTTTCTCCTGATAAACAGGGGCAAAAGTAATGTTTTCCCCGTTCAGGATCAAGGGAAAAGGGAGCGCATTGCAGCTATCGACACCTGCGGAACAGCAGCGTATCCTACTGCCACGCTTGCGGCAGATTGCCGTAAAAAAGAGGATAGCCTGATGAAGAAGACGAGATTAAGCCGCCTGGCGGCGCTGTTGCTGGCGTCATCCGCGCTGGCCTTCAGTCAGTTTGCACTGGCGCATGCCCACCTTAAAACGCCGGTTCCGGCTGACAAATCTACCGTTGATGCTTCACCCAAGTCGTTAACTCTGACGTTTACCGAAGATATCGAACCGGCATTTAGCGGCGTTGAAATCCGCAATGCACAGAATCAGACCGTACCGGTTGGGAAAGCTCAGATTAACGCAAAGCAACATGATCAACTGATTGTACCGCTGAGCCAGCCACTGCCAGCCGGAAGTTATCAGGTGAACTGGCATGTGCTCTCGGTTGATGGTCATAAAACCAAAGGTAGTTATCAGTTTAGCGTGAAGTAATGGGGCTAAGCACGCTGTGGGTTAGCCTGCGGGCGATCCACTTTTTGTCGGTATTATTGCTGACTGGCAGTGCGTTTTACACCGCACTGCTGGCGCCGGCGCGTTTTCGTCCGGTACTGGCGTTTCGTCTGCGTGGCATCCTGGCGTTAAGCGCACTGGTGAGTTTGCTGGCGGCAGTGTTAATGCTGGCGACGCAAACAGGCCTGATGAGCGGTGACTGGCGCAATGTGTCCGATGCAGAAACCTGGCTGGCAGTACTGAGCACCCGTTTTGGCGGGGTATGGCGCTGGGAGATTCTCTTCGCGTTAGCGAGCGTGTTGGCGTTATTGCTTCGAGGCAGGTTGTGTCAGCAATTGTTGTTACTGACCGGATTACTCCAGCTTATCGCATTAGCGGGTGTGGGCCACGCGGCGATGCGTGATGGCTGGCTGGGAAGCTTGCAGCAGGCAAACCACGCCTTGCATCTGATTTCTGCCGCGTTCTGGAGTGGTGGTTTGTTACCACTGCTACTACTGATGCGCGACGCACGCAACATAGCCCATCGGGCTGATGCCATCCGCAGCATGATGCGTTTCTCTCGCTATGGGCATCTGGCGGTTGCGCTGGCGTTGCTGACCGGGATGTTCAACAGCCTGTTGATTGCCGGTGATCCATTGCAATGGCAGCCCACATGGTGGAGCACGCTGCTGATTGCCAAAGTGTTGCTGGTCATGTTGATGGTGACCATTGCTGTGATTAACCGCTACTGGTTGGTTCCTCGTTTTCGTCTGGCCGGAAGCGATGCAGCAACACTTTTTATTCGTCTGACGCAGCTTGAGCTGCTGCTGGCGATCGCTGTAATTGGGTTGGTCAGCGTGTTGGCCACGCTGGCACCAGCCTGAATCATTGATACCGATTGAATGTATGAGGTCGACATTTTGCTGAAGAAACTGATTCCAGCTTGTGTACTGATGGCACTTTGCAGCCAGGCGGTGGCTGCTGAAATTATCACCATCAGCCGTTTTGAGATTGGCAAAGACAAGTGGCCGTTCACGCGGGAAGAAGTCATGTTGAGCTGTGAGAAGGGGGGAGCGCTGTTCGCCATCAACCCCAGCACCTTGTTGCGTTACCCGTTGAATGATAAAGCGGAAGCGAACCAAAAGTCCGGACGCGGCACCACTGAATCGATCAGCTCAATTCAGGCTGATGATAAAGCCCATCCCGGACAGAAAATGAGCCTGGAACCGATTATCGCCCGTGCTCAGGCACTCTGCGACAAGTAAATCCCGCTGCATGGCGCGGCAGAGCCTGCTGCGCCTCATCCCTCAAGTATTCTGCCGTCGCGATCACAGAGTCGACAGCTTTCCGCCCCCCCGGTGACAGTTGGCTGGAAAATAATCACCGGTGGTCTACCTTTAAAAGGCAAGGCGACCTCGCCTGCATTAATGCCAACTTTTAGCGCACGGCTCTCTAAGAGCCATTTCCCTGGACCGGATACAGGAATCGTATTCGGTCTTTTTTTATGTTCAAGTTTATATTGCGCATTAACTAATTGAACATTATGGAAAAATCACTTCTCATCAGGTAAATGTAGCTATCCGAATCAGGGACTTATGGTCATAGCTATGCTTACATGGTCTGGCAGCCCTGGGGGGCTTCGTAACTTCATACAGTCGACGGGGCGTGGATTTTTAAATGAAAGACATCATTGCGGAATTTTATTCCAAAGCAACTGGACGGAAAAATAAGCACAATAGAATTGATCTTATTATTATCACTGCGTAACTGGCGATTTTATGATTAAGATAAGTTCGCCAGTTATTTTCTGGTTTACATGACCGGCGTTAATGACGTGTTATCAATATTGACTTTTTTTGCCCTGATAAACGGTTTCTCTACAAAGTTCCATGAAGCCCATGCGAGTAGTGATGTTATGCATAGAGAAGCGATCATACTTGGATAAAGACTTAAACTTGTCTGATTTGCAATTATTTGCTGAACTGGCCAGGCATAAATGTAGGCGCCATAGGATATATCAAACTTCCCACCTATCATCGCATCTTTAAAACTCACGCCAATCGCCAGTGTAATAAACGTAATTGCCATATATCCCAGGGTGATAATTTCTGTAGTGCCTTTCATAATATATAATATACAGATGGAAACGATCAATAATGTGGTTTTTATTTTCTTCTCATTCCATTTATCTATTGTCATTGAAAGCAGAGACCCAAAAAAGAAACAAATTCCGAACTTCAGCATCCAGCCTACTGATATGCTGTACCATATTGCATCCATTGCTTCTTTGTTTAACAATATATTCAGAGAGATCAATATAGTGAGAAATATTGCGGGGGTTTTCCATGTGTTGCTTAAACAAAGCATGAATCCTAAAACCAGGTAGCACGCAAACTCCATACTTAATGTCCAGAGAGAGCCATTTATTGGTCCTTCGAATTTATATCCCGCAAAAACATCTGGGACGTTAACCGGTAGCATCATTGAGATTCTCATGAAATATGAGAGTGCATCTGAGCTGAATATATAATTAATTGCATCTTTTTGATAAAAAGGTGCAATTATATATATCATCACAAATGAGCACACGATAAGAGCCGGGAATATCCGTTTGACTCTTTTCGTCATGAATCCAATATAATTCGGTGTTCTTTGGAATGACTGAGTGACGAGAAATCCAGAAACAGAGAAGAAAATTGCCACTGACAATCCACCTAAGGTCAGAAGTCCCCTGAATACATGGTCTGGCAGTGACATAAATGTGTGATGATGACTATATATAACCATGTAAGCAGCGAATAATCTAACGATATCAAAGCAGTTATTTCTATGCATTTCAGATGCATTCCTTATGACGTTCTTAACGTTAATACTGACTATTTCTGTAACAAAATTAGGATTAATCCTACCACTTACTAACGGGCTGTCGTAATGGTTACATCAAACTTCAAGCTACTGGCATACATAAATCGCACGTAATGCTAACGAAAATCTTGCAATTTGTTCTCCCTTAACTTACTGATGGGCGCTTTCCCGGGGCATGGGGCGAAATGTCCTTCATACATGAGATGTGTAGGTCGCATCAGAATTGAAGGGTAAGTGTGGTGACTCAAGTTGAGAACACATGTCCTGAAGCGATGAAAAGTTGCTTAGAATTGGGGTTTATTTAACCAAAAAAGAAGTAGTGATGTGGATTATCTTCTTTAAAATCAATGGATTTTAACAATTTGAATGTGTTTCTTTCTGTTTGCATGAGCGATCACACCTTGCAATTCTGAACATTCACTTCGTGGCACTAAAGGCAAAATCTGTGAAGGTCTGCTAACACTGGTTGGTCCCTAAAAAACAAATGTAATTATTTGTAACATCCCTCAGTTAATTTATGATCGCTTATCCAGGGAATGTCTTACTCATCGATTGGTAAATGTGTGAAGGACTGTGCCAGCACAGGCCTTGTTGTATCGCCAATCATAAATTGGTATCCGCTTTTCTCGACCGGAATAGCAAGAGAATGTTCCGCACATTTGCCAGCCAGCCTTAATAAGAGAAGGGGACACTGCTGCTCCAAATTAGGCTGAAGAAACTGCGAGGCTATGCTATTTCTGAACGGGTAGTTGACGGATTATTAACCAAGTTAGCTTCTTAGTTAAGAAAATTTAAAGTTAAAGAGAGGTTTTTCTGCTTAACTGAGAGTATTCCCAAGGTTATTCTATCTTCCTTGTGATAAGGAGATTGCCATGAACTTTTTGATAGGGATTCCAGAACGTGAACCAGTATCCAATCCTGGAATGTTTGAAGTCTATAAATTGAGAGATTCTGCTGATCGTTCATGCTTGCTTGGGGTTAACGTGCTCAGTTCGAGTAATGAACAAGATAATCATCCCGAAAAATTTGTTTCAGTGAGGTCTGTCGAGATGATTGCCTATTTCATCCGTGCTGGGTACTAAGATATCGTTTACAATGGCAAATATTGAACCGCCCGCTGGGGCGGTTTTTTATTGGGGTAAATTCGACATAATCGCTTAGTTAAGCGAATAACCCTCTCTGTAAAATCAGTTGAATGATGGCATGTCGCCTTGAACCAGAATTCAACGCAAGGTCGTCCTCTTGTTATTATACTTTAACATATCTACTCAATACATAGAAAATCTGAGTCCAGATGGCGATTACGGATATTTCACGAAGAAATTCAGGCGTGAGTGGACCGTTCCTGTTAGCTTGATAGTTTCCGTTTTTATTTCAGGACAACTTCTGTGTATAAACCTCATTGCCTGTTGGTTGTACTACTTCTCAGTGGCTGTGCGCTTAAGCGCTATCCGCAAGCCCCTGCGGTAACTGATAAAGAAGCCAGTACTTATGATTGCAAGGCTTTGCAGTCCGAAATTGCCAAAGCACACATGACGCAACAACAAATCGATAAAACCGGTGAATTTGATGCCCTGACGGTCATTGGGTTCGTGGGCGATTTTGGCATCGGAAACGGCATTGCTAAAGCGAATGCAAATAGCAAAGTGAGTGCACGTCTTAAACAGCTTGAAGCACTGAAAGCGATTCGTTGCCAGGATTCTCAGACCGGCTAATCACAGCACGACATGCTCTGGCGGTCAAAAGATGGTATAAGAGTGGCGCTAAAAAATGGTTGCCTGCATACAAGGATTCTCGATGGCAAATACACAATATCTTCTCTGGGTGATGATTGGCACATTGACCCTGTTATGTGTGTTTATTTCCGCGTTGGTTGGCCGGGCAAAATCGCCACGCCTGGGATTTATTACCTTCGCGGTATTATTTATCGGTTTTATGACTGCTATTTTCTTCATCACGCGTTAGCTGATAACGCATTGCCACACCAGTGGTGTGGCAAAAGTGATGTGAGTTATCGAGCGGTATGAAGTGAATTTCGGTGCTGGGCAATAAGCTGCTCAGCCAGAGGGCGATCTTCTTCATGCCGGGATATGTAGTATTCGTAAGGGTCTTTCACTCCCAGGCTTTCGACATAATCCAGATGGGCGCGTTTGATCTCACGGTTTATGTACTGCACTTCATCCAGCCCCATATCATCGGCGTAAACTGGCGCTTTACTTTTAATCTCACCAATCAAGGCCTTATTGTTCTGCATGAAGTCTTCCAAATCGATTTTATAATAATCTTTCATCGGCTTATTCCTTCAAACAACCTCAGGTGAAGTCTGGCAAAAGATGTGCTGGATATGTGTCTGTAGATGCTAACCAATCTCGCGGAATTCTCCGGCAGATGTTACTGAGCGGAATGCCTTTAACTGCATGAATTATATGATCATTATATGGCTCACCTAGGGAATGCTTATGAGAATGATTGTTAATATCATTTAACTTGTTCGGAATACTCCGAAGGTTTACATTACTTCCCGTCCCTCGCAGAGCTAACACCTTTAATGAGTGCCGGAGATAAGCGCCGGAAGGGGCATTCATCAGGGCTGCAGGAAGCAGCCGCTGTTGAATTTAGTCAGGCCGATCCCTCTGGTTTATCCCACCACCAGCAAATGCACCAGTCGCGCAAGGGTTTCCAGCAGCAACAGGCTGCCGATAAAAATCACCACCAGAATCCCAATAAACTGTTTCCGACTGTTCACGCTTCCTCCCCGGTGGTTACAGGCCGCCAGGCTATACTTTATGCCGTAATCACTAAACTTCCAGTAAACCAGCTTTGAGGAGACCATTATGTTTTACCAAACGGTCGATGCAAAAGCGTGGCGTAACATCTGGGTAGTCGGTGACTTACACGGATGTCGCACCCAGCTCGATTCACAGCTGATCCTACACCAGTTTGATAAACAGCAGGATTTATTGCTTTCTGTCGGTGATTTGATCGATCGCGGGCCGGACAGTCCCGGTTGTCTTGAATTACTTAAAGAACCCTGGTTTCGCTGTGTGCGTGGAAACCACGAACAGATGGCTATCGCTGCTCTGCAAGGCAAAGATCCGATGTTATGGGTTATGAATGGTGGTGAATGGTTCTGGCAGCTACGTGGCACTGCTTTGATTGCTGCACGCCACGCGCTGAAGCAATGCGTGGAATTGCCCTTGATTTTACATCTTCAGCTCGGGGATCGGGTGGTGGTGATTGCGCACGCTGATTATCCTGCCAGCCACTATGAACTGGGACAGGAAGTGGACTGGCATCAGGTGGTGTGGAGTCGCGACCGGCTGGGACGGCATCAACGGGGTAACACGATGGCGATTGATGGAGCCAGTGATTTCTACTTTGGTCATACGCCGCTGGAGCAACCGCTCAACGTTGCCAATCAACACTACATTGACACCGGTGCCGTGTTTGGCAACCGGTTGACATTGGTACAGTTGCAATAGCGGTTAGCGGAACAGACGACCGTCTCTAACCAGCTCGCGCGGATAGCTATTCTTGATGCGATTCCCGACTTTTTTTGCCAGCCCCAGCGTTTGTTGCTGGTAGGTCACCAGAACTTCATCGCGGTCAGGTAAATTTTCCGGATGGATATCCTGACCGCGATACCAGCTTTCCGCTTCCGCTTCCGTCAGTGCAAACGACAACGCGTTATCCGGTTGTGTCAGCGCAACCACGGCTTCATGCTGCCAGCGATACCCCTTGGGGAAAGTCTCCGCGAGTTTCAGGCCAATGCGTGAAAAGCGTACTTTCCCCAACCAGCTTTCCAGCGCCGCCGGGAACAGCCATAGTTCTTTATCGCGTTGCCATAACTGAAGATTATCCTCCCAACGCAAACCCACTTTCGCGGCGGCTTGCTGCACTTCAGCGTTCAATTTTCTGCTGGCAGGAGAGAAGGGCAGTTTACCCACTTTATAGCTGGGTGTCGGCAATGCGGGCAGACTGGCAATTTTGCGCAGGCGAGCAACAAAGAACCCTTCGCTATCATAGATATGCGGGAATACATGCATAAAACCTTCCGGTGTCAGCGCCTGTTCCGCCCCCGTAAACAGGCCAGCCAGAGGAACGATTTCAACCGCATCGGGATAGCGTTGCTGCAACCAGCTGATAACTTGTTGATTCTCAATCTGATTAAGGGTACAGGTCGAGTAGATTAACGTTCCACCGGGTTGTAGCGCATGAAAGGCGCTGTCGAGAAGATCGCGCTGGGTGGCGGCAATCTCTTCCGTGCTGGCGAGTGTCCAGTTGCGCAGCGCATCAGGATCTTTGCGCACCACGCCTTCACCGGAACAGGGGGCATCCAACAGGATGGCATCAAATTGTTCCGGTAACGCAGCACCAAAAACCCGGCCATCAAAGTGGGTGAGAGCGACGTTGCTGACGCCACAGCGGCTGATATTGGCATGCAAGACCTTGACCCGGCTGGCGGAATATTCATTAGCAAGGATGGCACCCTGATTGTGCATCAATGCCGCCATTTGTGTGGTTTTAGAACCCGGTGCCGCAGCAACATCCATCACCTGATGGGCATCCGGAGCCGCATCAAATAATGCCGTTACTGGCAACATGGAGCTGGCTTCCTGAATGTAGAACAATCCGCTGAGATGCTCAGCCACGCTGCCGAGCGGGAGCGATTCGTCGTCGCGTTCAATCCAGAAGCCTTCTTTGCACCAGGGGATCGGCGTGAGCTGCCAACCATAATCTGAGGTTTGGGCGAGAAAATCATCCACGCTAATTTTTAACGTGTTGACGCGCAAGCTGCGACGCAAGGGTTGTTGACTGATGGCGAGAAAGCGTTGCATTACAGTCTCGTCAGACAAGCTGGTGCGCATCAGCGCAAGGAAATCTTCTGGAAAGCGTTCGGACACGGGTTTCTTCCGGGGGAAAACAAACAGAGCGCGAAGTGTAACACGCGAAAAAGAATCGGGCAGCCAGGCTGCCCGATTTGCTTACGGTTGTGCGGGGTCGGGAATTGCCGTGCCCCAATTGCGCCAGTCTTTCGGCGCTTCATCCTGTAACAGGAAATGTTTGTTGGCACCTGCCTGCGGAGCCAGTGGCACCGTTGGTGGTGTGGCAAACTGAATGCCGCCCTGAATAAATTGCTGGAACGTACCGGTTTTCACCACACCGCCAATCAGGCCGAAATTCAGGTTGTAGCCGGATGCCAGCCAGAACACCGAGTTATTACGTACCAGATGTTGATATTTCTTACTGATGCGCAGAGCTACCTGGACACGGTCCGCCATGTTGCCCAGCGAAGTACCGGTAACGGTACCGACTTCCACACCACGGAACAGCACCGGTGTACCGACGGAGAGCGAACCGGCTTCGGTTGCATCAACGAAGATATTCAGGCCGTTAAGATAACGGGAATCGGTGATGGTGCTGTCCTGAAGCTCGAACGTCCGTGACTGCGCCCCTTTGCCGGGATCGACGTTGACATAGGGTTGGAGCAAGGTTTCGAGGTGATTAACACCGGCTGCCGAAATCTGTGGAGATACCACGGAGAAGCGGCTGCCAATACGGGCGAAGTCCTGCACATATTCGGGATACAGCACCGCTTTTGCCACGACCTGGTTGTTATCGGCACTGAGCGACAATGATTCGACCTGGCCGACATTAATACCGAGATAACGAATCGGCATGCCTGCGGCAAGTTTGCTGGCATCGAAAGTATGTAACGTAATCTGGCTACCCACAGCACGCGCTGCCGTTTCAGATGGGTACAGGATACGTTTAACCCCTTTTGCCGCCTGTGCTCCACTCAAATTGTCAAAGCTGATGGCGCCTTTTAACGCACGGTTCAGCGGGGAAGCTTGTACCGTCAGACCACTGCCATTTAACTGAACCTTGGCACCGCCTTCCGCCCAGAACACGCTTTCACTGGTTAACAGTTTGCGGTACTGAGGTTCAATATGTATCGAAATTTCAAATGCATCGGCGCGAGGAACCACATCCACCACTTCACCGACCTGGAATTTGCGATACAAAACCACCGAACCGGTCTGCACGTCAGGCAGGCTGTTGGCGGTGAGTTTCAGGGTGGCAGGAGGCTGCTCGCCAATGATGCCTTCCTCGGCGCGTTCAGCATCGGCATACAGTGGATAGTGACTGTCCGGGTTGCCTTTCGCACCCGGGATCAGACGAATACCGCCGTCCACCCATTCACGCGCACTGGCACCGAGCACCTGCATGCCATCCAGGCCAAATTTAACGTTGATACGGCTATTGACGACAAATTTACTGTCAGCGTGTACCAGATGGCGATACTCCGGATTAATCGCCACTACAAAACTGATGCCTTGTTCATCCAACTGACGTGAAATCACCTGACCAATCTGCATGCCATAAAGCATCAGCGGTTGACCGGCATCGATGCCATAGGTCTCCGGGGCGTTCAGTTTTAAGGTCAGAACGTTAGGTTTTTGCAGCAACGATTCACTGGCTGGCAGCACACTAAAGTGGTCCTGCGGCTGGCCTTCGCCGGGGATCAATTCAAAGGTATTACCGGTCAGCAGGCTGCTGAGGTTGGTGTCAGTCAGGCTGATCTTCGGCGAACGCATCTCAATGCGTGTACCACTGCGCATCAGACCGGCAACGGAAGGATCAACGGTCAGCTCACCGGTGACTTTACCGCCAGGAAGTAGATTCAGTTTGGTTAAGGTGCCGACTTCCAGGCCTTGATACATTAATGGGGTGCTGTCGGCTTTCAGGTTATCACCACTGGGTAAATCAAGACTGACCTGCACGCCCCGCTGGCTTTGGGCCAGATCGGGATATAGCGTGTAGTTCTCATCGCTTGCGGCTTGTTGACCCTCATCCGGTGAGTCAAAGGCGATGGCACCGTTCACCAATGCCGCCAGACTCTCCAGCTTCACCTTAGCCCCGCTCAGGCTGACATCCGCATCCACGCCCGAGACGTTCCAGAAACGGCTCTGCTTTTTAACCAGGTTAATGAAACGACGCTCGATAAGTACATCTATAGTCACACCATCGGTGTTGCTGTTGATGCTGTAGTCATAGACCCGGCCAACCGGGATTTTGCGGTAGTAGACCAGCGAGCCAGTATTGAGCGAACCCAGATCGGGTGCGTGCAGATGGATCAACAATTCACCGGTATTTACGCGATATTTCGGCTGCGTATCTAACGCGGTGAAATGTTCCTGCGGATTACCGCTGCCAGGCATCATGCCAATATAGTTACCGCCCACCAGCGCATCCAGCCCGGAAACACCTGCCAGAGAGGCTTTGGGGGTGACCAGCCAGAACTGCGTGTTGTCGCGCAGCGCATCACGCATATCGCTTTTGATACTGGCTTTGATCTGGATGCTGTGATAGTCATCACTCAGCACGATCCCCTGTACCGTACCGACTTCCACGCCCTGATAACGAATCGGCGTGCGCCCCGGCACGATGCCGTCCGCGCTTTGGAAGTTAATCGTGATGATGGTTCCGCGTTCCTGATAATTGGTCCACAGCAGCCATGCGGCAATCAGCAGGGCAATAATGGGCAATAACCAGAACGGCGAAATCTTGCGTTTGTTACGCAGATTAGCGCTAGTCGGTGTAGTCGGCGTTTCCTGTTGCATGTGCATCCCAAATCAGGCGGCTGTCAAGCCACTCAACAGCCATAATGGTCAGGATTACTGCCGCACCAAAGTAGAGCGCGGCGGGTCCCATCGTAAAAGCCAGCAGCTGATCACGGTTGACCAGCGACATGGTTAAAGAAATGACGAACAGATCGAGCATCGACCAGCGGCCGACCCAGGTTACGGCGCGCAGCAGACGGATACGGGTCTTTAGCCCCTGTTCACATTTAAAGTGGATACTGAGCAATAACGTCAGCATTACCAACACTTTGGTAAACGGCACCAGAATACTGGCAATAAATACCACGGCAGCCACCGGGATATTGCCCGAGGCCAGACCGAGAATGCCGGAGAAAATGGTATCTTCGCGTCGGGCACCATTGACGTAAACCACTGAAATCGGCAGCAGATTAGCAGGGATCAACAACACAATGGAGGCAATCAGCGACGCCCAGGATTTTTGCAGGCTATGGCGACGGCGAAAATCCAGCGGCGTGTGGCAGCGGGTGCAGCGTCCGCGATTGTCAGCCACACCGGTGTGATGGCAATTCAGGCAGACCTGCCATTGTTCGGGAGGCGAGGTCGGTACGGATTGCGGGTAATAATGTTCCCACAACTGTTCAACATTGAGGTGGATCAGGGTCAGAACGCTGAGAACCGTCAGCGCGATATAGGCCACCATGCCATAACCGACCTCCAGTGTGGCGTAATCCTGGACTTTGATTGATGCCACCGCGACACCCACCAGATAGATATCCAGCATTACCCACTCTTTTAATTTCTCCAGCATCAACAACACCGGACGCAAATTCATCCCGAGCGCATGACCGATGCCTAAATAGCTGATGCCCGCCACCAGGGTGACCGGCGCACCAATGGTGCAAAACGCCACGATAGATGCCGTCAGCACATCGCCTTGCTGCGTCATCTGAATCACGCCTTCCAACAGGCTGGCGTTGATACGCATCCCAAGCAAACGGATATCCACCAGCGGCAGGGTAAAGGCGAAGGGCATCAGCACCAGCATGGTAACGGCCATGGCGGTAAGACGCGTCATTGACCAGTCAAAACCGCTCTGAATTCGGGCATTGCAACGCGGGCAGTGGGCAGCCTGATGCGATTTAACATCCGGTAAGGAAAAAAGGGTATCGCATTGCGGACAACGCTGATAACGTGCGTGGGGCAACGTCTGGCTGATAGCGTGAATTTTCATAGGGTGACGCAAGTGGCCCATCGTTTGTTACTGTTACCGGCATGTCATACAGCGCTAGCTGGCTGAGACAGCTGTCGTGGCATCACGTTCGATCCACAGAAAGCTAAGGGTATAGTAACTAACACAATGATTCACCTTGTGAGGCTGGATTATTAGTGCTTATTTTAACAACTAAGTGACAAAGCGGCTCTGCTGTAGCTGATTATGGTTAAACAATGAACAAAAAAGCCTTTTACGAGGATTTAAATCGCGATGCTCGCGCACTGCTGGCGGGTGAAACGTCTTTCCTCGCTGCGCTGGGCAATTGCAGTGCGCTGCTATTTGAACGCCTGGAAGGCGTGAACTGGGCAGGATTTTATTTGCTGACTGAAGCGAATACGCTGGTACTGGGCCCTTTTCAGGGCAAAATTGCCTGCGTTCGAATTCCAGTCGGTAAAGGTGTTTGTGGCACGGCGATTGCAGAGGAGAAAGTGCAGCGCGTGGAAGATGTGCACGCTTTCCCTGGACATATCGCCTGTGACGCCGCCAGTAATGCGGAAATCGTGATTCCTCTGAAAGTGAATGGCACGTTAGTCGGTGTGCTGGACATCGACAGTACGGTTTATTCTCGCTTCGACAGTGAGGATGAAACGGGGCTGATGGCCCTTACTGACGGGCTTTGCGAAGTGTTGGCGGGCAGCGATATTGAAAAATATCTTCAACTGACGCGCAGCTAATCGACTGGATCACATAGCATTTGGCGATGTTGTCATTATAATGTCGCCTGTTCATGCCTGCTCTGGTCGGCAAACCCGTTGTAATCAGGAAATTTCATGGAAAATCAACCTAAGTTGAATAGCAGTAAAGAAGTGATCGCCTTTCTGGCGGAGCGTTTTCCGCACTGCTTTAGCGCCGAAGGTGAAGCGCGTCCGCTGAAGATCGGTATCTTTCAGGATCTGGTCGAGCGTGTTCAGGGCGATATGGGCCTGAGCAAGACGCAACTGCGTTCGGCTCTGCGTCTTTATACCTCAAGCTGGCGTTACCTTTACGGCATTAAAGCAGGTGCCATCCGTGTGGATCTCGACGGCAACGCCTGTGGCGTGCTGGATGAGCAACACGTAGAACATGCGCGCAAACAGCTGGAAGAAGCGAAAGCTCGCGTACAGGCACAGCGCGAACAGCAAAAAGCGAAGAAGCGTGAAGCTGGCGAAGAGACTGGCGAACCACGCCGTCCACGCAAACCGGCACCGCGTAAAGCGGCAGAAGGTGATGCGCCGCGTAAACCGCGTTCGCAGGCACCGCGTGCTGCGTCTTCTGAACGTAATGCTGCACCTCGCCCGCCGCGAGCTAAACCCATCACTGATACCTCAACTTTGCAACCCGGCCAGAATATTAAAGTTAAAGCAGGCAAAAGTGCGATGGACGCAACCATTCTTGAAATTACCAAAGATGGCGTTCGGGTACAGCTCGCTTCCGGCATGGCAATGATTGTGCGCGCAGAACATTTGCAGTTCTGAAACGGAGGCTGACCCTGGCATGAACAATATTTTTAAGATCGGTATGATCGCGGGCCTGCTGCTGGCAGGCCCCAGTTTTGGCGCAGACAACATTACCCGCGCCGATCAGATTCCCCAGTTACATGAAGAACCACAGCATCCCACCGTCAGTGAACGCGTTACATCGCGCTTTACCCGTTCTCACTACCGTCAGTTCGACCTGAATCAGGATTTTTCAGCGAAAATTTTTGATCGCTACCTGAATCTGCTCGATTACAGCCACAACGTCCTGTTGGCTTCTGATATCGCACAGTTTGCTGATAAGAAGACCACCCTCGGTGATGAGCTGCGCAGCGGTAAGCTGGATGTGTTTTACGATTTATACAATCTGGCGCAGAAACGCCGCTTCGAGCGCTATCAATACGCGCTGAGTGTGCTGAATCGCCCGATGAATTTTACCGGCAACGACACCATCGACATCGATCGTGGTAAATCACCGTGGCCGAAAAGCACCGATGAGCTGAACGCGCTTTGGGATGCCAAAGTTAAATACGACGAATTGAGCCTGAAGCTGGCTGGCAAAGATGACAAAGAGATTCGTGAGACGCTGACCAAGCGTTATAACTTTGCCATTCGTCGCCTGGCGCAAAGCAACAGCGAAGACGTGTTCCAGTTGGCGATGACTGCGTTTGCGCATGAGATCGACCCGCATACTAACTATCTGTCGCCGCGTAATACCGAGCAGTTCAACACCGAAATGAGCCTGTCGCTGGAAGGCATTGGCGCGGTGTTGCAGATGGATGACGATTACACCGTGATCAACTCAATGGTCGCGGGTGGTCCGGCTGCCAAGAGCAAATCGATCAGCGTTGGCGATCGTATTGTCGGTGTCGGACAGCCAGGCAAACCGATGGAAGATGTGATCGGCTGGCGTCTGGATGACGTCGTAGCGAAGATCAAAGGACCAAAAGGCAGCAAAGTTCGCCTTGAGATCCTGCCTGCCGGTAAAGGCACCAAAACCCGTACTGTGACGCTGACGCGCGAGAAGATCCGCCTGGAAGATCGCGCGGTGAAGGGCACGGTGCATACCGTTGGTAACGAGAAAGTCGGCGTGTTGGATATCCCCGGTTTCTACGTTGGCCTGACCGATGATGTGAAAGTGCAGCTGCAAAAACTGCAAAAGCAGAATGTGGATAGCATCGTCATCGACCTGCGCACCAACGGTGGCGGGGCGTTAACCGAAGCGGTCTCGCTTTCCGGCCTGTTTATTCCGAGTGGCCCGGTGGTGCAGGTACGTGACAATAATGGTCGCGTACGTGAAGACAGCGATAACGACGGCATTGTTTATTACAAAGGTCCGTTAGTGGTCCTGGTCGATCGTTTCAGTGCTTCGGCTTCTGAGATTTTTGCTGCTGCCATGCAGGACTATGGTCGCGCCCTGATTGTCGGTGAACCGACCTTCGGTAAAGGCACCGTTCAACAGTATCGCTCCCTGAACCGTATCTATGATCAGATGCTGCGTCCTGAATGGCCTGCATTAGGCTCGGTGCAGTACACCATCCAGAAGTTCTACCGCATCAACGGCGGTAGCACCCAGCGTAAAGGGGTAACCCCGGATCTGCTGATGCCAACTGGCGTGGAAGCGGCGGAAACCGGTGAGAAGTTTGAAGACAATGCCTTACCGTGGGACAGCATCAACGCGGCGACCTATACCAAAACCGGGGATATCACCGCGTTGGTACCGCAGTTGACCAAAGAACATGAGGACCGCATTGCGAAAGATCGCGAGTTCCAGTACATCATGAAAGATATTGCGCGCTTCAACGCGACCAAAGATAAACGTAATATCGTGTCACTCAATCTGGCCCAGCGCGAGAAAGAGAACCATGACGAAGATGCACTGCGTCTGGAGCGTATCAATGCACGTTATCAGGCTGAAGGTAAAGCACCGCTGAAGAGCCTTGACGATCTGCCGAAGGATTACAAAGAGCCGGATCCTTATCTGGATGAAACGGTGAAAATTGCCAACGATCTGGCGCAGCTGGAAAAATCTCAGCCGCAACCCGCGGGCAGTAAATAACCGTACGGACAGAGAATAAGCACCGCTCAATGCGGTGCTTTTTTTTTGTCTGGTGTCGGATACTTAAGTGTCGTTTTATGGGTTGGAGGATATGACGTTACTGAATGTAAAGTTATGTCTTTTTAGACACTTAAACATTAAGGTTGCTTGAAATGCTGCGTAATGACCCTAGGATGTATATCCGCGCATAAGCGCGTGCACAACTGAGGAAGATTAACGTTTATGATGCGTATTGCTCTTTTCCTGATCACCAACCTGGCGGTGATGTTGGTTTTCGGACTGATTCTCAGTCTGACAGGAATCCAGTCAAGCAGTGTTCAGGGTCTGATGATTATGGCAGGTCTGTTTGGCTTCGGCGGTGCGTTTGTTTCACTGCTGATGTCGAAATGGATGGCGTTGCGTTCGGTGGGAGGTGAAGTGATTGAACAACCTCGCAACGAGACAGAACGCTGGCTGATGGATACCGTTGGCCGCCAGGCTCAGCAGGCTGGCATTGCGATGCCGCAGGTGGCGATTTATCACGCGCCAGATATCAACGCCTTTGCGACGGGCGCCCGCCGTGATGCGTCGTTGGTTGCTGTCTCTACCGGTCTGTTGCAAAACATGAGCCGCGATGAAGCGGAAGCGGTACTGGCCCACGAAATCAGCCATATCGCCAATGGCGACATGGTTACCATGACGCTGATTCAGGGTATCGTGAACACCTTCGTGATCTTTATCTCACGTATCATTGCGCAGGTTGCATCGGGTTTTCTGTCTGGCAACCGCGATGGTGAAGAGAGCAGCAACGGTAACCCGCTGGTTTACTTCGCGGTCGCTACTGTGCTGGAACTGGTATTCGGCATTCTTGCCAGCATCATCACCATGTGGTTCTCGCGTCATCGTGAGTTCCATGCCGATGCCGGTTCAGCGAAACTGGTAGGTCGTGAGAAAATGATTGCCGCGTTACAGCGCCTGAAAACCAGCTATGAACCGCAGGAGCCGAGCAGCATGATGGCGTTCTGTATTAACGGTAAAGGTAAGTCGCTGAGCGAACTATTTATGTCTCACCCGCCGCTGGATAAGCGTATTGAAGCGCTGCGCAGCGGTGCTTATCTGAAATAAGGCTCTTCACGTAGCGGCGCGATTCATCGCGCGGGGTTAAAGCCCCAGATCATCGCACCGCTACGATTTTATGACTCTGTCGTCTCACGCGATTGCGTCATCCGCGCCATACTTACCACCGCCGCGACAGTGGAAAATGCCCCCGCCAGAATCAACGAGGCATGAGTACCGCTCACGTTAAACAGGTTAAACATCAGAGCGACCAGCGCAGCCCCACTGCTTTGCCCCAGCAGACGTGCCGTGCCCAGCATGCCACTGGCACCTCCGCTACGGTTACGTGGCGCGGAAGAGATAATTGTGTGGTTGTTCGGTGACTGGAACAGACCAAAACCGGCACCACACAGCATCATACGCCAGATGATATCAACATCCGTTGGCTGTGCAGGGAGCAACGCCAACAAGAACAGACCGGCCGCAAACATCGCCAGCCCCAGCCCGCCCAGCAGGCCCGCATGAACCTTGCCAATCAGACGGCCAGCAATCGGTGCAAGCACCATGGTCGCCAGCGGCCAAGGGGTCAGAAGCAGACCGGTCGCTACTTCATCGCGTCCCAGCACGTTTTGCAGAAAGAAGGGTAACGACACCATTGCCAGCATTTGCGCGCAAAAGGAGCAGATCGACGTGCAGATGGAGAGGGTGAAAATAGGGATGCGCAGTAAATCCACTGGCAGCAGTGGCACCGGCATCGCCAACTGACGACGAATAAATACCACCCCGATCAACAACAATGCAATTAACTCACCGAGAATCAGCCAGTGATTTTGTCCCTGAGCAAAACCGCTCAATGCGGAGATTAACAGGCCAAAGAACAGCGCGTTCATCACTGCGCTCACCACATCAAATTTCTGCTGTTTGGCTTTTTGCGGATTATCCGGCAAAAAACGCAGCGCCAGCCACAATGCAATGATCCCAAGCGGTACGTTGATCAGAAACAGCCATTTCCAGCTGGCAACGGAGAGGATCGCGGCAGCGACCGTCGGCCCTGCAGCCGTTGAAACCGCGACAATGAGCGAGTTGATCGCCATCCCACGGCCAAGGAAACGCTGCGGGTAAATGATGCGTATCAATGCGGTGTTGACGCTCATTAACGCAGCACCGCCGAACCCTTGTAATACGCGAGCCAGCGTCAGCATGTTCAGCGATGAAGAGAGTGCGCAGAACAACGACGTGGCGATAAACAGCGCCAGACCCGCCTGATATACGCGTCGATAACCCAGCATATCGCCGAGGAACGACAAAGAAAGTAACGAGATAACGATGGCGATCTGGTAGGCGTTGACAATCCACACCGATTCCGCCGGGCTGGCGTGTAATTCACGCGAAATGGTGGGCAGGGCGACATTGGCAATCGCGCCATCCAGCACCGCCATCATAATACCCAGCGCGATGGTGATGATTGCGCCATAGCGTTGTGGAACCGGTAAACCATCCTGGAGTGAGCTTGCGGACATAGGGAGAATAAGTGAAGGAAGTGAATATCATCATGCTAATCAATTCTGTAGCAGAAAGCACCGCATGAAGTGACAAAAAGTATCAGGGAATGTGTCGCTTAGTGCTATCGATTGCCGCTTAAGGCCTGAAGCGAATATACTGGCACTATTGTTCCGTTTTTTTTGAAACAACCTCAAAAAAGGATACGCGATGGCGAACGCTGATAACGATAAACAACCTGATTCCGTCTCATCAGTGATGAAGGTGTTTGGTATTTTGCAGGCGCTGGGTGAAGAGCGCGACCACGGCATTACAGAGCTGTCTCAACGCGTGATGATGTCTAAAAGCACCGTCTATCGCTTTTTGCAAACCATGAAGTCGCTGGGTTATGTCGCGCAGGAAGGCGAAACGGAAAAGTATTCGCTGACGCTCAAGTTATTCGAGCTGGGCGCGAAGGCGTTACAGAACGTTGATCTGATCCGCAGCGCGGATGTACAGATGCGCGAACTGTCACGCCTCACTAAAGAAACCATTCATCTTGGGGCGCTGGAAGAAGACAGCATTGTCTATATCCACAAGATCGACTCGCTCTACAACCTGCGCATGTATTCACGTATTGGTCGCCGCAACCCGCTGCATACCACCGCAATCGGCAAAGTGCTGCTGGCGTGGCGTGATCGTAGCGAAGTACAGGAAATCCTTAGCGAAGTGGAGTTTCGGCGCAGTACTGCCAACACCATCGTCAGCGCTGACGCCTTGCTCAAGGTGCTTGATCAGGTAAAAGTGCAGGGATTCGGCGAAGATAACGAGGAGCAGGAAGAGGGGTTACGTTGCATTGCCGTGCCGGTATTTGACCGTTTTGGCGTAGTGATTGCGGGCCTCAGCATCTCTTTCCCCACTATTCGTTTCTCAGAAGAGGGAAAAAACGAATATGTGGCGATGCTGCATCGAGCGGCGCGTGCCGTCTCAGAGCAAATGGGGTATCACGAATATCCGTTTTAACGCAGCAATAAACGGGCTGTTGCCAGCCCGTTTATGCAGTAATTAATTATCGATCACTTCACCGCTTTTCTTCAGTATCGGGCAGTCTGTTACGCCAACAATGCCGCTATCGGTATGCAGATATTGCGCGGTAATCATGCCTCGCGCGGTTAGATAGCTACATTGCAGGCCGAGTCCGGCTGCATTTTTATTGCTGCCGGTTAACACGCCATAGCCCGTGAATAACATCGCCAGCCAGATAACGGCGATCAGCATAATCGCCCGGATGAATAGTTTCATTTTGTCTCCATGTGATACATAACGCAGCTGTCCAGATGCTGCTGCCATCCCTATAGTAGCAGCTTGCCTCACCGGGTCGATCAGAGATAACTGAAAGGTGATGCACAGGAAAATCTGCATTCGGTGCATCCCCATTATCTTTTCCTGCCGCAAAGAGTAGAATCACCTGCTAAGTGAGAGTTTGACGTTAATCAGTAATCTGAGGCAGTTATGAATGAGTTAGCCGCAAATCCCAGCCCGTTGTTCAGTTACGCTGTGCTGGTCATCATTATCGTTGTGGCCTTTATCGCCTGGTTCTTTGTTAACCGGGCCAGCGTACGTGCCAGCGAGCAGATACAGTTGCTGGAAACGCTGTTAGAAGAACAGAAAAAGCAAAATGCGCTGTTGCGCCGCCTGGCGGATGCACAGTCTGACACAGCACCGAAAGCTGTAGAGGAAGAGGACGAAAAACGCGATTTTATTCGTCTGATCCCTGAGCGTTAATCGACAGATGGAGTGGTAATGGCCTGGCAAAATCCCTGGTACGATGCGGCGAAACAACACCATACGCCGCAGGGCTTTCGTAACCCGGAAGAAGAGTTAAGGCAGCCGGGGGATTTACAGCGCTGGCAGCGTGAACGTAAAGAGCAGGGTTTACCCTTTCCCCCTCAGGCCGGTTATCCGGCGTTTATCAGCGACTGGTGCCAGCCAGTCGATTTGAGTGGGGAAGAGGATCGTATCTGGTGGCTCGGCCATGCTGCCTTATTACTTCGTCTGAATCAGCGTTATCTGTTGATTGATCCCGCGCTGTCACAACGCGCCTCTCCGTTTCCCTTTGCCGGTCCGCAACGCAAAACGCCGGCACCATTACGTGTGGCGCAGTTGCCACATCTGGATTATGTGCTGATTTCGCACAATCATTACGATCATCTGGATCGTCCCACGGTGAAACGCATTGCCCGACAATTTCCCGCAGCCCATTTTCTGGTGCCATTGGGCATGGGGAAGTGGTGTCAGCAGCGCGGTGTCCGGCATGTCACTGAACTGGACTGGTGGCAAAGCATTGTGCTGGGAAGTGCGCAGTTTACCGCAGTACCTGCGCGTCACTGGAGTATGCGTACCTTCTTTGATCGTAACCGTTCCTTATGGTGTGGCTGGGTGGTGCGTAATCCAGCACTCAACTTCTGGTTTGCGGGCGACAGTGGTTATAGCGATAACCTGAATCTCATCGCGCAACAACTCGGTCCGTTTAATCTGGCTGCGTTGCCAATCGGTGCCTACGCACCAAAATGGTTCATGCGTGGGCAGCACATGGACCCGGCTCAGGCAGTGCAGTTATGGCAGCAAATTGGCCGTCCATTGACGATACCCATTCATTGGGGAGTCTTTGAATTGGCAGACGAATCACTGGATGAACCACCCGCAGTTCTTGCTCAGGCGCTGCTCAGCGCAAACGAGACGAGTAATGACTTCACACCGTGGAGAATAGGTGAGAGTCGGACCCTGCCGAATATTGATTCAGATTTGTCCTAACCACGTTTTGTTAAATTGAGGGCGCTGGTGCGTTTTTTTAACATTTATTTGTTTTGATGTTAGAAAAAAATGAGATAACTGCCAAACAGAATGGATGCGTATATTTGGGGCAAGGGTGAATATATTTTCCTGATTTTGGTGCAAAACTATTAATAACCTGTACCTGATAAAAACAGCTGTACAAGATTTGCACGATGCGCATATGTTGCGCCAGAAGTTAACATTTTGGTGAAATTCATTATCTATGCCATATTTGTGCAATATTTTTTGCGTATGATTATCAGTTTAAATAGCGTTGCATTGGACAAAAATCAGCCACTGGGCTACAACATTTTTTGGCTGTAACGCTACTGATCAATAACCCTTTTTTGTGCAGGCAAGGTTACGCGAAGAAGGAAGAAGGCAGATGAAGTTTGTGCCTTTGCCAGCAATTATGTGCGACAAGTCGATAGCCGTTTAAAAATGGCTTGCCATTAATTTGCGGATATGTGATAACGATTCGTGGGTCAAACGAGGTACAGTTCTGTTTATGTATGGCATCTTCAGTAAAGAAGTTACGAGTAAAGACGTTGACGTTGAATACCGCTTCCTTGCCGAAACCTTAAATTAGTGCCTCATGCAGTAATGTCTCTGGTTTTTCTGTAAGTCTGCCTTCGGGCAATATAAACACTCTAAGGAATTTGCAAAATGGCAAAAATTAAAGGTCAGGTTAAGTGGTTCAACGAGTCTAAAGGTTTTGGTTTTATCACTCCTGCTGACGGTAGCAAAGATGTGTTCGTACACTTCTCTGCAATCCAGGGCAATGGTTTTAAAACTCTGGCCGAAGGCCAAAATGTTGAATTCGAAATCCAGGACGGCCAGAAAGGTCCGGCTGCAGTCAACGTCACTGCTATCTGATTTCGTCGCCAGGCTCGGTGTCATGCACCACTGAAACGAATCCTAAAGCCCCGGTCACTGACCGGGGCTTTTCTTTATCCTTTCTGTAAACAGATGACCAGGGTAAACTGCGCCGCGAATTGCTAACCCGGAGTTATCTATGTCTTTGATTTGCCCTCTTTGTCATCAACCTCTTCTGCTGCAAACCGCCAGCTATCGCTGCGATACCGGTCATCAGTTTGATTTGGCCAAAGAAGGGTATGTCAATCTGCTGCCGGTTCAGCACAAAAGCTCACGCCAGCCCGGCGACAGCCCGGAAATGCTGCTGGCGCGCCGCGAATTCCTCGATGCCGGATATTACCAACCATTGCGCGATCGCGTTGCTGCATGGCTGTCTCAACGTCTGCCAGCGGTATCTGCGCAGTTGCTGGATATCGGCTGTGGCGAAGGGTATTACACTGCCGAGATGGCGGCAGCATTACCACAGGCGCAAGTCTATGGTCTGGATGTGGCGAAAGCGGCGATTCGCATGGCGGCGAAACGCTACCGCTCGATAAAATTTTGCGTTGCCTCCAGCCAGCGGCTGCCGTTTGCCAATGCCTCGCTCGATGGCATCGTACGCATCTATGCCCCATGTAATGAAGAGGAATTGAGCCGTGTGGTGAAGCCTGGCGGTTATTTACTGACGGTAACCCCTGGGGCGCATCATCTGGAGCAATTTAAGGCGCTAATCTACCGTGAAGTGCAGTTACATGCGGCGGAAGAGAAGGTGTATGCGGGTTTTAATCAGGTGGCGCAGGAGAGCCTGCGCTACAGGATGACGCTCAGCAGTGTCGCAGCCACCACCTTATTGCAGATGACGCCATTTGCCTGGCGTGCGCGGGAAGAGGTGTGGCAAACCCTTGCGGCAGCCACCGCGTTTGACTGTGAAGCTGACTTTACGCTGACGCTCTGGCAACGCGCCTAACGCGCGTCCACCAGCGTGTGGTAAATCTTTTCTAAATCGTCGAGTTGTTTTACCGCAATCAACAGGCGACGCTGCTCAAGCTGCATCACCAGAATGCCATCTTCGGACAGGTTCATGCTTTGAATGCGGTGATAATCAATCCAGACGCCGGCGAAAAACAGGCCGTCATTCTTCATCAGCAATTTCGGGCTACGCAGCCAGAACAACCAGAACGCCATAAAGCACAGCACCATAAGCAGGGTGGTGGTGAGTTGTGGTCCCTGATGGCTGACGTTGTTCCACAATAAAATTAGCAACAACACGATAAAGATGGCGCTGTCGATTTTATGGCGGCGGCGCAGCGCAACACGCAGTTTTGTGGGACCATTACGTCGCGGCAGAATTGCCTCGTCGTAGATAGCAAACAGCAGCAGGCCAGCAATAAGTAGCGTAATCAGGGCGTCAGTCAGTGACATGATGATTCCTTAACAGAAGTGACCTCAGCGTTGACGCTCAGGTAACCCCTGTAAAACTGCCGGGGACACAAGGTCCCCGGCAAGATTTTACAGACCGAGCAAGCCGATCCAGTAACCAAAAATACCAATCGCAAAGAAGCCAACGATAATCCACAGCGCGTTGACCTTGCGGCGCAGCAGCCACATACAGCCAAAGGTTAACAGCAGCGGAATCAGGCCAGGCATCAGTTGGTCGAGAATCGACTGAACGGTGGTAACGGTGGTTTTGCCGGTCTGGTCGGTGATGCGTGACACCACCAGCGGCACGTTCACATGCGTCCACTTGTTAACCAACGCCCCCATGACAAACAGGCCGAGAATTGACGCCCCCTCGGTCAGTTTTTGCAGGAAGCCGCCGCCCATATCGCTAACGATATCCACCCCTTTGCGATAACCATAGGCCACGCCGTAGTAACGGGTCAGCAGACGCGCAATGTTAAACAGGAGGAAAAACAGCAGCGGGCCAAGCAGACTGCCGCTCATGGCGATCCCTGCCCCGAGGGCAGCGAACACTGGACGTACCGTACCCCAGAAAATCGGGTCACCCACACCCGCCAGCGGGCCCATCAGACCGACTTTGATACCGTTTATGGCACCATCATCAATCGCTGCACCGTTAGCACGTTGTTCTTCCATCGCCATCGTCACGCCGAGCACTGGCGCTGCAACGAACGGGTGGGTATTGAAGAATTCCAGATGACGTTTGATGGCTTGTTTCCGGTCATCGTTATTTTCCGGATAGAGACGGCGAATTACCGGCACCATCGAGAAGCAGAAGCCCAGCGCCTGCATACGTTCAAAGTTCCACGAACCCTGGAACAGGTTAGAGCGCAGGAACACGCCACGGACATCGCCCGGAGTGAGTTTCTTTTGAGAATGAGTAGTATCAACCATGATGTCACCTGTTCCTTAATCGAGTTCGTTGTCGAGGTCGTTTTGCGCAGGACCGGCAGCCGCAGCGCCCGCAACACGGTTATATTTCGGAGCCAACTGGATGTACAGTACCGCCATTACCACGCCAATCACGCCCAGCGCCACCAGGTTGAAGTTGGTGAATGCAGCAGTGACGAAGCCGAGGTAGAAGAACGGCATCAGGTAGCCAGCACGCATCATGTTAATGACCATTGCGTAACCGACGACCACGATCATGCCACCGGCGATGTTCAGGCCGTTGGTCACCACTTCCGGGATAGAACTCAGCAAGCTATGAACCGCGCTGGTACCGACGGAAATTGCCACGATCAATGCCGGGATTGCGATACGCATCGCCTGCAACAGCAGGGCTGAAACGTGAATCCACGAAATTGCCGACAGGTTGCCTTTCTCCGCAGCTTTATCGGCTGCGTGCTGGAAGGCCACGGTGATAGTACGCACGATGATGGTCAGTACCTGACCGGCCGCAGCCAGTGGAATGGCCAGCGCGATACCCGCACCGACACTTTGACCACCGGCAATAACCAGGATGGTTGAGATGATTGAGGCGAGGGCAGCATCCGGTGCCACAGCAGCACCAATGTTCATCCAGCCCAGCGCGATCATCTCCAGTGTACCGCCGATGATGATACCGGTTTTCATATCACCCAGTACCGCACCGATCAGAGTACAAGCTACCAACGGACGGTGGAACTGGAACTCATCAAGAATCGATCCCATCCCGGCGATACAAGCCACAATAAATATCAAAATGATTTGTAGCGAGGTTATCTCCATTGCATTTCTCCTAAGCAAAGGTCACGAAATATTCGCCCGCGCAAGCAGGCACAGATGGCGAATTACGGATTTACCTTCGCAATCAGGTCCATCATTTTTAGTTTCGGGTCGTTAGAAACTTTGCGCACTTCCAGCTCGATACCACGGTCATTGAGTTTGCGGAACGCCGCAATATCCTTCTCATCAACCGAGACCGCGTTATTAACCTGGGTTTTACCCTGACGGAACGCCATCCCGCCGATATTGACGGATTTGATAGCCACGCCCTGTTCCACAATACGTTCCACATCGGTCGGATTGGTGAACAACAACATGACGCGATCCTGACCATATTTCGGGTTGTTCCAGACGCGAATCATTTTATCGACATCAACCACATGCGCCGTGACGCCGGGCGGTGCCACCTGGGTGAGCAGCGTTTTACGCACATGGTCATTGGCGACTTCATCGCTGACGACGATAATGCGTGTGACGTTGGTTTCTTTGGTCCAGCGGGTTGCAACCTGACCATGAATCAGACGGTCATCAATGCGGGCCAGGCCAATCTTCATATGCTCGCCGGGGGCCAGCGGTTTTTGCGGCTGCGGCGCAGCTTTGGCAACGGGGACGGCAGGTGCAGGCTCAGCCGTTTCGGTTTTCAGTGCTTTAACACCTTCGCGACCTGCTTCGACCGCGATGTGAATTAACTCCTCCAGTGAGGGATTATCATCACGTCCCATCAGGGTCTCGACCAGCATCGGAATGTTCACACCGGCAATGACATCATAATCCGGTTTATCCACCACGATGCGGCTCGCCGCGTTGAAGGGACTGCCACCCCAGGTGTCGACCAGGAAAAGCACCCCCTTCGAGGTGTCCATTGTCGCCAGTCGGGCCTGATACTTTTCGATTAGCGTTTCTGCATTTTCGCCGGGCACGAAATCAATCCATCCGACATTTTCCTGCTCACCCAACAGCATCTCTGCTGTTTTAAGCAGCTGTTCTGCCGCCCAGCCATGTGTACCAATTACAATAGCAATGGTCACTTGCTACCTCCGTTCGCATGAGAGATTCTCTGGCTTCGCCGGGAATCGATGAAAATTACCGTTGTTGTTTCCTGTGGATCGCTTCGGTTTAAGATGAAGAAAAACATCAATAAATAACCTAAAACTTTCCGCTACACAGCGATAAGGTCGCGATTTATTTTAGTGAGTGAAAAAATAAATTATGTGATGCTTGTCAGTAATTCAGAGCGTAACGGTGTCTATTCGTGCTTTTATCTCCCCTTTTTTCAGGCTGTTACTGTTTGTAAATGTAAGAAAATTTTTTGACGCCGGTGATGTAACTGATACATTAACGTTCTGTTTATTATTCAGGAGTACCGGGCATTAGCTCACCTTTATGGACCGTCACCGACGTCGCTTCACCTCTTCACAGCGCCTGCTGGCGCATGCATCCACGCCTGATGGCGTAATCCAATCCGTTAACGATTTGCTGTCTCGCCGCGTGGCGCAGGCCCGTTTTCGTTCGCACGCTTCCCTGGTAAGGAGTCATTGATGGAATTTCTCTTCGACCCCTCCATCTGGGCGGGTTTGCTGACGCTTATCGTGCTGGAGATTGTTCTCGGCATCGATAACCTGGTTTTTATTGCTATCCTGGCCGACAAGCTGCCGCCAAAACAGCGCGATAAAGCGCGTCTGATCGGCCTGTCGCTGGCGTTAGTGATGCGACTTGGCCTGTTGTCACTCATCTCGTGGATGGTGACATTGACGCGACCCCTATTCAGCGTAGGCGATTTCAGCTTTTCCGGGCGCGATTTAATTCTACTGGCCGGTGGTCTGTTCCTGTTGTTCAAGGCCACGATGGAGCTACATGAACGGCTGGAGAACCGCAATCTGGAGCATCAGGGTAACCGCAGCTATGCCAGCTTCTGGGCAGTGGTGACACAAATCGTGGTGCTGGACGCGGTGTTTTCGCTGGATGCGGTGATTACCGCCGTAGGGATGGTGAACCATCTGCCGGTGATGATGACGGCGGTAGTGATCGCGATGGGTGTGATGCTGCTGGCTTCAAAACCTTTGACCCGTTTTGTTAACGCGCACCCGACGGTGGTGGTGTTGTGTCTTAGCTTCCTGCTGATGATCGGTTTGTCGCTGGTAGCGGAAGGTTTTGGTTTCCATATTCCGAAAGGTTACCTGTATGCGGCGATTGGCTTCTCGATCCTGATCGAATTGTTTAACCAGATTGCGCGTCGTAACTTTATCCGCCATCAGGCGCATCGCCCGATGCGTGAACGCACCGCCGAAGCGATTCTGCGTCTGATGGGAGGCCGTCAGCGTAAACAGGCGGCAACGACGGAAGAGCAGGCGTTGGTGGAAGCCATGCCGCAGGAAGCCTTTAAGGATGAAGAACGTTACATGATCAACGGTGTGCTGACGCTGGCGCAACGCTCGATTCGTAGCATCATGACGCCGCGTGGTGAAATCTCATGGGTGGATGTGGAACGTCCGGTGGATGAAATTCGCATTCAGTTGCTGGATACACCACACAGCCTGTTCCCGGTGTGCCGCGGCGAGTTGGATGAGATCATCGGCGTGGTTCGCGCCAAGGAGCTGTTGGTCGCTCTCGAGCATGGCATGGATGTGGCGACCTTTGCCGCCAACACCCCGCCGATTGTGGTGCCTGAAACACTGGACCCGATTAACCTGCTGGGCGTGCTGCGTCGGGCGAAGGGCAGCTTTGTGATCGTCACTAACGAATTCGGCGTGGTCCAGGGCTTAATCACGCCGCTTGACGTACTGGAAGCGATTGCCGGTGAGTTCCCGGACGAAGATGAAACACCGGATATCATTGCCGATGGCGAGGGCTGGTTGGTGAAGGGGGGGACGGATTTGCACTCACTGCAACAGCTGCTGGATTATCACGAATTGGTCAAAGCTGAAGACGATCACGCATCGCTGGCGGGCCTGCTGATTGATCAGAAAGGCCAATTGCCAGTGCCGGGTGAGGTGATTGATTTGCCACCGCTGCATTTCCAGATTATCGAAGCGACTGACTACCGCGTAGATTTAGTGCGGGTGACAAAAGACAAGCCGCACGAGGATGAAGAAATATAAAAATTTGGCACCTTCGGGTGCCAAATTATTTCATTCAGTTGTAGCGGCGAGATTTATCGCGCTATTACGCGCTGAGCTGTGCCTGATGCTGTTCCAGCCAGGCCGGGAAGTCTTCAATCGGCATCGGACGCGCATAGAAATACCCTTGCAAATGGTCGACACCACGTTCGCGCAGATAATGCGCCTGTTCTGCAGTTTCCACTCCCTCCGCCACCAGCGCGATGTTCAGGCGTTGCGCCAGTGAAATCACCATATCGGTAACGGTGGCGTTAATGGCATCGGTGCCAATAGCGGCGGTAAAAATCTTATCGATTTTCAGCACATCGGGTTTGAGATCTTTCAGATAGGCAAGCGAACTGTGCCCGGTCCCGAAGTCGTCAATCGCCAGACGGACGCCAATCTCATGCAACTGGGCAACTACCGCCTGATCAATCACCGGCAGCGCATCGCGTTCGGTCAACTCGACCACCAGTTTCGGTAACGGGTTGGCTGGCCACCAGATTCGTTGCAGGTCCTCAACAATCACCCGATCGTGAAAATGGCTGGCGGCAACGTTAATCGCAATATGGAAAGAAGAGCAGTGCGGCAGATTCGGTAGTTCATCTACCACTTTAGCAATCACAAAACGGGTGAGTGGTGCGATCAGATTTTGCCGTTCGGCCAGCGGAATAAACACGTCCGGAGCGATCCATCCCTGACGGGGATTGTGCCAGCGTAACAGCAGCTCGATACCGTCGCATTCGCCACTTTTGGCGTTAATCAGCGGCTGACAATAAACCATAAATTCATTTGCGGTGATGCCATAACTGATTTGCCAGTTCAGACTCATGCGGTTGGCGGTCGCCAGCCAGACGATGTAGCCCATCAGCAGGCTAAGCAGCACCGCCAGTGGCAACTGAGACGGCAGGGTGCTCAGCGCCAGGCGTGCCGGTGACGGACCGTACAACGTAATGGTGTAGGGATAACGTAGTGATGCCTGATCGTAGGCGACTTCATCTTCTGAGGGCACCGTCGGTTCAATCAGCGGATTGCCATATTCCAGGCTTTGTCCACCCACGTTAAAAATTGCCCGTTCCACCCACGGCAGTTGTGGTTCAAGCAAATAATTGGTCATTAACTCGATATTAATGACCTGTAATAAACCATCGCGATTATCCAGCGATTTAGGCGTCCACAGCAGCAATACCGGAGAACCTTTTAACAGGTAATCGTCGGTGGTAAGCATCATGCGTTCATTATTAATCGCCAGTTCCGGGTAAGTCTGGCTGAAGGAGATATTTTGCGGGCCGTAAATACTGGAGCAGTAAAGCCTGTCGTTCTCCACCAGCAGAATCGATCTGACGGTTTGCAGCGCGGCGATTTTTTCAATGAGCGGAAAACGGACTTGCGGGCAGGGCACGCCGACCAGGCCAAGGGTGTTATTGGCAGAGACATCCAGCGGCGAAAACATGCGATCAAAACGTTCAATGGCGCGAGAGGCAAAATCCAGAGACTGTTGCTCAATACGTGACTTCTCTTCAATGTAGCGAAAAGTCAGCGTAAGAATTAAAACCAGCGCGGCGATCACTAACGCAATAAGCAATCGCTTACGGCGAAATTGACCAACAAATTGCTGGGCTATGAGCATCAGTAACCACCTTGCAAAGACTAAGAATAAAGCCAAAGAACTTCTGGGTTATCGGCATAGCGGCGGCCAGGTTTAGCACGGCTCTGGAAAAAAAGCGGTACTGAAAAAGCAGCGCGGCCAGGGAGGGCCGCGCGTAAATCACTCTATCTGGTTTAGCATGATGGAGGTAGCAGCAGTTGCATAAAATTGTTCAATCGGTGTTTTTTTGCTCACCGAAGAAAGCAACTGCATGGGGGAGTTAGTCGCACTGAACCTTGATAGCAAGGCCACCGCGCGAGGTTTCACGATATTTTGCATTCATATCTTTGCCGGTCTCATACATCGTCTCAATGACTTTATCCAGTGAGACGCGCGGTTCGCTGGTACGACGGAGCGCCATGCGTGCCGCATTGATGGCTTTTACCGAGGCAATGGCATTACGTTCAATGCAAGGGACCTGCACCTGACCTGCGACCGGATCGCAGGTCAGTCCAAGGTTGTGTTCCATACCAATTTCAGCAGCGACACACACCTGTTCCGGGCTGGCGCCCAGCAACTCAGCCAGGCCGGCGGCCGCCATCGAACAGGCCACACCCACTTCTCCCTGGCATCCCACTTCAGCACCGGAAATGGAGGCATTCATTTTATACAGAATGCCAATCGCCCCGGAGGCGAGGAAATAACGGATATAAATGTCAGGCGTCACGCTTTCAATAAAGTGATCGTAATAAGCCAGCACCGCTGGAACGATGCCACAGGCACCGTTGGTCGGGGCGGTGACGACGCGACCACCTGCGGCATTCTCTTCATTGACTGCCAGCGCAAACATATTGACCCAGTCAATCACGTTCATCGGATCATTAGAATGCTTGGTGGAGGAGACCAGCAAACGGCGCAGCGAAGCCGCACGGCGCGGCACCCGCAGTGGCCCCGGCAGCACGCCTTCAGTATTCAGCCCACGATCGATACATGCCTGCATGGTCTGCCAGATGTTAGCGAAGTAGCTATGAATCTCATCGCGGCTGTGCAGCGCCAACTCGTTCTTCAACACCAGGCCAGACAGTGACAGGCCGCTCTCCCGACAGTGAGCAAGCAACTCTTTAGCAGAATCGAACGGGAACGGCACGGAGACTTGGTCCAGCACGGACTGACCAAAATGCTCTTCATCAACGATAAAGCCACCGCCGATGGAGTAATAGGTTTTGCTCAGAATCAGCAGGTCGCCAGCGAAAGCGAACAGTGTCAGGCCATTTTCATGCAACGACAGGTTTTCGCTACGGAACACCATGCCGCCTTCGCGGGGGAAATCAACTTCATGGGCACCGTTGGCCAGCAGCAGGCGTTCGCGTTGTTCGACATCCTGAATAAAAGCGGGAATGCTGTCGATATCAACGGTATCCGGAGCGGCACCGGCCAGACCCATGATGATCGCGATGTCAGTGTGGTGACCTTTACCCGTGAGCGACAGAGAGCCGTAAACGTCCACCGCAACACGCGTGACGTCCTGCAACTTACCCTGTTCGGCCAGCAGATCAACAAACTGTTTGCCCGCTTTCATTGGGCCGACAGTATGCGAACTGGAAGGGCCGATGCCCACTTTAAACATGTCAAAAACACTAATCACCGGTGACACTCCTCACAAAGCTTATTTTTGTACGGCTCAGGCCGTTTTATGCGGCTAATAGTAATCGCACGCGCGCAGACACGAGCAGCTTTTCGCATGAAATAAACTAATTATACAGCACAGAAATAGTTATCCATTGCAGGAGGCAAAACCGGTGCAGGAAGAAATGGCAAGCGAGGGGTACATCAACCAGGCAGGGCAATTTGCTGACCGAGCGCACGGATAATGCCTGCGGTCATGCCCCAGATAAAATAATCTTCATACCATGAGAGCCACACCTGATGCTGACGCTGGCCGCGACGCAGCGTCAGACCGCTGTAGCGACTGAGCCGCAAGGCTTCCGCCAGCGGCATGGAAAAGGCGCTTTCGACCTCATCGGGATTAATCGCCAGAGGCAACCCGGCGGGAATGATGCCGACCACCGGCGTGACGGCAAAACCGGTGCTGCTGGTCACTGCGGGCAGCACGCCAACCACCTGCACCTGATCAGGCTGGATACCTACTTCCTCCTGCGCCTCACGCAGGGCGGTAAAGATCAGCGAGTCATCGCTGGCATCCTGCATCCCACCAGGAAAAGCCACCTGACCGGCATGTTTTCGGAGCCGACTGGAACGGCGCGTCAGCAATAACCCGGGTTCTGTATCGTTAATAACAGGCACCAGCACCGCAGCGCGCCGGCCATTCACAGGTGTTTTCGCCAGTGTCACTGGCGGTTGCAACATAAAACGGCTGAGGAATTGATCCAGAGTCAGGTCGCTGTTCATTTCAGGCCAGTTCTCGCAGGCTGGGAAGAATACGATTCACTTTATGCAACGTCTCCTGATATTCAGCGGTGACGTCACTGTCGGCCACCAGCCCACCGCCCGCTGCGCAGTATAACTGCTGGTTTTCGGCGACAAGTGTGCGGATGGTGATGCTGGTATCCATGCGGCCACACAGGCTGATATAACCGATGCTCCCGCACCAGGCATTGCGGCGATGTGGTTCCAGTTCTTCAATGATCTCCATGGCGCGGATCTTCGGCGCGCCGGTAATGGAGCCGCCGGGAAAACAGGCACGCAGCAGATCAGTGGCGGCAAGCTGCGCGGGCAGCCTTGCTCGCACGGTACTCACCAGATGATGCACCGCCGGGAACGGTTCGACGACAAATAACTCAGGTACGCTGACGCTGCCAGGTTCGGCAACGCGCCCGATATCATTGCGCAGCAGATCGACAATCATCAAATTTTCTGCGCGATCTTTCTCGGCATGCGCCAGCTCTTCTGCCTGCTGACGGTCGGCGTGAGGATCGGCCAGGCGTGGGCGCGTGCCTTTGATTGGCCGGGTTTCAATTTCCTGCTGATGCAGGGAAAGAAAGCGTTCCGGTGACAAGCTGAGAATCACGCTGTGCGGCAGCCGGAGAAAGGCGCTGAAGGGGGCGCGATTGGCCGCATTCAGATGCTGAAAAGCCTGCCACTCATCACCGCGATAGCTGGCCTGAAAGCGCTGGGCCAGATTAACCTGGTAGCAATCACCTGCCTGAATATAGGCCTGCACAGCGGCAAAACGTTGGGCGTAGTCGTCGTAACTCAGATTTGATTGCCAGTCACTGGTTAGCGCAAAGGGTCGTTGAGTGGGGGAGTTTTGCGCTTGCAGCCATTGCCAGCGCGCGTCGGCATCATCCAGTGACACCAGCGTCAGGCGACATAATTGATGGTCAGCGATTAACGCCCAGTCATATATGCCGACCGCCATATCCGGGGTAATGAGATCGGACTTCGCCAGCTGAGGTATGGTTTCGAAACGACGCCCCAGGTCATAACCAAATAATCCCAGCGCGCCGCCCTGAAAAGGCAGGTCAGGATTAAAAGCGGGCTGAACTCCGAGTGCATCGCACTGCTGCTGGAGTAACGTCAGCGGATCATTCGGGCTGGTCTGGATATGGTCTTGCTGAACGATTTCCGTTACGTCACCCCGGGTCACCAGGGTTACACGCGGATCGGCGGTCATAATATCAAAGCGGTTATCAGCATGATCGGCCTGGCCCGACGTCAACAGCATTGCCCAGGGCTGATGAGCAAGGGTGGAAAACAGGTGTGTCAGCGTATCCGGCGTATAATTGAGAGCGAGGGTTTTTACGATCATGAGACAAATCAGATAACAGCAGCAAAGACCTAAGCCTGACACATTTTTTTGTTGCTGGCACCTGTTTGTTCCGCATGGAATAATGCGTCCCCTTTTTCCCAGGAGCGAGTCATGTTTACAGGTCTTCCGGCATTATCTCACGAACAGCAGCAGCAGGCGGTTGAACGTATTCAGGAACTGATGGCAGGGGGTATGGCCAGCGGCCAGGCGATTGCGCAGGTCGCGCACGAAATTCGTCAGAGTCATCAGGGAGAACAAATTCGGGCGCGCTTTGAAGACGACGAAGAGGACGTCTGACGCCCGAATCAGTTTACAACGCGGCGATGATCTTAATTTCGACTTTATATTTCGGATTCATCAAACCGGCCTGCACGGTGCAACGCACCGGTGCATTGCCCGGTGACACCCAGGCATCCCAGGCGCGGTTCATCGCCGGGAAGTCAGCTTTATCGACGAGGAAAATAGTCGCGTCGAGAATTTTGCTTTTGTCTGAACCTACACGGGTCAGAATGGCGTCGATCACGGCCAGCGCGTTGGCGGTTTGTGCCTCTGCATCCTCATCAAGATTCTCTGGCACGCTGGTGTAGTACACCGTCTGGTTATGAATAACAGCTTCCGACATACGGTGTTCTGGATCAATACGCGTAATGGTCATGATTTTCTCCTTAATTATCGCAGCGCTAGCCTGCCATAACCGCAGCCAGGTTGTCATCTGTTGTGGTCGCATGAATAGAATCCTGACATAATTACAGTACTTTTTTGAATTTTCGGTGAGGATGTGTGGCAGACGATTTTGCAGCTGACGGCGCGCTGGCGCAGGCGATTCCCGGCTTTAAACCGCGTGAAGCGCAGCGCGAGATGGCGCAGGCTGTCGCAGAGGCGGTAAAAAGTGGCGGTGAGCTGGTGGTGGAGGCCGGTACCGGTACCGGTAAAACCTATGCTTATCTTGCACCCGCGCTGCGTGCTGACAAAAAAGTGATCATCTCCACTGGTTCCAAAGCGTTACAGGATCAGCTGTATAATCGCGATCTACCCACCGTTGCCCGTGCGCTCAAGTTCAAAGGCAAAACCGCCTTGCTGAAAGGCCGCTCCAACTATCTCTGTCTGGAACGGATGGAACAGCAAACCCAGAGCGGCGGCGATCTCAACGTCCAGGCGCTGGGCGATTTGATTACGTTGCGCGGCTGGTCATCGGAAACCATTGATGGCGATATCAGCAGCTGTGCCGGTGTGGCAGAAGACAGCCCGGTGTGGCCTTATGTCACCAGCACCAACGACAACTGTCTGGGCAGTGATTGCCCGCTGTACAAAGATTGTTTTGTGGTGAAAGCCCGCAAACGGGCAATGGACGCTGATGTGGTGGTGGTGAATCACCATTTGTTCCTCGCTGATCTGGTGGTAAAAGAAGGGGGCTTTGGGGAACTGATTCCCGAGGCCGATGTGATGATTTTCGATGAAGCCCATCAGCTGCCGGATATCGCCAGCCAATATTTCGGCCAGCAACTCTCCAGCCGCCAACTCCTCGATTTAGTCAAAGACATCATTATTGCCTACCGTACTGAAGTGCGTGATGTGCAGCAGTTGCAGAAATCCGCCGACCGCCTGGCGCAATGCACCCAGGATTTCCGCCTGACATTGGGAGAACCCGGCTTTCGCGGCAACCTGCGCGACTTGCTGAGCGATAACAACGTGATGCGCATGCTGACCTTGTTGGATGATGCACTCGAACTCTGTTACGACGTGATTAAGTTATCGCTGGGGCGTTCTGCATTGCTGGATGCCGCCTTTGAGCGCGCCGCCCTGTATCGTACCCGCCTGAAACGCTTGCGTGCCATTGATGAACCGGGCTTCAGCTATTGGTATGAATGCTCCAGCCGTCATTTTACCCTCGCGCTGACGCCGCTCTCGGTTGCCGAACGTTTCCGCGAAGTGATGGACAATCGCAAAGCAGCCTGGGTCTTCACCTCTGCTACCCTGGCGGTGAATGAGCAGATGAGCCATTTCTCGAGCCGGTTGGGTGTGGATAAAGCAAAAACGCTGATCCTCAACAGCCCGTTTGATTATGCGCGCCAGGCGCTGTTGTGCGTACCGCGCCATCTGCCGGAGCCAAATCGTCCCGGTGGCGCGCGCCGGTTGGCACAGATGATGAAGCCGTTGATTGATGCCAACAAAGGCCGCTGCTTCTTTTTATGTACCTCGCATATGATGATGCGTGAACTGGCGGCGGAATTTCGTGCCTCCATGACCATACCGGTGCTGCTACAGGGCGAAACCAGTAAAGGTCAGCTGTTGAAACAATTCCTTGAGGCAGGCAATGCCTTGCTGGTGGCAACCAGCAGCTTCTGGGAAGGCGTGGATGTGCGGGGTGATGCGTTGTCGCTGGTGATCATCGATAAACTGCCGTTTACCTCGCCGGAGGATCCGTTGTTGAAAGCCCGCATGGAGGATTGTCGTCTGCGCGGCGGTGAGCCGTTTAACGATGTGCAGTTACCCGATGCGGTAATTACCCTCAAACAGGGGGTAGGCCGTCTGATCCGTGATACCGACGATCGTGGTGTGCTGGTGATTTGCGATCAGCGCCTGGTGTCTCGCCCCTATGGCGCGCTGTTCCTCAACAGTTTGCCGCCGACCCCGCGCACCCGCGATCTTGACCGCGCCATTCGTTTTGTCCGCGAGCAGGAGAGTCACTAATTTGTGTCAGCCTGTGTTAAGATGCGCGCCATTTTGAATCTCCCGAGGTTGTTATGTCCGCCCGAATTTTAGCCCTGGACACGGCGACAGAAGCCTGTTCTGCCGCGCTGCTGAATCAACAACAGCTTGATTCCCGTTTCGAAATCGCTCCGCGTGACCATACTCAACGTATTCTGCCGCTGGTACAGGCGTTGTTGCAGGCGCAACAACTTGAGCTGACGGCGCTGGATGCGCTAGCGTTTGGACGCGGGCCGGGTAGTTTTACCGGCGTGCGTATCGGCATCGGTATCGCCCAGGGGCTGGCGCTGGGGGCGAATCTGCCAATGATTGGCGTCTCCTCGTTAGCCACCATGGCGCAAGGCGCCTGGCGACTGAGCGGCGCAACGCGTGTGCTGGCGGCGATCGATGCACGCATGGGCGAAGTCTATTGGGCGGAGTATCAACGCGATGTGAACGGCGAGTGGCACGGCGAAGAAACCGAAGCCGTGCTGTCACCGGAAGCCGCTCAGACGCGTATTGCCGGCTTGAGCGGTGAATGGACCACGGTTGGCACCGGTTGGCAGGCGTATCCGCAGCTGTTAACCACGCCCGGTGCGCATCTGATCGCCAGCGAAGTCCAGTTACCTGCTGCTGAAGATATGCTGCCGTTGGCGCTTGCGGCCTGGCAACGGGGAGAAACGGTAGCGGTAGAACACGCCGAGCCCGTATATCTGCGCAATGAAGTGGCATGGAAAAAATTGCCGGGACGTTAAGGGACCGCGCAACTTATCGCTACGCTCTCAGTCTAATCTGAGAAATAACAGGAGAAGTGCTATGCCAATGAGTCGTAAAGGGATGTCTGGCGCTCTGTTAGCCTGCGTGCTGTTGATCAGCGGTTGTGTTTCGGTGCCGGATGCCATTAAAGGGAGTTCACAGCTTCCACAGCAAGATCTATTACGCGTGATGAATGCGCCGCAGCTCTATGTCGGCCAGGAGTCGCGCTTCGGCGGTAAAGTGGTAAACGTCACCAATCTTAATGGTCTGACGCGCCTCGAAATTGCCACCCAACCATTGGATGACAGCGCCCGACCACGTCTTGGTTCGGCATCGGTCGGTCGTATTTTTGCCGATATTCACGGCTTTGTTGATCCGACCGATGTGAAAAACCAGTACGTTACCGTGCTGGGCAATATCAAAGGGACAGAAAAAGGGACGATCGGCCAGGCCAGCTACAATTTTGTGGTTATCGATGTAAAAGGTTATCAGCGCTGGCATTTAACGCAGCAGGTTATGACGCCACCGCAGCCTATCGATCCCTGGATTTTCTACGGACCGACACGCCATCATCCAGGCTATTGGGGACCCAACCCTTACTGGGGCATGTCCAATAGTGGTCCGGCACAGGTAGAAACCATCCTGACTGAATAAGTTATTTTTAATCAGTTATTTACGGCCCGATCGCGGCGCACGCGAACGGGCCTTTTTATTGAGTGCGCAACCGAAGCGCGAAATTTAGTGATGAGCCTCGCAACCTGAACAGGTCGACACCGGTAAACTGGTACAATCAGTTAAAATATTGTTAACAACACTGATGGCAGAGGCTGCGATGGCTACGCAACAAGAATCTCGGGGTGAATCTTTGACTAAGGTTTGGCTGAAACGCTATCCGCCGGATGTCCCAGCGGAAATTACTGCGGACCGTTATACCTCTTTGATCGATCTTTTTGAGCATGCAGCAACGCGTTATGCCGATCAGGTCGCTTTCGTAAACATGGGTCAACCGATGACCTATCGTCAGCTGGACCAGCAAAGTCGTGCTTTCGCTGCCTGGTTACAACAGGGACTGAAGCTTAAAGCCGGTGACCGGGTTGCGCTGATGATGCCTAATCTGCTGCAATATCCGGTGGCGCTGTTTGGCGTGCTGCGTGCAGGCATGGTGGTAGTGAATGTTAACCCACTCTACACACCACGCGAGTTAAAGCATCAACTTAACGACAGCGGTGCCAGTGCGATTGTCATCGTCTCGAATTTTGCGCACACCTTAGAAAAAGTTGTGGCCGAGACTCAGGTTAAACATGTGATGTTAACGCGCATGGGCGATCAACTGGCCCCTATCAAAGGGACGCTGGTTAATTTTGTTGTTCGCTATGTGAAGAAGTTGGTGCCGAAATACCATCTGCCAGGTGCCGTTTCTTTTCGTCTGGCGTTGCAGCAAGGGGAGCAACTGACTTATCAACGGCCTGATGTGACCAATGATGACCTGGCGTTTCTGCAATATACCGGTGGTACCACCGGGGTAGCGAAAGGCGCAATGCTGACGCACGGCAATATGCAGGCCAACCTCGAACAGGCGAAAGCCACCTATGGCAAGCTGCTGCGTCCGGGACAGGAGTGCGTGGTCACCGCCTTGCCGCTGTACCATATTTTTGCTCTGACGGTTAACTGTCTGCTGTTCCTCGATCTGGGCGGCCAGAACCTGTTGATCACCAATCCGCGCGACATCCCGGGTTTTGTCAGGGAGCTGGCAAAGTTCCCGTTCACCGCGATTACCGGTGTGAATACCCTGTTCAACGCGCTGCTCAACGATGCCAACTTTAATAAGCTGGATTTCTCCACCCTGCGGATGTCGGCGGGCGGCGGTATGGCGGTGCAAAAAGCTGTGGCTGAACGCTGGGAGAAACTGACCGGCCACTATCTGCTGGAAGGCTACGGTTTGACCGAGTGTTCACCGTTGGTGTCGGTGAATCCTTATGACATCACCTGCCATACCGGAAGCATCGGTTTACCGGTACCTTCTACCGATGTGCGTATCGTCGATGAAGATGAACATGATGTCCTGCCGGGTGAGCCGGGAGAGCTTTGCGTACGCGGCCCGCAAGTGATGGTCGGTTACTGGCAACGCCCGGAAGCCACCGAAGAAGTGCTAAAAAATGGCTGGCTGCATACCGGTGATATTGTTACCGTGGACAGCGAAGGCTTTATCCGCATCGTCGATCGCAAAAAAGACATGATTCTGGTGTCTGGCTTTAACGTGTATCCTAACGAGATCGAAGATGTGCTGATGCAGCATGAGAAAGTGCGAGAGGCCGCCGCGATTGGCGTACCGAGCGATCTTTCCGGTGAAGCGGTGAAAGTGTGTATCGTGAAGAAAGATCCCACCTTAACCAAAGAAGAAGTGCTGGATCACTGTCGCCGTCAGCTAACCGGCTACAAGGTGCCGAAGATTATCGAGTTTCGCGACGAGTTGCCTAAGACCAACGTCGGCAAGATTTTACGTCGTGAGTTGCGCGATGAGGTGAAGCGGGAAGGGTAAGTGTGCGCACCTCGCTCAAAGGTTAACGCCGGCAAAGTCCGGCGTTTTTATTGCTTTTAACATGGAGCGCTGCACGAAGTATGTTGCAGCGAAAACATAACGTGAATTATTCCCTGATCGACCAAAATGACCAACTGGCGGCGGTATGTGACAAAGCACGGCAGCATAGCGCTGTGGCGCTGGATACCGAATTTGTTCGCACCCGTACTTACTATCCGCAGTTGGGCCTGATTCAGCTGTTTGATGGCGAGCAATTGGTCCTGATCGATCCTCTCAACATTAGCGACTGGGCACCGTTTATTGCGCTATTGCGTGATACCCAGGTAACCAAATTCCTGCACGCGGGCGGTGAAGATCTCGAAGTGTTTCTGCATCGTTTTCGCTGCCTGCCGGACCCGATGGTCGATACCCAAATTCTGGCGGCTTTTGCCGGGCAGCCTCTGTCGTGGGGGTTTGCCGCGATGGTGATGCACTTTAATCAGATCGAGCTGGATAAAAGTGAAGCGCGCACTGACTGGCTGGCGCGTCCGCTGACGGCGCGCCAGTGTGAATATGCGGCGGCGGATGTCGCTTACTTGCTGCCGATAGCTCATCAACTGGTGGCGCAAACGGAAGCGGCAGGCAACATGGCCGCAGCGCTGAGCGAATGTGACACCTTATGCCAGCGTCGTCTGGATGTGCTGGCGCCTGAAGATGCCTGGCGTGATATCACCAATGCCTGGCAACTGCGCCCGCGTCAGTTGGCGGCTTTGCAGCGTCTTGCGGCGTGGCGGCTGAATATCGCGCGGCAGAAAGATATGGCGGTGAACTTCGTGGTGCGCGAAGAGAACTTGTGGAAAGTGGCGCGTTTTATGCCCGGCAGTCTCGGTGAACTGGATCATCTGGGCCTGAATGGCCATGAAATCCGCTTCCACGGTAAAGCACTGGTGGCGATGGTGGCCGAAGCGCAAGCGCAGGATGAAAGCACGTTGCCGCAACCGCTGGGGAATCTGATTGATCACCCGGAATACAAGCAGACCTTCAAAGCCATCAAAGCGTTGGTCCAGCAGGTGAGCGAAGAGACGGGCTTTAGCCAGGAGTTGCTGGCTTCACGTCGTCAGATCAATCAGGTGTTGAGCGTGCATTGGGGGTTGAAAAATGCCTCACGCACACCGGAGTTAATCGCAGGCTGGCGTGGCGATTTGTTCAAGGCGCGCATCGACGAGATTTTGCAGACGCACTAAATCCAGTATTTTCCCCTGCAAACAACGCAGGGGAAAATCAGGAGACCGCTAGCGTCATTTGGTGACTTCTTCCGTCTCCGGTAGCGTAACGTTCAGCTCCAGAATCGAGATATCATCTCCTTTCTGATCCAGCTGAACGGTCACCATATCTGGGTCAATCTTCACATACTTGCAAATCACTTCCAGAATGTCGCGTTTGAGCTGCGGCAGGTAGTGGGGCTCACTGTCGCCCCTTCTGCGTTCAGCCACAATAATTTGCAGCCTTTCCTTGGCTATGTTGGCTGTGTTCTTCTTACGGGATAAAAAGAAATCAAGTAATGCCATTGGTTATCCCCCGAACAGGCGTTTCAGGAAACCCTTCTTCTCTTCTTCAATAAAGCGGAAGGGGCGTTCTTCGCCAAGCAGGCGGTCTACGGTATCAGCATAGGCTTTACCGGCATCTGAGGTCGCGTCAAGGATCACCGGTTCGCCCTGGTTAGAGGCGCGCAGTACCGATTGGTCTTCAGGAATGACGCCGACCAATGGAATACGCAGGATATCCAGTACGTCTTCCATGCTCAACATATCACCACGACTGACGCGGCCCGGGTTGTAACGGGTCAGCAGCAGGTGTTCTTTCACGGCATCCTGGCCATTCTCTGCACGGCGAGATTTGGAGGCGATGATGCCAAGAATACGGTCGGAGTCACGTACTGAAGAGACTTCCGGGTTAGTGGTAATAATCGCTTCGTCGGCAAAATAAAGCGCCATCAGCGCACCGGTTTCGATACCGGCCGGCGAGTCACAAACGATAAAATCGAACTCCATGGTCGCCAAATCGTTCAGTACTTTCTCAACGCCTTCGCGGGTCAGGGCATCTTTGTCACGGGTTTGCGACGCAGGCAGGATGTAGAGTTGCTCGGTACGCTTATCTTTAATCAGCGCCTGGTTCAGTGTGGCATCGCCCTGAATAACGTTGACGAAGTCATAAACCACACGGCGTTCACAGCCCATGATCAGGTCGAGGTTACGCAGACCGATGTCAAAATCGATAACCACGGTTTTTTTGCCTTTCTGCGCGAGTCCAGTGGCGATGGCCGCGCTTGACGTGGTCTTGCCAACGCCCCCTTTACCGGATGTAACTACAATGATGCGTGCCATAAATGTTGATTTCCTTAACGAAAGAAAAGGGGCCTAATTAAGTGTCTGAATGGTGAGCGCGCCCTCTTTGAGGCACAGGCGCGCAGCTTTACCAAAAAATTCTGCCGGGATCTGATCCATGATCCAGTACTCCCCGGCAATCGAGACCAACTCTGCGGCGAGGTTGGTGCAAAAAATCTGGCAGTCACGGTCACCGCTGGCACCCGCCAGCGCGCGGCCGCGCATCATGCCGTAAATGTGGATGTTGCCATCGGCAACTAATTCAGCACCGGCGCTGACGCTGCTGGTGACGATTAAATCGGCATTGCGGGCATAGATCTGCTGGCCTGAACGTACTGGCGTATTGATGATGCGGGTTTTATTGACGGTCTCAGCCACAACAGGGGCGGCGACGGCTTCAGCAACCGGCGTTTCAGTGCGCTTTTTGCTCTCTTTACCTTCAGACAGCACCGGTAAACCGGCGCGCGCAATCATCTTTTTCAGCGCATCATCTTTACAACCGCTGACGCCAACGATACGTAATCCGGTTGCGCTGACAGCTTGTTGCATCTGTTTCCAGTTGATGTCGCCGTTCAATGCCGACACATTGAGCACCACGGGCGCATTTTTCAGAAAGCCAGGCGCCTGGTCGATTTTGTCCTGCAACGCCTGACGAATCACCTCAGGTTGCGAATGGTGCAGATGAACGACTGACAGGGTAAAACTGCTTCCCTTGAATTCGATTGGCATTTGCGACATCTGTCCTGACTCGTCCTGTTTTCACTACCAGGTGATGAATGCCGATAAAATCGTCATTAACACCACTCGGTCAATATTCGAAGTTCAGCAAGCATGTTATAGTTACTGCTATATTCAGGCAAGTGACGCCATCAGTTAATTCGAGTAAAAAATATGTTTTGTGTGATCTACAGAAGCCCGCAACGCGACCAGACTTATCTTTATGTTGAAAAAAAAGACGATTTTTCCCGCGTGCCGGAAGAATTGCTGCGGGGCTTTGGTAAACCTCAGCTGGCAATGGTGCTGTCACTGGAAAAACGCGGCAAACTGGCTAATGCAGACATCAATAAAGTAAAGCAGGCATTGAGCGATCAGGGCTATTATTTACAATTGCCGCCCCCGCTGGAAAGTCTACTGAACATACATCTTCAGCAAGGCAAAAAAGATTAATTCGGATTCATCTGTAAATATATCCAGATTTAATCATCTGTATGGATAGCTTTATTTATTTGCCTGCGCTAAATCCCTTATTGCAGACAATATAGTGAATCTGATTAACGTCTTTTGACAATTTCCGCACAGTCCGCAGTCGCAAACCAGCTTAATATATTGACCCTCAGTGCCACGTTCCGGCACTGAAGCAAACACAACACGCCAGCAGGGCTGGCGTCATACGCAAACTAAAGCAGGGGAATAGCATGTATCAGCATCGTAACTGGCAGGGCGCTTTGTTGGATTACCCGGCCAGTAAAGTGGTCTGTGTTGGCAGCAACTATGCTAAGCACATTAAGGAGATGGGAAGTGCAACGCCAACCGAGCCGGTGGTGTTCATCAAGCCTGAAACCGCGCTGTGCGATCTGCGTCAGCCACTGTCGATTCCAGGGAATTTCGGTGAAGTCCACCACGAAGTTGAACTGGCGGTGCTGATTGGTGCCACGCTGAAGCAGGCGAGTGAAGAGCATGTGGCGAAAGCCATCGCGGGTTACGGTGTGGCGCTGGATTTGACGCTGCGTGATGTCCAGGCTGGTCTGAAAAAAGCGGGACAGCCGTGGGAAAAATCGAAAGGTTTTGATAACTCTTGCCCGCTGTCTGGGTTTATCCCGGCCGCTGAATTCAGCGGCAATCCACAGGATACCGAACTGAAACTGGTGGTGAATGGCGAAGTTCGTCAGCATGGCACCACCGCAGATATGATCCACAAAATTCTGCCGCTGATTGCCTATATGAGCCAGTATTTCACGCTGCGTGCGGGCGATGTGGTACTTACCGGCACCCCAGAGGGTGTGGGCCCGATGCGTTCTGGTGACAAACTTGAGATCTCGCTGGCCGGTCACGGTATTACGACGCGCGTGCTGTAAAACTTGCATCACCGCACCTGAACCTTTATAAGGTGCGGTCTTTACGTTAATCCGGACCGCCATCATGACTGATCACCCTTTCTGGCAAACAAAACGCCTTGACCAAATGGACGACGCAGAGTGGGAATCGCTGTGCGACGGCTGTGGGCAGTGCTGCCTGAATAAATTGCAGGATGCGGATACCGATGAAATTTACTTCACTAACGTCGCCTGCAATCAGCTAAACATTAAAACCTGCCAGTGTCGCAATTACGAACGGCGGTTTGAATATGAAGAAGACTGCATCAAGCTGACACGCGAAAATCTGACCACTTTCAATTGGTTGCCGCGTACCTGCGCGTATCGTTTGCTCGGTGAAGGGAAGACATTACCCGCCTGGCATCCGCTGATTGCAGGTTCCAAGAAAGCCATGCATGCACAACGCATTTCGGTGCGTTACATCGCGGTGCGGGAGAGTGAAGTGCGGGATTGGGAAGATCACATCATCGATCGGCCAGACCGTAACGGTTAAAAAAACAGGCAGCTCAGGCTGCCTGTTTTCATTTGTTAACGGCCAAACAAATCACGACGTTTGGCTTTGAACGGCTGTGCAATCAGCACCAGCAGGCCAACTACCAGATAAGCCGCAAAAATGACGATCATCCACTGCGGCATGCTCCAGCCAAGGAAGCTCCAGTCAATGGCGGCGCAGTCACCCCGCGCCACGAACACGGCAGGCAACCATTTATCCAGTGGCAGCCAGGTCGGGAAACGCGCGGCAAAATCACAGGTGACAAAGGGGTTCGGATGGAGTTGGATCATGGTGTGTTCATAAGAGAGGCGAACTCCCTGAATCGCACTGTACAGCCAGATGACAATCGCAACCCAACGCAACGGGGTTTTCGGCGCAATGGCTCCGACAATACCCGCACCCATCACGCCAAACAGTGCGCAACGCTCATAAATACACATCACACAGGGCTGTAATCCCATGACGTGTTGGAAAAAGAGCGCAGTCAGTTCGAGAGCCAGTGCCGTCAGTGCCAACAATAACCAGGCTCCGCGTCCTCGCGAACATTGGTTCAAATATCGCAACATATTGCCTTTCCTGTAGCCATTAATGTTTCGCAGTGTAAACCAAAAGCGTGACCATGCCAGCCCGGACGCAGGAAAAAATCATGTATAAAAATGACTTATCCTGATCCAGGCCAAAAAACCTCAGAGTTGTGTGGCGCTAAGCCAACCTTGCTGGATGAAATAATCACTCATTGGTACCAGCAATTCATTGATGCAGAAGAATCCCACCAGTGACAGCACCAGGGTAAACGGCACCGCCATCCACACCATGCGGCCATATGAGAGACGAATCAGCGGTGCCAGTGCTGAGGTCAACAAAAACAGGAAGGCTGCCTGACCATTCGGGGTGGCAACTGAGGGTAAATTCGTGCCGGTATTGGTGGCGACCGCCAACAGTTCAAACTGACGCAAATCAATCGCACCACTCTGGAAGGCATGTTTCGCTTCGTTGATATACACCGAGCCGACAAACACATTATCCGAGATGGATGACAGCAAACCATTAAACACATAAAACCAACTGAGTTGCGAGGCCGGGTCGGCCTGCAACACAAAATGGATCAGTGGCTGGAACAGTTGCTGGTCAATGATCACCGCGACAATGGCAAAAAATACCGCCAGCAATGCGGTAAAGGGCAGAGCTTCGGTAAAGGCCTGGCCAAGAGTATGTTCATCGGTAAACCCGCACAGCGAGGTGGCGAGAATAATCACAGAAAGGCCGATCAACCCAACTTCGGCGAGATGAAAGGCGAGGGCGATAATCAGCCAAACGCCGATCAAAGCCTGCACCCACAATCTCAGCGTATCCTGGCGGGTGCGCTGCTCAGTGGCCTGACGGTCGCTCTCCAGTAAAATCGCGCGTACGGCCTCAGGTAGCGTTTCACCGTAGCCAAACACCCGGAAGCGTTCCACCAGAATGCTGGTGATAATCCCACACAACAACACCGGAACGGTAACCGGTGCCATGCGCAGGAAAAACTCTGTGAAGTTCCACCCTGCGGCATGGGCAATGATCAGGTTCTGTGGTTCGCCGACCATCGTCATCACACCGCCAAGTGCGGTGCCGACACCGGCCTGCATCATCAGGCTGCGCAAAAAGGCGCGAAATTTTTCCAGGGTTTCCCGCTGGACAACTTCTTCATGGTGCGGCAGCCCGGACGAAGCCACGCGATGATAAATATCATAAAAACCCGTCGCCACGCTGATCACCACCGCCAGTACGGTCAGCGCATCGAGGAAGGCGGAGAGAAACGCAGCGGCAAGACAGAAGGTCAGACCGAGCAGCACTTTGCTGCGGATCGACAGCAAAATACGGGTGAATACGAATAACAGCAGTTGTTTCATAAAGAAGATCCCCGCCACCATAAAAATCAGCAGCAGCAACACTTCAATATTCCCGGCCAGTTCAGTTTTCACCTGTTCAGCACTGGCCATGCCAATGGCAATTGCCTCGACAGCCAACAAGCCACCGGGCAGCAGCGGGTGGCACTTTAACGCCATGCCAAGGGTAAAAATAAACTCGGCGACCAACACCCAACCCGCCAAAAACGGGCTGACAAAAAAGAACAGCAGCGGATTGATGACCAGAAAAGTAATCAGTGTCAGTTTGTACCACTCGGGTGATTGCCCGAGAAAATTGCGTCTGAAGGCCTGCGTGTAGCTGAGTTCCATCGACTCTCCCTGAGATCTTGCATGTTATAAATTTTGCCAAGGGTAATGCGTCTCCAGGTGCTACGCAAACGGAGATCGTGTGGATATTAAATGATATGGAAATTTGCGGCAGCGCGCGCTTTTAATCGGTTGCCAGGCTATATCCGCTATAGCCCCTCTGGTATGATGAGTCCAATTACGACAAAGAAAGCAACGAGAAATAAATGCTATGGTGATTAAGGCGCAAAGCCCCGCAGGATTTGCTGAAGAATATATTATTGAAAGCATCTGGAACAGTCGTTTTCCGCCGGGGTCAATTCTACCTGCCGAACGTGAGCTTTCTGAATTGATCGGGGTGACCCGTACTACGCTGCGTGAAGTTTTACAGCGCCTGGCGCGTGATGGCTGGCTGACCATCCAGCACGGTAAACCTACGCGGGTGAATGATTTTTGGGAAACATCAGGTTTAAACATTCTCGAAACTCTGGCAAGGCTCGATCATGATAGCGTGCCGCAGCTGATTGATAATCTGCTGTCGGTACGAACCAATATTGCCTCTATCTTTATCAGCCGTGCCTTACGCCACCATCCGGACAAAGCGCGCGATGTGCTGGAAACGGCGCTGAATTCTGAGGATCAGGCAGATGCCTACACTGAGCTGGACTATCGTGTATTCCGTGGTCTGGCATTTGCTTCCGGTAACCCGATCTACGGTTTGATCCTCAATGGACTGAAAGGTCTGTATACCCGCGTTGGCCGCCACTACTTCTCCAATCCGGAAGCGCGTGAGTTGGCTCGCAGTTTCTACCGTCAACTGGCGGATCTGTGTGGGGTTAAACCGACGCAGGAGCAGATTGTCGATTGCGTGCGTGATTATGGTCGCCGCAGCGGTGAAATCTGGCACGGCATGCAGAAAAGTATGCCGGATGATTTGGGGACTAAGCGTTAATTCAACCTGCCTTTTGTCCAATAAAAAGCCGCCATCAACATGATGGCGGCTTTTTTGTGACCTTTACAGCGCCGGACCGCGTGCCGGGCTGCGATCCAGCAGTTCTACGCTGCCATCTTCATTCTGTTGTTCAAGGATGACATCAAAGCCCCACAGGCGATGTACGTGCTTCAGGACTTCGCGGCGGCTTTTATCTAACGGCGCACGTTGCTGCGGTACGTAACGCAGCGTCAGCGAGCGATCCCCGCGCAGATCGACGTTGTAAACCTGAATGTTGGGTTCCAGATTACTCAGGTTGTACTGTGCCGACAGCTGCTGGCGGATTGCCCGATAACCGGCTTCGTCATGAATCGCGGCAATTTCCAGATAGTTGTTACGATCATCATCCAGCACGGTGAACAAGCGGAAGTCGCGCATTACTTTCGGCGACAGGAACTGGCTGATAAAGCTTTCATCCTTGAATTCCCGCATCGCGAAGTGCAACGTCTTTAACCAATCTGAACCGGCGATATCCGGGAACCAGTAACGATCTTCCTCAGTCGGCGACTGACAAATACGTTTGATATCCTGGAACATCGCAAAACCGAGAGCATAAGGGTTAATGCCGTTATACCACGGGCTGTTATAGGGCGGCTGAAAAACCACGTTGGTATGGCTATGCAAAAACTCCATCATGAAGCGTTCCGACACTTTCCCCTCGTCATACATATGGTTGAGGATGGTGTAATGCCAGAACGTTGCCCAGCCTTCGTTCATTACCTGGGTTTGCTTTTGTGGATAGAAGTACTGGCTAACCTTACGCACAATGCGCAACACCTCACGCTGCCAGGGTTCCAGCAACGGGGCGTTCTTCTCCATAAAATAAAGCAAATTCTCTTGTGGCTCAGAGGGATAGCGAGCGGCTTCAACCTGTACCGACTCTTTCTCTTTACGCGGCAGGGTACGCCACAACGTATTGACCTGACTTTGTAGATACTCTTCACGGCTTTTTTGCCGCGCTTTCTCTTCCTGTAAGGAGATTTTTTGCGGGCGTTTATAACGGTCTACGCCGTAGTTCATCAGGGCATGGCAGGAGTCGAGCAACCGCTCAACTTCCTCTACACCGTAACGTTCTTCACAGTCGGAGATGTAATTGCGGGCAAACAGCAGGTAATCGACAATCGAACTGGCATCGGTCCAACTGCGGAACAGGTAATTATTTTTGAAGAAAGAGTTATGACCGTAGCAGGCATGTGCCATAACCAGCGCCTGCATCGTCATGGTGTTCTCTTCCATCAGATAGGCGATACAGGGGTTGGAGTTAATCACGATCTCATAAGCCAGGCCTTGTTGCCCGTGCTTATAGCGTTGCTCAGTCTCAATAAATTTCTTGCCGAAGGACCAGTGGGCATAGTTGATCGGCATACCCACGCTGGAGTAGGCGTCCATCATCTGCTCAGAGGTGATTACTTCAATTTGGTGCGGATAGGTATCCAGCCCATAGAGTTTGGCTACACGGTCAATTTCTGCCAGATAGACATCAAGCAACTCGAATGTCCAGTCAGGCCCGTCACTGAGTCGTTTACTGTTCCTGGTTGGCTCGTCAAAGATTGTCGTCATAGCGCACCTCTGTTTTGCAGAGTGGCAGGTAACGGAATGTCACCTGTCACGAACGTTTAAGGCTTCATCCTGAGAAAGACAGCCCAAAAAAACTGAGCGAACACATCAATGATAGTCCACTGTCGCTTATCCGAAACCGGAACTCAAACGAATTCTTTTGGCACAAAATCATTCAAAAAATCCTCGCAGCTGATTTCATAATTTCAAATATGGATTTGGTTTTATTTTGCAGAATATTATTCTGATTATAAGTGCATTGTATGACTGCGGCGCTTTCTCCTGAAAAAAGTGAAAATGACTGATTCCCGCATCATAAATTGCTGATTTATGACTTTTCAGCATAAAAAATCCTGATTTTGTCGTGATGGCATGATTTTAGTTACCAGAAAGGTAAAAAACATGTGAAATGATACTGTCAGATGTGAGGTGGTTTGCGGTGTCTGGTTATGCTGTGCCAGGCTTAATATATGGTCAATTATGCTTTTGTGGTGGTGGCGAGGGTCTTATGCGCGTAGTGATTCTGGGAAGTGGTGTGGTCGGCGTCGCAAGCGCCTGGTACCTGGCGCAGGCCGGGCATGAGGTTACCGTCATTGATCGTCAGCCGGGGGCAGCGCTGGAGACCAGCGCAGGTAATGCCGGACAAATTTCTCCCGGCTATGCTGCCCCCTGGGCCGCACCGGGTGTACCACTCAAAGCGGTTAAATGGATGTTCCAGCGTCATGCGCCATTGGCTATCCGCCTCGATGGCAGTCGCTTCCAACTGGAGTGGATGTGGAACATGCTGCGCAACTGCGATATGCGCCACTATCAGGAAAACAAAAGTCGCATGGTGCGGATTGCGGAATACAGCCGTGACTGCCTGAAAGCCTTGCGTGAATCGACCGGGATAGCTTACGAGGGACGTCAGGGCGGCACCCTGCAACTGTTTCGCACCCGCCAGCAATTCGAAAGCGCCAGCAAAGATATTGCGGTGCTGAAAGAGGCGGGAGTGCCTTACCAACTGCTGGAGTCCCACCAACTGACGAGTGTTGAACCGGCGCTGGCGACAACGGCCCACAAACTGACCGGTGGTTTGCGTCTGCCAAACGATGAAACTGGCGATTGTCAGCTATTTACCCAGCGCCTCGCGGCGATGGCTGCCGCCGCTGGCGTCACCTTCCGCTTCGATACACCGGTTGATCACCTGCTGCGTGAAGGTAACCGTATCTACGGTGTGAAATGTGGTGATGAAGTGATCAAAGCCGATGCTTACGTGGTTGCGTTTGGTTCTTACTCGACCGCGCTGCTGAAAGATATTGTCAGCATTCCGGTGTATCCGTTGAAAGGTTATTCGCTGACGATTCCGATTAAAAACCCGGATGCGGCGCCGGTCTCTACCATTCTGGATGAAACCTATAAAGTGGCTGTCACACGCTTTGATGATCGTATCCGCGTGGGCGGCATGGCGGAAATTGTTGGTTTTAACACCAAACTGTTGCCAGCACGTCGTGAAACGCTGGAGATGGTGGTCAGCGATCTCTATCCTGAAGGCGGTTATGTTGAACAGGCCACGTTCTGGAGCGGATTGCGTCCGATGACGCCGGACGGCACGCCAATTGTTGGCCGTACGCCGCTCTCTAATCTCTATCTTAATACCGGTCATGGTACGCTGGGATGGACGATGGCCTGCGGTTCTGGCCAGTTGCTGGCCGATCTGATTTCCGGGAAGAAACCGGCCATCGCTTCTGACGATTTGTCAGTGCTGCGTTATTTACCCGGTTTTGAGCCAAACACATCGCCGTTGCGTAACGCTAACGTAACGCGTTGAGCATTCAGGGAGAGCAAGAGCATGTCACGTCCGATTGTCGCCACCATTAATCAACAGGCGCTGCGACATAATCTCACCGTCGTTCGTCAGGCGGCACCCGCATCACGCGTCTGGTCCGTGGTAAAGGCTAACGCTTATGGGCACGGTATCCGCCGCGTCTGGCAGAACCTGGCCGAAACCGACGGTTTCGCGTTACTGAACATGGAAGAAGCCGTCCTGCTGCGTGAGCAGGGGTGGAAAAAACCGATTCTGCTGCTGGAAGGTTTTTTCCATGCAGAAGATCTGCAACTGATCGACCGATATCGCCTGACGACCAGCGTGCACAGCAACTGGCAGATTCAGGCGCTGGCGCAGGTGCAACTCTCTGCGCCGATCGATATCTACGTGAAGGTTAACAGCGGTATGAATCGCCTCGGCTTCCGTCCTGAGCAGGTGAATGCCGCCTGGCAGGCGTTGCGGGCGTTACCCAATGTCGGCGAGATGACGCTGATGGCACACTTCGCTGATGCCGAGAATCCGCAGGGAATTATCGAGCCGATGAAGCGCATTGAACTGGCAGCAGAAGGGCTGAACTGCCCACGCTCGCTGTCGAATTCGGCGGCTACGTTGTGGCACCCGGAAGCGCATTTCGACTGGGTCCGTCCCGGCATTGTGTTGTACGGTGCCTCGCCGAGCGGTAACTGGCAGGATATCGCCAGCACCGGTCTTAAACCGGTGATGACCCTGACCAGCGAAATCATTGGTATTCAACAATTACAGGCGGGTGATGGTGTGGGCTACGGTTATCGCTATCACGCATCTGCCGCTCAGCGTATCGGGGTGGTGGCCTGCGGTTACGCCGATGGTTATCCGCGCCATGCGCCAACCGGGACACCGGTAAGTGTCAATGGAGTGATGACGCGAACCGTCGGCGCGATTTCGATGGATATGATTATGATTGATCTCGAACCTTGCCCGCAGGCCGGAATTGGTTCGAAAGTGGAACTGTGGGGCGAACAGGTGAAAATCGATGACGTGGCAAAAGCAGCCGGAACGGTGGGCTACGAGTTGATGTGCGCCCTTGCACCACGCGTTCCGGTGGAAATCATTTAACCGCGGTGAGTGAACCGTGCATACGTTTACTGCAGCGCCAGGCGATAAGCGCCAGCGCTGCACCTACCAGCATCATCAGTGCCAGCGCGGATTTCTCCGCCAGCGGTAAGGCCACCACCAACAGGCTGCCGCCTGCACCACAGGCCATCTGAATAAATCCCTGTAATGCCGCAGCAACGCCCGCCTGCTGTTGGTACGGTTCCAATGCATAGCTGGTGGCCGGGCCAACGGTAAAAGCCAGTCCGGCGACGGAGATGGCGACCGGGATCATGTACAACGCCCAGTGCGTTTGCCAGGCCGCAGGTAACAGCGCCATTCCGCCGGTGAGCAGCAGCGCACCGACTAACATAGCGACAAAACCCATCGCCAGACAAAATGGCCGACCGGCTTTGCGGATGGTTTTATTCACAAAAGCACTCACCAGCATGATCCAGAACCCATTGGCACCAAAGGCAAAAGAGAACTGGAGTGGTGTCAGACCGCCTTCGGTCATCAGTACATGGGGGGCCAGCGACACATAGGTCAGCACCATGCCGAGTGCGCCTGCATTGGCAAAGGCGAATGCCAGAAAACGTGGCTCCCGCGCGATGGCGAGATATTGTCCCAGCGGTAATCCTGAGACACGCAGGGTATTGGCCGGGCGGGTTTCTGGCAGCCACAGCAGCACCACCGCAGTGATCACCACGGCATAGGCCGACAGAAACCAGAAGGGGGCACGCCAGCCCCAGGCATCGGCTAACAGGCCACCCAGCAACGGTGCCAGTGCGGGGACGATATTCAGTGCGCCATTGAGAAAACCGTAAGCGCGAGCAGCGGCATCACCGCTCAGTCGGTCGCGTACGCCGCTGAACGCCACCACCGCGGTGCAACATACCGCACAGCCCTGAATTAAGCGTGCCAGCATAAATATCGGCCAGACGCTGGCGGTGGCCGCTACGGCGCTACCGATGATGTAGAGCGCCAGCCCGATCAACGCGATGGGCTTACGGCCAAAGTTATCGACCAATGGCCCGGTGACCAGTTGACCGATCCCCATTACCAGTAAAAACAGTGGGATGGTGGTCTGAATCAGACTCACCGGGCTGTTTAGCCCCTCGGCAATTTGCGGTAGCGTTGGCAGGTAGAGATCAATGCCGAGCGGTGCCAGCAGCACCAGGCTTAAAAGCAGCAGGGTAAATTTTTGCATCACAAACCAGAAACATCCTGTTAATCGAGCGGGAAGGGTAATGATTCAGAGGGCAAAAGGAAAGGATTAAAAAAGGCGATGTCTGCCAGACTGCAACAGACATCGCGTCGAGGGTATCAGTAGGCACCGTCGCGGCGCAGAACCACACCAGCGGTCTTGAACAGGATGGCGATGTCTGTCCATAACGCCCAGTTTTTCACGTACCAGGAGTCAAAATAGACGCGTGTATCGTAGTCGATATCGTTACGGCCGCTCACCTGCCATAACCCGGTCATGCCTGGTTTCGCCATCAGGTAGTAGTCCACATCTCCGGCATAACGCTCCAGTTCGGCCTCAATCACCGGTCGTGGTCCCACCAGACTCATTTCACCGCGAATCACGTTCCATAGCTGAGGTAATTCATCGAGGCTGGTTTTACGCAGGAAGCCCCCGATTTTGGTGATGCGCGGATCGTTTTTCAGCTTAAAGTCGCGGTCCCATTCGGCTCGCGCTTCCTCACTGGTCGCCAGCAGGTTTTGCAGCACTTCCTGTGAATTGGTCACCATCGAACGGAATTTCAGACAGTGAAACTTCTTGCCTTCGAAACCGACGCGCTCATGACCATAGATGGCGTTGCCGCCGTCACGTTTCACCATCCAGCACAGCAGCGCAAATACCGGGGCGAGGAACAGCAACAGCAATGAAGCGACGATAATGTCGAAGCTACGCTTAAGGAAGCGCGAAGAGCGTTTTGCCAGGTTGTTGCTGACGCGCAGGATCATCACTTCATGACTGAAGATAAACGACATATCCGTGCCGTACAGCGGCACACCGCGCAGTGTCGGGATAACGGAAACCGAACGGCATTGCATTTTGGAAAGGAACTTCAACCATTTATCCCGCACCACCTGCTGTTCGAACTCAGTGGCGACAATAAATTGGGTGTTATCACGATCCATGGTTTGCCAGTTAATATCTTCCCAGGTAATCACTGGCACGCCATTGACATGCTCCGGGTGCTTGTCGCTATCAAGGGCAATAAACGCCTGCACGTTATAGCCAAGAATCTCTTCACTTTGCAGGGCTGCATAGGCTTCCAGCGCATTTTTACCGGAACCAATAATAATGGTTTCTTTTTGCCATTGACCGGCGCGATTAATGGCTCGCTTCACTCCGGCACGCATCAGCGGCAGCAGCAGCAGGGCATAGCTCCAGCTAAACACCCACACCATGCGCGAGAAGTCCCATTTCGAGAAGGCAATCAGTGCCAGGTCGAGTAGGGAGAAAACGAAAAGGGTTTTGACGATCTCTTTCAGTTCAAACCAGAAAGGCTTGCGGTAGGTGTAATGACGGAGGCGCACCCAAAACCATAAAGTGCAAAGTAGTGAAAGGCCTAACTGCGCAACGAAGCGATATTCAATTTGATGCGGAGGAATAAAGGTGTCCAGTTCTCCCCAAATCCCCTGGATGGTGGCGGCGGATAAAAAAAGTGCCAGATTCAGTGCAATTAAATCAGAAATGCTTAGGGCTATTTTCGCAATAATGTTTTTTCGCAAGCCGCTCCATGAGCGGGCTGCATTGTTTATTACCAATGTACTTGCCATAAAACCTGCTCTCTTTTCTTAAGTAAAAGATGGCCTGACCAGAATCAAGTACGCGCTCAGGTGTGGACCGCCGAAAGAAGAAGGCTTGTTATTTCAGCGAGATATAAATCAGCGTTGCCATAAGCGCTGCACGATAAGGACCGTTTGTGGCGTGATTTTCGTCACAAAATAATGCAGCAACGTTTATGAGTATGCAGGAGATATTTGATGGCGTTAATATGGACATAGTCTGAAAAGAAAAGAATTGCCTGCGGAAACGCCCATTTAACGTATTGAATAGAATGGATAAAATCAAAAAAACATCAGATATAGCGCTTGATTTTAAGACTGCTTTTAGGAATAACCGCCATATGAGCTGCATGGCGGTAATAAATTAACTCAAGCTGGTTTCTTTAATACCCAACGGTGTTGCTGTTTGTCATAGTGTCCGATCTCCAAATCGACGGGTTGGCCGTCAATCCACGCCGGTACACTGGTTTCATGATCCCAGCCGTCGAGCTGATAACTCAGGCCGGGATTGGTCAGGCAGGGAATGCTGACGGTTTCGAGCTTTCCCGCGTTCAATTCCGCATCGATGATCTCGTAACGACCAATCTTAACCACATGTCCCATCGTATTCTCCCGTTTCAGCAGGGTGGAATAGTGATCATAGTCGGTCCAGCGGGCTTTACTAATCGAATGCGCTCGGATTATTCCTTCTCTTCTGTCGGTCGCACACCAATTTTCAGGATATGGTTGTCCTCTTTCTCCGCCACCGTCCAGGTAAGCTGGTTCCATTCAACCTGGTCACCGACCACAGGCGTGCTGCCCAGCAACGACATCACCAACTGCCCCAGGGATTGTTGATCGTTGGTTTCTTCATCGAGATCCAACCCGTAAATTTGCGCCACATCGCGCAGCCGGGCGTCAGCATCCAGGATAAAGTCACCAAAGAAACGTTGGTCGAGCGCCACCGGCGGTGACTGGCTGAACATCTTGCCGAGGGCAGGGAGATCGCGCTCGCGACCAATCACGCATAACACGTCACCTTCCTTCAGGCGCGTGCTGCCGTTGGGGTGCATCAAAACGTTGTCACGGAACAACGCCGCGATGCGGGTTTCGCGCGGCATTTGTAAATCTCGCAGGGCGGCACCAATACACCATTTATCGGCGCTCAGCTGATACACGAACTGCTCCCACGGGTTCTCAGGATGAATATCCAGCCCAACCCGGCTGATTGGTGAGGCCGTCGGTGGAACCACCACTTTGGCTTTTCGCGCGGCGAAACCCAGTGACGTCCCCTGCAACATCAGCGATACCAGCACCACGAAGAAGGCGATATTAAAGTACAGCGATGAGTTCTCCAGCCCGGCCATCATCGGGAACACCGCCAGGATGATCGGCACCGCACCGCGTAATCCAACCCAACTAATAAAAATGCGTTCACGTCCGGTAAAGCCCTTAAATGGCAACAGGCCGACCAGAATCGACAACGGACGCGCCACCAGAATCAGCCACAGCGACAGCAGCATCGCCGGAATGGCGATATGCCACAAATCGGATGGCGTCACCAACAGGCCCAGCACAATGAACATGCCAATCTGGCTCAACCATGCCATACCATCGAAGGTTTGCAGAATGCCATGACGGTTGCGAATTGGGCTGTTACCCAACAGGAAACCACATAGATACACCGCCAAAATGCCGCTACCTTCCATCACCGTGGTCAGGGCAAACACGATGATACCGCCACTCAATGCCAGCAGGGGATAAAGTCCCTGCGCCAGATTGATGCGGTTAATCAGTTGCTGCAACGCCCAGCCACCGCCCAGTCCCAGCACGATGCCCAGACCAAATTGCTGCACCAGATGCACGATAAACATCCAACTCAGCCCCGTTTGTCCCTGTTGAATCATGTCGATCAGGGTGATGGTCAGAAACACCGCCATCGGGTCATTGCTGCCGGATTCGATTTCCAACGTTGCGCTGACACGTTCGTTTAACCCTTTATCGCCGAGCAGAGAGAACACCGCAGCAGCATCGGTGGAGCCGATAATGGCGCCAATCAGAAAACCCTGCATCAAATCGAGGTGGAACAGCCAGGCAGCGGCCAGACCGGTCAGACCGGCGGTGATCATTACCCCAACCGTTGCCAGCGACAACGCCGGGCCAAGCGCCACTTTGAATGAGCTGGCCTTGGTGCGCATACCGCCGTCAAGCAGGATAATCGCCAGCGCCAGGTTGGATACCAGGTAGGCCACCGGATAGTTATCAAAAGCGATACCGCCAATACCATCGACCCCGGTTAGCATCCCGAGCGCGAGGAAGATCACCAAAATCGGTATGCCCAGGCGCGAGGAAAAGGAGCTTAGCAGAATGCTTGCTGCAACCAGCACTGAACCAATAATGAATAAACTGTAAACCATGCTGGCATTCAACGGCGTTCTCCTGCGGCGGGTGGTGATCCAGGTGTAGTGCGTAAGCTTCACGCGAACAAAGACAAAAGATAATGCCTTATCAATAGCTTGTCAGCGGAAAATAACATATTTTTTTATATCGGCAGGTGTTGAGGCATCTGTAGTTAAATTTGCCAACAAAATCTATATGGTGCAGAGGGTTTTAGCGGAAAGTAGAGAGTAAAAAGCCGGTCAGTGACCGGCTACTTTTATCAGGATTCTGCCACTTGTTTGTGGAAAAGCTCCCTAAATACCGGGTAAATATCTTCCGGCTCACGGATGTGCTGAATAGCGAAGTTATCAAACATCACCTGCAAATGCTCATACTCACGCCACAGGGTTTGGTGTGCGCGGCGAGTTATCTCGATATAGCTGTAATAACGCACCACCGGCAGGATATTTTTCGCCAGAATCTCGTGGCAGAGCGGGGAGTCATCCGCCCAGTTATCACCGTCCGATGCCTGGGCAGCATAGATGTTCCACTGCGCCGGGTCATAGCGCTCTTTTACCACCTCATCCATCAGCTTCAGGGCACTGGAGACAATGGTGCCGCCTGTTTCCTGTGAGTAGAAGAACTCCTGTTCGTCCACCTCTTTCGCCTGGGTATGGTGACGGATATAAACCACATCGACGTTTTTATAGGTTCGGCTCAGGAACAGGTAGAGCAGAATGTAAAAACGTTTCGCCATATCTTTGGTGGCCTGGTCCATCGAACCTGAAACGTCCATCAGGCAGAACATCACCGCCTGGCTTGACGGTTCCGGACGTTTCTCAAAATTTTTGTAACGCAGGTCAAAGGTATCGATAAACGGCACCCGTTCAATACGGGCACGCAGTTCGGCGATCTCTTTGCGCAACCGTTCCTCTTCCAGCAGTTGCGCCGGTTCGGATTTTTCCACCTCGGTCAGCGTGGCTTCCAGTTCATGCAGCATGCGGCGTTTACCCGCCGTCATGGCAGTCCGACGCGCCAGCGAGTTTTGCAGCGAACGCACCACGCTGATGTTCGCAGGTACCCCGTTAGAGGTGAAGCCAGCGCGATGAGTTTTATATTCATTTAATTGACGATGCTGATTTTTACGCAGGTTAGGCAGCGCAAGATCCTCGAACAGCAAATCGAGGTATTCATCTTTCGAAATCTGGAAGACGAACTCGTCCTGGCCTTCACCATCCTGACTGGCATTGCCCTGGCCGCCACCACCGCCTCCGCCGCCACCTTGTGGGCGTTCGACGCGGTCGTTCTGCACAAAGTGATCGTTACCGGGATGCACGCGATGACGGCTGCCACCCCGGCCCTGATGGAAGATAGGTTCGTTAATATCTTCAATCGGAATGGAGACAGACTCACCGCTTTCCACGTCGGTAACCGAACGCTTATTAATGGCCTCGGAGATCGACTGCTTGATTTGCGACTTGTAACGGCGCAGAAAGCGTTGCCGGTTGACCGCGCTTTTGTTTTTGCCGTTCAGACGCCGATCGATGAAATAGGCCATAAAGTTCCCCCAAACTACAGTGCAAGCCAGGTCGGGACTTGCCCGACCTTCCTCTTCCGGCGTCTTGACGCCGTTTAGCTTACAAACCTAATTATGACGATTTACGCACCCGGAGATACCATTCGCACAGCAGGCGAACCTGTTTGCGGGTATAGCCTTTCTCCATCATGCGGTCGACAAAATCATCGTGTTTTTTCTGTTCGTCCGTTGAGGTTTTGGTATTAAACGAAATCACCGGCAGCAACTCTTCGGTATTCGAGAACATTTTCTTCTCGATGACCGTGCGCAGTTTTTCGTAGCTGGTCCAGTTCGGATTGCGTCCGCTGTTCTGCGCACGGGCGCGCAACACAAAGTTGACAATCTCGTTGCGGAAATCTTTCGGGTTACTGATCCCGGCAGGTTTCTCGATTTTTTCCAGCTCTGCATTCAGTGATTCACGGTCAAACAGTTGTCCGGTATCGGGATCACGGTACTCCTGATCCTGAATCCAGAAGTCGGCGTAGGTGACATAGCGGTCAAAAATGTTCTGGCCGTATTCGGAGTAGGACTCCAGATAGGCGGTCTGAATCTCTTTGCCGATAAACTCCGCATACTTCGGAATCAGGTAACCTTTCAGGTGCTCCAGATATTTCTCTGCCTGCTCTTGTGGGAACTGCTCACGTTCAATCTGCTGTTCCAGCACATAGAACAGGTGCACCGGGTTGGCGGCCACTTCCGCATGGTCGAAGTTGAATACGCGTGACAGAATTTTGAAGGCAAAACGGGTAGAAAGACCGTTCATTCCCTCATCCACGCCAGCGTAGTCGTGATACTCCTGCCATGACTTGGCTTTTGGATCAGTATCTTTCAGCGTTTCACCATCATAGACGCGCATTTTTGAGTAGATGCTGGAGTTTTCCGGCTCTTTCAAACGCGACAGGATGGAGAAACGCGCCAGGGTTTCCAGTGTGCCTGGTGCGCATGGCGCGGTTGACAGTTCACTGTGATTAAGCAGTTTCTCGTAGATTTTGATCTCTTCGGAAACTCGCAGGCAGTAAGGCACTTTGACGATGTAAACACGGTCAAGGAACGCCTCGTTGTTTTTGTTGTTACGGAAGGTGACCCACTCAGATTCGTTAGAGTGCGCCAGAATGATGCCGTTAAACGGCAGCGCCGAAATACCTTCCGTTCCGTTGTAGTTACCTTCCTGAGTGGCGGTCAACAGGGGATGCAGCACTTTAATCGGTGCTTTGAACATCTCAACGAATTCCATGATGCCCTGGTTGGCGCGGCACAGGGCACCGGAGTAACCGTAGGCATCGGGATCGTTCTGTGCGTGGTTTTCCAGTTTGCGGATATCCACTTTACCCACCAACGCAGAAATATCCTGGTTGTTTTCGTCACCCGGTTCAGTTTTGGCAATCGCCAACTGTTCGAGGATTGACGGCCAGACTTTCACAACTTTGAAACGGGTAATATCGCCGCCAAAATCGTGCAGGCGTTTAGCTGCCCACGGCGACATAATGGTGCCGAGGTAACGACGTGGAACGCCATACTCTTTTTCGAGAATGTTCGCGTCTTCCTGTGGGTTAAACAGGCACAACGGATGGTCATTGACCGGGCTACGCTCACCGTCAGCGCTTAACACGTAAATCGGTACGCGCTGCATCAGGGATTTAAGGCGTTCAGCCAGGGATGATTTACCGCCACCAACCGGACCCAGCAGGTAAAGAATCTGTTTCTTCTCCTCCAGCCCTTGCGCAGCATGTTTCAGGTAAGAGACGATTTGTTCAATCGCTTCTTCCATGCCATAGAACTCTTCAAACGCAGGGTAGCGTCCAATGACGCGATTCGAGAATATTCTGGAAAGGCGTGGCTCCTGAGCAGTATCAACCATCACCGGCTCACCAATGGCCATCAACAGTCGCTCTGCAGCGTTGGCGTATGCACTGCGATCCTGCTTACAAATTGCGAGGAATTCCTGCAGTGTGAACTCTTCGTCCTTGGCAGCTTCATAACGCTGACGATAGTGATCGAATATATTCATAGCGATGCCCGTCCTTTCGTTTTTAGCACAGGTAAAGGAGCGTAATTAAGATGCTCTTGCAGCTCCCGGAAGATATTCTCTATTGAGTACAGCAACCCTTATGCCAACCTGACGATTTTTTATCGGGATACACAATTCTTATGGTTACTCTGCTCGTACAAAAAGTCTCGTCTTACTTTTAACTGTAGAAGGCATTTAAGAAATTTCCTCCGTTTCTTCTCCTTATTTAGCGATATATCAATAACAAAGTCTCATAAGGGACAGGGAACCGATCCCTCAAATCACAGCGGTATTGATGGTTTCAGACAATTCTGCTGCGGCTAACAACAACCCTCATTAAAAGTTAAACCCTGTGGAGAAATTGGTTAGACTCTGCGTGTGATTGTTATATTTATGGACTGAATAAATTGTGAACCATTTCAAACTTAAAGCGCTTGCTCTGCTCGCACCCTGCTATTTTGCGGCTTTCAGCACGTATGCCGATCCCTTATCTCTGGGGGCCTCTGTTATTTACGCCGAATCGCCCTACCGCGGAGGGCAGGACCGATATTTACCGGTGCCGGTTATTAATTATGAAGGCGACAGCTTCTGGTTCCATAGCCTACAGGGGGGGTACTACCTGTGGAAGGACCCGCAGGATCAACTGTCGTTGACGGTGCTCGGTTCGCCGCAGCAGTATGACCCGAAAGACAATGATCTGAGCGATATGAAGCGACTCGACAAGCGTCGCATGACGTTGATGGCGGGTGCCAGCTATCGCCATATCTCACAGTGGGGCATCTTACGCACCGCGCTGTTAGGGGATGTACTCAACAACAGCAACGGTGTGATGTGGGATATGACCTGGTTGTATCGTTTCGATTTTGGTGCGTTTAGCCTGACGCCGGGGATTGGTGCCTTGTGGAACAGCGCCAATCAAAACCGCTACTACTATGGCGTCTCATCACAGGAAAGTGCGCGTACCGGTATCGCGCGTTATCAGCCGGATGACAGTTGGTCTCCCTACCTGGAAATGAACGCCAGTTACCAGATCAGCCAAAGCTGGAACGCGACGGTTTCCGGACGTTATACCCGATTTGGTAGTGACATCAAAGACAGTCCAATGGTGAATAAGAGCGGGCAAGTGACGCTTTGGACAGGTATCAGCTACAGTTTCTGATGGCTGCAATGAGGTGCCCCAAAATGGGGCATTTTTATTGCTGCGCACCAAGGTTGCGCACCGTTATGGTTCATTTGGAGGTTTTATGACAAAGATGATTCAGTTCAGGGGAGAAGCACCCATCCCAGCCATTGGCCAGGGTACCTGGTACATGGGGGAGAGTGCGGAGACACATCAGCAGGAAGTTGCCGCGTTGCAGGCAGGCCTCGACCTTGGGCTTAAACTGATTGATACCGCCGAAATGTATGCGGAAGGCGGTGCGGAAATGGTTGTCGGCGAAGCGCTAAAAGGACGGCGCGATCAAGCCTGGCTGGTGTCAAAGGTCTATCCGTGGAATGCGGGAGAAGTCGATGCGATAGATGCCTGCGAACGCAGCTTGCGTCGTTTACAGACTGATTATCTGGATCTTTATTTGTTGCACTGGCGGGGCAATGTGCCGCTGGAGGAAACCATTCGCGCCATGGAGACACTGCAACAGCAGGGCAAGATTCGCCACTGGGGTGTCTCCAACTTTGACACCGAGGATATGCAGGAACTGTGGGGAGAGCCGGGTGGAGAGGCCTGTTTAACCAATCAGGTGCTTTACCATCTGGCGTCTCGCGGTATTGAGTATGATTTACTGCCGGAATGCCAGTTACGTGATGTGCCGATCATGGCGTATTGCCCGTTGGCCCAGGCTGGACGTCTGCGCCAGACGCTCTTCAGTGACCCGCGCGTGCAGCAGATTGCACAACAGCAGGGCATTAGCGTAGCGCAATTGCTGCTGGCGTGGGTGATTCGCAAAGAGGGGGTGATCGCCATACCGAAAGCCAGCAGTGTGGCGCATGTTCAGGAAAATGCGGCAGCGCTTAATGTGGTGTTAAGTGGCGAACAACTGGCCATTCTGAATCAGGCCTTCCCACCACCGCAGGCTAAACTGCCGCTGGATGTGGTCTAACGGCGCATGCGCGCCGTTTTGTCAGACTTTATTGCGTAACCGGAAAGTTGTGGCGAGGCGAGCAGGGGATTCACCGGCGCTCACCAGTGGCTGGTTAATGCGTGCAGTTTCGACACACACCATGGTTTTGTAACCATCGTTAGCCATATCCCCCATGCTGCACGACAACTCCGGACCAGGATTCCAGGTGACAACGTCACTTTGATAGTGATGGTACACTTCTATCTGTCGATTGCCCGCTTTATCATGAATCACGCTGCAATCTTCCGGCGCGGTAAAGACGCGATCGATACGACCCGGATAGGTCTGCTTACCATTGGATGTGCCGACCGCACTGTCATTCACTTTATCCACGAAGCTGTTACCCAGACCGCTGACTTCAGTTGCCGCAATATCGGTCACCTGGAAGTAGCTGTGCAGCGCGGCAGTTGCGGCGAAGTCGCCATGCGCTTCCAGCTCAATTTCGCAATGGGCACCAATACGGAAGCGAGCGAGCAGGGTAAAATCGTGCGGCCACAGTTTCAGCGTTTGTGCATTACTCTCCAGCGCAAAGGTCAGAATGACGCCTTCTTCATTCTCGTCATGCGCGGATAACGTCCAGGATTGATTACGGGCGAAACCGTGCGCAGGTTCACCCGCCGGGCCAAACCACGGCCAGCAGATCGGTACGCCACCACGAATCGCCTTGCCGACAGCAAAAGGCGTCTTCTCACTGAGCCAGAGGACCGGCTGTTGTCCACTGGGTTGCCAGGCGAGCAGATGTGCACCTTGCAAGGTAATGGCTGCGCGCACGCGGGGATGGCTGACAATAATGACCGGCAGTTCACCAATCTGACGTTGTGACAGATAAGGGGTGATCTGCTGCACTACGGGTAGCGAAAAAAGCGACTCTTGCATACAAAATCCTTCTCTTAAGCTAGCCAAATAAAAAGGGCGACCTAAGTCGCCCCTTGTCTGATCTGTCTGTTGTGCTGGTTAGCTTATTTAGCAGAAACCAGAGCAATCAGATCGAGAACCTTGTTGGAGTAACCGGTTTCGTTATCGTACCAGGAAACCAGCTTCACAAAGTTGTCATTCAGCGCGATACCTGCTTTAGCATCGAATACTGAAGTCAGTACTTCGCCGTTGAAGTCGGTAGAAACCACGTCATCTTCAACATAACCCAGAACGTCTTTCATTTCGCCTTCAGCAGCGGCTTTGATCGCTGCACAAATTTCTTTGTAAGAAGCCGCTTTTTCCAGACGAACAGTCAGGTCAACAACAGATACGTTCGGAGTCGGAACACGGAACGCCATACCGGTCAGTTTGCCGTTCAGCTCTGGCAGAACTTTACCTACTGCTTTAGCAGCACCGGTAGAAGACGGGATGATGTTCTGAGAAGCGCCACGGCCGCCGCGCCAGTCTTTGTGAGACGGGCCATCAACGGTTTTCTGAGTCGCGGTGGTAGCGTGAACAGTGGTCATCAGACCTTCAACGATGCCGAACTTGTCGTTGATCACTTTTGCCAGCGGAGCCAGGCAGTTGGTGGTGCAGGATGCGTTAGAAACGATGTCCTGGCCGGCATATTTGTCGAAGTTAGCACCACGAACAAACATCGGGGTGTCATCTTTAGACGGGCCAGTCAGAACCACTTTCTTCGCACCCGCAGCGATGTGTTTACGTGCGGTTTCGTCGGTCAGGAAGATACCGGTTGCTTCAGCAACAACGTCAACACCCACTTCGTCCCATTTCAGGTTAGCCGGGTCTTTCTCAGCGGTAACACGGATTTTTTTACCGTTAACAATCAGCGCGCCGTCTTTAACTTCTACAGTGCCGTCAAAACGACCGTGCGTAGAGTCATACTTCAGCATGTAAGCCATGTAATCGGCGTCCAGCAGGTCGTTGATCGCGACGATTTCGATGTCAGAACGCTGCTGCGCAGCACGGAAAACGATGCGACCGATACGGCCAAAACCGTTGATGCCTACTTTGATAGTCATATATTCCACCAGCTATTTGTTAGTGAATAAAAGGTTGGCTGTAAAATTACAAAAACCTTACCAGGCGTCAAGCGGAATCGTGTCAATTGTTGCGACAGGTCAATTCCAATGACAGGAATTATTCGTTGCGCAAACGCTTGCGCAACAGGGATTATTCCAAAGCCAGATTTGCCGATCGCCGACTATAAAGGGATGTGGGATCTAAAGGGTGATCGGCATCACAAATTCGTGCTGTCGTCAGCAGGACGGATGTGTTCGCACGAAAAAAGACCCGGATGATGTTATTCATTTGTTAGAATACTAGTCGATTTTTTCAGAATGACACTCCGGAATCCCAAAATGGCTAAAGACACCGCATCCGCGGAAAAAATCGCGCAGCTGTCGGAAATGCAGCGCTATGTAACTCAGCATCGCGGAACCGAACCCCCTTTTACAGGAGCCCTGCTGCATAACAAGCAGGAGGGCATCTACCACTGCCTGGTTTGTAACGCACCGCTGTTCCTCTCTGAAACCAAATATGACTCGGGCTGCGGTTGGCCGAGTTTCTATCAGCCGGTTAGTGATGACGCTATCCGCTACCTCGAAGATGATTCCCACGGTATGCACCGGGTTGAAATCCGCTGTGGCAACTGTGATGCGCATCTGGGGCATGTGTTCCCGGACGGCCCACAGCCAACAGGCGAGCGCTACTGTGTGAATTCGGCCTCGCTCAACTTTACCGACGAGCAGGGCAATCAACAACAGGGGTAAGCATGAAACAGGAACTGGAAGCGATGTTGGCGGCGATGACGCCAGAAGTTTACCAGCGTCTTGCCACGGCGGTGGAAACCGGCAAGTGGCCTGATGGGGTAGCGCTGACGCCCGAACAAAAAGAAAATTGCCTGCAACTGGTGATGCTCTGGCAGGCGCGCCATAACGATGCGCCGCAGCATATGACCATCAGCAAAGGTGGTGAGATGGTGACGAAGTCGAAAAAAGAACTGAAAGAAGAGTTCGGTATTGAGACGGATATCACCCGCATCAACCTGCACTGAGTAAAAAGCAGGGCTGTAAAACCAGCCCTGCTTTTTTAGATAATGACGGCACCCTGGTTACGCATTTGCTCGATGGCAATGGCGCTGTCTTCAGGGTTGAGATTGACCCCACGACAACCTTCCTCCACCACTTCGACCTGGTAGCCCAGTTCCAGCGCATCCAGCACGCTATATTTAACGCAATAATCGGTTGCTAAACCCAGCACCACCAGATGGCTGATGTCACGCTCGCGCAGCCATCTATCCAGCTCAGTTTTGCGCCGGTGGCCGTTATCGAAAAAGGCGCTGTAGCTGTCAACGTCAACATCTTCGCCTTTATGAAATACGGCATCGATCAGCGTGCGATCCAGGTCAGGGTGGAAATCGGCACCCACCGAACCCTGAATGCCATGATCCGGCCACCAGATCTGCGCCAGCCCGTTCAGCTCACCCAGGGTATAAACCGGTTCACCCGATACCGACGCAAAGCTGCCATGATTATTCGGATGCCAGTCCTGCAATGCCACCACACACTCGCCCCGGGCACGAAACTCACGCGCGTAGCGATTCGCAACGGCAACGGTCAGGTCACCTTCGCGTACGGCCATGGGGCCGCCGGGGCAAAAATCGTTCTGTATATCGATGATTATCAGTGCCCGCTTCATCACATCTCGCTCCGTATCAGTCTTCTGTCAGTTCGCCACGTAAATTCTGTTGCATTCTGGCACGAATTTCCGCGCTGGTGAGGTTTTGACTCAGTAAAAAGTGAAGTTTTGTTAATGTTGCTTCCACGGTGAGATCAAAACCACTGATCACCCCGGCATGCTCCAGCGCATTCCCTGTGGCGTAACCACCCATATTCACCTTACCGGACATGCATTGCGTCAGGTTGACCACCACAATGCCGCGCTCGCTGGCCTGTTGCAGTTCAGCCAGAAACTCCGCGTTTTGTGGTGCATTGCCAACGCCGTAAGAACGCAGGATCAGGGCTTTCACCGGCTGACGCAGGAAGTTACGTACCACCTCGGCAGAGATCCCCGGATAAATCGTCACCACACCAATCGGTTGCGGGGTGATCGGGTGAACAATCAAGTCACCTGTACCCTTGGGAGCTGGAGGGGTATTCAGGCGGCGAATATGGATACCGGCTTCCAACAGCGGCGACAGGTTAGGGGAGGCAAACGCATTAAAACCATCGGCGTGGGCTTTGGTGGTGCGGTTGCCACGGAACAACGTGTTATTAAAGAATAGCGCGACTTCATTAATCGGATAATTGGCCGCGACATACAATGAGTTAAGCAAGTTTTGCTGACCGTCTGAGCGTAACTCGGCCAGCGGGATTTGCGAACCGGTCACAATCACTGGCTTGGCGAGATTCTCCAGCATAAAGGAGAGGGCCGAAGCGGTGAACGCCATGGTGTCTGTGCCATGCAGAATCACAAAGCCGTCGTATTGATCGTAATTCTGTTTGATATCATCGGCGATGGCCTGCCAGTCCTCCGGCGTCATATCGGAAGAATCCATCAACGGTTGGTACTCGTGGATGGTGAAATCGGGCATTTCCGGGCGATGGAACTCGGGCATATTCGCCAGTTGCTGTTGCAGATGGCCCGAAACCGGAATGTAGCCGTGTGCCGAACGCTGCATACCAATGGTCCCGCCCGTGTAGGCTACGTAGATATTTTTCTTTTGCATGAATGAACTCAGACTTGCCGTAAAACGCGCAGTATAAGGGGATTACCGGGGAAAAGCAGCCCGACCAGCGGCCGGGCTGTAAAGATTATTTTACCTGGCCACAGTTCAGGCAAAACGCGTAGCGATTTTGTGGGTCGTTAAGGTTATCAAACAGGCCAGGCTGTTTTTTCATTGCGCTCATGACATCCAACATCGGTGCAGGCAGCCACACTTTTAGGGCTTCCGGCATGATGGCGCTGGCAGACGCGCTCATCTGATTCAGCAGCAGATCCAGCATGCCCGGATCATCCTGATACCAGCTCAATTGCGGCGTGGTGATTTTCGCCAGTTCAGCGGCTTTGCTGACGGCATCATCAAAGTCACCCAGCGCATCCACCAGTCCGTTAGCTTTGGCATCGCTGCCGGTCCAGACATGGCCTTGGGCAATCTCATTGATCTGCTCTGGCGTCTTATGACGCGAAGCCGCCACTAAACCGACGAAGTTACGATAGCCATTCTCGATAGTCAGCTGCATCAGTTGCTGTACTTCCGTCGGTAACGCTTTGGTGGTGGCGACGTCAGCCAGCGGCGAGGTGGCAACGCCATCGGTATGCACACCAATGGTGCTCAGGCTGTTCTCAACGGTATTGATCACGCCGAAGATGCCAATCGAACCGGTCAGCGTGCTGGGGTTAGCCACAATGTAATCCGCCGGAGTGGAGATCCAGTAGCCACCAGACGCGGCCATCCCGCCCATCGACACCACTACCGGTTTACCTGCCGCATGGGCAGCAGCCAGTTCTTCGCGGATGGCTTCTGACGCGGTCACGCTGCCACCAGGGCTATTGACGCGCAAAATGATCGCTTTGATTTTCGGATCGAGACGCGCATCGCGGATCTGTGCAGCGGTGGTGTCGCCACCGACGTTTCCGGCGGTCTCTTCACCGTCCATAATCGCGCCACTCGCCATCACCACGGCGATATTGCCATCCTGCTGCGTGGGTTGCTTAACGGTGTAATCGTAAATGCTGACGTTACGATAATCGTTATTCTGTTTATCCCAGCCGAAGGTTTTAATCAGCTCCTGATCAGCAGAAGCACGGCTTTCCAGCGCGTCGACCAACTTGTTGTTCAGCGCATATTTTGCCGTATCACCCTGTACCGCCTGCAAACCGCTGATGATACCGGCGGCACCCGGGAACAACTGTTCCGGGGTAATCTGACGGTTCGCGGAGACGGTGTTCAGATAGTTCTGCCACAGCTGACCGATCCAGCGGCTATCGGCATCGCGTGCTTCTGGTGACATATCGTCACGCAGGAACGGTTCGACCGCCGACTTATAGGTACCGACGCGGAAGACATGTGAGTTAACCTTCAGCTTGTCGAGCAAGGTTTTGTAGTACAGGCCGTTAGTGGCGAAACCGTGCAGATCAACGGTGCCCTGCGGCGAGAGATAAACTTTGTTGGCGTAACTCGCCAGATAATATTGTGCCTGGCTGTAGCTATCGCCAATCGCGTAGACCGGTTTGCCGCTGTCACGGAATTCGCGCAGTGCTTTACCGACATATTGCAATGACGGCTGATCGCCACCGGCAAAATCACGCAGATCCAGCACGATGCCGGTGATGTTTTTGTCACTTTTTGCCTGACGAATGGCATCGACCACATCAAACAGCGAGTTTTCCTGGAGACGATCACTACTGGTACCCAGCAACTGACGGCCAATCCGGCTCAGACGGTTGCTGACCGAAGGTTTGTCCACCAGCACCCCGGTAAGATCGACTTTCAGCGCGCCCTGCTGGACCGGTTCGCTGCTGCCGGAACCGCTCACCTGTAACCAGATCCCCACACCCGCCAGGATCAACACAATCAGAAATAAATTAAGGATAAATTCCCGGATAAAATTCAGCACCCGCCAGCCCCAGCGGAACAGGCCAGCAATAATTCGCCACAATGTGCGCATAGACTCTCCATATTCACGTAGCCGAAGACAGCCAGCACGCCAGCCGCCTCGATATCGACCACATCCTAAAGAGCAGCGTGTTAAAAGTCAGCAGGAAATCGCGCCAGACTGTTACAAAAGATCGTGGTATGCCAGGATTAGACAACGTTTTTTTCCAAGGGAGAAGATAATGGATGCACTTGATTTGTTAGTTAATCGCCGTTCAGCCTCACGTCTGGCGGATCCCGCCCCGGCAGGTGAGGTGCTGGAAAACATCCTGCGCGCCGGTATGCGCGCGCCGGACCACGGCACCCTGCAACCCTGGCGCTTCATCATCGTCGAGAAAGAGGGACGTGAGCGCTTGAGCAAGCTGCTGGAGCAGGCCGCGCGTGCCAGCGCGATGGATGATAAGGCCATAGAGAAAGCCAGCTCATCGCCGTTCCGGGCACCGATGATCATCACGGTGGTCGCACGTTGTGAAGAACATCCTAAAGTGCCACGCTGGGAACAGTTGATTTCCGCAGGCTGTGCGGTGATGGCGATGCAGATGGCGGCAGCCGCGCAGGGCTTCAATGGCATCTGGCGCAGCGGTCCCTGGACCGATCATCCGCAGGTGCGTGACGCCTTCGGCTGTCGGGAACAGGATGCGATTGTCGGTTTTCTGTATCTCGGTACGCCGCAGTTAAAATCCAGCACCACGGTTCTGCCCCCTGACACGGCGGAATTTGTCAGTTATTTCTGACAGACACCCGCGGGTTTCTCCGTCAGGCTGAGCGGCGTTGCAAATATTGCACACCGCGTGTGCGATTGATCGAGCTGTGATTGCGCACCACTTACCTCAGGCTGGCAGCCAGGCTAACATAGCGCTATCTGCCAGTGCATAAGGAACCCGCCATGAGTGACCCTGTTCGCTTGACCCAATACAGCCACGGCGCTGGCTGTGGCTGCAAAATCTCACCCCAGGTGCTGGAAACCATCCTGCATAGTGAACTGAGCGCCTTCCACGATCCCCATTTGCTGGTGGGGAACGAAACCCGCGATGATGCCGCCGTTTATGACCTGGGCAATGGCAGCGCGGTGGTCAGCACCACCGACTTCTTTATGCCGATTGTTGACGATCCCCATACCTTTGGCCGTATCGCTGCCACCAATGCCATCAGCGATATCTATGCAATGGGCGGTAAGCCGATCATGGCGATCGCCATTCTTGGCTGGCCGGTGAATGTGCTGAGCCCCGAGGTCGCGCAACAGGTGGTTGAGGGCGGTCGTGCGGCATGCCAGGCCGCCGGCATTGCGCTGGCGGGCGGTCATTCGATCGATTCACCTGAGCCGATTTTTGGCCTCGCCGTAACGGGCATCGTTGATGTGGCGCGGGTGAAGAAAAATAGCGCAGCCCAGCCTGGCTGCCAGCTGTTCCTGACCAAACCGCTCGGCATTGGTATTCTGACTACCGCCGAGAAAAAAGGGCTGTTACGACCGGAACATCACTCGCTGGCGGCGGAAGTGATGTGTCAGTTGAATAAGGTGGGTGCGGAGTTTGCCCAGCTCGCAGGAGTGACTGCAATGACCGATGTCACCGGTTTTGGTCTGCTGGGGCATTTAAGTGAAATCTGTCAGGGTTCCGGTTTACGTGCTGAGGTGAACGCGACCCAGGTGCCACGCCTGCCGGGTGTGGACGGGTATATTGCTGCCGGTGCCGTACCGGGAGGAACCAGTCGTAATTTTGCCAGCTACGGTCACCATGTGTCACCGTTGGATGACGCGACGCGTGCGCTACTGTGTGACCCACAAACCTCCGGTGGTTTACTGGTGGCGGTACAGCCTTCTGAAGTTGAAGCCTTTCACCGCTGTGCCATGCTGGCCGGTGTGACGCCCACCGCGATTGGCGAATTGTATGACGCCGAACCCCATCATCCGCTGATTACCGTAGTTAACTGACGTTTAAGGATCGACGCCATTCATGCGTTTGTTTATTGCAGAAAAACCGAGCCTCGGACGTGCCATCGCCGACGTGTTGCCTAAACCCCATCGACGCGGCGATGGTTATATTGCCTGCGGAAATGATCAGGTTGTCACCTGGTGCGTCGGGCATTTGCTGGAACAGGCGCAACCTGATAGCTACGACAGCCGTTATGCGCGCTGGAATCTGGCTGACTTGCCGATTATCCCTGAGAAGTGGCGGCTCCAGCCGCGTCCCTCGGTGGCGAAACAACTTAAAGTCATTGAAGGTTTGTTGGCGCAAGCGTCCGAAGTGGTTCACGCGGGCGACCCGGATCGTGAAGGACAATTGCTGGTGGATGAGGTGATTGATTACCTGCAATTGCCTGCGGAAAAGCGCCAGAAAGTACAACGTTGCCTGATTAACGACCTCAACCCGCAGGCGGTGGAACGCGCAGTGAGCCGCCTGCGTGAAAACCGTGAGTTTATCCCGTTGTGTGTCTCGGCGCTGGCACGCGCCCGTGCCGATTGGTTGTATGGCATCAACATGACCCGTGCCTGGACGCTGTTAGGGCGTAATGCAGGCTATGACGGTGTGTTGTCGGTCGGTCGGGTACAGACGCCGGTGCTTGGGCTGGTGGTACGACGCGATGAAGAGATTGAGAACTTTATCCCGAAGGACTATTTCGAAGTCAAAGCACATATTGTCACGCCAAAGGATGAGCGTTTTGTCGCCAGTTGGGTGCCGAGTGATGCCTGCGAACCCTGGCAGGATGAGGAAGGGCGCTTGTTGCACCGCCCACTGGCGGATCATGTGCTGGAGCGCATTAACGGCCAACCGGCGCTGGTCACCGCCTATAACGATAAACGGGAATCAGAAATCGCGCCTCTGCCGTTCTCCCTCTCCAGTTTGCAGATTGAAGCGGCAAAACGCTTCGGCCTGAGCGCACAAAACGTTCTGGATTGCTGCCAGCGTTTGTATGAAACCCACAAGCTGATCACCTATCCGCGTTCAGATTGCCGTTACCTGCCGGAAGAACACTTTGCCGGGCGTCATGCGGTGCTGAACGCCATTCAGGCCCATCAACCGGATATGACACCACCGGCTGATTTCAACCCTGAACAGCGCAACCGTTGCTGGGATGACAAGAAAGTCGATGCTCACCATGCCATCATCCCGACCGCACGCGCCAGTAAGGTGAATCTCAGTGAAAATGAAGCCAATATCTACGGCCTGATTGCGCGTCAGTACCTGATGCAGTTCTGTCCCGACGCGGTGTTTCGCAAGTGCGTCATTGATCTCGACATTGCGGGTGGCAAATTCGTTGCTAAGGCACGTTTCCTGGCGGAAGCGGGCTGGCGAGCGTTGCTTGGTAGCAAGGAGCGCGATGAAGAGAACGATGGCACGCCATTGCCGGTGGTCAGTAAAGGTGACGAACTGTTATGTGAACGTGGTGAAGTATTGGCAAAGCAGACGCAGCCGCCCCGTCCGTTCACTGATGCCACGTTGCTTTCGGCCATGACCGGCATCGCACGCTTTGTGCAGGACAAAGATCTAAAGAAAGTGCTACGTGCGACCGATGGTTTAGGAACGGAAGCGACGCGAGCCGGGATTATTGAATTATTGTTCCGGCGAACATTCCTGGTGAAAAAGGGCCGCTATATTCACTCTACCGAGGCGGGCAGGGCATTGATCCATGCGCTGCCGGAAATGGCGGCACGGCCTGATATGACTGCCCACTGGGAATCGACGCTAACCCGCATCAGTGAAAAAGCCTGTCGTTACGATGAGTTTATGCAACCGCTGGTCAGCACCTTAATTGGCCTGATTGGCCAGGCGCGGCAGCAGCCATCGCTTCAGGCATTTCGTGGCATTGCCGCAAGTGGGAGCGCGAGTGAGAAAAAACGGACACGCAAACCTGCCCGGCGCAAAATGAAGGAGACCGAGTGATGCGATATCTGATGGTGTTGCTGAGTGGCGCTCTGTTGTTGAGCAGCGCGGCACAGGCGAATCGCACCCCTGATTCTGGCCGCACGGGTAACACCGACGTGGTGGTGGATATGCCGCCAGAAGTCTGGACGCAGGGGCAAAATAATCAGCAGAGCAACTGTCTGCAATGCTGTACCTATGAGAATCGCAGCTACTCGGAGGGTGCGGTAGTCAAAGCGGAAGGTGTGCTGCTGCAATGTTCGCGCGATGAGAAAGTGATGGGTACTAATCCATTGATTTGGAAAATTATCAAATAAGTCGCGTGGCCTGAGCAGGCCACGCAGCGTCATCACAATTTAAAGGTTGACCATACCGGCGCATGGTCCGACGGTTTTTCCATGCTGCGGATGTCGTAATCAATACCGCTGTCGATACAACGCGATGCCAGAGGCTGACTGGCCAGCAGCAAATCGATACGCAGACCGCGGTTATCATCAAAGCCTTTGGAGCGGTAATCAAACCATGAGAAACGGTCAGTCGTTTCCGGGAATTGTGCACGCCAGGTATCAACCAGACCCCAGTTAAGCAGGCGGTCCATCCACTCACGCTCTTCCGGCAAGAATGAACATTTACCGGTGCGCAGCCAACGCTTACGGTTCTCTTCACCGATGCCGATGTCGAGATCGGTGCTGCTGATATTCATATCACCCATAATCAGCACCGGTTTGTCTGCTGCCAGTTGAGTTTGCAGGTAGCTTTGCAGATCCTGATAGAACTTCGCTTTTGCCGGGAATTTGATCGGATGGTCACGGCTTTCACCCTGAGGGAAGTAACCGTTGATCACCGTGATATTCCCAATCGGGCTGGGGATTTCAGCCATAATCAGACGGCGCTGGGCATCTTCGCCATCAAGCGGGAAGCCGCGATGTACCGCGACCGGCTCGGCTTTGGTCAGTAGTGCGACCCCGTAGTGGCCTTTTTGTCCATGATAAAAGACGTGGTAACCGAGTTTACTGACCTCTTCAAGCGGGAACATGTCGTCATGGACCTTGGTTTCCTGCAAGCCAATCACGTCCGGCTGATGCTGTTCCACCAGCGCTTCAAGTTGATGAGGGCGCGCACGCAAACCATTGATGTTAAATGAGACAAATTTCATTTCGCTACCATTTTTATCCGCAAAAGTATGGCGGGATGGTAGCGAGTTTTGTGGTAAATGTCATGGTCAGAAGCGGCATTGCGTAGCGGCGCGATATATCGCGCGGTTTTTCCGTGCTGAAAATGCGCGATAAATCACGCCGCTGTGCTTCAGAATCTGACAGCCCGGGCCAGTGCGGCAATCAATTCACTGCTGTTCATTCGCACGCAATAAGACGGCATACCGCGTTCAAAACGCCAGCCTTCAGCCAGCGGCCCGGCATCAACGGCATCAAAGCCGAAGGCGTCGTACAACGCGACCGCGATTGCTTTACCTTCTGCATCGTCACCGGCTACCGGCAGGGCGCGTCGACCGGATGTGGCTGCGGCCTGACCGTCACTCTCCAACTGGGTCATTGGGATGGCGTTGAAGGCTTTGGTGATCCGCGCCTCTGGCAGGTAACGGGCCAGCAGTTCGCTGGTGGTGGTGGTGCGGGAAGATAATTCGGCGATGTCGCCGTCGCGTTCGCGATAGTAATTCACCGCATCAAGGACGGGCTTGCTGCCAATCTCAGTGGCAGGCAGAGCATCAATGGCGGTCAGCGGTACCGCGATAATGACGATATCACCGAAGCTGGCGGCTTCGCGAGCTGTGCCGATCTCACAACCGATCATCGGGCGCAGGCTGAACAACGTTTGCGGGTCGCGTGAGTTACTGAGCATGACCTGATGTCCGGCCTGAATGGCTAATTTGGCGATCGCCCGGCCTACGAATCCTGCGCCAATAATTCCTGTCTTCATTTTTTCACTCCATCGGGTTGTTGTGAGTTGTAATATGATTCCCTCCCATAAGAAGATAAATCGCATTAATGTTGTTTTAAAAACAACTCTCAGGAGGGAATGATGGACAAACTGGCCGGGATGAAGGTGTTCGTCAAAGCCGCTGAATTAGGGTCATTTGCCGCTGTTGCGGATGCACTGGAGATGTCACCACAGATGGTGGCTAAACACATTGCAGCGCTTGAGACACGACTGGGTGCCGCATTAATCAACCGTACCACGCGACGTCAGCATTTGACTGAAATCGGCCGTCGCTACTATGAGCGTTGCCGCGTGGTGCTGACCGAAGTGGAGGAGGCGGATGCCGTAGTGTTGAATATGCAGGCCACGCCTTCCGGTATTATCCGTGTGAATGCCCCGGTGACCTTTGGGTCATACACACTCTCGCCTTTCATCAGCCGTTACCTCGCTGCCTGGCCACAAGTACAGGTCGAACTGACGTTGAGTGACAGAATCATTAATGCCACCGAGGAAGAAGCGGAGGTTTTGATCCGCATTGGGGAGTTGGCCGACAGCGCTATGGTAGCCTGGCCGCTGGCACCCTATCGATTGATTGCCTGTGCAGCCCCGTCTTACATTGCGCGTCATGGCATGCCCCAGACACCGGCAGAACTGCAACATCACGCCTGCCTGGTCTATGGCTACTGGTCTGCCGCGATGCCCTGTCGTTGGATCTTTCATAAAGCGGGTAAGATTGAAGAAGTCAGGCCGGAAGGGCGCTTACGCTCCAACGACTGGAAAGCCCTGATGCATGCTGCACTTGAGGGTTATGGTGTGACTCTTGGACCAGAAGATGTGCTTAAAGAGGAAATCGATAAAGGACGTCTGGTGCGGGTGCTGCCGGATTACAGCGGACCCTCTCGCCCAATGCATATACTGGTGCCATCGGCGCGTAAGCAAACGACCAAGATACGTTGTTTTGTTGATGCGGTGAGGACTGAGTTTGGGAATAAATAGGGGAGAATATTCGGATGGTGGTGGGAGAAGGATTATTCGGCGCAGAGCGCCTCACCCTTCGGGCCGCGCTAAAGCGCGTTGTCTCGCGTGGCTCGACCCGAACCTTCGGTCGAAGCTTCTCATCCTTCTCCAATCAGCGATATGGGGAATGTGAGTGAAAGTCAGGAACAAGGGAGAATATTCGGATGGTGGTGGGAGAAGGATTCGAACCTTCGAAGTCTGTGACGGCAGATTTACAGTCTGCTCCCTTTGGCCGCTCGGGAATCCCACCAGGGATAAGGCATATTGTGGCAACAGATCGCGGCGATTCAGATGGTGGTGGGAGAAGGATTCGAACCTTCGAAGTCTGTGACGGCAGATTTACAGTCTGCTCCCTTTGGCCGCTCGGGAATCCCACCACTGGCCTGAATCATTACGCCTGAAAGCGGGGCGCATAATACCAAATGCGCTTCATCTGTAAAGCGCCCGCACTAAATTTATGAATCGATTGCCCACTTTTTACTCGTGGCGCTGAAGGCTTGCGCAGTTCAGCGCCGAAGTGGTTAAAGAATGATCGTGCGGTTGCCGTACACAAACACGCGTTGACCCAGCACTTTATACAGTGCTCGGCTCAATACATTCTTCTCTACATCGCGACCGGCGCGCATCATCTCTTCAGCGGTGTAGCTGTGATCAACGTTGATCACATCCTGCATAATGATCGGGCCTTCATCGAGATTGTCGTTCACATAATGCGCGGTCGCGCCGATGATTTTCACACCACGCTCATACGCCTGATGATAGGGGCGTGCACCGATAAATGCCGGCAGGAAGGAGTGGTGAATGTTGATGATCTGGTTCGGATAGCGTTGCACAAACGCGGGCGTCAGGACGCGCATATATTTCGCCAGCACCACATAATCGGGTTGATAACGATCAATCTCATCCGCCATGCGGTTGTCGTGTTCTTCGCGCGTCAGACCTTCATGGCTGACCAGCACAAAGGGAATATCAAAGCGTTCAACCAACGAGCGCAGCGTTTCATGGTTGCCAATCACCGCAGCGATTTCCATATCAAGACCACCAAAGGCGCTTTTCATCAACAGATCGCCAAGGCAGTGCGCCTCTTTGGTCACCAGGATCACCACACGACGGCGGCCTGCGCTGTTCAGTTCGCGAATTGAACCCGCCGGTAAGGCGCTATCAAGATCCGCAAGCAGGGTGTTGTCGTTGAAAATGCCTTCAAGCTCTGTGCGCATAAAAAAGCGCCCGGTACGGTGATCGACAAATTCGTTGTTCTGCACGATGTTGAGTTCATGCTTGTAACAAATGTTGGTGATTTTGGCGATCAGACCTTTCGCATCGGGGCAAATGGTACGTAAAACTTTTCGTTGCATGGTTTGCGCTTGCATCTCGATCAGAGTCCTGTCAAAGCGATGAATGGTAATGCTGTTGGGCTGATGTCCACATCAGCCACAACATTTTTTGTATTTTTTATCGGAGCCACAAGGACAGCGATCGTTTCGCCCCAGCGGGGGCGTTGTTCCGTCCACATAGTACCAGCGTTGATCCTCACGAAGAAAGCGTGAACATTCATAGATGGCCGATGTGCGTCCTTTTTCGAGGTATCGCGCAAAAAAGGTCACGAATGCTTCATTCTGATGGCTTCCCTGATTACAACGGGTTACATTCAGGCCCAGCCATTCAGTACCGGAAAAACTTTCAGATAATAACGTCTCAAGTTCGGCCACACGTTGGCTGGAGTGCCAGGTTGCGACCAACCATGCCGCGTTTTTCTCCACGTATGCCGTGTAGCGTGAGCGCATCAGCTGTTCGGCGCTTGCCGGGGTAGCCTGCCCGGTCAGAAAGGGTTGGCAACATAGGCTATACTGCTTTCCGCTACAGCAGGGGCACGTTTCGGACACGTCATCTCCACAAGGTGATTAAAGTTAAAGATTGCGCGCTATGGTAGCTGACTGTCGGGCGCGAAGCTACGTACCAGGTAAATCCCGAGGTGAGATGAGAAAGGTGAGGATCGGGCTGGCCCTGGGTTCAGGTGCCGCCAAAGGCTGGTCGCATATTGGCGTGATCAATGCGTTAGAACGGGCCGGGGTCGAGATTGATGTGGTCGCCGGCTGTTCGGTGGGGGCGCTGGTGGGATCAGCGTATGTCAGTGGCCGTCTTGGTATGATGGAACGCTGGGTCAGCGCCTTTCGCTACTGGGATGTGATTCGCCTGATGGACCTTTCATGGCAACGTGGCGGACTATTGCGCGGCGATCGCGTGTTCAGCCATGTTCGGCAGATGATACCCCATGAATTAATTGAGCAATGCGAAAAACCTTTCGGTGTTGTTGCCACCAATCTTAGTACCGGTCGTGAGTTGTGGTTAACCGATGGCGACCTGCATCAGGCGGTACGTGCATCATGCAGTATGCCAGGCTTATTACCACCCGTTGGCTACAATGGGTACTGGCTGGTCGATGGTGCGGTGGTCAACCCGGTACCCATTTCGCTTACGCGTGCGTTAGGGGCTGACATCGTGATTGCTGTCGATCTCCAGCATGATGCGCATCTGATGCAGCAGGATTTACTGTCAGTGACGCCGCAGAGTGGTGAGGAGCAGGCGGCAGCAGAAGCATTGAGCTGGGGTAAAAAATTACGTCAGCGACTACTGGGACTTACCCAGCGTCGTGCAAATCAAACGCCTGGTGCCATGGAGATTATGTCGACCTCCATCCAGGTGCTGGAAAATCGCCTGAAGCGCAATCGTATGGCAGGCGATCCGCCGGATGTGCTGATTCAACCCTTTTGTCCGCAAATTTCTACGCTGGACTTTCACCGGGCTGAAGAGGCCATTGCGGCAGGCAAGGCCGCCGTCGAGAAAAAAATGGATGAACTATTACCGCTGGTCCGTAGCAGATAGTCAGGTTGTTCATTCACAGGTGTTGTGACTTCGGTTAATTCTGAAAGGCACAACTGCGTTTTATGAACCACTATTGAAATGTCTGGTACGCAGGGGGAGAGAATGGAAAAACCGCTAATCGGCAAAAAGATACTCATTGTCGAAGATGAGGTCGTTTTCCGTTCGTTGCTTGATAACTTTTTAATCAGTCTTGGCGCGCAGACCATGCAGGCCGGAGATGGTCTTGATGGGCTGACGCTGCTCACCGCACAGGCGGTTGATCTGGTCATTTGCGATCTGGAAATGCCGCGTATGGGTGGGATTCAGTTCGTAGAACGCATCCGCAGCCGGGGTAACAGCGTGCCAATCCTCATCATATCCGCTACCCAGAACATGGCGGATATTGCCCATGTGTTACGCCTTGGCGTTCAGGATGTACTGCTTAAACCGCTGAGAAATCTCGATCGTTTTCGCGAAGCGGTGTACGAATGTCTCTATCCTTCGATGTTTACCTCAAAAGTTGAGGAAGACGAACAACTTTTTCAGGACTGGGATGCGCTGGTGAGCGATCCTCTGGCGGCGGCAAAATTACTGAAACAATTGCAGCCTCCGGTCCAACAAAATATTGCCAATTGCCGAATCAATTACCGACAACTCACTATGGCAGAACAGCCGGGCCTGGTGTTGGATATTGCTGCCCTGTCAGATAAAGATCTGGCGTTTTATTGTCTGGACGTTACCCGGGCGGGTGATAATGGCGTACTGGCGGCCTTGTTGCTGCGTGCGTTATTCAATGGCTTGTTGCAGGAACAACTTTCCGGTCAGAAGCAGCGGTTGCCCGAGTTAAATGGTCTGCTGCGCCAGGTCAATATGTTGTTGCGGCAGGCAAACCTTAATGGTCAATTCCCGCTGCTGGTCGGTTATTATCATCGGCAGCTGAAAAACCTTATTCTGGTGTCAGCCGGTCTGAATGCCACCCTGCACATTAACACCCATCAAATTCAACTCAGTAATGGCGTACCGCTTGGCACTATGGGGAGTACGCATCTTAATCAAATTAGCCAACGCGCCGAGTCCTGGCAGTGCCATGTATGGGGCGCTGGTGGCCGACTCCGCCTGATGTTATCGGCTGAAGAATAAACGATTACATTTATATTTTTCGCGGGTTGAAGACAGGACCAGGGCTTAGCTTTACACTTGGGTAATAGTCTTAAATTCCGCGGATTAACTTCATCCAGGATAAATCCGTCAAAGAGTAACTGATATACTCAATTTCGATTTTTAAACCGACATATCAAGTATTAACTTGAGCGGCCTATAAGAGAGGTATCTTGATGTCTGCCTTTAAGTCAAAAGTAAAAAAAGCGGTAATCCCTGTAGCTGGCCTGGGCACGCGTATGCTGCCAGCCACCAAAGCTATCCCGAAAGAAATGTTACCGCTGGTTGATAAGCCGTTGATCCAGTATGTCGTGAACGAGTGTATCGCTGCCGGCATTAATGAGATCGTGCTGGTCACCCATTCCTCTAAAAACGCCATCGAGAACCACTTTGATACCAGTTTTGAGCTGGAGTCGATGCTGGAAAAACGTGTTAAGCGTCAGCTGCTGGATGAAATCCAGTCTATTTGCCCACCGCATGTCACCATCATGCAGGTTCGTCAGGGTATCGCCAAAGGTCTGGGCCACGCTGTGATGTGTGCACACCCGCTAGTTGGTGATGAGCCGGTTGCAGTCATTCTACCGGACGTGATCATCGATGAGTACGAGTCCGACCCGACGAAAGACAACCTGGCAGAAATGCTGTCTCGCTATGAAGAAAGTGGCCGTAGCCAGATTATGGTTGAGCCGGTTGCCGACGTGACGGCATACGGCGTGGTTGACTGCAAAGGTGCCGATCTGGCTCCGGGTCAAAGCGCACCGATGGTCGGTGTGGTTGAGAAGCCGAAAGCCGCTGAAGCCCCGTCAAATCTGGCGGTAGTGGGGCGTTATGTACTGTCTGCTGACATCTGGCCTTTGCTGGCAAAAACCCCTCCGGGTGCAGGTGGTGAAGTTCAGCTGACTGACTCCATTGCCATGCTGATGGAAAAAGAGACCGTTGAAGCTTACCACCTGAAAGGTGTGAGCCACGACTGCGGTAACAAATTGGGTTATATGCAGGCTTTTGTTGAATACGGTGTTCGTCATCCGGTTCTGGGTAAAGATTTCACCCAATGGCTTGAAGGCGCTGTAGGAAACAAAAAGTAATCCATTAAAAACAGGATAATTCAATGAAAGTCACTGTATTTGGTATCGGCTATGTCGGTCTGGTTCAGGCTGCGGTGTTAGCCGAAGTCGGACATGACGTTCTCTGTATTGATGTCGACGCGAAAAAAGTCGAAAACCTGAAAAAAGGCATCATTCCGATTTATGAACCCGGTTTAACCCCGCTGGTGATGTCGAACTATGAGGCAGGTCGCCTTAAGTTCAGCACCAACGCGGAAGAGGGTGTCAACCACGGTGTGATGCAGTTCATCGCGGTGGGGACGCCCCCGGATGAGGACGGTTCTGCCGATCTGAAATATGTGACTGCGGTTGCGCGTACCATTGCGCAACATATGAATGATCACAAAGTGGTTATCGATAAGTCGACAGTACCGGTCGGTACTGCTGATAAAGTGCGCGCAGTGATGACCGAAACCCTGAAAAAACGTGATGCTAATATCGCGTTTGATGTGGTTTCAAATCCGGAATTCCTCAAGGAAGGTGCAGCGGTTAATGACTGCATGCGTCCTGAGCGCATCGTTATTGGCACCGACAATGACGACGTGGTTGAGCTGTTACGCGAGCTGTATGAGCCGTTCAACCGTAATCACGATCGTATGATTTTGATGGACATCCGTAGTGCAGAGCTGACCAAATACGCAGCAAACTGCATGCTTGCCACCAAAATCAGCTTTATGAACGAGATGTCTAACCTGGCTGAACGACTGGGTGCGGATATTGAGAAGGTGCGTCAGGGTATCGGTTCTGATTCCCGTATTGGCTACCACTTTATCTATCCGGGCTGTGGCTACGGTGGTTCCTGTTTCCCGAAAGATGTGCAGGCGCTGATCCGCACAGCAGAGTCTATCGGTTACAAACCCCGTCTGTTGCAGGCGGTTGAAGATGTGAATGACTCGCAGAAAAGCAAGCTGCCTGGCTTTATCAAACGTCACTTCGGCGATGATTTGCGTGGTAAAACGTTTGCTCTGTGGGGGCTGGCATTTAAACCGAACACCGATGATATGCGTGAAGCCTCCAGCCGTGTACTGATTGAAACGTTATGGGAAGCAGGTGCTACCGTTCAGGCGTTCGATCCGGAAGCGATGGATGAAGCACAGCGTATCTACGGACACCGTAGCGACCTGAAGCTTATGGGTACCAAAGAAGCGGCGTTGCAGGGAGCTGATGGCCTGGTGATTTGCACTGAATGGCAAAACTTCCGTGCCCCTGATTTTGATGTGATTAAAACAGCATTAAAACAACCCGTGATTTTTGATGGTCGTAACCTGTATGATCCGGAGCGTATCAGCAAACGCGGTTTCGTTTATTATGCAATCGGCCGCGGGGCTTCAATTCAAATTGCGTAATAGATGAGGGATGTATGAAGTTTCTGGTTACCGGTGTAGCAGGTTTTATTGGATTTCATGTGAGTCAGCGTCTGCTGGCTGCCGGTCACCAGGTTGTCGGCATCGACAACCTTAATGACTATTATGATGTCGGCTTGAAACAAGCCCGCCTTGACCAGATAGCGCAACATCCCGCATTCAGCTTTAGCAAAATGGACCTGGCAGATCGCCAGGCCATTTCTTCTTTATTTGAGCAGCAAGGTTTCGACCGGGTTATTCATTTAGGCGCGCAGGCAGGGGTGCGATATTCCATAGAAAATCCACATGCCTATGCCGATGCAAACTTGATCGGGCACCTGAATATTCTTGAAGGTTGTCGCCACCATAAAATTGGGCATTTGCTTTACGCCTCGTCCAGTTCAGTTTATGGTCTGAACCGCAAAATGCCTTTTTCAACTGATGATTCGGTTGACCATCCTGTTTCACTTTATGCGGCGACCAAAAAAGCTAATGAGCTGATGTCGCACACTTATTCGCATCTCTACCAATTGCCCACTACCGGTTTACGTTTCTTCACGGTATACGGTCCGTGGGGACGTCCTGATATGGCGTTGTTTAAATTTACGCGCGCAATGCTGGCAGGTGAGCGCATTGATGTTTACAACAACGGGCAAATGAAACGCGACTTCACCTACATTGATGATATTGCCGAGGCCATTGTGCGTTTGCAGGATGTGATTCCGCAACCCGATGAGCAATGGACGGTGGAGACCGGAACGCCAGCAAGCAGTTCAGCACCTTATCGCGTGTATAACATCGGAAATAGCCAGCCAGTGAGCCTGATGGATTATATCAAGGCACTGGAGAATGCCCTGGGCATCGAAGCAAATAAGAATTTGATGCCGATGCAGCCGGGAGATGTGCTGGAGACCAGCGCGGATACGCAACCATTGTATGATGCGATCAATTTCCGGCCACAAACCAGCGTCGCTGAAGGCGTGCAGCAATTTGTTGACTGGTATCGTGAATTTTACCACGCGTAATCATGCATGAAAAAAGGAAGCCTCAGGCTTCCTTTTTTTTACCTGGTGAATTCACCAAATGGGTGTGTAATCACAAAAATTGCTAAGCACTGGTGGGGTTACAGCAGGAAATCGTCCAACTGTTTGCCTTGTTCTTCAATCGCTTTTTTAATCACGGCTGGTGTACGACCCTGACCAGTCCAGGTACGGGTTTCACCATTTTCGTCAACATATTGATATTTTGCCGGACGAGCTGCGCGCTTGGTTTTACCCGCAACTTTAGTTTCTGATAAAGCCTGCAATAACTCATTCGGGTCGATACCATCAGCAATCAGCATCTCACGATATTGTTCGAGTTTACGCGTACGCTCGGCATTTTCTGCTTGCGCATGAGACTCTTCTTCACGACGTTCATTCACCACAACTTCGAGTTTCTCCAGCATCTCTTCCAGAGTTTCCAGAGTGCATTCCCGAGCCTGTGCGCGCAATGTACGGATATTATTAAGAATTTTAAGTGCTTCGCTCATTGTCCTAATCTCAAAATATATTTAATGGGAGTTGTTCTGCCAGCTCATAATAGTGGCGGAGAAAAATAACTGCAATAGCCAGATTAAAAAGTAAAACGTAAATTAAAACGCAGAAGGCATTTTTAGCGACAGATGTAGTCTATTTAACTTGTCACATTGTATTCGATAGCCCTTAAAGTTTGTGGTTCAAAGGTGCGTTGAAGGCATACAGTTGATCCGCTAAAGGAATAAAAATGAATAAAAAGTCGGCATGGCCACTCCTTTATCATTGAGTGCTATTTGCGTGCTCAAGCGGCATTCTGTTAAGTGAACTTATGCTGTTAATTTGAGCAAATGATAAAAACAATCCTGCGCTACAGCGTGATACCTTTATGGTAGACTTGCACGCATCTGATTTTGGCCCTGAAGAGATTTACCAATGGCTCAACTCTATTTTTATTACTCAGCGATGAACGCGGGCAAATCAACGGCGCTGCTACAGTCATCCTATAATTATCAGGAGCGCGGTATGCGCACCCTGGTCTATACCGCTGAAATTGACGATCGCTTTGGTGCGGGCAAGGTAAGTTCACGTATCGGTCTGTCATCACCTGCCTGCTTATATAATGCAGAAACTCAACTCGATGTGGAAATAGCCGCAGAACATGCCCGTCAACCGCTTCATTGTGTATTGGTCGACGAAAGCCAGTTTCTGACGCGCGAGCAGGTCAGGGCGTTGTCGGATGTGGTCGACAATATGGATATTCCGGTGCTGTGCTATGGATTACGCACCGATTTCCGTGGCGAATTATTTGTCGGTAGCCAATATCTGTTGGCATGGGCTGATAAGTTGGTTGAGCTGAAAACCATCTGCCATTGTGGACGTAAAGCCAGCATGGTTTTACGCCTCGACGCCAGCGGTAAGCCTTTTAGTGAAGGTGAGCAGGTGGTGATCGGTGGAAATGAGCGATATATATCTGTCTGCCGTAAACATTATAAACAGGCGATTGATGAAGGATCATTAAAAGCCATTTACGGGAATCGCCAGCCCGAATTATAAAATTGCATGCATAAAAAAACCCGCCGAGGCGGGTTTTTTTATTATTCAAACTCAGGCTTTTTTGGTTTTTTTCTCTGCTTTCACCACTTTCACCGGTTGTAAGTCAACGGCTTCCGCCACTTCGGCTGTCGCTTCGACAAACTCACGGCCGTAGAAGGTATCCAGCATGATTTGTTTCAGCTCAGCAATCAGCGGATAACGCGGGTTCGCACCGGTACACTGGTCATCGAAGGCATCGTCAGCCAGTTTATCCACTTTCGCGAGGAAATCGGCTTCCTGTACCCCGGCTTCACGAATTGAGGTCGGAATACCCAACTGCGTTTTCATCTCTTCCAGCCACGCCAGCAATTTCTCAATTTTCTGCGCGGTACGGTCGCCATCGGCACTCAGACCCAGATGATCAGCGATTTCAGCGTAACGACGACGTGCCTGCGGGCGGTCATACTGGCTGAAGGCGGTCTGCTTGGTTGGGTTGTCATTGGCGTTGTAGCGAATGACGTTACAAATCAGCAGGGCGTTCGCCAGACCATGTGGAATATGGAACTCAGAACCCAGTTTGTGGGCCATTGAGTGACATACACCAAGGAAGGCGTTAGCAAACGCGATACCGGCGATGGTGGCCGCATTGTGCACACGCTCACGCGCTACCGGGTTTTTCGCACCTTCTTTATAACTGGCTGGCAGATTCTCTTTCAGCAGTTTCAGTGCCTGGAGCGCCTGGCCGTCAGAGTATTCATTGGCAAGGACGGAGACGTAGGCTTCCAGCGAGTGGGTTACCGCATCCAGGCCACCGAAGGCGCAGAGTGAACGCGGCATATCCATCACCAGGTTCGCATCGACAATCGCCATATCCGGAGTCAGCGCATAGTCAGCCAGTGGGTATTTCTGACCGGTCGCGTCATCCGTTACCACAGCAAACGGCGTTACTTCAGAACCGGTACCGGAAGTGGTGGTGATGGCGATCATGCGTGCTTTCACACCCATTTTCGGGAATTTGTAGATACGTTTACGGATGTCCATAAAGCGCAGGGCCAGTTCTTCAAAATGGGTTTCCGGATGTTCATACATCACCCACATGATTTTTGCCGCATCCATCGGTGAACCACCACCCAGGGCGATAATCACGTCAGGTTTAAAGCTGTTCATCTGCTCAGCGCCTTTGCGCACAATGCTGAGCGTTGGGTCAGCTTCGACTTCGAAGAACACTTCAGTCTCGATTCCGTGTGATTTCAGCACGCGGGTGACCTGGTCAGCATAGCCATTGTTGAACAGGAAACGGTCAGTAACGATGAAGGCGCGTTTGGCCCCATCCGTTGCCACTTCTTCGAGTGCAATTGGCAGAGAACCACGACGGAAGTAGATGGACTTCGGAAGTTTATGCCACAACATATTTTCAGCTCGCTTGGCCACGGTTTTCTTGTTGATGAGATGTTTAGGGCCCACGTTTTCAGAAATGGAGTTACCGCCCCATGAACCGCAACCGAGAGTCAGTGACGGAGCCAGTTTGAAGTTATACAGGTCACCGATACCACCCTGTGAGGCCGGGGTATTGATCAGAATACGCGCCGTTTTCATCTTGTCGCCGAAGTAGTGTACGCGCTCACCCTGGTTATCCTGGTCGGTATAGAGACAGGAGGTGTGGCCGATACCGCCCATAGCAACCAGTTTTTCCGCTTTACCCACCGCGTCTTCGAAATCTTTGGCACGATACATCGCCAGAGTCGGGGACAATTTTTCATGCGCGAAAGGTTCTGATTCATCAACCAGTTTTACTTCACCAATCAGGATCTTGGTGTTAGCAGGGACGGTGATACCGGCCATCTCCGCAATTTTAGGCGCTGGCTGTCCAACAATGGCGGCATTCAGTGCGCCATTTTTCAGGATGATATCCTGAACGGCTTTCAGCTCTTTACCCTGCAACAGATAGCCGCCGTGGGTGGCAAAACGCTCACGCACTGCTTCATAAACGGAGTCGACGACAATCACTGACTGTTCAGAAGCACAGATCACGCCGTTATCAAAGGTTTTGGACATCAGGATGGAAGCAACTGCACGTTTAATATCTGCTGTTTCGTCCACCACTACCGGGGTATTACCGGCACCCACACCAATGGCAGGTTTGCCTGAACTGTAAGCGGCTTTCACCATGCCCGGTCCACCGGTTGCCAGGATCAGGTTGATATCCGGGTGATGCATCAGCTGATTTGACAGCTCAACAGACGGGGCATCGATCCAGCCGATAATGTCTTTCGGTGCGCCAGCGGCGATAGCTGCCTGCAACACGATATCTGCGGCTTTGTTGGTGGCATCCTTAGCACGCGGATGTGGTGAGAAGATAATACCGTTACGTGTTTTCAGGCTAATCAGTGCCTTGAAGATGGCGGTAGAGGTCGGGTTAGTGGTTGGAACAATACCGCAAATCAGGCCGATAGGTTCAGCGATGGTGATAGTCCCGAAAGTGTCATCAGTTTCGAGCACACCACAGGTTTTTTCATCTTTATAAGCGTTGTAGATATATTCGGAAGCAAAGTGGTTTTTGATTACTTTATCTTCAATGATGCCCATGCCGGATTCGGCAACGGCCATCTTAGCCAGAGGGATACGTGCATCAGCAGCAGCGAGCGCGGCAGCACGGAAGATTGCATCAACTTGTTCCTGACTAAAGTTGGCGTATTCACGCTGTGCCTTTTTAACACGTTCTACCAGTGCATTAAGTTCGGCGACATTAGTTACGGCCATGGTGTTCTCCTGAAGGAAGTTAAACTTTTTTAGTAAACAAGCCTGGATCCAGAAGTATAGTCGTGCTCTGGTCAGGAGAAGCGAAGGAACTCGCAGTTGCTTACTAAAAAGGTTTTCCGGTCTGGATACTAAAGCCTCAGGATTCTGTTTCGATGGGGTAAGATTACCCCCGATGAGGTAGGAGAATTATGATGCAGATCAATTTCGCCCCAAGCTGACACCTTTCAGCACCCACTTTCGCAAGTAAAGTAATCGCGGACGCCACAAAATGACGACTGCTCAGCAGCAAAGTGGTAACTCGCCATTAACGCCAGTCAGATGTACTGGATTAAAGGTAAAAAAGCAGCATAGTTTTCTGCTTAAACCACTGGTTTTTCTCCCGGCTTTTGCACTACATTAAGCGCGATTTTCACTGTGACCATTTCTGGAGCTGACTGTGACCCCCGTGCTACTTGATCTATCCGGCTATATTAAGTTTTTTGTCGGTTTGTTCGCCCTGGTGAACCCGGTGGGCATCATTCCGGTGTTTATCAGCATGACCAGCTACCAGGGGGCTGCGGAGCGCAATAAAACCAATCTTACGGCTAACCTTGCAGTGGCGATCATCCTGTGGACCTCGCTGTTCCTTGGTGATGCGATTTTGCATCTGTTCGGCATCTCCATTGATTCCTTCCGCATTGCTGGTGGCATCCTGGTGGTGACCATCGCCATGTCGATGATCAGCGGTAAGTTGGGTGAGGATAAGCAGAACAAGCAGGAAAAATCAGAAACCGCGATTCGCGAAAGCATTGGTGTGGTGCCTCTGGCATTGCCGCTGATGGCCGGTCCCGGCGCCATCAGTTCCACCATCGTCTGGAGTACGCGGTATCACAACTGGCAAAATCTGCTGGGATTCACCGTCGCTATTGCCATATTCGCCTTTTGCTGTTGGCTGTTGTTTCGAGCGGCACCGTTAATGGTTCGCGTACTTGGCCAGACCGGAATCAACGTTATTACCCGTATTATGGGTTTGCTGTTGATGGCGTTAGGCATTGAATTTGTAGTCACCGGACTAAAAGCCATTTTCCCTGGTTTATTAAGTTAAAAATTGGCTTAATTTTTCTCACGTCATCAATGGATGATCCTGAATGGTGCAATCAGGTAAAATACTGCACCATTTAAGTGCTTTTATTCATCGTACTTAACAGCGCAGTGCTGATATCAATTTTGCTACTGCCGTCTCCTTCCCTTGTGTGATTCTCGTTTTTTATTGTGATAATTATCACAGCATCATATCTGGCATAATTGCCAATGATATAAATAAAACCTCTGCATGGGGTTATTTTAGTGAATAGATATGCCATTGTAATGCTAACTAATGGCATATAACGCATTTAAAATATAAGCCAGTCGCGCATGCGCATAATGTCAGCATAAATTGATATAAATAAATTAAAATCAATGAATTAGATGATAATTCTGGTTAAGAATTAACACTTTTCCTTCTCACCAGGACGTGATAAAAGAGAATTAGCTAACATTTTTGCGGTTTAGCTTTGGCGTGCGGGTATTTGTTCTGATAATTTTCGGACCATCACAATTTTTTTATCTGATAGTCAAAAATGTGTACGGTTCTTGCTTACACGCTATCAGGTTTATGTTTAGGGTTGATTTCTGTTGATGAAATGGAAGGTAGCGAAGGTCACGGCGTTTTCACCTCTCGCCTTTTGCCTGTGGGGTTTGTTTAGCCAAAGCCAGGCGGCTGAGATTCCTGTGGGGACACAATTATCCGACACCCAGCGCATTGTGATTAATAATGGCAGCGAAGTGGCGTCCCTTGATCCGCAAAAAATCGAAGGCGTACCGGAATCCAATGTGATCCAAAGCCTGCTTGATGGTCTGGTCAACACTGACAACAACGGGAAGATTGTGCCCGGCGTCGCGGAAAAGTGGCAGAACGATCAGGGACGCGTCTGGACCTTTACCCTGCGTGATAACGCGCGCTGGAGCAACGGTGAACCCGTAACGGCGCAGGATTTTGTCTACAGTTGGCAGCGTCTGGCTGATCCCAAAACCGCTTCCCCTTATGCCAGCTATTTACAGGCGGCGCATGTGGAGAATATTGATGCGGTGATGTCGGGGAAAGCCAAACCTACAGCGCTGGGCGTCAAAGCACTGGATGCCCGTCATTTCCAGGTTACGCTCTCTGAACCGGTTCCCTATTTCCTTTCAATGGTCGCCAACACTGCGATGAAGCCGGTTTATCGTCCGGCGGTGGAGCAGTGGGGCGAACAATGGACTCAGCCTGAACACTACGTCAGTAATGGTCCTTATACCCTGAGCCAGTGGGTGGTGAATGAAAAAATCGTGGTGAAGCGTAATCCACTTTACTGGGACAACGCCCACACGGTGATTGAAGAGGGTGTTTATCTGCCCTTGTCGTCGGAAAACAGCGACGTTAATCGCTATCGCAGCGGCGGCACGGACATGACCAACAGCGTTGTGCCGCCCGATATGTTCCATAAATTGCAGCAGGACCTCGGTGATGAGGTCAAAGTCAGCCCGCTACTGTGCACCTTCTATTACGAAATCAATAACAAGAAAGCACCGTTTACCGATGCTCGGGTGCGTACTGCGCTGAAGCTGACGCTGGATCGTGACATCATCGCGCAGAAAGTAATGGGGCAGGGGCAAATTCCCGCTTATAGCCTGACGCCGCCGTTTACCGATGGCATCACGCTTTCTCCGCCCGCCTGGTTTAAGCAGACGCAGGCGGAACGGAATGCCGCAGCCAAAAAGCTGTTGGCTGAAGTCGGCTTTAATGATCAGCACCCGCTGCGTTTCACGCTGTTGTACAACACCTCCGAGCAAAATAAAAAACAGGCGATTGCTGCGGCTTCTATGTGGCAGAAAAACCTTGGTGCGGTGGTGACGCTACAGAATCAGGAGTGGAAAACGCTACTCGAAACACGTCATCAGGCGCAATACGACGTGGTGCGCGCGACCTGGTGCGCTGATTACAACGAACCATCGACCTTTCTGAATATGTTGCTGACTGGTGCCTCAATTAACACCGCGTTTTACAGCAACCCGGCTTTTGACCAGTTGATGAATAAAACCCTCACGGTGTCGGATGCGGCAGCGCGTGCGGCGCTTTATCAACAGGCTGAGACGCAACTGGATAAAGACTCGGCGATCATTCCGGTCTATTACCGTGTCAGCGTGCGACTGGTGAAACCCTGGGTGGGGGGCTTTACCGGCCAGGACCCGCAGGATCTCATCAATCTGAAATACTATTACATAAAGAAACATTGAGTAATGGGCTGAACCGGCGCTACAGTCGGGCGGCACGTTACCGTGGCAACACCTGAAAAGGTGATTGCGATCTCTGACCAGACAGGGCGGAGATCTCCCGGATACGGGGTACGCCGGGCGGTGTTAACTTCCCGGTGACGATAATAAAACTGGAGCGTAATAATGAACAACATCACGAAAAAAAGCCTGATCGCCTTAGGTGTGGTTGCGGCGATTGGCGCGCTGGCAGGGAATGCCGCGCTGGCAGCAAATGTGCCAGCAGGCGTTGAATTGGCAGCAAAGCAGGAGCTGGTGCGCGGTAATGGCGACGAGGTCCAATCTCTGGACCCGCATAAAATTGAGGGTGTGCCGGAAGACAACGTGGCGCGCGATCTGTATGAAGGTCTGTTGGTCAGCGACAGCGATGGCAAACCGGTTCCGGGTGTTGCTGAAAGCTGGGAAAATAAAGACTTTAAAGTCTGGACTTTCCATCTGCGTAAAAATGCCAAATGGTCCAATGGCGCGCCGGTAACAGCACAGGACTTCGTTTACAGCTGGGAGCGTCTGGTTGATCCCAAAACCGCGTCACCGTACGCCAGCTATCCGCAATATGGTCACATCGCCAACGTTGATGACATCATTGCCGGTAAAAAACCGATTACCGATCTGGGCGTAAAAGCGCTTGACGATCATACGCTGGAAGTGACCCTCAGCGAGCCGGTGCCTTATTTCGACAAACTGCTGATCAACTCCGTGATGTCTCCGGTGTACAAACCGGCAATTGAAAAATTTGGCGACCAGTGGACGCAGCCGCAAAACTGGGTGGGTAACGGTGCCTTTAAATTACAAGACCATGTGATCAACGAGCGTATTACGCTGGTACGTAACCCGGAATATTGGGACAACGCACATACCGTGCTGAACAAGGTCACTTTCCTGCCGATCAACTCAGAAGTCAGTGATGTGAACCGTTTCTTCTCCGAGAACGGCAGCGACATGACTTACAACAACATGCCGATCGAGCTGTTCAAAAAGCTGCAACGTGATAACCCGAAAGAACTGCACGTAGATCCGTATCTGTGTACTTACTACTACGAAATTAACAACCAGAAAGCACCGTTCACTGACCCGCGTGTGCGTGCTGCGCTGAAACTCGGCCTTGATCGCGACATCATGGTGAACAAAGTTCTGGCACAGGGCCAGCAGCCAGCCTACAGCTTCACCCCGCCAGCTACCGATGGCATGGAGATTCTGCCGCCAGACTGGTTCAAGTGGTCACAGGAAAAACGTAACGCAGAAGCGAAGAAACTGCTGGCTGAAGCCGGTTATACCGCTGATAAACCGCTGACGTTTAACCTGCTGTACAACACCTCCGATCTGCATAAAAAACTGGCGATCGCAGCAGCATCTATCTGGAAGAAAAACATTGGCGTGAACATCAAACTGGAAAACCAGGAGTGGAAAACCTTCCTGGATACCCGTCATCAGGGCAACTTTGATGTGTCCCGTGCCGCCTGGTGTGCAGACTATAACGAACCAACGTCGTTCCTGAACATCATGGTATCTGACAGCAGCAGTAACACCTCGCACTATAAGAGCGCAGAATTTGACAAGGTGATCAAAGACGCAATTAAAGCGCCTGACGCCAAAGGTCGTGCTGCCGATTATCAGAAAGCCGAGCAGATCCTGGATAAAGACAGCACCATCGTGCCGGTTTACTACTACGTGAACGCGCGTCTGGTGAAAACCTATGTGGGTGGTTACACCGGCAAAGATCCGCTGGATAAAACCCTCGATAAGAACTTTTATATAATTAAACACTAATAGCACACAGGCTATAAGACAGAGGCGGTGCTGCGGCACCGCCCATTACTTTGTGAAGCAACAGCCTGGTAGGTACGGCAATGTTAAAATTCATCCTGCGCCGGATTCTTGAAGCGATTCCGACGCTCTTTGTTCTAATCACCATCTCCTTCTTTATGATGCGACTGGCCCCCGGCAGCCCCTTTACGGGTGAGCGTACCCTGGCGCCTGAAGTCATGGCCAATATCGAAGCCAAATATCATCTCAACGACCCCATCGGCAAACAGTACGTTGATTACCTGATCCAGTTGGCGCACGGCGACTTTGGTCCCTCCTTTAAATATAAGGATTACAGCGTTAACTATCTGGTGGGACATGCCTTCCCGGTATCAGCCAAGCTCGGGCTTGCCGCCTTTGTGCTGGCAATGGTGCTGGGCATTGCGGCGGGCGTGATAGCCGCGTTAAAACAGAACAGTTTATGGGATTACGCGGTGATGGGGGTCGCCATGACCGGCGTGGTGATACCCAGTTTTGTGGTAGCGCCATTGCTGGTGCTGATCTTCGCCATCACCCTGCGCTGGCTGCCTGGCGGCGGCTGGAATGGTGGGCAACTGCAATATATGCTGCTGCCGATGGTAGCGCTGTCGTTAGCGTATATCGCCAGCATCGCGCGTATCACGCGTGGTTCAATGATTGAAGTGATGCACTCCAACTTTATCCGCACCGCGCGGGCGAAAGGGCTGCCGCTGCGTCGTATCGTGCTGCGTCATGCGTTGAAACCGGCACTGCTGCCCGTCATCTCCTATATGGGACCGGCTTTCGTCGGCATCATCACCGGTTCAATGGTGATCGAGTCGATTTACGGCCTGCCGGGTATTGGTCAGCTGTTTGTGAATGGTGCGTTGAACCGTGACTATTCGCTGGTGATGAGCCTGACCATTCTGGTTGGTGTGCTGACTATTGTGTTTAACGCGGTCGTTGACGTGCTGTATGCCGTTATCGATCCGAAGATTCGCTACTGACGCCGGAGTTCGCCCATGATGTTAAGTAAGAAAAACAGCGAAGCTCTGGATGCCTTCAGTGAAAAGCTGGAAGTGGAAGGGCGCAGCCTGTGGCAGGATGCGCGTCGTCGCTTTATTCATAACCGCGCCGCGCTACTCAGTTTGCTGGTGCTGGTGCTGATCGCGCTGTTTGTGATTTTTGCGCCGATGCTGTCGCAATTCCGCTACGACGATACCGATTGGGGCATGATGTCGGCTCCGCCGGATACCACTTCGGGTCACTGGTTCGGTACCGACTCTTCCGGGCGTGATCTGCTGGTGCGCGTGGCCATCGGTGGCCGTATCTCGCTGATGGTGGGGATTGCCTCTGCGTTGATTGCGGTGCTGGTCGGCACCTTGTACGGTTCGGCTGCCGGTTATCTTGGCGGTAAAACCGACTCGGTGATGATGCGTATTCTGGAGATCCTCAACTCCTTCCCGTTTATGTTCTTCGTCATTCTGCTGGTGACCTTCTTTGGCCGTAATATCCTGCTGATTTTTGTCGCCATCGGCATGGTGTCGTGGCTGGATATGGCACGTATCGTGCGCGGGCAAACCCTGGGCCTGAAACGTAAAGAGTTTATCGAAGCCGCGCAGGTTGGTGGGGTATCAACGATGAACATCGTGTTGCGCCATATCGTACCTAACGTCCTTGGTGTGGTGGTGGTGTATGCCTCGCTGCTGGTACCCAGCATGATCCTGTTCGAATCCTTCCTCAGCTTCCTCGGCCTGGGTACGCAGGAGCCGCTGAGCAGTTGGGGGGCGTTGTTAAGCGACGGGGCAAACTCGATGGAAGTTTCCCCCTGGTTGCTGATGTTCCCGGCGGGTTTCCTTGTGATCACGTTGTTCTGTTTTAACTTTATCGGCGATGGCCTGCGTGATGCCCTCGACCCGAAAGATCGTTGAGGAGTTTCCCGATGACCATTCATGAATTTCAGCCAGCAATGGCGGCCCGTGCGGGAAGCAACCTGTTGTTAGATGTTAAAGATCTGCGTGTCACCTTTGGTACGCACGATGGCGATGTCACTGCGGTCAACGATCTCAACTTCTCGCTGCGAGCCGGTGAAACCCTCGGTATCGTTGGCGAGTCGGGTTCCGGTAAATCGCAGACCGCGTTTGCGCTGATGGGACTGCTGGCGAAAAACGGTCGCATTGGCGGATCAGCCAAATTTAACGGCCAGGAGATCCTCAACCTGCCGGAAAATACGCTGAATAAACTGCGCGCCGAGCAGATCGCGATGATCTTCCAGGACCCGATGACCTCGCTGAACCCTTACATGCGCGTTGGCGAACAGCTGATGGAAGTACTGAAGCTGCATAAAGGGATGAGCAACGCCCAGGCGTTTGAAGAGTCAGTGCGTATGCTGGATGCGGTAAAAATGCCGGAAGCACGCAAACGCATGAAAATGTATCCGCATGAATTCTCCGGCGGGATGCGCCAGCGCGTAATGATTGCTATGGCGTTGCTGTGTCGTCCGAAATTATTGATTGCCGATGAACCCACCACCGCATTAGACGTGACGGTACAGGCGCAAATCATGACGCTGCTGAACGAACTGAAGCGTGAGTTCAACACGGCGATCATCATGATTACGCACGATCTGGGCGTGGTTGCCGGGATCTGCGACAAGGTGCTGGTGATGTATGCCGGGCGTACTATGGAGTATGGCCGGGCGCGTGATGTGTTCTATCAACCGGCGCATCCGTACTCGATTGGTCTGCTGAGCGCGGTACCGCGTCTCGATGCCGAAGGGGAGTCGCTGATGACGATTCCGGGTAACCCGCCCAACCTGTTACGTCTGCCGCAGGGGTGTCCGTTCCAACCGCGATGCCCGCATGCGATGGATGTCTGTGCCAAAGCCCCGGCACTGGAACCTTTTGGTGAAGGCCGTCTGCGCGCCTGCTTCAAGCCGGTGGAGGAGTTAGTATGAACGCCGTAGCTGAGAAAAAAGTGTTACTGGAAATCGCCGATCTGAAGGTGCATTTCGATATCAAAGATGGCAAGCAGTGGTTCTGGCAACCCGCCAAAACCCTGAAGGCGGTGGATGGCGTGAGCCTGCGCCTGTACGAGGGGGAAACCCTCGGCGTGGTGGGTGAATCCGGCTGTGGTAAATCGACGCTGGCACGCGCAATCATCGGGTTGGTGAAGGCCACTGATGGTCGTGTGGCGTGGCTGGGACGCGATTTGCTGGGACAGAGTCAGGAAGAGTGGCGCAAAGCGCGCAGTGATATCCAGATGATCTTCCAGGACCCGCTGGCGTCGCTCAACCCGCGTATGACCATCGGCGATATCATTGCGGAGCCGCTGCGCACCTATCATCCGAAGATGCCGCGTCAGGAAGTGAAGGACAAGGTCAAAAACATGATGATGAAGGTTGGCCTGCTGCCCAACCTCATCAACCGTTATCCGCATGAGTTTTCGGGCGGTCAGTGTCAACGTATCGGCATTGCGCGTGCGTTGATCCTCGAACCGAAGCTGATTATTTGTGATGAACCCGTTTCTGCGCTCGATGTGTCGATTCAGGCGCAGGTGGTGAACCTGTTGCAGCAGCTGCAACGTGAGATGGGGCTGTCGCTGATCTTCATCGCGCACGATCTGGCGGTGGTTAAACACATTTCTGACCGTGTATTGGTGATGTATCTCGGTCATGCGGTGGAGCTGGGGACTTACGATGAGGTCTACAGCAATCCGCAGCACCCGTATACGCGTGCGTTGATGTCAGCGGTGCCGATTCCCGACCCGGATCTGGAGAAGAACAAACAGATTCAGCTGCTGGAAGGTGAACTGCCGTCGCCGATCAATCCGCCATCAGGTTGCGTATTCCGCACTCGTTGTCCGATAGCCGGGCCGGAGTGTGCCAAAACGCGTCCATTGTTGGAAGGCAGCTTCCGTCATGCGGTGTCTTGTCTGAAGGTCGATCCGCTATAAAACACAACGCCGGGCAAGTGCCCGGCGTTCATTGTCATGCTGCGATCATTCGCGCCAGAGAATATGACACAACTTGTGGTCTTTCTCGCGGCACAGCAGAATACGCGCGAACACATCGGTAATCGGCTCACCATCGGCTTCACCTAGACCAATCACCACCTCAGAGAAAAAGTCAGGGTTCAGGTCAAAATCGACATGCTCCTGCCAGTCTTCTGACGGATCGAACAGCTCTGCGCCACCGCGTTCCTCAAATTGCAGGTTGAACAAAATGATATCTGCGGGATCGAGATTGTCGCCTGCCAGCTCAAGAAAAATATCGTAAGCCTGCTCCAGCGTTTCATCTTCGGTAAGGCGGTTATTTAAATCCATAGTCATTGGCGTGCCCTGCGGCGGTAAATATTTCCGCTCGTTTTACAGTAAAGGACTGAAGAAGTAAAACAGTCGTTCGACGATGCGTTGCCACCAGGCACGTTTTGCCCAGCGAGCGCCATCCAGCAGGCGTGAACGCGCGATGTAATCATCCTGTACGCAGGCGAGATCGCTACCAAAACCGGCGTCATCCACCACCAAAGTAATCTCAAAATTGAGCCACAGGCTGCGCATATCCAGATTCACCGTACCCACCAGGCTGAGCTGACCATCAACCAGCACGCTTTTGGTATGCAGCAGGCCATCTTCAAACTGGTAAATCTTCACCCCCGCCTCCAGCAGCTCGGTGAAAAAGGCACGACTGGCCCAGCCCACCAGCAGCGAATCATTATGGCGTGGCACCACAATGCTGACCTCGACCCCGCGCAGTGCTGCGGTACAAATGGCATGCAGCAAGTCATCGCTCGGCACGAAATACGGCGTGGTCATGATCAACTGATGACGAGCCGAGTAAACGGCAGTCAGCAACGCCTGATGAATCATGTCCTCGGGGAATCCTGGACCAGAAGCGATCACCTGAATGGTGTGGCCGCTCTCTTTCTCGAACGGCATGATATTGGTATCGGGTGTCGGGGGCAGGATACGTTTGCCGGTTTCAATCTCCCAGTCGCACGAGTAGACAATCCCCATGGTGGTCGCCACCGGGCCTTCCATACGTGCCATCACATCAATCCATTGACCGACTCCAGAATCTTGTTTAAAGAAGCGCGGATCGACCAGGTTCATGCTGCCGGTGTACGCGATGTAGTTATCAATCAACACTACTTTGCGATGCTGACGCAAATCCATCCGGCGCAGGAATACACGCAGCAGGCTGACCTGTAACGCTTCCACCACGTCGATACCGGCATTGCGCATCATGCCGACCCACGGGCTACGGAAGAAGGCGACGCTGCCTGCGGAGTCGAGCATCAGGCGGCAATGGACACCACGGCGTGAGGCGGCCATCAGCGATTCTGCCACTTCATCGGCGAGGCCGCCGGGTTGCCAGATATAAAACACCATCTCGATGTTATGGCGTGCCAGTTGGATGTCGCGAATTAACGCATGCATGACATCGTCGGAGTTGGTCAGCAACTGCAACTGGTTACCTTTAACCCCGGCGATACCCTGGCGGTGATGACAAAGCTGAAACAGCGACAGCGCCACGTCGCTATGTTCGGTGGCAAAAATATGGCGACATTGTTTCAGGTCGTTCAGCCATTTGGCGGTAGAAGGCCACATGGTGCGCGCGCGTTCCGCACGGCGTTTACCCAGATGCAGTTCACCAAATGACAAATACGCAATGATACCCACCAGCGGCAGAATATAAATGATCAGCAACCAGGCCATTGCGGAGGTGACGGCACGGCGTTTCATCAGAATACGCAGCGTCACCCCGGCGATAAGCAACCAGTAGCCAAAGAGCAGCAACCAACTGATAAGGGTATAAAATGTGGTCATTAAGTGGACGTCCCGTTCGCGCTTTGATGAGCAAAGTTTACGTGTTGCTGAACGGTAGCGAAACCTTTAATCATTACGGGGTAACGATAAGCGATTCGAATTGGCATTTTATGGCAGATCACTATAATGCGTGCCGGTGATTAGCCTGTCTGAGAGGATGTGATGAGACGAAGCAGAAATGAAGTGGCTCGCTGGAGAATGTTACGTCAGGTGCAGCGTCGTCGTGCGCGCTGGCTGGAAGGGCAGTCACGTCGTTACAAGCGTATTCACGCTATTCGTCATCAGGTCGCGCAGCAGCATCGCCGCTCCATCCTGTTTATCACCCAGAATGCCTGATAAACAATGCGGCGCCTAAGCGCCGCGCAGAACTAAAGTCAGGTTAACCATCTGTAGCGCCGCTGCCAGCACAATCAACATCACAATTTGCTGCCGTGCGCGGCGAAAGCCTTGCCGACGCCATATCCAGAGTGCTCTGCCGATCAGAATGAAAACGATGATCAGCAGAATCAGCGTGCGCCACATATCAGAAAACGCGTTTAAACGGCTTTACTGATACCTGCTTGTAAACGCCCGCCGCGATATAAGGGTCGTCATTGGCCCAGGATTGTGCCGCTTCCAGTGACGGGAACTCTGCAATCACCGTAGAACCGGTAAAACCGGCCGCGCCAGGATCGTTGCTGTCGACGGCGGGCATTGGGCCAGCCACAATCAAACGCCCTTCATCCTGCAACAATTGCAGACGTGCCAGATGGGCAGGGCGTACAGCGGTGCGTTTTTCGAGCGAGTCAGCATTGTCTTCCGCATAAATGACATAAAGCACGATAGGGAACTCCCGTTAGACTGGTCTGATTTGCCGAACACGTTAAGTGATCGTTAATCAGAGTGCAAACGAAAGATAATCCCACTGCCATCCAGCGCAAATGGGGCTAAAAAAGGCATTTACTGTACACACTTAACTCTGCTTGTTGAAACTGATTGCTATTTGCATTTAAAATCTGCGCTTCACTCAATGAACATGACTGTTATGACGACGCTGACTACGCCTTTTCCCAAACGTACCCCGGTTTCTGTGCTGTTATCTGTGGTTCTTCACGGTACGGTAATTGCCGGCATTCTTTATGCATCGTTTCATCAGGTCATTGAGGTTCCGAAAGCATCCCAACCGATCAGCGTTACAATGGTGGCGCCTGAAGTGCAGCCTGAACCTGCGCCAACCGTGCAGACCCCGCCGCCACCGGAGCCAGAACCCACTCCTGAGCCAGTACCAGAAGTCGCGCCGGAACCACCAAAAGCTGAGCCAGTTCCGATCCCGATTCCAAAACCTGAGCCGAAGCCAAAACCCAAGCCGAAGGTAGAGAAGAAGCATGAGCCGAAACGTGAGGTGAAACCACGCGAAGAGGCGAAGCCGCAGGCTCCGGTGAAAACTGACGCCCCAACTACCCAGACGCGCCCGACGACCGCACCGCGAACCACGCCAACCTCCACGCCTTCGGTTTCTGATGGCCCGAAAGCGATGAGCGTCAGTAAGCCAGCCTATCCGGCACGCGCCTTCGCGCTGCGCGTTGAGGGGCGGGTGCGGGTACAGTTCGATGTGGATAGTGACGGTCGTGTCGATAACATTCAGATTCTGTCTGCGGAACCGCGCAACATGTTTGAACGTGAAGTAAAGCAGGCGATGAAGAAATGGCGCTATCAACCAGGGCGTCCCGGCACCAACCTGACGATGAATATCGTGTTCCGCATCAACGGTGGCGCGAACATCGAATAAGAAAAAAGCGGTCAATGACCGCTTTTTTTAGCGCTGTTAATCACTCAGATTGGCTTTACCCGGTGGCAGTGGCCGTGACTTGCCGGAGTTATCAATAGCAACATAAATAAACACCGCTTCGGTCGCACAATATGTCTGACCAATCGGTTCCGACGAGACTTTTTTGATCCACACTTCCACGTTGATGGTCATCGAGCTGTTACCGGTGCGAATGCAGCGGCAATAGCAGCTCACCACATCACCTACCGCAACGGGTTTCAGGAAACTCATGCCATCCACCCGTACTGTTGCGACACGGCCCTCAGCAATCTCTTTTGCCAGGATGGCACCGCCCATATCCATCTGCGACATCAGCCAGCCGCCAAAAATATCACCGTTGGCGTTGGTATCTGCTGGCATCGCCAGCGTGCGCAGCACCATTTCGCCTTGCGGCAATTTATGTTTTTCGTCCATTGCTTCAGTTCTTATGCAGGTGAGGCGGCAAGCGCCAAAAAACCCGGCAGAGCCGGGCATCAGAGATTATTTTTCTTCTTGTTGTGGCATGTGTCGCCAGATGTATGCGCCACTTAACAGGGTAAACAGCAGGGTAAGACCTGTCAGACCAAACACCTTAAAGTTAACCCAAAACTCCTGCGATAACCAAAATGCAACATAAATATTCGCCAGCCCACAGGCAAGGAAGAAAATCGCCCAGGCAATATTCAGACGACGCCAGACCGTATCCGGGAGCTGCAACTCTTTACCCAGCATGCTTTGAATCAGCGGTTGCTGCATAAACCATTGGCTGTAGAGCAACGCCAGCGCAAACAGAGAGTAAATCACCGTCACTTTCCATTTGATAAATTCATCGTTATGGAACACCAGCGTCAGCGTGCCAAACACGGCAACCAGTACGAAGGTGATGATGGTCATTTTTTCCAGTTTGCGGTACAGCACCCAACTGGCGATCAGCGCGATACCTGTGGCAACCACCAGCGCGCCCGAAGCGACAAAAATGTCGTAAAGCTTGTAGAAAACGAAGAACACGACCAAAGGGAGAAAATCGAGTAACTGCTTCATAGAATATCCAGTCAGGGGCGTTAATTCAGGCGCTCAACGAGCGCCATAAGGTTAACGTAACAGCATATACAGCCGGTACAGGTAGATAATCAGGATGGCGGAAACCAGGTTCCCCAACGCATTCAAAACCACAGACGCGACATTGGCGGGCAGTACCGTCAGCGAGGAGAAAAAGAACATCAGCGCAATTTTCGCCAACAGCCAGACAATAATGGCCGGCGCGATCAGTTTCATATTTTTCCACGCCATGCGCATACTGGCGCGCATCGCACTCATCACACCCATCTTCTCATTGACCAGCATCACCGGTGCCAGCGATAGCAGGATCGCCAGCATTACCCCTGGCACCATCAGCACCATAAAGCCGAGTTGCACCAGCAGGGTGATTAAAAAGGTTTGCAGCAGCAATTTGGGCAGCGTTGGTGCTGAAGCACCGATGGCACGCAGCGCGCTCACACGCTGACCGCTTGATACCATCGGGATCAGGCACAGCATACCGCCTAATAACAAGGTATTTCCCACCAGCGCCGCGAAGGTGCCTGCCGCCGAGGCGCGCAGCAAAATACGCTGCTGTTCCGGCGACATATTCTGTACCAGTTCAAACAGCGAAGAAGCGCTGTCATCGCTCTGACTCAACAGCGACAACTGGTCAGCACCAGGCGTCAGGGCGTGGCCGATAATCACGGTTATAAATGAGGTAAGCAACGCCATCAGCACAATGGTAATCAGCTGATGGCGCAGAAAATTTCCTGTGTCACGGTATAACGAGCTTGCCGTGATAGACATGTACACTCCTTGGAGAAACCGGGTTAATTAACCCGGCGATTGTACATGTTCTGCGGGCAGGCTGGCACCCGGATTAGGACATCTTTCTGTCATCTCAGGTAAAGAAGGGTGAAAAAGAGCAGGTAAACCATAGCGCGCTCTGGCCCGATCGCAGGCTTCGTTCAGCACGTCGTGTTCACCCGACATCTCAAATTCACGGCAAGGGGAAGGACGGTGTTGATAAATGCCGCAGGAGACGCAGCCGCCGATCTCGCCCTGCAATGCCACACAACGCGGTTCGCGTACGTTAGTGCCGCGCATATTCCGCATCAACAGGCTGAGGGGTTCGGTTAGTTCAACGGGAACGAGGCCACCCGCATCGTCAGCTTCGGCCCAATAGAAAGAAACACGGAAATGGGCGCAGCAGGCGCCACAGGTCATGCAAGGGTTAAGTGAATCGCTCATTTGATCGCCCGCTTCTCCTAAGCATCGAACCAAAATCAACGGAAGAGAAATAGCAAAGTAGTCACGCTGTGAAATTTTCGCAAGGGGATTTTTATTACGCCGTGTAAGGCCAAAATTGATCTGAATCAATTCATTGTTTTATAAGTGATTTATTTGAATTGATTCACATGCATTTTGCCTGAAAAAGCGTTAGATCTTTGCCACCAACGCTGATCAATAACATCAACAATTCTGGCAAAGGAGTGAATATGAAACTGGCAAAATGCGCGCTGCTGGTGGCACTGGCGATCCCACAATTGGCACTGGCCCATGAGGCGGGTGACTTCTTTATGCGTGCGGGTAGCGCGACAGTACGTCCGACCGAAGGCTCTGACAATGTGCTGGGTATGGGCGGTTTTAACGTTAGTAATGATACCCAACTGGGTCTGACTTTTACCTATATGGCCACCGATAACATCGGTGTCGAGTTGTTGGCTGCGACGCCATTCCGTCACAAGGTTGGTCTGGGACCAACGGGTAATCTGGCAACAGTACGCCAGCTGCCACCCACCTTGATGGCGCAATATTATTTCTTCGACAGTAAAAGCCAATTCCGTCCCTATGTAGGTGTGGGTATAAACTACACCACATTTTATGATGCCAAATTCAACCAGACTGGTCGTGATGCGGGTCTGACCGACCTTAGCGTGAAAGATTCCTGGGGAGCGGCGGGTCAGGTGGGCGTAGATTATCAAATCAACCGCGACTGGATGCTGAATGCTTCATTGTGGTACATGGATATCGATACCACCGTAAAATTTAAAGCGAATGGACAACAACAGAATATTGATACCCGTATCGATCCCTGGGTGTTCTTCTTTGGTGTCGGTTATCGTTTCTGATTGGCGATGGGATGACAGTTCCAGGTCGCCATATATGGCGACCTGATCTGAATATCAGTGGGTAAGCGGCAACGTTTGCGATGCTTCCTGCTGTCCATCGGCTGTCATTGGCGTAAACATCACCTCTTTTTGCAGCGGCAGATGGTGTGGACAGGCACCGTAGACGATGACGGTTTGTCCCGGAAGTACTGTGGTTTCATTCAACGCCACAAGCGCATCATCCGGCAGCAGTTTGATATCTTTGTCGAGTTGGATCGGCACTTTACCGTTATTCGTCACCGTCAGTCTTTGCTCTTTTATTCCCCATACCAGTGGCAGAGGGGCAGATTGTACTGCCTGAGAAAACAGCGAGCATAGCAGCAGTGCTGAAGGCACAAGGCAAAGAACCTTAATTGTCCTTGTCATATACGACTTCCTGAGCATTCGCCTCCTGACGAAACAGGAGGCGATGAGATAATCAACACGCCTTGATAATTACAAGGCGTGTGACAGGTAATTAACGGCGAACTTTAACCGTCTGGGTGGCAGTTGAAGAAAGGCCCGTGTTGGGGTCGGTAATTTTTACCTGAACGTCAACATCGAAATCTTCCATCACTACTGAGGCCGGATAATCGAGAGTCGCAATCTGACCGTGGAGATGTTTGAACACAATCTTATTCGCGTTGTTCAGCACCGACCACTCAAACTTAGCGGTATCGAGTGAAGCATTACCCGGTAAGGTTGAATTGGCTGCACTCAGGGTTGCACGCAGGTTTCCTGTTGAAATGGTGTCGTTACCCTGAATTTCCAGATTGGCGATCGGTTTGGTTTCTGTCGCTTTTACCGTCACAGTGATATCACTGCTATCGGTTTTATCACCTTTTTTCACTGTCAGGCGGTAGGTAACCTTACCGGTTGTGCCAGGTTTGATCAGCGCACGGGCTTTCGCTGTGCTGACGCTCTGCACCCATGCTCCATTGTCCATGGTTTGCATTGCGCCGATATTGTGACCCGAGACAATCGTCCACTTATAGCTATCCGCATTCTTACTGGCAGAGCCATCCAGTGGATAATTACGGGATTCTTTATTGCTCTCAACGGTAAAGTTGGTCCCTGCCACCGCAACCGGTGCATTCGTTGCTTTTTCAACAGTCATAACAACTGACTGCATATTATCTTGTAAGAAGATACCGTTATTACGAAGATCGATTGGGTCAAATGAAATACTGCCGCTGGTGCTTTGCTTACCGATCAGAACAAAATTGGAATAGTTGGTGTTAATTTCAGTTGCCAGCTCAGCAATCCATTTATCATTAACGTTAGCAGCAGTGATCTCTTTTTTAATATCAACCAGGTTGGTACCTTTAGTGCCACCCATCAAACGGAAGTGAACATATTCACCGGCTACCGGTTTGTGCTCGTGGGCAAATTTACTGTATTCAAACCAATCGGTAGTTTGACCGCCATCCCCACCACCCGGATTCTCGGGGTCAATCGGTGGTTCACCAGTTCCAGGCTGATCGATTATCACATCACTACAGTTGTAAAAACCTTCACCACGGGGGTCATTACGCTGCCAGCGTGAAAAAATCACGGCACGGCCGGTACGGTCTGTCGGAATGGTGATATTAAAATCTTCGTAGCTGGAGTAAGCGCCCGGAACGTTTCCTGGTCTATTTTGAGTTGCTTTGGAAGAAACAACGGTATCCAGTAACTCCACATCGTCCCAGCCCAGGGCTTTCTCTGCCGGATTGTACCCTTTTTTACTGATATAGAATTCAATCCATGAAGGGTCATGAGGTTGCGTATAGCCATAACGCAGTTTGACATTACCGTTGCTGTCTGGCTTGATCAGCGTGGTGTGCCATTCGGCGCGAGGTGAACTGAATCCTCTCCCTTTACTGGTACCTGAGCAAATGAGGGTGCTGGGGATCTCTTTTCTGGCTTGTTCTGCGCTGTGATTACCACCAACAAAACCTGTCAACTCTTGCCAGGTATAAATCGACTGACCACCATCATTGCTTTCTGCGGAGGCTTTTTTGCAGACATCAAGATTCTGGTTTTGATTGCAATAATACTGACGTGCTGGTGGCTCAACTAAGGCACCATGACCAAATACACTGGGTACGGAGCCAGCACAGATGCTACCAATTACTAAAGATAGCAACGTCCGATGTTTAAGTTTCATCAGGGAATATCCTTTTGATTATTCATTTGCTGTGTGATTAACAAGAAACGGTGGTTATCACCTTTTTCGTGGGAATTATAAAAACGACACAGACGAGATAAAATAATCAAAGGATGAGAAAGGAGACGGGTTTATTTAGAAATGTCTTGATAATTTTAAGATGTAGTGCAATAAAATCGGGCGACCAGATAGTCGCCCGATAACTTATTTGATTTGCATATTATTTACGACAGATTTAACACCGGCGACGGTGCGTGTCACCGCCACGGCACGGTTCGCCATTTGCGGTGAACTGACGAATCCACTCAACTGTACGCGCCCTTTAAAAGTTTCCACATTGATCTCCGTGGATTTCAGCGAGTCATCTTTCAACAACTCTGTTTTCACCTTGGTGGTAATCACCGTGTCATCGATGTAACCCCCGGTTCCTTCCTGCGTTGACGTAGGTGCACATGCGCTGAGTGCTAGCGCCATCACCGCAGCCATCAGCAATCCTGCAACGACTTTGAACAAATTCATCGGTTATCTCCTTGTCATACATGATGTTTCACCGCGATGTGACGGTGCGATTAAAGTGTGGTGTGGCGGTTGGGAATGGTCAAATGACCGGGTGGAAAAAACACGGAATATGGCGTTTTTTGCCACTTATTGATCCCATTGCTTTATTTGGCAATCGGTTACGCTGTGAACACCTCAGCCACTGCCTTCAGGGATCAAACAATGAAAAAAACCCTTATCCTGATCATCGCCACCGTTGGCTACCTTTCCTGGTTACAACTTTTTGCCAACCAGACATTGCCGGTGCCACACGCGCAGGCGGAATCCCGGCTGATTAATCCGCACCTGGGCACCATCTGTAAGGCGACCACCGCCATTAGCTTCGGGCGTAATTTCCGCATCATGCAACTGGACAAAGTCGACGAACAGGGCGTTGCCTGGGTGCATTATCTGCGTCCATCGGATCATTCGCGCTGGGCGATTCGTTGTCGTTTACAGGAGGATCGGGTGATTTGGATGGCGGATAATCCCGACAGTGATGCACGTTGGCGCATCGGTCCGGACGATGAGAAGATCACCTGGCGTATCAGCGAAGACAATCTCACTCTCAGGCTGGTTTACCCGGATGGCTCTGGTGATGAGCAAACTTTTCAACTGGAGTAGGGAGAACGCCTTATCCGCCATGCGGCAGATAAGGCGGGGCGATTAACGGGTTGCGGCCTTCAGATTGCTGACAAAGGCTTGCAGTTCGCTCAGCAACGTCTCTGGTTGATGTTGATTACGTTCAATAATCTTCACAATAGCAGAACCAGAAATGGCACCGGCAGCACCAGCGCTGACGGCTTCTTTCACCTGACCCGGTTCAGAGATACCAAAGCCCTGCAACGGCGGTGCAGCATGGTATTCACGCAATTTGTCGATCAGGTGCTGCAACGGCACATGGGCACGGTTTTCAGAACCGGTCACTCCGGCGCGTGACAGCAGGTAAGTATAACCACGGCCATGCGAAGCAATTTCACGCAGCAGATCATCATCGGCATTCGGCGGGCAGATAAAGATCGGTGCTACATTGTGGCGCATTGCCGCCTGACGGAACGGGGCGGATTCTTCCACCGGCACATCGGCCACCAGGACGGAATCGACACCAACGGCTGCGCACTGGGCGTAGAAGTTATCGATCCCTTTACTGAACACCAGGTTGGCGTACATCAACAGGCCAATTGGCAGCTCAGGGTATTTCTGGCGTACGGCTGCCAAAATTTCAAAGCATTGTGCGGTGGTGGTTCCGGCGGCAAAAGCGCGCAAAGTGGCGTTCTGGATGGTCGGACCATCGGCCAGCGGATCGGAGAACGGAATGCCTAATTCCAGCGCATCGGCACCGCCCGCGACCAGCGCATCAATAATCTTCAGCGACATCTCTGGCGACGGATCGCCCAGCGTGACGAAAGGAACGAACGCACCTTCTTTGTTCGCCGACAGACGTTTAAACAGCTGATTGTAACGTTCCATCAGATCTCTCCCTTCGCTTTCAAAATATCGTGAACGGTAAAAATGTCTTTATCGCCGCGGCCAGACAGGTTAACCACCAGCAACTGCTCTTTTTCCGGGTTTTCACGGATCATCTTCAACGCATGGGCGAGGGCGTGTGAAGACTCCAGTGCCGGGATAATCCCCTCGGCACGGGAGAGTTGCTTAAAGGCGTCCAGTGCTTCGTCGTCGGTGATCGACACATATTCAGCACGACCAATGCTGTTGAGATGGGCGTGTTGTGGTCCCACCGACGGGAAATCAAGACCCGCCGAGATAGAGTACGACTCCTCAATCTGGCCTTCTTCGGTCTGCATCATCGGCGCTTTCATGCCGAAGTAGATGCCTACTCGGCCATGCTTGAGCGGTGCGCCATGCTCACCGGTTTCGATACCGTGACCTGCCGGTTCAACGCCGATCAGACCAACGCTGGTTTCATCGATAAAGTCAGCGAACATGCCGATGGCATTCGAGCCACCGCCGACACATGCCAGAACTGCATCCGGTAAGCGACCTTCTTTTTCCAGAATCTGCGCTTTGGTCTCTTCGCCAATCATACGCTGGAACTCGCGCACAATGGTCGGGAAGGGGTGTGGACCTGCCGCGGTGCCGAGCATGTAGTGTGCGGTTTCATAGCTGCCGGACCAGTCACGCAACGCCTCGTTACAGGCATCTTTCAGCGTGGCGGAGCCGCTGTGCACCGGGATCACCTCTGCACCCATCAGGCGCATACGGAACACATTAGGTGACTGGCGCTCCACGTCTTTCGCGCCCATATAAATGCGGCACTTCATACCCAGCAGCGCACAGGCCAGGGCAGAGGCGACGCCGTGCTGACCCGCACCGGTTTCCGCGATGATTTCATTTTTGCCCATGCGCTTTGCCAGCAATGCCTGACCAAGCACCTGGTTAGTTTTGTGCGCGCCACCGTGCAGCAAATCTTCACGCTTCAGATACAGGCGAGTTTTGGTGCCTTTGGTCAGGTTGCGGCACAGCGTCAGCGCCGTGGGGCGACCGGCATAGTTTTTCAGCAGGTCAGTAAATTCGGCCTGAAAATCCGGATCGCGCTGGGCTTCGACAAATGCCGCTTCCAGCTGACGCAGAGCAGGCATCAGGATTTGCGGCACATATTGCCCGCCAAACTCGCCAAAATAGGGATTCAGTAACGTCATCTTCTCATCTTCCTTATCCAGCCCGCTCCCGGCGGGCAAGAGAAATTAATAGGCGCGTAAGGTGCGGAACACTGCGGCAATTTTGCTGGCATCTTTAATGCCCGGCGACGATTCCACACCAGAATTGAAGTCCAGACCGGCGCAACCCAGTTGTGCCGCTTCGACACAGTTGTCGGCGCTTAATCCGCCCGCCAGCAGCACATTGCTGAGATCCTGTCCCTGCAACAGTGACCAGTCAAAACGCTGGCCGGTACCGCCCTGACCATTATCAAATACATAGCGGTCAACATGCGGCCAGTCGCGCGCAGGGAGCGCATCTTTGATACTCAGCGCTTTCCAGATCTGCACGGTTTCCGGCAAGGCCTGACGCAGTTCGGCAACAAATGCCGGGTTTTCATCGCCATGCAACTGGACGGCGAACAGGTTGAGCGCGTTGACTTGCGTGACAATGTCACTTATGCCCTGATTGCGAAACACGCCAACGTATTTCAACGGTGCAGCGGCGATCACCGCCTGCGCCTGTTGCGTACTCACCTGACGTGGCGAGCCTGCGGCAAAAATCACCCCACCATAAATGGCACCGGCCTCATGGGCGCTGCGCGCATCTTCCGCACGGGTCAGGCCACACACCTTGTTGTCACCCAACAATACGCGACGCACGCCTGCGTTGAGGTCATCTTCTTCCATCAGCGCCGAACCAATCAGGAAACCATTGGCAAAATGGCTGAGTTCACGGATCTGTGCATAGTTATGAATGCCGGACTCACTAATCACCGTTACGCCGTGGCTGAGGCGTGGAGCAAGCTGGCGTGTACGATTCAGGTCAATCGACAGGTCGCGCAGGTCGCGGTTATTGATGCCTACCACTTTGGCTTCCAGCGCGATGGCGCGTTCCAGCTCTTCTTCGTTGCTAACCTCGGTCAGAACACCCATTTTCAGGCTGTGGGCCACCGCGGCCAGTTGGCGGTACTGCTCGTCATCCAACACCGACAGCATCAACAGAATGGCATCGGCCTGGTAATGACGCGCCAGGTAGATCTGATAAGGGTCGATGATAAAATCTTTGCACAGCACCGGTTGCGTGATCGCCGCACTGACGATGGGCAGAAACTCGAAGTTGCCCTGGAAGTATTTTTCATCGGTCAATACGGAAACGGCGGAGGCATAGTTCCGATAAATACCGGCGATGGTCGCGGGATCAAAGTCCTCACGAATCAGTCCCTTCGACGGTGACGCCTTTTTGCATTCCAGAATAAAGGCAGTTCGTGTACCGCGCAGCGCATCGTAAAAATGGCGTTCGGCCGGTTGCAGGCTGTTCTGGAAAGTGGTCAGGGGCTGCTGCGCTTTACGCGCCTCGACCCAGACGGCTTTATCCAGCACAATTTTTTCTAACACGGTTCCCTTAATGCTCATCTCATCCTCTCGCTGCCAGTGCGACAACGCGTTCATAGGCCTGACCGCTGCGAATGGCGGTGATGGCGCGTTGTGCGTTATCACGCAAATCTTCATTACCAAATACTTTCAGCAACATCGCCACGTTCACCGCAACGGCTTCCTCGTGCGCTTGCTGGCCTTTACCCTGGAGTAAACGCGTCAGAATGTCACGGTTTTCTTCCGGTGTACCGCCCGCCAGCGCTTCTTTGTCGTGGAAGCGGAAACCAAAGTCTTCTGGCGTCAGCTGATAGCCGGTAATTTCGCCGTCACGCAGCTCCGCCACCTGGGTTGGGCTATGCAACGCCACTTCGTCCATTCCGCCACCGTGCACCACGGCGGCACGCTGGTAGCCGAGCACTTTCAACGTCTGGGCAATCGGCAGCACCAGCTCCGGGCTGTACACGCCGATCACCGCCAGCGGTGGACGCGCCGGGTTAATCAACGGACCGAGTACGTTGAACAGGGTGCGGGTTTTCAGCTGCTGACGTACCGGCATCGCGTGACGGAAACCGCTGTGATATTGCGGCGCGAACAGGAAACAGACGTTCAGATCATCCAGCGCCTGGCGCGCATGCTCTGGCGGCATGTCCAGATTGATGCCAAACGCCGCCAGCAGGTCGGACGAACCGGATTTGCTCGATACGCTGCGATTGCCATGCTTGGCGACTTTCAGGCCACAGGTCGCCGCAACAAAGGCGCTGGCGGTGGAGATATTAATGCTGTTGCTGCCGTCACCACCGGTGCCAACGATATCGGCAAAGGTGTAATCCGGGCGCGGGAAGGGTTTGGCATCTTCCAGCAGCGCTGACGCAGCACCGGCGATCTCTTCCGGGCGCTCGCCACGCACTTTCATGGCAATCAGCGCAGCGGCCAGTTGGGTCGGTTCCAGTTGGCCGGTAATAATGGCGCTAAACAGCTGATGGCTTTCAGCCTGAGTCAGCGTCTGGGCCTGATAAAGTTTTTCCAGAATAGCTTGCATCATTATCTCCCTATTACTTCGCCAGCGCCCAGGCCAGCGTCTGCTCTAACAAACGTGCGCCCTGGGTGGTCAGAATAGATTCAGGATGGAACTGGAAGCCGCATACGCGATCGGCATCGTGACGTACCGCCATCACCATGCCGTTGTAGCTGGCGTTCACCGTCAGCTCGGCTGGGGTATTGCTCCCCACCAGTGAGTGATAGCGCGCGACGGGCAGGGGATTGCTCAGACCGGCAAACATGCCAATGCCGTCATGGGTAATGGAGGAAGCTTTACCATGCAGAATTTCACCGGCCTGACCTACCTGGCCGCCATAGGCTTCAACAATCGCCTGATGGCCGAGGCAGATACCGATAATCGGCAGGCGGCCACGCAGGGTGCGCAACAGTTCCGGCATACAACCGGCATCTTTCGGCGCGCCCGGTCCGGGAGACAGCATCAGCACCGGGTTTTCCATCTGCTGTAAGCGTTCAACCAACAGCTCCGCTGGCAGGTTATTACGGTAGATCACCACGTTGTGGCCGAAGGTCCGCAGCTGATCAACGAGGTTGTAAGTAAAGGAGTCGATATTATCGAGCAGCAGGATATCGGCCATCAGAAAATCTCCTTGCAGTGATGGGCGGTGGCAATCGCGCGCAGCACTGCGCGGGCTTTATTACGGCTTTCATCGGCTTCCGCCTGGGGCTGAGAATCCAACACGATACCGGCACCGGCTTGTACCGTGGCGACGCCATCTTCCACCCAGGCAGAACGAATGACGATACAAGTGTCGAGGTCGCCGTGCGCAGTGAAGTAACCGACCGCACCGCCATAGCTGCCGCGACGAGTGCCTTCGGCGTTGGCAATCAGTTGCATGGCACGCACTTTAGGCGCGCCGCTCAGGGTGCCCATGTTCATCACGGCACGATAGGCATGCAGCACATCCAGGTCATGACGTAACGTACCCACCACGCGGGAAACCAGATGCATCACATAGGTGTAGCGGTCAACGCTGGTCAGATCGGCGACATAGCGGCTGCCCGGCACACAGATGCGTGCCAGATCGTTACGCGCCAGATCGACCAGCATCAGATGTTCGGCCAGCTCTTTATGGTCGGTACGCATTTCCAGCTCGATACGGCTGTCCAGATCGCGATCCAGCGAGCCATCGGCATGACGGCCACGCGGGCGTGTACCGGCGATTGGGTAGATTTCAATCTGACGACTGGTGGCATCGTATTTCAGCGAGCTTTCCGGCGAGGCGCCGAACAGCGCGAAATCCTGGTCCTGCATAAAGAACATATACGGGCTGGGGTTGCTGTTTTTCAGCGTGTCATAGGCCGCCAGCGGTGACGGGCAAGGCAACGAGAAACGACGCGATGGCACCACCTGGAAGATCTCACCAATGCGAATGGCTTCCTGCATCTGGCTCACCACGTTGCAATAGACCTCATCGCTTTGGTTGGTGCTGAGGGCCATATGTTCTACGGTTTGCACCGGCAAGGCGGGTGCGGGCTGTGTCATCTGTCCACGCAACTGTTCGACACGACTTTGCAGACGTTGGAACTCGCTGGTGGAAGGGCAGAACAGGCTGGCCTGTAGGCGAGCACTGCGCGTCTGATGGTCAATCACCAGCAAGGTTTCTGCCAGATAGAAGCAGTAATCCGGGCAGCGCTGATCATTGCGAAGCTCAGGTAATTCTTCGAAACCGGCCACCAGGTCATAGGCGAATAATCCACCGAGGAACATCGCTTCACGCTCTTCCTCCGGGCTTTGCACCAGTTGCGGAATCAGACGTAACGCGTCAAACACCGACAACGCTTTCAGGCGCGAATCTTCATCCTGTAAATCCTGGGGTTGCGGGAAGTGCAGCTCACGGCCATCGGGACGTACAGCAATCTGCACCGCCTGCGGTAATGCTTCATCCAGCAGCGCCAGCAATGAGCGGCCATTCTCAGACAGCGCCTGAATAGTGACTACGTTGCCGGTAGCGCTGATACGCAGGGCGCTATCCACGATTAACAGGCTTTTCAGGTTACGTTTGCTGTCGATATCGGCGGATTCAAGCAGCAGGGTTGCCGGACGTGCGCCGCATAATTGATGAAACACTGCGGCCGGATCTTCGCGATAGGGCGCGGTGCCGGTAATCAACTTCAATGTAGGTTTCGCATTTGGCATGATGAATTCTCTGAATTTAGCTCAAAAAAAAGCCCGCTCGGTGGCGGGCTCAGGTATCTGCACAGCGTTTACGCAAGTTGTGCACGACGACGTCGCCCGTGTTCGGGAACATCGCGCCACCAACCATTTGAATGCGTGTGAACAACAGCCATGATTAAATACCCGTTACGTGTGAACTTGCGTACTAGTTAACTGGTTCGGCTGAAAAAAGTCAATACCCTTTTTCAGTTAAGGGCAAAATCGGTATCATGCCTGCCGGTTTATGCAGTTGCTGGAGCTATTCTTGTCGGACATCCCCCGTTTTCCCCTTTACGATTTACACAGCCATACGCTGGCTTCTGACGGCGTGCTGACCCCTGCGGCGCTGGTGCAGCGCGCAGTGGAGATGCGTGTCGGCGTGCTCGCCATTACCGATCACGATACCGTTGCCGGGGTGGCCGAAGCGCAACAAACGGTAGCGCAGCACAACTTGCCGCTTAAAGTGGTCGCCGGGCTGGAAGCCTCAACGTTATGGGAAAATCATGAAATCCATATTGTCGGATTGCATGTCGACTGCCAGCATCTGGCACTGACCCAATTCCTGGCGCAGCAACATCACTGCCGTGAGCAACGGGCGCTGCTGATCGCCGAACGGCTGGAGCGCGCACGAATTCCTGGTGCGCTGGACGGAGCGCAGCGTCTGGCACAGGGTGGGGTGATCACGCGCGGCCATTTTGCTCGCTATCTGGTTGAAATCGGGAAAGCGGATAACCTTGCCCAGGTGTTTAAGAACTACCTGGCGCGTGGGAAAACCGGTTATGTGCCCCCGCAATGGTGTACAATTAAACAAGCCATTGATGCAATTCATGATTCTGGCGGCTTTGCCGTGCTGGCACACCCCGGACGTTACGGTCTTTCCGGCAAATGGCTGAGACGACTGATTGCCCATTTCACGGAGGCAGGTGGCGATGCAATGGAAGTGGCGCAATGCCAGCAGGCGCCAAACGAACGTAGCCAGCTGGCAACGTATGCCCGCGAACATCAGCTGGCAGCGTCGCAGGGATCTGATTTTCACCAACCCTGTCCGTGGATCGAACTGGGTCGCAAGCTGTGGTTACCAGGCGGTGTGGAACCGATCTGGGAACGCTTTCCCGTGCTTGCGCCTGAGCTGAACCCCAGCGACAGGTGATATGAGGTTTTTATGAGTCAATTGTTCCATATTCATCCCGAAAATCCGCAGCCGCGTCTGGTTAACCAGGCGGTTGACTATCTCAACAAAGGTGGGGTGATTGTCTATCCGACCGATTCCGGTTACGCGCTGGGTTGCCGTCTCGAAGAGAAAAATGCCATGGAGCGTATTTGCCGCATTCGTCAGCTGGATGGGCATCACAACTTTACCCTGATGTGCCGTGATTTATCGGAGCTTTCGACCTATTCACAGGTGGACAACTCGGCGTTTCGCATCATTAAAAACAACACGCCGGGAAGCTACACCTTTATTCTGAAAGCGACCAAAGAGGTGCCGCGTCGCCTGATGAACGACAAACGTAAGACCATTGGTCTGCGTGTGCCGTCGAACCCGGTGGCTCTGGCGCTGCTGGAAGCGCTCAACGAACCGATGATGTCGACCTCGCTGATGCTGCCAGGCAACGATTTCACCGAATCCGATCCGGAAGAGATTCAGCACAGCATCGGCAAGCTGGTGGACCTGATCATTGATGGCGGCACGCTGGGACAGCAGCCGACCACGGTTATCGATCTCACCAGCGATGCTCCGGTAATCGTGCGTGAAGGGGTGGGCGATATTCGCCCGTTCCAGTAATTATGTGTGGTCAGGCGCGCTGTCGGGTGTCTGACCAATATTTCTCTCCAGCCAGCTCCTGAATTCACCGTACGGAATATACAGCGACACATCTTTCAACACCGCCTGACCGCTACGAATATTATCAATCCGGTGGCTATAGCCGACAATAACGCCGGCCATTGTCTGGTCTGCATTATAAACCGCGCCGCCCGACATTCCCTGTACAACACCGGCATTGGTTGCCATTGCGACACAAGGTTTTTTATTCCAGCGATTGTTAATTGCAGTGCGCGCTAAATTAACGCCACTTGATTCCACTGGCATGGCAGAAACAAAACTGTAACCGTACATCTTAATCGGTTCGCCAATGTTGCTTTTGCGGAATTTAACCAGGGTACTGGGATCGTTCTTGTGATAAATAATTGCCACATCACAATACGGATGATAAGCCTTCACACGCTGGACGGCAGTGGTTGCAACGTGCGCAGCGGTCAGGCTGTATTCTGGCGTTAAGGGAATGGTTGTGCCAAGGACACCTAAACCCAGTACAGTCGGGATGCCGGTCACGCTCATATCAACGTGTTGCAGCGCCGCACGGCTGTACTCAGTATGGCCCACGGAACAACCGCTCAGTGCCAGCGCGGCGAGCGCAGGCCAAAGCAGTGACGTTCTCATAATAGTCATCTTTATTCAGGCATGCCGGCAAAATCCCTGGTGAAGATTTTTGGCATGCAAGTTTAATTCGTACCTGAATGAATTAACGCAACAGCTCCCGCGCGCGCCGGTTTATAATATCAATGAAATTTCACAGTGCTCGTTAATGATTTGTTGGTAAATCGATAATAAAAAGTAAGTCTTAATTTTTTTATTTTTACGACGCACTGGATTTCAGGCTCAAATTTTACACAATTTTTAATTCAGAACAATTCAGAAATTTAACCTTTCTCAAATAAATCGGAAAATATAGATATAATCCAATCCACGATATTATTTGGCTGAGGATTTACATTTAATGCGCTTACGAAACTTACTTAACCTTTTTTAGTGGAGTTTTATCCTGTTTTTACCTTAGGGTTTGGTCTTTGAAATGGCATTTTATCATAAGTACAGATAGCTCTGCTGCGATATGAGCCTTGAGTCTGGCTAATGTATCAGTTTGTTTAAGTGAGGTCGGTTTAAGCCAGGGAAGTCTTAAGCTAAAAAGACAAAAATTCAGAGGGTTGAGTCAAAGTCGCTGCGTAGCGCAGAACGTGATTTATTAGTCTGGCGAATGGATGGGATTTTTGACCCCGGGGTGATGGAAATCTGCGCGACCATTGTTATCGGCAGAAAAGTAAAAGGTTTTAACGCTGCTATGCTTAGTGTAAAATCGCGGGCCGCCTGAAGGTCTGGCGGTTAATCCGAATTCCGATATGGGAACTGGTAATCCCTGTATCTGTACCTTCTTACCACGACGCCTGGGAAGGCGACAACGAGGCTGCTCAATGAGCGAGAAATTACAGAAAGTGTTAGCGCGCGCCGGTCATGGCTCGCGCCGTGAAATCGAAACCATGATTTCAGCCGGACGCGTCAGCGTTGACGGCAAACTGGCGACGCTGGGCGATCGCATAGAAAGCGACAAATCCCTGAAAATCCGCATCGATGGGCATCTGGTGTCCATCGCTGAATCCACCACCGAAGTATGCCGGGTGTTAGCCTACTACAAACCTGAAGGCGAACTCTGTACGCGTAACGATCCGGAAGGTCGTCCGACGGTGTTTGATCGTCTGCCGCGCCTGCGCGGTTCCCGCTGGATTGCCGTTGGCCGTCTGGACGTGAACACCTGTGGCCTGCTGCTGTTCACCACCGACGGGGAGCTGGCGAACCGCCTGATGCATCCCAGCCGTGAAGTCGAGCGTGAATATGCCGTGCGCGTGTTCGGTGAAGTGGGCGACGATAAAATTCGTCAACTGAGCAAGGGCGTGCAACTGGAAGACGGCCCTGCTGCGTTCAAAACCCTGCGTTTTGCAGGTGGTGAAGGGATCAACCAGTGGTACAACGTCACGCTGACCGAAGGACGTAACCGTGAAGTTCGTCGTTTATGGGAAGCGGTAGGCGTGCAGGTGAGCCGCCTGATGCGTGTGCGTTATGGTGATATCCAACTGCCGAAGGGGCTTCCGCGCGGTGGCTGGATGGAGCTGGAATTACCGGCGGTCAACTATCTGCGTACCCTGGTGGGGATGCCGGAGGAGACGGTGACCAAAGTTGCGGTTGAGAAAGATCGCCGTCGTACCAAAGCCAACCAGATCCGCCGTGCGGTGAAGCGGCACAGCCAGGTGAGCAACTCACCACGCCGTAGCAGCAAACGCGGCGCCTGAGAATAAAAAGGACGCCAGTGCGGCGTCTTTTTTTACCAGTCAATACCTTGCTGGGCCTGAATCCCGGCATCAAAGGCGTGTTTCACCGGACGCATTTCCGTCACGGTATCCGCCAGCTCGGTTAAGCTGCGATGGCAGCCGCGGCCGGTAATGATCACGCTCTGTCCCGTGGGTCGTTGCTGCAATGCGGCGACCAGTTCATCCAGATCCAGATAATCCATGCTAACCATGTAAGTGATCTCATCCAGAATCACTAAATCCAGTTGCGGATCCGCCAGCATACGTTTTGCATGTTGCCACACCTGCTGGCAAGCGGCGGTATCGGTCGCCCGGTTCTGGGTTTCCCAGGTAAAGCCGGTCGCCATCACCTGGAATTCCACTCCGTGCTGTTCCAGCAGATTACGTTCGCCGTTGGGCCATTCACCTTTAATGAACTGAATCGCAGCAACTTTTTTACCGTGACCACAAGCGCGCAGGGCTGTGCCAAACGCGGCGGTAGTCTTGCCTTTGCCATTGCCGGTAAACACCATCAGAATGCCGCGCACCTCATTCGCCGCTTTGATGCGTGCATCAACCTGTTCTTTCAAACGCTGCTGACGTTGTTGATGTCGTTGTTCACTCATGCGCTGGCCGGTCCGGGTTTGCGTCCTGGCTGAGCATCAAAACTGATGCCAGTCTTGCGGCGGCTGTCATCACCCATTAAATAAAGATACAACGGCATCAAATCCGCCGGGGTTTTCAGCAGGCTGGCATCTTCCTGCGGGAAGGCACTGGCGCGCATTTTGGTGCGGGTGCCGCCGGGATTGATGCAGTTCACCCGTAAATGGCGGTTTTTGTATTCATCTGCCAGCACCTGCATCATCCCCTCGGTGGCGAATTTCGATACCGCATACGCCCCCCAACCGGAGCGACCAACGCGACCGACGCTTGAGGTGGTAAAGATCAGCGATCCGGCATCGGATTTCAGCAGCAATGGCAGCAGGGCCTGAGTGAGGTAGAAGGTAGCATCAAGGTTAATCTGCATCACCTGACGCCAGATATGCGGCTCCAGCTCTGCCAGGGGGACAATCTCACCGAGGATGCCCGCGTTATGTAGCACCCCGTCGAGGCGTGGCACTTGCTGCGCCAGTTGTTGTGCCAGTTGCTGGCAGCTCTCAGGTGTGGCATGGGCAAAATCCAGCAGCAGGGTGGATGCCGGTTTTTTTTGCAACTGATTAATCGCCTGTTCAGTTTGCTGCAAGGTGTGCGGGTTGCGCCCCAGCAGGATCACCTGCGCGCCATAGCGCGCATAGGTTAACGCGGCTTCACGGCCAATGCCGTCTGAAGCGCCGGTTACCAGGATAATACGGTTTTCAAGCAGATCGCTTTTCGGTTGATAATGCACAGCGATGTCCTTTGCACAGGTCAGAAGGTTTTTTGGCTTTATGCCTTAATTTACGGTCTGGCGCAATCGCTCAACCGCGCTTTCTGTGCCGCCCGCGGGCAATTCAGGCGACGAATGCCACTAAAGCGGGTAAACTCGGGCTTTGTTTGTAATTCACTGTTTAATAAGGCGGCAGAATGGATTTACTCTCCAGTTATGGATTATTTCTGGCCAAGGCCGTCACCTTAGTGGTGACGATCGCAGCTATTGTTCTGATTGTGCTCAATGCGGCGATGCGGAAACGTCACAGCGGTGGTCAGCTGCGCTTAACCCATCTGGATGAAGACTACCGCCAGATGAAAGAAGATTTGCAGTTGGCGAAGATGAAACCGCAAGCGCAAAAAGTTTGGTTGAAGCAACATAAAAAAGAAGAGAAACAAAAAGCCAAACTCGCCAAACGACAGGCGAAAACCGGCGTGACGGAGACCGAAAAGCCGACGCTTTACGTGCTGGAATTTAAAGGCAGCATGGACGCCGGAGAAGTCAGTTCGTTGCGTGAAGAGATCTCCGCTGTGCTGGCGGTGGCAACGCCTGGCGATGAGGTGCTGCTGAAGCTGGAAAGCCCGGGCGGTGTGGTGCACGGCTACGGCCTGGCGGCTTCGCAGCTGCAACGTCTGCGCGATGCTGGCCTGACGCTGACGGCAGCGGTAGATAAGGTAGCGGCCAGCGGTGGTTATATGATGGCGTGCGTGGCCGATCGTATCGTTGCCGCGCCATTCTCAATCATCGGCTCCATCGGGGTAGTGGCGCAGATTCCTAATTTTAATCGCCTGCTGAAGCGAAACGATATTGATGTTGAACTGCATACCGCCGGGCAATATAAACGCACCCTGACTTTGTTCGGTGAAAATACCGATGAAGGGCGTGAAAAGTTTCGTGAAGACCTGAATGAAACTCATCTGCTGTTCAAAGATTTTGTTCATCAAATGCGCCCGGGGCTGGATGTGGAAAAAGTCGCCACGGGTGAGCATTGGTACGGGCGCCAGGCGCTGGAACTGGGGCTGGTGGATGAGATTGGCACCAGCGATGCGTTGATTATCAATCAGATGGAACGCTTCACCGTGCTGGGTGTGCATTATGCGCGTAAACGTAAAATGATCGATCGTATGACCCATAGCGCCAGTCTTGCCGCAGAGCGACTGATTCTGAAAATGTGGCAGCGTGGCAACAAGCCGCTCTTGTAAAACTACTCTATCCTGTAGCAGCGCGATTTATCGCGCTGCTACAAATAAGGGCGTTTTACTCCAGGTGATACTGGGGCGAGAAGGTGATAGCCAGGTATTTAAACACGTTAAATACTGCGGTGGTTTTGGCGGTCGGTAACTCGTCGTTATCGAGAAACAACGGGCCGCGAAACACCAGCACATCGCGTTGCTGGATGACATCCGTCGCTTCCATACCGGCAAAATAATCATCGTGTTCTTTGATCAGTTGATTGGCCTTTTCCAGTAACGCCTGGCGCGAAATGGATTCCGTAAATGCTGACATTATTCACTCCTTTTTTGACAGCCTCTTTTCTCCTTCTATATTACTTGCCAGTGAGCATAAGGTGCAAACCCGCTCGGGAGTGTTAAGTTGGCGCAAAATTAACCAGGATGCTAATTAAGTTGCGTAACGGATTTTATCAGGTAGAGTGTGGGCGATTCAGATTTCAGGGAGATCACACTGGGATGTGTGATATTGTCAGATGGAAAACTCGCTCCTAATCATAAAGTTGCATAAGTCGATGCAATCTGACCTGAGATTGTCCCGGTTGCCTTGAAAAGTGAAACAGTGGCAGCAATATTGAACCCATTGGGTTTTAGGGTCTTCAATCCTCTCCCGTTTATCAGGACGTTTCAATTAGGTAAAGGTACATATGGGTAAAGCACTCGTCATCGTTGAGTCCCCGGCAAAGGCCAAAACAATCAATAAATACCTCGGTAATGACTACGTGGTGAAATCCAGCGTCGGTCATATCCGTGATTTGCCGACCAGTGGTTCAACAGCCCGTAAAACTGCCGATGGGGAAAAAGCGAAACCGGCTGGCAAAAAGGTCAAAAAAGACGAAAAAGCTGCGCTGGTCAACCGTATGGGCGTGGATCCCTGGCATGGCTGGCAGGCAGATTATCAAATCTTGCCAGGCAAAGAGAAAGTGGTCTCTGAGCTAAAAAGCCTGGCTGCCGATGCTGACCATATCTATCTCGCAACCGACCTTGACCGCGAAGGGGAAGCCATTGCCTGGCACCTGCGGGAAGTGATCGGTGGTGATGACAAGCGTTTCAGCCGCGTGGTGTTTAACGAAATCACCAAAAATGCGATTCGTCAGGCGTTTGAGAAGCCTGGCGAACTGAATATCGAACGTGTTAATGCCCAACAGGCGCGCCGTTTTATGGACCGCGTGGTGGGTTATATGGTTTCTCCGCTGCTGTGGAAAAAAATCGCCCGAGGCCTCTCTGCCGGACGTGTGCAGTCAGTGGCAGTGCGCCTGGTGGTTGAGCGCGAACGTGAAATCAAAGCCTTCGTTCCGGAAGAATACTGGGAAGTTGATGCTGACCTGGTGACGCCGAAAGGTGATGCACTGGCTATGCAGGTGACTCATCAGGGTGACAAGGCGTTCCGTCCGGTTAACCGCGAGCAAACCTATGCCGCGGTGGCGTTGCTGCAAAAAGCGCGTTACGACGTACTGGACCGTGAAGACAAACCGACCAGCAGCAAACCTTCTGCGCCCTTTATCACTTCCACGTTGCAACAGGCGGCCAGCACGCGTCTCGGCTTCGGGGTGAAGAAAACGATGATGATGGCACAGCGTCTGTATGAAGCGGGCCACATTACTTATATGCGTACTGACTCCACCAACCTGAGTCAGGATGCCATTACTATGGCACGCGGTTATATCGATAAAAACTTCGGTGCCAAATATCTGCCGGATGCGCCAAATACCTACGCCAGCAAAGATAACTCGCAGGAAGCGCACGAAGCGATTCGCCCTTCTGATGTGGCTGTGGCAGCAGACCAACTAAAAGATATGGAAACAGATGCGCAGAAACTGTATCAGCTGATTTGGCGTCAGTTTGTCGCCTGTCAGATGGTACCGGCGCAGTATGATTCCACCACCCTGACCGTTGGCGCAGGTGATTTCAAACTGAAAGCCAAAGGACGCACACTGCGTTTTGACGGCTGGACGCGCGTGATGCCCGCGCTGCGTAAAAATGATGAAGATTTGACGCTGCCACCGGTAAACGTGGGTGATGTGCTGGATCTCAAAGAAGTGCTGCCAAGCCAGCATTTCACCAAACCGCCAGCCCGTTTCAGCGAAGCTTCGCTGGTACGTGAACTGGAAAAACGCGGTATTGGTCGTCCTTCGACCTACGCTTCGATTATCTCGACCATCCAGGATCGTGGTTATGTGCGGGTAGAAAACCGCCGTTTCTATGCCGAGAAGATGGGTGAGATTGTGACCGATCGTCTGGAAGAAAACTTCCGCGAGCTGATGAACTACGATTTCACAGCCCATATGGAAGACAGCCTCGACCAGGTCGCGAATAATCAGGCTGAATGGAAGGGCGTGCTGGATTCGTTCTTTAGCGATTTTAGCCAGCAGCTGGACCAGGCGGAAAAAGAACCGGAAGAGGGCGGCATGCAGCCGAACCAGATGGTGCTGACATCTATCGATTGTCCAACCTGTGGACGTAAGATGGGGATTCGTACTGCCAGCACCGGCGTGTTCCTTGGCTGTTCAGGTTATGCCTTGCCGCCGAAAGAGCGTTGCAAGCAAACCATCAACCTGATCCCGGAAAATGAAGTACTCAACGTGCTGGAAGGTGACGACGCCGAAACCAACGCGTTGCGCGCCCGTCGCCGTTGCCAGAAATGCGGCACCGCGATGGACAGCTATCTGATTGATAATCAGCGCAAGTTGCACGTCTGCGGTAATAACCCGGAATGTGACGGCTACGAGATCGAGCAAGGTGAGTTCCGTATCAAAGGGTACGACGGCCCGATTGTTGAGTGCGAAAAATGTGGCTCGGAAATGCACCTGAAAATGGGGCGTTTTGGTAAGTACATGGCCTGTACCAACGACGAGTGTAAAAATACCCGTAAAATCCTGCGTAATGGTGAAGTGGCACCGCCGAAGGAAGATCCGGTCCCGTTGCCAGAACTGCCTTGTGAGAAGTCAGACGCTTACTTTGTGTTGCGTGACGGTGCTGCTGGCGTGTTCCTCGCAGCCAACACCTTCCCGAAATCACGCGAAACCCGTGCACCGCTGGTGGAAGAGTTGCAGCGTTTCGCCGATCGCCTGCCTGAGAAACTGAAGTACCTGGCGGAAGCGCCGGCAGCCGATCCGGAAGGCAACAAAACCATGGTGCGTTTTAGCCGTAAAACGAAACAGCAGTATGTTGCTTCGGAGAAAGAAGGCAAAGCGACCGGTTGGTCTGCCTTCTATATCGATGGCAGTTGGCAGGAAGCGAAGAAGTAATCCCCCAAGGCCAGCGTCAGCTGGCCTTTTCACCATCCTTATAGCTAATCGTTCTACATTCTTTCTTTAACTGATATAGTGGTTATAGATTTTACGTTTCGCTGACACGCTTTCCCTGAATATCTCGCTCAAGGCGAAAATACGCTCGCCGGGATTGCTCCTCTGTCGCCTACCGGGAAGATATAACTATGAAATTGCAGCAGTTGCGCTACATCGTTGAAGTGGTCAATCACAACCTCAATGTTTCTTCGACGGCAGAAGGCTTATATACGTCGCAGCCGGGCATCAGTAAGCAAGTCAGAATGCTGGAAGATGAGCTGGGGGTGCAGATTTTTGCTCGTAGCGGTAAGCACCTGACGCAGGTGACACCAGCCGGTGAGGAAATCATCCGCATTGCCCGTGAAGTGTTATCAAAAGTGGATGCCATCAAATCGGTGGCGGGTGAGCATACCTGGCCTGATAAAGGCTCTTTATACGTCGCCACTACCCATACCCAGGCTCGTTATGCGCTTCCCGGTGTAATCAAAGGCTTTATTGAACGCTATCCTCGTGTTTCCCTGCATATGCACCAAGGCTCACCGACGCAAATTGCGGAAGCAGTTTCAAAAGGTAACGCTGACTTTGCCATCGCCACCGAAGCGCTGCATCTTTACGATGACCTGATTATGCTGCCTTGCTATCACTGGAATCGTGCGATTGTCGTGACGCCCGACCATCCGCTGGCAGGCAAAGCGCAGGTGACGATTGAGGAACTGGCGGAGTTTCCTTTGGTGACATATACCTTCGGCTTTACCGGGCGTTCTGAACTGGATACGGCGTTTAATCGTGCGGGGCTGACGCCGCGTATTGTGTTTACTGCAACCGATGCTGACGTCATTAAGACCTATGTCCGTCTGGGGCTGGGGGTTGGGGTGATTGCCAGCATGGCGGTAGATCCGGTTTCTGACCCTGATCTGGTACGCATTGAAGCATCAGAGATCTTTACCAATAGCACGACTAAAATTGGCTTCAGACGTAGCACCTTCCTGCGAAGCTATATGTATGATTTTATTCAACGTTTCGCACCGCATTTGACCCGCGATGTGGTGGATACTGCGGTGGCATTGCGCTCCAACGAAGATATCGAAGCGATGTTCCGTGATATCAAGTTACCCTTCAAATAGCCTGTAAACTCACTATGTTAACAGGGTGCCCATTGGGCACCCTTTGTTTTTTTTGCCGTTGCTTAGCGCCATTGGTAGCTCAAAAATTAGATTAATTTTATGTAAATGAAACATCGGTCACATGTTTTTTCATTGTTAGTTGTTAAATGCGAATTAGTACACATTTTTTACTTTACCGCTTTGCGTGATCCCAGGAATATTCCCATACTCCAGTTAAGAGTTGATGGCGAAGGGCTTTTTTGCTGCATCGCTAATTTAAACTTGAATTTAGAATGGATCTAATTTTGATTTAACCCAAATTTACAAAGTTAGTTTTTAATTAATAGTTTGCTTAGTTATTAAATTTATCTCATCATTTTTCGGTGTTTTGATAAATAGCATTAATCGTTGTGCTCAATAAAAATAACTGGATTTTTGGACTTAAGGCGTTTAGGATTCGTCCTAAATCTTAATCGATGTTAACAATCGTTTTATTGAGAGTGATTATCAAAAACTATGGCTACGAGATTAACTGTACAACCGGACTTCCGGGCTAAAAGCACCAAGGTTGAGCGTTCAGGGAACATCCGTCGCAAAGCCTGGTTGACTGTCTTCGCTGCTTCAGCCTTGTTCTGGGTAGTGGTGGCATTAATGATTTGGCGTATGTGGGGTTAAGCCATGTGGGCAAATACACTCAGTCGTAAATCTCCGGTTTCTGCACGTCAGCCCAACACGCCTGCGTGTAAAGCGAAAGACGTTGCCAGCACAGAACAAGATGTAGCGATACCGGCATCCTGGGAACTGAGTGAAAAGCAGCGCGGTTTTATTGAATCATTCATGGATCCGAAGTCCAAATAACGCAGTCTGCGTTCAGTTCTTTATATAGACGAATAGTCCTTCTCTTTACCGGGTTATCCGGTGGGCAATTTGAACGCCCTTCCTATAACACTCAGCATATAAAAAATGGTGTCATCAGCTAAAGCTGAAGACCGTAGCCCTTTTTTACCCGGAATCCGGGAGGGAGTGACTTAATGAACTCAATGAATAGTACAATTACCCTGTCATGATTCAGCGTATATGCCTTTTCATTCGCTGTTTGGGCTGCTGCCGTGTGGACGATGATGTAATTTAATAACTCAAATTATTTCTTTTTTTAAATGCCCTGGCCAATATCCAGGGCATTTTTGTTTTTGGATCAATGTGTCAATTCGTGTTGTTATCAAAACGTTAACGAAAATGTGGTCTATCTTTAAGCTAAACCTTGCGGTTACTGAGGTTAAGAGAAACCCATGAGGAGGAGCTATGTCGTTAACGTTGCGCGAGCAGAGCCGGGAGACGCTCGAAGTTGGTAACCATACTTATCACTACTACAGCCTGCAAAAAGCATCCCATCACCTTGGAACCCTTGAACGCCTGCCTAAATCCATGAAAGTCCTGCTGGAGAATCTGCTGCGCTGGCAGGATGGCGATTCTGTGACGGCGGAAGATATTCAGGCGCTGGCCGCATGGCAAAAAGATGCGCACGCCGACCGTGAAATTGCCTATCGTCCGGCGCGCGTGCTGATGCAGGATTTTACCGGCGTTCCCGCGGTGGTTGACCTGGCGGCAATGCGCGAGGCGGTGAAACGCCTTGGCGGCGATGTCGCCAGAGTAAATCCGCTCTCTCCGGTTGACCTGGTGATTGACCACTCTGTCACCGTTGACCATTTTGGTGACGATGAGGCATTTGAAGAGAACGTGCGGTTGGAGATGGAGCGCAACCATGAACGTTATGTCTTTCTGCGCTGGGGGCAAAAAGCCTTCAATCGTTTTCGCGTGGTGCCGCCAGGCACCGGCATTTGTCACCAGGTAAATCTGGAATATCTCGGCCAGGCGGTCTGGCATGAAAGCCAGGATGGCAACGAGGTGGCGTATCCCGATACCCTGGTGGGCACCGATTCCCACACTACGATGATCAATGCGCTCGGTGTATTGGGGTGGGGGGTTGGCGGTATTGAAGCTGAGGCGGCAATGCTCGGACAGCCGGTATCGATGCTGATTCCAGACGTGGTCGGTTTTAAACTGACCGGCAAACTGCGGCCAGGGATCACGGCGACCGACCTGGTATTGACCGTCACGCAGATGCTGCGTAAGCACGGCGTTGTAGGCAAGTTCGTTGAATTCTATGGCGATGGTCTGGCGGATCTGCCGTTGGCTGATCGTGCAACTATCGCCAATATGTCTCCCGAATATGGTGCCACCTGCGGCTTTTTCCCGATAGATGACATTACTCTTAGCTACATGACGCTGACAGGACGCGACAGCGAGCAGATTAAATTGGTTGAAGCCTATGCCAAAGCACAAGGTATGTGGCGTAATCCAGGTGATGAACCGATCTTCACCAGCACGCTGGCGCTGGATATGAACGAGGTTGAATCCAGCCTCGCCGGTCCGAAGCGTCCACAGGACCGCGTCTCTCTGGCGGATGTCCCTGCGGCCTTCGCGGCGAGTAATGAACTGGAGGTGAACCAGGCACAGAAACCGCATAAAAGTGTCAGCTATCGTGACAGTGAGACGGGGGATAGCCATCAACTGGATGATGGGGCGGTAGTGATCGCGGCGATTACCTCCTGCACCAACACCTCGAATCCCAGTGTGCTGATGGCTGCGGGACTGTTGGCGAAAAAAGCGGTGGAAAAGGGATTGATGCGTAAGCCGTGGGTCAAAGCGTCACTGGCACCCGGCTCTAAAGTGGTGTCCGATTATTTGGCCGTGGCGCAACTTACGCCCTATCTGGATGAGCTGGGTTTTAATCTGGTGGGTTATGGATGCACCACCTGCATTGGTAACTCCGGACCATTACCAGACAGCATTGAGAGCGCCATTAAAGAGGGTGACCTGACCGTCGGCGCGGTGCTCTCGGGTAACCGAAATTTTGAAGGTCGTATCCATCCCCTGGTGAAAACCAACTGGCTGGCGTCGCCACCGCTGGTGGTGGCCTATGCGCTGGCGGGCAATATGAAACTCAATCTGCAAAACGATCCTATCGGTCAGGATCAGCGCGGGAAGGATGTTTATCTGAAAGAAATCTGGCCGTCGCCGGAAGAAATTGCCGAGTATGTGCAAAAAGTAACCAGCGATATGTTCCACAAAGAGTATGCCGAAGTGTTTGATGGCACCCCGGAATGGCAGCAGATTAAAGTCAGTGAAGCGGCCACCTATGACTGGGATGAAGATTCAACCTATATCCGACTTTCTCCGTTCTTTGACGATATGGAAAAAACACCGAAACCGGTGCAGGACATCAAAGGAGCACGCATTCTGGCGATGCTGGGAGACTCCGTCACCACCGACCATATCTCCCCGGCGGGAAGCATCAAGGCAGAAAGCCCGGCAGGGCGTTATCTGCTGGCGCACGGTGTGGAACGTACGGACTTCAACTCATATGGATCAAGACGCGGCAACCATGAGGTGATGATGCGCGGCACCTTTGCCAATATCCGTATTCGCAATGAGATGGTGCCGGGCGTGGAGGGGGGTTACACCAAACATTTCCCCAGTAATGAGCAATTGGCGATCTACGATGCAGCCATGAAGTATCAGTCCGAGGGGGTTCCGCTCGCGGTGATCGCCGGGAAAGAATATGGATCGGGATCCAGTCGTGACTGGGCAGCCAAGGGGCCTCGATTGCAGGGGGTACGTGTGGTGATTGCCGAGTCATTTGAACGTATCCACCGTTCCAATCTGATTGGTATGGGGATTCTGCCGCTGGAGTTCCCACAGGGCGTTACGCGTAAGACGCTCAACTTAACCGGAGAGGAACACATTGATGTGGCGAACCTGAATCAGCTCAAGCCTGGCGGTACAGTTAAGGTGACGCTGACGCGCATGGATGGTGCTACAGAGACGCTGGAGACACGTTGTCGCATTGATACCGGCAATGAACTGACCTATTACCAGAATGACGGCATTCTGCACTACGTGATCCGCAATATGCTGAACTAAGAAAAAAGCCGGGATAATTTCCCGGCTTTGTTTTATTGCTTCGGCAGCAAATGGCCCATTTTTTCGGCTTTAGTATCGAGATAATGCGCGTTCTTCGGGTTACGCCCGACAATCAGCGGGACGCGCTCAACGATGTTGATGCCAGCTTCGCTGAGAATTTCCACTTTACGTGGGTTATTGGTCAGTAAACGCACTTCGTTGACACCCAGCAGTTTGAACATATCTGCACACAGGGTGAAATCACGCTCATCGGCGGCAAAACCTAACTGATGGTTGGCTTCTACCGTATCGTAGCCTTTGTCCTGCAAGGCGTAGGCGCGAATTTTGTTTAACAGGCCGATATTACGACCTTCCTGACGATGATAAAGCAGGATACCGCGTCCTTCTTCAGCGATAGCGGTCAGCGCGGCTTCCAGCTGAAATCCGCAATCGCAACGCAGGCTGAACAGTGCATCACCGGTCAGGCATTCGGAGTGGACGCGTGCCAGTACCGGATTGTGGTCGCTAACATCACCATAGACCAGCGCGACATGGTCGTGACCGGTTGCCAGTTCTTCAAAACCAACCATGAGGAAATCTCCCCAGGGCGTGGGCAGTTTGGCTTCTGCTACCCGTTTAAGCTGCATGTGACTCTCCAGAACCTTCAGAGGATGCGCTATCATCATGATAACGCACGGGCCTGATTGGCCCGAAAACTGACAATATTGTGCCACAACCTGGGTGCAGGCAGTTAATCAGTCAGAGTTATTGTAGTGATAAAGCACAATTATCCAAGCTGCAACGGTTATGTTATTCTTTTTTCAGCTAAAGTTATGCCTGACATAGTGTTTTGCGCGGTTTTAAGGACGATGGATGTTAAAAATTATACAACGCACCACCCTTGGCACGCTTCTGTTGCTGATTATGCCGCTGAGCGTCTGGCTTTCTGGCTGGCAGTGGCAACCAGGAGAAAATGGTGCGCTGTTAAAGCTATTATTCTGGATGACTGAAACGGTCACCAGCCCGTGGGGAATCCTCACCAGCTTTATCCTCAGTGCCTGGGTACTCTGGTGCCTGCGTTTTCGGCTCAAGCCTGCCATCCTGCTGCTTGTCATCATGAATGGTGCGATTCTGGTCGGTCAGTACACCAAATCTTTCATCAAAGATCAGGTCCAGGAACCTCGACCTTATGTGGTGTGGCTGGAAAAAAGTCATGGCGTCAATGAAAGCGCATTCTATGAATTGAAGCGTAAACAGCGCGGCAAGTTGGTAGAGCAACTGGTGGCGGATGATACGCAACTACCAGGATGGTTAAAAAAGCATTGGGCTTTTGAAACCGGCTTCGCTTTTCCTTCCGGCCATACGATGTTTGCAGCCAGTTGGGCGTTGCTGGTTATAGGTCTGCTCTGGCCCCGTCGGCATACCCTGACAATTGTGGTGTTATTTGTCTGGGCCACATTGGTGATGGGAAGCCGCCTGATGTTAGGGATGCATTGGCCACGCGATTTGGTGATGGCGACACTGATCTCCTGGTTGCTGGTCACGGTGGCGACCTGGTTAGCTCAACGATTTTGCGGGCCGTTGACGGTGCCGCCAGCAGAGGCAAAAGAGATTGCACAGCGTGAAGACGGATTGTAATTTTTGCATCCGGCCCCATATTATTGATTGCACTTGCCTAAATCAGGCGGTTTGATGCGCTGATAAGCAGCATCGGCGCGGCTTTTTTGGCATACTCCTACTGGATAACCTCACGACAGGATGCATTGTGAAATATTTGCTGATTTTTCTCGTGGTATTGGTCATTTTCATCATCTCCGTGACGCTCGGGGCACATAACGACCAAATCATCACTTTTAACTATCTGCTGGCGCAGGGCGAATTTCGTATTTCCACATTGTTGGCTGTTCTGTTTGGTGCGGGATTCTTGCTGGGATGGGCGATTTGCGGCCTGTTCTGGTTGCGTTTACGGGTATCGCTGGCACACGCACAGCGTAAACTGAAACGTATGCAGGCGCAGAATGAACAATCGACGGCGGTGACAACGTCGCCTTCTGCCGGTCGTCGGGATTAAGCTTAGATGCTTGAATTGCTGTTTCTGCTTCTTCCTGTGGCTGCGGCGTATGGTTGGTATATGGGCCGACGCAGTGCGCAACAGGATAAGCAACAGGAAGCCAATCGCCTGTCGCGTGAATACGTTGCGGGGGTTAACTTCCTGCTGTCCAATCAACAGGACAAAGCCGTTGATCTCTTCCTCGACATGTTGAAAGAAGACAGCGGCACGGTCGAAGCCCATCTCACCCTGGGTAACCTGTTCCGTTCACGCGGCGAAGTTGACCGCGCCATCCGCATTCACCAATCCCTGATGGAAAGTGCATCGCTCAGTTATGACCAGCGTCTGCTGGCGGTGCAACAACTTGGCCGCGATTATATGGCGGCTGGTTTGTATGACCGCGCAGAGGATATGTTTAGCCAGCTGGTGGATGAGACGGATTTTCGTATCGGTGCGTTGCAGCAACTGCTGCTGATCCACCAGGCAACCAGTGACTGGCAGCAGGCCATTGAAGTGGCGGAAAAACTGGTCAAACTGGGAAAGGACAAGCAGAAAGGCGAAATTGCCCATTTCTACTGCGAACTCGCTTTGCAGGCACTCAGCAGTGACGATCTTGAACGGGCCATGACGCTGCTGAAAAAAGGCGAGGCGGCGGATCGTCAAAGTGCGCGCGTGTCGATAATGACCGGCCGCATTTTTATGGAGCAGGGCGAATACGCAAAAGCGGTCGAACGTTTACAACGGGTGCTGGAACAGGATAAAGAGTTGGTCAGTGAAGCCTTGCCAATGCTCGAAACGTGTTATCAGCGCCTGGATCAGCCCGAACAATGGGCGCAATTCCTGCAACGTTGCGTGGATGAGAATACCGGAGCGGTCGCTGAACTCTATCTCGCCGATATCCTTGAACAACAACAAGGCCCGGAAGCGGCGCAACTCTATATTAATCGCCAGTTGCAACGTCATCCGACGATGCGGGTTTTCCATCGTTTAATGGATTTTCACCTGCATGAAGCTGAAGATGGTCGGGCAAAAGAGAGTCTGATGGTGTTACGCGATATGGTGGGGGAGCAAATCCGCACCAAGCCGCGCTATCGCTGCCAGAAATGTGGTTTCACTGCGCATGCGTTGTACTGGCATTGTCCTTCCTGCCGTACCTGGTCTTCGGTGAAACCGATTCGTGGACTTGACGGCCAATAACGGCCGTCTTTTCTAAAAAAAGTCATTTTATAGTTACAACATGCTATAGATCTAAACTATTTATTCAATGCAGCATCGTGCAGGGTTCGGTCAAACAGGTTACAAATCCCGGCACCGTGATTGTCGTCATCAGGTCGCGCAGGTAGAATGCTTGCCGTTTGTCTAACGCGCCTGCGGGTGCCTGTAACTGAGGAAACGTTATGCCTGTTACCACTTCACCTATTCTGGTGGCACTCGACTATCATAATCTCGACAGCGCACTGCAATTTGTCGATCGCATCGACCCGAGCCAATGCCGCCTGAAAGTGGGCAAAGAGATGTTCACGTTGTTTGGGCCAACGCTGGTGAAAACGTTACAGGATCGTGGTTTCGAAATCTTCCTCGATCTGAAATTCCACGATATCCCGAACACCACGGCGCATGCGGTTGCGGCGGCGGCAGACCTTGGCGTATGGATGGTTAACGTTCACGCCAGTGGTGGGGCACGCATGATGAACGCAGCGCGTGAGGCGCTGGTGTCGTACGGTAAAGATGCGCCGTTACTGATTGCGGTCACCGTACTCACCAGCATGGATGAAGAGGATCTGAAAGGGCTTGGTATCACCTTGTCTCCTGCGGCACAGGCCGAACGTCTGGCATGCCTGACGCGTGACTGTGGCCTTGACGGCGTGGTGTGCTCCGCACAGGAAGCGGCACATTTCAAACAGGTGATTGGCAAAGACTTTAAGCTGGTGACACCAGGAATTCGTCCGGCAGGTAGTGACGCGGGTGATCAGCGTCGTATCATGACGCCACAGCAGGCGCAGCAGGCAGGGGTGGATTATATGGTAATTGGGCGTCCGATCACCCAATCTGCCGATCCTGCCACCACCCTGCAACAGATACTGCAAAGTTTACAGGAGGGCTAATGGCTCAGGACAACCCGCTGGTTTACTCCACCGAAACCGGCCGCATTACGCCAACCGAAGAGAAAGCTGTACGCCCGAAAGGCGATGGCATCGTACGTATTCAACGTCAGACCAGTGGTCGTAAAGGTAAAGGTGTTTGCCTGATCACCGGTGTCGATCTCGATGATGACGCGCTGACCAAACTGGCCGCCGAACTGAAGAAAAAATGCGGTTGCGGTGGCGCGGTGAAAGACGGCGTGATTGAGATTCAGGGCGATAAGCGCGACCTGTTGAAATCGCTGCTTGAAGCTAAAGGCATGAAGGTCAAACTGGCTGGCGGTTGAAATGACCAGGCCACTCGGTGAGTGGCCTGTTTATGTAGATGCGCTGCGTAAGCCTTTTGTTATGTAGTCGGAATTAATGAACCTGATGGCCGATAATGCCACCAACAGCAGCACCACCAATGGTGCCCAATGCGCTTCCGTTAGTCAGAATAGAACCGCCAATTGCACCCGCACCCGCACCAATCGCGGTATTGCGGTCACGCTTGGACCAGTTTGAACAACCGCTCAGGGCAATAACCAGGGTGGTAGCCAGCACGGCGGCGGTCAGACGTTTCATTGTTGTTGTCATAAACTTCTCCTTGATTGTACATACAGGGACAACCTTTTAAGTATAGGTGTTGTTTCCTGCAATCATTTCACCCTGTGGTTTCATAACGGTTCTCATCCCTGAGCCTGCAATCCGCAGCCCGCATGCAAAAACAGTGTGATAGCCGCATCACCGGGCAATAAAATCGTCCCGTGGTTGGCTGGAGACAGTCTAATCATTACGGGATTTTTCCGAAGATGGAAAACTCCGAATTCACGCCACATTTTTACGCCCTCAGCCACTTTCCGCAGCTTTTACAGCGATTCCCTCCATAACGCTTTTGCGCCAGGCTTTGCACAATTTCTCCATCACATCTAACGGGAGAAAAAACATGCTGGAAGCGCTGAAACAACAGGTGCTGGAAGCCAATCTGGATCTGCCACGTTATAACCTGGTGACCTTTACCTGGGGCAATGTCAGTGCCCTCGATCGTGAAAGCGGTCTGCTGGTGATCAAACCTTCCGGGGTGAAGTACGTTGATATGAAACGTGACGATATGGTGGTGGTGGAGCTGGAAAGCGGGAAGGTGGTGGAGGGTAAGATGCGCCCCTCATCTGACACTGCCACCCATCGCGCGCTGTACCTCGCCTGGCCAGATATTGGCGGCATAGTCCATACCCATTCACGTCATGCTGCCATCTGGGCGCAGGCAGGGCGGGATATTCTCGCCTGGGGCACCACTCATGCGGATGATTTTTACGGCACCATTCCTTGCACACGGGCTATGCAGCGTGAAGAAATCGAGCAGGAATATGAGTGGAATACCGGACAGGTGATTATCGAAACCTTCGCTAAGCGCGAAATATCGCCCACCGCGATTCCGGCGGTGCTGGTGAATTCGCACGGCCCTTTTGCCTGGGGGAAAGATGCGGATGCGGCAGTGCACAGCGCGGTGGTGCTGGAGGAGGTCGCATATATGGCATTGCATACCGAGCAACTACACCAGGCACTCCCACCGATTTCGCAAACGTTGCTTGATCTGCATTACCTGCGCAAACACGGCAAAAACGCCTGGTATGGGCAGAAGTGATAAACAGGCGCGCTTGATCGCGCAGCTCTTTCAGGCGCCATCTGGCGCCTTTTTTGTTGCCTTCAACCAACTGGTATGGCGACGCTGATCAAAAAATAAAATGATAATCCAATAAAAATAAAACAACGTTTCATAAATATATTTGCGATCACTTTTTTGTCTGTGGTGAGCCGGTATCTTGCCCGTAATGCCTGACGGCAACAAATAACGCACCTCCCTCTGGCTTAGTACAGGTGATACTCAAATGCATATTAAACGTGCAATCGATAAAATTCCTGGCGGCATGATGTTGATCCCGCTGTTTCTCGGCGCGCTTTGCCATACCTTTTCCCCTGGCGCGGGCAAATATTTTGGTTCCTTTACCAATGGATTAATGACCGGCACCGTGCCAATTCTGGCGGTGTGGTTCTTCTGTATGGGGGCCTCGATCAAACTCAGTGCCACCGGTACCGTGCTGCGTAAATCCGGCACCCTGGTATTAACGAAAATCGCCGTTGCCTGGGTGGTTGCTGCGATTGCCTCGCGCGTCATGCCTGAAAATGGCGTTGAAGTGGGCATGTTCGCCGGTCTATCCACCCTGGCGCTGGTGGCGGCGATGGATATGACCAATGGTGGCCTGTACGCGTCAATCATGCAGCAATATGGTTCGAAAGAAGAGGCGGGCGCGTTTGTGCTGATGTCGCTCGAATCAGGACCACTGATGACTATGGTTATTCTTGGCACCGCAGGTATCGCCTCATTTGAACCTCACGTCTTCGTGGGTGCAGTTCTGCCATTCCTGGTTGGCTTCGCCCTGGGCAACCTTGACCCTGAATTACGTGAGTTTTTCGGTAAGGCGGTGCATACCCTGATTCCGTTCTTTGCCTTTGCCCTTGGCAACACCATTGATTTAGCGGTAATTGCCCAAACCGGTTTGCTCGGTATTTTGCTTGGCGTCGCGGTCATCATCATCACCGGCATTCCGTTAATCCTGGCGGATCGCTTGATTGGTGGCGGCGATGGTACGGCGGGTATTGCTGCCTCCAGCACCGCTGGTGCAGCGGTAGCGACACCGGTGTTGATTGCCGAAATGCTGCCGCAGTTTAAACCGGTTGCGCCTGCCGCCACCGCTTTAGTGGCCACATCAGTAATTGTCACTTCAGTATTGGTGCCGATCATTACGGCGCTTTATTCACGCCGCGTTAAGCGTTTTCATGCTGCGGTGGGCCAACGCGCCGCTATTAAGTAAGCCCGCTAATCTTTCCCCGACCCCTGTGTCGGGGAAATCTCTGGAATTTACTTTATAAATCAATCTCTCATTTGGTCTGGCCTCACTCTGGATTACGCTGATATTGCGTTTAACGCATCACATAACTAGAGGATGAGACTATGACAGTGATTAACCAACCGACATGCCGACTGTTCACCGAAGTCGGACAAACCACTCAACTGGCTGCCTATTATGAAGAAGGGCGTCACACCATGTGGATGATGCTGCGGGCGCAACCTCGACCCAGTTTCAACCACGAGTTAATCGAAGAGATCATGAACCTGAGCTACGCGGCGCAGCGTTCCGGTTTACCGATTGATTTCTGGGTGACGGGATCGTTAGTTCCTCAGATGTTTAACGCCGGGGGTGATTTACGCTTCTTTGTTGAATGCATTCGCAACAACCGGCGCGAAGCACTGCGTGCCTACGCCCGTGCCTGCGTGGATTGCATCCATTCAGCCGCCCGAGGCTTTGATACTGGCGCGGTGACGCTGGCAATGATCGAGGGTAGTGCTCTCGGCGGAGGATTTGAAGCCGCCCTGGCGCACCACTTTATTCTGGCGCAAAACAGCGCACGAATGGGGTTCCCGGAAATTGCGTTTAACCTGTTCCCCGGCATGGGCGGATACTCGTTAGTGGCGCGCCGCGCGGGGATGAAGCTGGCTGAAGAGTTAATTTGTGAAGGGGAGTCACACAGCGCGGAGTGGTATGAAACCCGTGGTCTGGTCGATAAAGTGTTCCAGCCTGGTGACAGCTATCGCACTACACGCACCTTCATCGACACTTTACGTCCCAAACTGAATGGCGTACGGGCGATGCTTAAAGCACGTCAGCGCGTGTTGCAACTCTCTAGGGCGGAACTGATGGATATAACGGAAGATTGGGTGGATTATGCCTTCACGCTGGAACCGAAAGACATTGCTTATATGGAACGTCTGGTGCAACTGCAAAACCGTCATAGCGCATCCTTGCGCAAAGCCGGATAATCTCGCAGTTCAGCGTTAAACGCGGGCAGGATGCTTAGCCAGCCAATGCCCGAGCTGCTCTGCGGGCATTGGTTTTGCGTAAAAATAACCCTGACGCCCATCGACGCCGTTAGCCATCACAAATTTTTCTTCGGCTTTGGTTTCAATACCCTCGGCAATCACCTGCAACTCCAGGGCTTTGGCCACAGCCATAATGGCACGCACCAGTGACTGTGCCACCGGTTGCTTATTGATATTACGAATAAAACTCTGGTCCAGCTTGATGGCGTCAATCGGTACTCGCGCCAACTGTGACAGGGAAGAGTAACCGGTCCCGAAATCGTCAAGATGCACCTGTGCCCCCAGCTCCTGAAACTGTTTCATTAGTTTCAGTGCATCGGCTTCGTTCTCGATCAGGCAGCTTTCAGTCAGTTCGATATCAATCGGGCAATCCTTGATGCCACTCTCAATCAGGGCCTGCTTCAGGTCGCTATAAATACTCTGATCAATCAACTGCTTGGCTGAAACATTCACTGCCACCCGCAACCAGATCCCTTCTTTGCGCCACGCAATCACCTGCTGCAACACATTCAGCATCACCCAGCGCCCCAGCGGCACAATCAGACCGGATTCTTCCGCATAAGCAATAAAATCACCTGGTGGCACCAGGCCACGCTCCGGCGAATTCCAGCGTACCAGCGCTTCGGCACTGCGCACCTCGCCATCACGGTCGATTTTCGGTTGGTAATACACCACCAGGTGATCCTGGTCCAGGGCTTTACGCAGATTGGTATCCAGCCACAGATACTCAAACACGCGTTGATTCATTTCGCTGGCAAACACGCAAAACTTACCGCGGCCATTTTCTTTGGCGTGATACATGGCGGTATCGGCATTGCGGATCAGGCTTTCACGGTCTTCGCCATGCAAGGGGGCAAGGGCGATACCGAGCGAGCAGCCGCTGTAAACCTCAATCAGTCCGATGCGAAAAGGCTGACGCAGCCGTTCGAGAATCCGCGAAGCCATCGCTTCCAGCGCCGCCTGGCTGGTATTTTCTGCCAGTACCACAAACTCGTCACCGCCCAGGCGTGCCAGGGTTTGATCTTTGCCGAGGCAGCTAAGGATCGCCAGCGAAACCGCCTGAAGTAACTGGTCACCGAACATGTGCCCGTAGGCGTCATTCACCTTCTTGAAATTGTCTAAGTCGAGATACACCACGCCGGTTTGCGTGCCTTTCGCCGTCTCAAGTGCCAGACTAATTTGCTGATGGATGGCATTGCGATTGGGTAAACCCGTCACCGTATCGGTGTTGGCCAGTACGCGCAGACGCTCCTGGGCCCGGCGCTCCTCGGTAATATCCGTTCCTGAACAGATGAGGAAAATTTCATTTTTTCCGCTGCCGCTGTGAACGAACTTATTACGAAACAGAAACAGTCGCTGACCTTTCTTGGTTTTGATCCAGCGTTCCACTTCGTAAGAGTTGCCGTCGCGAAAAAATCCGGCGATGTTGCGGCGGGAGGCCTGGGCTTCCTGTTTGGTCATGAATAGCTGGAACACATTACGGCCAATCACTTCGTGTTCTTTCAGGCCAGTGTATTCTTCACTTAACCGATTAAAACGTTGAATGTTACCTCGTTGGTCGAGGATAACGATCACCGAGTTGGCCTCGGAAACCACTTGCTCAGCAAACGACAGGCCCAGCGTCAAATCGCGTGCGACAGAAGAGGTGTCTCCCCAGGCTGATGCGGTGCCTGCCCACGTCGCCTGGTTCACTTTACGACCGACAAAATGCATCGGCACCGGTACGCCATGCAGCGACAGCGTCAGGTTGATGCTGGAGGTAATCACGGTCATGGCGCGCAACAAACTCGCCTGTGCCGGGGTTAGCGGAACGGCCAGATTGGTATGGGCATTTTCCTCTTCGGCAAAATGTAAAGCATCGCTGTCCGCAGTCAGACGCCAATGAGGGCTGGTGGTGCCAAACAAGGTGTATAGCAACGTTTGCCCTTGTTCATCGGTCATGGAAACTTCCTCCAGGGAGTTCTCAGCAGGCGGTATCTCATTATTTTAGCAACAGTATTCATCCTCTTGCGTAAGCACAAGATGCAATCCAAATATATTTTTGTTTAGATAAATGAATGGCACGAAAAAGCCCCAAAAATTTGGGGCTAAACAGGATTAACACGGGCACTTACCCAATTTTCCTGGCTGGCTGGGAAAGCGGGCGTCGAGGCAGTAACGATAAAATTCGCGTTCACTCATCGGGGGCTGTTCGGGATGATGCAGACGCATATGCTGTAGATAATTTTGATAATCGTGTACGCCGACCATTAAGCGAAAGCTCTGCTGCAAACCACGCCAGATTTTTTGCCAGCGGTTGCGTGGCGGCTCGCCTAGCGGCAGACACTGATTTATCTGCCAGCGCCCGGCCGGTTTACGCCAGGCTAAAATCGCTTCAGACATTACGCACCTCCTTACGCAGCGACACCGGTGCCTCATGCACGGTCGGCACGTCACTGCGCAGGGCACGGCGAATGACAAAGAACGCCGCGATCAACATGGTGACGGCCACCAGCATGAAGAAACCACAAAGCAGGGCGTTAATCTGGTTGCTGAACACGATGGTTTGCATATCAGCGACGGTTTTCGCGGGTGCGATAATCACGCCCTCATCCAGACCTTTGCGGAACTTATTCGCCTGGGCAAGGAAACCAATCGACGGTTTTTCATGGAAAATCTTTTGCCATCCCGCGGTCATTGAGGTGATAAACAACCAGGCAGTTGGCAGAATCGTCACCCACGCGTAACGCTGTTTCTTCATCTTAAACAGCACCACGGTGCCGAGAATCAGCGCCATCGACGCCAGCATCTGGTTACCAATACCGAACAATGGCCACAAGGTGTTGATGCCGCCCAGGGGATCGACCACGCCCTGATAGACAAAGAAACCCCAACCCGCAACAGCCACGGTGGTTCCCGCCATATTGCCGAGCCATGAACGGTTATTGGCAAGTGAAGGCACCACGGTGCCGACCAAATCCTGCACCATAAAACGGCAGGCACGCGTACCGGCGTCCACGGCGGTAAGGATAAACAAGGCTTCGAACAGAATGGCGAAGTGATACCAGAACGCCATCATGGCGCGGCTGTTGAACACCTCAGTAATGATATGTGCCATTCCTACGGCGAAGGTTGGCGCACCACCCGCACGGGACAGGATGGTCTTCTCACCCACTTCAGAAGCGATGGTGGTCAGCATTTCCGGCGTGACGACAAAACCCCAGCCATTAATCACCTGCGACGCGTTTTCCACGGTGGTGCCAATCAGCGCCGCCGGGGCGTTCATGGCAAAGTAGACGCCCGGATCCAGCACCGACGCGCAAATCAGCGCCATGATGGCGACAAAGGATTCCATCAGCATCGCGCCGTAGCCAATAAAACGAATATGGCTTTCACGCTCCACCAGTTTCGGCGTGGTGCCGCTGGAGACTAACGCATGGAAACCAGAAATCGCGCCACAGGCGATGGTGATAAACAGGAACGGGAACAGCGCCCCGGAAAACACCGGGCCGGTACCATCGATAAACTTAGTCACCGCAGGCATCTTCAGTTCTGGCATGGCAAACAAAATGCCGATCGCCAGACCAATAATCACGCCAATTTTCAGGAAGGTAGAGAGATAGTCACGCGGTGCCAGCAGCAGCCATACCGGCAGCGATGAGGCAACAAAACCATAAATCACCAGCACCCAGGTGAGTTCCGTGCCTTTCAGGGTGAAGAACGGTCCCCAGAAGGGATGTTGTGCGATATCACCGCCAAAAATAATCGCCGCCATCATCAGTACAAAACCAATAATCGACACCTCAGCGATTTTTCCCGGACGCAGAAAGCGCATATACACGCCCATAAACAGCGCAATCGGGATAGTCGCGGCGATGGTGAACAACCCCCAGGGGCTGTTCGCCAGCGCTTTGACCACCACCAACGCCAGGGCCGAAAGAATAATGATCATCACCCCGAGTGCGCCAAGCATGGTGATCACCCCGGCAAAACTGCCGAGTTCCTGGCGCGCCATTTCACCCAGCGAACGCCCATCGCGGCGGGTGGAGATAAACAGCACGAGGAAATCCTGTACTGCGCCAGCCAGCATCACACCGACCAGAATCCAGATGGTGCCTGGCAGGAAACCCATTTGTGCCGCGAGGATCGGGCCGACCAGCGGACCAGCACCGGCAATGGCGGCAAAGTGGTGGCCGAACAGCACCCACTTGTTGGTAGGCACGTAATCCAGACCATCGTTAAAGCGCTCCGCCGGCGTACGGCGGCGATCGTCCAGTTCGAAAATGCGGCGGGCAATAAACAGGCTGTAAAAGCGATAAGCGATGCTGTAGCACGCCACGGCGGCAATCACCAGCCAGACGGCATTGACGTGTTCACCACGGCTTAGCGCCAGCATGGCGAACGACGCCGCACCAATTAACGCCACCGCTAACCAGATCAATCCGGTTTTGACGTTGTTCATGAGTTAACTCCTTGTAGGGACCGGGAAAAATAAACGATCGAATACAACAAGTTAAAAATAATGTAATGGAATGTAAGCGACAGCGAATCGATGAAGAAGTGTGAAGCGAGGAGCAAATTTAACAATTACTTAAAAGCAGGAATCCGTAGCGGCGCGATTTATCGCGCGCTTTTTAAAACCTGCGCGATAAATCGCACCGCTACGGGTGATGTCAGAACTTAACTGGCAGGACGCGCCACTACGCTGCGGGTTTCCATACGCACTTCGGCGATGGTCACGTCGATCACATCGGTGACGCGATAAACGACTTCACCTTTGATCTGCACGGTGCCGTTTTCCTGGGAACACACCAGCTCATCACGCACCGCGTGGATGAACGGGGCAGGGATAAAGGCCACCGCGCCATTCTCCAGCAGACGCACACGCATACCACCACGGGAAACGTCGATGATTTCTGCGCTGAACTTGCGATCGCCACCGGCAAACGGCGCGAGGAAACGTGCGTACAACCAGTCACCGACATCGCGCTCGGCCATGCGGTTCAGGCGGCGACGTTCGCTCATGGTCACGGTCACATCATCCTGCGGGCGATTGATCGCTTCACCGCGAATAATGGCTTTCAGCAGGCGATGGTTAATCATATCGCCGAACTTACGGATGGGTGAGGTCCAGGTGGCGTAAGCTTCAAGACCAAGGCCAAAGTGCGGGCCTGGCTCGGTGCTGATTTCAGCAAAGGCCTGGAAACGACGGATACGGCTGTCGAGATACTGGGTCGGCTGGGCATCCAGCTCACGGCGCAGTTGACGGAAACCGTCCAGCGTAGTGATGGCCTGCGCATCAACGGTGATACCGTGTCCGGCCAACACGCCTGCTGCCTGTTCGGCGTTGGCGAGGTCGAAACCGGTATGCACGTTATAGATACCGAAGCCCAGCTTCTGTTGCAGCACGCGGGCGGCACAGACGTTCGCGAGGATCATCGCTTCTTCTACGATACGGTTCGCGATGCGGCGAGGCTCGGCAATGATATCCAGCACTTCACCTTTTTCACCCAGGACAAAGCGGTAATCCGGACGGTCTTTGAACACCAGGGCGTGAGTTTGACGCCAGTCGCCGCGAGCCAGACACAGACGATGCAGCAGACGAATCTGTTGGGCAATGGTATCACTGGCGGGCTGCCAGCTACCGTTGTTTTCCAGCCAGTCTGATACTTCGTCATAGACCAGCTTAGCTTTGGACTCGATCCAGGCGGCAAAGAAATGGATATCGTCGGCCAGGCTACCGTCTTTCAACACGGTAACGCGGCACGCCAGCGCCGGACGGCGTACATTCGGGCGCAGCGAGCAAACGTCATCAGACAGTTCACGCGGCAGCATCGGGATGTTGAAGCCCGGCAGATAGTTAGTGAAGGCGCGTTTCGCGGCCAGTTTGTCCAGTTCGCTGCCTTCCGGCACATAAGCGGTAGGATCGGCAATGGCGATAGTCAGCAGCAGGTTGCCTTCGGCAGTCTCTTCTGCGTACAGCGCATCGTCCATATCTTCGGTGCTGGCGCTGTCGATGGTGACGAAGTCGAGCGCGGTCAGGTCTTCACGCGTCAGATGCTCATCAATCATCTCACCAAAACCGACTTCCGGCGCTTCTCGCTCCAGGTTGTGGCGCGACAGCGTGACCCACCACGGTGCCAGATGGTCATCCGCAGTGGTAATAAATTCGGTCAGTTCGGCATAAAAGCCACGATCGCCTTTCAGAGGATGGCGACGCATTTCAGCCACGGCCCAGTCACCGGCCTGGAAATCGTGGGTCACGCCACGGGCAGCACGGCACTGGATAGCATCTTTCAGCAGCGGATGATCCGGCACGATAGACAGGCGATCATCTTTCTTCTGTACGCGGCCGACAAAACGCGTCAGGAATGGCTCAACCAGGCTTTCCGGCTCGGCACTTTCGCGATCTTTATCGGTGTGGATCACAGCAACAATGCGGTCGCCGTGCATCACTTTCTTCATTTGCGGCGGTGGAATGAAGTAGCTTTTCTGAGCATCAACCTCCAGAAAGCCAAAACCTTTTTCCGTGCCTTTCACCACGCCTTCGGCGCGCGGCGTCTGCGCGTGGAGCTTCTCTTTCAGCTGCGCGAGCAGCGGGTTATCCTGGAACATAATTTATTTAGTTTCGTGGCCTAAGAGCGGCTGACAGTTTTACGCGAATCATGCCCGCGCGGCAAGGCCAAAACAGGGTAAAAAGCCGCTTAACGCGGCTTTTTTACCTTCTGATAACCTTCAGATCAGGCAATACGTTGGGTGGGTACGGCGGCAGTTAACGCCAGTTTGACCGGCACCGATTTTGAGGTCGGTGTGCCGCTGCCGTCACCGTAGCTGGAAAGCGGGACAAGTGGGTTGGTTTCGGGGTAATACGCCGCCAGGTTGCCACGCGGAATATTGTAGGGCACCAATTTAAAACCGCTGACGCGACGGGTCAAACCGTCGTTCCACAGGGTTTCAATATCCACCAGTTGGCCTTCAGTGAAGCCCAGTGCCTGCATATCATCCGGGTGAATAAACACCACTTCACGCTGGCCGTAGACGCCACGATAACGGTCATCGAGGCCGTAAATGGTGGTGTTGTATTGGTCATGTGAACGCAGGGTTTGCAGCGTAAACGGCACCTCCACGTCGCCCAACTGCGGGAACAACGAGCTGGGCAGGGCGGCATTGCTGAACTCCGCCTTCTGCGACGGGGTGTTGAAACGCAATTCTGCGGCGGCGTTACCGAGGTAGAACCCCCCCGGGATGTCGCATTTGGTGTTGAAGTCGGCAAAGCCAGGGATGGTGGCGGCAATATGATCGCGGATCAGATTGTAATCCCCGGCCAGCGCCAGCCAGTCCACTTTATCGCTGCCGAGAGTGGCATGGGCGATACCGGCGACAATCGCGGTTTCAGAACGTTGGGTATCCGCCAACGGAATGCCTACGCCCTCAGAAGCGTGCACCATGCTGAAGGAGTCTTCGACGGTGATGAACTGGTTACCGGTTGCCTGACGATCGCGCTCGGTGCGGCCCAGCGTCGGCAGAATCAAGCCCTCATGGCCCGGCACCAGATGGCTGCGGTTGAGCTTGGTGCTGATATGCACCGTCAGACCACAACGTTGCAGCGCTTCTTCCGTCAGCGGCGAGTCCGGTGCGGCGGCTGCCAGGTTACCACCCAGCGCGATCAACACCTTCACTTCATCACGCAGCATGGCGTTCAGTGCCTCAACGGTGTTGTGGCCGTGCTCACGCGGTGGTTCAAAATCAAAATGCTGACCTAACGCATCGAGGAAGGGTTTACTCGGCTTCTCGTCAATGCCCATGGTACGGTTGCCCTGCACGTTACTGTGGCCACGAACCGGACACAGGCCCGCGCCTTTTTTGCCGAGCTGACCAAACAGCAGTTGCAGGTTAACAATTTCACGCACCGTATCCACCGAATGCTTGTGCTGGGTGATGCCCATCGCCCAGGTACAGATCACCCGGTCAGCACTTTGGTAAATGGCGGCGGCTTCGCGGATCTGCGCTTCGCTCAGACCGGACTGACGCACAATATCTTCCCAGCGAGTGTTATCCACCGCTGCCAGGTAAGCTTCCACGCCCTGCGTGGCGGCGTTGATAAAGGTTTCGTCAAACAGACCTTTTTCCCCGGCGGCAATCAGCGCGCGATGGGTTTCCAGTAGCGTTTTCACCATGCCGCGTATCGCAGCCATATCACCGCCGAGATTCGGCTGGTAATAGGCAGAGCTAATGGTGCCGGCCATCGAGGTCACCACTTCCAGCGGTTTTTGTGGATCGGCAAAACGCTCCAGACCACGCTCACGCAGGGTATTAAAGGTGACGATGCGTGCGCCGTGGTCGGCGGCATGACGCAGGCTGTGCAACATACGCGGGTGGTTAGTCCCCGGATTCTGACCAAAGACGAAAATCGCATCTGCATGATCAAAATCGTCGAGACGAATGGTGCCTTTACCCACGCCGATACTACGTTTCAGGCCGGAGCCACTGGCTTCGTGGCACATGTTGGAGCAGTCGGGGAAGTTGTTGGTACCCATCAGGCGACCAAACAATTGATACAGCCAGGACGCCTCGTTACTGGCGCGACCGGAGGTATACAGCTCCATCTGGTCGGGATTGTCCATCGCCTGTAAATGGCTGGCAACCAGCGCGAAAGCGTCGTCCCAGCTGATTGGCTCATAATGGTCGGTTTCGCGGTTGTAACGTAACGGGTGGGTCAGACGGCCCTGATATTCGAGGAAATAATCACTTTGTTGATACAGCGTGCTGACGCTGTGCTGGGCAAAGAACGCCGGCTCAACCACACGGCGGGTTGCTTCCCAGGTGACCGCTTTGGCACCGTTCTCACAGAAACTAAAAGTACTTTTGTTGTCATCGCCCCACGCGCAGCCGGGGCAATCAAAGCCGCGCGCCTTATTCATGCGCAACAGGTTACGCATATTTTTCAGGGCAGCTTTACTGTCAAGGACAAAACGGGTGGTCGCTTCCAAAGAGCCCCATCCACCAGCAGCAGCGCGGTAGGGCTGAATTTTACGTTTAAATTTCATAGTAGATGCAGGCTTATTGTTTAGGAGTTGTTATCAGGATATGACGACTGTTGGCAAGAAGTTTGCGACTGACAGCAAAAGTTGTCTAATTGATTGACTTAATGGTGCGATAGGTGGCGTTTATCGCGTAAAACGGACAGAAGCGTGAGCCAGTTCAAACTTTGGCGGATCGCCAACGCGGTGCGGTTACGTGCGATGTCGATAACTGGCTAATAATTGTACTTTCAATTATTGCAAGGAACTGAACCATGAAGCCTTTGGCCAGCCAAATTCACGCTTTCGGTAAAGCCTTGATGATGCCCATCTCGGTGATTGCCGCTGCCGGGATCTTCCTCGGACTTGCCGCCGCCATGCAGAATCCGGCGATCACCGGTGACGCCTTCGTACAGATGCAGGTGCCGCAGTTGATCATTGGTTTTATCCGTAAAGTGGCGGGCGCGTTGTTCGCCAACCTTCCGGTGTTCTTTGCTGTTGCCAGTGCGATTGGACTGGCAACAGCAGAGAAGCCCACCGCCGCCTTTGCCGCCGTGATTGGCTATATCGCCATGAATGTCGGTATCAGCACCACGCTGGCGGCCAAAGGGCTGACAGCCGCCACCACCACGCCGCAGGCGCTACAACAGGCGGGGATGGATCAGACCACCGCGATGATGACCTCAGCGGAATATATCGAGATGCTGGGCATTTTCACCTACAACATGAGTGTGCTGGGAGGGGTGATTGCGGGGCTTACCACCGTGGCGCTGCACAATCGCTTCTATACTCAGCAACTCCCCACCGCCATTAGCTTTTTTGGCGGACGACGCTTTGTACCGATTGTCACCATCGTGGTGTTGCCGTTGATCGGGGTGTTGCTGGCGTTGATTTGGCCGACCATCGGTGCCGCCATTGCATGGGTGGGGCAGATGATTGGGAAAAGCGGCCAGTACGGTGCGTTTTTACTGGGTGCCTGCGAACGGTTACTGATCCCGACCGGATTGCACCATATCCTCAATGAAACCGTCCGTTTCACCCCAATTGGCGGCATGGCGACGGTTGATGGGCAAACCATTGTCGGTGCGCTAAACATTTTCAACACCTCGCTGACTAATCCCGGCGCGATCCCGGATGCTACCGTGCGCACCGCGACGCAGTTTCTGGCGCAGGGCAAAATTCCGGTGATGATGTTCGGTTTGCCTGCGGCGGCGTTGGCGATCTACCACACCGCCCGCCCGGAGCATAAGCAGCGCGTCAAAGCGCTGATGCTGGCCGGTGCGCTGACCTCCTTTACCACCGGCATCACCGAACCGTTGGAATTCTGCTTTATCTTCGTCTCGCCGGTGCTGTATATCCTGCACGCGCTGCTGATGGGGTTGTCGTTTATGCTGATGTCGATGCTGCATCTGATGATTGGTAATGTGCAGGGTGGTGCCATCGATTTAGTGGTGTTTGGCATTCTCGGCGGCAGCAAAACCCATTGGTGGTGGACGCTGGTATTGGGGGTGATTTACGTACCGATTTACTACTACGGATTCCGCTTTGTCATCACCCGTATGGGGGTGGAAACACCGGGACGTGAATCTGACGATGAACACAAACCCGTACAGGTGGCAGCCGATGAACGTACCCGGGTCATCATCAGCGGGTTGGGTGGTGAAGCCAATATCGAGGACGTTGATTGCTGCTTTACCCGGTTGCGCGTGCGCGTCAAACAGATGAATGAAGTGGTGGACCAGACACTGATGACCACCGGTGCCAATGGCGTCAATCGAGTCAGCGAGCATGACGTGCAGGTGATTTACGGTCCCCAGGTGGAAAAGATTGCCAATGAGGTGAAAAGTGCGTTGGGTGTCGCCTGACCGGAAAGCGCTTGAGAATATTCAGCGCTGGCAGGATGATAGCCAAATTGATGGTAGTCAGGGATATACCATGCTGTTAAGCACTGAAAGTTCCAGAACTTACAATACCGACCGCCGCCTCGCTTGTACTCTGGCGGCGGTGGCCGGGGCACTGAACACCGCGGCGTTTGAAACCGTAGGTTTTTTCTCCGCCAATATGACCGGCAACGTCTCGCTGTTGTCGGATCACCTGGCAAAAGTTGATCTCCACATCGGCCTGTTTTTCCTGGTGATTATCCTGCTGTTTATCGCCGGTTCCTCCGTCTCGACCCTGATTATCAATGCCGGGCGGCGGCGTGAAATTCGTGGCATCTATGCCATTAATATCTTTATTGAGGGCATTGCCTTGCTGGTGCTCGGCGTGCTGGAGAGTTGGTTTCCCAATAACGATTCTGGCGTGCAACTGATCTTCAGCCTGAGTTTTTTGTTGGGATTGCAGAATGCGGTGGTGACGCGGATTTCAAACGCGCGCGTCAGAACCACCCACGTTTCCGGTACCTCTACCGACATCGGTATCGAGTTGGCGATGCTGCTGGATGTGCTGCGGCGCAAAGAATCCCCCAAGGATGCCCCGTTGTACATTGAACGGCTGAAGCTGCATCTGTTCACGGTGTTGGCGTTCCTCGGTGGCGGGGTAGTGGGTATCGTGCTGTTAAAAGCCATTAGCTTTAAATTGTTATTAATGATTGGCCTGATGTTGACGATGATGTCACTGACCGCCCTGCATCGCGCCCGCCAGGTGGCACGATAACCCTTGTGAAAAAAGTATGGATATCAAACAGTTAATCTATCTTTGCAATCTTGAGCGCGAGCGCCATTTTGGCCGCGCGGCGGAGGCGAGCTTTGTCAGCCAGCCCACGCTGTCGATGCGCCTGAAAAACCTCGAGCGCGAGCTGGGGTTATCGCTGATCAATCGTAGCAACAATTTTGATGGCTTCACCCCAGAAGGGGAACGGGTGCTGGCGTGGGCGCGCGAGATAGTTTCCGTCTATCAGGGACTGAAGCTGGAAGTGGAATCGCTAAAACACGGCGTGAATGGCACCCTGCGTCTCGGCGTGATGCCGCAGTGCAGCGTGGCGTTACCTGCGTTGTTGAAGGCGGTGGAAGCCCGCTATCCGCAGCTTGACTACCGGGTGTCAGCCATGAGCGCCGATCAACTGCTGGATGCGCTCAACAGCCATACCGTTGATGGCGGGATTGGTTTTTTTGAACTCAATGCCCTGCGCGAGCTGCATTTTCAGACCGCGCTGCTGAAGGACAGTGGTGTGGAGGCGGTGTTCAACCCGGAATTTTTTCCGGCGTTGCTGGAACATCAGACGCTGGATCTGCCGCTGCTTGCCAGTCAGCCTTTATGTCTCGCGGAGCCAACTCGCTATTTCCGACGTTATCTCGACAGCCAGTTGCGAGCGCGGGAGTTGCTGCCTCGGGTGATCGTCGAAAGCGCGTCAATTATGCAGCTATTGCAAAGCGCACAGGTTGGATTGGGGGTGATGGTGTCACCGTGCGGGCATCTGTTGCCGGAAATGCTGCAAAACCTGCAACGCCGCCCGATTGCGATCGCCCCAATGGGACGGCAGGCGGCGTTGGTGATTGCTGAGCCGGGCAGGGCGACGCCGCTGGCTCAGCACTTCTTCGATGAGGCACGCGGGCATTTGCCCGATTAACGCGTTTCGCCCAACGCCATCGACAGGCGGTCCTGCCAGTTTGCCAGTGCTACCGCCTGAAGCAGGGTAAATATTCGCTCTGCGCTCCAGCCCGCGTTCAACAGCGGTTGCAGATGGGCAGCACTGAACCTTTCAGGTAAACGGGTCAGCTGGGCGCTCACCGTCACCAGTGGATTGTCACCGGCAACCTCCCTGAGCAGCGTCTGTCGTGCGCTACCCGCGAAGCGGTCGAACTGGCGCTGGCAGCCGAGGATGCGTGCGCTCACCGCCTGCACCAATGCTTCATCTTGCGCAAAATGATCGTTGAGTCGCTGCTGTAACGTTGCCCAGCCATACAGCGCCTGGGCGTCATGCACCAGCAGCCAAACCGCGTCTTCCAGACCTTCCATCCCCTGACAAAAGGTGATGGCTGCCAGTTGTTCTGCGCTGGCGTAACGCAGTTCTACCGGTTTTAACGCATGCTGCCAGACCGGAGACGGTTGAAACAGCGCCGCATCGGCATCGGGTGGCGGTGATACGCCAGGGATCCAACGCACCGGCAGGCCCATGATCGCCTGCAAGGCGGCCACCACGCGCGCCTGATAGCTGACAAACCCCACTAACTGATTCAGGGTGACAATATCCGGTTCGGTCAGTCCAACGGCGTCCAGTGCGCTGATGCTGTTGGCGGTAATCAATGCCGGTTGCATCGCCAGCTGGCGTGCATATTGGGTGATTTGCGTCAGCCGGTTATTGCTTTCACGCGATGAATCAGGGCCGGGCAGCGGATTCAAACGTGCCGCATAATGATTGCACAACCGTTGCACCCCGGCGACCTGCGCCACGGTCAGCGCGGTGCTGAGGCGATCGTACAACGTCAGCGTATGGGTCAGGCTGGGGGTTAATGAATCGGGAAACAGGATTTGGCTCAGATCGCGCGCTGCCAGCAGCGCCGGCTGAAAACGCAGCAACAGCGGCTGTAACGCACTGGCTTCTTGCTGCAAACCCAGCAGAAAACGATCGTCGAGATAAGCAGCCTCGGGCACTAGCGGCGCGGCGGCGCTATGCTGCGGGCGGGTCTGGCTTTCGTAAAACCACTGGTCATGGCCTGGAGAACGCCGTTGTTCCATGGTCATTCCTTTTGCAAAAAACGGACTCGGTGTCGGTTGCCACAATCTGAAAATTCTGGGCGCACCAAAGGGCTAGCTTATCGTCGCCGAAGGGCGGTCCGGGGCAAAAGAATGATCGGTGATAATTAATAGCAAGAATGTATAAGGGGGGCGTGTAGCGGCGCGATTTATCGCGCGGATTGAAAAAGAAAAGGGCGAGCCAGGCTCGCCCTCAGGAACTTATTTCAGTTCCAGCTCGTTCATCGCGGCAATGCTGAAGCCGCCATCAACGTGTACCACTTCACCCGTGATACCACCGGCCAGGTCGGAGCACAGGAAAGCCGCAGAGTTACCTACGTCTTCGATAGTCACGGTACGACGAATCGGGGTAACCGCTTCGCAGTGTGCCAGCATCTTACGGAAGTCTTTGATGCCTGAAGCAGCCAGAGTACGGATCGGGCCAGCAGACACGGCGTTAACACGCACGCCTTCCGGACCCATCGCGTTCGCCATGTAACGAACGTTGGCTTCCAGAGACGCTTTCGCCAGACCCATCACGTTGTAGTTCGGGATAGCGCGCTCTGCACCCAGGTAAGACAGGGTCAGCAGTGCTGAATTCGGGTTCAGCATCGCACGGCACTCTTTGGCCATCGCGACGAAGCTGTAGGCGCTGATGTCGTGAGCGATTTTGAAGCCTTCACGAGTAACGGCGTTGACATAGTCACCATCCAGCTGGTCGCCTGGGGCGAAACCGATGGAGTGAACGAAACCGTCAAATTTCGGCCAGGTTTTTGCCAGTTCGGTGAACAGCGCAGTGATGCTCTCGTCTTCTGCCACATCGCACGGCAGAACAATGTCTGAACCCAATTCTTTAGCAAACTCTTCCACACGACCTTTCAGTTTGTCGTTCTGGTAGGTGAAAGCCAGTTCTGCGCCCTGTTTGTGCATCGCCTGCGCAATACCGTAGGCGATGGAAAGTTTACTGGCAACGCCAGTAATCAGAATGCGCTTACCGGAAAGAAAACCCATAGCTGTAATCCTTATGGTCATTGTTGTTGGCGGTCGCAATGATTAAAAAGTGTGCGACCGACGTTAATCGACGTGCGGATTCTAGCACGTCTCTGTCAAATGCGGTAAATCGCACCGCGTTTTCCGCGATGCAGCGAACAATCAACGTTCACGCCGCCAGGCTTCGGCGGTGAGTGCTTCACCAAAATGGCTGGCAATTAACCGTTTGGTCAGCTCGTGCAGCGGGGAGGCCAGCACATCGGCGGTGCCGCCACGTTCCACCACCTCGCCCTGATGCATCACCAGCACCTGGTCGCTGATGTGCTTCATCATGCCGATATGCTGCGTGACATAAATATAGGAGATGCCGTGCTTCTCCTGAAGTTCCAGCATTAAATTGACCAACTGCGAGCGCATGGTCATATCCAGCGACGCCAGTGCTTCATCGGCGATAATCACCTTTGGTTGCAGGATCAGCGCACGCGCCAGTGCCAGGCGTTGCTTTTGCCCGGGAGCCAGCATATGCGGGTAATATCCGGCATGATCGCGCAGCAAACCGACCTGGCGCAGCGTGGCGATAATGCGCTTCTCGCGCTCTTCATCGTCCAGCTCGGTGTTCAACCGTAAGGGGAAGTCCAGGATCTGACTGACGCGCTGGCGTGGATTGAGTGAGGTCGACGGGTCCTGAAAAATCATGCGGATGCGCTGGCTACGATAACCGTAGTCACCATACTCCAGCGGATGATCGTCAATCAGGATCTGTCCTTCAGTCGGCGCGACCATGCCACTTAACATCTTCGCCAGCGTGGATTTGCCGGAGCCGTTCTCACCAATAATCGCCAGTGTCTGTTTATCGCGCAGGGTAAAACTGACATCTTTCACCGCTTCCACATGCTGACGGCGGAATAACCCGGTGCGATAACGGAAGGTTTTGCTCAGGTTGCGCACTTCAAGCAGCGTTTCCATGCTTACTGGCCCTCCATATTCAGCGGGAAGTGGCAGGCGTAGAGATGCGCTTTGTTTCCGTTGAGACGCGGTGTCTCAATGCATTTGCGTTGTGCATAGGGACAGCGCGGCCCGAGACGGCAGCCAATTGGCAGATGCTCCAGCGAGGGAATCGCCCCGGTCAGGGTATTGAGACGGCTTTTATGCGGCAGTGCACTACCGAAATCGGGCATCGCGCGGATCAGCGCCTGGGTGTAAGGATGGTGGGGCGTTCCCATCAGGTCTTCACTTTGCGCGGTTTCTACCGTCTGGCCGCAATACATCACGTTAATGCGATCGGCCCACTGGCTCATGGTGCGTAAGTCATGGCTGATCAGCAAAATGGTGGTGTTGTTGTTCTGGTTAAGGCGGCTTAACAGGCGGAAGATCTGGGCCTGGGTGGTGGGCTCCATCGCGTTAGTCGGCTCATCGGCGATCAACAGACGTGGCTGATTCGCCAGCGCGATGGCAATCATCACCTTCTGACACTCCCCCTCGGTCAGCTCATAGGGGAAACTGCGCATAATGTCTTTATGATCCTTGATGCCGACGCGGTGCAACAGCTCAATGGCGCGCGCTTTGCGCCAGAACCACAGCCGTTGATACCAGTGACCTTTAAAGGTCCAACGTGGGATGGCCTGCATCAACTGGCGACCAATACTTTCTGAGGGATCAAGGCAGGATTGCGGCTCCTGGAAAATCATCGACACGTTATGGCCGACGATGCGACGGCGCTCGCGCGGCGAAAGGCGCAGTAAATCGATATCATCGAAACGCATACGGTCGGCGGTGACGCGCCAGTTGTCTTTGGTGACGCCACAGATGGCTTTCGCTACCAGGCTTTTGCCGGAGCCGGATTCGCCCACCAGACCGCGCACTTCGCCTTCGGTCAGGGTGAGGTTGATGCGGTCGACGGCTTTTACCGGCCCTTCGGCAGTCATAAATTCGATGGTCAGATTGCGGATATCAAGTAACGGCATTATTCAGCTCCCGCTTCTACGGCGCGACGGATGCCATCGCCCAGCAGGTTAACAATCAACACACTCACCATCAGCGCTGCGCCGGGCAGCATCACGGTCCAGGGCGCAACGTAAATCAGTTCCAGCGAGTCACCCAGCATCGCGCCCCATTCGGGCGAAGGCAGCTGTGCGCCAAGATCGAGAAAGCCGAGGGCCGCGATATCAAGGATCGCCATCGACAGGGCGCGGGTAAATTCCCCGACCAGCAGCGGCAGCACATTCGGCAGCACCGCGTTCCACAAAATATTCAGATTGCGCGCACCATCAAGGCGCAACGCCACCACATACTCTTTTTCCATCTCGTCATGCACGGCGGTGTAGATTTCGCGCACCAGTCGCGGGATCAGCGCCAGCCATACCGCCAGCATTGCATGTTCGAGGCGCGGGCCAAGAAACGCCACCACGATGATCGCCAGCAGCAGCGACGGAATTGACAGCAGGGTATCCAGTACGTGATTCATCACCGCTGAACGCAAACCGTGGGTAATGCCCGCCAGCACGCCGAGTAACAGGGCGCAGAAGCTGGCCAGCAATGTCACCAGAATGGCGGATCCCACTGTGGGCGCGACACCGCTCAGCAGACGGCTCAATACATCGCGGCCCAGATCGTCAGTGCCGAGAAAGAACGACACATCGCCATAGCGGGACCACGACGGCGGTAGCAACTGGTAGCCAAGGAACTGCTGGTCGATGCCATAAGGGGCCAGCAAACCGCCAAACAGGCACAAAAACAGCAACGCGCCGAAGCCGTATAGACCAATCATCGCGCTGGTGTCGTGGTAAAAACGCTGCCAGCTAAGGCGGAAGGTGCCGGGCTGCCGTTTTTCGGCGTAGATATTATCGTAGGGCATACCATTCCTTATGTTTCAATGGATTAAGTGCGGCACCGACAATGTCAGATAACACATTAACCACAATCACCAGGCTACCCACCACCATCACGCCAGCTGAAATCGCTGCATAATCCTGCTGGCGAATGGCGTTGATCAACCAACGGCCCAGCCCCGGCCAGTTGAATACCACTTCAGTAATCATCGCCAGCGTCAACATGGTGGAGAACTGCAAACCCAGACGTGGGATCACTGGCGGCAACGCATTATGCAGCACATGACGACGGATAATGGTAAAGCGTGACAAACCCCGCGTGGCTGCTGCTTTGACATAGTTCTTATCCATCACTTCGCTGGTACTGCCGCGCAGCAGGCGAATCACTTCGGTAGTGGGTGCCACCGCCAGTACGATCACCGGCAAAATCATATGGTTCAGCGCGCTCATCAACATTTCATGACGCCACGGTGAGTGGCTTATCCAGGCGTCAATCAGCGCAAAACCGGTGACGTTCTGCACCGGGTAGAGCAAATCAAAACGCCCTGATACTGGCAGCCAGCCGAGGGTTAATGAGAAGAACAGGGTAAACAGCAGCGCCAGCCAGAACACCGGCATAGAGAAGCCAAGCAGTGCCAGCGCGCTGATGGCCTTGTCCTGCCACTTATTACGCATCACCCCGGCGCAGATCCCCAGCGGAATACCGACCAGCAGGGCCAACATAAACGCCAGAATGCACAGTTCAAGGGTGGCAGGAAAAACCTCGCGCAACTGGAGATCGATCAATTGGCCGTTGGTGCTGGAAACACCAAAATCGAGCTGCAACAAACCCTTAAACCAGAACCACCAGGCATCAAACAGCGACGCACCTTCCAACGGGGCATTCGGGGTGAAGTAACTGAGACTGAAGCTGACCAGCGACAGCAAAAACAGCGTAATGATCAGCAGCAGCAGACGACGCAAGATATAGATGATCATGATTATTCCTCGCTGCGTTCGTCACGATAAACGCCTGCGAACGAGGCGTTGCCAAATGGACTCAGTACCAGACCTTTAATATCGTGGCGATACGCCTGCAATCGCAGCGATGACGCCAGTGGCAACACCGGCAACTCTCGCGCCAGGATCTGCTGTGCTTCATCATAACGCTCAATGCGAGCCGACAACTGTTGTGACAGCAGGGCGCGTTGCAACACTTCATCAAATGCTGGCGAGCACCAGTGTGCGTAGTTGGTTTGCGAACGAATCGCCGCACAGCTCAACAGCGGGCGGAAGAAGCTATCGGGATCGTTGCTGTCGGTGGCCCAGCCGGTCAGGGTGATATCATGGTTCATCGCCATCAGTTGCGCTTCCTGAAAACGCCCCTCAACCGGCACGATGGTGACGCGTACCCCCACCTGTGACAAATCGGCCTGTAACAATTCAGCAGTTTTTAACGGGCTGGGATTCCACGCCTGCGATGCTGTCGGCACCACCAGCCGCAGATGGAGATTCTCCACCCCCAGCGCTTTCAATTGTTCCCGCGCTTTGGCCGGATTGTATTCGGTCACCCGCGCATCATTATCATACGCCCAGGACGCGCGCGGCAGAATCGAGGCCGCCGTTTCCGCGGTGCCGTAATAAATCGACTCCATCAGACGTTCATTATTGATTGCCAGCGCCAGCGCGTGGCGGACTTCGGGGCGATCCAGCGGCGGTTTACGGGTATTAAATGCCAGATAGGCGATATTCATCCCCGGACGCAACGTCATGCGCAGGCGGGGATCGTCACGCAGAATGCTGAGCTGACTGGCGGCAGGATAGGCCAGCACATCACACTCGCCGGTCAGCAATTTTGATAAGCGACCGGTCCCACCGACACCGAGGTCAATGACCACCTGTTGTAAACGCGGCACGCCTTTCCAGTAGTGGGGATTGCGCGCCAGACGCAGGTATTGCCCGGTACGGTATTCGCTAAGCTGGAACGGGCCGGTGCCGACCGGTTCCCGATCCAGCCGCTCTTGCTGGCCTTTAGCAGTCAGCTTGTCAGCGTACTCTTTGGAGAGCACCGGTGCGTAATGGGTGGCGATATGCCACAGGAATGATGCATCCGGGCTGTTCAGGCGAATTTCGACGGTATCGTTGTCGAGTTTTTTCACGCTCTGCACCGAGTCAGCAAATTGCAGGCTATCGAAATAGGGATAGCTGCCACCGTTGACGTTATGCCAGGGGTGCTGGCGATCGAACATGCGGGCAAAGCTGAACACCACATCGTCGGCATTCATATTACGGGTAGGGGTGAACCAATTGGTGTGCTGGAAGGGCACATCTTTGCGCAGATGGAAACGGTAAGTCGCGCCGTTATCCCGCACCTCCCAGCTCTGCGCGAGGTCAGGCACCAGGCGATAGGTGTAAGGATCGACATCCAGCAGACGGTCGTAAAGCTGCGCGGCGAGGGTATCGACCACCAGACCGCTACTCGCCATTTGCGGATTGAAGGTATTTACCGTGCCGTTAACGCAATAAACAAAGCCGCTTTGACGAATGTCGCTCGCAGGTGCAGCCCAGACAGACGCACTCAATACGCTGAGACCGAGCAGCAGCGTGGGGATTAATTTTGGCATAGAACTCAACGATTCTGAGGCAATAGCGAGAGTGTATCGCAAACGCCGGGTACTCCCCAAATTAAGACGAATTGTGCTGTCTTTTTCGCCATCCCGACGGCGGGGTAATCACACCGTTAGTGTGGAAATGAGAAAAATTCTCAATTAGGGCTTTACAGATGATAATAAGAATGATTATTATTCTTCTGCGCTTCGACGGTGGCTCTACCGAAGAAGAGCACGACATTGCTCACATTGCTTCCAGTATTAAGTTGCCCGCTTCTGCGGGCTTTTTTTTTCTTCATATTTTGCACTGTAGCGGCGTTGGCTGCGGTTGCTCACCCCGGTCACATACTCAGGTATGCTCCCGGGGATTCGCGCCCTTGCCGCCTTGCTACAGCACAAAATATTTCGAAAAGCCTGTTTACAACAACGTAGCGGCGTTGGCTGCGGTTGCTCACCCCGGTCACATACTCAGGTATGCTCCCGTAGCGGCGCGATTTATCGCGCGCCTTTCCAAAACAGCGCGATAAATTGCGCTGCTACAAATCGGACATGCGCGGGAGTTAACCTTCGTCCCGCACCTGAATCCCGTGCTTCTTCATCATCGCCCGTAGCTGGTGATAGGTCACACCCAGCAAGTCGGCCGCACGGCGTTGATTATATTTCGCCTCTGCGAGGCTGCGATCAACCAGTTGGCGCTCCTGCTGATTTTGCCATTGACGCAAATCGAGTGGCAGGGCAGGCACGCCACTTTCTCCACTGACCACATCGGGCGCAGGCGTATTTCGCGGCGCAAACGGATTGATAATGATGTTATCCAGTTGAGCGTCGACGCTGTGATGGCGATAAACCGAACGTTCCACCACGTTTTTCAGCTCTCGCACGTTTCCCGGCCAGCCGTAATTTAATAGCGTCTGCTGCGCCTGTTCGGTGAAACCGGGAAACAGCGGCAAGCCCAGCTCACGGCACATCTGAATCGCAAAGTGCTCCGCCATCACCAGAATATCGCTGCGCCTTTCGCGCAGCGGCGGTAGCTGCACCACATCAAACGCCAGTCGATCCAGCAGGTCGGCGCGAAATTTTCCCGCCGCCGCCAGCGCAGGAAGATCCTCATTGGTGGCACACACCAGACGTACGTTTACCTGCAACGACTGGTTGCCACCCACGCGTTCCAGTTGGCCATATTCAATCACCCGCAGCAGTTTTTCCTGTACCAGCATCGGTGCTGTCGCCAGCTCATCCAGAAATAATGTGCCACCATCGGCACGTTCAAAGCGGCCAAGATGGCGCTTTTGTGCGCCGGTGAATGCCCCTGCCTCATGGCCGAACAATTCAGAGTCGAGCAGGTTTTCATTTAATGCGGCACAGTTCAGGGAGACAAACGGGCCTTGCCAACGGTCGGAGAGAAAATGCAGGCGGCTGGCAATAAGTTCCTTGCCGGTGCCGCGTTCACCAATCACCAGCACCGGTTTTCCCAGTGGGGCAAGGCGGGAAACCTGTTCCAGCACTTCAAGAAAGTTGTTAGATTCGCCCAGCAGGTTATCGTTGCCATTCGCCATGATGAATTTCACTATCAGTTAATCAATTTCACTACCTTAAGGGAAAAAGTGGGGAGTGTAAAATAATCAATTGCAGTCAATTCAATAAGATAAAAACTGGCACGGCTTTTGTATTAGTGATGAGCGCCTTGCGCCAACCTATGACACTTAGAGGAACATCATTATGGGTATTTTTTCTCGTTTTGCCGACATCGTGAACGCTAACATCAATTCACTGCTGGAGCGCGCCGAAGATCCGCAGAAACTGGTACGCCTGATGATTCAGGAAATGGAAGACACGCTGGTGGAAGTGCGTTCCACCTCAGCCCGGGCACTGGCAGAGAAGAAACAACTGCTGCGCCGCATTGAGCAGGCAGATATTCAGCAGGCCGAATGGCAGGAAAAAGCCGAACTGGCGCTGCGCAAAGATAAAGATGACCTGGCGCGTTCGGCGTTGATCGAAAAACAGAAATTGACCGATTTAATCGCGGCGTTGCAGCAGGAAGTGACGCAGGTAGAAGAGACGCTGGAACGGATGAAAGGCGAGATTGGTGAGCTGGAGAAAAAACTCAGCGAAACCCGTGCCCGTCAGCAGGCGCTGACCCTGCGTCATCAGGCCGCCTCTTCATCGCGTGATGTACGTCGCCAGCTCGACAGCGGCAAACTGGATGACGCGATGGCACGTTTCGAATCATTCGAACGTCGTATCGACCACATGGAAGCCGAAGCTGAAAGCCAGCGTTTTGGTAAGCCGAAAAGCCTGGACCAGCAATTCGCAGAATTGAAAGCTGATGACGAAATCAGCCAGCAGTTGGCTGCACTGAAAGAAAAAATGAATCGCGGCGAATAATTGGGCTGCCCCCGCGACCGGTTAAATGATTAAGGAGAGTCAATGAGCGCACTTTTTCTGGCCATACCGCTGACCATCTTCGTGCTGTTTGTCGCACCGATTTGGTTATGGCTCCACTACAGCAACAAACGCAACGGCGGTGCGGAGCTATCATCAAACGATATGCAGCGTTTGCAGCAGCTGACGCAGGATGCACGCCGGATGCGCGAGCGTGTTGAAGCACTGGAAGCGATTCTGGATGCAGAACATCCGAACTGGAGGCAGCCATGAGCGGAAACAGCCTGAAGGGGCGCAAGCTGTGGCGTATTCCTCAGCAGGGCAAGGTGCGTGGCGTCTGCGCGGGCGTGGCCGAGTATCTCGACATTCCGGTGACGCTGCTGCGAGTGATTGTGGTGTTGTCGATGTTTTTTGGTTTGTTCGGCTTCACCCTGATCATCTACTTTATTCTTGGCTTTGTGCTGGATGTAAAACCCGATGATGAACCGGCTGACCGCGCGCCGAGCGCCAGCCAGTTGCTGGATGAGCTGGATGACGCGCTCAAATTCGATGAACGCCATGTGCGGGATATTGAACGCTACGTCACCTCGGAAACATTCAGTGTGCGTAGTCGTTTTCGTCAAATCTGATGCTGGAGGTTGCCTTGTCTGACCAACGTTTTTCTACTCTGCGCCGCCGCGCAGCACCGGCGTTGAAGTCGGCGGGGAAATTTATCATTATCAGTGCAGTCACTTACGCGCCTGGCGGCATTGCGGGCTGGGCGGTAAAATCGGTGGCGCGTCGTCCGTTACGTCTGTTACTGGCGTTCGCGCTGGAACCGTTGCTGAGCAAGGTGTTTAACCGCCTGTCAGCACGCTTCATCAGGGAGAGCGATGAAAAGACTGCAAAATGAATTGATGGCGTTGGTGAATCGCGGTGTCGATCGTCATCTGCGCCTTGCCGTGACCGGTCTGAGCCGTAGCGGCAAAACCGCCTTTATTACTTCGCTGGTTAATCAGCTTCTCCATGTCCACAGCGGCTCCCGATTGCCGCTGTTCAGCGTGGTGCGCGAAGAGCGTCTGTTGGGCGTGAAACGGGTGCCGCAGCGCGAATTGGGTACGCCGCGTTTCACCTATGACGAAGGCCTGGCCCAGCTCTATGGCACGCCGCCCATTTGGCCCACACCTACCCGGGGTGTCAGTGAAATCCGTCTCGCGCTGCGCTATCGTCCGGATGAATCGCTACTGCGGCATTTCAAAGATACCGCCACGCTGTACCTGGAAATTGTCGATTATCCGGGAGAATGGCTGCTCGATTTACCGATGTTGGCACAGGATTATGCGGGCTGGTCGCGGCAGATGCTCGGTTTGTTGCAGGGCGATCGCGCGACATGGGCGCAGCAGTGGCGCAGCCTGTGTGCCGATCTCGATCCCTATGCTCCTGCTGATGAAAACCGGCTGGCGGCGATTGCCGCTGCCTGGACCGATTATCTGCATCAATGCAAAAACCAGGGTCTGCATTTTATCCAGCCTGGCCGCTTTGTTTTACCGGGAGACATGGCAGGCGCACCGGCGTTGCAGTTTTTCCCGTGGCCGCAGGTGGAGGACATCCAGCGCCAGGCCCCGGCAGGCAGCAACTACGCAATGTTGCAGCAGCGATTTAACTACTATTGCCAGCATGTGGTGAAGGGCTTCTACAAGCATCATTTTCTGCGTTTTGATCGTCAGATTGTCCTGGTCGATTGTTTGCAACCGCTGAACAGCGGGCCGCAGGCGTTTAATGACATGCGACTGGCACTGACACAACTGATGCAGAGTTTTCATTACGGTCAACGCACGCTGTTTCGCCGCCTGTTCTCCCCGGTGATCGATAAGTTGTTATTCGCGGCCACCAAAGCCGATCACATCACCGCCGATCAGCACGCCAATATGGTGTCGCTGTTACAACAACTGGTGCAGGATGCGTGGCAAAACGCGGCGTTCGAAGGTATCAGCATGGATTGTCTTGGCCTGGCCTCAGTGCAGGCGACCGAGAGTGGGCTGGTGGATCATCGGGGCGAAAAACTGCCAGCGCTGCGCGGGCATCGTCTTGAAGATGGCGAAGCCCTGACATTTTATCCCGGCGAAGTGCCGCCACGTTTGCCTGGCCACAGTTTCTGGCAGCAACAGGGATTTCAGTTTGAACAGTTCCGGCCGCAGCAGCTCGATGTTGATCGTCCGCTGCCGCATATTCGCATGGATGCCGCGCTGGAATTTTTACTGGGAGATAAATTGCGATGAACGATGAAACACCGTTAAAACCGCGGATTGATTTTGCCCGCCCACTGGAAAGCAACGTGGAGAAACCACTGCGTGCCGCGCAGACCTTCGACGCTGATGCCGAAGGAGCCTTTCTTGCTCTGCGTGAAGAGGAGCCGCTGGAGGAGGGCTCGGGTGAAAAAGCGGTGGAAGCCGCCCTGCGTCCGAAACGCAGCCTGTGGCGCAAAATGGTGGGGGCAGGCCTGGCGATTTTTGCTGTCAGCGTGGTGGCCCAGGGGGTGCAGTGGATGCATGATGCCTGGCTGACGCACGACTGGTTTGCGCTGGGCAGCGGCGTGGCAGGTGGCTTGATTGTCGCTGCGGGTGCCGGAGCGTTGGCTGGTGAGTGGCGTCGGTTGTATCGCTTGCGCCAGCGCGCGGAGGAGCGCGATGTGGGGCGCGAGTTGCTGCACAGCCACGGCATCGGTCAGGCGCGTGCGTTCTGTGAAAAACTGGCGCAGCAGGCCCAACTCGATCAAGCGCATCCGGCGTTGCAACGCTGGCACGCGGCGTTGCATGAAACCCATAACGATCGCGAGATCGTCACGTTGTATGCCCAATTGGTGCAGCCAGTGCTGGACCGCCAGGCGCGGCGCGAAATCAGTCGCCATGCCGCAGAAGCGACGCTGATGATCGCCGTCAGCCCGCTGGCGCTGGTGGATATGGCGTTTATCGCCTGGCGCAACCTGCGGCTGGTGAACCGCATCGCCACTGTTTACGGCATTGAGTTGGGCTATTTTAGTCGTCTGCGTCTGTTCCGTCTGGTGTTGCTGAATATGGCGTTTGCCGGTGCCTCTGAACTGGTGCGCGAAGTGGGTATGGATTGGGTGTCACAGGATATTGCCGCTCGCCTGTCAGCCCGTGCCGCACAGGGGATTGGTGCCGGGTTGTTGACGGCACGCCTTGGCATCAAAGCGATGGAACTGTGCCGCCCGCTGCCGTGGCTGGAAGATGATAAACCGCGACTGGGTGACTTCCGCCGCGAGCTGATCGGCCAGTTGAAAGAAACCCTGAGCAAAAGTGAGGGCAAAGCAGGGCAGAGTGCTAAATAATCGCTGCCTGCTCACCTTTCACACTAAAAAGTCTGTGAAAGGTGAGATTTTCTTTGTTAATTGTGATTTTTGACGGGATTAATCGTGGTTGTTCCGTTACAATTTTGCCCATCGCCTGCCTCTGACTGTCAACTTTTCCTGACAGGCCCCTTCTGAGGCGTCGCAAGTTAGCGTATTATCACTAAAATCAAAACCTGATTAAGGCCATCGCAATGCGTTTGGAAGTTTTCTGCCAGGACCGTATCGGTCTGGCGCGCGAGCTGCTCGACCTGCTGGTTGCACGCAATATCGACCTGCGCGGCATTGAAATTGCCCCGCTTGGCCGTATCTACCTCAACTTTTCTGCCCTGGAATTCGAATCTTTCAGTTCGCTGATGGCGGAGATCCGCCGTACACCTGGCGTGACAGACGTTCGTACCGTGGCGTACATGCCATCAGAACGCGAGCACCGTGCGCTCAGCGCCTTGCTGGTGGCGATGCCGGAGCCGGTGCTGTCTATCGACCTGAAATGCAAAGTCGAACTGGCTAACCCGGCAGCACAAAACCTGTTTAACCTCGACGAACAAAAGATCCGCAACCAGAATGCCGGTTCCTTAATCAGCGGTTTTAACTTCCAACGCTGGATTGAAAACGATCGCGTGGAAGCGGAAGTGCAACATGTGGTGATTCAGGGACGTGATTTCCTGCTGGAAGCACGGCCAATCTATCTGGCGGAAGAAGAGGGCCAGAGCGATCAGCCGGTTGGCGCAATGATCACCCTGAAATCCACCGCCCGCATGGGACGTCAGTTGCAGAATCTGACTGTGACGGATGAATCGGAGTTTGATCATATTGTCGCGGTGACGCCGAAAATGCGTCAGGTGCTGGACCAGGCGCGCAAGCTGGCGATGCACGATGCCCCGTTGCTGATTGTTGGTGACACCGGCACCGGCAAAGATATGCTGGCGCGGGCCTGCCATCTGCGCAGCGCGCGCGGCAAGAAGCCGTTCCTCGCGCTGAACTGCGCCTCGTTGCCCGATGACGTGGCGGAAAGTGAACTGTTTGGTCACGCCGCAGGCGCTTATCCCAATGCGCTGGAAGGCAAAAAAGGCTTCTTCGAGCAGGCTAACGGCGGTTCGGTGTTGCTGGATGAAATCGGTGAGATGTCACCGCGTATGCAAACCAAACTGCTGCGCTTCCTTAACGATGGTACTTTCCGCCGGGTGGGTGAAGAACACGAAGTGCATGTGGACGTGCGCGTGATCTGCGCGACGCAAAAGAATCTGGTGGAACTGGTGCAGCGCGGCGAATTCCGTGAAGACCTGTTTTATCGTCTCAACGTGCTGACGCTCAATCTGCCGCCGCTGCGTGAGCGCCCGCAGGATATCCTGCCGTTGACCGAGATGTTTGTCGCGCGCTTTGCCGATGAACAGGGGTTGCCAAGACCTCGGCTGTCACCGCAACTGACTGCTTTCCTGACACGCTACAGTTGGCCCGGTAACGTGCGACAGTTGAAAAACGCGCTGTATCGCGCGATGACGCAGTTGGAAGGATACGAGTTGCGCCCACAGGATATCGTCCTGCCGGAACAGGCGTTGGATGTGTCCATTGGGGAAGAGGCGATGGAAGGTACGCTGGATGAGATCACCAGCCGTTTTGAGCGTTCAATCCTGACGCGGCTGTATCTTTCTTATCCCAGTACGCGCAAGTTGGCGAAACGACTCGGTGTATCGCATACCGCGATTGCCAACAAGTTACGTGAATACGGTTTGAGCCAGAAGCGTAACGACAGCGAATAACCGGAAATGATCCCGTAACGGTGCGATTTATCGCGCGATTCTTTATCAGACGCGCGATAAATCGCGCCGCTACGGGTCAGTGCCGTGACTTAGTTCAGTGCAGCCAGCGCCGCATCGTAGTTCGGCTCGCTGGTGATTTCGTTCACCAGTTCGCTGTAAATCACTTTATCGTTCTCATCCAGTACCACCACCGCACGGGCGGTCAGGCCTTTCAGCGCGCCATCGGCAATCGCCACACCGTAATCTTCTTTAAATTCTGCACCGCGCAGCGTTGACAATGTCACCACGTTATTCAGGCTTTCAGCACCACAGAAACGTGACTGCGCAAACGGCAGGTCAGCGGAGATGCACAGCACCACGGTGTTGTCAGCTTTGCCAGCCAGTTCGTTGAACTTGCGCACAGAAGCGGCACAAACGCCGGTATCAATGCTCGGGAAAATGTTCAGGACTTTACGTTTGCCTGCATACTGAGAAAGGGTCACATCAGCGAGATCTTTAGCTACCAGAGAGAACGGTTTAGCCTGTGCGCCTGCCTGTGGGAACTGGCCTGCTACTGGCACCGGGTTGCCCTGGAAGTGAACATTCTGAGACATACGATTTCCTTTTAACGATGAAAAAATCTGACTTTTACTTGGTCAGAACAGGTATAGCCGTTGTTTATGACATATTTTTTAAGGGTTTTCGAGGGCAAATCGTAGCGGAAACTGCGCCAGCTCGCATTTAAGTGATGGATTTAAGGAGAAATAATGAGAAAGGTGAAAAGTTATCCGGAAGCCTGGCCGCTGCATTCCCCTTTTGTGATTTCGCGTGGTAGCCGCACCGAGGCGCAGGTGGTGGTGGTGGAAATGGAAGAAAATGGCGTTCGTGGCATCGGTGAGGCCACGCCTTACGCGCGCTATGGCGAAAGTGAAGCCTCGGTGCTGGCGCAGATTGCCTCAGTGCTGACGCCGTTACAGAACGGTATGACGCGCGCGGCGTTACAGCAGGCGCTGCCGGCTGGCGCAGCACGTAACGCGATTGATTGCGCCCTGTGGGATCTGGAGCGCCAGCAACAGCAGCAAAGCCTGGCTGAGTTATGTGGCGTCACTCTGGCATCGCGCATCGTCACCGCCCATACCGTCAGCATCGATACCCCTGACGCTATGGCCAGTAGCGCGCTGGCGCTGTGGCAACATGGCGCGCAGCTTTTGAAAATCAAGCTGGATAATAACTTTATCAGCGAACGTCTGGTCGCCATTCGCAGCGCGGTGCCGGAGGCCACGCTGATTGTCGATGCTAACGAATCGTGGCAGGCAGAAGGTCTGGCGGCGCGCTGCCAGTTGCTGGCCGACCTCGGGGTAGCAATGCTGGAGCAACCATTGCCCGCCGCGCATGACGCCACGTTAGCGAACTTTATCCACCCGCTGCCGATTTGCGCCGATGAAAGCTGCCACACGCGTGACAGCCTGGCAGCCCTGCGCGGGCGTTATGACATGGTGAATATCAAACTGGATAAAACCGGTGGCCTGACGGAAGCGCTGGCGTTGGCGGTCAGTGCGCGGCAGCAGGGCTTCGCTATTATGCTCGGCTGTATGCTGTGCACCTCGCGTGCGATTCGGGCGGCCTTACCGCTGACGCCGCTGGCGCAATTCGCCGATCTCGACGGCCCCACCTGGCTGGCCGCAGATGTGGAACCGTCGTTACGCTTCGCCAACGGTGTGCTTATGCCAGCGGCTGCCAGCGTAGCAGATTGATCATGGTTTCCAGATAGACTTCGGTGGCTTCGTCCACCGAAATCGGTGGCATTTCGGCGGTGATGCACAACAGGCCGATATCGTCACACCAGCTACCGAAGGAACCTGGCGTGGCATAACCGACGCTGCTCACCACCGGCAATTGGGTTTGCTGTGACAGCCACTGCGCCAGCTCGCTGTGATGGGGATCATCAATGCAAGCGAGCGGTTCATGCCAGGTCACCACCCAGCGCGGTTTAAGTTGATGGATTAGCTGGCACAACGCTTGGGTTTCCGGTTCGGAAGAGGGATGCTCTCCAGTCGACAACACCACATCGCGCTCATCCGCCACGCTATTCCAGCGATACACGGTGTCACCGCTTTGCCAGTTGGCGGCCGGGAAATTACGGTTGAGATCGACACTGCGTGCATTGGCGCGCAGCCCAAGCTGACATCCGTCAGGATTCACCGCCAGAATAACGTGATGACGGCGCAGGGATTCCGGCAGGGTACGCATGGCGCCGGACAAGGTGGCGACCGCCGCGTTCTCATCGCCGTGGGTACCGGCAATGATCAAACCGCTATCGGCGTCTGCCGCTGGCGCAGGAAACCACAGCAGCGGGGCACCCAATACCGATTGCCCATATTGTTGCCAGACAGCATCCAGCTTGCCGCGCAACGGGCGCGGGTGTAGTGACGACATAAGCAAACTTCCTCGTAGCAGCGCGGTTTATCGCGCGTGTTTTAATGTGCCAACAATTCCCGACATGACGCGAAGTGTGACCGTGGCTCCAGCCTCAACATAACGGTAAACAGCACATCAGAAAATAGCTATTTATCAATCACCAATCTGCGATAAAGTGCCAAAAGTCGCTGGCGGCGCCTCCCTTTTTCGCAGCCGCCTTTTTTCGGGTAAAAGGAGTGGTGATGAAAATAGCGTTTCGCAAGACCCTGGCTGCCTTAATGGTTATCGGTGCTATCACACCGGCGTTGGCAGCTTCCGTGCCATCCGGGGCGCAGTTGGCCCCGGTGCAGGAAATCGTGCGCCACATCAAAGATGAACCCGCCTCGCTCGACCCGATGAAAGCCGTCGGTCTGCCGGAAATCCAGGTGATGCGTGACCTGTTCGAAGGACTGACCAATCAGGATGCGCGAGGTCATATCGTGCCGGGTGTGGCGCAAAGCTGGAGCAGTAACGACAACAAAACCTGGATTTTCAATCTTCGTAAAGATGCGCGCTGGTCCAATGGTGATCCGGTCACCGCCCAGGATTTTGTTTACAGCTGGCAGCGCCTGGTTGATCCGAAAAACAGCTCACCCTCCGCCTGGTTCGCGGCCCTGAGTGGTATCGAAAATGCCGAGGCAATCACCAAAGGCCAGATGAGTGCCGATAAACTTGGGGTGACGGCACTGGATGGCAATCGACTGAAGGTGACATTGTCACGCCCGGTCCCCTGGTTCCCAAGTATGGTTGCCAATGCCGCTTTGTTTCCGGTGCCGGAAAAAGTTATCGCCGAATTCGGTGATGGCTGGACGGCGCCGGGCAAGCTGGTCGGCAATGGTGCCTATCAGCTTCAGTCGCGGGTGGTGAACGAGAAAATTGTGCTGGTGCGCAACCCGCATTATTGGGATGACGCCCATTCGGTGCTGACTAAAGTCACCTTTATCCCCATCAATGAAGAATCAAGCGCCACCAAACGCTACCGTGCCGGTGATATCGATATCACCGAATCCTTCCCGAAAAACATGTACGCGTTGTTGAAGAAGGAGCTGCCGGGCCAGGTCTACACCCCGGACCAGCTAGGCACTTACTATTACGCCTTTAACACCGAAAAAGGCCCAACGGCGGATGTACGGGTGCGCAAAGCGCTGACATGGACTATCGATCGCCGCATCATCGCGGAAAAAGTGTTAGGTACCGGTGAGAAACCGGCCTGGCATTTCACGCCGGATGTCACCGCAGGTTTTACCCCGCAGCAGAGCTATCTGCAACAGCACAGTCAGCAGGAGTTAAACGTTCAGGCCAAAGCGCTGCTGAGTGCCGCCGGGTATGGTCCGGCTAAACCGCTGCACCTGACGTTGTTGTATAACACCTCAGAAAGTCACCAGAAGATCGCTATCGCGGTGGCGTCGATGTGGAAAAAGAATCTGGGGGTTGATGTCACGCTGCAAAACCAGGAGTGGAAAACCTACATCGACAGCCGTAACAGCGGCAACTTCGATGTGATCCGTGCCTCCTGGGTGGGGGACTATAACGAACCGTCCACCTTCCTCAGCCTGCTGACCTCCAGTCATACCGGTAATATCGCGCGTTTCCGTAACGCGGATTATGATGCGGTGATGGCAAAAGCCAGTAACGAGACGAGCGCGCAGGCGCGTAATCAGGACTACAACCGCGCCGAGCAAATTCTGGCGATGCAGGCCCCGATTGCGCCGATTTATCAGTACACCAATGGGCGTCTGATTAAGCCGTGGGTGAAGGGCTACCCGATCACCAACCCGGAAGATGTGGCCTACAGTCGCGAACTGTGGATTGCTAAACACTAAGTTACCTTTCTGGCGGCCTTTCTGGCCGCCTGTCATGTTTGCTCACAGCCTGAAGATTGCAACTCGTCGCTGCCACGCTAGACTGTATCGTATTGATTTTGATAGAGAGGCGAGTACGTGAACGTCATTGAAGGTAAAGCATTGCAGGTTTCGGATGCCATTGTGGCTTGTCAGCTTGACGGTCAGGGGGGATTGATCGCCATTGAGGACACTGACGTCGTCAATTGTGAGCGCCCCTGCTGGTTGCACCTCAACTACACCCAGCAGCAAAGCGCTGAATGGTTGCAAAACACCCCGTTAATTCCCGACTCGGTGCGTGATGCGCTGGCGGGCGACAGCATGCGCCCGCGTGTTACACGTCTGGGTGATGGCTTTATGATTGTGCTGCGCAGCGTCAATCACAACAGCGACTCGCGCCCGGACCAACTGGTGGCGATGCGGGTGTTTATTAATGACAAACTGATTGTCTCGACGCGACGTCGCAAGGTGTACGCGATTGATGAAGTGCTTACCGATCTGCAAAACGGTAACGGTCCGGTGGACGGTGGTAGCTGGCTGGTTGACGTTTGTGATGCACTTACCGATCACGCCAGCGAATTTATTGAAGAGATGCACGATAAGATTATCGAGCTGGAAGATGCGCTGATGGATCAGCAGATCCCACCACGCGGTGAGCTGGCGCTGCTGCGCAAGCAATTGATTGTGATGCGACGTTATATGGCCCCGCAGCGCGATGTCTATGCGCGACTGGCGAGCGAGAAGCTCGGCTGGATGGATGATGATGAACGGCGGCGTATGCAGGATATCGCCGATCGCCTGGGTCGTGGACTGGACGATCTGGATGCCGGTGTGGCGCGCACCGCCGTGCTGACCGATGAAATTGCGTCAGTGATGGCGGAAGCGATGAACCGTCGTACTTACACCATGTCTCTGCTGGCGATGATTTTCCTACCGACCACTTTTTTAACCGGCCTGTTTGGTGTCAACCTTGGTGGGATACCGGGTGGCGCGTGGCATATGGGCTTCAGCGTTTTCTGTTTTTTACTGCTGGTGTTGGTGGTGGGACTCGCCTGGTGGTTAAGACGGCGTAAATGGTTATAAGCGCATTGCGAATGTTAACAATGGGTTATCGAAAGGTAACTCGCTGTAAATTAAGGCCAGAAGGGCAAAAAAGCGGAAAAAAACTGATCGACGTCAATATCCGCAACCGACAACAGGGGCAAACTCTCTCTCGCAGGTGAATGCAACGTCAAGCGATGGGCGTTGCGCTCCATATTGTCTTACTTCCTTTTTTGAATTACTGCATAGCACATTTGATTCGTACAACGCCGGCTTATCCGCCGGCTTTTTTTTGCCCGTTTGCCAGTGCCGCTGACCTTTTCCTATGCTTAAAGGACATTCGCAACCAGGAGAAGGGCATGCAAACATTCCACGCCACCGATCCCATTCCAACCGATCCACCTCCCATCCCGGAGCCGATTCCGCGTCCACAACCGTTGCCGGAACCTGATCCGCCATACGATCCCGAATATCCACCGATCATCGATCCACCGCCACATCGTTAATAAAAAAGGCGCGTAGCCGAAGCGACGCGCCTTTTTTGTGCCGGGAGAAATTACTTAATCTGCAATACGTCGAGACGGGCGCTTAAATCGGGTGCGTCTTCCTCTTCCGGCTGCCAGCCCGCAGGTTGTACCGGCAGCGATTCGCGGTCAAACGCCAGATCGCCACCGTCAACCACCGCATCACCGTGCTGAATACCTTTGAAATCAAACAGATTGATATCAGCCATATGCGAAGGGACGATGTTTTGCATCGCGCTGAACATGGTTTCGATCCGTCCCGGATAGCGTTTATCCCAGTCACGCAGCATATCCGCCACCACCTGGCGTTGCAGGTTAGGCTGAGAGCCACACAGGTTGCACGGAATAATCGGGAACTGACGGGCTTCGGCAAAGCGGATGATGTCTTTCTCGCGGCAGTAGGCCAGCGGGCGGATCACGATATGCTTACCATCGTCGCTCATCAGCTTCGGTGGCATACCTTTCATTTTGCCGCCGTAGAACATGTTCAGGAACAGGGTTTGCAGGATGTCATCGCGATGATGTCCGAGCGCGATTTTAGTACAACCCAGTTCCGTCGCGGTGCGGTAAAGAATGCCACGACGCAGGCGTGAACACAGCGAACAGGTGGTTTTTCCTTCCGGGATTTTCTCTTTAACGATGGAGTAGGTGTCTTCGTTAACGATTTTATACTCAACGCCCAGTGCATCCAGATACGCTGGCAGCACATGTTCCGGGAAACCGGGTTGCTTCTGGTCGAGATTGACCGCCACCAGCGAGAAGTTAACCGGCGCGCTTTGTTGCAGATTGCGCAGAATTTCCAGCAGGGTATAGCTGTCTTTACCTCCAGACAGGCACACCATGATGCGATCGCCTTCTTCAATCATATTGAAATCGGCAATCGCTTCGCCCACGTTACGACGCAGACGCTTTTGCAGTTTGTTCAGGTTGTACTGCTCTTTTTTTGTATTATCTTGATTTTGTTGCATTATTTACTGTCTCAGCCAGCGATTTTCAGCAAAAGGGGCATGACGGGGGCACTATCGACTACCAGGCGACTGTAGCGTTCAGTATTTTAACCTGCTTGCTATTCATCTCTTCAATCCCCGTAGCATTAATCTGGTACACCCTCTGCGCATTCTCGATCCCCATCTGATTCGCAATAAACGACGGGACCGCACCTGCTGGCATCAGCCAGCAGGCAAAAAGTATGTCGCGTATGGTACGGATTACGGCGGCGAATGCCAGCACGTTTTATAGCAGCATTCCAGGCTGCCTCCGATCATGCTCGGTGGTGAAGGGTGACGTTAACGATAAGCCGTTTGGTAACGTGGAATACACCCTTGCAAAAAGTAATAAGTATCATTATCTTTCGCGATCTGCGTGCATAAAATGTAGTAGTAAAGCGAAAAATACAGGCAAAAAAAGAAAGGTTAATTTCAATTTGTCGATGATTTTCTGGCAAGGTAATCACAATGTAAAGCAATGAAATATAAGTATTTATTTGTATTGTTAACATCCATTTTGTTGCCAGAGGAGTGGAGAGGGTATCTGTAGCGGAAAAGCTAAAATTTATATTTACTACTACATTCCCTCATGTTTGAATGATTATCAATTACATTATCAACTACGCCTTGTCTTGATAACAATATCGGACCTGCCGATCACGCACTTCCGCGCAACAACAGCCGGCAGCATGACAGGATTGCGTCAGAGTATGAAAAAACAGCTTGTGATAATTGCCAGGGAAAAAAATCAGAAATGAATGAATATAAAAATATTCAACACCACAAGCGCCCTTTGGGGAAAATATGGCTTGCGGTATACAGTGGTGCGTTAATTTCTTCAGGTGGCAGCTATGCCGCTACCGACAATAATACCTTGACGGTGACTGCCGCCCAACAGACAGAACAACCCGACACCGGATATTCCAGCCCAACTACGTCGGTCGCCAGTAAAACGCCCACCTCTAAACTGAATGAAGCGCAGTCGGTGAGCGTGGTGACAAATAAACAACTGAGTGATTATCAATCCACCACCCTGTCCGATGCTATGCGTTTTGTTAGTGGCGCTGCGCAAGCGAATACGCTGGGCCAGACGGAAGATGGTATTGTTCGCCGCGGCTTTGGTTCAAACTCCGATGGTTCTGTGTTCCGTGACGGTATCCGTAGTAGCCAGGGACTCAATCTTGATGCCACCACGGATCACGTTGAAGTGTTGAAAGGGTCGTCTTCGCTGTTATACGGTATTTTAAATCCCGGTGGGATGATTAATGTCGTGAGTAAAAAACCGCAATATGAGTGGCACACAATTGTTGGTGGACACTACAACAGTACTGGAGGCGGTGCAGGAAATATTGATATTACCGGCCCACTGGGCAATGGTTTTGCTTTCCGTCTGATTGCCGAAAAACAAGCGCAGAACTACTGGCGCGGATACGGAAACGAAAAACATAATCTGCTGGCACCTTCATTACAGTGGTATGGCGAAAAAGCCAGTTTTAATATCAGCTATGAAAGTTATCAGTATGATATTCCGTACGATCGCGGCACGGCATTTATTAATGGGAAACCGATCAATATCGGTTATAAAACCCGTCTGGATGATTATTCCAACCATGCGTGGGGGCGTAATCAGACCTTCAACAGCTACTGGGATTATCAGTTCAATGACATTTGGTCGACCCGCGTTACCGTAGGGATGAACCAGCGCAAATACAACAGCAATACCGTGACAACCACCGCCATTAATACAACCACCGGTGTCGTTACGCGACGTCCGGATGCCTTCCGCGGCTTTAACCACAAAACAAAATATGTTTCGTGGGATGCCATCGGTACGCCCGAAATATTTGGCATGACGCATAACCTGGTGGTCGGTACTGATTATGAAATGAACCAAACTTACCGGGCACACGCTTATAACGGTACAAAAAATACTGACTTCACTCTGAGCAACCCGGTTTATGGATTAGCAACCATCACCGACAGCAGTACGGAAAAAACTGCCGACAGTAATTTGCTCAATCGCATTCACAATCGCTCGGTCTATTTTAAAGACAATATTGACCTGACGTCGCAATGGACCGTGGTAGCTGGCGCTCGTTATCAGCACTTCGAACAACGTGAATCAAGAGGCAGTGATTCCACTCTGACTTATAGCGATGAAGGTAATAAGTTTTTGCCTCAAACAGGGCTGATTTATAAGCTGACACCGACAGTATCTTTCTATGGCAGTTTGAGTAAATCGTTTACGCCATCGACTAATCCGGATGACAACGGCGACGTTGAAGCACCGGAACAGGGTACGACCTATGAAGTCGGCAGCAAATGGCAGATGACACCGGCACTGCTTGCCACGGTTGCGCTCTACCGTATAGATGAGCGCAATGTTGCCTTAGCATTAAACGATGGAACCTATGCCGTAGATAAAGCTCGTTCCAGTGGCATTGAATTAGAGGTTAACGGTGAAATTTATCCTGACTGGGATATTAGCGCCAATTACAGTTACAACGAGGCGAAAATCGTTAACGATAAAACCGACCCGACTAATAATGGCAACCGTCTGCAAAACGCACCACGAAATTCTGGCGCGGTCTATTTAAGCCACGATCTGCGCTTCAATCTGTTGCCGGGCAGTTTCCGTATTGGCGGCGGGGTTCGTTATATGGGCACGCGTGCGGGCGATCCGAGCAACAGTTTCACCCTGCCTGCTTACACCGTCGCGGACAGTTTTATTGGCTGGGACAATCAACTGCTGGGTAAAAAAACGCATTTACAATTAAACCTCAACAACTTGTTTAACAAGCACTATTACACCTCAAGTGGTGGCAATTTGCGCGTTGCTGAAGGTGAAACGCGCAACCTGGTGCTCAGCGCAAGCGTCGAGTTCTGAGGCTGAGGTTCTTCACAGTTATTCCAAAATAGTTCAGGAATACCAAACGGCTCTGTTGGATAGGGAGCCGTTTATTATTACGACCATGACGTCATGGGTGGACATTAAGCCCGCAGCACCAATCGCTATACACAAATGATAATTATTATCATAAACTCTGATGGTGCTGACCAAGGAGCGATAATGAAGCCTGAAGCGAATGCGATCCTGAACACCGATTGCTGCATTGTTGGCGGCGGTCCGGCCGGGTTGATGCTGGGGTATCTGCTGGTGCGTGCCGGTCTGCGGGTGGTGGTGATTGAAAAACATGCCGATTTTCTGCGTGATTTTCGTGGTGATACCATTCATCCTTCGACCCTGGAGATCATGCATCAGCTTGGTCTGGTGGAGGAACTGCTGCAACTGCCGCATCAGCGTGCCGAAAAGTTACAGGCGGAAATCGCCGGTCAGGAAGTGACGATGGCCGATTTCTCCCGCCTTCCCGTCCAGTACCGTTTTATCGCCTTTATGCCGCAATGGGATTTCCTCAACTTTCTCGCACAGCAAAGCGCGCGCTTTGACGGATTTACCATGCTGCAATCCACCACGTTTGATCGCTTCATCGACAATCAGGGGCGCGTGGGTGGCATTCACGCCATCACCGAACAGGGGCCGGTGGAGATCCGGTCGCAGCTGGTGGTTGGCGCTGATGGACGAAACTCCGCCGTCCGTGCCGCTGCCGGGTTAACCAGCCAGGCGTTTGGTGCGTCGCGCGATGTGGTTTGGTTCCGGCTGGATAAGCAGCAGGGCGATCCCACCTGGGGCATGGGGCATAAAGGGCCACGGCAAAACTTCATCGTTATCGACCGGGGTGAGTACTGGCAATGTGGCTACACCATCCCCAAAGGAGAGTTTGCTGCGCTGCAAACGGCGGGTCTGGAGCCATTCAAGGCGGCGATTGCGCAAGTCGCGCCCTTTGATGTGGCACGACTGTCTCAGTTTGATGACTGGCAGCAATTTAAGTTGCTGTCGATCCGTATTGACCGCCTCGATAGTTGGATGAAACCCGGTGTACTCTGCATCGGTGATGCGGCGCACGCCATGTCGCCGATTGGCGGTGTTGGCGTGAATCTGGCGATACAGGATGCGGTCGCCGCCGCCAATTATCTGACGCAGCCGTTGCGCAGGGGAGATGTCACCCTACGTGACCTGGCGAGAGTCCAGAAGCGGCGTCAGTTCCCGACGGTGGCCACCCAGTTCCTGCAAATTAAAATGAGCAGCAATAAACGCCAGCCCGGTAAGAAAAGCCCAATGCCGACCCTTATCCGTCGTTTCCCGTTCCTGCGTTTTGTGTTTGGTCGCCTGATCGGGCTGGGATTCCGGATGGAGAAGCCGCGTTTTTCCGGTTAATCACCGCCCAGAATAAAGATCAGCATTCTTTGCCCGAATTATTTGTGCATTTATTGATCTGCGCGAAGATTTTGCATGCGCCACGCTGACAGGATGAAGGCATGAGTTACTTTAGTTTCTAAAGGGTGAGGAGAGGCGGATGCAAACTTACGATATGGTTTTTGAAGAAGCGTGCCGGTTAGTCGGTCAATGTTACCTGGAACTGGCACAGCGTGGCGTGGCAACAGAAAAAGATGTGTTGGCAACGGAGTTACAAAATCTGCAACTCCGTTACCGCGAATTAACCGGATCCCCCAACCGGGCGGTGGAGATGGCAATCACGCAACTCAAGCCCTGTTAATCATCATCAAGCCCGGCCATCTGTGCCGGGCTTTGTTTATCACTCGCTTTTCTCCGCTTTGCCAGCCAGCTCCGCTAACCGCTGATAACGTTGGTTAGCGGCCTCGCTGGCATCCCGCCACAACTGCGCAGCGGCTTCCGGTTGTTCGGTTTGCAACTGGCGGAAGCGCTGCTCATTCATCAATGCCTGCTCCAGCTCGGAAGTCGGTGGGCGCGAATCCAGTGACAACGCAGCTTTTCCCTGTTCTGCGCGTTGCGGATCAAAACGATACAACGGCCAGAATCCACTGGTGGTCAGCAGGCGCATCTGTTCATGGCTATACGCCAGGTCATAACCGTGTTCTTCGCACGGGCTGTAGGCGATGATCAGCGAGGGACCGGGCCAGGCTTCGGCTTCCTGTATCGCTTTCATGGTTTGATTCAACTGCGCGCCAAGGGAAATCTGCGCCACATAAACATGCCCGTACAACAATGTCGCCATGCCGAGATCTTTACGTGCCTTGCGTTTTCCCTGCTCACCAAATTTGGTGATCGCGCCGAGCGGGGTGGCTTTTGACGCCTGACCACCGGTGTTGGAATAACATTGCGTATCCAGCACCAGCACATTGACGTTCTCGCTCAGGCTCATCACATGATCCAGCCCGCCGTAACCGATGTCGTAGGCCCAGCCGTCCCCGCCGATTAACCACACCGATTTATCAACCAGCGCATCAGCCGCAGAGATTAACGCCTGAGCAGCGGCGTGCGGCGCATTCTTCAGCTCAGCACGTAGCTGGCTAATCTGTTCGCGACGTTGTGAAGTGGTTACGTTGTCACTTTTCAGTGCCACCACCAGCGCTGCTGGCAACGCAGAGGCGCACTGATCCAGCAAGCGCAGGGCACGCTGGCGCTGCTGATCAACACTCAGGCGGAAGCCAAGGCCGAATTCGGCGTTATCTTCGAACAGCGAATTGGCCCACGCCGGGCCGCGTCCTTCGGCGTTAGTGGTGTAAGGCGTGGAAGGCAAATTGCCGCCGTAGATGGAGGAGCAACCTGTCGCGTTGGCAATCAACAGACGATCGCCATACAGCTGCGTGAGGATCTTGATATACGGCGTTTCACCGCAGCCGGAACAGGCTCCCGAATATTCAAACAGCGGGGTGATCAGCTGTGAGGTACGGATATCAATACGCTCCAGTTGTTCTGCGGTGATCTCCGGCAGGGCGAGGAACGCGTCATAATTGATTTTTTCCGTTTCAACGTGTTCCAGCCGCGATTGCATATTGATGGCTTTGATTTCCGGATGCTGGCGGTCGCTGGCGGGACAGACTTCGACGCACAGATTACATCCGGTGCAGTCCTCGGGAGCGACCTGCAACACGTATTTTTGTCCGCGCATATCACGCGATTTGACATCCAGCGACGCCAGGCTGGCGGGGGCACCCTCCAGCGCTTCCGGTGCCACGACTTTGGCGCGAATGGCAGCATGTGGGCAGGCGGCGACGCAATGGTTGCACTGGGTACACAGGTCGGGCTGCCAGATGGGGATCGCTTCCGCGATATTTCGCTTTTCCCACTGCGTGGTGCCGGTAGGCCAACTGCCATCCGGCGGCAGAGCAGAAACCGGTAACTTATCGCCCAGTCCGGCCAGCATGGCGGCGGTGACGGTTTTAACAAAGTCGGGTGCATTGTCGGCAACCACCGGTGGGCGATGTGGGCTGCTCGCATCCACCGCCTGCAACGGCACTGCTTCCAGCGCCTGTTGTGCCATTGCCAGCGCCTGCCAGTTACGCTGCACCAGCTCCTCGCCTTTGCTGCGATAACTGCGGGCGATGGCGTTTTGCAGTTCGGTCAGGGCGCTGTCGCCTGGCAGAATTTGTGTCAGTTGGAAGAACGCCATCTGCATTACGGTATTGATACGCGCGCCGAGCTGGCATTCCCGCGCAATTCGTGCCGCATTAATCACATAAAAACGCGCCTGTTTATCGTTGAGCTGCGTCTGCACCTCCTGCGGCAGGCGATGCCACACTTCATCGGCGGCATAAGGGGTATTCAGCAGAAAAATGCCGCCTGGTTTCAGTTGATCGAGCATCGAATATTTGTCGATAAATTGTAATTGGTGGCAGCCAATAAAATCGGCCTGCTGAATCAGATAGGCCGACTGAATCGGTTGCTGGCTGACGCGTAAATGTGAAACCGTCAGGCCGCCCGCCTTTTTCGAGTCGTAAACGAAATAGCCCTGCACCTGCCACGGTGTGGCGTTGCCGATAATTTTCAGGTTGTTTTTGGTGGCACTGACGCTGCCATCGCTGCCCAGCCCGTAGAACAACGCTTCAAGATGGGCGCGATTCGGCACAATGTTGGCTTCAGGCGGCAACGAGAGATGGGTGACATCGTCATAAATCCCCACGGTGAAGCGTGCAGGCGGCTGTGGGCGTTGCAATGCACGGAACACCGCCAGCACTGCATCGGGAGCAAATTCTTTCGACGACAAGCCATAACGCCCGCCACACACCTGCGGCAGGGTGCTGCGTTCTCCTCGACTAAAGGCTTCTGCCAGCGCGGTCATCACATCAAGAAACAGCGGTTCACCCAGCGCGCCAGGTTCTTTGGTGCGATCCAGCACCGCCACACGTTGCGTCGTTGTCGGCAACACGCTTAACAGATGCTGAGCCGAGAACGGTCGATACAGACGTACCTTGACCAGCCCGACTTTCTCACCGCGTTGAAGCAACTCATCAATGGCCTCTTCAGCGGTACCGCAGCCGGACCCCATCATGACAATCACCTGTTCCGCCTGCGGATGGCCATAAAACTCAAAGGGTTGGTAGCGGCGGCCAGTTTGTTCCGCAAACGCCATCATGGCGTTTTCGACATGTCCGGTGCAGGCGTCATACCAACGGTTGGTTGCTTCACGCGACTGGAAGTACGTGTCCGGGTTGGCCGAGGTGCCGCGAACGGTGGGGTGATCCGGCGTCAGGGCGCGGGCGCGATGCTGCGCAATCGCTTGCTGCGGCATCAGCGCCAGTAATGTTTCGTCACTGAGCGGCACGATTTTGTTGATTTCGTGTGAGGTACGGAAGCCATCGAAGAAATGGATAAACGGGATGCGGCTGTTGAGTGACGCCATTTGGGCGATCAGGGCAAAATCCTGCGCTTCCTGCACGCTGGAGGCGCAGAGCAGCGCACAGCCGGTCTGGCGCACCGCCATCACGTCGGAGTGATCGCCAAAGATGGATAACGCATGGGTGGCGACGGTGCGTGCGGCGACATGCAGTACAAACGGCATCAATTGCCCAGCCAGTTTGTACAGGTTAGGGATCATCAGCAGTAACCCCTGCGATGAGGTGAAGGAGGTGGATAACGACCCGGTTTGTAACGCGCCATGCACGGTGGCTATCGCCCCCCCTTCGGATTGCATCTCAACCACGCGTGGCACATCGCCCCAGATATTGCGGCGGCCTTCCCCGGACCAGCCATCGGCCAGTTCAGCCATGGTTGAACTGGGGGTTATGGGATAAATGGCGATAACTTCGCTGGTGCGGAAAGCGACAGAAGCCACTGCGCCATTGCCGTCGACGGTAATCATAAATCGTCCTTTGCTTCGCTGAGAATGCCCGTAAACATTACGTCATGCTTTATCGCGTGATACGGATTGCCATAAAGTTTCCGGGGTTAATTATCTCAGTCTAGCAAAGCGGGCAGGCATCACTTTCTCATCCGTGTGATGTCAGTGGCTTGTCGCACCACTGACTAAGGTTGCTGCTTTTTACATCATGACGGGTGCGGATAAGAGGTGAAAAAAGGGTAATCAGGATAATTCTGGTTGCAAAGTGTGAAAGAAAATTTTGTAAAAAGCTGTGTCGCCTCTCGACCCCTTGCTGCGCCTGACATATGCTGGTTCGAATTTTCCCCCGAACCGCCCGGAGCCTGATCGATGAAAGCCGCTTCCTTCCTGCTGGCCGGTGTTGCGCTGTTACTTTCCGCTTGCAGCAGCAATAGTGATAATGAACCGCCACAACAGGCGACCGCTGCGCATATTCAACCGCAGGTGGTGATGTCGTCATTGGCTGAAACTAACTGTGCTAATGCTGGTGGAACACTGGCGTTTTCACGCCAGTTAGATGGTTCGCGCATCGGCATGTGCCAGATGGCGAATGGCCGTCGCTGCGATGAGCAGGCGCTGATCGGTGGAAGCTGCGCCCGCTAACGCAGGCGCCGGGTGTCAGGCTTTCACCTGGTTAGGGCAAGTTTCACCGCGTTCCAGCTGACCCAGATTGTTTAACGTGGTTTCGGAGATGGCGGTCAATGCTTCCGCCGTCAGAAACGCCTGATGGCCAGTAAACAGCACGTTATGGCAGGCAGAGAGACGACGGAACACGTCATCCTGAATTACATCATTCGATTTATCTTCAAAGAACAGATCGCGTTCGTTTTCATACACGTCCATCCCCAGTGAACCGATTTTCTGCTGCTTCAGCGCATCGATTGCCGCCTGTGAATCAATCAATCCACCACGGCTGGTGTTGATAATCATCACGCCATCTTTCATCTGGCTGAAGGCCGCGGCATTCAGCAGATGGTGGTTTTCTGGCGTCAGCGGGCAGTGCAGGGTGATGACATCCGATTGTGACAGGAGGGTTTTGAGATCAACATATTCGGCTCCCAATTCCAGTGCCTGGGCGCTGGGATAGGGATCAAACGCCAGCAGGCGCATACCAAACCCTTTCAGAATACGCATCGCCGCCACGCCAATCTTGCCGGTGCCGACGATCCCGGCAGTTTTACCGTGCATATTGAAGCCGGTTAAGCCATCCAGCGAGAAGTTCGCATCACGCGTACGTTGATAAGCGCGATGGATACGCCGGTTGAGCGTCATCATCAGGCCAACTGCATGTTCCGCAACGGCTTCTGGCGAATAGGCGGGAACACGCACCACCTGCAAACCGAGAGCGGCGGCAGCGTCCAGATCGACGTTATTAAAACCGGCACAGCGTAGCGCGATATATTTCACGCCCAGCGCAGCCAATTCCTCCAGCACCACTTTGCCGCCATCATCATTCACGAAGATGCACACCGCATCACAGCCGACGGCGTTCTTGGCTGTGGTTTCCGTCAGCAGAAAGTCGAAGAACACCAGCTCGAATCCATAGCTGGCGTTAACATGTTCAAGATACTTCTGGTCATACTGTTTGGTACTGTAAACCGCAACTTTCATTGTTTCGCTCCTGAAAAATGGCATGTTGGCAGAGGACAGGATAACGTTTTCTGGTCGAAACAGCGCGCAATGATCGCATGCCACCGGGTAAAACCTTCATTTACCCGGTATAACATGCCATCATCTTCGTCAGGATTTTGTAAGGAACAGGAACGTTAGCTGCCATGACGCGGGGCCTTCGCCGAACACTTGCTGCGCTACTGGCGCTGATACTGCTGCTACTGGGACTGCTGCTGACGGTGACGCAATGGTTACCCCGGCTGGCAGGCATCTGGCTGCCGGAAGATACCCGCGTGGAGCTGAACGGCGCGCCAGGCTGGCAGCAGGGTGGCCTCTATTTCCCGGCAGTGCGTTACCTGGCGGGCGATTGTGAGCTGGCGAAAGTCAGCAATGTCAGCCTCGGTTGGCACCAGCATCGCTGGCAACTGCATGCCCGGCAGGTACAACTCGACAGCAACTGCCTGCAATCGCTGCCGCAAAACACCACCCCGAACGATGCGCCACGTACGCTTGCGCAGTGGCAGGCATTGCTGCCGGGCGCGGATATCCACCTTGACCAACTGGTGTTGCTGCCGTGGCAGCAATATGCCGGGCAGTTTGATCTCACCCTGGATAAAACCGCGCAGCAACTGCGTTATCAGGGCGAGAATCTTACCGTTGACGCCCGTCTGCAAGGACAACAACTGCAACTCTCGCGGTTGACGCTAACGCAACCGTTGCTCCCCAAAGCGCTGGATCTACAGGGTACGCTGACGCTGCCCACCTTTGCCGACGGCCTTCCGGTCGCGGGTGAGTTAACGGGGGATGCAAGTCTGAGCCAATGGCCGCAGCCACTGCGGCTGGCGCTGAACTGGCAGCAGCAGCAAGGGACGCTAACCGTGAGTCAGCAGGGCGACGATCAGCCGTTGCTGCAACTACCGTGGCAGGTCGATCAACAACACATTCGTATTACCCAGGGACACTGGCGCTGGCCACAGCCCGATCAGCCGCTGTCGGGCGGTCTGGCATTGACTTTAACCGACTGGCAGCAGGGACTGGATCACACCCAGATTCAGGGACGATTTAACCTGCTGACACAAGGCAAAGGGGGCAAGGGCAACCTGGTGTTGAGTGTCGGGCCAGGGACGCTCAGCCTGAATAACAGCGCCTTGCCGTTCCAGCTTACTGGCGAAAGCAAATTCGCCCGGTTGCAATTATATGGCGCCATCCCCGGCGAGTTGCAGGGGATGCTGACCGACCCGCAACTGGTGTTGAAACCGGGTGCCTTGTTGCGCCTGCGTGGTCGGTTGTTGTCAACGCTGGAGGTGGATGAGGCGCGCTGGCCGCTGGCGGGCGTGACCCTGAGCAGCAAGGGGATTAACGGACGTTTGCAGGCGATTCTGCAAGCCCACGACCCCAGCTTTGGCCGTTTGCGGCTGCACCTCGACGGGCGCGCCACGCAATTCTGGCCGGACAGTGGACGCTGGAACTGGCGCTACTGGGGCGATGGCATGATGCAGCCGCTCAACGCCAAATGGGATGTCAAAGGGACCGGCAGTTGGCAGGATACCCTGATTAGCCTGGATACGTTGGACACCGGATTTGACCAACTGGCATATGGTATGGCGCAGGTGAGCAAACCGCGTTTGACCCTGACCGCACCGGTACGCTGGCAGCGCGATGCGCAGCAACCAGGCTTTGCTGGTGGCTTTGTGTTGAAATCCGGCCAGACGCATTTCAGTTATGGTGGCTGGCTGCCGCCGTCAGAGCTTGAGTTTGCGGCCAAAGGCAGCGACCCCAGTCAGTTTATCTGGCACGGCCAGCTTAAGGCGGGTGAGATCGGTCCGTTGCGGGTGAATGGTCGCTGGGATGGTGAGCGTCTGCGCGGTCAGGCCTGGTGGCCAGCACAATCGCTGGCGGTATTTCAGCCGTTGCTCAGTAGCGATTTGAAGATGCGCATTCAATCTGGTCAACTTCAGGCACAAGTGGCTTTCTCCGCCGCGACCGATCAAGGTTTCGAGGCGGGTGGTCACTGGACAGTGAAAAATGGTAGCGTCTGGATGCCGGATAGCGAAATCAACGGCATCGATTTCTCGCTGCCGTTTCGACTGAAGGCCGACCAGTGGCAGTTGGGACGGCGTGGGCCGGTTTCTCTGCGCATTGCCGAGATAAAAAACCAGTTTGCCTTGCAGAACATCACCGCCGATTTACAGGGGCATTATCCGTGGCAGGAACGTCAGCCGTTGCGGCTATCTAACGTCAATCTTGACCTGCTGGGCGGCCATGTCAGCCTGCCAGAACTGCGCCTGCCGCAGCACGAAGCGGCGCTGATTTCTCTGCGTGACATTGATCTCAGCCGCCTGATCACCGCCATCAAACCAAAGCAATTTGCCATGTCCGGCAAGGTGAATGGCGAGCTGCCGCTGTGGGTCAACAATCCGCGCTGGCTGATTGAAAAAGGCTGGATTGCCAATGGGGGACCACTGACGTTTCGCATGGATAAAGATATGGCCGATGCCATCACCACAAACAACATTGCCGCAGGCGCGGCGATGGACTGGCTGCGCTATATGGAGATCTCCCGCTCATGGGCCACGCTGGATCTGGATAACTTTGGCAATCTGACTCTGCAATCTGAGGTAAAGGGCACCAGCCAGTTCAGCAACCGGCGGCAGTCGGTCAATCTTAACTACCGTCATCAGGAAAACCTGTTCCAGCTGTGGCGCAGCCTGCGCTTTGGCGATAATTTGCAATCCTGGGTGGAGCAAAACGCCACCCTGCCATCCAAGAAGGATCCCCAACCATGAGCCTGAGGGCATTACTGGTGCTGGCAGCCGGGCTGCCGCTGGTCGGCTGTGTGCCGCGTATTGAAGTTGCTGCGCCGAAAGAGCCAATCACCATCAATATGAATGTGAAAATCGAGCATGAAATCCACATCAAGGTCGATAAAGATGTGGAAGCGCTGCTGAAAAATCAGAGCGGTTTATTTTGAGGAGGGCAGCGATGAAACAAAAAGGAATCGCGTGGTTGCTGGCGATGCTGTTGGTACCTTCCGCCTGGGCACTGACGCTTGATCAGGCACGTCAGCAGGGGCGCGTCGGCGAAACCCTGAGCGGTTATATTGCGGCGCGTCAGCAGGACAGCGAAACCCTGGCGCTGGTGAAACGTATCAATGAGGGACGCAGCCAGCAATATCAACGCGTGGCGCAGCAGAACAATCTCACCAGCGGTGAGGTGGCACGCATTGCCGGGGAAAAACTGGTGGATCGTGCCGGTGCTGGCGAATATGTGCAGGGCATCAATGGACAATGGTTGCGCAAATAGCCAAAAAAAACCGGGCACTCAGGCCCGGCAAAAAGATAGCATTCTTTTTTAATGATTACGCAGCAACAATCTCTTTGATCGCGTCTTTCGCATCGCTGGCCGCTTTGGTCGCCACTTCCGGACCGTAAGCGATACCTTCTGCGAACACGAAGTTCACATCAGTGATGCCGATGAAGCCGAGGAACAGCTTAACGTACGGCGTCAGCAGGTCAGTCGGGGTATCTTTGTGGATGCCGCCACGGCTGGACAGAATCACTGCACGTTTACCTTTCACCAGACCTTCCGGGCCTGCTTCGGTGTAACGGAAAGTTACGCCAGCACGGGCAATCAGGTCGAAGTAGTTTTTCAGCTGAGTCGGGATGTTGAAGTTGTACATCGGCGCAGCGATAACTACGACGTCATGAGCTTGCAGTTCAGCAATCAGTTCGTCTGACAGAGCCAGCGCTTCTTGTTGACGCGGAGACAGCGGTGCATCAGACGGACGCAGCGCACCCACCAGCTCACCGTCCAGAACCGGGATCGGATTCGCGGCCAGGTCACGAACGGTGACGGTATCACCTTTGCTCTGTGCCTGTTCAACATAGAAATCAGCCAGTTGGTTGGACTGAGAGTAACCGGCTAGGATGCTGGATTTCAGAACTAATACTTTGCTCATGGTGTTTTCCTGTTTGTTACGCGGAAGGCTTACCGCTCAATGCGTTACACTCTACGGAGATCCCCCTGCGGTGAAAAGCGCAATATTTCGAGAGCTATGTTCGAATTTATTGAATAAGGCCGCACGCGCGGTCAGGGCGGCAGGGGCAAATTATGCTATGATGCCGTCCATTAATTGATTGAATCCGCCGTGATTTTCGGCCGGCAGCGCACCGGTTGCCCTGCCACAACAGGTAACTCATTACTATGTCATCATCCGTTACTTCTCCTTTAGCGCCGCTCTGGACGCGACTTGATAACCTGATGTTACGCGATCGCCAACGGTTACAACGGCGACTCCAGGGCGCGACAAAAGTAAAAAATCCTGAAGCACAACAGGGGATTGCGACCGATCTGGCCGCCGAGTTCACCCTCGCGGAGCAGCGCGTGGCGCAACGTATGGCGGCTACGCCGCGCATTACCTTTCCGGAAAATCTGCCGGTCAGCCAGAAGCAGCAGGCGATCGCTGAAGCGATTCGCGACCATCAGGTGGTGATTGTTGCCGGTGAAACGGGTTCGGGGAAAACCACGCAGTTACCGAAGATTTGTCTGGCGCTGGGCCGTGGGGTTAAAGGGTTGATTGGTCATACCCAACCCCGCCGTCTGGCGGCGCGCACCGTAGCGAACCGCATCGCGGATGAACTGGAGACGTCACTCGGTGGTTGCATCGGCTACAAGGTGCGTTTTAATGATCAGGTCAGCGACACCACTCAGGTGAAGCTGATGACCGACGGTATTTTGCTGGCAGAAATCCAGCAGGATCGCCTGTTGTTGCAATATGACACCATCATCATCGATGAAGCGCATGAACGTAGCCTGAACATTGATTTTCTGCTCGGTTATCTGCGCGAATTGCTGCCACGCCGTCCCGATTTGAAGGTGATCATCACCTCGGCGACCATCGACCCTCAGCGCTTTTCACGCCATTTTCACAATGCGCCGGTGATTGAAGTCTCCGGGCGCACCTTCCCGGTGGAGGTGCGTTATCGTCCTGTGGTTGAAGAAGCCGAGGATACCGATCGTGACCAGCTTCAGGCGATTTTCGATGCGGTGGATGAACTGGGACAGGAAAGTCGGGGTGATATCCTGATCTTTATGAGCGGTGAACGCGAAATTCGCGATACCGCCGATGCACTGATGAAGCGCGACTTGCCGCATACCGAGATTCTGCCGCTGTACGCGCGATTGTCGAATGCCGAACAGAACCGGGTGTTCCAGTCGCACAGTGGACGCCGCATCGTGCTGGCGACCAACGTGGCGGAAACCTCACTGACCGTGCCGGGTATTAAGTACGTTATCGACCCCGGCACGGCACGTATCAGCCGCTACAGCTACCGCACCAAAGTGCAGCGCCTGCCGATTGAGCCGGTTTCACAGGCATCGGCTAACCAGCGTAAAGGCCGCTGTGGTCGCGTCTCGGAAGGTATCTGTATCCGTCTCTACTCAGAGGACGATTTCCTCAGCCGTCCTGAGTTTACCGACCCGGAGATTCTGCGTACCAACCTCGCGTCGGTTATTTTGCAGATGACCGCGCTCGGGCTGGGCGATATCGCTGCCTTCCCGTTTGTCGAAGCACCGGATAAGCGCAATATCCAGGACGGGGTGCGCCTGCTGGAGGAGCTGGGGGCGATCACCGTCAATGAGGATGGTCACTACAAACTGACGGCATCAGGACGGCAACTGGCGTTGCTGCCGGTCGATCCGCGTCTGGCGCGCATGGTGCTGGAAGCGCAGAAATTTGGCTGCGTACGTGAAGCGATGATCATCACCGCTGCGCTGTCGATTCAGGATCCGCGTGAGCGTCCGGTGGAGAAACAGCAGGCATCGGACGAAAAACATCGGCGATTTGCTGACAAAGAGTCAGATTTTCTCGCTTTCGTTAATTTGTGGAACTATCTCCAGGAACAACAAAAGGCGCTGTCGGGCAATCAGTTCCGTCGCCAGTGTAAAAGCGACTATCTCAACTATCTGCGTGTGCGTGAATGGCAGGATATTTATACCCAGTTGCGTCAGGTGGTGCGTGAACAAGGTATGCCGGTCAACAGCGAACCTGCGCCTTATCGAGAAGTACACTGCGCGTTGCTGACGGGCTTGCTATCACACATCGGGCAGAAAGACGCAGAAAAACAAGAGTTTACCGGCGCACGCAACGCCCGTTTCTCCATCTTCCCCGGTTCCGGGCTGTTTAAGAAGCCGCCCAAGTGGACCATGGTGGCGGAGCTGGTGGAAACCAGCCGTCTGTGGGGACGCATTGCGGCCCGCATCGATCCTGAATGGATCGAACCACTGGCGCAGCATTTGCTGAAGCGCAGCTACAGCGAACCGCACTGGGAAAAAGCCCAGGGCGCGGTAATGGCCAGTGAAAAAGTGACGCTGTACGGTTTGCCGATCGTACAGGCGCGCAAGGTCAACTACGGCCAGATTGATCCGCAGCTAAGCCGTGAATTGTTTATCCGTCACGCGCTGGTGGAGGGGGACTGGCAGAACCGTCACGCCTTCTTCCGCAGCAACCAAAAACTGCGTAGCGAAGTGGAAGACCTGGAACATAAATCACGCCGCCGTGACATCCTGGTTGATGATGAAACCTTGTTTGCTTTCTACGACCGACGTATCGGCAGCGAGGTGGTTTCCGCGCGCCATTTTGACAGTTGGTGGAAAAAGGCCAGCAAAGAAAACGCGGATTTGCTCAGTTTTGATAAACAGATGCTGATCAAAGATGGCGCGGAAAAGGTCAGCCAACTCGATTACCCGAATTTCTGGCATCAGGGCAACCTGAAGCTGAAACTCAGTTACCAGTTTGAACCGGGCGCAGATGCTGACGGGGTGACGGTGCATATTCCGCTGCCGCTTCTCAATCAGGTGGAGGAAGGTGGCTTTGAGTGGCAGATCCCGGGCGTACGCCGCGAGCTGGTGATTGCGTTGATTAAGTCGTTACCAAAACCGGTTCGACGTAATCTGGTGCCCGCCCCGAACTATGCTGAGGCCTTCCTTGGACGCGTTACGGCGCTGGAGCTGCCGTTGCTGGATGCGCTGGAGCGAGAGTTCCGCCGCATGACCGGTGTCACCATTGACCGCGAAGCCTGGCAGTGGGATCAGGTGCCCGAACACCTGAAAATGACATTCCGCGTGGTTGACGAACACAACCGTAAGTTGCAGGAAGGCAAGGACCTGCATCAGTTGAAGCAGGCGCTGAAAGGCAAAGTACAGGAAACCCTGTCGAAAGTGGCGGATGACGGGCTGGAGCAGAGCGGCCTGCATATCTGGAGCTTTGGTGATTTGCCACAAAGCTATGAACAGAAGCGGGGCAGTTATCAGGTCAAAGCCTGGCCTGCGCTGGTGGATGAAAAAGACAGCGTTGCCATCCGCCTGTTCGACAGTGAACAGGAACAACAAAAGATGATGTGGCGCGGTCAGCGGCGTTTGCTGTTGCTCAATATCCCGTCACCGATCAAATATCTGCATGAGAAGCTGCCGAACAAAGCCAAGCTCGGTCTGTACTTTAACCCTTACGGCAAAGTGCTGGATCTGATTGATGACTGCATCGCCTGTGGCGTGGATAAGCTGATGGGTGAAGCCGGTGGTCCGGCGTGGCAGCAGGAGAATTTCGAGCAGCTACGTGACAAAGTGCGTGCCGAACTGAATGAAACGGTGGTCACCATCGCGAAGCAGGTGGAGCAGATTCTGACCTGCGTATTCAATATCAACAAACGCCTGAAGGGCCGGGTGGATATGTCGCTGGCGCTGGCGTTGGCTGATATCAAAAATCAGATGAATGGCCTAGTATACCGTGGTTTCGTCACCGGCAATGGCTGGCAGCGGCTGGCGGATACCTTACGCTATTTGCAGGGCATCGAACGGCGTCTGGAGAAGCTGCCGGTGGACCCGCACAGCGATCGGGCGCGGATGTTGAAAGTGCAGGCGGTGGAGCAGGCGTGGCAGAGCTGGCGTAACAAGCTGCCGCCGCAACGTCAGGACGATGCAGAGGTGCTGGCGATTCGCTGGATGCTGGAAGAATTACGTATCAGCTACTTTGCCCAGCAACTGGGCACCCCTTATCCGATTTCGGATAAGCGTATTGTGCAGACTATGGAGCAGATGGGATGACCTTCGTATCGGCGCGATTTATCGCGCCGATACGGGGCATTAGCACAGTGCTATTGTGCTAATGCTTCCAGCTTGTCCCGGAACGAGGTGACGGCAATCGCACGGTTATCCGCACGATAACGATCGGCCGGGGCAGGTGCCGAGCTTTGTACCGCAATCAGCTGCCAGCCATCATCTTTCTTCAGCAACAACGGTGAACCGCTGTCGCCGGGCAGGGTATCGCATTGATGCGATAGCACCGCGCGTTGCGCCCAGCCAGTCACCAGGCAATCGCTGTGTGAATACAGCGTATCCAGATGATCTTCCGGGTAACCCGCCTGTGTCACTTTACGACCGGTGGCTTTTAACGCATCGGTTAAATCGCCGCGTGATCCATCAAACAAGGGAATCGGGGTAATCGCCGAGGGTGGATTGTGCAGAATCACCAAACCGTAATCATAAGGGGCGGCGTCAGGCGGGACGATCCAGCCTTCACCATCGGCTTTTAACTTACGCGCCAGCGACGGTTCGACGCGGGCGTCGATATCATGGATTTCATAACGCCAGCCTTTGCTGCCTGCCATAAAGCGCAACGCCACCGGTTTGTCGAACTTACCGGGCGGGGTGAGCAGGCAATGACCGGCGGTGAGCGCCAGATGGGCAGAGATCAGCGTCGCGGTGCACAGGTTGCCACTTTCGGTCTCCAGTTGACCAATGGCGTCCCAGGGGGCAGCGCTGACATCGCTGATCGCTTTGCGGTGATCCTTGCCAAAGAACAGGGTTTTGATGTCATCAGGGCTTGGCCCGTCTTCATCATCGGCATGTGCTGCGAGGTTAAAGCTGAAAATACCAACAAATAACAGGATAGCCAGGCGCATAGTTCTCTCAATGGCGAGAATAAGTAGAGGTTTTTGTCATCACGCTTGAGCGATAACTATAGTCGGAGAGCGGTAAAAAAGGGAGAAATATTGGAATAATCAGCACGCTACAACGACTAAATAAAAAAACTGGCTGCGACAATGCCGCACAGGATCACCACAATCAAAATGATTTCGAAGCGATAGCGACGCACCATATTCCGCTACTCCAGTAAACAAACACCCGGCAGAACCGGGTGTTTTCAATCATTAATGCAAGGTCGGGCGCGCGAAGGCAACCTTATTTAGCGGCTTTTTTGGTCGCTTTTTTGTGGTGCTTTTTAGCAGCCTGAGCTTTCTGTGCAGCAGGTTTAGTTACTTTTTTGTGGTGCTTTTTAGCAGCCTGGGCTTTCTGTGCAGCCGGTTTGGTTGCTTTTTTGTGGTGCTTTTTAGCAGCCTGGGCTTTCTGTGCAGCTGGTTTGGTTGCTTTTTTGTGGTGCTTTTTAGCAGCCTGAGCTTTCTGTGCAGCCGGGGCTTTCTTAGCTACTTTTTTGTGCTTCTTGGCAGCCTGAGCTTTCTGAGCAGCGGCTTTCTTGTGTTTGTGCGTAGTTGCTTTGTGCTTAACCGGTGCAGCAGTAGTGGTTGCAGCAGCAGCCGGAGCCGGAGTAGCAGTGGTTTCAGCTGCGAAAGCTACAGAAGACAGACCCATAGCAGCGGCGATCACCAGCGCAAATAATTTTTTCATTGCAAATTCCTCGAACTATTTTTTCATGTGTAGCCCACTGCGGGGCCGGTGAAATGACTATATGTAATCGCAACAGTTCTTTCCGTGAGGGATTGGTATCGGCGTGTAACGGAATGTACAAAGGTAGCGACGTGATTTATCGCGCGGGTTTTTATACGGCGAAAAAGGCGCGATGAATCGCGCCGCTACGAAAACGCCGCGCAGTTTAATCAGTCAGGTAACGTTGTTCAAGATGCTGACGGAAATAGGCCGGATTTAAGGTTTCTCCGGTGGCGTTCACCAGTAACTGTTGGGTGGGGAAACGACTGCCGTGTTGCCAGATGTTTTGTTGCAGCCAGTCAAACACCGGTTGCAGCTCGCCGTGCTGAATCAGCTCGCTAATCTGTGGCAGCGCGCGTTTAACCGCCTGGAACAGCTGAGCGGCATACATTGCGCCCAGGGTGTAAGTCGGGAAGTAGCCAAAGGCACCGTCTGTCCAGTGAATATCCTGCATGCAACCGTCGCGGTAATTACCACGGGTGTCGATACCCAGCGACTGCTGCATTTTTTCGTCCCACAGCGCCGGAATGTCATCAACTTCAATTTCGCCTTCAATCAATGCGCGTTCGATTTCGTAACGCAGGATGACATGTGCCGGATAGCTCAGTTCATCAGCATCGACGCGAATGAAACCAGGTTTCACGCGTTGGGTCAGACGAATAAAGTTTTCACTGCTCAGGGCAGGTTGATCACCCATCAGGGCAATAACCTGCGGCTGGATATGCTGGAGAAACTCGCGGCTGCGTCCAAGTTGCATCTCCATAAACAGGCTCTGCGATTCATGCATCGCCGTGGATCGTGCAAGCGCGACCGGCTGGCCGCGCCACTGCTGCGGCAGGTTTTGCTCATAACGGGCATGACCGGTTTCGTGGATCACCCCCATCATGGCGCTGAGGAAGTCATTCTCGTTGTAGCGCGTAGTGATACGGACATCTTCGGGTACCCCGCCACAAAACGGGTGAGCGCTGACGTCGAGGCGGCCATGATTAAAATCGAAGCCCAGCGTCGCCATCAGGCTCAGGCCGAGCTGCTTTTGTGCCTCAATGGCAAAGGGACCAACCGGGGCGAGGGTGGTCTGATGCTGTTGCTTTGCCACCACCTTTTGCAGCAGATCCGGCAGCCAGCTTTTTAAATCACCAAACGTCTGGTCGAGTTGGGCGCTGGTCATCCCCGGTTCGAACACATCCAGCAGGGCATCGTAGCGCGAGATACCTGACGCATCGGCGCGAAGTTGCGCTTCTTCGCGGCTTAATTTCACCACTTCCTTCAGATTGGCGGAGAAACCTTGCCAGTCGTTTGCCGGACGCTGGGTACGCCAGGCATGTTCGCAGCGTGATCCCGCGAGAGACTTGGCTTCCACCAACGAGGCGGGCAGCAGGGTAGCCTGCTGCCAGGCACGCTGCATTTCCGTCAGGTTTGCCTGCTCAACATCGTTGAGCGACTCCTGCTGCGCCGCCGCGAACAGGCCACCAAGGCGTTTATCGGTCAGCAGTTCGTGCATAAACACGCTCAGTTCCGCCATCGCTTCGCCCCGGGCACGGCTGCCTCCGGCTGGCATGGCGGTTTGCATATCTACGCCAGCAATGGCACCTAAATGACCAAAACGAGACAGGCGCAGAAAAGTGCGGCTAAGTTCCTGATAAGCTGAGGACACAGGCAAACTCCTTGTTAAGTTAAGCGCGAGGGGATTTCCCGCAACGGTAAGTCAACCGGCCAGCAAAAGCGAACGCTGGCTCCGCCCAGCGGGCTGCTTTCAATGGTGACGTTGCCCTGCAACGCCAGCGCGATGGAGTGGACAATCGCCAGCCCCAGACCACAACCCCCGGTGGCGCGATCGCGGCTGGGATCGAGTCGTACAAAGGGTTCAAACACGCGTTCGCGTTCTTCCTGCGGGATGCCGGGGCCATCATCCTCCACCTGCAAACAACCAACGCTGCCGTCAAACCACAGGCTGACACGCAACCGTGACTGGGCGTAGCGCAGCGCATTGTTGACCAGGTTATCCAGTACGCGTTCCATCAAACGGGTGTCGGCAACGCCGTAGTTTTCACGTTGCGGAATGTCGAGATCGATTTGCGCCTGTGGATTGATCGCCTGTACATCTTCAATATGCAGCCGCAGCCATTCGGCAAGATCGAACGATTTCAGGCTCAGGTCGACCCGAGGGCGGTCGAGACGTGCATAGGTGAGCAACTCTTCAATTAGACTCTCCAGCTGTCCGATGTCACGATTAAGCGCGGCAGATTCGCTTTCGCTGAGGTTTTCGCTCATCTCCAGGCGGTAACGCAGGCGTACCAGCGGGGTGCGTAATTCGTGGGCGATGCCGTCAATCAGCTGCTTTTTGCTGGCGACCAGCGTGTTGATGTTATCAGCCATCTGGTTGAAAGCCACGCCGAGGCGGAACAGGCTGGAGGTGCTGTCGAAATGGGTACGTACGTCCAGCTCGCCGCGGCCGAAGCGCTGCGCGGCTTTTTCCAGCCTCAGCATCTCTTTCCAGTGCGGGCGCATCCAGATAAACACCGGCAATGCCAGCGACATGCCGATAAACGCCAGCAACGCGATATCCAGCAGGCGCATCTGGTGCAGATAAAACAGATAAGGGATCGGGCCGACCGACAACACATAGTGGCTGCGCGGGATGTGTTGCAGGAAGGTGTATTGATCGTCGAGCGCGACGATTTCCCCCGCGCGCAACCGCTTCATATTCAGCTCATCAAGTTCATATTTACTCATTGGCTCGATGTGCAGGTCAAACGAGAGGTTGAGATCGAGGCTACGAATGGTTTTGTTCCAGTCATGCGGCGGGATCTCGCGCAACTCGCTGCGCATCAGAAACAGTGAGCTGGCCATCAAATCGTTCATCGACTGGCGTCCGGCGCGTTCGGCCGTGAATTTGTACACCAGCCCAACCAGCAGGGTCATCACCAGAAAACAGACAAACAGCAGCAGATAGAACTGGATAAAGAGCTTTCTCATGCGGTTCGGGTATCCCAGGCCTGCGGCGCGAACAGATAACCTTTGTTACGGATGGTTTTGATGCGAAACGGCTCGGTTGCGCTGTCGTACAATTTTTTGCGCAGGCGCGAAATTGCCACATCAATGCTGCGATCCATCCCGTCATAGCTGACGCCACGCAGGGTTTGTAACAGCGCATCGCGATTGAGGATCTGTCCGGCGTGGTTCGCCAGCTCCCACAGCAGATCGAAATCAGCGGTCGACAGGGTGATGTTTTCTTCAAACAGCGTGACCTGACGATTCAGCGCATCGATGGTCAGCGACCCAAAGCGCAACACTTTTTGCGAGCTTTGGACCGCCGGTGTGATCTCCGGCTGGCCGATGTGCGCCTGGCGTAAATGAAGACGCAGACGTGCCAGCAGCACAGCGGGTGGGGTGGTTTTGAGAATATAGTCGTTGGCACCCATTTCCAGCGCCAGAATGTGGTTCATATCGCTATCCAGCGAGGTCAGCAACACAATCGGTCCTTGCCAGCTGGCGCGTAAGTCGCGACACAGGGTCATACCGTCTTTCCCTGGTAACATGATATCCAGCATCACCAGGTCAGGATCCGCAGCGGCAATGGTGGCTTCAGCGCGATCGCCGCGCGTTTCCACGATCACGTCAATATCATGACGCCCAAGGTAGGCGGCAATCAGTTCGCCGACTTCCGGTTCATCTTCCACATATACAATCTTGTTCATAATCCACTGCGACTGGTGAGTATGGACAGCAGCATAGCTTTTTCGGCCTTTCAGCTCTATGCTACAGCACGAAATATCCTTTGCTCTCTGGTATCCGCACGGTGAAATGTGCCATTATTACCGACGCGTTGTAGCGCAAGGTTCGGAACCGTAATGAAAAACAGGAGGAGTGCGAGGGTGTCTGATAAAGAGCTGGCTTCAGCCGGATACAGTGACCGCATCTGCTTCAATTACAGTGATTTCCTTTCCGCCTCGTGTAAAAAACGCTGGAGCTTCGTCGATGCTATCTATGGAGTGTTGCCAATTTTCGGCATGGTCACCCGTAAATCAGCGCACAGTTTACAGGCCAGCGATGACCATCTGAAAGAATTAGCATTACAAATCATTTCAACCCAGGTCAGTGACGAGATTAACATTGCTCGCCTGATTACCCTTGCTGAACAGCAGCACATCAGCCGCTTTGATATCCAGTTACCTTATCCGCTGTCGGCGGAGCAGCTTGACGCTATTCATCATGAATACCGTAAGCCGCTCAACCTGACACAGCAGGGCGACCTGCTGTGTGTCACCATTCCCGGCAAGCCGCATTAATTCGCCAGCTGCCACACGGCGGGCAGAGACGCGGCCATCAACATCATAATCGCGATACGTTCCAGCTGTGACAGCGCGTTGCTGGCACGCCCGCCACGGCGCGCATAGAGAAACAGCAACACGCCCGGCGCGTACAGCACCACCGAAAGCAGCAGATGCAGTGGACCAGAGGCGTACAGCAGCCAGATGCCATACAGGCTGGCACCGATGCCGGTCAGCATCAATAACGGTTTCTGCTGGCCGCGTACGACCTTGATCAGGTATAGGCCAACCAGCAGATAGGGCACGAGGATCATCTCGGACGCGATGGTCAGCAAGGTATTGTAATCGGCGCCGGTGACGGCAATCAGAATCAGACAGACCTGAACGCTAGCGTTGGTGAGCCATAGCGATGCCGCAGGCGCGTTGTGGCGATTCTGGCGGGCGATGCTGCGCGGGAAGGCCCCTTGCTGCGCCGCGAGGAACGGCACTTCGGCTGCCATAATGGTCCAGCTCAGATAAGCGCCGCACACCGAGATAATCAACCCGATGGCAATCACCGCGTCACCCCAGTGGCCGATCAGATGCTGCATTAAGCCCGCCATCGAGGGATTGCGCATCTGCGCCAGTTCGGCACGCGGCACCACGCCAAGCGACAGCAACGTTACCAGCAGATAAACCAGCAGCGCCGCCAGCACTGCCAGCAGGGTGGCGCGTCCGACATCTTTCTTATGGCGGGCGCGAGCTGACACCACCACTGCACCTTCCACGCCGATAAATACCCACAAGGTAATCAGCATGGTCTGCTTCACTTGTTCCCACAGCGGTTTGCCCAGGGCAACGCCAGTGAAATCGAGACGGAAACGGTCGAGGTTAAACGCCAGCACGGCCAGCACCACAAACAGCAGCAACGGCACCAGTTTACCCAGAGTTGCCAACAGATTGATGCTGGCTGCCGTCTGCACCCCGCGCAGCACCAGGGCGTGGACCAGCCACAACAGCACCGATGCACCGAGCATCGCCTGCCAGGTGTTACCGTCACCAAAGACCACATGACCCGGACTGTCAGTGAAAAAACTCAGGGCGGAAAAGACAATCACCAGATAGGAGACGTTGGCTATCACTGCGCACAGCCAGTAGCCCCACGCCGAGCAGAAGCCCATCAACTCGCCAAATCCGGCACGCGCATAGGCGAAGATGCCGCCATCCAGCTCCGGTTGCAGACGCGTCAGAAACAGCATCGCCAGTGAGAGCAACAGAATTCCGACGCCAGTGATTAACCAACCAATCAGCAATGCCGCAGGACCGGCAACTGCGGCCATATTTTGTGGCAGGCTAAATACCCCTGCGCCGAGCATTGAACTGAGCACCAGCGCGGTGAGCGCGCTAAGACCTAATTTTTTATCCAAAACGCCATTCCTGAACAGCAGAGTCTGCTGGGTAAAAACGATTCCGCTGGAGATTAATGCGACGAATTGCCGTCATTAACACGGAATGCCCTGAAAATCAGGCGGCAGATTCTACGGAGTGCAACACGGGAAGGCAATGCATGATGATGCAGAGATGCTCAGCATTTATGCAAATAGCAGGGCGACGGGTGTCGCCCTGTGGGGAAATTACTTGAACAGATCAGCCGTGACGGTCAGGTTACCGCCGCTCTGGTTCTGCCACTGACGGGTGACATGGTAGAACTTCGCCCCTTTATCCGCGGCGCGTTTTGCCACTTCTTCAGAGATCTCAGTCGGTGAACCGAAGTGGCCGGTAAAGGTCACGGTATCAAACGGCTGCATTTGTGCCGCCGTGATGGCATTCACTTCCTGAATTTTGGTGCCGTTTGGCAGGGTGACGGTATAGCGCTGGCCGGTGGAGGATTGGGTTTCAAAGAAACGACCTACACTGTTGCTTGGCGTTTCTGATGAAGCAACACCCGGGATCTCCACTTTCTTCGCTTCTGCGCCACCGGCTGCCAGTGCAGCTTTACCGGCTTCAGAATCGGCCGGAATCAGGTTCGGGCTTTGTACCTTACGTTCTTTGGCATCGGCCTTGTAGACGTAGGCCGTCACGTACTGGTTGCCACCGTTGTTGGCGTCAATCTGACGAATAATAAAGAAGGAAGCCGCACCTTTCTCTTTGGCCGCTTTTGAAATGGCATCGTTGACGTCCGGCTGGCTGGAGAAGAAGCCGTTGACGGAAACGGTATCGAACGGTTCCAGACGGTAGGCTTCCGCTTTCGGCAGCGCTTTAACGCCGTTGTAGGTCAGGTATTCAGTCGTTTTGGACGCTTCTGGGGCATCGGCATGATACAGGTCAGCCGTCACACGCCAGTTACCACTGTTACCGGTGGCATCATTGATACCCTGAATATAAAAAGAGGCTGCGCCCAGTTCGTCTGCACGTTTTGAGACAGCGTCAGCAGCGTCGCCAATGGCGTTGAAACGGCCGGTGATATTAATACGTTCGAATGGCTTCAACGCGGCCGCTTTTTCCGGCGTCAGTTCCTGCGCAGCAAACGCATTGGCTGCCAGCAGAGATAACAAGGTGGACGCCAGAATGGTGTTCTTCAGCTTCATAAAAATGATCCTTCGCCTTACGCAAAAATGAGTACGAAAACGTGCTGGACTCTTGATGTATAACAGATTAGCCGCTGATTATTGCATGTAATAATCAGCCTGTCTCAGCCAATTTATGCGGCCTGAATTGACAATCATCCCGAATTATTCATTTGGTTGTCATCACTATCTGCTATGGCGTTTTTTTGTGCGCGTTACCACTAAATCTGGTAACACTTAGTGCCGCAATAGTTAAAGTGTTGTTAAATAAAGGTTTTTAATAACACTTAATTCGCCGTGACACGATTTTGCTTAGCATATAATTTTTTATTATGGCCGAAATCTAGTGGCAAAACGCGGCAATCAATCTTTGCTTCTGAATATTTGTGTGAATGTCATAAGTATGCATTATCGCTGTGGATCGCTATTCATATTTTCAGTAGGTTATAAAGACTTTGTTACATTGCGCATTTCGCTCATAAGTAGCTGAAACATTGTTTCAGTTGCATGAGCTTGTGCCGCTTACAGACCCTCATCCTTTAACCGATGAAAGGAAACAGTATGTTAATTGGGATACCCAAAGAGCGGTTAGCCAACGAATCGCGCGTGGCTGCCACGCCGAAAACCGTTGAGCAACTGATCAAGCTGGGATTCAGCGTAACCATCGAGCAGGGCGCAGGTATTCGGGCCAGCTTCGATGATGACAGTTTTGTTGCCGCAGGCGCGACCATCAGCAACACCGACGCGGTGTGGCAGTCTGATATCGTGCTGAAAGTGAATGCACCTGATGATGACGAGATTGCCCTGACGCGTGCAGGTAGCACGCTGGTGAGCTTTATCTGGCCTGCGCAGAACCCGGCGTTGCTGGAGAAACTCGCGGCACGTAACGTGACCGTAATGGCAATGGATTCAGTACCGCGTATTTCGCGTGCTCAGGCACTGGATGCGCTCAGCTCCATGGCGAATATTGCGGGCTATCGCGCTATCGTTGAAGCCGCCCACGAATTTGGCCGCTTCTTTACCGGACAGATCACCGCCGCAGGTAAAGTGCCGCCCGCCAAAGTGATGGTGATTGGTGCAGGCGTGGCGGGTCTGGCTGCGATCGGTGCGGCGGGCAGTCTTGGCGCTATCGTGCGTGCCTTTGATACCCGTCCGGAAGTGAAGGAACAGGTGCAGAGTATGGGCGCCGAGTTCCTTGAGCTGGACTTCGAGGAAGAAGCGGGCAGCGGCGACGGTTACGCTAAAGTGATGTCAGAAGCCTTTATTAAGGCAGAGATGGAGCTGTTTGCTAATCAGGCGAAAGAGGTCGACATCATTGTCACCACCGCCCTGATCCCTGGCCGTCCGGCACCGAAACTGATCACCAAAGAGATGGTCGCCAGCATGAAACCGGGTAGCGTGATCGTCGATCTCGCTGCACAAACCGGCGGTAACTGCGAGCTGACCGTGGCGGATCAGGTCACACTGACCGAAAACGGCGTGAAGATCATCGGTTATACCGATCTGCCAAGCCGTCTGCCGACCCAGTCATCCCAGTTGTACGGCACCAACCTGGTGAACCTGCTGAAGCTGCTGTGTAAAGAGAAAGACGGTCAAATCACCGTTGATTTCGAAGACGTGGTGATTCGCGGTGTCACCGTCATCCGTGAAGGCGAAGTCACATGGCCGGCTCCGCCGATTCAGGTCTCTGCTGCGCCAAAAGCGGCACCGGCTGCCGTCGCGCCGAAAGAGAAAGTCGAGCAGAAACCGGCGTCACCGTGGCGTAAGTTGGTGCTGCTGGCGCTGGCCGTGGTGTTGTTCGCCTGCCTGGCGAATGTAGCGCCACCGGAGTTCCTGTCGCACTTTACCGTGTTTGCGCTCTCCTGCGTGGTGGGTTACTACGTGGTGTGGAACGTCAGCCACGCGCTGCACACGCCGTTGATGTCGGTCACCAATGCGATTTCCGGCATTATCGTGGTTGGTGCGGTGTTGCAGATGGGCCACGGTGGTTGGGTTACGCTGCTGGCGTTTATCGCGGTGCTGATCGCCAGTATCAACATCTTTGGTGGCTTTACCGTCACCCAGCGCATGCTGAAAATGTTTCGTAAGAATTAAGGGGTAACAACATGTCTGGCGGATTAGTCACTGCAGCATACATTGTTGCCGCGATTCTGTTTATTTTCAGCCTTGCAGGTCTCTCGAAACACGAGACGTCAAAGCAGGGTAACATTTTTGGTATGAGCGGGATGGCGATTGCGCTGCTCGCGACGATCTTTGGCCCCAACAGCGGCAACGTTGCGTGGATCCTGCTGGCGATGGTGATCGGTGGTGCGATTGGCGTACGTCTGGCGAAGAAAGTCGAGATGACCGAGATGCCGGAGCTGGTGGCGATTCTGCACAGCTTCGTGGGTCTGGCGGCGGTACTGGTGGGCTTCAACAGCTACCTCGACCACGCACCGGGTCTGTCGGCGGTGATGGAAAATATCCATCTGACCGAAGTGTTCCTCGGTATCTTTATCGGTGCGGTGACCTTCACCGGTTCGGTTGTCGCCTTTGGTAAGCTGCGCGGTAAGATTTCATCTCGCCCGCTGATGCTGCCGCATCGTCATAAGCTTAACCTGCTGGCGTTGGTGGTATCGTTCCTGCTGCTGGTGTGGTTTGTTCGTACCGAAAGTACCGGCGCACAGGTGTTCGCGCTGTTGCTGATGACCGTGATTGCGCTGGCGTTTGGCTGGCATCTGGTGGCTTCTATCGGTGGTGCCGATATGCCGGTCGTGGTGTCGATGCTGAACTCCTACTCAGGCTGGGCAGCCGCAGCCGCCGGTTTTATGCTGAGCAACGATCTGCTGATCGTCACCGGTGCGTTAGTGGGGTCGAGCGGTGCCATCCTGTCGTACATCATGTGTAAGGCGATGAACCGTTCCTTTATTAGCGTGATTGCCGGTGGTTTTGGTACTGACACCAGCGTCGGTGGTGAAAGCGAAGAAGCCGGTGAACACCGCGAAATCAACGCAGAAGAAACCGCTGAACTGCTGAAAGCGTCATCTTCGGTGATCATCACCCCAGGCTACGGCATGGCAGTGGCGCAGGCGCAGTATCCGGTGGCGGAAATCACCGAGAAACTGCGCGCGCGCGGCATCAAGGTACGTTTCGGTATCCACCCGGTGGCAGGGCGTCTGCCTGGCCATATGAACGTGCTGTTGGCGGAAGCGAAAGTACCGTACGACGTGGTGCTGGAGATGGATGAAATCAACGATGATTTCAGCGATACCGACACCGTACTGGTTATCGGCGCGAACGACACCGTCAACCCGGCCGCGCAGGAAGATCCGCGCAGCCCGATTGCGGGTATGCCGGTCCTGGAAGTGTGGAAAGCGCAGAACGTTATCGTGTTTAAGCGGTCCATGAATACCGGCTACGCCGGGGTGCAGAACCCACTGTTCTTCAAAGACAACACCCAGATGTTGTTTGGTGATGCGAAGGCCAGCGTAGAAGGCATTCTGCGCGCGTTATAAAACAAAAAGGGCGACATACCGTCGCCCTTCATTATCTGTAGCCGCGCGATTTATCGCGCGGCTTTTTCTGCCAGCGAGCACAGCACGTTAGTCGTCATCATCCTCTTCGTCATCATCATCAAGCTCGATCGGCGATTTAAAGTCATCAGGTTTGATGGCCAACAGATCGCAGCGCAGATGATCAATCACCTGTTCCGCTGTATTTCCCAGGAACGCCGCCGACAACCCGGTGCGACCGATGGTGCCAAGCACCACAATACCAGCACTAAGATGGCTGGCGATATCCGGGATGACTTCTTCCGGTAAACCTTTCGCGACGTGGGTAAATTCTTCGCTAATCGAAAACTTCTGCCGCAGCGCTTTCATCGCCACCAGATGCTGACCGCGAATGGCGTCGTTATACACGCTGGGGTCAAAATCCGGCAGTTCGATAGCAATATTGATTGGGGTAATCGGGTAAGCACCGACCAGATGCACTTCGGTATGGTTGACCATTTCGGCTAACTGGGTGGTTTCGCGAATCAACTTTTGATTGAGGGCATCATGATGGGGTTCTTCGCTGGCGAGGTTCACCGCCACCAGCGCTTTACCGCCTTCCGGCCACGGCTGATCTTTTACCATCCATACCGGGCAAGGGCATTTACGCAGCAGGTGCCAGTCGGTGGGGGTAAAAATTACCGCTTCCAGCCGATCGTGCTGATGCGCCATCTTCAGCACCAAATCGTGATGATGGGTCATCACCTCATGAATAATCGCTTCGTACGGACGGTTGTGCCAGATAACCTTAATTTCAATATCAACGCCCGCCTCCAGATAAGCGTGGGCCTGCTCGCGGATCCATTCGGTACGCTGGCTGATCACGCCTTTACGCATATTGGCGCGCTCATCCGGCGACAGCAGGGTGGTCATTTCGTAGGAGAAATCATAGATAGGCAGGAAAGCTTTGATTTTTCCGCCGATACGTTGATTGAGATAAACCGCACGCCGCAGCGCGGGTTGATCATCCTGTTGTGCGTCAATCGCGACCAGAATATTTTGGTACCGGGACATAGGGCAATCTCCTCAAAACCAAAGCAAGTTGGGTTAAAGATAGCCTAAGTTATGACAGTGCTGAAAGGAAAAAGTTGTTGCCGGATCAATAAAATAACAATTATTGATCCGGCTGAATATCAGGCGGCTTGCTCAGTCTGACCAGCAAGTTCTGCCAGCATTGAGTGGTTTTCGATAGTGATATATTTGCCTTTTACCGCCAGCATGCCACTTTTCTGGAAACGACCGAGTAAACGGCTGATGGTTTCTACGGTTAGTCCCAGATAGTTACCAATATCGCCACGCGTCATGGTTAAGCGGAACTCGCGTTGGGAGAAGCCACGTTGACCAAAACGGCGCGACAGGTTCCAGATAAAGGCGGCGAGACGCTCCTCAGCATTCTTCTTGGACAGCAACAGAATCATGTCCTGGTCGCCTTTGATCTCACCACTCATCAGACGCATCATCTGCTGACGCAGTGCGGGCATTTTACCGGAGAGGTCATCCAGGGTTTCGAACGGGATTTCGCACACCATCGCGGTTTCCAGCGCTTGCGCAAAGCTGGGATGATGGGCGCTAACAATGGCGTCAAAACCGACCAAATCACCTGCCAGATGGAAACCCGTAATTTGCTCGTCACCCTGTTCGGTGATGGTGTAGCTTTTGATGGTGCCCGAGCGAATGGCATACAACGATTTCAATTCATCACCGGCTTTGAACAACGTCTGGCCTTTTTGAATTGGCTTTTTGCGTTCGATAATATTATCCAGCTGATCCAGTTCGTGTTCGTTCAGCGTGAAGGGAATACACAACTGGCTGATACTGCAATCCTGGCAATGGATGGCACAACCGCCAGACTGAATACGTCGAATGCTGCGTTTTTCCGGGATCATAATATGTACGCTCGATGATTATTGACTGCCGTCAATTTTAACATTTTTTCATGCAAAGGGCACTCATCCGAGCTGTAATAATCCTCAAAAAAAGTGTGGCTGGTGCAAAAATAGTTGATCAGCGCTAACTCCGCTATTTGCGGATAATTTCTACAACGGGAATATTGATCTGGAACGTTTTGTTGACACCGGGTGCGCAAAACGCGCGGATATTTAGCGCGAAAAGTGACAGATGTGATGCCAGAAAGCATTTGCTAAGCTTGCATCGCAAAATTGTACTGTGGGAGAAGAGCATGAACCTCGATGATGATGACCTTTTCCGGGATGCCATGGGTGACGTAACCCCGTTGAAAGATTGCGCCAACACCCAGTGGTTGCGCGATCCCTCGACAAAAGCGCCGCGCGCGCTGCAACGCAATGATGCAGAAGAGAACTTTTTAACGCGGGGTTTTCTGGAGATCATTCCGTTAGCGACGCCGCTGGAGTACAAAGCCGATGGGATCCAGCAGGGGGTGCTGGACAAATTGCGGTCAGGGAAATATCCGCTGGACGCCAGCCTGAATCTGCTACGCCAGCCGGTTGAAACCTGCCGTCAGTCGTTGTTCAGCTTTATGATGCAGGGGCGCAAGCAGGGGTTGCGTAATTTGTTGATCATCCACGGCAAGGGACGTGATGACGAGTCACATGCCAATATCGTGCGCAGCTATGTGGCGCGCTGGCTGACACAATTTGATGAGGTGCAAACCTTCTGCGTCGCGCAACCCCACCACGGCGGGGCCGGGGCGCTGTATGTTGGCTTGCGTAAAACCGAACAGGCCCGCCTGGATAACCGCGAACGGCACGCCAAGCGCAGCCGTTAGCTGTGGAACTTACGGATGGTGGCCATCAATACCTCTGCGCTCAGGCTCAGGGTATTGCCGGTACGAGTGATAATACCGACCGGCTCGCCAGGCCCGGCTGACGAGATGGGCAGGGCGCACAACGCATTATGATTTAAATCCTCTTTAACCGCCCCGGAAGGCACAAACCAGACATAGTCGTAGCGTAACGCCAGTTGGCGTGCCAGGGACGTTGAGGAGGTTTCCACGCAGTTGGCGGGGAGTGAACAATCTTGTTCATCCAGCATTTGTTGCGCGATACGACGTGGGGCCGTGCCCTCCGGGGAGATCACCACGGGCCACTGCATCGCGCGCGATAGCGTGACGTTGTCACTTAACAGCGGATGCTCCGGGCGTACCACCAGCTTTAACGATTCAAGAAACAACAACTCGTAAGTCAGGCCCGCCATCATTTCACTGTCGGCCATACGGCCAATACCGATATCAAATTCGCCAGCCCGCAGGCCTGCTAACAACACATTATTATGCAGCGTCGCCACCTGTACCGTGGTGTTGGGTTGCTGCTGGTGAAAGCGATCTAAAATTTGCGGCAGCATACCCATTGCGGCGGTGGTCAGCGCGCCGAGGCGGATGACCATCGGGCGTCCGGGTAACGGTGAGTTAAAGCTTTGTCCTGCATGATTCAGGGCATCCAGCACCTTAATCGCGTGGGTCAGGAATTGTTCGCCCAGGGTGGTCAGTTGGGCGCCGAGACGACCGCGTTCAAATAAACGTGCTCCAGCCAGTTCCTCCAGCTCATTAAGGGTTTTCGAGAGTGCAGGCTGGCTCAGGTTCAGCGTTTCTGCTGCCCGACCCAGCGTGCCTTGTTGCGCGACGGCAACAAAGGTATGTAAATGGCGCAAGCGAATGCGCTGATTGAAAAGGATATTTTTGTCCATAACCTCACACTTAATGAGATTTCCGGGTTGCAGGCAACTGGCAAAACGAAATTCTGTTAACTTACCTGCAAAATTATATTAACAATTTTAGCTTGCGATACGGCAAACGCATAAGCTGCTGTTATCACAATAAATCCCGAATATTCATCTGGTTGAGTCGTTATCAGCTTCTTAAGTTTCAGATGCTTAAGATGGCTAAGCCTGAATAATTCTCAGTTACATCCAAAAATACTGCCCGTTATTATTAACAATGCGCTATCATAAGCGCCGTTTTTTTTACCAAAACTGATGTTTAAAAGCAGGAGTTCGGCCGTGACCAGCGTTGAAGCAGTAGATGTACGCCAGCTGATTAATCAGAACACGCTGAGTCGCTGGCAAAAGCGCTTAATTGCGCTCTGCTTCCTTGTTGTGGCGCTGGATGGCATGGACATTGCGCTGATGGGATTTATCGCGCCGACGCTGCGCGCGGCCTGGGGTGTCAGCAATCATCAACTGGGCATGGTGATCAGTGCGGCATTGATTGGGCTGGCGCTGGGCGCGGTGTTCGCCGGGCCGCTGGCGGATCGCTATGGTCGCCGCATGATGATCCTGCTTAGCGTCCTGTTCTTTGGCTTGTGGACGTTGGCCACAGCGATGGCGCAGAACATCGAACAAATGATGCTGTTTCGTTTTCTCACCGGGCTGGGATTAGGCGCGGCGATGCCGAATGTCGGCACTCTGGTGGCGGAATATGCGCCGGAACGCCGCCGCTCCTTCATTATTACCGTGGTGTTCTGCGGGTTTACCTTTGGCGCGGCCTCCGGTGGTTTTGCCGCTTCCTGGCTCCTGCCCCGTTATGACTGGCATTCGGTGATGTTATTGGGTGGCTTGCTGCCGCTGGTGGTGTTGCCTTTTCTGCTGCGCGGCCTGCCGGAGTCGGTACGTTTTCTCATCAGTCGTCAGGCCCCGGCGGCACGTATCCACGCCATTCTCGACCGCATGATGCCGGGCGCGGTGCAGGCCAACAGCCATTTCCACAGCGTTGAACCCACCACCGTGCGTGCTGGCGCAATTGCCACCGTCCTCTCACGCCGTTATTTGTTTGGCAGCCTGATGCTATGGGGCGGCTACTTCATGGCGCTGTTTCTGGTCTACCTGGTCGGTAGCTGGTTACCGTCGCTGGTCCATACCCTTGGCATGTCAGTGACCGCAGCCGCGATCATCACCGCGATGTATCAGGCGGGCGGCACCCTCGGCTCGCTGTTTACCGGTTGGCTGATGGACCGTGTTAACGCGAATCTGGCGCTGGCGGTGATCTACTTCTGTGGCGGCATCGCCATTGTCGCGATGGGTTTCTCTCCGGCGCGGGTCGACCTGATGAGCGCCATCGCTTTTTGTAGCGGTTTTTGTTTTAACGGTGCCAACACCGGGATGAATGCGTTATCCGCCAGCTATTATCCCACGCATGCACGCGCCACGGGTTCCAGTTGGATGCATGGCGTGGGGCGGGTCGGGGCGATCCTCAGTGCCTTTATCGGCGCGGAACTGCTTTCCCTCGGCTGGTCATTCAGCCATATCTTCCTGATGCTGGCGCTACCGGCGCTGCTGACCACCGTGATGCTGTTGCTGAAATGTCGCTTTGGTGACCCGCGAGCCGCCGACGAGTGACAGCGCGATCACACTTCGAGGAAATTGTTACCCGGCGCTAAAGGGTTGATCTACATTAGCATCACCCCCGTAGCACAAGGTGATGACCATGGACAATTTCCTCACCAGCGATGCCATCCGCACGCTGTTTTCCCAGGCCATGTCGGCGATGTACCAGCAGGAAGTGCCGCAGTACGGTGTGCTGACCCAACTGGTCAGCGCCGTGAATGAACGCGTGCTGGAAGCCAATCCTGATCTGAAAAACCGTCTGGCGGCGGCGGATGAACTGAGCCGCCTGAGTGTGGAGCGCCACGGCGCGATTCGCGTGGGCACCGCAGCAGAGTTAAGCATGTTGCGCCAGATGTTTGCGGTGATGGGGATGTATCCGGTGGGTTATTACGACCTGTCGCAGGCCGGTGTTCCGGTGCATTCCACCGCGTTTCGTCCGGTCAGTGACAACGCGCTGCGACGTAATCCGTTCCGGGTATTTACCTCGTTGCTGCGGCTGGAGTTGATCAATGATGAGGCGTTGCGTGCAAAAGCCGCCGACATTCTGGCGGCGCGCGACATCTTCACGCCACGTTGCCGGGCGTTAATCGCCCAACATCAGCAGCAGGGTGGTCTTAACGCGGCGGATGCGGCGCAGTTTGTCAAAGAGGCGCTGGAAACCTTCCGCTGGCACGCCGATACCACGGTCGACAGCGCCACCTATCTGGCGCTCAGCCATCAACACCGTTTGATAGCCGACGTTGTCTGCTTCCGCGGCTGTCATATCAACCACCTGACGCCCCGCACCCTGGACATTGACCGGGTGCAGACGCTGATGCCGACACGCGGTATCGATCCCAAAACCCTGATTGAAGGTCCACCACAACGTCAGGTGCCGATCCTGCTGCGTCAGACCAGCTTTAAAGCGCTGGAGGAACCGGTGCATTTTCGCGATGGTTTTCAGGGTACGCACACCGCCCGCTTTGGTGAAATCGAACAACGTGGCGTGGCGTTAACGCCGAAAGGTCGCGCCCTGTACGACAAACTGCTGGCGGAAGCGGGTACCGGTAAGGACAACCAGCAACATCAGCAGCATCTGGCGGAGGTGTTTCGCGCCTTTCCCGATGATGAAGTCAGCCTGCGCCGCGAACAGCTGGCGTGGTTCAGCTATCGGCTGACGGAAAAAGGGATTCAGTCACCGCCCGGAGCCGAAGAGAGTATGGAACAGTTGATGGCAGAAGGGCGCTTGCTGGCGGAACCGATCACCTATGAAGATTTTTTGCCGGTCAGCGCTGCGGGGATTTTTCAGTCCAACCTGGGTGATGAGGCGCACGTCCGCAGTGCCGGTCATGCCAGCAAGGCGGCGTTTGAAACGGCGCTCGGTGCGGCTGTGCAGGATGAAATGGTGTTATATCAACAGCAGCAACAGCGCAGCCTGGCGCGTTGTGGTCTGGCATAAGATAAAAAAAGCCGGTCTGCGTCAGGCAGACCGGCGGTTTTTTTCATTATTGCAGGCGCGGATTGCGCACCAGCGTATACTTCCCGGCACCCAAAAACATAATGGCGAGTGCGCCTAGCGTGTAAAGGGCTTCCGTCTCCAGGGACCATGCACCGACATCCGTCAGATGCCAGACAACCCCCATTTTTACCAATAGCGTGGCGACAATCATGTTGATCACAATAATGAAGGCCGCAGGGCGCGTCATTAAGCCAACAATCATCATAATGGGTGCCAAAATTTCCCCGATGTAAGCACCGTAAGCGATGAAACCGGGCATGCCTCTGACGGTGAGCAGGTGTTCGATCCATGCCACTCCGTGGACCACTTTAAATTCACCGTGGAACAGCAGCAAACCGCCAAATGTCAGGCGGAGCAGCAGCTTAGCGAAATCCGGGTGATCACACATCCGGGTAAACAGTTGGTTAATTCCACCAAACATCGCGCTTCTCCGTCTCGCCAGGTTAACGTGTAACCATAATGTAGACTGCCAAACGTTTGCCAGCCAAAAAATTTGAACGAGATGTTCAGCATTTCGCGTGATGATTCAGCTTAATCTGCAAATTCCTGAGCGACATGGACATTCGCCCCGGTCCTGCAAATAATGGAGAAATGATGATCAGGGAAGCCGAAATGAAAAACCAACGACGTCTGAGGATCTTGACTGCGGAAGGAGAACTCAGAGGCTCAATGGATGATGAGCTGTTTGTCTTCAAAGGTATACCCTATGCCGCGCCCCCGGTTGGCGCGTTGCGCTGGCGGCCGCCGCAGGCGCTGCAACCCTGGCAGGGTGAACGTGACGCCACGGCATGGGGGCCGGCCAGCTGGCAAAATCGGGACTATTGTCTGCTTGCCGGTGGTGGTGACCCGGGTCATTTCAGCGAAGATTGTCTCTACCTTAATGTCTGGACGCCAGATATTGAACCCGCGCGCCCGCTCCCGGTGATGGTGTGGCTGCACGGCGGTGGATTCAGCATCGGCGCAGGCAGCCTGGATCCTTATCGCGGCAAGGCGCTGGCAGCGCAGGGCGCGGTGGTGGTGACGCTCAACTATCGCCTCGGCCATTTCGGCTTTTTTGCCCATCCGGCGCTGGATGCAGAGTATCCCGCCGACAGCGTGGTGAATAATTTCGCCCTGCTTGATCAAATCGCGGCGCTGCAATGGGTGCAACGTAATATCCCGGCGTTTGGCGGCGATCGCCGCAATATCACGCTGTTTGGCGAATCTTCAGGCGCGCGTAGCGTGCTGTCCTTGTGCTGCTCGCCATTGGCGGAGGGGTTATTTCATAAGGGCATAGTACAGAGCGCCTACAGCCTGCCAGATACGCCGCGCGTGCAAGCGCAGCAGGTGGGTCAACAGGTGGCGGCCCATTTTGGACTGGCTGCGAATGCCAGCGCCAGCGATCTCCGTGCGTTACCGGCGGATGGATTCTGGCCGCTGCAACGCCCGCTGGCGCTTGGTCCGGTGCCGATCAGCGGCGATATCGTCCTGCCACAACCGATGTTGGCGACCTTTATGGCTGGTAGGCAGCATCGGGTTCCCTTGATGATCGGCAGCAACAGCGATGAAGCCAGCGTTCTCGATTTTTTTGGTGTGGATGCGACCCAGGTTCTGCAACAGCTACGCCAAAAAAATCGCCTGAGTTATCAGTTGATTAAATGGTTATATGATATCCACGATGATGCCCTGCTCGGGCGCGCCGTGGCCCGTGATATGGCCTTTTCCGTGCTGCCATTATTGGTCGTGCAGGCACAACACAATATTGGTATGTCTGGTTGGCGTTACTGGTTCGATTACGTTTCTGAACAGTCGCACGACCTCTATCCCCACGGTGCCTGGCACGGTAATGAAGTCCCCTATGTGTTTAATACCTTAGATACGCAGACGCCAGCGGAGGGCCGCAGTTACACCGCCGCTGATTATGCTGTTGCGACGCGCCTCAGCGCCCTGTGGATCACCTTTGCCCGCGATGCCAGCGAATTCAGTTACCAGTTGCGCAGTGAGATTGACTGGCCGGTGTGGCGTTCAGATAACGATGTCACCCTGATGGTTGGCCGTGATGCGGAAAAACCGTTCAGTTTGCAGCACCGGTTTATGCGCGGGCGGCTGCGTCTGTTCCGCCTGATGATGCGCAGCATGGTGAAACTTTAGTTCACTGGCTAATGGTTAAATTTCGCAAACCTTTTTTTAAAACAAATTTCCCTGCATCTCTCTGATTTCATTCATACAATCTTTTCCTCTGCCCGAGCGAACCAGCAATTTATTAGCTTACGAAAGCGGTACATTTTCTGAATCTACTGCCGATAAACGCAATATGCCCGATTTTATCGGGCCTCCATTGCGGTTCACATCAAGGGATTTCGTATGGGTATCTTAAAAAATTTTACTATTCGCGCCGTTATGCTGACCATTCTCGGGCTGTTTTGCCTGTTATGGTGTGCCGTCGGTTTATTTAGCGTCCATTCTCTCAATGCTCTGGGTGAGGGTAACGAAGTGGATCGTCAACTGGTGAATCAGATGACGGTGCTCAGTAAAGGTAATGATCAATATTTCCGGGTGGTGACGCGTCTTTCTCGCGTGATGGAAATGCGTGCGGCGGGCACCGAGTTGCCTGCTGATGCGTTTGCTACGGTCCAGCAGGCGCTGGACAGCATGAAGCAGCAGCTCGAACAATTCAAAGCGATGGCACCCGGTCCGATGGATGCCGACACCGCCAATAGCGTGATTGCCAACTGGCAAAAGTTGTTGGATGAGGGGATTGCCCCGCAGGTTTCACTGGCCCAGCAAGGGACGCTGGACGCTTACCGCGCCCAGGCCAATAAAGTGACCCCGGCCCTGAGCCGTGCCTTTGGTGCCAGCGCCGAGAGTTTCAATCAGGCGGCAGGCATCAAGCTGGATGACACGCGCGTCACCGTGGACAAACTGACCAATGTCACCAAGGTGATCATTCTGTCAGCGGTGGTGCTGGGACTGCTGATTCTGCTGTTTACTGACCGCTACCTGGTTGCCATGCTGGTGAAACCGTTGGATCGCATCCGCGATCACTTTGCGATTATCGCGCAGGGCGATCTCAGCCAGCCGGTGCAGGAGTTTGGTCGTAACTGTGTCGGTAAACTGGTGCCGTTATTGCGGGCGATGCAGGACAGCCTGCGTGAAGCGGTCAGCGCGATTCGCAGCGGGACAGAAAATATCTATCGCGGCGCGGCAGAAATCTCGGCAGGTAACAACGATCTCTCCTCGCGTACCGAGGAACAGGCTTCAGCCCTGGAGCAGACGGCGGCCAGCATGGAACAGTTAACCGCCACGGTGAAATTCAACGCCGATAACGCGCGCCAGGCCAGTTCACTGGCGGAAACCGCCACCGGCACCGCACAACAGGGTGGCCGTCTGGTGGGTGAAGTGGTCACCACAATGGCTGGCATCTCCGGCAGTTCGAAGAAAATCGCCGAAATCACTAACGTCATCAACAGCATCGCTTTCCAGACCAATATCCTGGCGCTCAACGCCGCGGTAGAAGCGGCGCGTGCCGGTGAACAGGGCCGCGGCTTCGCGGTGGTGGCAAGTGAAGTGCGTAACCTCGCACAACGCAGCGCCAACGCTGCGAAGGAGATTGCGACCCTGATTGAAGATTCGGTGCAGCGTGTCGAAAAAGGCTCGGATCTGGTGAACAGCGCCGGTCATACCATGAACGACATTCTGAAGTCGGTGCAAGATGTGAATGAGATCATGAAGCACATCGCCTCGGCGTCAGAAGAACAAAGCAAAGGCATTTCCCAGGTGGGCACGGCGGTGACGGAGATGGACAGCGTCACCCAGCAGAATGCTTCGTTGGTGGAAGAGGTGTCGGCGGCGGCCAGCGCCCTGGAGCGTCAGACGGAAGAACTTCAGGCATCGGTCGCCAAATTCCGTCTCGCACCCGCGACGGCGGCTATCGCCTCTGCCACGCCACCTGCGGCACCGTTACGTCGCCCGACGTTAAGCGCACCGTCTGCCACTCAGCCTAAATCGGCCAGCGCAGACGAGTGGGTTTCTTTCTGAGGCTGACAAAGCCACGCCACCAGTTCCTCAAGGAACGGTGGCGCATCCCGCTCTGCACGATGGAGCAAGCTGTAACTCGCCCCGGTAGTGACGCAGTGGTCAAACGGGGCGATCAGTCGGCCATTCGCCAGATCGTTCTGGACCAATGACATATCCGCCACCGTTACGCCAAATCCCTGAATCGCCGCGCTGATAGCCAAATCCATAGTGGCAAAGTGTTGATTACGTGCCATAGGGACGCTGACCTGCTGCGCATTCAACCACAACTGCCAGTCACGCGTGTCATTAGTGGGGTGCAGAAAGGTAAAACGCGCTAACCCGGCCACGTTAGCGGGTGGCGTCACGCTGCTGGCGAGCACCGGTGTCAGGCGCTCATCAAACAAGTGGATGGCCTCCGCCGGCGCACTGCCATAGACGATTGCCGCATCAAAATTATCCAGTTGCGAGGCATGGTCGAGGGTGGTGGTGAGCGCCACATGGATCTCCGGCCGTTCCTGCTCCAGCGCTACGAGGCGCGGCACCAGCCAGCGCATCGCGCAGGTTGGGGCTTTCAGCCGAATCGCCACATTGCTGCGGCTGGCTTTCTCTGTCGCATTCACCAGCATCGCAAAACCTTGCTGTAACTCCGGCAGCAGGGCTGCGCCTTGCGATGTCAGGTGCAAGCCTCGCGCATGGCGCTCGAATAACGCAAAGCCCAGCCAGCTCTCCAGGGATGCAATTTTGCGGCTCACCGCGCCCTGGGTGATGCATAACTCGTCGGCGGCACGCGTCAGATTGAGGTGACGTGCCGTAACCAGAAAGGCGTGAATGGCGTTGAGCGGCAGAGCGGAGCGGGACATAACAGCCTCAGCTATGATTAAAAGTCATGGCTATTATGACAACAATTCGCTTGTCGACTCAAGTGACAGACCGTTGAATAGAAATCTGATTTCCTTACGTGGTTATGCAATCCTTTAGGCGGAGTTACCATGTCCATCCAATCCAGTGTTCAGACTTCTTCAAAATTACCCGATGTTGGCACCACCATTTTCAGCGTGATTGGGCAGCTTTCGGCACAACACAAAGCCATCAACCTGTCCCAGGGCGCGCCTAACTTCCCGTGCGATCCGCAACTGGTTGAACTGGTCAGCAACGCGATGCGCGAAGGACATAACCAGTATGCGCCGCTTACCGGTTTGCCAGCGTTGAAAGAAGCGCTGGCGCAGAAAGTACACACCCTGTACGGCCAGCAATATGATGTGGGCAGCGAAGTGCTGATCACCGGCAGCGCCAGCCAGGGTATCTACATGGCGATCTCCGCGCTGGTGCATCCGGGCGATGAAGTAATTTTCTTCGAACCGGCATTCGACAGCTATGCACCCGTGGTGCGTTTACAGGGCGGTAAGCCGATCGGCCTGAAATTGCAGGTGCCGGATTTTGCCATCAACTGGGACGAACTGCGCGCCACTATTACGCCGCGTACCCGGATGATCATCATCAACACGCCGCACAACCCGAGTGCGCAGGTGTTAACTCCAGCGGATCTGGATCAACTGGCTCAACTGACGCGTAATACCGATATCGTGGTGCTGTCGGATGAAGTCTATGAACACATCGTGTTTGATGGACGTCCCCATTGCGGCATGGCGACACACCCGGAGCTGGCGCAGCGCAGCGTTATCGTCTCATCATTTGGCAAAACCTTCCACGTTACCGGCTGGCGCGTTGGCTATGCGTTGGCACCGGCCGCGCTGATGACCGAAATCGTCAAAGTGCATCAGTTTATGATGTACGCCGCTGATACGCCGATGCAGGTTGGTTTCGCCCATTACCTGCAACGGCCGGAAAACTATTTGCAGCTGTCACCGTTCTATCAGCAGAAACGCGATCGTCTGATGTCGCTGATGAAGGATTCGCCGTTTAAGCTGCTGCCGTGCGCCGGTTCCTTCTTTGTTTTAGCCAGTTATGGACATTTCAGTGACGAGAGCGACAGTGAAATGGTAAAACGTCTCATCGTCGAACACGGTGTGGCAACCATTCCGTTGTCGGCGTTTTATATGGACGGCACAGACAATAAATTAATCCGTTTGTCGTTTGCCAAAGACGATGCGACATTACAGGCCGGTGCAGAAGCGCTCTGCCGGGTCAAAGGGTAACTCAAGGGTATAACAATGAAAAAATTAAACGCACTTTTTATCGCGCTGGGTATGCTGACCTCTGCTCATGCGTTGGCGCAGGAAACATTACGCTACGGCCTGGAATCACAATATCCGCCGTTTGAAAGCCGTAATGCACAGGGCGAGCTGGAAGGTTTCGATATCGAGCTGGGTAAAGCCATTTGCCAGACCGGCAACTTCAAATGTAGCTGGGTAGAAAGCAGCTTTGACGCGCTGATTCCGGCGTTGCAGGCGAAGAAGTTTGACGCCATCAACTCGGCAATGAACATCACCGAAGCACGCGCGAAAAGCATCGATTTCACCAAACCGATCTACCGTATCCCGACCATGCTGGTGGCAAAAGAGGGCCAGGGCCTGCTGCCGACCGCGGAGTCACTGAAAGGGAAAAACATCGGCGTGTTGCAGGGTTCCATTCAGGAAACCTATGCCAAGAAGCACTGGGAATCACAGGGCGTTACCGTCACCTCTTACCAGGATCAGAACCAGGTTTATAACGACATGGTCGCCGGTCGTCTGGATGGCACGCTGGTGATGTCAGCCGCAGGCCAGTCAGGCTTCCTCGATAAGCCGCAGGGCAAAGGTTTTGCGTTTGCCGGTAAACCGGTGGAAGACGACACCATCCTGGGTTCAGGCATCGGTTTTGGCCTGCGTAAGGGTGATGCCAAACTGAAGCAGGAGCTGGATGCAGCCATCACCAAGGTGCAGGCTGACGGCACGGTTACCAAGCTGGCCGCCAAGTTCTTCCCTGGCATCGACGTTAGCGCCGCGAAATAAAGTTTAAAACCGCGCGATGAATCGCGCCGCTACGACCCTGTACCATTTCGTAGCGGCGCGGTTTATCGCGCAATGTTTTGCGTTATTTAGCCGCTAAATAACACAACGCTTCCGCCACCTGATATGACTTCACAAACGACGGCACCGGCAAAAACTCAAAGCGAGAATGGAAGTTGTGCGCGCCGGTAAAGAAATTCGGCGTCAGCAATCCACGGGCTGACAATGCGGCACCATCCGTACCCCCACGCATCGGGATCACCTTCGGTTCAATGCCCAATTGCGCCAGCGCGCTAAAAATCAAATCAATCGCGCGGCGGTCTTCACCAATCGCATTGCTGATATTGCTGTAGGTATCATTGATACTCAGGGATACCGTACCGGTGGGATAGCGGGCGGCAATCTCATCCGTTACCTCCACCAACTGCTGTTTCTTCGCATCAAAACCCTTAAGGTCGAAATCGCGGATGGAGGCTTTCAGCACCGCGCGGCTGGCGTTGGCCTGCATATCGTTAAACCAGATATATCCCTCGCGGCCTTCGGTATGCTCCGGTGTCGCCAGACGATCAAAATGGTCAATAAAGTCATGCGCCATCAGCAGCGGATTGACCAGTACGCCTTTGCCAGACATCGGATGTGCCGCCACGCCGGTAAACACAATCTCGGCAGCGGCAGCGTTAAAGTTTTCGAAAACCACCTCACCCAATTCGCAGCAATCGATAGTCCAGGCGAAATCGACGTTAAAACGTTGCTCCAGATCGAGCGCTTTGGCTCCCCGCAAGCCAATCTCCTCATCCGGCACAAACGCGACCCGGATATCACCGTGGTCGTCGTGCAGGTTCTCGAGCAATGTCATCACCACCGTGACCGCCGCTTTGTTATCGGCGCCGAGTACGCTGGTGCCGTCGCTAAAGATAATCTCCTGACCGAGGTAAGGGGCAATCTCAGGATGTTCCGCCACGCGCAGCCAGATATCCTGCTGAACGTTCAGACACAGATCTTCCCCCTGAAAAGTTAAGGTTTGTGGATGGATGTCTGGTGATAACCCAACATCGACGGTATCGATATGGGTAATAAAACCGATACGCGGTGCATCGGGACGATTGCCGCGCTTCAGCGCCGTCACCGTGGCATGCTCATCTATGATGATGTCTTCCAGCCCCAACTCGCGCAGTTCTGCGGCCAACAGCTCGGCCATGGCGTGTTGTGATGCGGTGCTCGGCAATGTGGTGGATTTGGCATCGCTCTGGCTGGAAACCGCCAGGTAACGATAGAAGCGCTGAGTCAATTGGCGGGCGAGTTGGTCTGTCATCACAATTCCTTATCAGTCTCATTGCGTGTTTGAGGGTTCGCAGCGCGACTAAATCATGTTAATTATTAATTAGATGAACGACTGATATACCGATGCTGGCTCATGGAAGTCAATAAAAAGCGAGAAACAAGATGAAAAAAATGATGGCAAAATTGGCGCTCACCGCGCTGGGTCTGGCGATCGTCAGCAGCGTTTCAGCCAAAACCCTGGTTTATTGTTCAGAAGGCTCACCAGAAAACTTCAACCCACAGCTTTACACGGCAGGTACCAGCGTCGATGCCAGTGCGGTGCCGGTGTTTAACCGGTTAGTCGATTTCACGCCAGGCACCACCGAGCTGGTGCCGAGCCTGGCGCAAAGCTGGGATATCAGCCCGGACGGCACGGTCTATACCTTCCACCTGCGCCAGGGCGTGAAGTTCCACAGCAACAAATTCTTCAAGCCAACGCGAGATTTTAACGCTGATGACGTCATCTTCTCGTTTATGCGGCAGATGGACCCGAACAATCCGTACCATAACGTTTCCGGCGGGGTATATTCCAACTTCAACAGCCTGGAGTTCTCCACGCTGATTAAGAAAATCGATCGGGTTGATGACCACACGGTCCGTTTCACGCTGGCGCATGCTGAAGCGCCTTTCCTCGCCGATCTGGCGTGGTATTTTGCCTCCATCCATTCGGCGGAATATGCCGACCAGATGCTGAAAGCCGGGACACCGGAAAAGGTGGATATGGAACCGATTGGCACTGGCCCGTTTGAGCTGGTGCAGTATCAGAAAGACTCCCGCATTCTCTACAAAGCCTTCCCGGAATACTGGCAGGGCAAGGCGAAGCTGGATCGCATCGTATTCTCAATCACGCCGGATGCGTCAGTGCGTTACGCCAAACTGGAGAAAAACGAGTGTCAGATCATGCCATTCCCCAATCCGGCTGATCTCGACAAAATGCGCAAAAATCCTGACCTGACCCTGATGCAAAAGTCCGGTTTAAATACCGGCTTCCTCTCCTTCAATACCACCAAAGCACCGCTGGATAACGTGAAAGTGCGCCAGGCGCTGGCGATGGCGATCAACAAACAGGCGATTATCGATGCGGTATTCCAGGGTACCGGTACGGTGGCAAAAAACATTCTTCCGCCCGGCGTCTGGAGTGCGGATAACAATCTGAAAGATTACGACTACGATCCTGAGAAGGCGAAAGCCTTGCTACAGGAAGCGGGCATCAAACCGGGCACCGAGATCTCGCTGTGGGCGATGCCGGTCCAGCGGCCTTACAATCCCAATGCGCGACGAATGGCTGAGATGATTCAGGCTGATTGGGCGAAAGTGGGTATCAAAGCCAATATCGTCAGCTATGAGTGGGGCGAATATCTCAAACGTATCCGCAATGGCGAGCACCAGGCGGCGCTGATGGGCTGGACCACCGCTACCGGCGATCCGGATAACTTCTTCGGCCCGCTGTATAGCTGCACCTCGGCGAAGGACGGTTCGAATTCGGCGAAGTGGTGCTATGCACCGTTTGATAAAATCATCACTGAGGCGCGTGCCGAACAGGATCACAACAAACGCATTGCGCTGTACCTGGAGGCACAGCAAATCATGCATGACCAGATGCCTGCGGTGATGATTGCCCACTCGACCATTTTCGAACCGGTACGCAAATCGGTTACCGGTTATCAGGTGGACCCGTTTGGCAAACACATCCTCTATCCGGTGGATATCCAGCAGTAAATCTCAGGGCTTCCAGCGCTGGCGCAGGGGTTCCTCCAGCGCGTTGAGCTGCTGATGGAGAAAGTCCAGCAACAGATTCAGGGCGGCACTACGGGGCCGCCCTGATTGCGTCTGGAGTTGCAGGGTGCGTTGATTTAACTGGTCGATCCCGACCGAACGCAGGATCAACCCGTGCGTTTCCGCTTCATACAACACGGTAAACGGGCTGCTGATGGTCACGGCCAGCGGAGTGCGCAGCAGGAAGTGATAGAGGGTGGAGAAGTTATCGCAGGTCAGCACCGGTTCTACCACGTTCCCGCTCATATGGCAGGAGAGGTCGAACAGTTGGCGCACCGTGGTGTTTTGCTCTGGCAGTGCCAGCGGGTACTGGCTGAGATCCGCCAGCGAGACCTGATTGGCGTGGGCCAGTGGATGACTGTGATGCATGACCAGCAATACCGGCGCGGGCCAGGAACCAATCACCTCGACACCGCGTTCGGCATGCAGACTAAACTGCAACGCCAGATCACATTCGCCGTTGCGCACCCACTCGGCTACCCCCTGAGTGCTGCCAACTTTCAGGCTGAACAGCACACCGGGATTGCTGAGGCGAAAATCGGCAAACAAGCGCGGCAACAGGGTGAAGGCCATGCCATCGGTACAGGCAACGCGGATCTGTGTGCGGCGTACCGCCGTTAAGCCCTTAATCTCCGCCAGCGCATACTCCATCTCCAGCATATTTTTACGTACCTGATGCGCAAAAATTTCGCCCGCTTCGGTCAGTACCATGCCGCGCGCGTGGCGCTCAAACAACGGCACGCCAACCTGTGCCTCAAGGCGTTGAATCTGACGGCTGATGGCGGATACCGCCACAAACAGTTGTTCACTGGCGGCACTTAGCGATCCGGCATTGACGACGGCGAGAAAATATCGGATTTCACTGCTTTGCATATTTCTGCTTCCTGGTGGTGCATGCCTCAAAATCGGGCAGCCAAGCTTTGCTTTCAAAGCAAATCTTACTCGATAAATTGATAATTGTGGCAAATCAGCCTTTCCGCAAAGATAAGGATGATGATAAAACCAACAACAGACAGGCAAACATGACAGCACAACAGGCCGTACAACAGGCCAGCGACTATTTTGACAGCGGGGAATTCCAGCAATTGCTGACGCGCCGGGTGGCGCAGGTCACCGAAAGCCAGCGTACGGATCGTGACCAGCAGCTGCATGATTATTTGCACAAGGAGATTGGCCCACAACTGGTGGCGCTCGGTTTCACGCTGCACTTTATCGACAATCCCGTCACCACAAATCGCCCGTTTCTGGTGGCGGTGCGCATCGAAGATCCGGCGCTGCCAACGCTGTTGAGCTACGGTCACGGCGATGTGGTGTTTGGCGATGATGAAAACTGGCGTGACGGGTTATCGCCGTGGCAACTGAAAGAAGAGGGCGATCGCTGGTATGGTCGCGGTAGCGCAGATAATAAAGGCCAGCACTGCGTCAATCTGGCCGCGCTGGAGCAGGTGTTTCAGGCACGCGGTGGACGCCTCGGTTTTAACTGCAAAATGCTGTTTGAAATGGGGGAAGAGATTAGCTCGCCGGGTCTGGCGGAGCTGTGCGAGCAATACGGCGATCTGCTGAAGGCCGATTTGTTTATCGCCTCCGATGGCCCGCGCCTGAATGCGGTGCGTCCGACGTTGTTCCTCGGATCGCGCGGCTGCGTCAATTTCCGCCTGACCATCAACGCACGCGACAATGCGTACCACTCCGGTAACTGGGGTGGCTTGCTGACCAATCCGGGAACACAACTGGCAAATGCCATCGCCACGCTGGTCAATGGCCAGGGCGTGTTGCAGGTTGAAGCACTGAAACCGACCTCTCTGACCGACGACGTGCGCGCCATCCTCAGCGATATCGAGGTGGGTGGCATGCCTGGCGATCCGGCGATCGAGGTGAACTGGGGTGAGCCGGGCCTGACACCGACCGAACGTCTGTATGGCTGGAACACGCTGGAAGTGCTGGCGTTTCTCACCGGCAACCCGGCACGTCCTATGAACGCCATTCCCGGCAGCGCGACCGCCGTGTGTCAGTTACGTTTTGTGGTGGGTACAGATTGGGAAAATCTGGCACAGCACATTGAAGCGCATCTGCAAAACCACGGCTTTGACCAGGTGAAGGTCGAGTTTATGCGCGGCTCACCAGCTACCCGTCTCGACCCCACCGATCCGTTGGTGAGCTGGGTGCTGGAGAGCATGGCGCAAACCAGCGGAAAAAAACCGGCGTTGTTACCGAATCTCGGCGGTTCACTGCCCAATGAAGTGTTCTCCGACATCCTCGGCTTGCCGACGCTGTGGGTGCCGCATTCCTATCCGGCCTGCGGTCAGCACGGCGTTAACGAACATATGTTGAAATCCATCGCCCGTGAGGGGCTGCAAATCATGACGCGTCTGTTGTGGGATCTGGGTGAGCAAGGCGCAGACCTGATTGCCCGTCACCAGGCGCATGCCGGAGGTGCCAAATGAGTAGCATCAGTCACAGCGCACCAACCAGCGCGGTTAAACCCAATCTGCATAAAACCCTGTTCGCCACCTGCATCGGCAATGCGCTGGAGTGGTTCGACATTGCGGTGTATGGCTTCTTCGCCAGCTATATCGCCCATGCCTTTTTCCCGACCAGCGATCCCTCGGTATCGCTGCTGCTGACCTTTGGCAGCTTTGGCGTCTCATTCCTGATCCGCCCGCTGGGGGCGATTGTGCTCGGTAACTACGCCGATCGTCATGGCCGTAAAAAGGCGCTGCTGCTGTCGATCAACCTGATGATGCTCGGCGGGGCGATTATCACCTTTATGCCGGGTTATGCCTCAATTGGCCTGGCTGCTCCGGTGTTGATTCTGTTGGCGCGTCTGATTCAGGGCTTCTCCGCCGGTGGTGAATTCGGCAGCTCCACCGCGTTCCTGGTGGAACACTTCCCGGAGCGTAAAGCCTTTATCGCCAGCTGGCAGTTTGCTACGCAAGGGGCCAGTACCCTGATGGCATCGGCGTTTGGCCTGGGTCTGACGCAGATTCTGAGCGAAAGCCAGATTCAGGACTGGGGCTGGCGTATTCCGTTTGCCTTTGGCCTGCTGATTGGCCCGCTGGGTATTTACATCCGTCGTCATGTACATGAACCGGCGAGCTTTGCGCAGCAGCAGCCGGAAGCGGCACCGCTGAAGCGTCTGTTTGGTCGTCAGAAGGAGCTGATGCTGCTGGCGATTGGCTTGATGGTGATCTCCACCGCCGTTAACTACATGCTCAATTATGTGCCGACCTATGCCACCAAAACGCTGCATCTGCCGGGTTCGGCGGCGTTCAGCGCTACCTTGCTGGCTGGGGTGATCCTGACGGTGGTGACGCCGCTGATGGGGCTGTGGGCCGAGAAGGTCGGTCGGGTGCCGCTGATGTGGGGATCGTTGATTCTGCTGCTGGTGACCATCTATCCGGCATTTACCCTGGTGGTCAATCACACCACGCCGCTGACGCTGATGTTGCTGGTGGGCTGGATGGCACTGCTGAAATCAGTTTACTTCTCGACGGTGCCTTCGGTGATGGCCGATCTGTTCCCGATTGGCACCCGTGCCAGTGGCATGGCGATCAGCTATAACATTGCGGTCACGGTGTTTGGCGGTTTTGCACCGTTGATTTGTACCCTGTTGATTAGCGCGACCGGCACCAGTCTGGCACCGAGTTATTATCTGATGGCAGTCGCATTGCTGAGTGGCATTGCGCTGGTCCGTAGTAAACAACGCCTGAGTTAATAGCTTACGTCGCGGCGCGATACGTCGTGCCGCGACGGGTTATTTTTATGCAAACTGCAAATAGGCCACATGGGTTTGCAGATACTCTTCCAGACCGTGGCGACCATCCGCGCCGCCAACCCCGGATTTCCGCCAGCCCGCATGGAAGCCCTGCATCGCTTCAAAATTCTCGCGGTTAATGTAGGTTTCACCGAATTTCAGCTGGCGCAGCGCAATCATCGCGGTGTTCAGATTTTGGGTATAAATCGATGAAGTCAGGCCATATTCGCAGTCGTTTGCCAGGCCAATCGCCTCATCCAGCGTTTTAAAGGTCATCACCGGCAGCACCGGACCAAAGATCTCCTCGCGCATGATCTCCATCTCCTGACGCACGTCAGTGATGATGGTCGGCTCAAAATAGAAGCCCTGTTCTCCGACACGCTTTCCACCGAGAATCACTTTCCCGCCTTGCTCCACGGCTTTCGCCACTTTTTGTTCGACACGACCGAGCGCCGCCGCCGTGATCAGGGGGCCCATATCAATATCGGTACGCTCGGCAGGATTGCCGAATTTCACCTGTTTAAAGGCATCCGTCAGGGCGCTGATAAAGCGATCGTAAATACCTTCCTGCACATAAACGCGCTCAGCGCAGTTACACACTTGTCCGGTATTAATGACGCGGGAACTGACAATGGCTTTTACCGCCAGATCGAGGTCGGCATCATCCATGACAATCGCCGGGGCTTTGCCACCCAACTCCAGCGACACTTTGGTCACATTCTTCGCTGCCGCTTCCATGGTGGCGATACCGGCATTCACGCTGCCGGTGAGGCTGACCAGTCCCACTTTCGGGTTAGCTGCCAGCTCCTGACCGACCTCCGGCCCATAGCCGTAAACAAAGTTGATCACTCCAGCCGGCAGACCGATATCATGCAGGATCTCGGCGAAAATGGCGGCGTTATTCGGTGTCAGCTCACTCGGTTTAATCACGATGGTATTGCCGGTGACCAGCGCCGGTGCCGCTTTACGCGCAATCAGGAAGAAGGGGAAGTTCCACGGCAGAATGCCGGTAGTCACGCCGATAGCTTTCTTAAACACGAAAATGTTTTCGTTCGGGCGGTCGCTGTTGACGATTTCGCCCTCGTAGCGGCGTGCCCACTCGGCCATATAGTCGAGATAATCAGCGGTGAACAGCACCTCGGTTTGCGCCAGTCCCTGAGTTTTCCCGCCCTCGGCCACGATAGTCGCGGTGAGTTCTGCCTCGTGCTGACGAATACCATTGGCGATTTTGCGCAGCCAGTTACCGCGCTCAATTGCCGGTAACGCTTCCCAGCCGGGTTGTGCCGCTTCTGCGGCAGCAATCGCCTGACTGGCGATCTGTCTGGTGCCTTCTGGCACGCGTGACAGCAGCGCTTCGGTGGCCGGGTTAATCACTTCAATCCATTTGTCGTTCTGATTGGCAACAAACTCGCCATTGATGAAATGTTGATGGTGCGTTGTCATCTGTAGGGTCTCCGCGATCGGTTTCGTTAAATTTGTGTGAAATGCAGAGTGAAGCAGATCAAGGTGTAGCACCTTTTTGTCATTGCCAGGGTAAGGGGGCAGATGGCAGCGAAGGGAAGAAACAGATGACAAGCGCAGCATATCTGGCGAAATGCTGCGTATTCAGCAGGTTAGCTGGCATAACGGCGAAGTCTGAAAAAGGTCACGACCCCGGCATCATCGCGCCACTGGCGATAAACCAGGCGAGAAAGCTGACACCGGCAATGATAATAGCGATGGGGAAAAGCAGTCCGATTTTCATGATTATCCTAAAGTGAAAGCGGGTTCAGGTAAGCTGAACCAGTGCGCGATGCGTTTTCATCATACTGAACAGCTGGAACTGCGTGGCATCGTCAATTTCACGCAGATGTTCACCTTTCTGATAATGGATACTGTGAATATGACCCAGTTGCCGCCACACCACAATCGCTGAGGCCAGCAGGGCGCAGTTATCTTCGCTCTGCACGCACTCAAGACGGGCATAGTGTATATCTTCCAGCCCGTTAATAAAGATGTTGAGTGACTCGGGCGGCACAATGGCGCGGATATCATCCAGCATTACGCGACTCACCGGACGTGAGAGCAACAGCGTCAACCTCTTGGTATTCATCCCAATCCTTGTCCTGATGATTTTTCTCAACGTTATACGGATTAATTGCAGTCGGGGGAAGCCACGATCCGTGCTTTGTGTGATTGCCATGTTAACGATGCGCATGGCAGTCAGGTTAAAACTGTGCTGATCAACACAACATTTCCAGAAAATATCGATAATAATAAACAGGTTATCTTTTTTTCTGACGTGCCTGCCTGCAAATGCGATTTTGTGATCCTTATGTTGAAAACCCACCGGATATTGCCAATTCCGCCCACTCTCCGGCAGTCATTCAAAGGCTGAGGAAAAGCTGCCCGCCGTAGACTGCCGGGTAATCGGGAGACCGCCGGTTTCCTGTTGGCCTCAACCTTACGAAGGAATAACAATGAACAGTGCCATCATTGCAGGTATCTTCTGGCATCTGGTGGGTGCCGCCAGTGCTGCATGTTTTTATGCTCCGTTTAAACAGGTGAAAAAGTGGTCATGGGAAACCATGTGGTCGGTCGGTGGCGTGATGTCGTGGCTGATTCTGCCCTGGGTCGTGAGCGCGGTGCTGCTGCCGAATTTCTGGGCCTACTACGGTAGCTTTAGCTTCTCCCAGCTGTTGCCGGTGTTTCTGTTTGGTGCCATGTGGGGTGTCGGCAACATCAACTACGGTCTGACCATGCGCTATCTGGGGATGTCGATGGGTATCGGTATTGCCATTGGCATTACGCTGGTAGTGGGCACGCTGATGACGCCGTTGTTACAGGGGCGTTTTGTCGAACTGTTCAGCTCAGAAGGTGGTCGGCTGACGCTATTGGGCGTATTTGTTGCGCTGATCGGCGTGGCGATTGTCTCCCGTGCCGGATTGTTAAAAGAGCGGGCGCTGGGGATTAACGCGGAAGAGTTTAACCTGAAGAAGGGGCTGGTGCTGGCGGTAATATGCGGCATTTTCTCCGCCGGGATGTCTTTTGCGATGGATGCGGCCAAACCGATGCACGAAGCAGCCGCCAGCCTGGGTATCAATTCGTTGTACGTGGCGCTGCCCAGTTATGTTGTGATTATGGGCGGCGGGGCGCTGGTTAACCTCGCGTACTGCTTTATCCGCCTGGCGGTGAAACCTGAACTTTCCGTTCGCGCTGACTTCTCCGTAGCCAAACCGATGTTGCTGGCCAACATCGCTTTTGCGGTGCTGGGCGGTACCATGTGGTATCTGCAATTTTTCTTCTACGCCTGGGGTCATGCCAAAATCCCGCCGCAGTATGATTTTGTCAGCTGGATGCTGCATATGAGCCTGTATGTGCTGTGTGGCGGTTTGGTCGGATTGGTGCTGAAGGAGTGGAAGGCCGTAGGACAACGTCCGGTGCGCGTGTTGTCACTGGGCTGCGTGGTGATTATTATCGCGGCCAACATTGTCGGGCTGGGGATGGCATCCTGATGGGGCGTGATTAATAACGTATATCCGATGGCCTGATTTGCAGCGGCGCGATTTATCGCGCTGTTTTTTCCAGCATCGCGCCGTTACCGGGGCTTAATGCGGTGCGCCAATCAGCGCCGGGCGGTGCGGTAAAAATCGCTGCCGCCAGGCGCTCGGCGTCAGGCCGGTTTCCCGCGTGAACACCACCGAAAAGTAATTGCTGTCATCAAAACCGCAACGCGCGGCCACTTCACTGATTAACCAATCCTGCGTGCGCAGCAGGTATTTTGCCTGGCACAACTGCAACTGACGCAGATAATGACCAACGGTCATGCCGGTTTGCTGACGAAACAACTGCTTCAACGCGCGTTCACTCAATTTATTCTGCTGACAAAAAACGGCGAGGTCGAAGGGGCGGTCAATCGCACCCTGCAACGCTGACATCAGCAGATCCAACTGTTCACCTTCCGGTAACGCCCAGGGCCGATCCGCGGCGTAACCGTGGCGACGCAATATCAGCGCCAGTTGTAAAAACAACGCTTCGGAGAGCTGGATCGACAGTGAGTCGCTTTTGCGGCTTTCGCGTTCCAGTTGAGTGATTACGCCGCGAGCCAGCGCCATGCCGCGCGTGGTTAAGCGCCAGCAGCCGGGGCAGGCGGCATCTTCCGGTGGCAGCAACTGGCTCCAGTCCAGCCCAAGCTGAAAACGGTCGCGGCAGTAGAGAATATTATCCAGTGCCAGATCGTTGACGCTGTCGTAGCTATGGCAGTCGTTATCGCGGATATAAAAGACATCGCCACAGGTGATCAGCCACGGTCGGTCATTGAGAATATGCAGACCGTTGCCGCGCCAGACGATAACGATCTCACTGAACTCATGTCGATGCGGCGGGAAGGAGGGTTGCGGCAGGCGTTCGGCCACCGCAATCGGCAGATTCGGGGCCGGGAAGTAGTCTTCGCGCGTCAATATTAGCGACATGAGGGTGCACTCCAGGTTACAACATCTGCTGGCGCTCCGCTCGGGGCGCACAGCCAAATTCCCGCCGAAACAGCGTGGAAAAATGGTTACTGTCACCAAATCCACACTGATAGGCGATATCCGTAATGCGCATATCACTGTGCCGCAGCAAGTGGCGCGCCTGCAACAGACGCAACCGATTCAGATAACGTTGCGGCGTATTGCCGGTTTGCTGCTTCATCTGCCGATGCAGGGTACGCAGCGACAGCGAAAACTGGTCAGCCAGCGCCTCCCAGGCAATTTCTTCACTGTAATGTTCATTCAACCAGTCGAGCAAACGATGCAGGCGAGCTTCCTGGTCCTGCGCTTCTTCGTTATGACCGGCCTCGCGCAGCAGCACCAGCAGTTGTAGGAAAGCTTGCTCCTGGCGCGCCTGTTTCTCCAGTGACCAGACGCCTGGCTGGTTCATCTGCGCCACGATCTGTAATGCCTGGTTCATCACCTTGTGGTTAATGCGCCAGTGTGAGCTGTAGTGGCCCTCTTCCTCACGCGGGAGCAACGCCTGCAAACCGGAGAGAAAACGAAACGAAGCCGGGCTGCGATACAGCACGTTAGTCAGGCATAAATTGTCGGTTTGCTCATACAGATGACGATCGTGATCGCGTACGAAACACACGCACCCGGCACACAACGCTTGCGGCTGACCATTGAACACATGGATGCCGGAACCCTGTTCCACCAACACGATCTCATGAAAATCATGGTGATGTTCGGGGAAGGCCAGCTGTGGCACGCGCGGCTCGACGGCAATGGTGTACTCCCCGGCGGGGAAAAAATCTGCGCTGTGTAACACGGTCATGGTTCGCCTCTCATTATTAACAAAACCGTAACCGAGTCTACTCAGGCGATCAGCACCTTACCTTGAATTTCACACCGGGTGATGCAGGAAAATGGCTAATTTTTCAAGATCTCCGGGCTTGATGCAGAAAATGCGGCAAAGCTCACAACTCGGCGCTTGTGTGGTTCTGTGAGCTGTCTCACGAACATCTTTGCCACGGTGCCAGCGGGTCTGACGCGCTGGCAGTAACGGGAAGGTGAGGAAAAGGCGGGATTTTTACTCTGTACGCATCTCATCACAGGAAGAACACGCCATGAGTATGCGTAACATTGTTGCCATTGATTTAGGCGCATCCAGCGGGCGCGTGATGCTCGCGCAATGGACCACAGAAACCCAGCGACTCACGCTGCGTGAAGTGCGTCGTTTTGCTAATCAGCGCGTACGGCGTGCCGGTTATGACAGTTGGGATCTGGAGGGGCTGGAGCAGGAGATCCGTCAGGGACTGCAACAGCTGGATGAAGAAGGCATCGTGCCGGACAGCATTGGCATCGATACCTGGGGCGTGGACCTCGTCCTGCTGGATGCAGACGGCCAGCGGGTCGGCGAGGCAGTCAGCTATCGCGATGCCCGCACCGACGGCCAGATGGCGCGGGCGATCAACGAACTGGGTAAATCCAACATTTATCAGCGCACCGGTATTCAGTTTCTGCCATTCAATACCCTGTACCAGCTACGCGCGCTGCATTTGCAACAACCTGACTGGCAGGCGCAGGTCAGCCATGCGTTGATGATCCCTGATTACCTGCATTATCGCCTGACCGGTCAGTTGAACTGGGAATACACCAATGCCACCACCACGCAGTTGCTGAACATCACTCATGGCGACTGGGATGACGAGTTACTCGCCTGGGCTGGCGTACCGGCCAGTTGGTTCGGCAAACCCAGCGCACCGGGTAACACCGTCGGCCACTGGGTCAGCCCACGCGGTCATCATATCCCGGTGATCGCGGTGGCGACCCACGACACCGCCAGTGCGGTGCTGGCGACGCCGCTGATGCTGGACGACGCCGCCTATCTGAGTTCAGGCACCTGGTCGTTGATGGGCATTGAAAGCCTGCAACCCTGGCTCAGCCCGGCGGCGCTCGACGCCAATATCACTAATGAGGGTGGCGCAGAAGGTTATCGGGTGCTGAAAAATATCATGGGCCTGTGGCTGTTGCAGCGCGTATGCAGCGAGTTGCACATCAGCGACTTGTGCGCCTTGATTCAGCAAGCCGCCGATGAACCCGCCTGTGTCGCGCTGATCAACCCCAATGACAATCGTTTTATTAACCCCGCCAATATGGTGCAGGAAATTCAGGATGCCTGTGCGGAGCAGCAGATGCCGGTGCCGCAAACTGCTGCCGCGCTGGCGCGTACCATTTTTGACAGCCTCGCGTTGCTGTATCGCCAGGTGATGGGTGAACTCGGCCAGTTGCGTGCGTCACCGTTGCGTCAACTGCATGTGGTGGGCGGTGGTTGTCAGAATCCGCTGCTGAACCAACTGTGTGCTGATGCCTGCCAGTTAACGGTGTTCGCCGGGCCGGTAGAAGCGTCAACGTTGGGTAATGTCGGTTGCCAGTTGATCGCCCTCGGTGAATTGCGCGATGTGGCGGATTTGCGTCGCTGCATCTGCCAGAACTTTCCGTTAGAAAAATTTGCCCCGCTTAACAACAGCGCTTTTGCTGCCAACCTGGCACGCTTCGCCGCGCTGAGCCAACCCGCTAAGGAACTTGCTTATGACAAAGCTGATTGAACAGGCCTTTGACCTGGCGAAACAACGTTACGCTGCGATTAACGTCGATGTAGAACAGGTGATGACACAATTGGACCGCATTCCAGTCTCGATGCACTGCTGGCAGGGCGATGACGTACGCGGCTTCGAGAATCCGCACGGCGCGCTCACCGGCGGGATTCAGGCCACCGGCAACTATCCTGGCCGGGCGCGTAATGCCGAGGAACTGCGTGCTGACCTCGACAAAGCCCTGTCGCTGATCCCCGGCGCGAAGCGCCTCAATCTGCACGCTATTTACCTGGAAAGCGATAAACCGGTGGAGCGCGATGCGATTGAACCGGCGCACTTCAGCAACTGGGTCGCATGGGCGAAAAATAATAAGTTGGGGCTGGATTTCAACCCCACCTGTTTTTCCCATCCGCTGAGTGCCGACGGCTTTACCTTATCCCACGCGGATAAGGGGATTCGCCAGTTCTGGATTGATCACTGCAAAGCCAGTCGCCACATTTCGGCTTTCTTTGGCGAGCAGTTGGGGACGCCTTCGGTGATGAATATCTGGGTGCCGGACGGCATGAAAGATCTGACGGTCGATCGTCTGGCCCCGCGTCAGCGTCTGCTGGCGGCGTTGGATGAAATCATCAGCGAAAAACTTAATCCTCAGCATCATATCGATGCGGTGGAAAGCAAGCTATTTGGTATCGGTGCGGAGAGCTACACCGTGGGTTCCAACGAGTTCTACCTCGGCTATGCCTGTAGCCGCCAGACGGCGCTGACGCTGGATGCGGGCCATTTTCATCCGACTGAGGTGATCTCCGACAAAATCTCTACCGCCATGTTGTATGTGCCGCGCCTGCTGCTGCACGTCAGCCGTCCGGTACGCTGGGACAGCGATCATGTGGTGATTCTGGATGATGAAACCCAAGCGATCGCCCATGAAATCGCCCGCCAGAAACTGTTCGACAAAGTGCATATCGGCCTCGACTTCTTTGATGCTTCCATCAACCGCATCGCCGCCTGGGTGATTGGTACGCGCAATGCCAAGAAAGCGTTGCTGCGTGCCTTACTGGAGCCAACGGATCAATTACGCCAACTGGAGGCAGCAGGGGACTACACCGCCCGTCTGGCCTTGCTGGAAGAACAAAAGTCGCTGCCGTGGCAGGCAGTCTGGGAGGCCTGGTGCCTGCGTCACGATGTCCCGGCCGACGCCAGTTGGCTGAGCGATGTCCGTCACTATGAACAACAAATTCTGGCTCAACGTTAAGGGACACACCATGCAAAGTATTCTTTCTTCTGCGTTTGTACAGGGAATGGTTAAAGCGACCAGCGATATGTGGCTGAAGGGCTGGGATGAGCGCAACGGGGGTAACGTCAGCCTGCGCCTGCTGCCGGACGAGGTGCAGCCTTATGCTGCCGACTTTTATGCTGAACCGCGTTGTATCGAGCTGAGTAAACCCGCCCCGGCGCTGGCGAACGACTGGTTTCTGGTGACCGGTTCCGGCAAGTTTTTCCGCAATGTGCAACTGGATCCGGCTGACAGCCTGGTGTTGTTGCAGGTGGATGATAAAGGGCTGTCGTACAAAATCTACTGGGGGCTGAGCAACGGTGGGCTGCCAACCTCAGAGCTGGCGGCACATTTCCAGTCACATAGCGTACGCAAACAGGTGAGCGATGGTGCAGACCGCGTGATTATGCATTGCCATGCAACCAACTTTATGGCGCTGAGCTACGTGGTGGAACTGGATGCGGCACGTTTCACCCGTCTGCTGTGGGAAGGCAGCACCGAGTGTCTGGTGGTGTTCCCGGATGGCGTGGGTATTCTGCCGTGGATGGTGCCGGGCACCGATGGTATCGGCCAGGCCACGGCGGATGAGATGGCGACGCACAGCCTGGTGATGTGGCCGTTCCACGGTATTTTTGGGGCCGGACCGACGCTGGATGAAACCTTTGGGTTGATCGACACCGCCGAGAAGTCGTCAGAGGTGGTGGTGAAGGCGCTGTCGATGGGCGGGATTCGCCAGAGTATCACCACCGAGCAGTTGATTGCGTTGGGTGAGCGTTTTGGGGTGCAGCCGTGGCAGGCTGCTTTACAGGTGGAGCGCGCCAATGTTGCGTAGAGCCTTTGTGATGCAGGTGCATGCGGATTGCCATGACGAGTATCTGCGTCGCCATTCACCCATCTGGCCGGAACTGGCGGCAACGCTGAAGGCGCATGGCGCGAGTAATTACGCCATCTGGCTGGATGCGGAACGCAATCTGCTGTTTGCCAGTGTCGAAATCGAGTCGGAAGCCCACTGGCAGGCGGTGGCGCAAACCGAGGTTTGCCAACGCTGGTGGGCGTCCATGAAGGATTTGATGCCGTCGAACGCGGATAACAGCCCGGTCAGCGCTGAGCTAAAACCGATGTTTTTCCTGCCTTAAACCACAACCATCCCACATATTGCACGTCTCCTTCTCCCTCAAGCGGGAGAAGGCCCTATTGCACGTCTCCTTCTCCCTCAAGCGGGAGAAGGCTCTATTGCACGTCTCCTTCTCCCGCAAGCGGGAGAAGGCCGGGATGAGGGGACGGATTTAAGCGGCAGGTTAGTTAAGCGCGCAATATCCCGCCAAAGCGGGCCAGATCGCCATCTGCGTATCCACAATCTGTTCTAAATCTTCCCGGTTTGCGCCTTCACGGGCGCGCACCGACATACCCTGCAAGACACAGGCGAGGAAGCTCGCCAGCGTTGCGGTATTGCTGCAAGCCGGTAACTCACCGCGCTGCTGGCGTGCGGCAAGGAACTGCTGCAAGGCCCGTTCCTGCGCATGATGCTGTTGTTCCAGCATGTGCGCCACTTCTTCAGAACTGGCCGACAGGGCGCTGGAGGTGCAGATAAAAAAGCAGCCAGCGGGTTTATCACATTCGGTAAAACAGGCTGCGGTGGCGCGAAAATAGGACTCAACCGCGGTTTTCACATCCAGCGAGGCATCATTCAGCACCGCGTTACGCTGCGCACTAAACCTTTCGATATAGCGCTGCATGGCGGCTTTAAACAAACCTTCTTTGTTAGCAAACTCCGCGTAAAGCGTCGGCGCTTTGGCGCCAGTGGCACTGACCAGATCCGCCAGTGAGGTGCCTTCATAGCCGTGTGCCCAGAACAGCATCAGGGCTTTATCCAGTGCATCGTCACGATCGAAGACTTTAGGTCTGCCACGACTTTTGCGCAGGGTCGGTTCAGTTATCTGGCTCATAGATCCTCACTACAGCTCAACATGCTTATTAAATTACCGATCATTAAATTAATATGCAACACCACTTTGTCCGTTTGTGCCTTCCCGAGCAAAATCCCCTGAATGGTAAAGTCCCGGTACGCGCTGAAGCCCATACTTACGCCACTTCCCATTAAAATAACGACCGTTAATAAAATAGTTGACGCGCATCCGGCTTTGGATTTAGTATTTATTTAACGGTTGTTAATTAAATGGCGACCCACCCAATTTCATCTGCAAAGAGAGACGATCATGAAAAGCATTAAACTGACCCTGGCCGCGGTGGCCCTGTCATCAATCGCATTCGGTACAATGGCGGCTGACCTGGTAAGCGAAGCACCGGTTAATCAACAGCAAATCGGTGTGGTAAGCGCATCTGGCAGTACGGATCTGACTTCACTGGAAAATCAACTGGCGGAGAAGGCGAGCGCGGCGGGAGCAAAGTCTTTCCGCATCACTTCGACCTCTGGCAACAACAACCTGCATGGCACCGCAGAGCTTTATAAATAAATAGTAGGGATAACGAGAGGGGACAGGCTTCAGATAGCGGCTATCTGAAGCCCCTTTTTTTAACCGTTGGAACGTAACTGCGGATAACGACGGAAGATATAGATACACCAGAACAGCGCTACCAGGCCGATTAACCCACCAATATTACCCACATCCGCCATTTTCAAATGCAGGCTGACCTGATTTCCGAGTAGCGCACCCGCACCGATGCCGATGTTATAAATGCCGGACATCAGTGACATAGCAACGTCGGTTGCGTCCGGTGCCAGCGACAGCACACGCACCTGCATTGCCAGACCAATCATCATCATCGCCATGCCCCAGAAAATACACAGGGTTGTAATCGCGGCAGGGCGCACGGCGGCAAAAATCAGCAGACCCATGCATAAGGTTATCACCGCAATCGCAGCAATCAGCAGTGCCGAAGGATATTTATTGCCGAGGGTGCCGAACAACACGCTGCCGATAATTCCTGCCGATCCAAACAGCAGCAGCAACAGCGTGGTGAAGTTTTCCCCGGCGTTCGCCACCACCTGCATAAAGGGTTCAATGTAGCTGTAGGCGGTGTAATGCGCTGTCACCACCACCGTGACCAACACATACATGCTGACCAGCGCCGGGCGGCGAAACAGCATCGGCACGCTGCTGAGTGACCCGGTATGCTCGCTGGGCAGGCGCGGCAGAATACGTGCCAGCAGCACCAGCAAAACCAGCGCAGACAAACCAATCATGCCAAAGGTAGTTCGCCAGCCGAGATACTGGCCGACAACGCGACCAATCGGCACGCCCAGCACCATCGCCAGCGCCGTACCGGTCGCAAGCATACTGAGCGCCTGGGTTTTCTTACCTGCCGGCGCGACACGAATGGCCAGCGAGGCGGTAATTGACCAGAACACCGCATGTGCCAGCGCGATACCAATGCGGGAGATAACCAGCGAGGTGAAATCCCAGGCGACCGAGGAGAGCACATGGCTGGCGATAAACAACACAAACAGAATCGACAGCAGCAGACGACGCTCAATATTGCGCGTCAGCAGCATCAGCGGCAGCGACAGCAGCGCCACCACCCAAGCGTAAATGGTCAACATGATGCCGACATCTGCCGTTCTCATCGCATAACTGGCGGCGATATCTGACAGTAAGCCGACCGGCACAAACTCGGTGGTATTGAAGACAAAAGCGGCGATGGCCAGCAACACGACGCGTAGCCAGGCCGTTTTACGGGAGACGGTTGTTGATTGCATGAAATTCAGATCAGTCAGGCAGCAAATGAGGGGCGAAAGGCCCGATGTAAAGTGACCTTTGTCACAAATTATGCCTATTGTGGAGGATTAATACGCTGAGGGAAACCATCTAACCGTATTTTATTGCTGAATATTTTTTATCACCAACGCCCAGGTTGATAGCCTGGGGTTATCGTCAGAACCATCGCGCCGTTACGGGTTGCGCTTGCGCGCAGGCATCATGCGGATCAGCGTGTTGTCCTTCAGAATATAGTGATGCAGCAGTGCGGCGACGGCGTGCAGGCCAATCAGCCAGTAGCCGAGCGGTGCCAGGGTTTCATGCCAGCCAATCAAGGTATCGGCGAGGTCGAAATTCGGTGTGCTGCTCACCGGCATCGACAAGCCAAATACCTGCCAGGGACGACCATTGAGATATTTCGAGGCAACGCCGAGTATCGGTAACGTCAGAAACAGCGCGTACAGCAGGAAATGCATCAGATGGGCGAGCATATGTTGCCAGCGTGGTGGTGCGGGATTGATATCAGGCGATGTATGACGATGACGTAATGCGGCACGCAGCAGCATCAGCACCCACACCGATACGCCACAGCTAAAGTGCGTCATGATCATCAGGCTGCGCGTAACCGTACCGCGGGCCGCCAGACCTCGTAGCTCAATGGTGGTATAGGCAACAGCGATTAATAACAGGGTCAACCAGTGGAGGGCGATTTGCGACGTTGCGTATTTTTCCCGCATGAGCGTTCAACCTGAAGCAATATTATTGGTGTCTAACATAGCGAAATGCCACAGGAAAACTTAACAAAATGGCGCAACGTCGCGGGCCGTCTCAGACTGGGAATATCAGAGTCAGCCCATGTGTTTTAGCGCCACGCTATTCTGTGTGGTCAGGTTTTTTTTTACCGTAATTGGGCAACAATGTTCACAGCCCAGTGCAGAAGGATAAAACTTGCGCGCCTGTTGAATGGCAGCGTTAGCGGTATAAAAAGTGCCAAGAAAGCGCCTTGCGGCGTCGGGAGGAAGGAAAGGACAACCCGTTGCATGTACCACATGATTGTCGTTATAGCCGGCGTATTTATCGACGTAATAGTAAAGTTCCATTTGGCTTCCTCGTTGCTGTGAAAGAAAAAATCTAACTATTTTTGGAATAGAATAAATTATAGCCAGCGATTGCTATTTTGTTTTCACTGGCACTGAAAGTTTGCCGACAGGTGTGATTACGCGAGGGGAAACGGGGCACCGTGGCCCCGCATACTGATGGAGAGAATTACAATTGGCGGCACTGCAAACGCCAGCCGACCAGCAAGGCCAGCACCAGCAACACGCTGATAAACGCGGTCACACCGCCCCAGCCAAAACTGTGCCAGAACACGCCACCTAACGTACCGGCAACGCTGGAACCCACATAATAACTGAAGAGATAGAGCGACGAGGCCTGGCCTTTTGCCCGACGGGCGCGTGGGCCGATCCATCCGCTGGCAACCGAGTGGGCGGCAAAAAATCCGGCGGTAAACAGCATCATACCCGGCAGGATGATCCACAAGGTATTGAACGCCGTCAGCAGCAGGCCGCACAGCATGATCGCCGTGGCGGTAATCATCACCGGCCCCCGGCCAAAGCGGCTGGTCATGGCTCCGGCTTTGGGTGAACTCCAGGACCCGGTCAGATACACCACCGACAACAAACCGACCACGGCCTGGCTGAGAAACCACGGCGCACTCAGCAGGCGATAACCAATGTAGTTAAACAGGGTGACAAATGCGCCCATCAGCAGGAAACCTTCGGCAAACAACAACGGCAGGCCTTTGTCGCGCCAGTGCAGGCGGAAGTTAATCAGCAAATTATGCGGACGTAATGAAGCCGGGCGGAAATGACGGGAAGCCGGCAGGATTTTCCAGAACATCAGCGCCGATGCCAGCGAAAAACAGCCGATCACACCAATGGCGATGCGCCACGAGAAGAGGTCGGTCAATACCCCGGTCAGCAGACGACCGCTCATGCCACCAATCGAGTTGCCGCTGATATACAGGCCCATGGAAAAGGCGATCACTCGCGGATGAATCTCTTCACTCAGGTAGGTCATGCCCACCGCAGCGACCCCACTCAACGACAAACCAATCAGCGCACGCATCAACAGAATGCCGTGCCAGCTGGTCATCATGGCGGAAATCACGGTGCATAACGCGGCGAGCATCAATGCGGTGACCATCACCGACTTACGACCAATGGCGTCGGAGAGCGGCCCGGTGACCAGCAAACCCAGCGCCATCAGGCCGGTGGATAACGACAGCGAGATGCTGCTGGCCGCAGGCGAAACGCCAAACTGCTGGGAGAGCACCGGCAGAATCGGCTGGACACAATACAACAAGGCAAAAGTGGCAAGACCAGCCGAGAACAGGGCAAGGGTAACACGCATAAATTGCGGCGAACCGCGTTCAATCCATGTTACTGACGCTGGAGCAGAAGCAGGCACGACGGACACTTCGTCCTCATCAAGTGTCACCGCCTGAGAAGAGCGACTCACGGAAAATCCTCAAATTTCAAAAGGTATTGCTATCGTAGGAAAGTGATAATAGGTTGTACAATATATTAATAATCTCGAATGAGACGTTTAAAATATGAATGTCGAACTCCGTCATCTTCGCTATTTCATTGCAGTGGCTGAAGAGCTGCATTTTGGTCGCGCGGCCCTCCGCCTCAATATTTCGCAACCGCCACTCAGCCAACAGATTCAGCAACTGGAACAGGAAATTGGCGCGCAACTGTTCACCCGCACCAATCGCAGCGTGCAGATCACCCCCGCCGGGCAGCAATTTTTGCAGGATGCGCGTGGGATTTTGCTTCAGGTCGAACAGGCGGCCAGCCGTGCGGCGCGACTCCATAACGGTCAGGAAGGGGAACTGCGCATTGGTTTCACCTCCTCAGCCCCCTTTACCGGGCTGGTATCTGATGCGCTCTACCATTTCCGCCAGCGCTGGCCGGCCGTGCATATCCAGATGCAGGAGATTAACACCCGACAACAACTGGCACCGCTGCACGAAGGGCGTCTCGATCTCGGTGTGATGCGTAATACGCCGTTACCGAGTGATTTGCAGCATCAGCTGTTGCTGCGCGAACCCTTGTGTGCAGTGGTGCACTGGGCGCATCCACTGGCCGATGCCGAGGCTATCTCGATTCAGGCGTTGGCGAACGAACCTTTTGTCTTTTTCGATCCACTTGGGGGCACCGCCTTATATGGCGAGATTCTGGCGTTGCTGCACCGCTACCAGATCAAACCCTTTATTACCCAGGAAGTCGGGGAAGCGATGACCATCCTCGGCCTGGTCGCTACCGGATTGGGAGTGTCGATTTTACCGGCCTCATTCCGTCGTGCACGGCTCGCCGATGTAGTGTGGTTACCGCTGCATGAGGCTGATGCGTTGTCTGAAGTGTGGCTGGTGTGGTCAGCGACGCGCGAGCCGAGTGCGCAAATGGCAAATATGATGAAGCTGTTACAACGTAACGCTGAAACTTAAGCCAGACCGTGCGAAAACAGCCCGACAATATGTGCGACAAATCACATATCTAATCAAATATTTGGCGCTATCCGCCAATCTGCCGCACCATAGTTGCTATTTATTTAGAAGCGCGAAAATAACCGGGAGCAGGGCGTGAATCTGGACAGTCAACCTGGCCACATTGACCAAATAAAGCAGACCAACGCAGGCGTGGTTTACCGACTGATCGATCATTTCGGCCCGATTTCGCGTATTGAACTGTCCAAACGTGCTCAACTGGCTCCCGCCAGCATCACCAAAATCGTGCGTGAAATGCTGGACGCGCATCTGGTGCAGGAAACCGAGTTTCAGGAGCCTGGCAGCCGTGGCCGTCCGGCTATTGGTCTGGTTCTCGATACCCTTGCCTGGCACTATCTGGCAATCCGCATTCAACCGGGTTACATCACCCTGACATTACGCGATCTCAGCAGTCGTGCCTTACAGGAAGATCGTCTGCCACTGATTGCCAGCCCGGACAAACCGCTGTTGCAGGAGTTACAGGAGCTGGTTGATGCCTTCTTTATTCGCCATCAGAAACAGCTTGAGCGTCTGACAGCCATCGCCATCACCTTACCCGGCTTGATCAATGCGGCCTCGGGGGTGGTGCATCGTATGCCCGGTTACGCCATTCAGGATATGCCGCTGGGCGAAACCCTGTCGCAACGCACCGGCGTGCCGGTGTTTGTCCAGCACGATATTTCCGCCTGGACGCTGGCCGAATCGCTGTTTGGCGCGTCGCGCGGTGCGCAGGACGTCATCCAGATTGTGATTGATGAAACCGTGGGTGCCGGGGTGATTACTGGCGGGCAACTGCTGCACAAAAGCGGGCGGGCGCTGGTGGAAATTGGCCATACCCAGATTGATCCCTATGGTCAGCAGTGCTACTGCGGTAATCATGGCTGTCTGGAAACCGTGGCCAGCATCGGTAGCCTGCTCGGCCTGGCAGCGCAGCGTTTACCCGCTCAGCCGGAAAGCCGTTTGCACGGTGTGCCGCTGACCATTGAAGCCTTGTGTCAGGCCGCCCAGGAGGGGGACCGTCTCGCGAGTGATGTGATTGCCGGTGTCGGGCACCATATCGGTCGCATGTTGGCGATGATGGTGAATATCTTCAACCCGCGACAAATTCTTATCGGCTCGCCGCTGAATCTGGCCGCCGACGTGCTATTTCCTGCGGTGAGTAGCACCATCCGTCAGCAGGCGTTACCGGCCTATAGCGATGAAATCCAACTGGCTCCCACCGCGTTTAACGATCCCGGCACATTAGGTGCCGCGGCGTTAGTGAAAGATGCCCTTTATTCCGGTTATCTGCTGATAAAACTGCTTCAGGGCTAATCCGCCCGCCTTAAGTTTGTTCTAACGCAATCTGTCAGGAACGACATTTCCTTAAACTGCTCCTTCGTCACCTCTGGTTCACATCGCTAAACGAAGGAGGAAGGGTGAAAACACTCTTTATCACCGGTACCGACACCGCGGTGGGCAAAACCGTGGTTTCTCGCGCGCTGTTGCAGTGCTTTGCACAGAATGGTCAGTGCGCCGTAGGTTATAAACCTATTGCCAAAAGTGCTAAACCCACCCCTGAGGGTTTACGCAACAAAGATGCGCTGCTGTTGCAGCAGGCTTCGGGCCTGGCGTTACCTTATGCCGCTATTAACCCCATTACCCTGGAAGAGGATGAAATCAGCACCAGCCCAACGCACCAAATTGATTACCCGTTGCTGAGTAAGGGACTGGCCGCATTGCAGGAACGTTCGCCGCATGTGGTGGTGGAGGGCACAGGCGGCTGGCGCAGCCTGATGAATGATCTGCAACCGCTGTCAAATTGGGTCAAAAAGGAGCAATTACCGGTTGTGCTGGTGGTGGGCATCAAAGAGGGATGCATCAGCCACGCTTTACTGACCGCAGAGGCAGTGGCTCAGGATGGTTTACCGCTGGTCGGTTGGGTGGCAAATCGTATCAACCCCGGCCTGGCGCATTATGCTGAAATCATTGATGTACTGAGTGAAAAACTGAATGCCCCTTTGTTAGGTGAGTTGCCTTACTTACCCCGTGCCGAGCAACGAGAGCTAAGCGGCTATCTCGATCTATCCTTGCTTGCGACGCATGTTGCGCACAACGACAGTGCAAAACCTGCGGCATGATGAAACGAAAAGTGGCAAATGATAATCGACTGAATCTAAGGTTGCAGATTCAGTCGTATTTTTTTGTTGATTAATCTCTTTTAAATTCAATGATATGTTAAAAATATCACTGAATCTTATTGCTCTGGCGTGATTCATGCATCAGCTGGTCTGATGAATTTACTGCCGGAGCACCGTTATGTCGCACTCAGATGAAAAAGGTTTGCTGTATGGGCTGGAACAACGCATTGGCCCAGCCCCCGCATTTTTTGCCGCACTGCAACATGTGCTGGCAAGCGTGGTGGGCATTATCACGCCACCACTGATTATCGGTTCGGTATTGGGGTTACAGGCTTACATTCCTTATCTGATTAGCATGTCGTTACTGGTTTCAGGACTGGGAACCTTTATTCAGGCGCGCCGTTTTATGGGTATCGGTGCCGGGATGATCTGCCTGCAAGGCACCAGTTTTGCGTTTCTTGGCGTGATCTTATCCGGTGGCTTGATGGTGAAAGCGCGGGGCGGTTCACCAGAAGACATTATGGCGATGATTTTCGGGTGCAACCTGATAGCCGCATTAATCCCGATGTTGATTAGCCGCTGCATTGCGCCGTTGCGTAAGGTACTGACGCCGGTAGTTACCGGTACGGTGATAACCCTGATTGGTATCAGCCTGATCAAGGTCAGCATCACCGACTGGGCGGGTGGTCACAATGCTGCCGATTTCGGCGCTCCGTGGAATCTGGCGTTGGGGGCGTTGACCTTGCTGGTGATTGTGGCGTTGAATCGTTCGCGTAATCGCTGGGCGCGCTTAGTGGCCGTGGTAGCGGGCATCGCAGTGGGTTGTATCGCCGCCGCCCTGACCGGCCATCTGCAACTTAAACCGATGGCCGAAAGCAGTTGGTTGGTGATGCCGGGCTTCTTCCGCTTTGGTTTTAATTTTGACTGGGCGATCTTTGTGCCGATTGCGCTGGTATCGGTGATCAGCGTGATCGAAGCGGTCGGGGATTTAACTGCCAATTGCCTGTTATCGCGTCAGCCGATTGAGGGCGAGGGCTTTCAGCGCCGCCTGCAAGGCGGTATCCTGGCTGATGGTATCAGTTGCGTGCTGGCCGCGATGTTCTCCGCATTTCCCAACACCACGTTTGCCCAAAACAACGGCGTGATTCAGATGACCGGCGTCGCCAGTCGTTATGTGGGGATGGTGATTGGTTTGATGCTGGTGCTGTTGGGTATTTTCCCGGTGATTGGCAACCTGTTACAGCAAATTCCCGCCCCCGTGCTGGGCGGAGCGACGTTGGTGATGTTCGGTAGCGTGGTGGCTGCCGGTATCCGGGTAATGACACAGTCGCCGCTGGGTCGCCGCGAAATGCTGATTGTGGCCGTCTCTTTCGGCCTGGGCCTGGGAGTGGAAGCCGTGCCGGATGTGCTGAAACAGTTCCCGATGCTGGTAACCAATCTGTTTGGTCATGCGGTGACAACCGGCGGGATTCTGGCGATTGTGCTGAACGTGATTTTGCCCTCGGAGCAAAGTCATCAGCCCCTCGCTTCAGCAGCAGAAGAGTCACATTAAGTGTCAGTGCCAGAGCGCAACATGAAGAGAATACTCAGATAAAAATCAGCATTTGATTATCCTGATTATTGAATAATGAAGAGCCAATACGGTCAACATTCGGTTTTAATGTTGACCTTATACGCACTCACTTAATCTTAATTAAGGATGAATATGATTACATCAACAGGAGCAACTGAAGCAACAGCAACACCCGCTTCGTTGATTAGCCCGGACAGCAGCGACCTGGCAACAGCAACCAGGTAGATAGCTGATCTGACAAATAACGGATAAAGCGGGTGTTATTGTCAGATCAGGTGAATGCAAGGTTAATCCCTTCTCAGGGATTTAACCGCCGTCGCGTCCGGCCGGAGCTCAAATAATCCGCAATATAATCCTGCGAAATTTCGCCACTGTAGCGGCCCTCTTCATCGACAATCGGCATCCAGACCAGATTATGTTCATACAACTTCGACAGCACTACGCGCAGGTTTTCTTCCGCCTTGCCGGTGACGGTGAAGGTATGCAACATCTCTTCACAGCGACCACTGGCACCACGCGCTTCGCGGCGTTTGACAAATCCCAGCGGTTTACCGTCGTTATCGACCACCGTCACTGAACGCATATCGTTGTCGTCCATAGTGATAAAGGCCTCCGCGAGTGGCGTGCTGCGCTGCACGGTGATAGTCGGTTGTTGATCGGTGACATCGCCCGCCTGTACCAGCAACAAACGTTTCAGCGTGCGGTCCTGGCCGACAAAAGATCCAACAAAGTCGTTGGCGGGCTTTGCGAGCAGCTCATCCGGGCTGGCGCACTGAACGATTTTTCCCTGACCAAACACCGCGATGCGGTCGCCCAGCTTGAGTGCCTCATCAATGTCATGGCTGACCAGCATCACGGTCTTTTTCAACTGCCGCTGCATATCAAGAAACTCGTTCTGGATCACCTCACGGTTAATCGGATCGACCGCGCCAAAAGGTTCGTCCATCAGCAGCACCGGTGGATCTGCTGCCAGTGCGCGGATCACGCCAATGCGCTGCTGTTGACCGCCCGACATCTCACGCGGATAGCGATGCAGAAACTTCGTCGGGTCGAGCGCCACCATGCTCATCAGTTCAGTGGCACGCTCACGGCAACGCTTTTTATCCCAGCCCAACATGCGCGGCACCACGGTGATGTTCTCTTCAATGGTCATATTCGGGAACAGACCAATTTGCTGAATCACATATCCGATGTTACGGCGCAGCGTCACTGTATCCTGGGCGCTGGTATCTTCGCCGTTAATCAGGATGTTGCCACTGGTCGCCGGGATCAAACGGTTGATCATCTTCAGCGTAGTAGTCTTGCCACAACCGGAAGGGCCGAGCAGCACGCACATTTCCCCGGCGGGAACGTCAAGGCTGACGTTATCAACGGCGTTAAAGGTCGTACCGTTTTTCTGGGTAAAGGTTTTCGTCAGGTTTTCCAGTTTGATCATTAGCGAATCCCCTTTGGAGTCAGCGCTGACTGCAAACGGTGCAGCAGCCAGTCAAGCACAATAGCCAGCAAACAAATCATCAACGCACCGGCAATTAACATACGAACATCACTGCCGCTGATACCATCCAGCAGCTGTAAACCCAAACCACCCGCGCCGATCACCGCAGCAATTGCCATCACACCGACATTCATCACCACGGCGGTGCGGATACCGCCAAAAATCACCGGCAGTGCCATGGGGATTTCAACCCAGCGCAAACGCTGCCAGAAGGTCATGCCAATACCACGACCTGCTTCACGCAGACCCGGCGGCAGGTTTTCCAGTGCGGTGTGAGTGTTGCGCACGATGGGCAGCAGCGAATAGAGAAACACGGCGGTAATGGCAGGCAGGGCACCAATTCCCTGACCGATCAGCGAAAACAACGGGATCATTAAACCAAACAGCGCGATAGTTGGAATGGTCAGCACAATGGTGGCGATGCCCAAAACCGGCGTCGCCAGCCATTTAAAGCGCACAATCAGAATCCCCAGCGGGACGCCAACTAAGATGGCAAAACCGACCGCCACCAGTACCAGCCAGGTATGTTGCCATGTCAGAGCCAGCAGGCTGTCCCAGTTATCCATGATGTAATGCAGGGTATCCATCACGCCTCCTTACAGCATGTTTTTTGATTTGAGAAAATCACGCGCAACCTGTTCAGGTGACTGGTGATCGATATCGACGCGTTTATTCATCTCGGTAATCGCTGCGTCGGTAATCAGCGGTGACAGTTGATTCAACGCTGCCGCCAGTCCGGGATGGCTCTCCAGCACATCTTTACGCACCACTGGCGTGACGTTGTAACTTGGGAAGAAGTGCTTATCATCTTCCAGTACCTTGAGATCAAAGCCTTTTACTCGCCCATCGGTGGTGTAGATCAGCCCCGCATCGACAAAGCCTTCTTTGACGGCGTTGTACACCAGCCCAGGATCCATCTGCCGAATCTGTGGGCGGTCAAGCGGCATGTTGTAGGCTTTTTGCAGCGGAACAAGGCCATCTGAACGCCCGGCAAACTCCAGGTCCAGGCCCAGTTTCCAGTTATGGTCCGGGTCGGTTTTACGAATCTGCTCCAGCTTTGCCACCAGCTGCGACATCGTACTGATGCCTTCCTTGTCAGCCCTGGCGCGCTGCATGGCAAAGGCATAAGTGTTGTTCATGGGTGCCGGGTCGAGCCAGACCAGTCCCAGCTTGCCGTCGAGCTGTTTCACCGTGTTATAGGCTTCCTGCGACGACATCGGTTTGGTGATGTGATTGAAGATGATCAGTGAGGTGCCGGTGTATTCCCACGTCATATCAATCTGTTTGTTAATCATTGCGTTACGACCGATAGTGGTCGCGATATTGGTTTTCGGGATTACCTGAAACCCTTTCTTTTCCAGCCACATTACCGTCATGGCAGAAAGGATGTGTTGCTCGGTAAAACTTTTGGTCGCCATCACCAGCGGTGTGGCAGCAGCAGCCATCTGGCTAAGCGCCAGGGTTGCGGTCAGAATCAGCGCGCTGCGTTTTATCCAGCTTGCTAATCGGTTGACAGTGGCCATCACGAAACTCCTGTTGTTATGCCGCTGCATGCGGGCTGAGGTAACGTCCCAGCGCCGCTAACAGCATGTCCAGGATCAGGGCGAACAGGGCGGTTGCCACTGCCCCGAGGATCAACGTCGGGAAGTCGTTGAGGTAAATGCCGGGGAAAATCAGCTCGCCGTAGCTGCTGGCGCCAATCAGAAACGCCAGTGGCGCAGTGCCGACATTGATGGCGGTGGAAATGCGTACCCCGGCGAGAATGACCGGCAACGCGTTGGGAATTTCCACCTGACGTAAGCGCTGAAATTTCGTCATGCCAATACCGTTTGCGGCTTCCAGTAGCGAGGGGGGAACCGCGCTCAGTCCGGCATAGGTATTACGCACGATGGGGAGCAGAGAGGCGAGAAACAGCGCAATCAACGCCGGACGATCGCCGATGCCGACAATGACCATCGCCAGTGCCAGTACCGCTAACGGCGGCAGCGTATTGCCAACGTTGAAGATTTGCATCACGTATTCAGCCCAACCGCGGGCAAACGGGCGGCTTAGCAGAATGCCGCTGGGGATGCCGACCAGCAGCGCAAAAAACATGGACCAAAACACCAGAAACAGGTGCTGCTGCCCAAGGTAGATCAGATCGACCCTACGGGCGCGCAGGGTATCCAGCCCAAGCCCCCAAACCAACAGGCCCACCACCAGCACAATGGCAAGCACGGCTAACCCGGTTCGTCGGGCGAGCGATGCGTTTTGCATAGCGAATGTCTCCCTGATTCGTGAAAAACAACCAAAATTGCCTGATTACAGATAAAACGACTATCTAGTGCCACTTTTCCAGTGAGAATCGGGAAAGTGGTTTTAGACCTATAGCAACGTTAATCGCGACACGCCAGTTTTTAGGGGAAAATCAGACAGATAGAAAAGAGGAAAAAACCGGCTTAAACCGCGTGAAATAAGGCACAATCCTCAATAAAAAAAATTCATCGATTTTTTGTGACGCCGTCACACATGCGGAGCACGCAGAGGAAATCGACGGCTAAAAAATTCGGCCAGGATTACGACAAAGGAAGGAAGAAAAATGACTGAGAGCGCAGAAATTCAAACGAGTAACCGCCACTGGATCCTGATGGCCTGCATGCTGGCGATGTTTATGGCGGCAATTGAGGTCACCATCGTCGCCACCGCGATGCCAACCATCATTGCCGACCTGGGCGGGTTTTCGCATTTTGGCTGGGTCTTTTCTATCTATCTGCTGACGCAGGCGGTCACTGTGCCGCTTTATGGTCGCCTGGCGGATTTGTGGGGGCGTAAGACGCTGTTTTTTATTGGTGTCTCGCTGTTTCTTATTGGGTCGGTGCTGTGCGGTTTCGCCCATACCATGACCTGGCTGATTCTGTTCCGTGCGTTTCAGGGTTTAGGCGCGGGTGCCATCATGCCGTTGACCACCACCATCGTGGCGGATATTTATTCACCGCGCGAGCGTGCCAGCGTGCAAGGTTGGCTTTCCAGCGTCTGGGGCGTGGCGGCGATACTCGGCCCGTTAAGCGGGGCCTGGCTGGTGCAGCACTTTAGCTGGGCGGTGATTTTCTGGGTCAACGTGCCAATTGGCCTGATCTCGATGCTGTTGCTGGCGCGTTTTCTACCAGCGCGGGAACGGCGGCAGCACAGTTCGCTGAATATAACCGGCTGTGCCTGGTTGATGATCAGCGTCAGCGCGCTGTTAATCGCCTTATTGCAGGCCGAAGTGCTGGGCTATTGGTTGCTGCTATTTCTGCTGCTGGCGTTGATCGCCGCTGTGTTCCTCAAACGCCATGAACAACGCGCCAGCGCGCCGTTGTTTCCGCTGGCTATCTGGCGCAGTCGATTGATTGTGGCGGGGAATGCCGGAAATCTGATCATTGGCGCAGCGATGATGGGGATCAGTGCCTTCCTGCCAACCTGGATTCAGGGAATTACTGGCGGTACGCCGTTGCAAGCGGGCAGTGCGCTGGCAATGATGTCAATTGGTTGGCCGCTTGCCAGCACCCTGAGTGGCCGTTTGATGTTGGTCATGTCTTACCGATTTACCGCGCAGTTGGGCGCATTGCTGCTGATTGCCGGTAGCGCCTTATTGCTGTTGCTGCGCGCCGACAGCGGCCTGATGCAGGCGGGGCTGACAGCCTTTGTCATCGGTACCGGCATGGGGATGACCAGTACGACCTTTCTGGTCTCGGTACAGAATCACGCGCATTACGAAATTCGCGGTATTTGCACTGCCTCGATCATGTTCAGTCGGATGCTGGGTTCAGCGATTGGTACGGCGTTGATGGGGGCGGTGTTGAATTACAATCTGATGCGTCGCTTACCGGAGGCCAGCGATCCGATGCAAAAAATCATGTCGCACGAGAGCCGTCAGGCGTTACCGCACGGTACTTTACAGGAATGGATTACGCAAATTGCCAGCTCATTGCACTGGGTTTTCGTGGTGGCGTTGTTGATTGCCGCATTGACGCTGTGGATCGCCTGGCTGATGCCGCACCAGCGGCCGGAGAACGAGGATTAATCCGTAGCAGCGCGATAAATCGCGCCGCTACGATCGTTTACTGTGGTGTATCGTGTGAGCTGCCAGCATCATTCGGGACGTTGCTTTGTGCGTCGCGACTCAGCTTCTTGTAAACAATCTTCTGGGTGTCATTTTCACAATGGCCTACCACCTGACCACCCGCCTGGTCGGCCTGATCGTTAGGGACGATTTCCAGTGTAAAATCCGATTCAGCCAGCCCGTTACTGACCAGTTTCTTGCTGATCTCTGCTTTAACGCTTTCGCAGGAGGCCTGCGCCAGCATCGGTAACGCCAGCAGGGACAGCAACATCACGGCAAGACGCTTTTTCATCACACACTCCTTTGGTTTGAACTCCCTTGATAACTATAGCAGCGTCAGCAACTTATGGCGTGACGATACGGCCGGTACGACGGTCAAGGCAGCGCAGCGTGTTGGGTTCCCAATAGGCGTTAACGTTGTAGCTTTTCTCGCAGGCATCACGGCTATCAAACGCTTTATCGGTTTTATCAAACTCTTTCTCGACGCGGGTATTCACTTTATTGCGCAGGTTGCGGGTGTCATTCCATTGCTCCTTGCTTTGACGTGCCGCCTCATTGCTGGACGCGCTGTTGCCGTTTTCAATGATCAGGCGATCGGTTTGCGCTGAAGCCAGTGGGGCAGCCAGCAACACGCTGGAAGTCAGTACCGCGGCAAGCAGTGCGGGAAACAATTTTTTCATCGTCTTTTCCTTTAGTTAACGCCAGCACCATCGCGATGGTGGCTGTAACAACAATGCCCGGTAGTATATCATCGCTGCTTCTTTACTCACCAGTGGTGAGGCATTTGTTGAGACTTCTGAGAGACTTTTTATGCTGGTGAAAACCACCTTGCTGTTTTTTTTAACTGCGATTGCGGAAATTGTTGGGTGCTTTCTGCCGTGGTTATGGCTGAAGAAGGGCGCGACAGCATGGTTGTTACTGCCTGCGGCGGCCAGCCTGATGCTGTTTGTCTGGTTGCTGACCCTGCATCCGGCGGCCAGTGGTCGCGTTTATGCCGCCTACGGTGGCGTTTATGTGTTGACCGCGTTGATCTGGCTACGTGTGGTGGATGGGGTAAAACTCAGCCCGTGGGATTGGGCCGGGGCGCTGATTGCCTTGAGCGGCATGCTGATTATTGTCGCTGGCTGGGGACGGGCCTGAGTTTCGCGTAGCGGCGCGATTTATCGCGCCGCCAGGGATTTTTAGTCCTTATGTACCTTCAAACCCGCAAGGGTTTGCGTTACCGGCATCATTTCCAGCGTGTTGATATTGACGTGCTTCGGTAGCGTCGCCACCCAGTATACCGCTTCGGTGACATCCTCGGCGGTCAGTGCGGTAGTCCCTTCATAAACCTTATCGGCTTTACCGTCGTCACCTTTGAAACGCACATTAGAAAACTCCGTACCGCCCACCAGACCCGGTTCGATATCGGTTACGCGCAACGCGGTGCCGTGCAGATCGGTACGTAAATTCAGGCTGAACTGGCGCACAAAGGCTTTAGTTGCACCATAGACGTTGCCACCGGCATACGGCCAGCTTCCGGCAATCGAACCAATGTTAATGATATGGCCAACGTTGCGTTCCACCATAGCGGGCAGCAGGGCGCGCGTCATGTACACCAAACCTTTGTTGTTGGTGTCGATCATATTTTCCCAATCTTCGATATTGGCTTTATGCGCGGGTTCGATACCGAGCGCCAGACCGGCATTGTTGACCAACACATCGATATTGCGCCATTCAGCCGGCAGTGCGGCGATAGCTTCTTCGATAGCGGCACGGTTGCGCACATCCAGTTGTACGGTGTAGAGATTGTCGCCCAGTTCGTCTTTCAATTCCTGCAAACGCTCAACGCGGCGTCCGCTGGCGATCACTTTATGACCTGTAGCAATGAAGCGGCGGGTGATACTTTGACCAAAACCGGCCGTCGCACCGGTAACAAAAATAATCATCTCACTGTTCCTTAAACGATTTCAGGTTCCACTCCACACCTTAGCATTATCCCTGGTGCTACGCCCATGAAAAGGCGTTGTGGAATGTTGCTTGCACGATTTCAGCGCACAACTGCACCAACATGGCACAAATCATTGCCGCGCAAAGGGTGCAAAAAGCCCGTCTCACCGGCAGTTGTTAAATCGCAACCGATTGCGAAGCATGGCAACCGTTTGCGCATTCGGTTGCCTGGGTATGCTGCCATAGAAATTCCTTATAACAAACTAATATATTGAATATAAACATAAAAATAAGTTTTTTGCGTTGGCATGGTGTTTGCAAAACTCCTTAAAGGCCATCACCTGCCATAACAAAGATAACGCAAGGAACTACTTTATGCCTTTTGCATCCGAAACCACGCTGCGCGCCAGTTTTTTTGATTTTACCGGCGTGGCACAACAACCCGATACCATTGCTGAGCAGGCGCGCTACCTCGAAGATGGTGTATTGACGCTGCATGACGGCAAAGTTGTCAGCCTGGAGAGTTGGGAAAACGCGCAGTCGCGCATTAACCCTGCCACGCTGATCGACCTGCGCGGCAAACTGATCGTACCGGGGTTTATCGATACCCACATTCACTATCCGCAAACCGAGATGATAGGGGCGTTTGGTGAGCAACTGCTGGAATGGCTGAACCAATACACTTTCCCGGTCGAGAGCCAGTACCACTGTCCCGATCATGCGGCACAGATGTCAGCATTCTTTCTGCATCAGTTGCTGGCGAACGGTACCACCACCGCGCTGGTATTTGGTACCGTGCATCCGCAATCGGTGGAAGCATTGTTTAGCGCCGCGGAGCAGCTCAATATGCGTCTGATTGCCGGTAAGGTGATGATGGATCGCAACGCTCCGGCTTATCTGACCGAAACCCCGCAGGCAAGCTACCTGCAAACCCGCGCCTTGATTGAACGCTGGCATAATCGTGGCCGTCTGAGTTATGCGCTGACGCCACGCTTTGCCCCGACATCGTCGCCACAGCTGTTGGAAAAAGTCCGGCAGCTACGGGCAGAGTTCCCCGACACCTGGTTGCATACCCATCTGAGCGAGAATCCGCAGGAAATCGCCTGGGTCAAAGAACTGTTCCCGGAGCATGACGGCTATCTCGATGTGTATCACCAGCATCAGCTCACCGGTAAACGCAGCGTGTTTGCCCACTGTCTGCATCTGGATGACCATGAATGGCAGTGCCTGCACGATACCGATTCATCAATCGCTTTCTGTCCAACCTCCAACCTGTTTCTCGGCAGCGGGTTATTTAACATCAAACGCTGCTGGCAGCAGGGCGTACGGATGGGGATCGGCACTGACGTCGGTGCTGGCACCACCTTTAACATATTGCAAACCCTTGGTGAGGCTTACAAAGTCGGCCAGCTTCAGCACTATAAACTCAGCGCCTGCGAAGCCTTTTATCATGCCACGCTCGGCGGAGCGCATGCGCTGGATCTCGACCATGCCATCGGCAACTTCAATCCGGGTAAAGAGGCAGATTTCGTGGTGCTCGACCCTGCTGTTTCGGCATTGCAGCAATTGCGTTACGCCAACAGCAAAGATATCTGGGAAAAGTTGTTTGTGCTGATGACGCTGGGTGACGATCGCAATATCGCGCAGACCTGGGTCAATGGTCAGCCGGTCTGGCAACGGGAAAGCGGGGTAAAAGCGGCATGATTCAGTTTCTGCTTAATAATCGACTGGTGACTGAACGCGATCTCGATCCGAACCTCACCGTATTGAATTATTTGCGTAATCACCAGCAGCGTCGTGGCACCAAAGAGGGCTGCGCCTCGGGCGACTGCGGTGCCTGCACCGTGACGCTGGGGAAGGTGATGGATGGACGCATGCATTATGAGACGGTGAACAGTTGCCTGACGCTGGTCAGCAGCCTGCAAGGCAAGCAACTGATTACCGTCGAGGATTTACGCCAGGGGGGCGATCTGCACCCGGTACAGCAGGCAATGGTCGATTGTCACGGTTCGCAGTGTGGCTACTGCACGCCAGGTTTTGTTATGTCGTTGTTCACATTACAGAAAAACAGCCACGGCTGGAACCGCCACCAGGCGGAACAGGCGCTGGCGGGCAATCTGTGTCGCTGCACCGGTTATCGGCCCATTATGGATGCGGCACAGCAGGCCTGTGAGCAGCCTGTCTGCGATAACTTCAGCCAGAGCGAAGCCAGCGTGGTACAACGCTTACAGGCGTTGGTCAACAACGAGGTACAGATACTGGAAGCCAACGGCAACCGCTGCCTGGTGCCAAAAACTCTGGATCAGTTGGCAGCCCTCTACCAACAACATCCGCACGCGCGTTTGCTGGCGGGCGGCACCGACCTGACGTTACAAATTACCCAGCAATATCAGCAGATTCCGCTGTTGATCGCGCTGGAGCAGGTCGCAGAGCTGAAGGTATGCAGCGAAGATGAAGCGCACTGGCGTCTGGGCGCAGGGGCGTCACTGCATCAATGCTATCAATTTCTCGCAGCACGTATTCCGGCGTTTAGCCGTATGCTGGAACGCTTTGCCTCGTTGCAAATTCGTCATCAGGGCACGCTGGGTGGCAATATTGGCAACGCTTCGCCGATTGGTGATGCTGCGCCGATGCTGCTGGCGCTGAATGCCCGACTCGAATTACAGCAGGGGGAACAGTGCCGGGAAGTGCCGCTGGATCAGTTCTTTACTGGTTATCGCCAGACGGTGTTGCAACCCGGCGAGTTTATTCGCACTATCATCATACCTCGCGTGACAGTGTCACCTGACTTTGTCGCCTGGAAGGTATCCAAACGCCTCGACGATGATATTTCTGCGATTTTTGCCGCCATCAACCTTCAGATTGAGCACGGCACGGTGCAGCATGTCCGCATTGCGTTTGGCGGCATGGCGGCCACCCCCAAACGTGCGCTCAATGCTGAAGCGGTGCTCAACGGTGCCACGTTTGACCTGACAACTATCGAATCGGCCTGCGCCGCCCTGAGCCAGGATTTCCAGCCGCTGAGTGATTTCCGCGCCAGCGCTGCCTACCGTTTGCAGGTGGCGCGGAATCTGTTGCGTCGCTACTACGCACAGGCCAGCGGCGAACTGACTATCGCAGAGGTGACGCGCTATGTCTCATAATCGCCCGCAACTGAATGAAACCCTGTTAAAAACCCAGTTTGACGCCGGTATACAAAGCGGTGTCGGGCGTAGCCGTAAACACGAAAGCGCAGATAAACATGTCTCCGGCGAAGCGATTTATATCGATGACAAACCCGATCTGCCGGGTTTACTGCATCTCTGCCCGCTGCTGAGTCCTCATGCTCACGCGCGTATTACCAAACTGGATGTACAGCCCTGTTACGCAGTGCCTGGCGTGGTCAGCGTACTGACCTGGCGTGATGTGCCGGGCAGCAACGATGTTGGCCCGTTAGAACCGGGCGATCCGCTGCTGGCACAAGATAAGGTTGAATATCTCGGCCAGGTGGTGATTGCCGTTGCAGCAGATTCACCGGAAGCCGCGCGCGCCGGTGTCGAGGCGGCGATTGTCGAATACGAAGCGTTACCGGCGATCCTCGATGTTTGTCAGGCGCTGGAACAGGGGCTTTTTGTCCAGCAGCCGCACGTCCACCAGCGCGGCGATGCGGATGCAGCGTTGGCCCATGCACCGCACCGTATTCAGGGCAGTTTCCATATTGGTGGTCAGGAACATTTCTATCTGGAAACCCAGACGGCGTTGGTGATCCCCGGTGAAGACCATGCGCTTCAGGTGTTCTCCTCCACCCAGAACCCGACCGAGGTACAAAAGCTGGTGGCTGAGGTGATGGGGATCAGCATGAATAACGTCACCATCGATATGCGCCGGATGGGCGGGGGCTTTGGCGGCAAAGAAACTCAGGCAGCGGGTGTTGCCTGCCTGTGCGCCATTGCCGCACGTCAGACGCGACGACCGGCGAAAATGCGCCTCGCACGCCGTGACGATATGCGTATCACCGGCAAGCGTCATCCTTTCTACGTGCGTTACGATGTCGGATTTGATGACACGGGACGCTTTTGCGGTGTGAAGATCGATCTGGCAGGAAATTGCGGTTTTTCACTCGATCTTAGTGGATCGATAGTCGATCGAGCCATGTTCCATGCAGATAATGCTTATTACCTCGGCGATGCGCTGATTACCGGTTATCGCTGCCGCACCAACATCGCGTCTAATACCGCCTACCGTGGCTTCGGTGGGCCACAGGGCATGGTGGCGATTGAGCAGATCATGGATCACATCGCGCGCGAGTTGCAGCTCGACCCACTGGAACTGCGCAAGCGTAATTACTACGGCAAGCAGGATCGCAACATCACTCATTATCACCAGCAGGTAGAGGATAACCTGCTGGATGAGATCACCAACCAACTGGAAACCAGCAGCGATTACAGGGTGCGGCGCGCGGAAATTCAGGCATTTAACGCCGCCAATCGCGTGATGAAGCGCGGGCTGGCACTGACGCCGGTAAAATTTGGCATCTCCTTTACCTCCAGCTTTCTGAATCAGGCGGGCGCGCTGATTCTGATCTACACCGACGGCACGGTGCAGCTCAATCACGGTGGCACCGAGATGGGACAGGGGCTGAACACCAAAGTGGCGCAAATTGTGGCGGAGGTGCTGCAAATCGACATTAGCCACATTCAGGTTACCGCCACGGATACCGGCAAAGTGCCCAACACCTCGCCAACGGCGGCCTCCAGTGGGGCCGATCTTAACGGCAAAGCGGCACAGGATGCGGCGCAGACCTTACGTGATCGCTTAACCGCGATGCTGTGCAAGCTGCATCAATGTGAGGTTGAGCAGATCAGCTTCAGCAACGGTATCGTGCGCGTCAGGGAGCAGCATTTTACCTTCGCTGATGTGTGCCAGCAGGCGTGGCTCAACCAGGTGCCGCTGTCGGCTACCGGGTTTTATCGGGTGCCGGGTATCCATTATGACCGCAACGCCGGACGCGGCACGCCGTTTTACTACTTCTCTTACGGTGCCGCCTGCTGCGAGGTGTTGCTGGATACCTTAACTGGCGAGTACCGCTTGCTGCGCGCCGATATTTTGCATGATGTCGGGGCATCGCTTAATCCGGCCATCGATATTGGTCAGGTGGAAGGCGGTTTTGTGCAGGGAATGGGTTGGCTGACCTGCGAAGAACTGGTGTGGAATGACCAGGGCAGACTGCTCACTGACGGTCCGGCCAGCTACAAAATTCCGGCCATCAGCGATGTGCCTGCCGATCTGCGCGTGACTCTGGTGGAGAACCGCAAAAACCCGCAGCAGACGGTGTTCCATTCCAAAGCGGTGGGCGAGCCGCCGTTTATGCTGGGGATTGCCGTATGGTGCGCGTTGCAGGATGCGGTCGCCAGCGTCGCGGATTACCGTCAACATCCGCTGCTGGATGCGCCAGCCACGCCAGAACGGGTTTTCTGGGGCGTACAGCGCCTCTCAGGAGCGGATGATGATCTACCATGACTGGATTAGCGTGCTGCATCGCCTGCGGGAAAAACGGGAAAGTTGTGTGCTGGTCACCGTGCTGAGCGAGCGCGGTTCGGTGCCGCGTGACAGCGGCAGCAAAATGGTGGTCACCGCCAGTGACAGTTTTCTCACCATCGGCGGCGGCCATCTGGAGTATCAATGTATCGCTCAGGCTCGCGAGATGTTGCAGCAGCAGCGCGCTGCACCGCATACGGAGGAGTTCGCGCTGGGCGCGCGGCTCGGTCAGTGTTGTGGCGGCATGGCGACCATTTTGTTTGAACCGCTGATGCAGCAACAACCAGAAATTCAGGTGTACGGTGCCGGGCATGTCGGGCAGGCGCTGGTGCAGCTATTGGCGACGTTACCCTGTCACATAACCTGGATTGACAGCCGTGCGGCGCAGTTCCGCAACGTGCCGGAAGGCGTCACGGTATGTCAGGTGGATGACCCACTGGACTGCGTGGCGGAAGCCGCCCCAGGCAGCTATTTCGTGGTGATGACCCATCATCATCCGCTCGACCTGGCGTTGAGCGAAGCCATCCTGCGACGCGGCGACTTTCGTTATGCCGGGGTGATTGGTTCAGAAACCAAAGCACAACGCTTCCGTTACCGGCTCGAAGGTAAAGGTATTGCGGCAGATACGCTTGCGCGCCTGCGTTGTCCGTTGGGGTTGCCGGATGTCAAAGGGAAGCTACCCGCCGAAATAGCCGTAGCGGTGGCGGGAGAGATCATCAGTGTTTATCAGCGGCAGACGTGAGTTGTTGAGACGCGCTGAAACTGCCAGGATAGAAACATTCCGCCGGGGCTTGCTCCGGCGTTGCTGATGATCAGGAGCGATAATGAATTCAAGAGCCAATCCTTTCTTCACTGCCAGCACCTTACCGTATCAAACCCCACCGTTTGACCTTATTCAGGAAGACGATTTTCTCCCGGCGCTGGAAGCCGGCATTGACGAAAAACGCCGGGAAGTCGCGGCGATCGCCAGCAATCCAGAGCCTGCCAGCTTCGAAAATACCTATGAGGCGCTGGAGCGCAGTGGCCAACTGCTCAGTCGTGTCAACCTGGTGTTTGGTGCCATGACCTCAGCCAATACCAGCGAACGACTCCAGGACATTGATGAGCTGATCACCCCTAAACTGACCGCGCTGACCGATGAGATCACCCTCAACAGCCAATTGTTCAGCCGACTGGATTATGTTTATCAGCATCGTGGTTCACTCTGCCCGGATGCGGAAGCGATGCGGCTGACGGAAGTCACCTGGCAACATTTTAAACTGGCCGGTGCCGCACTGAATGACGCAGATAAAGCGCAACTGCGCGCCTGCAATCAGGAGCTGGCGACGCTCGGCACCAAATTTGGTAACCGCCTGCTGGCGGCCACCAAAATGGGGGCGTATACCGTCAGCGACCCCGCAGCGCTGGCTGGGTTGAGTGCCGAAGAACTGGCTCACGCTAAAGCAGCGGCTGAGGCGCGCGGCTTATCTGGCGAGTGGTTGATCCCATTGCAGAACACCACTCAACAGCCCGCGTTGCAGTCACTGAGCGTACGCGCCACGCGTGAAGCGTTGTTTCAGCGTGCGCTGTCACGGTGTGAGCAGGGCGACGATAACGACACCCGCGCGCTGGTGCTGCGGATGGCGCAGTTACGTGCGCAGCGCGCCAGCCTGCTCGGCTTTAAAACCTATGCCGAGTGGGGGTTGCAGGATCAGATGGCGAAGACCCCGGAAGCCGCGTTCAGTTTTATGCGCAACATCGTACCCGCGGCGCGTGAACGCGCTGAACGTGAAGCGGCGGATATCCAGCAGGCGATCGAACAGGCCCATCACAGTTTTCCGCTGCGCGCCTGGGACTGGAATTTCTACGCTGAGCAAGTGCGTAAAGCCAAATATGACCTGGATGAAAGCCAGATTCGCCCGTACTTTGCGCTGGAGAACGTGCTGGAGAAAGGGGTGTTCTGGTCGGCCAGTCAGCTGTTTGGCATTCGCTTCAGCGAACGCCACGATCTGCCGGTCTACCACCCTGATGTGCGCGTGTATGAAATTTTTGATGCAGACGACACGCCACTGGCGTTGTTCTACACCGATTTCTTCAAGCGCGATAACAAAAGCGGTGGCGCGTGGATGAGCAATTTTGTCGATCAGTCGACGCTGCTCGACACCAAACCGGTGATTTACAACGTGTGCAACTACACCAAACCCGCCAGTGGTCAACCTGCGTTGCTGAGCTGGGACGAAGTCATCACCTTGTTCCACGAGTTTGGTCACGCGTTGCATGGTTTGTTCGCGTCGCAGCGTTATGTCAGCATTTCCGGTACCGCGACACCGCGCGATTTTGTCGAATTCCCGTCGCAGATTAACGAACACTGGGCCAGTAACCCGCAGGTGTTTGCCAACTATGCCCGCCACTATCAAAGTGGGGAATCCATGCCTGCTGAACTGCGCGAAAAAATGGTGCGTGCGGCAACGTTCAACAAAGGTTATGACATGACCGAGCTGCTGGCGGCGGCACTGCTCGACCTGCAATGGCATTCGTTGACCACGACGGATAACCCGGAAGATGTCAGCCATTTCGAGCTGCAAGCGCTGGCTGCGGAGAATATCGCGCTGAGTGCGGTGCCACCGCGCTACCGTTCCAGCTATTTCCGCCATATCTGGGGCGGCGGCTATGCCGCAGGTTATTACGCCTATATCTGGACGCAAATGCTGGCTGACGATGGCTATCAGGCGTTTGAGGAGCGGGGCGGCTTAACCCGCGAAAATGGGCAGCGATTCCGCGAGCAGATTTTGTCGCGCGGCAACAGCACCGATTTGCAGTATCTGTGGCTGGCCTGGCGCGGCAAAGCGCCGGAAATCGGCCCGATGCTGAAAAACCGCGGATTGTCGTCGTAGCGGCGCGATTTATCGGTTCAGCGCGTGCGGTTGCCCTCATCCCGGCCTTCTCCCGCAAGCGGGAGAAGGATGAGTGCACTATGCCAGCGGGGGAAGAGGATCAACCCAGCGGGCCGCCTTCAATGGTGTCGCACATCCCGGCGAGCACGCGCTCGCCGGTTTCATTTTTCAGTTCCTGATACCATGCGGCGGTAATCGCTGCATCTTTGGCGTGGGTAACGTCACAACGCTTACGCGCCTTCAGCACCAGATCTTTCGTGCGCTCCACCCGACGCGCCTGGTAACGCAGTAAGCCATCCTCAATCCCCAGCGAATGTGCCGCCAGCGTCTGCGCCAGCACGATCGCGTCTTCCATCGCCGCACAACCGCCCTGACCGATATCCGGCGTCGTGCTGTGCGCCGCATCGCCCAGCAGCGCCACCCGCCCTTTGACGAACTGGCTGAAAGGTTCGATATCGTGAATCTCCACGCGGTTGGTGGTTTCCGGGTTGATCGCATCGATCAGTCGCTGCACCGGGTCGGCCCAGCCAGCAAAGTAACCGCGCAGATCGTCTTTCAACGTGCTGCGATCTTCCGGCAAACCTTTCGGCAATGGTACATCAAAGAAGAAGTAAAAACGGTTGCCGCTCACCGGCATCAGCGAAACACGTTTGCCTTCGCCGACAAAGGTGGTCCACTGATCCGCCGGAGCGATGCTTTCGTCAATGGTCACCAGCCCGTTCCAGTTAACGTAACCGGCATAGCGACGTTCGACGCTTTCGCCCAGCACGTAATGGCGAATGACCGAATGGGTGCCGTCGGCGGCAATCAGAAAATCAGCTTGCTGCTGGCTGCCATCATCAAACCATGCCGTCACGCCAGTGGCGGTCTGCTCAACCTGGGTGACGCGCTTGCCGAAGCCAATGCGTGAACGGCCATAAGTATCAATCAGCATTGCCTGCAACTCGGCGCGTGCGACCGGGTAAGGATGTTCGCCAACCTGCTGCACCAGCGGATCCATGCTAAAGCGGGTCAGGGTAGCGCCGCTATGGGCATCGTTGTAGGCCATAAACGCCATATTGCCGCCCAGCGCCCGCAGGGACGCTTTCATACCCAGCGCATTGAGACACTTCACCCCATTGGGCCAGATTGAAATGGCTGCGCCTACCGGTTTCATCTCTTTGACCGCTTCAAACACGGCAGTGGTAAAGCCTGCTTTTTCCAGCGCAATTGCCGCGCTCATCCCGCCGATACCGGCACCAATCACAATCGCTTTCATAACCTTCTCCTTTGCTATACCGGAACAAGCTTGCAACTTTTGTACCAATAACGGGAGGTCAGGTTTCCAGGCCACAATGCGCTGATATTTATTGATATTAATCAATTTATATCAAGGTAATTTCACAAGACTGCACAACGATGCATCATCAGCTTGCACCGTATTGGTTCAATTCTTGCTGAGGTGTGAATCAATGGTTTCATTCGTAGCGGCGCGATTTATCGCGCAATATCGCACAACGAAAAAAAGCCTGCGATAAATCGCGCCGCGACAGCCATACTCTTTCCGATCAACCACACGAGGGTAAGGCGATGAAGTGGACCATCCTGTTGCTGCTGCTCGTCAGCATTGGCGCAGCCGCTCAAACCCGCTGGCAACCAGAAGGCAAATCCCCGATCCCGCAGCTCACGCCTGCGGCGGCGAAATGCGATGTGTCGGCCTGTCAGCAGAATTGTTATATCCAGCAGTCACAATGCAACAACGACAAAAACGGCGCATGTGGCTCGCTGGCACAAATTTGTGTACAAAACTGTGCCAGCCAGTGTCGTTAACTGAAATAAAACTGTCATAACAGGGTGCTAGCGTGTTTCCCCGGCAAGGTAATATTCTGATAACAGGGGAAAATAATGAAAACCCGCTTCACTCTGATCGCAGCCCTGCTGCTGCTGGCGCAGCAGGCGCACGCGCTCTCACTGCCGGACGCCGCTGCGCTCGCCAGTCAGACTTCCATCGGTTCTGCTCAGGCAGGTTACAACGATCTTGAACAGCAGATGCAACAAGCGTTGCGTGCGGCGTTACAGGGTAACAACCCGCAGCTCACACGTAATCTGCTGGAAAAAGCCAAACAATCCCCCACGCAGGCGGATTACGCATGGCTGAAAAGCAGTGGCTACGATTTCCAGACCAAAGCCAATCAGCAGGCGGGTATCGCGCTGCTGGCGGGGTTTAGTGCGCTGCCAGCCAGCGTGCTGGATGCGAACCGCGCCACCGTCACCCAAATCAACCTGAATGCCACGCAGGGCACACGCCATCAGGCGCTGGCTGATGCCGAAGGCATCAACCATCTCTATTTCCTCGCCGATGCGCTTGGCCCGCGCCTCGGAAAAGCCTTTCTGACCGCCTATGACAAAGGAGAACTGGGCAAAGCGGCGGCGCTGATTAAAGCCAGCGAAGTCAGCACCAGTGCGGCGAAAAAACACTTCAACTATCCGCGTCCGTTCCTGCATGAAGGCAACACCATTCACCTGGTGCCGGACGATGTGGTGGTGAAGGATAACCACCCGTACACCGCTGATGGCGGTTCTTTCCCGAGCGGGCATACCAATACCGGTTATACCGATGCGCTGCTGCTGGCGGAGATGGTGCCGGAGCGTTTCGAAGCGCTGGTCACCCGTGGTGCGCGTTACGGTTACTCGCGTCTGGTGCTGGGGGTGCATTACCCCCTCGACGTGATGGGTTCACGCATGGTGGCGGAACGCAATGTGGCGAATTATCTCAACGATGCCCGCTATCAGGCATTGTTCAGTGAAGCTCGCGAGCAACTGCGTGCGGCACTGGAGAAAGAGTGTGGCACCTCACTGGCGGAGTGCGCGCGTAGTACCGGCAAGGATGATCCGTATCGGTCACCGCAGATGAAACAATTTTACCGTTTCACCCTGAGCTACAACCTGCCGCAAACAACCGGCAAACATGTCGCGGTGACGGTACCTGCCGGGGCTGAAGTGCTGCTGAAAACCGCGCTGCCACAATTGTCTGCTGCGCAACGGCGCGCGTTGATGGTGAAATCGGCACTGCCCGGCGGTTATCCGCTTTCCGGCAATGCGGAGCAGTCATTCTGGCAACGTCTGGATTTGACAGCGGCTTACGCGCTGGCAACTCAACCTTAAGTATTTCATCCCGTAGCGGCGCGATAAATCGCGCCGCTACGGGATAATGGCATCAATCAACGATAAACAGCTTCGCCCCGGTTTCCGTTGAGGAACGGTGCGCTTCGGCATTATCCGCCACCTGATAACTGACGCCGGGCGTCAGGGTAAAACGGCGACCATCTTCCAGTTCTGTCACCATTTCCCCTTCCAGACACAGCAAAATATGTCCCTTCAGACACCAGTGATCGGCCAGATACCCCGGCGAGTATTCCACCATGCGCACACGAATATCGTTGAAACGTTGGGTACGCCACAACGCAAAGCCGCGATCGCCGGTGTGGGTTTCCGGTTCAATCTGATCCCATTGGGTAATGCCAAAAGGTAACTGGTTAATCTGCATGTTGCCGATCCTTTCATCAGGTAGATGATTGTTTATACATGCATTTCAACCCGCTGCAAACCCTTACCCCTGCTGATAAATCTCCAGCGCATCCGGGCCACTCGCGCCCTGATGAATGATCGCCATCAGCGCTTTCACCACCCGTGATGGATTATCGTGCTGATAAACGTTGCGTCCGTAGACCATGCCGCTGGCCCCTTGCGCCATCAGCGCGGCACTTTTTTGCAGCACTGCACCCAGCTCACCTTTTCCGCCGCCGCGTACCAGCGTTGGGCAGCGAGCGGCTTCTACCACACGGTGAAAATCTTCCACGTTATCGGTGGGGTCGGCTTTGACAATATCCGCACCGAGTTCACGCGCCAGTCGCACCAGCGGCACGATTTTTTCGACATCGCCCAGCGAACCGTAAGCGGCACCTTGTCCGGCCGGGGCCATCACCAGTGGCTCAATCATTAACGGCATGGCGTAGCGATCGCAGGCCTGACGCAGACGGCCAATGTTCTCGACACACATACGGAAGATGCCTGGCTCATCCGGGATCAGATAGAGATTGACCACCACTGCGGCAGCATCCATCTGCAACGCCGCCAGAATCGGTTCTTCCGGGTTGTGCAGCACCGCCCACATCTCGCGATGGCGGGCCGCGTTGTAGGCATTACCGACATCGGTGCGCATCACCAGCGCCGGTTTGCGTCCTGCTTCGCGTTGCAACAAGTCGGCCTGACCGTAGTTGACCTGAATAGCATCCGGTTGAGCGGCGATCAGGTTGCGCATCACGCCTTCAATATTCTCCAGCCCAATCAGAAAATCCGGTTCATTAGCAATGCCGTGATCGATCGCCACATCGAGGCATTTGCCCTGTTGAAACAGGCGATTCATGCGTACTTTCGGGGTGACTAACATGACGTGTTTCCTCCTGAAAAACCGCGAGATAAGAAAATCATTGTAAGTCCCGCTGCGTCTCAGCGACTAATTGCGGTGACGCAGTTGTGAAGTTGTTCACTTAATTGGAAAAGGTTCTATAGTGGTGCGTCGTTTACAGAATGATCAATGCAAAACAGGAGAATGAATCATCATGGAAATTCGCGCGTTAAGTTTTGACGATCGTTCATCGTGGCAAAAGTTATGGAAGGGCTATCAACGTTTTTATGCAGTCAGTATCAGCGACGTCGCCACCGAACAGACTTTTCGTCGATTTATGGCCGATAGCCAACCCATGCATTGCCTGGTCGCGGAAGAGAACGGTACGCTGATTGGCCTGGTGCATTATCTGACGCACCGCACCACCTGGACTGTCGGTGATTACTGTTATCTCCAGGATCTGTTTGTCAGTGAAGCGGCGCGGGGTAAAGGGGCAGGGAAAGCGCTGATCCTGGCCGTTTATCAGCAGGCCGAAGCCTTGGGTTGCTCGCGAGTCTACTGGACAACGCAGGAGTCCAATGCCACCGCGCGCAAACTTTATGATCAGATCGCCAGCAAAACCGAATTTATTCAATATCGCAAATTGCTGGGTGCGTGATAACAGGAGCGCAAGGATGTTTGCTATCAAAACCACATCTGCCCATGACCGCCATTTCCAATTGCTGGTGGCCGAGCTGGATGCCTTCCAGAGCGTGCTTTATCCGGCGGAGAGTAACCATTGCCTTGATTTGACCACCGTCGCGGAAGATGGGCTGCATTGTGTCATTGTCACCGGTGATGCAAATCAGCCGGTTGGCTGTGGCGCGGTGTTGATGCAGCAGGATGGCAGCGCGGAACTCAAGCGTATTTACGTACGCAGCGCCTGGCGTGGCAAACAATTGGGCGAGGCGATTGTACAGCGGCTGGAAAAGATCGCCATCGCCCAGGGCTGCAACCAGGCCCGACTGGAAACCGGCAATCAGCAGCTCGCCGCCATTCGTTTGTATGAAAACCTGGGCTATCGCCAGTGTGAGGCCTTCCCGCCGTATCAGCCTGATCCGCTGAGTGTCTTTATGATGAAACCACTGTAAAACTGACAAGGGAGTGAAGTAATGCGCACGCAAAAACGTTGCATGGGATATGTGGCAATTGTCGTGGATGATTACGACCGCGCGATTGAATATTACACCCAGAAACTGGGTTTCCATTTAATCGAAGACACGCCGCAGCCCGGCAAACGCTGGGTGGTGGTGAATCCCAACCCGGAAAGCGACTGCAATTTGTTGCTGGCGAAAGCCTCCAATCCACGCCAGGAACAATTTATCGGCAACCAATGCGGCGGGCGCGTATTTCTGTTTCTGCAAACCGACGACTTCTGGCGTGATTACCAGCAGATGAAAGCCAATGGCGTCACGTTCTGCGAAGAACCGCGCGAAGAAGAGTACGGCATGGTGGTGGTGTTCGAAGATATTTACGGCAATCGTTGGGATCTCTACCAGAACGCATAGTTGCAGACCGGCCATAAATAACTCCGATAGTTAATTATTGTCCGTTAAATCAATAATGAGCGATGAGCCTGTGACCTTGAGGATGTTGTATGCGCGTAAAGATTGATGCAGTACCGGACAGCCCGTCGTTTCCTGAGGCGGTTGACGTGGTGGTAATTGGCGGCGGAATTATTGGCACCTCGGTCACCTACGAACTGGCGAAACGTGGCGTAGCGGTGGCGCTGTTTGAGAAAGGGGTGATGGCTGGTGAGCAATCCAGCCGTAACTGGGGTTGGGTGCGACAACAGAATCGCGATCTGTACGAGTTGCCTATGGCGATGTACAGCCTGCAACGCTGGTCCGAACTGGGTGAAGAAATTGGTATGGACCTGGGTTTTCGCCGTAGCGGTATCCTGTATGGCACCACCGAAGCCGCCGACCTGGCGAAATGGGAGAACTGGGGCAAACAGGCAAAAAATATCGGGTTCCATAGCCAGATCTTATCTGCCAAAGAAGCGCAGGAACGTATTGGTGGTAAGACATCCTGGCTCGGCGGCGTCTGGTCCCCCACCGATGGCCGTGCGGAACCTTCCCAGGCAGTACCGGCGCTGGCGATCGGGGCACAAAAGCTGGGCGCCAATATTCAACAGCGTTGCGCGGTGCGTGGCCTCGACATCAGCGCTGGACGGGTAACCGGCGTCTGGACTGAACGCGGGCTGGTGAAGGCCAGCAAGGTGATCCTGTGCGGTGGCGCCTGGAGTTCACGGTTTTGTACCCGCTACGGCATTGATTTGCCGAGCGCCAACATTCTGGGCACGGCATTTAAAACCACGGTTGCGCCCCAGGTGACAGAAGGGTGCCTGAGTGTGCCGGGCCTGGCGATTCGTCGTCGGCTGGATGGCAGCTACACCGTGGCGATTTCCGGGCGTGGACAGCTCGATCTGGCGCCGCAAAACCTGCGCTACGCCACGCGTTTCTATCCGATGTACCGCAGCAAAATCGCCAAAAAGTTGAAAATTCGCCTCAACGGATCCTTTTTCTCCGGCCCTGAAGCTGCCGGATCCTGGTCAATGGACGGGATCTCACCGTTTGAAAAGATCCGCGTGCTTGATCCGGCGGCGGATAAGCAAATTCTGCGCGAGGCGATTGCTAAAATGGTGCACGAATTCCCGCAATTGCAGGGGATTGCGGTTGATCACGCCTGGGGCGGCTGGATTGATACCACCCCGGATCTGGTGCCGGTAATTGACGAAATCAGCCAGATTCCGGGGTTGATTGTCGCCAGCGGTTTTAGCGGTCATGGCTTCGGTATCGGGCCAGGAGCCGGTAAGTTGTGCGCGCAGATGGTGATGCACGATCAACCCTATACCGATTTGTCGCCTTACCGTTTAAGTCGCTTTGACCGGGGCAATGCAATTCGTGAACCGCAGATGATGTAACGCTTATTGCAGTAGGTGGCCCAGCATTTCCACCAGCAGATGAGCAGCAAGATATGAGGTGATACCCGTAGCAACATCCAGTTGCGGGTTAACCTCCACCAGGTCAATCCCCACCACCTCCATGCGTGCCATCAGCGCCAACAGCGACCGCAGCAGTTCGTCATATTGCATCCCACCCGGTTCGGCGGACGCACAGCCGGGCACCAACGCCATATCCAGCACATCAATATCGATACTGATGTAGCATTTTTCCCCGGCGGGCAGATGGTTAAACAGCGCCTCGGCTGTGCGTTGGCGGAACTGTTGGTGCGTGATAATGGTGCTGCCCTGTGCCGTGGCATCGCTGAATTCCGAGGGGCGCACACGTCGGCTGCGTATGCCAATCTGCGTCAGGCTTTGTACCTGTTCCAGCGCCATGATATGGCGGAAGGGTTGCCCGTTGCTGTAATGCACGCCGTTGGTGACCGGGGCGAAATCGAGATGAGCATCGAACTGCACCACATGCACCGGCTCCTGAATGCCGCGAATCAGCGGCCAGGACACCGAATGATCGCCGCCGATGGCGACGGGAATCGCCTGACGCTGGCGAATCGACTGCGTCATAGCGCTGATATTGTCATGGGTACCCATCACATTGGTTGGCAACACATCCACATCCCCGACATCCACCAGACGCCCCTGCGTCACCACATCGGTCAGGAAATGTTGCTGACGCTCAACATCAAAGAAACCCGTCGGGGCAAAACGCATTGAATGTTCGCGAATGCTGCGCGGGGCAAAACGGCTGCCCGGTTGCCAGGGGGAACCTTCATCAAAGGGCACGCCAAATACCGCCACCGCCGCATTCAGTTCGCTCAGGCTGGCACAATAATCCGCGCGCAGAAAGGTGGGAATACCGGTAAACGCGCGGTTCAGCCGTTCGCTGCCGCGCAGATTAATGCTCATGTTTTTCTCCAGCGGAAATCAGCGCATGCTGCAACAGCGCACGGGTACGCGGGTGAGTCGGGGAGGAGAACAGCGTGCGGGTCGGACCTTGCTCGACAATCACACCATCCTCCATCACTACCAGCCGGTCGGCAACTTCACGGGCGAAGTTCATTTCGTGTGTGACGATGATCATCGTCATTCCGTCCTGCGCCAGTTGCTTCATCACCTCCAGCACTTCCCTGGTCAGTTCCGGGTCGAGGGCCGAGGTAGGTTCATCAAACAGCATCACCTCGGGCTGCAATGCCAGTGCGCGGGCAATCGCAACGCGTTGCTTCTGACCGCCGGAAAGGCTGGCAGGCATCGCCTGTGCCTTATGCGCCAGCCCGACTTTTTCCAGCAGTTCCAGCGCCAGTTGCCGGGCGAAGGCGCGTCCCTGTTTGAGAATTTTGTGTGGGCCAATGGCGACATTATCGAGAATTGACAGATGGGGAAACAGGTTGAAGGACTGGAACACCATCCCCGCCTGACGCCGCAGGATATTCAGGTCCGGCTCGGTCAGCAGTTTGCCATCCTGCAATAACTGCTGGCCACACAGGCGGATACTGCCAAGCTGTGCGACTTCGAGGCCGTTGCAGCAGCGTAAAAAGGTGCTTTTACCGGAGCCGCTGGGGCCGATAATCACCACCACCTCACCGCGAGCCACCGACAGGCTGACCTGCTTCAGCACATGGTGCTGGTCGAAATACTTATCGAGGTTAAGCGCCTCAATGATGGCGGTACTCATTGCACCATCCCCCCGGCACGCAGTTTTTTCTCCACCACGCGCAGCAGCAGCATAGTGCTGCTGGTCATCAGCAGATAGATAAAGGCAATCACGATGTAAACCTCCAGCGAGCGGTAGGAGACGCTGATCACTTTCTGCCCCTCATGCATCAGGTCGTGAATGGTCACCAGCGAAACCAGTGCGGAATTTTTGGTTAGCGCAATAAATTCATTAGCCAGCGGCGGCACCATGCGTACCAACGCCTGCGGCAGGATAATCAGGCGCATCGCCTGGGCACCGGACATCCCCATTGAGCGCGCCGCTTCGGTTTGCCCACGATCGATCGACAAAATTGCACCGCGTACCAGCTCAGAGACATACGCCGCCGAGTAGCATCCCAGACCGATAATGCCGCAGACGAAGGCCGGGATAACGATGTTAAAATAGGGCAGACCGAAATAGAGGATAAACAGCTGCACCAGCAGCGGCGTGCCACGGACGAACACCACGTAACTGTTGCACAGCCACCACACCAGTTTGCGCTGGGGATTGAGCCTCCCCAGACCGATTAAGGTACCGAGACAGCAGCTGATCAGCAGGGCGCACAGGGTGACCTCAATCGTCACCCAGGCCCCTGACAACAACGCCGGCCAGGCAGCAAACGCGGGGGTAAAATCAAATTCAACCATGCTTACCCCGGCTTATTGTGCGGCGGTGCCAAACCATTTTTTCTGCAACGCATCGTAAGTGCCGTTCGCTTTGATGGCTTTCAGCGCGTCATTGAGTTGCTGGCGCAGTTCCGGCTCACGTTTGCTCACCGCAATCCCGTACTCTTCGTGGGTGAGCGGTTCCGGCAGGATCTGCGTGGTGCCACGGGTTTTGCTGTAAAGCAGCGCGGCCGGTTTACCGGTCACCACCGCATCGGCACGGCCCGCTTCCAGTGAGTTGAACATCTCTTCGTTCTTTTCCACTTCCACGGTTTGTGCGCTGGGGAACTGATCCGCCAACACCTTGACCGATTTGGTGCCGACCTGCACGGCAACGCGTTTACCGGCCAGATCCTGTGGCGTTTTGATGCGGGTATCGCCTTTTTTCACCATCACCACCAGTCCGGCAGAGAAATAGGGGTCGGTGAAATCCACCACTTTTTTGCGGTCGTCGGTGATGTAGATGGCAGATAACACGATGTCCTGACGTCCCGCCAACACCGATGGCACCATCGCTTTAAAATCCATATCGGTATACACCAACGGACGGCCCATCTGTTTCGACAGGGCGGCCGCTAAATCCACATCAAAGCCGGTGCGCTGGTTGTTCTGGATATATTCCATCGGCGGGAAGGTGGGATCAATCGCCACCCGAATAGGGTCAGCAGCCTGAGAAACTGATGAAAACAGCAGCGCACTGAGCAGAAGCGAGCGAAGAATCATAGGTCCTCCAAAAGGTTAAATATTGCTGTCGCAGTAACCGGCGCGAATTGCCGCACCAATCAAATTGAGCACCAGACGGCCTGCGGTCATGCAGGAGAGCTGATGAACATCTTTGGCCGGCTGGATTTCAACGATATCCATGCCGACCACCCGGCCTTTTTTCACTAAACCGTGAATCAGTTTACGTGCCTGAACAAAGGTCACGCCGCCCGGTGCCGGGCCAGCCACGGCAGGCATCACCGCCGGATCAAAGCCATCAGCATCAATGGTCAGGTAATAGCGACCGCCGTCCGGGATCTGCGCCAGTACGGCGTCCATACCCTGATCATGCAGCTCATAAGCGGTGATGATTTTGGCTCCCCATTCACGGGCATAATCGGCTTCTTCCTGGCGGGCACTCCCTGAGGCCCGCATACCGATTTGAATAATGTCTTTGATGAACGGCAGTTCAGAAGCACGGCGCATCGGGCTGGATAAGCCGTCAGTCACGCCGTTGACGTCATCACGCCAGTCGAGATGCGCATCAAGATGGACAATAGTGATCGGCCCCTGATCGTCAAAGGCGCGCAGGATCGGGTTGGTAATGCCGTGATCGCCACCCAGGACGATGGGAATCGCACCGGCGGCAAGAATCTTACGCACGGCCTGTTCGGCGCGAACGAAGTGACCGCGTGGATCATTGAGGTCAGCCGGGACATCGCCACAGTCGACAAAACGCACGTCATCCCGGCCCTGCAATAACGGACCATCGATATCGAAGTCATAGCGTTCGGGGCTGCGAATGACACGATCGGAGGCCTGACGAATGGCGGTCGGAGCGCGAACCTGGTCATTGTTGTAGTCCTGCGGGGTGTAAGCCGCGCCGTAAGGCATCCCCAGCACGGCAAAATGTGCTTGCAAATTATCGAGATCGAGGGCTAATTCGGAAAACAGCAGTGATTTATGATTAGTTTGCGGTGGCACTGTTAACGGTAAAGACATAATGATTTCCTGGTATTGGCGAAAAACGAACTGAGGCGAGTGTAGGGATGCCGGTTTACCAGGAAAACTGATCTTATTTGTAATCACGGTTACGGAAACAGCAACCATGAAACCCCGGACATTGAATGAGAAAGACCTGCGCGCCTTGCGAATATTCTGCGCAGTGGCGCAATCTGGCGGATTTTCTGCTGCTGAGAAATCCCTGAATATGACCAAGGCGACCATCAGTCGTCAGATCAAATCGATCGAAGAAACCCTCGGAACGGCGCTGTGTACGCGCGGGCCGAAAGGCTTTGAGCTGACGGTGGCGGGGGAGTCAGCGCTGCTGTATGCCCGCGAAGCGTTAGGCGCGCTGGATCGCATATTCCCGGCGATGGATGCCAGTCGCGGCGTGATTTCCGGGCCGCTGGTGATGGGGATCACCGACAATGTCATCAGCCACAGCGGTTCGCATCTGCAACAGGCGTTGCGCGCGTTGCGCCACCATGCACCAGGAGTCCAGTTATCGTTAAGCGTCATGGCGGGATCGCAATTGATTCAGGCGTTGCTGGACAGACGACTGGACATTGCCATCAAAGGGGTGATGGATTACCAGAAGACCCCGTCACTGCACTATGTCGACCTGTTTGACGAGTCGCACGGCCTGTATACGCTGGCTGGCAATGAGTTGCGCGCGCGGCAGCTACCGTTGGTCTGGCGTGCACAGCAGCCGTTTGTTGAGGACGCGTTGGCGCGTCTGCACCTGAGCCGGGGACCGGAGGCGGTGGGGATTGAGGCGGTAGCGATGCTGATTGCCGCGGGCGATGTGGTGGGTATCCTGCCGCACCATTATGCACAGTTGATGCAGACGCGCTTTCCGCTGGTCTGCGTACCGGACTCACCGACATGGACAGTGACTCATTATGCCGTCACCCATGCCGCCTATCCCGTCTCCCCGGCAGCAGAACAAATGATCAGAGAACTGCGGCAGGCACAGCAGATGATGTAATGGCGGGGTAATCGGCTTTGGTTATGGTTAGCTGCGGCCTGACGGTGGCAGAGATAGATAATTCATATCAGAAACGCGCGATAAATCGCGCCGCTACAAAAATGTGCTCAGCCGTAGCGGCGCGATTTATCGCGCATCCTGAGCAACAATCAATTATCCCTTCGTATACCTATCCATTTGTATAACTACCTTTTCCAGCGCGCATGACTGATATTGTCACCCAATCTCTGCAAAGCTGGGTGTGATATGAATGCTATCACTGCTGTAAAACCGTTTTTGCCGACCTTTTATCCATCGCAAGACAAAATGATTTATTCGGTGGTGGATGACATTATTCACTGGATCGAAGAACACCTGTATGACGAAACGATTCGAGTCAGTACCATCACTGGCAAAAGTGGTTATGGTCACTGGCATTTTCAACGTATTTTCCGCGAGGTGACCGGCTATAACCTCGGTGAATATATGCGTCTGCGCCGGGTTATCAGAGCCACTTTCGCCATTATCCACAGCGACAAAACCTTGCTGGAGATTGCGGTGGAAAATGGCTTTACCAGCCAGCAAACCTTCACCCGCGTCTATAAAAAATATATGCATGCCACGCCGGGTGAAATCAGGCTTTTACATGCTAACGATAAGCATGCTTTTTTCAGGATCACCAGGAACCTGATGAAAAAATAACACTTTCATTCAACCGGCCAACACTCGCCGCCAGGCTGGTGTTTTTTTGCGCACAGAATGTGTGGGGCAAAGGCCGCAGTTGCGTTAATTTATTTGTCATCTTTCCCGGTTGTTATTGAATTCCTCTTCACCATTGGCAAGGACTTCTGTTATGAAAAAAATCGGTATTAACGGCTTTGGACGTATCGGTCGGCTGGTTCTGCGTCGCCTGCTGGAGCAAAAAGAACCCGTTGAAATTGTTGCCATTAACGATCTCACCTCACCAGAAATGCTGGCTTACCTGCTGAAGTATGACTCCAACTATGGCGCATTCCCGGCGACCGTGAGCGCGGAGGGGCAAAACCTGGTGGTCGGCGGCAACAACATCAAGGTGTTTGCCGAAAAAGAAGCGAAGAACATTCCCTGGGGCGATCTCGGTGTGGATGTGGTGATTGAATGTACCGGCTTCTACACCTCGGCGGAAAAAGCTCAGGCGCACCTGGATGCCGGGGCCAAAAAAGTGCTGATCTCAGCCCCGGCCGGGGAGATGAAAACCATCGTCTTCAACGTCAATGACGACACCCTGACCGCCGATGACACCATTATCTCGGTGGCATCCTGCACCACCAACTGCCTGGCTCCGATGGCGAAAGCGTTGAACGACAGTTTTGGTATTAAGGTTGGCACCATGACCACCGTGCACGCCTATACCGGTACTCAGGCGCTGGTGGATGGGCCACGGGGTAAAGATTTCCGCGCTTCCCGCGCAGCGGTGGAAAACGTGATTCCGCACACCACCGGGGCGGCTAAAGCCATTGGTCTGGTGATCCCGGCGCTGTCCGGCAAGCTAAAGGGCCATGCGCAGCGCGTACCGGTCAAAACCGGTTCTGTGACTGAGCTGGTGTCGGTGCTGGATAAAAAGGTGACGGTGGCGGAGATCAATGCCGCGCTGAAGCTGGCATGTGAAAACAACGAATCCTTTAATTACACCGAAGACCCGATTGTCTCTTCCGATGTGATTGGTCTGCCGTTTGGCTCGATTTTTGATGCCACCCAGACGGAAATCAGCGAAGCGGGCGATCTCCAGCTGGTGAAAACCGTGTCGTGGTACGACAACGAATACGGATTTGTCACCCAGTTGGTGCGGGTGCTGCATAAGTTCTCCAATCTGTAATTGCCTGACGCGCGATAAATCGCGCCGCTACAAACTGGCAGACTTTCAACGCGCGATTTATCGCGCTTTTTTATCACATGATTGTCTACTAAATCGTTACACTGATTGCAGATTGACGTAATTGTTCGGCAAATTTGTTTACCTTAATCTGTGTTCCACGAAGGGAAACAACCCCTTTATCCGGTTAAACACAGAAGATTAAGGAGCAAATCATGATTGAACAACGCCTGTCAGAACAACGTGGTGTCGGTGCCCACGGCTGGTTGCATTCACACCATACCTTCTCATTCGCCAACTATTGGGACCCGAAACAGGTGGGCTTTTCTGACCTGCTGGTGATTAATGATGACCGGGTGGCAAAAGCCCGTGGATTTGGCGCTCACCCGCACAGTAATATGGAGATCATCTCCTATGTGCTGGCAGGGGCGCTGGAACATAAAGACTCAATGGGTACCGGCTCGGTGATTGTCCCCGGTGATGTGCAACTGATGAGCGCCGGTAGCGGCGTGACGCACAGCGAGTTCAATCACTCCAGCGAAGACGGGGTGCACTTCCTGCAAATCTGGGTGGTGCCGGATGAGAAAAATACCCCGCCGGGCTACCAGCAGATCTCGGTGCCAGAGAATGAAAAACGCGGCAATCTGCGGCTGATTGTGTCACCAGAGGGTGAGCAGGGCGCACTCAGCATCCGCCAGGACGTGCGGATTTATGCCGGGTTATTCGATGCCGGTGAGCAGCAAACCATCACGCTGGATGATGATCGTTTCGCCTATATTCATGTGGCACGCGGTAACGTCACCGTAAATGGCGTGACCTTCAAAGCCGGAGATGGCGCGCGAGTACGTAATGAGAAGACACTGACGTTTAGCGAGGGTGAGGCCGCAGAAGTGTTGTTGTTTGATCTGCGCCCGCTGGAAGTGAACCATCCTTCCCGTTGATAATGTTCCGTAGCGGCGCGATTTATCGCGCCGTCACGTATCAGACCTTAACGTTGCAGAAACGCCAGCAGGTCTTCATTCAACTGATCCTGATGAGTCACGGCGAAGCCATGTGGGCCATTGTCGTACACCTTCAGTTCAGCACCGGGAATCATCTCCGCCGCCACTTTACCGGTCGTCGCAAACGGCACAATCTGATCGTTACTGCCGTGGATCACCAGTGTCGGCACATCCACTTTGGCGATATCGGCGCGGAAATCGGTTTCAGAAAACGCTGTTACGCAATCCAGCGTGCCTTTCAGCGAGGCCAGCAGGGCGATATTCAGCGTCTGGGTCAGCACCCCTTCAGAGACAGTCTGGCCAGCATTGGTGCCATAGAAAGATGCAGCAAAGTCTTTGATAAACTGAGCACGATCTTTACGCAAACCGTCGCGAATACCGGCAAACACCGACAAATCGACGCCTTCCTGGTAATCTGCCGCTTTACCGAAAATAGGGGTAACCGCGCCCAGCAGCACCAGGCTGGTGACGCGCGCGCTGCCGTAGTTGCCGATATAGCGGGTCACATCGCCACCGCCCATCGAGAAACCCACCAGTGTCACTTTATCCAGACCCAGGTGGTTGATCAGATCGTTAATGTCGGAGGCGAAGGTATCGTAGTCGTAGCCCTGCCACGGTTGATCGGAACGACCAAAACCGCGACGGTCAAAAGCGATAACGCGATAGCCACGTTCGGCCAGAAAATTCATCTGGCTGTCCCACATATCTGCATCCAGCGGCCAGCCGTGACTGAACAGCACCGGCTTACCCTTGCCCCAATCTTTAAAATAAATCTGCGTACCATCTGTGGTTTTAAACGTGCTCATTGCATGGACCTCTTATTGCTGTTGTGGGTTGATATGTCAGGGTTGCGGCGTCATGCCGGAGCAACCAGATAACGAACTTCGGGCAAACTTTCGCCCTGATGGAAGGCGTAAACCCGGCTCTGGATTTTGCGGTCGTTCATGGTGTAGCGCTCCTTTTCACGCAGGTGCTCCATCCACGAACCGACGACAAAGGTTTCCACGAAAATGCCCGGTTGCAGCACGTCTTCATAAATCGACCAGTTAATGGCCCCGCCTCGACGGCGTACCCGGCGCATATCCTGCATACACACCGTGAAATCATGGGCATCTTCATTGCGGATCACATATTCATAGCTGACCATCACCGGGCCACGGTTGTGGCGGATCTCGGGCATCGGGTTGTTGTCGGTGTCGTTAAGGATCTCCAGATTTAAATCCGGGTCCTGATCGAGCTGCCAACGCCAGACGGTCGCGCAGGAAAGAAACATGCCGACGGCGGCGAAGGTCAGCGACAGCGGAATGGAGAAATGGGCCGCCAGTTGTCCCCACACGGCACTGCCGACGGTCATGGAACCGAAAAACACCGTCAGGTAAACCGCCAGCGCCCGCGCTTTCACCCACTTTGCCGCGCTCCGCTGCGCGCCGAGGTTGAGGGTGGAAAGCACCGCAATCCAGGCAAAACCGGTAAAGAACTCACAGGCGTTGAGCCACCAGAAATGGCGGATAAAGGCCAGCGCCAGCATTGTCAGACCAAACAGCATGCTGGCGAGCACCATCAGGCGGTCGGCACTGAATTTTTTGCGTAAGCCGGGCAGCAGCACGGCGCCACAGATGGCACCAACGCCGATACTGGCCAGCATAATGCCGTAACCGCCAGGCCCCAGACCGAGTTCACGCCGGGCGACCAGCGGCAACAATGCCCATCCGGCGCTACCAAACAGGAAGAAGGCAAAGGTGCGTACCAGCACGTTACGAAACACCGGGGCAGCGTGGACGTAGCGCAATCCCACCCGCACCGCCGGGAAGAAGTGTTCTGGCGGCAGGCGTTGGATGCTGGCGGGCGCTTTCCAGCGATACAACACCCAGGCCACACCCAGCACCGACAGGGCATTGAGCAGGAACACCATCCACGGACCGGCAAAAGAGAGGATCAGACCACCAAGCGCCGGACCAATGGCGCGGCTGATATTAATGCCGAGCGAGTTAAGCGCGATGGCCGGTCCCAGTTCATGTTTCTCCACCAAATCCGGCACGATGGCCTGAAAGGGCGGTGAACTCATCGCGGCACCGGTACTGAGCAGGAAAGCCGCCACCAGCAACACCCACGGCGTCACCAGACCCAAAAAGGAGAGCAGCGTCAGACCGGCGGCAGCGATAAACACCCACAGTTGCGAAAACAGCAGATATTTACGGCGATCGACGATATCGGCCATCACCCCGGAGGGCAGCGCGAACAGGAACATCGGCAGGCTGCTGGCGGCCTGCACCAGCGCCACCGACAGCGGATCGGCGCTTAACGTCAACATGCTCCAGTTAACGCCGACATCGTTCATCCATGACCCGATGTTGGAAACCACTGTCGCCAGCCACAGCATACGGAAAACCGGCTGCTGCAACGGTTGCCACGGCGAGGCGGCTTGTGCCGGAAGTTCCGTTACCACCGCGCTGTGCATATCATTAACCTGAGCCATGACGCAGCTCCTGTTTTGCTTTGACGCCGATACGCCAGTCACCCGGCCCGGTGATCGCCAGGGTAGTGAAGATGATCAGCAACAACCAGCCAAACTGACCGTCAGCAATCGTCCAGTCCGAGTGCACCACCAGCATCGCCACCAGCAGCACGCCGATGATTGGCAGGCAGGCCAGTCGTGACCACCAACCCAGAATGATCAGGATCGGGCAGACAACCTCGGCGATGATCGCCGGGATCAGGCTCATATACGGCCCCATGCCGAACGGGTCTTCAATGCGCGTCAGTTCCTGCTGGAAATGAAACACCTTGGGCAGACCATGTACATGCAGCAGCAACAGGCTGCCGGTCAGGCGCAGGAAGAACAGCCCCAGATCGATCCGGGGCGGGAATGAGAAAACCGATGACGTTTTCATAAGTTTAAAACGCAAAGCAGCTGCAACCGAGCGCGCCCCAGAAGGCGTTGTCTTCGGCTACCGGAACGTTAGCGCCACGGGCGATATCATGCTGGTGGCTGTGCACACCGCAAGGGCCGCTGCAATGGTGCGCCTGCGGCATCATGCCAACACGGGTGGTGGCACCGGGAGGCGCACTGCGGTAGTGGCCCGGTACCTTCACCACCGGCGACCACTCCGGCAGTACCGGCAGGGTTGGTGGCGCTTCGCTGCTGAACGCCCCGGCGGCATACACTACGTTGCCATCCACTACCGTCAGCACGGATTCGATCCCTTTGATCTCCTCCTCGGGTACGCTGAAGAAGTCTTTGCTCAACACCGCCATATCTGCCAGTTGGCCGACTTTGATCTGGCCTTTTTTACCTTGCTCACTCGAGAACCAGGCACTGCCTTGCGTCCACAGCATCAGCGCGGTGTCACGGTCGAGACGCGCGTTGACGTCATACATCTGCATGCCGCCCACGGTACGACCAGAAACCAGCCAGTACAGCGCGGTCCACGGGTTATAACTGGCGACGCGAGTCGCATCGGTGCCCAGACCAACCGGGACGCCGGTTTCCAGCATGCGCGCCACCGGCGGGGTATGGCGGGTAGCTTCGATGCCATAACGTTCCGCAAAGTATTCCCCCTGGAACGCCATACGATGCTGCACCGCAATGCCGCCGCCGAGGGCTTTGATACGGTCGATATTTTTCTGCGTTACCGTTTCGGCATGGTCAAAGAACCAGTGCAGGCCGTTAAACGGAATCTCGCGATCCACCTTCTCAAACACATCCAGCATACGGCTGATGGATTCGTTGTAGGTGGCGTGCAGGCGGAACGGCCAGCGGTGTTCCACCAGATGACGCACCACGCGCTCCAGTTCATCTTCCATGCCGGGGGCCAAATCCGGGCGCGGCTCAAGGAAATCTTCGAAGTCGGCGGCGGAGAACACCAACATTTCACCGGCACCGTTATGCCGGAAATAGTCGCTGCCCTGGCCTGGCGTCAGCATATCGGTCCATTTTTCAAAATCTTCCAGTTCATGACCGGGACGCTGGGTAAACAGGTTATAGGCGATACGCACCGTCATCTGCTTTTTGCTGTGCAGCTCGGCGATCACTTCATAATCGTCGGGGTAGTTCTGGAAACCGCCCCCGGCGTCGATGGCGCTGGTCAGGCCAAGACGGTTCAGTTCACGCATAAACTGACGGGTGGAGTTGATTTGCAGCTCCAGCGGCAATTTCGGCCCTTTCGCCAGCGTGGCGTAGAGGATCATCGCATTCGGGCGCGCAATCAGCATGCCGGTCGGGTTGCCGTTGCTGTCGCGCTGGATTTCGCCACCCGGTGGGTTGGGGGTGTCTTTGGTGTATCCCACCACTTTCAGGGCGGCGCGGTTGAGCAGGGCGCGATCGTACAGGTGCAGGATAAACACCGGCGTGTCGGGTGCAGCTTCGTTGATCTCTTCCAGCGTCGGCATGCGGCGTTCAGCAAACTGAAACTCGGTCCAGCCTCCCACTACGCGCACCCACTGCGGCGATGGCGTGCGCAGCGCCTGTTCTTTCAGCATACGCAGTGCATCGGCCAGTGAAGGCACGCCTTCCCAGCGCAGTTCGAGGTTGTAATTGAGACCGCCACGGATCAGGTGCAGATGCGAGTCATTCAGGCCAGGCACCGCAGTATGACCTTTAAGGTCGATCACCTTCGTACCTTCGCAGTGATGTTCCATCACTTCCGCCTGACTGCCCACCGCCAGAAATTTTCCTTCGCGAATCGCTACAGCGTCGGCTACCGGGTTGGCGCGGTCGACGGTGTGGAATTTGCCGTTGATTAAAATCAGCTCTGCCTTACCGAGCGTCACCATAGATCCTCCTGAACTGAGATGTCCGGGTTGGCCGGACGGGAAGTGCGCGGTCGCACCATCAGCTCAGGATTATGGTTAGCGGGGAGAAACACCGTCTAGTTATACAAAGGGATACCTATACGAACGTATACCTATACACAGAGATAATGGTCCGGCCCCCCCATGCCGCCTAAACTCAGATCGGACAGTGACCAGCCGGTGACTGCCACTTTTGCTCCGTATCTTTGTTCGCGGAAATCCAGTTACTAACCTCAATGGGTAAATTCATGTCCAACTCAAAACTTGAAGTTCTGACCCCGCTTAACAGCCAGATTATCTTTATCGATCAGCAACCGCAGATGGCGTTTGGCGTGCAGTCAATCGACCGTCAGGTGCTGAAAAATAACACCGTCGCGCTGGCGAAAGCGGCCAAGGTTTTTAACATCCCGACGATTATCACCACCGTCGAAACCGAAAGTTTCTCCGGCTATACCTACCCTGAGCTGCTGGACGTGTTCCCGGGGCTGGATATTCTGGAACGTACCTCGATGAACTCATGGGACGACCAGAAAGTACGTGATGCGCTGGCTGCAAACGGTAAGAAGAAAGTGGTGGTGTCTGGCCTGTGGACTGAAGTCTGTAACAACAGCTTTGCGCTGTGCGCCATGCTGGAAGGGGGTTACGAAATCTATATGGTGGCTGATGCGTCTGGCGGCACCTCAAAAGAAGCCCATGACTATGCCATGCAGCGCATGATCCAGGCGGGCGTGATCCCGGTAACCTGGCAGCAGGTAATGCTGGAGTGGCAGCGTGACTGGGCACACCGTGATACCTACGACGCAGTGATGAAGATCGCCAAAGAGCATTCCGGCGCATACGGCATTGGCGTGGATTATGCCTACACGATGGTGCACAAAGCACCTTCACGTCAGGAGAGCGAGCACCGCACCCTGGCACCGGTTCCGGCACGCTAATTCCCTGCGGTTGACCGGCACCTGTTGTGCCGGTCACAGGAGGATCATGATGAATCCGTTGATCATTTCTCTGGGGGCGGGCGTGCTGGTGGGGCTGTTTTACGCGCTACTGCGGGTACGATCGCCAGCACCGCCTGCGATTGCGTTAGTCGGCCTGTTGGGCATGATTATTGGTGGGCAGATTATGGCGCATGTCAAGCCACAGCCGCAGGCCAGCACCATCACCACCCACGTTGATAAGGTCGGCTGAACATGTTGAAATCCTACGTTATCTCGTTGGGGGTAGGTGTTCTGGCCGGTGTGATCTACGGCCTGATCGATGTGAATTCCCCGGCGCCACCGGTGATTGCCTTGCTGGGATTGTTTGGCATGCTGGTGGGGGAACAACTGGTGCCGCTGGCGCAACGGCTGATTCGCCGTCAGCCGGTGACTCTGGCCTGGTTCCGCCACGAATGTGTGCCAAAAATCAGTGGCACACCGCCGCCCGAAGGAGAGAAGGAACCCTAAGGAACATCCTCACGCTTGCGTGAGGATTATCGGAGGATTACAGCATGACGCTGCCACAGCATATTGTTATCGTTGACGACGAACGCTCAGTCCGTAATGGCCTGAGCAATTTACTGCATTCTGACGGATACACCACCAGCCTGTACGAATCAGGCGAAGAACTCCTCTGCGATGACAAAGCATTAACCGGCGCGGCCATGTTGATCATCGACGTCAGACTGAAGGGGATGAGCGGTTTTGAGCTGTTCGCCATCCTGCAACAACAATCCGTGACCTTACCCGTGATTTTTATCTCCGCGGAGCAGGAAGAGGCGGTGCAATGGTATGCCATTGCGCTGGGCGCGGTGACCTTTTTGCGCAAGCCTATTGATGTTGATACGCTCCTGACCCTCATACGTAACGAACTGTCTCACGGGGAAACACGCTAATGGGCATAATCTCGCTCCCGCAGGAAGGCAACGAAGAACAGAAAATCACCTTGCCGGACGAGATGATGCTGACCCCACTGGCGCAGGATGGCAGCATCGCCTGGCTAATGGGACGAGAGACGACCGGTGAAGCTTTTATAATCGCTACCGCCGCCAGTGACGAACTGGCATTTCAGGGGACGCAGCTACTTAAAAATGAGCTGACGCTGGCCCCGCATCTGGCAACCCGCTGGGCGGTAAAACCCCTCGGCTACACCCGCTATCAGGGACACTATGCGCTGGTGTACCCGGCCTTTCCTTATCGCACGCTGGCGGGGATTATTGCGATGCCGCCCGAGCAGATTGCCGATTACCTGCGTAATGCCATCCAACTCTGTCTGCCATTAAGCCAGGCGCATCATCAGGGCATTGTGCATGGCGATATCAAACCGGCGCATCTGTTCCTGAACAACGATGGATCTTTTCGTCTCGGGGGCTTTGGCCTTGCCTCGGTGACGCTGGATTCGCAACTGAAAAATTCGCTGCGCGCCTCCGGTGGCACGCTGGCATACATGTCGCCAGAACATACCGGGCGCACCCCTTTTCCGGTCAGCAATCTGAGTGATCTCTACAGCCTCGGCGTGGTGCTGTATGAAATGCTGACCGGTAAGTTACCCTTTGGCTCTCCGCAGGCTGGCCAGGGGGAGTGGATCCATCACCATCTGGCCACCGCACCGCGCCCACCTGAAGCGATTCGCCCCGATGTACCGGCCATGCTGTCGGCCATTATCCTGCGTTTGCTGGCAAAATCGCCGCTGGATGGCTACCAAACCATCGATGGTTTACTGGCTGACCTGCGACGCTGCAAAGCGACCCTGACGCCACAAGGCACCATCGCTACCTTTACCCTCGGACTTCAGGAGCGTTTCACCAGCAATTATCGTGTCGAAACGCTGTTTACCGGCCATGCCCAGGCTCGGGTGTTACTGGATGCGCTGGATGAAGTACAACGCAGCGGCACGCATCATCTGGTGATGATTGGGGGCGCGCCGGGGGCAGGGAAATCAGCAATTATCGCGTCGGCACTGAAAAAGCTGCAACACAAGCCGATTCTGCTCACGGTCGGCAAAGCGGATCAACATTCGCCGCAGGTGCCTTATTCGGCGCTCAGCGCCGCGTTCCGAACGCTCACCTTATATCTGCTTGGCTTGTCTGCCGCCGACGTGATGGTCTGGCGCGCGCGTCTGCTGCGCGCGTTGGGTGATGATTGCGATCTGGCTATCGAACTGGTGCCGGAATTGCGTCAACTGCTGGATATCCCTCAGCCGGTGCTGACCACCGATACATTCAGCGATGCGCGCGAACGTTTTCATCAGATGGCGTGCGCATTGATCAAGGCGTTTGCCTCATCTGGCAAAGCGCTGGTGATGTTAATTGACGATGTACACTGGGCCGATCAGGCCAGCCTGCAACTGCTGGAAAATGTGTTTCAGCGTAATGACCATCTGCCTTTTTTGCTGGTGATCGCCCACCGTGACGCAGAATCGATGCCTTGCCCGCAGGTAGCGGATTTTCTCACACGTATCCGTGGCGCGGCCGCACGCCTGACTGAGATCACCCCTGAGCCGCTGAATGCCAAAATGGTGGCGCGCTGGCTGGCCGGGATGTTGCATACCCGCAGCAGCGGAACGACTGAACTGGCGCAGCTGATCCATGAAAAAACCGGGGGTAATCCGCTTTTTTTACAGGAATTTTTCAAGCAGGCGATCGCTGACGGGTTGATTTTCTATACCCAGGACCCGCTGAAGTGGCATTACGATCAAGGTGCTTTGCGGGCACGCCATTACACCGATAATGTCGCCAGCCTGGTGGTACTACAACTGGAACGGATGCCAGAGCCGACACGCCAACTGCTGGGGTGTATGGCCTGTCTCGGTGCCAAGGGACAACTGGGACTGCTCAGCCAGATTCTTGGCACCCGCCCGCATCATGTTCAGCAACGGTTAAGACCGGCGCTGGCGGCACGGTTTATCACCATTACCGATAATGACTACGCCTTTACCCACGGTCGAGTTCATGACGCGGCGTTTTTATTGATCGGTCCCAGACAGAAATTGCTTATCCATCAGCAGGCGGCAGCGTTGCTGGCTGCATCCGCACCGCGTGCCGAAGGCAATGAGATGCTGTTCCGCGCGGTGCATCATATTGCGATGGCGGCGGATATGCCGGTAGATGCGGTGCAACATCGTAACTACTTTCACCTGAGCCTGACGGCAGCGCAGCGCGCCAAACGGGCAGGGGATTATGCCTCTGCGTTACGCTATTTGCGCACCGCGCGTGTGTTGAATGATCAGCGCGGCGAGGGCGAGCATTTCCTGCTCGGCTTTGAAGAGGCGGAGTGCCAGTTTTTGCAGGGTAATCTTAACGAGGCGCAAACGCGCTGTACCGCGCTGCTCGGTATGCCCGGCAGTTTGACCGAGAAATCGGCCGCGGCCTGCCTGTCGGCGGAAATTCATATGCGCCAGTCGGACAACTTTCTGGCGCTGGAGACAGCCCTGGCATGGCTTTCGGTATTTGGTGTGCACTTTAATCGCTATCCCGACGAAGAGGAGTGCAATGCGGCCTGGTATGCCCTGAAAGCCCGGCTGGGGCCAGACCCGGCGGCCACACTGGGCGTATTGCCGCTGATGGCGAATCGCGAAAAAGAGTCGGTGCTGAACCTGATGGCCAGCACCATCTTTGCGTCGTCGTACGATTGTCCCCAGCTGCACCTGCTGCTGGTGTGCAAAATCCTCGATATGACGCTGGATCATGGCATTGCCGGGGCCTCGGTGTTCGGTCTGTCGTGGTTTAGCGTGCTGATTACTGACCGCTACCAGGAATATCATTACGGTTTTAAGTGCGGGCTGCTCGCCAGCCAACTGGCTGAGAAACATAATTTTTTACGTTTCAAAGCCCGCACGTTGCTGCCTCTTGATCAAGTGGGGATCTGGACGCAACCGCTGGCCTTCGCAATCGATTGCGCGAAGAAAAGTTTCAATGTGGCGCTGGCGCATGGCGACAAATCCTTTGCCTGTCTTTCATTGCGTCATCAGGTGATGAACTACCTGACGCGTGGCGATCATCTGGAGTCGGTGCAGACCACCATTGAACGGGGGCTGGCGTTTACGCAGAAATCGTTTTATCCCGATGTGGAAAACGTGTTGTTGATGCAAAAGCATCTGGTGATGCATCTGCGCGGCAGCCGTCGGGAAAAATTTAGCGGTGTCGATGCCTTTCCAACTCACCTGGTCGGCAGCGAGCCAGGCCCCGTTTCCGGGCCAAAAGCGATGGTGTTGTTCTGGTCGTGGCTGTATCGCGGTATGGCGCATTTCTATGCCGGTGAATATACGCAGGCCACCCCCTGTTTTGCCGAAGCCGCGCACCTGGTCAAAGCCGTACCGGGTTATATCTACCTGATGGATTTACATTTCTTCAGCGCCCTGACGCTCACCGTCCCACTGGCAAGCGGCCAGGCGAATGCTGCACTGCACAAAACCGTCCACGCGCATTTTGAGCAGCTGGTGCAGTGGTCGGTACTGAATCCCGAATTGTTTGCTGACAAGGTGGCACTACTGGCTGCTGAACTGGCGCGCCTGCGTGGTGAAGTGGGCGAGGCGCTGAGTCAGTACGAAATGGCGATCAATCTGTCGCGCAAAGCAGGTTACGTGCATATCAATGCATTGGCTTACGAGCTGGCGGGGGATTGCGCCAAGGCCTGGAACCTGAATGTCCCGGCCGATGCCTATTTAAAAGGGGCCATCAGCGGCTGGGAAAACTGGGGGGCGCTCGCCAAAGTGCGGCAGCTTGAGCAACGCTATCCCCAACTGGCGACGCAAAAACCGGGCAATGCCTTCACCACCATTCCGTTTGAGGATGAATCGATTCGCGATCTCGAGAGCGTGGTCACGGCGGTGCGCGCCCTGACGGAGGAGATCAATCTCGACCGGTTGATCCATATCCTGATGCGTATGCTGCTGGAACGCGCGGGCGCACAGCGTTGCCTGCTGATTCGCGTGCTGGATGGCAATATCCCGGAAACGGAAGCCTGGGCGGAAGCGAATGCCGATGGCGTCAAAGTCAGGATCGTTAAACAACGCCCGACAGCCAGCGATTTGCCGTTGTCGGTGCTTTCCGCGGTGATCCGCACCGGGCAGGAGATCCGTACCGGCAAGCCGGAGGATTTCAGCCCCTTCAGTCAGGACCCGTATCTGGTTTCCTCGGGAGCGGCGGTGATGTGCGTACCGATGTTCAAACAGGCCAATATGGTGGGGGTGTTGTACCTTGAAAACCGCCTGATGCCGGATGTATTTACCGCCGAACAATCACATATCGTGAAAACCCTGAGCGCCCAGGCCGCCGTTTCAATCGAAACCGCCCGTTTATATGCGGAATTGCTGGAGGAGAACATCCATCGCCGCCGGGTGGAGAAGCAATTACGCGCCAGCCAGACGTCGCTGATGCTGGGGGAGAAAATCAGTCATACCGGCACCTGGAGCTGGGAGATTGAACAGGATTTAATGTCGGTATCGGATGAGTATCTGCGTATTCTCGGTTTGCCGGAACAACCGAAAACGCTGTCGATGGCGGATTTTATGACCTTCGTGCACCCCGATGACCATCAATGTATCGACGACCTGGTCAGCGACAGCGTACAGAACGGCATCAGCATGCAGGCGGAATTTCGTATTATCCGCCCGGATGGTGAATGTCGTTACATCAAAGGGATCGGCGATCCGGTGAATAACTGGCCGGAGGTGAAAGAATATTTCGGCACCATTTCGGACATCACGGTACAACGCCGGGCTGAAGATGCCGCCCGGATGGCGCAGGCGGATTTGGCGCGGGTTTCGCGCGCCACCACCGTCGGTCAGTTAACCGCGTCAATTGCGCATGAAATCAACCAACCGCTGATGTCGATTGTCGCGCATGCCGGTGCCAGCCTGCGCTGGCTGAAACGTGAGCAGAGCCATATTGAGAATGCCTGCTTCAGCCTTGATGAGATATTGCAGGAAGGCAAACGCGCCGGCGATATTATTCGCGGCTTGCAGGCGTTAACTCGCAAGCATGACTCGGTGTATGCCAAAGCCAACCTGCATTTAATTGCACGCGATATCCTGGCGCTTTCACGGGCGGAGATTGAACGTAAATGGATCTCACTGGAACTGAAGCTGCACGCCGAGCACGCGGAAGTTTATTGTGACCGCATCCAGATTCAGCAGGTGCTACTGAACCTGGTGGTGAACGCCATTGATGCTATGACCGGCATCGAAGATCGTGGACTGACCCTGACGCTTGCCACCGCTAACCCCACACCGGATACCATCCGTTTTGAGGTGCGGGACACCGGTTCAGGGATTCCTGACGCGGTGAAGGAACATATCTTTGATTCTTTCTATACCACGAAAAAAGAGGGGATGGGCATGGGCCTGACCATCAGTCACGGCATCATTAAAAAGCACTGTGGTGAGCTGAAAGGGGAAAACCGGGCTGACTGCGGCAGTGTGTTCTGGTTTACCTTACCCACCGAACCGCCAGCCAGCGTATAAGATTAGCGACGGCGCGTGCTGAGAATATTCAGACGTTCGGCAGCACGCACCAGGTCGGATAACGAACGGACATTCATTTTTTCCATCACCCGACGTTTGTGTACCTTGGCGGTGATTTCACTGATACCCATCTCAGCGGCGATTTGCTTATTGAGCAGGCCGCTGATCGCCAGCAACATCACCTCACTTTCACGCGGCGTCAGCGATTGATGACGGGACGTGATATCGTACTTTTCCTGCGAGGAAGCCAGATTCTCTTCCGCGATCGCCAGCGCCTCGGCCACCGCTTGTATTATGCGATCCGGATCGACCGGCTTGGTCAGGAACTCACAAGCGCCGGTTTTCATCGCCCGAACCGTAACCGGAATGGTACCGAAACCGGTGAGAAAAATGGTTGGGATAACATGACCACGCGCATTCAGCGCATTCGCCACGGCAAAACCATCGGCACCCGGCATATTAATATCCAGAATCAGACAACCGGGAACCTGTGGAAACGCATAGTCAAGAAAGGCCTGGGCGGTAGAAAAAACGATAACGTCATAATTTTCTGAGCTAAGCAGGTTACTCAGAGCAGAACGTACCGACTCGTCATCATCAACAACGTAAACTATGTGATTCATAGAAGGTCTCTTCTCAACCTGAATTTCACGGATGTTTAAAAGTCGTGCTCAATAGCCAATATAGTGCGAAAAAAGGCAGGTTCAACCTGCGCGAAATGTATGGTAGTTAGAATGCCTGTGCATGTTAGCACAATTGTTAACATTATCATCAGGTAATGTTGATAGCGGCGTGAATTATCGCGCTGTTTTCTGGCTGGTTTTAATGCCCAGGATAAATCACGCATCAGAGGCCAGGGCGCGCGATAAATCGCGCCGCTACAGGGGAGGTCAACTGTTTTTACTGAGGACCAGGAATCCGGATTTGGATTTCACTTTATAAAAGTTGATGCCATTGCGGAATATTCTTTTCAGGAAAACACAATAAAAAACAGGCAGGGAAATATGATTAACTCCCTCTGCCTGATTCATCTGAATTAACCGCTTCGATAATAAAACTAGGCGCGAATAAACGCCAGCAGGTCGGCGTTGATCACATCAGCGTGGGTGGTGTGCATACCGTGAGGGAAGCCGGGGTAAATCTTTAAGATGCTGTTTGGCAGTAACTCATCCTGCAACAAGGCGGCCGCTTTATAGGGCACCACCTGATCGTCATCGCCCTGCAACACCAGGGTGGGAACGGTGATGGCCTTTAAATCTTCCGTCTGATCGGTTTCCGAAAAGGCTTTGATCCCTTCGTAATGCGCTTTGGCGCTGCCGATCATCCCCTGACGCCACCAGTTCTGAATCGTTCCCTGGGAAATCTCTGCACCTGGACGGTTGAAACCATAGAAAGGGCCGGAAGCGACATCAAGGTAGAACTGCGCACGGTTTGCCGCCAGCGCGGCGCGAAAACTATCGAACACCTCCAGCGGGGTGCCATTGGGATTGCTGGCGGTTTTTAACATCAACGGAGGCACCGCGCTGATCAACACCGCTTTGGCAACACGCCCCTGCGGCTGGCCATATTTGGCAACATAGCGGGCCACCTGACCACCGCCGGTAGAGTGGCCGATATGCACCGCATTATGCAGGTCAAGATGTTCCGCTACCGCTGACGCATCTGCTGCGTAATGGTCCATATCATGTCCGTCACTGACCTGGTCCGAACGACCATGACCGCGACGATCAATCGCAATCACCCGGTAACCTTGCGCCAGAAAGAACAGCATCTGATTGTCCCAGTCATCCGCCGTTAACGGCCAACCGTGATGGAAAACAATCGGTTGAGCCTCTTTGGGGCCCCAGTCTTTAAAGAAAATATTCACGCCATCTTTTGTCGTTACAAATGCCATAGAACAGACTCCTCATTGATACTTAAGGTTTTCTTCATCAGCCCCGGGGGTGGCACACGATTATTCCCCCGCGAAAGTATAGTCAGAGAAGCCTGTCACTGTCGGGCCACAAGCGTGTCCCGGCGGCCTTGATTACCGGTTGGCTTAAGGATTTTTCAATTTTGTTTCATAAGGTTGCATCGATTAATACAGGGCGGGAGCACGGCTCAATTTGTACATGAGAGACGGTGTTACCGGGTGTATTTAATCAACTCTGCGCCAGGCTCGATATGATTCACATAGTGTTCACTGTCGACTTTCCAGGTGGCCCCGGCTTCTTTCGACTGCATCACGACCCGAGCGGCGGCATCATCCAACAGGGTGCTGCGGGCCGGTGCGCTTTGCGCCACATTGACCACCGAAAATAGCAGGGCAAGACTGATAATAATAATGTTGAAAGATTTCATGATGATTTCCTGTGTGATCCAATTTATAAGCAGACTTGGCTGCGATTGGATAAATTGTAAACACCGGGGCGAGGTAACAAAATAGCGGATACCTGGCGAAGTCCTTCAGATAATTTGAAGGAATAACAGATCATCATGCCAGCGTGAGCAATTATATCTTCGTATAACTATCCTTCTGTATAACTTACTTTTTTTCCATCTCCCTCAGATAATTGACGCGTTTCTTTCAGGGGAGGGGTAAATGAAGCTCACAACACTGGCGCTGTTAGCACCGTAGATTTTTATCGGCAGCCACGCCTCAGCAGCCGAAACATCGGTCTGGTGTATCAGTTTTAACGTTAAGGAGAAAACGATGAAGTTTGTCACATTAACCTGTAGTTTGCGCAGTGGTTCGGTGAATGCCGCCATCGCCAGTACCTTACCGGAACTGGCTCCTGAGGGCGTGGTGTTTGAGGCACTGGGTTCGCCTGGCGAATTCCCGCATTACAGCATGGACACCGAAATGGCCGGATTCCCGGCGGCGGTGGTCGCGATGGCTGAACAGATTAAGCAGGCCGATGGTCTGGTGATCATTACGCCGGAATACAACCATTCGATACCGGGTTTGCTGAAAAACGCACTCGACTGGTTGTCACGGGTCAATCCCCAGCCACTGGCCGGGAAACCGGTGCTGATTCAATCCGCTTCGCCGGGCAAATTAGGCGGGGTGCGGGCGCAGATGCATCTGCGGCAAATCCTTGGCTATTTCGATGCCAAAGTTCTGAATAAGCCAGAAGCGATGATCGGCGATGTCGGCCATAAGGTGATTGACGGTGTGCTGGTGGATGAAGACACCAAACGCTTCCTGACACGGCAACTGGTGGCCTTTACCGAGTTTGCCGGACACTAATTTTCGTCAATGATGGGTTATGTTGGTGCATAACCCCTGATTTCCTGCCCCATATTGGTTCAATCCCGCCTCCGTTTTTCAACTGCGCCGGTTCTTTCTGACATGAATTATCAGCAAAGATAAAATTGGCACACTTAATGCTTAGTTATTGTTGAACAAACAACACCAGAGGCTCCACTATGAAAACGATGTTACGCATGGCCTGTCTTGCCGCACCTGTGTTTTTCAGCGTGGCCCAGGCTGCCACTCTTGTGCCCGGTAGTCTGACCATTGGCTCTGACCTGACGTATCCGCCGTATAACTTCCTCAAACAGGATAAACCAGCGGGCTTTGATGCCGAGTTTATTGACCTGATCGCCTCACCGATGAAGCTCAAGCCGGTGGTAAAGGACACCCGTTTTGCCAGCCTGATCCTTGGTCTGAAAAGCAACAAATTCGACGTCGTGGCTTCCACGCTTTACGTCACGCCTGAACGGGCGCAGCAGGTGGATTTCCTGCCGTATATGAAGACCGGGGGGTCGCTGCTGGTGACCGCCAGCTCCAGTTTTGCTCCGCAGAAACCGGAAGATCTGTGCGGTAAGCGGGTGGCATCGATCAAAGGCGGAGCCTGGATCGCCCGGTTGAATAAGGTGTCTGTTGACTACTGTCAGCCTAAAGGGCTGGGGACTATTTCGGTACGTGAATTCCCGACCTCGCCGGAAGCCACTCAGGCGTTGCTGTCAGCCGCGGTGGATGTGCAGTACGAAGATGCTGCCGTCGCCAAAGCCACCGTCGAAAAAACCGGTAACCGCCTGAAAATCTCTTCTCAGCAGATGATTTATCCCGTGGTGGTGGGGCTGGCGGTGAATAAAGACAATCCACAGCTGTTAAGCGCGCTGAAAGTCTCGTTTGCACAGAAGGTGAGCGACGGTAGCTATCGAGCGCTGTTACAGAAATACAACCTGCAAATGCCGGATGCCGATGAAACCGCCAAAGCGCTGGCAGGCACGCTGTAACAAGGGTTAGCACTGGAGGAAGCATGCAATTTGACTGGCCTTACCTGATAAGTTTATTTCACTACGCAGACTTCTGGCGGGCCAGTTGGCTGGTGGTACAACTCAGTGTGCTGACCTGGTTAGGCGGAATCGTGCTGGGGCTGGGAGTCGCGCTGGCAAAACAGTCGCGCAATGCCGTGCTGCGTAACGCCGCTGCCTGTTACATCTGGCTGTTCCGCAGTTTGCCACTGTTGGTGCTGCTGATTTTTATCTTTAACCTGCCGCAAATTTTCCCGGCAACCAGCGGCGTGCTTTCTAACCCATTCGCCGCCGGTTTGCTGGCGTTGATTATCAGCGAAACCGCTTATATCGCTGAGATTCACCGTGGTGGCTTGCTGTCCGTGCAGCGTGGGCAGTTTGAAGCGGGCAGGGCGTTAGGACTCAACAACGCCCAGATCCGTTTGAGCATCATCATTCCCCAGGCATTACGCATCTCACTGCCAACGCTGGTGAACGAGTTTATCACCATCGTGAAGATGACCTCGTTGGTGTCGGTGATCTCGCTATCAGAAATTCTGATGGTGGGTGAGCGTCTGTATACCGACAACTTCAAGGTGATGGAAACGCTGCTGGCGGTGGCCTGTTACTACGTTCTGATTGTCACCCTGTTCGAACGGCTATTCGGCTGGCTGGAGCGTCGTTGGGATGTGCAGAATCGCACCCCGGCAGCTTTTGATGCCGCCCAGGCCAGAGCCCGTTTACCGGCACCGCAGATGCAGACACGTAAAAGCCATAGCGCGTCAGCCAAACCGATTCTGCAATTAACCGGCCTGAGTAAAGCCTTTAATGGCAAGACGGTGCTGCGGGATATCAACCTTAGCGTCCAGCCCGGCGAAGTGATCTCAATTATCGGTCCTTCAGGCTCCGGCAAAACCACCCTGATCCGCATGGTCAATGGTCTGGAGACGATGGACCAGGGCAGCGTGGAACTGCTGGGGCAAGAATTTATCCGTGCCGGTCAACGTGAAAATGCCTTGCCTTATCGGGCGCAAATCACCCGACTTGGCATGGTATTCCAGGGCTTCAATCTGTTCCCGCACAAAACGGTGCTGGAGAACCTGATGTTGGCTCCGCGTCTGCACAACCTCGATAGCCGTGAAGATCTGCATCAACGCAGTCTGGCGATGCTGGATAAAGTCGGCATGTTGGAACATGCCACCAAATATCCGCATCAGTTATCCGGCGGCCAGCAGCAGCGAGTGGCGATTGCCCGTACTCTGGTGATGAAACCGGCGGTGGTGTTATTTGATGAGCCGACCTCCGCGCTGGACCCGGAGCGCGTCAGCGAAGTGTTGCAGGTGATTGAAAAGTTGGCAGAGGAGGGGATTACCATGCTGATCGTCACCCATGAGATGAAGTTTGCTTTTGCCATTTCCGATCGTGTGGTGTTTATGGAGCAAGGGCGCATTGAAATTGACGCTTCACCGGCTGAGATTCGTCAAATGCGCGATCACCGCATCTTCCGTTTTATTGACGATATGGCCACGGCCTGAGGGCAAAGCATGAAAAGTTCTGCCGGAGAAACCCGCACCTTAACCATTGAAATTCCAGAGCATCTTGATTTATCGGGTTTGCCTGCCTTTGAGCGGATTTCGATTTTGCTGCGAGAAAATATCATCAGCGGCAACCTGGTTGCGGGACAGGCATTGGCGGAGATCGAACTGGCAGCGTTATGCGATAGCTCGCGTAACACACTCCGCGAAGCACTGCGCTTTTTACATGGCGAAGGGCTGGTGAATTATCACCAGAATCGCGGGGTGTTTGTTCGTCAGCTCGATAAGCGCGATGTGCGTGACATTTTCAAGGCGCGTCGGCATCTGGAAGTACTGGCGCTGACGGTCAACAGCCCGATCAGTGATTTTCACCTGGCGCGTATGGCGCAGCATCTGGATAACGCCGCCCAAGCTGCGGCGAATGAGGCGTGGCGCAGCGTCGGTACCCACAGTCTGCGTTTTCATCAAAGCATTGTGCAGATGCTGGGTTGTGCGCGTTTTAATGATTTTTTCAGCGTGCTGCTGGCGCAATTACGTCTGCTGTTTTGCAGCGGAGCCGGCGAACGTGACTTTCAGTTGCCGTGGATTGCGCGTGACCGCGAAATCCTGGCATTACTGAGCCAACAACAAAGTGAGGCGGCGTGTCGTGCGCTGATTGACTATCTCGATTACTCGGAGCGTCAACTGACCGCCACCTTTAGCCATCCTCTTTCTCAAGGAGAATCATACTGATGTCGAATTATCCTGCCGCTTATCAGAGCACATCCGGCTCTGCACTGGATGTTGATCGCGCGTTTTATCAGGCGCTGGCCGAAGGGCCACGCGAGTTGACCGCATCCCATTTGATCCCGATCCGTACGGGTTTTGCCTGGGAAGTCCCGGCCGGACATCTGTTCCGTATCACCACGCCAGAAGGCCCGCAGGTAGGGGATTTGAATATCTGGAACCGCCGCGATCCGCGTGAAAGAATGTGGGTTTCCCGCACACGCCAGCTACAACGGGCGCATCTTTCTACTTATGATCGTCTGTGGTCTAACTTGCCGTTTATCCGGCCTATGGCGACCATTACCGCAGATTCACTGGCAGATTATGGTATCGATAGCGACGGTGGGCGCGTGCATGATCTGCTGGGCACGCGTTGCGATCCTTATGTTAACAAGCTGCTGACCGGTGAGGATTTTGATTTCCATTGTCATTCAAACCTGGTGCGTGCCGTGCAGCCGTGGGGGCTGACGGAATTTGATGTTCATGATGTGATGAACGTTTTCCAGTGCACCGGTCTGAATGATGATGACCAATATTTTATGAAAGCCTGTCCGGCGCAGAAAGGCGACTACCTTGAGTTCTTTGCCGAGATCGATCTGTTATGTGCGCTGTCAACCTGTCCGGGTGGCGATCTGTCATTGCCAATGTGGGGTGATGAAGCAGAGGATACGCTGAAAGTGTGCCGTCCGTTGGGGGTAGAAATCTATAAACCGCAGGAAGCGTTACTGGCAAACTGGAAGCCATCAGAATCGCCGAATTATCGGGGTAATCATGGTATGCAGTTGAAGCCGGTGAGCTGGTAATTGCCACAAGCAAGAGCCAGCCGCGGGGGCTGGTTCTTAACATAATCTGAATTTCTGGTCTGAGATAGAATTACGATTAATGGCGCATAATGTATATTATGTTAAATACGATATCCCGTTAATCCCGGAATACCACCTCTCCCGTAGCGGCACGATTTATCGCGCAGGTTTTACGTCACCATCGCTGGATGATGCGCGATAAATCGCGCCGCTACGGAAAAACCGGAACACACCTGGCAGCGCTACGCAAAATCTCTCACCCAATCCCCCTGCGTTTTTCTCAGAGTTCACGTAGAAATGCCTAATCTAAACGTTATATGTCATCACTTCCCTGATATTTTTCTGAACGGCAATGGAGAAAACGCATCCTCATGCTATGTTTTCATGTCTCTACATAAACAAATGGAGAAAAATAATGAGGTCATCATTTCAATTCCTCCTGATGCCCCTTTTGGCTGTTACACGTATTGCCAGTCAGCCCAATGAGAATAATGATGGAAATATGGTTTCATCTATGAAGTTTATAAATAATGATCGTGGTAACAGCATGGTGTCTAATCAAGGCGTGGCTTCCTGCTCCACATCATATTCCAAATTTATTAAGTCTTTTGGTATGCCCCAGGATGTTTGCGAACAAAACATTAAAACCACCCAGGAATGGGTGTCGCGTAAAGAGTCAGCAAAAGTTGACGCAACGTCAGGCATCCTGAAAAAAGCCAATCAAATAGTAGAAAATGAGATAACGCAGCGCTGCGCCAGGTCAACAAAAAATGAAAGGGATGTCTTAACCACCGCAATGCGACATAAGACAATAGCCTGTGATACCTTACGGGAAATCATTAGCGAAATAAAAAACGTCAGACTCATCAACGTCAGGCTTCCTGACGGGAAAATTGCAAATGCCAGTCCGAACTTAAAAAGCATCTCATTCGAAAGATGTTTCAACACCGCAGGCGATGAAATTGATAATAAAATACTGGAATGCAGGAAATACCTTCAGATATTCAAAGCGAATAATAAGTATGGCGACCAGTCCATCGTAAAACAAAACAATGTTTTCATAAATAATATTATCGATGACCTTGATTTATTGGAGAATCTATTTCGACAAGTTGAAAGTAAGGAGGCGGATATCGTGAGCAATTTACAGAGGCATTGCAACAGTGAAAGATTTAGTCCCGTCTGGGATCAATTCGACGCTGCTACACTCACGCTTAACAAGCTAAATAAGGTTGTTACCCAACTGGAAGAGAATCTCCAGTCGTTAAACACCCTCGTCATCCCGCCTCCTGGCCCAATACGTGCGTAATCCCCTCGCCCACTTCCGGCGCGATCAATCGCGCCGTTACCCATCAGCGCAATTACGCAGTAGCATCAAAAATCACATACAACTTACGCATTGGCGTCTCCATCACCCAGGTGCCCTGCGTGTTGGCTTCAAAGAAAAAGCTGTCGCCCGGTTTGAAGGTTAAAGTAGCCTCACCGTCTGGCGTAAAGCTGCCAATCCCTTCGAGGAAATGCATGACCTCCGCCTGTTTCACGCCACGACGATAACTTCCCGCGGTGCAGGCAAAGATGCCGCAATCAATGTCTTCCTTACCAGCAATCACCGTCTGAATACCGGAAAGCTGAATGGCGGCAGTGCCGGGTAAACCCTCAACGCTGCCCCAATCTTCCAACTGTTTAATGGACGCTGGCTGCGTTAATTTTTGCACTTTCATAAAAAATTTCCTCATTTTCAACTTGTTAGGCTGAAGTCAGCTTAAACAATGCATGCGCGAAATGGCGGCAGTTTTCACGCGCCAGAAGAAACTTTTGGGTGTAAATCCGCAGGGGTTTAGCAGAAACTTTTGTCAGGCGACAAAAAAGTCATAGCCGTCAAGCTATGACTTTATCAATGGCGTTTACAGCGAAGAGATTACGTCAGTGCGCAGGTTAATGATGTGCTTACGAATTGAGGCGAGGCTTTTTTCCCGGTCGCCCTCACGCATGGCATTCAACAGATCAAGGTGCTCAGCGTGATTTTCCTGCTGCCGGTGCAACGGGCTGTGCAGACGAAACAGACGCACGTTAACCCGCAATCCCTTCAATACCTGTGCCAGCACCAGGTTGCCGCTGGCTTCGGCAATGGTGTTATGCAGCTTTTCATCGAAGCGCCAGTAAAGATGCTCCTGCTCAGTTTCGCTGGCGATCAACTCCTGCAACTCTTTAATCAGGTTGTCGAGGGTGGCGGCACTGATTTTGTCCAGCGCCTTACCCACCGCCTCTGCCTCCAGCACCTCACGCAGCGCCATAGTATCCAGATACTCTTTGATATCGATGGTGCGCACGGTATAAGAACGGGCACCGCGGCGTTCCAGCAGATTTTCACCTGCCAGGCGCACCAGTGCCTCACGCATCGGCGTGCGGGATACCTGTAACTCTTCCGCCAGGCGCAACTCCAGCATTTCACTGCTGCCGGGGATCTTACGCTCCAGAATTAACTCTTTCAGCAATGCATAAACCTGTTCAGACAGACTGGCTGATTTCATATACAACGGCTTCGCAGCCATAATCGCAGCAAGAGTATGATCCTGATAGTCGGTCATCTTTATGCAGTTTCCAGGAGTAAAATTGGGTGTGAGTTTACCGGATTATCCTCTCACAGGGAAAGGCACCGCGCAGGGCAGAAACGCCCCACTGCCCGCTCTGCCGTGATATTGCCCTTCTGACCAGACTTTTTCACCGCGCGAAAGCGTGATGGCGGGCCACGCCTGCACCCGTTTGCCTTCATACGGGGTGTGATCAGCATTGGTATGCAAATCATTGTTAGTAATGGTTTTATCGAGATCGGTATCCCAGATAACCAGGTCCGCATCTGAACCCACCGCGATGCTGCCTTTCTGCGGATAAAGTCCGTAGAGTTTTGCCGGTGCGGTGGCGGTCAAATCGACAAAACGCTGTGCCGAGATACGGTTTTGCAATACGCCTTCACTCATCAACAGCGGCAAACGCGTTTCCAGCCCGGCAATACCGTTCGGCACCAGGTCGAAAGAGGCATTGTCGCCGTGTAATTTCTTGCCGCGAGGATCATCAAAATTAAACGGGCAATGATCCGAGGAAAAAATGGTAAAGGTGCCGTTGGCTAAGGCATTCCACACCGCATTCTGACTATCGGTATCCCGCGGTGGCGGGCTACAAATGCATTTCGCGCCGTGGAAACTGTCATCAATACCGAGATCTTCAGCGGTCAGAAACAAATATTGCGGGCAGGTTTCGGAGAAAATATTGATGCCCTGACCCCGCGCCCAGTAAATCTGTTCTATGGCGGCACGGCTTGATACATGAACCAACAGAATTGGCACATCAACCAACTCCGCCAGAGAAATAGCGCGGTGCGTCGCTTCGCGCTCACCAATAGGCGAATGCGCCAGCGCATGATAACGCGGTGCAGTTTTCCCCTGTTTTTTCAGTCGTTCCGTCAGCCAACTGATGCAATCATCATTCTCTGCGTGAATCATCGAAATCGCACCCGCCTCGCGTGCGGCTTCCAGCACATTGAGGATGTGATGATCGGTCAGTTTTAACGCGTCATACGTCATGTAAATCTTGAACGAGGTATAACCCTGCGCAATCACTTCCGGGATCTCGTCAATCACCGCCTGGCTGGCATCGGTAATAATGACGTGGAACGCATAATCGATACTGGCTTTGCCTTCCGCCCGTTGATGATAATCGGCGATCGCCTCCTTCAGGCTCTGCCCCTTAAACTGCATAGCGAACGGAATGATGGTGGTGGTGCCGCCACAGGCTGCTGAACGGGTACCGCTGATAAAGTCATCGGCCCCCACCGAGCCATCGGTGGAAGGTTGGTCGAGATGGCAATGGGCATCGACACCACCTGGCGTCACCATGCGGCCTTTAGCATCAATCACCTGCTGTGCCTGCGCGGCATCCAGCTCAGCCGCGATCACGCTGATACGGCCATTATGGATACCAATATCACCCCGATAGCGATCGGATGCCGTCACGATATCGGCATTTTTCACAATCAGATCAAAGGATTTCATGGCTGCGTCTCCCTGGTGTAAGCGCTGGACACTTCTTTAAAGCTCGGCTGTGCCGGTTCACTGGTGTGGGTGGCACTCTGGTAGGCTTTGGCGTAATGACGTTCGATCTTGCGCTGAATAAAGTCCCACAAGGTGGTGAGGAGCAAGTAATAGGTGGCGGCAACCATAAATAGCTCCAGCACCATGAACTGTTCCTGCATCAGGATTTGCGTACGACGTAACAACTCCTCCACGGAAATCACCGAGGCAATCGAGGTGGTTTTCAGTAACCCGTTAAAACTGTTCCCCAAAGAGGGCAGAATTAAGCGCATGGTTTGCGGGAAAATCACATAGCGCGCCACATTCAGATGGTTAAAACCAAGCGCTTTCGCAGCATTGATTTGTCCTTTTGGCAACGCCTGCACACCACCGCGAATGATCTCCGCCAGGTAAGCGGCTTCATTCAATACCAGGCCCATCACCACCGCCTCAATCACGCCAAAGCGGATACCGATTTGTGGCAGGCCGGTATAGATAATAATCAGCTGCACCAGTAACGGCGTGCCGCGAAAAACCCAGATATAAGCCCGTGCGATCTGATTAATCCAGGACCAGGGCGAGAGCCGGGCAAAGGCCAGTAATATTCCCAGTACCAGCCCGCCAGCCATACCCGCCAGGGTTAACAGGACGGTGTTCACCGCCCCCATGAAAATGAAATAGTTGGTGAGATAATGGAAGTACCCTTCCCAGCTCCAGCCCTGAATCATAATGAAATTTCCTTCGCTTAAGAGTTAGGACCCTGAACACTAAAGGTTCCGGTGATCATCTTCGCGCCATACTTATTAAACAGCGCAGGTAAGCTGCCATCGGCATTCATCTGGTTCAGCACTTTGGCGGTGGCGTCAGCCAGATGGGCATCTTTAAAGGCGATGGCCACCGGCGTGGGTTCGAGGCCAGAGAGCACCTGTTTGAACATGCCTTTGTGCTGATAATCGGCTGCGACTGCATCGATACTGATCACCGCGCTCACCTGTTGTGCACGCAATGCCTGGAACGCCACGGTAAAGTTATCAAAGGTATGGATATCTACCGGTTTCAGGCCTTTCGCTTCCAGTTCTTTGCTGATCTTACGGATGGTAGTCTCTTCAAAGCCGCCGATTTCTACCCCGACGCTTTTACCTGCCAGATCTTCAACCTTCTGGATCTTGCCGCTATCGGCTGGTGCCACCGAAACGCTGATGGCCTGGCTTTCATACGGGATCATGTACATCATTTTGGCGCGCGCCGGGGTGAAGAAAATACCGGTGTTAATCATGTCCCAGCGGCCACCCTGCAAACCGGGCACCATTGCGGAGAATTCGATGCGGGTATAGTCAGGTTTCAGGCACAGGCGCTTGGCAATCTCCTCGCCCAGCTCAATACGCATTCCTTTTAATTGTCCTTCACCGTCAACATATTGCAGTGGCGGCAGTGTCGGGTTGGTGGACATTTTTAACTCACCCGCGGTCACCAGCGTTGCGCCCTGCACCGGGGTACAGGCGGCAAAACTGGTCTGTGCAAACAGGCTACCGGTCAGAAGAGACGCAGCCGCAATCAGGGTTAATTTCGCGTTCATTTACATTCTCCGAATAAGTAACAATCAGGCCGGTTATCAGTGCTTGAAGCTGTTCAGCACGTTGAGTTTTTCTAATTCATGTCGCAGCACCTGTTCCAGGTTGCTGGCAAGCGGCAGACGTGGAGCGCGCGGGATCCCCACCTCCAGTCCCATCATCGCCAGACCCGCTTTGCTGGCGGCCACGTAATGTGGCCCGCCAACGGCACGCACCACGGGCAGAATTTTGTGGTACAGCGCCAGCGCTTCATTGCGGTCAAGACGATCGCACGCGGCTTCAAACATCTGTGCGCATTGCGCCGGTAACAGGTTGGACGCCACCGCCACCCAGCCGCAGGCACCCAGCCAGAAAGATTCATAACCCAGAATGCCCGCGAAAACGTTCATGCGATCGCCGCACAGTTCGATGATGTCGCGTACACGCGTCACCTCAAGGGTGGATTCCTTGATGTAGCTGACGGTGTCGATTTCCGATAAACGCGCCACGGTTTTCGGCAGCAGATCGACATTGGCGGTGGCCGGGTTGTTGTAAATCATGATCGGAATCGAGATGGCCTCACCCACTGCACGATAATGGGCAAACAACTCGTCTTCGTTCGGGCAGCTATAAAACGGCGGGATAATCATCACGCCATCCGCGCCCATCGCTTCGGCTTCTTTACTCAATTCAACGCATTCCGGTGTCCATTCTGCGCCAGTACCCATCAACACCGGCACACGCCCTCTGGCGGTGCGAATCACCGTTTCGGTGACCAGTTGTCGTTCCTCACGCGTCATGGATAAAAATTCACCGGTACTGCCCAACGGGATAAGACCATGAATTCCTTGTTCAATTTGCCAATCGACTAATTTTTCGAGGGCTGGCACGTCAATTGCTAAACCATCCTGAGTAAAGGGGGTAATCAACACCGTATAAGTACCGCGAAACGCTGCCATATTGAGTTCCTTAAGAAAATACTTGATGCATACCGTTTGTATACCGTATACATACTGTATACACAAGCGTTGCTGGATCACAAGCGTTATGGAACTCAAATCACCAAATATCACTCCTGCGGGCGACCGCCTGACCATCTGGTTTGATGGCAAAGCCGTACCGGCGCTGCCTGACGAAACCATTGCCGCTGCCCTTGCGCGGCAAAATATTGTGGCAATCCGCGAGGAAACACCGGGCGAAAAACGCGGCTTATGGTGTGGCATGGGGGCGTGCTACGAATGCGTGGTGCAGGTGGATGGCAAAGGATCGCAACGCAGTTGCATGACGTTAGTGCAGGACGGTATGCAGGTGCACAGCCAGCGCGCCGACCAACCCCCGGCCATTCCTCTGACATCGGTGCCAGACAACATCGCACCGGAAACACGCGAGTACGATTTGCTGGTGCTGGGTGCCGGACCCGCCGGACTTTCAGCCGCCCGCGTCGCGGCCAGTGCCGGTGCAACGGTGCTGGTGATTGATGAGCGACCACAAAGCGGCGGCCAGTTTTTTAAACCGCTGGCCCCTTCTCATACCTTGCACGGCAAAGCGCCGCAGCAGTGGCGTGATGGCGAGCAGTTATTGTCAGCAACCCTGGCTGCCGGGGTTGAGATCCTGCAACAGGCCACGGTCTGGGCCGCCTTCTCCGCACAGGAGATCGGGGTTATCTGGCGTGACACGTCATTATTGATTCGCCCGAAGCAATTGATTATCGCTACCGGTGCGTATGAACGCCCGGTGCCCTTTCCCGGCTGGACTTTGCCTGGGGTGATGACCACCGGCGCAGGCCAGACGCTGGCAAAAGCTTATCGGGTGATCCCCGGCGAAAAAGTGGTGGTAAGTGGCAACGGACCGTTGAATCTCCAGTTTGCCGCTGAACTGGTTGCCAGCGAAGGTCAGGTGGTTGAGGTGCTGGAACGCGCAGCAAAACCCGGCATCCGCTTGCTGCGCCAGATCCTCACCATGACCAAAGTAGGCCCTGAGTTGTTGCTCAAGGGCCAGCACTATCTCTCCATCCTGAAGAAAAACCGCGTGCCGGTAAGCTGGGGTTATGAAGTGGTTGCCGCACACGGGCAGGATCGCCTCGAACGCATTACCGTAATGCGGGTGGATGCAGCCGGACAACGCATTCCTGGCTCCAGTCGCGAAATCCCGTGCGATGTGCTGTGCCTGGGACACGGTTTTATTCCCTCTACCGATTTAGCGCGTTCGCTGGGTTGTGAACAGCAACTCGCCAGCACACCTTTCAGCACCCCAACGATCAAAACCGACGCCGAGGGCGCAACCAGCGTGCCCGGCGTGTACGTTGTCGGTGATGGCGCGCGGCTGGGTGGCGCGCAGATTGCCCAGACTCGCGGTCAGTTGGCCGGTTATCGCGCACTGAGCGCGCTGGGGAAAACGGCGAGCGGCATCGATACGCATAAGTTGAAAAAACAGGTTGCCCGTGCCGAATCATTCCAGCAGGCATTGTGGCAGGTTTACCAGGCACCGCCGGTCAGTCTACAAATGCAACCCGATGAGACGGTGATTTGCCGTTGTGAAAATATCACCCTTGGCCGCTTGCGCAGCGCGATCCGTCAGGGTATCGACACGCCCGCCGCGCTGAAACGTAACCTGCGCGTCGGCATGGGATTATGCCAGGGGCGCACCTGCGCCGGGATGGTGGCGCAACTGGTGAGCGAAATGACCGGGCGTCACCACCACACCGCCGGGTTTTATGCCCCGCGCTTCCCGGTCCGTCCGGTGCCGATCGCCGCGCTGACGTTTGAGAAACAGGAATGGGGCGGCCACAAACCGGCTATCACCCCTAACCTGGCGCGCCCGGTCGAAAATTCACCGATAGCGCCGCAAAAAACGGAAGTGCTGGTGATCGGCGGCGGCGTCATGGGCAATTGTCTTGGCTATTACCTTGCCGCTGGCGGCGCGGATACCCTGGTGGTGGAGCGCGACGACATCAATTTACAGGCTTCCGGCGCCAACGCGGGCAGCCTGCATGTCCAGCTGCTGTCGTTTGATTTTGGTGCCAAAGCCGAGCAAGGCGGTGGTCCCGCTGCGCAAACGCTACCACTTGGGCCGCTCTCGGTGCGGCTGTGGCAGGAACTGGAAGCGGCGAGCGGTGAGTCGCTGGAGATCAAAATCACCGGTGGTCTGATGGTGGCGGAAACCGCGCAGGAGATGCGTTTTCTTGAGCAAAAGATCGCGCTGGAACGCCGCTTTGGCATCGACGCGACGCTGCTGGATGCCAGTGAACTGGCACGGCTTTCCCCTCACCTTTCCCCGCAGCTGATCGGCGCTGAATTCTGCCCAATGGAGGGCAAAATCAACCCACTACGCGCCACTTATGTGGTGAACAAACTGGCGCGCGCCCAGGGGGCACGCTTTCAGCGCGGCACCGATGTGACGGCGATTGAACGCATGTCGCATGGCGGGTATCGGGTACAGACCAGCCGTGGCGTGATTGAAGCCCAACGCGTGATTAACGCAACCGGTGCCTGGGCGGCCAAAGTGGGTGAAATGGTCGGCATCAATGTGCCGGTGAAAGGCGCACCGCTGCAAATGATCGTCACCGAACGTGCCGTGCCGCTGGTCGATCATCTGATTGCCCACGCCGGGCGTCACCTCAGCCTGAAGCAAACCGCCCACGGCAGTTTATTAATTGGCGGCGGCTGGAGCGCGCAATTTAACCCGGCGATGCGCCTGAATCAGCCGTGCCGCGAAAGTATCGAAGGCAATTTATGGGTCGCCAATCGCGTCCTGCCTGCCTTAAGTGGCCTGCATATGGTACGTAGCTGGGCCGGGATGAATATCAATATTGATGGCGCGCCGATCATTGGCGACGTCCCCGGCCTGCCCGGTTTTTATAACGCCGTCACCTCTAATGGTTACACCCTGTCGCCAGTGGTGGCCCACAGTCTGGCGCAGCTCATTTTGCGCGGCAGCAGCGACATCGATCTGTCGCCTTTCCACCTTTCCCGTTTCGATAATCACAGGACCGCAGTCAATGAGTAAACAACGTGTCGCCACATGGATTGAAAGTCACTTCTCCCAACAGGTTGAGATGTTAAAACGTCTGGTGCAGACGCCCTCCGACAACCCACCGGGCGATTGCACCCCACATGCGCTGGTCACCGCGCAGCTACTGCGCGACGTTGGACTGGAGGTTGAAACCTTTACCGTGCCGGATGAGGTGGTACTGGCAGCCGGGATGCGCAGCGCCACAAACCTGATCGTGCGCCATCGTTTCGGACCGGGGCCGACGGTCGCGCTGAATGCGCACGGCGATGTCGTGCCGCCAGGCGGCGGCTGGAGCAAAGATCCTTACGGTGCGGAAATTGAAAATGGCTGGCTGTATGGACGCGGTGCGGCGGTGTCTAAATCGGATATCACCACCTACACCTATGCCTTGCTGGCGTTGATCCACAGCGGCGCGGCGTTAAACGGCACCATCGAACTGCACATCACATACGATGAGGAGACGGGCGGCGCCACCGGTCCCGGCTGGCTGCTGGAGAAGGGGATCAGTAAACCCGATTACGCGGTGTGCGCCGCGCTGAGCTACTTTGTCGTTACCGCACATAATGGGTGTTTGCATCTGGAAATTGCCGTGCAGGGCAAATCCGCCCATGCCGCCTTCCCGTCCAGCGGCTGTGACGCCATTGAAGCCGGTAACCGTTTAATGACCGCGTTGTATCGCTATCGCGACACGCTGGCGGAAAAACATTCTGCGGTAGCGGGTATCGATTCCCCCACGCTGGTGATTGGCCTGGTTGAGGGCGGCATCAACACCAACGTGGTGTCGGATAACCTGATGATCCGCCTCGAGCGTCGCATTATCCCGGAAGAACAGCCGGAAGCGGTTGAAGCGGAGTTGCTGGCGCTGATTCGGGATGTGGAACAACAGCTCAGCGGTATCACCTGTGATGTGAAACGTATTTTGCTGGCGCGTCCGTTCACCTCATCGCCTGCCAGTATCGAACTGGCGAACATTTTCAGCCAGCAGGCCGAAGCTATCCTGCAAGAACCGATCCCGTTAGTGGGTTTGCCGCTGTATACCGATGCCCGTCTGTACAGTGCCGCCGGTATTCCCACCATTATGTACGGGGCCGGACCGCGCAGTTTCCTTGAGGCCAACGGACATCGCGCCGATGAGCGCGTACACCTGGATGATTTACATCGTGCCACGCAGATTGTGGCGAATAGCCTGTTAACCCTTTTGCAGGAGAAATCTGCATGATCGCCATTAATAATCTGTCGAAATATTATGGTCAGTTGCCGGTGTTAAAAAATTGCACCCTCAATATCAAAAAAGGCGAAGTGGTGGTGATTTGCGGCCCGTCTGGTTCCGGTAAATCGACCTTAATTAAATGCATCAATGCGCTGGAACCCTTTCAGCGCGGCGAAATCAATGTTGATGGCATGATGTTAAGTGATAAAAAAACCAATCTCACCAGCCTGCGTCAGCAAGTCGGTATGGTGTTTCAGTCGTTCGAGCTGTTTCCACATATGACGGTGCTGGATAATTTGCTGGTGCCGCAGATGCGGATTTTGAAACGCCAGCGCGCGGAGGCGTTAAATAAGGCCCAGGAATTATTACAACGCGTAGGACTGGAGCGGCACGGCCACAAATATCCGGCGCAGCTCTCGGGCGGTCAGCAGCAGCGTGTGGCAATTGCCCGCGCGCTGGCGATGAACCCTAAAGTGATGCTGTTTGATGAGCCAACCTCAGCGCTGGACCCGGAAATGGTCGCCGAAGTGCTGGCGGTAATGGCGGAACTGGCGGCGGAAGGCATGACCATGTGTTGTGTCACTCACGAACTGGGCTTTGCGCGTAAAATTGCCGATCGCGTTATCTTTATGGACGGCGGCGAAATTATTGAAGATGCTGAGGCAGAAACCTTCTTCACCGCACCGGTATCACCCCGGGCGAGGAACTTCCTCGATCAAATCATCCAACATTAAACAGCACAAGGATCAGCATGAAAGTACGCCACTTGCAGGAAAACTCGGTACGTTACTTCCTTGAAGTGGTGCGCTCCGGCTCACTCAGCCTGGCGGCTCAGAAACTGAATGTCGCCGCTTCGGCGATCAGTCGCCAGATTAGCGGGCTGGAGGATCGGCTGGGCGAAACTCTGTTTGAACGTCGCAAGGAAGGGATGATCCCCACCGCTGCCGGTGAACTGCTGGCGGCGTGGGCGATCCGCACGCAACTGGAAAGTGAAAAAGTGCTGCACGAGCTGGCGGAACTCAATGGGTTACGTAAAGGTGAGGTGCGTATCGACAGCTCCGCCGGTTTCAGCGTCGATTTTTTGCCGATGATGATCGCCTCCTTTCGCCGCCACTATCCCGATATCCATTTTCGCCTGCATGTTACCCACGCCGAAGAGGTGGTGCGGCGATTACGCGAGGGGGAAAGCGATCTCGGGCTGACCTTCAGCCAGATCCCGGAAGAGAATATTCACGTTGCCTGGCGTTTGCAGTCACGGCTGGTGGCGGTGATGCCACCGGACCATGTGCTGGCGAAACGCAGCGGCCTGCAATTGTCGCAGCTCAGTGGCTATCCGCTGGGTTTGCCGGAACGGCCGATCATGTTGCGCCGCCTGTTTGACGCCTGCTGTAGCCGCCAGGGCATCACCATCTCCCCGGTGTTTGTCACCAACTCCATCAGCGCCCTGCTGGCTTTTGTGCGTTATGAGCAAGGCGTGGTGGTGGCCTCCGAAATGACGGTGCGGGAATATATTCGTACCCATAATTTGTGTGCCGTACCGCTGGTGGGTCAGGATCTGCACGGCATCAATATCGAACTAAATACCCTCGCGGGACGCAGTATGCCGAAAGCGGTAACCGCGTTTATCGATCATTTTATTCGCGAAATGGACGCCTTTCCGTTTATTTCCGCCGTCACATCATAACCGCCACTTATTAAAAACTGCTCGGAGGAGCTGATTTTGCCCCTTCAGGATAACCATGACTTATCATGGCGTTATCTTTGCCTTTTTGATATCGCTGGCGTGAAAAAGTTGAAATGGTGATAACCCTGAACGCATGGCAGGATGAATTTGCGTTGCGAAATTCAATTCACCGGTTATTAAGGAACAGCCATGCGAGATTCATCGTTCTACCGGCACTGGGTGGTTATTTTGCTGTATATCGCCTGGTGTATCGCTTTTATTGATCGCGTTGTCTTGAGTATGGGCGCACCGGCGCTCACCGCTGAGATGCATCTCAGCCCGTCTGAGCTGGGTTTGGTGTTAAGTGTGTTCTATTTTGGCTTCTGGCTGATGCAACTGCCGGGCGGCTGGCTGGCCGATCGCTACGGTGCCAAGATGGTGGTGATTATGGCGATTGGCTTCTGGTCGCTGTTCACCCTGCTGACCGGACTGGCCTGGTCACTAGCCTCGCTGCTGGTGATTCGCCTGCTGTTTGGTCTGGGCGAAGGTGCCTTTCCTTCTGCGGCGATCAAAAACGCGGCGGAAAACTACACCACGGAACAAAAACCGAAAATCACCTCGCTGCTGGTCTCGTCAAATTACATCGGCAGCATGATCGCCCCGCTACTGATTGCCCCACTGCTGCTGCATTTTCACTGGCGTCACACCTTTATGCTGATTGGGATTTTGGGCCTGGCGTTTGTCCTGATATACAGTCTGACGGTGCGTAACACCCCGGCCAGTGACAGTCAGCAACGTAGCCGCATCAACCTGAGTGAAGTCAAAAGCGTCATGAAACATCCGCTGTTGTGGAAGATTGCTGCGGTGTGGTTTGGCCTCAGCCTGATCAACAAAGGCCTCGACTCCTGGATGCCGGTGTATCTGATGACGGAACGCCATCTTGACCTCAAAGCCGTCGGCGTATTGTTGCCGATCCCCTATCTGATGGCCGGTATCGCCACTGCCATCGGCGGTTGGGTGATGGTGAAATTCTTCAATGGCCGCGAAAACCTGATGTTGCTGTTCAGCGCGTTATTTACCGCCATTGCCATCGGCTGCATGTACCGGGCGGAAACCCTCACCGGGGTGATTATCGCCCAGGCGTTTACCTACTTCTTTAAATCCTTTGTGCTGGCGATCGCCGTCGCGCTTCCGACCAAAATTCTGGCGCCGCGCATGGTGGGTTCGGGCATCGGGGTGATCAACTTTGGCGGCCAGGCGGCCGGATTTATCGCCCCGCTGGCAATCGGCCTGATGGTGCAACATTTCAGCTTCGGGTCGGCATTTCTGTTCCTGATGGGCGCAGCGCTGTTTTCAACCCTGATGAGCCTGACCATCCGCACCGAGAAAACAAGCACCCAGGCAATTATGCCGACTCCGTAGCGACGCGATTTATCGCGCGGGTTTAATTGATAAAGGATCTGACGATGGAAACGTTATGTGATCTCCCGGCGAGCGAAGCCCGTCGGTTAATTGGGGAAAAAAGCATTGCCCCAAGTGAATTACTGGAAAGCTGCATCAACCGTATTGAACAGGTCAACCCCGCGGTTAACGCGATGGTCGCCTGTGATTTCGCCGCCGCGCGTGCCACGGCACAGGCGCAGGACAAGGCGGTACTGCGCGGCGAACCGCTTGGCCCGCTGCACGGTTTACCGCTCGGCGTCAAAGATATGATTGATGCGGCCGGCCTGCCTACCACCTTTGGCAGTGTGGCGAAGCGCCACAACCTCGCAACACAGGATGAGCGTCTGGTGGCGGTGCTGCGTGCCGCCGGTGCCAACGTGGTGGGTAAAACCAACGTACCAGAATGGGGTGCAGGCGGTAACTCGCGCAACGCGGTGTATGGCACCACCGGTAACCCGTTCGATACCACCCGTTCAGCGGCAGGATCGTCTGGCGGTTCGGCGGCTGCGCTGGCCTGCGGCATGGTGTCGCTGGCGACCGGTTCCGACACCGGCGGTTCGCTGCGTAACCCGGCGGCGTTTAATGGCGTGGTGGGATTTCGCCCCACAGCAGGTTTGATTCCGGCAGAAAAACGCGGCTGTGCCTGGCTGCAAATCTCCACCCTTGGCCCGATGGGACGCACGGTAGCGGATGCCGCGCTGATGTTAAGCGTGATGCAGGGCGAGGATGCGCGCGATCCACTATCCCATGTGGTGCCGGGGCGTCAGCTACGCCAGCCACAGGAGTTTTTCCCGCTACCCGCAACCGATTTGTCTTCGCTGCGCCTTGCCTGGAGTAGCGATTTTGGTTTCGCGCCTACTGAGCAAGGCGTTGCTGACAGCTTCCGTCAGAAGATGACGCATATCGCCCCACTGTTCGCCAGCGCCGAGCAGGCGACGCCCGATTGTCACGGCACAAATGAAGCCTTTGAAACGCTGCGCTCGCTGCTGTTTCTCACCGGCACGCGGGAGCTATATCAGCAGAATCCCCAACTGGTGGGGGAAAATGTTCGAATGAATATTGAGGAAGGCTTGCGCTACAGCGCGCTGGATATTTCCCGTGGGCTGGATCTGCAAACCCAGTTGTATCGTCGTTGGGAAGCCTTCTTCCACGACTATGATTATATGGTGTCACCGGCGGTGACCATCAGCCCGCGTCCGTGGACCGAACTTTACCCGCGAGAAATCAACGGCCAGCCGACGCGCACCTATTATCACTGGCTGGCGTTGGCCTATGTCACCTCGCTGGCGGGGCTGCCTTCCCTCTCCTTACCCGTTGGCAAGGATGCACTGGGAATGCCGTTTGGTTTACAGATTATCGGCAAGCGCGGTGATGACAGCGGTGTACTCCGCGTGGCGCAGGCGCTGGAACAGAAGTTTAAGCACGATACGCAATTGGCGCGGCCAGTGCCGGACCTTGACGCACTGCGTCAGGCGCGCCCCATCGCCAGCATGGCGGATTTTTATCTCCCTTTAGGCCAGTAAACGAGGATCGTATGAATTTACCTTTTTCCAAAGTGCGTCTGGTCGGTGACCAGGTGTGGTTATCCGGCGTGATCGGTTTTGAAGAAGATGGCACGCTGGCGGCGGAAGTCAGCCGTCAGACCGACCGCGTCATGTCAACTATCGAAGCCACGCTGCAAGAACAGGGTTGCACGCTGGCGGATATCTTCTCCTGCACCGTTTATTTAACTGACGCGGACTTGTTTGCACCCTTTAACCTGGCTTATGCCAAATGGTTTAGCGATCCATTGCCGGTGCGAACCACGGTACTGGCTGGATTAGTGTTGCAGGAGGCGCTGCTGGAAATTACCGTGGTGGCACAGAAACCCAAAACGGAGTGAAGCGATGGCACATGATGTGTTAGTGCTGGGCGCGGGAATGGTCGGCGTCAGTTGCGCCCTCCACCTGCAACAGCGCGGCTACGATGTGGCGCTGCTGGACCGGCGCGAACCCGGCGAGGAAACCTCTTACGGTAACGCGGGGATCATCCAGCGGGAGGCGGTACATCCTTACGCCTTCCCGCGTGATATCAAGACGCTACTTAGCGTGGCAGGCAACCGTCGGCTGGATGTACGCTATCATCTGCGTGCCATTCCGGCGCTGGCGTCACCGCTGCTGCGCTACTATGCTCGCTCAGCACCCCGCGCTTATGCCCCGATTGCGGCGGCTTACGCCTCGTTGATTGCGTTGTCGATCGACACCCATGAAGCCTTGCTCGATGCGGCTAATGCCCGCCATCTGTTAGGCGAACGTGGCTGGTTGATGCTGTTTCGCAGCGATAAACAGCGTGATGCGGCCTTTGTTGAGGCTGATAAGCTGCTGGCGCTGGGGGTGAATCATCGCAAGTTGGATGCAGCCCAGCTGCGCGCCACCGAGCCAGCGCTGCGGGCTGAACTAAGCGGTGCGGTGTACTGGAGCGATCCCCTGACGGTGCGCGATCCGGGCGCGTTGGTAAAAGCCTATGCCGCCTTGTTATTTGCTCGTGGTGCAGCCTGGCATCAGGGCAACGCGCAGACGTTGCGTCCGACAACTGAGGGCGGCTGGCAGGTTGATAATCAGCATGGTGAAGCGGTGAAAGCGCGTCAGGTGGTGGTGGCTCTCGGTCCCTGGAGTCCACAGCTTACCGGCGATTTCGGTTACCGTCCGCCGCTGTTTGTGAAGCGCGGCTACCATCAACATTTCCAGCCGGTCGCTGGCGCTACGCCACGTCACTGGATGCTGGATGAAGAGCGCGGCTATCTGGTGGCCCCGATGGCACGCGGGTTGCGTATCACCACCGGGGCGGAACTGGCGCATATTGATGCCCCCGCCACCCCTCATCAGCTCAGAGCGGTGGAACAGGTGGCGCGGCAGTTGTTGCCGCTGGGAGAGGCGGTCGAAGCGGAACCCTGGAAAGGTGCCCGTCCCTGCATGCCGGATATGAAACCGGTAATTGGCGAAGTTCCGGGACAACGCGGCATGTGGTGCGCCTTTGGTCATGGACATCAGGGATTTACCCTCGGACCGGCCACCGGGATGCTGCTGGCAGAGATGATGCACGGTGAACGCAGCAGCATTGCGATGGAGCCGTTCAGCCCGGCCAGACGCTTCTGAATCCGTCGCGCCGCGATTTATCGCGCAATTCTGAGCGCGCAGCCAGAAAAACCCGCGCGATAAATCACGCCGCTACAGGGGGGGTATGGCTTTCAACAATTCCCGCAGAATATTCCTGACCCCGGCTACCGCCGGGTCCCTCAGGCTGTCAGTTCGCCAGGATAACTCGATCGGATAATCGGGTAAAGCAATTGGACAGTGAACCAGCCGCAAATCAAACAACGTCGCCATAGCCTGAGCGGCATGGCTGGGTAACGTCACAATCGAGCGCGAACCTTTGATCAGATAAGGCACCGCTGAAAAGTGGGTCGCCGCCGCTTCAACCGTGCGTTTCAGGCCCAGCTCAGCCAGCACTTCATCAACGATCCCCACCACGCCCCCCGAAGAGATCAGAATATGTTGCAGTTGGGTATAGTCACTCAGCGTCAATTCACCCGTTGGCGGTGCAAAGTCCAGTACACAGGCGTAACCATTGACCCCGACCAACTCTTTACTCAACGCCGCTGAGTTGCCACTGCCAGAAGTCACGGCCAAATCGACCATCCGGTTCATCAACATCCCGGCAGCGATGCGGCTGTGAATTTGTCGGAAGATCAGCCGCAGTCCGGGATACGCCTCTGCCACATGGTTGATCAGTTGGCGTGCCAGCGCGATTTCATAATCGTCGGACCAGCCTAACACCAGGGTTCTGCCCTCGAATTCCGCCTGTTCCCGCTGCGCCAGCGCCAGACTCTGACGACAGCGATTTAACGCTTCACTGACAATGGGTTTTAATTCCTCCGCACGACGGCTCGGGCGTAAGCCGCGTCCCGTGCGTTCAAACATAGGGTCACCATAAATTTTCCGCAACCGGCCCAGCGCGGCACTGACGGCCGACTGAGTAATGCCAAGACGCAGCGCAGCCCGGCTGGCGCTGCCCTCTTCATACAACGCTTCGAAAACTTTAAACAAATTCAGGTCAAGCGACTCGATATTAATTGCATTCATATCTGATAGTCATTTCTGATGGTTGATTCATAACACTATACCAAGGTATACCTTGGCATCAACTCCCCGCTCACAGGTAAATTGCCATGACATCCTCAACCGTGGCGGTGCTACAAATTGGCTCCGCACCTGAAGGTAAAGCGCAGACGTTAGAGAAGATTCTGTCTTATGAACAACAAATTACTGCCAGCCAGGCGCGCCTGGTGGTGATGCCCGAAGCCCTGCTTGGCGGCTATCCGAAAGGTGAAACCTTTGGCACCCAATTGGGCTATCGACTGCCACAGGGACGTGAAACCTGGGCAGAATATTTTGCCAACGCCATTGATGTGCCGGGTAAAGAAACGGAGGCGCTGGCCGCACTGGCACACCGCACCCAGGCCGCACTGGTGATTGGTGTGATTGAACGTGAAGGCAGCACCCTGTATTGCAGCGCGTTATTTTTCGAACCGGAAAATGGTCTGGTGGCAAAACATCGCAAGCTGATGCCAACCGGAACCGAACGCCTGATTTGGGGCCAGGGCGATGGTTCTACGCTGCCGGTGGTGGATACTCAGGCCGGACGTATCGGTGCCGCCATCTGCTGGGAAAACCATATGCCGTTGCTGCGTACCGCCATGTATGCCAAAGGGGTAGAAATCTGGTGCGCGCCCACGGTAGATGAACGTGATGTATGGCAGGCATCAATGCGGCATATCGCCCACGAAGGTCGCTGTTTTGTGTTAAGCGCCTGCCAGTTGCAACCCTCGCCAGCCGAATTGGGTATAGAGATCCCCGGCTGGGACAGCCAGCGCCCGCTGATTCAGGGGGGAAGTGTGATTATCGGTCCACTTGGGGATGTGCTGGCAGGACCGTTGCGCGCCAGCGAAGGATTACTCACGGCCCAAATCGACACCGATGAACTGATTCGCGCCCGCTATGATTTTGACGTGGTCGGACATTATGCCCGCCCGGATGTGTTCTCGTTGGCGGTTGACCAAAAACCCAAAAAAACCGTCACTTTTCAATAAATCACCGTAGTGGCGCGATTTATCGCGCAGATTCTGTGCGCGATGCCGGAAAAGATCGCGCGATATTCGCGCTGCTACAATGGGGAATTATTCCATGTATGTGCCAATACGGCGGTTAACCTCGGCACGCAGATGCAATAACTTCTGCGCATCGGACGGCCACGCTTTGAAGGTAATACGCATCCCCATCACGTCATCAACCAACGCCTCAACGGCCGCACGACCTTGCAACGCTTCCAGACATTGCAAGGCGCGCAAATCCTGCATCGCTTCCAGCAGCACCTTAAGGCGAATCGAAGGTAGCGGCGTGAAGTCTTTGCCGGGATAAACAAGGAATGGATCACCCGCCGGGAATGCCTGCAAACCATCGGTAACGGCAAAAGGATCGATTGCCTCACGCGACAATTCGCTGTTGTAGAAGTTAAAGCCCCAGTGCAGAAACCCTTCAATCCGATATAACCAAAGCTGCACCCCAAGGATACGGTTACGCAGCGACGGTTGCGCCATAAAACGGTTAGCCACATCGAGATACTGGGCGCAACAATAATACGTCCACAGGCCTGGCACCTGATTTTCGAGGAACGGCTCCAGATGGTCAGAGGCGGTGACCGGTTTTTCCACCAGGCCAAGGCGATAAAAGTCATAATCGGACAAGGCATCCAGCGTACGGTAGCCGGGAATTAACGGCCGCAGCAGATCGCTGGCTTTACGGTAATTTTCCAGATGTTGATCGGTCGGTTCATCGGAAATATGGAACCACACCCGATCACGCAGTCCCTGCTTGTCAAACCACGCCGTCAGTTGTGGTAAGAAGGCGCTCAGGAATTGCCGCCACTGCTCACCAAAGGCATCGGTATGCCAGCCAAAACGTGCCTCACGGCTGCCATCCGGCAGTTGTACCGCAATATGCGGCGCATGCGCCGCTCCCCATTGGGTAAAAAAGTGGGCGATCTCAAAATCGCGGATGCCCTCGGTACGGCATAAATCTACCCAGCGGGCCAGCCGTTCAAAGCCAAAGCGATAGCCGCCCTGCTCGTCATCAAAGACGTCAATCAGTTGCACCTCAGTCCGCACCGTCCCTGGCGCGGTATCGAGCGGTGGCGTAAACAGCGGCGTCAACATCATATTGACGCCATGCGCCACGGCACTTTGCACAAATTTGCGCACCGCCTGCCAGTACTCCTCGCTGAACACCGTCAGTTGATAATAATTCGCCAGGCAATCGGTATGAATCCATTCGGTATGGTAAAGCTGTTGTGCAGGCAGAGTGGCAGGTAACACCGTCACCACCAGTGCCGCTTCAGTCATCACGCTGTTCTCGGCGTCTTCATATAAGCGCAGCGTCATTTTATGTTCGCCAGGCGGTAGACCTTCCGGCGGCGGTGTCAGGCACAGCCACAATGCGCCCTGATAATTGCAGGTGATTTGCATGGTCGGGCCGGTCAACGGCATCAGCAGATCGGGAAACAGACCTGGCTCAGTGGTCAGATAATGGTCATCCACGGTGTTGTAGCAGGGTAAATGTCCCGGCACAGACGTGACCTGAAACACCTGCAACCACGGTGCTAACTCCCCTTCAACCGACCAATGCAAAGTGCGTCGCGTTTTGCGCTCGGTGGAAGGGAGAAAATATTGCGCCTGAAATGAGAGTGTCTCATTGGCGAGAATGCTGGTTGTTGTCAGTTGCTTTACGTCGGCAATTGTTTTTTGGTGAAACATTTTTTCCAGCGACGAAGTCAGCCGCAGATGTAACGTCATGGTTCATCCCTTACAGTGTCAGAAATTTTGCAATTTAATAACACGCAAACAGACAAGAAAAAATAGAAAAAAAAGGTAATAAGAAAATAAGATGACGCAGCTCGCAAAACATAATATTTTCCTGCCGATAGCGAAAGCAGCGCGGAAATAAAGGCGTCAGCCTGGTTTTAATTACAATTATCAACCTCCGGTAAAACCTCTTAACAGCGTCAAAAAAAAGCCTTGCTAATTAGATCATTAGCCCTCGCCAGGGCTTTCGATTCGTTCTTTCTGTTACGAAAACAGTGCTGTAAACCCGCAAAAAACCTTTCGATTTCGAAAGATCGAAAGGAAAATCATGGGTTGTGCTTACACTTTTTCGTTGTTGACAGCCAGATTACGGATGGTTTACAAAATCATTTATCCACACCGGGTCTTTCCAGCGAAATACTTCTTATTGATGAGGGTTGTGTCATGCTGTCTGCTAAAAACAATAAGTCTCACGCCAGACCAGTAATTTCCGGAATTGCATTAGCTGTCGCACTTTTAATTCCTGCACTCAGCCACGCCGCAGATAAAATAACCTTACGTTATGCAATATGGGATCGTAATCAACTTCCTGCGGAAGAAAAAATTGCGCAATCATTTGAGAAGGCCAACCCGGATATCAATATTGATATTGAAGTGGTGCCTGCATCTCAGTATTTCGTCAAACTGGACTCTGCCGTCGCAGGGGGCGTCGCACCGGACATCTTTTGGGTCAACATGCCCTACTTTATCCAGTATGCGCAGAACCACGTCCTGGCCCCGCTGAACGGCTACCTGAACGATAAATCGGTCGATCTTAACAACATCGTTGCCAGTTCGGTGAAAGCCTATCAGTTTGACGGCAACCAACTGGCGATTCCGCGTGATGTGGATGCCATCGCTGTCTGGTACAACAAAAAACTGTTTGATCAGGCTGGCGTCAGCTATCCGAAAAAAGGCTGGACCTGGGATGATCTGAAAAGCACCGCCACCGCGCTGAAAGCCAAACTGAAGGGCGATGCTTTCCCGCTGTATATGGACCTGAGCAATGACGGTCAGGAAAGCTACCTGAACCTGCTGTATCAGAAAGGTGTCCATATTGTTCCGACCAATGGCCAACCGACGGATATCGCCAGCGATAACGCCATTTGGGTTTACCAACAGTTGCAGCAAATGATGAAAAGCGGCCTGCTGCCGACTGCCAACCAGATGAGCGAGCTGAAAACCGACTCGGTGTTTACCTCCAACCGCGCGGCAATGGTGTACGCCGGTTCCTGGCAGGCGGCCCCATTCGCCAGCAACCCACAGATTAATGATCATATCGGCGTGATCGAAATGCCACGCATCGATAAAGAAGCGGGTGTGGCGCACAGCCTCGGCTTCGCCCTGTATGCCAACGGCAAGCATAAAGATGCCGCCTGGCGTTATGTCTCCTTTATGGCGCAGAAATCCTCACAGGAGGAACTCGCCGCCGCGGTGATCCCCGCCAACAAACAGGCGATGCCTGCCTGGGCCGCCAATATTAAGCAGGTCGATGTTACCGCCTATCTCACTGCGCTGGACCACGCCACCGCTTACCCGACGGCAGGCACCAATACACCGAAGTGGCAAAACATGTGGATCAGCAGCCTGAAGAAAATCTTTATGGGTGCGGATGCCAAAGAAGAGATGGATAAATCGGTGAAGAAAATTAGCCGGGTGATGGAAAAGTAAGACGCAATCCGTAACGGTGCGATTTATCGCGCCGTTACGACAACCTGCGCGTTAAATCGCGCCGCTACCGAGCCGATAAAGATGGAAAATATCTCTCCCGTCACCGTAAATCTTCCTGCGGTTAAAACGGTAAAAAATGTCAGTAGTCTGGAACGAGCCGAGCGTTTCTGGGGCTGGATAATGATCGCTCCGCTGGTTATCGGCCTGCTGGTATTTTATTTCATCCCTTTTCTCCAGACGCTATTTTACAGCTTTACCGACCTCAACCAGTTTATGAACTGGACTGAAGTCAGTCTGGATAATTATCGTGATCTGTTCAGCGATGATGATTTTTATACTGCTGCCTTCAATACCCTGTTCTATGTGGTGGTGTGCGTGCCCGTCAGTCTGGCGCTCTCGCTGCTGCTGGCGATTGGCCTGAATCAACCCATTCGCGGCAAGACGCTGTTCCGCACCCTGCTGTTTCTGCCCGCCATCACCATGCCTGCGGCGGTGGCGATGGTGTGGCAATGGTTGTTCAACGGTGATTTTGGTCTGGTGAATCATCTGCTGGGATTTATTGGCCTGCCCTCAGTTGACTGGCTGTCCGACCCCAAAGTGGTTCATCTTAGTGTGTCGATTATTATCATCTGGTCATCACTGGCGCTAAAAATCATTATCCTGCTGGCCGGTTTACAGAATATTCCCCGTCAGGTCTATGAAGCCGCCGATATTGATGGCATTGGCACCTTACGCCGCTTCTTCTTTATTACGCTGCCGCTGATGCTACCCACGCTGTTTTTCGTCTCGATTATGAGTTTTATCGAAGTGCTGCAAATCTTCGACGTCATCTTTCTCATGTTCGACCGCTCGATGATTGAAAGCGATGCCATGACCGTGACCTTCCTGTTCTACAAATACGCGTTTTATTTACAGGAAAAAGGCTATGCCTCAGCGATTGCCGTGGTGCTGTTTGTCGTGACCCTGGTGATTAGCCTGGTTCAGATGTTTATTGGCAAAAAAATTAAAGTGACCTGAGGAAGCCAGTCATGAGCACGTTACCCCAATCCGAAGAACTGGCGTGGTTCCGCCGTCAACATCAGGAAAAATTGCGCCGCCTGACCGTCTATGCCCTGATGACGCTCGCCAGCCTGATTTCGCTGGTACCCTTTATCTGGATGCTGCTGACCTCATTGAAAACGCAGCCGGAAAGCATTCAGATTCCTATGGCGATCCTGCCTGCCCATCCCTCGATGCAGGCTTATCACCGCATTTTGACCGAGATTCCGTTCACCACCTTTTATATCAACTCGTTTCTCTACACCTTCTTTACCGTCACGCTGCAAATGTTGATTGCTGCTATGGCCGCCTACGGCTTTTCGCGCCTGACCTTTCGCGGGCGCGATACGGTGTTTATGTTGTGCGTCTCGATTCTGATGGTGCCAGCACAAGCCTTTCTGATCCCACAGTTTCTGATTGTGCAAAAGCTCGGCCTGGTGAACACCCTGAGCGGTCTGATCCTGCCTGGCATTTTCAGTATCTACGCCACCTTTCTGCTGCGGCAGTTCTTCCTTGGCGTACCGCGCGAGTTGGAAGAGGCGGCGTTACTTGACGGCTACAACCACTTCACCATTTTCTGGCGCATTTTGTTGCCGTTGATTCGTCCGGGTTTGATTGCCTGCACCATCATCAATGGTCTGTGGGCGTGGAATAACCTGATGTGGCCACTGATCGTCAATACCAGCGTCAATAAACTCACGTTACCCGTTGGCCTGGCGTCCCTTGCCAGCCGTGCCGGTGTGCCCTATCCAATGTTGATGGCAGGTGCACTGATGGCAGTATTACCGATGTTGATTTTATTCATCTTTTTCCAACGCTATTTCATCCAGGGCATTGCCAGCGCCGGTGTGAAAGGCTAATTCACCACTCAGAGGAAGCAGCTATGTCTGGTATTCAATTACATGATGTGAAGAAAATTTATCCTAACGGCTTCCAGGCGCTGCACGGTATTGAGCTGTCGATTCAGGAAGGCGAATTTATGGTGTTTGTCGGGCCATCAGGCTGCGCCAAATCGACGCTACTGCGCATGATTGCCGGACTGGAAAGCGTCAGCGAAGGCGAGATCGTGATCCAGAACCGGTGCGTAAATCAGGTATTACCCAAGGACCGCGAAGTGGCGATGGTGTTCCAGAACTACGCGCTCTACCCCCATATGACGGTGTACAAAAACATGGCGTTTAGCCTGCAAGGCAAAATGCCGCGTGATGAGATCGATCGCCGGGTGCGTGAAGCGGCAGAAAATCTGGAGATCAGTCACCTGCTGGAACGTAAACCGGGCCAGTTATCTGGCGGCCAGTGCCAACGTGTCGCGCTGGGCCGCGCCATCGTACGCCGCCCCCGCGTGTTTTTATTTGATGAACCGCTTTCCAACCTCGATGCCAAACTGCGCGTCTCGATGCGCCTGCAACTGATCAATCTGCATCAGCAACTGAAAGCGGAAGGACTTCCCTCTACCATGATTTACGTTACGCACGATCAGGTGGAAGCGATGACGATGGGCGACCGTATCTGCGTCCTGGATCGCGGGGTGATTCAGCAGGTTGATAAGCCGGTGACCCTCTATCATCAGCCAGCAAACAAATTCGTGGCCGCGTTTATCGGCAGCCCGGCTATGAACCTGCATGATGTAACTATTATGCGTAACGCGGATGCGTTAACGCTCTCCTTTGGCGATGCCGGACATTTACCGCTGCCAGCCAGCGTCGCCGAGCGTCTTAACGGCTATAACGAGGAACAGATTTGCCTCGGTATTCGCCCGGAACATGTGGCAATCACCACGGCAGATGCCCCCGCCGCGCTGCCCGCAACGGTGCAGACGCTGGAACATATGGGGAATGAGGAGATCGTTCATTGCGATGTCGCAGGTCGTCACTTTGTCGCGCGCTTCCCCTCCTCGCCCGGCTGGTCGCTGCAACCCGGTGAGCGTATCGGCCTGCACCTGGCGCTGGATCACGCGCATTTGTTTGATATCAATCACGGGCGCGTGCTCCGCCCGATGGCGAGATAACACCGATGCGCTACGGCTTTGATATCGGCGGCACCAAAATTGAAATCGCCGCCTTTGATGACAACATGCAACCGCTATTTCGCCAACGGGTGCCGACCCCTGGCGAGGATTACTCCGCCTTTCTGCATTGCCTGGTGAAGCTCACACAGGAGGCGGATCAGCAATTTGGAGGAAAAGGGAAAGTGGGGATCGGTTTGCCGGGTATCACTGACCCGCATACCCGGCAGCAACTGGCGGCCAACGTTCCCTGTCTTACCGGACGCAACCTGAAACGCGATATCGAGACGCTGCTCAACCGCCCCGTGGCGATCGCCAATGACTGCCACTGCTTTGCCCTGTCAGAGGCGCATTCGCCGCAGACGCAGGATTATGCGGTGGTGTTTGGCGCGATTATTGGCACCGGCGCCGGTGGCGGTCTGGTGGTGGATAAGCATTTGTTCCGCGGTAAACACGGCCTGGCCGGTGAGTGGGGGCATTTGCCGGTGCCCGCGCAGTTGTTCCGACGTTACGCACTGCCCTCGTTCAGTTGCAACTGCGGCCTGACCGATTGTTACGAGCGCTATGTCTCCGGTCGCGGCCTGCTGGCGCTGAGTCAGCACTTTGGTCATCCGGCCAGCAACCTGCCGGAACTGATGCACAGCTATCGTGACGGTGATGCGCTGGCGCAGCAGATATTCCAGCGCTTTATCGCCGTGCTTGCCAGTGCGCTGGCAGGGTTACAAATGCTGCTGGATATTGATGCCTTTGTGCTGGGCGGCGGTTTGTCGAATATTCCTGAAATCTACCCGTTGCTGCCGGAAGCGATGCGCGGAAATTTATTTGCCATCTGTCCTCCGGCGGCGATTCTGGCCCCGGTTTTTGGTGACAGCAGCGGCGTACGCGGTGCTGCCCTCCTCAACGATGCTGAAAGAGAGTCCCTATGATCAATACCGAGCAACGTCGTGAATCGATTATTGAGCAGTTGAGGCGCGAAGGTGTGGTACGGGTGGAAGATCTCAGCACCCTGTACAACGTCAGTTCCGTCACCATCCGCAACGATTTGCGCTGGCTGGAGAAAAGTGGCTGCGCCATTCGCGGCTATGGCGGCGCGCAGCTCAATCGCCAGTTTGTCTTTGATCGCCCGCTGGAAGACAAAGGCAAAATCAATCGCGACGTCAAATTCGCTATCGCTAAAGCCGCCGCCGCCCTGATCAACGATGGAGAGGCGGTGATTATCGATTCCGGCTCCACCACCAGTCTGATGACCAAGCATCTGGAGAGCAAAAAGGAGCTGGTAGTGATGACCAATGCCATCAACATTGCTTATGAACTGGCCAGCCGCGAGAACATCCATCTGATGGTGCTGGGTGGCAACGTGCGCAGCGCCTCATGGTCAATTGATGGCCCCACCGCCGAGCAACATATCCGTCAGTACCGTTTCGACAAACTGTTTCTCGGTGTCGATGGCTTTGACCTCGCCGCCGGTATCACCACGCCACAGTTGGGCGAAGCGCAGATTAACCGGGCGATGTGCGATGTCTCGCGTGAAATCATCGCCGTAGCCGACTCCAGCAAGTTTGGCCGTACCAGTTTCTGTCTGATCCGCGAAGTGGAACGCATTCACCGGCTGGTCACTGACAGCGCCATATCCGAACAATACGTGCGCGCCCTGGAGAAAATGGGCGTCGACATCATTATCGCCGATCGCTAAAACGCGGGAGAACGTCATGAAAGTGGGCATTATTGGATTAGGATTTCGTCTCGGCTACCTCGGGCATGTGTTCAGCAGCCTGTCGCCAGACTTCACCATCGTCGGCTATGTCGACCTGGCTCCTGCCGGGCTGGCAACGTTGCAACAACATGGCATTGATGCCGGTGTTGCTTATGACACACCCGAAGCCTTGCTGGCGGCGCAACAGCTTGACCTGCTGATGATTGGCTCCCCCAACCATCTGCATCTTGAGCATATCCGTATCGGGCTGGCGGCAGGTGTGAAGGTGTTCTGCGAAAAACCGGTGGTCGCCAGCATGGAGCAAAGCTACCAACTGGCGGAGCTGCTGGCCCGGTATGGTCAGGAGCAGTTGTTGATCGGCCTGGTGCTGCGCTATGCCCCCATGTATCGCGATGTGATGCAGGCCCGTCAGTCAGGGGCGTTAGGCAATATCGTCTCGGTGGAAGCGTCGGAACATATCTATCCGTACCACGGCGCGTTTTTTATGCGTGACTGGCGACGCTACTCGCGCTACTCCGGCAGTTTTATGCTGGAGAAATGCTGCCACGACCTCGATCTGTACAACAGCCTGATCGGTTCGCGCCCGATGCGCGTCGCCAGCTTCGGTGGTCGCCGCAACTTTGTGCCGGAAAACGATCCGCGTCAGCAAGGGGTGGACGATATGGCGTTGTTTCACCAAAAACCCTCGGGTTGGCTGGGTGATGACAAGGTGTTCGACAGCGATGGTGACATTGTCGACCACCAGGTTGCGATTGTGGAATACGCCAACGGCGTCGCGCTGAATTTCCACACCAATCTCAACGCGCCGGACCAGTTCCGCCGCTTCTGTATCATGGGTTCACGCGGTCAGGCTGAGGGCGATTTTATTCGCGGCTTCCTGTGGGTGCACGATGTGATGAGCGGCAAGAAAACCGTCGACAACACCTATGCCACACGCACCGCATTGTCGCAACATTATGGGGCCGATGAACAGATGGCGCAGGAAGTGATGGATCATGTGCTGCGGGGCGGCCCGCTGCCGGTGTCGCCGCAGGATGCGATCGAAGCGGGGATTCTGGCACTGGCGATGGATGAAGCACGCGAACAGCGTAAGTTGGTGGACCTGGCACCGGTGTGGGAAAAACTCGATCGTTTGCTGACTGCACCGCAGCCAGCCTGAGTCGTGACGCGGGCAGATCCATGCCCGCGCGCAATTTACTGGCTGACCAGCACTACATCAATCCCCGCTTTGCGCAGCCCTTCGAGGCTGTTTTGCGGAATGCTGTCGTCAGTGATGATCATGTGGATGCGTTGGGTATCAATGATTTTGTGCAGGCTGGAGCGGTTAAATTTGCTGGAATCCGTCACCACGATGATGCGTTCTGCCACTTCACACATGCGGCGGTTCAGACGCGCTTCGTCTTCATTGTGGGTACTGATGCCGCGCTCCAGGTCGATGGCATCCACGCCAAGGAACAGCAGATCAAAATGGTAATTCTGCAACGATTGATCGGCCTGGTCGCCATAGAAGGACAGCGACTGGCGACGCAAATGGCCGCCGGTCATCAGCACCTCGACCCCTTCCGCTTCAACCAGCGCATTGGCGACGTTCATACCATTGGTCATGGCGATCACATCCTGATGCTGACGCATATGACGCGCAATCTCGAAGGTGGTGGTGCCGGAATCGAGGATCACCCGGTGGCCCGGTTTAATCAGCTCAGCGGCAACGCTGGCGATGCTGCGTTTCGCCGACACATTAAGCGCGCTTTTATCTTTGACCGAAGGTTCCGCCGCCGTGCCGTTATCGCAGATCAGCGCACCGCCATACACCCGCACCGCGATGCCCTGCTTCTCCAGAAATGCCAGATCGTTACGGATGGTCACGGTCGAAACACCGTATAGGGTGGCGAGGTCATTCACCTGCACACTGCCATGCTGGCGTAATTTCTGAATGATCTGCTCGCGACGCTCGCTGGTGGCCGCCACGCTTTTTTCCATTGGGTTATCGGAATGCTGCATTGAGTTTACCTGCCAGTTTGGTCTTTTAAGACTGGTAGCGGCGCGATTTATCGCGCCGCTATGGATTGTGCTATTAGTCAATCCAGTCTTTCGTTTTATTTCGATTGCGCTATTAACACCTTTCTTTCGGTGAAATGCAACCTCTGTCAGCGCAACAGTAAGCCATAACAACCTACACACCTTGCGTTATCTTTTCCTTGCCTTTCTGTTACGACCTCTGATAGCTTTCATTTTGTTTTCATAAGTCGCTACCCGGCACACAACGAAAGATTATGAAAGGTGAATGGGTGGCATCTGACCCTGTGGAGCCTAAAGTGAAACTATTAACTGAAATCATTGAACGTCATCGCCAGGGTGAGCAGAACGGAATCTTCTCCGTCTGTTCCGCCCATCCGTTAGTACTGGAAGCGGCGCTGTGCTTTGCCCGTGACCATCAGCAACCGCTTTTGGTTGAAGCCACCTCCAATCAGGTCGATCAGACCGGCGGTTACACCGGGATGACCCCCGCTGACTTTCGAGATTTCCTCTGGCAACTGGCGGATAGCTGCCAGTTCCCGCGTGAGCAGCTGATTCTGGGTGGGGATCATCTCGGCCCGAATCGCTGGCAAAAACAGCCTGCCGAGGTTGCGATGCAGCACGCTGAGGTGTTGATTGCGCATTATGTGCAGGCGGGGTTCAAGAAGATCCACCTGGATTGCAGCATGTCCTGCGCTGATGATCCGGTGCCGCTGACCGATGCAATCGTGGCACAGCGCGCTGCCCGCCTGGCGGCGATTGCCGAAGCCACCTGCCAGCAGCACTTTGGCTGCCGCGACCTGGTGTATGTAATTGGCACTGAAGTCCCGGTACCCGGCGGCGCGCACGAAACGTTGACCGAATTAGCCGTCACCACCCCGGAAGCGGCACAGGCTACGCTGATGGCGCACCATCAGGCATTTGAGCAGCACGGGTTGTCAGCACTCTGGCCGCGTATCATCGGCCTGGTGGTACAGCCTGGCGTCGAGTTTGACCATACCCATATCATTGATTATCAGCCACAAAAAGCCCAACAGTTGTGCCAGTGGGCGGAAAGCGCCGGACGCCCGTTGTTTGAAGCCCACTCCACTGATTATCAAACCCCGCAAGCCTTGCGGCAGTTGGTGATCGACCATTTCGCCATCCTTAAAGTCGGTCCTGCACTGACGTTTGCCCTGCGGGAAGCGCTGTTTGCCCTGGCGGGTATTGAAGAAGAACTACTGAGCGCTAAAGCCTGCTCTCACCTGCGCACTGTTCTGGATGGCGTGATGCTCGACAAACCGGACTACTGGCATAGCCATTATCACGGCGACAGTGCCACCCGCCGTCTGGCTCGTGGCTTCAGCTATTCAGACCGCGTGCGTTATTACTGGCCAGATGTGCAGATTGCCGAGGCGTTTAAGGTGCTGATCCGCAATCTGGCCGATAGCGCGCTACCGTTACCGCTGATCAGCCAATATCTGCCGTTACAGTATGGCAAGGTGCGCCAGGGCCAGTTGGCGGCAACGCCCCATGCCCTGCTGATCGACCATATCCAGGATGTGTTGCAGCAGTATCACCAGGCCTGTCAGCCAGCATAAGGAGATCCACTGATGGAACAGATCATTCGCGCGCGGCGGTTGCTATGTGAAGGTGGCTGGCGCGACGATCAGCAACTCCATATCGTTGATGGCATCATCACCGCCATTCAGCCGATCGCCGTGGGCGATAGCCGACGCGATGTCGAGCTGTTAAGTCCGGCGTATATCGATACCCACGTTCACGGCGGCGCGGGCGTCGATGTGATGGATGACGATCCGGCGGTGCTCACCACCCTGGCACGACACAAAGCGTGTGAAGGTGTGGGGGCATGGCTGGCGACGACGGTCACCGCCCCGCTGGCGGAAATTGACGCGGCGTTGCGACGGATTGCCGGTTACCGGCATGATCCCCGGGGTGCACAGTTACTTGGCAGCTACCTCGAGGGGCCGTGGTTTACGCCCGAAAACCGTGGCGCGCATCTGCCTGAGTGGTTTCGCGAGCTGGCGGTGGCAGAAATTGATCAGTTAATCGAGGCCGCGCAAGGCACGCTGCGTATGGTGGCGCTGGCCCCGGAAAAACCTGATGCACTGACGGCGATTCACCACCTGAAAGCGCGGGGTATTCGCGTGATGCTGGGCCACAGTGCCGCCAGTTACGCTCAGACGCAGTCGGCGCTGGATGCCGGTGCCGATGGGCTGGTGCACTGCTTCAACGGTATGAGTGGTTTACACCATCGCGAACCTGGTATGGTCGGAGCCGGGTTGAGTGATTCCCGCGCCTGGCTGGAGTTGATTGCGGATGGTCATCATGTCCATCCGGCGGTAATGCGTGTCACCTGCCAGTGCGCCGCGCACCGCATCATCCTGATAACCGATGCCATGCGCGCCGCGGGCATGCCCGATGGGTTATACGCCATCTGCGGCCACAACGTGGAGATGCGTGCAGGCGTGGTGCGCAGCGCAGCGGGCGGTCTGGCGGGGAGTACACTGGCGCTGGATGCGGCGGTGCGCAATATGGTGAGCTATGGCGGCGTCAGTAGCGAACAGGCGATTCACATGGCAAGCCTGCATCCGGCACGTCTGCTGGGCCTGTCTCACCAGTTGGGCACCCTCGCGCCTGGAAAACAGGCCAATATTCTGGCGCTGGATAATCAATTGATTCCACAGCAGCTCTGGGTAAAAGGCGTTGCGGTTGCCTGACTGAATACGGCAAGGCGGGATAAATCACGCCGCGACATAACACTTTGCAGCGGCGCGATTTATCGCGAAAATATTTATTGAAGTTTGGGACGATGATATTGATAGTTAATTTTTACCTGCAATCCGCGAGCGCTTGAAATAAAATAGCCTTCCGCTTTGACTGACAGAATTAATGAAATCCATGACCATGCATAACATGCTAACCCTCGCCGTTGCTGCTTTTTGTTCACTGTTGCTGACCAATGGTATTGCCGCGTTCCGTACCATCGTCAACGCCACGCACGAAGAGAAGCGTGAAAAAATTCAGGTGGGTCATATGCATATGACCATGCGCCGATATATGACGGGTGAAGGCATCGGCTATATTCTGACGTCGGCAGCCACTATTATGAGTTGGTTATTGTTCATTACCCGTTAATCAATACGAAATTATTATGGTGATATTGTTATCGCCAGGTTAAATATAATAATTTATTATTTATCCTTTTCCTGCCTGTTAATTATTTTCTCTCCATTGGGCGTTGCGCGATAAATCGCGCCGCTACTTCCGCATGATCCGTAGCGGCGTGATTTATCACGCGGTTTCGGCACATCCTAATCATTATCACCTTTCGTTTTCTTCCTTTTTCATGTTGTGCTTTCACTTTCTTTCTTGTAGATTGCATTATCAATTGAAATATCAAAAACACCGCAAAAAGAAAGGTAGTGAAACCATCTGGTTGACTTTCTGTCACGGCTTAATCTTAAGGATAGTGTTATGAATGAAACCCTTGCGGCCAACACGTCGGGCACTCAAACCTGGACCGAAGAAGAGATTCGCCAGCAACCGACCAGTTGGATGACCGCCCTGCACCATCTCGACACCCAGCGTGCAGAACTGGATGACTGGCTGAACACCTTCTATGCGCAACCTGGCGGGAAAATTATTCTGACCGGCGCGGGTTCCTCCGCCTTTATCGGCGACATTATCGCGCCTTGCCTGGCACGTCAGTTACAAGCCAACGTGGTGGCCATCCCCACCACCGACCTCGTCACCAACCCGATGGATTACTTTCACGCTGAGCAACCCTTGCTGCTGGTTTCATTTGCCCGTTCCGGCAACAGCCCGGAAAGCGTGGCTGCGGTGCAACTGGCAAATCAGTTTGTGGCGAATTGCCGTCACCTGATTATCACCTGCAACGCGACCGGCGATCTGTATCATTACGCCTGCGAGCATGATAACGCGCGGGTGCGCCTGATGCCCGCAGAGACTCACGATCGTGGTTTTGCCATGACCAGCAGCATCAGCACCATGATGCTGAGTTGTCTGGCGATTTTTGCCCCTCAACTGTTCAACAGCCACAGCTTTGCCAGCGTAGCGGCATGCTGTGAGGCGATCATTGCCAGCCACGGCGATTTCAGCCAGTCGGCGTTTGGCGATCTCAACTGGCGGCGCGTGGTGTATCTCGGTAGCGGCGGCTTGCAGGGAGCAGCGCGCGAGTCTGCCCTCAAAGTGCTGGAGCTCACTGCCGGGCAACTGGCGGCCTTCTACGAATCGCCGGTGGGCTTCCGTCATGGTCCTAAATCATTGGTTGATGATGAAACCCTGGTAGTGGTGTTTGTCTCCAGCCATCCCTATACCCGCCAATACGATCTTGATCTGCTGGCTGAACTGCATCGGGAAAACATTGCGCTGCGCGTGGTTGCGATTAGCGATACGCCAGCAACGGTCATGGAAGCCGGCCCACATCTCTACCTGCCTGCCTCGCGCACCTTTAACGATATCGAGCTGGCCTTCTGCTTCCTGGTTTACGCGCAAATCTTTGCCCTGACCGCATCGCTGAAAGCGGGTATCACCCCGGATACCCCTTCTGCCAGTGGGACGGTGAATCGCGTGGTGCAAGGCGTGGTGATCCATAGCTGGCCGGAGGTACGCTGATGGGCATTATCTCCACCAAATATCTGCTGCTGGATGCTCAGGCCAATGGCTATGCCGTGCCCGCGTTCAATATCCACAACGCGGAAACCATTCAGGCGATCCTTGATGTCTGCAAAGAGATGCAATCGCCGGTGATTCTGGCGGGCACGCCGGGAACCTTTAAACATATCGCCTTCCAGGAGATTTTTGCCCTGTGCCAGGCATACTCGCGCAGTTATGGCCTGCCACTGGCGTTGCATCTTGACCACCATGAAACGCTGGCAGACATCAGCAACAAAGTCCACGCGGGCGTGCGTAGCGCGATGATTGACGGCAGCCATGTCCCGTTTGCCGATAACGTTAAACTGACGCGCGAAGTGGTCAACTTCTGCCATCGTCATGATTGCAGCGTTGAGGCCGAGCTGGGCCGTCTGGGTGGCGTGGAAGATGATATGGCGGTCAGTGACGAAAGCGCGTTTTTGACCGATCCCGACGAAGCGCTGGAATTTGTCAACCAAACCGGCGTTGATAGCCTGGCGGTGGCGATTGGTACCGCTCATGGTCTCTATACTCACACGCCGAAGATTGACTTTGAACGGCTGGAAAAGATCCATCAGCGCGTCACTATCCCACTGGTGTTACACGGTGCCAGCGATGTGCCGGATGATTATGTGCGCCGCGCCATCGGCCTGGGGGTGTGCAAAGTCAATGTGGCAACCGAGCTGAAAATTGCCTTTGCCGGAGCGGTAAAAAACTGGTTCGGCGAGAATCCGCAAGGAAACGATCCCCGTTATTACCTGCGGGTCGGTATGGACGCGATGAAGGCTGTGGTGCGCGATAAGATCCTGGTATGTGGTTCTGCGGATCGATTGAAATAATGCGTTCCGGCACGATTTATCGCGCCGGAACCTTTACCGGTTAAAAATCCACGGTCATCGACAGTTTCAGGGTGCGCGGGTCGCCCTGCGTCAGGTAGCCATCGCTGGCAGATGCCCAGTAGTTTTCGTTAGTGACGTTCTCCACCGTAGCGCGCCAGACGATGTTGTTTTTCGGCAGTTGCATATCGTAACGCACGCCAAGATCCAGACGTGTCCAGCCATCCACTTTCAGGGTGTTCGCTTCGTCAGCATATTGCGAACCGGTGCGGATCACGCGCCCGGTCGCGGTCACGCCCTGCAAGCCCGGAATATCCCATTCTCCGCCCAGCACCAACTGATAACGCGGTACACCAATCGCGTCTTTGCCATCATAGGTACCGTCCTGAGTTTTGGTCAGCTCCGGGTCCATCCAGGTGGCGCTACCGTTCAGGCGCACGCCGTACAGCGGCTCTCCAAACAGGCTCAGTTCCAGACCACGGTTACGTTCTTCGCCGTAGTTACCGTATTCATATTGATCGGTGCCGCTGCTGTTGCCGAGATAGCGATAGGTCGCTACCGGTTTGCGGATCTCGAACACGGAGATTGAACCGGCGATACGGCCATAATCGGCTTTCACCCCTACTTCGTTTTGTTTGGAGGTTTCGATACCGGTGACCTGACCACCGTTCACCACCGTACCGCTGCCGTAGCTGCTGCTGGCGGTTTCACCGGCCTGCAACGCTTCAATATGGTTAGCGTAGAAGGAGATGTTTTTCCACGGTTTCAACACCAGACCAAAAGCTGGGGTGACTTTCATCTGGCTAAAATTGGCCGACTGCACGCCATCGTAATCGTAGTTAGTAACGTTGACCGACTGACGGCGCAGCGCGGTGATCAGCTGCACGCGATCATCCAGTATCGACATGGTATCGGCCAGCGACACACCGCTGTTGAAAGTGCGGCTGGTGACTCGCGGGTCGTCCATATGGCCGCCGGTATAAGCCACATCGGTTGGCTCATCAACATAGGTTGGATCGTAGATATTGGTGCTGATGCTGGCGGAAGACATCGCATACGAGCTGCGGATGCGGCTCCAGGTGCTGGAGTAACCAAAGTTGATGCTGTGGTTTACAAACCCGGTGTCAAACTTGCCGCGAATCCCGGCCTGGCTTGACAGGCCGTCGGAGAAATACGGCACGCGCATCTGCCCCATAGTGGCATCACCGTTGCTGTCATTAACGGTCGGTGAGGAGTAAGAACCGTATTCATGGGTATGGTTGCCGCCAATACCGCCGTACAGCGTCCAGTTGTCGCTGAGATCATATTCGCTTTTCAGCATGGCAAACTGGCTGCTGGTGTCGGTAAAGGCCCATTTCTGGCCGTAGTTGGTGGTGGCCGACGGCGCTTTGGGAATGCTGGTCATACCGCTGGTGTACACTACCGAACGCGCACCGTGCACCGTCTGCTTTTCCGCACCGGCATCCAGTGAGGCTCGGAAGCGATCACCATGATAATCGAGGCCGATGGTACCCAGCGTCAGGCGGCGTTTCTGATTATCCACCGCCGTTTCCCCTTCACGATGCACCGCGTTGACGCGAATGCCCCACTGATCGTTGTCGCCAAAGCGACGGGCAATATCCAGCGCCCCGCCCACCTGGGATTTCGAGGTGTAGTCAAGGGAGACGCGGGTCAGCGGCTCGCTCCCGGCCCGTTTCGGTTCCAGGTTGATGGTGCCACCCACGCCGGTGCCGCCCGGCGGTACACCGTTAAGGAACGCGCTCGCGCCTTTCAGAATATCCACGCGATCGGCCAGTTCCACCGGCATAAACTGACGCGGCAATACGCCATACAGGCCACCAAACGAGATATCTTCACTGGCAAGCTCAAAGCCGCGAATTTTATAGATTTCCTGGGTGTTGCCGTAACCATAACCGGTCGCGACCGAGGCATCGTTGCGCACCACATCGCTCACCGAGCGCGCCTGCTGATCCTGAATGGCTTTATTGGTGTAACCCACGATGCTGAACGGCACGTTCATGGCACTTTGTTCGCCAAGGATGCCAAGGCGTCCACCGTTGGCAACCTGCCCGTCAAGATACGCCGGCACCAGCGCGTCGCCGCCCGGATTGAAGCGGTTCACCGGGGTGGCGGTGACGGTAAGGGTGTTTTCCTGTGGAACTTTTTTCGCCGGAGTCACCTGCGTGCTGGTGTCAGCCGCTGATGCAGCGTGCACTGCAAAGTTACAGCAGACACTGATCATCATCGCCAGGCTGCTGGGCGCAGGGAACTTTTTCCCGCGCATAAGAACAGGTTTATTATTCATGAATAAAGTAATCACTGGTGTCAAAAAAGATGAATGATAATGAGAGTGATTAGCTTTATTTTCTGTTTTGGCCTGGTAATTTCTGCGTAATTTTTTTGTCAGCAAATACAACCGAATCGTTCAGTATGCCCCGTCGCGGCGCGATTTATCGCGCCGCGACGTAAACAAGTTACTGCCCATAATAGGCATTCGCGCCGTGTTTTCTGAGAAAATGTTTATCCAGCAGATCCTGCTGCATACTTTTGATCCCCGGCGTTAGCTGGCGCGAAAAAATTCCCATATAGGCAATCTCTTCCAGCACCACGGCGTTATGCACCGCGTTGTCGGCATTTTTGCCCCAGGCAAAGGGACCGTGGGCATTGACCAATACCGCCGGAATCGCCGTCGGACTGATGCCGCGGGTGCGGAAGGTTTCAATAATCACCTGTCCGGTGTTGTATTCGTAGTCATTGACGATCTCCTGCTCGGTCATCAGTCGGGTACAGGGGATGGTGCCATAGAAGTAATCGGCATGAGTGGTGCCCCAGGCCGGTAAATCCTGCCCGGCCTGTGACCAGATGGTGGCATGACGCGAATGGGTATGCACAATGCCGCCAATGTCGGCAAATGCGCGATAGAGCGCCAAATGGGTGGCGGTATCCGATGAGGGTTTTTTGCTGCCCTCCACGATACGCCCGCTTTCCAGCTCCAGCACCACGATATCCTCCACCGTCATGCCGTCGTACTCCACGCCGGAGGGTTTGATCGCCACCAGACCACTGGCGCGATCGATGGCGCTGACATTGCCCCAGGTAAAGGTAACCAGATGATGGCGCGGCAACGCCAGGTTGGCTTCCAGTACCTGTTGTTTTAAGGTTAATACGCTCACAATAATCCCCCTTCCTGCATTTTTTGTTCAATCCAGCGCCGTGCCTGTACAATCTCCGCCACCGGCTCCTCGGCTTTTTCGGTCCACATCTCAATCAGAAACGCCCCGCGATAATTCAGCTGCTTCAGGGTGCGGAACACGCTGACAAAATCGACGCAGCCCTGACCAAAAGGCACATCGCGGAACTGCCCCGGCGAGCTGGCGGTGACCGGTTGGGTGTCTTTCAGATGGATAGCGGCAATGCGATCAATACCGAGCGTCAGTTCGGCGGCAACGTCATTGCCCCAGGCGCTGAGGTTGCCAACGTCGGGATAGACGGAGAACCACGGCGACGCCAGTTGCTGCTCCCACACCTTCCATTTACTGATGGCGTTGATAAATTCGGTGTCCATAATCTCCACCGCCAGCATCACCTGTGCGGCTGCGGCACGCTCCACCGCGCGGGACAACCCCGCCGCAAAACGCGCCACCGTGCCTTCATCGTGCGGTTCGTAGTAGACGTCATAACCCGCCAACTGGATGGTGCGAATGCCGACATCCTTCGCCAATTGAATCGCCCGATCCATCAGGTCATCGGCGCGCTGACGTGTCTGCGCATCATGGCTACCGAACGGAAAGCGGCGATGGCCGGACAGGCACATCGACGGAATGCTGACGCCGGTTTCAATCATCGCGTTGACCAGTGACAGGCGCTGTTCTTTACTCCAGTTCAGCCTGGACAGACGCTCATCAGTCTCATCGACGGACATCTCGACAAAATCGAAACCACAGGCTTTCGCCAGGGCCAGTCGCTCTGGCCAGGTGAGATGGGCCGGCAGTGCTTTTTCATAAATTCCCAGTGGATGCTGGCGTTTCATGCGGTTCCCCAGATGTTGGCAATGGCCTGATGAAATTGGTTAGCGGTGGCAATGCCGGTGACACTGTCACTCAATGCGCGTCCGGCGATAAACGCCTTGACGTCGATATTGCGGAACTGCGGCAGTTCTTCCGGGGTGATACCGCCGGTGATCGACAGGGCAAACCCCATATCGGATAGCGCCTGCATCGCCGCCAGATCCTGCTGGCTCCACTGTTGACCGCTGGCCTGCGCATCACGCCCGCGATGGTAGATGGCCTGCGTCAGACCCAGGCTGCGCCACTGACGGGCATCTTCCAGTGTCCAGTGACCAAACAGCTCGATCTGAATATCGCCCTGATAGCTACGCGCCACGTCGAGTGCGGTGGCAAAGGTCGCCAGCGGCGCAGCGCAGATCACCGTCATCCAGTTGGCTCCGGCGTCAAACGCCATCCTGGCCAGGGTGGCACCGGCATCGGCGACTTTAAAATCGGCCACCAGGGTTTTCGCCGGATGCTGCTGACGCAGGCGGCGTACCGCTTCAATCCCGGCGCTGAAACACAAAATGGTGCCTGCCTCGATGATGTCGACCTCCTGATGGAGTTGCTGCGCGGTACTCAGCGCGGCATCGAGGTCGGTGTGGTCCAGCGCCAGCTGGAGCAAAGGAAGGCTCATGGGTTAACTCCTTGTGCAGCCGCCAGCGCATTGACCAGTTGCTGATAACGTTGATATTTCTGCTGATAACGGGCGTGCCGGGTGTCATCAGGTTGCCAGGTGACGATGTCGGGATTCAGCGCCTGCTGCGCCTGTTGCAGCGAGGTATAGGCACCGGTGCCGGTGAGCGCGACCAGCGCCGCGCCCAGGCAGCCACTTTCGGCAATTTGCGGCACCTCAACCGGCAAGCCACTGGCATCGGCCAGCATCTGCATCCAGGGGGCAGAACGAGTCGGCCCGCCGCTCAGACGCAACGCGCTGGCCTGCGGGAAACGCTGACGCATCCGGTTGAGATGGGTCAGATGCGAGAACACCACGCCTTCATAGATCGCCTGCACCAGATGCGCGCGGGTGTGCCCCGCCTGCATACCAAAGAAACTGCCGTGCAGGTCGGCCCCGGCGTTGCAGCCGTAGAGGAAAGGCAGGAACAACAGCGAACTGCTGGCCGCTGGCAGACCGGCCACCCAGTCGTTCAGTTGCTGATAATCTTCGATGCCCCACTGTTGGCAGAACCACTCAAGGTTGGCGGCGGAAGTCGGGCTGGCATCATGGATGATGAACTGATCGTCGATGGCATACCGGCCATAGACAAACGGGTAATCGGCCTCAGCGATGATGCGGTCGGTAATGCCGCTGGTGACGGACCAGGTCCCCATTACCGCGTTCAGGCGGGTCGCGTCATGCAATCCGGCGCACAGGGCCGTCGACACTACATCAAACAACCCACCAACCACAGGCGTGCCTTCCCGCAGTCCACACAAGGCCGCAGCCTGCGCGGTGACATACCCGGCCACCTCGGTCGGGCCGATAATCGGTGGTAAGGCCGGGACGATTTCGCTGATCGCTAAGGTTTCAGCCAACGCCGCCGACCAGCCGCCGCTTTGCATGTCATACAAATTGGATTCGGAGATATTGGTTTCTTCACAGGCCAGCGCACCGGTCAGGCAGAAGCGCAGGTAATCATGAGCCATCAGTACGCTGCCAATTGCCGCGTAACGCTGTGGCTCATGTTGTTTGATCCAACGCAGCAACGACACCGGATGGCCGGTCCACAACGTCTGCCGCGTTTGCGGATAGAGTTGTTGTGGCATACCGTCACGCTGCCACTGCTGCACCAGCGTCAGCGCACGACGATCCGAGGAGAGGATGCCATTACCCAGCGGCTGGCCCTGCTTATCCAGCAGGAATAGCCCCTTGCCCTGAGCAGAGATCCCGACACCCGCCACCTGCGCCGCCTGTTGCCCGCTTTGGTGCAGCACTTCGCGGATCACCGCCGCCGCCTGTTGCCACAACTGGGTCATATCGCGTTCCGCCCAGCCAGGCTGTGGCACCAGCACCGGCAGGTTTTGTCGTGCCACCGCCAGCTCGCGCCCCTGGGCGTCATATAACCCGGCTTTAATAAAGGTGCCGCCGCAGTCCAGCCCTAACCAACTCTTCATGCGGCCTCCCCTTTGGCGGAGTCGCAGCGCGCCGGTAACGTCAGTGCCAGCAGCGAGGCAATCGCCAGCGAGATCGCCAGGCTGTATACCCCGGCATCCTTGCTGTACTCCGCAATCAGGACGCCCACCATATACGGACCGCAGAACCCACCGAGATTACCCAGCGCATTGATCAGACCGCGCGCACCACCGGCGACCTCAGCGTTAAACAGACGTGGCGGAATGCTCCAGAACACGCCAGCCGCCGACTGGATAAACACGCCGCAGCCCACCAGGGCGGCATACGACCACCAGATGTGTGCTTTCAGCAGCACCGACAGCGCCATACACAGGGCAAACCCGGCCAGCGGCAGCGCCACGAAAATCTTGCGGCGACCGCTGGCATCAGACAGCGCCGAGAACAGGAACATGCCAAAAATCGCCCCGACATACGGCAGAATCGCCAGCATCCCTACCTTCTCGGCATTACCGTTGGTCAGCCCTTTGAGGATGGTCGGCAGCCACAGGGTGTAGCCATAAATCCCGGTCTGGTAGAAGAAGTTCACCAGGATCAGACGCCACATCACCGGCTCACGCATCACCCGGCTCAGCGAGGCTTTGCGCGTGTTCTGACCTTTAATCATCAGTTGTTCATCGTGCAGGGTCTTGATCAGATACTGCTTCTCGGCTGGTGAAATCCAGCGCGCTTCCTGCGGACGGTTGCTGATGGTGAACAGCCACAAGGCCATAACGAACACCGACAGCACCCCTTCAACAAAGAACAGCATGCGCCAGTCCCAGTTGGTGATGATCCAGCCTGACAGCGGTGCGGTAATGATCCCGGCAATCGGGACGAACATAATGACGATGGCGTTGGCGCGACCACGTTCTTTATCCGGGAACCAGTTGCCGATCATCGTCAGCACCACCGGCAACATGCCGCCTTCCGCGACGCCGAGGGCAAAGCGTAGCGCCAGCAACTGATACTGGCTGGTGGCTAACCCGGTGAGGATCGAGATCACCGCCCATGCCAGCAACGACCAGCCAATAAAACGTTTGCCGTTGCCGTACACCGCCAGCTTGCCGCCCGGTACTTGCAGGAACAGATAACCAATAAAGAAAATGCCACCGGCTAACCCAGCCATCGAAGCGCTGATGCCCAGCTCTGCATCCATCCCACCCGGCATGGCAAACGCGATATTGACGCGATCCATGTAGGAGATGATGCAGGTGATCAAAATCGGCGGGATGATGCGCAGCCAGCGCAGTGCCGGAACGCCTTCACGCGTCAGTGCGGTTGATGTCAGACTCATGCGACCTCCTCCAGCGCGGTTGTCGGGATCTTTACCACCACTTTGCGGATCGCACCCGGCAAATCCGGTGCGCAGTTGGGTCGGTGAATATCCTGCGGGAAGAACACCGCAAAGGTGCCTGGCACCATGCGAATCAGAGTTTCATCCGCTGCGTGCTGGTAAAAAATAATGTCGCGTTCAGGGTTGTACGGCTGGTGCACCGCCAGGCTGGCGGGTTGATTCGCTACGCCAATCACCTCCGCCCCCGACACCAGATATTGCACATCGATATGGTGGCGGTGCGCTTCAGGATAGTTTTCCTCAGCCGGTGCGGTTTGCAGATCCAGTACCTGCACCTGCCAACCGGTGGCGCTGTCAACATGGCGTCCGGCGGCCATCGTTGCCAGATCGTGACCGGCCAGATACGCAATGGCGCGGGCGATAGCGGGCGGATAGTGGCGTGCATCGGTGTTGGCGATATGTCCGGTAATCATAGGGTTATCCTCCGTTACAACGCCTGGATACGCGTCCAGACACGCTCATCCACCGGGATGCCGAGACGCAGGTTTTCCGCCCGCAGCACCGGGAAGCGCTCACCCGGCAGGCGTACCGCCTGTTGACTGTCGGCACGTTCGGCACCGGTAATCGAGGCGCGAATGCGTTGCAGTTTGTGGTCGCGGGTGGCGCCGTCAATCAGGCGATCGACATCGATAGCGATAAACACCTGCGAGATACCAAATTCGTCACCGTTGTCTTCGGTCACCTCGGTCACCGACGCGCCGTTGGAGAGCAGCGTGGCGAGCATATCCAGCACCACCGACAACGCCGAGCCTTTCCAGTAACCCATAGGTAAGATGCGACGGTTGTTTTCGATGGTGGCGGGATCGCGGGTGTAGTTGCCGTCGTTATCAAAACCGCCATCCACCGGCAGGGTTTTGCCCGCCAGGCGATTCACTTCCAACATGCCGTAGGAAAACATCGACATCGACATATCCACCATGGTGATGGGTTCACCCGGTACCGCAACAATCAGCGGGTTGGTGCCGATAGCACAGTTTTTCGCCCCCCACGGCGGCATCACCGCAATCGAGTTGGTCCAGCAGATGCCAACATAGCCCTTCTCTGCCGCTTGCCAGCCGTAACTGCCGCCGCGCATCCAGTGGTTAGCATTACGTAAGGCAACCAGACCGATGCCGTGATCGGTCGCCAGTTCGATAGCGCGATCCATCATGCTGCGCGCGGTAATGTTGCCGATGGCGCGGTGCGCATCCCACTGCTCGATAGCACCCAGTGACAACACTTTATTGGCCGTGGCCTCCGGCACGATATGTCCGGCATCCAGTTGCTGAATAAAACGGGGAAAACGGTTCACGCCGTGGGAATAGACACCATTCAGGCTGGTTTCGGCAAACATGGCGGCACACGCGGTGGCCTTCTCCTCTGGCACCTTGCGACTCAGCAAGACGCGCAGGAATTCTTCATATAATTGCTGATAGCTGATTCTCATAACGGCTACTGTCTCCCCAGCGCTACGCTTTATATTTCATATGTTGGAATGTCGTTCCAAATAAATCGTATGGCGAAAGCAAAGAGGAGTCAAAGAAATGGATGGAAAATTTATCGTTTAAAATCAATCAAATAAAACTTTGATCGACTTTTGTGATCGGCCGCAAATCGGCCAGATTTCAGACGTGGGGAAGCCGGGACAGACGATCCTGCCCCGACATTTTCACCCATTCGTAGCTGCGCGATTTATCGCGCAGCTACGGGGATGTCTGGTATTACGCGAGGGTGTTACAAACGCACCCGATACAACGACGTGGTGGCGGTGATATACAGCTCGTCACCCTGCGGGCCGCCCAGCGTACAGTTCGATACCCGCTCCGGTAACGCAATTTTGCCGCGCGTCCGACCGCTGCTGTCGAAGATGATCACGCCGTCGGCACAGCTACAGTAGATATCGCCGTTCGCCGCAACACAGAAGCCGTCAGGAAAACCCGGTGCCACCTCGGCAAAGAATTGCCCCGCCACCAACTCGCGACCATCCACCTTGTAGACGCGCAATTGGCGACGCCCCAGCGTGGGGAAATCCACCACCGACATATCGGCCACGTACAGCAGGCTTTCATCGGGCGAAAACGCCAGGCCGTTGGGACGTTGCAGATCGCTGGCGGCGATACTGAGCTGCCCGCTGGCCGGATCGAAGCAGTAGAGATAACAACCGATCACCTGGCTGTGGGCGTGATACCCCTCCTCATCGTTGACGATCCCGTACGGCGGATCGGTGAACCACAGGGTGCCATCGGAACGTACCACCACATCATTCGGTGAGTTAAAGCGTTTGCCCTCGACCTTATCAATCAACAGCGTCACGCTACCGTCATGCTCGGTACGGCTGATGGCGCGGCGACCATGTTCACAACTCACCACTCGCCCCTCAAGGTCCCGCGCGTTACCGTTGGCATAGTTGGCGTTGGCGCGCCACAGGCTCAACTCACCGTTGCGCTGCCAGCGGAACATCCGGTTGCCTTTGACATCGCTAAACACCACCGCATCCTGCTGCGGCAGCCATACCGGGCCTTCGGCCCAGATGGCGGGTGAACAGAGTTTTTCCGGCTGCATCACTGTACGCCCCAGATGGTTTTGTAGTGTCCCTGATAGTTGTTCGCCGGGTCGTAGTTGTTTTCCGGGCCGCCGTCGTTGGCGATATTGTCTTTGGTGATCAGATGCGCCGGCGTTACATAGCCAGAGGAAGGTTGACCGGCAAAGGCGCGGTTGAACTCATCCAGCAATTGCCAGCCGTGCAGCTTGAGCGGCTCAGCTACCGTGGCGATCTGGCTGTCGCTGTTACGGATACGCTGGAAAGCCGAGATGGAACCGTCACCGGCAGAAATATTGAAAGGCGCATTGCTGCCCCCTTTACCCGCGGTTTTCAGCGACGGAGCCATAAAGTCAAAATAGAGATCGTTGATCGACAGCGCGTACTGGAAATGATCGCCGTATTTCTGCAACAGGCTGAAGGTCATGGAAGGCATACGGTTGGCGGTATCCGCCAGCGGCGTATCGATAAATTCCACCACCTTGCAGCCGCTGCACTTCTCAATCTCCTGCTTCATGGTATTGGCCTTGTCCAGCGCGATTTGGTAGAGCGAGTCGGTGAAGATCAACACCTGCGCCTTACCACCGGATTTCACCACGGCATATTGCGCCGCCAGCCGCGCCACATCATTGGAATCGGAGGTGATATTGTCCGTCACGCCATATTTTGCAATCGGTCCCGGCTGCGGTTCAGCATGCCAGGCCATCAGCACAATCTTTTGTTCTTTGGCTTTCTTCAGCGGGATTTTTGCCACGTTCGGGTTCCAGCCACCAATCACGATGCCATCCGGGCGCTGGGCAATTGCCTGATTCAGCGCCGCAAGCTGGTCTTTCACCGAACCGCCACCATCCAGGGTTTCCAGTTTCCATCCCGCGACCTTCGCCGCTTCACTTAGCCCTTGCTGCACCCCCTGCACCCCACCGTTTTTCATATCAGAGGCGATAAAGATGATTTTTTTGTTCGGTTGCAGTTTGGGGCCGGTGGTCGGCCCATCCCAGGTGCTCGAGCTGGCGGTGGCCTTCGCCACGGCAGCGGTCGCCTGATCCAGGTAGCTGTCAGCCTGCGCGGAGGCGGAGGCCACCAGCAAAGCGGCCAAGGTAAGACTCAATGCCTGATTTTTCATAATGAATTCCCTGGTGTGATGGTTTTTTGTTTATGGTCAGGTGCAGAGGTCGGTGCGCTCTGACTGCGCACCACGGCTTTTTGGTTCAGCAGGCGGCGACGCTGGGCGTAACCGGCAAGCGTAATCGACAGCAACAAGGTCGCGCCGTTAAATAACGGTTCGACCCAGAAGTCGCCGCCAAATTGTTGGATCCCGGCAATACCGATGGCGAGAATGGCGATACCCACCACGGTGCCCCAGATGTTCACCCGTCCCGGACGAATGGTGGTGCTACCGAGGAAAGCCCCCACCAGCGCTGGCAACAGATAATCCATCCCGACGCTGGCCTGGCCTACGCCCTGTTCAGCCGCAATCAGTACACCACTGAAACCGGTCAACACGCTGGAGGCGATAAAGGTCCCGATGATGTATTTATTCACCGCAATGCCGTTGAGGCGCGCGGCAGTGGGGTTGCCACCTACCGCATACATGCAACGGCCCAACGGGGTATGTTCGGTGACGAGCCACAGCACCAGCGCAACGATCAACACATAAAACGCGCCGATGGGAATGCCGAACAACTCGGTATGATGCAGCGCGCTAAAGGCATCCGGCAGATCGCCAACAATTTGCCGACCACCGGAGTGCCACAGCGCCACGGCGTACAGCACGGTGCCGGAGCCGAGGGTGGCGACAAAGCTGTCAATATCCGCTAGCGCGACCAGGATGCCGTTCAGTAACCCGTAGAGCGCCGAGATCACCAGCACCGTCAGCACCGCCATCTGCCATGAGAAGCCGTACTCCACCTGAAGGGTAATGGCGAGGATATGCCACAGCACAATGCCGAAACCGACGTTCAGGTCGATCTTGCCGACAATCATTGGCAAGGTCGCCGCCAGCGCCAGCAGCGCAATCTTGGCTTTACTGGCGAGGATCGCCTGTAAGGTCAGCATGGTGGCAAACGACGGTGACAGCGCCGAGAACAACAGGGTTAACACCACACATAACAGCAACAGGCCGTAGCGGGTCATTATCTGCATCGACCAGGGGGCAAAGCCATGTTGCGCAAGGCTGACCCGCTGCTCCAGCGCAGTGGATTTGACGGATGTTTTTGACATAATTTTTCTCCTGCCTTCCTTTTCAGACGGTGGTTAATGGGGCAGCGCTGCTGGCAGAGGCCAGCTCCAGCAAACCGGCAAAGGTAACCTGTTCATTTTTTAATTCGCCGACCACCTGACCACGGTTAAACACCAGCGCGCGGTTGCAGATATGGGCGATCTCTTCGAGGTCATTGGATATCACCAGTACCGCCACGCCCTCGGTCAGCGCTTTATTCAGCAGGTGATAGATTTCTTCGCGCGCGCCCACATCGACGCCTGCGGTGGGGTCTTCCAGAATCAGCAGCGGCGCATTGAGATGCATCCAGCGCGCCATCACCACCTTCTGCTGGTTGCCGCCCGATAAGGCACTGATGTCGAGATTGACGTCTTTCGGACGCACATCGAATAACTGAACTTTCCACCAGCTGGCACCGATTTCGGCACGCCGTCCGTAGCGTGACAAAAGCCGATGACCACTGGCGCAGGGATTAAGAAACAGGTTTTCACGCACACTCATCGACATCACCAGGCTCTCGCCGGTGCGGTCCCCCGCCACCAGCGACACGCCAGCCGCCATCGCCTGTTGAGGCGTCTGTGGCTGATACGCCTGGTCACGGAAGCGCAGCGTCCCGGCGGTGGCCTGACGCAAACCAAACAGCAGGCGGCCAATTTCCTCTTGCCCGGCACCGCGTAAGCCAGCCAGCGCCAGCATTTCGCCCGGTTGCAGGCTGAAGCTGACCGGCCCGACTTCATCAATGCAGAGTTGATCCAGCACCAGCACCGGTTTGCTCGCAGCCGGTAGCGGTTGCCGTTGATTCCCTTCCAGCGCCTCCCCGACAATCATCTCCACCAGATCGTGCAGTTGATAATCGGCAGTGTTGCCTTCTGCAACGCGTTTACCATCACGCATCACACAGATGCGGTCGGCAATCTCAATCACTTCATCAAGGCGGTGGGTGACGTAAATCATGCCAACTTTGCGACTTTTCAGTCGGTTGATGACCTCGAACAAGTGACGCACATCGTTGGCGGGTAACGAGGCGGTAGGTTCATCCAGCACCAGCACTTCGGCGTTGACCGCCACTGCGCGCGCAATCGCCAGCAGGGATTTCTCGGTGCGCGACAGTTCAAACACGCGGGCATCCGGGTCCAGCATGATGCCGACATCGTTCAGGGCTGCACGCGAACGCTCGCGCACCGCCCGCCAGTCGATCAAGCCGAGACGACGGGTAAAACCCATCACCAGCGCCATATTTTCCGCCACCGTCATCCATTCAATCAGCCCGAGATCCTGATGAATAAAGGCGATTGGCTGCCGGGTGGCGGTTTTCAGACTGGCGGCCGACGCGATGCTGGCGTCGTGAAAGCGGATATCGCCCTCATCCCGGCTATACACTCCGGCCAGCACTTTGATCAGCGTGGATTTTCCGGCACCGTTTTCTCCCAGCAGGGCAACCACCTCGCCGGGAAAAACCTCAAGACTGACATCATTAACGGCGGGATTACCGCCAAAGCGTTTGGTGATATGGCTCAGAGTAAGAACCGGTGTACCCGGGCTATGCTGCATTACCGCCTCCTGCAAACTCCTGGTGAGCATCAACAGCGGCGACAGCATCAAAACACCGCTAAATTTCAACATACGAAATACGATTCCAAAAAATACTATTCCTGGTGCGCAGGAAAAGCAAAGAAGTAGCGAGGATAAATTTCATTAATAAACAAATAGATATAATTCGTGTTGCGGATTTGTGATGCATCGCTCACTTCGGTAAGGGGTGGATTTTCGCCAAAAGTCACACTAAACCTGGCGAAGGATTCCCAGGCTGAAGTGCATGGGTTAACATCTGGCGACTGCTCTTTTATCGGAGTGGGAAAACTAAGAGGAAGCGTGGATGGTGGTTAAAGTAGCGAAAGCGAAGGAAGAGAAGAATGACAAGCCACTGGGGACGCAGAGCTTGTTTCGTGGGTTGCAACTGATTGAATTACTGAGCAACTACCCGAACGGTTGCCCGTTGGCCCATCTTTCTGAGTTGTCCGGGATGAACAAAAGTACCGTGCATCGCCTGTTGCAGGGTTTGCACAGCAGCGGTTATGTCACGCAGGCGCCTTCGCCTGGCAGTTACCGTCTGACCACTAAGTTTATTTCTGTCGGACAGAAGGCCCTCTCCTCCCTCAACATCATCCATGTCGCTGCCCCGCATCTGGAGAAACTGAATCTGGAAGTGGGCGAAACGGTCAACTTCTCCAGCCGCGAAGATGATCATGTGATCCTGATTTATAAACTGGAACCCACCACCGGGATGATGCGCACCCGCGCCTATATCGGCCAGCATATGCCGCTGTATTGTTCGGCGATGGGGAAGATTTTTATGGCCTGGGGCAGCGAAGAATATCCGGCGCATTACTGGCAAAGCCATCAGGACAGCATTCAACAGTTGACCAAAAACACCATCACTACGCTCCCGGAGATGCTGGAAGAACTGAAGTCCATTCGTCAGCAGCAGACGGCAATGGATCGCGAAGAGAATGAACTGGGGGTTTCCTGCATTGCCGCGCCGGTGTTTGATATTCAGCAACGGGTGCCTTATGCGGTGTCGATTTCACTGCCCACCGCCAAGATGCAACAGATTGGGGTAAAAAAACTGATGGGTCCGGTGGTCGCCACCGCCCGTGCGATTTCGGAAGAGCTGGGATACGTGGTGCCGCAAAAGGCGTGTACCTTACCGTAAAAGAATCCGTACCGTAGCGGCACGATTTATCGCGCAGGTTTTACCCCACAAAGGTCAAAAGCGCGCGATAAACCGCGCCGCTACGCCAGCATGCGAGCTCACTTTCGCTACACTGCAAAACGCACCTTAGTGAAATCAGGGAAATCGGATGTCAGACGCAGCTCTCCAGCATTTCTTACCCGCTACGCAGGCATGGTTCCGGGCCACTTTTGCTGCCCCCACCCCCGTTCAGGCCAAAGCCTGGCAGGCCATCGCCAGTGGTAAAAATTGCCTGGTGATTGCACCAACCGGATCGGGTAAAACGCTGGCGGCCTTTCTGCATGCCATCGATGCGCTATTCCGAGAACGCAGTCAGACAGATGCGGTTGCCCGCAGTCATAAAACCCGCATTCTGTATATCTCGCCGGTGAAGGCGCTGGCCGCCGATGTGCAGCGCAACCTGCAATTGCCGCTGGCGGGGGTGGAGGCACAACGCCGCCAGCAGGATGAAATGGAAATCACCTTGCAGGTGGGGATGCGTTCTGGCGATACACGCAGCGCTGAGCGGGCGCAGTTGCAACGCCGCCCACCGGATATCCTGATCACCACGCCTGAGTCCCTGTTTCTGATGCTGACCTCCAAAGCGCGCGAAACGCTGCGGGGAATATCCACGGTGATCGTCGATGAAGTCCATGCGGTAGCGGGCAGCAAACGCGGCTCGCATCTGGCGCTCAGTCTGGAACGGCTCGATGCGTTGCTGGCGCAACCGGCGCAGCGGATTGGGTTATCCGCGACCGTACGTCCCCCCGAGGCCGTGGCGCGTTTTCTCGGAGGGGTGGGCGAAACCCTGGTGGTCAATCCGGCGGCGAAGCGTCCACTGCAACTGACCATCACCGTTCCGGTGGCGGATATGACTGACATCCAGCAACGTCCGGACAGCCAGGCTGTGCAGGATGCCACGCTCGCCGCCGGGTCGATCTGGCCGCATATTGAAGCGGGCATTCTTGACGAAGTGCTGCGCCACCGCGCCACGCTGGTGTTCACCAACTCGCGCGGGCTGGCAGAGAAACTCACCGCGCGCCTGAATGAACGCTACGCCCGCCAGTTGGGTGAGCAGCCGACCGTACCGGAAGCCTCCTTTGATTACGGCTCCTTTACCGGCGGCACGGAAAAACGCACGCAGACGCCGGACAACCTGATTGCCCGCTCGCACCACGGTTCGGTGTCAAAGGAGCAGCGCCTGGAGATTGAAACCGCCCTGAAAGCCGGTGAACTTCGTTGCGTAGTGGCGACCTCCAGCCTCGAACTGGGTATCGATATGGGCGATATCGATCTGGTGATTCAGGTGGGTGCGCCACTGTCGGTCGCCAGCGCTCTGCAACGTGTCGGACGCGCCGGACATCAGGTGGGCGGCACGCCCAAAGGAATATTCTGGCCCCGTACCCGGCGTGATTTGCTGGATACCGCCGTCACGGTTGAAGCGATGCTGGCAGGCGACCTGGATGCTATCGCCCCGCCTCACAATCCGCTCGACATCCTGGCCCAGCAGACTGTCGCCGCCGCCGCGATGGAGACGTTGCAACTTGATGACTGGTTTGCCCTGGTACGGCGCGCCGATCCGTTCCGCTCCTTGCCACGCGCCGCGTTCGAAGCGGTACTGGATATGCTGGCCGGACGTTACCCCTCAGACGAATTCGCCAATCTGCGCCCGCGCATTATCTGGGATCGACATAATCACACCCTGAGTGGTCGCCCCGGTGCGCAGCATCTGGCTGTCACCAGCGGCGGCACCATCCCGGACCGTGGCATGTTTAGCGTGATGCTGCCGGAAGGAGAAGAACAAACTGGCGCGCGGCGAGTCGGGGAACTGGATGAAGAGATGGTGTATGAATCGCGGGTGAACGACATTATTACCCTCGGTGCCACCTCCTGGCGTATCCAGCAAATCACCCACGATCAGGTGGTGGTGGTGCCAGCACCGGGGCGTTCGGCGCGTCTGCCATTCTGGCATGGCGAAGGTGTAGGGCGTTCTGCCGCATTAGGTGAAGCCATTGGGCGCTATCTGCGCGAGGTTGATCAGGGTGCCCCCATAGCCGACACCCTGGATGACCATGCCCGTCATAATATCCAGACGCTGATCGCCGAGCAGCGCCAGGCGACCGGCGTGCTCCCCACCGACCGCACGCTGCTGATTGAGCGTTGTCGGGATGAAACCGGCGACTGGCGCGTCATCCTGCATTCACCCTATGGTCAACGCGTCCATGCCCCGTGGGCGCTGGCGGTGGCTGAGCGGATCACCCGGATCATGGGCATCGATCCCGCCGTAGTGGCCAGTGATGACGGTATCGTCGCCCGCTTTCCCGATAGCGACGGTCGCGTACCTGGCGCTGAATTGTTCCTGTTTGAGCCGGATGAACTGCAACGGGTGGTAAGTCAGTCGGTCGGTCAGTCGGCGCTGTTCGCCGCTCGCTTCCGCGAGTGTGCCGCCCGCGCCCTGCTGCTGCCACGCCGCAATCCGGGCAAACGCTCGCCGTTATGGCAGCAGCGACTGCGTGCCGGGCAGTTACTGGAAGTTGCCCGCCAGTTCGATGATTTTCCCATCCTGATCGAAACCGCCCGTGAATGTTTGCAGGATGTTTATGATCTTCCTGCCCTGCACCATCTGCTGGCACGTCTGCAACAGGGAGAGATTCAGCTTGCAGATGTCACCACCGAATCCCCTTCACCTTTTGCAGCACCGCTGTTGTTCGGTTATGTGGCGGAATTTATGTATGCCAGCGATGCTCCCCAGGCGGAGAAACGCGCATCGATGCTGGCACTGGACAGCAAACTGCTGAAGCGGCTGCTCGGTGAAGTGGATATGCGTGAGCTGCTCGATGCTGACATGGTGGCGCGGGTGGAACAAGAGTTACAGCGCCTGCCCGCCAGCTATCACGCCACCAGTATCGAAGCGTTGTCAGACTTGCTGCGCGAGGTCGGTCCGTTAACCCACGCAGAACTGGCGCTGCGCTACAGCGGCGATGAGGCGTTAAGTGACGGTTTAAAGGCTTTGCAACAGGCACAGCGCATCTTTTGCGTCAGCATTGCCGGTGAGACACGCTGGGCGCTGGCAGAAGATGCCTCGCGTCTGCGTGATGCGCTGGGTTGCCGCGTGCCGGAAACACTGCCGCCAGCCTTGCTCCAGCGCGTGACACGTCCGTTATATGATTTGCTCCAGCGCTATGCCCGTACCCACGCGTTATTCACCAGCAAAGACCTCGCCCGTCACTTCGGCCTTGGTGTCGCCGTGGTGACCGATGCGCTGGAAGAATTACGTCAGCAGGGCAAACTGATGAAAGGTGACTTCACCACTGCTGACGATGATGAACCGCAGTGGGTGGCGGAAAATGTGTTTCGTCGCCTGCGCCTGCGCTCGCTCCAGGCGGCGCGTGAGGCCACGAAACCGGTTGATCCGGCGATCTATGTCACCCTGCTGCTGGAACGTCAGGGAGTCATCAGCGATGCCAACGCGCGTGAGGCTCAGGGGGCGTTGAGTGGCGTCAACGGCGTGGTGCGGGTGATTGAACAGCTAGCGGGAATTGCCCTGCCTGCCGCGCTGTGGGAAACGCAGATCCTCCCGGCGCGGGTCCGCGATTATCAGCCTGCAATGCTGGACGAATTGCTCTCCAGTGGCGAAGTGGTCTGGCATGGACGGCGCACCGCAGCAGCCGCAGAAGGGATGGTGTCACTGCATCTGAGCGAGTATGCTGCCGAAACCTTGCCACCCGCGGATCAAGGACAAAACGTCGCCCTGACGCCGTTGCAACAACAGATCCTGACGCTGTTACAGGATGGGAGCGGTTGGTTTGTGCGCCAACTGGTCCCGCGCCTCACGTCTGAGGAAGGCGATCCCACCCTGATTTACCAGGCCATGTGGGATCTCGCCTGGCGCGGTTATCTCACCACCGACACCTGGTCAGCCTTACGCAGCGTTACCGGTCATGCCAGCACACCGCGACCACGTACCCACCGCCATCGGCATGGACATCGGGGGTATGCTGCCCCAACCCGCCTCGTTGCCAGCAGTCCCGGCCTCAATAGCATGGCGGGCCGCTGGTCGTTGCTGGCGCGCCCGGCGCTGGCCGACACCGAGCGCGCCCTGGCACTGACGGAAAATATGCTCGATCGCTTTGCTGTCGTCAGTCGCGGCGCGGCTATCGCCGAGCAGGTGCCCGGCGGTTTTCCGGCATTGCAACCGGTGTTGCGTGGCCTGGAAGATAGCGGCCGTTTGCTGCGTGGCCGCTTTGTCGCAGGCATGGGGGCCGCCCAGTTCGCTGAACACACGGTGATTGATCGCCTGCGCCAACTCGCCAATAGCCCACGCCAGGTGGGGACCCCGGTAGCGCTGGCGGTGCTCGATCCCGCTAACCCCTTCGGTGTGCAATTGCCGTGGCCGCTAAGCCTGGCCGGAAATCGCCCCACCCGCCGTCAAGGCGCAGTGGTGGTGATCGCCGCTGGTCGCGTGTTGTTGTATCTGCCGCAAGGCGGTAAGGAACTGATGACGTTTGCCACCAACGCCACCTTCGATGAACAACATGCCGCAGTGCTGGCACTGGGCGTAGCTCTTCGACGGGAAAAACACCTCAGCTTTACCCTGGAACGTGTTGACGATCAGCCCGCCGGACAATCCCCGCTGCTTGCCGCGCTGAAAGAAGCCGGCTTTTCTCGCGTGCCAAGGGGGTACAGTTGGTATGGGTGAAATCGATAACCTGAACTTATTGAATATCAGATTTTTTCATAAAATATCTGACAAACGGAGGTCACCATGTCCACAACTCAGGCAATCAGAGAGCTGATTGCGGCACAACCAACCGGGGAACCTTTCACTCCCTCACTGTTTGCCGAAGTGGGTTCCCGTGCATCTATCGATCAAGCGCTTACTCGTTTCTGCAAATCTGGCCATATTGAGCGAATTGGTCATTGTGCTTTTTATGGCGCAAACCTGGCCTTTGACATCATTATCGATCGCTTACAAAACCTGGAAACCGTTGCCAATCAAAGCATATCATCAGCAAGGCACGCATTTTAGCGCCTTGCTGATGATTAACGTTTTCAGTAACTCACCACCGTCACCCAGTTCGCATCGCCGCCAGCGGGTGCGCTGCCAACCCGTTTGAGCACCCCACTGCGTCGATTAATGGCGTAGCTGCCGGTGACGTTGCTTTTCTCTCCGCTGGCAATCAACCAGCGTCCATCGGGCGAAATCGCAATGCCGCGCGGCTGTTTTTCCACCGGCCAGCTGCCGATTAAGGTTAATTTGCCATCCTGCTTATTGACGCGATAACCCGTCACCGTGCTACTGGTGCGTTCGGTCACATACAAGAAACGACCATTCGGGGTGATACGGATATCCGCCGACCAGATACGCGGCGTGGGATCGTTGTAATCGGCCAGGCGCTCACGACCATGTTGCAGATGATATTGCGCTGCCACTGCGTTGGGCCACTCGGCGATTTTTTTCAACGCACCGTTGGGCTGGCGCTGAAATTGCGTAATGATGCCGCCCATCTCACCAATGTTGTACAGATAACGGTTATCCGGCGACATGACGGAATGACGCGCACCATTCTCGGCTTCCGTTGCAACAAAACCGCTGCCAATCGGCGTCAGGCTGCCGTCCGGGGTAAGATTGAGTTGTAACACCCGGTCGGTCCCGAGGTTGCCAACATAAACTGAACGGCCGGTTGCATCGCTAATCACCGAGTGCGCGGCATGGCCGGTTTTATACGCGGCCACCGGCGGTGCAATAACCTTGCCGTCAGCGGCCAGACGATAAACGTGCACCACATCGCCATCATAGGAAGAACCCAACAGAAAACGCCCCTGACTGTCGGTACTGATATAGGGATAACTGGCTGCGGCCGGGGTTTCGTTGGCCTGCAACAAATCGCCGTTTTGCGCATCAATCGTCCAACTCATCAACCTTAAGGGCTGGCTGCGGATCGCGGCGTACAAGCGATGATGATCGGCGCTCAGCGCCATCGGCATCACTTTCCCCCCTGCGGAGGTTTGCCCGAGTAAGGTCAGCGCGCCGGTTTTCTCATTCAGACTGTAACGGGCAATGTTGCCGTCACTGGCTTCGGATACATAAACAAAGGTTTGCGCCAGCAATGGCGCACTAAAAGTCAGCGCCGTAAGCAACGCCAGACGTAGAGCAATTTTCATTATTATCTCCGCGATTCAGGAGCAGCCCCAGGCAGGCTGCTTCACCGCCTACAGATATAGGCGGCATTATGCCGCCGGGTAATGTGTGATTGCCCGACGCGCTTTGGGCATCCTGACAAAGGGCACACCATTTCAATGGGTTAGTGTTTTTTAGCGCAAAAAGTTTAATCCAGGATTGTGCACTGGCTCACTGGTGGCGGATGGCTTAACATCAGGCGCATTGATGATGGAAACGGAGTCCGGTATGACGAGTTTGCGCTTGTTAGTGTCCCAATCAAATGACCCCTGGTTTAACCTTGCGGTGGAAGATTGTATTTTCCGCCAGATGCCCACCACCCAGCGCGTGTTGTTTCTCTGGCAAAACGCGGAAACCATTGTGATTGGGCGCGCGCAGAATCCGTGGAAAGAGTGCAACACCCGGCGCATGGCGGAAGATCACATCAAGCTGGCGCGCCGCAGCAGTGGCGGTGGCGCGGTGTTTCACGATTTGGGTAACTGCTGCTTTACCTTTATGGCTGGCAAACCGGAATATGATAAAAGCGTCTCGACCGCGATTATCCTGCACGCGCTGGCGAGTCTTGGCATCAGCGCAGAGGCTTCGGGTCGTAATGATATCGTGGTCAATGTGGCGGGCGATGTGCGCAAGATTTCCGGCTCAGCCTACCGCGAAACACCCGATCGCGGTTTCCATCACGGTACTTTCCTGATGAACGCAGATCTGTCACGGCTGGCGGATTATCTCAATCCTGACATCAAAAAATTGCAGGCCAAAGGGATTAGCTCCGTGCGCTCACGCGTGGCAAATTTGATCGAACTGATGCCGGATATCAGTTATGCGAAAATTTGTGACGCGGTCACGCAGTCGTGGTTCGCGTACTATCAGGATCAGTGCCAGCCTGAATTTATCTCCCCTGAAGCCTTGCCTGATTTGCCCGGTTTTGCCGAACAATTTGCCAAACAAAGCAGTTGGGAGTGGAATTTCGGCCAGGCACCGGATTTCTCCCATCTGCTCGATCAACGTTTTAGCTGGGGTGGCGTGGAGATCCATTTTGACATTGAGCGCGGCAGCATTAGCCGTTGCCAGATCTTCACCGATAGCCTGAATCCGGCACCGCTGGAAACGCTGGCAGCACGTTTAGGCGGCGTAATATACCGCCCGGAAGCCGTTGCCGCGCAACTGACGCGTCTGGAACGCGAATATCCACAACAGCAGGCCGAACTGGCGCAGCTGGGGCAATGGTTGCTCACCAGCCTGCGTTGAGCACATTGCACTCCATCACCATATGGTTATAATTAACTCACCAAATGGAGGTGCACAATGAAACAATTCACTCTCCCGGCCACCCCTGTAACGCCAGAGCGTTTGTGGCAGTTCGCCGGGTTAACCAGTGCCGATGGCGTGCTATTGATGGGCCAGATTGATGCCGGTCTTGAGGGTTCCGTCGCCAGCCGTATCGTGTCATGGGCGCGTATTACGCAGGCTGATCTGCGCCATATGACCGGCATCCCCGGCACCACCTTTACCCGTGGGCTAAAAAACCGTTTTACTGCGGAACAGAGCGAACGTCTGGTGCGTTTTATTCGCGTTATGGATCGCGCCGTGGAACTGTTTGAAGGCGACAGAGAAAAGGCGCTGCAATGGTTGAACGAGCCTGCGCGCGCCCTCGGTAATCAAAAACCCGGCGATTTAGTCTCCTCTGAAACCGGCGCTTATGAAGTGCTGAAACTGATCACCCGCCTTGAGCACGGTGTCTATTCGTGAAGTTATATCGGATGACGAAAACGCGTTTTCTCAGCTCGGCGTGGAGCGGCTACGGTGCCAGGGAAGGTGGCGGTCGCTGGAACAGCATCGGCGTATCGATGGTGTACGCTTCCGAAACCGCCTCCCTCACCATGCTGGAAACCCTTATCCATCTGCAAAGCGCCAGCATTCTCGATTTCTTCACCCTGCTAAGCATTGAGGTGCCAGACGATTTAATTCAATGGGTTGATGCGGCGCAATTACCGCAGGACTGGGCGGCCGCGCAGGCCCCCGCTGCGTTGCGTGAGTTTGGTGATTTTTGGATCGACAGCCAGGCATCTGTTGCGTTACGTGTGCCCAGCGCCTTATCGCCGGTTGAGTATAATTACCTGCTCAACCCCGAGCATCCGCAATTTGCGCCCCTGATTAAAAATGCGGTGGAGATCCCCTTCCGTTTCGATCAACGTTTTGCGCGATAAATCGCGCCGCTTGTATCTTGAAGTTGTAACTGGTTAGCTACCCGTTACACGAAACGGAGGCAGCTTGTCGCGCCGCTTAAGACCCGATCTTGTGCCGTAGCTTAAAGCCCTCCGTTTCTCCTTTCACGCCAGCATCTACTCTGAACGGTAACCAGAAGCTCTGACTTCGTATGTACAAGGCAAGATGGCGTGATGGTTCATGTGAAAGGGAGCTGCCTTATGATTTATCTCGGTATTGATGTCAGTAAAAACAAACTCGACCTCTGCCTGTTGCCCGGCAACGGGAAAAAGAAAACCAAAACCCTCAAAAATCATCCCGGCGCCGATCGGGAGATAAATGACTGGTTAATCAGGCAAAAATGCCATCCTGAACAGGTGATGGTGGTGCTCGAAGCGACCGGCATTTATCACGAAAACGTCGCCTTCGGTCTTCATGAAAATACTCCCGTCACGGTCTGCATCAGCAATCCTCAGCGGGTCAGGGAGTTCGCCCGTGGAATGGCTATCCTGACTAAAAACGACTCCGTTGATGCTTACGTCCTGGCCCGTTATGGCGAACTGAAACAGCCTGATGCCTGGGTGCCTCCCTCCCCGGAGGTCCGTAAACTTCGGGAGCTGACGCGTCTGCGGGACTCACTTCAGGCTGATGTCCAGCGGGCGGAGAACCGACTGGAAAAAGCCCATTCAACCCGCACAGCGCCTGAAATCATTGACTCGCTGGAGAGAACCCTGAAAGCCCACAGGGACGAGCTGAAGCGTATTGAAGCGCTCATCTCAGACCACACAGATAATCATCCGGGTCTGAAGGAAGACCGTGAGCTGCTGGAATCGATAAAAGGAATAGGCAGCGTGGTGGGCACGACAATGCTGTCGGTGCTGCGCTCGTGTCCGTTCCGGAGTGCTTCACAGGTCGCTGCGTGGCTGGGTGTGGTACCGGTGGAGAAAACGTCCGGGAGCTCAGTCAGGGGGCGTGCGCGGATGTCAAAAACAGGCCCGGCAGACGTAAGGGCGAAACTGTATATGGCGGCGATCGTAGCGATCAGGTGGAATGCCCCGGCGAAAGCGCTGTACCAGAGGCTAATCGCGAAGGGCAAAGCCAGCAAGGCCGCGCTTGGAGCGGTGATGCGCAAGCTGGTTCATCAGTGCTTCGGGGTGCTGAAAACGCGGATAAAGTGGGATGAAAATTACGCAGCTACCGCTTGACGTCCAAGACGGTAGCTACGTAAACCTCTCCCGGACAAAGCCGGTGAGCGCCTTCAACGCCGGGGGCACCAGGCGGTGGCCCGGATAATAAAGACATAGTTCGCCAAGATTAACCTGCCACTCCGGCATTAAGCGCACCAACCTGCCAGCCTGTATATCCGCTACGATATGTCGCTGCGACAGACAGGCAATGCCCAATCCCCCGGTGACCGCTTTCTGCGCCGAAGCCAGATCATTCACCACCAACTGCGGCTCGACCAGAACCTTATAGCGACGCTGCTGCTGGCTCAGTTCCCAGCGATAAATGCTGCCATCCGCCATACGCATGCAGATGCAAGGATGATCGCTCAACGCCTGCGGCTGCTCCGGTGCGCCACAGCGGGAAATATAGTCGGGGGACGCGACCAGAATCATCTGCAGCGGTGGCGTCAGCTTCACCGCGATCATATCCGCCGGGATATCATCCGCCAGCCGGATACCCGCGTCATAACCCGCCGCCACAATATCCACTTTCTCCTTCTGACTGTGGATCTCCGCGCGAATACGTGGATAGCGCGCGAGAAACGGCAGCAGAATGTCGTCATACCACAGCGCACAACTTTCCGGCGGCACATTGATGCGCAACGTCCCGGCGGGATCGGCGGGCTGGCTGGCAACTTCTTCAGATGCGCTGCGGATCATCTCCACCGCCGGAGCGATTTTCTGCGTAAAACGCCGCCCGGCCTCGGTTAACCCGACGCTGCGCGTGGTGCGATTAAACAGCCGCACCCCAAGGCGCTTTTCCAGCGCCGCGACAGCATTGGTCACCGCCGAAGGCGAGATCTCCAGCTCACTGGCTGCGCCGCTAAAACTGCCACGCCGCGCCACTGCCAGCACAATTTCAAGTTCACTGATACCGGTTCGATTCATCGATTATTCCGTCAGACGCAATACCCTTTGCAGGGTTAGGCGGATTATAGCGCCAGTGCCCGCGTGCTACCTTGCTCTGCACACCCGCCTGATAAGGAGAAACCCCTGATGCGCTCATTCGAACACATCTATATCAATGGCCGCTTTGTCACTCCGACGGGCACCGAGTGGCTGGATATTATCAAACCTGCTGACGGTAGCGTTATCGGCAAAGCCCGGCTGGCAGATGAAAACGATGCATTACAAGCGATTGCGGCGGCCAAAGCTGCCTTTGCCGATTTTTCTCGCCTTAGCGTCGCAGATCGCCTGGCGTTGCTGGCCAATATGCTCGAGGTCCTGCAACAAAGCGAAGAGGCGTTACACGAGGCGATTCGCGAAGAATATGGTGCCCCTGCTTCACGTTCGCAGTGGATGGCGCGCTATCCAGCGGATGTCGTGCAACAGGTGATGACCGAGTTGCGCACCTACCCCTTTGTGCAGCAGGCGGGTCGCGCCACGGTACAAATGCTGCCACTGGGGGTCGCAGGGTTGATCACGCCGTGGAACAGCAACGCCGGATTTATCTGCCATAAACTGGCGACCGCCATTGCCGCCGGTTGTACCACGGTGATTAAACCGAGCGAGTTCAGCATCTGGCAAACCGACGTGGTGACCAGGGCGTTAGATCGCGCCGGATTGCCGTCTGGCGTATTCAATATCGTCACCGGACGCGGTGCCAGCGTGGGCCACGCCATCAGCACCAGTGCTGATGTGGCGAAAATTTCGTTTACCGGTTCGACCGAGACAGGTAAAGCCATTTTGCGCAGCGCAGCCGACAGCTTTAAACGGGTCACGCTGGAACTGGGTGGAAAATCCCCCACCCTGATTTTACCTGATGCTGATGCCCGCCATGCCGCCGAGCTGGCGGTGCAGGCCGGCTTTATCAACAGCGGGCAAGCCTGTATTGCCGGTACGCGTATTCTGGTACCGGAACATCGGAAAGCGGAGTTTGAACATGAACTGACCGCTGCCGTGCAGCGCCAGCGTTCGGGGCCTCCGGCAGATGCTGCGACCACCATCGGCCCGATGATTAACCAGCGCCAATGGGAGCGGGTCCAGCGCTACATTGATATCGGCGTGCAACAGGGTGCCCGTTTGCTGACCGGGGGCGTCGGACGACCAGATGCTCTGCGTGACGGCTGGTATGTCAAACCTACCTTATTCAGCGATGTCAGCAATGATATGACGATTGCACGCGACGAGATCTTCGGTCCGGTGCTGTGCATGCTGACTTACCGTGATGAGCAGGAAGCGATCGCCATTGCCAACGATACCCAATATGGCCTGTCGGCGTTGGTAATTGGCGCAGATGAAAACCATGCCCGCCAGATTGGTGAGCAGATTCTGGCGGGACGCGTGATGATCAATACCCTGACACATGAACCCCGTGCGCCCTTTGGTGGATTTCGTTGTTCGGGTATCGGACGTGAGATGGGACAAGCGGGGATCACCGCGTTTCTGGAATCGCGCGCGCTCACTGTCGCGTAGCGGCGCGATTTATCGCGCGGGTTTTTACCGCCCCGCGCACGTAGCAGCGCGATAAATCGCGCCGCTACGTCAGGCTTTTGCCTCCTGCAACAGTTGCTGAATCACCTTTTCCTGCCCGGCGTAATCCCCTTCGCCAAACGCGGTGTAACGCAACTGACCATGAGCATCGAAAATGTAATGTGCAGGCCAGTACATATTGCCGAAACGATTCCAGATGGCGTAGTTATTATCGGCCACCACCGGATACGGTAATCCCCACTGCTTGATGGCGCGTGCCACCGCCGCCGGGTCGCGTTCCCACGGATACTCTGGCGTGTGAACGCCAATAACCGTCAACCCCTCCGCCTGGTATTTTTTCGCCCAGTCACGCACATGCGGCAGCGTATGCTGACAATTGATGCAGTCATAGGTCCAGAAATCAATCAACACCACCTTACCTTTCAGATCGGCACGATTGAGCGGCGCGCTGTTGAACCAGGAGGTTCCCCCCTCCAGCCCAGGGAAGCCGCTGTGTGTCTGCTCAACCACCGGCACCGGGGTGATTTTGGGGGCGCTGGCCGGCAGAAAGTGGCTTAAGCGCTGTTCAAGATTTTGCGCCAGCTGCGGCCCTGCCTGTAAAACGCCCTGCCTGCCGCTGGCCAGTAACGCCACCGAAGCCAACATCAACACGCCCGCCCCCTGACGCATACGTGTCATTACCGCCAACCCCGGACGCAGGCGGGCCAGCAATCCCCGCCCGGCAAACCACAGCAGCGCCAGCATCAGTGCGCAACCGCTGCCATAGGCAATCAGCAGCGAGCCAACGGAGAGGGGATCTTTGGCGGTGATCGCCAGGCTGAGAATCGCCCCCAGCACCGGCCCGGCGCAGGGCGACCACAACATGCCAATCGCCAACCCCGCCAGCAGCGCTGCGGCGAGGCCGCTACGTCGATTGCTGGCGTCATTGATACGGTTACCCAACTGCGTCAAGGGTGCGGTGATTAGCTGGGCCGCCCGCGTCGAAAGCAGCGTGACGGCCGTCAGTGCCAGGAATAACAACGCCAGCCAGCGCCCCGCTTGCGTCACCTGCACCACCCAGCTACTGGCGACCGAAATCAGCAGAGACACGACGGTGAAGACCGACACCATCCCCACCAGCAGAGCGACCATCTGACCTTTTTTACCGCGCACGCTGGCAAACACCAACGGGATCACCGGCAACGTACAGGGACTCAGCAACGTCAACATCCCGGCGAGAAACGCAATAATGAATGACATAGGTTTTTTCCCCTGTGGGTTATTGGGCGTTACTGCCATCGACCGCTTGGGTGATGATCTGCGCGACGCTGGTGGGATGGCTCAACATTGAGGTATGGCTGGCGGCCACGCTGCGGGTGTGGGCGTGAATGTGCTGTGCCATCGCCCGTTCCAGATCCGGGTTGATCATGCGATCCTGGGTACTGACCAGATACCAGCTCGGTTTTTGCGTCCAGGCAGCCTGGCTGACTTTGTCACCAAAAGCCGCTGCGCGGATCGGTCCTTGTGTCACCGTCAGGGTTTTCTGCCGGGCAGCCTGGCTATCTTCGGCAAAGTCCTTCGCCACCGTGGCGGCAGGCAAATAGAGGAAACCGTCCGGCGTTTTGGCGATATCCGCGCTACCCGCCGGAGGTGGGTAACTCCCTGCCAGCTCACCGGTGGATTGCCCGGCGTTTGGCGCGAAGGCTGCGATATACACCAAACCTTTGACGCGTGCATCGTTCCCGGCTTCGGTGATCACCGTACCGCCCCATGAATGCCCCACCAGCACCACATTACCTGGCGCACGCGCTATCGCACGCTGGGTTGCGGCCACATCATCTTGTAATGAGGTCAGCGGCAGCTGAACGGAGATCACCTTGAGATGATGGGATTGCAGTTGCGGGATCACCTGATTCCAACTGCTGCCATCGGCGAATGCACCGTGCACCAACACCACGGTGTCAACCGGCGCAGCCAGTGCCGACCAGGACGAAGAGAGGATAACGGCGGCGAGTGTACTAAACAGGAACTTTTTCATCAGAAACCTCGTGAACATGATTGAGTGAAATTAACCACTGCGTCATCTGGCAGTGGGTTCATTTAACCCGTCAGATGTGTTCACGCTGTTTCCACCACCCCCGCTTTTTGTCGCCTTGCGTGTCGGGGAGTGACGTTGATACATAACGCTACAAAGTTGCGGCCAGCGCTTTAGTCCGGCAAGAAAATCTCCACATCCAGCCCTCCTTGTGGACGGTTACTCAACGTCAGACTCCCTGACATCTGATTGATCAATTGCGAAGCGATCGCCAGTCCCAGCCCGGTGCCGCCGGTGTGGCGATTACGGGAACTTTCCACCCGGTAAAATGGTTTCAGCACTGCCTCCAGTTCGTCTTCCGGAATGCCGGGGCCGTTATCACGCACATGAATTTTCATGCCGCCTTCCGCCGTTCCGGATAACGCTACCTCAGCCTGAGAACCAAATTTAAGCGCATTATCAATCAGGTTGGTCATAATGCGGCGTAACGCCTGCTGACGAATGCTGAAATTATCCGGCCCTGTGCAGGGCAAAAAGCTGACCGCTTTTCCCACATCCTGGTAATCACAGGCAATGCTATCCAAAAACGCATTGAGGCTGACACGCTGCGGCGTCTCATCCGGTATTTGTGCGGAGCGTGCATAGTCAATGCCCTCGCGTACCAGGCGACTCATATTGTCTAAATCGCCCAGCAACTTGTCGCGCAGTTCGGGCTGTTCCGACATCTCAACCCGCAACTTCATACGGGTGATAGGGGTTTGCAGGTCATGGGATATCGCCGCCAGAATCTGTGCTCGCTCCTGCAAATGATCCTGAATACGCAACTGCATTGCATTAAAGGCCCGCGCGGCCTGTTGCACCTCTGCCGGACCAGTTTCCGGCATGATGCTGGCACTGGCGCTGGCCGGTTTTAACCCTTCCACCGCCTGGGTGAAACGCATAAACGGCCTGACCACCTGACGTACCGCTATCCAGGCACAGACCGCCAGCAAGATCAGTTGGGCAAACAACACCACCGGCAACCAACGCGCAATCGCGGGCATGCGCGGCCAGAGATCCAGTGTCAGCGGCGCACCATCGTGTAAGGTGATATGGGCCTGAATATGCAGACGCGGGCCGGGTACATTGGTAAAGGTCAACGGGTACTGGCCGCCCAGCGTCTCCTGCAACGAGCGGATGGCATCCCGCGCCCGCCAGCTATCCGGCCAGGGGCCGGGCTGCCCCGCCGACAATTCATAGCGATAATTGCCACGCGCCAGCTTCGCCAGCCAACCGGGACGCTCTGACGGGGAGAGGTGATCCAGGATTGCCACGCTGGTCGCCACATCGTATTCAAGATTGCCGAGCATCACGGTTTTGGCGCTGCTCATCCGTTCAATCATCAGGCTGACCACCGTCATACCGTTTGCCAGCACCAGACCGAGCAGCACAATCAACACCAGACGCGATAACAGCGAACGCGGCCAGAGCCTCATACATTGACCTCTTTAATGGTGACCGGCGCAGCCAGCACATAACCTTCGCTGCGTACCGTTTTGATGTACGCGGGTTCGCGCGCGTCCTCGCGCAGCCGCTGGCGCAAACGGCTGACCAACAGGTCAATCGAGCGTTCAAACAGTTCAGCATCGCGCCCCTGAGTCAGGTTCAGCAGCTGGTCACGGGTTAATACCCGTTGCGGATGATCGAGAAACACCCGCAGCAGACGGTACTCCGCCCCGCTTAACGCAACGATGACCCCGTCGGTATCCAGCAGATGGCGCGCCGAGGTATCCAGTTGCCAGTCACCAAAAGCAATCAGGCGACCGGTTTCGGTGATTTGCAGGTTGGGCGGCAGTGCGCGGGTACGGCGCAGAATCGCTTTGATCCTTGCCAGCAATTCACGCGCGACAAAGGGTTTGATCAGATAATCATCCGCGCCCATCTCCAGCCCGAGGATACGGTCGCTGTCTTCGCTGCGCGCCGTCAGCATCAAAATCGGCAGATTACGTTGTGGATCGCTGCGTAGCTGGCGGCACAAGGTCAGACCATCATCACCCGGCATCATAATGTCCAACACCACCAGGTCTATCGCATTCGCTGCCAGCACCGCACGCATCTCACGGCCATTGGCGGCACCGGTGGCGCGATAACCCGATTTCACCAGATAGTCGGTGATCAGTTCGCGGATGTCCCGGTCATCATCAACAACCAGGATGTGATCAATGTGCTCCAAAACAACCTCCTGTCAGCGGGCCAGACAAAAAAGACCGGTCATAAAATACCGGTCCGACAATAACTTATTACCACAGAATTACATTTTTGCCGCATCAACGACAGCTTTCACAAAATCCTGCGGGTCTTCGGCGGGCGGGTTGTGACCGATATTGCCGCTGAAGGTACGATGCTCATATTTGCCGCTGAATTTTGCCCGATATGCCGCCGGAGCCGGATGCGGCGCACCGTTGTTATCTCCTTCAATCGTAATCGTCGGTACGCTAATCACCGGCAGCGTCGCCAGTTTTTTCTCATAGGCGGCATATTTCGCTTCTCCCGGTTCCATCCCGATACGCCAGCGATAGTTGCTGACCGTCACTGCAACCTGATCCGGATTATCCAGCGCCTGTGCGCTTTGGTTAAAGGTCGCATCGCTGAATTTCCAGCCCGGTGACGCCTGCTGCCAGATTAATTTGGCAAAATCATGGGTGTTCTTCGCATAGCCTTCACGGCCACGTTCGGTGGCGAAATAGAACTGATACCACCATTGCAGCTCCGCCTGCGGCGGCAGCGGTTTTTTACCGATCTCCTGGCTGCTGATCAGATAACCGCTGACGGAAACCAGCGATTTCACGCGCTCCGGCCACAGCGCCGCCACGATATCGGCGGTACGTGCACCCCAGTCAAACCCGGCGAAGACCGCCTGTTTGATCCCCAGCGCGTCCATCAATGCCACGGTGTCAGCCGCCAGCGCTGAGGGCTGCCCGTTACGTGGCGTACTGGCAGAGAGGAAGCGGGTTGAACCATAACCGCGCAGGTAAGGCACGATAACGCGATAGCCCTGTGCCGCCAGCTGTGGCGCAACCTGAGCATAGCTTTGAATATCGTACGGCCAGCCGTGTAACAAAATCACCGCCTGGCCATCACGCGGGCCAATATCGACATAGCCGACATTCAGCACCCCGGCTTTCACCTGGTGGATGGTGTGGAAGGCCTGGGCGTAATCGGCTTCAGTCGGGGCAGCCACCGCAGCAGTGGTAGCAAACAGGGCGGTGGCGGTCATCAGGGTCGCTAACAGTGATTTACGTAACATGGCGTTCTCTCCAGAAAATTTGATGTGTAAGTGACAACGCCTGAATTACACCACCCCGATGTATAGCGCTTGTTTCTGCTAACCCGGATTTTTGCCTCGCGATGTATTGGGGAGCGATGCAGATACAGTGCGATACAAACCTGTGCGATAAATCGCGCCGCTACGAAACCGGCATTATTCGATTTATCACACCGCAAAAATTTTCCTTTCAATCTGTGCGCTCGATCTCCTATCCCGGCAACATTATGAGATATATCTATTAACACGATATATCTAAATTTATTACAACAACACTGAGCGGTACCCCTTTTATCTGAAAGAGAGAACATACCCATGCCACAGATCGATGAGTTGGTTTTGGAGCCACCTTTCAACGTGACGCGTGCCAGTCATGTTGTCCTGAACGTTCGTGACCTTGAGGTCAGCAAACGCTTCTACACCGATTTAATCGGATTGGTGGTCAGTGATGAGGATGCGTCCAGCGTGTATCTGCGCGGATTAGAGGAACGTGGGCATCACAGCCTGGTGTTAAAAAAAGCCAGCGATACCCACTGCGCCCGTATCGGGATGCGCGTGTGCCGTGATGACGATATCTATAAAGCGGAAGACTATTTCGCCGCACAGGGTAAGGAAACGCGTATTGTTGAGGTGCCCTTTCAGGGCTTAACCCTGCATGTCACCGACCATGTTGGCGTCCCGTTGGAATTCTGCGCGTCGATGGATGCCTGTGAGCGCATGCTGAAAAATTACCAGCAATATCGCGGTGCCAGCGCCCAGCGCCTTGACCACTATCAGTTACAAACCAGCGATGTACGTCAGGCCTGGTCGTTCTATCAGCCGCTGGGTTTTCGCGTCAGCGAATACACCTGGTCGCAGGTCGAAGACAATCAACATCTGTGGGGCGTCTGGCTACAGCGCAAAGGGAATCCCCACGATATCGTCTTCACCCAAGGGCCGGGGCCGCGCCTGCACCATTTTGCCTACACCCTGCCTGATACCAACGACATGATCCGCGCCTGTGACGTGGCCGGTGCGCTCGGTTACGCACCGCAACTGGAACGAGGTCCGGGTCGTCACGGCATCAGCGGTGCCCTGTTCGTCTACTTCCGCGATCCCGACGGCCATCGTATCGAGTTGTTTAATACCCACTACCAACATATCGACATCGAACCGGCGCTTGGCTGGAATCTGGCCGATCCCAAACGTGCCGACCAGTGGGGACTCCCGGCGCAAAACAAGTGGTTTACCGAAGCGACGCCCTTCGCCAACGTTCCGGTCATCCAGCCGGAAACCCCGATCGATCCGCCCACGCTGGAGCGCTTTCTCGCCCTTGCCAATGATGGCTAAGCGCCTGCGTCAGTCCATAACGCTAAATCCTGTGTGAAATCAGCTATTGGGAGAACGGATCGTGAGTACATTTATTCAAAACCCGCTGGTGCGGATTCTGGTCGCCTACGCGCTCGGCGTGATGGCAGCCATGACGGTCAGCGAAGCGGTGACCGAGTTGGGTTCGATTGCCAAAGAGTTTCATGTGTTTGAACACAGCCAGATCGGCCTGATTATGTCGCTGCCATCGTTGATGGTGGCTCTCGGCGCGCTGTTGGCGGGTTATATCGTCGACCGCGCCGGGGATCGGGTGGTGTTGCTAATCGGTGCCGTGGTGATTGTGCTGGGGGATATCTGCGTAGTTGCGGCACCGTCGTTTAATCTGCTGCTGGGCGGGCGCATCGTTACCGGCATCGGTTATGTGTTAACCGCCGTGGCCGCCGTGACCTTGCTGATCCGCATCACCACCGGTAAGCAACGTAATATGGCGATGGCGCTGTGGTCCACCTTTGTTCCTGCCAGTTTTCTGCTGCCGTTCCTCTCAGCCGGTCTGGCCGACCATTTTGGCAACTGGCGTGCTGCCTTCCTGGCGCACTCGGTCCTGACGCTGGCCCTGGCGTTCGTCGCCACCGTCAGCCTGCCGCGTCGCACGCCAGAAGAGAAGGCACAATTCTCACGCACCCGAGGCTTACGCTCCGTGCTGCGTAGCCCGTTGATCTATCTGTTGGGTATTTCCTTCGGTGCTGATGCGTTTTTGCAAACCGGCATTATTTCCACCCTCGCCCCGTATCTCGCCAAACGCTACAGCGTGCCTCTGCTGGAAGTCGCCCACTGGAACGTGGTGGCGATGGTATGTAACGGCATTGGCTGCCTGATGGTTGGCGCATTGCTGAACCGGGGTGTCAGAGCTGCCGCGATTGGCGTAGTAGGCCTGGTACTGACCGGCGCACCCGCGCTGGCGATTTTCACCCTGCCGCTCGGCTTTATGTTGTCCATCGGTGCTTCCTGGCTGTTTATGTTCGGCAGCGGTTTGCTGGTGGGCATGTGGGCGCTGGCTCCGGTGGTCGCGCCATCACGCGAAAGCATCGGAGCCACCAGCGGTCTGATCACCCAACTGACGCTGGTCGGTGTGTTCTTAGGTCCACCGCTGTTTATCGCCGCGCAGAACAGTGAAGACCCACAGTCGCTGGCACTGCTGGTTATCGGTGGTCTGGTGGTCTGCCTCGCCGGATTACCGATCTGGCTGCGCGATGTACAGCGCCAGCCCGGTCACGATCTAAAAGCTAATACCCTGAAAAGCCACAGTTAACTCTGAATAACAAGAGGAAGTCATTATGTTGGATATCGTCATCATTGGTGCCGGCCCGGCCGGTTTGGCTGCCGCCCTGCGCCTGCATCAACAGGGTTTTCGCCCGCGCCTGTTTGAAGCCGTCGCTGAAATCAAACCGCTGGGAGTCGGCGTAGATATCAAGCCATATGCGGTGAAAGAAATTACTGAAATGGGTTTGTACGACGCCTTTGTCGACATCTCCGTAGAAGCTAAAGAGTCCATTTTCTATACCGGCTACGGCCAGCAAATTTTTGGCGAGCAATGCGGCAAGCATATGGGCTACGAATACGACCAACGCTTCGTCCATCGCGGCCATCTGCAAATGATGCTGTACAAAGCGGTACAGGAACGCCTCGGTGCGGATGCCATCACCCTTGGTTGCCGTTGCAGCCATTTCGAACAGGATGACAGCGGCGTAACCGTGCATTTTGATACCCGTCTCAATCCCAATGCTCCGCAAAGCGTGCGCGCCGATGTGGTGATTGGCGTCGATGGTATCCGTTCGGTGGTGCGCAGCAAACTGCTGCCGGAATCCGCCCGCAGCCACTTCTCCGGTCTGACCTTATATCGCGGCGTCACCGTGATGCCGCCGTTCAAAACCGGCGGCAGCATTCTGCATATCGGCGATCCGATTCGTCAGGGCACGCTGATCGTCTATCCGATCCAGAACAATGTCGATGACCAGGGCAATCAACTGGTGAACTGGGTGATTGAGCAGAACGAGAAACCACAAAGCGAAGAGGACTGGAACCAGGAAACCGGCGTCAAAGAGATTGAGCATGTGTTTGACGACTGCCAGCTCGATTTTATCGATGTCAGCGCCATGATCCGCAACGCCCGCGAATGCTATCTGTTCCCGTTGATCGACCATGACCCGTTACCGCAATGGTCATTTGGCCGCATCACCCTGCTCGGCGACGCAGCCCATGCCATGTATCCGCGCGGTGGCAACAGCGTCTGCCAGGCGTTTGTCGATGCCCGCGTCATCGCCGAGAAACTCGCCACCATCGCTGACCCGGTCGCCGCGTTGCAAGCCTATGAGCTGGAGCGCCGCGAGAAGGTGAACTGGCTGGTGCTGGCATCACGCGGCGAAGGCCCGGAAGTGGTGCGCCGTATCGTCGAAGAACGCAGCGGCGGAAAACCGTTCGACGACATTGAAAACATCTTCCCGCACGAAGAAGCCCTGTCGATTTTCAGCGAGTACCACGCCAAAGCCGGTATGCGCATCCCGACAGAAAAAGAGACCGACCAACCGAAGAAATACAAATCGGTTTTTGCCACCCAAAAATAATTGATGCCCTTAACTGAAAAAGAAAGGAACTGACTATGAGCAAGATTATCGATGCCAACATGCACTGGCTGCCGGGCGAGCTGTTTTCTGACAAGAAACTGCTGAATTCATTTCTCGACTGCGTGCCAAAACAATATGGCGTGCACACTCGCGTGGAGAAAATTGAAGGCAAGGAACTGAGCCAGCTGATCATTGAGCAGCCTAAAGGCTTTGTTAACCTCAACTACGCCGAAGGGCAATACACGCTGGAAAGCCAACTGGCGGATATGGAGAAAGCCGGGGTTGATCACGCTATTTTCCGTCTGCCGGTGTGGCAGGAGTGGCTGGATCTGGAGACCTGTAAAGAGGTCAACACCCGCATGGCGGAATACGTGAAACGCAGCGAAGGCCGCATGTCAGCGCTGGCGGTGGTTCCACCGTGGGGTACAGACGATTGCCTGCGTGAAGTGGACCGTTGCCTGAATCAACTCGGTTTCCGTGGCGCGCAAATCGTGGCGCACTACGGCCAAATCTACCTCGATGACCCGGCGTTCCGTCCATACCTGACGTTCCTCAACGACCTCAAGGTGCCGGTAGTGGTTCACCACACCCCGCTGCCGGTGGATTTCAACTCCGTGCTGCCTTACACCAACCAGCGTCGCCAGTTTGGTCGCTGCGTGGATCAGGCGACTGCGGTGGGTCGTGAGCTGTTCAGCGGCATGTTTGATGAGTTGCCAAACCTGCGCTTTATCCACTCGATGCTGGGCGGTGCGTTCTACGCCTTCGCCGATATGCTGGTACCGCCACAACATCAGTTCAACGATGCGGTGGATCGTTTCCAGACCGGCACCGGCAACCTGCGTGCGCAACTGAGCAACAACATTTTCTTTGATACCTCCGGCGCGCCGCAATGGGGTAAAGCGCAACTGGAAGCCGCAGTGAAAGTGATTGGCGGCAAAAACATCCTGTACGGCAGCTCCTACCCGATCCGTAAAGACTGGTTCTTTAAAGGCATTGAAACCATCGAGAGTCTCGATATCAGCGCCGAAGACAAAGCCAACATTCTGGGTGGTAACGCCGCGCGCATGTTCAACCTGGCATAACGCGCCACGGCGCTGCGTCAACGCCGCAAACCCTCCTGTGTCTTGAAAACTGCTCAGCCTTCATGCTGGGAGCGGCGGGCTTCTGCTCGCCGCATTTTTGCCAAAATAGGGAGAAAACCCGTGGAACGACCACAATTTATCCGTTTTTCCGCCGAAAAGGGTCAGGTGCAAAGCTATGGTTTAATCAGTGGCGCTGGGGTGATTGACCTTAAGCCGCGCTTTGCCAATCGCTGGCCGACGCTGGATGCGGTGATCGCTGATAACGCCCTCACCGCGCTGGCCGCCGAGGCGCAAAACCTGCCGGTGGATTATGCCCTGACCGATATCCAGTTCGAGATGCCGCTTGAGCAACCAGGCAAAATTCTGTGCATTGGTGTGAACTACCCCAACCGCAACGCTGAATATAAAGACGGTCAGAGCGCGCCGGATTATCCGTCGATGTTTGTCCGTTTTCCTGAATCATTCACCGGCCATCAGCAGCCGCTGCTGCGCCCCGCCGAGAGTGAGCAGCTTGATTACGAAGGTGAAGTGGTGATGGTGATCGGCAAATCTGGTCGCCGGATTCCTGAAAGCGAGGCGTTAAACCATATCGCTGCCATTACAGTTGGCAATGAAGGCACGGTGCGCGACTGGGTGCGACACAGTAAATTCAATGTCACTCAGGGTAAGAACTTCTATCGCTCCGGCGCGATTGGCCCGTGGCTGGTGCCCTTTACCGATGCCGCGCAGATCGCGGATATTCGTCTGACCACCCATGTTAACGGTGAACTGCGTCAGGACGACCGCACCTGCAATATGACGTTCTCATTCCGTTGGATCATCGCCTATATCTCAACCTTTATCCCGCTTAATCCCGGCGACATCATCTTCACCGGCACCCCCACCGGTGCGGGCGCGCGCTTTGAGCCACCGGTCTGGTTGAAGCCCGGTGACGTGATTGAAGTCCACGCCGAAGGGATTGGCACCCTGCGCAATCACGTTAAGGATGAGGTGTGACCATGTTAAGCCAGAGCGAGTTATTCGCCGCCGTCGAAGCGCTGGACCAGGCCGAGCGTAGCCGCAGCCAGACCGGGTTGTTGTCGCTGCGCTACCCGCAGATGACGCTGGATGATGCCTATGCGGTGCAACAGGCGTGGGTGCGGCAAAAAATCGAGGGTGGGCGGAAGGTCATCGGCTGGAAAATTGGCCTGACATCGAAAGCGATGCAGTACGCCTTGAATATCGACACTCCCGATTCCGGCGTGCTGTTCGACAACATGGTGTTTGATGACGGGGCCACCATCCCGGCTGACCGCTTTATTCAGCCACGTATCGAGGCGGAACTGGCATTCGTACTTAACGCGCCACTGCGCGGGCCAGGCGTGGACGTTGAAGCGGTATTGGCCGCCACCGCTTATGTGCTACCGGCGCTGGAGATTCTCGACACCCGCATCGTGCGTAGCGATGCTGCCAGCGGCAAAGCGCGCACTATCGTCGATACCGTCTCTGATAATGCCGCCAACGCAGGCATCGTGTTAGGTAGCCAGTTGTTTGCGCCAGAAAATGTCGATATGCGCTGGATGGGCGCGATTGTGTCGCGCAACGCCACAGTCGAGGAAACCGGTTTAGGGGCCGGGGTTCTGAACCATCCGGCACGCGGCATCGCCTGGCTGGCGAACCGACTGGCGCAGTATGGCGACCATCTTGCCGCCGGCCAAATCGTGCTTGCCGGTTCGTTTATCCGTCCGATCGAGGCCCGTCACGGCGACACCATCCATGCTGACTATGGCCGTCACGGTTCCGTCAGCTGCTACTTTGCGTGAGGTAATGATGTCTGCACCGATTAATCGTTTTAAACAGGCGCTGCACAACCAACAGCCGCAAATTGGCCTGTGGCTGGCGCTCGCCAATCCTTACAGTGCTGAGATCTGTGGCGGTGCCGGGTTTGACTGGCTGCTGCTGGATGGCGAGCACGCCCCCAATGACGTACCGCTGTTGATGCAGCAGTTACAGGCGCTGGCAGCCTCGCCCACGCATACGGTGGTGCGTGCGCCAATGGATGCACCCTGGCTGATTAAGCAGTTGCTGGATATTGGCGCACAAACGTTGCTGATCCCGATGGTGGAGAGTGCCGCACAGGCGCAGGCGCTGGTGAAAGCGGTACGTTATCCACCGCAGGGTATCCGTGGCGTCGGCGCGGCGCTGGCACGGGCCTCAGCCTTTAACCGCACACCAGATTATCTCACCAGCGCCAATGCACAGATTTGCCTGCTGGTGCAGGTGGAAAGCCGTGCTGGTCTGGCGCAACTGGATGCCATTGCCGCTATTGACGGGGTCGATGGGGTGTTTATTGGACCTGCCGATCTGGCGGCGGATATGGGTTTTCCCGGCAAGCCAGGTGCGCCGGAAGTTCAGGAGGTGGTTGAGGCGGCGCTGGTACGCATTCAGTCTCACGGCAAAGCGGCGGGAATTTTGAGTGCTGATCCCAGGCTCTGCACCCGTTATCTGGAGCTGGGTGCCACCTTTGTCGCGGTGGGTAGCGATGTGGGATTGTTGGTAAAAGCCACCTCGGCGCTGGCGGCGGATTTTCGCTAGTCGCTCTGATTCGCGCGATAAATCGCGCCGCTACAGACCGGGCAATCTTCGGTAGCGGCGCGATTTATCGCGCGGTTTTTACCTTAAACCTGCTGCCATATCACTTCCAACGTTTCACGTACCGCTGCCTCTTCCAGATGGCGCACCAGAATATGCTGCATCTCGGTCAGCTTCTCTTCATTCAACGCGGTGAGGGTGACGCGGAAAATACCGTCCAGCACTTCCATACGGACCTCCCCCATACTCATGCGGAAATGGCCGCTGTTCTCATCCATCACCACCGGGGTGCGGTGCTGAAAATGGCTGCCGAGACGGCGCAGAAAACGCTCGCCGTTTGGCGTCATGATATCGGCCACGCACTTCGCCGCACCTTCGCTCAGGGTCGGCGCATTGAGCAACGCTTCAATCTGGTTAGCGGCAACATGGATAATCTCCCCGATACGCGTGACCACCTGATCCGCCACCGGCTCCATTTTGGCACGCAGACTTAACGCACGTTTCAGATGGTCCATCGCCTCAACAATCGCCTGCGGCGATTTGCCTTGTCCCTGATGTTTTGGCACCACACGCGCCACCAACATATCAATCACGGTTTTATTGGCACTGAGGAACGCATTCCCTTCGTCGGTGATGCGGTAGCGTTTGCGCCCGCCCTTTTCTAAGTCAATCTCGGCATAGCCGCGATCGTACAGCCAGGTGAGCGCCGGATAGAGCACGCCGGGGCTGGGTTTGTAGGTGCCGCCCAGACGTTCATTCACTTCATGGATCAGCTCATAGCCGTGGCTGGGTTGTTTGGCGATGATCGCCAGCAACAGCAGGCGTAACTCGCCATAATCGAAGGCACGCGCCCGGCGACCCGTTTTGCCAGCCGCAGGCTGCGTATCCATTTCGCTTTGTCCAACCATGACTGCCCCCACGCAGTTATGCAAATAACCACACAATGATCACTGAATTTTAAATATATCGAAATTTCCGACATAGTCCAAGTCGTTACGGCCATCGTTTCCGTTGCACAGGGAATATAGAGAAAGGTGCGGGCAGATACAATCACTGCCCGCAATGAGAGATTAACGATCCAGTACCGCGATAAAGTCACACTGAATTAAGGTATTACCGCTGAAGTTGCCGTCCAGCGCATGGCGTGCCGGGCGGGCGTTGACATCCGGGAATGTCGCCAGCCAGTAGCGGTTCACCACCTCACGCTGCGATTTATCCTGCATCCATAACGTCACCTTAATGACGTCCTCCAGCGTGCCACCTGCCGCCTTAACGATGCTTTCGATATGGCTAAACATCAGCGCGCACTGCTCGCCGAGATCGGCAGGCACCTTCTGGGTCTGTGGGTCGCGTCCGTAGATCACCCCGGAATACAACATCGCGCCTATCCGACACGCCGCCGGGATCGGATTGGTATGGGGAAAGGCATCAATATAGATACTTTCGCGTCGGCTCATATCATCTCCTGATTAATAATCATCATCTGCCATTTTCGCGCCAAAGCGATATACCAGACGCAGACGTTCCGCATGGTAATTACCCGTCACCTCATTCGGTGAATGGACGTAGTCAAACTCGAATTCCAGATGCAGACGCGGCGTGACGTTATAGCCGAGGATCATAAAGGCGGCATTGATGTTCTCCGCCGGTAGCGGATAGTAGATCCCGCTGGAATCCTCCAGTTCCAGGCGCGTCACGCCAAACACCCCGAGATACTTTTCATCATGGTACGCGTAGCGTAAGGCAAAGGCCTTGCCCGGCTGGTTGGTGGTGACCATCGACACCAACGGCTGACCACTTTCGAGCGGGGTATGGTCGTAAATACCGTAGCTATAGGGCGCGAAGAAGCCACCGTTAAGGAAGGCATCATCTTTGCGTGGCACATACGTCGCGGCGAAATACAGATCATGATTGCGGGATTTCATGCCGATACGCCCGGAATAAAGATCGGTATCGATATTGTGATAAGGATACGCCTGGTCGCTGGCATCCCATTCATGCAGATACTGCGCGCCCCAGTACGGTGTCCAGTTGCCGAATTTCAACGCCGAAATCGGTAGCTGGACCCCACCGTAGCCGAGTTGGGCGCGTTTATCGAAGTTGTAGTACCAGGCTTCCGCCACCGTATTCCACTGCTGACCGTAGCGCAGCCCCACCGTGGTGAAACCGTCGCTGTCCACCGACGGCATGCTGGTGTCCTCGATTTCCGGGTTACCGGCATCCCCTTTGCCGAACTGGTCGGAACTTTCCGGTTTGAAGCGGTAGATGCGATACGCATTGAGTTTCAGGTCGCCCTTGTCATCAAACGCATAGCTGCCGCCGAATCCCTGATACAACGCCGGGATCATGGTCCAGCCTTCCCCTTCATTGGCAAACGGCGTATCCAGACCTAAACGTCCTCCCTGCAAATCAAAGCCATAGCCCTGATAACGCAGGAAGGCTTTACCCAGCACCGTGGTGTTTTCCGACGGCAGATAGATTTCGGTACGTTCCGGGTCGGAAGGATTCAGCCCGAGGTTATACGCCCCGTACACGCCTACCCCGGCGCTAAAACCGCCGATTTGTGGGCTGCGATATTGAATATCACCGCCCACCGAGCTGGTGCGTTTGTTAACCTGGGTGCCGCTGAACTCTTTAAAAAAGGTCATGGTTTTTAGCTCGCCAGAGATATTGCCTTGTGTGAGCCAGTCGTTAACGCTATCGGAGTCCGTTGCAGGTGAAGCCTCCGCAAAGCAAGTACCGCAGAACAACGCCAGAGGCACTACGGTTAATGCAGCAATTTTGGCTTTTTTATGAACATCCATTGCCAGATAACCTCATTGTAGCGGCGCGGTTTATCGCGCGATTCAATTACGGCGCGATTTCTCGCGCGTGGGGCACAGCGAAGCCGCCCGAAATCCCTGACGGGAACGGTCAACTGGCACTGTGGGTTACCCGGGCAGAACGACGTCACCCGGTACGACAGGAATTCAGGCGTTGCGCCTGGGTTTACTGCTGCAACTGCGACAACAACGCTTTGCCGTAGTCGTTCCCGTTGGGAATGCGGGTAATGGTATGAATATGGAAACGCGCCGGTTCTTCATTGGTCAGCCACATGCCGCTGTGATGATCAAACTCCAGCATCACCACCGGGCTTTGCAGCCGATAATAGAAAACATCGTCATCACCACAACCGCCAATCCAGCTCCACCAGGTGTTATCGAGCTGGGCCTCAATCTGTTGCAGGCGTGCAGCGCGCGGTCCGTCGGGCAGGAAAGCCAGAAACACCGCTACCAGCGCCATCACTTGTTGACGCTGCGCGGGCGTAAATTCCGCCACGCAGACGCCCTCCAGCGGGATCACCCGATTGTCCTGAAATGCACCGCCCAGGTGACGCTGATCGGCAAAGTTAAAGCGATCGGCCGGCATGGCGGGATCTTCCATTAACTGATAGATCGTGACGCGATGTTGCTGCCGGGCGCTGAGCGACTGCATCAGGGCCAGACCGAGTTGCTCCTCGTCGCGGAACAACACGCAATCGCTGGCATCCCCCCGGTCGATAACATTGGGTTCAACGCCGAAAAAGGTCGGGGCAATCACCAGCTGCCGCCCGACGATAAAACAGCAAAACGCCACATGATGACCGTAAATCGACCAGCCCCACGGCTGGGTAGCGGAAGGCGAACCGAACAGCAAAAAATGGAAGCTCCAGCGGTTCATAATGTGGGTGAGATCGTACAGTTCACCGAGAAAATGGTTGGCATCCATCACCTGTTGCACCCGGCTAAAACCCGCCGCACTGGTACAACTCCGCAGCAGCGACCAGAAGGCTTCATGAGTTGCCGCCGAGGTTTCATCCAGCCTGACACCGTAATCGTTAAACGGGATTTCCGGGTTGTACCAGGCGCGCCACTGTGGCGCATCGATGGTGTAACTCACCTGCTGCTGCCGGGCGCTATCGAGGCTGGCAAACAACGCCTGCGCCGCCCTCACCGCCTCTTCCACGGCAAATCCCTCATCCTGCAAGCTGAACAGACCGGACTGCACCTCGCCATTGGGGGTAATGCCGCGGAAGGTTTCATCCAGCATCGCCTGCCAGTGGGCTTTGAGTTTCTGCGCTTTCTCGGTTGCCAACATGCGCGCGCCGTAGGTATGCAGATCCACCCCGCGCGCCAGGCCAATGCGTTCGGCATCATTGGGCATTAAATAATCGCGAAAATTTTGGCTGGTCATACGCGTTCCTCAACCACCGGATTCTCGATATGACCAAGGCCTTCAATCTCCAGCCGCATCACATCGCCGGGTTGTAAGAAGCGTCCGGTTGGCGCACCAATGCCGGAAGGCGTTCCGGTCGCCAGGATGTCGCCCGGTTCCAGCGTCATCACCGTCGACAGGTATGCAATCTGCGCGTAGATGTCGTAAATCATGTCACCGCTGTCGGCGTGCTGGCGGAGTTCACCGTTGACGAACAACTTCATCTCCAGCCGCAACGGGTCAGGGATCTCATCGGCGGTGGTGATCCACGGGCCAATCGGACCGTGGGTGTCGAAGGATTTACCCAACGTAAAGGTCGGTGATTTATGCAGCCAGTCGCGTGCCGACACATCATTGACGATCAGATAACCGGCAATCACGCTGGCAGCGTCGCTGGCGCTGACATGGCGACAGCGTTTGCCAATCACCACGCCTAACTCGATCTCGTAATCCATTTTCTCGCTGGCTGCGGGCTTCACGACCGGGGAGAAAGGACCGTTGATGCAGGAGACTTGCTTGTTAAACCACAACTGGCTTTCCGGGATGGGGATCCCCGCCTGACGCGCCTCTTCAGCATGTTTACGGTAGTTCATGCCAATGCCAAGGAACTTCTGCGCGTCCTGGATCGGCGCTTCGAGTTGTACTGTCGCTAACGCATACGCCGGGCTATGCACCGCTTCCAGTCGCGGGCGCAGCGTTGCCAGGCTGGTCAACAATTGGCGCATCGAGCCGGTGACGCCAGGTACTCCGGAGAGGTCAATCACCTGATCATCCACCACCTTGCCAATACGCGTGCGGCCCTGTTCGGTAAAACGTACCAGTTTCATGCTTTTTCCTTTGCTGTAGGAGTTAACTGCGAGAGCAAAATTTGCCAGCCGGAAGGTGTGCGCCGTAGCACCAGCGTCGAGAAACCGTGGCGCTCCGCCTCTTCTCCCGTTTCCAGCAGCCGCACCCGGTTGCGCGTGTGACCGGTGAGGATGGCGATATCACCCTCCACGCGGATGGCGGGCGTGTCCCGCTGAATCGCGATGAACCCGCCCATACGTTGCACATGTGCCAGAAATTGCGCTTTGTTGTGCACCATGCCCGTGCTGTGGATATGCACCAGGTCTTCCGCCAACATGCTGGCCAGACGCGGCAAATCGGCGTGAATTAACGCCTGCTGGCGCTGTTGTTCAAACTCAAGTAACTGCGCGTGGGGGTTGTTCATCAGATCAACCCCGGATAGGAACCGCCATCCAGTTGCAAGTTCTGCCCCGAAATAAACCCGGCCTGCTGGCTGCACAGAAACGCGCAAGCCGCGCCGAACTCTTCCGGCGTGCCATACCGCCGGGCGGCGATGGATTGCACATTGCGCTCCCGCGCCTGTTCGCGACTGATGCCTTCTTTGGCGATTAAACGTTGCAGCATAAATTCCTGGCGCGGGGTATCGATTCGCTCCGGCAACAGGTTATTAATGGTGACGTTGTCACGCACCACTTCCTGGCTGATAGCTTTACACATGGCCGTCAGCGCTGCGCGGGCCGAAGTGGACAGCCCCATCATGTAATGCGGGGTTTTAACCATGGCGGAGGTGATGTTGATGATGCGACCAAAACGCCGGGCCTGCATGGCCGGTAACCAGGCGCGGATGAGCTGAATGGCAGGAATAAAATTGGCTTCCATCGCCTCACGCAGCGCTGCGGCTTGCCAGTCTGCCAGCGCACCGGGCTGTGGTCCGGCATTATTGGTCACCAGAATGTCGATCTGCGGTAAGGCCGAAAGGATAGTATCGCGCCCGGCGGCACTGGTTAAATCCGCGCAGATATAGCTGACCTGCGCCGTCGGGTTTTGCTCGCGCAGGCGCTGCGCGGCCTGCTGCAATTTGGCTTCGTTGCGTCCGTTCAGGGTGACATGTACCCCTTCCGCTGCCAGCGCCTGCGCGCACGCCAGCCCCAGCCCCTGCGACGACGCACAGATAAAAGCGAGTTTGTTACCAATGCCCAGATCCATGATTGCTCCCGGAAAACTCTGCGTTGATGAGTGTGCGATATCGAATAATTAGATATATCTAGTATTGCGATATGTCAGAATATTGCACGGCTCTACGCGGCAAAACTCAGAGGCGGGTCACGGATCGTTAACGAGATGTGAAAATGAGAAGGATTCTCGCTGCGCGGGTTTGTCGGTTAGCAAAGATCCGTAAGGGCGCGATTTATCGCGCCCTTACGGTTTTCTTATTGTCCGCTGACGGTGCCGCTGGTCACGGCTGGGGCATCGGCCTTTACCAGAAAAGCAATCACCGTGGCATCACGCTCCCCCCGAATCTCGGGCAGGGAAACGGCATCACTGATGGCATCACCTTTATGCAAGCGCTGATCGCCGACCCGCACGACACCGTCAAGCAGCGTCACCCAGACGGCGAAACCTGCGCGCTGCGGAATCGCCAGTTGCTGGTCGCGTTCCAGTTTGAGGTCATACACATAGATTGCCTGGCGCAAGGCCAGCGGTGCATCACTGCCTTCAGGCCCCGCCAGCAACGTCCAGGCATTTACCGCAGCGCCCTCGGTACGGGTGAAGTGCTGTACCCGTCCCTCACCGCCTTCCTGCGCCGGGCGAATATAGGCCTGCAACATTTCGGTTTCGATCAGCGGCGCGGATTCTTCGTGGCGCAGCCCCTCACCGGCACTGACCACCATCACGCGTTTGGCGTTGAGCGGCGTGCGCTCCCCATTTTCATGCTGGTGCTGAGAAGAACCGCGCCAGACGTAAGTGAAAATCTCATCGTTTTGATGGCGGTGCATCGGCACCTGCGCCCCGGTTTTCAGCGTCATCTGGTCGATAATCGCCAGTGGACCAAATGCCTCGCCCGGACGCTGACGGCGGATGGTGAAAGGGCCATACTCAAACAGCTGATCGCGCTGTGCACGTAACAGATTCATGGTCGTTCTCCCTTAAGTCAGTTTGATACCGCCATCATAGAGAAGGAAGAAACAGACACCAGTGGGGTGATTTGCTGGCTTAAGTCAAAATTTTTGACAATAGATGATTAGCCAGCGCGGAATAAGTTGCGTAAAATACGCTTTTATTTCCCTCAGGCCCGTCATCATGAACCGTAAAGAACAGATCCTTGACGCTGCTGAACAGTGCATGAGATTAAAAGGCTTTTATCAGACATCAATCCAGAATATTGCCAGCCAGGCAAATATTAGCGTTGGCCTGATTTATAAATATTTCACCAATAAAGAGTCGATTATTGAGGCGCTGGTATTCACTATCACCCAACGGCTGAAAGATTTGCTTAATGATGATTTGGAGCAGATTGCCAAATCGGGTGGTGAGGCACGTTTACCACTGTTCTCTGCGGGTCTGGTGCCCCACGAAGTCGAAAACGATATTGTGTTATTGATGGAGATATCGTCTGAAGCCATGCGTAACCCACGCATTATGCAAATCATGACCGATGCCTGGAAAAGCCTCAGAGAGAATTTTATTAATAAAGAACAGGCGTTGTATCCGGGTAAAGACGCCAGCGTTATTCATACGCGTTTATATGTGCTCTCATTAATCATTGATGGCATTATTATTCGCCGCTGTATGAAACAACGCGAAATTGCACCCGCCTTTGTGCCATTTTTTGATGGTATCATCAGCGATGTCAATAATAACGTTGCCCAACAATGAATTACGGTAACAAATGCTGATTGAGGATAGTGCTGATTCGCAACAACTCGGTCTGATTCAAATCATTATCGACAAAAGTGCGACAGGCTACGCCATCAATCAGTAACAACAAAAAATGGATCTGGTTAAAACGCTGCTCCGCACTGATTTGTGGATTTTGCTGCTGAAAAACCGGCTCAAGAGCAGAAATAAGTTGCTGCTCCTGCTGCGCAAGAATATCTCGCACGGCGGCATTACGTGAGGCTTCAGAATAGACCTCCAGTAATAAACACTGGTCTTTTATCGACCACTCACGCCAGAACGCAGAATCTCTGGCGATAATATCCGCCACCTCGGGCTGCTGGCTGAGTTTCTTTTCCAGAAAAGTTCGCCACTCTTCAGCGATCACTTTTACCGTTTCGCTTACCAATAATTCTTTGCTGCTAAAATAACGATAGATTTGACCAGCACCCAAACCACTTTCGGCGCTCATATCCGCCATACTGGCACCATGAAAACCAGAACGACTGAAACAGACTTTCGCCGCAGCAATAATCAGCTGTTTACGCTGGTGCAAAAAGTCTTGCTGCTCTGGTCTGGTCAAATTTAATTCCTTAAATGAAAGAAAATTGCGCGATAAATCGCGCCGCTATGTATTCAAGAGCGCGACATATTACAGTACGCGGATTTTTGCCGATAGCCGTGACAAAAATCCGCTTACATTTTACCGTGGGCCGATACCAAATCGGCCCACGACATGTTTTACAACTTCAGTTCAGATTCTTTCAACGCTGTACCGCCACCCATCACCTTGTAGAAGGTGATCAGGTTCAGGTAATACGCCTGCTGCGTGCTGACCAGGCTGGTACGGGCGCTATACAGCGTGCGCTGCGCGGTCAGTGCATTCAGGTAAGTATCCACCCCGTTGCGATAACGCAGGTCGGCCAGATGGTAATAGGTCTGCGATGCCGCCACGTTATTACGCTGGCTGGTCAACTGATCATTGATGGTGCCGCGTCGGGCCAGCGCATCCGCCACTTCCTGAAAGGCAGTTTGCACCGCTTTTTCATACGCCGCCACGTAGTATTCCTTCTGCGCTTTGGTGTATTTCAGGTACGACACGTTGTAGCCGCCTTTAAAGATCGGCAGTGAAATGCTCGGCGCGAAGGACCAGATCCCGGCACCGTTTTTGAACAGTGACGAGAGATCCGAACTGCCGACACCGCCGCTGGCGGTCAGGGAGATGGTCGGGAAGAAATTCGCCCGCGCCGCGCCAATGCTGGCATTGGCTGACTTCAGGTTATGCTCCGCTTCCAGCACATCCGGGCGGTTCAGCAACGCATCGGAAGAGATCCCAGCGGGGACGTCGCGAAACGCCTGGCCCAGCGCATCGATATTCGCTGGTAACAGGTTATCCGGTACGCTGCGTCCTACCACCAAATCCAGCGCGTTTTTGTCCTGCGCCACGCTGGTGGTGTAGCTGGCAACATCCGCCATTGCTGACTGGTAAGTGGTTTCCGCCGAGGAGACATCCACCATTGAAGCGGTGCCGTGCTCCATCTGCTTACGCGTCACTTCCATCGACTGCCGCGCACTCTCGGCTGTCTCTTTGGCGATGGCCAGATTGCTGCGATCCGCCGCCAGCGTTAACCAGTAATCCACCGTATTGTACAGCACCGTCAGGCGCGTGCTGCGTGCGCCCTCCAGCGTGCTGAGATACGTTTCATACTGCTCACGCGTCAGACTCTGGTTTTTACCAAACAGATCCAGCTCGAACGAACTGACACTCCCTTCCGCGCTGTAAGAGTTGCTGATCGCGGTTTGATTACCTTCACCGGTCAGGGCGCGTGAACGCGTACCGCTCACCCCGGCACTCAGGCTCGGGAACAGATCGGCACGTTCCTCGCCATATTGCGCATGGGCGGATTTTACGCTGGCGACCGCTTCCCGCAGATCGCGACTGCTATCCAGCGCCATCGTCACCACCTGACGCAGTTGGGGGTCAAGAATATATTCCTGCCAGCCAATATCGCGGTAGTTAGCCGCCTGCGCACCCTGTAACGATTTATAGGCATCCCCGTTTGGCGTGGTGTTGGCAACCGGTGACGCCGGACGTTGATAGTCCGGGTCCAGCGACATACAACCCGCGAGAAAACAGGGTAAAAACACCACCAAAAGTTTTGCTGACATGTTATTCCCCCGTCTTCTCAGCAGATTCAGTGTGGCTCGCATGACTATGCGGCAGGCCTGGGAACACACGACGGACCAGCACAAAGAACAGCGGGACTAAGAAAATCGCGAGCAGCGTGGCGGAAATCGTCCCGCCAATGATGCCCGTACCGATGGCGATACGGCTATTCGCCCCTGCGCCGGTGGATATTGCCAGCGGCAGGACCCCGGCGGTAAACGCCAGCGAGGTCATAATGATCGGACGCAAACGCATTGAGGCAGCATGGACCGCAGCTTTCACCAGGTTTTCCCCTTTGCGGTAATTCTCCTCAGCAAATTCGACGATCAGAATGGCGTTCTTCGCCGACAGGCCGATGATGGTGAGCAGCGCCACCTGGAAATAGACATCGTTTTCCAGTCCACGCAGCGTAACCCCCAGCAGCGCACCAAAGACCCCGAGCGGCACCACCATCATTACCGAGAACGGTACTGACCAGCTTTCATACAACGCCGCCAGACACAGGAACACCACAATCAGCGAAATGGCGTACAGCGACATTGCCTGGTTGCCGGACAGGCGTTCCTGGTAGGACAGCCCGCTCCAGGCATAGGTGGTGCCTGCTGGCAGTTTACTTGCCAGTTTTTCCATCGCCGTCATGGCATCCCCCGAACTTTTACCCGAGGCGGATGAACCCTGGATCTCATAGGACGACAGACCGTTGTAGCGCGACAGGACATCCGGGCCATAGGTCCAGTGCGAAGAGGAGAACGACGAGAATGGCACCATCGTGGTGTCACCGTCGCTGTCGGTGCCGGCGACAAACCATTTATTGATATCTTCCGGTTTGCTGCGGAAATCCTCGTCACCCTGCATGTAGACCTTTTTCACCCTACCGCGATCGGTGAAGTCATTGACGTAAGTCCCGCCAATCGCCGCACTGAGGGTACTGTTGATATTGCTGACCGACAGACCCAGCGACTGGGCTTTTTCATCGTCGATATCCACCTGCAACTGCGGCAGATCCGGCAAGGTATTGGCACGCACGCTACTCAGCACCGGATCCTGATTGGCGGAGGCGATTAACTGGTTACGCAGCTTGAGTAACTCGTCGCGACTGGTGTTGCCGCGCGCCTGTAACTCGAAGGTAAAGCCGTTCGACTGGCCCAGACCGGAAATCGACGGTGGTGACAGCACAAACACCTGCGCATCGCGGATGCCGGACAGATTCATCATGGCGCGACCGGCAATCGCGTCAGCGGTGTTTTCCGTCCCTTTACGATCGCTCCAGTTTTTCAATGAGATAAAGCCAATCCCCGCATTCTGCCCGCTACCGGCAAAGCTGAAGCCGTTCACCAGCATGCTGACGTTGACGTTATCCTTCTCTTTGGTGGCGAAGTATTGCTGGATCTGGCGGCGTACTTCGCTGGTGCGGTTTTCAGTAGCACCCGGTGCCAGCGTGTACTGCACCATGATGTAACCCTGGTCTTCGGTCGGCAGGAAGCCGGTGGGCAGACGCAGATACATAAAGGCACAGCCAATCAGTAGCACCGCATACAGCAGCAAATAACGCACCGAGCTGTGGATCACATGCCCGACTTTCTCGTGATAACGCGCCTGAATTTTTTCGTAGCTGCGGTTGAACCAGCCAAAGAAACCTTTCTGGCCGCTTTCATGATCGTGCGGTTTCAGTAAGGTGGCGCACAGCGCTGGCGTCAGCGTCAATGCCACCACCACCGACAGCACCATTGAGGAGACGATGGTGATGGAGAACTGACGGTAAATCACCCCGGTGGAACCGCTGAAGAAGGTCATCGGCAGGAAGACCGCTGACAGCACCAGCGCGATACCAATCAGCGCCCCGGTAATTTCCTTCATCGATTTCTCGGTGGCTTCTCGCGGCGGCAGTCGTTCTTCGCGCATCACACGCTCAACGTTTTCCACCACCACGATGGCGTCATCTACCAAGAGCCCGATGGCGAGCACCACACCAAACATCGTCAGGGTGTTGATCGAGTAGTTAAATACCGCCAGCACCCCAAAGGTACCCAGCAGCACCACCGGCACGGCAATCGCCGGGATCAAGGTAGTGCGGATATTTTGCAGGAACACAAACATCACGATCACCACGAGGATGATGGCTTCCACCAGCGTTTTGACCACTTCCTCGATGGAGATTTTAACGAAGTCGGTACTGTCGAGCGGATAGGCGATGTCATAACCACTCGGCAGGCTGGAGCGGAACTCATTCACGGTATTTTTCACGTTCTCCGCCGTGGAGAGCGCATTGGCTCCCGACGCCAGTTGAATCGCGATACCCGATGCCGGATGGCCGTTAGCCAGCACGTTGGCGCTGTAGTCGTCATCGCCCATTTCCACGCGCGCGACATCACTCAGATGCACCACTGAACCGTCGGTCTGGCTTTTTAACACGATATTGCGGAACTGTTCCGGCGTTTGCAGACGGGAACGGGAACGCACGGTGGCGACCAGTTGTTGCTCTTTGCTCGCCGGTTGTGCGCCGATCTGCCCCGAAGACACCTGGGTGTTTTGCGCTTCCAGCGCGGTTTCCACATCCGAAGGCATCAGTGAATAGGACGCCAGTTTGGCCGGATCGAGCCAGATACGCATCGCGTATTCTGCACCGAACACCTGCACGCTACCCACGCCCGGCAGACGCGCCAGCGTATCTTCCATGTTACTGACGAGGTAGTCGGCAACGTCCGAAGAGGTGGCTTTGTTGTTTTTGTCGTACAACGCCATGATCAACAGGAAGTCACTCTGTGCCTTCTCGACCGTCACACCCTGTTGGGTCACGGCGTCCGGCAAACGGCTTTCTGCCTGCTGCACTTTGTTCTGCACCTGGACCTGGGCGATATCAGGATCGGTGCCCTGCTCAAAGGTAACGGTGATTTTGACCTGACCGGTTGAAGCGGTACTGGTGGAGGAGAAGTAGAGCAAACCATCCAGACCGGTCAACTGCTGCTCAATCACCTGAGTCACGCTACTTTCCAGCGTTTCTGCGGATGCACCGGTGTAGGTGGCCTGGATACTGATTTGCGGCGGTGCCACATCAGGATATTGCGCAATCGGCAGGTTTTTGATGCTGAGGATACCGAACATCATGATGCAGATGGCGATCACCCAGGCAAAAACAGGCCGTCGGATAAAGAACTGAGCCAACATAATCAGTTCCCTCCGCTGGTGTTGGCGCTGGCATCAGTCGGGATGGTGGTGCCCGTTTCGACCGCTTTCACGGTCTGCCCCGGTTGTACTTTACCGGTGCCTTCAACGATCAATTTGTCGCCGCTTTGCAAACCGCTGTCGATCAGCCATTTGTTGCCAATCACGCGATCGGTCACCACTTCACGGCTGGCAACTTTGTTGTCTTTATCCACCACCAGCGCGGTGGCATTGCCTTTCGCATCACGGGTGATGCCCTGCTGCGGCGCCAGCAGCGCATCATTTTTCACCCCGTTGCTGACGGTGGCGCGTACATACATGCCAGGCAACAACTGGTGGTCCGGGTTAGGGAAAATGGCGCGCAAGGTGACGGTACCGGTTGATTCATCCACCGAAACTTCCGTCAGCTCCAGTTTACCGGTGTGATCATAGGTTGAACCGTCTTCCAGTTGCACGCTCACCGGGACTTCATCACTGTTCTGATGCAAAGACGCCTGCTGGCGTTTCAACTTCAGCAACTGCACGCTGGACTGGGTGAGATCGACATAGATCGGATCCAACGCACGAATGGTCGCCAGCGCCGTGGTTTGCTCGGACGTCACCAGCGCGCCCGGCGTGACGGATGAAATACCAATGCGGCCACTGATGGGCGCTTTGATTTGCGTGTAATTGAGGTTGATGCGTGCGCTCTCAACCGCCGCTTTGTATTGCGTTACCGAGGCGAGATTTTGCTGGTAGGTGGCCTCGGCATCGTCAGCATCCTGACGGGAAACGCCGTTTTCCTTGACCAGTGCCGCATAACGTTCAGCTTTCAGTTTGCTGCTCTTGACCACGGCGACGGCATTTTTCAGTTGTCCGACCGCCTCATCATAACTGGCCTGATAACCGGCAGGGTCGATCTGATAGAGAACCTGACCGGCTTTAACCTCATCGCCTTCCGTAAACAGACGCTTCTGGATAATGCCGCCCACCTGGGGACGCACATCCGATGTCATCGTACCGGTAACGCGTCCAGTCAGTTGACTGGTTAAGGTAACCGGTTCTGTTTGCAACGTTTTCACGCCAACTTCCGTGACCATTGTCCCGGGTTTGTTCTCTGCACTCTGGTCACAGGCGACAATCAAAAATGCCAGACCTGCAATAACATACCGCTGAAAAACCATCATGGTAATCCTATAGTGAACGTTCATTCTCGGTGGGGAGTTTAACAAACAGGCAGCGGGGCGTATGTAAGCAAAGCGAAAAAGCGGGAATTTTATAACCACACGACCTGTGCATGATTTATGCGGTTGGGGTTGTTGAATAGTTATCATGCTCTACATTGATATACATCATCGAAAATAGTTCGCCCTCCCCTCAATGATTAATGGTCCAGTTTATTGTGAATAATACGCACTTATTGGCGAGCGCTATTTTATGACCTTATGACAAATGAGAGAAAATTATGCTGGTAATAGCCATTATTCAACACACGCCAGTTTGGGTGTGGATTCTGTTTATTTATCTTCTGTCACGCGGTATCAAAGCTCTTAAAACGCGTGAGGTTACTGTGGGTAAATTATTCCTGATTCCCGTGTTGTTCCTGCTGTGGGCGATTCACGGCGTGTTTACAGAAACCCACTGGACGCTGGCTGCACTGGGTGCGATGCTCGCGGGCCTGTTATCAGGTGGCCTGCTGGGGGCAATGCTCGGACGCCGGAATCGACCCACCACGCAAAGTAGTCAGCCAGGGACGATAATTCGTCCCGGCTCGGTGCTACCACTTATTTTTATGGTGGCGGCATTTATTGCCAAATACGTGCTTTCGGTATCCGTGATTTTACAACCGGCGCTGATTGATTCGTTAACCTTTAATTTAGTGCATGGTTTAATTAGCGGATTAACAGCCGGCGTATTCTGGGGAAATATGCTGGTCGCGTTTATTCCGTGGTATCGATCACGCATCAAACCGGCTTAGCATATTCCGTAGCGGCGCGATTGATCGCGCGCCTTTGATTTTGACGTTGCGGTTAAAATGCGCGATAAATCGCGCCGCTACAGGGATATTTATTACGCGAAACGCTGCAACGCCAGCAATGGACTGGTCAACGGGCGTTGTTCCTCCGTAAAGTCCTGCGCCGCCACCGCCATCGAAACCTGGGCCAGCGCCACATGGTCAGCGCCTTGCTGACGGGCCTGATTGACGGCGTCTTTAATCAATCGACGATAGCCCTGTTGATCCCCTGCTTTGAAGGTCGCCCAGGCATTGGGGATCAGGCGCACCTCCGGTGGCAATCCTGCCAGCGTTGATGGACAGAACAGCGCGGTGGTTGCCGCCAGCGTGGATTCTGCGGCACAGAGCACCAGCGATTTACCGCCGCGACGATGGACTTCATCAGCCAGCATACGATCGGTACGATAAACCTGACAGTCATTTGCTGCATTGTGAAAACCATCCGCGACCGGCCCCAACGTCGAACAGGTGATCAGAATGGCATCAAACCACGGCGTCAGGCTGTGCAGCAGCGCCGTGATCTGCGCCTGTTGCTGGCTGGTCATGCCGCCACTCAATTCAGCTTCCGCCAACAGATGTGGCATCACCAGATGGCTTATGGTGGTCGGTGCGATACCCAGGCTGGCGGCAGCCTGATCAAAGATGGCGATATTACTGGCGGCGGTGTGTAAGCAGGCAATGGTCATAGGAAATCCTTTTGGCGTAATCAGCGATGTCGCTCACTATCCTGCTTAGCTGCGTTGCATTAGTCACGAAATTTCATCAGAATTATTTCACATTGCCATCAGTAGGTTATCGCTGACACGCGTAGCATCATGGACCTGAACCTTATTGCCTTTATTATCGCCATCCTGCCGGTCGCTTTGTCACCGGGGGCCAGTTTCACCCTGGCGATCAACAACACCCTGTCGGCAGGCAGTCGTGGTCTGGCGGCAATCATTGTTGGTACTGCGTTAGGCATTTATACCCACGCGCTGCTGATTGGTTCCGGTATCAGCGCCCTGCTTCTGCATTCTCCCCGCGTTTTTACCCTGCTGAGTTTCGCCGGTAGCCTTTATCTGTTCTGGCTGGGGGTGCAATTGATCAAACGAGGCCGCAATGTCGCCTCACCCTACCTATCCGCACGCCCGCGCCAGACGACGATGAAAGAAGCCTGGCTGGCAAATGTGCTGAATCCCAAAGCGGTGATGCTCTACCTCACCGTGGTGTCACAGTTTGCCGGTAAACAAAGCGCATTCACGCATTTTTTGCTGCTGGCGACGGTGCATATCCTGATTATGAGCCTGTGGCTGGTGCTGGTGTGCTTCGCCCTGCTGACCTCGGCCAAACTGATCAACATTCAGAAAATGGGTTTCTTTATTAACGTCATCGGCGGCGCGGTGCTGGTGATTTTCGCCATGCACAACTTCGTCCAACTGCTGCTAAAACTGATGGGGCTGTCATGGTAATGACCGCACTTTCTCTGGCCGAACTCGGCCCGCGCATCTGTATTCTTGGCCCGTCGAACAGCGGCAAATCCACGCTGGCACACGCCATTGCGCAAAAAACCTCGTTACCGTTAGTCCATCTCGACCAGCTTTATCATCTGCCCAATACCCACTGGCAGGCACGTAGTGAAGCCGAGTTTCTGCAACTGCATCAGGCGGCAGTCGCTGAACCCAACTGGGTGATGGACGGAAACTATGTGCGTTGTCTGCCCGACAGACTAATGCGGGCCACCGGTTTGATTTTGCTCGAAATAAGTACCACACGCAGCGTGTTGCGTTATTTTCGTCGGACGTTACTGGATGCACAGCGGGTTGGCGGTGTCGTTGCCGCAGGCCAACAGGAACGTATCACCTGGGAGATGTTGCGCTACCTGTTGTTATATACGCGCAGTAAGCAACCGCGTAATCGTGAGATGTTCGCTTCGTGGCAGCAGCCAAAACTGTTGCTCTCTTCCGCGGCTGAATTGCAGGCTTGTTATCAGGCGTGGGGGTTAACACGCTAACCCCTGACCGTCGCGGCGCGATTTATCGCGCGTCTTTGATTTTGATATTGCGGTCAAAATGCGCGATAAATCGCGCCGCTACAGGTGAAATATGCCCTGTCCGTGTTGCGACAAGGCATATTTTTCAGCTTACTTCAGGCGGAATGCCACCACGCTGTCACCCTGTTTGGTGCCGAGTGAACCGTGACCGCCCGCCGCAATCACCACATACTGCTTACCATCTTTGCCCATAAAGGTGGACGGCGTGGCTTGTGCGCCAGCACTCAGCTCGGTCTGCCACAGCAGTTCGCCGGTGGTGCTGTCGTAGGCACGGAAGAAGTTATCTGCCGTAGCGCCGTGGAACACCAGATCGCCCGCCGTCACCAGCGGACCACCATGTGCCACCATCCCCATCGGGAAACCAAGCGGGAAACGCCCCGGCAGGAAGCTGGTGTTAAGGTTTTTGGTGGTACCGACGCGACGCAACCATTCGGTTTTGCCGGTCTTCAGATCCACACCCACCATCCGGCCCCACGGTGGCGCGATGCACGGAATGCCGAGATCGGAAGCCAACTGCTGGATATGGATAGCGTAATCACCGTGGAAGTTTTCATTCCAGTATGGCTGACCATCTTTGGTGAACATGCGTTCGGTGGCCGTCTGCGGGGTACGCTTAATCAGGGTATATTTGTAAGCCAGACGCACCGGTGCCGCAATCAGTAGCTGACGCTGTGGATCGACCGCTACCGAACCCCAGTTGAACACCCCAATATTGCCAGGGAAGATCAGCGAGCCTTTCTCCGTCGCCGGAGTCCACGGATTGCCATCGTAACGCAGGGTACGGAAGTCGATACGGCATGACATCTGGTCAAACGGCGTAATGCCCCACATCGATTTTTCCGTCAACGGCTGCGGAATAAAGTTCAGGCTGGAGACCGGTTGTGTGGCGGCAAATTTCTCACCCGCTACGCCACCCTCGGTGGATACCTTCACCTGATTCACCGGATAGACCGGCTGGCCAGTGAGGCGGTTCAGCACAAACAGGTTGCCGGTTTTGGTCGGCAGAATGACGACCGGCTGACGATTCCCCTGATAATCGATATCCACCAGCGACGGCTGTGACGGATTATCGCGGTCCCACAGGTCGTGATTAGAACTCTGATAACGCCATTTGAAGGTACCGGTGTGCAGATCCAGGGCCACCAGCGCATCGCGGAACTTCTCCGTGTTGCTGTTCGCATCACGTTCGATACCCACTTCATCCGGTGAGGCGTTGCCAAACGGCACATAGACCAGGCCATTTTTCAGATCGGCGCTCAGCGTGCCCCAGGCAACCGGGGTATCCTGCGGATAGGTTTTATCCGCCGCGACCGGCTGGGTGTTATCCGGGTTAGCCGGGTCGAAGTTCCACACCAGACGGCCAGTCAGCACATCATAGGCACGGATCACACCTGACGGGTTGCCGCTGTTGAAACCGTTGTCCATCACCGAACCGCCAACAATCACCAGATTGCCTGCCACCAGCGGTGCGGCGGTTTGCATCAGCGCATGTGGACGGACTTCGCCCATGTTGCTGTGGAGATCCACCACACCGTCGTTGCCAAAGTCAGCGCAGAGTTTGCCGGTGTCCGCATCCAGCGCAATCAGCTGCGCATCAGTGGTGGCATTGAAAATGCGCTTACGGCAGATAGCCGGATTGGCAGCTGTGCTCTCCGTCGCCACTGGCGTCTGCTGGTAATAACTGACGCCACGGCAGGTCTGGTGCTGCTGCAAATACGAGCGATCTTTGGCTGGCGTATATTTCCACTTCACCGCACCGGTTTCCGGGTCGAGCGCATGGACTTCATTGTGCGGCGTACAGAAATAAAGCATGCCGTTGGCTTTCAGCGGCGTTGCTTCAAAGGTGTATTCACTGGCGTCATCACCCTGACGCAGATCGCCAGTGTGATAAGTCCAGGCCACTTCAAGGTTTTTGACGTTATCTTTGGTGATCTGATTCAGTCCCGAGAAACGCAGACCATCCGTTGTGCCACCGTAGGCGGTCCAGTCGTCTTTCGCACCCTGCTCGCCAGCCTGCGCGCGTTCATTACTGATGGTGCCTGCCTGCGGCAGGGGATCGTAGAAGCACAGCCCGATCACCAGCACAATCATTACGCTCACCGTACCACCCAGCAGCGGATGAAAACGGCGTTGCCCCTGATACAGCGGTTTCACCACCCACGGCATTGCCAGCCACAGGCCGATAACTCCAAAGACATCACCACGGGGAATCCATTGCCACTTATCAAAGCCCACTTCCCAGATAATCCACACCAGCGTAATCCACATCAGCACCGCATACAGCGCCAGGGCACTACGTTGTTGTTTAAACAATAAAATGGCGGTAATCAGTAACCCAACCGCCATCAGTGCATAGAATGCACTTCCTCCCAGCATCAACAACTTACCGCCCATGTAGAGCAGCGCGATGCCCAGTATCGCCAGTACGATACTGGTGAGTTTGTTAACCATGCTTATCCCTCAAGCTTTGCAAAAGCACTTAAATTTTCTTAAAAGAAACCTACAGATGTTCAACATAATTTTAACTAACGTTAAGGAAATGCTAAACCACATGTCCAAACGTATCATAAGCAATGTTTATCAATTTAGCGCAGCTGCTTTGAGACTGCCGTAGAGCACATCAATCCGTGATTGAAATCACGTTTCATTATTGGTGGGGAGAATTAATCATTAGTGAGGATAAATAGCATCTTTTGTTCATGAGATGAGCAGTAAATCACCATAACAGGTTAACCGTATGATAAATCGCGCCGCTACGGGACCGTACATAACTGTGCATTAAATGAATTACTTTAATTGGTTAGTTTTTCTCTGGTGCGATTATTCCCATAACGACTTCCCTCGCTCATATCTATCTCGACAATTTTATTCAGTTTTTAATTAATTCGGCATTTTCACATTATTTAATAATGATAAGTCATTGCACAGGGTGGTTATTTTGAGAGTTTTCTCAGCCTAAAAATATCAGGGGGGTGTGATATAAGTCACGCGACCGTTCTGGAGTAAGTCTGCTTATAACAAGAAGGTTAACGATGATCAGTGCCAATTCACTTTATCGCAAATTACGTTTCCCCTTTAAGCTCACCCATGCTGCGTTAAAATATCCCCGAGCCAGTGCCCGCGTCAGACAATATAAAGTGTTGTCACCGGAGCAGACCATTGACTTGCTACTGAACAACGATCACCTCTCAATCAGCCGCTACGGTGACGGTGAACTGGAGATGACGTTGTTTAAAAACATTGGTTTTCAGGCGTTTGATGAGCGGCTTTCAATCCGTTTAAAAGAGATTTTGCGCCGGGGTGTGAATCATAATCCCAGTTGTTTATTGTGTTTGCCGGACGCCTTTCGCAGCACGCGACATATGCGTTTTGGCTCTGCCTTGTTCTGGTTTTTCCATAAAGCGTTTTGTTTTTTACGCTATGAGCCATTATTAAGTAAGAAATATTGTTACGGTAATACTTCGGTGACGCGGCCTTATCACGATTATAAAGACAAGACATCATCTGCGGTGATCTTTGCCAAGTTCCAGCAATTATTCAAAGACAAAAAGATTTTAATTGTGGAAGGCAGTGGCACACGTTTGGGAATGGGTAATGATTTGTTAGCTGGCGCGGGCGAAATCAAGCGTATAACCACCCTTAACCGTAACGCCTTTTCGGTTTACAACGAGTTATATAGTGCCGTACTGGCTCATGGTCGCTATTTTGACATGGTCCTGATTTCACTTGGCCCCACCGCCACGGTGCTGGCGTACGATCTCAGCCAGCAGGGTATTCGTTGCATCGACAGTGGACATATTGATATCGAATACGAGTGGATGCGCAGCGCCGCACGCGACAAAGTGCAAGTGGCCGGCAAGAACGTTAATGAAGTCGGCGTATTGATAAGTGATGAGGTGATCGATCCCGATGAACACTATCGCAGCCAGATTCTGCAACATGTCGGAATGACACCGGAAGCGGTGCCAACCGCTTCACCGCTACGTCAGCCGATAGTGTAAAACGCCCCTCAGCCTGGACGTTGCGACGGATATCGCCGGGACAACGTCTCTTTATCTCAAGCAATCTCAAAAAATGGTTTTTTTGAGATTGCTTGAGATACCCGGAAAGAAACCACACGACGCCTGATACACATGCCGTAGCGGCGCAATTTATCGCGCATCGCTATAACCGCGCGATAAATCGCGCCGCTACGACACACTGTGGATATCAGATACGCTACCGATGCTGATGACGCTGGCAAAACGCGGCGATATCACCGGACTGAAAATCACCGAGATGTGCCATCAGTTTCTCCAGCGGCCAGTGCCACCAGGCAATCGCCTGCAACTGTGCGGCGATCGCCGGGGTAAAGCGCATACGGATCGGTCTGGCCGGGACGCCACCGACAATGGTGTAAGGCGCGACATCTTTGCTCACCACCGCCCCGGCCGCCAGCACCGCGCCATCGCCTACCGTCACACCTGGCAGTACGATCACCCCATGACCGATCCACACGTCGTGCCCAATGATCACCCGGTCAGAGCGCCGTTCGGCAAAAAACGTGCTGTCACGCTGCGCGTGGCTGTCGTAGTACTCAGGACAATAGGTAAACCGATGCTGCGAAGCACGATCCATTGGATGATTCGGCGCACCAATACGCACCTGATTAGCGATCGCGGTAAAGCGACCTATCTGGCTGTCTGCGATGCAGCAGTGCTCACCGACATAAGAAAAGTCGCCTAATTCGCTGTATTCGAGATAGCTGTGGGCGAGGATTTCACACTGCTGACCAATGTGAGTCTCGCGCATACGCACGCTGGGATCGATGACGGTGTGTTGCAGTTTAGCCGGTTGCACAGCAGCGAGTGCCATAGCGAAAACTCCGTGGTGGTCAGATGTCTGGATAACTGAGCTGCGCCAGGGCAGCGACGAGACATCAACCTAACCGGGCAAGATGACAGCCAGATGGCAAAAGTACCATCCGGCGTAACCTTTATGGCCGGGCGGCAGTGCCGTCCGGTAAACGTGCATTGGTCCACTCCGGCAGACCACCGGAAACCGGGTATTTCGCCGCCAGTTTCTCGTCAATATCCACCCCTAATCCCGGACGTTCACTCAGATAGGCGTATCCACGGTCAATTTCCGGGCAACCGGGGAACACCGCCTGAAGCGCTTCATTGACCGGCGTATATTCCTGAATCCCCAGGTTGGTAATGCTCATATCGATATGCAGGTTGGCCGCCACGCCAACCGGTGAGATATCACCCGGACCATGCCAGGCGGTACGTACGCCGTACAACTCCGCCAGCGTGGCCAGTTTCTTCGCTGGGGTGATGCCACCAATGGTGCTGACATGGCAGCGGATATAATCGATCAATTGCTGCTGGATCAGCGGTTTCCATTCGTTGATCTGGGTAAAGAGTTCCCCCATCGCTATCGGGGTGCTGCTCTGCGCACGCAGTTTGTTTAACCAGTCGATGTTCTCTGGCGCAACAGGGTCTTCAAGGAAAAACAGTTGATACGGCTCCAGTGATTTTGCCATCTGAATCGCGGCGATTGGCGTGATGCGCTCGTGCACGTCGTGGATAAATTCCACCCCAAATCCCAGCTTGTTACGCAGGTGATCGAACAAGCGCGGCACGGCTCGCGCATAGGCGTCAGGGTCAAAATAGATGCCGTGGGTCTGGCTGCGCGGCGATACTTTAGGCTGGATATTTTTCGCCCGCGCCAGCTTTCCGGCAATCAGGCGCAAATCATCGGTGCCAGCGCCGCCATACATCCCCACCTGACAACGGACATACTGGAAGCCTTCCTCCATCCGTGCCCGGATATTGTCCTCGACTTCGACTTCATCCGCCCCATCGCAGTGCCGGTAAAGCGCAATGCCATCCCGGCATTTGCCGCCTAACAGTTGATACACCGGCAGATTGGCGAGTTTGCCTTTGATATCCCACAACGCCATGTCCATACCGGAGAGCGCATTGTTCATTACCGGGCCATTGCGCCAGTAGCCGCTGACAGCGGCCGACTGCCACAGGTCTTCGATACGCGCCGGATCTTTGCCGATTAAAAAGGGTTTGATGTAATTTTCAATCGCGGCCGCTACCGCATAAATACGCTGGGTAAAGGTGGCGCAGCCCAGGCCGTACAGTCCCGGTTCACTGGTTTCGATCTTTACCACCACCAGATCAATCCCCCCTGGGGCGGTAAGAATGGTTTTGACGTCGGTAATTTTCAGTTCACTCATGAAATCCTCACTTATCCTGTATGATGTCCTACATGTTATGCGTCAAAAAAAGCCCCTGATCTGATACCCGACGTAGCGGCGCATAGGGGCTTTTCGTTAACAATTGTGGCGCACGTCCTCGATGGCATGGACGTTGTGGGTCATGGCGCTGTTCAGCGTCTCGGTTGCCAGGGCCGCATCGCGGTTTTTCAGCGCCATAAACACCTTGATATGCGCTTCCACGCTTTCAAGGGTGATGCCCAACACCCGGTTCAACTCCTCAAGGTAATGCACGTAAATCCCTTTCAGGGATTCCATAACGTGAATAAACACCTTGTTGTGCGAGGCTTTGACGATTGCCAGATGAAAATCATAATCCGCCAGCGAATACTTTTTGTAGTCGTCACGACTCACCAGCATGCGGTTCAGCGCCTTTTCCAGCGCCTGAACATCTTCATCCGTGGCGTTCTGCACCGCCAGCTCCATGCAACGGAATTCGACCGTCTGGCGAAACACCCGCATATCATCGAACTCTTCCTGCGACAGATGCAGGATTGGCGCGTTGTCACTAAAGGCGTCGTAGCGGGCCAGGTCGCGGGTGACATAGGTCCCCTTCCCCTGGTGTGTCACCACCACGCCCAGATCACGCAGCTTCTGCACCGCACTGCGCACGCTGACGCGACTCACCTGGAAGGTGGCGGTTAACTCCGCCTCCGAAGGCAGCTTGCAACCTGATTCCCAGACGCCGTTCTGAATGTTTTGTTTCATCTGTTCGTAGATAACATCGACGACATTATGCTTTTGGACGCTTTCCAGGCTCACCGGTTATTCTCACTTGTCCTACATGTCTGAGGTTTTAACGCTTCACACTCCGCCTGACAAGGGAAAAATGATCACCCTGTCCGCCAACCGCCATCAGAATAGAATGATTACTCTATTAAATTCATTAATTTAAGACAGAATCCTTCAATTTACCCCGCGCAGAACGCTGCGCAAAACTGTGAGCTGACCGGCAATTACTGCGCCTGGTAATTGCTGTCAATATCGGCTTCACGTACAACGTCCCCATGCAACTTGTTAGTCATGTTACATCAAGGGATGAATTGCTATGCAAAACTTATTTAACCTTAGCGGCAAAACTGCACTGATTACCGGTTCAACGCGGGGACTTGGTCTGGCTTATGCGCAGGGCCTGGCTCAGGCTGGCGCTCGCGTGATCCTGAACGGCACCCGTGAAGAACATATGCAGCAGGCACTGGCAAGCCTCAAAGCCCAGGGCTGCGATGCACACGGGTACCTGTTCAATGTGGCGGATGAAGCCGAAATCGAAACGGTGTTCGCCCGGCTGGACGCCGAGCAGATCGCGGTAGATATCGTGATCAATAACGCAGGCATCCAGTTTCGCAAACCGATGCTGGAACTGGCGCTGGCTGACTGGCAGCGCGTGCTGGACGTCAATCTGACCAGCGCCTTTCTGGTGGCACGCGCGGCGGCCCGTCGTATGGTGGCACGCAACAGTGGCGGAAAAATCATCAATATCGGCTCGCTGACCAGTGAAGCTGCCCGCGCCACGGTGGCCCCCTACACCGCCGCCAAAGGCGGCATCAAACTGCTGACCAAATCAATGGCGGCCGAATGGGCGCCGTTTAATATCCAGACCAATGGCATCGGGCCGGGCTACATCCTGACCGATATGAACGCAGCGTTAGTCGATAACGCAGAGTTCAATCAATGGGTGTGCAACAGCAACCCCTCCGGCCGCTGGGGTAAACCTGAAGAACTGATTGGCACCGCAGTTTATCTGGCTTCTGACGCCTCAAATTACGTCAACGGTCAGATGATCTATGTCGATGGCGGCTGGCTGGCCACCTTATAAATCCCTCGTCACTTCACCGATAAAAACCATTCACGGTAAAGGCTGAATATGAAACCGACTCGTACCCGACTTTCTGTTCTGGCGATGCTGTTTGTTGTCACGGCAATCAACTATATGGACCGGGCCAACCTGTCCGTTGCTGGCTCTCACATCCAGGGAGAGTTCTTCCTCTCGGCAACCCAACTGGGGCTGCTGTTTTCGATGTTTACCTGGTTCTACGCCATGAGCCAGATCCCGGTCGGCTATCTGCTTGACCGAATTGGTTCACGCTGGCTGTACGGCAGCGCCATTGTACTGTGGAGCTTCTTTACCCTGTTGATGGGGCTGGCATCGCATCACTTTTTCACTACCGCCACCGCCTCATTTATGATGCTGCTGGCGTGTCGTGCGCTGATCGGCGTGGCGGAAGCGCCCTCCTTCCCCTCCAACACCAAGATCATCGCCACCTGGTTTCCCGACCATGAACGCGCTCGCGCCACGGCCACCTACTCCAGTGCGCAATATATTGGCCTGGCTCTGCTGACACCGGCGCTGTCATTTATTGTCAGCCAGTGGGGATGGGAGATGTCGTTTTACATCTCCGGCTTGATTGGCATTGTGTTCGGCGTCTACTGGTTGATTGCCTATCGCGACCCCCAGCACAGTTCCCGCGTCAACAGCGCGGAACTGGCGGTGATTCGCCAGGGGGGTGGCTACGGCTCCAGCAACCAGCAGAATCAAAACCCCGGTGTCAGCTGGCCGTCCGTGCGTTACATCCTGCGCCAGCGTATTACCTGGGGGCTGTTTATCGCGCAGTTCGCGGCCTCCTCAACCCTCTACTTTTTCCTGACGTGGTTTATCGTCTACCTCGAGAAGGGATTGCATCTGTCGATTGATAAAGCCGGAATTGGTGCGATGTTCCCCTATCTGATGGCGATGGCGGGCGTACTGTGCGGCGGCACCCTGAGCGATATGCTGCTGAAACGCGGCCATAGCCGCACCTTCGCCCGTAAGTTGCCAGTCATGACGGGGATGTTGCTGACCTGCTCGATTGCGCTGGTGAATTTTTTCCAGGACAGCCCGGTGATTGCCATCGCCATCTTATCCATCGCCTTCTTTGCCAACGCCTTCTCCAACCTCGGCTGGGTGGTGTGCAGTGACGTTATCCCGCGACATCTGATCGGCACCATAGGTGGCTTTCTGAATATTTTCGGCAATCTGTCCGGCATCGTCAGCCCGATCATTATCGGGGTGATTTTGCAGCGTACACAGAATTTCCAGTACGCGATGTGGTACATCGCCGCCGTCGCGCTGTGCGGATTCCTCGCTTATTTGTTACTGGTCGGAAAAATTGAGGTGCTGACGCCACCCAGCGAGGAACAGCCGGAAAATGCCAACTCACGTTTTGATACGCCCACTGATTTACAGAGAGAAGCATAATGCAAAAGAAAACCGTTAACGCCGTGGTGGTTAGCGCCGCCCATGATGTGCGCTGTGAATCCCGCGAGATTGAGTGGCAAGACCATCAGGTGCTGGTGCGCGTTGAGCGTGGAGGCATTTGCGGCTCCGATATTCATTATTACCAGCATGGCCGCGCAGGGATGTCGGTATTGAAAGCGCCGATGGTGTTGGGCCATGAGTTTGTCGGCATCGTCGATCAAGCTCCGGCGCAGAGTGGTTTACAGCCAGGGCAACGGGTGGCAATCAATCCGTCGCAACCGTGCCAGCAATGCGCGTTTTGTCTGGAGGGCAAACAAAATCTCTGCCGTTCCATGCGCTTTATGGGAAGCGCCCAGTTTTATCCCCACGTTAACGGCGGCTTTGCCGAGTACGTTGCCGTTCACCCGGTGCAGTGCGTGCCTTTTGCCGCCACATCTGATCCGAAGATCATCGCCTTTGCCGAGCCGCTGGCGGTGTGTATCCATGCGGTGCGTCAGGCAGGCGATTTAACCGGTAAACGCGTGCTGGTGACCGGAGCCGGGCCGATTGGTTGTCTGGTGATTGCCGCCGCGCTGGCCTCGGGTGCCACCGAAGTGATGGCGACTGATATCAGCGAACGTTGCCGTGATCTGGCGCAGCAAATGGGTGCCAGTCTGACGGCTGACCCACGCGACGGAGATGTCACGCAAGGCTGGACGGAAAATGGCGGTGCGTTTGATGTCTGCTTTGAAGCCTCCGGCGCATCCGCTGCCGTGGCCTCTGCCGTCAGTTTTACCCGCCCCGGCGGCATTATCGTGCAGTTGGGGATGGGGGCACCCGAAGTGAACTATCCCGTTGGCCCACTGCTGGTCAAAGAAGTGCAACTGCGCGGCTCTTTCCGCTTTACCGGTGAGTTCACTACCGCGGTGCGCTGGCTGGAATCCGGCAAAATCAACCCCCTGCCGCTGCTTTCCGCTGAGATAGCGATGACCGAGGCGGTCAGTGCACTGGAACTGGCCGCCGATAAAGAGCGTGCAGCCAAAGTGCAACTGGTGTTCTAACCTGACGTAGCGGCGCGATTTATCGCGCAGGTTTTTCCAAAATCGTGCACAGAACTGCGCGATAAATCGCGCCGCTACGGATCAACCGTTTCTTTGTTTCAGCAGTTGCTGTCCGGCGTTCTTCTCCAGTCGCCAGACATTGACCAGTGAACAGGCTACCAGCAGCGATATGCCGATAAAGGCCACATTCACATCCATCTGGCCCGGAACGTTGCTGTCGCGCCATCCCATTGATATCCGCATCAGCAGCGCCGAAATCGCGATACCCGCACTCATGCTGAACTGGAAAAAGATACTGAAGATCACCGAGGCATCCGCCATCTTCTCCTGCGGCACGTCGGCAAAGCCGAGACTGTTGTAGCAACTGAATTGCAGCGAACGCGTCAACCCACCAATAAACAGGATGGTAGCGATAGCAAAATAACTCAGGGATGGACTGAGTAGCACACAGCTCAGCACCGCCAGCAGACTGATCAAGCCATTCCACAGCAAAATGCGGCGAAAACCGAAGCGGTTCATCAGCCAGGTGGTGGCCGGTTTCATCGCCAGATTACCGGCAAAAACCCATAACACCATCGAACCGGCCTGCACCGCGCTCCAGCCGAAACTGAGCTGAAACAGCAGTGGCAACAGGAAGGGAATGGCGTTAATCGACGCCCTGAAATACGACCCGGCAATTGCCGTACTGCGGAAAGTGGGAATGGCAAGCGTCCCAAAGGGCAACAGCGGAGCCGGATGACGCAGGCTATGGCGATAGCTCAGTACCGCGCTGGCGATCCCCACCACCAGCAACAACAATCCGCTGGTCAGTTCGCTGTGTCCCAGCAGTTCCAGCCCGCTGACCAGCGTCACACAGGCCAGGGCGGTATAGACAAACCCCAGACCATCGAATGGCCGCAGCGCGTGGTTGCGGCTTTGCGGCACCAGCCACCAGGTGGCAACCAGCGCCAGGATACCTAACGGAATATTCAACCAGAAGATCCACGACCAGTGTCCGTAAGTCACGATCAAACCGCCCAGCGGCGGCCCCAGCACCGGCGCAATCAGTCCCGGCCAGGTGATTACCGCGATGGTTTTCACCATCTGCTTTTTCGCCGTCACCCCCAGCACCACCATGCGCCCGACCGGCACCATCAGCGCGCCGCCGATGCCCTGCAACACCCGGCTAAAGGTGAACAGTGGCAGGTTGTCGCTGACGCCACACAACACCGATGCGAGGGTAAACAACAGAATCGCGGCGGCGAACAGGTTACGCGCGCCAAAGCGTCCGGCCAGCCAACCGCTGATTGGGATAAAGATCGCCACCGCTAATAAATAGGCACTGATACCGACATTCAGCGCCACTGGCCCGACGGCAAACTCACGCGCCATTTGTGGGATGGCGGTGACGATCACCGTGGCATCAAGGTTTTCCATAAAGAAAGTCAGCGCCACCAGCAGCGCCAACCAGAGCGTGCTGCCAGCCGGGGCGGTGGGTTGTGACGAAGGATGAGGCATTCCTTTGGCGTCCTGTTCAGGTGAGAAAAAACGGGCAGAATTCCACACCTTAACATGTTGCGGCGCGATTTATCGCGCCGCGACGAGCGAAAGATGAATCAAGCCGTGACCAACGAAAAAAGGCGGAGTGGTCAGCTCCGCCTTGATTCAAGTTCCGGTCAGTGTGCCTGACCGGTCAGTTGCAAAAGGGCAACGATGATCTGCAAGATAACCCGGACCAGGTCCAACAGTAATCTAATCAGTTCCATCACTTTCCTTCTCCCGTGACAGGAGCGCGCCTTGCGACATTCGGGACTTTGACTCCACCCGCCGAACGCCTTAGCACATCTGTGATGAGTGCTGAGCGGCGCTCATTGTGAAAGCCACAGGCCAGCACCACCTGGTACCTGCCGGGATTTTGACAATCCGCGCCCCTGGGAGTCATCAGTAAGCAATGAGATCACGCCCGGCACTCAACACCTGTATAACCATACAGTATTTTTCCTGAACTTGAAATCTTTCTCTGCACAATTTATGATTCGTTTTGTGATGAGTGCTGAGCACCCCGTTCACCACCCGGTTACCAGCCGTTACGTGAACAAAAATAAAGGATTTGGCGTTGCTGCCAAATCCTTTTTTATTGCCCGTCATTTGAGTCCTGTATCAGGACTTGTCAGCCGGTAATGTCACCCAATAACCCGGCTGATACGGCAACGGCAGGAATTTTTCATGGAATTCACGGAAGGTCGCATCCGGGTCAAGATCGGCAAACAACTCGGGATGCAACCACTTCGCCAGCGCCTGAATAGCGACAAACTGATAAGGGCTGTCGTAGAACTGATGCCAGATTGCATGGGCATTGCCGTTATGTGCCACCGGCAAGGTTTTAAACGCATCGCGCATCATCAATGTGCGCAGACGCGCTTCCGCTTCTTTCGTGTCAGCCCCCGGCCCCACACCCACCCATTTACCCACGGTGTTGTAGTTCTTCCAGTTGGCACCGGTCACCACCACCACATCCGGCTGACTGGCGATAATCTGTTCAGGATTCAGGGTGCCAAAGGTGCCAGGAATCAGGTCTTTCGCGATATTGCTGCCGCCCGCCAGTTCCACCATCTGACCGAAGTTCTCGTTGCCAAATGACATACAGCATTCGTCGGTATAACCACCGGCACGGTCAATCATCACTTTCGGGCGTTTGCCGTCAAAGTTCTTCAGGCGATCGGTCACTTTGGCAATCGCTGCACGACGGAACGCGATAATTTCTTCCGCCCGCTGCGGTTTGTTGACCAGTTCACCCATGATACGGATGCTCTGCTCGGCGTGCTCCATCGGTTTCTCACGGAAATCGATAAACACCACCGGAATGCCCACCGCCTGCAATTTCTCAATCAGTTTGCCTTCGTCGGTCGCCGCTTTGGATTCGAGGTTCATCAACACCAAATCAGGTTTCAGCGTCAGCGCCTGTTCTACGTTGAAGGTGCCATCTTTTGCCCCACCGAAAGTCGGTAACGTCTTGATTTGCGGATAACGTTTCTCATACGCCATGTAGCCATCGTAATCCGCCTTGTGGAAATCATCGCGCCAGCCTACCACGCGCTGAAAGGGGGTCGCCGTATCGAAGGCCGCCAGCAGGTACATCTGTCGCCCCTCCCCCAGAATGATACGTTTTGACTCCTGCGCCACCTCAACCTGGCGTCCGGCCACATCGGTAATAACTTTGGCAGACGAGCTTAAGGAAAACGTCAATAACCCCAGCGCTAACATCCAATTCTTCATGTGATCTACCCATACAAATGATAATGATTATTATTAATGCATTTCGCGGCGTCACTATTACCTGGCGGAAAGAAAATGAAAAGCCTTCACGACACATTTTTTTACATCCCTCCAGCTGTGTCGCCGCTCACAAAACGTGCGTCTTTCGTGAAAACCCTCACAACACCCCATGCAATTGCCCAATTTATCGCCGCGATTTACCGCATTTTGGCTAATGCGCAAACAAAAGGTGAACGCTAGATTAAAAAATGAAACAACGTTTTAATTTTTCATTAACACCCAGGTATGGGTATGTATTCCCGGAGGAGTTGCCGTGAAGATCAGCGCCATTGATGTCACCCTGTTCAGTTACCCCACCCGCCGTGTATCGGATAGCGCCGGGCATTCGCATCCCGGTCCGGAAAGCGATGCACAACTGGCCATGCTCACCCTGACCAGCGAAGACGGCCACTGCGGCTATGCCTTCGCGCCGGCGGAAGTGATTCGCCCGCATGTGGTCAACGCCTTCTTCCGCAAAGTGTTGCTGGGGCAAAACGCTTTTGATCGTGAACGGTTATGGCAGGATTTGGTGCACTGGCAACGCGGCAGCGCCCATCAGTTAACGGAGCGCGCCCTGTCGGCGGTGGAACAGGCGTTGTGGGACCTGATTGGCCGAAAATTACAACTGCCGGTGCATAAACTGCTCGGCGGCTACCGCGACACCATCCCCGCCTATGGCAGCACCATGTGTGGCGATCAACTGGAAGGCGGCTTATCGACCCCCGATGAGTACGCACAGTTTGCCGAGCAACTGGTGGCGCGCGGTTATCGCGCGATTAAGCTGCATACCTGGATGCCGCCGGTGTCGTTTGCGCCCAGCCCGATCATGGACATCAAAGCCTGTGCGGCGGTGCGGGAAGCGGTTGGACCGGATATCGCCCTGATGCTGGACGGCTACCACTGGTACAGCCGCAGCGATGCCCTCACCATTGGTAAGGCGCTGGAAAAACTCAACTTCACCTGGTTTGAAGAACCGATGGAAGAAGAGAGCATGGCCTCTTATGCCTGGCTGGCAGATAACCTGAGCATTGATGTGCTTGGCCCGGAAAGCCTCGGCGGCAAACATCACAGCCGCGCTGACTGGGTGCGCGCCGGAGCCTGCGACATTCTGCGTGCCGGGGCCAACGGCGTAGGTGGGATCTCCGCCACCCTGAAAGTCGCCAGTCTGGCCGAAGCCTTTGGCATGGATTGTGAAGTCCACGGCAACGGTGCCGCCAGCCTGGCGGTGGTGGGCGCCATCCGCAACTGCCGCTGGTACGAACGAGGCTTACTGCATCCGTTCCTCGATTACGAGCAACCGCCTGCGTATCTCAACAGCCTGGTTGACCCGATGGATGACCAGGGTTTTGTGCATCTGCCAACCCGCCCCGGACTGGGCGAGGATATCAACTTTAGCTGGATTGAAACCCATACCCTGAATCGCTGGTAACCCCGACACAAGCAGTACGGCAAACAACAATAAACCTCTGACCTGCTGGACTTTGCTTATGAATCTTTTGCTTCGTTGCACAGCGTGCTGTATAGCGCTGCTGCTGATGGCGGCCAGCCCCGGTTTGCGGGCCGCCACGCCAGATGATCAGCTGATCGTCGGCATGAATATGAACAACCTGTTAACCCTCGATCCCGCCGCCATGACCGGTAATGAAGTGGTGGGCATCGTGGTGAATCTGTATGACGGGCTGGTGGAGCTGGACCCGCGCCAGCTCACCCATGTCCGTCCGGCGCTGGCGGAACGCTGGGAGATTAGCCCGGACAACCGCCAGCTCACCTTTCACTTACGTGACAACGTCACCTTTCATTCCGGTAATCCGCTCTCCAGTGAGGATGTGGTGTGGTCGATGCGCCGGGTGTTGCACCTGAATCTGGCCCAGGCGTCGGTGTGGAAATCCTATGGTTTCAGCAAAGACAATGTCGACCAGATGATAACCGCACCGGACGCTAGCACCGTCGTCCTGCGTCTGCCAAAAGCCAACGACCCGCTGCTGGTACTGTATTCACTGGCTGCGCTCGGCAGCATGGTGGTATTGGACAGCAAAACCGTGCAGGCGCATGCCAGCAACGGGGACTGGGGCAACCGCTGGCTGACCACCCATGAAGCCGGTTCCGGCCCGTTTCGCCTCGATGTCTGGCAGGCGAAAGACGTGCTGCGTATGAATCGCGATCCTGACTACTGGCGGGGCGCACCGAAGCTGTCGCGCGTGGTGTTCCGCCATTTGCAGGAGTCGCAGACACTGCGCCTGATGATGGAAAAAGGCGATATCGATATTGCCAGCAATATGGCGATCCCGGATGTCAAAGCGCTGCGCCACGACCCGGATCTCACCGTCGATGCGGTGCCCAAAGGCACAATTTACTATCTGGCGATGAGCATGAAGGATAAGCATTTCGCCAGTGCCAAAGTACGCGAGGCGGTACGCTATCTGGTGGATTATCAGGGCATCAACAAAAGCCTGATGGCGGGTTATGGCGAACTGCATCAACGTCCGATTCAGGCCGGGATGCCCGCCACCCTTCCCGACCCTGGCTACAAACTGGATATCCCCCGAGCCAAAGCGTTGCTGGCGGAAGCCGGTTATCCCAATGGGTTTGACACCACCCTGCGCGTGCTGGCAGACCAACCGTTTCTGAATATCGCCATCGCCATTCAGTCCACGCTGATGCAGGGCGGCATTCGCGCCAAAATCGTCACCGGCACCGGTAACCAGATCTATGGCGCGATGCGTGAGCGTCAATTCAATCTGTTGGTCGGACGTGGCGGCAGCGGCGTGGAACCGCATCCCCACTCCAGCCTGCGTTCGCTGGTCTACAACCCGAACAACGCCGATAGCGCCAGACTGACCAATTTCCAGGGATGGCGTACCGGTTTCTACGATGCGCAACTCAACCAGATGATCGACCAGGCGCTGCTGGAACGCGACAGCGTCCGTCAACAGCAGGATTACTTCGCCATTCAACGTCGCTACGACCAGTTGATACCGGCGTTGATGCCCATCTCGCAAATGGTCGATTCCGTGGTGGTGAATAACCGGGTACAGGATTATATCCCGCATCCTTCGGCCACCACCTTTTTGCGCGACGTATGGAAAACCCCGGACAGCCTGGCAGGAGGTACGCCATGAAACTGACGCGAAGCCACTGGCGGCGCATTCGCAGCCGTGGGTGGCAGGTGCTGATCACCCTGATGGGCCTGCTGCTGTTGACCTTCTTTATCGGCCGCGTGATGCCGCTCGATCCGGTGCTGGCGATTGTCGGACCGGATGCCGATCACGCCACTTATCAGCAGGTTTATCATCAACTCGGCTTTGATAAACCCTTGTGGGTGCAGTTTGCCATCTACCTCAATGGCCTGCTGCACGGCAATCTTGGCATGGCGCTACTGACCGGCCAGCCGGTGATCAACGATATCCTGCGCGTCTTCCCGGCCACGGTGGAACTGGCGACGCTGGCGATTGTGATCGGCACCGGGCTGGGTGTACCGCTCGGCGTCTGGGCGGCGGCACGCCGCAATGGCGTGGTGGATTATGTGGTGCGCATCATCAGCCTGGCGGGTTACTCGACACCGATTTTTTGGGTCGGGATGGTGGGCCTGCTGCTGTTCTACGCCCATCTTGGCTGGGTCGGTGGTGCAGGACGGGTGGACTTCAGCCTGGACGGTCTGGTGCCGCGCCGCACCGGGTTGCTGTTGGTCGATGCGTTGCTGGCCGGAAATGGCAGCGTGTTCGCCAGCGCGCTCAATCATCTGATCCTGCCCGCTTCTCTGCTCGGCTTTCACTCGCTGGCGTATATCAGCCGCATGACGCGCAGTTTTATGCTGGCGCAACTGACGCAGGAGTTCATTCTGACGGCGCGCGTGAAGGGGCTGACCGAGTGGCAGGTGATCTGGCAACACGCCTTTCGCAATATCCTGGTCCAGCTGTTGACGGTGGTGGCGCTGGCCTACGGCTCGTTGCTGGAAGGCGCGGTGCTGATCGAAACGGTGTTTTCCTGGCCGGGATTTGGTTCCTATCTCACCGGCAGCCTGATGCTGGGCGATATGAATGCGGTGATGGGCTGCGTGCTGGTGGTCGGCCTGATTTTTGTCCTGCTTAACCTGATTTCTGACCTGCTTTATCAGGTATTCGACCCGAGGACTAAAGTATGACGATTTCGCTGGATACCCCTTACACCAGCGCGGCGCAGGAGCGTCTGGCACGCTTCCGCCGTTTTGCGTCCCGTAGCGGCCAGTTTATCTGGCGTATGGCCTGCAATCCGCTGACCGCCATTGGCGGCGCGATCATTCTGTTGTTGCTGGTAACGGCGTTGTTTGCGCCGTGGATCGCGCCATACCATCCGCTGATTCAGGATCTCAATAACGCCCTGAGTCCCCCCAGCGCGCAGCACTGGTTTGGCACCGACGAATTCGGTCGCGACATTTTCAGCCGCCTGGTATGGGGGGCGCGCATCACGCTGTATATCGTGCTGCTGGTGTCAGTCACTGTCGGCCCACTTGGCCTGCTGCTGGGCGTAACCGCCGGGTATTTTGGCGGCAAGGTGGATAGCGTGCTGATGCGCGTCACCGATATCTTTATCTCCTTCCCCAGTCTGGTGCTGGCACTGGCCTTTGTCGCCGCGCTTGGTCCTGGTCTGGAACATGTGGTGATCGCCATTACCCTTACCGCCTGGCCGCCGATCGCCCGTCTGGCGCGTGCCGAAGCGTTGTCGCTGCGGCAGGCGGATTTTATCTCTGCGGTGCGTTTACAGGGTGCTTCACCGCTGCGCGTGCTGTGGAAACATATTGTCCCGCTGTGCCTGCCGTCAGTGATTATCCGTATCACCATGAATATGGCGGGCATCATTCTCACCGCTGCCGGGCTGGGCTTTCTCGGCCTCGGCGCACAGCCGCCGGACCCGGAATGGGGTGCGATGATCGCCAGCGGTCGCAGCTATATGCTGGAGTGCTGGTGGGTGGTGACGGTGCCAGGTCTGGCGATTCTGGTGAACAGTCTGGCGTTTAATTTCTTAGGAGATGGCTTACGTGACATCCTCGATCCCCGTAGCGAGTAACGCCCCGCCGTTACTCGACGTAGCAGATTTACAGGTCAGTTTCGCGCAGGGACGCCAGCTTACCCCGGCGGTGCGTGGCGTCTCCTTCCAGCTTGGGCAGGAGAAACTGGCGATTGTCGGCGAATCCGGTTCAGGTAAATCCACCGTTGGCCGCGCCCTGTTGCAGTTACATCCGCGAAGCGCGCAGATCAGCGCACAACGTATGCAATTTGGTGAGGTGGATCTGCTGCGTGCCACCCCGGCGGAGATGCGTGCTATCCGGGGGAAACGTATCTCAATGATTATGCAGGACCCGAAATACTCCCTCAATCCGGTAGTGCGAATCGGTGAACAGATCGCCGAAGCCTGGCGCAGCCATCACCCCGGCCAGCGCAATGAAGCTCGTCAGCGTGCGCTGGCGATGCTGGATGTGGTGCGCATCCGCGATCCTGAACGGGTGTATCAACTCTATCCACACGAAATCTCCGGTGGACAAGGGCAACGCGTGATGATCGCCATGATGCTGATCACCGACCCGGAGCTGGTGATCGCTGATGAACCCACCTCAGCGCTGGATATTTCCGTGCGCTTGCAGGTACTGGGCCTGCTGGATGATCTGGTGAAGCAACGCGGGCTGGGGCTGATTTTTATCAGTCACGACATCAATCTGGTGCGCCATTTTTGCGACCGGGTGTTGGTGATGTATGCCGGGCGGGTGGTGGAGTCGTTAGCCGCCGCCGACCTCGATCGGGCGCAGCATCCCTACACCCAGGGGTTACTGGCGGCGCTGCCCGATATCGACCAACGTCGCCCACGGCTGCCGGTGCTACAACGTCAGGCCAGCTGGCTGCAACCTTAAGGAGAACGCATGAAACCGATGATCGGGGTACAGAATCTTAACCTCAGTTTTGGCGAGGATGAACAGCGTCATCAGGTGCTGTTTGACGTTAACCTCACAGTGCGGGAAGGTGAAATCTTCGGCCTGGTGGGCGAATCCGGTTCCGGCAAAACCACGGTGCTCAAATGCCTCGCCGGATTGTTTAACCACTGGCACGGGGAGTTGACGATTGACGATCAACCGCTGGCGCACCGCATCACGCGCCCGCTGTGCCGCAAAGTACAAATGGTGTTTCAGGACCCTTACGGTTCGCTGCATCCACGTCATACCCTTGGCGATATTCTTGAGGAGCCGCTGCATATTCATGGCATCAGTCAGCGGCAACAGCGCGTGACGGCCATGCTGGAAAAGGTCGGGTTAAACCGCGCCTGGCAAACGCGTTACCCCCATCAGCTTTCCGGTGGTCAACGTCAGCGTGTGGCGATAGCCCGCGCCCTGATTCTGGAACCGCGCGTGTTGCTGCTGGATGAACCGACTTCCGCGTTGGATGTCTCGGTGCAGGCGGAGATTCTTAATTTGCTGAGTGACTTGCAGCAACAGGAAAATCTGACATACCTGATGGTCACCCACGATCTCGGCGTGGTGGCGCATCTGTGTCACCGCGTTGCGGTGATGCAGCACGGCAAAGTGCTTGAAACGCTGGATGTGGAGTCGCTGGTGGCAGGACAGGCGGCGGTGCCATATACGCAGATGCTGGTAGAGGCGAGCAGGTGCCCTCAATTGGCTTAACTCCCGTAGCGGCGCGATTTATCGCGCCGCTACGTTGAGGTGATAGCTTAAGCCACCACCTCACGCACAAAACGCACAATCTCGTCATTCTGCCCATGCTCGAACAGGCAATGCTGAAAACGCGGGCCGCTCAGCGCGGTTTTCACCAGTTCAGAATCGATCGCACGCAAGGTATCGAGATAATGTTCTTTGACCACCGCCGCTTTCACCTGGTTAAGGATTCCGGCGTTGCGCACCTGTGGTTCTTTGCGTTCCGGCGGATAGCCCAGCCCTTTCTCCCCGGTGAAGGCTTTCTCGAAGATAAAGCGCAGGTTGAGTTCTGCCCCCCAACCAAAACCTTTGGCAAAGGGCAGCGACAAGGCATTGCCGTTATTGATCTGGGCAAACAGATAAGCGTCAGCCGGATCGATGCAGTAGCCACACACCACGCCGGGATGGATATTCAGCGACATCAATGCGCCCTGTCCGGTGCCGCATCCGGCGACCACGAAATCCACCGCTTTGCTGTTGAGCAGCACGCTGGCCATGATGCCAAGGTGAATATAAGTCAGATGATGATCCTGCTCGTCGCTCATGCCGACGTTAAACACCTGATGACCCAGAGGTTGTGCCACCGTCTCCAGTTGGGTTAATACGGTGGCGTTTTTTGCCGCCTGGCTGTTTTCCATCATTAACGCGATTTTCATGATCCATCCTTCATATTAAATTGAAACACCGTTTCATTTTAATCAAAGATCAGTAAAATGCAGCAGAGAAATGCCCTTTTGCTTGTGAGTTATGTCACACAACTGCGAGGAATGACGATGTTTATCTACCGCAATGCCACACAGGTTGAGGATTTGGGGAATGGCGTGACCCGCCGGGTGCTGGCGCACGGTGGCCGCATGATGGCGGTTGAGGTCAGCTTTGAAAAAGAGGCGATAGGTCCACTGCATCACCACCCGCATGAACAACTGACCTATGTGATTTCCGGGCGCTTCGCGTTCACCATCAACGGTGTGACCAAAGAAGTGAGCGCCGGTGACACCTTGTATAAAGCACCAAATGTGGTGCACGGCTGTGTCTGCCTGGAAGCGGGCACGCTGCTGGATACTTTTACCCCGCAGCGTGAGGATTTTCTTGGGTAAGTATGCGCGATAAATCGCGCCGCTACGGACCGCACATAATCGTAGCGGCGCGATTTATCGCGCTTTTTCTGCCTGGTTAAACAATATCATCCACCACGCCGCCATCGACGCGCAGCGCAGCACCGGAGGTAGCCGACGCCTGAGTGGAGCAGACATACACCACCATATTCGCCACTTCATCGACGGTGGCGGCCCGCTGGATCACCGAACTCGGGCGCTGGCTCATAACAAACTCTTTCCCCAGCGTCTCCAGCGATTTACCGGTGCGTTCCACTTCGTCGGCCATCATGGTGGCAAAACCATCCGAAATTGTTGGGCCGGGTAACACGCTATTCACCGTGACGCCGGAACCGGCTACCACTTTCGCCAGACCGCGTGCCAGAGAAAGCTGCGCGGTTTTACTCACGCCGTAATGCACCATATCGACCGGGATATTGCGCGCAGACTCGGAAGAGATAAACACCACGCGGCCCCAACCTTTCTTCACCATATCCGGCAGTAAGGCGCGTGATAGCCGCACGCCGGACATCACGTTAGTCTGCCAGTAGGCTTCCCAGGTCTCATCGTCGGTGGCAAAGAAATCTTTCGGACCAAAGATCCCGGCGTTATTCACCAGAATGTCGATGGCAGGCAATCCCTTCAGCAGCGTCTCAACGCCCTGCGCGCTGCTGAGATCGGCGATATGGGTATGGATTTTCGCCCCCACCACCGCAGCATTGAGTTTGTCTCGCGCCCGACTGACCGACGCCTCACTGCGCCCGTTCAACACCACTTCGGCCCCGCTCTCGGCCAGCCCCTGCGCAATGGCGAAACCAATGCCGCCGGTGGACGCGGTGATTAACGCTGTTTTGCCGTGTAGATCGATTTTCATCACATTCTCCATGTTGGTTACGATACCTGCACACGATCGAAAAGCCTGGTAGATACTGCACGCACCGCATTAACGAAACATGCTTTGTAACCAAAGAGTTTGCCAATTGCGGACAAAACGCAGCCACACTCAATGCTTTCACTCCCGTGGGACCACATCATGAAAACCCTTGCCTTTGCCGCACCGGGTGCGATGGGCGCGGCAGTTGCGGCGGTGCTGAGCCAGCACGGCGCGCGCGTCATCAGCCCGTTAAGCCAACGCTCTGCCGACTCACAACAACGCGCGCACGCCGCGCACATTATCGATGCCCCTGAAGCTGCGCTGTGTGACGCCGACATTATTTTTTCCATTGTGCCGCCCGAATTCGCTCTGAGTTGGGCGCAGCAGATGGCTCCGCATTTACAGGCGGCGGCGCGCAAACCGCTGTACGTCGATTGCAACGCCATCAGCCCGGAAACGCTACAACAGGTGGCTGCGGTGATTGAAGCCACCGGCACACCTTTTGTCGATGGCGCGATTATCGGGCTGCCGCCGGGCGAGCAGAATCCTGACGGGCCACGCTTTTGGTTTTCCGGCCCCCACGCCAGCCAGTTAGCGGAGTTGAGCGACCTGGGCCTGCGCGTGCGCATTATGTCGGCGGAAAACGGCGCGGCATCCGCGCTAAAAATGTCCTACGCCGGGATCAATAAAGGCATCACCTTGTTGGTGTCAGCGATGCTGATTAACGCCAGTCGGGTTGGCGCGGCGGAGGCGTTACATGAGGAGATGACGGAGAGCCAGCCGCAGATCCTGAAAAGAATGAAAAAAGCCGCCCCGGATATGCTGCCAAAAGCCTGGCGCTGGGCGGCGGAGATGGATGAAATCGCGACGCTGAATCAGGGCGAGCTGGCAACCGATCGCCTGTATCAGGCGCTGGGCGAGGTGTGCCGCCAGCTGGCAGCCGACCGCAGAGGCGATCAACAACTCAGCGACCTGCTGGCGGCCTTCTTTCAACCCGATGCCGAAAGCGCCCGCGCTGACTGACGCTGAAGTTGCCGCTGCAACCACGCTTGTGCAGCGGCCACGTCCGGCGCGCGGGCATCCAGTTGCAACACCGGACCGAGCGCCATCGGCTGCGCCCGCTCCGCCAGTTGCCGCAGTTCGGGCAGATACTCCGCCCCCGGATGCCCCGGCATACGCTGTTCCAGCCTTGCCTGATAGCGCGCCACCACCTCATCCGGGGTGATCGCCATCCATAGCTCCAGCACCCGCGCCACGCCTGCGTGTTGCAATCCCTCTTCCAGTACCGCTTTGGGTTGAAAACCAAACCAGGCATCAATCAGGTAAACGCAACTGGCCGGTGCCTGGCCGACGATCTTCCATATCGCCTGATAGGCTGCACAGCCGAGCTGACGATTGCGCAGGCGATCCACCGGCGCAAAGCTGGCCATAAACGGCTCTTTCAGGCTATCCAGTGTCAAAACCGGCAGGCCAAATTGCTGCGCCAGCGCGCGCGCCAGTGTGCTTTTACCCGAGGCTGGAATGCCGTTGACCAGCACCACGCATTTTTCTTCAGTGGGGGTTGTCATAGGATGTCCATTACCTCCGCCACACTGCTGGCTTTGCGCAGTCGCACCAGCGTCTCCTCATCCTCCAGCATCGTGACAATCGCGCGGATGCCCTCCTCGATATGCGCATTGCTGTCACGCGCGCCAAACATGATGACGATATCCGCCTTGTCGCTGCCGTCGAACGACACCGGTTCCTCCAGCACAATCAGGCTGAAGCAATCTTTCAGTACTCCGGTTTCCGGTCGGGCATGAGGGATGGCAATCCCCTCTTCAAACACGTAATACGCACCGTGCGTCAGGGTGTTGGCAATCACCGCTTCGGGATAGGAGGCGTTGACATAGCCGCCCTGCACCAGTGGCCGGGCGGCAAGGCTGATCACTTCCCGCCAGTCACGGCTGGTAATCCCCACCTGAATCGCATTCGCTTCCTGCAACAGTTGTTTGATGCTCATACCGCCTCCTTAAATCGATTTGCGGATGGTATTACGCAGCTCATCGATTTTGACGAACAGCGGATCAATCTCCTGACGAAAACGGCGGCTTTTGGCAAATAAACTTAATGCACGATTATATTCCAGCATTAATTGTTTTTGCGTGTCCCCCGCCCGTGGATTATTTGCCAGCTGCTGCTCCAGCGCGTTTATTTTCTCGCTGATACTTTCAGCCTGACGATCTATTTCCTGCTGATCCTGCCCGTTATTTTCCGGGACCTTTTTCCTGAATCCGAACATAGCGTCTCCTGCCCCGAATGGCGCCAGGGCACCTCAGGTTAATACGTCATGAAAGATGCGGTTTAGCGGAATAACTGAATTTTTTCGACTAACACATCGGTAACGGCATCATTCGCCGGTACCAGGAAATTGCGCACGCTGTCGTTTACTTTGCCCTTTTCGAACGTCTGTTTACAGCGCGCCACCCATTGCACGTTCATTTCTGTGCCGACGTTCACTTTTTCGATACCGCTGCGCACTGCCAGACGCATATCTTCATCGCTGACGCCAGTGCCGCCGTGCAGTACCAATGGCGTGTGCGTCGCTTCGGTAATATCCGCCAGCCGCTGATGCTGGATATGTGCTTTGCCGGTGTATAACCCATGTACCGTACCAATCGAGATCGCCAGCATATCGACACCGGTTTCATCCACGAAACGTTTCGCATCGTCCACGGTGGTGAAGGAAGTTTCGTTCATTTCCACCGACTTACCATCTTCTGAACCGCCGATCGCCCCGAGTTCCGCTTCAACCGAAACATGCAGCGGGCGTGCCATATCAATGACTTTACGCGTGTTGGAGATGTTCTCGTCAATCGGCAGATGTGAACCGTCATACATCACCGAACTGAAACCGGCATCCAGCGCCGTTTGAATGGCATCCAGGTCGGAGCAATGGTCCAGATGCAAACAGGTCGGCACATTGCGGCTTTCCGCCAGCGAACGAATCGCATCGACCAACAATTTATGACCGAGATATTTCGCCGTACCGGTAGAGATCTGAATCATTAAAGGACTATTGGTTTTTTCCGCCGCTTTAAAATAAGCCGGTAACATCTCCAGACAGTGTAAATTAAAGGAACCGAGCGCTTTAAATTCACGTTGTTTGGCCACCTGTAACAGATCGGTAAAGTTATAAAGTTTCATGAATATTTTCCTCGTGAGGCTTAGTGGATTTTCCGTTAACAAACCAGGCGATCAGGGTAATGAAGACAATAAACAGGGCGACGAACAGCCAGTTATTCTGGAAGGCATGGCCGAGTACCAGGCCAGTGCTGATAACGTCTGAATCACTGAAAGTCACACCGGTGAAACCGTAGCTTTCCAGCATCGGTACCAGAATGGCGGGCAGCAGCGTAATGAACAGACCGTGGACAAAGCCGCCGATCATCGCGCCGCGACGACCGCCAAGCGCGTTACCAAACACCCCAGCGGTGCCTCCGGCAAAGAAGTTGGTCAGCAGGCCCGGTAAAATCATCGCCAGACCGAACATCGGGAACACCAGCATGCCAACGACCGACCCAAGGGTGGTGGCGAGGAAGCCCACGATCACCGCATTCGGCGCATAGGGGAACATCACCGGGCAGTCGAGTGCCGGTTTAGCATCCGGTACGATGCGCATCGCGATGCCGCGGAAGGCAGGTACCAACTCGTTCAGCAGCAGACGCACGCCGCTATACAGCACAAACACCCCGCATACGAACTGAATCGATTGCATAAAGGCGTACATCAGGTAGTTCATACCGTTGCTGTACTGGGCGATAAACGCCGGGCCTGCCGCCAGCGCCGGGATCAGGTACATCGGCACCATCACCACCGCCATCGACAGATAGGTGTCTTGCAGGAATTTGAAGTTATCCGGCAGCTTCAGGTCTTCAGTGGAGCGCGAGCCTTTGCCGACCACCTTCGCCACTGCCGCCGTCACCAGGTAGCCAATGGTGCAGAAGTGGCCGAGCGCAACATCATCCGAGTCGGTAATGCGGCGCACCACCGGTTGTGCCAGTGCCGGCATCACCACCGCCATCACACCACCAAAAATGCCGCCGGTAAGGATCAGAGGTAAGCCTGTCAGCCCCGCTTTGTAGCCGATCACCGCACCGATAGTCGCCATCCACAGCAGCGCCTGTCCGGTCAGGAAGATGTATTTGAACGGTGTCAGACGGGCAATGATGATGTTGACAATAAAGATCACCAACAGCGTCAACGCCACCTCTGAACCCAGCTCGCGGTTCGCTAACCCGGCGATGGCAGCAACATCGGTGATATAACCCTGCATGCCAAAGCCGTGGGTAAAGATGGTATTCAGGAAGGTCAGCGTACCGACAATGATGTTGATACCCGCCATCATAATTAAGAAACCGAGCAGGGTTTTAAAGGTGCCTTCCACCACCTTGCCTGCGGATTTTTTTTGCAACAGCAGACCCACCAGGGCAATAAAGGCGATCAGAATCGATGCCTGCCCTAACAGATCTTTGACCAGGAAGTTAATAACACTATTCATGGCTGGCAACCTTCATGTTGTGTTCTTTCATAAACGCCACGATCTTTTGCTCAATTTCCGCCTTATCGGTCAGCTTGTTGAGAATAATCACGCGTTTCATTTGTTCCGGACTGGCATCGGCATTTAATACGTCGGCAAATGCCTTCTGCGTTAAAATCATGTCGGATTTAAACGCATTGGCTTCAGAAATGGTGGTGTGATCGATATCTGCATCAATTTCTAACTTTTTTAATACCGCTTTGGCGCTCATTTCGATGGCGAAACTGGATCCCAGACCACATCCGCACACACATAATATTTTCAGCATGGTTATCTCCTCACAGAATATGCAGTTGTTTAGCGAGTTTGTAATGATGCCCTTCGGTGTCAACCAGGCGTTTTTTCATGCTTATTAAATCAATGGGTATCGGTTTATTGCTGCCATTAATAATGACGGCTTTATTGCGCATTCCCGACTGAATACAACGCGCCACTTCGCTGGCCATAATGGTGCCCTGATAAATTTCTTCACAGGTGGGTTCGCCATTACGCAGGCCGTAACCGATGATGGTTTTACGGATACGCACACCAATCAAAGGTTCAAGTTGTTTAATTAAGGTATCGATCGCCCCCTGGAACCCCGGCGAATATTCGCGGGTATAGGCTTCCGAGCACAGAATAATCACGCTGTTTTGCTGCGCCAGACGTGCCGTGACCCGTTCCGCCAGCTCATGCGGCGGAATCTGGCACTCGGGGATCAAGGCAAAATCCGCATTGGATTTAATCGCTGATTGCAGGGTTAATTCACCACAATAACCACCCAGCAGCTCCACCATAAATACGCGCCCCGGCAATCCACGCCCGGTGTTACGTAATTTCGCCACTTCCTTCAGCACCTGTTCACAGGCGGTGGAAAAGCCAATGGTATAATCGCTGCCGAATACATCGTTATCGATGGTCATACCAACGCCAAAGCAATTGACACCAAATTCACTCAGAATATGAAGGAATTGCAGCGACCCATCGCCTCCGGCCATAATTAATACGTCAATGCGTAGCGATTTAAGTTGTTTCGCTATGGCTTCATATTCCGGGCGAATTAATTTTCGCGTTGGTCGCCCTGATTGCATCACCGGGATCGCCGCGATGGCATAATCCACCAGATCACGCTGCGATATTTCTTGATGTTTATTTTCCAGCAAACCCGGAATACCGCCGTTAAATAACACCATGTCCGCCTGAGTTAAGCGAGAAATCTGAAAGATAAAGTTATTTATGCCGGTAACATCACCACCGCTGATCACCATGCCAATTCTCATTATCCTGCTCCTTACGCTGCGCTTCTGACAGCCATTCTTCCGGTGAAGAGGATTTGTATTTGCAATGGAGATCACATTATTGCTACGAATTTAGCCGCCAAGGTCATTGACAAAGATATTTACAGGCCTAAATTTGTGATGTTAATCACATGGTAAATTTTTCCAAAGACATGGAATTATTATAAAATTCATCACGTTATATATTTTTCACACCTCTGCCTGTCTGGCCCGATTTAACAATTTATTTGTCTTTTTGCTTTGCCTCTATTTTGTGATAACCCGCGCATTTTTATTGGTACGCCGCGGTTTTTCCGCGCGAGATAAAGGGATAATGCTTCAGTGCGTTATTTTAACTTTAGTGCCGATGAATGATTGACATAGCGCCGTATCCGCCTGTCCAATAACCCGGCAGACACATGACACAGAAGAGAAAACATGACATCCCCGCAGGAAATGTTGCGTCAACTGAGTGACGTGGTAGGTGAAAAACAGCTGTTAACCCATTCTGATGATAAGGCCTGGTACACCAAAGGATTTCGCGTTGGGCGCGGTGAGGCACTGGCCGTGGTGCTCCCCCAGACGTTATTACAACTGTGGCATACCCTTCAGGTATGCGTGGCGCACGACGCCATTATTCTGATGCAGGCATCAAACACCGGCGTAACCGGCGGCTCGACGCCGGACGGCAACGATTACGATCGTGAGGTAGTGATTGTCAGCACCCGCCAGTTACAGGGCGTGCAGGTCATTGATGAGGCGCGTCAGGTGATTGCCTTCCCCGGCACCACCCTGACGGAGCTGGAACAAACACTACAACCGCTGGGGCGTGAGCCGCACTCGGTCATTGGTTCGTCCTGTATTGGTGCGTCGGTGGTCGGCGGCATCTGCAACAACTCCGGTGGCTCGCTGATTCGCCGTGGTCCGGCGTTTACCGAAAAATCGTTATTTGCCCGCATTCATGATGATGGTCGACTGGAGATGGTCAACCATCTCGGCATTGCGCTGGGTGACACGCCGGAAGCGATGCTGGAAAATCTCACCCGTCAGCAGTACCAAACCGGTGACCAACCCGACTGGCAGGGAAAGATCTGGGCGGATGACTACGCTGACCGTCTGCGCGACGTCAGCGCCGACAGCCCCGCGCGCTTTAATGGCGATCTGCGTTATCTGCATGACAGTTCGGGTAGCGCAGGTAAAGTGGTGGTGTTTGCGGTGCGTCTTCCTACCTTCGAAGCCAGTGCTGGCAGCGACACCTTCTATATCGGCACCAACGATGAGTTGGTGCTGGTGGAACTGCGCCGCTATCTGCTGACGCGGATGAGTGAATTGCCGGTGCAGGCGGAGTATATCCACCGTAACGCCTTTGACCTCACCGTGCGTTACGCTAAACATATGTATCTGGCAATTCGCAAACTCGGCCCGCAGGCGATACCGCGCCTGATGGCCGGCAAAGCCAGGTGGGATGTGCGCGTCAGCCACCTGAAATTTTTGCCACGCAATTTTGTTGATCGGGTGCTGCAATTCTTTAATCAGATCACTCCGCGCTTTGTCGCGCCACGCATCATGGATTATCGCAGCGCGTATGAACATCATCTGATGATTAAGGTGGAGTCAGCGCAAACCGCTGAATTGCAGGGGTTACTGGCAGATTTTTTTGCCAACCACAGCGGTGATTTCTTCCACTGCGATGCACGCGAAGCAGCAGATGCCTTCCTGGTGCGCTTTGGCGTGGGCGGCTGCACCATCTCCTACTCCGATGCGCTGGGCTACAACCCGAATGAGCGCCTGGTGGCGTTTGACGTGGCATTGCGTCGTAACGATGATGCCTGGCGTTTAACGCTGCCGGATCACCTGGCGGCGCAGGTGCAGGTCGATTCCTGCTGCGGGCATTTCTTCTGCTACGTTAATCATCAGGATTATGTGCTGAAGGCGGGCGTGGATGCGAAGGCGTTTAAAGAGGCGGTGAAAGTCGTACTGGAGCAGCGTGGGGCGAAATATCCGGCAGAACATAACGTCGGACATCTGTATCACGCATCCTGCGATCATGTGGCGCACTGGAAACAACTCGATCCGACCAACAGTTGCAATCCGGGGATTGGCAAAACCAGTAAGAAGAAATTCTGGGCGGAGTAACTCATCCCGTAACGGCGCGACGTTTCGCGCCGTTACGAACCTTAATTACTTCGCGTACGCTTCGGTCGAAATGGTCAGCGTCACATCGTCGCTCACCGCCGGAACATATTTATCCAGCTTGAAGTCAGAACGCTTGATGGTGCCGGTGGCATCAAAACCAATCGCCTGCTTCTTCACCATCGGATGCTCACCCTGCTGGTTCAGCGTGGCGTGCAGAGTAATCGGTTTGGTGATGCCTTTCAGGGTCAGATTCCCTTCTACATCAAACTTGTTATCGCCCTTCGCGACCACTTTGGTGCTGTGAAACACCGCCGACGGATATTTCGCGGTGTCGAAATACTCTTTGCCGAGAAACTCTTTGGTCAGCGCCGGGACATGGCTATCGATCTGGGTGATCGGCAGCGTGACGTCAACGCGTGACTGCTCCGGGTGGTCCTTATCAAACACCAGCGTACCTTTGCTGTTCGGGATGTCGGCGGTGGGATGGGAGAAACCGAAGTGGGTCCAGGTGACAATCACCGAGGTGTGTTCCGGGTTGAGATCGTAGTGCATGGCAGCCGCCTGTGACAGCGGAGCGTACAGGGTAGCGGCGGCCAGCAACGGCAGTGCAAAGCGAGTAACGTTTTTCACGGGTGTTCCTTTTTGCTCAGAATATGCCTTGAGTGTCGGGCATTATGCCGCGCAGGAACAGTGAAGAGTTTTGGCTGAATTTTTCAAAAAAATTCAGCAATATCAATACGAAACAGTTACCTTCAGGGACAATTCAGCGTCTGACTTAACGCCACCAGAACTCGCCAGTGACGACGACCGCGCAACAAACGCTGATGGAGTTGTTGCAGCCGTGTCAGGCAAAGAGCATCAATGGCGTCGGACGATAATTCCGCCAGTCCCTGTTGCTGCCGCAATGCCCATAACGCCGCCGTCGCGTTATCCACGCTGGAAAGCGGGTTGCGCAATGTTGGCTGCAAGGCCGCGAGATCGACCTCAGCAACGTCGAGGGCACGCAGGAAGCGTTTGCAATGACCGAGAAGCGTAGGCCAGGGGATATCAGGTGATTGCAACGCCAGCAGGATGCCATCCACATCCGCCACCCGCTGGTAGCGCGCCGACACCACATAACCAATTTGCTGTTCGACCCGCAGGCGCTGGAAAAAGCGTGGTTCATAAATCAGCGCCAGCATGCGCAACGCGGCCAGCGAGGCATCATCGGCGGCGATCAATGGCATAAACAGCAGCAGCGCCTGGTCACGACCTGAGCACGGGATGGCGGTCACGCCTGCGGTTAAAGATGGCTCAGCCGCCGCTGCGGCCAACGGCAGGTCACTCAGCACCCGCGCAATGTCCTCAGCCAACGCCATGTCGCTACCACTCCAGGCCGCCTGCCAGCCTGGTGCCGCTGATGTTGTCAGCAAGTGGTGCGGCAACGCTGCTAACAACTGACGAATCACGATGCCATCAGCAGCATTCACCGGTTGAGGTTCAACCCCAATATGCAGCGCCTGCACCGTCTGTTGCACCGCAGCCAACGCCGCGTCCCGCTCTTTCGGCAGATGCAGGGTCAGTTGCCAGCTCCCCTGCACCTGCTGCCAACTCCCACGCCCGCCGCTATGGCGTAACGCAGCGAGAATGGGACGCAGCAATTGCTGGCGCGCCCCGGCAAGCTCATCACTTAACGGCTGGTAAAATGCCGGACGCAACAGCAAGGTCTGCTGTGGCTGAACCGGCGTTACCCGCAGCATGGGGAATCGCTGGTCAGGCAACACCCGCAGACTCGGCGGCTGCGCCAGTGGATAAAACCAGCATGGCAGTGCTGAGGCCGACACCTTCGCCGGTGCGGGCCAGTCGGCAAGCGCGAGGTCGAATCCCTGGGTGTGGCGGGTTATCGCGTCAACCTGGCCCTGGGTCAGCAGTCGGCGTGGCTGGCATTGTTGCAGGAGCCGGAGCCAGTCACCAAAGTCGGCAGCAGTGCCCGGCGCAAAGCCGGTAGCACGGCCACGCAGTTGCTCCAGCGGTGTCAGTTGCCGGAAGTCTTCCTGCGCCAGCCGCTGATAATGGTGACGTTGTGGGGTTCCGATGTGCATCAGGTCGCGGAGGTGCTGCCGGAACTGCGCTTCGATGCACAGAGCCTGGCGCGTGCTAAGGGTGCGCGCCGTAAATTTCAGCGCCAGCCAGCTGTGTTGGCTATCACGCCATAACCATTGCAGGCTGATATTTTCACACAACCCGGCAGCCCGCAGTTGTGCCAGCAAACTGCCGGGGGCCTCATCGAGCCAGAACTGACGGCATAAGGTGACGTTGTCACGTAATATATCGGCGCTGTCCGGCAAGATAAAAGTCAGCCAGAAGGCTTCTTCGCCCGCCAGTTGGATCTGCCGGTGCGAGATGCCGCCTGATGGTGATGGCAACGCGATGATCGGTGCGGTGCCCGGCCTGAGTTGCTGACCATAGCGTTGCGCCAGTTGTTCCAGCTCCGCCAGGGATTGTGGGCCTTGCAGCCACAACGTCATGCTCTCCGCCACATAATGCTGCTGATGAAACGCGCGTAACGCCTGCCGCAAGTCTGTGACGTTGTCACCGAAAACCACCTGACTGCCGACACGAAAACGCCGTAACCGCGCAGGGGCAACAGGCATATCCAGCAACGCCGCCTCGCTCAATGTGGCCGCGTGGCGTTGCAGCAAATGATACTCCGCGTCAATGACGGCACTTTCCTGGCGGATGGCCTCCTCAGTCAGACGCGGAGCCGCGAGCATATCAAGCAGACGCGCGACGCCTGCCTCCAACGCCCTGGCCGGAACCTGAAAGAAAAATGCGCTGTCGCTGAGTTGGGTAGTCGCGTTGACCTGGCCGCCCTGTTGCTGCACCCACGGCATCAGGCGCTGGTCATCAGCGATGCCTGTGCTACCGCAAAACACCAGATGTTCCAGCAAATGCGCCAGCCCTGGCCAGCGATCCGGCTCATGCAGGCTGCCCGCCGTCACCTGCACCAACGCGGCAGCATCGTGCGCATCAGGTTGCTGGTGGAGGTGACAGCGCAGGCCGTTCGCCAGTGTCAGGCTGCGCGTGGTCATCAGAGAATGCGCTGCTTGTAGATCAACTGCGAGTTGGCGCGATTACGGAATTGCAGTTGTGCGATTTTGATATCGCTACAGCTGGCTTCACGCCGGGCTTCGAGGATTTTATCGTGGTGTGGCGATTTGCTGCACACCGGGTCGGTGTTGTCAGCATTGCCGGTCAGCATATAGGCCTGGCAACGACAGCCGCCGAAGTCCTTCTCTTTTTCGTCACAGGAACGGCACGGCTCCGGCATCCAGTCATAACCCCGGTAACGGTTAAAACCGAATGAGTTATACCAGATGTCGTCCAGACTCTGCTCCAGCACCGACGGGAACTCAACCGGTAACTGGCGGGCACTGTGGCACGGCAATGCCGTACCTTCCGGCGTGACGCTGAGGAAGATCGATCCCCAGCCGCCCATGCAGGGCTTCGGACGTTCTTCGTAATAATCCGGCGTGACGAACAACAGGTTGGTCAGGTTGCCGCTGGCTTCCATACGCTGGCGATACTCGGCCACCACTGCTTCGGCACGGGCGATTTGCTCGCGCGTCGGTAACAATCCCTGACGATTGATATGCGCCCAGCCGTAAAACTGGCAGGTTGCCAGTTCGACATCATCGGCTTCCAGCTCGATACACAGGTCGATAATTTTGTCGATCTGGTCGATGTTATGGCGATGCAACACGAAGTTCAGCACCATCGGATAACCGTGTGCTTTCACCGCTTTCGCCATCTCCAGTTTCTGCTGGAAGGCTTTTTTCGATCCGGCGAGCGCAGCGTTCAGCGTTTCGTCACTCGCCTGAAAGCTGATCTGAATATGGTCCAGTCCGGCATCGGCAAACGCATCCAGTTTGTTTTGCGTCAGACCAATGCCTGAAGTGATCAGGTTGGTGTAGAAACCGAGATCGCGCGCCGCCTTGATCAGTTCCGGTAAATCTTTACGCGTCAGCGGTTCACCGCCGGAAAAACCGAGCTGCACGCTGCCCATCGCGCGTGCCTGACGGAACACCTCAATCCACTGTTCGGTGGTCAGCTCTTTTTCCTGCTGGGCAAAATCGAGCGGGTTCGAGCAGTACGGACACTGCAACGGGCAGCGGTAAGTCAGCTCGGCCAGCAGCCACAGCGGCGGCGTCACGCCGTTTTTATTCGGGTTCACGACACTGGATCCATTTCTGTTCAATAGCAGACTGCAAAAATGCTTTTACGTCTTCATCCACACCACCCGCATCCGGGAAGCGCGCATTCAGCGTCGCGATAATCGCGGCGACATCTTGTTTGCCGGTCACCAGTTCGAGGATGGCGGTAGCGGTTTCATTCAGCTTCGCCATGCCTTCCGGGTAGAGCACAACGTGGCTCTCCTGCGCCGGTTCCCATTGCAGGCGATAGCCACGACGGAACGCGGGGATCAGGTTATCTTTCATCTGTTTATACCAGTCGGGTGGTGTGCCAGGCCGCCTTATCGGTGACCGTGTGATAAGGGGGACGTTCTAACGCGTAAGCCATGGTCATGGCATCGAGCATGGTCCACAGGATGTCGAGCTTGAATTGCAGGATTTCCAGCATACGGTTCTGCTGTTCCGCCGTGGTGAAGATCTCCAGCGCCAGCGCCAGCCCGTGCTCAACATCGCGGTTCGCCTGGCTCAGACGGCTGCGGAAGTAGAAATAGCCTTCCTCTTTGATCCACGGATAGTGCTGCGGCCAGCTATCGAGACGCGACTGATGGATCTGCGGCGCGAACAATTCGGTCAGCGAGCTACAGGCCGCCTCCTGCCAGTTGGCGCGACGGGCAAAGTTCACGTAGGCGTCGACCGCAAAGCGCACGCCCGGCAGCACATGCTGCTCAGACAGCAGTTCTTCACGCGTCAGCCCTACCGCTTCACCCAGTTGCAACCAGGCTTCGATACCGCCCTCGTGTCCGTTGCTACCATCGTGATCGAGAATACGCTGTACCCATTTGCGGCGTGTTGCCGGATCCGGGCAGTTCGCCATGATCGCCGCATCTTTCAACGGGATGTTGGTCTGGTAGTAGAAACGGTTGGCAACCCAGCCCTTGATCTGCTCCGGTGTCGCCGCGCCATTATGCATGGCGATGTGGTACGGGTGATGGATATGGTAGTAGGCACCTTTGGCGCGCAGTGCCTGTTCAAAGGCGGCTGGCGTCAGGGCTTCAGTAATGATCACGATGAAGACTCCTGCAAATGGATCGCCATCCCATCCCAGCTCACTTCAATGCCCTGCTGCGTCAGGTACTGACGCTGTGGCGATTGCTCGTTGAGGATCGGATTGGTGTTATTAATATGAATCAAAATTTTGCGTTTCGCCGGTAAGGACGCCAGCAACGCCATCAGACCTTGTTCTTCAGCCAGCGCTAAATGGCCCATCGCTTTGCCGGTATTTTTACCAACGCCGGTGGTCAGCAGTTCATCATCCTGCCAGACGGTACCGTCTATCAGCAGGCAATCGGCCTTTTGCAGCCACGGCATGATCACCGCATCCGGCTCACCCAGGCCTGGCGCATACAGCAAGGTTTGGCCATTGGCGCGGTTGGTAATAAACAGCGCCACGTTATGTCCGGGCAGTGGACGATCGCGGAACGGCGAGTACGGCGGCGCGTTGCTGAGAATCGGGATGGCGGTGAACTCAAGATTGCGACAAACATCGACACTGAAAGGCTCCAGCGGCGTCAACGCATGATGCTGCAAACCGCCATTCCAGTGTTGCAACATGGTGAAAATCGGGAAGCCGCTGGTCAGGTCAGCATGGACTTCCGGGGTGCACCAGACCTGATGCGGGCAGCCTTCGCGCAGGCTTAATAAGCCGGTGGTGTGGTCGATCTGGCTGTCGGTAAGAATGATGCTGCCAATCGCGGTACCGCGCAGCACGCCCTTTTTATTGAGTTCTGGCGTGTGGGCAATTTGCTGGCTGATATCAGGTGAGGCATTACACAGCACCCAATCCTCACCGTTATCGCTGACAATAATCGAGGATTGCGTCCGTGCCTGTGCCTGGATGGTGCCGTTACGCAAGCCGCTACAATTGGCGCAGTTACAGTTCCACTGCGGAAAACCACCGCCCGCCGCTGAACCGAGAACTTTAATAAACATGAGAAATGACCGGAGAAAGAAAACAAAATGCCCGCGCGATTGGCGGGCAGAAGTCTTAGCGGTTGGAGATGTACAGAGTCACTTCCAGGCCCAGACGCAGGTCAACAAATTCAGGTTTTTTCCACATAATATTCTTCCTCTAAAGTCTCTTTACGCAGAGCATTCTCTGCATGGAATGTTTGCACCGAGAAACGTGATCCCGATCGCAATACACATCGCGGGCTGATGTTGCGCCAATGTGACGAACAGATCAACCCTGTTTCGGTAAGGGAATTGTGTTATTCCCGCCAAATCTGTTTCAGCACCCGCTGCCAGTTACCCCAGGCAAGCTGCTCCAGTAACGGCTGATCATAGCCAATCTCGCGCAATAGCGTGAAGATCCGGGGTAGTCCGGACACATCTTTTAAGGCGTCCGGCGTGCTGATGCCGTCAAAATCGGAGCCAAAGCCCACATGATCACTCCCCATTATCTCCATTAAGTGATCAATATGTTTACCAATTTCGATCAGCGGCGTATCACTGTCGCGTTTACCATCGGGGCGTAAGAAGGCGTTACCAAAATTCACACCCACGATACCGCCGCTGTCGCGGATAGCCCGTAATTGCGCATCGGTGAGGTTACGTGGCTGTGGGCACAGGACATGCGCGTTGGAATGGGTGGCGACCAGCGGCGCGGAGGATAAGCGTGCGGTATCCCAGAATGCCTTTTCGTTCATGTGTGAAACATCAATCAGCATACGATGCCGATTGGCGGCGACAATCAGCGCCTCCCCGGCGGAGGTTAAACCGGGGCCGCTGTCCGGGGAACCGGGAAAATTACCGGTGACGCCCGCGCCGAAACGATTGGGCAGATTCCAGAACGGTCCGATACTGCGTACCCCCGCCTGATAAAACGCTGTCAACGCGTCCCCCTCACCATCAAAACCATCCGCGCCCTCGATATGCGCCACCATCGCCAGCACACCCTCAGCCCGACAGGCCGCGACATCCGCCGTGTTCAGGCACAGGCGGGCACGCCCCTGAGATTCGGCCACCAGAGTTTTCAGGATGGCGAGTTGCTGCCACAGAATCTCCAGTGGCGCCACGCGCTCCTGCGCACGCTGCGGGGCAACCTGCTCGATATAACGCTGCGGTGGCACAAATAACGCAAACAGGCCACCCGCAAAACCGCCCTGCTGCATCCGCGGGTAATCAAGGTGACCGTTTGCAATGCCGGAGAAAAACACCTCAGCGGGATTATCACGATGATGCAGCCACAGGTTCAGCAGCAGATCGTTATGACCATCAAATGTGGGAAGTAACATAAGCGAGGAAAAAGAAGAAAACATGCGGCTATGCTACGCGCACGCCTGCTGCTGAGCAATGCAACGCGAGAAGGACTTTTCTGCCGCAGCCGCCGGGAAGCCGATGATGGCGCATAATGTTGCGCGATAAATCGCGCTGCTACCGTTGGGTAACGGGTTGTCGGATGGGATTTGTCGCGTGTTGATACGCCACGAGCACGGTTGGTAGCGGCGTGATTTATCACGCAGGATTTGTCAGTTTTGCGCGGGTGGTTGTCAGCAATGGGCGAGCCTGCACCACCGGGTTTCGGCAACACTGACCGCAGAACATAAGGAGAATCCCAATGCTTACCCAACCCGCTGAAAAATATCGCCCTTACCCGGTTATCAACTTACCCGAACGTCAGTGGCCATCACGCCAGCTGACTCAGGCACCGCGCTGGCTGTCGACCGATCTGCGTGACGGTAATCAGGCGTTAGCCACGCCGATGGACAGCGCGCGCAAGCTGGAATTCTGGCAACTGCTGCTGCGCTGCGGCTTTAAAGAGATCGAAGTGGCGTTTCCGGCCGCCTCGCAAACCGACTTCGACTTTGTGCGCCTGCTGATTGAACAGCGTCATATCCCTGACGATGTGGCCATTCAGGTGTTGACCCAGGCGCGTGCCGATTTGATTGATCGCACCTTTGAAGCGCTGCGTGGTGCGCCCCGCGCCATCATCCATCTGTACAACGCTACCGCCCCGCTGTTCCGTGAACGCGTGTTTCGCCAGAGCAAGGCCGAGATTATCGAGCTGGCCTGCGCGGCGGCACGACAGATCCGCGAACGCTGCGCCAGCCAGGGCGATACCGCCTGGACCTTCCAGTACTCACCGGAAACGTTCTGCTTTACCGAACCGGAATTTGCGCTGGAGATTTGTGAAGCGGTGGCGGCAATCTGGCAACCCAATGCGCAAAGGCCGATGATCATTAACCTGCCTGCCACCGTGGAGGTGAACACCCCCAACGTGTATGCCGACCAGATTGAATATTTCTGCCGTCACTTTAGCCAGCGTTCACAGGTGAGCATCAGCGTCCATCCGCATAACGATCGCGGCACCGGTATCGCCTGTGCCGAGCTGGCGCTGCTGGCCGGAGCCGATCGTGTGGAGGGATGCCTGTTTGGCAATGGTGAGCGTACCGGTAACGTCGATTTGGTCACGCTGGCGCTGAACCTCTATACCCAGGGCGTCGCCCCGCAGCTCGATTTCAGTGATATTCAGCAGGTGCTGGAAGTGGTGACGCGCTGCAATCAGTTGCCGGTACATCCACGTCATCCTTATGCCGGGGAGCTGGTGTTTACCGCGTTTTCCGGGTCGCATCAGGATGCGATTCGCAAAGGTTTTGCCGAGCGTGCACAGCGCGAGGAAATTTTCTGGCAGATGCCCTACCTGCCGCTCGATCCCGCCGATATCGGTTGCAGCTATGAGGCGGTGATTCGGGTGAACAGCCAATCTGGCAAAGGCGGTGCCGCCTGGCTGCTGGAACAGAATCACGGTCTGCAACTGCCGCGCGGTCTGCAACAGGATTTCAGCCGTATCGTGCAGCAACAGACCGATGCGCACGGTCAGGAGATGACCCATCACGCCCTGTGGCAATTGTTTTGTGAACACTACGGCTTGACCCACCCGGCGCGTCGCTTGCTGGAAGCGGAGAGCCACAGCGATGAATCCGGTGAAACGCGGCTAAAAGCCCGTGTGCAGCAAGGCGCGCAGCAGATCAGTGTGGAGGGTAAAGGCAACGGTTTGCTGTCAGCGGCGGTGGCGGCACTGCGCCAGCGTTATGGCCTGACGCTGAGCATTGAGGATTATCACGAACATACGCTCGGCAAACGCAGCGACAGTCGTTCGGTCACCTATCTCAGCTGCCTCAACACGCGTGGCGAACGCGCCTGGGGGGTAGGTATCGATAATGACGTGGCGCGCGCCTCATTGCAGGCGTTGCTCAATGCCGCCCACGCTTTTCTGCCGCAGGAAAGTAGTTCGCTGGCGTAACACCCAGCAATCGGCGAAACATCGCGCTGAAGGCGCTCGGACTGTCGTAACCCAGATCGAGTGCCACCACCAGCACCGAATCGCCCTGCGCCAGTCGCGTCAGGGCGACGCCAAGACGGGCGCGCCGCACCCAGTCGCTGAACTGTAAACCCGTTTCGCGACTGAAGTGGCGCGCCAGGGTGCGCTCCGCGACGCACAATTCCGCCGCCGCCCGCGCCAGCGTCCAGTTTTCACCGGGTTGCTGCTGGATCTGCTGGCACAGCGTTAACAAGCGTGCGCTCTCCGGCCACGGCAGGCCGAACGGCAGCACATCCATCACCCGAATTTCATCCAGAATTAACTCGTAGATGCGCTCGGCACGGCTGCCTGCTTGATAGCTTTCGGGCAGATCAATGGCGCTGACAATCAGTTCACGCAGCAATGGCGAGATCTGCACCACCTGACAACTGGCGGGCAGGTCAGCACGCGCCAGCGGATCAACAAACACCGTGCGCGCCGCCACCTGACCGGTAATCTGCAACGCATGGCGCGTACCCGCAGGCAACCAGACGCCCCGGCTGGGCGGCACGATCCAACTGCCGTGCTGCGTCTCCACCTTCACCACGCCGCTCAGGGTATGAATCAATTGCGCGCAGTCGTGGTGATGCCACGGCTCCACCGCGCCGTGCGCATAATCATGGGCGTACGGCACCAGCGGACGGCTGGCAAAACTGAAGTTCAGCACCGCAGTCATCGGGTTAGCGCTTCAGGAACTGATAAACCGCCGCCAGATCCTGCTCGCCGTAACCCGCATCCACCGCTTGCTGCCAGACCTCGACGATATTTTCCAGCGCCGGCAATTTGGCTTCACCCGCTGCATCCAACGCCAGACGGGCATCTTTCAGCGCCCAGATCAGGTGCATCTGCGGGGTGAAATCCTGGCTGGCAATCATGCCGAGTTTCATTTTGGCGTAAGGCGCCGCCAGCGGGCCACCGTCCAGCACTTTCCACAGATCGTCGGTGGTGAAACCAAACTGCTCCGCCAGACGGGTACTCTCCGCCAGGCTCTGCATCAGACCAATCAACCAGCTGTTCACCACCAGCTTCATACGCGAACTGGCACCGGCCTCACCCAGCCATTGGGTGCCCTTGCCAATCGCCGCAAATACCTGTTCCGCTGCGGCAGCTTTGCTCTGGTCGCCGCTCGCCATCACCAGAATCTGCGCGTTTTCTGCCGGGGCCTTGGTGCCCGACACCGGGGCATCGATAAACACCACATCCGGGCGAGAGGCCGCCAGTTCCGCGATTAACGCATCTGTCGCTTCGACACCGATGGTGCCCATCTGGCACAGGGTAGCGCCCTGCTTCAATGCGCCCTGCGCGTCTTGCACCACCTGGCGAGTCGTCTCACCGTCAGACAGCATGGCGATCACCACATCTGCGCCGTCCACCGCCTGGATGGCACTGTCACCCAGCATCAGCCCGGCTGACAATAAATCTTCGCCACGGGCGCGGGTACGGTTCCAACCGCGTACCACAAAGCCTTTTTTCAGCAGGTTGGCAGCAAAAGCATGCCCCATTGCACCCAGTCCTAACACCGCTACCACAGGTTGCTGACTCATCTTCTTTCCCTTCTCTGATTTGGCATAAACACGCTAGCCTGACAGGAATTGTGGTCCACAGCCAGGCCAGAGGTGCGATGAAAACATTTTTTTAACTTGCCGCTGGCGCATCCTCAGCCAGGCGCTGCTGCACCGCCGCCAGAAACAGGCGCAAGGCCGCAGGCTGGCGATCGCGTGACATATACAGACCATAGATACCCAGCGTTTTGGGCGTAAAGTCTGGCATCAAACGTTGTAACTGCCCGCTGTTGATCGCCGCGCGTGCCTCCATCTCCGGCACCATCGCCACACCACAACCGGCGCTGGCGGCATCGCACAACACCGAAGAGATGCCGGCACTGAAATTGCCGCTGATGGTGGTGGCGATCACCTCACCGTTGCGGTCATTAAATTGCCAGCGTTGCCCGGCAAAACGGCTGTAGTGCAGGCAATTATGCTGTGTCAGGTCCTGCGGGGTTTGCGGGGTGCCGTACTGCTGCAAATACGCCGGTGATGCGCACACCACCGACACACATTCGCCGAGGCGACGCGCAATTGCGCCTGGTTCAGGATCGTTAGTGATGCGCACCGCCAGATCGATGCGCTCCCCGACCAGACTCACGGGCTGATTGTTAATCTCCAGTTCAATGCGCAGCGCCGGGTAGCGGGCCAAAAACGCCGGGATCATCGGCCCCAGAATATGGGTGGCAGTGGAGTGTGCACAGGCCACACGCAGGATGCCCTGCACGTCGCGTTGTGCGCCTTGATCGGCAATGTCCTCAGCGAGTCGCGCCAGTGCATGGCTTTTTTCGAGGATTTTTTCTCCGGCCGGGGTAATGGTCAGACGGCGCGAAGAACGATGCAGTAAACGCGCTCCGGCCCACTTCTCCATCTCATCCAGGTAGCGACTTACCATCGGCCGCGAAATATCCAACGCCCGCGCCGCCGCACTCAGGCTCCCCAGTTCGCAGATACGATTAAACACCGTTGCCGCCGTCACTCTGTCCATATTCGCTCCATCTGATCGTTTTATGAAACTGACCATCTCTGATTGCGGGAATTCTAACAGACCCGGATTTCCCTACAATGAGGCTTTTAGTGACGGCAGACTGCCGCTTAAAGGAATATGTGATGAAAATGAAGAGATTACCGTTATGTTTGCTGCTGACCGCAGGCCCGGTATTGGCCGCACCACTGCACCTTGAGGTCTACAACCCGCAGGAACAGGGGGTGTTCCCGGTGTCTTCGACCCTGGTGTCAGGCCCACATGAAGCAATATTGTTTGATGCGCAGTTCAGCCCGAAAGATGGCGAAAAACTGGTGGAGATGATTAAAGCCAGCGGCAAAAAGTTGACGCAGATTGTTATTACCTCGGGCGATCCTGACTTCTATTTTGGTCTGGAACCGATTGTAAAAGCCTTCCCACAGGTAAAAGTCGTGGCCTCGCCGCTGGTGGTGGAACATATCGACGCCACCAAACAGGCCAAGCTGCAATATTGGGGACCGAAAATGCCGGGTGGTGCCCCCACGCAATTAATTGTGCCACAGACAACTTATCAGACCGGTTTCAGCGTCGATGGCGAACGTATTGAATTACGTCACGCCGGGGATAAATCCGCCTATGTCTGGATTCCGTCAAACCGGGCGATTCTCGGCGGTACTGCGGTGGCGGCTGGCATTCACGTCTGGACGGCAGATACCCAAACCCCCGCCAGTCGCGAGCAGTGGCGGAGCGTACTGCGTGAAATGCAGCAGTTAAAACCGAAAGTGGTGATTCCGGGTCATTATATTGGCCCCCGTCCGAGTGGCGACCAGGCGGTGACCTTTACGCTGAATTATCTGCAAAAATTTGAAGCCGCGCTGGCAGAGAAGAAAGGTTCGGCGGCAGTGATTGAGACGATGAAAGCCGCTTACCCCAATTTGCCGGACGAAAGCTCGCTGGTGTTGAGCGCGAAGGTGAATAGCGGCGAGATGAAGTGGTGATGTGGTTGGCTGCCTGCTCTGAGACATTGTCAGAAAGGCGGCCAACTCTGGCAGAACGCGCCATATTTACGTCAGAAAAAAACGCTGAAAAAACAGTATCAATCGGATACTCTTGTTGCTGGAGTAAAAATGACCACTTGCTGTATACGTTAAGCAAGGTGAGAAATAACAGGAACTGAGAATCAATCAGCTAATGGAGGGCATTATGATAATTATTTCCGGTACCGGTATACTCAGTCAAAAAATTGAAAAAAAACCACCCCCTACTAAATTCACACTCACAATAAAAAACACAACTGATAAAACAATTTCTTCTAATTCCCGAATAATGGAAAACCATCTCAATGCTTCACATATTAATCCGGATAATTCTTCCAAGAAGAAAGTGAGCTTCGATAAAAGTATAAATAAAATCTGGCACTACGATAAAACCATGCCTGTGGAGCACATGCATACGCAAGCTGGATATCTTGCTTCCACCATCTCGTCGAGAGCTAAATCTGTTGCCAGAGAAACCCTGAAGACAGCCAATAAATCACCCTCTGCTGAATCTCAGTCATCGCTACAGAAATCATCCTTAAAACCGCGACATAAACCACGCTCAATCTCCTCCAGGAATTATATGGAGCCGACACTGTCGTCGCTTGCGAAACAGAAAGCCAAGCCCCACAAAGAAACGGCGACGCAGTCAGAAGCGCCGCAACCAAGAAAACGTTGGGAAGATCCGAAGCTCAGCCATGACCAATTAGAATCTGCAATGGAAAAATTGCAATTTAAAGAAATCACGCACTCTGATTTTCGTATCCTTATCGCGACACGTTCGTAATCTACGATAAAATAGCCGCTCGGTTTAAAGCGGCTATTTATCAATAGCCGATGCACTCCTTACTAGCGGGAGAGCAGTTTAAATTTTATAAATCGATGTCCAACCAGATAGAACACGTCCTGACAACCTATCCGTAGTACTCCCGCACCCGCAGATGTGTTCACCGTCCCTGCTATTCCCCTGACGGTAACAGCCTTTTATTGGGCAAATAGCTTAAAATGTAATGCCAGCCTGGGTAAAAACTATTAACATATGTCTCATTATGTTCCAACCGGTTCATTTCCTTTCATTTATTACGGTCTTTCATAATGAAAATAGCTTTACTGCGCCAGGCGCTGTGGCTGGCGCTGCCTTCGGTGTTTCCGTTGCCACTGCTGGCCGCTGATGATGCCAGCAACACCATGGTGGTCAGTGCCACTCCCGACAGTTCCGGCTTATCTGAACTCGATACGCCTGCGGCGGTCAGCGTCGTCTCCGGCGACGATATGCGTCACGCGGCCCCGCGCGTTAACTTGTCAGAAAATCTGATGGGCGTGCCGGGTATGCAAATTCAGAACCGTCAAAACTATGCTCAGGACCTGCAAATTTCGGTGCGCGGTTTTGGTTCGCGTTCCACCTACGGCCTGCGTGGCATCCGCATGTATGTCGACGGCATTCCCGCCACCATGCCGGACGGCCAGGGTCAGACCTCCAACGTTGATATCGGCTCGATTGACCATGTTGAAGTGCTGCGCGGTCCCTTCTCGGCGCTGTACGGTAACTCGTCCGGTGGGGTGATCAACGTGGACACCCAAACCGGGCAGCAGCCCACCACGCTGGAAGCCAGCACCTGGTACGGCAGCTATGGCAGTTGGCGCAACAGCGTCAAAGCCAGTGGCGCGACGGGCGATGGCACCCATGCCGGTGACGTCAACTACACCATTTCAGCCTCACGCTTTACCACCCACGGCTATCGCGATCACAGTTCGGCAGAAAAGAACCTCGGCAACGCCAAGCTCGGCGTACGCATTGATGATGTCAGCACCCTGACGCTGCTGTTCAACAGCGTGCATGTCGATGCCCAGGATCCCGGCGGTTTAACCCAGGCGCAATGGGAGCAGAACCCGCGTCAGGTGGTCAGCAACGTCAGCCTGTACAATGCGCGTAAAACCGTCGATCAAACCCAGGGCGGCCTGCATTATCAGCGCCAGATGAGTGAAAACGACGACCTGAGCGTGATGATGTATGCCGGGGTACGCGAAACCACGCAGTATCAGTCGATTCCGGCAAGCTCGCAGACCAGCCCAGCCCATCCGGGCGGCGTAATCTCCCTGACCCGCCATTATCAGGGCATCGATACCCGCTGGACGCATCGCGATACGCTGTTCACCATCCCGGTAACGCTGACCGGCGGTCTTGATTATGAAACCATGACTGAACGCCGCAAAGGCTACGAGAACTTCACCACCAGTAACGGCGTCACCGATTACGGCGTGATGGGGGATATGCGTCGTAATGAACGCAATCTGATGTGGAACCTTGATCCTTACGTGCAAACCGCGTGGCAGCTAACCGATAAATGGTCGTTGGATGCCGGTGTGCGTTTCAGCACCGTCAATTTCGACTCCAACGATTTCTACATCACCTCTGGCAACGGCGACGACAGCGGCAACGCGCGTTACCACCGCTGGCTGCCTGCCGCGTCGTTGAAATACGCGATTGATGATAGCTGGAATGCTTATGTTTCTGCGGGGCGTGGTTTCGAAACCCCGACCATCAATGAGTTGTCCTACCGTTCTGACGGCCAGTCCGGCCTTAACCTCGGTCTGAAACCGGCCACCAGCGACACGATCGAACTGGGTAGCAAAAAACGCATTGGTTACGGCCTGCTCACTGCTGCCATTTTCCAGACCGATACGGATAACGAAATCGTTGCGGATAGCAGCAGCAACGGGCGCACCAGCTACAAAAATGCCGGACAAACCCGTCGTCGTGGTCTTGAGCTGGGCCTTGATCAGCAGTTTGGCGAAGACTGGCGTGTGAAGGCTGCCTGGACGCTGCTCGATGCACGCTACCGCAGCAACGCCTGTGGCACCGAGAGCTGTGACGGCAACCGCATTCCGGGGATCGCGCGCAGCATGGCGTATGCCGGTCTGTCTTATGCGCCGGATCTGGGCTGGTATGCCGGAGCCGATGTGCGTTATATGAGCGACATCGCCGCCGATGATGAAAACGATGTGAAAGCCCCGGCATACACCGTGGTGGGCCTGAACAGTGGTTATAAGTGGCTGATTAAAGAGAGCTGGACGCTGGATCTGTTTGGTCGCGTCGATAACCTGTTCGACCGCAACTACATCGGTTCGGTGATCGTTAACGAGAGTAATGGCCGCTATTACGAACCGGCACCGGGTCGTAACTACAGCGTCGGCCTGACCGTGAGCTACGCGTTCCAGTAATTAAAAAAAACAAAGCCCTGTCAGACATGATGTTTGGCAGGGCTTTTTTTATGCTTAGATATAGCCTCAATGCGGAGGATATGTTTATTTCCGCCATGACGTTGATAGAAATTGAAAAAGGCATCCTTAAATTTGCGCGTAAAGATCCGACGCTGCAGCGCTGTCTGCCGCCTGTTCGCCCGGCGACGGATGCGTTAATTGCCGCTACGGCGATTCATCATGACATGGTTCTGGTAACGCGTAATGTGCGAGATTTTACCGGGATGGGGGTGATGCTGTTGAATCCGTGGGATTAGCGCGATAAATCGCGCCGCTACGAGCGGGTGGTGGTAAATCGTAGCGGCGCGATTCATCGCGCGATGTTTATTAACCCAACAGCGCCAGCACATCCTCGGTTGAACCGGTTTCGCCCAGGCGCGGGAAAATGCGCTCCACGCTGTTCTGATGAGTATCCGCATTCAGGCAGGTCATGGCATCAGTCGCCAGCGTGACGTTGTAACCGAGCTCATATGCCTGACGCGCGGTAGACTCCACACCGATGCTGGTCGCGATACCGCACACCACCACCTGAGTGACACCACGTTGTTGCAGCTGCTCATGCAGACCGGTGTTGTGGAAGGCACCCCAGGTTTTCTTGGTCACGCTAATGTCGCCCGGTTGTGGCGTCATTTCCGGCACCAGTACCGCCCAGTCAGCCGGCAGTTCACCGCTATGACGCGCCTGCTCGTTACGGCCTGGCGCACCACCCGCCACATTCACCAGCACCACCGGCAGATCGTGCGCACGGAAGGCATCAGTAAGACGCTGACAACGCTCAATCACCACTTTCGGGTCATGCACCACAGGCAGCGCCACGATCCCATGTTGCAGGTCAATCACAATCAGGGCGGTTTTTGCATCTAAAGTTGTTACAGCCATCTCGGGTCCTCTCAGGATTATTGGTCGGCAAGTCGTTGCAGTAAGGGAATGGCCGCCAGCAGCGTCTGCTGTTCCTGCGGGTTGAGCGTCGCCATGCTGCGTACCAGCCAGTCATCACGCTGGGCACGATTGGCCGCCACCAGCGCGCGGCAGGCTTTCGTAGGATGGTAGCGCGTTTTGCGACCATCGTGCGGGTCAGCTTCGCCCAGCACCATCCCGGCCGTGACCAGGCTGGCAACGGTTGCGCCCATCGACTGGGTTCGCACCCCTTCTGCCGCCGCCAGTTCGGTTATCGTCATGGCACCATCGCGCACCAGATAACCGAGTACCGCAACTTGCGACCAGGTGAGGTCACCCGGCGGGGCCGATTCGCGCAAACGGCGTCCCAGTTTGCCGTTGACGCTACGCAGCAACGCGGCGGCGCTGTTCAGATCGCTCATAGCGACGTCTCCCTTACAATGAAAAGCGAGTATATAAATACGAAGGCAAACTGTGTAGTTTACCTTCGTATCAATTTGTAAGCCTTACGCCCGATGCGGATAGTGGATCAGGCTATGAAAACGCAGCGGCGTACTGAGAGGATTACGGTAGCTGTGCGGTTTATCACCGGCAAACTGGCTGGCTTGTCCGGGTTGCAGACGACGCCAGGTGCCCTCAACGCCCAGTAACAACTCGCCCTCCAGCACCACCACCTGCTCAATCACCCCTGTTTCGTGCGGTGAAGAATCACTTTGCGCGCCGGGGGCCAGCGTCACTTCCAGCAGGTCAAAACGCAGCTGCGCGTCGTAGGGCAGCAGCGATTTTGCCAGCATTTGGGCATTGCTCTGGCTAAAGGTGGCAGCGGTGCCGGGTGGTTGCTCGCTCCCCTGAATAAAGAACGAAAACGGCACGTTGAAGCCAGTGGCAATTTTCCACAGGGTCGCCACGGTCGGGCTGGACTCGCCGCGTTCGATTTGGCCAAGCATCGCCTTGCTGACGCCGGTGCGTTCCGCCGCCAGCGTCAGACTCCAGCCATTGGCCTGACGCAACTGTTTCAACGCCAGGCTCAGATGTTGATGCAGATTTTCCATAGGATCTCCAGACAAGCTCGCGCGCAGTGTATCACTTGTGCGCTATAGCGTCCCATGCCACAATGTGCGCTATAACGCACAACCGGAACACCCGCTATGATCACCACCGCCCCGCGCAGCATCTTTTCACTCCCCATACTGATTTCAGGGTTTATTGCCGTGCTGGTGGGTTACAGCAGTTCAGCTGCGATTATTTTTCAGGCGGCGCAGGCTGCCGGTGCCTCTCCGGCACAAATTGGCGGCTGGCTCTCAATGCTGGGTATTGGCATGGGCTTTGCCTCGCTCGGGTTATCGCTGTGGACCAGAATGCCTATTCTGGCCGCCTGGTCGACACCCGGCGCAGCGCTGCTGGCGACCAGTCTGCACGGCCTGACCCTTAATGAAGTGATTGGCGTGTTTGTCTTTACCAACGTCTTGATTGTGCTGAGTGGCGTCACTGGCCTGTTTGCGCGCCTGATGAACCATATTCCGCAGTCGCTGGCCGCCGCGATGCTGGCGGGGATCCTGCTGCGCTTCGGCCTGAATACCTTTACCGGTTTACAGGGTAATTTTGCGCTGTGCGGCAGCATGTGCCTGGTGTGGTTGCTGAGCCGTCGCTGGTTACCGCGTTATGCGATTATCCTCGCGTTGGTCACCGGGGTGCTGGTGGCGCTTGGGCAACACAGCATTCATTTCCCGCCGCAGTCACTGAGCCTCAGCGTGCCGCAGTGGATTACCCCCCACTTCTCGCTGACCGCCTTGATTGGCGTCGGCCTGCCCTATTTTCTGGTGACGATGGCGTCGCAAAATGCCCCCGGCATCGCCACCTTGCAGGCGCACGGTTATCAGCCGCCAATTTCGGCACTGACCAGTTGGACCGGGCTGCTGGCACTGGTGCTGTCGCCCTTTGGTGGCTTTTCCGTCTGTATTGCCGCCATCACCGCCGCCATCTGTATGGGTGAAGAGGTCGATCCCGATCCCAAACAACGCTGGATGGCCTCAGCGCTGGCCGGTTTCTTCTATCTGCTCACCGGGCTAACCGGCGCGCTGATTGCAGTGCTGTTCAGCGCGCTGCCGCAGGTGTTGATTGCCACGCTGGCCGGTCTGGCGCTGCTGGCGACGCTGTCCGGCAGCCTGCATCGCGCGCTGGCGGAACCGCAACTGCGTGATAGCGCGGTGGTGGCGTTTCTGATTACCGCCAGCGGCGTGTCGCTGCTGGGTATCGGCGCTGCCTTCTGGGGACTGGTCGGCGGGATGCTGACGCATCTGGTGCTGATGCCGCGCGCACGCGGTTAAATTTTCTACAACTCATCCTCCAGCCGGGGAAAACCGCCCTGTTTTCCCCCTTATTTCCGCCGTTTGATTTGCCCTTATTTGGCTTAAGATCACCAAAATCGATTTTTTCTGCCTCAGACTTTCACCGATAAGGGCCAACGAGTGGCAAAAACTTTTCTGCGCAGCGGCAATCTTGACGCGGTTCTGGCACTGGGTGAGAACGGCCAGCCCGTCTGGGCTTCTGCTCTGCAAATTCGCGAAACCTTGCGGCTACGCCGCCAAACCACGCTGGCGAACTGTCTCGCCATCCCACAACCCAATGAACGCGGTGATCGCCTCGACTGGTACGCCCCCTTTAGCGGCAAAGTCCGTTCATGGCTGGCGGCCAGCGATCACGAACGTCGTCAGGCGCTGGAACAACTCACCCTCAATCAACAGGATTTGCAGGCGCTGAGCCTGCGCGCGCGTGAGGCAGAAAACCCGGCGATGCGGTTGTTTGGTGCGCTGCTGAGTAAAACCCTGCAATTCCCCGATCAGCAATACGTCTATCTGGTGGATGGCAAACCGGTGATTACCTTCTGGGGCTTTGTCGATCCGCAGGCCCGCTCGCGTGATGACGCACTGGCCTGTCTGCGTGACAGCCTTGACGAGCAACTGCCGTCGCTGTTGCCAGAACCGCCGCCGGTGGTGGACACACCGATTGTGCTGGCCGAACCGGAAGTCGAACCGGAGGAGCCGATCATTGAGCCTGAGCCGGAAGAGAGCGAACCCGAACCGGTAATCGCCGCCGTCCAGCCCCCTGCCGCCAGCAAATCCCTGCGCCCGTGGTTGCTGCTGCTCCCGGTAGCGCTGGCTGCCGCCGCAGGAACCGCCTGGTGGTTGCACAGCACCCCGCAAGCCGCGGCCCCCGTGGCGGCCGCTGCGCCTGTTCCGGTTGTCAGCCAGCCGATCGCGCCACCGCCGGTGTTTGCGCAGGCGGAAAAACTGGTTACCACCCTGCCGCAGGCCAGCGCCACCGTGACCGCGCCGCCGCCCGCAGCGCCCGTCGCGCCTGCGGTGGTTGAGGTTGCTGCGCCGGTGCCTACCGCGCCAGCCAAAGCCGATGATCTGGTGATCACCGCCGAAGACGTGCGCGTCGGTTCGGTACGTTTCCTGGATGGTCGCTGGCGCGTCACCCTGCGTCAGACCAACCTGCCAACCGGTAAACCGCCGAGTCTGCGTTATCAGATTAAAAACGGCAAAGGCACAGCGCTGATTACCCAGGGCGATGGCATTCGCTGCAAGGCCGATGTCACCGCCGCCATGACCAGCGCCGGCACCATGGTGGTTCGCAGCCGCTACACCGCCAGCTGTAGCGATAAATCACGCTACCGCATGCCGGAACTGGTGTGTAAACAAGGCGATGGTATCGCCAGCTGTGACGCGCAATATGGCGCGGATCAGGTTTTCCCGTTGACGATTAAGCGTGAGAGTAAGTAACCATGTTAGCGCCCCTCATCGATGACAAACAAAGAATCACGCTGATTGAAGATAGCGGTGTGCAATTTCTCGACTTCGGCCTGCGTCTGCCTTCATTACAAGCGCGCCGTCAGTTTGTACGCCAGACGGCAAACGGCCCGCTGCTGCGCCTTAACATTGACGGCAACAGCGGCAAGTTTCTGCTCTACCCCGAAGATGGCGGCGCACCGGAAGTGGTGCGCCCGGAATCGGATATCGCGCTGGCCGACTCCCTGACGTTGCTGGCGAATCAATGGTTACCGCTGCCGGTGTTGCGTTGCACCAGTGGTCGTCGCTTTATTGGTGGACCGGAAAACTGGGCGCGTCTGCGTCTGGCTCCCCTGTCCCAACCCGATGCGGCGGGCAATACCCACCGTATCACCCTCGCCTTCGATACCCGCCTGGTGGCGGAAAACGACGGTGGCGAGCAGCTTGGCCTGAGCCAGGCCGATGCGCAAAACGGCGTCAGCTTTGCTCTCGCCTGGCATAATTATGAACTGGGTGAATTTCTTGACCTGACCTGGGTTGATGGCTGGCTGCGTGAAACCTTCAGCCAGCAGGTTACCGCACTGGAATCACGCCGCGAGCAAGAGTTGATGCAGGCGCTGCGCGAGTTTGAGTATCAGGCGCATTACCTCAATGTGCTGGAGTTGCTGGGCGAACAGCTTGATCTGGCGGAGATCGCCATTCAGGCCGCGTCGCTGCAATCTCCGGCGGTGAATGTCGATATCATTCTCGATGTTGGCAACTCACACACCTGCGGCATCCTGGTGGAAGATCACGCCGAGGAGAGCAACGGCCTGCGCCAGACTTACGAGCTGCAACTGCGTGACCTGTCTGAACCGCATCAGGTGTATAACGAATTGTTCGACAGCCGCCTGGAGTTTGCCGAACCCCGCTTCGGCAAGGCCAACTTCTCGCTGGAGAGTGGTCGCGAAAATGCCTTTATGTGGCCGTCGCTGACGCGTGTGGGCCGCGAGGCCAGCCGTCTGGCGCTGTTGCGTGCTGGTACCGAAGGCAGCACCGGCCTTTCCAGCCCGCGTCGTTATCTGTGGGATGAAGCCCGTTATCAGCCTGGCTGGCGTTTCAATGCCAACGGCAGCGGTGATGAAACCCAGGCGACCGCCTTGCCCTTTACCCTGCTGCTGAATGATGAAGGCCAGCCGCTGCACGCGCTGGCTGAGGATGAGCGCCTGCCGGTGTTCTCCGCCAGCTACAGCCGCAGTTCGCTGATGTCCTTTATGCTGTGCGAACTGCTGGCACAGGCGATGATGCAGATGAACAGCGTCGCTCAGCGCCAGCGTATGCCGCAAAGCCAGGCCCCGCGTCAACTGCGTCATGTGATCCTTACGCTGCCCTCGGCCATGCCAAAACCGGAAAGGGAAATTTTCCGTCGTCGTATGCAGGAAGCCATCGCGCTGGTGTGGAAAGCGGAAGGCTGGCATCCGGCCGAAGACGCGTTTTCCGCCGCGACTCTGGCGAAAAGCCTGCGCCCGGTGCCGGATGTGCAGATGGAGTGGGACGAAGCCACCTGCGGCCAGATGGTGTGGTTGTTCAACGAAACGCAGGTCAACTTTGCCGGTCGCGCAGAGGATTTCTTCACCAGCATGGCCCGCCCGGATCGCCCGCGTGACGCTGATGAACTGCCGGGTAAGAGCCTGCGCATCGCCTCCATCGATATTGGCGGCGGCACCACCGACCTCGCGATTACCCAATATCGCCTCGACGACGGCCAGGGTAATAACGTCAAAATCACCCCACGCCTGTTGTTCCGCGAAGGCTTCAAGGTGGCCGGGGACGACATTCTGCTGGATGTGATTCAGCTATGGGTCCTGCCTGCGTTGCAGCAAAGCTTGCAGAAAGCCGGTCTGACCTTGCCGGAACCGCTGATGAATAAACTGTTCGGCCATGACAGCCGCATGGACGGACAAGCCACTCTGCGCCAGCAGGTGACGTTGCAGCTGTTTATCCCGCTGGCGCAGGCGGTGCTGGAACGTTATGAAAACTGGGACCCGCTCGACAGCCACAGCGAGATCAACGCGCTGTTTGGCGAACTGGTACCACAAAAGCCCAGCAATGCCGTGCTGGCATTTATCAACGGTGAAATCCAGCGCACCCTTGGCGGCGACAGCCGTTTCGATCTGCTGGAGGTGCCGCTGGTGGTCAGCCTCGCGCAATTGCATGGCGAGTTCCTGCAACACCGTATGGCGATCATCCCGGCGTTGCGCGCCATGTGCGAAGTAGTGTCGCTCTATCAATGCGACGTGCTGCTGCTGACCGGTCGCCCGTCACGTTTCCCTGGCATCCAGGCGCTGGTGCGTCATCTGCAACCGTTACCGGGCAGCCGCATTCTTTCGCTGGAGGGGTATCACACCAGCGACTGGTATCCGTTCAACAAACAGGGACGCATTGATAACCCGAAATCCACCGCAGCCGTCGGTGCCATGCTGTGTCTGCTGGCGCTCGATCTGCGTCTCAGCAGCTTCTGGTTCCGCGCCGGTGATTTTGAACCTTACTCCACCATTCGCTACCTCGGCGTGCTGGATGAAACGCAGGCGCTGAGCGATGACAACCTGTGCTACAGCGAGATCGATCTCGACAGCCACAGCTTTGCGCTGGACCGCAAAAGCAGCTTCCGCATTCGCGGCAACGTCTGCCTTGGCTTCCGCCAACTGGAGAACGATCGCTGGCCCGCATCGCCTCTTTACAGCCTGAGCATTATCGATCCACAACTGGCGCGTAAAGTCGCCGGGGAAAGCGTGCTGCGCATCAAGCTGGCGGTGCAACCAGGCCCGGATAACGCCGGACCGGAACGTCTGGTGCTGAGCGATGCGCGTCTCGACGACGGCAGCCGCGTGCCTCTGGAACAACTGAGCCTGAAACTGAATACGCTTTCCGCCACGGGCAATGCGAATGCGCAATACTGGATCGACAGCGGGAGCGTCTGCAAAAAATGAGAACCGCAAAAAAACAACCACAGGCCACGCTGGCCAAACGTCTCAGTCTGCTCCAGGAAACCCTTGATGGTGCTCTGAATTGGGTAGAAAACCAGCAGGCTCACTCCACGCGTCTGAGCATGGAAGGCGACACCCTGAGCCTGCAACTGCGCCGTGCCCGAGTGGAGAGCCACGCGCTGGCGCGCCAGCTCGCGCGCCCCGTGACACTGGCGTTGTTTGGTCAGTCGCAGGCGGGCAAAGCCTGGTTATTAAGCGAGATGGTGGGTGATGCCCAGGGACAGTTGATGACCACCCCTGGCGACAAAACCTTCAACTATTTCCAGCATATCAATCCCGGCAACCTCGATTTCGCCATCGCCACACGTTTTAGTCACCAGCGCGAAACGGCCTCCAACGCCTGGCCGCTGGAGATGACATTGCTGAGCGAGGTTGAGCTGATCCGTCTGATGTTGGCCTGCGCCACCCCGGAATTACAGCCGGATACCACGGCTCTCGACAGCGCGCTGCAACGTTTACAGCGGCATCGCCAAAGTGACATCCAGCCGGGTCTGGAAAGCGATGCGTTGGTCACTTTATGGGCGTGGAGTCGCCGCCATCACCGTCACGCCGAGGTGCTGGATCGTCATTTCTGGCCGCAGGCCATTAGCCTCGCCCCGTGGCTGAATGTTGACGACCGCGTACAGTTGTTCGCCTTGCTGTGGCCGGGCCAAAACTCATTAAGCGAAAGCCTGCGCAGCCTGATGCATTTGCGCCATCAGTTACGTCATGCCCCACGGGTCATGGCCCCACTCAGCCTGTTGGTGGATGACACGTCACTGCCCGCCGAGAAGTTGATTGGCAGCGATGCCGACTTGCAGGAGATGATTGAGGTGTGCCCGGTGGTCGCGAACCGGGTGGGTAAAGCGCAGCAGGTGCCCCTGGGTCTGCTGGCGTTGCTGACACTGGAAATCACCATTCCGCTTAGCTCGACGCCACGCCAGGCGTTATATGATGAAGCCGATATGCTGGAGTTGCCCGCGCCGGGTACCCCAGCCGATCGCGGCCAACAGGAGGAGCGCCACCGTCTGCAAACGCGAGATGCGCTGCGCGCAACCTTACTGGAACAGAAACGCGCCTTGCTGCCAGGTTGGTACGCTGCGCGTCAGGATATCGACCTGCTGTTGATCTGTACCGCCGCCAGCCAGCGTCAGGACGCCGATCTCGCCAGCCAGGCGCTGCGCGAGTGGCATCTGCATCAACCGGTACCGGCCAGCGGAGAGAAGCCGCGGCTAATCTGGGCCATCACCCCTTATGATGCACGTCATCAGCAGATCAACGTCGATGAAGCAGTACAACGCCAGATTGGTCAGCCGGGTCAGAGCTGGGGGTCGATGCTGGCGCTGGATCGCGCCGGAGTGGATCGGATGGGCAGTTGGTTGCAGGATGAAATGCAGCCGGATGCGCGCCGTGATCGTCTGGCGTCGCAACTGAGTGCGCTGCAACAAACCCTGGTGGATCGTCTGCAACCCTGGACCGAAGCCAGCGCTACGCCAGAGCAAGCGGCGCGTAAGCAAAGCATTGCCGACACCTTGCTGAAATGCCTGCAACATCGTACCGGCCTGCACGGCGAATTGCTGGAGCGTTTACAACCGTCTCGTGAGGCGGTGCGTCAATTGTGGCTGAGCCAGAGCAACAGCGGCACGCAGCATAAAGCCGCCAGCGCGGTCGCAGAGCAAAGCTATTTCGGCATCGGTTTTGAATTTGATCTGTTTAAAGATGAACCGGTGGCAGCGGCAGAACCGCGCAATCACGGCGGTCAGCGCGATCAGCAATTTCCGCACCTGGTCTTCGCCCTGTGGCTGGATCATCTGCGTCAGTTGCCGGAGAGCCGGAGTCTGCTGGCGCTGCTCAACGTCGATAAACCGACGCTGGAGTTGTTGGTGGAGGAGTTAATTACCGCCAGCTTCCGTCACAACATGCTGAACACCTTGCAGACGGCGCTGAACGAACCGGAGGCGCAGGCCAGCGCGCATGAGGCGCGCACCGATCGTCAGGTGTCCCGCGCGATGACGGTGTTGGGGGACTTTGTTGCCTGGCTGGGCTTTTTGCAGCGCCCGGAGAGCGAACGTCCGGCCAGCCGCGTCAATCGTGGCCAGACGATCTTCGCCCGTCCACCCGCCCCGAGCGTCAATTTCTCGTCCGGCCAACGTCTGACGCGTCTCTCTGCCGCCCCGGCTAACCACACGGCCTACTATATCTACGACTGGCTGGTGGGGCTGAACAGCGTGATTGTGGAGAACAACGGCTATACCGGCGGCGGCGATTTACCTGCCGCCGCCCGCCAGACACTGGCGATGATGCTACTGGCGTTGCACGCTTAATCACGCACCAGGCGCAGTTCACCCTCGAGCTGCGCCACCGCCTCTTCCAGCAGCGCCAGCACGGGCGCGAATTCCACGTTGCTCTCATCAACATGGCGCAAATGCAGGGTTGCTGGCAGCGCCATCCCGCCTGTCAGCCAATCCCACAACGCGTCAAGATTGTTACCAAAGGCGAACGGGCAATGGCTCTGCCGCACCAGCGCAGCATAAAACGCCTCGCGGTCTGGCAGTTGCCGGAAATCAAAGGTCAGGTTGAGCATCATCAGGGCACCGGCTTAAAGCTGCGATAGTGATCGGTGGTGAGAAAAATCAGGCCATCTGAAGAGTAAAGCAGACGATCGGCATCGCGGTGGCCGCAATCGTAATTGACGTCAGCTTCATACCATTGGCGTCCCGCCTGTTGTGGCAGCCGCTGTTCACGGTTAGCAAAACGATCGCCGCCAATCGCCCTGCCGGGCAACACGTCGCACAGGTTGCCTTTGCCGGGGTTCCAGCCCTGACGCCGTGCTTCACCTTTGGTGAGGTAGAGATCCGGTAATTTATGATGTTGTTGCAGCCAGCGCGCGACGGTTTCGGCATCGGTCAATTGCGCAATATTGGTTTTGGGTGCAGCGGAGAAATGCGGTTTTAGCCCGGCCCATGAAGCGACCAGCGCGATAATTAATCCAATCCAGAGTTTCTTTGACATAGTGACTTCCTGAGTTTCAGGAGGCCGATAATAGCAGCTTTTCAGGCGGGAAAAACGCGGGCCAGCGATGCTGGCCCTGGCGGAGTTTACTGCATAACGCTCGGCTGGTGTCCGGCATGACGACGCCATGCACCCGGTGCCACACCATACTGACGTTTGAAGCTGCGGTTGAATGACTGCTGCGAGTCAAAGCCCAGCGAAATCGCCACGTTCAGAATCGGCTCGTTAGTGGTGGTCAGCCGGTCTGCCGATTTTTTCAGTTTCTTGGCACGAATGTACTCACCCAGCGGATAACCGGTGTGCTCTTTGAACATGCGTTGCAGGTGCCATTTCGAGTAACCGGCGCGCCCTGCTACGGTGTCCAGATCCAGGCGTGCTTCAATGTTGTTATCAATCCAGTCGATCAGATCGTGAATAAATGCGTCGCTCATCATCCCATTTTCTCCCGTCGCCGTGGCGATCAGTATCAGTATCTGTTGCAGTTACACTTTAAGGGTGACTGACTATGCCATTTAGTGCAAGTTTTATTATTGCATTAAATGCCGCACTTCGCGTAGGGGTATTACCCTGCATGATCCGTTGCGATCAAAACCGCACTTAAAGTGTATCAGATATTCTTGCAGAAGCAGTTTGCACAAGCCTACACTCATCCCGTTTTAATGCAACCGTCAAAGTTGCAAAATTTTTTGTACATGACCTTTCAATTTTTTGACTAACGCGGAATAACTACAATGCATCTGCAGACATATGGGGTTCGTCTGGGCGTAAGCCTGTCAGGAATGGTGCTGCTGGGAAGCCTGCTGGCCGGCTGTGATAGCGGTGTGGCGAAAAACGCCCCACCACCACCGCCTGAAGTGAGTGTGGCGCAGGTGGTACAGCAGAAAGTCAGCCAGTGGGACAGTTTTAATGGTCGTATCGAAGCGGTGCAAAGCGTGCAGTTGCGACCGCGCGTATCCGGCTATATCGATCAGGTGAATTATCGCGAAGGCGATGAAGTGAAAAAAGGCCAGGTGCTGTTCACCATTGATGATCGCACCTATCGCGCGGCGCTGGAGCAGGCGCAGGCCGAACTGGCGCAGGCCCGCAGTCAGGCGGCGCTGGCACGCAGTGAGTCGGCTCGTACCGAAAAGCTGATTGGCACGCTGGCGGTATCGCGTGAAGAGGCAGAACAGCGCCGTTCAGCGGCCAGCCAGGCACAGGCTACCGTGCTGTCGGCCCAGGGGGCGGTGGATATGGCGCAGCTTAATCTCGATTTCACCCGCGTTACCGCGCCGATTGATGGTCGCGCCAGCCGCGCCATGATCACTATCGGTAACCTGGTGACCGCCGGTGACAGCGCCAGCGTCCTCACCACGCTGGTGTCGCAGGACCGCGTCTACGTCTATTTCGACGTCGATGAAGCCACCTATCTGCGTTATCAGGCGATGGCCCGTGAGGGACAAAACCGGGGTGCGCTGCCAGTGGAAATCGGTCTGACCGGCGAGCAAGGCTATCCGCATCCGGGCAAAGTCGATTTTCTCGATAACCAGTTGACCGCCAGCACCGGCACCATCCGCATGCGCGCCACGCTGGATAACCAGCAGCGTCAGTTCACGCCAGGTCTGTTTGCCCGCGTACGTCTGCCCGGTAGCGCCGATTTCACCGCGTTGCTGATTGACGATAAAGCGGTGCTGACCGATCAGGACCGTAAGTATGTCTACGTGGTCGATGCCAGCGGTAAGGCCCAGCGCCGTGACATCCAGCCAGGCGAGTTGGCAAATGGCCTGCGCGTGGTGCAGAACGGACTGAAACCCGGAGATAAGGTCATCGTTAACGGTTTGCAGAAAGTGTTTATGCCCGGCATGCCGGTCACTGCGCAAACGGTCGCGATGCGCGCCGCCCAATAATTATCGAGACTGCCTGTTATGGATTTCTCCCGCTTTTTTATCGACCGGCCAATTTTCGCGGCTGTGCTGTCGATTTTGATATTTGTTACCGGGCTGATCGCCATTCCGTTGCTGCCGATCAGTGAATATCCCGATGTGGTGCCCCCCAGCGTGCAGGTGCGCGCAGAATACCCCGGCGCCAACCCCAAAGTGATTGCCGACTCGGTGGCGACGCCACTGGAAGAGGCGATCAACGGGGTGGAAAACATGATGTATATGAAATCAGTGGCCGGTTCCGATGGCGTGCTGGTGACCACTGTCACCTTCCGTCCGGGTACTGACCCTGACCAGGCGCAGGTTCAGGTGCAGAACCGTGTGGCACAGGCGGAAGCGCGCCTGCCAGAGGCCGTGCGTCAACTGGGCCTGACCACACAGAAGCAGTCGCCGACCCTGACGCTGGTGGTGCACCTGTTTTCGCCGCAGGGTAAGTACGATTCGCTCTATCTGCGTAACTACGCCACCCTGAAGGTCAAAGACGAACTGGCCCGCCTGCCGGGCGTGGGACAGATTCAGATCTTCGGGGCCGGTGAGTATGCGATGCGCGTCTGGCTTGACCCCAATAAAGTGGCGGCGCGTGGCCTGACCGCCTCGGATGTGGTGACGGCGATGCAGGAGCAAAACGTGCAGGTTTCTGCCGGGCAGCTCGGCGCAGAACCGTTGAAGAAAGAGAGCGATTTCCTGCTGTCGATCAACACCCAGGGACGACTGGAGAGCGAGCAGCAGTTCGGCAATATCATCCTGAAAACCGCCGATGATGGTTCGCTGGTGCGTCTGCGTGATGTCGCTCGAATTGAGATGGGTTCTGGCAGCTATGCGCTGCGTTCACAGCTTAATAATAAAGATGCGGTCGGTATCGGTATCTTCCAGGCACCGGGGGCTAACGCCATCGATCTCTCCAACGCGGTGCGCGCCAAAATGGCTGAACTGGCGACCCGCTTCCCGGACGATGTGCAGTGGGCCGCGCCCTATGACCCGACGGTGTTCGTGCGGGATTCGATCAAGGCCGTGGTACAGACGCTGATGGAAGCGATTGTGCTGGTGGTGTTGGTGGTGATTCTGTTCCTGCAAACCTGGCGTGCGTCGATCATTCCGTTGCTGGCGGTGCCGGTTTCAGTGGTGGGGACCTTCAGCGTCTTGTATTTGCTCGGCTTCTCACTTAACACCCTGAGCCTGTTTGGTCTGGTGCTCGCCATCGGTATCGTGGTGGATGACGCCATTGTGGTGGTGGAGAACGTCGAACGTAATATCGAGCAAGGATTATCGCCCACCGCGGCAGCGCATCAGGCGATGCGTGAAGTCTCCGGTCCGATTATCGCTATCGCGCTGGTGTTGTGTGCGGTGTTTGTGCCGATGGCGTTCCTGTCCGGCGTTACCGGTCAGTTCTATAAACAGTTCGCGGTTACCATCGCCATTTCGACGGTGATTTCGGCGATTAACTCGCTGACGCTCTCTCCGGCTCTGGCGGCGAAACTGCTGAAGGATCATCATGCGCCGAAAGATATGCCGTCGCGCCTGATTGACCGGTTGCTGGGCTGGTTGTTCCGTCCGTTCAACCGCTTTTTCCAGCGCAGCGCTGACGGTTATCAATCGATGGTCAGTAAAACCCTGCGGCGGCGTGGTGCGGTGTTTGGCGTCTATGTGCTGCTGCTGGCAGGCGCGGGCTGGATGTTCCACAGCGTACCGGGTGGCTTTATCCCAACCCAGGATAAGCTGTACCTGATTGGTGGCGTGAAGATGCCGGAAGGCTCGTCACTGGCGCGTACCGATGAAGTGATCCGTAAGATGAGTGAGATCGGTATGAATACCGAAGGCGTGGATTATGCGGTCGCCTTCCCCGGCCTGAACGCCTTGCAGTTTACCAATACCCCCAATACCGGGACGGTGTTCTTTGGCCTCAAGCCGTTTGACCAGCGTAAACGTAGTGCGGCGGAAATCAACGCTGAGCTGAATGCCAAAATCAGTAAAATTCAGGCGGGCTTTGGTTTCTCCATCATGCCACCGCCGATTTTGGGCCTCGGCCAGGGTTCAGGTTATTCCCTTTACGTGCAGGATCGTGCTGGCCTGGGTTATGGCGAACTGCAAACGGCGATCAACACCCTCTCCGGTGCGGTGATGCAGACGCCTGGCATGATGTTCCCGATCTCCTCCTATCAAGCCAACGTTCCGCAGTTGGATGTGCAGGTTGATCGTGATAAAGCCAAAGCACAGGGCGTGTCGCTGACCGATTTGTTCAGCACCCTTCAGGTGTATCTCGGCTCCTCCTATGTCAATGATTTCAATAAGTTTGGTCGTACCTGGCGTGTGATGGCGCAAGCAGATGGCGATTTCCGCGACAGCGTGCAGGATATTGCTAATCTGCGCACCCGTAACGATCGCGGCGAGATGGTGCCAATCGGCAGTATGGTGAATATCACCACCACCTACGGCCCTGATCCGGTGATCCGTTATAACGGCTACCCGGCGGCGGATTTGATTGGTGACGCTGACCCTCGCGTGCTGTCATCGGCGCAGGCCATGACCAAAGTGGAAGCGCTCGCCAATCAGGTGTTGCCGAATGGAATGAACATTGAGTGGACCGATCTCAGTTATCAGCAATCCACCCAGGGTAATGCTGCGTTTATTGTGTTCCCGGTGTCGGTACTGCTGGCCTTCCTGGTACTGGCGGCATTGTACGAAAGCTGGACGTTACCGCTGGCGGTGATCCTGATTGTGCCGGTCACCATGCTGTCTGCGTTGGTTGGCGTGTGGCTGACTGGCGGTGATAACAACGTGTTTGTGCAGGTGGGGCTGGTGGTTCTGATGGGGCTGGCGTGTAAAAACGCGATTCTTATTGTCGAGTTTGCCCGCGAACTGGAGATGCAGGGTAAAGGGATTGTTGAGGCCGCGCTGGAAGCTTGTCGTCTGCGTCTGCGCCCCATCGTCATGACCTCCATCGCCTTTATCGCCGGGACCATCCCGCTGATTCTCGGAGAAGGTGCAGGTGCCGAAGTGCGTGGCGTGACCGGGATTACCGTGTTCTCCGGTATGTTGGGCGTGACCTTGTTTGGCCTGTTCCTGACGCCGGTGTTTTATGTGACGCTGCGTAAACTGGTGACACGGAAACAGCCGGAAGGTGAAGTGCAGACGGTGTGATATTAGGATTGATGTAAAAATCCGGTCACCAAATTCTAATGCCAGTCAGTAAAGCCTGACTGGCTTTTATCCAATCATTCTATTTCATAGAAAGTTGTTTCGGGTCACGCCAAACAGGATAGAGGTCAGGAAACCCTCTAATATGAAGTGGAAAATCAGCATCACGATATCCCCATCTCCTGATTAACGTTCTGGTACTGAATCTTGTACATTCCGCGTAACATGGCAATTTATCTTTATCTATTATTCCATGCAGCGTCCTGAATAAACTCTCCACCACTTCACCTCCACGGGCTGAGCGTTGCACAGCTAGTAATGATATAAAATAATGAGGTGGATTCAAGGGATGCAAACGATCGAGTCCATTTATAAGTTCAGAAGCTGCCTTGTAACTTGAACCACATACTTTACGCAATTCCTCATCGGCTTGAGCATGAGCTTCTACGATTTCCGTAATGAATTCCGGCCGAATATAAACTAAAACGCCCGTATCATTTTCAGAAATCAATATTCCTCTGCGATAAATTTCCATATTCACGTAAATACGAAAATAGTCCCGCAGAATATTAACACGATCATCCCGATCAGAAAATAAAACTTTATATATCGGGTCATGACAGAATTCTGTTGCGAGGAGGTCACAAACCTTACCCAAGTCAGAACCTTTAGCATGCCGGCATTTCATTTCAAAATCCTTTTGAATTAATAAAACAGTTACCCTTGTTATTTCCTGGTTGGGAGATGAACCAATTTAAGTTCAACGCCTAAACTAATCGCATGCTTCGCATTTTTTACACCCATTTTTTTTACAATTTTCCCCATATGAAATTTAACTGTGCTGACGGTAACCTTTAGCAGACCTGCTACTTCAGGATAGGTCTTTCCTGTACTACACCAATAAAGGATTTCATTTTCACGCGTGGTAAACACATATTGTTCTGGTTTGTTATCATCCTGATACAGGTGAAATATCATTTCATGGATATAAATTAACAAGCCTTGAATTTCGTCTTTGTTTTTATTGATAGCCTCAGCAACACCATCCATTGTAAGTTTATCTACGTATAAGGACAGAACCACAAGATTATCATTTTGATCATGTAAAACAAAAGCATGGCCACTAGTGATATTATAGGGTTTTACAGGATCGAAGACTCTTTTGACTGTCCATTGAAAGTTAATCTTCAGGTTTTCATCCCACGTGAATGGGGATATGCGATTTAAAGCATTAATGATAACAGGATCGATATCCTGACGCTTATTATCAAGATAATCATTAACAAGCTCATCCGACAAGTCACTGATAATCATCATTTCATCAGTGTTTCTTTTATTCATTACAGCATAGACGAAATTCATTTCGCCGTATTTTTCTAAACGCTTTTTCAGATACTCTCGAATGCAAGCATTCTTTTCAATATTTGAGAAAAATGTGTTAGCCATAATTTTCAAACCAGGAAAGTTGTGAAAGCGCAATGCTACTATACCTTGATCTAAAGCGTCGAGAAGTGCAATCAGGCAGGCAGGGATAGTAAGGCAGAAAGTGAGAGGTGGCTCTAACAAATGCACCACCGGCTTTCGTCGCGGCGCGACGGAGTTGGGAGCGCAGCAAGGCGCTCCGGGGGAATGTCAGCGGGATTTCTTGCAGAAGTCTTCGATTTCGAAGTCTGGTAGGGGTTCGCAGTTGCTGGTGTCACGTTTTTTCAGTTCAGCCAGCGCATCCGCCACGGTGCGTTTTTCCAGCACCTTCAGGGAGGCTTGTTCGGCTTCATCAGCAATCGATTTGAAGTACCAGCACAGGTTGGCGCTCACCAGACAACGCGGCGCGACGTCCGGGCGCGAGGCCCAAAGTTTTTTGTCTTCAATCACCGAGGTATAGATATCGCGCAGGGTGATCTCGCTGGCGGGGCGGCCCAGATGGATTGAACCGGTACGGCCAAGCGTCGAGACAATGATGCCATCGCGTGTCAGCGGAACCATAAGTTTCCGAATGAAACTGGGGTTCGCCTCCAGGCCATAAGCCAGAATGGCACTGGTCGAGCGTTTACCCAATTGCTCCGCCATCGCTACGCTCAAAACCATCTGCAAAGCTGTCGGGAAGCGGTAATCAAGCATTTCTTTAATCCTGAGTTGCGGTCTATCTTGTTGTTTTCATGCCGCGGCAGTGAGTAATCATTGAGCAATAAATATAACAAACACTGTTGCTTTTTAGAAGCGAGCGACTGTGATCAAGGCACGTATTCATCATTTCCTCAGACACAAGCGCACAGGCTGCTTAGTTTATCACTCCCCTTTCTGACTGCGGGTTGGGCTGCGGCAATTTTTGCTTCAGCACCATCACCAACAGCACGTTAATCAATGCCAACAGGCAAAGCATCCACAGCGTGACGTTCGCCCCCAACTGTTGAAAAACATAACCGCCCAGTAGTGGTGTCAACGCCTGACCAATCAGCGCCGGACGTGCCATCCGCCCCACCACTACCGCATAGGCTTCTGGTTTGACCATCACCAGCGGTAAAGTTCCCCGGACAATGGCACGCAAACCATTTCCGGCACCGTACAGCACCATACTCAGCAACGCAAACTGCGGAAAACAGGCCAGCAACAGCAAACCCACGGCAACCAGACCCACCGAGAAAAATGTGGTCCAGATAGGATGACCCCGTTTAAACGCGATATCGACGATACGCGAACCTACCTGACAGGGACCAAGAATGGCGCTGATCGCCAGTGCCGCCGTCAGAGAATGGCCGCTGGCCTGCAACAGCGTGATCAACTGCACCGAGATGGCGGTCATAATCACCGAAGCCAGCGTGAAGATGCTGCATAGCAACCAGAACAGACCGGGAGCCAAATCACTAGTCGTGGCAGCCCTGACGGGCGTTGTCTCTTTCTTCTTTGCCGTCGGCGGCGGCAAAGCATAGAAATACGCGGGGAGCACCGCTACGCATAACAGCAGCGCAATGGCAAAACAGGCGCCACGCCACTCCAGCCAGTGAATGAGCAACGCCGTACCCGGCCATACCAACGTGGTGCAAAAACCGGAAATCAGCGTGATGCCGGTGATCGCCCCGCGCGCTTGCCCGCCATACAGGGTTCCGAGCGTGGCAAACAAGGCATCGTACAAACCCATCGCCATGCCAATACCGATAATGACCCAGGCAAACAGAAATAACAGCAAACTGTGGCTCAACCCCATCACCACCAACCCAATTGCCATTACTGCGCCGCTTCCGGCCAGCAATGCGCGCCCACGCGCGCGCGCGATAAGCCTGCCGCTCAGCGGGGCCAGTAATCCTGAAACCAGAATGCCAAGCGATAACGCACCGTAAACCCACTGCTGCGACCAGCCAGTTTCTGCGACGATGGGATTGGCCATTACCGCCATCAGGTAAAATGAACCACCCCAGGAGAGGATCTGAACCAGCCCGAGAGTGATAATGGCGGGAACGCCGGGCTTTGCGTAATGCTCCACATGAATATTCCGATAGCAGGCGAAGCATTTGTTATAACACGTTCATCGATCACGAAAAATGCTTATGCCCGCTGGTTATCGCAATCCTTACAACGAGGCTGGCAAACCTGCGGTAAAAAACAGCAAACTAAAAGTATGTTGTAATTATAAACCGTGCTTGCTATCGCGCCGATCCCCTGCCACATTTGGTATGTTGTAACTATGGAGACCTCCTATGGCTCGTTACGATTTGATCGCCGATCTGCATGCCTGCGTAAACGCGCTGGAGCAGCATCTGGGCGCGCTGCGTCAACAAGTGGAGCAGCAACCTCTATTGATCGCGCGGGTTTTTGGTTTGCCGGATATCGAAAAAGGCCATGAACACGACGAGATATCACGCATCAAAGTCACCCAGCATCTGGGGAGCGCCGCCCGTGAGATGGCCCTCACCCATTATTGTCGGCTGTTTATGCAGCACCAGTCAGAAAAACTCAGCACCAAAGCCGCGGTACGACTGCCCGGCGCAATCTGCATTGAAGCGGATGAGCACGCCAGTGACATCATTACCCGGCAGGTGGCGGAAATTAATACGCTGAAACAGCGGCTGGAGCAGTTGATCACCGTTGAGTCCGGCCTGCCCAGCGAAGCGCGCTTTGAGTTTGTTCATCAACATTTACGCGGGTTGATCACCCTGAATGCCTACCGCAATGTCACCCTGCTGGATTCCCCGGATAGCCTGCGGTTCGGTTGGGCGAATAAGAACATCATTAAAAATGTTAAACGCGATGAAATCATTGAGTTGCTGGAGCGCAGCCTGAAAGCCAATCGTGCACAGGCCCCGTGGACCCGTGAGCAGTGGGCCGAGAAAGTGCAGCAGGAACTGGAAACGGTGCGCGATTTGCCGATCACGGCCCGCTTGAAAATCAAGCGTCCGGTCAAAGTTCAACCGGTGGCCCGTGTCTGGCGCGCCGATGAAAAGAAGCAAACCCAACTGGCCTGCCCTTCTCCACTGCTGGTGCTATGCCGCGACCGCAGCCAGGTGCCGGTTCTGGGTGAGTTACTGGATTATGATGCTGACAATGTGGCGCATCGTTATAAGCCACAGGCTGAGCCCTTGCATCTGATTATCCCGCGCTTGTATCTGTGGTGCGATCGGCTGGCCTGATGATGGCCGTAGCGGCAAGACTTATCGCGCGATAAATCGCGCCGCTACGGATTTTGCTTACGCCTTCATGCTGCCAACCATCTCTTCCGGGCGTACCCAGGCATCGAATTGTTCTTCGGTCAGATAGCCCAACTTCAGCGCCGAACCTTTCAGGGTAAGCCCTTCTTTATGGGCTTTTTTGGCGATTTCCGCCGCTTTGTCATAGCCGATATGGGTATTGAGCGCAGTGACCAACATCAGCGACTCGTTCAGCAGTTGTTCGATACGGTCACGGTTCGGTTCGATGCCGACGGCACAATGGTGGTTGAAACTGTCCATGCCATCAGCCAGCAGACGAATCGATTGCAGGAAGTTATGGATCACCATCGGACGGAACACGTTCAGCTCGAAGTTACCGGATGCGCCCCCCACGTTGACCGCCACATCATTACCCAGCACCTGGCAGCTCAGCATCGTCAGCGCTTCGCACTGCGTCGGGTTCACTTTGCCCGGCATGATCGAACTACCCGGCTCATTTTCCGGGATGGAGAGTTCGCCAATGCCGCAACGTGGACCGGATGCCAGCCAGCGCACATCGTTGGCGATTTTCATCAGTGACGCCGCCAGACCTTTCAGCGCGCCGTGCGCATGCACCAGCGCATCAACCGTTGCCAGCGCTTCGAATTTATTCGGTGCCGTTACAAACGGCTGCTTGGTCAATTCCGCCAGCGCTTTAGCTACCCGTACCGCATACTCCGGGTGGGTGTTCAGACCGGTGCCTACCGCTGTGCCGCCCAACGCCAGTTCGGCCAGATGCGGGATGCTGTGTTCGATATGTTTGAGGTTATGTTCGAGCATCGCCACCCAGCCGGAGATCTCCTGGCCCAGGGTGAGCGGTGTCGCATCCTGCAAATGGGTACGGCCAATTTTGACGATGTCTTTAAACGCTTCAGCTTTGTCGTTCAGCGTTTTTTTCAGCACCTGCAATTGCGGAATCAATTGTTCGCGCACGGCGATCACCGCCGCAACGTGCATCGCGGTAGGGAACACATCGTTGGAGCTTTGGCTTTTATTCACGTCATCATTCGGATGGACCAGACGCGCCATGCCGCGCTCACCACCCAGAATCTCGCTGGCACGGTTTGCCAGCACTTCATTCATGTTCATGTTAGTCTGCGTGCCGGAACCGGTCTGCCAGATTGCCAGCGGGAACTCATCGCTGTGCTTATCGGCCAGCACTTCGTCAGCCGCTTTCATAATCGCATCAGCACGTTCGGCCGGTAACAGACCAAGATCGCGGTTCACCTGGGCCGCCGCACGTTTAGTCAGCGCCAACGCATGCACCAACGCAACCGGCATTTTTTCTGTCGAGATACGGAAATGCTCCAGTGAACGCTGCGTTTGCGCGCCCCACAACTTATCTGCCGGTACTTCAATCGGTCCCATTGAGTCTTTTTCAATGCGATGGGCTGCCATGACTACGTCTCCTTAACTCAGATATTGAGGTTTAGGCTCAGCGTCACGTCATGCGCGATCGACTGAGCGGGCAAGATTGTCACTTTTCAGAATTTTACATTATGAGAGTCATTCGCATTTATTGCACTTATTGATGTATTTTCAATGGCTGTTTATGCCTTAAAATGCTTATAGCCTTATCGTTATCGGGGATGAATGATGCAAAAATTGAACAATTCGCTGCAAAATTACGCATGGGGCAGCACAACCGCGCTGACCGAACTGTATGGCATCGCTAACCCGCAAGGATTACCGATGGCTGAACTCTGGATGGGGGCACATCCCAAAAGCCCTTCCACCGTCGAGATCAATGGAGAGACGCGGTCACTGCGTGATGTGATTGAGGGTGATAAAACCGCCATGCTGGGTGACGCCGTCGCGCAACGTTTTGGTGAGCTGCCGTTTCTGTTTAAAGTGCTGTGTGCCGATCAGGCGCTATCGATCCAGGTCCATCCAAGCAAAAGCGCCGCTGAAGTAGGCTTCGCGCGCGAGAATGCGGCCGGGATCCCTCTGAGCGCTGCCGAGCGCAACTACAAGGATGCTAACCACAAGCCGGAGCTGGTATACGCGCTGACCCCTTTTCAGGCGATGAATGGCTTTCGTGAGCTGCATGAAATTGTTTCGCTGTTCGAGCCGGTTGCGGGCGCACATCCGCAGATCGCCCACTTCCTTGAGCATGCCGATGAAGCCAATCTGGTCACCCTGTTTACCACCCTGCTGTCGCTGACCGATGAGGCGAAATCACGGGCGCTCGGCGTGTTAAAAGCGGCGTTGAACGCCCACGAAGGCGAACCCTGGCAGACAATTAAAAGCATTGCGACAGATTATCCCGACGATAACGGCCTGTTCTCGCCGTTGCTATTGAACGTTATTACCCTGCAACCGGGTGAAGCGATGTTTTTGTTTGCGGAAACCCCGCATGCCTATCTGAAGGGGGTGGCGCTGGAGGTGATGGCCAACTCGGATAACGTGCTGCGCGCCGGTCTGACGCCGAAGTTTATTGATATCCCGGAACTGCTGGCGAACCTGAAATTCCACGCCAAACCCGCCGCGACTTTGCTGACACAACCACAGCAACAGGGCGACACGCTGAACTTCCCGATTCCGGTGGACGATTTTGCCTTCGCCATTCACACCCTGCATGACCAACCACAAGCGTTGGCACAACAAAGCGCTGCGTTGTTGTTCTGCATTGAAGGCCAGGCGGTGATCGAGAAATCAGGTCAGCAGCTGGTGCTGCAACCGGGTGAGTCCTGCTTTATTGCCGCCAGCGAGTCACCGGTGACGGCCGCAGGTCATGGTCGCCTGGCACGCGTCTTCAATACCCTCCCATAAGCGGCTGACGACCGTCCGGTTAACTGCTATCATTTTCAAACTATTAATTTAAAACGCCTGCGGGCGTTTTTCTTCACCCGCCGCACACACCAGGTGCCTGCGGACGCAAGGATAAGGACGACTCAGCGATGAAAAAGACCAAGGTTGCCGTAGGTGTGATTGTAGCCCTCGGGGTAATCTGGACCGGCGCCGCCTGGTTCACCGGCAAGCAACTGGAAAGCCATATTGATCAGATGGTGCAAAACGCCAATACGCAAATCAATGCGTATGCGCCCAACAGCCGCCTGACGCTCAGCTATCAGGATTACCAGCGCGGCCTGTTTAGCAGCAAGGCCAAACTGGTGCTGCAAGCCAGCTCGCAAACCGAAGACAACCCGCTGCTGAAGCCGGGTCAGAGCATTGTGCTGGACACCGTCATCGATCACGGCCCCTTCCCTTTTTCTCAGCTGAAGCACGGCGTGCTGATCCCCAGCATGGCCTCGGTACATAGCGAGCTGGAAAACACCGAAGCGGTGAAGAAATTGTTTGAGTTGACCAACGGCAAATCGCTGATCAACGCCGATACCCGCATTGGCTACAGCGGCGCGACCGATACCGCGCTGACCCTGCTGCCAGCCGACTATCAGGATGTGAACAACGGTGTGCGCCTGGCGACCAACGGCGGCACCCTGAACGTCAGCGCCGATCAACAAGGCAACAACGTGGGTGTGCAGGGAGATTTCTCCAGCATTGCGTTTGCCAGCAAGAACGAAGTCAACCAGCCGGTGCTGTTTACGCTCAACGGTCTGAAGGTGAGCGGTGATACCCATCTCAGTCCGGAAGGGGTGCGCGTCGGCGATCAACAGATCACCCTGGACAAGCTGACCGCCAGCGTCAACGGCCAGGAAGGTCTGACGCTGGAAAAAATGAACGGCACCTCATCATTCGATAACAAAGACGGAAAAATTGGCGGCCAGATTGATTATCAGGTCGGTAATATCAGCCTGCAAAAACAGCCGTTTGGTGAGGCGAAAGTCACGATGAAACTGGCGCAGTTTGATGCCCAGGCAGTCAAAGCCTTCTCCGATACTTACAACACGCAAATTCAAAACCTGCTGAACCAGCCGGGCCTGATGGATGATCCCATCCGCTATCAGGAGGGTGTGCATACCATTCTGATGAACAACCTGCCGACCCTGTTGAAAGGTTCACCAACGCTCAGCATTGCGCCGCTCAGTTGGAAAAACGACAAAGGCGAAAGCACCTTTAACCTGAATGTCGGTTTCAACGATCCGGCGAGTGTGACCGGTGAAGCGCAAACCCTGGGAGCCGCAGTCGATCGCGTGCTGAAAACCCTTGATGGCAAGCTGGTGATCAATATGCCGATGGCGACCGAAGTGATGCGTCATGTCGGTCTGGCCGAAGGTTATCAAAGTGATGATGCGCAAAAGATGGCCGATCAGCAGGTAAAAGGTCTGGCGGCAATGGGGCAGATGTTCCGCCTGACGCAGCAGCAGGATGACAACATCACCACCAGCCTGCAATACGCCAACGGTCAGGTGACCATGAACGGTGACAAGCTGTCGCTGGAGCAGTTCCTGTCGCGTTATATGCTGGGTAGCCAAACCAGCGAAGGTATGCCGGAGTAACTGTTTAACACCTTGTAGCGGCGCGATTTATCGCGCCGCTACGGATTATTTCTGTCCAGGAAGTAGCTGTGGCGGAACAATCAACGTCTGCACCTCGGCTGACGGCTGTGCCAGACGCTGCAACAGACGCTGGCCGGCGCGGCGTCCCACTTCCCGCGCACCACTGCTGACAAAGGTCAGCGCCGGATCGTACAACTCGCGCTGTGGATCATCATTAAAACCAACCAACGCCAGTTGCTGGCTGTAGTAGCTGCCCACCGCCCCCTCCGTCAGCGTGCGCCCGCTATGTAGCGCACCAAAATAGCAGCCCAACGTCACCGTGGCGTTGTGTGCCAGAATCGCCGTGATACCGGGATGCTGGCGCAGTAGCTGCGCCGTCACGGCTGCGACCTCCGGCTGGCGGTCGTCACATTCAATGATCCAATCCGGCCGGAAGGGCAAGCCATACTGCAACAACGTGGCGCAATAACCGCCGATAAGTTAATCCACATCAATTGGACCAGATACCCGCGTGCCAAACTGGATGAGGGACTCAATCGCTTAATCGCCACCCTGCAAGCCGGTTGAACCAGAGTGGATGCTGCTTTATGCAGCACCCACTGCGCCATTTGCGCAAATCGCTGGCGTTGTTGCGCAAGATATTTTTATAATGCTCTGCACTTTACGATAACTTAGCGAGTGCGACATGATTGATGCAAAAATCCCTCTGACCGACATCCACCGCCATCTCGATGGCAACATCCGTGCCCAAACCATCCTCGATTTAGGTCGCCAGTTTAATCTTGCCCTGCCCGCTACCACCCTTGAGACGCTGCGCCCGCATGTGCAGGTCACCGCCAACGAACCGGACCTGGTGAGCTTTCTGCAAAAACTCGACTGGGGCGTTAAGGTGTTGGGCGATCTCGATGCCTGCCGTCGCATTGCGCTGGAAAACGTCGAGGATGCAGCGCGTGCCGGTATCCATTACGCAGAACTGCGCTTCTCGCCGGGTTATATGGCGATGACCCACCAGTTGCCGATTGCCGGTGTGGTGGAAGCGGTCATTGATGGTGTGCGGGCGGGTGTCCAGCAGTACGGTGTCGATGTTCGTTTAATCGGCATTATGAGCCGCACCTTTGGTGAGGAAGCCTGTCTGCGCGAACTGGAGGGTTTGCTGGCACATCGCGATGGCATTACTGCCGTCGATCTGGCCGGTGACGAACTCGGTTTCCCGGGTAGCGAATTCCTCAGCCACTTCAATCGCGCTCGCGATGCCGGCTTCCGGATTACGGTGCATGCCGGTGAAGCCGCTGGCCCGGAAAGCATCTGGCAGGCCATTCGCGAGTTGGGAGCTGAGCGTATCGGTCACGGTGTAAAAGCGATCGAAGATCGTGCGTTGATGGATTTCCTTGCCGAGCAGAAAATTGGTATCGAATCCTGCCTGACGTCAAATATTCAGACCAGTACCGTCGCCTCATTTGCCAGCCATCCACTGAAGACGTTCCTCAACCACGGTATTCTCGCCACCATCAACACCGACGACCCGGCCGTGCAGGGTATTGAGCTGGCACATGAGTATCAGGTTGCGGCACCACAGGCAGGACTGACTGCGGCTGAGATGCGTCAGGCGCAGGAAAATGGCGTGACCATTGCGTTTCTCAGTGACGCCGAAAAAGCCGCGTTGCGCGCGCGCGTGGCAGGATAATCTCCTCAGCAGTGCTGGCACCAGCACTGCTGATTTTTACGTCAGCGGAATTACAACGCGTTAATCTGTCGCAGGATATCTTGCATAACCGCCGCTCTTTTCTTCTGGTCTTGCGCCAGTTGAGGCTGATGCTGCAAAGCCGCTTCCAGTTTGTCACCTAACGTTGGTGCCCCCTCGATCCAGGCGTTAGTCTCCTCATCGCCAATCACTCGAGCCACAATCGTGGCAGCCTTCTCATAGGTCTGTACCTCAATCCACGGTGTATGCAGGGAGAAGGCCGGGATCGCTGACGTCACCCGCAACACAACCTCCGCGTGAATATCGCGTGAGGAGCTACCAACGCGCACAGTGAAACGTCCCGGCTCCAGCAGCCACGCCTGTTTATCCGCATCGAAATAGGAGAACGCACGCTTATCCAGGGTAAAGGTCACTTCCTTCTCCTCGCCCGCTGCCAGGTTCACTTTTTCGAAGGCTTTCAACTCCTGCTCCGGGCGGTCAAGGCGCGAGGCGACATCATGCACATAGAGTTGAACAACCTCTTTGGTCTCCCGTGACGAGTTATTACGCACCGAGAGACGAATATTGACGCTGCTCTGCTTATCGATATCGAACACCGGATGCTGCGGGCTGATGTTTCCATAACTCACGCTGGAATAAGAGAGGCCATAACCAAAGGGATACATCGGGGCAATCCGGCGGGTATCAAAATAGCGATAGCCAACATAAATGCCCTCACCATAAATCACCGATGTCGCGTTACCCGGATAGTTACCGTAGCTCGGCGAGTCCTCCAGACGTTTCGGGAAGGTGAGCGGTAGCTTGCCTGAAGGATTAACCTTGCCGGTCAGGATATCTGCCACCGCATTTCCCGCCTGCTCGCCGGGTTGCCAGGTCAACAGAATGGCATCAGCGTGATGCTGCCATGACGCGATCTCAATTGGCGAACCGACATTCAGCAGAACTACCACCTTTTTGTTCTGCCGATGAAAGGCTGCGGCAACCTTTGCCATCATAGCGAGTTCATCATCATGCATCGCCATTGAATAACGATCGGCTCCCTCGGTAGAACTGCGGCCAATCGACACCACAGCAATATCACTTTGTTGTGCGGCTTGGGTAATTGCCTCGTCGCGAGCCTGTTCATCGAGTCGCTGCCCCTGAATTTGCGTGACCAGGGTCAATCCGGCATTGTTAAGCCCCTGAGACAGCGTTACCAGGCGGTTGGGATCAATATTGACCTCGGCACTCCCTCCTCCAACCACGAAAAAATGACCGGCATTGCGGCCAAAAGTGGCAACACGCGCTGAGGTCTGGAGAGGCAGTGTTTGCGCGGTGTTTTTCAGTAACACCATCGAGTCGGCCGCCACTTGTCGTGCCAGAGCCGTATGGTCGTTCGACTTTGACGGACTGACCGCGCTGTCGTGTTTGAAGCGATGGGTTTTAATCACCACATTGAGGATATTACGGATATTCTCGTCTATCTGACGCTGAGTGATCTGCCCGGATTTCAGCGCCGCCAGCACCACCTCTTTCGGGTCGGTATTACGACGCAGGAAGGGGGTTTCATGTTCTGACAAGCCCCCCGGCATGTTGAGATCGTTACCGTTCTGTAATGCCCGGACGGGATCGGTGACCCCATACCAGTCAGACATTACCAACCCGGTAAATCCCCACTGGTTGCGTAATATCTGCTTTAACAGCCATGAATTCTGTGACGATGGTGTACCATTAATCGCGGGGTACGCGCTCATCACCGCCCAGGGTTGGGCTTTTTCCATCGCATATTCAAAACCAGGGAAATAAATTTCATGCAGCGCACGCTCCGAAATAATTTCATTGATCGTCTGGCGACGTGTTTCCTGATTATTCGCGACAAAATGTTTGAGTACTGCACCTACGCCTTCAGCCTGCATCCCGTTAATATAACTTGCAGTAATTCTGGCATTGAGCAAAGGATCTTCAGAGAAATATTCGAAGTTCCGGCCATTCAGCGGATTGCGCTGAATATTAATGGCCGGGCCGAGCATTAAATCCACGCCATATTGTCTGGCCTCATCACCAATTGCGCCCCCCACACGCTGAATAATTGACGGATCCCAGGTGGCGGCCATCGCGACAGAAACCGGGAACCCGGTGGCAAATCGTTTCTCACCCCCGGTAGGACCAGCCCCAAGCCTGACACCAATCGGCCCATCAGCAAAAACAATCTGCGGAATCCCCAGTCGCGGAATCCCCAGGGTTGAACCCGCTGCCCCTGCCACCTTTTCTGCGTTATTCATACCGGTACCGGAAACAAATGCCGCTTTCTCTTCCGGGGTCATAGCGGCGATAACCTCAGAAATCGATGTGGCATCTTTTAACTGTGGGGCTGACCAGGCGGGTGTGGCAAGGAGGGTAAAGACGGTAAACAATCCAGCTTTATTTGGTTTCATACTCATCCCTTAGCATCATAGAAATATCTGTTTAACGCGCAGAAATCATAACATGTTATTTTTTTGGCAATGTGGCGGCGGGTCAAAGTTTGATGGATTTATGCCGCACATTAAATAACGCCTGCAATATCTGCCAGGATAATTCTTGCTTAGCTTAGGAATTTATCCGCTCGCAAAGTGAGTTTGATATTCAACAACCATTTTAAATGGCGCAGCGTGATTTTATTCACAACACCATTCTTACCCCGTACCTTGTCAGGTTAATAAAAGAGATTATTGAAGTGGAAAAGAAGAAAATTCGCCAGGGAATGGCCTTATGTCTGGCCGTGTGCAAAAGATGCCCAGGGTAATGCCCTCAGTTGCTTTGGGCGTGGCGCAAAACAGCTGAGTTATAACTTTAACCAGGGTGCCTTTTCACAAGCCATGTTTGGTGACGTGAATGTGTTACTGAAGGCCCCCATCTGGTGGCTGATACCTGGCTCAACCTGGTCAGTGCGATATTTTTCTATGTCCAGCCACAACCGCCGAAACCCAGTGTGCAGGCGGTTATCGATGGTAGCTGGCAACCCAATGATGCTGACAAGGCCAATGGTCTGGTACCAGGCTTTGGCGTGACCACTCAGATCATCAACGGTGGCGTCGAGTGTGGCGGTAGCGTTGAGATTCAGCAGTCTCTGAACCGCATTAAATACTACAAAGCCTTTGCCAAACAACTCGGGGTTAATATTGCTGAGAATGAAGTTCTGGGCTGTAAGGGAATGAAGCAGTTCAGTGAAGCCAGTTCGGCGGCGATGCCATTATTCTGGGTAAAAGATGATGGCTATGTGGCTGAAAACCCCGGCGGCAAGTCTTATGCCTGTAAACTGGTGAATTGGCAGGAGAACGACTTTAGTGCATTGACTCAGGGAGATTATACACGCTGCGTAAAAGCGAGTTTCCCGGATGTTGTCATCAAGGACTAAGTTGCCCGCAGTCCTCTCCCAGCAATGGGAGAGGATCCTGTGCACTTATTTCAACGACAGGGTTTGACGTTTTTCCGCCGATTGCAGACCCAGCTCGATTAACTCCATCACCTGGATAGCTTCCTCTGCCGTTACCGGATTCGCGCCGGTACCGGCAATGGCGTCACGCACTGCCGCATAATAGGCCGGATAGTTACCTGGCAGCGTCAGCAGTGCTTTTTCCACCATCACATCGCCTTCAGCCAGCGTTAGCACGCCATCACGCATATCGTAGCCCCACTCCTCTTTGGGCGGGCGTTCACCCGCCTTCAGGCGATCTTCCTGCGGGTCGAGGCCATATTTAACGTAGCTACCACGGGTGCCGTGCACAATAAAACGCGCTGACTCCGCCGCCACCAGCATGCTGGCATGCAGCACCACGCGGCGTTGTGGATAGGTCAGCGTGGCGTGGAAATAGTCGGTGGTTTGCGCGCCAGTGCGCAACTCCGCCATATCCACATTGATTGCCACTGGCGTACCAAACAGCTGCAACGCCTGGTCAAGTACATGCGGTCCGAGATCGAACCAGATGCCGCTGCCCGGCCCTTTCATCTCGCGCCAGCGCTGACGGACTTCCGGACGGAAGCGATCAAAGTGCGATTCGAGATAACGGATCTCGCCCAGCGTGCCATCCGCCAGCAGCGATTTCAGCGTCAGGAAGTCACTGTCCCAGCGACGATTATGGAACACCGACAGCAGTAACCCTTTGGCCTTCGCCAGCGCATCCAGTTCTCGCGCCTGCGACAGGGTGACCGTAAAAGGTTTATCGACCACCACATGTTTACCGGCGTTCAGCGCCGCTTTCGCCAGAGGGAAGTGGGTATCGTTTGGGGTAGGAATTACAATCAGATGCAATGTCGGATCGTCCAGCAGCGTCTGGGGATCGCTCACCACCTGCACCGATGGCCAGTCAGCGTGCACTTTGGCTGCATCGCTGCTGGAGATCGCCGCCAGTTCAACATCCGGGGTCCCGGCGATCAACGGTGCATGGAAGGTTTTGCTGGCAAATCCGTAGCCTATCAGGCCGACACGAAGTTTATCGCTCATTCTCATTCCTCTTGTTCGTTACCTGACTGATTTAAGACGAATCAGCGCGTACGGACAAGCGGGAATCAGCCGAAAACTCAGGATATCGCACTCCGTGCCGGTTGCCAGCTCTCCTGTGCCACCAGCGCATCGTGTGCATCCTGGCTGCGACGACGAAAATCACTCGGACTGACCCCGACGCGTTTGCGGAACACACGCGAGAAATAGAGTTGGTCATCATAGCCGACTTCACGCCCCACCGAGGCGATCGGTTCCTGGGTGGTCTGCAACAGCAATTTCGCACGGATCACGCGCTGATCCTCGCGCCAGCGCAGCAGATTGATCCCCATCTGCTCGCGGAATAAATGGGCAAGACGGGAGGGTGACAAACAGACATGACGCGCCACCTCCTCTATCTTCACTTCACTGGCGAGATGGTTGGTCACGTACTGGCAGGCTTCAATCACACGCGGATCGCGGATTTGCTGATGGCTGCGCGGATCTTCCTCCACAGCACGCAGCAGCAGACGTTCCAGCAAGTTCATTGCCAGCTCCTCGGCGAAACGTCGTCCGGAGTTATGGGTTTGTTCGATACTGGCGAACAGGCGATCAAACTCCGCACGCTGCGCTTCCGGCAGACGCAGGCGCCCCACCCCCTGGGTTTCATCCTGCCATTGCAGCCAGTCGGTCCAGTAGGCACGCGGGCGGAAATAGACCCAGCGATGGAACCAGCATGGGCTGTCCGGCGCACGGCCATAGTAATGCGGGGTTTTCGGTTGAAACAGCAGCATATCACCCGGCAGACAGTCGAATGACTGCTCACCATCAAATACCCGACCTTCACCCTTGATGGTCAGGTTGAGGATATAGCCTTTCATACCGAGTGGCCGGTCGATAAAAAAATCGAGCGGGCCATCGGCGGTAATCGGTGTCAGTCCGGCCACCAGCCAGGCATTAAAAGGGTAACCCGGCAATAATGGGTTTTGTTGTGCCACAGGGGGTTCACGGTGGTACATAATGCCCTCACTTTTCGCGTGATTGATTACCGTAGCGGCACGATTTATCGTGCGGTTGCCAAGGCGCGCGATAAATAGCGCCGCTACAGAGTGGCTGCACTCAGGCGGCTTTATTTTTCTGTTTGTAGCGGTCAAAAATCACCGCTGCTAACAATATCAAACCGCGCACCACATACTGTGAGAAGGGCGAAATATTCAAGAGATTCATCGCATTCTCAACCGTACCAAGGATCAGTACCCCGGCAACCACGTAGGAAATCTTGCCAATGCCACCTTTCAGCGACACCCCACCCAACACGCAGGCAGAGATGACAATCAACTCGTATCCCAGCGAGGTCATCGGCTGGCCGCTGGTCATACGTGAAGCCAGAATGATCCCCGCCGCCGCTGACACCAGCCCGGAGAGGATAAAGATGATGATGCGGGTACGCACCACCGGCACACCGGCAAGACGCGCTGCTTCCTCGTTACCGCCAATTGCCAGCGTGTTGCGGCCAAAGGTGGTTTTATTCAGCAGGAAACCGAAGATGATCATGGTAGCGATAGTCAGCCAGATGGGTGCTGGCAAACCGAACCAGTTGGCGTAGCCGAGGGTAAAGAAACGTTCATCTTCAATCCCTACCGCTTTACCGTCTGAGAAAATATAGGCCAGACCGCGCACAATCTGCATCGTCGCCAGCGTGGTGATCAACGCATTGATTTTTAGCCGCGCAATCACGAAACCGTTAACAAACCCGGTTGCCATGCCCAGCAACAACCCTGCCGCAACACCAATCCATAAACTTTCGGTCAGGTTAATCACCACCGCGGTCACTACGCCAGCACAAGCGATAACCGAAGCCACAGACAGGTCAAAATCCCCGGAAGCGAGGCAGAACAGCATGCCGCACGCCACCATACCGGACATCGACATTGCCAGCCCCAGCCCTTTCATATTGATAAAAGAGCCGAAGTTGGGGACAAAAATAGTACAGGCAATAAACAGTAGCGCGAACACCACCAGCATGCCGAAGTTATCCCAGATACGCCCCAGTTGCAGGCCGCTGCGCTGCGCGGGTGGCGTATTAGAAGTGGTTGATGAAGCCATAATTGCTCTCCTTTACATCAGGCCACGGCGGCCGCTTGAGTCGTTTTCGGCATCGCCAGGCCCAGCGTCAGCTGCTCCGTGGCACGGTCGTGTGGCAGTTCACCGGCAATTTCACCTTCGCGCATCACCACGATACGGTCGGCAAGGCCCATCACTTCAGGCAAATCGCTGGAAGCAAACAACACGGCAATACCTTTGTTTGCCAGTTGATAAATCAGGTTATAAATCTCGTGCTTGGCCCCGACATCAATACCGCGTGTCGGCTCATCCAGCAGGATCACGTTCATCTCCTCCGACAGCCAGCGGCCCAGAATCGCCTTCTGCTGGTTGCCGCCGGACAGGTTCATGATCAGCTGTTGCGCATGCGGGGTTTTGATATTGAGCGAGCGGATATGGCTGTCAGCGTTCTTCGCCTCCCAACCGGGTTTGATCAGACAACCGGCGGTGAGATTATGGCGGCGTGCGCTGATGTTGATGTTGTCACGCACCGAGTGCACCGGGATGATACCTTCGGCTTTGCGGTCTTCCGGGCAGAGCATAATTCCGGCACGGATCGCATCAATCGGTTGACGGATATTGAGTTTTTTACCGTCCAGCGACACGCTGCCGCCGCGCAGACGGGTTGCCCCAAACAATCCCTTCATCAGTTCACTGCGTCCGGCTCCGACCAGACCGAACAACCCGACGATTTCACCGGCCCGGACCTCTAGCGAAATGGGCATACGCACACCTTGCGCCTCCACCTGGTCCAACTGCAAACGCACGGGGCCCAAATCACGCGGTGCGTAACCATAGATATCCCCCAGATTGCGGCCCACCATCGCCTGAACCAGGTCTTCATGGTGGGTGTTGTTCATATCGGTGAAGGTGCGTACGTAGCGGCCATCTTTAAACACCGTGATGGCATCGCTCAGGGCAAAAATCTCCTCCATGCGATGCGATACGTACAGCACCACCCGGCCCTGCTCACGCAACTGACGGATGACGCGGAACAGATGCTCAATCTCGCGTGCCGACAGCGAGCTGGTAGGTTCATCAAACGCGATAATGCGCGCATTGCGCGCCAGCGCTTTGGCAATTTCCACCATCTGCCACTGTCCGAGCGACAGGTACTTCAACGGCATGTCCGGATCGATATCCATGCCGAGATTTTGCAGTTGTAAGCCCGCTTCATAACGCAGCAGCTTACGGTTCACCAGACCATGACGATGCGGGATCTGACCGAGGTAAATATTCTCTGCCACGCTCATTTCCGGTACCAGATGCAGTTCCTGGTAGATAATCGCCACGCCCGCGTCCAGCGCTTCGGTGGTGTGATTGAACCGCACCGGCTGGCCTTTGATGTGGATTTCTCCGGCAGTCGGCTGGTAGCTGCCGCTAAGAATTTTCAACAGCGTGGATTTACCCGCGCCGTTTTCGCCCATCAGCGCATGCACTTCACCGGCACGGCAGCTGAACGAGATGTCCTGTAACGCTTTAACGCCAGGGAAAGTTTTGCTGATGCCATGAAACGACAGAAAAGCAGGATCAGTGTTCATGGAGACTCCTCTATGCCTTCATACTTCGTGCGCAACTGCATAAGCAGCGCGCTTATCCCAGGTAACTCAGGCCATCAAGCGCCTGGGGATAAGCGCACTTGTGGTTTGGCGACTTACATCAGCCCTTTTTTCGCCAGCTCAGTTTTGAAGTTATCGCGGGTAATCAGCACCACGTCGGTCACTTCAGTAAACTTCGCCGGTTCTTTCCCTTTGGTTACCCAGTCATACAGCATCTGGCTGCTTTTATAGCCGTGTACGTCCGGGCTGGGCAGCAGCGAACCATAGAAGCCGGTTGGCTCACCTTTCGACAGTTCACTGACAGCATCCACCCCGTTGATACCAATGCCGATCACGTCGGGTGCTTTAAAGCCCTGACCTTCAGTGGCGCGCACGCCGCCTAACACGGTGTTGTCATTCATGCCGATGATCAGCCAGTGTTTCACTTTCGGGTGCTGCACCAGCAGGGAGTTACCGGCGTCAAAGGCGCCCGGGATATCATTGGATTTGGTCGGCACCTGGTAGATCTGCGCAGCCGGGAAACCCGCTGCTTTCAGCGCGTCCATCGAGCCAGAGGTACGGCGGCGGGCGGTATCCAACTCGTTAGCGGTGATCGCCATTACGCCGGTTTCTTTCACATCCCAGCCGCGTTTCTGCATCTCTTTATACAGTTCCTGGCCCTGACGCTCGCCGATTTTGGTCGCGGCCATCATCACCAGTGGCACGGTGTCCATCGGTTTGCCTTTGGCGTTGACGAACTGATCGTCAACCGCAATCACCTTCAGGTCGTAACTGCGGGCTTTCGCCATGATGGCCGAACCCAGTTTCGGATCCGGGGTACAGATGACGAAACCTTTCGCGCCACTGGCGGCCAGGCTATCGATGGCATTCAGGGTTTTTTCGCCATCCGGTACCGCAATTTTGATCACCTCAAAGCCGAGATCTTTGCCGGCTTTATCGGCGAAGCGCCACTCTGTCTGGAACCAGGGTTCCTCCGGTTGTTTAACAAGAAAACCGAGCTTCATCGTCTCGGCGATAGCGGAATGTGACATAACCGCGGCAAGACCAACTGCCGCCAGCGCTTTAGTGAATTTATGCATGATGCTCTCCGGCACAATGATGTTTTTAGCGTGCAATAAACGAATCGGTGTAAGCGCTACCACTCTGATTTCTCTTGCGGGTACAGCGAAAAATCAGCGCGTTAGAGCAAGGTTTGTACAAAGGCTGTGCAAACGCTGGGCTAGTTGTAGCGGGAAAAGCAGCAGAAAATGTAGAGCGGTATCACATCCCGGAACGACGACAAAATCATCCATATATTCAGCAAAATTAACCGGTCATTAACTTTTGCAGTGGATCACGAAATGGCTGCTGATGGCAGAAAAGTGCATATTCTCAGCCGGGGATGACTAACCGCTCCAGCCCACCCATTCCAGGATAACCACAGATAACTGACACAGGAGAATTTCAATGGGCGCTGGCGCTATCACCATCGGGCTGGATTTTGGCAGCGATTCTGTCCGAGCCCTGGCCGTGGACTGCCACAGTGGCAAAGAACTGGAAAAAGCGGTGGTCAACTACCCCCGCTGGGCCAAAGGATTGTTTTGCGATGCGCATGCCAACCGCTTTCGCCACCATCCTCAGGATTATATTGATGCGCTGGAACAGGCGCTGGTCACGGTGGTGCAGGCTCTCAGCCCTGAACAGCGCGCAGCCGTCGTCGGCATTGGCGTGGACAGCACCGGTTCGACCCCGGCACCGATCGATCGTGAGGGCAAGGTACTGGCGTTACGTCCAGAGTTTGCCGACAACCCCAATGCGATGTTTGTGTTGTGGAAAGATCACACCGCTATAGAAGAAGCCGAAGAGATTAATCAGCTGTGCCACAGCGGTCGTTTCACCGATTACACCCGTTATATCGGCGGCATTTATTCGTCGGAGTGGTTCTGGGCCAAAATTTTGCATGTATCGCGTGAAGATGCTGCGGTGCGTGATGCCGCCGTCTCCTGGGTCGAGCTTTGTGACTGGGTTCCGGCGTTGCTGAGTGGCACCACCGCGCCGCAGCAACTGCGCCGTGGTCGCTGCGCCGCCGGACATAAATCCCTCTGGCACCCGGACTGGCAAGGCCTGCCGCCCGCTGATTTCCTCAATGCGCTTGATCCCCTGTTAACCGAACAGCTCGACTATCCCTTATTTACCGACACCTGGACGGCAGATATCCCGGTCGGCACGTTAAGCGCCGAATGGTCGCAACGTCTTGGTCTGTCCCGGCAGGTGGTGCTGTCCGGCGGTGCTTTTGACTGTCATATGGGGGCGGTCGGTGCCGGTGCGCAACCTTATACCCTGGTGAAGGTGATTGGCACCTCGACCTGCGACATTCTGATTGCCGACAGTGAAAAAGTGGGTGATCGCGCGATTAAAGGCATCTGCGGCCAGGTGGATGGCAGCGTGGTGCCGGGTGCCATCGGCTGTGAAGCCGGACAATCCGCTTTTGGCGATATCTATGCCTGGTTCAGCCGCCTGCTCGGCTGGCCGCTACAACAGGCGGCGCAACAACATCCTGAGTTGCGTCCCCAACTGGAAAGCCTGCAAAAAGATCTGATCCGTCAATTGACGGAAGCCTGGGCTGCCGATCCGCAGCTCGACCATCTGCCGGTCGTGCTGGACTGGTTTAACGGACGCCGCACCCCGGATGCGAACCAGCGTCTGAAAGGGGTGATTACCGACCTCAATCTTGGCACCGATGCCCCGGCGTTGTTCGGCGGGCTGATCGCCGCCACCGCCTTCGGCGCACGCGCCATTATGGAGTGCTTCGAGCAACAGCAAATCCCGGTGGAGAACGTGCTGACCCTCGGCGGCATCGCGCGCAAATCGCCAGCCATTATGCAAGCCTGTTGCGATGTGATGAACCGACCGCTGGATATTGTCGCCTCCGATGAATGTTGCGCCCTCGGGGCCGCCATTTTTGCCGCCGTTGCTGCGCAAGTCTATGCCGATGTTCCGGCTGCTCAGCAGGTGATGGCCAGCCCGATTGACGTCACGTTGCAACCGGACAGCCAGCGCGTAGCGCGCTATCAGCAACTTTATCAACGCTATCAACATTGGTGCCAGGCCGCTGAACCGCAGTATGCCGCACGCACCGTTTCCGCTAAGTGAAGGAGTGGTTTTATGGAACAGCACAACACACAACAGGTGTGGTTTGTCATTGGTACGCAACACCTCTACGGGGCGGAAACGTTACGCCAGGTGGAACAACACGCTCGTCAGGTGATGGATGGCCTTAACCAGGCGGGCACCTTGCCCCTGCAACTGGTGTTGAAGCCGTTGGTGAAGTCGCCGGATGAAGCGCTGGCGCTGTGCCGCGAGGCGAATCACGCCAATGAATGTATCGGCATCATTACCTGGCTGCACACCTTCTCACCCGCCAAAATGTGGATTGGCGGCCTGAGCATCCTGAATAAGCCGTTGCTGCAATTCCATACCCAGTTTAATGCCGAGATCCCGTGGGACAGCATGGATATGGATTTTATGAACCTGAACCAGACCGCACACGGCGGTCGCGAGTTTGGTTTTATCGGCGCGCGTATGGGCCTCCAGCACAGCGTGGTCACCGGACACTGGCAGGATAAAGAGAGCCAGCAACGCATTGGTCGCTGGATCCGGGCCGCTCAGGCGCGTCAGGCCAGCCAGCAGCTTAAAGTTGCCCGCTTCGGCGACAATATGCGTGAAGTGGCCGTCACCGAGGGTGACAAAGTGGCCGCGCAAATTCAGTTTGGCTATGCGGTGAATGGCTGGGGCGTGGGCGATTTAGTCGAGGTGGTGAACAGCGTCAGTGATGGCGACGTCAATGCGTTGATCGATGAATACGAAAGTCACTATCGCTTCAGCGAAGTTGCGGCAGTAAACGGTGAAAAACGTCAGAACGTTCTGGATGCAGCACGTATCGAACTGGGGCTGAAACGCTTTCTTGATGCCGAAGGTTGCAAAGCCTTTACCACCAATTTCCAGACGCTGCACGGTATGAAGCAGCTTCCCGGCCTGGCGGTACAACGTCTGATGGGCCAGGGCTACGGGTTTGCCGGTGAAGGTGACTGGAAAACGGCGGCGTTACTGCACATCCTGAAGGTGCAGGCGGGTAATCGTGCCGGCGGGACCTCATTTATGGAGGATTACACCTACCACTTCTCACCCGGCAATGACCTGGTGCTGGGCTCGCATATGCTGGAAGTGTGTCCGTCGATCGCCAAAGAAGAGAAACCGTTGATTGATGTGCAATTCCTCGGTATTGGCGGCAAAGCCGATCCGGCACGCCTGATTTTCTCTACTCCGGCTGGACGCGCGGTGAATGCCAGCGTGATCGATTTGGGTGACCGCTTCCGTCTGCTGGTGAACGTCGTGGATGCCATTGAGCAACCAAAACCGCTGCCAAAACTGCCGGTCGCGCGTGCCTTGTGGCGTGCACAACCGTCACTGGCGACCGCGTCCGAAGCCTGGATTCTGGCAGGTGGCGCGCACCATACGGTATTCAGTCAGGCACTGGACCTGGATGACCTTTATCTGTACGGCGAACTGAACGGTATCGAGGTGTTGGTCATTGATGAAGAAACGCGCTTACCGGCGTTCAAAGATGCACTGCGCTGGAATGAAGCGTACTACCGTTTAATGCGTTAATCGTTATCAGGTGGCTATCGGGTCGCGATTAATCGCGACCCTTTTATTTGCGGTACTGAAAAGACTTTCGCGGTAGCAATATCAATTCAGGAGCAAAGCTCCCGTAACTCACCTTCGCTTAAACCGGTTACCTTGATAATGGTTTTAAGGTCTAATTTTTCCGAAAGCATGCGTCGTGCCATCTCCAGCCGACCTTCCTGAAGTCCTTCCTGCCGCCCTTCCAGACGTGACTCCAGCCGCCACTGTTGTTCAATTGTCATGATCTGTGCCTTTAGTTGCGGTTTGCCCTGTATCAGTATCTCAATCACCTTTTCCCGATCATCGGTATCGCCATGCCGCAGCAGGTAAAAGATGACGTCGATTGACAGGTCATCATTGTAATCCACCGCCAGCAGGGTTGCCATTGGGTCGATATTTTCCAGCAGGTCACGCAGGCGTACGATCTTATGGGCCATTTCCAGCCGCGCCACGCCACGGTGTGTCATGATTTGCTCATCCGGGAGCACGGTGACATCCACCAGCGGAAAGGGTTGGCAAAATATTTGCGTCGCCAGCTCCCGGTCGCGAAATGAGGATAGCCAGTCCATCGCATAAGGATAGGGGCTGGTTTTACCGTGATAGAACAGCATTGGCACGACGATCGGCAGCTCGGTATGCCCCTCATCAATATGGCGCTGCATAGCCGCGATGGTATAGCGCATCATCCTCAGGGTCATAAACTTGTCGGGAGAACTTTGGTGCTCAATCAAGGCATAAATATATCCCTCTCCCCCCTCCATCTTCATTGACATGAGGACATCAGAATAGAGCGCACTCAGATCCCGTTCTATAAACGTGGTTGGGATCAATTGCAATGTGTCGAGGTCACAACGCTGAAGTATCAACGGCGGCAAGTGAATTTCCAGGAACTGTCTGGCGATAGCCTGATGACTAAGAAACCGTTTGAATAGCGCATCGTGTGGTGTGGGGGTTGCACTCATTAAGCTCGTCCCTGCCAGGATGAACAACGTGGCCGGACGTTAACATGGGCGCTATCTCACTGAAAGATAAGGATGATAAATGTCAGAGGGATATAAGGAATTCAGAATGGATTCAGGAATAAATCATATTGTACACATCGGTAGCGGCGCGATTTATCGCGTTTTTTTAACCACGAAGGTCAAAAGCGCGCGATAAATCGCGCCGCTACACCAACGCCATCAGGACGTTAGCCGTTTAACCGGCGCATTCTGCTGGCGATCCCACATCACCGTCAGCAAACGTTGCAGCGCGATAAACGCGAACAACAAAATGCCGATGGCGATTTTGGTCCACCAGGAGCTCAGGGTGCCGTCGAAATTAATCCACGTCTGAATCAGCCCCTGAATTAATACGCCAAACAGCGTACCGAGCACCGTTCCTACGCCACCGGAGAGCAGCGTGCCGCCAATCACCACCGAGGCAATGGCATCCAGCTCCACACCCAGTCCGGCCAACGCATAACCCGCTGAGGTATAGATGGAAAACACAATCCCTGCCAGCGTTGCCAACGTGGTCGACAACATATAAATCTTAATGGTGGTGGCGCGCGTGGAGATCCCCATCAACTGCGCCGACGTGAGGTTGCCGCCAATGGCATACACCTGATTACCAAAACGCGTGCGGTGCGCCAGCAAAATGCCACCGACCACCACCACCAGCATAATCACCGCCAGCAAGCTTAACCGCCCACCGCCGGGAATTTTCCACGCCATACTCGACAGCGTGGCATACAACGGATGGTCAATCGGGATCGAGTTTTCCGATACCAGGTAGCTACACCCACGCAGGAAAAACATCCCGGCGAGGGTAATAATAAACGCCGGGATTTTTAACCCATCAATCAACCAGCCCATCATGGCGCCAAAGGCTGCCCCTAACGCCAGAATCAGCGCAAAGGCCAGCAACGGGTCCACATGGTAATCCCCAATCAAGCGGGCAAGGAACACGCCGGTAAAAGCAATCACCGCCCCGACCGATAAATCAATCCCTCCCGACAGGATCACAAACGTCATTCCCACGGCGATTATGCCAAGAAATGCGTTATCGGTGAGGATATTACAAATTACCCTGGTGGAGGCAAAGCCGGGGAACTGGCTGAGGCAGAACAGATATCCGGCGACAAACACCAGCAAAGTAATCATCAAAGGCAGATGACGTTTAATCATGATGGACGCCTCCGTTTCAGCATGGCAAGAAAGCGCGGTGACTGAATCAGCAACACGCACATCACCACTATCGCCTTCACCACCTGGTTCAGTTCGGGTGGGAAACCAGACAGCAGAATCCCGGTATTCATCGACTGAATAATCAGCGCACCAATCAGCGACAGCACCAAATTAAAACGCCCGCCCATCAGTGATGCACCGCCAATTACCACCGCCAGAATCGCATCCAGCTCCAGCCACAATCCGGCGTTATTGGCATCCGCTCCGCGGATATCGGCGGCAACAATTAACCCGGCTACTGCGGCACATACGCCACTGATGGCGTAGGTTGACATCACGACCAGCCAGCCGGTAACGCCTGCATTGCGCGCCGCACGCAGGTTAATCCCCACCGCTTCAATAAACAGCCCCAGCGCCGTCTTGCGTGTTACCAGCCACACCGCCAGCGCCACCACTAACGTAATCCACACTGGCACCGGCAACAGCCACAACGAGCCGCTACCAAACCACGACAGGTTATCGTTATCAAAAGTCACGATTTGCCCCTGGGTGATGAGCTGCGCCACACCGCGTCCGGCTACCATCAAAATCAAGGTGGCGACGAACGGTTGAATTCGCAGCAACGCCACCAGCACGCCGTTCCACAAACCACATGCCAGCCCGGTGCCCAGTGTCGCGAGAATGATAAACGGCAGACTATGCCCGGCCACGGTGAGCGTCGCCGCCGTAGCCCCGGCAATCGCCATCACCGCCCCTACTGACAAATCAATTCCCCCGGTGGCAATCACCAGCGTCATCCCCACTGCCAGCAGCGCTACCGGTGCGGCACGGTTGAGAATATCGATCGGGCTACCAAACAGGCGGCCATCCTGTAAATGCACGGCAAAGAAGTTATTTGCTACCAGGCTGTCCACCAGCAGCACCAGCACCAGCGCGGCAATTTGCGGCATACCGGGCGGCAGTTTCAGCTTACGCCGATTGGTTTTTTCAGACGTCATATCGGATTCAAGCATGTTGTTCTCCTCCGTGGGCGATAGCGTTGACAATCGACGCTACCGACAGCTGCTCAAGGGGGATCTCCGCCACCTGCTTCAAATCGCGCATAATCAACACGCGATCGGCGTACCCCACCAGTTCTTCGAGTTCAGAGGAGATAACCAGCAGCGCCAGTCCGTCGGCGCACAGGGATTCAATCAGACGAATAATCTCCGCGTGAGCACCGACATCGATACCCCGCGTGGGTTCGTCAAGAATGAGAAATTGCGGTTTGGTCACCAGCCAGCGCGACAGCAGTACTTTCTGCTGATTGCCGCCCGACAATAACTCAACCGGTTGATCGGCATGCGGTGTACGAATGCCAAGACTTTTAATAAAACGTTCGGCAATCGCCTGTTGTTCGCGTTTTTTGATCGGACGCAGCCAGCCACGCTGCGCCTGCAACGCGAGGATAATGTTTTCCCGCACCGACGCCTTACCAATTATGCCATCGGTTTTGCGGTCCTCCGGGCAAAAACCCATCCCCAGCTTCGAGGCTTTAGCCGGCGTACGAATCTGTTGCACCTTACCCTTAATGGTGGCGGTGCCGCGATCGGCTCGGCGGATGCCAAACAACACTTCGGCGGTTTCGGTGCGTCCCGAGCCCAACAGCCCGGCCAGACCCACCACTTCACCCGGACGCACCTGCAAACTGAACGGCTCGATGGTGCCCTTCTTACCGTAATCTTCAAACGCCACTACCGGCTGATTGCTGCGTAGGGTGCTGCCCTGACGTTGTAGCGCCGTCTCCAGCAGCTCACGCCCCAGCATCAGCTTGATTAGCTCGATACGTGGCAGCGATGCTGTGTCGCGAGTGGCGATAAACTGACCATTGCGCAGCACCGTAATGCGATCGGTGATGCGATACACCTGATCGAGGAAGTGAGTGACAAAAATCAGGCTCATCCCTTTGGCTTTTAACTGCGCCATCAGGGTAAACAACATCTCGACCTCACTGGCGTCGAGGCTGGCGGTGGGTTCATCGAGGATCAACACCTGTGCCGACAGATCCACCGCGCGACAAATGGCGATAATCTGCTGCATCGCCACCGAATAATGGCCGAGCTGACGCGTCACATCGAGGGCAAAGCCGTATTTGCGCATCAGCGCATCGGCATCGCGCACCATACGTTTGCGATCGATGATGCCAAAACGTCGCGGCTCGCGACCGATATATAAATTATCCGCCACCGACATATTGGGCAGCAGGTTTACTTCCTGGTAAACGGTGCCGATACCCATTAATTGGGCATCGCCGGTGTTATGCGGTGTAATCGCTTTGCCATTCAGGGTGATCACCCCGGCATCACGGCTGTACACGCCGGTCAGCACTTTTATCAGCGTGGATTTACCTGCCCCGTTCTCTCCCAGTAGCGCCATGATTTCGCCTTTGCGGATACTGAACGACACGTTATCCAACGCTTTCACGCCGGGGAAACCTTTGCTGACGCCGCTGATGGTCAGCAGTGCCTCTTCTTGTGGTGTAGTCATACGGACCTGCCTCGCCTTACGTCATGAAAAACCGCCCCGGAGGGCGGTGCGGGGATCAGTAACCCATGTTCTTTTTCTTATCGAGTTCCGTCTGTGCATCCGCTGGCAGGAAGAGTTTCGACTGGGTGCGGATGATTTTTGGCGGCTGCGTGCCATCTTTTTTCAGTTTTTCCAACGCATCAAACGCCGGACCGGCCATGTTCGGTGTCAGCTCGACGTTGGCATTGGCTTCGCCTGCCAGCATCGCTTTGTAGATATCCGGTACACCGTCAATCGAGCCAGTCAGGATATCTTTGCCCGGTTTCAGGCCCGCTTCTTTAATGGCCTGAATCGCACCAATCACCATGTCGTCATTGTGCGCGAACACCATGCAGATGTTCTTGCCATTGTTCTCCGCTTTGATAAAGCTCTCCATCACCTCTTTACCCTTACTGCGGGTAAAGTCGCCGGACTGAGAACGGATAATTTTGATGTTGGGGTGTCCGGCAATGGCTTCGGCAAACCCTTTCTTACGGTCAATCGCCACGCTGGCACCCACGGTGCCCTGCAATTCCACGACGTTACACTGCTTGCCCGCGAGGGTTTTCACCAACCAGTCACCAATCAACTTGCCTTCCAGCACGTTATCCGCTGTCACCACCGACTCATACAGTGACTTGTCATTCACGACGATCGCGCGGTCGAGCAGGAACACCGGGATCTTGGCGTCTTTAGCTTCTTCCAGCACCGGTTCCCAGCCAGTCTGCACCACCGGGGCGATAAAGATGGCATCCACGCCCTGGGCGATGAATGAACGCACTGCCTTGATCTGGTTCTCCTGTTTCTGCTGACCATCCGCGATTTTCAGCGTGATGCCCCGCTTCTGCGCTTCGGTTTTTGCCACGTTAGTTTCCGCAGAACGCCAGCCGGATTCCGAGCCAACCTGCGAGAATCCAACTGTCATATCAGCCGCCAGGACCGGTGCGCTAATCGCCGCGCTCACCATGACGGACAAGAGTAAACGTTTCCACATAATTTCATTCCTCTGAAGGGAGTGTGCTGTAGGGGGTACAAACGCGGTTTAAGCCTGGCGCAAAAGCCGCTCCCTGAGAGCGACATGCCTCACAAAACAGAATGAATTAAAGGGGTTACGATAAGTTTACTGACAAAACGCCCATCGCAGTTATGGACAAAACACCTGATATTTCTCGCCTCTGCCGTTAAATAAATGTAATAAAGAGAATCGCTTATGTCGCATAACGCTGGAAACGATTACAGGCACCGCGTAAAGAATGGTTATGAGGCTTTCATGAGAGGAATTGATCGATTTGTGACTGGACGCACACATTGCAATGTAAGGTTTCATAACCTGTACAAAAAATTTCAGGCCAGTTGGGAATAAACCGGGAACTTTGATCGCCGCGTGAGGGAAAATAGCGCTATAAAACCGGGAAAATAACGCTGGCTCATTTGATGAGCTGGGGTGTGAATTTTTCTCACCACTGCCTGAAAACCGGCAGAGATTTGGCTTAGTTTCATCATGCTGATGCATAATAAAAGGAATAAAGGCTGAAAAAGTGTCTTTTGATGAGCGAATTAGCTCACTTTGTCTGATTTTTGAATTTTTTTACGGTTGACATATGGACTCTCGCTGCGTGCTCCCTATACTTGGCGCTTCCCTGTTCTTTATTTATTAATGGCAATCATGACTGCGCTCGATTACCTGCTGAAATTCCGTAAAGTGAATAATCTTGAGAGTCTGGAAAAACTCTACGACCATCTCAATTATTCACTGACAGATGATAATGAGATCATCAATATGTATCGCGCTGCCGATCATCGTCGTGCTGAACTCGCTTCTGGTGGTCGTTTATTCGATCTCGGTTGTGTGCCGAAATCAGTCTGGCGTTACGTGGTTTAACTCACCCCGGCTTCCTGCTTCTCGATAATATTGCGTTGTCCAGGTCGGGCGTGCCCCGTTTGGACATGATACGTTCTGCCACACCTTATCCTGGTAACTGGACTTATTCGATGACCGAACAGGTAAATCCCCCGCGCATTGCTGGCTGGCTGCTGCTGCCGCTCGCCTGGCTGATTATGACCATGCTCACCAGCGCCCTGGTGGTCGCCATGTATCTCAGCCCGCTGTTTAATCCTGAACTGCGCACCACGTTGTTTTCGCACGGCGGGCTGCTGCTGACGCAATGGTCGATTTCATTGCTGACCGCAGGCCTGGTCTGGGTATATAGCATTTGGGTATGCTGGATTTTCTGTAAGCGATCACGCCGTCTGCCACGCCATTACATTCTCTGGCTGCTGATGACAGTGTTGCTGGCGATGAAAACCTTTGCTTTTACCCCGGTTTCTGATAGCAAAGCAATCCAGACGTTACTGCTGTCATTGCTGGCAGCGGCGGTTTTTGTTCCCTATTTCAAACGCTCCCAACGCGTAAAACAGACGTTTATCCAGCCGTAATGCCGCAAGAATCGTCAGGAATTTAATTCTGAGTGCTCTCAACCGGGCTGCAAACGCGGCTCGGGTTGAGATACAGTTCTCAATTCCGGATAATAGACGCCTTTCGGCTTCCCAGGTTTCATAATGACCGATTATTTACTGCTCTTTATTGGCACCGTGCTGGTGAACAACTTCGTTCTGGTAAAGTTCCTCGGACTTTGCCCGTTCATGGGTGTGTCAAAAAAACTGGAAACGGCCATTGGCATGGGACTTGCCACCACCTTCGTGATTACGCTGGCGTCTATTTGCGCCTGGCTGGTCAACCATTTGATCCTGGTGCCGCTGGACTTAGTCTATCTGCGTACCATGGCCTATATCCTGGTGATTGCCGTCGTGGTGCAGTTCACCGAAATGGTGGTGCGTAAAACCAGCCCGTCGCTCTATCGCCTGCTCGGCATCTTTCTGCCGCTGATCACCACCAACTGTGCGGTGCTGGGCGTGCCGCTGCTGAGCGTCAACCTTAACCATACCTTTCTGCAAGCCGCATTGTATGGCTTTAGTGCCTCGCTCGGTTTCTCACTGGTGATGGTGCTGTTTGCCGGGATCCGCGAACGCCTGGTGCTGGCTAATGTCCCGACCCCATTTAAAGGCAATTCAATCGCCCTGATCACCGCTGGCCTGATGGCGCTGGCGTTTATGGGCTTTAGTGGTCTGGTGAAATTCTGATGACCGCGATTTGGATTGCTATTGCCGTATTAAGCGCCCTGAGCCTGGTTTTTGGTGGCCTGCTCGGCTACGCTGCGCGCCGTTTTGAAGTTGAAGAAGACCCGATTGTTGAACAGATTGATGCCATTCTGCCGCAAAGCCAATGCGGTCAGTGCGGCTATCCGGGTTGCCGTCCCTATGCCGATGCCGTCGGGAACAATGGTGAGGCGATCAACAAATGCGCCCCCGGTGGCGAGCAGACCATGCTAAAACTGGCGGCGTTGCTGAACGTCGATCCGCAACCGCTGGATGGCGGTGCAGAGGTGTTGGCACCGGTACGCACCGTGGCGTGGATCGACGAAGCCAACTGCATCGGTTGTACCAAGTGTATTCAGGCCTGCCCGGTCGATGCGATTGTCGGCGCCACCCGCGCTATGCACACCGTACTGAGCGATGCCTGCACCGGTTGCGATCTGTGCGTTGCGCCTTGTCCGACCGATTGCATCGAGATGCGTCCGGTTGCCACCACCACGGCCAACTGGAAGTGGGATCTTGAAACTATTCCTGTACGGGTGATCCCGGTAGAAAGCCATGCTTAATTTGCTCAACACCCTGTTCCGCAAAGAGAAATTGTGGGATTTTCAGGGCGGCATTCATCCGCCGGAAATGAAAACACAGTCGAACGGTACACCGCTCAGCCAACTCCCGCTGCCGGAACGTTTTATCATCCCGCTGAAGCAACATATTGGTCATGAAGGCGAGATTTGTGTCGCGCCTGGTGAACATGTGCTGCGCGGCCAGCCGCTGACATTCGGTAATGGCCGAATGCTGCCAGTGCACGCGCCCACATCCGGCACCATTGAAGCGATTGCGCCGCATATGACCGCCCACCCGTCCGGGTTGTCTGAGCTGTGCATTTTCCTTGTCGCCGACGGTGAGGACCGCTGGACGGCGCTCGATCCACAACCTGATTACCGTGCCCTGACGCGTGAAGACGTGGTTAAACGCATCCATGATGCCGGGATCGCCGGACTGGGTGGCGCGGGCTTCCCCACAGCCACCAAATTGCGCGGTGGCCTGCGCGGCGTCAAAACCCTGATTATCAATGCCGCCGAATGTGAACCTTATATCACCGCCGATGACCGCCTGATGCAGGATTGCGCCGCAGAAGTGCTGGAAGGCTGCCGTATTCTTGCCTGGGTGTTACAGGCGGAGCGCGTGTTGATCGGCGTCGAAGATAACAAACCGGAAGCGATTGCCGCGCTGAAACAGGCGCTGGCTGACGAACGCGATCTGCAACTGCGGGTGATCCCCACGAAATACCCCTCCGGCGGGGCCAAGCAGCTGACCAAAATTCTGACCGGTCTGGAAGTGCCACATGGCGGGCGTTCTACCGATATCGGCGTGCTGATGCAAAACGTCGGCACTGCCTGGGCGGTGAAGCGTGCCATTGTCGATGGCGAACCAATCACCGAGCGCGTGGTGACACTGACCGGCGAAGCCATTAGTCAGCCGCGTAACGTCTGGGGCCGTCTTGGTACCCCGGTGAGTCATCTGCTGCACCATGCCGGTTTTACCCCAGCATCACGCCAGATGGTGATAATGGGTGGCCCACTGATGGGCTTCACCCTGCCTTCGCTGGACGTGCCGGTGGTAAAAATTACCAACTGTATTCTGGCCCCCTCCGCCAGCGAGATGGGAAGCACCCCGGAAGAGCAATCCTGTATCCGTTGCAGCGCCTGTGCTGATGCCTGTCCGGCCAATCTGTTGCCGCAACAACTCTACTGGTACAGCCAGGGCGCCGACCACGATAAAGCGCGCGCCCATCATATTGATGACTGCATCGAATGCGGTGCCTGCGCTTATGTCTGCCCGAGCAACATCCCGCTGGTGCAATACTATCGCCAGGAGAAAGCCGAACTGCGTGCTATCGACCTGGAAGCAAAACGTACTGCCGAAGCCAAAGCACGCTTTGAGGCACGTCAGGCGCGGCTGGAGCGAGAAAAACTGGCGCGCGAAGCACGTCATGAACAGGCGAAACAGCGCGTGGCCCGTAGCGACCAGGGTGAACTGGATGCCGCGGTAGCTCGGGTGAAAGCGCGTCAGGCCAAAACCCCGGAACAGGAAGCGGCTGAAAGTGAAGCCCGCCATGCTCAGGCGCTGGCACGTCAGGCAGAAACCCAGGCTGAAACCCAGGCACTGAGCCGTCAGGCCGGTGACCCGCGCAAAGCGGCGGTCGAAGCTGCCATTGCCCGTGCCAAAGCGAAGAAAGCGGCAACGGTCGAACCGGTCGAAAGCGCACCGGCTGAAACGGTTGACCCGCGCAAAGCCGCTGTCGAAGCCGCCATTGCCCGCGCTAAAGCGAAGAAAGCGGCTGCCGCCGAACCGGTAGAAAGCGCACCAGCTGAAACGATCGACCCGCGCAAAGCCGCTGTCGAAGCCGCCATTGCCCGCGCTAAAGCGAAGAAAGCGGCTGCCGCCGAACCGGCCGAAAGCGCACCGGCTGAAACGATCGACCCGCGCAAAGCCGCTGTCGAAGCCGCCATTGCCCGCGCTAAAGCGAAGAAAGCGGCTGCCGCCGAACCGGCCGAAAGCGCACCGGCTGAAACGGTTGACCCGCGCAAAGCGGCGGTCGAAGCTGCCATTGCCCGTGCCAAAGCGAAGAAAGCGGCAACGGTCGAACCAGTCGAAAGCGCACCGGCTGAAACGGTTGATCCGCGTAAAGCCGCTGTCGAAGCCGCCATTGCCCGTGCCAAAGCGAAAAAAGCGGCTGCCGCGCAACCGGCCGCTGCCGATATAGATGAACCGGAGGCCGCTGCGTCTCCTGACTCCGCCGACCCGCGTAAAGCAGCGATTGCCGCCGCGGTCGCCCGTGCCAAAGCGCGCAAAGCCGCGCAGCAGCAGCCTTCGACGTCTGAGGATTAAATGGCTTTTCGTATCGCAAGTTCCCCTTATACCCATAACCGCCGCAGCACCGGAAATATTATGCTGTTGGTGGTACTGGCGGCGCTGCCGGGCATGGCAGCGCAATGGTATTTTTTTGGTATTGGCTTTCTGATTCAGGTGATACTCGCGATTGCCACCGCATGGGCAACGGAAGGCGTGATCTTGCGTCTGCGCAAAACCCCGGTGGTCCCCACGCTGGCCGATAACTCCGCCCTGCTGACTGCACTGCTGCTGGGCATCAGCCTGCCGCCGCTGGCCCCCTGGTGGCTGGTGGTGATTGGCACGGTGTTTGCCATTGTGATCGCCAAACAACTGTATGGTGGTCTGGGACAGAACCCGTTTAACCCTGCGATGGTCGGTTATGTGGTGCTGCTGATCTCCTTCCCGGTGCAGATGACCAGTTGGATGCCGCCGGACGCGTTGCAATCGATCAAACCCGGCCTGCTTGACTCCCTCAGCATGATCTTTACCCACCACACGCTGGCGGGTGAAACCATGCAGCAGCTGCAACTTGGTGTTGATGGCGTCAGCCAGGCGACCCCGCTTGATACGTTTAAAACCGGGCTGCGCGCCGGTCACAGCGCGGAGCAACTGCTGGCCGCGCCGATTTATCATGGCGTGCTGGCCGGTCTTGGCTGGCAGTGGGTGAACGTCGGTTATCTGCTGGGCGGCATGCTGTTGCTGGCGAAAAACGCCATCCGCTGGCATATCCCGGTGAGCTTTCTGCTGTCGCTGGCATTCTGTGCCACCCTCGGCTGGCTGTTTTCACCGGAGTCGCTCAACTCGCCGCTGATCCACCTGTTTTCTGGCGCAACCATGCTGGGCGCATTCTTTATCGCCACCGATCCGGTGACCGCTTCCACCACCAATCGTGGTCGCCTGATTTATGGCGCGTTGATTGGTCTGCTGGTGTGGTTGATTCGCAGTTATGGCGGCTACCCGGATGGCGTGGCCTTTGCCGTATTGCTGGCTAACATTTGTGTGCCGTTGATTGATTACTACACCCAGCCGCGCGTGTATGGCCATCGCAAGGATTAACCGATGTTCGAGACTATTCGTAAAAATGCGCTGACGCTGGCAATTTTCGCGGTGATCACCACCGGCGTGACGGCAATCGTTAACTTTGTTACCAAGCCAACGGTTGATCATCAGACCGCGCTGCAACAGAAAAACCTGCTGGATCAGGTGGTGCCGACCGATATGTACGACAACCACATTCAACAGGAATGTTATCTGGTCACCGATCCGGCCCTCGGCAACGGTAAACCGCACCATCTTTATCTGGCGCGCAAAGGCGATACACCGGTGGCGGTGGCGCTTGAGACTACCGCACCAGATGGCTATTCTGGAGCGATTGAAATGCTGGTGGGCGCGGATTTCCACGGTAAAGTGCTGGGCGTGCGCGTCATCGAACATCATGAAACCCCCGGCCTTGGTGATAAAATCGAGCTGCGCGTCTCTGACTGGATCAACAGTTTCAACGGCAAAGTGGTGCACGGTGCCGATGACAAAAATTTTGCAGTGAAGAAAGATGGCGGTGAATTTGACCAGTTTACCGGTGCGACCATCACCCCACGCGCGGTGGTCAATGCCACCAAACGCGCCGCGTTACTGATTGAAACCCTGCCAGCGAAACTGTCATCGCTGCCCGAATGTGGAGAGGCAAAATGAGTGAAGCGAAAAACTTACTGATCGGCGGCCTGTGGAAAAACAACTCCGCGCTGGTGCAGTTGCTCGGACTCTGCCCGCTACTGGCGGTGACCTCCACCGCCACCAACGCCCTCGGCCTTGGTCTGGCGACCACCCTGGTACTGACCATCACCAACAGCGCAATTTCCGCCTCTCGCCGTTGGGTGCCAGCGGATATTCGTATCCCGATTTATGTAATGATCATTGCCTCCGTGGTGAGCTGCGTGCAGATGCTGATCAACGCCTATGCCCACGGTTTATATCAGTCACTCGGCATTTTTATCCCGTTGATTGTGACCAACTGCATCGTGGTAGGTCGTGCAGAAGCCGTCGCGTCAAAAAGCAGTATCCCGCTTTCCGCGCTGGATGGCTTTGCCATCGGCATGGGAGCGACCTGCGCGATGGTCACCCTCGGTTCGATTCGTGAAATTATCGGTAGCGGCACCCTGTTTAACGGCGCAGACCAGTTGCTCGGCCCGTGGGCGAAAGTGCTGCGTATTGAAGTGGTGCATTTTGATTCTCCTATGCTGCTGGCGATGCTGCCGCCGGGAGCGTTTATTGGTCTTGGTATGCTGCTGGCGGCAAAATACCTTATTGACCAGAAGATGAAACAACGTGCGGCCAATCGTGCCGAGACGCCCGCCGCAGAGCCGCAGGGCCAGACAGGGAAAGCGGTGTGAATCAGGATAAACGCGTACAAATTCTCACGCGTCTGCGCGATGAGAATCCCCACCCTACCACCGAGCTGAACTTCAGCTCGCCGTTTGAATTATTGATTGCGGTACTGCTCTCGGCGCAGGCCACCGATGTCAGCGTCAATAAAGCCACGGCAAAGCTTTATCCGGTGGCCAACACCCCGGCCAGTATCCTGGCGCTCGGGGTTGAGGGTGTGAAGGAGTACATCAAAACCATCGGCCTGTTTAACAGCAAAGCGGAAAACGTCATCAAAACCTGCCGAATCCTGCTGGAGCAGCATGGCGGCGAGGTGCCGGAAGATCGTGCCGCGCTGGAAGCCCTGCCCGGTGTAGGTCGCAAAACCGCTAATGTAGTGCTGAACACCGCTTTTGGCTGGCCGACCATTGCCGTCGATACCCATATCTTTCGCGTCAGCAATCGCACCCGTTTTGCCCCCGGTAAAAATGTCGAAGAAGTGGAAGAGAAGCTGCTGAAGGTGGTACCGAAAGCCTTTAAGGTTGATTGCCACCATTGGCTGATTCTGCACGGTCGCTATACCTGCGTGGCGCGCAAACCTCGCTGCGGCTCCTGCTTAATTGAAGACCTGTGCGAGTTTGACGCCAAAACCGAATAACGAGGGATGCCATGACCACTGCTGAGAATGCAGCATTAATTTTCCGGCAGTTTGGCACCCCTTCTGACGTTCTGACCTTCGAACGCACTCCGCTTGCACCGCTGGCCCCTGCGCAACTGCGCGTGCAGATGCGGTTTGCGCCGGTCAATGCCTCTGATTTGATTCCGATTACCGGTGCCTATCGTCACCGTGTCACCCCGCCACGGGTCGCGGGTTATGAAGGCGTGGGTACGGTGGTTGCCGCTCCGGCTGATTTCAGCCACTTACTGGGTCAACGGGTACTGCCTTTGCGCGGCACGGGAACCTGGCAACGCTATGTCGATTGTGATGCCGCTCTCGCCATTCCGGTGCCGGACGATATCGACAGCACGCTGGCGGCCCGCGCGTATATCAATCCGCTGGCGGCACTGTTGATGTTGAAAAACTGGTCACCCGGCAATAAACACCTGCTGCTCACCGCTGGCGGCTCGGACTGTGCGCTGCTACTGGCGCAATGGGCGTTGCGGTGGGGGGCGCAGAGTGTAACCGCTATCTATCGTGCGCCCCGACATGCGGAACGGTTAGAGCGTCTTGCTATCGGTGCGTTGCAGCAGGATCAACATGCAGACATCCGCCAGCGCGCCGCCGGGGCCGATTTGGTGTTTGATGCCACTGGTGGCGCGGTGAGCCAGCTCATCTGGCAAGCGCTACCCACTGATGCGCAGTTTATCGCTTATGGCGTGCTGACCGGTCAGCCAGTGCGTGTTAACGCCGCGCGCCCCGCCCTGCACTGGTTTCATGTCCGTCATTATCTGGATGCACTGACGCCTGCGGCATGGCAGCAGCTGTTTGCTGAACTCTGGCCGCTGTTGCGGAGCAGCGACTGCGGCGAAGTTGCCGTGTACCCGTTTGATCAGTGGCGCGAGGCAATTCACTTTTATCACCAGTCCGGCCGCAGCCAGAAACCGCTGCTGCAACTTTCATAACCGGTAACAGCGCGCGATAAATCGCGCCGCTTGTATCTTGAAGTTGTAACTGGTTAGCTACCCGTTACACGAAACGGAGGCAGCTTGTCGCGCCGCTTAAGACCCGATCTTGTGCCGTAGCTTAAAGCCCTCCGTTTCTCCTTTCACGCCAGCATCTACTCTGAACGGTAACCAGAAGCTCTGACTTCGTATGTACAAGGCAAGATGGCGTGATGGTTCATGTGAAAGGGAGCTGTCTTATGATTTATCTCGGTATTGATGTCAGTAAAAACAAACTCGACCTCTGCCTGTTGCCCGGCAACGGGAAAAAGAAAACCAAAACCCTCAAAAATCATCCCGACGCCGACCGGGAGATAAATGACTGGTTAATCAGGCAAAAATGCCATCCTGAACAGGTGATGGTGGTGCTCGAAGCGACCGGCATTTATCACGAAAACGTCGCCTTCGGTCTTCATGAAAATACTCCCGTCACGGTCTGCATCAGCAATCCTCAGCGGGTCAGGGAGTTCGCCCGTGGAATGGCTATCCTGACTAAAAACGACTCCGTTGATGCTTACGTCCTGGCCCGTTATGGCGAACTGAAACAGCCTGATGCCTGGGTGCCTCCCTCCCCGGAGGTCCGTAAACTTCGGGAGCTGACGCGTCTGCGGGACTCACTTCAGGCTGATGTCCAGCGGGCGGAGAACCGACTGGAAAAAGCCCATTCAACCCGCACAGCGCCTGAAATCATTGACTCGCTGGAGAGAACCCTGAAAGCCCACAGGGACGAGCTGAAGCGTATTGAAGCGCTCATCTCAGACCACACAGATAATCATCCGGGTCTGAAGGAAGACCGTGAGCTGCTGGAATCGATAAAAGGAATAGGCAGCGTGGTGGGCACGACAATGCTGTCGGTGCTGCGCTCGTGTCCGTTCCGGAGTGCTTCACAGGTCGCTGCGTGGCTGGGTGTGGTACCGGTGGAGAAAACGTCCGGGAGCTCAGTCAGGGGGCGTGCGCGGATGTCAAAAACAGGCCCGGCAGACGTAAGGGCGAAACTGTATATGGCGGCGATCGTAGCGATCAGGTGGAATGCCCCGGCGAAGGCGCTGTACCAGAGGCTAATCGCGAAGGGCAAAGCCAGCAAGGCCGCGCTTGGAGCGGTGATGCGCAAGCTGGTTCATCAGTGCTTCGGGGTGCTGAAAACGCGGATAAAGTGGGATGAAAATTACGCAGCTACCGCTTGACGTCCAAGACGGTAGCTACGATGGACGCAAGATTTATCGCGTGGCGGCCTGCAACCACGCCACCACCAGCGGTGATAAACGGTTTTGCAGCGCAGCACGCTCCGACTGGAACAGCGTCGCAATAAAGAACGGATGATCGGTCAGTTCAATACCACGCACATCCCCTGCCAGATCCCACGAGGTGATGTGCAGGTTGCGCGTCTCCAGTGCCTCACTGAAATCAGGATTGACCCCAAAGTTGCAGTGATAACCCTCATCACTTTGCAGTGCGTCATACGCTATCGCGATACGTGAGCCGGGTTTAAAGGTCACTTCGCCCCGCTGTTCCACTAGCGAACAGCTCAGCGGTGCAATTACCCAGCGCCCCTCTTTATCCGTTTCTGCATGGGCGGCATCGTCCCAGCCCAGCACATTGCGCGCATACTCAATCACCGCGTATTGAAAACCACCGCAGGAACCGAGAAACGGTTTGCCGTGTTCACGCGCCCATTGAATGGTGGCGAACACCCCGGCATCGTTTTGATAGGGGCTGCCTGGCACGACCCAAATGGCATCATAGTCGGCAAAAGCGGGAATATGGATTTCGGGGGTAGCAATCCAGTCGGCGGTAACGTTGAGGCTAAGATGTTGAGCGGCAAGCTGAACTGCGGGAGGAATGGCCTGGTGCGCGACGGCACTGGCACGGTAATCGCCTACAAGGGCGACACGAACTGACTGCGTCATGGGAACGTCCTTTCGGGGAAAAAAGGAGGTTACAGCAAAGAGGTTTGGCTGTCATGTAGCGGCGCGATTTTTCGCGCGATTCCGTGCACATTGCCAGAAAGAACCGCGCAATAAATCGTGCCGCTACGGGATGTTAACCCTGTACGTAATAATCCGCTGTAGAAGCGGTCAGCGGCGCTCGGCCACGGATCGCATCGGCAATCTTCTCGGCGATCATCACTGTCGGCGCATTCAGATTGCCGGTGGTAATTTGCGGCATAATCGAGGCATCCACAACGCGCAGTTGCTGCACACCGTGCACTCGCCCGACGCTGTCCACCACATCCATCTCGCCATAGCCCATAGCACAGCTGCCACAGGGATGATAGGCCGTCTCGGCGTGTGAACGGATAAAGGCGTCAATTTGCTCGTCACTCTGCACCGCCGGGCCGGGCTGAATTTCGGTTCCGCAATAGTCGGCCAGCGCCGGTTGCCGCATGATTTCGCGCGTCAGGCGCACGGCGGCGCGAAACTCCTGCCAGTCACGTTCCTGTGACATGTAATTGAAAAAGATCGAGGGGGCAGCATAAGGATCTTGCGATGTCAGTTTCACCCGCCCACGGCTCAGGGACCGCATCGGACCGACATGCGCCTGAAAACCGTGCTCCTTCACCGGGCTGCTGCCGTTGTAATTAATCGCCACCGGCAGGAAATGGTATTGCAGATCCGGCCAGTCTGGCCGGTCATCGCTACGGATAAACCCGCCCGCCTCAAACTGGTTGCTGGCCCCCACCCCCGTCCCTTTCAGCAGCCATTCCGCACCAATCGCCGGTTGGTTCCACCACTGCAATGCCGGATAGAGACTCACCGGCTGCTTGCAGCGATATTGCATGTAAATCTCCAGATGATCCTGCAAATTGCGGCCAACGCCGGGCAACGCGTGCACCACCTCAATCTCCAGTTCACGCAGCCACTCCTCGGGGCCAACCCCGGAACGTTGCAGAATTTGTGGCGAACCGATAGCCCCGGCACATAACAATACCTCACGTCGTGCCTGCGCCTGCTGCGGTTCACCTTTGACCAGCCAGTGCACACCGGTAGCGGTTTTGCCGTCAAAGATAATCCGGTCGGTCTGCGCATGGGTGATGATGCTGAGATTTGGGCGAGCCTTCGCCACATCGAGGTAGCCGCGTGCGGTACTGGAGCGGCGGCCCTGTGGCGTCACAGTACGATCCATCGGCCCAAACCCCTCCTGACGATAACCGTTGAGGTCATCGGTTTCTGCGTGTCCGGCCTGTCTGGCGGCATCAACAAAAGCGCGATACAGCGGATTGTTGCCGGTTTTCGCCGTGGTCACGCTGAGATAGCCTTCTGCGCCATGATAATCGTTGGCACCGGCATCACGTTTTTCTGCCTTGCGAAAATAGGGCAGGCAATTACGATAGGCCCAGTTCTCCAGCCCGGTTTTCTTCGCCCAGTTATCGTAATCCAGCGCGTTGCCACGGATATAACACATGCCGTTGATCAACGATGAACCGCCCAGCCCCTTACCGCGCCCGCACTCCATACGGCGCTGATTCATCTGCGGTTCCGGCTCGGTTTCATACGCCCAGTTATAACGCTTACCTTGCAACGGATAAGCCAAAGCGGCTGGCATTTGGGTACGGAAGTCCCAGCGGTGATCACGACCGCCCGCTTCCAGTAACAGTACCGATACGTCAGCATCCTCAGTTAAACGGGTGGCCAGCACATTGCCTGCGGAGCCTGCACCAATAATGATGTAATCAAATTTCTGCATTCAACCTCCTGTTCGCCCCGGCGGCACGCCGCCGGGGATGAAAACTCAAAATGCGCTTGGGTAGTCGCCCAGCTCAATCAACACTGATTTGGTGCGCGTATAGTTTTGCAACGTTACGATGCCGTTTTCACGCCCCAGCCCGGATTGCTTATATCCTCCCACCGGCATCGGTGCGGGTGATTCGCCCCAACTGTTGACCCAACAGATCCCCGCTTCGAGTTGATGGATAACACGGTGGGCGCGATTCAGGTCGCGGGTGAAAATCCCGGCGGCCAACCCCAGCTCGGTATCGTTAGCCCGGCGAATCACCTCTTCTTCACTGTCGAACCTGAGGATGCTCATCACCGGGCCAAAAATCTCCTCACGCACAATGCGCATCTCATCGTGGCAATCGCTGAACACCGTTGGTTCGATATAACAACCCCGCGCCAACGGGCCGTCGATGATGCGATGCCCCCCCGCCAGCAGACGTGCGCCCTGCTCCTTGCCGAGTTTCAGGTAGCTTTCGACTTTGCGGCAGTGCTGTTCGCTGACCAGTGGGCCGAAGTTCACCGAGGCATCCAGTGGATCGCCCATACGGATGCCCTGCATTTTCTCCAGCAGACGCTGCTCGAACCGGGCCTGAATACTGTGATGGACAAACACCCTGGTGCCATTGGTACATACCTGGCCGCTGCTGTAGAAATTCGCCATTAGCGCGCCATCGACGGCACGTTCCAGGTCGGCATCGGCAAACACAATCAGCGGCGATTTGCCCCCCAGTTCCATGGTGACTTCCTTCAGATTGGCGAGCGCGGCATCCGCCATCACCTGCTTACCGGTATTCACTTCGCCGGTGAAGGAGACTTTGTCGATGCGCGGATGTTGACTCAGCGCCTGTCCCACCTCACCCGCGCCCTGCACCACGTTAAATACCCCATCCGGCAATCCGGCTTCGCTGTAGATTTTTGCCAGCGCCAGGGCGCTCAGCGGCGTCACTTCGCTGGGTTTAAACACCATGGCATTGCCCGCTGCGAGGGCCGGGGCGCTTTTCCACAACGCGATTTGGATTGGGTAGTTCCATGCACCAATCCCGGCACAGACGCCCAGTGGTTCGCGCCGGGTGTACACCAGGGCGGTGTCACGCAGTGGGATCTGCTCGCCCTGCAATGCCGGAGCCAGACCGGCGTAATACTCGAGCACATCCGCTCCGGTGACGATATCAACCGCGGCAGTTTCGCTGATTGGCTTACCGGTATCCGCCGTTTCCAGTTCCGCCAGCGCCTGATTACGTTCGCGCAATAAAGCCACGGCTTTCAGCAACACGCGGCTGCGCTCCACTGGGGTATAGCTTCGCCAGATGCGCTGTCCTTCACACGCAGAGGAAACTGCACGATCGACATCTTCCTGACTGGCGGCGGTGATCTCCGCCAGCACCTGGCCGTTAGCCGGGTTGACGCTGGTAAACAGCGGTCCGTAGCCCGGACACTCCTGACCATTGATATATAAGCCGCGGCGCGTGATCTCAGCCATATGTTCTCCTCAGGATGGGGTAGGCCCGGCGGCGGCCAGCCACAGGGCAAGATTCTGATAACAGAGCTGGCGCGCCTGCGCCAATCCCTGTGCCATTGGCTGCGGTGCTAATGTCATCCGTAGCCACAGTCCGTCAATTAACGCTGCCAGACTGCTGCCGGCCGCGCGGGCCTGCTCACGCGGCAAAACGCGGGCATATTGCGCGGTGATGTTCGACCACAGGCGTTTGTCATTGATACGCTGCAAACGTTGCAGGTTGTCGTGATGCAGGCTGCTGGTCCAGAACACCAGCCAGGTAGTGAGCACCGGCCCTTCGACCTGCGACGGGTCGAAATTGCCATCAATAATGGCGCGGATCTGCGCTTCCGGCGTGTCATCTGCCAGCCGTCTCTGCCGCTCCACTGCCAGATAAAGATCGGCGAGGATTTGCCGCATACAGGCATCCAGCAGACCGTTTTTGTCGCCAAAGTAATGGCTGACGATGCCGGTCGACACCCCGGCTTGTTTGGCTATCAGCGCGATGCTGGCCTCAGCCAGCCCCACACGGTCAATCACCGTCAGGGTCGCCTGAATCAACTGCGCCTGCCGAATGGCTTTCATTCCTGTTTTTGGCATGGTGTTCATCGGTTGTGTATATGGAATGTGAAAAAGTGTAGTTATTTTATATTGAACGTTCAATCAATAAAAAACACCTTCTCATCCTTTCCTGCTGCTATTAGCGGAATTTGCTTTTACTCCCTTAAAGCTGTTGCTTATGCCTGATACCGGCTTGAATGGCGTTTTTTATCTGCCTGAAAATGGCTACGCAAACGTTTTCTTTTTTTACATGCGAAAATAAATCGTATTTTTGTGCGCAGGATCAACTAATTAGCGCGCTGGAATCTTTGCACAGGTTTTTTTGTTTAATTATCAACCTATCGTGCTTAATAATACGTCATTAGCAGGTTTATTTTTTGTTTATGTTTCATACAGCAGACATATCTCCTGAAATTCAGAATAATCGCAGTTTATCTCATGAAAATGATCTTAACGATCTGCAAACCAACCGATTATCCTGATATAATGTCATCACTCGGGATTTAACACTGATTAACAACTTTTTATTATTGCTTTAACCCTACCCTTCACAGGTATTTCAGCGTGTAAAAAGTACTTGCCCTGCTGGCCTGATTCAGCCAAATTAGGCGCCGTTTTTCCTATCTAATAACAATGTTGCGCAGGATTTACCCAGCCTGACGCAGACTTAATTCCTGTCAAAAAACAGGCTATGAATAAACTGAGGTACTCGTGTCAACTGCAAACAAACACACTGATGAGGCAGTCAGCCTCAACGCGTTCAAGCAACCGAAAGCGTTCTACCTGATCTTCTCGATCGAACTGTGGGAACGTTTTGGTTACTACGGCCTGCAAGCCATTATGGCGGTTTACCTGGTGAAACAGCTGGGGATGTCGGAAGCAGATTCCATCACCCTGTTCACCTCGTTTAGTGCGCTGGTTTACGGTTTGGTCGCCATTGGCGGTTGGCTGGGTGATAAAGTGCTGGGCACCAAACGTGTCATCATCCTCGGGGTGATGGTTCTGGCGCTGGGTTATGCTTTTGTCGCCTTCTCCGGTCATGACACCACCATGGTGTATGTCGGTATGGCCACCATTGCGGTAGGTAGCGGCCTGTTTAAAGCCAACCCGTCTTCCCTGCTCTCCACCTGCTACGAGAAAGACGACCCGCGTATCGACGGCGCATTCACCATGTTCTACATGTCGATCAACATCGGTTCGCTGTTCTCCATGATGCTGACACCGTGGCTGGCGGCGAAGTATGGCTGGGGCGCGGCATTCTCACTGTCGGTTGTTGGTCTGGTGATCACCCTGCTGAACTTCCTGTTCTGTCAGCGTCTGGTGAAGGGTTACGGTTCCAAACCTGATTTCGCTCCGTTGCAGATCAACAAATTGCTGATGACGCTGGTTGGCGTGGTGGCATTGATCGCTCTGGCGACCTGGCTGCTGCATCATCAGAGCATCGCGCGCATGGCGCTGGGTGTGATTGCGATTGGTATCGTGATGGTGTTTGCCAAAGAAGCCTTTGCTTTGCAGGGCGCGGCACGCCGTAAAATGATCGTCGCCTTCCTGCTGATGGTTGAAGCCATCGTGTTCTTCGTGCTGTACATGCAGATGCCGACCTCGCTGAACTTCTTCGCCATCCGTAACGTTGAGCATGCCATTCTCGGCATCACCTTCGAACCGGAGCAGTTCCAGGCGCTTAACCCGTTCTGGATCATGCTTGCCAGCCCGATTCTGGCAGCGGTGTACAACAAGATGGGCGACAAACTGCCAATGCCGCACAAGTTTGCCATCGGTATGGTGCTGTGTTCTGGTGCCTTCCTGGTGCTGCCGTTTGGTGCCAAATTCGCGAACGACGCGGGCATCGTGTCGGTCAACTGGCTGATTCTCAGCTATGCATTGCAGAGCGTGGGCGAACTGATGATTTCTGGCCTTGGCCTGGCGATGGTGGCACAGCTGGTTCCACAGCGTCTGATGGGCTTTATCATGGGTTCCTGGTTCCTGACCACCGCAGGTGCTGCGATGATCGCCGGTAAAGTGGCTAACCTGATGGCCGTGCCGAGTGATGTGACCGATCCGCACACGTCGCTGGCGGTGTACAGCCATGTGTTCCAGCAGATTGGTATCGCGACCGGGGTGATTGCTATCCTGATGCTGATCACCGCCCCGCTGCTAAACCGCATGACACAGGACGATACCAAGACTGAATTACAGCGCGCCAACGCCAATTCCTGATTCTGCGGTTCAGTCCGGAAAAACGATCAAGCCGTCATCCCCTGGGATGGCGGTTTTTTTATGCGGCGGTGTCTGCTTGCCAGCAGGCACCCACGCCTAACCGCATCACCTGCTGCGGCGTAAACCACAAACGCCGGATAACCTTCCCTTCTGCGTTGCTCGCGGCCCAATCGATGGTCATCTCACCCTGCAAGTGCAGCGCGGTACCCAATTGCCAGTCCGGGATCAACAGCGCACAGCGCGCATCCAGCAACAAATTGCCCAGGGTATTCATATAACGGTTACCGGGAAAATCATCGAACGACAGTAACCCAGAGTCATGCCAGCGCAGAAAACCGGCAGGACCACCGCGATGTGAAATATCCATACTGCCGGACGGAGAACCGCTGGCGATAAAAAACGTTTGGCTGAGACTGAGATGCTGCCGGTCCTCAACACTTAAGGATGTGGCCTGTGCAATCTCGACCTGTTGCTCCGCCGGAAAATGCCACGGATATTGATGGATATATTGCGGACAGTTGCCAAAACTCTCATGAATTCGCATTACCAGATGTTCTGGCCCGATCGCCGCAACTTCCCCGCTGGCGCGGTTGCGACGCCGTGTGGCGAAATCAATGCCGAGGATGGCCAGCGCATCGCCTTCCGCCAACGGTTGTAATAACGCTGCACGCTGGAGCGCGTGGGTGCTGATCGCCAGGTAGTGCTCATCCAGCGGCTGGATAAAACCGGGTTCAGCCATCAATAAATGCGCCAGCGGCCAGCCCTCGCTATCGCGCTGCGCCAGTAGCAGATAGGGCAATTGCGCAAAAAATATCTGGTGCTGCAACGGCATCTGATCATAAATTGCGGCCCGTACCTGGCTAAAACCTGCCAGTTGCTGGGCGCGTTGTTCACCGGGATGAAACATTTTCGCTTTCCTCGGGAAGGGGTAATGGCGGTAGCGCCTCAAAGCCGGATAGCGCCTCGACCTGGGCCAGCCACTGACGAATGGCGGGCCACGGTTGTAATGAAATGCCGCCCTGGGGGGCACAAGCCACGTACGCGTAACAGGCCAGGTCGGCGATGGTCGGCAGCTCACCTGCCAGCCAGCGTTGCGTGCTTAAATGCGCTTCCATCTGTGGCAGAAAACGCGCCGCCACGCTGCACGCCGAGGCGTAGTCTTCCGGGGTGTGAAATTGTTTGATTAAACGCGCTGATCCAACGCCATAACGAATCTCTCCCGCTGCTTTCCCCAGCCACAACTGCACCTGGGCGGCAGCCACCGGCTCATCCGGCAGCCAGTGGCTGTCCGGTGCGTAGCGGCGCACCAGATACACCAGAATGGCGTTACTGTCGTAAATCACGACCTCGTCATCCACCAGCACCGGAATTTGCTGCCACGGATTCAACTGGCGAAATTCAGCTTGCTGGCGCAAAGCCGCCGCCGCTTCAATACATTGATAATCCAGTTGCAGCATATTCAGTAATAGTCGGACACGGTGCGCATGGCCAGATAACGGTGTGCTGTACAGTTTCATGATGATCTCCTTTTTTGCTTAGCTTACTCTTGTGATTTGCGTAATGAAGATCGGGTTACGACAAGAGACTGTTACCAAATCAGGAATAATGATGGACAGATTCGATGAGCTACAGGTGTTTGTCACCGTCATTCAACAAGGTAGCCTGGCGGCAGCCGCCCGTCTTTTGCAGCGTTCGCCGCCGGTCATCACCCGTACTCTGGCGGCGCTGGAGCAGCGCTTCGGCACCACCTTAATTGAACGCACCACGCGCCAACTGGCCCCTACCGAAGCCGGTTGGCAACTGTTTGAGCAGGCGCGCCAGTTGCTGACCGACTATCAGGCCGCAATGGACAGCGCCCACCATAGCGGATTGCAGGGGCTGCTGCGCGTCACTGCCCCGGTTCAGTTTGGCCGCCGCCATGTGATGCCGTTGGTGAACGCCTTCCTGGCGCTTCATCCGGAAATTCAGCTGGAGTTGGTACTCAGCGACAGCTATCAGGACTTGATCGATAACGGGCTGGATATCGCGCTACGCATCGGTGAACTTCAGGATTCCTCGATGGTGGCACGTCGGGTCGGCGAGGTACGCAGTATGCTGATTGCCAGCCCGGATTATCTACAACGCGCAGGTATTCCGCAGCATCCCTCCACACTGAGCGAACATGCGCTGATTGCCGGGATACGGCAGACACGAGAATGGCGATTTGCGCGTGATGTGCGGGTGCGTATTACCCCTCGACTGCGCGTGAATGAAGTGGAGAGTCAGCTGCTGGCATTGCGCAGCCACCAGGGGATTGGCCGTCTGCTCTCCTATCAGGTGCTGGACGATCTGCACGCGGGAACATTGATCCGTTTATTGCCAGAGTGGGAACCTGCCGCCTTGCCGGTACAGTTGGTGACGCAACGGGTAAGGAACATGACGCCGAAGGTCCGTCAGTTCTGGGATTTTGCACTGACGCGTTTGCCCGCACTCGCCTGCTTTCATGAAGAAAATTACCCTGTCAGCCACGATTCCTGATCGGTATCACTGGCAAATCTTTTTCGCCGAATTATGCTGGTTTGATCACAACAAACCGAGGAGAGGCCATGATGAAACTCTATTGTAAGCCCGGTGCCTGCTCGCTATCGCCACACATCGTGATGCGCGAATGCGGGCTGGACTTCACACAGGTTAATGTCGACCTGCAACTGAAACGTACCGAGCGAGGAGAGGATTACTGGCAGATAAACCCGAAAGGACAGGTACCGGCTTTACAGTTTGATGATGGCACGTTGCTGACGGAGGGTACGGCGATTGTGCAGTATCTGGCCGATCAAAAACCCGATCGCCACCTGCTGGCGCCGACCGGGAGTCTCACCCGTTATCACACACTGGAGTGGCTCAGTTTTATCGGTACTGAATTGCACAAAGGCTTCAGCCCCTTGTTCCGAAAGGACACCCCCGCAGAATACAAAGAACTGGTGCGTGAACAGCTAATCAAAAAATTCGCCATCGCAAATCAGGCGTTACAGGATAAACAGTGGCTGATGGGGCTGCGTTTTACCGTGGCGGATGCCTACCTGTTTGTGGTGACGCGCTGGGCGCATGCGTTACAACTGGATTTGAGTGGGTTTGCGGCGCTGAATAGCTGGTTTGATCGGGTGGCAGAACGCCCGGCGGTACAGGCGGCGCTGAAAGCGGAAGGTCTGGTCTGATGCGTCGCGGCGCGATTTATCGCGCCGCGACGGGCTGTTACAATTTTTCCGCCGCGAAATGCTGCGTCGGTTGCGCAATGGCATCCTGTGCCGCCACCAGTTGCAGTTCGTACTCGCCCATTTCATGGGTTTTCAGCATAACTTCATACACCGCTGCCGTGACGTGCTCCAGCGCATCACGCAGCGACTTGCCGTGCAGCAGATCGACCAGCAGCAGCCCGCTGGTGAGATCACCGACGCCGACCGGCTGACGTACGCCAAAATCGACCAGTGGGCGGTCGATATGCCAGCATTCATCGGCAGTGACCAGCAACATCTCAAAACGGTCGCTGCGACGTCCGGCACGCGCCAGATGTTTCACCAGCACCACTTTTGGCCCCTGAGCAATCAGCTCACGAGCCGCAACCACCGCCTGTTCAACATTGGCAATGCTGTGCCCGCTCAGCATCTCCAGCTCCAGCAGGTTCGGTGCAATAATATCGCTGGCCGGGAGCGCCATTTTGCAATGAAACTCCGCCACACCCGGCGCAACAATGCAGCCTTTTTCCGGGTGCCCCATTACCGGATCACAGAAGTACCAGGCATTCGGGTTAGCGGCTTTTACCTGGCGCACAATCTCCAGAATCTGCTCACCCTGCTCGGCGGAACCCAGATAGCCACTCAGCACCGCATCACAGGTCTTCAATCGATCGATAGCGGCGATGCCCTGCACAATATCGGTCAGATGGGTGGCTGGCATCACGGTGCCGGTCCAGTGGCCATACTGCGTGTGGTTGGAGAACTGCACGGTATTCAGCGGCCAGACGTTGGCACCCATACGACGCATGGGAAACTCTGCCGCGCTGTTGCCAGCGTGGCCGTAAACAACATGAGACTGGATTGCGAGAATATTTTTCATTATTGCCCTGTACTGCCTTGCCATAAAAAAGGGCCGGAAACCGGCCCTGAATCGCTTACTGCCAGTTAATCAGGCAGTAGTGTTTTTTGCCGCGACGCAGCAGCGTGAAGCGCCCAAACAGTTTGTCGCTGTCGCTGAAACGGTATTCGGCGTCAGATTGTTTTTCACCGTTCAGAGAAACCGCGTTCGAACCGATCATGGTACGTGCCTGGCCGCGTGAAGGCACCAGCTCCGCTTTGACCAGCGCCTGTTGCAGGTCATCTTCGGCGGTCAGGTTGATGGTCGGCATACCGTCCTGTGCCAGCTGCTCGAAATCCGCTTCGGTCATATCGCTCAGGCTGCCAGAGAACAGGCTCTCGGTGATGCGTTTGGCCGCAGTCAGGCCCGCATCGCCATGCACCAGTCGTGTTACCTGCTCTGCCAACACGTACTGCGCACGAGGTGCGGTACCGCTGTTTTTGTCGGCTTCTTCCAGCGCATTGATCTCTTCAATGCTCATGAAGGTGAAGAATTTCAGGAAGCGATACACATCCGCATCTGCGGTGTTGATCCAGAACTGGTAGAACTTATACGGACTGGTTTTCTTCGCATCGAGCCACACCGCGCCGCCTTCAGTTTTACCGAACTTGGTACCGTCAGACTTGGTGATCAACGGCACGGTCAGACCCCAGGTCTGCTGCTGGTGCAGGCGACGGGTTAAATCGATACCGGAGGTGATGTTGCCCCACTGGTCGGAACCGCCAATTTGCAGCACCACGCCATAACGCTTGTTCAACTCGGCAAAGTCATAACCCTGCAACAGGTTGTAGGAGAATTCGGTGTAGGAGATACCCTGATCTTCACGGTTAAGACGCTGTTTGACCGCTTCTTTGTTGATCATCTGGTTCACAGAGAAGTGTTTACCGATATCACGCAGGAAGGTCAGCACATTCATGCCACCAAACCAGTCATAGTTATTGGCGGCGATGGCGCTGTTGTCGCCACAATCGAAACTGAGGAATGGCGCGACCTGATGGCGGATTTTCTCCACCCACTCGCCCACGGTTTCAGTAGTATTCAGTTTACGTTCTGCTGCTTTAAAGCTGGGATCGCCAATCAGACCGGTGGCACCACCCACCAGCGCGACCGGTTTATGTCCGGCATCCTGAAAACGTTTCAGGCAGAGCAGCGGCACCAGATGGCCCAAGTGCAAGCTATCAGCGGTGGGATCAAAGCCGCAATAGAGTGCAATTGGCCCTTGCGCCAGTCGCTCTGCTAACGCTTCCTCGTCCGTTACCTGGGCAATCAAGCCCCTCTCTTGCAATTGTTGTATCAGGTTACTGCTGGTCATCACTGACTCCAAATTGATCAGACTGCACCTATGCTGGTACACAGCTTTCCGCTGATTTGCGGAAGTGAAAAAAATGAGGGCTATAGCATAAAGCGCTGACGCCAACTGCGCCAGCGTTGAAAGGGGTTAAAACGCAGTTTTACGGGGCGAGACGGTCGATTGACCAGCCATTGTCCTGACGTTGATAGAGGAAGCGATCGTGCAGCCGATGTTCTCCCCCTTGCCAGAACTCCATCGTGTGGAATTTAACCCGGAATCCGCCCCAGAAACTCGGCAGGGGAACTTCACCTTGCTGGAACTTCTGCTTCAATTCAAGGAACTTGCCTTCCAGCACGCCACGAGCTGAAATGCGGCTCGACTGCTTCGAAACCCAGGCACCAATCTGGCTGTCACGCGGACGGCTATGGAAATACTTTAACACCTCCAGTGCCGACAGTTTCTCGACTTCGCCCAGCACCATCACCTGACGTTCAAGATAGTGCCACGGGAAGTGCAGCGAGATGCGCGGATTGTCCGCCAGTTGCAACGCCTTACGGCTACCGAGATTCGTGTAAAACACCATTCCTTTGTCATCGTAGTGCTTAAGCAACACGATGCGCTGATAGGGCTGACCGCTGCTGTCTACCGTCGCCACCGTCATGGCGGTAGGATCGGGCAGTTGCGCGGCACACGCCTGTTGTAGCCACTGTTCAAACAGCGCCAGAGGATCCTCTGGCAGATCTTTACGCCGCAAACCACCACGGGTGTATTCACGACGCAGGTGGGCAATATTTTGCAAACTGTCACTGTCGCTCATGCTGTTTACTCTTTCTTTAACGATTACTGGGCGGAACCATCCGCATTCTGCAATTCGCAGTCATTAATCACAATTTTATCGTTACGCTCGATAAAAGCGCCATTCCCTTTCGACCAGAAGACGTAAGTGCCGTCACTGTAGCGCGTACCGGAAGCGGCAACGGTCTGGGTCAAGGTCAGCGCTTTGCCATCAAGAATAAAACTGACCTGCTGACGCGGGTTATCCAGGGTTACGGTTAGCGGCAACGTACCGCAACGGTAATGCAACTTTTGCGGTGCTTCGGCGGGTTTATGCATTAAACCACAACCGCTCAGCAGCAGTACGCCGCCCACTAAAATCGCCTTTTTCATCCTGACTCCTTAACGTGTCTGCCGGGAATTGGCCGGATAGATGGCACCCAGCACGCTCATTTCGCGCGCGCCAGTCACCGCCGGTAAATTGCCCGGTAAGCCGGACAAGGTGCGGAACGCCAGCCAGGCAAAGGCCAGCGCTTCCATATCATCGCCGCTGATACCGGCCTGGTCAGTGGTGTTGACCTCCGTACCGGGCAGCATTGCCGCCAGACGGGCCATCAACAGCGGGTTACGGCTGCCGCCACCGCATACTAACAGGCGATCGCAGCCATCATTCAGTTGTACCTGCTGCGTGATGGTCAGCGCGGTGAGTTCGGTCAGTGTCGCCTGTACATCCTGCGCAGCCAGTGCCGGGAAGCGTTGTAATTGTTGCTCGACCCATCCAAGGTTGAAATATTCGCGTCCGGTGCTTTTTGGCGGCGGTAAGGCGAACCAGGGATCGGCCAGCATCTGATCAAGCAGCGCCGGGACCACCTGCCCACTGCGCGCCCAGGCGGCATCTTTGTCGTAGGGCTGGCCTTTGTGACGCCAAATCCACGCATCAATCAACATATTACCCGGCCCGGTGTCAAAGCCGCGCACCGCATGGCCTGGCAGTAACAACGAGAGGTTGGCAATCCCGCCGATGTTCAACACCATGCGCCGCTCAACGCTGTCCATTAATAAAGCCTGGTGAAACGCCGGTACTAACGGAGCACCCTGCCCGCCCAACGCCATATCGCGGCGGCGAAAATCCCCAACCACGGTCACGCCGGTGGCAGCAACAATTTGGTTATTATCACCAATCTGTAAGGTGTTAGGCGCATCACTTAACGGCTCATGCCACACCGTTTGTCCGTGGCAACCTATTGCCATGATATCGCTGGCCTCCAGCGACTGCTGGCGCATCAGGGTTAATACCGCTTCGGCGAACAGCTTACCCAGACGGTTATCGAGCTGCCCCAATTGCGACAAGGTCAGAGATTGTCCCTGACAGATCGCCAGCACCTGCTGCCGCAAATCTTGTGGTATCGGATGACAGTAGCTCGCCTGCTGCGCCACCATATGTTCATCGATCGCCGCCAGCACCACATCGACACCGTCAAGACTGGTACCGGACATCACCCCGATATAGCGTCCTGATTTCATAACTTTTCCTTACTCGCCCACGAGCAAATGATTCATCTTTGAGTAGCCTGGCAAATTACGCAGGCTAATTCTATGATTAAATTCCGCTTTTTAAGCACATTGCGTAGCGCATTCCAGGTTAAAATATTTCGTGTTCAATTGAATTTTTGTTGAGATGCAATGGTCTATGCTTCGCCTCCAACCGCGTATTATCCGGACGAAGAGTCAATTGCCAGTTTTGTGTCTTATACTCTGTGCAGAACAGGATGAGAACACGGCACATTTTTGCATGAAGGAGCTTTCTGATGATTAAGCGTTTTCTGGTCGTCTCCCTTGCCGGCTTAACGCTGGCAGGTTGTGTGAGTAACGACACCCTTTCTGGTGATGTTTACAGTGCCAGTGAAGCGAAACAAGTACAGAGCGTTTCTTACGGTACGCTGGTTTCCGTTCGCCCGGTCAAGATTCAGGGCGGTGACGAAAACAATGTTATTGGTGCCATCGGTGGTGCCGTATTAGGTGGCTTCCTCGGTAACACCATTGGCGGCGGAAGCGGCCGTAGCCTGGCAACCGCAGGCGGTGCCGTGCTCGGCGGTGTAGCAGGCCAGGGCGTGCAGAGCACCCTGAATAAGAGTGACGGTGTTGAACTGGAAATCCGTAAAGATGACGGCAACACCATCATGGTGGTTCAGAAACAGGCCGCCACCCGTTTCTCTGTTGGCCAGCGTGTTGTGATGGCATCTAACGGCAGCCAGGTTACCGTGTCACCGCGCTAAACCCGCGCGTAGTCGATCAAGACACCCTGCCAGAATCCGGAAATGGACATCATTTCCGGATTTTTTATGCCCGTAAGGTTGACACTAGTGCCGCTGCGGCAGCATATGAAAGATAATGTCACTACCCATTTTTTTCTTTAACGTCGATTTATGGATATAAACACTTTTCACGCTACAACCCAGTAAGGTGGCTATTTCGTTCACCGTACTGCCGTCGTATATCATCTTTAACACATGCATTTCTCGTTCAGTTGCTGCCGGAGCTTTAATCCGCTTAGTCCTGCTGCCACAGAGCCTGTTTTTCAAATCTGCCATAAAACAATGCAACCCCGCATCGGTAGGAATAACAGCTTTGATACTGGCTGATTTCCGCCACCAATAATGCGCAATCGCCATCATTCTTCTGTCAGGGATCAGAACAATTTCCATGCCACACGCAGAGAAAACCGTTAGCCACGCATCATTAATGAATAAACCCAGATGTCTCAGTGAGCAATCGACAATCAGAGTGTCCTCACTCAGCTCACAGCCATTACTTTTAAAAACTAACTCATGTAATGCCAGTTTTAAATAATCATTGCCTTCAGGCCAAAGCACTAACTTCTTATCGGTACAAAACTCTACTTTAAATGTTTCGTCGTGATGCACACGACAACCAAGCCGACATCCCATGCAGCTCAGCGCGTCAACGATTCTCTGTTCCAAAAAGGCTCACCTCATCCTTGTGTTACCACCGTTCCTGTTCACCGGGGTAAATTACGCAGAGTGGTGACTGTTGAGAAATAAGATTCCTCTCAGAATATTTTTATTTACCTTTTTAAAGATTTCTGGTCATGTATTCAATGAGTTGATCAGCTATCAAACATAATACTCACGCTCAATGAAAGTAACGATAATTCTGGGCAACTCGCTGTTATAACCCCTCTAGCCATCCGTGCACCAGAAAGCCTCACTGAATCCCGACAGCCGTTTTTCTGCTCTGGGAAACAAATACATGACCAACACGTTAATGAAAAAAGCTTCTTCACGGACAACAATATCACTGGCCTTGATAAGATAAAAACAGCCCACTACCTTAGTTTCCACTTTAAATAATCTTAAAACTCTTTACTGGCTGAAAATTAACTTCTGAAATGGGAAACGAGAAGAAATCTACCTGTCTGACCGGGTCCGCTGAGATGATGACATTTACCGTTATTAATTAGCAGATTAGAAACATATAAGTAACACAGTTTCTTACCATACTCGACCACCCTCTGCATATTTATCTTTTCGTGCTAATTTTACGTGTTTTATTCGCGAATTCATTATGGCAACCACTTAAATTCAAGACAAATTCTTATTTTTCTGAACGTCCCATAACTTTAGCCAAGTCATTATCCTGCGGAAAACAATACGTATCCCTTCCCTCATCTTTATTACATCATCCATCTCCATTAGGATTTTATCCAGTGAAAGAAATTTTCGGTATCATACTTCTGTCTTGATGTATTTTTTCATGATTTGTATCATGCCCCCTGGTTAGACTTCACAATGGAAATGAAACAGGGATTGTTGATTCCAATGCAAAATGAACAGAATAAAAACCTCAAGGATGATGGTGAGGTGATAACGATCTCCGAACAGTTGTTGGAAATGCAGAATTCATCTGGCATTAAATACAGCATTTGGCCTGACAGAAATTATTATCTACGCGTTGGGATTCAGGCTGCGCTGCTCGATAAACAACATAATCATCTGAATTTCAATTTCATCTTTGTTGATTTTTCACACTACAACATCAAACTGTTTTCTGATCCACACTGGATCTCCCACTTAGTCAAAAGCGGAAGTGGGTTGATATTGTTATCTGATTACAGGATGGATAATCTCGCGTCCTGGTGGTGGAAGAACAACCAGCGCATTGCCACCGTGATCTACTCCAGTGATTGCAAACAGTCCATCACAAAAAAAATTAAAGATGTTCTCATTGGCCGGTGGGGTAACGGTGTCAAACCTGGCAGTCTGACAACCCTGGAGGTCGAAGTCTTGAATCTGCTGTCGCGGGAATACACCCTGAAGGATATCGCCGATTCGTTGAGAATCGACAGGAAAAAGCTTTATAACATCCGATTTTCTTTGCAGAGAAAATTGAACGGTGAAATCAACAAACTTTTTCTGTTTTAAGGCTGCCTGACTTCAAAATGACACCGCCCCAAAAGGGGCGGGTTTTTATTTCTCGCGATTTTGTAACTCGAGAATATTCTTCTCCAGCCGGGCAATCAGCGTCACCATCTGGTTTACCTCTTCCAGGCTGATACCGCTAAGAATGTCATCACGGGTCGCATCAATCACATTCTCGACCTGTTCGATGATAGGCTCAGCCTGCCGGGTTAGCTTGATGCGTTTTGCACGCCGGTCATTTGCACAGGTTGAACGGGTGATTAATCCCTTTTCTTCCAGTTGATCGAGCGTGCGTACCAGAGAGGGTTGCTCAATACCAATAGCTTTCGCCAGCTGAATCTGCGACTGCTCTGGCGGGAGTTGATGAATATTATGCAACGTCACCCAATGTGTTTGCGTCAACTCAAGCGGCTTCAGACGCTGATCGATCAAGGCACGCCAGATGCGCACCAGTCGAGACAGATCTGTTCCGAGTGTCGTATCCATTTCATCTCCTTATAATTAGCTTGCTAGCTATCAAGCCAGATTTTACACTATTCTGCGAGTTTACAGGACAAAAAACAAATCCCAGGCCAGCTGACACACGCACTCATCTACGCTTCATTGAGAGAATCTGGGTTTACTAAGGATGATGACAAGTGTCTGTTTTCCCCCTGACCGCTAACGCGCCACTCACTGACCTGGTCTTTGGTGCATCTCTGTTCTTCCCACCGCTGTTCAAAGCGGTACTGCTGGGTTTCTTTTTCTGGCTACTGATCCATCCGTTGCTGCGTGGCTGGATGTATTCCGGTGATATCTGGCATCCCACATTAATGGATCTTTCCTTGTTTGTGCTGTGCGTCAGCGCCGCACTCTGGTTACTGAGCCTCGGATAAATCGCCATGAAATTCAATCCCTTTAAATATTTTTCCACACTGGTGGTGTTTGCCCTGGCTTTATTGGCGGGCTGGTGGATGTGGAATTACTACATGCAATCGCCCTGGACGCGTGATGGCAAGGTCCGTGCCGAACTGGTTGATATCACCCCCCAGGTTTCTGGCCGCATTGTTGCGTTGGCGGTGCGAGATAATCAGTTTGTACACAAAGGCGATACGTTGTTGACGCTCGACCCGGTACCCTGGCAGATCGCCCTGGATAATGCTGAGGCACAGCTGGCAAAAGCACAGTCGGATGAGCAGAAAGCCCAGCATGAATTGAACCGGCGCAGCAATCTGCCCCGTAATGTGATTTCAGCGGAGGATCTTGATGCGGCGCATCTGACCGCTAATGCTGCCGCAGCGAGTACCAAAGCAGCCCAGGCGACACTCGATCAGGCACGCTGGAATCTGGAACAGACCAAAATCAGCGCCCCCACGGATGGTTGGATTAGTAATCTGACGCTGCGCCCTGGTAATTACGCCACAGCGGGCACACCGTTGTTCTCACTGGTGGACAGTCATTCATGGTATGTGATGGGGTATTTCGAAGAAACCAAACTGCGTCACATCCAGCCCGGTGCCAGTGCGAATATTGTGCTGTACAGCAACGGTCAACGCCTGCAAGGCAGAGTGGAAAGCATCGGGCGAGCGATTTACGACCAGAGTGTCGACAGTGACAGCGGCCTGGTGCCGGATATCAAACCCAATGTCCCCTGGGTGCGACTGGCGCAACGGGTTCCGGTGCGTATTCATTTGGATACCATTCCACAGGATATCCCACTGGTGGCGGGCACCACCTGTACCATTTCGATTGTGCGCTGAGGCCACGGATGAATTTACAGTGGTTGGCGTGGCGCAATCTGCCGTGGATCAAAGCCACCCAGGGTGAATGGCGCTATGCCTTGCGCAATGCAATCGCCATGTGCCTGGCGCTAACGATGGCCTACGCCTTGCAACTGGATCAGCCTTACTGGGCCATGACTTCCGCCGCCGTGGTCAGTTTTCCTACCGTTGGGGGGGCCATCAGCAAAAGTCTGGGACGTATCGTCGGCAGTTTACTGGGTGCCACTGCCGCGTTACTGATTGCCGGGCACACGCTGAATGAACCCTGGCTGTTTGCCTTTTTTATGGCAGGCTGGCTGGCGTTATGTACCTGGATTGCCAACCACTATCAAAACAATGTGGCCTATGCTTTTTCGCTTGCCGGTTATACCGCAGCGATTATTGCCTTCAGCAGCGTCAATATCACCGATATCAGTGAGTTATGGACTATTACCCAGGCACGCGTTTGTGAAGTAATTTCCGGTATTTTATGTGCCGGATTAATGATGATGGTTCTGCCCAGTACTTCAGATGGGCATGCGCTGATGAAGTCGCTGCGCCAGATGCATGCCAGATTGCTCGAACACGCCGTGCTGCTATTGCAGCAAGGCAGTACCGACAATGTTCGTAGTGCGCATGAGACGGTGATCAGTCAGATCCTGACCATGAATCTGCTACGTATTCAGGCGTTCTGGAGCCACTACCGCTTTCGGCGGCAAAATAACGTCCTGAACTATGTGTTACATCAACAGTTGCGCCTGACCAGCGTGCTCTCCAGCCTGCGACGCATGTTACTGAACTGGCCAGAGGCACCGCAGTCGCTGTTTGATGCCATGCAAAAACTGTTGCACGAACTGGCACAGCCGGAATGTGATAAATATCAGTTGGCGTTGATTCTGCGCGGCATTACCCCGGCCGCAGCGGGCGATTACCGCCAACGCGCCTTTGTGCAGCGCCTGCGCTACTTTTGTTGGGTGTACCTTAATGTCCAGCGTTGGATCAGATTGATTGAACGAGCAGATGCGGATACCCGATTTCAGCCCCCACGCGTTCCGTCACTGGCACGCGAAAGCGATAGCGCCGAAGCAGGATGGAGCGCACTTCGCACCTTCAGCGTGATTATGTTGGGATGTGCGTTCTGGATTGCTACGCAATGGGATTCCGGTGCAGCGGCTTTGACACTGACCGCAATCGCCTGTGTGCTTTACTCTTCCGCCCCCTCGCCAACGGGCAGCATCTCGCTGCTGCTGAAAACCCTGCTGTGGCTGTCGGTGTTTAGCTTTATGTTGCAGTTTGGCCTGATGGTCCAAATCAGCGCACTGTGGCAATTTTTGCTGGTGCTGTTCCCTTTGCTGACTACCCTTCAACTGTTCAAGTTGCAGCAGAAAACCCGCGCGGGTATGTGGGGGCAATTTATCGTGTTTATGGGATCCTTTATTGCGGTCAGCAACCCGCCAGACTGGGATTATCAGAGTTTCCTCAACGATAATCTCGCCAAGGTCTGCGGCGTGATGCTGGCATGGCTGGCCTTTCAGGTACTGCGTCCCAGTTCCGATGCCCGGCGTAGCCGTCGCCATATCCGCGCCCTGCGTCATGCCTTTCTTGATCAACTGCGACGTCATCCCCAACTGAGCGAAAGCCGTTTCGAATCACAGATTTATCATCATATCAGCCAGTTAAGTAATAGCCGTGATGAGCAGGCACGCGTGTGGCTGCTACGCTGGGGCGTGGTGCTGCTCAATTGTTCGCATATTGTCTGGCAGTTGCGTGAGTGGCAGCCTGGCTCTCAGACGCTGGCAGCGATGCGCGACAGAAGTCTGGAAGATTTACAACGCATCATGAGTATACGGGGCGTGCGTCATATGCCCTTGCAGGCAACGCTGGATGAACTGGAGGCGATGATTGCGCAGCTTCCGGTTGAACAGGATAGCGAGGCCAACACGCTGGCTGGCATTCTATGGCGTTTGCGTTGCTCGCTGGCACAATTGAAACAAGCGGTGCCGGGGTGATTACTGGCAATATTGCTGCTGCTGGCGATTGAAATCAGCCTGCAATTGTTGCAGGGTTTTTCGCCCTTCGAAACGGGTTTTATCCTGCTCCGACATGGGTTCAACCACCAGCGCTTTCTCCTCGGGCGAATAGATAAAGCGCCGCGTCAGTTCCGTGCCGGTAAAACTTTTGCCCTCAATCGCGCCGCATACCATCGTCAGATTGTGGTGGAAAGTCTCAGCGTGGATGAAATCCGTCTCGGTCGCACTACGCAACACCTCCTGGCAGCCTTTTTCTTCCAGCTTTTCCAGCGTTCGTTGTGTCAGCCATTCGCGCCCTCGGGCAATGTTTTCACAACTGGCACGTAATGGGTTGCGGTCAATCACACGTTGCAATTGTCGACTGGCATCGAGCCGCAATTGCGTATCATTAGGCTGGTCACAGCCGACCAGCAACGCACATAACAACATGATCCCACTGGTTTTCATTCCTGCCCCTGCGCTTTTTTCCCTGTTATGTATCATAGGCGGGAAAAAACCACGGGAACAATACAAAAATCAATGAAGAAACGTCTGGTTACGCAAATCAGGGCGGCAGGGAAATTGCCGCCACCGTGTTAAATCACACCGCAGGCAAAACGCGCGCCACCGCCACCCAGCGGCAGGGGATGATCGGCGTGATTATCGCCTCCAACATGCACCATCAATGCCTTCCCTTTGATTTCATTCAGGGATTTGATGCGCGGAGCCAATACCGGATAGTCAGCGTTGCCATTATCGGTGACGAATAATGCCGGCAGATCGCCGAGATGACCGTTGGCATAGGGTCCGAGGTGTTTCCCGGTGTTGCCCGGGTCAAAATGCCCACCTGCTGCACCCGCCGCTACCGTTTTACCTCCCGACTCTCCAGGTTCACAACTGCCTTTTGCGTGGATGTGAAAACCATGCACACCCGGCGCCAGGCCCGTCAGTTCGGGGGTAAACTCCAGCCCCCAGGGCGTTTCACTGAGGGTGACTTTCCCTATAGCCGCACCAATACCTTGCTCGGTAACCGTATGCAGCGTCACCTGTTCCGACGCTGCTTGCGCAACGCCGCTCGTTAACACCGCCAGAACAGCAATCAGGATTCTATTCATAACATCTCCTTATGGTTAGCTTCCCTGTAAGCCTGGACGCTTTTTGTTCTGGCTGCCGGGTTTTGACGCTTTTTTACGCTTCAGGGCACATCGTAACCCAACGCCGCCTTGCGAATGCGGAACCACTGCTGGCGATCAAGCGTAAGTTGACAGGCGGCGACCGCATCGCTGACACGGGCCGTTTTGCCGGTACCAATAATGGGCAAGGGGTGACTTGGCAGTTTCATGACCCAGGCATAAACCACCTGTTCAATATTGCTGGCACCGATTTCCTGCTGTATCTGATGAAGCTCATCCCGCAGCGGCTGGTAATGCGGATCGTTAAAGAGACGACCGCCGCCAAGACACGACCAGGCCATCGGTCGCATGCGTAACTGCTGGCATTGATCCAGGGTTCCATCCAGCAAGGTCGACTGCTCAAGAGGCGAGATTTCCAGTTGGTTCGTCGCCAGAGTAAAAGGGAGCCGCGACTGCAACAGCGTAAACTGTGTCGGTGTGAAATTGGAGACGCCAAAGTGACGTACCTTGCCGCTCTGATGTAAAGCAAGAAAGGCTTCAGCCACTTCATCCGCATCCATCAAAGGGTCAGGACGGTGAATCAACAACAGATCAAGGTGATCAGTACCGAAGTGCCGCAGCGAGTTTTCCGCACTTTGCAAAATATGCCGCGCTTCGGTGATGTAATGACCAATCTGATGTTCCGCTTTGGCACGCGTAGCGATGCCACACTTGGTGACGATTTGCAGTTTTTCGCGCAAACCTGGCGCCAGTTTCAGTGCTTCACCAAACGTGGCTTCACAACGGTAATCACCATAAATATCAGCGTGGTCAACGGTGGTGATCCCCAGCGACAAATGGTGCTCAATAAATTGTACGCATTGCTGGGCCGTCATACCCCACTCCATTAAACGCCAGTAACCCATGATCAGCGGTGAAAACGTCGGTCCCTGCGGGGCAATCTGTTGCGGTTGTAGCATCAAGGTTCTCCCTTAAAACACAATTCCGAATGATGAATCGGCAGTATAACGGAAAGTAACCTGGTGAGACGCTCAGAACAGTGAGGGTTGTTGCGGTTCGTCAGGTTGTTCACTCTTCTGGCTACGTTGTAAGCGCAACCAACGCTGGCGGCACAAACGCAGCACATCACGTTTCTGCGCATCGCTGTATTGCATCCAGTTAAACCGCTCTTCACGACTGCGCAGGCAACCACGACAATAGCCGCGTTCATCGCTCTGGCAAATGCCGCGACAGGGACTGGGGACGGGAAAAAACTCAAGTTGCTCGGCCACTTCAACTCCGACGTCATGGGTTTGCAGCATATTGATAACAGCTTAGTGGCATTGTGCAAAGAGTAAACGCCCCTGGTCTACATTCCACGCAATTAATTATCCTTACCCAGATTGGGTAACTCCTGTTTACCAAACAGGTCGTACCGCCGGTAACTGCATTGAGCTTTCGTTAAGGTTTTCCTCATATTTTGTCTCTACTCTGGCGCCATTCCGTTTTCTGATAGAGTTTCCATGAAATCCCCGAATAAGTTACAGTGTCACTTGACCTGGTTTAATTTTGGTGCTGCTCTCTTCTTTGCCATCGTCTTAAATGGCCTGTTTGTCTTCCGCGCCTGGCAAATTATTACCTACGATCGACTGCATGATTATCTGTTTGCCGCCAGTATCCCTGTGGTACTGATTTCGGCGTTCTACTTTATTTTTAGCCTGATCGCCTGGCCATTTATCCGTAAACCCCTGTTGATCGTACTGGTACTGACCAGTGCCGCTGCCAACTACTTTATGCATAGCTTTGGCACGGTCATTGACACCAACATGATCGAAAACGTGTTTGAGTCGAATGCACAAGAAGCCGGTGCATTAATCAGCCGAACCTGGGCGGTCTGGATGCTGTTGATGGGCATTCTGCCAGTCGCCGTTATCAGCAGCATTCGTATTCAGAATGGGCAACGTTGGTGGTGGAGTTTGCTGCAACGTTTGGCGGGGGCACTTGGCGCACTGCTGATCATTTTGCTGATGGCCGTGCTGTTTTATAAAGACTATGCCTCGTTGATCCGCAACAACAAAGGCCTGGTTAAAATGATCACTCCGGCGAATATCGTTAGCGGCACCGGCCACTACGTCGATCAACGTTGGTTACAGGGTAGCCAGCAACTGGTCAAAATTGGCCAGGATGCACACAAAGGCCCGTTAATCGCGGCCGAACAGAAAAAAACCCTGGTCGTGCTGGTGGTGGGTGAAACCGGCCGTGCTGAAGACTTTTCCCTCGGCGGTTATCAACGCGACACCAACCCGCAGTTAAAACAACAGCAAGTTATTTATTATCCGCAAGCTACTTCTTGTGGCACTGAAACCGCCGTTTCCGTACCTTGCATGTTTTCCAACATGCCGCGCGAACAATACGACGCCAATCTGGCACACCATCAGGAAGGCCTACTCGATGTGCTGGCGCATGCCGGGGTGAGCGTGCTGTGGCGCGAAAATGATGGCGGATGTAAAGGTGCCTGCGACCGTGTGCCCCATACCGACATGACAATGTGGAATCTGACACAATATTGCCACGACGGTTTTTGTCTCGACGATGTGTTGCTGCATAACCTCGATAACTATACCGCCAGTTTGCACAACGACGGGATCATCGTGCTCCATCAAATGGGTAGCCACGGTCCGGCTTATTATCAGCGCTATCCCAGCCAATTCCGCCGCTTTACGCCAACCTGCGACAGCAATCAGATTCAGGATTGCGATCATCAGGCCCTGGTCAATACCTATGATAATTCGCTGCTCTACACCGACGACATGCTGAGTCGTACTATCGACAAACTGAAAGCGTTAAGTGACCGTTTCAACGTGGCGATGGTTTATCTTTCCGATCATGGTGAATCGCTGGGTGAACACGGCATGTATCTGCACGGTGCACCCTATATGTTTGCTCCTTCACAGCAAACACATATCCCATTGTTGATGTGGATGTCACCCGGTTACGCCGCCGCGTATCACGTTAATCAGGGGTGTTTACGTCAACAGGCAGCGGAGACTCCGGTATCACAGGATAACCTGTTCCATACCCTGCTGGGCATGTTCAACATCCAGACCGGCGAATATCAACCCAAGCTGGACATGATCAGATCGTGCCAGACGTTGAGTTAAAGATTGCATTAGACTGACTGGTCTACTACTCTGCGACACATGAACAAGACTCAACAACGCAACGAAACCCGAGAACACCTGCTCGCGACCGGCGAGCAGGTTTGTCTGCAACGTGGTTTCACCGGCATGGGCCTCAGCGAGATGCTGACGCTGGCGGAAGTACCGAAAGGCTCGTTTTATCATTACTTCCGCTCAAAGGAAGCCTTTGGCGTCGCCCTGCTGGAGCGTTATTTTGTCCACCATTTGCAAATGATTGAGCGCCAGCTGAATCAATCAGGCACAACAGCACGAGAGCGCTTCCTGCAACACTTCCGTAGCGCTGAACACGTATTTATCGAGCAGGGCCATATTATGGGTTGCCTGGGCGTGAAACTCTCTGCCGAAGTGTGCGATCTCTCTGAGCCGATGCGCGATGCACTGCAACAGGGCGCGAATGCTGTAATAGGCGCTTACGCTCGCTGCCTGCAAGAAGTGGCTACAGAGCAGGCGCTGCCTTATGGTCAGAGCCCGCAACAGTTGGCGCAGCGTTGTTATTTGCTCTGGCTAGGTGCCAGCCTGCAAAGCAAAATATCACGAGAACCTGGTCCCATCAGCCTGGCGCTCGAAACCATTGAGCAGTGGCTGAATAGCCACTGATTTTAAAAACCGCAATTCCTAGACGACCGGTCTAATACAGGAGTCAACATGGCGAGTAAACAGCTGTTCTCCCCACTGAAAGTGGGTGCGATTACCGTACCTAACCGCGTTTTCATGGCCCCGCTGACGCGTCTGCGTAGCATTGAGCCAGGCGACATTCCGACTCCGCTCATGGCTGAGTATTATCAGCAACGCGCCAGCGCGGGTCTGATTATCACCGAAGCAACGCAAATTTCTTTCCAGGCGAAAGGTTATGCAGGTGCGCCGGGGCTGCATACGCAGCAGCAAATCGCCGCGTGGAAAGCAATTAACGAAGCCATTCATGGCGCAGGGGGGCACAGTGCTGTCCAGCTGTGGCACACCGGCCGCATCTCTCATCATAGTGTGCAGCCAAACGGTCTGGCACCCGTCGCTCCTTCCGCCCTGGCCGCCGGTACGCGTACGTCGTTACGCCACGCTGATGGCAGCGTCTATCGTGAAGATACCTCGCTGCCGCGCGAACTGAGCGTGGCAGAAATTAAGCAGATTGTGGCTGATTTTGGTCAGGCAGCAGCCAATGCGCGCGAAGCCGATTTTGATCTGCTGGAATTGCACTCTGCGCACGGTTATTTGATGCACCAGTTCCTCGCTCCTGGTTCGAACCAACGTACTGATGAATACGGCGGTTCGATTGCGAAGCGTGGTCGGTTCGCGCTGGAAGTGGTGGATGCGGCTATTGCCAACTGGTCAGCCGACCGTATTGGTATCCGCATTTCGCCGATTGGTGCCTTCCAGAACCTGGAAAACGGTCCGGATGAAGAAGCCGCTGCGCTGTGGTACATCTCGGAACTGGGTAAACGCAAGCTGGCGTATCTGCATCTGTCAGAACCGGACTGGGCTGGCGGTCAGCCCTACAGCGATGCTTTCCGCGAGAAAGTTCGCGCCCTGTTCCCAGGGGTGATCATTGGTGCCGGTGCCTATAGCGTTGAGAAAGCAGATGACCTGATTCAGCGTGGTCTGATCGATGCCGTCGCGTTTGGCCGTGATTTTATCGCCAACCCGGACCTGGTTGCGCGCCTGCAACACGATGCGCCGCTTAACCCACAACGCCCGGAAAGTTTCTACGGCGGTGGTGCGGAAGGCTATACCGACTACCCTACTCTGTAAAATCTCCCCGCTGCCGCCCCAATGTGCGGCAGCGCTGTTTTTTCGTAGCGTTAACTCGCTATACTTAGCTTTTGTGCTTTTTAAAAGAGGATGTTATGCGTTTACTTCACACTATGTTACGCGTTGGCGATCTGGAACGTTCAATCGAGTTTTATACCCAAGTGCTGGGTATGCGTCTGCTGCGCAAGAGCGAGAACACGGAATACAAATACACGCTGGCGTTTGTCGGTTACACCGAAGAGAGCGAAGGTGCGGTGATTGAACTGACTTACAACTGGGGCGTGGATAGCTATGACCTTGGTAACGCCTACGGTCATATTGCGCTGGGCGTTGATGATGTTGCTGCCACCTGTGACCAAATCCGTCATGCCGGTGGCAAAGTGACGCGTGAAGCCGGTCCGGTTAAAGGCGGCACCACGGTTATTGCGTTTGTTGAAGATCCCGATGGTTATAAAATCGAGCTGATCGAAAACAAACATGCCGGACACGGCATCGGCAACTAACCTGTTGCCAGGTCAGCCTGTACTTTTACCGGCTGACCCACCTCTCCTGCTGCACCCTCCCGCGATTTTTGCCATAATGCGCGCTGCCCCATTTATTGCTATGAGATCCTGATGTCTGAATCGAACGCCTTAAACGCTCTCCATCAACGCTTTCGCGGCTTTTATCCCGTGGTGATCGACGTCGAAACTGCCGGTTTTAATGCCAAAACCGATGCCCTGTTAGAAATTGCCGCCACCACTCTGAAGATGGATGATGACGGCTGGCTGCATTGTGATGAGACGCTTCATTTCAACGTTGAACCTTTTGAAGGCGCGATTCTTAACCCGGAAGCACTGGCATTTACCGGGATTGATCCCAGCAACCCGTTGCGTGGCGCAGTGAGCGAGTATGATGCGCTGCATGCCATTTTTAAGATGGTGCGCAAAGGGATAAAAGACAGCCATTGTAATCGTGCGATTATCGTGGCGCACAATGCCACCTTTGATCACAACTTCCTGATGGCGGCTGCGGAACGCGTGAGTCTGAAGCGTAATCCATTCCATCCGTTTGCCACTTTCGACACTGCGGCATTAAGTGGATTGGTATTGGGTCAGACGGTGCTGGCAAAAGCCTGTAAAGCGGCAGGGATGGATTTTGATAGCACCCAGGCGCATTCCGCCCTGTACGATACCGAACAAACCGCCATCCTGTTTTGCGAGTTAGTGAACCGTTGGAAACGTCTGGGGGGCTGGCCACTGGCGTTCAGTGACGAACTGTCGGAAGAAGACTCCGCCGAGTGACCAAAAGAAAGGCCGACGACTGTCGGCCTTAACGCTTATTCTGCTTCTTTATACTTCTCAGCAGTTTCTTTAATCAGCGGCTGAAGTTCACCACGCTGGAACATCTCGACGATGATGTCGCAACCACCGACCAGCTCGCCATCAACCCACAACTGTGGGAAGGTCGGCCAGTTGGCATATTTTGGTAACTCGGCACGAATATCCGGGTTTTGCAGGATATCAACATACGCGAAGCGCTCACCACAGGCAGACAGAGCCTGTACCGCTTGTGCAGAGAAACCGCAGCTTGGCAGTTTCGGCGAACCTTTCATGTACAGCAGGATCGGGTTTTCTGCGATCTGGCGCTGGATTTTCTCAACAGTACTCATTTTTGCCTTCCTTAATTCCTCACTTCGTGTTTGTTTATTGTAGCGATTTCACCCCCGCACTAAAACGGGATTTTGCGGTTCAGGCACATCAATCGCCATGTTTGTTAAGTTCCGGTGCCATAAATAACATTTTCATATCGTGATTAAGCATGAACCGATTAATAATTAGCAATATATCTGCTGGGTTAACCAGCTGAAATCGCTCATTTTTGCCCCATATCAACTCTGCTAACACATTAATAGAAAAATGCCTTACCTTTTAGAAAAAAACTGGATTAGAATCATCTCGGTGCTGATCGTTGATCAGATTTTTCTAACATAGCTGCGGGCTGTTTCTTCAGACTGCTTAACCTGTACCGGACTATGCGTTTACTCATTACGCTTTTTATGCTGGCTTTCGCCCAACTGTTTTTTAATGTGGCTTCTGCGTCACCGCATGCGCCCATCAATGCCAGTTTGCATAACGCTGAGAAAAAAAGTGCGCGCGAAGATGAGCGTCGCAAGCGACGTCCGGTAAAAACCAGCACCAAAAAATCCCGTCTTGCTACCAGTGTTCAGAAGCTAAAGCTGAAAAAACAGCCGAAAATGGAAACGGCGCTGCATAAAACCCGCAGCAAGAAAGCCCTGCTGAAATCACCGTCAAAAAAATATGGTCACCAACGTCTGGCGAAGAGAAGCGCGAAGCAGGACGATGACCGCGATTTGACCACCATCAAGATGAGCAATTCTCACCGTCAGCGCTATCAGAAAGCACGCGAAACCGCGATGAACAAGCTGATGGGGCAGATTGGTAAACCATACCAATGGGGTGGCACTTCACCGCATACCGGTTTCGATTGCAGCGGTCTGGTGTGGTACGCCTATAAAGACCTGGTCAAATATAAATTCCCGCGCACTGCCAACGAAATGTATCACCTGCGTGATGCGGCACCGATTAAGCGCGATATGCTGGAGAAAGGGGATTTGGTGTTCTTCCGCATCAATAATCGCGGCACTGCCGATCATGTCGGTGTTTATCTTGGTAATGGCAAATTTATCCAGTCGCCTCGTACCGGTAAAGATATTCAAATCAGTGCATTGGGTGAGGATTACTGGCTGAAACACTACGTCGGGGCACGCCGTATGATGACCCCCAAAACTATCCGCTAAAAAACGCCCGATACCCGATAAAACAAGAAGCCGGACCCTGATTTTCAGGTCCGGCTTTTTTATTAATGAAGGATCGCGGTGAAGCTGAACACGATAATCATTAGTAGCGCGCCCACAGTGGTAAACAGCGCCAGTTTCAGGTCTGTACTCATCACAACTCCTTAGTCACAATAAATGAAGGGTTATCGTAATTTTCTCACAGCCTCCGGCAAAAATCTCGTCTTATCCGCGCCAGCTTGCTAGAATCGCCGCCTTTCGTTGCGCAACAGATTTTGCGCACGCTGTGTTTGCGGCAAGTTAAAGCGTTATTGACCAGGTGTTAATGTCTTTTTCTTCGCCATTCGCCCCGAAAATCGGGGCGCAAAACCATTAGCAGACGCAAACGTTTAACAATATACTTATCAGTTAGTTGCGATAAGCCCGGGAGTACCATTTTCATGGCAACAATTAAAGATGTGGCGAAACGCGCCGGTGTCTCCACCACCACGGTTTCGCATGTCATCAACAAGACGCGTTTTGTCGCGGAAGAGACGCGTAACGCCGTATGGGAAGCGATCAAAGAGCTGCATTACTCGCCCAGCGCCGTGGCGCGCAGCCTGAAAGTCAACCACACCAAAACGCTGGGGCTGCTGGCCACCTCCAGTGAAGCCCCCTATTTTGCCGAGATAATCGAGGCGGTGGAAAACCACTGTTTCGATCGCGGCTACACGCTAATCCTGGGCAATGCGCATAACGACCTGCAAAAACAGCGCGCATATCTGTCGATGATGGCGCAGAAGCGTGTCGATGGCCTGTTGGTGATGTGTTCAGAATACCCTGACGACCTGCTGACCATGCTGGAAGAGAACCGTAATATCCCGATGGTGGTGATGGACTGGGGCGCATCGCGTGGCGATTTTACCGATACGGTGCAGGACAATGCGTTTCAGGGTGGCTATCTCGCCGGGCGTTACCTGATTGAACGCGGTCATCGTGACATTGGTGCCATCCCCGGACAAATGGAGCGCAACACCGGCGGTGGCCGCCATGCCGGTTTCATGCAGGCGCTGAATGAGGCAGGCATCACCGTGCGGCCCGAGTGGATTGTGCAGGGCGATTTTGAACCGGAATCCGGATATCAGGCGATGCAGCAGATCCTCAATCAGAAGCAACGCCCGACTGCTGTGTTCTGCGGTGGCGATATCATGGCGATGGGCGCGATCTGTGCTGCGGATGAAATGGGTCTGCGGGTCCCGCAGGATATCTCAGTGATCGGCTATGACAACGTGCGCAACGCGCGTTATTTCACGCCGGCGCTGACCACTGTTCATCAACCTAAAGCTCAGTTAGGCGAAAAAGCGTTGGAAATGCTGCTGGATCGTATCACCAGCAAACGTGAAGAGCCGCAGACCATCGAAGTTCAGCCAACGCTGATTGAACGCCGTTCAGTCGCTGACGGCCCGTTCCGCGACTACCGCCGCTAAGTTTCCGTTTCGCTCAACCATTCATGGTTGAGCGTTTCGGCATCGCCGAGATAACTCAGCAACCAACCCAGAGCCGGCGAGTTCCGTAGTTCCGACCAACTGACACAGCATGGGCTCTCCGGGAACGGCGTGGGTAACGGTAACTCGGTTAATGCTCCGCTATCCAGCAATGGCCGGGCTAAATGGCCCGGCACCATCCCTACGCAGAGTCCCGCCAGCAGGCAGTCAACGCCGGTTTCCCATTCCGGCACCACCAGCCGGCGTTGATTATCTAACGTCCAGGTCATGCGCCGCGGCAACGCCCGTGAAGTGTCTTCCAGCACCAGAGAAGGCCAGGCCCGCAACGTTTCGTCATCCAACAAGGTACTTTTTGCCAACGGATGATCGGGGCTGACCACGCAGCGCCAGTTCAACGCGCCCATATCCTGAAAGGCGAAACGCCCACCGACCGGGATCGCCTGAGTGGCCCCAATCGCTACGTCGACCCGCCCATCGGCCAGTGCATCCCATACACCATTAAACACTTCATAACTGATAATCAGCTCCATGTCGGGAAAGTGGCGGTAGAAATCCTTCACCAGTTGTCGGGTGCGATGAGGTTTAACGATGCAATCCACCGCGATACTCAGCTGACCACGCCAGCCATTTGCCAACTGCTGGCACTGCCGCCTCGTCGCCAGCATTTTTTTGATAACACTACGCCCTTCCCGGACAAAATGCTCCCCGGCTGCCGTCAGCACCACTTCCCGATGCTGACGTTCGAACAACGGCACCGCCAGCCAGGTTTCGAGCTGCCGTACCGTGTAGCTGATGGCAGAAGGCACCCGATGTAACTCTTGTGCTGCCGCACTAAAACTACCGCTGCGGGCCACCGCATCTACCACTTCAAGCGCATATTCAGACCACATATTTTTGCCTGCAAATTTTTTGATAGCACCGCGCAAATATTAGCGTTTCACAAAACCTGGCGCACGCTTTTACACTCCTCCGCGTTTACCTGTCTAAAGAGAATTACCATGTTGTCATCAAAAGGATTTCTGCCTTATCTTGCTTTACTCAGCATGCTGGGCTTTCTTGCTACGGATATGTATCTGCCGGCATTCGGTGCCATGCAGCAGGATTTTGCTACCGCCCCCGGTACCATCAGCGCCAGTCTGAGTCTGTTCCTTGGTGGTTTTGCCTGTGCGCAGGTCTTCTGGGGACCGCTGTCAGATCGCTTCGGACGTAAACCGGTTCTGCTGGCGGGATTAGCGATTTTTGCCCTGGGTTGTCTGGGCATGTTGTGGGTGAGCGACGTCCGTTTGATGCTGGCGCTGCGCTTTGTGCAGGCGCTGGGTGTTTGCGCTGCCGCCGTTAGCTGGCAGGCGCTGGTGGTGGATCGTTATCCGCAAAATCAGGCCAACAAAGTTTTTGCAACCATTATGCCGCTGGTCGCCTTGTCTCCGGCGCTCGCCCCGTTACTCGGTGCCTGGCTGATGGGCCATTTTCACTGGCGTAGTATCTTTCTGCTGCTGACACTGATAACCCTGGTGTTGCTTATTGGCACCCTGCGTCTGGCGAATCCCGTACGAGCCGACACCACGCGAGCGCCGCAGCCTGGCTGGCTGACGCTGCTGGTATCGCGTACTTATAGCGGCAACGTATTGATCTACTCTGCCTGTTCCGCCAGCTTTTTTGCCTGGTTGACCGGCTCGCCCTTTATCCTCGCCGATGCCGGTTTATCACCGGCAGATATTGGCCTGAGTTATGTGCCGCAAACTATCGCCTTCCTGATCGGTGGATTTGGCTGCCGCGCGCTGCTGAATCGTTTTCAGGGGAAACAACTGCTGCCGTGGTTACTGGTGATCTACAGCCTGAGCATTCTTAGCCTGTTTGCGGTTGCGCAGCTTTCCGCCCCCGCGCTGTGGGCATTGCTGTTGCCGTTCTGTGGTATGGCGCTGGCAAATGGGGCTATCTATCCGATTGTGGTCGCCAGTGCCCTGCTGCCCTTCCCCCAGGCAACAGGCAAAGCCGCTTCATTGCAAAATTTGCTACAACTCGGATTATGTTTTGTCGCCAGCCTGGTCGTTTCCGCTGGATTACAACAAGCGCTGCATAGCACCAGCCTCGTGATGCTCGCTACCGTTGCATTCGCCTGGGCCGGTTTCGGTTGGCAACGTACGGCAAACGCACAAAGTGATGTTGCTCACAACTCCTTAGCCTGCGAAGATAATCACTGACGCAACAACTTTAGTTAGCATCCTAACGATAAGTCGTTGAATATTGACCCACGTAAGCATATACTGCGTGGGTCAGCAATTCTGTAACAAATCAATAACATAAATGTATTACTTTTAAGCGACTCTGTCGCTGGGATGGCGTCTGCACGATATTCTCCCCTGTGTTGTGCCAGACATTTCTATTCAGATTCATACCTCTGTAAAACGTCGGATATCTGGCGCACGGATTTTCCGTGAGTTCTCTCACAAGCCTGGAGAAATTGACTATTCTTTTCTCAGGTTGAAATCGGAAAGGTGATGGAGAAGCTATGAGTTCATCGTGTATAGAAGAAGTGAGCCTTGAAGAAAACCACTGGTTTCGTATCGCCCATGAATTACTGGAACGGGCTGATATTGCCATTAATGGCACTCGCCCCTGGGATATTCAGGTTAAGCATCCGGATTTTTTTAAACGTGTCCTGCAAGAAGGTTCATTGGGCTTAGGTGAAAGCTATATGGACGGTTGGTGGGACTGTGAAAATCTCGACATGTTTTTCCACCGCGTACTGAAGCAGCACCTGGATCAACAATTACCGCATCATTTTAAAGACACGTTGCGTATCGCAGCCGCGCGTCTGACCAATTTACAATCGAAAAAACGCGCCTGGATTGTCGGTAAAGAGCATTACGATCTTGGAAACGACCTGTTTTCTCTGATGCTTGACCCCTTTATGCAGTACTCCTGTGGTTACTGGAAAGATGCCGAGACGCTGGAACAATCGCAACAAGACAAACTCGATATGATTTGCCGCAAGCTGCAACTGAAACCCGGCATGACATTGCTTGATATTGGTTGTGGTTGGGGTGGACTGGCAGAGTTTGCCGCACGCAATTATGGCGTGAAAGTGCATGGTGTCACCATTTCGGCAGAGCAACAGAAGATGGCACAGGAGCGTTGTGCCGGTCTGGACGTCACCATTCTGTTGCAGGATTATCGCGACCTGAATCTGCAAGTTGACCGTATCGTTTCGGTCGGCATGTTCGAACATGTCGGTCCCAAAAATTACGCGACCTATTTTGAGGTGGCCGATCGTAATTTGAAGCCGGACGGTATTTTCCTGCTGCATACCATTGGGGCAATTAAAACCGATATGAATGTTGACCCCTGGATCGACAAATATATCTTCCCGAATGGTTGCCTGCCCTCCGTACGCCAGATTGCTAATGCCAGTGAGTCACATTTTGTGATGGAAGACTGGCACAATTTCGGTGCGGATTATGACACCACGCTAATGGCCTGGCATGCGCGTTTTCTTGACGCCTGGCCGCAGCTGGCAGAAAAATACGGTGATCGTTTTAAACGCATGTTCAGCTATTATCTCAATGCCTGCGCTGGTGCATTCCGCGCGCGTGATATTCAGCTGTGGCAAGTGGTTTTCAGCCGTGGAGCTGAGGGCGGCCTGCGCGTCGCGCGTTAACCTCCCGTTTGTAGCGGCGTGACGCATCACGCGCTTTTAAAACAGCGCGATAAATCGCGCCGCTACGAATGCCAGGTTATTCACTCTCGTCGGACTGCTGCTGCGCCAGAGCGGCTGCTTCACGTTGTGCCAACACGCGCTCAACGGTTTCGACAATGGCCTGGGTATGCGGATCAATCTCGATATTCACCTTGTGACCTAACTTCTTCGCGCCAAGCGTGGTGCGCTCCAGCGTTTCCGGGATCAGGTGCACACAGAATTTACTCCTGGTCACATCACCCACCGTCAGGCTGATACCATCAATACCGACAAACCCTTTATGCAGAATATATTTCATCTGCGCCGGGTCCTGTAATTTAAACCACACCTCACGGTTGTTTTCTGACTGAATAATTTTGCAGATTTCTGCGGTGGTCATAATATGGCCGGACATTAAATGACCGCCAATTTCGTCGCTGAATTTTGCAGCGCGCTCAATATTCACCACATCACCCACCTGCAATTCACCCAGGTTGGTAATCCGTAAGGTTTCTTTGATTAAGTCAAAGCTCACCTGGTCACCGTCAATCGCTGTCACCGTCAGGCAGCAGCCGTTATTCGCCACTGATGCGCCCAGCGCCAGCCCCGGCAATAACTCTTCCGGCAGTTTCACGACATGGGTGCGAAACAACTCTTTTTCTTCGATTGCAACAATCTCTGCCGTACCTTGTACAATTCCAGTAAACATAATCTCAGCCTCTGCGAAGTTTGCGCTAGTTTATCACAGCTGCCCCGTTCGGGTTTAATTTGGCGGCGCGTGAAATTTACACAATCGTTTTAACAAAATGCGAACAAAGTTTGGCTAAGCGTCAACAGACCGGTACACTAGGCCGCGCATTCTTTGGGGATTTCTCCCCGTTCTCTTCTTATTATTAAAATGCAGGTGATACGTGCAGAAGTATTTAACAGAAGCGCGTCAATTGCTGGCCCTTGCGATCCCGGTCATCCTTGCTCAGGTTGCCCAGACCGCAATGGGGTTCGTGGATACCATTATGGCCGGTGCGGTAAGCGCCACGGATATGGCCGCCGTTGCGGTGGGCACATCTATCTGGCTCCCCGCCATTCTGTTTGGTCATGGTTTGCTGCTGGCATTGACGCCTACCGTTGCGCAACTCAATGGGTCAGGACGACGTGAGCGCATCGCGGAACAAGTCCGTCAGGGTTACTGGCTGGCGTTTTTTGTCGCGCTGCTGATCATGGTGGTACTGTGGAACGCAGGCTATCTGATTCATGCCATGCATGATATTGATCCGCTGCTGGCCGCCAAAGCCGAAGGCTATCTCCATGCTCTGCTGTTCGGTGCGCCTGGCTACCTGTTTTTTCAGGTGGCGCGTAACCAGTGTGAAGGTTTGTCAAAAACCAAACCCGGTATGGTACTGGGTTTCCTCGGTTTGTTGACCAATATTCCACTCAACTATGTGTTCATTTATGGTCATTTCGGCATGCCAGCGCTGGGTGGCGTGGGCTGTGGCGTCGCCACCGCCAGCGTCTATTGGGTAATGTTTATCGTAATGCGCTTCTGGCTTAAACGTATGGGCAGCATGCGCGATATCCGTATGAATACCGCCTTCTCCACGCCGTCGCGGGTCATTCTGTCACGCCTGTTTGGCCTTGGCCTGCCGGTCGCACTGGCGCTGTTTTTTGAGGTCACATTGTTTGCCGTGGTCGCGCTGCTGGTTTCGCCACTCGGTATTGTCAAAGTCGCCGGGCATCAGATCGCGCTGAATTTCAGCTCACTGATGTTTGTCCTGCCGCTGTCGCTCGGGGTAGCCACCACCATTCGCGTCGGTTATCGCCTGGGTCAGGGTTCCACAGAACAGGCGCGGGTCGCGGCCTGGACCGCGCAAGGGGTCGGCATCAGCATGGCGGCCCTCACCGCGTTGTTTACCGTGACCTTCCGCCATCATATCGCGGCGCTGTATACCGCGAACCCGGAAGTGATCACCCTGGCGGCGCAACTCATGCTGTTGGCAGCCATCTACCAGTTCTCTGATTCGATTCAGGTGATTGGCAGCGGTATCCTGCGTGGTTATAAAGATACGCGTTCTATCTTCTTTATTACCCTCGTCGCTTACTGGGTACTGGGGCTGCCGGTGGGTTATATTCTGGCGTTGACCGATCTGGTCGTACCAAGACTTGGCCCTGCCGGTTTTTGGTGTGGCTTTATTGTCGGACTGACTTCGGCGGCAGTGATGATGCTATGGCGCATTCGCCGTTTGCAACGCCTCCCTGCGCAGGTGATTCTTACGCGAGCAGCACGCTAAGTCGCTGAGCGGGCCGGAAAAGGCCCGCAACGCCTAAAAAAACGACGCATAGCACAGATGCTGGTCAGTCATGATGAAAAATCGCTTTTTCCCCTTGCCAGCTCATCTGCCTGCCGTTAATATTCGTCCCCGCTGTCGCCCTGACAGCGTGTTGCGCTCTTAGCTCAGTTGGTTAGAGCACCACCTTGACATGGTGGGGGTCGATGGTTCGAGTCCATTAGAGCGCACCAAGTGCGTCCGTAGCTCAGTTGGTTAGAGCACCACCTTGACATGGTGGGGGTCGGTGGTTCGAGTCCACTCGGACGCACCATTTCTTCACCCTGAAGTATCACGGGTACAATGCGCTCTTAGCTCAGTTGGTTAGAGCACCACCTTGACATGGTGGGGGTCGATGGTTCGAGTCCATTAGAGCGCACCACTCTTTTTCAGTTTCCTGTTGCGCAACTCTCTCTTCCTTGATCTGTATCGTTTTATCTTACTGCTTTCATATTGGTTTTCGCATACTTAGCGACTATACTATGCCGCGTTGTCCCACTTGAAAGGTTTCAGCGCTAACGTGTTAATGGCGAGAACTCAAATTATTTGCGCAACACCGCCTGGTCGGTTCTCTCGCGAACCGCACAACTTCCCTGCACGCTTAGCTATCGTCTCCTATTCTTACTCTGTATTGCCCTTATCAACACCAAACGAATTTCCACTTCGGTGCCTGCGCATCGAATCCCAACCTTTATCATCCATCACAACTTACAGATAAGCTGACATGAAAAAGACCAAGATCGTTTGTACTATCGGTCCGAAAACCGAATCGGAAGAGATGCTGACTCAACTGCTGGAAGCAGGCATGAATGTCATGCGCCTGAACTTCTCTCACGGGGATTATGCCGAACATGGTCAGCGCATTACCAACATGCGTGCTGTCATGGAAAAAACCGGTCGTCAGGCTGCGATTCTGCTGGACACCAAAGGTCCTGAAATCCGCACCATGAAACTGGAAGGTGGCAATGATGCCCCATTAAAAGCTGGCCAGACCTTCACCTTCACCACTGACCAGTCCGTCATTGGCAACAGCGAGCGCGTCGCCGTCACCTATGCGGGTTTCACTGAAGATCTGAAAATCGGCAACACCGTGCTGGTTGATGATGGCCTGATTGGCATGGAAGTTATCGAAGTCACTGAAAACACGGTGGTATGTAAAGTGCTGAACAACGGTGACCTCGGCGAGAATAAAGGCGTTAACCTGCCAGGTGTCTCCATTCAGCTGCCGGCTCTGGCGGAAAAAGACAAGCGTGACCTGATTTTCGGTTGCGAGCAGGGTGTCGATTTCGTTGCCGCGTCCTTTATCCGTAAACGTTCTGATGTGCTGGAAATTCGCGAGCATCTGAAACAACACGGCGGCGAACACATTCAAATCATCTCTAAAATCGAGAATCAGGAAGGTTTGAACAACTTCGACGAAATTCTCGAAGCGTCTGACGGCATCATGGTGGCCCGTGGCGACCTCGGCGTAGAGATCCCGGTTGAAGAAGTGATCTTCGCGCAGAAGATGATGATCAAGAAGTGCAACAAAGCACGCAAAGTGGTGATTACCGCCACTCAGATGCTGGATTCCATGATCAAAAACCCACGTCCAACCCGTGCTGAAGCTGGCGACGTGGCGAACGCCATCCTCGATGGTACCGATGCGGTGATGCTGTCTGGTGAAAGCGCCAAAGGTAAGTATCCGCTGGAATCGGTCACTATTATGGCGACCATCTGTGAACGTACCGACCGTGTGATGAAATCACGCATTGATTCGCTCCAGGACTCACGCAAACTGCGTATCACGGAAGCCGTGTGCCGTGGTGCCGTTGAGACCGCTGAAAAGCTGGAAGCTCCGCTGATCGTCGTCGCCACTGAAGGCGGCAAATCAGCCAAAGCCATCAGAAAATACTTCCCGGATGCGACCATCCTGGCCTTGACGACCAATGCCACCACCGCACGCCAGTTGATTCTGAGCAAAGGCGTTGAAACCCACCTGGTTAAAGAAATTGCCTCAACTGACGATTTCTATCGTATTGGCAAAGAAATGGCGCTTGAGAGCGGTTATGCGCAAAAAGGCGACGTGGTAGTGATGGTTTCTGGTGCACTGGTTCCAAGTGGCACCACCAACACGGCATCTGTACACGTACTCTGATTTTCGCTTGAATGTTTATTAAAAAGCGCCCTTTTCGGGCGCTTTTTTTATTCCGGGTCTAATACAAAAGCACGAAATTACCAATCGATAATAACTATTCAAAAACCCGGAAAATTAAGGCTAATCCGATTAAATATCTCTGTTTTAGCTAAATATTTTTATCATCTTCTGCTAAACGATGCTTCTTTGAGCGAACGATCAAGTTTAAGCGTGTTCTCAGCAAAAATTTATTCTCAACTCAAAAAGCTTTGTGTAATACTTGTAACGCTACATGGAGATTAACTCAATCTAGAGGGTATTAATAATGAATCGTACTAAACTGGTACTGGGCGCGGTAATCCTGGGTTCAACTCTGCTGGCTGGTTGCTCAAGCAACGCTAAAATCGACCAGCTGTCTTCAGACGTTCAGACTCTGAACGCTAAAGTTGACCAGCTGAGCAACGACGTGAACGCAATCCGTTCTGACGTTCAGGCTGCTAAAGATGACGCAGCTCGTGCTAACCAGCGTCTGGACAACCAGGCTCACTCTTACCGTAAGTAAGAGTTCTGGTACTAAAAATGGCGCCATTATGGCGCCATTTTTTTTGTACTGAATTCACCGTCAGGGTTTGGTCACTGTCGTTCCGCTGGCCTCACTAATGGTCGCACGCCCCGCTTCATTCCCCTGCTGAGACTGCACCACCTGCGGCATCGTCGTATCCTGCGTCACCGGTTCACCACTGCTTACCAGCACCGGCATCCCTGAACGTCGTTCCAGCGCAGCCTTAATCAACGCAGTATCACTTTGCGGGCTATTGATGAAGGTCTTCATCGGCGCAGTTAAGGCAATCGGCATAGTCTGCGGATCGTCTTTATCGGTGCGAGAGAGCGGCTGATGCACTTCGATATAGCGCTTACCATCCGGTTCGATGGCATATTTCACCGGCTGATTGATCACCTGCACACGCGTCCCCTTCGGCACGCTGGCGAACAACGCTTCAATATCTTCCGGACGTAAGCGGATACAGCCGGAGCTAACGCGCATACCAATGCCGAAATCCGCATTGGTACCGTGAATCAGATATTGCCCGGTACCGCGTGCCAGACGCATGGCAAACAGCCCCATAGGGTTATCAGGGCCGGCAGGGACCACGCCCGGCAAGGTGATGCCTTCTTTGGCGTAGCGTTTGCGGATATTGGGTGTGGGTGTCCAGGTCGGATTGGGGATCTTTTGGCTGATGCTGGTTACCATTACCGGCGTCGCTGCGCCGAGCTGACCAATGCCAATCGGATAGACAATGACCCGGTCTTCCCCTTTGGGATAGTAATAAAGACGTAACTCAGCCAGGTTTATCACAATCCCTTCATGGGGCGTGTCTGGCAACAGCATCTGCAAAGGGACAGTGAGCTGAGTCCCGGCTTTCGGCAACCAGGGATCAACGCCAGGGTTTGCTTCCAGCATCCCCAGCAAACCAATCTTGTAGTGGCTGGCAATGCTTTCCAGTGGCCGCTTATCATCCGGCACCACAGTCAGGGTATTTTCACCAATTAAACGGCTGCCCGCCTCGGGCAGAGGGTATTCCGTGGCAAGCGCAGGTGCAGAGAGTCCCCAGCAGGACAACAGCAATGCACCGGCCAAACGTAAAGCTGGTCTCATGCAATTTTCTCTTTGTCGGAAGAAACAGACCCCGGTCAGGTTGGCCGGGGTCTGGAGAGTGTATCTTAGCTGAGGGTCTGAGCGTTATGACGGATAGCGCGAATCATCGCTTCCAGCCCCTGCGAACGTGAGGGGGTAAGGTGTTGGGTGAGCGCTAATTGTTCAAACCAGTAGCGCACATCAAGGTCCAGGATTTCTGCCGCTTTCAGCCCCTGATACAGGCTAAATACCACGGCGATCAAGCCCTTAACAATGGCGGCATCGCTGTCGCCCTCAAAAGCAATAGTACCATCCGTTTGTGGAGTCATGGTGATCCACACCTGGCTTTGACACCCGGAAATCACGTTTTCCGGCTGATATAAGCTTTCGGACGATTCTGGTAATTTTGCCCCGAGTTCAATGATGTAGAGGTACTTCTCTTCCCAGTTAGCGCAACGGTTGAAGTTGCGCACCAGTCTCTCTTTATCTGGCAAATTTGCCATTTGATACTCCTGAATCTGCTCAACCGCCCAGCAGACGATGAATTCGCGTCAGACCTGCCGCCAGACGGTCGGCTTCTTCTTCGCTGTTATACAGCGCAAAAGAGGCACGGCACATGGCGGGTACCGCATAATGACGCATCAGCGGCATTGCGCAATGGTGGCCAGTGCGGATGGCGATGCCGTACTGGTCAAGGAAGCTTCCCACATCAAATGCATGGTGCTTACCAAGATTAAACGCCACCACGCCGCTGCGTTCGACCGGACCATAAATGGTCAGATCCGGCACCGAGGCCAGCTTATCCAGCGCATAACGCATCAGCATCGACTCACGCTGCTGAATGGTGTCCAGCCCGAGATCGGTGATCCATTTCAGGGCTGCACCCAGACCAATGATCCCACCCGTATTGGGAGTCCCCGCCTCAAAACGCCAGGGCGCGGTATTCCAGGTGGTGCCGGTGGGCAACAGCACCTGATCGATCATTGAACCGCCACCTTCCCACGGAGGCATGATATCGAGCAGCGCTTTGCGGCCATACAGCACGCCAATCCCGGTCGGACCGTAGATCTTATGCCCTGAGAAGACGTAGAAATCGCAACCGATATCCTGCACGTCAACCGCATGATGCATCACCGCCTGAGCACCATCCACCAACGTCACCACACCCGCCGCTTTCGCCTGGGCAACAATGGCTTTGACCGGGTTGACCGTGCCCAATACGTTAGAAACGTGGGTCACCGCCAGCAAACGGGTACGGCTGTCGATCAGCCCTGCCAGTTGTTCCAGCGCCAGCTCACCTTGCTCATTGAGGGGCAGCACACGGATTTCCGCACCGGTACGCGCAGCAACCATCTGCCAGGGCACGATGTTGGCGTGATGCTCCATCTCGGTAATGATGATGTTGTCGCCCGGTTGCAGCTGACTGCCACCCCAGCTGTTAGCCACCAGGTTGATCCCCTCAGTGGTGCCTTTGACGAAAACAATCTCTTCCGGGGAGGAGGCATTAAGAAAACGCGCGGCCTGAGTGCGCACGTTTTCCATATCGGTAGTGGCCTGGGCACTCAGCGAGTGAATGCCGCGGTGCACGGCCGCATAGCCGTGCTGGTAGAAATGACTTTCCGCATTAATGACGGCCAGCGGACGCTGTGCGCTGGCCGCACTATCCAGATAAGCCAGCGGATGACCGTTGACCTCGCGTTTCAGAATCGGAAATTCCGCTCTGATTCGTTCGAGATCGAAACTCATGACTCAACTCCCGGGATGCGCGCAGCAATGCGCTGCAACACCGCCTGACGTAGAACCGTATTCTCTAACTTTTCAGTCAACTCAGCGGCAAAGGCATGGATAATCATACGCTGAGCCGCAGACTCTTCAATACCACGCGAACGCAGGTAGAACATCTGCTCATCATCAATACGGCCTACGGTAGCACCGTGGCTGCACTTGACGTCATCAGCATAGATTTCCAGTTGCGGCTTGGTGTCCACTTCCGCCAGACGCCCCATCAACAAGTTGTTGTTGGTCATCTGTCCGTCAGTTTTCAGCGCATGCTGAGCCACTTTAATCATGCCATTGAACACCGCACGGCCTTTGTCACGCACGATGGTTTTGTGCATCTGACGGCTCATGCAGTAGCCTTTGTTGTGTTCCAGGTAGCTGCGCGTATCGCACACTTCCTGGTTAATCGGCAACGCCAGGCTATTCATAGCAAGGTTGGTGTTCTCACCGTTCAACTGTGCGCTGGTGTTGTGACGTGACAACCCGGCACCCAGCAGGAAGCTGGTAGTACTGACCTGCGCATCACGGCCGATCACCACGTCGTTATGCGCGAAGTGGTAGCTCTTATCGCTCTCAAACGACAGTTTGATATGCGACAGTTTGGCATTCTCAGCCACGTCAAAGGTGAAACGTGCGCCGGTGAAATGGGCGACATCATTCAGGGTGACGTAATGCTCAATCACTTCCGCCTCTGCGCTGGCTTCCAGTTGCAGATGGTGGCGGTGATGTACGGTATTCATACCCGCATCCTGGCCGCTGGTAATGTGCAGCAAATACAACGGCAATGCCGCCGCTTTACCACGCGCCAGACGGATGCTGGTCGCTTCTTCTGCCAGGCTTTCCGTCAGGTGCAGGAACACTTCCGGCTGAATCGGGGCCGGCAACGGACGACGTTCAGTGGCCTGCGAATGCTGGATCTCAAACAGGCCAGTGTCACGGCTGCTGAGCGAAGCCTGGAAACGACCATCCACATACACCAGACGTACCGCTTCGATCGGCAGCGCCAGGGCTTCCACCTGCTCCGCCGTCACTTCCTGCGGTTGCGGCAGCACAAACTGCTGCCCCAGCAGACCTTCCAGCGGGGTGTATTTCCAGTTTTCATGCTTGCGCGTCGGCAAGCCGAGACGCATCAGTTGCTGCCAGTGCTGCTGTGCCTGCAAAGAACGCACGTCACCGCGCGACTCAAACAGGTGATGCCACTGTTGCAGCGCGTTATCACTCTTCGTCGGTAAGCCAGCCATAGCCTTGCTCCTCCAGCTGTTTCACCAGCGTAAAGTCACCAGACTTCACAATTTTGCCCTGATACAGAACGTGCACATGATCAGGCTTGATGTAGTCGAGGATGCGCTGGTAGTGGGTGACGATAATGAATGAACGCTTGCCGTCACGCAGGCTGTTGACGCCGTTTGCCACAATTTTCAATGCATCGATATCCAGACCGGAGTCGGTTTCATCGAGAATGCACAGATCCGGCTCCAGTGCCGCCATTTGCAGAATATCGTTACGCTTTTTCTCACCACCGGAGAAGCCCACGTTAACTGAACGGGTCAGCAAATCTTCCGGCATCTTCAGCAGATGGATTTTATCTTCGATAAAGTCTTGGAAATCAAAACGATCCAGTTCTTCCTGCTCACGGTATTTACGCACCGCGTTCACAGAGGTCTGGAGGAAAAATTGGTTGCTGACGCCCGGAATTTCAACCGGATACTGGAACGCCATAAAGATGCCTTCGCCCGCACGCTCTTCCGGCTCCAGCTCCAGCAGATCTTTGCCTTTGAAAGTTACGGAACCGCCGGTGATTTCATAATCTTCACGGCCAGCCAGGGTTGCAGACAGGGTACTTTTACCGGAACCGTTCGGTCCCATAATGGCGTGCACTTCACCCGGCTTCACTTCGAGGTTCAGGCCGCGCAAAATTTCTTTGTCTTCAACACTAACCTGTAAATCTTTGATGCTTAACATACTCTTTCCTTCACATTGCTTCCGGCAACGGGCCATCAGCCCACGCTGTGCTCAAGGCTGATTGCTAACAATTTTTGCGCTTCCACGGCGAATTCCAGTGGCAGCTCGGAGAAAACATCTTTACAGAAGCCGTTAACGATCATCGAGATCGCATCTTCTTCACTGATGCCACGTTGCAGACAGTAGAACATCTGATCTTCACCGATACGCGATGTCGTGGCTTCATGCTCCAGCTGCGCGGTATTGTTACGCGCTTCCACATACGGGAAGGTATGCGCACCGCAATCCGGGCCAATCAGCATCGAATCACACTGGGTAAAGTTACGCGCGTTAGTGGCGGTCGGCATGATTTTCACCAGACCGCGATAGGTATTCTGGCTCTTACCGGCCGAGATGCCTTTCGAAATAATGGTCGATTTGGTGTTCTTACCGATGTGGATCATCTTGGTGCCGGTATCCGCCTGCTGATGACCACTGGTCAGCGCCACGGAGTAAAACTCACCGATGGAGTAATCACCGCGCAGAATGCAGCTCGGGTATTTCCAGGTGATGGCTGAACCGGTTTCTGACTGCGTCCACGACATTTTGCTGTGGTCGCCTTCACACAGGGCGCGTTTGGTGACGAAGTTGAGGATACCGCCCTCACCTTCTCCGCCCGGGAACCAGTTCTGCACCGTGGAATATTTTACTTCGGCGTTCTTGTGGATAATCACTTCCACCACCGCCGCATGCAGCTGATAGGTATCACGCACGGGTGCCGAACAGCCTTCGATGTAGCTCACGTAGCTGTCTTCATCCGCCACCAGAATGGTACGTTCAAACTGACCGGTTTTTGCCGCGTTGATGCGGAAATAGGTCGACAGCTCCATCGGGCAGCGCACGCCTTTCGGGATGTAGACGAAAGTACCGTCCGACGCTACCGCAGAGTTCAGCGCTGCAAAAAAGTTATCGTTGGCCGGAACCACGGTGCCAAGATACTTTTTCACCAGCTCAGGGTGTTCCTGAATCGCTTCGCCGAAGGAGCAGAAAATGATGCCCTGCTCCGCCAGTTTGCCACGATAGGTGGTAGCAACCGAAACGGAGTCGAAAATCGCATCGACCGCCACTTCTTTACCTTCACGTACCGGTACACCCAACTGGTTAAAGGCATTTTCCACTTCCTGCGTCAGATACTCACTGGCAGGGGCGCTGCCGGAAGCCTGAGTCGCACCTGGCTCAGAAGCACAGGTATCATCGCAGTTGCCACAGGAGGGCGCGGAGTAATAGCTGTAATCCTGGTAGTCGAGTTTCTCATAATGCGCTTTCAACCAGTGCGGCTCTTCCATTTCCAGCCAGGCACGAAAGGCTTTTAGACGAAACTCCAGCATCCACTCTGGCTCGTTACGCTTAGCCGAAATTGCCCGTACCACGTCCTCATTGAGGCCATGAGCAAATTCTTCGGTTTGCAGTTGGGTAAAGAAGCCCTCTTTGTAGTTGAGCTTGCCTTCCCACATTTGTACATCGTCAGATGTTTCGCTGTGTCGTGACATATTTCACTTACTCGACGCCAAAGCTTTCACCGCACCCGCAGGCGTGCTGAGCTTTAGGGTTGTTAAATTTAAAGATCTGGTTCAGGCCTTCACGGACGTAGTCGACTTCGGTGCCATCGACAAACGGCATGGCCTGTAGCGGCACATACAGGGTTGCGCCGAAGTATGGGAACTGCAGGTCGTCATCGGCAGGTTCTTTCACCAGGTCCATGACATAACCAAAACCGGCACAGCCGGACTGTTTCACTCCTACCCGCAGGCCCTTGACTTCAGGATCCTGTGCGACCAGGTTAAGAATCTGTTTTGCTGCCGATTCGGTCAGCGTCAGCCCCTTCCAGACGAAATCATCGGGTGAAAAAGAAGCTGCATTTACTGATGACATAGTGCTACCTCGTAAGTCTGGGCCTTTTCAGGCTATCCCCCTATGGTAGTGATATCAGATATCACTTCAACCTCTTGTTTTGCAGGGATAATCATCTCGTGCTATTTTTTACTGTTGCTTTGTTAAGCATAGTCGCTTCACACTGCTTTGCGGCGGGGAAAACTGCCGCGCCGATACAATTGTAACCTGTTAAAAAATCGCAAAATTTCATTTTGTCACTTTACGATTTTCCGCTGATTGATAGGTTACGCCTTTCCTTAATGTGAAGAAATTGTTATTGCCGATTTGAGTAACAGGCAAAGTAAATCAATAAAATTTCTCTAGGGAATTGCATTCCTGACGTGGTTGAATATGATAATGATTATCATTAACCCATTAAGGTGGCGACATGACGCTTTCCGTCTCAGCCTGGTTACAACACAAAATCGATGAATATAAGTTTTCGGTACGTGATATCACCGTTGACTTCTATATGGCTCAGGCAAAGCTCAACCGCACCGATTGTACAATCGAACAACTGCGTCGTTTTAATGACACCTGTCTCGATATGGCGGAAATCTGCCAATTGAATGGCGATGACCAAAGCTATCTACACGCAATGGGCAAACTCCATCACCGCTTAGTGCAGGAGATGGGCAATGCCGATCGCGACCGTTTGTTCCGTATTCAGGCCTATCAACTGGCGCGCCTGTCGCTGACTCGCTTGTGTCATCAACTGGCGCTGAGCGGCGAGTGGGATCAAGCCACCAGCCTGCAAAGTGATTTCGTCCGTCACGCAGGCTGGATATTCTAATCCAGCTGCGTCCTGACGTCTCCTGGAATTCTACAATTTGTTTACAATAGTTCCAGCAATGCCTGAAGCGGGTGACGCATGCCATTGCCTTCCGCGCGTTTCACCTGACTACGGCACGAGAAACCGGTGGCGAGACAGCGTTGACGCGGCAGTTTTTGCATCTGCGGATGCCAGGACAACGCGTAAATCCCCAGCGAGTTCTCCAGATTTTTGCTTTCGTGTCCATAGGTACCCGCCATACCACAGCAGCCGACATTAACGTTTTCCAGCTTCGCTCCGAAACGGGCAAAAATGTCCTGCCATTGGTTGGGGGTTGAGGGTAGCGCGGTTACTTCAGTGCAATGGGCAAACAGATACCAGGCCTCGCCCCCGGTGTTTTGCACGGCACGTTCCGCCACCGCAGTCTGCAACCATTCATGGACCAACAACACATTAAAATCACCGCGCTTCTCGCCCAGTACCTGGTTGTACTCATCCCGGTAGCACAACACGGTAGCCGGATCGACACCAACCATCGGCATGCCTAACTGCGCCACACGATTGAGGAAGTCCGCAGTTTTTTCTGCCGTGCGGGCAAAACGTTGCAGGAAGCCTTTGACATGTTGCGCCTTGCCGTTCGGTGAAAATGGCAGCAGCACCGGGCGGTAACCGAGTTTCTCAATCAGTTTGACAAAGTCAGTCACCAGTTGGGCTTCGTAATAGCTGGTAAACGGATCCTGTACCACCAGCACACAATCCTTGCGCGCGTTGCTGTCGAGCGCTTCCAGTTGCTCCAGCGTCAGGTTCATCGCCGGATGGCCACTCAGCTGCTGCTTCAGACTCGGTGAGGAGAGCAACGGCAAATCGACCATGCCGATATGGCTTTTGCTGAGCTCGCGCATCCACGGCTGTTTCAGGAAAAAGTTAAATACCTTTGGCGCTTTCGCCATCAGCGGCGCGTAGCTTTCAACCGTGGCAACCAGATGATCGCTCATCGGGCGCAGATAACGCGTGTGATACAGTTGTAGGAAGCGAGAGCGGAAGTTCGGTACGTCAATTTTAATCGGACACTGGGTCGAACAGGCTTTACAGGCGAGGCAGCCCGCCATCGCTTCTTTTACTTCATGAGAGAAATCATACTCGCCTTGCTTCGCATGCCATGAGTTACGGGTACGCTGAATCAAGGTACGCAGGCTGGCGCGTTGCTCTGGCAGGGATTTCTCCAGCAGCACCGGATCCACCCCCTGCTCGGACAGCAGGCGCAACCATTCACGCGTCAGCGTGGCACGGCCTTTCGGTGAGTGGATACGGTTACGGGTGATTTTCATCGATGGGCACATCGGGCTGCGCGTATCAAAGTTGAAGCACAGACCGTTACCATTGCACTCCATCGCGCCGCGCCAGTCATTGCGCACTGTGAGCGGGATCTGGCGATCATACGTACCGCGCTTCACCGCATCGACCTGCATCATCGGTTCGTTGCTACCCAGCGGCGTACAGATTTTGCCGGGGTTCATGCGGTTATCGGGGTCAAACGCCGCTTTGATGCGACGCAATTCGTTAAACAGGGTTTCACCGAAAAACGCCGGACTGTATTGCGCGCGGAAACCTTTGCCATGCTCGCCCCACAGCAGGCCGCCATAACGTGCGGTCAAGGCCACCACTTCATCGGAGATCTGCTTCATCAGCATCTCTTGCTGCGGATCGCACATATCCAGCGCCGGACGGACGTGCAGCACACCGGCGTCGACATGACCAAACATGCCATAGCTCAGGCCGTGGCTATCAAGCAGAGCGCGGAAATCGACGATATAATCCGCCAGATGCTCCGGCGGCACAGCGGTATCCTCAACAAACGGAATTGGCTTGGCGCGCCCTTTGGCATTTCCGAGCAGACCTACCGCTTTCTTGCGCATATTATAGATGCGCTCGATGCCGCCTAAGTCGTTACACAGCTGATAACCGATCACTCCCCCCTGCTGCTGCGTCATCAGTTCATCCAGACGCGCGCACAAGGTCGATACCTGCTGCTCAATCAGTTCACCGTCATCTCCGGCGAACTCGACGATGTTCAGTCCCAGCATCTCTTTATCCGGCACATCGGTAATCAACTCTTTAACCGAATGCCAGACGATATCTTCACGCGCCAGATTCAATACTTTTGAGTCGACGGTTTCCACCGATAACGCTTTTGCTTCGACCATAAAGGGGGCGTTGCGCAGTGCAGAGTCGAAGGAGTCATATTTGATATTTACCAGCCGGCGCACTTTCGGGATCGGCGTGATATCGAGTCGCGCTTCGCTGATAAACGCCAGAGTGCCCTCGGCACCGCACAGCAGGCGCGTCAGATCAAAGGTGTGCAGATCGTCACTGAACACATGGCGTAAATCATAACCGGTGAGAAAACGGTTCAGTTTCGGGAATTTTTCCAGAATCAACGCACGTTGTTCACGACAACGCGTCATCACCTGCTGATAAATACGCCCTTCTTTGGTTGGCGTTTGCGCCAGTTTCTCCGCTAAATCGGTCGGCATCGCGCGGGTATCAAGAATATCGCCGCCCAGCAGCACCGCGCGCAGACCCAGAACATGGTCGGAGGTTTTGCCATACACCAGCGACCCTTGCCCGGAAGCATCGGTGTTGATCATCCCGCCCAGGGTGGCGCGGTTACTGGTCGATAACTCAGGGGAGAAAAAGAAACCGTAGGGTTTCAGCCAGGCGTTTAACTGATCTTTCACTACCCCGGCTTCGACGCGAACCCAGCGTTGCTCGGTGTTGATTTCGAGGATGCGGTTCATGTAGCGCGACATATCAACCACAATCCCCTGATTCAGGGACTGCCCGTTGGTGCCCGTGCCGCCGCCGCGTGGGGTAAACACCAGGCTGGCAAAACGTTCTTCCCCTGCCAGACGCGCAATCAGCGCGACATCCGCGGTGGAACGGGGAAAGAGCGCCGCATCCGGCAGCAATTGATAAATGCTGTTATCGGTTGAAAGTGAGAGACGATCAGCGTAACTGGTGGCGGTATCGCCAGTAAATCCTTGCTCTTTTAAGGACGCCAGGAATGTCAGCACCAGTTGAACGAGGCCCGGTGCCTGGGAAATCTGTGGGATCATTATTGAGTGACCGAGATGTTGTAAACGTTTGCGTAGTCGATTCTTATGAATTATTCGTTTTATCACATTTTTCAGTCGCTCGCTGTTTTTTCAGGAAACGTAAAAAGCGGCCTGCATTTCTCTGTTTAATCCTTCTGAAATAGGTAATCATTGATTGGGGACAGTAAACCCCACTGTGAAGGATTCAATTGAGGTCAAAAGGCTGTTATGAAAAACCTGCAAGGCGGTTTGGACTTACCGCAAATGCTGTTCTCACTGATGTTCATCCTGCTGATGATCATCGCCTGCCTCTGGGTAGTTCAACCTTTTATTCTGGGTTTCGCCTGGGCCAGTATGGTGGTAATCGCCACCTGGCCGCTGATGATTAAGTTGCAGCACCTGTTATGGGGACGCCGCTCGCTGGCGGTAATCGCCATGACCATCCTGTTGCTGCTGCTGTTTATCATCCCCATCGCCGTGCTGGTAAATAGCCTGATCGACAATAGCGCGCCGGTTATTGCCTGGGCCACACAGGGCCATATGACGGTGCCACAGCTTGACTGGCTGAAAGAAGTGCCGATGGTCGGTGACAAACTGTTTGTCAGCTACCACAAGTTGGTTGATGGCGGTGGCTCAGCAATTATGAGCAAGTTGCAGCCCTATATTGGTCGCACCACCGGCTTCTTTGTCGCCCAGGCGGGTCATTTTGGCCGCTTTATGCTGCATCTGGGATTAATGCTGCTATTCAGCGTGCTGCTGTACTGGCGTGGTGAGCAGGTCGGGCTGGGTATTCGGCATTTTGCTTACCGTATGGGTGGACGCCGTGGCGATGCCGCGGTATTACTGGCTGGTCAGGCCATCCGCGCCGTCGCGCTGGGGGTAGTGGTGACAGCGCTGGTGCAGGGCGTATTAGGCGGTATCGGTTTAGCCATCTCGGGTATCCCGTATGCCACCCTGCTTACCGTGGTAATGATTCTTTCCTGCCTGGTACAACTCGGCCCCTTGATTGTGTTGGTTCCGGCGATTATCTGGCTCTATTGGAGTGGTGATACTACCTGGGGCACCGTGCTGCTGGTGTGGAGTTGCGTGGTCGGGACACTCGACAACGTACTGCGCCCGATGCTGATCCGCATGGGTGCCGATTTGCCGATGATTTTGATCCTCTCCGGCGTGATCGGTGGTCTGGTGGCTTTTGGCATGATTGGCCTGTTTATCGGACCGGTGGTGTTGGCGGTATCCTATCGCCTGGTATCAGTATGGATGCATGAGGCTCCGGCACCGGATGACGATCCAGAAACCGTGGTAGAAGAACTCACCGAGCACGACGACCATACTGCCTGACCCTGCCTTACGGTGGTTAACGCCAGTTAACCACCGTCACACAATTCCCTTTTGTTAACGAAAATTTCCATAAGCGATTTTTAAGAAAAACCGCATTTTCACGCCATTCCTGTCAGTTTTGATAACGGAAAGATTATTTTCTGTACTGATTGACGGCCAAAATCCACTAAAAACACGTTTAAAAGATTATCAGCTTTAAACTAATAAGAGGATTCTTAAAGACGCCAGAAGCGGCTGTGAATAACATGTTTCCTATGTTTGAGATCAAACCACTGATTTTTAAACAACCTTTTTCCCCTGAGTAAAGTGAAGAATTGCTGTGTGTAGTCTTTGCCCATCCCCTGTGATGGGCTTTTTTTTGGGGATTTTTTGCCTCAGAGCAACGCATTGACAGGTTAAATGCCCGATGAGCCCCTCATTGCCTCTCACACCTTACTTGTCCAGGGTGACTTCGACCTTCTGACTGGCGCGTCGTAAATACGGTAAGCAGGGAGGTGATAAGGAGAGTTATCACAACAACGATGGGAAAAATACTTATCCGGGAAGATGGATGTGGGAGAGATAAGTCCCGGAAACTTTCCGGGACTCTGGTTTACACAGTTATTTAGCCTTGTTCAGCTCTGCCAGACTCAGCCAGGTTTCTACGACGGTATCCGGGTTCAGCGACAAGCTGTCAATTCCCTCTTCCATCAGCCAGGCAGCAAAATCCTGATGATCAGACGGTCCCTGACCACAAATCCCGACATACTTGCCCTGTTTCTTCGCAGCCTGAATCGCCATCGACAGCAACGCTTTCACCGCATCATTACGCTCGTCAAACAGCGCGGAAACTACGCCGGAATCGCGATCCAGACCCAGAGCCAGTTGCGTCATGTCATTGGAACCGATAGAGAATCCATCGAAATGTTGCAGGAACTGTTCCGCCAGCAATGCATTCGACGGTATCTCACACATCATGATCACCTTCAGGCCATTCTCACCGCGTTTGAGTCCCTGTTTCGCCAGTTCCTCAATCACCGCTTCCGCCTGCGCCACGGTCCGAACAAACGGGATCATGATTTCCACGTTAGTCAGCCCCATTTCATTGCGCACACGTTTCACCGCCGCACACTCCAGCGCGAAGCAGTCGCGGAAACTGTCAGCCACATAGCGACCCGCACCGCGGAAGCCCAGCATCGGGTTTTCTTCTTCCGGTTCGTAACGTTCACCACCTACAAGGTTGGCATACTCATTCGATTTGAAATCCGACAGGCGCACGATCACACGTTTCGGAGCAAACGCGGCACCCAGGGTGGCGATCCCTTCGGTGAGTCGCGCGATATAGAACTCAACGGGATCGTCAAAGCCTTTCATCATCTGACGAATTTCCTGTTGCAGCTCTGGCGTCTGCTGGTCAAATTCCAGCAACGCTTTCGGGTGCACACCGATCATACGGTTAATGATGAATTCCAGACGCGCCAGGCCCACACCTTCATTCGGCAGGCAGGCAAAATCGAAAGCACGATCCGGGTTACCGACGTTCATCATGATTTTCAGCGGCAGGTCCGGCAAGCTGTCCACCTGAGAACTGGTGACTTCAAAATCCAGCAGGTCGTCATAAACATAGCCGGTGTCACCCTCAGCGCAGGACACCGTGACCTTGCGGCCATCTTTCAGACGTTCAGTCGCATCGCCGCATCCCACTACCGCCGGAATACCCAATTCACGAGCGATAATCGCCGCATGGCAGGTACGTCCACCGCGGTTAGTGACAATCGCTGACGCTTTTTTCATGATCGGTTCCCAGTCAGGGTCGGTCATGTCGGTAACCAACACGTCCCCCTTTTCGATCCGATTCATCTGGCTGATATCCTGAATCACCTTCACTTCACCGGCACCAATACGGTGACCAATCGCACGGCCTTCCACGACAATGTTGCCTTTTCCATGCAGATTGTAACGTTCCATCACCTGACCACTGGAACGTACTGTTTCCGGGCGCGCCTGGACAATAAACAGTTTGCCAGTGTGACCATCTTTCGCCCACTCGATATCCATTGGGCGTTTGTAGTGCTGCTCGATGAGTATTGCCTGGCGCGCCAGCGCCTGCACTTCATCATCGCTCAGACAGAAGCGATCACGTTCGTCTTCAGCCACATCTTCAACACGAACCTGCTTGCCGTGTTCATGGGAGTCGGCGTACACCATCCGCACCTTTTTAGAACCCATGTTGCGACGGACGATAGCCGGACGATTCGCCGCCAGCGTCGGTTTGTGCACGTAGAATTCATCCGGGTTCACCGCCCCTTGTACCACCATTTCACCTAAACCAAAGGCGGCAGTGATAAACACCACCTGATCAAAGCCGGATTCGGTATCAATGGTAAACATCACGCCAGACGAGGCGAGATCGGAACGCACCATCCGCTGGATCCCTGCCGACAGCGCGACGCCGCGATGGTCATAGCCCTGATGCACACGATAAGAGATGGCGCGATCGTTAAATAACGACGCATAGACGTGCTTCACCGCCACCATTACCGCATCAATGCCCTGTACATTCAGGAACGTTTCCTGTTGCCCGGCAAAGGAGGCATCGGGCATGTCTTCAGCGGTCGCCGAAGAACGCACGGCAAACGAGGCTTCGGCATCATCGGCAGATAATTGTTGGTAGGCATCATGAATGGCTGTTTCCAGTTCAGGCTGGAACGGCGTATCAACCACCCATTGGCGGATTTGCTTGCCCGCTTTCGCCAACTCATCAACGTCATCAATATCAGTCTTGTCCAGCAGATCATAGATACGCTGGTTCAGCCCGCTTTGATCGAGAAACTGATTAAAAGCATAAGATGTAGTCGCATAACCATTGGGTACAGCCACACCCAGCGACGACAAATTGGTAATCATTTCACCCAGAGAGGCATTTTTACCTCCCACCCGATCAACATCATGCATGCCAAGCTGGTTGTACCAGAGCACTAGCGGCTGTTCGCCTTTATTGGACATCGAGATTATCCTTTTAAATGATTGGGGGCACATGGAACATTTTGCTATTCGCAAATACAGCCTGGCACAAGCAGAATATAAAGACTAAGTGTTGAATCGTTAAAGCAGCGAAAGAATTGAAAAATCGGATTAGTACCCGCAATTATCCAGGTTGCGCAACATCAGCAATTAACGCTAACAGATTGCTGCATCATTAAATTTCTCAATTTCAGAGGGTTAGCGCTTGCATTTTGTTGCGCAACAAAATCAGACTTTATTTTGTGCGCGAAGCAAAATAACCGAAAAAAATGACGATTTCCGAAACGCTATTTCATCTATATTGAAGGTTAGATTAATATCTCGAGGCCAGGGTTCTTTGCCATATGGAGATTTCGTTTTATTATTATAAAAAATGAAATATTGGCAATGACAATGTTGCATAAAGGTTATCAGGAGGAAGGCTTTCATTATGAGCACAGAACGTAGCGTGTTTTATATCTCCGATGGCACCGCCATTACCGCTGAAGTGTTGGGCCACGCGGTGTTATCGCAATTCCCGGTGAACACCAATAGCGTTACCCTGCCATTTGTCGAAAATGTGCAACGTGCTCAGGCAGTTAAAGCCCAGATCAACGCACTTTATCAGCAAAGCGGTATCCGCCCGCTGGTATTTTTTTCAATCGTCACGCCTGATGTGCGGGAAATTATCCTTGAGAGCGAAGGGTTCTGTCAGGATATTGTCCAGGCGTTGGTCGGCCCGTTGCAGAGCGAGTTAGGTGTGCCCTCCATGCCCGTTGCCCACCGTACTCACGGGCTGACCGCCAGCAATCTGGGCAAATACGATGCGCGTATCGCCGCGATTGATTACACCCTGGCCCATGATGATGGCATCTCGCTGCGCGGTCTTGAGGATGCGCAGGTGATCCTGCTGGGTGTATCGCGCTGTGGTAAAACCCCTACCAGCCTGTATCTGGCGATGCAGTTTGGCGTCCGCGCCGCCAACTATCCGTTTATTGCTGACGATATGGATAACCTGAAACTGCCGCCCGCCCTGCGTGCCCATCAACATAAACTGTTTGGTTTGACTATCGACCCCGAGCGACTGGCCGCCATTCGCCAGGAACGCGCAGAGAACACGCGGTATGCCTCGCTGCGCCAGTGCCGACTGGAAGTGGGTGAAGTTGAAGCCCTGTTCCGCACCCATCAGATTCGCTATCTCAACAGTACCAACTACTCGGTGGAAGAGATCGCCACCAAAATTCTCGACATCATGGGCCTGACACGCCGGATGTATTGACCTGCTGCGGCGCGATTTTTTGCCCATCGCGCCGCGCCGGAAGGTGACCAATACGTGTTTGTAAAGCGGGGCTGCCGAACTATTGAAATCCCTTTCGCGTTAGCAGGTTGAATTCGCAGGCTAATGGTTTATTGTGACCCTCATCACTTCCCGGTATTTCACCGTTGCGAAGAACAGATTTTCGAGAACCCTGATGAACAAAACTGATGAACTGCGTACCGCGCGCATCGGCAGCCTGATAATGCCCGCCGCGTTAGCGCAACAACACCCTATTTCGGCAGAAATTGCCGCAACTGTGACGGCAGCGCGTCAGCGCATTGCCCGTATTCTCACCGGAGAAGACCGTCGCCTGCTGGTGATTATTGGCCCCTGCTCGCTCCACGATCCGAAAGCTGCGCTGGAATATGCTCAGCGCCTGAACGTATTGCGCGAACAGTACCAGGACCGGCTGGAAATTGTGATGCGTGCCTATTTTGAAAAACCACGCACCGTGGTTGGCTGGAAAGGCTTGATCTCCGATCCAGACCTGGACGGCAGCTTTGATGTGAATCGCGGCATTGCTATTGCCCGCCAGTTACTGCTTGATATCAACGCGACTGGCATGCCAACAGCAACCGAATTCCTCGATATGGTGATCGGTCAGTTTATTGCCGACCTGATCAGTTGGGGAGCCATCGGCGCACGGACCACCGAGAGCCAGATCCATCGCGAAATGGCCTCTGCGCTCTCCTGCCCGGTAGGTTTTAAAAATGGCACTGACGGCAACGTGCAGATCGCCGTTGATGCGATTCGTGCCTCGCGTGCCAGCCATATGTTTCTGTCCCCTGACAAAAATGGTCAGATGACCATCTATCAGACCAGCGGCAATCCACATGGCCATGTGATCCTGCGTGGTGGTCGTCAGCCCAACTACCATGCAGATGATGTGGCGGCCGCGGCAGCTAACCTGCGTGATTTTAATCTGCCGGAACAACTGGTCATTGATTTCAGCCATGCCAACTGTCAGAAACAACACCGACGTCAGCGTGATGTAGCCGAGGATGTGGCGACACAGATCCGCGCGGGTTCCCGTGCCGTTGCCGGGGTGATGATTGAGAGCTTCCTCGAGGAAGGTAATCAGAAGGTGGTCGGCGGCCAACCATTGGTGTACGGTCAATCGATTACCGATCCTTGCCTGGGTTGGGACGACAGCGCCGAAGTGCTGGCTCGCCTGGCTGCCGCAGTCGACAGCCGTTTCTGATTCGCGGCGTTAGCTGGAGCAGCTCACCTCCAGCGTTTTACCCCACTCAGGGGGCCGTTGGCGCAATTCCGCGCTGACGGCCTCATCATTAAATGGCTGCTGTAAAGCCAGATGCAAGCGAGACAGCGCGCCAGTTTCGCCACGCTCAACCTCTTCAATCACCTGCTGGGCCAGATAGTTGCGCAACACCAATGCCGGGTTTGCAGCTTTCATCACTTGTTGCCGCGTTTCGTCGCTGGCTTCATCACGCAACAGACGCTGACGATAGTCCTCGTACCAACGGTCAAACGCATCACGGTCGATAAATTCATCGCGCAATGGCGAACGCGTTTGCTGCTGTTGTGTCTCACTCAGCAAACGGAACGTCAGGGTATAGTCGCTGTGTTCATGCGTCATCAGTGCCAGCAATCCGGTCAGAATCGCGTTGTCATTGGCATCCGGAGTCAGTAGTCCGAGTTTGGCGCGCATTTTCTCACCCCAGACGCGCATCAATTCTGGTTCATATTGACTCAGTGCCTGCTTCAGTTGATCGGTGGTCATCAATCCGGACAGGGCATGTGCCAGACGGTTGAGATTCCATAATCCGACCGCAGGTTGATTATCGAAAGCGTAGCGCCCCTGATAATCACTGTGATTGCAGATGAAGTTAGGCTGATAATCGTCAAGAAAACCGTAGGGGCCATAATCGAGGGTCAGCCCGAGTATCGACATATTATCGGTATTCATCACACCGTGGGCAAAGCCGACGCTCTGCCATTGGGCGATCAGACTGGCGGTGCGCTTCACAATATCCGTGAACCACAACATATAGCGATCTGCCTCATCCTGTAACGTTGGCCAGTGATGACGAATGGCATAATCCGCCAGCTGACGAACCTTGTCCTGCTCGCCACCATAATAGAAATGCTCGAAATGGCCGAAGCGCAGATGACTTTCAGCGATACGCATCAGCATCGCGCCACGTTCCGGGGTTTCACGTAACACAGGTTCATCACCGATCGCCAGAGTCAGTGCGCGAGTGGTCGGGATCCCCAGATGATATAAGGCTTCCGAGGCAAGAAATTCACGCACTGTGGAACGGATCACCGCACGCCCATCACCCATTCGTGAATAGGGCGTCAGCCCCGCGCCTTTCAGATGCCAGTCCAGCTTACGACCATCCGTCAGTTGCTGTTCACCCAGCAGGATGCCACGCCCATCACCCAACTGCCCGGCCCAGACACCGAATTGATGGCCACTGTAGACCTGTGCCAGCGGTGCCATACCCGGTAACAACGCTTGCCCACACCAGACGCCATGTCCAGCCCCGTTGAATAACGCGGGATCCAGCGCCATTTCTGTTGCCAGCGGCGCGTTATGGTAAAGCAAACGGCCACCCTGCAAAGGGGTTGGGTCCAGCGCGGTATAGAATCCCGGCAACTCCTGCTGCCAGCTGTTGGTAAACTGCATAGTCACTCCGCGAGGTGCATCGTTTTCAGGCACCGCGATTGGGTTGAAAATCAACGGATAGTGTAACGCCGTCACTGCGGAGAAAACAGATGAAAGGATTACTGCTGCAACGGAGAATTAAGAGTCACATCGGGATAAATCAAATCATTCAGCCGTTCAGCTTTGACCACCGGAAACAGACTGCCCTGCAAATGTGCGCCGCTGAGTTCCGTCACTTTCTCCAGCATTGCTGAATCATCAATACCACAAATAATAATCTGCGTGTCATCGCCGGTAAAATTGTCGATAAGCGTCTGAATAAAAGGTATAAAAGATGTACGTTTTGCCAGCGCCTGAATAAAGTTCTTATCCATCTTCAGAACGCTAAAAAGATTATCGTAAACCGCCGTTGCCGGTGCTTTTCCTGCACCAAATTGCGAAAGCGATAAACGAAATTCACTTTTCAAGGTACTCAATAGTGGATGTGATTTACCCTGCCATAATTGAGGAAAGCTTTCGCTGATATCCAACGCAATAAACGGCAGTTGCTTAAATTTCCTTAACAGAAAGTCACTCTCCAGCAGCGTCACTGCCATCGAATCATCAATACGAACCAAGGCGGTAATTTGATTTAACTCAAAAAAGTCGCGGTACTTTTCCAGCAGTGCCAGCTGGCTCTGCAACAGGCGCAGTTGTTGTGCATCATCTAATTGAGGCAATAGCAAATCCTGCGGCAGCGTGATAGGAGCACTGTCGTGGACAAATTGCGTAACCAGTTCAACCGTAGTTAGCTGGCCCGCTAAAGAATAGGCTGGATAAAACCAGGTTTCCGACTGATAGTCGGCAGATAAATGAACTTTCATTTTAACAGCCAGAAGCAGTGGCGATTGGCGCATCGTATATCAATGAAAACGCTCAGGCAATAGGACCAAACGTTAGAAGAGAGGTGCTTTTTTGCCTGATGGTGTCATTTTTACGCTGAATTAATCCTTAAGCCAAATAACCATCGAATATTATCCATACCGTTAATTACATTAAGGCATCATAGATAGTATTAAATCCCCTTCAGGTAAAGTGCCATTTTAAAGCAGAGCACTTTAGGGGCAGGATTTAATTTAAGTACAGATTTTGGCGACACACTTTTAGCCAAAAGTGTTCTCAGACAAATACGTACTAAATACGCCGTGCCTGCCAAAATACTTTTCGCCAGTAAACGTTGTCCAGTGATGAGCGAATCACACCCTGGCTGGTAGAGGCATGAATAAAGGTGTTATCGGTATCATAAATGCCAACATGCAGGCCATTTTCACCACTGCCCGTTTTAAAAAACACCAAATCGCCGGGCAATAAATCATCTTTATCAATACGCGTACCGATATCGCTTTGGGCGTCGGTTGAACGTGGCAACTGGAGATCGAACCGATCGCGGAAGGTGAGATAGACAAAACCGGAGCAATCAACACCGCCTCGGCTCAAACCACCATAGCGATAAGGTGTACCGTGCCAGTTGTTGAGCTGCTCATTAAGTTGCGCAATCACGGTGATGGAATCGGACAAGCGGCCATTGGGCGGAGGCGCATGGTGGCTACATCCTGCCAACAGCAGCACCAGAATCAACATTATCAGCCGCATCAGAAAAATCCTTAAATCCGTTGCCCGAGCAACACTTTAGCGGCAAAACCTGATTCGGTGCAAGGCGCGCACCGTCAGGGCACCAGTAATAATGCGCCCTGGGGGGTTTCGATACGCTGAAACTGAATGTTGTATAGCGGAGCCAATTGCCCGACGGTGAGCACGCTGGCGGCCGTCCCCTGTGCCACCAACCTCGACTGATGCATCAGCCAGACCCGATCAGCATGACGCAGACTGTGGTTCAGATCATGACCGCTGGCAACAATGGCGATACCAGCTGCACATAACTGTGCCAGTAATGTGTCTACCGCCTTTTGCTGCGCAACGTCCAGCGCGCTCATCGGCTCATCGAGGATCAGCAATTTGCCCTGCGCATTAATTGCCGGATGAATTTGCAGTGCAACAGCCGCCAGGCGTACCCGCTGCCATTCACCGCCGGAAAGTTGCAGCACGTTGCGCATCAACTTATCCTTCAGCCCCAGCATCTCCAGCACCTGGATTAACAGCCTGTCGGCTTCAGCGTTAACGTGCAGCAGATGCATGCGCAGATAGTGCCAGACAGGCATCTGTCCCGGTGCTGGCTGTTGCTGTGGCAACCAGGCGCGCATCCGGGCCAGCACGGCACCGTTCATTTGCGCCAACGGCTGGCCGGAAAAACGAATATCGCCGATGGCGGGGAGTAAACCCGCCAGCACGTTCAGTAATGTGCTTTTACCGGCACCATTAGGCCCCACCAGATGAACCAACTCTCCGGCATGCAGCTCAAGGTCGACGGGAGCCAACCGCCCTTTGACGCTGGCTCCCTGGCACTGCATCAGCATGACTTATGCCAACGCCTGTTTAATGCTGGCAATAATGGTGGCATCATCCGGTGTCATGTCTGGCGCAAACCGCGCAACCACCTCACCTTGCTTATTGATCAGGAATTTTTCGAAATTCCACAGGATATCCCCCGGTGCTTTCGGCGCACGGCCTTTGCTCACCATACGCTCATAGAAGCCACTGCCTTCCGGGCGCAGCGCTTCAGGCTGTGCTGCCACCAGCACGCTGTACAATGCGTGGCGCGCCGGGCCGTTGACATCGGTTTTCTCAAACATTGGGAAAGTGACGCCGTAGGTCGTGCTGCAAAATGTTTTAATCTCTTCGCTGCTGCCTGGCTCCTGCTCCAGAAACTGATTGCAGGGAAAACCGAGTACGCTAAAACCTTTCGCCTGCCACTCTTTTTGCAGCGCTTCCAGTTGCTCGTACTGCGGCGTCAGGCCACATTTCGAGGCCACATTCACCACCAGCAGCACCTTACCCTGCCACTGTTCCAGGGTGGTTTTTTCACCGTCAAGCGTAACCAGTTCTGTTTGATAAATGCTCATTGTCGATTCCTGTTGTTGATGCCAAGAGTGCCAGCCGCAGCTAGCGCGAGGATTTCACTAATAACACGATAAACAGTGGTGCACCGAGTGTGGCGGTCACCACGCCGATGGGTAATTCAGCCGAGGTCAGGACCAGTCGGGCGATAATATCCGCCGCCAACAATACCACGGCACCGGCCAGCGCTGAGGCGGGGAGCAGATAGCGATGATCGCTGAAACCACACAGACGCAACAAATGCGGTATCACCAGCCCGACAAAACCGATAGCACCGGCCAGCGCCACGCTGACGCCCACCAGCCAACCCATCGTCAGCACCAGCAGGTTACGCCACAGCAACATCGGCAGGCCCAACTGGCGTGCTGACGTCTCTCCCAACGCCAGCAGGTTGAGAACGCGTGACGTTGCAATCAACGCGATGATGGCCGGGATCAGCGCCAGCATCATCCAGCCATAACGCCAGTCGATACCGCTAAAGCCACCCATCATCCAGTACATTAACTGGCGCAGGTCGAGACTGGTGCTGAAGTACACCGCCCACGTCATGATGGCGCTGCAAATAATCCCCAGCGCAACGCCCGTCAGCAGCAAACGACTGACAGATAAATGACGATGGGCGAAATGAATAAGGATTAAGGTAATCAACAGCGCCCCGGCCATCGCCGCCAGTGCCAGGCTCCATAACGAACCGTTACCGAGCATCACACCCAGCACCAAACCGATACCCGCGCCATTTGATACGCCTAGCAAGCCAGGTTCAGCCAGCGGATTATTGAACAGCGCCTGCATCACCACGCCGCACACGGCTAACGCTGCCCCTACCAACAGCACCGCGAGAGTACGTGGCAGGCGCAGTTGCCAGACGAAGAGATCCCCCTCGCCTGAGAACCAACGCAGCGGTGATATCCAGCTGTCACCCGCGCACAGGCTTACTACCAGCAGAATAATGAGTAACGCGCCCAGGGCGATGAGCCAACGCTGGCTGCGGCGGTCTGCCTGATGGGCAAGCTGGTCCAGCAGAGTCATAAATAAGATTGGCTGAGAAAACAGAGATTTGATTGTAGTGAGATTACAGCAAAAAGAAAGGCAATTGCGGCGTCAGAACGACACCGCTGATGAAGCATTAATTACGCGGAGGAACGGGTTGGCCGTTGTGGTTATCACGGTTGTCGTGATTCTGCTGCGGCTTGTTGTCGTGCTGTGGCGGGCGCTTCTTCGGTTCTTTATTACCCGGATGCTGTGTCTGCCAGCCATTACCGTTCCAGTAACCGTGCGGGCCTTTCATCCCCACACGCTGGTTATGGTGCTGCTTCCACCATGACGGTGAGCGCCAGTCGTAACCATCCCAGAAATAGCCGCGTTTGTCCTGGTCACCGATATGAATCGATACGCCCGGCGTGTTGATGTTTACGGAAACATTTGCACTGGCGAGCAGCGGCATGCCTAACAGGATGCTTAATAAAAGTGCTGTCTTTTTCATCAGCTTAACCTCTTGTTTTATGTTGGCGCTGTTATAACAAAAGCGCTGAAGAGGTCACTATCAGCAAGTGCCGATTTTCATGCTATTTTCCGCATACTTACGAATTCTTTACATTATGAAAAAAGCATGGAGAACGGTGATTTTCTCACCAAAATAAAAAAGGCCGCTAAGCGGCCTTTTTGTTTTACTGAAATTAGTCAGCATCCTTGGGTGTCGCGTTCTCGACGCGACTTTTCAACTTCTGACCGGGACGGAAAGTCACCACCCGACGGGCAGTGATCGGAATATCTTCCCCGGTTTTTGGGTTTCTGCCCGGACGCTGGTTTTTGTCACGCAGATCAAAATTACCAAATCCGGACAGTTTAACCTGTTCTCCGTTTTCCAACGCGCGGCGAACCTCTTCAAAAAATAGCTCGACCAACTCTTTGGCGTCGCGTTTGCTCAGCCCGAGCTTTTCAAACAGGTACTCTGACATTTCAGCTTTTGTAAGCGCCATAGGTTCAATCCCTCAAGGTTGCCTGGAATCGCTCTTTTAATGCCGCAACGCATTTGGCAACGGTCGCGGCAATCTCCTCTTCTTCGAGTGTCCGGCTGGTATCCTGCAAAATCAGGCTAATCGCAAGGCTCTTTTCGCCTTCGTTTACGCCCTTACCACGGTACACGTCAAACAAGTTTACGCCAACTACCTGATTTACGCCAACTTTCTTACACTCCGCGATGATATCTGCTGCGGGCACGTTTTCAGCCACTACCACAGCGATATCGCGACGGTTCGCCGGGAAGCGTGAAATCTCGCGCGCGTCAGGCAGGACGCGGTCTGCGACCTTATTCCAAAGCAGTTCAAACACTAAGGTGCGACCGTTGAGATCCAGCTTACGTTCCAGCTCCGGATGAACCACCCCGATAAATCCGATTCGTTCATCGCCTAAATAAATTGCTGCGCTTTGTCCCGGATGCAGGGCTGGATTCGCTTCTGCACGGAAAGAAATCGCATCCAGTTTGCCGGTTAAATCCAGCAGCGACTCTAAATCGCCTTTTAAATCATAGAAGTCAACCGCCTGGCGCGCCAGATCCCAATGCTCTTCATTGCGATTACCGCTCAATACGCCCGCCAGCATAAGATCCTGACGGATGCCGAGATCGGCCTGAGTATCAGGCACAAAGCGCAAACCGCTTTCAAACAGACGTACACGACTCTGCTGACGGTTCTGGTTGTACACTACCGCACCCAGTAAACCGGTCCATAAAGACAGACGCATCGCCGACATATCGCTGGAAATCGGGCTGGGCAGAATCAGCGCTTCTTCGCCCGGATGCAACAATTGCTGGACCTTCGGATCGACGAAACTATAGGTGATCGCTTCCTGATAGCCTTTATCCACCAGCAGTGTTTTGGCACGTTTCAGTGACAAATCTGCTTCGCGATGCTGGGTCATGACCAGGCTGGCCTTCACCGGGACATCCGGGATGTTGTTGTAGCCGTAGATACGTGCGACTTCTTCAACCAGGTCTTCTTCGATAGCCATATCGAAACGCCAGCTTGGTGCGATGGCGGTCCACTCACCGGCGCTAACCGTGATTTCACAACCCAGGCGCGTCAGGATATCGGTGACCTGCTCATCCGCAATCACATGACCGATCAGACGGTCCAGCTTTTCGCGACGTAAACGGATAGTGGCACGCGGCGGTAATGTCGCCGCGTCAGTCTGGTCAATAACCGGACCCGCTTCGCCACCACAGATGTCCAGCAGCAGTTGGGTTGCACGCTCAATCGCTTTGTATTGCAGTGCCGGATCGACACCACGCTCATAACGGTGAGAAGCATCGGTATGCAGACCCTGACGGCGTGCACGACCGGTAATCGCCAGTGGATCGAAGTAGGCGCATTCGAACAGAATGTTTTGCGTCTCTTCATTAACACCAGAATGTTCACCACCGAAGATGCCACCCATAGCCAGCGCTTTGTGGTGATCGGCAATCACCAGCGTGTCGCTGCTGAGTTTCGCTTCGCTGCCGTCCAGCAACGTCAGGCTTTCGCCCTCTTTCGCCATACGCACAACAATGCCACCGTCGATACGATCAAGGTCGAAGGCATGCATCGGCTGACCCAGCTCCAGCAGCACATAGTTGGTGATATCGACCACCGGATCGATAGAGCGGATACCGCAGCGACGCAGTTTTTCACGCATCCACAGCGGGGTTGCCGCTTTGACGTTCACACCTTTTACCACGCGGCCAAGGTAACGCGGGCAGGCAGCGGTAGCCTCAACCCGAATCGGGAAGGTATCGCTGATGGTGGCTTTTACCGGCTCGATAGCAGGCGCATTCAGCGGCAGACCATTCAGCACCGCCACATCGCGGGCGATACCGATGATGCCAAGACAGTCGGCACGGTTCGGCGTCACGCTGATTTCGATGGTGTTATCGCCCAGCTTCAGGTATTCGCGAATATCGGTGCCGATAGGCGCATCGGTTGGCAGCTCAATAATGCCGCTGTGATCGTCGGAAATACCCAGCTCAGAGAACGAGCACAGCATGCCTTCAGACGGCTCACCACGCAGCTTGGCGGCTTTAATCTTAAAATCACCCGGCAGTACTGCGCCCACGGTTGCTACCGCAACTTTCAGGCCCTGACGGCAGTTTGGTGCGCCACAAACGATATCCAGCAGGCGATCGCCCCCGACATTGATTTTGGTGACACGCAGTTTGTCTGCGTTAGGATGCTGGCCGCACTCCACCACTTCTCCCACCACAACGCCGTTAAATGCACCGGCAACCGCATCAACGCCGTCCACTTCCAGGCCGGCCATGGTGATCTGTTCAGACAGCGCAGCGCTGTCCAGGGCTGGATTTACCCATTCGCGTAACCAGAGTTCACTGAATTTCATTGGATAACCTGCCCTTATTTAAATTGTTTGAGGAAACGTAAATCATTTTCGAAGAAGGCGCGCAAATCGGTTACGCCATAGCGCAGCATGGTCAGACGCTCCATACCCATACCGAAGGCGAAGCCGGAGTAGATTTCCGGGTCGATACCAACGTTACGCAACACGTTCGGATGCACCATGCCGCAACCCAGCACTTCCAGCCATTTACCGTTTTTGCCCATCACATCCACTTCAGCGGACGGTTCGGTGAACGGGAAGTAAGACGGACGGAAGCGGATTTGCAGATTTTCTTCAAAGAAGTTATTCAGGAAATCGTGCAGCGTGCCTTTCAGGTTGGTGAAGCTGATATCTTTATCCACAATCAGCCCTTCCATCTGATGGAACATCGGGGTGTGAGTCTGATCGTAATCGTTACGATACACACGGCCCGGCGCGATGATGCGAATCGGCGGCTGCTGGTTTTTCATGGTACGGATCTGCACGCCCGAGGTCTGCGTACGCAGCAGGCGGGTGGCATCGAACCAGAAGGTATCGTGGTCAGCGCGTGCCGGGTGATGACCCGGAATATTCAGCGCGTCAAAGTTGTGGTAGTCGTCTTCAATTTCCGGCCCGGTGGCGACCGCGAAACCCAATTCACCGAAAAAGGTTTCGATACGATCGATGGTGCGGGTGACCGGATGCAGACCACCGTTCTCTGTACGGCGACCCGGCAGTGAAACGTCGATGGTTTCTGCCGCCAGACGCGCATTCAACGCGGCGTTTTCCAGCGTCTCTTTACGCGCGTTAAGACGATCCTGTACCTGCTGCTTGGCGTCGTTAATAACCGCACCGGCCGCCGGACGTTCTTCGGCCGGCAGTTCGCGCAGGGTGGTCATCTGTAATGTCAGATGGCCTTTTTTCCCCAGGAATTCGACGCGCACAGCGTCCAGAGCGGCGATATCCGACGCCTCGTCGATGGCGGCCGTGGCACGGGCCACCAGGTCTGCGAGTTGGGACATGATTTCCTCTTCTTCCAGTCAGGCTGGTCTGTTCTCGTTGGGATCTTTCGATCCAATGTAGTGTCGCCAGAAACAAAAAAGCCTCCACGAGGGAGGCTTTCAGCGCGATTTTTCGTTTCTTTTCTTATGCGCAAAAGCCCCCGGATGTCAGGCGCTAAAGTAAAAAAAGAAACGGAAAATAGCAGCATTCATGCTTGCGTTACCTTGTCATGATTTCAACGGCACTATTGAAAAGCGCGGCGAGTAAAATGTCAATCTTTTGCGTGGCTTGCGGATAATAAAAAAGGGAGCAAGCTCCCTTTTTTACCTGACTTACGCCAGAGCTGATTTCGCTTTTTCAACCAGTGCCGTGAAGGTCACTTTGTCGAATACAGCGATGTCTGCCAGGATCTTACGGTCGATTTCAATGGACGCTTTTTTCAGGCCATTGATGAAACGGCTGTAAGAGATGCCGTTCTGACGTGCCGCAGCGTTGATACGCGCGATCCACAGCTGACGGAACTGACGCTTACGTTGACGACGGTCACGGTAAGCATACTGACCAGCTTTGATAACAGCCTGGAAGGCAACGCGGTATACACGAGAACGTGCACCGTAGTAGCCTTTAGCTTGTTTTAAGATTTTCTTGTGACGTGCGCGAGCAATTACACCACGTTTTACGCGAGCCATGGGACTCTCCTGTTTCTATATTCCGAGTGAAAAAAAATTAAACTTAAGCGTACGGCAGGCAGGCTACTACCAGGCCCAGATCGCCTTTAGACACCATGCCTTTCGGACGCAGGTGACGTTTACGCTTAGTTGATTTTTTGGTCAGAATATGACGCAGGTTTGCGTGCTTACGCTTGAAGCCGCCAGAAGCGGTCTTCTTGAAGCGCTTAGCCGCGCCACGTACAGTTTTAATCTTTGGCATTTTTACAAATATCCACTTCGCATTGTTAATAAAATGAACCAGACAGGCGAATAAAAATCCGCACAGCGCGAACGCTGCGCGGCATTTATTACTTGAAAGCCTACTGTTTCTTCTTAGGTGCGAGCACCATGATCATCTGGCGGCCTTCGATCTTCGATGGGAAGGATTCGACCACTGCCAGTTCACTCAGATCGTCTTTCACGCGGTTAAGCACTTCAATACCGATCTGTTGGTGCGCCATCTCACGACCACGGAAACGCAGCGTGATTTTGGCTTTATCGCCCTCTTCCAGAAAACGAATCAGGCTGCGGAGTTTTACCTGATAGTCGCCTTCGTCGGTACCAGGACGGAATTTAATTTCCTTAACCTGGATAACTTTCTGCTTCTTCTTCTGTTCCTTAGAAGATTTGCTCTTTTCATAGAGGAACTTGCCGTAATCCATAATACGGCAAACCGGCGGTTCGGCGTTCGGGCTGATTTCAACTAAATCTACGCCAGCTTCTTCTGCTTTCTCGATAGCTTCGCGCAGAGAGACAATGCCAAGTTGCTCGCCATCAACGCCAGTCAGGCGCACTTCAGTAGCGCGAATTTCGCCGTTGATACGATTAGGACGCGTCGGTTGTACTCGTTTTCCGCCTTTAATACCTTATTCCTCCAATTGGTGAAGATGTCGGCTGCGAATCTCTTGTTGCAGCTTCTCAACAAACACATCTACGTCCATGCTCCCGAGGTCTTTACCACGGCGGGTGCGCACGGCAACTTTGCCTGCTTCCACCTCTTTCTCACCGCAAACCAGCATGTAAGGGACGCGACGTAATGTGTGCTCGCGGATTTTAAAGCCTATCTTCTCGTTTCTCAAGTCTGCTTTGACACGAATGCCTGCATTCTGCAATTTCTTTGTCAATTCGCTGACATATTCTGCCTGACTATCCGTGATATTCATCACCACCGCCTGTACCGGAGCCAGCCAACTTGGGAAGAAGCCAGCGAACTCTTCGGTCAGAATACCGATAAAGCGTTCCATAGAACCCAAAATCGCGCGGTGAATCATAACCGGTGTCTGACGATCGTTGTTTTCACCCACATAGGTGGCGTCCAGACGCTTCGGCAGCGAGAAGTCTAGCTGAACGGTGCCACACTGCCAGGCACGATCAAGACAATCGTGCAGGGTGAATTCAATTTTCGGACCGTAGAAAGCCCCTTCACCCGGTTGATACTCAAACGGAATCTGGTTTTCTTTCAGTGCTTCCGCCAAATCCACTTCCGCGCGGTCCCACATTTCATCGGTACCGATACGTTTTTCCGGACGGGTGGAAAGTTTTACCACAATTTTTTCAAAACCGAAGGTGCTATACATGTCATACACCATACGGATACAGCTGTTCACCTCATCACGTACCTGATCTTCGGTACAGAAGATGTGAGCATCATCCTGGGTGAAGCCACGCACACGCATCAGACCATGTAAGGAACCTGACGGTTCATTACGATGGCAGCTGCCGAACTCCGCCATACGCAGCGGTAAGTCACGGTAGGATTTCAGACCCTGGTTGAAGATCTGGACGTGTCCCGGACAGTTCATCGGTTTGATGCAGTATTCACGGTTCTCCGAAGATGTGGTGAACATCGCTTCTTTATAGTTTTCCCAGTGACCGGTTTTTTCCCACAGCACACGGTCCATCATGAACGGACCTTTGACTTCCTGGTACTGGTACTCTTTCAGCTTGCTACGCACGAACACTTCCAGCTCGCGGAAGATGGTCCAGCCGTCATTGTGCCAGAACACCATACCCGGCGCTTCTTCCTGCATATGATACAGGTCGAGCTGTTTACCGATTTTACGGTGATCGCGTTTCGCTGCCTCTTCCAGACGCTGCAAATAGGCAGCCAGCTGTTTTTTATCGGCCCATGCGGTGCCATAAATACGCTGCAACATTTTGTTGTTGCTGTCGCCGCGCCAGTAAGCGCCAGAGATTTTTTGCAGCTTAAAGTGATGGCAAAAACGCATGTTCGGCACATGCGGACCACGGCACATGTCGATGTATTCTTCATGATGATACAGACCCGGACGGTCATCATGGCTGATGTTTTCATCAAGAATGGTGGTTTTGTAGCTTTCACCACGCGCGGCAAAGACGTCACGCGCCTCCTGCCAGCTCACCTTTTTCTTGATAACGTCGTAATTGGTCTCTGCCAGCTGGTGCATACGCTTCTCCAGCTGCTCAATATCTTCCTGAGTCAGGGTGTGGTCGAGATCGACATCATAATAGAAACCGTTATCGATCACCGGCCCGATGGCCATTTTGGTGTTCGGCCACAACTGCTTGATAGCATGACCCAACAGGTGCGCGCAGGAGTGACGGATAATTTCCAGACCCGCTTCATCTTTGGCGGTGATAATCGCCACCTGAGCATCGTCATGAATCAGATCAACTGCGTCCACCAACTCGCCATTCACGCGACCGGCAATACAGGCTTTGGCCAGACCCGGACCGATATCCAGCGCGATATCCATCACGCTGACCGGACGGTCAAAACTACGCTGGCTGCCATCAGGAAGAGTAATTACTGGCATTTCATATCCTTAATTGCAGTGGTAAGCCACACGAAAGCCTACATGCAACATTGAGTTCAGTAAGAGTAACCCGGCGTGATGTCAGACCCACATTGTCGGAATGACGCCAGGGAAATAAAGCGCCGCAAATGATAACAGCTTTCTGCGGCAAGCAAAACCCGCAGAAAATGCGCTAAGCCTGCGCCAGCTAAAAAAAAACCGCTGCGCGGCACAGGCCAGGCAGCGGCGTTCACCCTCAGGTGATCTTACATAGCGTAAGTCAACTGGATGGTGGTTTTGGTATCGGTGCGATCCGGCGCAGATTCCGGCGGATTGTTGTTCCAGGTAACGTTGTAGGCCATCTTCAGCGCGAAGTGTTCGTTAATCGCGACCTGCAAACCGGTTTCTGAGTTCACCGTGGTGTCTTCACCGAAGCTGCTCAGCACAGAAACACCCTGGATGAACTTGGTAGTATCAGTCAGTTGCCACTGATAGCTTACCGCACCATAGCCCAGCGCTTTGGTTTCGTGGCCGCCATCATGGAAATCGTCATAACGCACACCCGGACCAAATTCAGCACGCAGCGAGTGCACCGGACCACTCAACAACTGACGACCGTAACCGGCAGTCAGCACATCGCGTGAATCGTAGCCGTTGAAGCGATCGCTCAACCAGCTAGCCTGACCAAACAAGTAGTCGGCGCTGTTGAGGTTATAACGTGAACGGCCACCGATATTGTAAGTCTCGGAAGAACGTTCATCGTTAGATGAGTTGTTGGCGGCGTTGCCCCACAAACTCCATGCGGTGTTGGTGCGATACCATGTCATTGAGGTTGCAGCACTGAGCGCGGAACTGGTGGTGTTACCCGTTTGCGCCAGGTAACCCGCTGACGCGCTGCCTTCAAACGGTTTTTTCGCCGTTGAAGGGTCATCCATGGAGGTGAAGACGGTGTTATCTGCAAATGCCTGGTGACAAAATGCTCCAGCAGAGAGCAAAAGAACAGCGGACAGCTTGTTAAAGGCTTTCATTTAAATGTGATCCGTACGGCGGTTTAAAAAGTGATGAGTCTGAAGAGTTTTCCCGGACGATCAACGCAATTTACGGTAAGTTTTGTAAATAAGTATGAAGTCACCGGAAAAGCCTGTTTTTGCGCTGAAGCCGCGCGCCAAATGGGATTAATCCCATTACCCGCGCGCATTATAGAGGGCAATTAGCGAAATAGCAGCTGAATTGCTACAAGAATTTTCTGAACTCGCTGGCGATGTTTTTTGACGCTCATCAATGTCAAATTGCTGCAAATTCGCTCAATCTGGTCCACTGGTCTACGCTGACATCTGTTTCGGAACAATGAGGTGAAAGATGAGCGACTTAAAGCGTTACATTGTGACCTTTCATTATCAGGAGAAGGGACTGAGCGACCTGCAATCCCTCAACAGCGAAATGCTTAACGCGGGCTATAACACCACGTTAAAAGATACCGAGGGACACCCGCACGAGCTGGGTACCAACAGTTTCGGAGTGGTCAGCGCGCTGGAGGAGCAGGCGCTGGCTGAACAGGCTGCCGGATTGGCTTCGGTAGCGCTGGGCGAAAAACCCGAGGTAGAAATCACCACACTGGAAGCGTTTTTAAAAGCACAACCCTGACGGGATGTGAAAAGCGCGCGCCGGTGCTGGTTTTGTTCATGTTTTGAGCGTTACAATTGAACTCAGGCAGCGAATAAAGAGGATTACCCCATGTGGTCAGCCATTAGTCGACTGTTAAGCGAATACGCCGGCGATGCCGAAATCACCGAACGTCACGAACTGCCCGGGGGCGATGTCCATCCAGCCTGGCGCATTCGTTACGGCAAACTCGACGTTTTCGTCAAATGCAACACGCGCGATATGCTCACCCTGTTCAGTTGGGAAGCGGATCAGCTGGCACTGCTGGCGCGTACGCATACCGTGCGCGTCCCAGAGGTTTATGGTGTCGGCAACGATCGTGACACCAGCTTTCTCCTGCTGGAATATTTGCCGCCTGAACCCCTCAATGAGCACACCGCGTTTCAGCTTGGTCAGCAACTGGCGCACCTCCATCAATGGAGCGAGCAACCCCAGTTTGGCCTCGATTTCGACAACAACATCACCACCACTCCCCAACCCAACAGTTGGTTGCGCCGCTGGTCGGTCTTTTTTGCCGAGCAGCGCATTGGCTGGCAGTTGCAACTGGCAGCGGAGAAAGGCATCAATTATGGTGACACTGACCTGATTGTTGATTGTGTGCAGCGCGCTCTGGCCAACCACCATCCACAGCCTTCGTTGTTGCATGGCGACTTGTGGCCGGCAAATTGCGCCGGTAGTCCTGCTGGGCCGTGGATTTTTGATCCCGCCTGCTACTGGGGCGATCGCGAATGTGATCTGGCAATGTTGAGCTATTACGCCGAACTGCCACGGCAGATTTACGAAGGATATCATTCCGTATGGCCGTTGCCTGAAGGCTTTTCGCAACGTCAGCCGGTATATCAACTTTACTACCTGCTTAATCGCGCCAATGTGTTTGGCGGCAATTGGATGGACGAAGCGACGTTCGCCATCGGTCAGTTGCTGGATGAAGATGTGATGGGACAACGTCAGGCCAGACCGGCCTGACGCCTTACAGCAGTCCGAGCAGTTTCAGCACAAAGTAACCGGCAATCGCGATCACAATTGGCAGGATATATAACGGAAACACCTGCAATAAAATGGTGTGACGTGGCACATTAATTTTCTCCTCAAGCTGCGCCCGGCTGCGTCCTTCGTTGCCCTTCGCCTGCTCAAGAATCAACTGGTCCTCAATACCCTCTTTGATATGGCGCGACTGACGCCACATACGTGCGCCTGAAGCCTGCAACGCGATACCGACGAAAATCAAAAAATAGATAATCCAGAAACCGATATTGGTGCCGCCGTTGAATTCCGGCACCGGGGAGTTTTGCCAAAAGAAACTGAGAAACGGCGTGTTGAATTTCACCATATCAATCATCACATGCACAAAATCAAGCATCACCGCGTCAATACCCGGTTGCTTTTCGCTGTGCTTAAACATAAAGCCCAATACGGAGATGATGGTGGAAAGCAGCGCCGGAATAAAAATCACCCAGCCAGCCACTCGCTTAAGGATGGCGATGCGGCCAGCCTGTTGGTAAGTCATGGTGTCTCCCTGAACGGAATAAGATTTGCCCTAAGTCTACCTGTACTGCATCTTTTTTTCCTGAAAAAAGCGCAGCATGCTGGTTGCCTGGCATTCATGCTAAGGTAGGCCAAATTTCAAACGGAGCCGTTGTATGTCTTATCGTCGCCCTGTTCTGGCCGCCATTTTTGATATGGATGGATTGCTGATTGACTCAGAACCGCTGTGGGATCGCGCCGAACTCGATATTTTCGCCACGCTGGGGGTGGATCTCACCCGCCGCCACGAATTGCCAGATACCCTGGGATTACGCATCGATCAAACCGTACGCATGTGGTACGAAACACTGCCGTGGAACGGCCCGGACCAACAGGAAGTGACGGACCGCATCATCGCACGCGCTCTTGAACTGGTGGAAGAAACTCGCCCTCTGCTGCCAGGGGTGGAACAGGCACTGCGTTTATGTCGCGACCAGGGCCTGAAAATTGCCCTCGCCTCCGCCTCCCCACTGCATATGCTGGAGCGAGTTCTGGAGATGTTCAACCTGCGCCATTATTTTGATCAACTCGCCTCCGCCGAGCATCTTCCCTACAGCAAACCGCATCCGCAGGTTTATCTGGATGCCGCCACACAGTTAGGCGTTGATCCCCTCAACTGCGTGGCGCTGGAAGATTCGTTCAACGGCATGGTCGCCAGTAAAGCGGCACGTATGCGCTCCATCGTGGTGCCTGCGGCAGAACATCGTGATGATGCACGTTGGGCACTGGCGAATGTCAGGCTGGATGACCTTACCCAACTCGCCGCCGAACATCTACACGGTTAAGCGCCCAACAGCCCGCTCTCACAGTGGGCTTTTTTATGTCGATTTGATCGCCAACACAAATAAATAAAACAACGTTTCATTTTTATTGAATTCACATCCCATCCTGCCTAAGATGCCAACAGACCCGCATCGGGACCTATACCTTCTTTTATCCAGAGGCCTGAGATGGACATACGTCAAAGCATTCACAGCGAACATGCCAAAACTCTCGATACCGCCGCCCTGCGCCGCGAGTTCTTGATTGAAAAAATTTTCACCCCGGATGATTACACCCTGACCTACAGCCATATCGACCGCATCATCATTGGTGGCGTGATGCCGGTGACCAGGTCGGTGACCATCGGCAGTGAAGTGGGTAAGCAGTTGGGCGTGAGTTATTTTCTCGAACGCCGCGAACTGGGGGTGATAAACATCGGCGGCCCCGGCCTGATTGAAGTGGATGGCACAACCTGGGAAATTGGTCATCAGGAAGCGTTGTATGTCGGCCAGGGCGCACAACAGGTGCTTTTTCGCAGCAGCGAAGCCAGTCATCCGGCGAAGTTTTATTACAACAGCGCCCCGGCGCATACCCACTATCCGGACAAAAAAATCACCCTTGAGGATGCCGTGAAAGCCACCCTCGGTGATGCCGCCACCTCTAACCGCCGCACCATCAACAAATTTATCGTGCCGGATGTACTGCCAACCTGTCAGCTGACCATGGGCCTGACGCGTCTTGACGACGGCAATTTGTGGAACACCATGCCGTGCCACACCCATGAACGCCGCATGGAGGTCTATTTCTATTTTGATATGGCTGAGGACAGCGCGGTGTTTCATATGATGGGACAGCCCCAGGAAACCCGCCATCTGTTGGTACATAACGAACAGGCGGTGATTTCGCCAAGCTGGTCAATCCATGCCGGTGTTGGCACCCAACGCTATACCTTTATCTGGGGCATGGTGGGTGAAAATCAGGTGTTTGATGACATGGACCACGTCAGCGTCAGCGCTCTGCGCTAGTGCCTAAGGAGAAGATAATGATTCTGAACGCTTTTCATCTTGAAGGAAAAATCGCGCTGGTCACCGGTTGTAACACTGGATTGGGTCAGGGGATGGCGATCGGTCTGGCACAGGCGGGCTGCGATATTATTGGTGTCAACCGCGCCGGACCGGATGATACCGCCGCCAAAGTTGAAGCACTGGGACGCCGTTTCTGGCCGATTCAGGCCGATCTGAGCCAGCCCTCCATCGTGCCACAGGTGGTGGAACAGGCGGTCGCACTGGCGGGACGCATTGATATTCTGGTCAATAACGCGGGGATTATCCGGCGTGAGGATGCGCTGAACTTTAGCGAAAAAGACTGGGACGATGTGATGAATATCAACAGCAAGAGCCTGTTTTTCCTCTCTCAACAGGTGGCGCGACAATTTATCGCTCAGGGGAATGGCGGCAAGATCATCAACATCGCCTCGATGCTCTCTTTCCAGGGTGGAATCCGCGTGCCCTCCTATACCGCATCGAAAAGCGCCGTCATGGGGCTGACACGGCTGATGGCCAATGAATGGGCGAAGCACGGCATCAATGTCAACGCCATTGCCCCCGGTTACATGGCGACGAACAACACGCAACAAATCCGTGATGATGAGTCGCGCAGTGAAGAGATCCTCGCCCGTATCCCGGCCGGACGTTGGGGCGCACCGGACGATATGATGGGGCCAGTGGTGTTCCTCGCTTCCAGTGCATCGGATTACGTTCACGGCTATACGCTAGCGGTGGATGGCGGTTGGCTGGCGCGCTAAGCTGCTCTTTTCCCGCGTCATTCTGACGCGGGTATCGTCTTAAATTCACGCCTGGTTACAGCGTCACATATTCTCATTCACTGGATAAATCCCTATACTGGATGCATCGACAGTTTGCAGCCAGGTTTTATCATGACGGCCGAAGGCCACATCATTTTCGCCATTGCCAGTGCTATTTTTGCCAAGCGCGCGGAGCTCACGCCGGTAATGGCCAGTGCCGACTGGTGGCATCTGGTGCCGGCTGCACTGCTGACCTGTTTGCTGCCGGATATTGATCATCCCAAATCGGTGCTGGGACAACGTCTGAAGTGGCTTTCCCAGCCCATCGCTCGCGCCTTTGGTCATCGCGGTTTTACCCACAGCCTGCTGGCGGTGGCAGTAAGCTTGTGGCTGTTTCAGATTAATGTCCCCGCCAGTTGGCCCATCCCTGCGGATGTGTTGCAGGGCATGACTCTGGGCTATCTCAGCCATATTGTCGCCGATATGCTCACACCTGCTGGCGTTCCCCTACTGTGGCCCTGCCGCTGGCGCTTTCGCCTGCCGCTGCTGAACAGCCAAAAAGGCAACCAACTGGAACGCGCCCTTTGCCTCGCACTGGTCGGCTACGCGCTGTGGTTTCCACCTGGGTTGCCGTCTTTTGGTGCAAACGGCTGGCCTGAACAATTGTTCAACACCTTACAAAATGGCGTAGGTCGTATAATAAACAGTCAAAGCGCGCGATAATAAGACAAAAATCAGGATAAAGTTATAATCAATTCTATTTGGATATAAGCCTGCACATTTATGAACTGTTAACATGCGCGGATTCCTTTCAGGAATCACCCTGTATTCCGCGCCTGAACATGCAGAGGCGCGGCAAATCTCTGGAGTAGAGCATGGATTTTCCCCTGATTATTAATCTCGTGGTGTTCGCCGCGTTGCTGGTGTTATTAGCACGCATTGGTAACGCGCGCTGGAGCCTGTCAAAACGCGTATTAACTGGCCTGGTGTTCGGCGTGTTGTTTGGTCTGGCGCTGCAAGCCATTTACGGTGAGAACAGCCCGGTGGTGAAAGCCTCGATTGGCTGGTTCAACATTGTCGGCAACGGTTACGTGCAATTGTTGCAGATGATCGTGATGCCGCTGGTCTTCGCTTCCATCCTCAGCGCGGTGGCTCGCCTGCACAATGCCTCTTCACTGGGCAAAATCAGCGTACTGACCATCGGCGTGTTGTTGTTTACTACGGCGATTTCAGCGCTGGTAGGCGTGATGGTCACTGGCCTGTTTGGTTTAACCGCAGATGGCCTGGTGCAAGGTGCGCAGGAAACCGCGCGCCTGAACGCGATTCAGAGCAACTACATCGGAAAAGTGGCCGATCTGACCGTGCCACAACTGCTGCTCTCCTTTATCCCTAAAAATCCGTTTGCCGATCTCACCGGCGCTAGCCCGACCTCGATCATCAGCGTGGTGATTTTCGCCGCGTTTCTTGGCGTGGCGGCGTTGCAGTTATTGAAAGATGACAAAGCGAAAGGCGAACGTGTGCTGGTGGCAATCGACACCCTGCAATCCTGGGTGATGAAACTGGTTCGTTTGATCATGAAGCTGACACCCTACGGTGTGCTGGCCCTGATGACCAAAGTAGTCGCGGGTTCTAACCTTCAGGACATCATTAAGCTCGGTGGCTTTGTTGTGGCCTCTTATCTGGGCCTGGCGATTATGTTTGGCGTGCACGCGCTGCTGCTCTCTTTTAACGGCATCAATCCGCTGCGTTTCTTTCGCAAAGTGTGGCCGGTGATTACCTTTGCTTTTACCAGCCGTTCCAGCGCCGCCAGTATCCCGTTGAACGTTGAAACCCAGACGCGTCGCCTTGGTGTGCCGGAATCCATCGCCAGCTTCTCAGCCTCCTTTGGTGCCACCATTGGACAGAATGGTTGTGCCGGTCTTTATCCGACCATGCTGGCGGTGATGGTTGCACCGACTGTCGGGATCAACCCGTTTGACCCGCTGTGGATTGCCACCCTGGTAGGGATCGTCACCCTCAGCTCAGCCGGTGTGGCCGGTGTGGGCGGCGGTGCCACCTTTGCCGCCTTGATCGTGCTGCCCGCGATGGGCCTGCCGGTAACGCTGGTCGCGCTGTTGATCTCCATCGAACCGTTGATCGATATGGGCCGCACCGCGCTGAACGTCAATGGCGCAATGACCGCTGGCTCCCTGACCAGCCGCTGGCTCGGTCTGACCGACAAAAAAGTGTTGGAAAGCGACGACCACGCCGAACTGGCGCATCGTTAACCTCATGCACTTCCCGTAGCGGCACGATTTATCGTGCGGGGTTCTGGTAACGGAAAACTGCGCTATAAATCGCGCCGCTACACCTCTCCCCTCCTCAATCTCTGGCAATCATGGCGCTATCGTCAGGAAAGTGTTAAGCATGGTAAATAGTGGAAAAACCAGCCACTTTCCGCTTGTGTTTTGCCGGTGAAAAGCCAATCCTGCTACCAGTCATAGCAGGAGAACTACCGATGAAAAAAGTTATCGCCTCCGTGCTGGCGTTAACCTTATTAACACCAGCCATCGCCCTTGCCCACCCAGGTCCGTGGGGACCCGGCCCAGGTCCTGGACCGCACTGGGGTGGACCAGGTCCATTACGTTTCTTACCCGATGCCGCGACAGCGGTGTTGATTGGCGGCCTGACCTACTATCTGTTGAATGGCAGCTACTATCAGCGTCAGGGCGATACCTACGTTGTGGTGCAGCCACCGCAGTCAGAGCCGGTAGCCGGTATGCGTGTGCTCGACTTCAACGGCAAGCGTTATTACGTGCAGGATGGTCATTACTATCAGCGCGATATCAACGGCAGCTATAACGAAGTGCCACGCCCCTACGGCTTGTAAGCCACAAACAAAAATGGCCCGTCACTGACGGGCCGTTTACTATTCTGCAACCTTTACTGCGTCGCTTGCGGGTCGGTATCGTACTCTTTACAGCTCTGGAAGCCGTAGTTCATCACATGCCCCGTGTCGTTATAGCTGACGAAGTAAGTCTGGAGTTTGCCATCGCGCTCACCCAGCACATAAGTCTGGCAGGTGCCGCGCGCATGCACCATAGTGATCTCAGTAGACGGTGCCCCGGCAATCTGACGTACCTGATCACGGGTCATTCCTTTCTTCACATCCTTCACCACAGGTTTGGTCACGAAGCTCTCTGCGCGATCGTAAGCCGTACAACCAGAGAGTGCTGCCAGCGTTAACGCAGCAGCGATACATCCCAGCACTTTATTCATCTTGTTGTTCCTCATTACTGTGTCCATGTAACGCTAAGCCTGGAACATAAATCCAGATTAATCAATTTTATGGCAGCATATTCGGTTTGTTCCGAAGCGTCAGGATTGCGTAAAAGTGCCTGTGTTCCTTTGACAGGCTCCGTATAATCGCCAAATGAGAATGAGCACTCTCAAAACTATTTTCAGGGCGGTTATGACCAGACAACGAGAAAATAATAAAGATGAACGCCACCGCCTGCGCCAGGATGAAATCATCCGTGCTGCGCGCGAATGTTTTCGTCGGGAGGGGTTCCATGCTGCCAGCATGGCGCGGCTGGCGTGCGCCGCCAATCTCAGCGTGGGGCAAATCTACCGGTACTTCCCCAGCAAGGACGCCATCATTGAAGAGATGGTGAAACGTATTGTCGATGGTCGCGTTGCCGCGATGCGCGATCGGGTCGACAGCGATCAAATCGCCACCACGCTTGCCTGGCGGGAAAGCCTGAACCCGGAAGATGAATTATTGATGCTGGATGTCGCCGCCGAAGCCGGTCGTAATCCACGCGTCGCGGCAATGCTCGAAGCGGCGGATGCCCGCATGTTCAGCCAGGCCCGTCACAAGATCCGCGCCAGTCATCCTGAACTGGGCGACGAACAGGTGAACGCCTGTGTCGAAGTACTGGCCGTGTTGTTTGACGGCACGGCCCTGCGCCGCCTGACGCCACAGAAAGCGTCAGCGGTGACCCTGCAACACCTTTATCAGAACCTGATTTCACACCTAATAAAGACAGAGGATAAATGACACCTGCACCTTCTAACCGTCTGGTTTATGCCATAACCCTTGGCCTGCTCGCTGCCCTTGGGCCGCTCTGTATCGATCTCTACCTGCCCGCCCTGCCTGAACTGGCACAAGACCTGCACACCGAAACCGCCACTGCCCAGTTAAGCCTCACCGCGACACTGATAGGCCTTGGTGCCGGCCAGCTGCTGTTCGGTCCGTTGAGCGACAAATTTGGTCGCCTGCGTCCTTTACGCGTCTCACTCCTGCTGCTGTTTGTCGCCTCAATCGGTTGTGCCGTGGCGCAGGATATTAATCAACTGCTGGTGGCCCGTCTGTTTGAAGGCCTGGCGGGGGGTGGTGGCGCCGTGCTGTCGCGTGCCGTCGCGCGTGATATGTACAGTGGCTATGAACTGACGCGCTTTTTTGCCTTGTTGATGTTGGTCAATGGTCTGGCCCCGATCGCCGCCCCGGTTCTCGGCGGTTTTATGCTAACTGTGCTGAACTGGCGTGGCATTTTTATGGTGCTGGGAGCGGTGGCTATTTTGCTCATCCTGCTGACGCGCTGGAAACTGCATGAAACTTTGCCCGAAGCAAAACGCAATCGGGGTTCCATTTTCTCCGCCTGGGCCGCGCTGGGTGAGGTATTTACCCATCGTTCGTTTATGGGCTTCTGTTTGACGCAGGGTTTTATGATGGCGGGGATGCTCGCTTACATCGGTTCATCACCGTTTGTCCTGCAACAGATTTACGGTTTGTCTCCGCAGACCTTTAGCTTCTGCTTTGCCGCCAACGGATTCGGTCTGATTATTGCTTCTCAAACCAGCGCCCGCCTGTGCCGACGTTGGGGAGAATACCGGGTACTGAAAGGTGGCCTGCTGCTGGCCTTTGTCGCCTCCACCTGCCTGTTACTCGCGGGCATCCTCGGTGCATCGCTGCCGGTGATTCTGCTGGCGCTGTTCTTCACCATCGCCAGCAATGGTGTTATCGCCACCACCGCCTCATCACTGGCCATGCAGAGCCAGGGCCACCGCGCAGGCAGCGCCTCAGCAGTGATTGGCGTCACCATGTTCACACTGGGGGCCATCAGCGTACCGCTCACTGGTCTCGGTGGCACCTCGCTACTGAGTATGACTGGCACGATTTTTGGCTGTTTTATGTTGGCGATTGTGATGTTCCTGGTGTTGGCTCAGAAGCCAAAAAGCGCCTGATTTGGCAGCAAATAACCCGAACAACAAGCCATACGGCTTGTTGTTTTGGGCCAGCCGCGTTAGCTTTAGGAAATGATTCGCATTGTGCCGTCCGGCAACTGACTTGAGGAGAGGTTCATGTCACTGCAGCAGGAAATCATTGAAGCCCTTGGTGTTAAACCCGTCATCGATCCCCAGCAAGAAGTTCGCGTCAGCGTTGATTTTTTGAAGTCCTACCTGAAAACCAATCCGGGGATTAAGACCCTGGTACTGGGTATCAGCGGTGGTCAGGATTCCACACTGACCGGCATCCTGTCACAAACCGCCATTCGTGAACTGCGCGAAGAAACCGGTGATAACGACTACACCTTCATTGCCGTGCGTCTGCCTTATGGCGTGCAGGCCGATGAGCAGGATTGTCAGGATGCGCTGGCGTTTATCCAACCGGATCGGTCGCTGGTGGTCAACATTAAAGAAGCGGTGCTGGCAAGTGAGCGCGCCTTACAGGACGCAGGCATCACCCTGTCTGACTATATTCGCGGCAACGAAAAAGCGCGCGAGCGCATGAAAGCTCAGTACAGCATCGCCGGGATGACCAAAGGGGTGGTGGTGGGTACTGACCATGCTGCCGAAGCGGTAACCGGTTTCTTCACCAAATATGGCGATGGCGGCACTGACATCAACCCGATTTTCCGCCTCAACAAAGGCCAGGGCAAACAGTTGCTGAAACTGCTGGGCTGTCCGGAGCATCTTTACCTGAAGCATCCGACGGCTGACCTTGAAGATAATCGTCCAGGATTACAGGATGAAGTGGCTCTCGGCGTGACCTATCAACTGATTGATGCTTATCTGGAAGGCAAGACCGTTGATGCGTCTGCTGCCAAAATCATTGAAGGTTGGTATCTGAAAACCGAACATAAACGTCGCCCACCAATTACCGTGTTCGACGATTTCTGGAAAAAATAACCCCATCCGGCGTTTTCCAGTTCGTGACGGAAGACGCCTTTCATTGCCTTTTCTGAACACTTTTATATGCCTGCACATTTGCCGCGCGCCACCCTGGTCGGTTTAAGCGCAATTTTACTCTGGAGTACTACCGTTGGTCTGATGCGCAGCGTCAGTGAAGCCTTTGGCGCCACCGGTGGCGCAGCGCTGATTTATACCACCACGGCGATCCTGCTCTGCCTGACACGCGGCCTGCCGGATTTCCGCCAGATGCCAACGCGTTATTTGTGGGGCGGAGGGCTGCTGTTTGTCGGCTATGAAATCTGCCTCGCGCTGGCGATTGGTCTGGCGCAGGATCGTGCCCAGTCGCTGGAACTGGGGATGATCAACTACCTGTGGCCCTGTCTGACCGTCGTGTTTGCCATTCCGATCAACCAGCAGCGCTTCCGCGTCTGGCTATGGCCGGGATTGTTGTTGTCACTGGCGGGCATTGTCTGGGTGCTACAGAGCCGCGGCGGCAGTTCATTATCACAGCTTGGGCATAATCTGCTGAGTAACCCGCTGGCGTATAGTCTGGCGTTTATTGCTGCTTTCGCCTGGGGGTTATACAACAACGTGACGCGCCGTTATGCCAACGGTAAAAGCGGCGTCAATCTGTTCTTTGTCGTCACCGCGCTGGCGCTGTGGTTCAAATTCGCCCTCACCGAACAGGTCAGCTCACTGCATTTCAGCCTGATCCCGGCGCTGGAGGTGTTATTTATGGGTGTCTCCACCGCGGTAGCCTACTCGGCGTGGAACCACGGCATTCAACACGGTAATCTGACATTACTGGCAACGGCATCCTACTTCACACCGGTGCTGTCGGCGCTGCTGGCGTCACTCTGGCTTGGCCTGACGCCCTCCCTGACCTTCTGGCAAGGGGTGCTGATGATCACCCTCGGCTCGCTGATCTGCTGGCTGGCGACCCGTCGCCTGTAGCGGCTGGCGAAAAAACAGGCTCGCTGATATACTGGATGGACAACCAGTAACCGGAGTCCTCCTTGGTCAGACGAGCCACCAGTTACCGCCTTGAATTTGATGCGGCAGCCATTTACCAGTATCCCGAACATCTTCGCCAGTGGCTGGACGGTTTACCCAATCAGCCCGGCGTGTATGTCTTCCACGGCGAAAGCGATAACCTGCCGCTGTATATCGGCAAAAGCGTTAACCTGCGCAGTCGCGTAATGTCCCATTTCCGCACGCCGGATGAAGCCAGCATGCTGCGCCAGGCAAGACGTGTCAGTTGGATCCCCACGGCTGGCGATCTGGGTGCGCAGTTACTGGAAGCGCAGATGATCAAAACGCAACAGCCGTTGTTCAATAAACGCCTGCGCAAAAACCGCCAGCTCTGCTCACTCCAGCTTAACGACACCGTGCCGCAAGTGGTTTACGCCCGCGACCTCGATTTCTCCTGTACCTCAAACCTTTATGGTTTGTTTCGTAGCCGCCACGCCGCGCTGGAAAAGCTGAAAAGCATCGCTGATGAACAGCGCCTGTGTCACGGTTTGCTGGGGCTGGAGAATCTGCGCAGCGGCCGGGGCTGTTTTCGTGCCGCGCTTAAACGCTGTGCCGGCGCCTGCTGCGGCAACGAACCGCCAGAAGCGCATCAACAACGTTTGCAACAGGCACTGGAAGCGTTACGGGTGGTGTGCTGGCCGTGGTCCGGCGCAGTGGGAATGGTGGAACGCGGTATCGCCATGACGCAAATCCACGTTATTGATCACTGGTTTTGGCTGGGTTCGGTGAGTAGCGAAGTCGAAGCTCGCCAGCTACAACGCATCCCTCATGGCTTTGATCACGACGGCTATAAAATCCTCTGCCGCCCTCTGCTATCGGGTGAGTTCCCGCTGATCGAGCTATAAAGCAAAACCGCCGACGCTGCCCAAAGCATCGAATGCGATGGACAACGTCGGCGGTCTCAAACCGTCAGGCTATGCGAATTATTCGCCCTCAGCCGGTGGTGGTGGCATCTTACCATCGTGCGGGCGTTTCTCTGTCAGACGTTTCTCAAAGTTCGCGTTGAACTGTTTTTTCTGCTCCGGCGTCAACACGTTATAGAGTTTGTTCTGCGTTTCCATCATCGCCACAGCACGCTCTTTGGCATTGGCCGTCATTTTCTCTGCCTGTGCCTCGGCTTTCGCCCGGTCGAAGGTGTCAGAGGCAATCAGCGCGTGGTTAGCGCGACGCTCTTCCAGCGACGGACGTTTAAAGTCTTTGTGGCTTTCACGCATGATGTCATGCATCTGTTTTTTCTGGGCGTCGGTCAGGTTCAGACCTTTGAACATCATGTCCATACCACCATGACGCATCGGCGGCTTATGCATTGGTTTCTCGCTGCCGGCCGGCGGTGGCGTCAGATTGTCTGCCGCAGCATGGACGATATTGGCAGCACCGAGAGCCATCGCGGTAGCCAGGAAGAGGGAAGTCAGTTTACGCATAATATTGTCCTTACTTATCAGTTTCATGACGACAGCCTGTGTCGCGTCTTCGGAAACAAGCATACGACGCTGAACGTCAACTACTCAGAGGCTGAGTAAAGCCCTGAAAGCATAAAAGACAGATATCAGGCGATCATGGAGAGAATGAGAAGAAATGCGTGAGGAATTGCAAAAGAGTATGACGAATAAGGCAAAAAACGCAGGAATTAAGGAGGAGTGTAACGGTATTGTCGGCGTAACGAAAGGATAAATTGCGGCGCAGCAGCGCGATACATCGCGCCGCCACGACAGTCGTTATAACGTCAACGCCTGGGTTTGCTCATTCTCTTCCACCAGCATCAAGCCGGCACGCAATCCCGCTGCAACATTCGGGTTGGGAAACAAGACATACTCGCGTGCCTGCTGCACGTAGTAACGGGTATCTCCCTCTTCCGCCAACAACGTCCCCTGGGGAAAAGCGGTGAAGTTGAGGGTTTCCGCGCCCATATGCAGCACAAAGTCTTCGCCATGCCGGGTGATTTGTTGCGCCACTTGATAATGGCGGGGCTGCGCCTGTACCTCTGGCAGTGCGTCTCCATATAACAACGCCGCCAGCGCCTGATATGCCGCGTTGAATTGAGTCAGATCGTTCTCACCAAACGGCAGCGCCTTACCCAGCTCCAGGGTACAACTGGCGGCGGCATAATGTTCGCAACTGAAATGGGTAAAGGTACCGCCGGGAGAACGATGGAATACCAACGCTTCCAGCCCTGCGGCCGCCAGCCAGTGCATAAAATCCTGCGGCCACGGACGTTGATTGAGGGGCATCACGCCAAAGCGGGTATGGTAAGAACCACGGATCGCGGTATGCAAATCGAGATGCCAGCGTGTTTCAGTCGTCAGGCAGGTGTGCCAGAAGGTTTCCAACGCCTGCTCCAGCCGCAATGCACGCCGTGCCTCCGCCACATCAGACACCTGCTGCCAGCGGCCACCAAACAGACGATTGATATCATATTGCTGATAACGTTTGCCGCTGCGTAATGCCTGCGGATTACCCAACAGCACCCGCAGACGTACCGCCAGCGGTTTTTCGCCGCGCAGCAAGGGCGTCAGTAGCAGGTTCAGGATCTCAACCGGCGCGGTTTCATTACCATGGATCCCCGCCGACAACACCAGCGCCTGCGACGTTGGGGTATGCGGGGTTAAGGACAGAATGCCCTCGTCCAGCCACTGCCAACTGAGGTGGGCGTTTTGCCCCTGACGCTCCAGTGGCACCCGACCAGACAATGTTTGTTGTAAAAAGTCCTGCATTCTTTCTCCTTACGTAAATCAAGGGGCGACATATGCGCCCCCGGCGTCAGCGCTGAAATGCGTAGACAGAGCCTAAGTCTAGCAGCTGTGTCAGTTCATCCAGTGCGTAGCGCCCTTCACGTAGCAATTGCGGATCGGCCAAATCCGCCTGAGTTAAGCGATCGCGATAATGGCGGTCGACCCAGTCATTGAGGACGCCAAACAGGCGGTCATTCATCAATACCGCCGGATTCAACGCCTGACGCTCCGCTTCCGTCAGTACCACACGTAACCGTAAACAAGCCGGGCCACCGCCGTTGTACATACTCTCGCGCAGGTCAAACACCTTCAGTTCACGAATCGGCCCACCGCTCTCCACCAGTTCACTCAGATAACGCCATACGCCGCTATGCTGGCGTGACTCCTCCGGCAACACCAGCAGCATACCGCCATCGGCCCGTTGCAACAGCTGGCTGTTAAACAGGTAAGTATTGACCGCATCGGCGACCGAAACCTTACTGCGCGGCACTTCAATCGCGCAAAAGCCGGGAATTCGCGACTGCAAATCAGCCAGCAATTGGGGCTGATTGACAAAGGCGTCCTCATGACAGAAGAACAGCTGCTGGTTACTCACCGCGATAACATCGTTATGGAACACGCCCTGATCGATGACCGCCGGGTTCTGTTGGGCATAGACCGTGCGTTCCTGATGCAGCTGATGCAAACGCGCCACCGCCTCACTGGCCTCTCGCGTCTGGCGTGCCGGATAGCGCGCCGGTTCTGTGCCTGATGACTTGCCCTCACGACCATAAACAAACAACTGCACCCCGGCATCACCGTAATCCGCGCCGAAACGGTTATGGTTAGCCGCCCCCTCATCGCCAAACAGCGCCACCTGCGGCAACGCATCATGGACGCTGAAATGCTGCGGATCGCGGAAGATAGCACGCAACAAATCGGCGGTTTCCGGCGCTTCAATGGCACGATGGAATTTGTTGTTGAGGTTAGCCACGGTGAAATGCACGCGCCCATCGGCGCTGTCGGCAGACGGTGAGACGGTGGCAGCGTTCGCTACCCACATCGCCGAAGCGGAACTGGCGGCCGACAGCAGTTGTGGTGCCTGTTTCGCTGCCTGTGCCAGCACCTGTTCATCGCTGCCGCTAAAACCCAACTGCCGCAGCAGTGGCAGATTGGGACGTTCGTGTGGCGGAATCACCCCTTGCACATAGCCCATATCGGCCAGTGCTTTCATCTTCAGCAGCCCCTGCTTCGCCGCGAGACGCGGGTTGGAGGGCTGCAACTGGTTGCGTGTCGAGGCTTCGTTGCCGAAGGATAATCCGGCGTAATGGTGCGTCAGCCCCACCAGGCCGTCAAAGTTGGCTTCAAAGGCTTTCATTTCGCCGCCCCCGCCGCAGAGAAATCAAGACCTGGCGACAGCGTGCCCGGCAGATCAAGACTGGGGCTCTCCAGCGAGGCCATCGGCCAGGCACAATAATCCGCCGCATACCAGGCGCTGGCTCGATGGTTACCGGAGGCACCAATGCCACCAAACGGTGCGGAACTGGCCGCGCCGGTCAGCGGTTTATTCCAGTTAACGATACCCGCGCGGGCTTCCAGCAATAACTGATCGAACTGCGCGCGATCAGGTGAAATCAAGCCACAGGAGAGGCCATAGCGCGTCTGATTCGCCAGGCGAATCGCCTGTTCAAAGTTGTCATAGCGCACCACCTGCAACAGCGGGCCGAACACTTCTTCATCCGGTAATGCACGCACCTCTGTCATATCAATGATACCCGGCGTAATGATGGCGCTGTCGCGATCGGGCCAGTGCATCCCCAGCAACACGTTGCCTCCCAAATCCACACGCTTTTGCCAGGCGGCAAAAATCTGCCCGGCAGCGGTTGGGGAGATCACGCTACCCATAAAGGGTTGAGGCTCGGCATTCCAGGCCGCAGGTTGCAAGCGGGCACTGACCTCGACCAGACGTTGTAAAAAGGTATCGCCCGCCGCCCCCCGTTTCACCAGCAAACGACGGGCACAGGTACAGCGCTGTCCGGCAGTAATAAACGCTGACTGGATAGCGATATGCACCGCGCCATCAATATCCGCCGGATTCTCGACGATCAAAGCGTTGTTGCCGCCCATCTCCAGCGCCAGCATTTTTTCCGGCTGCCCGGCAAATTGCCGATGCAGGTGATAACCGGTTGCCGCACTGCCGGTAAACAGCAGGCCATCAATCTGGGTTTCCGCCGCCAGCGCCTGGCCGGTATCGCGACCGCCCTGTACCAGGCCAAGTACCCCGGCGGGGATACCGGCTTTTTGCCACAGTTGCACGGTTTTTTCCGCCGTCATCGGCGTGAGTTCGCTTGGTTTAAACACCACGCAGTTCCCCGCCAGCAAGGCAGGTACGATATGGCCGTTCGGCAGATGGCCCGGAAAGTTATATGGACCGAAGACCGCCAGCACGCCGTGTGGCCGGTGACGTAGCGAGCTTTCTCCCTCCGCCGTTTCGCCGGTGCGGGTATGGTATGCCTTTATCGAAATGGCGATTTTGTTGATCATCGCCTGCACTTCAGTCAGCGTTTCCCAACGAGGTTTACCGGTTTCACGAGCGATCGTCTCAGCCAGTTCATTTTTATGCGCGTCCAACTGGCGTCCAAAGGCTTCCACCAACGCCTGGCGCTCGGCAAAAGGCTTACGCGCCCAGTGTGGAAATGCGGCACGCGCCGCTTCACAGGCCGCAGCGACCTGAGAAGCTGACGCGGATTTGCCCTGCCACAGGGTTTCACCGCTGACCGGATTTTGTTTGCTAAAGGCTTCAGCGCCGCCGGTCAGCCATTGACCGTTAATAAAATGCGTCATGCTTTTTTCTCCTCGCGACCCAACGTGACCACACGCAGGTTGTCGCCATAAGCACAGCACAGCGCATCACGCTGACTGTCGTTGAGGCGCACGCGACCGGAAGCGATATCCACCGGCAGCAGCGCCACGCGAAACTGTTGATAATCGAGGTTAGCCACCAGACACAGCGGCCACTCTTCACTGGCTTCACCGGCCACCGCCGTCAGCAGCTGACTTTTACGAATGGCGCGGATGCGGTCAATTTCACACTCCAGCGTCGGACCGCCGTCGAAAATGTCGACATAGTTGAGGTAACGAAACCCTTCGGCTTCCAGCACTGCCCGGGCGGGCGCAGTTTTCGGATGCACCACGCCAATCACTTTTTGCGCTTCTTCGCTCAGGTAATGGATATATAACGGATGTTTGGGCATCAGTTCGGCGATAAAGGCTTTCTGACCGGTGCCACTCAGGAAATCAGCCTTGCTGAACTCCATCGAAAAGAAGCGACTGCCAACGCTGTCCCAGAACGGAGAATGGCCCTGGTCATCGCTGACGCCTCGCATCTCCGCAACCACATGTTTCATAAAGCGATCGCGGAAATTAGCCATAAACAAAAAACGCGATTTGGACAGCAGATAGCCATTCTTACCATCGCGATAGTCGGGATCGAGAAACAGCGTGCACAACTCACTGCTGCCGGTGTGGTCGTTACTCAGCGACAGCGTCGGCAGACTGGCATAGACATTCAGCTCTTTCGATGCATGCACCTGAGTGCCAACACGGAAGTTGTACCAGGGATCCTGCAAACCGACCGCAACTTCGATGGCACAAATGCCCACCGCACGATTGTCTTCGCTGTCAGCCAGCACAAACACATACCCCTGCTCGGCACGCGGCAGCGCCCCCTGCCAGGTCTGCAAGGAACGTTCGATACGCGCCTGCAAGGTCGTGCTATCCGCCGGTAGCGACGTCAGGCCGCCACCGGTTTTGCCCGCCAGCGACAGCAACTGCGCAAGGTCGTCACGTTCGACGGGGCGGATTACCATCATGATGCTGCTCCTTTGAGCACGCGTTCACAGGCACGGGCGAAACGCGCCAAACCTTCTTTGGCTTCCTGTTCGCTGATATTCAACGCCGGGGCAAAGCGCACCACGTTGGCACCGGCAATCAGTACCATCACGCCCTCTTCCGCCGCAGCGAGGTTAAACTGCTTGGCTTTACCAGCAAAATCATCATTCAGCACGGCACCAATCAGCAGACCCAGACCGCGAATCTCTTTAAATAACGGCAGACGCTGATTCAGTTCCTCCAGCGCCGTGACGAACCACTGATGGCGTTCCGCAACCCCGGCCATAAACGCAGGCTGGTTAATCAACTCCACCACTTTGCCACCGACAGCGCCGGCCAGCGGGTTACCGCCGTAGGTGGTACCGTGCGTACCGACACCCATCACCAGCGCCAGATCTTCGCGTGTCAGCATGGCACCAATCGGAAAGCCACCTCCCAGCGCTTTCGCGGTGGTGAGGACATCCGGAGTCACACCGTAATGCATATAGGCATAAAGGGAACCGGTACGCCCCATGCCGCTTTGCACTTCATCAAAGATCAGTACTGCATGATGCTTATCACACAGTGCGCGCAGACCGCGCAGGAAAGCCGGGTCGGCCGGTACCACACCACCTTCGCCCTGAATCGGTTCAACAATCACCGCGCAAGTGTCGTCATTAATCATGGCTGCCGCAGCTTCCAGATCATTAAAAGGGGCATGCTGGATATCAGGCGGTAACGGGGCAAAATCGCGGGAATACGCAGGCTGTCCCCCGGCGGTGACGGTAAACAGCGTGCGTCCGTGGAAGGCGTTATTAAAGGCGACGATGCCACTTTTCTCCACGCCAAAGAGATCATGTGCCACTTTGCGTGCCAGCTTGAGTGCCGCCTCGTTGGCTTCGGCACCGGAGTTACAGAAAAACACCCGGTCTGCAAAAGTTGCGTCGATCAATTGCTTCGCCAGGCGCAAAATCGGTTCATTGGTGTAACCATTACCGGTATGCCACAGTTTGCTGGCCTGTTCCTGCAACGCCTGTTGCAACGCCGGATGCGCATGCCCGAGAGCATTGACAGCAATTCCTCCGGCAAAATCGATGTAATCTTTGCCCTGCTGATCCCAAAGCGTTGAACCTTCGGCACGCACCGGTACAAACGCAGCGGGTGCATAAACCGGCATCATCCATTGATCGAAATCGTGACGTGAAACCTGCAGTGACATAGCCCTTTCTCCTGCTCCACACCAGGTGAAGTCTTTGTTTTAAAATTGTTAAAAACCGGTGACTTTCAGCTTAACTGTATATTGCAGTAACCGTGCCAGCCAGCGGAAAAAATGCATAAACGGGTTTCACCAACGAAATATCAATGAGTTAACACTACCACCCATTCACTTTTACTGCATAAAAAGTGAATAAGCGTCTGATGGCGTCTATATGTCAGAGAATTCTTAAGCGGATTTATGCATTCACAAAATGAAATATTGCTTTTGTGATCGCCGAGGAAATATTTCGCCAGAATGACGCAGCTCAAGCACCAAAATGGTTCAGTCTGAACCATAACAGTGCACAAAAGTGCGATAGTGGTGCGTGGAAATAACCACACGGAATGGTCATTTTTAATACAAAAACCAACAAATAAATAACACCTTTGCGTTTTTTTTCGCCACTACTCTTCTCCGTATGAACCTAATAATGTTAGTGACTAAGGTTATTATAATTTTAGAAATAACCAGAAACAGTGTGTTTATAGAAAAAGTGATCATGCTAATTATTATCAGGCGCAGCGTATTTGTTATTGAACAAAAACTCATAGGCTTGTGCTATTTACGAGCATCAAAAAACCTATTAGACACAAATAATCAAAAAACATATAAAGCAATAAAATCATTTAGTTATATATTAATATAATGTTATAAACGTCATGTTTAGAGATAAGTAAAAACAATAAACAATCCCACATAATGGAATTGAAGATTAAATTTCGCACAAAAAGCCAACTAGAAATATTTAGTTACATTTATTGCACTTTCGATCTTGAACCTTTTGTGTCATTTTCATTTCGCCCCATTGCAGGGCAACAATTAAAAAATAACACAGGGTAAAAAATTAAATGATGAAGCGCACTTTACTGGCAGCAGTAATGCCGTTACTGCTGGGACTTTCTACGGCTCAGGCCGCCGAAATCTATAACAAAGATGGCAACAAACTCGACCTGGTCGGCAAAATTAACGTTTCACACCTGTTTTCCGATGACAGCAGCAACGATGGTGAAACGTCCTCTTACACCCGTCTGGGCTTCAAAGGCGAAACCAAAATCACTGACCAGCTGACCGGCTATGGTTTCTGGCAGTACCAGTACAGCCTGAGCCGCTCTGAAGGTGGTTCTGATTCACAAACCGGTAACCGTACCCGTCTGGGCTACGCCGGTCTGAAATACGGTGAGTTCGGTTCACTGGATTACGGCCGCAACTATGGTCTGGTTTACGATGCTCTGGGCTACACCGACATGCTGCCATTCTTCGGCGGTGACTCTGGTTACACTGACGCCTTCTTGTCTGGCCGTTCAACTGGCGTGCTGACCTGGCGTAACAAAGATTTCTTCGGTCTGGTGAAAGGCTGGAATATTGCTGCGCAGTACGAAGGCAAAAACGACCGCACCAGCTACTCCGACATCGCAGTACGTCGTTCTAACGGCGACGGTTTCGCCCTGTCGACCTCGTACGATTTCGACTTCGGTCTGAGCGTGGTGGGTAGTTACGCCAGCCTGGATCGTACTGAAACCCAGAACGCCGCCACCCGTGGTCACGGTGACAAAGCGCAGCACTGGGCTACCGCAATCAAATATGATGCTAACCAGATTTACCTGGCGACCATGTATGGTCAGACCATGAACGCTACGCCGATCTCTGGTGGCTTTGCTAACAAAGCTGTCAACTTCGAAGCCGTTGCGCAGTACCAGTTCCTGAACGGTTTCCGTCCGTCTGTGGCTTATGTCTCTTCCAAAGGTAAAGACATTGAAAGCATCGGCGATGCGGATATCGTGAAGTACACCTCAATTGGTGCCACTTACTACTTCAACAAAAACATGTCCACTTATGCGGAATACCGCATCAACCTGTTGAAGGACAACAACCCGCTGGGTCTGGCGACCGACGACATCACTGTTGTGGGTCTGGTGTACCAGTTCTAAGGGCGTTTACCCTCATTGCACGTCCGGCCTGTGTCAACCGGATGCTAAAAGGGCAGCGAAAGCTGCCCTTTTCTTTTCTCTGGCTACGGCTCCAACAGGTCAAACCGGTTATCGCTCGCCGACTCCATTTCAAACGGTTGCTCAACCTGCAAGGTAATCCAGTTTGACGTCACACGCTGTTGCTTGCTGTCTGCCAACGTAACCGCGAGGCGATAGCTGTTGCTGGCACCCGGCGTGCTATCCCATGCAGGCATAATAATGCTCCAGCCCTGGGGATCCTGATTATTGGCAGGTGGCGTCAGGCTCAGCGCCTGAGTATCACCCTGCCAGCTCACTCCCGTGATGGCATTGGCAGCGCGAATTTGCAGTTTCAATGGCAGGCTTTCCCCCGCATTCAATTGCCACGGTGGCGTCGCGAGAAAAACCGTCAACGTTTTGCGCTGGCGATATTCCAACACCGGCGTGTAGTTGCGCGTCACCGTATCATAGCGACTACCGCGCAGTGAGCGGGCTGCCGCCACGTTATTGGCGCTCAGTTGCTGACTTAATGCCACACCAAAGCGATAGTTGAGGCGCAGTCCGAACTGATCCTGGCTCTCCCCTTCACTGCTGGTTTTGTGGCTGGCGGAAACGGTGACCAGCGGCACCGGGGTGTAGGACAACCCGAAGGTAAGCGCCGATGGATTGTGATAAAGGGTACCGGAATTAAACAGATCAACATCCTGCCCCAGATACTGCTCCCAACTGACGGAAACGCCCAGCTGACGATAAAATGGCAGATAACCCTGAGTGGTGAAATCATAGCCGCGAGCCATACGCTGTTGCTGCGTGGAGTCGCCATTATGCCAGCCGGATAACGGATAATAGTAATTGGCTGAAAAACGCAGGTAATCCGCCCAGGCTTCGGTGCCAAGGGAGCCGCGCTGTAAGCGACTGGTAAACATATGGTCAACAAAGGCGTTGTAACCCAGCAGCCAGTTACCGGCAACCCAACGCTGGCCCAGCCCGGCATTGCCCACCAACCCATCATCGGTTTGATGAAATCCCAGTTGGCTGAAGGTAAGGTAGCGATTGCGGTCAGCCCACGGGGTGAGCAATTCAGCCCCACTCCCGGTGAAACTGCCGTTCATATCAACAGCAAAATCGATTTGCGCGTTGCCATAGGGGGAAAGTAACGACTCCCCTTCGCTCGACACCCGCTGTGCCACCTCTTCACGAAAATGATTAAACGCCCAGATCCCGGCCTGATGACCAAAGGTCGTGTCGCTGCTACTTTCACTGGCTTCACCAATGCTTTTGGCCATATCGGCCAGCCTTTGGGAGAAATTGCTGCTGTCGTTTTGGTAACCCAGCGCGGGGAGTGCCTCGGCCATTCTTTGAAAACGCGTTGCATCGCTGAATGGCGTGTCAGAGATCGCAGCCTCGCGGGTGAACGCCTGAACGGCAGGCATCACGGAGAGCAGTGCTATCGCACCGAGGACGAAACGTTGGGATAAGGACAATAAAACAGCAGGCAGCATGGGCAAAATCAGGGTTCAGTTCAGGTAAAAATCAGAGGTACATCACAAAGTCACTTCTTTTTACCTTAACATATTCCTGCGTTTTCGCAGCCTCATGCAGTCTGATTACGGCTATGGGTGGATACTGCCGGTGAATTTTGGTGTTGCTGGATTCGTAGTGGCGCGATTTATCGCGCAGGCTGCCATTGCTGGCAACCTGCACGTACGTTTAAGAAAAAATCAAACCGCCATCGACGTTAATGGTTTGCCCGGTGATGTAGCGCGCATCATCAGACGCGAGAAAGGCCACCAGCCCGGCGACATCCTCCGGTTGCCCGGCACGCTTCAGCGGAATATTCTCCACCCATTCGGCCATCAACTCGCCTTTACCGTATTGTTTCCTTTCATTGCTGAGGATTTCGCCCCACACCCGGTCGTTGTAATCCCACATCTCGCTTTCAATGATACCCGGACAAAAAGCGTTAACGGTGATGTGCCAGGGGGCCAGTTCCAGCGCCAGACTTTGCGTGATACCTATCACCCCCATCTTGCTGGCGGCATAATGCGGGGTGTAGATAAACCCCTGTCGCCCCTGGCCGGATGAGGTGTTGATCAAACTACCGCCCCCCTGCTTCACCATATATTTCGCGGCCTCGCGACAGCACAACCAAACGCCGGTCGTATTCACCGCCAAAATCTTTTCGAAATCACTTTTAGGCATGGTGTCAAAGCGATCAATGGTGATGACACCCGCATTCTGAATGGATACATCAATACTGCCAAAGCGTTCTGCCGCCTGCTGATAAAGCTGTTGTACCTGCGCCTCGTCAGTGACGTCCACCTGAAGTGCCAGGATCTCGCTACCGTACTGCTGCGTTAACTGCTTCGCCGTGGCAAACACCCGTTCTGCATTCGACACCATGACCAGCCGCGCACCGTCGCGCGCAAATCGCGCGGCAATGCCCGCACCAATGCCACGACAGGCACCGGTAATCACCACTGTCTTTCCACTAAAATCGCGCGTCATATTGCCTCCTGTTATCCGTGTGTGACTTCAGACAGGGCGGCTGATTGCTGCTTTTTTTCATGCCTGCGCAGCAGCACCACCTTGCTTTGTAATTTTTGCTGGAACTGATCAATCACCACCGCCGTGACAATCACCAGGCCTTTGATCACCATTTGCCAGAAATCACTGACACCCATCATCACCATGCCATCGGCCAGAAATACGATGACAAATGCCCCGATAATCGAGCCAGATACCCGGCCACGCCCCCCCGCCAGCGCCGTTCCCCCCAACACCGTGGCACCAATCGCATCCATCTCAAACATATTGCCGGTCATCGGATGTGCGGTTTGCAGCTGTGAAGCCACCACCAATCCCACCAGCGCCGCACACAGGCCGGAGAAAGCGTAAACAAACACCTTTACTTTAATGATCGGCACACCCGCCAGGCGAGCAGCGGATTCATTGCCGCCAGTGGCATAGATATAGCGCCCAAGGGGGGTCTTGCGAGTCAGATAGAGGCCAAGCAGCAGAAAGCCCACCATCAGCCAGATAGGGATGTAAATACCCAACACCGTGCCGGAACCGAGCAACGCAAAACCGGTATTACCTAACGCGGGCATCCCCACCAGATTGGCGTAAGTGCTGCCGTCGTTGAACAACAACGCCGATCCGCGTGCGACATACATCATGCCGAGGGTGCAGATAAAGGGAGCCACACCCAGACGCGTCACGACCGTGCCATTTATCAATCCCAGCAGCACGCCAAACAGCGCCACCACCAGAATCACCTCCGGTACGTTGAAGAACATCACGTTGCCGCCCCACAATGGCAGGCCATTAGTGAGTAACGCCCCGGCCACCATGCCACAAATCCCGGCGACCGCCCCCACCGACAGATCGATCCCCCCCGTCAGGATCACCAGCGTCATGCCGATGGCCAATAAACCGGTAATCGCCACATGTTGGGTCATGATCAGCAGGTTGGAGGTGGTCAGAAAGTTCGGCACCATCAGGCTGAAAAAGCTGATGACAATTAATAAGGCAATAAAGGTACGCGCCTTCAGCAGATACATATAAAGCAAATATTTCTGATTCATGATTTTCTCCGGAAGGCTCAGTCATGCGGTGTCGAAGCGCTGATCAGGGCTTCCCTGGTCGCTTCACGTCGTGGCAGATCGGCGGTGATGCGGCCATCGGCCATCACCAGAATGCGGTCTGCCAGCGCCATCACCTCATCCAGTTCGGAAGAGGAGAACATCACCGCCAGCCCTTGCTGCGCCAGGTTGCCAATCAGGTGGTACACATCGGTTTTTGCCCCAACATCAATGCCGCGTGTCGGTTCATCCAACAGCACCACCTGGGGACCGGTCATCAATGCTTTGCCCAGTACCACTTTCTGCTGGTTACCGCCGCTGAGTGAGGTAATTGGCAGTTCGGGGTCGCTGACTTTAATCGCCAGATGGCCGATCATTTCATCCACCCGCCGCTGCTCCTTTTGCGGGCTGAGCAGACGCAGCGCGCGACGAAAACCGCGCAGGCTGAGTTCCGTCAGCGTCATGTTGGCGGTGATCGACATCAGTTGCACCACACCTTCGGTCTGGCGATCTTCCGGCACCAGGGTGATGCCTTTTTTCAGCCGCTGCTGGAAGTTTTGCCGGTCGAGGATTTCCCCGTTCAGGCTGACGCTACCCGACTGGCAATGCATCATGCCAATCAGCCCCTTAAACAATTCGGTGCGCCCGGCGCCCAGCAGACCGTAGATACCGATCACCTCACCTTTACGTAGCGAAAATGAGACGTCGTTCAGCTTGTAGCCACCGTTCTGATGCAGCGCCGTCAAACCGCTAACATTCAGTACCGTGTCGCCCTGGGGGGCTGGCTGGTAATCAAAATGCTTTTTCTTATCACCCACCATCTGCTCGATGATCCACGGGATTGACGCATCACGAACTTCACGCTCGCTGATAAAACGCCCATCACGAAAAATGGTGATATGGTCGCCAATCTCCATCAGCTCCTCCAGCCGATGTGAGATATAGATGATGGTCACACCGCGTCGCTTCAGCTGTTCAATCACGTTGAACAGCACCTTCACCTCCGACTGACTGAGCGCGCTGGTCGGCTCATCCATAATCAGCACCCGCGTATCTTTCGACAGTGCACGAGCAATCTCCACCAACTGCTGATGCCCAATGCCCAGTTCCCCCAATGGGGCATAGGGATCGACATCCAGCTCCAGTCGCTCCAGCAGCGATTTCGCCAGCGCGTACTGATATTTTTCGTTGATCACCCCACGCTGGAAAAACTCGTTGGCGATAAAGATGTTGTCCATCACATTCATATTCGGGAACAGGTTCAGCTCCTGAAAGATAATGCTGATGCCGTGTTGTTCGGCCTGATGGGTGGAGTGCAGCGAAACCGGTTGACCATCCAGCAAGATTTCGCCAGAGGACGGTGTTTCCACCCCCGCCAGCATTTTCATCATGGTGGATTTACCCGCCCCGTTTTCGCCAATTAACACGTTCACCTTATTGCGATAAACGCGATAATTGACCTGGTCCAGGGCGGTGACGCCTGGATAAATGCGCGAAACATTACGGGTTTCGATAATCACATCCGACTGTTCGGCGGGCTGAAGATTTTGCATCGCCATCTCCTTATTGCCGGGTGATTTGCGCCGGGGTGATATCCGGGGCCTGTTGCGGAATATCCCAGCTGCTGAACACGCCAGCCAGCGCCACTTTATCGCCCACCTGCGGTTTAAACCCCTGCATCATATTCGAGGCCTGCTGGTTGATGGCGCGTCCATAGTCACCAAACAGCACCTGATCATTGAAATCCTGATAGCTGGCGCCTTTATACACATCACGCAAGGCGGTGCCGCGAATAATCGGCCCCATCTGCACCGTGACCGCTTCACCGGAACTGTCTTTCACCGTCATTTTTCCACTGCGCGAGGTGGTGTTCACCGCCGTCACCTCCCCCTGTACGCTGACGCTGAATACACAGGGGTTCTCTTCCTGGCTGCGATAACCATAGGTTTTACAGGCAGCGTCAAAATCCTTCGCCGACTGCAATTCTTTCATCAATTGCGCAAGGGGCTTAGCCTCATGCGCCACCTGTGGCACCAGCTTCTGCTGCCACGTTTGTGGGATATTCGCCATCTGCGGATTGGGGGGATTTTTCAGGTCGGCCAGCTCCTGCTGCGACACAATGCGGCAACCGCTGAGGATCACGACAGGAAGCAGTAGCCAGAGTCGTCTGTACATCACATTCTCCCTGGCGCCCGGCACGCGGGCGCACCTGTACGTAATTAAGATTTGTAATTAAAATCCTGCACGTTTTTCGCATTGTCCGGCGTGATCAGAATGCCGCGGAACATCACACGTTGTTTCTCGGGTTTCGCGCCCTTCTGGATATAGTTATCAAGATCCGTCACCCCTTCTGCCGCAATCGCCTGTGCCTGTAACATCACGGTGGCTTTTAATGAACCCGCTTCCACCGCATCGCGCTCATCGTTGCTGCCGTCAATGCCCACTACGATGACATCGTTACGCCCTGCCGCTTTCAGCGCAGCGATGGCCCCCAGCGCTACCGGACCGTTGCCACAAATCACCCCTTTCACATCCGGGTGCGCCTGCAAGATGCTGTCCATAATGCGTTTGCCGTCAATCAGGGTGCCTTTGGCATCCTGGCGTGCCACGCTTTGCATATCCGGGTATTGGTCAAGCACCTGATGGAAGGATTTAGAGCGGGTAACGCAGTTGTTATCTGCGAGGTTACAGGTCAGTTCAGCGTATTTGCCTTTTTCACCCATCTTCTCGACAAACACGTTGGCAACATCAGAACCGGCCTGGAAGTTATTGTGGGTAATCTGCACCAACGCCACATCATCCACTGGAATTTCACGGTTAATCAGCACCACCGGAATACCGGCATCTTTAGCCTTTTTAATCGCGGCCACGCTGGCGGTGGAGTCGGCGTTATCCAGCACGATACCCTGCACTTTTTTACCGATAGCGGCATCGATCAGTTCACTCTGCTTTTTCACATCTTCACCATGCGATAGCACGGTGGTTTTGTAACCAAGCGCCTGCGCCTTAAGGTTGGCCCCTTTAGCTTCAGATGCGTAATAAGGGTTATCCAGTGAATTCACCAAAATCATGATGGTGCCTTTATCCGCCGCGAGGCTGGCATGCGAAACCAGGCAACCGGCAAGAGCAGTAAACAGCAGGGTACGGGTTTTCATGGTGATGTCTCTCTTTGTAATTATTACATTTGCAGGGTGTCGCCTTCTCTGGTGCAGGCGCGGAATTACCAAATGGTGAAACCACCGTCGATCATCAGATCGGCACCGGTGATCATGTCGCTGCCGTTGCTGGCAAAAAACAGCACGGCCGCAGCGATTTCGTCGGTGTAGGCAAAACGCCCCAGCGGGATCAGGGTTTTCATTTTCTCCCCTTTCTCACCACGCCAGGCTTTTTCCCCCATTGGTGTCAGCACCACCGTCGGTGACAGGGTGTTGACGTTGATGCGATGCGGGGCGAACTCTTTCGCCATCACTTTGGTCATTCCCAGCAGACCGGCTTTGGCTGAGGTGTAGGCCACATGGTTATCAATAGCGATGGACGCCGCTTGTGAGGCGATATTAATAATTTTGCCGCCCTTACCCGCACGCACCATGCGTTTGCCCGCCGCCTGTGAACAAAGGAAAGGCCCGGTGAGGTTGACGGCGATCTGCTTCTGCCATTCGGCAAAATCGGTTTCCAGTACCGGCTGCAACATGACGTAGCCCGCGCAGTTCACCAGGATATCGAGCTGGCCGTAATGCTGCTCCACGGTCGCGAACGCCTCTTCCACCGAGGCAGGATCGGTAACATCACAGCAGACCAACAACACGCGACCGGCATCAAACTGGCTGCTGACGCTGGCGACTTTGTCACTTTCGAAGGGCGGGTAAAGTAGCGCCAGCCGGGCTCCTTTCTCCAGCAGCATGGCATTCGTTGCCATCGCGATACCGCCGAGACCGCCCGTCACCACCGCCACTTTGCCGGTCAGATCAAGATCGGTGTTCACGCCGTAGCGCAGATTGACATCATATTCCCCACTCATCCTCACTCTCCTTGGTTGTTTGTCGATGGCTCTGGTTATGGTTGGTCGGGTTGTGACTTACGCCACTCATTTTCGAACAAAAATATAAGCTATCGTTTGTTAACGGTTTGTGGGTGAGATCAAATTTCATACAAATTACTGGAATATTTTTTATGTTACTGAATTAAATAATAATTATTTATTATTCGAAAAACAGGCATGGATAAAGACGCTATCGACTTTCTGCGAAATCAATCTCATAACCCAACATCATTTTCGTTCGAAAATACATATGTGCGCGAGCCATCTCGCAAATCCCGCACGCGCAGAGTAAAATCAGCTCGGGTTTCTTTTTGCAGAGATCAGACCGTGATTGGAAAAAGGGAGCGTTTCGATTGAAAAGCAAAACTGAGCAGCTGGCCGATATGCAACAGCGCCGTGATAAGATCCTGGAGATGATCCGTGAAGACGGCACGGTCACCGTAAAAGCGCTGACAGAAACCTTTGGCTTAACCGAAGCGACCATCCGGACCGATCTGCGTATATTGCAGAAGGCCGGGCATGTGCAACGCTACCACGGCGGTGCCACGCTCATGACTGGCAAGCAGAATACCGGCGCACTGCTGCTGGAGCGTCAGACGCATCTGGAAGAGAAAGAGGCGATTGGCCGTCTCGCGGCACATTATGTGGAAAACGGCGATACGGTGATTTTCGATTCCGGCACCACCACCACGGCGATTGCTGAGGCGATCGGGCATATCCGTCGTCTGTCGGTGATTACCACGGCGGTGAATATCGCACTGAAGCTGGGCGGAGAGCCGGGTATCAATATCTTACTGACCGGCGGCACCTTTAAATTTCCGACGTTATCAACATCGGGAGAGAAGGCCGCTTCATTTTTTGAGAATGTCCTGGCAGAAAAGCTGTTTCTTGCCACCGCCTGTATCTCACCCCGCCTGGGCTTGAGTTTTCCCAGTGAGACGGACATCAAGGTGAAGATGGCGATGATTAACTCAGCCAGCACCGTTTATGTCGTGGCGGATTCAAGCAAGATCGACAAGGTATCGATGTTCGCCCTGCCCTGTGACTGGAGCCATATTCACTATCTGATAACAGATAGCGGCATTACCCCCGCACAGATTGCCGCGTTTGAAGCATTGGGGGTACAGGTGTTGGTTGCCCCACTGGCCGTGGCACAACGCCGGGCCATGTAAAAGCGTAGCGGCACGATTTATCGTGCCGGGTCAAAAACATGTGCGCGATAAATCGCGCCGCTACGCATAGCAGAAAGGTCGCCGTCGAAAACGACCCGGTTAATTAAAACCCTAAACTATCCAGCAGATCGTCCACCTGATCCTGGTTTGCTACCACACCCGGCGCGTCCGAATGGATTTGCGGACCATTCAGCAGGCTGGTGCTTTGCTTACGCTGCTCGGCACTCACTTCTGGCATGTTTTCCAGCAGCACCATCAACAGTTGGCGCTCAATTTCCTGGATCACATCCATCATGCGCTTGATCACCTGACCGGTCAGATCCTGGAAGTCCTGCGCCATCATGATTTCCAGCAGCTGCTTATTGGTAAACGCAGTGTGCTCGGGTACGGCGGAGAGGAATTCGCGCGTATCCGTAACCAACTCGCGAGCATCCGCCAGCTCAATCGGGTTTTCAAACCAGGCATCCCAGCGACCTTTCAGCTGGTTGGCCCCGGCTTCCATTTTGTCCTGGTGCGGCTGCGCCGCTTCAACGCAGTTCAACGCACGGTCAGCGGCCTGCGCCGTCATCTGCACCACATAATCCAGACGGTCACGCGCATCAGGAATCGCTTCCGCCGCTTCTGCAATCGCCTGATCCAGCCCCAGCTCGCGCAGGCTGTCACGCAGCATGCGCGTCAGCGAGCCAATGCGGGAAATGATATCCTGTGCCGAGACTTCTTCTGTTGGTTTCGGAAGGTCGCTCATCACATCTCCTTACATACCCAGTTTTTCGAAGATCTTGCCCAATTTTTCTTCCAGTGTGGCCGCAGTAAACGGCTTCACCACATATCCGCTGGCCCCGGCCTGCGCCGCCGCGATGATGTTCTCTTTCTTCGCTTCCGCGGTGACCATCAATACCGGCAGTTTGCCCAGCGTGGCGTCGGCACGGATGGTTTGCAGCAGTTCCAGACCGTCCATGTTGGGCATGTTCCAGTCGGAAATCACAAAGTCAAAGCCGCCTGCGCGCAGTTTCGTCAGTGCATCGGCACCGTCTTCTGCCTCTTCAACGTTATTGAATCCCAGCTCTTTTAACAGGTTGCGAACGATACGACGCATCGTATTGAAATCGTCCACCACCAAAAAGCGCATATTTTTATCAGCCATATCTACTCCTGTGTTGTCTCGCCCGGCAGGACGGGCCTGTTAAATTCGCAATGCCTGTCCGGCGCTAATTTTCGCCAGCATGTGCTGGCTGATGTGGCCCAAATCGACCACTTCGCTGGCACCGCCGAGTGCAATCGCCTCGCGCGGCATGCCAAATACCACGCAACTGGCTTCATCCTGCGCGATGGTCCAGGCACCCGCGCGATGCATTTCCAGCATCCCGGCCGCACCGTCGTTCCCCATCCCGGTCAGAATCACGCCCACTGCATTTCGTCCGGCGTTGACCGCCACCGATCGGAACAGCACGTCCACTGACGGCTTATGACGATTGACAGGCGGTGCGTCGTTAATCTTCACCACGTAGTTGGCGCCGCTACGTGCCAGCTCCATATGCATCGCACCCGGCGCGATATAGGCATGGCCGGGCAGAATACGTTCGCCGTCTTCCGCCTCTTTCACGGTGATCTGGCACAGTTTATTCAACCGCTCAGCAAACGATCGGGTGAATCCCGGTGGCATATGCTGGGTAATCAGCAGCGCCGGGCTGGTCGCGGGCAGCGGCTGGAGCACATGGCGAATCGCCTCGGTGCCGCCGGTTGAGGAACCAATGGCAATCAGCTTTTCACTGCTCAGTAACGGCACCGCTTTCAACGTGGCTGGCACCGCCGTGGCGGTACGAACGTGCAATTTAGCCCGTGCCGCGGCGCGGATTTTGTCGGCGATCATTTGGCTGTAAGCCAACATGCCTTCACGGATACCGAGTTGCGGCTTGGTGACAAAGTCCACCGCCCCCAATTCGAGCGCCCGCAGGGTGATCTCGGAACCTTTCCCGGTGAGGGATGACACCATCACCACCGGCATCGGACGCAGACGCATGAGCTTTTCGAGAAAATCGAGGCCGTCCATGCGCGGCATTTCCACATCCAGCGTCAGCACTTGCGGGTTGTACTGCTTGATTAGGTCACGCGCCACCAGCGGGTCCGGTGCAGTCGCAACCATCTCCATATCAGGATGGCTGTTGATGATTTCGGTCATCAACTGCCGCATCAGCGCAGAGTCATCCACGCACATCACGGTGATTTTGCTCATCGTCTTTCCTTGGTCAGTCCATAGACTGTCTGTCCACGCAGCCAGAACTCTTTACTGATCTGGCTGAAGTTCTCTGAATGCCCGGCAAACAGCACGCCGCCGGGCTTCAGCAGGGGAACAAAACGGCGCAGGATTTGCTCCTGCGTCTCTTTATCGAAATAGATCATCACGTTGCGGCAAAAGATCGCGTCGAAGGGGCCAGGCAGCGACCAGTCATTCGCCAGCAAATTGAGCTGGGCATAGCTGACCTGGCTCGACAGTTCCGAACGCACCCGCACCATCCCTTCATGCGGGCCTGTGCCACGCAGGAAAAAGCGCTGCAACTGCGATTGCGACAACGTGCGCAACTCTTCCTGCCGATAAACGCCTGCAACCGCTTTTTCCAGCACCTGTGTATCGATATCGCTGGCATGAACCTGAAACTTCCCCGGCCCGCTACCCAGCGTTTCCGCCAGCGTCATGGCGATCGAATAAGGTTCTTCGCCGGTGGAAGCCGCAGCACACCATACGCTGTAGCTACCACTGCGCTTCCGCGCATGATCGGCCAGGATAGGAAAATGGTGCGCCTCACGGAAAAAAGACGTCAGGTTGGTGGTCAGGGCATTAATAAATGCCTGCCACTCGGCGCTGTTAGGATCCTGCTCCAGCAGCGCCAGATAACGGCCAAAATCATCAATGTTCAGCATCCGCAAGCGACGTACCAGACGGTTGTAAACCATCTCGCGTTTATGGTCGGCCAGCACGATGCCTGCTCGCTGATAGATCAGCTGACTGATACGACGAAAGTGCGCATCAGAAAGCGGCAGGCGCTGCACCATCTGCGTAAGCAGCGAGGTCGCTTCATTTTGATCCATTAACGTCGATTTCTTCATCTCAGGTCACCCGGCAACAAACTGATTAAATTGTGATTACTGCGGTTGCTACTGTGCTGCCAGTGCGCACCCAGGTACAGGGGCCGTGTTGCCACGGCCACAGGTTTAAAAGGTTTCCCAGTTATCGTCAGCGCGGGCGCCTGCCGGTTGTGCCAGTGCTTTAGAGGCAGCCGGACGCAATAATTTTGGCGCTGTAGTTACGTTAACGGCCTGGGCGACAAATTCTTTACCGATATTGAACACCGCCACCGATTGTTTCAGTCGGCTGGCTTGATCTTCCAGTGCCGCCGCCGCAGTAGCTGACTCTTCCACCAGCGCGGCGTTTTGCTGCGTAACGCGATCCATCTCGTTAACCGCCAGACCCACCTGGTCGATACCCCGGCTCTGTTCGTCCGACGCAGAGGCAATCTCACCCATGATGTCGGTCACGCGCGTGACCGCATTGACGATGTTGGTCATGGTCTCACCCGCGCTTTCCACCAGCACCGAGCCGGTATCAACACGGCTGACCGAGTCCTCGATCAAACCTTTGATCTCTTTCGCCGCCTGGGCGCTGCGTTGTGCCAGACTACGCACCTCACCGGCGACCACCGCAAAACCACGTCCCTGCTCCCCGGCACGGGCGGCTTCCACCGCCGCGTTCAACGCGAGAATGTTGGTCTGGAAGGCGATGCCATCAATCACGCTGGTGATATCCGCAATCTTCTTGGAGCTACCGGCAATCTCTTTCATGGTGGTGACCACGCCATCCACCACTTTGCCGCCCTGCTGGGCGGTTTCTGACGCAGTCAGCGCCAGCTGTGAGGCCTGACGGGCATTTTCGGCGTTCTGTTTGACGGTGGCAGTCAGCTGCTCCATGCTGGCGGCAGTCTGCTCCAGCGATGCCGCCTGCTGCTCGGTACGTGAGGAGAGATCGTTGTTGCCCATCGCGATTTCGCTGGCACCGGTATAAATGGCGTCAGATCCATCACGCACGGTACGGACGGTGCGGGCCAGTTCCTGCTGCATATGTTGCAAAGAACTCAGCAGCTCACCCATTTCGTTGCGCACATTAACCTCAACCTGCTGCGTCAGATCGCCGCGCGCAATATGGCGGATATGTTCGATGCTCTGCGTCAGCGGGCGGAGCAACGCAGTACGCATCCCGCTCCACACCAGGGCGATCAACACCACCGTCACCACCAGCATGGCGACAATCAGCCAGACTGACTTGTGATAGGCCGCCAGGTTGTCATCAATGCCGCGCAGGGCGAGAATTTTGTTGTAACTCAGCCAGGCGTTGTAATCCTTAGCAAATTTGTCCTGGAACCCTTGAGTGGGTTGGTCGACAAATCCTTTGAAGTTACCGGTATTGAGAAAATCGATCAGTTCCTGCAACGCGCCGTGATAAGCGTTGTAATTCGCCTGAAGCGTCAGCACGTTTTCTGCCGTTTTACCCTTTTCAGACAGGTTGGCGTTAAATTCAGCAAACCCTTGGTCGGCCACTTTCAGTTCCTCACTGGCCAATGCCACCAATTCTTTCACGGTAGCACCCGAACCAGCCTGCTGAGTGTCCAGCAGATAACGGATTCCGGCACGGTTCAGCGTGTTGCGCGCCTGAACCAACGAAACCCATGAGGTGCCCATCGCCCGCTGCAAGGTACTGAGGCGCTGGTTGTAGGCAAAATTATCCTTATCGGCTTTCACCGTTTGAAAAAACATCCCTCCGGAAAACAGCTGTAGTAAGGCAAACAGCGCCAGCACACACAGCAGGCCGGAAACGACACGAACACGACTAAACATAAACACCTCATTGGTTGGCGGATCGCTTCTGTTATCGGCGTCCAGGGGGTGATCTTTATGTTGGATAGAAGGGGTTGGACCAGCTGAGTCTGTCCACTGGCACTTATCGTAGCGGCACGATTTATCGCGCCGCTACGTATATGCCTGTCAGTCAGTGCGGGGGTTAGAACGTTTCCCAGTTGCTGTCGCTGACTGGCGCGGTCACCGCTTTACGCGGTGTATCCAGCAGCTTCGGTGCAATCTGCGGGTGACGCGTCACGGCGGCAACGGCCTGCGCACGCGGGATTTTAAACACCGATACCGACTGGCTTAAGCGACTCGCCTGCTCTTCCAGCGACGCCGCCGCCGCCGCCGACTCCTCCACCAGCGAGGCGTTCTGCTGCGTTACGCGGTCCATCTCGGTCACCGCCTGGCCGACCTGGTCGATACCCCGGCTCTGCTCGTCTGACGCCGATGCAATCTCGCCCATGATGTCCGTCACGCGCGTCACCGCATTGACGATATCGCTCATGGTTTCCCCGGCGGTGCCTACCAGCGTGGAACCGGTATTGACGCGATTGACCGAGTCCTCAATCAGTCCCTTGATCTCCTTCGCCGCCTGGGCGCTACGCTGGGCCAGACTGCGCACTTCACCGGCCACCACGGCAAAACCACGACCCTGTTCTCCGGCACGCGCGGCTTCCACCGCCGCATTCAGGGCCAGGATGTTGGTCTGGAAGGCGATACCGTCAATCACGCTGATAATATCGGCGATCTTCTTCGAACTGCCGGCGATATCCTGCATGGTGCGTACCACACCATCCACCACCGTGCCGCCTTTCTGCGCGGTTTCTGAGGCGCTGAGTGCCAACTGCGACGCCTGACGCGCATTCTCGGCATTCTGTTTCACCGTGGCGGTCAGCTGCTCCATACTGGCGGCGGTCTGCTCCAGCGAGGCTGCCTGTTCTTCAGTGCGCGCCGACAGATCGTTGTTGCCAGCAGAAATCTCGCTGGCACCGGTAAAGATGGCGTCGGAGCCGTCGCGCACGTTGCTGACGGTGCGCACCAGCTCCTGCTGCATCTCCAGTAGCCCTTCCGCCAGTTGGCTCATCTCGTTGCGACCTTCCACCTTAATCGGCTGGGTCAAATCACCCGCCGCAATGTGGCGAATGTGCGTCAGCAGCTGTTGTAACGGCTGAATCAACACGCTACGCAGGCCAAACCAACAGCCGATGATGACCGCGAGTACCACCACCACCATGCTGCCAAGCAACCACATCATGGTGTTGAAGGCGCGTTCATTCTGCGCAACACCTGCCGCCGCCAGCTCACTCTGTTTAGTACGCCAGGCTTCATAGGTCCCCTTCATCACCACCTGTTTGGCCTCGATGTTCTGCGCAAACATGCCTTGCAGGTCATCGGCCTTCAGGCGCTCCAGCATCGCTTTCAGACCGTTGTCATAGGCAGCATAATCCGCCTCCAGTCGGTCACGCAGCTCAACCGGAAACCCCGGTGTGGCTGGCAAATTGTAATAACGCTGGAAATAGCCATCGGCTGCCTTGAGCTGCTTTTCCGTCTGTGCAATCAGTGCCGCCAACTGGCCGCCATTGGTTTGCGCCGCCATGCTGCCTTGCATACGTAACATCGCGCGGTTCAGCACCGTACGGGTTTGGTTGAGTTCAATCCACGCATCGCTCATCGCCGCAACATTGTTGGTGGACACCTGTGCGACCGCAAATGCCTCCTTATCTTTTTGTAAGGCTGACCAGAACAGGCCGCCCGAAATTAACTGCAAAGCACCAAAGACCAACAAGACGGTGATCAGGCTGGTCACTACATTGATTCGTTTTAACATGGGTTCTCCAAAAAAGTGTTTCGGCTCCCCCTGTTATCGACCGCGCCTCTGAGTTTCTGAGGGCGTTTAAGCGTCTTTACAAACTAAAACTCTGCCATTTATGTTGATTGCAGAGTTTTGTAACTAAAAAAATTAACAATAAAAAAAATGCGCCTTTTCAGGCGCATGTTTCAGATCACTGTGGTAGCGGCGCGATTCATCGCGCAGATTTTTCTGGCAGCGCGTACAGAATGGCGCGATAAATCGCGTCGCTACGTATATGCCTGTCAGTCAGTGCGAGGGTTAGAACGTTTCCCAGTTGCTGTCGCTGACTGGCGCAGTTACCGCTTTACGCGGTGTATCCAGCAGCTTCGGTGCAATCTGCGGGTGACGCGTCACGGCGGCAACGGCCTGCGCACGCGGGATTTTAAACACCGATACCGACTGGCTTAAGCGACTCGCCTGCTCCTCCAGCGACGCCGCCGCCGCCGCCGACTCCTCCACCAGCGAGGCGTTCTGCTGCGTTACACGGTCCATCTCGGTCACCGCCTGGCCGACCTGGTCGATACCCCGGCTCTGCTCGTCTGACGCCGACGCAATCTCGCCCATGATGTCCGTCACGCGCGTCACCGCATTGACGATATCGCTCATGGTTTCCCCGGCGGTGCCTACCAGCGTGGAACCGGTATTGACGCGATTGACCGAGTCCTCAATCAGTCCCTTGATCTCCTTCGCCGCCTGGGCGCTACGCTGGGCCAGACTGCGCACTTCACCGGCCACCACGGCAAAACCACGACCCTGTTCTCCGGCACGCGCGGCTTCCACCGCCGCGTTCAGGGCCAGGATGTTGGTCTGGAAGGCGATACCGTCAATCACGCTAATAATATCGGCGATCTTCTTCGAACTGCCGGCGATATCCTGCATGGTGCGTACCACACCATCCACCACCGTGCCGCCTTTCTGCGCGGTTTCTGAGGCGCTGAGTGCGAGCTGCGAAGCCTGACGCGCATTCTCGGCATTCTGTTTCACCGTGGCGGTCAGCTGCTCCATACTGGCGGCGGTCTGCTCCAGCGAGGCTGCCTGTTCTTCAGTGCGCGCCGACAGATCGTTGTTGCCAGCAGAAATCTCGCTGGCACCGGTAAAGATGGCGTCGGAGCCGTCGCGCACGTTGCTGACGGTACGCACCAGCGACTGCTGCATTTCATGCAGGTTACTCGCCAGTTGGCTCATTTCATTGCGCCCCTCAATGGCGATGGTTTGCGTGAGGTCACCCTGCGCGATGTGCTGAATATGACGAATGTTGCTGTTAAGCGGGTTGATCAGCACCTTACGCAGACCAAACCAGCACAGCACAATCACTGCCACCACCACCGCCATCACAATGCCAAGCAGCCACATCATGCGCGTATAGGCAGAGATATTCGCTTCCACACCGGCTTCAGTCAGGCGATCCTGATCGGCACGCCACTGCGTGTAATCCTTCAGGAAGGCGCTCTGGGTAGGTGCCACCGGCAGCTTACCGGCTTTTTCAAAATCGTTGGCCTGCAACGCATCCTGCATCTGACTCAATGCACTGGCGTAAGCGCTAAACGTCTCATCCAGATGTTTATTGAGCTGTGCATCCTGCCCTGGGGTATCCGGGGTGTTCTTGAACAGCTGATAGTTTGCTGTCGCGTTATCCTGAAAGCCTTTGCTTTGGTCATACAGCGAGGTCAAATCGGCGGTTTCGCCCGACAGTTTGCTGTTAGCAACACGTAACATAATGCGTGTCAGCAGCACCCGACTCTGGTTGAGGCTCATATAAGCATCATTGATTGCAGCGATGTTTTTGCTCGCCAGCTGCGCGACGTTAAAACTGGTTTTGTCATCACTCAATGCTTTAAAAAACAGCGACCCTGAAGCCAACTGCAAAAAGCCAAAGATCAACAACACCAGCAATAAGCTGGTGACAACACGGATTTTCGTAAACATACATTGCCCTGAAAAGTGAAAAAAATGCAGTGAAGTTATCGGCGTGGCAGGGATGAAATTGAGATCAGATGGTGAAGAAAATGCAAAAATAATGTTGATTTATAAGGGATTATTTCTACAGGAAATGATAACGGGCCGGGCGAGCCGACCCGTTAATTAGTCAGGTCTTATGCGCTGCGCAGAGTATCGACCAGCGCCATCTCTTCGCTGCTCAGCAGCTTCTCGATATCCACCAGAATCAGCATGCGTTCACCCAACGCGCCGAGGCCCGTCAGATACTCAGTCGACATGGTCACGGCGAATTCCGGTGCCGGACGGATTTGATCCTGCGTCAGGGACAGCACATCAGAAACACCGTCCACCACGATACCCACCACGCGATGCTCAAGATTCAGCACAATCACCACGGTGTTCTCGTTGTAATCCACATCTGGCTGCGAAAACTTCACGCGCAGATCGATAATCGGCACAATCACGCCGCGCAGGTTGGTCACGCCTTTGATAAATTCCGGCGTGTTCGCGATACGCGTTACCTGATCGTAGCCACGAATTTCCTGCACTTTCAGGATATCGATACCGTACTCTTCATCTCCCAGCGTGAAGACTAAGAACTCCTGGCCCACGGTTTCGCCAGCGATTTTCGTCACGGTTGCCATTCCAGTCATTGTATTTACCTTTTCGTTATCGATTACGCTGCGGCACCGGCCACACGTTTTTCACGGTTCAGCGATTGCAGGGCTGAGACATCCACAATCAACGCCACGCTACCATCGCCAAGGATGGTGGCGGCGGAGATGCCCGGCACTTTGCGGTAGTTGCTTTCGAGGTTTTTCACCACCACCTGATGCTGACCAATCAGCTGATCAACCAACAGGGCATAGCGACGGCCTGCGCTTTGCAGGATCACCACAATCCCCTGCGTAGCATCGGTCTTGGCGTGCTGCACATCGAACACATTCCACAGTTCCACCAGCGGCAGATACTCACCACGCACTTCCAGCACGCGTTCGCCACCGGCCAGCGGTTTCAGTTCTTCGGCACGCGGTTGCAGTGATTCCATCACCGCGTTGAGTGGCAGGATAAACACTTCATCGGCAACACGTACTGACATCCCATCCAGAATAGCCAGCGTCAACGGCAGCAGAATGCGGATGGTGGTGCCTTTGCCCTGCTTCGAGGCGATTTCGACGTGACCGCCCATTTCCTGAATATTTCGCTTCACCACATCCATGCCAACACCACGGCCCGACACGTCGGTTACCTGTTCAGCGGTGGAGAAGCCAGGTGCGAAGATCAACATACCGACTTCTTCGTCGCTCATGCTTTCACTGACCGGCAGGCCAGAGGACATCGCTTTCGCCAGAATACGTTCACGGTTGAGGCCCGCACCGTCATCGACCACTTCAATACAGATGTTGCCGCCCTGATGTTCCGCAGACAGCGTCAAATTACCGACACCGCTTTTGCCGGCAGCCAGACGTTTTTCCGGTGATTCAATACCGTGGTCGAGGCTGTTACGCACCAGGTGAGTTAACGGATCGATAATGCGTTCGATCAGGCTCTTATCCAGTTCGGTCGAGCTGCCGAGCAGCGTCAGTTCCACCTCTTTACCCAGCTTGCTGGCAAGGTCGCGCACCAGACGCGGGAAGCGGCTGAAGACATACTCCATCGGCATCATACGGATCGACATCACCGATTCCTGGAGGTCGCGCGCATTGCGTTCCAACTGCCCCATGCTGTTCAGCAGATCACCATGTGCCACCGGGTCCAGTTCGCCGGAACGCTGTGCCAGCATCGACTGGGTAATCACCAGTTCACCCACCAGGTTGATCAACTGATCAACTTTCTCTACCGCAACGCGGATACTGCTGGATTCGCTGGCTTTGGCCGGTGCGGCTGCGCGTTTGGTTTCGCGCTTCGCCGGAGTAATATCGGTTACGGTGGCAGTGGGTGCCGGTTCAGCCGCAACCACTGGCGCAGGTGACGGAGCGGCTTCAGGCGCAGCGGCACCTTCCGGGAAGCGAATCTGTGCTTCTTCAATCACAAAGCACAGCACCGCGACGATGTCATCTTTACCCACGCCGTCGATAGTGGCTTCCAGTGTGTTGGCACCTTTTACCACGTCACTTAACGTACCGAGATTGCCCAGTTCTTCCAGCAACAAATCGGGTTCTTTTTCTTTCAGGTCAACCAGTTGCAGACGCAGTCCCGCAGCGCCGGTGGCCGGTGCCGCAGGCACCTCGTTTACCACCACGGCAGCAGCGGCCGGTGCGGCTGGCGCTACCCCTTTGGCTTCCAGCGCCAGCTGACGCAGGGCTTCGCAGATGTAGTTAAAGCTTTCTGCGTTCGGTTCCTGCGCGGTTTTATAGGCATCGAGCTGTTCCTGCATAATATCTTTGGTTTCCAAAAACAGGTTGATGATGTCGGTGCTGAGCGCCATTTCGCCACGACGCGCACCATCCAGAATGTTTTCCAGGATGTGAGTGGTTTCCTGTAAAACGGTAAAGCCGAACGTACCGGCTCCGCCCTTAATCGAGTGGGCAGCGCGGAAGATAGCATTCAACTGTTCGGAATCTGGCTCCTGGGGATCCAGTCCCAACAGGTGTTGCTCCATGTCCGCTAACAGCTCATCGGCCTCATCAAAAAACGTCTGGTAAAAATCGCTGATGTCCATGCTCACGGGATCACCTCGGCTGTGAGGAGTGGTCAGTAGTCACCGCACTTGCACCCGGATTGGCCGGAGCAGCTGGCGTCGTCGAAGCAGCCGGCGCTGCCGGTGTCGTTGAAGCCGCTGGTGCTGTCGGCGCAGCCGGAACTGCGGGCGCGGTAATATCGGGAATTATCTGTGCCGGGTCGCTAACCTGGACGGCATCGCTCTCGGCGTTCTCTTTTTCAATTGCTGCTTCAGTGTCATGGTTCAACACCAGCAGGCTAATGCGGCGGTTAACAGCATCATCACCCCCGCGGTTTTTCAGTTTCATGGTGTCCGCCATACCGACGATGCGCAGCATTTTGCCGGCATCAAGCCCCCCCATCACCAACTCGCGACGTGAGGCGTTGGCACGGTCTGCCGACAGTTCCCAGTTGCTGTAACCACGATCGCCATTGGCATACTGGAAGTCATCGGTGTGCCCCGCCAGGCTGATTTTGTTGGGGATAGCATTCAACAACGGCGCAATGGCACGCAGGATATCGCGCATATAAGGCTCAACCTCGGCGCTGCCGGTTTTAAACATCGGTCGGTTCTGGCTATCGATGATCTGGATACGCAACCCCTCTTCCACCATATTGATGATCAAATGGGGGCGCAGCGCTTTCAGACGCGGATCGGCTTCAATCAGCTGGTCGAGTTTTTCACGCAGACGGTTCAGACGGATATCATCCAGCTGACGTTTCTGTGCATCCATATCGACCGCTTTCTTGACCTCACCCTGCTTTTTGGTCGGATCATCACCGCCACCAGGAATGGGGCTGTCGCTGTCGCTGCTGCGCTGTCCACCGGTTAACGCCACTTTCAACGGTGTTCTGAAGTATTCCGCAATCTGTATCAGCTGCTGCGGGTTCGCGATCGAGAGCAGCCACATCACCATAAAGAACGCCATCATCGCCGTCATAAAGTCGGCATAGGCGATCTTCCATGAGCCATGACCTCCTTCATGCCTTTTATGTTTGCGCCGTTTGATCAGCACAATGGGGCGATTGCCATGCTTCATGAGGCTTCATCCGAGGTCTGTTTAGCCGGGTTTTTCGCGTTGCGTACGTGTTCTTCCAACTCCTGGAACGACGGACGTTCTGTGGAGTACAGGGTTTTACGCCCAAACTCCACCGCGATCTGCGGGGCGTAACCGTTGAGACTGGAGAGCAAGGTCACTTTAATGCACTGCATCATCTTGGTGGATTCAGCGCATTTCTGACGTAACAGTGAGGCCAGCGGCGAAATAAAGCCGTAAGCCAGCAGGATGCCAAGGAAGGTCCCCACCATCGCATGTGCCACTAACGCACCCAGTTCTGCTGCCGGACGGTCCGCCGATGCCAGTGCGTGCACCACGCCCATTACCGCTGCCACGATACCAAAGGCGGGTAAGCCGTCACCGACCGCGGATAAACTTTGCGCTGGCACTTCACACTCGTGCTCATAGGTCTCAATTTCTTCGTCCATCAACGCTTCGATTTCGAAGGCGTTCATATTTCCGCTTACCATCAAACGCAAATAATCGGTAATAAAATCCACTAACTGTTTATCGGCCAGAATACGCGGATAGTTAGCAAAAATTTCACTCTGACTGGGATCTTCAATATCGCGCTCGAGAGATAACATCCCCTGCTGACGGGACTTCGCCATCAGGCGATACAGCAGAGCCATTAAATCCATGTATACGGCTTTGTTATATTTCGAGCCGCGCATTAACAAGGGAAATGCTTTTAAGGTCTTTTTAATTGCCTTGCCATTGTTACCGACCAAAAAAGCACCAACGGCAGCGCCGCCAATTATCAGCAACTCCGATGGCTGATAAAGCGCGCCCAGATGGCCGCCAACCAACAAGTAGCCGCCTAACACGGACCCGAGGACCACGATATAACCCAGAATAATCAGCACAAAAAAATCCTTACGTCCGTAACGTGTTGGTGGAAGTTAAGCCAGAGAGCCGCAGGTGTTATTCACAAACGTAGCGCAAAAAAAAAGCAGCGGATTAACCGCTGCTGGATGGCTTCCACGATGCGAACAAACTTAAACGGCGTGTTTAACCTGTTCATCCAGCAGTTGTGGAAAGGTATCGGCAGAATCTGCAGAAAGTTTACGTCTTTTTACCGCGCGTGATGGCGGCTGGCACAGGCTGCACACAAAGCTGCCTGCTGGCTGATGTGCGTGGTTAATAAAGCTACCGTTGCAGCATTTACAATCGGAGAGTTCCAGCATGCCACTTTCCACAAATCGTACCAGCGTCCAGGCGCGCGTCAGCGCCAGCAGCGGGCCATCATCAGATTGTGGACACTGCTCAAGATAGAGACGGTACGCTTTGATTACCGCTTCCACACCGTTGCTCAACCCGGTTTTTAACAGGAACTGCCAGGCGTTACAGAACATGGAAGCATGGATATTCTGTTCCCAGGTCATGAACCAGTCAGTGGAGAACGGCAACATCCCTTTTGGCGGTGGGCTGCCGCGCAGTTCTTTGTACAACTTAATCAGGCGACCGCGGCTCAGCTGCGTTTCACTTTCCAGCATTTGCAGTCGCGCGCCCAGCGTAATCAACTCCATGGCGAGTTGAATGTCGCGCGCTTCCTGAACAATACTTTTTTCGCTCATTATACCGCCCTCTTTTTCGTGCCAACGTCGTCTTTGGACGCGTTACGCAGTAAACGGCTGGATAATAAAATACCGGTGTGGATTTGTTGTAAATCATCCACGCGCGATTCTTGTGTCAGGCGATTAATAATGTTGTGGTCAGTGAAGCGGAACTGGCAAACCAGTTGATTGGTTTCCGCTAATTTTACCATCTCAGGTAGAGTTAATTGTGACAATGCATCGGCCATCGACTCATCGATACCCAAACGAAACATTGCTGAAGCTTTTTCCTGGTTAATTAAACGCTGAGCAAGTAACAAATATGACAAGTTGATGTCATAGATATGTTTTAGTAATTCTGATGTACCCATTTTTTCCATCCTGATAGACGCGACATATATACGGCCACAGAAAGAATATCTCTATGGTTCGGGTTGCTGGTTGGTAAATCTAAAGATGGCAAAAAATATTCAGGCATAGCCAAACGTGTACTGAACTGTTTCACTTCCCACCGGGACACTGATCAGTAGTAGTCATAACTCCAGGCCAATCTTTTCTTGAGTTGTAACCATCTTCCGTGACGTCTGCTTACAGTTTTTTAAGACTATTCTGAAAACAAGGCAAATCTATATCGTCTGATTTCGACATACAACGTGATAAGGGTGAAATTTTAGATAAAGTGTGATCTACGTCACACTTTTAAGGCAAATTTTTTCTCCAACCCTTCAGCTTTGCTTTTCTGTTGCTCATTTTTTAATCAAAAATGCATTATTTCGCTAATATTTCCCTGTCGTTTCGCTTACAAATCGCCATCTGGCATATCAACAGCCTTAAGCGATCTTTTATCTGCCTCATTGCGATTAGATCGCTGTAACACACCACCTTTAAAATAACATGCAGCATAATATGCTAAATTAAGTCGAAATTATTCGCTTTCAAATTAATCACTTACAGGGAATATTGCGCAAAGTCATAAACGGCGTGCCGCAAGCGTTATGTGAATAGTCTGCGCGGAGCGCCAACATAGCGTTAACGGTTCGTAGGGAGTGTTTAGTGAACGACAGTGGATGTAACAATGCGTTACATTAGGGATATGAATGAATCGTTGCGCTTAGGCATTGATGTACCAAAACTATCGGCAGCGGGATGAAGATCTTTAGGATTGCATCGAGAAAAAAAGCGTTTTTACACCTGATTGTTGCTTTTTTGAGCGAAAATAACGGAATTGCCTGATATATCGTATATTCGCGGCTTAACGAAAAAGCGTCGATTACGGGGCGTAATAATGAGTGAGGAAAGCGAATGTAAACGCTGCCAGTGTAGCGGTGCGATTTATGGTGTAGGTCTGTGTGCCTGTTGCCCTCACCCCAGCCCTCTCCCGCAAGACGGGAGAGGGTGTAGTGTGGAATCAGGCCAGTTTCGGAAAGGTTGCGACTTTCTGCGCGGTACCGTGATCTGCGCTGCGTTCCGGCAGGGTGTTTAAATCCGCCAGGAAACGCTCACGCCAGTGTGAGATATCGTGTTGCCGCAATACCGCCATCATGTCGTTATAACGCGATATACGCTCAGTACGTGGCATGGTCAGCGCCCGGTCCAGCGCGGCGGCGACTTCATCGCGGTCATAAGGGTTGACGATTAAGGCTGACGTCAGCTCGTTAGCCGCGCCGGCAAAGCGCGACAGAATCAGTACACCAGGGTCATCCGGGTCCTGCGCCGCTACGTACTCCTTCGCCACCAGATTCATGCCATCACGTAACGGCGTGATCAGCCCTACGTCCGTCAGGCGGAAAATCTTCATTAACAGGCGGCGATCAAAATGCTGGTTGAGGTAATAAAGCGGCGTCCAGCCCAGCGTGCCATATTTCCCGTTGATACGTCCGGCTTCGGTTTCCAGCTGATGACGAATGTCCTGATAAGCCTGCACCTCACCGCGTGAGGTTGGCGCGATCTGCGAATAACGGATGTTGCCGCGATGCTGTGGGTAATGCTCCAGCAACGCTTCATAGGCCAGAAAACGCTCTGGCAGGCCCTTGGAGTAATCCAGTCGCTCACAGGCGATGATGTTCTGCACATCCCCCAGCTCCCGCTTCATCGCCGCCATTTTCGGTGGCAACGGCCCCTCAGCCATCTCTTTAATGCTGTCAGGCTCGATACCAATCGGGTAGACCTCGGTCATAAACGTATTGCCGAACGCCCGATGTTTCTTCTCACCTTTATTCTGTAGCTGCGTCAACTGGCTCAGGCTATCGAGAAAGGCCACGCGATCGGATTCTGTCTGGAAACCCAACAAGTCGTAGTCGCACAGCATCTCCAGCAGCGCCTGATGGGGTGGCAGCGCATTGAAGATTTCCGGCGTCGGGAACGGGATATGCAGAAAGAATCCGATACGGTTGTTAATACCCTGTTTGCGCAACTCGGCGGCAAAGGGCAGCAAATGATAATCGTGAATCCATAAAATATCGTCTGCACGTAACAGCGGTTTCAGGCGATCCGCCAACAGGGTATTGACGCGGCAATAGCCCTCCCAGGCTTCGCGCTGAAACTGCACCAGATCGAGGCGATAATGGAAAGCTGGCCAGATAACGGTGTTGGAGAACTGGCAGTAATAAAGATCATAATCATTCTGATTCAGCGGCATCGCAGCATAGGTGATGCCGTCAACCTCGCTGACACTCACCTCATCCTCTTCTTCACCGGAAATCTCGCTGATCTCGCCGTTCCAGCCAAACCATAATCCTCCGGTGGTTTTCAGCGCATCCAGTAAACCCACGGCGAGGCCGCCTGCACTGGCTTTGGTCCCATCAGGAATGGCAATACGGTTAGATACGACTACTAAGCGACTCATAACCTTGACTCCTTACCGACGTTGTCATGCTTTGATTGTAATAGTAATTGTTCCAGCCAGCTCCAGACCGCATCCACACTGCTGAGGCGGTAGCGCGCATAGCTGGAACCTTCTCCGACCTTGACTGAGATACCGCCCAGGGCGTTAACCGCCAGGAAGCCTTGTTCATCTGTCAGGTCGTCTCCCACAAATACCGGAATGCGTCCGGCAAAAGGCGCTTCTCGCATAAATTCACGGATCGCCGCGCCTTTATCGATGCCCTGCGGTTTCAGTTCCACCACGCATTTTCCCGGTTGCAGCGCCAGCCCCGGAAAACGGACGACAGCATCCTGCGCCAGCTTGATAACCGCCTGTTCATATGTCATCGCCTGGCGATAATGCAGCGCAAACGCCATCCCTTTGGCTTCCAGCTGAGTGCCGGGCCATTGATCCAGCGTTTCCTGCAATTCCCGTTGCAGCGTTTGCGCAACATCGGCGGGCAGTGAGTGACGATGTATACGGCCACTGGCATCACGGCGTTCAGCCCCGTGTACGCCTGCCGCTGAGGCTTCCAGCGGCGCAACCAGTTCATCCAGTTGCGCAATCGGTCGACCAGACACCAGCGCCAGCGCGCCGTGATTAAGATTGGAGAGTTGTTGCAGATGCTGGCGCACCGATGCAGGTATCGCCACCATCTCGGGCTGCGGTTGAATCGTCGCCAGCGTGCCATCAACATCAAAAAAGAAGGCAAAAAGCCCGCCGCTCAACGACGGTAGGGTGCTGATCTCATGTACCGCTGGGGTCACGTCACTCCTCCTGTACGAATGGCTGATAGCAATATCGATGTTCGGAGGCGGGTTGCGTGCAGGATAAGATACGTATAACGGGGAGGGTTTGCCGGCTGGATGGTATTTCGATGGGTAACGCTCCACAAATTAACAAGTTTATAGTCAACACCGTAACCAGACTGCGAACATCAATGCGGTTAAGTGTAGACGCGAATAAGGATTTTGCCAGCCACCGTGGCCGGATAATGGCAATGGCAAATAACCTCGCGCAATATTTGCTTGCATTTGCCCGGAATAAATACATCGAAAAAACAAATACTCAAGAAAACGCGGCCCCACTACGCGGCTTTCTTCTACTCCGCTTTTGTCGGCAACGCTACATTGATGGGCTGTGCTTAATTTCTATGGATTGACGTCAATATCATGAAGAAAACAACGTTCGGTTTTGCTTTAGTCGCCGTAAGCCTTACTCCCTTGTGCGCCGCTGCCGCGCCCTTTCTTTGCTCCCCCGCTGATTTCGGTGGCAAGGGCGATGGCGTAACGCTGAATACCAAGGCCATTCAACAAGCGATTGATCTGTGTGCGCAAAAAGGCGGAGGTAAAGTCACACTGGGGTCAGGGGTGTGGCTTTCAGGTCCGATCGCGTTAAAAAGCAACGTGAGATTAGTGATTCCCAACGGCGTTACCCTGAAAGCCACCCCCGATACTCGCCAGTTCGTGGATGCCTTTCTTGGCAGGCCCACACAGCCGAATGAGGCATTCATCCTCGCCAATGGTGTCAGTCATGTGGCGATTGAGGGTGGCGGGACCATTGATGGCAACGGTGCGCAAGCCTGGTGGCCAGCCGCGATCGATTTGCGCAATACCGTCAGGTCCGGCCATCCGGAGGCTTTTACAGCAAAATATAAAGGGATACCTTTGGCAAATGGCATGCCCAGGCCCTGGCTGGTGGAAATGAATAATGTGTCATCCTCAGAGATTCATCATATCCGGCTGACCAACTCCCCCATGTGGAACCTGGTACTCAGAAATAGCCATCAGCTGAACATTGATCAACTGACCGTCGACAACCCCATCACCTCACCGAATACCGATGGTATCGATATCGTTTCTTCTACAGACATCCGGATAAAACACGCCGACATCAGTACCGGTGATGATCATATCGCCATCAAATCAGGTATCACCGTGGGCAGCGGAGGAAAATCTGAAAATATCACTGTTCAGGATTCCGTGATGAGACAAGGACATGGGATATCACTGGGTAGCGAGACGATCAACGGTATCGGCAATGTGGTGGTTTCACATGTGAGATTTATCGGCGCAGAAAATGGGCTGCGCGTGAAATCAGGTCGCGATCGCGGCAACAAGATTGGGCCATTCCTGGTTGACCATGTGACGATGACAAATGTTGCCACACCGCTGCTGGTTACCGACAGTTACTCCGGTCAGGCCGGTGCGGCAGGTCATTCACTGGTTGCCCCTATCACGCCAGCGCCGGTGACGGCCACCACGCCTTTTATCTCAGGTATCACCGTCAATCATCTGGCGGCGACCGGTGCCAAATACGCCATGATATTGAGCGGATTGCCGGAAGCACCGATCACCGATGTCAATCTGCACCATATTGCCATCACCGCTGAATACGGGGTGCAGGCCAGATACGTCACCGCAAGGCTGGATCATGTGTCTGTTAGCGCAAATAAAGGAAAAACGCTGGCTGAGGGACCGGCGGTGACATTACACCGGGAAAACTCATCAATTAATTGATATCTATGGGTTTTACAAAATAATGGTGGGATAACGTATTGCGATCTCAGAATTGACTGATAATAATACTGTATATACGTACAGTTTTATCATTGAGAATTCGCCATGAAAGTTCATCCCTTCTCTCCTCTCTTGATGCGTCCGATGCCCGGTGCACCGCCGCATCAATTGCCACTCTTTCTTGAGCGAGTCCACTGCGGTTTCCCCTCCCCGGCGGCAGATTACGTCGAGCGCAGACTGGATCTGAACAAGCATCTGGTCGCCCATCCCAACGCCACCTATTTTGTCCGGGTGGAAGGGGATTCCATGCGCGACGCGAATATCAGTGAAGGGGATTTACTGGTGGTCGACAGTGCGCTGGATGCGAAACATGGCGATATTGTGGTGGCGGCCATTAACGGCGAGTTTACGGTTAAACGGTTACAACAGTTTCCGCGTGTGCAACTGCTCGCCATGAACCCACGCTACGCGCCGATTACCCCGGCAGAAGATGAACAACTGGAGATCTTTGGCGTGGTGACTTTTATTATTTATGCGGCACGTTGAGTGAAAACGCCCGGCTTATATCGCCGGGCGTTGTCAGACTTACGCTTTGTCTGGCAAAGCGTAAGCAATCAGATAATCACCGACATCCGGCGAGTGCGCCGCACCGCCTGCCGAGATCACGATGTACTCTTTACCGGTTTTCGCTGACTGATAAATCAACGGTGACGCAGTCGCTCCCACCGGCAGACGCGCTTTCCACACTTCCTTACCGGTTTTGCTGTCCAGCGCACGCAGGTAATTATCCTGGCTACCGGCAAAGAACACTAAACCGCTTTTGGTGGTGGTCGGGCCGCCCAACGTTGGCATACCTACCGGCATCGGCAGATGGGTTTTTACCCCCAGAGGACCGGTGTCTTCCACCGTTCCCATTGGCACCTGCCAGACGATTTTCTTACTGTGCAGATCGATGGCGGTCATGGTACCAAACGGCGGATGCTGACACGGCACTTGCAGGAAGGATGCAAAGTTATCCATCCGCACGCCAACGTAAGGCCCGCTGATCTGAGGACGGATAGTACCGGCCCATTGCGGAACTTCGTTCAGGGAGATTTTCTGTCCCTTCGCTTCTTCCTTACTCTTCAGCGCCATCAGCATACCCAGACGGATATCATTGACGTAAAGAATGCCGGAAGTTTCATCAATAGACACCCCACCCCAGTTCATGCCACCCATGGTCGCCGGGAACTCCAGGTAGGTTTTCTCGCTGTTCGGCTGGAAGATGCCGGAATAGAGCGCCGATTTGAACAGAATGCGGCAGTAGAGCTGGTCAAACATGCTGACGCCCCACATCTTCTTCTCGTTCAGTTGCTCCAGACCGATAGTTGGCATATCCACTGAGAACGGCTGGGTCGGCGACAGATGTTCTTCCTGCGCTGCCGGAGAAGTTGGTACCGGTTTCTCTTCGACTTTACTCACCGGCTTACCGGTGCGGCGATCCAGGACGAAGATTTCACCCATTTTGCTGGTCTGAATCAGCGCAGGCACCACTTCGCCCTGCTCATTCTTCATGTTGTACATCACCGGCTGCGACGGTAAGTCGTAGTCCCAGATATCGTGATGGACGGTCTGGAAGACCCATTTGGTTTTGCCGGTATTCACATCCAGCGCAATCACTGACGAACCGTATTTCTCTTTCGCCGCATTACGGTTACCGCCCCAGTAATCTGGTGGGCCGTTACCGGTGGAGACATACACCAAGCCGAGATCTTTATCGTAAGTCGGGATGGCCCAGACGTTCGGGGTGCTGAGGGTATAATGTGCATCACCCTGCTTCGCCCCTTCGACGTTGCCAACATCCCACGCCCACGCCAGCGAACCGTCACGCACATCATACGCACGCAACACACCGGAAGGTTCATCTTCGGTGATATCACGTACCCAGGAACCGAATACTGTCAGATGGCCCATAATCACCGGCACGCTGGTCGGGTGATAACGACGGCTGTCGGCAGTATCGCCCATCCCCTGTTGCAGGTTGACCATGCCATTCTGGCCGAAGTTCGGGCACAGCTCGCCGGTATGCGCGTCCAGCGCAATCAGACGGGCATCAACGGTGGAAACAATAATGCGCTGACGGCAGGCCGTATCGGTATACGCCGCTTTCTGCTCGGCACTGAGGGTTTCATCGCTGTCGTAGTCGTAATAACCGACGCTGCGGCAGGTAACATGCTCATAGGTGCGCGCATGCGGATCGAATTTCCAGATCGGCTTGCCGGTATCGGCATCCACTGCGGCAATCAGGTTTTCCGGCGTACAGGTATAAAGCACGGAACCAATTTGAATCGGCGTGTTTTCATCAACCCCTGTCGCATTGCCTGTCAGACGGCGACCGGTGTGATAAGTCCAGGCCACCTGCAAATCTTTAACGTTATCCGCGTTGACCTGATCGAGCGGCACAAAGCGCGTGCCGCTGGCGTTGCGGCTGATATAGCGCCAGTCCTGACCCGCTTTGGAAGCATCGCTATCCGTTGGTTGCAACGGCTCGGCAGAGACGGCTTCCGGGTTATAGAGGGTGTTATGCGGGAAGAAGCCACCAATAAAGGTGGCGATTAATGCCACAAACACCACCAGGCTAAGCCCGCCAGAGAGACGACGCTGCGACGACAGCACACCTTTATCGGTGGCGGTCACCAGTAAACTCAGCAGAAATAACAGCGCGGGTACCACCAGGCGTGGCAGCAAATCCCAATAGATCAGGCCGCCAACTTCCACCAGCGACCAGATAATCGTCAGTGCAAAAATCAGGCAGGAAAAAATGAAACCCGCCGCTGGTTTTTTAAAATAGAGCACCACCAGCACGATATAGGCGATACCGGCAATCAGATAATATGCCGATCCACCCAGTGAAATAAGTTTTCCGCCGCCAATAATAATAGCGATGGCGGTCGCCAGCGTGAGCAACGCAAAAATGATGCTCAGGACAAATGACAAGCCTGAACGCCGTCCAGACCCTTGTTCCTTAATATCCATACACTCCCCGATAATTTAAAATGGTGACATGTTAGTTAAAATCGTAAGGACTGTATGTTTGTGTTAATTAGATGTCAATAAATGTAAATCCACATCTTTTCAGTCACTACTTAAAAACAAACCAATAACATTTACATCAATAACAATCATAATACGCCCCAGCTAATTAACTACCGTCATTAATTATCAGCGCAGAAACGCCACCACCCCGTTTATTAATGGTTTAGGAATGAATACCCTGACATTTTACAGGTTAAAATATTTGTGCTGACTGGTTATTCGCAGATGGGGATAATTTCACGAGGTCATTAAATCAGGTGGGATGCGGCGGTAAATAACCGCACTTTTTATTCTTTTCGTAACGGCGCGATAAATCGCGCCGTTACGCTATGTGCTAGCCTGCCATTTCGCGTTTAAACACCGCGAGTGTGTGGGATTTCACCCGGACAAACTCCGGGTGACTCATCATCTCAGCAGTACGCGGGCGCGGCAGGACAAAGGGCACAATCTCGGCCACGCGTGTAGGCCGCCGTGTCAGCAACAAGATTTCATCCGCCAGAAACACTGCATCCTCCAGATCATGTGAGACGATCAGCATGGTGACGCCGGTCGCCAGTTGCACCTGCTGCAATTTATCGCGGATAAACAGCGTCATCTCAAAATCGAGCGCCGAGAACGGCTCATCAAGAAACATCACTTCAGGCTGTGTCGCCAGCGCACGCATGATACACACCGTTTGCTGTTGCCCACCGGATAGTTCATACGGATAACGTTGCAGATCGAAGCGAATATCAAACATTGCCGCCAACTCAGCCACACGTTGTTTGACCGCCGCCGCCTTCATGCCCTGGCGTTTTAACGGATAGGCAATGTTGTGCCAGGCGGTTAACCAGGGAAAAAGCGCATCGCGGTAATTCTGGAACACATAACCGATCTTCGTCTCCGCCAACGTTTTGCCGTCGAACAGGATTTGCCCGCGATCGATCGGAATCAATCCGGCAATCATGTTCATCAGCGTCGATTTGCCACAGCCATTAGGCCCGAATATCGAGACGATCTTGCCTTTGGGTAAATCGAGATTGAGATCCTGATACAGCGGCTGCCCGGCAAAGCTTTTATCCAGCCCGCGAATGGTGACATGGGTATTGGGTTGCGGATAATCGGGTTTTTTCATGCTTTGCCACTCCAGTGCACACAGCGTTTTTCAATCAGCAGAAAACCCAGATTCAGCAGATAGCCAAAAGCACCGGTGATCAGAATCGAGGCGTACATATCTTTAATGTTGAACAGCTGCTGCGCATCAATGATGCGGTGCCCCAACCCGGTTTCAGAACCAATAAACATTTCGGCGACGATGACGATCACCAGCGCCATCGAGACGCCGGTGCGCAAACCGACAAAGGTCTGCGGCAGGCTTTCCATCAGCATGATGTCCTTAAACACATGCCAGCGAGAAACCCCCATCACCTGCGCCGCCATAATGCGGGTCTTCTTCGCGTTCATCACGCCGTAGGCGCTGTTAAACAGGATCACCAGCACTGCCGCAAAGGCGGCAATGGCGATTTTGTTAGTATCGGTAATACCGAAAATCAGCATAAACAAAGGGATCAGTGCGGATGATGGCGTTGAGCGGAAAAAATCCACCAAGAACTCGACGCTGCGATACAGACGTTCACTACTGCCGAGCATCACCCCCAACGGCACACCGATAACCGCCGCCACCACAAAGGCCATCAGCGTACGGTAGAGCGTATCGCCGATATCCTGATTCATGCTGCCATCCGCCAGCGCGCTAAACAGATAGCCGAGGGTTTCCCCCGGCGATGGCAGCAACACCGGGTTGAGCCATTTGGCGCTGACTGCCGTCTGCCACAGCAGAAAAAGCAGCAGCGGCCCGATCAGCGGCAGCAGCCTGCGTCGCCAGATTCGCATCATGGCACTCTCCTTATGCGCGATAGATCAACGGTTCCACCTGAAGCGGCTTGCTGAAAATTTTCCGCTCGGCAAACACATCATAAAATTTCTGGAACCATTGCAGGTTAGTCCCGGTTAACTGGTCATACATCACGAAGCCAGGCAGCGGCACTTCCTTCACCAGCGCCGCTTCAATGCCGGTGTAACCCGCCACATATTGCCGCGCCTCTTCCGGCTGTTGCTGGATAAACTTGACCGCTGCGCCATACGCATCAATCACCTGCCGCGCCCGCGCTTTGTCGGCATTGATAAAGCTGGTGGTCAGCGCCGCCGCACCCCCAAACCACGGTGCGCTGGCATCGCCGAGCACATATTTGGCAATCACCCCGGTTTCCAACACTTTGCCCATGCCCTTCATGCGTGCCACCGTGCCGGTGGGTTCCAGCGTGTATACCCCATCAATCTGCCCGGCAGCTAACGATGGCGCATGTTGGCCGACCGGCAACTCGATCACCTTGGTATCGGTAAAGCCATTCTTCTCCAGGATAATTTTCGCCATAGTGACGTTCTGGATACCGGGGCCGCTGGCAATGCGTTTACCCTTCAGATCGCTGATCGATTTGGCGCTACTGTTGACCGGTACCAGAAACTCATCCAGCACCATTTTTTCATTCGAAGGATTAGAACAGATGATTTTGAACAGGTCCGGGCTGGTAATGGCCCCCAACCCCAACGCCCCGGTGGCGGTGCCGTTGGCGCAACCATGAATACGCCCGGTGATCATCGCTTCCACCACCTGCTGCGGGCTGGCGAATTTGACGGCACGCACGTTCAAACCGGCTTGTTTAAAGATGCCTTTCTCGATACCGGCATACAACGGCAAACCACCGACAATCGGCCAGTAGCCAATCAGAATCTCATCATCTGCCGCCACGGCTGATGGGCTGCCCAACATGCCACTGAGCGCGACGCCACCTAATGCCAGCATCGAATATTTCATCATCTGGCGACGCTGAGCGTTAATTTTCTCTTTATCATTGTTGCGCACGGTGATTCCCTCAAGTGATTGACTGGTATGCGGCCTTGTATACAAGCCACTGGTAACTATGCAGAAGTTGTGCCAGGTAACAGAATTACCGTGCGTTAAGGTTTTCTCACTGTGGCTTAATCAATTAGGGAAAGTTAATGGTGCATCCGGCGCACCATCGCGGGACAAGCGTGTTGCGAATCAGCGCTTGACGAACAGGGCCAATCGGCAAATACTGTATATAAACACAGTTATTTATGAACACAATTATGTACGCACTTGTCGACGTCAACTCCTTCTACGCCTCCTGCGAAACCGTATTCCGCCCCGACCTGCGCGGCAAACCGGTTGTGGTGCTATCCAACAACGACGGTTGCATCATCTCGCTTAGCAAAGAAGCGAAAAAACTCGGCATCAAAATGGGTGCCCCTTACTTTAAGCAGCGTGAAGCCTTGCTGCGCCATCAGGTGGTGGTGTTCTCCTCCAACTATGCGCTGTATGGCGATATGTCGCTGCGGGTGATGGAGACGCTGGAGTTGATGGCCCCGCGCGTGGATGTCTATTCAATTGATGAAGCCTTTGTCGATGTGACCGGCGTTGATAACTGCCTCTCGCTGGAAGCCTTTGGTCGTCAGATGCGCGATCGTCTTTATAAAGAGACGCATCTGCGGGTCGGTGTGGGAATTGCACCGACCAAAACCCTCGCCAAGCTGGCGAACTGGGCAGCCAAACGCTGGACCCAGGCGGAGGGGGTGATGGATCTCTCTGCCCCGGTGCGTCAACGCAAATTGATGGCGATGGTGCCGGTGGACGAGGTCTGGGGCGTCGGCCGTCGGTTGGCGAAAAGACTCAACCTGATGGGGATCGAAAAGGCCGTGCAACTGGCCGATACCCCCACGGCACTGATCCGCAAACAGTTTGGCGTGGTGCTGGAACGCACGGTACGCGAGTTACGCGGTGAGGCCTGCCTGGCCTTTGAAGAGGTGATCCCACAGCGGCAAAATATTCTTTGCTCGCGCTCCTTTGGTGAGCGGGTGACGGAGTATAACGACATGCGCGAAGCCATCAGCAATTACGCCGCGCGCGCGGCGGAAAAGCTACGTAGCGAGCGCCAGTATTGCCGCCATATTGGTACGTTTATCCGCACCAGTCCCCACGATCCTCATCACCCTTATTATGCCAACTCGGCTGACACCTTGCTGGTCACGCCGACACAGGATAGCCGCGACATCATGCATGCCGCGCTCAGTTGTCTGAACAAGATCTGGATCCCTGGCAAACGTTATATGAAAGGCGGCGTGATGCTGGGGGATTTTTTCAGTGATGGCGTGGCGCAGTTTGACCTGTTTGCCGACTATCAGCCTCGGCGTAATAGCGAACAACTGATGCAGTTGATCGATCAGATGAATGCCCACCAGCGCGGCGCGTTGTGGTTTGCCGGTCAGGGGGTGCAGAAAGCCTGGTCAATGAAACGTGAAATGCTGTCACCGGCTTACACCACCCGATTTTCTGATGTGCCGGTGGTGCGGTAGGCCTTGCGCGATACATCGCGTATTAATGATTGATCACCGTAAACCCTTCATCCGGCTGCGGCGCAACAAAGTAACTGCTGATCAGTGCGAACTGTGCATCGGTGGCAGCAAAATCATGTTCACCTGCGTTGTTGCGCGCATGCAGCCGCGCTTTGCACTCCTCATCCGGGACATCGAGGACATGGAGCTGATGCGCGGCATCGGCAGCCTGAATCACCGCCTTCATCCATTGCCGGTTTTGCAGCGTGTTGGCCGGGAAATCCAGTACCACGGAGACACCACAGCGCAGCAGCGAAATCAGGTGCGGTGTCATAGCATTACGCAGCTTCGCAGCACAGCGCACATAATCCGCCACATCACGCATTTCGTCGGCAAACAGATGCGCCAGCCAGGCATCCTCGCTAATGATCACTGCCCCGGTTTCCTGAGCCAGCCGATAGGCCAACGTCGATTTACCTGCGGCAATTTTGCCGCACAGCAGGTGCAGGGTCGCTGGGGATTGTGTTAACGCGCGCGCAGACGCCATAAAACCACTCCTTTTAAGATGACTGCATACCATGCCTGTAATTGGCGCGCAGGTAAAGACCTGCGCAGGTTCGCTACACTTACAGCATCCTTCAAAAAAGGAGCAGCGCAATGAGCCAGAATGTACATAAAATCGATTTTCCGGTCAGCAAGGCGCGGAAATATCTGGAACCCGGACCGGTGGTGTTGGTCAGCTCACAATATGAAGGTCAGCACGACATCATGACGCTCGGCTGGCATACCATCCTGGAATTCTCACCCTCGCTGGTCGGTTGTATGATCGCCAGCGGTAATTTTAGCCATGAATTGATTCGCCACAGCGGCCAGTGCGTGATCAACGTGCCGGCCGCCGACTTAATTGATAGCGTGGTGGCCATCGGCAACAGCCACGGCGATCGCATCGATAAGTTTGATGCCTTCAAACTGACCGCTGAACCAGCCAGCAAAGTGAATGCGCCACTGATCAGGGAGTGCTTCGCCAGCTTTGAATGTCAGCTCTACGACGATAGCATGGTGGATAACTACAATCTGTTTATCTTCGAGATCGTTAAAGCGCATGTGGCGGATAAGCCGGAGTTTCCTCCCACTCTGCACTACACGGGGGAAGGTCGTTTTACCGTGATGAGCAATCTGCTGCTTGATAAGCACCGCGACTTTAAGCCAGAAATGTTAATTTAAACAAGGTTGAATTCACGAAAGCGCGCCCCCACAGTAACGCTTTCGCCCTGACAGGAGTAAAGACATGGCAATTGAATACGCGGTGATCGCGGGTGGCTGTTTCTGGTGTACCGAAGCAGTGTTTAAAAGTCTGATTGGCGTTGAGTCCGTGGAAAGCGGTTATACCGGCGGTACGCGTGCCAACCCGACTTACGAGCAGGTATGCAGCGGTGCCACCGGCCACGCCGAAGCGATCCGCATCGGTTTCGATCCGACCCAGATAAGCTTCGGCGATCTGCTGGATGTCAGCTTTGTCACCCATGATCCAACCCAGCTAAACCGCCAGGGCAATGACATCGGTACTCAGTACCGTTCCGCCATTTTCCCGGCCAATGCCGAACAGGAAGCGGAAGCGATCGCGGCCATCGCCCGTGCTCAGGAAGATAACAAAGATCCGATCGTCACCACCATCGAGCCGCTGGGCGAGTGGTATCCGGCGGAAGATTATCATCAGGATTACTGGGATGGTGCCGGTCAGCGTAACGGTTACTGCCTGGCGGTCATCCCTCCGAAGTTGCAGAAGCTGAAGAAAAATTTTGCCAATCGGGTAAAATCGCAGGGCTAATGCGATGCGGGTGCGCGTAATGCGCACCCGTTATAAATCCGCGCGATAAATCGCGCCGCTACGAAAGCTGCCCTATGCCAGAATTTGATTCTCCACCCACGCATTCCCCACCGCGTAAGCGGCCCATAAAGCTCAATACCCTGGTCACGCTGATGCTCAGTACGGTGATCGCCCTGGTGCTGTTCAGCGTCCATCTGATCTATTTCTTTCAAATCGGCGCGATGACGCGGATGCAACTGGAAGACAAAGCGATGGCCGTGGCGCGGACCCTGGCGGATTCGCCAGAAATCCAACGCGCGGTGCTACAGCCGCCCGGCACCCTGCCGATTCAGCCCATCGCCCAGGAGATTCAGCAAAGCAATAACCTGCTGTTTGTGGTGGTCACCAATATGCAGGGTATTCGCTATTCACATCTCAACCCGGAGTTGGTCGGCCAGCATTTTATTGGCGACGACATCGAACCGGCGTTGCGTGGACATGAGAACGTATCGGTCAATAAAGGCGCGTTAGTCAAAGCCCTGCGCGTATTTACCCCAATCTATAACGCTCAACATCAACAGATTGGCGTGGTGGTGATTGGTATCTCGCTCAGCGCGGTGACCGATCAAATCAACCAGAGCCGCTGGAGCGTGTTATGGACGATCTTGATTGGCGCGCTGGTCGGTGCGCTGGGCACCTTGATTCTGGTACGCGTGCTAAAACGTATTTTGTTCGGCCTCGAACCGCATGAAATCTCGACGCTGTTTGAACAACGTCAGGCGATCCTCAACTCGGTAAAAGAAGGCGTGGTGGCGGTGGACGATCAGGGCGCGGTGACGCTGGTCAATCAGGCGGCACAGAAGCTGTTGAATGCCGAGATCGCGACCAGCGCTATCAGTGCCGAACGTATTTACGATGCCTCGGTGATCAACGCCCATTTGCAGGATGTGTTGCAGAGCGGCCGACCACGGCGCGACGAAGAATTGAACGTTAACGGCCATGTGCTGCTCAGCAACACGGTGCCGGTACGCAGCCAGGGACGTATTATTGGCGCGGTGTGTACCTTCAGGGATAAGACCGAGATTAGCCAGCTAATGCAGCGCCTGAGCGGCATGGTAAACTATGTCGATGCGCTCCGTGAGCGTTCACACGAATTTATGAATAAGCTGCACGTTATCCTCGGCCTGCTGCATATGAAAAACTATGCGCAGGTCGAAGCCTATGTGCTGAAAACCGCCAATAACTATCAGACGGAAATTGGCTCGCTGGTGCAGAAAATTAAGTCACCGGTGATTGCCGGATTCCTGCTCAGTAAGATCAATCGGGCATCCGATCGTGGCCATCACCTGACCATCAGCGATGCCAGTTTCTTACCCGACAGCGGCAACGAGCAGCAGATGGCGGTACTGATTACCGTGATTGGCAACCTGGTGGAGAATGCGCTGGATGCACTTGGCTCCCAGACTGAAGGTGAGATCCATGTGATGCTGCACTACCAGAATGGCTGGCTGGCGTGTGAAGTGAGCGACGATGGCCCCGGTATTGATCCCGAGGTGTTGCCCACCATTTTTGACAAAGGCTTCTCCACCAAAGGTGACGATCGCGGCGTCGGTTTGTTCCTGCTGAAACAGCAAACCGAAAGCCTTGGCGGCGACGTCAGCGTGGAATCAGAACCCGGCGTTTATACCCAATTTTTAGTCCAGCTACCCTGGGATGGAGGAAATCAAACCGCATGATCAACGTGTTAGTAGTCGACGATGATGCAATGGTGGCAGAGCTTAATCGCTGCTATATCGGCCAGGTGCCCGGCTTTAGCTGCTGTGGCACCGCCTCAACCTTACAGCAGGCGAAAGAGAAGATCCTCAACAGCGAACCACCGGTTGATCTGGTGCTGCTGGATATCTATATGCAACAGGAAAACGGCCTCGACCTGCTGCCGGAGCTGCGCAAAGCCAACAGCCCGGTGGAGGTGATTATCATCTCCTCCGCCGCCGATGCCGCAACCATCAAAACCTCGTTGCACTACGGCGTAGTGGATTACCTGATCAAGCCCTTCCAGTTCCCGCGTTTTGAAGAAGCGCTGACCCAATGGCGGCAGAAAAAATCGCTGATGGATAACCAGCATTATTATCAGCAATCGGATGTCGACCTACTGATTCATGGCAGCCCGGCGACCCAGCACGACAGCAAACGCCTGCCAAAAGGGCTGACGCCGCAGACGCTACGCACCCTGTGTCAGTGGATCGATGCCCATCCGGGCACCGAGTTCTCCACCGATGAACTGGCGGCCGAGGTGAATATCTCCCGGGTTTCCTGCCGTAAGTATCTGATCTGGCTGGCGCAGATTAATATCCTGTTCACCAGCATCCATTACGGTGCCACAGGCCGTCCGGTGTACCGCTATCGCCTGCAACCGGAATACCATTCGCTGCTGCAACAATATTGTCAGTAACGCAGTTGCCACGCCGCATCCAGCGGCTCAAAGCTGAAATGGCGCGCGGAGGAGCAGATTATCTGCCGGTCGCGCGTCACAAAGACCGCGTCCAGTTCGGGCTGGTCAGCAAGATACGCCAGCCCCTGTTCCACCCCCATGCCATACAGCAGCGTGGTATAGATATCGCCATCAATGGAACGATCGGAAATCACCGTGATGCTGAGTAATTCGTTGTCGAGCGGATAGCCGGTGCGCGGATCGAAGATATGGTGCCAGCAGCGGCCATCCCGTTCGAAGTAGCGTTCGTAGATGCCGGAGGTCACCACCGACTTACCCTGCACGCGCAACACGCCGAGCAGTTCATCATCGCGGCCAAAGGGTTTTTTCAGGCCAATCCCCCACCCCGCCCCATCATGGGGGGGACACCCCAACGTCTGCACGTTGCCACCGAGGTTAATCAACGCCTGCTGCACACCCTGTTGGCGTAAAAAGCCCTGCACGCGATCGGCAATATAGCCTTTGGCGATGGCACCGAGATCAATCTCCATCCCCGGCTGTTGCAGGAACACCGAGCGTTCAGCCTCATTCAATATCACCTGATGCGGATCGGTCAGCCGCAGCCGCGCCGCGATATCCGCAGCCGGTGGCACCTCATGGCCCTGAAAGCCAATTTTCCAGCGTTTCACTACCGGCCCGATGGTGAAGTTAAAGGCGCTGTTCGGCAACAAACTCACCGCATGCGCCACGCTGATCAAGGCAAACACCGGTTCACTGACCACCACCGGATGGCGGCCCGCGGCGTGGTTGATCGCCATCACTTCAGAGTCAGCACGATTGACGGTAAACAGATTTTCCTGCTGTTTGATCAGCCGGAATACCTGCGCCGCGAGAGGTTGATTGTCTTCGAAGAGTTTAAGCAGAATGGGCGAACCCATCAGAACGGCGGAATAGGCATAGACGCCTGCGTCTGGAGTCATTATCGCCTCTTACAGTTGTAGCGGCACGATTTATCGCGCGGTTCTTAAAAGATCGCGATAAATCGCGCCGCTACGGATGGTGTGATTTAGCCTAACGCCAGTGCCGCGGCGTTACGTCCGGCTTTGATACCAAAGATGATGATATCAGCAACCGCGTTGCCGCCGATACGGTTGGCACCGTGAATACCGCCAACCACTTCACCCGCTGCCCAGGCACCCGGGATCACCTGTTTCTGTGCATCCAGTACCGCTGTGTCAGTATTGATGGTCACGCCGCCCATAGTGTGATGCACCCCAGGGGCGATACGGATGGCGTAGTAAGGACCGTGGTTGAGCGGATGACGCAGCGCAGTTTTACGGCCAAAATCTTCGTCGTTCTGCTGCTCAACAAACTGATTGTAACGGTTCAGGGTGGTCTGCAACGTCTCCTGATCCATATTCAGTTTCACCGCCAGTTCGTGTGGCGTTGGCGCGCTGATGACGAACCCTTTGGCGATGTACTCATCCGCCGCTTTGTTGTTCAGACGAACCTGCTCATCGAACATGATCCACGCGCTTTTCTCCGGCAGTGCGATAATTTCCGCCGAGACTTTGTCGCGCGTCTCCATCTCATTGAAGAAGCGTTTGCCCGCCTGGCTCACCAGGATGGCACCGCCGCCACGAATCGCTTCAGAAATCAGATAAGAGGTGGTTTGCTCCACTGTCGGGTGAATCTGGATCTCGCCCATATCCACGGTATCCGCACCAATTTTCTGCAACATGGCGATCCCGCTACCGGTCGCCCCTTTGTGGTTGGTGGTAACGAAGCCATCCAGCTCAGGACGATATTTCACCACCATCTCACGGTTAGCACTGAAACCGCCAGTGGCGACAATTACGCTTTTCGCGTTGAGAATGCGGCTGTCGTTGTACTCATCCACCACTTTCACGCCGCTGACCGCGCCGTTTTCGAACAGGATTTCCGCCACCGAGGTTTCCAGCAGCACTTCGATATTGCGCTGGTTAACGTTTTTCACCAGGCCGCTGATCAGGAAGCCCCCCACCGCCGAACGGTCTTCCGGGCGGTGCGTACGGTCAATGCTCATCCCACCGGTGATGGTGATGTCGCACAGCTCGATACCTTTATCTGTCAGCCAGTCAATCGCACCCGGTGCCTGTTCAACAAACTCACGCAACAGCACTGGATTGTTTTTGAATTTGCCGCCTTTCAGCGTCTCTTCATAGAACAACTCTTTGCTGTCCTCGATGCCTTTCAGACGCTGGTAGCGGGTTTCCGCTGCGTTCATCCCGACCGAGGCTTTGATGGTGTTACCACCGATGGTCGGCATCTTCTCGATGATCACCACGCGCGCGCCATCATCATGCGCCTGAATTGCCGCTGCCAGACCGGCACCGCCACTGCCAACCACTACCACATCGTAGCTGACCGGCGCATTCGGGTTGCCACCCTCTTCAATGACATGCTCTTTGCTGGAGGTAGCCAGCGCACGGGATACGGCTTTTTTCAGCGCCTCACTCTGGGTGGTGGCACCGGTCACGGCATCAACATGGGGGCTGTTTGCCACCAGAATACGCGAACGCAGGCTCTCAAAAGTGCTGGTAAAGTCGACGTCCAGCGTGGCGTCCGGCACCAGCGAGATGTCGGTGATACGGTCGGTGTCCAGTGTGACGTTGATTTTCAGCTTCAGCGCTTCGGCTTCCACTTTCTCCTGGAACACGCCCGCTTTGTATTTACGGCCAGTATCGCTCGTGTCGCGGATCATCGCGTCCACCAGCGAGAAGCGCCACAGCGGCTCAGGGATCACCAGCTCCTCGCGTTTGGTGCTGTCGATAAACAGCTCCATATGCTCGTTGCGGATAATCCGGTCGGCCCAGTCCGGGTAGGCGATACAGGCTTTACCAATCGCCACCAGATCGAAACCGTGCTCCAGCGCATTTTCCGCATCTTCTTTATTTACCACGCCGCCAACACCAATCACTGGGACTTTAGCCAGCGTCGGTGAGCGCAGCGCCAGGTATTTGGTGATCAACGGTGTCGGGTCTTGGGTATCAACAATCGACGGACGCAGCAGTTGGCCGACGGAGAAGTGCACATAATCCAGACCACGCGCCGCCAGTTTCTCCAGCAGATACAGAGTGTCGTCAAAACGGATACCCGGCACTTCCAGCTCTTCCGGCGAGAAGCGATAGCCGATGATAAAGTCGGCTGCCGCAAAGCGGTCCGCCATTTTATGGGTGATTTCCAGCACTTCCATCGGGAAGCGAGCACGGTTGTCGCGGCTACCGCCCCACTTGTCATCGCGCTGGTTGGAGTTTGGTGAGTAGAACTGCTGAATCAGGTAAGTGTTAGCGCCGTGGATCTCAACGCCATCGAAACCCGCCTTGATGGCACGGTTCACCGCATCACCAAATTTAGTGATCATGACATCGACTTCTTCCGCCGTCAGCGCCTGGGGAGTCGGCGCACCTTCACGCGGTGCGGCAAGCGCGCTGGGCGCGACTGGCGTTTTACCGCCGATCAACGCGGGATCTACCATACGACCACCGTGGTAGATCTGCAAAATGGCTTTGGAACCCTGAGATTTGATCGCATCAGCAATCCTGGCCAGGCCGGGGATTTTGTTGTCGCTATCGATGGCGATGGCGCCGGGGAAGGCCGGGCCACGGTTATCGATAAAACAGCATTCGACAATCACCGTGCCAATGCTGCCCGCACGTAAACGATAGTAGTCCACCAGGTCGCTGGTCACGCCGCCGTCAAAATAACCGGTACAGGTGGTCATTGGGGCCATGACCAGGCGATTTTTCAATACCGCGCCTTTCGGCAGTGTCAGTGGATTAAGAATCGGGGTGAGCGTATTCATGATAACAACTCCAAAATTTAAAAGTTTCGAATTCTGTCGCAGACGCAGTTATTTCAAATTTATTTAAGAGGTCCGATTTCATGTAAACAATATACCAATTTCTTTAGTTACATAATTAATAAGTTTAGTTTTTTAACTTTTAAATTATTCTGGAAATAAACACTGAGACTGAATATTCGCCACTTAAAATGTTAGCGAAACGTTGTCAAAAATCAATTTTTTCATTTACATAGAAATTAATTTATGATAAATCATGACGTTATCAGACACATCCCAGACGACAACGCCTTCCGCCTTGAGCTTTATGGCGTCTTGTCACCAGCAGAAAAGAATTAAGTAAGGGTAAGAATATATGTCAAATACAAAAAGGATTTAATACTGAATCGATTTTTTGATCCAGATCAAAATGGAGTTTTTAATAAATCGCATCATATTTACATTACGCAATCTTCTCTCTTCAACATTGCAATTAAAGAAGCATTAAAGACGTAACGGCAGATTAAAAAAGTATCATCTGAGTAGAGCAAAGTAACACCTGTTTTCCCGGAACGTTAATCGCATTCTCCATAACTTGCAGACCAAAACTATGAAAACACAAACTATCCAGAATGACCCCCTAAAAGCGCCGCCTGCCGCGCCGGGGAATAAAAACCGGCTGCTGATGCTGTGCCTGCCGGTGGTTGTTGCTGTGCTGTTGTTACTGGTGCCCACACCGGAAGGACTCGAACCTTATGCGTGGCACTTCTTCGCAATCTTTGTTGGCGTGATTGTCGGCCTGATCTTCGAACCTCTGCCTGGCGCGGTGATCGGCCTGACCGGCGTGGTGGTGATCGCGCTGTTCAGTCAGTACCTGCTGTTTAGCCCGGCCGAGCTGGCGGATCCGAAGTTTAAAATGGCAGGCCAGTCCTTCAAATGGGCGGTCAGCGGCTTCGGTAACTCCACCGTGTGGCTGATCTTCGGTGCCTTTATGTTTGCCGCCGGTTACGATAAAACCCAGTTCGGTCGCCGCCTGGCGCTGATTCTGGTGAAATATCTCGGCCGTCGCAGCCTGACACTGGGTTACGCCATCACCTTCGCAGACCTGTTGCTGGCACCGTTCACACCGTCCAACACCGCACGCAGTGGCGGCACCATCTATCCGATTATCGCCAACCTGCCGCCGCTGTACGGTTCAAAACCTAACGACCCGAGTGCGCGCAAAATTGGTTCTTATCTGATGTGGGTTGCCATCACCGCCACCTGTATCACCAGTTCTATGTTCCTGTCTGCACTGGCTCCCAACTTGCTGGCGCTGGCGCTGATAAAAAGCGTAGTAGGTTTTGATATCTCCTGGGGCATGTGGTTCCTTGCCTTCCTGCCGCTGGGTGTGTTGTTGATTCTCACCATGCCGCTGCTGGCCTACTGGCTCTATCCGCCGGAAGTGAAACTGAACGATGAAGTGCCGCGCTGGGCAACAGCCGAGCTGGCAAAACTGGGCAAACTGTCGCGCAATGAAATCCTGCTGCTGGTGTTCGTGATTTCTGCGCTGCTGATGTGGATCTTTGCCACAGCCTGGATTGAACCGGCAATGGCCGCGCTGCTGGTGATTGTGCTGATGCTGTGGACCGGCGTACTGAACTGGAACGATATCACCAGCAACAAAGCTGCGTGGAACACCTTCGCCTGGTTCGCCACCCTGGTCGCCCTCGCCGATGGTCTGGCGAAAGTCGGCTTCATTGCCTGGTTGGGTAAAGAAGGCGGGCAACTGCTGCAAGGGTATGATCCACAAGTTTCTGCCGTGGTCTTACTGGTGGCTTTCTATGTACTGCACTACCTGTTTGCCAGCACCACCGCACACACCACTGCCCTGCTGCCAGCCATGCTGACCATTGCGGCTGCTATCCCAGGCATCAATATGCCGGTGTTCTGTCTGATGCTGGCGACCTCACTGGGTGTGATGGGTATCATCACCCCGTACGGTACTGGCCCCAGCCCGATTTATTACGGTAGCGGCTATCTGCCAACCAAAGACTACTGGCGTCTGGGCACCATCTTCGGTGCGCTGTTCCTGGTGCTGCTAATGCTGATTGCCTATCCGTGGATGGTGCTGATGTTCTGATGATGTTGCTTCGATGTTAAAAATCGCAGCCGCGAAAGAATGTTAAAATGCTATGATACTCGCCAGTCAGCCCTGAGCTGGGCTGGCGAGAGAAAAAACCTATAACGAATCGCTAATGATGTCGCCTGTCTTCTCTGTACCAGACGAGCGACACATAACTGAGTGAGCCAACATGTCGAACAAACCCTTCTACTATCAAGATCCCTTTCCTCTCGCCAAAGATGATACTGAGTACTACCTGCTCAGCAGCGATTACGTCTCCGTGGAGAAATTCGCAGGCGAAGAAGTATTAAAAGTTGATCCGCAAGCGCTGACCCTGCTGGCGCAGCAGGCGTTCCACGATGCCTCATTTATGCTGCGCGCTGCCCATCAGCAACAGGTGGCAGCGATTCTGGCCGATGATGAAGCCAGCCAGAACGACAAATATGTCGCCTTGCAGTTCCTGCGTAACTCCGAAATCGCAGCCAAAGGCGTGCTGCCGACCTGTCAGGACACCGGCACCGCCATCATCATGGGTAAGAAAGGCCAGCGTGTGTGGACCGGTGGCGGCGACGAAGCGGCGTTGTCCCAGGGGGTGTACAACACCTTTATCGAAGATAACCTGCGCTACTCACAGAACGCCGCGCTGGATATGTACAAAGAGGTGAATACCGGTACTAACCTGCCGGCACAGATCGACCTCTACAGCGTCGACGGCGACGAGTACAAATTCCTGTGTATCGCCAAAGGGGGCGGCTCCGCCAACAAAACCTATCTCTATCAGGAAACCAAAGCGCTGATCACCCCGGCGAAACTGAAGAACTACCTGATCGATAAAATGATGTCGCTCGGCACCGCCGCCTGCCCGCCTTACCATATCGCGTTTGTTATCGGTGGCACCTCGGCGGAAAGCACGCTGAAAACCGTGAAACTGGCCTCCACCCACTACTACGATTCGCTGCCGACTGAAGGTAATGAGCACGGTCAGGCGTTCCGTGATGTACAGCTGGAGCAGGAATTGCTGGAAGCGTCGCAGAAACTGGGCCTCGGTGCGCAGTTTGGCGGTAAATACTTCGCGCACGATATCCGTGTGGTGCGTCTGCCACGTCATGGCGCGTCCTGCCCGGTGGGTATGGGGGTTTCCTGCTCGGCTGACCGCAATATCAAGGCGAAGATTAACCGTGAAGGCATCTGGATTGAGCAACTGGAGCATAATCCAGGCCGCTTTATCCCGGAAGAGCTGCGTCAGCAGGGTGAAGGCGAAGTGGTCAACGTGGACCTCAACCGTCCGATGACCGAGATTCTGGCGCAACTTTCTTCCTACCCGGTATCGACCCGCCTGTCGCTGAACGGCACCATTATCGTGGCGCGTGACATTGCCCACGCCAAGTTGAAAGAACGTATTGATAACGGTGAAGGTCTGCCGCAGTACATCAAAGACCATCCGGTGTATTACGCAGGACCGGCCAAGACGCCAGAAGGTTATGCATCAGGTTCACTCGGCCCAACCACCGCAGGCCGTATGGATTCCTACGTTGACCTGTTGCAGGCCAACGGCGGCAGCATGGTGATGCTGGCGAAAGGCAACCGCAGCCAGCAGGTGACAGATGCCTGCCATAAACACGGCGGCTTCTATCTCGGCAGCATCGGTGGCCCGGCAGCGGTACTGGCGCAGCAGAGTATCAAGAGCCTCGAATGCGTGGAGTACTCAGAACTGGGTATGGAAGCGATCTGGAAGATTGAAGTGGAAAACTTCCCGGCGTTTATCCTGGTGGATGACAAAGGTAACGACTTCTTCCAGCAGATCCACAACCAGTGTGCGGCCTGCGTGAAGTAACCTTATGGGGTGCGCAGTGATGCGCGCCCTTTCCCCCTGAATAAACCCCGCCGAATGGTGCGATAAATCGCACCGCTACGATTTATGCAAACTCGTCATATCGCGCGTGTTGGCAACGAGCCACAAATATTGCGCGATAAATCGCGCCGCTACGAAATGGTGCAATCTGCACTGCGATACAACAGCCTCACGTCGCCTGAACCCTCTCCCTGCGCGGTTTTTTACCTAACCCACTATTAATTAACTGATTAATTTTTATTCTCCTTATGGCACAAAAATTGCTCACTTTTAATTATCTGATTAATTAAATTCGTGGCAACCGCCACATTCACGCCAACACCAGGAGAACGTTATGACGGTCGATGAAGCGATAGCGCTGTTTGACGCGCAGCGCGAAAAGATCTGGTTTGAACAACCGGCAGAAATTGCCGCACTCGGTAAGGGTGAAGTACCACGCGGTACCGGTTCCCGTGGTCAGTACCTCAGCACCATCATCTTCGCCGAAGGGGAAACCCGCACGCTAGCCGATGAGATGTTGTGGGGGCTGATTCGCGTCGGCGAGGACAACCCGGAGGCCGATCTGAAAACTCTGCAACTGCTGATCAAAGAGATCATGGGTTACAAAGCTAACTTCTTTGATTTCGTCAGCCTGCCGGATGCGGCCCGAATGCTGCACACTTATGTCGAGGTGGCGGGTGAATGTGAAACCCTGAGCGACCTGGTTCGTCTGTCGCACAGCGCCCTCTCCTGGGCCAACCGCCTGCATATGTGGGTCGATTTCATTCTTCCCTGGGGTCTCGGGGACGGTTTTCGTCGCGTCAACGCCTGATTGGGAGAGAGAAGATCATGAAACTGGCTATGCATGTTGCCGATAAGAAGATTTGTGTGATTGAGGTCTGGGAAGACAAAGTCCCCAACCTGGCGAAAGTGTTGCGTGAAAAGCTGCCGCTGAAAAGCGTGCTGCAACACGGCAAGTTGATTGGCGACATGGTGTTTTTCACCCTGCCGATCGTCGCCCCGTGGGAAAACAAATATCTGACGCAGGATGTTGGCAAACTGCGCCGTGAACAGTACGGCGAAGTGACCGGCGCGGTATGTTACTACAGCCCGCGCCAGCAGATGTGTGTGGTGTACGGCGACGATACCGCTGACGAGCCGCTGCCGATTTCCTATATCGGTCAGGTGATTGAAGGCAAACTCGAACTGCGCGTCACCGGCCTGGAAACCTGGTTTGATCAGGGACGTACTGTCGAGCTGAGCATCATTGATTAAGGGCTGAGCAGCGCCTGCATGGCGCTGTCAATCTGTGCCGACGCGGCCGCAAAGCGCGCGGGCGCGCCGGCACAATGTCCGTAAGGTGAAACGAGAGTGCGTAACTCACCCTGACCTAATTCCGCTACCTCCAGTGCCGCCTCTTCCACCGTAAAATAACGATCGCTGTCGCACGGCATCACGATGCAACGCGCGCGGATACACGCCAGCGCCGCACGCCAGTCTCCGTTTGCCAGCACACCAACATCGGCGTGATACCAACTGTGCAGGGCGCACAACAGATCATTGGCATCCAGCGCCTGATGATCCCGCTCCCAGTCCACCAGCAGCGCCTCCAGCGAGTCGAAGCCGAGATCGCGCCAACGCGCTTCACGAAAAAATGCAGCAGAATAAGCCCAGCCGGCATAGACGCGACCAAATGCCGCCAGCCCGCGTAACGGTGGCGCGACATAGTGGCCGTCGGCAAACTGCGCATCGCAACGCAGCGCGGCCCGAACCCCCTCAAGAAACACCTGATTATTCGGCCAACAGCGCGCCGAACCGCACACCGCCAGCAGCGCCCGCACCTGTTGTGGTCGCGCCACCGCCAGATGCCAGGCCTGCATCGCCCCCATCGACCAGCCATACGCCAGCGCGATGCGGTTAATGGCGAGATGGTCAAACAGCAGCCGCTCCTGCGCCCGCAGGTTATCGACCAGCGTCACCGATGGAAAAGCCGCTCCCGGCTGCAAACGTGAGTTAGAAGGCGAGCTGGATACGCCATTACCGAGTTTATTCACCAACACAATAAACCAGTGCGTCGGGTCGAGCGTTTTTCCTGCGCCAATCAGCGGTAAATAACGTTCATGGGTGCCGCTGTAATAGCTAAAGATCACCACTGCATTGTCGCGTGCAGCGTTAAGCTGACCAAAGGTCTGATAACCGATGGCCGTCTCACGCAACGTTTCTCCGCTTGCCAGCGGCAGATCGCCGGGCGTATAAAAAGCGCATAAACCCATGCCGTTCTCCTGACTCAATATGGTAAAGTTAATTAATTAGTTAATTTCATAAGGATGTCGCCATGAAGGAAGCTCCAGCCGCTGAACCTGGCAAGAAACCGCGTAAAACCCAGCGCGACGTCGCCGAGTTGTTGCAATCCTCAGCCTTTGATTTATTCGCAACCCAGAACTATTCGTCGGTACGAATTAAAGATATCGCCACCGCTACCGGGCTGAACTCGGCGCTGATTTATTACTACTTCGGCTCAAAAGAAGACCTGTTTATCAAGGTGATTGAGTCCGCGGTGGAGCGTGCCTTTGTGCAGTTTGACGACATCAAAGCCAGCGCCAACGGGCCGCGCGACCTGATTTTTCTGTGGATTGAGATCCACATCCTCCAGTTCCATCTGTTGCAAAAACTGGCCAAAATCAGTCTGGATTACTCCAGCACCAATGGCCGCATCGCCAGCATTGATAAAGCGATTAAAAAGTTCTACGAAAAGGAATCGGTGATTCTGAAGAACACCATCAAAGAGGGGATCGCCAGCGGGTTGTTCCGTGAGGTGAACCCGGGTGATATGGCGATGCTGATCTCCACCTACCTTGATGGCGTGCTGTTCCGAAATGTGATGTTCCCCAATTTCAAATACAAACAGGCCATCAACGTGATGCGCAATTTTGTGTTTGAAAAGCTCGATGCCTGAGTTGCCGGTTAAATCCGCGCGATAAATGATCGCAAATACCGTAGCGGCGCGATTCATCGCGCCTGTTACCGATAAACCATTAAAAAATGGTGCTGTAGCGATCGATTTCCCACTGGCTAACATGCAGGTGATAGCTGTTCCACTCCTGCAACTTGTAGTGAATAAACTCTTTTTTCAGCGCTTCACCCAGCGTCGCAGCGACAAACGGGTCGGCATCAAAGGCTTCCACCGCTTCCAGCAAGTTTTGCGGCAGAAAATCGATGCCACGCGCGCGGCGCTCCGCTTCGCTGATGGCATACAGATTGTCTTCATTCGGCTGACGCGGATCGATCTTCTCGCGAATACCTTCCAGCCCGGCAGCTAACGCCAGCGTGGCCGCCAGATAGGGATTGACCGCGCCATCGGCATTACGCGATTCACAACGGCCACCACCGGCCGGGACGCGTACAGCGTTGGTGCGATTATTGGAACCCCAGGAGTTAAACACCGGTGCCCACGAGAAGTAGCTCATCGCCCCCTGGCGCACCAGACGTTTGTAGCTGTTGACCGTCGGGGCAAAGGCAGCGCACAGCGCACGGCCATGCTTCAACAGCCCGCCGATAAAGTGATAACCGGTATCACTCAGGCCCAGGCCCCAGGGATCATCCGCGCTGCTGGCGTCGCGTTTAAACACGTTGGCACCGGTATTGATGTCATACAGTGACATATTGAAATGCGCGCCGGTGCCGGTTTTATCGGCGAACGGCTTCGGCATGGTGGTGGCGATCAGCCCGCGCTGTTTGGCGTAATGCTTCGCCATAAAGCGGAAGAAGATAAAACGATCGCAGGTGGTCAGCGCATCGGCATAGTTGAAGTCGAACTCGTATTGCGAGTTGCCATCTTCGTGGTCAAGCGAATAGAGATCCCAACCCAGCGCGTTGATGGTGGAGGAAACCTCATCCAGCCAGCCAAACTGGTCCACGAAGCCCTGTAAGTCGTAACAGGGCTTGTTGAGCTTGTTATCCGGTTCCGGCACCACCAGCCGACCATCCTGTTCCCGCTTCAACAAATAAATTTCGCACTCGATGCCGAGGTTAAACCCAAAACCCAGGGCGTTAGCCTGTTTAATCACGTTCTGCAACGCCACCCGCGTGCTGAGCGCGTAGGGTTCGCCCTGAAAGTGGTTATCGGCAGGCATCCACGCAATCTTCGGTTCCCAGGGTAACTGGATGATGTGGTCGAGATCCGGCACCGAGGTCAGTTCATCTTCGTGCGGCGACTGACCCAGACCGTCCAGCGCATAGCCGGTGTAACGTTCGGAACCCTGTGCCATCTGATCCAGATGGCCAATCGGCACCACTTTGCCCTTGGGAACACCGTGAATGTCCACGTACGCGCCCATGCAGTACTCCACCCCTTTAGCCATCAGGGCCTGTTTGATCTCGGCGATCTGTGCTGCGCTTTTCATTGGTGCCCTGCCTTAGTCATGTTCAACAATAGAATGGGGAATATATGGAGCGTCGAGCGCGGCGATTTCGTCAGCGCTTAACGTCAGATCCAGCGCCGCCAGTGCGTCGCTCAAATGCAGGGGACGGGTGGCTCCAATCACCGCCGCCACCACCGCCGGACGGCTGTAGATCCAGGCCAGCGCCACCTGTGCCATCGGCACGCCACGCGCCTGCGCTACCTGCTCCACCGCGCGAATAACCGCGCTGTCGGCGTGCTCAGTGGCGGCATAGAGAAAATCGGTATAGCTGTCGTCGGCACCACGCGTACTCGACTTCGCCGCCTCCACCGGGCGGGCCAGCCGCCCGCGCGCCAGTGGGCTCCAGGGCGTCACCGCGACCCCTTCCGCCTGACACAGCGCCAGCATTTCGCGTTCTTCTTCGCGATAGATCAGGTTGAGGTGGTTCTGCATGGCGATAAAACGGCTCCAGCGTTCGTACTTCTGGATTTGCAGCGCCTTGCTGAACTGCCATGCGAACATGGACGACGCCCCGAGGTAACGCACCTTGCCAGCCTTCACCAGGTCGTGGAGCGCCTCCAGCGTCTCTTCAATCGGCGTGTCATTATCCCAGCGGTGGATTTCATACAAGTCGATGTAATCGGTGCCGAGTCGGCGCAGGCTGTGATCGCACTCCTGCATAATCGCCTTACGCGACAACCCCTTGCTGTTTGGTCCACTGCGCATTGGGTTATACAGTTTGCTGGTGATCACCACTTCATCGCGGGAGGCGAAATCACGCAGCGCACGACCAAGGATCTCTTCACTCGCCCCTTTGGCATAGATATTGGCGCTGTCGAAAAAGTTGATGCCCTGCTCCAGCGCGGCACGGATCAGTTCGCGGCTGGCGGCTTCATCCAGCGTCCAACTCCGGCCACTGCGCGCCGGTGGCGCATAGGTCACCGTCCCCAGACAGAGCGCAGAGACTTCCAGGCCGGAGTGTCCCAGCTTCAGATAACGCATTGCCTGCTCCTCACTCCGCCATGCGGATTTTCAGGTAATTGGCCAGATGCCAGACGGTGGTTTCGAGGTGGCTCAGGCGTCCCGGACGTGCGAGACGGGAACGGCTACCGCGCTGCTGCTCGGCGTTGATCCACTGGTCTTCATCGATAATCGCCAGGCTGCCCTGCTTCATCGCCGCGGCGGTCTGAGGAAAATCTTCCCGCGCCGCAGACGCCTGCGATACCAGCACCACGCGGTGCCAGCGGGTAGCATGTGGCGACACCGGCAGAATGGCACTGATGGAGAGACGATCCGGATTCAGTGAGATCAGGCAGTTGGGAAACAGCAGCAGCAATTCACTGAAGCGCATCTGCTCGTCGCTCAGGCCACTGAACGGTTCCAGACCGGCGGTCAGGATCTCGCTCAGTTCACCGTTTTTCCGCAGCGGCTGATGACAGATGGTCCAGCCCGGGCCTTCATCAATGATCGAACTGAGTCGACCGGGAAAGCTATCCTCCAGCGTGGTGCGATGCACCGCCGCATGGTGGTAGCACTCCATAAACGTTTCGATCGCCATTTTCCAGTTGTACGGACAGTCGTAATCCAGCGTGTAAGCGGTCACCAGATCGGCGACGTGGTAGCGTTGAAAACGTTCGGTGAGCGGTGCCAGCCGGGGTGCCAGCGGCTGGGCATCGGTGTTGAAGGTGACAAAGATCATGCCGAACACCACCTCATGGCGGATCTTCGGCAGGCTGCACTGCTGACGGTCAAAGTCCTGCGCCTGATTCATGGATGGCGCGCCACTCAGCTTGCCGTGGGTGTTGTAGGTCCAGTTGTGGAATGGACAGATAAATGAACGGCTGTTGCCGCTGCCGTGCGCAATCGGCGCCCAGCGATGCAGACAAACGTTGGAGAACACCGCAATGCCAGCGTCGTTACGCAAAATCAGTAACGGCTCGCCCACCACATCCAGCGTGAAGAAATCATTCAGGTTAGCAATTTGCGACTCATGGCCGACAAACAACCAGTCCTGGCGGAACACTTTGTCTTCTTCGAGACGGAAAAAACTGTCGCTGTTATAGGCTTCTGGCGGCAGGGTTTCTGCACGGCTGGCATCATGGCGTTGCTGCTCCAGCATCCGTTGCAGAATGCTGTCACCGTCATCAAACACCACATCAATCTTCTCGCGATACATTTCACTCTCCTCTGGCGGTACGAAAGGTCAATGGACCAAGCTCTTTTTCCAGCAGCGGCACGACCCGCTCGCCAAACAGCGTCAGCGAACGACGCGCATCAGCAATCGGCATATCGCCAAACTGGAAGAAACAGTTGTAGTGGCTGGGACGGAGGGTGCGGATCTCCGCCAGCATGCGCTCAGCGACGGTTTCCGCATCGCCAATCATCAGGTTATTGCTCACCGTTTCCAGCGAAGGTTCATCCGCTAACGCTGGCGCGTGGATAAATGCCTGCTCGCTGACGCTGGTGTTCTCGCGCAACGCCGCGATCATGCGCGCGACAAACAACGCGCGTTCCGCTGCGGCATGGGCCTGCTGGCGGTTGTCACAAACGTGGATATATTGCTGCACCGCCACCGGCATCGCCGCGTCGAGGCCCGCTTGCTGCCAGCCGAGACGCGCATCGGCCACCATCTGCTGCAATTTGTGGGTACCGCGATAACCCGCAGTAAAAAACGGCGTCGCCTGCCAGCGCTGAAACTGCGCAATCAGTTGCGGATTGGATGAGGTGAGATACAGCGGCGGTAAGGGTTTCTGCAACGTGTCGAGCAGAAAATCGGTACGCAGCGGCTGACCAAAACGGTCTGGCGAGTGGGTATAGCCCTGGGTCAGGGCATCGCTGATAAACTGCCAGTGCGCCAGCAGTTGCTGACCACGGGTTTCTACCTCCAGTCCGTAGCGGTCAAATTCCCACGCCTGATAACCGCTGCCTATACCCAGCACCAGCCGCCCTTCCGTCAGGCGATCGACCAGCGCAATCTCCTGCGCAATACGCATCGGCTGGTACAACGGCAATACCACCACCGCCGTACCCAAGCGGATACGCCGTGCATAACCGGCCATATGCGCCACCAGCATCAGCGGCGATACGCTGAGCGAGTAGTTGGTGAAGTGATGCTCGGCAAACCACGCGGTATCGAAGCCGATCTCCTCCGCCAGCAGCACCATGCTGCGCATATCCTCAATCACCCCCTGTACACCGCGCGGGTTGTCTTTATACGACATCAGGTTGAACAGACCGAGTTGCATCATTAACCCCTTGTCCAGCGATAGTGATGTTCCACACGCGCCTGCACCAGACTGAGCACGGTGGTGGCGGCGAGATACCAGATACAGGCAACAATCAGCAGCGGGATGTTTTCGTATGTGCGTGAGTAGATCGCCTGCGCCGAGTAGAGCAAATCCGAGAGCGAAATCACGCTCACCAACGAGGTGGTTTTCAACATGCCAATCACCTGGTTGCCGGTGGGTGGAATGATGAACGGGATGGCCTGTGGCAGGATCACCCGCTTCAGATACTGGCCGCGTGTCATACCCAGCGCCCGGGCGGCCTCCTGCTGGCCATCATCCACTGAGGAGATCCCGGCACGGATGATCTCCGCCATATAGGCCGACTCATTCAGTCCAAGGCCGAGAATCGCTGCGGCCAGCGGGGTGATCAAATCGTTGGTGCTACCGCTCCACAGGGTCAACAGGCCGGGGATCCCCAGGCTGACCTGCGGATAGAGCGCCGCGAGGTTGTACCAGAAAATCAGCTGCACCAGCACCGGCGTGCCGCGAAAGAACCAAATCCAGCCGCGGCTGAAACCCACCAGCAGCGGGTTACTGGAGAGGCGCATCACCGCCAGCAGCACGCTGAGTACAATCGCCAGCACCATGATCACCAGCGTCAGCCAGAAGGTGGTCCACAGACCGAGCAGGATGGTGGGTGAGAACAGGTATTTACCCACCGTCGCCCAGGCGAAATTAGGGTTGGTGATCATCGAATGCGCTACCAGCGCCAGCAGCACCGCCAGCACCAGTGCGGAGATCCAGCGACCGGGATAGCGCTGTGCCACCACATGGCGGCCATGATCCGCTGGTGTGCGCGTGGCATTCAGCGGGGAAGTCAGGGTTTTATCCGTCATCAGCGTTCTCTTCATCGTTTTAACCGGACAAATTTAATTAACTGATTAATTAAGATCTACAATCTGCCTGCGCATCTGTCAATCATTCGGTGCTCACTGCCTGCACTCGGGCGAGAAAATCTCGGGTACGGGGATGGCGTGGTGCGGAAAAAAAGTGTTTAGATTCCGCCACTTCAATGATTGCGCCGTTGTCCATAAACGCGACACGATTGGCGACATCACGCGCAAAACCCATCTCATGGGTGACAATCACCATCGTCATACCCTCACGCGCCAGATCGCGCATCACCGCCAGCACTTCTCCCACCAGCTCAGGATCGAGCGCGCTGGTGGGTTCATCAAACAGCATCAGCGATGGCTTCATCGCCATCGCCCGTGCAATCGCCACCCGCTGCTGCTGACCACCCGACAGCGCCGCCGGACGCGAATGGTAACGATGGCTGAGCCCGACGCGATCCAGCAGCGCTTTAGCCTCCGCCATCGCCTGGGCGCGCGGCACTTTTTTTACCGTCATCGGCGCTTCCATCACGTTTTCCAGCGCCGTCATATGGCCGAACAGATTAAAGCGCTGAAACACCATGCCAATATTGACGCGGTTACGCGCCACCTCAGCCTCCTTCAGTTCGTACAACTTTTCCCCCTGCAATCGGTAGCCGACCATACCGCCATTGACCCACAGCTCACCGCCGTCAATCTTTTCCAGGTGATTGATACAGCGCAGGAAGGTGGATTTTCCCGAGCCGGAGGGGCCAATCAGACACACCACCTCGCCTTGTTCAACGCTGAGATCCACCCCTTTGAGGATCTCCACGCCGTGAAACGATTTGGTGACCTGCTGCGCATCCACCATCAGCGTTTTGCTCATCTCGCCTCCTGTTCGGTCATGTACCAGGTATTCAGGCCACCGCTGTCGAGGATCAGCATCTGGCCGGTGAAAGAGGCCGTGGTGGCCAGAAATGCCACGCTGCGCGCCACCTCATCACTGCTGACCGGACGTTGCAGCGGCAAGCGCGCCACCTCCTGCGCCAGCAGTGGCTCCTGGGTGGCCCAGTGACTATCCGGGTCACGAATCGGTCCCGGACTGATGCCGCACACGCGGATACCGCGAGGTGCCCATTCAATCGACATTTGCGCCGTCAGATTCACCACGCCCGCCTTCGACGGACCAAAGGCGCCCGCATTGGGGTAGCAACGATGGGCAGACGCACCGGCGATATTGATAATCACTCCACCGGGTGCCATGCGCCGCACCGTTTCGACACTCATCACAAAGGTGCCAGTTAGCTGGGTATTCAGCACCTGCTGCCACTGTTCATCGCGCAGTTCCAGCAACGGAGCCGCCGCAGTTGATCCGGCGTTATTGACCAACAGACCGGGTGCGCCAAGCACGTTGACCACCTCGTCGAGGACCTGCTGCACCGCCGGGCGATCGGTGATATCGACCCGCCAGAAAGCCGCCCGCGCCCCCTGCGCCGTCAGTTTGTCCACCGCGTGTTGCGCCGCCTCGACATCGCTGCGCACCAGCAGCGCGATGGCATAGCCCTGCCGCGCCAGTTCGCGGGCAATACACAGGCCGACACCGCGTGAACCGCCGGTAATCAGCGCGGTTTTTACGCTGTGCATAATCTTGCCTCCTCGGTTAATGCCTGATGGCGCGCCAGCAGTGACGAACCGCAGATATAGCCCCAGGTCAGGTTGGGCCCGAGCGTGGTGCCTGCGCTGACCGCTTTGCTGCCGATCGGATTAGCCATCGCCGCCCCGGCACAATACAAGCCCGCCAGTGGCCGACCATCGCGATGCAGCACGTTACCGCTGGCATCGGTACGCGGCCCGCCTTTGGTGGCAAGGAAGGTGCGGTTGAACGGTATGGCGATAAACGGGGCATGGCAGATCGCCGCTAATCCCCCCTGCAAGCGCCGATCAGCCTTGCCATGCGCAGCACTCAGATGACGGGAAAAATCTTCATCAATGCCCCGGGCGCAACTGTGGTTAAACCGCGCCACGCTGGCCTCCAGCGCACCCGCAGGCAACGCCAGTTGTTGCGCCAGTTGCGTCAGCGTCGCGGCCTGCCGCAGCCAACCCGGTGTACGCCAGCGGTAGTAACGCAGCAGCGGTGCCCGGCGTAGCAGACGAGCGTCGCTGATCAGCCAGACCGGCAGATGGCGCGGCAGCCCCTGCACATCACGCGCATCCAGCGCTGCTCCGAGGTTAAAAACAAATTCATTGGTGAAACGCTGACCGTGGCGATCGACCAGAATGGCGTTGGGTTCGTAATGGAAGAAAACAGACAACCCGCTCCACGGCTGGCCTGGCGCGGCGGGTATACCGCCCCCGATATTGGCCTGATCCATATGCGCCAACTGCGCACCTGCGCTTTCCGCCATACGCTGCCCATCGCCGCTGTTATCGCGAGGGCTGGCGATAAAATCATACGGACCAGGGAAATGCTGCTGCCGTTGCTGCGCATCCCACTCGAAACCGCCGCTGGCGATCACTACGCCACAACGCGCCTCAATCTCCCGTTCCTCGCCCTGATGCCGGTAACGCACGCCCGTGACCTGATGGCTACCACGCATCAGTAAGCCTTGCACCGCTGCCTCAGTGATAAACTCGCAGCCCGCCGCCTGACAGCCATCAAGCAACCCGGCCACCAGCGCCTCGCCTTTGGTCAGTTCGCCACGCCACTGTCGCCGGAGCAGACGCGGCAACGCGCGCAGATACGTCCGTATCGGCTGATGCCAGAGGTCACTCGTCAGCAGTTCGTGGTAGGAAAACAGGCGCGGTAACGGCGTGGGACGTAAGCGCCACGGACGTTGCGGTTGCAACGGCATGGGTGCCAGCATCCGCCCCTGCTGTTTGGCTCCCGGCAGCGGCCACAGTGGATCGCCCTCTGGCGTCAGGGCGAAACGCAATGCGCTGTGCTGCTCGACAAACGCCAGCATCAACGGAGCTTGCTGCGCCAGCGCCTGCCAGAGCGTGTCCTCGCTCGCCTGCCAGCCTTCAGGCGCACTGGCACGCAGATAATCGAGCGCCTCTTGTGATGAATCAGCCAGACCGGCGGCCAGGGCGTGATGGTTGGCTGGCACCCAGGTGGCCCCGCCAGACATGGCTGTGGTGCCGCCCAACCAGGCGCTTTTTTCCAGCACCAGCACCGACAAACCGCCCACCGCCGCCCGCAGTGCGGCGCTTAGCGCCGCACCACCAGAACCGATCACCAGCACATCACACTGGCGACCCCCACTCATAATGGCTGTGTGCTGGTGAGGTTGATGCCGGGTTTATCCAGCTTCATCGCCTCCAGATCCCACTTCTCCATGATCTTGTCGTAGGTGCCGGTTTCATGCAGCACGTTAAGCGCCTTCAGCAGCACCTCCGCCAGTTGGGTGTTCTCTTTCGCCACCACAATACCGAGGTAGTATTTCGGCATCAGTGGCATCTGCACGGTGCGAATGGGATGCGGGGCTTTTTGCTTGATGTCATCCACCGAGGCCGCATCGTTCAACACAAAATCCACCCGGCCCGAATAGAGACCGAGCAGGACCGCATCAGCCGACGGCAGCGTCACCTGTTCGATCGCCGGTTTGCCGTTTTTGGTGCAGTTCGGGGTGTAGATCTCGCTGATGGCTTTTTCGAAATCGGTACCGGTTTGCACGCCCACTTTCAGGCCGCACAGGGTCAGCGGATCGTTGGTGATGGATTTTTCGGTCGCCAGCGTATACACCTCGCTGGTGGCGTAGGCGTAGTTAACAAACGACACCTGCTTTTCACGTTCGGCGCTGTCGGAGATACACTCCATTGCCACGTCATAACGACCGCTTTTTACGCCCGGTATCAGCCCGGCGAAATCGATCGAAACCGGTTTGACTTTGATACCCAGCACCTGGCCGATCGCGTCCCACAGGTCCGGCTCAAAGCCGACCATGGTTTTATTATCTTCCGCGAAGGATTCGCACGGCGGGTAGTGAGCATCAGTGACCAGATTGAGGGTTTTGCTGCTACGGATTTTTTCGGGTAACTGCGCATGCAGGGAGGCATGCATTTTGAGTGGCGCATCGGCGGCCTGCGTGGAAAATTGCGTCAGTGCAGAAACCAACAGCGATGCAGCAACAACCAGACTTTTCATTCTCATGCTTTTAACTCCAGTAGAAAGGCGCGATGCCTGAAGACCCTGATGATTTAAAAAAGCAAAAAAGGAAGACGGTGCGCAGGAAGAATTGCAAGCGTCATGCCAGTTTTTAAATAACTGATTAATTAATCATGAGAGCAGAAAGCACAAGGGATGAGGCGTGAGACGGCAGCGGGTGCGGCCTGGCACGTTGAACAGAGAATCACCAGCGGAGTGCATAAAGTGAGCTGATGGTGCAAAAAAACACCGCAGCACGATCAGCGCCGCCAGGGGGATAAATTGTAGCGGCACGATTTATCGTGCTGTTTAGTGGGAAAAGGCAGCGGGTAACCCCGCTGCCAGGTTCATCAGAAGAAACCGAGTGGTTGGGTGCTGTAACTCACCAGCAGGTTTTTGGTTTGCTGATAATGATCGAGCATCATTTTGTGGGTTTCACGGCCAATTCCCGATTTTTTGTAGCCGCCAAACGCCGCATGTGCCGGGTAGAGATGATAACAGTTGGTCCAGACGCGACCGGCTTTAATCGCGCGTCCCATCCGGTAAGCCCGGTTGATATCGCGTGTCCAGACGCCCGCACCCAGGCCATACATGGAATCATTGGCTAAGGCGATAGCTTCCGCTTCATCTTTAAAGGTCAGGATGCCGACCACCGGACCAAAGATTTCTTCCTGAAATACCCGCATGCTGTTGCTGCCTTTCAGCAGCGTCGGCTGAATATAGTAACCGCTGGCGAACTCTTCTCCGACACTCTCAATGCCACCGCCGTGCAGCACCTCAGCCCCCTCACTTTGGGCAATTTCCAGATAGGAGAGGATTTTGTCGAACTGCTGCTGTGACGCTTGTGCACCGATCATGGTTTCGGTGTCGAGCGGGTTGCCACGTTTAATGGTTTTGATGCGTTTCATCACCGCCGCCATAAAGGGTTCGAAAATCGATTCCTGTACCAGCGCGCGTGACGGGCAGGTACAGACTTCGCCCTGATTAAGGAAGCCCAGCACCACCCCTTCCGCCGCTTTCTCAATAAAGCTCTCCTCGGCCTGCATAATATCTTCGAAGAAGATATTGGGTGATTTACCGCCCAGTTCGACGGTGGACGGGATCAGGCTTTTCGCCGCCAGTTCAAGAATATGGCCACCGGTGGCGGTTGAACCGGTAAAGGCGATTTTGGCGATACCCGGGTGCGATGCCAGCGCTTCACCGGCTTCTTTACCGTAGCCATGCACCACATTGATCACTCCCGGCGGGACCAGGTCTTTGATCAAATCAAGGAACAGGGTGATGGATAGCGGCGTCTGTTCTGCCGGTTTCAGCACCACGCAGTTACCCGCCCCAAGTGCCGGAGCCAGTTTCCACGCAGCCATCAGCAACGGGAAATTCCACGGGATAATCTGCCCTACCACGCCCAGCGGCTCGTGGAAGTGGTAAGACGCCGTGAACTCATCAATCTCCGAAGCGGTGCCTTCCTGTGCGCGCACACAACCGGCGAAATAGCGGAAATGGTCCACCGCCAGCGGCATATCGGCAGCGAGGGTTTCACGCACCGGTTTACCGTTATCCCAGGTTTCATTCACCGCCAGATATTCGAGGTTTTCCTCCAGCCGATCGGCGATCTTCAACAGTACCAGGGAACGTGCCTGCGGGGAGGTTTTGCCCCAGGCCTCTGCGGCGGCATGAGCGGCAGCGACAGCATTATCAATATCCTCACGGTCGGAGCGCGGAAACTCGCCAATCGACGAGGCATTAATCGGCGAGGTGTTGACGAAGTAGTTACCGTTCACCGGTGCCACAAACTCACCGTTGATAAAGTTGCCATAGCGTTTTTGGAGTCTAATCAGAGAACCTTGTTCTCCAGGTGCAGCGTAACGCATGATGTTTCTCCTTGCGGGACAGAGGTTGCGTGTAACAACTGAGAAACTTATTATTAACATTGATCGATCAATAGCACGCTGTCAGATCTGCCGGTGGGAAACTGTGACATCGCGCGATAAATCGCGCCGGTTTGCTGCCTGGAAAATTCCGACTTTTGCCGGTTATGCAGTAAAAAGCGGAACATGTCCGATAAATAGGGTCAATATGAAGCAGGACACTAACCAGGAGAAAGAGATGTTGGCTTCAGCCCTGACGTTAATGCGCGCCAAAGCAAATTTTGTTCATCAGTTCATTCGCAACCCCCGAAAAATGGGCAGCATCACGCCCTCCTCCGCGGCATTATGTCGAACCATGACCGATACGGTTAACTGGGATCGTAGCCTGCGTATTGCTGAATTGGGTGCGGGCGATGGGGTGCTGACGCGACAAATTCTGCAACGCATGTCGCCGCAGGCCCAACTGGATGTGTTTGAAATCAGCCCGGAGCTGGTGAAGACGTTACGTGCTTTACCGGATGATCGTATGCAGGTACGCGCCTGTTCGGCGGAATATTTGTCCGGTGAATATGATGCGATTTTTTCTGGCCTGCCGCTGCTGTCACTGCCGGTAGCGACCCGGGACGCCATCCTGCAAGCCGTGCATGATGCGCTGGGACCGCGCGGCGTCTTCGTACAATTTCAGTACACTTCGCTCACGCAACCCAGCTTGTCCCGTTATTTCACCTGGCAGCGCCAGCGGGTGCTAAAAAACGTGCCACCCGCCTGGGTTTATCGCTGCACCCGTCATTACGCGCCCTGAGCCTGCACGCGCGGCTGTGGCCGCGTTTGCTGCCAGAAGCGATGCAGCAGTTCCCGCGCCCAGTCTTCACCCGTCAGCTCACTCCCCTCATCCGCCACACCTGCCGGTAAACAGGCGGTCATGATGCCGCGGGTAAACTCAGGGTGAAACTGTACCGATAATGCCTGGGCGGAATAACGCAGAATCTGGCAGCCATCCAGTTCGGAGGAAGCCAGTACCCGCGCCTGGGCCGGTGGTGTGATCACCGACTGACGATGTGACAGCCAGGCATGAAAATCGTCCGGCAGGGTTGCCAGCCAGGGATCTTGTGCCGCCTGTTCATGGCGGGTCAGGGGTTTCAGGCCACGTTCCCAGCCATTGGGGTTATCCGCAACTTTACCACCCAGCGCATAGGCCATCAGTTGATGTCCATAGCAAACCCCCAGCAGTGGCAGCTCCGCCTCCAGCGCCGCCCGAATCCAGGCTGCGGTGCGTTCACTCCATTCCGCATGGTCGGTCACCATCGCCCAGGAGCCACTGAGGATCGCGCCGCTGACGCGATCAAAAGCGGGCAACTCATCACCGAGGTGCGGTCGCACGATCACATAGTCGCCGGGCTGAAGCGCCAGCGCATCAATAAACCAGACGGGTTGTTCACCGATTTGCGCCACAACGGCCGGTGGCGGTACTTCAAGTTGAATCAGGGCAAGGGGTAAAGCGCGGGTCTGTGTCATTCCGAAGACTGTCCTCTGCAAGGTCACGTTTCGGAAAACCAGTCTGACAGTAATTGCCTGCAATGTGTATATTTTTTGCGGGAAAGCATCGAGAGAAAATATTTTTGCCTGCGCTGCACCAACCACACCGCTTCATGCCATCATTAGCCGGTGACAACAGAATTTCCGTGAAGGATGACATTGTGGCTGTGCGGCATTTTTTTCTGGTCCTGCTGGTGGTATCCATCTGGGCCTTCAACAACGTGGCGATAAAGTGGGGATTGCTGGAGCTTCCGCCACTGTTTCTGACCTGGATGCGTTTTGTGGTGGTGGCGATCATGTTGATCCCCTTCTGCCGCATCACCCGTGAGCAGTTGCCGTGGCTGTTGCTGCTGGCCTTCACCTTTGGTTTTCTGCACTTCTCGCTGCTGTTTGTCGGCATGCGCTACACCGACGCCGGCACCGGTGCCATTGTGGTCCAACTCGGCACGCCGATAGCCATGCTGCTGGCGATGGTGGTACTGAAAGAGAAGCTACGCCTGGTGCAATTACTTGGCATCGCGATTTCATTAAGCGGCGTAGTGGTGCTCTCCGGTAGCCCCACCATTCCCGCCTGGTGGGTATTGTGTATCCTGCTGTGCAGCGCCACCGGCTGGGCGGTGAGCAATATGATTGTGAAGAAATCGCCGCCGATTAAACCCTTGACCCTGACCGGCTGGATTTCATTTCTGGCCGTGCCGATCGTGGGTGTCGCCTCCTGGCTTACCGAGTCGCAACAATTTTACGCCCTCGGGCACGCGGGCTGGCGTGGCTGGTTTGCGATTCTTTACAGCGCCCTCGCCTCATCTATCATTGCCTATACCCTGTGGTACACGTTGCTGAAAAAGTACAACGTCAACCTGATAATGCCCTACTCGCTACTCACCCCTGTGCTGGCGGTGCTGATGGGCGTGGTGGTTCTGGGCGATAGCCTGAACAGTTTTAAGATCCTCGGCGCATCGCTGGTGGTGTTGGGCACGGCAATTGCGGTGATTAACCTGCGCAATCTGCGGATGCACGCGCGCTTTCCGCGCCTGCGCCGTCGCTAAGATCCCGCTCTGATTGACCCGGAGGCTTCGCATGGATTACCAACTCGCTGCCGCACTCTGGCAGCACATGTGGCAAGGATTACGAGGCACAGCTGATACCCCGCCGCCCCTCACCTTTTCTCAGGCCGACACCTTCCCTTCGGCCTATGCCGTCAGCGAACTGGCGGCCAGCAGCATTGGACTGGCGACCCAGGCGGTGAGCGATCTGCTGGGACGTTCGGCTCCGGTGAGTGTCAATGTGCGTCTGGCCTCGCGCTGGTTCCAGCACAGTTTTATACCGCTTAACCGCCCATCGGCGGCATTGTGGGATCCGTTCGCCGGGGATTACGCCACGCGTGATGGTTGGATCCGCCTGCATACCAACGCCAGTCATCACCGCCAGGCGATGGAGAAGGTGCTTGGTGTGCATCGCGATCGCACGGCACTGGCAACTGAAGTGCTGAACTGGTCGGCAGCAGCCCTGGAACAGGCGGTGGTGGATGCCGGCGGTTGCGCCGCACAGATGCGCAGCGTCGAGCAGTGGCAGCAACATGCGCAGGGCATTGCCGTAGGTCAGGAGCCGCTGTTCGCGCAACAAGCCACCGCGAGCGGAGAAATTCCCGACTGGCCGCTCAGCGCAGCACGTCCGTTACGGGGCATCCGCGTGCTGGATCTGACGCGCATCATCGCTGGCCCGGTCGCCACACGTTTTCTCGCCAGCCTGGGTGCCGAGGTGCTGCGCATCGATCCTCCCGACTGGCAGGAACCCTCGCTGGAAGAGGAGATCACCAGCGGCAAACGCTGTGCGCGGCTTGATTTGAAAAGTGTGGTCGGACTGGATCAGTTGCGCACGCTGCTCAGTCAGGCTGATGTACTGGTGCACGGCTATCGCGCCGATGCGCTGGAAAATCTCGGACTGGATGCCGCCACTCGCCAGCAACTCGCGCCGGGACTGGTTGATGTCAGCCTGAATGCCTGGGGCTGGCGCGGCCCGTGGCGTAACCGACGCGGTTTCGACAGTCTGGTGCAGATGGCTTGCGGCATTGCACATCAGGGGATGCAGTGGAGCGGCAGCACCAAACCCACACCTTTGCCGGTGCAGGCGCTGGATCACGCCACCGGTTATATGCTGGCAGCCGCCGCGCTGGAGGGATTACGTCAGCGCCGCCTGAATGGCACGGGCTGGCAGGCACGTCTGTCGCTGGCGCGCACCGCTCTGCTGTTGCAGCAACACGGCTTTGCCCCCAGCGGAACGCAGAACGGCATCACGCCGCAGCCTGATGATGTGCTGCCAACGCTGGAAATCACCCATTGGGGGATCGGTGAGCGACTGCGTGCGGCGTCATACTTGCCCGGCACGCCGCAGCTGTGCGCTACGCCGGGCGTCCCGCTCGGCAACAGCGCCGCTCGCTGGTAACTTATTCCGCGTCGCCGGCTTCTTCCGCCAGCTCGTCACGCATCGCCTGAATCGCTTCGCGGCTCAGCATCGCCAGGGTGCGATAAAACGCGGTGCTGGCGTGCGTCTCCACCTTGCCAAGGAAGGTGCCGCACCACGGCAGCAGGTAGTCATCAAACAACGCCGTTTGCGCGGCAGATTCATCTTCCGCCGACTGATCTTCCAGCCAGGATGCCGCCAGCAGCAGTACGCCGAAATGATCGGCAGGCGCGTCGCTCAGTGGCATGCCGCGTGAGCTGAGAAACGCGCGCACCTCCGCTTCGGTCGCACCATTCGGCCACTGTGAGGCATAGGGCGGCACGCTACAGTCGCTGCCGACAAATAACGCGTTATAGTCGGCGGCCAGCGCCTGTGGGTCGCTATTCTGCTGCAACCGGGTCAGCAGCTCATCCTGCTCCAGCGGCCACTGCGCCTGTAATTTCCCCTCACGCAGTAAGGTGAACAGGGGCACCAGCAGCGGGTCCTGCGGCTGACGATTGAACAACGAGCCGATGACACGGCAGAGAATGGAAAACTCATTCATGCAACAGAATTCCTTGAGGCAAAAAAGTTAAAAATCCGCCAGTTCGGCAATGTGCTTGCCGGTACGCTGTTCGAGAAAATCGAGCAGGCGGCGCGGCGTGACATTTAACACGCGATCTTCCGGAAAATCCACTTCACACCTGTCATGTTCCGGAACAACCAAGTTTAGCCAACAAACGGTCCCGCAGTCAGTCATTTCCTGGTAATTAGATATCAATATAAAAAATTGTCAAAGATAAGATAAAAAGCTTATTATCTAATCATCCCTGTCGGGATATGTTCTTAGGGAATTGGGGGCATAATGGTTGAAGTGATTTGGTCGAAGTATGCATTGAAGCAGCTCACCAAAATCGATAACCGTTACCAGAAAGCCATCAGAGAAAAGACCAATCAGTTAATATCCTTCCCTGCGGTGCCACTTGATATCAAGCGGTTGCAGGATCGCAACAGTCAGTACAGATTGCGGGTTGGGGATTACAGGATAATCTTTGAATTGATTAATGGTGAACCGGTAGTGATAACGATTCAGGAAGTGAAACGCAGAACCACCAGAACCTACTGATACAAGGCGGGGCAACCCGCCGCTATGCTCCATGACATTTACTACGACGAGTGGCAACCCGGATAAACTATGTCAAAACAGTACATCTATGATGAAGCAGGAAAACCACAATTCGTTGTACTGCCTGTTTCAGAATACGAAAAACTTCTCGCGGACGCTGAAAGCGAATGGGAGTCTATAGCCATCGTCGCTGGCGAAGAGGATGATGAAACCATCCCTAACGATGTTGTGAACATCATGATGGATCAGGACATCAGTTTGCAGGCTGCATGGCGTGTTCATAGCGGCCTTTCACAATATGATGTGGCTGAAAAATTAGGCACGACGCAAAGTGCGATTTCTCAGTTGGAACGTAAAGAGAGTAGACCCCAGAAGAAAACCCGAGAGCGGCTGGCAAAACTGTACGGCTGCCGCCCGGAACAGTTAGTGCTTTAAAGCCAAAAAGGCCACCTTTGCCGGGTGGCCTGTTCTTGCTTGCCATCACATCCGCTAAGGCAAAAGAGTTTAAAAATCCGCCAGTTCGGCAATATGCTTGCCGGTACGCTGTTCGAGAAAATCGAGCAGGCGGCGCGGCGTGACATTTAACACGCGATCTTCCGGAAAATCCACTTCACGCGCGATACGCAGGCAATGTTCGAAATTTCCGAGGGTAAAGGCAGTATGGGAGTCGGAACCAAATGCCAGACGCCCACCGGCATCGCGTACCGCTTCGGCGATAGCACGGCAGTTAGGTTCACTGCCCGGACGAGAATGGGTGAACGATGAGTTGTTCAGCTCCAGCGCCACATCATAATGCGCCGCCGCTTCCGCAATCGCGCGGATATCCACCGGGAATTTCGGGTTGCCCGGATGGCTGATGATATGCACCAGGCCGCTCGCCATCGTGGCGATCATCGCTTCGGTATGATGCGCTTTGTCGTGCGGGGCATACACCGGTTCATGGAACCCGGCGACGATCAGATCCAGCGCATCCAGCATCGGGCCACTGCAATCAATCTCGCCCTGCTGGTTTTTGATATTGGCTTCAATACCGCGCAGCACGCCCACACCGTCAATCACGCGCGGCCAGATACGCATGTTAACGAAGTGCCAGTAATGCGGCGCATCGGCCATATCCGGGCCGTGGTCGGTAATCGCGAATAACTTCAGACCGTTCTGTTTCGCCTGCACGACATAGTCATGCAGGGTGCTGTAGGCATGGGTGCTGGCCACGGTGTGCATATGTAAATCAACGGGATACATCGGATTCTCCTGACAGACCGCCTGCCACGCGCAGGCAGCAAAGTAAATTAATAACCGCGCTGACGATCCACCCGTCCGGTGGGCTGCTGTCCCTGCTCCAGCTCAAGTATGGCACCGGCAATATAATCCATCGCCTCATGCGGTAAGGTAATGGCCGCATTATGGGGCGTGATTGTGACATGCGGATGTGACCAGAGCGGATGGTGCGCCGGTAGCGGCTCGGTCTGGAACACGTCCAGAGCTGCCGCCGCCAGTTGGCCGCTGTTGAGTGCCGCCAGCAAATCGTCTTCCACCACATGCGCACCTCGTGCGATGTTGAGGAAATACGCCCCTTGTGGCAAACCACTAAGCAACTGGCGATCAATCAGGTTGGTGGTTTCAGGCGTGGTTGGCAGCAGGTCAATCAACACCTGAGTGCCATCGAGAAACGCGGGCAACTGATCACGGTCATGGAACGTGGTCACCCCCTCAAGCGTTTTCGCTGAACGGCTCCAGCAACGTACCGGGAAGCCCCACTGACGCAGGCTCTGCGCCACGCTACTGCCCAGCACGCCAGCCCCGAGAATACCAATGGTGAAGTTTTCACGCGTGTACGGTTTGAGCTGCTGCCAGTGTGCCTGTTGTTGCTGGCGCTGATAATCGGCAAAGCGGCGGAACCAGCCGAGTACGCACCATGTCGCGTATTCCTGCATCTGTCGTGCCATGCCGGTATCTTCCAGCCGGAACAGCGGCACCTCTGCCGCCAGCATTTCCGGGTGCTGACGCAGTTGCTGTAAAATTTCGTCCACGCCTGCGCCCATCGCAAACACGCCTTTTAACGCACGTCCACGCAGCATTTCCACCGGTGGTGAACGGACCACCGCATAATCCGCCGGTGCATTATCGTCTGGCTGCCAGCGACGGACCTTAGCCTGCGGTAAGCGCTGACGTAACCCACTGAGCCAGCTCTCGGGGTCCATCGACGGGTGATACCAGATAATCTCCATACTGCTCTCCTTTTTTTCTTTCAGCCTCAGGGAAATAGCGTCGCAGGGCAAGCAAAAAACTTAGCGCGAATGCAATTTCTTCCGTGATTAATTCCAGGTGCTTCACATTTCCTGTGCCATAAGCGGCTAAGCCCGGTGATAGCGACTAAAGTTGTTTGGGTGGTCAATGCGTTAGCGCACCACCTTTTCGGACAAGGAGAAAAACCGATGATAAAAAATGTCGTATTTGCATCAGGGCATCTGCGCCTGTTGCTCAGTACCGCTCTGCTGATGGGAAGTGCCGTGACTCATGCCGAAGATAATGGCCGTATGCTTAACAACCAGCCTCAGCCACCCGATATCCGTCTCGGCCCTCTTTTTAATGCGGTGCAACAGGCAAAATTTTATCCGGACCAGAAAACCTTTGCCGATGCGGTGCCGAAATATAACCCCTCATCGATTCTCGCCGACTGGCAGATGCAGAAAAGCCAGCGCAACTTCGACCTGAAACATTTCGTTGATGCCAATTTCACGCTGCCCAAAGAGCAGGATAAATACGTGCCTCCCGCCGGTCAGAGCCTGCGTGCCCACATAGATGGCCTGTGGCCGGTACTGACACGATCCACACCGCAGACCAGCCAGTACGATTCTCTGCTGCCGTTGCCCAAACCCTATGTGGTGCCCGGTGGTCGTTTCCGTGAGGTGTATTACTGGGATAGCTACTTCACCATGCTCGGCCTGGCGGAAAGCGGCCACTGGGATCGGGTGCAGGATATGGTGGATAACTTTGCCTCGGAACTGGATCGTTACGGCCATATCCCCAATGGCAACCGCAGCTACTATCTGAGCCGCTCGCAACCACCGTTTTTTAGCCTGATGATCGACCTGCTGGCGTCCCACGACGGTGACAGCGTCTACACCCACTATTTGCCGCAGTTACAGAAAGAGTATGACTACTGGATGGCGGGCAGTGACACGCTGGCTGCCGGTCAGGCCAGTAAGCGGGTGATTAAACTGAGCGACGGTACTCTACTCAACCGTTACTGGGACGATCGCGATGTGCCGCGTACCGAATCCTGGCTGGATGACGTGAATACCGCGAAGAAATCGACGCAGCGTGATAAGGCGCAGGTGTATCGCGATTTGCGCGCCGGCGCAGCATCCGGTTGGGACTTCAGCTCACGCTGGTTTACCGATGCGCACAATCTGGCGACCATTCGTACCAGCCAACTGGCCCCGGTCGATCTCAACAGCCTGCTGTTCCATCTGGAACAGACGTTATCTAAAGCCGAGAAGCTGGCGCATCACAATGATCAGGCGCAGCAGTTTGCCAGCAAAGCGGAAACCCGCCAGGCGGCGATCAATCGTTATCTGTGGGATGAGCAGCACGGCTGGTACGCCGACTACAACTGGCAAAGTAAGCAGGTTCATCCACAACTCACGGCGGCAGCGTTGTTCCCGTTATATATGCAACTCGCCAGCGATAAACAGGCGGATCGCACCGCTACTGCCGTGGAAAAACAGTTGCTGAAACCCGGCGGGCTGGTGACCACTACCATCAATAACGGCCAGCAGTGGGATGCCCCTAACGGCTGGGCTCCGTTGCAGTGGGTCGCGGTGACCGGACTGGAACATTATAAGCAGCCGCAACTGGCCCAGCAGATTGGTCAGCGCTTTTTACAGAACGTACAGATGACCTATGACAAGGAGCATAAGCTGGTTGAGAAATACGTGGTGGAAGGGGCGAAACTCGGCGGTGGCGGCGGGGGGGAGTATCCGTTACAGGATGGCTTTGGCTGGACCAACGGCGTAACCCTGATGCTGCTCGACAAATATTGTCCAAAAGAGAAAACCTGCGACAGCGCGCACGATATTCCGAATATGCCCACGCTGACCGCGACACAACCGTAATCCTTCTCTCCTGGCCGGGTCATTCGATCCGGCTATTTATCCATCGTAGCGGCGCGATTTATTGCGCATTTACGCGTTCGATGTCGGTAAAAACCGCGCGATAAATCGCGCCGCTACGCAATGCCCGGTTAATCAAACCTTCATTTACATCTTGAAACGCCTTTATCGAAAAGATAATAATTCTCACTCTTATAACGATTTCTATTATCTCATTTCTTTCGAAGGAACTAAGATGACCTGCCTGTTTACCCTCAATCGTTGCCGCGTGCTGTGCGCACTGGCCCTGGCGTTACCCGGCATCAGTTTTGCTGAAGATACGTTGGTGGTCACCGCACAACCGCAGGAGAGCGCCACCTCCCCCACGCAAGGCTATCTGGCGACACGCAGTAGCGGCGCAACTAAAACCGACCAGCCGCTGATCACCACGCCGCAGTCCATTTCGGTGGTGACGCGCCAGCAGATGGAAGATCAGGGCGCGACCGATCTTAACCAGGCGTTGAATTACACCCCTGGCGTGTTTACCAACTTTGGCGGCGCAGCAACCCGTTACGACACCATCTCGCTACGTGGCTTCCACGGCGGTGATGTCGATAACACCTTCCTTGATGGCCTGCGCGTCATGAGCGATGGCGGCAGCTTTAATATCCTGCAAGTGGATCCCTGGTTCCTGGATCGCATTGATATTATTAAAGGCCCCTCGTCGGCGTTATATGGCCAGACGGTGCCCGGCGGCCTGGTGAATATGGTGAGTAAACGACCGCAATTCGCTGAAGAGGGACATTTCCGCCTGTCGACCGGTACCAACGCGACCAACAGCGCGGCCTTTGATTACACCAACGCGATTAACGATCAGTGGGCATTTCGCCTGACCGGCATTACCCGCAACAGCGACACGCAATACGACCATACTCGCGAAGAGAAATACGCCATTTCGCCGCAGCTGATGTGGCAACCCAATGACGATACCAGCCTGATCCTGCGCGCTTATCTGCAAAAAGATCCGTCAGGCGGCTATCATGGTTCGGTGCCTGCCGAAGGTACGCTCTACAGCCACAATGGCCGCAAACTGAGCGACAGTTTTTATGAAGGCGATAGCGCGCTTGATCAGTTCAAACGTCATCAGCAGATCTACAGCTACGACTTTTCCCATCGTTTCAATGAAGTGTGGTCAGTTCACTCCACCGGCAGCTACAGCCACTCGAATGTCGATCTGGATCAGGTCTACCAGATTGGCTGGGATGCAACTAACCCGGACCTGCTGACGCGCTATTATTCTGGCGAGCGTTCGTCGCTGTCAGCCTGGGCAACCGATAACCAGTTGCAGGCGGATTTCAGCACCGGTGCGGTACAACACCGCGTCACTCTCGGGGCGGAATATCATCGTTATAAGAACGATATTCTCAGCGCCAGCGGCTACGCCAGCTCACTCAATCCGTGGACCGGCGTCGCAGTGGGCGGCATGCCGGACTACGACTGGGCAGCTGAGACGCGTCGTTACTATCAAACCGGTTTGTATTTGCAGGATGAACTGCAACTGGACCGCTGGCACCTTGATCTGTCTGGCCGCTATGACCGCATCGTTTCAGAAAATGGCACCAGCCGCCGCCAGGATGATCACGTTAGTGGCCGTGCCGCCCTGCTGTACGCCTTCGATAATGGACTCTCCCCGTATGTCAGCTGGAGCCAGGCCATCACCCCTGCTTCTCTGACCGACCCCTACGGCAACCAGCTAAAACCGACGACCTCTGAACAATACGAGGCCGGCGTGAAGTATCAGCCGGTTGGCACACGCGATATGTACTCGATTGCGGTGTACGACCTGACGCAGAATGATGTTGCCAACCGTGATGTGATTTCCGGCACCTATACGCCATCGGGCAAGGTCCATTCACAGGGTATCGAGCTGGAAGCACGTAACCAGATTACGCCACGCTTCAGCACCATCGCCGGATATACGCTGAATCATCTGCGCTTTAAAGATTCTGTCGATGGCAACGACGGCCATACCCCGTATGTCACCCCCAACAGCATGGCGTCATTCTGGGGTCATTATCAGTTCGACTACGGTCTGAGTGCCGGAGCTGGCGTGCGTTACATTGGTAAGCAGTGGGCGGATAACGAAAACACCACACGTTTGCCTTCGGTGACCTTGTTTGATGCGTCATTACGTGCCGATTTGGCCGCGTGGAACAGCAGCCTGAAAGGTGCATGGTTGCAGGTCAGTGGTAATAACCTGACCGATCGTAAATATCTCGCCGCCTGCTATGGCACCGGTTATTGCTACCGCGGCGCGGAACGCACCGTGACAGCGACCATCGGTTACGATTTCTGATGCCCCGACCGCATCTGCTGAAATCATCAGATGTGGTCTGAATCAGCGCGATACCCCGGTTGCCAGACGCATTAAGCGGTCAAACGCACGGTCAGATAACCAGCGACGCAGGAAGAGCAACGGTCTGGCACCGAAACCGACGGCGTAGCGCGTTTTGGGGCGGCGTGCCTTTACCGCTCTGGCAATGGTGTTGGCGGAGACAGACGTTTACGGCCCGCCTCCCCACCCATCGATTCGGCCATCGACTTCGCCTGCCCGGCATAAGCTCCCTGGCCAGAAACCTCGCGCAACTTGTCGGCGGCAATATCGGCCCACTCAGTGCGAATTCCCCCCGGTTCAACCACCACTACGTCGATGCCGAAAGGTTGCACTTCCATGCGCAGACAGTCGCTGATGGCCTCCAGTGCGAACATTGCACGCGCGCCTCGTCCAACGGCACATCTTCCACCGCGCCGTACGAGCCATAACCGGCATTATTCACCAACACGTCAATACGTCCTGACCTGGCGATGATCCGGGCGATACCCGCCTGCATCGATGCATCATCGGTCATATCCATCGCCAGGACATGAACACCGCTATCGGCCAGATTTTGCATCCGTTCAACACGGCGCGCGGCAGCATATACCGTGAAACCCAGGGCTTTGAGACGATGCGCGGTCGCTGCACCAATACCGGAAGAAGCGCCTGTGACAAGAGCAACTTTGGTGGTCATAACAGATTTCCTTAAACGAAAACGCAAGAACCAAGCGGCCAGGATTAGCCACTTTGTTAGCGAGAGAGTGTAGGTAATGGGTGAAGGCATTTCTCTGGCGAAAAGCGCCAAGTGCTCGAAACCGCGGATGTTATGGCCTGACGGGAGGACCACCCGCAACGCCCGGACCGGTTCACGCGTCGCCAGCCGAACGAATCTCAGGAAAAAGGTGATCTCAGCGATTTGCTGTGAGTCCGGGACCTCAGCGGGTAACTCAAGCCAACGTGGCGCTACCGTCAACTCACCCTGCTGACCGACCTCCACCGTCAGGCTCATTGGTGCTACCAGCTGCTTATATTTTGCGAGACGCTGAACCGCCTGCATCAGATTGGCGCTACACAGGGCCGCAAACAGCGGCGGGTTGAAAGACCGCAGCCACTATGCGCAGAGGGAACAGCTCGTCACCAGCTTCCGCCGCCATCGCACGCCAGAAGCGAAAATATTCATCGGACGTCAGCCCGCGATCCTGATGGGAAAACCTGTCTTCCGGCAGCCCCGCACGGCGCAGCACATGGTGAGCGGAAATCCCCATGTCCCTGAGCAGCGGTTGCCACCCGATATCCAGCGCAAAAGTATGGTTACGTTTCATTTTTTCAGTATAACGCTGCCAGAGAGACGCTGGCTGGCAAAATACGCCAACTTACCTGCCAAGTGCGCCAGCAACATGCGTGGAATGTAAAAAACCCGCCATCTGCTGCCAGATGACGGGTTTCAGGGAAACCGGATGGGTTAACTGCGCACTTTACGATAAATCCACAGCACCACAATGGCACCAATCACCGCCACTACGAAGCTGCCGAAGTTGAATCCGTCCACCTTACCAAAGCCAAACAGGGTACTGATCCAGCCACCAACCACCGCACCCACTACGCCGAGAACTACGGTCATAATGAATCCGCCACCGTCTTTACCCGGCATAATCCATTTAGCGACAATCCCGGCGATCAGACCAAAAATAATCCATGAAAGAATACCCATTTGTTGCTCCTTACTTTATTAATCAAGGTGTTCACAGCGCTAAGTATAGACGGAATATTTTGAGCTGCTGCACAAACGCAACGGGAAATAATAGTTAGCAGGCTAAAGCTTTTTTATCATGTACCGATAACTGACGGAAAGCCGCGCACGCGTGATAGTAACGATCGGATAGTGGAGCAGGACGTGAGAGAAGCCGATAAAGAACAATATATTAAACGAGGTACATTGGCCGTTCTGAATGTAATGAAGGACCTGTTACGTTTCCAGACCCCGCTAATGGTGAACTTCTCGCGCGGACAGTTTATCAGCCGCATGCTGGCGGCCGATGAAGATCAGGTGATCTTCGATCTGGGAAGCCATAGCCAGGATAATGAGATGGCTTTGCGGAGTGGTGAAGTCAACATCGCCGCTGAGACTCAGGGGGCAAAAGTCGAGTTCAGTCTGAGCAGTTTGCAGAAGGTGGACTACGAGGGGTTGCCTGCCTTTGCCGCTGCCCTGCCGGAGCTGGTGTGGCAAATTCAACGCCGTGAATTCTTCCGTGTTAACGCGCCGATGGAGCCTGTCTTCTGGTGCCACAGTGAATGGCCGGATGGTAACAAAGCACGCTTTCGCTTGCAGGATCTGTCACTGGGTGGCATTGGGGTACTGGTGGATGAAAAACTGCCGGAAGATTTAAACAGCGGCGACACCTTTAAGAAACTGCGCGTCGAACTGGGCGAATATGGTCAGTTTGAGGTGACGGCACAACTGCTGCACATCGGTGAGCGCAGCACCATTACCAGTAAGAATGAAACCCGCGTGACACCCCGGCTAAGCTTCCGTTTTACCGCCATCGAGCCAGTGCAGGAGCGCCAGCTACAGCAGGTGATTTTTGCGCTGGAGCGCCTGGCGCGTGATAAGGCGAGTCGGTTTCAGTAGTATTGCATTGGCTTCTTTTCCCCTCACCCTAACCCTAACCCTCTCCCGCAAGCGGGAGAGGGAACTGATCGAGCACAATTTCCACAAGTGGGAGAAGGAAACTGAACGAGCACATTTTTCGTTAGCGGGAGAAGGGAACAGTTCGGGCAGATTGCACGTCTCCCTCTCCCGCTGGCGGGAGAGGGCTGGGGTGAGGGCTCAGGCCGCACCTTCCAGTCAAGGCTGGTAACGACAGCGTGCCACGGCTGCCAGCCATCCCTGATAATTTTCCTGCATGCTTTGCGCCTGCTCCTGTCGCGGATAGATCACGCTTCCCCCCTGTAACGCCGCCATGTCACTGCCCTGCTGCCACCAGCCCAGTGTGCGTCCGGCCAGCAACGCGGCTCCCAGCGCTGAGACTTCGGGAGTGGGTACGCGGCGCAACGGGCGTTGCAACACATCGGCCTGCAACTGCATCAGCCAGCTATTTTCCGTGGCGCTACCGTCAACGCACAGGGCCGGAAGCTGCACGCCACTCGCCTGCTGCATGGCAAAAAACACATCGGCAATCTGAAAGGTAATGGATTCGAGTGCCACGCGTGCCAGCACCGCCGGGGTTGCCGCATCGGTCAAACCGCACAGCATGCCGCGCGCTTGCAGATCCCACCAGGGCGCGCCGAGGCCGGAGAGCGCCGGGACAAAATAGATACCCTGGTTGCTCGCGGTGCTTTGCGCCTGTCGGGTCAACTCACGCGGGTCGCTGATGCCAATCATCCGTCCCAGCCAGGCAGCCCCCGAGCCGGTATGGGTGATGTTGCCCTCAAAGGCAAAGCGTAAAGTGCCATCATGCCACGCCACCGTGGTGCTCAGGCCATTTTCGGTCAGTAACGGTGTCGCCATCGACATCATCAACGAGGAGCCGGTGCCGTAGGTGGCTTTCACCACTTCCTCGCTACCGCTACGCTGTGCCTGAAGCGCGGCGTGGGAATCACCGATGCGTGCCAGCAGCGGCGTGCCGGGTGGCAAACCGGGGATATCCTCAATCGCCACTTCCCCCTGCGCACTGGCCGACGGCACGATGACCGGCAGCGCCGCGCGGGGAATGTGAAATAGCGCCAACAATTCATCATCCCAGTCGCCACTGTGCAGGCTATACAACTGGGTGCGCGCGGCGTTGGCATGATCAGTGACGAAACATTTGCCGCCCGTAAGCTGCCAACTGAGCCAACTGTCGACCGTACCAATACACAACTCCCCCGCCTGCGCACGCGCCAGACCATCCGGCAAGGTCGCCAGCATACCGGTCAGCTTGGCCGCGGGAAACATCGGGTCCACCGCCAGCCCGGTCAGGCCGGTGATACGCGGTGCTTTTCCCGCCTGGCGTAAGTCACGACAGAACGATTCGGAACGGCGATCCTGCCAGCTCACCAACGGGGTTAAGGGTTGCCCATCGCGCCGTTGCCAGATCAACACCGATTCACGCTGGTTGCTGATCGCCACCGCCTCCACAGGCTCGCCGTGGCACTGCGCAAGGCAGTCGCTTACCGCCTGTTTCACCGCCTGCCAGATGGCTAAAGGGTCCTGCTCGGCCAGGCCAGGCTGAGGATGGTTGAGTGCCAGCGGCTGACTGCCGCGCGCCACCACCGCGCCACTGCGATCCACGGCGATCGCCTTGGCGTTGGTGGTGCCCTCATCGATCGCCAGAATTAACGGACCTGCCATGTTTACTCTCCTGTGCAGATACGCAGCGCATTTTTCACCACGCTGGCCGCATCGATGCCATGTCGCGCACGGGTTGAGGCACGGTCGCCCGCAATCGCGTATTGCCCATCGGGAATGCCGAGCCGCAATAACGGAATGCCACATCCCCCTTCCGCCAGCACCTCAGCCACCAGGCTACCGACGCCACCATTGACGTTGTGCTCCTCAACGGTAATCACCGCAGGATAGTGATTTAACAGTTCGCGCAGTTGTTGGGTATCACAAGGGCGAATCGATGGAATGGCGATCACACCTGCGTCGATTCCCTGGCTTTGCAGTTGCTCAGCCGCATCGACAATCTCATGCACCGTCGATCCCATCGCCACCAGCGCAATATCTTTTCCGCTGCGCAAGACATCGATATTGCCGGGACGGAACTGGTAGCTGTCATCGTGCAGCTGGCGCAAGTCCTTGCCGTCGAGACGGATGTACACCGGTCCAACATGATCCAGCGCGTAGTCGATTATCTGACGACACTCCAGCGGGCAGGATGGCGCATAAATTTCGATGTTGCCGAAACCACGCATAATCGCGATGTCATCAATGCTATGGTGGGTACTGGCGAGCGGGCCGTAGCTGGTACCGGCATTCAGACCAAACAATTTGACGTTGGTGTTGTTGTAACAAACATCGACTTTCACCTGTTCATTGGCGCGTGAAATCAGGAAGGGTGCGGCGTTGCAGGTCACCGCCACTTTGCCACCAATCGCCAGCCCGGCCGCGGTGCCAACCAGCGTCTGTTCGGCGATACCGACGTTGACCAGCCGATCCGGAAACGCCTTGATAAAGGGAGCGATTTTGGCGGTGGAGGTCGAATCCGCCACCACCGGCACCAGATCAATACCGCGATTGACCGCATCGATAAAAGCATTGACCATGACATTGGCCAGGTGTTGTGCGTTACTCATCTTTCAACTCCTCCAGCGCCTGAGCGATCTCTTCTCCCTTCGGTACCCGGTGATGCCACTCAGCTTTGCTTTGAATAAACGAGATACCAAAGCCCTTCTCGGTATCGGCCACCACCACCTGCGGTTTGCCGTTACGCGGCAGGTTTTCCAACGTTGTCACCACTGCCGCCATATCGTTGCCATTACATTCCGTGACCTCTAAACCAAACGCGCGCCATTTCTCAGGGAGCGGATCGGTATTCATAATGTCGCGGGTATGCCCTGCCAGCTGTAACTTGTTCTTATCGTTGATGATCACCAGGTTATCGAGGCCATAATGGGCCGCAACCAGCGCCGCTTCCCAGTTACTGCCCTCTGCCAGCTCACCATCGCCGGTCACCACATACACCATTCTGTTGCTGCCATCTTTTTTCGCGGCCAGCGCGATGCCCACCGCCACCGGCAATCCGTGGCCGAGTGCGCCGGTATTCAGCTCCACGCCCGGCGTTTTTTGTCGCACCGGATGACCCGGCAGATGGGAGTCGGAATGTTGATAGCTGGGGAGCCAGTCAGTCGGGAAATAACCGGCTTCAGCCAACACGCAGTAATAGCCACCCACCGCATGGCCTTTTGACTGGATATACATATCGCGTTGCGGATCGTTGATGCGGTCCGGCGCGCAGTTGAGAATGCGAAAATAGAGCGCCGTCAGGATTTCGACCTGCGACAAATCGGCCCCGGTGTGTCCACCCGCCGGGCTACCAGCGTTGAGCTGGATGATGCGACGACGCACCGCGCGCGCTTTGGCGGTCAGCTCGTCCACAGAGTATTTGAAAGGATTCATGGTTACCTCTGAATTTTAAATCGTTACTGAATATATATTCCTGCATAACAAAAAAAGGGGGACAGACAAATGCCGTCTGCGCCCCAACCGATTAAAGCTTCGTTCCGCTGCCTCCCTCTTCAATCAGCGCTTTCTGGGCCACCACGGCGGCCTTTTGCTGCATCCGGCTCTGCATCTGGTCGATGATTACAGCGACGATAATGACGATACCTTTGATCACCATCTGCCAGAACTCGCTGACCCCCATCATGATTAAGCCGTCGGCGAGAAAGCCGATGACAAAGGCCCCCACCAGCGTGCCGAGGATGGTACCGCGTCCTCCTGCCAGTGAGGTGCCGCCGAGCACCACCGCCGCGATGGCGTTCATTTCAAAGGAGGTACCGTTGGCCGGATGACTGGCAACCAACTGCGAGGACACCACAATCCCGGCAATCGCTGCACAGAACCCGGACAAGGTATACACCCAGATTTTTACCTGCCTGACCTTCACCCCGGAGAGTTCTGCGGCACGTTCGTTATCGCCAATGGCATACACCTGGCGGCCAAAGGGCAGCCGTCGCGCAATGTAAGCAATCACCAACGCCAGCACGATCATCATCCAGATAGCCCAGGGCAAACCGAGAAAATAACCGGCACCGATTTTGTCAAAGCCGGTGTTGCCGAGCAGTGGATTCCCTTGAAGCCCAGGGAAGGTTTCACCTCCGGACGTGAGCATCGCCGCGCCTCGCAGGATGTACATGGTGCCGAGGGTGCAGATAAAAGGCGCAACGTTGTAACGCGTGATAATCCAGCCATTTGCCGCGCCGATTAACGCGCCGACCAGCAGCACCAGCGGCACAATCACCCACACGCTGGGGAAAATGGCGATGCCGAACATTGGCAACACAATCCCTTTGGTGATCAACCAACCCGCGATCATGCCGCACAGGCCCAGCGTGGCACCGATGGAGAGGTCAATACCGGCGGTAATGATGACAAAGGTGATACCCAGCGCCAGAAAGGCGTTGATCGCGATATGCTTCACCATAATCACCATGCTGCCGAGCGAGAGAAAATCCGGCACCGTGGCCGAAAAGAACCCGACAATCAAAAACAATGCGATAAAGGTGCGCAGTTTTAACAACAGCAGGATCAGGCCTTCACGAGAGGTAACGGCTTTTGCGGGTTGCGCGGCGAATGCCACGGCACTGTTGCTTTTCATCACGAGAACCCCTGTGCACTTGCTTTAACCAGCGCCGCTTCTTCCGCTTCTGCACGCGGAAGGTCGGCCGTAAGTTTGCCGCCGGACATCACCAGAATACGGTCAGCCACCGCCATGATCTCTTTCAGGTCGGAGGTGGAGAACAGCACCGCAATACCCTGCTCCGACAGCCGTACCATCATGCGGAACACCTCCGCTTTAGCCCCGACATCAATGCCGCGACTCGGCTCGTCCAGCAGCAGCAGGCGCGGATTGGTCAGCAACGAACGGCCAATCACCACTTTTTGCTGATTGCCCCCGCTCAGCGCGCTGATGGCGACATCCGGTGACGACACCTTGATCGCCAGGTTGCCGACGGTACTGGTTACCGCTTCCCGCTCGGCCTGCTGCGCAATCACCATGCGATGTGACAGACGACGCCACAGGCTGGCGATGGTCAGGTTGCTCGCCACCGACGAGATGGGAAAGATGCCCGCGCGTTTGCGATCTTCCGGCACCAGACTCATCCCCATGCGGATGCGTTCAGCGGTGGGCAATCGCGTGGGCAGCGGTTTGCTGTCGAGCCACAATTTGCCGAGATAGTTGCGCTGGCTGCCGAGCAGGCATTCAAACAATTCGGTGCGACCGGCGCCCATCAGGCCATAAATGCCGACAATTTCCCCGGCACGCACCTGGAAGCTGACATCATCCACCAGCGTATTGCCGTTCGGGCTGACGCAGGTGATGTGCTCCGCTTCCAGCACTGCCGCACCGAATTGCCGATGTGCGGGGAGGAAATTGCTGACCGGTTCACTACCCAGCATTTCACGCACAATCCACGGCACATCGATATCGCTGACCTGCGCTTCGGCCTGAAAGCGTCCATCACGCAGAATGGTGATCACATCACCAATCGCCATTAACTCCTCCAGTCGATGCGAGATATAGATAATGGAGACGCCCTGACGCGTCAGTTCGCGAATCACCCGGAACAGGATTTCCACCTCGGTTTTACTCAGCGCCGAGGTCGGTTCGTCGAGGATCAAAATATCGGCATCTTCCGCCAGCGCTTTGGCGATCTCCACCAACTGCTGCTGACCCACCTTGAGATTGCCCACTTTCTCCTGTGGCGCGATGGGTTGATCGAGGCGCTGCATCAACGCGGCGGTGCGTCGCGCCTGTTCAGCCTCATTGATCGGACGGATACCCCGCTGAATCTCGCGGCCGAGAAAAATGTTCTCAGCCACGCTGAGGTTTTCGAACAGGTTCAGCTCCTGATGCACCATGCCGATACCGTGACGGGCCGCATCGCGGGTACTGTGGAACACCACCTTCTGGCCATTAAGAAACATTTCGCCGCTGGTCGGTTGCTGCACGCCCGCGAGAATTTTCATCAGCGTCGATTTACCGGCGCCGTTCTCGCCGATGATGACGTTGACCTTGCCACGCCAGACGCGATAATCCACGCGGTCCAGCGCCAGGGTGCCGGGAAACAGCATCGACATATGATTCGCTTGCAGGATAATTTCGTCGCTCATCATCCATTCCCCTGTTGCAGCTGGATCGCCACCACTTCATCGACCGTGCCCGGCCCCATCGTCACCGCCAGCAACATCTGCACCGGTTTGCCTTGCCAGCTACTGTCCACCGTGGGCAGTTGTTTCACCGCATGACGGTTTAACGCTTTGGTCAGCTGTGCGTACTGCACCTGATTGGTGAACTCCTCAAAGCGGAAACCGGCGGCATCACGGATGGCGTTGCTACGCAACACCGGGCCAATCAACACCTTGACCGGTTTACCGTTGACGGTGACGGTCAGCACCCGCTCACGATCGTTACTGCTATCCAGTGCCGTCACGGTGCCGCCCGCGCGCACAAACACGCTTTCGCTGGTGCCCGCTTTCAGCGTATGGCTTTTGGTTTCCATATCGCTCCAGCTGAGCGCCTGTTTTTCTGCGGGCTGTGCCACCCGACTTTGCCAGCTCTCCTCGGCGATCTGCTGCGGCGTCTGATTGGTATAGCCGGGTTTGGCGTGGGGATCTTTCGGCATGATGGGATTGCCGTTTGCGTCGAGATCCACCACCGTGCACGCCGTCAGCATCAACGCCAGTGCCGCCATGATGATTACGCCTGTCGCTCTGCCCTTCATGCCGTACTCCCGCTTACTGCGCCAGACGGAAGTTTTTCAGCTTCGCGGCGTTGCTGTCGTCGATCAGCACGCAATCCATCAGCTGTTTCTCTTCCTTCTGCGCTTTGCCGTGCGTCAGGTAATAATCCGCCTGCTCCACCGCCATTTGTGCCTGATCCCAGCCCGGCTGGAGCACCGTGGCTTTGATATTGCCTTTATTCAGGATCGAGTCGCGGGTGTAATCGCTACCGTCAAAACCCACCACAATGACGTTGGTTTTACCTGCGGCTTTCAACGCCGCTTCAGCGCCAAGCGCCATCGTGTCGTTACCGGAGATCACGCCGACGATATTCGGGTTCTTCTGCAAAATGGTTTCCATGCGGCTGAAGGCTTCCGTCTGGCTCCAGTTGGCACTCTGCTGCGCCACCATCTTCATGTCGCCGTAGTCATCCAGCACATCGTGGTAGCCCTGTGAACGCACACCCGCGTTGGTGTCAGATTCTTTGCCCAGCAGCTCAACGTAATCCCCTTTTCCGCCCAGCAGCTTGGCGAACTTCTGCGCGCCGAGTTGAGCACCCTGATAGTTGTTGGAGACGATTTGCGCCACCGCCACGCCGGTCTTGTTAATTTCGCGGTCAATCAGGAACGTGGGGATACCAGCATCTTTAGCCTTCTGTACCGGCCCTACCGTGGCATCCGCCCCGGCGTTGTCGAGGATGATCGCTTTGGCTTTGCGCGCGATGGCGGTTTCAATCAACTGGTTTTGTTTGTTGACGTCATCATCGTGCGAGGCCACCAACGTGGTGTAGCCCAGCGCTTTTGCCTTCGCCTGCGCACCATCGGCTTCGGCTTTAAAAAAGGGGTTATCGTGTGACGGGGTAATAATGGCCAGCAGGCCCTTATCTGCCGCCTGTGAGGCCGCAGATAACGTCAGGAGTGAAGCCAGCAGGGTAACTTTGACGAGGGATGCTTTCATTGGTTTTTCTCCGCTTGAATATATATTCAAATGCGATTTTATATGCATAATGACTATGCACCCCAACGAGGATGCCGTCCAATGCCGGATCCTGAAAAAGCGAAAACGATCACAAATTGTTCAGCGTTGTTATTTATGACCGGCTGATTAACAATACCAGGCAGATTTGGAGAGGGATAAATCATGGCAAAACAGGATGAACAGCGGCTGATGGTGAAGATTGCTACCCTTTATTATGTTGAAGGGTTGAAGCAATCGGATATCGCACAGCTACTGAAATTGTCGCAATCCTTTGTTTCACGCATTCTCAATCGCAGCGTAAAGGAAGGCGTAGTAAAGATTAGCGTGGTCCCGCCCGCGAATGTGTTTCCCGAGCTGGAGAAAGCCATCGAGCAGACTTACCAGCTTCCGCAGGCGATCGTCGTCGATGTGCCGGAGCAGGCTTCCGCCTTACAGATTAAACAGGCGATTGGCTCAGCTGCTGCGCACTATCTGGAAACGCGTTTACGTGCCGATGAGTTGATCGGCATCTCCTCTTGGAGCGGGACGATCCGGGCAATGGTGGATGCACTGCATCCGCTTAACGCGCCCTGTCGCGGGGTGATTCAGTTACTCGGCGGTGTCGGCACTAACGGCAATGTTCAGGCTACCATCCTGACACAGAACCTCGCGGCGCTGTTAAATTGCCCGGCATGGCTGCTGCCATCACAATCGATTGAACATTCGGTGCAGGACCGTCAGCGCTTGTCGGTGAATCCCGATGTTGCCGTGGTGCTGGAGAAATTCGAGCAGGTGGATCTGGCGATTGTCGGCATTGGCGATCTGGAGCCTTCCGCGCTGTTGCGTAATTCCGGCAACTACTACGATGAAGAGATGTTACGCACCCTCGCCCAACGTGGCGCGGTGGGTGATATCTGTCTGCATTACTTTGACGCTGATGGGCAGCCCGTCCTGAACACCGCTGAAGATCCGGTGATTGGTATGGAGCTGGCACAGGTGAAAAATTGCCCGCAGGTGGTAGCACTGGCGGGTGGCAAGGAGAAAGCTCAGGCGATTCGTGGTGCGTTGCGCGGAGGCTATGTGAAGGTGCTGATTGTGGATTATCCCACCGCAAGGTTGTTGGTGGAGGGGTAAGCCAACCGTAGCGGCGCGATAAATCACGCCGCTACGGGATTAACTGATGGTGCGATACGCGGTGGTGACTTTCCACAAATAGCGCGGCGCCTGGGCTGCCGGATGTTTGTTCTGTACGTGCTGATAGAACTCGTCCGGCGTCATCGCATTGATCATTGCAATGGCACGATCGCGGTCGCGTGAGAAGGTTCGCAGCAACGCACCGGCACCGTTAGCATAGGAAACAATGGTGGCGTAACGCAGAGTCAGCGGATCACGAATGCCTGCCAATTCCGATTCCTGCAAAATACGGATATAGGCCGCGCCAATATCGATGTTTTTTGCCGGGTCGCGTAACTCGGATGAAGTGGGCTGACCACGACGTCCCTGGGCGCGATACACCGCACGGCCCGCCGTTGAGGCTTTGATCTGCATCAGTCCGACCGCATTTGATCGGCTGATCACGCTGGGGTTACCCCCTGATTCGACACTAATAATGGCGCTGATAAGCTTTTCATCAACGCCATAATGACTGGCGGCATCTTCAGTAAACATTGACCAGGCGTCATTAAGTTTTGACGGTGGAGCCTGGGTTAAAGGTGTATTCTTCTCTGGCGTTACCACGGTCTGCGGTTCGCTGGCACAGCCCGCCAGCAATAACGCAGAGAGCATAAGTAGTCGGATTTTCACTGAATGTTGGATTCCGCAATAGATTCGGCGCAACCTATCATACCTGGCTTGCCGCAGGGTAAAATTACCGTTTGTCCTAAATTCGTAAAAAAACTTGCCAGGTCGTGACTTCCGTAACGCATTTCGTCATCATCGGCAAGCCAACCCACACAGGATGAGAATATGGTTGCCCCCCGTTCGATACGTCTGATCGCCCCTTCCGGTTATTGCCACAATCAGGATGCTGCCCAACGCGCCGTGACACGTTTACAGGCAGAAGGCCACCATATCGACAATCAAATCGCCATCGCTCGTCGCTTTCAGCGTTTTGCCGGAAGCGATCAGCAGCGGCTGGATGACGTCAATCAACTGGCCTCACTCAGCACCTTGCCGGACATCGTGCTGGCGGTACGTGGCGGCTATGGCGCATCGCGTTTGCTGGATAATGTCGATTATGTGGGTCTACAGCGCCAGTTGCTGAATCAGCCGGTCGCCTTGTGCGGCCACAGTGACTTTACCGCGCTGCAACTGGCACTGCTGACGCAAACCGGGTTGATCACCTTCAGTGGGCCGATGCTGGCTGGTAATTTCGGCGCAGAGACATTATCTGATTTTACCGTTTCGCACTTTTGGCAAGCGCTGACTTCACCTACAGTCAAGTTACACTGGCGCAGCAGCAGCCCGGATGAAGGCCGCTGGCAGGGCACCTTGTGGGGCGGTAATCTGGCAATGATCTGTTCGCTGATTGGCACACCCTGGCTGCCACAGATTGAAGACGGCATTCTGGTGATCGAGGATGTGAACGAACATCCGTTCCGCATTGAACGCATGCTGATTCAGCTGCATCAAAGCGGCATTCTGGCACGGCAAAAAGCCATCGTGACCGGCAGCTTCACCAGTACCACCCTGTCGGATTACGACAATGGTTTCAATTTCGAGAGCGTCTGGCAACGCGTGCGGGATGAGTATCAACTGCCGGTGATCAGCGATTTGGCCTTTGGTCACGGCGCTGAAACCGTTACGCTTCCTCTCGGCGCCAGCGCCAGTTTGCAGATTCAGCACGGAGAAGCCCAGTTCGCCTTTACCGGCCACCCGACATTGCGCTAACGGCATTGCCGCAGGAGACCGACATTGAAGCCGCTTTACGAGGACTTGTGGATCTCCACACCCGAATTTCCCGCAGACAATGCGGAAAGTGACCTGATGATGCATGGGTTTATGTTGCGCCATCCGCGCGGCAACCTGTTGATTGGACGGGTCGAAAACCAGCTCGATCATGAGGTGCTGGCCGATGTGGGTGGCGTGATTCGTCATTATCTTACCCACTGGCATGAGGCTGCTCCCGGCGCGCTGATGATTCAGCAGCGCTTTAACAGCGCGTTATATTGCCACAACCGGGCGCTCGGTCCGGTCAGCCTGATCATTGAGCCGGATGATACCTTCAGCCAGCAGAAGGTCCACTTTGGTGATTTCCATCTGCTTCCTACCCCAGGACATACCCCAGGCAGCAGCAGCTACCTTTATCATTCGCCGCTGGGTCGCACCTATCTGTTTGTTGGCGATACGCTGACGCGCGAACATAATCGCTGGATTAGCGTTCTGGTACCGGAAAGCAATCCGGCTGAATTATTACAATCACTCGATCTCTACCGTTCATTACGCCCGGATGTGGTGCTGATGAGCACCACCCGCGGCCATCTGTCATGGCAGAAAATGACGCTGAAAAGTTGGTTAGCGGCGATCGACGAAGCAGAACAGGCACCGCTGGATTTACGCCAGCGGCCGCCTGGTTAATCAGAGGGTTTTGCTGAGATAGTGGCGCTGATGATGCCGTGGATAGTTATCCAGGCTAAAGCGTAAGGTGTAACCGAGCTTTTCGTAGAAGGGTCGTGCCTGGAAGCTGGCTGTATCCACCTGGGCATAACAGCAGCCGCGCGCGCGTGCCTCTTCTTCCGCAGCACCTATCAGTTTGCTGCCCACTCCCTGCCCGCGCAGCGCGTCACTGACCCATAGCATATCAATACGCAACCAGTTGCCACTGGTGGATCCGGTCAGTCCCGCCAGTTTTTTCCCGTCGGTATCGGTAACAAACACGCCTATCGATTTGATTTCATCGACATTGATAAAGCGGCTGTTAAACGCATTCAGCCCGAGGCGAACCTCATCGAGATCCTGATGAGTGACGCTTTCCGTGACCTTAAGTTGCATAGTCGACTCCTTGTGGCAGCAATGTTATGAAGGCGGATGCTGGTTATCGTCGTAACGCTCCAGCGAGAGGATATCAATATCGCGCTTTTCCGTGCGATTGCAGGGCACCAGCTTATCGCTGTCAGCATAAACGAAAAAGGTATCACCATTGTTTTTATTCACCATTAACTGGTCACCATTACGGAAACGGGTAATCGCCACCGGATCACCGTCCTGCAAATGGGTACGTTGCTGACCCGCAGCAATCTGGAAATGGTGTGTCGGCCACATTAGCATGCTGAGGCCATACTCGGCGCGCGAGACGGTCATGGTTGGGCGGCCCGGGCAGGCGATCTGGAATTCGCTTTCACTCCAGGCGGGCACAATCTGGCACGCCAGCAAACCTGCGACAATAGCTATCGCCTTCATTGGATTCTCCGCTGAGGTTAGGTAATGATTTCATTAGGGTTTTGCAGAGGGTATCACAAAATAAATGCGTGCGGCGCAGGATGGCCCGCTAAAGGCGGGCCGCAAGGTTCTGGCGAGGAAAAATCAATTATCGACTGAAGACATGTCTTTGATCTGGCTTTGATTTATCTGCTGCTCCTTACCGTAGATATCTTTGTAAGTAATCATGCCAGTATCTTTATCAACCACCGGTTTGCCCTCGGTGACAATGGTTTGACCATCATTGGTGTGCATCACATGGTCAGATGCGCAACCGGCCAGCAGCAGGCCCAGACTAAAAGTACCAATCAGAAACAGTGTTTTTTTCATCTCATCCTCCTTTTGGACTCAGGGTCAGGTTTAGCACAGGTAACAGGAAACTGAACCAGGATAAAGACTAATGCGCTATGATCGCGCCAGGAGGATGTTATGAGAGATGAAAACGCGCTCTTTGCTCGCCTGGCACAATCGACCTTTCGCAGTCGCTTTCACCTGGGGCCAAAGGAACGGCAGTATTGCCTGGATAAAGGGCCGGAGATTATCGGCCAGCATGCGGCGGATTTTATTGCGCGTCGCCTGGCGGATGCTGAGCCACAAAACGACGGGAAACAGACGCCAATGCGAGGTCATCCGGTGTTTATCGCCCAACACGCGACCGCAACCTGCTGTCGAGGGTGTCTGGCAAAATGGCATGGTATTGCGGCACATCAGCCGCTATCGACTGACCAGCAGCAATACATCGTACGCATTATCCACCGCTGGTTGTCAGGAGAAATGAATCGCTAAGGACTACTCTTCGGCGGCCACTTCAGCCGCCACTAACATCAACGCCAGGCCGGCATCATCAGGATTAAATTGTTGCATGGTTGCGCGAATTGCCGCGACACAGTTCATCACCTGCTGCTTTTGTTCAGCTTCAAGCTTATCAATCGCATGCTGAAGAATCATTAGACTGGCTTGTTCTTCTCTCATTCATTCCCCCCGGTTAGGCTGGTCCATCGCGCAAGAGTGGCAAGAATAACGTTTATCTGCTAGCAAAGTCACCCCCTTAACATTCTCATCGCTTAACGATTACGCAAATAGCAAATGGGAAGCGGCGCCAGACCTGCTATGATCAGCATATCGTGGTCATTCAAGAGAGTTTTCGTGCCACGGCAAACCAGGGATCGAACCAGGAACAGGACCATGTTGCGAACTACCGTTGTACTCACCTTATTGTTACTGGCAGGCTGTAGTTCTGCCCCAAAAGGGGTAGATTGTCCCGGACAAGTCGCTACCATTTATGGTCAGGCGATGGGCAACTCCGAAGCACGTATTTTCGACCTGGTTAGCGCCTTCTCCGTCAGCAAAGATGGCGTCATGGTAAAAAGTGGCCCCCTCCACTCAAACGATCGCTTTCAGTACGTCCCTTCGGCGGTGACCCGCGAGGGCTATTACGCCCAGCGTTTGTCGGATAAACAGTTCCGCCTGATTAATCCGTATCAAAACACCATGATCACCTGGACATGCCCGTAAGCCGTGTTTATTGTCAGAAATCGTCAAGCTGAGAGACTGGGTCATGGAAAAGAGTCTGGATAATAACGGCTATATCGAATTTCCCTTCCCCGCGACCGCCAATGCGGATGGTTCAGTCAACCCCTGCGGCATTGATCTCACCCAGGAGACTGACCGCATTGAAGAGATTGCGGTGTGTCAGCACTCCGCCAATCTCCGGCGTTTGCTGGAAGAAGTGAATTTACAGGACGGCCTGTTTATGACGCTGGCCTGTGACTGGCAGCAACGTGACGATGGGGTGTGCGGTTTTATTGATGTGGCTTTCCGCCCCCTCTACTCGGCCAGCAGCAAGGACGAGGCTCTCGCTCTCGATCAGGCCTTTGAAATCTATCTCTCCCGCCAGGAGAAGCAACACAATATGGCCGGTGGCGCATTGGTTAATTATGCGCGCGCAGTGCTTGACTGGAGCTGGTCACCCCTGCATCAACGCCATTTGCACTATGAAAAAGTCACCCTACGCTACTACTGCCAGCAGGCGGAAGATGCCGAATGGTGTTTTGATCATCTGCGTCATTTCCTCGTGAGCTGGTATCCGGCTTATCGCGGTACACGTTAATTTTCCCTTTCATTATTTTCCTCTGACAGGAGCCGCTATGCGACTTGTGGTACGCGTTGTAGTGCTGTTTTTTGCCGTATTTCTGCCTTCACTGGCCTTTGCTGATAACTGCTGGCAAACCCGCGCCGGAATCGATATGGGGTCCGGTACCACCAAAATTGCCGTGACTGAAGTGAATATCTGCCAGCATCAATTGGGCAAAGTGCTGTTTGAAGATCAGCGCCCGGTGGGTTACAACGATGCGCTGTCACGTTCCGGCAACAACCAACTGGATGAGGCGATCCAACAACAGGGATTGACTGCCTTGCAGCAATTAGTCACTCAGGCTCGGCGCTATCACCCGCAGCGTATCAGCGGTGTCGCCACTGCGGTGTTCCGTTCTGCCAGTAACGGCCAGGCGGTGATTGACCGTTTTAATCAGCAAGCGGGTGTACAACTCAAAATCATCAGCCAGCAGCAGGAAGCCGAACTGGGATTCCGTTCCGCTAAAGCGGCACTGCATGACCCGACATTACGCGATAACGACCTGCTGGTTTGGGACATCGGCGGCGGCTCGATGCAGATGACCGCCTGGCGTGACCAGTCAGGTAAGACGGTTTCCGACGTCTACCAAGGTAAACTCGCTTCGGTCACGCTGAAGAACTTTATCGTCGATGTATTAAAGAACCAGCCATCTGCCACCTCTCCCAATCCAATTGGCTCCTGGCGCCCTTCCGTGCTGCGCTTTGTCGAGTTTTACGCCCACAACGATGTCCCGCCGCAGATTAAACAAGATCTCGCTACGCGCCGGGTGATCGGGATCGGCGGCGTACACGGTTTCTCGATTAAGAATCAACTGAAAATCAAAGATAATCGCTATGACCTGGCGACTCTGGAACAGGTAGCAAAACAGCAGGTATGGAAAGGTGACAGCGAACTCACGGGCGATTACCGCGCTACCGATGTCAGCAATTTGCTGTTGGTGGAAGGCTATATGCGCGCCCTTGGCATCAGGGATGTCACTGTCGTTAAAGCCAGCCTGATTCAGGGCGTCGTACTGGAATAAAAGACAGCCAGGCGTCGGTCTGACGCCCGGGCTCTCAGGACGGTTTTACCAGCCGGATAGCATGTTCCAGCATACGTTGTTCATCGCGTTCATCATGGGCGCGATGCTGACGAGTACGCTTTAGCAGGCTGGTGATCTCTTCCCTTTTGGTTTCGTGCCCGCACTCCGCCAGCACAATCACCGCATCACCAATTACCCGGCAAACTTCGTCGTAATCGTCTTCACTTAATACGTCACGTTTCATCGCCCCTCCTGACGTCAAATACCTTAACCAAGCCTGGTCAGGATTTCGTTATCCTGCAAACCCCGGTTGCTGCTCACGTATTCCCTGACTACGCTGAAATGGCAATTCACTATTATCAGGGAGTCATTTATGACTGGAAAAGCGGAAGCAAAATTGAATGAAGCCGCAGGTGCGGTGGAAGAAAAAGTGGGTGAAGTCACTGGATCACGCCGACATCGGTTCAAAGGTGCAGCACGGCGCTACCCGGCGCAGGCCAGCTATGTCGCCCAGGATGCTGCCGATTGTGTGATTAAAAGCGTGCGCGAAAATCCGGTGACCGGAATAGCCATCGCCGCCAGTGTCGGTGTGGTGATCGGTTTCTTACTGGGGCGCAAGTAAGCGTTTGATTTGCGCATGGAGGCGCAAACTTAATTCAGTGAATGTAAGTTTATGTTTTAAAATATTCGGCTTTGCCTGAGTTCTCTTTAATTCCCTCCTCATTTCTATTGTTCACAGAGAATCCTCTCAACTTATTCCCTGAGCATTTTATTTATTATTTTCATCGAATTATACAATGGAGATGTTCAGTGAAGAAGTTATCAATTATTGCGATAGCGACGCTATCTGCAATTTATGGCAGCAATGTATTTGCAGTTGAAGTAACACCAGAAGAAAGCGGAAAAATCAGTGCCGATCTTCATGGCTCCGCAGGTGAAGTCAGCCGCCATCGTGGTGAGCGACTGAAAACCAAAATCCAGTGGAAAGCCTGGAGTAATGATATGGAAGGGCTGCATCCGCATAGCCCGAAGAACTATCAAGTCTATAAAGTTGAATACGCGAAGCCAGGTGACATTTATCCGTCATCGGGTAACAGCAATGAAATGATTCTCAAAGAGAACGAGAATGGTTTTGCCGCCAATCTGGAAAAGAACGTCCCTTTCCAACTGAACAGCAACAAGATTGTTGGGATGTATTATGACGAGTGGGCCTACTGGGAACGCTCGTTCTCAGCTGATTTAGTTCCGGCCAAAAACCTGACACACATTTTCTGGAGCTTCCTTGGCCTGTGTGACTTTGGTGCACAACGACCCGGCAATGTCACCCTGCCCAGCACCGGCAACACCGGCCTGATTGCAGAAGGTAACGAACGCGGACAGAAAATCCTCAGAGGCATGTGCGGCCAGGGCAACCTGCCGACAGAAAGCGGCGATACCAGCTGGCAAGGCAACGATACCCCGGCTAAACAGCAGGGCGATTTCAATGTCACCCGCTACGATCCGCAAGCGTCTTATTATGGCCTGAAAGCGCTGGAAAGAATGAAGAAAGCGAATCCGCAGCTGAACGTGATGGTCTCCATCGGCGGCTGGTCGATGAGTGCGCCGTTCCATGCGATGGTGGAAACCAAAGAAGGTCGCGATATCTTCGTTAACTCAGTGATGAACTTCCTCAGCGAAAATCCGTTCGTGGATGGTATTGACCTTGACTGGGAATTTGTCGGTTCTACCGGACCGTCAGCGATGGGCAATCTGGCCACCGATGGCTATCAGAAAGAAAAAGAACGCTATACCGCGCTGGTCAAAGAACTGCGTAAAGCGATGGATGCCAAATATAGCGGTGCACAGCGTAAGCAGTTGAGTGCGGCCGTCAGTGCATCACCGGCAAAACTCGCTGCGATCGACTTTAACAGCCTGAAAGATGATTTTGATTTTATCAATATCATGACCTACGACATGTACGGTGCCTTCGCCCGTAACCCGGGTCACCAGGCTGCCGTCTATGCCAAACCGATCGCCGGGACATATTACCAGCAGGGTGGTAAGGACAAAGTCAAAGACGAAGCCGGTAACATCATCATTGATGGCCAAGGCAACGATATGACCGGCGAGCAAACGCAGCGCGGATTCAGCACCGAAGGCGCAGTGAAAGCCATTCTGGATAACAACCCGGACTTCCCCTCAGAGAAACTGGTGGTGGGTGCAGCGGCTTACAGCCGTGGCTGGCATAGCGTCAGTGTGAAACAGGAACACGATAAACTGTTCTGGCATGGTATCGCCAACGGTGAAGAAGTGAGTCGTAAAGGGCTTGGCAGCAACGGTTCCTATGAGCATGGCGTGACCGATTATCGTGAACTGTACGATAACATCATCAGCAAGAAACAGGACGTTTACTACGATAAACAGGCTGAAGCCGCGTATATCTGGAAACCCATCGCTAAAGTCAATGGTAACCCAACCGCACAGGTTGAAACCTTCGATTCCCAGCGTTCCGTGATTGCGAAAGGCGACCTGGTGAAGAAATACAAACTGGGTGGCATGTTTGCCTGGGCAGCAAGTAATGACAATGGTTTGATTCTGAACAGTATGAACGCCGCCGTATGTAACAAGCAGGCTAATGGCAGCTACTACAACTTCAGCGAAGATTATAACGGCGTTGTGGATACCAAAGTCATTGATTCACAGAATGGCGTACCGACCAAAGTGGACGAGATCATGTCCGGTCCCGTCGCGTACAACTTCAACGGTCAGAACTATTGCAACTCAATACCGGAAATCCAGGCACCTACCGTTACACTGGATAAAACCAGCATCAATGTGGTGGGCACCAGCGACTATGGCTTTGGCTACCCGGTAATTGCTGGCAGCAACCAGGATTCTGTGACCTGGAAATGGGAACGCATTGAGGGCAACAGCGATATTTATCTCAAGTCTTACGATAAAGCGTCAGCTGAAATTGTCGTACCGAAAAATCTGTTTGATGTCTCTGCGAAATTCCGTGTAACCGCAACCAATGGCGACAAAAAATCTGGCGAAGCTTTTGTCACCGTGAATGTTGTAAAACCTGCCGTTTCCATTAGCGGTTCGAATAATATGGCCTCAGCAAATCCGGTTAAACTGGAAGCCGAAGCTAACTTTGATCAGGTGACTTATGCATGGACGCTGAAGCATGGTGCACAAGTCGTTGCCAATGGTATCGATCAGAACGGACAGATCAAAGCGGGTCTGGCTGCGGGAGATTATCTTGCTGAGGTGACAGCCAGCAGTGTGAAAGGTGCGCGTTCTGCCACTCAAACACACGCGGTGAAAGTGACTCAGGAAGTGCAGAATAACGATCAGGCATTTATCAATGGCATGAAGTTAGGTCTGCAATTCAAAGACGAAGGCAACAGATACTTCATTACAGGTACAGTAGCATCTTCTCAGACACCAACCAGTAAACCCAATTACTCATGGTCGCCAATGGGTGGTACTCAGGAAAGCACCAACGGACTGTCTTATTTCACCTTCTCAGTGGAAAAAACCAGCAGTCCTCAGCTGATGAATCTGAAGGTGGACGTCACCGCAGGTAAAGAGACGCGTCAGTTGATGGAAAACTTTACGGTTCCGGCGTTATCGGGTTCCGCAGGTTATCCAGCCTGGGCTTATGGCAACAACTACAAAGCCGGTGATGTGGTGACCCACAAAGGTAAAGTGTTTGAGTGCGTGGTAGCAGGCTGGTGTAGCCAGACAGGACAATGGTCTCAGCTGCATTATGAGCCAGAAGTCGGTATCAGCTGGACTCAGGCGTGGAAATACCACAAATAATTAAGCAGCAACTCGCTTAATCATGACCTAAGCTGCGGTAGCGTCTACCGCAGCTTTTTTATTGGTGGTACCCCACCTCATCCCGCCGTTCCTGGATGTGTTCATCCGGCGTTTCCGCCACATCCGCTATGCCACTGTTGCCGGCATCAAGGTGGCGGCCACTGTATGCATGCATATGTGGCGGCCCTGGTAACGGTTGCGCGCATGACCCAAACGACAACAGCAGAAAAAACCAGGCGGCCAGCGGCATCTTCCTCATCATCAACTCACCTGCACAATGATCCAAAAGTGCGACCAGCGTGCCTGAACCGATGCAAATTAATGTCAGCGCCACGCAAAGCTACGTGGGCAGCATTGAGCAGATGCGAACAATTATGCCTGTGATTTACGTGCCTTATAGCGCGCCACCATGGTTATCAAGGCCTGGTAGATCAAGCCTGCATACAGGCTCATGACTACCGCCATGCCAGGTTCTTTGCCTTGACTCTGCCAGGAGACGAACCACATAAAAATGCCCCATAGCAGCGAAAACAGCAGCCAGCCTTTAACAAATTTCATCACGCCCTGCATCGTACCCTCCTTTAGATGAGCGCTGACGATAGCGGTTTGTACGCGAGATGACACGAAATGTTGTCTGTGTATGTTAACTGGCTCAAAATTTTGCGGATGGATCGTGGCGGCGCGATTTGTCGCATCGCCCGAGAAGAGGTAATGCCCCACCCGGCGCTTATCTCCGGCACTCGCAATGGCTTAGCTCTTGAAGGGGCATAAGAATCATCTCAAAAAACCGCGCTAAAAACTTAACTTTTATTGCCATGCTTATTATTAGCTAAATAATTATCACTTTACTCAAAAGTGTGGTCATTCTGTCAGAGGCTCACCATGACATGGGGACTGGATTAATTAATCAACTTTTTGCGACGGGCATCCATGAAAGACAGTTTATCGCCTTGACCATTGCACGGCACGGCGTGCCAGTAAAGGCGCACATAGCCGCCCTGGTGCTTCTGCTTACAGCTCTCCGCCACTTCATACGCTAACCGGGAGGCGTTAAACAGGTTCAGATAATGATCGCTTTTAAGGTCATCTATCACGGCCTGCTTGAGATAGGCGTTTATTCGACTGTCGCGCATCATCGACACGAAATCACGAACAGCCGTGTAGGCAAGGTTCCGGCATTGCAGACGTATTTTGCCCTGGCTGTACCTTTCGCAATTCGAAATGTCTGTTTCTACTGAGCTGAAAAGGAGTGAAACCGGAAACTCCGCGGGAGTCATGACTTTTGCCTCGGCCGGATTTCTTTTCGCTGAGAGTTTTATCATGGGATTCAATGTCATTATCTCTCGGGAAACTGGCTCAAGTTCGGTCGGCAACTTACTCAAATCAGCGCTTTCCAGCGGCACATAGGGATCATCTTTCTTGAGTAAGAGACCTGACGGCTGTTCAGATTTCAGTACCGTCTCCGTTGAACCGTGTCCGGTGCAACTTGATAAAACAAAAGCAAAAATCAGTAAAACCCAACGTTTCAAAACAGCATACCTACGCAACAACTCAAAGAGGGCCAAGAGGGTAACGCATCTGCACCCTGAAGATCAGCATTCCGTGACGGCGTTTTGTAACAAAAGTATCTTGTGTTTGAGTGACAGACTCAGGAGCAGCCAGTTGCTGACATTTTCATGGCCTCTAACCTCCGTGGTTACGATCGGTGCTGTCTGTAGTATCAAAGAATAGTTACCTCAGCGTTGCTTATGTACGTCACTCACACTGGCTTAGTTATTAAAGGGTAAAAATGAACAAGAGCACACATATGTGCCCTCTGATAATGAAAACCCCGACGCGCACCGGCAATTAATTTCTCAGTTCGTCAACCACAGGGGCTTATGAATTACGGAAGAAAACTTAAGTCTTCTTCCTTTGGCCCTTAACACTTACAACATTAATGATGTTTTTAGAAATTGTGATTAAGAGAACAATCACGCACATTATTGAAAAAATAGATTTTTAACAGCAATAAATCTCATCAACAAAACCTCATTAAAGCCAAGCTAATTCTAAATTTGAAAGCTATAGTTAGGTCTCACCTGGGATGGTTTATATAGGCATCGCCATGATGTTTTAAGCCAATCTAACTGATAATGATTACCGCCTGATTTCGCGCCACCTCATAAGGGTTATAATATGATTCAATCAGCAAGTAGCATTCAGAAACGCAGCGATGAGAAGCGTGGATTTAAACCTAAAACCTATAAACTCTCTTTGACTGCCATCGAGAAGATAGAGTTACTGGCCCGGGAGAAGGGTGTTTCCCAAGGGACAATCATTGCCGATGCAATAATGAACTATGATGGGTCACAAAAAAGTTAAGCCACGAAATTATTTAATTCAAAACCCCAAGGCCTGGTTAGAGGCTATTTCTGGCATTAAAAGCAATGGAAAAATATTTAGCTTTACGATGATAAGTAGTCCTGCGTAGTAATGACGCTTATCACGCTGATAACAAAAATCCCCTGAAACACGGTGGATATATCGGGATTGGCTTTTCTTTTGCTAACACGACGAATGAAGTGGTCAATAGCTGCACTACAGACCGTGAAAATGAATGCGAGACACGATCAAATTAATGTCCTGGTTGCCAGTCTTCAAAGGTTTGTTAATAATCTGTACGGTTTGTTATTCCCTCCTCATGATTCCCTCAGTGACCTTTAGTTTCTTCCCGGAGGAACGTTTCGCAATATCTTTCACATAGTGGTCCAGGAGGAGTTGGTATTCATTTTCTCGCTTTTTCTTGAGTCGGCCTACGCATGTCTCAATGTTCAGAGCATCATGTTCTGAACAGGTTATGACACCGGCCTTTTCAGGAATACTTATACCAAGACCAGAGCGGTGACAATCAACATCAAAGCAGATGATTAGCATGCATGCCGCACCAACAAAAACGGGAGCCATTGGCTCCCGTTTTGCACTCTACCCGCTAAGGCAGATTACATATTCGCGATAATCGCGTCGCCAAACTCTGAACATTTCAGCAGTTTAGCGCCTTCCATCAGACGTTCGAAGTCATAGGTCACGGTTTTGTTGGCGATTGCGCCTTCCATGCCTTTAACAATCAGGTCTGCGGCTTCGAACCACTCCAGATGACGCAGCATCATCTCAGCGGAGAGGATAACGGAACCTGGGTTCACTTTATCCTGACCCGCATATTTCGGTGCAGTACCGTGGGTCGCTTCGAACAGTGCACATTCGTCACCGATGTTGGCACCCGGTGCGATACCGATACCGCCAACCTGCGCCGCCAGGGCATCAGAGATGTAGTCACCGTTCAGGTTCATACAGGCGATCACGTCGTACTCTGCCGGACGCAGCAGGATCTGTTGCAGGAAGGCGTCAGCGATGACGTCTTTCACGATGATCTCTTTGCCGGTGTTCGGGTTTTTGAACTTCATCCACGGACCGCCATCGATCAGTTCGCCACCGAACTCTTCTTTCACCAGCTGGTAGCCCCAGTCTTTGAAAGAACCTTCGGTGAACTTCATGATGTTGCCTTTGTGCACCAGGGTCAGGGAGTCACGATCGTTAGTGATGGTGTATTCCACTGCGGCACGCACCAGACGTTTGGTGCCTTCTTCTGAACACGGCTTCACGCCGATGCCACACTGCTGCGGGAAGCGAATTTTCTTCACACCCATCTCTTCACGCAGGAACTTGATCACTTTGTCCGCTTCCGGCGTACCGGCTTTCCACTCGATACCGGCATAGATATCTTCGGAGTTTTCACGGAAGATCACCATGTCGGTATCTTCAGGACGTTTTACCGGGCTCGGGGTGCCTTTGTAGTAGCGTACCGGACGCAGACATACGTAGAGGTCCAGCTCCTGACGCAGCGCAACGTTCAGAGAACGAATACCGCCACCAACCGGGGTAGTCAGCGGGCCTTTGATGGCAACGCGATATTCTTTGATTAAATCGAGGGTTTCCTGCGGCAGCCAGACGTCCTGGCCGTAGAGTTCTACTGATTTCTCACCGGTGTAAATTTCCATCCAGGAAATTTTTCGCTCGCCGTTGTAGGCTTTCTTCACAGCGGCATCAACCACTTTCAGCATCACAGGCGAAACGTCAACACCGATGCCGTCACCTTCAATGTAGGGGATGATCGGGTTATTAGGTACTACCAGTTTGCCCTGATCCAGGGTGATTTTCTGACCTTCCGCCGGAACAACTACTTTGCTTTCCATTAACCTCTCCTTCGAGCGATTTTTTGTTAATGATTTGTAAGATGCGCGTCAATACTACTTGAATATTTCCGCCGCGCCAATCACCGCAGTTTCGCGTTATAATGCGCTGATTGTCACCGACTGCAAAGCCCATGCGAAAAACTTCTCAACGAATTCACCAGGATAAACGATTCAGCGGCCCGGCACGTAAGCCTGTCCGCCGTGATACGCGGCCCAAAGGCCCGGTACGCGTCATACTCTTTAACAAACCTTTCGATGTTTTACCGCAATTTAGCGATGAGGACGGACGCCGGACGCTCAAGGATTTCGTGCCCGTCACCGACGTCTACGCCGCAGGCCGCCTCGATCGCGACAGCGAAGGGCTGATGGTGTTAACCAATGATGGCGCACTCCAGGCACGGTTGACACAGCCCGGTAAACGGACCGGGAAAATCTATTTTGTGCAGGTGGAAGGCGAACCGCAGGAATCAGATTTATCCCGCCTGCGCGCGGGCGTGACGCTGAATGATGGCCCCACCCTGCCTGCCGGTGTCGAGCGCGTCGCCGAGCCGGAATGGCTGTGGCCACGCCAGCCGCCGATTCGCGAACGCAAAGCTATCCCCACCAGTTGGCTGAAGATCACCTTATATGAAGGGCGTAACCGTCAGGTGCGACGCATGACGGCACACATAGGTTTCCCTACCCTGCGCCTGATTCGCTATGCCTTGGGGGAACATCAGCTGGATAATCTGGCACCGGGCGAATGGCGTGATATCAGCGCACAATTTTCAATAACTTCAGGTTAACAATCCGGGAGGATCGATGTTTAAACCTCATGTCACGGTGGCGTGTCTGGTGCAGGCACAAGGTCAGTTGCTGGTGGTGGAAGAACAGGTCAATGGCCGCGCTACCTGGAATCAGCCCGCCGGTCATCTGGAAGCGGATGAAACCCTGTTGGAAGCGGTACAACGCGAGCTGTTTGAAGAGACCGGCATCACCGCCACGCCGGACTATTTTCTCGGTGTGCAGCAGTGGATCGCCCCGGATAATACGCCTTTTGTGCGGTTCCTGTTTGGCCTGGATCTGGCAGAAACGGTCGCCACTACGCCACATGACGATGACATCGATTGCTGCTGGTGGCTGACGCCAGAGCAGATTATCAGCGCCGATAAGCTGCGTTCGCCGCTGGTGGCGGAAAGTGTGCGGCTGTGGCAACAGGGGGCACGCTATCCTCTGCAACTGGTTGCTCCGTTCCAGTGGCCATTTCACGAGGGTGCGCACCCGGCTTCCGCGTGCTAGAATACGCCGCCTGTTTTTATCGTAATCAAGAGTGCGTCATGTCTGACAACAGCCAGAAAAAAGTGATCGTCGGTATGTCCGGCGGCGTCGATTCTTCCGTTTCCGCCTGGTTACTGCAACAGCAGGGTTATCAGGTCGAGGGCCTGTTCATGAAGAACTGGGAGGAAGACGACGGCGAGGAGTATTGCACTGCCGCTGACGACCTGGCTGATGCGCAGGCCGTATGTGACAAACTCGGTATCAAATTGCACAAAGTTAACTTCGCCGCCGAGTACTGGGACAATGTTTTTGAGCATTTCCTCGAAGAGTACAAAGCTGGTCGTACGCCGAACCCCGATATTCTCTGCAACAAAGAGATCAAATTTAAAGCGTTTCTCGAATTCGCCGCTGAAGATCTCGGTGCTGACTTTATCGCGACCGGCCACTATGTGCGTCGTCAGGATGTTGACGGCCAAAGCCGCCTGCTGCGCGGCCTCGACGGCAATAAAGATCAGAGTTACTTCCTGTACACCCTGAGCCATGAGCAGGTTGCGCAAAGCCTGTTCCCGGTGGGTGAGCTGGAAAAACCAGAAGTGCGTCGCATTGCCGAGCAGCTTGATCTGATCACCGCGAAGAAAAAAGATTCCACCGGCATCTGCTTTATTGGCGAACGCAAATTCCGCGATTTCCTTGGTCGCTATCTCCCGGCTCAACCGGGCGAGATTGAAACCGTTGACGGCGAAATCGTCGGTGAGCATCAGGGCCTGATGTACCACACCCTGGGCCAGCGCAAAGGATTGGGCATTGGTGGTCGTAAAGAAAGCAATGACGATCCCTGGTACGTGGTCGATAAAGACGTCGCCCGTAACCGTCTGATTGTGGCGCAGGGTGGTGATCATCCGCGTTTGATGTCCGTGGGGCTGATTGCCCAGCAGTTGCATTGGGTGGATCGTCAACCGATTACCGCGCCGCTGCGTTGCACGGTGAAAACCCGTTACCGCCAGACCGATATCCCGTGCGAAATTTTCCCGCACGGCGATGACCGTATTGAAGTGCGTTTTGATGAGCCGGTTGCGGCTGTCACGCCGGGCCAGTCTGCCGTGTTTTACCTCGGTGACGTTTGCCTGGGTGGCGGCATTATTGAACAGCGTCTGCCCTGGGCAGCGGCCTAAGGTCGGCGCTGCCGACGCGTATACAGGAGTAACCGTGGCTAAGAACTATTATGAGATAACGCTGGCACTGGCGGGCGTCTGCCAGGCTGCGCATCTGGTGCAGCAGCTGGCGCATCAGGGTACCTGCAATAATGACGCGCTGAGCGTGTCACTGCGCAGCCTGCTTGATCTCAATCCCGACTCAACGCTGGCGGTGTATGGCAATGATGAGGCCAACCTGCGGCTCGGGCTGGAGACGCTAATGGCGGTGCTGAACAGCAGCAGCCGCCAGGGTGCCGGTGCAGAATTAACGCGTTACACCCTGAGCCTGATGGTACTGGAGCGCAAACTGCACGGGAACAAACAGGCATTGAACACCCTGGCCCAGCGCATCAGCCAGTTGGATCGCCAACTGGCGCACTATGAACTGGAATCCGACACCATCACCAGCGCGATGGCTGCGATTTATGTCGATGTGATTAGCCCGCTTGGCCCACGTATTCAGGTGACCGGCTCCCCACAGGTGCTGCAAAGCCCACAGATTCAGGGCCGTGTGCGCGCCGCGCTGCTGGCGGGTATCCGTTCTGCCGTATTATGGCAGCAGGTCGGTGGTGGCCGCCTGCAACTGATGTTCTCGCGTCAGCGTTTGCTGAGTGAGGCAAAAACCATTTTATCCCGGCTGGGAACGGCGTATTAAACGTCTTTCCGGCATTACGCTTTGTTAAACGATTCAGGAGTTGCACTGATGGAATTATCCTCTCTGACCGCCGTCTCACCTGTCGATGGTCGTTACGGCGATAAAGTCAGCCCGCTGCGCGCGATTTTCAGCGAATACGGTTTGCTGAAATTCCGCGTTGAGGTTGAAGTTCGCTGGTTACAGAAACTGGCCGCGACCGCAGAGATCAAGGAAGTTCCTGCATTTGATGCTGACGCAAACGCTTTCCTTGACGCTATCGTCGCCAATTTCAATGAAACTGACGCAGCGCGCATCAAAACCATCGAGCGCACCACCAACCACGACGTGAAAGCGGTGGAATACTTTCTGAAAGAGAAAGTGGCCGACGTCCCTGCCCTGCACGCGGTATCTGAGTTTATCCACTTCGCCTGTACTTCCGAAGATATCAACAACCTGTCGCACGCGCTGATGCTGGAAACTGCCCGCCGTGACGTGATTCTGCCGTACTGGAGCAAAATCATTGCCGCAGTGAAAGGCCTGGCGCAGGAATATCGCGACATTCCGCTGCTGTCGCGTACCCACGGCCAGCCTGCCACCCCGTCCACTATGGGTAAAGAGATGGCGAACGTCGCTTACCGTATGGAGCGTCAGCTGCGTCAGCTGGGCAACATCGAAGTGCTGGGCAAAATCAATGGTGCGGTAGGTAACTACAACGCCCACATCGCTGCCTATCCGGAAGTGGACTGGCACCAGCTGAGCGAAGCCTTCGTTACCTCTCTGGGCATCACCTGGAACCCCTACACCACGCAGATTGAGCCGCACGACTACATTGCTGAAATGTTCGACTGCATCGCACGTTTCAACACCATTCTGATCGACTTTGATCGCGATATCTGGGGCTACGTGGCGCTCAACCACTTCAAACAGAAAACTATCGCCGGTGAGATTGGTTCTTCGACCATGCCGCACAAAGTTAACCCGATCGACTTCGAAAACTCCGAAGGTAACCTCGGTCTGGCGAATGCGGTGATGCAACATCTGGCCAGCAAACTGCCGGTTTCGCGCTGGCAGCGTGATTTGACCGACTCCACCGTCCTGCGTAACCTGGGTGTTGGCGTGGGTTATGCGCTGATTGCCTACCAGGCGACGCTGAAAGGCATCTCTAAGCTGGAAGTGAACCGCGATCGTCTGCTTGACGAGCTGGATCACAACTGGGAAGTTCTGGCGGAGCCAATCCAGACGGTAATGCGTCGTTATGGCATCGAGAAGCCGTACGAGAAACTGAAAGAGCTGACGCGCGGTAAACGCGTGGATGCGGCCGGTATGCAGGCGTTTATCGATAGCCTGGAACTGCCGGAAGAAGAAAAAGTGCGTCTGAAACAGATGACGCCGGCAAACTACCTTGGCCGTGCGGTCCAGATGGTTGACGACCTGAAGTAATCGCCACCCACGCAGGCGCGCCGCGGCTCGCCTGCGTTAATCTGCGGTTTAGCTGACCTGGCATATACTTTTCTCCATCAATGTGTTGAAAGTAAGGAAATGCTATGCGTGTTCTGGTTGTGGAAGATAATGCGCTGCTGCGTCATCATCTCGCCGTGCAATTGCGCGAAATGGGCCATCAGGTGGATGCCGCAGAAGATGCGAAAGAAGCCGATTATTTTCTCCAGGAGCATGTGCCGGATATTGCGCTGGTCGATCTCGGCCTGCCGGGCGAAGACGGTATGTCACTGATCCGCCGCTGGCGTGGTGATGCTATTCGCCAACCGATTCTGGTGCTGACCGCGCGTGAAGGCTGGCAGGCAAAAGTGGAGGCGCTGGAAGCCGGTGCCGACGACTATGTCACCAAACCTTTCCATATCGAAGAAGTGGCAGCACGTTTGCAAGCGCTGATGCGTCGTAACAGCGGTCATGCTTCCCAGATTATCTCGATGCCCCCGTTTCAGGTTGACCTCTCGCGTCGCGAGCTGACCATCAATGAAGAACAGGTCAAACTGACGGCGTTTGAATACACCATCGTGGAAACCCTGATCCGCAACGCCGGTAAAGTGGTCAGCAAAGATTCGCTGATGTTGCAGCTTTATCCCGACGCCGAACTGCGTGAAAGTCATACCATTGATGTGCTGATGGGGCGTCTGCGTAAAAAAATTCTCGCGCTCTATCCGACGGAAGTGATTAACACCGTACGCGGCCAGGGCTATCGCTTCGATCTCTGATAAATGAACTGGTTGCGTCGTCTGCGTCCCTTCTCACTGCGCGCCCGCTTTTTGCTGGCGACGGCAGCCATTGTGTTGTTTCTGTCGCTCTCCTACGGCATGGTTGCCGTGGTGGGTTATGTGGTGAGTTTTGATAAGAACACCTACCGCGTGATGCGAGGCGAGAGCAACCTGTTCTTTACCCTCGCCCAATGGCAGGACAACAAACTCACCATTGCTCAGCCTGAGCGCATGACGCTGAATTTCCCGACGCTGGTGTTTATCTACGATGAACACGGCAAATTGCTGTGGCAACAGCGCGATGTCCCGGAGATTCGCAAGAAAATTCAGCGCGAGTGGTTACTCAAACCAGATTTTTACGAAATTGATACCAGCAATCGTACCAGCCTGGCGGCGATGGGGAATAACCCGGTGGCGCAGAGGCAATTACACGCCTGGGATACCGACAGCAACGACACCTTTACCCACTCGGTTGCCGTCAATCGCTACGATGCCACCACCAACTTACCGGCGCTGACGATTGTGGTAGTCGATTCGATCCCGCAGGAACTGCAACATTCGGATGTGGTGTGGTCATGGTTTAGCTATGTGCTGGCCGCGAATCTGCTGCTGGTGATCCCGTTACTGTGGCTGGCCGCGCACTGGAGCCTGCGACCCATTGGCGATCTCACTTCTCAGGTCCGCGAGCTGGAAACCAGCCAGCGTGAAAACCTCGATGATAATCCTCCGCAGGAACTGAAGAGCCTGGTTCGCAACCTGAATTTGCTGCTTTCCAACGAACGACAGCGTTATACGCGCTATCGCACCACACTGTCCGATCTCACCCACAGCCTGAAAACCCCACTGGCGGTGTTGCAGAGTACGCTACGTTCACTACGCAGTGGCAAAGAGCTGACTGTGGAACAAGCCGAACCGGTGATGCTGGAACAAATCAGCCGTATCTCGCAGCAAATTGGTTATTACCTGCATCGCGCCACCATGCAGGCCGACCATAACCCGTTGCAGCGCGACCTCCATTCCGTCTCCGCGTTGCTCGACAGCCTGTGCTCGGCGTTAAACAAGGTTTATCAACGCAAAGGGGTGGAAATCACCCTCGATATCTCCCCTGAGCTGACCTTTATCGGTGATCAAAACGATTTCATGGAAGTGCTGGGCAACGTACTGGATAACGCCTGCAAATATTGCCTGGAGTTTATTGAGGTCACCGCGCGCCAGACAGACAAAGCCCTGCATCTGTATATCGACGACGATGGTCCCGGCATTCCCGAAAGTAAGCGGGATTTAATCTTTGTACGCGGGCAGCGCGCCGATACGCTGCGTCCCGGCCAGGGCCTGGGTTTGGCGGTGGTGCGCGATATTCTGGAACAATATGCCGGTCAGGTTATCGCCACCACCAGCCCGCTGGGCGGTGCCCGTATGGAAGTCATCTTCCAACGTCAGGAAGTTGAACATCGTCGCGAGTAGAACGGCACGCGGGCTGTTATACTTGCAGGCATTCATGGCCCTAACCGGAACCCTTCTATGGATTATCAGCTCGATCTTAACTGGCCCGACTTTATTCAGCGCTACTGGCAAAAACGCCCGGTGGTGCTCAAACGTGGTTTTAAAAACTTTATTGACCCTATTTCTCCTGATGAGCTGGCCGGTCTGGCAATGGAAAACGAGGTGGATAGCCGCCTGGTGAGCCACAACAACGGCAAATGGCAGGTAAGCCACGGTCCGTTTGAAAGTTACGATCATCTCGGCGAAAACAACTGGTCGCTGCTGGTGCAGGCGGTGAACCACTGGCATGAGCCTTCTGCGGCGCTGATGCGTCCGTTCCGCTTCTTGCCCGACTGGCGCATTGACGATCTGATGATCTCCTTTGCCGTGCCGGGCGGCGGCGTAGGTCCCCATTTCGACCAGTATGATGTGTTTATTATTCAGGGCACCGGACGTCGTCGCTGGCGCGTTGGCGAGAAAGTGCCGATGAAACAGCATTGCCCGCACCCGGACCTGCTCCAGGTGGAACCCTTTGATGCCATCATCGATGAAGAGATGGAACCGGGCGATATTCTCTATATTCCGCCGGGATTCCCGCACGAAGGTTACTCGCTGGAAAACGCGCTGAACTACTCGGTAGGCTTCCGTGCCCCCAGTGGCCGTGAACTGATCAGCGGTTTTGCCGACTATGTGCTGGCGCATGAGCTGGGCAGCTATCGTTATAGCGATCCCGATGTCCCAACGCGTGATTGTCCATCGCAAATCCTGCCATCAGAAGTGGAAGGCATCCGTGCGGCGATGTTGGATGTGATCAATCAGCCGGAACAATTTAACCAGTGGTTTGGCGAATTTATTTCCCAGTCACGTCACGAACTGGATATCGCGCCACCCGAGCCGCCGTATCAGCCAGATGAGATCTACGACGCCCTGCAACAGGGGGACGCCCTGACCCGTCTTGGCGGTCTGCGTGTGTTGACGCTGGGTGATGTGGTGTTCGTTAACGGTGAAAGCGTGGCTTGTAGCCACCCGGAAGTGCTGGCGGCGCTGGCCAATCGTCAGGTGTTGACGCTGGAAGATTTTGGTACTGCGTTGGATGACCCGTCGCTGTTGGCGCAGCTCGCTGCACTGGTCAACAGTGGCTACTGGTTCTTCGCGGACTAACAACAGTATGCACCGAACCGTCACGGCGCGATAAACGCGCCGTGACGGACGTTATTTCTTCTCTGCCACCAGCGCTGCAAGGCGCACAATCACATCCACCGCCTGGGCCATCACGTTGAGTGAAGCAAACTCATGTTTGCCGTGATAGTTGTAGCCACCGGTAAACAGATTCGGGCACGGTAAACCTTTCCACGACAACGCTGAACCGTCAGTACCGCCGCGAATCGGTTTCACGTTTGGCTCGATGCCGCAATCACGCATCGCCTGCAACGCCAGCTCGATAATATGCGGGTGTGGCTCCACCTTCTCCCGCATATTGCGATAGCTGTCGCTGATCTCGACTTTTACCGAACACTCGCCGTGTAATCCCTTGCTGACCCGACGGCCAATCTCTTCCAGCAGCTGTTTACGTTTCGCGTAGTTGTCGGCGTCAAAGTCACGGATGATGTATTGCATCTCGGCATGTTCTACCGTGCCTTTGATGTTGTGCAGATGATAGAAACCTTCATAACCTTCGGTAAACTGGGGTTTTTCCTGCGCCGGAACCTCAGCATGGAAACGCATCGCCAGCTCCAGCGCATTCACCATCACGCCTTTCGCGGTGCCGGGATGCACATTGTTACCGACGATTTTCACCACGGCTGACGCGGCATTAAAGTTCTCGAATTCGAATTCGCCAAGGTCGCTACCATCAACGGTATAAGCCCAGTCGGCGGCAAAATTCTCGATGTCGAAGTACGACGTACCACGACCAATCTCTTCATCCGGCGTAAAGGCGACACGAATCGCACCGTGCGGGATATCCCCTTTGGCAAGGCGCGCCATCGCCGTCATTATTTCCGCCACCCCGGCCTTATCATCGGCACCCAGCAGGGTTTTACCGTCGGTAGTAACCAGCGTATGACCAATCAATTTATGCAATATCGGGAACATCACTGGCGAAAGAATTTCGTCCCCATTGCCGAGGGCAATATCGCCGCCACGGTAGTTCTCAATAATCTGCGGATTGACATTCTTCGCGGTGAAATCCGGCGAGGTGTCCATATGCGAGATAAAGCCAATCACCGGGGTCGGCCAGTCAACATTCGCCGGTAAGGTACCCATCACGCAGCAATGGTCGCTTAAAGTCACATCAACAAAACCCAGAGCCAGCAGTTCTTCCTGTAACTGACGTGCCAGCGTCCACTGCCCTTCGCTGCTTGGCACCTGTCGTGCCTGCGGTTTTGATTGGGTTTCTACCGCCACATAACTGAGAAAGCGCTCAAGTAATTGATCCATCGGTCATCCCTCTAAAGAACCTGCATTATTATCATAGGTCGCTGGTGACGCGATGTTGCGTCAAATCATTATCCATCAGGTTAGTCCTGTCCTGATGATTTGCTTAATCATCAAATAAAGAAAGATGACTTCCCTGCCAGCGTGTGTCCGTACAGCATACTCCGATTTTTTTCAGACTTTTCAAGGTAATTCCTCGCTGAAACATGGCATTGGTGCTTTTTTCAGGTATTATCCCGCCCTTCATCACGGCAGGCCGTTACCAACGACTATGCTGTAATCAGATCATTTTCAGACTGAGTGACTAAAATGACGCAAACACGCGCGCAACAAGCGCTGGTTACGCTTTCTGGCATCAGTAAAGCTTTCGATGGTAAATCCATCATCTCCGACTTTCAGCTGACTATCCGCCACGGCGAATTTATCACCCTGCTGGGTCCCTCCGGCTGTGGCAAAACCACGATCCTGCGTCTGATAGCCGGACTGGAAGAGGCCGATAACGGTCGCATTATCCTTGATGACAACGATATCACCGACACGCCCGCCGAGCACCGCCATATCAACACCGTGTTTCAGAGCTATGCGCTGTTTCCGCATATGTCGGTATTTGAGAACGTCGCTTTTGGCCTGCGGATGCAGAAAACCCCGACGGATGAGATAACCCGGCGCGTCAACGAGGCGCTGGCGATGGTGCAGCTGGAAAGTTTTGCGCAGCGTCGCCCTCATCAGCTCTCTGGCGGCCAACAGCAGCGCGTGGCAATCGCCCGTGCGGTGGTGAATCGGCCAAAAGTCTTGCTGCTTGACGAGTCGTTGTCGGCACTGGATTACAAACTGCGTAAGCAGATGCAAAACGAACTGAAAGCGTTGCAGCGTAAGCTGGGTATCACTTTTGTCTTTGTCACCCATGATCAGGAAGAAGCCCTGACCATGTCGGATCGCATCGTGGTGATGCGTGATGGACGGATTGAACAGGATGGCACGCCCCGCGAGATTTATGAAGAACCCGCCAATCTGTTTGTCGCCCGATTTATCGGTGAAATCAACGTGTTTGATGCCGAGGTGTTGAACAGCGATAACGCACCCTGTGTTCGCGCACGCGTGGAAGGTCGGGAATGTGAGATCCACTGCCCTTTCCCGGTCGTCGCGGGTGATAAATTGCATGTTCTGCTGCGCCCGGAAGATTTGCGTGTGGAAGAGATAGCCGACGACAGCCCCAGCGACCAGCTGATCGGCTATGTTCGCGAACGCAACTACAAAGGCATGACGCTGGAATCTACCGTCGAACTGGAAAACGGTAAGTTGCTTACGGTGAGTGAGTTCTTTAATGAGGACGATCCCGATTTTGACCACTCGCTAAACCAAAAAATGGCGGTGAGCTGGGTGCAAAGCTGGGAGGTGGTGCTGCCGTATGAAACTGATGCGTAATCGCCTGCAAAATTTTATTGTGGCAATGATTGTCGGCTGGCTGGCGCTGTTCGTGTTGCTGCCAAACCTGATGATCTTTGTCACCAGCTTTCTGACGCGTGACGATGCGCATTTCGTCAGCATGGTGTTTACCCTCAGTAACTACAGCCGTCTGGTCGACCCGTTATATGCCGAGGTGCTGCTGCATTCGCTGAATATGGCGGTGATTGCCACCCTCTGCTGCCTGCTGCTGGGTTATCCCTTCGCCTGGTGCCTGACCAGGCTGTCGCCCCGCCTGCGGCCGTTGATGTTGTTTCTGCTGATCGTGCCGTTCTGGACCAACTCGTTGATCCGCATCTACGGCCTGAAAATTTTTCTCAGCACCCGCGGCTGGCTGAATGATTTTTTGTTGTGGCTCGGGGTGATCGATGAACCTTTTCGCATTATGTACACGCCGCAAGCGGTGATCCTCGGGCTGATTTATATCCTGCTGCCGTTTATGGTGCTACCACTCTACTCCAGCCTGGAAAAACTGGACCGATCCTGTCTTGAGGCGGCGCGGGATCTCGGCGCGAATACGCTGCAACGCTTTATCCGCATCATTTTGCCGCTTACCATGCCGGGGATTGTTGCCGGTTGCCTGCTGGTGTTGATCCCGGCAATGGGTCTGTTCTACGTCTCCGATTTGATGGGTGGCGCCAGAAATCTGCTGATTGGTAACGTGATTAAAAGCCAGTTTCTCAACATCCGTGACTGGCCGTTTGGGGCCGCCACCAGCATCGTAATGACGCTGCTGATGGGGCTGATGCTGTTGTTTTACTGGCGCGCGGCGCGACTGCTGAATAACAAAGTGGAGCTGCAATAATGGCACGCTGGTTACGCGGCAGCTTTATGGCCGTCATTTACGCCTGGTTTTATATTCCGATCATTATCCTGATCGTCAATTCGTTTAATGCGTCGCGCTTTGGCATCAACTGGCAGGGATTCAGTACCCAGTGGTACGGGTTGCTGATCAACAACGACAGTTTGCTCCAGGCGGCACAACATTCGCTGCTGATGGGGGTGCTCTCCGCCAGCTGCGCCACGATTATCGGTTCCCTGACGGCAGTCGCGCTGTATCGTTATCGTTTTCGCGGCAAACCTTTCGTCAGCGGCATGTTGTTCGTGGTAATGATGTCACCCGACATTGTGATGGCGATTTCGCTGCTGGTGCTGTTTATGTTGCTGGGCATCTCACTCGGCTTCTGGTCGCTGTTGTTTTCGCATATCACCTTTTGCCTGCCGTTTGTCGTCATTACCGTGTATTCACGTCTGAAAGGGTTTGATGTGCGTATGCTGGAGGCCGCCAGGGATCTCGGCGCCAGTGAACTCATCATCCTGCGCAAGATATTGCTGCCGCTGGCGCTGCCCGCGGTGGCTGCCGGGTGGCTGTTGAGCTTTACCCTGTCGATGGACGATGTAGTGGTTTCCTCCTTCGTCACCGGCCCAACGTTTGAAATTCTGCCGTTGAAAATTTACTCGATGGTGAAAGTCGGCGTCTCGCCCGAGGTGAACGCGCTGGCGACAATTTTGCTGCTACTGTCGCTGCTGTTGGTGGCAGCCAGTCAGCTGTTATTGCGCGATAAAACTAAATAGAGGACAACCCATGAATAAATGGTCTCACTGGCTGGCGGCTGGGGCGCTGGCACTGGGCATGCAGAGCGCACAGGCTGACGACAGCAACACGCTCTATTTCTACAACTGGACCGAATATGTGCCGCCGGGGCTGCTGGAGCAGTTCACCAAAGAAACTGGCATCAAGGTGATTTACTCCACCTACGAGTCTAACGAGAGCATGTATGCCAAGCTGAAAACCTGGAAAGATGGCGCGTATGACCTGGTGGTGCCCTCCACTTACTTTATCGCCAAAATGCGCAATGAAGGGATGTTGCAGAAAATTGATAAGTCCCAGTTAAGCAACTTTCACAACCTCGATCCGAATCTGCTCAACAAACCGTTCGATCCCAATAACGATTACTCGATCCCCTATATCTGGGGCGCAACCGCGATTGGCATCAATACCGACGCCATTGATCCGAAAAGCGTCACTGGCTGGGCCGACTTGTGGAAGCCGGAATATAAACAAAGCCTGCTACTGACCGATGATGCACGCGAAGTGTTCCAGATGGCGCTGCTTAAGTTGGGATACTCGGGCAACACCCGTGACCCGAAGGAGATCGACGCGGCTTATGAAGAGTTGAAAAAGCTGATGCCGAACGTGCTGGCCTTCAACTCCGATAACCCAGGCAACCCTTATATGGAAGGGGAAGTGAATCTCGGCATGATCTGGAATGGTTCCGCCTATGTTGCGCGTCAGGCCGGCACACCGTTGCAGGTCATCTGGCCGAAAGAAGGCGGTATTTTCTGGATGGATAACCTGGCGATCCCGGCCAATGCCAAAAACAAGGCCGGCGCGCTGAAGTTGATAAACTTCCTGCTACGCCCGGAAGTCGCCGCAAAAGTGGCGGAAACCATTGGTTATCCGACGCCAAATCTGGCGGCGAAGAAATTGTTGCCGAAAGCGGTGGCGGAAGACCCGTCGCTGTATCCCTCAGCAGACGTGATTAACCACGGCGAGTGGCAGAATGATGTCGGCGATGCCAGCGTGCAGTACGAGACATTGTTCCAGAAACTCAAAGCGGGACGTTAACAAAAATGCGCGATAAATCGCGCCGCTACACCTACGTGCAGGTTTCGTAGCGGCGCGATTTATCGCGCCAATTTTTATCTATTTATACAACCCACGCAGAAAGGTGTGCACAAACTCCGGCACCACTACGCTCGCCAGGCCGTACTGACCTTCAGCAAATTCGTTACCGATATGGCTGGGTTCCAGATTCAGTTCCACCGTATGCGCGCCCTGTATTTTCGCCTCATGGACAAAACCGGCCGCCGGATAGACATGACCAGAGGTGCCAATCGCGATAAAGAGGTTCGCGCTATCGAGTGCCTGATAAATCTCTTCCATCCCCAGCGGCATTTCACCAAACCACACCACATGCGGACGCAATGCGGAAGGGAACTGACAGCAGGTGCAGCGGTCATCCGGGGTGAGATCGTCGGTCCAGTCAATCACCTGGCCGCTGCTGACACAGCGCACTTTCAGCAATTCACCGTGCATATGCAGCACGCGTTGGCTACCGGCGCGTTCGTGCAAATCATCGATATTTTGCGTCACCAGCAGGAAGTTATCGCCCAATACCTGCTCCAGCTCCGCCAGGGCCAGATGCGCCGCATTGGGTTGGATGTCAGGTTGTTGCAGTTGACGCCGACGCGCATTGTAAAACGCCTGTACCAGCGCCGGATCGCGGTAAAATCCTTCCGGGGTGGCAACATCTTCTACCTGATGTTCTTCCCACAGGCCATCCGCCGCGCGGAAGGTGCGAATACCCGATTCCGCTGATATTCCCGCCCCGGTTAACACCACCACATGCGGTAAGGGATGCGCGGCCAGCTCGGCTTTACGATCGCGTTCAAAAATACGCTGGCGAAAGCGCTGATGCACTTTACGACGCGTTTTTTTATAGCGGGCGAGTCGTAAGCGACGACGGGGTGTGCGCATAAAGGCTCCTTAATCTGCGCAGCCGCGATACCGCCGCTGCGCCTGTTTGCGGTTACTGCCCGCTCAACACGCGGGCCGGGTCGATGCGGCTGGCGCGACGGGCCGGATACCAACTGGCGAGCAGGCTCAGAATTATAGCCGTGGCCAGAACGGAAATCACATCCAGCCAGTGCAGCTCTGACGGCAGGAAGTCGATAAAGTAGATATCTCCGGCCAGCAACTGATGGCCGGTAAGATGTTCCAGGCCACGCATAATCGGTGTCAGATTCAGTGCCACCAGCACGCCAACCACCACGCCACTGACGCTGCCCAGCAACCCAGCGAGCAGCCCGTACCAGATAAAGATGGCGCGAATCAGGCCATCCTTCGCCCCGAGCGTGCGCAGCACCGCGATATCGCTACTCTTATCCTTCACCGCCATCACCAGCGTCGAGACGATATTGAAGCAGGCGACGCCAATCACCAGCACCATCGCCAGATACATAATGGCGCGGATCATCTGAATATCACGGTACATATAACCGTAAGTCCCAATCCAGCTACGGATATAGACGTACGAATGGGTCACTTCACCGGCGTCACGCACCAGTTTCTGCGCCTTGAAGGGGTCGCTCATCTTCAGCGCGATACCGCTGACGCTGTCACCCATATCCAGATACGTTTGCGCATCAGCCAGCGGCACCAGCGCCAGGCTGTGATCCAACATGCCGCTGAGTTGCAAAATACCGCTCACCTGCAAACGGATGCGTTTCGGCTGAAGCAGCTTATTTTCGCCATCATTGTTGGGGATCATGATGGTGATCCAGTCACCCTGCTTCACGTTTAGCGACTTAGCGATACCACCGCCCAAAATGATTTGCTGTTTTCCGGCCGCAAATTGTGACCAGGCATCACCGGCAACAAAACGCGGCAGCGCACTGAGGCGCGGCTCCTGTTGCGGATCCACCCCTTTGACCTGGAGCGCCTGTAACTTCGCGCCGCTCTCAATCAAGCCGGTAAAGTTGACGTAAGGGGCGGCGGCGGCAATACCCGGCACCTGCTCGATCGGCGCAATCATCGGCTGCCAGTTGCGAAACGGCTGGTTTACCGGCTCGATTTCACCGTGCGGCACCACCGCCAGAATGCGGTTATTCAATTCCCGTTCGAAGCCGTTCATCGCACTCAGGCCGATGATCAACACCGCCACGCCCAGCGCGATACCGACGGTGGAGATAATCGAAATCAGCGACACCATGCCGCCACGCCGACGGCCACGGCTGAAGCGCAGCCCCAGCAGTAGGGATAACGAAGGCGTCATTACTGCGCTCCCAGCGTTAAATGTTCGCTCAACTGACCGTCGCGCATCTCCATCTGACGGCTGAGACGTTTCGCCAGTTGTAAATCGTGTGTCACCACCAGAAATGCGGTGCCCTGGCGGGTATTGAGTTCACCCAGCAACTCAAAGATCGCATCAGCGTTGCGGGCATCGAGGTTGCCGGTTGGCTCATCCGCCATTACCAGACGCGGGCGATTCACCAGCGCACGGGCAATCGCCACACGCTGCCGTTCACCACCGGATAACTCGGAAGGACGGTGCGCAGCGCGTTTCTCCAGCCCAACGGCCGCCAGCATCTCACGGGCGCGCGCTTCCGCTTCACCTTTGGCAGCTTTGCCAATCAGCAGCGGCATCGCCACGTTTTCCAGCGCGGTGAAATCCGGCAGCAGGTGATGGAACTGATAAATAAAGCCCAACTCGCGGTTGCGCAGCTCCGCTTTGGCCGAAGAGGACATCGCATTCAGCGATTTACCATCAAAGATCACATCGCCAGAGGTTGGCGCATCCAACCCGCCCAGCAGATGCAGCAAAGTACTCTTACCGGAACCGGAGCTGCCGACAATCGCCGTCAGTTCACCGGGTTGCAGGCTGAAAGCCACGTTGCGCAGCACATCGGTCTGCACGCTGCCTTCCTGATAGCGTTTGCACAGGTCACGACACTGCAACAAAGGGGTGTTACTCATAACGTAAAGCCTCAGCGGGTTGAACGGCGGCAGCGCGCCATGACGGATAAAAAGTAGAAAGCAGCGCCACGGCCATCGACACCAGCGCAATGGTGACCACCTGCCAGACATTGATGTCCACCGGCAACGCGGCACCATCGAGGAACAAGCCAATCACCGGCAGCAAATGGTTGAGCTGGCTGGCGAGCAACACCCCCAGCAGCGTGCCGAGCAACGCACCGATAATACCGGCGCTGGCGCCCTGCACCATAAACACCGCCACAATCTGCCGACGGGTTAAGCCCTGGGTTTGCAGAATCGCCACTTCGGCCTGCTTTTCCATAATCAGCAGGCCCAGCGAGGTAATGATGTTAAACGCGGCGACAGCAATGATCAGACTGAGCAGCAGCCCCATCATATTTTTCTCCATGCGTACCGCCTGGAACAGATCGCCTTTGCGCTCGCGCCAGTCTTTCCACACCAGGCCATCGGCCAGTTTTTGCTGGCTGAGGGTATCCACGTCGAGCGGTTTATCCAACCACAGACGCCAGCCGGTGATGTTGCCAAGCGGATAGCGCATCACGCGTGAGGCATCCTGCTGATTCACCAGGATCTGGTAGCCGTCCACTTCGCTGTTGGCGGCATAGGTACCTGCCACGGTAAAGATACGCTGGCTCGGCACACGGCCTACCGGCGTAAACTGGCTGACTGACGGCACCATCAGACGCAGCTGGTCGCCACGTTTGACGCCCAACTGCCCGGCCAGTTGCTCACCGAGAATCACGTTGTATTGTCCGGCTTGCAGCACGCTCTGCGGGGTATTGACCAGATAAGGGGTTAAAGGGTCTTTTTCGTCCGGGTTGATGCCAAGCATCACCCCGACTGAAACATTGTGGGCGCTTTGCAGCACCACATCGGCGGTGGTCAATGGCGCGACACGGCTGACGCCCTGCAAATTAAGGCCTTGCGCCGTGAGTTGCTGCGGATTGATGCTGCCTTTATCGCTGGTCACCAGCGCCTGCGGCATCAGACCGAGGATATTGCCCTCCAGCTCGCGCTCGAAGCCGTTCATCACCGACAGCACTGTCACCAGCGCCAGCACTCCCAGCGTAATGCCGATAGTGGAGAGCCAGGAGACGAAGCGACCGAAGCGGTCTGAAGCGCGGCCACGCATGTAGCGCAGGCCGATGAATAACGCGACTGGTTGATACATGAGATCCGTCTTGGCAGTAGCCTGAAAATAAGTAGTGGGATGATAAAGGAGCCGCCTGCTTTATGAAACCTCTAACCCTCTGAGTCTGCGGCAAAGTTGCGTCAAAATGCGTCGCACAGCGACCTCATGCACAAAAAAGCGACAAAATAATGACGTTAATTGTACGTTTATTAGTCAGCCGCTGCGGTAAACTACACTAAGTAGTGATGTTGAGTGTGGGGGTACAACATATGCTCAAGTTTCCCAAAGGCAGTATCGTCAAACACAAATCGGGTGAAATTAAAGGCGTGATCGTCAACGTGTTCGAGCAAGGTGATGCGCCAACCGGTTATTACGTGAAGTGGGACGACGGTAACCACAGTTATCATCTGGAACAGGAACTCTCCTGGGCCAACGTCGATCGACCGCGTATGCATTATACGCAGCAATCAATTAAGTAACGGAACCGGGAAAAAAGCACCGCGACAGGTGATCCTCAGGGCGGATTGTGGAATGATGACGCCCTGGAATAAAAGGAGAGAATGTCGAGACCCCATGTCCGAACAGAGTCGTTATACCCTGCCAGTCAAAGCCGGTGACCACCGTCAACTTGGTCAACTGGTGGGAGCCGCCCAGGCGGTTGAGTGTGCCAGCATCACCGAACATCATCAGGGTCCGGTGCTGATGATTACCCCGGATATGCAATCTGCCCTGCGACTACAGGAAGAGATTCGCCAGTTCACCGATCTGCCGGTCAGTAACCTCGCCGACTGGGAAACGCTGCCCTACGACAGCTTCTCCCCGCATCAGGACATTATCTCCTCCCGTTTGTCCACCTTGTATCAATTGCCGACCCTGACTCAGGGCATGCTGATCATGCCGGTGAACACGCTGATGCAGCGCGTTTGCCCGCACAGCTTTTTACACGGCCATGCGCTGGTGATGCGTAAAGGGCAACAGCTTTCGCGCGATGCCCTGCGCGACCAACTGGAACAAGCCGGTTATCGCCATGTCGACCAGGTGATGGAGCACGGGGAATATGCCACGCGTGGCGCGCTGCTCGACCTGTTCCCGATGGGCAGCGATCAGCCGTACCGCATTGACTTCTTTGATGATGAAATCGATAGCCTGCGCCTGTTTGATGTCGACAGCCAACGCACGCTGGAAGCGGTCGACGCCATCAATCTGCTGCCAGCCCATGAATTCCCGACCGATAAAGCCGCCATTGAACAGTTTCGCACCCGCTGGCGCGAAACCTTTGATGTGCGCCGCGAAGCGGAACACGTTTATCAGCAGGTGAGTAAAGGCACCCTGCCCGCCGGGATTGAATACTGGCAACCGCTGTTTTTCGAGCAGGCGCTGCCGACGTTATTCAGCTACCTACCTGCCAACACTTTGATTGTTAACAGCGGCGACCTGGAAAGCAGCGCGCAGCGCTTCTGGCAAGACGTCAATGCGCGTTTTGAAAACCGCCGTATCGACCCGATGCGCCCACTGCTGGAGCCGGTGGCGTTGTGGCTGCGTCCGGATGCGTTATTCAGTGAGCTGAAAGCCTGGCCACGCGTCCAGTTAAGCAGCGAAACGTTGGCTGACAAGGCCGCCAATACCAACCTCGGCTATCAACCGCTGCCGGAACTGACGGTGCAGGCTCAGGCCAAAGCGCCACTCGATCTGCTGCGTCAGTTCCTGGAACAGTTCAACGGTCCGGTGGTGTTCTCAGTCGAGAGCGAAGGCCGGCGTGAAAGCTTGCAGGAACTGCTGGCGCGCATCAAATTGCGTCCACAGCCCATCATCCGCCTGGCTGACGCCAGCGCACAACCGCACAGCCTGATGATTGGTGCCAGCGAACGCGGTTTTATCGATAACGCACGCCAGCTGGCGTTTATCTGCGAAAGCGACCTGCTGGGCGAGCGTGTCAGCCGCCGTCGCCAGGACAACCGCCGCACCATTAATCCTGATGTGCTGATCCGCAACCTCGCCGAGCTTCACCCCGGTCAGCCGGTGGTGCATCTGGAACACGGCGTGGGACGTTATATTGGCCTGACCCGACTGGAAGCCGGGGGGATTGAAGCCGAATATCTGATGCTCTCCTACGCTGGCGACGCCAAACTGTATGTGCCGGTCTCGTCGTTGCATCTGATCAGCCGTTACGCCGGGGGCGCTGACGAAAACGCGCCGCTGCACAAGCTGGGAAGCGATGCCTGGTCCCGCGCCCGTCAGAAAGCGGCAGAAAAAGTGCGCGACGTGGCAGCAGAACTGCTGGATATCTATGCCCAGCGCGCCGCCAAAGCCGGTTTTGCCTTTAAGCACGACCGCGATCAATACCAATTGTTCTGTGAAGGCTTCCCGTTTGAAACCACGCCGGATCAGGCCCAGGCGATCAACGCCGTACTGAGCGATATGTGTCAGCCGCTGGCCATGGATCGTCTGGTGTGCGGTGACGTGGGCTTCGGTAAAACCGAGGTTGCGATGCGCGCCGCCTTCCTGGCGGTGGAGAACAGCAAACAGGTGGCGGTACTGGTGCCCACCACCCTGCTGGCTCAGCAGCACTACGATAATTTCCGCGATCGTTTTGCCAACTGGCCCATCCGCATTGAGATGCTGTCACGCTTCCGCAGTGCCAAAGAGCAAAACCAGGTACTGGAGCAGGCGGCAGAGGGCAAAGTTGATATCCTGATCGGCACGCACAAGCTACTGATGAGTGACCTGAAGTGGCACGATCTCGGGCTGTTAATTGTCGATGAAGAACACCGCTTTGGTGTGCGTCACAAGGAGCGCATCAAGGCGATGCGCGCCGATGTCGATATTCTGACGCTGACCGCGACCCCGATCCCGCGTACCCTGAATATGGCGATGAGCGGCATGCGCGATCTGTCGATTATCGCTACGCCACCGGCACGCCGTCTGGCGGTGAAAACCTTTGTGCGCGAGTACGATAGCCTGGTGGTGCGTGAAGCGATTCTGCGTGAAGTGCTGCGCGGCGGCCAGGTTTACTATTTGTACAACGATGTGGAAAACATCGAAAAGGCGGCCCAACGGCTGGCGGAACTGGTGCCGGAAGCCCGCATCGCCATTGGTCACGGCCAGATGCGTGAGCGCGATCTGGAACGGGTAATGAACGATTTCCACCACCAGCGCTTCAATGTGCTGGTGTGTACCACCATCATCGAAACCGGTATCGACGTGCCAAGCGCCAATACCATCATCATCGAACGTGCCGACCATTTTGGCCTGGCGCAGCTGCATCAGTTGCGTGGTCGTGTCGGCCGTTCGCACCACCAGGCGTATGCCTGGTTGCTGACCCCACATCCGAAAGCCATGACCACCGACGCACAAAAGCGACTGGAAGCTATCGCCTCACTGGAGGATTTGGGTGCCGGTTTTGCGCTGGCGACCCACGATCTGGAGATTCGCGGGGCCGGTGAATTGCTGGGTGAAGATCAGAGCGGCCAGATGGAAACCATCGGGTTTACCTTGTATATGGAGCTGCTGGAAAGCGCGGTCGATGCGCTGAAAGCCGGACGCGAACCCTCGCTGGAAGACCTCACCAGTAACCAGACGGACATTGAGCTGCGTATGCCAGCGCTGCTGCCGGATGATTTTATCCCTGATGTGAACACCCGTCTGTCATTGTACAAACGCATCGCCAGCGCCAGCGATGACGGCGAACTGGCTGAGCTTAAGGTGGAGATGATTGACCGCTTTGGCTCCCTGCCTGATGCAGCACGTAATCTGCTGGATATTGCAGCGTTGCGTTTAGTTGCGCGTCAGCTGGGTGTGCGCCGCATCGAGGTCAGTGAAAAAGGCGGTTTCTTTGAGTTCGCGCCGCAGAATCACGTCGATCCTGGCTGGTTGATTGGTCTGCTGCAAAAAGACCCGCGCCAGTGGAAGCTGGATGGTCCGACACGCCTGAAATTCACCCGCGATTTAGCCGAGCGCAAAACGCGCATGGAGTGGGTGCAGAATTTCGTCAGTGACCTGATGAAAAATCGGGTGTAAGGCTTATTGCTGGTGCGCAGCAATGCGCACCAGCTTAAATTAAATTAAATTAATGGTTTTATCATTCCATTGAAAACACCATAAATTGATTGTCTTTATATATCATAAAATTAAACCTGACTCTTTTTAACCCTGCCCACGTAAAATATCAGTCCTGATACTGGATAAGCCCAGGGTTGCTGACTATCTTTCTCATCAGTCCATTTTATGCGCTGGTGTGTTTATGCTGTTTCGCAAGGAAGTCAGTGAACATTTGCAGTCACGTTACGCCGGACCGATTCTGCTTATCACGGGCTGGCCCGTATGGATAACGTTGTGCATCACCTTACTGTTTCTTGCCGCGCTGTTGCTTTTTCTGTGGCAGGGCAGCTACACACGCCGGGCCAATGTCAGTGGCGAAGTCATCACCTGGCCCCACACCATCAATCTGTTTGCACCTGAACAAGGAGTGATTTCCCGTTTATTAGTCTCCCCCGGCCAACAGGTCAATGCCGGTACGCCGCTGTATGCGCTGGATATCAGCCGCGTGTCCTCTTCCGGCAACCTCAGCGCCACCACCCGTGCCCTGCTGAAAAAACAGCAGCAGCAGATGGGAGAAATGCAGCATCAGTTGGAACAAAATCGACGCGCCACCCTGACCAGCATTCAGCAGCAACTTGATCAGTTACGCAGCGCCCGCGAAAAAACCCAACAGATGGTGGATTCTGCCACTGAAGGGTTGAACGTGATGCGCAGCAGTATGAACGACTATAGCCGTTTCATGCGTAAGGGGTTGATCACCACCGACCAGCAAAACAATCAACGCTATCTTTTTTATCAACAGCTTAGTGTCTGGCATAGCCTGAACTCGCAGCGGGTACAACAGGATATGCAGATTGCAGAACTGCTCAGCCAGCAGGTGACCCGTGCCGCCGATTTTGACGCCCAGCAGGCGCAGTACCACATCCGTCAGGCCGATATTGAGCGGCAGTTGGCGGAAGCTGACGCAGGCAGTGAGCGCCTGATTTCCGCCCCCTCAGCCGGACGTATCTCGTCATTAAGCGTCACTGAAGGTGAGATGGTTAGCGACGGCGATAGCCTGGCGCAACTGGTGCCGACCGGCGATAGCACCCCCAGCCTGGTGATCTGGCTACCGAACGACAGCGTCCCCTACGTCAAACCCGGTGACATGATTAATATCAGCTATGCTGCGTACCCGGCGGAGAAATATGGTCAGTTTCCGGGCAAGGTGCTGTCGATATCCTCCGCGCCGGTTTCACCGCGTGAACTCAACAACTATGGCAGCGCGCCACGGTTAGCGGATGGGCAGATCGCCGGAGCCTGGTTTAAAGCCAATGTAGCGCTGAATCACCAGGGATTGCGCTGGCAGGGAAAAACGCTGCCATTAGCCAGTGGTATGCAGCTTCAGGCCACGGTGTTTCTTGAAAAGCGCCCACTGTGGCAGTGGATGCTCTCCCCTTACTATTTCCTGAAAAACAGCATCACGGGGCCAGTCAGTGACGAACGGTGAAATGAAAGAACTCTTCTCCCGCCTGCATATCCGCCTGCGACGTCGCATACCGGTGCTGTTGCAAACTGAAGCGGCTGAATGTGGGCTGGTTAGTCTGGCGATGATCGCCAGTTGGTATCAGTTACCGGCAGATCTGAGACTGCTGCGCCAACAATCCGGCATCTCATCCCGGGGGGCGACCCTGCGTACCGTGATCGATACCGCAGCGATGGCCGGTCTGAAATCGCGCGCACTACGGCTGGAGATGGATAATCTGCGAGCACTGAAGTTGCCCTGTATCCTGCACTGGGATCTTAACCATTTTGTAGTGCTGGTGGCGGTTAAGCGTAACCGCGTCGTTATTCATGATCCGGCTACAGGTCATCGTGTGCTGGGGATGCAGGAAGTTTCGCTGCATTTTACCGGCGTGGCGCTGGAATTATGGCCCTCGGGTGAGATACCGAAAAATTCCCCTGCCCGCCCACGCATACCTCTCTGGTCACTGACGGGACGCATTGCTGGCCTGGGAACTACGCTCACCAAATTATTCTGTTACTCGGTGCTGATAGAATCCGTCAGTCTGCTGCTGCCCGTGGGGATGCAGATGGTGCTGGACCATGCCATCCCCGCCAGCGATGCCGGACTACTGACGTTGATTTGTCTCGGATTAGTGTTTTTTGTGCTGTTTCGCACCGGCGCCAGCATGCTCAGAGGCTGGACTTCGCTGGTCATGAGCACCCTGATTACGGTGCAAGGCAAAGCGCGGCTGTTTGATCATCTGCTCGCGTTGCCAACCGAATGGTTTGAAAAGCGCAAGCTTGGCGATATTCAGTCGCGCTTTATCTCGCTGGAGACGCTACAAACCACTCTGACCAGTAATGTGGTCAGCGGCATTATCGACAGCATTATGACCGTAGGTCTGATTATCATGATGCTGTTGTATGGCGGCAGTTTATTATGGGTAGTGCTGGCGTTTACCCTGCTGTGGATCCTGTTTCGTCTGGGTACCTACCAGGCATGGCGACAAAGCTCAGAAGAACAAATTGTCAAAAATGCCCGTTCCGGTTCCCATTTTATGGAAACCTTGTATGGCATCCACACCATCAAAGCGCTGGGATTAGCGGCACTACGGGCGCAGCATTGGTTAAACCTGAATGTCGAAAGCGCCAATACCACCATCCGCAAGACCCGTTTTGAGATGCTGTTTTCAGGCGGCAATACCCTGATTGCCACGCTGCAACAAATTACCCTGTTGTGGCTGGGGGCGAATGCGGTGATTGCCGGGCATATGACGCTGGGGATGTTTGTCGCCTTCAGCACCTATCGTGGACTCTTTGCCGATCGCACTGCGGCCCTGCTGGATAATGTGCTCCAGCTCCGCATGCTGTCTGTGCATAAGGAACGCGTGGCCGATATCATCCTTGCGACACCTGAAACGACACCTGGCGCACCTGTCCATCCGCTTCTGCACCACGAGGAGCCAGCGGCATTATCCGTCAGAAAATTGACCTTCCGGCACGACCCGTTCAGCCCCTTGCTGTTCAATGAGCTGGATTTGGATATTCATGCCAGAGAATGTGTGGCGATCACCGGCCCCTCCGGTAGAGGAAAAACCACCCTGCTGAAGATTATGGCCGGATTGCTGAAGCCGACTGGCGGAGAAGTGTATGTCAATGGCATCGACATACGTGCCAGCGGGATCGCCAACTGGCAGGCCTGTATCGCCTGCGTACTTCAGGAGGACACGCTACTGGCCGGTTCCGTGGCGGAGAACATTTGCTCCTTTGATACCCAGCCAGATGATGCGTGGATACAGGAATGCGCCAGACTCAGCCAAATTCACGATGATATTCTGGCAATGCCGATGGGGTATCAAACGTTGATCAGTGAGTTAGGGGGAAGTCTCTCTGGCGGGCAAAAGCAGCGGCTGCTGATCGCCCGCGCACTGTATCGTCGCCCCCAGGTGTTATTTCTGGATGAGGCAACCAGCCACCTTGATGTCGATAACGAGAGCCGAATCAATGCAGCCATCCGCGGGCTGAACATCACCCGAATCCTGATCGCCCACCGCCCTTCAACTATCGCCTCGGCAGACCGGGTGATCGATATGGCGGAGTGGTCATAACCTATTTAGGACAGAACTGAGTTTATTACGGAATTATTCTTTTCCGTATTGATGGTTATATAAAATAATCCGGAAAAATACCGGAGACTTATTTTCGCCAGTAAAAATAACTTTCTTTTTTAGGGCCAATTATTTTTCAAAAATATTCTTTTCATTCATCCAATGCCGTCTATCCTGAATAAGGGCTTTAAAAAAACAAGGCCCGATTCAAATATCGTTATCATCCAGTCAACCATTTTTGATAATCTGGAGTCCAACTATGAATGAATCAATGCGTGAACTCTCTGAGCAGGAAATTTCACAGGTTAGCGGCGGCGCGGTATCACTTCCTGGTGTCGCGGATGTGAGCGGAGTCGTGGGTAACCTCACTTCAACTGTCACGGGCTTACTCGGTTCGGTGCTATCGACCGTCGGTGGCGTGGTGAGTGGCCTTGGCTCAGCATTGAGTGGGTTAACCAATAACTCAGGTATTTGATGGTTGTAGTTTTCATATATCTGTAGCGCCTCAGGGATGAGGCGATAATTAGCCATGAAAAATGACTTTAATTTGTAGCACCGCGATTTATCGCGCTATTTTTTTATAAAAATCCGCGCGATATATGCCAGAAATGATTAGGGGGCGATCCCTGAAGATCGCCCCCTGCTGTGATGTGTCTTTGCCCAATCAGGCCTGATTTGAATTCAGGATCAACTGACCATTACGGTCAAGCGGAATGCGGGTGCCAGGGTCTTTTTCCATACGGATTTTGCCCTGCTGGTCGCCTATTTTATAGGTCACGTCATAACCCAGCATTTTTTCCTGTTTGTCATACACCGTTTTGCAACGTTGTTCTGAAGTGGTGTAGGTATCACGTTCCTGCATACCGGCCTGCACCTGATTACCGGCGTAGCCACCCGCCAGTGCACCTGCGACTGTCGCCACATCCCTGCCGCGTCCGCCACCGAACTGGTGACCCAGCACACCGCCAGCCACCGCACCCAATACGGAACCGGTCAAACGATTCTCATCTTGCACCGGACGGCGATGGGTTGATGTCACATTGCGACACTCCTGTCGCGGTTGCTTGATACTCTCTTTAATCGGTGTTGCGGAGAGAACCTGAGCGTATTGCGGGCCACGGTCAAAGACATCCATGCTGGCAACTGCAGCAACCCCTAATGCGGCCGCTACGCCAATACCGATACCCGCTAACATTGATTTGTTCACAGGAATGTCCTCCTGAAGTTGTTACCGCGCAATCCTGAAACTCACAGCATCCTGTGTAGCCGGGACATAACCGGCGTGCGCGACGCGCCGTGTCTGTGAGATAAGTTTTACAGATGGCCCGATTTTGCAACATCAGATTAATGGAGGAAACGCAGCGCCGGGCCGTCAGGGCCAGCTTTTCGGAGAGTTCTTAGTTCAGAAAAACGCCAGACGGCGCTGCGGGCCGGTCTGAACGTTTTCAATCAGTTAGCAGATTCGGGCGGCTGAAACCGCCCGGAATGGCTTAGTGCAGCTTGAGGCGAGGACGCAGCACGCGGTTCAGGCTACCAACCAACATCATCAGGCCCGTTTTGAAGTAACCGTGCAGGGCGATCTGGTGCATACGATACAGAGAAATGTAGACGAAACGGGCGATACGCCCTTCGACCATCATCGAGCCACGCATCAGGTTGCCCATCAGGCTGCCGACAGTACTGAAGCGCGACAGCGACACCAGCGAGCCGTGATCTTTATAGACATAGGCTTTCAGCGGCTTGCCCTTCATCTGCGCCAGGATGTTCTCCAGCGCGCGCGAGGCCATCTGATGAGCCGACTGCGCACGCGGCGGCACGAAACCACCAGACGGCAGCGCACAGGAGGCGCAGTCGCCGATGGCATAGATGTCATCATCCAGAGTGGTCTGCAACGTGTCCTTCACCACCAGTTGGTTGATGCGGTTGGTTTCCAGCCCGCCGATCTCTTTCATGAAATCAGGTGCCTTGATACCGGCCGCCCACACCATCAGGTCGGCTTCGATAAACTCGCCACCTTTGGTATTCAGGCCGTTGGCTGCGGCGCTGGTGACCATGGTTTGCGTCAGCACGCGCACGCCGAGTTTAGTCAACTCCTGATGCGCCGCAGCAGAAATACGTGGCGGCAGCGCAGGCAAAATACGCTCACCGGCTTCCACCAGCGTGACATTCAGTGCGGAGCTATCCAGACCTTTGTAGCCGTAGCTGTGCAACTGTTTCACCGCATTATGCAGTTCCGCTGACAGCTCAACGCCGGTCGCACCGGCGCCGACAATGGCGATGTTCACTTTATCCAGGCGGCCTTCGCTGGCCGAGAATTTCAGGAACAGGTTGAGCATTTCGTTATGGAAACGACGCGCCTGATGCGGGTTGTCGAGGAAAATGCAGTGATCTTTCACACCCGGAGTGCCGAAATCATTCGAGGTACTGCCCAGCGCCATCACCAGCGTGTCATAGGCCAACTCACGCTGCGGCACCAACACTTCACCTTCCGCATCGAGAATCTCTGCCAGCTCGATGGTTTTGTTTTCACGGTTGATCTGCGTCAGGGACCCCAACTGGAACTGAAAACCGTGATTACGTGCGTGGGCCAGATAGCTCAGCGCATCAATACCTTCATCCAGTGAACCGGTAGCGACTTCATGCAGCAGCGGTTTCCACAGATGGCTGTGGTTACGATCAACCAGAATCACCTCAGCTTTCTTTTTCCGGCCCAGCTTGTGTCCGAGCTGGGTGGCCAGCTCTAAGCCGCCGGCACCACCGCCGACAATGACAATTTTTTTCATAGATGTAGTCAACAAAGACCCCCTCAAAGTTGTAAACCAAAAGTTAATTAATGGTTAATAAAAACCTTAATAAACATAGGGTTGGCGAAATTAAATCGCGAGCTGAGGGCAGAATATCATGGCGGGATCGGGATATCACAACAAAATTGATGTACATCAATCTTTCAGCGGCATTATCAGAATGTTACACAAACATTGCGCCGCATCACACGGCGCAGGCAGGATTAAACCAGGGTTTTGAAGGCTTTGATGCGTTGAAGATGCGGCGCGATGTTCCTGAATTTATGGCTGGCTTCTTCGTCCCAGACAATTTCATAGAAGTGATGCAGCTGTGCGGCACTGCGTTGATTATCCAGCGCTTCATCATGGCGTGATAAAATGGCGAGGCAGTGATCGCGGTTCTTCTCGCGAAAATTGTTGACGCATTTGGTGGCGATATCGGCGTACTCTTCCGGGCGATCGATCTTGCCCTCCATATTCTCTTCCGGGAACAGGTTAGGATTAAAGATCACCTGGCGAATGCCACACAGAAAGCCGATACGTTCGGCCCAATACCCTCCCAAGCCGACACCACAAATCAGCGGCCGATCATCGGCAGCCTGATGCAGCAGCTTGTCACACTCTTTCAGCAAAAACTGCATATCGTGTTTTGGGTGGCGGGTGCTGTAACTGATCAGCCTGACGTCCGGGTCAATAAACTGCAATTGCAGCACCTTTTCATGGTTGCCCGGACTGTTGGAATCGAAACCGTGCAAATAGATGATCATGATTATCCTCAGCGTGGTGAACGTTCCGGGCAGCGGCCGTTATCTGCCCGACGCTTTGTGTGCCAGCCAGCGGTGTTGCAGCTCACTGAGCTGGCGCTGATTCTGCTGCCAGCGCGTGCTCGCCTGTAGCATATCGCGCGTGAATCGTCCCTGATGGTATAACTGCGCCACCCGCGTCGCCCCGATCGGGATCAAATTATCCAGCACGCTGATCGCCCCCTGACGATGGTTACATACCAGAATCATGTCACATCCGGCGTTCAGCGACTGTTGCGCGCGTTCAGCGTAGCTACCCATGACGGCGGCGCCTTCCATCGACAAATCATCGGAGAAAATCACCCCGTCGAAGCCCAGTTCCTCACGCAACACGGTTTTCAACCAGTAAGGCGAACCGCTGGCAGGTAACGGGTCCACCTCAGTATAGATAACGTGGGCGGGCATCACCGCATCTAACGCACGCTCGTCAATCAGTTGCTGGAAGATCGCCATATCATGCTGACGCAGGGTGGCGGCATCACGCGGATCGCGTGGCGTCTCTTTATGCGAATCGGCGCTCACCGCACCGTGTCCGGGAAAATGCTTGCCGGTGGTTTTCATACCCGCTTCATGCATGCCCGCGATAAAGCGACGCGCCACTTGTAAAGCAATGTGCGGATCGGCATGGAACGAACGATCGCCAATCGCCGCGCTGATATGACCAATATCCAGCACCGGAGCAAAGCTGATGTCGATATCCAGAGCAATCATCTCCGCCGCCATTTGCCAGCCTGCCTGCTGCGCCACGTCTCCTGCGGTCGGCAGATCATGCAACGCCGCGAACGACTGCATCGCCGGTAACGTGGTGAATCCCTCACGGAAACGTTGTACCCGTCCACCTTCCTGATCCACCGCGACCACCAGGCGGCTATGCGATGCCGCACGAATCTGCCGCACCAGTTCAGCCAGCTGCGCCGGGTCATGATAGTTGCGGGCAAACAGAATCAGGCCACCTACCAACGGATGTTGCAAAATTTCCCGCTCCTCGGCGTCAAGCTCATAGCTTTCGACGTCGAGCATCAGTGGTCCGGGGGTATTCATCGTCATCATATCAATCCTGTAAAATCAAAGGTCTTGCCAGCTGGCACGCGCCAGTTGCTCCAGCGTGTCATCCTGGCTCTGCTCGGCGCGGAGTTGGTACCAACTGGCCATCAACACCTGTAGCCACGGCTGCCATTGCTGAATTTGCCGCTGCAATACGGCGGGAATCAGCTGCGTCGCCTCGGCATAAGTCGCGATCCATTCCTGTTGCTGTGCTGGATTGACCGCGCAAATTGCCGCGAGTTCCAGCGCGACGTCCCCGTCGGCCGCATACTCCCAGTCAATCAGACGCAGTCCCGCATCGGTCATGATCAGGTTCCCGGCGTGAACATCCATATGGATGGGAGCCAGACGTAATGGACGCGGCTCACCCACTTTCGCCAACCGCTGCAATCGCCGCTGCCAGCGCCAGTGTTTCTGCTGACAAAGCTGCCAGTAACGCTGCAACAACGGCGTAAGGGAGAGCCGATAGCCGGTCAGCGGCTGTTGATGCAGACGCTGCAGTAACGCCACCACCGACTCACGCTGTTGGCTGAACTCGGCGTCTGACAACACCTCTCCCGTTATCCACGGCAACAGCAGCCAGGGCTCGCGCCAGCCCAGGGGGCGAGGTGCCAGTTGGGAGGCCTGGAGTTTGTTCAGCAGACGATATTCACGCTGACGGTCGACAAAGGGAATCGGTGAGCCAGGTGCGCGCCGCGCCAGCAATGAACCCTGCCCACTATCGATGCGTACACTCTGTCCACTCAGACCTGGTAACGTGAAAAAATGACCGCCAGCTTGCGCCGTCGGCCATTGTTGTTCAATCAGATAATTCAGCTGAATATCAGGGCTGTGCAACACCGTTTCCTGACCAGATAATTTCGCCGGTCTGCACCAACATCAGCTGCATTTGTAACGTCGGGGATTTCACATCACCCGCGGCGTTGCTGTACAACACATATTGCGCGTTCACGTTACGTGCCAGGCCAATCGCCTTGCTGCGCGAGTTGAGGCTGTCGTCCGCCGATAAACCCAGCGCCTGTTTCGCTTGAGCCAGTTGCTCCGGCGTTACCAGGGTAAACTTGCCGTTGTTCGCCAGCGCATTCTGGATAGCGTCGGTGGCTTTGTCGCTCTGCAACGCGCCATTGGTGCTGTTCTTGATGCGATCCACCATCAGCACGCTGCCCGGATTGACCCCGGCTGATTGCACCATGTTGGCCACCAGCGGTTGTACGCTGGCGCTCCAGTTGATGGTTTTCAACTTAGGCGGCTGTGGCACCGTTTCCGGTGGCTGTTGCGGCTGGGTTGGCGGCGGAACAGGTTGAGTCGGTGTCGTCGGTTGGGTCGGTTCTACCGGAGCCGGTGTTTGCTGTTTAATCACACAGCCGGTCAGCATCAGCGCAAATAACAGCGCGCCGGAACGTTGTAAACTGCGAATCACGGATTACTCCTCAGAGATAAAGATAGAGACGCACCTTGCTGGCGGTCAGATTGCCGATTTGCGATGCGGCTTCCACGCTGCCATGCGCAGGAACCGTTAGCGTTTGCGCCGGTTCGCGCGGCGTGATTTCCAGCCCCTTATCGTCGTACCAATAATAACGATAGTGTACAGTGACCGGCGTTTCGCGTTGATTGTAAAGCACGCTGGCAGCGCGCAGTTGCCCATCATTACCCGCCAGCTTCGGCTCATCGGTGATGATACCGGCCGAGAGCACTGACGATTCCATCACCAGCGATTGCGAAGTATTGATCATCGGCTTATCACTGCTGCAACCCGCCAGGGTCAGCAATAACAGGCCGCTCAGCCATTGACGCATAGCAAGTCCTGCCTGAGGTTTAGTCAACCAACATCGGTCCAAGCGGTTTGCCGCCGACCAGATGCATATGAATGTGGTAAACCTCCTGGCCGCCATGACGGTTGCAGTTCATGATCAGACGATAGCCATCTTCGGCGATCCCTTCATCACGGGCGATTTTCGCTGCGACGGTAATCATGCGCCCCAATGCCTGCTCGTGTGCGGCCTGCACATCATTCGCGGTGGGAATCAGCACGTTAGGGATGATCAGAATATGCGTAGGTGCTTTGGGTGCGATATCACGGAAGGCGGTAACCAGTTCGTCCTGATAAACCACGTCAGCGGGGATTTCGCGACGGATGATTTTACTGAAAATGGTTTCTTCAGCCATGGTGCATTTCCTTAAACCTGGAGTTTAGTCAGGCAGTATGCGGGAGGAATTCTGTTTCTTTCAACCTCGGGACCACTTTTCTTACATTAAATGGCTGCGTTTACATCACTTTTCCGCGCAATAAATCGCGTCGCGACACAATTCTGACATTTTTCCCACCACGAAAATGAAACGCTGTTTTATAAATTAGATTTATCACCATCGTTTCTTTGCGATTTTGCCACTTGCACAGGGAAGCTTGCCAAATCGCGAAGGTTTAGCACCGCTTCCCGCTCTACTTTCTAACCAATCCGAGCCAGCTGTCCGGAAGGATGAGGGATGTACACCACATTTGTCTCAGGGAGTACCTGCAATGCGCTCACGTAAGATTGGTTTGGGCCACTATCTGGCATATGGCTCCGGGGATTTCCTCGGCGCAGGCACCACGGCGCTGACTGCCGCCTGGCTGCTGTATTTCTACACCACGTTTTGTGGACTGACCCCTATCGAAGCCACCTTTATCTTTGCTGCCGCGCGCGTGCTGGATGCGCTGGTCAGTCCGTTAATGGGTTTTCTCACCGATAACTTCGGCTCCACCTGGCTGGGTAAACGCTTTGGTCGCCGCAAGTTCTTTATCATGCTCGGTATCCCCTGCGTCTTCAGCTATAGCCTGATGTGGATCGCCGACATGAGTTTCTGGTGGTATCTGCTGACCTATTTGCTGTTCGATATCGTCTACACCATGATTCTGGTGCCCTACGAAACGCTGGTGCCGGAGATGACCGATGATTTCAAACAGAAAACTCGCTTCTCGGGTGCACGCATCGCCCTGGCGCAGCTGTCGGCGATTTTGGCGGCGTTTCTGCCGGGTATCCTGATTGGCTGGTTCGGCAAAGAAAATCCGCTGTCGTTCTTCTATGCCAGCCTGGTGTTCGCGGTGATTTGCGCCCTGGTGCTGACGCTGGTGTGGCGCTTTACCTGGGAGCGCCACCCGAATGATTTTTCAGCGGAATCCCTGCGTGCCGAGCAGGAGAAATCCGGCCTGTCGCTGTGGCAAAGCCTGAAACGCCTCTACATCGAACTCGGTTCAACGCTGCGCATTCGTATCTTCCGTCAGCATCTCGGTATGTATCTCGGTGGCTACATCGCGCAGGACGTGTTTAACGCGGTCTTCACCTGGTACGTGGTATTCGTGTTAATGCAAAGCGCGCAGATTGCTTCCAGCCTGATGGGCACCATGGCGGTGCTGCAATTTATCGCGGTGATGGCGATGATCCCACTGTGCATCCGCCTGGGACCGGCACCGGCGTATCGTCTGGTGGTGATACTGTTCGGCCTGAGCGCCCTCTCCTATGCAGGCCTGTGGTACACCGGCATGAATAACAACATGGCGCTGCTGGTGCTGATTTCCGCCCTGGCCGGACTGGGACGGGGTGGCATCAACTATGTGCCCTGGAATACCTACACCTATATCGCCGATGTGGATGAGGTGGTCACCGGTCAGCGCCGTGAAGGGATCTTTGCCGGCATTATGACGCTGACCCGCAAAGCCTCACAGGCCGGAGCCGTCATGCTGGTTGGCATCGTGTTGCAACTGGCGGGATTTGTTTCCGGGCATACCACGCAGGTGCCGGCGGTAAGCCACACCATTCTCGCGATCCTCAGTATCGGCACCGTCTGCGTACTGACCTGCGGTTTTCTGGTGTCACTGCGCTTTAAACTCAATCTGCATACCCACACCGTGTTGCGTGAAGAGACGCTGAAGATGCGTGATGCCGGGCGTCCGGTGCCGGAGCGTATCACCCCGGAAGCACGCGAGATTGTCGAAACGCTGGCGGGGATGCCCTACGAACATTTATGGGGTAACAACAACGTTGGCTACCTCAATCGCCTTAAGCCCGCGGCACCGCCTTTACCGCGAAAAGCCAGCGCGCTACATCCTCTCCCTGCCCCTTCAAAACGATAGGAATAGATCATGACCGTATTTCCGGTAAAACATAGCGACCTGTTACGTCAGCCCGAATATCTGCTGCCGCGTAAGGAATTGGTGCAGCTGATCCATCAGTTAACGCAAAATCTGGTCAATATCCGCGACGAAAGCGGCGAATTTCTGCTGCGCCTCGATGATGGCCGCGTAATTGATACCAAAGGCTGGGCAGGTTGGGAGTGGACGCACGGTATCGGGCTGTATGGCATGTTGCATTTTTATCAGCAGACAGGCGACCAGGCCACGTTGCAGATCATCGATGACTGGTTCAGCACTCGCCTGGCAGAAGGCACCCCCACCAAAAACGTCAACACTGTCTGTCCGTTTTTGACGCTGGCATACCGCTATGAAGAGACGCGCAATGCAGCCTGGCGACCGGTACTGGAGCGCTGGGCGGAATGGGTAATGTATGAGATGCCACGTACCGAAAACGGTGGATTGCAGCACATCGTCTATAACAACGAAAATACCCAGCAGTTGTGGGACGATACCCTGATGATGAGCGTGATGGCGCTGGCGAAGATTGGTCAGTTGCTGGAACGGCCGGAATTTGTTGAAGAAGCGAGTTTCCAGTTTCTTCTCCATACCCAATACCTGATGGATCGTCAGACCGGTTTATGGTTCCACGGCTGGAATTTCGCCGGCCGCCACAACTTTGCCGCCGCGCGCTGGGCGCGCGGCAACAGTTGGGTCACCATTGTCATCCCGGATTTCCTCGAACTGATGAACTGGCCGGAGCAGCACGCCACGCGTCGTTTCCTGCTTCAGGTGCTGGAAAGCCAGGTCAAAGCGCTGGCCGACTGCCAGCACAGCAGCGGCCTGTGGCATACCCTCTTGGACGATCCACACAGTTACCCTGAAGCCTCCGCCACTGCCGGTTTTGCCTATGGCATCCTGAAAGCGGTGCGCAAACGCTATCTGTCACGCGACTATTTGCCTGTCGCGGAAAAGGCGTTACGTGGCGTGATTGCCAATATTGATGACGATGGCGAGCTGAAGCAGGTGTCGTTTGGTACGGCGATGGGTAACGATTTGGACTATTACCGTCAGGTGCCCCTGACGTCGATGCCTTATGGTCAGGCGATGGCGCTGCTGTGCCTGACAGAGTATTTACGGGTGTATTTATAACAAAACGGCCCCCAAATTGGGGGCCGTTGTTTATCACTCGTCGGAGTGATTACATATTACGGATATAGTCATCCATTTCAGTTTTCAGGTTATCGGACTTGGTGCCGAAAATCGCCTGAACACCGGAACCTGCCACCACCACGCCACGCGCGCCGAGGCTTTTCAGTTCAGTCTGGTCAACTTTGCCCACATCAGCCACGCTGACGCGCAGACGGGTAATACAGGCATCAAGGTTAGTGATGTTCTCTTTACCACCGAATGCAGTAACCAATTTACCCGCCATTTCGCTACCGGTCGCGCTGCTCTGCTCAACGGCGTTATCTTCACGACCCGGCGTTTTCAGGTTCAGCTTGGCAATCAGCACGCGGAATACGGTGTAGTAGATCAGACCGTAGATGATACCGACAATCGGGAACAGCCAGATTTTGCTGCTGTTGCCGCTCAGCACGATAAAGTCGATCAGACCGTGTGAGAAGCTGGTGCCATCACGCATACCGAGCAGAATACAGATCGGGAATGCCAGACCAGCCAGAATGGCGTGAATCACATACAGGATCGGTGCCACGAACATAAAGGAGAACTCGATCGGCTCGGTGATACCGGTCAGGAACGAGGTCAGCGCAGCGGAGATCATGATACCGCCCACTTTGGCGCGGTTTTCTGGTTTAGCTGAATGCCAGATAGCGATAGCAGCGGCTGGCAGACCATACATTTTGAACAGGAAGCCGCCAGACAGTTTGCCCGCAGTCGGATCACCGGCCATATAGCGCGGAATGTCACCGTGGAACACCTGGCCTGCCGCGTTGGTGAATTCACCAATCTGCATCTGGAAAGGTACGTTCCAGATATGGTGCAGACCAAACGGCACCAGCGCACGTTCAACCACGCCATAGATACCGAAAGCAACCACCGGGTTCTGATAAGCCGCCCATTGCGAGAAGTCCTGAATCGCGGTACCCACCGGTGGCCAGATGAAGGACAGCAGCACACCCAGTACGATAGCCGCCAGGCCAGAGATAATCGGCACAAAGCGTTTACCGGCAAAGAAGCCAAGGTATTCCGGCAGCTTGATACGGTAGAAGCGGTTAAACATATACGCCGCGATCGCACCGGCGATAATCCCGCCGAGTACGCCGGTATCGGCCAGATGTTTCGCCTCGATTTCAGCCGCAGGCAGATGCAGCACCAACGGGGCCACCACTGCCATGGTTTTCACCATAATGCCGTAAGCCACCACCGCCGCCAGCGCAGAGACGCCGTCGTTGTTGGTAAAGCCGAGCGCCACACCGATGGCAAAAATCAGCGGCATGTTGGCAAACACCGAACCGCCAGCCTCGGCCATCACATGCGATACCACCGCAGGTAACCAGCTGAAGTTGGCAGAACCAACACCTAATAAAATACCGGCGATCGGCAAGACCGACACCGGTAACATCAGCGATTTACCTACCTTTTGCAGGTTCGCAAATGCGTTCTTGAACATAGCGTGAAGCTCCTGAGTATGAGTGCATTTCGCGCAGTGCGCGTGGCAGAGGGGGGAGGACCCTTTACCGGGATGACGCTGAGCGTCTTTTGATTTATTACGAAGAGTAAAATAAATAGAATTTTCTTACTTTGACGGCTATCACGTTTCGCTCATGCCACTGTCCGGCTTTCAGGTAATTCTGACTGACTTGCTGCTATTTACGACAATAAATGACTGGCTGTGCCCTTTCAGGCAAAGCCAGTCTGATGAATTTCTGATTAATTACAGAGTTTGAAATAAAGTGTCTTAACCGCCCAAGCGGCTCATCGGGACATGAAACAGGCGGGAGAAATTCTCGGTAGTTGCAGCTGCCAGCGTTTCAATATCGACGCCCTTCAGTACCGCCATATAATCAGCGACATCGCGGGTAAACGCCGGTTGGTTCTCTTTGCCACGATGCGGCACCGGAGCCAGATAAGGTGAATCGGTTTCGACCAGCATCCGGTCGAGCGGCACATAACGCGCCGCATCGCGGATCTGCTCGGCGTTACGGAACGTCAAAATTCCGGAAAAGGAGATATAGAAGCCCATATCCAGCAGTTTCTCTGCCGTTTCCCGATCTTCGGTGAAACAGTGCAACACGCCGCCGCACTTCTCCACCTGTTCCTCGCGCAGGATTGCCAGCGTGTCTTCACGCGCGTCGCGGGTATGCACGATAATCGGCTTGTTCAGCGCGATCCCGGTACGGATATGCTCACGGAATGAAGCCTGCTGCTGCGCTTTGGTTTCCTGCTGATAGAAATAATCGAGGCCGGTTTCACCCAACGCGATCACCTGATCTTCCGCCGCCAGACGACGAAACTCTTCAACATCGTACGGCGTTTCCTGATTAAGCGGATGCACCCCGCAGGCCAGCGCAATGTTGTCGCGCTCACCCACCAGCGCTTTCAGGGTGTGGTAATCCGGTAAGGTGGTGGCAATTGCCAGCATAAATTTCACATCGCGTGCCGCTGCTTTGGCGATCACATCATCCAGGTCACGATGCTGCTTTTCATAATCCAGGCCATCGAGATGGCAGTGGGAATCAACAATAAACATACTTCTCTCTTTTTACCGTTATCCGAAGGTGGCCGGGCTGAGCAGACGACTCCAGCTCAACAGGCGATCGGTCAACATTAATTCACGATTGAGCGCCGCCACCTGTTGCAGTTGCTCGCGGCACTGCATCCACAATTGCACGCTGGCATTCAGGGCGTTGCTGTTTAATTGCTGCGCCAGTAACGTCACTACATCGGGGCGATCACCATTGCTCAGCCAGCGACTCGCGCCTTGTTGCACCTTCATCGCATCGACCAGCAACGAGAGGAACCAGGCGAGACGGTCAGCAACGTCATCGCTATTCAGGCATGGCAACAGTTGCAGGATGTCCTGCTGCAACGCACCCGCCAGCGCATTACACAACGTCTCGCGGGTCTGCCAGCGCTCAGGTTGCAACAAGGTCAACGCCGCCGCAGGCGCACCGTTACTTAAACGCAACGCCGCACGCAACGTCTCTTCCGGCTGCGAAATCTGCTTTTGCAGCCATTGCAGGCTGTGGATTTCATCGGGTGGCGACAGATGCCAGGTCATACAACGGCTACGCAGCGTGGCAAGCAGACGCGAGGGTTCGCGGGTACTGAGGAAAAACCAGGTATTAGCGGGTGGCTCCTCCAGGGTCTTCAACAAGGCATTGGCCGCCGCTTCGGTCAACTGCGCCGCATCCGGCAACCACACCACTTTGGCCCCACCCTGCTGGGCAAAATGGTAGAGTTTTTCCGTCACATCACGCACTGCATCAATCCCCAACGAGGATTTGCCTTTCTCGGCTTCAAGTCGATACCAATCCGGGTGCGTCTGCGCCTGCATCAACTGACAGCCGTGGCAGTGTCCACAACTCTTCAACCCTTCCGGTTGCTGGCACATCAGCCAGCGGCTGACACCCCATACCAGAGCATCATCACCCATCCCTTCAATCGCCTGAATCAGCAGCGCATGGTGCGCCTGGCCGCTCTGATGCCGGGTAATGATGCGCCGATAGGGTTGATTCAGCCACGGATACCAGTTCATGCCGTCTGACCCACCAGCCAGCGCTGCACCGCCGCTTTGATTGACGCGGTCACCTGCGGCAATGTTTGAGTGGCATCGATGGTGATAATGGTTGGATCCTCGGCCGCCAGAGCCAGATAACGCTCGCGGGTACGCTCAAAAAAGCGTAGCGATTCCTGTTCAATCCGGTCTAGTTCACCGCGCGCACGCGCACGCTGCAAACCAATTTCCGGTGTGACGTCGAGGTACAGCGTGCAGTCCGGGCGAAACTCGCCCAGCACCGCATCACGCAGCGTCGTCATCAATTGCGTGTCGAGGCCGCGTCCACCGCCCTGATAGGCTTGCGACGAGAGATCATGACGGTCACCGATCACCCAGGCACCCCGTGCCAGAGCTGGCTTAATCACGTTTTCCACCAGTTGCACGCGTGCCGCATACAACATCAACAATTCGGCTTTGTCCGTCACCTGCTCGCCATCAATGCCCTGCTTAACCAGCACGCGCAACTGCTCTGCCAGCGGCGTGCCGCCCGGCTCACGGGTAAACACCAGATCATCAATGCCCTGCTCACGCAGTACCTCGACCACCACATCACGCGCGGTGGTTTTGCCCGCCCCTTCCAGGCCTTCAATGACGATAAACTTACTTTTCATTTTTTTCCTTCATTGCCAGCCGATACGCCTGCACGGCTTTATTATGGCTGACCAGATTGGTGGTGAAGGTGTGACCACCTTTGCCATCCGCAACAAAATAGAGGTAATTGGTTTTTTCCGGGTGTGCTGCCGCTTCAAGTGAAGCCCGGCCCGGCATCGCAATCGGCCCCGGCGGCATACCGCTGATGGTATAGGTATTGTAATCGGTTGGCGTGTCGAGATCTTTACGCGTGATAGTACCGGTATAGTTATCACCCAGGCCATAAATCACCGTGGGATCGGTCTGCAACTTCATGCCAATCCGTAGACGGTTGATAAACACCGAGGCGACGCGTGCACGTTCTTCACTGACGCCGGTTTCTTTCTCGATGATCGAAGCCATCGTCACCAGATCCTGCTCCTTTTTATAGGGCAGATTATCCATGCGACCTTGCCAGATTTCATCCACCAGTTTGTTCATCCGCGCATGGGCGCGCTCCAGCAACGCGACGTCACTGGTGTTGGCGGTATACAGATAAGTATCGGGATAGAATCCGCCTTCAAGCTGGTTAGCATCGAGTTTCAGTGCCGCAGCCACCGTCGCGAACTGGTCATCTTTCAGGGTGTGCTTCAGATAAGGTGCGGCACGCAACTGCGCCAGCCACTCCTTGAGGCGAGAACCTTCCACAAAACGGACCGGGAACTGCGCTTCTTTACCGCTCGCCAGCAATTCCAGCAATTGACGGACGGTCATATTGCTTTCCAGTCGATAAGTCCCGGCCTTGAAACGCGCCAGTTCCGGCTCCAGCTTTAATAAGGGACCAAACCACAGGCTCGGCGCGATAACATGTTCGCTCTCCAGTTGCGCTTCCAGCGCCACCCGGCCAGTGCCCGCAGGCAGGGTGAAAATGGTTTCCTGGTGCAACGTCAAAGGTGTATCGGCGAAACGTTCAATCTGCCAATAGCTAAAGGCCGCAGCGAGGCCAATAATCACCGTGGCGCCGGCGATAATTTTTTTCATTCGAGTCATGATGCTTCCATTTTCTGGCAACTGGCGAGCAGTTGCTGGTACAGCGAACGTGCGCTAAACGTAATGTCGTCAATGCTACGCACGGGTAAAACTGGCATCAGGGCATTGCATATCACCACTTCATCTGCGGCGAGTAGCCTCTCCCGGCTGCCATCAATCAACTGACAATCCTGACCTGCGGCTGCCATCTGCGCCATCAGATAACGCCGCATAATCCCGGCAACGCCAGCCTGTTCAAGTCGCGGTGTGAAGACGGTGTCGCCCTCACGCCAGAATAAATTGGCCGCACAGCATTCCACCACCGTCCCCTCAGTGTCAAGCACCAGCGCCTCGTCGGCGTCGGTCTGGTCAAGATGATGGCGAATCAGCACTTGCTCCAGTCGGTTGAGGTGTTTGATCCCCGCCAACAGCGGGTTACGTCCCAGTCGTACCGGGCTGGTTACCAGACGTACGCCCTGCTGTTGTAGCGCCTGATAATGCTGCGGCCAGGGGGAAAGTGAGAGAATACGTGTTGGGGCGCTGCATCCTGCACGGCTATAACCGCGTCCACCTGCGCCTGGGGTCAATATGACTTTTAACACCGCCTGTTGTTGGTTGTGCGCAGCAACGCGCATTTCCGCTTCGAGTTGCTGCCAGTCAGGTTCAGCCATCAGCAACCGCTCACAACCCTGCTTCAGACGTTGCAAATGCGCCGCAAACAGTTGGATCTCGCCCTGTTGTACCGCCGCCGTGGTAAAACAGCCATCACCGAATTGCACCGCCCGATCGCGCGCGGTCAGTTGCGTCTGTTCTGCGCCATTTATCCACATCGTAACGACCCCAATCAATTGACCTTGCTTTGAATAGCATTGAAGGCCGTAAGATTCTATGCAACTGCGTGACAAAATATAAAAAAGGCCCGCATTGCGGGCCTCTGTCTGGAACGATGTGACTTACACTTTGCGGAAAATCAGTGAACCGTTGGTTCCACCGAAACCGAAGGAGTTACACAGCGTGTATTCCAGACCACTCACCTGACGCGCCGTGTGTGGCACGAAGTCCAGATCACAGCCTTCATCAGGGTTATCGAGGTTGATGGTCGGTGGAATTGCCTGATCGCGCAATGCCAGGATTGAGTAGATAGATTCTACCGCGCCCGCAGCACCCAACAGGTGGCCCGTCATCGATTTGGTTGAGCTGACCATCACAGAGCTGGCTGCCGCACCAAAGACCGATTTCACCGCCTGCGCTTCCGCTTTATCTCCGGCTGGCGTCGAGGTGCCATGCGCGTTGACGTAACCGATCTGTTCCGGATTCAACTGTGCATCACGCAGAGCGTTGACCATAGCCAGCGCCGCGCCTGCGCCATTTTCCGGCGGAGAGGTCATGTGGTAAGCATCGCTGCTCATGCCGAAACCGACAATTTCAGCATAAATCTTCGCACCGCGTTTCTTCGCGTGCTCGTACTCTTCCAGCACCACAATGCCTGCACCGTCACCCAGCACAAAACCATCACGATCTTTGTCCCACGGACGGCTTGCCGCCTGCGGATTATCGTTACGGGTGGAGAGCGCACGCGCCGCACCAAAGCCACCGACACCCAGAGGGGTACTGGCTTTTTCTGCACCACCGGCCAGCATGACATCAGCATCGTTGTAAGCAATGATGCGTGCCGCATGACCAATGTTATGTACACCCGAAGTACAGGCCGTGGCGATAGAGATGCTCGGACCTTTCAGGCCATACATAATCGTAAGATGACCCGCGACCATGTTTACAATGGTAGAAGGCACAAAGAACGGGCTGATTTTGCGGGGACCGCCATTAACCAGCGAGGAATGGTTTTCTTCAATCAAACCCAATCCGCCGATGCCGGAACCAATCGCCGCACCAAAACGACCAGCATTTTCTTCAGTTACGACCAGACCGGAGTCCTGCATAGCCTGTATGCCAGCAACGATGCCATATTGGATGAAATCATCCATCTTGCGCTGATCTTTGCGCGAGATGAATTCATCACAATCAAAATCTCTTACCAAACCTGCAAAACGTGTTGCATAGGCACTGGTATCAAAATGGTCGATCAGGGTAATGCCGCTCTGACCGGCAAGGAGAGCACTCCAGGTAGACTCTACGGTATTGCCGACAGGAGACAACATGCCAAGACCGGTCACAACTACACGACGCTTAGACACGTTCGTCCTCCAGGGAGGGATAAAAAAAAGCTATGTGGGACAAACTATAAAACTCAGGCGGTCGAGCGACCGCCTGAAGGATATTCATTAGCCTTGGTGGCTAGTGATGTAGTCGATCGCTGCCTGAACGGTAGTGATTTTCTCAGCTTCTTCGTCTGGAATCTCGGTATCGAACTCTTCTTCCAGAGCCATAACCAGTTCAACGGTGTCAAGAGAATCAGCACCCAGGTCGTCAACGAAAGACTTTTCATTAGTCACTTCTTCCGGTTTCACGCCCAACTGCTCGATGATGATCTTCTTAACTCTATCCTGAATGTCGCTCATGCTATTAAATTTCCTATCAAAACTCGCTTTCGCGATGGTTTTCGTAGTGTATAAAATGTTGAAAAAGATGCAACAAAATCCCGGCTGGTCGAACCACGATTTTACGCTATTCTGCGGTTTTTACCGCGAATAATGCAAATTATTTCGTGATTATCAGACCATGTACATACCGCCATTGACGTGTAGCGTCTCACCTGTGATATAGGCGGCTTCGTCAGAGGCTAAGAATGCAACAGCATTGGCGATTTCCTGCGGATCACCTAAGCGACCTGCTGGAACTTCCGCCAGAATGCCCGAGCGCTGATCTTCGTTCAGTGCACGCGTCATGTCCGTTTCAATAAAGCCCGGAGCCACGACGTTTACGGTAATGCCACGGGACGCGACTTCTCGCGCCAGTGATTTGCTAAAGCCAATCAAACCTGCTTTTGCTGCTGCATAGTTTGCCTGGCCCGCGTTACCCATGGTTCCAACTACAGAACCGATGGTAATGATACGGCCCACACGTTTCTTCATCATGGCACGCATAACCGCCTTCGAGAGACGGAAAACTGACGTCAGGTTGGTATCGAGGATATCCGCCCATTCATCGTCTTTCATGCGCATCAGTAAATTATCACGCGTAATGCCTGCATTATTGACTAAAATGTCCACTTCGCCAAATTCTGCGCGCACTTTCTCGAGCACACTCTCAATGGAAGCAGGATCGGTCACGTTCAACAGCAGACCTTTACCACTGTCGCCGAGGTAAGCACTGATTGCCTCCGCGCCGCTCTCGCTGGTGGCAGTTCCCACCACTTTGGCACCGCGTGCCGCCAGCGTTTCCGCAATGGCGCGACCAATACCGCGGCTCGCGCCGGTAACCAGCGCAACTTTACCTTCAAAGCCCATGATTTTCCTCTTATTCCTGGCTAAGCGCAGCAGTCAATGAAGCAGGATCGTTCACTGCGGCTGCGGTCAGGGTATCCACAATACGTTTAGTGAGACCGGTCAACACTTTACCCGGACCAATCTCCAGCAACTGAGTCACGCCTTGCGCGGCCATAAACTCAACCGCTTCTGTCCAGCGTACCGGACTGTACAATTGACGCACCAGCGCGCTACGAATCGCCTCGGCTGAGGTTTCACACTGCACATCAACGTTGTTAACCACCGGGACTGACGGGGTATTGAAGTTGATCGCTTCCAGTGCCACCGCCAGTTTCTCTGCCGCTGGCTTCATCAGCGCGCAGTGAGATGGTACGCTGACCGGTAACGGCAGCGCACGTTTCGCCCCTGCGGCTTTACAGGCTGCGCCTGCACGCTCAACGGCTTCTTTGTTACCCGCAATCACCACCTGGCCCGGCGAGTTAAAGTTAACCGGCGACACCACCTGGCCTTGCGCACTCTCTTCACAGGCTTTACGAATGGCGGCATCATCAAGACCGATAATCGCCTGCATCGCGCCAGTGCCTTCCGGCACCGCTTCCTGCATCAGTTTGCCACGCAGCTCAACCAGTTTGATGGCATCGGCAAAATTCAGTACGCCCGCACAGACCAGCGCTGAGTATTCACCCAGACTGTGGCCGGCCATGATGGCAGGCTGAGGCGCATTTTTGCTCTGCCAGACGCGATAAATCGCAACTGAAGCCGCCAGCAACGCGGGTTGTGTCTGCCAGGTTTTGTTCAGTTCCTCAGCAGGCCCCTGCTGAACCAACTGCCATAAGTCATAACCCAGTGCGTCTGAAGCTTCACGGAAAGTAGCCTCTACCTGCGGGTATTCAGTGGCCAGGTCAGCCAGCATGCCCACAGTCTGTGATCCCTGTCCGGGGAACACAAAAGCAAATTGCGTCATCATTCGTTCCTGTAATCAAAAGCGAACCAGCGCGGAACCCCAGGTGAAACCACCACCAAAGGCCTCCAGCAGAATCAGTTGTCCCGGTTTGATGCGACCATCACGTACCGCTTCATCCAGCGCACTGGGTACGGAAGCCGCAGAGGTGTTACCGTGACGATCCAGCGTCACCACCACTTTGTCCATGCCCATACCGAGCTTTTTCGCCGTGGCGCTGATAATGCGCAGGTTAGCCTGATGCGGCACCAGCCAATCGAGCATTTCGCGATCGAGATTGTTGGCCTGCAAGGTTTCATCCACAATATGCGCCAGTTCAGTGACCGCCACTTTGAAGACTTCGTTGCCTGCCATCGTCAGGTAAGCAGGTTGATCCTGCTGCTCGCGGTCCTGATATGGCAGCGTCAGCAGTTTACCGTAACGACCATCCGCATGCAGATGGGTAGAAAGAATGCCCGGTTCGCTGCTCTGGCCCAGAACCACCGCACCCGCGCCATCACCGAACAGAATAATGGTGCCACGATCGGCAGGATCGAGCGTACGTGCCAGTGCATCCGCACCGATCACCAGCGCATGTTTCACTGCGCCATTTTTGATGTACTGATCGGCTACGCTCAGGGCATAGGTAAAACCTGCGCACGCGGCTGCAAGGTCAAACGCCGCACAGTCGTTGATCTCCAGCATTTGCTGGATCATGCAGGCCGAGCTTGGGAATGCGTGGCTGGAAGAGGTGGTCGCCACAATAATCAGACCCACGTCACTCGCCGCAACGCCCGCCATTTCCAGCGCGCGCTGTGCTGCCGAAAAGCCCATGGTGGCGACAGTTTCATCCGGCGCAGCAATGCGGCGTTCACGGATGCCGGTACGGGTGACAATCCACTCGTCCGAAGTTTCCACCATTTTTTCCAGATCCGCGTTGGTACGTACCTGGCTGGGCAAATAACTGCCCGTACCGAGAATTTTGGTAAACATCTACGCTTTGTCACTCCTGGCTAATACAGTATCCAGGCGCGCAGCAATCCGTTCCGGGACTTGCCGCCGCACCGCCTGCTCTGCCTGTTCTATCGCTACGGCAAACGCACGTTGATTCGCCGCGCCGTGGCTCTTGATCACCGTTCCGCGCAATCCTAACAGACAAGCGCCATTATACTGGTCGGGGTTGAGGTGACCGAAACGCTTCGCCAGACGCTTTTGGATCCAGCGCCCCAGCCACTTCAGCCACCAGGCCCGTTTTTTTCCTTCCCCTGACGATTTAAGCAGCGAAAGAAACATTCTTACCACACCTTCCATCGTTTTCAGCGTGACGTTGCCAACAAAGCCATCGCAAACCAGCACATCCGTTTTGCCGGTGAGGAGATCATTCCCCTCAAGGTAACCAATATAGTTGATCTGCGGGGATTCCCGCAGCACCGCCGCTGCTGTGCGGATGGCTTCCAGACCTTTGGTCTCTTCCTGTCCGATATTGAGCAACGCAACGCGCGGCTGGTTAATGGCAAGCACTTCTTCGGCTACCACCGCACCCATCACCGCAAATTGCACCAACATTTCACTGTCGGACTCTACGTTGGCGCCCAAATCCAGCACCACCGTTTTGCCGTGCTGCTGATGTGGCAGAACGGTCATCAGCGCCGGGCGCTCAATGCCATCCAGCGGTTTGAGCAACAATTTGGCTAACCCCATCAGCGCGCCGGTGTTCCCCGCGCTGACACAGGCTTGTGCCTTACCCTCTTTCACCAGCTCCAACGCGATACGCATGGAACTGCCGCGACTGTTACGAATCGCCTGTGAGGGTCTGGCATCACTTGCAATAACCGATTCGGCAGGGATCACCTGCACACGCCCCGCTACAGAGGAATCCGCTTTGGCAAGTAATGTCATGATTGTGTCGGGATTACCGACCAGAAGGAGAACCAGGTGCGAATGAGAGGCCAGTGCCTGCAAGGCTGCAGGCACTGTCACGCAGGGACCGAAATCCCCGCCCATGGCATCTATCGCCAGGGTCAAACGTGTCAAAGTATCGCCTTGCGTAACCGCAAGAATTACTTAGCGATAACCTTGCGACCGCGGTAGTAACCATCCGCAGTGATGTGGTGACGCAGATGAGTTTCGCCAGAAACTTTATCTACAGACAGAGTGGTGGTGGTCAGAGCATCATGAGAACGACGCATACCACGCTTAGAACGGGTGGGTTTATTCTGTTGTACGGCCATGGACCTTACTCCTATTACTTACGCTTTAAACTGGCTAATACGGCAAATGGATTTGGTTTTTCTGCCTCTTCAGGCAACTTACCAAAAACCATGTCCGCGTCGGACACTTCACAGTGTTCAGAATCATGCACCGGAACCACCGGCAGTGCGAGGATGATTTCATCTTCAATCACCGCCAACAGATCGATTTCGCCAAAATCATCGACATCGATCGGTTCGTAGGCTTCCGGCAGTGCTTCGGCCTGCTCTTCAGTAGAGACAGGACTGAAGCAATAGCTTACGTGAACCTGATGCGGAAACGGCTGGTTGCAGCGCTGACATAACAACGTTACCTGCACATCCGCTGTTCCTTGCAGAACCGCGAGGCGCTGGTTGTCAACCGCAAACGACATGGCACATTCCACATCACTGTCCACACTCACGACCGAGTCGGCCACGCGCGCCACCAATTCAGGCGAATAAACACCATGATAATCAAGGCGTTTTTGCGCAGCGCGTACCGGATCGAGCGTCAGGGGTAATTTTACCTTTTGCATAGGGCGCGAATATTAACTTTGTAACGTCATAGAGTCAAAGAAAAAGGCCGTTTTACAGCATCTTTCACCCGTTAGTCGCATCCAGTGCGGCGCACAGTTTAAAATGACTGTCTCCTTTACGCTATCTATTCTGCAAAAAAATGACGACATCGCTGGTTTTAGCTTCAACCTCACCCTTCCGCCAGGCTTTATTAAGTAAGCTTGGCCTGCCTTTTCTCTGCGCGGCACCGCACACCGATGAGACGCCGCAGCCCGGCGAAGCGGCAGATGCGTTGGTACAACGCCTCGCGCTGGCGAAAGCCAGGGCGCTGGCGGCCGACTATCCGGATCGCTGGATCATCGGTTCCGATCAAGTCTGCGTGCTGGACGGACAGATCACCGGTAAGCCGCACACGGAAGAAAACGCGCGCAAGCAACTGTCTGCCGCCAGTGGCAAAGCCATTACCTTCTATACCGGCCTGGCGCTCATCCAACCGCAAAGCGGGCAGCAATTTCTCTGCTGTGAACCCTTCACCGTCCATTTTCGCACGCTGAGTGCAGCCGAAATTGCCGGATACGTTGCCAAAGAACAACCACTGCAATGTGCAGGCAGCTTCAAAAGCGAAGGCCTTGGCATTTGTCTGTTTGAACGGCTGGAAGGACGCGATCCCAATACCTTGATTGGGTTGCCGCTGATTGCGCTGAATGGGATGTTACGAGAAGCGGGCATCAACCCCTTGTGTTGATGCCCGTGACGTTACGCCTTTTTCTGGCGTAACAGCGACAGGCAATGCTTCAAAGCGCCGTCCAGCGGCGCTTCCATCCGTAACGTCTCACCGGTATTGGGATGGGTAAACGTCAACGCCGCCGCATGCAGGAACAGACGGGAAAGTCCGGTCGGTGCCAGCTGGCGTTCAAATTCCCGATCGCCATAACGATCGTCAAACGCGATGGGATGGCCCGCATGCAAAGTATGCACACGAATCTGGTGAGTGCGGCCAGTGACCGGGCTGGCTTTTACCAGGGTGGCAAAGCCAAAACGCTCTTCCACTTTAAACCGTGTCTCCGAAGGTTTACCTTCCGCGCTGACGCGCACCACGCGCTCACCGCTTTGCAGGATATTCTTCAGCAACGGTGCCTGTACCACTTTCAGGTGGGATGGCCAGTCGCCACGCACCAGCGCAAGGTAATCTTTTTGCATGCCTTTGTCGCGAAGCTGTTCGTGCAGGGAACGCAGTGCCGAGCGTTTCTTCGCAACCAGCAAGATACCCGAGGTGTCGCGATCGAGACGATGCACCAATTCGAGAAAACGCGCTTCCGGGCGCAGCGCACGCAAGCCTTCAATCACGCCAAAACTTAAACCGCTGCCGCCATGTACGGCGGTGCCGGAAGGTTTGTTCAGGACCAGCAGATAATCATCCTCATACAGGATGGCGTCAGCCAGTGAAGCCACTTTCTCCAGCTTCGGCGAGACAGTCTGCTCTTCACGTTCCGCAACCCGTACAGGTGGAATACGGATCTCATCGCCCTCTTCCAGCTTATATTCAGGTTTGATGCGTTTTTTATTTACCCGCACTTCCCCTTTACGCAGGATGCGATAAATCATACTTTTCGGCACACCCTTCAATTGGGTGCGCAAAAAGTTATCGATACGTTGTCCGGCATTTTCAGCCGTAATGGCGACAAATTGTACGCCGGGATTCTCAGTTTTCATGGCGGCGATTCTAAATAGTGTCCCCGGATAGCGCCACCCCTTTTTCTGTGCTTAACTCTCTGGTTGTCGCGGCGCTAAAGAGTCGAAATGCTGACTTTTTCAACAATGCGATGATAACCCCTGCAAATGAACAGGTTAAGGATGAATAAACTTCACAGCTCGGCAAAAGTCGCCTTGCTATATGTTGGTGAGCAATGGAATAATGCAGGGGTTTCTGTCCTGGAAAGATTCAGGCAGAAAAAAGAGCGAAATAAGTCATTTTGCCGGATTAAACGGACACGCAGCAATGGCGTAAGACGTAATGTTAAATCAGGCACTTAGCGGGCTGCGGGTTGCAGCCAGGACGACAGACTGGGATGTGTGGATTTTTGAATACTCTGTAGCACTTCCACCTTCAGGCGCTGGATTTCCTTATGAAAAACAGGCCACCGACAAGATTTGCGCCCCTTTAGCCGCCGACAACCGTGAGGTTGACGTCTGTGCATTAAAGACACGGGGCCATCGGTTGATTCTCGTCCAGGGTAACGATGCCCGCAGCTTTGTCACTCATGAGAGAATAACGAGTAAGTCACGATGAAAAGAATGTTAATTAACGCAACTCAGCAGGAGGAGTTGCGCGTTGCCCTGGTTGATGGACAACGTCTGTACGATCTGGATATCGAAAGCCCCGGACACGAACAGAAAAAAGCCAACATCTACAAAGGTAAAATCACCCGTATTGAACCCAGCCTGGAAGCTGCGTTTGTTGATTACGGTGCTGAGCGTCACGGTTTTCTCCCTCTGAAAGAAATTTCCCGCGAATATTTCCCCGCCAGTTACAACGCGCACGGACGTCCCAATATTAAAGATGTTCTGCGTGAAGGTCAGGAAGTCATCGTTCAAATTGATAAAGAGGAGCGTGGTAATAAAGGAGCAGCACTGACCACCTTTATTTCACTGGCCGGTAGCTACCTGGTGCTGATGCCGAACAACCCGCGTGCGGGTGGCATTTCGCGCCGTATTGAAGGTGATGATCGCACCGAACTGAAAGAAGCCCTGTCAGCGCTGGAACTGCCGGAAGGCATGGGCCTGATTGTGCGCACCGCTGGCGTTGGCAAATCCGCCGAGTCGTTACAGTGGGACCTTAGCTTCCGTCTGAAACACTGGGAAGCGATCAAAAAAGCCGCTGAAAGCCGCCCGGCACCTTTCCTGATCCATCAGGAAAGTAATGTGATCGTGCGCGCCTTCCGCGACTATCTGCGTCAGGATATCGGTGAAATCCTCATCGATAACCCGAAAGTCCTCGAACTGGCGCGTCAGCATATCGCTGCGCTCGGTCGTCCGGACTTCAGCAGCAAAATCAAGTTGTACACCGGTGAAATCCCGCTGTTCAGCCACTACCAAATCGAATCGCAGATTGAATCTGCTTTCCAGCGTGAAGTGCGTCTGCCATCTGGCGGCTCTATCGTCATTGACAGCACCGAAGCACTGACGGCGATTGATATCAACTCAGCACGCGCGACGCGCGGTGGTGATATCGAAGAGACGGCGTTCAATACCAACCTCGAAGCGGCAGACGAAATCGCTCGTCAGCTGCGTCTGCGTGACCTCGGTGGTCTGATTGTTATCGACTTCATCGATATGACGCCGGTACGCCACCAGCGTGCCGTGGAAAACCGTCTGCGTGAAGCGGTACGTCAGGATCGTGCACGTATTCAAATCAGCCATATTTCACGCTTTGGTCTGCTGGAGATGTCACGTCAGCGCCTCAGCCCATCACTGGGCGAGTCCAGTCATCACGTCTGCCCACGCTGTAGCGGTACCGGCACCATCCGTGATAACGAATCGCTGTCGCTGTCTATTCTGCGTCTGATTGAAGAAGAAGCGCTGAAGGACAACACCAAAGAAGTCCACGCGATTGTGCCGGTTCCGGTCGCTTCCTACCTGCTGAACGAGAAACGTGATGCGGTCAGCGCCATTGAGAAGCGTCAGGGTGGCGTGCGCGCCATCATCGTACCGAACGATCAGATGGAAACGCCGCACTACTCCGTGTTGCGCGTGCGCAAAGGCGAAGAAACGCAAACGCTGAGCTACCACCTGCCGAAACTGCATGAAGCGGAAATGGCACTGCCTTCCGAAGAAGAGCAGTCAGAACGTCGTCGTCCTGAGCAACCGGCCCTCGCCGCCTTTGTGATGCCGGATGCACCGCCTGCACCGGTTGAAGTGGCAGAAGAGAGCAAGCCTGCGGTGAAAGCTGAGCCGAAGAAGGCCAGGACAACCGACACCGTCGCAGCACCGGCTGCGTCAACCGGCTTTATGGCACGTCTGCTGGGTGGATTGAAAAAACTGTTTGTTGGTGATGCACCGGCGACTACGCCGGAAGCCAGCGAGAAACAGGAAAGCAAAGCAAACGCTGATGAAAACGGTCAACCGCGTGGCGATCGTCGCAACAACCGCCGCAATAACCGTCGTGAACGCACTCCGCGTAACGCTGAAAATGCGCCGGTACGTGAAGCACGCGAGCCGCGTGAGCCACGCGAAGCGCGTGAAACCACCGAAAACCGCCGCAATAAACGCCAGAACGAGCCGCGTGAAGAACGCAGCCCGGCACAAAGCGAAGAAGCACGCCAGCAACGCGAAGAGCAGCAACAACAGCGTCGCGAACAACGTGCGGAGCGCCAGCGTCGTCGTCAGGAAGAGAAACGCGCCCAGCAGCAGGAACAGAAAGCCGCTGAGCCGGTGGTGCAGGCTGAAATCGTTGATGAGGCAGCACAGGAAGAAGAACGTGTTCAGGTCATGCCGCGTCGTAAACAACGCCAGCTGAGCCAGAAAGTGCGTTTTGGTGATGAAAGCGAAGCGACAACCGAGAACGTTATCGCTCCGGTTGAAACTGCGCCGCGTGCAGTCGCTAATGAAGAACCGGAAGCGGTCAATGATGATCAGGATGACGTTGATAACCGTGACAGCGCCAATATGCCGCGCCGTTCACGTCGTTCACCGCGCCACCTGCGTGTCAGCGGTCAGCGTCGTCGCCGTTACCGTGATGAGCGCTATCCGACCCAATCTGCAATGCCTCTGGCTGCGGCTTCGGCTTCACCGGAAATGGCCTCTGGCAAAGTCTGGGTACGTTATCCGGTTGCACAAACCAATGAAGAACTGGTCACACAGGATGCACTGAACGAGACGCCGGATTACAGCCGCGAAGAGACGGCTGCTGCCGTTGCTCTGCCTGCCAGCGTTGAGCCAGCGCAAGAAGTGGTTGCTGAGCCAGTCGTCGAAGTAGTGGAACCGCAGGCACACACCGACGTTCCGGTAGTGAACACCGATGACACCCGTCCGATTGAATCTCCGGTCAATGAAGAACCGACCGTGATTTCAGCGGCGGATGAAGCGGTTGCCGAAGTAACCGCCGCGCAGGCCGAACCGGTGGTTGATGTTGCTGCTGAGGTCAACGAAGCCGTAACCGCTGCCATCGAAGCACCTGCTCAGGAGGCACCGGAAGTGACTGCACCAGTGGAAGAGATCCTGTCCACGCCGGTTGCCGCAGAAGCGCAGCCAGCGCCAGTTGCCGCTCACGCTACCGTGGCCAACAACGCAGAAACCCGCTGGAAGCATTATGCTTCGGCACCGATGACCAAAGCACCGGCACCGGCATGGGAACCTGAACCGGCTCGCCATAGCGATTGGGTACGTCCACCGTTTGCCTTTGCGGGCCGTGGATCGGCTGGCGGTCATAGCGCCACACAGCAGGCGACTGCACCGGCAACCAAGCCAGAAAGCGTCTAAGTTAGCGCTACGTCACACAGCAAACCCCGGCCAGTCCGGGGTTTTTTATTTGCATCTATCCGTAGCGGCGCGATTTATCGCGCAATTTCGTGCGCGCTGCGTGAAAAATCCGCGCGATAAATCGCACCGCTACGGACAAAAAAAAATCCCACGGCCTGTGAAGGCAGTGGGAAAAAGCAAGCGCACCCGGTTTAAGTACGCTCAAATCTTCAGGTCAGTTACGAATTCAATTGGAACAGTGACATCTTTGACATCTGGGTAAAGACCGTGTAGGAGGCTTGCAACGCCGTCTGCTGCATGGTGTAGCTGGAGATAGCCGAGGTGTAATCCACATCCACCAGGTCACTCATTTGTGACGCCATAATGGTATCGCGGTCATCACCCTGCGCATCCAGCGTGTCCAGCTCAGACATTTTTGAGCCCACCGCAGAACGCACACTCAGCACGTTGTTCAGTGAGTTGCTCAAACCACGGTTGGTCTTATCCATCGCATCCTGGAACGTTTGTTTGGTGGCATCGTCAGCGTTGTCCTGTGGCACTTTCAACGCGGCAATCGCACTGTCGAGCATATTGAACAGGTTAGTTTCACTGGCGCTACCGTCCGGCTCTGCTTTGGCGTTGCTGGTGATCGACATAAACACCGAAGTACCGGTATCGCCAACCGACATGGTGCGGCTGTCATCCACTTTTTGCGTAATCGGATCACTGCCGCCGACATAAGTCACGCCAGTGCCATCATCAGTGAATGGCTCGGTATCGGTTTGATAGCCGGCGAAAATATAGTTGCCGTTACCGTCTTTACTGTTAGCCAGCCCCAGCAATTGCGAGCGGATCCCTTCCAGTGACGTGGCGATCGAGGCACGGTCATCATCACTCAACGTACCTGTTGAACCCTGAACAATCAGGGTCTGCGCATCCTGAATGCTGCTGGTGACGCTGGAGAGCGTATTTTCTTCCATTGACAGACTCTGGTTGGCAAAGCTACGCGCGGTGGCGTACTGAGCGCTTTTGGCCTGAGTCTGCGACAACACCACAGCGCGCGAAGCCGCAATCGGGTCATCAGAGGGGTTAGTCACGCGGCGACCGCTGGAAAGCTGTTCACCGACTTTGAGCCAGGAAGCTTGCGAATCCGTGATACCGCGCACCTGCTGGTTAAAAATCATATTGGTACTAAGACGCATGGTTTTTTATCCTCTCTGCTTAGCCGAGGCTATCGATCAACGCGTTGAAAATGGTACTGGCGGTTTGCAGCACCTGCGCGTTAGCCGTGTAATATTGCTGATATTTAGTCAGGTTGGCGTACTCTTCATCGAGGTTGACGCCCGAAATTGACTGCTGGCGATCACTTAACTGACTCACCACACTTTCCTGAGTGGTACTGGTGGTTTCCAGCGTGCTGGTTTTGTTACCCACCGTACTGACGATGCTGGCATACGCCTCGGCCAGGGTGGCGTTACCGTTCACCAGTTTGCTGTCCTGCAAATCCAGCAGTTTTTGCGCATTGGTATTATCGCTGGCACCATCCACCGCACCTGCCGCCGCAATCTGTGACTCATCGGTGATCGCCACTGACATATCACCAATCACGTTCTGCACCGGTTTTACCAGGAAGCTGTCTTTCGCCGCCGGCGTACCACTTACGGTTAACTGAAGACCATCAAAACTCAGCGTGGTGTTACCATCGGCATCGGTTCCCTGCGTCGCCGTCACGCTAACGTTGTCCGACTGACGAGTCACCGACCAGTTGGTGCCGTCGTAGCTGACGGTGTAGTTTGAGGCTTTCAGCGCGCTGGTGTCGGTCCATTCCGCTGTCAGTGAGGCACTGGAGGTATTCTTGGTGTTGCTCAGGACTTCCGGGCTGCCGATGTTAAAGAAATCAGTGCCCTGATCACCGTTGCTGTCATACCCTTCTTTATGGATGGTATTGAAGCTGGTAGCAAAGGCAGCGGCAAGCTGGCCGAGCTGGTTCTGAGCGGTATCCAGATCCTGGGTGCGGAACGCCAGCAGACCACCCAACGAACCGGTTGTCAGGGTTTTCTCAGCAATTTCTACGTTACCCGCCTGCTTATCAACATAACCGACGGTGATACGTGAAGGGTCGCTGCTGGAAGGCATCGCCACCAGCGAAGTGGTTTTGCTGCCATTGACCAGCGTGGTGCTGCCCATTGAAACGATATAGCTGCCATCCTGCTGCGACACCGTGACACCGACGATATCATTCAGGCTGCTCACCAGTTGGTCGCGCTGATCCAGCAGGTCATTCGGCGCAGTGCCATCACCGGTAGTCAGTTTGGCAATCTGGGTGTTGAGGTTGGCAATCTGGCTGGTGTAGGTATTGATCTGGTCAACACTGGAGGTGATATCGGTGTTGACGCTGGTCTGCATATTGGTCAGATATTGTGCTGTCGTCTGGAACTGGTTGACCAATCCCTGAGCATTACTCAGCATTGACTGACGCGCTGACGGATCGTCGGCGTTACTGACCACGTTTTGTACGTTGGTGAAGAAGTCCTGAATCGACGTTGACAGGCTGGTGGTCGAGGTTGATAACAGATCGTCAATATTTGAGATCTGAGAATATTGGGTATTTTGCGCATTATAGGTCGCACTGGCACTGCGTAACTGCGCAGTGATGAATTCATCATATTCACGCTGCACAGTCGTCACATTCACACCGTTACCGTAATAGCTGCCACCAGACAGGGTGCTGTTCGCCTGCCCCAGGATCGTCGTCTGGCGTGTATAACCCGCCACGGTATAGTTACTGATGTTGTTACTGGTGGTACTTAATGCGGCCTGTGCGGCGCTCAGCCCGCTCATCGCTGAGTTGATTATACTGGACATCTCGGTTCCTTAATTTCCCGTTCACCGGGCTGGCTGTCATCAGTGCGGTTACCGGGGCGATGAAACGCCCGGGTTGTATGAAGGTTATCGGCGTGCTTAAGTGAAACTTGAGGCAAAAAATCAGAACAAATCGGTCAAATCGTGGCTGTACGCTTTCACAACTTTTTCGCCCATGTTTTTGAATTGCTGGATCATTCCCACCAATTTCTGAGCATATCTCGGGTCAGTCGCATAACCGGCAGCCTGCAACGCTTGTGCCCCCTGCTCCGCCGTCTGCGCGTTGGCGACCGCGGCATAACGTGGGTTGTTTGACAGCAGTTTGACGTAGTCCGTCAGCGCCTCCAGATAGGAGCCGTAAACACGGAAGGTTGCGCGTACTTTTTTCGCTTCGCCGTGTTCATATTCGGTGGTCATGATATCGGTGGTTTCACCTTTCCAGTCACCGCTGGCCTTGATACCGAACACGTTGTAGCTCGGTTTACCGTCACGCGTCAGAATCTGACGCTGCCCCCAGCCGGACTCCAGCGCCGCCTGCGCCAGAATCAGATGGTGTGGAATACCGCTCTCGTCACTCGCCACTTTGGCAGGCTGCGCCAGTTGAGCAATAAAGTCGCTGCTGTCGCCGGATAAACTGCCGGGTGATACCGGCAGTCGCGGTATCGCTTTACGTACCATTTGTTCCAGCTGCATCGGCGCCATGCTGCTGTAAATGAAGCTGTTATCCAGCTTCATCGGTACGGTACCCGCACGCTCATCCGGTTCCTGTGCGGGTTGCATCTGTTTAACGATGGTTTCCGCCAGGCCAAGTCCGCGTTTGCCCATCTCCTGCGCAATCTGCTGGTCGTACATTGAGGTAAAAAGCCGCGTCTGGTCGTTGCTCAACAGGCCATCTTTTGGCAACGCCTCACGCATACTTTTCAGCATCATCTGCACGAACATGCCTTCAACCTGCTTCGCCACCTGTAAGGCTTTACCTTTCGGGTCCTGACTGGCTTCGCGTTTCAGGTCATTGAGCGAGCGGCTGTCATAAGCCGCATTCATCAGCGATTGCGTATCACTCATCAGATAATTTCCAGTTTGGCGCGCAGACAGCCCGCACTCTGCATTGATTGCAGAATTGACATCAGGTCAATCGGTGTTGCACCCAGCGCATTCAGCGCACGCACCACATTATTGAGGTTGGCGCTGGCGTTGACGTGTTGCAGCGCCCCGCCACTCTGGCGCATATCGATCTGCGTCTGATTGGTCGTCACGGTTTGACCACCTGCGAACGGCGTATTCGGCTGATTGACGTTCTGCTGCTGATTGACGGTGACCGACAGGTTGCCCTGCGCGACCGCACAGGTACTCAGCGTCACTTCGCGGTTCATTACCACCGAACCGGTACGTGAGTTGATGATCACTTTGGCGTCTTCCAGCGGTACGGAAACATCCAGATTCTGGATATCCGACAGCAGGCGCACCTGCGAACTGTTATTCGGCGACACACGAATTTGCACGGTACGCGCATCCAGCGGCTGGGCATAACCATAGCCACCACGATTGATGGCATCCGCAATACGCTGCGCCATAGTGAAATCTTCGTTGTTCAGTTGCAGGTTGATGGTGCTCTGGCTACCAAAGTTGCTTTGCAGCTCACGTTCCACCGTGGCCCCACCGGTAATGCGACCACCGTTCAACTGGTTTACCTGGACGCTGCTGCCACCCGCAGCGGCACCGGCACCACCGACCAGAATGTTACCTTGCGCCAGCGCATAGACCTGGTTATCCACGCCTTTCATCGGCGTCATCAGCAGCGTACCGCCACGCAGGCTTTTGGCGTTACCCAGTGACGACACCACCACATCAATGGTTTGTCCCTGACGCGCAAAGGCCGGCAGTGAGGCGGTGACCATCACCGCCGCCACGTTTTTCAGCTGCATGTTGGTGCCGGTCGGTACGGTGATCCCCAGCTGCGACAGCATGTTGCTGACGGTTTGTGTGGTAAACGGCGTTTGCGTGGTCTGGTCACCGGTGCCGTCCAGCCCCACCACCAGGCCATAACCGATCAACTGGTTGTCGCGCACGCCCTGTACCGTGGTCAGATCGCGGATGCGGTCAGCATGAGCGATAAGGCTGAATCCGAGCAGGAAGCTCAGGCTCAAACGCAGCAGAGTGTTCATTTTCATCGTAACCTCTTACATCGGCGAAACGTTCAGGAAGAAACGCTGGAACCAACCCATCGTCTGCGCCTCATTGATATAACCATTGCCGACATACTCAATACGTGCGTCGGCCACTGCGGTTGACAGCACCGCGTTACTGGCGCTGATGGTGCGGGGGTTAACCACACCGGAGAAACGAATAAATTCGGTTCCCTGATTAATCTCGATCTGTTTTTCACCCACTACGCGCAGGTTGCCGTTGGACAGCACCTGATTCACGGTGACGGTGATGGTGCCGGTAAAGGTATTATTTGCCGTAGCACCGCCTTTGCCGGTGAAGTCGTTTTTGCCTTCACCATCAAGACCGACCTTCTCCCCACTCGCGCCGACCAAACCATTCAACGCGGTTGGCACGGTAGTCAGCCCAAAGCTTCCACTGCCATCACGACTGGCATTGGCAGACGAACTTTTGCTGGCGCTGACGTTTTCCTGCAAGGTAATGGTCAGGGTGTCGCCGATATTGCGTGGACGACGATCCTCAAACAGCGGCTGATAGCCGTAGTTCAGCGGCGCAACGCCCTGAAAAATGGAACCATTCACCACCGGTGGCGCAGAAGGCGTTGGCTCAGCCGTTGTCGAGCCTTGTACCAGTGGCGTGCGTGGAACCAGCGCACAACCGTTTAATGTCAGTAGTGATAACGCTACTAACCAATGACCAGGCTTGAGAATCACTTGCTTCGCCACGGAGTTCTGACCTTTTTCATGTTCTTAATCAGGCCAGCCAAGCTGGCCCAACGACACCAGATTTATAACTGGGTTAACTTCGCTAACATCTGATCAGACGTGCTGACCGCTTTACTGTTGATCTCATAAGCGCGCTGCGTCTGGATCATGGAAACCAGTTCTTCCGCCACGTTGACGTTCGAGGTTTCCACATAACCCTGATACAACAAACCAGCACCGTTCTGGCCAGGCGTGCTCTGGGTAGCCGCACCCGATGCCTGGGTTTCCTGATAGAGGTTTTCACCCAGGCTATCGAGACCGGCGTCGTTCATAAAAGTACTGAGTGTTAACTGGCCAACCTGGGTCGGGTTGGTCTGGCCCTGCTGCGTCACACTCACGATGCCATCACGCGAAACGGTGATACTGGTGGCGTTGGCAGGAATGGTGATACCTGGCTGCACGGTATAACCTGAGTTGGTCACCAGCTGACCATTCTGATCCACCTGGAATGAACCATCGCGGGTATAGGCGGACGTGCCATCCGGCATCTGCACTTCAAAGTAACCCTGACCGTTAATCGCCAGGTCTTTTGAGTTACTGGTTTGCGACAGGTTGCCCTGAGTATGCAGACGTTCAGTGGTCACCGGACGCACACCGGTACCAATCTGCATACCAGACGGTAACGTGGTTTGCTCGGATGACTGCGTGCCCGGCTGGCGCACGGTCTGGTACATCAGGTCTTCAAAAACCGCACGCGAACGCTTAAAACCGTTGGTGCTGACGTTCGCCAGGTTGTTGGCGATGACGTCCATATTGGTTTGTTGGGCATCAAGGCCGGTTTTCGCAATCCATAAGGAACGAATCATTGTTTTGTCCTCAGCCTTAGCTGCTCATGTTGAGCAACTGATTGGCTTTTTGTTCGTTTTCATCAACGTTCGAGATCACTTTCATCTGCATCTCAAAACGTCGGGCGTTGGCGATCATATCGACCATGGTTTCCACGGGCTTAACGTTACTGCCCTCCAGCACCCCCGGCGACACCTGCACGTTGGCGTCCTGCGCCAGCGTCGCACCGCGTGTAGCCTGGGTTTGTGCGGTAGGACGGAACATCCCGTCGTCACTGCGTTGCAGTTCCTGGCCGGTCGCCGTGACCAGCTTCAGACGACCAATCTGCACCGTGGCATTGGGTGCATCGCCCGGGTTACGAGAGGTGATGGAGCCATCCGTTGCAATAGTCAGTTCAGCGCCTTGCGGCACGGCAATCGGCCCGCCATCGCCCATCACGGGATTGCCCTGGATTGTCAGGATGCCGGTGGAGCTGATTTGAATGTTACCGTTGCGGGTGTAAGCCTCGCTGCCGTCGGCGGTACGTACCGCCAGCCAGCCGTCCTGCCCCACCGCCACGTCGAGTGCGCGACCGGTGTTGTCCATCGCCCCTGCACTCATATCGGCACCCGGCGTAGAGGCCGTCACCAGGGTACGCGTCGGCAGCGACCAGCCATTGACCGGCACCGCGCGGTACGCTTCCAGCTGAGCACGGAAACCCGGCGTGGAGGCGTTGGCGAGGTTGCTGGCCGTGACGGACTGCTGCTCCAGCGTCTGGCTGGCGGCTCCCATCGCGGTATATATCGCGTGATCCATAATGCAATCCCGTTAGTGAATTAGCGTAAGTTGACCAGGGTATTGAGGATCTGGTCCTGGGTTTTGATGGTCTGCGCGTTCGCCTGATAGTTGCGCTGCGCGACGATCATGTTGACCAGTTCCTGACTCAAATCCACGTTGGAGGCTTCCAGCGCGCCTGCGGTCAGTGAACCGAAGGTGCCGGTGCCTGCGGTACCGATCGCCGCCTGACCAGAAGAACTGGTGGCGCTCCACACGTTGTCACCTTCAGACTGCAACCCTTCCGGGTTAGAGAAGCTCGCCAGCACGATCTGACCCAACAGCTGCGTTTGCTGGTTGGAGTAGGTACCGGTGATGGTGCCGTCATCGTTGATGGTGTAGGTGGTCAGATCGCCCGGTGCATAGCCATCCTGAGTCGGGTTACCGAAGGTGGTGGTGCCGGTGTTTTGTTGCAGACTGCCCTGCATGCTCAGGGTAATGGACTGACCTGCGGCTGCACCATTGGTCCCGTCAATACTCAGGGCTACGGTGGTGGCACCGGTGACGCCGCCCACGCTGGTCAGGTTACCGCTGCTGTCAAACGTCAGGTCGAAATCACCCGCAGAAGTTCCGGTGGTGGAGTCGATAGCATGGACGGTCCAGGCGTTATCACCGGTTTTGACGTAGTACATGTCGAGAGTGTGATCGTTACCCTGAGAGTCGTACACCGTCATGGTGCTTTTGGCGTTGTAGCTGTCAACGTCCGACGCATCAAAGGTGGTGACCGTCGGGATATCACTGGTGGAGTTAAGGTTCGCCACCTGCGTTGCCGTGGAGGTCGCTTTTGCTGACATCTGGGTGGTTGGAATGCTCAGCGCCACCGGGTTGGCACCGGTCTGAATGGTAGCCGGGGAGCCGCTGGCCGGATAGCCGGTCACGTACAGGCCCTGCGTGTTGACCAGGTTACGGTTCTCATCCAGCGTGAACTGACCGTTACGCGAGTAGTACACCGCGCCGCTGCTGTCAGTCATACGGAAGAAACCGTTGCCGCTCAGCGCCACGTCCAGACCACGGCTGGTGGTGGTGGTGGTGCCGTCGTTAAAGTTCTGGATCACCGCTGCAACTTTAGTCCCCAGACCAACGTCTGAACCGGCAAACAGGTCAGCGAAGGCGATGGTGCTGGATTTAAAACCCGCTGTCGCGGAGTTGGCGATGTTGTTACCAATGACGTCGAGGTTGCTTGAAGCAGCGCCCAGGCCGCTCACCGCTTGGGAAAAAGACATGTTAATTTCTCCGGGTTACAGGTTAATTAGAGAATCTGACGTACTTCATCAAGGGTCGCGGTGCCCATGGTGCCGAGGTCCAGTGTCGAGGTGTCATCCGTTGTACTGACGCCACTGACGTAGGCGTAATTCAACGGCTGAGCCACCAGTTGGGTGCTGCCATTGCTGGCGGCAATCGAAACGGTATATTTGCCATCCGGGGCAGTTGAGCCGTCGGTCAGGGTGCCATCCCACGAGAAGGTATGAACGCCTGACGACAATGCGCCGAGATCAATGGTGCGCACGGTTGCACCGGTTGAATCTTTGATGGTGGCGGTGGTGGCGGTTGACGCGGTGGTCAGCTCCACACCAAATGGCGTGGTGGTGCCACTGCCTACCAAAATCTGGCTGCCATCCACCATCACGCCATGACCAATCAGCGTGGTACTTTGCAGGTTCTGGCTGGTGCTGATCTGCCCGGAGATCGAACCCAGCGTGGTATTGAGTTTTTCAATGCCGCTCAGGGTGTTGATCTGTGCCAACTGCGTGGTGAGCTGGCTGTTATCCATCGGGTTAGTCGGATCCTGGTTCTGCAACTGCGTCACCAACATGGTCAGAAACTGGTTTTGTAAGTCTTCTGCGCTGTTACCTGTGCTGCTACTGCTGGAGGAGCTGAGGACCGTGGGGTCCAGGTTTTCGTTAACGCCTACCGCGATACCCATTGTGTTTCTCCGTTACTGACCCATGGTCAGCGTTTTCATCATCATTGATTTCACGGTGTTCAGGACCTCAACGTTGGCCTGGTAACTGCGTGAGGCTGACATGGTGTTCACCGTCTCTGCCACCACATCCACATTGGGCATCTTGACGTAACCTTTCTGGTCAGCCATCGGATTGCCCGGGTCATACACCAGTTTCGCCGGGGAAGGATCGTCCACCACCCCCGCCACCTTGACGCCACCGGTCGCCATACCCGGCGCGGCATCGGTCTGAAACACGACTTGCTTCGCCACGTAGGGCTGACCATCTGGCCCGGTGACGCTGTCGGCGTTAGCCAGGTTACTGGCGCTGACGTTGAGGCGCTGCGACTGCGCCGTCATAGCCGACCCGGCGATATCAAAGATATTTAGCAATGCCATTGTTATTGCCCCTGCAGAACGCTCATCATGCCTTTGATTTGGCTACTGATAAGGGTGAGATCGGTTTGATATTTCAGGCTGTTGTCGGCGAACTGCGTACGTTCCCGGTCCATATCCACGGTGTTGCCATCCGCGGCAGGCTGATCGGGAATGCGGTACAGCAGATCCATCGACGGCTGAGCGTCGCTCTGCGCTTCAATGTGGCGGGCAGACGTCACTTTGAGCGCCAGACTGCTGCCCTCCGAGCGACCGTTTTCCATCACCTTGCTGAGCTGGCTGGCAAAGTCGATATCCCGAGCCTGGTAACCCGGGGTATCGGCGTTGGCAATGTTGGATGCCAGGATCTCCTGACGCTCCGCTCGCAAGTTAAGGGCTTCTGTACCAAATCGCAGCGCGGCATCGAGTTTGTCGAGCATGCTTCCTCCGCGAATGAGAATTTCGAGCTGACAGCTTAATTGGGGAAAAGCAAGGGCTATCGTCTGAATAGCGCCAAAAACATTGGCTATTTTTGACATTGATTTTTTTGCGCGAGGAGTAGACTCAGTGCCATCTTCAGTCAGGAGGCGTGTTATGCGCAGATTTACAACCTTACTGGCCCCAATTTTGCTGGCCCTGGCGCTGCCCGGTCAGGCGGCCGATCTCCAGGCCCAACTGACGCAGTACTTTAAAGCGCGCGATCCGCAACACGCGGCAGGGATGAATGTGGTGATTCGTACGCCACAAGCGCAGTGGCCAGACTGCGCTGCGCCACAAATTGTGTTGCCCGGCAACAGCCGCCAGTGGGGCAACATGAGCATCGCCACCAATTGCGGGCAGAATCGCCGTTATTTGCAGGTTCAGGTGCAGGTCACCGGTGTTTATCTGGTGGCAAATCATCAGGTAATGCGTGGCAGCAACGTCACGGCCAGCGATTTTCGTTTACAATCCGGGCGGCTGGATACGCTGCCCGCGCGAACCCTGTTCTCCACCGATAACGTGGCCGATGCCATCGCCATGCGCGATATCACCCCCGGGCAGCCGGTAACCGCCACTATGGTGCGTTTGCCCTGGCGGGTAAAAGCAGGACAAAATGTGATTGTGGTGGCCAGCGGTAACGGGTTTGATGCCAGTAGCGAAGGCAAGGCATTAAATAATGCGACCACCGCGCAGATGGTCAGAGTACGGATGGGTAATGGTCAGGTCGTCAGCGGCCGGGTCGGCGAGGATGGGAATATTCTTATATCGCTATAAAGCGCTAAAGAACCCTGTTTTTCTGCCGATAGTGAAAGCAACAAAGAAATTACCCTATGCTGACTCAGTTGGCTTATCCCCAACTGACCTTACAGGAGCAAGATCATGAGCATCGACAGAACCCAGCCTATTCAGCCGCCGAGCACTGTTCAGACCCGTGAAAATACGGACAACGGCAGCAAAGTGCGCCAGAGCAGCACCGCAGCCACGTCCAACACCAGCGAAAGTGGTGCGCAGGTGAAACTGAGCGCTGCCCAGGCGCAGCTGACACAACCCGGCAGCAGCGACATCAATACTGCGCGCGTTGAGCAACTGAAAACCGCCATTCGCAATGGCGAACTGAAAATGGATACCGGCAAGATCGCCGACGCGTTGATTGCTGATACTAAGGCGTATTTAGAGGGTAATTAATCCCGATGAACAATCTGTTGACCACATTAGATAAGATGCAGGAAGTGCTCTCTTCACTCCGCGAAGTGATGAATGAAGAACAGCAGCAACTTGCTTCCGGCCTGATTAACGGCAACCTGTTGCAGCGCATCACCGAAGATAAAAGCGCGCTGCTCTCGACGCTGAATTATCTTGACGAGATGCGCCGGACTACCGAGCAAAGCACCGGTACGCAGGCGCCTTATCGTGGCAACAGCGATATGTCACGCCGCTGGACGTCTATCCAGAAACATACGCGTCAACTGCGTGACGCCAATACGCATAATGGTTTGCTGCTACAGCAGCAGATCCGTTTTACCGATGATGCGTTAGCGGTGTTGAAGCCCCATCAAACGCAGGCATTTTATGGTCCGGACGGATTAGGTAAAGGTCAGTCAACACTGAGCCGCAAAGGGTAACCGTCCGCGTTCCAGCTGTAAAAAAACCGCCATCGCTGATAACGAGGCGGTTTTTTTGTGCGTTAAATCGCGCCCGGATTTTTGTAGCGGCGCGATTTATCACGCAAGGTCAGAGCGCTTTTATGCCTGCGTACGGCGGGCAAAATCGCGCGGGCGAAATCCCATCAGACCGAGCACCACAAAATACGCCCCGCCACCGACAGCACACACCGCTGCCAGACGCAGTAAACGCCACCACATATGTCCCACTTCCCATGACGGCATGACATACAACAGGCCCAGAAGCGCCGCCGCCATCGCCACCACGGCGATCAAAAGACGGATCAAAAAGCTAAACCAGCCCGGTTGTGGCTGAAAAATCTGTTGTTTTCGCAGCTGCCAGTAAAGCAGTGCCGCATTGAGGCAGGCCGCCAGACCGATGGACAGCGACAACCCGGCATGCTTCAGTGGCCCGATAAACGCCAGGTTCATCAGCTGCGTCATGATCAGGGTGATAATGGCAATTTTCACCGGCGTTTTGATGTCCTGACGAGAATAGAAACCCGGTGCCAACACTTTCACCACAATTAACCCCATCAGCCCGACCGAGTAGGCAATCAAGGCACGTTGCGTCATCGCCGCATCGAAGGCGGTAAATTTCCCGTACTGGAACAGGGCTACAGTCAGGGGACCGGAAAGAATGCCCAGCGCCACCGCACTCGGCAGTGCCAGCAGGAAACACAGGCGTAACCCCCAGTCCATCAACCGTGAATACTCATCATGGTTATTGCTGGCAAAACTTTTCGCCAGCGAAGGCAGCAGGATAGTCCCCAGTGCCACGCCCAACACGCCAGAAGGAAACTCCATCAGGCGGTCGGCATAGTACATCCAGGAGACAGAACCCGAGACGAGGAATGATGCAAAGATGGTGTTGATAATAAGAGAAATCTGGCTGACGGAGACACCAAGAATCGCTGGCCCCATCTGACGCATCACGCGCCAGACACCCGCATCACGCAGGTTGACACGCGGCAGTACCAGCATGCCAATTTTCTTCAGATGCGGCAGTTGATAGAACAACTGCAGCACGCCCCCCACCACCACGGCCCAGGCCAGCGCCATCACTGGCGGATGGAAATGCGGTGCGGCAAACAGCGCAAAACCAATCATGCTGATATTTAACAACGTCGGGGCAAAGGCAGGAACCGAAAATCGATTCCAGGTATTCAGAATGGCCCCAGCCAGCGACGCCATTGAAATCAAAAAGATATACGGAAAAGTCACCCGCAGCAGCGAACTGGTGAGCGCAAACTTATCGGCGGTATCCGCAAAGCCCGGCGCAGTCACCACAATCACCCAGGGCGCGGCAATCATGCCCAACACCGTCACCAGCGCCAGTACCAGAGTTAATAGCCCGGAAACATAGGCCACAAATACCCGAGTCGCTTCTTCGCCCTGCTTACTTTTGTATTCGGCAAGAATCGGCACAAATGCCTGAGAGAAGGCCCCTTCAGCGAAAATACGTCGCAGCAGGTTAGGCAGTTTAAAGGCGACAAAGAAGGCGTCGGTGGCCATTCCGGCACCAAACACTCGCGCCACGATGGCATCGCGGGCAAAGCCCAGCACGCGGGAAAACAGGGTCATCGAACTGACCGCTGCCAGCGATTTCAACAAATTCATAATTAGCGGCGCATCCTGAAAAGAGTCGGATAAATGAGCAACTTAGCGCGGGCATTCGAAAATGCCCGGCGATAGTCTACTGCCACGGCGGGAAATGACCAGCATTGAGTGTTACAAGGGATTATTCCTGTTCGGCATCACGCCACAGCTTTTCTACCAGACGCTGCGCCGCCAGCGCTTGTTCGCCACTGGTTACAGGCATCGTCTGATTTTGTACGCACTGAATAAAATGGTGAGCGGCCCCGGTAAAACCACGCTGTGTCAGATGACTCTGCCATGCGGGTGGCGCGTCAAGGCGTAACCCTGTCAGGTTTTCCTGCTGCCAGTCACGCATCTCTGCCACCTGAATGTAATCACCCTCACAAATGGCACTCACCACTTCACGTTGCGTTCCGGCACGACGGTGCATGCTGGTGGTGATTTGCAGCGCACCGGCGGAAAAATGGTGCTCCGCATACAGCATCGCTCCCTGCTCGTTGGTTTCAATATGACCGTGGAGGTGCGAGAGTTTACCACCCGCCAGCCATAACGCGGTGTCAACCACATGCAGATAGTCGTCTAACAACGTAAAACGCAAATCTTGCGGCCCGACACTGTCGGCACGGTGCTTTTCGATACGCAGCGATGCGGCACGCGCCATTTCAGCCTGTAATTGTTGATAACGCGGCGCAAAACGGCGGTTGAATGCCACCATCAGTTTGCGTTTGCGTTTCTCCGCCAGCGCCACCAGCGCTTCAGCCTGCTGTAGCGTTTCCGCCAGAGGTTTATCGACGCAGACATCTTTATCTGCCAGCAGCAACGCTTTGACCACCTCGTAATGTGAGGCGGTGCTGCTATGCACAAACACCGCGTCGCTGGCGGCCGCCAGCGCATCGAGCTGACCAAAACAGGGAATGCGGTAGCTATCGCAAATCGGCTGCGCTTTGGCCTGATTAGGCGAGAACGCGCCGGCCAGTTGCCAGCCTTGCGCTTGCGACAACACCGGCAGCCAGGCTTTCTGTGCAATGCCGCCTAATCCGACCATCCCAATACGCAATGTCATTTTAATGCTCCTGTTGCAGCAACTGTTCCAGTTGCGCCTGCAACCGGGCTACCGTTGCTTCCAGTTGGGCGACCCGCTCCTCCAGATCTGCATTATCTTCAGCGGTGGTTGTGGCAGGTACATCTACCACATCACCGCCGAAAAGATGCATATAACGACTTTCACGCTTACCCGGTTCTCGCGTCAGACGCACCACCATAGGGCCATCATCACGGGAAATTAAGCCGTTCAGTGTCTGCTCAACCTCGTTCATATCGCTGAATTCATGCAGGCGACCACTGCGGGTACGCAACTCGCCGGGTGTCTGCGCTCCACGTAAAAACAGCAACGTCAACACCGCCACTTCCGCGCTACTCAGTTGCAGATTACCAAACGCGGAGTTGCAAAAGCGTTGTTCATATTTACTGACGCGCTGACCAAAGCCGCTGTTCGACGTGACCAGGTGCTTTTTGACCAGTTCATCCAACTGGGATTGCACCTCGCTCTCGCTCAGGTTCATCACCGGTTCACGGTTAGATTTTTGATTGCAGGCGGTGACCACCCCATTGAGAGACAGCGGATATTGATCGGGTGTGGTGACCTGTTTTTCCAGCAGACAACCAATCACACGCAATGCCCGCACTGATAATGCCATTTTCATCGAATTATTCCCTTTTCTTATCCGCGGCGGTCCGGGGTCCACTCGCGCCAGGTTAAGGCTGTCAGAACATGATCCTGCCAGCGGCCATCAATTAACAGGTAATCTTTGGCATAACCCTCTTTTTCAAAGCCCAGACGTGCCAGCAGATCGCCGCTGCGCTGATTATGCGGCATGTAGTTCGCCATAATACGGTGCATGTGCTGCTGCCGCTGCATATATCGAATGGCGCTTTGCAGGGCTTCAAACATCAGTCCCTGCCCCTGCCATTTCTCTCCTAATGAATAGCCAAGGTAGCAAGCGTGAAAGGAGCCTCGTAGCACGTTGCTGAAGTTGGCAACACCGCGCACTTCACGCTCTTCCTGATCCATTAAGACAAAATAAAATGCCGAGCCTTGTTTGTGCATGTCGGCAATCAATCCCAAACGCGCCTGCCAGCCAGACGGATAGCAATGACTTTCATCACGTACCGGTTCCCAGGGCTTGAGAAAAACACGGTTTTCCGCGTAGTAATCTGCCAACCGCCAGGCATCACGCTCATGAACTAAACGGACCACCAAACGATCGGTCGTGAGGCGCACGCGCGGCCCAGCAGAACGATAGCCAAACATCTTGACTCCTGAAATCCAAGACTTAAGAAGGAAGTACGCCATCGGCGTTATATCTCACTATAACCGTCACCCTGCTTGCGGTAAAACCCCGTTTCCCGCCCTTCGCTATTCATCCCAATTCAGGATTAATTTCTTTACCGGCTCGATGAAAAAATATCATCCTGATAATCCTGTTTTTCCTGCCTGCACAGGCGGAAAATAGACCAACTGGTCTCTTTTCTCCTCTCTTCCTTGCTCAGGATTTAGCATGTCTCGGGTTGCGCGGGCACGACGCCTTGGTAAAACATTTTTATTAGTAGATAACATGCTGGTGGTGTTGGGTTTTTTTGTGGTATTTCCTCTCATCTCCATTCACTTTGTCGAACAACTCGGCTGGGCCGCGCTAATGGTCGGGATTGCGCTGGGTCTGCGTCAGTTTGTGCAGCAGGGTTTCGGTATTTTTGGCGGTGCGATTGCTGACCGCTTCGGCGCTCGTCCCCTTATCGTTTCGGGTATGCTGATGCGCGCTGCGGGCTTTGCCTGTATGGCGCTGGCGCACGAACCCTGGGTGCTGTGGCTGGCCTGCCTGTTATCGGGCCTTGGCGGCACGCTGTTCGATCCTCCCCGTAGCGCGATGGTGGTGAAGCTGGTACGCGCCCGCGAACGTGGACGCTTCTTCTCCCTGTTGATGATGCAGGACAGCGCGGGCGCGGTACTGGGTGCGCTGATCGGCAGTTGGTTACTGGCCTGGGACTTCCGTCTGGTTTGTTGGGTAGGTGCGGCGGTTTTTGTCAGCGCGGCATTATTTAACGCTATTTGGTTGCCCGCCTGGCGTATCTCCACCGAACGTATCGCGATGCGTGAAGGTATGCACCGCGTCTGGCAGGACAAACGTTTTCGCCTGTATGTACTGACGCTGACCGGTTACTACATTCTTGCCGTGCAGGTGATGCTTATGCTACCGGTGATGGTTAACCAGGTTGCGGGGGCACCCGCGGCGGTGAAATGGATGTACGCCATTGAAGCGCTACTTTCGCTGAGCCTGCTCTATCCGTTGGCACGCTGGAGTGAAAAACGCTTCCGGCTGGAGACGCGGCTGATGGCCGGATTATTCCTGATGACCATCAGCCTGTTGCCGGTGGGTCTGACCACGACGCTGCCGTCGCTGTTTTTCCTGATCGCCGTGTTTTATCTCGGCTCGATCATTGCTGAACCGGCGCGAGAGACCCTCAGCGCCTCGCTTGCCAGCCCACGCGCGCGTGGTAGCTATATGGGGTTCAGCCGTCTTGGCCTGGCGATTGGTGGTCTGATTGGTTATTCCGGCGGTGGCTGGATGTTTGATGTCGGACAGCAACTCTCGCTGCCGGAATTGCCGTGGATGCTGCTCAGCGCGGTGGGCAGCATGACGCTGTTGGCGCTGTGGTGGCAGTTTCAACCGCGCTCGGTGGCCCCGGCGTTGTACAGCAGCTGATTTGCCCGCCCCCATAATCTCTCCCATACTTCCCGCACGTCTGTAAAAAGGGTGACGCCAGTCACCCCGGGAACCGAGGAGAAACAGGATGAAACTCTACATCTACGATCACTGCCCTTTTTGCGTCAAAGCGCGCATGATTTTTGGCCTGAAAAATCTGCCCATTGAACTGGTCGTGATGCTCAATGACGACGAGAACACCCCCAAAAAGCTCATTGGTCAAAAGATGGCACCCATTCTGCAAAAAGCCGATGGCAGCGCGATGCCGGAGAGTATGGATATTGTCCGTCTGGTGGATAAGCAGGATGGCGAAACCTTGTTAAATGGCAAAATCAATCCCGCCATCACCGACTGGTTGCGCCATGTGAATGGTTACGTGAATAAACTTCTGCTGCCGCGTATTGCTGACGCTGCTTTTGCTGAGTTCGCCACCCCTGAAGCCCGTCATTATTTCCGGGAGAAAAAGCAGGCCAGCATCGGCGATTTTGGCGAGCTGCGCAAACATTCACCCGGATTAATCAAAAACATCAACGATGATTTGCGTCAGCTGGATAAATTGATCGTCAAACCCAATGCGGTAAACGGTGAGCTATCAATAGATGATATCAATTTGTTTCCGTTGTTACGTTCACTGACCCTGGTTGCCGGTATCGAATGGCCAAGCCGGGTAGCGGCTTATCGCGACAATATGGCGAAACAAACCCAGGTAAATTTGCTGTCATCTATTGCTGCCTGACCGTTTTGATGAGGAGCGCCCGCGCGTTTCTCATCGCTCTCCTGGTGACACCCGCCCCTGATTCAGGCAGGCTATGGCACGTTTGCCGTATTGTTCAGGATGAGGAAAGTATGAAGAAGGCATTTCCCGGGCTGATGGCCCTGCTTTTTGCCGTGCTGCTGGCCGGCTGTAACCAATTAACCCAATACACAATCAGCGAGCAGGAAGTTAATCAGGCACTGCAAAAACACAACAACTTCGAGAAGGATGTGGGTGTTTCCGGACTGGTGAATGCGCATATTGTGTTGACTGATTTGAGCAGCCAGATTGGCCGTGAAGAACCCGGTAAGATCACCTTATCCGGTAAAGCTAACATTAATGTCAGCTCCCTGTTTGGCCCACAGCAAGCTGAAATGCAGCTAAAAATGAAAGCACAGCCGGTCTTCAATGCGCAACAGGGAGCAATCTACCTGAAGGATCTGGAGATCGTTGATGCCCAGGTGCAACCGGAAAAAATGGCGTCGATCATGAAAACGCTGACGCCTTATCTCAATGAATCGCTGAAACGTTACTTCGATGAAAAACCCGCGTATGTGTTGAGCGAAGATCGTAGCAAAGGCGAAGCGCTGGCGAAGAAATTCGCCAAAGGCCTGGAAGTGAAACCCGGTCAGTTGGTGATCCCGTTCACTGACTAATTCCCTTGCAATGATACGTAGCGGCGCGATTGATCGCGCTGTACGGGGTAAAACCCGCGCGATAAATCGCGCCGCTACGCAACATGAATAAAATCCCGTGCAAACGGTTGCTCACATCCTTATGATTACTCCCCGGCCTAAACGTGCCTTTCGTTTTCTACCTAGCCGGAGCCTTTTGAATGACAGCCCAACCTCAGCAAATCACGATTCGCCGCCCTGACGACTGGCATATCCATCTGCGCGATGGCGCAATGCTTCAGGCAGTTTTGCCTTACACCAGTGCGGTGAATGGTCGTGCGATTGTCATGCCAAACCTGGTTCCGCCGGTGACCAGCGTTGCTGCTGCCATCGCGTATCGCGATCGCATTCTCGCTGCACTGCCAGCAGAGCATAACTTTACGCCGCTGATGACCTGCTACCTCACCGATTCTCTGGATCCCGATGAGATTGAACAAGGCTTTCGTGCCGGGGTGTTTACGGCCGCAAAACTCTATCCGGCCCATGCCACCACTAACTCCAGCCACGGCGTGACCAATATCGCGTCTATCGCTCGCGTGCTGGAACGGATGCAGCAAATCGGAATGCCGATGCTGGTGCACGGTGAAGTAACCGATTCGCACATTGATATTTTTGACCGCGAAGCGCGTTTTATCGAAACCGTACTGGAACCGCTGCGTCAGCAATTCCCTGGCCTGAAAGTCGTGATGGAGCACATCACCACCAAAGAAGCGGCTGAATATCTTGCTGCCGGTAATGAACTGTTGGGCGCGACCATTACTCCCCAGCATCTGATGTTTAACCGTAACCATATGCTGGTTGGCGGTGTGCGTCCCCACCTGTATTGCCTGCCAATCCTGAAGCGTAATATTCATCAGGAGGCACTGCGCAAACTGGTCGCCAGCGGAAACCGTCGTGTGTTCCTCGGCACCGATACTGCGCCGCATTTGCGTCATCTGAAAGAAGCCAGTTGCGGGTGTGCCGGGGTCTTCAACGCGCCGACATCTTTACCGGCCTACGCTACCGTATTTGAAGAACTGGGTGCGTTGCAGCACTTTGAAGCCTTCTGTTCCGAAAACGGGCCAAACTTCTACGGCTTGCCATTGAATGAAGGGACACTGACGCTGGTGCGGGAGCCGTGGACGGTTGAGCAGAGCGTGGCGGTCGCTGACGATACCCTGGTGCCCTTCCTCGCCGGTGAGACACTTAACTGGCGTGTGACTGACTGATATTTTTCGCGCTTGCCTTCGGGATAATTATACTGTACAAATAACCAGTATATTATTTCGGAGGCGTTTATGCGTGTTGAAATTACCGTAGCAAAAACTCAGCCCCTTCCTGCGGGCGCACTGGATGCGTTAAGCGCAGAGCTTACCCGCCGCATCTCCCGTGATTTCCCAGACGATGAACATCATGTCAAAGTTCGTTATGCCAGCGGCAATCAACTGAGCGTTTTTGGTGGTTGCAAAGAAAATCGCGAACGTATCAGCGATATTTTACAGGAAACCTGGGAAAGCGCTGACGACTGGTTTATTACCGATTAACCGCCACTGCGCAGTTTTTGCCGGGTTTCGCCACCCGGCTTTTTTGTTTTATTTCCGCCTCGCCAGACAAACTCTCTGCATCTAAAATCATCATTACTCCCCACCCATTCTTGCGCACGTCATGCTGACAGGAGACGTTTTACATGACTCACGATAAACCGGAAGAGGCAATGACGTTTGGCGAGCTGCTGGCATTAATCAGCGAACAGCAACGCCGCTTGACCGTGCTGGAAAGTGCCTTCGCCAATCTGACCTTCTGTCTGGACGATCGCGCCAGCCAGTTGCTGGTCCATAATCTGACGCTCGAAGCGCAAAATCAGAACCACGACGAGCAGTTACAGCACCAATTTGCTCGTCTGGCTGAAGAGATTCAAAAATGCGCGGGAACCGTTCAGGACCAGGAAAAGGGCTAACTTCACAGTTTTCATCGGCTCAAGAGTTTTCCTAAAGCCAGGCGACTTTGCTGCCGATAATCTCTTTAGCGTCGGTAATTTGTTGCGCGGAAAAATACCCACACCGGTAGGTGTATTATTATTTTTTAAAAAGACGCATCTCAAAAGCATTTATTTTGTGTTTTTTTTCACCACCACATTTTTTAACTATTGTACCGTTCGTTTCATGTTATAATTATCTCGCTTGTGCAAGAACAGCCGCATTGAACCTCAAGAATCACTTCGTTTAACGAGTAAAAAGGAGGTTATAATGGACAGAAATAAAGACGTCATCCAGACTCATCCATTAGTGGGATGGGACATTAGCACCGTTGACAGCTATGACGCCATGATGATTCGCCTGCACTCGCTATCATCGCAGGATCAGAAAGAAGAAGAAGCTGATGTTGGCCCTACCTACTGGCTGACCACCGACGTGGCCCGACAGTTTATCTCGATACTTGAAGCTGGCATTGCGAAAATTGAGTCTACCGAGCAATACCTACGCGATAATCAAAAGCATTAATTTCTCCCATCGCGTGTAAGGGGCACCCTCAAGGGTGCCTTTTTCATGTGCGCGCTCTTTTGATATGCTGCTGAAAAAGTTCGCCGTTTTTCAGGAGTAATGTCACATGGTTTATGATCTGATTGTGGTTGGCAGTGGATCAGTAGGTGCAGCCGCCGGGTACTATGCCACTCAGGCGGGTCTCTCGGTATTGATGATTGATAGTGCCCACCCGCCCCATACTCAGGGTACCCATCACGGTGAAACCCGCTTAATCCGCCACGCCTACGGTGAGGGCGAACGCTATGTTCCGTTGGTGTTGCGTGCGCAAACCTTGTGGGATGAACTGGAACAACGCGGTGGTGAACGCATTATGCACCGTAGCGGCATCCTCAACCTCGCTCCTGTCACTTCCACCTTTATTCAAAACGTCATCGACAGCGCGCGCGTCTGGCAACTTGACGTACAGATTTTGCAGGCAGATGAAGTTCGCAAACGCTGGCCACAATTTTCCGTACCCGATGGTTACATTGGGGTGTTCGAACCCAATTCCGGTTTTCTCAAGTGCGAAGAGGCGGTGCGCAGTTGGGTAAAACTGGCGGAACAGGCGGGCTGCGCGCAGCTATTTAACTGCCCGGTGACAGACATTGGTCGGGATGGCGATCTGCAACAGGTCACCACCAGTGAAGGCATGTTTCGCGCCCGTAAACTGCTGGTCAGTGCCGGAACCTGGGTGAGCCAGTTGGTGAACAATTTGCCGGTCACCCCGGTGCGAAAAGTGTTTGCCTGGCATCAGGCGGATGGGCGCTACAGTGAAAACAACCAATTCCCTGGTTTTACCGTAGAGATGGGCGACGGTAGTCACTTCTATGGCTTCCCGGCAGACAATAATGCGCTCAAAGTAGGCCGACATGATGGTGGGCAGGTTATGCAGACACCTGCGGATCGCAAGCCGTTCGGCAGTGTCGCCGCCGATGGTAGCGAAGCCTTCAGCTTTTTACGCCAGTTTCTGCCTGGCGTGGGGGTTTGTTTACATGGTGAAGCCTGTAGCTATGACAACACGCCTGACGAGGACTTTATCATTGATACGTTACCAGGCGAGCCAAACCGCTTAATTATCACTGGACTGAGCGGCCATGGCTTTAAATTCGCCAGCGTACTGGGTGAATTGGCCAGTGAGTTTGCTCAGGACAAGCCTTTTTCGTTCGATATTACCCCCTTCTCACTGACGCGTTTTGCCTGACATCTCATGGCCGCTGCCCCTGCGCCAGCGGCCTGCCTGACACTTCCTGACATAAACCCACAAATATTTAATTACTGGATTAAATGACAGCGCAAAAGGTGTAGTAATTAATTTCAACGCTTTATTCCAGCGACTTTCCCGCGTAGTTATTCAATATTTCTGAGCGCTTCGGGCATATATCACCATAAATACCGAATGGTTATTTCATAGTTTATAGAAAAGTAAGGGTGATTGATTTTATATTTCAATATATGGATTCTAATTACCAGTTATTTCCAAACAGGATTTACCGATGATGTGGCGCAATTCCCCACAGCAATTTGGTTTGATATCTATCTTATTACACTGGCTAATGGCGCTCGCCATTTATGGCATGTTTGCGCTCGGATTGTGGATGGTCGGGCTGGGTTACTACGACAGCTGGTATCACAGCGCACCAGAAATTCACAAAAGTATTGGCATCCTGTTATTGATGGCCCTGTTGCTACGCCTGCTGTGGCGTTTCCTGTCCCCTCCTCCGGCACCACTGCGCAGCTACTCCCCTGTGGTCCGGTTTGCGGCGATTGCCGCTCACTGGCTGCTGTACAGCCTGCTGCTGGCCATACTGGTCAGTGGCTATTTGATCTCCACCGCTGACGGTAAACCTGTTTCGTTGTTTGGCTGGTTCGATATCCCCGCGTTGGCTGCTGGGGCAGCAGAACAAGCCGATGTAGCTGGCGATATTCATCTCTGGCTTGCCTGGACGGTGGTGGTGCTTTCGGTACTACACGGGCTTGCCGCGCTGAAACACCACTTTATTGACCGTGATATCACGCTGCAAAGGATGCTGGGTTGCCGCATCCCATTAACCTCTGAAAAGGAAAAGTGACATGCTTAAGAAGACCCTGCTGATGCTTTCAGGTGCTGGTTTACTGGCCGCCAGCCTGACGGCCAATGCCGCAGATTACAAATTTGATAAACAGGGACAACACGCCTTTGTCCAGTTCCGTATTCAGCATCTCGGCTACAGCTGGCTCTACGGTAGCTTTAAGGATTTCGATGGCAGTTTTACCTTTGATGAAGCGAACCCAGGTGCCGACAAAGTCAATGTCACCATTAATACCGGTAGTCTCGATACCAACCATGCCGAACGTGATAAACACCTGCGCAGTGCTGATTTCCTGAATACGGACAAATTCCCGCAGGCGACGTTTGTCTCCACTGCCGTTAAGAAAGAGGGCAATGAGTATAAAATCAACGGCGATTTGACCCTCAACGGCGTAACCAAACCGATTACGCTGAATGCGCATTTGATTGGCGAAGGTAAAGATCCCTGGGGAGGCTATCGTGCAGGCTTTGAGGCCAGTGGCGATGTGGTGTTGAAAGAATTCAACATCAACAAAGATCTGGGACCAGCATCGCAAAAAGCGGAATTGATTATTTCAGTCGAAGGGGTTCGACAGTAAAAAATGAGGCAGCCTGCATCGTGGCAGGCTGCCGGTTACTTACTTCTTCTCTGGCAATGGAATTGCCATCGTCATGTTGAGCAAACCACGCGATTTATTGAAGACTTTGTTGCCATTTTCACGACCAGCGCGACGTGTGCGCTGCTCTTCCGGCGACAGTTTTGACTCTTCCATGCACAGCGGGCTACAGCAATTGTGAAACTTCTCGGCACAGCTTGGGCACTGAATAAACAGCAAATGACAGCCGTCATTGACGCAGTTGGTGTGGGTGTCACAAGGTACGCCACACTGATGACAATTCGACAGCACATCATCGGAAATGCGTTCCCCCATACGTTCATCAAAGACAAAGTTTTTGCCTTTAAAACGTACCGGTAACCCCTGCTCACGCGCCCGGCGGGTGTATTCAATGATGCCGCCTTCGATGTGATAAACATCATCAAAACCGTTATGTTTCATCCAGGCACTGGCTTTCTCGCAACGAATGCCGCCGGTGCAATACATAACAATCTTTTTATCTTTCTGGTCTTTCAGCATGTCGACCGCCATCGGCAGCTGATCGCGGAAAGTATCAGCAGGGACTTCCAGCGCATTATCAAAATGCCCCACTTCGAATTCGTAGTGGTTACGCATATCGACAAACACCGCATTGGGATCATCCAGCATCGTATTGACATCGGCGGCTTTCAGATAGTTACCGACATCGCTGGCATCAAAGCTGTTGTCTTCAATACCGTCTGCGACGATGCGATCGCGTACTTTCAGGCGCAAAACCCAGAATGATTTCCCATCATCATCCAGCGCGATATTCATACGCAGATTATTCAGTGCCGGATCGAAGCCGTAGAGAAAAGCTTTCATGCTTTCATACTGGCTGGCGGGCACACTGATTTGCGCGTTGATGCCTTCATGGGCGACATACACGCGGCCAAATACCTTGAGCTTGGTTAACCCAATGTACAACGCATCGCGGAATGCTTTGGGATCGGCAATCTGGAAGTATTTATAAAAAGAGACTGTGGTACGCGGCTCGGTTTCAGCCAGCATGCGTGCCTTCAGCTCTTTATTGGAAACAAGGTTGTGTAACACTGGCATGGTGTTCGTTCCTGTTAGCAATAGGAAAAAATGAGCGCGCACATGATACCTGAAATCACCACAATGCATAGCCTTTGCCGCGAATATCGGCAAGGGTGAGCTGTGCCGCATTTTTGTTCGGCAATTATATTTTAATGCGATAAGGTGAATTCAGACATCAGCAGGGCAACTATGCTTGATTTCAGTCAGAGAGAAAAAATGGCACAATAGACACAAATAACAGGAACCGGTACCTCTGGTACAAGACGCAGGATACTGACATTTCAATGACTCAACTTCCACAATTTTCCCGTGAACTCCTTCATCCACGCTACTGGTTTACCTGGTTGGGTATTGGGACTCTCTATTTACTGGTGCTATTGCCTTACCCGGTTTTATACGTCATCGGCTGTGGTCTGGGCCGCATTGCCATGCGGTTTCTGAAGCGTCGCGTCAAAATTGCCCAACGTAATCTGGAGTTATGTTTTCCTGATATGCCAATCAGCGAACGCAATGCGATGGTAAAACACAATTTTGAATCGGTCGGCATGGGGTTGATTGAAACCGGTATGGCCTGGTTCTGGCCGGACTGGCGTATCCGCAAATGGGTAGCCTGTACCGGTCTGGAGCATATTGACTCTTCACTGGCTGCCGGACGCGGTATTTTACTTATCGGGATGCATTTTCTTACCCTGGAGTTGGGCGCCCGTGTTTTTGGCATGAACAATCCCGGCATCGGTGTTTATCGGCCAAACGACAACAAACTGATCGACTGGCTGCAAACCTGGGGACGTATGCGTTCCAATAAAAGCATGCTCGATCGTAAAGACCTTAAGGGCATGATCCGCGCAATGAAAAACAACGACATTATCTGGTATGCACCTGACCATGATTATGGCCCGCGTAGCAGTGTGTTCGCGCCGTTTTTTGCCGTTGAAGATGCCGCCACCACGACCGGGACGCATATGCTGATCCGTCTGGCAAATCCCAGTGTTGTCCCCTTTCTGGCCCGCCGCCTGCCACATGGCCGTGGCTACGAACTAAAAATCATGCCGGATATCCGTGACAAATTTTCACTGGAAAGCGAACTCGACACTGCAATTTGCATGAATAAAGTGGTTGAGGAGAGCGTATTGCTGGCCCCGGAGCAGTACATGTGGCTGCATCGTCGTTTCAAAACCCAGCCAGAAGGCCAACCCTCGCGTTATTAATGTGATGTGGGACACAGGGAGTGTCCCTCTGCATCAAAACTGAAATTTGCCTTAATTCATGACATTATCCGTCAGTTTTTTGTTAAAACTGTACCAGACTTAATTGAAGCTGGCGTATTTTCTCAGACCATATATTTATAGAGCTTTCTCAGAATAAAATCAGACAATGGTGATCATTACTTAAGCCCGTGCTGGTTACGATGCGACATCTTATGCGCATGTCGTTGATTTACACCTGAAAGATTAAATAAAATTTATTGATCGCAATATGGTTGTATGGACCTGTTTTTTTCCAATTCCAGGCATATTCCTATTTAATATTACTAAATTCTTTGAAATCGCTAATCAATGCAGGAAAATTAACTTAATTTACAAGGAATTATCCTGGTGGCCGCAACGCTTATTCCGTTTCTAAAAAAGACACACCCTCTTTATACCTTTCTGGAATTTGTTAGTGAATTCGATTCCAGTTAGTTTCGTTAATGACAGTTAGTTCAATAACTGTTCAAAAAAAATAATAAAGATTACACACAGCAAATATACAGCAGGAACTCATAATATGAATAAAGGCATCTATTATTATGTGACGGTCAGTACCGATCAGGACAATTACCATTTACTGCATCGGAAAGAGTGTAAGCGTCTGCCCGAAAAGGAGGATATGGTCTTTATTGGTACGCTCTATAATTTAAATCAGGCCTTATCGATTGCGCGCATTAATTTTAAAAAGGTGAAACCCTGTATTAAATGTTGCATTCGTTATTCTGCGCCAGTTATCCGCGAATCTGTGCGGCCTGTACTGCATTTTCCACAAAAAATGCTCTGACACATTCGGGCGGATGTGGCACCTCATTCGCCCGAATGTTATTCCCTCCTGCGCATGGTGATTTTTCGTCTATTCTTCTCTGGAAGCCCTATTCAACAGGCAAGGAGATTGCGATGAGCATGTATAGCACCTTAGTCGAAGCCATCGAGGCGGCGCGTGAAGAGTTTCTCGCCAGTCAACCTGAGTTGGATGAGGACGATGCCGTCGTCAACCAATTCGCTCTGCAAAAATATGTCATGCAGGATGGCGACATCATGTGGCAGGCTGAGTTTTTCGCTGATGAGGATGGACAAGGTGAATGTCTGCCTGTTCGCAGCGGCGAAGCAGCTCAGGCCATTTTTGATGATGACTATGACGAAATTGAGCTTCGTCAGGAGTGGCAATCTGAAAATACGCTACATGAATGGGATGAGGGAGAGTTTCAGCTCGAACCGCCGATGGATACTGAAGAAGGTGAAGCCGCAGCAGCCGAATGGGACGACGATAACAGTGATTCTGACCGCTGGGCGTAAAGCTTATTCGTAAGGTCCGTGATGGGCATCCACCGGTAATAGCAGCGTGTCCATCACCAATGACAACGGTAAATCGAGGATGGTAAGCATCCGCCATGCGCCGTCACGCACATCCCACTGCACTCCTGGGTAATATTGATTACCGTGCCCCTGCCCCGGCACGGTACGACTGATAATGCTGCCACATCCGCTCAGTAACAGAATGGCTGCACTTACAACGATGAATTTCATGAAACGATTCACAACAAATTCTCACAATGGCCTGGCGCTATTTTAGCCGTCAGTGTGGGTGAATAACCACACCCGACAGCGTAAAGATTGCGTTAGTCGGAACAGTCTTGCTGTCGTAACAGATAAAAAAAGCCGCTATCGTGTTGCGATAGCGGCTTTTTTACTGGGTTACTGACCCGATATCATGACTGCTGAGGCAGTGCCTGCGGGTTTAGCTTCAGCTTTTGATAGCTCTCAACCCACTCATGATATTTATCTCCATCCTCCCACAGGCGCGTATGCACGCGCGCCAGCACCACCGGATCGCTAATCAGCTGTAAACGCTGCTCACGGTTCAGTTTTTCCGGCGAATCGCTCAATGCCTGATCCACACGCCGATCGCGCGAATGATCCAGTATCTTGCTGTGCAGGTGACGTGAAGTCGCCATTGCCGTCGCCAGAGCGTTAAATGCCGGGTTGAACAGCGCATGCATAAAGCCATTCTTCAGCGCACGTTCGCGGTTCAGTTGCAGATAGTTGTCCGTGTCGACCAACTCTTGCGGCGGATCGTACTCTTCCGGGATCAGGAACAGCTTCGCGCGCTTACTCTTCAGACCAATGGTGGCACGGCTCGACATAACTGAGACGAACGGTGACAGAATCAGTGAGAAGACAATCGGCGACAGCCACCACAGGAAGTTCAAATCCAGCACGCCCATGCCGACAGCCCAGACAATCCCGAGCAGCATCTGCGAACCGTGGCGGCGGAATGCTTCACTCCAGGGCGTCGCATCATCGTCACGCTGCGGTGAATTCCACACCACTTCCCAGCCGAGGAATGCGCTGACCACAAACACGGTATGGAACAGCATACGCACCGGTGCCAGCAGAACCGAAAACAGCATTTCCAGCAGCAACGAGAAGAACAAGCGCACTGCCCCACCGTAAGGTTTTGCGCCTTTGAACCAAATCAGCACCACGCTGAGCAGTTTCGGCAGGAACAGTAACACCAGGGTGGTTGAGAATAGCGCAATCGCCAGATCGGGACGCCACTGCGGCCACACCGGGAACAACTGACGTGGTTGCAGGAAGTAGGTGGGTTCCATCAGCGTATGGACCACCTGTAGGGCGGTGGAGAGCGCGAGGAACATAAACCACAACGGCGCTGACAGGTATGACATCACGCCCGTCAGGAACACCGCGCGGTGTACCGGGTGCATCCCTTTTACCAGGAACAGGCGGAAGTTCATCAGGTTACCGTGACACCAGCGACGGTCACGCTTCAGCTCATCCAGCAGGTTAGGCGGCAACTCCTCGTAGGAACCCGGCAGGTCGTATGCAATCCACACGCCCCATCCGGCACGACGCATCAATGCAGCTTCGACAAAGTCATGCGACAGAATCGAACCGGCAAAAGAGCCTTCGCCCGGCAGCGGTGCCAGCGCACAGTGCTCGATAAACGGCTTCACACGAATAATGGCGTTATGACCCCAATAGTGGGATTCGCCCAACTGCCAGAAGTGCAACCCGGCAGTAAACAGCGGACCGTATACGCGGGTAGCAAATTGCTGACAACGTGCGTACAGCGTATCCATGCCTGACGCTTTTGGTGACGACTGGATAATACCGGCATTCGGGTTGGCTTCCATCATGCGTACCAGACCGGTGAGACACTCACCGCTCATCACGCTGTCGGCGTCCAGTACCACCATGTAGCTGTAGTTGCTACCCCAGCGACGGCAGAAGTCATCAATGTTGCCACTTTTACGTTTCACACGGCGACGACGGCGACGATAGAAAATCTTGCCCGCACCACCGACATCGCGCACCAGCTCCATCCAGGCTTTCTGCTCGGCAATCGCGATATCCGCATCGTAGCTGTCACTCAGAATGTAGACGTCAAAGTGTTCTGCGTTCCCGGTGCGTTTGACCGATTCCCAGGTTGCACGTAAGCCCGCGAATACGCGTTCCACATCTTCGTTACAGATCGGCATGATCAGTGCAGTACGATGCTCCGGGTTGAGGGCTTCATCCCCCACCGTGGAGTACGAGATGCTGTACTTATCACGACCAATCAGCAGTTGCAGGAAGCCCATCAATGCGGTCCAGAAACCGGCAGACACCCAACAGAACAGAATGGCGAACAGGAACAGAATGCCGGTTTGCAGAATATACGGCAGGATCAACTCCACCGATTGCAACCAGTTCTGGTTAAACAGTTCCATCGGATCGAGCAGCGTCCAGCCCTGATACGGCAGAATGGTTTTCATGTACCAGGTAGCAACCACGGTCTGAAACAGCGTCAGAATCAGCAGAACATAGCGGCGCATCGAACCAACGTGACGCCACTTATCTTCCGCTTTTTGTTCTTCCGCCGTTTTGTAACGTGGCGTCGATTTATGCCCGCGTAACGAATCCCAGGCACGAGCCAACGGGTTGGTACGCCAGGCTTCCGGGAACATCAGCGAACGCGTAACCTTTGGCATCGCCTTCAGGATAGTACGGCCGAGATAATCTTTACCCAGTTGCTGACCCTCAGCCAGTGAATCTGGCCAGGCCAACTGCACACGGGACGACACCGATTTTAGCGGCGCATCATCCGGGCGCTCGCTGGCGGCATCATCGTGTCCCAGCGACGCATGAATAGCGTGGAACGCCTGCGCATTCTGTAACGAAACGCTCAGACGCGCGCGACCTGCCGCATCGAGCGGCAGGGCTTCCACGTAAGATTGAGGTGTAAAAGTCGAGTTATTCATTGGCAGGTAGCTGATAGCTCCAGGTTTCCGTCAATGTCTTGTCGCCACTAACCAGCGCCGCACGCATCTCGGTCGGCTGCTTGTTATCTTTCACGCGCAAACGTAGCACCAGGCGCCAGCCTTTAGTGACCGGGTTGTAGCGTACGCTCTGCTCCACCACTTCAGCGTTATTACCCACACTGACCTGCGGTGCAACCTGCGTATTTTCCGGCAGTTTGCTCATCGCTCTGCCAACAAAATCGACGGTGAAGGCGATGCTGCCATCCGGCTGACGTACGAGATTTGATTGCTTCACATCTCCGGCGGAACGCAGGGTATCTTTCACCCAGGCAACGTCATCGGAGTGCAGCAGATTTTCGTCACGGGTAAAGTGCAGACGATACTGGAAACTCATCTCTTTGCCCGGCTCAGCCAATTTTTCCGGCGTCCAGAACGCCACAATGTTGTCGTTGGTTTCATCAGCCGTCGGGATTTCCACCAGCTCAACCCGGCCTTTGCCCCAATCGCCTAACGGTTCAACCCAGCCACTCGGGCGCAGATCATAACGATCGTCGAGATCCTGATAATGGCTGAAATCACGCCCACGTTGCAGCAAGCCAAAGCCTTTCGGGCTTTCGATGGTAAAGGTGCTGACCGCCAGATGTTTCGGATTATTCAGCGGACGCCAAATCCACTCACCGTTACCGGCATGGATAGACAGACCGTTGGAGTCGTGCAGCTCCTGACGGAAGTTGCTGACCGGCGACGGCTGGTTAGCCCCGAACAGGAACATACTGGTTAACGGCGCGACACCCAGTTTACCAACGTTGTCACGCAGATAGACTTTCGCCTGCACATCGACAGTAGATTCTTTACCCGGACGTACGATAAAGCGATAGGCACCCGTGGCACGCGGTGAATCGAGCAACGCATAGATCACCAGTTGCTTGTCCTGCGGTTTTGGCCGCTCGATCCAGAACTCTTTAAAGCGTGGGAACTCTTCGCCTGAAGGTAACGCCGTATCGATGGCCAGACCGCGCGCTGACAGACCATAAACCTGGCCTGCACCAATAACGCGGAAGTAGCTGGCTCCGAGGAAGCTGGTGATTTCGTCGTCTTTACCCTTTTCATTAAGCGGATAAAGTACTTTGAATCCGGCAAAACCCAGGTTTTTCACCGAGTCTGCGTCATGCTTGACGTTGCCGAAGTTGAAATAGTCCGGATTGTACTTGATTTCACGCACCGTACTGGCGGTGACTTCGTTAATTTTCACCGGCGTATCGAAGTACATACCCTGGTGATAGAACTCAAGTCTAAATGGCGTGCGCAGTTTGCCCCAGTAGGCTTTATCGTGGTTAAACTGGATCTGCTGATAGTCAGCAAATTTCATTTCACGAAACTGAGAGGGTAAATTGCTCTTCGGCGCTTCGAAGCTTTTGCCTGCCATCGCCTGAGCCTGTTTTGCTACATCATCGAGGTTGAACGCCCAGCTATTATTCGCGTACAACGCCAGCAGAACTGCCGCGCCTAACCAGCGCATCTTCTTCAGTCCGGCCATATTTTTTTCTAAAGTCAGCACATCCCCCCCTTTCGCGTGTGCTTAGATCAAACCCGCATATCTTAAAGGATTATTCTTTTTTCCGACAGCGTATGTAACCGATTGTTCCCCTTATTTGTAAGTGGAAAATGCGCTTTTAGGATAATTAGACGATACAGAATCAGCCTATAGTATACCTCGTTTACAGCCGGTAGAATTTTCGTCCGGCATAATCCGGTTTCAGGGCGAAACCGGCCAGGACACAAAACTATTGGATGCTTATGACTGCAGCAAAATCCGAACGCGAATATTTTCTCGATTCGATTCGAGCTTATTTAATGCTATTGGGCGTACCCTTTCACGTCTCCCTGATTTACTCGACACAAAAATGGGCAGTAAATAGCCAGGATGCCTCGATGTGGCTGACGGTGTTTAATGACTTCATTCACGCATTTCGCATGCAGGTGTTTTTCGTCATTTCCGGCTATTTTTCCTACATGCTATATCTGCGCTATAAGCCACAACGTTGGTTGAAGGTGCGTCTGGAGCGCGTGGGTATCCCGCTGCTGACCGCCGTGCCGTTGATCACCCTGCCGCAGTTTTTTCTGCTAAAAAATCTGACAGATAAAGTCGGAGATTGGGACAGTTTCTCCCTGTATCAAAAGTACAATGCGGTGGCGTGGGATCTGATTTCTCACCTGTGGTTTTTGGTGGTGCTGGTCATTCTCACCAGCCTCGGCATGATCACCTTCCGCTGGCTGCGCTCCCAGCATCGACAGATTGATTACACCCGTGTGGGCTGGGGCAAACTGACGCTGGCGTTACTGGCGTGGTCGCTGGCGTGGTGCGTCTTCCGCCGCGCAATCTTTTATTTCCAGCCCGCATGGTTAATGGATGGCCTGTTCAGCACCGCCGTGATGCAAAGCCTGTTCTTCCTGCCCTTCTTTATGTTGGGAGCATTGAGCTGGAAACATCCGCCACTGAAGGCGTTGTTTGTGCGTTTTAATCCGGTGATGTGTTTTGGTGCCATTGCGGTGTTTGTCGCCTACAGCCTCAATCAACGCTTCAGCAGCGGCGATGGTTGGCTGTATGAAATCGACAACGTGATTTCAACCCTGATGGGCCTGTGCATGCTGAACGTCTGTTTCTGCTTCGGACATAAACTGCTGAACAGCCATTCGCCCCGCATCATGTATCTGGTGAATGCCTCGCTGTTTATTTATCTGGTGCACCATCCGCTCACCCTGCTGTACGGCATTTTTATCACCCCACTGATCAGCAATAACACGCTGGGTTTTTTCCTCGGCCTGCTGATGGTGTTTGGCGTGTCATTTACCCTGTATGAAATCCATCTGCGTATTCCACTGCTGCGCTTTCTGTTCTCCGGCAAACCACAGCGTGCATAACCCACGGGCCAGCTAAGCTGGCCCGCTGCTTTCACAACAACCATTCAATCGGCAAATGCCACACCAGTCGCACCATCAGCCGCTGAAACCAGGTACATTGCGGCTCGTGAATATGCACCACCTCACCGGCCTCACCCGGATATTCCACCCAATTCACCCGGCCCCATCCATCAAGCCGTAACATCCAGGCACGGTCCCGCATCCCCTGAATAAAGCGTTGATGAGTACGCTGCGCCAGGGTGTCGCTCTCAATCACCAGTCCCATTTCGGTGTTAAGCACCGCTGAACGAGGATCGAAATTAAACGATCCAATAAACACTTTACGATTATCCACGGTAAAGGTTTTGGCATGCAGACTGGAACCGGAGTTCCCGGTTAGCCCGCGATCGTGGGGCGCGTCGCTGGCATTGGCCTGTGGTTTCAGTTCGTATAACGCGATGCCGTGACGGAGCAACTTTTTGCGCCAGCGCGCATAACCCGCGTGCACCACGCTGACGTCATTAGCGGCCAGTGAATTAGTCAGAACCGCGATTTTGACCCCACGCCGTTTCAACGCCAGCAGCTGTGCCACACCAGCCCGCGTCGGGACAAAGTAGGCCGAGATAATGTCGAACTGCTGTTGTGGCGTTCCAATCACCTCCAGCATTCGCTGTGGCAGCAAAGAGGAACGCTTCGCTTTGCCCAGCCCTTTGCGCGGATCATCGCTTAACAAGCGCGTCGCAGCCCAGGTCATACTCAGCGTCCCCTCTGCCATCTGACCAACAAATGGGGAGTGATCCAGCCGCGCCAGATAACGCTGTACCGCCTCACTATCTTGCCAGGCTTCCGGCAGTCGCACGGCCTGGTGCTCGCCGCGCACCTCCACCACGCTGCGTAATGGCAACACGGCTTTGCTGCGCCAGTAGCGCTCAAAATCCTGCGCCACTTCCGGTACCACCGGGCCGATGACCATCACGTCGAGATCGGTGAACAACGGCTCATCACCGGTGCCAAAATATTCATCGCCAATATTTCGCCCCCCCACCAGGGTGATGGCACCGTCCACCGTCAGGCTTTTATTATGCATACGGCGATTGAGGCGGGCGAAATCGGTCAGATAGCCCAGCATACGCAAGGTGCGAAACGAGAAAGGATTAAACAATCGCACCGCGATATTGGGATGGCGGTCCAGTTCGGCGAGGGTTTCATCGAGGCCGGGCGTGTTGTTGTCATCCAACAGCAGCCGCACCTTAACGCCGCGTTCCGCTGCATCGAGCAGCGCGCTGAACAGCAGGCGGCCTGACATGTCGTTTTGCCAGATGTAGTACTGCACATCGATGGTGTTTCGGGCCATGCCCATCAACAGATAACGTGCAGCAAACGCATCCAGCCCATCATTGAGAGGATGGACGCCACTCATCCCCGGATGGCGCGCGCAGCGTGCATCCACAATTTCGTTAAGCCAGTTTCGCTGATTTTCCTCAGAATGGCGTGGTACGGCTTCGCTCATACAGGTTCCCTGCAACACATAATCTTCTTATTGTTGGTGGCAGCACAGCGCATCGCAATCAGAGGCTTCCGGTTGCAGCGGCTGGCCTGCGCTTAATTTAGTCTAGACTTAGCGGGACGATCTGCATTCGGCGTTCCCCGTGAGGAGAGGAAAAATGGCGCAACACCCCCTTGATCCCCCATCCCCGCGCTATCAGCCCCGGCTGTTTCGCAGTTTTTTTCAGGGTAGTTTTCCCTGTTCGACTTCCCGTCGTGCCGGAGGGCGGCGACTGGATATGGTGATCAGTAGCGGTCATGACATGCTGCTGGAGAAGGATTATGCCGCGCTGGCGCAGGAAGGGTTGCGCACCGCGCGCGATGGCGCACGCTGGTATCTGATTGAGTCCACGCCCGGCGAATATGACTGGCACTCTTTTCTGCCAATGGTGCACGCCGCGGCGCGCCATGATCTGCAAATCATCTGGGAACTGGCGCATTTTGGCTATCCCGACCATCTCGACATCTGGAGTGCCGCCTTTGTCCAGCATTTTGAACGCTTCGCCCGCGCGATGGCGCAGTTGATGCGTGATGAAGGGGTGCAGCAACCGTTTTTTACGCCGATCAATCAAATCTCCTTCTGGTCGTGGGCTGGCGCCGATGTCGCCTGGCTCGATCCCTATTCCAGTCAGCGCGGCAAAGAGCTGAAGCGTCAGCTGGTACGCGCATCGCTGGCAGCGATGCATGCCATTCGCGAGATCTATCCGCAGGCGCGTTTTGTACTGACCGATCCACTGGTACAGGTTGCCACCGACCCCGCGAATCCCGACAGCAAACCCTATGCCGACGCGCAACATCAGGCGCAATTTGAAGCCTGGGATTGGCTGGCCGGACGCGACGCCCCGGAACTGGGCGGCAGCGAAGATTTCCTCGATATCCTTGGACTGAATTACTACCCGGATAATCACTGGTTTTTCCCCGGTGAACCATTGCCGGTAGATCACCCTGCACGATTGCCCTTACATCGTCTGCTGTGGCAATGCTGGCAGCGTTATCAGCGCCCGATGCTGCTGGCCGAGACCGGTGCCGAAGGCGATGCCCGTGCGTCCTGGTTCCATCAGGTGAGTGAAGAGGCAATGCTGGCGCTGGATGAAGGGGTGGCGCTGGAAGGGATTTCGCTTTATCCGGTGGTGGAGTATCCGGCGTGGGCCGATGACCGGCGTTCGCCCGGTGCGTTATTTGGTTTGGGTGATCCCAACGGCAATCGCACGTTGCATGAGGGTTTAGCGCTGGAGTTGCGCAGTCAGCAAATTAAGTGGCAAAAACGTCAGCAAAGTTAAGATTGTTGCGAGTTGGGATGTTTAGGACCGCAGGTTTGTACATCAAGGGATTGATCGGCAGGATGGCGCACATCGGTGAGCCAGGTCATGGTAAACAGGAACACCACACCAATCAGACAGGCAGAAAGCAGGCCTATTATGGCAATCAGTTTGTCATCTCGGGATTCCATCGACATCTCCTTACAGGCTTCCGATACCCGTTGCAGCAAGCCTTAGCTCATCCATAACGTCATCATCAGGACAAAGATTATAAGGGTAACCGAGGTCACTGCAAGTACCACAATGGCAAACTGCGCATCGTCCAGCGGCTGCCGCAGGGGTTCGTCATGATCGTCAGGTGGCGCAGGTGAACTCATGTTAACTCAGCAAAAAATAAAGGGATCGACCGACTGGATTACCGTTCCGAGTGTAATAGAAAGCCAGCAAAATGAAAACGGGGCGCAATCGCGCCCCGCTGATGGGATTAGAAATCGTAGGTGAGTGAGACTTTGACGGTACGTGGCTCCCCTTGCGTCAGGTAAGTGCCACTGTCGTCGACGTTCGCCCAATATTTCTCGTTGGTGACATTATCCACTCCAACACGCCATACCATGTCGTTTTGGTTGACCTTCATCCGGTAGCGCAGCCCCAGATCCAACGTGGTGTAATCGTCCATTTTCATGGTATTGGCGAGGTCAGCATACTGTGAACCGGTATAGTTCAGCAGAGCGGTTGCCGTCAGGCCATCAACTGGTTTGATATCATATTCAGCGCCCAGTGCCGCAGTGAAACGGGGTACGCCAATCGCGTTTTTACCATTTTCGTTGCTGTCACCGGTTTTGGTCATATCCGGATCGATCCAGGTTGCACTGCCGTTCAGACGCAGACCCAGGAGCGGTTCACCAAATACGTTCAGTTCCACACCACGGTTGCGCTGTTCGCCATTCAGTTTGTAGACGCCGTCGTTCAGCACACCGACCGGTTGCTTGATTTCGAACAGCGCCAGCGTGCCACCAATACGCCCGTAGTCTGCTTTCACTCCAACTTCGTTCTGTTTGGCATGCACAATACCCGTCACGCTGCCGTAGTTAGAGGCAGTGAACGGCGCAGCCGTACCCGGCGTGAGTGATTCAGTATGGTTGGCATACAGCGAGATATTGCTGGTCGCTTTGTACAGTAAGCCATATGCCGGTAACCAGCGGCTGCTGTCAAAGCGTGTTCCGGTATCTTCCACACCATCATAGCCGTAGTTACGCACCACCACTTTCTGATGGCGTGCACCTAAAGTCAGCAGCAGCGAATCATCAAAGAAGCCCAGCGTATCACTCAGCAGATACCCCTGCGAACGTGAACGATAAGTCGTTAGCGGATCGCTGAATTTGGTGCCCCCAGCGAAGACGGTATCCGGTTCCGCCACATCATGCGGATTATAGATGTTGATATCCGCATCGTTACCCGAAGACATGCGATAGGTATTTTTCGCATTCGAGGTCATTGCCGAGTAACCGATGTTGACTTTGTGCGTCACAAAACCGGTGGTGAAATCACCACGGATGCCCACGCTGCCACTCATGGTGTCCTGAATACGGTTAGTATCGAAACGGCCGATAGTGGCGTTGCCAGCGCGATCCAACACTTTCGGCGTGCCGTAGTTACCAATTTCGTGCGTGTGCTGCGCACCCAGCGCACTATAGACAGTCCATTGATCATTGAGATCGTATTCAGCTTTTGCCAGGCCGAATTCAGATTCGATATCACTGAATATCCAGTTCTGGCTGTAGTTGGTGCTATTAGAAGGTACGTCTGGAATAAAGTCGATACCGCCAATATTGATACCGTTGCGGGCATCATGGAAGGTTTTCTTCTGATACCCCACATCCAGCGAGGTACGCAGACGATCGCCACGGTAATCAAGACCCAATGAAGCAGCGGTGGTGCGTTTCTTTTCACCGTCAACACCGGTTTCACCTTCACGGTGAACAGCATTCAGGCGCACGCCGAACTGGTTATTATCACCAAAACGACGGCCAATATCTGCGGTGGTGCCTAATTGCGAATCTGAGGTGTAATCCACACCCACGCGCGTCAGTGGTGTGTCTTCAGCATGTTTTGGTTCCAGGTTGATCATGCCACCGACACCCGTCTCGGCAGATCCGTTCAGCAGCGCGTTAGCCCCTTTGAAAATTTCCACCCGGTCAATCAGTGAGGCATCCATCACCTGACGCGGCACGATGCCTGCCAGACCACCGTAAGTCATGGCATCACCATCCAGGCGAAAACCACGAATACGATAGCTTTCAGCAAAGTTGCCGTAACCCTTCACATTCTGCACGGTGGCATCGTTACGAATCACATCGGCAATGGTTTTTGCCTGCTGATCCTGAATCGCTTTGGAAGTAAAACCGATCACGTTGAACGGCACATCCATGGCATTTTGTTCGCCCAGCATGCCGAGACGGCCACCGTGCGCCACCTGACCATCCAGGTAAGCGGGAACCAGATCGTTACCGCCAGGTTTGAAATCAGTCTGCGGTGTCGCTGTCACCGTCAGTGTCTGCTGTTCTTTTTTTGCCGCATCTGCGGTGGTGTTGGTGGTAGCAGCCATCACTGGCAAACAACCGGCACTGACCATTACAGCCAGCAGTGTCGGTTTCAGTCCGGGATTGAAAGGCGTAGTGCGCATGGATATCCCCTGATACAAATTTAATTGATAATCATTTTTATTGCGGTTTGCGATTATGCTGAGGACTGCGCCGAATGCAAGAAAAATCCAGGCATTTTCTTAACGAATTCCAGACAGGGCATGACAGAAAATTGATGTTGAAACGTAGCGGCGCGATTTATCGCGCGCCTTTGACTTTAATGCTACAGACAAATAACGCGCGATAAATCGCACCGCTATGGGAATGGTGGCGTTACATCCCTCGCCAACGGCGGAACACCAGAGACGTATTAATGCCGCCAAAAGCAAAGTTATTTGACTGGATATAATCCGTTTCGAGCTGACGAACTTCGCCCATGATGTAATCCAGCTTTCCGCATTCCGCGGCGGGCTGTGTCAGGTTCAGCGTCGGCACAAACCAGCCTTCACGCATCATCTCAATACTCATCCAGGCTTCCAGTGCCCCACATGCCCCCAGCGTATGGCCGAAGTAGCTTTTCAGGGAGGAAATCGGCGTATTTTCGCCAAACACCGCAGCGGTGGCCTGACTTTCGGCAATATCACCGCGATCGGTAGCGGTGCCGTGGGCATTAATGTAGCCAATTTGCTCCGGGGTCACTCCCGCCATTTGCAAGGCACGCTCGATGCAAATTTGCATGGTTTCCCGCTGCGGCTGTGTGATATGCGCCGCATCGCAGTTGGTATAAAACCCGACCAGTTCGGCATAGATCGTCGCCCCGCGCGCCTGCGCATGTTCCAGCGACTCAAGAATCAGGGTGCCGGCCCCTTCACCAATCACCAGCCCATCGCGCTGCTGATCGAACGGGGCTGGCGTCAGTCCAGGCGTCGCGTTTTGCTGGCTGGTGGCAAATAAGGTGTCAAACACCGCCGCTTCCGAAGGGCAGAGTTCTTCGGCTCCCCCGGCGACCATCACCGTCTGATAGCCGTGACGAATCGCTTCCCAGGCATAGCCGATGGCCTGGCTGCCCGAGGTACAGGCGCTGGATGTCGGGATGACACGACCACGCAAGCCAAAAAACAACCCGGCGTTCACCGCCGTGGTGTGCGGCATCATCTGCACGTAAGTGGTACCGGTAATATTGTTGGTGTGTTTTTCGGTCAGCATGGTGGCGAACTCACTCACCGGCCCGGTACTGCCGGTCGAGGAGCCGTAGGCGATACCGGTTTCCCCGCTGGTCAGTACCGGATGATCAATCAACCCCGCCTGCTCCAGCGCCAGTTCCGTGGCGCGGGTCGCCAGCAGCGACACCCGCCCCATGGCACGAATGCGTTTGCGGGTGTAGTGATCCGGGAGCGTAAAATCGTCCACTGGCGCGCCCAGTTGCGTATGCAGACCATCGTAGATCTGCCATTCCGGCATGTTACGCACCGCGTTTTTACCCTGTTTCAGGCGCTCAGCCACCGCAGACCAACTTTCACCAAACGCCGTGACACCGCCCATTCCGGTGACTACCACACGTTGCATCACAGCATACCCCCATTGATTGAAATCACCTGACGCGTGACATAACCCGCGATATCCGACATCAGATAGCTGGCCAGGCCTGCCACCTCCTCGGCTCCCCCCATACGTTTCATCGGGATCAGCTTCAGTGCTTCGTCGATGACCTGCGGTTCCAAATCGGTCATACCGGTATCAATCAATCCCGGCGCGATACAGTTGACGGTAATTTTACGTTTAGCCAGTTCAATGGCCAGCGCCTTGCTGGCACCGATAATGCCAGCTTTGGCAGCGCTGTAGTTCACCTGCCCGCGATTGCCCATGATGCCCGAGACTGACGATAAGGTGACAATCCGCCCCCCCTGGCGCAGGCCGATCATCGGCATCACACAAGGCTGAATCACGTTATAAAAACTATCGAGATTGGTGTGGATCACGCTGTCCCATTCTTCATCGCTCAATGCCGGGAAAGCCGCATCACGGGTAATACCGGCATTGCTCACCACGCCATACCAGGCACCAAAGCGGGCGATATCCTGCTCCAGCGCTGCGCGCGTTGCCTCCCGCTGCCCGACATCAAATTGTATGGTGCGACCGCTACCGCCCGCCGCGATAATCTGCTCCAGCGTTTGCGTTGCGCCGGCGGCGTCACGGTGATAATGCACCGTCACATGGAAACCATCCTGCGCCAGCCGCAGGGCAATGGCACGCCCGATTCCTTTACTTGCGCCGGTTACTAAAACGCTACGTGTCATGGCTGATGTCCTTGTAATAGTCGTTGTAATTCATCGTCATCGGGTTGATAAGTGTTAAGGCGGCCAGTCGCCAGACACTCAGACTGATGACTAATTTTCCCTTCAAAACTGCCAAGCCGGTCATCACGCATCAGCAAATGCATCTCCACCTGCAAATGCGCTCCGGCTGGAAAAGTGGCTGCTATCGGGCGATACCCCCGCCCGCCGAGCAACATGCCGGGGCGGATCTGAGTTTCCCCCTGCTGCCGGGCATGAAAACCCGACCAGACGCCCACGGTCTGCGCCATGATCTCCACACCGAACCAGGCGGGCAGCTCCCCTTGCGGCGTCAGAAACGGTGCCAGTACGCCCTGCCCGTCAATGGTCACTGCGCAGATGACATGGTCAGCACTGACTGCGATAACACGATCCAGCAGCAACATCGGCGCACGGTGCGGTAAATATTCACTTACCGGCAGAAAATCAACCATCGACGCGTCCTGTAATCAGGCAGGTATTGTTCCCGCCAAAAGCAAATGAATTAGACGCGATAACCGGACGCCCCAGCGGCACTGGTGCGGTAATCAGGCCACAATCCGCTAAGGTGGTGTCACGTTCCGCGTGAGAAAAATCCTGTGGAGGCAGCGGTAAATGTTGCTCCAGCAGCAGCAACGACAACGCGGCTTCGGTGGCACCGGCTGCGCCTAGCGTATGTCCCGTGAGGTGTTTGGTGGAGCTACAGGGTACGCGATCACCAAACAGCCGCTGCACCACGGCGGCTTCCACCTGATCGTTCAACGGTGTCGCGGTGCCGTGCAAATTGATATAACCAACCTGCTCTGGTGCTAAACCTGCCTGCTGCAACGCCATTGTCATTGCCCGTTCTGCTCCCACACCTTCCGGGTGCGGTGCCGACATATGCCAGGCATCCGACGACTCGCCAACACCCAGCAGCGCCAGGGGCTGAGGCTCGCGCGTTAACAACAACAACGCTGCCGCTTCACCAATCGAGATCCCGTCACGATCGCGGCTGAAGGGCGCACAATGGTGTTCAGAAAGTGATTCCAGACTGGCAAAGCCGTTGATCGGCATACGGCTGAGCGAATCCGCCCCGCCCACCAACGCCACATCCGCCAGGCCTGCCGCAATCAGGCGCTCGCCGCTAATAATGGCGCGCGCGCTGGAAGAACAGGCCGTGGATAGGGTATAAGCCGGGCCATCCAGTTGCAGATAATGCGCCAGGAAGCGTGAAGGATCGCCCAACTCCTGCATCCGGTAGTCATAGCCGCTTAAGCCGGCACTAACCTGACGATCCCCCTCATCAACCCCCGAGGTGCTGGTGCCAAGGATCACTGCCACACGATCGCGACCGTACTGCGCTACCGCTGCCTCCACCGCCGGGCGAATCTGCGCCAGCGCAGCCAGCAGCAGTTGGTTGTTACGGGTGTTATGCGCGGCCAGTTCGGTGGGGATGGTGGGAAGCTCGCCCAGAACTTCGCCAACCCAACAGCGTTTCCCCGCCAGCAACCAGCTCTCGCGCGGCTGCATCCCCGGTGCTTCGCCCTGTTGCAATTGGGCAGCGATCTGCTCGAGGCTGTTGCCAAGTGCATTAACCATGCCGTAAGCCGAGATGTAAATCATGATGCGTCCAGGTGTTGAATCTGAATTTGATAACCAAAAGCGCGCTGATCAATGCTGATCGGCTCACGTTGCGTGCCACGTTGCATATAACGGATCAACGTCACCACCGTACCGGATGGATCACGCAGCTCGCGCCGATCGCCAATATCCTGCAACTGCCAGCCTTGAGGTAATTGTGGCTGCCAGGCGCTGATCGGCCAGTGGCTCAGCATAATATCTGCCAACACCTGGCTGGCGGGCGGCATCTCCGGCAGCGCCATCATCTGTTGGGTATGAATGCCGGTCGCATCATACGTGACGCGGAACAGACGAATGCCGAGCGACGATAACCCGGCAAGGCTGATATGTTGCTCATCCGCCGCCAACAGCACCAGCAACGATTGCGTTTTCCCTTTAACGTGACCGGTTAACAGCTGCTGCTGTTCGAAAGCCGGTGTAATCCCCGGAGCCGGTAACGTGACGCGTACCCCCGGTTTGAGCCACGCCGTTGGCCGATGAGTGGGCTCTGTCTGACGGGCGCAGCCACCCAGCAGCAGTGCGATCAGCAGAAAAATCAGGCCCTTGTTCATGATTGCTTCCTTTTCCGGGGGGCCAGCGCCAGTGGCGCCAGTAAGAATGCGCAGAAGATGCCACTGCACAGCACCACGCCAAAGCTACTGATGGCGCTGGTACTGCTGAACACCAACATGCCCAGCGTCAGCAACGTCGTCATCATTGCCAGCGTCACTGCCAGCATTGAAGTCAGCGGTGTGCCGCGCGGGTTACTGAAGAACAGCGTGTAATTGATGCCGATACCCAGCACCAGAATCAGAGCCAGCAAGGCAAAAAGATTGAGACTGGCCCCAATCCAGCCAAGCGTCGCCAGTGCCGCCGCCAGCGAAAGCCAGGAGGGTAACGCGCTACGCAAGCCAGCTTTCAACCCCAGCCGTATCACATAACTCAGGGTGATCAATAGCAACGCTAACGCCAACAGTCCGCTCAATAATGTGCGCCAGAAACCAAACAGCTGGTCATAGCTGGCTTTGCGATCAACCCAGCTGACACCAGGTTGTTGCGCCGCCAGTTGTGCCAGTGCCGCACTGTCACGCACACCATTCACCGGCACCAGCACGCTGCTGCGTCCATCCGGCAGCGACAGCCACAATAAACGCCAGCCTTCACTCAACGGACTTGCCAGCCAGTTTTCCGGCGTCACTGGCATGGCGTGCAGATCGGCTTCTGCCAGCGTCACGCCCGCTTGCTTCAGCCGTGCCGTAATGGTGGGGGCTGCTTGTGCCAGCAAGGTCAAATCCTGCTGCTGTCGTGCCAGCGAGTTAAGTGGCAGGATACGATACCCTTCCAGCCATCGATGCTGCCGGGCCTGCTGTAACGCAGGAGCCAGCTCGCTCACCCGTTGCAGCGTTTGCTGCGGGTTATCCCCCCACACCACAAACCAGGTTTGATCGGCCTGCTGCCCGGTAAGCTGCGCCAGTTGCCGATCCTGGGCCAGTAGCTGCTGTGGTGCGCTTTGCAGATGGGCAATATCATCATCCACCCGCAGTTGCAGGATACCGAGCAGTGCATACATGGCGACCAGTGCCGGTAATCCCCACATCAGCACCTGCTGGCGTCGCCAGGCTGCGAGCCAGCGGGCCAGCCACACCATGCCGGGGATCGGGCGCACCGGCAGCCCCCGCACCAGCCAGGGGTAGAAGCAGATCACCGTCAGACAGGAAGCACTCAGGCCACTGGCGGCGAATACCGCCAACTGGCGCAGTCCGGGAAAGGGAGCCAGCAGCATCAGCAGCCAGGCGATGGCGGTGGTGGCCAGCGCCAGCAGCAGGGTGGCACGCACCTTCTGCAAACTTTGCCAGGGCGATGCCTCATTGCCGTGCACCATGCGCTCGGTCAGGTAGTACAGGGTGTAATCCGCCGAAATGCCAACAATACTCAGGCTCATCACCAGCGTGGTGAGATGCAACTCGCCAAAACACAGCAAGGTCGCTACCGTCCCCGCCATCGCGCCAATCGCCACCGACAATGCGCACAACGCGAGCGGTCGCAGCGATCGGAACACCAGCCAGATCAGCAGCAACAATCCCGCCAGCGTCGCACTCCCCAACGTCTCGACATCATGCTGCGCGCGCTGGCTGGCATCATCGCTAAATAACACCGTGCCCCGCGTCAACAGCCGGGCATCCGGCCAGCGCGTTTTCAGTTGCTGCTCCAGTTGGTTCAGCGCCGTCACCAGTTGATGACTTTGCCGGATACTGAAGGCATTGCTGTCCAGCTCGCCGTGCAAAAAATACCAGCGCCGCTGCTGTGGGTCATTCACCGTCAACCAGCCATTGTGCAGCACCATTTTGCTGGCATTTTGCTGTAAGGCCAGCTGCGCCCCACGCACCAGCAGTAGCGGATCGTGCTGTAACTCCTGGCTGCTCACGCCGGCGAAAGCGGAAAACAGTTGTGCCAAAATCCAGTCTGCCTGGTCTGCCCCGCCGCTTTGCAGCCGCGCACGCGTGGCGTCGTCAATCAGACCATTGCGATTCTGCCAGGCGAAGGAACCCCAGCGCTGCATTTGCTTATCGTCCATTGCGCCACTGACTTGCTTCAGTTCCGGTAAAGCCTTGAGCTGCGCCTGCCACCAGGCCGCCACGGCATCACCGTCATCGGCGTTACTGCTCACCAGCCAGACCAGCTGACGATCCAGACGTTGCATAAAAGCCTGCTGAATCTCGGCAGGAGCCTGGCCGAGATTCTGCTGCGGCAACAGCGCCAGCACGCTGCTGTTTAGCTGGCTACGCGGTAACAGGCAGGCCAATGCGATAGCCAGCGCCATGCAGACCGTCAACCACACCAGCGCCAGATTTTTTTCACGGTGTCGGAGCAAAACGCGCGCGCTCCTCATCGGTCAGATGGCCGGGTTCGGTCCGGGTATCGCTCAGGGTGATATCGGTTTTATCTCCCTGCTTATCGTCCAGCTGGATGCGGTTAAGATACGCGTCCCCCTGCAACTCGATACGGTTGAAAATTTTATTCAGTGGTGCCGCTTTCGGCGTCAGTCCCAGTTGCCAGTTTTCATTGCCCTTATCCTGAAAATCGAGGGTGAAATTCTCTTTCAACACTTTTTCATCAGCCTGGAACAGGGCGCGTAGCAGATGATTAAACTGGAACATTTGTGGGTTGCTTTCAGCCGTGATCACCTGTGGTGGTTGACCGCTCATGCTTTGCACCATGCGTTTATCATCCAGAATCAGCGTCATCGGGAAAGGCGTATTCTGTTGCCACCACAGCCCTTGCTGTTGGGCAATCAGCAGCTGTCCGCGTGAGACCAACGGCTGCGCCATTCCGGCGATGGTGCGTACCTGCACGAAGTTGGCACGAATAACCGGCTGACTGGCAAAACGTTGTTGCAGTTGCTCAAGGGTCACCGCATGCGCGGCGACGTTCCACAACAACAGCAACGTCAGCAAAAATCGTTTCACGGTTGTACCCCCAGACGTTCAAACAATATGGCGGGCGAGACAAAACACATTTCCTGCGTGGCCTGATCCACCGCCACCTGAATGGTGTGGGCTTTGGTGGTCAGTTGTCCGGCGGCATTGTGGATGTGGTAATCAATCCGCAAACGGTTTTCATATTCCACGATGGTCGCGCTGACCCGAATGCGCTCTTCGCAGCGCAGTGGCTGACGGTATTTCACCCGCGTATCTACCACTGGCCAGACGTAACCACTGGCGGCCATCTCGTGGTAGCTGTAATTCACGCTGCGCAACAACGCCTCGCGTGCCGCTTCAAAAAAGCGGAAATAATGGCCGTGCCATACCACTCCCATTGGGTCGCAGTCGTTAAACGAAACCACAATTTCCACCTCGGCACGGTGGTTCGGCTCACTCATCGCGACTCTCCTCTCCCGGTAAGCTCCAGAAATCATAAAAATTAAACCAGTCCAGCGGAGCCAGAAAGGCGTGATGCTCCAGACGTTGCGCATAGCGATCCACCGCCTGCTGCAATGCCTGCTGACGAGTGGCACGGGGCAGCGATAAAGGGGAGGCAAAGTTTTCGCAATACACCCGTAATTTGCCGTGCTGCTGCAAGGCAAACATCAGCAAAACCGGACAACGTAGCGCGGCTGCCAGTAAAAACGGTCCCTGTGGAAACGGTGCTGGCTGGCCGAGAAATTCACTCCAGATCACGCGTCGCTCACCGCCACGCTGGCGATTGACCGCTGTGCGATCGCCAACAATCGCCACCCACTCCCCGGCGTCCAGTTTTTGTTGCAGCAGGATCGCTGTATCCGGACCCATATCGGTGACCGGCATCAGATTAACCCCTGCCTGCGGCGCGATACTTTCCAGCACTTCGCGAAAGCGTTGCGCGTTATCGGTAAACACCAATGCGTTGATCACCAGGCCGCTGACCTGCTTCGCCATGGCGCGGCACGCTTCGATATCGCCCAGATGTGAAGCCAGGATCAGATGCCCTTTGCCATCGGCGGCACGAATGACCTCTTCCGCCCCTGGTGCGAAATCAATATCACGTCCCCACTGCACATCACCGCGCCAGCTCGCCACCTTATCCAGCATGCTGTAACCGAAGCGCAGAAAATGGCGGTAACTATTGAGGGGTGCAGGCAACCTGAGATGTTGCTGTTGCGCACAGCGCTGAATCTTTGCCAGCCACTGCTGTGACGCCGCGCGCGCATGACGTCCGCTGAGCCAGTACACCGCAACCACCGGCCACAGCAGCAGCACAAAAGGTCCCCGCCCGGCATGTTGATACAACCACAACATAAACCGCAGCCCCCATTGACCCCGACGTTCCGGGGTTGCCGACCAATGGCGGTCACTGCCCCGCTGACGGAGCAACTGTGGGATGCGCGGCAGCATGCCGAAGAATAAACGGGTGTGCATCCACGAGATGCGCAGATTGTCGTGCAACGCATCAAAATGCGACACACCGGTTACCGGATAGGTCACGCGCGTGGACAGAAAGCGGCTCGGCGTACCCTGCCAGTAAAGGCGCACCATGATTTCGGTATCAAAATCCATCCGCTGCCCAATCGGCTGGCGATCGCATAACGCCAGCGATGGCACCAGCGGATAGACGCGGAAGCCACACATGCTGTCTTTTAACGAAAACGAGAGCGTCTCTATCCAGACCCAAAAATGGGTGATGTAGCGGCCATATAAACGTGACTTAGGAATCGAGGCATCATACAGCGGCTGACCGGAAATCAGGCTGTGCGGATAGCGCCGTGCCTCCTCCAGCATACGAGGCGTGTCTTCCACCTGATGTTGACCGTCCGCATCCAGTTGTAATGCATGGCTGTATCCTCTGGCTGCGGCAACGCGCATTCCGGCGATCACCGCGGCACCCTTACCTTGATTGGCTGACAACCGATGGACATGCAGATCGGGCGCGTTGAGATCATCAATTAGCTGGCGGGTTTGAGCATTGCTGCCATCATCCACGATGATAATTGGCAAATTAAACGGTGCCAGACGTTGCAACACCGACGCCAGCATCGCGCCGTGGTTATAGCAGGGGATCAGCACACAGGGAGAAAAAGGTTCACTCAGCACAGGCGAATCTTCCCACTGCTGGCGATAGGTTGGGCGCCGTCAGACAGTAACCGATATTGAAAACTGAGCAGGGATTTCTCTGCCAGCCAGTTGAGCTGGAGTTCCAGTTCAGCGTCCGGTGGCACTGGCTGCTGAAACTTGATGTTCTCAATCGACGAGAAGGCTTTGCCTGGCACCAGACGCGTCAGCCCGTAATAGAGCACCCAATCGAGTTGCGCCACACCGGGTAAAATAGGGAGCGTCGGAAAATGGCCCTGAAACCATAGCAGGTCGCCAGGTACACGCAATCGCAGCGTCAGGGCTGTCTCCTGTTGCTGCACATCAAGTTCAATCGGCAACATGAAAAAGCTCCTCAATTTGCGGCCAGGCGCGCTTACTTTGCGCGGTAACCGGGATGGTCGTCACCACACGCCAGTAGCGAGGCATCGCCACCGGCTCCAGCCAGGGTTGCAGCGCCTGTCTCCAACGCTGTTTGCAGTGTGACAGCGCAGCGGGTTCAGGAAGCTGTGCGATTGCCAGCACCACGCCAATCGCCTGGCGACCATGACGCTGAATCGCCAGCGCTGCCGCATCGTTCACACCCGGCAAATCCAACAGACGTCGTTCGATTTCGCTCAGTGAGACGCGCTTATCTTCGATTTTTACCACCCGATCCTGGCGGCCAGCCAGTTGAAATCGCCCCTCCGACTGCGGCAGGATACGGTCGTCCAGCGCACAACCTGCGGGTGTTTCCAGCAACGGGGAGAAAACACGCCAGTGCGCATTTTCCTGACGACATAGTTCTACTGCCGGGAAACATTGCCACGGCGTCTGCTCAGCACTGAGATAACGCCAGGCAATCACGCCGGTTTCAGTGCTGCCATAAATTTCATCGACGCTACAACCCAACCATTGCTGCGTGCGCTGTGCATCGGGCCAGGGTAACGCCCCGCCGGCGGAAACGATTAACGCACAGCGCGGCAGATGCAGTGACGCGTCCAGTCGACGTAAAAATGCCGGGCTGCTGATAAACGCATAACGGCGTGTAGGGGTCTGATCAGCGAGCTGTTCACTGTAAAACAACTGCTGCGCGGCAAAGGGTAAACCCAGTGCCATTGGCAACACGATTCGGAAACTCAGGCCATAGAGATGCTGATGGCTGACGGAGGCAATGACATGGCTGTGTTGCAGGCGCTCTCCCCACAACGTGGCCAGCCATTGCGCTTCAAGGTCCAGAGCGCGAACGGATTTCACCACCGGACGTGGCGTTCCTGTTGAGCCAGAAGTAAACAACACCAGGGTTGCGTCAGCTGCAATCGCAGTCAGCTCCCCTTCCGCCTGCGCGCCATCCCAAAGCAGATGCGGCAACGAAATGGTCAGCGGCATATCGCTGATCACCCCATCGATATTGGCCGCCATCTCTTCCAGTTGTGCTGCCCGGCAATGACCCGGGATCACCGGGGTTTTTCCCAGATGCCATAACGCCAGCAGGGCGACGGTGAAGTGATAACTGTTGTCGAAGCACAACGCCCAATGTTGTCCCGGCTGCGTCTTGATACGTGCAGATAACGCAATCACCTGTTGGCGCAGCGTGGATAAGCGATATTCCTGCTGGCCTTGCCAGGCCACCAGGCGATCCTCTGCGTTGAGCCAGTTGGCGATGGGCTGTACGTTCATGCCTGTTTCCTCATCCGCTGACGCAGCAGCCATTCGCCGCCCATCAGCATTCCCATCAGCAGATAACTGATGCATCCATTCCAGAGTGTCCATAGCGCGAGATCCGCCCGCAGGCAGGTCATTAACGCCACGCTGCCGTTAAAAACAAAAAAAAGGCACCACATCTGAGTCACATGTCGGGTGTAGCGCACAGCACGAGGCGGTAGCTGCGGTTCACGTAACCGGGCGATGCGTTCCACCAGCGGCATGCCTCGCCATAATGACGTGCCAAACAGCAGCAACATCAGGGCATTGACTACCACCGGATACCACAGCAACAGATGTTGCTGGCGCAGCACCAGGCTGGCAAGACACAGCAGGCTTCCCACCAGCGCCAGCAGCAACCCACCTCGCGCCAGGGCACCGTGAGACTTACGTAAGCTCCAGCCGCGCAGCACAAACAGCACCGCAAGCACCAACAACAAGGCGCGCCAGTGCGGATACGTCAGCGCCAGCCAGACCAGCAACGGCCATGCGAGCAGGGCGATGCCATTCAGCAGACGCAGTGCCGCACGCATTTTGTTCTCAGGCTTCACGCATCAAATGGTCAACGGCATCCACCACATCCTGCACGGTACGCACCGAGCGGAAAATTTCCGGTTTGATCTTGCGACCAGTACGTTTTTGCAGGTGCACCACCATATCGACGGCATCAATGCTGTCGAGTTCGAGGTCCTCATACAGACGCGCATCCGGACGAATGTCGTCAGCATCAATTTCAAACAATGAGGTCAGCAGCGCCGCAACTTCCTGGTAAATCTCGTCTTTATTCATCATATTTACCGCTCTCAGGCTTGCTGTTGTTCAATAAACGCAGCCAGCGTGGCCACGGAAAAAAAGTGCGCGCGCAACGTTTCACTTTCAGCGGAGAGCTGAACGCTAAAACGATTCTTTACCGCCAGTCCCAGCTCCAGAGCATCGATGGAGTCCAGCCCCAATCCCTCGCCGAACAGGGGGGCATCGGTGTCAATATCATCAACGCTGATATCTTCCAGATTCAGCGTGTCGATAATCATTTGTTTTATTTCGTTGTTCAGTGATTGCATAACTTACTTTATCTCGTCAGGGACCAGTGCCTGTTGCAGGTGGCGCGTCAGGCGACGCGCTGCCAGCGGCTGCGCATCTTCATTGGCTTCGCTAAAGCTCTGGCTATCAATACGCGATTGTACGCGTACAGTAAAAAGGGGTTTAACCGGCGGAATCTGATACCAGCGACTTTGTTTATCCAGCATACGCTGGGTGCAGCTGATATGAACCACGCGCAGATCGCATCCGGCGCGGACCGCTATATTCGCCGCGCCGCGTTGCAGTTTCAGGGGTTCGCCATAACGGGTGCGGGTACCTTCAGGAAAAATCAGAATGGTATCGCCGCGCGCCAGGCGTTGCTGACTATCCGGCAACAGCGTTTCTGCTTCGCTGTTGATCAGGTAATCGGCAGCACGAATAACGCCGCGTAAAAAGAAGCTGTGCTGCAACTCGGCTTTGACCAGGCAATCCATCTCCGGTAACACCGAGGCAATCATCACGTAGTCGATGAGTGAGGGGTGATTGGCCACAATCAGGCAGCCGCGATCCTGTTGCAGTAACTCCGCCCCTTCAATGCGGTAGTCGTATACCCCAACCCATCGGCAGAAGCGTAAAAAACAGCGGAAACTGCACGCGATGCTGCGACGCGCAAGCTGCCGCCGTCGCGTCGCGTCGCGTTGCACCAGCAGTAGCACATTGAACCAGATCAGGGACAGCAGTAAGCCTCCCACACTGAACAAGGTAAAACTTACGGCGGTCATCACCAGCCGCCAGTAATAATTGAAGCCTGAACGTTGCAGTGACAATGTGTTATCAGCCATGTTCACGCTCCCACTGCCAGCGATGGCGTTCACCCTGAATGCTAAACGCTACCTGCTGGCTTAACAGACCATGCAGGCACAGCAGGCTCTGTGGCAGAGTATCGGCCTGGTCAGTGTGTCCGGGTTGGGCCTGACAGCGCCACATGGTACCCGTTCCCAGCAACAACGCGACCGCATAAGGTGCATTGAATGGCATCTGCGCCAGCCAGGGACGATAATAGTCCGGGACCTGCCCGTCAAAATCCACCAGCAAAACCTGCTGATAACCCGCCTGATGTAAGGCGGCCACTTCAATCAGCCCTTGCTGGAAACTGTCCATGCCTGCCGCAACGGACGTCGCAACCAATGGCTGACGTGCGGCAATGGTCAAACTGCCAACCGCCGAGTTGTGAACCGACATGGCGAAATCGGTAGGCGATAGCGCTTGCTGATGTGCCAGCGCCGTGAGGATGCGCAGATTACGCTCCAGCTCCCCATGACGGCTGGTAAAGACCACCGCATCGACCTGCTGACGGGACAACAACGCCAATCCACACTCCACCGCCGCACGGCTGCCATTGCTCAGGCGACGGGCAGTCATCATCGGCAGAAATTGTGATTTTGCGAGAGGTTGCGTGGCATCAATCAATGGGGGCTGTTGCGCCCACTGGTACCAGTCGCTGACCAGGTCAAGCCCGGGCGCCATAGCGTGCCAGTCAATTAGCGTGTAAGCGAGTTTCATACCTGCATTCTTTCATGAGCTATAGGGACGGTGAAATTGTCACTGTGTGGCATCCCTTCCTTGCCTGACTCCCGTCATCCGGCAAATCTCTGCCAACATCAGTTGGGCCAACGGCCCAGCTGATCATATGTCGGCAGTATACTGATTAACTTTATCTACGTATGGTCGAGGCGACTATTTTGCAGCCTGTGCCGCAAGGCGCAGTTGGATATCCTGGTCAAGGTTGTGAACCCAGCGGTTGTAATTACGGTGAATCTGACCACCACTGGCCAACAGGTTCTGGCTGCCTACATATTGAATGCTGTAGCTCTGAGGGGTGTAAGTCACGCGAATGTCAGCTGAGTGACCGCGCTGTGCCAGGCGGCCATTGATCACGCCAGGTCCGGCAGGTGTCATTACCCACTGGCGACTGATGCCCGCCTCAATAATGGCGCTTTTCATTTGGCTATCGCTGTAATGCTGGCTCAGCGACTGGTTGATATTATCGATTGGCTGGGTGCGTGATACGCATCCGGTTAACAGCACTGCCGCAATAACCAAAGCACTACCCAATGTTTTCTTCATCATTTCCTTTTTTTCCCTTGTCATGGCAACCCACTAAAGCGGCCGCGCGTGTAAAAAAACCTACACTCTTCCGTAAAGACAGCGTGAAATGGCGCGGATAATACCATTTATTGTAAAGACAAGTAAAAAAAAGCATGAATGACTCAAAGACCCGAAGCAAGCCTTTAAAAGTCAGATAAATCGCTGATGGTGCAGACATCCCTGCCAGAAAATGCAGTTATCGGGCAATGATTAACCTTTCCATCCTCCTCCCAATGCCCGATAAAGTTCGATTTGCGCCAATAAGAGGGTGTTTTTCACACTGACGACGCTGAGTTGGGTGTTGAACAGGGTACGCTGGGCGTCCAGTTCATCAAGGTAGGAGGCGTAACCATTTTGATAGCGGTTACGGGCGATGCGCAGCGCTTCGCTGACGTAGTTTTGCTGTTTCTCCAGTTCCGTCAACTGTTCCTGATTGCGACGAATCGCATCCAGTGCGGTATCCACTTCGGCAAAGGCATTTCTCACCACTTTTTCATAGCCATACAGCGCCTGATTGCGTGTCGCCATCGCCACATCAACTTGTGCCGTCAGGGCTTCGCGGTTGAGAATCGGTGCCAGCACGCTGCCGCCAATGCTCCACAGACGGAATGGATTCGCCAGCAATTCATGCAGATGATAACTTTCCAGGCCACCGCTGGCCGTGAGATTCAGGGTGGGCAGCAATTGCGCTTGCGCCGAAGCGAGCGAGGCATCGGAAGCCAATAACTGACGCTGCGCCTGAACGATATCCGGACGGCGGTTGAGCAGTTGCGACGGTAACAGGTTCGGCAGCGTCTGCGGCATCACCTGGTTGAAATGATCGGCGCGGGCAATCTCTCGCGGGTTCATCCCTACCAGTACGCTGAGGGCATTTTCCTGCTGGGTAATTTGGTGCTGCAACTGCGGCACCTGCGCTTTGGCCGTTTGATACTCTGACGACGCCTGCATCCACTCCAGCCGTGACGAGTAGCCGGTTTCAAACTGACGCTGCGCCAGCCTGAGCGAATTGGCGCGTGAGGTCAGCGTATCCTCGGTGACGCGCAACTGTTCATCCAGGGCACACAGGCTGAGATAACCCGATGCTACCGAACTGGCAACGGTTAATTCCGCCGCTGAAGCCGCCGCACGTTGGGCTTCCAGTGAAGCCTCAGCCGCGCTGATGCTATTGCTGCGGCTGCCCCACAAATCCACCTCGTAATTGGCCTGTAATGATGCCTGAAACACCGCATTCTCATAAGGCAAACCGGTAGCCGCAGAGATGGCGCGCTGATGCGTGGCGCCTGCCCCTACCGTCAGACTCGGGTAGTCATCGCCCTGTGCGGCGCGCAGTTGCGCACGATATTGATCGACACGGGCACGGGCGGTGAGAATATCGCTGTTGTGCTGCAACGCCTGACTGACCAGGCGGTTGAGGTTGTCATCACCAAAGGCACGCCACCACTGCGCTTCTGGTGCAGCGCCCGACCCCACCTGCTGACGCCAGCTTTCCGGAATCGGCAAGGAGGTCGGCGCTTTGTCCACTTCGGTGGCACAACCGCTCAGCCATAAGGCGGCGAGCGTTGTCAGCAGCAACCGACTCATAGTTTGTCCTCGCGCGGCTCTGCCGCCGTGTCGATATCCACCTCAACCGACATCCCGGGACGCAGTTGCTGTAAATCACCATGTACCTTGATTCGCACCGGAATGCGCTGCGCAATTTTGACGAAATTGCCGGTGGCGTTATCCGGCGAAATCGCGCTGAACTCAGAGCCTGCAGCAGGAGAGATGAACTCCACCGTGCCGTCGTAACGCTTGCCATCCAGCGCATCCACACGAATGGTCACCGGCAACCCTGGCCGGATACGTGCCAGCTGCGTCTCTTTCAGGTTGGCGATCACCCATTTATTGTCCGGCACGACTGACGTCAGGCGCGTGCCTGCCGTGACATAGGTGCCTTTGCGCACCGACAACTGGCCGAGTTGGCCATTATCCGGGGCAATGATGCGAGTATTGGCGAGATCGATCTCCGCCAGCTCCAGCGCCGCCTGTGCATTGGCGACATCCCCCTCGAGCGAAGCGCGATTCACAATCACCGTTTGCAGATTCTGCTGCGCAACCGCCAATTGCGCCTCGGCCTGACGCACCTGCGCCTGCGCCTGGGCATCCGCTGCGCGTGCCGCATCGCGCTCCCGTACCGATAAGGAGCCGTCGGCGGTAAGATTTTCCACACGTTTCAGGTCAAAACCACTTTTCAACGCCTGCGCTTTGGCATTGTCCAGAGACGCCTGGTTACTGACGATGGTGGCTTGCGCGCTTTTTCGCTGCTGCTGATTGTTATTCAATGCCGCTTGTTTCATCGCCAGTTGCGCCTGTGCCTGATGCACCCGCTGGCGATAGATACGATCATCAATGGTCATCAGCAACTGCCCTTTTTCCACCGGCTGCAAATCCACCACGTTGACTGACGTCAGATAACCGCTGACTTGCGGGCTGATAAACGTCACCTGCCCCCGGACGTAAGCGTTCTCCGTTGACTGGATGGTGCTGGTGAATGGCCACAACTGCCAGGCATACAGGATCACCAACACCCCAACCAGCACGATGCCGCTGCCTGCGGCAATTGAGAGGATACGTCGACGGTTGATGCGCTCACGCTCTGCGGCCTGAAGATCGTCCTGTTGACTCATGATGTCTCCGTTCGGTTAGCTGCTAATGCCTGCTGGCGCTGTTCCGCCAGATTGCGCCGTGCCTGACGCCAGTTGAGATAACGCAGGCGCGTCAGACGCCATAACACCCACATCAGGGTCATCAGCGCCAGGCCCGCTGTCAGGTAATAGGTATCGTTGTAAGCCAGGATATTGGCCTGCAAAGTAGAAACGGTTTGCAGCTGACTGCCGCTTTGCGCACTGAGTAGCGAGCCATCAGGGAACTGACCGCTGAATAGCGCGCTGTACTGGCTTAAACGCTCAGTCACGTTGGGATTGAGTTGCGACAGTTGATCACCGAGCAGGCTGGAGTGATATTTTTCGCGCCACGTCTGGAAAGTGCCGAGGATCGCCGCACCAATCAGCCCCCCCAGGTTCTGGCTCATACCGAACAACACCACAAAGCTCACCAGGTTTTTCGGCTGCGTCACCACGCTGCCGATGCCAAACAGCATGGCAGGCGTCATAAAGAAAACGCTGCTGAAGCCCAATAAAAATTGGCTGAAATACATGTTATCGCCGCGTGTCAGCGGGCTGGATTGCGCGTCCATCAGTGAAGCGATGATCATCACCACCAGCGAGAAGACAATTGGCCAGCTGAGATGGCTGGGCCTGATGGTCAGCGCACTCAGCGCCATGCCAGCCATCACGCCACAGATAATTGCCAGTGCCATACCGCGCATCTGGTCATTAAGCAAACCCAGTTGCTGCAAGAAACCCACCGCACCCGTGTTTTGCTCCGCCAGTACGATGCGCATCATAATCATCACAATTCCCAGCCGGATCATCATGCCGTTACTGAGCCAGCGGGTGTTAATCAGCGGATTTTGCCGGTTATGCTCCAGCACCACGGCGGTGACAATCAACACCAACGCAATGGCCAGCGCGATGCCCAGCCACGGCGTGGTAAACCACCATTCAATGCGTCCCAGCGACAGCACCGCGCAGATCAGCGCCATGCCAGGCGCCAGCAAAATAAAGGTGAGAAAATCGAGTTTTTCGAAAGCTTTAATACGATCACCCGGCGGCAGTTTCACTACCAGCACGCACCCCAGCGCGATCATTGCCAGACCCAGTTCAAACAGATACAACCCCCGCCATTCATCCAGCTGCAACAGCTCAGTGGAGAACAACCGCGCCAGCGGAATTGCCAGCTGCGAGGCAGTCAGACCGATGACCAGCGCTTTCAGGCGGTGCTTCGCGGGCCACGCCTGGATTTGGTAGTAGATACCCAATGAACTGAGCGCCGCGCCAACCATGCCATGAGCGGTACGTACGATTATCGCCGAGCTGAGATCGTTAGCCAGCAGATGGAAGAACGCCACCAGCACGTACAGCACCAGAAAGGCCTCGGTAAACAGTCGCAGGCCAAACTGTTGACGAAACTTCACTAGCAACAAATTGATGGAAATATTGCCCATCACATAAACCGCCGGTAGCCAGGCGATTTCGTTGGAGTACGCACCGAAGGTGCCTTGCAGATTGGTGAGATTCGCCGTGACCAGCGCATTGCTGAGTGCGCCGGTGAGGGAGATCAGCATACCTATCAGACCGAAGGCAATGCGTTTCGCCGGTGAATGGAGAGGCGTAGAGGGTGACCCCGGTAGCATCGGCTTTTCATGCGGTAACCATTCACGCTGGGCATAGGGGTTACGCTTTGCCATAGCTACAAGGTTCCCAGCCGCGCCAGAAGTTGTTGCAACACCTGTTCGGTTATTGCCAGCGCCTGGGGATCAATATCCGCCAGCAACTGAGCGCGCAGCGCATCTGCCTGGGTTTTCACTTCTGCATAAGCGACGCCGCCCTGCTCCGTCAGCACCAGCAGGCGCTTACGCCGGTCCTCTGGTGGCTGAACTCGCGCCAGCAATTGTTGCTTCACCAGCCGATCCACTAACGGCACTACGCTGGCTTCTTCCAGACCAAGCAGCAGCGCCAGCGCTTTTTGTGTTGGCGGTTCACTGGCGGTCGCCACGGTGGCAATCGCCATCCAGCTACTCATGCTCATGCCACTCTCTTTCAGACGGCGATCAACAGCCAGTCGCCACGCATGAGCGGTGAGATGTAACAGACGGGAGAAGGGTTGGGGATATTGGCTCAAAGAGTAGCAACCTAATGGTTAGATATCTAACTAAATTTTCCACTATTATACGCAGACCCGGTTGCGAATGAAAAGTGCCCTAAATTAGTGTCCATACGCGCCGATAATTGTAGTGCAAATCTGTCACCAGCAAGGAATCTGTACAGCTTCCTTGTATAAGTTCCATCACACAAAAGTCGCTATATCTGGTTGTAAGTTAATTAATAGCACAAAATGATCAGGTTTTTACTTGTACACATTCAATCTCATTGTATAAGTTTATCCCCCATAGACCTTTTAACGGTCTGGTAACGAATGATGCATATTGCATCGCCTCTGCAAGTGTTAGTGGATTTCCACCTGCAGAGGTGTTTTTTTGTCAGTTTGGTGAATTGGGGTCTTTCACGCCTGTCCGCGCGAAAGTTTTATCATCAGCAGGTTTACATCTTAGGGCTGTACACATGCAAAACACCGTAACCAGCAACGACCAGGATATAACCGAATTTTTAAAACCTGCGGCTTATAACGCAGAGGTCTTTGCTCAAATCATTGGCGAAATCCTGCAAACAGGTATGCCGGTGACCAATAAAGCCATTATCTCCGTACTGATCACCCGACTGGAGCAGGAAAGTGATGTGGCACAACTGAATATTTATCGTCAGTTGTTGGAGAAAGTGGTGAATAAAACACCTGACGATTTAGCCATTTAAGCTCGTAACCGCGCGATTCATCGCGCGGGTTTTGCGAGACTGCGCGACAAATCGCGCCGCTTCGCGTTGATAGTCTGGTATCCCGCCACATTGACCGGTAACATCCCTTCCCTTATCTGTTTCGCATCTGGTTACTGCCTTACCCTCGCGGTAAGCGCAACATAATAAAAGAGCCTGCAAAATTTATGAGCCAACCAACTGAAGACCTCACGGTGAGCCGTGTCTTACGCTCGCCTGTTTTACTCACCCGGGAATGTCTGGCTGGCGTGATTACCGCACTGGCCCTGATCCCTGAAGTGATCTCCTTTTCGGTGATCGCCGGAGTGGACCCTAAAGTCAGCCTTGTTGCGTCCGTGGTGCTGTGCCTGACCCTTTCCCTGCTGGGCGGCCGCCCTGCGATGGTGACAGCAGCGGCAGGATCGGTGGCGCTGGTGATTGGCCCGATGGTACATGCGCACGGCGTAGAATATATTCTGCCAGCGGTGATATTGGGTGGCGTGATCCAGATTCTGTTTGGTCTCGCCGGGATGGCACGCATGATGCGTTATATCCCGCGTTCGGTGATGATCGGTTTCGTCAACGCGCTGGGGATTTTGATCTTTTTTGCCCAGGTACCGCATGTATGGGGGCAGTCCGGCCTGGTGTGGGTGTTATTTGCGGTGACGCTGGCGATTGTGCTGCTGCTGCCTAAAGTGCTGAAAAGCGTCCCTTCGCCGTTGATAGCGATTGTGGTAGTGACCGTAATTGCGCTGCTGATGGGCTATCGGGTACCAAACGTGGGTGATGAAGGCCCGATGAGCGCCGGATTACCGGGCTTTACCCAGTTGCTGGTGCCACTGAATGTGCAAACGTTGCAAATTGTCTGGCCCACCGCGTTAAGTATTGCCTTTGTCGGCCTGATGGAATCGCTGCTGACGGCGAAACTGGTGGATGACATCACCGATACCCCATCCAGTAAACGCCGTGAATCATGGGGTCTTGGCATTGCTAATATTCTTGCCGGATTTTATGGTGGCATCGCCGGGTGCGCCATGATTGGTCAAACCATTGTGAACGTAGAGCTGGGTAAAGCGCGCACCCGAGTCTCGACGGTAGCCGCTGGCGTGGTGCTGTTACTGTTGGTGACCGGCCTGAGTAAGTTAATGGCGCAGATTCCAATGGTGGTGCTGGCGGGCATTATGATGGTCGTCGCGGTGAAAACCCTCAACTGGCATAGCCTGCAACCCGCCACGCTAAAACGTATGCCGTGGTCGGAAACGCTGGTGATGCTGCTGACCGTCGCCGTTACCGTGTGGACCGGTAATCTGGCGATCGGGGTGTTAATGGGTGTAATCCTCGCCATGATGCTGTTCGCGCGCCGCATTGCCCATGTGATCCAGGCCGAACGTCAACTCAGTGAGGACGAAGAACAGGTTCATTATACCGTGCGCGGACCGCTATTTTTTGCCAGCAGCAATGACCTGTTTGAACATTTTGATTACGCCCACGATCCGGCATTGGTGACGATTGATTTGACCCATGCACAGATTTGGGATGCTTCCAGCGTTGCGGCGTTAGATGCGATTGAGTACCGCTATCAGCGTCATGGTGCGAAGGTGACCTTTATCGGGTTGGATCATCGCAGCAGCGATTTTCATCGGCGTCTGACAGGTACGCTGGGATAAGAAGCAAAAAAGCCAGGCGTGTCACCACGCCTGGCCGTTTTTCCTTTCTTTAATGATTACAGGATGTTGACGTGAATCCTGTCTTCAATCAGTACTTCCGCCATACCGCTGCTCTGGTACTCCGTATAAACCTTACCATCGACGGTCACGGTGCCGTTGCTGTGCCAGTTCTCAATGCCACCGGTCAACTGCACCAGACCATTCTCACCGCTGACAATCAGCGCATCACCATCAGCGCCTTCCCAGCTATCCAGCGTCTGGTTATTCACCTTCAGCGTGTTGTTGCCGTCAGTCATATCGATGCTGTGCGTATCCTTCAGGGACTCCGTCAGGGCCGCCAGATCAACGTTCTGGTGTTCACCATCCAGCAACAGCGGGACACCGCCATCGTCATGGTTTTGCTCATCAGCCGGCAAGCTGTAGCTGCGAGAACTCGGAGCGGCATCCTCAGCCGGGGCTGAATGGGTGTTGTAAACCACGTACACCTGGCCGTTGTACTGCGGGTTAGTCGCTTCACCTTCAGTGTTGGTGGCGCCCGTTCCCAACTGCGAAGGAGCACCTACCAACATATCCGGTGCACCATCGTTGTTCATATCAACGACTTCAACCGACCAACCAAACCTCTGATTATCAACACTTCCGTAGTGGACCTCGCCCCAACCGTTATTCAGGATGACCTGTATATCAATCTCACCCGTCGCATCCGTACCCAACGAAGCCAGGTATTGCATATAGTCCGCTTGATGACCGCCGTAGACGATATAGACGGCACCGACACATTTACCATCCTTCATTGCCAACGGATCGCTGATGATAAGATCCTGAGTACCATCGCGATTCATGTCATAACCGCCAATGACATTCAGACCAAAGCCTTCTCCTTTATCACCTCGGCCAGCCTGGACTTTACTGACAATGGCATAACCTACATCGGTGTTAAACTTCGGATTATCAGCATTGACACCGAACGTCATGTCATCAGTGATTTTGTCACTATGGAGTATCCATACCTTACCGTTAGACCCACCCTGGGAATCACCAGCAGACGCAATGGCAATATCCGTGTGCTCACCACTACCGAAATGACCGAGCATGGCAATGTTATGACTAATCGGCTTGTACTCATCGCTACCAAAGTCTCCGAGTACATCATTCGCGATGAGGTTCAAATACCCCGCACCAATGTTATCAATAACAATTAAATCTTCGTCGGCCACATCACCGATGCTGAAGTCATTCGGCAAACCGGTATCTGGAATCTTATAGAAATACCAGGAACCCCGGTAAGATGCACCGGCATGAGCAGATGCCGTATCCATAAAGGCAACATAGTTAGAACCATTGCCAAAAACATCCCCCATGTACACGATATCCGTACCAAAGTTATAGCTTTGGGTTGAACCGACTGTGCCATTCGTATTTTCATGGCCGATTTTACCAATCACCATACCAGCTGGAAGCGTCTCGCTCGGAACCCAGGCAGCATTGTCCGTCGTGTCATTCGGATCTCGGATCAGATGCATGTTTGTCCAGTTGCCATCCGGGTTGGTGCCATTCGGATTAAAGGTGACAGTAGTGATGTTACCTGTCTGCTCACGAGCCCCATGAATGTCACCGATCAGGAACGTTAACGTTCCGTCCTCATTCTCCATGGAATTGACATTGAAACCGAACCAGCTGTCAAGGCCATTGGCAAGGGTCATCATGAACCCATACTGACTCTTTCCATTCTCTGCGTTAGAAATCAGACTGAGATCGAAATTATTATCAGTAAGTGACGATTCCTTCACAAAGTAGACAGTGTCCATTACGTGCATGTAAATCGCCACCCAGCCGCCGTCCAGCGCTTTCATGCCATAACCCTGGAAGCTGTTCACATCAGGTTGGCCATCCCCCTTAGCATCACCATTATTCGAAATAATCGTTCCCATGCCTGGGTTCGCGGCGAATAACTTCTCGATACTGGTGCTGCCATCTAACAGGGAAGAAAATTCTTTTTTGACGGCGTAAATGATCCCCTGGTTGGTTGGCTGACCGGCTGCGTTTGTGCCGCCATTTGGTGCACTGATGTAAATATATTCACCGCTAACCACCATGGCATAGCCGAACATATCCCCTTCACCGCCCCCTGCGTCGGAGTAGAGCACCGCGGGAATCGTCCAGCCTCCGTCCTCAGTACCATTCAGATAGCCCGGTTGTGATTCGTTGTTAGCGGCATCAACCACCACTGCCGAGATATTATGCGCGCCAGATCCGAGTGCTTCGTCGTCCGGTACGGTATATTCCCAGCTACCATCCGCATTAACCGGAATACCTGTGGCAATCACAAGGCCATTGTGATCGTAAATGGTGATGGTCATATTGGCGAAATCGGTATCTTCTGTACCTAACTCAACCTGACCTTTAAAGGTTGGTGTCGATTCAGCCGCTTCCGCATCAGTCTCAATCGTGGTTTTATTGGTGTTAAGGGTATCCACCGTAAAGTCAGGCACCGGCGTCGAAGTTGACGCGTTACCCGCTTGATCCACGACCTGAACTGTCATTTCGTTGTACAGCCCATCGGTTAACACCGTTGGCAGTTGGATACGCCAGTTGCCATCCGCCTCAGTGACGACAGAAGCAATCGCTTTACCATCTTTGTCGTAAATGTAGACCGTGCAACCTGCTTCAGCCTTGCCGCTCAATGTTGGCGTGTTGTCGTTAGTCAGACCACCCGCTACAACATCCGTATCGGTTTGGTCATTGGTCACTTTGACATCAGTGGCCGGTTCTGGGTTGGTGTTATCCTGGTCATAGTTCACCGGAGCGGTAGTGGTCCCCTCATTGCTTGCCGCATCGGTGATGGTGGCAGTGATGGAGTGATCCTTTTCAGCCAGTTCCTTCCCTGCCGGTACCGTGAACTCCCAGGTGCCGTCGTCGTTCGCCACAACTGAACCCAGCACGGTTTCACCGTCTTTTATGATGACAATAGCGCCCTTCTCAGGAGGCGTGAGCTGACCTTTGAAGGTCGGCGTGTTGTCTTTAGTCGGGTGCTCGGCGTCAATCACATTGCCATCATTGTCTTCGATGGTCAGCGTGGTGGTGCTGGTCGGTGGTACGGTGTCCTGAGTGTACTCCAGCGCAGTGGACGGTTGCCCTTCGTTGCTCGCCTTGTCGGTGACAGTGGCGGTAATGGAGTGACCATCGTCTTGCAGCTCCTCACCTTCCGGCACCGTGAACTCCCAGCTACCGTCTGCATTTATCGTTGCCGTGCCCAGTACTTTGTCACCGTCTTTGATGACCACGTAATCGTCTGCCTGGGCACCCGTCACCTGACCTTTGAAAGTCGGTGTGCTGTCTTTGGTCGGGTTCTCAGCGTTGATCACATTACCATCGTTGTCTTCGGCCGCAATGGTGGTGGTAGCGGTTGGCGGGACGGTGTCCTGAGTGTAATCCAGCGCAGCGGACGGTTGCCCTTCGTTACCCGCTTTGTCGGTGACAGTGGCGGTAATGGAGTGACCATCGTCTTGCAACGCCTCACCTTCCGGTACCGTGAACTCCCAGCTACCGTCTGCATTTATCGTCGCCGTTCCCAGGACTTTGTCGCCGTCTTTGATGACCACGTAATCGTCTGCCTGGGCACCCGTCACCTGACCTTTGAAAGTCGGTGTGCTGTCTTTGGTCGGGCTCTCGGCGTTGATCACCTTGCCATCGTCGTCTTCAGCCGCAATGGTGGTGGTACCGGTTGGCGGTACGGTGTCCTGAGTATATTCCAGCGCAGCAGATGGTTGTCCTTCGTTCCCATCCTTATCGGTGACAGTGGCGGTAATAGAATGAGCATCGTCTTGCAGTGTCTCACCTTCCGGCACCGTGAACTCCCAGCTACCGTCTGCATTTATGGTCGCCGTTCCCAGGACTTTGTCGCCGTCTTTGATGACCACGTAATCGTCTGCCTGGGCACCCGTCACCTGACCTTTGAAAGTCGGTGTACTGTCTTTAGTCGGGTTCTCGGTGTTAATCACCTTGCCATCGTCGTCTTCAGCAGTAATGGTGGTGGTACCGGTCGGCTCTTCAGTGCCACCGCCAGACGAACCGCCACCACCAACGTTCATCGGCAAATCTGTCGATGGGCTGCTGTTACCTGCGGGATCTTTCTCGGTAACGACCAGGCCGATGTTGCCATCGCCCAACGGCTGGTCCGGGGTGAGTTCCCAGTCACCATTTTCGTCAACAACAGCAGAACCAATCAGTTTACCTTCTTTATCGGTAATGATAATGGTGTTGCCCGGCTCACCGCTTCCGCCAATGGTGGGCGTATTGCCTTCGGTGATGTTTTCACCGTCGTTAGGTTTACCATCGATAGTGATATTACCTGGCGCTTCCGGCGGAGTGGTATCGATGTTCAGACCAACATCCTGAGCTTCTCCGGTATTGCCTGCAGCATCCTGCAATTCAGCGGTGATCTGGTGTTGGCCTTCGCCCAACGGTTTCTGCGGGGTAAATGACCAGTTCCCCTCTGCATCGATTTCTGCATAACCCAGCAGCGTACCGCCATCTTTAATAGCTACGCGATCGCCTTTTTCAGCCCCATCGACCTTGCCAGTAATCAGCGGCGTAGTGTCGTTGGTGGAACCATTGGTGATGGCTGTTGGGTGAGCCGGATCGTTATCATTAATAAACTGGATATCGCTCAGCGTCCCGGTTGGTGGGATGGTGTCGACGTTGATTGGCAACTCAGAAGAATTGTTGTTACCAGCGGGGTCGGTCACATCGATGGTAAGATCTTGATTACCATCACCAATTGGTTGATTAGGAGTAATTTCCCAGTGGCCGTCTTCATCTGCCACAGCAGAACCGATAACATTTCCTTCGCCATCAGTGATGGTAATATTGCTGCCCGGTTCGGCGTCACCACCAATGGTTGGCGTGTTGTTTCCGGTGATGTTCTCGCTATCTGCGGGTTTACCATCTACGGTGATATTGCCTGGCGCTTCCGGCGCGGTGGTATCAATGATCAAATCAACCTGCTGAGAGTGACCTGCATTTCCGTCTGCGTCCTGCAATTCAGCAGTAATCTGGTGTGAGCCTTCGCCCAAGTTGGTAATCGGGGTAAATGACCAGTCGCCGTTTTTATCCACTATCGCATAACCCAAGACCGTATCACCGTCCTTTATCGCGACGCGATCGCCCTCTTTTGCACCCGCAACCTTACCGGTAATTGTTGGTGTGCTGTCGTTGGTCATACCATTCGTGATGACTGCCGGATTATTGGGGTCATTGTCATTAATGAACTGAATGTTGCTCAGCGTACCGGTCGGCCCTGTGGTGCCGCCACCGTTGCCACCATCACCGTTGCCACCATTACCGTTGTTACCGCTATTGCTGTTGCCATCGTCTTTGCCACCGCCGGTAGCGGCGATCACACCACCGGCAATTGCTGCCGCTGCCAGACCCGCTGCCGCTGCCGTCCAGCCAGGAGAAAGGCCGAACAGACCTGCCGCACCTTTGTCGTCATCTTCCTGCTTCTCTTCAGCTCCCTCGGCAGTGACCTCCATTGCTGGAGTTGCTTCCTGCACACTGCTTTCGCCGTCGGTCAATGCAGCAACCATTGAGGTGGCACCGATGGAAGACCAGGTGTAGCGATTACCTTGCTCGTCAATACCGTAGATGTCCGCTGGGATTTCCTGAGCGTAATAACCTTCAATAATCACCGCGGCGCGTGCGCCATCTGCGGTAAAAATTTCCAGGTTGTCGCCGTGACGAACAAATTTGAGACTTTGAATTGAGGCGATATCTTCGCCTGCCTGAATTTCAATCTGACCTTGTGGTGGAGACTGAATTGTTAATTGGGTTAAGGGTTCAACCTTAATAACAACGTTATTTTCTTTAATAACGCCGTTCGCTGCTTTGTTCAGCGTTCCGCCTGTTGACGTTGAGGATGTCATAGTCATTTCCTGGTGTCTTAATTCAATAATTCAATTCATCTCGTGGTGTCACACGTTGAGAAGAAACTCTTTCCATGCATTACCTCCTCCTGGAAGTAAGCACAGAAAATAATAAAGGCACGCTTATCAAAAAGGTATATTTATAAGCAGCTTTATATCTGAAATTATTGTGAGTAAAGTATTTTATCAAAGGTAAATGTTTGCACAAAAAACAAGAATAACATCATGATATTTATAGCTATTAATAATGACAAAACAACTCTAATCAGATGTCACAAATTAATCACAGGCATCAGATTCCTTACCTAACTATCATGCCGGGTCGTTCTTAAAGGACGATGCGATTGATATGGACTTTGTAAAAAAAAGAAAATTAACATTGAATTATAACAATAAAAAATTAAGATAATTCTTATTACGCAAAAGAGAATTCGCGTAATAGGAATAATATATTAGTGATAGGGTTTTTATATTCGCGCCTGACACCAGACCGATTAACGCCCCTGACATGCTGACTAATAAAACCAGGAAATGAATTATTACTATCCAGGATTGGAACTTACCCATTATGAAAGAAAATCTAAGTCCCCCTCCGGCAGAAAAGACGGAGATTGATACTTTACTTCATGCCGTCACATGGTTGGTGAAACACCACGGGAAATCCGCCAGTGAAGACGTGCTCTATGCTGGGCTGCCGCGCGGCGAACGACTCACACCCGATATTGCTGTACGCATGCTGGAGCAGGCCGGAATTCAGGCCGGTTGGGTTGAGCGCGATATTCTGATGCTGTCAGAATCGCTCTACCCACTGATTATCACCAACAAACGCGGTGAATATTGCATCCTCCAGGAAAAGCAGGACAAACAGTATACGCTGCTGTCGCCCGCTGACGGCCAGATACGCCATCTTTCTGCGGAGACGATGGCAGAGGAAGTAGCCGGGTATGCTTTGCTGTCGAAAGTGAAGATCCAGCCGACTGCACGCGGAGAAAAAGATATCCTGCCGGAGATCGACCAAACTGGTCACTGGCTATTTTCCAATCTATGGCGTTACCGCCAGTATTTCTATAGCGCCGCGCTGGCAGCACTGCTCGCCAACATCCTGACCTTGTCCACCACCTTCTTCACCATGAACGTTTATGACCGCGTTGTGCCAACCGGTGCTTACGCCACCTTATGGTCATTAGCGATTGGCGTGCTGATCGCCATTAGCTTTGAGTTCACCGCGAAGCAAATCCGTTCGTGGTTGGTGGATTCCGCCGGGAAAAAAGCGGATTTGGTGGTGGGTTCACTGCTATTTCGCAAGACACTGGCGATCCGTATGGAGTGCAAACCACGGTCGGCCGGTTCTTTTGCTAACCAACTGCGTGAATTTGAGTCAGTGAGGGATTTTCTCTCCTCTGCAACCCTGGCGACATTGTCCGATCTTCCCTTCTGTTTACTGTTTATCGCCATTATGTTTGCCATCGGTGGACCACTGGCGTTTATACCGATGATGGCGATCCCGGTCATTATCATCGCTGCCGTGGCGATCCAGTGGCCACTGTCTCGTTATATGAAAGAGAACATCAGTGAAATTTCGCAGAAACAAGGGCTGGTGATCGAAACTATCGTGGGGCTGGAAACCCTCAAAGCGGCCAAAGGTGAAGGCGTGATGCAAAAACGCTGGAACGACTTCAGCGCGCTGGCTGCCGCCTCTTCAATGAAAACCCGTTACCTCTCAACCCTGACCAGTAACTTTGTCAGTTACGTGCAACAGGTTTGTACCGTGTTGATCGTTCTGTGGGGTGTGTATCTGATTCATGCCGGTGACCTGACTATGGGTTCATTGGTGGGGATGGTGATTCTTTCCGGACGTTCTTTATCGCCGCTGGCGGCTGTGGTCGGGTTAGCCATTCGCTATCAGCAGGCAAAAACCGCCCTGATTTCCCTGAACCAGTTAATGGCGATGCCGACAGAGCGTGACCAGCAGGCGCATTTCTTACCCTCACCACCGCTGAAAGGCGAGATCGCATTGCGTCAGGTGGGCTTCCATTACCCGAAAACCGGGATCCAGGAGCCAGAGAAAATTCTGCACCCGTTGAATCTCAATATCCGCCCCGGCGAACGAGTAGCCATTTTAGGCACCATTGGTAGTGGAAAATCGACGCTGTTAAAACTCCTCGCCCGCCTCTACCTCCCCACCGCAGGAAAGATGACGATGGATGGTCTTGACGTGAACCAGATTGATCCCGCCGACTGGCGTTCCGCCTGTGGCTATGTTTGTCAGGACAATCGCCTGTTCCAGGGAACGCTGCGGGAAAACATCATCATAGGTAATCCCGCCGTGAGCACGGAACGCTTTTTACAAGTCGCAGCACTTGCCGGTATCGACGCTATCGCCCGCCGCCATCCCGCAGGATATGACATGCCGATCGGCGAAATGGGACAAGGACTTTCCGGTGGGCAAAAACAACAAGTTTCGCTTGCCCGATGCTTACTGCTCGATCCGGCCATCATGTTAATGGACGAACCTACCAGCTCCATGGATAGCAACTCAGAAGCGCAGTTTATTGCACGTCTGAGGGAGGTTATTCAACAGAAAACATTGGTCGTTGTGACCCATCGAATCCCGGTGTTGAGCCTGGTCGATCGCATTATCGTGTTGGAAGACGGGAGAATTCTGGCCGACGGACCTAAGGCGCAAATTATGGCCAAACTCTCACAGGCTTCAGTAGCTAAAAATTCATCACGCACCGCACCGCCACGTAAGGAGACGACGAATGCGTAACACTAAAGAGTCGAAAACGCGTCTTCAGGCGGAAGATATGTCCTTCCTGGACGATTTGCAAAACGCCATCATTATGCAGAAGACGCCAAAAAGTATGCTGGTGCTCTGGCTGCTGGTGATTGTGGTCGTAACATCACTGGGGTGGGCGCATTTTGCTGTGGTTGAAGAGGTTACCAAAGGCGAAGCTAAGGTGATCCCTGCCAGCCATGAGCAAACCATTGAGAGTTTTGAGGATGGCACACTACAGGAGCTGTACGTAAAAGAAGGCCAACTGGTCGAAAAAGGACAGCCGCTGCTGAGACTCGACTCAACACGCTCAGAAGCCAACTATCAGGAGGAGTTATCCAAGTCCTACGGTCTTCAGGGTTCCATCGCCCGTGCCCGTGCTGAAGCCTATGACTTGCCACTGGATTTCCCGGACGAGATCAAAGATTTCCATACTATTGTTCAGGACGAAACCAAGGCGTATCAAACCCGACGCAAGCTGCTGGACGATAGCATCAGCTCCCTCTCACATAACCTCGAGCTGTCGGAAAAAGAGGTGAGCCTGTCCGAACCGCTGGCGAAGCGTGGACTGATCTCTGACATGGAAATCCTGCGTTTGCGCCGTCAGGCGAATGATCTCCGGGTGCAAATCGCCGACCGTACCAACAAATATCGTTCTGATGCCAATAGCGAGTTAACGCGACTGGAGTCCGAGTTTGCGCAGGTCGAAGCCCGTCTGGTAGGACGTAAGGACGTCATTAACCATGCGCTGATTACGGCACCGGTTAAAGGGACCATTAACAGTATCAAAACCACCACCATCGACAGCGTTATTTCTCGTGGGGAGCAGATCATGTCGCTGATCCCTTCTGAGGATAATCTGCTGCTGGAAACGCGTATCAAACCCGCTGAAGTGGCATTTCTACGTCCGGGTCTACCCGCCACGGTAAAAATCTCGGCGTATGACTTCGCCATTTATGGTGGGCTCGACGGTGTTATCGAGAGTATCAGCCCCGACACCATTATTGATGAAACCAAAATGCGCTCTGGCCGCGAAGATGCGACTTACTATCGTGTTTATGTCCGCACGCACGGCACGGATTTACATGTAGGAGAGAAAAGTTTTCCCATTATTCCAGGGATGACAGCCAGCGTAGAGATTAAAACAGGTGAAAAAACCATCCTGTCTTACCTGCTCAAGCCGGTTTTAAAAGCGCGCGAAGCTTTCAGGGAGAGATAAAGATATGCGCAATACATTGATTACGCTGGCCCTACTTGCCAGCAGCACCGGGGTGATGGCCTCACAGGATATCGTGCAGTCCGGTGCCTTCGATACCGTGATGAACAAAGACACGCGTACTTTGTTGGCGAAGATGGTTAATCAGGCATTGAGTTACAGCCCGGAAATTCAGGTTGCCGGAGCGGATAAAACGGCGGCCAATTACGACATCGATCAGGTAAAAGGTGCGCGCTGGCCGCAGATTCAGCTGGGCAGCACGGCACCGATGGCCTCTTTTGGCGGTGGCAGTGAAACGAACAATAATCGTCTTAAAGACAGTAGCTTTTCAGTCAATGTCACCACCACAATTTTTGACTGGGGGAAAAATCGCGAAAATATTGGCAGCGCGACGCAGCAATCCCATGCCGCAGCACACCAATATGAATTTGAGAAACAACAGATTGCCTTCAACACCCTGAGTCAGTTGATTGAGTTGAGCCGTTATCAGCAAAATCAAAAAATTACGCAGGGTTACGTCAAGCGTATGCGTGAGCTGGTTAATATGCTGGGTGAAATTACCCAGACTGATGCAGGCCGCTACAGTGAGCTGGTGCAGGCCAGAGCCAAACTGCTCTCCGCTGAAACGTCCCTGGAGCGAATTAACGATCAGCGTCGGCAATCAGAGATCATGTTGCAACGCCTGACTGGCGATGCTGTCACGTTACCTGAAAAACTCGACTGGACAATGCAGCCCATTTCGACCGCCCTGGTAATGAGCCGGGTGAGTAAGCATCCCTCCCTGTTAAAAGCCGAGGCCGAAGCGCAATCTGCTCAGCACTTGACTGCCGCAACCAAAGCGAGCAGCCTGCCGCAGCTCAACTGGGTGGTGTCAAAAAGCACGGCAAAAGATGGCAATGGCAAAGCCGGACAGTGGTACACCGGCCTGAATGTTCAGTGGAATGCCTTTACCGGCGGCTCAGAAAAAGCGGCTGCTCAGGCGTCTGCCGCCCGTGCTTCAGCCAAAAAATCGCAGTATGCCCAGACCAAAATGGATATGGAGTATCAGGTGCATAACCTGACCCAAAGCCGCGATGCCGCCGAAGCACAAAGCCGGGAATATCAGAAGCTGAGTAAAGAAACCGATCAGGTGAGCAAAATTTACTATGAGCAATGGTTACGCCTGGGTAAAAGAACCCTGCTGGATGTGCTGACGGCAGAAAACGATCGCTATAACAACCAGGTTGCAACGGTCAATGCCCAACATGACATATACAGCAATAACGTTAAGTTGGTGGCAACTGCGAGTATGATCTTTGAATGGTTTGATCTTCGCCCTGAAACATAACAAGAGAGAAACATTCGCATCTTGAGGGGGGACTGACTTCTCTCCCCCCTCTGCCTCCGGGGTACATGATTTCGGAGTTTTTAAGTCGTGCACGTAATTGAAAAAAACTTTTCTAAACAAAGAGTAAAACACGAAATCAGCTACAATTAACTCGATGTTCCAGACGCTTTACGGGATCACGCAAGTGCTCAGGATGAGAAGGGAACTTTTAGCCGTTCATGTCCCTGATACCAAGGGGTTAATCATGATTCAATCAGCCAGTGATATTCAGAAACGTAGCGATGAAAAGCGCGGCATCAAACCCAAAACCTATAAGCTTCCTTTGGACACTATTGCGCGGATTGAGTTACTCGCCAGCCAGGGTGGTATGTCCCAGGGAGCGATTATAACGGCAGCCATCGATATCTATGAGCGGTCGCTTAATCAATAACAACAAGCCAGGTATATTGTCGCGGCGAGCGTAATTACGCCGCGACGTTTCAATGCAAACAAACGTTTGCACAGGTTGCGTCCATTAAGTCAGTTCTCTTACCAATCTCTCACCCGCCTCCGTCAGCCTGACTTCATAGTACCGTGTGATATCAGTTGGCAAATAGGCAAACTCAACCAGACCATCGCGCAGCAGTGGTGCCAGACTGCGGCAATTAACTTCCTTTAGCTTGCGAGTTTTGTCATCACGTCTGACTTCCAGCCCTATTGCTTTGTCACCGCGGAGTAAATATTTCGCTCCTTTCAGCATGCGTTGCAGGGCGTTACTTTTCTCCAGTGAAATAATCATTAAGTTCTCCCGGCAAAAGTTGCTAACGGTAGTCACTCATATTTCCCCAACGTTCCCCGCATCTGTGACAGGTGACTAACTCCCCGATACGCCGCGGATCATGACCCGGTTGTGATTTGTGAAGATACTGTTGCGATAGTTTTAACAATATAACCGGTATATATCCGACTAATAAGCCGAAAAATCATTAGGCATTCTCCTGGATCTCCAGGATATCTGTACGTGGGAAGCGATGAAATATTAGCCTGACAGATATTACATGAGGGTTTGGCTTGCGTGGTATTGAGACCGCACAGTCACTCACAGCCAGAACAAAAACAAAAAAACCGCCCTTGGGCGGTCACGACATCACTGCTTATTGCTTTGATTTTATTCGGTTTGAATCGGTATTCAATATGGTGCCCGGGGCGGGACTTGAACCCGCACGACCTTACGATCGAGGGATTTTAAATCGCGCTTTATTAGCATTGAATTCAATGTCTTATGAGAATTTTTCATAATATGAAGGCAAAAGCACCATCAAATAAAACATGGACTTACGAGGTAGGTAGCGTTCTAATTATGAAAGATTAATCCATAAAACTTCCAAGGAGTACCTCCCCATAGGCTTAGCTACATACAACAAGAAAATCTGGCTTTACAGCTTAAAAGGAGAAGACTTAGGGGAGTTCAAAGCTGACTTTCATGAGGGCGTTATTCATGTAACAAGTACCATGAAATTAGAAGGTAAACTGAAAGTTAAACTCAAAGATGGCCGGGAGTTTGATCCTAGCAGGCAACCTGATAGGTACTGCTCTGGACGCGCTGGCATCTAATTATATGCCGATTTTCGACTATGCCACGCGTCAGGGATTTACCGTAATCAGTGAAAAAGTGATGGCGAATCCACCGGGCGAGATGTTCGCCAATGCGGAGATTTCCGGCTGGATCATAGCCACCATGGTGTGGATGTTACCTTATGCAGGTGCAGCGAAAATCGTGGTGATTGTGATGATGACCTGGTTGGTCGCACTGGGCGATTTAGCGCATATCGTGGTTGTTCCGTGAAAGTAATGTATCTGGTGTTTGCGGGGAAATATCACCTGGCATGAATTTTTCTGGCCGTTTGCCGTCCCGACGCAGCTCGGTAACATCACTGGCGGCACGCTGATTTTTGCCTTAATCAGCCACGCTCAGATTCGTAATGACATGAGTGAAGCGGCAAAAGCGAAGGCTCGTGCGGAACAAAAACGCAAGGGATAGTGAGATCACCCTAGATTTGTAGAGATATTGAGCAAACGGCGGCAGCACGGTTAAATCGCTCTGCCGGTACGCTATACAACACGCCGACGTTCCCTTAGTTAAAGGTTTAAAGCGATAGCTTAAGGTAACATATTGATTTATTTTAAATAAATTAAATGCAATCAGGAATAATGTACATGCATATGTACGCAAATTTAAATCGGATTAAAATTCACCCTTTTATATTCCAAAATGAAATAAAAAACCTTCGCAGGACCAAGTGCCGAGATAGTTCATGGAAGTAACTATATGAAATTCTTAGTTTGATTACCCTAAAGTTGTTCAATGACTTGCCGATACGTATAAAAAACATCCGAAAAGATATATGCAAGACCCCATTGAAATTATTATTCTTGACATCATATAACTTCATGATAGTTAAGAAAAATAACAATTAGCACATTGTGGCTCGATAGGGTTTTTACCTTGATTCCTCGCTAAATGTGTTGCTAAACTTCAAAGAAAAAAGAAGTGAAGTAGTAAGTACTGTACACAACCACAGTTTCCGCCACTGTCATCGTTAAAATGAGGAGAATTCATGAAAAACACTTTTCTGAGCGGTTTTGGTGAAGGTTAACATCTCATAACACCACCGACGAGGCCTTCCTATTGGGAGGCCTTTCTATTTTGGGAGAAGGAAATGTCAAAATATTTTACTGGTGTCTTTACGTCCGCATTTGTTATTTTTTCGTTAACAAGAGCCTTGATTGCTTACACCGCAATAAGCCTGCCATTTGATGTAAGGATAATAAATTGGCTAATCGTTATTTTTGCTGATGCAACTATTCTTACCATTCTAAGCTCATTCATTAAAAAGAAATATCCAGACACGGCAGAATTTCTACCTATATTTTCAGGTATATGCTTTACAATAATATTGGCTGCATACGCTGTACTTGTATACATACCTGAATACCAAGCATCACTTTCAGTAATGGTTACCGGCTCATTGGTTGGCATGGGGTGGTGGATTCAATGTATAACTTCAGCCGCAAACACTAGGCGATCACATACTTTAAACACAATAATAAACACAAGAACCAGTGCGGAATACCAGTCGCAACTTAGAAATTGCACTATTATATATAGAGGGATGCGTTATATCCCACAGGAGTTCGCCGAATGGAGATGCAACCCAGACAAGGATGAATATAAAAACGCCCAAATGACCTCGGAGTATAAAGACGCTATTAATGGGTTGTTGTATGTATTGAATTATTTTGAGTTTCTAGCAAAAGGCATTCAATATAAAGACTTAGATGATGTTTTACTGAGAGAGTGCTTTTGTTCCTTCCTTAAAGGGATCGAGAGAAGGGGATTTCATTTGATCTTAGAATCTCAAAAACTGGACCCGCTATCTTTCGATGGGATAATCTATCTGTCGAAAAGATGGAATGGTGAATCGTTTGTTGAAAAACATCGTTCAAACCCTAACACTCCAGAACTAGGCATTCAATATCCATCAAACGAAATTGTACAGAACATTATAGAAGGTAAGCCATTGATCTCTGGTGTTGAGTTTACCCCTGATGAGGCGACGGTTAATAATATTAGCTCACAGCCCTAACCTTAATAACGCAAGAAGTACTGTAATGGGGGTGTCAGGGGTCGGAGGTCCAAACCCTCTCGTACCGACAAAAATCCCAAAAGAAAGCAGCCACTTATGGCTGCTTTTTATTGCCTAAATTTCACAATGGTGAAATGATTGAAAAACTTTCCTTCTCGCATGAGGCAAATCCAAGCTGCGGCCAAAGGTTCCGGGGATGAACTATGCTTAAGTGGCAACATTGAGTTGCATGAAAGGGAATGCCATATATGAGACGTTCGTTAAGTTGGCTGATGATTATCTTTGTGAGCCTGCTTGCTTTGGTGGGATGTTATCACTCTGATCGACCGATTGGCCCTGATGGCCGCCCGAATGTACCAAATGAACAATCAACTCCTGGGGGGCCGATGAGCAAGGGGCCGGTCGGACAACCTCAAGCATAGGAATCTTAATTACACCCTCTTCTGAGAAGGTTTGCTGCATCCTTTGCAATGGCCCTTACGGGCAATTCTTTCGATGCAGCTGCGATACGCTCTAGTTCGTACAAAATATTGGCCCGGTTCAGTGGGATACCTTTCGCACTCAACTCAATCACTGCTGTTCCTATTGCACAACCTATCATCCCTGCTCTCTGAGACTTCAGTTCTTTCATGTATACGTTACGACCATTAATTTGACTTAGTAATAAGCATAGAACGTATCTATGAACTTTTCCCTAGAATGAACTCCTTAAAAATCATATAGATTAATCAATATGAGGATTTCTGTTCCTGCTAAAACAACATTTATTCACTTAGCAAGGACAGGTTGTACCAGTTTCAAAATATTTATGTATAATGCTTGTTCATACATTGTATGGGCAAGCTACACACAGCATGCGTAGCGAACATGAGAGATTTGCAATTTGAATTATTATACCTGCTCTGAGCGGGTATTTTTTTGCGCGTCATTGGCATTCTGCTAAAGTTAAAAGGTGACATGTTGAACCACCATGACACGTTCAATTCAAGTATCGTATCCATGATAAATATTGCCCGCTCCTGCACTCCACCCGCAGCGCGGGCTTTTTTATATTTATCCTCTAAATCGTTGGCCGCTCGTCGCTCCATGCTCTAATAATTCCCCACGTAACCACACCAATCACCGTCACCTCCTCCAGCGGTTCACCCTCGATAGTTTCTCCGTCTTCGCAGATGATAGCGTTCCGGGCAAGCCGCCCAAGTTGCAGTTTGTCCCAGGCTGCAAAATAAATCGTGTCTCCTTGTCTGGGCTTAAGTGATTTGTCCACCACAGCCAAGCCATCAGCGGTATCTACCATAATGGTACTGGCGGGACTGGAAACCATTAACTCGTTCAGGTCGAGTCGGCGCTCGGCATAGTCTTTCGCCGGTGAAGGAAAGCCCATCAGAAGTTACCGTTTGGATTGAACAGGTGGAATATCCGGTCTTCACTGAAGTCCGGCGTGATGTCACGGAAGTAGCTTTGCTGATTCTCAATCCAGTCATTGGCTTCTTTCTTACTCCAGTGCCAGTTATTACGCCCCAGTTCTGCAATGAAGTCGCCCGTAGTAACGGTCTTGCGCCCTTTCACGTCCATTTTAATGCTCTGCCTGAATGCAGCCTGTATGTCCCGGTAACGTGGCATGGTGTTTAACTCCGATTGATTACTGTATATAAACACAGCATTATCCTTGTTGAGGATAGAGCAAGTAAATTATTGGAGCTTCATGGAAAGGGATTGTTGGGAAAGGAAATTTAATCTGAGGATGGTGAGGACGTATGATTAAAGAAGAATCTAATGTCAGGCGGATGCCCGAGTTGGTGGACTTCGGTTCAACATTCAGTGTCAGAGCAAAGCAGATAATCCTGAACACCCAATACCGAGATACGCTTGCTGAGTTCGGTTTCGATGCAAAGGATTTTCCCGATGTAACAATGACATTAACACTTAAGATGGCAAAGGCCCTGATAGCCCATTTACAGGAAGATGTAGATGCTATTGAAGCTGGCCGGGAGAATCCATCCTCCGATATCATGCTTAGTCCAGCTCACCTAATAAAAGCCTGGAGTGCTGTCTTTTTATGAGCCAGCACCTTCCAGAGCAGCAATGCGGTTTTGCAATGAACTTATGGCATCATTCTGACCGGCAATCACCTGTTGCTGCTCCTGAATCGCTAATACCATCTTTACGATAATAGCCATCTGGTCGAGATAGTAAGCATTGGTGTTGTTCGGGTCTTTCTCAATATCATAATCATCCGGGAGTCCGCTTCCACGAACGCACTCAGGGCTTATCTGTACAAGGTCATTAGCAATAAAACCATATTGCGTGTCTGACTCTTCGACAATTCCTCTGGCCTTATACTTAAATGTTGCTGGTCTCCATTGGCTAATTTCTTCAGATGCTTTTGCTTCAGTAATGTACTCAATATCTTTTTTCAGTTCTTTATCAGAAGAAGTATCAAACGCTATGGAGCCAACTCTTGTCCCCCCAATGAATAAGCCCATCCTTGTGTTGCCTGCGTCATTCCAGTACATCGTCCAGGGGTAGTTGTTGCTTACAGTGCCGTTTGTTCCTTGTCTGGATGAAAATCCAGAAGTCGAGTCAAGCATTCCCGATAACTGTAAGACTCCAGAGGCTGAGTTTATAAGCCTGACATTGTAGTCAGCAGAACTGTTTCCGAAATGGAAATCAATGAATGGAGTATTGCCATACAGCTCCATACTTCCAAAGGTAACAGAATCAGTAAATCCCAGGCTGAGATCACTTCGTGCCACTGTTATTGTTCTGGCATCTAACAGCGCCTTCCAGGCTGCTGAGCCTGTTTTAGCTCCGGTTCCACCTTGATCAATACTCAAGGCTGTACTCAGCCCGGATAATGATGTGATGTCGCTGTTTGCCCCTTTTCCAGCCTTACCAGCAAGCGTAGTTGTAATTCCGTTCCAGGCTGGACCAGTAAAACTGGTGCCATCTGGAAGCTTAACCGTAACATTCCCTGTGCCAGTATAAATCTGCTGCCAGTTTGCCTTCTCCTGAATCATCCCTCGCGCAACCATTGCGAAGTCATTCAGGACTTTCTGCGTGATGGCAACTCTAAGTGATGCGGGGACGGCATTCCATGCAAGGGCACTTGTTGTAGGGCCGTCAAATGCCAAAGACAGATTAAGACTGGTATCTGTAGCTATTGACGCAACCACCAGCGTGTAGGGTGCGCCTCCTACAGTGACGTATACGAAATCACCAGCAGATAGCTCTGTGGTGAAGTTGGTTCCCGTACCGTTAACAGCTGTAGAGCCATTGGTTAATGCAAGAGTACCTGCCGACATGATTTTCTCCGTGCAATAAAAAAACCCGGCGCGATGGCCGGGTCTGTTTATGTTTTTAGCTTTGATTAAATAATTCGATCAAAATGATCTTTTTTATTCGCTTAATAAGTTCCAGGTCACATGCTCTGATAATCATCACCTTATCAAAAGCAGGAATTGTGATGAAAAAGTTAATTATTACCGCTGCTATTATTATTCTATCTGGATGCGCGGCTTCAACTCCCCCGATATGTAGCAACAAAGCAAAAATTTCAAACCATGTTTATGACGTTCTTGTTTTCAGGAAAGAAAATGGACGATACCTTGCTGGATATCCCTTTTACACATGGACAGATAAATCACAGTTCGTTGATACAACTGAGTGTGACAAGCTAAACCCCTAATGCCTGATGGTAGTACGTATCGTAGATATTTGTTTCTATATAGGCGGGCGGGCTGCATGCATATTGATAGGGAGCCTGTTGATTATCATAGGCAACCTGGTTGTAAGTATTGCCGCCCTGAGCCTCGTACTTGCTTGTACCGGATATATTAAATCCGGCGCTATAGCAGTTGTACCGTATATATCCTGAATTACCAGTTGTGGGTATCGCAACCACCACTGATACTCCACTTGTTATTGCGACCGGCACATCAGACGTTGTGGTTGATCCAACAGTCAACCTGAGAGGCAGGCAGTTCTGATGCCAGACTATCTGCCCGTTGTCGTACATGAAAAATCCTGCTGTCGGGGTGTTGACCATCATCTTTGAGAATACATAGATGCGGGTCGCAGACATTGCAGCACCAAAATTTCCTCTGAACTGCAAAGCCCAATATCCATTCTGCGTTATTTCAGTCCACCAGACATTGTTAAATCCTGTTGCATCTGTCGAACGATGGAATGCTATGAACGGCATCGATGCAGGCACATTGGTTTGAAGTATTTGCCCCCCTGTTGGTGTCAGGTCAATAACCTGCGCCAGATTGAACGGAGTAAACGGTGGAGCGATTTTAAAAACAGGTGGATTCACACTGTAGTCATTCAGAACAAATCCCGCATAACTGGCGATTGAATTGGCCGTAGCGACCACGACTACCTTCGATACCGTATCGACACCTGACCAGCTCACAGTCTGGTCTGACACCGATGTGCCATACGTAATCTGACTGCTACCATAAGTTGTGCGACCACCTAATATCGCTGCTGTAATTGTGAAGCCCGGCAGGCTATACGTTTTGCTGCCAGCACCTGAGACGGACAGAATATCTATGACAAAGTTGTACGACATCGAGTTAATGGCATCGAATGTCGTTCCGTTGATATATGCTGTGAAACCGGCTGGCATTATCGTGCAGCCCCCATTGAGCAGACAAGTTGACCGCTGGCGTTATACCAGGCTACACCTTTGTTATCGATAATCACACGTCCCTGCCCGGTAACAGTGCCGTTAATTTCCAGAGTTCCTGCTTTGTTCAATCGCCATCCAGTTGTTCCAGCAACATAGTCGGTAGACTGGATATAGCTTGATATTTTGGCGCTATCGATGGTCCCATCCTGAATAAAAGCACTATTCATGAATACCTGACCTCCAATAACGGCAAACGGTGAAAAAGCATTGCCTCCATCGCCGCTCATGATCACAAATTTATTAGCATTAATAGCAACGCGAGTATCTACCTGTGATCCGTTAATGGTTACCGCAACAGACAAGCCCGCATCATAGTTGATGCCACCATAAGCGATTCCCGCCTTTAATGTGTAGATGGCTGAACCACCTGATGCGTCAGCATAGGCTGTCATCTTCTGCTGTATGGCGGCTTGTTGAGTGGCAAATTGCGCGACAACATCCGTCTCAAGCTGTGCAACAGAACTTTGCGCATCAGTCGCCACTTTCTGCGCCTGAATAACGCCGGCACGATTTTCACCGAACTGAGACCATTGCTGATTAACCGTGTCGTAATTCGCGAGAATGCTTTCAGCAAGTGCCTGTGGGTCAGTAATAAGTGGTTCCAGAAGAGCCTGGCCGTCTTCAGACTTAAAGAAGTCTTCAGCAATATCCTCCAGATAATCCGAAGCCTGGTCGTTAGCCATCCCTCGAATCCAGTCGGTATAGCCTGACTCATTGCCTGTTTTGTCCACCAGCTGTGCGCGGTACCAAAACGACTGGCCTGCCTTTAACCCAAGTTGAGAGTATGTCGCCTGCGGATACGGGACATCAGAAAGCAGCAGAGGATCAGATTGGTCATCATTTGGCGTGTACTGAATTTCCGTTTTCAACGTGTCGGACGTATTCTCCGGGAACCCCCACGTCAGCGTAATGCCCCAGTTGATTCCCTGAGCTGCAAACCCAACAGGTTTTGGAGGATTTCCTACTTTGCCGGTTAACGTTTTCTCATCTGAATACCCCCAACCGGAAGAAATCTCAGCGGCGTTAATAGCGCGAACACGGACCAGATAGCGGCCAGTGTAAATGCTCGGAACCTCAAAAGATGTCGTTGAGCTGCGAGCCACGCTAACCCAGTTACCATCATTGCGCCGCCATTGCGCTTCATAACTGATGGCGTTGGGAGTTTCATCCCAGTGAACGCGCATTGTCTCCAGGCTGATGCCCTGATTCACAACTGAATATGATTCGATTGTGATGTTAGCTGGAGCAGACTGGCTACCCGGTGGAATAACGCTGATAGGTCGCTGGTCGATAACCGCCCCTGTATCGATGCGGGCGTATTTATCCGGGTCATGAGCTGCGGCGGTGATAGTAAAGGTACCATCATCGTTTTCAGCCACCGCAGTAACGCGGTATTGCTGCGCATAAAGCTCCGTTGACTCAACAACCCAGACACTTTCCGGTTCTGGTGTCTCTGTGAAAGCCGTGGTGACAGTAACGTTGTTACCGCTCAGACTCTGGATAGTTCTGGCCTGAGATATTCCGCTTGGCAGGTTAACCTGCAAGCGATCGCCAGCATTAGCATCGGGAGTGCGATCAAGCGTGACAACCCGACCATTTACCGAGCTGATGCGACCGCCCGCTACACGCCCGGACAGATATTCATCGGCAACCGCGATGATGTAACCTGGAATGGGTATGTCACCATCAAGGCCAACTGAGAATACAACTACCCGGTCTTTGTTATTGGTCAGAATTCCCCAGCGTCCTTTCCTGTTCGCTTCTGACTGACGGGTACAACCAATTGCTGTGACTTCCAGCTGATTATAAGTTTTGTAGCGCGACACCAGGTCTTTTTCAAATACCGGCTCCATAGCATCGGCATAGCCGTTGTCAGGGTCGGAATAAGAAACCAATGCTGAGGTATAGCGGGTTTTGGTCGTGCTGCTTGAATAAGCAAATTCACCGTCTACGACATTGGCGTTGGTGAAGTTGTAATCCACATCGCGGGGCATATCAGCCAGGGCAACAATCTGATCACCGCCCCAGTAAGTCATGCCACGAAAGATCGCCGCAAAGTCACGCATAACCGTATAAGCATCGTTGCGGGTCTGCACGTAAACGTCACACTTATAGCGCGGCTCAGTGCCACTACCGCCCTTCCCATCAGGGACCATCTGATCGCAGTACTGCGCAACCTGGTACAGAGTCCATTTATCGATGTTAGCAACGGTCAGGCGGTCGCCAAGCCCAAAGCGATCAGAAACCACGATGTCATAAAAAATCCATGCCGGGTTATCCGTCCACGCCCATTTAAACGTTCCCAGCCATGTCCCGCTGTAGCTTCGGGTGTCCGGGTCGTAATTATCCGGCACGCGTATAATGCGGCCTTTTGGCTCACAGGTGATTTGCGGAATGCTGCCACTAAACTGACTGGAGTCGAATTCGATATAAAGAAGCGCAGTGTTCGGATAGCGTAGCTTGGCGTCAATCACCTCGGTATAGCTCTGCAACGTCATTGTGTCGCCAATCTTGGCGCTGTTAGCTTCGGGTGTGATCTTGCGAACGCGAATCGTCCACGTACTGCCTGCCTGCGGCAAATCTATGCGATGACTGCGCTCATAACCGGTGGTGGTTTTACCTGTCACCGCTGTATCCAGTACGGTGACCCATGATCCGCCATCGGTTTGTAGGTCTATGGCATAACTGATGCTGTACCCCACCAAATCGCCGTCATCTTCCTGTTTGAAAAGCGCAGGCCATTTCAGGCGCACACGGATAGCTGATAGCTGAGTATTGGTAAGGGTATGAACCCATGCAGTGCTACTGGTGACATCAGTCCCTACAGAAATCTCATTCTCGGTGCCGGGTATACCCTGGATGTAACTCTGCGCCTGAGTACCGGAACGGAACTCCCATGCAACACCGCTGAAATTCTGAGAACCGTCATCGTTCTCGATAGCGGTACCATCCAGGAAAATCTGTTTAGCTGTCAGATCACCAAAGAACTCTCCTTCACCGAGTGCCAGAACGATTTTAGCTTTTGCTACCGACTGAAGGTCATCTGGCTGTTCAGTAGGCGTGCGGGATTCTGAAGAGCCGCCTTTGCGTCCCTTATAAACGGTAGCTTTAGCCATATTGCGCCCATAAAAAAAGAGCGCCTGGGCGCTCTTAAAAGTGATGAGAATTAAATGCGGTTACTGCTGATCTTCAACGTAGATGCCAGCGGAGATGATTGCGCCACCAATCCGGCGCTGACCATAGAGAAGTGGGACCGGATACCCCTGAGCAGCGGTATTAGTCGGACTACCAAAGGCATAAGAGGCCTGATTATCGGCATCTTGCTTGCTGGCTAAACCTGCTGTTTGTGGTGAAAGCATCTGAATAACACCACCCAGCATCATAACCCCGCCCACTTTCATCATCCCGTACCCAAGAGGAGCGGCAACGGGGAAAAAATAGGAAATTACAGCGCCAACAACTACCAGGACAGCACCCAGTATTGTCTGAAAGGCTCCCGCCCTTTTACTGCCGATTATCATCGGCGCTATGCGGATTTCGCTTTTGCTGTGGTCTGCTTCAAGATCATCAGCAGCCAGGTTTCTCTGCCCGCTGAAAACAGCGTATGTAAGGCCGCGTTTCCGACTATTGTTAAGGAAGCGTTCAAATCCTGGAACCACAACAGAGAGGGCGCGTACAGCTTCGCGGGGTGTTTCAACTGCCAGGTGATGAACGCGGCCAAATGTCGCACCCAATACTCCATACAGGCGTATGGTTCTGATAACTTGTGCCATATTAGCCCCAAGAAAAAACCCGCCGAAGCGGGTTGTTTTTGTAAACCTAAAAGTCATATCCATAGTTATGACACATATCTATCATAACCCTTAGCCCATACCTTGATGCATCAGGCATCATAGGAAAAGATGCTGTTACCTCACCGTTAGGGCGAGACAAAGTCGCAAGGAATGGTTTATAACCTGTGTAACCACCGTAACTATTTTTCGCATTAACCAAGCCACAGTATGTATCTGGTTTGCCGTCCTCATTAACCTTCGGCAATTTAAACATTGCACTATCTGGGTCTTTTAATCTGTCTTTAACGGAATTTTCAATAATTTGTTTCTCAGGGTCTGTTAAATCACGCTTCTTAGTAACGATTACACGTTCTTGCACAGGTTGAGAGACACATCCAGCCAAAGTTGATACCAGTACTAAAGCAGAAAAAACCTTTTTCATTCTTTATAATCCAATAGTAACAAGGTAGGAATTATCCTAATTGCAAATTTTGAATTATAAAAGAATTTTAAGTGTCAATTTGCCGGGAATTATACTTCAGGACTATCTACTGCTGACTTTTATGTCTGACAATTTTCATTGTCCGTTCCAGCCAGTAGCCACCGTAGGGTGTGCGATTGCTGACGCGCCCAAAGAGATGATGCAGCATCATATTCCCGTCAAGCATCACCCCGGCATGATTCCACTTATTGGCCTGGACCTGCATTATGATCACATCACCCGGCTGTGGTGCGCCCTGCACCTCAACAAACCCGGCTGAATGCCAGTTATCCTGATACAGATTTTCCGGATATTGATCTTCCCACCAGGGGTAATCAACACGGAAATCAGGCAACTCTATGCCGTGTTCCTGTCGGAAGTAGCTCATCACCAGCCCCCAGCAGTCAGAATGTCCCAACACAAACGGGCGACCAACTAACGGCAACTCATCACGGGGCTGAATGGTGCGCAGGTCACCTTCGGGCCAGCTCACGATGTGCCACGGCACGCCGCTGGCATCACACATAGCCTCATCAAGTGGGCTTGGCCTTGTCGTTGCATCCGGGTGGCTGTGAGCAATGGCGATCACCGTACCCCACTCTTCCACAGCGGCATAATCTTCCGGTGACAGATGAAACTGTTCCGTTGGTTCGGCTGAGAGGTTGCGACAGGGGAAATAACGTTCAACGCGACTTTTCTGCGCTACCACCCCGCAGCACTCGCGCGGATATTCCGCTTCTGCATGAACAAGTAGTGCATCAATCGTTTTCTGGCGCATGTCAGCTCCGAATCAGCGAGGTGCCGGGGAACCCGCCGAAAGATACCTCTTCATCTTCACCAAAGCGCAATTTACAACCTGTAAGGGTGCCACTGCACTCATCAAGAGACGGGTCATCAACCGGGTTGTTAAATTTGTCGAAGTAGAGCGTGCCGGAATAGTCGCAACCATCTCCTGATCGATATTGACCACGAATGCACCAGGTGCAGAGGGAGTGTAGCTGACGAGTAGGAATCATCAGGCCTTGCAGGTCCATAGGACTACTGAGTGTGAATTCCACCTGTGTTTTGGTTTCAGTACTTTTGCTGTCGATGTAGAACACCTTCAGCTTTTCCTGTGTCGGATCGGCTGATGCGTTTCCGTCAGCAAAGTTAACCGCGTCGAGATACTGCGCCAGCGTGTCGTGAATGGAAACTTTTGCCTGCAACATATCATCATAGGCCAGACAGAGTGCGGTTATTGAACCATCCAGATTGGCGACCGTCAGTTTTGGCTGAGCGCTGCTACCCGTTGTTGACGCTTCAATGCCCGTGATCTGACACGGCCATGCTTTGTATTCCTGGCCCTGCCACCAGACAGATTTGGCTGGCAGCTTGGTTTCATCACCACCAGCAGCAACGATCTCCGCCTCAGTGTGTGGAATGTTATATGCATGGAAGCGCAGAACGTCAGGCAGGTCGAACGCCGAGCCATCCACCTCAAAGAGCCTGACCAAATTGCCGGGCTCCAGCTTCTGATAATCACTGTTCAGACTCATGGTTTAAACGCCTGTTCAAAAGTAGCCGTCAGGTCAAACATGCCAGCGCCCAATGCTACTGGCTTGTATGTGTCACATCGATAAAGACCGATCGGCTCAAGTGGTGGCTGCCACTGAAATGAGCGGGTGCCCTGATGGCTATCAAGAAACTGCTTGATAGCGCCGATCATCAACTCATTGCCAGTAAAGGTAAGGTCCCAGCTTTGTACGCGGTTATTGATGCCGTTCCCCGCCACCTGCGTATATCCATCACCGAACTGTACCTTTCGCGTGCTGAACTTGGCCTCGCCTGCCGCGTTGATTCTGGCGCACCAGGTAAACTCTTCGATTGCCATACTTAACGCCCCTTCATCGCGTTCCAGATATCGCCGCCAGGGCGAATATCACGCATCATGTTTTGCTTGTAGCGCTGATCAACAAAAGTGCCGATTTCCGAGCCAAACTGCTCCCAGCCGGAAGATGATTGCGTGGTCGCATTTCCATTGCTGTCGATGGTGATATAAACCTGCGGTGCACCAGATGTGGCACCTGAACTGTCACCACCAATCGCACGCACGCCAAGGGAGCCATCAGCAGCGCGGGTCAGAGGCATAATAGCTTCCGGACCTGCTTCACCCATCAGACCGGCACCTTTAGCGAATGCAAACATAGTTGGGGAGCTGACGATTGAGCCACTGTACTGGCTGAGGTCGTGGGAGTCGTAAACCCCGCCTTTAGCGTTGAAAGTAAGGTTGCTGAAATCGGTACCGCTGTTGAAGGCGGTGCTGGTACTGCTGGCAGCACTTGCAGTCGAACCACCAAAGTAACCGGTGATGCCTGATACAAGTGAGCCAAATATGCCAGACCCGGCACTCATAGTGCTGACAACAGCCATCTGCAATGCCACCTTCTCGATGATTTGCAGGACTGATATCCCCCATGACTTCCAGCTGACCTTGTTGCCCTCAAGCATCGACGTAACGTTACTGAATACGCCATCAAGAGACGACTTAACGCCATCTGACACCGTTCCTGACACATCGCTGATTTCATCAAACCAGTCTGCGAAACCATCTTTCGCACCCGCGACCCAGTCAGCCTGAAGGGAATCAAGTTGCTTGTAATAATCTTCCTGAATTCGCAGGCGCTCAGTCTGTGCATCACGCAGTGCCTGAGTTTCGCGATCATAAACTGATTTTGTGATATCGCCGGACTGGTATTGAGCTTGCAAATCACGCAGCTGATCGAGGTATTCACGCTCAATGTTCAGACGCTCTTTCATCCGCTCGCGCTCTTTGTCTCCAAGCCCAGCGCCCTGCACGTCTATATTCAGGGATGATTCTGCATTACTGTTCTGCGCCTGAAGGTTAGCCACGAACGCAGCCACCTTGGCATTTTCCTCATTGGCTTTTTTGACGGCGTTAAGGCGGTCAACTTCCTGCGCCAGATATTCAAGCCGCTTTTTCTGTGTTTCGTTAAGCCCCTGTAGTTTGCCGTCAGCGATATCAAATTGAAGTTTTTGCTGCTCGGTCACCACAGTCGTTTTTTTGCCTGTGGTGTCGATAAGCTCAATCTGGCGCATGTAGCTGCGCTCAGTGGCTTTAAAGGCTGATTCTATTTTGGCGGCTGAAGTGTCCGTCTTCGGCTTGGTGGGTTTACCGTTGGTTTCACCCGGCGCAAGACCAAAATCGAGCAGTGAGTCAGCAGTACTGCTGTTGACCGTACTGGGTACGATTAAATTCTGTTTCTGCTTATTAAGTTCGGCAAGGCGACCGGTTAACCCTGCAATTTCATCGGAAACTGCTTTAACACTGTCATCTTTTCCCATGACCCAGCCAAGAAATGTCTGACTGCCGTCATACATGCCATTGCCACGATCTTTGATAGTGCTGTTGAGGTAGTCAATACGCGCCTGAATCTGGTCAGGGTTGTTCATATCGACATTGTTACCGAGAGCGGCCATTCTGTTGCCAGAAGATGCCGCCAACTTCCCGGCACCGGCTGCGGCCTTAATTAACCACCCCGCCAGTTGCGCAACCTGGCTGACAAGATCAGCGATACCCTGTAAAACCTCCGGGTCAGTCAGTACTGTACGGATTTCAGAAAGAGAGTTATTCAACGGACTGAGATCAACATGCGCCAGCCCCGCTGCGATCTCCATCTTCAGGCCTTTTACCTGCGCCTCCATGTCCTGAAACAGGTTATTCACCTTCACCAGGTCATCAATGGATTGCGGGTCTGGCGCTACACCGTAATCCTTGGCTAGCTGAATAAACTGGCTGAGTTTGGCATTGTTGTTATCGAACAATGGCAGCAGTTTAGAAAGGTCATTACCAAGGCTTTCAAGGATGTTTACCTTAGCGGCATTGGTGCTTATTTTCCCCAGAGCCTCACCGATAGCTAACATTTGCTTGTCAGGGGAAACCTTTGAAAGTTTGTCAGCAGACAGACCCAGAGCGTTCAACGCATCAACCGCTTCGCCGGATTTGTTCAGTACCGCATCGCCAATTTTATCGCTCAGGTCCTTAAAGATGTCGGCCATGTTGTCACCGGCGACACCCGCCTTTTCTGCGGCAAACTGCCATGCAAGCAATTCCTGCGTGGACATTTTTAGCGATTTGGCCCACTGATCGGTGGCGTTGACCTGTTCAGCTGTAGATTTCAAAAGAGCGAATCCAGCCGTTCCCGCTGTCAGCGCCGCCGCCTGAGCGGCCGCGCCCACAGCCAGAAGACCTGCGGCGCTGGCTGCTGCATCTTTTTGAACCTGTTTCGCCCAGGTTGCTGAAGCGCGCTGCGCTTTATCCATACCCGAAACAAAGCCGCCCACTTTGGCGACCAGGTCGATCGTCAGTGTGCCCAGTGATTTGGAAGCCATAAACTCTCCGTTGGCGGCGTTACGTCCAGCTGGCTCTGGCCTCCTCTAATGAAATAGGCTCATTTGCCGCTTTGACTTTGGTGAAATGCTTTGTGAAATCAGTCGGGCTGAAGGGTGGCTGTTTGGGGTCTCTGTTGACGTTAGCAATCATGCTTGTCACCAGGCCAGCACCCCATTCAACCCGCATCATTGGGTTCAGGCTTCCATAGCGTTCCCGGTACTTCGCCCAGAGCTGCGACTCTTTGAAGGAGATCGTCTCACGCGCTTCGGCGATGGTCTTGCCGCCGATGCCGTTGAGGACGAGCTCGCACCAGAATTCATCTTCGGCGCTGAGTTCGAAGTCTTTCCCAGGTCGTTTACTTCCTGAATGGCCACCAGCAGTGCCACAGTTAATGAGCCATCCAGCGCACCTCTGTCAGGGTCTGCTTCACCGGTGATATCTGCCGGGGTAAATACTGGCTTGCCGCTTTCATCGCAGATTGATGCAGCGATGCGCCCGGCAACACCGTCCACCTTGCCACCCATTGCCAGAACATCAGACGTAGCCGTGTGATAACCCATCGGACGAACAAACACGGTTGCGGTTAATTCCTTATCACCCTGCTTCCAGGTGATTTCTTTCTCAACCGGGCGCCCGGTAAACGCGCCAGACTCTTTCAGTGACTCAAGTGTTAATTTCATTTCTCACCCGAACGTTTGGGGCCGAAGCCCCGTTGAATTAAGAACCAGCTTCAGCTTTAGGAATCCACGCACCCGCGCCAGAACGCTGGATGGTTGCAGTGGTCTGAACAACCGTATTGGCCTGAAAATCAAAAGGAAAGTCAGCCACATAACCTTTGAAGACATACCAGGTGCGATCATCAGGCAGGTTAAGACCATCAACCGCATCTGTATCACCTGATGCGGCCACGGTTGGGATTGATTCACCGTCTGACCAGCCGATTGCAAAGACCAGATCGGTCTGGTCTGAAGTTTCAGCCAGGTTGCTCAGCATCAGGTGGCTGGCGTTTTTTGGGTCAGCATTCAACGTTGCAGAAGCCTGAGCCGGGGTACGCAAACCCTTTTTATAGGTTCGCGTGCTTTTCTCACTCAGACAGGTGTCTTCAATCTGGTCTGCCGGACTGCTGCCCGGATTGAATGCGGTAATGCATTCGATTTCACTCACCGTGTTATTTGCAAACACATAGAGCTGCGTGCCCTGCGTCAATACAGACATGGTTATCTCCGGACGTAAAAAAACCGGCTCAGGGCCGGTTGGTTAGTTGGTGAGGTGATTAGCGAAGGACTATCCAGTCCACATCAAATGAGTATCGGTAGCGCTTCGTTTCGCTGTCGCGGGTCTGATCACCCCATCGCGTGATGTGTGCGTGAGGTTCAATAGCGTCACGGAGTGCAGCGGCAACAGAAATCGCCTGATCCGGGGTGTCAGCATAAACATCCACCTGCAATGTGAACGCATCGGCATCAGGGCGCTGGCCGAGGTAGTTTTCCGGCTCACCGGTGATGTTCTGCCAGACCGCATACGGGTAAACGACATTGTCATCCTGCATGCCGAATGGATACAGGCGCAGCCGATCACCGCCAATCAGCGCATTAACAGCAGGGCTTGCGGCGCAGACAGGAAAAATTGGCGCTATCATGGCGGTACCCCTTTCTTTTTGGCTCTGGCAATGGCTCTGTCGAGCGCAGTGCCATATCCGCTAATGAACGCGTTAACGACCGCATCAATGCTTGCATCAGCGGCTGGCCTGAGAAATGGATGGGCCTTCATTTTCTCCGTACCAAGCTCCAGAAGTCGCCAGTGAGGAGTTGGAGAGTTTGCCGCCTTATCAGGATGTTTACTCAGCTTTGCCCCATACTGAACGCCTACTCTGAAACCAAGGTCGCCAGTGCTTTTGAACAAGCGCCCATTCCAGCGCATAGTAACGTTATCGGCGATACTGCGCCCTGTTTCCGGGTCATCCAGCCTCTTAGCATTAGACTTAGCGCGATCAACAATGATGTTACCCGCCCTCCTGAGCGCTGAACGCCCCCCTTTTCTCCGAAGGTCATCGCTAACTTCGTCCAGTTTACCCAGCAGGCTATCAAGTCCTGTAAGTGAAAACTCTACGCCATCAGCCATCATTAACGCCCTCTGAGCATGGAAGTGTAAGATATTCTCGACCGCTAACAGGGTCGGGTAACACCCCTTCAATGTTGTATATCTTCCCTCGATAAACGATGCGGTTTTTACCCGAAATGCCATCCCTGTAACGTATGGTAATGCGGGTTGTGATTTGGCTTTGCACTGCCATCGCTGCTACAAATTCCCGCGCGGATGAAGGAACAACTTCCGCCCAGAGTTCAGCAACTTTTTCCCAGCCATTTGTTACGCTGCCTGTCTCAGGGTTCTGGGTTTTCACTGGCTGCTGAAGGGCCACGCGATGGCGAAGTTTTCCGGCCTGCATACTGATTATCCTTTCGGTTTTCCGCTCAGATAAGTTGCCTGCGGCAAGTCTTCTTCAAGCTCATCCGCAATAGACTGGTAAAGAATTGCGGCCAGCGTCTCATTCGATTCAGCCAACCGGTTTATTGCTGCTGTCTGCTCCTGCTGTGCTCTGGTCTGTTCGGCCATCGCTGCCAGCAGATTGTTTACCTGTTGCTCGCTCATAGGCTATTCGTGTCCACTTTTTCAACCACTCGCGCCGGGCCAGGCAACCTTTACATGGCATACAGTTGTCCTCTAAGTACCCGGCTGAAGCCGGTAATTCCTGATGCCGTTAAAGAAAAAATCGGGAACTACTTCAGGTTGATCCCGATTGTCATACCAGAAGTTCACCAGTTGCATGACCCGGAGTTTAATTGACGAGGTGATCACAATCCCCGTGGTGTCATCATCAGGAACCGAGTCATCGTAAAGCCGACGATTCAGAAACTGCTCGGCTTCTTCGCGTGCCGCAGAGACATAAAGTTCAAGGAGCGAATCTTCATCGGTATTGTCACTATCTATCCGGCACTGAATGCGCAGTTCTTCCAGTGAGGGGATCATTGCTTTCTCCGCATTAACTTTCAGGCCGGTTATTTTTTAGCTTTTTTATCCGCAGTTTCTTCCGGCTGCTCTGGCTGCTCTGGCTGCTCTGGCTGCTCTGGCTGCTCTGGCTGCTCTGGCTGCTCTGGCTGCTCATCAGCATCCGGGTTCTGTTCTTCAGCCGCAAGAAAGCCCATCTGCGCGGCCACTTCCAGCGCTCGTTCAGGCAGTTCACCATCCTGGTATTCGCCCGCACTGAAGGTTTTTACCTGACATCCATCCGGGGACCACTTAAGGGGTTTGAGAAGTTTTGGCATCTTTTACTCCAGAAAAAAGGGGCCGAAGCCCCGGAGAGGATTAACCGGCATCGACACCGATTTGCATCAGCTTGATGGCCTGTGAATCAGCCAGCATGCCGCCAGTGCGTTTGGTGGTGTAGAAACCCACAAACGGTTTGTTGGTGTAGGGGTCACGCAGAATGCGCGTGCCGATACGGTCAACGATGGTGTAACCACGCTTGAAGTTGCCAAATGCGATGGCTTTCGCATCAGCTACGATATCAGGCATCTGCTCATTCTCAGCCACGCCATAACCTGCCAGAGAGGACGGCTGGCCCAGCTCAAGCCCCGGACGCCACAGATAGTTGCCCTCCGAATCCTTCAGGATACGAACGGCAAACAGGCTGTTATTGTTCATCATGAACTTCGCGCCGTTACGGTGGACTTTGCGGAGCGTATACACCAGTTTGATGATCGCGTCAGCGGTTACTGCACCGGCAGCACCGGACAGCATATGTTGCAACGTGCCGAACGCGCGGGCTTTGTCATCTTCCAGGCTGGAGGTGTAGGCCAGAAAGCCTTTCGGCTTTTTGTTGCCATCACCGCTGGTGAAGGCGATTTCTTCCTGTTCAGCAAACTCGATCGCCAGCTCGCTGTTAATCCAGTCTTCAACATTGAAGAAGGCGTCATCCAGCATGGTCTGCGTTGCCTGCGGGTTGCCGTAGATTTCACCCATAAACGGTTCAATCTGTCCAAGCTTCGACGCGGCGGTTTCCGGACGAGTGTCGGTTTCCCCCACCCAACCGGAAGCCGTACCACCGAGATTCACCAGCTTTTTATAGTTCGCCCCACCCACGGTGATGGTGGTAGCCTCCTGGCGCATCACCACTTCATCTTTCAGAAGATCAAGGATGGTGCGGTCCAGCTCTTCCGGGACTGCATAGCCACCGTCTTCATCCACGCCGACCTGCAACGCCTTACGCTCCAGATCGCGCAAGCCGTCTTCTTTGCCTTTACGCATGAAGTCGATGAAAGCGGTTTTATGTTCACCCGCCGCTTTACTCTGTGTACCGCCACCGGGACGTTTGACCTGCTTCAGTTCCTCTTCAAGGGCTGATTTCAGCTGATCAAGCTCGGTCAGCTTTCCGTTAAGCGTCTCAACTTCCCCGGCCAACTTCCCCTTTTCCTGCTCAATCGCATCAATGCGCTTGTCATTTTTTGCGCGGAAATCGTCAAATTTCTGCTGAAGTTCCTGCGCGACCAGCTCAACGTCTTTAATTTCTACTGACATGATTCACTCCTGACTAAAAATTGATGTTTTTCAATGCATCCAGTGCGGCATTCACGCCACCAGCATCACGCTGAGACAGTGCGCCATAGCCCCCGGCCATGAATGCTTTGGCCTGGGTGCGGGAAAGTCCGACATCGCGCAGGACTCTTTCAATACTCTTCTGTGACGGGGTTTCACCCCGTGCAAAAGCGCTTTTTACATCACTGATACGCGCCTCATCATTTGACGGGAACGTGACCGGGCTGACCTCCCAGAGGTCGATTTCTTTCAGGAGAAAAACCTCTTTGGTCCGGTCGTATTCCCAGTCTTTAAGCATGTAGCCAATAGAAAGGCCGGTTAAAGAACCGGCCTTCATATGTGCATGTGCGCGTCTGGCGAGAGGGTCATCATCGATTAGAAGTCGCCCTTTTACATACAGGCCAACTTCGTCCTCTTTCATTTCCGTATAAATACCGATTGGCTCATCCATCTGATGTTGCCAGAGCATGGCAGGCATCGAATTTTTTTCCTTCCACATCTGGAGTGAAGCGGCGAAAGCACCAGGCACAACGACATCGTCATAGCTGTCTTTAACGCCAAAAACTGAGCCATACCCCTCAAACTCTCCGCCATCACTGACAGATTTCAGTTTCAGCGGGATATCCATCCGCTGTTTATTCATCGCCATTGCCCGGTTCCTCCTGTTTTGCTGATGAACCGCCATCAGATGGTTTCGTTGTCATGTTCATGGGGGTGAGATAAACATCACCGCCCTGCCGTGGGTTTAAATCTTCCAGCTCACGACAGTCATTCGGTGAATAGATGCCCCAGTTAATGCCCGTCGAATAGGCTTCAAATCGGGATTTCATATCCCCGCGCAACAGCGCACCGGCATTAAATTTGGCGTAAAAGGTTCCCTGTTTACTCTCTCTGACCAGACCGATGTTAATTCGCTGCTCAATTCGGGTGAGATAAGGGACGAGAGAATAATTAATAAAGCCAATACCGAGACTTTCGATATTGCTGAAGGTCGCTCTGTCCGTGTTCTGTACCAGATGCATCGGGACGCGAAATAAACGACAGATTTCTTCAAGCTGAAACTTTCGCGTTTCGAGAAACTGACTGTCCTCGTTATCAAGCCCCATTGATTTCCAGTCGAGGCCCATTTCAAGGATCATCGGCCTGTGTGCGTTGCTTAAGCCCAGATGCCGGTCTTCAAAATCTTTTTTCAACCTGCCATAAGCAGCATCTGTCAGTGTCTGGTCCGTCCTCAATACCCCGGAAGTCACAGCGCCATTACTGAAAAGACGCGCACCATGTTCTTCAGTCGCCAGCCCCAGTGAAATTGCCTCTCTCGCATAGGCTATGGGGTTCAGTCCAACAAGACCGTCGAGCGTCAGCGTTCGGACATGCCAGATATCTTCCTGCCCCAACACATCCGTCGAGCCATCAGGAAAAGTCACCTGATAAACCGGTTGCCACTGGCTGTTTAATTTCGGCGCTACACATCCGGGGTCGATTGGAAGAAGCTCAACGACCTCGCCGAGCGCCTTCACCTTGTATGCGTAGAAATTTCCACGCAGACAGAGGCAGACGATCACCAGCTCCCAGAACTCCTGGGGGGTCATGTAATCATTGGGTTTCATCGAAAGCACTTTAGACAGGCGCTCAGATGCTGCTTTTTGCTTGGCATTGCCGGTTATTTTGTAAAGGTTGCAGGGGAGCATACCAACCGACTCAGCCAGCACCCTGACACAGCCAAAAACAGCCGTCAGCCGCATGGCTTTCTGGCTACTGACCCGTTTGCCGGTATAGGTGTCATAAGACATACCCACAGCCTCAGCCAGTTCAGCAGGGGTTGTTACCGGAGCGTTGTTTTTTCTGAACATGCCGGGAAAAAACATTAATCATCACCCCCACCAGCATTTTTTCGCGGTATTGAAAGGTATTTAGATACCGCCCATGACCAGAACAGGCAAAGAGCGCCAGCAGTAATAAACCCCGCTGGTTCATATATCTGCCAGGCACCGAATGCGATCAGGGCAGCCCCCAGCAATCCGATGACCGGAGCAAGGATAATCAGTACCATAATAGATGCCTCTTATAATGATCGGACGCCGTAGCTTTCCAGACGTTCAGACAGGCTTTCCGGTTGTTCGCCGCCATTAACCAACAGGCGACTTTTCGCGGTAAATAACGCAACCGGGCCATCGATTTTGTTTTCGGGTGTGGATTTATTCGGGAAAATATTGTTGTTTTTGTCAGGTTTAACCGTGACGTTTGACATCATCCACCGCATAACGGGGTTGCCGTCATGGTGGAATTTATTCCCGTATATTTCTGCCTCGACCGACTTCATAGATTCAGAAAGGTTTTTAACCGTCTGGGGGACTTCCACCAGTGGCAACCCTTCTTCCGCCAACGCCAGGCTGAATTGCGTTGCACTCCAGGGGTCGAACGCGATTTCCCGGAGTTGTTCGCCCTTGACCCATGCCTCTATCTCGGCCTTGATATAGGCATGGTCGATCACATCTCCGTCTGTCAGTTCAAGATGTCCTGCGTCAGACCATTTCTGATAAAGCTCCGCAATGTGCTTTGGCGCTGTTATCAGTCGGCCTTCAGGTATCCAGAATTTGTATTTCGAATGTGTGTGACCGTCCGGGGCAATCCAGGTTTTCGCTGCTGCACAGATATCAATTTTGTTCGCAAGATCGATACCGACCCACAATGGCCATCTTTTCAGTTCATCATCCGATGCCAGCCCTTCACATTTTTCCCAGCGGTCCATATCCATCCAGGCACTTTCAGCAGTGACCCAGATATTCAGGTGCTTTGTAAAAAAGTTAGGGCGGGCGGCAATCTGCTCTTTCGCCTTTTTGGCAAGGCGGCGCATGTCATCCCAGCGCTTACAGACTCCTAATCCGGGGTTCGCTTTCGGCCAGTTCGCCTCATCAAAGGGATCATCATCTTCATCAAGTGTGTAAATGACGGCGAAATAGGTGTCATCATCCACCACACCGCGAAGCACCTTTATGGCGTAATCGCGCTGCTCGTAGCAAATCCCCTCTTTATTGGTTCCTGCTGTTGTGATGGCAAACAGCAGAGACTGGAGGCGGGCACCGGTTGCCGTTTCAAGCACGTCCCACACATCACGGGTGCGATGCGCATGTAACTCATCAACGATCCCACAGTGAATGTTGAGGCCGTCAAGATTATTCGCATCACTGGAAAGTGGCTCAAATTTTGATGCCGTTCTCTCCTGGTGAATGTTCAGCTTTACGTGACCAAAGAGACGTCCCAGAGTCCGGGGCGCTTTCTTAATCATGTTTTTGGCGTCATCAAAGACGATTCTCGCCTGGTCACGGGTTGTTGCTGCGGAATAGACCTCCGACCCACCTTCACCATCAGCGCCAGTCATATAAAGACCAATGCCTGATGAAACCGTTGATTTGGCGTTTTTACGCGCCACTTCGTTATAAGCGGTACGAAAACGGCGAACCATAACCGGATCGCCATCATCATCCAGAACCTGTTCGCCGCTCATCTCATCAATCAACGGGATGATGAAACCGAAAAGGTTTATCAGGATGAAGATGTGCCAGGGCATCAGATCGATAGGCTTACCAGCAAGTGCCCCTTTCACATGAGGAACAAAGTTATAAAAGTCGAGAATATGCTGAGCGCGGTCCTCACTGAAGTAGATACCGCGTTCCGGTCCGTGCTCTAAATCATTGAGGAATCTCTGACACGCCAGGCGCACCAGTTCGCCAGCAACGATCTCGCCAGCCAGCACGCTTTCTGCGTACTGAATACCAGCCTGAACAGTTGCCATTCATCATTTGCGCTTTTTGAGAAATTCATCCAGAGGATCGACTTCGGCAGCGCCTTTGGCACCAACCTTCGTGCGGCTGGCAGGCGTCATGCCAAACTCACCAAGCATTGCCCTGATGCGTTTCCACGCATCCGCCTTCATCACTGCGGCAGGGTGAGGCTTGATCATCCTGATCTCTCTTTCCTTGCCTTCATCCGGCTCTTCTTCACTGAAAACTGCATAGGTATATCCCTCGCGGTCCAGTGTGTCGCAGTGATTTCGGTACTCAGTGTAAGCTTCAACCAGCAACTCTAGCGCTCGCGCATCAAGTTGTGTGATCACCCCAATTGCATCCAGTTCGTCAGCGATGCGCTTAAACCAGTACTTACCCTGCTTATCAAAATGCTTGGGAATTGGGGGGACCCCTGAAGGGGGTTTTGGCTCATTTTTATTTAAGGCGCGTTTTGATGGGTTCCCCTTCACCAAAGCCAGGCGTGTCGGGGTTTTCGGTGGTCCTGGCATAATCGAAAACTCCTATTAATGCTTGGTGGGGTAACCCCAAAAAAAAGTTTTCTAACCTGCGGCGGTGTGAAAAAAAGCTAGGCGGCGGTCCTGAGCGCGAAAAGCTCCAGAGATTTAACCCGCCCCTCCCCGCCACAGATACAATTTAGAATCGATATCATTTGAGCCGTTCGCGTGACGTTTTGCCGCGATGGCAGGGCCAGCACAGGCTTTCGAGGTTTGAATCATCATCGGTTCCCCCATGTGCTTTGGCTAAGATGTGATCGACGGTCTTAGCTTCAGCAGCGCGGCCATTCCGCAGGCAGCTCTGACATAGTTGATTATCACGCTTCAGAATGCGAGCGCGTCTGATGTCCCACTGACTGCCATAGCCACGCTCATGGCGGCTCTTGCCCTGCTGATGCTGTTGCCAGCCTTCGTGCCGGTGCTTCTCACAATAACCCGAACGGTCAGTCGTTGTAGCGGGACAGCCGCGCTTGCGGCAGGCACGAGGAATCAGCGCAGGCATTGCAGCCTCCAATAAAAAAACCACCCCGAAGAGTGGTTATTGTTTGTGAAGCAATCCGCCAGGACGTATCTCATTCTTGATTTTCTCAGTGATGAGATCATTCACTGCTCTGTATAGAGAATTGCATTTGGTGGTGTCCTTACTCTCTTCTGAGACTGGATTTATGGGACCACTAACGCTTAACAACACCGGGAAATATTCGGGAATACCATGAACTTCACCGCGACACCCCCAGCTATCATAAAATGCTGTCCCGGCTGCATTGTGCAACTCAAACCCACCATCGACGATGACGATTTGAAGTTGCTGCATGACATCTTTAAGCGGCGTATGTTTCATTTCAGTATTTCCTGCTGGTCAGATGAATGTAACCCTCGGCAATGGTGAGAATACCAGCCGATGATTCATTATGTTTATGCTGAAAAGTGAACTCAGTGAATGCAGTTTTCAGCACAAAATAAAACCGCCACTTGGGCGGTTAGTACGCTGGTATGTATATTTGAGTGGAGATGCACTAATCAGTGAATTGTTGATTTTTAACAAACCGCCTTCTACTGAACTCCGCACTTCTTCTGCGACTTTTTATCCTCCTAACTGCATGCGATATCACTATGCTCCAGGCTGGGTCAGCTCTGCTATTCCGGTACCCCTCTAACGCGTCGAGCAGAAATGACCATTTCTCAATCTGGACTTCCTTATCAGGGCCAATAATTTCTCTGATTGACTGGATTAATCCATCCACATCTGCTTTCACTTCTTTAAGAGCTTTGCCCGATTGATGCTCAGCGGCTAATTTTTTGATTTCAATGGCGAAAAAATTTATATCAATATTCTTCAAAATCAGCTCATAAGCTTTCTGTTGGGTTTAATAAAAAGCATAGCTGATTAATTTGTACTTAGCTGACCGAGCAATCCAGTTATGAGAGTACCCTCAAGTGTTTTCTCCAGCTTCGCAGAATGGCTAACCGTTATCCCTTGCCGGTAGATTCTTCTTAATACACTGAATCAGTTTGCTCTCAACTCATATGACCACACACAATGATCAAAAAAAATTGTACAAAAATTTATTTATTGCATAAGTTTTTCAGGTGTTAATGAGTTCCTTGAACGAATGGTGCTTTGCATCGCCTCTGCAGGTGTTACGGATTTTCACCTTCAGAGGCTATTTTTAGAGCAACTAACAGATACACAGCTAAACTTACTATTCCCACAGCCCGGTATGCTTCTTTAAGCAGCCACTCACTTGAGGCTTAAGATGGAACAGATAATACCAACGGAATCTCAACTCTCCGTTTACTTAGAAAGTATGGATTCACACTTCGTGAGCGAGAAAGCAGTTTTGGTTGAGATTTACCAGGATTTATCATCCCGTAAGGCGGTTGTTGGCAACAAAGACATCATCCATTCCTTACTTGAAATGCTTGAATCTGAAACTGATGTGATAAAGCTCGATGTTTATCGTCAAGCTCTTGAGATGGTCGTCCAACTAACACCGGATGACACCATCAACTGAGTTCCTGTGTACTATAATCAATCTGTAAATAAAAAACGGAATTTCGATCCCTTCCCTCAATTGGTTAGCCCCCTTCTGTCCAGGGGGCTTTTTTTCTTTCAAAATGGTTATATTCATTGAGCTTTTTATCACATGTATGGTTCCTTTTTGACCTGCGATAAAAAACCGCCCCTAAAGGCGGTTATATGGCATCAGGGTTTCGGGACTTCTTCATCTGGAAACTCTTCTTCATCTGGCACATCAGTATCTGGGACCTCAGTACCAGGAACCTGACCATCATCTGGCAGTGGATCAACATTATCGGGATAATCTGGCATAGTAACCTCCACTAAAACCCTTCGTGGGCCTATTCAGTTTAGGTTCTGCCATCCTTTCTCTTTCTTAACTTTCTCGCGTCTGTGAGTTAAGCGTAGAAAAGAAGTTTTAATTCTGTAACGTCTTTAAAAAAATCATGGATGCGCTACGTAAGCGTAGCATAGTAAAATCAAATAAAAACCGCCTATATTTAGGCGGTTAGTTGTTTGGTTATTTACTTGTCTTTCTGCTTGTTAACATCCTTATCTTTTCCTTCCTTTTTGTTACCAGCTGGAAGCTTACCGTGTTCGCTCCCCTTACCATCTTTCGGGTTCTTGCTATCGCGATCAGTCATACTTACCTCGGATACTTTTAATTGGCATTTACTTATAGTGGGCATGGTTAAGTTTAGCTGCCATTAGTTTCGTAACTTTATTATTTTCCCAAGGTGTGACTAAAGCGTAAAGGAAAGTAATGGGGTATTAATTTTATGGAAATAACATAAATACCTGCTAGGGGTAAATCATCATCAGGCGCACTCGTCAGAATGCGCCTTGTGATGATTACGCCAGCTTTTTAGCCAGTGCGATCAGATCATCAATAACCGCATGTGCCTGGGCACCAGCAGCGGCCACCAGCTCTTTCAGTTTTGCCAGGACCACATCGGTGTTGTCAGTTACTGCCGGTTGCTCTGTTTGTACTACTTCATTTTCATCAGGCATTTCGCTTTTCTCTTCTTTGGGTTTGGTGAACAGGCTTTTCAGCCATTCAAGGATTTTCATTTTTGCCCTGCCTCTATCTTGCGGATACCTGCCCGGTCGATGTTGCATTGCTTCACTACCCCATAAAGCAACGCGTTTAGTTCAACGCTGTCGCCATACAAAAGGCCAGGCTTTGGCTCGGGAGCCTCAATCGGGCTTGTCAGTTCCGCTGGCAGGTTTAGCCGGGGCTGACTGATTGTCCGGTACTCCACCACTGGCTGACTTCGCTGCGTCCCGCAACCGCTTAACAGCGCGACTGTCAACAGGAGCAGCAGCGCACTTATCCGCTGCGAGATAGCGATTGATTTCATTCTGTAGTTTCCTGTTTTGCTCTGCGGTAACGGCGCGTTGTTCAGTCACCTCACTCATCACGGCGTTCTGCTGGTTCACTGCTTTCACCAGGTCATTAACGCTTGATGCGAGGTCGTCATTCTTGGAGCGGAGATCGTTAATCTGGCTGTCTTTGCTGTCTGTCAGTTTTTCCAGACGGTCATTAGTTGCTGACAGCTGTGAATTACGGGCGTTAAGCCCCCACAGGCAAACACATACCAGGCCAATGATGATGATGTGCGAATAATTTCGGATGAAGCTGATTACGTTGAGCATAGAATCCCCTTAACTTTGATTAAGCGGGATTTCCTGTCGTCCAGTCCGTTCGTGCCGCCGTTAATGATTCTGGTGATGCGGTCAACATCATCAGAATCAGCAAGCTCATTTAAACCGTGATTCTTCCACCATGCCGCCGCAGATGCTGCCGCCATCTGATAGCCGGTCAGCAAATCAGGATTAGCCACAATGTCAGCGCCAAGCTGTTTAACCAGGTCGGCATAGTTTGCCTTGCCGGTGATCTGAATCAGCCCCCTTCCGCGATATCGATAGCCATCGCCGGAATTAACATCACCATTGCCGTTGCGACTGGCGTAGATGATGTTGGCGATCATCTTCTGATTAGCGGCGTGCATAGCATTTCTGCCATATAGCCGGGCCTGCTCAGCGGTGATGCGCTTGCGGAACATTGCCGTTAGCGCGTTCTCGCTGTAATTCAGACCCTCTTCAACCTTTGTGAAGCCGGTAGACTCATGCCCTGTTTGAGCCAGAAAGTGCGCCTGACGTAACGGGGTGTTGATCTGGAAATCAGTCATTGCCCCGGCAATATGCGGGAACCATGAAGCAGCAGCGCCAAGGGATACACCTGTCGCCATCTGAAATTTATTGGCTGTCAGCATTGCTATCCCCTAATCGCTTATCAATCAACCGGCGCAGCTTTGATGAAAGCCAGTCAACACCGAGGAACCCAAGGAACACAGCCGCAACCTGTGTCGTACCCTCGCTGAAGTTCCAATTAAATACTGAGCCGATCACCTGGAGTGTCGGCTGGAGGAAAAAAGCAAAGACGCTGCACATAGCGGCATCGAGTAATCGCCGGGGCCATGTGTCCTTGCCAATGTAAGTTGCTCTCAGAATCGCCATAACACCCGCCAGACCTGCATAGCCTGATTCGTTTTTGTGGGCAATTAACCAGGCAATCAGGCTGGCCCAAAACCCAACGTCTTTTTCCGGCATGCGCTTCATCTCCACCTCCCGCTTGTTGGGGTGGCTGTCTGTAGTCAGAAAATAAAAAAGCCAGCTCAATGGCTGGCATCTGAAAAGGTGCGGGCGCTACCCCGCTGCATTAACGTGTTATTAATACCCTGCCGCGCATCGGCGTTGATAACCTGGCTCGTCAGCCGCAGGGATAATGCTGTTGTGGATTCGCCACAATATGAAAGGCGCTGGGTATTTGCAGTTACCGGCATGGGTTGGGGTATGGACCCGTCATGCCTTAGCGCCTTTGGTATTGTGTGGAACTGGAGTAGCACAAAACAAAAACGCCCCGAAAACGTTAATTTCCGAGGCGTCTTACAGATATGGTAACTTATCAAATATGCGTTAAATATGCATCAGTTTATTGACTTTTGCAAGCATCATGTCGCGAAATTCTTCGAAAATGCTTCAGATCGCTTTTTCATCACTGATTGAAGTGCGTCTCTGTCCAGCTGATGGCTTAACTCAAGAAGCTTTTCCCAGTGACGCTTATAGTGCTTGTTCCAGTTATCGGGTTTTACACCCGCCATTTCAGCCAGTTTAGCCTGGGTGTATTTTTCTTCTGTTTCCCCGCGAAGCTCATACACCACCACCTGAAAAGATAAATGCTCAAAGTGCCCCAGGAAGCATTTAGCGACCTTCTTGCTTACTCCCGCAGCTTTCATGTATTCCCCAAAAACGTTGGTTATGAAGCTGCATATCTCCAACTGAAAATCATAGTTAAGGTCGTACCCGTAGCAATAGCTAATCCATGCGTGATGCACCGGGCTTAATTCACCAATGGCGCGCCGCCATGATGCAGACATAAAAGTCATTTCATGAATTGGGGGGAATGGTTTTTTGCTGACTCTGGTCTGCGTTGATTTTACAGGGTCAGTATCTGCACATACCGTGCGCTTCTCCAGCTCTACAGTACGCAATCTTTTACGCGTATAGACAGTGGTTCGCGCCATAGTGGATTCGCTAAATGCCTCTAACTGGCCTTTAGTGCTGCCACCGATTTCAGCCAGTGCAACGTTCACACTTTCGCGAATGTACGAATAGTTGATCATGACGCTTTCTCCATACCGTTTTATTTTTTCGCTATTCCAATCACGCCAACTGCAATCGAGTGATCAAGGAATCTGAACAGCAGTTCGATCTGGCTCCCGTATTTGTTTTCAAATTCACCAGGGTTGCGGTGGAGTTCGTCGTGATGCGCCCTGCAAAGCGGTATCACAAACAAATCGTGTGCCTTTGTTCCCATTCCTCCCTGTCCGTGTCCGATGATGTGGTGTGGGTCATCTGCCGGGTTATTACAGCAGGCGCAACGTTGCGCTTTTACCCACCGCGTGTACTTCTCGTTCTCCAGTCGGCGGCGCTTTGGCCGCTTCATGAATGATTCTGGTGAATCAGGGTCGATAGTCAGGTTGATGACGGCTTTAACCACTTCTGCCGCTTCCTGTATCACTTCCCGGGCGGCCCGTTCCGGCTGGATGCGTGATTCCTTCAGTTCACCTGTTGCTGGCTTCTCTGCTGGCATACGCAGCACCCGGCGCGCTGGTGCTTCAGGTATCAGGTCCGTTACGTCATTGAGGCAGGCCCACCAGCACAGCTCTGGTAATGTCATCCGATGGTCCGAACCTAACCCCATCTGGACGCATGCAGACTCAATAATCCAGCGGGCCATGTTGCCAGTTGCGACCTCTTCGAGTTGCACCGGCAAGCCATTCAAACGGGCAGAATTATCATCGTGATAGCACAGGCAAACCGTTCCCGATTCGGTGCGCAAGGTAGTGTAATGCGGATGATGATAGGAATCCTTTTTCTGAAGCTGACATGCATTAATTTTTTGCACCCACGCATCATGCGCTTCCCATCCACCAGCGGCTTTAATCACCCGGTCATCGTTAAAGAATCCTGCCAGTGATTTTTCGTCCAGTAATGGCTGACTGCTGTCGTTGATTAAGCCTGATGGAAGGTGTGACATGTCACGGGGCATCGTACAGACCAAGACACGCTCGCGGAACATCGGCATCAGGTCGCGACCAGGCTTTAACAGAACAATCCCTGTGTTGATGGCAACATCAGGTGTGAGAATTGCCCTCATGCAGCCACCGCCTGATAATCACTGATCGTCACTTCAGCTTTGCCGCCTTTGATGACCGGCCCCCACTCAATGATGATTCGTTTAATCTGGCTGTCGTCTTTCCAGACACCGGCATGCGTCAGGCTGTCGAATAGCGCTTTCTGGTAGTTGTCCAGGTCGCGCCTTAATCGGGTTGGCGGGTACAGGATCACATTCACCTGAACGTCAGTGATCATCGGTTTAGGGCGGCGCTTTAACTGCTTCCAGACCGACGCAATGGACTCGTTACGGAAGGAGCGCCCGGAGGCGCTGATTAATACTCCCTTTGGCGTGTAACGCCAGTAGGTGTTTACTGTTGGAGGAAATGGCAGGGTTAATTTCATTATGAATTATCCTTTAGAACCGTTTCTCCATCCTCAGTAATCCTGACCCTGTAATAACGAGACATATCTGTTGCAATAGAAACAAAATCAATGAGCCCACTACGCATCAATGGGGGAAGACTTCTACAATTTACCTCCTTCCGTATCCTCGTTTTTATATCGCGGCGAACTTCAAGCCCCACCCCCTTATCACCACGCAATATATATTCATATTCCTTACAGTTTTTTATACGATACAAGGTATTGAGCATATTTTTCGATGCGCTCATTTTTTCAATTCCTTGTTCTAAGTACTCAGGACCTGTAATAGTAAAAATGTTTCCATTTATTAATAATGCTAATGATTTCGATAACAATAAGCAAAATCTTATTAATAGAATGTTAAATGATGTGTATGCATTTTGGGGCCTGTAGTTTCGCCACCCACCCTCGTAATGCGCTTCCGCTCTTATCATTCAACCCTCCCGCCTATCAGTTGCACACTGCTGTCACACTGGTTGCCCCAGCAATCCCAGCCCTCAGCGGCAGTACGTGCGAATAATTCAATGCGTGACACGTCACCATAAAGTTGCTCCAGACGGTTGCGCACTTCCCACGGCTTCGCACTGTGTTCGCCCAGGCATGAATACACAACCTGCTTTACCGATGCGCTGGCGCGTTCCAGACCGGTCCCGCGCGTGGCTATCAAGACATCCTCGGTATTGCTGCGGGTGTGATTGCCGCCGTTCATGCGGGTTTCAGCGTTGAGCATGTCCAGCAGGTCGGTAAAGTCGTGAATGGTCTGATCCACCAGCGCGCGGTTAAAACGTTGCTCGGCCAGTTGATTCAGCTTCACCCAGGTGAACCCCTTCATGGTTCGGACGCGATATCCCCATGATTCAGCCAGCTCTCGCGCTTCCTGGTTGTGGGTGCCGGTGTACCACATAGCTAAGACTGAGTTTTCAGCCCCCAGCGCCCACACGGGCAGGCGCTTAAGGTCAGCCATAGACATGGTGTTGTAGTGGTCAGTAGCAGCGCCATTGCTGGCGTTGTTGTTGTATTGCCACGGGGGATCGGCGTAGATGAGTTGGTAAGGCATTATTCGCCCTCCCAGTTCCGCTCATTGGCTGCGCAGTATTCAGCGAGGATGGACCGGACTTCAGCAGTATATTTATCATCGTGATACAGCACTGCTTCACCATCAACAACACCCATGTAGCGGGCATCACACAGCAGCTCAACGAGGCGGCGTGCTTTGGTTGCGCTGAACTGGGGCATGGCAGCGGAACGGGTCAGTTTCTTCTTGCCGCTGGCTTTGGCCTTCTCCAGTTGGGTTTTGGCTACTGTCTCGGCTTTGGCTCCATGCTCCCGGACCATAGCGACTGCGGTCGTCGCCGCAACTTCGCCAGTTTTGACCATTGCGATCAGGCCATCACCCACAGTCACTAACTGGAGGTGATGATCAACATCTGCCAATGAGCGCTTGACCTTCTTCGCAATTTCAGCTGGTTCCCAACCCTGATTGATCATGCGCTGGTATGCGGCAGCACGTTCCAGTGGTTCTAGTGCCCTGCCCTGGCTGCTTGTGACCATGAAGGCGATACGGTCGGCTTCACTGCCTACAAAGTCTTTGCACTCCAGGCGGATGTCATGGCCTGCTGCCTGTGCCAGCTTCGCGCCATGCCAGCGGTGATGGCCGTCGATAATCTTAACGCCGTGCTCTGTTACCTGGACGGTCAGCGGCGGAACGTGTTCACCGGCGATAAACGCATCGCGGAATTCTTCAACGTGCGTCTGGTCAATCTCGCGCACGTTGTAGCCCGGCTCAATGTAGAGTTCATCAACGCCCAACAGGTAAGTTTTGCGGGTGGTGATGTTGGTTTCGGTTTTTGCTTTGTTGTCGTAAATGCGTGCCAGTGTAGTCATTTGGTTGCCAACTCCCATGCCAGGGCGATAGTCAGAACGGTTATCATCAGGACCGCTAAACGGGTTCCACAGTAGAAATCTTCATTGCGCCGCCAGTGGCGCTGTAGGACTGCTTTCATCGGTTCTTGCTCCGTTTCTCCGTGTACTCTGGTTCAGGCTTCGGCCTTGTGAAATTCGCCATCTCAATGCAGTGCTTACGGAGAGCACAGGCTTTTTCCCTCAGTCCGTCTTTGGCTGTGCTGTGCATCGCATCAAGCCAGACCTTTGCTGCCCTGTTCCACCGGCCCCGGTCCTGAAGGGCATACGCCTGATCGCTGAGTCTTGAAAATTTGCTGTCCTCAACCCCGTCGGGTTCTGTTGTGAAGTACCGGCAATACTCATCACGCCAGATATCACCACGGCTAATCATGTCCGGCAGTGCCGTGTAAACCGTCTTGATGGCCCGATCAATCGCTCTGGAGAGCTGAGACGGCGTCTGGCCCGGATAGGCTTTTAGGTGAGTCAGAATCAACGTTTCTGTGTTCATCATGCCCCCCGCCAGCCATCGGGAATGGTGTAATCAACATTCGCGGTTTGGTTAACATCACGCTGCCATTTGCCATTCACGCATGGCGGTCTGCCTGACTTATCCCACTTCGTTGCCGACTGGAGATAGCCAGCGAAGTTTTTCGGGATGAACAGCGTTGCCGGGCGTAGGTACTGCTCCTGCTCAGTGTTTCGCCAGTGCTCATTCTTGTAATCAACAACCAGCTTCAACTCATCGGGTTCGTAGCCCTCGGCAAGACGAGCGCGGATATTTTCCAGTGACGAACGACTGACTTGGAATTTTGAGCCGGTGGTTTGGTTCAGGTGGGTTAAAACCTGTTTAGCAAGGTCGGTAATCACAACATCCCGGTCGGGTTGCGAGGCAACCTGACAAGAGGTGTTTTTATCTGATGGATCAGTAGTTGAATTTACTGACGGATCGTCGCCAGATTCTGGCGGGTGAAAACCTGTGTTTTTGTCGGATTCTGGTGCATCAGTTTCTGACGCATCAAAATCTGATGCACCGGATTTTGACGCGTCAGATTTTGATGTGTCAGATTCTGACGCATCAGATTCTGACAGGTGAAGCGCAGCAGCCTCGCGCAGCTTCTTCACATTCAACTGGTACATGTTGGAGTTATTACGGTTGCCCTTACGGCGCGGCGTGGTGGTAAGCCAGCCTTCGCTTTCCAGCTTTCTCAGAGACGTGCGGACAGTGCTCGGGCCTGCGCCAATTTGACGGGCAATAGTGGCGATAGAAGGCCAGCAAAGCCCCTCATCGCTGGAGAAATCAGCCAGACGCGCCATGATGGCTACACTGGTGATCTTCATTCCCGCTGCGGCGCATCCGTCCCAGACGTATGCAGATAATTTAACGCTCATCCCTGACCCCTATTTCCCTGAAATAACGCTGGAACTGGTCAAGAGGGCTGAAGCACTCGCCATGTTCGTAGTTTTCGCGAAGGTAGATAACCCGGTTTGATTCAGGCTCCCAGCGGATGACTTTGACGGGAACACCGCGCTTGTCGGTAAATCGTCGGTCGAGGATTCGCAATGCTCTGTCTCCGGCTTACGATAAAAATCATTCCACTCGGTCTGAACTACCATCAGGCTCACTTCCTGGTAGTTGCCGGGTCCACCAGCAGCGGGTAATCTCTGTTCAAACACCAGCGCACCAGCTACCAAACGGCAGCGAAATTGCACTGATGGCTTGTTTCTGCTTAAAATGCTCATGCGATTAACTCTCCATACCAGTTGATTTACTCGCGAATCGACGCCCAGGGCTGCAACCTTGGGCGTCAACCTTTCTTAGCCTTGCAACGACTAAATGCCGTAATAATTGAACGAACCTCATCGTCACGAGCGGCAAGGTGTTTACGGTGGTAATGCATAATTTCCCGCGCCTCATCTTCATCAATCACTCCGTCTTCAACTGCCTGCTCAATGATTTGATCTACATGGCCGCGCTGTGCCGCCGTTCTTACTGATTTGTTAAAGAGTTCAACTCTGTCCAGGTCATCAAATTTCGGTATATCCACCAGCATTGCACCGCGGCGGGCGGCGAAATATTCAGCCAGTAAATTCGTGCCGGACAGGTCTTCCATTGCTTCAAGTTCGTGGTGTTCGAAGAAGCGGCACCCGTTTTTTTCATACAGGTTGTTGTTGAATTGAGTCAGCGACATGCCAAGCGCGCCAGCCATTGCTGACCGTCCTCCGTGAATTGCTTTGCACATCGCCTTAACTGTCTCTTTTATGTCCGTCATACCTACCCCTTTTGCGTGAGACGTGTAGTTAATGCCCCGGTTTTTTCTCTGCTACTGTTTCAGTAACAGCAAACCGTTTTGGATAAAGAATCTGCATTTCAGTAATTTGGCCTTTAAAGAAGACCGATAGTCGTTCTGCAACTTCCAGAGAAGCGATCTGAATGCCTCTCTCAATTCGGCTAAGGTTTCCGACATCTAACTGAATTGCATTTGCTACCTGGTACAACGTTAAGCCTTTTGCCTGCCTTACGGCTCGCAATGGCGTTTGCGGATTTTGCATTTTCACCCCCTTAATTGCGTAACTCGCATATTATTTCACAACAGAAATTTGCGCAAGATGATTTGCGTATTGTGCAAATGAAACTTGTAATAGACGCATGAATATAGGAATGAAGATAAGAGAGCTGCGCAAAGCGCGTGGTCTCAAGATTGAAGAACTAGCAGAAGCCGTTGGAATAGACGGTGCTAATATTTCACGTCTTGAGACTGGTAAGCAGAAATCATTTACTGAACAATCGATTAAGAAGATAGCAGATGCACTATCTGTCAATGTAAGTGATCTATTTACTACTGGCCCTAGCGAAATTACTGTATATAATCACAGTAAAGAAAGTGTAAAGCAGGAGGCCGGTATTGTGTATCGCGTGGATGTGTTGGATGTAAGTGCTAGCGCTGGTCCGGGTTCTATAAAGTCGGGAGATGTTATTGATATCATCCGATCCATAGAGTACGAGAATGAGCATGCAAGGTCGTTGTTTAATGGTATGCCAGCAACATCAATTAAGATGATTAATGTCCGTGGCGATAGCATGGCTGGTACAATCGACCCCGGCGATCTGATATTCGTTGATATCTCTGTACATACAGTTGATGGCGATGGAATTTATGTGTTTGGTTTTGATGAAAAAATACACGTAAAAAGGCTCCAGATAATTCCTGACCAAATCTTAGTTCTGTCCGACAACGTCAAGTACAGAGAATGGCACATTGATAGTAAAAATGAACATCGCTTCTATGTTTACGGCAAAGTTATGATGAGCCAAACCCAAGCCTACAAACGCCACGGCTAACCCACTTCCCCCCCTTCAGACATACCGCCTTCATCAGGCGGTATTTTTTTGCCTGCTGTAAATATTTGCACATTGCGCAATTTAAATATTGCGAATATCGCAAGTCGTGTTTATGATGATTTCAACGACAGCAATCGGGGCACTCAAATTGAAGATGGTTAAGAACATGGCGAACACCAGCCTGGCCGACTTACTCACCTTCCTGAGACTGTTCCCCGAGGCTGAGCTGATTTGTGATGGTGATCTGTGTGTAGTGACGGTGGAGTGTTAGGCGCTTTGAGCAAGTAGTTGTTTGGCGGTTTCTCTGGTGATTGCTCTGGTTTAACCGCCCTTTTTTTCACAACGACAAGGGCATTTGCAAAACGGGTGTTTTCGAACGCTTTAGAGACGTGGAGTAAGTGCCCTTGATTTTTGTGGTAATTGAGTTCGTTTATAAATCAAAGAGGAATTTTCATGAAATTAAAGGCTTTGTTTCTCCTCGGTTTGCTGTCATTTGGTAGCCAGGCTGAAACGTTTAATGTCAGTGCTATCAGCAACTGCATTTACCCACCGCTCAGTAATACCCAGATTCAAAAAGGTAACCCTATTCTGTTCAGTCTGAGTCAGGGTATTTACACCTTTTCTTTGTCATCTAACACCATGAACTGCCAGGGCGGCACTGGTTGCCCTATTGATCGTGTGTTTTTGCAAGGTGGTATGGGTAATGCGCGCTGGGGTGCAACAGTCAGCAGCTCACCGACTACCGTCACGGTTACACAGCCTACTGCAACATTCCAGGCTTTCATTAGTGACGATTCGTGTAGCAACAATGTGGGTAGCGCCACTATTCAGGCGACAAAAGTCAATTAAGCAGCAATCTCAGTATTTGAATTAACTCGCCGCAAGGCGGGTTATTCAACAAAGGTAAGTCGCCGTGAAACATTCCGGCACACAACAGGCAAGAGCATTGGCCGAAGGCGGGTATAGCGCCTGAAGCACCCTGACAGTGCTCTTACCGTTGTGGTGAATGCGGCTATGCGCTCGCGGTAAAACTGACAAATCACCTTAGTATCCGGTGCGTCAATACTATCAGTTACCGCCCTGCACTTTGTCAGCTTACACAGGGCACCGGGAGGCACCCGGCACCACACATCCTTTCAGGTATGGAGTAACGGCGGTGAGTGTTGCAGTGCTCACCAGCCAATTTGAATGAATCCCTTTTTGCTTTATTGCCAATACCGGCAAGGGATTCGTGCAACCAAAAAACGGTATGGAGATTTATATGCAAGAGCCATCAAGCGACATCACCGTTGGTGAAGTCACCCTGGAATATAACCACCAGCTACGCGGCTGGGATTGTGGTGGTCGGGTAATCAAAAACCCACTGACCGTACAGCGCATTGCCGAACGTCTTCACACCCGCAATACCAACCTTGAGGGCCAGCAGGATGAACAACGCTAAATCTAATAGAGAGCTGGTGAAGGTCGGTCATGAGTTCGCCAAGTCACTGAGCGCTGAAACACTGGTTAGCGACATAAATCAAACGTTCAGAGACCTGTCTACCCGTCTCGATGTTGCTAACACACTCGCTAACGTCATGGCCGGTGAAGTCCTGCGCCTTAATGCTCTGATTCCTGGCGTGATCAAAGCGCTCCAGTCTGCCGGTGATCATGACAGCCTCATCGCTGACCTTAACGAAGCGATGATCACCCCTACTTCCGACCAGTGGATTAAAGAGTTGAACGCTCAGGCGGTCGGGCAAACGCATAAATACGTCCAGCTCCGGGCAAACCACCAGCGGCCAGGCGTATCGGACTGCCTGAATATCATCTCTCAACTGGAGATGGACCTGTTACGCGATAAGCAAGCAAATATCGGGAGTGCAGCATGAGTACACTGATCCGCTTCATTCGCGATGTGAGCCGCCATGAGATGAGTGTAATCCGTGATGATGGCTTATACCGTCACTTGCGCTTCCAGCGTCCGGGTAGCAGTGCCTATTACTTTGATCTGGTCACTTGGCCGGGTTATCTCGCAGTAACCGGCGATATGGGTACTTGGACGTTCAGCCGTGTCACTGACATGTTCGATTTCTTCACCGATAAGCACTTTGGCACGCGTGAAAGCTTCCTGATCAATCCCGGCTACTGGTCGGAGAAATTCCAGTCTGGTGCTGCCGGCAGCCGCCGGGATGGCCCCTGCTATGAGTTCGACCCGGATGATTTCGATAAGCGTCTTCAGCTCTGGCTTGATAACTATCTGGAAGATTGTACGGATGAGGACGATCGCGAATCAGTGTCCGATAACATCAGGCAGTTGAAAGGCAACGACTTCAGAACTGATTCAGAAGCTTACTACGAGGTGAAAGACTGTTTCTGGCCTAACAGCGTTGATACATACGATCTGATGGAAAACATCGGAAGCTGCCAACGGCACCCGTTCCATTACCTTTGGGCCTGCTATGCAATCGTATGGGGTATTGAGCGTTACCGTAATAACAAGCTGGCTAATCATGCGGTAGATACATTCCTCGCTTTCCAGTCTGTGCGTGACCTCCTTCATTCTAAGAAGGAGAAAAGTCATGCGTGAACGCGGAATGATTTTCAACGCCGACATGGTTCGGGCAGTTCTTAACGGCAGCAAGACGCAGACGCGCCGCATTGTAAGGCATCAGCCATGCCGCTCTGATTTGCTGAAAGATCAGATGGTGTTTCCCAGAAACAAGAAGGACTACGAACGCCTCTACCCTACTGGTCTGCTATACCCGAACGCTGAAGAAGATGTGCTGAAGTTAAATCCATTCGGTGCAGTAGGTGATCGCCTGTGGGTGCGTGAGACATTCCAGGGGCCGCTCTTTGATTATGACAGCATGGATGAGTATCAGAAGGACTCTAGCCGATTCGAAAAACCAGAGTTCTGTGTTTATGCGGCTGATGGGAATCGTGCGCCAGAGTTTTATAACGCCGATGACGAACTCTGCTGCCGCTGGCGTCCATCCATCCACATGCCGCGCTGGGCTTCCCGCATAACGCTGGAGATTACCGGCGTTCGTGTGGAGCGGTTGAATAGTATCAGCGAGCAAGACGCTGCCGCTGAAGGCGTTGGTTCTGCCATTTGGTTTGATGCTAAAGGCGTGCCAGAGGATGAATGGTCATCACTTGGGGAACATGGAGCGGAGAAGGCCTCTCACATTAACTGTTTTGCAAGCCTGTGGGAATCCATCTACGGAGAGGAAAGTTGGCAGGCTAACCCGTGGGTGTGGGTCATTGAGTTTAAGCGCGTGGAGGGTGGAAGCCATGATTAAGGGGGATTTGATCAGTTGCCAGCGTTACATCAATAAGGCAAAGGTCTTAGACAAGGCTTCCCGATTTAAGCGCTTCATTGTGGCTGTATATCCGATTGTGCTGCGCGGAAAGCAATACACCGTCTTGATGGACGGCCATCACAACTATGCTGCTGCGAAACTCGTTGGGGCTAAACCCTATTACCGGCCTGTAGGCAAGAAAGTATTGCGGATTCTTAATGCGATGCCTGAGAAAGAGCGGGAAGCCCACTTCATCAACAACATCACGGACAGCCATTACTATTTTGTTGAAACCGGGGAAGTGGTTGAGGATTTAGTGTTACCGGATACCTCTCATCCCATTGCGGTGCATGTAAATAATCAGTGGGTGCTCGGTCATGGCTAAGTCACCCGCAGAACGCAAAAAGGAACAGCGAGCACGTCAGGCCGCTGCCGGTGATAAGAAACTTGAGCTTGTGCTCGATAATCAGGAACTCGAAATGCTGGCGCAGAATTGCGCCGGTCGTCGCCCTGGTCGTGAACCATATGAGCTGAATGAGTACATCACCACGCTTATTCGTATCGATAACGCCCAACTTAAACGACAGGTGGCAGAACTGAATAAACGCAACTGTGGCCGCTGTGGTGATCAGTTGCCGGTTACTGAATGTTGCTTTAGTGGTGAAAATGCTTGCTGGTTAACTCGCGGCTGGCATGACCTGAAACTTAAAATTATTCCGTGACATGTCACGAAGGGAATTTATGAATAACTTAATGATTGATGTCGAAAGCATGAGCCGCAAATCTGATGCAGCGATCGTATCTATTGGCGCGGCTTTCTTTGAACCTGAAACCGGTAATATCGGCCCTACCTTTTACCGTTGTATCGACCTCAAGTCTGCTGTTGATAATGGCGGTCACATGGAGCCGGAAACCGTTATTTGGTGGCTGGAACAGTCATCTGAAGCTCGGTCAGCCATTATTGCTGATGCAGTTCAAATCAGCCTTGCGTTAAGCCAGTTGAGTGAGTTTATTGCTGATGAATGCGCATTCAAATGGGTCAAGGTTTGGGGCAATGGCTCTAACTTCGATAACGTGATTGTTCGCTCTGCTTTCGATCGTTGTGGCATCGAGTGCCCGTGGCAGTTCTGGAATGACCGTGATGTGCGCACAATCGTTGATATGGGTCGTGCAACCGGCTTTGACCCGAAACGCGATATGCCATTTACCGGAGAAGTACACAACGCATTGGATGATGCAATTCACCAGGCTAAGTATGTTTCAGCAATCTGGCAGCGCCTTATCCCGGCCACCAGCGAAATTTAAACACTCCCTGTTGCAGCAGGTCAGGTATGGAGAGATGGATATGCAGACCAACGATATAATTTCTGATGCTGACATTGAACAAATCACCGGGTACAAAATCCCGTCAAAACAATGCCAGTGCCTAAAGCAAGCCGGGGTTTTCTTCGTGGTTCGTCGCGATGGCCGTCCTCGTACAACCTGGCAGCATTTCAACGATCCTATCACTCACCGTAAGGCAGCAGTGCCGGATGCATTCGAACCTAACTTTGGGGCACTCGACTAATGGCCCGGACCAGAAAAAATAAAGAAGATAGTTGGATGCCGCCCCGGGTTTACCGAGGCAAGTCTGCGTTTGAGTTTCACCCGAAAAATGGTGGAGCAATCAGGCTTTGCAGCTTTGATGCCCCTCAGTCTCAGGTGTGGGCTGCATATGAAGCTCTTCTAAACGAATTGCCAGATGACAGCCTTGTTGCTGCTCTCGCTGATCGTTTCTTCAAGTCAGCCGATTTCTTTGAGCTGGCACCAGAGACACAGAAGGATTACAGAAAATATTCTAAAAGTGTCTTAGCTGTTTTCGGCGCGATGCCTTCTGATGCGGTTAAACCTGAGCACATCCGTAAATACATGGATAAGCGCGGCCTGAAAAGCCGCACCCAGGCTAACAGGGAAAAGGCTTTCATGTCGCGTATTTATCGCTGGGGTTATGAGCGGGGCATAGTTAAGCGCAACCCTACGAAAGGTGTGAAGCAGTTCAAAGAGAAGGCCCGTGATCGCTATGTGACAGATGCTGAATATTCCGCACTGTTTAGTGTTGCACCTGACGTTGTTCAGATTGCTATGGAGTTGGCTTATCTGTGCTGTGCTCGCCAGGGTGATGTTCTCGAAATGAAGAAAAGCCAATTGATTGACGAAGGGATATTAATCAAGCAGAGCAAAACTTCAGTGTCTCAGATTAAGGGCTGGTCTCCGCGGCTTGAGAAAATTATCAAAGATGCTTCATGCCTGCCGTTAAAAACCGGAATGAGTAGCATTTATGTGATCCACCAGCCATCAGGTGCAAAATATACCCGTGATGGCTTTAACAGCCGCTGGCTGAAAGCGAAGAAGGAAGCAAAAGAGAAGTTTCCAGAGATAACCTTCGATTTCACTTTCCACGATCTGAAGGCCAAGGGCATTTCGGATTTGGATGGGAATTTATATGAGAAGCAGGCGATATCGGGGCATAAAAATGTTGAGCAAACTGCTCGCTACAATCGCAAGATTGCAGTTGTCCCTGTGGTCGGTGGTCAAAAATAGAACGGAGAATATTAGGAAAGGATATTAGGAAAGCGAGGTGGAGAAACAAAAAAACCGCCCTTGGGCGGTCACGACATCACTGCTTATTGCTTTGATTTTATTCGGTTTGAATCGGTATTCAATATGGTGCCCGGGGCGGGACTTGAACCCGCACGACCTTACGATCGAGGGATTTTAAATCCCTTGTGTCTACCGATTTCACCACCCGGGCAGGGTGTAAAGTGGAGGCGCGTCCCGGAGTCGAACCGAGGTGGACGGATTTGCAATCCGCTGCATGGCCACTCTGCCAACGCGCCTTTTAATCTGATGTGCATTCCGTTACTGAAACAGAGTGCTAAATCTGGAGCGGGAAACGAGACTCGAACTCGCGACCCCGACCTTGGCAAGGTCGTGCTCTACCAACTGAGCTATTCCCGCATAACCTTATTACTATCAAACTTACTGATTTTATTCAGCTTTTAGCAAACTCGCTGCCGTTCGATGCGATGCATTCTACTGAACTGGCGCAATGAGTCAATAGAATTATCCTCACAGTGCGTCCGTTTGCTGCTTTTTAAATCGCATCGATCATCGTTCGAACAAATCGCCACGCGCTGCGTTCAAATATTGATACATTGACCAGAATGTCAGCACCGCTGCGATATACAACGCGACCACACCAACGCCAATCACCGTGGCATCATGTCGCCACAACAACGCGACCAGAGACAGCATCTGTGCGGTGGTTTTGACTTTGCCGATCCAGGAGACGGCCACGCTGCTGCGCTTGCCAATTTCCGCCATCCACTCACGTAATGCAGAAATAATGATCTCACGGGCAATCATGGTGGCTGCGGGTAAGGTTATCCACCACGAGTGGAAATGCTCCGCCACTAACACCAGCGCGATTGCCACCATAACTTTGTCTGCCACAGGATCGAGAAATGCACCAAAACGTGTGGTTTGCTTCCAACGACGTGCCAGGAAACCATCAAACCAGTCAGTGACCGCAGCGACCACAAAAATAAGCGCGGTGACGAACGGCGCCCAGTGAAATGGCAGATAAAACGCCAGCACAAAGAAAGGAATCAGGACAACTCGAAACAGGGTCAGATATGTCGGAATGTTAAATTGCATATGCCAGTAACTGTCTGGTATGGGTAGAATTTAACGTATGTTCCTACATTGCCCCCCCTGTTTCAATGTTAGTGTTTAAGGGAATAGTAGATTTTTTCTGCCAGGGCAAAAGAAATGCCCGGCACCCTGGCAATCTCTTCGACACTGGCATTCATCAGCGGCTGTAGGCCCCCCATGTACTTAAGCAACTGCTGACGCCGTTTTGGCCCAACACCTTCGATGCTTTCCAGTGCGCTGGTGTTCTTAACTTTGGCTCTTTTTTTACGGTGACCCGAGATCGCATGATTGTGAGCATCATCACGAATATGTTGAATCACATGCAGCGCGGGTGAGTCCGGCGGCAGCGATACCCCCTCTCCTTCGGCTTCGAAAAACAGCGTTTCCAGGCCCGCTTTACGATCGCTGCCTTTTGCCACACCGAGCAGAATCGGACGATCTTTATCCCAGGGCACATCCAGCTCGGCGAACACCTGTTTCGCCTGCGCCAGTTGTCCTTTACCACCATCAATCAGGATCACATCCGGTATTTTCTCTTCTTCTAGCGCCTTACCGTAGCGGCGGCGCAATACCTGATTCATTGCGGCGTAATCGTCGCCCGGCGTAATGCCTTCAATGTTGTAACGCCGATAATCGCTGCGTAACGGGCCGTTGCGATCGAACACGACACAAGAGGCAATGGTTTGCTCACCCATCGTGTGACTGATATCGAAGCATTCCATGCGGTTGATCTGATCCAGTTCCAGGAACGCCGCCAGAGCCGCCAGACGCTGCTGAATCGTTGAATGCTGTGATAAGCGAGTGGTTAGCGCGGTCGCCGCGTTAGTACGCGCCAGTTTGAGATAGCGAGCCCGGTCGCCACGCGGTTTGCTCTGGATATTGACTTTGCGTCCCGCCATTTCACTGAGCGATTCCGCCAGTAATTCGCGATCCGGAAGACTGAAATCCAGCAAAATGTCTGCCGGTAAGGTTCGTGCCTCACTGCCTTGCAAATAGAACTGACCCAGAAACGTTTGCACGACTTCCGCCAGTTCAGTATCAGCCGGGACTTTGGGAAAGTAACTGCGGCTTCCCAGCACTTTACCCTGACGAATAAACAATACGTGCAGACAGGCCATACCCGCATCGTAAGCAACGCCCATCACATCCAGGTCATCTCCCTGATTGGAAACAAATTGCTTCTCCGTGATACGACGTACCGCCAGAATTTGATCACGTAAACGTGCCGCTTCCTCAAAACGCAGCGCCTGACTGGCAGCCTCCATCCTTTTTACCAGTTGATTTAATACCTGGTCATCTTTGCCCGCCAGGAATAGCCGCACATAATCGGTCTGCTGGGCATACTCTTCCTCACTGACCAAACCGGCGACACAGGGGCCGAGGCAACGACCAATCTGATATTGCAGGCAAGGTCGCGAGCGATTGCGGTAGACGCTGTTTTCACACTGACGAATCGGGAACACTTTCTGCAACAGCGCCAGGGTTTCACGCACAGCATAGCCATTGGGAAACGGGCCAAAGTATTCGCCTTTGGCATGTTTCGCCCCACGATGCATCGCCAGTCGCGGATGGCTATCGCCGCTGAGAAAGATGTAAGGATAAGATTTGTCATCACGCAACAGCACGTTGTAACGCGGCTGGTAAAGCTTGATGTAGTTATGCTCCAGCAACAGCGCTTCCGTCTCGGTGTGCGTCACAGTGACATCGATTTGCTGAATGTTACTGACCAGCGCTTCGGTTTTGCGACTCCCCACCTGGGTACGGAAATAGCTGCTAAGGCGTTTTTTGAGGTCTTTGGCTTTACCAACATAGATCACCGTGCCTGTCGCGTCATACATACGATAGACGCCGGGCTGACTGGTCACGGTGCTGAGAAAGGCTTTTGAATTAAAAACGTCACTCACTACTGATTAACGGCTCCGCATTAAACAGGCCATGTCGTATGGCCAGATGCGTTAACTCCACATCGCCACTGATGTTCAGCTTGCTGAACATACGATAACGGTAGCTGTTAACGGTTTTCGGGCTGAGGCTAAGCTGTTCGGAAATCTCCGTCACTTTCTGCCCACGCGTGATCATCAGCATAATCTGCAATTCCCTTTCAGACAAACAGCTGAAGGGCGATTCGGCTTTCTGCGGCTCAATCTGGCTGAGCGCCATCTGCTGAGCAATATCAGAAGCAATATAGCGCTGCCCTGCATGTACTGAACGAATAGCGCTGACAACTTCCTGTGGCGCGGCTCCCTTACTCAGGTAACCCGCAGCACCGGCCTGCATGACTTTCGCTGGCAGCGGATTCTCCGTATGGATGGTCAGCATGATAATGCGGATATCCGGGTTGTAACGCATGATCTTACGCGTAGCTTCCAGACCGCCAATGCCAGGCATGTTCATATCCATCAGCACGACGTCCACCGGATTGTTACGGCACCACTTCACCGCATCCTCACCACAAGCCACTTCCCCGGCAATTACCAATCCCTTCATATCTTCCAGTATGCGACGAATACCAACGCGTACCAGTTCATGGTCATCAACAAGAAGCAAGCTGATCAACGGGACGTACTCCGCAGGTTAGTGATGGGGGAATATATTTCAGGAGGCTTATCTTACCGGGTTTTCCGGTGAAAAAACATCGTCTGGGCAGATAAATCCTGGTTGAAATGACACACATCAAATAGATGTTAAGGACCACGTATTTTTAGTCATCAGCGATATCATGCGAGAATAAAAAAGTAAAATAATGACTAATATCATTATGTTATAATTTATGCGTCGCTTCGCTTTTTCCACGCCCTGCTTTAAATAAATAATCGCTTCCGTCATTATTTATTGACGATAAATACAGCAATTTCTCATTCCATTTCTGACATGAATTTCTGATTTCAGTGCTAATAAATTCTTTTGACAACCCTATGATATACTCTGTTTTTCGTGCACAGGAAGAATGTGTCAAGACCATGCAACACAACCAGGGAGTCAATTATGAGTGATGAAGACTTTGCAACTTCGCAGGAAACGCAGAAGCTGGCGGATGAAGTCGCCTGTCTGAAAATGATGGTGACACTGATTCTGAAAGGGATGGGCCAGGCTGATGCCGGAAAAGTGATCATCAATATGGAACGTTATGTGCAAACGTTAGGGGAAAAACCGCAGGCTGAAGTGTTCAGCAACACCATTCGCCAAATCAAAACCGCCTACCGCCAGTAAGCGGTCTGCCCCGCGCCTGATGCGCGGGGAGATTTAACCGTGCGACTGCCAGTTAACGGAAACGCCTAATGTTGGCAGCACCTCTTCAGGGCTGAAGCGACGTGTACCTCGGTACTTTTCAGCCAGCGCCGGTTGCTGAACCGGAATACGAATGGCGAACAGGTTGTCCTCAGACTGAATCAGACCCGGCGACAACGGTTCATAGACTACCCGATGTTGCTCAAACATTTTCTCCAACATCGGCGTAGCGGAACTGATAAGAAACTCGATCCCGCTCAATTCAGCGAGCTGAACCGAATGCCAGAGGATGTTCAGGGGCAACTCTGCATCCACTTCCAGTCGGGCGGAAAAACGCGACATCTCCCAAACTTTTTCATGACTAAAAGGCAAAACTAACCCCTCGGTCATTTCGGGTTCTTGCCACGGCATTAAACGCGCACAACCACAAATGCCCTGCCGCGCGTTCCAGGCAATCATCCAGGTCACGTCTGAGCGATCGAAACGATCATACTCCTGGCCCGGGGTGCTCAAGCGGGGTGGAATTGACCAGCCTTCACCGCGGGCAAATACGCTGTAGCGATAGGTTCCCAATTCGGCCAGCAGAGAGGACGGCATATCCTTTAACTGGGTTTGAATTATTTTCATCATGCGCCCCTGACATCCCCATGTTTGCAATGATTTTTATGTGCGCCAGCCTGGCAAAGTTCCGGCGCAGGGTAGACAACTGGCTTCAGGCTGGGAACTACTAAAATTAGTAGTTGCCTTTTTGCTATATCAGTCCAATTGCTGCGGCATAACAGGCAATTTGCGTTTTATTGGAAACATTAAAGCGCTTTTGCATATTCTTTTGGTGGAAGTTCACCGTGTGTTCTGAAATCGCTAAAATAAGTGAAATTTCCGCAGAGGTTTTCCCTTCTGCCGTCCATTTCAAAATTTCCAGCTCCCTCTGACTGAAATCATTAGATAAAATCACCATAGCGTTATCGTTGAGGCGTTCCAGGACACGCAGGCTCAGTTCCGCCAGAAAGTGTAGTTTCACTTCCAGCTCAACACGTAAGTGCTGGGTCTTACTCTGTTGCTTAGATGCAATAGATAATATACCAATGGCACGATTTGATGCCATTGCCGAGCAGGAAAATCCACTCAAGAGGCCGTAAGCGTTCGCTTCTGCCCATAAATTACCCGCACCGGTAAACAAATCGCGCGTCCACTCCACCCCACGTCCTGGCTGCTGACAAAGTAGCAGCACCGGATCGACGGCAAAATAGTTCTCACTTTCGTAGTGTTTAACCCAGTTTTCCGGATACGTGCTGAACAAAAAAAGTCGTGGCCGGGTAAAGGGCACCGGATGCTGGATCAGAAAAGCAAAGTGATCAAAACCCAAGTTTTCAACGTGTTTCTGTAAAAGCGGTTTCAATTGCATCACGGCCGTCACCGCCTGAAATTGAATTTCGGTCTCGCCTCGCCAGACGAAATAATTATCGGTCGTCATTATTGCCTCAGCGTCTTGCAACGCTCTTGCGCCTTGTTATTCGGTCCGGTTAACACAAAAATTAAATTAACTAGAGAAAAAATATTGATTGAAAGAGATCCAACCACCCGCCGCAATCTTAAACATCCGGCGCTCAATGTGTTACCACAATGGAATGGATTGAGCTTTCAAATCTTTGTTAACACCATCACAACTTTTAATGCGACGGATGTTTAGAATAGGATTTTTCTGATGTTGTTTCAATCTCCCCATTCATTGAAAATTTTCAATACTGTGATAAGCGTTGAGCATCGTCATTAACTGAAATCGATTGTTTACAGTGTTTTAACCTTAATCTCTCGGTTATTTTATGCCACATTTCCCCATCACTTTATTCTTAATCCCATTTATTTCTGCCATGTGGTGGCTTTTTCACCCCTCGCAGTGATTCCCGTCAGGCACGTTTCCGGCTACTCTTTAGCTGTGAGCGGCGTAGCACGCAACGGTGATTTGCAGGGGAAGACAATGCCGCAGCCGGGCTGACCGCATTGTCGCGCGTATTCGAGAAGCTAAGCGGGACTGACTATGTTGAACCAGTTGGCATTACCTTTCCTTGTTCTGGGTGGCTGCACCGCCCTGATGATTTTAAAAGACCTCTTCCGCCACCCTCACCCGGTCGCGGTGATGAATATCATTTGGCCATTAACCGGGCTATATATGCCTTTCGTTGGTTGGCTGGCCTGGTGGTATCTGGGAAGAAAACCTTCCCGCCAGGTAAAACTTGCCCTGCTGGTTCCTCAAAAATTACATCGCAACGCAGGCTGGCAAACCATCTTTATTTCGACTTCCTTGTCAGCCGCAGCCTGTATATTTGGCAATATAATGACAATCCCGATAATCACCTTACTAAATCAGTTCGCCATTAATCCGGCATTGTGGCTTGAGGCAATTATTTGCGTTGGGATTTCGTTATTGATGGGCTTATTTTTTCAATTTCTGGCAATTCGACAACGTGAAAAACGTTCATTTGGCCGTGCGTTATTATTAGCCCTGAAAACTGAAGTCTTTCCCTTGTTGATTTATCAATTAGGTATCTTTCTCTTTATGGGATTGGCGCTGAAATTTGTGCTAAATCAGCAAATCAATCCACTGTTGGTCGGCTTCTGGTTTATGTTGCAACTGGCCATGATGATTGGCTTTCTGTTTTCCTGGCCGGCTAACCACTTCCTGATTAAACGTGGATTGAATCCCGCGGTGTAAACTCAGCGACAATAGCCGCTTCCGCGCATGCCGAAATGAAAATGGCTGGCATGTGCGGCATTGTAATCAGGGCCAAGCGCAGTACCGAAGTTGGCACAACCGTTCTGCCATAACGCATGCAATGCGGCCGAGGCGTCCTCCGGCTGTTGCCAGTGATTCTTCACCCGTAACCAACGTCCGTTCGCCAGTTGAAATCCCGTAATATCCCAGGCATCTGCCGTCGCATGCTCGCTTAAACGTCCCTCCTGACGATGATAAATATTGCGACAGGCATAACTGCCAACATGCGCAATACGCTGCAATGGACTGTTGATCCCTGCCTGTTGTAACTCTGCCTGGCTTTGCAATACATACATCGTACTTGCCACTGCCAGTGGGCAGCTGGCGAGAAAACTGCTGCTGAGCATCACCGCACCAAAACTGTTAACACGCAGTGGCTGCGTCAGCGGGCATGCCCCTTGCCGTGTGGGTTCCTCACTGAACTGCACCTTGCCACTCCGCTGCGCATGGCGCATCACATCCAGACAAGCAGCAGGATCACCTGCCAGTCGTTTGATTTTGTAACGCGTCAACCAACCCGGTGGATCGGTCACGGCTAGCGGGGTAAAGGGATTCCAGCCCGGCGGCAGATGCTGTTGCAACCACGGCAGACTCCACCAGCCAGCAAGCACCAACAGAATAATCATTAGCAATATGCGCATAACACCCCTCTGGTCATACCGCGAGTATCACAAAGGTAGCTGCTCATGGCAGGAGGAATGGAGGATACGCACTGAAACTGCTGACTTTTTACCCATACTGACGGAAGATTGTACTGTGTAAATATTTACTGACAGAGCAAAGCGCGTAAAAGGTCACAGTTGTTAAAAAACAATTACCGAAAGTTGCTGCTGTTCCACTATCTTATGCCATCTCACAACGTGCAACAGCACGTTATCTAACAGCCAGCAGAGCTGACACGACATCAAGACAGGAAAGAAATCTTTATGGTTGACCAATCTAAAGAGGCGCTGCTTAGCGCTGAACAGCCCGACAAGCTGCAACGAAATCTGCACAATCGCCATATTCAGTTGATCGCCATTGGCGGAGCCATCGGTACCGGATTATTTATGGGCTCCGGTAAAACCATCAGCCTCGCCGGCCCCTCGATCATTTTCGTCTATATGATCATCGGATTTATGCTGTTCTTTGTGATGCGTGCAATGGGTGAGCTACTGCTCTCCAACCTGGAATATAAATCCTTCAGTGATTTTGCCGCCGACCTGCTTGGCCCCTGGGCCGGGTATTTCACCGGCTGGACCTACTGGTTCTGTTGGGTGGTTACCGGCATCGCCGATGTGGTCGCCATCAGTGCCTATTTTCAGCTCTGGTTCCCTGACTTCTCGATCTGGATGAGCGCCCTGCTCTGCGTCTTCGTTTTTCTGACGCTGAATATCGCCACCGTGAAACTGTTTGGTGAAATGGAGTTCTGGTTCGCCATCATCAAAATTGTCGCTATCGTTGCGTTGATCATCACCGGTGTGGTGCTGGTCGCCATGCACTATCCCTCCCCCGGTGGCGGCACTGCCTCACTGAGCAATATCTGGGATCATGGCGGCATGTTTCCAAAAGGCTTGAGCGGCTTCTTTGCCGGTTTCCAGATTGCGGTTTTTGCCTTTGTCGGCATCGAACTGGTAGGTACGGCTGCGGCGGAAACCCATGATCCCCACAAAGTATTGCCCCGCGCCATCAATGCGATTCCGCTGCGCGTGATTATGTTTTACGTGTTGGCGCTGATGGTGATTATGGCGGTAACACCGTGGAACCAGGTACTGGCCGACCGCAGCCCGTTCGTCGAAATGTTTGTTCTGATCGGCCTGCCTGCCGCCGCCAGCATCGTCAACTTTGTGGTGCTGACGTCTGCTGCCTCCTCCGCTAACAGCGGCATCTTCTCCACCAGCCGGATGCTGTTTGGCCTGGCAGAACAGGGGGTTGCGCATAAGGCATTTGGACGTTTATCCGCTCGCGCCGTACCGACCACCGGCCTGTTCTTTTCCTGCCTGTGCCTGCTCGGTGGCGTCGCGTTGATTTATCTGATTCCGGATGTGATGACGGTGTTCACACTGGTGACTACGGTGTCTGCGATTCTGTTTATGTTTGTCTGGACCATCATTCTGTGTAGCTATCTGGCTTACCGTAAACAACATCCACAACGTCACGCTGAATCTGCCTTTAAAATGCCGCTGGGCAAATTCATGTGTTGGGTGTGTATGGCATTCTTCGCCTTTGTACTGGTGTTGCTGACCCTCCAGGAGGATACCCGTCAGGCGTTGATGGTAACGCCGTTGTGGTTTGTCATTCTGACCATGGGCTGGTTACTGCGTCGTCGTAAAGCCTGATATCCCTGAAAAAATTAAGGCCCGATCATCGGGCCTTAATTTTAATCATCTTTCCTGCAACGTCCTCGTTGCCCTCTCCGGTTTAACGCACGCGGATACCTTCTATGATCATGCGCTGCACGTTATCGACGGTCTGCTCAAAGAACGCGGGATCATTCAGCGTCTGCCCGGTGATAGCCTCAACCTGCGAGGCGAAATCGGCGTAATGCTGGGTGGTTGCCCACAGCAGAAAAAACAGATGCTGTGGCCGTACGCCCGCCAACCGTCCTTCCGCGATCCACTGTTCAATGATCGCCGCCTTTTCATCCACCAGCGTTTTCAAATCGCCCGCCAGTTCACCTTTCAGCAGAGGAGCACCTTGTAACATCTCCAGGCAGAACAGGCGTGACGCCTGAGGGTGATCGCGTGAGACTTCCAGTTTCAGACGGATATAGCGGCGGATCGCGGTCAGAGGCTCCTGATCGTGGCGCAATGCGCGCAACGGAGCCAGCCAGACATCCAGAATCTCTTTCAGTACCGCAATATAGAGGGCTTCTTTCGAGGGATAGTAATAAAGCAGATTGGTTTTTGACACATCGGCACGCTCGGCCACTTTATCGAGACTGGTGCCATGAATACCGTATTGCGAAAAGAAGGTCAGCGCCGCTTCAAGAATCGCCGCCCGTTTTGCCGCAACCGCGCGTGACCGACGCGTGGGCTTTTTTTCATCGCTTTTCACACTGTTACCTCATCCATCCTGCGTAGAGGCATCATAACAAAGGCCTCCGCTCCTGCCTAATAATGACCCTGCACCTTTTTTGACCACTCACGCATGAAAAATGTGCAGATTGTTTTGACCAGATGGTCCAAAACGGACCACCCAATCCAATTTATCTTAAGCGTTATTTTTAACACATTGTTATCTATGGCATTTGAAAATGTGGCACAGGCTTTGCAAATTTGTGAACGAGCGCCGCCGGCAAGGAGCAAGCAGGACGCAACGCAGCGCGTGAAACAACCCCCGTTCTTTGCTGAGAGGTTTCACATGAAAATTGGCGTCTTTATCCCGATTGGTAACAATGGCTGGTTAATCTCCACCCATGCCCCCCAGTACAAGCCGACTTTTGAGCTGAACAAAGCGATTGTGCAGAAAGCGGAGCACTACCATTTCGACTTCGCGCTTTCGATGATCAAACTGCGCGGCTTCGGCGGTAAAACCGAGTTCTGGGACCATAACCTCGAATCCTTCACCCTGATGGCCGGACTGGCGGCGGTGACTTCGCGTATTGAAATCTATGCCACCGCCGCCACCCTGACGTTGCCACCGGCGATTGTGGCGCGCATGGCCTCGACCATCGACTCAATCTCCAATGGCCGCTTTGGCGTCAACCTCGTGACCGGCTGGCAAAAGCCAGAGTATGAGCAAATGGGCCTGTGGCCCGGTGATGACTACTTCGCCAGTCGCTACCAATACCTCACCGAATACGTCACCGTGCTGAGAGATTTATGGGGCAATGGCCAGAGTGATTTTAAAGGTGAGTTTTTCACCATGAATGACTGCCGCCTCAGCCCGCAGCCGCAAAAACCGATGAAGGTGATTTGCGCGGGACAAAGCGATGCCGGGATGGCGTTTTCTGCCCAGCATGCTGACTACAACTTCTGCTTCGGCAAAGGTGTTAACACGCCAACTGCCTTCGCACCGACGGCCGCACGCATGAAACAGGCTGCCGACCAGGCAGGTCGCGATGTCGGTTCCTATGTACTGTTTATGATCATCGCCGCAGAAACGGATGAAGCCGCACGCGCCAAATGGGAGCACTACAAAGCCGGGGCAGATGAAGAGGCCCTCGCCTGGCTGACCACGCAAAGCCAGCAGGACACGAAATCCGGCAGCGACACCAACGTGCGTCAGATGGCCGATCCCACCTCTGCGGTGAATATCAATATGGGCACGCTGGTCGGTTCTTATGCCAACGTGGCACGAATGTTGGATGAAGTTGCAGAGGTAGAAGGAACTCAGGGTGTGCTGCTGACTTTTGACGATTTCCTGCAAGGGATCGAAGAGTTTGGTCAATTTATTCAGCCCTTGATGCAGTGCCGTCATGCTTTGATTGAATCGCAGAAGGAGGTTGCCTGATGAATACCGTTGTTTGCGCCCATACCTCGACTTTACCGCAGGTCACCTTGCCAGCCCGCCCGGAAGCGATCGCCTTCCCCCCTGCGCAGAGCGCGTTGATTGTGGTGGATATGCAGAACGCCTATGCCACCGAAGGCGGCTACCTCGATTTGGCGGGTTTTGATGTCTCCGCCACTAAACCGGTGATCGCCAAAATTCACCAGGCGGTGACCGCTGCCCGAGCAGCAGGCATCCAGATCATCTGGTTTCAGAATGGCTGGGATAACCAATATGTCGAAGCGGGCGATGCCGGCTCACCCAACTTTCACAAATCCAATGCGTTAAAAACCATGCGTAAACGCCCTGAATTGCAGGGCACGTTGTTGGCGAAAGGCGGCTGGGATTATGCACTGGTGGATGAACTGGTGCCGCAACCCGGTGATATCGTGCTGCCTAAACCGCGCTACAGCGGCTTTTTCAATACCCCACTCGACAGCATGCTGCGCAGCCGTGGCATTCGCCATCTGGTGTTTACCGGCATCGCCACCAATGTCTGCGTGGAATCGACGCTGCGAGATGGCTTCTTCCTGGAATATTTTGGCGTCGTGCTGGAGGACGCCACCTATCAGGCTGGCCCGCCCTTCGCCCAGCAGGCAGCCATCTTTAATATCGAAACGTTTTTCGGTTGGGTCAGTGATACCGAGACGTTCTGTGAAGCATTAAAAGCCTGATATCCCAATAATTTTCACCTGCAAAAACAACGATAAGGAAGACTTCGCCATGCCAAAAAGTGTCATTATTCCGCCCGGAACCTCCACGCCAATTGCCCCGTTTGTCCCTGGTACGCTCGCCGATGGTGTGGTGTATGTCTCCGGCACCCTGCCATTTGATGCGCAAAATAACGTCGTCCACGTCGGTGATGCCGCGGCCCAGGCGCGCCACGTCCTTGAGACCATCAAAAAAGTGATTGAAACCGCAGGGGGTACTATGGACGACGTTACCTTCAACTCGATTTTCCTCACCGACTGGAGTAACTACGCCGCGATTAATCAGGTGTATGCCGAATATTTCCCCGGTGATAAACCGGCGCGCTACTGCATTCAATGTGGCCTGGTGAAACCTGATGCGCTGATCGAGATCGCCACCGTGGCGCACATCGGCAAACAGGAGGCGTGATGCATCTGGAAATTCAGGGATTGCAGACAGCAGATGCACCAACCCTGGTGCTCTCTTCTGGTCTTGGTGGCGTTGCAGGTTTCTGGCGGCCCCAACTTGCGGCACTGGAGCAGCATTATCGCGTTGTCACCTACGATCAACGCGGCACCGGTCGCAGTGCTGATACCTTACCGGAAGGCTACAACATGGCGATGATGGCTGCCGAATTGGCCGAAGCGCTGGAACAACAGGGTATCGAGCGCTTTGATCTGATCGGTCACGCGCTTGGCGGTTTGATTGGTCTGCAACTGGCGTTGGATTATCCGCAACGCGTTGGACGCGTGGTGGTCATTAACGGCTGGTTATCGCTGAATGCCCACACCCGCCGTTGCTTCCAGGTTCGCCAGGATCTGCTGCTGAATGTTGGTGTGGAAGCCTTTGTCCGCGCCCAGCCGTTGTTTCTCTATCCGGCGGAGTGGATGGCGCGCAACCAGGCTCGTCTGGAGCAAGAGGACACGCATCATGTGCAACATTTTCAGGGCATGGAAAACCTGTTACGCCGTCTGCATGCACTGAAAAGTGCCGATTTTCGTTCTCATGCAGCAAACATCACCCAGCCGGTGTTAGCCATCTACAGCCAGGATGACCTGCTGGTACCGTGGAGCTGCTCACCCGAATTGGCCGCCGCCTTGCCGAATGCCAGTCTGATCGAAATGGCCTGGGGAGGACATGCCATGAGCGTCACCGATGCTGAAAACTTCAATGCGTTATTGCTGCAATGGCTAACCCGTAAGGAGGCCAAAGATGAGTACGCATGAACTCTCCCCTGATTTACCGTTGGTCGAGCGCCAGGTGTTTCGTGATGCGATGTCACGCCTCGGTGCCGCCGTCAATATCATTACCACCGACGGCCCCGCCGGACGTGCCGGTTTCACCGCCTCCGCGGTGTGCAGCGTTACCGACACGCCGCCAACGCTGTTGGTTTGCCTCAATCGTTCCGCTTCGGTCTGGCCGGTGTTCCGCGATAACGGTTATCTGTGCGTTAACACGCTGGCCGCCGGGCACGAAGATCTCTCCACCCTGTTTGGCGGCAAAACATCAATGGCGGATCGCTTTCTCGCCGCCCGCTGGCATACGCTCAGCAGCGGTTCACCGCTGCTGGATGGCGCGCTGGTATCGTTTGATTGCAAAGTCTCCCAGGTGGTGAGCGTAGGAACGCACGACATTTTGTTTTGTGAGGTCATGGCGTTGGTGCGCAATGATGAGCCGCACGGCCTGGCCTGGTTCGACCGTGGATATCAGCATCTTTTACGGCAGGAAGCCCGCTAACACCGCCCTGTGCGGCCCGGTTCCACAGACACTCTGGAGAAGACGATGGCGAGTTCCTGGTTTCCCCGCTGGCAGAAAAAGTCAGCCTTAACTGAAAATGGGTTGATTGCACCGGACGAAACACTGCCGCTCGGGCAGACGTTAATTCTGGGCCTGCAACATGCTGTGGCGATGTTTGGTGCAACGGTGCTGATGCCGTTGTTAATGGGGCTGGATCCAAACCTGGCTATTCTGGTTTCCGGTATCGGCACCCTGCTGTTCTTTGTGGTCACCGGCGGGCGCGTACCCAGCTATCTTGGTTCCAGCGCCGCTTTTGTTGGGGTAATTATCGCCATCACCGGTTTCAACGGTCAGGGACTGAACCCCAACCTGGCGCTGGCGCTCGGTGGCGTGATCGCCTGTGGTGCGCTGTACACGCTGATCGGTTTTGTGGTGATGAAGGCGGGTACGGGCTGGATTGAACGGCTGATGCCGCCGGTGGTGACGGGCGCAGTGGTTATGGCAATCGGCCTGAACCTCGCACCGATTGCGGTACACAGCGTATCATCATCCATGTTCGATAGCTGGATGGCGGTGATGACGGTGCTGTGCATCGGTCTGGTGGCGGTATTTACCCGCGGCATGGTGCAACGTTTGCTGATTCTGGTCGGGTTGATTGTCGCCTGGGCAATCTACGCGCTGCTCACCAATGGTCTCGGGCTGGGCAAACCGGTCGATTTTAGCGGGGTAGCCAATGCCGCCTGGTTTGGCTTGCCGCATACCACCTCACCGGTTTTCGATATGCAGGCGATTGTCATGATAGCGCCAGTGGCGATCATTCTGGTGGCGGAAAACCTCGGACATATCAAGGCGGTAGCAGGTATGACCGGACGCAATCTCGATCCCTGGATGGGACGCGCCTTTGTCGGTGATGGCCTCGCCACCATGCTTTCCGGATCGATCGGCGGCAGCGGCGTCACCACCTATGCGGAAAATATCGGCGTGATGGCCGTTACCAAAGTCTATTCAACGCTGGCGTTTGTCGCGGCGGCCCTGATTGCGCTGGTACTGGGTTTCTCACCGAAATTTGGCGCGCTAATCCATACCATTCCCGGCCCGGTGATTGGCGGTGCATCGATTGTGGTGTTTGGTTTGATTGCCGTGGCTGGCGCCCGTATCTGGGTGCAAAACCATGTGGATTTCAGCCAGAACAGCAACCTGATTATGGTGGCGACCACGCTGGTGCTGGGTGCCGGGGATTTCGCGCTGAAAATTGGCAACTTCACCCTCGGGGGCATCGGCACCGCCACCTTTGGCGCGATCATTCTCAACGCCATTCTGCGCCGTCGTGGAACCGGTGTGGGTGAGAACCAGACGGCACGGCAAAACAGTTAAGGTTCCTGTATCTCCTGCGGTGCCACATCCGGCACCGCTTTTTTGCGCCGGATACGCAACTCACTGACGATCACCCCGCAGACAATCAACGCACCGCCGAGTAGCGCTGCCGCAGGCAGGCGTTCGCCCGCAATGCGCCCCACCACCCCTGCCCATACCGGTTCACCGGCATAAATCACGGTGGCTCGTGTCGGCGAGACGCTACGCTGTGCCCAGTTCATGGTGACCTGAATCAATGCGCTGGCCGCCCCCAGACCCAGCGCACTCAACAGCAGCGGTATGCTCAGGGTTGGCAGCGACTCCCCGTTCGGAATCATAAAGATAAAGGCACACGCCGAGGCCACCGCCAGTTGGATCAGGGTGACACGACGCACGTCAACCCGCCCGGCAAAGCGACTGATCAGGATGATTTCCGCTGCAATCGCCAGGGTGCTAAGCAATGTCGCCATTTCACCCGCGTTCAGCGCCAGTTCTCCATTCTGTGGACCGGCCACCAGCAGCAAGCCGATAAACGCCAGCAGGATGCCCAGCCAGGCCATCATCCCTGGAGGACGGCGTAAAAACAGCCACTGCAACAAGGGAACCACCGGCACATATAACGCCGTCAGGAACGCAGACTGGCTGCTGGAAATGGTTTGCATACCCCAGGTTTGTAAGCCATAGCCGCCCGCAATCGCCAGGCCAATCAACGCGCCAGCTTTACACTCCAGCCAGGTGGTTTGTCGGAGGTAGCGACGGAAGAAAAAAGCCAGCAGCAACGCCGCGGTGGCAAAGCGCAAACCGACAAAGAAGAACGGACCGGAGTGCGCCATCGCGCGGTGCACCACCAAAAAGGTGCCACCCCAGACCATCGTAATGAAGATCAGAACAAGTTCCTGACGCGACAGGCGCAGGAAAAGGCGAGAAGCAGGAACAGACATAAAGCACCATCGTGAGGATTCGGGCGCCATTTTCGCAGAGTCGGAAGGAATTGCAATGATTGTCACCGCCGGGCGTACCCGGCGGCGGAGGGCGTTATGTCGCAGCCGGGTTATTTTTTATTGCGGCTGCGTCCCCCTTTTTCACCTGCTTCGGAAGCGCGCTGCGGGTCATTTCTGAAATTCCCGCCGCTATTTTTACCGCCTTTACGGCCTGCTTCCGCGGCTCTTTCGCGATCTTCGGCGAAATTACCTGATCCTCCACGATGTTGTGCCATCATTTCCTCCGATAGAGTTTTCTCATCAGTGGTCAGGACTTTTCACATGCACGGGGTGAAAAGCAAGGTGGCACGCTTTCCGTACCACCCGTACAAAGAATAGCCAATAGCGTTACGTTTATGGTGAATATTTATACTTTGAAACACATATTCCTCTCATTTTTTAACCTAAGTTGGCATTTTACGCCATTCAACAAACGCTTAGCGGAGGATTAAGCGAAGCCGTAGTTTTCCCTCGCAAATTGCTGAGCAGCAGGTCACGCAGGCTCTTCTATACTTCAGATCGTGTGTTCAAACCCACAGGAAGGAAGAAGATGGCGAAAATTCTGGTGCTTTATTACTCCATGTATGGACATATTGAAACTATGGCGCAGGCAGTTGCGGAGGGTGCGCGTCGGGTTAGCGGCGCAGAGGTCACCATCCTGCGCGTACCGGAAACCATGGATGCCGAGCGCTTTGCGCAGGTCGGCGGAAAAGTACATCAGGCCGCGCCTGAAGCAACCCCCGAAGATTTACCGCAATATGATGCCATTATTCTCGGCACGCCCACGCGCTTCGGGAATATGGCGGGGCAAATGCGTAACTTTCTCGACCGTACCGGCGGATTGTGGGCGTCAGGGGCGCTGTACGGCAAGATCGCCAGCGTCTTTGCCTCTACCGGCACCGGCGGCGGTCAGGAGCAAACCATCACCTCAGTCTGGACCACCCTCGCCCACCACGGCATGGTGATTGTCCCCATCGGCTATGGCACCAAAGAACTTTTCGATATCTCCCATGTGCGCGGCGGCACGCCTTACGGTGCCACCACCATTGCAGGGGGCGACGGATCGCGCCAGCCTTCTGCGGAGGAGCTCGATATCGCCCGTTTTCAGGGCGAACATGTCGCCGGTCTGGCGGTAAAACTGAAAGGATAAATTCACAACAGGAGACCTTTATGGCAACAGAACAGTCTAAAGCTCACCATGTGGGCGAATGGGCCACCTTGCGCCACACCTCGACCGAAATCGCCGAAGCGATATTTGAGGTCGCTAACTATGACGAGCGTCTGGCAGAAGAAATCTGGCGTCAGCAGGGCAGCGATGAAGTGCTATTTCGCGCCTTTGATAAGACCGATCAAGACGTTCTGACGTGGGACGATAAGACGGTCGAGCGTAAAAACATTTGAATCTCAGGCGGGCCAGTCCCGCCTTTGTCATTTTAATTGACCAAGGAGCGTTGTATGTCTTCCTATCAAAGTATCAATCCAGCCAATAACCAACTGCTGAAAACCTGGCCCTCGCATGACGACGCCTGGATGCAGCAGGCACTGGAAACCGCCGATCGTCTTTACCATTCCGACTGGTGCAAAGGAGATATGCAACCGCGATTACAGGTACTAACTCGTCTGGCGCAGCTGATTGATGCCAACGTTGAGCAACTGGCGACCATTGCCAGCCAGGAGATGGGTAAGCTGATTGGTCAGAGTCGGGGTGAAGTAAAAATTTGTGCGCAAATCGCCCGCTATTACGCAGAACACGCCGCCACCCTGCTCCAGCCGCGAGCCTATCCCAGCGACGTGGGGGATGCGTGGCTGGAATACCATCCTATCGGCGTGATCGTGGCAGTAGAACCGTGGAATTTCCCTTATTACCAGTTGATGCGCGTACTGGCACCGAATCTGGCACTCGGTAACCCGGTGCTGGCTAAACACGCCCCCATCGTGCCGCACTGCGCGGATGCGTTCGAAAAACTGGTAATGGAGGCGGGCGCTCCCCAGGGGGCATGGACCAATTTGTTCATATCCAATGAACAGGTTGCCGAGTTGATCGCTGATCATCGGGTACAGGGGATTGCGCTCACCGGTTCAGAGCGCGCGGGCAGTGCCGTCGCGCAACAGGCGGGAAAATATCTGAAGAAATCGACGCTGGAACTGGGCGGTAACGATGTGTTTGTGGTGCTGGATGATGCCGACCTCGATGAGGCGGTGCGCCAGGGCGCGCAGGCCCGTCTGAGCAACTGCGGTCAGGTGTGTACTGCCGCGAAACGTTTTATCGTGCATGAAAAGGTGGCCGGGCAGTTTATGGCGAAGTTCAGCGCCGCATTGCAATCCGCAGTCGCGGGTGATCCGCTGGATGAGAAAACCACGCTTGGTCCCCTATCATCGCGTGATGCGCGCGAGCGGCTGATTAAGCAGGTTGAGGATGCAGTACAGCATGGCGCGCGCGTGGAGTGCGGCGGACGACCGATTGACGGCGTGGGATGTTACTTTCAGCCAACCATTCTCACCGGTCTGACACCTGACAACCCGGCCTATTATCAGGAATTTTTTGGCCCGGTAGCCCAAGTCTATGTAGTGGCGAGCGACAGTGCTGCCGTCGCGCTGGCAAACGACTCGCACTATGGTCTGGGCGGCTCGGTGTGGACACGGGATATCGCACGCGGACGTAAAATGGCGTCGCAAATTGAAACCGGCATGGTATTTATCAATTCACAAAGCGACACGGCCGCAGAATTGCCGTTCGGTGGGGTAAAACGTTCAGGCTATGGACGTGAGCTGTCCGACCTCGGGCTGAAAGAGTTTGCCAATCAGAAACTGGTGGTGGTGGCAAGTTGAGGGCATAAAAAACCCCGCTGCGGGAGCGGGGTGTTGGTTTTATCGCATTGTTAGTTACTGGCCGGTGCTGTAGCTGCGTTGCTCTTGTCCGTTTTGGCCGGGACATCAGCTTTCGCCTTTTCTGCCGCCGCTGCATCGGCTTTCGCTTTCTCTTCCGCCGCTTTCTGCGCAGTGGCTTTCTCGGCTTTCGCCTTTGCTTCAGCCGCTTTGTCAGCTTTCACTTTGTCTTCTGCTGCTTTCGCATCAGCCGCTTTCTGCGCAGCGGCTTTGTCTGCTGCCGCTTTATCCGCTGCTGCCTGATCGGCCGCCGCCTGATCCGCTTGTACCTGCGCATCATCGTTAGTCGTAGCCGGTTCCGGTTGCGCTGGCTGAGCAGCAGGCTCAGGTGCGGCTGGCTGCAACGGCGTGCCCTGCAAAGCATTGTTCAGCACACTGGCGAACTGATCCCAGCTGCAATAACCGTTGGCATCAGCATCACAACCCGCCAGTTGCAGCGTGACACGTTTCGGTGGATTCTTCAGGCTCAGTACGTCGGCATTGCGCAACTGATCGCTGGTCTGATAAACGTATTCGACCTTCAGCAAATCTTTGTTGTTTTTCGCATCGTGCCAGCGCTCAAACACCACCTGGCCTCCAATCGGTGTTTTCTCATCATTGCCCGGCAGTTCATAGGGTTTGACCTGTAGCGCACTGAGTAGCGAAGCGATATTCGAATCATGCCCCACCATCAGCGTTACTTTTGGCGCGTTGGCTTTGTCCTGATCGATCAACTGGCTTCGGATGTAATCCACCAGTGGAGCTGCCACTTCACGCGCCACTTCAGGTGAGGCGAATAACGCATCCTGGTAACCGTTTTTAATGGCTGCCAGCGCTTTCCACTGTTCAGGGGTTTTGATTTGGCCCCAGGCCACCTGGTCCAGCGGGAAGCCTTCATAGTATTGCAGCGTGAAGGCATCAACCAACGAGTTGCCCACTTTCAGCGGACCACTGACGTTCGGTTCTTTACCGTTATCGGCGCTAAAGGTGTTCTGCCCGCTGCTCAAATCACACTGTTTCTTGCCGTTGCAGGCCGGTGCCGATTTGTAATCGACAATTTTTTCCAACTGCTGGTATGCCGGTTTCAACGCCAGCTTCTCGTTGGCTGCGGTCATCGCCGCCAGCGCTTTCTTGTTGAAATCATCGCTACCATCGGTCACGACCGGGTTAAACACCGGGTCCATGGTGCCCATCGCGTCCTGATGCGTCACCGCGATATCACATCCTGGGAAGGCACCATTAACAAAGAATTGGGCGGTCGCCACGGTACGTTGCAGGCTGTTAGCGTAGACAAAGACATTGTTGCTGTCCGGGCAGGTGCCGTTTTCAACCAGACCCTGCTGTGCCAGCCACTGACGGGTGTAATTACCCATGTAGACTTCCAGCACACCACCTTTAGTGGTGAGCTGCCCACCAGGTACATCCCATTGTGGCCAGCTTTTCTTGGTTGATTGCTCCAGAACGCTGCCATTGTTCGCCAGCGGGGCGCGCAGATTGTGACGGCTCAGCATCAGTACCTGCTGGAGCTGCATGTCCCCTTCTGCAGCCTGCGCTGCCATGCACATCGGTAACGCAGCGATGACTGACAACGCGCAAAGACTCAGTTTCTTGATCATTGTGCCTATTCCATAATTCATCAGTGAAACACTCTGGCATTCAAACGATTAGCTCGGCCACAGAGCGAAATGCCCCACAGTGTAACCCAGCTTGCCTGGGAAAATCGCCAGATGTTTGCAAAAACCGTGAATGGACTATAGCAGACATGGGGGCTGCCGGTGGACTGAGGCAGCAGATTGAAAAGCAACGGGATGTTTTTCGGAATCTCTGAAGCAGAAAAGCAAAAAGCCCGCATCGCTGCGGGCTTCTTTAATTTGGCGGAGGAAGAGAGATTCGAACTCTCGGATGGTTTCCCATCGGCGGTTTTCAAGACCGCTGCCTTAAGCCACTCGGCCATCCCTCCGGATAAAACAGTTACCTAACTCTGAGTGAGTTAAGTGGCGGAGGAGGAGAGATTCGAACTCTCGGATGGTTTCCCATCGGCGGTTTTCAAGACCGCTGCCTTAAGCCGCTCGGCCACCCCTCCGCAATGACGCGCACTATAAACATCCCCCTGAAAGATGTAAAGCCTGGAGTGATTCATTCGCCTGAAAAACAGCCAAAAACTATTTAATCGGCGTCATAATCGCCATTCCGCTCAGGGAAACAGCAATTTATCGCGTAAAGAAGGGTAAAACGCCTTTTCTGCCCCGGTAGCGCTGCGTATTCTTCTTGGCATATTTAGTGTTCTTTCAATTAAAGGAGCGCATGATGGATAGAATTATTGCCTCGTCGCAGCGGCAGTCGCTAATCAGCACACATAAAGTGCTGCGTAATACTTACTTCTTACTTGGCCTGACGTTGGCGTTTTCCGCGCTGACCGCCACGCTGAGCACCGTCTTTGCCCTGCCCTCTCCGGGGCTGATTCTGATGCTGGTCGGCTTTTATGGTTTGATGTTTCTGACCTATCGCCTGGCGAACAGCCCAACCGGTATTCTGGCCGCTTTTGCCTTTACCGGCTTCCTCGGCTACTGCCTTGGCCCAATCCTTAACTCGTTCCTGTCGGCAGGAATGGGCGACGTGATTGGTATGGCGCTGGGAGGAACTGCGCTGGTGTTCTTCTGCTGCTCAGCTTATGTGTTGACTACCCGTCGCGATATGTCTTTCCTCGGCGGCATGATGATGGCTGGCTTTGTGGTGCTGCTGGTCGCGGTTGTGGCTAATATTTTCCTGCAATTACCGGCTCTGCACCTGGCCATCAGTGCATTGTTTATTCTGTTCTCTGCCGGAGCCATCTTGTGGGAGACCAGTAACATCATCCACGGCGGCGAAACGAACTACATCCGTGCCACCGTCAGCCTGTATGTCTCGCTGTATAACATCTTTGTCAGCCTGCTCAGTTTGCTGGGCTTTGCCAGCCGCGACTAATCTCAGGCCGGCCGTAAATGAAAACCCCGCTTCGGCGGGGTTTTGCTTTTTCTGGCTACGCCGCCCTACAATATGCGCAAACTGAATCTGAGGAGTCACCGTGATTTTTGCCGGTAAAGAGATTGCCACCGATACGGAAGGCTATCTGAAAAACAGCGCCGACTGGAGCGAACCCCTGGCGGAAGCCATTGCCGCTACCGAAGCCATCACCTTAAGTGAGGCGCACTGGGAAGTGGTCCATTTTGTCCGGGCGTTTTATCTGGAGTTTAATACCTCGCCAGCGATCCGTATGTTGGTCAAAGCGATGGCGCAGAAATATGGCGAGGAGAAAGGCAACAGCCGTTATCTGTTTCGTTTGTTCCCGGAAGGCCCGGCTAAACAGGCAACGAAAATTGCCGGATTACCAAAACCAGCGAAGTGTTTGTAATCACCCGGTGGTAAAGCGGCTGGGGGCTTCTGTCGGTTGATGTGGTTCCACCAGCACTTTTTCCACGCGCGCGCTGCGCGGGCCACCGGCCTTTAACCACGTAATCAATGCGTTCACCTGGGGTTCCTCCCCCCATGCCAGTACCTCTACGCTGCCATCGTTCAGGTTACGTGCATAACCTTTTACATCCAACTCTCTGGCCTGTGCCTGGGTGCTATAACGAAAACCAACCCCCTGTACCAGACCATGAACCCAGATTTTGAAGCAGGTTGTGGCCATTTTCCTCTCCCCTCACTGTTCATTGCATTTTGCCGCCATCCACCGGAAAATGACGCCTCATTTTTTCAGGTAAGCATAGCAAACTATGACTGTTCGATTGATTCTCACTAAGGGACGTGAAAAATCCCTGCTCCGCCGTCATCCCTGGGTTTTTTCTGGTGCTGTTGCCCGTATGGAAGGCAAAGCCCAATCAGGGGAAACCATTGATGTCTGCGACAGCAATGGCAAATGGCTGGCTCGTGCCGCTTATTCTCCGCAATCACAAATTCGGGCGCGCGTCTGGAGCTGGCAACAGGATGAGTCAATCGACATTGCCTTCTTTGTTCGCCGTCTCACCCAAGCGCAGCAATGGCGTGCCTGGCTGGCGCAACGTGACGGGCTGGATAGCTACCGCCTGATTGCAGGTGAGTCTGATGGTATGCCTGGCGTCACCATTGACCGTTTCGGCAATTTCCTGGTGCTTCAATTGCTGTCTGCCGGTGCTGAATATCAGCGCCCGGCGCTCATCTCCGCCCTGCAACAATGTTTCCCGCAGTGTGCGATTTACGATCGTTCCGATGTGGCGGTACGTAAAAAAGAAGGTCTGGAGCTGACACAGGGTCCGGTCACTGGCGAGTTGCCACCGCCACTGCTGCCGATTACTGAACATGGCATGAAGTTGTTGGTGGATATCCAGGGCGGCCACAAAACCGGTTATTACCTTGACCAACGTGACAGCCGCTTTGCTACGCGCCGCTATGCCGAAAATGCCCGCGTGCTGAACTGTTTCTCCTATACCGGCGGCTTTGCCGTCTCGGCACTGATGGGCGGTTGCCGTGAGGTAATCAGCGTAGATACCTCTCAGGACGCGCTGGATGTTGCCAAACAGAATGTGGAACTTAACGGTCTGGATGTATCCCGTGCACAATTCTTACGTGATGACGTGTTCAAATTGCTGCGTCGCTACCGTGACAGCGGTGAAAAGTTTGATGTTATCGTGATGGATCCACCGAAATTTGTTGAGAACAAGAATCAGCTGGCGGGTGCCTGCCGTGGTTATAAAGATATCAATATGCTGGCGATGCAGCTGTTGAATCCCAACGGGATTCTGATGACGTTCTCCTGCTCCGGCCTGATGGCAACCGATCTGTTCCAGAAGATTATCGCCGATGCCGCTGTCGATGCGGGGCGTGATGTACAATTTGTAGAACAGTTCCGTCAGGCAGCCGATCATCCCGTGATTGCCAGCTATCCTGAAGGGCTTTATCTGAAAGGTTTCGCTTGCCGCGTACTGTGACTTGAAAATTCTGCCCCTGCCTCCATATCTGACGCAGGGCAGTATTTTGGGAGGTCACTATGATTGCCAGTAAGTTTGGAATTGGACAGCAGGTCCGGCATCGTCTCTCCGGGGTGCTTGGCGTAATTGTGGATGTTGATCCGGAGTATTCGCTGGAAGAACCTAAGCTCGAAGAAGTCGGGGCTGCCGAGAAGTTACGCGCTGCACCCTGGTATCATGTGGTGATGGAAGATGAGGACGGTGAACAGGTCCACACTTACGTTGCCGAAATTCAGCTGTCCGGTGAAACATCTTTCGAACATCCAGAACAACCCTCGATGGATGAGCTGGCTGCGTCAATCCGACAGCAGCTTCAGGCACCACGCCTGCGTCATTGATCAAAAACGGCGACCCTCGGTCGCCGTTTGTTTTAGTGCACCGGCTGCGATAGCCCGAGCCGTGGTATCTCAATCTTCGGGCATCGATCCATGACCACCGTCAACCCAGCATCCTGCGCCAGTACCGCCGCCTGTTCATTGATCACGCCCAGTTGTAGCCACAACGTTTTCGCGCCGATGGCGATGGCTTCCTGCGCGACCCCCCATGCCGCTTCGGCATTACGAAACACATCCACCATATCCACCGGACCCGGGATGTCAGCGAGAGTCGCGTAGGCAGTTTGTCCCAACAGTTGTTGCCCGGCCAGCTTCGGACTCACCGGCACCACCTCATAACCCTGATCGAGCAAAAACTTCATCACGCCATAGCTGGGACGATCGGGACGATCGCTGGCGCCAACCAGCGCAATACGTTTGGTGCGCGTCAAAACATCACGAATGGTTTGATCGTTCATGCCTCTCTCCTTTTTCACTCGCCTGAGTGTAGATGGCATCAGGTTACACCACGCAACCCCCGTGTCAGAAAACTTTGCGCGGCAGCACGAATAAATATGTTAAAATGTAAATTTACTGCCATAATGTAATAATTTGCTACACATCACTGATTTGCGCCCAGCTTACGGGAGTTGAAATGAAGCTGTTTTTGGCTGCGACGAGTCTGATTATCTTGCTCGTCTCAGCATCCTGCCATGCCATAACCTTGAAACTTGATCCGGAGATCGATCTTCTGGTGCTGGATGGGCGCAAAATTTCGGGTTCTCTGCTGAAAGGAGCCGATGGTCTGGAGCTGGATCGCGGTCAACATCAATTCCTGTTTCGGGTTGATAAAGCACCGGCCTCTGCCTCAAACAATGGCCCACATTATCAATCTGTCCCGATGATTGTGACCTTTACCGCCAGTGGCAAAACCGTGGCTATCCGCCTGCCTGCCCTGGACAGCCGCCGCGAACGCCATGCATTCGATAAATCTCTCAATTTTCAGCTAATTGATGAGCAGGGCAAAGAGATTGCCAGCATCCGTGACCACCTGCCCATGCCGTCGGGAGGCGATCTTGAGCAGGCCATGTTGAATTATAATCGCAATGGTCAGGCCGCATCCGTCCCCCGTTTTGCCGTGCAAACCAGCAGTACGCCAGATGTCCAGTTGAACGCCGATTTCGCCTGGCAGGAAGCCAGCGATCTGCCCTCACTACAACGATGGTTTGAACGTTTCGATGCGGCCACCCGTCTGCGTTTTCTTAGTTGGATGAAAACCTTACGCGCAAGTTGATAGGAACGAAACGCCAGGGGTAAACTCGAGCATCACTTAACCTAGCCCGAGAAGAGTCAGGAAGCCCTATGGAGCAGACCGTTCGTACCCTCAATATTCAGAAACACATTGCCCTCGTCGCCCACGATCATTGCAAAGCCTCGCTGTTGGACTGGGTCCAGAAGAACCAAAGCGCACTACAGTCGCATGTATTATATGCCACCGGCACCACTGGTAATCTGATCAATCGCCACACCGGCCTTGAGGTGAACGCAATGCTGAGCGGCCCAATGGGCGGCGACCAGCAGGTAGGCGCATTGATTTCCGAAGGGAAAATTGATGTGCTGTTCTTCTTCTGGGATCCGCTCAATGCCGTGCCGCACGACCCGGATGTCAAAGCACTGCTGCGTCTGGCAACGGTATGGAACATTCCGGTTGCCACCAACCGCTCCACCGCAGATTTCCTGATCCAGTCACCGCTGTTTGCCAGCGAAGTCGAGATTCAGATCCCTGATTATCCGCGTTACCTGGCTGAACGCCTGAAGTCGTAATGCCTCAGGCCTTCCTGCTCTGCGGTACGCCTAAATCGCGGAAATGATCGACAAACACGGAAGGCCGTTCCTTATCGAACAATAACCAAACTTGCTGACGTGCACGCGTCAGCGCCACATACGCCAGGCGGCGTTCTTCCGCGTCCGGGAACGCTTCTGGTTGCGGTAACAATCCCTGTTCCATGATCGACTCGCGAGCGGCAGCCGGGAAACCATCACGGCCTTCATGCAGGCCCAGCACAATAACAAAATCCGCCTGCTGCCCCTTGCTGGCATGGATGGTCATGAAATCCAGATGCAGCTTCGGCCAACGGGTTTTGGCTTTATCCAGCACCTCAGGCCGCAGGTGATGGTAGCGTGCCAGCAGCAGCACCCGCTCATCGGGTTTCACATAACCACTCAATTTATCGAGTAACGCTTCTAGTTGTTCCTGCGCCAGCAATATCACCGATTTTTTATTGCCTTTAGTCAGGCTATTCAGTGGCTTGTTCAGCTGATGTGGATTTTGTTGCACGAATCGGTTGGCGATCTCACCGATGCGATCATTGAATCGGTAGGTGGTATCCAACACACAGCGATCACCTTCGCCGAAATAGTGATGGAAGGCGGTAGTCAGACTCATCTCTGCACCGCTAAAACGATAGATGGCTTGCCAATCGTCACCGACAGCAAACAGTGAGGTTCGCTTATTTTGTTGGCGCAGTGCCGTCAGCAAGGCGGCACGCTGCGGTGAGATATCCTGAAACTCATCCACCAGAATATGCTTCCACGGACTGATAAAGCGTCCCTTATCCAGAATAGCGATTGCCTGATGAATCAGGCCGGAAAAATCGACCGCGCCCTCGTCTTTTAACGCACTTTTCCAGGCTTTCAGGATCGGTGCCATCAACTTAACGCGTTTGCTAAATTGATCGCGTTGCTCCTCAGGTACATCGGCGATCATAGCGGCCTGTGCACCGCCATGCATACGCATCAACCCCAGCCAGCGCTCCAGACGGGATGCCAAACGCTGTGCCAGTTTATCATCCTGCCAAAATGGCCCTTCGGCAACGTCCCACTCCAGTTCTTCCTGCAACCACTGACGCCAACCACTGGCCTGCGCCTTTTTGCTGCTGCATTGTTCACGCCAGCTCTCAATTAACAACTGACGACGGGCTTTGCTGTCGCTTTCCAGTTTGCTGATGACAGGCTGTTTATTGCTGCCTTCACGAATAATGTGCAGCGCCAGCGCGTGAAAAGTGCGCGCCTGAATCGCGCTTTCACCCAGCCGCGACTGGATGCGATCGTTCATCTCGTCTGCCGCCTGACGCCCAAATGCCAGCAGCAGAATCTGCTCCGGCTGCGCCAGTTTACGCTGCAACAACCAGCCAGCACGCGCCACCAGCACCGACGTTTTTCCACTTCCCGCCCCGGCTAGCACCAGTAACGCGTCTTCACCATTCACCACCGCCTCACACTGCGAAGGATTGAGCGGCGTCGTTTCAACCGTGGAGAAAAAGGTCTGGTACTCCTGCAAGATTTTTGCTGTCCACTCACGGTTGCGCTGGCGAATCGCCGTTTCACCCTGATTCAGCCATTGCTGACAGAACTGCCACAATTCGCGACAATTCTCGAACTTGTCCAGCCGTGATAGCGGTAACGGTAAGGCAGAAAACTGCCGGGCAATGTTTTCTTTTACCGTCTGGAGTTCGCTTCGCTTTAGCCAACGGTCCTGGCTGGTAAACGCGAAAATCTCCTGCTGTAACCCGGTCAGCACCCCGACACAAACCTCGCTCATCTCCTGGCTCCATTGCTGCCAGGCTTGTTGCAGGTAATGAAAAAAGCGCTGCGTTTCCTGCCATTCCGTACCGTGCAACCGCACCACTTTCTCGTCTGGCAGCAAAAATTCCAGCTCGCCCCACACCAACCCACGCTTACAGGCGATATCCAATAATTGATTGAAAGGGATCAGGTATTCGTGACGATCGCCGCTGACTTCCACTCCGGCTTCCAGCAGACGTACGCGATTATAAGGGTGCTGAGCCAGACGTTTACCCATTGATGTTGCTTTCAGTTCCATGTCCGCACCGTGTTCAGCAAGAGGATTATCGCGCAGTTTACCTGTCAGACCCTTGACGCTCCAGCCTTAAAACAGGCTAAACTGGGCAACACATATTGCGGATTGCAAAAGGAAAATCGTGTTATGCGCACCTTGCTCAACATTCTCAACTTTGTGCTGGGTGGCGTTTTCACCACCCTGAGCTGGTTACTGGCTACGCTGGTCAGCATTGTTCTCATCTTCACATTGCCATTGACGCGTTCCTGCTGGGAGATCACTAAACTCTCGCTGCTGCCATTTGGCAATGAAGCGGTTCATGTCGATGTACTGCGACCAGACAGTAAAAATCAGGTGATGAACGCCGGAGGCACTTTTCTTAACCTCTTCTGGCTGGTGTTTTTCGGCTGGTGGCTGTGCCTGATGCACATCTCTGCGGGTATCGTGCAGTGCCTGACTATCATCGGGATTCCTGTTGGCATTGCTAATTTCAAGATTGCCGCCATTGCCCTGTGGCCCGTGGGACGACGCGTTGTTTCAGTTGAAGAAGCGCAGGCGGCACGGGAAGCCAACGCTCGTCGCCGTTACTGAGACTATGCCATGATGCCTGAAGCCTTACCCGGCTGGCGCCGTTATCTGTTTAACAGCAGCTTGCGCTATTTGTTGCGCATTTTTTTCGCCCTTGCCGGTTGTGCCGCCGTTCCGTGGTGGTTACAGCAAATTGAGTGGACGATCCCCCTCACCCTCGGCGTGGTTGCCGCTGCATTGGCCGATCTTGACGATCGCCTGGCAGGCCGCCTGCGCAATCTATTGATTACGCTGATCTGCTTTTGTATCGCATCGGTATCCGTCGAATTACTGTTTCCCCACCCCTGGGCATTCGTCCTCGGCCTGGCGCTCTCAACCTGGGGATTTATTCTGTTGGGTGCCCTGGGGCAGCGTTATGCCACTATCGCCTTTGGTGCATTGCTTATCGCGGTGTATACCATGCTCGGCGTAGGTTTGTTTCCACAGTGGTGGATGCAACCAACGCTGCTACTGGTGGGGGCCTTGTGGTACAACCTGCTGACCCTGGTGGGGCATGTGATGTTTCCGGTGCGTCCGGTTCAGGAGCAGTTGGCGGCCAGCTTTTCTCAGTTAGCGCGTTATCTGGATGCCAAAGCCAACTTGTTCGATCCCGATGGCGGTGAGCAGGATGATGCCAACCTGATTGCCACCGCAATGGTTAATAGCCAGTTAGTCGCCCAACTTAATCTGACGAAAAGCACTATCCAAAGCCGGTTACGCGGCGACCGGGGTTCACGCAGCACTCGCCGCAGCCTGCATTACTATTTTGTGGCGCAGGATATTCATGAGCGGGCCAGTTCCTCCCACCTGCAATATCATCAACTGCGCGATGACTGGCGCTATAACGAGGTGCTTTTTCGCTTCCAGCGACTGCTGAATATGCAGGCACAGGCATGCCGACAGTTAGCGGAGGCCATTTTTTTGCGTCAGCCCTGGCATCATGACACCCATGTCGAACGCGCCTTTGAGCGGCTGGAAACCGCACTGGAACGCTTGCAACAAAATGCCCCGGACGACGCCCATATTCGTGCGTTATTCTGGCTGCTGCGTAATTTGCGCGCCATAGATGCCCAACTGACATCGATCGAATCGGAACAAAAACTGGCACAACCTGCCCCATCCAGCGACGATAATCTTTCCAATGATGGGCCAGGCGGTTGGGCGGATATTCGGCTGCGCATTAGCCGGCATCTCACGCCAACCTCCGCCCTGTTCCGCCATGCCGTAAGAATGTCGTTGGTGTTGTGTATCGGCTACGGATTTATCCAGATCACCGGTGTACATCGCGGCTATTGGATTTTGCTTACCAGCCTGTTTGTCTGTCAGCCGAATTATAATGCCACCCGACGGCGACTGGCGTTGCGTATTGGCGGGACGCTGGCAGGGATTGCCATCGGTTTACCGGTGCTCTGGCTGGTGCCTTCCATCGAAGGACAGCTGGTATTGATTGTGCTCAGTGGTGTGCTGTTCTTCGCGTTTCGCCAGATACAATATGCTCAGGCAACGCTCTTCATTACCCTGCTGGTGCTCCTCTGCTTCAATCTGTTGGGAGAGGGCTTTGAAGTCGCCCTGCCGCGTGTGGTGGATACGTTGCTGGGGTGCGGCTTAGCCTGGCTTGCTGTCGCTTTCGTCTGGCCAGACTGGCGCTTCCGCCAGTTGCCTGCGGTAGCCGAGCGTACGCTCAATGCTAACTGCCGATACCTTGATGCCATTATGGAGCAATATCATCAGGGCAAGGATAATCGTCTGGCTTATCGTGTTGCGCGGCGAGATGCGCACAATGCCGATGCCGAACTGGCCTCGGTGGTGTCAAATATGAGCAATGAAGCCCGTCATCAGCAATCATTACGTGAAAACGCCTTTCGGTTACTTTGTCTGAATCACTCCTTTCTCAGCTATATATCCGCGCTGGGCGCTCATCGGGTCAGGTTAAATGACACCCGACTATTAACGTTGCTGGATGATGCGGTGTGCTTTGTTGATGATGTTTTGCAAATTGAACGCGTCAGCGATGCTGAGGCAACGCAGATGCAGCAGACCCTGCTGCATCGACTGGCGGAAATGAAATCCAGCCCGGAGACGCAAGCTCCGTTAGTTTTGCAGCAGTTGGGATTATTAATCGCGCTGTTACCTGAAATTGCGCGCCTACGCCGCACCCTCGCAGCAGATTGAACCGCTGTTAGCGGAGCGTTTTTTGATACCACGCGCATAACTCCTCCCGGACCTCACGAGGCAATGCCGCCTCGTGATGGCCCGAAATCGCTCCCTCGAGAGCCAGCAGCGTCTTCAGGCCGATATGCTTATTGATGGTGCGAAGTTTCAGCCAACTTTTCTTGGCACCTGTTTCACACAGATGTTTGACCGAGCAGATGCCGACCTTATGTAGCATCATTTCCATACGCAGGCTGAGATTGGGCAAATCCTTCAGCCGCAGTGAGACATAACGGGTTTGCAACTCCTCACGCGCAGCGTGTAGCGCCCCAGAGGATAGCCGCATTAACTGTTCCGGTTCCTGCCAAAGACGCTTGTCGACTTTGTAATAACTCAGTGTCACCGGTATACCGCGTTTACTGTATATCAGCGGCTCCATCGGGCATTGCGTCGCATAGGTCGTCACCGCTTCACAGGCACGTAGATAAAGCGCATCTTCATTGATAAACGCAAAGACAACCTTTTCCACTGAGAGCGTATAACCACCAAACTGCGTGCGGGATTCAATTTCGCCTAGCGCGGCTAATTGTGCTTTCGATTGTTCGACGATTGGGTGAGATTTTTTCATCCTGATACCTTCCTGAATTCCTTTTACCAGAACTGTCCTAATAAATACTTCATGTATTCATCAGGTTAGAAGATATTGAAAACGTTCCAGCTGTTCAATGAATAAATGCATTCGAGGTGAAAATTTGTCCGATTTTGCGAGACGTTTTCAGAAATTGAGGTTGATCTTTATCCAGGAACTCATTACTGTATATTCATACAGTTCATTACTGAGTGATTAAATTATGCGTACTCAATTCTCTGGCACCGCTGATCGTTCTCACCGTTTTGCGACTTCAGACGTAGCGCAACCTTCTTTGGGTGGCATTACAGAACTTCGCTACAGCGAGCAACCTGGCATGATGCAATTACTGCTGCTGCCGGTGCTAAAACAATTGAGCTTACAATCACGCTGGCAGCTGTGGTTAACGCCTGCACATAAGCTGAATCGCCATTGGATGCAACAATCTGGTTTGCCGCTGGAAAAGAGCATGCACATCACTGAATCTGAACGCTACAGTACGGTTGAAAGCATGGTTAAAGCTCTGCGCACCGGTAACTATAGCGTCGTGCTGGCGTGGATCCCTTATGAGCTGAATGATGATGAACGTCGTGAACTCAAACAGGCTGCTGCTGAAGGGGAAGCTTTGGGTTTGGTGATGCGTCCTCAGGGACACGATGGGGTTTTGTGCAGACAACCATCTGCGTCAAAAATTCCCTCAGATTTGTTTCATTAAGTAAAATTAGGATTTTTCTCACGCTGTTTTTTGCGGAAGTTGACGCTAAGCCACTGATTCTTGTCCCGCCAGCTTAGACAATGGCTTAGCCGATTTTTTCATTTCTGATCACGAAGATTATGCCGTGTCAATTGTTAAAATGTGTGTATAAATCCCTGTTTTTTTATCGCCTGGCGTCACATCATACTTGTAACTTTCCAATCTCGTTGTAGACTTTACCTCGCCAGGGTGCTCAATAACCTCCGTTTTTTCGGTAGAGTCATAAGCGAGCGTTTTGACCCGGCGAAGGATTAAACCAAGAGCAAACTATTTTTGCTCATTGCCTATTTGGATGATAACGAGGCGCAAAATGAAAAAGACAGCTATCGCAATTGCAGTGGCACTGGCTGGCTTCGCTACCGTAGCGCAGGCCGCTCCTAAAGATGACACCTGGTATACCGGTGCTAAACTGGGCTGGTCTCAGTATCACGATACTGGTTACTACGGTAACGGTTATGAGAACAACAACGGTCCGACTCACGAAAGTCAACTGGGCGCAGGTGCATTCCTGGGCTACCAGGCTAACCCGTACCTGGGCTTCGAGCTGGGCTACGACTGGCTGGGCCGTATGCCGAACAAAGGCAGCGTGACTAACGGCGCGTTCAAAGCACAAGGCGTTCAGCTGGCTGCTAAACTGAGCTACCCGATCACTGACGACCTGGACGTGTACACCCGTCTGGGCGGCATGGTATGGCGTGCTGACTCAACTCAGACCAACCCGACTACTGGCCGCATCAGCGACCACGACACCGGCGTTTCTCCGCTGGCTGCTGTTGGTGTTGAATACGCACTGACCAAAAACTGGGCTACTCGTCTGGACTACCAGTGGGTTAACAACATCGGCGACGCAGGCACCGTTGGCGCACGCCCTGACAACAGCATGCTGAGCGTCGGTGTTTCTTACCGTTTCGGTCAGGACGAAGCTGCTGCACCGGTTGTTGCTCCGACTCCGGCCCCAGCTCCGGTTGTTGAAACCAAGCGTTTCACCCTGAAGTCTGACGTTCTGTTCAACTTCAACAAAGCAACCCTGAAGCCGGAAGGTCAGCAGGCTCTGGATCAGCTGTACAGCCAGCTGAGCTCACTGGACCCGAAAGACGGTTCAGTCGTGGTTCTGGGCTTCACCGACCGTATCGGTTCAGAGCAGTACAACCAGAAACTGTCTGAGAAACGTGCTCAGTCTGTTGTCGACTACCTGGTATCTAAAGGTATCCCGTCCAACAAAATCTCTGCACGTGGCATGGGCAAATCTAACCCGGTTACTGGCAACACCTGTGACAGCGTGAAAGGCCGCAACGCCCTGATCGACTGCCTGGCGCCGGACCGTCGCGTTGAAATCGACGTGAAAGGTATCAAAGACGTGGTAACTCAGCCGCAGGCTTAAGTTTTCGCGTAATAAAAACCCCGCTTCGGCGGGGTTTTTTTATACCTGGCAGACGGCAACCAATAGATTACTCGCTACCTGCATCACCTTTACCCAGAATAGCCTGTAAGTCCTGCTTCAGTGTCGACATCTGGCTGGCATACTTCTCTTTGCGTTCCGCATCTTCAATCAACTGCACAATCGTTTCAGAAAGCGTGCTGCTGCGACGCTGCGCCAGTCCTGCCAGCCGTTGCCACACCAGATATTCCAAATCGATTGATTTCTTCCTGGTATGCTGGTGCTCCGCATTAAAGTGGCGCTTACGACGAGCACGGATCGTCTGCTTAAGACGGTTTTCCAAATCCGGATGAATATGCTGGTCAATCCATGCGTTGACTTCGACAGGGCTATTCTCCATCGTCAACAGCAGGTCTACCGCGGCCTGAGCAGCACTCAGCTCCAGATGACGGGTGATCAGCTCACCTTCCCGATGCTTTTTCACCAGGTATTTCCACTTCCATCCACTTTCAAGATTTTCGAGCTGCTGGTATTTCATCGGAATCTCATCGTGATCACGTAACAAACTAAGAATAACAGCTTTTTTCCTGGATGCAGCAAGGAAAAACATGTTGCGGTCATCACAATTCGGGCCGGAACTCCGCAGTGCTTAACCTGGTTGATTCCTGTATAATCGCGCTTTTCCCGAATTCGACGAATGGAATATTTTGACCAGCTCTCAACTTACGTGGCAAGCCCTGCAGCCGGATAGCACCCGCTACCAATCCATTTTCTCCAATGTTTCACTGGAAGATAGCGATAGTCTAGCCGCGGTCCAGCCGCGTCTGCTGAATGCCCTGGCGCATTTACATCATCAACAACAGGGTTTTCCACTGCTGCTGTTACGCAGTCAGGAAAATAACGACTACCTCGCCTGGATTGCCTCGGCTGCACAGCGCTTTCAGCCTGATGAAACCGCCCTGTTTGGTGGTGATTATCTGGTGATGGGTGACAATGTCAGCCTGTTGCCAGCGACAGAAAACCGCCCTTTCACCAGCCAGGGTGGCGTGCACTATGCAGACTGGATCGAATTTGAACAACTGTTTGGCTGCGTCCGTCAATATAAAGATCGGGTCCAGCTCGAGCCAGGCTTAATTCATCGCGCCAATGGCGGCACCCTGATCCTCAGCGTCAATACATTGCTGGCTCAGCCGCTGATGTGGTTACGACTGAAAAAATGTATCGAGCAGGGCCGTTTTGAATGGTATTCATCAGATGAACGTCAGCCATTACCGGTCACGATTCCAGCGTTACCGTTTCAGCTGCGCCTGATCCTGTGCGGCGAACGTGATGCATTGGCTGATTTTCAGGCTTTGGACGCCGAAGCGCACGAAATGGCGCTTTACAGCGAGTTTGAAGAAAGCTTGCAGTTGGTCGATGAAGACGATATGACCGCCTGGTGTCAGTGGACACTCACCCAGGCCGGTCTGGCCGGTTTACCGAATCCTGAAACAGATTTCTGGCCTGTGCTAATCAATGAGGCGGTACGGAACACTGGCGATCAGGACACCTTACCGCTGTGCCCACGCTGGTTGCGCCGCCAGATGCAGGAAGCCGCGCTGCACGGCGACGTCCTTAATGCCGAAGCCCTAAAGGATGCACTGGAGGCGCGGCAGTGGCGCGAAAGTTTCCTTGCCGATCGCATGCGTGATGAAATTCTGCTAAACCAGATCATGATCGAAACGGAAGGAGAAGTGGTTGGTCAGATCAATGGCCTGTCTGTTATTGAGTTTCCAGGCCATCCACGTCCCTGGGGCGAACCGTCGCGTATTACTTGCGTAGTGCATCCGGGTGATGGCGAGTTCACTGACGTCGAACGCAAAGCGGAACTGGGCGGCAATATCCATGCGAAAGGCATGATGATTATGCAGGCTTACCTGATTGCCGAGCTGGAGCTGGAGCAGCAACTCCCCTTCTCTGCTTCACTGGTGTTTGAACAATCCTATTCTGAAGTCGATGGTGACAGCGCATCACTGGCCGAGCTTTGCGCGCTAATCAGTGCACTGGCTAATCAACCGCTCAATCAGCAAATCGCCGTCACCGGTTCGGTTGATCAGTTTGGCAATGTACAGCCAGTGGGTGGCCTCAATGAAAAAATTGAGGGCTTCTTCAGTATTTGTCACGAACGTGGTCTTACCGGCCAGCAGGGCGTCATTTTGCCCGCCAGTAATGTCCGCCATCTGAGTCTCAACGCTGCGGTGATTGAAGCGGTCCAGCAGGGCCAGTTCCATATCTGGGCGATTGAGAGCGTCGATGAGGCATTACCACTGCTAACCGGTGTGGTGTGGCAAAGTGAAAGCGGGGACTCCCTGCTGAGCACTATCCAGGAACGTATCGCGCAGCTGAATCAGCAGGAGACGCGTCAGCGTCCGTGGCCCTTACGTTGGCTTAACTGGTTCAACCACAGCTGATAGCATTGCCCGGCGTACAACTGTTCGCTAATATTCGGGCTTCACTAAATAAGGCTTATTGAGAACATGGTAGATAAACGCGAATCCTATAGCAAAGAAGACCTGGTTGCCTCAGGTCGCGGAGAACTGTTTGGCGAAAACGGACCGCCGCTTCCATCAGGCAATATGTTGATGATGGACCGCGTGGTCAAAATGACTGAAGACGGCGGCAAATACGACAAAGGCTTTGTCGAAGCCGAGCTGGATATCCGTCCTGACCTGTGGTTCTTTGATTGCCACTTCATCGGCGACCCCGTTATGCCGGGTTGTCTGGGCCTGGATGCCATGTGGCAGCTGGTTGGCTTCTATCTGGGTTGGTTGGGTGCCGAAGGCAAAGGCCGCGCGTTGGGCGTGGGCGAAGTGAAATTCACCGGTCAGGTGCTGCCAACAGCGAAGAAAGTGACGTATAAAATTCACTTCAAACGTGTCATCAACCGCAAACTGGTGATGGGCGTTGCTGATGGCGAGGTATTTGTCGACGGTAATCTGATTTACTCGGCAACTGACCTGAAAGTGGGTCTGTTCAAAGACACCACCGCTTTCTAATCTCCCTATACCCGAAATGACTCGAGGTATCTCAGGTTATGACGGGTATAAATGACAACCTCCGCATTACGCGGAGGTTTGTTCCTTATTGATAGACATCCGGCAGTGCTAAGCCACCGCCGACCTGTCCTCCATGGCTTGTCGCCAACCTCCCAACCAGTGAGACCGTGCGTCGATCATTTGATACGGGCAAATCTCTTTTGAGCGTCCCGTAATACCGGCCTGATAGCCTCGTGAATGTGCTCGTTCCAGGCGGTCTCGTTTCTGTCTCTTCATACCTCGTTTCCCTCATTTCAGGTCTGGTGGAATCTGGTGGAAAGATAGAGTGGCGGAAAAATGTTCAACCACTCTAACGTTCTAACGCCATGCGCCGAAAAGATCAATGCGCAAATTTCACGCCAATGTCATAAATATGACCTGAAACCGACATCACAGAATGAGGTAAATTTTCGGAAAAATCTCTTATCTGGCTGATTAGACAATAAAAAAGTCCCTGATATTTTTGCCACTCGTTAATGACAAATCAAGGACTTAGATAAGCTTCGAACAATTCTTAATTTAACGCGATCGCATTATTCGCTATCTGCTGAGCAACTTGTTGCCAACCAAGCGCCAGGGTACGCACCAGGGCATCGTAACCGTCTTCAGTCTGTGGCAGCGTCAGATTAAAGCCATGTTTGATAAGACGCCCTTCATGTTGCAGCACCCACTCCCCACTCACAATGGCTTTACCGTCAAAGCGCCCCTGAAAACCGGTCACATTGACGGTCAGGGTATCGTGCGTCTCAGCCAACGGCGAGCCTGATACCAGGCGGCCCGGCAACGCACGGCTCAGATTATTCACCAGCGTTTGCTGCAATTGCTGGTCAAGCGGACTGGCCCAAAGATTATTAGCGGCAATGACGTATTTCACGTCGCTGGTCTGGTACACCAAACCATTGCCTGCCAGATAATCCGGCACGCTGACCTGCTGAACCCAAAGCATCGGCTGCTTACTGCTGGCATCGCTGCTGACAGGTGCCATAGCGGCACCTGTCGGGAGTTGATAGTACATCGTTTCAACGGTGCTGCTGCAACCCGCCAGCAGCAGCATCGCCCCAATCATCAACCCTTTTTTCACTGTTTCGCCCTCTTTGGCTGTGGGTCCTCACCCGGCTTGGCTTCAAACACCAGCGCGTTGCTTTTGCTGTTCAGTGTCTTCAACACCGGCTGCAATTCACGCAGCGTCTTATCGAGTTGCTGCATACCGCCCACCAGCTTGTTATAAGCAGGCGATCCCGGTTGCAACCCTTTCATGCTGCGGTTCAGCTCACGCAATGTCTGCTGCATATCAGCCGGTAACGTCTTCATCGCCGGGCTGGCAGTGATCTGATTCAGGTTATTCAGCGTTTTTTGCAACTGCTGCAACGTTTTCTGACTCTCTTTCAGCGTACCGGTTGCCTCATTAATCATCGGATTCAACGGTAGATTGTTAATCTTATCCAATGCCGCCATCAGTTTTTGTTGAATCTGACTGAGGCCGCCGCTGACCGTCGGAATCACTTCGAAACCGGCAACTTTATTCGGCCCTTTATACGCCGCCACGTTGTCATAGAAGTCCAGATCAACGTAGAGTGCGCCGGAAAGCAGATTCCCTGTTTTCAACGTGGCACGCAGGCCGCGCTTTTTACCATCTTGCAGATGTTGCTCAAGGTTAAAATCTCCGCCCAGACGGGTAATGAAGCGATCAGGCTCAATACGAATCAATACCGGCACACGATAATCATTGTCCAGCGCCTGATCCAGGCCCGGGATCATGTAAGGTGCTTTCGCCACCGTGCCAAGCCGGATACCGCGAAACTCCACCGGTGCTCCCGCCTGTAGACCTCGAATGGAGTCAGAGAAGAACATCAGGAAATCGATATGCTTGGTATACAACGAATCCTGAATACTGCGTTGATCGTCAAACAGATGGTATTCCGCCTTGTTCTGCGCCACTTCGCCCAGCTCCCAGCCAGTTGGCACATCAAAGCTCACACCGCCACTGAACAGCGTGGTCAATGATCCCATCTCGACACGCATACCTGAGGAAGACATATCCACGGCGATACCGCTGTCCTTCCAGAAACGCACATTGGTGGTCACCAGTCGGTCATAAGGCGCTGAGATAAACAGCTGATACGTCATCATACGTTTGTCGGTATCAAAACTGCTGGTTTCTACCGATCCCACCCGGTAGCCACGGAACAACACCGGATCACCCGGATTCAATTGCCCCGCTTTGTTACTATCAAGCGTGACGCGAATACCTTTGGCATCGGGCGGTGCCAGCGGCGGCGCGTCCAGCAGTTGGTAACTCGTCGGCTTGTCGCCCTTGGTGCCCGGCTGCAATTCGATGTAAGCACCAGACAGCAAGGTACCGAGGCCAGTAATTCCTTCACGGCCAATCTGCGGTTTGACCACCCAAAACACGCTATCGCTATGAAGCAGTTTATCCATACCGGAATTCAGGCGCGCGGTGATTTCTACATGATGCAAATCGTCAGTCAACACCGCACTTTCCACCACGCCGACATCCACACTACGGCTTTTAATCGTGGTTTTACCTGCTTCAATACCTTCGGCATTTTCGGTGATCAGCGTGACTTGCGGCCCCTGATGGCTGAAGTGATAAAAAAGAATCCATCCGCCGATCAACAGCGTAACGATGGGTACAATCCAGACCGGCGACCAGCGTTTAATCTGGTCGACGTTAGCAATGCCCTGATGATTGTCCGTCAAGACGCGGCTCCTTACGTTCGGTTTTCCGTACACGATCCCAGGTCAGGCGCGGATCAAAAGCCAACGCTGCAAACATGGTGAGAATCACCACCAGCGCAAACAGTAGCGCGCCTGGCGCCGGGTAAACACTCATCAGCCGCCCCATCCGAACCAATGCGGAAAGGACAGCAATCACAAACACATCAATCATTGACCAGCGGCCAACAAACTCCACCACCTCATAAACCAGATGCATCTTTTCGCTATCATGCTGACCGCGTCCACTGGCATCCCAGCATAACCAACCAATCGCCAACATTTTCAACGACGGCACCATGATGCTGGCAATAAAAATCACCAGCGCCACCGGCCAGGAGCCATCACTCCATAGCAAAATCACCCCTGCCATAATGTTAGAGGGATATTGCGTGCCTAACGTCTCCGTCACCATGATCGGCATAATATTCGAAGGGAGGTAAAGCAGCAGTGAAGTCACCAGCAACGCCAGCGTCCATTGCAGGCTGTGCGGTCGGCGCGCATGCACCACCACACCACAGCGGCTACAGTGATTCTGCGCAACAGGCAAAATGGCGGTGCAGCACGAACAACGTTTCATCCCATGTTGTAAACCACTGATGCCTGCTTTCGGTGCGTGTGGCAGCGCTGGCAAGGGTGCGATCTGCTGCCACACCCAGCGGCGATCCACCACCTGAAACGCACGCAGTTGCAACACGCAAAACAGGCACCAGGCCCAGAAACTGATCCCCAGACCCAGTTCACCGTAAGCCATCAGTTTGACAAAGCTGACCAGCACCCCGGCCATGAAGATTTCCGCCATGCCCCAGTTACGCAACTGGAACAAAATGCGTGCCAGCACCAGCCGCAGGTGGTGAGGCATTCTGATGCGGTTGACCAACAGGATAATGGTCACCATACAGAATGCGGGAATGCCCTGCACAAATAGCAGGAACAGGGTGGCGAGGCTGCTGTAATCCTCACGCACCATCACATTGGGGATTTCCGGCAGCGAGATTTCACTACTCAAACCGGCGACATGCATGTTGACGAAAGGGAACAGATTCGCCAGCACCAGCATAAACAGCGCGGCAAATGCATAGCCGGTCGGCCGCTTTTGCGGTTCGTGCCAGTTTGCTGTCAGCGTAGTATGGCAGCGCGGGCAACGCGCCCGGCTGCCGATCGGCACAGCAGGCAATTTAACCGTTAAATCGCATTGTGGGCATAGCACCCACGATTGCGGATTATCCGCTGCACACATACCGGTTTCCTTCTGTATTAAGCGCCGTTTTTCAGTGCTTCCAGCTCTTCCCAGCGTTCAAACGCTGTTTCCAGTTCCTGCTCGGTCTGCGCCAGCGCATCAAGCACCGGCTGCGTTTTATCGTGCGGCTGACTGAAGAAATCCGGATGACTCATTTGCGCCTGCAACTCGCCAATACGCGTTTCGAGCTGTTCCAGTTTTTGCGGCAGCTGCTCCAGCTCACGCGTCAGGTTGTAACTTAACTTGGTTGCGTTACGTTTACCGGCATCACTTTTTTCCGCAGGTTTTGCTGTGACGGAAGATTTCGCCACCGGCGCGGTCTTCAGCTGCTTATACGCGGCACGCTGCTGCTGCGCATCATGATAACCGCCGACAAAGGTCCCAATCTCGCCGTTACCTTCGAAAATCCAGCATTCAGTGACGGTGTTATCGACAAACTGACGATCGTGGCTCACCAGCAGCACGGTACCCTGATAGCCATCAATCAACTCTTCCAGCAGCTCCAGCGTTTCCACATCGAGGTCGTTGGTCGGTTCATCGAGAATCATCAGGTTACTGGGTTTGAGGAACAAGCGTGCCAGCAGCAGACGATTACGTTCACCGCCGGAAAGCGCACGCACCGGCGTCATGGCGCGTTTCGGATGGAACAAAAAGTCCTGCAAATAACCCAGTACATGGCGCGGCTTACCGTTCACCATTACTTCCTGCTTGCCTTCCGCCAGGTTATCCATCACGGTGCGATCAGGATCAAGTTCTGCACGATGCTGGTCAAAGTACGCCACTTCCAGCTTCGTTCCGGAGTGCACGCGACCACTATCCGCCTTCAGTTGTTGCAACATCAGACGTAACAGCGTGGTTTTGCCACAGCCGTTGGGGCCAATCAGCGCAATTTTGTCACCACGCTGCACCTGTGATGAGAAATCCTGCACCAGCACCTTGCCATCTACAGCGTAGTTGACATTCTCCAGCTCAAACACAATCTTGCCGGAGCGTGAGGCTTCACCCACCTGCATATTGGCTTTGCCCATCACTTCACGACGCTCAGAACGTTCACGGCGCAACGCTTTCAGGGCACGAACACGACCTTCGTTACGGGTACGACGCGCCTTGATGCCCTGACGGATCCACACCTCTTCCTGCGCCAGCTTGCGGTCAAATTCGGCGTTTTGCATCTCTTCCACGCGCAGCGCTTCTTCTTTACCCAGCAGATACTGGTCGTAGTCGCCCGGCCAGGAGACCAGCTTGCCGCGATCCAAATCGACAATGCGCGTCGCCATATTGCGGATAAATGAACGGTCGTGCGAAATAAACACGATGCTGCCAGTGAAGGTTTTCAGGAAGGTTTCCAGCCAGTCGATGGTTTCGATATCGAGGTGGTTGGTGGGCTCATCCAGCATCAGCACGCGTGGATTGCTGACCAGCGCACGTCCCAGCGCCGCTTTACGTAACCAGCCACCGGACAATGACGACAGTTCGGTATCCGCCTGTAAACCGATTTTTTCCAGCACATCATTGATGCGGCTTTCCAGCTGCCACAGGTTGTGGTGATCCAGGATGCCCTGCAAACGCGCCATTTCATTGAGGTTTTTCTCGCTGGGATCCTCCATCACCACATGGGAGATAGCGTGGTACGCCTTCAGGTGTTCCGCCTGTTCTTCCACCCCTTCGGCGACGAAATCATACACCGAGCCAGTGATGTTGCGCGGCGGATCCTGTTGCAGACGTGCCACCACCAGGTCGGTTTCATAAATGATGCGACCATCATCAAGCGGCTGTTCACCGTTGATGATTTTCATCAGCGTGGATTTACCGGCCCCGTTGCGCCCCACCAGACAGACGCGCTCACCCTCTTCAATGTGCAGCTCGGTGTTATCCAGCAACGGCGCATCGCTGAAGGAGAGATAAGCGCCGTGGATACTGATCAATGACATAAAACTTATTCCTTACCGGCGTGGCTGACCAGCCAGCAGTTGTGAATGTGATTACGGGCAAAATCCTGCGACTGGGTCTTCTGGGTGATTTCCTGCGCCTGCAAGCCCAGACGCTGCAAACCATCAAGATCCATTTTGAAGCCGCGTTTATTGTTGGAAAACATAATGGTACCGCCACGACGCAGCAGACGCTTCAGGTTTTGCATCAGCATCAGGTGATCGCGCTGCACGTCAAAATCGTCTTCCATACGCTTCGAGTTGGAGAAGGTCGGCGGGTCGATGAAGATCAAGTCAAACTGTTCGTTGCTGTCACGCAACCAGCTCAGACAATCGGCCTGCATCAGGCGATGCTGGCGGCCCGTCAGCCCGTTGAGGCGCAAGTTGCGCTCAGCCCATTCCAGATAGGTACGCGACATATCCACCGTGGTGGTGGATTTCGCCCCACCCAGACCAGCATGGACACTGGCGCTGCCGGTGTACGAGAACAGGTTCAGGAAATCTTTGCCCTGGCTCATTTTACCCAGCATCTGACGCGCGATGCGGTGATCGAGGAACAGGCCGGTATCGAGATAATCGGTGAGGTTAACCAGGAAACGGGCATCAAATTCCTGCACTTCAAAGAAGTTGCCCTTCTCCGCCAGCTTCTGATACTGGTTTTTGCCTTTCTGACGCTCACGGGTTTTCAGCACCAGACGGTTCGCCGGGATCTCCAGCACGCTAAGCGTGGCGCTGATCACGTCGAACAGGCGTTGACGCGCCTTGTTGGCATCCACGGTTTTCGGCGCTGCGTATTCCTGAATCACCACCCAATCGGCATAGCGATCCACCGCCACGTTATATTCCGGCAGATCGGCATCGTAAAGACGATAACAATCGATGTTCGACTGGCGCGCCCACTTCTCCAGTTTTTTCAGGTTCTTGCGCAGGCGGTTAGCGTAATCTTCCGCGATCTGCGCGGTACCTTCACCACTGCTGGCCGCCAGCTGATAATTTTTCTGCACGCACTCAAGCGGGCCGTTTTTCGCTTTAAATTGACGGTCGGCACGCAGCGACAGGCAGCTCAGCAGCTCGGGTGAGGCGCTGAATAACGACAGGTTCCAGCCACCAAACTTCTGCTTCATGATGCGGCCTAACTGGCTGTGCAACGCAATCAGAGCCGGTTCGCTCTCCAGACGCTCACCATACGGTGGGTTACTCAACACCGTACCGGTCACCTCCGGCGGTAACGGATTGCTCAGCTTCAGGACATCCTGTTGCGCAAAGGTGAAGAGATCGGCCACACCGGCACGACGCGCGTTGGCGCGCGCCCACTCCAGCACACGACCATCATTGTCATAACCAAAGAAACGCGCACGGGTCGCTGCCGTACCCGTGCGTGCGCGCTGTTGTGCTTCGCTACGCAACTCCTGCCACAGCGGTTGATTATGTTTTTTCCAGTCAGTAAAGCCCCAGCGCGAACGCAACAGGCCAGGCGCGCGATCGCAGGCAAGCAACGCTGCTTCAATCAACAGGGTGCCGGAACCACACATTGGATCGACCAGTGGCGTATCCTTTTGCCAACCTGAACGCATCACAATCGCCGCCGCCAGATTCTCTTTTAACGGTGCCTGTCCGGTTTGCTGGCGATAACCACGCTGATGTAGCGCATCACCGCTCAGATCCAGCGCAATGCTGACGCGATCTTTATTCAGCCAGGCATTAATACGAATGCCGGGCTGTTCACGATCCACATTCGGGCGCGGCAGATTCTGTCGCGTAAAGCTGTCAACAATGGCGTCTTTGATACGCAGCGCACCAAACTGGCTGTTGCGGATCACCTCGTTGGTGCCACTAAAGTGGATGGCGAAGCTGGTGTTGCTGTCGAAGATGTCACACCACGGAATACTCTGGGCGCCGACATACAGATCGAGATCGCTCCAGACGCCGAATTCTCCCAGCGGCAGTAAAATACGCGAAGCCAGACGGCTCCACAGCAGGCTTTGGTACATCACGCGGTCATCGGCCTCAAAATGCACCCCGCCCTGCACCACCTGCAAATCCTGCGCACCCAGCGCGTCCAGCTCAGTTTTCAACAGCTCTTCGAGCCCACGCGCCGTACTGGCAAACAGAGAATTCATATCGTCACTTATACCCTTGATAAAATTGTTGCGCATTATAGCGAATCAGCGTCCTATGTCCTAAAGTTAGCTTCTTTTTGTCCTGCATGACGGCTTTCAGGGAGTGGTGATGATTACGTTGTCCCGTCTATATATCCATCCGGTTAAATCGATGCGCGGTCTTCAGTTGTCGCATGCCCAGGTGCTGGATAGCGGCCTGGGATTTGATCGCATCTTTATGGTCACCGAAACCGATGGCACCTTTATCACAGCTCGCCAATACCCGGAGATGGTGCGCTTCACCCCGGCGCTATTGCCGGACGGCCTGTTTTTACAGGCACCCGATGGCAGCCAGGCGCTGATTCGCTTCACCGATTTTGCCGCCGATGATGCGCCCACCGAAGTATGGGGTAATCACTTTACTTCTCGTGTTGCCCCGGATGCGATCAACCAATGGCTGAGCGGCTTTTTTCCACGCCCGGTGCAGCTACGCTGGACCGGTTCCCAACCGACCCGGCGCGTTAAACGCTTTGACCAGGTGCCACTCAGCTTCGCCGATGGTTTTCCTTATCTGCTGGTAAACATGGCGTCATTGCAGGATCTGCAACAACGCTGCCCCGCCAGCGTGCGCGTGGAACAGTTCCGCCCTAACCTGGTGATCAGCGGCGCGCAGGCATGGGAAGAAGATAGCTGGAAGACCCTGAAAATTGGCGATATCACCTTTGAGATGCCGAAGCCCTGTAGTCGCTGTGTCTTCACCACGGTGGGAACAGAAAGTGGCCAGAAACATCCGCAGGGTGAACCACTGGCAACCCTGCAACGTTTCCGCAGCGCGCAGGATGGCAGTGGCGACATCGATTTCGGTCTGAATTTAATTGCGCTGAACAGCGGTGTGATCCGGGTGGGTGATCCCGTCACCATTGTGGAGAAGCAACTGGCTCGCGCCTATGGTGCTGGTCAGGTCGTGGAGACACTGGCAACCACCGCCAGCCCGACCAGCCCTGTCACCATTGGTTATCAGGGCAGTGCCTTTACCGGCGACAATCAGCAAGTCTTACTGGAGCAGCTGGAGATGCAGGGCTTTCGTATCCCCTACTCCTGCCGTGCCGGGATATGCGGCAGCTGCAAAATGACACTGGTATCGGGGGAAGTGAAAGCATTGAAGAAAAGTGCCGTACGTCAGGATGGCACCATTCTGAGTTGTAGTTGTATTCCCGCTGGCGATATTGAACTGGCGTAACGCGTTATACCGCCCTGGCAAACGGGGCGGATGATTCCTGCTGACAAGGTTGCAGGCGATCGTTCATCACTTTAATCGCATCACCCAACACCATACCTTTACCCGCCACGGTTAGCGCATGTTGTGCCAGCAAACACAGCGCCGCATTCTCACCACTCTCCACCACCAGCAATTGTGCCTGCTCACCGCTATCGGCCAATGTCACCGCCACCATATCACCCGCAGCAGGCTGCCAGCTGTGAGCATGGCTGGTAAAGTGCCAACTTTTTGGCATCAGCGGTTTTAGAAAACGGCTAGCAACCAGCGCATTTAATACCAGCTCGGCACGTTGATCGCCTTTTAATCCGCTCAGACGACAACGTTCTTCAAAGGTAAAATAAAGCGCGGCATCATCCACGCAAAAACCGCTTTCATTAAAGGCATCTGGCGTCAGCATTTTGCGTGAGAAGCGCGAGCGAAATAACATGCCATCAGCCAGATCAAGCATCATCCGGTCATGCTCCGCGTCAAAATACCAACGCCAGTTGTCATCGGGTTTGATTTTCATGATGTGCCCTGTGGTTTATCGCTGCGCAAAATTGCGGTTCACAGCAAAGAAAAATAACGCTAAGGAAAAGCTGAAAAATGCACCAGCAGAACAAAATATAAACGAGCCAGAGGGATAAATAAACCCCCTGGCGCGGGAATGTGGGAAATGTCTTAGAGGTGGGTCACGATATCTTTAATTAAACCAGGTCCTTTATAAATGAATCCGGAGTATATCTGGACCAGCGTGGCACCGGCGGCGATTTTTTCACGCGCGGCCACCAGCGAATCAATACCACCCACCCCAATAATAGGCAGACGGCCTTGCAGTTCCTGCGACAGGCGGCGAATGATTTCGGTGCTGCGTGTTTGTACCGGACGGCCACTTAAACCACCGGCTTCTTCACTGTATTTCAGCCCGGCCACCAGTGAGCGGTCCAGCGTGGTATTGGTGGCAATCACACCATCAATTTCATGACGCACTAAACTGTCTGCCACCTGGATCAATTCCTCTTCAGAAAGATCCGGCGCGATCTTCACCGCGACGGGGACATATTTAAGGTGCCGTTCCTGCAACTCTTTTTGCTTTAATTTGATCGCTGACAGCAGATCATCCAGCGCTTCACCATATTGCAGTGTGCGTAATCCTGGCGTATTAGGTGACGAAATATTGATGGCAATATAACCGGCATGGGCATACACCTTTTCCATGCAGATCAGGTAATCGTCTTTACCTTGTTCAACTGGCGTATCTTTATTTTTACCAATATTGATACCAAGGATTCCTTTAAAACGCGCCTTTTTAACGTTCTCAACCAGGTGATCGACACCCAGATTATTAAATCCCATGCGGTTAATTATGCCTTCCGCTTCCACCAGGCGGAACATACGCGGTTTGTCATTACCGGGTTGCGCGCGGGGTGTCACGGTGCCCACTTCGACAAAGCCAAAGCCCATAGCACCAAAGGCATCAATACATTCGGCATTTTTATCAAGACCGGCTGCCAGCCCCAAAGCATTAGGAAAGGTCAGCCCCATGCAGTTCACCGGACGCGCAGGTAACGACTGGCGGATAAACCCTTCCAGCGGGGTGCCGCTGATAAAACGCAATTGTTGAAAGGTAAGTTCGTGCGCACGCTCTGGATCGAGCTTAAACAGCGCCGGCCGGATGATAGGATATAACATGCACTCTCCTGAATGGCGGAAGCTTCGTGAAAGTCGGGGTGCACGGGAAAATGTGCGCCAGAATGGTAAAGGCCTCTGGCACAAAAGTAAATTGCAGCGCGAGGAAACGCAGGTCAGATTGACCTGCATCATCATTCACTTGCGGTATCTTTAATCGCTGTGCGGGTAGACGGTGAATTATGCAGGTATTCGCGCAAAATACCGTGCCGCGCCATCACCCAGAAAATCCCCACGCAGACGAGGAATTCAGCAATCACCATCGACCAGGCTGCACCAATCGCCCCATATTTCCAGGCAAGAAACGCACAAACCGGGATATTAATAATTCCCGGTCCCAACATCACCAGCATACGCTGACGAGCCAGACCGTGGGGGATCAACACCTGCAACCCCGCCGGATAAGCAATGTTGCCAAACAGGAAACACAGCACAAACACGCGCAGCACGTCAGCCGAGGCCACAAACTCCTGACCCAGTAGAATGCGCACCACGTCATCGGCGAAGAACCAGGTAAAGATCACAATACCGAGGCTGAGCAGGAACGAGATCAGCAAACTTTTGCGCGTCGCCGCAATCGCCGCCGCTTTATCGCGGGCAAACAGATAACTGACCCGGGGGAAAAATGCATTGCCAATCTGCTCCGGCACCGAATTTGCTGCCTTACGCAGACGATCAGCCCCGTTATAGATACCAATCGCATAATGCGAGGTGAATGCCGCCAGGATCACCACGTTGACGCTGTTAAACAGGTTGGCACCCGCGATAGCAATAAAAACGTGCACGCTATCTTTCAGGCGTTGCTTGATTTCGCTGGGTTCGAAACGATAGCGACCAATCACCTTCATCATCAATACAAATCGAAGGGTAATCAATGCGCTGATCATTGACACCACACCCGGGATCAACGCTGCCAGCCAGGTATCGTCCGGGGTTTTCACCAACAGGAAGGTCAGTGGGATGGCGCAGAAGTTACCAAAGGTGGCGATCACCGCTGTTTTACCCAGTTTTTCGAACCCCTGCATCAACCAACCAAAGGAGAACAGTGAACCGAGCAGCGTGGTGCAATTCGCCAACACTACCCAGAACAGATAATGCCAGCCTGGATTGAGCCAGGTCGTCAGCAGCAGCACGCCACTGGTGGACAGCATTAACAGTAATTTGGCGTTGAAGGTTGACCAGAAGATTTGCGTCACCCGCGTTTTATCTTCACGATGGTGGGCAATATCCTTGGTGGTATAAACGTTAAAACCCCAGTCTGAAATGGTGCTGCAATACATCACGCAGGCAATCGCCAGCGCCAGTACCCCCATTTGGTTGACGCCCAAAATACGCGCCAGATAGGGCAAGGTGACTAATGGGAAGAGAAAGGACGCTCCCCGATAGGCCAGTAAAGATAAAATATTAATCACTAAACTCTTATCGAGTGTTTTCGCCATGACGCAACAACCTTAATGCTCAGACCTGCAATGACTTTCGCACTTATTTCTGGTGCAATCAAACCACCGGAACACTTTTCGGAATAAGGCTGATTTTCTTCATCTCCTTTACCACTTTGTAATTCTGAAGACGAATAAACAGCTCAGGTTGATTCAATAAAAGCCACTCTTTAAACCCGGTAGCTTTGATTTCCCGGCCGAGAAAACGGATAGCATTAATCACGTAATGCGGCACCGGAGTACGGTTATATAACGAGAGATAAATCATCAAGCGGAAGGAATGTAACAAATATTCTTTTTGTAGCCGATCGCGCCAGGTATTTTTTTCCAGCGTGGTCATTAAATCGTGATACGCCTGCATAAAGGCATGGTAGCGTTGCAGAAAATAATCGCTATTTTTGCTGCCGTTGGTTAATGAACCCACGCGTACGCGTTGTTGATAATAGCTTTTCTCGCTCACCCATGCCTGACGGCTTTTCAGGAAAGCGCCAAGACTGAAACAGTGATCTTCATGCACCCGTTGTTCAAAGCGTAGCTGATGATTATCGACAACCGTGCGTTTCAGGATGTAGTTCCAGGCAGCCGAGGTATAGGTACCATTACGTAATAAAGAGGAAAGGACCTGCTGCGCCGGTTGCAAGCCAGCCAGGTCATGCTTCACTTTAGAGGCACAACGCTGCGGCTGTTCGTGGTCAAAGGTGGTCGAGCTGAAGCAGAACAGCTCCACATCGGGATGCCTCTGCGCCACCTGTTGCAACTCCTGCACCAGGCCCAGTGCCACACGGTCATCCGGGTCGCAGAAGAACAGAAACTCCCCTTGTGCCAGCTCAATCCCTTTGTCGCGCGCCAGTCCGGCGCCACCGTTAGGGACAGTAACAATCTGGATCTGAGGTTGACTGGCATAATGTTGATTGAGGAGTGCCAGGGTACCATCGGTTGAACCGTCATTCACAATAATGATTTCATTGGGCGTGGATATTTGCGCTAACAGAGAATCCACACATTCAACAATATATTTCTCTACGTTATAAGTAGGAATGATAACGGACAGTTGTTTCTCTGACATAAGCACTCTCTTTTTGAACTTTGTAAAAAGAAAAATAGCAACCACATCCCTGTACGCCACAACGCACAGAATGCATTATCACAAGAGTCATTTAGGGCTAGCTTAATCAGTGGCCGCAGGTTTTGACAGTTCCGTTTCTCAACCAGACCCAGGGCTAATCAGAAATAATGTTTATCAGCCATGATGTATTTATTTATTATTTTTGCACCGTTGAGTTGTGGTTTATTTTTCTCACCCGGATGACATTTTTCCATTTGTAATTTAGAACAAAAAATTATTTAAAATCGCCTTGTTTGTTATTGGTATCGATTTTGACAGAGTTGATTAAATTGATACCGGGAGATACAACCAGACATAACTGATGCCCTCGCGGTTAACCGCATCATCGTTGTTTTTACGAGAAGTTGCCGTGTCTCCGGAAATATAGCGGCGTGGTAACCTGGTATGGTGCTGACATCACTTATAATGGGTAGCGATACATTTGTTATCCTTTTGCACACTAATAAATCGACTCAACGGCATGTCATTGCTTAAAGAGAGTGAATCATTTCAATTTTGTGACTCAGCAGTTTTCGGAATTGTCGTATCGATTCCCCACCACCTGATATTGATGCCCACCGTTTATTTGCAGATTCCGGCTTATCATTGCCGGATAAATCATTTAAGCCCTGCCCCCCGCTCTGTCAGGATTACCACATCAGTTCTCAATATCAGATAATCAATAACTTTCAGTTATAAGGAGTGACTATGCGGGTTATTACGCTGGCAGGCAGCCCACGATTTCCGTCCCGTTCCACGGCGTTACTAAGCCTGTGCCAGCAGGCGCTGGAAGCTCGCGGCGTAGAAGTCATTCCCTGGAATATTCACAACTTCCAACCGGAAGATTTGTTGTATGCGCGTTTTGATTCCCCGGCCTTGCAGGCCCTGAAAGAGGATCTGGCGCAGGCAGATGGTGTGATTGTCGCCACCCCCATTTATAAAGCTTCATTTTCTGGCGCCCTGAAAACGCTGCTGGACCTGTTACCGGAGCGCGCCCTGGAACATAAAGTTGTGCTGCCACTGGCAAGCGGCGGCAGCGTGGCACATATGCTGGCAGTGGATTACGCCTTGAAACCGGTACTCAATGCGCTGAAAGCGCAGGAAGTCCTGCACGGTGTGTTCGCCGATGACAGCCAGATTCAACACTATGACCGCCAGCCGGAACTGGATCAGTTGCTGGCCGCGCGCATTGATGAAGCACTGGATACCTTCTGGCATGCGCTGCATCGCCGCCACCAACCCTTTGCTAAAGCTGTATAAAGGAAGATGTATGAAAAGGATGCTATCCGGTCTGCTGCTCGCAACCTTTACCGCGCTGCTGAGCCTGAGTACCTGTGCCGCTGACGCACCCGCGCAGTTTCGTATTGGCTATCAAAAAGGGTCAGTCAGCATGGTGCTGGCTAAATCGCATCGGCTGCTGGAGCAACGTTTCCCGCATACGCAGATTCAGTGGATTGAGTTCCCCGCCGGACCACAGATGTTGGAAGCGTTGAATGTCGGCAGTATCGACCTCGGCAGCACCGGCGATATCCCGCCCATTTTTGCCCAGGCTGCGGGGGCGGATTTGCTGTATGTCGGCTCGGAACCTCCTAAACCAAAGGCAGAAGTGATTCTGGTTCCCAAAGATAGCCCGATTCACAGCGTGGCCGAGTTGAAAGGCCACAAAGTGGCATTTCAGAAAGGCTCCAGTTCCCACAACCTGTTATTACGCGCACTGGCGCAGGCCGGTCTGAGCTTTAAAGATATTCAACCCACTTACCTGACGCCTGCCGATGCTCGCGCCGCTTTTCAGCAGGGTGATGTGGATGCCTGGGCGATCTGGGATCCCTACTACTCCGCCGCCTTGTTACAGGGCAATGTGCGGGTGTTGGCCGATGGCAGCAAACTGAATCAAACCGGTTCCTTCTATCTCGCCACCCGTAAATTCACCGCCGCCAATGGCAACTTTGTGCAGCAGGTGTTGCAAACCTTCAGTGAGGCCGATGCGTTAACGCGTAGTCAGCGTGACCAGAGCATCGACCTGTTGGCGCAGGCGATGGGTCTGCCCAAGCCGGTGATAGCAAGCTATCTCGACCATCGACCACCCACCACCATTACGCCGGTCAGCGCCCATACCGCGCAGGCCCAACAGCAAACAGCCGACCTGTTCTATGCCAACCATTTGATGCCGGTAAAAGTGACGATCGCCGATCGCATCTGGCAACCACTGTCGGCTCAGCCTTAAGGAGTGAATAATGAGCGTATCCGTATTCTGGTTTCTCCCGACCCACGGTGATGGCCACTATCTTGGCACCGATCAAGGTGCGCGCCCGGTAGACCATGCCTACCTGCAACAAGTGGCGCAGGCCGCCGATCGGCTCGGTTTTGGTGGCGTGCTGATCCCAACCGGTCGCTCCTGTGAAGATGCCTGGCTGGTGGCGGCATCGCTGATTCCGGTGACACAACGTCTGCGTTTTCTGGTCGCGCTACGCCCCGGCGTGATTTCCCCAACGCAGGCCGCGCGCCAGGCCGCCACGCTCGATCGCCTGTCGAATGGCCGCGCGCTGTTTAACCTGGTAACCGGGGGTGACCCGGAAGAACTGGCGGGGGATGGCGTGTTCCTCGATCACCGCGAACGCTATGCTGAATCGGCTGAATTCACCCGTATCTGGCGGCGCGTGCTGGAAGGGGAAACCGTTGATTATGAAGGAAAACACGTCAAGGTGCGCGGTGCGCGGCTGATGTTTAAACCGGTGCAGCAGCCCCGTCCCCCGTTGTGGTTCGGTGGATCCTCTGATGCAGCTCAGGACTTAGCGGCCGAGCAGGTCGATGTTTATCTCACCTGGGGTGAACCGCCCGCCCAGGTTAAGGAGAAGATCGCCCAGGTTCGCGCGAAAGCAGAAGCCCAGGGGCGCAAGGTACGTTTTGGCATCCGTTTACATGTGATTGTACGTGAAACCAATGAAGAGGCATGGCGTGCCGCAGACCGGCTGATCGCCCATCTGGATGATGCCACCATCGCCAAAGCGCAGGCTGCGTTAGCCCGTACCGATTCCGTCGGTCAGCAGCGCATGGCCGCGTTGCACGGTGGACGCCGTGACAAACTGGAGATCAGCCCTAATTTGTGGGCCGGTGTCGGTCTGGTACGCGGTGGTGCTGGTACAGCCTTAGTCGGCGATGGACCGACCATCGCGGCACGTATGCAGGAATACACCGACCTCGGTATCGAAACCTTTATTCTTTCCGGCTATCCCCATCTGGAAGAGGCGTATCGCGTCGGCGAGTTGCTGTTCCCGCATCTTGACCTGGCCGTGCCGCAGATCCCGCAGCCGTCGACGATTAAAGCGCGTGGTGAGGCTGTCGCCCATGACTTCGCGCCGCAAAAAGTGTCGCAGAGTTGAGGAGGCAATCATGACAAAGAAACACCTGAGTAATGCCTTGCTGCCCTGGGCGCTGCCGGTCCTGTTAGTCGCGGTATGGCAACTGGCTTCCCAAACCGGGCTGTTATCGACGCGCATTCTGCCGTCGCCGGAGAATATCCTGATCACCTTCTGGAATCTCTCGGCCAGCGGCGAATTGTGGCAGCACCTCGCCATCAGCGGCTGGCGCGCCGCGATTGGTTTCAGTATCGGCGGCTCGATCGGGCTGATACTGGGCCTGATTACCGGCACCTCACGTCTGGGTGAGCGCCTGCTCGATACCTCGGTGCAGATGCTGCGAAATGTGCCGCATCTGGCGCTGATTCCGCTGGTGATCCTGTGGTTCGGCATTGATGAGGCGGCGAAAATTTTCCTCGTCGCGCTCGGCACGCTGTTTCCGATCTATCTCAACACCTACCACGGCATCCGCAATATTGATCGGGGACTGGTGGAGATGGCGCGCAGTTATGGCCTTTCCGGCTGGAGCCTGTTTATTCAGGTGATTCTACCCGGTGCCCTCCCCTCTATTATGGTGGGGGTACGTTTTGCCCTGGGCCTGATGTGGCTGACATTGATCGTTGCCGAAACCATTTCTGCCAACTCGGGCATTGGTTATCTGGCGATGAACGCGCGTGAATTTCTGCAAACCGACGTGGTGGTGGTCGCCATCATTCTTTATGCCCTGCTCGGCAAACTGGCCGATGTCGCGGCCCAACTGCTGGAGCGCGTCTGGCTACGCTGGCATCCGGCTTATCAACTGAAGGAGGCTAACGCATGAGTACTGCAACCCTCACTCCGGCGCGGCTTAACAGCGGAACACCGGTGGGCGTTAACGGCGTAGTCAAACGCTATGGTAACCGCACCATCCTGAACCATATTGATCTGCATATTCCCGCCGGACAATTCGTCGCGGTGGTGGGCCGCAGCGGATGCGGCAAAAGCACCCTGCTGCGCCTGTTGGCCGGACTGGAATCCACCACGCAAGGCGAATTACTGGCCGGCAATGCCCCGCTGGCGTCGGCACGCGATGATACGCGTTTGATGTTTCAGGATGCGCGTCTGCTGCCGTGGAAAAAGGTGATTGATAACGTCGGGCTTGGGCTAAAAGGTCGAGCCTGGCGGGACAATGCGCTGGAAGCGCTGGCAGCCGTGGGCCTGGCGGAGCGTGCCAACGAATGGCCCGCCGCGCTGTCCGGCGGGCAGAAACAGCGTGTCGCACTGGCGCGTGCGTTGATCCACCGTCCCGGTCTGCTGCTGCTGGATGAACCGCTCGGTGCGCTGGACGCCTTAACGCGTATTGAGATGCAGGGATTAATTGAATCGCTGTGGCAACAGCATAACTTTACCGTGTTGCTGGTGACGCACGACGTCAGCGAAGCGGTGGCGATGGCAGATCGGGTATTGCTGATTGAAGAAGGACAAATCGGGTTGGATTTAACGGTTGATCTGCCGCGTCCACGCCGTCGCGGTTCTGCCCGACTGGCCGAACTGGAAGCGGAAGTGCTGGATCGGGTGATGAAGCGTAGCACCAGCGAACAGCCGCTACGCTTTGCACAACAGCGATAATCGCCCCGTAGCGGCGCAATAAATTGCGCCGCTACGGTTAATTACGCATTCAACGCTTTGGTGATCTTCTCATACAGGTCGCCAGACAGCTTATCCAATCCTTTCAACGTCTCCAGCGCCTGACGCATCAACGCCTGGCGCCCGGCATCGTAACGCTTCAGACGAATCAGCGGCTCGATCATGCGCGCAGCAACCTGCGGGTTCCGCGTGTTGAGATCGGTCAGCATCTCCACCAGGAATTGATAACCGCTGCCATCTTTGGCATGGAAGGCCGACGGATTAGCCGAGGCAAAAGCGCCAATCAACGAACGAATGCGGTTGGGGTTACCCATGGTGAAAGAGCGATGATGCAGCAGTTCACGCACCTTGCTCAGCACGTCAGACGCCGGACTGGTGGCCTGTAGCACAAACCATTTGTCCATCACCAGACCATCCTGATGCCAACGCTCGTCATAGGCCGCCATTAAGCTATCGCGACACGGCAGTTGTGCAGCAACCGCCGCCGACATTGCCGCCAGCGCATCAGTCATGTTGGTGGCGTGCTGATATTGCGCCTGTACCAGCTTGTCAGCCTGTTCGACGTCAGCAAAGGCCAGGTAGCTCAGGCAGACGTTCTTCAGCGCGCGTTTACCGATTTCCGCATGCTCAACCTGGTACTCATGGCTCTGATTGGCACGATAAACCGCCAGGAACTCATCACTCAGTTCTTTCGCCAGGGTGCGCACCAGCGCCTCACGCACTTCAGCAATGGCCTGCGGGTCAATCACCTCAAACAACTCAGCGATTTCATTCTCCGAAGGCAGCGTCAGAATCAGCGCCATCAGCGCCGGATCGCCCTGCTCATCCAGCAACACCGCACGGAAGGCATCAGCCACATGCAGCGGCAGCGACAGCGGTTGTCCCTGTTGATGACGCGCGACATTCAGGCGGATATAGGTTGCCAGCAGGCTTTGCGCTGCATCCCAGCGGGAAAAGTCGTTACGGGCATGACGCATCAGGAACGTCAGTTGTGCATCGCTCCATTTATAGTCGAGCTTCACCGGCGCAGAGAATTCACGCAGCAATGAGGGCACTGGCTGGAAATAAACCTTATCGAATACGAAACTCTGGAACTCTTCGGTGACGTTCAGCACATGGTGCACCGGATGACCATTGTGTTGCAGCGGGATCACCTTGCCTTCACCGTCATACAGTTCAATATCCAGCGGGATATGTAACGGCAGCTTCTCTTTCTGCTCGGCGGTCGGTGGCGTGTGCTGGGTAACGTGCAGCGTATATTGCTCCAGCTCCGGGTTGTAATCATCGCGCACCGTCAGCACCGGCGTACCGGACTGGCTGTACCAGCGACGGAACTGTGACAGGTCAACATTAGACGCATCTTCCATCGCCTGCACGAAATCGTCGCAGGTCGCCGCGCTACCATCATGGCGCTCAAAATAGAGCTGCATCCCTTTCTGGAAATTCTCTTCGCCCAGCAGGGTGTGCATCATGCGAATCACTTCTGAACCCTTTTCATACACCGTCAGGGTGTAGAAGTTGTTCATCTCAATGACCTGATCCGGGCGAATCGGGTGTGCCATCGGGCTGGCATCTTCAGCGAACTGCGCGCCGCGCATCACGCGCACATTATCGATGCGATTCACCGCGCGGGAACCGAGATCTGAGCTGAACTCCTGATCGCGGAACACTGTCAGCCCCTCTTTCAGGCTGAGCTGGAACCAGTCACGGCAGGTGACGCGGTTGCCGGTCCAGTTGTGGAAATATTCGTGACCAATCACCGCTTCAATACCGAGGTAATCTTTGTCGGTGGCGGTTTCCGCTTTCGCCAGCACGTATTTAGAGTTAAAGACATTCAGCCCTTTATTCTCCATCGCGCCCATATTGAAGAAATCCACCGCGACGATCATAAAGATATCGAGGTCATATTCGAGGTCAAAACGCTCCTCATCCCACTTCATGCTGTTTTTCAGCGAGGTCATTGCCCAGTCGGCACGGTCAAGGTTGCCGCGATCGACAAAGATCTCCAGCGCCACATCACGGCCTGAGCGGGTGGTAAAGCTGTCGCGCAGCACATCAAAATCACCAGCGACCAGCGCAAACAGATAACAGGGTTTCGGGAACGGGTCCTGCCATTTGACCCAGTGGCGACCATCTTCATGACGACCACTCTCCAGCTTGTTGCCATTGGAGAGCAGGTACGGATAGCGCGCGGCATCGGCGATAATGGTGGTGGTAAAACGCGCCAGCACATCCGGGCGGTCCAGATACCAGGTGATATGGCGGAAACCTTCGGCTTCACATTGCGTGCACAGCGCCTCACCTGACTTATACAAACCTTCCAGCGCGGTGTTTTGGTCCGGGTGGATATCATTGATGATGGTCAGGGTGAAGGTGTCTGGCACCTGGCTCAACACCAGCGCGCCCTCTTCTTCGCGATAATGCGTCCACGGGGTGCCGTCCACCGCCAGTGATACCAGGGTCAAATCTTCCCCATCCAGACGCAGCTCTGCCTGGCTGTTGCCTAAACGCTTCACCTGGCTGATCGCGGTGACGCGCGTGGTGGCCGCATCAAGGTCAAACGTCAAATCGATATCAGTGATGGTGAAATCGGGTGCACGGTAGTCGTGACGATATTTTATTTGCGGCTGTTGCGTCATAAATCCTTCTCGCATCGTTAAAAGGTATACCCGTCAAAGTCTAAGCGGGTTGGGCCTCACTTGCCACGCACAATGCGTGCCTTAGCAGAAAATGCTACAATTTATTAACAATGGCACAAATGACCATCGACCTGCCCCCTGCAAATATGGTGTGATCGCGGTCTATTACTGTTTTATACTCCTGCGTCTTTATGACTTTGTTGAACACCGGGCTATGCTCCGCGGAAGAGGATGCTGAAACGCACCATGACAGGACACGCTTCCCCGATTTTGACCACGCTGCTTGATACCGATGCCTACAAGCTTCATATGCAGCAGGCCGTATATCATCGTTACTACGATGTCCCGGTCACGGCGGAATTTCGCTGCCGCGGCACCGAGTTACTCGGCGTCTACACGGATGAACTCCGCACCCATATTGATGCGATGCATTCTCTCGCCCTGAGTGAAGAGGAATATCGTTATCTTTCTGCCCTTCCCTTTTTTGACGCTGACTATCTCAGCTGGCTGCGCGGTTTCCGCTTCGATCCCAGCCAGGTCGTGGTGCGTAATGATCACGGTAAGCTGGCGATCCAGATTAGCGGTCCATGGCGTGAGGTGATTCTGTGGGAAGTGCCATTGCTGGCACTGATTAGTGAGCTGGTGCACCGTCACCGTACCCCGCAGACCGGTGTCGCGCAGGCAGTCGATCACCTGCAACAAAAGTTGACGGACTTTCGCCAGCAGGTCAGCGACCTGGATATGTCCCGCTTCCATTTGATGGACTTCGGTACGCGTCGCCGCTATTCCCAGCCAGTGCAGGAAGCCATCGTCAGCACCCTGAAGCAGGATTTCCCGTGGCTGGTGGGTACCAGCAACTATGATCTGGCGCGTCGTCTGCAACTTAACCCGGTCGGCACCCAGGCGCATGAGTGGTTCCAGGCACATCAGCAGATCAGCCCGGTGTTGGCCAATAGCCAGCGTGCTGCGCTGCAATCTTGGCTGGATGAGTACGACGAGCAGCTCGGCATCGCACTGACCGATTGCATCACTATGGATGCCTTCCTGCGCGATTTCGGTCCCGGCTTTGCCAACCGCTATCAGGGATTGCGCCATGATTCCGGCGATCCGGTGGAATGGGGGGAGAAAGCCATCGCCCACTATCAGCGACTGGATATCGATCCGAAAAGCAAAACGCTGGTGTTCTCCGACAATCTCGATCTGGACAAAGCGCTGGCGCTGTATCGCCACTTTGGTCAGCGCGCCAATGTGGTGTTTGGTATCGGCACGCGCCTGACCTGCGATATTCCGGGCGTAACCCCCCTGAATATCGTGATCAAACTGGTGAGCTGCAACGGCAAGCCGGTGGCTAAACTTTCCGACAGCCCCGGTAAAACTATCTGCCAGGATAAAGCCTTCGTTCGCGCTCTGCGTAAAGCCTTCGACCTGCCGCTGGTGAAAAGAGCCAGCTAACCACCCGACAGCAGGGTACCTGTACCCTGCTGTGCTGCAACAAATCTCCCCGTATCCCGGCAATTTTGCTTGTTTCCTGATGGCTCGTAAGTAACATAGCAAAACCCCGGTATGGGGAATGTATAAATTGACTTCATCCTAATATATAGAGAGATATTTATGAGCGTAGTGCCTGTAGCGGATGTACTGCACGGCCGTGTCGCGGTTGACAGTGAAGTCACCGTACGTGGTTGGGTGCGTACCCGAAGAGATTCCAAAGCCGGTCTTTCCTTTATCGCCGTTTATGACGGTTCCTGCTTTAATCCCGTTCAGGCTGTCGTCAATAATTCTCTGAATAATTATCAGGACGAAGTGCTGCGTCTGACCACGGGCTGCTCGGTGATTGTGACCGGCAAAGTGGTGGAATCGCCGGGTGAAGGTCAGGCGTTTGAACTGCAAGCCACTCAGGTTGAAGTAGTGGGCTGGGTGGACGATCCGGACACCTATCCGATGGCTGCCAAACGTCACAGCATCGAATACCTGCGTGAAGTGGCGCACCTGCGCCCGCGCACTAACCTGATTGGCGCGGTGGCACGTACTCGTCACACCCTGGCGCAGGCGTTGCATCGCTTCTTCCATGAAAACGGTTATTTCTGGGTTTCCACCCCGCTGATCACCGCTTCCGATACCGAAGGCGCTGGCGAAATGTTCCGTGTCTCTACGCTGGATATGGAAAACCTGCCGCGTGACCCGCAGGGCAAAGTCGATTACGACAAAGACTTCTTTGGTAAAGAAGCCTTCCTGACGGTGTCCGGCCAGTTGAACGGCGAAACTTATGCCTGTGCGCTGTCCAAAATCTACACCTTCGGCCCAACCTTCCGTGCTGAAAACTCCAACACCAGCCGTCACCTGGCTGAATTCTGGATGCTGGAACCGGAAGTGGCCTTCGCCACACTTGATGATGCTGCGGCCCTGGCGGAAGCCATGCTGAAGTATGTATTCAAGGCAGTGTTGGAAGAGCGTGCTGACGATCTGGCGTTCTTTGCGGAGCGCGTAGACAAAGATGCGATTTCTCGCCTGGAACGTTTTGTTAGTGCAGATTTCGCCCAGGTGGACTACACCGATGCCATCGAGATTTTGCTGAAAAGCGGCCAGAGCTTCGAAAACCCGGTCTCATGGGGCGTCGATCTGTCGTCAGAACACGAGCGTTACCTCGCTGAGAAACACTTCAAAGCCCCAGTGGTGGTGAAAAACTATCCGAAGGATATCAAAGCGTTCTACATGCGTATGAATGACGATGGTAAAACCGTGGCAGCGATGGATGTCCTGGCGCCTGGCATCGGTGAAATCATCGGTGGTTCGCAGCGTGAAGAACGTCTGGATGTCCTGGATGCACGCCTGGCTGAGATGGGTCTGAACAAAGAAGATTACTGGTGGTACCGTGACTTACGTCGTTACGGCACCGTGCCACACTCTGGCTTCGGCTTAGGTTTCGAACGATTAATCGCGTATGTCACTGGTGTACAAAATGTAAGGGATGTTATCCCCTTCCCACGTACGCCGCGCAACGCCAATTTCTAAAATTCGCGATTAATTATAAGTAATTCATATATATAACGAGGTCGGCTATGCCGGCCTTTTTTTATTTTTGTAAATTTAGAGTTCTCTCACAAAGTTCCCGAAAATTTACATCTTGCAATACAATTTTTCTTTTTGATACCTAATTGCGAGATTAGTAGCATTTTCGGGGTAGAATTACCAACCCCGGGATGGAAAGATGCGTGCAGACACAGGAGACACCAAACTTCTTTCAAGGTTCCCGTAAAGGTTTCTTGACGGCAGTGGCAGGTGTCCAAATAACTCCAATGAGGGTAATAAAAAATGATGAAGCGCAACATTCTTGCAGTGGTTATCCCTGCTCTGTTAGCTGCTGGTGCAGCAAACGCAGCAGAAATCTACAACAAAGATGGCAACAAATTAGACCTGTACGGTAAAGTTGATGGTCTGCATTACTTCTCTGACGACTCTGGCAACGATGGCGACCAGTCTTACGTGCGCTTCGGCTTCAAAGGTGAAACTCAGATCACCGACCAGCTGACCGGTTACGGCCAGTGGGAATACAACATCCAGGCTAACAACTCTGAAGGCGGCGACGACGCACAAGCAGGCAACAAAACCCGTCTGGGCTTTGCTGGTCTGAAATTCGCAGACGCAGGTTCTTTCGACTACGGTCGTAACTACGGCGTTGTTTACGACGCAATCGGCTGGACCGACATGCTGCCGGAATACGGCGGTGACTCAGGTTACTCTGACAACTTCATGGCGGGCCGTTCTACCGGTCTGGCTACCTACCGCAACACCAACTTCTTCGGTCTGGTTGATGGTCTGAACTTTGCTCTGCAATATCAGGGCAAAAACGAACGTTCTGACGATCCGCGTCGTGCAAATGGCGACGGCTGGGGTACTTCAATCTCCTATACCTCTCCGATCGGTGTTGGCATCGTAGGTGCTTATGCTTCAAGCGACCGCACCACTGAGCAGAACCAGATGACCTTTGGTAATGGTGACAAAGCTCAGCAGTGGGCAACTGCTCTGAAATATGACGCGAACAACGTGTACCTGGCAGCAATGTACAGCGAAACCCGTAACGCAACCTACATCAGCCAGAGCGATGCTGCTGGTAATACTCTGGGAACTGGTTTCGCTAACAAATCTCAGGTTATCGAATTCGTTGCTCAGTACCAGTTCGACTTCGGCCTGCGTCCGTCTGTTGCCTACGTACAGTCTAAAGGCAAAGACATCGAAGGTATCGGCGATGCTGACCTGTACAAATATGTTGAAGTGGGCGCAACCTACTACTTCAACAAAAACATGTCTACCTATGTTGATTACAAAATCAACCAACTGGACGACAACAACCCGCTGGGCCTGGCTACCGACGACGTAGTTGCAGTGGGTCTGGTTTACCAGTTCTAATCTACCGATTAGTACCGTGTAATACCTTAAAAACGGAGCCTTCTGGCTCCGTTTTGCTTTTCAGTGATCCACTTCGCAATAAGCGGTATTAATCGCAGCCGCAGCATTATTTCTTTTTCGTCTCAACGGTTGGCAACGGTGCCGACTGACGCTAACCTGATAGCTCATTTCGCTAAAGTTCACGCAACTGGACCTGACTCATGTTTGAATCGATCTCTGCCGCACCCGCCGATCCTATCCTTGGTTTGGCCGACCTGTTTCGCGCCGACGACCGCCCGAATAAAATCAACCTTGGCATTGGTGTTTATAAAGATGAAACCGGAAAAACGCCGGTGCTCACCAGTGTGAAAAAAGCTGAGCAATACTTGCTGGAAAATGAGACCACCAAGAATTACCTCAGCATTGATGGCCTGGCTGATTTTGCTCGTTGCACGCAGGAACTGCTGTTTGGTAAAGAGAGCGCGCTGATTGCCGCTGGGCGTGCCTGCACCGCTCAAACGCCGGGTGGTACAGGCGCACTGCGCGTTGCTGCCGATTTCCTCGCCAATCAGACCAGCGTGAAACGTGTCTGGGTGAGCAATCCAAGCTGGCCGAACCACAAAAACGTCTTCAACGCTGCGGGTCTTGAGGTCTGCGATTATCAGTATTACGATGCCGCCAACCATACGTTGGATTTTGACGGCATGGTTGCGTCACTGCGTGAGGCGAAAGCCGGTGATGTGGTGCTGTTCCACGGTTGCTGTCACAACCCAACCGGTATTGATCCGACCACCGAGCAATGGCAACAACTGGCCGCTCTGTCTCAGGCAAATGGCTGGCTGCCGCTGTTTGATTTCGCCTATCAGGGCTTTGCCCGTGGTCTGGATGAAGATGCAGAAGGCCTGCGCATTTTTGCCGCTTCGCATCAGGAGTTGATTGTTGCCAGCTCATACTCAAAAAACTTCGGTTTGTATAACGAACGTGTGGGTGCCCTGACGGTGGTTGCCGCCAATAGCGATGTGGCAAAAACTGCGTTCAGCCAGGTGAAGTACAGCATTCGCGCTAACTACTCTAACCCACCGGCCCACGGTGCGGCGGTGGTGGCGACCATTCTGGGTAATGATGCACTGCGTACCATTTGGGAGCAGGAACTGACCGATATGCGCCAGCGTATTCAGCGTATGCGTCAGCTGTTCGTTAACACGCTGGCCTCAAGCGGCGCAGAGCAGGATTTCAGCTTTATCATCAAGCAGAACGGCATGTTCTCGTTCAGCGGCCTGACCAAAGATCAGGTGGTGCGTCTGCGTGAAGAGTTTGGGGTTTACGCGGTGAATTCAGGACGTGTTAACGTCGCGGGAATGACGCCAGACAATATGTCGGCGCTGTGCGAAGCGATTGTGGCAGTGCTGTAAGGATTAACCCGTAGCGGCGCGATTTATCACGCATTGCGAAAAAGACGCGTGATAAATTACGCCGCTACGGTTTATGCAGTTTTATTGCAGAAATGGATTACTGATACGTTCGCGGCCCAGCGTGGAAATCGGGCCATGTCCTGGTACAAAAGTCACATCATCGCCCAGCGGCAGCAGTTTGGTTTTGATAGCCGCGATTAAATCGCTGTGGCTGCCCTGCGGAAAATCGGTTCGACCGACACCACCGTTAAAAATCACATCACCTGAGATCAACAGACGACCGGCGCGGTCAAAGAACACGATATGGCCTGGAGTATGTCCCGGACAGTGCAGCACTTCCAGTGTCACTTCACCGACCTGCACCGTTTCACCCTCTTCCAGCCAGCGGTCTGGCGTTAACGGTGCACATTCCGGCAGACCAAACATGCGACTCTGAGTCGGCAATGCCTCCAGCCAGAAAGCATCCAGTAACTGTGGTCCGACAATCGGCGCCTGAAAATGTGCTGCCAGTTCAGCCGCAGCACCCACATGATCGAGATGCCCATGCGTCAGCAGAATCTGCGTCGGCGTGATACCACGCTCTGAAAGTACGGCGATAATGGTTGCAGCATCGCCGCCCGGATCCACCAGCGCAGCCTGCTGAGTATCGTCACCCCAAATGACAGAACAATTCTGAGAAAATGCGGTGACCGGAATGATGAGGTAGTTCATAGCGCTCCATGACCGACACACGCAGCGCTGTCGGTTTTTACGACCAGTGCCTTACAGGACCGGTGTCAATGTGAACAAAGTTGCTGCGCGGGTAATATCCTACACCACCTGCACGCAGAGATAACGCCGCTTTGCGAACATTGCTCAGGGAAATGCCTTCGATATGGAAGTCCATCGCCTGACCTTTGGTGTGATAACTGTGTTTCGCCACGCCAGGACCGGACTCACGCAACATATTGTTGGTAGCAATGGTGCGATAGCCTGAAACCAGTTGAATCGGTTTACGTGTTCCCAGCGCGGCCTGGAGGCGATAAATCTGATCAAACAAATGTGGATCGATGGTTTTGATCTGATTGGCGCGATAATCACGGAAGAAGTGATTTAAACGAGCTAACTCATCCTTGTCATAACTCTTGCCGTTAAAAAACTCTGTTTTGAGGGTTTCACCGGTGTGAAGGTTATTAAGCGTCAAAATACGCGGCCGGGAGGTGGACATCGAGGCCAGTGCGGAGCCAGGAAGAAGTGCCAGACCTGCCGTTGCGCCTCCGATCAGGAGCAATTTGCGACGCTGAGAATCAAAATTAGCCATGAAACGGGGTTACCTGAGATTAAAGCGATAAAAAAATGTGTAAAAAGCACACAAGGCGGAACATTAACGTTAGCCTCAGACTCAGTCAACCCAGAATAAGGGAAAGAAAATGCAGAACCGGCGCAAAATCGCAATTTTGCTGCCGGTTGTATGAAAGTTAACCAGAAAGGAGATGAATTAAATCAATCACTAGAGTAGCAATTGACCAGCTTTGGTCAGCACCTGACTCCCCGAACGGGCCGGATTATCATAATTGTAAATATCTGTACGATATTGCGGTTGACCATCTTCCGCCACCCAGGCCGTCAGATAATAGAGGTTAACCGGGATACGATGACGAATCGGGATGTAGCGCGTGCTACCCTCTTTCAGGGTGTCAGAGATACGGCTGTCATTCCACCCCGCATCCTGAAGCAACAAATCCGCCAGTTCAGACGCCTTATTCACCCGGACACAGCCAGAGCTGAGCGCACGAATATCACGCTGAAACAGGTTGTGGTTCGGCGTATCGTGCAGATAAATCGCATCCGAGCTGGGCATATTGAATTTATAACGCCCCAGCGAATTCATTGCACCAGGAGCCTGACGGATACGGTAAGGGAAGCTGGCGGCTGAAACCATATTCCAGTCGAGCGTGGAGGGATCGATGACTTGCGCATCAGCGCTCCAGCCTGACAACAGGGTATAACCGTGTTTATACAGATAACCCGGGTCCTGTTTGACCTTCGGCACAATGTCCTGGCGCACCAGCGAAGTCGGCACATTCCACGGCGGATTGAGCACCACATTATTCAATGCGCTGCGCATCAGCGGCGTTTTGCGATCCGGACGTCCGACGATCACGCGTGACGACAGGATGGTGGCACCATTGTTGTAGTAGGTCAGTGAATAGTTAGGGATATTGACCATGATACCGTTATGCATATCATCCGGCAGCAAACGCAGCCGTTGGATATTGAGTGCCAGCAAAGCGGCGCGCATTTGCGGCGAGACATTCAACCATTCGCGAGTGCGCGGACCAATCGCGCCATCATCGGCCAGGCCTTGCCAATGCTGAAAGCGTTTTACGCCGTCCACCAGCGCAGCATCATAGACATTGTTGGCCGCTTGCACAGGATTCGCTGCGACATTGCCCGGCGCTTGTGGTGCCTGAGCGGAGAGATCATTCACGCTGGCTGCCGAGGGGCTGACCGCAACGGGCTGCGCACTCTGACTGACCGGCACCGGTGCCACAGGCACAGCATCGTCTGCGGGCGTCGGTGTCGCGCTATGCCCGGTCAACATGCCGGTACGTTGTAAAATCTCACGCAGGGCAGGCACATCATTACTGATTTGGCCGGGCCGCAGCGTACCGCTATCACGTAATTGCGGCCACGGGCGGTTGTCGGTCAACAGGGTTTTCAGCGCTGCGTGCATGGGAGCGTATTGCGGATGTTGCGGCTCAAGCGAGATGACAAAGGCATGGCTTCCGCCACCATTTACCGCGTTTTGCCACTGGTTAATCGCCGCAATGGTGGGCATCGCCATCTTGTACGGCACGTTGCTGTATAACCAGGTTTCGCCCTGCGTCGGCACGCCGGAGACAAATTGCAGATAGCCCAACATGGCATCACTCAGCACGATATCGCGCGCCAGCCCTTTTATCGCTGGGTTGGTCAGTAACCCTACCCAGCGCGTAAACTGCGGCTGTACCCCGGATAATGCCACTTCCGCCAGTTGCTGCTGAAACGCCTGCACCGCCGTGCGGTCCTGCCACAACGGCGCCATATTACGGGCGGCATAAATACCTGCCAGCCCGGGAAGATAGAACGGTTGTTCGCTGGGGCTGAAAACCTGCTGAATCTGACGCTGGCTATCCGCGACCGACAGAGTATGGTGCGTCGTACCCGGTAACGCTGCGATAATTGCCGCATGGCTGGCCGCCAGTGGCGACAATACCAGTGACAAACTGAGTGCTATGACAGCACGATTAAATCTGCTCTTATTATTCAGCAACATCCCTGGCCCCCTTCTCGCCTAAGACACAGCCGACTCGCTATGCTGTGTACTACCTTATACATATTTTTGAGTATACAAATAAAAACGGCATTTGCCTCTGGTAGCAAATGCCGTTTACACATTAACTGTAGCGATGAATTTTAACCACAATTCCCGCTACGAATTTTCTGTTTCCAGGTCCGGCGCGTTATTTTCTCGCTTCACCGGTGCCGGATCCGCTGAGAAGCCACGCAGGCCCACCACATGAACGTGTTCGGTGTTGTTAAATACCTTACGCACCAGTTTATAAGTGGTCCCTTTTTCCGGACTGATATTTTCCGGGGCGGCAATCACCAACTGCATTTCCAGACGCTCGCACAACTCAAACAAAGTGGCGATGGAACGCGCATCAAGACGCGCGGCTTCATCGAGGAACAGCAGACGGCATGGGGAAATATCTTTGCCACGCAAACGGCGTGACTCCTCTTCCCAGCTCTGCACCACCATCACCAGAATCGACATACCGGTACCGATCGCTTCACCGGTTGAGAGCGCACCACTTTCCGCGCGTAGCCAGCCATCGGAGCCACGGTTAACCTCAACCTCCATCTCCAGGTAGTTGCGGTAATCGAGCAGCTCTTCACCAATGGTCTGTGGCGTACGCTGGCCCATATCGATTTGTGGATTCAGGCGCTGATACAACTTCGCCAGCGCTTCAGAGAAGGTCAGGCGATTGCTGTTAAACAGATCCTGATGCTGTTCGTGTTCCTCTGACAGCGTTTCCAGCAGCATTGAGTGCGTTTCACGCACGTTCACGTTCAGCCGCACGCTGCGCACCTGACCAAAGCTGACCGCTTGCAAGCCCTGGTTAAGCTGACGAATACGGTTCTGCTCACGCTGAATGGTTTTACGAATGATGTTGGCGACGCTGCGCGAACTGATCGCCAGCGTCTGCTCGCGCGCCGTCAGCTCCTCCGTCAGGCGGTTCAGCTCAATCTCCATCTGTTCAATCGCTTCCACCGGATCATCGGTACGAATGATGTCCTGACGAATACGTTCACGCAGATGCTGGTAGACCGCGATAAAGAACTGAATTTTACGCTCCGGACGTTTCGGATCTTCCGACATCCGCAATACATCGCGGAGATGTTCGTTATCCGCCACCGCCAGACGCAGGGCGCCCAACGCCTTATCCGACATTGAACGCAATTCATCGCCGCTCAGATAAGCCAGTTCACGACGATGCAGGCGTCGCTCGACACCATTTTCTTTCACCAGGCGCAGCACCGCGCACCAGCCCGCTTTCGCCGTGACAACCTGCTCGCGTATCTGGTGATAATCACGCTCCAGCTTGCGCAATTTCTTCTGTAGGCTGTCCATTTCTGCTTCGCAGAAAGTGAGCTGTTTTTCCAACTGGTTACGGCGCGCACGGTTATGGCTTAACGCGGTATAGAGTTCATCGCGGCGGGCGCGTGCACGCTCCTCGGCGCTGGCATCGGCATGCACACCGATGTCCTGCATCTCCTGCTGCAACTCTTTCAACATGTCGCGTTTAGCGTCATACGAACTTTTCAGGGAAGCCAGCACCTGGGAATATTGCGTCAACTGAGCCTGATGTTCACGCAGACGTTCGCGGGCGCGACTGCGCTCACCCTCTGCCTGCTCAAGACGCTGACGTAACTTCTCGTTGAGGTCGCTGTTACCGGTCAGCATGCCAGCCGAGTCTTCGTAGCTGAAATGTGCGCGACGCTGAACCACTTCGGTAAGCGCAAACGCCTGCTGACGCGCCTCACGCTGCAACTGCTGCGCCTGCTGATAATCACGCTCCAGCTGATCATGCTGCTGCGGATCGCTCTGTAGCACCGGCAACAACGGCTCCAGTTTGCCGAGTTTGTTACTGTGCTGATGCAGGAAACGCGCCGCTTCCTGTGCTTCTTCGACGCGCTCACGGATCTCTTCACAGCGATCCGCCAGCGTATCATCCAGCAGCAGCGTCACGCGCGGCAGCAGGCGGTTCAGTTGGGCCACGCCCTCTTTCGCCTGTTCGTACTGCATGCGCTGCTGTTGGTTATCGTTTTCATGCTGACTCAGCGCGCGTTCCAGTTCGCCGCGACGGCTGTTGAGCTGGCGAATCAAGGCTTCCGGGTCTTCGTCAAACGCTACCGCTAAATGACTGCCGATAAAGCGGCTGAATGACTGATGCAGGCGCTGGGTTTTCTGCACATCAAAGGAGAGCGTTGCATAACGTTCCGCCAGTTGATCGCGTTCGTTGTTTAACAGCTCCAGCTGATTCTCACGCGCGGCACGGCCAAATAGCGGCACCTTCGGGAAGCGGGAGTAGCGCCACTGACGCTCGGCCACCTTCACCACTACCGCGTTTTCCAGCTCATCAACGCCGAAAACGCTGTCATCAAATGACTGCGGATCCCCTTCAATCAGATACAGATCTTCCGGGCAATCTTCCAGGCCATTCAGCAGCTCACGCACCAGTGAGAGATCCGGCACCACAATCGCATGGCGCGATGGACCATAGAGCGCGGAGAAGTACGGCGCATCGTCCAGCGTGACATCATCATAAATTTCAGACAGCAATACGCCGCCAAAACGCTCAGCAAGCTGTGTCAGACGTGCATCTTCTGCACCACCCGGCTGGCTGAGACGTTCGATTTGCTTCTCAACGTCACGTTTACGTGTCGCCACCTCATCACGTTCGACGGTGGTTTCGCGCTCGCGCTCCAGCAACTGCTGCATAAATTCGGTGATTTGCTGGCTGCTTGTCAGCTGCTGTCCGGTTTGCTCGCTCAGCTGCGTCAGGATCTCCTGCGCAGCCAGCCAGTGCGGCGCGCGCGCGGTCAGCGCGGTGATACGCTCACGCAGTTGCTCCAGCTCCTGGCGCATCAGCATACGGCGTTCACCGGCATCGGCAACGCTGCTGCTCAGCTGCTCAATCTGCGCTTCCAGCTCACGCTGTAAGCCTTCCAGCGCATCGGCATCATATTGCTGCCCCTGACGCTTACAGAAATCTGCCAGCAGACGCTCGGCTTCGTTCTGCTCGCGCAGACGCTGTTCCAGCTCGTTCAGACGCAGACGCAGCGAGGAGAGTTGTTCGGCATGATGGCGCTGATTGGCCGCATCACGCAGCAATTCACGCCCGACCTGCCAGGCATCCTGACGGTTAACGTCACCTGCAATGCTGATAACCAGCGCCAGTGCCTGTTCAAATTGGCTGTGCGCCGCTTCAGCAACGCTGAGTTTCTGTTCCAGACGCAACAGTTTTTCGGTCGCTTCTTCTTCGCGAGCCTGAAAAGTTTCCTGCCACTCCGCAGCGTTATCGATGGACAGATCCGGCAATTGACACTGCGCACGGGCTTTATCCAGTGCCTGCAATGCCTGTTGATACTGAATGGCGCGGGTTTGCTGCACATCCAGCGCCTGCTGGAAGTCGGCCAGTTGGCTTTTCAGCTCATCCACTTCCACTTCTGCCGCTTCGGCGCGTGCTTCATTTTCTTCATGCACTTCACGCGCTTCAGCCACCACCTCGTTCTGCTCTTCGAGACGGTAAGTCAGCTCTTCCAGATCGGCATCGTAACGCTCGATCTTCTCCTGCTGACGCATCGCCGTCTGCACCAGATTCAGGTGATCGCTGGCTGCCTGATAATCGGTTTCCAGATCGTTTTCCGCGCCGCTGTGCTCAGACAGCTCTCGCGCCATTTCGATGTGGCGATACTGTTCCGACGCCAGTTGGTTACGGCTGGTAAACAGCTCATTACGCAGTTGCAATGCGCCATCCAGGTGGATGCGGCGTTCATTGGCGTGACGCATGTAATCCGCCGAAACGTAGCTGGTCGCTTCGGAGATCAAATGCTTAAACAAATCGCGGTCTGACTGGGTAACGCGAATCGCTTCCAGCGTCATGCGGTTTTCACGCAGTGCCGCTTCCATATCCTGGAAGGCTTTACGCACGCCGCTGTTTTCCGGCAGCAGGTAATCACGTAACGATCGGGTAATGGCGCTGGAGATACCGCCGTATAACGACGCTTCAATCAGACGATAGAATTTGCTGCGATCGCCCGCGGTACGCAGGCGGCGCGGCACCACGCCAAGTTCGAACAACGTGGCATGATAATCCGTTACCGAGCTGTACTGGCGGAACTGCACGCCTTCCTGCGCCTCGACACGATCTTTCACTTCGGTCAGCGGCAACACACGCGCCTGGCGACTGCCGAGGATCTCAGTCAGGATATCGGTAGGTTGTGTATCGGTGGGCAGGCCGTGAATGCTGAACGGCTTGATATCCACCTTCTTATCACGCCCGGCGACCTGTTGCAGACGCACGCCCACCACTACGCGCTGATGACGTGAGTTGACCACATCCAGCACCGCATAGCAGACGCCCGCACGCAATTTACCGTGCAAACCTTTGTCGCGCGAACCGGAGGTCGCCCCGGCTTCGGTGGTGTTACGGAAATGCAGCAGCGTCAGATCCGGAATCAACGCCGTGACAAAGGCCGCCATAGTGGTGGATTTACCCGCACCGTTGCCGCCTGACAGCGTGGTCACCAATTCATCAAGATCAAAGGTACGGGCAAAGAAGCCGTTCCAGTTGATCAGCGTTAGCGAACGAAATTTACCGCGTTCAATCATGCCTGTTCATCCTCCGCGTTATCACTCGCTTCACTCTCGACGTCGTTGTCATTGTCGCTTTCTTCGGTGGCCGGAGCAGTTGTAATCAGCATGGCTTCACCATCGCGAATCAGACGCAGCTGCGCTTCGCGGGCATCATCACCGCTGCGCACATCCGCCCCGAACCGGAACACCGATTCGGTGATACGGAATTTGCTGCTGTCATTGCCCATAAACCACACCATGCCGAGACGACGCAGGCGGTTCAGTGAAGCACGCATCTTCTCCTGCAACTTGGCACGATCGAGGTCAGAACCGGTGGAGCGCTGGTTCACCAGCTTGAGCAGTTTGCTCTCATCCGCCAGCGACAGCAGCTCATCGTACAGCTCCTGCTGGGTGAAAATGCCTTCGTTGGCAAGACGTTCCGGGCTGAGATAGAGGTAACACAGGATTTTGCCGACCATCATATCCAGCTCGGACAGTACCGAGCGCGGGATCAGCGTGGTTGAACGCGGGCGCAAATAGAAAAAACCTTCCGGCGCGCGGATCAGTTCCACGTTGTAACGCGCATAAAACTCTTCCAGATACTCCTGGTAATCCATCAGGAAAGCATGATTATCCAGCTCTTCGATGCCAATATGGCGTCCTGCGCGTAACTGGCTATCGAGCGCAGGAAAAAGGGGATTTGCCAGTGCCAGCGCCAGTTTGACTGGCATCACTTGTTCAATATTTGTCGATGACATGTGCCTGCACCTTGGCTCCGTATTCATTAATGGTCTGCCATTCCGCAGGCAGACCGGCTAAATCAGCCTCGGCGACGCCAAGACGAACCGCCTGATCGATGACAATGCGCGCCAGATCAAAATGACGCGCGCGCGGATATTGCGCCAGATAGTCACGCATCACCGTCGCGAGGTTAAGGGGTTTGTGTTCCTGCTTATACACCTGTAAGGCTTCTTCAATCATCGCCGCCAGCTGCTCACGAATCTCGTTAAACTCTTCGTACTCCAGCTCCGCCGGCAGCTCGCCCATCACCTCGTCGTTACGCAGCGTCATCTCTTCGTCGCGCATATCAAACAGGCGGTCGGCATTGGCGTAAGTCAGCGCCCAGGGTTGGTCGAAATAGTTTTGTACCGACAAACGTAAACGCTGGGCGAACACGCGGTTCTTGTCCATGTCGATGGCGGTACGAATGAATTTGTGAACATGGCGGTCATAACCGATCCACAGGTCAATAGCCTGCTGGCCCCAGCTGATAATGCGGTCCAGCTTGTTTTGCAGATCAAACACCAGCTTGTCGACAAAACCGAGATCCGGGCTGCTCAGGGTAGCGTCCTGGATACGCAGCAGATTGGCCTGCAACTTATCGCCCGCCGCCTCCAGCGTATCCTGCAACTCACGCAGGGTGCCGGAGGTTTCTGACAGCAGCATTTCACAACTGGAGATCGCCGCGCGCCAGTCTTTGTTCAGCAGATCGGCGATATCGGTCTTCACCGCCTGCTGCTGTTCATCCATCAGGCGTTGCGTCATGTCGATACTGTCGAAGATCTCCGCCACCGAATATTTCAGCGGCGCAAACACGTTGCGATGCCAGTGAAATTCATCACCGTCTTCTTCCGCAGCATCCGCCGCACGTTTCAGCTCTTGCGCCACGATCGACAACTGCATCGACAGACGCAGGGTGGAAAACTCACGCTGGCGAATATAGTAGTCAGTGATACCGATAGCCAACGGTGTCAGGCGGTAAATCGCATGGCCTTCCGTCAGTTCGCTGGTAAAACGGTTGAGCAGACGCTGCCGCACCATATCGTTGATGGCGTTATTGGCACGCACCTGAACGGTTTCGTGGGTTTGTTCGAACGCTTTACTGACATGACGAAATGCGTCAATCAACTCGCCTTCACTCATCTCACCGTCCATCCGCTCACCGTTCAGGGTGGCGATAGCCAGCAAAAACGCCAGACGTTCAACCGGCAGCGCAAGCGAAAAATCGTTCTTGCGCGCCCATGCCACCAGTTCGGGCACCGTCTGGGAAAAATCGCTCATAGTTGGTCCTTCTACCTGGGTTTGCGCGCGGTCACATGGATATAACGCCCTAAACTTAAAAAGGGCTCCTGGCGACAGTAGCGCCGTTCCATCTCAATAATGGACTCAACGTCTTTCACGGCGGCAGACTGTTCTTTCATGTAGTCACAAAAGACACGAATGCCAGCGCGCTGTTCAATCTCAAATCCACAATCTGTCAGCCAGCGATACACCTCTTCGGGATCGCGTGGGTAATCGGGCGACAGCGTGCGCTTCTTGCGCTTGGACATATTGGCCTGTAGATAGCCGAAATTGCCAAGGGTCAGCAGGCGCATGGTTAAGGCATGGCGATTAAAAAACATCAGCGACAACACGCCACCGGGCTTCAGGGTGTGCCATAACGCCTGCAATACCACCTCGGGTTGCGCGACCCATTCCAGCACAGCGTGAAACAATACCAGATCAACTGGCTTATCCAAATGTTCGCCGACCTGTTGCGCGCTAATTTGTTTGAATTGCATGTTGTGGCTCACACCCTCGGCAAGGGCATGCGCTTCCGCCAGCTTCAACATCTCCGCAGACAGATCACACAACAACACCTGATGGCCGCGCGCCGCCAGACCGCTGGAGATTTGCCCTACTCCGCCACCGGCATCCAGCACCGACAGCGGCCCGGCGGGCAGCGTCGGCAACAACGTATCCAGCTCATCCCACAGGATCGCCTGACGCACCATGCCTTTTTTGGTGCCATATATGTTCTTTGAAAATCTCTCCGCGAGATCGTCAAAGTTACGATCCTGCATGCTGGTCGCTCCGTTCTGCTGCCTTCAACTTGTGCTATTTTGTCACAGGCGCAATAAGAATGAACCTTTCATCCCGTGGTTAGTGTCTGGCTGCTGTTTTTTCGGCCAAAAGGAGCAATTTTCGATGTTTTTCACGTTAAAAAAAGTGATCGGGGGAATGTTACTGCCCTTGCCACTGCTGCTGTCGTTGATGGCAGCCGGACTTTTATTGCTCTGGTTCAGCCGCTGGCAGAAAAGCGGCAAAATCCTGATATCAATCAGTTGGCTGTTGCTGCTGTTACTCAGCCTGCAACCGGTAGCCGATCGCCTGTTGCTGCCACTGGAAAAGGCCTATCCGACCTGGAACCGTTCTGTCAGCGTCGATTATATCGTGGTGTTGGGTGGCGGATACACCTTTAATCCGGAATGGGCACCCAGTTCGAACCTGATTGGGAATAGTCTGCCTCGGGTGGCTGAAGGGGTGCGTCAATGGCGACGTTATCCGCAGGCGAAGATGATTTTTACCGGCGCGGCAGCAGGGAATAACCCCATGAGCAATGGCCGCGTGGCGGCGATGGTGGCGGAGAGCCTCGGCGTCCCCGACAGCGCAATTATCGTGCTGGACCAGCCTAAAGATACCCGGGAAGAAGCGCAGGCCGTAAAAATCGCCGTGGGGCAACATCCCTTCCTGCTGGTGACATCCGCCAATCATCTGCCGCGGGCGATGCAGTTCTTCCAGCGTGCCGGACTTAATCCACTGGCCGCCCCGGCCAATCAACTGGCCATCACCTCGCCATTAAACGGCTGGGAGCGCGCGATCCCTTCACCGTTGTGGCTCAGCCATAGCGAGCGAGCAATTTATGAAACCCTGGGGCAGGCGTGGCAGTCGCTACGCGGTGATGACCTCACCTCATCCCAGCCAGGGGAGTAACTGTTCACGCGCGTTATCAAAGCGTGGACGGTCGAACTGGCCGGTGCTGACCAGGGTATCAATACAATCCCAGAGTTGATACAGCCAGCGCCGCCAGAGAAATCCTTCTGCGACCGGTGCACGCTGCAAATAGTGCTGCAACAGCGAGGCTTCTGCCCCGTTGTCACCCAGCCGCATCAGTTCAAATTCGCGTGGCGCCCACAACACATTGCCGGGTTGTGTCATTGCCACCAGTTGATCACTGCGCACATCCTTCATGATGCTCGCCAGCCGCACATTGCCGTGGATCAGCACGCAGGGATCGTCAAACCCCTGAAATAATCGGGTCAGTTGCTGACGGCTACGAAACAGAATTTGCCGATCGTCGAGGGTGAAATCGGGGGGCGACAGGTAGCCTAACGTTGACCACAACACCTCGACCCGCTGCTGATACCAGGCAGGCCAGTTGTTTTCCTGAATGCTGTCGATGCTGCCGACCAGTCCATGACTGTCAATGCGATGCCACGCCAGTAAGCCTTCAACCACCTGCTCGCAAAGCTGCTCCCAACGTGCAGCCGTTCGCGCGGGCGCTTCGGCAGACACACCATTGAGACGTGCCATCAGCAACATTTCGTGTACCGGTTTCTGCTGGCTGAGTACCAGGCCAAACACCGCCGGTACTGCAATTAATCCATCGCGGCCCAGCATCGCCAGCTTTTTGGCTTCCAACGCTGCGCGCCCCTGATGACGGAAATATTTCGCGACAACCGGCATCGGTTTATCGGCGGCGTCATATAACGCGTAAAGCCGCGATTGGGATTGTTCACTGATGGTTTCAAGACGGCCGACGCTTTCACCAAGCACCAGCGTGAGTTCTGAGCGAAGCTGTTCCATGCGTCATCCTCCTGAGAAAGTGACTTAAATATCCTGGAGGTCACGGTAGCGCAGAGCGATGCGCCAGATCAAAGAACAGCAGGGCCAGCCGCAAAAGCTGGCCGCTGCGGGATTAAGCCTGCATGGCAGCGCGAACGCGCAACAGGTCTTCCGGGGTGTCAACACCAACGCTGGGCACCGTTTCTGCTACGGCGACATGGATCTTCTCGCCATACCACAAGACACGCAACTGCTCGAGCAACTCAATCTGCTCCAGCGGGCAGGGTTGCCACGAGATATAACGACGGACAAAGCCAGCGCGATAAGCATAGATACCAATATGACGCAGCAGCGTATCGCCAGCCTGCTCGCGCGATTTCGCGTAACGCTCGCGATCCCACGGAATGGTGGCGCGCGAGAAGTAAAGTGCATAACCCTGCGCATCAGTAACCACTTTTACCGCATTTGGGTTGAACGCTTCTTCCGCATCACGGATGGGCACCGCAAGGGTCGCCATACCTGCATCAGCCTCAGCCAGGTTTGCCGCCACCTGGCGCACAATCGCTGGCGGGATCATCGGCTCGTCACCCTGCACATTGACAATGATGGTGTCATCCGGGAACTGATATTTTTCAATCACTTCCGCCAGGCGCTCGGTACCGGAATGATGGTCAGCACGCGTCATGCAGACTTCACCACCTGCCGCTTCTACCGCCGCCGCAACATCAGGATGATCCGTGGCAACAATCACCCGATCGGCACCGGATTCACGCGCACGTTCCATCACATGCACCACCATCGGTTTGCCAAGAATATCCACCAATGGCTTGCCCGGCAGACGCGTCGAAGCGTAGCGCGCCGGAATAATGGCGACGAAACTCATGGATGGATCTCTTCAACAGACAAGGTTCGCGCTTCGTTTTCCAGTAACACCGGAATACCATCGCGCACCGGGAATGCCAGCCCATCGGGTTTGCAGATTAACTCCTGCTGTTCTTTGTTGTAGTACAGTTTTCCATTGCAAACCGGGCAGGCCACAATTTCAAGCAAACGGTGATCCATAATCTCCTCCATACCGGATCGATTCGTCAGGTAATAAGCATACCATAGCGTAGCGCGAGACAACGTGCCGGAATCCACTACGCAGTTATTGTCCAGCGATCTGACCAGGCTGCACGCAATGCCGATGGTGCCTGCTCAATCAACACTTCACTTGCCCCCTGCCATTGGGCAAATCGCGTGATGGCACGCTGAACGTCATTGACAAAGCTGGCCGTCACACGCACCCCCTCCTCCAGCCAGAAAGCGCGGATCACCAATTGCTGCGCCTGGCGATCCATCTTCGCATCGAGCCGACCTTTCAGTACGCCACGATGCAAAACCGGCAGCACAAAGTAGCCGAACTTACGCTTCTCCGCTGGCGTATAGCATTCGATGCGGTAGTCAAAATTGAACAGTTCCAGCGCCCGACGTCGATCCCATACCACCGGGTCAAAGGGAGAAAGCAGTGCGGTATGGGTGGCTGCCGACGATTTTTCCAGTTGCGGGAGTAACTCATGATGCAGCCACATCTCGCCCAGTTGCTCAACCTGCACCGGAATAATCTCGCCTCGCTCCTGCGCGGCCTCAAGCCAGGGTTTCAATGCAACCCGCTTCAGCCGATAGTAATCAGCCAACCAGGTGGGGCGGAAAATACCCAGACTACGCGCGCTGTGGTTGAGCATACTGACCACCGCGTCCTCTTCACTGAGCGCGTGTTGCTCATCATCCCAGTCCGGCATCACCCGTTGCTGTAGGTCATACACTCGATGGAAATTGCGGCGTTCTACCACCATCAACTCCCCTGCACTAAACAAGTTTTCCAGATGGCGTTTATGCGGCTTCCACGCCCACCAGCCCGGTTTACTGTGCTTTTCCGTGGCAAAATCAGCGGCACGCACCGGACCGTTAGCGTTGATATGCTCCAGCAGGTCGGCAATCTCCTGCTGATGCTCTTCAACCCACTGCGCGTTATATTTCCAGCCAAGGCGCGAAGGATCGAGCATGCGATGGCGCAGCAACGGGTAGTCTTCACGCGGGATAAAACAGGCTTCATGCGCCCAGTACTCAAATAACTCGCCCGATGCCAGCGACTCATCCAGCCAGGTTATCGGGTAGTCACCAAGACGGCTGAATAACACCAGATAGGGGCTGCGCGCCACCACATTGATGGTGTCAATTTGCAGCAATGACATCTGACGGATAGTGGCATGAATATCAGCGAAACGGGCCCGCCGCCCGGCAGGCCGAAGCAGCCCCTGAGCGGAAAGATGGAGATTGCGAGCGGTCTGTAAAGAGAGGGAATCAGCGCGGGTCATTACTCAGTTTCCCTGTCAGTTTTAGCGCGATTTTGCGTCGCGGGCGTTGAGACAAAGTTGCGTGATGTCATCTAACAGCACAGGCAAGGACGCCCCTGCAAGATGCGCATCGACGGGTAAATACCACCAGTTTTCACGCGCAAACGCGCGGCATTTCACTGCATCTTTTTCCGTCATCAGCAGACACTGCCCTTGTTGCGTCAGGCTGCTTAATTCGGCTTCGCTATAAGCGTGATGGTCAGCAAAAGCGATTTCCGCAACAGGCTGTAACCCTTGCTGCTTCAGGGTAGTGAAGAAACGAGGCGGATGCCCAATACCGGCCATGGCGATCACCGGTGGCAACTGTGCCAGGCTGGCGCTTTGCCCGGTAACGAGATTTATCGCCTGGCCTGGTTGTAATGTCATAGCGATTTCACGACCACTGGCTTCACCACCGTTCACGATAATGGCATCAACCTGATCAAGACGGGAAGCACGTTCGCGCATTGGCCCGGCGGGCAACCACCAGCCATTGCCGAAACGACGTACGCCATCCACCACGACCCACTCGCGGTCACGTTGCAGAGCGTAATGCTGCAATCCATCATCGGTGATAATCACATCCAGCTGCTGCCGGGACAATAAGGCCTCGACGGCAACACGACGTTGCGGGGCCACCGCGACCGGCGCACCGGTACGTTGAGCTATCAACACCGGCTCATCACCTGCCAACTCGGTGGACGTTTCGGCATCGACTAACAGTGGATAACGCTCAGCTTTACCACCATAGCCGCGCGACACTACCCCAGGACGCAGACCTCGTTGTTGCAACGCCTGCACCAGCCAGATAACCACAGGCGTTTTGCCGTTACCGCCAGCAGTGAGATTACCCACCACAATCACCGGACAGGGCGCACGCCAGCTTTTACGCCAGCCACGCTGGAAACTGAGGCGAATCAGCCAGCTGACTGCCCCATACAGCAGGCTGAGCGGCCATAACAGCAGCCACAGCGGCGAACGCCCACTCCAGATGCGTTCAATCATTGGCCAAACTGCAATTTGTGAAGTTGTGCATAAGCTCCTTTTTCGGCCAGCAGAACCTCATGCGTACCACGCTCAACAATACGACCATCTTCAACCACCACGATTTCATCCGCTTTTTCGATGGTTGAAAGACGGTGCGCAATCACTACCGAGGTGCGGTTTTTCTGCAATTCATCCAACGCCGACTGAATCGCACGTTCAGACTCGGTATCCAGAGCAGAAGTCGCTTCATCAAGGATCAGGATTGGGCAATCACGCAATAAAGCACGGGCAATGGCGATACGCTGACGTTGGCCGCCGGAGAGCAGCACACCATTTTCGCCGATGACGGTATCAAGCCCGTTATCCATTTTTTTGATGAAATCCATCGCATGTGCCATAGTCGCAGCCCGCTCAACCTCTTCGCGGCTGTACTGTTCATTGCGTGCATAAGCGATGTTATTCGCGATGGTGTCGTTGAACAGATGCACATTCTGCGACACTAACGCCACTTGGTTACGTAACGAACCCAGGGTGTATTCGCGTAAATCGTGTCCGTCCAGCAGGATTTCACCCTGTTGAATATCGTAAAAGCGGGTCAGCAGACTCGCCATGGTAGATTTACCTGAACCTGAACGACCCACCAGTGCCACGGTTTTTCCGGCCGGTAAGCTCAGATTGATATCGCGCAACGCCGGAGTATCACGGCCAGGGTAAGTGAAGGTTACATGACGGAATTCCACATCACCTTTAGCGCGTTCCAGCTGACGCGTACCGCTGTCATTCTCCTGCTCGCTATCCAGAATGCTGAACAGCGTCTGACAAGCCGCCATACCACGCTGGAACTGCGCATTAACGTTAGTCAGCGACTTAAGCGGGCGCATCAGGGCGATCATCGAGGAGAACACCACCGTGATGGTACCGGCGGTCAATGTATCCATTACGCTTGGGAAGCTGGCAGCATACAGCACAAAAGCCAGCGCCAGAGAAGCGATCAGCTGAATAACCGGGTCAGAGATAGACGAGGCAGAAACCAGTTTCATGCCCTGTTGACGCATCTGATTGCTGACGCGTGCAAATCGCTGGGACTCTACTTCCTGGCCGCCAAAAATCAGCACCTCTTTGTGCCCTTTCAGCATTTGCTCGGCGCTGGTTGTCACCTGTCCCATGGTGTTCTGCATGGTTTTGCTGATATTACGGAAGCGTTTTGAAACGTTGCGAATCGCAAAGGAAACGATCGGTGCCAGAACAATCAGGATCAATGACAGCTGCCAGCTGTAGTAAAACATCATGATGAACAGGCCGATGATCGATGCACCTTCACGCACCACCGTAACCAGCGCGCTGGAAGACGATGAAGCGACCTGCTCGGAGTCATAAGTGATACGAGACAGCAACGTACCTGTCGACTGCTGGTCAAAGAAGGCCACCGGCATACCCATCATGTGACTGAACAGGCGACGACGCATATTCATCACTACGTTGCCGGAAACCCACGAAATGCAATAGCTAGAAATATAACTGGTTATTCCGCGCATCAGCATCAAACCGATTACCGCCAGCGGCATCCACAACAGCACGGATTTGTCAGCTTTACCGAAGCCGTCATCCAGTAAAGGTTTCAACAGGGAGAGCATTAAGGTGTCGCCTGCCGCATTGAGTATCAGCGCCACAGCAGACACGAATAAGCCAGCTTTGTGGGGCGCAATCATCGGCCAGAGTCGGCGAAATGTCTGCCACGTTGAGAGATCTTTGTCTTGTTGCATTATTTAGTCACGCTGTTTGAAATAGCCGCTCATTCTACCTGGATTCACGTTTGACGCCAAACCACTGATGATACCAGCGGGGCATTATTTGCTCTCTTAACCCCTTTATTTGCCAATGACCTGCACGGATCCCTATCTGTATCTGGCCGGATTGGGCGGTGTCATGCCAATGATAACCCTGCTGCTGATAGGTGCTAATCACCGTCTTCGCTGGCATCCGCCAGGCGTTATAACGTGCCACAGAGGCAATCGCGACCTCCCCGGAGACATTACGCAACAACAACGCGCTGGAAGAGGTTCGACTACCATGATGAGGCACCTGTAAAATGGTTGAGGCCAGTGCCTGCTTTTGCTGCGCGACCAGCATCCTTTCAGCCTCCCGCTCAATATCCCCCGTCAACAGCAAACTCACTTTGCCATCATCGATCCGTACCACACAGGAGTCGTTATTTTCGCCTCTGGAGGAGCCACGAGGCGGCCAGAGTACACTAAAACGAAGTTTCCCCCAGTGCCACTCCTCCCCTTGATAACAGGCGAGATGGTTGGGTTCAGCCAATGCGCTACGTACCGGTGTGCCAGGGTGAGCGGCGATAATTGATGCCAGCCCACCACGATGGTCCAGATGCTTATGGCTCAAAATTATTGACTGTAAGACTCTGTTTTTACGCTGCAACCAGGGAAGGATGACCCGGCTCCCTGCATCACCGTATGTCCAGCGAGGGCCTGTATCGTATAACACTGCCTCATCCCCCTGAGAAATGACGATCGCCAGGCCATGCCCAACATCGATCATATCGATTTGCCAGTCATCTCGTGGCTCACTGACGCGCCACAGCAGCAAAGTGATGGCAATACTGCAACATTGCAGAGGGGCGCGAAAAACAATGCCACTACGCCAGGCAAACATCCCGCCCCACAGCAACAGCATCGCTGGCAATGCATCATTCCATGGCAACCAACCCGCGGGAAGCCATGCCAGCCCAGACATCACTTGGTGGACCGACTGATCCGCCAGCCACCATAATCCACTGGCAAACGAAGTCACAGGCATCACCATCGCCAGCAATATCAGCGGCACCGTGATAAATGAGATTATCGGTACTGCCAGCAGATTAGCCAGCAACGCACTGAGGCTAATGCCCTGAAACAGCCATATTTGCAGTGGCGCCATCAGCAACATCATCCCCAATTGCAAATGCAGCAATTGCAAACCCCACCAGCGACGCCCGTTACGAAACCTTGCAGGTAATGCAAACCATTGATACCAGATTAGCAGCGCCGCTACAGCCAGGGCTGATAACCAAAAACTCTCTGACAAAACAGTGAGCGGATCCAGCGCCAGCAACAAGCCAACACATAATGTCCAGACCTGCCAGCCACTCAGTTGCCAGCCCGCAATGCGTAGGCCTATCCATAGCGTCAGGGCGAGCAAGGCACGCTGTGCCGGTGGATGGCTGCCAGATATCCAGCAATAAATCGCGGCAGTGCACCCACTGGCTATCAAAGGAAACAGATAATTAATCCGTCTGGCGGGGAGCATCCATTGCAGCATCCGCATAAATAGCCAACCAACACTGGCTGCCAGTGCGATATGCATACCCGAAATTGCCATCAGATGCGCTGTTCCCGTTTCGCGTAGAATGCGACGCTGATCTTCTGTCATCGATTCCCGCATACCAAAAGCCAGCGCCTGGACAATTGCCGGGGCTTGCATCACCGCAAATGCCGGAAGGTGATAATTGATCAGTCGGGCGCGCCAGCTACACGTTGGATTCAACACCAGGCGTGTTGCAATAACGCCCTGCAAAGGTTTGTGTTGTGCCAGAGCAAAACGCTGTGCATCAAACTCGCCCTCGTTGAGGCGCGCATGCACGGCACGTAAACGTAATTGCATACGCCAGCGCTGTCCGCTGCAAAAGGGTTCCCCTTCCCCGCTGTGGTTTAGCGTGGCAAAGAGCGGTGGAAACTGATATCGCCCATTGATTTGCAGCAGTTGAACCATCAGTTGTTTATTGTCCTGACGCACATCCGTTACCCGTACGATAGCGTCTACCGGTGCCTGCGTCAGTTGGTCAATAGTGCTGACCATTTGCCGGGCCTCAGCCAATGCCCAGGTCATCAGGAGTAAAGTCACGCCGACGAGGCGTAACCAGGGAAGAGGTTGCAGACTCAGTAACAGTGCGCTGCCCCCCATCGCCCACAGGATGTCATTACCGGGTAAGTCAGGTATCAATCCTAATGGCAATGCAGCAAGCATCATCAATCGCGCCAGCACTATCCATGTTATCTGCATCTTTCTTCTCCGTGAAAGGAGAACAGAGTGTGCCAGAGGTGATCGCGTTATTCGCGCCAGGCGTTAACGATTCTGGAGGCAGCTCCAGAGATAATCAGGCTTTTGCAGTGGTATTACATTAATTCTGGAGCTCGATTGTCATCAGGCAAAAAAAAAACGACACCAGATGGTGTCGTTTTCACTGTTCGGTAACGGCTTAGCCGTAAATATTCGCACGGTCACGCAATTCTTTGCCCGGTTTGAAGTGGGGAACGTATTTACCTTCCAGATCCACTTTGTCACCCGTTTTCGGGTTACGTCCGGTACGCGGTGCGCGGTAGTGCAAAGAAAAGCTGCCGAATCCCCGGATTTCAATGCGCTCGCCTTGTGCCAACGTTGTGGCCATATGCTCGAGCATCTCTTTAACCGCATCCTCAACGACTTTCGCCGGAATATGAGTCTGCTGGCCAGCAAGTCTTTCAATCAGTTCTGACTTGGTCATGTAACCTCCGGTTAATCCCTGTTTGGAAAGGTATGACAGCTTTTACCGAAACCGGGCAGCTTACGCCGCCCGGTGCTTCGGGTCGATTACTCGCCTTTAGCCGCTTTGAACGCTTCAGCCATAGCGTTAGAGAAGTTGCCTTCTTCCTGTTTGGTGTTAACAGTGTTGATAGCTTCTTTCTCGTCAGCCTGGTCTTTCGCACGTACAGACAGACTTACAACGCGGTTCTTACGGTCAACGCCAGTGAATTTAGCTTCAACGTCGTCACCAACACTCAGAACCAGAGTTGCGTCTTCGATACGGTCCAGTGAAGCTTCAGAAGCGCGCAGGTAACCCTCTACGCCATCAGCTAATTCTACTGTAGCACCTTTCGCGTCAACTGCAGTGACTTTACCAGTCACGATAGCGCCTTTCTTGTTCAGGGTGATGTAGTTGTTGAACGGATCTTCAGCCAACTGTTTCACACCCAGAGAGATGCGCTCACGCTCTGCATCAACCTGCAGTACAACGGCAGCGATTTCGTCGCCTTTTTTGTACTCACGAACGGCTTCTTCGCCAGTCGCGTTCCAGGAGATGTCAGACAGGTGAACCAGACCGTCGATGCCACCGTCCAGGCCGATGAAGATACCGAAGTCAGTGATTGACTTGATTTTACCTTCAACGCGATCGCCTTTGTTGTGGGTCTCTGCGAACTGCTGCCATGGGTTAGATTTGCACTGCTTCAGACCCAGGGAGATACGACGACGTTCTTCGTCGATGTCCAGAACCATAACTTCAACCACGTCGCCCACGTTAACAACTTTAGACGGGTGGATGTTTTTGTTGGTCCAGTCCATTTCAGAAACGTGTACCAGACCTTCAACGCCTTCTTCGATTTCTACGAAACAGCCGTAATCAGTCAGGTTGGTTACACGACCGGTCAGCTTGGTGCCTTCCGGATAGCGTTTAGCGATAGCTACCCACGGATCTTCGCCCAGCTGTTTCAGGCCCAGAGATACACGGGTACGCTCGCGGTCGAACTTCAGCACTTTAACAGTGATTTCGTCGCCCACGTTGACGATTTCGCTCGGATGCTTAACGCGTTTCCAGGCCATGTCAGTGATGTGCAGCAGGCCGTCAACGCCGCCCAGGTCCACGAATGCGCCGTAGTCAGTGAGGTTTTTAACGATACCTTTGACTTCCATGCCTTCCTGCAGGTTTTCCAGCAGCTGATCACGTTCAGCGCTGTTTTCAGATTCGATAACTGCGCGGCGAGAAACAACCACGTTGTTACGTTTCTGATCAAGCTTGATTACTTTGAATTCAAGCTCTTTGCCTTCCAGGTGCAGGGTGTCGCGAACTGGACGCACGTCTACCAGTGAACCCGGCAGGAACGCACGAATACCATTCAGCTCAACTGTGAAGCCACCTTTAACTTTGCCGTTGATAACACCGGTAACAGTTTCAGCATCTTCGTAAGCTTTTTCCAGCGTGATCCAAGCTTCATGACGTTTAGCTTTTTCACGGGACAGCAGGGTTTCACCGAAGCCGTCTTCTACTGCGTCCAGAGCAACGTCAACTTCGTCGCCCACCTGGATTTCCAGTTCGCCAGCTGCGTTCTTGAACTGCTCTGCAGGGATTGCAGATTCAGATTTCAGACCCGCATCAACCAGAACTACGTCTTTGTCGATAGCAACAACGACGCCACGAACGATGGAACCCGGACGGGTTTCGATTTCTTTCAGGGACTCTTCAAAGAGTTGAGCAAAAGATTCAGTCATATTGATAATCTTCAGGATTCTTCAATTTAACGTCCACCTGACGTCATTGTCGGATGGGGTTGTTTCACATGCCCGGCACCGGATCCGTGGTACAGGGTTACAGCAATTCGGTTACCGAAAATATTAAATGCCCAGCTTCTGGCGGGCATAATCAAGTGCCATTTCAATGACTTGCTCAATTGACATGCTGGTTGAATCCAGCACCAGAGCATCGGCAGCAGGCACCAAAGGGGCGATTGCGCGGTTACGGTCGCGGTCGTCGCGTTCCTTTATCTCGGCTAAAAGGCGATCAAAGTTAACACTAAAGCCCTTCTCCTGCAACTGTAGCATACGGCGATGAGCACGCTCTTCTGAACTGGCATCAAGGAAGATTTTTACCGGTGCATCGGGGAAAACGACTGTCCCCATGTCACGACCATCAGCAATTAAACCCGGCTCCTCACGGAAAGCCCGCTGACGACGTAACAGCGCTTCACGTACCCGTGGGAAGGCGGCAACGCGTGACGCGGTGTTGCTCACTTCCTGAGTACGGATTTCACCGGTCACGTCTTCACCTTCCAGAATGACCTGCATCTCACCATCAACGGAAAGAAAACGCACGTCGAGGTGAGCCGCCATCGGAACTAAGGCCTCTTCAGACTCGATATCCACCTGATGATGGATCGCAGCCAAAGCCAGGACGCGATATATCGCGCCCGAATCCAGCAAGTGCCACTGCAATGACTCCGCCATCGCTTTACACAAGGTTCCCTTCCCTGCACCACTAGGCCCATCGATGGTAATAACCGGGGCGATTGCCGTCATTGTTTTCTCCTGTTGCTGAATGCGTATTTTCAGCCGGCATGGCTGTGCGGATTGCGCAGCATTATACGCTGACCGCGTCAGGTTCGTTACCCCTTAGCGCAGACAGCGTTATAAATTTGGGCAGAATCGGAGGAATTTCCGGTACTAAGGCCAGGAGAAAGTAAAGTCACCCGGTAGGGAAAGCCACCGGGTGTCAGTATCAGGACGTGTGGCTGATTTTCGCCAACTGCTGAAAATAGTCAGGGAAGGTTTTTGCGGTACAACCTGGATCAAGGATTGTCACAGGCGTATCTGACAGAGCGACCAGCGAGAAACACATTGCCATGCGGTGGTCGTTGTAGGTGCCGATATCGGCATGCTGCAACTGCGCAGGCGGGGTGATACGAATGAAATCGTGCCCTTCTTCAACTTCAGCACCGACTTTACGCAGTTCAGTCGCCATCGCGGCCAGACGGTCAGTCTCTTTAACGCGCCAGTTATAGATGTTGCGCATCAGGGTGGTACCGTTAGCAAACAATGCCGTGGTCGCAATGGTCATCGCGGCATCAGGAATATGGTTCATATCCATATCGATTGCGTTCAGAGAACCGCGAGTACAGGCAATGTAATCCTCACCCCATTCAACGGTGGCACCCATTTTTTCCAGCACATCTGCAAAACGGATATCACCCTGCACGCTGTTACGTCCAATACCCGTAACACGAACGGTCCCGCCTTTAATTGCCGCAGCAGCGAGGAAATAGGAAGCTGAAGAGGCATCACCTTCGACCAGATAATCGCCCGGTGATTGGTACTGCTGCTGCCCTTTAACGACAAAGCGTTGGTAATTCTGGTTATCAACTTCAACACCGAAACAACGCATCAGATGCAATGTGATATCAATGTAGGGTTTTGATACCAGATCACCTTTGATCGTGATGGTGGTGTCCTGCTCTGCTAAAGGCGCCGTCATTAATAACGCCGTCAAAAACTGGCTGGAAACACTACCGTCGACACTCACTTCACCGCCGTTAAAACCCCCTTTGAGCAGTAACGGTGGATAGTCGGTCTGCTCCAGATAATCGATTTTAGCTCCGCCCTGACGCAGTGCATCAACCAGGTGACCAATCGGGCGCTCTTTCATCCGCGGCTCACCGGTCAGCACGATAGATTGCTGGCCAAGGCACAATGCGGCAGCCAGTGGACGCATCGCTGTACCGGCATTACCCAGAAAAAGTTCCAGCGGTTGATCTGCGTGCAGTGGACCAGCATTACCGGTCACCTCACAAACAGTGCGATCCGCAGAGAGCGTATAGCTCACACCCAGCGCTTTCAGCGCGTTAAGCATATGCTTAACATCATCACTATCCAGCAGGTTGGTCAGGCGTGTGGTACCTTTTGCCAGCGCTGCCAGCAGCAGTGCACGGTTAGATACGCTCTTGGAACCCGGTAGGTTTACCGTGCCATCAACACGAGCAATGGGTTGTAGTGTCAGGGAGTCCTGCATGTGAAACTCAATCTCCAGAAAAGAAGAAACCCCGTCTGAAAACAACGGGGTCTGGTACCAGTCAAACTGGCATATATGAATAATTAACCGTGGCGACGCTCAAAATCGACCATGAAATCGGTCAGGGCTTTTACACCTTCCAGCGGCATCGCATTGTAAATCGAGGCACGCATACCACCAACCACGCGATGACCTTTCAGCGCATGCAGGCCAGCTTTGAGCGATTCTTCGAGGAATACTTTGTCCAGCGCAGCATCTGCCAACTGGAAAGGCACGTTCATACGTGAACGGTTTTCCGCCGCAACATCGTTACGGTAGAAGTCGCTGCGATCAATCACACCGTAAAGTAGATCAGCTTTAGCCTGATTCTGCTTGTCCATATCGGCCACACCGCCTTTCTCTTTCAGCCATTTGAAGACCAGGCCAGAGAGATACCAGGCAAATGTCGGTGGGGTGTTGAACATGGAATCGTTCTCCGCCAGCACCTTGTAATCGAGAATGGACGGCACATAGCTGTGTGCTTTGCCCAGCAAATCTTCACGTACGATAACCAACGTCAGGCCTGCCGGACCGATATTTTTCTGCGCACCCGCATAGATCACACCATAACGGCTGACATCAATCGGGCGTGACAGGATGGTTGATGAATAGTCGGCCACCACCACTTTGTCGCCAAAGTCTGGCTGTTCATCAATCGCGATACCATCGATAGTTTCATTTGGGCAAAAATGCACATAGGCCGCATCATTGCTCAGTTGCCATTCGCGCATCGGCAGAATCGCACGCTTACCATCACGGGTGGTTTTTACATCAATGGTATTTGGCGAGCAGTATTTTTCCGCTTCTTTGATTGCACTGTGCGCCCAATAGCCGCCATCAATGTAGTCAGCAGATTTAGCAGCACCCAGCAGGTTACCAGGGATAGCCGCAAACTGCGCACGCGCACCGCCATGACAGAATAAAACTTTGTAGTTGGCGGGGATTTTCAGCAGATCGCGAAAGTCTTTCTCAGCCTCTTCCGCCACCTGAATAAATTCTTTACTACGGTGACTGATTTCCATCACCGAGGTGCCTAACCCGTGCCAGTTTGTCAATTCTTGTTCTGCACGACGGAGCACTTCAACCGGCAGCATCGCTGGACCGGAGCTAAAATTATAAACCTGCGTCATTTCCCCTCACCACTGTCATATCGAACGGTTATGAATACCCTACCGGTTTTATCATTGCCTCTGGATGGCTGCAATCATTTATCCAACCGCGATCACATTTCCAGAGCCAGCTCCACCGCAGCTTATGTCATAAATGTAATCGACAATGGAATTTTGTGAGGTTTATCTGCGAAGTAAAATCAGAATGCCGCCAGGCGGATAAAAACCCGTAACATAAGCGAGAGAGAAACTTAGCCAACCGAATAGCGAATTGCGTGCAAAACCCGTATTATTGCGCGCTTTACGCCCACCCCATTGACTTAGAGAGCGCCATCATGACGCAAACTTTTATTCCAGGTAAAGACGCTGCACTGGAAGACTCCATTTCACGCTTCCAGCAAAAATTGCAGGATTTGGGTTTTAACATTGAAGAAGCCTCCTGGCTGAACCCTGTCCCTCATGTGTGGTCAGTCCATATTCGCGATCGTGACTGCCCGCTGTGCTTTACCAACGGTAAAGGTGCCAGCAAAAAGGCCGCGCTGGCTTCTGCGCTGGGCGAATACTTTGAGCGCCTCTCAACCAACTACTTCTTTGCTGACTTCTGGCTGGGTGAGTCCATCGCCAACGGCGAGTTTGTCCACTATCCCAACGAGAAGTGGTTCCCCTTACCTGAAGATGGCAGCCTGCCAGCAGGGATCCTCGATACTCGCCTGCGTAAATTCTATGATCCTGAAGATAGCCTGAGCGCGAGTGATCTGATCGACCTGCAATCCGGCAATGCTGAGCGTGGCATTTGCGGCCTGCCCTTTACACGTCAGTCAGACCAGCAGACCGTCTATATTCCGATGAATATTATCGGCAACCTGTATGTGTCCAACGGAATGTCAGCAGGTAACACCGCTAACGAAGCGCGTGTACAGGGACTGTCCGAGGTGTTCGAGCGCCATATTAAAAACCGCATCATTGCTGAATCCATCAGCCTGCCAGAAATTCCTGAAGCCGTTATGCAGCGCTATCCTGGCGTGGTTGAGGCCATCGCACGTCTGGAAGCTGAAGGCTTCCCGATTTTTGCCTATGACGCCTCCCTCGGCGGTAAATACCCGGTGATCTGTGTGGTGCTGTTCAACCCGGCGAACGGCACCTGTTTCGCTTCATTTGGTGCACATCCTGATTTTGGTGTGGCGCTGGAGCGTACCGTTACCGAGCTGCTGCAAGGTCGTGGCCTGAAAGATCTCGACGTGTTCACGCCGCCAACCTTCGATGATGAAGAAGTTGCCGAGCATGCCAACCTGGAAACCCACTTTATTGATTCAAGCGGTCTGATTTCCTGGGATATGTTCAAAGACGATGCCGACTATCCGTTTGTTGACTGGAGCTTTGCTGGCAGCACACACGAAGAGTTTGACACGCTGATGGCTATTTTCCGCGCTGAAGATAAAGAAGTGTACATCGCCGATTACGAGCATTTGAGCGTGTATGCCTGCCGCATCATTGTACCGGGCATGTCTGATATTTACCCGGCGGAAGACTTGCTGCTGGCAAACAACAACATGGGCGCACCGCTGCGTGAAACCCTGCTGGCCCTGCCGGCGAGCCAATGGGAGCCGGAAGCCTATCTGGATCTGATCACCCAACTGGATGAAGAAGGTCACGATGACTTCACCCGTGTCCGCGAATTGCTGGGTCTGGCATCGGGTAAAGACAATGGCTGGTTTACGCTGCGTATTGGCGAGCTGAAAGCCATGCTGGCACTGGCTGGTGGTGACCTCGATCAGGCACTGATCTGGACTGAATGGACGATGGAATTTAACCAGTCAATCTTCAGTGCTGAGCGTGCTAACTACTACCGCTGCCTGCAAACCCTGCTGCTGCTGGCTATGGAAGAGGAACGCGATCCGGTTCAATACCACCGCGCCTTTATCCGTATGTACGGTGAAGCAGCCGTTGACGCGGCATCAGCCGCTATCAGCGGTGAAGCGCCGTTCTACGGCCTGCAAGCCGTGGATTTAGATTTGAAAGCCTTCCCGGCTCATCAGTCGTTGCTGGCAGCTTATGAAAAGTTACAGGCGGCCAAACGTCGTTATTGGTTAGCGAAATAAATAGCCTTATTTTGCTGTAAAAGGGCAGATAATGCCCCAAAAGGCGCTGAATAACTTCAGCGCCTTTTTTTATTCTCAAAGGCTTTACCTTTCTCAGGAAAATTTCAGATAACATTTTAGACTCAAGCAATAATATTCGTTAACAATTCAACTTTTCCATCGTTGCGTTTCTCAACAATATTCGCAAATATTAAAAAAAATTTATTTGATAATATTCAATTGGTTAATGCGATTTCGCTTGTCCAAAAGCCCCTGACACCCCCACCCCACCGGCCAAATATGATCCATATCAAATCCTGTCCTATACTCCTTTGTTAGTATTAATCCCAGATAATTCCTGGAGAGCGTTAGTGTGAAAACTGACAACCCGTTTAATTCATTATTACCGGCGGCAATGGCAAAGGTTGCTGAAGATGCCGGGGTTTATAAAGCCACTAAACACCCCTTAACCACCTTCTTTCTTGCCATAACCGCTGGCGTATTCATTTCTATCGCTTTTGTGTTCTATATCACCGCCACCACCGGTAGCGGCGCGATGCCTTACGGCATGGCAAAACTGATTGGCGGCATCTGCTTCTCTCTGGGATTAATGCTGGTGGTGGTGTGCGGTGCTGACCTTTTCACCTCCACCGTGCTGATTGTGGTGGCTAAAGCCAGCGGTCGCATCACCTGGGCACAGCTGGGGCGTAACTGGTTAAATGTTTATATCGGTAACCTGATTGGCGCACTGTTTTTTGTCGCGCTAATTTGGCTCTCTGGCGAACATATGGTGGCAAATGGCGCGTGGGGCTTAAACGTTCTGCAAACTGCTGACCATAAAATGCATCATAGCTTTATTGAAGCCGTTAGCCTTGGCACCCTTGCCAACCTGATGGTGTGCCTGGCGGTATGGATGAGTTACTCCGGCCGCAGCCTGCTCGACAAAATGGTGGCGATGATTCTGCCTGTCGCTATGTTTGTTGCCAGCGGCTTTGAGCACAGTATCGCTAACATGTTTTTGATTCCGATGGCGATCATGATTCGCGACTTCGCCAGCCCGGAGTTCTGGCAAATGGCCGGAGCCAGTGCCTCACAATTCCAGGCGCTCAGTGTCGGTAACTTTATTGTCGACAACCTTATTCCTGTCACCATCGGCAACATCATTGGTGGTGGCCTGTTAGTCGGATTGACCTACTGGGTTATCTACCTGCGCGGTGATGACCCGGTACATTAATTAAGTATTGAGTACGGGCACGCCTGATCGCGTGCCAAACGTGAAAGTTTCCCTAAATAAAGGCAGGTATATCATGACCGAACTGAATGAAAAATTGGCGGCAGCCTGGGAAGGATTTAACGCGGGCGAATGGCAGAACGGTGTCAACGTACGCGATTTCATCCAGAAAAATTACACCCCTTATGAAGGCGACGAGTCATTCCTCGCGGGTGCCACCCCGGCAACCACTAAACTGTGGGATAACGTGCTGGAAGGCATCAAGATTGAAAACCGTACTCACGCTCCGGTTGACTTCGATACCGATCTTGCTTCAACCATCACTTCACACGATGCCGGTTACATCAACAAGTCACTGGAAAAAATCGTTGGTCTGCAAACTGAAGCCCCGTTGAAACGCGCCATCATCCCGTTTGGCGGTATCAAAATGGTGGAAGGCTCCTGTAAGGTTTATGGCCGTGAGCTGGATGCCTCACTGAAAAAAGTTTTCACTGATTACCGTAAAACCCATAACCAGGGCGTGTTTGATGTCTATACCCCTGACATCCTGCGTTGCCGTAAATCTGGTGTACTGACCGGTCTGCCAGATGCTTATGGTCGTGGTCGTATCATTGGTGACTATCGTCGCGTTGCGCTGTATGGCATCGACTACCTGATGAAAGACAAAGTTGCGCAGTTCAATTCACTGCAAAGCGACATGGAAAACGGCGTCAATCTGGAAGCCACCATCCGTCTGCGTGAAGAGATTTCTGAACAGCACCGTGCGCTGGGCCAGATCAAAGAGATGGCGGCTAAATATGGTCACGATATCTCTCTGCCTGCCACCACGGCGCAGGAAGCGGTGCAGTGGACTTACTACGGCTACCTGGCTGCGGTTAAATCACAGAATGGTGCGGCGATGTCGTTTGGTCGCGTGTCTACCTTCCTAGATGTTTACATCGAACGTGATATCAAAGCAGGCAAGCTGAATGAAGCCGAAGCGCAAGAACTGATTGACCACCTGGTCATGAAACTGCGTATGGTGCGCTTCCTGCGTACGCCGGAATATGATGAGCTGTTCTCTGGCGACCCGATCTGGGCAACTGAGTCCCTGGCAGGTATGGGCGTCGACGGTCGTACTCTGGTCACCAAAAGCACCTTCCGTTTCCTGAACACGCTGTACACCATGGGTCCATCACCGGAACCAAACATGACCATCCTGTGGTCAGAAAAACTGCCGATTAACTTTAAAAAATATGCGGCAAAAGTCTCCATCGATACTTCATCACTGCAATATGAAAACGATGACCTGATGCGTCCTGACTTCAACAACGATGACTATGCCATCGCCTGTTGTGTTAGCCCGATGGTGATCGGTAAACAAATGCAGTTCTTCGGTGCCCGCGCTAACCTGGCGAAAACCCTGCTGTACGCAATCAACGGCGGCGTTGACGAAAAACTGAAAATGCAGGTTGGCCCGAAAGAAGCGCCGATCACTGATGACGTACTGAACTTCGAAACCGTCATGGCGCGTATGGACCACTTCATGGACTGGCTGGCAAAACAGTATGTCACCGCCCTGAACGTTATCCACTACATGCATGATAAATACAGCTATGAAGCGTCGCTGATGGCTCTGCATGACCGTGACGTTTACCGTACTATGGCTTGTGGTATCGCCGGTCTGTCTGTAGCTGCTGACTCACTCTCGGCTATCAAGTACGCCAAAGTGAAACCGGTGCGCGATGCGGATGGCCTGGCGATTGATTTCGAGATCGAAGGTGAATACCCGCAGTTTGGTAACAATGACGCTCGCGTCGATGATATGGCCTGTGACCTGGTTGAACGTTTCATGAAAAAAATTCAGAAACTGGCGACCTATCGCAATGCTGTTCCGACTCAGTCAGTGCTGACCATTACCTCTAACGTGGTTTATGGTAAGAAAACCGGTAATACCCCGGATGGCCGTCGCGCAGGTGCACCGTTCGGACCGGGTGCTAACCCGATGCACGGACGTGACCAGAAAGGTGCGGTTGCCTCACTGACCTCGGTCGCTAAACTGCCGTTCGCCTACGCCAAAGATGGTATCTCTTATACCTTCTCTATCGTACCGAACGCGCTGGGTAAAGATGATAACGTACGTAAAACCAACCTCGCGGGCCTGATGGATGGCTACTTCCACCATGAAGCCAACAATATCGAGGGCGGTCAGCATCTGAACGTTAACGTGATGAACCGTGAAATGCTGTTGGATGCGATGGATCACCCGGAAAAATATCCGCAGTTGACCATCCGTGTTTCCGGTTACGCCGTGCGTTTTAACTCGCTGACTAAAGAGCAGCAACAGGATGTGATTACCCGTACTTTCACCAAGTCCCTGTAATTCGTCCCGCTAAAAAAAGGCTCCTGCGGGAGCCTTTTCTCCAGGTCGTTTTGCCAGAAGGCTAACCGAGGCTTTCTGGCAAAACTGACTTAAACCTCAGAGCACGACACAGATTGTGCCGCCTGATACCAGGCCAAATTGGAGAACTCATCGCAATGTCAACCATCGGTCGTATTCACTCCTTCGAATCCTGCGGCACTGTTGACGGCCCGGGTATCCGCTTTATCACCTTCTTCCAGGGCTGCCTGATGCGCTGCCTCTATTGTCACAACCGTGATACCTGGGATACCCACGGCGGCAAAGAGGTGACGGTAGAAGATTTAATGAAAGATGTACTGTCGTACCGCCATTTTATGAATGCCTCTGGCGGTGGTGTGACAGCTTCCGGCGGCGAAGCGATTCTCCAGGCTGAGTTCGTACGCGACTGGTTCCGCGCCTGCCGCGCCGAGGGTATCCATACTTGCCTCGATACCAATGGTTTTGTGCGACGTTACGATCCGGTTATTGATGAACTGCTTGAAGTCACTGACCTGGTGATGCTCGATCTCAAACAAATCAATGATGATATCCACCAGATTCTGGTCGGTGTCTCGAACCACCGTACCATGGACTTTGCCCGCTATTTGCAGAAGAAAGGTGTTCGCACCTGGATTCGCTATGTCGTGGTGCCCGGCTATTCCGACGATGATGATTCGGTACATCGCCTGGGTGAATTCACCCAGGACATGGACAACATCGAGAAGATTGAATTATTGCCTTACCACGAATTAGGTAAGCATAAATGGATTGCGATGGGTGAAGAGTACAAGCTGGAAGGTGTGAAGCCACCTACGAAAGAAACGATGGAACGGGTGAAGAACATTCTGGCTGGATATGGTCATCAGGTAATGTATTAACCCTGCCGGGCCAACACACCTCCATAGCGGCGCGATTTATCGCGCGGGTACGGAGGTGTGCAGACACGCTCTACGCGTGCGCCACAGGTGTGGCGTGATGGTCGGCTTTGCGCAGCAGCATCACCAGATAAACCAGCGCCACACCCGCAATCATCACAAACAACAGACGATCTGAGTAGCTCTGCATCAACATCGCCGTGGTGCCCGGTCCAACCAGACTGCCCAGGGTGTAGCTGAACAGCAGTGCCTGATTCATCGCCACCAGTTCGTGATGTGCCACCGCTTCACATGCCCAGGACATCGCCACCGGATAGAGCGTAAACCCAGCCAGTCCCAGTACGAATAAGGCCGGGGCCATTGCCGCATCACTCAACATCGCAATCGCTCCGAGGATGATGACAAACACCTGGACACGCAGCACCAACAAACGGCCAAAGCGATCGGCCAGACGCCCCACCGGCCACTGCCCAACGATACCGGAACTGACCAGCAGCGCCATCCAGTAACCTACCGTGGCATCGCTCATACCCTGATGCGCCAGATAAAGCGGCATTAAGCCATACAGTGAACCCAACAGAATCCCGGAGATAATGCAGCCGTTAATACCCAGACGGGAACTGCGACGGCGCATCATCGGCCAGATACGTCCTGGTGACGCATCTTCGCTGGCATGTCCGGCATTCACGCGAACAAACACCACTGGTAACACCGCACAGAGCACCAGGGCCGTTACCCACGGAATAACATGCAACAATTCGGTTGAAACACGGCTGACCAACAGTTGCCCGGCCACGGTGCCGAGATAATAAATAATCATGTAAGCAGCAAGTAACTGGCCGCGATTGCGCACGGTGCCGCTACAAAGCAAAGCGCTTTCCACCACTACCCACATCAGTGCGCAACCGACACCGGCGATAAAACGCAGCAGTGTCCAGCTGTAAAATCCACCCAGCAGCGCCATCCCCACGGTTGCCACGGCAAACAGGATCGTCGCCAGATAGTAGCAACGATTAAAACCGTAGTGGGTAATCAACCAGCCTGCCAGCAAAGTGCCTGCAAGGTTACCGGTATAATATGATGAACTGACCATACCCACCTGCCAGGTTGGCAGTTGATCATGCGTCAGCCATAACGGCACCAGCGTATTAAGCACAGCGATAGACACCGTCAGGAGCAGCAAACCGCAAAGCAGCAGCAGGACGGGGCGCGACCAGGTTGACATAGGGAAAAAACCAAAGGAATAGAGAGAATTGCGCGCAGTTTGCCAGTTGCTATTTTAAAGTCAATGTGCAAAAAAACACCGCCGCATTTTTTGCTGCTAGCCAATTTAATTTTTTTATCTTCAGTTAGTTAGAGTACGAAAGAACTTTCTTTACCGTCTCGCTATCTCTATGAATTTGTGGATTTTTAGACGATCAGGCTTCTCAGATGACGATAACGTTTATTTCTGATTAATTCCGGGTAAAGATTAAATCAGTTTTTTATTTGGGAAATAAAAAACCCGGCATTGCCGGGTTTTTAAAAACAGCGGGAGATTAACCTATAAATTCAATACCGCCCATATACGGACGCAGAACTTCAGGCACTTCAATACGACCATCTGCCTGCTGATAGTTTTCCAGCACGGCAACCAGCGTACGGCCAACCGCCAGGCCAGAACCATTTAGCGTATGGACCAGACGTGGTTTCTTCTCAGTCTTGCTACGGCAGCGTGCCTGCATGCGACGCGCCTGGAAATCCCACATGTTGGAGCAAGAGGAGATTTCACGGTAGGTATTTTGCGCCGGTAACCAGACCTCAAGGTCATAGGTCTTGGTTGAGCCAAAGCCCATATCGCCGGTGCACAGCAGCACTTTACGGTACGGCAGGTTAAGCAGTTGCAGCACCTTCTCCGCGTGACTAACCAACTCTTCCAGTGCCTGCATGGAGGTTTCCGGTGCGACAATCTGCACCATCTCCACTTTGTCGAACTGATGCATACGGATTAAACCGCGCGTATCACGACCGTAAGAGCCCGCTTCTGAACGGAAGCATGGTGTGTGTGCCGTGAGTTTGATCGGCAGGTTTTCTTCTTCGACGATCTCATCGCGCACCAGGTTAGTCAGCGGCACTTCTGCGGTCGGAATCAGCGCATAGTTGCTGGTGCCCGCTTCTTCATCCAGCGGCTTGGTGTGGAAAAGATCTTCACCAAATTTAGGCAACTGGCCGGTACCATACAGCGTGTCATGGTTCACCAGATAAGGCACGTAGGTTTCAAGATAACCGTGTTGCTGGCTGTGCAGGTCAATCATGAACTGGCTCAGGGCGCGATGCAGGCGAGCAATTTGCCCCTGCATTACCACAAAACGGGAACCGGTCAGTTTTACCGCAGAAGCGAAATCTAAACCTTTCGCCTGCTCACCCAATTCAACATGGTCTTTCACCTGGAAATCGAACTGACGAGGTTCACCCCAGCGCGCAACTTCGAGGTTTTCCGTGTCATCTTTACCCAGCGGAACTTCATCGGCGGGCAGATTGGGCAGTGCCAGAGCAAAATCACGAATTTCGTTCTGCAGGGCATCCAGTTCTGCTTTCGCGGCATCCAGGCGTTCGCCCAGCGCGTTCACTTCCAGACGCAGCGGCTCGATATCTTCCCCACGGGCTTTAGCCTGACCGATGGATTTGGATCGGGAGTTACGCTCAGCCTGCAGATTTTCGGTTTCTACCTGCAATACTTTACGACGCTCTTCATGGGAGCGCAGCGTTTCCACATCCAGTTTAAATCCCCGGCGTGCCAGTTTTTCTGCGACTGCGTCTGGCTCGTTACGCAGCAGATTGGGATCGAGCATGCTTATCCTGTGTAATTAAGGTTGATTGAACGAATGAAGTGATGCATCCCTCTGGAATGCATTGAATTCCTGGATCACCTTACCGTAACGCCTTTAGGAGCGGTAGCGTTTTATCGGGCTATTTTGATCCTGTTCAGCCAGCCAGGCGAGTTTTTCGCCAATTTTCCCTTCAAGACCACGATTGGTGGGATGATAGTAGCGTGTTTGTGCCATTTCTGGCGGAAAGTAGACTTCACCGGCGGCAAATGCATTCGGCTCGTCATGCGCGTAACGATACTCCTTGCCCAGCCCCATCTCTTTCATCAATTTGGTCGGCGCGTTGCGCAGATGTTCGGGGACGTCATAATCCGGAAATTCGCGTGCGTCACGCATTGCCGCTTTGAAAGCGGTGTAAACGGCATTACTTTTCGGCGCACTGGCGAGATACACAATCGCCTGAGCAATGGCGCGTTCCCCTTCGGCTGGCCCGACGCGTGTAAAGCAATCCCAGGCCGCAATAGCCACCTGCATACCACGCGGGTCGGCATTGCCAACGTCTTCCGAGGCGATGGCCAACAGACGACGCGCCACATACAGTGGATCGCCACCGGCAGTGATAATACGCGCATACCAGTAAAGGGCGGCATCCGGTGCCGACCCCCTTACCGACTTATGCAAGGCTGAAATCAGGTCATAGAAGCGATCGCCTTTGTTATCAAAACGCGCGGCGCGCTCCCCGGAAACCTCATTCAGCAACTGCGGCGTCAACTCACGCTGGCCAGCGCCGTTGGTTTCCGCCATATCTGCCATCATTTCCAGCGTATTCAGCGCGCGGCGAGCGTCACCGTTCACCAACTCAGCAATCATGCGGCGCGTATTATCAGGCAATAAAATGTCGCTATTACCGTAACCGCGCGCGCTGTCCTGCATCGCCTGCTGTAAAACCTGCTCAATATCCGCAGTGGTTAATGATTTCAGCAGGTAGACGCGCGCCCGTGACAACAACGCTGAATTCAGTTCAAACGAGGGGTTTTCGGTGGTAGCACCTATAAAGGTGATGGTGCCATCCTCAATATGCGGCAAAAACGCATCTTGCTGGCTTTTGTTAAAGCGGTGCACCTCATCAACAAATAAAATGGTGCGACGCCCAACCTGGCGATTTTGCCGGGCGCGTTCAATCGCTTCACGGATCTCTTTCACGCCGGATGTCACAGCGGAGATGCGCTCAACATCGGCTTTGCCATAATGGGCGATGATCTCGGCCAGGGTGGTTTTCCCTGTCCCTGGCGGCCCCCACAAAATCATCGAATGCAGATGCCCCGCCTCAATCGCGCGGGGCAACGGTTTACCTGCTGCCAGCAGATGTTGCTGACCGATGTATTGTGCCAGCGTCACTGGCCGCATACGTGCGGCCAGTGGCTGAAACTCATTGCTGGAGGAGAAATCCAGGGAAAGATTACTCACCGTGACCTCACTGACGTTGATCGTCTACCGTTACCCCTTTCGGCGGCGTAAAGGTGAATTTATCCGGGCTAATTGCCCCATTGGTCTGACTTTTCAGCTGATAGCTGCTGCGTTGTCCATCCTGTTCAATCGCACTGAATTGATTGATGGTGCCAGATGGCGTGACAGTGATGGTGAACTGCTTGAGATTGCCGTCGCTACTTTTCGGCGTCAGCTCAAAATTATCGCCCTGCTGTTTGATGTTGTACTGCTTCCAGTCGCTCGGCTGGTTACGGGCGATCAACATAAACGGGGTGTTGCTGGTGGCATTTTTCAGCCAACTGGCGCTAACCTGCTCGACAAACGGATTGTAAAACCACAGGGTTTTACCATCGGAAATGATCACGCTTTCGTCCGGTGCCGTCATATGCCAGTTAAACAAGCTGGGACGTTTTACCCACAACTCACCTTCACCATCTTGCACGTTCGCTCCGCTACCGTCGGTCACTTTCTGGCTAAAGCTGGCATGGAAGCTATTCACTTTATTCAGACGCTGCTGCAAATCGCTGGAAGCATCAGCCAGCACGGAAGCGGAAAGAAAAGAGGCCAGCAGACCGCAGGCAATCACGCGTAATTTCATCTGATTCGATTCCTTATTCATTGTTTCCCGACACTTACTGCATTAAACGTAGTTGCCGCACTGTCTCTTCGACAGGAGAAAAAGCCGAAAGCTCCCGTTGATATGGGGATCGACTGCCAGATAAACAATGGGCCAGTATATACTGGCCCGGGATTAACTGTTGGAGAGTAAGCAGTTACATCTCATGCGGCGGTGGCGACAGCACCTCACGGTTACCATTATGTCCAGGTTCAGACACAATCCCCTGCGCTTCCATCTGTTCAATGATGCGCGCGGCGCGGTTATAACCGATACGGAACTGGCGTTGCACACCAGAAATCGATGCACGACGCTTATCCACCACAAAAGCCACCGCCTGGTCGAACAGCGGATCCAGCTCTTCATCGCCTTCCAGACCGGCGGCACCGCCTTCGTTCTCCTCGCCTGCCGTGATGCTATCGATATACTGTGGGCGACCACGCGCTTTCCAGTCCTGCACCACCGCATGAACCTCCTGATCGCGAACAAATGCGCCATGTACACGCATTGGCATCGACGAGTTGGGCGGCATATACAACATATCACCCATGCCGAGCAGCGATTCCGCACCGCCCTGGTCCAGGATGGTACGCGAGTCGATTTTACTCGATACCGTAAAGGCGATACGTGTCGGGATGTTAGCTTTGATTAACCCGGTAATCACATCCACTGACGGACGCTGGGTCGCCAGCACCAGATGGATACCTGCCGCACGCGCCTTCTGCGCCAGACGGGCAATCAGTTCTTCCACTTTCTTGCCTACCGCCATCATCAGGTCGGCAAATTCATCTACCATCACCACGATGTAAGGCAGTTTTTCCAGCACTGGTGGCGTGGTGTCCATACTGTCACCAGGCTTCCAGAATGGATCAGGAATCGGACGGCCCATCGCCTCAGCCTGTTCCACTTTTTCGTTGTAACCGGCAAGGTTACGCACGCCAAGCGCAGACATCAGCTTATAACGACGCTCCATCTCACCCACACTCCAGCGCAGCGCATTCGCCGCATCTTTCATGTCGGTCACCACTTCTGTCAGCAGGTGTGGAATGCCTTCATACACCGAAAGCTCCAGCATTTTCGGGTCGATCATGATAAAGCGCACTTCTTCCGGCGTGGCTTTGTACAGCATGCTGATGATCATGGCGTTCACGCCGACCGATTTACCCGAGCCGGTAGTACCCGCCACCAGTAAGTGCGGCATTTTTGCCAGGTCGGCTACCACCGGCTGACCGGCAATATCTTTACCCAGCACCACTGCAAGTGGGGAAGGATTGTCGCGGAATTTGGCGCAATCCAGCACTTCACGCAGGTAGACCGTCTGACGATGCTTGTTTGGCAGTTCCAGACCAACATAAGGTTTGCCCGGAATTACCTCTACCACACGTACCGCCACCGCCGACAACGAGCGGGCCAGGTCACGCGACAGGTTGGAAATCCGCGCGGCTTTGACGCCAGGCGCGAGGTCCAACTCAAAGCGGGTGATGACCGGTCCCGGCGAGATACCGACGACCTCCGCCTTCACGCGGTAGTCAGCAAGGCGCGCTTCTACCAATCGCGCCGTTTGCTCCAGCGCGAACATATCTACTGGCTCTTCTTCCGAGGGTGGTGGCGTCAGCAGATCCAGCGTTGGCAAAGGCGTGGATGGACGCTCCAGCGGCTGTTCATGGCGCACCAGGAAGGGATGGAACAGGCTATCGTGTACCGATTTAGCCGGTTTCTCTTCCTCAACCGGTTCCGCTTCTTCAGCGGCTGACCACGGGCTGCTCTCTTCATTGAAGGAGGGCATCACCTCCGGCTGCGGCGCAACCGGCTGCTGCCACTGCGCAGGCGCAGGAGCTTCAGGTTCTGGCGTGGCCGCAATAGTGAATAACGGTTCACTCGGGCTGTCATCCACCAGATCTTTCATCGGTGAGAAATCAAAGGCCGACGATGTGTCGAGATTAAATACCGGCCCTTCATCCGCTTCAGCTTCTCTTTCTGCACGGTAACGCTGTTGCTGCTGCTCAGCAAACTGACGCGCCAGTTGTGCCTGCTGCAACGCATCTTCGTCTTCCGCATCCGTGTGCCAACTTTCGCCATAACGCTGCTGCTGTTGAGACTGAAAAGCGTCACGCAATTGCGCTTCCTGTAACGCCGCAGCATCTTCAGCCGCGACAGGATCCAGCGCGGCGGTAGCCTGCTGTTCTGACTCTTTAGCTTTCTCTTCAGCCATCCGCTGTGACGGAAGCTTGATGCCATAAGAAGCCAGCTCACGGCGCGTGGGTAATTTCACTGGGTTCGGACGAGGCAGCTCCGGGCCAATACCCTGTTTAACCTGCGGATTGTAATCACGCTCCGGCACCACATCGAAAGCTGGCGTATAAGGCGCACTGGAAGCAGCAACTTTTGCCGCTCCGGCGGCCAGCGCCACACTGGCGGTGGTATTGAGCGCGGAGGGTGCCTGCGCAGCATCCTGCCAGTTCCCCATCCTCGGGCCATCGTCCTCATCGACCGGTGAGAACGGCGAGGTTTCCGCCGGCACTTCAAAACGGTACAACGGCGGCGCGGCGGGAGTTTCAGCCACCACCGGTGTTGTCAGAGCAGGAGGAACCGTAGCCGCAGGCTGGACCGATTGCACCACCGGCTGCGGCGCAGCGGGCACAACCGCTGGCGACGTTGTCGGTTGTACTACGGGTTCCTGGCGAGCCGCTTCACTGCTCACCGCAATCGCTGCTGCCGTAGCGGCACTGGCTTTCGCCAACAGGGGATCATCCCCGGCAGCATCAAGCGGTGCCTCATTCACCTTACGCGGTTTTGCCAGCAGCACATCATCGTCATCAGATGTAGCCGCACGCAACGCGGGTACAGCCTCATCGACCGGCTGCTGCTCGTCCTCGTATTCATCTTCTTCCTGCCAGGGTTCATCCTGGCGGGAGCGATTGCTGGCAAATGTCAGCACGCCCATCACGACACCGCCGATTCTTTCGGCAATCGTTAACCATGACCAACCGGTGTAGAGGGTAATCCCCGCCGCCCAGACGCACAGCAGCGTTAAAGTGCCACCTGCGGAGCTGAACCAGGGTGCCATCGCGTTGCTGATCAGGCTGCCGATCACACCACCGGAGGCGAAATACCAGATGTCGTCAGCGTTAAGCGCCGCAAGACCACAGGTGGTTACCACCAGCGCCAGCACGCCAATCAGGCGCAGCCCCACCGCAAAGTAATCGATGTAGTCGTGACGATCGCGCTGACGGAAAGTAATCCAGCACAAGCCAATAATGACCGGAGGAATGGCATAGGCCATCACGCCGAAGATAAATAGCAAGGTGTCGGCTAGCCATGCACCGACGCTGCCACCCAGATTGTGGATAGGCTCGTGCCAGGCCGTTTGCGACCAACTGGGATCGGAAGGGTTAAAACTGACCAAAGAAACCATCAGATAGATGGCAAACAGGGCCACAAGGATAAGCAACGCTTCAAGCAGCCGACGTCCGCTGCTCAGCGGTTGTAATGAAACGTCTTTGTCTTCTGTATATTCCTGGCTCAAGAGAACTCTCCAGGTGCCTGTAAATTAAGAAGGCAACAGCGTCGGGCTGGCCCGACGCTGGTCCTGTATGAATTCACAGGAGTGTACCGAAATCCTGCACGCTTTGCACCTGCCCTGCGTTAACGGGTTTTGATCACCAGGCGATTGCTCTGTTTGACCTCTTCCATTACCACATAGGTGCGGGTGTCGTTTACGCCCGGCAGGCGTAGCAAGGTCTCACCCAACAGCTTGCGATATGCTGACATATCCGGCACACGGGTTTTCAGCAGATAGTCAAAGTCACCGGAAACGAGGTGACACTCTTGAGTTTCCTCAAGTTTTTGCACGGCGGCGTTAAATTGCTCAAACACATCTGGCGCGCCACGATTCAGAGTAATCTCAACAAATACCAGCAGCGAAGCATCGAGATAGTGCGGGTTGAGCTGTGCGGTATAGCCAAGAATGAAACCCTGACGTTCCAGGCGACGAACACGCTCAAGGCATGGCGTCGGCGATAATCCAACACGTTTCGAAAGCTCGACATTGGAAATACGACCGTCTTTCTGCAATTCATTCAGAATGTTTCTGTCGATACGATCCAGATCTTTTCCGGGGCGCTTCTTATTGTCTACCATTATTATTGTCTCTCTTAATTCCTTCCCTTAACCTGCCACACCCTGAAAACATTCATTGCTCAGGGCCTTACTCGAAGTGAAGACGATAAGCCTGAGCAGTAATGCGACCATCCGTATGACGCATGTTGTCTGTCCACATCATGCGTCATTACCAATGTCAGACTGTTTAAATCTGGCGAAACAAACCAAAACAGGTATGAAATTCTGTTTTGTATCGCTAAATCTTCTTTGCTTCTGACAATGTTTTCGCAAATGCGCAGGCGATTGTCAAAGTAAAACATCCAAATTCAGTACAAGATGCCAGACAGAGTGCTGGGTTCCTGTTTTCTAATGAGATTTTTTATACAGCTGCACCACTAATTACCGAGCATTGCCCCCTTTTGGCGCAATCCGCGTGCAGAATTCCTTCTCATCGTCTACGCCGCTCGCAGCGATTGTTAACAAAATTGCTGAAGACTTTTTTTGCGGCGGCAATTTCCCTACAATCGCTAGCTATGTTGTCAGAAAAAAAACTGAGGAACACATGAGTACGGCCAAACACAGTAAGCTGCTCATTCTGGGCTCCGGCCCTGCCGGTTACACCGCTGCAGTCTATGCCGCGCGCGCCAACCTTAATCCGGTATTGATTACCGGTCTGGAAAAAGGCGGTCAGCTCACCACCACCACCGAAGTGGAGAACTGGCCAGGCGACCCGCACGATCTGACAGGTCCATCGCTGATGGAACGCATGCACGAACATGCCGAAAAGTTTAATACCGAAATCATTTTCGACCATATTCACACGGTCGATTTGCAGAACCGTCCTTTCCGCCTGACCGGTGACAGCGGCGAGTACACCGCCGATGCGCTGATCATCGCGACCGGTGCTTCCGCCCGTTATCTCGGCTTGCCGTCAGAAGAAGCGTTTAAAGGTAAAGGCGTATCGGCCTGTGCAACCTGCGACGGTTTTTTCTATCGCAATCAGAAAGTCGCGGTCATCGGTGGCGGCAACACCGCCGTGGAAGAAGCGCTGTACCTGGCGAATATCGCTGCTGAGGTGCATCTGATTCACCGTCGTGACAGCTTCCGTGCCGAAAAAATCCTTATCGACCGCCTGATGGAAAAGGTACGCAACGGCAATATCGTGTTGCATACCGACCGTACGCTGGACGAAGTCGTGGGAGATCAGATGGGCGTTACCGGTCTGAAACTGTTGTCGACCAAAGGTGACGCTGCTGAATCGTTGGAAGTGGCCGGCCTGTTTGTCGCTATCGGCCACAGCCCCAACACCGCCATCTTTGAAGGCCAGTTAGCCCTGGAGAATGGTTACATCAAAGTTCAGTCTGGTCTGCATGGCAATGCGACCCAGACCAGCATCCCTGGCGTGTTTGCCGCAGGCGATGTGATGGACCATATCTATCGCCAGGCAATCACCTCAGCAGGCACCGGCTGTATGGCGGCGCTGGATGCAGAGCGTTACCTGGATGGTTTGGTTAAAAACGATAAGTAACTTGTTAATAACCTGATCATATTTGCTGAAGGCGACCTGTTTTGGTCGCCTTTTTTATTACCTGCGTGCTACAGTTCATGCGCCTGACGTTGTTGGGGTTTTTGCTTCGCAACGACTTCTCTTCTGAGTAATTGAACGGCTTCGTATGAACAAATCGCGGCAACAGGAACTTCTCCGCTGGCTCCGCCAGCAACGTCATCACGGTGCGCGTAGTTTGCGTCTGGTTTCTCTATTGGGATTTGCCAGCGCCCTGGTGATTATCGCCCAGGCCTGGCTGCTCGCCACGCTACTTCAAGCCCTGATCATCGCCCATCAACCTCGCACGGAACTGTTGGGCCAGTTTGCCCTGTTGCTGCTGTGTTTTGTGCTGCGTGCCGCGCTGAATTATGGCCGCGAAATGGCAGGCCAGCGCGCCGGAATGGCGATTCGCCGCGCCTTGCGTCAGCAGGTTCTGGACCGTCTGAATACGTTGGGTCCGGCATGGATTCAGGGCAAGCCCGCCGGTAGCTGGGCCACCCTGCTGCTGGAGCAAATTGAGGAGATGCAGGAATATTACGCGCGCTATCTGCCACAGATGTCGCTGGCGGTGTTTATTCCCTGCGCCATTCTGGTGGCGATCTTCCCGATTAACTGGGCGGCTGGCCTGATTTTACTGGTTACAGCACCCTTGATTCCGCTGTTTATGGCAATGGTCGGTATGGGCGCGGCCGATGCCAACCGCCGCAATTTCCTTGCTCTGGCGCGTCTGAGCGGTGATTTCTACGATCGTCTGCGTGGCCGTGAAACATTGCGCCTGTTTGATCGCGCCAGTGCAGAACAACAGGCCATCACCCGCAGCACCACCGATTTTCGTCAGCGCACTATGGAAGTTCTGCGTCTGGCCTTCCTCTCTTCGGCGGTGCTGGAGTTTTTTGCCTCCCTGGCAATTGCCGTGGTCGCGGTGTACTTCGGCTTTTCCTATCTTGGAGAGCTGAATTTTGGTCATTACCACGGCGGCGTTACGCTGTTTGCCGGTTTCCTGGCCTTAATCCTCGCGCCCGAATTCTTCCAGCCGCTACGCGATTTAGGCACTTTTTATCATGCTAAAGCCCAGGCGGTGGGCGGTGCCGATGCACTGGATCGTTTCCTGCAAGAAAGCCCGGAAGTGCAATCTGACGAATCAGGCGAGCCGTTCACCTTCTCCGCCCCGCTTCAACTAACAGCCCAGGATCTGGTGGTAATGACGGCCAAAGGAGAGTCACTGTCCCAGCCGTTGAGCTTTAACCTGAGCGCAGGTAAACGGGTCGCGCTGGTAGGGCAAAGCGGTGCCGGTAAAACCGCGCTGATGAATGTCCTGCTCGGCTTTCTCCCCTATCAGGGATCCCTGAAAATTAATGGTCGCGAGTTGCGTGATATGCCACGTTCAGACTGGCAACACCATCTCGCCTGGGTCGGCCAAAACCCGCACCTTCCGGCTGCCACCTTGCGCGACAATGTGCTGATGGGACGTACCGTGAGTGAGGCTGAACTGGAAAACGCCCTCAATCAAGCCGGGGTCACTGAATTTCTGCCGCGTTTACCTCAGGGGCTGGATACAACGCTCGGCGATGGCGCAACCGGCTTATCCGTCGGCCAGGCACAGCGCATTGCCGTTGCGCGTGCCCTGCTGAAACCGGCACAACTGCTGCTGCTCGATGAGCCCGGTTCTGGCCTGGATAGCCAAAGCGAGCAGCGCGTGATGAGCGCCCTGAAACAGGCCGCTATGCGGCAAACCACCCTGATGATTACACACCAACTCAGCGATCTCGCCAGTTGGGATGAGATCTGGGTGATGCAAAACGGCCAACTGGTGCAACAGGGTGACTGGCAGCAGTTGCATCAGCAGGAAGGTCCGTTGCGTGAGATGGTGCAACACCGCCAGAGGGAGATTGCCTGATGCATAGCCTGATGCCTTTTTTACGTCTGTGGCGACGCCATCCGTGGCGTCTTGGTCTGGGGATCGTGCTGGCCATCGCCACGCTGTTAGCCAGCATCGGCCTGCTGACACTCTCCGGCTGGTTCCTCGCCGCCTCTTCGGTGGCAGGCGTGGCCGGTTTGTACAGCTTCAACTACATGTTGCCCGCCGCTGGCGTGCGTGGTGCAGCCATTATTCGTACTGCCGCCCGCTATTTTGAGCGTCTGGTCAGCCACGACGCGACCTTCCGCGTATTGCAGCATTTGCGTGTCTTTACTTTCAGTAAATTAATTGCGCTGGCACCGCAACAACTGGCGCAATTCCGTCAGGGTGATTTGCTCAACCGTTTTGTCAGCGATGTCGATACGCTTGACCACCTTTATCTGCGTGTGATCTCCCCGCTGATTGGCGCGGCGGCGGTGATTCTCGCCGTGACGCTGGGATTATCCTGGCTGGATGTGCCACTGGCGCTGCTGCTGGGTGGCATCATGTTAGCAACCTTATTGCTGATGCCACCGCTGTTTTGGCGCGTTGGCGCAGCGGCAGGTCAGCGTATTGCACGCCATCAGGCCAACTGGCGGTTACAGCTGACGCTGTGGCTTACTGGTCTGGCCGAGTTGCAAATTTATGGCACGGCTGTACGCTGGCGCGCGCAACTGGATCAGGAAGAAACCGACTGGCAGCAGGCACAACGTAAACAACACCGTTTACAGGCGCTGGCGCAAAGTTTGTTGCTACTTATCACCGGTGTGACGGTCACGCTGTTGCTGTGGATCTCTGCGGCAGGCGTCGGTAACGATAGCGCGCCTGGCGCGTTGATTGCGTTGTTCGTCTTCTGCGGATTGGCGGCCTTTGAAGCACTGGCACCGGTCGCAGGTGCGTTCCTGCCTCTGGCGCAGGTCACCAGCGCGGCGCAGCGGGTACAGGAGATTATCGATCAGCCTCCGGCTATTCGTTTCCCGAGCGCCAAAATCCACTCCACACCCGGCATCAGCCTGACACTGGATAATATTCAGTTCAGCTATCCACAACGCTCTGAAGCGGTTTTGAATCATTTTTCCCTGCATTTGCAGCCAGGCGAACATCTGGCGCTGCTTGGGCCAACCGGTTGTGGCAAATCCAGCCTGCTGGCATTGATTACCCGTGGTTGGGAAGCGCAACAGGGCAGCATCACGCTGAACGGCCAGCCTCTCGCCAACTGGGATGAAGCCTCGTTGCGTCAGCGCATTAGCGTGGTAACACAACGGGTGCATCTGTTTAGCCAGACCCTGCGTGACAATTTGTTGTTGGCAGCACCGACGGCAAGCGATGAACAACTCATCGAAGCCCTGCATCAGGTCGGCCTCGGCCATCTGGCGGATCACAGCGAAGGTTTGAATGCCTGGATGGGGGAAGGTGGTCGCCCTCTTTCCGGTGGCGAACTGCGTCGTCTGGCGATTGCGCGCGCGGTGCTGCATGGTGGCGATTTATGGTTGCTGGATGAACCAACCGAAGGTCTGGATGCTACCACTGAGCAACAAATCCTGACGCTATTGCAGCAGGTCAGCCACGGCAAAACCCTGATTATGGTGACGCATCGTCTTAGCGGCCTGACGCACATGGATCGTATTTGTGTGATGGACCAGGGACAAATCATTGAATCGGGTACCCATGACGAATTAATCTCAAAAGCAGGACGCTACTGGCGTTTCCATCAACGGTTTGCGCTATAGTCTTAGCGAACTGCCGTAAGGGTGATTAACGCAATGAGATTGGTTCAACTGTCACGCGATTCGCTGCATTTCCCGCCTCCGGAAATGGCGCTACGCGAGCCAAATGGCTTGCTGGCGATGGGGGGTGATCTCTCCCCTGCTCGTCTGATGAATGCGTACCAGCGTGGTATTTTTCCGTGGTTTTCGCCCGGCGACCCGATTCTCTGGTGGTCGCCCGATCCGCGCGCGGTGATGTTGCCGGAATCATTCCACCTCAGCCGCAGTATGGCGCGTTTTCACCGTCAATCTCCCTATCGGGTCACCATGAACCAGGCGTTCGCGCAGGTACTGGAAGGCTGCGCCAGTAATCGTCAGGAAGGCACCTGGATCACCTTCGAGGTCAAACGCGCCTGGCTACGGTTGTATGAACTGGGCCATGCGCATTCGGTTGAAGTGTGGCATGAACAACGTCTGGTCGGGGGGTTGTACGGGCTGGCACTGGGACAGATTTTTTGTGGCGAGTCGATGTTCAGTCGCCAGGAAAATGCCTCCAAAACCGCGTTGTGGGTTTTCAGTCAGCATTTTCTGCAACATCATGGCCGACTGATTGATTGCCAGGTACTGAATCCCCATACCGCCTCGCTAGGTGCCGTAGAGATTCCGCGCGTGGATTATTTGCAGTATGTACAAACCCTGGCATGGCAGCCTGTTTTAGCGGGTTGCTGGCAAACACAAACCCTTTTTTGAGCGCTGGCGCAGATGTTTTGCACACAATACGCAGTGAAAGTGATATAATAGTCGAGTTTGGTATGTCGTCCGCGCTTCGCTGTGGCGAGCCGGAATTGCCAGGCTGGGAAAGTGACTGTTTTCCCGAAGCTGTTTCAGTTGCGCATCAGAGGCCAATTGCTACAGATTCTTAGCCCGCTAATCCCCCGCAGACGTCAAAAACACCCGAATTTATCCGTAATGCACGCGCAATTGGCGCGACGCACGGCGAAGTGTTGGCAAAATCACCAACGTTTCTTTACATAAATCATGGAATTCGGCATTATCTTGCCGGTTCAACAGTTTGGTAGTTCACCCAGAGGATTCGATGGCCAAAGAAGACAATATTGAAATGCAAGGTACCGTATTGGATACGTTACCTAACACCATGTTCCGCGTAGAGCTTGAAAACGGGCACGTGGTTACCGCTCATATCTCCGGTAAAATGCGCAAAAACTACATCCGCATCCTGACGGGCGACAAAGTGACTGTCGAGTTGACCCCGTACGACCTGAGCAAAGGCCGCATTGTCTTCCGTAGTCGCTGATTTGTTGTTCACGTCACGCGTTTTCTGAACGCGAAAAAAGGCCGGATTTGCATCCGGCCTTTTTCATGCGCAATCCGTAGCGGCGCGATAAATCGCGCCACTACGAGTCAATGCAGGCATATAAAAAGCCCCCCTGATGCAATGCACCAGAGGGGCTTTTGACCTGTAAGGCTTTTAATTAATGCACGGTACCTTCGGTTTTGCGTTTTTCCGCACTCAGGAAGTGATACGTCAGCTGGTTTTTCTCTTTATCCAGCGCGACGGAGACTGAGCCACCATCTACCAGTGAACCGAACAACAGTTCGTTGGCGAGCGGTTTTTTCAGGTTTTCCTGCACGGTACGCGCCATTGGACGTGCACCCATTGCTTTGTCGTAACCTTTTTCAGCCAGCCAGTCACGCGCATCATCGCTAACTTCCAGCGACACGCCTTTCGCATCCAGCTGAGCCTGAAGCTCAACAATAAATTTATCCACCACCTGATGAATCACCTCAGTCGACAGGTGACGGAACCAGATAATGTTGTCGAGACGGTTACGGAACTCCGGCGTAAAGATCTTTTTGATCTCTTCCATCGCGTCAGTGCTGTTGTCCTGCTGAATCAGACCAATCGATTTACGCTCGGTTTCACGAACCCCGGCGTTGGTGGTCATCACCAGCACCACGTTACGGAAATCGGCTTTGCGACCGTTGTTATCCGTCAACATGCCGTTGTCCATCACCTGCAACAACAGGTTGAACACATCCGGATGCGCTTTCTCGATTTCATCCAGCAACACCACGGCGTGTGGATGTTTGATCACCGCATCGGTAAGCAAGCCACCCTGGTCAAAACCGACATAGCCCGGAGGCGCACCAATCAGACGGCTGACGGTATGACGCTCCATATATTCCGACATATCGAAACGCAGCAGCTCAATGCCCAGCGCTTTCGCCAGCTGCACCGTCACCTCGGTTTTACCTACCCCGGTCGGACCGGCAAACAGGAAGGAACCCACCGGTTTACGTTCCTGGCCAAGACCCGCACGGCTCATCTTGATGGCTTCAGTCAGTGCCTCGATGGCATTATCCTGACCAAATACCAGCATTTTCAGACGATCGCCGAGGTTTTTCAGCGTATCGCGATCGGTTGCCGAGACGCTTTGTTCCGGAATACGCGCAATACGCGCAACCACCGTCTCAATATCCGAGACATTGACTGTTTTTTTACGTTTGCTGGCTGGCACCAGGCGCGCACGCGCACCCGCTTCATCGATCACGTCGATTGCCTTATCAGGCAGATGACGATCGTTGATGTATTTCACCGCCAGCTCCACCGCCGCACGGACCGCTTTGGCGGTATAGCGAACATCGTGGTGCGCTTCGTATTTCGGTTTCAGACCGTTAAGGATTTGCACCGTTTCTTCAACCGACGGTTCAGTGATGTCGATTTTCTGGAAACGACGCGCCAACGCCCGATCTTTCTCAAAAATGTTACTGAATTCCTGATAGGTGGTTGAACCCATCACGCGAATTTTACCGCTGGAAAGCAACGGCTTGATCAGGTTCGCTGCATCCACCTGACCACCCGATGCTGCTCCCGCACCAATGATGGTGTGGATTTCATCGATGAACAGAATGCTGCTGTTGTCCTGCTCCAGCTGCTTCAGCAGCGCTTTGAAACGTTTTTCAAAGTCACCACGATACTTGGTGCCCGCCAGCAGCGAACCGATGTCCAGTGAATAGATGGTGCAATCTTTCATCACTTCCGGCACATCACCCTGCACAATCCGCCAGGCAAGGCCTTCCGCAATCGCGGTTTTACCGACACCGGATTCCCCCACCAGTAGCGGGTTGTTTTTACGGCGACGGCACAATACCTGAATAGCCCGTTCCAGCTCTTTCTCGCGGCCGATCAGCGGGTCTATCCCACCGACTCGAGCAAGCTGATTAAGATTGGTGGTGAAGTTTTCCATACGTTCCTCCCCGCCTGCTTGCTCTTCATTAACCGGATTTTCCGCATTCTGTGCCTGGCCAGGCTCGTCTTTACGCGTACCGTGGGAGATAAAGTTCACCACATCGAGGCGGCTCACTTCGTGTTTACGCAGCAGATAAGCCGCTTGCGACTCCTGCTCGCTGAAAATGGCGACCAGCACATTGGCACCCGATACTTCGCTGCGCCCGGATGACTGGACATGGAAAACCGCACGTTGCAGCACGCGCTGGAAGCTGAGCGTCGGTTGCGTATCGCGCTCTTCTTCACTGGCAGGCAACACCGGTGTGGTTTGTTCGATGAAGGCTTCGAGTTCCTGTCGCAGAGCCACGATATCCACCGTACAGGCTTCCAGTGCCTCTCTGGCCGACGGGTTGCTGAGCAGAGCCAGCAACAGATGCTCGACGGTCATAAACTCATGACGGTGCTCACGCGCTCTGGCGAAAGCCATGTTTAAACTGAGTTCCAGTTCTTGATTGAGCATTAGGCACCTCCCCCAATTATCGCTCTGACGACCTTTCCCCTATATGGAGACGGTTTCAGGCTTTTTCCAGCGTACACAGCAACGGATGTTCATTATCTCGTGCGTAATTGTTCACCTGGGCAACTTTGGTTTCCGCCACTTCCGCAGTAAATACACCACAGATCGCCTTTCCCTGGTAGTGAACTTTCAACATCAGCTGCGTTGCACGTTCAACATCATAAGAAAAGAACTTTTGCAGAACGTCAATAACAAATTCCATAGGTGTATAATCGTCATTATTCAGAATGACTTTATACATTGAAGGCGGCTTTAACCCTTCGCGTACTTTGTCTTCGGCCAGATGTTCAAAATTAAGCCAGTCGTTTGTGTTTGCCATAATGTTCCGTCGAAATTCTGCGTTACGGTTGTGCGCATTTCTGCGCTCACACCTAAAGTTTAACATGTCTGTCAAGCCATTTTCCCATTACTAAAAAATGGTCCTGAAAGCACATGCGCGACCTGTATCACAAAATTTGCAATAGCGTTAACTGCCTCAAATTTTGATGAATTTCCCCCTGCGCGCCCGGGTCGTTTGCTTGACGATAAGGACCGTTTCTCTACATTCTACTTACACAAGCTGAGTGAGTTTTGAACAAGCTCGACTCACAGCTTCAATGACCTCACCTACTTATCAAAATGTCTTGCGAGGGAAGTAAAAGCATGGAGACGGGTACTGTTAAATGGTTCAACAACGCCAAAGGCTTCGGCTTTATCTGTCCGATTGGCGGCGGCGACGATATCTTCGCACACTACTCCACGATCCAGATGGAGGGATACAGAACGCTGAAAGCCGGCCAGCAGGTTCAGTTTGATGTCCATGAAGGGCCAAAAGGCAATCACGCCAGCCTGATTGTGCCGGTGGAGACATCGGTGCCGGTATAAACCTGCGCCACTTCATCCATTCTGACCACTCCCGAAAAAAAATGCCAGCCAGTGATGCTGGCATTTTTCTTTTGAGAATTTTACGTCCTCTTCCGACAAGATTTCGCCGTGAAATCAATCGGCCTTGCCATGTGCCAACCAAATTACCCGTGAAAACAAGTTATCCAGCAGGGACGGAATCGACGCCGGTCCACGTTCGGCAGCAGCCATTGCGACAGCAATCGCCAGCTCCGGCTTAGAACTATGATGAATCGCTTTAGTGATAATACGCCGGGCGTTCATCGGGACGTTTAACGGCAGGTGCGCTGTTTGATGATAAATGTCACTAAACCCATGCTTGTAAAAGAAGTTCTCGATATCCAGCGCCGGTAGCATCGTCAGGTGATCGGCATCATGTTCATGCGCTTGTAACTGGCTGCGCGTGGTCGCCGCATATTTCTTCCCGGCATCATCGCCGTCGGTCAACACATGCCAGGCTATCCCCATACGGCGGGCAAATTTCAGCAATGGTTTCAGGCCGGACTGGGCAAACTCAATCACCTTCACCCCTTCCGCGGCAAAGTGATAACCGCTCTGGCGTGCCAGTTCATTAATAATCCACACCTCCGTCTCTCCCTCCACCAGCAGCCAGCAGCGCGCAAACAGGGCGGATGGGCGATTGACGCGAATATGGAAACCAATCCGACGACTCTCCTCGGCGCTCAGCCCCTCAGGGCCGATGCGCCAGGCCGCAACCCGTGTCGGTTCACGTACCAGACGACAAACACTCTCCAGCGGTACCTGAGACAACAATTCACCTGAATTGGTGGTAGCGATTTTTTGCACTGGCATCAGATCCAGCAGGTTCCACGCCACCGCCAACATAATGGGATGGAGGCGGGTTTCCGGGTCCTCAACCAGTAACATGGGGCGAGCGCCGACCGGTAGCGCAGCGTTGCCGTGCGCCTGGATCAACAGCGAAAACATGCGTAACAGAATGACCTGGCGGCTACGCAATTCAGTACCCGCAATCAGATGATTGAGCTTATCCAGAGAACGCCAACCCTCCCCCCCGTTTCGGGCTTCCGGCGATACCCTGGCCATGTTGCCCCCCGGATGCTGGACCAAAAAGTAATGCTCCAGCAATTGCTGCATCGTATGCAGCCCCTGGCGCAGCAGTTCATCGCTCAGCATTTGTGGTCGCGAAACCAGATCACGCGTCAGTTTATCAACTTCCAGCGCCAACTCGCTCAGGGTACTGGCACGTTGCACCGGATCAGTCTCCACCTGACGTGCCCGACGGCTAAAGCGGGCATCGCGCACGCGCAACACCGGGTAAAAGTGTCTTAAGTGGACCAACGCCTGCGCCGTCCCGTCCAGCGGTAATACATCGCCGCGCGCATCAATAAAGCGATGGGTGGTTTTCACCTGATGCTCCTGCCGCTTACCGCGTGCGCTGAAGCAGAGGTAACGTCCGTCACCATCACGTTGCCAAAACGGCTCCAGTACCGGCTCTTCATCGTGGCTTTCGCCGCGAAAACGGAATACCAGCTGTAACTGGTGAGTGCGCGCCTCAAGATCGCCTGGCGGGAAGTGGAAGTCGTTTTCGGTGAAGAGATAGGATTCGGTAGCGGGAGCCAGCAACAGCGTCAACGCATCCAGCAGACTCGATTTCCCCCAGGCATTTTCGCCAATCAACAGATTGGTCGCAGTCAACGACAATGAGAGTCGGTTTATCCCGCGAAAACCATATATATCGATATGTTCCAGAATCATCGCAGCATCCATCCTGTTCTTTGCCTGAGCATGGTCTGCCTTGTGGCGTTGGTCAAGCCGTCTCACCGGGAAAAGGTTTACACTTCAGATATTTTTCGTTAGCGTGACGCCTCATTTTTTCAGGGACGAATCACATGATGTATACCGGATTGATCATTATCCTGCTGCCACTGATCCTCGGCTGGTTGTTGCCACAGCAAAGCCCACGTCTGTTGAAAATCGCCAACCGCTCGTTGGGACACATTGTTTACCTGATCCTGTTTTTTATGGGCATCAGCCTGGCGTTTCTCGACAATCTTGGTAGCAATCTGCTGACGATCTTCCATACCGCGCTCATCAGCATGTTGTGTATCCTTGCCTGCTCGCTGGGCGCGCTGTGGTTACTGGAAAAACGTTATCCGTGGCAGCATAACCATCGCCCGCAAACATTGCCCTCACGCTGGCATATGGCGCTGGAATCGGTGAAATTGTGTGCCACTGTTGCCGCGGGATTTCTGCTGGGATTGACCCATGCGTCCCCTCTGCGTCACGCTGCCACCGCCAGCGAATACGCGTTGATCCTGATGCTTTTCCTGGTCGGCATTCAGTTGCGCGGCAGCGGCATGACATTACGGCAGATTATGTTGAATCGCCGTGGCCTGTTGGTGGCGGGGGTATCGCTGGTCAGCGCCCTGTGTGGCGGTGCTCTGGCTGCTACGTTACTGGGTTTGCCGCTAAAAACCGGGTTGGCACTGGCGAGCGGATTTGGCTGGTACTCCCTCTCCGGCATTCTGATGACCGAAGCCTTCGGCCCGGTGATGGGCAGTGCAGCGTTCTTCAATGACCTGCTACGCGAATTATTCGCCATCATGCTAATTCCCCTGCTGGTCACACGCCATCGCTGCACGGCGTTGGGGTTGAGCGGTGCCACCTCAATGGATTTCACCCTCCCCATCTTGCAGCGCGCAGGGGGGATGGAGATTGTCCCGGCGGCCATTGTGCACGGCTTTATCATGAGCCTGCTGGCGCCGATTCTGATCGCCCTGTTCTCCGCCTGACCCGATTACGCGCAGCGCATTTTTTCACGGCTGCGCGGTTATCCCATCGTCTACGCTTCAGACTGACCTCATTTTCCCGGAAAGGAGTGTTTGATGAAGCAAACTGTTGCAGCGCTGCTGGCGAAAACCTTGGAAAACGCAGGTGTGAAACGCATCTGGGGCGTAACTGGCGATTCATTGAATGGGCTAAATGACAGCCTCAACCGCATGGGCACCATCCAGTGGATGCCCACCCGACATGAGGAAGTCGCTGCTTTTGCCGCCGGTGCCGAAGCGCAAATCAGTGGGCAACTGGCGGTGTGTGCCGGTTCCTGCGGGCCGGGCAATCTTCACCTGATCAATGGCCTGTTTGATTGCCATCGCAATCATGTCCCGGTGCTGGCCATTGCCGCGCACATCCCATCCAGTGAAATCGGCAGTGGCTATTTTCAGGAAACCCACCCCCAGGAGTTGTTCCGCGAATGCAGCCACTATTGCGAGCTGGTGTCCAACCCGGAGCAGCTGCCGCAGGTGCTGGGCATCGCGATGCGTAAAGCCATCCTCAATCGTGGCGTTTCGGTGGTGGTATTACCCGGTGATGTGGCACTGAAAGCAGCCCCAGAAGGCGCACGCGCCGATTGGTATCCGCCACAATTGCCGCAGGTGGTGCCGTCCGCCAGTGAAATCGCCCGACTGGCGTTGACGCTGAATGGCGCAAAAAATATTACCCTGCTGTGCGGCAGCGGTTGCGCCGGTGCGCATGCTGAAGTGGTAAAGCTGGCGGAGACGCTGAAAGCACCGGTGGTACACGCGATGCGTGGCAAAGAACATATCGAGTACGACAATCCTTTTGATGTTGGCATGACCGGTCTGATCGGTTTTTCTTCCGGTTTTCACGCCATGATGAACGCCGACACGTTGGTGCTGCTGGGTACGCAATTCCCCTACCGTCCCTTCTACCCGGCAGAAGCCAACATTATTCAGATTGATATCAATCCCGCCAGTCTCGGCGCGCATAGCCATGTGGATATGGCGTTGGTGGGCGATATCAAAGCCACCCTGCTGGCATTGCAGCCACAGCTCACCAGCAAAAGCGATCGTCAGCACCTTGACAACGCATTGGAACACTATGCCGATGCCCGCAAAGGGCTGGACGAGCTGGCAACCGCCAATGATAAACAGGCAATCCATCCTCAATATCTGGCGCAGCAAATCAGCCATTTTGCCGCTGATGATGCCATCTTTACCTGCGATGTCGGCACCCCCACGGTTTGGGCTGCACGTTATCTGAAAATGAACGGTAAGCGGCGGCTGCTCGGCTCGTTTAATCACGGTTCGATGGCTAACGCGATGCCCCAGGCATTAGGCGCACAGGCGCTCAACCGCGACCGTCAGGTGGTGGCGCTGTGTGGCGATGGCGGATTCAGCATGCTTATGGGCGATTTTATTTCCGTGGCACAACTGAAGCTGCCGGTAAAGCTGGTGATCTTCAACAATAGCGTGCTGGGGTTTGTGGCGATGGAGATGAAAGCCGGAGGCTATCTCACTGATGGCACCGAACTGGAAAATCCTGACTTTGCGGCCATCGCCACCGCCTGTGGCATCAAAGGGATTCGGGTAGAGCAAGCCTCGGCGCTCGACAGCGCGCTGGAGGAAGCATTCGCCCATGATGGTCCGGTGCTGCTGGATGTGATTACCGCCAAAGAAGAGTTGGCTATCCCACCACAAATCAAACTGGAACAGGCCAAAGGCTTCAGTTTGTATATGCTGCGCGCGATTCTGAATGGTCGTGGCGATGAAGTTGTGGAGCTGGCGAAAACCAACTGGCTGAGGTAAAACGGTTTCAGCAAACCAAAAAATCGTATGCGGGCGCTCAGCCCGCTTTTTCTTTCAGGAGAGCGACGTGATCGATTTACGCAGTGATACCGTAACCCGCCCGAGTTCCGCCATGTTGGACGCCATGATGGCGGCTGAAACCGGCGATGATGTTTATCGTGACGATCCTACCGTCAATGCACTGGAAGCCGAAGCTGCATGTCTGAGCGGCAAAGAAGCCGCGTTATTTTTTCCTACCGGTACACAAGCGAATCTCGTGGCGCTATTGAGCCACTGCCAGCGCGGTGAAGAGTATATCGTTGGACAGCAGGCGCATAACTACAAATACGAAGCCGGTGGTGCGGCAGTGCTGGGCAGCATTCAGCCTCAACCGATTCTGGCGGCTGAAGACGGTACCTTGCCGCTGGCCGATGTCGCCGCCGCTATTAAGCCGGACGATATCCACTTTGCCCGCACCCGGCTGCTTAGCCTGGAAAACACCCATCACGGCAAAGTGCTACCACTCGCGTATCTGGAGCAAGCGTGGCAATTCACCCGTGAACATAAGCTGGCGTTGCATATTGACGGCGCGCGTATCTTCAACGCGGTGGTGGCGCAAAACACCACGCTGGAAAAGATAGCCCGTTACTGCGACACCCTGACCATCTGCCTGTCCAAAGGGCTTGGCACCCCAGTGGGATCGCTGCTGTGCGGTGATGCTGCGTATATTGAACAGGCTCGCCGCTGGCGCAAAATGACCGGCGGCGGGATGCGTCAGGCCGGAATTCTGGCGGCCGCAGGCCTGTATGCGCTGCAACATAACGTGGCGCGTTTGCAGGACGACCATGACAACGCGGCCTGGCTGGGCGAGCAGTTGCAAGCGCTGGGCGTGACGGTGGTAAGCCAGCAAACCAATATGTTATTTGTACAGGTCCCACCGCAGCAGGTTGAAGGGTTAAAAGCGTGGCTGAAGGCGCATGACGTGTTGATTAGCGTCGGCCCGGTAACGCGTATTGTTACCCATCTGGATGTCAGCCGTGACGATCTGGCACAACTGGTCTCTCACTGGCAGGCCTTCCTGCAACAGGCATAACCTCAGGCAGCACCATATTTCGCCAGTAACGCGCGGACAATTGCCAGCGTCTCTGCATCCGCCAGGCCACGGTAATCCCGTGGCCTGAAATGCATCTGAAATGCCGCAATCACCTTACGCTGCATCGCAGGCGTGGTGGCAGCCGTGACGTCATAACCGTAGCGCTGTAACACATCCAATAATGCTTGTTGATCAACCAACGCATCGGCGGCCTGATCGCCAAGGTAACGCTGTACCGTGGCTGTATCGGGCCAGGCCCCAATCCCCTGCTGCGCCAGTTGCTGCCACGGAAACAGTGGACCAGGATCCTGTTTGCGCTGCGGCGCGATATCGCTGTGCCCCACCACATTTTCCGGCGAAATACCGTAACGCTTGGTGATGTCTTTGACTAAGGCTTCCAGCGCCGCGATTTGTGCCGGGCTGAACGGCTGCCAACGCAATCCGACCAGCGTGCGTTGATAGCCGCTGTTTACCAGTTCAATGCCAATCGAGGTGTCGTTGATACGCGTCGCGCCGCGCCAGAAACTCGGTCCGGCGTGCCAGGCCAATTGACTTTCGGGCACCAGTTGCCAGATCACCCCTTTTCCTCTGCGCTGTTCGGGTTGCGCCGGAATCAGGTAATGCGCGCTGACTTCACGATCGGTCAAGGTCGCCAGCGAGGAGGGAAGATCTTCGGCGGTGTAGTGGATCACCACCACCTTAATACGTGGCCGCGCGCCTTGCGCCGGGTGGGAGGTATCAACCCAATAGCCGTGGCGTGCTTCAATCGCCGACTGACACCCGCTCAGGATCAGCATCGCCAGCAGCAACCCACCACGCATCAGCCACATCAACATTCTCTCCCCCGTCTGGCACCGAAACCAACGCTATACTTTATGCTAATTATGCCGCTTTGCCAGTGAACAATAAGGAAATCGAGATGAGAAACAATGCTTTTGCGCTAGTTGTTCCCGTAGCGGTGCTGCTCAGCGCCTGTACCACCGTTGAGCCCGTGATAAAGGATAATGGTCCACGTATGGCGTCGTGTGTCGAAGGCGGCCCGGATAGCGTGGCGCAGCAATTCTACGATTTACGTGTCAGCCAACCAACCCAGGGCCTGCCGGATAATGCGCTGCTAGCGAAATATCGTCCCTACCTGAGCGACCGGTTGTATCAGAAGCTGGTGCAGTCAAACGGGTTGAGCAATAAACCTGCCGACTGGCGCAGTGGTGACCTGTTCTCCAGCCTGGCGCAAGGCCCCACCTCTGCTGAGGTAGCCAGCGCCTCCTCCATCCCCAACCGGGATGCCCGCAATATCCCGCTGCGTGTTGACCTGACGCGGGGCGATAAGAAGTGGCAGGACGAAGTACTGATGATCCACGAAGGCAGTTGTTGGGTAGTGGATGATGTGCGTTACGTTGGCAACTGGCCGCATCCGGGTGGTGGCTCGCTGAGCCAGTTGCTGGAGGAGCGTTAATTACCTGAATCACGCCGCGACCATATCCACCCTGAGCGTAGCGGCGCGATTTATCGCGCTTTTTGTCTGCCATACCGCGATGTCGAGATATTGTGCTACGCTTTTTACCTTTAACTGCTGTTTAATAAATTTTAACCCACCTCAATTGCATAACTATTCTGGTGACGTTAAGATTCGCGGCATCAATTGCTATTCATTTATTGCGCATGAGTATTCAACTAACCGGCATTAACTGTTTTTACGGTGCCCATCAGGCGCTGTTCGATATCAACCTGGCCTGCCCACAGGGCGAGACGCTGGTGTTGCTCGGTCCGAGCGGCGCGGGGAAAAGTTCACTCCTGCGCGTGCTGAATCTGCTGGAGCAGCCGCGTTCTGGCAGTTTGCAGATCGCCGGTAATCATTTCGACTTCAGTAAGACTCCGTCTGACAGCGCGATTCGTGAATTGCGTCAGAACGTGGGTATGGTGTTCCAACAATACAACTTGTGGCCGCATCTGACGGTGCTGCAAAACCTGATCGAAGCGCCCTGCCGCGTGCTGGGTTTAAGCAAGGATCAGGCCCGTGCGCGCGCCGAAAAACTGCTGGATCGTCTGCGTCTGACCCCTTATGCCGAGCGTTTTCCCTTGCACCTTTCCGGTGGCCAGCAACAACGCGTGGCGATTGCACGCGCGCTGATGATGGAACCCCAGGTGTTATTGTTCGATGAGCCGACCGCCGCACTCGACCCGGAAATCACCGCGCAGATCGTCAGCATTATCAATGAGCTGGCGCAGACCAGGATTACCCAGGTGATCGTCACCCATGAAGTGGAATTCGCACGTAAGACCGCCAGTCGTGTGGTGTACATGGAAAATGGCCACATTGTGGAACAGGGCGACGCCAGCCACTTTATACAGCCGCAAACCGACGCGTTTGCTCACTATCTTTCGCACTAAGTCAGGATGTCTCTAATGAAAAAAGTCGTACTTGCTGCACTGCTTGCTGGTTTGAGTCTGAGCGCTTCCGCTGCGCAGACCCTGCGTTTCGCGACCGAGGCCTCTTATCCTCCGTTTGAATTCGTCGATTCTGACAATAAAATTCAGGGCTTTGATGTCGATTTGGCCAATGCCTTGTGTAAAGAGATTGATGCCACCTGTACCTTCACCAATCAGGCCTTTGACAGCCTGATCCCGAGCCTGAAATTCCGCCGTTTCGACGCGGTGATGGCTGGTATGGACATCACGCCAGAGCGTGAAAAGCAGGTGCTGTTCACTAAACCTTACTACGACAACTCGGCGCTGTTTATCGCGCAGAAAGGCAAAGTGGCGGACGTCGCGGCGCTGAAAGGCAAGCGTGTCGGCGTGCAGAACGGCACTACCCATCAGAAATACCTGTCTGATAAGCACAGCGACATCACCGTGGTACCGTATGACAGCTACCAGAACGCCATCCTCGACCTGAAAAATGGCCGCATCGATGCCGTCTTCGGTGACACTGCGGTGGTCAACGAGTGGCTGAAGCAAAACCCGAACCTGGCCGCGCTGGGTGATAAAGTGACCGACAAAGCCTACTTCGGCACCGGTCTTGGCATCGCGGTGCGCATGGGTAACACCGAGTTGCAGGAAAAATTCAACGCCGCGCTGGATAAAGTCAAAGCCGACGGTACTTACAAAACCATCTACAACAAATGGTTTCAGCAGTAATTTCTGATGAATGAAATGATTCCACTCGCAAGCGCCGCCGGTATGACCGTCGGCCTTGCCGTTTGTGCATTGATCGCCGGCCTTGTGCTGGCGATGATTTTTGCTGGCTGGGAATCGGTGCGCTGGCAGCCGTTGGCCTGGGTTGGCACCGGTTTGGTGACGCTGATTCGCGGTCTGCCGGAAATCCTCGTGGTGCTGTTTATCTACTTCGGTGCCTCGCAATTGTTGCTGACACTGTCGGATGGCTTCCATATCAACCTTGGCCTGTTCAGCATTCCGGTGCAGGTACAGATTGAAAACTTCGATGTCAGCCCATTCCTGTGCGGCGTGATTGCGCTGGCGATGCTTTACTCGGCTTACGCATCACAAACCCTGCGCGGCGCGTTAAAAGCGGTGCCAGTGGGTCAGTGGGAATCCGGTCAGGCGCTGGGGATGAAGAAGTCAGCGATTTTCTTCCGCCTGATCATGCCGCAGATGTGGCGTCACGCATTACCCGGCCTGGGTAACCAGTGGCTGGTGCTGCTGAAGGATACCGCGCTGGTGTCGCTGATTAGCGTTAACGATCTGATGTTGCAGACCAAAAGCATCGCTACCCGTACGCAGGAGCCCTTTACCTGGTATCTGGTGGCCGCTGCCATCTATCTGATTATCACGCTGTTCAGTCAGGCGGTGCTGCGCCGTATTGAATCGCGCACCACGCGTTTTGAGCGGGGAGCCTGATATGCTGCAATATTTACCCGAACTGCTGAAAGGTCTGCATACCAGCCTGACGTTGACCGTCGCTTCACTGATCGCCGCGCTGGTGTTGTCGCTGCTGTTCACCGTGGTGCTGGCGCTGAAAGTGCCGGTGCTGAATGCCCTCGTTAAAGGCTACATCACGGTGTTCACCGGTACGCCGCTGCTGGTGCAGATCTTCCTGATTTACTACGGCCCCGGCCAGTTCCCCAGCATCCAGAACACTCCCTGGCTGTGGCATTTGCTGTCGCAGCCGTGGCTGTGCGCCCTGCTGGCGCTGTCGCTCAACAGCGCAGCCTACACTACGCAATTGTTTTACGGCGCGGTACGTGCCATTCCTTCCGGTCAGTGGCAATCCTGTGCTGCCCTCGGGATGAATCGTAAAGACACGCTGCGAATTCTGCTGCCGTATGCGTTTAAACGTGCGCTGTCGTCTTACTCCAATGAGGTGGTGCTGGTGTTCAAAAGTACCTCTCTGGCCTACACCATCACGCTGATGGAGGTAATGGGCCACGGTCAATTGCTGTATGGCCGCACCTATGATGTCACGGTGTTCGCCGCCGCCGGTTTAGTGTATCTGTGCGTCAATGGTTTGCTGACATTGATGATGCGCCTGATTGAACGACGCGCGCTGGCATTTGAGCGTAGAAATTAATATCCAGGCGGGTTTTCCCGCCTTTTTTCATTATTTATACAACATTCTTGCATAATGATGCATTCGATGGCATCTTGTAACGCGTTCGCCTCCGGGCGTAAATGATCTACAGGAGCCTCAAAAATGAAAAAATGGATCGTTGCTGCTGCACTGGCAACTCTGGCAATGAATGCCTTTGCGGCGGAGAAAATCCGCTTCGCCTCTTCCGCGACTTATCCTCCATTTGAATCTCTGGACCGTGAAAATCAAATCGTTGGCTTTGATATCGATCTGGCAAAAGCGTTATGCCAACAAATGAAGGCCGAATGTACCTTCACCAACAACGCATTTGACAGCTTGATCCCCTCTCTGAAATTCCGCCGCTATGACGCCATCATCTCCGGTATGGATATCACCGCCGATCGCAGCAAACAGGTGGATTTCACCCAACCCTATTATGCCAACTCAGCTGTCGTCATTGCGCGTAAAGGCCAGTTCAGTGATTTCGCCCAGTTGAAGGGCAAACGGATTGGTATGGAAAACGGCACCACCCATCAGAAGTACCTGCTGGAGCAGCATCCGGAAGTGGTCGCGGTGGCGTATGACAGTTACCAGAACGCCATTCTCGACCTGAAAAATGGCCGTCTGGATGGCGTATTCGGTGATACCGCCGTGGTAAATCAGTGGCTGAAAACTAATGCTGATCTGGCCCCGGTTGGCGCGCATGTGACGGATGCCAGTTATTTTGGCACCGGGCTGGGCATTGCGGTACGTAAAGGTAATACCGAACTACGCGATCAGCTGAATGGCGCGCTGGCGGCAATCAAAGCCAACGGTACGTATCAGCAACTCAATCAGAAGTGGTTCCCCGAATAATAGCTATGGGGTCGGCGCGGTGTGATGCCTGACAGGTTCTGCACTGTCCTCGGTTCAGGATGAGCACGGCGTCGCCCCACCCTTCAGCATTTAGTCAGTAACGTCAGCACTTCGAAATGGGCGGTGTGGGGAAACATATCGAACAGCTGCACGCGGCTGACGCTATAGGCACTCAGACGCGCGATATCCTGCGCCATGCTATGCGGATTGCAGCTGGAATAGAGAATGTATTCCGGTGCCATCTGGCTAAGGTAGGCGCATAACTCAGCCCCAATGCCACGGCGTGGCGGATTGACCAGCACCAACTCCGGTACCTGATCCCGCGAGGTGGCGAACTGGGTGGAATCCAGCGCGGCAAAACTGACTTTCTCCAGTCCCAGTTGCTGAGCTGACTGGCGAGCACAGGCGATAGCTTCCGCGTTGATCTCAATCCCGGTTAACTGCATCTCTGCGCTGGCACAGTGCAGACCAAAACCGCCTACGCCACAAAACAGATCCCACATGCTGCTCACCGCCAACTGCGCCACCCAGTCGCGTGCGGTAGCATACAAACTGGCTGCCACCCGTGGGTTGGTCTGGAAGAAACTTTGTGGGCGAATATACAGCGGTACGTGATTAAACTTCTCGGCCAGCGCCTGATCAGGCGTCAGCGCAATCTCTTCCTCGCCTTCGAGGATCGCCATATGCACCGGCTGAATATTGGCAGAGATCACCGTCAGCTGTGGCAGTTGCTGTTGCAGCCACGGCAGCGCGGCGCGTAACTGTTCCAGTTTGCTGGTAGAGCGCAGCACGAAACGCAGCATCATGCCGCCCTGGGTGCTCTCCGTCAGCAACAGGAACTTCAACTCACCACGTTTGCGCGCCACGTTATACGGTGTTAAACCGGCACGGGCGATAAAGGGTTTGAGTACGGCAAACACCGGAGCAAAACTGGCGGGATAGAGTGGGCAGGCGCACAGATCAACCGGCTCGCCATCACGCGACATCATGCCAAACACCGGACGCTCGACACTGCCGCTCACCACCATCTTGGCTTTATTACGGAACCCCTGTTCAACCGAAGTGACCGGCGCGCACCACTCCCCTACCGCCTGCTGCGCCAGCAGTTGCTCCAGCAGCGACTGTTTCGCAGAAATCTGCTGCGGGTAAGGTTTTTCCAGCCACTGGCAGGAACGGCAGCGGTCGGCATCATAAAGCGCGCAATGCATGGTGGGGCCTGTATTCTGAATCGGGAGAAAAAAACGGGGGGCGATTGTATCACCGACGCCGGAAAAAAGCGCGGCTGCTGGCCGGGACAAACAACAGTAGCAGAACCATCACATCCGGCAGTTTCTGCGACAGAGTATGGTGAATGATCTGCGCGTTAGTTTCGCCATCGATACTGAAGATCTCCGGGTAAATCCAGCCCATCGACGCCATCAGCATATATCCCAGCACGATAATCTGGGTCGCCACATAACCCCAGCGTCCTCGGTTACTGCCGCGCATCAGGGTGAAAGCACAGCGCAGCTCAAACAAAAAGATCAGCTGGCTGGCAATGAAAATGACGGTGGAATCCCAGGCCTGAGCGCTACGGTGGACAAAATTGACTAACTCTTCGTAACCCAGTTCATTCGCCAGCATCACCACGCTGATGCAGCGTGTCGCAATAATGGCGATACCGGCAACCAACACCGGCGCAGGCGTGAACAAAGGCACTTTTTTCAGGGTTTCCGACATCGACCGACTCCATAACAAAAGGCTGGCTGCGCCATCATGTTGATCAGGTTTGCACGAATCAGTAGCGGCGCGATTTATCGCGCTGTCGCAGGTGTAAAACCCCGCGCGATAAATCGCGCCGCTACGAGATGTATCCTACCTGAGCAACATTACGTCAGCTCCAGCCTCTCCTATAGTGGCAAATGTTACGGATTTCAGCCACGTCTTGCTTTCTGAATATCGCGCAAACGTTGCTTTTCTTCGTGCGCCATAAAGCGCCAGGCGATAAAACCGACCAGACCGACGACAAACAGAATCAGCGATGCCAGGGCGTTGATCTCCGGGTTCACGCCACGACGCACGGTGGCAAAGATCGCCATTGGCAAGGTGGTCGCACCCGGACCGGTCACAAAGCTGGCAATCACCAGGTCATCGAGCGACAGGGTAAACGCCAGCAGCCAGCCCGTAATGATGGCCGGGGCGATCATGGGTACGGTAATCACGAAGAACACCTTAAGGGGCGTTGCGCCGAGATCCATTGCCGCTTCTTCAATCGAACGGTCCAACTCACGCAGGCGCGAGTTGATTACCACCGCCACATAAGCGGTACAGAAGGTGACGTGTGCCAACCAGATAGTCAGCATGCCACGATCGCTCGGCCAGCCAAGGGTATTGCCCATCGCCACAAACAGCAGCAACAGCGACAACCCGGTGATCACGTCCGGCATCACCAGCGGCGCGGTAAGCATAAACGCAAAGCCGTTGTGCCCTTTAAAACGGCCAAAACGCACGATAATCACCGCTGCGATAGTGCCCAACACCACCGCCATACTGGCAGACATCGCGGCGATGCTCAGGCTGAGCAGCACCGCATCGATCATCGCATCGTCCTGGAACAGCACATGGTACCAGTGGAACGAGAAGCTCTCCCACACCGTTACCAGTTGTGAACTGTTAAACGAATAGGCCACCAGCAGCAGCATCGGTGCATACAGGAACAGAAAGCCGAGCACCAGAATCGTGGTACGCCAGGGGGAGCGGATAGCCGGTAACTGATTCATCCCTTCTCTCCCATTTCACGGTTTTGATGTTTGTGGAACCAGACAATCGGCAGGATCAGAATCAACAGAATGATCACCGCCAGCGCTGACGCCACCGGCCAGTCACGGTTGTTGAAGAACTCCTGCCACAGGATACGTCCAATCATGATGCTGTCCGGGCCGCCCAACAATTCAGGGATGACGTACTCACCCACCGCCGGGATAAACACCAGCATCGAACCGGCGATAATCCCACCTTTGGTCAGCGGCACAATGACACTGAAAAAGGTCTTCAACGGACGCGCACCCAGATCCAGTGAGGCTTCCACCAGCGAATAATCAATACGCGTCAGCGCGGTATAAATGGGCAGCACCATAAACGGCAGATAGCAGTAGACAATACCGATATACACTGCGGTGTTGGTGTAGAGGATCACCAGCGGATGATCGATAACGCCCAGCCACATCAGGAAACGGTTGAGGATACCGTTATTGTTCAGCAGCCCCATCCAGGCATACACACGTACCAGGAACGACGTCCATGACGGCAGGATCACCAGCAACAGTAGGATGGTACGCATGGAAGGCTTACTGTGCGCCACCGCCCACGCCAGTGGATAACCAATCACCAGGCAGATAATGGTGGAGATAGCCGCCACTTTCAGCGATTGCAGATAGGCATCGGCGTATAACGGATCATCCGTCAGTTGCAGATAGTTACCGAGATTAAGCACCAGATTGAGCTGATCATCAGCCCAGGTGACCAAATCGGTATAAGGCGGGATCGCGCGCGCGATATCGGCAAAACTGATTTTCAGCACAATCAGGAACGGCAGCAGGAAAAACAGCACCAGCCACAGGTACGGCAGTGCGATCACCAGCTTACGGCCATGTTGCATTTTGATGCGCGTGGCCCAGCGCTGTAGCGGGGTGCCCGGCTGTTCAGCCTGCGTGGCACCGGGTTGAGAAATCTGGCTCATTCCGCCTCCTTAAACCGTCAAAACCACACAGCTGTCTGCATCCCAGCACAGGCGCACTTCATCGCCCCAGGTGGGCGCGCCTTTGCGGTAACGATGGGCGTTCTGCAACTGGGCGCTAATCATCTGACCGCTCTGCAAACGCACATGGTAGATCGACAAATCGCCAAGATAGGCGATGTGTACCACTTCCCCCACCGCGAAGTTACAACCATCGGCAGGCACTTCGTCGCACAGCATCACTTTTTCCGGGCGCAGCGCCACATGCACCGGAACGTTATCGACGATGGAGACATCCGTCTCCACTTTCAGCGGATGCACCAGACCCGGGCTTTCCAGCACCAGACCATCTTCACGGCGCTCACGCAGCAATCCTTCAAACACATTTACCGAGCCGATAAATTCGGCGCTGAAGCGGTTGGTTGGGTGTTCGTAAATCTCTTCTGGCTCACCGATCTGGGCGAATTTACCACGGTTCATAATGGCGATACGTCCCGCCATGGTCATCGCTTCTTCCTGGTCGTGGGTCACCATGACGCAGGTCACGCCGACGCGCTCCAGAATATCCACCACTTCCAGTTGCATACGGTCGCGCAGCTTTTTATCCAGCGCCCCCATCGGTTCATCCAGCAGCAGCAGCTTCGGACGCTTAGCCAGACTACGTGCCAGCGCCACACGCTGACGTTGACCGCCAGAAAGTTGATGCGGTTTACGTTTGGCGTACTCCTGCATGTGCACCAGCGCCAGCATTTCTTCAACGCGGCTGGCGATTTCGCCTTTCGGCAGTTTGTCCTGCTTGAGGCCAAACGCGATATTTTGCTCCACCGTCATGTGCGGGAACAACGCATAGGACTGGAACATCATGTTGATCGGCCGCTGATACGGCGGCACATGGGAGAGATCCTGCCCATCCAACACAATCTGACCGCTACTCGGCACCTCGAATCCTGCCAGCATACGCAGCAGGGTCGATTTGCCGCAGCCCGAAGGACCGAGCAGAGCAAAAATTTCACCTTTGTAAATGGTCAGGCTGACATCATCCACGGCGTGCTGGCCGTCAAAGGATTTGGTCAGGTTGCGGATTTCCAGCAGCGGCGTTAATGCCTTTGCGGTTTTGTTATGGGGGCGGGGAATCGCGTCGCTCACTAACTTATCTCCAACGCTTAGCGACTGTTAACATCAGCCGCTAAAAATGGCACAACAGAGGCCATCACCGCGCCTCTGTTGTCGTCCTAATACAAGTGAATCCGTTCAGAACGAATTACTTACCACTTTTAACTTTAGTCCATGCACGGGTACGTACACGATCCAGTTTCGGATCCTGGACTTTCAACACGAACAGCTTGGACATAATCTCGGCTGGCGGGAAGATGCCTGGATTGTTACGTACATCGGCATTGATCAGCGGCAGTGACGCCTTGTTGCCGTTGGCATAGTTCATCTTGTTAGAGATGTCGGCGATCACTTTCGGATCCATGATGTAGTTCAGCCACTGATAGGCTTCGTCGAGATTCTTGGCATCTTTCGGAATCGCCATCATGTCGAAGAACGCCAGTGCGCCCTGCTTCGGAACGCTGTAGGCCAGGTTCACGCCATTTTTCGCCTGAGCAGCACGGTCCTTCGCTTGCAGGATGTCACCCGACCAACCGATCGCCACACAAATGTTGCCGTTCGCCAGGTCGTTGATGTACTGCGACGAGTGGAAATAACGAATGCTCGGACGCAGTTTCAGCAGCAGATCGGTCGCTGCACCGGAGTAATCTTTCGGGTCAGAGCTGTTCGGATCTTTACCGAGGTAGTTCAGCACGGTGGCAAAAATCTCTTCCGGCGCATCGAGGAAGGAAACACCACAGCTTTTCAGTTTTTCCAGGTTTTCCGGTTTCAACACCAGATCCCAGCTATCAACCGGCGCGTCTTTACCCAGAATAGCTTTCACTTTATCGACGTTATAGCCGATACCGGTGGTGCCCCACAGGTAAGGAATCGCGTATTTGTTGCCTGGATCGTGCTGAGCCACTTTCGCCATCAGATCCGGGTCGAGATTTTTGTAGTTCGGCAGTTTGCTCTTATCCAGCTCCTGGAACACACCAGATTGCAGCTGTCGCGCGAGGAAGCTCGACGACGGCACGACCACGTCGTAACCGGTGCTACCGGCCATCAGTTTGCCTTCCAGTACTTCATTGGAATCAAACACGTCATAGACGACTTTAATGCCCGTCTCTTTTTCGAAATTCGGAACCGTGTCCGCCGAAATATAATCAGACCAGTTATAAACGTGCAGCGTTTTATCTGCGGCCAGTGAACCAGCTGACGCTGTCATCAGTACACCAGCAACCACACCTGACAACCATTTTTTACGTTGGTTGAACATGTTTTCCTTCCTCCTGAGCGGGTCATCACAACGCTGCATACACGCGATCCGGACGTTGCGTTTTCTGTTTATTTACAGGCACACAATGAATCAATATTCAGCGGGAGTTTAATAGTAAAAACCTATACCTGCGCTGAGGTTGCACGTCTCAAGCAGCCCCGCAAGAATAGCCGCCCCGCCTCACCTGTACCAGATCCCAGCGTAAAAAACGCCTTTTTGCGATAAGTTATGCATGTTTCTGCTATGGGGTTCGGCATGCGCGGCATAAAGCACGACAAATATCTGGCGATTTAGGGCAAAATGCAGAATAAAAAGTGGTGGGGATAAAATGAAAACTGCCGCAAAAAGCGGCAGTTAATCAGACAGGAAAATCAGTGCAGCATCGCACGGCCGAGTGAGCTGGGTTGTCGCTCCTCTTCCTCGCCCATCATCAGCAAATTATTGGCGAAGGCTTCCATAATCACCATAGAAACCTGCTCCTCGCTTTGCTTCATAAAGTGCGAGAACTGACCAAAGGTTAATCCGGCGGTGGTACTGAGCGACTGGCAGACAATCAGCTTCGGCAGATTATCATCCTGAATGTCGATAAAGGCTTTCACCGTCAGGGAGCTGGCATTGATTTGCGACAGATCGCCCACCAGCGGAATCAACGCCGTCGGTTTGACTTCAGCCAGCGCTGAGAACAGGATTACACCATCCACAAGGTCGATTTTTGCATCAAACACCCCGTCAAAATTCTGCATATGCGGCAGATGCAAAGCCTGGCAGGCATCGCATTCGAACCAGGTGATATTTTGTTGATCCAGCCAGCGACGCAGCACGTCGATGTCAGGAACGACCAGTGAATCCATCGTCATGTCCCGTGGGGTGAAGAAATAAGCGCCTTAGCTTACGGAAAAAATGAAATCGATGCCACGAAAAACGCTGAAAAGCGCGTCTCAGCCACCAGTTTTAAGACGGAAACCGGGCAGCGCGTGCTGTTCAATCCAGTCTATCATCATGGCAGCGATGTTCATCCCGGTGGTGCATTCAATGCCCTCAAGACCAGGAGACGCATTCACCTCCATCACCAGTGGCCCTCGGTTGGCACGTAAAATGTCAACACCAGCCACTTCCAGCCCCAGGGTGCTGGCCGCCTTGACCGCAATCTCACGTTCCTGATCGGTGATGCGCACCGGGTAAGCCTTGCCGCCGCGATGCAGATTGGAACGAAAATCGCCCTCTTTGGCGGCGCGTTCAATCGCCGCGACCACCTCATCGCCAATCACCAGGCAGCGAATATCCCGCCCCTGCGCTTCTTTGATGAACTCCTGCACCAGAATATGCGCGTTAAGACCACGAAACGCATCGATCACGCTCTCCGCCGCCTGACGGGTTTCCGCCAGCACCACGCCAATGCCCTGCGTCCCTTCCACCAGCTTCACCACCAAAGGCGCGCCGCCCACCATGGTGATCAGATCATCGGTATCATCCGGTGACGAAGCAAAGCCAGTGACCGGCATATCGATCCCTTCGCGCGCCAGCAGTTGCAGCGAACGCAGTTTGTCACGCGCCCGGGTAATCGCCACCGACTCATTCAATGGATAGCTGCCGCACAACTCAAACTGGCGCAGCACCGCCGTGCCGTAAAAGGTAATGGCGGATCCGATGCGCGGGATCACCGCATCAAAATGCCCGAGCGGTTCACCGCGATAATGCACCGCAGGCGACGCCGGGTTGATATTCATATAACAGGAAAGCGGATCGATAATTTGCACCTGATGACCACGCGCTTCCGCTGCTTCACGCAGACGCTTACACGAATAAAGCTGTCCATCACGGGAGAGAATGGCCATTTTCATCGCAGAATTCCTTGTGCTTAACGGGTTGCCCAGCCCTGCTGGTGCAGGTAATCCAGCATAAACGGACGCGTTTCTTTTATGATCAGGCGTTGAATCAGCTCGCTCCAGGTTTCCGCACGTTGATTGCTGTCACGCTGTTGATAATAGATGCTGGTGCGGCTGTCGTATTCCGCCAGCACCGCCGCATCGAAAGGTTGATAGGTGTTTTCATGCACCAGCATCGCCTGCGGGATACGGGGTTTGATATCCGGCACCGCGGCAGGATGGCCGATGCAGAAACCAAATAATGGCAGCACAAACTTGGGCAGGCCGAGCAGCGTGGTGACATCCGCGATGTTGTTGCGGATACCGCCGATAAACACACCACCCAGACCGAGCGATTCCGCTGCTATCATCGCATTCTGCGCCATCAGCGCGGTATCCACGCAACCCAGCAATAACTGCTCGGCTCGCCCCAGTTGCGCTTCGGGGCAAATTTGCAGATGACGATTAAAATCGGCGCAGAACACCCAAAACTCCGCAGCGGCACTCACCCACGGCTGCCCGCCAGTCAGTGTCACCAGTTGCTCACGCTTCTGCCGATCGGTGATACGAATAATCGAGGAACACTGCAAAAAACTGGAGGTTGAAGCCGCTTGTGCCGCTGCAATAATGGCGTCGCGCTGCGCCTGATCAATATCCTGATCGGTAAAAGCACGAATGGAACGGTGGCTGCACAGTAAATCAATGGTCGGCGTCATAATCCTCTCCGGTTACTTCTTTTTGTCATGTTGATTGAACAACTGGGGGGCCATCGCTTTGGCGGTACGCCACATCATCAACCAGGCGGCAGGCAGCATCAGCACGATGCCGACAATGAACAACACCGTCGCCAGCGTCTTTTCACTGATAGCGGCAGGCGTCGCGATCCAGTCATTAATTAACGCCAGTGCGCCAATCACGGCGATCACGCCGATGGCTTCCAGTAACAGCACCGGCTTTGGTAATCGGGCCAGGTTGCTCATGAGATGACTCTCCCACAGTTCAATCCGTTAAGCCGTCTGTTATAGCACAATTGCCTGGTGGTAATCCGGTGGCTTAATGTGACCCTTTTCCATCGAAGGATGGCATTGTGCCGACTCACTGCCAGCAAGGGGAATTTTTATACTGACAGCTCAATATTGTCGGAGAAATAAAACATGAAACTGACCCAGGTTCGTAACGCAACCTTAAAACTCGAGTATGCCGGTGTGCGCTTCCTGATCGATCCCATGTTCGCTGATAAAGACGCATGGCCCGGCTTCCCGGGTTCGGCCCGCGCCCATCTGCGTAACCCGCTGGTTCCGTTGCCGTTGAGCATCGATGAGCTACTTGATGTCGATATCATTATTGTCACCCATACCCATCAGGATCACTGGGATGAGGCCGCGCAGCAGCGGATTTCCAAAGACCGCCTCATCTACACCCAAAATGAACAGGATGCCACCCTACTGCGTTCACAGGGCTTTAGCCAGGTGCAGGCACTGGCCGCGGAAAACAATATTGCGGGTATCATTATCAGTAAAACCGATGGGCAGCACGGTAGCGATGAGGCTTATGCGATCCCCGCCGTGGCGGAACGTCTCGGCGATGCCTGCGGCCTGGTTTTCCGTCATGAAAACGAACAAACGCTGTATATTGCGGGTGATACCGTCTGGGTAAAACCCTATGTCGATAGCCTGAACACCTTTACACCGGAAGTCATTGTATTGAATATCGGTTGCGCTACGCTGGACGGTCTCGGCGCGATCATCATGGGCAAAGAGGATGCGTTGCGCACCCATCAGCGACTGCCTACCGCCATGATTGTGGCCTCCCATATGGAAGCGGTGAATCATTGTCTGCTGAGTCGCAAGGAACTGCGTGAATTTGCTGCCGGGCAGGGACTTGAACATCAGATCCTGGTGCCAGACGATGGTGAAACCCTGAGCTTTTAATCTGGAGTGGGAACGATGCCTGCATTGCGTGTGGTGGTGGTGGCCAGTCGGGGATTTAGCCCGTTCCACTTTTCTGTACCGTTGATGGTATTTGGTAAAGCCATGCCTCAGGAAGGTTTGTTTAAAGTGGATATTGCCGCTGAGCAGCCTGGGGTGATCGCCTCTGAAAACGGCCTCTCCATCCATGTCGGGCAAGGCCTGGAGTCCCTTGCCAATGCTGATATCGTGATTGTCCCGTTTTGAACGCGTGGTGCCCGATTCCACACGAGACAGTCAGATCAACGAGCTGATCGATTTTTTGCGCCACAACCTTGATAAGCCGCATGATATCGCTGCACTGGCACGCTTTGTCAGCATGAGCAGACGCACGCTGACTCGCCATTTCTCAAGAGCCACCGGCATGACGCCCGGCGAGTGGCTGCATATGGAGCGATTGCGACGCAGCCAGGAATTGCTGGAAACCACCGATCACAGCATTGAGACTGTCGCCTCACTGGCGGGTTATCAGTCGCCCATTTCATTTCGCCAGCGCTTTAAAGCGCGTTTTAACGTCAGCCCCAGCGAATGGCGGCGTACTTTTCGTGGGCCAGATGCGCAGTTTTAAAGACCCTGCGCATCACAACAACAGGCAATTCCTTCTTTCTTTCACCCTTCTTAGCGGGCATCATGTCTGCCATTATTCACGCTGTGATGTGACTTTCATCACAAAACAGCAGCGGAAGGAGAGAAGCAATGTTTGCAGTGATTTTTGGTCGTCCCGGCTGTCCTTACTGCGTACGCGCCCAGGAACTGGCCGCCAAACTGACCACCGAACGTGACGATTTTAATTATCAGTACGTCGACATTCAGGTGGAAGGCATCACCAAAGCCGATCTGGAAGCCCGTGCGGGTAAACCGGTCACTACGGTGCCGCAGATTTTCCTCGACCAGCAGCATATCGGTGGCTATACCGATTTCGCCGCATGGACGAAAGAGAATCTGGATTTCGCGGTATAACAGATCTTAGCGGTGCGATTTATCGCGCGGGTTTTGCCAGCAGAAAACCGCGCGATAAATCGCGCCGCTACACCTGCCTCATGAACGCATCGCCAGCATGATGCGCAGCAAACGTACCAATAGCGCGCCACAGCCCGCCCAAAACAGCGCACTCAATCCCCAGATGACCATCCAGCCGCTATGGCTCAGATTCAGCACCAGCAACACCCACAGCGTACCCAGCACTGTCCCCGCCAGTGCCACCCACAGCGTACTTTTTAACGGACTTTCCGGCTGCATCAGCGCCACCACAATGCCCGGCAGCAGAAACAGCAGCAACTCTGGCTGACCACCTATCGACCTTTCACCCGGTGAGACCCAAAAATGATGGGCAAAAATAAACACCAGCGTATATAGCGTTACGCCCAGCACCGATGCAGGCCAGCGATTATTACGCTGCAACATAACCAACCTCAACTTCAGTGTTAACAATATTGAAACTTTTAACTGCCCTGGCACACGAGTGGAAATAAAAAGAAACAGCTGAATGCGGAAGGAATGAAAACTGCCGATAGCTGAGGGTGTTAATTATGATTAGAATGACGCCGCTTCAAAATTCGGTCCCTGCCCTCTCGGCAAAACGGGCACCTGCGGTCGCCACAAGATAGCGAAAAACGACCTTTTCATCAACATGTTACAGGTAAATAAGAAGTTAAAGCGTGAATATTAACGTCGCAGATTTGTTAAGCGGAAATGACGTCCTGTTATTATTTGTGGTTTTAGCCCTCGGCCTCTGTCTGGGTAAATTACGCCTTGGCTCTGTCCAGCTCGGAAATTCCATTGGCGTATTAGTAGTATCGCTTATTTTAGGTGAACAACATTTCGCCATAAATACCGCTGCATTGAGCCTCGGATTTATGCTGTTTATTTTTTGTGTCGGCGTCGAAGCGGGACCCAACTTTTTTTCGATCTTTTTCCGTGACGGTAAAAACTATTTTATTCTCGCCATCGTGATGGTGGGCAGCGCCCTGCTGCTGGCGCTGCTGTTGGGTAAAGTGTTCGGCTGGGATATTGGCCTGACCGCTGGCATGCTGGCAGGAGCCATGACCTCCACACCGGTGCTGGTGGGTGCCGGGGACACGCTCCGGCATAGTATCAGTGACAATCAGCAACTGAACCTGATGCAGGATCATCTCAGTCTCGGCTATGCCATTACCTACCTGGTCGGTCTGGTCAGCCTGATCTTCGGCGCACGCTACCTGCCACGTCTGCAACATCAGGACCTGCCGACCTGCGCCCAGCAAATTGCCCGTGAGCGCGGTCTGGATGCTGACAGTCAGCGTAAAGTTTTCCTTCCGGTGATCCGCGCCTACCGCGTTGGGCCAGAGTTGGTGGCATGGAGTGGCGGCAAAAATCTGCGTGAACTGGGCATTCATCGTCAGACCGGCTGTTATATCGAGCGTCTGCGCCGCAACGGTATCCTTGCCAGCCCGGATGGGGATGCTCAGTTGCAACTTGGCGATGAGATTTCGCTGGTGGGTTATCCCGATGCCCATGCCCGTCTCGATCCCAGCTTCCGTAACGGCAAAGAAGTGTTCGACCGTGACCTGCTGGATATGCGCATCGTGACCGAAGAGATTGTGGTGAAGAACCATAATGCGGTGAATAAACGTCTCAATCATCTGAAGCTGACCGATCATGGCTGTTTCCTCAACCGCGTTATCCGCAGCCAGATTGAAATGCCGATCGATGACAGCATCATGCTGAACAAAGGTGATGTGTTGCAGGTCAGCGGTGAGGCTAAGCGCGTGAAAAGTCTTGCCGATCGCATCGGCTTTATCGCCATCCATAGTCAGATGACCGATCTGCTGGCATTTTGCGCCTTCTTTATTATTGGTTTGATGATCGGCATGATCACTTTCCAGTTCAGCAATTTCAGTTTTGGTATCGGTAACGCGGCCGGGCTCCTGTTTTCCGGAATCATGTTGGGCTTTCTGCGTGCCAACCATCCGACCTTTGGTTACATCCCTCAGGGCGCGTTGACGATGGTAAAAGAGTTCGGCCTGATGGTGTTTATGGCGGGCGTTGGCCTTAGCGCAGGCAGCGGCCTGCAACACGGGCTGGGCAGTGAAGGTGCGCTGATGTTACTGAGTGGCCTGCTGGTCAGTCTGGTGCCGGTGGTGATTTGTTACCTGTTTGGTGCTTATGTACTGCGAATGAACCGCGCACTGCTGTTCGGGGCGATTATGGGGGCACGCACCTGCGCCCCGGCGATGGAGATTATCAGCGACACCGCACGCAGCAATATTCCGGCGCTGGGCTATGCCGGAACCTATGCGATTGCCAACGTGCTGCTGACGCTGGCCGGTACGCTAATCGTCATTATTTGGCCAATTTTGCCCTTATAAAAATTTTTCGACTGAGTCCAGAACTTTTTTTCCGGGGTGCAGTCTGAATTAATGCCACTGCTTTTCTTTGAAATCCCCAAGTTGAGGAGCCCGCCAGTCACTGACTGACGGGTTTTTTTATGCCCGTCGTAAGTGGCTTAAGGTTCTCTTAAGCGCGAATTGCGACCCTGTACACCTGGTTTCACTATCCGCAAACATTCATGTCGCTGTCATCAAAACTAAACAATTCAACAACCCGTATCAGGATTCAGAACCCGGCTATTTACCCGCTGTCACGTCGCTTTTACGCTATCAACTTTATTTTGCTGGCATTTTTAGCATCGGTTTTCCTGTTGTGGTCACGCCATGAAAGCCTTGATATCGCCATCAGTCAGTTTTGGTTTGATCCGCTAACCCAGCGTTTCCCGTGGCAACACAACCGCTGGCTGGATCTGATCAACCATCGCTTGCTGAAGGATGCAATCATCATTGGCGGTGTCGTGATGCTGTTGCGTGGCATTCAGATACGTGATGGCAGGCGGGTTCTGGTCGCGTTGCTGCTGGGCTTGGGACCCTTGGTGATCGGCATTCTGAAGGCACACAGCGCGCACTCCTGTCCCTGGGATCTGGCGATGTTCGGTGGTAAAGCCGCGAACTTTACCCTGCTGAGCGCAGTGCCTGAGAACAGCGGTCCCGGTCAATGCTTCCCGGGTGGTCATGCGTCGAGCGGGTTTGCGGTAATGGGGTTATTTTTCCTGTGGTGGCCAGAGAAGCCACTCCGTGCCCTGCTGGCGTTGCTGGCCGGTATTGCCCTCGGATTATTGATGGGATACGGCCAGGTAATGCGTGGCGCGCACTTCTTCTCCCACAATCTGTGGGCGGGATGGTGGGTATGGCTGACCCAGATGCTGATTTTTGCTGGCGTTTCTTTTTGGGTAAACAAGACGAGGAACAGAAGAGCGTAATGGAAGAGATCAACCGCACGCTGTTTTTATGGATTAACGCCACGCCGAATTCACCGGAATGGTTACTGAGCCTGGCCACTTTTATCGCACGCGACTTGATCGCCATTGTCCCGCTGCTGATCGTGATGCTGTGGCTATGGGGACCGCGTGAACAGGTGGCCTCACAGCGCACCCTGGTATTAAAAACCGGTATGGCGCTGATTTATGCCCTGAGTATCTCCTGGTGCATCAGTCAGTTGTTGCCGCATCCGCGCCCGTTTGTGATCGGACTGGGCCATCAGTTTCTGTCGCATGCCGCCGATGACTCCTACCCCAGCGATCATGGCACCACCATTTTCACTTTCGCGCTGGCGTTCATTTGCTGGCACCGTTTATGGTCGGGTGTGATTTTGTTGCTCACCGGCATCGCCATCGCCTGGTCACGCGTTTATCTTGGCGTGCACTGGCCGTTGGATATGCTGGGAGGATTTCTGGTGGGCATACTCGGCTGCCTGGCATCGCATCTCGCATGGCAGCTCTACGGTTCGCGTATGTTAGCGCTGACACATCAGATCTACCGCGCGCTGTTCGCGCTGCCGATTCGTAAGGGATGGATTCGCGGATAAGGAGTCCCGTCGCGGTGTGATAAATCGCACCGCGACGGGATGACGGTTAGTTAAACCATTTACCAAACAAGCTATCGAATTTCATCACAATGAAATCCCAGATACGGCTGATAAAGCCCCCTTCCTGCACATCTTCCATCACCACCAACGGACGTTGATCAACCGTTTTGCCATCCAGTTGAAAATCGATGGTACCCACCACCTGATTTTTCTTCAGCGGCGCTTCCAGTTGTGGCGACGTCAGGGTGTAACTGGCTTTAAGGTTTTTCATTTGCCCTTTTGGCACGGTAATGGAAGCATCTTTTTCCACACCGAGATTCACCTCCTGGCGATCGCCAAACCAGACACGCTGTTGAGCAAAGGGTTTATCCACTTTAATCGGTGTCACCGTGTCAAAAAAGCGGAAGCCCCAGGTAAGAAGTTTTTCACTTTCACGGAAGCGAATCGCATCGGTTTCAGCCCCAAGGACCACGGAAATCAGACGCATATCGCCATCAGTCGCTGACGAAACCAGATTGTTGCCCGCGCCCGAGGTATGGCCGGTTTTAATACCGTCAACGTTAAGATTGCTGCTCCACAGCAAACGGTTACGATTCCTCTGCTTAATATGATTAAAGGTGAATTCTTTCTCTTTATTCAACGCATACTCTTCCGGTACATCGCGGATCAGCCGCTGACCGATAATCGCCATATCGCGCGCAGTACTGTACTGCCCATCCGCATCGAGGCCGTGCACCGTCATAAAATGGGTGTTTTGCAGGCCGAAGGATTTCGCGTAGTTGTTCATCAGGCCAATAAACGAATCCTGGCTCCCCGCGACGTAGTCGGCCATCGCGATACAGGCATCGTTACCAGACTGGATGACAATCCCCTTGTTCAGCTCAGAAACCGGGATGCGGTCACCGGGTTTAAGGAACATCAGCGACGATCCTTTCAGCTTCGGGTTACCCGTAGCCCAGGCATCCTGACCGATTGTCACCATGTCGTCGTTGTGAATTTTGCCTGATTTCAACGCCTGACCAATGACATAGCTGGTCATCATTTTGGTTAAACTGGCGGGATCAAGACGCTGATCGGCGTTCGATTCGGTGAGCACCTTGCCGCTGTTGTAATCCATTAACACCCAGGCTTTAGCATCAATCTGTGGCGCTGCGGGTGCCTCTTCAGCCGAGACTACCACCGGCGTGAGGAACAATAATAAAGAAGTTGCAGCCAGAGGCCGCAGGACAGAAATGATTGAGATTTTTCTCATAATGCAACCAGAAATTCCTTGTTAAACAGTGATTTTTATGCATTGCGCGCACATGGCAAAACGCTACCCTTTAGCAACAGCAAATAAAACCGTCTGACCGTAAAGTTTTTTAGAAATTATTACAGTAACCCTGGCACCATCACCGTTGCGCTGCCACCTTTGTTCTGTCGCCATCTGTGAAAAATTGCGAGAAATTCCGATTTTTCGCAGATCAGTTAAGCCAGTCACAAATTTCCGCTAACCTGATTTCAGTCAGCCTGAGGAGAATCATGATGGACTTAGCCGTGTTCGATCTCGACGAAACCCTGATTTGTGAAGACAGCACCAGCCTGTGGCTGCGCTGGTTGGTTTCACAGGGTTTTGCCCCCGCCGAACTGATTAGCGCCGAACAGTCGCTAATGACCCAATATCACGCCGGAACGCTCTCAATTGAAGAATATATGAACACCACACTTGCCCCCCTGGCCGGAATGGCAACCATGACGGTATCTGGCTGGGTGCGGCGTTTTATCCACCGCGATATCCTGCCGCGTGTCTTTCCCGCCGCACGCGAACGCATCAACTGGCATCAACAACGTGGCGACACCGTAATGATTATCACCGCCAGCGGTGAACACCTGGCTGTACCGATTGCCGAGCGCCTTGGCGTGCATGGTGCGCTGGCCATTGGTGTGGAGATTGTCGATGACCGCTACAGCGGCCTGACCTACGGCACCATGACCTACAAAGAGGGCAAAGTGGCGCGATTGAGCGACTGGAAAGCGTTGCAACAGGAGAGACGTTTTGAGCGCACCTGGGCCTACAGTGACTCGATGAACGACCTGCCGTTGTTGGCCCACGCCGATCATGCCTGGGTCATTAACCCGGATCAGCTGCTGCATCAGGAAGCGCAGCAGCGTGGCTGGGAAGTGTGTAACTGGGTACGCTAACTACCCGCGTGGGGCACTGGCGTTCGCGGCCAGCCCCACTTTCAATAATTTACCGTTACGCTCGTCGGTCAGCACATACAGGAAACCGTCCGGCCCCTGACGAACATCGCGAATACGTTCTCCCCGTTCCGTCAGCAGGCGCTGCTCCTCTACCACCTTCTCGCCATTGACCATCAGGCGAATCAGACTTTTTTCCTTCAGCGCGCCGATAAACAACGAGTTTTTCCACTGCGGGAAACGTGCGCTGTTATAAAACGCCATCCCGCTGATGGCCGGGGAAACCTTCCAGTAAAATACCGGCTGCTCCATGCCCGCAACTTCGCCGCCCCTGGATTCCGGCACTTTCTGCCCGCTGTAATCAATGCCCCAGGTCGCCAACGGCCAGCCATAATTTTTGCCTTTTTCCGGGATATTGACTTCATCGCCTCCGCGAGGTCCGTGCTCACTTTCCCACATCTGCTGCGTCCACGGATTCAACGCCAGCCCCTGTGGATTACGCATGCCATATGACCAGATTTCACCACGCGCCCCCTGATGATGCACAAAGGGGTTGTCTGCCGGGATCTTACCGTCAGCCGTAAGGCGCACGATCTTGCCGGAGAGCTTGTCCAGATCCTGTGCGCTGCTGCTGGCAAAATTGTCACCGAAGGCAATCCATAAAAATCCTGCCTTGTCGAACGCCAGCCGTGTGCCCAAATTGGCCCCGCTGGAGAGTTTTGGCGTTTGCTCCAGCACCACCCGGAAGTCGTTCAACTGACGATTGTCATCACTCAGGCGACCATAGCCGACTACGCCACCCGCACGCCCCGCCGCGTCAGCCGTGGTATAGCTGAGCCATACACGGCGGCTTTGTGCGAAATCCGGTGCCAGCACCACATCCAGCAACCCACCCTGCCGTTGCACCCACACTTTTGGCATGCCGCTAATTGGCGCGGATAAGCCTTTGTCAGGCTGCCAACTGCGTAACTGACCCGAACGTTCAGTGATAAGCAAGGTGTGATTGTCGGGCAGAAATGCCACCGACCAGGGGTGATCCAGATGGTCCTGCAAAACCTGAACCTGAACATCCGCTGCCAGCGCTGGCAGGGAACCACTCAACACGCTGCCAAACAGCAACGCGGCACGCATCAATCGCATGGGTGTCTCCTTTTTAACCGTCTGACGTTAAGGGTAGTCAGCCGGTAAAAAAGGATGTGCAGGATTTACAAAACATTAAGCCCGGTGGCCCGGGCATGGACATTTCAGGGCGCGCTGAAAGAAACCGCATCACGGACCATTTCATCAATGCCTGGACGCAGATCATTCAGGGTGATGGGCGAGCTATTGTTAGGGAGCGTCTTACCGAAGGCCTTACGCACCACTTTAATCAACGGTTTGCCGGTTTGCGCATCGCTGGCTTCAACTTCGAGGTACAGCGTACTGTTCTGGGTACGATGTCCGGTCGCGGCCATAGTTCCGGCGATCACCGCCGCAACGGGGACCACTTCATAGAATTGCACCCCCTCATTTTCGCTACCCACGGCGGTGATTGCCGCCCTCACCACCATCGTATTCGGTCCCTTCTGGGTCACGAGATTTTTATGCACCGCGATGCCGTCTTTCAGTTTTTGGTCGGCATATTGTCGTATCGCGTCCAGCGTCTGCTGGCTGATACGCTGCGTCGGATGCGCCGCCGGGTAATAAACTATTGGGGTATAAATGACGTTGGGATACTTCGCCGCATGATAATCGGGCGATATCCAGCGCATCGTCGGTTTGCCACTCGCCGATTCCGCCATTTTTAACTGGCTGTAATCACCGAGAAAGCCTGAATATTGTTTGGTATCAGCAACATGGGAGGTACACCCTGCGGTGAGGAAAGCCAGCGTCACCAGGGGAACAACGAGATGTGATCGCATACGAAAGCCCTTATGAGGAGAAATGGCTTTTCAAGCTTAGTTTGAGCAGTAACGAGCAGTAAGAAAAATTGAAGAAATGTGAATAGCAACCGCCTGGGTTACTGACGCAACACAGGCGGTCTGGGGCTTATTCGAAGCAGGTTTCCGGGTTATCGGACAGGGAAACAAACTCATCGCCGCCTTTAGTCAGCGCCATGATTTTGCCGCTCTCAATATCATAAACCCACCCGTGCAGACGCAGCGAACCTTTACGCAGCGCTACCGCGACAGAAGGATGTGTTTTGATATTGTGGAGCTGGGCGATAACGTTCTCTTTCACCATCTCAGTAAGCTTGGTTTCCGGCGTGTCGTACTTTTTGTTCTCTACGACGGCGCGCGCAGCATCTGCATAACGCAGCCAGTGTTCCACCGCAGGCATGGTATCCATGCAGGAGCACTCGGCAATGGCTTTCATCGCGCCACAGTTGGAGTGGCCGCAAATGATGATTTCGCTCACGCCCAGTGCCACCACGGCATATTCGATGGTGGCGGATACACCGCCTGGCTCAGGTCCGAATGATGGCACAATATTGCCCGCATTACGGATAACGAACAGTTGACCCGGCTCCTGCTGTGTCACCAGTTCCGGCACCAGACGGCTGTCTGAGCAGGAGATGAACAGGGCTTTAGGATTTTGGTTGGACGCCAGGCTTTTGAAAAGATCCTTCCTTTCAGGAAACACATTCTGTTGAAAACTCAGAAAACCTTTGATGATCTCTTTCATTTCTCTGCTCTCACATTATCCACTTCTGCCCTGGCAGTGAGCAATTTCACCGTCAGCGCTGCATAATTTTTTCTTGTATCGATAATAGCTTACAGGCACCAACCGGGCATTTAAGCAAAATCACCCGGTGAAGACAACCCTGAGCATGTTGCGGCTTTAAAACAGACTATACAATTTCCCCGCGGACACCTGTACAATCGCCCCCCTATCCACACTAATTATGATGAATTTTTATTCTTATGAGCCATGTCACCAATCCTCCACGCGTGGGCTTTGTCTCACTCGGCTGCCCAAAAAACCTCGTTGACTCGGAACGTATCCTGACGGAACTGCGTACCGAAGGTTATGACGTGGTACCACGCTATGATGACGCGGAGATCGTCATTGTTAACACCTGTGGATTTATCGACAGCGCCGTGCAGGAATCCCTGGAAGCGATTGGTGAAGCGTTGAACGAGAACGGGAAAGTGATCGTCACCGGCTGCCTTGGTGCCAAAGTGGATCAAATCCGCGAAGTGCACCCGAAGGTGTTGGAAATCACCGGTCCCCACAGCTACGAGCAGGTGCTGTCACACGTTCATCACTATGTGCCGAAGCCAGAGCACAACCCGTTCCTCAGCCTGGTGCCGCAGCAGGGTGTGAAGCTGACGCCGCGCCACTATGCCTACCTGAAGATTTCGGAAGGCTGCAACCATCGCTGTACCTTCTGCATCATCCCGTCAATGCGTGGCGATCTTGATAGCCGCCCGATTGGCGAGGTACTGGACGAAGCCAAACGTCTGGTGGAAGCCGGTGTGAAAGAGCTGCTGGTCATTTCTCAGGACACCTCCGCCTACGGCGTCGATGTCAAGCATCGTACCGGATTCTGGAACGGTTCCCCGGTGAAGACCAGCATGGTCAGCCTGTGTGAACAACTGGCAAAACTTGGCGTCTGGGTGCGCCTGCACTACGTCTACCCTTACCCACATGTGGATGATGTCATTCCGCTGATGGCCGAAGGTAAGATCCTGCCGTACCTCGACATTCCGCTGCAACACGCCAGCCCGCGTATTCTGAAGCTGATGAAGCGTCCGGGTGCGGTAGAACGTACGCTGGAGCGTATTAAGCGCTGGCGGGAAATTTGCCCGGAACTGACGCTGCGTTCCACCTTTATCGTCGGCTTCCCGGGAGAAACCGAGGAAGATTTCCAGATGCTGCTCGACTTCCTGAAAGAAGCGCGTCTGGATCGTGTCGGCTGCTTCCAGTACAGCCCGGTTGAAGGCGCGACCGCCAACCAGCTGCCGGATCAGGTGCCGGAAGAGGTGAAGCAGGAACGTTTCGAACGCTTTATGCAGCTGCAACAGCAGATCTCGGCTGAACGTCTGCAAGAGAAAATTGGCCGCGAAATTCTGGTGATCATCGATGAAGTCGATGAAGAAGGAGCGGTCGGTCGCAGCATGGCCGATGCGCCAGAAATCGATGGTGCGGTCTACCTGAACGGCGATCGTCAGGTGAAAGTCGGTGACGTGGTACGCGTCAAAGTGGAACACGCCGACGAATACGATCTTTGGGGTTCACGCGTTTAATCCCTCCTCCCCCATGCCAGTCATGGGGGATATCATTTTCCGCCGAAATTATTTTTCCCCGACAGTAAAGCGCCTTTCTTTTACACCGATAACCTCTGTACACGCCCCTTTTGCCCAGAGAGTTCAGGATGCTTAAAAGAATGAAAGTCGTGACCGCCATTATTGTGATTCTGGTGGTCTTTACAGCCATGCAAGTCGTTTCCGGCTCGCTGTTTCTGACCTCGCTCATGGCGGGTCAGCGTAACTTCACCACCAGCGATCAATTATCCCACCAGCAGCGCGAACTGGCCGATGGCTGGCAAACGCTGGTAAAAACCCGCGTCACCATTAACCGCGTCGCCATACGTATCCTGAAAAAGCAGACCGATGCAGCCTCACTGGCGGCGATTGACAAATTGATCACGGCGGCGGGCGTCTCGCTGAATGAAGCGCAGCAGCACTTTGCCCAGTACAAAAGTCTGCCACGCATCAAAGGCCAGAGTGATGCTGCCGCCGCCCTTGTTGAGGCAAAATTCACCGCCATGACGGATTTGCTGCAACAATCCGCCACCTTTCTGAAAGCCAATGATTACCCTTCGTATGGCAATCTTGATGCCCAGCAAGCGCAGGATGACCTCGAAGAGGCTTACAAGCAGTGGCGTGCGCAGAACGTCGAGTTGCTGGCACAAGGCAGCGCGGAAAACGAAAGCGCCTGGCAACGTGTGCTGGCTATGGTTGCAGTGATGGCCGTGGTGGTGGTGCTGATGCTGGCAGCAGTCTGGGTGTTGGTACGCCGTATTCTGCTCACCCCCATGAAGCAACTGCAAAAACAGATGGAACGATTTGCTGAAGGGGATCTTTCCGGCAGTCTGCACGTAGAAGGCCGCAGTGAAATGGCGGCGCTGGCTGCCAGCCTGAATCATATGCAACAGGCGCTACTCAGTACCGTCAGCAATGTCCGTGACAGCGCTGATGCGATCTTCAGCAGCGTCAGTGAAATCGCTACCGGTAATAACGATCTCTCCTCACGTACCGAACAACAGGCCGCATCACTGGAGGAGACCGCCGCCAGTATGGAGCAGCTCACCGCCACCGTGAAACAAAACGCCGATAACGCGCGCCAGGCCACGCAGTTGGCAAGAACCGCTTCCGATACCGCCGATAAGGGTGGCAACGTGGTGGCTGGCGTGGTGAAAACCATGCACGATATCGCCGACAGTTCGAAAAAGATCGCGGATATTACCAGCGTGATTGATGGCATTGCCTTCCAGACCAATATCCTCGCCCTTAACGCGGCAGTCGAAGCGGCTCGCGCCGGAGAACAGGGACGCGGTTTTGCGGTGGTGGCAGGTGAAGTACGTAATCTGGCCCAACGCAGTGCACAGGCAGCGAAAGAGATCAAGCTGTTGATTGAGAACTCGGTTCAGCGTGTCAATCTCGGCTCACAACAGGTTGGCAGCGCGGGCGACACTATGCAGGAAATCGTCAGCGCCGTCACCCGCGTGACCGATATTATGGGGGAGATTGCCTCCGCATCGGATGAGCAGAGCCGTGGTATCGACCAGATCGGCCAGGCGGTGAACGAGATGGATCGCGTTACGCAACAGAACGCCACCCTGGTGCAGGAATCGGCGAATGCGTCGGCATCGCTGGAACAACAGGCCAGCCGTTTGTCTGCGGCGGTAGCGCGTTTTAACACCGGCACACGTCAGGCGGTGGCGGCGCTGGTGCGTCCGTCAGCGCCAACTGTAGCTCCGCGCGCGTTGAAGGCGCCTGCAGCCTCCGGCAATGACAATTGGGAAACGTTTTAAGGTAAAACGGCGCGATAGATCGCGCCGTTGCTCACCTGGTTCAGGTTTTCAATTTCGGATCCAATGCATCACGCAGCCCATCGCCCAGCAAATTAAACGCCAGCACCGTCAGAAAAATGGCGAGGCTGGGGAAAATCGCCACATGGGGGGCAATCACCATATCGGCGCGTGCTTCATTGAGCATCGCGCCCCACTCTGGCGTGGGCGGCTGCGCACCGAGGCCAAGAAACGACAGGCTGGCGGCCGTGATAATCGAGGTGCCGATACGCATGGTGAAGTAGACCACAATCGATGAAACCGTACCCGGCAGGATATGCCGCATAATGATGGTCCAGTCCGATGCGCCAATGCTCCGCGCCGATTCGATGTAAGTCTGATGTTTCAGCACCAGGGTGTTACCCCGCACCAAACGCGCAAACGCCGGGATACTGAAAATCGCCACCGCGACAATCACGTTACTCATGCCGCTGCCCATAATCGCCACCACGGCAATCGCCAGCAGAATGCCCGGAAAGGCAAACAACACGTCGCAGACGCGCATGGTGATACGATCCCACCAACCTTCGTAGTAGCCTGCCAGCAAACCTAATAAGGTGCCGATCACCGTCCCTATCGCTACCGAAAAGAAACCGGCAATTAAGGAAATGCGCGTGCCGACCAACACACGGCTAAAAATATCGCGTCCGAGCGAGTCAACCCCAAACCAGTGCATCAGCGACGGGCCTTCATTCAGGCGGTCATAATCAAAATAGTTTTCGGCATCAAAGGGCGCGATCCAGGGGGCGATAAAGGCCACCACGATCAGCAACAACACAAACGCCCCCGCCAGCAGCGCCACATGCTGGCGACGAAAGCGTCGCCAGAACTCGCGCCAGGGGGTGCGCACCCGGTTTTCCGTCATCGTCGGCATGATTTTCAGTGCCGCCTCGCGTCGCCAGTTTTTCATTGCGACTCCTTACCTGTAGCGAATAGCCGGGTTGATCGCCGCGTACAACATATCGACAATCAGGTTAATCAGAATGAACTCCAGCGAGAACAGCAGCACCTCGGCCTGAATCACCGGGTAATCACGCATCTCCACCGAATCCACCAGCAGACGGCCCAGACCGGGCCAGTTAAACACCACTTCAACTACGATCGAACCGCCGAGCAAAAAGCCAAATTGCAGCCCCATCATGGTGACCACTGGAATCATGGCATTGCGTAGCCCGTGTTTGACCACCACCAGCGTTTCCCGCACCCCTTTGGCCCGCGCGGTGCGCATATAATCCTCCTGCATCACCTCCACGAACGATGCACGGGTAAAGCGTGCCATCACCGCCGCAACCGCCGCGCCGAGGGTGATGGAGGGCAGAATGTAATGCTGCCAGCTGTCGGCACCCACGGTCGGCAACCAGCCTAAATCCACGGAAAAAATTTGCATCAGTAGCATACCGAGGGCAAACGCCGGAAAAGAGATCCCCGACACCGCCAGCGTCATACCCAGTCGATCCGGCCAGCGGTTACGCCATACCGCAGAGACGATGCCAATCACCATGCCAAACAGCACCGCCCAGATCATGCTGCTTAATGTCAGCCACAGTGTCGGAAAAAAACGCGTGGCGATCTCTTCGGAAACCGGACGTTTCGACACCATCGACTGACCAAAATCCCCCTGCACCGCATTCCAGATGAAATGCCAGAACTGCTGGATCAATGGCTGATCCAGGCCCAATTCCTGACGCACCAGCGCGACTACCTGCGCATCGGCATCGGACCCGGCAATCAAGCGTGCCGGATCGCCCGGCAACAGATGTACAAACAGGAACACCAACACCGCCACAATCAGCAGCGTGGGAATCAGTCCCAGTAATCGTTTGAGAAAATAATTCAGCATGCGAAGTCCTGCACGGTGAGGGGCAGCCACGCGGGCTGCCCCTCAGGGTTACTTCAGGTCGGCCTCATCAAAATTAAATGAGGTATCAGGCATGACGTAAAAACCGCTCAGGTTTTTGTTACTGGCAGACAGCAGTTGCTCCACCACCAGCGGGATCCACGGATGGTCGTTCCAGATGCGATCCTGTGCATCTTTATACAGTTTGGCTTTCTGGTCGCGATCGGTGGTTTTCAGCGCATCGGCCAGATCTTTATCAACCTGGGGATTGCTGTAAAACGCGGTATTGAAGATCGCTGGCGGCCATGAGCTGGTGGCAAACAGCGGCGTCAGCGCCCAGTCGGCTTCACCGGTCGAGGCTGACCAGCCGGTATAGAACATGCGCACGCCGCTCTCTTTCTGGCCTTTGCTTTCCACTTCCGCCGCACGCTGGCCGGCATCCATCGCCAACACCTTCACTTTAACTCCAACCTGCGCCAACTGTTGCTGGGTGAACTGCAACACTTTCTGCGCGGTGCTGTGGTTATGTGATGACCACAACGTGGTTTCAAAACCATTCGGGTAACCCGCCTCTTTCAGCAGTTCACGCGCTTTGGCCGGATTGTAAGCAATGGCGGGATACTTCTGCGCAAAATCGATGGCTGGCGGCACAATGCCCGTGGCAGGCGTGGCATATCCGGCAAACGCCACTTTCGCCAACGCCTGGCGGTTGATGGCATACTCCAGCGCCTCACGCACCTTCGGATTGTCGAACGGCTTTTGTGTCACGTTCAGGCTGATATAGCGCTGCATAATCGACGGGGTCGTGACCACATCGAGCTTGCTGTTTTTCTCCAGCAATTTGGCCTGTTCAAACGGCACCGGGAAAGCAAAAGTGGCTTCGCCGGTCTGCAACATCGCCGCGCGGGTGTTGTTATCCACCACCGGACGCCAGGTAATGCTGTCGAGCTTTGGATAGCCCTTTTTCCAGTAGCCATCCCACTTCTTCACTTTGACGAAGTCAGTCTGGTTCCAGGTGACAAATTCAAACGGCCCGGTTCCCACCGGATGGAAACCAATATCCTTGCCATATTTTTTCAGCGCCGCTGGGGAGATCATCACCGCCGCCGGATGAGCCAGGTTATTGATAAATGCCGAGAACGGCTGCTTCAGGGTGATTTTGACCGTCAACGGATCGACCACCTCAGTGCTGGCGACGTATTTAAACAGGTTGTAACGCTTGAGGTGATTATCCGGGTTGCTGGCGCGATCGAGGTTGACCTTCACCGCCTCCGCATTGAAGTCGGTGCCATCCTGAAACTTCACATTGGGACGCAGTTTGATGGTGTAAGTCAGGCCATCGCTGCTGGTTTGATAGCTTTCAGCCAACACGTTGGTCAGCTTCATATCTTTGTCGAAGCCGAACAATCCCTGATAGAAGGACTTCGCCACCGCCTGCGACAAGGTGTCGTTAGCATCGTAAGGATCGAGGGTGGTAAATGTTGAAGCCACGGCAATCACCGCATCTTTCGCCGCCCAGGCCGGTAGCGCCAACGCCGAACTTAACAACCCGGCAGTGATAACCCCTTTACGCATAATATGGTGCATCGTTATCGTTCTCCTGTAGTCCCTGTCTTTGCGCACACCAGCCGGTGACGCGGATGAGTTGCTGCTGTTCAGGTGCCGCTGATGGCATGGCGGGCGACAAAATGCCCTGGTGCCACCTCAATCAATGGCGCGACTTCCGGCTCATCGCCCAACGGATGTATCGGGCTGGGGATTTCGTCAACCAGCAACGCCCGTTCACGACGCCGGTGCGTCGGATCGGCCACCGGCACTGCCGCCATCAGTTTTTTGGTATAGGGATGGCGCGGTTGCTCAAACACCGCCTGACGTGGCCCCATCTCCACGATCTGTCCAAGATACATCACCGCCACACGATGGCTGATGCGTTCCACTACCGCCATATCGTGCGAGATAAACAGAAACGCGATGCCAAATTCGCGCTGCAAATCGAGCATCAGATTGATGATTTGCGCCTGAATCGACACATCCAGCGCCGAGACCGACTCATCAGCAATCACCACTTTGGGGTTCAGCGCCAGCGCGCGCGCAATGCAGATACGCTGACGCTGACCACCGGAAAATTCATGCGGGTAACGTTGGGCATGTTCCGGCAACAACCCGACACGCTCCAGCAGCCAGGCGACACGTTGCTCGGCCTGGCGGCGGTTCATCGTCTGATGCACCAACAGCGGCTCCATGATGGAGAAACCCACCGTCAAACGCGGGTCGAGCGAGGCGTAAGGGTCCTGAAAGATAAACTGAATATCACGACGCAAGGCCGCCAGTGCCCGTCCCTCGAGCGCATCAATGCGTTGCCCGTCAAAAGTAATGGTGCCGCCCTGACTGGCGACTAAGCGTAGCAGAGAACGACCGGTGGTCGACTTACCGCAGCCGGACTCCCCCACCAGGGCGAGCGTTTCACCGGCATAAAGATCAAAACTGACCTTCTCCACCGCGTGGACGCGACGTTTTACCCGATTGAGCAAACCACTGCGAATATCGAAACGCGTAACCAGATCGCGTACCTGTAGCACCGGCGGGCGGTCAACACGCACCGTATCCTGCGGCGTCTGGGCTTCTTCGCGACCATCACGGTGGATAAGCGGAAATTTTGCCGGAAGCGGTTGTCCATTCATCGCCCCCAGTTTAGGCACGGCGGAGAGCAGTGCCCGGGTGTAGGGTTGCTGTGGCTGATTAAACAGTTGCTGCACTGGCGCACGTTCAACCACATCGCCGCGATACATTACCTGCACCCGGTCGGCCATTTCCGCCACCACGCCCATATCGTGGGTGATAAAAATCACCCCCATCTGCATCTCTTTTTGCAGCACGCGGATCAATTGCAGGATTTGTGCCTGAATGGTGACATCCAGCGCGGTCGTGGGTTCGTCGGCGATCAGCAGCGCGGGTTTACAGGAGAGCGCCATAGCGATCATTACGCGCTGACGCATGCCTCCGGAAAGTTGATGCGGATAGCGCGACAAGACATTTTGCGCTTCGGGGATGCGCACCAGATCGAGCATATGGCGCGCTTCAGCCAACGCCTGTTGATGGCTTTTGCCCTGATGCAGACGGATCGATTCGGCGATCTGCTCACCGACGGTGAACACCGGATTCAGCGAGGTCATCGGCTCCTGGAAGATCATCGCCATATCTGCACCGCGTACGCGCCGCATCTGGCTGGCAGGAGCCCGCATCACATCCAGCAACTCGCCATTACGCCGTCGCAGGGTGATTTCACCGCTGACTTCCCCACCCGCCTGCTGGATCAGCCGCATCAACGCCAGCGAAGTGACCGATTTACCCGAACCGGACTCCCCCACCAGCGCCAGGGTTTCACCACGATGCAGATCAAGCGAGAGCTGGCGCACCGCTTCGGTAATACGTCCTTCATGCTGGAAACGTACGTTCAGATCCCGTACCGCCAGAACCTGGTCTGGCGTTAATTGCCGTTGCCGATCCGTCATGCCTGCTCCTTTAGCTATCGCGGTAAATGGCTACCTCAACTTCGCCGCCCACATAAGCGAATCCGCGGTACATTCCTTCACTGTTAAACGGCAGCGCCACATTGCCATCACGGTCAACGGCAATCAGCCCACCGCTGCCATCCAGTTCCTGGACTTTATCGTGAATCACACTGGCGCTGGCCTGTTGCAGCGTGCGACCGGCATAACGCATTTGTGCCGCCACGTCGTAAGCGGCGAGAGTGCGGATAAACACCTCGCCAGTGCCGGTACAGGAAACCGCGACCGAATCGTTGTTGGCGTAGCACCCGGCACCGACCAACGGTGAATCGCCCACGCGTCCCGCCTGCTTGTTGGTCATGCCGCCGGTTGAGGTGGCAGCGGCCAGATTGCCATGTAAATCCAGTGCCACTGCACCGACCGTACCAAATTTACGATCGGGATCGAGTGGGTCATCACTGTGGCTTTGCGCGGCACCGTCATGATCCAGCACCGCCTGATCGCTGCCGAGCGCGCGTTGCAGCTGCTCCCAGCGTTCAGGGGTGGAGAAAAAGTCTGCCTCAACCATCTCCAGCCCCTGCTGGGTGGCAAAGGCTTCCGCACCGGCACCGATAAACAGCACATGCGGGCTGACCTCCAGCACTGTGCGCGCCGCCAGTACCGGGTTACGGATATGGTTAACCCCGGCGACCGCGCCCACTTCCAGCGTACGGCCATCCATAATGCTGGCGTCCAGTTCATGCGTACCCTGATGGGTAAACACCGCCCCTTTACCGGCGTTAAACAACGGACACTCCTCCAGCAAGCGCACGGCCTCGGTCACCGCGTCCATCGCGCTGCCGCCATCGGCCAGAATTTGCTGACCCGCGGCAACAATCGCCGCCAGTTGCTGACGATAATATTGCTCTTTTTCGGCGCTCATCGCCGCGCGAGTGATAGCACCCGCGCCGCCGTGAATGGCGATAACTGCTTTAGTCATACCCGTTACCCTGTCAAGGAATCAGAACCAAAAACACTGATTTAGAATGGTTTTCATTATTTTTTGGCAACTTTCGAATATAGAAAGGCCATCTCGCCTTGTAAAGCAGAAACTGTGCTGCCGGGTCATAACCTTTTATTGTGGTTTATGCCTTTAAGTTTGACAAAAGCGTGAGCAGTGCCCGGTTTAGCAGGGGCGAAACACTATACTCACAGCAAAGATCATGCCGGAGCAAGCCATGAACAGTTATAACCATGCCCTGGTGCTGGTTCAGGGAAATCAGGATGGCGCATTGCTGTTGAACCACGCCGTGACGCTGGCTGAAGAACTGGCGATGACAGTCACCCTCGCCCATATCAGCGCTGATTACCGGGAAATGAATTATGTGTCGGACAGCCTGATGAACAATGTGGTGTCGGAGGATGTAATTCGGGCGAAGGCGCTGATGAGCAAGCTCTCCGCCAGCGTAAGTCTGCCGGTTAAATGTCATGAGCTGGTTACGTTGCGCCGCTTTAAAGACGTCGAAAAATGCATTGCCGAAAAACATATCGATTTAGTGATTGTCGGACACCATAACCGCTTTATGGGTGTCCTCACCTCCAATTCCATGGAATACATCAACCGGTTAAACATTGATGTGCTGATAAAACATTTGCCGTAATAATGCGGCGGCAGGCATTTGCCTGCCATAATAGGCAGCATCTGACATAACCAGGCTGATATGGACATGGAACCTTTTACTGCGGGCTTAATCTCCCTCGAAGACGCTCAGCAAAAAATGCTGGCGCAACTCACCCCGATTACCGATTCATTACAGGTATCGTTATTCGAAGCCGCCGGGCGTATCACCGCCCAGCCGGTGTTATCACCGCTGGATGTCCCCCCCTTCGATAATGCCGCGATGGACGGTTATGCGGTACGCCTCGCCGATGTTGCACCGGATCGCGTGTTGCCTGTCGCGGGCAAAGCCTTTGCCGGTGGACCTTTCAACGGCGAATGGCCGCTGGGAACGGTTATCCGCATCATGACCGGCGCGCCGGTCCCCGCAGGCTGTGAAGCGGTGGTGATGCAGGAAGAAACCGAACAACGTGACGGTGGGATTGTCATCACCGCACCGGTCAACGCCGGGCAGCATATCCGCCGCAGTGGTGAAGATATTCAGGCGGGCAAACAGGTACTGGACGCCGGTGTGCGTCTCGGTGCCGCTGAGCTGCCGCTATTGGCCTCTTTGGGCATCGCCCAGGTCAGCGTGCTACGTAAATTGCGGGTGGCGATTTTCTCCACCGGCGATGAATTACAGGCGGTGGGACAACCACTGGCAGCAGGACAGATCTACGATACCAATCGCTTCACCGTGTCGTTGATGCTAAACCGCCTTGGTTGCGAAGTGATCGACCTTGGCGTGATTGGCGACGATCCTGTGGCATTGCGTCAGGCATTCAGTGAAGCAGATCGCCAGGCCGATGTGGTGATCAGCACGGGCGGTGTATCGGTCGGTGAAGCCGACTTTACCAAAGCCATGCTGGAGGAGTTGGGGGCCATCACCTTCTGGAAACTGGCGATCAAGCCCGGTAAACCTTTTGCCTTTGGTCGACTCGCCAACAGTTGGTTCTGCGGCCTGCCGGGCAACCCGGTATCGGCGGCAGTGACCTTCTATCAACTGGTTCAGCCGTTGCTCGGTAACCTCACCGGCCAGCAAGCACCGTTGATACCGGCACGATTGCGCGCCAAAGCCACCCAGCGTCTGAAAAAATCACCGGGACGCCTCGATTTCCAACGCGGTATCTTCAGCCGTGGCGCAGACGGGATGCTGGAAGTTCGCAGCACCGGGCCGCAGGGTTCACATGTGTTCAGTTCCTTTGCGCTGGCAAACTGTTTTATCGTGCTGGAGCGTGAACGCGGTAACGTGGAAGCCGGTGAATGGGTCGACGTTGAACCCTTCAACAGCCTGCTGGAGGGATAAATGCACGCGGAGTTAAGCGATGAAGAGATGCTGCGCTACAACCGGCAAATCGTGTTGCGTGGCTTCGATTTTGACGGGCAGGAAAAACTAAAAGCCGCGCGTGTTCTGGTCGTTGGGCTTGGCGGGCTGGGTTGTGCCGCCGCACCTTATCTGGCCGCAGCGGGCGTGGGGCAACTGACCTTGCTGGATTTCGATACCGTCGCGCTCAGTAACCTGCAACGGCAAATTCTGCATCGTGACAGTACGATTGGTATGGCGAAAGTGGATTCTGCTGCACAGCAGCTGGCAGCGATCAATCCCCATTGCCAGTTAGAAACCCTCAATGCGCAGCTTGAGGATACGGCACTGGGCACCCTGATTGCCCGTCATGATGCGGTACTGGATTGCACGGATAACGTCCATACGCGTGAACAGATCAACCGCTGGTGCTGGCAACACAAGGTACCGTTGATTTCTGCTGCCGCGATTCGCATGGAAGGCCAGCTCAGCGTATTTACCTGGCAGCCGGATACGCCCTGTTATCGTTGCATCAGCCGTTTGTTTGGCGAGCAGGCGCTGAGCTGCGTTGAAGCCGGTGTGATGGCTCCGTTAGTTGGGGTTATGGGGGCCATGCAGGCGATGGAAACCCTTAAAGTTTTGACGGCCTTTGGCACTCCAGCCAGCTCACGGTTGCTGATGTACGATGCCTTGAGCGCCGAGTTTCGCACGATGAAAGTGGCGCAGGATGCGCATTGTGAGGTGTGCGGGGGGAAATAAAAAACCGTACCAGCTCATTGCGGCGCGATAAATCGCGCCGCTACGCTGCTTTTACACAATCCCCTGGCTACGCAGATAATCTTCGTAGTTGCCGGTGAAGTCCACCACGCGATCGCCTTTGATTTCCAGCACACGGGTTGCCAGCGAGCTGACAAACTCACGGTCATGCGAGACGAAAATCAGCGTGCCTTCGTACATCTCCAGCGCCATGTTCAGCGATTCGATGGATTCCATATCGAGGTGGTTGGTCGGTTCGTCCATAATCAGGATGTTCGGTTTCTGCATCATCAGCTTACCAAACAACATACGGCCCTTCTCACCACCGGACAGAACTTTAGCTGGCTTCTTGATATCGTCCTGGCTGAACAGCAGACGACCAAGAATGCTACGCACTGCCTGCTCGTCGTCCCCTTCCTGTTTCCACTGGCTCATCCAGTCGAACACCGTCAGGTCGTCGGCAAAATCTGTCGCGTGATCCTGCGCGTAATAACCAATGCGCGCATTCTCGGACCATTTAACCGTACCATTTTCCGGTGTCAGCTCGCCTACCAGCGTTTTCAGCAAGGTGGTTTTACCAATACCGTTGGCACCCAACACCGCCATTTTTTCTCCGACTTCCAACAGCAAGTTCAGATTTTTAAATAACGGGCCGTTATCGAAACCTTTGGTGATGGCTTCAACTTCCAGCGCATTGCGGAACAGTTTCTTATCCTGTTCAAAACGAATAAAGGGGTTCTGACGGCTGGAGGCTTTCACTTCATCCAGTTTGATTTTCTCAATCTGTTTAGCACGCGAGGTTGCCTGACGCGATTTTGAGGCGTTAGCGCTAAAACGGCTGACAAAAGATTGCAGGTCGGCAATTTGCGCTTTCTTTTTCGCATTATCTGCTAATAACCGCTCACGCGCCTGGGTGGCTGCGGTCATATATTCGTCATAGTTACCCGGATAAACGCGCAGCTCGCCGTAATCCAAATCCGCCATATGCGTGCAAACCATATTCAGGAAATGACGGTCATGCGAAATGATGATCATGGTGCTGTTACGTTCGTTCAGTACCTGCTCCAGCCAGCGAATGGTGTCAATATCCAGGTTGTTGGTCGGTTCATCGAGTAACAGAATATCCGGGTTGGCAAATAATGCCTGCGCCAGCAACACACGTAATTTCCAGCCGGGCGCAATTTCGCTCATCGGTCCGTAATGTTGTTCTACCGGGATACCTACACCCAGTAATAATTCCCCTGCGCGGGATTCAGCACTGTAACCATCCATTTCACCGTATTGGACTTCGAGGTCAGCAACTTTATAGCCTTCCTCTTCGCTCATTTCCGGCAAGGCATATATGCGGTCACGTTCCTGCTTGACGGCCCATAATTCATGGTGCCCCATAATCACGGTATCGAGCACGCTATATTGCTCAAACGCAAACTGGTCCTGACGCAACTTACCGATACGTTCATTCGGGTCGAGGGAAACATTTCCCGCGCTTGGCACCAGGTCACCGCCCAGTATTTTCATGAAGGTCGATTTACCGCTGCCGTTTGCACCGATTAAACCGTAACGATTACCGCCGCCAAATTTAACGGAGATATTCTCAAACAGCGGCTTACTGCCGAACTGCATGGTGATATTGCTGGAAACTAACACGGCATTGACCTTTGTTACGCAGTGGAGGAAAAAACAGCGGGCATTATGCCAGAAGCAGGCACCGGGATGCCACCATTGTGCGGGCCAGGTACGACAACCCATTGTTTATTACCCCATAAAAAAAGCCGAAGGTGATGTCACCTTCGGCTCCCGCTTACAAGGATTGTGCAGATTATTTGATCAGGAAGCTGTCGAGGCTTTTGCCAGCATCCAGTGCTTTTTTAATCGCAGCAGGAGTACGACCCTGACCCGTCCATGACTTCTCTTCACCGTTTTCATCAGTGTAAGAATATTTTGCCGGACGCGGCGCACGCTTGGCGCGTTTTTTACCGGTTTCCAGCGCACCCAGTAATTCGTTCGGATCAATACCGTCAGCCAGCAACATTTCGCGGTATTTAGATAGCTTCTCTTCTTTTTCGCGATTCTGCGCTTCTTCCGCTTCTACTTCTTCACGACGCTCGGTGACGACCACGGTTAATTTTTCCAGAATCTCTTCCAGGTCAGTCAGTGGCAGATCGCGTGCCTGTGCACGTAATGTGCGAATGTTGTTCAGAACTTTAAAGAATACGTCACTCATCACAATGTCCTTGCTTAAGGGGGTTTAAATAAACTGTAGTGGCAAGATTACCCAATTCAAATAAAAAAATAAATTAATTTTACATCGCGGATAATTCTTAAGGGATAACGATAATGATCACGCAGTTGATTAAACCAGGCGGGCCACTTTATTTACCCCAAATTAACACCGACAACTTGTACCCTCAGCGAAATCCTGCATCGATTTTCAGAGGATATTGTCTCTGCGGCAGAAGTGAGCACAAAGGTAAACAAAGATTAATGGACTGATGAAAACATGTTTTTAGCTATGCAATCCTTATTTATAGCATAACCAGGTTAAGTCACATTTTTACGCAAACAAACATAAAAAAGACCGGTATTTCACCGGCCTGTATCACATTTTCATCGGCATGTTCAGCGACTTTTCTTTATGGCTTTCGTCGTGCCGGTTGTTGTTGCTCATCATGACAAACAGCCGGACAAATAATGTTCTGGCCATTGGCGTGTAAAGTCAGAGAGGTCACGGAATTTACGCTCAGGAAAATAAAGAATACGCGGGAGTCAACATCGTGAGCCGCAACTGTACCCGCTGCGGCCCTGACAGATTATTTGACTTCAGTTGCCGGACCAAATACCGCGTAGTCAGGCAGATTGACCGTCTGATACGGTTCCCAGCCACCACCGAGCGCTTTATACAACGCCACCAGGTCTAAAGCCGTTTGCATCCGCGCCTGAGTGGATTGCGCCTGCGCCTGCGCCAGCTGACGTTGTGCATCCAGCACGTCGAGGAAGGTGGAGATCCCCTGGCGATAGCTGTCAGTCGCGAGATCAAAAGCCCGTTGTAGCGCCCCGGTGGTTTCATCCAGCGCCGTCACCTGCTGTTGGTCAGCACGATAACTGACCAGCGCGTTTTCCACGTCCTGTAACGCCGTGAGTACCGTCTGACGATACTCAAGCGCCGCATTGGCCTGCTGCGCGCGCGCCAGTTTCACGCTGGACACCAGTTGCCCGCCCTGAAAGATCGGGATCGAGAGTGACGGGCCAATGCTATAAAAGTGGCTGCTCCAGTTGTCCAGATAGCTGGCGTCGGTGTTACGCACGCCAAGCTGTCCGGTCAGTGACAAGCTGGGGAACAGCTCTGCCACCGACACACCAATATTGGCGGTTTGCGCGTGCAGCGTGGCTTCCGCCTGACGAATGTCCGGTCGACGTCGTGCCAGCGTGGAAGGAATACCCACTGATACCAGTTTCGGTAACGCAGGCAGCGGTTTTACGCTCGCCAGTTCACTGTCCAGCGCGCCAGGGGTTTTCCCCAACAGCACCGCCAGCCCATTCATCGCCTGGCGCTCCTGCGCCTGGTATTGCGGCAACTGCGCGTTAAGGGATGACAACTGCGCACGGGCGTTCTCAACATCAGTCAGCGGTGCCATACCGTTGCGCTGCTGGCTCTGGGTCAATTCTGAGGTTTGTTGCGCGACGGTAATCTGCTCCTGCAAAGTTTGCAGCACCGCCTGCGCACCGCGCAGTTGCAGATACGCTCGCGCCACTTCAGCTTGCAGCGAAACCAGTGCATCGTTACGCTGCTCAATCGCCGCCTGCTGCTGCGCATTGGCCATCTCGATCTGACGTCGCACTTTGCCCCACAGATCCAGTTCCCAACTGGCATCGAAGCTTCCCTGATACAAATTCACCGAATGCGTCAAACCATTGAGCTGATCCGCCACATCGCTATCGACCTGATTATATACACCGTTCGATTCCAGCAACCCCTTTAACCCAAGCTGCTGACGGGTCATTTTGGCCGAACCGCTCAGCGTCGGAAACAGCCCGCCACTCGCCTGCGCCAGCTGCTCACGCGCCCCGGCAATGCGCAGCACCGCCTGTTGCAGCGTCAGGTTATCGGCTATCGCACGGGTGATCAGACTGTCGAGCAACGGATCGTTAAAACTTTTCCACCATAGCGGGTTGGTCGCCGCTGACAACGGTTTTGACGCTTCCTGCGAGGGGAGATCACGGTAGCTGGCAGGCGTTTGTGCATGGGGTGGCTGATAATCTGGCCCCACCGCACACCCGGCCAACAATAGCGCGAGCGAGATGGCACTCAGTGACGGCGCGCTGCGCACGAACTTGTTCATTTTAATGGGCTCCTGCACTGCCTTCACTCTTAATCGGCGAAAGCAACCAGCAAAAAGGAATCAACAGTACTGCCACAATGCTCAGCCCCATAAAGACATCGATATAGGCAAGGATGCGTGACTGGGCGATCATCTCCTGGTAAAGCTGACCGCTGGCAATTTGCAGCGGATCGCCCACCGCCGTAGTGTAATCACGGATCGCCTGCGCCCAGTGCTGCAACGTGAGGTTAAATGGCTCATTGAGCGGCGTCATGTTGTGCACCATATTGGCCGACTGCGTCTGCATTCGCTCGGTGATCGCCGCCGTTGACAGCGAGATACCGATTGATCCCGCCACGTTACGGAACATGGTAAATAACGCAGCTGCATCAGCGTTTAAGCGCTGCGGTACGGTGATAAACGCAATGGTGGTCAGTGGCACAAACAGGAAGCCAAGGCCAATCGACTGGGCACTGCGCATCAATACCAGGGTGGTGAAATCGACATTCGGCGTCAGGCGGGTGGAATAGCAGAACGCCAGCGCCAGGCAACTGAAACCAAAGGCGATGATGTAACGTGTCTGCACAATGGGCATCAGCTTCAGCACCAGCGGGATGGTCAGCACAATCAGCACCGCGCCGGGCGACAGCACCAGGCCAGACCAGGTGGCGGTATAACCCAGATCCTGCTGCGCCAACTGCGGCAACACCACCGAACTGCCGTACAGAATCATCGCCATACCCGCCATCAGCAACCCGGCAACCCAGAAGTTGCGATCCTTCATCACCGTCAGATCCACCACCGGCTTACGCACGTAGAGCAGCCAATAAACGGCACCGACAATCCCCACCACCGCCAACCCGGCAAACAGGCGAATAAAGTGGGAGGCGAACCAGTCGGCATCTTCACCACGGTCCAGCATCACCTGCAAACATCCCAGCCCGAGGGTGATCAGCCCGATACCGATGTAATCAATCTTCAGGCGACCTTTTTCCCATTTGCTTTCCCACGGTGGATCTTCCAGCAACTGGTAAATTGCCAGCACCGTCAGAATCCCGACCGGGATGTTGATAAAGAATACCCAGCGCCAGCTGTAGTTGTCGGTGATCCAACCGCCCAACGTGGGACCAATCACCGGTGCCACAATAATCGCAATCGAGGAGAGGCCAAATGCCTTGCCGCGATCTTCCGGTTTGAAATAGTCGAGCAGCACCGATTGCTGCGTGGGTTGCAGACCACCGCCGAAAAATCCCTGCATCACGCGAAACAGAATGATTTGCCACAGCTCCGTCGCAATGCCGCACAGAAATGAACAGACGGTGAACATCACGATACAAATCAGGAAAAACTGTTTGCGACCAAACAGGCGGGTAAAGAAGGCAGAAATAGGCAGGACGATGCCGTTCGCCACCAGGTATGACGTCAGCACCCAGGTGGATTCGTCATAACTGGAGGAGAGCGATCCGGCGATATGTGGCAGCGCGACGTTCACGATGGTGGTGTCAAGGATCTCCATAAACACCGCCAACGTTACCGTGATCGCCACCAGCCAGGGATTGCTGGCGGGTTTCCAGCTCTGGCTCGCACTCATTCCACAGTCACCTTCGGTTCAACTGACAATCCCAGCGGCAATGGATGGTTGGCATCAAGACCTTTATCGATGACAATTTTCACCGGCACACGCTGGACGATTTTCACATAGTTACCGGTTGCATTCTCTGCCGGGAAGGTGGAGAAGCGCGAACCGGTCCCCATCTGGATACTGTCCACATGCCCTTCCAGCTTGAGGCTCGGCCAGGCATCAACACTGATTTCCACTTTATCGCCCGGATTCATCCGCTCCAGTTGCGACTCTTTAAAGTTGGCGGTAATCCAGATATCGGGCGAAACCAGCGAGAACAACGCAGTTCCCGCCTGCACCAGTGAACCGATATGGACATTACGTTTGGTGACGAAGCCCTCGTATGGCGCACGTACCTGGGTGTAAGACAGATTCAGTTCGGCGGTATTCAGTTGCGCCTGCGCCTGCTCAACCTGCTGTTGACGCGCTTCGACATTGGTTTCCTGGGCACGAAGCTGCAATTGCACCTGCGATGCCACCTCAACCTGCGCCTTCGCGCTAAGCAACTGTGCTTCGGCGGAGCGTAATTGCACCGTCGCGCTATCAATATTGCGCTGTGAGGTGGCGCGCGGATCGACCGCATGTTGCCGGCGATAATCGGCCTGGGCATTAAGCAAATTCGCCTGTGCTTTCGCTTGATCGGCTAATGCCTGGTCGCGCTGTGCCGGATATTGTACGCGGGACAACGCCAGTTGCGCCTGCGCCTGATGCAGCTGCGCTTGCGCCAGCCCGAGTTGGGCTTTCGCCTGATCGCGTTGTGCCACGTTATCACGCGGATCGATCTCAACCAGCAAATCGCCTTTCTTCACCCGCTGGTTATCTCGTACCAACAGATTCACCACATAACCTGCGGCTTTCGGTGCGATGGTGACGGCATTGCCTTCGGTAAAGGCATCATCGGTGGTTTCAATGTTGCGATTGCTAAACCAGAACCAGAAAATCACCAGCAGCATGATCACGGCAACAATTACCAGGATAACCAACGGCTTTTTACCTGGTCGTTTACGTTCCGGCTCATTATTATTTGATGAATTGAGTTTCGATTCTTCTGGCTGATGTGGGTTTTGTGCCGCGTGTACAGACGGCTGATTTTTGTTATCACTCATAAATTGTCATCTTAATCCTGGCCCCGATCCCCGGGCGTAAGCGGTCAAGTTAACCTTAGATAACAAATTGACAAATTCCAGTGTTTCTTTACAAAACAGTGAAAGCACGCATTTTCAGCTCAAAGGCGCGATAACATACTGAAAAGGCGGTGACTAACCGCCTCAGGTGAAGAGAATTCGCTGGTTTAGGTTTAGCGCAGCCATTGCAACAGCAGCCAGCCACTGAGCATCGACCACGCCAGCATCGGCAGTGAAAAGAGGTGGAAGCGCCACCAGACGCGGCGATCCTGTGCCATCCGCAACGCAATCAGGTTGGCCAGCGACCCCGGCAGCAAACCAAATCCACCGATATTGACTGCCCAGGCCAGAACATCGGAGGGCGGCACCTTTTGCAATAACAGGATAGTTGAGGGCACATTACTGATGATTTGCGACAGACCAATCGCCAGCATATACAACCTGCCCTCGCCTAACTGGCCAATGGCGGCGAAATGCGGCTGTAACAGCGACAGATGCATCAGTAAAAAGACGTCGATAAACATCGCTACAAATACCAGCAGCAAACTCCAGTCGATGCTGATCAGTACTTGACGGGCCAGCAGTAAAAACCCCCCCGCAACCAACAGCAGCGCCCACCCCGTTAGCTTCAGTTCAAGCGCCATCACAAACAGCAGGTACAACACCACGCTGAGGATAAACAGCGGTTTTTGCCACTGATGTTCCTGCCCGGCGTCATGTTTCTGGATGGCACGCGGCGAAAAGCTCCACCAGGTCAACGCCATCAGCGTCAACATCAGCCAGGCCGCAATTGGCAGCATTTGCAGAATAAAGGCGGCGACGCTCAGCGATCCGTGGCTCCACAACAGGATATTTTGTGGGTTCCCCACTGGCGTAAGCAGCGATCCGGCATTGACCGCCAGCGCTTCGAAGATGATCAGGCGCGAAATCGGCAGGCGGGAAAACTTACGCAGCGTCAGGGTCAGCGGCACCAGAATGAACAGCGCAACATCATTGGTGAGAAAGGTAGAAAGCAGCGCAGCGGCACAGACCATAAACAACGCCAGCGCCCGTTCATGTTGAAATCGCTGGATCAGCCGCGCGCCCAGTACATCAAAATAGCCGCTGTTTTCCAGGCCTTTGGTCAACATCAACAACCCGGTGAGCGTCATGATGGTGTGCCAGTCCACGGCACCCGGCAACTGCTGCCAGCGGAAATCCGCAAATGGCAGCAATATCACACCCAACAGCAACAACAAATGCAAAATGCGATCACGCATGAAAGAACGAAGCACGATGGGCATGATGGCGAAAAGCCTTAACAGTTAGCGACTTTCATAAAACTTCTTAAACACGGCGAGGGTTTCATCACTGACGTGATGTTCAATACCTTCCGAATCACGACGCGCCGTTTCGGGACTGATGCCCAGCGCCAGCAGAAAAGTTTCTACAATGTGATGGCGCGCACGGCTCTCTTCCGCCAGTTTCTCCCCTTCACGCGTCAGGAAGACCCCGCGATAGGGCACCTGCTCAACCAGTCCGGTGCTGCCGAGGCGCTTCAACATTTTCGCTACGGTCGGTTGGGAAACACCGAGCCGCGCAGCCATATCTACCTGGCGCGCCTCACCAAATTCACGAATCAAATCAGAGATTAACTCAACGTAGTCATCAATTAATTCACGACGATGTGCTTCGCGCACCTGGCGAAATCCTTCGACATGCTCCTCTATATCTTTAAGCGGCCCCTGCGGCGGGGTAATGGCGCTCTTGGCACGACGACTCATTCAGCTTCCTCTTTATTATTTGCCATACCAGAACTGCGGTACGGGCTAGCTGCGCTCATTGTAAACCAGGCACAAATAAGCACAAAATTTTCCTAAATAGCCTTGGCTAAAGGGTATAGCCGGTGCTATATTCGCTGATAATGTAAGCAGCAATGCTCACAAAGGAGGCAAACGATGCATGACCCTTATTTGCTGTTGCTCCTTTTCCTGTTGTTTATCGCAGGTCTGTGCTTACTGTTACGTCGTCAATAATCGGGAGGTGAATATGACCACCATGAAAAGCTGCCTTGACTGTGGCAAATGCTTCCAGGCGGAAAAAAGCGCGCCAGCTTTCGAGCTGAAATCGCTGCTGTGCCTGTTGAGCCGCTCACCGTTCGCGCTGCGTCTGATGTTGATCGAAAAGCTCACCGGCAAAAAACTTGCCGAGCGCCCCTGCCCGAATCTGATCTGGCGCGGCTAAGCGCATCCCCTGACTAATTTTGATTGCGGCGCTATTGATTGCGCTGCTTTTGTTTGTCTGCGAAAAAGACATAAAAAAACGGCCCCATCGGGGCCGTTTCGTTTGCAACTCTGGTCTAAGCAAAAACTTAGAAGCTGTAGCCTACGCCAGCAATCCAGGTGCCTACGTCGACGCTGCGGATGCGGCTCTGCTCGTAGCCCACGTCCAGTGCAACGTTCTGAATCGGGTTGAACTGCAAACCTGCACCGTAAGAGAAACCTACGTCGCTGGTGTCAGATTTCTGACGGTCAGCACCGTTAGACTGGTATTTACCGTAGCCCAGACCTACAACACCGTAGATGCTTGCCCAGTCGTTCAGACGGTAAGCCGGACCACCAGTGATGCCGTAGTACTGGCCTTTGTTGTACACGCCAGCGTCAGTGCGATCTTTCTCGGTGTAGGTGAAAGAACCGATCCAACCCAGCGGGTTAGTACCGTCTTCGTAACGGTATTTCAGGTTGAAACCGTTAGCTTTGTTGGCAACACCCTGGTAATCGCTCTGAGCGTAACCACCGGTAACGGTGCTCTGCGCCATGGCAGAACCTGCTGCGACTGCCAGTACACAAGCCAGTGCTGAAAGACATGCAATTTTTTTCATAACCACCTCAAATGTGATAAAACTTCTCTCCTGACAACGCCTAAAAATATAACAAAAAATAGCGCGAAACTCTGCCGTTAATTTGTTGTCTAACAGATTGTTTGGTGTAACAGAAAGTTAATGAAGTTTCCTATGTCATTCATTTTTCTTATAAAAAGCGTCATCAAACTGCAATGAACTTTCTTCCCGTCATTTACACCTTTAAGTAAATTCCTAATCCTGGCTGACATTTCTTTACGGAAATGGACCTGAAATTGGCTGTTTTTTCAGCTGCCGTTGCGATTATTTTTGCCGAAAGTGCGCCTCCTTATTTGCGCGCAATTCCTTTACACTGCTGGCTGTTACTTTGATGTTAATAACAACAGGGATTGATTCCAGCATGTCTGCACCTCTGACTGCCAAAAAACTGACGCCGGTGGTTTTCCCAATCGCCGTGCTGCTGATTGCCATGCTGTCGCTACAAGGCGGCGCATCATTGGCGAAATCGTTGTTCCCCACCGTCGGTGCGCCCGGCATCACCGCCCTGCGTCTTGGGTTGGGTACCCTTATCCTCTGCGCCATCTTTAAACCCTGGCGTCTGCGTTTTACCCGTGAACAACGTATGCCACTGCTGATGTATGGCCTGGCGCTCGGTTGCATGAATTATTCCTTCTATCTCTCCATCCGTACCGTGCCGCTGGGTGTCGCGGTTGGACTGGAGTTTACCGGGCCGCTGACGCTGGCGTTGCTGGGTTCCCGACGTCCACTGGACTTTCTCTGGGTGCTGCTGGCAGTAATCGGTTTATGGTTTCTGCTGCCGATTGGTGAAGGAATGAGCCATATCGACCCGCTGGGTGCATTGCTGGCCGTCACGGCTGGTGCCTGCTGGGCGATCTACATTCTGGCGGGTCAGCGCGCGGGGGCTGAACACGGCCCGGCGACGGTAGCGATGGGTTCCTTAATCGCCTCCGTTATTTTTGTCCCTCTCGGTCTGACCTTTGCGCATAGCGGTATCTGGCACTGGGAAATTTTGCCGCTAGCCCTGCTGATTGCCTTACTCTCCAGTGCCATTCCTTATTCGCTGGAGATGATGGCGCTCACCCGCTTACCCGCGCGCATCTTTGGCACGTTGATGAGCCTGGAACCCGCCATGGCCGCGCTCTCCGGCATGTTATTCCTTGGTGAATTACTGACGTTAAAACAATGGTTTGCCCTGCTGGCGATCATTATCGCCTCAGCCGGTTCCACGCTAACGATGAAACCGAAAAGCCCACAAATTAACGAAGTAGATTTAAATCCCCCACAATAAATATCGATATATTCAGCCAGTTCTCTGACTGGCTGAATATATAAACCATTCTCATTATCAATTTTTATTTCTTGCCGGCCTGTTTTGTTATTATTTTGCAACATTCATGAAAGACAATTAACAGATATATTTTATCTGCATGATAAAACAAGCTTTTGTAATTAACTTACCCTCACAGCATTTAATCCCCCAGCGATGATCAATGGGTGTTTACCTATTCCTGATATTGACTGAATCAATCCTGCAAGCCAGGGAAGTGCTGCTATACTTATCCCCGTGCTTGATTAGGACAACCCATCAACAAGAGGAATTTAATGATGAGTACCGCAAAACTGGTTAAAACAAAATCTTCCGATCTGATTTACACCCGTAACGACGTGGCTGATAGCGAGAAGAAAGCCACCATTGAGGTGCTCAACCGTCTGGTAGTCGAGTTTATTGACCTGTCGTTGATCACCAAACAGGCGCACTGGAACATGCGCGGCGCTAACTTTATTGCGGTGCATGAAATGCTGGACGGCTTCCGTACCGCGATTACTGATCATCAGGACACTATTGCTGAACGTGTGGTACAGCTGGGCGGCGTTGCGCTGGGCACCACTCAGGTGGTCAACGATAAAACGCCACTGAAAAGCTACCCGCTAAATATCCACAGCGTGCAGGATCATCTGAAAGCGCTGGCCGACCGTTATGCCATCGTGGCAAACGATGTCCGTAAAGCCATCAGTGAAGTGAGCGATGAAGATAGCGCGGATATTTTCACCGCCGCATCACGCGATCTCGATAAGTTCTTGTGGTTTATCGAATCTAATATCGAATAATCAGTAAATTCTTAATCAGGCGGGTTTAACCCGCCTTTTTTATGCCTGTGTAACATCCTGGTGCTTTTTTTGACACCGTTAACAATTTCTTCATCCCTGCTTTTCCTGCCCTGCGCTCTGGGGCACACTGTGCCCTGCACCACAAAGGCACCGCGCACCATTTTGGTGCTTCATAATGGTGCATTTCGTTTTCTGTAAGCAAAATCGTGTCAGCAACGTTATGCAACCTGCTGATTTCGCGACAAATGAAAAGTTGGCATAGTTTTTTCATATGATCAGCCGCAAATCAGGCCAGCAGGTCTGGAAGGTAATAAGGAAAAATGATGAAGTCACTGATTAAAGTCTCCGTGGCAGCCCTGGCGCTGGCCTTCTCTCTTTCATCCACCGCAGCAGATAAAAAACTGGTTGTCGCCACTGACACCGCTTTCGTTCCGTTCGAATTTAAGCAGGGTGACCAATATGTCGGTTTTGATATCGACCTGTGGGCCGCTATCGCTAAAGAACTGAAACTGGACTACACCCTGAAGCCAATGGATTTCAGCGGCATCATCCCGGCACTGCAAACCCGCAACGTCGATGTGGCGCTGGCAGGTATCACCATTACCGATGAACGTAAAAAAGCCATCGATTTCTCTGACGGCTACTACAAAAGCGGTCTGCTGGTGATGGTGCGTAGCAACGAAAACAACATCAAAAGCATCGATGATCTGAACGGCAAAGTGGTGGCAGTGAAAAGCGGCACCGGTTCTGTTGATTACGCCAAAGCGCACATCAAATCGAAAGATCTGCGTCAGTTCCCGAACATCGACAACGCATACATGGAGTTAGGCACCAACCGTGCTGACGCCGTGCTGCACGATACCCCGAACATCCTGTACTTCATCCACACCGCGGGTAAAGGTCGCTTCAAAGCGGTTGGTGAGTCAATCTCAGCTCAGCAGTACGGTATCGCGTTCCCGAAAGGCAGCGACGACCTGCGTGAAAAAGTGAACGGCGCGCTGAAAACCCTGCGTGACAACGGCACTTACAACACCATCTATAAAAAATGGTTCGGCAGCGAGCCTAAATAATTCGCATCTTGTTCTATTTTTATCTTTGCAGCAGGGCTGATTCAGCCCTGCTTTTTCCATCGCAACAAATTCTGGAGTTCCACCATGGAGTTTGACTGGAGCGTCATTTGGCCTGCCCTGCCGATTTTGCTGGAAGGCGCCAAAATGACCCTGATTATTTCGGTCCTCGGCCTGGTCGGCGGTTTGATTATCGGCCTGGTGGCCGGTTTCGCCCGCGCTTACGGCGGCTGGATCGCTAACAACATCGCACTGGTTTTCATTGAATTGATTCGCGGCACGCCAATTGTGGTGCAGGTGATGTTTATTTACTTCGCCCTGCCGATGGCCTTCCCGGACCTGCGGATTGATCCGTTCACCGCTGCGGTGGTGACCATTATGATCAACTCGGGTGCCTACATCGCGGAAATCACGCGCGGTGCGGTGCTGTCAATCAACAAAGGCTTCCGTGAAGCCGGTCTGGCATTGGGTCTGTCTCGTCGCGAAACGCTGCGCTACGTGATCATGCCGCTGGCGCTGCGTCGTATGCTGCCGCCGCTGGGTAACCAGTGGATTGTCAGCATCAAGGACACCTCGCTGTTTATCGTGATTGGTGTGGCAGAACTGACCCGCCAGGGCCAGGAAATCATCGCCGGTAACTTCCGCGCGCTGGAGATCTGGAGCGCCGTTGCCATCATCTATCTGGTTATTACGCTGGTGTTGAGCTTTGTGCTGCGCCGTATTGAGAAAAGGGTGAAAATCCTGTGATTGAATTTAAAAACGTCTCTAAAAACTTCGGCCAGACCCAGGTTCTGCACGACATCAACCTGAAAATTAATCAGGGTGAAGTGGTGGTGATTATCGGCCCATCCGGTTCCGGTAAATCAACGCTGCTGCGCTGCATTAACAAGCTGGAAGAGATCACCACCGGCGATCTGATTGTCGATGGCATGAAGGTGAACGACCCGAAAGTCGACGAACGCCTGATCCGTCAGGAAGCAGGCATGGTGTTTCAGCAGTTCCATCTGTTTCCGCAGATGAGCGCCCTGGATAACGTGGCCTTCGGTCCGATCCGCGTGCGCGGTGCGAAGAAAGAAGATGCGCAGAAGCTGGCGCGTGAGCTGCTGGGTAAAGTGGGCCTTGCCGAACGCGCGCACCATTTCCCGTCTGAACTTTCCGGTGGTCAGCAACAACGCGTCGCCATTGCGCGCGCACTTGCGGTAAAGCCGAAAATGATGTTGTTCGATGAGCCAACCTCTGCCCTCGACCCTGAACTGCGCCATGAAGTGCTGAAAGTGATGCAGGATCTGGCTGAAGAAGGCATGACGATGGTCATCGTGACGCACGAAGTGGGTTTCGCACAGAAAGTCGCCTCGCGCCTGATCTTTATCGATAAAGGCACCATCGCCGAAGATGGCGACCCGGACGCGTTGATCACCAACCCGCCGAGCGATCGTCTGCGCGAGTTTTTGCAGCACGTATCTTAATCCGCTGTTGTGCCGTAACGGTGCGGTTTATCGCGCGCCGTTACGGCATCCCCCTTTCGGACTCATCTCCCTCCCCCACTGTCTATACTTTCCCCTTGTGCGAAGCTGAAGGAGAAAGCCATGTCGTTTGCCCGCCCACAATGGCGTCGTGCCATCTGTTGGAGCCTCAGTCTTATCTGCCTGCTGCTGATCCCGACCACTCAGGCGGTCACGCTGCCACAGGCGGCAGTTGCCGCACAGCAATCCTCTCCCCCCGCCAGCAGTGACAGCACCCCAACCCTGGAAGAGAAAAAAGCCGCCTATGCCGCACTGGCTAACATACTGGAAAATAACGACTCACGTCAGGAGTTAATTGATCAGTTACGCCAGGCAGCCAGTACCCCTTCCACCAGCGCAGCGCCGGTACTCGAACCGCCAAAAGCGACAGATGAAGATCCTACCGTGCTGGAGAGCGTCACCAGCGTGACCCGAGAATATGGTGGCGAGGTGGCGTCACAATTTGCCCAGCTGCATAACAACATCGCCAATGCCCCGCACAAACCTTTCAACCAGCAAACCTTCTTTAATGCCCTGAAACATTTTGTGGTGCTGGCAGTGGCGGTGTTTGCCTTTTACTGGCTGGTACGCCGCCTGATGTCACCGTTTTGGCATCGCATGGGACAATGGGGTCGTGATAAAAACCGCGATCACAACAACTGGCTGCATCTGCCCGCGACCATCACGCTGGCGTTCATTATCGATTTGCTGCTGCTGGCGTTAACGCTGTTTATTGGTCAGATCATCAGCGACAACTACCACGGTGATAACCGCACCATTGCTTACCAACAAGGGTTGTTTCTCAATGCCTTTGCGTTAATTGAGTTCTTCAAAGCGGTGCTGCGCTTAATCTTTTGCCCCAACTACCCAACGTTACGTTTTTTCCATTTGCCAGACGATCGCGCTCGTTACTGGAATACCCGTCTGAGCTGGTTAAGTGGCATCATCGGCTACGGTTTGCTGGTGGTGGTACCTGTCGTGTCTAATCAGGTGAATATGCAGGTCGCGGCACTGGTTAATGTCCTGGTGATGGGCATTATGACCGTCTGGGCGCTGTGGCTGATTTTTCGCAACAAGCGTCGCATCCACGATGCCCTCGCGCGCCTTGCCGATCGCAGCCTGAGTTTTTTTGCGCTGTTTATCCGCGCCTACGCTATGGTATGGCACTGGCTGGCAAGCGCTTACTTTATCGCCCTGTTTCTGCTTTCCATTTTTAATCCCGGTGACAGCCTGAAGTTTATGATGTCAGCCACGGTGCGCAGCCTGGCGATTATTGGTATCGCCGCGCTGATTTCCGGCATGTTAACGCGCTGGATTGGTAAAACGCTCACGCTCTCCCCAGAGTTGCGCCGTAACTACCCGGAGTTACAAAAGCGCGTCAACGACTGGGTAAAAGCACTGCTCAAACTGGCGCGGGTGATCACCGTGCTGGCGACCCTGTTGTTGCTGCTGAATGCGTGGAACCTGTTTGACCTCTGGCACTGGCTGACCTTTGGCACCGGACAGAAGATGGTCGACGTACTGATCCGCATCGTGATGATTGTGTTGCTGTCGGCGATTGGCTGGACGCTGCTGGCGAGCCTGATTGAGAGCCGTCTGGCATCGGATTCCCACGGTCGTCCAATGCCAAGCGCCCGTACCCGCACGCTGCTGACGCTATTCCGCAACGCGCTGGCAGTGGTGATCAGCACCATCACCATTATGATTTTGTTGTCTGAAGTTGGGGTGAATATCGCCCCATTGCTGGCGGGCGCAGGCGCGCTGGGGCTGGCGGTATCGTTTGGTTCGCAAACGCTGGTGAAAGACATCATCACCGGCGTGTTTATCCAGTTTGAGAACGGGATGAATACCGGCGACCTGGTGACTATCGGCACCATCACCGGCACGGTGGAACGGATGTCGATTCGCTCCGTCGGAGTACGCCAGGATACCGGTGCGTTAAATATTATTCCCTGGTCCTCGATCACCACCTTCGCCAACTTTGTGCGCGGCATCGGCTCGTTCGTCGCCAACTATGATGTTGACCGCAGCGAAGACACGGAGAAAGTGAATGCCACCTTACAAGCGGCGGTGCAAGAATTGCTGGAAAATCCGGAAATTCGCGGCATGGTGATTGGTGAACCCAGCTTTGCCGGGCTGGTCGGGCTGACCAACCAATCCTTCACCGTGCGTGTCTCCTTCACCACCCAACCGCTGAAGCAGTGGTCGGTGCGGTTTGCGCTGGATGATAAGGTGAAAAAACACTTCGATGCTGCGGGCATCAAAGCGCCGCATCAGACGGTGGAGGTGATGCAAACCGGCAGCGATGTCGCATCCGCCGCCAGTTTTCAGGCATTGCCGCCGGGCGCGTGAATTTAGCGTTTCAGTCGCTGAGCGCGCGAGGCTGGCGGCAGGAAGGTCCAGGCGATAAACCGGCTCTGCTTCTGTCCCTGCGCCATCTCGATAATACGTACCTCGTACGCATCAAGATCGCGCAGTTGGTCGCGCAGCGCGGGCAGATTCTCCTTGCGCGACACCAGCGAAGTGAACCACACAATACGGTCAGCAAAAGCAACGCTTTCGGCAATCATCTGACCGACAAACTTGCGCTCGCCGCCGTCGCACCACAACTCGTTATGCTGACCACCAAAGTTGAGCGGCGTGCTTTTCTTCAAGCCAAGGTTACGCACTTTACGCTGGCTGCCCGCCGCAGCGTCTTCTGCCGAAGCATGGAACGGCGGATTACACAGGACCGCCTGATAGCGTTCATTTTTGTGCACCACTCCGGCGAAAATCGCCTCGGGTTGCTTCTGACGGCGCAGGCGAATGCCACGCTGTAACCCCGGATTGCTGGCAACAATCTGGTTGGCGGCGGTGATCGCTTCTGCCGTGATATCGGTGCCGGTAAAGCGCCAGCCGTACTCGGCATGACCAATCAACGGATAGATGCAGTTGGCACCGCAACCAATATCCATCACGTCCACATCGCGCGGGATCACCCCGCCGTTATCAGTCGCCAGCAAATCGGCCAGCGCATGAATATAATCCGCCCGGCCCGGTACCGGCGGCGTCAGATAGCCTTCCGCCAACTGCCAGTTGAGGTTATAAAACAGCTTCAGCAGCGCCTGATTAAGTAACATCACCGCCTGCGGATCGGCAAAATCCACCGACAGCTCGCCGTAGCCGTTCGGGCGCACCTTGTCTGCCAGTGGCGGATGCGCCGCCGTTAACGCGGCAAAATCATAACGGCCCTGATGGCGATTGCGCGGATGGAAGGGCGAAGTGGCGGCTGGTTTGTTCATAGGTTCTCCGATCGATAACGCGGCGTAAGATACTCCGTGTTGGGAAAAAAAGAAAATCTCTGCCCATTTGCGTTACGCTGTTAAATTCCGTAGCGGCGCAATTTATTGCGCGTTTTTCCCTATTTCAGCCACGCCAGGAGATGTTATGACGCGTCAGCGCTATACCTACCAACCCCGTGCCGGTCACGGCTTACCGCACGATCCCCTCAACGCCATCATCGGCCCACGTCCCATTGGTTGGATCAGTTCGCAAAGTGCCAACGGGGTGCGCAACCTTGCCCCTTACAGTTTTTTTAACTGCTTCAACTACCATCCGCCCATCATTGGTTTTGCCAGCAGCGGCTGGAAAGACAGCGTGCGTAATATCAGCGAGAGCAACGAATTTGTCTGGAACCTGGCAACGCGTCCACTGGCCGAAGCGATGAACGAAAGCTCCGCATCAATTCCCCCTGAGCAGGATGAGTTTGCGCTGGCTGGCTTAACGCCAACCCCCGCTTCGCATGTCAACGTCAGCATGGTGGCGGAAAGCCCGGTTAACTTTGAGTGTCGGCTGACGCAGTGCATCCGTTTACAGGATGTGCAGGGTGCGGAGCTGGACAGTTGGCTGGTACTGGGTGAAGTGGTGGCGATTCATATTGATGAACAACTGCTGGAAAACGGCATCTATCAAACGGCGAAAGCGCAACCCATCCTGCGTGCCGGTGGCCCCTCGGCCTACTACGGCATCAGTGAAGCGTTGCGCTTTGATCTGGTGCGACCGGACGCCCGCCGCGCTTAACCCTGGTGGGTTTTGAGGACCTGCACAGCACGCGCCATTTCCGGTGCCAGCCAGCGATCCTCCTGCCAGTTGGCAACCACCGCACGCAGGCGACGCAACGCCTGCGCCGTGCCGCTTGCCAGCTGGTCTTCACCGTGGAAATCCAGTGCCTGCGCCGCCAGCAGATATTCGATAGCGAGAATCTGCCAGACATTCCCCACCAGTTTCAGCAGCTTTAGCGCCGCGCCGGTGCCAAGACTCAGGTGATCCTCTTGCAAACCGGAAGTCACAAAGTTATCCAGCACCGCCGGTTGCGCCAGTTGACGGTTCTCCGCGCACAGCGCAGCCGCAACATATTGCGCGATCATCATGCCGGAATTCACCCCCGGTTGCGCCACCAGGAACGCCGGTAACCCGCTCACCAGCGGATTCACCAGACGGTCAAGCCGACGCTCCGCAATGCTCCCCAGCTCCGCCAGGGCAATTGCCAGCAAATCACAGGCCATCGCCACGGATTCACCGTGTGGATTGGCCTGCGACACCACGCGCCAGTTCTCCGGCGTGCCAAGCACCAGCGGGTTGTCAGTGCAGGCGTTCAGTTCAATATTGACCTGACGGGCAGCATGATCAAACTGATCGCGACTCGCTCCGTGGACCTGCGGCATAGATCGCAGACTGAGCGCATCCTGAGTGCGTACCCCGACACTGGCCGCCAGCAAGGGGCTGTCGCTCAGTAACTGACGCAGCCGCTCGGCGCTCAGTTGCATGCCCGGACTGGCCTTCAGCGCGATGATTTCCTCGTCGAAAGCCGCCAGTTGCCCACGCAGCGCTTCAAAACTCATTGCCCCGGTGACATCCGCGCAGTCCAGCAGGCGTGCCGCATCGTCCAGCGCCAGACACGCCATGCCGGTCATACAGGGCGTGCCGTTAACCAGACTCAACCCCTCTTTCGCACCCGGGCGGAACGGTGTTAAACCGGCCAGCGCCAACGCCTGTTCGGCAGGCATGACTTGTTGCTGATACGTCACCTCCCCCACACCAATCAGCGCCAGACCGATATGCGCCATATGCGTGAGATAACCGACCGACCCCTGTGACGGCACCTGCGGGATAATATGTTGATTCAGCAACGCCAGCAGTTGCTGCACCAGCGCCACCGAGACACCGGATTTACCGTGGCTGTAGTTCGCGATAGCGGCACACATAATCGCTCGCACGTCATCCGCAGGCAGCAGCGGCCCGACACCACAGGCGTGACTCAGCAGCGTATTGCGCGACAGCTGCCCCAGTTGTTCTTCCGGCAAAGTGATGTTGCACAACGCCCCCAACCCGGTGTTGATGCCATAGGCGATATGGCCGCTGGCGACAATCTCGTCCACGATGGCACGCCCGTCGGCAATGCGCTGCCAGGCGCTGGTGCTCAGGGTTAACTCCGTGCCGTGACGCGCCACTGCGACCACATCCTGCCAGCTTAACGGGCTGTCGCCCCAGGTTACCGTGCCACTCATGCCGGTTGCTCCGTACGTTGATGGCTGGAAATAAATTGTTTAAACCGCTGCGAACCCTGATCACCGAACAGCGCTTCCGGCGCGCCTTCACAATCGATGGTGCCCTGATGCATAAACACCACGCGGTTCGATACGTTGCGCGCAAAGCCCATCTCATGCGTGACCACCAGCATGGTGCGCCCCTCTTCCGCCAGGCTACGCATCACCTTCAGCACTTCACCGACCAGTTCCGGGTCCAGCGCCGAGGTGGGTTCATCAAACAACATCACTTCCGGGTCCATCGCCAGCGCACGGGCAATCGCCACGCGTTGCTGCTGACCACCCGATAACTGCGCCGGATAAAAATCTTTGCGATTGAGCAGACCAACGCGATCCAGCAGTTGCTCGGCCTGGGCGATGCAGCTTTTTTTGTCGCGCTTCAGCACGTAATGCGGCCCTTCAATCACGTTTTGCAGCACCGTCATGTGTGACCAGAGATTGAAGCTCTGGAACACCATGCCGAGCCGTGAACGCAGACGCTCAATTTGTTTCGGATTGGCCGCCAACTGATGACCACGGGCGTGGCGCTTCATCTCAATGGTTTCGCCACCCACGCTGACCACACCGGCATCCGGCGTCTCCAGCAAGTTGATGCAGCGCAACAAGGTGCTTTTGCCCGATCCGCTGGCACCGAGAATGGAGATCACATCGCCTTTGCGCGCCTGTAAATTAATGCCTTTCAGCACTTCCATCGCGCCGAAGGATTTATGGATGTCGGTGGCCGACAGGGTAATCGGGGGTAAATGGTGCATATCACTCTCCGGCAATCGGTTTAACGGCGGGCAACGGCTTTTTTTCAACGCGATGCACCGGGGTCAGACGGCGCTCAAGCAGCGCGTAAAGCTGGACGATAATAAAATTAAGAATCAAATAGATAGCCGCCGCACACAGGAACACCTCCATAGTGCGGTAGGTACGCTGAATGATCTGCTGTGCCACACCGGTCACGTCCCAGACGGTGACCAGACTGGCAAGGGCGGTGGATTTCACCAGCAAAATCGCCTCGGTGGAGTAAGCCGGTAGCGCGTAACGCAACATAATCGGCGCGATAATGCGCCGCAGCAGCAGGCCACGCGACATGCCGCACGCCAGCCCCGCCTCTACCTGACCTGGTGGCACCGCCAACAGCGCGCCACGCAGGATCTCGGCAGTATAGGCGGCGGTACACAGCGACAACGCCAGCACGGCACAGGTAAAGGGTTCGCGCAGAAACGGCCAGACAAAGCTGTGACGGATCACGCCGAACTGACCAAGACCGTAGTAGATCAAAAACAGTTGAATCAACAGCGGTGAGCCACGAAACACCAGAATATAGCCGCGCGCAAAGCCACTCAGCACCCGCCAGCGGCTCATGCGCAGCGTCAGAATGCCCAACGCCAGCACCCCACCACACAGAAAGGCGCTGATAAACAGGCCGAGCGTGACCGGCAGCGCGGCGCTCAGTTTCAGAAAGGTGTCACTCAGAAAGGCAAAGTCGATCATACTGCTGCTCCTTAATGCTGCGCCGCAGTGCGACTTTGCCAGGCGCGGCCAAGGCGTAATTCCGCCCGGCGAAACGCATGGTTGGAAAGCAGAGTCAGCACCAGATAACAGGCACCGCCCACTAAATAAAAGGTGAAGTAATCACGGGTTGAACCGGCGGCGATCTGGCTGGCGCGCATCAATTCAACGATGCCGGTTACCGACACCAGCGCCGAATCTTTCAGGCTCATCTGCCAGACATTTGACATGCCGGGCAACGCATAGCGCACCACTTGTGGCAGCAAAATGCGTTGGGCAATGCGCCATCGCGGCATACCGATGGCGACGGCAGCTTCAATCTCACCTTTCGCCAGCGCCAGCCGCGCTGCCCGGTAGACTTCACCCTGATAAGAACCCGAGATAAGCCCGATCGCCAGAGCACCAATCAGAAACGGCGGCGCTTCGATAAAACCATCCGCACCGAACATCTGACCGATCAGGGTGATCAATCCGGAACCACCGAAGTAGAACAGGTAGATCACCAACAATTCCGGGATACCACGAAACACCGTGGAATAGGCTTCGCCCAGCCAGCGCAGCCAGCGTTGCGTGGAGAGTTTCGCCGCTGCGATGCCGGATCCCACCAGCGCGCCAATCAGCAACGCCGCCAGCGACAGCAGCAAGGTGGTTAGGGCAGCGCTCAGGATCAGACGGCCCCAGCCGTCAGCACCAAAACTCAACAGGCTCATCATGGTTGACCTCACTTACGGGGTTACGTCAGTTTTAAACCACTTCTCACTCAGGGTTTTCACGGTGCCATCGGCCAGCGCCGCATGGATGGCGGCATCCAGTTTGGCTTTCAGATCGCTGTCAGCCATGCGCACGCCCATCGCTTCGCCTTCACCCCAAATCGGGCCACCCAGTTGCGGGCCGCTGAAGGTCAGGTTGCTGTTCTCTTTACGCGCCAGCATCGACTGCGCAAAGGTGACATCGTCGAACACCGCGTCGATACGACCGGCCTGAAGATCAAGGATGGCATCCGCCGAGGTGGTGTATTCGCGTACGTCAGCGACATCTTTGAAGTATTTATCGATAAACGGGGTGTAGACGGTGCCGGAGGCAATGCCGATGGTTTTACCTTTCAACGCAGCTTTCAGGGGTGCAATCGCCGGCTCGATCTCTTTGGCATCGTCGTGCAGCTTGATGATTTTGCTGTCTGGCGGCAGCAGAGAATCTTTTACGGTGATAAAGGTGGCTGGCGTAGAGGCATACGGCGTGGTGAAGCTGACCACTTTTTTGCGATCCGGGGTGATAACAATCGCATCCATGATCACATCATATTTTCCGGCGTTCAGTCCGGCGATCATCCCGTCCCAGTTCTGCACCACCAGCTTGCACTGAACCCCCATGCGTTTGCACAGATCGGTCATCAGCTCAGGTTCAAAGCCACCCAGTTTGCCGCCCGGCAGGGTCAGGTTCCAGGGTTCATAGCTGCCTTCGGTAGCAATGGTGATCGATTTCCACTCTTTGGCCTGCGCGGCAACACCGCTCAGCAGCAGGCTGGAAAACAGGGTCGTGAGGCAAAAACGGCGAAATGTGGTGCGGTGCGTCATGCGGCTTCTCCTGGTCGATAATCGGTAGGTGCTGTCTTTGCGTTTTTTCGCAAATGACATTTCATGTATATACAAGTTAGCCTGCGCCAGATCATTGTCGGCTTGAGTTTTTTGTGAGCCAGATGCAATAAATCGTGTGAATGGCGATGCGGTCTGTACTTGTACATACAACCTAGCAAACGTTGTGCCAGCTCGTGATGCCAGGTGGAATCAGGGGATATGAAGCAACGGAACGGTGAGTTGCACTATGAAGTGGCAAGGCTCGCACCACACTGGCGCAAGGTTTCATTCACAGGCACGTTCCGTAACCGCGCGATAAATCGCGCCGCTACGGTAACGTGCAAACATTTATAGCGGCACACTTTATCGTGGGGGGTTTACGCTTTACCCTGCTGCAAAAACGCCTGCAACAAAGGCTTCAACACCTTCTGCAACTGGGCGGCGCGTACCTGCTGCCACGCGAAAGGCGGGGTTTCATCCATATAATTGATCTGCGCCAGCTCCAGCTGTACCGCCTGCACGCCCTGCTCTGGCTGCCCATAAGCACGGGTGATATAGCCGCCCTTAAAGCGTCCGTTGATCACCCAACTGTAATCCGTTTGCGCGCTGCACACGTCCTGAATCGCTGTCGTCACCGCTGATGAACAACTGGCGCCGTCATTGGTCCCGATATTCAAATCCGGCAGACGCCCCTCAAACAGACGGGGGATCACCGAAGCAATTGAGTGCGCATCAAACAGCAACGCGTAGTCGTGCTGCGCCTTGATACGGGCCAGTTCCTGCTGAATCTGCTGATGGTACGGATGCCAGATATTATCCAGATACCCCTGACGTTGCTCCGCCGTCGGCGTTTTGCCTGGCGCAAAGGTTGGCGTGCCATCAAACAACGTTTCCGGGTACAACCCGGTGGTGGCAGTGCTGTACAACGGTTGATTGTCCGGCGGACGGTTGAGATCGATAACAAAACGCGAGTAGTGGCCAATCAGCACGCTGGCTCCCATATCGCGCACAAAATCATACAGCAGCGGGATATGCCAGTCAGTATCCGGCAAACCACGAGCGGCGTCGCTTAATCCGGCATCGACTTCTGGCGTCAGTTGCGTCCCGGCATGCGGAATGCTGACCAGCAGCGGCAGCTTCCCTTCAGTAAAATGAAACGGTGTCATTGCGCTTCTCCACGATAGATAACCTGGCACGGCAATTCGCCGCCCAACCAGTAAACCAGCTCCGCCGGACGCGCCAACGGCCAGTGGACGAAGTTCGCCACTTTGCCTGACTCCAGCGAACCATGCGTCTGCTGTAAACCCAGTGCCTGTGCGCCCCACAGGGTCACACCTGCCAACGCCTCTTCCGGCGTCATGCCGAACAGCGTGCAACCCATATTCAGCATCAGACGTAGCGATAATGCCGGTGACGTACCCGGATTGGCATCGCTGGCCAGCGCCATCGGCACCCCATACTGACGGAACAGCGCTACCGGCGGCTTCTGCGTTTCGCGCAGCAGGTAAAACGCGCCCGGCAGCAGCACCGCGACGGTGCCATGTTGCGCCATCGCCTGCACATCACTTTCGGTGGCATATTCGAGGTGGTCTGCCGACAATGCGCCGTAACCTGCGGCCAGCGCCGCACCACCCAGTGAGGAGAGCTGCTCGGCATGCAGTTTCACCGGCATCCCCAGCGCCCTGGCTTTATCGAACACCGCGCTGACCTGCTGTGGCGAGAAGGCCAGATGTTCACAGAACGCGTCCACCGCATCCGCCAACCCTTCCGCCTGCACTTGCGGCAACAGTCGCTCGCAAATAATCTCCACCCAGCCCTGCGGGTTGTCTTTAAACTCGGGCGGAAAGCTATGCGCCGCCAGACAGGTCGCCAGCACATCGGCAGGCACGCTTTGCGCCAGCTCGCGAATGGCACGCAGCATCGTCAGTTCACTGGCTTCATCCAGCCCGTAACCGGACTTGATCTCAACTGTGGTCACCCCCTCCGCCAGCAGGCGCTCCAGCCGCCAGCGCGCCGAGGCCACCAGTTCCTGCTGAGTCGCCGCACGCGTCGCACGTACCGTGGAGAGGATACCGCCGCCCTGCGCGGCGATCTCAGCATAGCTGACACCGTTCAGGCGCTGCTCAAATTCCGCGCTGCGGTCGCCGCCAAATACCAGATGGGTGTGACAATCCACCAAACCCGGCGTGATGATGCCCCCCTCAAACTGGTGCTGCTCACGCGCGTTAAATGCCGGTAGCTCACTGCGCGGGCCTACCCACACCAGTTTTCCCTGATCCACCGCCAGCGCGCCGTCGGCAATCAGGTTGTAGCGGCCCTCACGCATGGTCACAATATCTGCGCCCAGCCACAGGCTGTCGATCTGCTTCGCTTCTGCCATCCCCCGTGTCCCCTTCGCCTTTGGCGATTTACACTGCTCATCAAAGTATGTATATGTATATACAACCAACCGCCGTGTAGGATCAACCATGACGACTTTTTTTGCCCCCAGGGCATTGCTGGCCGATGGCTGGCATGAGCAAGTGCTGATTTCTGTTAATTCTTCCGGAGTGATTACCGATCTCACCCCCAATAGCGAACCGGGTAACGCCTCGCGCCTCGCGGGATCAGTGATCCCGGCCATTGCCAACCTGCATTCGCATGCGTTTCAACGCGCGATGGCCGGTCTGGCGGAAGTGGCTGGCGATCCGCAGGACAGTTTCTGGACCTGGCGCGATCTGATGTACCGCATGGTGCAGCGCCTCTCGCCAGAACAGGTCGGCGATATCGCCGCGTTGCTGTATATCGAAATGCTGAAAGGCGGCTACAGCCAGGTGGCGGAGTTCCACTACCTGCACCATGACGCTCAGGGCAAAGCCTATCCCAATGATGATATGCTGCAACAACTGATGGCCGCGGCGGCGACCGCCGGGATTGGCCAGACGCTGCTGCCGGTGCTCTACAGCTACAGCGGTTTTGGTTCGCAACCGGCCAGCGACGGGCAGCGCCGCTTTATTCAGCAGACCGACGCGTATCTGCACCAGCAGCAACGGCTGGCAACCTGGGTCGCTGACAAACCGCTGTTTAATCACGGCCTGTGCTTCCATTCGCTGCGCGCGGTGAATGAAGCGCAGATGCGCGAGGTCCTGGCCGCCAGCCCGGATCACTTGCCGGTGCATATCCATGTGGCGGAGCAGGAAAAAGAAGTGAACGACAGTCTGGCGTGGAGCGGCGAACGTCCGGTGGCCTGGCTGTTGAATCGCTTTAAGGTCGATCAACGCTGGTGTCTGATTCATGCCACCCATCTCGATGATGACGAAATCGCGCGTCTGGCAGCCAGCGGCGCGGTGGCGGGCTTGTGTCCGACCACGGAGGCTAACCTCGGTGACGGCATCTTCCCGGCGGTGGAGTACATCGCCCGTGGTGGTCGTTGGGGGATTGGCTCCGACAGCCATGTGTCGCTCAGCACGCTCGAAGAATTGCGCTGGCTGGAGTACGGCCAACGGCTACGCGATCGTCGTCGTAACCGTATCACCACCACCGATCAGGCTTCCGTTGGCGATCTGCTGTGGCAACAGGCGGCGCAAGGCGGCGCACAGGCCTGCGGTATCAAGAGCGGTGAGCTGGCGGTCGGTAAACGTGCCGACTGGCTGGTGCTGCATCAGGATGCCTGGCTCGGCAGCGTTGAAAACGCCTCGCTGCTCAATCGTTGGTTGTTTGCCGGACAGCGCGAGCAAATTCGTGATGTATTTGTCGCGGGCAAGGCGGTGATTGAACAAGGCCAGCACCCGGCGCAGGAAGCCTGTGCGGCACGTTTTTCCGCAGCGATGAGGGCGTTACGATGAGAACCCGTTTCGCTTACGACACCTTACCGGTCAGCCGCTGGCGCAACGGCGGCGGCGAAACTCGTGAGATTATCAGTTATCCGCCCGGTGTGGCGGATTTTGCCTGGCGCGCCAGCATTGCCACTATCGCCGCTGATGGTCCCTTTTCCCCCTTCCCCGGTATCGATCGGGTGATCACCCTGCTGCACGGTGACAGCGTGTTGCTGACCAGCGCGCAGGGCGAGCAACAACTTCAGCCGCATCAACCCTGGCCGTTCCCGGGTGAATGGGCGATCGATGCCCGTATCGGCGCGAGCGCCTGTCAGGATTTCAACATCATGACACGCCGCGACAGTTGGCAGGCACAGGTGACGGTGCAGCAGCAGGCAGTGCGGGCCACGCATGGTGTGGCCTGGGTGCTGTCTGGTCTCTGGCAAAGCGCCGAAGGTGAGGTGCTGGAGGTGAATCAGGGGATGTGGTGGCTGGATGAAGAGACGCAGCTGGCACCGTATTCTGCCGATGCCAGCCTGCTGTTTACCGCACTCAGCCGTGTCCTCTGAAACGGCCCAGTAACTTGTAACGCGAGCCGGGGTACAGCAGGCGCGCGTAGGTAACAATTTTGGTATCGCTCCAGGTCTGACGACGGATCAGCAAACAGGGTTCGTGCTCATCCAGCGCCAGATGCTTACGCTGGCGCAGATCCGGCAACACCGCTTCAACGATATGCTCGCCGGCGGTTAACGGCGCGACGCGCATCAAGTAGGTGTAAGGCGTTAACTGATGATAATCCTGGCTGAGATAATCCGGTGCCACCAGCGGGTTGACCAGACGATCTTCCAGTTGCACCGGCATATCGTTTTCGTAATGCACGATCAACGAGTGGTACAACGTCTGTCCGGTGGATAAACCCAGCACCGCCGCTTGCTCCGGGTCGGCCTTCATCTGCCCGAGCGACAAAATTTTGCAGCTGTGGCGATGGCCGCGCTGGGCGATTTCATCGGCGATGTTGTGCACTTCCAGCATCGCGGTGTAGCCCTTCATCTCGGCGACAAAGGTGCCCACGCCCTGCATGCGCACCAGAAAACCCTCGCTGGTCAGTTCGCGCAACGCCCGGTTGATGGTCATACGGCTGACGCCCAGCTCGTTCACCAACTCGCTTTCCGACGGTACACGTTGATTGGCCTTCCAGTGACCTTCACGGATCTGGCTGATGATCGCCTGTTTAACGCGCTGGTAAATCGGCGCAGGCTCATCACCCATGGCCGCGGCCAATTGTGCTATTGCCGTTTGCTCAACCATATCCTGTTCCTTTTCCTGATAGTGCCCAGAGTTTACTGTCTCAGGCGGTAAATGTATATACATCCCGCAGTGCAACCAGCCCACTGCTTGTGCAGCATTTGCCTTATTACAGTGCAAAGCGCCACGCGACCTGGATATCAATCCGCATCACTACGCTGTTCACAGAATGTGATCAATCTGGCACAGCGCTTGCTACTTGTATAGACAAGAATAGACACTTATGCTTCACTCGCATTATTCATGGCATCGCCGACAAAACTTCCACAAGCCAGTGTTGTCCGTGATTGCCGCTTTACTTGTATAGACAGGAGTAGACTATGTCAGGTTCGGTTCAGAATATTCGCCTCGTTCCCGGTGAAGTGGACCTCGCCACACTGCGCGCAATTTACCAAGGTGGCGTCGCATTAACGCTGGCTGATGAAGCGCGGGCCGCGATCGATCGCGCCAGTGCCACGGTAGATGCCATCGTCGCCTCGGGCAACGTGGTGTACGGCATCAACACCGGCTTTGGCAAACTGGCACAGACGCAAATCCCGGCGGATCGTCTTGCCGAACTACAACGTAACCTGGTGCTGTCGCACAGCGTCGGCCTGGGTGAACTGCTGCCTGATAATGTTACCCGTCTGGTGGTTGCCACCAAGATCATCAGCCTGGCACGCGGCCATTCCGGCGTCCGCATCGCCCTGATCGAAGCGCTGCTGGCGCTGTTTAATGCCGGTGTGATGCCGTGTATCCCGGAAAAAGGTTCAGTGGGTGCCTCAGGTGACCTGGCCCCGCTGGCGCACCTGTCGCTGATGCTGCTGGGTGAAGGTCAGGTGCGTGTTGATGGCGTGCTGATCCCGGCGACCGAAGGTCTGGCGCGTGTCGGCCTGACGCCGTTTGTGCTGGGTCCGAAAGAAGGACTGGCGCTGCTGAACGGTACCCAGGTTTCCACCGCGCTGGCATTGCGTGGCCTGTTTGAAGGGGAAAACCTGTTTGCCGCCGGATTGATGGCCGGTGCGCTGTCGCTGGAAGCTATCAAAGGTTCGATCAAACCTTTCGATGCCCGTATCCACCAGGCTCGCGGTCAGCAGGGACAAATCAGTGTCGCCGCCGCCGTAAGCGCACTGCTGGAAGGCAGTGAAATTCTCAGCTCACACGCCAATTGTGGCCGGGTTCAGGACCCCTACTCCATTCGCTGCGTCCCGCAGGTTATGGGGGCATGCCTGGATAACCTGAGCCACGCCGCGCGCGTCTTGCAGATTGAAGCCAACGCCGCCTCGGATAACCCATTGGTGTTCAGCGACAGCGGCGATGTGATTTCCGGCGGTAACTTCCATGCCGAACCGGTGGCATTTGCCGCTGATATCATCGCGCTGGCAGTGGCCGAAGTAGGCGCGATTTCCGAACGTCGCCTGGCATTGCTGCTGGATACCGGTTTATCCGGCCTGCCGCCGTTCCTGGTGCGCGATGGCGGCGTCAACTCGGGCTTTATGATCGCCCAGGTGACCGCAGCGGCGCTGGCATCGGAAAACAAATCGCTGGCCCATCCGGGTAGCGTTGACAGCCTGCCGACCTCCGCCAATCAGGAAGACCATGTTTCGATGGCGACCTATGCTGCGCGCCGTCTCGGCAGCATGTGCTTCAACACCGCCGCCGTAGTGGGGATTGAAGCGATGGCTGCCGCGCAGGGCATTGATTTCCATCGCCCTCTGCAAAGTTCCACCCTTATCGAGCAGGAGATGAGCCGTATTCGCGCGCAAGTCGCCTTCCTCGATCAGGACCGTTTACTGGCGCCGGATATTGACACCATGCGCCTGTGGGCCAGCAGCAATGCCTGGCCGGAAGCCCTTTCTGCGCTGCTGCCGAGCATGCGCACCACCAATGTTGAATAAAGGAACTGATGATGAGCGAAACTCTGACCCAGGCAGTTGCCCGTGAAATCCGTGCCCCACAGGGGAGTGAACTGCACTGCGCCAACTGGCTGATTGAAGCGGCTTACCGCATGATCCAGAACAACCTTGATCCTGATGTGGCGGAACGCCCGGAAGATCTGGTGGTGTACGGTGGCATCGGTAAAGCAGCACGCAACTGGGAATGCTTTGAGCAGATTCTGCGTTCGCTGCGCGCGTTACAGCCGGAAGAAACCTTGCTGATCCAGTCGGGTAAACCGGTTGGCGTGTTCCGTACCCATGCTGACGCGCCGCGCGTGCTGCTGGCTAACTCCAACCTGGTACCGCACTGGGCCACCTGGGATCATTTCCATGAGCTGGATAAAGCCGGCCTGATGATGTATGGCCAGATGACCGCCGGTTCGTGGATCTACATCGGTGCTCAGGGCATCGTGCAGGGCACCTACGAAACCTTCGTCGAAGCGGGCCGTCAGCATTACGATAACGACCTGAGCGGCCGCTGGATCCTGACCGCCGGTCTGGGTGGCATGGGCGGCGCACAACCGCTGGCAGGCGTGCTGGCCGGTGCCTGTGTGCTGGCAATTGAATGCCAGGAATCGCGCATCGATTTCCGTCTGCGTACCCGTTATGTCGACCACAAAGCCTATACCCTCGATGAAGCGTTGCAGCTGATCGACGAAGCCACCAAAGCGAAAAAAGCCATTTCGGTTGGCCTGCTGGGCAATGCGGCGGAAATCTTACCAGAGCTGGTAAAACGCGCCAAAGCGGGCGGCATGAAACCGGATATCGTGACCGACCAGACCTCCGCGCACGATCCGGTCAACGGCTACCTGCCGATTGGCTGGGATGTGGATCGCTGGCAGGCCGAGCGTGCCAGCAATCCGAAAGCAGTAGAAAAAGCGGCGCGCGCCTCAATGGCAACCCATGTCCAGGCGATGCTCGACTTCTGCCATATGGGTATCCCGACCGTCGATTACGGCAACAATATCCGTCAGGTTGCGCTGGATGAAGGGGTGAAAAACGCCTTTGATTTTCCTGGCTTTGTTCCGGCCTATATCCGTCCATTGTTCTGCGAAGGCAAAGGCCCGTTCCGCTGGGTGGCGCTGTCGGGCGATCCGGAAGATATCTATAAAACCGACGCCAAACTGAAAGAACTGTTCCCACACCACAAAACGTTGCACCGCTGGCTGGATATGGCGCAGGAGCGCATCGCGTTCCAGGGTTTACCGGCACGTATCTGCTGGCTGGGACTGGGTGAGCGCCATAAAGCTGCGCTGGCGTTCAACGAGATGGTGCGCAATGGCGAGCTGAAAGCACCGATTGTGATTGGCCGTGACCACCTCGATTGTGGCTCCGTTGCCTCACCGAACCGTGAAACGGAAGCGATGAAAGATGGCTCGGATGCAGTGTCCGACTGGCCACTGCTCAACGCCCTGCTGAACACCGCAGGCGGCGCGACCTGGGTCAGCCTGCATCACGGCGGCGGCGTCGGTATGGGCTTCTCACAACATGCCGGGGTGGTGATTGTCTGCGACGGCAGCGCCGAAGCCGATGTGCGTCTGGCCCGCGTGTTGTGGAACGATCCGGCCACTGGCGTCATGCGTCATGCGGATGCGGGTTACGAGCAGGCACAGGCTTGTGCGAAAGAGCATGGGCTAAATCTGCCGATGATGAAATAACCTGGCTGGCGGGCGTCAGGCCCGCCATTTTTTTTCCTGTCTTTGCGCAATTTATCACCCCACAAGACTCGGCAAAATTTGCGTGGTTCAGGCATTGAGCTGCTGTAATTCTTTCTCGCTCAGACCGGTAAATTTCATGATGGTTTTAACGTCGATGTTATCCCGCAGCATACGCTGCGCCACCTGCAATTTCCCCTCCTGAAGCCCCTTCTGAAGTCCCTGCTGGTGAGACTCCTGCCGCCACTGTTGTTCAATCGTCATAATCTGTTCCTTAAGTTGCGGTTTGGCTTGCATCAGTATCTCAACGACCTTATCCCGGTCATCGGTATCCCCATGTCGCAGCAGATAGAAGATCACGTCGATGGAGAGATTATCATTGTAATCCACCGACAGTAACGTGGCTATCGAGTCAAAGCCTACTTATTCCATTTGGATATAGTCTATAGCCAAATTATCCCGTTTCGCGATAGACGCTCTCCGCGCTTGCCACTACAGTGGGAACATAATTTCTTGCGGTACCTGCCCACGGACGTACTGCTGATAATGGAGAATCCTGCCCTATGACCCTGCCTGCCACTTTGCTGGAAAACGCCCTGCGCTGGCGTCGCCAGCTCCATCAACATCCTGAACTGGGTTACCAGGAACAACGTACCAGCGAACTGGTGGCGCAGGTGTTGAAGGATGCCGGTTTGCAGGTGTTTCGAGGGCTGGCAGGCACCGGGGTGATTGGTACGCTGGAAAATGGCCCCGGACCGGTGATTGGCCTGCGCGCCGATATGGATGCGCTGCCGATCACCGAAAAAGGCCATCCAGAGTGGAAATCCAGCCAGCCGGGCGTGATGCACGCCTGTGGTCATGATGGTCACACCGCCGTGTTACTGGCGACAGCCTGTCACCTGGCGGCCACGCGTCAGTTCAGCGGCACGGTGCATTTTATCTTTCAGCCCGCCGAAGAGAACCTCGGTGGTGCCCGAAAAATGGTGGAAGAAGGCCTGTTCCAGCGCTTCCCGATGGATGCCGTCTACGCGATGCATAACTGGCCTGGCCTGCCGGTTGGTTCGCTGGCGGTCAATGCCGGTGCCATGATGGCATCGCTCGATTCGTTTGAAATCACTCTGCACGGCAAGAGCTGCCATGCGGCAATGCCGGAAAGTGGTGCCGATCCCATCGTCGTGGCCGCAGAATTGATTCTGGCGCTGCAAACCATTCCGTCACGCCGCCTGTCACCGCTGGCATCGGCGGTGGTCAGCGTGACGCAAATCCACGGCGGCGAAGCGATTAACGTCATTCCCGAGCAAATCGTGTTACGCGGCACGGTACGTTGTCTGCAAACCGATGTGCGTAACCGGGTACGTGGCCTGATTGAGGATTTTGTCAGTACGCTGCCGCGCCCGTTTGGCGTCAGCGGCGAGATTCACTGGTATCCAGGTTATCCGGTCACCGCTAACCATGAACAACCGGCTGAACAGGTGCGTCAGGCGGCGGTAAGTTTACTCGGTGAGCAACAGGTGCACTGGCAGGTGAATCCGTCGATGGCGTCGGAAGATTTCGCCTGTATGCTGGAAGCCTGCCCCGGTGCCTACTTCTGGCTGGGTGCCGATGGTGCGACACCCTCTGCACCGCTGCACAACGCCTGTTACGACTTCAATGATGAACTGCTGCCCATCGGCATCACCTTCTGGCAGCAGTTGGTGGAGAGTACGCTGGCGAAAGCCTGACCTTCAGATACCGGCCTGGTTGAGGCGCTGTTCAGCGTCAGCCAGGCTGGCGCTTTCCCCACTGGCGACCAGGCAGCAGGCCAGTTGCAAACGCAGCGCCTGCGGAACCGCACGTTCCCCCGCCAGCACCGCACGGATCCAGGTGGCGGTATCCAGCGCACTTTTTGACTCCGGCAACGCGACCTCCCATTCCGGTTGACGCGCAACCCACTCTTCAGCCTCGGCATTTGCCCCCTGAATATAGCTGATGGCCGGGCAGCGCTGCGGATTGGCATAGACTTCGCCTTCAGTCCCGTTCAGCAGCAACGCGGGCGCATCGATATCCTGAAAGAATTTACCGACACGCGGCACATATTCCGGGTGCGATACGCTGGCAAGACGCAGCGCAGCCCGCTCGGCAAACGGCGTTGCCAGTTTCGCCAGGGTGTGCGCGCTATTGCGCACCCCCATACGCCAGCGCAGCGATAGCTGTTTCGCCATCGGCGGACACAGATGATCGATGGTGATAAACGCCAGCTCGCCGTTATCCAACAGCGCCTGCGCTTGTTGCGCACTGGTGGCCGGGTTGATATCCAGCGCCGCCAGCACCGCTTCACTGGTCACTCGCGTTGGGTCATCACTGACGCCGTGCATCAACACCGGAAAGCCGAGTTTGACCAACAGCAACGCCAGCAACGGCGTCAGGTTGCCCTGACGGCGCGCGCCGTTATAGCTGGGAATGACGATCGGCATCGGACGGCCAACAGGTGTTTGCAGGCGCGTCATCTGCTGCTGCATCGCCTGATAAAAGCCACGCATCTCCGCCTCACCTTCTCCCTTGATGCGTAGCGCGATCAGCACACCGCCCAGTTCAAGATCCGGCACTTCTCCGGCCAGTATCGCGCTATACAACGCCACGGCGGTGTCGAAATCGATATCGCGCGCGTGATTTTTCCCGCGCCCGATTTCTTTGATAATTTTATTCAGTTCCATCAGGAGTTTCCGCTTCCAGAGTGCGCCGCATCTCGGCGGCCAAAGAGGTGTTGTGCTGTTGTGCTAAACCGTCGGCCACCTGCTGGCGATCCGTCAGACTGCGGTTTTGATTGAGTTTCCACTTGCCTTCGCGCTGGGTCACGCGAATCTCCACCCCGACAATCGCTTTGATCATACTGTCGATATAAGTGGCCGGGGCATCGCTCACCGCCCACGGCTGCGGCATCCCCTGTTCCTGCTGCGCGGTAAGCCGCTCGACCTGCGCCCGCAGCCAGTCAGCATTATCATGGCGGATCAGTGGACCACGGCAGTGAAGCGTCAGGTAGTTCCAGGTCGGCACCGCTTTGCCGCTGCGCGCTTTTTCTTCATACCACGCCGGGGTGATATAACCCTGTTCCCCCTGGAACACCACCAGCACCGGTATGCCATCCTCCAGCGCTTTCAGATGAGGATTGGCGCGGGACAAATGCCCCTGCAACACCCACTCCCCCTGAGCATCGACCTGCAATAAAAACGGCAACGGCGTTGCCTGCGGGCCATCGTTCCCGTTGGAGATCAACAGCCCCAGCGGATGGCGCAGCACCAGCTGGCGCTGCGCTTCAGCATCCGGCTGGTTAAACGCCCGTGGCGTATACAACATGCTCAACTCCTTCTGCTTGCGCGCCTTCTGCGTGGCGCTGCACTGGATGTGGCCTCGGGCATCGGCGGTTGTTCAATCGGGAACACCGGCAATGCGGCCAGCAGACGGCTGCCATACGGCTTGCTGATCAGACGTCGATCGTAAATAACGATCTCGCCAAAGCATTGGTGACTGCGAATCAGACGGCCTACCTGCTGGATCAAGGTAAATGAGGCGCTGGGTAAACTCTGCACTTCAAACGGGTAGCGTCTGAGGCTCTTCAGCCACTCCCCTTCGGTCAAAATTACCGGACTGTCCACCGGGGGAAAAGCAATTTTATGGATATGTACCTGCGACAGCAGATCGCCTTTCAAATCCAGCCCTTCGGCAAAGGATTGCAGGCCAACCAGAATGCTGGTTTTGCCCTGCTCCACGCGCTGGCGATGCAGCTCCACCAGCCGATAACGTGGCTGGTCGCCCTGCACCAACATCGACAGGCGTAAGTCGGTGACGTGGGTGAGAAACTGCTGCATGGCACGACCACTGGCGAATAACACCAGCACCCCTTTATGTTTCTCTTCCGCCATTTGCGCGCGGAAAAAGCGCGCCATCTCGGCGATATGTTCTGCCTCACTGCTCATCAGCGGTTCATACTGCATCTGAGGGATCACCAGCTTGCCCTGGTCGATATGCTGGAAAGGCGAGTCAAGCGCCACAAAGCGGTCACCCGCCTTCTCATTCAGCCCTGACATTTCCTGTAGCCGGTTAAAGCTATTCAGCGAGCGTAGCGTGGCGGAGGTCACCACCACATGGGGGATTTTACGCCACAGCAGTTTCTCCAGCTGATCGCTAACGCGTATCCCGGCACAGTGAAACAGCAGATGCGCCTGGCCGTCGCGCAATTCACGCGTCACCCATTTGGACACCGGTGCATTTGAGGCTTTCTCCATAGCCGCCAGTCGCCACAGCTTGCTGATGGATTCAAACCAGCCAAAGTGGCGATTGAGCTGCAAAATCGCTTTATGCAGCCGCATGATGTCGGCTTTACCGGTTTGATCGCCCAGCTCATTCAATAACCCTTCCGCCAGACCACGCAGCGCATCGCTGAGTTTGAACAAACGGGCGCACAGCGTCAGCAGTTCTTCCGGCAGTTCCCCCAGCACAAAACGAAACTCACCCGGCTGGTTATGGTCGGGCAGCAGCGGATTCAGGGCGTTGCATAACGTCTGCAACAGCTCGCGCATCTCATCGCAATGGCCTTTCAGCCGCTCCGGATTGGTCAGCGGTGGCGGGGATTTGGGGCGGAACTGCGCCATGATGGTTTCCACCAGGCGCACAAACAGATCCAGTTGCAGGCTGCTCCAGCCAGGGGTGATCTCTGCGCTCATCTCCAGCGCATCACGCGCGACTTCCGGCAAATGGTGGCCTTCATCCAGCACCAGCATCAGGTGTTTCGCGGGCGGCAGCACCGACTCGTTTTCCATCGCCGCCATCACCAGCGCATGGTTCGCCACCACCACATCCGCCTGCTCGATCTCACGTCGCGCCACAAAGAACGGGCATTCACGATACCAGCGACAATGATGGCCCAGGCAGTTGGCTTTGTCGGTGGAGAGTCGCTGCCACAGGCTGTCATTGATCGCGACATCCGTGTGATCGCGCAGCCCATCCCACTGGGAACGACTGAGCTGCTTTTCCAGTCCGGCGCATAACTTTTGCTCCTCTTTGGAGCCGGTTACCGCCTCTTCATCAAGATACAGCAGCAAATCCCCTTGCTGATCTTCGCTGGCCGCCAGCGCGGCGAGGTTGCGCGGGCAAACGTAGCGCCCACGCCCGAATGCAGCGGTAAAGGTCAGGTCGGGAATGATTTTTTTCAGCAGCGGCAGGTCTTTGCTGAAGATTTGATCCTGCAACGCCACGTTGGCGGTGCTGATCACCAGTCGCTTCTCCTCGGCACGACTGACGGCAATGCCGGGGATCAGATATGACAGGGTTTTACCCACCCCGGTGGGCGCTTCAATCGCCAGGTGACGGCCTTCGTCACCGGCCAGGCTTTTCGCCACTTCGGCGATCATCTGGCGCTGTGGCGCACGCGGAATAAAGTCAGGAACCTGCTGTTGCAGCGCCTTATACCATTGCGCAATCTGGCTTTTTATCGCTGCTGTCAGGGCCATTGTCTTAACTGTTTTCGGGAAAATGGCCTGTATTTTTACACAGTATCGCCACAGCGTCAGCTTTCGCTGCTATTTTTTCGCGCTGGATTCAGAATATCTCGCATCGCACGGATCAACGTTTCGCGCGCCCGGCCACGGCGAAAAGCAAAGGAGAACGGCGCGCGGAAGTGGAAATCTTGCGGCAGCAGACGGCAGAGCGCACCCTGTTGTTCCCAGCTACGTGCGTAATGCTCCGGCAGATAACCAATAAACCGCCCGCTAAGGATCAGCGTCAACTGCGCTTCGATACTCTCCACCGATGCATTCGTCTGACGGAAACCACGTTTGTTCAGTTCCTGCTGGTTCCAGTAGCGTCGCGTCACCATCCCGGTTTGCTGCACGGTGCGTACATCCGGCGTCCCCTGCGCCAGCGCATGCTGCGGGCTGCAATACAACCAATGCTGTTCGTCGTACAGCGGAATCGTCACCAGATTGCTGGCGCGCAGCGGGAAGTGACCAATCGCCAGGTCGAGGCGATCTTCCAGTAGCTGTTGTTGCAGTTCATTGGGATCGCGCACGCTGAGGTTGAAAAATACCGCCGGAAAACGCTGATTAAAGCGGGCGATAGCGGCAGGTAAATCCAGCGTGCTGTCGGTGACAGTGGCATCCACCACCCCGAGGGAAAAGGCACCGCCCTGCGCGCTTTTCAGCGTCTCCACCTGCGCCTGCCAGTCTGCCAGCGTGGTCAGCATCTGTTGGCTGTAACGATAAAACTCTTCCCCTTTGCTGGTCAGGGTAAAGCCACCGCGCCCACGCTGACACAGAATAAACCCCAGTTGGGTTTCCAGTTCGCTCATATAGGCGCTGATCGCCGGCGTGGTCATGTTCAGCGCCTGCTGGGCGCGTGAATAGCCCTGGTTTTCCACCACGCTGGCGAACACCTGGAGCAGTTTAAGATTGGGTAACGGTTGCATAATATTGTGACGTAGCGGCGCGATTTATCGCGCCGCTACGTCAGTGCCTCCCTTTTCCTTCAGTGATTGCTGGTTAAAGTTAAGTAATCTCTGAAGTGATTATCTGCTGTCAAGGATTTTTCCCGCTCGCGCATCGGGTCATGATGTCAACCTGTTCAGTTAAGGAGCCGGTCATGACCCATTTTCCCCAACCGCAGGGCGGCAATGAAATGCCGCGTTTCGCCGGACGCGGCACCATGATGCGTTTACCGGCCAGTGAGTCCCCCGCCGATCTGGATGTGGCGTTTATCGGTATCCCGCTGGATATCGGCACTTCGCAACGCAGCGGTACCCGTTACGGGCCACGCGCCATCCGCGCCGATTCGGTGATGATCCGTCCTTACAATATGGCAACCGGTGCCGCCCCTTTTGACTCGCTGCGCGTGGGCGATCTTGGCGATGTGCCGATCAATACTTACAGCCTGCTGAAGTCGGTCGATATCATTGAAGACTTTTACAGCGCGCTAAACCCGTGGCCGCTGATTCCGCTGACGCTGGGCGGCGACCACACCCTGACGCTGCCGATTCTGCGCGCGCTGGCAAAAAAACACGGTCCGATGGGGCTAATTCATGTTGATGCCCATACCGACACCAATGACGAGATGTTTGGTGAGAAGATTGCCCACGGCACCACCTTCCGTCGCGCGGTGGAAGAGGGTTTGCTGGATTGCCAACGCGTGGTACAGATTGGTCAACGTGCGCAAGGTTATGCAGCGGATGATTTTCAGTGGGGTGTCGATCAGGGTTTCCATCTGATCCCTGCCGAGCAGTGCTGGCATCGTTCGCTGACACCGTTAATGGCGGAGGTGCGTGAACGTATCGGTAGCGGCCCGGTTTATCTTTCTTACGATATCGACAGTTTCGATCCCGCCTGGGCGCCCGGCACCGGTACGCCGGAGGTAGGCGGCCTGACCTCAATGCAGGGACTGGAGATCGTGCGCGGTTGCCGTGGGTTAAACCTGGTCGGCGGCGATTTGGTTGAGGTTTCGCCTCCCTATGATTTGAGCGGCATGACCTCCCAACTGGCGGCCAATATCCTTTATGAGATGCTGTGCGTGTTGCCTGGCGTCCGTTATACAGAGAAGAAACAATGACACAAATGAATCTGGTGTTCCCGGCCCGCGTGTTACGCGGCGCGGGGGTGATTAATCAATTGGGTGAAATCTGTGCCAGCCTCGGACAACGCGCGCTGCTGATCGGCGGTCATCAGGCGCTGCAAGCGGTGGAAGCGCAGGTACGCGCCCAATTGCTGGCGGCGGATGTGACGCTGCTGGCGCAGGAGTGGTTTGGTGGCGAGACGTCGATCAACCAGATCAACCGACTGGCAGCCATCGCCATCGAGTTGCAGGCAGAGGTGATTATCGGTGTTGGCGGCGGCAAATCGCTGGATACCTGTAAAGCCGTGGCGGCGCAGCTTGGCTTGCCGGTGGTGACCATCCCCACCATCGCCGCAACCTGTTCGGCGGTGACGCCGCTGAGTATCCGCTACGACGATAACGGTAACTTCTTTGATATCTTCCCACTGCCACAGGCTCCGGCAGCGGTGGTGATCGACAGCACGCTGCTGGCAAAAGCCCCAGCCCGCTGGCTGGCTGCCGGGCTGGGCGATACGCTGGCGAAATGGTATGAGTTCCGTGCCGTCAGCACCCGCCATCCGGCCAAAGAAGGCAACGCGCTGTCATCCCTGGCGCACAGCAAAATTTGTTATGACGTGATTGCCGAACATGGCCCGGCCGCCTATGCCGCTGTGCTGCGCGGTGAGAGCAGCTCCGCACTGGATCAGGTACTGGATGCCATCTTTACCTGGGCGGGTTTAACCTCGCTGATGAGCAACGGAGCACACGCAGCGGCATCTCATGCTATCTACGAAGGCTTTACCTTCTGCGATAAGACGCGCGAGTTTGGTCATGGCCTGCTGGTCGGCTTCGGCAATCTGTGTCTGCTGGCGCTGGAACAGCGCAGCGATGACGAAGTGCTGGCAGAAATGCGTCTGGCACGCGATTGCGGTGTGCCACTGCAACTTCGCGAGATCGCCGATCTGGATTCCGCCGAACTGGCGTTGATTGTACGTGAGTCGGTGCATGCGCCGGATATGGCGAACATGGCGGAAACGGTGACGGAAGAACGTTTGCTGGCGGCAATCGCCCACGTTGAGGAGCTGGCAGCACGGTAACCGCGCGATAAATCGCGCCGCTACGAGAGGTACAAACATGTGTAGCGGCGCGATTCATCGCGCAAAGTTAATGTTGTTTGACTGCCAGCAGCGCCGTAATCTGACTCACATCGCGGATGTCATCCAGCGCCATACACACCGCTTCCAACTGCGCTACCTGCGCTTCTGGCAGCACACGCGCCGCCAGGCTACGGTATTTCTCCAGTAACGCGTCCAGGCTCAGCGGGTTAGCGGGCGCACCAGAGGGCACCGCGACATGCTGCTGCCACTGCTCACCTTGCACCGTCTCCAGCCGCACCCAGGGTTCAGCGTCGCGGTTCTGTTCAGGATCGATCACCAGCTCCACCCGCGCCATCAAGGCTTCTGCATCAGGATGCTGGCGTTTTGCCTCATCATAGCTGGCCAGGTCTGCCGCGCCATACAACGCGCGCGCCGTCAGCGCATAAGGCAAACTCATCTGCGCCGCCGCCAGACTGGCGACATCACGGGTGCCACACATCTCCAGCAGGAAGGGGTTTAGCCCCACCACAATGCGCGCGATATCTGCGGTCGCCAGCGCTTGTTGCTGCAACAGCATACCCAGCGCATCAATTGCCGAATGGGTGCCACGACAGGCGGCATAGGGTTTGATCGAACAGCGCGCCAGCTTCCACACCACGCCGAGATCGGCCACCAGCGCCTCGGGCTGCTGAGTGTCCGGCGCCAGGGTTTGCAGGAAGCCACCCCAGCGCGGCTCGAAGACCGCCGCAGGACCGCTGATGCCACGTTGCGCCAGCAGTGCTGCCTGTACCCCACCTTCCGCCGCACGCGCTGCGTGCAGTTTTTTGGTATGCGAACCGTCGTGAATAAAGCCCCACAATCCCCCACTGAAACTGGCCGCAATACCCAGCGCCGAAGCGCTTTGCGCCGGGGTGAGTTGCAACAGCGAACACACCGCTGCCGCCGCGCCAAACACGCCACAGCTGGCGGTGGAGTGCCAGCCCGCACCGTTATGCGCCGAATAACCGCCGCAAGCCTCCAGCACCCGACGCCCAATGTCATAACCGATCACCATTGCGGTCAGCAGCGCCTGGCCACTCACTGGCTGCGGGGCCAGCGGCAGCACTGCCAGCAACGCCGGGATCACCACCGCACCGGAATGGTCACAGCCCCCGGTATCGTCCAGCTCATACATATGCGCCGCCACGCCATTCAGCCACGCTGCCTGACGGGCATTGACCTGTTGCGCGCTGCCCCACACCTGCGCCTGAGCATAACCGCCCTCGGCCTCGACCAACGTCTGGCACTCACGCCAGATCGGGCTATCGCTACCCGCCAGCGAAGCGCCAAGGGTATCGAGGAAGTGACGTTTAGCCTGCTCCAGCAGCGCCACAGGCAACTGGTCAAAACGGGTTTCAGCAATAAAACTCGCCAGCTGATTAAGCATTGTTCTCTCCGATGATGCGGGTGAAAACTTCAGCCGGATGATCCGCGCCGTTGTCGGGTTGGCTCTGCCAATGCGCTGCCACCTGCTGCGCCGTGGCGATCCATACGTTGTGTTGTTGCAGCGTATCGAGCAGCGATCGCAGCAGACCAATGCGTCCGGCCGTGCCGATGATCTCCGGGTGCAAACGCAGCAGATAACACAGGCCAAAACGATGGAAACCGCGGAAATCCTGGGTCAGGTTGTCGAGGGTTTCGCCATAGGGGGCAATACGCGACTGTCCCGGTGGAATCGCCGGACTGAGGTTAAAGGCAAAATAGGGTTCATCTTCCAGCGTGTAGTGCATCGGCAGTTCCACCAGCCGGGTGCCGGGGTGGAAATAGGGCAGATCGTCTCCGCGCCAGCTGGAGGACCAGCGAATTCCCTGCTCAATCAACGCCTGGGCCAACCCCGGTTTCCACTGCCCTGCCGGGGTACGAAACCCCTGAATCGGTTGGCCGGTTAGCTGCGCCAGTTTGTCGCAACCCCGCGTGATGCTGGCAATTTGTTGTTCCAGGGTCAGCGTGGAGAAATCCTCATGGCGGTCGCCGCTACAGGCGATTTCATGGCCATCGGCGATGATGCGCTGCACCAGCTCCGGCTGCTCCTCCGCCACAATCGCTGGCAGACACCAACTGGCTTTGAGCTGTTTTTCCGACAGCAGACTCAACAGACGATCGACACCGCGCAGCGTGCCATAGCGCCATACCGACAGGGTTTTGTCGCGCCCTGCCACCGCCGGTGCCTGGGTGAGAATGCCATGAATATCGTTAAAATCGATGGTGATAATCGCCGCCGACTGGAAGCCCAGCGGCCAGCGGGAAGATTCAGTCATGCTGCTGCTCCTGCAAGTACCACTGCGCCACCGCATCGCAACGCGCAAACCACACATCATCGCGCGCCGTCATATGTTCAAACAGCTGCTCCAGCAGCAGCAACCGCCCTGGCTGACCGGAGATTTTCGGATGGAACAGGGTGGTCAGGCATAAGCCCTCATCCATCGCGCCATCAAATTCGCGCTGCCAGTTGTCGCGGGTGTGGGCATAGCTGGCAATACGATCGCCGCCTTTCGGGAAGTCCGGCTGGCGCGTATAGGCCAGCGAGGCGTAATCATCCATCTCCCATTTGCCGGGGATTTCCACCAGCGGCGTATGTCCGGCTACCGGGATGCTGTAGGGACGATCGTCGCCGCGCATACTGCTGGAGTAGATCACCCCAGCGTCACGCAGGATCTGCGGCGTTTCTGCATGCCAGTCACCTGACGGCGTGCGAAAGCCACAAGCGGTAATGCCGAGATATTGTTTAAAGATCGCCGCCGATTTTGCCATCACCGCCCGTTGTTCTTCCGGCGAAATCGCCCAGAAAGATTCGTGGCGATAGCCGTGATAAGCCACTTCGTGGCCCTGCTCAATAATCGCCTGGCACTGCTGCGGCCACTGCTCCACCACCCACGCGGGAACAAAGAAGGTGGCGGGCAGTTGAAACGCCCGCAGCAGATCGAGCAAACGCCCGAGCGCGCGGTACGGCCCGTAAGCGCCAAAGGTGAAATACTCCGGCGTCGACCACAGGCTGCCATTCAACATGGCATCGCCGGTGGGACCATCAAGGTCAAACGCCAGCGCCATACAGCCGCGCTTGCCCTGTGGCCAGCGCACTGCGCCCGGTTGTTGCATCAGCCGTCTCCTGTTAGCCCTGGTTTACCGTGGCTTTTGCCACACCGTTGTCGCCCAGACCCCATTTGCTGAGGATTTTCTGGTAAGTGCCGTCGGCAATCATTGCATCCAGCGCGCCCTGCACGGCGGAGGTCAGATCCGATGCATCTTTACCGATCGCCATGCCGGTGTACTGGAAGGAGAAGGCTTTATCGAGCGGCTTAAAGGTGCCCTTTTCCAGGTTCATGATGTACGGCAGGGTTTCGCTGCCCTGTACCGCGCCATCCAGACGACGTTGACGCAACTGAGTGCGGGCATCCGCCGTCCCTTCCGCCCCGACCACAATGATGGCGGGCTTACCGGCGGCTTCGCAGTGGGCTTTGCTCCAGTTAGCAATTTCCTGCGGGAAGGTGGTGCGACGGCTGGTGCCTACGCGCTTGCCGCACAAATCCATCGCGCTGTTGATGTCGCTGCGCGCGGATAAGGTGTAGAACTGCGGGCCGGTTTTGAAGTAGTCGATAAAGTTAACCACCTTCTGCCGTTCTTTGGTGTCGGTCATACCGGACATCACCATATCAACGCGTTTGGTCACCACGGCGTTGACCATCTGTTCGAACGCGATCTCCTGCCAGTTGATCTTCACGCCCAGCTTCTGACCAATCGCCATGCCGAGATCGTAATCGACGCCGGTCAACTGGTTGCTGGCCGGATCTTTAAAATCCATCGGCGGATAGTTCGGCATGATCGCCACGGTCAAACCTTTTTCTTTGATCGACGCTGGCACAGCGATATCGGCCCAGGCCGACGATTGCAGCAACAGCGCGGCACTTACGGCGCTCAGTAACAGTTTTTTCATTCAAATCACCCCGGTCAGTTAAAGAAGAATCGCGTTGATAAAGTTTTTCATCCGTGGGTTTTGCGGGTTCAACAGAATGTCTTCCGGTGCGCCCTGCTCGATAATGCGTCCCTCGTCCATAAACACCACCTGGTTCGCCACTTCACGGGCAAAGCCCATTTCATGGGTAACGACCAGCATGGTGGTGCCTTCTTTTGCCAGTTGACGCATCACCGCCAGCACTTCGCCGACCATTTCCGGATCGAGTGCCGAGGTGGGTTCATCAAACAGCATTAATTTCGGTTTCATCGCCAGCGCACGGGCAATCGCCACGCGCTGCTGTTGGCCGCCGGACAGCGACTGTGGATAGTCGTGGGCTTTGTGCGCCAGTCCGACGCGATCCAGCAGCGCCATCGCCTCTTCGCTGGCTTCACGTTTCGGACGCAGCAGCACGCGGCACGGTCCTTCGATGATGTTTTCCAGCGCGGTTTTATGCGGGAACAGATTGAAGCGCTGAAAGACCATGCCGGTTTGCAGGCGCTGGCGGGCGATCTGCTTATCACTTAACGGGTAAAGTTTGTTGCCGTTGATACGGTAGCCTGCCAGTTCGTTATCGACCCAGATCCCCCCCTGGTCGATTTTCTCCAGTTGGTTGATACAGCGCAGAAAGGTGCTTTTACCGGAGCCTGATGGCCCGAGAATGCACATCACCTCACCGTAATTCACCTCAAGGCTGACATCCTTCAAGGCGTGGAACTGGTCGAAATATTTGTTCACCTTGACGGCGCGCACGATGTTTCTCATCTCTCTCACTCCTTAGTGACGACGGCGATGGCCGCGTGAGAAGTAGCGTTCCAGCTGGCTCTGACCAAACGACAGCACCGTCACCACAATCAGGTACCAGATACCGGCCACAAACAGCAGTTCCATCACGCGCGCGTTGGCGAAGTAGATGTTCTGGGTGTTGTAGAGCAGTTCCGAGTACTGGATCATGCTCGCCAGACTGGTGGTCTTGATCATGCTGATAAATTCGTTGCCTACCGGCGGCAGGATGACGCGCATCGCCTGCGGCAAAATAATGCGCTGCAACGCCTGCAAACGCGGCATACCGATGGCTTTCGCCGCCTCATACTGACCGGTATCCACCGACAGCAGACCGGCACGTACCACTTCGGAGGTGTACGCCCCCTGGTTGATGCTCAGGCCGAGCAGTGCCGCGAGGAACGGTGTCATGACGGTGACGGTTTGTACGCTGAACACGCCGGGAATGCTGATGGTGGGAAACACCAACGCCAGGTTGAACCACAACAGCAGTTGCAGAATCAGCGGCGTGCCACGGAAGATCCAGGCATAACCAACCGCGATGTAGTGCAGCACCGGGTTGGGCGACATGTACATGATGGCGGTGATCACCCCGAACAACACGCCGAAGCCCATCGCCAGCACGGACATAATCAGGGTGTTGACCACCCCGTCGAGAATCGCTTTGGCGGTAAAGAACTGGCCGACAAACGACCATTCGATATTGCCGTGCGCAAAGGCGTTAACCAGCAATGCCAGCAGGATCAGGATGACCGCCGAGGCGGTGATACGGCCATAATAACGGCGCGGCACCACCTGATAACGATCGAGATCGTAATGCGGTTGGCTACTGACGTTGTTGGTTGCGGTGGTGGTCGATTGCGACATCAGCGTCTCCTCAGGCGCGCGGGCCAGCGTAGTCGTCAGCCCACTGTTGCTGGGCCTGCATCAGGGTTTGCAGACGCGCCAGTTGCTCGCGTACCCGCACCGGTGCCGTACCGCCGTAACCGTTACGGACTGCCAGCGCGGATTCGAGCGTCAGTGCGCCACGGACTTCGGCGGTCAGACGGCTATCGACCGCCTGTAACTGCGCATCACTCAGATCGGACAGGCCACAACCTTGCTGCTCGCACAGCTGTACCAGTTGACCGGTGATTTCGTGTGCTTCACGGAACGGCACGCCGCGCATCGCCAGCCAGTCGGCCACTTCCGTCGCCAGGGTGAAACCATCCGGGGCCTGCTCACGCATCACCTCGGTGTTGAATTTCAGCGTCGCCATCATGCCGGCCATCGCAGGCAGCACCAGCAACAGGGTATCGACGGCGTCAATCACGTTGCGTTTGTCGTCGCTCAGGTCGCGGTTGTAAGACAGCGGCATCGCTTTCATGGTGGTGAGCAGCGCCGTCAGGTTGCCGACCAGGCGGCCCGAACGGCCACGCGTCAACTCGGCGATATCCGGGTTCTTCTTCTGCGGCATGATCGAGCTACCGGTGGCGTAACTGTCGTGCAGCTCAACCCAGCGGAACTGACGCGAGGCCCACATGCACACCTCTTCACACAGGCGCGACAGGTTGATGCCAATCATGCTGGTGACAAACAGGAATTCGGCGGCGTAGTCACGGCTGGCAACCGCATCAATTGAGTTCTCGCACGGCGCGAGATAGGCCAGGTCGGCGGCGGCTAATTCTGGCTGACGCGCAATGGCGGAACCGGCCATTGCAGCCGCGCCGAGCGGGCAGCGCGCACTACGGCGATCCCAGTCCTGCATACGTTCGATATCGCGGGCGAAGGATTGCGCATGCGCCAGCAACTGATGACCAAACACAATCGGCTGCGCCTGTTGCAGATGGGTAAAGCCCGGTGCCACGCTTTCGGTGTGCTGTGCCGCCTGCTCGACCAGCGCCTGTTGCAGCCCGAGCAGCGCGGTGACCACCTTACGGCCGTTATCGCGCAGGTAGAGGCGCAGGTCGTTGACGGTTTGATCGTTACGTGAACGACCGGCTCGTAACTTGCCGCCCAGCGGCCCTAAGCGTTCAGTCAGCGCGCGCTCGACAAAGGTATGCACATCTTCATCCGCCGCGATGGGATGCAACTGACCGGCGCGGAACTCAGCATCCAACTCATCAATTGCCGCCAGCATGGTGCTCAGTTCCGCGTCGCTCAGCAGTTCGCCACGCGCCAGTTCACGGGCGTGGGCACGGCAGCCAGCAAAATCGTAAGGAGCCAGGGCAAAGTAGTAATCCGGGCTACGCGACAGCGCGGTTAAACTGGCCGCCGGTGCGGCTTTAAAACGCGCACCCCATAACAGTTCTGCTTTCTCAGACATGCAATTTCCCCTTACCAATAATCAATAGCGAGATAAATTAGGCACCAGCGATAATAAAAACTTATTTTATTGCTACGCTGGTAAACGCGGCTCATTTCAGGTTCACTACACTTTCACCGCAATAATTCCGGAGTTGAATAGCAAAGATGGAAAGTAAAGTTTCCCAGTCTGGAAACAATGCAATCAATCGCAGCGACAATGCGGTGCTGGCATTAAGTAATATCGATTTAAAATTGCTGCGCGTATTTAAATGCGTGGTAGAAGCCGGTGGATTAACTGCCGCCAGCCACGAGCTGAATATTGGTCTGGCAGCAATCAGTAAACAGGTTTCCGATCTGGAAATTCGCCTCGGCATGACGCTGTGCAGTCGTGGGCGCGAAGGCTTTGAACTGACGCAGTACGGTATCAACGTCTATCAGGCGACGCTGGAGTTGTTCGTCTCGCTTAATTTGTTCCGCGAGCGGCTGCACAACAGCCGCAACGAGCTGCTGGGCGACATCGCGATTTGCGTGGTAGATAACACCATCTCCGACCCGCACTCCCCGGTCACCAGCGCGGTGCAACAGCTGCACCAAAATGCACCAAAGGTGCAAATCCGTCTGCAAACGGCACAATTAGATGATATTGAACGCGGTATTAGCGAAGGGCGTTTTCATTGCGGCATTGCGCCGGTTTATGAAATGAAAAGTGATTTCGATTACTTCCCGTTATATAAAGAATATTCGAAATTATATTGCTCTGCTGGTCATCCACTTTATTCCGGCAGCGCCGACCATAAAATATCGCTGGCATTATTACGCGAACAAAAAGTCATAAATCATTTATATGTTACGCCGCGCGATGCACGACGACTTATTCCATTACAGGACAGCGGCGTACAGGCTGTTCAGGTTGAATCCGTCGCCATGCTGATTCTGACCGGGCATTTTATTGGCTATTTACCCGAACACTACGCGGCGGCGTTTATTGCACGCGGCCAGTTGTGTGAATTGGGGGATGAATCGATTCGTATGGAGAATCCGTTCTGCCTGATGATGAAGAAGGGCCGCAAAATAAATCCGATTATTAAGCTGTTTATGCAGGCGCTGGCGATCCCGGAGGCGGAAGCGGCGCACTGATTTGGTGCAATGGATGAGGTGCGCGCGGTTGCCCTCACCCCGCCCCTCTCCCGCAAGACGGGAGAGGGAGATGTGCAGTATGCCAATCCGTGCACGATCAGTCCCCTCTCCCGCTGGCGGGAGAGGGTTAGGGTGAGGGAAACACTAAGCTTTTCCCCAGACACTGCGCCGCCGTATTACCCACATAATGTCCAAAGGGTGCAATCGGCTGATACGCCTGGCGGGCATAAAACCTTAACGCGCATTGATTCACCTTGCGAGTCTCCAGCCACATCGCCTGATAGCCTTGCGCCCGCGCCTGCTGCTCCAGATACTGCAAAATCGCTGCGCCAATGCCCTGCCCGGCGTTTAACGCATACATGCGTTTCAGCTCCGCCACCCCAGGTTGCAGCGGGCGAAACGCGCCACAGCCCACCGGCCTGCGTTGCTCATCACGCGCGATCACGAAACAGCTGCCCGGCTGCTGCATTGCGTCGGGATCAAAGGTGGCACGCCCGCTGCTGCCGGTCAACTGTGCCAGGGTAGCTGACAGACGATCCAGCAACCATTCAGCGTCCGGCTGCTGAATCGACTCCGGCGTCACCACGATCATGCAGGCAGCCGCAAGGTTTTAAACATCACCGTTGTGGCGTCCAGCACCCCGGCGGTGGATTCGGCATAGTGGGGAATGGAGCCGGCAATTTTCCAGTCGAGCGACAGGTAGAGATCGGTCGCCACATCGCCGCTGCGCGTGTCCAGCACCAGCAAGGTTTTGCCGTTCTCCGCCGCCAACTGTTCCGCCTGCTGCATCAACCGACGTCCAATCCCCATGCGACGCGCGCGCGGGTGCACCAGCAGCTTACTGATCTCTGCGCGGTGGCGACCGTTCGGCATGGCGCTGTACCCCACCATGACCGTCGCCACGATCTTTCCGTGCAGGCGTGCCACCAGCAGTTGATTGTCGCCGCTGGCAAGGCTGAAGATTTTGTCCTGCCAGAAACGTTCCATCACCGCACGATCGTTAGCATCGATAAACCCGACGCTGGCCCCCTCCGCCACACATCCCTGCAACACATCACATAACGCCCCCACCAGAGGCTGCGCCTGGCTGGCGCTAAGCTGTTCGATCTCAATCATGGTTTGCACACCACCAGAATGTAACGTGCACCACCCTGCGGGTGCGCGGTAAAGGAGGATTTGCCGGTCAGATGGAAGCGCAGGCAATCACCCGCCTGCAAAGTCCAGCTTTGCGCATCCATGCTGATGGTCAGCTCGCCGGACTGTAACCAGATATGCTGCTCCAGCCCCTGAATCGGCGGCGCGTCATAATCAATACGCGAACCGGGTTGTAACACCCCTTCCACCATTTCTGCTCTAAAATGAGTGGCAGGCGGCGAAACGTTGCGGCGCTGAAAGCCGCTCAGTTCATCGACCCACACCGGCTGCTGTTCGGGTTTAAGTAACAACAGCGCGTCGTCTTCGACCTCACTCAGCAGGCGCGACATGGTGAGGCCATAGGCGACACAAAGTCGATTGAGTAATGCTGCCGTTGGACTGGTCTCAGCGCGCTCAATGCGCGACAATGTGGCCCGACTGATGCCGGTGGCCATCGCCAGTTCATCCAGTGACCAGCCGCGTTGCAGGCGCAATTCAGCCAAACGAGCGGCCAGCCGATCTTCGGTATCCGGTTCAGACATCATCACCTCTCAATTACGGGAAATAATCTCATAATTGAGATAAAACCTGAAAACACACTCTCCGTCAAGTTGTACACGGAAAAATATGTTGTACAACTTAATCACCGCGGTTAAGGTGTGGCGATGCAGGTCAGTATATTGAGGAAGATATGGCCTTATACAGTATCGGCGACGTTGCCGAACGCTGTGGAATCAATCCGGTAACACTTCGCGCATGGCAGCGACGTTACGGTCTGTTAAAGCCCCAGCGCACCGAAGGTGGTCACCGTCAGTTTGACGACGAAGATGTTCAGCGCATTGAAGAGATCAAGCGCTGGATAGAAAGCGGCGTGCCCGTTGGCAAGGTCAAGGCCCTGCTGGAAGGGGAAAGCGTCAATGTGCACGACGGCTGGAATACGTTGCAGGAAGAACTGATGAGCATATTGCGCCATGTCAGACCTTCAAAGTTGCGTGCCAAGATCGCCACGGTCGGACGTGAGCATCCGGTGGATGCGCTGATTGATCATGTGATTGTGCCGGTTCGCCAGCGTCTCGGATTAGATCAAAACACCGCACGCGCCATGTGCAGCCTGCTTGATGGCGCGTTAATAGATTACGTGGCGTTTTGCCTGACCGGATCGCGTAAAAAAGCCGGCAAAGATGCGCTGATGATTGGCTGGGGCGTTGACGATCGCACCCGCATCTGGCTGGAAGCCTGGCGTCTCTCGCAACAGGGATGGCGTATGGATGTGTTGGCGGAACCGCTGGAACTGCCGCGCCCGGAGTTATTCCCCGGTCAGAATCTGTTTGTCTGGACCGGCAAAAAGCTCACCCGTCGTCAGCATGAACAACTGGAGCACTGGCAGGCCCAGGGCTTTAACGTTCACCTCCACGACCCCAACGCGTAAAAACGCACACATCGGCCTTTGCCTCGGCTGATGTGCGCGTTATCATGCCGCCCTCAATGACATTTCTCAGGTTTTGACATGAACTGGCAAAAAATCTTCATCTCTACCCTGTTTGCCGTGATGGCACTGGGCGGCATGGGCGGCCTGATGCTGGTAGGCTACAGCCTTATTCTGCACGCCAACTAAGCCAGCGCTGCACGCGTTCAAGCAGACGATCGCACACCAACGCCAGCAGCGCCACCAGCAGTGCCCCCTGAATGACATAGGCGGTGTTAAAGCCGCTCAGGCCAATAATTACCGGCGATCCCAGACTCTCCGCGCCGACGGTTGAGGCGATTGCTGCGGTGCCGATATTGATCATCACCGAGGTGCGCACCCCGGCCATAATGACCGGTGCCGCCAGCGCCAGTTCGATCTGCCATAAACGCCGCCACGGCCCCATGCCCAGACCGGTGGCAATCTCGCGATTGCTGGCCGGTACGCTATCAAGACCAGCCAGCGTACCCTGCAAAATCGGCAGCAAACCATACAGAAACAACGCCATCACCGCCGGGGTCGCGCCGAACCCCATTACCGGCACCGCAATCGCCAGCACTGCTACCGGCGGAAAGGTCTGCCCGGCGGCGGCGAGGGTTTCCAACAGCGGCCGAAACGCCCTGCCCTTACGCCGGGTGGCAAACACCGCACAACTCACCCCAACGACAATCGCCAGCGCGCTGGCGCTGACCACCAGCCACAGATGCGCCAGCGCCAGCCGCCAAAAACTATCCTGTTGATATAAAGGCCGTTCCAGTTGTGGAAACCAGTGGGCAAACAGCGGCGCGCTGTGCGGCAGTCCCCACAGCAGCAGCAGAAACAACGCCAGCAGCCAGTACAGCGGATCTTTCAGCCAGCTCATCAACTCGCCTCGCGCTGACGCAACAAATCGCTGAAGTGCAGCACGCCGAGCGGTTGCTGGTGTTGATCCACCACCGGCAGCTTGTCAGTGCGCCGGGCGATAAACTGCGACAATGCCTCACGCAGGGTTAACCCGGCAGCGATCGGTTCGGCCTCCAGCCACTCACCGCGGCGGACCGCGCTCCCTGCCCGTCCCAGAGCCAGCAAGCGTACGCCGAGTTCGCTGTGACCAAAAAATTCACGCGCAAAATCGCTGGCGGGTTGCGTCAGCAATTCAATCGGTTTGCCCTGCTGAACAATTTCGCCGCCATCCATTAACACCAACTGGTCGGCCAGGGTCAGCGCCTCATCGATATCATGGGTCACCAACACGATGGTGCGCCCGGACAGGCGGTGAATGCGCAGCATCTCCTGTTGTAGCGCCTGACGGTTGACCGGATCGAGCGCGCCAAAGGGTTCGTCCATCAGCAGCAACTCAGGGTCCGCCGCCAGCGCCCGCGCCACGCCCACACGCTGCTGTTGACCGCCGGAAAGCTGATGCGGATAGCGTGTCGCCAACTCGCTGTCCAGATTGAGCAGCGTCAATAGCTCCGCCACGCGCTCACGAATACGCGCCGGTGACCAGCCCAGTAGCGATGGCACGGTGGCAATATTTTTCGCGACGTTCCAGTGCGGAAATAGCCCGATGGACTGAATCGCATAACCAATGCGGCGACGCAAGGCACGGGCATCCATCCGTTCAATGGCTTCTCCGGCAAAGCGGATCTCCCCGCTGTCATGCTCCACCAGCCGATTAATCATTTTCAGGGTGGTGGATTTACCGGAACCCGAAGTGCCAATCAGCACCGTGAAACTGCCTTTCTCAATACGCAGCGACAAATTGCGCACCGCTGCTTTGCCGTTGAAAACTTTATTTACCTGATGAAATTCAATCATATTGTCTCTCCAGCAGCGCAGCCAGTAGGCGCAGCAGCGCATCGGCGATCACCGCCAGCGCCACCACCGGGATCACCCCGAGCAGCACCAGATCCAGTGCACTACTTAATAATCCCTGAAACAAAATGGCCCCGAATCCACCGGCACCAATCAACGCCGCCACCACCGCCAGCCCCAGCGTCTGAACCACCACCACGCGCAAACCGGAGAGCCACACCGGAAGCGCCAGCGGCAGTTCGGCAAAACAGAACTGCTGCCAACGGCTCATCCCCATGCCGCGCGCGGTTTCCCGTACCTCCGCAGGCACCTGCTGCAAACCGGCCACCACACTGCGCACCAGCGGCAGCAACGCGTACAACACCAGCGCTATCAGCGCCGGAGCCATACCGATGCCCGCAATCCCCCAACTCGCCAGCAACGGAAACGTTGCTGCCAGCCCGGCCAGGGGGGCAATTAACAGGCCAAACAACGCTACCGAAGGGACGGTCTGGATCAGGTTTAATACGCTGAAAGCGGTTTGCTGCCAGCGCGTACGCCGGGCAATAACAATGCCGAGCGGCAGACCGATCAGTATGGCTGGCAACAAGGTCCCGCCGAGCAGTGTCAGATGCTGGATGAACGCGGCATCAAATACCGTGCTGCGATTGGCATACTCTTTTAACAGGGAAAGCTGGTTAAGATGGCCGCTCAGTAACAGGGCGAGCGGGAGCAACCACATTTGCAGGTTGAGTAAGATGCGCCACGTTGTCTGGCGATGGCGCTGACGAATCGCCTCTGCCGCCAGCAGCAACGTCAGCGCCGCAGCACTCCAGAAACCGCTGCCAAACGCGGTACGCGCCAGCCGACTGCCGCTTTGCGCCAGCATTGTCGCCTGATGCCCACTCAGCCAGACCAGCAGCACAAACAGGCATTCGCAGCCGAGCAACAGCAGCACCGCGCTGCGCCGGGTTGGCAAGAAGACCAACAGCCACAACGCCAGCAACGGCAGCAGCAGATATCCGCCCAAGGGTATCTGCCACAGCATCAGCGGCTGACCTGAAACCAGCCGGTTCGCCGCATAGGTCAGCATTGGCAGCGCGGCAAGCGCCACGCTGATCAACACCACCAGTACCAGCAAAACCGGCTGCGGTCGCCCGAATAATCGCGCCACCCGTTACAGCAACTTATTCTGCTGTAACCACTGCTGCGCCACCTGGCTGGCATCCTGGCCATCCACCGCGATCTGCGCATTGAGTTGTTGCAGCGTCTTCTCATCAAGTTTGCTGAACACCGGCTGCAACCACTTGCCAATGTCAGGATACTGCTTCAGCACCACGTCGCGGATCACCGGTGTCGGTGCGTAAATCGGTTGTACGCCTTTGGGATCGGTTAAGGTTTGTAGCCCAAGCGCCGCCACCGGGCCGTCGGTGCCGTAAGCCATCGCCGCATTCACCCCGGAAGTCTGCTGGGCGGCGGCTTTGATGGTGACCGCCGTATCACCGCCCGCCAGCGACAGCAGTTGTGATTGATCGAGTTTGAAATCGTAAGCTTTTTCAAACGCCGGTAACGCATCGCTGCGTTCGATAAATTCTGCCGAGGCCGCCAGTTTGAAGGTGCCGCCTTTTTTCAGGTACTGGCTGAGATCCGCCAGCGAGGTGAGATTATTTTTCTCGGCGATATCGCTGCGTACCGCGATGGTCCAGGTATTGTTGGCTGGCGCTGGGGTGAGCCACACCAGATGGTTTTTCTCCGCGTCCAGGGTCTTCACTTTCTCATAACCCTGCTGTGCATTCTTCCACGCCGGGTCTTTCTCATCATTGAAGAAAAACGCCCCGTTGCCGGTGTATTCAGGATAGATATCCAGCGCGCCGGCGGTGATGGCACCGCGCACCACCTGCGTGGTACCGAGCTGAATTTTATTCACCGTCGGCACTCCATGTTTATTCAGCACTTGCAGGATGATATTGCCGAGCAGCGAACCTTCGGTATCAATCTTCGACCCCACCCGCACCGGGTCGGCGGCCTGTGCTGCGGTGGCGCTCATTGCTAATGCGATCAGTCCCAGTAAACCCTGCTTAATCATGGCGTTCGCCCTCAGTATTGTTATCGTGTGGTGAGTTACAAGCGTAGCCTGGCGAACCGGGATGGGCGCGGTCAAGCAGCGGTTAGGGTTTCACTTCGGTCAATTTCTGCTAGCCATTTCAAATCAGTTATAACCATTTCATTGCTCATATAACCAAATAGAATTTTTCAGCCGCCAACTGAGGATTATTCTCATAGGCCCAAATTTACAAAAATACAGACAACAACATCATGTCCGACTTAACTTCTCCCGCCCATGTGGCGCTGGCAGGGAATCAACCTCAGGGTGAGACACAATGGATCCGCAGTGCGTCCGATGTATCAAACCTGATTAATAACAGCGAGCAGTCGCGCAGTAACGCACGCATCGTCATCGCTATCGCACTGGGCGGGGTGTTTCTCGATGCCTATGACCTGGGTGCGCTGGCGTTTGGTATCAAAGATGTGGCCCGCGAGTTCCAGCTGACACCGACCGGCACCGGTATGGTGGCAGCGGCGATCACCTTTGGCGCTATCGTCGGCGCGCTGATTGGCGGCTATCTGACGGATAAAATTGGCCGCTACCGGGTGTTTATGGCCGATATGTTCTTCTTTGTGGTGGCTGCGCTGGCCTGTGCCTTTGCCCCCAACGAATATGTGCTTGGCGGTGCGCGCTTTGTGATGGGGTTGGGCGTCGGGATCGATCTACCAGTGGCAATGGCCTTCCTTGCCGAGTTTTCCAAACTGCGCGGTCAGGGTAATAAAGCCGCCAGCGTGGCGATGTGGTGCCCCACCTGGTACGCGGCCATCAGTATCTCCTACCTGCTGGTGCTACTGCTGTATGCGGTGTTGCCGGAAAGCCATACCGACTGGTTGTGGCGCTTGATTCTCGGCTTTGGTGCGGTCCCGGCGATCGTGATTATCGCCATCCGCAGCCGTTATATGAGCGAGTCTCCGGTGTGGGCCGCTAACCAGGGCAACCTGCACGGCGCGGCAGAGATTTTGCGCCGTTCGTACAATATCAATGCCCGGGTGGCAGACGATGCCGATCTGAGCCAACAACCCCGCGTACGTAAAGCCAGCTGGCGTAACTATGGCGCGCTGTTGCAGGGTGTTTATCGCCGCCGCACCATTCTGGCGACCGTCACCTCCATCGCCTCTTCCTTTGCGTATAACGCCGTGGCTTTTGGTCTGCCGGTGATTATCTCCAGCTTCTTTGCACAGTCGATGCTGACCACCATTCTGGTGTCGCTGGCGCTCAACCTGCTGTTTGCTTTTGTTGGCGGTTTGCTGGCGGTACGGCTGGTGCCTCGTCTCGGTGCGTGGAAAATGTCGGTGACCGGCTACGCCTGTCAGTGCGTGGCGCTGCTGGGGCTGGCGCTGATTGGCCGTCCTGAAGGGGGCGAACAGGCGGCGGTGGCGATTGCCATGCTGGCGTTGTTCCTGTTCGGTCAGGGCTTCGGTCCCGGTTCACATACCATGACCTTTGCGTCGCTGAGCTATCCGACCTCGCTGCGCGGCGTGGGCGTTGGTTTTAACCAGACGCTGATGCGTGGCAGTTCTACCGTGTCGCTGTTTGTGTTCCCGCTGCTGGTCGCCGCGTTCGGCACCGGAGTGTTCTGGGTGATTTTCCTCGCACCGCTGGCTGGTCTGCTGGCGCTGCTGGCGATTCGCTGGGAGCCATCGGGTTACGATGTCGATGCCGAGGATTTTAACGTCAGATAATAATCATCCGTGGCGGCGCGATTATGCAGTGAGCTGAAACGCATCCAACGTGGCAGGAATGCGGGCAAAGGTGAACAGAAACCACGGCGTGAACTGTTCCGGGTGCTGCGCAATCTCCTGCTGAATCTGCGCCACCGACCGATAGCACCAGGCATCGGCCTCTTCCGGATTCAGTTCCGGTTGTTCATCGCTGATGGCAAAAAACACATGACCGTATTCATGTTCCGTCAGGCCATTGCTGAGCGGCAGGTTGTAGCTCAGCTCGAATACCGGCGTCAGCGTCAGCGACAGCCCCATCTCTTCACGCAGGCGACGTTCAGCGGCAGACTGGGTGGATTCCTGCGGATAAGGATGACCACAACAGGTGTTACTCCACAAACCGCCGCAGTGGTATTTACCACTGGCACGACGTTGCAGCAGCAGTTCATGCCGCGAGTTAAACACGTAAACCGTTACCGCACGGTGCAGTAATCCCTTTTCATGAACTTCCAGCTTTTCCATCTTGCCAGTGGGACGATCGAGGTGGTCGACGAGGATAACTTCTATGGCGGACATGACAACTCCTTCAGAAAAATCTCAACCATTGTACACAATCACCGCGCCGGGGGCCGGAAAAATTGCGTACATTCCGTGCGTTTGCGTAACGGAAAATTAATTTTAGCAGCTGGATTATGAAGCAGCATAAAAAACGGGGAATAGTTAATAAGAAAGGAGAAACGGTGGCACACCCGGCACCACCGTGGAAAAGCGCTTAAAGTTTAAAGCTTTGCACCACCAACTCCAGCTGAACACTCTGCTCCTCCATCGCGCGCGCGGCAGCAGAAACCTGTTCCACCAGCGCGGCATTCTGTTGGGTGCTGCCGTCAAGCTGGGTGATAGCCACGTTCACCTGATCGATGCCGAGGCTTTGCTCACGGCTGGCAGACATAATCTCCCCCATCAGCGTGGTGACGCTGCTGACGCCGTGCATTAATTCATCCATAGTTTGTCCGGCTTGCTCCACCAACTGGCTGCCAGCATCAATATTGGTGACCGACTCCTCAATCAGCTTCTTGATCTCTCGCGCCGAGTTGGCCGAGCGCTGGGCGAGGTTACGCACTTCCGACGCCACCACCGCAAAACCGCGCCCCTGCTCGCCCGCGCGCGCGGCTTCTACCGCCGCGTTCAAGGCCAGGATATTGGTCTGGAAAGCAATGCTGTCGATGACGCTGATGATATCCACCACTTTGCGCGATGAATGATGGATTTCGCCCATAGTGCTGACCACCTGACGCACCACCTCGGTGCCACGCGCCGCCACCTGCGAAGCGCCATCAGCCAGTTGATTGGCATGGGTGGCGTTATCCGCGTTCTGACGCACCGTACCGGTCAGTTGCTCCATAGAAGCCGCCGTTTCAACAATCGAGCTGGCCTGTGATTCGGTACGCGCCGACAGATCAGCGTTGCCGCTGGCGATCTCCCGCGAGGCAGCGGTAATCGCCAGCGCGCTGTCACCCACCTGACGCATCAGCCCCTGAAGGTAAGCAATAAACTGGTTGAAGCTCTGCGCCACGGCGTTAAATTCCGGGCTGTTGCTGGCAGGCAGACGCTGGGTCAAATCCGCACCGCCGGTTGATAACGCTTCAATGTTACGGTTGAGCTGGCTTAAACGCTTCATCATGGCACGGACAAAGCCGAGCAAGACCAGCAGCAGGATCACCGCCAGCGGGATCTGCACCAGGCCCAATCGGGTCAGCATGCTATGGGTTTGCGCATTCAACAGGCTGGAGGGCACGTCGCTGGCGAGATACCACGGACTGCCGGGAATGGCTTGCAGGAACAGCGTATGCTCGCCATCTTCCGCATCATAGCTCGCCTGCGTCGGCTGACTGCCCGCCTGCGCCAGCAACGTTTTCAGCGTTGGAGCCAGCGGTAGTTGGGTATCGGACAGGTTTTCCAGTTTCGCCGCAGCATCAACCAGCGCGGCGTTACCGACCACTTTGCCATCGGCTTCGACGATCAAGACGCGACCATGAATCGCCTCTCCCATCTGTTTCGCCAGTTGGTTGAAGAATCCCAGGGTCACGTCGATGGTCGCCACACCCCAGGCAGTACCATTACGGTAAATCGCCATCGCGCAGTTGGTACGCGGTTGCGGGCTGGCCGCATCCTGATAGGCCTTCGCCCAGGCGCACTGGCCTTTCGCGGCCGCCATACCGTCTTTGTACCAGGGTTGCTCCCAGTATTTGTCGGCAGCGTCAGAGTTCCAGTAAGTATTCACCTGTAACTGGTTGCTGGCGTTGCGCGCAAAGAATGAACTGTCTTTCTCTTTAGCCGGATCGCGACGGTTCGGCAGAGGCCAGATACCGCCGCCGAATACGTTGCTGTCCTGATATTGGTTAACCAGCGCAGGCAGCAAGGTATCGATGCTGGCGCTATCCATTACCCCGGCAGCTTCGGTAATAGCACGCTGCTGCGCCTGAACGCGGTTCATCTGTTCGACGATACGTCCGGCCAGGCCATCGACTTCGTAACGCACCAGGCGGCTCTCATTGTTGCTGAGTTGGGGTGCAATAAACTGATTGATCACCAGCACGGTGACCAGCATCAGCACGGCGAAAAATGCGATGAGGGTCGCGGTGAAACGGGATTGTGTGGTTTTTAACATGAGAGTGCCCTTACCCTGGAGTGGCGAGATGCCTGATCCGGGTTAACGGCGTGTTAAGAAGGAACTTGAGGTGCGCACGATCACAAAGCAATAAAATAATTGATGAAGGTGATGATGTAGCGGCGCGATGTGTTTGGCGCGTATAGCAAAACCTGCGCGATAAATCGCGCCGCTACGATTCAGGCAACCGGAGGCTCCACCACTTCTTGCCTTGGACGAAAAATATGGTTGTTGCCATCAGCCAGCAGACGCTGCAACAACTGCTGTCCACCGCGTTCATCGGCCTGCGCAAACTGGCGTTCCGCCTCGGTGATTGGCGTTGACCACAGCAAATTCACCCGGTCGCCCCCACGCTTTGGCAGCCGGAACTGCGCCGCTTCCGGGGCCAGGCCATTCGCCAGCAGGAAACTTTCAAACCCCACCGGTGCCACTTCTGACGCCAGCGTATGCCCCTCACCCAGCCAGGTAAGGCGCGCCCACGGCAGATGGGCAAACTCCGCCAGTGCGCTGGCCATCTGCACTGCATTGGCTTCGTTCATCACTTCGCCATCCACTGCCATCGCCAGTTCGATGCGGCGATACTGCGGGGCCAGCTCATCAAACAGATAATCGACCTGCGGCATCGGTCGGATCCCCATGCCGAGGGTGAGGAAGTACCACACGCCCTGATGCCAGTGCTGCGAAATCGCCATCGGCGGCCAGTTGCCCTGGTCGATGGCGTAATACTTCACCGATTCACCGAACTGCGCCTGGTAGCACTGCATCAACTCACGCTGCACCACTTCCCATAAATGTCCGTCATGCCAGTCACGCCAGAAATGGCGTTGCTGTTCGGCACGCGCATAATAGTCATTGGTAGAGGCCGATCCGAGCGGTGCCGTCAGGCGATTCTTTTTGATACACCCGGCCGAGAAGCTCACCTGTTTGTCCTGGTACAGGCTCCAGCCAGGGATCACCGCCAGCAACTGACCGTAGTACCACAACGCCGCACCATCATCGCTCGGCTCCCAGAGTATCTGTAACCCGGCCGGATCGAGCGGCGGTTCCGCTTCCAGCGTGCGGCAAAATTCGGCACTGAGCAGCGGCGCGATACCCTGTTCCAGTGCATCGCGATCTTCACGCGCCGGTGCGGGCAGCAGGTTGCGTAACCAGCAACCGCGAACCGCATACTGGCTGCGGAACAGGTCGTTTGGCCAGATATAAAAATAGGCCGTGCGCGCGTCCTGCTCGACGATGGCCGTAAGTGTATTTTGCTGATTCGGCACCTCAGCAATCAGAGGTTGGTGTGTCATAACGCCTCGATAATGCCTGGAGGGATCCATTTTCCCCGAGAATAGAGCAGGATCGACACTCGTGCCATGTGGCACAAGGGTAAAACTCTCAAAGTGCGCAGGAGAAAGATGAGGATTACTGAAGTTTCATGCCGTATGCGTCGGCAAGCTTCAAATAAATTCGCGATTCTTTTGCCGTTGCGCGTGCTATTGTCGCGCCATTCGCATCGAAGGAGTTGACGCAATGGTGCTGCAAAATGTGGATTTTAACCTGCGAGATGTGGTGATTTTCGCCCTGCTGGTGTGGCTGTTTATTCGCTACAGCTGGGTGATGTCGGCACTGACGTTGCTGGTGGCGGGCATCGCCCTGCTGATTCTGTTACCGGTTGATATTTATTACTGCCTGTTACCTTTGGCGCTGATGGGGCTTGGGCTTGGCATGCTGATCCACCATTACCAGTTACGGCAGCTGACGCTGCGTCGGGAAGCCAAAACACCGCGCACCTACACCAAGGCCAGGGACGAATTACACCTGTAACCCTTATCGGCCCATGCGTTTCATCGCCCGGGCATAAGCACCACGCTGAATTGACCAGCGCAACAAACCAGCAATCAGATGTATTTGCCCATCCACCAACCGTTGCTGCAACGGATTGATGGGCAAGGCTGTCAGTTGTTGCGCCCAGTCTGGCAACAAGCCAATCCCTGCTTTCATCATGATATGCATCACCGGTTTCGCCTGCCAGCTGGGAGCCGGGGCGTTCATCAACAGCTGTGTGACCTCCCGGGTACGTGCATCGCAAACCAGCTGTGGACGCATTGCCTGCAAATAGTTTTCCACCGCCGCAACGCTTTTCGGCACCTGCTCTGCCCCAAGCGATTCCGCGATCAGCGCCGCTTCCTGATAGTAGCGATCCTGATCCATCAGGCTCAGGTGAGGATTTTTATAGCGCAGATGTGCCGCGAGAAAACGACTGGTTTCCGCCACATGCACCCAGGTCAGCAGATGCGGATCGCTGGCCGCATAGGGTTGCCCTGCATTGTCGACGCCGGTGACACGCAGATGGATGCGTTTAACCCGCTCGATCAAGGTGTGTGCATCCTGCTGATTGCCGAAGGTGGTGACCGCGATAAATTGGCTGGTACGCCGTAGCCGTCCCAGCATGTCATCACGAAAGTTGGAGTGATCCCATACGCCCGCCAGCGCCGCCGGATGCAGCATCTGCAACAACAAGGCGCTGATACCGCCACACATCATGGCGGCGAAATCGCCATGTACACGCCAGATGACGCTGTCAGGGCCAAACAGCCCAGGATCGCCAGGGGGTTGCGAGATGTCGAATTCATTGAGTGACAGGCCATTCAGGCGGAAGACTTGTTGTTCGATGCGTTTGCGGATGTTCATGATTTTCGGGTAATTGCCCGGTCAACCTCAAGGCTGACCGGGTTGCTAACATTTCTGCGAATTGTAGCGGCACGTTATATCGTGCCATTAGGCATCTGCTGCCATTGCTACGTTTGCACGATAAATCGCGCCGCTGCGTTGGGTTTAGAGATAATCAAATGATGCGTCCTGAGTGCGCACCGAATCCAGCCCAATCATCACATTGATCTTACCCGGCTCGGCCACATGCTGCATTTTCTGATTCCAGAATTTGAGCGCATCGACGTCAATCTCAAAGCTCACCGTCTGGGACTCGCCCGCTTTCAGCATGATGCGCTTAAAGCCGCGCAGCTCCTGCACCGGGCGGCTGATGCTGGCAACCGGATCGTTCAGGTACATCTGCACCACCGTTGCGCCATCGCGCTTGCCGGTGTTGGTGACCTTGACGCTGGCTGCCACCGTGCCATTACGGGGCATAAATTTCGCAGACATCTTCACCGGCGAAACGCTAAAGGTGGTGTAGCTCTGACCATAACCAAACGGATAAAGCGGTCCGTTGATGGCATCGTAGTAGTGCGACGTGTACTTGTTCGGCTTCTCGAAGTTGTACGGACGACCGGTTGGCAAATGGTTGTAGTAAATCGGGATCTGCCCTACCGAACGTGGGAAGGATACCGGCAGCTTGCCTGACGGGTTGTAGTCGCCAAACAGCACATCCGCGATAGCGTTACCACCTTCGGTACCGCTGAACCAGGTTTCCAGCATCGCATCTGCGATCTGATCTTCATGCACCACATTCAGTGGGCGACCATTCATCAGCACAATCACCAACGGTTTGCCGGTGGCTTTCAGCGCCGTCAGCAACTTCTGTTGGCTTTCCGGGATGGTCAGTTCGCTGCGACTGGAGGCCTCATGCGCCATTCCCTGCGCTTCTCCCACCGCCGCCACGATGACATCGGCTTTCTTCGCATTGGCAACGGCTTCATCAATCATCTGCTGCGGTGAACGTGCATCAACAGTGACTGCCTGTTCATACAAATTGAGGAATTTCTGGATGCCTTGGTTATCGGTGATATTCGCGCCTTTGGTGTACAGCAGCGTGCCCTTACCGGCCATCGCCGCGCGCATCCCCTGATACAGGGTGATGGACTGCTTCGCCACCCCGGCGGCTGACCAACTGCCCATAATGTCGCGTTGGCTATCGGCCAGAGGGCCAACCAGCGCCACGGTGGCGTTCTTTTTCAGCGGTAAGGTTTCGCGCCAGTTTTTCAGCAGCACGATGCTCTTACGCGCCACATCACGCGCTTCGGCGCGATGCAGACGGCTCTCCGCGTTGGTGTCCTGCGGATCGCTGCCTTTTGGCCCCAGATGACTGTAAGGATCGTTAAACAGCCCCATATCATATTTGACGTTCAACACATGGCGCGCAGCATCATCAATTTCCGCCATGCTCACCGCACCGCTTTTCACCAGCCCCGGCAGATATTTGCTGTAGTACTCGTCGCTCATACTCATATCGATGCCGGATTTCAGCGCAATACGCACCGCATCGCGGGGATCGCTGGCGACCCCGTGTTTCATCAGCTCTTTAATCGCACCGTGATCGCTGATGGTGATGCCTTTGAATTTCCACTCATCACGCAACAGATCTTTCAACAGCCAGCTATCGGCGGTGGCCGGTGTGCCGTTTATCGAGTTGAGCGCCACCATCACGCCACCGCTGCCAGCATCCAACGAGGCTTTGTACGGCGGCATATAATCCTGGAACATTCGCTGTGGGCTCATATCGACGGTGTTGTAATCACGTCCCCCTTCCACCGCACCGTACAACGCAAAATGCTTCACGCTGGTCATGATGGAGTAACGATCCGCCGGACTTTTGCCCTGCATCGCTTTCACCAGGGTGCTGCCCATTTGTGAGGTGAGGAAGGTATCTTCACCAAAGCCTTCCGACACACGTCCCCAGCGCGGTTCGCGGCTGACGTCCACCATCGGCGCCCAGGTCATGTTCAAACCGTCGTCTGCCGCTTCATAAGCGGAAACGCGCCCCACTTCGGCAACCGCGTCCAGATCCCAACTGGCCGCCATGCCGAGTGGGATCGGAAACACGGTACGCTGGCCGTGCACCACGTCATAAGCAAAGAACAAAGGAATTTTCAGGCGGCTGAGTTGCATCACCTGATCCTGCATGGCGCGGATGTCCGGGCGCGTCACGGTATTAAAAATTGCCCCAACCTGTCCGTGTTGAATCATGTCACGGATGGCTTCCTTTGGGTTATCCGGCCCGACGCTGATCAGACGCAGCTGACCAATTTTCTCATCCAGCGTCATCTTGCTAAGCAGTTGGTTTACAAAGGCATCACGCGCTTGTTCGGTCATTGGATGGTTGCCAAACATCTCATCCGCCAGCGCGGGTTGCATGGCAAGGGATACAGCGAGGCTTACAGAGCAAATCCATTTCATCAGGTCGGGTTCTCTTAAGTGACTGCACAATATAAAAATAACCGGCAAAGTGTGCCATAAGTTGAGGATAGCAGGTAGCCGACGATGTCACATCGCAGCCGCTTCGTGCAACGCGTGCTACAGTTGTTTCGCTACCGTTTATGACAAGGATAAGCCAATGAAAAACGCCTCCTCTGACTCTGCCCTGTTGGGTGAACTGCGCCGCCTCGTCGGTCCTGCGCAACTGCTGACGGATGCCGAACACACCGCCCGTTATCGTAAAGGCTTTCGCTCCGGTGAAGGCGAAGCGCTGGCGGTGGTGTTTCCCGGCTCGCTGCTCGAATTGTGGCGCGTGTTGCAGGCGCTGGTCACTGCCGATGCCATCATTCTGATGCAGGCTGCCAACACCGGGCTGACGGAAGGCTCCACCCCACAGGGGAATGATTATGATCGCCCGGTGGTGATCATCAGCACGCTACGGCTGGATAAACTGCAACTGATTGATGGCGGCAAACAGATTCTGGCGTTCCCTGGCAGCACGCTTTACCAGTTAGAAAAAGCCCTCAAACCGTTGGGACGTGAACCCCATTCGGTGATCGGTTCGTCCTGTATTGGCGCATCGGTGATGGGCGGTATTTGCAACAACTCTGGCGGGTCGCTGATTAAGCGTGGCCCGGCCTATAGCGAGATGGCGCTCTACGCGCAAATTGATGCGGATGGCAAGCTGCGGCTGGTCAACCACCTTGGTATCGAACTGGGCCATTCGCCGGAAGAGATACTGGGACGACTGGATGATGATCGCTGGCAACAAAGCGATGTGATCTGGGATGATCGTCATGCCTCAGATCATGAATACGCCGAGCGTGTACGCGATATCCACGCCGCGACCCCGGCGCGTTTCAATGCCGATGCCCGCCGCCTGTTCGAAGCCTCCGGTTGTGCCGGTAAGCTGGCGGTGTTTGCCGTGCGCCTGGATACCTTTGTCAGTGAACCGCAGCAGCAGGTTTTTTATATCGGCAGCAACGATCCGGCGGAATTGGCTGAGATCCGCCGACATATTCTGGCGAACTTTACCCACTTACCGGTGGCGGGTGAGTATATGCATCGTGCTATTTTTGATATCGCCGAGGTGTATGGCAAAGATACCTTCCTGATGATCGACCGGCTGGGCACCGACAAAATGCCGTTGTTTTTCACTCTTAAGGGCAGGATCGATGCCTGGCTGGCGAAGCGCAAATGGGTCAAACCACATTTAACCGATCGCCTGTTGCAGCGGCTGAGCGGATGGTTCCCGGCCCATCTGCCGAAACGCCTGAAGCAGTACCGCGACAAATATGAACATCATCTGATGCTGAAAATGTCCGGTGACGGTGTGGCGGAAGCGCAGGAGTATCTGCACGCCTTTTTCCGCGAAGGTGGCGGTGAGTTTTTTGCCTGTGACGCCAAAGAGGGTGCTCACGCGTTTTTGCACCGTTTTGCAGCTGCCGGGGCCGCCGTGCGTTATCACGCCATTCATGCTGATGAAGTCGAGGATATTCTGGCGCTGGATATCGCGCTGCGCCGCAACGACAACGACTGGTTTGAACGGCTACCGCCGGAATTCGACCAGGATCTGAGCCATCGGCTCTACTACGGTCACTTTTTCTGCCATGTATTCCATCAGGACTACATCGTGAAGAAAGGGGTGGATGTTCATGCGCTGAAAGAGAAAATGCTGGCGATTCTCAGCCAACGTGGCGCGGAGTACCCGGCAGAGCACAATGTTGGCCATTTGTACGCCGCGAAGCCGCAACTTCAGGCGTTTTATCGTCGGTTAGATCCCACCAACAGTTTTAATCCGGGAATTGGCAAAACCAGTAAGCAGAAAGGATGGGCGGTGAAGGTTTAATGATACGTAGCGGCGCGATTAATCGCGCCGCTACGTTAGTGCGATCTTTATGGTAATTGCTGGCTGTCGTCCGTCAGCCCCTGCTGGGCGCGACGTTCGATAATCATGGTCTGCGGCGTCGACAACACGATGCCTTCTTTACGCAACCGCGTCAGGATATCAAACAGCAAATCGCTTTTGGCGCTTGAAATCTGGCGCTGACTGGCAACGTTGCCGGTCACGCTGAGAACAATGCCAGCCGGTGTCAGATCCTTGAATGAGACGGACGGCGCAGGCATTTCGAGGATACGTTCGTTCTCCTCATACACTTCCAGCAGGATCTCGCGCACGCGTACCGGATCGATATTGAGTGGGAAGGTCAGCAAAATCGTCACCACCCCTTGCGCATTGCCCATAGTCGCGTTTCGCACGTTCTGCGAGATCAGCTGCGAGTTCGGCACAATTACGGTGGATTTATCGCTGAGCTGGATCTCCGTGGCGCGCACGTTGATACGGCGGATATCCCCTTCGATGCCGCTGATGCTCACCAGATCGCCAACTTTAACCGGACGCTCGGTGAGCAGGATCAGACCGGAGATAAAGTTCTTTACGATCTCCTGTAAACCAAAACCGATACCAACCGACAGGGCGCTGACGATCCACGCCAGTTTGTTCCACTGCAAGCCCATGATCGACAGCGTCAGCAGGATAATCAGCACGTAACCAATGTTGCTGAACAGCGTCACCAGCGACACGCGCATCCCCGCGTCCATAGTGGTTTTCGGCAGGAACTCTTTATCCAGCCAGCGGCGCACCGAGCGCAGCACATAAATCCCCACCACCAGGCAGATAATGGCGTTGACCATATGCGCCGGAACAATATTCAGCGACTCCAGCCCTTTGCCGCCCCAGAATTCAATCACCTTCTGGATCAGGCCAATCGGTGTGGTGGAGGCAAAAGTGCCGTTCAGCAGCGCCAGGGCAACGATACCGATCAACAAGGTTTTGCCCAGCGCACCTAACAACGTGGCAGCCTGTTGCAGGTGGCGCTCATCAATATTCAGTGAACTCTGGATGCGTCTCCCGCTGCGGGTTTGTATTGAGAACAGGCTTTCACAACCGTCCGTCACCAGCTGGCTGAGGAAATAGAACGAACCGAACAGAATGCCACACCAAATCACTTCATAACTGAGGAAGCGCGCCAGCGAGATGTAACCGATCACCAACGAAATCAGGATGGCAAGCGCCGTCAGCGTCAGGCCCATTTGGATCAGACCGACCAACGTTGAACGCGCTTCCGGTGGATTGCCCTTCTGCGCCATTCGGCGACGCACCCGGTTGGTGCGCATGCTGATCGCCAACCCAGTGCTACCAATCAGAAGTGCCGTCAGGCCGTTCGCCATAATGGTGGTATTCAGGCTGGTGCCGACGCTGTAGTTAAAGGACTCCACCGTCTGGAAGATAAACACCAGCGCGGCGGTGATCGGCGGAAAAGGCTTCAACGCCAGCGCCACTTCATTGGAAATGGCCGGCAGACGCCAGCTCGGGCGACGGGTGGAGAGGAACGCGCGTCCCAGGCCCGCAATCAGGCCGCAGTAAACGCTAAGTTGCACCAGGCGCAGGATAAAGTCCTGCACATCGGACGACACCTCATCACGGCGGGCAAAGGCCAGCGCAAAGAAATTGAAGGTCAGGACCACGGCTGCGAGGGTGGTGAGGGCAATCGCCGAAGCGAGGAAGCTGCGGCGCAGTCGTCCTTCCGGCATTTTGTGAATGCTTACCCAGGCGAGAAACTCCTCACCGTAGCGGCGGCCCAGCGTCATCACCAGCATCGCGGCGATCAACCAGCCAATGGTGCCAAAGCGCCAGCCCGGTTCCCATGACAGCGCGGCGGTGTCCTGCAATTCACTCAGGAAGTCACTGATCTTCTCGCCATCGAGATCCTGGGTGCTGGCCAGCGGTGCCCAGAAGCGTGGGCCAAGGATACTGCCGGCATTCAGCGCCAACTGGCTTTTCAACTGATCGCGACGCAGGTTGACGATTTGCGACGACAGCGTCAGCGCGCCGTTTTTAATCCCTTCTGCTTGCTTGATTTGATCGTCCAGCTTGGTTTTCTGGTTCTCCAGCGAGCTACGCTTGCGCGCCACTTCCAGCGTTTCGGTCATGCCGCTGTCAGGTTTGGGTGCCGGTCCGAGCACTGCCAACTGTGCATCCAGCTGCTGGCGCTGCGGCACTAACGCCTGGCCGAGGGTATCGGCATTGCCCGACAGTTCCAGCGCCATTTCATTCAGCTGGCTCAGCTTGCTTTCATTATTTTCTCCCGACACCTGACTTTTAATCTTGTCGAGAATCTTCTGCATTTTCGGCAGTTCCACCGATGCATTGACTTTGGGTGCCGCATCTTCGCCCTGCGGAGCCGAAGCATTATTGTCTGCCGCCTGGCTGAATGCCGGGGCCAGCAGCGCCAACATCAGCAAAAAAGGAGCAAAAAGAGTTCGAAACGTAAACATAAGAGTGAGATTCCAGCGCATTAACCGTCCACAGACGCGTCTTAGTGACCCTAAGTGGCGGCTAGTGTAGGCCTTTGGCAACGGCGAAACTATAGGAATGAGGGTGTAAAACATTGGTGCTAACGATAAGGCTTTTTGCAGATGCCGCCCCGCTGGCCGCATCTGCAACATCAATATTATTCGACGTTCTGTCCCTGAGCGCCGGTGCTCGCTGTTTGCGAGGCTTTCTGCTTTTTGTACGCCAGTGCCGCCGCCGGGACCGGCGCCGCTTTGCCGGTTTCCAGCCAGTCACGCAGACGGTTAGCATCCGCAAAGTGGGTGTATTTACCGAACGCATCCAGCACCACCAGCGCCACCGGACGGTTGTTAATCACCGTGCGCATCACCAGGCAGTGACCAGCCTCATCGGTGTAACCGGTCTTGGTCAGCTGGATACGCCAGTCGTTTTTGTATACCAGATGGTTGGTGTTACGGAACGGTAAGGCGTAGTTCGGATGTTTAAACACCGCCGTGTCTTCTTTGGTGGTGCTTAACTCACCAATCAACGGATACTGACGGGTGGCTTTCACCAGCTTGATCAGGTCTTCCGCGTTGGAGACGTTATGAATCGACAGCCCGGTCGGCTCCACATAATGGGTGTGGGTCATGCCCAGCGCCCGCGCCTTGGCGTTCATGGCGCGAATAAAGGCGTCATAACCGCCCGGATAGTGATGGGCCAGGCTGGCAGCCGCGCGGTTTTCCGAAGACATCAGCGCCAGCAGCAACATATTCCGGCGACTGATTTCACTGTTGAGCTTCACGCGGGAGAACACGCCGCGCATTTCCGGGGTATGGCTGATATCCACCGACAGCATTTCATCCAGTGGCAGCTTCGCATCCAGCACCACCATCGCCGTCATCAGCTTGGTGAGCGAGGCGATCGGGCGCACTCGATCGGGATGGCTGGAGAACAGCACTTTGCCATTATCCAGGTCGACAATCATCGCACTGCCGGACGCAATTTGTGGCTGAGCGACAGGAGCCAGATTGGACAGTGCAGCAGCAGGCGCTGCCTGAACAGGTGTAGTCACTGCCGGTGCGCCGATCATCAGCGCCAGCGACAGTAAAGAAATACGCATTTTTACAGACATCGTGTCAAAAAAATCCGGTAAGGAGTTTTGTGCTGTGCTATCGCACAGGCCGCGCGCATCAAGCCAGACGGGATGCGGGCTGGCGACAGCATGATACGTGGTTCTCTACGAAATATCCTGGAGAGATTGTTTCCGGGCGTTAAAAACCCAAGGCAGGCAGATGCACGGAAATAATTCGCGCCACAATGTGTGGCGCGAATAAGTCCATCAGAACCGGTTGCAACTAGAACAACTTCGGTCCATAGCCCCACAGAATCACCGTCAGCGCCAGCAACACCTCAAACACCAGCACACCAATCGCCAGCGTCGAGCCGGAAAAGCGCAGACTCTCTTCTTTATCGATATTGAGGAACACCGGAATACCGACAAACAGCAGATAACCGGTGTAGACCAGTGCCAGCGTACCCACCAGCAGGCACAGCCACACCAGAGGATAGAGCGCGACCAATCCGCTAATAAACAGCGGCGTCGCCACATAACCGGCAAACACGGTACAACGTTGAATGCTGGGACGCTGCGGATAGTTACGCGCCATCCAGTGAATAACGCGGCCCATCACGGCCACGCCACCTAAGATGATGAGATAAAACAGAATGCCTAGCCCGATACCGGTCAGCATGTTGAGTTGGACAAATTGCCCTTCGCCCAGATTCCAGCCCAACTGTGTGGTGCCGATAAAGGCGCAGATCACCGGGATCGCCGCCATCAGCAGAACATGGTGGGTGTAATGGTGCGAAACGCTCTCGTTTTCCTGCTTGATATCGCGCATTTCTTGGTTAGGATGCGCGAGAAGTCCCCAGACATGATTCATAAAATCACTCCTCTGATGCGACGGGCTGCCCCGAAACGCAACGCCTCGCAGCGCGGGCAGCTTCACTTCAAGTATAATCGGCGCGGCGGTTTTTGCGGCAAGCGGCACAAAAAATCGCCGTCAGGTGTAAACTGTTACCAGGTTTGCTTACAACAGGGAGGAGGATTTTGCATCTTGATATCAACGGATTAATTAGCCAGTACGGCTACCTGGCACTGCTGATTGGCTGTATCGCCGAAGGGGAAACCTTCACCCTGTTGGGGGGCGTGGCGGCGCACGAGGGATTGCTGCACTTCGGCGGCGTGGTGCTGGCAGCGATGGCGGGCGGGATTATTGGCGATCAGTTGCTGTTCTGGCTGGGACGGCGTTTCGGCACCCGCATTCTGCGCCGTTTTCGCAAGCATCAGGATACCATCCGCAAGGCAAACCACCTGATCCAACGCCATCCCAGCCTGTTTGTGATTGGCGTTCGTTTCATGTACGGCTTTCGCATCGTCGGGCCAATTATCATCGGCACCAGTCGCCTGAAACCCCTGCGTTTTTTCCTGCTGAATGTGATTGGTGCCGCGCTCTGGGCGCTGATCTTTGTCACCCTGGGGTATTTTGCCGGTGAGATCGTTGCCCCCTGGCTGCACCAGCTTGATCAACATTTAAAACATTTGCTGTGGCTGGTGGCGGCGGTGGGATTTGCCATCCTGCTACGTTTTATTATCCGTCGCTGGAACCGCCGCCGCGCCAATTAGTCGTGGTGATATCCCTTAAACTGCGGATTTGCCAGCATAAACCCACCATCGACAATAAAGGATTGCCCGGTGGTGTAGGTCGCCCATTCTGAGCACAACCAGGCCACCAGGCTGGCGACCTCACGCGTATCGCCCGGTCGCCCGATGGGGATTTCCGGCATCCGCGTGCTGCGCGCATCCTCGTTACGCAGATTATTCATCGGCGTGGCAATCGCTCCCGGCGCCACGGCATTGACCAGGATTTGATGCGGTAACAGGCTGAGCGCCATCGATTTGGTTAACCCACCTAACGCATGTTTTGCCGCGGTATAGGCCGCCGCATCGGGCAGCGGCGTATGTTCATGCACCGAGGTGATATTGATGATTCGCCCGCCGTTGCCTTGATCCACCATGTGGCGTGCGGCGATCTGGCCGCAAACGAAAGCACCGTCCACATCGACATTAAACACCTTGCGCCAGTCCTCAAAGCTGAGTTCGAGAAAATCCGCTTTGGTCATCACGCCGGCATTGTTGACCAGTACATCAATTCTCCCCAATGACGCAATCAACTGCGCCAACTGTTGACCTCCAGCCTGCGGGTCGGAGAGATCCAGTTGCCGCACCTGCGCCTGCTGGCCCCGGCTCTCCACCAGGCGCGCCGTTTCGTGCGCCCCCTCCTCGTCTGAACGCCAGGTGATGCCGAGGGTATATCCCGCCTCTGCCAGCATCAGCGCACAACTGCGCCCGATACCCGAGTCGGACGCGGTGACCACCGCCACTTTCTGTTTGACCAGCGCCATAACCTTCTCCTGTGTGTAGGGTGTCTCCACAGTATAGAAGTTATCGTTCTGTGCCCCGCCGCAGTCGCACATACCGTTTCGGCTATAGTTAACAACGGACTGGCGTAACGGAGGCAGGATGAGCGCAATCAAACGCAAGATTGAGGATCACGGGGTGATTGGCGATTTACGCACCTGCGCGCTGATCGCCAGTGACGGTACCATCGATTATCTGTGCTGGCCCGAGCTCGACAGCCCCTCGGTGTTTAGCGCCCTGCTCGACAGCGACGAAGCCGGGCTGTTCTCACTGGCCCCGCAATGGAAGAATGCGCGCCAGCAGCAACTTTACCTGCCTGATACCAATATTCTGCAAACCCGCTGGCTGGGCGAAGAAGGGGTCGCGGAAATCACCGATTACATGCCGATTTGCGATGAAAGCGGCAAGCTGCCACGCCTGGTACGCCGGGTGAAGATGGTGCGCGGTTCTGCGCGTTTTAACCTGCTCTGCGCCCCTCGCCATGATTATGCGCGCGCCGAGACGTACACCGAAGCGCGGCCTGGCGGCATCGCCTTTCATGCCGAGGGCCAGCCCTCGTTACGTCTCAGCGCCAGCGTGGTGATGACGCGGGAAAATCATAGCGCCACCGCCAATTTCACTTTGCAGGCGGGCGAGCATGCCGAATTTGTGTTTGGCAGCGACGACGATCCCCATCTGGACACACTGGCGACTGAACGCTGTTTTCGCGACACCCTGCACTACTGGCGGCGCTGGAGCCGACACAGTTCTTACCGTGGCCGCTGGCAGGAGATGGTGACGCGATCGGCGCTGGCACTGAAACTGCTGACCTCCCATCAGCACGGCTCGATTGCCGCCGCCGCCACTTTTGGCCTGCCGGAGGAGTTGGGCGGGGAGCGCAACTGGGACTATCGCGCCTCGTGGATTCGTGACGCCTCGTTCAGCATGTATGCGCTGATGCGCCTCGGTTATGTGGAAGAAGCGAAAAGTTTTACCCATTGGGTGGGACGCTGTGTTGAGCACAGCCACGATGACACGCCGCATTTGCAGGTGATGTATCGTCTGGATAGCGGCACCGAGCTGCATGAAACCGAACTGCTTAACCTTTCCGGCTACGCCAATTCCCGCCCGGTGCGCATTGGCAATGACGCCTGGCGGCAGACGCAACTGGATATTTACGGTGAGCTGATGGACGCCATCTATCTTGCCAACAAATATGGCGAGGCGATCTCCCAACGCGGCTGGAAGCACGTTGCCAACATGATCGATTACGTATGCGATAACTGGCAGCAGCCCGATGCCGGAATTTGGGAGATGCGTGGCGAGCCGCAACACTTTCTCCATTCGCGCCTGATGTGCTGGGTGGCGCTGGATCGCGCCCTGCGCCTCGGCCTGAAACGTTCATTACCGATGCCCTATGAACGCTGGGATCGCATGCGTAGCGCCATCCGCGATGATATCTGGCAAAACTTCTGGAACCCGGAGCTGGGGCACTTTACCGCGACACGCAATGGACGCTTTCTCGATGCCTCGATGCTGTTGATGCCGCTGGTGCGTTTTGTCGGTGCCACCGATCCAGACTGGCTGGCGACGCTGGACGCGATCAAAACCCATCTGGTGAGTGACGGCCTGGTACGTCGCTACAACATCAACGAAACCCCTGCCGATGCGCTGAAAGGCGGTGAAGGATCATTTGCTGCCTGTTCGTTCTGGTATGTTGAGTGCCTGGCACGCGCCGGTCGGGTGCATGAGGCGCACTTCGAATTTGAAAAATTGTTGAGTTACGCCAATCCGCTGGGGCTGTATGCCGAAGAATTTACCCCGCATGGTCATGCGTTGGGTAATATGCCCCAGGCGCTGACCCATCTGGCGTTAATCAGTACGGCGTTCTTTCTGAACCGCAAGCTGAGTGGTGAAGTCACCCTGTGGCAACCCTGAAATCAGGCCCGTGGCAATCTGAATAAACGGCTTATTACAGCTATTTACGTAAAGTATGTTCAACCTGTTAAAATCGTGATTCCCATCACCGCTTCAATGCACATATAATGCGCAGCGGGTCACTAAGACCAAGATGGATTCGACACACTGACAAGCCTGAAATACGGCTATAACGACTTGTAAAAACATGAAAAAGAGCATTCGCGCGTTCGCTTCACTCGCCCTCGTACTGGCGGCGTTCAGCCAGTCGGCCTTTGCGGTGGTTTATCCGCTACCGCCCGCTAACAGTCGTCTGATTGGCGAAAATATTCAGGTTACCGTACCTGAAGACAGCAAACTTCCGCTGGAAGCCTTTGCCGCTCAGTTCCAGATGGGCCTCAGCAACATGCTGGAAGCCAATCCGGGCGTTGACGTCTATCTGCCGAAAGCAGGCACCAACCTGGTGATCCCACAGCAGCTGATTCTGCCTGACGCTCCGCGTGAAGGCATTGTGATCAACAGCGCTGAAATGCGTCTTTACTACTACCCGAAAGGCACCAAAACCGTAGTGGTGCTGCCGATTGGTATCGGCGAGCTGGGTAAAGATACCCCGATCAACTGGACCACCAGCGTTCAGCGTAAGAAAGATGGCCCGACCTGGACCCCGACCAAAGCGATGCACGCTGAATACGCGGCACGCGGCGAATCCATCCCGGAAGTATTCCCGGCTGGCCCGGATAACCCGATGGGCCTGTACGCACTGTACATTGGTCGTCTGTATGCCATTCACGGCACCAACGCCAACTTCGGTATCGGTCTGCGCGTAAGTCATGGTTGCGTGCGTCTGCGTGCTGACGACATCAAATGGTTGTTCAAAAACGTGCCGGTTGGTACGCGCGTCCAGTTTATCGATCAGCCGGTGAAAGCCACTGTCGAGCCGGACGGTTCACGTTACGTGGAAGTTCACAACCCGCTGTCCACCACCGAAGAGCAATTCAACTCACGCGAAATCGTACCGATTACGCTGACGGCGGCGGTGACCAAAGTGATTGCGGATGCCAGCACCAACCAGGATGCGGTCAACAACGCTATCCAGGCGCGTACGGGTATGCCAACCAAAATCAATGGCCCGGCGGGTGAAGCTATGCCTGCGCCAATCCCGGTACAGGAAACCCCGAACGCAATGCCGAAAGAAGAGCCGATGACCCCACAGGGTGCCAGCATCCCGGCTCCGGCAGCAGCCAACAGCACCACGGCGAATAACAACTCGTAATCCCTGCGTGGATCATGAGAAAAAGCCAGCCCTCGGGCTGGCTTTTTGTTGCCTGACATAAAACATCGCGCGATAAATCGCGCAACCTGTTAGCTCCGGGGCCGCCGCAGCGCCAGCCAGCCCGCCACCAGGGTAAACGCCAGCACCAGCAATACCAGCAATAAAAAGCCGTGCGGGTTGCTCGCCAACGGAATGCCGCCCACGTTCATACCAAAAAATCCCGCCACGATGTTGATCGGCAATGCCAGCACGGTGATCACCGTGAGTAAAAACAGCGTGCGGTTGCTCTGCTCCATCAGGCGGGCGGCGATCTCTTCCTGCAATAACCGAATCCGCTCCATCAGGCTGGCGAGATCATTTAGCGCCACGCTGAACTCTTCGGTAAAAATTCGTAGCTCACTCAGCGGTTCCCGCTTCAGCCAGCCGGGTGGACGGTTCAACAGGCGAAATAATGCCGCCGGTTCGGGTGCCAGCAGACGCTGGATGCGCAATAACATACGCCGCAGACGCCCCAGTTCGCTGCGATTGGCTTTGATCGCCTGGCTCAGCAGGCGCTCTTCAATCGCGTCCACCGCCGCGCTGGAACGCCGTACCACCTGTTCCAGTTGCGCTTCCTGCTCGCCCAGCAGCCACAGCAGCAGCGCATCGGGTTGCGCAAACGACAAGCGCCCCAGTTGCTGATGCATACGCTCAATCATCCCGACCGGCCGGTAGCGCGCACTGACAATGATTTGCGGGCGGCACCACATCCACAGCGTCGCATTCTGCGCACTGTGCTCCTCGCGACTGAAGGTGACATCATTCAGCACCGCCAACAGCGCGTCGTTTTGTTGTGCCAGGCGGGTGCGCGGTGAAGCGGAGTGAATCTCATCGAAGAAATCACTGTCGACATCAAAATGGACCTGCACCCAACGTTCGGCGCGGGCATGATTCAGGTTGATATGCAGCCAGAGGAAATGCGCTTCCGGCAAGGTCTGGCGGGCCAGTTGGGACGCTTCGCGCGCACTGAGCCGCTGAGGAGGAGAATCGGGCGAGAACAGATAACCATGAATCAGCCCAGCCACTTCGTTATTGAAGTCGGGCAGCGTGGTAAGCGGCAGAACAGGCTGGAGCATAGCAATCAGGAGATCCGGCAGCGGTCAGACACTCAGCCTGCGTCAGCAAGATGACAGAGAGATGACAGGCCACCGGCAATATCATCATTCTGTCATACAAAACCGGTATCACACTGCGGGTAACGGATGCTATCCGGCATCATCATCCACCACCGGGGTGTGCCATGAGCGAAAATAGTTTACCTGCGTCAGTGTCGTCATCGATCGGCGGACGTCCTGATTTACACCCGCGCGGCGGCCGCTTTTCCCGTGCACTCTTTCTGCTGCTGGTGCTGGCCGGGTTGGCCTTCACTGCTCTCAACCTGTTTAACGATGTCGCCGATACCGGCGCGCCCGTCACCAGCTATACCCCCTTTCTTCTGCTGGGGTTGGCCTTGCTGATTGCCCTCGGTTTTGAATTCGTTAATGGCTTCCACGATACCGCCAACGCGGTCGCCACAGTAATCTATACCCACTCACTGACGCCCGGCGTGGCGGTGGTGTGGTCCGGCATTTGTAACTTTCTCGGCGTACTGCTCTCGAGCGGCGTGGTGGCGTTTGGCATTATCTCGCTGCTGCCGGTGGAGTTGATTCTCCAGGCAGGCAGCGGCAATGGCTTTGCCATGGTGTATGCCCTGCTGTTCTCGGCAATCATCTGGAACCTGGGTACCTGGTATTTTGGCCTGCCGTCATCATCGTCCCATACGTTGATCGGTTCGATTATCGGTGTCGGAGTGGCGAACGCCCTGCTGCATGGCCGCAGCGGCACCAGCGGCGTGGACTGGGATCAGGCGCTTAAAGTCGGCTATTCGCTGCTGCTGTCGCCGATGGTCGGTTTTATCTGTGCCGCCTTGTTGCTATTGGCGATGAAAGCCTTGATCCGCAACCGTCAGTTGTATGAAGCGCCGAAAAACGACCAGCCACCGCCGGTGTGGATCCGGGGTCTGCTGATCCTGACCTGTACCGGGGTCTCCTTTGCGCATGGTTCCAATGACGGTCAGAAAGGAATGGGGCTGATTATGCTGATTCTCGTCGGCACCATGCCGATTGCCTATGCCCTCAACCGCTCACTGCCGCCAGACCAGATTCCACGCGTCGCCGCGTTAACGCAGATCACGGAACAGCAGTTGCTGACGTTACGTTCGTCTACCTCAGAGATCGCGGCACCACGCGAGGTGTTAACCGAGTTTGTGCGCACCGGCCAGCCTCGCCCCCAGGTACTGCCCGCGCTGGGGATGATGCTCGGCGCTATCGGCGATCAGATTCGCCGCTACGGTTCTATGGAGAACATTCCGGCGCAGTCAGTCACCAATACCCGTAATGATATGTATCTCGCTTCGGAATCGATTAAGCATCTGCAAAGCGCTAAAGTGGCGCTGCCGGAAGAGACGGAACGCAACCTGGTGGCGCTGAAACGCGAGCTGGACAGCGCCACCCGTTTTATCCCGATGTGGGTAAAAGTGGTGGTCGCCATCGCGCTGGGCCTCGGCACCCTGGTCGGCTGGCGGCGTATTGTGGTGACGGTGGGAGAACGCATCGGTAAAACCCATCTGAATTATGCCCAGGGGGCCAGCGCCGAGTTGGTGGCGATGGCAACCATCGGCGCCGCCGACGGCTTTGGTCTGCCGGTGTCCACCACCCATGTCCTCTCTTCCGGGGTCGCCGGATCGATGGCCGCCAACCGTTCCGGTTTGCAGCTCGCGACCTTACGTAATCTGGCCGTCGCCTGGGTGTTGACGCTGCCGGTATCCGTGCTTCTTGCCGGGCTGCTTTACGCCCTGTTTATCCATCTTTAACGGTGATTCGCCATGTCTGCGCACCCGTGCCGGATAGCAGAGAAGTATTAACCTGCGGTCGGCACGGCCGAACGACGGCCGCGCTGTTGTTGCAGGCGCAGCGTAATCAGGAACGCGCCCAACACCATCAGCGCGGCCGCCAGATACACCGACTGCATCCCCCAGTGACTGATCAGCAATCCCGCCACCGGGCCAGTCAAGCCCAGCCCCAAATCCAGAAAGGCTGAATAGGTGCCAAGCGCCGATCCCTGATCCTGCTGCTGCACCTGCTTCACCGCTTCCACGCCGAGCGCCGGGAAAATCAACGAGAAACCTGCACCGGTCAGGAACGCCCCAACATCAACCAGCCAGGCACTGTCGGCCTGCCAGATCAGCACCAGCCCGGCGCACTCCAGCACGAAGGACACCAGCGAAACTTTCAGGCCGCCGAAACGCGTGATGTAGCGACCAAAGCCGAGGCGCACAATGACAAAACCGAGGCTGAATACCGTCAATGCGAAGGCCGCGCCGGTCCAGTCACGGCTGGCAAAATAAAGTGTGATAAAGGTGGAGATCACCCCGAAACCGATGGTGCCAAAGCCAAGCGCCAGACCAAACAACCAGACGCGGCTGACCACGCGATGAAACGGGATGCGCACCCCCGCCGTAACGCTGACCGGCGGCTTTTGATACGCCAGCACAAATCCCACAAGCCCCATCAACGCCACCAGCCCGGCAAAGCCACTGATGCCGAACCACTGATTCAGCAACACGCCGAGCGGTGCGCCAATCGCCATCGCGAAATAGGTTGCCACACCGTTCCATGAGATGACGCGCGCGGTTTGCAGCGGTCCGACAATATTCATGCCCCACAGGGTAGAACCGGTGCTGCTGAAACTCTCACCGACACCAAGAAAGACGCGCCCCAACGCCAGCAACAGCAGGCTGAGAAGCGGTATGTCACGGCAAAGTGCAGCGACAATCGACAACACGCCGCTCATGCCACAGCAGATCAGGCCGAGCATCACCACGCGTTTGGGACCAAAGCGATCTGCCAGACGACCGGAGTGTGGACGGCTCATTAAGGTAGCGAAATATTGAACGCTGATAATCAGACCCGCCACAAACGAGCTAAAACCGAGCTGGTTATGCACGAATCCCGGCAGCACCGCCAACGGCAGACCTACGGAGAGATAGCAAAAAAAGGTGAAAATCAGGACGGAAACAATGCGTTTATTTAACTGAGCATTACTCAGTACAGCGGCGTCAGACATGTGCGGTGGCGTTGCGTAACTGGGTGAAGTTGAAGCACTACTATACCCTTAGCCTGCTAACGGGTCGCGGATTTTTTTATGTCTGGTTAATGCAACGTTGGGCGTGGCGTTCAATTGCCGCCGCGATGTCAGCCGAGACTTTTAAGGTGCGGATTTCACTGAAGAGCCCATCCGCCTGGTGATATGCCTTGCGCAGATAACCCAGCCACTGCTTGATTCGCGCCACATGATACAAACCGGTATCACCCTGCTTTTCCAGCCGGGTGTACTTCTGCAACAACGCGACCACATCGGTCCACGCCATCGGAGCTTCGTTGTACTTCACTACGCGACTCAGATTGGGCACATTGAGCGCGCCGCGTCCCAGCATCACCGCATCGCAACCGGTGATACGCAGGCAATCCTGCGCATCCTGCCAGTTCCAGATTTCGCCATTGGCAATCACCGGAATCCGCAGCCGCTGACGGATTTCACCAATCGCCTGCCAGTTAATGCTTTCGGCGCGGTAGCCTTCTTCTTTGGTGCGACCGTGCACCACCAGCTCGCTGGCCCCCGCCTGCTGCACCGCATCGGCAATCTCAAAACGCCGTTCGCTGGAATCCCAGCCGAGACGCACTTTGACCGTGACGGGCAGGTGATCCGGTACCGCTTCCCGCATCGCTTTCGCGCCGCGATAAATCAGCTCAGGATCTTTCAGCAACGTCGCCCCGCCGCCGCTGCCGTTAACCAGCTTCGACGGGCAACCGCAGTTGAGGTCAACACCCCAGGAGCCAAGCTCCACCGCGCGCGCGGCGTTTTCCGCCAGCCACTCGGGATATTGCCCCAACAATTGCAGCCGCACACGCGTCCCGGACGGCGTGCGGCTTTGATGTTGCAGTTCCGGGCAGAGACGATGGAAAGATTTTACCGGCAGCAGTTGATCGACCACGCGCAAAAACTCGGTGATGCACAGATCGTAATCATTCACTTCGGAGAGCAACTCGCGCACCAGCGAATCGAGCACGCCCTCCATCGGCGCCAGTAAAACCCGCATCGCCTTAGTGATTACCGCTTTTGCTGGCCGCCGGACGGCGTGAGCGCGCCGGTTTGCCATCCTGACCCTGACGGCGCGGCGCACGGTTTTCGCCCTGTGGACGTGGCGCACGGCCTTCCCCCTGAGGACGCGGATTACCGCCCGCTGCCGGACCACGGCCACGACCACCGCGCTGCTGTTGCTGCTGGCGGCCATTCTGGATCGGCTCCGCTTTGATGCTCGGATCCGGATCGAAACCCGGCAGCGCAATGCGCGGAATTTCACGCTTCAGCAGACGTTCGATATCACGCAACAGCTTGTGCTCGTCAACGCACACCAGCGACAGTGCAGCACCGGTCGCGGCGGCACGACCGGTACGGCCGATACGGTGTACATAATCTTCCGCCACGTTCGGCAGTTCATAGTTCACCACATGCGGCAGCTCTTCGATATCAAGACCACGCGCAGCGATGTCGGTCGCCACCAGCACACGAATGCCGCCGGTTTTGAAATCAGCCAGCGCACGGGTACGCGCCCCCTGGCTTTTATTGCCGTGGATTGCCGCAGCGGTGATGCCATCTTTATTCAGCTGTTCAGCCAGATGGTTGGCGCCGTGTTTAGTACGGGTAAACACCAGCACCTGCTGCCAGTTGTCGCGACCGATCATCAGCGACAGCAGTTCACGTTTACGTTTTTTATCAACGAAATGCACCTGCTGCGAAACCTGCTCAGACGCGGTGTTGCGGCGAGCCACTTCCACCTGCTCCGGGTTATTCAACAGCTTTTCCGCCAGCGACTTGATCTCGTCGGAGAAGGTGGCGGAGAACAGCAGGTTCTGACGTTTGGCAGGCAGTTTCGCCAGCACACGGCGGATATCGTGGATAAAGCCCATATCCAGCATGCGGTCTGCTTCATCCAGCACCAGGATTTCCACATGGGACAGATCGACGGCATTCTGATGCGCCAGGTCGAGCAGACGGCCCGGTGTTGCCACCAGCACATCTACGCCGCCGCGCAGTTTCATCATTTGCGGATTAATGCTGACGCCACCAAATACCACCAGCGAACGCAGGTTAAGGTATTGGCTGTAATCACGTACGTTTTCACCGACCTGAGCGGCCAGTTCACGGGTTGGCGTGAGGATCAGCGCACGCACCGGGCGACGTCCGCGCGCGGGTGCATCTTTTGCTGACAGACGCTGCAACAAGGGCAGCGTAAAACCGGCGGTTTTGCCGGTGCCGGTCTGGGCGCTCGCCAGCAGGTCACGACCAGCCAACACCACGGGAATAGCCTGACGCTGGATTGGCGTCGGTTCACGATAGCCCTGTTCCGCTACCGCACGCAAAATATCGGCATTCAAGCCGAGAGAGTCAAAAGACATGCAGGTGTATTACTCCGAACCGCCCTGACCGCAGTTTGCGATGTAGTTTTCAGGGGGGATATGACGCAAGCCTAAAGCCTACGTGTGAAAAGGGCACAAACTACCATGCGTAAGCGCGGCAGTGTAGCAGCTTTCAGCCAGCATTGCGCGATAATCGACTGTAAAAAAAACAGCGCGATAAATCGCGCCGCTACCATCAGTTAACTGCGTTTCTTCTGCACGCGCTGCGCAGGTTCTTTCGCCAGCAGGGAAACCAGCGCCGGTCCCACCAGCATGACCACACCAAGGCAGCCCAGCAGCAGGTTGTTATGGATGATGCGTGACACCAGGAACAGCGTCAACATTGCCGCTCCAAAGTAGTAGGTGGTGGTCACTTCTTCCAGAGAGTCGCCTAGCATACGCAAACGGGCACTACGCTGTGTGACCAGCATGGTGATAAACACCACAACGTAGGCCGCCACCAGGGTACTGCTCACTTCAACCAGCGCCTTATGTTTCCAGCCCCAGACCAGCGCGGCAATCACCAGCAGGTGCATCGCAATATGAACGCAGGTTTGTCCGGTAACAATCTGAACACGATTAGACCATTTCATTCTCTTCTCCTGGCAGACCCAACAGATCGCCCAAGTGTATCTGGCCGCGGCCAGACAGATTTCCTCAATGTAAGGCAAATTTCGGATAACACCCTAATTTTCTGCTCCCTTCGCCTTCCATTTGTGACAAAGACTACACTTTATCCGGTTGATGATGAAAAGGAGCGCGTCGCAGTATGACACAAAATGCACAAGGATTTTCGATAAAAGTCCTGACCATCAATACCCACAAAGGGTTCACCAGCTTCAACCGCCGCTTTATCCTGCCGGAATTGCGCGATGCTGCACGGGCGACTTCGGCCGATATTGTCTTCCTGCAAGAGGTGATGGGCACCCACGCCATCCACGCCTTACACATTGAAAACTGGCCGGAAACTTCACATTACGAGTTTATCGCCGACACCATGTGGCACGATTATGCCTATGGCCGCAACGCGGTGTACCCTGAAGGACATCACGGGAACGCGATATTGTCACGTTTTCCGATCGTAGAGTATGAAAATCGCGATATTTCTGTTGCCGGAGGTGAAAAGCGCGGCATGTTGCACTGCAAAATCAGCCTGCCGGGGCAAAGGCAGCCGCTGCATGTGATTTGCGTGCATCTCGGTCTACGCGAGCCGCATCGTCGCGCTCAGTTGCGCATGATGTGCGAGATGATCGCCACGCTACCCCCCGATGCGCCGCTGGTGGTAGCAGGTGATTTTAATGACTGGCAGGTTCGGGCCAACAAATACCTTAAACGCCATGCCGGACTGGATGAAGTGTTCAGCATAAAGAATGGTCGCCCGGCGCGCACCTTCCCGGCACGTTTTCCGTTGCTGCGCCTGGACCGCATCTATATCCGCAATGCCACCATCAGCCAGCCGTGGGCGCTGCCGGTAAAACCCTGGTCGCATTTGTCAGACCATGCGCCACTGGCAGTCGAGGTGGTGTTATGAATTTTAGCTGGCGTGACGGTAACCAACTCCACCTGCTGGAAAATGGCGAGGCCTTCTTTCCACGCGTCTTTGGTGCCATCCAGCGCGCCGAACGCACCTTGCTACTGGAAACCTTTATCCTGTTTGAGGATCAGGTTGGTAATGCGTTGCATCGCGAATTGTTGGCGGCGGCGCAGCGTGGCGTCAGGGTTGAAGTGATGGTGGACGGCTATGGCTCACCGGACCTGTCAGACAGCTACGTCAATAGCCTGACCGCTGCGGGCGTGCGTTTTATCTATTTTGATCCGCGCCCGCTGGTGCTGGGGATGCGCACCAACCTGTTCCGGCGCCTGCACCGCAAGATCGTGGTCATTGATGAGGTCATCGCCTTTGTGGGTGGCATCAATTTCTCTGCCGAACATAACACCGACTTTGGGCCAGAGGCCAAACAGGACTACGCCGTTGAGGTCAAAGGTCCGGTGGTGTTGGATATTGCGCGCTACGTGCAACAAGCCATCGGCAGCGAACAGGTGACCCGCCGCTGGTGGGGCCATCGCTCGCATCGTCCGGCGCTGAATGCCCTGCCGGGTGATGCGCAGGTGTTGTTCGTCTTTCGCGACAACGACGGCCATCGTGATGATATCGAACAGCACTACCTCGACATGCTGCGCAAAGCCAAACAGGATGTGATCATCGCCAACGCCTACTTCTTCCCCGGTTATCGTCTGCTGCGTGCGATGCGCCATGCCGCGCGTCGTGGCGTGCGGGTACGGTTGATCGTCCAGGGCGAGCCGGATATGCCGATTGTCAAAGTGGGCGCTGAGATGCTGTACAACTATCTGGTCGATGGCGGTGTCGAGGTGTACGAATATTGCCGTCGTCCATTGCATGGCAAGATCGCGGTGCAGGATCAGCAGTGGTCAACCGTCGGTTCCAGTAATCTCGACCCGCTCAGCTTGTCACTCAATCTGGAAGCCAACCTGATGGTGCATGACCGCGCCTTTAACCAAACGCTGCGGGAAAACCTTGAGCAGTTGCTACGCGAGGATTGCGAACGGGTTGAGGGCGATAAGCTGCCACCGCGCACCTGGTGGCACCTGACCAAAAGCGTGCTGGTCTTCCACTTCTTACGTCACTTCCCGGCGATTGCCGGATGGTTACCCGCCCATACGCCCCGGCTGGCGCAGGTTGTTCCCCCGGTACAACCGGAAATGGAAACCCAGGATCGCGTTGAGGCCGAAAACAAAGGAGCCAGACCCTGATGAGTAAAAAACATTCGCGCTGGCAGCGCGTGAAGAAAATCCTTACCGGGTTATTTTTTATCGCCGTGCTGGTGCTGCTGGTGGTGTACGCCCGCCAGGTAAACTGGGATGACGTTTATCAGGTGATCGTCAACTACAACCGCACGCTGGTGTTCAGCGCGGTGGCGCTGGTTGTTATCAGCTACCTGACCTATGGCCTGTATGATTTGATTGGCCGCGCTTACTGCGGCCATAAACTGGCTAAACGTCAGGTGATGCTGGTGTCGTTTATCTGTTATGCCTTCAATCTGACGCTCAGTACCTGGGTCGGGGGCGTAGCTATGCGCTATCGCCTTTATTCGCGACTGGGTTTACCCGGCGGCACCATCACCCGCATTTTCTCGCTGAGCATCGCCACCAACTGGCTGGGCTACATTTTGCTGGCTGGCGTGGTTTTTGTGGCGGGTATGGTTCCCCTTCCCGCGGGTTGGTTTATCGGCGAAAACACCCTGCGACTGATCGGCGGCGCGTTGCTGATGTTGGTCGCGATCTATCTGTGGGCCTGCGCCTTTGCCAAACGACGTCACTGGACGATAAAGGGCCAGCACCTGCAACTCCCCTCGCTGCGCATGGCGCTGTTTCAATTCGCGGTGTCCTGCGCCAACTGGATGGTGATGGGAGCGATTATCTGGTTGCTGCTGGCACAACAGGTGGATTATCCGCAGGTGCTGGGGGTGTTGCTGATCAGCAGTATCGCCGGGGTGATTATTCATATCCCCGCCGGGATCGGCGTGTTGGAAGCAGTATTTCTGGCGCTACTGAGTGGTCAGGGTACGTCACACGGCACCATTATTGCCGCGCTGCTGGCCTATCGTGTGCTGTATTTTATTTTGCCGCTGCTGCTGGCGCTGGTGTTGTACCTGTGGCTGGAGAGCCGCGCCCGGCATTTACGGCAGAAGAATGAACGGAAGATGGCAAAACCGACACCGTCAGAAAACGGTACATCATCGTAGCGGCACGATTTATCGTGCCGCTACGATGGGGGTTAACGGCGGTTACCGAAAATACGCAGCAGCATCAGGAACAGGTTGATAAAGTCGAGATACAGCGTCAGCGCACCCATAATGGAAAGACGACGCAGATTCTCTTTGTCATTCACATCCACCGTCTCGCCAATGGCTTTCAGTTTCTGGGTGTCATATGCCGTCAGGCCAACAAACACCACTACGCCGATATAGGTAATCGCCCACATCAACGCCGGGCTTTTCAGCCAGAAGTTCACCAGCGACGCCAGCAAAATTCCAATCAACGCCATAAACAGCAGGCTACCGAAACGGCTGAGATCGCGTTTGGTGGTATAGCCATAAAAACTCATAGCACCAAACATCCCGGCGGTGACAAAGAAGGTGCTGGCGATTGACGAATAGGTGTAGACCAGAAAAATACTGGCGAGCGTCAGGCCGGTCAGCGCCGAATAGAGCATAAATAACGCCGTCGCCAGCGCGCCACTCAGACGATGCACCATTCCGGACAGCACAAACACCACCGCCAGCTGAGCGATGATCAGACCGAAGAAGGTGATGCGGTTAGCAAACACCAACTCCATAACCGCAGGCGTGCGCGCCGCGAACCAGGAGACGAACGCGGTCAGCAGCAAACCACAGGTCATCCAGCCATACACCTGCGCCATATAGGTTTGCAGCCCGGCGGAGGCCTGCTGCACGATTGAATCGTTACGTGGATATCGGTCCATGATGCACCTCTCAATGGATTCATGTTGCGGCGCGATTTATCGCGCGGGTTTAGTTGTTAAACAAACTCTGTAAGTTTGGAGCCTATAACTTGCCGCGTCAACGGCGCGTCAAACACTGTTGATAACGGCCATCCACGCGCTGGGCAAACCATGCGGTGGTCAGGTTACGGGTGATTTTCGGGCTTTCCAGCTTAATACCCGGCAACATTTCGCGCGGCAGACGTTTACCCGCCATTTTATCCGCCAGCGTGAACACCTGTTTCCATAATACGCTAGTGCTGAACTCAGGCTTTTCGCCCTTGTCCAGATCGCGACGGATTTCGCGTTGGCTCATGTCCAGCTGCTTACTCAGGCTGCGCACCGCGAGTTCTGTCGCCCCGGCGGCATCGCTGCCATATTGAATCAGATCGCCATCGAGCGCCAGTTTGATCCCGCTGGCACGCGCCACAGCCGCCTGAAAAGCGGCATTGCGACTGGCATACCAACCGGCGTTAAAGTCAGCGAAGCGATACAGCGGCTGTGAGTAATCCGCCGGGTATCCCAGCAAATGCATGATGCCAAAATACATACCACCGTGTCGGGTAAAGACTTCACGACGAATCGAACCCTCCACCGGCCACGGATAGCCTTTGGCGTGCGCTTCGGCGAAAGCGATGCTGACCTGCATCGGACCGCCGGTATGAATCGGGTTAAGGTTGCCAAACAGTTTTTGTCCCAGCGGCACCATATCGATGAAGTCATCAAAAATGGCGCTCAGCTCTTTCTCGCTGCGCACTTTGTCGAGGCGCGCCGCGTAGCTTTCACCGGTGGGAGAGTTGATCTGCAACGCCGTGCGTACCGCGAAGGCCGGGATAAAAAGCTTGCCCGCACGCCGGTTGATCTCAGCCCAGGCGATTTTTGGCAGGCCCGGCACCACCGCATCGGCGCTGAAGTTCGATTCCTGATCGGCCACCGCGATCACCGCGCACAGGTTGCTGACGCTGGGATTGATTTGCTGAGTACGGAAGGCGGTATAAATATCATCAGCCCAGTCCGCTTTCTGCGTAACGTGGCTGGGCAATAACTGACGGATTTGTGCTTTCACATCCCCAGGTTGGCGAACCGGTGCCTCGGGTTGCTTTTTGCTGCTGGTACATCCCGCCAGCACCAGTACCGCCAACAGCGCTGCACGCTTGAGTATTACAGTCGCTTCCATCGGGTTCCTTTACGTTATTTCCAGCGTTCTGCCGCCTGATGGTCGCTATCGCGCGCATCCACCCAGCGATCGCCCTGTGCCGTCGCCTCACGTTTCCAGAACGGCGCACGGGTTTTCAGGTAATCCATAATAAATTCCGCTGCGGCAAACGCGCTGCTGCGATGCGCGCTGCTGACGCCGACAAATACAATTTCCTCACCAGGAAACAGTTCACCAATACGGTGGATCACCGAAACCTGTTGCAGCGCCCAGCGTTGACGTGCTTCGTCGACAATTTCCGTCAGCGCTTTTTCCGTCATGCCGGGGTAATGTTCCAGCGTCAAGGCCGCTACGCTGTCACCAAGATTATGATTACGCACCTTCCCGGTGAAGGTCACCACGGCGCCATCGCTGTCATGGGCAGACAACCAGGCATACTCCTCGGCCACGCTAAAGGCTGCGCTGCCGACGCGAATACGGGTTTCCATCATCAACCCCCGGTCACAGGCGGGAAAAAGGCCACTTCATCACCGGCGCGCAACGGATGACTCATCGGTACCAGGGTTTGATTGACCGCCGCCAGCAATTTCCCGGATTCCAGCGCCAACGCCCAACGATCATTTTTCGTCGCCAGCGCACTGCGCAGGGCCGCCACATCGGCATATTCCGGCGATAACTCCAGCGCGCTGGTGCCGGTCAGTTCACGCACCTGAGCAAAAAACAGCACCTTAATCATGGGACACCGCCTGAAAATCACCGGATTTGCCGCCGCTTTTGCTCAGCAAACGTACCTGGTCGATAACGATGTCTTTTTGCACCGCTTTGCACATGTCATAGATCGTCAGCGCCGCCACTGAAGCCGCCGTCAGGGCTTCCATCTCGACGCCGGTTTTGCCGGTCAGGCGGCAGCGTGAAGTGACGCGTACCCGGCTATGCTCGGGTTCAGCAACCAGCGTCACCTCAACTTTGCTCAGCATCAGAGGATGACACAGCGGGATCAGTTCCCAGGTGCGTTTTGCCGCCTGAATCCCCGCGATGCGGGCAGTGGCAAAGACATCACCTTTGTGATGGCTGCCATCGATGATCATTTGCAGCGTTGCCGGTTGCATCAGCACCAGCGCTTCTGCCTGGGCTTCGCGTACCGTTTCGGTTTTGCCGGAGACATCAACCATATGGGCTTCACCGGCGGCATTGATATGGGTTAACGAGGACATACTTACAACTTCTTCAAATGTGAGACAAAATTACATGGGCGAGTGCGTGCATCCAGTTGATCGGCAATGATGCGTTCCCACGCGCTGCGGCAGGCATTACCGGATCCGGGTACGGCAAAAATCAGCGTCTCATTCGCCATACCCGCGACTGCACGCGACTGCAACGTGGCACTGCCGATCTCTTCGTACGAGATCATGCGGAACAGCTCGCCAAATCCCTCAATCTCCCGGTCAAACAGCGGCAGCAGCGCTTCAGGCGTGCTGTTTTTGCTGTTAAAACCGGTACCACCATTGATGATCACCACCTGGACATCTTCACTGGCTATCCAGCGCGATACCGTGGCGCGGATGCGATAACGGTTATCCGCGACAATCGCGTGATCCACCACCTGATGTCCGGCTTCGCTCAGTGCTTCACGCAGGTAATCACCAGAGGTGTCATTGGCGGCATCACGGTTGTCAGACACCGTCATCACCGCCACATTAAGGGCAACAAAGTCGCCGGAAAGTTTGCTCATGGCCATAACTCCTTTGTCAGCCACCAATGAAGGAAAGATTTTGGGTAATACCGGTGTTGCCCTGATGCAGAAAATGCGTCTGCTTTTTCTGCCCGAGGCTTAAGGCGATACGCGCCTGTAACTCATCCTGCTGTTGATCGGAAGCCAGCAGATCGCGCAACGGAATGCCCCCCTCGCCAAACAGGCACAGATGCAGGTTGCCGATCGCCGAAACACGCAGGCGATTGCAGCTGGCACAGAAATCTTTTTCATAAGGCATAATCAGACCGACTTCGCCGAGATAGTCCGGATGGCGAAACACCTGCGCCGGACCGTCGCTGCGCCCGCGCGGCTGACGTTGCCAGCCTTGCATCAGCAGTTGATCGCGGATCACCTCGCCGGAAATGTGCTGGCGACGGAACAGATCGCTGCCCTCGCCGGTTTCCATCAGCTCGATAAAACGTAACTGAATCGGACGTGTGCGGATCCACTGTAAAAAGGTATCGAGACTGTGGCTGTTGATATCACGCATCAGCACGCTGTTGACTTTGACCTTGCTGAAACCCGCCTCAAACGCGGCATCAATCCCGGCCATGACCTGATGAAATTTGTCCTGACCGGTGATGGCATGAAACTGGCGGGCATCAAGGCTATCGACGCTGACATTGATTGAGGTCAGCCCGGCAGCACGCCAGTCACGCACATCACGCGCCAGCCGATAGCCGTTGGTGGTCACCGCGATTTGGCGGATGGCAGCATTTTCCCGCACCGCAGCGATAATTTCGGTGAAATCACGACGTAAAGAGGGCTCACCACCGGTCAGACGCACTTTTTCAGTGCCCGCGGCCGCAAAGGCACGCGTCACGCGGCGGATCTCATCCAGCGAGAGAAAACTTTTATTGCGCGTACCCTGCGGTTTGTAGCCATCGGGCAGGCAATAGGTACAACGGAAGTTACACACGTCCGTGACCGACAGGCGCAGATAATAAAAGCTGCGCGCATATGCATCAGTAAATTGTGACACCTGAACACCTTTCCAAATACGGGAGATGCAGGCATTTCTTTCTGCACCCTGGCAGCTCGGGGCTGCGGCCTGAACACCCTATCCGGAGGACTTAGGCAATCAGGCTTTGAGTGTATGTTGTCCATTCGAACAACAGGGTTGCCCGAATGTTAGCGCGATTTGTTGTTCGCTTCCATCGCGGATTTTCGCTATATATATTGATACATAACGTTTTTTCACCGCATTTTCGCGACAGGATACGTTAAAATAACCGACAGATTTTGATACATATCAGTTTAACTGATGCTCAACGGGTGAGCGTCAGTGATAAGGAGCAACATGAATCGTACCCTGGCAGATTTGGATCGCGTGGTGGCGCTGGGCGGTGGACACGGCCTTGGTCGCGTGATGTCCTCGCTGGCTCCGCTCGGCTCACGCCTGACCGGTATTGTGACCACCACCGACAACGGTGGGTCCACCGGACGCATCCGCCGTTCAGAAGGCGGCATCGCCTGGGGCGATATGCGCAATTGTATCAACCAGTTGATCACGGAACCGAGCGTCGGTTCCGCCATGTTCGAATATCGCTTCACCGGCAACGGCGAACTGGCTGGCCACAATCTTGGCAACCTGATCCTGAAAGCGCTCGACCATCTCAGCGTGCGGCCACTGGAAGCGATCAATATCATTCGTAATCTGCTGAAAGTGGATGCGTTCTTGATTCCGATGTCAGAGCAGCCCGTGGATTTGGTGGCGCAGGATAGCGAAGGCAATATGGTTTACGGCGAAACCGCCGTCGATGAGATGCAACAAGCACCGCAGCAATTGATGCTACATCCGAATGTGGTGCCCACCCGGGAAGCACTGGACGCGATTGCTGAAGCCGATTTGATTCTGATCGGTCCCGGCAGTTTTTATACCAGCCTGATGCCAATTCTGCTGATGGAAGAGATGGCGCGTGCGCTGCGTCGTACCCCCGCCACTATGGTGTTTATCGGTAATCTTGGGCGCGAACTCAGTCCGGCAGCCGCTCGCCTGACCGTCGCGGATAAGCTGGTAATTATGGAAAAAGCGATAGGCAAACGGGTGATTGATGCGGTGGTGGTCAGCCCGGCAGCGGATATTCGCGGTGTGGAAGGACGCTTAATTGTCCGTGAACCGCTGGAAGCGGCGGATATCAAATATCGCCATGACCGCCAGTTGTTACGCCTGGCGCTGGAGCATGCCATCCAGGCATTTTGAAACAAGGCGTGATAAACACGCCGCCACGACTCACCCGCGCTGAGAGTCGTAGCGGCGCGATTTATCGTGCATTAGGACGCAGCGATAAACAGCTCGCGCAGTTCGTGCAACTGATCACGCACCCGCGCCGCTTCTTCAAACTCCAGATTCTGCGCGTGTTGTTGCATCTGTCCTTCCAACTCGTGAATCTTCTTCTGCATCGCCTGCGGGGTGAGCGCCAGATAGCTGGCTTCGGCTTCAGCGGCGCTGCGCGTGGCGGTTTTGCCCTTGCCACGGGTTTTGACCACGTTTTTGCCCAGCTCCAGAATATCGGTGATTTTTTTGTTCAGTCCCTGCGGTACGATGCCGTTGGCTTCGTTATACCGCTCCTGCTTCTCACGACGTCGCTCGGTCTCCTCGATGGCGCGTGCCATTGAGTTGGTGATCTTGTCTGCGTAAAGAATCGCTTTACCGTTAATGTTACGTGCAGCGCGGCCAATGGTCTGAATCAGAGAACGCTCCGAACGCAGGAAGCCCTCTTTATCGGCATCGAGAATCGCCACCAGCGACACTTCCGGCATATCCAGCCCTTCACGCAACAGGTTAATCCCCACCAGCACATCAAATTCCCCCAGACGCAGGTCGCGGATGATCTCCATACGCTCCACCGTATCGATGTCTGAGTGCAGATAACGCACCTTCTCGCCGTGCTCCTCCAGATATTCGGTGAGATCTTCCGCCATGCGTTTAGTCAGGGTGGTCACCAGCACACGTTCGTTGACCTCGACGCGTTTGCGGATCTCCGACAGCAGGTCATCCACCTGGGTGGTCACCGGACGTACTTCGAGGATCGGATCGAGCAGCCCTGTCGGACGCACCACCTGATCAATCACCTCACCACCGGATTTCTCCAGCTCGTAATTACCCGGCGTTGCCGAAACATAAATGGTTTGCGGTGCCAGCGCTTCAAACTCTTCGAAGCGGAGCGGGCGGTTGTCCAGCGCCGACGGCAGGCGGAACCCATACTCCACCAGCGTCTCTTTACGTGCGCGGTCACCACGATACATCCCGCCAATCTGCGGGATAGTCACATGGGACTCATCCACCACCAGCAGACCATCTGCCGGTAAGTAGTCGAACAGCGTCGGAGGCGGCTCGCCTGGCCCACGTCCGGACAGGTAGCGTGAATAGTTCTCGATACCCGAGCAGTAGCCGAGTTCGTTCATCATTTCGAGGTCAAACTGGGTACGCTGGGTAATGCGCTGCTCTTCCAGCAGCTTATTATTCTCCAGCAGGACCTGACGGCGCACCACCAGCTCCTTTTTGATCTCTTCCATTGATTGCAGGATGCGTTCGCGCGGCGTGACATAGTGGGTTTTCGGGTAGACGGTAAAACGCGGCACCACCGAAACCACCTGACCGGTCAGCGGGTCAAACAATGACAACCGCTCCACTTCTTCATCAAACAGCTCCACACGCAGCGCAATCTCATCGGACTCCGCCGGGAAGATATCGATCACTTCACCGCGCACGCGGAAGGTGCCGCGCTGGAACACCTGATCATTACGGGTATATTGCAGCTCGGCCAGACGACGCAGAATGCTGCGCTGATCGATGATCATGCCACGCGTCAGGTGCAGCATCATTTTCAGGTAGAGATCAGGGTCACCCAGACCGTAGATGGCCGACACCGACGCCACCACGATAACGTCACGTCGCTCCAGCAACGCCTTGGTGGCAGACAGACGCATCTGCTCGATGTGCTCATTCACCGAGGCATCCTTTTCGATAAAGGTATCGGAGCTGGGCACATAGGCTTCAGGCTGATAGTAGTCGTAGTAGGAGACGAAGAACTCCACCGCGTTGTCCGGGAAGAACTCCTTCATCTCTCCATAGAGCTGTGCCGCAAGGGTCTTGTTAGGCGCCAGCACCATAGTTGGCCGGTTGAGATCGGCGATCACATTGGCGATGGTAAAGGTTTTACCCGAACCGGTTACCCCCAACAGCGTCTGGTGTGCCAGACCGTCTTCCAGCCCCTCTTCCAGACGACGAATCGCCTCAGGCTGATCCCCTGAGGGTTTAAATTCGGAGTTGAGTTTGAAGGCTTTACTCATGATTTTTTCGTTCCTGCAGGAGATATCGGCGGGCAGGCTGCTAATTCTACTCCGCTATGACGAATTTGCCAGAAAAAAATACTGGATATATTTACAGATATCCTGCACGATAACAGGGAGCAGCAACGACTCGCTTCAGTGCAATTTATGCGGCATCTGGCAAAACCTTGTTGCGCAAGGTTATCCCCAGACGGGTGATGCTTTTAACATTTGTCAATAGAGCGTCATAAAATTGCAGTTGTATGACCAACAAGAAAAATCTCAGGCTTGATTTTAAATAACATATTGATTTATTTATAAATCAGTAAAAAGCCCAGTTTCTCAGCATAATGTATCCAGGCCGCGTATTTCCTCGCTTGCGCTCTGTTTTCAGTCTCTAATGCACAAGGTTATCCACAGGAATAGTGGATAACTGACGGCAGCCCCGCCGCCATCGCCTGTGCATAATTTTCTAAGCCTATTCCTGGCGTGCGAAAAAAAAATTTTTTATGTTTATTTTTCCCACAGCCCGCGTGGCATTAACTATTCTTTTTCCGTGCTGACGTCACTGAAAGCCCGAAATTCTCAGTAAATAAGGCCACTTATTCCTGAGCGATCTGCCTTATTACTGCACAGATGCACCAGAAACGTTAAGCATTCAGCACCGCTAAAGTGCAGCCGTTTTATCACTCCCAGCAATTGTTAAGCATCGCTCAACTTTAATTCCTGATTTTGCCTCGCTGCTGCTGCTTTTTTTCATGGTATCAGCAAACTGGCCTGGGAATTGCAGGTTTCTCCATAAGCATACGCATCAACTCACTGATGGTGAGAGTGGCAATGATGAATCGTGTTTGACTGTTTGCCAGACGACACAGAGCGGGAGCATTCAGGCTAATTATCTGGAAGGAGAATGTCAGATGCTAAGTTTACGTTCGGTGAATCAGTTTTACGGTCAAAACCATATCCTGTGGGATGTGGACCTCGATCTGCCCCCTGGCACCTGCACGGGCGTGCTGGGTAGCCCTGGGATGGGTAAAACCACCCTGGTCAACTGCATTATGGGACGGTTGCCGATCAATAGCGGGTCGATGACCTGGCAGGAAGATGGCTCCCCCCCTGAAGATTTATTGCTGCAACCGGCGGAGCAACGTGCGCGCATGGGTATCGGCTACGTACCGCAAGGTCGCCATATTTTCTCGCAAATGAGCGTGGAAGATAACCTGCTGATTGCGCTGATGGCGGCGCATGACGACCGCAGTCGCGCCATTCCGGAAATGGTGTTCGATTTGTTCCCGGCGCTCTATTCATTACGCCACCAGCGCAGCGGAGAACTGCCGATGGATCAGCAGCAGCAGTTGGCATTAGCGCGCGCGCTGGTGTTACAGCCGAAATTGCTGATCCTTGATGAACCTACCGAAGGCATGTCGCCGTGGCTGGAGGAGGAGATGGGAAATCTGATTCGCCGCCTGAACCGCGATTACGGCCTGACCATTCTGCTGCTGGAGCAACACGTCTCCTTTATCCGCCGCGTGGCTGACTATTTTCTGCTGCTGCATCGTGGTCGCAACGTGGCGCAGGGAAAAGTGGCCCAGTTGGACGATGTCACCATCAATAAATGGCTGACGGTAACCTGACATGAGCTGCCCGTAGCGGCGCGATTTATCGCGCAGTTTTTTCCAGCCACGCTCGGAATTGCGCGATAAATCGCGCCGCTACGCTTCAGGGTAATGTCAGATAACGGCCACAGTCATCCTGCTGCGCGTCATCCGTAAGATACGGGATTTCGCCCAGACACGGCGCATCAAGACGCTGACGCAATGTTGCCAGATATTCCTGATGCCGCTTACCCGGCGGTTGAATGGTATTGGCGATCCAGCCTGCAAGGCGCAGGCCACTCGCATGCACGGCGGCGGCAGTTAGCATCGCATGGTTGATACAACCCAGTTTGATACCCACCACCAGGATCACCGGCAACTGCTCAGCCACCACCCAATCAGCATAGGTTTGCGTTGCCGACAACGGAGTAAACCATCCGCCCGCGCCTTCCACCAATACCCATTCTGCCTGTTGCTCCAGCTCCCGTAGCCCGGCAGACAGTCCGGCAAAATCGATTGGCCTGCCCTCTTCGGCACTGACGATATGCGGTGACGTGGGTTCAAGAAAAGCCAGCGGATTGACCTGCTCATAACGCAACGCCAGCGAGCTGTAGCGTTGCAGCGCCAGCGCATCGCTGTTGCGGATGCCTTCGGCAGTTTGCTCACAACCCGAGGCCACCGGCTTGTAACCTGCGGTGACCCATCCGGCAGCTCCTGCCGCCTGTAGCAACGCGCCACTGGCTACCGTCTTGCCGACTTCGGTGTCGGTACCTGTAATAAACCAGCGTTTCATGCCGTTAAGACTCCATACATCAGATGATAACTCAGGCGATAACCCGCCTCGTCCTGTTGCCAGCACTGCTCCAGCCGGGCCAGCTGACTCCGCGTCAGTAATCCGCCCTGGCGTCCATCGTGCAGATGGGTTGCGCCAATGCCTTTCAGCGAACGCATCGCATTGAGCGCGCTGGGAAAATGTAAGGTGATGGTTTGCAGCGTGCTGTGCAGCGCCATGCCATCGGTCGCGGCGGCGATTTGCGCCGCGCTGAGAAAACGGTTGGCGTGTTGACGTCCATCCAACTGCGCCCACGCCTGATGAACCTCATTGAGCGAACCGGCCAGCAAAGTGGAAAATAGCACGCTGCCGCCGGGGCGAGTCACGCGCAGAAATTGCTGCAAAGCAGTGCGCAGATCGCTACTCCATTGCACCGCGAGGTTGCTCCACACGCCATCAACGCAGGCATCCGGCAGCGGCAAAGCATCAATATCGCCCTGCACATAATGGTGTGCCGAGTGTTGCCGGGCCGCGCTATTCAGCATGGTTGGTGACAGATCAAGCGCAGTCAGGGTACGTCCACGATCGCGCCAGTAGCGGCTGTACCAACCGGTACCACATCCAGCATCCAGCAGGTGCGGGCCAAATCCGGCCGGTGCCAGCGCCAGCAGGGCATCACCACTCTGGCGTTGCAACTCGGCATGCTGCTCATAATGTTGCGCCGCCCGACCAAACGCCTGAGCAATCGCCTGTTTATTGATGTGCAGCGTCATACAGCGCCTCCAGCAGACGATCGATATCGTCAAAACCATGTGCGGCGGTCAGGGTGATGCGAAGGCGTGCTGTGCCCGGTGGCACCGTCGGGGGACGAATGGCGCTGACCCAGCAGCCCGCCGCCTTCAACCGCTGTGATAACGCCAGCGCAGCGCTGTTCTCACCGACCACCAACGGCTGGATGGCGCTGGCCGATGGCATCAACTGCCAGGGGAGATCTGCCGCTCCAGCGCGAAAACGCGCGATATTGGCGTGCAACTGCGCACGCAATTCATCGCCCTGCTGAATTTGCTGTAACGCCGCCAGTAGCGCGAAGCACTGCGCGGGCGGCATGGCGGTCGAGTAGATCAAATGGCGGGCAAACTGTTCCACATAATCGGCGGTCGCGTCATCGCACAACAAGGCGGCACCGCTGACGCCAAAGCCTTTGCCGAAGGTGACGATCAGTAATTCTGGCTTCACCTGCTGCTGCCAGCAGCTACCACGACCTTGCTCACCGGTCACGCCAATACCATGTGCATCATCGACCAGCAGCCAGCCGTTGGCGCGTTGCGTTTCAGCAGCCAGCTGCGCCAGCGGTGCGCTGTCGCCATCCATGCTGAAGACGCCTTCGGTGACCACCAGGGTGTTACCCTCCACCGGCGTTGCCAACAGCTTTGCCAGGCTGGTGGGCTGATTGTGGGCAAAACGGCGCAGCGTGGCCGGGCTGTGGCTGGCAGCATCCAGTAACGAGGCGTGCGCCAGCTTGTCGGCCACAATCCGATCCGGCTTTTCCGCCAGCAGATGGATCACCGCCTGATTGGCGGCGAAACCCGAGATAAACAGCAGCGCACGGCGATAACCCAGCCAGTCGGCCAGTTGTTCTTCCAGTTGCGCATGATAACGGCTGAAACCGGTCACATGTCCCGATGCACCCGCGCCAGCCCCGGCCTCCGCGGCCCCCTGTTGCCAGGCGGCAATCACTGCCGGATGCTGACTCAGGCCAAGATAATCGTTGCTGGAAAAGTGGCGATAGCGTTGCCCGGCGACGGTCAGCTCGCGCACGTTGTTATGTTCCACGCGGATACGCTGACGCCAGCCATCGGCGGCACGCCGCGCCGCCAGCGCCTGTTCGATACGTTGCGACCAGCTCATTACACCGCCGCGTTGTAAAACTGCGCGGTATCGGCATGCAACAGCTGTTCACTCAACTGATATTGCTGTTCGTTATCACCGGCGGTGGTGGCGGTATGCTCCGGGTTGAGTCCCAGTTTACGGAACAGAATCAAATCCTTGTCTTCTTCCGGGTTCGGCGTGGTCAGCAGCTTGCAGCCGTAGAAAATCGAGTTTGCCCCGGCCATAAAACACATCGCCTGGGTCTGTTCGCTCATCTGCTCACGACCGGCAGAAAGGCGGACATGAGAAGACGGCATCATGATACGGGCCACCGCAATGGTTCGGATAAAATCGAACGGCTCGACATCGTCGTTATCCGCCAGCGGCGTGCCTTTAACTTTCACCAGCATGTTGATCGGCACGCTTTCCGGCGGTGTCGGCAGGTTCGCCAGTTGCACCAGCAGACCGGCACGATCTTTTACCGTTTCGCCCAGGCCGACGATACCGCCCGAACACACCTTAATGCCCGCACCACGCACTTTGTCGAGCGTATCCAGGCGTTCCTGGTAGCTGCGCGTGGTGATGATGTTGCCGTAGAATTCCGGCGAGGTATCGAGGTTATGGTTGTAAAAATCCAGACCGGCATGCGCCAGGCGCTGCGCCTGGGTGTCGTTGAGGGTGCCGAGGGTCATACAGGTTTCCATCCCCATCGCTTTCACGCCCTGCACCATCTGCTCCAGGTAAGGCATGTCACGATCGTGTGGGTTTTTCCACGCCGCCCCCATACAGAAACGGCTCGAACCGGCGGCTTTGGCTTTGCGCGCCGATTCCAGCACCGCTTCCACCTCCATCAGACGTTCCGATTCCAGCCCGGTTTTGTAGCGCGCGCTCTGCGGGCAATATTTACAATCTTCCGGGCAGGCGCCGGTTTTGATCGACAGCAGGGTACTGACCTGCACCTGACGCGGGTCGAAATGTTGGCGATGTACCTGCTGCGCCTCAAACATCAGCTCAAGGAAAGGTTTATCGAATAGTGCCTGGGCTTGTGCCAGTGTCCAGCGATGTGCCATTGCTTCACTCCAGAAAAGGGTTCATCCTGACGATTAACGTGGTTATACTTGTAAACTATATTTTTTATTTTTGGTTTACAATACCCATGTTCACTCAGGACGATCTCAATTTCGACCGCCAGCATATCTGGCATCCCTACACCTCAATGCGTGATCCCCTGCCCTGCTACCCGGTCGTCGCGGCGCATGGCTGCCAGTTGCAACTGGCGGATGGACGTGAATTAGTGGATGGCATGTCGTCATGGTGGGCGGCGATCCACGGTTATAACCATCCACGTCTTAATCAGGCATTGCAGGACCAACTGGCGCAGATGTCGCATGTGATGTTTGGTGGCATCACCCACCCGGCAGCGGTGGAGCTGTGCCGTCAGTTGGTGGCGATGACGCCAGCCCCCCTGGAATGTGTGTTCCTCGCCGATTCGGGGTCGATCGCCGTCGAAGTGGCGATGAAAATGGCGCTGCAATACTGGTTGGGACGGGGGGAAACCCGACAAAAATTTCTCACCCTGAAACGCGGTTATCACGGCGACACATTCGCCGCGATGTCGGTGTGCGATCCGCAAAACTCGATGCACAGCTTGTGGCGCGGTTATCTGCCGGAACACCTGTTCGCGGCCGCACCGGAGCGAGGGTTTGATGATGCGTGGGATGACGCTGATTTCGCCGATTTTGCCCGTCTGGCGGAGCAACATCACCGGCAGATTGCCGCAGTGATCCTGGAGCCCATTGTGCAGGGCGCAGGGGGGATGCGTTTTTATCATCCGCGTTATCTGCAACGGGTGCGTGAGCTGTGCGATCGCTACGGTTTGTTGCTAATTGCCGACGAGATTGCCACCGGCTTTGGCCGCAGCGGCAAGTTGTTCGCCTGCGAACATGCCGGGATCGTGCCGGATATTTTGTGTCTGGGCAAAGCCCTGACGGGTGGCACCATGACGCTCTCCGCCACCCTTACTACTCGCGCAGTGGCCGATACCATCAGCAACAGCGCCGCCGGCTGCTTTATGCATGGCCCAACCTTTATGGGTAATCCGCTGGCGTGCGCGGTCGCGGTGGAAAGCCTGAAGATGGTGAACGAAGGTCACTGGTCGGCGCAGGTGGCACAGATTGAGCAGCAGCTACGCGCGGCATTGCTGCCGTTAGCTGACCATCCGGCCGTGGCGGATGCACGCGTTCTGGGGGCGATTGGTGTGATTGAGACTCGTCGGGCAGTGGATATGGCGGCACTGCAACAGTTCTTTGTCGAGCGCGGGGTGTGGATCCGTCCGTTTGGGCGGTTGATCTACCTGATGCCACCCTATGTGATCACGGCGGCAGAGCTGGCGAAGTTGACCGACGCCGTACGCGATGCGCTGGATTTTTCGCACCATTTTCAGAGGTGACAAATAGCGCGATAAATCGCGCCGCTACCATTTACCCCGTAACGGCGCGATTTATCGCGCAAGGTTTTAGCGATTTATCGCGTAATGACTTAACCCAGTGGGTGAATCACCACCCACATTGGGCCTTGTCCGACGGCATAACGCGCCAGCGGCGTCAGCAGACCGCGATCGTCGCTGATTTTGTAGACCTCGATATGGTGCGATTTCTGCCCGGCTGCCACCAGATATTTCCCGCTGTTGTCGATATTAAAACCACGCGGTTGCGTCTCTGTCGGCTGGAAGCCCTCGATGTTCAACAAGCCGCCATCTTCGCTGACGCTGAATACGGTAATGGTGCTGCTGGTGCGATCGCAGGCATACAGGAAACGGCCATCCGGCGTCAGATGGATATCCGCTGCCCAGCGGGTGCCGCTGAAATCCGCAGGCATCATATTCAGGCTCTGCACACGCTCCACTTCGCCGTGTGCATTGCTTAACGCCCAGACATCTACGCTGCTGTCCAGTTCGTTGACGCAATAGCTATAGTTGCCGTTCGGGTGAAACGCCATATGACGCGGGCCAGCGCCTTCAACCGTGGTGACCTGGGCTTGCGCGGCGGGTGTCAGGTTGCCATCGTTGCCTAACTGGAACAAACAAATACGATCCTGCTTTAGCGCCGGCACAAACAGCGTCTGATTTTTCACATCAATATTGGCGGAGTGACAACCTTCCAGCCCGCCGATCACCTGGCTCGGAGCCTGCGGCAGACCATCGCTACCAATTGGGCTGATGCTGACACAGGCATCATTGTAAGAACCGCAGAACAGGAAGTTACCCTGGCGATCGGTAGAAATGTGCGTCGGGCTGCCCGGCAGCGGTGCCTCTCCGGCTTCGCTCAGGGTGCCATCCGCGGCAATACGGTATGCCAGCACGCGAAAATTCGGACGCACGCCAACATAGAGGAAATCTTTCTTCGGGCTGACCACCATCGGCTGCACCTGACCAGCCACATCCGTCACCTGTAATAACGTCAGCGCGCCATCTTCCTGTAACTGCCAGGCGTGGATCTGCTGGCTCTCGGGGCTGGCGGTATACACGACTTGTTTCATGCGTTCTCCTTGTTCGGCTTGCTGAAAGGGTATCACTCTAGCGCGTTTCATTTTGCCGCGCAGGAATCATTTGTGCCCTGCTTTTTGTCTCAAAGGCGTTACCCGGTGTAGACTGATTGCTTTGTAACCCAGACGGAAAGAGTAATGAGCTACCGCGTAATCGCCCTTGATCTTGACGGCACCCTGTTGACCCCGCGTAAAACCATTCTGCCTGAATCCCTTGAAGCCCTGGCCCGCGCGCAGCAGGCAGGCGTCAAAGTGCTGATTGTTACCGGTCGCCACCATTGTGCCATCCATCCTTTTTATCAGGCACTGCAACTGGATACACCCGCTATCTGCTGTAACGGCACTTATTTGAATAACTGCAACATTATTACAGCAAATCAGGCAACACTCCACTGATCAATGAGTTATCGTATCAGCATCGTGATTTTGATGAAGCCAGTAAGCGGTGTAATATCAAAAAAACTTTCAACTAAATGACAGCGAAACATGGCATGAACTATCAAGTAATAGCCCTTGATCTGGACGGCACTTTGTTGACTCCAGAAAAAAAAATTCTCCCTGAATCTCTAATTGCCCTACAAAATGCTCGTAAGTCTGGTGCAAAAGTTGTAATCGTTACTGGGCGACATTTCGTTGCTATTCATCCCTTCTATCAGGCACTTGAGTTAGATACACCCGCAATATGTTGTAATGGTGCGTTACTGTACGATTACCATGAAAAGAAGGTTCTTGCATCTGATCCATTGCAACCAGAACAAGCTACACAATTGATTGACCTACTTGATCATTACGACATTCATGGATTGATGTATGCCGACGACGCCATGATTTATCAGGAACCAACTGGACATATCATCCGTACTGAAAATTGGGCGAAATCATTACCAGAATCACAGCGACCTGAATTCCGCAAGGTGAATTCACTACGTGAAGCCGCTCATGATGTAGAGGGGATTTGGAAATTCGCCCTCACTGATACTGATATAGTGAAATTAAAGAAATTTGGTGAAGTCGTTGAAAGTGAGCTTGGTCTTGCCTGTGAATGGTCATGGCATGATCAAGTTGATATTGCTCAAAACGGAAACAGCAAAGGAAAACGGCTGGCACAATGGGTTGAATCTCAGGGAATATCTATGAACCAAGTTATCGCTTTTGGGGATAACTTTAACGATCTGAGTATGCTTAAAAGTGCCGGGCTTGGTGTGGCAATGGGTAATTCTGCTGATGAGATTAAAGCCTGTGCTGATATAGTAATTGGTAATAATACTGAACCAACTATTGCTGATTTCATTAAAAATCACTTTAGAATTTAAATAAAAACCTGCATAATTTAATATGCAGGTATTTTTATTATGGTGTGATATTAAAAATCGACATTTCAATGTCAACCTTGTTTAAATCTTCACTCATCGAGAATTTTTTTCATATATTCCTTACTGACAATTAGTATTTGCTCTTTGTTATTCTTGTAAGCATTACCGAGCACCTCATAATTATCAGCCCCAGTACCAATTTCTGTAACCGTAACAACAAAACTGAGTGGACTATTAACTCGTGGTGAGTTTAAATATGGTGTAATTACATTGATATTCGTCTTATCACTTACATCAGAAAGCTTAACATTCTTCTTGTACGAGTATTCCTGCCCCAATGACAGGCCTGTTATTCTTAATGTGCTATTACTTATCTCTGACATAACAGAATCTTTTTTCTCTAAACCTAAAACTTTAACATCCGCTTGTAGTGAAATAGATTTACTTTTTGAATCAGTTACGGCTAGTGATTTAACTATCTTCACATACGGTATACTCAGTTGAGAAACATTATATTTCACATGATTATCCAATCTAAATCCAATCGTTGAATAGATACTACCATCTTCTTGACTTACTCTATTAACAAGGACACAAAGAGACCAATCCATTTCATTTACATCTGTATTAGGATAGTAATTCCCCGTTACGTTATAACTTCTTGTAAATGAAGATTTTTTATTATCTATCCAACCAGTGATTTCATTATCAACTAAATTATAAGCTACTGTTACTACTCCAGAGAGGAGAACTGTTGATACAGACCGCGTTACCATGCCGTCTTTTGATCTATGTTCAGTTTCTCGTTTTTTGATTGGAAGCTTTTCACAATGTTCACTTTCGTTATACGGTACATACCAAGTCTGAATGACAAAATTTTGCTTTGTCGTAATACCACTATCTATTTTATCCTCTTTAAATGTTAGTGCCTTCCATGTTGTACAACCAGTTAATGATAACGCTAATGATAAGCAACATAATGATTTAAAGCCTAACAAACTGCTATTCATAACAGCCTCCAGACTCTCTGAGAAGAAATTAAATAAAACATCAAATGAAACGAAATGTAAATAACACAAACAAGATAACCATCATTAAATTTTCACATACACTAGAATTAGGAATAACCTCATATCTCATTAAGTTTTTTAATTTTTAATAATGCCCGTTCGTCTAATAACTTTCAGTACTCAACGGTAACTACTTCACACACAATGTTAGTACCATGCCATTGTTCTCGGTAAATCGAGGTATCGATACCGCATCCCGCTTCAAAATGTAGTCCTGTCTGCTCTGTGAATTTCTGATACTTCGTTGATTCTTGTCGTTCGTAGCACCTTGCCCCGCTATAGATAAAACCTGCTGAACCCTGTGGGACAATCCACACGCCATATGGTGCCAGTGATGCACCGTGGGTAATCACCTTGTATTCGAACTCAGCCCCTCTGTAAGAGCCGCTAATAGCCTCTGAGGTATTGATCTTACCGAATGGTGGATTGCCATAAACAATGTCGTATGACGTTTCTGAGGCGTATGTAAGGGCATCACCACCGATCCATTCAGCCTCTGGAAGTACTCTCATACCTACCTGAACATAATCGGGGTTAAGTTCGACGCAAGTGATATGTTGTGGTTTACATCTTGTGTACTGACAGAAACTAAGTGCCCCAATACCAGCACATAGTTCAAGACACCTTCCAGTACTGCCAGAATCAATAGTAAAATCCCATGCTAACCATTCTGGTGTAAAGAATGCTCCAGTACTTCCAATGCCGTCGCCTTGATAGTTCCAAAGGATGAATTCTCTTTCTTCAAATGTTAGTACTTTGTCGGAGTGAACTAAGTCCATTACCTGATTGTGTAGTTTTGATTGTTGTTTTGTTAGTAGTGCCATAAAATACCCATGTACAGTTTTTGTACTGGTATTTAGGGAATAAAAATGAAAAAAATGATTATGATTATTTTCCCATTGGCTTTAATGGGATGTGCTCAAGTTCAATACAACGATGGCGAAAAAGTTAGCATTCAATCTGATGCTTGGTATGGATTAGATAGCCTACAAAAGACAGCTAATGCAGCCTGTGCTCAGTACGGCAAGAACAAAGCAACTTACAAGCATAGTGCAAACATGAACCCGCACTTACCGGCAGGGCAAGGTGTTCAAAACACTATCTGGAAGTGTGAGTAATAATTTACTCACACTTTTTCAGAAAGTTATTTCTTGGGTATAAAGTAACTCAGGATTTCCACTTTATCATTTCTTATAAGTTCAACAGCACTTTTTAGTGTGCTTTTATAAAGCATTACAACCTCAATTTCTTCAAGTAACTCATCAATCTTCTTTTCATTATTGATTTTCAATGTTGTATAATTTTGAGTTAAAAAAATATCGACCGCAACATTAACATCAATAGAAACACTACGCATGAAATTAACTAAATTTCCACATAAATAATATGAGAACTCGCTCGTGTAATATGATGAATCTAAAATTGAAGAATGAACTTCTGAATAATTAGGATTCACCTGCCAACCTAAATGATGTATCTTTTTATCCCTGGCTAAGAAAGACCTGTGTACATCATAATACTTATTGCATTCATCTAAGAAATCGTTACTATTATAATATAGTTCATGTGCATTAATTTCATTAATCAACCCATTCTGCTTAATTGTTTTTAATACAAATACTATTCTATTAAGAGTTGCAGGAGATGCATTGAAATTTAAAAGCTTAGGGAAATCATCTAGAAAAACCTCAGTGCCGACTTCTATTAACTTTTCTACAGTTGCATCACTTTTCCAATTTTTAGCAAATATCACGCCTGTTACAGCCGCCCCTGCCATAACTACGTTAGCTAATGCACTAATCCAATCTGTCATACCGTTTTCTTTATGCGAATGACTGATTAGGAAAAACACTAGAAGTACTAAACTAATAAACCCATACATCCAATACTTTTGTTTCTTTACCTTTGGTGATAACTTAACAAACCATCTGAAACCAGATTTAAGATCAGAATAAATCTCTTTAATTAGATCCATAACATCCCTCCCAAAACTTCATTAAACTACTGAAATCTTGGGAAATCAACTACCATCTAATGCCATCATATGGCTTAGGCATGAAGTACTTGTTGAACTGAGGATATAGTACTCTTTCGCTATCAACGCATAGTTCAGACAATCGAGTGATTCATTACGTTTATAGCCTTTTTTCAGTACCCAATAGAGGTTGTCACCCTTACGTTTAAGTTCTTCACTGGTTAATTGTTCAAAATAGTCATCTGGAAGATCATTAGTGAAGTGTAATTGAGTAGGCATCTCTTCCCATTCTTCACTGACTGCCCCGTTAAGTAGACGCCGTATAGTGTTTTTTCCCTCATTAACGTTAAGCATCAGTAAATCATGACCACCCACACGACTTGCCTTGAACAAATCACCACTTGCTGAAGAACTACCCTTAATCGCATATACGTTTCTACGGGTTGATGCATAGCGATATATAGTTGCCGTGGCATTACCGTTACTGGAGTCTATGAACGATCCAAGTACTTTTACCGCACGGCCTGAGACAGTACGCAATGGTGCCGCGAGGAATTGATCAAGTTCTGTGTATGCCTTTGCTCCAGGTTTCGTACAATCGGGGGCAAAAAATGACCGATGGTCCAGTACATAGATTCTCTTTTCACTGAATCCAATAGTGGTAACTTCAAGACGGTCTAACTGTTGGTCAATGCCATGTGTCACGGCAAGTACATCATCAGGGATTGTTCGGATGTTGTAAGTACTGTTACGTAGATTCTCCAGTACAACCAAATCAATGTCCGAATTCATCTCATCATCCCAGGGCAAACCTAGGGCATTGTTGTAAAAACTCATGAGATCGAATTCGAAATGTGCCTGTGCGAATTCAGCAACAAGTTTCTTTATGGTTGTTATCGGACTATAGAGACGACTGATTTGGAACCCGGCAATGTCTTTCACATCGGGATTTGTTGCAATCCATCTGCCCTGTTTAACCATGCGTATACGTTGTGCTTCACTGATTTCGCTGTCGCATTTAGGGCAATGCAACATTGCCGTATCTTCATCAGGTAATGCACGACGACCGCCATTGATCTGACGCCATTTAAATCTGACATTTTCCCATTCAAGGGTATGTTTATGTTGGCAATGGGGGCATGGAACAAAGAAGCGGCGTTGATCACTCAGTAAGTACTCATTACATATCAAGTCATCTTTCAGTTTTGGAGTACTTGCCACCATGACAAGGCCATCTGTGAAAGTACTGGCACGTTGTTCAGCTAATCGTAATGGGTTTCCTTCTTCACCATCTGCTTCAACGTTTGATACTTCATCGAGGAATAGCCTCTTGATTGTCTTCCCACGTAAGGTACTTGCGGCGTTTAAGTTCAGCCAGTACAGGAATGATCCATCAATCATTTGTGTCAGATCTGCGTTGTTCGCAAAGTTCTTATTATTCTTGTCAGTAACTATCCCAGAGAGAATATCTGAACGGGAAATCACATTATCAAACTTCCCCGTCTTCATCAGTTTCACTTCTTTTCCTGTACTGGAGGCAAAAGCCATATTGGAATTATCATTTGCCATAAAGTACATTGCGGCATTAAGCATTACGGTTGTTTTTAGTAATTGTGCTGAAGACTGAAGTACAACTTTGCGGGTTTTGGGATTGGTAATTATATCGAGTGGTTCTTTCTGGAATTCAAAGAGACTTAACCTTTGTCCACCCATTGGACCATCTGGAAATGTTAGATTAGCTTCACACCAATCACTCGGTTTCATCCTCTTCGGAGGAAGAATCTTCTGCACTGCCCGATTCAGTATCTTCGTTAACTTGTCCTTGTTCATTTTCTTCCTCTGGCATCTCGTATTCCTGAGAGCCAATTTCATTCAGTGCTTCATCTATGAAGCCTGCTAATTTCTGTTTTAGTTGTAGTGCGTCCTCTGATTCAAAGAGTTCTAAGTAATGCTTCTGTGGGATTGTGCGAAGGTAGTTTTTTAGCTGGCTGAAGTACTCACTGAGGCTAGATTCTAAGTAGGCAGTATCAACCACCAACCCAAGCTGTTTATCAAGTTCAAGTTCTGCCTGGCTTGCTTCTGCGGTCATACGGCGAAGGCGTTCACGGTCTATCTGTTCGCGTAGATCTGTATCTCTTAAAGGTTTCAGTACTTCATCAACTACCCATGCACGGATCTGTTCTTCAGGCCATGACATATCAAGCCCTTTTGGTATCCAGGATTGGCGTATTGTAGATTCATCGTAACCGTACTGCTTTGCGAGTGAGCGGATTGAGATTGTGGTACTCATAGTTGTTCCTTTTAGGTTAGCTATGAGTATTTATGAGGGGCGGGATAAGTTTAAATTTAGATAAATTTTTAAAAGACCGAGCTGCGAAACTGCCCGATAAACACGTAACTGAGGAGAACCTAAACATAAATCAATCAATTCACTTTACAGCGACTTAAGTGTTTTGTTAATCTGATTAACAGCTTACCATTTGCTTAGCAAGTAGAGTGATTATATGGACCATAAAAACTTCATTGCACCTATTCTTCTTGATTATCAAACAAACTTCGAAAATTTTCAAGAAATGGGGGCTTCTATACAAGCTTTACTTGGAACCTTATTACGCAAGGCTGCAATTGAACCTCATACCATATCTCATAGAGTAAAAACTCATGAGAGTTTGAAAAACAAAATTGAAAAGAAACAGAAATATAAAAAATTAAATGACATCACTGACATCTTAGGTTTTAGAATTGTAACTTACTATACTGCTGACATTCTAGAAATTGAAAAAATAATCATTAAACAATTTAAAATTGATAAAAAGAACTCCATTGATAAAACCAAATCAATGGGGGCGGATCGCTTTGGATATATGTCCTTGCATTATATTGTATCATTTAATAAGTCACGTAGCTCTTTACCAGAATACGCTAATTTCAAAACTTTTAAATTTGAAATACAAATCAGGACAATACTACAACATGCGTGGGCTGAAATAGAACACAAGCTTGGCTATAAATCCAACAAATCGATGCCAATTGAAATAAAGCGAATGTTCTCGATATTATCGGGGAATCTTGAGTTAATTGACAAGCAGTTTTTAGATATCAAAAACAACATATTACAGTATGAACAAGATGTATCGGTTGCAGTACAGTCTGAGAATGCAAACTCTATTAAAGAGATTTCACTGAACAGTCTATCTCTTAAACAATTTTTGTTATCAAATAAGCCCTTAAATGAAACATATTCTAAATATTGTGAATTAATGGCAGAGTCAAATCATTACCCTAGATCTATAATAATCGACGAAGCATTTTACGAGTCTTCGCTTAGAATTTTTCAGGCAGTTAATGTTACAACTCTTGAAAAACTTCAAGAACTATCAAAAAAATATAGCAACCCCAGAACGATAAAAATAATCGATTCATGCTACAAGATGCTGAGACCGGAAACATACAACTGCATGTTAATCGAAACGTTTGCTCTGTATTATATGTATATATATGCATACGAAAACAACCTTCATAAAAAAATAATGAAAGAATCTAAATTCATCCCTTTATTTGAATGTTTAGAAATTATCATGAAGGATATAGAAGACTAATCTTTAACTATTATAATTAAACCTTTCCACATACATTATTGTATGCCACCGATAGATTAACCGTCGGTGGTGTTATATTTAAATCTAATCTCTATTTAAGCTATATATCTTATCTTTTCCGATTTATTGATAACCCTTAGTACTGCCACCCTTACCCACACGCTCTACATGTGAAGTGTATGAGTGCAAGTCTGCTATACGAGCTTCATTGATTACACATCCAGTACTGCTCTGTTCGTCAAAGTACACCTTGTTATAGTGGCAATCGGATTGGAACTGCGGCCTGTAATACCGGACGCCGTTACGTATGCCAGCATCGAACAAGACAACTGCCTGTTGGTCAACATAGCCAACATAGGCTTTGTTCATCCATGAATGATGTGAAGTGCATGCTGTGGTAAGAGCAATGATTGCTGCCATGAGTAGTTTTTTCATTTTTATAATTCCTACATTAGTTTTTCTAGGTGCTTCAGACGTACAGGTCTGTACCTGCCGGTGTTGATACCAGGCACGATCAGGTTGTTTGTGTATTTGTTTATTTCATTCAGTACTGAAGGGAAGATTGCTTTTTCTGCGTTTCCCTGTGTGAACTTTCTATCCATTACAAGACAATCAAAACCCCCTTCCATCACAGCCACCATGTTAGATGAGCCACTTCCGAGATTACCGAGCCATACGGAGTATCGATCACACATCGCATTCAGTAGTCGATTCCTGCGACCGTCACTAAGGTTTGGAAAGTCTTCTCTTATGGTTAGTCGGATAAACGGATAGTTATCCAATATGGGGTTGTTAAGGAGTACTGATGCGATACCGAAACCTATTGGTATTGCGAGTACCAAATCATGGCGGTCAAAGTACCAGCACTTTTCCTCTAACCCCTGTAACAACTCTATGAACTCTTCGATGTTATCGAACGATCTTGGGTACTGAACCCCTATTACCTTTCCATCTTCAGAGTGAAGCACTGAACACATTTCATCCATTTTTTGATATCCATGATGAATAGAATGATCAAATATTGATCATTTTTGATATCAATGGAAGACCTCATCATGATTTAACTTATTGATTTTGATCATTTTTAAAATAAGGAAGCTTGCAAAATCACGAAATACTGTTTATACATACAGCATATGAGGATTTTGAGAGACATAGGTTATGGGGAACAAGAATGGGTTTGATCCGTCAATTACGCGTGGCTTACAAATCTGCCATGAGAAAGGAGAAAGGCTAGTTGTCGTACACCCTGGGGGATTCTTAGCAAAGATTGATCAGGGTGCTATTGTTCTGTTTGAGACGAAGGCTGTAGATGGAGAAAGACTCTACTGGTTTGGCAGAACTACGAGTAATGCGTACTGGCTGATACTCAAAACTCCTGTATGCATCTTTGATGTGCTTACGTGGTTAGGCAATGAGAGAGATATGATACTTGCTCATGATGGAGAGTTGGATTTTGTCGATATGGATAAACAGCGTGAATTTCCTTTCTGATAGTTTTTAATAAGAATTTATGATACATAATATTCATAATCAGCTATACAGGATTAATTTAATGGATTTGGGAAATGTATCAGACTTGGTAAGTGCTGGCTGTAATATCGCAATGACAGGGGCCGCTATTTATGCTGCATGGAATGCAAGGGGTTGGTTTTCCCAAAGATCGCACACTAAAGGATTTGATAAAGCAGAAGAAATATTAGCATCCATTGATGAATACGCTCTTAACTCTAAGAAAATCATTGACGACTTACATGCTAATTTTTCACTATTAGAAGAAATACAACAGAGTCGCTCAGTGCCTCCCAAAGACCAATACCTTGCATATAAAGAGAGTGAAGAATGGCATAGGGTCTATATGAAAAACATTCACAATTTGATTGATGAATTATTTCGTTTGGAACGTTGGGCATTAAACGTCTCAAACCCAGGTGAAATATTGGTTGTAACCAATCACCTAACTGATTTGCATACATCTGCCGCACATTTCTATTTTTATTGCGACGCTTGCCTTTACCAATTACACAATGTTGGCTGGTCTGAATTTGACAATCATTTTAAAATCCTCAAATCAAATTATAATGATTGTCTTTTGTCTTTGAATAACTTAGAAAAAGAATATGATAAGTTCAAGGTAAAGAGGTTTGACCATTTTTTTAAATTGAAATGATAGACGACGATGAAATACGAAAGTTAGCAGAACAACAGTTAGTTGTGGTTCATAGCAAAAAAAAACATCATTAACCTATAAAGTTTATGCTTCATGTGTCGATAACTAATATTTGAATTTTGTAGGGTCAGGACATGCTGAAGAATAGTTTTATATGGATTTCCCTTGTTCTAACTTTACTCCTGAGTGGGTGTTCTGCTGTACATCCGGGACACATGACAACCTATAAAAGTGATGTAAGTTATAGTGTATTTTATGAAGGTTCAATGGTTCGTCGTTACGCACCAAGTTACTATCCAATGAGAGTTACAGATGATAAGTCTATAGTTTCATTTGTTGTGGATCTTGGGTACGACTATATCGGATTTCCATTCATATATACTGACAGTAGAATTACTGAGAATACCCGCCCATTTCAAGAATTCTTAGCTTGGTCAAAAAAACCATTTATCAAGCGTCAAGAGACAAAGAAAAAAATGATGGCAGGCACTACTTGGGATGTAGTTTACTATCGTGAAGAAAATGATCTTAAAACACAAGAACCTCTATTTCTATTAGTTCGTCATTTTGGATATTTCTATCCTGACCTAATTTATGCATTCACTGTATCTGACATCGAAAATCTTTTAAAGGATGTTTATTACGTAAAATATTGCAGAGAACATAATTTAGAAGTCTAATGTACTTCACACCTGCACCAAGAAGTTTTGCAGAACATTCCCGATAGTGGTGCAGGTGTGAATTTAGTTAATCATACAGCCATTTCCCAGCTTTAGCACTATCAGTGAACATTCTAACAGTCAGTGGTTTTCTGATTCGTTTTGTTTCATCTTCTATCTGCTGTCTTTTGAACATTCTTGTGAAAAGTGGTGCCTTAACTGCCGGATAATAGACGCTCATATCAATTACTGAGATATCGACGCCGAACTTTTCACCGTACTCTTCTATCGCGTATGGAAATTCATCCCACTCTGCGTAATCCTGTAGAATGGTATCCATCTCGAGATATTCTTTCTTTCCTGTTCTCCACGAGACTGGTATTGATAACTCTCCCCTGAAGAATTCTAAAACTTCATTATCCGTTACCATATTTTATCGTTCCCTCTGGCAATGGAGTTGTACTTTCCAACGGTATGAAACGTTGTTTGAAGTAAGTCATATGAAAGGATCACCCAACCAACTACAGGAATAGCACGACCTACAAATGTGCTTACCTTATGCGTCATAATGATCTTCAGCTTGTACGGTGGATAGCCACCCACGATAGAAGGTAGTTCTTTCCCCCAAGGGAACTTAGCTTTGCCAAAAACCTTACGTGCACCTTTGGATGCATAAGAGGTTCCGGGCGTTGCTCCGGCAAACTTACCTCTTGTAGGTGCGATGTTCAGCCCCGCCACAATCGCCACTATGGCCCCGAAGTCATCTACACCAAGCTGGTCTGCTATCTGTTCACAGAAAATCATAAACAGGAGTTCACTTGCTGTCAGATTTGGCCTTCCTGCGTAGAAGTAAGTCCCATTGAGCGTTTCTGTCGTATCCATAGCTACAATCCTTCGTTTGCCTTTGGAAGACCAATCATAACTTAAGAATTCGAAATGTGACAAATACATGCCAGATAGCAACTTATCGAATCATGGCAAGGCAAGGCAAGGCAAGGCACTGATTATGATGAGTTCCGTGATCTGCAGAGTGAATTACCATTTGACGCTTTAAACTTTTTACAGAACCACATGAAAGTAACAGTTCAATGCTAACCAATTTATTTTGGCTCAACTATTCATAATGCATTGAAGGATTACATTCACCCACTATAAAATGCCTTGTCAAATAGTCGCGACTAACATTATTGAGTTTTTTATCCTTGATGTCTATGACTGAAAAACTTTTTGATAGATCATCATAGCATTTCAATGTAAGAAATCCGTCCTTGAATTCTGAAACTATTACATTACCCTCATTGTCTTCCATAATGCTAAACATGGGGCCAAAATAGTTCCCCATGAAGAAAGATATTATAATCAATCCTAACATGGAACCTAAAGCCGGACGTATTTTCTCTCTTAATGCTACATCTTTGGCTGAAAGTTTTATATAGAAGTGGCACAAAACAAATACAACAGACAACATTAACAAATTTACAAACCCTGATTTTATGTCAAACTCCCCCCTTACTAAGTAATCAATGCCTGATACAAAAATATAGCTAAAAGCAGAAAAAAAGAATGAATCCCAATACGTGCTTTTAGTGACAATAAAAAACCACATAATCCCAGCAAAAAGGAGTAGAAGTATTGACACTCTCATAAGAGTGAATATCAAAGTACTGAAGTCAACTTGAATAAAGGAAATAGGATAACCATAAAAAAAAGATTCTCCCGTCTTGTATGAGAAATACGTTATGTACGATAAAAATGTTAAAGCAGTAAGAATAGGTATTCTATTGAAAATTCCATCCATGATGATTTCCTTCATAAGATTTTCTATTCAGAATACCCATTTACTGAAGAAACTCAATACATTATTCCCACTTCAACCCACTATCACGACACTCATGATCGTACTTCTCTTTCAGTACATCTAATGTGATACGTTCAGGTGAGTCCCAAGCTAGTTCGGGGTACTGCACTTGCTCACCATCAATGAAGTACTTAATCCCTTCCTCAGTGTCCCGAATCTCAAAACGCCCTACTTTAAAACTATCAATTTTCATATTGTTATTCCTCTGAATTTTATGGTATTTATTCTCTTTTGGGTTGAGGGATTAGACAATGTTTCTTAAGGCGTTGAAGGTAGTTAAAGAAGTTGCTATTGGTATTTTGTTAGTACTTTCACTTTGGTTAGTAGTCAATGCTGCTCTAAAAGGTACTACAAATCATTTTGACTTTGGTAGCCTATCTGATTGGGTCAGTAGTCTCAGTACATTTGGTACATTAGTTGTAGCATATATGGCTTATAAGGCTGTACCAGATTGGATTAAAAGAAAAAATGTTGAGGATGGTAGCTCCATCGCTATTAAGTTAATTTGCAAAGATATTAATAATGCAGAGACTGAGATTAACAGAGTAAGTAATTGCCTTAACTCTATGATTAAACTTGTAAAGTCTAGAAATGGCTTCTACGCTAAGCGAAAGAATGACGTAATGATCACCACTTTCCATAAGTCAATGGTAAAGCTTGCTGATTTATCTGACGAAATTAACGCATCGCTTGTGGAACTACATCGGTTTGGTTGGAATCTCAAAGATGAATATAATGAAGATCTCTTAGAGTTCTTAGGAAATAAATGGGATATTGACATGTTCGATGAAAACATCGAGTATTTCTATTATTCGATTGAGTCTCATAAGAGAAATGAAATCGGTGATTTCACAGATTTCACTCTAGAAGAGTCAATAGATGAGTTTAAAAAAGAGACTGCGGAATTAAAACCCCTACTAGAAGAATGGACAAAAGCCATTAAAAAAATTAGCTGTACTTCGGGTACATATGACTCCTTTTTCAACATTAATAAGTAATGCTTTTACATAATTATATTTCGTCTTTAACCAGCTCGGAGATAACGTGTAAGGTGAAGTGCGGTAGTTACTCACGAAGAGTATTAATCGAAATGTGCTGGACCTGACTTGAGCCAGCACAATTGTTAGTCATGGACTAGAAAATTGTGAGTTAGGGGGATTCTCTGTAAGAGTGTTTTAAGACTATATTATTTACACTAAACTCAATTTCTAACCATTGCTCTCTATTATGGTAGGTTTTTATAAACAACAGCGTTTTATTATCAATGATTTTAGAATGATAAAGCCATTGATTACCGTGGTTATAATCATCTGGAACGTTGGGAGGACCAAAAGTCAGCAAAAGATCCTTTTTTGTTGTAACCCCATCGATAACCATACTTTCAACCTGATTTTTTGAATAATTAGAGATCTTCCCAGAAGATGTTTTGTCATAATTCACAACACATCCAGAAAGCAACAGGAAAATAAAAACAGCATAAAAATATTTCATTGTATCCCTACTTTCTAAAATTCACTTTTTTGGCGACATAAATCCCATTAGTCTTGTCATATACAATTTCGTTCAAATATATTACGCAATAGCCAACTTTATCAGTCGTATTGAATCGAACCTCGTAAACTGCCGCTTTCTTTGTCACAAATGAGAATGTCATATTACAGTAATTGTAATTGCCAACCATAAGCTCTATATTCGATGGAACAACGGTTTCATAGTACTGATCGTCGTACTCCTTACCAGTGATTTTTGGTAATCCTATATGCTTCATCTCAACATAATTAGTGGAAATAAGTGTCTGTTTTCGAGGTACTAGATCACCAGAGTTATAATAATGTTCATAGTTAAGAGGTTCCCCTTCTTTCACTTTTTGATATTCAATCAAGTGGTAGCCTTGAGGGTTTCCATAAAACCTTACCTTTGCATTATCTGGATTTGGTTCTGGGGGAGTATATATTTTTTGTGGCGTGACAAGAAGTGAGCATCCTGTAAGTAATATAGTAAACAATAAAGCTAACACTCTCATTATGAATATCTCCATGTTAATTTTAACAGTCACTCGTTTTAATGTTGTTTTTTGTACATTAAGTTTGTATCGGCAATTTATGTAGGAACTTTAATGGTTAAAAAACGAACAACCAAGGTGCAGTTGCTGCAAGTCGCAGCATGTTACTGGATGGTTTTTTTTGTTCATGTTCATCTCACTTTACAAGGCTTGTGTGTACATACAAACAGAGCTAATGATCCAGTACTTTATGTGGTTTTCATCATGAGGGGGGATTTGGACAATTGGTCGGCATGGTGGCTACTTGTCCTAGTCACATTGGCAGTACTTTAGAGAGGCTTAAACAGCCGAACGACCCAAGCAAGCGGAGCAAAGCGAAGTGCGGTAGTTACTCACGGAGACGTCAGGCCAAATCATTTTGTTCAGTACGATTAAGTGACCGAGCAAAGCGAGAAACGAACGCGGCGTTCTTTGGAGTACTTCAGTGCGACAAAAACGCAAGTTATGATCTTATAATTGAGTTTTATAGAGACTGGCGAGCAAAGCGAGTCAGGCTCTCTGAGACTGAAAGATATGTAAGTCAATTGCCTTTAAAGTAAAAAGTGAAAGTTATATTATATTAAGTTACGGTTATTCCTGAAAATGGCCAAAAACGCATAAAAAATGAATAAAATGGCCAAATTATGCATATATTGTGCTTTTTTATGCATAGTTATGCATTAATTAATCACTTCAAAAAATAATAACCGTATTTTTTTACTACCATGTTACGGTTATAGTTACGGTTATCGTATTGTCTGAAGATAGGCGATTATATCCGTAGCTGATGCGTTTTTGTCCAACAATTTCTGTACTGCCTGCTTTTGTTCATCGTTCATCGGCTTTGCTGGAAGTACTTTCTTGAGTCCACACAACAGACCACCACCTTCAATAAAGGCTTCAAGTGCCTTAGCAACTGCGGTACAAGCTTTCTTGTACTTCTCAATAGATGACACACTGTTGGGAAACTTCTTCGATTTGTCCAAGCGGTAGATTGTCAGATGGTGTAGTACCTGTGCTTTCGATAGCTCGTTAGCGTTGCGTATGATGTAGAACACACCTTCAACTGGTAGCTTGTACTTACCAAGTGATGGACAGTTCTGTATAGCTTCATTAATAACAGTTTTGGCTTCAGGGGATAGGCCATTGTAGTTAGTACGTTTCAATGCCTCGTTAAGCTTTGTGTTGTCGTGGATTACCTCCTTTTTAGCCATGATTGCCGCCTGATAAATAGCTTTGTATATAGTTCATAAGTTTACGTCCTTAGTATTGATTGCCCGGTATGGTTCCAACATACCGGGCTTTTTGTTTATAGATATTGTGTATGAGTTTCTTCTGATGGTGGATACAGATAAGTTGGATTGTTCGCACTAATTACCGTTCGTACCTTTCACTTTCTTATGCCAGCCCTCGTACTCAGGTAACTCGTTCGCCTTTAACTTACTGAAAAAGTTCTTATTACAGTTAACCTTGAGCACATTACAAATGCGAGAAAATGGTATGTTACTGCATAGAATATTTTCGTACTGTTCAAAAGTTAAGTTGATAAAGTTTACTCTTTCTTTTTTTCTGACACTCTTGTTTAGACTTTTCCGGTTAATTCTGATCTTCTTCATATCACGCCTCCTTAATCGCATATGAGTTGATCAGATATTGAATTGCCCCACTATTGCTCTTAGCCAATCCCTTATCGATAATACTTTGTAGGGTTTTCTCTTGTGTTTCATTGAGGCGTACACCAACACCTTTTGTTTTATTGTCTTTCATGTGACCTTCCTTTGTTCACAAAATTATGATTTCCACGCACGAAAAAGTACCCCAATGTCACGAGGGGTATTTTTCATGGAGGAGATTATATTTGCCACGTTTAGGCAGTGACCGCCTGCTACTACATTATACCAGATAAGATTTTTTCGTTCCAAAATCCTCACTGATATTTTATTTATCAATTTCTCCTTTCAGATAGCCGAAATGCTTTAGAACCTTGGCAAAGATAATCAGTACTATAAACACTATCCATATGGATACGGACATAACAGTCCAATGCACCAATATATAAGTTGCCAGCACTAGAAATATTGTTGTGATAATGTAGTCGAATAACATAGTGATACCCCTTTGATGATTACTTATAGGGTATTTATGTCTATGCTCCGAAAAATGGCTCAATTAAAACCGGTCAATGTTATGACCGCCACAAGTTTTGCACTTGCGTTTATTGCTTATGTTACTTAGAGGTATACAACTTCATTGGCTGAATCAACTACTTCAGAGTACCCCGATACTGATAGCACTTTTCCTTCATCATCAACCTCTAATGTTGCTGTGAATTGTAAGCCTTCTGGAGTTTCGAAAACATAGTCACCTGAAGCTTCAACGAACTCGTTAGCATCAACTTCATACGATTCTTCAGTTCGTGGATCTTGGATTTCAAACATATTACATTCTCCTGCATTGTTGTTTTGATCATTAGCTAGGACACCTTTTGCGAATTCAACAAACTCGTCAAAGTGTCCTTGAACGTCTTCATGTAGTTCACCACCAACATACACCACCATACGACCATTATTATCAGTAAAGTAGAAGCTATCATCTTCATGGTTGTGTTGAATTGTACCTTTATCAGTGATGTATAGTGACTGAATAGGCAATAGCCCTTCAAATGGGGATACTTGATCAGCATCATCGTTCTCTAAACCCTTATGAATTGTATAGGTCAACTTCCCATTAGAATCCAAAATTTCCTTATCCTGTTGTTCTTTGTTAAAGTCGTTTGAGAAGAATTTGTGCACTTCGCTGATATCAATTTTCATAACATTTTTCCTTGTTTAAGGTAATGGAATATCCGCTACATTTCAGCAGTGAATATAAGTTTAATTTTTTCACCCGTTATTTTGGGCTGCGTTGAATTTATCAGGCGAGGTCGGGGTGCGTCAACCACTATTTAACTCAGCCCTTAAAAAAAATAAAAATAAATATCAACGAAAAACTTGGGTTTATAGATTTTAAATAAGTTAAAATTTTATCTATTAAATATAATAGTATTCAATTCCTCAATAAGTCTTGTAATCCATCCAACGTTTCATAGACTATCTCAACGGCAGAAAGTCTTAGTTTTTTTGTACCGCGAGCTTACCTTATCTCTAGTGCTTGCTGTGCCACACTGTTAGAGGCTTACCTGAGTAGTAATGCATCACCAGTACCAAAATGAAAGCCTTGTAGAATCGCTTCTACAAGGCCAATTTATACTTTCAAAACGTACTTCTATTGTGCCATAAACAGGAAGTTCTGATTATGTCGCATCCAAATAGCTACTGTTTCCGCACCTTCAACTACTTCCAAGTAGTTCAGGAGCAAACTGTAATCGACAATGCTTAGTGGTTCATTGCTAAACTGTATACGTGGTGAACCGTCTAACATGATAATCGTAAACGACGGTGTGCTATAGGCAACTGAATCAGTCAACTTCTCAATCAACAGACCACTTACCATATGTGAACCGTGCTTTTTATCTTCCTTGATGAAAAGAACGTGAGTATGGATATCGTTCTGTACGTACCGAATAGTGATTGTGTAATGCTTTCCAGTACGTCTGAGAATGATCTTGCTTACAACTTTAGCTATCTCGTTCTCTACACGGTTACGTAATGCTACGTTTCTCACATCATAGATCTGGCTTGTATCTATGTTTTTCAGTAACTCTGTATCAACCTGTACTTCCTGGAAGGTTGATGCACGGGCCTGTAAGATCTCCATACGTTCCCTTGCTTCTTCCAGTTCCTGCCGCATATCAAACGAAACTTTCTTACCTGCCGCTTTGAGTTTCTCTATGCCCTGTTCATAATCTTCAATGTGTGCCGCTTCACTCTGTATCTGAATCCGTACTAAATCAGCTTCTGGATTGTGTTCTTTTGCCTGAACGATAGCTGAGTAATCCAAGCCAATGAGATGTTCAACAACGAACCGTTCTACCACATCGTATTGTAGTGGCTTGTTGTCGCAAAGTTTGTCACGCTCAACGAGGCAACGCATATAGCGATATTCTTCAGTAAATGCTTCGGTCTTTTTTGGATTTCTATACGAACGGACTATGTTGTGAAACATGGCTTGACCGCAATAGCAACGTGCAATGCCACTAAAGAGATTGCTCTTTATGGGTTCATCACTGCCCTTAACTTTGCTGGCACGACCTGCATTTGGCCTTCTACTCTTTAACATTTCCTGGACTAATTCGAATTCTTCCTTCGAAATGACTACAGGATAAACGTCCATTTCATACTTTTTCTGTACGACTGGATTATCAGCATCATCAAAGTTGCGAATAATTTCACTAATGAAAATAGAGCCAGTAACACGGCTATTCTTCAGAATCTTATGAACACTCTCACCAGTCCACGCACGATTAAATTTCCAGTCATCACTTTCTTTTTCCAGTACCTGTAAATGCTGTGCAATAGTTGATGTACCCAACCCTGTTTGATAAAGACGAAAGATTTCACGTACAACCGCTGCTTTATGATTGAGTACATACTGTTCATTCTGTACATCAATCCATTGTGGTCTTTTGTTGGTTACGATTGTTCCATTATTGAATGCCTGCTCACGCTTCTTCTTCCAACCAGCACTTATGCGATTGCTCTTGTACTTGGACTCCTCATAAGCACGTTGAGCATTCATCATTACCATAGGTAGCATCATGCTATTCTGGCGATTGATAACTATGCGTGCCATTACATCGTGAATTGATACATTGTGATTTGATAAGTCGGCAAGGTAGCCCATTACGAGAAATGGATTTTGACGACTGAAACGGTCGATTGACTCAACGATCAGTACTGAACCATCCCACATACCAGCACGTACTTGTTCCATCCACTGCCCTAATTCGCCCTGAGAAAAGTTCAGCCCCTTAAAGGCTGAAACGCCCTGGTCACTAAGGATAACTGGTTCCTGTTCTTCCATTTCAGCCAGTACTTCAGACTGTACCAAGTAGTTATGAAGTAGTTCAGCCTGTCGTGCCATACCGGAACCATCAAGCTGCTGGTCTGAACTAACACGATGATAGACAAAGCATTTTTTCATTTTAATAACCGCCAAAATTGCTGTATTAAGATTATACACATTTGTATGATTATCAGGCGAAAAAGGTGCTGGCCTCCGATCCGCTGGAAAAATCTCAGGCGGTGCGGGTGATCGAGATGCTGGATGAACAGCAGATTCACGGCCTGCTGTATGTCGATGACGCGATGCTTTACCAGGAGCCGACCGGCCATGTGACACGTACCCTTAACTGGGCGGAATCGCTGCCTGCGGCACAACGTCCGACTTTCCTCCATGTGCCGAGCCTGGTTCAGGCTGCGCACGATGCACAGTCGATCTGGAAGTTCGCCCTGTCCCATGCCGATACCCACGCGCTGCAACAGTTTGCCGAGCGCACCGAAGCCGAACTGGGGCTGGCGTGTGAATGGTCATGGCACGATCAGGTGGATATCGCCCAGCGCGGCAACAGCAAAGGCAAACGCCTTGCGCAGTGGGTGGAGAGCCAGGGATTAAGCATGAAAGACGTGCTGGCGTTTGGTGATAACTACAACGACCTCAGTATGCTGGAAGAAGTCGGTCTGGGCGTGGCGATGGGCAATGCCGACGACGCGATCAAAGCGCGCGCCGGCAAAGTGATTGGCACCAATCTGGAGCCGGGCATTGCCGAAGTGATTTACCAGGAAATTCTGTAAAATCCGCGCGATAAATCGCGCCGCTACGGATTTCACGATATCAGGGCGTAATCGACACGCTTTTAATCTGGGCATACAGCCACTGATCCGGCCGAATGCCCAGCTCATCCCGTGCCCAGGGCGAAATGCGCGCCCACAGTTCGCTGATGCCAATGCGCAGCTTAACCTCTACCTGATCGTCAATCTCCAGCAATTCAACCACCTGTGCGGGCAGGATGTTACGAATTGAGGTGTTTTGCGGCGGTTGCAATGCCAGCGACACATCGGCTGACGCGATACGAATGCGTAACGCGGTTTTCAGCGGCTGATTGACCCGGCTGACCCAGATATGTTGATCGCCGAGTGACAGCGCGGTCATCGGGTAATCAGGATGCTGCTCCAGCACCTGGACGCGAAGTACGCTGGTGCGATCGCTGGCCGGTAGCCACGGGCGCATCGCCGCACTGCTCCACACCTTCTCCAGCGAACCAAAGGCTTTGACTTTACCGCTATCCAGCACCAGCACGTTATCCGCCAGTTGCAGGATCTCGTCGAGGCTGTGCGACACGTACAACAGCGGAATATCCACCTGTTTCGCCAGCTTTTGCAGGTAAGGCATCAGTTCACGTTTGCGCGGTAAATCCAGCGAGGCCAACGGCTCATCCATCAACAGAATATCCGGTGCCGTGAGCAGCGCGCGGCCAATCGCCACCCGCTGTTTCTCGCCGCCAGATAAAGAAGATGGCGCGCGACGCAGCAAGGCGTCGAGGCCCAATAACGCCACCAGGCTGTCGAATTGCGGTTTCATGGTAGCCGCCATACCGTATTGCAGATTGCCGCGCACGCTGTAATGCGGGAACAGGCGAGCATCCTGAAACACATAACCGATTCGGCGTTTCTCTGGCGGTAAATTCAATCCGGTGGCGGCATCAAACAACAGCCGTTCATCCAGTTTAATCTGCCCCTGCTGCGGCTGAGTTAACCCGCCAATCGCGTTGATCAACGAGGTTTTGCCCGCGCCAGAAACGCCAAAAATTGCGGTGATCCCTTTGCCGGGGATCTCCACGTCCACATCTAACTGGTGGGTGCCCAACTGCTGGGAAAAGTTCAGTGTCAGCATTAAACCCCCAGCCGCTTACGGCCCCAGCGGGCCAGCAGTTCCGACGCCACCAGCGACAGCAACGCCAGCACAATCGCCACCGCACACAGGCGCGCGGCGGCATTTTCCGCCCCCGGTGTTTCAATCAGGGTAAACATCGCTGACGGAATGGTGCGGGTTTCACCAGGTATATTCGACACGAAGGTGATGGTGGCACCAAATTCACCCAGCGAACGGGCAAAGGCCAGCACCGTACCGACAATGATGCCGGGAAAGGTCAGGGGTAAGGTAATGGTAAAGAACACGCGCCAGCGTCCTGCGCCGAGGGTGCGTGCCGCCTGTTCCAGTTTGGTATCTACCGCTTCCAGCGCCAGGCGAATGGCTCGCACCATTAACGGGAAAGCGATCACCGCCGCCGCCACCACCGCGCCACGCCAGCTAAAGGCAAAGCTGAAACCAAACCAGTCATATAACCAGGCACCGATAAAGCCACGCCGCCCGAGGGCAATTAGCAGCAAATAACCGACCACCACCGGCGGTAGCACCAGCGGTAGATGGATAACACTATCGAGCAGGGTTTTGCCCGGAAACTGGCAACGCGCCAGAATCCAGGCCATCAGGATGCCCAACGGCAGGCTACACAACACCGCCACAGTGGAGACTTTCAGGCTGAGAAACACCGCCTGCCATTCGGGATCACTCAATATCATTTCTTCGGCGTAAATCCATACTGTTTAAATACTGCGGCGGCTTCCGGCCCCTGCAAATACTTGAAGAAGGCTTCTACCGGCGCACGCTGATGTTCTTTGACGATCGCCATCGGATATTCGACCGGCTTATGGCTATCTTCCGGGAAACGCCCCACTACCTGCACTTTTTGGCTGGCTACCGCATCGGAACCGTAAACAATGCCGTAAGGCGCTTCATTACGTTCCACCAGCGCCAGCGCAGCACGCACGTTGTTGGCCGGGGCCAGTACCGGCACTAACGTATCCCACGCGCCCAGTTTCTGTAACGCTTCTTTTGCGTAGATCCCGGCAGGAACATGATCCGGGTCGCCCACCGCCAGACGCTGGCCCTTCAGCAGGCTTTTCCAGTCGGTTTGCGCATTGATGGTCACGGCTTTAGCGCTGTCGCTGCGCGGTGCCACCAACACCAAATCGTTACCCAACAGGGTTAAACGCGTGTTATCGATGACGCTTTTTTTCGCCACCGCATCGTCCATCCACTGCTGGTCAGCAGAGATAAACAGATCTGCCGGTGCACCCTGCTCAATCTGGCGCGCCAGTACCGACGACGACGCAAAGGACGACACCACTTCGACACCGGTTTTTTTCTGATACTGCGTGGCGATATCCTGCAACGCGTTGGTCAGTGAGGCCGCTGCAAACACGGTAATTTTCTCAGCAGCCAGTGCCTGTCCGGCCAGTGAAAAAGTCAGAACGGCAGCGGCACCCCAGCGGTAATGTTTTGATAGCATTTTTAGCTCCTTGTTACGTTATATACTGAATACTACAACGCTGGCTTCGATGCTGTCATGAAGTTTATATCGGCAGGATTTGGCGGAAGTTAAGAGCAAAACGCCCGCAAGATGCGGGCGTTGAAAAATCAATGTGAGCTGTTGGCGGGGCGATCGTCGCGGCGGCCAAATTTCGAGATGACGTTGAAGACTTCACCCAAGCCGTAAATTAAACCCAGCATGATAGCCATGACAATTGGCACCATAATGATGGCCACGGCCAGGCTTTTTAGCAGTTCCAGCATGGAAACCTCACGAAAATGATAAAAAAGTGATTGTAACGGCTTGAGAATAAACTGCCATGCCCTTTTCGTGCTTTTACTTTAGCGCATACAATTGGTGCCACTAACTTAAGGAGCTGACATGCAAGCTGAACTCTCTCTCCATATTCGCCTACAGCAGAAGTTGTTTGCCGATCCGCGCCGCATCGAACTTCTGAAGCGGATTAAGGAGACCGGCTCCATCAGCCAGGGAGCAAAACTGGCAGGTATCAGTTACAAAAGCGCCTGGGATGCCATCAACGACATGAACGGGATGGCAGATCAAACCCTGGTGGAACGCGCCACCGGCGGCAAAGGAGGTGGCGGTGCGCAACTGACACGTTACGGTGAGCGCCTGATCCAACTGTTCCAGTTGATGGAGCAGATCCAGCAGAAAGCCTTTGATGTGCTGCAAAACGACACCCTGCCGCTCGATAGCCTGCTGGCGGCGATTGCGCGTTTCTCGCTGCAAACCAGCGCACGCAACCAACTGTACGGCACGGTACTGGCGCGTGATAATCAGCAGGTAGTGCAGCATCTTGAGGTGTTGTTAAGCGATGGCGTAACCCGCTTGCAGGTGGCGCTGACCCAGCGCAGTGCCGAACGTTTGCAACTGGAAAGCGGCAAAGAGGTGCTGGTGCTGATCAAAGCACCGTGGATTCAAGTCAGCCGCACAGCCAGCCACGGGGATAATCAGCTGCCGGTGCAGATAACCACTATCGAACCCGGTGAACAGGTGAGCGAGGTGTTGATGGCGCTACCTGGTGGAGAAACCCTGTGTGCCACGCTGCCGAATAGCGCAGTGACGCAGCAGAATCTGCAACCTGGCGACAACGTCACCGCCAGTTTTAATGCGGAACACGCCATCATCGCCACACTGCTCTGAAATCCCGGCCATGATTTGACTTCACCGGCAGCGGTCGCTACAACTGAGTGACACGATGCATAAAATGGAACAAATCATGGCTTCATTGCAAATTTCGCAAGGCACGTTTCGTCTTAGCGACACCCGAGTACTGTCCCTCAATGATTTAACGCTTAACAGCGGTGAGAGCTGGGCGTTTGTCGGTGCCAACGGTAGCGGCAAATCCTCACTGGCCCGCGCGTTGTCCGGTGAATTGCCGCCGGGCAAAGGCAGCGTCACGCATAGCTTTCAACGTCCGACCCGCTTATCACTCGAACAGCTGCAAAAGCTGGTGACCGAAGAGTGGGAACGCAACAACACCGACATGCTCAGCGAAGGCGAGGATGACACCGGTCGCACGGCTGCGCAGATCATTCAGGATGAAGTCAAAGACGACGCGCGCTGTCAGGCGCTGGCGCAGCAGTTTGGCATCAGCTACCTGCTGGATCGTCGTTTTAAATACCTCTCGACCGGCGAAACGCGTAAAACCCTGCTGTGCCAGGCGCTGATGGCGCAACCGGACCTGCTGATCCTCGATGAACCTTTTGATGGTCTGGATGTGGCGTCCCGTGCCAGCCTGGCGCAAACCCTGAGCGATCTGCATCAGCATGGCTACACCGTGGTTCTGGTGCTGAACCGCTTTGACGATATTCCCGACTTTGTCGATCAGGTAGGCGTACTGGCGGAGTGCACCCTCACCCACGTCGGCCAACGTCAGGCGATTCTGGCTGAAGCGCTGGTTGCCCAACTGGCGCACAGTGAAAAACTGTCCGGTATGGCGCTGCCGGAAGCCGATGCTCCCGATCAAATTCCCCCGCTGGCGGAGGATGCGCCACGGGTGATTCTGCGTAACGGCGTGGTGTCATATAACGACAAGCCGATTATCAACGGCCTGAGCTGGCAGGTAAATCCCGGTGAGCACTGGCAGATTATCGGCCCCAATGGCGCAGGCAAATCCACCCTGCTCAGCCTGGTGACCGGTGACCATCCGCAAGGCTACAGCAACGATTTAACCCTGTTCGGCATTCGTCGCGGCAGCGGAGAAACCATTTGGGACATCAAACAACATATTGGTTACGTCAGCAGCAGCCTGCACCTTGATTACCGTGTCAGCGTCAATGTGCGTACCGTGATCCTCTCCGGCTTCTTTGATTCCATCGGACTGTATCAGGCGGTGTCAGATCGGCAAAAATCGCTGGCGCGTCAGTGGCTGGCGTTACTGGGGATGGATAACGCGCTGGCCGATGCGCCCTTCCATAGCCTCTCCTGGGGCCAGCAGCGGCTGGTGCTGATTGCGCGTGCGTTGGTGAAACATCCGGCGCTGCTGATTCTGGATGAACCGTTGCAGGGTCTGGATCCCATCAACCGTCAACTGGTGCGACGCTTTGTCGATGTGCTGATTGGCGAAGGTCGTACCCAGTTGTTGTTTGTTTCCCACCACGCCGAAGATGCGCCACAGTGCATCACCCATCGCCTGAGCTTTGTCGCACAAGATGGCGGTGGCTATGGGTATCAGCAAGAAAAGCTGCGTTAAAACCCGCGCGATAAATTGCGCCGCTACGGTAGCGGCGTGATTTATCACGCATCACACCATCAATGTAACCGTTACCATTTCATTGCCCACATATTCGGCAAACACGCCTGATAACCCCACAAAATGAGAATCGTCACCTTGTGTAAACGATACCATTTATCCAGACTGGATCACGCTTTCAGTCTGACCTTTATGCTACTTTGAACGCAGTCATTTTTATCTGTTTGTCGTTTACCAGGATCCAACATGGAAAAATTTAACCCGGTCGATCATCCGCATCGCCGTTATAACCCGCTGAGCGATCAGTGGGTATTGGTTTCGCCACATCGCGCCAAGCGTCCGTGGCAGGGCGCACAGGAAACGCCAGCGCTGGAAACATTGCCGGCACACGATCCCGACTGCTTCCTCTGCGCCGGTAATACCCGCATCACCGGTGATAAAAATCCCGATTATAAAAGCACTTACGTCTTCACCAATGACTTTGCCGCGCTGATGACCGACACGCCTGATGCGCCGCAAAGCGACGATATTCTGATGCGTTGCGAAAGCGCGCGTGGTACCAGCCGGGTGATCTGCTTCTCGCCGGATCACAGCAAAACCCTGCCGGAACTGCCGCTCAGCGCGCTGGAAGAGATCGTACGTACCTGGCAGGAACAAACCGCCGATCTCGGTCAGCACTACCCGTGGGTGCAGGTGTTTGAAAACAAAGGTGCAGCGATGGGCTGCTCTAACCCCCATCCGCACGGTCAGGTATGGGCAAACAGCTTTTTGCCGAATGAGGCACAGCGGGAAGACCATCTCCAGCGTCGCTATTACGCCGAAAAAGGCACACCGATGCTGGTGGACTACGCCGCGCGTGAACTGAACGATGGTAGCCGTACCGTAGTAGAAACCGACCACTGGCTGGCGGTGGTGCCCTGGTGGGCCGCGTGGCCGTTCGAAACGCTGCTGCTGCCAAAAGCGCCGGTGAAACGCATCACCGATCTGACCGACGCGCAACGCAAAGATCTGGCGCTGGCGATCAAGCTGCTCACCAGCCGCTACGACAACCTGTTCCAGTGCTCCTTCCCCTACTCAATGGGCTGGCACGGCGCGCCTTTTAACGGTGAAGCCAACGATCACTGGCAACTGCACGCGCATTTCTATCCGCCGCTGCTGCGCTCAGCAACGGTGCGTAAATTTATGGTTGGCTACGAGATGCTGGCCGAAACCCAACGTGATTTAACGGCAGAACAGGCGGCTGAACGCCTGCGTTCTGTTAGCGATGTCCATTTCCGCGAGGCGCAATAAATGTCATTAAAATCCATTACACAACAGACGTTCGTCGAGACATTTGGTTATCAGCCGAGCCACAGCATTCAGGCACCTGGCCGCGTTAACCTGATTGGTGAACACACCGACTATAATGATGGTTTCGTGCTGCCCTGCGCCATTGATTATCAAACCGTGATTGCCTGTGCCAAACGCGATGACCGCCAGGTGCGCGTGGTGGCGGTGGATTACGATAACCAGCAAGACAGTTTCTCACTGGATGCGCCGATTGAGCCGGTAAAAGAACCGATGTGGGCCAATTATGTGCGCGGCGTGGTGAAACATCTGCAAAAACGCGATGCCAGCTTTGGCGGCGTGGATATGGTGATCAGCGGTAACGTGCCGCAGGGCGCGGGCCTGAGTTCTTCGGCGTCGCTGGAAGTGGCGGTGGGCACCGTGTTCCAACAGTTGTATCAACTGCCGCTCGACGGCGCAGCCATCGCCGTGAACGGTCAGGAAGCGGAAAACCAGTTTGTCGGTTGTAACTGCGGCATCATGGATCAGTTGATCTCGGCGCTGGGTAAGCAGGATCACGCCATGCTGCTGGATTGCCGTAGCCTCAGCACCCGCGCCGTTTCGATGCCGGCAGATGTGGCAGTGGTGATCATCAACTCCAACTTCCGCCGGACGCTGGTAGGCAGTGAATACAACACCCGTCGCGAGCAGTGTGAAACCGGTGCACGTTTCTTCAATAAACCCGCGCTGCGCGATGTCACCCTGGCGGAATTCAAAGCGGCTGAAGATCAGCTCGATCCGCTGGTGGCAAAACGTGTCCGTCATGTGATTACCGAGAATGCGCGCACGCTGGAAGCCGCCGACGCGCTGGCAGCGGGCGATCTGACGCGAATGGGTTTTCTGATGGCCGAATCACATGCCTCAATGCGTGATGATTTCGAAATCACCGTACCGCCGATTGACCAGTTGGTGGAGATCGTCAAAGCTGAGATCGGACCGCGCGGCGGTGTGCGAATGACCGGTGGCGGCTTTGGCGGCTGCATCGTGGCCCTGATGCCAACCGATTTGGTGGATCAGGTGAAAGCGGCAGTGGCCGGGCAGTATGAAGCCCAAACCGGTATCAAAGAAACCTTCTACGTGTGTAAAGCCTCTGAAGGAGCTGGCCAATGGTAAATGATGTGCAATCACATGCACCGGATGGACAACCGTGGCGCATTACCGTGTTACGTAATCACAACGGTATGGTGGTGACGTTTATGGACTGGGGCGCGACCTGGCTGTCGGCGCGCGTGCCAATGCGGGATGGCAGCGTGCGTGAAGCGCTGCTCGGTTGCGCCACGCCATCCGACTATCTGCACCAGGATGCGTATCTCGGTGCCACGGTCGGCCGTTATGCCAACCGTATCGCCAACGCCACGCTGAAGCCGCTGAATCTGGCACTGGTGGCCAATCAGGGCGCGCATCAGCTACATGGCGGGCCGCAAGGATTTGATAAACGTCGCTGGCAGATCATCAGCCAGAGCGAAACCGAGGTGCATTATCGCCTCGACTCGCCGGATGGCGATCAGGGATTCCCCGGCAATCTGATTGCTGACCTGCGGTATCAGCTTGATGACGACAATTGCCTGTCGATCAGCTATGTAGCGAGCACCGATAAGCCCTGCCCGGTCAACCTCACCAACCATGCTTACTTCAACCTTGACGCGCATCATGGCGATGCGCGCCAGCATCGCTTACAACTGCTGGCAGACCGTTATCTGCCGGTCGACAGTGAAGGCATCCCCAATGCGCCGCTGAAAGCGGTAGAGGGAACCAGCTTCGATTTTCGTCAGCCGAAAACCGTCGCCGATGACTTCCTCGCCGATGACGATCAGAAAGCGGTAAAAGGTTATGACCATGCGTTTCTGCTGAATACCGCTGGTGACAGCAGCCAGCCCGCCGCCCGACTGTGGTCGGCCGACGGTAAGCTGGAGTTGAGCGTATTTACCGCTGCCCCGGCGCTTCAGTTCTACTCCGGCAACTATCTGGAGGGAACGCGCGCCCGCGAGCAGGGAAGCTATACTGCTTTCCAGGGCATCGCCTTAGAGAGTGAATTTTTACCGGATTCGCCCAACCATACTGAGTGGCCGCAACCGGATTGTTGGTTGCAACCCGGCGACAGCTGGCAGTCGGTGACGCGCTATCGCCTCACCCCGCACTGACCCGCCGGATGAAAAACGCGCACTGCGTCGCTGACAGGCTTACGCAGTGCGATGTTTTCCGCTATGGTATGGCGCTATCAGTGAGCCGCTTCATCAGGTGGCCGCCGCCGGTTTCTATAATACATCAAGCATTAAGGAGTTAAGCTATGGCCGTAACTAAGCTGGTTCTGGTGCGCCACGGCGAAAGCCAGTGGAATCAGGAAAACCGCTTCACCGGATGGTACGATGTGGATCTGTCCGACAAGGGTCGCACCGAAGCCAAAGCAGCCGGTCAGCTGCTGAAGAAAGAAGGTTTCGTATTCGATTTTGCCTACACCTCCGTGCTGAAACGTGCCATCCACACCCTGTGGAATGTACTGGACGAGCTGGACCAGGCCTGGCTGCCGGTGGAAAAATGCTGGCGTCTGAACGAACGTCACTACGGTGCGTTGCAGGGTCTGGACAAAGCAGAAACCGCTGCCAAATATGGCGACGATCAGGTGAAACAGTGGCGTCGCGGCTTCGCGGTTACTCCGCCAGAACTGGATCGCAGCGATGAGCGTTTCCCGGGCCACGACCCGCGTTATGCATCACTGACTGATGCCCAGCTGCCGACCACCGAAAGCCTGGCGCTGACCATCGAACGCGTGATCCCTTACTGGAACGACAGCATTCTGCCGCGCATCAAAAGCGGTGAGAAAGTGATCATTGCGGCACACGGTAACTCGCTGCGTGCGCTGGTGAAATACCTCGACAACCTGAGCGAAGACGAAATCCTCGAACTGAACATCCCAACCGGCGTGCCGCTGGTGTATGAGTTCGACGAGAACTTCAAACCGCTGAAACGTTACTATCTGGGCGATGCCGACGAGATCGCTGCGAAAGCAGCCGCCGTGGCAAACCAGGGTAAAGCGAAATAAGTTTCGCTTGAAACGTAAAAAGGCCAGACGCAACTCTGGCTTTTTTTTTGTAGTAGGTAGTAGCGCGTTGACAGCGGGAAGGTTCCGGCTGACAGCAGCGGTTTGGCTCTGAGCGGGTTCCGCCCGCCAGGCTTTGGGCAGTTTCAGCACTGCCGTGCTGTGCCCTCGCTTATCACTCGGCGCTGCGGATGCCACCCACCCCACCGCCTTTGAGTTTTGTGCTCTCTTAATTGCGCGATAAATCGCGCCGCTAAAAATGACCGCACGTAACGTAGCGGCGCGATTTATCGCGCAGACAGCAATGATGATATTACAGCGAAGCACAAGTCATGCAGCGATGGGTGGGCGCCATCCGTACTCGCTGGACGAGGGAACGCTGCCAGGATGAGCCGAATGGAAGCGGCGAAAGGTGGCGTTGAGCAGGAGCGAATCGACGCCGGTCCGTCGGCAGCGTGAGGGAGTGAAGGTACCGTGAAGCGGCGAGGCAGGCTGGCGCAGGGCCGGGGAATGCAAAGGGGACGGCCAGGTCCCCTTTGCTCGGTCGCCGCACCGGCGAAATGTATCTGCCAGTGCATGTGGCGAACTAAATATGCTCAGTTCAAACCAAACATACTCAGCGTGGCTGAAATTAACCGCGGCGCTGTTTAACCGCCTGAGCCAACTGACGCAATACTTTGTCAGTATCTTCCCAGCCAATACAGGCATCGGTCACGCTTTTGCCGTATACCAGTGGCTCACCGCTGTCGAGGCTCTGGTTACCTTCCACCAGGTTACTCTCCAGCATCACACCGGTAATACCTCGCTCACCGCCGGCAATCTGCTGCGCAACATCTTCCGCCACCACCATCTGGCGCTGGAATTGTTTGCTGCTGTTGGCGTGGCTAAAGTCGATCATCACCTGCGGTGTCAGACCTGCTTTCTCCAGCCCGGTTTTCACCGCTGCCACATGATGGGCGCTGTAGTTCGGCTCTTTGCCACCACGCAGAATGATATGACAATCTTCGTTGCCGCTGGTTTCGACAATCGCTGAATGACCATACTTGGTGACCGACAGGAAGCAGTGCGGCGCGCTGGCAGCACCAATGGCGTCAATCGCCACTTTGATGGTGCCATCGGTGCCGTTTTTGAAACCTACCGGACAGGAAAGACCGGAAGACAGCTCACGGTGCACCTGTGATTCGGTGGTACGCGCACCAATCGCGCCCCAGCTCATCAGATCCGCCACGTATTGCGGGGTGATCATATCAAGGAACTCGCCTGCCGCAGGCAGACCGGTATCGTTGATATCCACCAGCAATTTACGCGCCAGACGCAGGCCGTCGTTGATCTGGAAGCTGCCATCCATATAAGGATCGTTGATCAGCCCTTTCCAACCCACGGTGGTACGAGGTTTCTCAAAGTAGACACGCATTACCACTTCCAGCTCGCCACTCAGCTCATCACGCAACTTCAGCAAACGTTCGGCATATTCTTTTGCCGCCGCAGTGTCATGAATCGAGCAAGGTCCAATAATCACCAGCAGGCGGTCATCTTCGCCATGCAGAATACGGTGAATCGCCTGGCGGGCTTTCGCGACGGTCTGTGCTGCGCTATCGGTCGCGGGGAATTTTTCAAACAACGCAACAGGAGGTAATAATTCTTTGATTTCTTTAATTCTTAAATCGTCGTTCTGGTAATTCATACTTAATCCATTCAATTTCTGGCCCGGCGCGCGCCGGACGCAACCCGTCCACTGTAGCCCGTCAGACTAGCGCTGTAAATTACCCCCGTGGGGAAAGGGCATAAGTAAAATTTGCATTTATGTGGTTTTAAACTAGACTTTTAATAGTAAGCACCATGTATTGAATAAACTTCATTAGTTAAATTCACACATCACATCTTCGATGGAATTATATTCCGTCGGGGTGCTTTGTTTTCGTCAAACTGCACCATCGGGTTTAAGACGGCAACTGTCATTTATTAAAGGAGCATAATGATGAATAAGTTTGCAATTATCTTTCTCACGGCAGCAATGACACTGAGTAGCGGAGCAGCGATGGCGGCTTCGGATAATAATGGGACGACTAATCAGGCTGCGGATGCCGGTGCGGCGGCTGGTGGCGCGAAACAGAATCTGCCACCGAATAAAGTTGATAACAGCAAAATCAACAACACTGATGTGAATAGCGCGGCAACGTCGGGTAGCACTGACAGCAGTAATATGTCTGCCAGCGAAATTCATAAAAATAGCCAGTGTAAAGAAGGGAAATGTCCGGACATGAACAAAAAAGTCCAGACGCAAAAAGGCAGCGGTGAGGTTAATACCAAAACCGACGGTACCAGCCAGTAAGCCTGTCCAATCAGGTCGTCATCTTTAGGGTGACGACCTGTCCATTAACAGACTCGGCCCTTCAACGCGGCAAGCTGGCGATCCAGGGTGAATACTTGCCAGTCAACCTGCTGCGAACTCAGGGTGAATATCGCGGTGGCGAGGGTGTTTTCGTCATCCGGGTCCTGCGGTGATAAACGGTAGATCGGTAGCTCAGAATCATGCTGGTCCGACAAAATCGCTTTTGCCGCATCCTCGTCCAGTTCCGACTGACTGGCCTGCCAGCCTTTTAATCTTGCCTGGCGTGAAGCTGAACTGGCGGTGATAACCTGCTGAACATCGTCCATCACCGGGTGAATAAGGTGATTGGCATGGCCCATCACATTTGTTACCTGCACTACGGAACAGCCCGAACCGGTGGCCTCCACACTGAATACACGACCGTCGCCCATCTGTCCCAGGGTATGGTGAAACGCCCCGGCACGCGTATGCGTGGTCAATTGCAGAACCGCCTCGTCCAACGTGGCAGCATTTAACGCCGCGCGGGCCAGCACCTGACGCGGTAAACCCGCCGGGCGGTGCAGCGCACGGATATTATTCACCGTGTTGACGATGCCCTTCTCGTTAACTGCAAAGGTATGACCGGGAATCGAGCCGGGATAAGCAAAGCTGGTGAACCCCAGCCCGTCATCCGGCGTGATGCTGACCAGCGCGCAATCCTCGCGCAGCTGCGGGAAACCATCCTCGTTATGGGCGATGATAATCTCACCGGTCATGCGACTACCCACCACGGTAGTACAACCGTCCGAAGTGGAACGCACCAGATCGCCACGACAGTTCCAGGCGAGGACCTCGTCAACCGGGACACCCAGCCCCTGCGCCATACCTTCCAGCTCCTGCCAAATCAGCGGATACTGCGCGATCACCGCAGCGCGCATCGCCTGGAGTTGTGCCGATCCCTGCATGGCGATCACCGTTTGCCACAGCCGGGTTTGCGTCAGCTTCTGATGCCAGGCATCACGGCCAAACTCACCTAATTGCTTACCGACGGCAAATGCGGATCCAATGATTGCGATTTTTTTCATGGTGTTATCATTCACTTATATTCAGGAAACGTGCTGCAAAAACTCTTTCAGACGCGGATTGCTGCTGGCGTTGAGCAGAATATCAGGCGGGCCATCTTCCGCAATGGTGCCACCATCAATAAAGATTAGTCGCGATGCTACATCACGCGCAAAACCGATCTCATGGGTGACGATCACCATTGTCATGCCTTCATCCGCCAGCGAGCGCATCACCTTTAACACCTCATGGCGCAGCTCCGGGTCCAGAGCTGACGTCGGTTCGTCAAACAGCATCATTTTCGGCTTCACCGCCAGCGCACGGGCAATCGCGACACGCTGCTGCTGGCCGCCGGACAACTCGGAGGGATAATGATTGGCACGTTCACGCAGCCCGACGCGATCCAGTAGCGCCAGCGCCTGTTCGCGTGCCGCCGCTTTACTCTGCTTACGTACGCGAATCGGACCAAACATCACGTTCTCCAGCGCGGTCAGATGCGGAAACAGGTGAAACTGCTGGAACACCATCCCTGCTTCGCGGCGGATATCACACTCATTGGCGTGGGGATCGGTGATGTGCATGCCTGCCACCAGCAGGGTGCCGGAAGAAATCTCTTCCAGCTTGTTAATACAACGCAGCAGCGTTGATTTGCCCGATCCCGATGGACCGATGATCACCACCACTTCCCCGGCTTCAATTTTTAAATTGATATCGTGCAGCACCTGAGTCGCACCAAAATGCTTGGAGACCGCATTAAATTCAACCATGCTCATAAAATATGGATCCTTTTCTCCAGTTGCTTCAGCAGAAAACTCAGGCACAACGTCACCAGCAGATAAATCAGCGCGACCGCGGTCCAGACTTCCAGTGCGCGGAAGTTGCCCGCAATAATTTCCTGGCCCTGACGCGTTAATTCAGCCACGCCAATGACAATAAATAATGAGGTGTCTTTAATGCTGATAATCCATTGATTCCCCAGCGCCGGAATCATACGACGTAACGCCAGCGGCATGATCACGTACCATAGCGTACGGCGCTGGGAGAGTCCCATCGCCAGACTGGACTCTTTAAAACCTTTATTAATGGATAAGATAGCGCCACGGGTAATTTCCGCAATATAGGCACCAGAGTTAATAATAATGGTGACAATCGCGGCACTCACCGGATCGATACGAATCGGTAACACCATCGGCAATGCGAAGTAAATAAACATCACCTGCACCATAATAGGTGTACCACGGATCAGCTCAACGAAAATTAATGATATCGTTTTCGTGATTCGGCCACCCAGGGCACGGCAGGTTCCCGCCAGCAGGCCAATCACAAACCCACCGAGCAATCCCGTCAGGGAAATAATCAACGTCAATTGTAATCCCTGTAATAACAGCGGCAGGGATTCCCATATATATTTGGTTTCGAAATTCATAGCATGACCAATTCAGCTGAACTCAGGCCGGTTTTCACCGGCCTGACAGGATTATTTAGGTTGTTTATCAAACCACTTTACGTAGATTTTGTTGTAGGTGCCGTCGGCGCGTAATGCTTTCAGCGCCGCATTAACTTTTGGCGTCCAACTGCTGTTTTTCTGCATTGCGAAACCGTACTGCTGCGGCAGAATGCTGTCGGTTTCTCCGGTAGATTTCACTTTGCCATCACCGGCAGTTTTCACGTAATAGAGTACGTTCGGTGAATCGTGCACCACGGCATCCAGGTTACCGGCCTGCAAATCAAGGTAGGCGTTGTCGATATTCGGGAACTCAACGTAATCCGCTTTATATTTGGCTTTCATAAAGCTGGCCGCCGCAGTGCCCTGTTTCAGGCCCACTTTTTTACCCGACAAATCGCTGAATTTGGTGATGGCGTTATCACTGCTTTTAACCGCCATTAATAAATCGGCGTCATAATAACCATCGCTAAAATCCACCACCTGTTTGCGAGCATCGGTGATGGTAATCCCGGCCATTGCCACATCCAGATTGCGTGATTGCAAGCCCGGAATTAAACCACCGAAGTCCATTGGACGTAATTCATAGCTGATATGCATTTTCTGTGCAATGGCATCCCATAAATCGATATCAAAACCGACATATTTATCGCCTTGTTTAAATTCAAACGGAACAAAAGCGGTATCCACACCCACCACCAATTTATCCTGGGCCGTAGCAACAAAACTGGCCGAACAGGCAACGAGTGCCAGCGTGACTTTTAATTTTGAAAAAAATGCAGACATAATAACCCTCAGCGTCAGTGAAACAGCAGGCAGTAGCATTCGCGCAGCACAATAAATATTGGCTACCATTATTCATCAATGTTATTCAGCACGGGGAATAAGGGCGCGATGCCTGCCCTTATTTTCGAGTGAACCACTTATGCGGGGATAATAAAATCCCTGGCGTCGGGTACTGGCGTCTGTGCGCCATTCATTATCATGGAAAGAAAACTGTAATAACCGTTGATACCGATCAGGTCGACCACACCTTTCTCACCCCACAGGGCGATGGCCTGTTGCCAGGTGTCATCATTCACTTTTTTCTGTTGATGCAGCTGCTGGCAGAAGTGATACAGCACCCACTCATCATCCTGTAAATCTTCAGGCAAGCGTTGCTCGTTAATCGCCTGCACCGCGTGGGCGGAGATCCCCTTCTCCCGTGCGATAGGGGCGTGAATCGCCCACTCAACCGGCTGTGACCAGTGGCGCGCCGTAAGCAGAATCGCCAGCTCCGACAGGCGCTGACCCAGCGCACTGCGATAACGCAGATATTCACCCATACGTTGTGCATGCGCCATCAACTCCGGACTGCGTAACAGCGGTTCAAACGGTGGCAGCAAGGCACCGCGCGGTCCGTTGATGATCTCTTCAGCCAACTGACGCTGTTCTTCGCTCCATTGCTGTTCAGCCAGCGGCGGTAAACGATTCATAATTAACGCCCCGCCAGCTTGCGCGTTTCTTCGCTAATTACCTGATGCAGCGTATCCACCACAAAATCCAGTTGTGGGCGGGTGACGATGAACGGTGGTGCGATCAGGATATGATCGCCATATTGACCGTCGAGGGTGCCGCCCATCGGATACACCATTAAACCACGCGCCATACATTGCGCTTTGATTGCCACATGCAGCTTCAGTGCCGGATCGAACGGGGTCTTGCTGGCTTTATCCTGCACCAGTTCCACGCCCGCGAACAAACCGCGCCCGCGCGTGTCTCCGACATGCGGCAACTCACCTAACACCTCACGCAACACCTGTTGCAGATATGCCCCCTGCTGCTGTACCTGTGCCAGCAGGTTGTCGCGCTCAATAACTTGCTGTACCGCCAATGCCGCTGCGGCCGCCGTGGCGTGACAGATGTAAGTATGACCATGCTGGAACAAGCCACTGCCCGCCTGTAATGCCGCGACAATTTTTTCGCTCGCCAGCACCGCACCAATCGGCTGATAACCGCCACCTAAGCCTTTGGCGATGGTGACAATATCCGGTACCACGCCGTCCTGCTCAAAAGCGTGCAAGGTGCCGGTACGTCCCATGCCGCACATCACTTCGTCGGCGATATACAGGATGCCGTACTTGTCGCATAAACGGCGCACACCCTGAAAATAGCCGGGGGTTGGCGGCGTGGCACCGGTAGTCGCACCGACCACCGTTTCCGCGCAGAAACCGATGATTTTCTCCGGCCCGGTGGTCAGAATCGCCTCTTCCAGTTCATTCAACAGACGCTGGGTATACTGCTGCTGGCTTTCATCGTCACGACGATCGCGATACTCATTGCATGCCGACACGCGAACCACATCCATTAACAAAGGGGCAAACTGACGGCGACGCCACTCATTGCCCCCTACCGCTAACGCTCCAAGGGTATTACCGTGATAACTCTGCTTGCGGGCAATAAAGGTGGTGCGCTCAGGCTGACCAATCTCAACAAAATACTGACGTGCCAGTTTTAGCGCCGTCTCAACCGCTTCGGAGCCGCCAGAAACGAAGTAGGCATAGTTCAGATCGCCAGGGGCAGTGCGGGTTAATTGCGCAGCCAACTGTTCAACAGTTTCACTGGTGAAAAAGCTGGTGTGCGCATAAGCCAGTTTATCAATCTGGCGGTGCATGGCGGCCAGCACCTCGGGATGACCATGCCCCAGGCAGGAAACTGCCGCGCCCCCGCAGGCATCGAGAAAACGCTGACCATGAATATCGGTGATGTAAGCCCCCTGCGCGCTCACCGCCACGGCTGGCGTGGTACGAAGGCTGCGGTGAATGATCTGACTCATGCTTTGTTCCTGTTCCTGAAAACGCTTGTGCTCGATATTGATTGCATCTTGCATGATCCATTTGAATCACGTCAATGCAAATATGATACAAATGCATTTCATTTTCTTATGACAGGAACAAATGGATCAGCCGTCAGGATTTGCCAGGGATAACGTAGGCTCCCGAATCAATCAGATAACGTTCCGCGCTCTCAATCTTGCTGACCGCTTCGCGTCCATGACGCGCCACCAGCATCGCCAGCAGGCATTCCGCTAACCCCATACCCGACACCACCGAAGGGAAGAAGGAAGGACTGTCGATAGAGAACAACAGGGTACAATCTGCCGCCTGTGCCAGTGGGGAAACCGGGGAATCGGTAATGGCGATGATACGCGCACCGGCCTCAGTTGCCGCGTGCAGGACATCCAGCGATTCGCGTGAATAAGGCGCGAAGCTGGTCAACAGCACACAATCTTTGCCACTTAACTCGCGGGTAAAGACTTCGATGTTACTCGCCAGACCATCAATCAATGACACCTGACGGTTAAACAGCCGGTAGACATAAAACAGCGACCAGGCGATGGGGAAGCTGGCACGAAAACCGCAGATATAGACGTTTTCCGCCTCATCCAGCAAGGTGACTGCCTGCTGCATTGCCTGTTGGTTTTCTGTCTGGGTAAAGGCCAGATTGGCCTGATGCGCCAGAAAAACCTCTTCATACAGCGCTGGCTGGGTGCCTTTCGCAATCAGTTTTTCCGCTTTGGATACATATGTATCATTGCGCAAACCCAGATCATCAATCATGGCGCTTTTCAGTTCACCCCAGCCTTGATAACCAAGACGCTGCGCCAGCCGCAGCAATGTGGCAGGTTTGACGCCGCCTTCAGCGGCAAAAGCGCGCATCGACAACACCACCAGTTTGTTGGCATGTTGCAGGGAAAATTCGGCGGCACGCTGTAACTCTGGCGAGAGTGAACTGAACTGACTGACAATATTTTCCCGTAGATTCATCGCGTTTCGTCATCATAAAAAGGGTAACGGCACGATGTTAACACTCATATGCCGGGGAGATAATGAATATTCCCCTGCTTTTCCGTTATGCTAAAACAACGAAAACGACAGGACAGGATTATGGCTGCGCTGCTGCTTATTGATGATCACCCGTTAGTTGAAGTCGCGCTGAGTGCTGCCTGCGTCAACTCCCCGATTCCGTTGCAGCTGTACGCCGCCGGTGACGAAGCCCTGGCGCGCCAATTGCTGCAACAACATGCTATCGACCTGGTTATTCTTGATATTGGCTTACCGGACAGCGACGGGCTGGAACTGTTGCGTCGTCTGCGCATACATCATCCCGACTGTCCGGTACTGATCTATTCAGCGGAGCAGAGTCGTCATACCCTGCTGCGCGCCGCCTCGCTGGGTGCTGCTGGTTATGTGGTGAAAAGCCAGAGCATGGCGCAGTTGCTGAGTGCAATTCTCGCGGTGCTGGGCGGGCAACAGGCGTTTCCAGCCTTGCCAGAACGCATCGATTTACCACTGACCGAAAAAGAGCAGCAGATTGTTGCCCTGCTGGCTCGCGGCCTGTCGAATTTGCAGATTGCTGAACAACTGCATATCAGCAACAAAACCGTCAGCACGCATAAGAAGAACATCCTCGAGAAAACCGGGGTGCATTCGGTGGTTGAACTGGCTGAACTGTGGAAAGCACATCAGTGAGACGTCTGCTTTTGTTGCTGGTCTGGCTTTTCAGCATCGTGGCGCAGGCCGATTTACAACCCGCCAGCAGCGTGATGCTGCCGTCAATGATGCCTGCGCCACACAGCACGCCGTGGTCGTCCTCTCCCCTGCGCGTGGCGCTCCCCGCGCAAAATAGCGCGCCCTGGGTGATGCGCATCGGCGATCAGATTTGGGGTGTCGACGCTGACTATCTGAGCGCACTCAGCCAGCTCACCGGCAGCCACTTCGTGTTGCAAACCTATGCCGATCGTGACCAGCAACTGGCCGCGCTGGCGCGCGGTGAGGTTGATTTGGTGCTAAGTACCAACCACGCTTCCTTATCACCCGACATTCGCCTCAGCGATAGCTGGTACACCAGCCCGGTGCGTATCTACCGCAACCGCGAAAATCAACGCGCCGTGATGTTCAATAGCCACAATGCACAACTCACCGTGGCCCAATCCACGCTGGCGCAGCTGCCGGAAAATTTTGTGCGTGCGCATCGCTGGTATGCGTTACCGGGGGATCTTCAGGCGCTGTATGCGCTGCTCAACCAGCAAAGCGACTACCTGGTGGCTGACCAAACCAGCGCCGGATTTCTGCTCAGTCAGTTGCAGCAGGGGCAGATCTACCAAATCACCGCTGACCCGGGTGCCGGAGATCTCACCCTGCGAGCGATGGCTCGCGATCCGGCCCTGATCCAGTGGCTTAATCAGCAACTGCGTCTGCTGCCTGCCGAATTCAGCAACCGGGTTCAGCAGCGCTGGAGTCCCCCACTGCTGCGTTATCAGGATACGCAGACGCTGATGCTTTCTGCGACGGAGCAGCAGTGGCTGACGCAACATCAGCAAATCCCCTATGCCGCTGAGGCTGATAACGCCCCCTGGAGCTATCGTGATGCCAATGGCAACCCACGGGGTTTTGCTATTGATTTACTCAACGCACTCAGCCAGAGCACCGGCCTGCATTTCACCCCGCACTGGGTGGCGAATCCACAACAGGCGACCACCTTGCTCCAGCAGCAACAGGTGATGCTCAGCGTTCTGCCTGCGCTGGACGGCACCACCACGCTGCCGGTATGGCGTGCCATCTGGGGCATTTACACCCTGTCGACGCGCCAGCCCATGAACTGGCAGGCGCTTCAGGGACAACGCGTAGGTATCTTGCGCGACGACCTGGCACAACGCATGCTGCCCGGTGGAATTAACGTCCAGGTTTTTGACGATCGTGCCCAGTTGTGGCAGGCGTTGAATAACAACCAAATCGATGCGCTGGTGGATAATGTGCTGTCGGCACGTTGGCGCATCGCCAGCCATTATGGTGAGCGCATCCATCTGGCGTTTGCCGCCAGTGATATTGCCTGGCCACTGGCCCCGCAAATCAGCGATCAACAACCGGTGTTGCGAGCCTTGCTGGATCGGGCGCTACAGCAAATCCCACCGGAAACCCTCAACCAGATGCGCGATAACTGGTCGGTGCCGCCACAGCCCGGCACCAGCATGGCGATGCGTAATGTGCCGCTACTGGTGTTGATTGCCGCGGGTATCGCGATTCTGGTGCTGTTGGTGCTGCTGATACGCCGCTACCTGCAACAACGGCGCGAACGTCTGCAACGCGAGCAGGCCGAGCGGGCCAATGCCGCGAAAAGTCAGTTTCTTGCCACCGCCAGCCATGAGCTTCGTACACCAATGCAGGCGATTCTGGGCCTGCTGGAGCTGGAACAACAGCAACATCCCAGCGCCCGGCTGGAGCTGATGCACAGCAGTGCACGCTCGCTGATGGCATTGCTGAATGATTTGCAGGATCACGCGCGCATCGAGAGCCACAGTTTTCGCCTGGCACCGCGCCCGTTGAATTTGTCGCACTGGCTGCAACAGCAGCAGCAGTTCTATCATCCGTTAATGCGGGATGCCGGCCCGCAGCTGGTGGTGGAGGCGTTAACTCGTCTGCCCGGCACGGTACTGCTGGACGGCGACCGCCTGCAACAGGTGGTGAATAATCTGGTGGCGAACGCGCTGAAGTTTACCCGTCAGGGTGATATCCGCCTGACGCTGGCGGTCAATGACGCCATCGTGTTGGTGGTGACGGATAGCGGCAGCGGCATCCCGCAAGAGGAGCAGGCGCAGTTATTTGAACCCTGGTATCAGGCACCGTCCGGTAAAGCCCTGGCCGTGCAGGGCAGCGGTCTTGGCTTGTTTATCTGCCGGGAGATTGTGCAGCGCATGGGCGGTAGCCTGACGTTAACGTCAGCACCGGGGACGGGCACCCGCGTTGAGGTCACGCTGCCGCTCACCCTTGTCGACAGTCAGACGGAAAGCGATTCTGCCGCCTGGCCGCACTATCCGCAGCTACGCGTGGCGATTGTCGACGACCATCCCACCAATTTGCTGGTGATGCAGCAGCAACTGGCGCTTTTTGCCATTCATGCCGAGGTGTTTGATGAGGGGCGCGCATTGCTGCGCGCGGATGCCCGTCAGCCCTTTGACCTGCTGTTTATTGACCAGATGATGCCGCGCCCCAACGGCCTCACGCTGTTGCGGATCCTGCGTCGCCGCCAGCGACAACGTGGCGATAATGCGTTGCGGGTGATCTGTTCCGCAGATGCGCAGCTGGTCAAGCTGCCGCTCCAACCCAACGAAGCGCTGCTGGTAAAACCGATCACGCTGAATGATGTTGCCCCCCTGTTGGCGCGCGCCAGCCAGGACCCGCTGATGCCGCTATCCGACAGCCTGCATGTCCTTGCGCAGCACAACGCCAGCATGATTCCGCGCATTTGTCAGACGTTGCAACGCACGATGCTACAGGACCGCGACACCCTGCTGACCGCCAGCACCGCGCAGGATTGGCCAGCACTGGCGCGCGCCGCACATCGGATGAAAGGCAGCTGGCTGTTGCTGGGGATGGACGAGGTTGCGTCCCATTGTCAGCAACTGGCAGAAGCCGCCAAACAGCAACGGCTGGAACCAGAGCAACTCAATTTACTGATATCATTAACGAACAGGTTACTGAAAAAACTGGAAAGTTATGGCACACACCCATTCTCACAACACGCCTGACGGCAACCATACCCGCCTCGCGGCGGCCTTTGGCATTACCGCCTTGTTTATGTTGGTCGAAGCGATTGGCGGTTGGATCTCCGGTTCGCTGGCCCTGCTGGCGGATGCCGGTCATATGCTTACCGATACCGCCGCCCTGTTGATGGCGCTGCTGGCTGTGCAATTTTCCCGACGCAAACCGAATGCGCGTCATACCTTTGGCTTGTTGCGCCTCACCACGCTGGCAGCCTTTGTCAACGCGATTGCCTTGCTGGTGATTACCGTGATGATTGTCTGGGAGGCGTTACGGCGCTTTTATCAACCGCAGCCGGTCGCCGGTGGCCTGATGCTGACCATTGGCGTGGCCGGTTTGCTGGCGAATTTGCTCTCCTTCTGGCTGCTGCATCATGGCAGCGAAGAGAAGAACCTTAACGTGCGTGCAGCCGCTCTGCATGTGCTGGGGGATTTGCTGGGATCGGTTGGTGCTATTGTCGCGGCGGTGATCATTATGTTCACCGGCTGGACGCCGATCGATCCGATTCTGTCGCTGCTGGTGTCGCTGCTGGTGGTACGCAGCGCATGGTCGTTGCTGCGTGAAAGTTTGCACGAACTGCTGGAGGGCGCGCCCGGTCATATCAATGTTGATAAGCTCAAACGCGAACTGACTCTGAATATCGCTGAAGTGCGCAATGTCCATCATGTGCATTTATGGCAAGTGGGCGAGAAACCGGTGCTGACGCTGCATGTACAGGTGATCCCGCCTTATGACCACGACGCGCTGCTGGTGCGCATTCATCGCTACCTGCACCAGCATTATCAGATCGCTCACGCCACGGTGCAGATGGAGTACCAGCCCTGTAGCGGGCCGGATTGTGAATTGTGCTTCGACTCAGGGAGTATGCAGCATGACCCGCATCATCATGCCGGTCATGTGCACCAACATCATTAAGAGGAGAGCGCATGCGAGCCATGTTCGCGTGCGCTTTTGATCCACAAACGGGAACCGTTCAGCGCGATCAGCGTCAGGATGGCGTACTCCAGCGACATGGCATAGACGCCCTGGCGGGCAAAAATCATCACGCTGATGACATTGATCACCACCCACAGCAGCCAATTTTCCACGTATTTACGCGTCATCAGAATCATCGCCACAATCGACAACACCATCATGCTGGAATCCCAGAACGGGAAGGCATCCGGTTGTAATTGCGGCATCACCACCTGCAATCCCAGCCCCTGCATGATGCCTACCGCGCTGCGGGTCAGGAAGGCAAACACCGGGTCAATCCAGAAGGTCATCAGCGCGATGGCAATGACGCATACGGCCCCCCAACCCAGCGCTTTTGGCAGCGGCAGCCAGCGAATTTTCAGCTCCGCTTCCTGCGCTTCATTTTGCCGACTCCAGGCATACCAGCCATAGACATTGGCGACAAAGAAAAACAGTTGCAGCAGCAAACTGGCGTAGAGCTGGATCTGGAAGAAGATCACCGCAAACAGGGTAACGTTGATCAGGCCGAAGAAATAATTGATGATTTTTTCCAGACTGGCCAGCCAGATACACAGCAGGCCAGCCACGGTGCCAACCGCTTCGATCCAGGAAAGATCGTAGCCGCCGACGCCGAGAGGAATATGAACCAGAATGTTTTGCGTGCTAAAGAAATCCATAACGGGCACCTGTCTGAAAGGTGCAGCGCGTCAGGCGTTCCCTTTCACCTTGAGTTTGAGTTCCGCTGCAAAGGATAGCATGCGGTTGAGTGGCAGCAACGCCGCTTCGCGTAATCCATCATCGACATGGATTTCGTGCTCACTGCCGCCCTGTGCTAACCCTTCGGCAATCGCTTTCAACCCGTTCATTGCCATCCACGGGCAATGCGCACAGCTGCGACAGGTGGCCCCTTCTCCGGCAGTCGGTGCTTCCAGCAGCTCCTTTTCCGGTACCGCCTGCTGCATTTTGTAGAAGATGCCGCGGTCAGTGGCGACAATCATCTGCGGATGTGGCAGGCTTTTCGCCGCCTGAATCAGCTGGCTGGTAGAACCGACGGCATCGGCCAGATCGACAATCGCCTGAGGGGATTCCGGGTGGACCAGCACTGCGGCATCAGGATAGAGCGCCTTCATACGTTGCAGCGCCTGGGTTTTGAATTCATCGTGTACGATGCAGGCCCCCTGCCAGCACAGCACATCCGCGCCGGTTTTCTGCGTAACGTAGCGCCCCAGATGACGATCCGGTGCCCAGATGATTTTCTCACCGAGGCTGTCGAGATGTTCAATCAGTTCAACCGCGATGCTGGAGGTCACAACCCAATCGGCGCGGGCTTTAACCGCTGCCGAGGTGTTGGCATACACCACCACGGTACGATCCGGGTGCGCATCGCAAAAGCGGTTGAACTCCTCAATCGGACAGCCCAGATCGAGCGAGCATTCCGCCTGCAAGGTAGGCATCAGCACGGTTTTTTCCGGGCTGAGAATTTTCGCGGTTTCGCCCATAAAACGCACCCCTGCCACCAGTAGAGTGGAGGCCGGATGAGTGCTACCAAAACGCGCCATTTCCAGCGAATCCGCTACGCAGCCACCGGTGGCTTCCGCCAGAGCCTGAATTTCTGGATCGGTGTAATAATGCGCCACCATCACCGCATCGCGTTCTTTTAGTAACCGTTTGATTTCTTCGATATAAAACGATTTTTCATCCTGGCTGAGACGCGCCGGTTTCGGCGGGAAGGGGTAGATCGCGCTTTCAGGATCGAACATCAGGCTCATGACACGGCTCTCGGTTTTCTTAATTTAACAAAATCGCCTTGCATGGCGATTAAGATGGCACAAAATCCGCCATCGTGTTTTATATGCTAAACAAGATAGCGGATCTCACCGAGCGTGTCGTGTTTTTTTTACCCAAAGCAGAGTGGCTGTGACGCGGTTAGCGTTTTGGCATCCCTTCCAGTTCCAGCAGGAAGGCTTTGACCGGCAAGCCACCGGCAAATCCGGTCAGTTTGCCATTGCTGCCAATAACCCGATGGCAAGGTGCCACAATCGACAGTGGATTCTTACCGTTGGCCGCACCGACGGCCCGCACCGCTTTAGGATTACCAATTTGCTCGGCGATCTGGCGATAGCTGCGGGTTTCACCAAAGGGAATGGTGATCAACGCCTGCCAGACTTTTTTCTGAAACTCAGTGCCGACGGTGTCATAGGGCAGGTCAAACTGCTGACGCTGCCCGGCAAAGTATTCGCCTAGCTGGCGTTCGGTTTCACATAAGATCGGATGCTGGTCGTCACGGCTGATCGGCTTGAGCGGCACGCGTTGTGACCCTTCGTTCTCCCACAAAATCGCCGATAGTCCTTTATTGCTGGCAATTAAGGTGAGATCGCCCACAGGGGTAGCGATAATTTTTGCATGATACATAGTGCGCCTCCGGCTTGATATCTGTGGTGCATTATCGCACTTTTGCTGCCATAAACTGGCTGTTTTCGGTCATGCAGATAAACTGGTTAGCTGTCCGAAAGCAGCGAGTTTTCGTCGCCAGGCTGCGCGAGGATGCGGTTTATTTGCTGGAGAAGATGATGTTTGATCCCGATATTGCTTACCAGGCGCTGACATCGCGCGACAGCCGTTTTGACGGCTTGTTTTTTGTTGGTGTGACATCAACCGGCATCTATTGTCGACCGATCTGCCCGGTTAAAGCCCCAATGCAGAAAAATTGCCTGTTCTTTTCCAGCGCTGAAGCGGCAGAGAAGGCCCATTTTCGCCCCTGTCTGCGGTGCCGCCCGGAACTGGCTCCCGGTTTTGCCCCGGTTGATAGTCACCATCGTATCGCCGATCGGCTGATCCGCCGCATTGAAGAAGGCCTGCTGGAAGAGCAGGAAACGCTGGCGGAGATTGCCAGCGAGTTTGGTCTGAGTGAGCGCCAACTGCGCCGCGTAGTGCAACAGGAACTGGGCGTATCACCGATCGAGTTACGGCAAACCCGGCGCATGTTGCTGGCGAAGCAGCTATTGACTGAAACCTCGCTGCCAATCACGGAAATCGCCTATGCCAGCGGTTTTAACAGCCTACGCCGATTCAATGATGTGTTCCAGGCCCGCTATCGTATGACGCCATCCCGCCTGCGCAAACAGGCTTCCCCTGCCCCCGGCACGCCGTTGCAGGAGAGCGCGGAACTCCGCCTGAGTTATCGCCCGCCTTATGACTGGGAGGCGATACTCGATTTTCTGCAACAGCGTGTGATGAAGGAGGTGGAATGGGTGTCAGAGGGCGTCTATCACCGTACCGTGGCGCTGGGCGGTTGTCAGGGTTGGGTACGCGTCAGCCACTATCCTGAGAAACAGGCGCTGAAGGTGCAATTCACCACCAGCCTGACGCCGGTGTTGCCCGCCCTGCTACGCCGCCTGCGCGATTTGTTCGATTTGGATGCCCAACCGCAGCGGATTGCCGACCAGTTAGCCCAGGACCCGTTACTGGCACCGAGTCTGGCAATGTATCCCGGCCTGCGAGTGCCAGGCGCGTTTGATGGTTTTGAGCTGGGAGTGCGGGCGATTCTCGGTCAGCAGGTGACGGTCAAGGCGGCGACGACGTTGAGTAGTCGTGTGGCACAACGTTTTGGCGAGCCCATGATAACGCCGTGGCCTGAGCTGTCGCGCCTCTCTCCCAGCGTAGAAACGCTGGCGGCTGCAACTCAGGATGATATCGCCAGCCTTGGGATTGTCAGCGCACGTTCCCAGGCGATCATCGTACTGGCTCAGTCCTGCGCCTCGGGTGCCTTGCGTTTTAATGGCGCGGTAAATCCGGATGTGGTGCAGCAGCAATTGCTGGCGTTGAAAGGGGTCGGTCCATGGACCGCCAGCTATATCGCGATGCGGGCGCTGCGCTGGCCGGATGCGTTTCCCAAAGAGGATATCGCGATTCGTAACAATCTGGGCGGCGTAAGTGCGAAGGAAGCGGAACAACTGTCGCAGGTGTGGCGTCCGTGGCGCAGTTATGCGGTGCTGCATATCTGGCGTAGCGGTGCGATTGATCGCGCAGAAAAGCATGATTCGTAACGGTCATAAAAGAGCGCGATAAATCGCGCCGCTACGCATCCGAATCCCGGGAAAGCAAAAAGGCGCCTTTAGGGCGCCTTTCTACATATTGGTGGGTCGTGCAGGATTCGAACCTGCGACCAATTGATTAAAAGTCAACTGCTCTACCAACTGAGCTAACGACCCGCTCGATGAGGGCTTACAACCAGAGTGACCAGATGGTGGGTCGTGCAGGATTCGAACCTGCGACCAATTGATTAAAAGTCAACTGCTCTACCAACTGAGCTAACGACCCATCGTGGTTGTGAAGCAAACTGAAGAAAACACTGAACCGATTAGAGGTTGAGATGGTGGGTCGTGCAGGATTCGAACCTGCGACCAATTGATTAAAAGTCAACTGCTCTACCAACTGAGCTAACGACCCATCTTCAGCGCTGCCGATACTTGTTAAGATATGTCCCGGCAACGGCGGCATATATTACTGATTTAGCGGGGTAGCGCAACCCTTATTTTCCACCAAATTACTCAATTGCTTACCTTTCATGCGGCCAGACCAGAAATCACACGAAATCCGGTCTGTGCTGCACAAATTACAACCCGGCGAGACGTTTCTGCGCCAGCTTTGCCGATTCGCTGTTTGGGAATTGTTTGATCACTTGCTGGTAGACCGCTTTAGCTTTCGCCGTGTCGTTCTTCTCCTGCATGATCACCCCAACCTTAAACAACGCTTCTGCGGCTTTCGGCGATTTCGGGTAGTTTTTTACCACAGTGGCAAAATAATAGGCCGCATCGTCCTTTTTGCCCTTGTTGTAAAACAACTGCCCCAGCCAGTAATTGGCATTGGGCTGGTAAGTCGAATCTGGATAACGCTTCACCCATGCCTGCAACGCAGTAATGGCCTGATCGTATTGCTTCTTCTCCAGAATCAGCGCTACAGCGGCATTGTAGTCGCTGTTGGCATCACCGCTTTGTGTCGGCGCTGCGGTTGCTGCGCTGTCACTGCTGCCTGCGGCTGCGGTGGCAGCACCAGCACCACCGGCGGCTGCCGCTGCATCACCACCACCGTTGGCCTGAGCACCATTATTACCGCTGCTCAAACTGTCAATCTGCTGGTAGATCTGCTTCTGGCGTTCAATCACCTGATTAAGCTGATAGGTGTTCTGCTGAATTTGCCCGCGCAGCGAATCGATATCGCTTTGGTTGTCACTCATCTGCTGCTGCAACTGCTGCAAAAGCTGAGCCTGGGCATTGGAGATTCGTTCAAGAGTGGTGACACGGTCTTCGACCGAGCCTGAGCCAACGCTACTGATTGACGCCTGGGCATTAGCGGCCCAGGGGGCCGCTACACCAACCAGTAACGACAGACTCAAGAGATGAAGTCTGAAGTTACTCATCATGTGATTATCTTAGTAAACCAGAACGGCACGACGGTTTTTAGCGTAAGCCGCTTCGTCGTGACCCAGAACTGCCGGCTTCTCTTTACCGTAAGAAACGATAGACATCTGATCAGCTGACACGCCTTTACCCTGCAGGTACATTTTCACTGCGTTAGCACGACGCTCGCCCAGGGCGATGTTGTATTCCGGCGTACCGCGCTCATCCGCATGACCTTCGATGGTCACTTTGTAAGACGGGTTGCTACGCAGAAAAGCAGCGTGCTGATCCAGCATCTGAGCGTACTCAGACTGCACGTCATACTTGTCCAGACCGAAGTAAACGATGTTGTTCTGCTGCAGCTGCTGCATTTGCAGACGTGCCTGCTCGTCAGAAGACATGTTACCGTTCTGGCCAGAACCGTAAGCGCCATCAGCACCCATACCAGTCTGGTCGTTGTTGTTGTTTTTGTGAGAGCTACATGCAGCCACTGCGATAACCGGCAGAGCCAGCATCAAACCCTTCAGCACTTTGTTCAGTTGCATTTCTTTATCCTATTATTTTGTTTGCCATACATATGATCCCCCACCTCAGCAGGGGATTGATGCATCACAGATACGGCGACCAGGCAGGTGATTTTACCTGTCCATCAGTTGCCGGAAGACGCGCTTTGAAACGCCCATCGGTTGAAACCAACTGCAACACGGAACCCATCCCCTGAGTAGAGCTATAGATTACCATCGTGCCGTTAGGAGCCAGACTTGGCGTCTCATCCAGGAACGTGTCCGTTAACGTTTGAACGGCTCCCGTTTCCAGATCCTGTTTGGCGACATGCTGAGCACCACCGGCGCTGCTGATCATCACCATTGTTTTACCGTCGGCAGACACATCCGCATCCTGGTTCTGTGAACCTTCCCAGGTAATACGTTGTGGCGCACCGCCGTTAATGCCAATTTTGTAAATCTGTGGCGCACCGGCCTGATCCGAGGTGTAAGCCAGGGTCTGGCTATCCGGGAACCAGGTGGGTTCGGTGCTATTGTAACGTCCATCGGTAATCTGACGAATCTGACCTGAACCCAGGTCCATCACGTACAGATTCAAGCTACCGGTTTTAGACAGGGCAAATGCCAGTTTAGAACCATCCGGCGAGAAGGCTGGCGCACCGTTGTGGCGCGGGAAAGAAGCAACCTGGCGAATCGCACCGTTTGCCAGCGTCTGCACTACCAGCGCAGATTTACCGCTTTCAAAGGTCACATAAGCCAGTTTGCTGCCGTCCGGCGACCAGGTCGGTGACATCAGCGGTTCCGGCGAACGATGCACCACAAACTGGTTGTAACCATCGTAATCAGAAACGCGAAGTTCATACGGGAACTGACCACCGTTGGTCTGTACCACGTACGCGATACGGGTACGGAAGGCACCTTTGATACCGGTCAGCTTCTCAAACACTTCGTCACTGGCAGTGTGTGCGGCATAACGCAGCCACTGCTTCGTCACTTTGTAAGAGTTCTGCGCCAGTACCGTGCCCGGTGCACCACCGGTATCTACCAGTTGGTAAGCGATCTGGTAGCTGCCATCGGCATTCGGGGTGACCTGACCTACCACGACAGCGTCGATACCCAGTGCGCTCCAGGCGGCAGGCTGAACCTGCTGTGCGCTGGTCGGCTGCTGCGGCAGACGTGAGCGATCCAGCGGATTGAATTTACCGCTGTTACGCAAGTCCGCTGCGACAATGCCACCAATATCTTCTGGTGCAGCGCCCGGACCGGCCCACTGGAAAGGAACCACACCAATAGGACGTGCGGTATTCACGCCCTGCGTAATTTCAATGCGTACTTCCGCGTGCAGCATGGCCGCCCACAGCAGTACAAAAAAACCTAAGGTTACACGAAGTGCCTGCTTCATCTTTTCTCCCTTATCTGAACCTGAGTTCATGATAATTCGCACTGTTCCTGAAAAAACACGGGTACTCATAGAATACGGCAAGCTAACCTTAGTTCAACCTGCCGTATGTTACTGCATTACTGAGGTTTGAAATCCATTGGTGCGTTTTTGAACACCTCATACACCGCCTGTGAAGGTGGCTTCGGTATGCGTGCTTGTTTCGCCGCCGAGACTGCCGCCTGACACAACGCCGGATCGCCACCCTCCGCCTTCACATCAATCAGCAAGCCATCTGGAGCCAGCTTGATGCGCAGGTTACACTCTTTACCTTTGTAGGAATCAGCATCATAGAAACGGCTCTGAATTGCTGCCACAACCTGGCCCATATAGGAGTTAATTTCGGCTCCTGAAGCACCGGCTTTCTTCTGATTACCTTGTCCAGCCGCAGCCCCGCCACCGGAAGCGTTCCCACTTTTCGGTGCATTCTTACCGGATGAAAGACCACCCAGCAGATCATCAACAGCGTTTTCATTCTTCGCCGCTTCGGCAGCTGCTTTCTTCTTCGCGTCAGCTGCTGCTTTGGCTTTCGCCGCAGCATCCGCCTTCGCTTTCGCTGCTGCTTCGGCTTTTTCTTTCGCCTCAGCCGCAGCCTTAGCTTTCGCGTCTTCAGCCGCTTTCTCTTTGGCTTCCTGCGCGGCTTTTGCCTTGGCATCGGCCGCGGCCTGCGCTTTCGCTTCGGCATCCGCTTTGGCTTTCGCCTGAGCCGCTGCTTTCGCTTCCTGCGCCGCTTTCTCTTTCGCCGCTTCGGCTGCTGCCGCCTTCGCCTCTTGCTCAGCCTGTTTCTTCGCTTCAGCTGCTGCCTGCTTCGCTTCAGCAGCGGCTTTCGCCTGAGCTTCTGCCGCCGCTTTTGCCTGTGCATCGGCCTGCGCTTTGGCGTCGGCTTTGGCTTTCGCCGCTGCCGCTTCAGCCGCTTTCTGTTCTTCCTGCGCCTGTTTTGCCGCCGCTTCAGCCGCTTTCTGCTGCTCGGCCTGCTGTTTCGCCTGCTCTTTGGCTTCCTGTTGCGCCTGCAAACGCTCTTTCTCCAGCTCTTTCAGACGCTGTTGTTCGGCGGCCTGCTTCTGTTGTAACTCTTCAGCCTGCTGCTGCGCCTGTTTCTCGCGCTGCTGCTCGGCACGCTTGCTATCGCTTTGTTGATTCTGCTGACGATTGTATTGATCGACCACGGCACCCGGGTCGACCATTACCGCGTCGATATCGCTACCGCCGCCACCGCCGCTGGATTCGATTTTTTCGTTAAACGAGCTCCAAATCAGCAAGGCGATCAACACGATGTGCAGAATCACCGAAATGATTATCGCGCGTTTTAACTTCTCGTTTTGCTCGGTTGCCTTCGACACTCTCGGTTCCCAAAAACGGTTCGCTTTAAATCGGCTGCGTCATCAAACCGACAGATTTCACGCCAGCCTGATGCAGCAGGTTAAGCGCCTTGATGATTTCGTCGTAAGGCACATCTTTCGCACCACCGATCAGAAAAACAGTCTTCGGATTGGCTTCCAGTCGGCGCTGCGCTTCGCTCACCACTTGCTCAGGAGGCAGTTGGTTCATACGATCGTGATCCACCACCAGGCTGTACTGTCCTACCCCGGAAACCTCGACAATCACCGGCGGATTATCATCGCTGGAAACTGTTTTTGAATCAGTCGCATCCGGCAGATCCACTTCCACACTTTGGGTAATGATCGGCGCGGTTGCCATAAAAATCAGCAGCAGCACCAGCAGCACGTCCAGGAGTGGAACGATGTTGATTTCCGACTTAAGGTCGCGGCGTCCGCGACCACGGGTTCTGGCCATCGTTTACCTCGACTTACTTCGTATTGTCGGTGGAGAAAGCCTGACGATGCAGGATAGCCGTGAACTCTTCCATAAAGTTGTCGTAGCCCTGCTCCAGCTTATTCACACGCTGGTTCAGACGGTTGTACGCCATGACCGCCGGAATCGCGGCAAACAGACCGATTGCGGTGGCGATCAGCGCTTCAGCGATACCCGGCGCAACCATTTGCAAGGTAGCCTGCTTCACCGCGCCGAGGGCGATAAAGGCGTGCATAATCCCCCACACCGTACCAAACAGACCGATATAAGGACTGATGGAACCGACGGTGCCAAGGAAAGGAATGTGGTTTTCCAGCGCTTCCAGTTCACGGTTCATCGAGATACGCATGGCACGGCTGGCACCTTCCACCACCGCTTCTGGCGCGTGGCTATTGGCGCGATGCAGGCGCGCGAACTCTTTAAAACCGGAATAGAAAATCTGCTCTGAGCCGTTCAGTTCGTCACGACGTCCCTGGCTCTCCTGATACAGGCGAGACAGCTCGATACCTGACCAGAATTTATCTTCAAACGCTTCGGCTTCGCGCCCGGCAGCATTGAGAATGCGGGTACGCTGAATAATGATTGCCCAGGAGGCAATGGAAAAGCCGATCAAAATCAACATGATAAGTTTGACCAGAAGGCTTGCCTTCAGGAACAAATCAAGAATATTCATGTCAGTCACTGCTTGAACTCCGCGACAATAGACTTGGGAAGCGCAATCGGCTTCATTAGATGTGGGTTGATGCAGGCAATCAGGACTTCTGCTTCATTGAGCACTTTGCCTTCATTATTCACGATACGCTGCGAGAACGTCATGGTGGCTCGCGTCATTGAGGTCACTTCACTCTGGATTTCCAGAAGATCGTCAAGACGTGCTGCCGCAAGATAGTCCACCGTCATACGCCGTACCACAAAACAGATTTGCTGTTCCAGCAACGTCTGTTGATTGAAATGGTGCTGGCGCAACATCTCAGTACGTGCTCGTTCATAAAAAGCGATATAGCTGGCATGGTAAACCACACCACCGGCGTCGGTGTCTTCGTAATAGACCCGAACCGGCCAGCGAAACAGCGTTGTACTCACTCTACATCCCGGTATCATTTTAAACGTTGCTACTATACGCAAGTGAGATCAGCTTGGGAATGGCCCGCTGACGCCGCGAGAAAATAATTATCACACGGTAACAATCGGAAGGATTTTTGGCAGGTTTCTTGACCAGGCGCTGACATAACCTCACACCAGCGCCTGAAATTTCTACAAAAAAAGGACAACATTCGTCCTGATCGTTGACTTAACGGTAAAACCAGATGATTCCCGCCGCCAACACGACCATTGCCGGTAACGGTGTGAACAACGCTTGCCAACGCAAGCGCTGAGGACGGAACCCGGTACCATGAATCACGCCAGTACATACCGCCCAAATCAGCACCAGTCCATGCCAGACCGAGAGTGCGCTGGTCTTCGCCGCGAAGCGCGACGGATCCCAGAACACACACCCCGCCAGCCATAGGGCCAGCAATAGTGAAAGGGCCCGCAACGGGCCCTTATCCATCAGACGATACAGTGTCTGAAACAATCCGCGCATCAGGCTTTATCACCCTTTGCTGCGGCTTCTTCCGCACGCTCCAGCGCCAGTGCCGCGATCACACCGAACGAACAAGCCAGCAGGGTGCCAAGTATCCAGGCAAAATACCACATGCTCTTTCTCCTTAATCAGTACAGGGAGTGCGTATTGCTCTCAATGTGTTCTTTGGTGATGCGACCATACATTTTGTAGTAACACCAGGTGGTGTACAGCAGGATGATCGGCACAAACACGATGGCCGCAAAGGTCATAATTTTCAGCGTCAGCGCACTGGAAGTTGCATCCCACATGGTCAGGCTGGTGCCCGGCACGGTGCTGGATGGCATGATGAACGGGAACATCGCAATGCCTACCGTCATGATCACACCCGCCAGAGTCAGTGAAGAGAAGATAAATGCCCAGGCACCCTTCTCAGCACGCGAACACAGGATGGTCAGCAGCGGCATCAGCACACCCAGTAACGGGAAGATCCACAGGATCGGCGTCTGCTCAAAGTTCACCAACCAGGCTCCGGCTTCACGTACCACATCTTTACCCAGTGGGTTAGACGCGGCATGGTGATCGATAACGCTTTTCACCACATAACCATCAATACCGTATTTCACCCACACGCCAGCGAGAATGAAGCACACCATCATCACTAAGGCGGAGATCTGCGCAACGGAACGTGAACGGACATGCAGTTCGCCAGTGGTACGCATTTGCAGATAAGTTGCGCCCTGCGCCAGGAACATCGCCACACTGATCACGCCAGCCAGCAGGCCAAACGGATTTAACAGCTGGAAGAAGTTGCCGGTATAGAACAGACGCAGGTATTCGTCAGCGTGGAAGGGTACGCCCTGCAACAGGTTACCGAATGCCACGCCAATCACCAACGGCGGTACAAAGCTACCGATAAAGATGCCCCAGTCCCAGGTGCCACGCCAGCGCACATCTTCAATCTTGGAGCGGTAATCAAAACCGACCGGACGGAAGAACAGTGACGACAGCACCAGGATCATCGCGACATAGAAGCCGGAAAATGCGGCGGCGTACACCATCGGCCAGGCAGCGAAAAGCGCGCCACCTGCGGTGATCAGCCACACCTGGTTACCGTCCCAGTGCGGGGCAATGGTGTTGATCATTACGCGACGTTCGGTATCGGTGCGGCCCATAATACGGACCAGCATCCCTACCCCCATGTCGAAACCTTCAGTGACGGCAAACCCAACCAGCAGAATGCCGATCAGCAGCCACCAGATAAATCGCAACACTTCATAATCAAACATGGTAGCTCTCCTTATCCACGCGCCGGTTGAGTCGATGAGCCAATCTGCTCATGGTGGTAGCGGCCCGTTTTCAGGCTACTTGGACCAAGGCGGGCAAATTTGAACATCAAATACATCTCCGCCACCAGGAACAGGGTGTACAGACCGCATATCAGAATCATGGAGAACAGCACGTCACCAGTGGTCAGCGAAGAGTTCGCCACTGCCGTCGGCAACACCTCACCGACCGCCCAAGGTTGACGACCATATTCCGCGACAAACCAACCTGATTCGATGGCGATCCACGGCAGTGGGATGCCGTACAGTGCCGCTTTAAGCAGCCACGGCCACTTGCCGATGCGATTGCGGATCACACTCAGGAACGACAACGCAATGATTGCCAGCAGCAGCACGCCGCACAGCACCATGATACGGAAGGCAAAATAGAGCGGTGCGACGCGAGGGATCGAGTCCGCCGTCGCTTTCTGAATCTGCGCTTCGGTAGCGTTAGCCACGTCCGGGGTATAACGCTTCAGCAGCAAGCCATAACCGAGATCCTGTTTGCTTTGCTCAAAAGCGGTACGCACTGCCGGATCCTTGCTACCTGCACGCAATTCGTTGAGTAACGCATAGGCCTTCATACCGTTACGGATACGCACTTCATGCTGCGCCAGCAACTCTTTCAGGCCGGTAACCGGCGTATCCACCGAACGAGTGGCTATCAAACCGAGCAGATAAGGAATCTGGATAGCGTATCTGTTTTGCTGCGCGTCCTGATCTGGAATACCGAACAAGGTAAAGGAGGCAGGCGCAGGTTGCGTTTCCCATTCCGCTTCGATGGCAGCCAGTTTGGTTTTCTGCACATCACCCATTTCATAGCCGGATTCATCACCCAGTACGATAACGGAGAGCACCGCAGCCATACCGAAGCTGGCGGCAATCGCGAAGGAGCGCTTAGCGAAAGCAATGTCACGCCCTTTCAACAGATACCATGAGCTGATACCGAGAATAAACATCGCCCCTGCGGTGTAACCGGCTGCCACCGTGTGCACGAATTTCACCTGCGCCACCGGGTTGAGCACCAGTTCGGAGAAGCTCACCATCTCCATACGCATGGTTTCGAAGTTGAACTCAGAGGCAATCGGGTTTTGCATCCAGCCGTTCGCCACGAGGATCCACAGCGCTGACATGTTCGAACCCAGCGCCACCAGCCAGGTCACCGTCAGGTGTTGTACCTTACCGAGGCGATCCCAGCCGAAGAAGAACAGGCCGACAAAGGTAGATTCAAGGAAGAACGCCATCAGGCCTTCGATGGCCAGCGGCGCACCAAAGATATCGCCGACGTAATGTGAGTAATAAGACCAGTTGGTACCGAACTGAAACTCCATGGTCAGACCGGTCGCCACGCCCAGGGCAAAGTTGATACCAAACAACTTGCCCCAGAATTTGGTCATATCTTTATAAATTTGTTTCCCCGTCAGGACGTATACGGTTTCCATGATCGCCAACAGAAACGCCATACCCAGCGTTAATGGCACGAACAGGAAATGGTACATCGCCGTCAGAGCAAACTGTAAACGCGACAGCTCGACAATATCTAACATGATGACTCCTTGCTCCTCGCATGAACTCCTTCTGCGGGCGACAACGGTAAAAAGACAGACATTGACGTGCAGAATAAGAGTCAGGAACGACTGATTATTGATTCCAGTTTTGTTTTGTTACCGACAGAACAGAGTAATCTGCTGCCCGAAGTGAGCGAGTAACTGTGATGAAAAAGCCCTGAAAACTCATCGCAACAATCGGTTTTCGACAGTTGAGAGTGCGGTGGCGACAGAATTGATATAACAACGCCTGGCACAAACTCCTGAAAAAACATGGAAATGATTGAATTGATGTAGCGCAATTTATACCGTTTGCGCTGCGCTTTGCCAGCGGTAAAGTTTGTTATATCTCAGCATTTATTGATCTGTGATAACGTACAAAATTTCCAGATATGTATTGTTAGGCAGGTTGTTAATTAGTTGTCATGAGACGATGACGTAATTAAGAAAATAATTACCTTTGCCATAAAAATTTAACGAAGCGGCGGGTAAGACTTTCCTAACTTTCAAACAGAACGCCTTCGAATTTGCCCTTCTTTACCTTTCTGACAAAGTAAGCATAGACGGCAATTTTCACTGCGCAGGATTTTTCCCCACTTTTTCAGTGGCTACGGACATAAAAAAAGCCACCCGCAGGTGGCTTAGATCAAAAACGTAAACTTATTTAGCAGGCAGTACCGCTTTCACCGCATCACCGATGTCAGCCAGGCTGCGCACGGTTTTCACGCCAGCCGCTTCCAGTGCAGCGAATTTCTCATCCGCCGTACCTTTACCACCGGCAATGATTGCACCGGCGTGGCCCATACGTTTACCTTTCGGCGCAGTCACACCGGCGATGTAACCGACAACCGGCTTGGTGACGTGTTCTTTGATATAGGCAGCAGCTTCTTCTTCAGCACTACCGCCGATCTCACCAATCATCACGATCGCTTCGGTCTGCGGGTCTTCCTGGAACATTTTCAGGATGTCGATGAAGTTAGAACCCGGGATCGGGTCACCACCGATGCCGACACAAGTAGACTGACCATAACCGATATCGGTGGTCTGCTTAACCGCTTCATAGGTCAGGGTGCCAGAACGTGACACGATACCTACGCGGCCCGGCAGGTGAATGTGGCCCGGCATGATACCGATTTTACATTCGCCTGGGGTGATCACACCCGGACAGTTCGGGCCGATCATGCGCACACCAGCTTCATCCAGCTTCACTTTCACGGTCAGCATATCCAGCGTCGGGATACCTTCGGTGATGGTGATGATCAGTTTGATACCGGCATCGATCGCTTCCAGGATACCGTCTTTGCAGAACGGAGCCGGAACGTAGATCACGGTGGCGGTTGCGCCTGTTGCTTCTACCGCTTCGCGCACGGTGTTAAACACCGGCAGACCGAGATGGGTGGTGCCGCCTTTGCCCGGCGTCACACCGCCAACCAGCTGAGTACCATAGGCCAGCGCCTGCTCAGAGTGGAAAGTCCCCTGGCCACCGGTGAAACCCTGGCAAATGACTTTGGTGTTTTTGTCGATCAAAATGGACATTATTTACCCTCCGCAGCAGCAACAACACGCTGTGCCGCGTCTGTCAGGCTGGTTGCTGCAATGATGTTCAGACCGCTGTCCGCCAGTTTCTTAGCGCCCAGCTCGGCGTTGTTACCTTCCAGACGTACCACCACCGGTACGTTGACACCCACTTCTGCCACTGCACCGATGATGCCGTCTGCGATCAGGTCGCAACGCACGATGCCGCCGAAGATGTTAACGAATACGGCTTTAACCGCATCGTCAGACAGGATGATTTTGAAGGCTTCGGTTACGCGCTCTTTGGTTGCGCCGCCGCCGACATCAAGGAAGTTTGCAGGCTGACCACCGTGGTGTTTCACGATGTCCATGGTACCCATCGCCAGACCGGCACCGTTGACCATACAGCCAATGTTACCTTCCAGTGCGACGTAGTTCAGTTCCCACTGCGTTGCATGAGCTTCACGCGGATCTTCCTGGCTCGGGTCACGCATTTCACGCAGTTCCGGCTGACGGAACAGGGCGTTGCCATCGGCACCCAGTTTGCCATCGAGGCACACCAGGTCACCCTGCTTGGTAACGACCAGCGGGTTGATCTCTACCAGCGCCAGATCGCGCTCGAGGAACATGGTCGCCAGACCCATAAAGATTTTGGTGAACTGGCTGACTTGCTTACCGGTCAGGCCCAGTTTGAACGCCAGCTCGCGGCCCTGATACGGCTGAGGACCGGCCAACGGATCGAGTGCCATTTTGTGGATCAGGTGCGGGGTCTCTTCCGCCACTTTCTCGATCTCAACACCACCTTCGGTCGAGGCCATAAAGACCACGCGACGGCTGGCACGGTCAACGACCGCACCCAGGTACAGCTCCTGATCGATGTCAGTCGCGGCTTCAACCAGAATCTGGTTTACCGGCTGGCCTTCGGCGTCAGTTTGATAGGTCACCAGACGTTTGCCCAGCCAGTGTTCTGCAAAGGCGCGGATCTCTTCTTTGCTCTTAACCACTTTCACACCGCCCGCTTTACCGCGGCCACCGGCATGAACCTGACATTTCACTACCCACGGGCCTGCGCCAATTTTAGAGGCGGCTTCTTCTGCTTCGCGTGGCGTAGTACAGGCGTAGCCAGTCGGTGCCGGCATACCATACCGTGCAAACAGCTGTTTCGCCTGGTATTCGTGTAAGTTCATGATGTTCTATCCATTCAGGTCTGAAAAGACTAATGAGTGTTGGGCGCGCCCTTAAGAACGCGCCCGGTGAAAATTAGACGTCCAGCAGCAGACGCGCCGGATCTTCCAGCATCTCTTTCACGGCCACCAGATAGCCGACAGACTCGCGGCCATCGATCAGACGGTGATCATAGGAGAGCGCCAGATACATCATTGGCAGCACCACAACCTGACCATTCACTGCCATCGGACGATCTTTGATAGCGTGCATCCCCAGGATCGCACTCTGCGGTGGGTTGATGATCGGCGTGGACATCAGCGAACCGAACACCCCACCGTTGGTGATGGTGAAGTTACCGCCGGTCAGTTCTTCAACGGTCAGCTTGCCGTCACGGCCTTTTACCGCCAGCTCTTTAATTTTCTTCTCGATGTCAGCCATGCTCAGCGCATCAACATCTTTCAGCACTGGCGTCACCAGACCACGCGGGGTTGATACCGCGATGCTGACGTCGAAATAGTTGTGATACACCACGTCTTCGCCATCGATAGACGCGTTCACTTCCGGGAAGCGTTTCAGCGCTTCAACCACGGCTTTGATGTAGAAAGACATAAAGCCCAGACGCACGCCGTGACGCTTCTCGAAGGCATCGCCGTACTGCTTACGCAGATCCATAATCGGCTTCATGTTCACTTCGTTGAAGGTCGTCAGCATCGCGGTGCTGTTCTTCGCTTCCAACAGACGCTCAGCCACGCGCTTACGCAGACGCGTCATCGGTACACGCTTCTCGCTGCGGTTCGCAATCGCCGTCGGCGCAGCAGCGGCAGCAGGCTGCGCAGCCGGTGCGGCTTTAGCTTCCGGTTTCTTCGCCAGATGTTTTTCTACATCTTCACGGGTGATACGACCGCCCACGCCGCTGCCTTTGATCTGGCTGGCGTCAAGGTCGTGCTCCGCGATCAGACGGCGAATTGCCGGGCTGAGCGCGTCATTGCTCTCTTCTTCCAGAGAAGCAGTCTGACGCTGTGCTGGCGTTGACTCCTTGCTCTCCACTTTCGCGGTAGTCTCTTTCCCGCTGCTGTTGCCTTCCTTCAGACGGCCCAGGATCTGACGTGAGGTCACGGTTGCGCCTTCATCTTCCAGTACCGCATCCAGAACACCGTCGGCAGCAGCCGGTACTTCCAGTACCACTTTGTCGGTTTCGATTTCGACAATCACTTCATCGCGACTGACCGCGTCGCCGGGTTTTTTATGCCAGGTGGCTACCGTTGCATCCGCTACGGATTCAGGCAAATCGGGAACGAGAATATCTACACTACTCATTATCTTTCCTTTTTATTAACCAAGGTTCAGCGCGTCGTTAACCAGGTCTTGCTGCTGTTTTTGATGTACAGACATGTAGCCCACGGCCGGTGAAGCCGAAGCCGGACGGCCTGCATAACGCAGTGACGCACCAAACGGAATCACTTCGCGGAAATGATGCTGACTGCAATACCATGCACCCTGATTCAGTGGTTCTTCCTGACACCAGACAAAATCCTGCACATGGGCATAAGCTTTTAATGCTTCCTGTACCGCTTTATGCGGGAACGGGTATAACTGCTCGATACGGATAATCGCGACGTCGTTTTTCTCGTTCTTACGACGTTGCTCCAGCAGGTCGTAATAGACCTTACCAGAACACATCACTACGCGTTTTACCTGTTTCGCATCAAGGGCGTCGATTTCGCCGATAGCCGGCTGGAAGCTGCCGTTCGCCAGTTCGTCGAGTGTGGAAATCGCCAGCGGATGACGCAGCAACGACTTCGGCGACATCACGATCAACGGACGACGCATACCGCGTAACGCCTGACGACGCAGCATATGGTAAACCTGCGCTGGCGTAGACGGTACACACACCTGCATGTTCTGCTCAGCACAGAGTTGCAGATAGCGTTCCAGACGGGCGGAGGAGTGCTCCGGGCCTTGTCCTTCGTAGCCATGCGGCAGCAGCATCACCAGGCCACACATACGGCCCCACTTCTGCTCGCCGGAACTGATGAACTGGTCGATTACCACCTGAGCACCGTTGGCAAAGTCACCGAACTGCGCTTCCCAGATGGTCAGCACGCGCGGCTCTGCGGTGGCATAACCGTATTCAAACGCCAGCACCGCTTCTTCGGACAGGACGGAGTCCCAAACTTTGAACTGGCCCTGACCATGATGGATATGGTGCAACGGCGTGTAGGTTGAACCGTTCGCCTGGTTGTGCACTACCGCATGACGATGGAAGAAGGTGCCACGGCCGGAGTCTTCACCAGACAGACGGACCGGGATGCCTTCATCCACCAGCGTAGCGTAAGCGAGGTTCTCCGCGCCGCCCCAGTCAAAGGCTTTGTTGCCTTCGGCCATCTCTTTACGATCGTTGTAAATCTTGGCGACACGCCCCTGGACTTCAACCGCTTCCGGCACCTGGCTGATACGACGCGCCAGTTCCTGCAAACGTTTCATCTCCACAGTTGCCGGGTAGCTCTCATCCCAGTCGTGGTTGAGATACGGTGACCAGGTGAAAGAATGCAGACTCATCGGACGCCATTCCGGCACCACGCATTCACCGGCATCCAGTGCGTCGCGGTACAGGTTAACCATCTCGGTGGCATCTTCCAGTTTGGCAATGCCATCTGCTTCCAGACGATCGGCGTAGATCTTACGCGGTGTCGGATGCTTTTTGATTTTCTGGTACATCAACGGCTGGGTTGCACTTGGCTCGTCGGCTTCGTTATGGCCATGACGGCGGTAGCACACCAGATCGATAAACACATCACGTTTGAAGGTGTTGCGATAGTCGAGCGCCAGTCGGGTAACAAAGGCAACGGCTTCCGGATCATCCGCGTTAACGTGGAAAATCGGTGCCTGCACCATTTTACCGATATCGGTACAGTACGGCGTAGAACGCGCGTCCAGCGGGTTAGAGGTGGTGAAGCCCACCTGGTTGTTGATCACGATGCGAACGGTACCGCCCACTTCGTAACCACGCGCCTGCGACATGTTCAGGGTTTCCTGCACCACGCCCTGGCCGGTTACCGCAGCATCACCATGAATGGTGATTGGCAGTACTTTATTGCTGCTTGGTTCTGCCAGACGATCCAGACGCGCACGCACTGAACCCATCACCACCGGGCTAACGATTTCGAGGTGAGACGGGTTAAACGCCAGCGCCAGATGCACCAGGCCGCCTTCGGTTTCCACGTCTGACGAGAAGCCCATGTGGTACTTCACGTCACCGGTGCCGAGATGTTCTTTATGCTTACCGGAGAATTCGTCGAACAGATCCTGGGGCTTTTTACCCAGCACGTTGATCAAGACGTTGAGACGGCCACGGTGTGCCATACCCAACACCACTTCACGCGTGCCACTCTTACCGGCATGACGAATCATTTCACGCAGCATTGGAATCAGCGCGTCGCCGCCTTCCAGCGAGAAGCGTTTTGCGCCCGGGAATTTAGCGCCCAGATATTTTTCCAGGCCTTCTGCCGCTGTCAGTTCTTTCAGGAAACCTTTTTTCTCATCCGTGCTGAACGTCGCGTGCCCCACCACCGATTCGATACGCTGTTGAATCCAGCGTTTTTCGTCGGTGTTGGTGATATGCATATACTCGGCACCAATGGAGCCGCAGTAGGTTTGCTTCAGCGCCTCATAGAGATCGGCCAGCTTCATGGTCTCTTTGCCGATAGCAAATGAGCCTACGTTAAAGCTTTCCTGAAAATCGGCGTCGGTCAGGTCGTGATAAACCGGGTCGAGATCCGGTACAGCGTCCTGCTTCCACAAGCCGAGTGGATCAAGGTTAGCGTGCTGGTGTCCGCGGAAGCGGAAGGCGTTGATCAGCTGCAACACCTTAACCTGTTTGGAGTTGGTGGCCGGATCAGTGACTGTGGAAGTGTAACGCGCAGCATCTTTCGCCAGGCGGCGGAAGTAATCACGCGTGGTGGAGTGAAACTGCTCAGGTTTCACGCCAGTGCCAGGCAGCTGTTGGAACATGTCGCGCCACACTGCATCAACAGAGTCAGGATCGGTCAGGAAATCCTCATAGAGTTGCTCTATGTAAGATTGGTTCGCGCCGGCCAGCCAGGAGGAGTCCAGCCAGGGCTTCATCGCGCTGTTCTGCATTGTGATCCCTTAAGCATTAGTATGCTTTTTTTGAGGTTTCATTGTTGCCGCTTTCGCGGCTTGCCGTAGTGAGTTCAGCGATACGAGCCCTTGCGCTATCGGCGTCCGACTCGTAAGGGAACCTTTATAAGCGTGGTGTTGACCGCGCTTATAGAGGCTTCCGTAAACTGCCGGGAACCTGAGGTTCCCGGACAGTGGTGGTGATTACGCCCCGCGTTGCAGCAGCATCGACTTAATATGGCCGATGGCGCGCGTCGGGTTTAGTCCTTTCGGGCACACGCTCACACAGTTCATGATGCTGTGACAGCGGAATACACTGAAAGCATCGTTCAGATTATCCAGACGCGCATCGGTTTCCGTATCGCGGCTGTCAATCAGGAAACGGTAAGCCGCCAGCAGACCGGCCGGACCGATGAATTTATCCGGGTTCCACCAGAACGACGGGCATGAGGTTGAGCAGCAGGCGCAGAGGATACACTCGTACAGGCCATCCAGATGCTCACGCTCAGCCGGGCTTTGTAAATGCTCGCGTGCCGGTGGATTTTCCCCGTTATTCAACAGGTAAGGCTTAATCTTCTCATATTGTGCGTAGAATTGCCCCATATCCACAACCAGATCGCGGATCACCGGCAAACCAGGCAATGGACGGATAACAATTTTCTTCGAACCATTACCCAGCGCAGAGACCGGGGTGATGCACGCCAGACCGTTTTTGCCGTTCATGTTCAGGCCATCGGATCCGCACACGCCTTCACGGCAGGAGCGACGAAACGCCAGCGTCGGATCTTTCTCTTTCAGCTTGATCAGCGCATCCAGCAGCATCATATCGCGACCGTCTTCCGCTTCCAGGCTGTACTCCTGCATACGCGGCGCGTCATCCACTTCCGGGTTGTAACGATAGATTGAAAATTCGAGTCTCATGATGATCTCCGCAATTAGTAAGTACGCGCTTTCGGCGGGAAGGCCGCACGCAGTTTCGGTTGCATGTTCACCTCACGGCGCGTCATGCTTTCCGTTTGCGGAACATAGAGGCTGTGGCACAGCCAGTTTTCATCATCGCGATCCGGGTAGTCGAAGCGGCTATGCGCACCACGGCTTTCGGTACGGAAGTTCGCCGCCACTGCCGTGGCATACGCGGTTTCCAGCAGGTTATCCAGTTCAAGACACTCGATACGCTGAGTATTGAAGTCCGGTGAACGGTCATCCAGACGCGCGGATTTCAGACGCTCACGGATCACTTTTAACTCTTCCAGCCCCTGCGCCATCGCTTCACCTTCACGGAACACCGAGAAGTTGTTCTGCATGCAGCGTTGCAGTGCTTTGCGAATCTCAACCGGGTCTTCGCCAGTGGTGTTGTTTTCCCAGCGGTTGAAACGCGCCATTGCCGCGTCGATCTCTTCCTGGCTGGCATCGCGCAGTTCACCCTGCTCTTCGATACATTCCGCCAGATGCAGACCCGCTGCACGACCAAACACTACCAGGTCAAGCAGGGAGTTACCGCCAAGACGGTTAGCACCGTGTACCGATACGCAGGCGATTTCACCCACCGCGAACAGGCCTGGAATCACTTCATCTTCACCCTGCTCATTGACGCGCAGCGCCTGACCGGTGACTTTGGTCGGCACGCCACCCATCATGTAGTGACAGGTTGGAATGACCGGAATCGGTTCTTTAATCGGATCGACGTGAGCAAAGGTACGCGACAGCTCGAGAATGCCCGGCAGACGTGACTCCAGCACTTCTGCACCCAGATGGTCGAGTTTCAGTTTGATATGCGGACCCCACGGGCCGTCACAACCACGACCTTCACGGATCTCCACCATCATGGAACGAGCGACCACATCACGCCCCGCCAGGTCTTTGGCGTTTGGCGCATAGCGTTCCATAAAGCGTTCGCCGTGTTTGTTCAGCAGATAACCGCCTTCACCACGACAACCTTCGGTTACCAGAACACCGGCTCCGGCAATGCCGGTTGGGTGGAACTGCCACATCTCCATATCCTGCATCGGCACGCCAGCGCGCAGCGCCATGCCAACGCCGTCGCCGGTGTTGATGTGGGCGTTGGTGGTGGACTGATAAATACGTCCCGCACCGCCGGTTGCCAGGATGGTAGCTTTGGCTTTGAAGTAGACGGTTTCACCGGTTTCGATGCAGATAGCGGTACAACCGACAATCGCACCGTCTTCATTTTTCACCAGGTCCAGCGCATACCATTCGGAGAAGATGGTGGTTTTGTTTTTCAGGTTCTGCTGATACAGGGTATGCAGCAGGGCGTGGCCAGTACGGTCAGCGGCCGCAGCGGTACGCGCTGCCTGCTCACCACCGAAGTTTTTTGACTGACCACCAAACGGACGCTGATAGACGCGGCCGTCATCAAGACGGGAGAATGGCAGACCCATATGCTCCAGCTCCAGAATCGCTTCCGGGCCGGTTTTACACATATATTCAATCGCGTCCTGGTCACCGATATAGTCGGAACCTTTGACGGTGTCATACATATGCCATTCCCAGTTATCTTCATGGGAATTACCCAGCGCCACGGTGATACCGCCTTGCGCCGACACGGTATGGGAACGGGTTGGGAACACTTTGGATAACAGGGCGCAACTCAGGCCCGATTGGGAAATTTGCAGAGCGGCGCGCATACCTGCGCCACCCGCGCCGATCACCACGGCATCAAATTCTCTGACTGGCAAACTCATTTACACACCCCACACTACAACGGTTCCATAAATTGCATAGGACAACAGCGCCACCACAACCACCAGCTGCAACACCAGACGGGTCGCCACCGGTTTCACGTAGTCAGTCAGTACCTGCCACATCCCAATCCAACCGTGGACCAGAATCGAGAACAGCGTCAGCAACGTGAACACTTTGGTAAAGGAGGAAGCGAAGAAGCCGCGCCAGACGTCATACGTCAGCGTGCCTGTCATCACCACAAAACCGAGAATGTAGAGAATGTAGAGCGTAATTAAGATTGCAGCAGCACGCAGCAACAGCCAGTCATGAACACCGTTGCGTCCTAATGCAGAAGCATTGCTTACCATACGAGGACTCCAGCCAAAATTGAAAGCACGACAGTGATACCAAAAGCCGCCTGAGCGGAACGGGTGCCCACCTGCAAGGTTTCTTCCATAAAGCCAAAATCAGCCAACATATGACGAATACCGCCCACGACATGGTAAGCCAGCGCAGTCAGAATGCCCCACATGATGAATTTGACGAAGAAGCTATCCATGATGGATGCGGCTTGCAGGAAACCTTCAGGAGAAGAGAGAGAGAGACCCAGTAACCAGAGCAGAATTCCGAGAGCGACAAAGGTGATCACGCCGGAGACGCGGTGGAGAATGGACGATATTGCAGTAACGGGAAACCGGATCGTCGAGAGATCCAAGTTAACAGGTCTTTGTTTTTTCACGGTTTTGCCCACACAGCTCTTTTTTATTTTGCTTCCTCCGGTCCTGGGTTGCACCAGAGACACAGGACGTGTTCAGAGTGCAACCGTCACCAAAGAAGCAACATCCAGTGTTCAGTGACGCGGGGAAAACGCTGGGTGGCTCCTGGTGTCAGGGTGTTCCGGAGACCTGGCGGCAGTATAGGAGGATCACATTCTGATTACAATTCCCCTACAATCTCTTTGGTCACATTTAAGCTGAACAGTGATCCCCCTCACGGATTTCACATTTCATACATTTTTAATTATCTGATTTGACAAAAGTTCAACAATTCGGTTACAAACAAACGCATTAAAGCCCTATGATGCACAAAAGTTATGGGGATACACTTTCCCCTAAGCTGAAGTTATGTAACATTGCCACTCAGAGCATTACAAAGCATCAGGTTATTGGTTACCAAGAAGTTATGTCGTGACAGGATCTTTAACATCCGCGATTTGCAGCATGTCATGCCCGGACGCCACTGCCCCAAACGTAACGTTCACTCTGTACTCTACCTTGCACGACAAACGTGACCGCAGAGTGATACTGTGAAGATTGTGGTTTTTATGAAACATGAAAGCTGTATTGGTGTCTAAGATCCTTACCTACCAAGGCGCTATGGAGACGAAAAATGACAGATAAAAAAGTGACGCTAACCCTACAAGACAATACGGCAGTTGAACTGGACGTGATGCATGGCACGCTGGGACAGGATGTCGTTGATGTCCGCGCTCTCGGCAATAAAGGCCTGTTTACCTTCGACCCCGGTTTCACCTCTACAGCGTCATGCGAATCTAAAATCACCTTTATTGATGGTGATGAAGGTATTTTGTTACATCGCGGTTTTCCGATTGATCAACTGGCAACGCACTCAAACTACCTGGAAGTCTGTTATATCCTGCTGAACGGCGAAGCGCCAACCCAGGAGCAGTTTGAAGAATTCCGCGTTACCGTTACCCGCCACACCATGATCCACGAGCAAATCACCCGTTTGTTCCACGGCTTCCGCCGTGACTCGCATCCGATGGCGGTCATGTGTGGTGTAACGGGTGCGCTGGCCGCGTTTTATCACGACTCGCTGGACGTCAATATTGAACGTCACCGTGAAATCGCCGCGTTCCGTCTGTTGTCCAAAATGCCAACCATGGCGGCGATGTGCTACAAATATTCCATTGGTCAGCCGTTCGTTTATCCGCGCAACGACCTCTCCTATGCGGGTAACTTCCTGCATATGATGTTTGCCACCCCGTGCGAAGAGTACAAGGTAAACCCGGTACTGGAACGCGCCATGGACCGTATTCTGATTCTGCACGCTGACCACGAACAAAACGCCTCCACCTCAACCGTACGTACTGCTGGTTCTTCCGGCGCTAACCCGTTTGCCTGTATCGCGGCGGGTATCGCATCTCTGTGGGGGCCGGCACACGGCGGGGCGAACGAAGCTACGCTGCGTATGCTGGAAGAGATCAGCACCGTGGATCACATCCCGGAATTCGTCCGTCGTGCCAAAGACAAGAACGATTCGTTCCGTCTGATGGGCTTCGGCCATCGTGTGTATAAAAACTACGACCCGCGCGCTACCGTCATGCGTGAAACCTGCCACGAAGTGCTGAATGAGCTGGGTATGAAAGATGACCTGCTGGAAGTGGCGATGGAGCTGGAACATATCGCGCTGAACGACCCGTACTTCATTGAGCGTAAACTCTATCCAAACGTCGATTTCTACTCTGGCATTATTCTGAAAGCGATGGGTATCCCGTCCTCCATGTTTACCGTGATCTTCGCGATGGCGCGTACCGTGGGCTGGATTGCACACTGGAAAGAGATGCACGACGAAGGCATGAAGATTGCCCGTCCACGTCAGCTGTATACCGGTTATACCGAGCGTCCTTTCACGTCGGCGCTGAAGAAATAAGGTTAAGGGCGGATTATCCCGCCCGCTGCATCAAACCGCGCGATAAATCACGTCTCTACAATTTTGGTATCTACCGTAGCGGCGCGATTTATTGCGCATCAGGCCAATCATCATTAGTTCTGACACCCCGGACACCAATAAAATGGTCGGGATGACAGCACGCCCTTCTCTATCACCGTGCCACATCGTCGACACTTTTTCCCCTGCCGATGAAACACCTCAAAACGGAAAGCCGCCTCTTCATGGTATTTCTTCATGCTGCCACGCATCTGATAAGAGTGCCGCGGCACCGCCAGTAGCGCTTCACTCAGCGCCCTGAGCTGCAACGCATTCAGATCCTGAGCACGATGCTGCGCCAGCAACTGCGCATGCCATAAAATCTCCACGCGCAGGTAGTTCCCCAGGCCAGCGAGAAACGCCTGATCGAGCAGTAAGCCACTGAATTGCCGCCGCCGAAAGCGTGGCGACAACAAGCGCTCCTGCACCGCGTCCACCGTCAGGCTGGCATCCAGCACATCCGGTCCTACGCGTTGTAAAAAAGGATGAGCGGCCAGCGTCTCCGCGTTGAGCAGCTCAATATCGGAAGCGCTATATAGCAGGATGGTTTGGTCAGCATTAGCCAGCCGCACCCGCAACTGCCGGGCGGTCTGCGGTTGGGTACCGGTCGGCACCACACGCCAGACGCCATACAGCTGGTTATGGCTGTAGAGGGTCAGACCATTGGAGAAATGAGTCAGTAGCGCCTTGCCCCGGGTTTCAATTGCCGTAACGGTTGCACCCAGTAGCGCCGGTTCGTAAGTTTTCAGCTGCGGAAAGGCAAACCACACATCAGTGAGCGGTTTGCCCGTCATCGCCGCCGCCAGCTGATCCGCCGCACGGCGGATCTCCGGTCCTTCAGGCATGACGGCTCCTGTTAATGGGTCGCGCCCCCCGCGACATGCAAATCTTTATCCACCTTCAGCGTCACGCGGATCGCCATCTCCAGCGCCTGAATGACACTGGCCGCTGCCATGCTCGGCGCACCAGGATGCTTCACCGCTTGTTCCGGCAGATATGGGATATGAATAAAACCACCGCGCGCGCTGCTCTGATGCGTCGCCAGCCAGTGCAGCAAGCGATACATCACATGATTACAGGTAAAGGTCCCGGCAGTTTGCGATACCGAGGCCGGTATCCCCGCCTCGCGCGTTGCCGCAACTATCGCCTTGATCGGCAGCGTCGAAAAATAAGCCGCCGGCCCGTCCACCACCACCGGCTGATCAATCGGCTGCTGCCCCTCATTATCAGGGATACGTGCATCATCAATGTTGATCGCCACCCGCTCCACGCTGATGTCGCTGCGCCCCCCCGCCTGACCGATACAGAGAATGCGATCGGGTTGCAACGCTTCCAGCGCCTGCGTCAGCACGGCACCGCAACGGCTGTACGCCACCGGTAACTGACGTGCCACCACGCGTGCGCCGTCAATCACCTTTCCATCAAAAGATCGTACCGCTTCCCACGAGGGATTGATGCTTTCGCCTTCAAAAGGCTCAAACGCGGTCATTAATACCGTTTTCATTCTTTCCTCACAAAAACATCATGAACCACAGCAGGAAAATATTGACCACCAACAGCATTAAACCGGTCGGGACCTGAGCTTTGATTACCGCATTGCGATCAGGCAGCTCCAGCAGGCGAGCCGGGACAATATTGAAGTTCGCCGCCATTGGGGTCATCAAGGTGCCGCAATAGCCCGAGAACATGCCAATCGCCGCCATCACTGCCGGGTTACCGTGGTGTTGCAGCACCAGAATCGGGATACCGATACCGGCGGTGACAATCGGGAACGCAGCGAAGGCATTACCCATCACCATGGTCAACAGCGCCATACCAATGGCATACACGGCTACCGCGATAAAACGGTTATCGACAGCCAGATACTGCTCGGTCAGGTGTGAAATCGCGTTACCCACCCCGGCGCTGGTGAACAGCAGGCCCAGCGTGGCAAGGATTTGCGGCAGGATAAACGCCCAGCCAACGGCATCCAGCAAACGTCGCGTTTCCTGCATCGACTGCATCGGCTTTTCACGGGTCATTTTCAGTGCCACCAGCCAGCCAATCAGACAACCCATCATCATTGAGAACAGCGTAATCAGGGTGGAATGGTTCCCTGCGCCAAACACCGCCTGTTGCAGACCAGGCAGATTGTTAAACGCCAGCACGCCAACCACCGTCACCACCGGGATCGCCAGCGCCGGGATAAACAGCTGGTTACCCAGACGTTTGGCGCTGGCCTGCTTCTCTTCATCGCTGCGTTGGTGATACCGGCCCAGGCGCACGCCGCCAAAACCGGCAATCAACGCCATCACCACCACGGCAACACCTACGGCGATATGCAGGGTTCGTGGCGTCATCCATTGATAAACCCCATCACTAATCAGGAAGATCATCCCGTATAGCGCCCAAAACAACCCGGTAGTCAGACGCCGAGGATTGGCACGATCCCGCCAGGAAAATACGGCGACAATCAGCAGAATGATGCCTGCCAGCCACATCAGATATTGTTGCTGGAACATCATTCTGCTCCTTTGGCTTGTAACGCCTGTTGATTCAGTGCGCCTAGCTCACGCGCCAACTGGCGGTCAAGACGGATCAAACGGGCGGAGTGGATCAGGAAGGCGCAAATCGCGGTGGGAATGCCCCATACCGCGATATGCAGCGGTTCGGTCTGAATGCCAGCCGACTCCTGCATAAAGTTGTGCATAAAGATGATGGCACCGAAGGCAACGAAAATATCCTCACCAAAAAACAGTCCGACGTTATCCGTGGCGGCCGACATGGCGCGCAGACGATGACGTACTTCCGGCGACACTTCACCATAGCGGTTTTCTGTCGCCCCTTCCGCCATCGGCGCCAGCAGCGGACGCACCATTTGCGGATGACCGCCGAGGCTGGTCAGCCCCAGCGCTGCGGTAATTTCTCGCACAAATAAATAGACAATCAGCAGACGTCCCGCCGTAGCGGTTTTGATCTGCGCGATCCAGGTTTGCGCCCTTTCTTTCAGGCCATGTCGTTCCAGCAGACCGATCACCGCCAGCGGCAACAGCAGAATCAACGGCAGGTTACGGGTGTTCAGGAACCCGGAGCCCAGTTTTTCCAGAATATCGGCCAGCGACATATGGGCCGATAACCCGGTAACAAAACCCGCCACAATCACCACCAGCACCGGATTAAACCGCAGCACAAAACCGAGCACGATAGTACCAATACCCAGCAACGGCCAGAGATTCACCACGCTTTCCATGTTTTCTCCCCTTATCAGAAATAAAAAGCCCGGCGCAGAGCCGGGCAATCGAGCTACGGACGATTTTATAGACTCGCAGGAGATAAAGATCGGATTCCTACGGTCTAACTTTAAATCTTGTCACAGGTGCTCGTGCATCGGTAAATAAAATGCGAAAAACAACGATGTTTAAGATATACCGCTTCAATCCAGTATACAACGCATCCAGAATAGTGTGATTTTTATACACCTGACAACCACGTTTAAAGCAACTCGCTTACATTATGATCCTATAAATATATCACCATATTACGATAATTTTCACTGTCCCATCAGCCGAACATATTCATGATATTTCTCTTTTCCTTAATCAAATCAGAACAGTTCGCTGTGAAGACAATTTTTATTGCATCATCAGCAGTTCTGAAATGAGCCGTTGAGACAGGTTCTTTACCGTTGGGACCATGATAATAAATAATATTGTCAGGGATTTTATCTGGCAGCGAATGAACCAAATCTAATGGGATAAACATCGCTGAAGCCGTTCGGCCATCATTTCTGAGAATACCAAAGCGATTATCGTTATGCACATAAGATGGCATATTATGTGCGACCATTTCGAAAGGAAGATTAACACCGTACACATACTCGATCATTTTAACTAGCGCTCCACTCCCTCCCGGAGAACGGGAAGCAATTTCGCAAAAATAAATCTCTTTTGATGAATCGTCAAAGAAAAATTCAGAATGGAAAGTGGTGTTTTCAGGGGTAGGCATCAATGATAATGTTTCAAGGATAACAGGGCCGAAACGATCGATAATGTCTTTATCGAAAACAATGTTGCTCCCCAATACCTGAGATTCTGATTTAGCATATTCTAAACAGGTGCAATCATATTTAGAAACGCAGTAAAAAACCAGTTCGCCATTACTGACCACGCCATCTACATGATAGACTGGGTAGTCAATAAACTCCTGAATAAGAAATCCCTCCTTGATCAACGTTTTTTGTTCCAGAAGCTCTCTCCCAGTGTTCTTAGTCACTTCAAATGAATCCGTTCCAGCTAATGGCTTGATGATGTATTTTTTATCCGGGTCAATGTCTTTTTCAACATCGAATGCTGTGGTGGATGTCACATTGAAAGTAAAAGGCACTTTAAAGGTTTTAGCATTGATTAAACAATTAATCATCTCGCGTTTATTTCTAAAGCACTCAGCGCTTTTAAGTCCTTGCCCATGAATGTTAAGTTCCTCTCTCAAATAAGCTGCTGGCTCAATGTGCAGCTCACTATCTGCAATAATGCTAAATATATTCCTGTCGCTCAATTCCGGAATGAGCTCAGCCGCGTAAGACTCAATGGTATGAGAAGAAACAATGAGACACTCCCAACCCTGATTTATAAATTCACCTGCAAGATCCCCCGTACAGACAATGATAATCTCGTCTTTGTAATAGGGTAAAAATTCATCAAGGGGGCGAACAGAATCAGGCCATCCGTTTATGAAAACCGATTTAAATGTCATAAATACTCCTGAGTAATGGCAAAACAAGAAATCATTTATATTGACTCATGTACCATGAAATGGTTTTTTTCAAACCATTAGCGACATTATATTTAAGATCGTAACCCAATAGATTTTTAGCCTTACTTATATCTGCCAGAGAATGAAGAACATCACCGACCCGGAAGTCTTTTTTGTATATACCCAGAGTTCCCTTTTTGGTAGCCTCTGGGACTTCTGATATTATAAAGTTCAGCAAGAAATTCAGCGAAGTCCGTTCACCATGTGCAATATTATAAATCTGATTGACAGCGCTTTCAGACTGAGTCAGAGCCGCACGCAGGTTAGCCTGAACAACATTATCAATGTAACAAAAATCACGACTGGTGCTCCCATCACCATTGATAATAATCGCGTCTCCATTTATTACCTGAGATATCCATTTAGGTATAACTGCCGCATATGCGCCATTCACATTCTGCCGGGGGCCGAACACGTTGAAATAGCGTAACCCAATACTGTTTAACCCATAAACTTTATGAAAGATATGCGCATAGAGTTCGTTAACATATTTAGTCACGGCATAAGGACTCAATGGATTACCAATAGAATGTTCAACCTTAGGAACATCTTGAATGTCACCATAAGTGCTACTGCTGGCAGCATAAACAAAGCGTTTAACCTTTGAGTGTTGTAATGCCATCAGCATAGTAAGAAAACCTGTGATATTAACATCATTTGTCTCAAGCGGATTATCAATGCTTCTGGGTACACTTCCCAGCGCAGCCTGATGTAAAACATATTCAACCGGATGACTGACGTCCCACAGCATGGCTTCTGCACAGTCGCTTGAGTTACGAATATCGCCCTTAATGAACCTAAAACGGCCCCATTGCTGCTCAGTAACCAATTCTTTTACATCGTCTAAATTTTTCCGGTTGCCGGTACTGAAATTATCCAAGCCAACAACATATTGATTACACTTAAGCAGTGTCTCTAACAAATTGCTCCCGATAAATCCGGCGCAACCTGTTATCAACCATGTTTGGCTTTCACGCGAAAGAGCGTCAAGAATATCATTGTATTCTCTCATGATTTAGAAACCTTTTTTATTTAATAACTTATGAAAAAATATTCTTGAAATCATTAATATAAGCATCGACCTCACCTAGTTTTTTTATTCTATCAAGCCCCATCCCTTTGAACTCATCATGTCCGACAGCAATGACTATTGCAGAATAGTTTCCAAATTCCGGCAGAGAATTTAAACATTTCAGGTTGAGCGCATGCTCAGCCTCTGAAATATTTACAAGAGGATCATATATATCAACATCCATGCAGTATTCTTTGAAGTGATTAAAAAGATCGACCACCTTAGTATTTCTGATGTCGGGGCAGTTTTCTTTAAACGTTAAACCAAGAATTAACACCTTAGCTTTTAAAATGGATTTCCCGGAAGAAAGAAGGCGTTTAATAGTTACATCAACGATATGCCTAGCCATTCTGTTATTAACTCTTCTTCCAGCTGATATCAGCTCTGGGTAATAACCCACCTCCTGGGACTTATGGATTAAATAGTAAGGATCTACGCCAATGCAATGGCCGCCAACCAGACCGGGTTTGAATGGCATGAAATTCCACTTTGTATTTGCCGCGCTTAAAATCTCTTTGGTATCCAAATCAAGTGTATCAAAGATAAAGCTGAGCTCGTTAACCAAAGCTATATTTACATCTCTTTGTACATTTTCGATGATTTTAGCGGCTTCAGCAACTCTTATGCTGCTGGCTTTAAACGTACCCGCAGAGATAATTTCATTGTAGAGTTCGTCAATTGCTCCAGAGACTTCATGAGTTGAACCACTGGTGATTTTTTTAATATCCGTCAGGCGTCTTGCACTGTCACCGGGATTGATTCTTTCCGGGCTGTATCCGCAAAAGAATGTTTCATTGAAAATCAGGCCTGATTGACTTTGTAAAACGGGCACGCAGATATCCTCTGTACAACCAGGAAATACCGTTGATTCAAATACCACGACAGAGCCTTTTTTCATAACCTTACCAATCATTTCACTGGCAATAATAAGTGGTTCAAGATTAGGCTGATTGCCTGAGTCGATTGGTGTGGGTACAGTAACAATAAAAACATCACAACACCTGGTATCATCAATATCGCTGCTAAATGTAAGATGCGTTGACTGATTTAAATCATTAGCGCTGAGTTCTCTGGTATAATCGATACCACGTTTAAGCTCTTCAATGCGCTTAAAGGATATATCATATCCAATAACCTCTCTGTATTTTCCAAATGCTGCCGCCAAAGGCAATCCAACATAGCCCAATCCAATAACTGCTATCTTTTTATGTCTGATATCCATTATCGCCTCCATTAAGATCCTATTTTGATACATAAAGAGTTGGATGAGAGAGGGTTTTTATTTAAAAAAACCCGGCTTCCGCCAGAAAAACATTACGCTTCATCACTTTCCAGAATATTTTTTACGACTGACTCAATGTAGTCCGTTAGTACAATATCTTTATCGAAGTAAGGGGCAAATTTTCGAGTTTTGATATAAAGTGAATATCCATCAGGACTCAATTTATTGACACCCCGAATATCAGCAGCCTGACAGGCACACATTAACTCGAAAGCAACAACATACTTTGTATTGACTAATACATCACGAACACGACGAGCCGCCACAAGACCAAATGAAACAACATCCTGAAAGTCAGCGGTTGTGGTAAGCGTCTGGATTGAAACCGGTGTCGCCAGCGACCTGTTTTCAGCCGTTAACGATGCTGACATAAACTGTCCCCCCATAAGACCTAATCTGAGACCCGGATTTTCTTTACATAGGAAAGGTGGCAAGCCATTACTGTTAGCGCTGGTCAAAAAACGGTCTATTCGCCTATCGGATAGGTTACATAAAACAATCAGAGATACATTTAATTGGTCCATTGCCATGGATACATACTGACCATGGAAATGACCGTTGTGAAAAACCTCGTTGTCATGTGGCGTAATTAATGGATTATCATTTGATGAATTTAATTCATTTTCAATAACATCGTGAACATACCGGATATTATCAAGTACGGGCCCCAGCACCTGAGGCGTGCAACGAATAGAATAACTGTCTTCAATAGGTTGCGCAGTCTGTTTAACGTTATCTGACATTTCTTCAGATAAAAAGCTTGAGACTTCTGACTCGTCCACGATCATTTCAGAACCTTTAAGTGCATCCCAAAGCATCGTTGCAACATCCTGTTGCCCTTTATGCGGTTTGAGTTGATGCACCCTTGGGTCGAAGGGCTTAGATTTCGCGCAGAGGCTCTCAAACGTAAGAGCACTGATACGAATGTATTTCATAAGCAGTTCTGTCGATTTTGAAATATTGATAGCCGCCATGCCAACCATTGCCGAGGTACCATTTATTAAAGCGAGACCTTCTTTGTAACTCAACGCTAACGGCACTAAGTTCATCGCGGCAAGTGCGTCTTTACCACTGAGCTCACATCCATTGAGTTTCGCTCTCCACTGACCGGTAAGGCATAGAGCAATGGCTGCTAATGGTCCTAAATCACCGCTGGTACCTAGTGAGCCTTTCTCTGGGATACAGGGTATGATCCCGGTATTATAAATATTTATCATACGCTGGAAATTATCAAAGGATAAAGCAGAGTTCCCCCTGGCGAGTGAAATAATACGTGCAAGGAAGGCAGCTCTTGCGGAATGATCATCGAAATAACTGCCTACATTTGTAGCAACAGCATTAACTAAATTATTTTGCAGTTCAGTCGCTTTTTCTATAGGGACAAGTCTGTCAACAAAACCGCCCATGCTCGTATTGACGCCATATATTACTTTTCCGCTGTTCACCATCCCGGTTAATGTTATTCTTGATGCAACAACGCGTTCTTTAACTCTGTCGGTGAAATTCACTTTCATACCCGACTGCGAATAATGAACCAACTCTGCCAGTGATACGTTACGATCTGCATCAAGCATCAATACATCTGAGTCAAATCCAGATGGCCCGAATTCCATGAGCATTTATCCTTATGAGGTTTTGTATACTTCATTTATTTTCAGTGACAAAAATCAGTTCTGCTTCGATATTATCAGCGTTAGCTATCGCTGCACCACGCGTATCACCGCTAGCAATAAAATAGGCCACGTTCCCACAACCATGTTCATAGGGTGGTATGACATCGCCGACTGTCAATTCATCACTCCACCACTTAAAATCATAATACCCTTCTTTAGTTTTAATTTTTTCAACTCCATCAACTTTAATGATCACTCCGGGTACGGGGAAAATGGACCGATTAACCATTCCTTTGCTGAATTTTGGAGCCAGCAGACTTAAATCTATTTCTTCACCCATTGATTGCTGTATGGCAGCTTTCAAAATACAGGTTCCATTACTTAATGGCACCATTTCAGTACCGAACCTAGGACCACCTAAACGTGCCGCTAGTTCGATAACATACACATTGCCAGATGTGGAAATAATAATATCGCCTTTAACAACCCCGTTATAGATACCTAAGGCCAATGCAGCTTTTTCAGTTTGCAACGTCAATGCATCCTGCATAACGCCATCAAGGGAGGTCGGCATAATGTCACCTACTTCCACAAAATTTGGCTCGTATTCTTTATATTTAAAAATCCTGTCTGAAATCGCGGTTAGATGGAGTTTTCCCTTTATCATCAAGCCCTCGGTACTATGTTCAGAGCCAAGAATAAATTCATTAGCAATGATCTTTTCAACGGAACCGAAATGCTTAACATAATTGTAGCCATTTTCAAGCTCTCTCTCATTCTTTATTAGAATAACCCCTTTACTTGAAGAGAGATTCAAAGGTTTTAAAACTATCGGATAATGAATCAGATTAGCGAAGTCTTTCACCTCCTCCAGACATGAACAAACTTTAAACCGGGGAGCAGGTACGCCTTCTTTTTCGAATACTTTTGATCTCAGGTCTTTATCTGTTGCAAGCGTTGCAGAAGCATTTGATATGCTTTGCAGACCAAAATGTGAAGCTATCGCAGCAACTGATTTAGCGGTATCCCAACAGAGGCTTATCACACCATGAAACAGGCAGCCTTTGTCTGCTAATTTTTTTGCGGCGTCCAGTGCACTTGCCACATCTTTAGAATTGGCTTCTATGACTTCATTGCAATGCTCTAATCCCTTATCATTTGTAAATTCAGTTATCATGAAAATACTATAGCCCCAGCCTTTCACATCTTTTAATATTTCACCACTGAGCCCATTCCCGCAAAACAGGATATTTTTATTCAAAACAACCCCCCATTACAAACTGATTTATCATTTGCACTTAAAAAATTGGCAAGTAAAAACATTCCTTTTTTTAACTCATATATTGACACACACTCAACGGCTGAGTGTGCATCTGCTAAAGAACCCGCACCAAAAATAACAGTCGGTATTTCTGCAAAATTAGCATAGTGCCTAGCGTCACAGCTTACCCTCCATCCCGAAGAGAGCACGGACGGGGTATTTTTATTTAATGAAGCCTTAATATTCATTAAATAAGCAATTAACGTATTATCAACTGAGCTCAGATATGCCTGATTTCGTAACCCCACATGAAAGTTAAAATTCACATGAATGCCCGGATAATTATCAATGACCACCTGCAAATGATCTCGTATACGGTTTTCAATTGATTCAATAGAGGATGGCGGAAGAAACCCGGTGTTGAATACTAAAGAGCATTTTTCAGCCACTGTACCTGGCCACTCACCACCATTAATTTTTCCTATATTTATCTGCAAAGGGCGCTTCCAATGATTGAATGATTCATCCCTGCTTGCCTCTTTTAACATCTCCTCTTCAAGACTTTCTAAATGTTTTATGATATCAATAGCACATTTAATTGCAGACACCCCAGTGAGATCACTTCCCATATGCACAGATTTCCCCTGAATCTCTAACGCGGTTGTCAGGCATCCTCTATGACCATTATGTACATCCAGATTTGTAGGTTCAAACACCACCACCAAATCGGCATCAACACCATGGAGAATGGTTGATAGTGTCCCATTCCCCCCCGTTTCTTCATCCGAAACCAGATCTAAAAGTACATTGCATCCTATTTCATCACCTGATTCCTCCAGAAATTTAATCGCACCTAATAATAGAAATACGTTAGATTTAGTATCACAGGCTCCTCGTGCGTAAACCTTATCGCTGTCACAATACGGTTCAAATTGATTGTCAGAAAATTTACTCTGCGGTACAACATCCACATGGCAATTAAATAAAATCTTCCTTTGATTGTTTTTTCCTTTCGAATAGACTGATCTCAAATTTACTCCATGGGGATTAACTGGGTATGTTGCCAGGCTATGCCCTTCCAGCGCTTCATGGTAAGGTTCTCTGAAATATTCAAATCCATATTGCGTTAGTATTTTTCCCAGACACTCATAGGCATCCTTTTCTTTTCCATCAGAAGTGTCAACTCGCAGATATTCAAATAACTGAGCTATAATACTTGAAGAGTTTTCGCTAAACCATTTTTCGAATGCAGATCGACTTAACATATAAAAATCCCTTTATTTAAATATTTCCTATCTAACGGATTGAATTGATTATATTAGGCAGGGTAAGACTTCCTAAACCAGCATTAATGCTTTCATTAAAGATATGATGTACAGATTTTAAAATGTTTGTGTCGTAACCATTTTCAGCACAAAGACACTCGAAGTATCTGAGGTCCTTTTCAGCATTTGATATGGAAAAATCCAAACTCTTTTTACTTCCCTCTAGACTCCATTCGAAAAAACCCTGTAAAAGCCCACTATTTACGCCGCCATGTTTAACCAGATCCCTAAGTGATTCGAGGCCAACATCCAGCTTTTCACAGGCGGCAAATATTTCAGCACTGATGGCAACAACGCCCATTGACAACGCGTTGTTAAGGAGTTTGAGCTTATGGGCACTTCCTATACCGTCAGTGGGAATGATAAATTCAGAATATAAGGTAACAATGTCATGTGCTTTTTTTCGGGGCTTGTTTTCGCCACCCAGTATCGTATTCAGCCGACCTTCTTCCGCTTCCTTTGGGCCTCTGGTGACAGGCGCATCAACATATTCAAATCCTCTGGATAAGAGTTTTTCAGAAATCTCTTTGCTTAACGTCGGGTCGCCTGTTGTTGTATCAATAATGAGACCTTGATAACACTTATCATTTTCTAACCCCTTTACCCCGAATAAAACATCATTTACCTCCGCAGAGGAAGGAAGGGAAAGAATGATAATATTACATTTCTGGGCCATTTTATTGATCGTGTCAACTTCCTTTGCTTTCATGTCTAGTAATTTTTCTATACCTTCACGATTTTTATTACCAAGAAGATATAATTCACACCCTTTGGCAATCAGGCTTAATCCGATCCCATATCCCATTTTACCAATACCAACCAACCCGATAGTTTTATCAGTCATAATCAATTTTCTTCATCCTTGTGAATTAAACCACAGAGTTTATCTGACGCAGTTTTTAGTGTGACTTTATGGATCTTACTGAATAACTTTTGTTCGGATTTTTTATTATACTCAACCATGCTCAATACAATTTTCTGTACAAAAAGCCCCTGTTCCATATTGGCAAGTTCCATACCATCAGGGTAATCAATGCTTTCTACGACCCACTCTATGAATTTACAAATCTTGGATAACCCGTGATGATTTCCCTCCGGAGGAGTACTCGACAAGTCATATATCTTGACAAGTTTTCCCTGCGATCCAGTAATATCGTAGATTTTTAAATAATCGTAATCCCAAAGAGGTTTATCAAATTCCAAAACAGCAATTTCCGTAGCGTCACCTTCTTCATCGGCTAAAATAAACTCCATTTTTCTCGTACGTTCTGAACGTAAATAGCTACTACTGCCAGAAATGATGGGGCCGTTTTCAAAATTTAACGTTACCGTAATGCCATCAGGCCTGGACAAGCCTCCCGTATGGAAATCACTTCGGCTAATCCATGTACTTACATTCTCAACGTTCGCATTACTCGTTATGTTGCTTAAAAACAGGGCAAGATCGAGAGGGTGTGTTATTTCAGAAAAGACGCCAACTGTTGGTCGTGGGTCATTTAACCTGAACTTTGACCACTCAAAATAAACTCTCTTCACTTGCCGACGTTTATTATTAATGTATTCGCGTAGCCGTAAACAGGCATCGCTGTACCTTTCTACAAAATGGACAATGATCAAATCAGGTTGGAAATTATCACGTAAGTATTTTATTTCTGAGGCGGAATTTACTAATGGTTTTTCGCATATTATTTTTCTATAACTGATGCCAGAATCAACTATAAATTTAAAAATCCCAAAATGCGCGTTGTCGTTTGTCGAGATAAAAATGAGATCGAATATATTTTCAAGCAACATGTCCTGATAATTTTCATAAAGCGTGTATTTTCCCCTCTCCAGAGTGAAGAGTTTCTGAGTATTTGAATCCGCGACGCACTTAACCTCTAGTACGTGTTTTCTTACGTTAACAATGTCTATTGCTTGGAAGAAACGCCGACCGGCATTGCCAAACCCAATTATTGCAACATTTAACATATTGCTTTCCTTATAAGCAGACCATTCTTTTTGCTCGCATTAACAAGCAACATTAACGCAGTAAAAAAATGCGTTTCAGTCTAAACATCGTCCTTTGGGATATCTTCTGATTGTTACAATTAATGATTATTTTTGTCAATGTTTAAATATTTTTCTTTATATTACCTCTGATTATTAATACTTACATTTTCAATAAGAAAAATTTATCATATCAACTTCCAATCTATAGACTTTATAAATTAAAATGAATAAAATCATTGTATTACTGAAGATATTCAAATTATTGAATATTTATCATTGACAAACCATCAGTTTAAACAAAGTATTTGTGATTGTGTGTATTCAGCATCTCACCAAAACAATAAAAATATAGCATTCATTAACTAAAGGATTGTAAATGAATCAAGTCCCTGCCCCAGGCAGACTTCCTGCAGATGAATCCTCTTATTGGCGGTCGAACTTATACATATGTATGCTAGGTTCATTCTCAACATTCATGGGAATGACCCTAACTTTCCCGTTTCTGTCTCTTTATATTCAAGCGCTTGGCGTATTGGACTCAGACGATGTTATCCGCTGGTCAGCAATAGCCTATGTGGTTACTTTCGCTGTCGCTATTTTCGCGGCTCCAATATGGGGAAACATTTCAGACCGTTTTGGTAATCAATTTACGCTGCTGCGCGCAAGTCTGGGTATGTCTATCGTGATTTTTTGTATGGGGTTAGTTCAGGATGTCTATCAACTCGTTGGTACGCGGGTTTTACTGGGATTGGTCGGTGGGTATTCTTCAGGAGCCATTATTCTTGTTTCAAAGCAAACCCCTAGGATTCATTCAGCGTGGGCTTTAAGTATGTTGTCATCAAGCGCACTCGCCGGTAATTTACTCGGTCCACTTCTCGGAGGTGTTCTTTCAGAACTAGTTGGACTAAGGTATACCTTCTTTCTTTCCTCATGTATTATTTTTTTTAGCTTCATTCTCACTCGTTTTTTTATTATAGAAATTCATCAGCGGCCACTGACTGGTAGGGCTGCTATAAAAAATGTGTTGCTCGACATAAGGGATATCAAGGCTGTAATTTTATTATTCATTTCAACATTGCTAATTTTATCTTCCTACATGTCGATTGAACCTTTCATCTCGGTCTATATCCTTAACATGGTCGGGGAAAGCGGTAAACCTGCATTAATTGTTGGATTAGCCATTTCCTCAACGGCTCTCGGAAGCATAACTTTTTCTCCTTTCATTGGTCTGTTATCAAAAAAAATAGGTCCATTGAATTTGATAGTGCTCTGCCTTTTCATTACAGGTTGCTTACTTATCCCTCAAGCTTATGTTGCAACTAGTCTGCAATTCATTTCTCTGCGTTTTTTAATGGGCCTGACTCTTGCAGGATTGATACCCACTATCACCATGATTATCAGTGATAATATTTCCCCGCCGTACTCTGGAACGCTTCTCGGCTGGTTAATGTCCGCTCAATATTTGGGACAGATTCTGGGACCGTTAACAGGAGGGATAATAGCAACAAAATTTGATATCGGTGCTGTATTTATCGCTACAGCATTCGTTTTAATCGCTACCGGCATAATTATTTTGTTATTCGTAAAAGTCAGAACACCGTAATGATGGACAGCGATTGGGGAGCGCACAATAAATGGGTCCAGAAAATCGTTCGCCCCCCAATCAAGTAAAACTATGTGCAGGTCACGCTAATTTGCTGGGCCGCAAACGCCGCGCGCAACGCGTGAGCAAATTGCAGCGCGTGAGCCCCATCGCCATGCAGGCACACGGTTTGCGCATTCACCGCCACCCAGTCGCCAGAGATGCTTTGTACTTTACGCTGTTGCACCATCGTCAGCGTGTGGGCAATTGACTGCGCAGTATCTTCAATCAACGCACCCGGCTGACCGCGCGGCACCAACGCGCCACTGGACAGATAGCCGCGATCGGCAAACACTTCTTCGCGCGTTTTCAGCCCATGATGGGCCGCTGCCCGAATCGACTCACTGCCCGCCAGCCCCACCAGGATTAAACCGGCATCAACCGCCTTGACGGCACGAGCAATGGTATCCGCCAGTTGTGGATCGGCTGCCGCCTGGTTGTATAACATGCCGTGCGGTTTGACGTGCACCAGTCGCGCGCCCTCGCTTTCCGCCAGACTTTTCAGTGCGCCAATCTGGTAAATCAACTGCGCATAGACGATATCTGGCGGCAACTGCATGGCGGTGCGGCCAAAATTTTCCCGGTCGGGAAAGCTGGGATGCGCACCAATCGCCACCCCAGCCGCCTGCGCCCAGCGCACCGATTGCAGCATGGTTGCCGCATCCCCCGCATGGAAACCGCAGGCGATGTTGGCGGAGCTGACCAGTTGCAACAGTTCCTGATCGCTGCCGCTCCCTTCGCCAAGATCGGCGTTGAGATCAATTTTCATGTGATAGCCCCCAATTCATCTGATCAAATACACGCTGTTGCTGCTGCTTCGCCTGCATCGCTTCTTCCAGCGTGCAATGGGTGAAATGAATCGGTTCCCCCAGGCGAATCTGGGCTAAATGATAGAGATCGGCTTCGATAATGCAGGCAATTCGCGGATATCCCCCGGTAGTCTGCGCATCGGCCATCAACACAATCGGCTGTCCATTTGGCGGCACCTGCACCACGCCCGGTACCAGACCGTGTGACAACAAATCGCGCGTGGCGTTACGATGCAGCGTGCGCCCCTGCAAGCGATAGCCCATGCGGTTACTTTGTGGACTCAGTTTCCACGCGCTGCGCCAGAACGCTTCCTGCGCTTCACGGGTGAATTCGTTGTATTCCGGTCCGGGCAGCGCGCGGATACGATTGCCCCACAGCAACTGCCGCACCCCGGCTTTCTTGCTGAAGTCACGAGTCGCCTTGCCGAGCGGCAACAGATCACCATCCTGCAACTTACGTCCGGCAAAACCACCAAATCCGGCTTTCAGATCGGTACTGGCGGAGTCCAGCATCTCTGGCACAGCAAAACCGCCGTTAATCGCCAGGTAACTGCGCATGCCGTGCACTGGCATCGACAAACTGAGGACCTGCCCTTTCTTCACCGGCAGACGCCAGCCGGTCCAGACAGCTTTGCCGTCCAGGTTAGCATTGCAGCCTGCTCCCGTCAGAGCGAACCAACCGTCACGCTGGAACTGCGCTTTAAACTGCCCCAGCACAATCTCCAGTACCGCGCTGCCTTCATCGTTACCCACCAACATGTTGGCGGTGCGCATGGCCGGTTGATCGAGTGCGCCACTGACGCTGATGCCAAACTGCCGCCAGCCGTTACGGCCCTGATCCTGCAATGAGGTCATCAATCCGGCACGAAGAATCTTTAGCATACGCCCTCCTTTTGCGGCACGAAGCGCACGCTGTCGCCGGGACGCAACAGCGTTGGCGGTTGCTGTTGGGGATCAAACAGGCTGATGGCGGTTTGTCCCAGCAATTGCCAGCCACCAGGGGTTGCCAGCGGGTAAACGCCGGTTTGGCTGCCGCCGATGCCGACTGAACCGGCAGGCACGATCACGCGAGGCTCGGCGCGACGCGGCGTATGTAAGCGGCTATCGAGGCCGCCCAGATAGGGGAATCCAGGCTGAAAGCCAATAAAATAAACCACATAGTCGGTGCTGCTGTGTAGCTCCACCACCTGGCGTGGTGTCATACCGGCATGCTCGGCGACCACCGATAAATCCGGCCCGGCCTCACCGCCATAAACCACCGGGATCTCCACCAGACGCGATTCCGGTAGCTGCGCTTCACTCTCTTCCCACCAGCGTTGCAGAATCTCGATAGCATCCAATGCATTGCGCTGTGGATCGCGCAGCAACAGCGTCAGATTGTTCATGCCGGGAATCACTTCCGACACCTTTTCATTACCCTGTAGCCGCTGGCACAATCCCCAAATGCGTTGCTGGCTGGCTAAGGAAACCGGTGGTTCCAGTTCCAGCACTACCGCGCGTTCCCCCAGCAGATAACAACGTGCTCGTTGCAAAACCCACCTCCTGATTCACTTTCTTCCGGGCAGCCAACTGATGTTGCTCCCCGCTGTACGCGTGTCGCTTATGCTTTAAAGGCAACCAGTTATGCGAAAGTGTCAGAGGTGTGTCAACCGATTTGCGCCCCCAGCCGTAGCTTAGGGCGCAATAGCTGAAAAATCAGGCAGGATTGTCGATATCGATAAAGGTCACGTCGAGGCCATAGCTTTGTGCCAGCCATTCCCCCAGTGCCTTGATGCCGCCACGTTCGGTAGCATGGTGTCCGGCGGCAAAGAAGTGCAGTCCCTGCTCGCGAGCGCTGTGAATGGTTTGTTCCGACACTTCGCCAGTGATAAACGCATCGACGCCGAATGCCGCCGCGCTGTCAATAAAGCCCTGACCGCCGCCGCTACACCAGGCGATACGTTTGATTTTCTCCGGCGCGTTATCACCGCAATGCAGCGGTGTGCGCCCCAGCGCCTGGGCGATGCGTTGCGCCAGCGTCTCACCGCTCAGCGGCTCCGCCAGCTCGCCCCACGGCACCAGCGGCATCACCTCGCCCTTCACCTCAATATTGAACAACCGCGCCAACTGCGCGTTGTTGCCGAGATGAGGATGGGCGTCAAGTGGCAGATGCCAGCCATACAGGTTGATATCATTGGCCAGTAGCGTGCGCAGGCGCTGGCGCTTCATCCCTTTAATCACCGGCGCTTCGCTTTTCCAGAAATAACCGTGATGCACCATCACCGCATCGGCATTGCGTTTTACCGCTTCGTCGAGCAATGCCTGACAGGCGGTGACACCGGTAATAATGGTTTTCACCTCCGGACGACCTTCCACCTGCAACCCATTGGGGGCGTAGTCACTAAAGGTGCTGCTGTTCAGCTGCTGGTTAACAATGTGTTCTAATTCAACGTGATTCATAATGGCTCCCTGACCTCTCAGGCCGCGCTGCGCGCGCGCTCGAAGGCGTCCAGTGTCTTTTTACGTGCGTCCTTATGTTCCACGATTGGCTCAGGATAATCGAGTGTCTTGTTATTTTTCTGCGCCCAGGCGTGCGGCTGATGGATATGCGCGTCCGGTACTGCCGCCAGTTCCGGTAACCACTGGCGGATAAACTCACCCTGTGGATCGAAACGCTCGCCCTGAGTCGTCGGATTAAAAATGCGAAAATAGGGAGCCGCATCAGTGCCGGTAGAAGCCGCCCACTGCCAGCCTCCGTTATTGGCCGCCAGATCACCGTCGATCAGCTGCTGCATAAAGTAGCGTTCCCCGTCATGCCAGTCGATCAGCAAATCCTTCACCAGAAAACTGGCGACAATCATCCGTAGCCGGTTATGCATCCAACCCAGGGTATTTAGCTGGCGCATCGCCGCATCCACAATCGGATAACCGGTTTTGCCCTGCTGCCAGGCCACCAGATGGTTTTGATTTTTCTGCCAGCGCACGTTACGCGTCCAGGCGACAAACGGCTGATGTTTGCATAGTGCGGGAAATGCCACCATCAAATGGCGATAAAACTCACGCCAGATCAACTCGTTAAGCCAGACAAATGCGTGACCGCCATCCAGCGCGTCCGGGTGGTGTTTGAGGATACGATGCAGGCACTGGCGTGGCGACAACACGCCCGTCGCCAGATACACCGATAGCCTGCTGGTGCCATCCACTGCGGGTTTGTCGCGTTCAGCGGCATACGCCACCACCGGCTGCTGCGCGAAATGGCGCAACTGTTGCAGCGCCGCCTCTTCGCCGACGGGAAACAGCGTGGCGTCGAAATCTTCCAGCGGATAGTCAAACGGCGGAATTTCGTGTTCGACCGCGATGGGGCCCCCGGCACGGGCGCGAGGGGCCATATGACATTCGGGCAGCCCCTGATGCAAACGACGGACAAAGGCTTTGCTGAACGGGGTAAACACCTTAAACATGGTGTGATTGCCGGTCTGCACGCTCCCCGGCGGCAACAGCAGGCTGTCATCAAAGCCCTGGCAAATCACGCCCTGATCATCGAGACGTTTTTCCGCAGCGGCATCGCGCTGACGTTCATTGATTTCGTATTGATAGTTGTAAAATAGCTGATCGACCTGCTGCTGCTGGCAAAAGTCTGCCAGATACTCCAGCGAGGCAGCAAAATCGTCGCATTGCTGGTAATGCAATGGGATGCCCCGTTCCGCCAGCGCCTCCTGCAACAAACACAGGCTTTGATAAATAAACGCCGCCTGTTTCGGTGCCATATGATGTTGCTGCCACTGGCCGGGCGTGGCGATAAACAGTGCCAGCACGCGCGCGCCCGGATCGCGACAGGCAGCATACAGCGCGCTGTTGTCATTGATGCGTAAATCATTGCGCAGCCAGACAAGATGAGTGGTCATAAAGCTCCTGAGATTATTGGCCATAGCGCAGACGCAGCGCTTCCGGGTAAGGGTCGAAATAACGCTGCTGGGTTAGCCACGGATGCGGGAACTCCGCCATGTAGTGTTTCAGCATGGTGATCGGGGCCAGTAACGGCTGTAGCCCACAGCGATAACGGTCAATCAGCAGGGCCAGCTCCTGGCGTTGCGGCGAGGTCAGCTGACGGCGGAAATACCCCTGCACATGCATCAACACATTGGTGTGGTTGCGTCGGGTCGATTTGTGCGCCAGCAAACGCATCAACCGGTTGCGATATTCAAAAGCATAATCATCCAGCGAATCCCACGACTCCATCTTCGCCACAAAACGTCCCAACTCACGGTATTCATCCTGAGAGTGAGACAGCAGCAGCAGTTTGTAGCGACTATGGAACGCCACCAGTTGATGACGCGTCAGGCCATTGCGCCACATCTGATTGAATTCATGCAGGGCGTAAACACGGCCAATGAAGTTTTCCCGGATATCTGCATCGTTGAGACGACCATCCTCTTCCAATGGCAACCACGGCAGTTCACTCTGGAGGAATTCGGTGAAAATGCCGGTACCCGCTTTACGATTGTTGTTGGTTTGCGGTTCATACACCCGCACCCGCTCCAGACCGCAACTGGGTGATTTGGCGCACAGGATGTAGCCACAGAGGTGATGCAACCCTTTCACCCGTTGTGCAGACCACTGCGCCATCTGATCCGTGACCTCATCGCCGCCCGCCTTACTGAAGCACAGATGCACGCGCGCATCGTCCTCTTTCACCAGACGCAGCGCCGGGCGCGGCGTCGGCAAACCAATCGCCATTTCCGGGCATACCGGCTCGAAATGGACAAAGGGGCTGAGTTCGTCTGTCGCAAAGGCAAAACGCTTATGGCCGCCATCAAAGCGAACGCTATCCCCGAGCAGGCAGGCACTGATACCGACAGGAATTTTTTCGCGCATACTTGTACAACCTCCGAAATCTTGTAGAGGTTTTAAGTGTAGCTGAAATGTATGCCGAACACAGCGTCAGCGCGGATGCGCAGTGAGAAATTGGCATAAAAAAACCCGGTGCTTCAGGGAAGACACCGGGTGGAACGGCAGCGGAACAGCGTTACCAGAAAATACCGCCAGCCGCTTCAGATTGCGCCAGCCAAACTGGCTTCGCGCTGGTTTTGCACCACATACGGTGCAGATAGCTGTAAAAGCGTGCGCGATCGGCACGGAACAGCATCACAGGGAGCGCCAGCACCCCCAGCAACACCACCAGCGCGCGGCGCAGCACAACTTTGTAGAACGGATATGCCTGATACATGGTTGCCTCCTGGTGAGTCTGAGAAAATGTGATCTGACACAAATATTACGCCTCGTTGTGTAATTTTACTACTCATCCGACCACTTTTTTGATCTTTTTTTGTCCATTTCATCGCCGCACTGAAATTAAGTTACATGAATGTAAATGTAAGGTTCCCAATGGGTAACAAATTTCAACACGGACGGCGGCGCGATTTATTGCTACAGTGAACCGTTATCCATTTCTGCCGCAGGAGTTCGCGTGACCACCATCTTGATCGTTGAAGATGAAAAGGAGATCCGCCGTTTCGTGCGCCTGGCGCTTGAAGGCGAAGGGCTAAAGATTGTGGAAGCCGAGCAGTTGCAACGCGGCCTGATTGAAGCCGCCACGCGCAAACCCGATTTGGTGATCCTCGACCTCGGTTTGCCCGACGGCGATGGCAATGACTTTATCCGTGAAGTGCGCCAGTGGAGCAGCATGCCGGTGATTGTGTTATCCGCCCGCACGGACGAACAGGATAAAATCGATGCGCTGGATGCCGGTGCCGATGACTATCTCACCAAGCCTTTTGGCATTGGTGAACTGCTGGCACGGGTGCGTGTGGCGTTGCGACGTCATCAGGGCAGCCAGTCCGAACCGGTATTGCGTTTTGGTGACGTGATGGTCGATCTGGCGGCGCGTCGTGTGCTGCGCGCTGGCGAAGAGGTGCATCTGACGCCGACCGAATTCCGTCTGCTCAGTTTGCTGCTGAATAATGCTGGAAAAGTGCTGACACAACGTCAGTTGCTGAACCAGGTCTGGGGGCCAAATGCGGTGGAGCATAGCCATTATCTGCGCATTTATATGGGGCATCTGCGTCAGAAGCTCGAAACCAACCCCACCCAACCCAACCATCTGCTGACAGAAACCGGCATTGGTTATCGGTTTATGCCATAAAAAAAGGCGCATAACGCGCCTTTTTTCATTTCGCTGTGCTTAAGCGTTTTTCAACACTTCGCTCACGATTTCTACCGCTTCTTTCTCGATCAGCTGGCGATGCTCAGCGCCGAGGAAGCTTTCACAGTAGATTTTATAAGCATCTTCGGTGCCGGACGGACGCGCGGCGAACCAGCCGTTCTCCGTCATCACCTTCAGACCACCAATTGATGCGCCGTTACCCGGTGCCGCCGTCAGACGTGCGGTGATCGGATCACCGGCCAGCGTGTCAGCGCTCACCATTTCCGGTGAAAGCTTCGACAATGCCGCTTTCTGCGCGGAAGTCGCAGCTGCCTGCAAACGGTTGTAGCTTGGTGCGCCAAAACGCGCCGCCAGCTCATCATAATGTTGCTGCGGGTTTTTACCGGTGACAGCGGTGATTTCCGCCGCCAGCAGGCACAGAATGATGCCATCTTTATCGGTGGACCAGGCCGTGCCGTCGAAACGCAGGAACGACGCCCCGGCGCTCTCTTCACCACCAAAGCCGAAGCTGCCGTCGAACAGGCCATCAACGAACCATTTGAAGCCCACTGGCACTTCCACCAGCTTGCGGCCAATGTCGTTCACCACGCGGTCAATCATCGCGCTGGACACCAGGGTTTTACCCACGGCGACATCTTTGCCCCACTGTGGACGATGCTGGAACAGGTAGTTGATCGCCACCGCCAGATAGTGGTTCGGGTTCATCAGGCCAGCCGGCGTCACAATGCCGTGGCGGTCGTAATCCGGATCGTTGCCGAAAGCCAGGTCGAATTTGTCACGGTACGCTAACAGGCCAGCCATCGCGCACTCTGACGAGCAGTCCATACGCACCACGCCATCTTTGTCCAGATGCATGAAGCGGAAGGTCTGATCAATAGCATCGTTAACAATGGTGATATCCAGCTTGTAATGCTCTGCGATACGCTGCCAGTAGGCCATACCAGAGCCACCTAGCGGATCAACACCAATTTTCAGGCCCGCTTTCTGAATCGCCGGGAAGTCGATCACCTGCGCCAGCCCCTCAACATAGGGTTGGATCAGATCCTGCTCAACGATATGACCGCTGGCCCACGCCTGACCCAGTGGCAGACGTTTTACATCCTTCAGACCCGCTTTCATCAGCTGGTTAGCACGATCTTCCACCACTTTGGTGACGTTCGTATCGGCCGGGCCACCATTCGGCGGGTTGTATTTGATACCACCATCTTCCGGCGGGTTGTGCGACGGGGTGATGACGATGCCATCAGCCAGTGCGCCACCGCGTTTGTTGTGCTCAAGGATCGCGTTGGAGATAGCAGGCGTCGGTGTGTAGCCGTTGTCCTGCTGCACAATCACGTCGACGCCGTTAGCCGCCAGCACTTCCAGCACCGACAAAATCGCCGGTTCAGACAGCGCATGGGTGTCTTTACCGACATAGCACGGACCGGTGATGCCGTTCTTCTTACGATCTTCCGCGATGGCCTGCGCAATCGCCAGAATATGCATTTCGTTGAAGCTGTGACGACCTGCGCTACCACGGTGACCGGAAGTACCAAATTTCACCGCATGTTCAGGGTTATCCACATCCGGCTTCAGGACGTAGTACTGAGAGGTTAATTGTGCAACGTTAATCAAATCGCTCTGCTGGGCAGGCTGCCCGGCACGGGGGTGATTGGCCATTGGCGCTTCTCCCTGACGCTTCGGTTTAAATGGTGCCGCAAACTTTCTCTGTCAGTTCCTGCGGGAACTGCATGGCTAACATGATGTGTTCCACCATGCTGCATTTGCGACCGGTATTGGTATTGGTGATCACCCAGTACGGTGTGCCGGGCACATGCTTCGGCTTAGTATGGGTGCCATTTTGCAGCAGCGTATGCTCATCACCGGCAAAATAGACGCGGGTGCGTCCTTGCAGTGACGCCGTGGCATCCGCAAAGGCTGCGGGATCAAGACGATAGAGCGTTGACAACACCAGCATAAAGCGATTAACCGCCTTTTTCTGCTCTGCATACTCATCGGAAAGTAACAGTTCACGTACCGCACGAACGCGATCCTGCGGACGGGCTTGCGTTGCGACCGACTGGGCTTCTTTGGCCGCAACGGCGACAACAGCAGAGGTTGCAGGGGCACTCTGACCGGCAGTGAACTTCAGCATGCGGCGCAAAATTTCGGAGGCGCTTTCACCAATGTGCTGGGTGTGGCTGGCAATATAACGGTAGAGTTCTTCGTCAACTTCAATCGTTTTCATCTTTTTCCGTACGATTCTGGCAAATGACAGAACCACGCATTTCTGCAAAGGCCTTAGCAAAATCCTGCCGTGCAAAATGTGAGCGGGCTCTAACATGAGGATTATAAAGTTAAATCCCAGGCGGCCGATAGCGCTGGCATCGTTTCAGGGCAAAAGTCGGAATATGCCCTAATGCCCACCAGGTTGGCTCCTGAGCAGGTGGATTCATGATAACCTAAGCGAAGCTCACAACCGTAAGAACTTTGCCATGATTTTGAATGCTCGTCTGGAAACTGAACAATCTGCCCCTGATGCTCCTCCAATTCTGTTAATTCATGGCCTGTTTGGCAGCCTGGATAACCTTGGCGTGCTGGCGCGAGGCCTGCGCGATGCGCGTCCCACCTTGCAGGTGGATGTACGCAATCACGGTCTGTCCGCGCGTAGCGACGAGATGAACTATGCGGCGATGGCGCAAGATATCGTTGACACTCTTGACGCCCACGGCCTCGATCGTGTTGGCGTAATCGGCCATTCGATGGGTGGCAAAATTGCCATGACGTTAAGCGCCATTGCGCCGGAACGCATTGAAAAGCTGGTGATGATTGATATCGCGCCGGTGGATTATCAGACACGCCGCCATGATGAGATTTTTGCTGCTATCCGTGCCGTGAGCGCCACGGGTGTGACGCGTCGCGGTGAAGCCGCCGAGGTGATGCGCACCCTGTTGACTGAAGAAGGGGTCATTCAGTTCATTCTGAAATCGTTCCAGGATGGCGAATGGCGCTTTAATGTGCCGGTGCTGTGGGATAATTACGCCACCATTTCCGGCTGGAATGAGGTTCCTGCATGGCCACATCCGGCGCTGTTCATTCGCGGGAGCGAATCGCCTTATCTGGACAATCAGCATCGTGATGCATTGCTGCGCCAGTTTCCACAGGCGCATGCGCATGTCATCAGTGGTGCCGGTCACTGGGTCCATGCTGAAAAACCTGAGGCGGTTTTGCGCGCAGTTCGCCGATTTTTTGTACTGTAAAAGCAAAAGCTTGCCGCAAAACGTTAAAGGTTGGCGTCGCAAGGAGTGCTGGAGTATGATGTCGCGCTAAAAATTTGCCGCGGATGATTTTTTCACCGTGGCTGGGCCGATAATGTATAAATTGCGCAGCGCCTTTCCGCCGTTCGCGCCCACTCAGTTTTACAAAAAATGGCAAAAGAACAAACTGACCGCACCACGCTCGATCTCTTCGCTGATGAGCGACGTCCCGGTCGCCCCAAAACCAGTCCGCTAACGCGTGACGAACAGTTGCGCATTAACAAGCGCAACCAGCTAAAACGCGACAAAGTGCGTGGTTTGCGTCGCGTGGAGCTAAAAATGAGCAGTGAAGCGGTTGACGCGCTTAATACTCTGGCAGAGCAGCAGAACATCAGCCGTAGCGAATTGATTGAACAAATGCTGCTGGCGCAACTCAAACTGTCGTAACACACGCAGACCGCACGCAGGAACACAAAGTCTCGGCTTTACAAGTTCCGCCACTTTGCCCGGTCTGCTATCATTCGCTTAACTGTGCATTCAACCCATATATCAGGATTTAAGAGGTTACTTAACTCATGGCAATCGTAGGCATTTTCTTCGGCAGCGATACCGGCAATACTGAAAACATTGCAAAAATGATCCAGAAACAACTGGGTAAAGATGTGGCCGAAGTGCATGACATTGCCAAGAGCACCAAAGAAGATCTCGAAGCATTCGATATCCTGCTGCTGGGCATTCCGACCTGGTACTACGGCGAAGCGCAATGCGACTGGGATGATTTCTTCCCGACTCTGGAAGAAATTGATTTCAATGGCAAATTAGTCGCGCTGTTTGGCTGCGGTGACCAGGAAGATTACGCTGAATACTTCTGTGATGCGATGGGCACCATCCGCGATATCATCGAGCCAAACGGCGCGGTGATTGTGGGACACTGGCCGACCGAAGGCTACCATTTCGAAGCCTCGAAAGGTCTGGCAGATGACAAACACTTCCTCGGTCTGGCGATCGATGAAGATCGGCAGCCTGAACTGACCAACGAACGTGTTGATAAATGGGTGAAACAGATTTTCGATGAGCTGCAACTGAAAGAGATCATTGAAGCCTGATCCCCTGCCCTCCTCAATGTGGGCGCTGGCTCACATTGAGTTAAAGGAATTTCCTATAAAAATAATAGCTACTGTTTTTTAACTTTTTCCCGCAAATCTGTAGAATACCCGTAACGGTCATCCGCTTATTCCTCTGGCATCAGAATGAGGCTGAGTGAAATGGAAACAAAGACCTGCACGATCCCCGCCGGCGTTAGTGACATTTCTCCTTACAGCCACTGGTGATTTTCAGGACATTGCCTTGGTTTTCATTTCACTGCTTGAGTTCTATAATGAGACGCAAATGAGAATGCGCGTGATCGACATTCAAGGCCCTGCGCCGCAAGTGACTAGCTAAGTAACAGGACAATATCCGCATGACTGACAACAACTCCGCATTGAAGAAGGCTGGCCTGAAAGTCACGCTCCCCAGACTGAAAATTCTGGAAGTGCTTCAGGAACCCGAATGCCATCACGTCAGCGCGGAAGATTTGTACAAACGCCTGATCGACATGGGCGAAGAGATTGGTCTGGCAACGGTTTATCGCGTTCTTAACCAGTTTGATGACGCGGGAATCGTGACCCGCCATAACTTCGAGGGTGGTAAATCCGTCTTTGAACTGACGCAACAGCATCACCATGACCACCTGATCTGCCTGGATTGTGGCAAAGTGATCGAATTCAGCGATGAATCCATTGAAACGCGTCAGCGCGAAATCGCCACACGTCACGGTATCAAGCTGACTAACCACAGTCTGTACTTGTACGGCCACTGTGCGTTGGGAGACTGCCGCGAAGACGAGACGCTCCACGACAAGCAGTAAAATGTGCTATGCAGTATAAAAAAACCGGTGCCAGGCACCGGTTTTTTTATGGCTGTATCACTGCACCAGCGTTTCCTGTAAATATCGCCAGCGCGGAATGGAGGTGCTGCAATCCAGCACCGCCAGTGAAATGCGGCTCTGGTTAGTGCCGTTCATCATTTGCAATTCACGATACTGAATCGTCACTTCCTTGCTTTGTTGCGAGATGATGGCATGTTCGCTGGTGGCGATACGCATCCCTTCACGCTGACCACGCAGTTGACGGAACAGCACTTCCGTCGCATTGAAATCCAGTTGCTTGCCCTGCGGTGTCACCATTTTGAAATCCGGGTGAAAGTGCGAAAGGAACAATTCAATGCTGTCGTCGGTGCTATCCGACTGATTAAAAATACGTTCGATAAGTTGATGTAATACCACTACGCTGTGTTTGGCTTCCTGAGCGAGACTTGTCATTTTTTTTCCTTTATAACCCGCGGAGCAACGTCTGAGAGCGCATAGCCTACCTGAAAAAAAGTTTTTAACACTCGTAAATGGATTAATTCTGTTAAAGTCAGATTAGTTGCAAATCCCGATAACAAGCACGTTTCGCAAGCCACAGAATAAAAGATGGCTAAACTCAAATTACAGCCAATAAAAAAGGGCGATTTCTCGCCCTTTTATCAGGATATGGGGAAAACGACAAAAAGGATTAATCGCCGATTTTCGCCCAGGTATCACGCAAACCGACAGTACGGTTGAATACCAGCTTAGAAGGCTGCGAATAAACGCTATCCGCGCAAAAATAACCTTCACGTTCAAATTGATACGGCGCAAGCGCTACTGCATCACGCAGACCCGGCTCAACAAAACCTTGTTTGATTTCCAGCGAGTTCGGGTTGATGGTGGTGAGGAAATCCTCTGCCGCACCTGGGTTCGGTACACTGAACAGACGGTCATACAGACGGAATTCCGCAGGCAGCGCATGGATCGCCGAAACCCAGTGGATCACGCCTTTCACTTTACGGCCATCAGCCGGATCTTTGCTCAGGGTATCGACGTCACAGGTACAATAGATGCAGGTGATATTGCCTTCATCATCTTTCGCTACGCGCTCGGCACGGATCACATAAGCATTACGCAGACGGACCTCTTTACCCAGCACCAGACGTTTGTACTGCTTGTTGGCTTCCTCACGGAAATCAGCGCGATCGATCCACACCTCACGACTGAACGGAACCTCACGCGTGCCCATTTCCGGTTTGTTCGGATGGTTCGGCATGGTGATGATCTCTTCATGACCCGCAGGCAGGTTCTCAATCACCACTTTCAGCGGATCCAGCACCGCCATAGCACGCGGCGCATTCTCGTTGAGATCGTCACGGATACATGACTCCAGCGAGGCCATCTCAACGATGTTGTCCTGTTTCGTCACACCAATACGCAGGCAGAATTCACGAATCGAGGCTGCGCTGTAACCACGACGGCGCAAACCGGACACGGTCAGCATACGCGGGTCATCCCAGCCTTCTACCACCTTTTCACTCACCAGCTGAGTCAGTTTACGCTTTGACATCACCGCGTATTCCAGATTCAGACGTGAGAATTCATACTGACGCGGGTGAACCGGAATGCTGATGTTGTCCAGCACCCAATCGTACAGGCGACGGTTATCCTGGAACTCCAGCGTACACAGCGAATGGGTAATGCCTTCCAGTGCGTCGGAGATGCAGTGGGTAAAATCGTACATCGGGTAGATGCACCATTTGTTACCAGTCTGGTGATGCTCAGCAAATTTAATGCGATACAGCACCGGATCGCGCATCACGATAAAGTTTGATGCCATATCGATTTTGGCACGCAGGCAAGCCTTGCCCTCTTCGAAGCCACCGGCGCGCATTTTTTCAAACAGCGCCAGGTTCTCTTCCGGCGTGCGATCGCGGAACGGGCTGTTTTTACCCGGGGCAGTCAGGGTGCCACGGTATTCGCGAATCTCTTCCGGCGAAAGCTCATCCACATAGGCCAGGCCTTTGTTGATCAGTTCGACCGCATAGTTGTACAGCTGGTCGAAATAGTTCGAGGAGTAACAAACGTCTCCGCTCCATTCAAAGCCCAGCCATTGCACGTCGCGCTTGATGGACTCGACGAATTCCATATCTTCTTTCACCGGGTTGGTGTCGTCGAAGCGCAGATTGCACTGTCCCTGGTAATCTTGTGCGATACCAAAATTCAGACAGATCGATTTCGCATGGCCAATATGCAGGTAACCATTGGGCTCAGGCGGGAAACGGGTATGCACGCTGTTGTGCTTACCGCTCGCCAAATCTTCGTCGATAATCTGACGAATAAAGTTCGTTGGGCGGGCTTCAGCCTCACTCATCTCAAAATCCTCAAATACAATACGGGTGATTTGTCCTGGAAAGTAACGGAGTATGATCCACAAAGCGCAGAAGGGAAACAACCGTTTGTTGGTCGTTTTAAAACAAAAAAGGCAGGAATCGCTTCCTGCCTTTGGGGTTTATCACAAGGGTTTAGCCTTTAACCTCGTACAAACGGGTTTCACCGGCGACCACTGACCCACTTGCCAGCAGATTGAGGCCAGCGAAATCATCGCTGTTGCTGACCACCACCGGGCTGATCATCGAACGGGCATTGGCGTTGAGGAAATCCAGATCCATTTCCAGCACTGGCTGGCCCGCCACCACCGTTGCACCCTCTTCCACCAGACGCGAGAAGCCTTTGCCTTCCAGCGCGACGGTATCCAGACCCATATGCACCACGATCTCAACACCGTTCTCGCTCTCCAGACAGAAAGCATGGTTGGTATTGAAGATTTTCACGATGGTACCGGCAATCGGTGCCACCACGGTTTTACCGGTAGGCTTAATTGCCAGACCATCACCCACCGCCTTGCTGGCGAAGGCTTCATCCGGCACCGCGTCCAGGGCAACCACTTCACCGCTCACCGGAGCCACCAGCGTGGCGATCACGCCTTTGTCGCTGTTCAGCACGGCCTGCGGCTGTGGTGCGGCGGCCTGCGGAGCAGAAGGTGCCGCAGTCGCAGCGGCGACCGGGCCTTTAGTCAGCACAGTTTTCATTGCGCTAGCGATGCTTTCCGCCTGGGTACCGACGATAATCTGCACGCTTTGTTTGTTGAGACGGATAATACCGGATGCACCCAAACGTTTCGCCACGCTGTCGTTCACCTGTGCGGCATCTTTCACGTTCAGACGCAGACGGGTGATACAGGCATCGATGTTGGTCAGGTTTTCTGAACCACCCAGGGCACCAATGTAACGACGCGCCAGCGATTCGGTCTGGCTTTCGCCACTGCCGCTGTGATCAACATTGACGTCATAGCCGTCAGTTTCATCATCAGCAGCCAGTTCACGGCCCGGCGTCATCAGGTTGAATTTCTGGATAGTGAACCGGAACACCACATAGTAGATAGCGAAGAACACCAGACCTTGTGGGATCAGCATCCACCAATGGACCGCCAACGGGTTACGCGTTGACAGCGCCATATCCACCAGGCCGGCGCTGAAACCAAAACCCGCAATCCAGTGCATGCTCGCCGCGATAAATACCGAAAGCCCGGTCAGCAGCGCATGGATGACATACAGCACCGGTGCCACGAACATAAAGGAGAATTCCAGTGGTTCGGTGATACCGGTAAAGAAGGCAGCAAAGGCAGCAGCCAACATGATACCGCCCACTTTGGCACGGTTTTCCGGACGCGCGCAGTGGTAAATCGCCAGCGCCGCACCCGGCAGACCGAACATCATGATCGGGAAGAAGCCCGCCTGATAGCGACCGGTGATCCCCGGAATACCGCTGCCATTAGCGATGGACTGTGCACCACCGAGGAATTTCGGAATATCGTTGATGCCAGCCACGTCAAACCAGAACACGGAGTTCAATGCGTGATGCAGACCCACCGGAATCAGCAGACGGTTGAAGAAGGCATAGATACCTGCGCCAACAGAACCCAGTTTCTGAATGCTCTCGCCAAAGCTGACCAGACCATTAAACACCACCGGCCAGATATACATCAGAATGAACGCGACGAGGATCATCAGGAAGGAGACCAGGATGGGAACCAGACGGCGGCCACTGAAGAATGACAGCGCTTTTGGCAGCTCAACGTGGCTGAAGCGGTTATAGACTTCCGCCGAAATAATCCCCACCAGGATACCGACAAACTGGTTCTCGATTTTGCCGAACGCGGCAGGCACTTGATCCAACGGGATTTTCTGAATCATCGACACGGCGGCCGGTGAACACAGGGTAGTGACCACGAGGAAACCAACGAAGCCAGTCAGCGCCGCAGCACCGTCTTTATCTTTTGACATGCCATAGGCAACACCGATGGCAAACAGCACCGACATATGCTCGATGATCGCGGCACCGGATTTGATCAGCAACGCAGCCAGAGCGTTACCCGCCCCCCAGCTGTCAGGATCGATCCAGTACCCCACCCCCATTAAAATTGCCGCTGCCGGCAGGGTCGCCACCGGCACCATAAGCGCTCGGCCGACCTTTTGCAGATATCCTAAAATACTCACCTTATTCTCCCCCTTTGAGACTGGCGTATTGCCGTAGCGCGGGTTGATTTTATTATCCCGGCACCCGGTAGCTTAGATGACACTTTTCACCACGAGGCGAAGTGTAGAGATAAATTAATTCGCCTCGCAAATTAAAACCACAACAACTGTGACTTTTATCACCAAAAATGACGTTTACACCCCCTAACTGCTAGCCATCATCCCAAACTTATTTTATGATGAAAAATATCAGGACGCACTTTTCCCCGTATGGTTGAGCTTAAACGGATTACGCTTAAGAACGGTCTGTAGAGAAAACGGCGACCCCACTTTTCAATCTTTAACTGAGGTGAAGACATGAGACTGATCCCTTTAGCCACACCTACCCAGGTGGGTAAATGGGCCGCGCGCCATATTGTTAACCGCATTAATGCGTTTAATCCTGGCCCAGATCGTCCCTTCGTGCTAGGTCTGCCCACCGGTGGCACACCACTGGAAGCGTACAAGCACCTGATTGAGATGCATAAAGCGGGCCAGGTTAGTTTCAAACATGTGGTCACGTTTAACATGGATGAATACGTTGGCCTGCCAAAAGAGCATCCGGAAAGTTACCACAGCTTTATGTATCGTAATTTTTTCGATCACGTTGATATCCAACCAGAAAACATCAATCTTCTGAATGGCAATGCGGAAGATATTGACGCAGAATGTCGTCAGTACGAAGAGAAGATCCGCGCTCTGGGCAAAATCCATCTGTTTATGGGTGGCGTGGGCAATGATGGACACATCGCCTTTAACGAACCAGCCTCCTCGCTTGCATCCCGTACCCGTATCAAAACGTTGACACACGAGACCCGCCTCGCCAATTCCCGTTTCTTTAACGGTGATGTGGATCAGGTGCCAAAATATGCCCTGACCGTGGGCGTGGGTACGTTGCTGGATGCCGAAGAAGTGATGATTCTGGTTACCGGTCATGTCAAAGCTCAGGCGTTGCAGGCGGCGGTAGAAGGTAATGTTAACCATATGTGGACCATCAGCTGCCTGCAGCTGCATGCCAAAGGCGTGGTGGTCTGTGACGAACCCGCCACCATGGAACTGAAAGTGAAAACCGTGAAATATTTCCGCGAAATGGAAGCGGAAAATATGAAAGGTGTGTAAGACCACGTTGTAAAAATCCTGCTGCCAGCATGGCGGTGGGCTTAGCCGGGAGAAAGAAACGATGTACGCATTAGTAAACGGCCGGATTTTTACCGGTCATGAAATTCTGGACAATCATGCGGTAGTGATTGCCGATGGCCTGATTGAGCGCGTCTGCCCACGCGATGCGCTCGACGCCACCCTGCCGCAACAGGATGTTGCGGGTGCGTTTATCGCTCCCGGTTTTATCGATTTACAACTTAATGGCTGCGGCGGCGTGCAGTTTAACGATGATATCGATGCACTGACCGTGGAAACGCTGGAAATTATGCAGCGCGCCAATGAGAAATCAGGCTGCACCAGCTACCTGCCAACGCTTATCACCAGCACCGATGCGTTAATGAAACGTGCAATCGAAACCATGCGCGCATATCTGGCTAAACATCAAAACCAGGCGTTGGGTTTACACCTCGAAGGTCCGTGGCTGAATAAAGTCAAAAAAGGCACGCACAACCCGGAATTGATTCGTCTGCCGGATGCACAACTGGTGGATTTTCTTTGCGCTAACGCCGATGTCATCACCAAAGTGACACTCGCCCCGGAGAATGCCGGTAGTGCGGTGATCCGCAAATTAAGCGATGCGGGTATTATTGTTTCAGCGGGCCACTCGAACGCCACTTATGAAGAAGCCAAAAACGGTTTCGCCGCAGGCGTAAGTTTTGCCACCCACCTCTACAATGCGATGCCGACCTTTGCCGGACGTGAACCCGGTTTGATTGGCGCGCTGTTTGATTCGCCTGATGTATACTGCGGCATCATTGCAGATGGTTTACATGTCCACTACGCTAATGTGCGCAATGCGAAGCGTATCAAGGGCGACAAGTTGGTGCTGGTCACTGATGCCACAGCCCCGGCAGGCGCCTCGATTGATAAATTTATTTTTGCAGGAAAAACAATATACTATCGCGATGGCCTTTGCGTGGATGAGAACGGAACGTTAAGTGGTTCTGCTATCACCATGATTGAAACGGTTCAGAACTGTGTAGAACATTGCGGCATTGCACTGGATGAGGCGCTGCGCATGGCTACGCTCTATCCGGCAAAGGCGATGGGAGTGGAAAAACAGTTAGGTACGGTCGAAGCTGGAAAAGTCGCCAACCTGACTGTCTTTACCCGCGATTTTCAAATCATTAAGACGTTCGTCAACGGAGAGAACGTCCTCAGCGAGTAAGCACTGAATGACCACTGGCGGCCAGACTCAAATAGGAAATGTCGATCTTGTCAAGCAACTCAATAGCGCAGCCGTTTATCGGTTGATTGATCAACAAGGGCCTATTTCGCGCATTCAGATAGCCGAAGTAAGCCAGCTTGCGCCCGCCAGCGTCACCAAAATTACCCGCCAGTTGATTGAGCGCGGCCTGATCAAAGAGGTGGAACAACAAGCCTCCACCGGTGGTCGCCGCGCCATCTCCATCATCACGGAAACCCGCCATTTTCACACCATTGGGGTGCGTCTCGGACGCAACGATGCCACGCTGACGCTGTTTGATCTCAGTGGCAAATCCCTGGCACAGGAAGATTACCCGTTGCCGGAACGTACCCAGGAAACGCTGGAAAATGCGTTATTCAACGCCATCACCGCGTTTATGGCCGCCCATCAGCGAAAAATTCATGAACTGATTGCCATTGCCGTGATTCTGCCTGGCCTGGTGGACCCGATTAACGGGGTGATTCGCTATATGCCGCATATTGCCGTCAGCCACTGGCCGCTGGTTTCCAGCCTGCAAAAACGCTTCAATGTCACCAGTTTCGTTGGTCACGATATCCGCAGCCTGGCCCTTGCTGAGCACTACTTCGGTGCAAGCCGTGACTGTGCAGACTCCATTCTGGTGCGCCTGCATCGCGGTACCGGGGCTGGCATTATCGCCAATGGTCACATTTTTCTTGGCAGCAATGGCAATGTGGGCGAAATTGGCCATATTCAGGTCGATCCGCTGGGCGAGCGCTGCCATTGTGGCAACTTCGGCTGTCTGGAAACTATCGCCGCCAATGGGGCGATTGAAAACCGGGTGCGCCATCTGTTGAATCAGGGCTATCCCAGCTCGCTGACTCTCAGCGATTGCCAGATGCCGCAAATCTGTCGCGCAGCCAATCAGGGCGATGCGCTGGCATGCGAAGTGATCGAATATGTCGGTCGCTATCTCGGAAAAGCCATCGCGATTGCCATTAACTTGTTTAATCCGCAGAAAGTGGTGCTGGCCGGTGAAATTACCGAGGCCGATAAAGTGCTGTTTCCGGCGATTGAAGGCTGCATTAATACCCAGGCACTGAATGCGTTTCGTAAAAATCTGCCTGTGGTACGCTCAGAACTGGATCATCGCTCCGCCATCGGCGCTTTTGCGTTGGCAAAACGCGCGATGCTGAATGGCATTCTGCTGCAACATCTGCTGGAAGAGTAATCGATGCCTGCCCCAGGCAGGCCATACCGGATGCAATCTATGACAATTAAAAGCGTAATCTGTGACATCGACGGTGTGTTGATGCACGACAACACCGCCGTTCCTGGTGCCCAGGAGTTCCTGCAACGCATCCTTGAAAAAAAGATGCCGCTGGTGGTGCTGACCAACTATCCCTCACAAACAGCGAAAGATTTGGCAAACCGTTTTGCCTCTTCTGGCATTGAAGTGCCGGATTCGGTGTTCTACACCTCGGCAATGGCTACGGCCGATTTTCTGCGCCGTCAGGAAGGGAAAAAAGCCTATGTGATTGGCGAAGGCGCACTGATTCATGAGCTGTACAAGGCAGGATTCACCATTACCGATATCAATCCGGATTTCGTCATCGTCGGCGAAACGCGCTCCTTTAACTGGGAGATGATGCATAAGGCGGCGTTCTTTGTTGCCAACGGCGCGCGCTTTATCGCTACCAACCCGGATACCCATGCACGTAATTTTGTCCCGGCCTGCGGTGCGTTGTGTGCCGGCATTGAGAAGATCTCCGGGCGCAAACCTTTTTATGTCGGTAAACCCAGCCCCTATATCATGCGTGCTGCGCTGAATAAGATGCAGGCGCACTCCGAAGAAACGGTGATCGTGGGAGATAACCTGCGCACCGATATTCTCGCCGGTTTCCAGGCCGGTCTGGAAACGGTGCTGGTGCTGTCGGGTGTTTCAACACTCAGCGATATTGATGCCATGCCGTTCCGCCCGGACTGGATTTATCCTTCGGTTGCCGATATCGATCTGTTCTGATTCTCTCCATCAACAAAACTTATGGCCCGGCGCACCAAAAAAGTTCGCCGGGTTTCTTTTTTTCGCGCCCTGCCTTGTTCACAAAATAGCCCGAATTGAGATTTCATTAGATGCCATCTAATGAAATGGTTTTTTAATTGAATAAAATTCAATTTATCTGCGAAGACAACATTCTTTTTATCAACCAATCGTGAATTTGCTTGCATTACCACCACCAAATAGCGCATTTTCTTATACATCACGCAGCCGATGCTGCCGGACAAACGTAGAAATAACATCCCCACAGGGTGAGATCAGGAGTCAGTTATGTGTTCGATTTTTGGTGTGCTGGATCTGAAAACCGATCCTGTTGAATTGCGCAAGAAAGCGCTGGAATGTTCCCGTCTGATGCGCCATCGCGGCCCGGACTGGTCAGGCGTCTATGCCGATGACAAAGCCATTCTGGCGCATGAGCGCCTGTCAATTGTTGACGTCAACAACGGCGCACAGCCGCTGTACAACGCCGATCACACCCACGTACTGGCGGTAAACGGTGAAATCTACAACCATCAGGCGCTGCGTGCTGAACTGAGCGATCGCTATCAGTTCCAGACCGGTTCTGACTGTGAAGTGATCCTCGCGCTGTATCAGGAAAAAGGCGTCGATTTCCTCGATGACCTGCAAGGCATGTTTGCCTTTATTCTGTGGGACAGCGTAAAACAACAATATCTGATTGGTCGTGACCATATCGGTATCATCCCGCTGTATATGGGTAACGATGAACACGGCAACTTCTATGTCGCTTCCGAAATGAAAGCGCTGGTGCCGGTGTGCCGCTCCATCAAAGAATTCCCGCCGGGAAGCTACCTCTCCAGCACCGATGGCGAAATCCGTCGTTACTGGCAGCGTGACTGGATGGATTACAAAGCCGTTGAGCACAACGTTACTGATGCCGCTGGTCTGAAAGCCGCGCTGGAAGAGTCAGTCAAAAGCCATCTGATGTCAGACGTCCCCTACGGCGTGCTGCTGTCTGGTGGTCTGGACTCGTCCATTATCTCCGCAGTGACCAAACGTTTTGCGGCAAAACGCGTAGAAGATCATGACAAGAGCGATGCCTGGTGGCCGCAACTGCACTCCTTCGCGGTAGGTCTGGAAGGTTCACCGGACCTGAAAGCGGCGAAATCGGTCGCGGAACATCTCGGCACCGTGCACCATGAAATCCACTTCACCGTGCAGGAAGGTCTGGATGCAATTCGTGATGTGATTTACCACATCGAAACCTACGATGTGACCACTATCCGTGCCTCAACGCCGATGTACCTGATGTCGCGTAAAATCAAAGCGATGGGTATCAAAATGGTGCTGTCTGGCGAAGGTGCTGATGAAGTGTTTGGTGGCTACCTCTACTTCCACAAAGCGCCGAACGCCAAAGAGTTCCACGAGGAGAACGTGCGTAAGCTACTGGCACTGCATATGTATGACTGTGCCCGTGCTAACAAAGCGATGTCAGCCTGGGGTGTGGAAGCGCGTGTGCCGTTCCTCGACAAGAAATTCCTGGATGTCGCGATGCGCATCAACCCGGAAGATAAAATGTGTGGCAGCAACGGCAAGATGGAAAAACACATCCTGCGTGAATGCTTCTCCTCATATCTGCCGGAAAGCGTGGCATGGCGTCAGAAAGAGCAGTTCTCTGACGGTGTAGGTTACAGCTGGATCGACACCCTGAAAGAAGTGGCCGCGAAGCAGGTTAGCGATCAACAACTGGCGACCGCCCACTTCCGCTTCCCGTACAACACGCCGAACTCCAAAGAAGCGTATCTGTACCGTGAGATCTTTGAAGAACTGTTCCCGATCCCGAGTGCCGCTGAATGTGTGCCGGGTGGTCCGTCGGTGGCCTGTTCTTCCGCAAAAGCGATTGAATGGGATGAAGCGTTCAAATCGATGGACGATCCATCAGGTCGTGCGGTAGGCGTGCATCAGTCAGCCTATAAATAAGATTTTTAATATCAAGTAACAGGGGCCAGAAATGGCCCCTTTTTTTATCCGTTGTGTTTGTATTGATCGAAAATTGCCGAATAAATCATCAGCCTGGTTATAAGCCAGACAAACAGGCGCATTAAGGCGAAAAACGGTAAAAAATTTGTTGACGCTACAAAGCTCAATACGCATAATGCGCCCCGCAACGCCGATGAAGGTAGCGCGAAAAAAAGATGGCTACGTAGCTCAGCTGGTTAGAGCACAGCACTCATAATGCTGGGGTCACAGGTTCGATTCCCGTCGTAGCCACCATCTTTTTTTGCGGGAGTGGCGAAATTGGTAGACGCACCAGATTTAGGTTCTGGCGCCGCAAGGTGTGCGAGTTCAAGTCTCGCCTCCCGCACCATTTCCAGTCTTCGGCAGCCGGATGGGGTATCGCCAAGCGGTAAGGCACCGGTTTTTGATACCGGCATTCCCTGGTTCGAATCCAGGTACCCCAGCCAATCCGATGAACTCTCGTGGATATGAGTCGACTATTGGGATATCGCCAAGCGGTAAGGCACCGGTTTTTGATACCGGCATTCCCTGGTTCGAATCCAGGTATCCCAGCCATCGTCGGATGTGATGTAAAGCAGTACAATTTGGCTACGTAGCTCAGCTGGTTAGAGCACAGCACTCATAATGCTGGGGTCACAGGTTCGATTCCCGTCGTAGCCACCATATAAAATTGGGGTGTCGCCAAGCGGTAAGGCAGTGGATTCTGATTCCACCATTCCGGGGTTCGAATCCCTGCACCCCAGCCATACAAAGACAATTTGACCAAACACCTATTGGGGTGTCGCCAAGCGGTAAGGCACCGGATTCTGATTCCGGCATTCCGGGGTTCGAATCCCTGCACCCCAGCCAAATTGCACAATAAAGCCCGCTTTTGCGGGCTTTATTGTTTTCTGGGTTTATGTAAAAACACATCCCCCCCGTAGCGGCGCGATTTATCGCGCTCTTTTGATTTTAAAACCTGCGCGATAAATCGCGCCGCTACGGAATGTGCAAAAATGCCAGATTAAAGCCCCAACGCGTAACGCAGCACCTGACGTTTTAACGCACCGGCGTGCTCAGCAGCGATCAATCCCAGATTACGGGCGAAACGCAGCGGCGGCAGTTTATTGCTAAAAGCGAAGTAAAACAGATCCATTCCGCCCTGCATCAACAAATTATCTCTGCGGCGCTGGCGCTGATAACGCTGCAACACCGCCGCCGATGACCACGACTCCGCCTGACTACGCGCCTGCACCAGCGTGTCCAGCAACGCATCCACATCACGATAGCCAAGATTCACCCCCTGCCCGGCCAACGGATTGATGGTATGCGCCGCATCGCCAACCAACGCCAGCCCGGCGGTGACATAGCGCGTTGCATGACGTCGCACCAGCGGAAAGGATGCCGCCGCCTGCACCTGAAAACGCCCGACGCGCGCCGGAAAATGCGCGTGGATCTCTTTTTCCAGCTGTGGCAACGGCAAACTCTGCAACTGACGAATACGTGCTGGCGCGTCATACCACACCAGCGAAGCATGCCTGCCGAACAGCGGCAAGAACGCGCGCGGCCCTTCCGGCGTAAACTGTTGCCAGGTGGCATCCCCGGCGTCATGTTCACACTCGACGCTAATCAACATGCAAGATTGCGCGTAGTTCCAGCCATGCACACCAATCCCGGCCAATTGGCGCACGCGAGAATTGGCACCATCGGCCCCCACCACCAGTCTGGCATCCAGCGTGGTGCCATTGTCCAGTTGCACATGCCAACCGCCGCTGTGCGGCAGCACATTGTCCAGACTGGCCGGGGCGCATAAGGTCACCCCATCTTCCTGCATCTTTTCCCACAACGCGCGTTGCAGCACGCTGTTCTCAACCATATAACCCAGTTCAGGCAAACCGAGTGATGCCGCATCAAAGGTGACATGGGCCGTTTGCCATTCCCAGGTTTCCAGCTTGCGGTAAGGTGCACAACGCATCGCCTGCACACGCGGCCAGACGTTAAGCTGTTGCAGCAACGCCACCGATGACGCACCAATGGCGGAAATACGAACATCCGGCGCGCACGCCGCATCAAAAGGGGCCGGTTCAGCCCGTTCAACCACCGCCACACGGAATTGCTGCTGCGCCAGGCCGCAGGCCAGGGCCGCACCAACCATCCCGCCGCCAATCACCACCACATCAAAATGTGAATCCTGCATTACCGTTATCCCTCATATCTAACGCAGCGCTCATTGTGCGAATTGTACCGGAAATTCACGTCACGATCAGAAAAGCCCTTACCCTTATACTGGTCACAACAGCAGCAAAGCATTACAATACGCGCCCAGCACTTACCTGCACTGAATTAATGGCTAGTCCAATGACCAAAAAACTGCATATCAAAACCTGGGGCTGTCAGATGAATGAGTATGATTCATCAAAGATGGCTGACCTGCTGAACAGCACCCACGGCTATACCCTGACTGAGGAAGCCGAAGAGGCAGACGTTCTGCTGCTCAACACCTGTTCCATTCGTGAGAAGGCACAGGAAAAGGTTTTCCATCAGTTAGGACGCTGGAAAACGCTGAAAGAGCGTAATCCCGACCTCATCATTGGCGTGGGTGGCTGCGTGGCTTCTCAGGAAGGCGACCATATTCGCCAGCGCGCGCCCTGCGTCGATATCGTGTTTGGTCCACAAACGCTGCATCGCCTGCCGGAGATGATCAACACCGTGCGCGGCAGCAAAAGTCCAATCGTCGATATCAGCTTCCCGGAAATTGAGAAATTTGACCGTCTGCCCGAACCGCGTGCAGAAGGCCCGACAGCGTTTGTTTCCATCATGGAAGGCTGCAACAAATACTGTACTTTCTGCGTGGTGCCTTACACCCGTGGCGAAGAAGTGAGCCGTCCAAGTGACGACATTCTGCTGGAAATCGCCCAGTTGGCGGCCCAGGGTGTGCGCGAAGTTAACCTGCTGGGCCAGAACGTCAACGCGTATCGCGGCGCGACCTTTGACGGTGACTTCTGCACCTTCGCTGAACTGCTGCGTCTGGTGGCGGCGATCGACGGTATTGACCGCATCCGTTTCACCACCAGCCATCCGATTGAGTTCACGGACGATATCATTGAGGTTTACCGTGATACGCCGGAGCTGGTCAGCTTCCTGCATCTGCCGGTACAGAGCGGCGCTGACCGCATTCTGACGCTGATGAAACGCGCGCACACGGCGCTGGAGTACAAAGCGATCATCCGTAAACTGCGCGTGGCGCGTCCGGATATTGAAATCAGCTCCGACTTTATCATCGGCTTCCCCGGTGAAACCCAGCAGGATTTCGAACAGACCATGAAGCTGATTGGCGATATCAATTTCGACATGAGCTTTAGCTTTATCTACTCCGCACGCCCAGGTACGCCAGCGGCCGACCTGCCGGACGATGTGCCGGAAGAGGAGAAGAAGCAACGCCTGTACATCCTGCAAGGCCGCATCAACCAGCAGGCGATGGGCATCAGCCGTCGTATGTTGGGTACCGTGCAGCGCATCCTGGTGGAAGGTACCTCACGTAAAAACGTGATGGAGCTGTCAGGTCGTACCGCAAACAACCGTGTGGTGAATTTCGAAGGCTCGGTCGGCATGATTGGTAAGTTCGTTGACGTGGAAATCGTCGATGTTTATACCAACTCATTACGTGGCAAAGTGGTACGTACTGAAGACGAGATGGGCCTGCGTGTGGCAGAAAGCCCGGCGTCGGTGATTGCGCGTACGCGTAAAGAGAACGAAATCGGCGTAGGTCTGTTCCAGCCTTGAAACCCCGACCTTTGAGCGACAGCGCACAAAACGCTGTCGCCTGTTGCCTCAGGCAGCACTTGCATTCTGGCAGTGCTGCCCAAATATCTCCCCTGAAGCTTGCGCCCAGGCGTTGCCCCATAAATAATTCCGTAATGATGCGTCGGGCCTTGCTGCCACGCCTCGGATACACTTTTTCAACTGGCCCTGAGTGACCCAAAGGATTCATTTGAATATCGAAACTCGTGAAATCGCCCTTGAACCGGTAGATAACCGCCGACTGCTCAGCCTGTGCGGTCCGTTTGATGACAATGTGAAACAGCTGGAACGGCGTCTGGGGATCGAAATCAACCGCCGTGACAACCAATTTAAACTGGTGGGCCGCACGCTGTGCGTCAACGCCGCAGCAGATATTCTGCGCACCCTGTATGTGGACACGGCACCCGTACGTGGTCAGTTCCAGGATATCGAACCCGAGCAAATCCATTTAGCGATTAAAGAGAGTCGCGTACTGGAACAAAGTGCGGAGAGCGTGCCGGAGTACGGTAAAGCGGTCAATATCAAGACCAAACGCGGCGTGATTAAACCGCGCACGCCCAACCAGGCGCAATACATCGCCAATATTCTCGACCATGACATTACCTTTGGTATCGGTCCTGCCGGTACGGGTAAAACCTATCTGGCGGTTGCTGCCGCAGTCGATGCGCTGGAACGCCAGGAAATTCGCCGTATTCTGCTGACGCGTCCGGCGGTGGAAGCCGGCGAGAAACTTGGTTTCCTGCCAGGCGATCTCAGCCAGAAAGTCGATCCTTATCTGCGCCCACTTTACGATGCGTTGTTCGAGATGCTCGGTTTTGAGCGGGTTGAAAAACTGATGGAACGCAACGTCATCGAAGTGGCACCGCTGGCGTATATGCGTGGCCGTACGCTGAATGATGCCTTTATCATCCTTGATGAGAGCCAGAACACCACCATCGAGCAGATGAAGATGTTCCTGACGCGTATTGGTTTTAACTCCAAAGCGGTGATTACCGGTGACGTAACGCAGATTGACCTGCCACGCCATACGAAATCCGGCCTGCGCCATGCTATCGAAGTGTTGTCCGAAGTCGATGAACTCAGCTTTAACTTCTTCCACAGCGAAGATGTGGTACGTCACCCGGTGGTGGCGCGCATCGTTATCGCCTATGAAGCCTGGGAAGAAGCAGACCAGAAGCGCCGTGATAAACAGGCCGAAGAGCGTAAACGTGAAGCGCTCGCGGCCACCCAACCCAGCCCGCAGGAGCCTTCATGAGCGCGGTAATTCTTGATCTACAACTGGCTTGTGCTGACAGCCAGGGCTTGCCTGACGAAGCGGCTTTCCAGCGTTGGCTGGAAGCTGCCGTCACCCCGTTCCAGCCCGAGAGCGAAGTGACGATACGTCTGGTTGATGAGGCGGAAAGTCATGAGCTAAATCTGACTTATCGTGGGAAAGATAAGCCGACCAACGTGCTCTCTTTTCCCTTTGAAGCCCCACCCGGCATTGAGTTGCCGCTGCTGGGTGACCTGATTATTTGCCGCCAGGTCGTGGAGCAAGAAGCCGTTGAACAAGGGAAAACCCTGGAAGCCCACTGGGCGCACATGGTGGTGCACGGTACACTGCACCTGCTGGGTTACGACCATATCGAAGACGATGAAGCCGAAGAAATGGAAGCGCTGGAGACCGAGATAATGCTTGCCCTTGGTTATCCGGACCCGTACATTTCGGAGAAAGAAGACGCCTGAGCCACTGGCTCCGGTCATTATGCTGCTGGCGTGGACGCCGGCAGTTTCCTTCCCTCACCAGAGAGAACTAAATAAAAACGCCATGAGCGACGACCATTCTCAAAACAGCGATGCACCCAGTAGTAAAAAGGGATTTTTTTCCCTGCTAATCAACCAACTGTTCCACGGCGAACCGAAAAACCGTGACGAACTGCTGGGGCTAATCCGCGATTCTGAGCAAAAAGAACTGATCGACCAGGACACCCGCGACATGCTGGAAGGGGTGCTGGATATTGCCGAACAACGCGTGCGCGACATCATGATCCCACGTTCCCAGATGATCACCCTGAAACGTAACCAGAGCCTCGAAGAGTGCCTGGCGGTGATCATCGAATCGGCCCATTCCCGCTTTCCGGTGATCAGCGAAGATAAAGACCACGTTGAAGGCATTCTGATGGCGAAGGATTTGCTGCCCTTTATGAGCAGCGCCTCAGAACCTTTCAGCATGGAGAAGGTACTGCGTCCGGCAGTCGTGGTGCCGGAAAGCAAGCGTGTGGACCGCATGCTGAAAGAGTTCCGTTCACAGCGCTATCATATGGCGATTGTGATTGATGAGTTTGGCGGCGTGTCCGGTCTGGTGACCATTGAAGACATCCTTGAACTGATCGTCGGAGAGATTGAAGACGAGTATGACGATGAAGAAGATCGTGATATCCGTCAGTTAAACCGCCACACCTACACGGTGCGTGCGTTGACGCCGATTGAAGACTTCAACGAGGTGTTTGGTACCGGCTTCAGTGATGACGAAGTGGATACCATTGGCGGTCTGGTGATGCAGGGATTCGGCCACCTTCCCGCGCGCGGTGAAAGCATTGAAATTGATGGTTACCAATTCAAGGTCGCCATGGCTGACAGCCGCCGTATCATCCAGGTGCATGTAAAAATTCCGGAAGACTCGCCGCTCCCTCAACTGGATGACGAATAACTTTATGGCTTTAGCCTCTCTCTACTCGCGGCAGCGGGTTCGCCTGCTGCTGGCGTTAATTACGGGTGCCATCGGCACCCTTTCCTTTTCCCCGTATGATTTCTGGCCCGCGGCGCTGATTTCGCTGTGCGGCCTGCAACTGTTATTGCTGGACCGTCGTACCGCGCAGGCGGCCGCGATTGGCTTCGCCTGGGCTTTTGGCCTGTTCGGCAGTGGTATCAACTGGGTATACGTCAGCATTGCGACTTTTGGCGGTATGCCGGGACCGGTTAACGTTTTCCTGGTGGTGTTGCTGGCTGCCTACCTGTCGCTCTACCCGATGCTGTTTGCCATCCTGCTTAATCGCCTGTGGCCTCGCGTCACATTATGGCGTCTGGCAGTGGCGGCCCCGGCATTATGGCAAATCACCGAGTTCCTGCGCGGCTGGATCCTCACTGGATTTCCGTGGCTCCAGTTTGGCTACAGCCAGATTGATGGCCCGCTGAAAGGTCTGGCTCCGCTGGCCGGAGTGGAAACCATTACCTTCCTGTTGATGGCCATTGCCGGACTGCTGGCGTATGCGCTGCATCAACGCAACGTCAAAAGCCTGATCGCTGCCGCACTGCTGCTGTTGCTGCCGTGGCCGCTACGCATGTTGCAGTGGTATCAACCGCTGCCGGAACGCAGTGTCAATGTCGCGATGGTACAGGGCAACATCCCGCAATCGATGAAGTGGGATCCCCAGCAACTGCTGAATACCCTGCGGGTCTACACCTCTTACAGCCAGCCGTGGATGGGCAAAGCGCCGATTATTATCTGGCCGGAATCGGCGATTACCGATCTGGAAAGTAATCAGCAACCTTTCCTGCGCGCGCTGGATGACGAACTGCGCGCACGCGGTAGCTCACTCATCACTGGCATCGTCGATTCACGTCTGGAAGGCGACAACCGTTACCACGATTACAACTCGGTGATTGTGTTGGGTGGCGAACAACCTTACAGCTATCAAAGCCAAAACCGTTACCAGAAAAACCATCTGGTGCCGTTTGGTGAGTTTGTCCCGCTGGAAGAATTGCTACGACCGCTGGCACCGTTTTTCGATTTGCCAATGTCGTCCTTCAGCCGTGGCGCTTATATCCAGCCTGCGCTGAAAGTGGCGGGTTATAACCTGACCACCGCCATCTGCTATGAAATCGTATTGGGTGAACAGGTTCGCGCCAATTTCCATCAGGACACTAACTTCCTGCTTACCGTCTCGAATGATGCCTGGTTTGGTCACTCCATCGGCCCATGGCAGCATTTCCAGATGGCGAGAATGCGGGCGCTGGAACTGGGTCGTCCGTTACTGCGTGATACCAATAATGGCGTCACGGCGGTGGTTAACGCCAACGGAGAGGTTGAGAAGATGCTGCCGCAGTTCACCCGTGATGTGCTGACCGCCAAAGTGACTCCGACCACCGGTGAAACCCCCTATGCCAAAGCCGGTATTTGGCCGGTGTGGGTACTGACATTATTGGGCGTAGTGCTGGCGCTGTTACGACGTCGTCACTAACCTCCCACTTTTTACCAAGGCGAAGCTCATCCTTCGCCTTTTTTTATCGCATTTTTCCGCTCCCTTCCCGTGGCTTTACCGCATTCTCTGCTGGCTTTTTACACTCATTAATCGCTTTGGCACGATCATTGCTATTTATTTCAGTGTTTTTCGCAAACATCAGCTTTTGTCAGCGTAATGTTCGCCATGAAGCACCGTAATAAGGCAATGATGCGCACCATTGTGGCGCACAGGTCAAATTTTGCTTTTTATTGGTGCGGAGCGGCTCGCAAAAAAGAAACTTTTCTGTTTCATTGCGTTAACAATTCGCTATGTTAAGCACTATCCTGCGCGCGGTTGCGCTACGGGATAATCAGAAAAGCAGCGAAAAATACACACAACATCACAATCTGCGCAGTTTATCTGCTGTGCACCAGCAATACGAAGGAGTTGGAGATGAAATTACGGAAACTGGGCCTTTGCCTGGCTCTGGCTGGCCTCGCCTCCGTGGCTCATGCGGAAGATGCTAAACCGGCAGCCGCAGCACCGGCCGATCAGCAAGTCAGCACGCTGGATAAAATCAGCAAAAATGGCGTGATTGTCGTCGGGCATCGCGAATCGTCTGTTCCCTTCTCTTACTACGACAATGAGCAAAAAGTCGTCGGCTATTCGCAGGATTACTCCAACGCGATTGTTGAAGCCATTAAGAAAAAGCTGAACAAACCGGATTTGCAGGTCAAAATGCTGCCAATTACCTCGCAGAACCGTATTCCGTTGCTGCAAAACGGCACCTTTGATTTCGAATGTGGTTCCACCACCAACAACCTGGAACGTCAGCAACAGGCAGCCTTCTCTGACACCATCTTCGTGGTAGGTACACGTCTGCTGGTGAAAAAAGGCGGCCCGATTAAAGATTTCGCTGATCTGAAAGGTAAAACCGTGGTTGTCACCTCCGGCACCACCTCAGAAATTCTGCTGAACAAGCTGAATGATTCACAAAAAATGGGCATGCGTATTATCAGCGCCAAAGATCACGGTGACTCCTTCCGTACGCTGGAAACCGGTCGTGCCGTGGCCTTTATGATGGATGACGCCCTACTGGCCGGTGAACGCGCCAAAGCGAAGAAACCGGATAACTGGGAAATCCTCGGCACGCCGCAATCGCATGAAGCTTACGGCTGTATGCTGCGCAAAAACGATCCTGAGTTTAAAAAGCTGATGGATGACACCATTGCCCAGGCGCAGACCTCTGGTGAAGCGGCCAAATGGTTTGATAAGTGGTTCAAAAATCCGATCCCGCCAAAAGGCATGAACATCAATTTTGATCTCTCGGATGATATGAAAGCGCTGTTCAAAGCACCAAACGACAAGGCAATGAACTAACAATCACAATAAGGGCGGCCCTGCTGCCCTCTCGATTGCTGAAAACACGGTGCGGACAGACAGACTCTCACAGGTCGTTCCCCTGAGAAGAGTAAGCAAGACACCGTTCATCAATCTTCCGGGTAACTTGTACCCTACAGGTATAAGTTACCCTTTTTTTACCGGAGCTCGTTATGGGTATCGACTGGAACTGGGGCATCTTTTTACAACCGGCCCCGTTCGGCAACACGACCTACCTCGGCTGGCTGTGGTCCGGATTTCAGGTGACCATTGCCGTCTCCTGCTGCGCCTGGATTATCGCTTTCTTTGTAGGTTCCTTCTTTGGCATTCTGCGAACCGTGCCTAATCGCCTGTTATCAACGATTGGTACTTGTTACGTGGAGTTGTTCCGCAATATTCCACTGATTGTGCAGTTCTTCTTCTGGTATCTGGTCGCGCCGGAACTGGTGGGGGAGAACCTTGGCATGTGGTTTAAATCGGAACTGGACCCGAACATTCAATTCTTCTCTTCATCGGTGATTTGCCTTGGGCTATTCACCGGTGCACGCGTCAGTGAGCAGGTGCGTGCCGCAATTCAGTCGTTGCCGCGCGGCCAGAAAAATGCGGGGCTGGCGATGGGCCTGACGCTGCCGCAAACTTATCGCTACGTGCTGCTGCCAAATGCGTATCGCGTGATAGTGCCGCCGATGACCTCGGAAATGCTTAACCTGGTGAAGAACTCCGCCATCGCCTCAACCATCGGTTTGGTAGATATGGCCGCGCAGGCGGGTAAGTTGCTGGATTATTCAGCACACGCCTACGAATCTTTCACCGCCATCACCCTGGCTTACATTGGTATTAACCTGGTGATTATGCTGCTGATGAGTCTGGTAGAGCGCAAAGTGCGACTGCCCGGCAATATGGGAGGGAAATAATGTACGATTTTGACTGGAGTTCAATTCCTCCCAGCCTGCCCTACCTGCTGAATGGTATGGTGATTACGCTTAAAATCACGCTGACTGCGGTGGTGTTCGGTATCATTTGGGGCACCATCCTCGCGGTGATGCGCTTGTCGCCCTTCACGCCGGTCCGCTGGTTTGCCAAGTTGTACGTCAACCTGTTCCGCTCCGTACCGCTGGTAATGGTGCTGCTGTGGTTTTATCTGGTGGTGCCGAGTTTCCTGCAACAGGTGCTGGGCTTGTCGCCGAAGACCGATATTCGCCTGATCTCCGCGATGGTAGCCTTTTCGCTGTTTGAAGCCGCTTACTACTCGGAGATTATCCGAGCCGGCATCATCAGTATCGCCCGTGGGCAATCCAGTGCCGCACTGGCGCTGGGCATGACCCACTGGCAATCGATGCAACTGGTGATCCTGCCGCAGGCGTTTCGTGCGATGGTGCCGCTGTTACTGACCCAGGGGATTGTGCTGTTTCAGGATACCTCGCTGGTGTACGTACTCAGCCTGGCAGACTTCTTCCGCACCGCGTCCACCATTGGTGAGCGTGACGGTACCCAGGTAGAAATGATTTTGTTTGCCGGACTGGTCTACTTTGTGATCAGCCTGAGCGCTTCGCTGTTGGTTAGTTATCTGAAAAGAAAAAGGACGGTTTAAATGATTAGCCTGAAAAATGTATCTAAGTGGTATGGGCACTTTCAGGTGCTGACCGACTGCTCCACCGAAGTGAAAACCGGTGAAGTGGTGGTGGTATGCGGTCCGTCCGGCTCTGGCAAATCAACGCTGATCAAAACGGTGAACGGTCTGGAACCTATCCAGCAGGGCAGCATTCAGGTCACCGGCATCGAAGTCAACGACAAGAAAACCAACCTCGCACAGCTACGTAGCAAAGTCGGTATGGTGTTCCAGCATTTCGAACTGTTCCCGCACCTCAGCATCGTCGACAACCTGACGCTGGCGCAGGTCAAAGTGCTGAAGCGCGATAAGAAGGCGGCGCGCGAAAAAGGGCTGAAGCTGTTGGCGCGTGTCGGCTTATCCGCGCATGCTGACAAGTTTCCCGGCCAGCTCTCCGGCGGCCAGCAGCAGCGTGTCGCGATCGCCCGTGCGCTGTGCATGGATCCGGTGGCCATGTTGTTCGATGAACCTACTTCAGCGCTCGACCCGGAAATGATCAATGAAGTGCTGGACGTGATGGTGGAACTGGCGCAGGAAGGGATGACCATGATGGTGGTTACCCACGAAATGGGCTTTGCCCGCAAAGTCGCCAATCGCGTGATCTTTATGGACGAAGGCAAAATTGTTGAAGACACCAACAAGGATGATTTCTTTAACAATCCGCAATCAGATCGCGCCAAAGACTTCCTGGCGAAGATCCTGCACTAACGCATAACCCGTCGTGGCGCGATAAATCGCGCCGCGACGAAATAGGATCAGGGTTCAAATGGCTGGCGCTGGAACTGATCGTGGCCGCATTCCGGGCAACGGGTTAAGGTCTCCGGGGTATAAATGGCGCGGGTGAAATGACACTTCTCGCATACCAGATTCCCCAGACCCACCACTTCGCCGCTTTGATAGACGCCATGATGACGCAGATCCTGAAACACTTCGCGCCACTCCAGTTGGCTCTTATCGGTGATATCAGCCAGTTCCTTCCAGATGCTCTCACGGATAACACGCATAAAGACCGAGTCACCCACTGCATCGGATGACTCCTCATAGCTGAGTGCGAACTCCTGGAGATCCCGCCGTACTGCACGCATCACTTCATCAACCTCTGCCGACGTCAAATCCTGCTGCGCCAGCAGACGCAGACGTGCACTGGCAACCAGCGCCTCAATATCACGCTCGCCACGCTCCAGCCGTTGGGTTAATGCCGCTACCGTCGCACGATAGACCTGCGCCACGTTATTCATTTTGTTCTCCTTTCTGCTGCGAATGCCCTGATTAAGTTTAGTCACTGGCAAGTGCACGCGTTGAGGAAATCACAAAAGGGTGAATGTGGCGGCGCATTCAGTAGAAATCGCGCGGGCAAAGGCGCGAAGTGTTGTTGAGGGGCAGCCTTATGGGTATGCTATGCGGATCTAAAAGTACGCTTAGAGCGATATTCATTAAGGACCACAGGCAGCCATGCAAGAGCAATACCGCCCGGAAGAGATAGAATCCCGCGTCCAGCAGCACTGGGACGAAAATGAAACCTTTAAAGTGACCGAGCAGGAAGGCAAAGAGAAATACTACTGCCTCTCTATGCTGCCCTATCCTTCCGGCCGCCTGCACATGGGCCATGTGCGTAACTACACCATCGGTGATGTGATTGCCCGTTATCAGCGTATGCTGGGCAAAAACGTGCTGCAACCCATTGGCTGGGATGCATTTGGTCTGCCCGCCGAAGGTGCGGCAGTCAAAAATAACACCGCCCCTGCTCCCTGGACGTACGACAACATCCAGTACATGAAAAACCAGCTCAAACTGCTGGGTTTTGGTTATGACTGGAGCCGCGAACTGGCAACCTGCCAGCCGGAATATTATCGCTGGGAACAATGGTTTTTCACCAAGCTGTACGAAAAAGGCCTGGTTTACAAGAAGACCTCGGCGGTCAACTGGTGCCCAAATGACCAGACCGTTCTGGCGAACGAGCAGGTCATTGACGGCTGCTGCTGGCGCTGTGACACCAAAGTGGAGCGTAAAGAGATTCCACAATGGTTTGTCAAAATCACTGACTATGCTGAAGAACTGCTGAACGACCTCGACAAGCTGGAAGATTGGCCGGAACAGGTCAAAACCATGCAGCGCAACTGGATTGGCCGGTCTGAAGGCGTGGAGATCACTTTCAACGTTGCCAACAGCGACGAAAAAGTGACGGTCTACACCACCCGCCCTGACACTTTTATGGGGGCGACTTACGTAGCCGTTGCCGCAGGACATCCTTTGGCGCAGCAGGCTGCAACCAGCAACCCGGCGCTGGTGGACTTCATTGACGAATGCCGCAACACCAAAGTGGCAGAAGCCGATATGGCAACGATGGAGAAAAAAGGTATGGCCACCGGCCTGCATGCCATCCATCCGCTGACCGGCGAAGAGATCCCGGTGTGGGTCGCCAACTTCGTCCTGATGGAGTACGGCACCGGTGCGGTGATGGCGGTTCCGGGTCATGACCAGCGCGACTGGGAATTTGCCACCAAATATGACCTGTCAATCAAGCCGGTTATTCTGAACCTCGATGGTACGGCACCCGACCTGAGTGCAGCCGCGATGACCGAAAAAGGCACGCTGTTTAACTCTGGCGAATATGACGGGCTCGACCATCAGGCAGGCTTCAACGCCATCGCCGATGCGCTGACCGCCAAAGGCGTTGGCGTGCGCAAAGTTAACTACCGTCTGCGCGACTGGGGTGTTTCCCGTCAGCGTTACTGGGGTGCACCGATCCCGATGGTCACGCTGGAAGATGGCACCGTGATGCCAACCCCGGAAGATCAATTGCCGGTGATCCTGCCAGAAGACGTAGTGATGGACGGCATTACCAGCCCAATCAAAGCGGATCCTGAGTGGGCGAAAACCACCGTAAACGGCCAACCTGCGCTGCGTGAAACCGATACTTTTGACACCTTCATGGAGTCATCCTGGTACTACGCGCGGTACACCTGTGCCAACTACAACGAAGGTATGCTGGACCCGGCTGCTGCGAACTACTGGCTGCCGGTCGATCAGTATGTTGGCGGTATCGAACACGCCATCATGCACCTGATGTACTTCCGCTTCTATCACAAGCTGCTGCGTGATGCGGGCCTGGTGAACTCTGACGAGCCAGCCAAACGCCTGCTGTGTCAGGGCATGGTGCTGGCAGATGCCTTCTACTACGTGGGTGCCAACGGCGAGCGTAACTGGGTTTCTCCGGTTGACGTCAACGTCGAGCGCGATGAGAAAGGTCGCATCGTAAAAGCTATCGACAATCAGGGCCGCGAAGTGATTTACGCTGGCATGAGCAAAATGTCGAAGTCGAAAAACAACGGTATCGACCCGCAGTTGATGGTAGAACGTTACGGTGCAGATACCGTACGTCTGTTTATGATGTTTGCTTCCCCGGCAGAAATGACGCTGGAGTGGCAGGAATCAGGCGTGGAAGGCGCAAACCGCTTCCTGAAACGTGTCTGGAAACTGGCCTGGGATCACGTCGCAAAAGGTGCCACCGTTGCGCTGGATGTGAACAGCCTGAACGACGATCAGAAAGCGCTGCGTCGCGATCTGCACAAAACCATCGCCAAAGTGGCGGATGATATTGGCCGTCGTCAGACCTTCAACACCGCGATTGCAGCGATCATGGAGCTGATGAACAAGCTGATCCGCGCACCGCAGGAGAGCGATCAGGATCGCGCCCTGTTGCAGGAAGCGCTGGTGGCTGTCACGCGTCTGCTGTACCCGTTCACACCGCACACCAGCTATGCCCTGTGGGAAGCGCTGGGCGGTGAAGGGACTATCGACGACGCCAGCTGGCCGGTCGCTGACGAAGCAGCTATGGTTGAAGACTCACTGCTGGTGGTGGTTCAGGTTAACGGCAAAGTGCGCGGCAAAATCACCGTTGCGCCCGATGCCACCCAGGAGCAGGTGCAGGCGCGTGCCGCGCAGGAGCATCTGGTGGCGAAATATCTGGAAGGCGTCACCATTCGTAAAGTGATTTATGTCCCTGGCAAACTGCTTAACCTGGTCGTGGGTTAAGTTCAGGAGGAACTGTGCGACAACTGATTATCAGGCTGTTTGTCCTGCTGGCGGTGATGATCACCGCTGGCTGTGGTTTTCATCCGCGTGGTACGACACAAATACCCGCGGAAATGAAAACGTTGATCGTCTCTACCGGCGATCCCTATGGTCCACTGGCTCGAACCGTTCGTCAGCAGTTGCGTCTGAATAATGTGCGCATTGTTGATGACACCAAAGATGCACGCGCCACTATTCCGACGCTGCGTCTGGGTGCAGAACGCCAGGGCCGTGATACCGCATCGGTGTTCATTAGCGGGACCACCGCGGAATACTCGCTGGTGATGACCGTCACCGCGCAGGTATTGCTGCCAGGCAAAGGGATCTACCCGATCAGCACCACGGTGTATCGTTCGTTCTTCGACAACCCGAATGCCGCACTGGCGAAGGATGCCGAGCAGGACAAGATCCTACAGGAGATGCGTCAACGTGCAGCCGAGCAACTGGTACGTAAGCTGCTGGTGGTGCATGCCGCACAGGAAAGCCAAAAAGACACGCTGCCAGAACCTGAGGTCATTGTCCCTGGAGAATCACCGGAAGTGCCCTCCTCGTCAGCTACCAGTCTGCAATGATCAGGATCTATCCTGAACAACTCAGCGCGCAGCTCCGTGAGGGGCTGCGCGCCTGTTATTTTCTCACCGGCAATGAACCGCTGCTGATTCAGGAGAGCGCCGACGCCATTCGAGCGGCGTCGACGACTCAGGGATTTGAAGAGCATTTCAGCGTGGCGCTGGATGCGCACACCAGTTGGGACGATTTGTTCGCCAGCTGTCAGTCACTCAGCCTGTTTACCCAACGCCAGACTTTAACTCTGCTGTTCCCAGATAATGGCCCGAATGCGGCGATGGCCGAACAGTTGGTCAAACTTGCCAGCCTGTTGCACAGCGATATTTTGCTGGTGCTGCGTATGGCAAAACTGACTAAAGCGCAGGAAAACAGCGCCTGGTTTAAAGCCCTGAGCGCTCAGGCAGTGCTGGTGCCCTGCCAGACGCCCGAGCAGGCCCAGTTGCCGCGTTGGGTGATGAATCGCGCTAAAGCGATGAAGCTTCAGGTGGACGACGCCGCCATCCAACTGCTTTGCTACTGTTATGAAGGCAATCTGCTGGCACTGGCGCAGGCACTGGAACGGCTGTCGTTATTATGGCCGGATGGCAAGCTGACGCTACCTCGCGTGGAAGAAGCAGTGAACGATGCCGCACACTTTACCCCGTTTCACTGGGTAGATGCGCTGCTGGCTGGCAAAAGTAAACGCGCCCTGCACATCCTGCATCAGTTGGAGAAAGAAGACAGCGAAGTGGTGATTCTGCTGCGCAGTCTGCAACGTGATCTGCTGACGTTGCTGCATTTGCAACGCCATCAGGCGCAACAAGCGTTGCGTACCCTGATGGATCAACAGCGTATCTGGCAGAATCGGCGGGCGTTGTTTATGGAGGCGTTACAACGGCTGGATGCGCGCCGTCTGCAACGTGCTATTCATCTGCTGGCGGAGATTGAGCTGTCGATGAAACAGGATTACGGTCAAAATCTGTGGCCGCAGCTGGAAACCTTATCCCTGCTGCTATGTCACCGCGATTTCCCGATGAGTTTTGCTGATGTCTGAACTTTATGCCCTGTTTGGCGGCACCTTTGATCCGATCCACTTTGGGCATCTGCATCCGGTTGAAGCGCTGGCGCAGCAGATCGGCCTGAAAAAAGTCACCCTGCTGCCGAACAATGTTCCCCCCCATCGCCCACAACCACAAGCCAGCGCCCGGCAACGCGTTGAAATGTTACGCTGTGCAATCGCTGACCGACCCTTGTTTGACATTGATACGCGCGAACTGGAACGCGACACACCGTCATGGACAGTAGCAACGCTGGAAGCATTACGTGCGGAACGCGGAGCGCAGCAGCCTCTCGGATTTATCATCGGTCAGGATTCTCTGCTAACGTTATCCAAATGGCACCGCTGGCAGGACTTGTTGTCGCTGTGTCATTTGCTGGTGTGCAAGCGTCCTGGCTATGCGACGCAGATGGACACCCCTGAGATGCAACAGTGGCTGGATCAGCATCTCGCCCGCGATGTGCAACAACTGCATCGTCTTCCGGCTGGCCATATCTGGCTGGCCGATACGCCGCTTTTCGACATTTCAGCCACAGAAATTCGGCAACGCCGTCATCTGGGCGTTTCCTGTACGGATTTATTGCCTGCATCGGTCATCAACTATATCGATCGTGCTGGCTTATACCTTGAATAATTCAGGTTGACGCCGGGTATTCCCGCCCTGTCTGGGCCGGGAGAATATTCGCCACGTATCTTCCGACAACCTGAAAGATGGGCGGAATATATCTATATTTCGCCGACCGATCGCGACATGCTATACTGCGCCGCTTCATATTTTGGCTGCGTTTCCAGGGCATTCAGCCTGCCCGTAATCACCTGTTTTGAGGGGAACCTTTTGCAAGGTAAAGCACTCCAAGAATTCGTTATTGATAAGATTGATGATCTCAAAGGCCAGGACATCGTCGCACTCGACGTTCAGGGCAAATCCAGCATCACCGATTGCATGATTATCTGCACAGGCACGTCAACCCGCCATGTGACCTCCATCGCTGACCATGTGATGCAGGAGTCACGCGCTGCCGGGCTGGCGCCGTTGGGCGTGGAAGGGAAAGCTGCCGCCGATTGGGTGGTTGTCGATCTCGGCGACGTGATTGTGCATGTTATGCAGGAAGAGAGTCGCCAGCTGTATGAGCTGGAAAAGCTCTGGAGCTAAGCGGTGAAACTGCAGCTTGTGGCCGTCGGGACCAAAATGCCCGACTGGGTTCAGACCGGATTTACCGAGTATCTGCGCCGTTTCCCGAAAGATATGCCGCTGGAATTGACAGAAGTGACAGCAGGCAAACGCGGCAAAAATGCCGACATCAAACGCATTCTGGAAAAAGAAGGTGAAGCGATGTTGGCTGCCGTAGGGAAAGGCAACCGTATTGTGACCCTGGATATACCCGGACAGCCGTGGGAAACCCCACAGCTGGCACAACAGCTGGAACGCTGGAAACAGGATGGGCGCGATGTCAGCCTGTTGATTGGCGGGCCAGAAGGTTTGGCACCGGCCTGTAAGGCAGCGGCAGAGCAGAGCTGGTCGTTGTCGGCACTGACGCTGCCGCATCCGTTGGTGCGTGTGCTGGTGGCTGAAAGCCTGTACCGAGCCTGGAGCATTACCGCCAATCATCCTTATCATCGTGAATAAACACCAGGCCACACCGGATATTAAACACAGCGGATGAAATTACAAACCAACGCCTTTCGCGATTACACAGCCGAACAAAAACTGTTTGTCCGACGTGCTTTAGTCGCCTTTTTCGGCATCTTCCTGCTTTCAGGCATCTTGGTGGTCAATTTGTACCACCTGCAAATTTTGCGTTTTGCCGATTACAGTACCCGTTCCAATGACAACCGTATCAAGTTGGTACCGGTCGCACCGAGTCGCGGCATTATCTTCGATCGTAACGGTGTTCCCCTTGCACTGAACCGCACCATTTATCAGGCTGAACTGGTGCCGGAAAAAGTCGATAACCTGAAACAAACGTTGCAGGATCTGCGACCGATACTCGACCTCACCGATGACGATCTCGATGCTTTTGAGAAAGAGCGGAAACGGTCACGTCGTTTTACCTCGATCCCGGTAAAAACTGCGCTCAGTGATGTGCAGGTGGCCCGCTTTGCCGTTAACCAATATCGTTTTCCTGGCGTAGAAGTAAAAGGCTATCAGCGCCGTTACTATCCCTATGGTCAGACGCTCACCCATGTCGTCGGTTATGTTTCAAAAATTAACGACCGCGATGTTGCCCGCCTCGATCAGGAAGGCAAATGGCCGAACTATGCCGCTACCCACGATATAGGCAAGTTAGGTATCGAGAACTATTACGAAGACGTATTGCACGGCACCACCGGCTATGAAGAAGTTGAAGTCAACAACCGTGGCCGTGTGATTCGCCAGTTGCATGAACAATCGCCGCAGGCCGGGCGAGATATCTACCTCACCATTGACCTGAAATTGCAGCAGTACATCGAAACGCTGCTGGCCGGAAGCCGAGCGGCAGTTGTGGTCAGCGATCCACGTACCGGTGAACTGCTGGCGCTGGTTTCAACGCCAAGCTATGACCCGAACCTGTTTGTTGAAGGCATCTCCAGCGCAGATTACAAGTCATTGCTTAATGACGAAAACCGCCCGCTGTACAACCGCGCGTTACAGGCCGCTTATCCGCCAGCCTCAACGGTGAAACCCTATGTCGCGGTTTCGGCGCTCAGTGCCGGGGTGATCAATCGCAATACCAGCCTGTTTGACCCCGGCTGGTGGCAGTTGCCGGGTTCGGAAAAGCGCTATCGTGACTGGAAAAAATGGGGACACGGGCGTCTTAACGTCACCAAAGCGCTGGAAGAGTCCGCCGATACCTTCTTCTATCAGGTCGCCTATGATATGGGCATCGATCGCCTGTCAGAGTGGATGACCAAATTTGGCTACGGCCATCGCACCGGTATTGACCTGCCGCAGGAAAGTCCCGGTAACATGCCGACACGAGATTGGAAGCTGAAGCGCTTTAAGAAACCCTGGTATCAGGGCGATACTATCCCGGTCGGCATTGGTCAGGGTTACTGGACCGCAACGCCGGTGCAGATGAACAAAGCGCTGATGATTCTGATTAACGATGGCGTGATCAAAGTGCCGCATCTGCTGCGTGCCACCCGTGAAGGTCACACTATGGTGCCGTATCGCCAGGCCCCGGATGAGCCGATTGGTGATATTCACTCCGGCTACTGGGAGATTGCTAAAGATGGGATGTTTGGCGTAGCCAATCGCCCAAACGGCACTGCGCATAAAAGTTTTGCCGACGCGCCGTATAAGATTGCGGCTAAATCCGGTACGGCGCAGGTTTTCGGTCTGAAAGCGAACGAAACCTATAACGCACACAAAATTGCTGAGCATCTGCGCGATCACAAACTAATGGCCGCCTTTGCCCCTTACGATAAACCGCGCGTAGCCGTCACCATGATTCTGGAGAATGGCGGCGCAGGCCCGGCTGTCGGTTCGGTGATGCGCCAGATTCTCGACCACATTATGTTAGGCGATAACAATACGGTGCTGCCAGAAGCAGCGCCGACGCCACCTGGTTATGAAGGTGATTAACAATGTCCATGAATGATAGCCCGCAGAAAAGATCAATCTGGATGCGCATCCATATTGACCCACTTTTTATGCTGGTGATCCTCGGCTTGCTGACTTACAGCGCCATCGTTATCTGGAGTGCCAGTGGTCAGGACCCGGGCATGATGGAGCGTAAAATCGGCCAGATTGTCATGGGGCTGGTGATCATGATTGTGCTGGCCCAGGTCCCCCCCCGCGTTTACGAGAGTTGGGCACCCTATCTCTATATTGTTTGCGTCATCTTGCTGATTGCGGTGGATGCCTTTGGACAGATCAGTAAAGGGGCACAACGCTGGTTGGATCTGGGTGTGGTACGCTTTCAGCCCTCAGAGATCGCCAAAATCGCGGTGCCGTTGATGGTGGCACGCTTTATCAACCGCGATGTGTGTCCCCCAACCCTGAAGAATACCGGTATCGCTCTGATCCTGATTTTCGCCCCGACGCTGCTGGTCGCGGCGCAACCGGACCTCGGCACCTCAATTCTGGTCGCGGCTTCTGGTTTGTTCGTGTTGTTCCTGTCGGGCATGAGCTGGAAATTGATTGGCGTCGCCGTTGTACTGGTGGCAGCCTTCATCCCGGTGCTGTGGTTCTTCCTGATGCATGATTATCAGCGCGCACGCGTGATGATGTTGCTCAATCCGGAAAGCGATCCCCTGGGGGCCGGTTACCATATTATCCAGTCCAAAATTGCCATCGGCTCCGGTGGACTGCGCGGTAAAGGCTGGTTGCATGGCACCCAGTCACAGCTGGAGTTTTTACCGGAACGCCATACCGACTTTATTTTTGCCGTCCTGGCTGAAGAATTGGGGCTGGTTGGCGTATTGGTCCTGCTGGTGCTTTATTTGCTGCTGATTATGCGCGGATTAGTTATCGCTGCGCGGGCACAAACCACTTTTGGTCGCGTGATGGCTGGTGGTTTGATGTTGATTTTATTCGTTTATGTTTTCGTTAACATTGGTATGGTTAGTGGTATCTTACCGGTGGTTGGCGTACCGCTGCCCCTGGTCAGCTACGGCGGATCGGCATTGATTGTATTAATGGCCGGATTTGGCATTGTGATGTCGATCCATACTCATCGAAAAATGTTATCTAAAAGCGTTTAAGAGGCTGCACATGCGTAAGGACTGGCTTGGGATTGCTCTGGCATCATTGGTATTGGCTGCCTGTTCCTCCCAGGAGGAACCGCAGAATACCGCCCCACCACAACCGGCCTACAATGGCCCGGTGGTTGAAATTCCTGGGGTGGAACCACGCTATGAACCGATTAATCCGTCGACCAGTCAGGATTACAGCGTCAATGGCAAAAGCTATCGTATCGTTAAAAACCCCGCTAACTTCAGCGAAGTTGGTTTAGCCACCTCCTACGGTGATGAAGCCAAAGGCAATCGGACTGCGATCGGTGAAACTTTTGATCCTGACGCCATGACCGCCGCGCATCCAACTCTGCCGCTGCCAAGCTACGTGCGTGTTACTAACCTGGCGAATGGTCGCCAAATCGTCGTGCGCGTCAATGATCGCGGGCCATATACCCCAGGGCGCATTATCGACTTGTCACGCGCCGCCGCTGACCGTCTGAACATCTCGAACAATACCCGCGTTCGCGTTGACTATATCAATGTCGCACCGGATGGCACGCTGTCCGGTCCTGGCACCATCGGCACGACGGTAGCGAAGCAGAGCTACGCCTTGCCCGCTCGCCCAGAATTGGGTGGCGGTACGGTGATGATGGGCGGAAGCACCAGCGCAGTCAGCGCACCGCCCGCGCAGGATGTCCGTGCGGTCGATAACAACACCCTGCAAAGCAGTGACAACATGGGTGCGCCCGTTCACAGTAACGGTTTCCTTGGCGCACCTCAGCCACTAGCCAGTGGCGTGCTGGAAGGCAGCGAACCGCAACCGACGGTCGCAACACCGACCCCAGCCCCTGCTGCCGCGGCACCGGTAGCGGCCTCATCCGCACCGGCAAGCGCAGGCAGTTATGTGGTGCAGGTCGGCGCCCTCAATGATTCCGCCCGCGCGCACCAATTAGCCGCCAGCCTGGGTCACCGTTTTGGCGTACAGGGTTTCGTTGAAGCCAACGGTAACGTTTATCGCGTGCAACTGGGTGGCTTTAAAACCCGTACCGAAGCGGCAGCGCTGCAACAGCGTCTGAGCAACGAAGCACAAATGAGTTCTTTTATCACCACTTCCCGTAACGGAATGTGATAATACCCACCAGGCATAGTTATGCCTGGTTACAACAGTTTTGCAAAGCAAGATGCCGCCAGATCAGGTGTTTGCTATAGTAAGGCACTTTTTTCACTCTAAACCCACGGATGTTGTAGTCCTGAACATGAATACGCTGAAACCTTCTCGTTTTCTGAAACGCCTGACAGTGGGATCACTGGTCGCCCTCTCTCTCAGCCATGCCGCCTTCGCGGATGATGTAAACCTCAAAACCATGATTCCGGGCGTGCCGGACATTGATGCTGAAGCCTATGTGCTGATCGACTATAACTCGGGCAAAGTGCTGGCCGAGAAGAACGCCGATGCACGCCGCGACCCGGCCAGTCTCACCAAAATGATGACCAGCTATGTCATTGGTCAGGCGGTAAAAGCAGGCAAAATCCATCAGGATGACATCGTCACCGTGGGTAAAGATGCCTGGGCCACCGGCAACCCGGTGTTTAAAGGTTCTTCACTGATGTTCCTGAAACCGGGCGATCGCGTACCGGTTTCGCAGCTGACGCGCGGTATTGTGTTGCAATCCGGTAACGATGCTTGCGTGGCGATGGCGGATTATGTCGCCGGTAGCCAGGATGCGTTTGTTAACCTGATGAACAACTACGTTCAGGCGTTGGGTCTGAAAAACACCCACTTCCAGACCGTGCACGGCCTGGATGCAGACGGCCAGTACAGCTCAGCCCGCGATATGGCGCTGATTGGTCAGGCGCTGATTCGTGACGTACCCGATGAATACGCGGTTTACCACGAAAAAGAGTTCACCTTTAACAACATCCGTCAGTTGAACCGTAACGGCTTGCTGTGGGATACCAGCCTGAACGTTGACGGCATCAAAACCGGCCATACCGATGCGGCGGGTTATAACCTGGTGGCATCTGCCACCGAAGGCCAGATGCGTCTGATCTCTGCGGTGATGGGAGGTCATACCTACAAAGGCCGTGAAACCGAAAGCAAAAAGCTGCTGACCTGGGGCTTCCGTTTCTTTGAAACCGTCGCACCGTTGAAAGCCGGTAAAGAGTTTGCCTCCGAGCCGGTATGGTTCGGCAACAGCGATCGCGTCCAGCTTGGTGTGGAAAAAGATGCTTATCTGACCATTCCGCGTGGCCGTATGAAAGATCTGAAAGCCAGCTACGTGCTGAACAACACCGAGCTGCACGCACCGTTGCAGAAAAACCAGGTGGTGGGCAGCATCAACTTCCAGCTGGATGGTAAAACCATTGAACAGCGCCCGCTGGTGGTGCTGAACGAAGTCCAGGAAGGCGGTTTCATCAGTCGCATCATCGATTACATCAAACTGATGTTCCACCACTGGTTCGGCTAAGGCGCGATTGAAAAAACGCCACTTTGCCCCTATATAAGTTAATATTATTGCTCCCGCCCCGGCGGGAGCCTGTTTTTATGCACCGGAGTCAATATGAAAACCAAACTGAATGAACTGCTCGAATTCCCTACCCCCTTTACCTATAAAGTGATGGGTCTGGCGCAACCGGAGCTGGTTGATCAAGTGGTTGAAGTGGTGCAGCGTCATGCGCCTGGCGACTACAAGCCGGATGTGAAGCCGAGCAGCAAAGGCAATTATCACTCTGTTTCCATCACCATCATCGCCACCCACATTGAACAGGTTGAAACCCTGTACGAAGAACTGGGCAATATCGATATCGTACGTATGGTGTTGTAATGCTGACGCTGGCAAAGGGTTCTTTGCCAGCGTTATACTTTGCCTCTCACTTCTCTACCGGACTTCGTTTTGTCAGCCAATACGCTTCTTGTTCGTCAACTGGGTCAGCGCGACTGGCAACCCATTTCTGACGCCATGCACCGCTTTACCGATCAACGCGACAGTGACACCCCGGATGAAGTCTGGCTGGTGGAGCACAACCCGGTGTTTACTCAGGGTCAGGCAGGCAAAGCCGAACATTTGCTGATGCCCGGCGATATTCCCGTGGTACAGAGCGACCGTGGTGGTCAGGTGACGTATCACGGGCCAGGTCAGCAGGTGATGTATGTGCTGATTGATGTTAAACGTCGCAAACTAGGCGTTCGCCAGTTGGTGACGGCGCTGGAGGAGACGGTAGTGGCCACTCTCGGCGATTACGGCGTCACCGCGCACGCCCGCCCCGATGCACCCGGCGTATACGTTGGAGAAGAGAAGATTTGTTCGCTCGGTTTGCGCATCCGTAAGGGGTGCTCTTTCCACGGTCTGGCCCTGAATGTGGCGATGGATTTGGCCCCCTTCCTGCGTATCAACCCTTGTGGTTATGCCGGGATGCGCATGGCGCAATTGGGACAGTTTCAGCCCGGCGTGACCACCGCTGATGTGCAACCGCGCCTGGTGCAACACTTTGCCCGTTTGACGGGTTTTGCACAAAGTGAGTGGTTAAATGCCGATGTGCCGGGTTGACCTTGTCCGTCAGTGCGGATTTACAATTTTGTAACCTAACGGCATACACAGCGGCTGATTCCCGCGCTGCGAGATGATATAATTTTTGCAATTTTTTCAAATAAAGTTGAAAGCCTGGTTCTCAGTTTGAGTGAGGAAGCTTTCAAATCGCAATCCCGACCGGAACCTGCAGATTTATGAGTAAACCAATTCAGATGGAACGTGGCGTCAAGTATCGCGATGCCGACAAAATGGCGCTGATTCCGGTGAAAACCGTGGTCACCGAACGCGAGGAGATTCTGCGTAAGCCGGAGTGGATGAAGATCAAACTTCCTGCGGATTCCAGCCGTATTCAGGGCATCAAGGCTGCGATGCGTAAGAATGGCCTGCATTCGGTCTGTGAAGAGGCGTCCTGCCCTAACCTGGCAGAATGTTTTAACCACGGTACCGCTACCTTTATGATCCTTGGGGCTATCTGTACCCGTCGCTGCCCGTTCTGCGACGTGGCACATGGTCGCCCGAATGCCCCTGATGCCAACGAGCCGGTAAAACTGGCACAAACCATCGCCGATATGGCGCTGCGTTATGTGGTTATCACCTCAGTGGATCGCGATGACCTGCGCGATGGCGGTGCCCAGCACTTCGCCGACTGCATCAGTGCTATTCGCGAAAAAAGCCCGTCAATTAAGATTGAAACTCTGGTACCCGATTTCCGTGGTCGCATGGATCGTGCGCTGGAAATCCTTACCGCCACCCCACCGGATGTGTTCAACCACAATCTGGAAAACGTGCCACGCGTCTACCGTCAGGTGCGTCCGGGTGCGAACTACGAGTGGTCACTCAAGCTGCTGGAACGGTTTAAAGAAGCGCATCCGAACGTGCCGACCAAATCCGGTCTGATGGTCGGTCTGGGCGAAACCAATGCAGAAATCATTGAAGTGATGCGCGATCTGCGTCGTCATGGCGTCACCATGCTGACGCTGGGTCAGTATCTGCAACCAAGTCGTCACCACCTGCCAGTGCAGCGTTATGTCAGCCCGGCAGAGTTTGATGAGATGAAAGAAGAAGCGATGGCAATGGGCTTCACCCACGCGGCCTGTGGCCCGTTTGTGCGCTCCTCTTACCATGCAGACATGCAGGCTAAAGGATTGGAAGTGAAGTAAATTCGTAGCGGCGCGACACAAAACAAAAAACCAGACTGGCGACAGTCTGGTTTTTTTATAACGTAATAAATTTTTACACTTATTGACGTTAGCCGTAAAGATTACTCTTTATGGGTGACACGTTCTGCTGATGCTTCTTCAGCAGTGCTTTTGGTTGCGGTGGATTCATCATCTTTCATGGCTTTTTTGAAGCCTTTGATTGCGGAACCCAGATCGCCACCCAGTGAACGTAACTTGTTGGTGCCAAAGAGCAGTACGATGAGAGCACCGATGATCAGCAGTTTGGCAATACTGATACCTTCCATAATTAACCTTTCAACCTTAGCGAAAAACGGTGACTGTTATTTACGCGCAGAAAGCTTAGCGGCTCAACTGCAATCTGTAACAGATTAAGATCAGGACGGCACACATTTGTAGCGGCGCGATTTATCGCGCAATAAATCGTACACCGGATATTGCGCGATAAATCGCACCGCTACAGGGTGTCCCCAATCCTTGATCAGATAAAACGGCTCAAAAACGCCTGGGTACGAGGGTGCTGCGGATTACCTATCACTTGCTCCGGGCTGCCCTGCTCCACCACCACGCCACCGTCCATAAATACTACCCGGTCAGCGGCTTCACGAGCAAAGCCAATTTCATGGGTGACGACAATCATCGTCAGCCCCTGATCCGCCAGCGTGCGCATGGTTGCCAGTACTTCACCCACCAGCTCAGGATCAAGTGCCGAGGTGGGTTCATCAAACAGCATCAGCGCGGGTTTGATTGCCAACGCACGGGCAATCGCCACACGCTGTTGCTGACCACCCGACAGATGGCGCGGCCAGGCATCGGCTTTATCACTTAACCCCACGGTAGCCAGCAACTCGCGGGCATGCTGTAATGCTTGCTGACGCGGAAACTTGTGCACGCCAATCGGCGCTTCAATGATGTTCTGCAACACCGTCATATGTGGGTAAAGATTGAACTGCTGAAACACCATGCCAATCTTCTGGCGCTGGTGGGCAATCTTGCGTGGCGACAGGCGATGCAAAATGCCTTTCTTCAGCTCATAGCCAATTTGTTCCTCACCGACCATGATTGAACCGGCGTTCATATCTTCCAGATGATTAATGCAGCGCAGAAAGGTCGATTTACCCGAACCCGACGGCCCGAGGATCACCACCACTTCCCCCGGAAACACATCGAGGTCGATGCCCTTCAGCACCTCATTGTCACCATAACTTTTCTGCACATTGCGGGCGCGCACCAGCGGCTGAACGTGACTCATACATCCTCCTTCTGCACCAGGGCACCACGACCGATATCCTCGCCCTGTGCGCGGCGTTTGGGCGCGACCACCGTGCGTTTGGTTCCGCGAGCATAGTAACGTTCGATCGCCGACTGACCGACATTCAGAATCGAGGTGATGATCAGATACCAAATCACCGCCACCATCAGCATCGGAATGATTTCAAAGGTACGGTTGTACACCGCCTGCACCGAATAAAGCAGATCGCCCATCGCAATCACGCTCACCAGTGAGGTAGCTTTGATCATGCTGATTAGCTGGTTGCCGGTCGGTGGAATGATGGAACGCATCGCCTGCGGAATAATGATGCGACGCAGTGCCCGCGTCCGGCTCATACCAAAGGCCTGGGTGGTTTCCACCTGACCGTTATCCACCGACAGTAAACCAGCACGAATGATCTCCGCCATATAGGCCGCTTCGTTCAATGCCAGCCCGGCAATCGCTGCGGTTAACGGGGTGATCAGATCATTGGTGTTCCAGCTGGCAAAGGTAATCCCGGTCCAGGGAACGGTAATCGACAGCGTCGGGAACAACGTTGACAGGTTGTACCAAAAGATCAATTGCACCAGCAACGGCGTACCGCGGAAAAACCAGATGTAGAGCGATGAGATGCCGCTTAACAGTTTGTTCTCCGACAGACGCCACACCGCCAACAGCAGACCCAACAACGTGCCGAGGATCATCGACACCACCGTCAGTCCAAGCGTGACCTGCAACCCCTTCAATACCGAGGCTTCCGTGAACCATTTCAACACCACGGACCACTCAAAGTTTGGGTTGGTCGCCACCAGCCAGAGAAAGTTGGAGGCGATCACCAGCACCACAATCCATGAGACCCAGCGTCCATATGTGGGCGCGCTGCGGGCAAAAGCCACGTCGCGCTGCTGCACGTCGGCCTTATCCCTGGCTCGCGAATCGTTGGTGTTCAAACTCATTTTGCCGCCCCTTTCGCCAGGTTACGCCCCGGTGCCTGCAACATGTTTCCGTCCAGCTTCCACTTCTTCATGATGGCTGCATAAGTCCCGTTGCTGAACAGCTCCTTATAGGCATCCAGCACCACGTTACCTAACTCAGAACCTTTCGGCACAACGGTGCCCTGGAAGATATCGCCAAAGCCGTTTTTCTGGCCTTTGCCGGACAACTCCAACTGACCATTCGCCTGCTCAACGAAGTACGTCAGCGGTGCCTGTGATGAGAAGAAGGCATCAGAACGTTTTGAACGCACAGCAAGGATCGAAGAAGGCTGATCGGTAAAGGATTGCACCACAACCGCCGGTTTACCCGCCGCCACACAGGCATCGGATTGCTTGCGGATCACCTGTTCAGCAGACCCCGCCGCCATCACCGCGATACGCTTGCCGCAGGTATCCTCCAGACCATTGATCTTCGCCGGGTTACCTTTCTGCACGCCGAACACCACAAACTCCTGCACAAAATCGATAAAGTCGACTTTTTCCTGGCGGTCCGGGTAATCGCCAATCGGACCAATCGCCAGTTGGTAACGACCAGAGTTAATCCCGGTCAGCACGCCAGACAGGCCGCTGACGGTCGCATGTTCGATTTTCACCCCGAGCAATTGACCCAGCGCGTTGGCAAGATCGGCAGATGCACCGTCCATTGAGTGCGGGCCATTGACGATCTCATACGGAGGAAAAGATCCGTTATTCACGGCGATCATTTTGCCCGCGCTTTTAATCTCAGCAGGCAGACGGTCATGCAGCGCCTGATCCACTTTTTGGCTTGGAATAGCGTCAGCAGCCTGGGCGAAGGATGCCGTCAGCCCTAAAGCCAGCGCGATTGCGGTTGTGATTTTTTTCATGCTCGAGTTTCCCAGTGCTGTCAGTGTGTATTCAATTCAGGTCGGGCAAAACGGCGGTTCTCAAGAACCGGCAAAACGCTGCGTGCGTAAGCGATACGTTGTGGATCGAGGTCGGCGAACACCAATGCCGCTGATTCAGGCGCTTTCGCAATCGCCACGCCGAGTGGGTCAATCACCAGGCTGTTACCGATATTGCGCGGGCCACATTCGCCTACCGCTACCATGTAGCAGGTGTTCTCTAGCGCGCGGGCAGTGGTCAGCAGCTCCCAATGCATCTCCTTCAGTGGCCCTTTCACCCAGGCAGCGGGCAGCACAAGTACATCAGCACCATCCAGCACCAGGCGGCGTGCCAGCTCCGGGAAGCGCACGTCATAACAGGTCATCAGGCCCACTTTCATACCGGCAACCTCAACCAGCGGCGGTATGACATGACCAGGATTGACGCGTTGTGACTCCTGCATGGCAAAAGCATCGTAAAGGTGGAGTTTTTCGTATTCGGCAATGATTTCACCATTGCGGATAGCAATCAGCACGTTCAGCGCTTTCTGTCCTTCAGTCGGGACATGCACGCTCATCATGGTCGTCAGATTATTGCCTTTACTGGCGGCCAGCAGTTGTGTGACAAACGGACCATCCAGCGGTTGCGCCGCTTTCAGTACCAGATCCGGGTCGGCGATATCACGCGCCAGCACACCTTCCGGCAGCACCAGCAAATCCGCGCCACCCGCCAACGCTTTGTTCATCAAACCAATGCAAATATCGGTGTTTTCCTGCCATTCGCGGCTGACCGCAAATTGTCCCATCGCAACTTTCATCATCACTCCCCCTGAGCCGCCGCCGGGAAAATCGCTTCCGGCGTCAGCAATGTTTTGGTCAAGCCCTGTTCGAACAGCTCACTGGCGAAATCCGCAATCATCTTTTTGTTAGCGGTAAATCCGTTTTGATTCCAGTCGGCCGGTAATTCCTGCGCGGTACGTCGCAAATCATCCAGTAACCACGGCGTGGTGTCGGCATATTTCTCGCGTTTCTTCATCCACAGCTGGTACGAACGATCGATAATCTTACTCAATGCCTGCGGCAGCCACGGATGTTCCGCTGCCAGCGCCGGTTTCATTGCCAGAATATGGATCCCCGGGACATAGCCCACACGATTGAAGTAATCACGCTCGGCGCTGGCAAAATCCGGCTGCAACTGGCGCAGGCCCGATCCCGGCAGGAAGAAACCTTCCGGCATAAAGGGGGTGAAGACGGCATCCAGCTCACCGGATTTCAGCAGTTCAATCAGAGGACGTTCACCCGGAGCCACTTCAATGCGTCCCGGACGCCCAAAACCTGCCAGACGATCAACAATCGGATGATCCGCCGTCAGACGGCCCGCAAACCAGTATGCGTCATCAATGCCGACCCCGGCTTCGCGCAGTACGGTGCGTGTCCAGGTATTGCCGGAGTCCTGCCAGCCGGTGACACCAATCTTCTTCCCTTTCAGCTGGGCTGGCGTCGTGATCGGGCTATCCGCCGTGGTGATGATGCAGCGCTGACGGAAGCCACGCATCAGAAAATGGGGCAGACCAAGCAGCGAAGTATCGCCTTTGGCACGCGCCTGGGCATAACGGCTGAACGAGACTTCACCCGCGTCATATTTTTCGCTGGTGCCAAGGTTATCAACCAGCGTACCGACGCGGTCAATTTCCAGCTGAAATCCTTCCGGCTTGATGTCGCCGAGTGCCAGCGGTGTGAAGTAATCCCAGTCACGAACCGCCAGTCTGATGGTTACCATATTCGTCGTTTCCCCGTGTGCAGCCACGCTGCGTTTAGTTATTCAGCAAATAGTGCTTGAATTTGATACTAAATCGGGAATACTAATCTGAACAATAAATACTTTGTTACTGAACAAAGGTTTTTCTTATGACGCAAACGGTAGATATCGACTGGTTCAGCGCGCAAATTACCGATGCGTCGGTAAAGGGCATCACGCTCACCGCTTCCACCTTAATTCGCGATGGTCAGATTGCCGTAGGCATGCAAATGCCCGCGGTGCGCGAGCTGGCGGAACTGCTGGGAGTGAGCCCGGCGACGGTCTCGGCAGCCTGGTCACAGTTAAAAAAACAAAAAGTGCTGGCGGGTAAAGGGCGTAGCGGCGTCTGGGTGTGCGGTAATACGGTGATGCCGCGACCGATTCGCTTTGAGAAAATCGGCAACTACGGCGATAACATTCAGGCAGATTTGGCGATGGCCTCCCCCGATCCGGCGCTGTTGCCGAATCTGCATGCGGCGATGCTGGCGGGCATTCAATCACCCCAGTTGAATAGTTACCATCGTGAAGCCATTTCACCGCAGTTGCTGGCAGCGATTAAGCCGCGCTGGCCCTACCCGGCGGAGTCATGGCTGGCGACGGATGGCGGTTTTGATGCCATGAATGTCATCGTGCAGACGCTGCTGTCGCCTGGCGACAGGGTGGTGCTCGAAGATCCCACCGCAACCCGTTTGCTGGATATGCTGGATAACATTGGCGCAGAAATTCTGCCGCTGCCGTGCGATGAACAGGGCCCCATCCCTTCTGCCTTAGCCGCACACCTGCATAAATCCCCGGCGATGTTTATCTACCAACCCCGCACCCATTCGACCACCGGGCATACCGTGACGCAGCAACGCAGCGCTGAACTCGCGCGCGTGTTAGCCAATAGCAAAACGCTGATCGTTGAGGATGACGGGATTGGTGATCTGTCATGCTGGCCGGTGTGGAGCCTGGGTTTCCACTTTCCTGAACGCGTGGTGCATGTGCATTCGTTTTCCAAAGCCTATGGCCCGGATTTGCGACTGGCCGTACTCTCCGCCCCCGGAGAACTGGTGAAGCGTATTCAGGCCTGGCGTAACTTCGGCGTCAGTTGGACCAGCCGAATTTTGCAGGATGCGGTGGCGTGGATGCTGACAGACACCACCACCCAGCAGCAAGTGGCGCAGGCGAAAACAATCTATCGTGAACGTCGTCAGCAGTTGTTGAACGCCCTGCTGGCACGCGGGCTGGCGCTGACCGATCGCGATGGCCTGAGTCTGTATATTCCGGTAGCGTCAGAACAATATGCCATGATTACGCTGGCGGCCCGAGGAATCGCCGCCGTGCCAGGTGAACGTTACAGTATCAATGCCGAACAGTTTATCCGCGTCAGCACTGCCATGTTCCCTTTGCAACAACTTGACAGTATTGCTGACGCGCTGGTGATTGCATCCGGACGGGAAATTAACCTTAACCCAGATCTTTGATGTGATAGCGTGGGGATTCGACATAACCTTCACGCGCGTAAAACTGGTTAGCTTTCAGGCGTGATGCGTGGCAGTGCACCTCCATCCGGTCGCAGCCGCGTTCACGCGCCAGTTGTTCGGCATAGTTAAGCAATTGCTGACCACTCCCCTTACTGCGCTCACCTTCCGCGATACAAAAGTAGCTGATACGGGCGAAATCGCCGGCCAGCGCCAGTTGCGGAATGAAATGAAGCGAGAGAAATCCGAGGACCTGCGTACCATGCTCCGCCACCAGCAAGACTTCATCCGGATGGCTGGAAAGCTGTGCTAAACGTGAATCAATAAACTCTTCCGTACCTGCGTAACCCAGTTCAGTGAGCAGGGCACTCAGAGCAAAACTGTCTTTCGCCTGTGCCTGACGTATGTTCATCCAGCCTCCTCATTAATCCATTTCCAGCTGTTATATAGCGTTGCCAGCAAAAAAGCTGCAAGTAAGGATTGTTATGGGAATGTTACGAAAATTATCTGTGAGTTACCCCGCAGATCGTGCCCTATCATGCGCCTGTCATCAGGGCTTAAGGATGCGTTAATATTGCTTTGCCATCCTGACCTGGAGCTTACAGGAGGCAGAAATCATGAAGAGTATGAAACCCCGTACAATGGATGAAATGCTGGCAATCACCATCAGCAGTTTCGCCATCATTGCCTGGGCCATTATTTGGTGGCAGGCATAAAAAAACCCGCCAGAAGGCGGGTTTTTAGAATTCTGCGTGTTAACTTACAGGCTGATAACGTTAGCAGCAGATGGGCCTTTAGCGCCGTCGGTGATTTCAAACTCAACGCGCTGACCTTCAGCCAGAGTTTTGAAGCCGTTGCTCTGGATAGCAGAGAAGTGTACGAATACATCTTTGCTGCCATCTTCAGGAGTAATGAAACCGAATCCTTTAGATTCATTAAACCACTTAACGTTACCTTTGATCTTGGACATCTATATTACCTTTACATGAAAAATGGACACTAAACTGTGTCGGCGCCTAGTACAGCAATTGCGGTGACATTTGTCCAGTGCGAATTGATGAAAAAGTGATAAATATCGCCTTTTTCGTCAGCCTTTACACTTTTCATCCGTCTTCCCAGGTCAGAACTGAAATCTCAACCAGGCAAAATAGACATTTCCATTGTTGTAAGTACCTGGAATATAAGTCATTTGAAAGGTAACAGGCCCATATCCCACTGAAGCCATCGGCAACAAAACCGGAATCGGGATATAGTTCCAGTTATCCCTGGCCGTTACACCGGCCGTGAAGCCTGCGCCAAAGTGAAAATTATCATCCCTCAGAGGACGCCATGTAGCTTCCCAACCGTATCCGCCGATCGGTTCCCATTTGTTAAATGAGTCCTTAAACGCCATCAGGTAGAGGCCATGCCAGTTCCCTTTGTCATCCCAACGAGAGATACCACCGCCAGCGCCCCAGGGCCGCTCATTGTACCTGTCGATATGTTCCTGATCATAGGTCCAGCGGTTATGCCAGGTAATGGCAGGCAAGTAGAAGTCATAGTTTTGTGGCTGCGACCATGTCTGGGCCACATTGTCAGTGAAAGTATTCCAGCCAGACTTGATAGCCTGCGTGGTGGTGTCAGCCTGAGCAGAAGAAACGCCCGCAACGATCAAAAAACAGCCGGCAAAGGCTGTAGAAACGTACCGAATCACAACAATCATTCCTGTAACACAATTCTTATGATGGCAAGACATCAGGCACTTATCTGAAATCTGCCCAAAATTAATGCTATCACCTGAAAAGCATAATAAAAATGGACCTGATACTCTTCAGGCATTATCTGGATTGATCCAGGGATCGTCTGCATGGTCAGACGCATGAAGGGTGCATGTTACCGATAATGCGATGAGATAACTGGAACAAGAGATAAACGAAACCGGCATTATCACCATTGATAAAATGTGCACTCCTGCTCTGTTGGCAATTGCTTAAAATTGCTTAATTTTCAGCAAGCTGGATTTGATTGTTGATAACGTAAATAAATTAACGAAATTTATTGTTTGAACTGATGCGGGGAATGAGATAAATCTCAGGATTCCAGGAAGGAGATGAGGAGGAATGCTGATGACTATCCGTTGTAGCCGTTGTGGATGCGCACGATTCTTTTATACATTGAACGGTACCAAGCTAACCCGAGAGCAGCATCACGGAGCCTGCTGTGCTGCCTGCCGCAAACCGCTAAATCTGCGGGATGTGGTTCTGCCGATACCTCGTACTTTTCCTGCGGCATTCACCAATGCAGATTGAGTCTGAAGCGGCACCCGCAGGTGCCAGATAGCGTCAGAAAATCAATTTAAACACGCCAGTAATCGTCAAGAGTCCAACAATGAAGATGATAGCGATGATCCACAGGATTATTTTCATTTTCAGCTCCTTGTTACGTCATAAATAGCGCCTGCTCACTCCAGTATAGATGAAAATTCTACCCTTGCTGCCAGGTGCGATGCCTGTCACGCCATCTTGCTGTCGTTTCGTTTACCTGAAGATTATTTCTGCGACCGGGATCGCAGCTGAAGATTTTTCTTAAGTTTGCCGCTTCGTTCTCCGCCTCAGCACTGTCTAAACTTACAGCGCCTGTAGCAGGCCTCAATTGTTATCACTGCCTAAGTAACAAGGAGATTCTATGAGCACGATAAATACCAGCATGGGACGTTATAGCCTTAAGGCAAAGGACTATGGCAATCATATCAGTGGCAGCATTGCCATAAACGATGAAGGTGGCACGCAGCTCACCATGCAGGAGTTTAAAGAGCATTATCTTGACGATGTCGTCAACAATGTCATTTATCCTGTCACCGGTGGTAACCGTGAGATTACTCGCGCGCTGCGAGATCAAATGGTAAAAGCGGGATTTGAACAACCGCACTGAGTTTTTGGGCCACGGTTTGTGGCCCTTTGCTTTGCATAATCCTCACTTGCCGTTATTACGCAATCGTCGCAGGATGGAGTCTCCATTTTTCAAGGAGATCAACCGCGTGAGTGCCCTTCATCGTATTCCGTCTTCCCCTCTTCATCAGTTTGTGCAGGCTATCTGGTTGCATGCTGGCAGCAGCGCCGACGAAGCACGACTGGTGGCCGATCATCTGGTCGCTGCAAATCTGGCCGGCCACGATTCGCATGGCGTAGGCATGATTCCCAGTTATATGGTTTCGCTCTCGCAGGGCTTTTTACAACTTAACCAGCACACCACTATCGAAAAGGATGTTGGCGCAGTCATTACCTTGAGCGGCCATAACGGCTTTGGTCAGGTTGCGGCATGGGAAGCGATGCAATTGGGGATTGAACGTGCCAGTAAATTTGGTATCGCTGCTGTGGGCCTGCATGATTCACACCATATCGGACGTATTGGTCACTGGGCGGAACAGTGTGCGGCTGCCGGGTTTGTCTCTTTTCACTTCGTCAACGTCGCGGGCGACCCGATGGTGGCGCCATTCAACGGCAGCGACCGCCGTTTCGGTACCAATCCGTTCTGCGCCGTGTTCCCACGAAGCAATGGCAAACCGTTGCTGTTGGATTTCGCCACCAGTGGCATTGCCTTCGGTAAAACCCGTGTCGCCTGGAACAAAGAGCAGCAGGTAGCCGCAGGCTATCTCATCGATCATCAGGGCAAAGCCACCACCGAACCGGGCGTGATGCATCAGGAGCCATATGGTTCACTGCTGCCATTTGGCCTGCATAAAGGCTATGCGCTGGCGACCATGTGTGAAATCCTCGGCGGTGCGCTCTCTGGTGGCCGCACCACCCATGAAGAGACGCTGGTGACCTGTCATGACGCCATCTTCAACTGCATGACCACCATCATCGTCAACCCGGAAGCCTTCGATGCCCCGGCGATGCAGCAGGAAGCGGAGGCTTTCCTCAATTGGGTGAAACGCTCACCACAAAGTGGCGATGCCCCGATTCAGGTGCCGGGCGAATGGGAAGAGAGTAATCGTCTGGAACGTGAGCGCGACGGCATTCCGCTCGACAGCAACAGTTGGGAAAAAATTTGCCTGGCGGCATTGCAGGCAGGTATGCCTGAAGATGAGCTGGCGGCGTTCCGCGCCCTGGCGCAGTAGGCCGCCCCACGCTGAGGCTTAACGCCTCAGCGTTTCCACATCAAATCACCATCGACAGCAGCAAACAACCCACCAGACCGCAGACCGAAATGATGGTCTCCAGCACTGACCAGGATCGGATGGTTTCACCGATAGTCAGGTTGAAATACTCTTTGAATAACCAGAATCCCGGATCGTTGACGTGGGAGAAAATCACGCTGCCCGAGCCAACGGCAATCACCATCAGTTCCGGGCTTGCACCGGAGGTGACAATCAGCGGAGCCACAATGCCGCCTGCCGTAATCGCCGCCACGGTGGCAGAACCCAGCGCAATACGCAGGACAGCCGCAATGGACCACGCCATAAAGATCGGAGAAACATTGGTTTCATGCATCATGCTGGCGATGTATTTATCCACGCCGCTGTCCACCAGCACCTGCTTAAATGCCCCGCCACCGCCAATAATCAGCAGCATCATCGCGATGATTTTGATCGAGTCACTCAGCGTGCCCATCACCTCATCCATGCTACGTCCACGGTTCAAACCAAAAGTGAAGATCGCAATCAACACCGCAATCAGCGTTGCCATGATCGGATCACCAAAGAACTCGGCGTAAGGCAGCACCACATGGCCTTTCGGCAGTACCATCTCCGCCACCGCACGCAGAGCCATCAGGATCACCGGTACCAGAGCCGTCGCAACGCTGACACCAAAACCCGGCATTTCTGCTTCGCTGAAGGTTTTCGGGTTCCACAGTCCTTCCGGAATGGGTTTATCAATGCCTTTGAGGAAACGTGCATACACCGGTCCCGCCAGAATGACGGTAGGAATGCCCAGCAGGGTACCAAACAACAACGTTTTACCCATGTCAGCATTGAACAGGGTGGCAATGGCGGTTGGCCCCGGATGCGGTGGCAGGAAACCGTGGGTGACAGACAGCGCAGCCGCCATCGGCACACCGACAAACAACAATGGAACGCGCGCTGAGGCCGCGATGCTGAACACCAGCGGCAGCATCAGCACAAAGCCCACTTCATAGAACAGTGCGAAACCGACGGTAAAACCGGTCAGTACCAGCGCCCACTGAATATGTTTTTGACCAAATTTAGCGATCAGCGTGGTCGCAATGCGCTGCGCCCCGCCACAGTCAGCCAGCAGTTTGCCCAGCATGGCACCAAAACCCATGATCAGCGCCAGACTACCCAGCGTGCCGCCGACACCCGTTTTGATCGATCCAATCACTTTGTTGACCGGCATGCCCTGCATCATACCGACGGCCAGCGCCACCAGAATCAGCGCAATAAACCCATTCAGTTTGAAACGAATCATCAGCAGCAGCAATAACGCCACCCCGATAGCCACGTAGAGTAATGGCATAATTTTTCTCCACTTTTTGCCAGATCTTTCACCGGCAGCGGTTTGTTGTGATAAGTCCTGAGGACGATGGATAAAGCAGCGTTTGATATGTTGTTACATAGCGTCGCATCTTGTTACCGGTATCATGTTAAGGGTAACACGATAAAGAAATCACCTGCCGCGCCGGGTGAATTTCGGATTTGAGAAGGTGATCAACTTTTTACCCACTGGTTATCAGAATGTTTGCCCCGGCAGCAGGAAGTGATTTGGTTACACTAAGGTCTTTCCGCCCATGAAAAAGGATGTGCAGGTGAGTGAGAATCTGATCGAGCTGTACAGTAATCAACAAACCCTGTTTGCCCGAGGCAGTATTGATCGGCTGGTGCCGTTGCTGGCCGCCAATCCGCAGCCGACGTTGTTGTTCTGTGGTCGCTCGTTTCTGAACGGCCCTACCTGGGCGCGCCTCGGGGCAGCGCTCAACGAGAACATCATCGGCTATGAGATCGTCAGCCATGAGGCTTCGCCAGATGAAATTGATGGCTGGGTCAATCGCTGGCGCGGCCATGTTGATCGTGTGGTGGCGATCGGTGGTGGCAGCGTGCTGGACGCAGCCAAAGCCTTTAGCGCCATGATGCAACATCCGCTACCCACCGCGCGCTATCTGGAGAAAGTGGGTGATACGCCGGTACAGCCTGCCACATTGCCGCTGATTGCGGTTCCGACCACGGCTGGCACCGGTAGCGAAGCGACACAAAACGCAGTAGTGACTGACCAACAACATATCCAGGTGAAAGCTTCACTGCGCCACCCGGTGTTTGTGCCGCAGGTGGCAATTCTCGATCCCGATTTACTCAAAGGGACGCCAGACCCTGTCCTGGCCACCTGCGCCATTGACGCTTTTACCCATCTGTTTGAAGCCTATTTATCGCGCAAAGGCAATCTGTTCAGCCAGCAGATGGCGTTGAGCGGCTTGCGCTTGTTCTTTCAAGCCTGGCCCGCACTGAATTGCACCGATCAGGCAGGTGATAATGCCCGCGAAGCGATGATGATGGCGTCATGGCTGGGCGGCGTCTGCCTGAGTAGCGCCGGATTGGGGGTGATTCACGGTATCGCCGGGGAGCTGGGGGCGATTAAGCCTTTCCATCATGGCGAAGTCTGTGGACGTCTGCTGTTTCCGTTCCTCGATGTGCTGGCCGAAAGCGAACACCCCGAGCAGCAGCAACTGATGGCGAAACTGGCGCAACAACTGCTGCCGGATGATCCGGCACCACCGGCACTGGCGCTAAAAGCCTGGCTGCAACAGCACGCCATCATGCCGTTCTGGCAGGGCGGCCCAACGTTGACAGCGACGGAAGTTGAGTGGATTGTGGCGCGAGCCAACAGTAAAAACGGCTGGGTCAGCTACACCAAAGAGACGTTAACTGACATGATCGCGGCAGCCTGGCAGATCGCATGATCCGTTACGGCGCGATTTATCGCGCCGTTTCGTCCCGGATATGCGTTCAGGCGTGGAATGGCCCCTGCCCTGCCAGCATCTGCTCAATGACCTGCAACACGCCCTCGTCATTATTGGACGGTGCCTGATAACGTGCCGCCTGCTTCACACGCTGCGGCGCATTCTGCATGGCAAAGCTGAAACCAGATTGCACCAACATTTCGAGGTCGTTGCCACCATCGCCAAACGCCATCACTTCCTCATCGTCAATGCCCCAACGCGCCTGCAACAGGCGTAATCCATTGGCCTTATGCAGACCCGGCACAATCAAATCAACCGACCCATGCCCGCTGGACGTCGCCGCTGCGGCACCATGATGCAAGCGTTCAATATCGGCCATCAAAATCGACACATAGTCGTCGGAGAGATTGAGCGCAAATTTAAACAACTTATCGTCACCGGTATCACTCAGGCTATCGATAGCCTTCAGGCGATGACAATAGTGCCGCATTTTCGTCAGCCATGACTCATCGGCATCGGTGAAGTAGTAAGCGCTGTTACGACCGGCAATCAAATACTTCAGATCGGGATAGTGACCACGCTGTAGCGTATCCATCACCGCATGAACGTCATCACGCGAAAACGCCCCACAGAACAGCTCCTCATCCCGGTCAATAATCCACGCGCCATTCTCCGCCACAAAGGCGATCTCGCTGGCGATCTCAGGGAAGAAGGATTTGAGCTGATAATATTGGTTGCCGCTGGCGACCACGAATTTGATGCCACGTTGTTTCAGTTGGGTGTAACAGGCGTGAAAACGTGCGCGATTGTACTGTTTTTTGTCGTCGAGAAAGGTGCCGTCCATATCTACCGCCACCATTTTTACCACGGCCATCATGACTCCTTAGCGCATTGAAAGGAAAACAGATCGCTATAGAGGATAACCTGGCGGGGAGGAGAAAACAGCGAAAAGACGGATGGCAATGGCCATCCGTCGGCAGGATTAGTTGAAGGCGTTATTCAGCAGAATCGCGGTGATGATACCGGTGGCTGCGGCTACAAGGACGTAGTTACCGTCGATATACGACCAATATTCACCGCGTGGCGGTGCATACAGGCCGTGTCCACGCCAGTCATCGACACGATAATGCGGGCCACGGAATTCCGGCGGCGCCGGGTAACCACGACGGAAATCATGGCCGTTCCAGGCGAAGCGATCACCACCGTGATGGCCTTGCGGCATCGGACGTCCAGCATAATGATCATTGCCACGGCCAGGACCACGATCTGCGCCGCGATCAGGGCCACGGTTGTTGCCGTGGTCAGGGCCACGATTACCACCACGATCCGGACCATTACCGTGGTCCTGATGTTGATTACCACCGTGTTGCTGCCAGCGCTGGTCACCGGGGCCGTCAGCCCAGGAAACGCTGGAAATCAATGTGCTGCATGCAATAAGCGAAGCGACTAAAGTCAATGTTGTTTTTTTCATGGTGTTACCTCCAGGGATAACGGCAGTGATAGCGCCGTTAAGCGATACTATTAATGATATGGAGGCAAAAACGCATTTCCAAAACTCCTAAAAAACTGCCGACTTACAATACATTACCTCGAATTATCACTTCCTTAACGTTTATGTCAGGCGTGACATTAAATGGACCGAAAATGCAGCATTCTACGGGGAGCGTAATCCATGAAAAAAACCCGATCGCGAAGATCGGGAGGAATCAATTTCCATTTATTGCATAAAGAGGGGTAACCCTACAAAAGCGAGGGTAAAACTGAAGCACACAACGCCACATCACTAGCATTGCCGGTAAACAATACCATTTCAAAATGAAAAATTCTTTTAAAAATGACTTTTTTTCAGAAAAATACGTAAGGAGTTAGATGCTGAGGTAAATAATCCTCTGCACAGAATTAAATACTTTTAAATAAGGTCTGTGCTCTGACCAGAGTAGCCAACAAGATATTTCTTGCTATCACGACATTATCAGACACATCAGGTCATTCCGCATAAAAAAATAATTAAAATCAAACATGTAAAGAAAAACCACTCTCTTGGCTATCAGCATTTCTTAACGAGACACAGCTTTCATGGATAATTTTCATCTGGCGAAAGCCGTAAAATCCCACAAAAAACCAATTAATACCAAACCGTTATTAATACAGAGTTCAATATTAGCGTTATTAGAAATAACTGATGCGATCAGATTATTCTGCCCAGGAAGTGCGAGCGGAGACTTCTTTTGTTTTTACTTCTGTATACCGGAACGGATAATTACCTGTTGAATACCTCATCACTGGTATTTACCTTGTTGCCAGATGGCGTGTCGTCGATGCCGGATAACGCAGTAACTTAGCTGCGGGTCGTATCGGGCGGCGTACCAGCTCTCCACCACAGTTCGGGCAATGTCCATCGAGCACCCCGGTGACACAATCAATGCAGAAAGTGCACTCAAACGAGCAGATATGCGCTTCTCTTGACTCCGGCGGCAAATCTTTATCACAGCATTCACAGTTAGGACGCAGTTCCAGCATGGTGTTCTCCTGTACGAAAAAATCCATCATCGCCGCTGCAATTGTTTATGACCAGATCGCAGGCAGACACTACAAGGACAAATCAGGACATCAACAGATTCCACATCACGCGATAAATCACGCAGCTGTCCTGCCGAATATGTGACGCTCATCACCAGACCTTCTATAGTTCATGCGTTCCCCTTTTTAAAGAGACGTATTGATGCAAGTTAAAGGTTTGAATATCGGCTTTTTCATCGTCATCCTGGCGATTGTCACGGTGGCGTTTTTTGACGTGCTCACCCCTTACTTCTCCGCCATTTTATGGGCAGCGATTCTGGCGGTGATTTTCCATCCACTGAAATCCGTGTTACGGCAAAAAATGGGGGATCGTAACGGCCTGGCCTCGCTGGTAACATTGCTGATCATCTGCCTGATCGTCTTCACACCGCTGGCTATCGTCACCTCATCGCTGGTGGTGGAGCTCAATACCGTCTACACCAAACTGCAAAACAACTCATCGCAGTTTCCGACGGTCTTTGCCGACCTGTTCCAACATTTGCCAGCGTGGGCACGTAATTATCTGTCTGAACATCATCTGAACAACGCCACGCAAATCCAGGAAAAACTCTCCGGCTTTGCCCTGAAGGGCGGCCAGTATATGGCGGGCAGCGTGTTCATCATCGGTAAAGGCACCTTCACCTTTACTGTAGGTTTTGGTGTGATGTTGTATCTGCTGTTCTTCCTGCTGAAAGATGGTGCCTGGCTGGTAAGCCTGATTTTAGAGGCGCTGCCTCTCTCCACCTATGTCAAACACCATCTGCTGTTGAAGTTTGCGGCGGTGTCTCGCGCGACGGTGAAAGGCACCGTGGTGGTCGCCGTGGTACAAGGGGTATTGGGTGGATTGGCATTCTGGATCACCGATATCGATGGCAGCCTGCTGTGGGGCGCGTTAATGGCGTTTCTCTCGCTCATTCCGGCGATTGGTTCGGCGATCATTTGGGTGCCCGCCGCCATTTTCTTCTTCGCTACCGGCGCGCTGTGGAAAGGCTTGTTCCTCGTTGGCTTCTTTGTGGTGGTGGTCGGTCTGGTGGACAATATTCTGCGCCCGCTGCTGGTGGGTAAAGACACCAAAATGCCGGACTATCTGATTCTGATTGCCACGCTGGGTGGCATGGAAGTTTACGGTATCAACGGCTTTGTCATCGGTCCGTTAATTGCCGCGCTGTTTATCGCCTGCTGGAACCTGCTTTCCGGACGTGATAACCGTGACAACGTGGAAGAGATTGATGAAGAGTTTATTGAGGAAGGGAAGCAGCGCGACTGATAGCGGGTGCCGTCTGGCACCCGACTTAAACGTTAACTCGCCATAACCTTGTCGCCTGATGTGCGCCAGCCGCGCGTCAGGCGTTTTTCAATTTCCACCAGCACAAAGATCCCGGCACTGACCGCCAACGCGATAAACCAGTATTTCAGCGGTAACGGCTGGGTGCCAAACAGGGTATTCATCAGCGGAACATAGATGATCAGCGCCTGGAGCAGGATCAACACCAGCGTCACCAGCCAGATTCCCCGGTTCTTCAGCAAACCAGCATCCAGTGAGAAGCCCTCGCTGTTGCGGCAATTAAGCATATACACCCACTGCGCGGTCACCAGCATCTGCAACAATACGGTGCGAATAAACTCCGGGCTGTAACCACGCGGTTGCAACCAGGCTTCCAGCATAAAAGCACTGACTGAGATCAGCAGCCCCACAAACAGCACACGCCAGATGGCAAATCCATCCATCACATTGCTGCGCACATTGCGTGGCGGCCGCCGCATGATGTTCTGTTCCGCAGGCTCAAACGCCAGACCAAAGGAGAGCGTGGCAGAGGTCGCCATATTCATCCACAGAATCTGAACCGGCGTCAGTGGCAACAGGTTACCCATTAAGATTGCGATGATGATCAGCAACCCCTGAGCAAAACAGGTTGGCATCACAAACAGGATGGTTTTCTTCAGATTGTCATACACCCGACGTCCCTCCTTCACCGCTGCCGCGATGGTGGCGAAGTTGTCATCGGCGAGGATCATATCAGCTGACTCTTTGGTCACTTCTGTCCCTTTGATCCCCATAGCAATACCGACATTGGCCTGCTTCAGCGCCGGGGCATCATTGACGCCATCGCCGGTCATACCGACAATTTCCCCGCTCGCTGCCAGCGCTTTCACCAGCCGTAACTTATGCTCCGGGCTGGTACGAGCGAAGATGTCGTATTCCTGTGCTGCCTGCGCCAATGCGGCATCATCCATATGTTCCAGTTGATAACCCGTCACCGCAGCGGTGCTGTTGCCAATACCCAGCATCTGCCCGATCGCCATCGCCGTTTCCTGATGATCGCCGGTGATCATCTTCACGCGGATACCCGCCTGCTGGCAGTCGCGAATGGCGGTAATCGCTTCCGGGCGTGGCGGGTCCATCATGCATGCCAACCCCAGCAACGTCATACCCTCGCGCAAATCCTCATGGTCGAGTCGATGCTTCACGTTCGGCAACCAGCGCCAGGCCGCCGCCACGGTACGTAACCCCTCGCTGGCGTACGTCGAGATGGCGTTCTCCCAGTAATCCCGATCGATCGCCGCAACGCCCTGATCTCCCTGCTGCTGCTGGCAAAGCGCCAGCAACACATCCGGCGCACCGGTCAGCAGGATGCAAGGTTTCCCATCCATCACCGCACTCACCGCCTGATATTTGTAGAGAGAATCAAACGGCAACTTGCTAACCACTTCAATCGCATCAGACTTCACGCCCGCTTTCGCGGCCAGCACCTTCAGCGCACCCTCGGTGGGGCCACCAATGATCCCCCAGTGGCCCTGTTCGTCCTGGCGCAGTTGGCTTTCATTGCAGCGATCGACAGCCCCGAGAAAGGCCTGCAACACGCTATCTTCTCCCGCAGCATGACCACTGGCGCTGATAACAGGATGAAACTCACCTTGTGGTTCATAGCTGTTGCCGCTGATACGCCACTGGCTGTCCGCCAGTACCACCGCTTTCACCGTCATCTCATTCATGGTCAGAGTGCCGGTTTTATCTGAACAAATAACGGACATCGCACCCAGTGTTTCCACCGTCGGCAACTTGCGAATAATCGCCTGATTGCGCGCCATTGATTGCACACCCAGCGACAAAATGATGGAGATAATGGCCGGCAACCCTTCCGGCACCGCTGCCACCGCGAGGCTGATTACCGACAGCAGCAGTTCCCCCAGAGGAATGTCGCGCAGCAAAAAACCAAACACAAACAGCGCCACCATCATCAACAGGATGATGGCAAAAATTGCTTTACCCAATTTATCGATTTGCACCAGCAGCGGTGTTTTGGCTTCCTCAATCGAGGAGATCATCGCATTGATATGGCCTAACTCGGTATCGCCACCGGTGGCGATCACAACACCCATCGCCGTTCCAGAACTTACCGTAGTGCCCGAATACGCCAGATTGAGCCGGTCACCCAGGGATTTCTCACCTTCCAGCGCCGCGATGCTTTTTGACACCACGGTGGATTCACCGGTCAGAATCGCCTCTTCAACCCGCAAATTATGGACTTCAAACAGGCGCAAATCGGCCGGGATTTTGTCGCCAGGCCGCAGCATGACCACGTCACCCGGCACGATATTCTGCGTGGCAACGGTAGCCTGTAATCCTTCACGCAGCACAATGGCATCGCTCGACAGCATATTTTGAATGCTTTTCAATGACTTCTCGGCGTTACTTTCCTGGATAAATCCAATCAGTGCGTTGATGACAGCAACGCCGAGAATGACAAAGGTATCGACCCAGTGGCCCATCATGGCCGTAACTAGCGCCGCCGCCAGCAGAATATAAATCAGCACATCTTTGAAATGGGCGATAAAACGCATCAACACCGATTTCTCTCGCTTCTGCGGCAGAATATTTGGACCCTGAGTATGCAGTCGCTGCTGCGCCTCTTCACCGCTTAATCCTTGTGGACAACTGTTAAATGCAGAGAACGCGGCTGCGCTGTCTTGTTGATACCAGGGACGCTCGGCGGAATCCGTTCGCCTCATGGTAAAAGGAATGACATTCATAATTACCCCGTGGGACTAAATCAATAAATTATGACCAAAATAAAAATCACACTTTAATAAAATCTCCAGCCATCGCGATGACCAATATCATGTTTTTCGCAGTTTTAAATCCGCAGGTAATTCACCCAAAGCTAGTCACAAAGGTAAATTATTATCACGATAAGAAAATTCTAATCCGACAATATTTAGAGATTTTCAGATTTTATAACCCTTTTTAATCCCTAACACCAAAACAAAACATAACCTTAAAATACAATAAGTTATATTTATTTTATTGTTTTATTTTGATGAGGAAATCGCCTTTCCTGTCACAGGATTGTTGATCTTTAATATTCCATCCAGCCTGAATAAATCGCGCAGAAGACATTAAACGAAACCTTAACGAAAGTTGAAAAAGTTAACTCCCGCCATAAAGATTGCGGGCAATCAGTATTTAAGCTGAATTCGTGATGCATATTTGACCCGGTAGTTAATTGATAAGGGCAAGGAAAATGAACAACTGGCCGGTGTTGGGTGCGTTGCTGTGCTGTTTGATTCTTATTGGTTGTAATAATAAAAAAATCACGGAGATGATAGTACCTAACGTAATTAAGAGTTCTGTATTCAAGGATAATAATGTTGAAACCCTGCGCATCTTCGCGGCACCGAGTAAAGATGGCCTGGCACTGAAAGGTGTCGGATCGTGGCGAGAACATGACGCTCAGAGCAGCCTGAAACTCAACGAGCATCCATACCCACTCGTCCCTTCCCCCCTTCACCGCGGCGATGCGCTGGAGGTGATTTTCAGCGTGCCGGAAAATCTGTTTATCAGCCTGGAGGGGCAAAACGCCAGCAGCTAGTCCCCCTTTCCGTAGCGGCGCGATTTATCACGCGTTTTTTGGTTACGAAAAAACCGCGCGATAAATCGCACCGCTACGGATCATGACTACTCCACGCGCCCAATCTCCGGTGCCAGAATCCATTCGGCGCTGTCGTTCCACACGTCCATTTTCACGATCAATCCCTCTCGCACTTCATAACGATCCAGATAACGATTACCGGCAAAGGGTCGACCATCCGGCCACTCGCCATACAGGGTGCCGTTGGAGTACACCACAACGTGATCGCCGCGATCCATCCAGTCAAATTGTCCGACGGACTTCTTCACCCATTTATAGCGTGCACCGTTGAAGTCCGTGATCCCTTTGGTAGTGGGAAACTCACGTTTCCCGGTAAAGGTGATGCTTACCTGCGGATGCATAAAGGTCGCTGCCAGCACCGCATCGGGAGCCATAGATGCTGCTAAAAACCCCTTAACCACTTCAACCGCTTGCTCAATCTCAGACATAAAACCTCCTGATGTGAATTTGCACAACGCTGGCGCATCAGCACCACAATGGCGCAACTTTGCCGCTAACTTGCGGGATAAACCGCCTGTTTTTAAGCAATAACAAACTGGCATCGTAATTGCTAGAAATAAAAATATTATTGCTAGCAATCCACATGAGGTGAGTGATGTCCGGAAAATCGTTACTGAAAAACTGGCGTTTATGCGCTGCCGCCACCCTGATGACCATGATGTCAGCGAGCGTGTTGGCAGCCGATCCGATCAAAGTCGGTCTGGTCACGGCATTGTCAGGTCAATCGGCTAAATCGGGCGAGGCGCTGACCCGTGGGCTGACCATCGCCATCAACGAGATCAATGCGGCAGGTGGTGTGAAAGGCCATCCGCTGGAGCTGGTGCGCCGTGATGATGAAAGCAACCCCGGCAAAGGGATGCTGGCTGCGCGCGAATTGATCCAGCGTGAAAAAGTTGCCGTGCTATTCGGCGGTCTGGACACCCCCGTCTCGCTGGCGATCGTACCGCTGGCGAATCAATTGAAGACCCCTTTTGTCGGCTTATGGGCCGCAGGCACCGGCATCACCCATAACGGTGCGAAGGAGAACTACGTGTTCCGCGTCTCCGCAGTGGATGAACTGGTGGATGAAGCACTGGTGGAATACGCCAGCGAAAAGAAAGGCATGAAAAAAGCCGGCATGATCCTGGTAAACAATCCGTGGGGTGAATCGAACGAGAAGGGTTTCCGCGCGGCATTGCAGAAAAACAACATCCCGGTAGCCGGGGTTGAACGTATCGAAGACAGTGATGTGGATCTGGTGCCGCAACTGACCCGCCTGAAAAATGACGGTGCCGATACTCTGCTGATGGTCGGCAACGTCGGACCTTCGGCGCAGGTAGTGAAATCGCTGCACAAGATGAACTGGCAGGTACCGGTCGTTTCACACTGGGGACCCGCTGGCGGTCGCTTCAGCGAGCTGGCTGGCCCGGGTGCCGATCAGGTGACCTTTATCCAGACCTTTGTCTTTACCGACCATAACTCGGTCAAAGGCAACCAGGTGATGGATGAACTGAAAAAACAGTATCCACAAATCAAAGGGTTGGCAGATGTCACACCGGCGGTGGGCATCGCCAATGCTTACGATGCCATGCACCTGACCGCCCTGGCGCTGAACAACGCCACCAGCCTCAATGGCACCGCCATTCGCAATGGTTTCTACGCCATCAAGGAATATGACGGCCTGATTAAACATTATCAGCAACCGTTCACCGTGCAGCAACACGACGCCCTGGGACCGAAAGACTACGTGTTTGCCCGGTTTGAAGGCGAGCAGATCCTGCCAGTTACTCAGTAAGGAGAAGGATAATGTGGAGTACCGCCCTGTCCACCGGACTTAGCCTTGGCAGCATGTATGCCCTGCTGGCGCTCGGCTTTCATATCACCTGGATTGTGTCCCGCACCCTGAACTTTGCTCAGGGCAGCGCCATGATGGTGGGCGCAACCCTCGGTTACAGCCTGTACGTGACTTTCGGCTGGCCGTTGTGGCTGGCTCTGCCCGCCACGTTGCTGTGCTGCGCCTTGTATGGCGTGGTGATTGAGCGCCTGCTGGTACGGCCATTTGTGGCACGCAATTCGGAAGCCTGGCTGATGGCGACGGTGGCGGGCGGGATTCTCGTCGATAACCTGGCGATGTTTACTTTCGGCAAAGAACCGCGCCAGTTCCCGGTGACCGACGTCACCTTTACGTTATTTGGCAGCTCATGGTCGCTAATCAACCTGCTAATCCCGCTGACCGGCGTGGTGATCGTGGTGGCTCTGACCGTGATCCGCCGTTACAGCCGCATCGGCAAAGTGCTGGAAGCCACAGTACAGAACCCGCGCGCTGCGCAGTTAATGGGCATTCGGGTGAATACCGTGGTGGCAGTGGCGTTCGCCCTCTCCACCGTGTTTGCCGCGCTGGCTGGCCTGCTGATCGCGCCGTTGTTCAGCATCCAAAGCGATATGGGCACCTTATTCGGCCTGAAAGCCTTCGCGGTGGCGATCCTCGGCGGTCTTGCCAGCAGCAGCGGCATCTGGATCGCCGGGTTGCTGTTTGGCCTCAGTGAAGCGCTGGTTACGCTGTGGTTTGGCTCCGCCTTCACGCAAATCTTCACCTTCTCGCTGGTGATTCTGGCACTGGCGCTGCGCCCGAACGGGTTGTTCGGGCAAAAATTAAGGGTCAAAGTATGATTAAAACCCTCCCCCTCGCTGCGCTGGCGCTGATCAGCCTGCTGCTGCCCTTCGTGCTCGGCAGCTATGCGCTGCTGGTGTTCTCCCTGTTTGCCCTCGCCGTCACCACGGTGGTCGGGCTGAATATACTGCTGGGGCTAAGCGGACAAATCTCCTTCGGCCACATCGCCTTCTACGCGCTCGGAGCCTACATTTCGGCGGCGTTGACCATGAATGGCGTGCCGCTCGGCGTCGCCATGTTGGTGGCGATGGTGGTGTGTGGCGTGATTGGCGGTTTACTGGCCATCCCGGCGCTGCGCGTCAGCGGTCCGTTTCTGGCGATGATTACCATCGCTTTTGCGCTGGTGGTGCGCCATGTGTTGATTGAATGGCGTGAGGTGACCGGCGGCTCGAATGGATTGATGGGCATCCCGATGCCCGACTTTGGCCCGCTCGATCCCAATATCGGACTGGCCTTATGCTGCGCCGTGCTGATGCTGGCAGCGCTGGCGCTGTTTGCCCGCCTGCAAGGCAGCCAATGGGGACTGGCGATGCGTGCCGTCAAGGCCAGTGAGATTGCTGCCCGTTCGCTGGGCTTCAACCCGGTGGTCAGTAAAACGCTGGCGTTCGCGCTTTCTGCCATGCTCGCCAGCGCCGCCGGTACTTTCGTTGCGCCGTTGATGATGTTTATCAACCCGGATTCTTTCCCCTTCGCACAGTCGATCCTGTTTGTGTTGGCAGTGGTGGTTGGCGGTAGCGGTACGCTATTCGGCCCACTGCTGGGCGCGTTATTGATTGTGGTGCTGCCGGAGCTGCTGTCCTCGTTCGCGGAATATCGCCTGCTGATTTTTGCCGTATTGCTGCTCAGCGTGCTGTGGCTGGCACCGCGTGGCCTGCTCGGTACGCTGGCGCGCTGGCTGGCGAAACCCGCTGCACAATTCGCCCCTGCAACACCCGACGAAGCCCTGCTGCAACGTCACTTCCAGCGTGGCGGCAATGATGTGTTGAATGTCGAGGGGATCGGCATCCGTTTTGGTGGCGTCCAGGCGGCCAACGATGTCAGCTTCAAAGTACGTGCCGGTGAGATCCTCGGCCTGATGGGGCCAAACGGCGCCGGAAAAACCACGGTGCTGAATATGATCAGCGGCTTTTATCGTGCCGACAGCGGCAGCATTCGCCTGCAACAGGAACTGCGTGGTCAGCCTGCCTGGCGCGTCGCACGCGCCGGGATCGCCCGCACCTACCAAACCACCCAACTGTTCGGCGGAATGAGCGTGCTGGAAAACCTGCTGGTGGCTCAGCAGCGTGGCCGCCAGGGACTGCCGTGGCGTCACCCGGCGGCGCAGCAACGGGAGGTCGCGCTGGCACTGCTGGCGTTGGTTGGTTATCGTGGTTCGGTGCATACCCCGGCAGAAGATCTGCCGCATGTTGATCGTCGGCTGGTGGAGATTGCCCGTGCGCTGGCGCTCGATCCTGCCCTGCTGCTGCTGGATGAACCCGCAGCCGGACTGAGTCGGGAAGAAACGGATGCCCTGATCCCGCTGTTACGCCGACTGGCAAAATTTGGTCTGGCGGTGATCGTGGTTGAACACGATATGGCGCTGGTGATGGCGGTCAGCGATCGTCTGCAAGTGCTGGATGCCGGTAAACCCCTGGCACAAGGCAGTCCGGCAGAAGTGCAGCGCAATCCGGCGGTGATCGCTGCCTATCTCGGCGGCACCGAGTATCGCGGCAAACCTCGCGTGATGCCGTTGCGCAGCAGCGGGGAACCGGGGCTGGTGGTGGATAAACTGACGCTCGACTATGGCGCTGCGCCGGTGGTGCGTAATGTCAGCTTCACCGTCAATCCGGGCGAAACCGTGGCGATTCTCGGTGCCAACGGAGCCGGGAAGTCCACCATTCTGCAAACGCTGGCCGGGCTGCATCCGGCACGCAGCGGAGCCATTTATCTGCACGATCATTCGATCAAAGAACTCAACGCCGCCCAAATCGCCGCTCGCGGTCTGGCGCTGGTGCCGGAAGGACGCCAGTTGTTCCCGCAAATGACGGTGCTGGATAACCTGCTGATCGGCCAGTATGCCTGTAGCGAACGGCTCGATCCGCAGGCGGAAGTGGAGGCGATCCTGCGCCGCTTCCCGCGCCTGCGCGACCGCCTGCACAGCCAGGCTGGGCTGCTCTCCGGCGGCGAACAACAGATGGTCGCGATTGGCCGTGGCCTGATGTCGCGCCCCTCAATTTTGCTGCTGGATGAACCCAGCCTCGGCCTGTCACCTGCGATGATTGGCGAACTCTATGACGCGCTGGCCGGGTTACGTAATGAAGGCGTCACGCTGCTGCTGGTCGATCAGATGGCAAATCTCGCCCTGACCATTGCCGACCGTGCGCTGGTGCTGGAATCAGGTGAAGTGGTCAAAGCCGGACGCGCGCAGGATCTGCTGGCACAGGCGGATCTGGCAGAAGCCTGGCTGGGAGCAGGGAACGCATGAAACGGCTGAACATCATCAATGCCCGATTGCCGGGCGCAGAGGCGTTGCAAACGCTGTACATCGCCAACGAACATTTTGTCGCTGCACATAATGAACCGGCGGAGACGCTGGATTTGGCGGGTGCGCTGGTGCTGCCCGGTCTGCTGGAAACCCATATCCACCTCGATAAAGCCTGCATCATCGATCGCTGCCGCCAGCAGGAGGGTACGCTGGCGGAGGCGATACGTGAAACCGCGCGCGCCAAAGCCGATTTCAATGAGGAGGACGTTTATCAACGTGGTGCCCGCGTGCTGGAACAAGCCATTATTCAGGGCACCACGCGTATGCGTACCCATATCGAGATCGATCCGGTGATTGGTCTGACCGGTTTTCGCGCCATTCGCCGTTTGCAGGCAGATTATGCCTGGGCGCTGGATCTGCAACTTTGCGTATTTCCGCAGGAAGGGATGCTGAATAATCCAGGCACCGAGACGCTGCTGTGCGAAGCACTGGCATCGGGCGCGGATCTGCTGGGCGGCTGCCCGTATACCGACAGCGATCCAATTGGTCAGATCCAGCGGCTGTTTGCCTTAGCCCAACGCTATGATGTCGATCTCGATTTTCATCTCGATTTCGATCTGTCGCCAGAAAACCGGCTGATCGATAGCGTGATTGAGGAGACAGAACGCGCAGGCTGGGGCGGTCGGGTTACCGTCGGGCACGTTACCAAGTTATCGATTCTGGATATCGAGCCACTGCGTGCATTAGGCCGGAGGCTCGCTGATGCGGGGGTGCAGGTCACCGCCCTGCCCGCCACCGACCTGTTTCTCACCGCGCGCGATCGCTTTGCCCTGCAACCGCGCGGCGTCGCACCGCTGGATGAGCTGGATCGCTGTGGCGTGGTGTGTTCCCTCTCCACCAATAATATCGCCAATCCCTTTACCCCGTTTGGCGATGCCTCACTGGTACGCCAGGCCAACCTGTTCGCCAACGTGCGTCAATTGGGAACCCAGGGAGATTTGCTGCGATGCCTGAGCTGGATCTCCAGCCAGTCGGCAAAGCTGTTGCGCTTAACCGACTATGGCCTGACGCCGGGCTGCCTGGCCGATATGGTGATATTTGATGTGATACACGCCGGGCATATTGTGGCGCAGATTGCTCCACCAATCGCCGGTTTTAAACGTGGCAGACAAACCTTCAACCGCCCGCAGGCTGTGCTCAATAGACCTTAACGGGTATGTGGCCCCCCTCCTTCTCCCGCTTACGGGGGAAGGTCGGGATGAGGGCGACTGACCGCTCGTACCCCGTTTACAGCAGTGCCTGGCTCAGCGACAGCTCCTCGGATACCACTTCGGTTAAATCCAGTTCCGCTTCCAGTTCATTCAGATGCGCCAGCATGATTTGCTGCGCTTCTTCGGTGTTGCCCGCTTTTAACGCCGTAAGGATCGCACCGTGCTCGGCGCACTGGCATGACGGCACATCATTACGCTGATACAGCGCGACAATCAGCGAACTGCGCACCATCAGGTTTGACAGAATTTCACTCAATACTTTGTTGCCGCTGACTTTTGCCAACAACAGGTGAAAGGCACTCAACTCACGCACGATATCACGACGATCCTGCTGCCCGGTGGCGGCATGTTCGGCCTTTTGCTGCGCATCGATATCATCGGCAAACTGCGCCATCTGCGTGGGGGTTATCGACGCCACAATCGCGCTCTCAATCGCCCGCCGGGCAATAAAGATCTCCCGCGCTTCCTGCGCTTCAGGATGCGCCACCATCGCACCGATATTGGGTTCGATAGTCACGATATGCTGCAACGCCAGACGTTGTAGCGCCGCCTGCACATGGTTGCGATTGGCTTTTAGCGCCTCGACAATTTGCGCCTCGACTAACCGCCTGCCTGGCTTTAGACGATGCTGCGCGATAGCAAGCGAGAGCGCATCAACGATACGCTGCACTTCGCGCTGCTTCGCGGTGGCGACCTGACTCATTCTGACCTCATCCGGGGGTGTTAATGCCTCGATATTAACATCTCAAGGGCTGCTTGCTGAACAGGTTGTAGGGGAAATTGCGTGAAGGAAATTGTTGTCGAATATCAATATTTAGCCAACAAGTTTGACATGGGTATTCATCCGCGTTTTGTTTTTTTGGTATAACAACTTTACAAACCTATCACACCTCTCCCAAATGATTGGGCGTTGTTATGCTAAGGGCACCGCATGGCTTTATCTGATTCAACCGGGGAAGACGTCTCCCGCTCGGGCCGCATCTCCGGCCTGGCGCTGCTGGTTGCCAGCGCATTTTTCATGGAGTTTCTTGATGGCACGGTGATCGCCACCGCGTTGCCGGACATGGCCAAAGCGTTTGGCGTCTCCGCTATCGATCTGAACATCGGCATCAGCGCCTATCTGCTGACGCTGGCGGTGCTGATCCCGGCCAACGGTTGGGTGGCGGAACGCTTTGGTGCGCGTAATGTCTTCAGCCTCGCGTTAACCATTTTCACCCTGTCATCACTGTTTTGCGGCCTGACGCACAACGTCACTGAATTTGTGCTGATGCGTATCTTGCAGGGCATTGGCGGTGCCATGATGGTGCCGGTTGGCCGTCTGGTGGTACTGCGCACCACGCCTAAAGATCAGCTGATCAAAGCCATCGCCACCCTGACGTGGCCCGCGCTGGTCGCCCCGATCATTGGGCCGCCGCTCGGCGGGTTTATCACTACCTACGCCAGTTGGCACTGGATCTTTTTCCTCAACGTGCCGCTGGGGATTATCGCCATCATCCTGGCGCTGCGCATGATGCCAAATGACTCGGCTCACCAGCATCGCCCATTCGATGTCACCGGTTTTATCGCTACCGGTGTCACCATGCTGTGCCTGGTGGCAGGCCTGGAAATGTTGAGCCAGCAAAGCGCCAGCCTGGCTGCCGCAGCCGTGACGATTGCACTTGGACTGGCAACGCTGGTGTGGAGCATCCGCCATTTGCGCCGCAGCAAAGCGCCGCTGATTAGTCTGTCATCGCTTTCCGTGCCCTCTTTCCGCATCACCATGCGTGGTGGCTTCCTGCTACGCGCCACTATCAGCTCCGCCCCTTTTATGCTGCCGCTGATGTTCCAGGTCGGTTTCGGCATGAATGCCTTTCAAGCCGGTTCGTTGGTGCTGGCGGTGTTTGCCGGTAACCTGGCGATGAAACCCGCCACCACGCCACTGATTCGCTATTTTGGCTTCCGTAAGCTGCTGATTGGAAACGGTGTGGTTTGTGTGCTGACGCTGCTGCTGTGTGCGTTTTTGACGCCGACTTCACCGCATGTGATTACGCTGGTACTGCTATTTATGGGCGGATTAAGTCGTTCGATGCAGTTTACCGGGATCAGCTCACTGGCTTTTGCCGAGGTGCCCGCGCAGGAGATGAGTTCGGCGAATACGCTATTTAGTACCTCCTTACAGTTGGCGAGCGGGCTGGGGGTAACGCTGGGGGCACTGTGTATCCGGCTGGGGACGGTGTTGGGGGATGAGTTTGGTTACACGGCGGTACCAGGGATAGGGTTTAAAGTGGGGTTTGGGGTGATTGCCCTGATTACGCTGATTGGGGTGTGGGATATGGTGCGGCTGGAGCCGACAGCGGGGGAGCGTGTTTCTCAACGACAACGTTAATCCCGACCTTAGAACAGGTCGGGATAGTCTGGTTATCGCACCGCTGCTTTCGCCTGTTTGATCCAACCATCGAAAGTAGCCTGGTGTGCCTTGATCCAACCATCTACGTGTCGTTGAATATCGGCTGCAGAGGATTCACCTTCATGCATACGTTGATTTTGTGCATTGACATCAGCAAGGGGTAATTTCACGATGGCAAACAATTTCGCTGCTGCCGGGTTTTTAGCCGCCCATTCTTTGTTAGCAACAACATGTTCATTATTAGGTTTGAAACCGTAATTTTTCCCATTAGGCAATGCAGTATCTTCATTTTTCTGAGAACCTGGCGTAACAGAAAAAGGCACGGTCAACCAAACAACATCTTTTCCTGGTTTTAATTCATCACTGACCCAATATGGCGTCCAGGTGAAATACAGAACTGGTTTCCCAGACTTATAGCGCGTCATGGTATCTGCGATGATGGCGGAGTAATTTCCTTGATTCTGCTGCACTGTACTACTTAAACCATAAGCTTTAATTTGTGCATCAATCACCTGTCCACAAACCCAGCCAGGATTACAACCCGCCAGATCCGCTTTTCCATCGCCATTCGCATCAAACAATTTAGCTATTTTCGGATCTTTAAGTTGTGAAATATCTGTAATGTGATACTTATCTGCCGTTTTTTTATCAATCAGGTATCCCTGTGCTGCACCTGTTATATAGCTACCTTCGCGATAAAATTTATTATCACCACCGGCAGCATTGTACATGTCCTTCTGCAACGGCTCCCAGTTTACCGCCATGTAAGTTGCATCTCCGGCAGCGATAGCGGTATACGCAACGTTATAGTCCACTTCCTCAGTGGGTTTGACATCATAACCCAACTTTTCCAATGCCCGGTTGATTAACTCAGTCTGGAAAGATTCTTCAGGCAATGTACTCTGTACCGGGTGTACGTCTACTCCTTTCCCTGGTAAATCTGCGGCAAAAACCACAGATGAAGAGAATAAAGCAGCGACGGGTAATAATATTAATTTTTTTCTGGTCATAATAATGGCCTTTTTTCTGACTATGATATGGCGGAAGAATCTTTCCATACAGAAAGAGAATTGAATGATGACAAACAACCTGATGGGATAGCGCGTAGCTGATAACGGCACATTAAATAAATAAAGGCAGTGGGAAATTTTAAAAGCGAACCAAGGTAACCTGAAATCATCATTGTTATTTCTTCCAGATGCTTTCGCTTTCAGTTATTTGCGAAGCCCTGAATCCACCCTCAAATAATTCAACATCCATTTACCATAACACATAAATCACATCATGCAACCTCTAACGGGGATAATGAGAAAAACAGCGGTATATTCTGGTGTGCATATTACTGATTATCCATGCTATAAAAAATAGATTCAGGGGCAGTACTCCGCATCGTTTCGGAAGCCATCCGGCAGGGCTTTAATAATGGCCGTACTATCGCTGAAAGGCTTAATGAAGCCGTTCACTTTTTTCTGGGCTGGCCTCTTCCAGTGATGGGTGTCGTATTCGTCCTCTGCCGATGACGTTCATTCATTCGCCTGCCAGGTTTGTGTCACTTAATTGCGGATATGAAAAGATTCTTCCTGTCGAGTGACTCACCGTTCTTGCGGGCATTTTGTAGCTGCGTCATCTCAATCGTCAGCCAGTCAATCATTGCAAACCTGCCTTAAGACTATCAGGTGTTCTTTAAGCTGAATATGACGGGTGGCGTCTGATCTACTCAGTACTGTTCATCTGTCAGGATGGTGCGATAAGAATATTCTGATAGCCTGAGTGCGCAAGGATTACACACCTCTTAACAAAACACAGGAATAAAAATGAAAAAGATCGCAGCACTAATCATGCTAACCGCGGTGTTCGCTTTCTCAACCTCAGCTATGGCATGTCCTAAAGGTACGCATCCGCATGGTGGAACAGGCTCGCATCATGCTGGTGGGACTTGCTACTGATATTCATGGCTCACATCTGTGGGCCATTTTTTAGCCACTACAGGATTGAAAAGTTAGGCGTAATTAGATGATTTATGCGGGGTAAATTCTGAGTTCAATGTTGTCCATACCCCCGGAAGTGCCCCCGGCTTGTTGTGTACGATAGCCGCTATCGCACACAACACACTGCCAAAAGCGGGACATTCAGCGCGCCTGGTAGCCGATGCCCTCAATCGCGAAATGCTTCAATGTCACTGGACATTATTGCAGAGAGGTTTTCAGTGATCTTTTCTACAGGCCAATCCCACCACGCCAGCTTTTGCAGCGCCTCTATGGTTTCATCGGAAAAACGTTGTTTAATCACTTTCGCGGGATTACCGCCCACAATCGCATAAGCAGGTACATCGGAAGTCACCACTGAACGCGAGGAGACAATCGCGCCGTTGCCTATCTTCACGCCGGGCATGATTAATGCCTGATATCCAATCCACACATCGTTACCAATTACCGTATCCCCCTTGTAAGGCAAATCCCCAGCCTTTGGCATCAACTTTTCCCATCCATTACCGAAGATATAAAACGGGAACGTGGAGAAACCAGAGAGTTTATGGTTGGCTCCGTTCATTATGAATTGAACACCTTTTGCAATCGCGCAAAATTTGCCAATGATGAGCTTATCGCCAATAAATGGAAAATGATAAAGAACATTACGTTCAAAGTTTTCCGAGTCTTCTGGATCGTCGTAATACGTGAAATCACCAACGATGATATTGGGATTATTCATCGTATTTTTTATAAAGCAAACCTGGGGAAATCCCTTCATGGGATGCTTATCAGACGGATCTGGTCCATGCATACTTGCCTCCTTACTTATTTGGATCAATGTTACGACTGCCAGATCATTATTTTAGCCAGTGCTTTTGCAGGTTGCATCAAAGCTGCACATGGTTTTCTGTGAGATCACACCCGCTTTCAACATACCGGCTGCTGCGCTATGGATAGCTTCAAATGCGGGGCTTTTGAATTTAATTTTTGCTGTCATGACAAATCTCCACACGTTCTTTGATCATCATGATTGGTGTAATTTTCTGTTTTGAGAGAACAGTTTAATGCTTTTCCAGTTCACAGAATCGAGATAGTTCTTGAGAATCAATGTCCGTCATATCCTGCTGGCAAACAGGAAAGCATATATCCGAAACGTCCCGACTTTAGCCAGAATGATGCCCCAGACAGGCAAAGTTTTAAGGAAACGAAATAGACGTCAAAAAATCAGGAATGCAGCATTGATTGGGATTTCAGTGAATTTTGCAGACCTACAGGATTGAATAATAAAAACTAACAGCATGTTATATATCAATATTTCATGTTTTAAATTTATCATATACCCCCAAAAATACCCCCAAATGTTTTTGTGACGCTTTCTTTTGGGTGTTTTTTGAGCAGGCATTGATGGGAATCTTGCTTTTGGTCCAGAGCAATTTCCCTGCTCCTTAAAACCGTGTTCCCTGCGTATCAACATACGCACTTATCGCTGCGTTCCTCATATTAACCTTTCCATGCCCTCTGCGCGAACGACTTGCCGTTTCTGGTGCTCCGCTCAATCCGCACCACGAATGTGTAAAGGAGAATAAAGGTAGATGCGAGTTCAGAACAGGGCGTCTACTTCACCTGGCAAATCTGTCGAGTGGAAACGCGCCATTCTAGTGGATACCTGGTGGATACTTCGAGATTTGATAGCGAGATGATTCACAGTGCGTCTATCTTCTCGGTGTTACCGTTCGCTCACGTTATATATGCAAAATCGTGTCGTTCAGTTAGTTCAGTTGGTTCAATTTATAAAGATGATTGTTTATATAAAAGAATATTTCTTGAAAACTGAACCAACACAATCACGATTTGAACCAACAAGCCTCAACAGGTGAACCAACAAAAGTGAGTGTCTTACATTGTCTTACGATGGTAAAATGCTCACTTCTTACCTGATGCTGGTGTGTTATGAGCAAATCCCTTTCCATAACCTTCCGTGTGCCTGCTGAGTTAAGTGAGGCTTTTACCGGCGCTGTGAGTGCTGCTGGTGGCGATAAAACCGCATGGCTGGTCGATGCTATTCGGCAGAAACTGAACCGGCCAGACAATAATCCTGACACACGCATGATAGCGTTGGTAGAAAGAATGGAGTTAGCAGCAGCTGCGCTGATTGGCGGTAAGCAGGGTATTCCTCCTTTTCCATACGATGAGGTGGCAGTAATCCGCATCGCTTCGGAAACCATCCGGCAGGGCTTTGATAATGGCCGTATCATCGCGGAACGTCTTAATGAGGCTGGCTATCAGACCAAAGCAGGCAAGGCATGGGATAAGGATATTTACAGCGCGTGGAAAAGGCAGACAAACAAACGTTGATGCCAGGCCGTCTCACTTATCAGCGCTGGTGTCGTCATCCCTTTCAGCCGAACGGCTTTTGAATTTCTCAAACGTATTAACGTTAAACAGGATAAGGATTCGATTTGGTCAAGGGTAACACATGGCGAAATTGATACACTGACTTAAGGTGGCGCTTGAGATGCCTAGAATGGCTGCGGCCACTTTCCTGCTCAAAATTAACCTTCCCATGACATATCACTCATTTGTACGGCTACAGGCCGACACATCCCGACTACTTTTTATCGTCACGAAAAGACGAATTAAACACGCGTATAATTCATGTTTGTGTGACGTAATCTCTTGGCTATTGGTTTCCAGATGCGAGCATCCTCTGTCGGAGGATCTCTTTTGCTTACAAGACTTGCGTTACGCCGGTGCGAATTGTTTAGAGGGTGTGCCGGTCTAATGGCTCGCCGTTCTGGCGAGCTATGTGTGGCAGTACCAACTCAAGCGTTTGGCTGTTACAGAAGATAGTTTATTTAACTGTTTTCTCTGAGTAATCCTTCCCTTTTTCTGTCTCTTCTTTAGAGGATAGTGGGAAAGTAATTATCATATTTTTATCTAACCCCTCGCTTTCATTCTCATCTAACAGGAGCCTACGGACATCGATTACTACATCCCGTATATCCACTCGCGGTGAGCCATGACTTAACAGAGATGAAAGTTTTAAGGCCAAATCTTTTGGTAGCCATAAAAAGGCTTTGAAAGTCAGCTCTCTTAATTTCTTTCTATCTTGGTTTGAGGTGTGCCATTCTGCTAAGAGCTCTGCGACAAGCTCAGCTTTTAACCTTATCTGATAATCCCTATCACGCTTCTCTGCTCTTAGTTTGAAATATTCGGCTATGTCTCCTTCCACCCATCCCTTTACGTAACTCTTACCAAACAGAATAATTGCGCCATTTACTAATGAAATGAGAGCGATAAAGGCCCACTGTAACAAATCTTCCATATATCCTCCTTGCTAAAAGAGAACACATTAGCGTTAGGATTAATCTTAGTGAAGTAAAATCACCCCCATTGAACTCGCTGGTAGTCTGTGCGGACTCATGACGCCGAAGGCGGCTACAGGGTTTATGTACAGGCGGCCATCTCACTCTTTTCTTAGAGTTGATTTGCATTCAGATGGACGGTTTTGTCAGATTCGAGTGGAGGTTATTCGACGTTAAAATACTGATCTAACCGTTTAGCGTATTCAGAAAGGTGGTTTGGTGATAGATGTGCATACCGGCGCACCATTTCGATACTTTCCCAGCCCCCCATTTCCTGCACAACGAATAATGGCACTCCGGCCTGAACCAGCCAGCTTGCCCAAGTATGTCTCAGATCATGAAACCGGAAATCCTCAATACCAGCCCTCTTGAGAGCGCTTCGCCAAGCAGTATTATTATCAATGCGCATTATCCGTGATGCTGGTAGAGCTTTTCCGGTTTTGTCGTAGGCCCCTTTTTGGTGGACGAATACCCAAGCTGGGTGGTTACCTTTTTGTTTCGTAAGAATATCTAAGGCTGTTTGATTAAGTGCCACGCCAATGGCGCGACCACTTTTACTTTGTTTTGCATCCACATATGCTACTCGACGTTCCAGGTCTACGTTATCCCATCTTAGATTGATGATGTTAGAGCGGCGTAAACCCGTATTAAGTGCGAAAATTACAACGGATTTTAATGGCTCAGGGCACTCATATATTAACCGTTTTGCTTCATAGGGTTTAAGCCAGCGCACTCGTTCATTTTTAGGCTTTTGGATGGCGATATGCGGGGCTTTTTGCAGACATTTCCAGTCAAACTCAGCCTTTCTAAGCAGTGCCTTAATGACCGCCAGGTGAGCCGACTTGGTGGCATTTGACGCAGGTTTGGGGTGGAATTTTAGAGGTGTCTCATCTCTGTTCTGACTTGAGGCCATCATCGAGCGCCAATTCATTTCATGCTTTCTGTTAGTCATGTCCCTGACCGCGTCATAAATCATTTTTTCATCTATATCAGAGAGGTAGATTCCTTTGAAATGAGTTAACCAGAAATCCAAACGTATTTTATCGTCGCCAATTGATCGTTTATCTTGTTTGTCTCTTAGCCATAGCGCTACTGCTTGTTCGAAAAGCATTGGCAGAGGTTCTTTCAGTCTGGATTCTCGCCATGAGGAAGCCTTGAGATGATCATAAAGCTCTTGGGCAAACGCTTTATTTGTCGTCCCAAGTGATTTCCTGACACGCTTCCCTGTAGCGTTAATGTAATCGCAATACCAGATATTGCCGCGCTTCCGGACAGGCATGCTATACCTCCCTTTAGCACCATGTTGTGCTGAAAAATCATTGCTTATTCACGGAATACACTACCAACTATAAGCATCTTCAAATTTAAAAATGCTTTGATCATCACAATGTGATGTTGGGTTGAATGAATGGTATGTTTCTAAAAATCATTCATAAAATGGATAAGCTAGTATGAAGCACTTACCACTCATTTTGATGGCTTTCACCCTCACAGGATGTTCAGTATCAACAGCTTTGGTTGTTCAAACCGAAGATCAAAAAGACCCATTGATGGGAACAGCGACAGCCTCACTCACCAGAGGTGACTTTGCTGTTGAAAATCTCTCAGGTATGTCCTGCAACGGTACTTATGACCAGTTCACGCAGTCACCTGTTTTAAAAGTTAACTTTGTTTGTAACGATGGTCGTACCGGTAGTGCCCAGGTTGTAAGAACAGGAGCCAATCTTGAAAATGGCTCGGGCAGTGGAAAACTGAGTGACGGAACGCGCTTCAAAATTCTTATGGGTGATTCCGCTACATACGCCAGCCAGCAAGGATATTGGAGTAAATTCTGATTATGAATTCCGGCAACAGTGCCAATTTTCATAAGCTGATCACCAAGAGGCCCGGATAAATTCTCACTGAGAATGTGGTTAATTAATGGAGCATAATTACCCATTATATGCGTATATAATGGGCGAAATGGTTACGATCGCCGCTTTCTGGCTGGCTTCTTCCATGTGAACTCTGGAGCCTCCAACCTTCTACGATTTCTCTCAGTGGCCTGCAAAGCCTGGGCAAGACCTGTCCTGATTGTATAAAGTGTATGCCTGTCGAGTGGTTCGCCATTTCGGCGGACCATCTGAATCAATGTCAGCTCTAACGACTTTCTATCCAGCATATTTCGTCTTACCCGTGATTATTCGAAGCAATGTCGCGTAGCAACTTCTCAGCAATTGCCTGACGCACGAATTCTGCTCGGTTCCCATAACATGGATGCTCAAAATTACCGCCTCGGCGTTTTATCAGGCTGTCCACCTCGCGCGCATGCGCGTACTGGTGCGTAAATCATCAAAGGCGATGACAAGAGTTCCTTTTATGGACTCCAGAAATCATCATTCCCGATTAGCGATTTTTACCCACCCAGCAGTGTTTTCTGCCCTGTTGAAGTCGTGCCTGGCGAACCGGAACCAGCCGTGCCACTGAGAAGGTTTGCGTTAATGCCCTGACGTGATCGCTTGCGGAGTTCTTCATCAGCCTGAGCGGTAGCAGCGTCAGGGTTAACACCAGGAACCTTTGCTTGAGCTGGAGTCTTATTCTGTGTTGCCGAATAAATTGCCGTACCAGCACCTACTGCGGCTGATGCGATTGCTGCATAGGCAGCCAGTGAACCTTCAACTACGCCCATGATTATTCTCCTGTTTACCTTAACTAATTTCTTTTAACGCCTTATCCATCAATTGTCGTGCAATCACATGGATGGTTGGCGCTACACCCAATGTTGATTTACTACGTTCCCGCTCCTGAAGCTCGCGAAGAGCTGAATACTGCTCGCGGCTTAACAGAACAGGCATCACCGTTGCTTTATTCATTTCATTTTCCTGCTTGTATTTCACACAGTTATTATAATTGCAATTAATGAAATGATTTAATTTAATATTTCATTTTTTGCATCAAAAAATCGATCGTATGGATAAGCAATCTTGGTGTAAAGAGGCCTGGCACCAGTGCCAGACATACCTGTGGCAGTTAAATAGACTAATGCGCGGAGAGAAATTCATTTGTGCTGATTGATGCCAAGAGTCAGTAATTATACCTTTAGGAATAGGTGCTCATAACCAAAGGGACGTAGATGAAATTAACACTCCAGGCTTTACCACTTTTATCTGTTTTGTTAATGCCGACAGCATGTCTTGCAACAGTTTTTGGAGGAAGTAACCTTGGTTTTGGCGGCTACCCGGAATTCAGCGAAGTCGCACCAACGCCACCATATACTAATGACCAATACGCTTGGGAGAACTACAAACAGGAAGTTGACGCATACACAGCTAAAGCAAAGCAGTATCTTGAGGATGCAAACTATGACATTCAGCGGATTCAGGAAGCGCAGCAAGACGCCATAAATAAAGCCAATGCCGCGGTGCAGGAATACAATAATCAGGTCCGATGACCGCAAGGGCCGGTCAATTTTAATGCCCAAGCCTGCCAGAACTACATATCCAAAATAACTTTTAAGTGTTGGTTCAAAACACTCTTTTGTTGGTTCAGTGTTGGTTCACTTTATGGATGAAAATCCTTAAAAAATAAGCCACTATAAAAATTGAACCAACTGAACTAACTGAACCAACACTATTTCTCTCACATGAAAGGATTACTCTCCCTCTGCTTCACCCTCTGGCCGGTATTGGATGACATAAACGTTGTACTGCCGCTTGTTAATCCTCGGTGATTTACGTTGATAACCCCTGCCGCTGGCTGGTGGCGTCAGCATCCCACTTTCCACCAGCACTCGCGCGAACTGCTTAGGGTTGAACCCACTGGCAATCTCCTGCTCAAAAGCTGCCGGAAAGGTGTAAAACAAAATGGGCGAATCATCATGGCTTCCACTGGCTCGAAATCCGGCCATATCCCGGATTGGCAGCGACTGAGGGTCATACGGGAAAGGTGCAAAGCGGCTGAAACCGTTGGCATTCAGGAACGCTTCACACTGGGCTACGATCTGCTGATGTTCCTTGTTACCTGTTCCGAATTCACGCACCCAGGCGTTATAGCTGTGCTGAATAGCATCACGACATGTCTGCGCATCCCAACCAGTAATCTCCCGGCTCATTACCAACGCAGCTTCCATCACGGCAAAACGGGCACCTACACGATGAACCTGCTCGCCATATTCAGCAGGTATGAGATTGCGCCACCGCGCCTCTGCTGCCCTGACGGCCTCAGTTGCCTGTTGTTGGTGTGATGCGAGCCATTTAATCCACTCACGTCCTGCTGCGCCATGATGGTTCTGCCAGGCATCCTTCAGCGCATCAGCATGTTGTTTGCCATTCTGGTATTGATGAAATCGTGCCGCCTTGCTTAACGGAATATTCAACAGCCGTACCAACTGCCCTGCTTTAGCCTTCCGGCCGGTCATAGCAATGAACGTTTCCAGATCCATTTCGCCGGTACTGATTGCCACACAGCGCCAGCGTTTCAGATCTCGGTTACCACCCTCTTTGGCCCCCTGTAACTTCCCGACACCGTTAAACAGGGCATATGCGGACTGTGAGACGCTTACAGGATCAGCACCCTGCCCAACCTCATCCAGTGGCATCAGCGCATCGTTATGTGCGGCAGCCTCATTCGCCAGCCCCAGCGCAGTGCCGTACCACGTCAGACGCAACTGATCAGGATTACCGTAGAGGCTGCTGGCTACATTAGCGGTCGTGGTTTTACCGGCGCTCGATTGCTCGTAAAAGTGTATGCCAAAGCCATCAGCACCAGACAGACCAATAAGCGGAGCCGCCAGCGCAGCAGCAACACCCGTCATCATTGAGTAGTTCCCATCGGCCAGTTGTGCCACAGAGTCACGCCAGCTTTCCGCACTCCCTTTGATTGTGTAACCGGCCGCAGCAGAGCTGCGCCCATTGAACAGCACCGGCTTATCAGGTGTACCGATGATTTCCCCGTCAGGCATGATATATGCGCCACACTGCCACCCTGTAGCATGCGCAACGCGCCAGATATCCTTTGAGCCGCTACGTTGTAACCAGTCTGCCAGAATGGCTCTTAGGCCGCTTTTGGTGGTCACGTTAACGCCACCAGCTTTTAGCATTCTCCATCCCTCGCGCTCCCCAATGTCCGCCAGCGGTACTGCCTGAGTGGTTTCAGCATCAGAGCCTGGTGCTTGCCAGCGCAGTATCAGAAACTGATCTTTATCGTCACGACCGATTCCGGCAACCTTCAGGGGTGAACAAAGCCAGCTTTCCCGGTTGATGATTTCACCGCTCTGTTTGTCTGTATTGGGTTCCACCCAATACACGCCATCCTGACGGCTTTCAATTCGGGGTTTGAGTGCTTCGCGCTCCGGTTCTACTGCTTTACCGCCCTCAATCACTTCCAATCGAGCGCCCATGTTTTCCCCCTGAGGTTGATACAGTGAATCGTTAAACGCTGCTGTAGCAGCTTTAAGCCCGTTCTGCTGGCGGTAATCGTCCCAGTCGGCCTTGCAGCTGGTGGGAGGCAATGAAACGCTCCCATTGACGGCTTCAGCAGCTTTATCTGCGAAAATCCTGCCTCTATTTACTTTCGGCTTTCCGTGGTCGTCGAGTTCATTAGGTTCATACCAGTCGTTATCACCGGCAATAATGATTGCGGCATCCGGATATTGACGGCGCATTGACCTGGCTACGGCCGTAAGATTACCGGCATCGAGCGCCACAACGGCCAGCGCATCTGGGCGTATCAGGTGGGCGGTAATCGTTGTTGCCAGCCCCTCACCAATTATGATTGAGGCCACTTCCTGCGGCTGGTTGAGAAGGTGCCAGGCTCCGCGCTTCGCTGAGCCATAGAGCACTTTCTTTTCACCCTGTGGTGTGATGGTCTGCGCTGCGGCGACATTACCGGTTTCATCCACCAGCGACAGAAGAATTGATCCATCAAACAGGCACGGCATAGTGAAACCGCTCAGGCCTTTGGCAATCAGGTATTCGCTTTCCCTATGCGTTACACGGCCTGCGAGCAACTGATAGTGGCTAACAAAACTTTCACGGCGCTGCTCAGCTTCTGCTGCCGCTTTCTGCTGGCGCTCCTGCTCAAGCTGGTGGCGCTGTTCCACCAGGTACTGCCTTCTCTGACTGGCTGATTGCTGGTCAACTTCTGTTTCCCGGTAATCAATACCCAGCACATCAGCCGCCATGCGGGCGGCCTCAGTGGTGTCACAATGGATTACTCTCTTGATAAGATCTAAGCCGTCACCAGCACCGCACTGGTTACAGATAAAGCTCCCGCGCCCTTTGTCATCGAAGCGAAAGCGATCTTTACCACCACAAGCAGGGCATGATGAGTGCTGGCGTGGCGATTGCGGCACGTTAATACCTAACTGGCTGAGAACTTGCGGCCAGCGATTTGCCGCCGCATTGGTGGTTTCACGTATGAGGTCGATGCTTCGCATTAATTTGGCTCTCCTTGCTGTTGGAGAGTCACCGCAATGTCCGAGAGCATGCAATCCAATATTTCATGCCCTCTGCTCGTGAGATTGCCACCTTCCAGGCATTCATCCAGCAATGACAAAGCCTGGTGCTCCCAATCCTTGTGGTGGAGTTTTAATACGAGCAATACGTAGCTGTTAACCAGATCGCGAATGCCTGAGAAACCACCGGTAATATCAATCCTGATATCACCATTTGTTGTTGATACCACGAACCAGTCGCCATTGTTTTGCTGAACCAAGACGTGATAAATAGCTGTCGCGTACTGGTCAGCCAGCGCGTCAAGTTGGATGTTTTTGGTGATTAGCGTCATTGTTTGGCCTGCGCTCCGTTGTCGCGAGATTTCAGGTCGGCATCTACGACTGACTCCAGCACCTCAATGGTGTCGTGAATGGTGCTGTGTGCGAGGCTTATAAGCCAGGCGAGATCCTCATTTGTGCCGGTACCAGGCATCGTATCGAGCAGCACGGAAAGAACCGCGCGCGCCTTCTTCAGATTGGCTGCCTGCTGGTCAATATCAGCAAATAAGATAGCCATCAGATACCCTCTCCCTGAGTCAGTTGATTTGAAAGGCTGGCAATGCGTATATCCGCTCGTCCAGTGGACGAACACAGCTCAGCGAACAGTGTGGCAATCCGCACTGCGACTTTGGGATCGTGTTTCATAAGGGCGGTGTGTACGCTGCCGTTGTAAATTTCGGCCAACTGATTCGCGTATTTATCAGCGTTGTGGATGTCGATAGACACAGACCTTAGCGGCGACTGCCGTTGAGATAAGGCGGCAACCTGCAGGGCATTTTCGATAAATACAGGGGGGTTGAATTGTTTCATGCATTTTCCCCCAAGGCCTTGCATTCGCTATCAGCATCACATTGCTCGAAGCGTGTTAAATCATGGATGCCGTCCACCAACAAAAAAACCTCGTAGCGCTGCTTTTCATCAGTGATTTTTGGGATCACTTCGAGCAGGAGGTGGTGCAGGCCAGCTTGCACTCGTAACAGACGGCCACGTGAGATATTTTCAGGTGTATCAAGATCAGGTGAGTTATCGTTGCCAATAATGGCCTGAACGCGGTGGCAATCTTTTTCGTAGCTTTCCAAGTTGAAGTTATGCATGGCGAATTTCCTTATCCATTAGCTTTAATCCCATGTAGCCCAATTGATAATCGGCTTCTCCCATCGCATCAGGAACTCCTCTCAGCAAAGTCATCAAGGCGCCCATCATCTCGATAGTCTTATCATCTGAGATGTCAGCTTCCATCCAGACAGAAAGTACTGCCTGAGCCTGTTCCACCTGACACTTTGCATCCAAAAGACAGATAGTCATGCTTTACTCCCTTTCCCGCTTTTGCTAGAGCGATACTTGGCCTCGTCTGCATGGTCACTTAGTGCACGTACTGTTTCAGTGAGTGGCTGAAGCATTGCGCCGATTTTGTACATGTCACTTTTGGCATCTTCGGGGTCATAGTCCTCGTTAGCTGCTGCCCAAAACATGATTGACCCAATGTCGGTTATACCTAGCAACAAATCGTTCACCGCTTGTTCAGCTCGACTTTGGATGCCGCTCAGTTCTTCACCGTTAACATTGGTGAAGGTCATACTGGTAAGATCGTTGTATAGGCTCATTTACCAGACTCCATGCTGATTGCTATAGCGTCGGCCAGGCCGTCCAGAAGTGTGGTTACTGCGTCTATCATGTCCGGCACATTGCCATCGTCCGTAGTCAGGGTTTGTAGCCAAACTGACAGAACAGCCTGCGCCTGCGTGATCCGCATCATCACAATTTCGAGGGGAATTGAATGGTTCATTAATAACCTCCGTGTTTCACTTTGAGATATGAGTTTCCTGCCATCCGAGGCGCTGCCTTGGTATTGGCAGGATGCGCAAAGTGAAGAAGATGAATCCATTTGGGGCAAGCTAACGCGGATTTTATTGTTGAAATTGTGACCGAATCTGACAAAGAAACATGATGGTTATCTGAAGTAATTACAGGCAAGCGTGCTGCTAAAGACAGAATGAAATTAGGTGCCAGAATTCGGCGCGCTTCTTTTTCGCTAGAAGCCTGAACAGATATGCGGCAGGGCTTGGCCTGCATGTCAGCGCGTGGCAGAGCCAGAAAACGAAACTCAAATTTGGGCGTGGTTTGGGTGAGGGTAGTAGCCATTATGGCAGCCTCCTTGTACTGGGATTTGATCCCACCACCGGAAACGCCAATTTCGCTGGTGGTGAGCTGAACAGGGTTGGCGTAACCGGCGTACAAGGTAACCGGCGCGGATTTCTCCGCCCCCATCCAGCCCACCATAACTTTGCGAGCGGCACGGATTATAACCGTAGCGCTGAAAAAAGGGTGAACGAATGCGAGGACACAAAAAAAGACGCTAGGCGCGTCATGTGTCGCCTTGTACTTTACCAGGACGCCAATCCTGGCACTGGATTTTGCCAGTGCAGGTTGAGAATAGTATGGATAACAGGACCGGAGCAAGCCCTTTTTTATGGACTCTAAAAACTCAATCCAGACTTCTTTTTGGAACTCCGAGAACTCAATTTTCTCTCGCGTTATGACCCCTAATAAATCTTCACATCCTCGCGATGTGAGGCCAGATAATCCATTTTTTGAACTTCTATTAAGGATGTCGGAAAAACATCTAAGGCCTCCCCCCGCTATATCAGAAATACATTTTCGTGACCGACTATCTTTTTCGACCGAATCACTCATAAACCCATACTGGCCTTGACTCAAAATCGAATTGGGAGTGTTTTGAATGTTAGGTTTTGTCAGGTTCTTGCCAAGTTTGGCTAAGTCCAAAACCATAGAATCCGATAACAACCCAGCTTGTGGTAAGCCCTTACTGTGGACAGCAATCATGGCGTTACCTCCGTAAACTCACGCACAAACCGCTCCACCGGCTGCGTGCAGGACGACCCATAGCCTTCGCGGTAGAATGTCACGCGATTGAATTGCACGCTTACCACTGTAACCAGTGAGCCGTGGGAATCCCGGTAGCAGTGATTGGGTAACGGGGTACTGATGGATTTATGCATGGTCAGCCCCCAAATGTTTGGCTAACCAGCGCTGTGACAGGCGCGTTAACTCTGCTTTGCGCTGGTCGTACTCCATACCCATATCAATCAGCGTTATGTTGGTGCTTTCCAGATAGGTAAAGTGTTCCAGTTGCCTAGTGTTCATGCTGTCGCGCGGCTCGCCAGTAATACCACTTACCTGCGCCCACTGTTTCGCCGTCATGCCACCCAGCACAATACGGGCGATCATGTTGCTTTCGTTGCTGTAGTGGCGGGATTGAGTCTGTTTACCCTGTTCGGCGCGGGCAGATTCCAAAGCGGCGCACATCGGTTTAAAGAGGTTCGCAGCACCAATGCGGGCTTTAAGCTGGCAGCGATACTGTGCGGCAATCTCTGGCACGCTGCGCTGTAGTGCCTCTTCGCACTGGATGAAGTACCGGCGCACGGCACGGCCCTGCTCGTTGCGCTCCACCATAGCCAGCTCTTTTGCCATGCTAAGAGAAAGGCCGGTATCTTTGCTGCGACGATCTCCTCCCCGCTTAGTTATCCAACCTCCATCGGAATGGTTAATTTCTGCACTTTGATTCCCCAAAACGGGGGAATCAAAAAACACATAATCCCCCCCTTGCTCAAATCCGTAGTCTTTGATGCGATCGGAAAGCCACGTCGAATAATCACGCCCAACCCCCAATGCTTTATGCAATGCTTTCGCGCTCACAATGTTGGTTTCCCGGCCACCAATCTGACCTGAAATAACCGGAACAATAGCGGCAAAGTCATTACCAGAAATATCGCTGATGCTGGTGGTAGGTTGAGGGGCGGCCTCAGAAATTAATCTGCTTTTTCCGATTTTCATTTATCTGTCTCCGTTAAGCTGCGTCGAAAGCGTCCGGGTAGAGTGAAAGGATGGCGTTTACGTCATTCTCAGCCAGCTCGTAATAACCACCAGCACGGGCGTTGTATTTCATCAGTTGGATCACACGCATCACATCCCCCCGACATGTGAAGCGATAGCGAAAGTGACTGCCTATCCCGTCAGGGTTCTTCTCATCAATACGTTCAAGGCGAATATCAAGCTGGCGTTCTAGCTCACTCGCGTAATTTCGACCGGATGACAGGCGGCAGTAGCGCAGCAGCTCGTTTTCAGTAAAACCATTAATGCCGCTGTGAAGCATGTACAGGCGTGCACGGTGCTTTTTAGGTGCTGGCTTAATGGCCGTAGCAGGCGTAATATCAGGGTTGTCAGCTTCCTGATTAGCCGCCTGTAATGGGCGGTTTTTCATTTCCATTAGGCCACCTCGCCACGCGATTCAGCGATGCGTTGATCGATCCAATCATCAATTTCACTTTCAAGAAAAGCAATTGAACGAGAACCGATTTTGATAGGTTGTGGAAATTTTCTTTGCGCGATTAGCTTGTAAACCCATGCTTTACCCAAACCAATTCGTTCAAGAACCTGATGCATGCGTATAAGCCTTTGACTTTTTGAAGACATTTTATCTCCTAACAGTTTATGGAGACGCCGACAGACGCCTCTAGATGGCAGGAGAATTTTTGCTCTAAGTCGTGCAATTATGAAGGGTTAAAACGAATGAAATTTTCTTCCGGAAAGGAATTAGCAACAAAAAATTCCGGAAGGCTATCAAAATATTCTATTTTCTGCATGGATCTGCCGCACCAGATCTTCTAAACAATCTCCCACATAGATATCTTTTACTGCTGGAATTAATGTCTTCCTAACTTTCTCTGTTGTATCAATATCGAAATCATCAAAATACAAATAATTTGCATATTGTGTATATGTTGGTGATTGATGGAAGTAATCAGCTAGGATTTTCATATCCAGATATGCTAACACCCTCAAGTCTTTCCATTTCTTCAAAAGTGATTTTTTAAAATTACTTTTCACATTGCTAGGTTCAGTATCAAAAAACTCCCTATGCATTTCCCTCGCTTGAGGCAACCAATTTTTAAATGCTTCAACAAGGATGTCATCAGAAGCATTCAAATCGACTTCACACCAAACTGTTTTCTTAAATAAACCATCAGATTCCCATCCGTAACCTTTTGGTATCTCCCTCCCTTTTTTAAGGACTTCAATACTTGCAGACTCAAGTAATGTATCACCAATAATCTTATTGTAATTGTTGTTTTTCATCCCTCCCATAAACCCTGCATATCTATTTAAAAAGGCTATATGTGGCATATCTATAGCTTTGATTGGGGCCATTAGATCAGCTCTCCCAAGAAATTTTATATCTACTTTTTTTAATTTAAGGGCGTCACCATAGAAAATCTCGACCAAGTGATCAACAGTATCTTTCAACTCAGAATAAATCCTACTATTTTTATATTCATTGAAGTCTTCTTCGGACATAGGTTCTGATTCTTCATCTCTTTCCAAGATAAATCCAGTACTCTCATCACTAAATTCATCATCATACATCTCTTTTTCTATATGTTTTGCATATTCAATACTATCTAGAATTTCAATTCTCTTTCTTAACGAAATGTAAAAGTCAACACTATTATAGTCTTTGGATAGCTCATCATATTTTTTTACATCAATTGTTCTGAGAATATCTTTGACACCAAAATTAAACTGTCTGATATGTTCGAAAAAATCATGAGATTCTTCTACTTCTTCGGCTATTTTCTTAATGGTTTTATCGAGTTCTTCGGGATCTTTCAATTTTTTATTCACACGCCACCTCACGCCCTCTGATCTTGACGGCCATGCCAGCCCGTAGAGGTGTACGGGTTTTCGGGGATCAACCTAGACATAGCCTAATCTTTGTTCGTCTACCGAAGTCTACTACCATCACTTATCACTGTCTATCCATCCAGTTATGCGCGTCTTCCAAACGTACCGTGCACAACGTTCTCCCCTTTCTCCAGCGCCTCCATATAATCTGCATACCACTGAAGCATCTCACGGCGGCCATCCAGATACTGAGCATGGTTATAAGTACCTCGAATACTGTTCTTATCAACGTGGGCAAGCTGCGTTTCAATCCAGGCGGTGTTATATCCCTGTTCATGAAGAATGGTGCTCATTGTGTGGCGGAAACCGTGACCTGTAGCTTTGCCATCGTAGCCAATACGCTTGATCACCTGATTAATGCTGGCCTCACTCATTGTCTTTCCAGCATCGTTCCGCCCCGGAAACACAAAGCGGCCACGCCCGGAAAGCAGGTGGACTTCCTCCAGTAATGCTTTAGCCTGGCGGGAAAGTGGTACAACATGAGGGCGGCGCATCTTCATCCGTTCTGCTGGAATCTGCCAGATGCCCTTTTCTATGTCGATTTCAGACCATTCAGCCGCTCGTAATTCAATCGTGCGCGTGCCAGTGAGCATCAGTAGACGAGTAGCATTCTGTGTCATTCTGCTACCTGTATATTCACTTAGGGCGCGAAGGAAGCCACCAATCTGCTCAGTAAGAAGATGAGGGAAGTGCTTTTGCTTTGGTGCTTTGAGTGCGCCAGCTAAATCAACAACAGGATTGTGCTCAGCCCTGCCCGTGATAACGGCATAGGTAAATATCTGCCTGCAAGCCTGGCGGGTTTTCTTCAGCTTATCCAGAACGCCTCGTTGCTCCATCTTTCTGAGCACCATAAGCATTTCTGCGGCTTTGATTTCTGCGATGGCTCGCTTACCAATAAAGGGGAATACATCTTTCTGCAGGTATTCGAGAATGTCATTTGCATACCCCTGTGACCAATTAGGGCGTTTATGCTCATGCCATTCAACCGCCAGAGCTTCGAAACTGTTACTGACAGCCAGAATCTTTGCCTGCTTCTCTGACTGTTTAACCTCGCTCGGATCACCACCAGCAGCTAAAGTGCGCTTGGCCTCATCACGCTTTGCTCTGGCATCAGCCAGAGATACGTCAGGATATACCCCCAGCGCCAGCAGCTTTTCTTTTCCAGCGTAACGGTACTTTAAACGCCAATAACGTGAACCATTGGTATTCACCAAAAGGTACAAACCACCGCCATCAGAGAGCTTGTAGGCTTTGTCCTTTGGCTTTGAAGCGTCCACTGTGCGGGCATTTAGTTTCAATTTGGGGGTATCTCATTTCATTGAACGGGAATCTACCCCCAAATGTACCCCCACAGCGTTGTTGATTTCAATAGATGTTAGTAGACGTTGAGATAACGACATTCGCGGGAAGGCGCTTCATGACTGGGGTTTTGTGGACTTTGGTAGACGATGAGAGAAGAAAAAATGGCACGCCCTACAGGATTCGAACCTGTGACCTACGGCTTAGAAGGCCGGTGCTCTATCCAGCTGAGCTAAGGGCGCATATGCGGTTGCGTCGAATTATACGTTGGCACGCAGTCGCGTCAACGTTTTTGCACCTGCCAAGTGCAGAGTGCTGATGTTCTAACCAATCCCTGTCAATGACGCTTACGATAATCGCTCAGCGACACCAGATTACTCTCCTCATCCGCCTTGCCTTCCAGCTCCACGCCCGGTAAAAACGCCCCATTAAACCGCTCACGCATCAGGTTCATCTCTTCACGGTCCGGCTCCAGTTCGCGCAGAAAGCCCATCGCCAGCAACAGCTGTTGTTGGGTGATCACCGGTGAAAAATGCGCCCGACTGAGAATCTGATGCCAGCGCCGCATGTTCTCTTCCCCGCCATCAACAATGCACACCTGCCAAATCAGCAGCACTGCCGCCGCGTTCTGCAAATGGCTTTCATTGTCGCCGGTGATGTAGTCAGTGAACTCCTTTGCCGCCTCTTTCCCCATCAACGATAGCATCGATTCCACATGGACCGGTGGCAGTTGCAGTCGTTTGCTCAGGGACTGAGCCGCATGGCGTGAACCGGCCGTCAGCAGGCGGAAGCCCACCACAAAAACCACCACTAAAGTCGCAAGGATTAGCCAGATCATAAACATTCCACTAAATTCATTGCCGGGCATCATACGGGTTAACGCGGGCAATCTGAAGTGACAAAAGCGCGCCTCAGGATCAATCTGTGCCTGACAGCGCGACGCGCTTCTGACAGAATAGGCGCCTTTCCCCGATTCAACATTACACAGTGGATTTCCTCTCTGATGGCAGCAAAAATTATTGACGGTAAAACGATTGCGCAGCAGGTGCGCCTTGAGGTTGCGGAAAAAGTACAGCAGCGTCTGGCGGCTGGAAAACGTGCGCCTGGCCTGGCAGTCGTTCTGGTGGGGGAAAACCCCGCTTCGCAGATCTATGTCGCCAGCAAACGCCGCGCCTGTGAAGAAGTGGGATTCGTTTCCCGCTCTTACGATCTGCCAGCAACCACCAGCGAAGCCGAGCTGCTGGATTTGATTGATGCGCTGAACAACGATCACGAAATCGATGGCATTCTGGTGCAGCTACCGCTTCCGGCAGGCATCGATAACGTCAAGGTACTGGAACGCATCGTGCCGGATAAAGACGTCGACGGTTTCCATCCTTACAACGTGGGCCGTCTGTGCCAACGCGCGCCGAAGCTGCGTCCCTGCACCCCGCGCGGTATTGTCACGCTGCTGGAGCGCTACAACATCGATACCTATGGCCTGAATGCTGTGGTGGTTGGCGCATCCAACATCGTTGGCCGTCCGATGAGCATGGAGCTGCTGCTGGCCGGTTGCACCACCACCGTGACCCACCGTTTCACCAAAGATCTGCGTCACCATATCGAACATGCCGATCTGTTGATCGTAGCAGTAGGTAAACCGAACTTTATTCCGGGCGACTGGATCAAGCCGGGCGCGATTGTGATTGATGTCGGTATCAACCGTCTGGAAAGCGGCAAAGTGGTTGGCGATGTGGATTTCGAAGCGGCCTCAGAACGCGCTTCCTACATCACCCCTGTGCCGGGCGGCGTTGGCCCGATGACGGTCGCCACCCTGATTCAGAACACCCTGCAAGCGTGTGAAGAGTATCACGATGAGGAGAACGCATAATGGCGACGTTTTCTTTGGGTAAACACCCACATGTTGATCTTTGCGATTTGCTGAAACTCGAAGGCTGGGTGGAGAGCGGCGCGCAGGCCAAAGCGGTGATCGACGAAGGCGAAGTGCGCGTTGATGGCGCGATCGAGACCCGTAAGCGCTGCAAAATCCTTGCCGGTCAGACGGTAGAATTTGCCGGCCAACGCATTACCGTGGTGGCTTAAAAAACCGTAGCAGCGCGATTTATCGCGCTTGTTGCTGCTAAAGAGTGCGATAAATCGCGCCGCTACCAGGCTGAAATAAAAAGGGCGAACATCAAAGTTCGCCCTTTTTTTCGTTACTTACGACGCCAGGTGGTGCCCTGCGGGCCATCTTCCAACACGATGCCCAGCGCATTCAATTTATCGCGCGCCACATCAGCTTGCGCCCAGTCTTTCGCTTTACGCGCATCGTTACGCATCTTAATCAACGCTTCGATTTCAGCCACTTCATCGTCGTTGGCTTGCGCACCGCTTTGCAGGAACTGCTCCGGGTCCTGTTGCAGAATACCCAGCACATCCGCCAGCTGACGCAGTTTTGCCGCCAGCGCATCCGCCGCGGTTTTGTCTTCCGCTTTCAGGCGGTTCACTTCGCGCGCCATATCGAACAGCACCGAATAGGCTTCCGGCGTGTTGAAGTCATCTTCCATCGCGCTACGAAAACGCGCTTCGAACTCTTCGCCACCGGCAGCCACTGCGCTGACATCGGTATGACGCAATGCGGTGTAGAGACGCTCCAGCGCCGCGCGAGCCTGGTTAAGGTTATCTTCGCCATAGTTGAGCTGGCTGCGATAGTGACCGGACATCAGGAAGTAACGCACGGTTTCGGCGTCGTAATGTTGCAGCACATCGCGCACGGTAAAGAAGTTGCCGAGGGATTTTGACATCTTCTCGCGATCAACCATCACCATGCCGGAGTGCATCCAGTAGTTAACATACGGGCCATCGTGCGCACAGGTGGATTGCGCCACCTCGTTTTCATGATGCGGGAACATCAGGTCCGAACCGCCACCGTGGATATCAAAATGGGTGCCGAGTTGTTTGCAGTTCATCGCCGAACATTCGATATGCCAACCCGGACGCCCGTTGCCCCACGGTGAGTTCCACGCGGGTTCGTCGGCTTTGGACATCTTCCACAGCACGAAATCCATCGGGTTGCGCTTCACTTCGGCTACTTCAACACGCGCACCGGCCTGGAGTTGTTCCAGATCCTGACGCGACAGCACGCCGTAATCTTTATCGCTCAGTACATCAAACATCACATCGCCGTTGTCGGCTACGTAGGCATGCCCACGTTCGATCAGGCGGCCAACCAGCTCGATGATCTCGTCGATATGACGCGTCGCACGCGGCTCCAGATCGGGCGGCAGAATGCCCAGCGCAGCGAAATCTTTATGCATCTCACCGATCATACGATTGGTCAGGGTTTCGATGCTTTCGCCATTCTCGTTGGCACGTTTGATGATTTTGTCGTCGATATCGGTGATGTTACGCACATACTTCAGCTTATAACCGACATAGCGCAGGTAACGCGCTACCACGTCAAACGCCACAAAAGTACGTCCGTGGCCAATATGACAGAGGTCGTACACCGTGATGCCGCACACGTACATGCCGATTTCGCCAGCATGAATGGGTTTGAATTCCTCTTTCTGTCGCGTCAGGGTGTTATAAATCTTTAGCATTGAACGGTTCCGTATTTAACGTGTGCGGGAAAGGCCTTTCCAGGCTAGCTGCGTATTGTGCCGTATTTTTTACTTCAGCGCGACGCCAGCATAGCAACTGTCGCTGCCTTGCTGACGCGTCATCACAATTTGTGATATAAGATGCGTCTACAAAAATGCCCGCTGCTTTGAGGCAGGCGCGGCAATCGACACCGACGACAACCTTTACAGGACGAGAATGATGGTCACCTTCCAGACGAACCACGGCGATATCGTGATTAAAACCTTCGATGACAAAGCGCCGGCAACCGTAAAGAACTTCCTGGATTACTGTCGTGAAGGTTTCTACGACAACACCATTTTCCACCGTGTGATCAACGGCTTTATGATTCAGGGCGGCGGCTTTGAGCCGGGCATGAAGCAGAAAGCAACTAAAGAAGATATCCGCAACGAAGCCAACAACGGCCTGAAAAACACCCGTGGCACCCTGGCGATGGCGCGTACTCAGGCTCCGCACTCGGCGACGGCTCAGTTCTTCATTAACGTGGCAGACAACGACTTCCTGAACTTCCGCGACGAAAGCCTGCAAGGCTGGGGTTACTGCGTGTTCGCAGAAGTGGTTGAAGGCATGGACGTGGTCGACAAAATCAAAGCGGTAGCCACCGGCCGCAGCGGCATGCATCAGGACGTGCCGAAAGATGACGTAGTCATCCAGAAAGTGACCGTTAGCGAGTAATGTCGCGCACGCTGTTTATCGCAGATCTTCATCTGTGTGAAGAAGAACCGGCAATCACTGCCGGTTTTCTGCATTTTTTGCAGCGGGAAGCGCATCAATGCGATGCGCTTTATATCCTTGGCGATCTGTTCGAAGCCTGGATTGGCGATGACGATCCCAACCCTTTGCATCAGCAAATCGCCGATGCGCTCAAGGCCCTGCCGGTGCCGACATTCTTTATCCACGGTAATCGCGATTTTCTGCTCGGTCAGCGTTTTGCGCGTGCCAGCGGCATGACATTGTTGCCAGAGGAACAGGTGTTAACCCTGTACGGTAAACGTCTGCTGATTATGCATGGCGACACCCTGTGCACCGACGATGAAGGCTATCAACGCTTTCGCGCTAAAGTGCACCAGCGCTGGCTGCAAAAGCTGTTTCTGGCCTTACCGCTCAGCTTGCGGATGCGTATCGCTGCCAAAATGCGCGCCAACAGCAAACAAGCCAATCAACACAAATCCCTGAGCATCATGGATGTGAACCAGCAGGCGGTGATGGATGCCATGACCCGCCAACAGGTGCGGCTATTGATCCACGGCCACACCCATCGCCCGGCGATCCATGATTTTGTTTTACAGGGTGAAAATGCCCAGCGCGTAGTGTTGGGTGCCTGGCATCAGCAGGGATCGATGATTCAGGTCGACGCCGATGGCGTCAGGCTTAGCGAATTTCCGTTCTGATTAACGGGCAATCTTGCCCGTTTTCCGGCCACGCAACCGTTTTCCTTGCTGCCATCTCATGCTATTCTCTGTGCCCTTCTTCACCTGCCCGCCCGGCCAGGTTCGTTTGTATATTCACAGGAGTTGACCGCATGTCATCCAACGCCGCCCCGGCTCGTATCGCCATCGTCATGGGTTCCAAAAGTGACTGGGCTACCATGCAGTTCGCCGAGGAAATTCTTAACAGCCTGGATGTCCCCTTCCATGTGGAAGTGGTTTCTGCTCACCGTACGCCGGACAAACTGTTCAGCTTCGCCGAAAACGCCGCGCAAAATGGTTTCCAGGTGATTATCGCCGGAGCTGGCGGTGCAGCCCATCTGCCGGGCATGCTGGCCGCCAAAACCCTGGTGCCGGTGCTGGGTGTCCCGGTACAAAGCGCCGCCTTAAGCGGTGTCGACAGCCTCTACTCGATTGTGCAGATGCCGCGTGGTATTCCGGTAGGTACACTGGCAATCGGTAAAGCCGGTGCCGCCAATGCTGCCCTGCTGGCCGCGCAGATTCTGGCAATTCACGACAGCGCGCTGGCAACTCGCCTCGCCAACTGGCGTCAGACCCAGACCGACGAAGTGCTGAACAACCCGGATCCGCGGGGGGATGCATGAAGCCGGTTTGCGTACTGGGAAATGGTCAGTTAGGCCGTATGCTGCGCCAGGCGGGTGAACCGCTGGGCATTGCCGTTTATCCGGTCGGGCTGGATGCAGAACCTTCTGCGCTGCCGATCGCACAAAGCGTGATCACGGCGGAAATTGAACGCTGGCCTGAAACCGCGCTGACGCGTGAGCTGGCAAGCCATCCGGCCTTTGTGAACCGCGATATTTTCCCGCGTCTGGCCGATCGCCTGACGCAAAAACAGTTGCTCGATCAACTGAACCTCGCCACCGCACCGTGGCAACTGCTGGCGGATAAAAGCGAATGGCCGCAGGTGTTCAGCTCGCTTGGCGAACTGGCTATCGTCAAACGCCGCACCGGCGGCTACGACGGACGCGGTCAGTGGCGTCTGCGCGCCAATGAAACCGACACCCTGCCGGATGAATGCTACGGTGAATGCATCGTTGAACAGGGCATCAACTTCAGCGGTGAAGTGTCGCTGGTTGGCGCGCGTGGTCAGGATGGCAGCACCGTTTTCTATCCGCTGACCCATAACCTGCATCAGGAAGGGATCCTGCGCACCAGCGTCGCGTTCCCACAAGCCGATGCGGCGCAGCAGCAACAGGCCGAAGCGATGCTCAGCGCGATCATGCATGAGCTGAATTACGTCGGTGTGATGGCGATGGAGTGCTTTGTTACGCCGCAGGGCTTGCTGATCAACGAACTGGCACCGCGTGTCCACAACAGCGGACACTGGACGCAGAATGGTGCTTCCATCAGCCAGTTCGAGCTGCATCTGCGCGCAGTGCTGGGTTTACCGCTGCCGCAGCCGGTGGTGTATGCACCTTCGGTAATGGTCAACCTGATTGGTACGGATGTGAATCTGGCGTGGCTGCATCAGCCGTTGGTACATCTGCATTGGTACGAGAAAGAAGTGCGTCCGGGACGTAAAGTCGGCCACCTCAATCTGACCGACAGCGACCAGGGTCGTCTGGCCGCGGCATTAAATGCGCTGGTGCCGTTGCTGCCGGCGGAGTATGCCAGCGGTATCGCCTGGGCCGTAGAGAAGCTGTAATTAAAAGGTCGCCAGCAATGGCGACCTTACCCTTCCGTGGCGGCGCAATTTATTGCGCGAATTTTGACTTTTGCGTCAAGGTCAAAGGCGCGCGATAAATCGCGGCGCTACGCCCGGATGCATGTCGACCAGGCGATCACGCCGCCTCAAACCGCCTGAACAACGCCTTCCCTTTCAGCAAACGCACCCCCAGCCAGCCGCCGCACAACGACAGCAAAATCGCCCCGGTGATCGGCAGCGCCAGCCACAGGCTCCAGTCCGGTTCCCAGGGAAAATCGAAGATTTTGCGCTGCAAACCCCATAACGCCGCCTCCGCGCCCAGTGCTGCCGCAACCCCGGATACCACGCCGAGCAAGGCAAACTCACACCACAGGGTGCCGCGCAGCAGTCGTTTGCTGGCACCCAGCGTGCGATAAACCACCAGCTCCTGACGTCGTTGACGCATCCCGACCTGAATCTGCGCCAGCAGCAGCAGCACGCCACAGATCGTCACCAACACCACCATAATCTCCAGCGCCTGACTCACCTGCGCCAGCACCTGGCCGATTTGGCGCATCATGCTGCCGATATCCAGCAAACTCAGGGTGGGGAATGCCCGGTTGAGCTGCGCCAGCAAGGCAGGGTTATTCGCCATACGGAAACTGGTCAGCCAGGTTTGCGGCTGGTCATCCAGCGCCCCCGGCGGAAAGATAAAAAAGAAGTTGGGGCGCAAACTCTCCCAATCCACTTTACGCAGGCTGGTAATTTTGGCGCTGAACTGCTGGGTATCGCCGCTGAAAGTTAAGGTGTCACCCAGCTTCACCCCCAGACGATCCGCCAGCTCAGTCTCCACCGACACTTCCCCGACACGCGGCGGCCAACTCCCCGCTACCAGCGGATTGTGGTCCGGACGATCCGCCTGCCATGTCAGATTCAGCTCACGATTCAAGGCGTTATCCATATTCGGATCGGCATCCTTACCGTTGAGCTGCGTCAGTCGGGCGCGGATAATCGGGTAGAAAGTCTCCGCTTTGATCTGATGCGATTGCAGGAAATCACGTACCTGTGGCACCTGTTCATGCGTCATATTCAGCAGAAAATAGTTCGGACTATCCGGTGGCAACTGTTGCTGCCAGCGATCAAGCAGATCGCCGCGCATCACCAGCAGTAACGCCAGCAACATGAAGGAGAGTGAAAACGCCGCCAGTTGGCTGAGGGTCATTGCCGGTTGTCGCAACAGACGGTTGATGGCCAGTCGCAGCGCCAGGTTACGCACCACCAGACGTCGCAACAGCAGCAAAGTGCCCCAGCCCAGTAACGCCAGCAACAACGCCAGCAACACCACCCCCGCCAGCAACGCCCACAACATCTTGCTGCCGCCCATCAACAACGCCAGCAGGCCAATCACCACCAACGCCATCACTGGCAGATAGACGCGCAACGGCCAGACATTCGCCACCGCATCCCGACGCAGCACGCGTAATGGCTGGGTTGCCAGCAATAACCGGTAAGGACGCATCCCCACCAGCAGCGAGATCACGAACATCGCCCCCAACGACCACAACCACGGCCAGAAACTGGCCGCCGGAAGTGCCGCAGGCAGCACCGGTTTCAACATCGCCAGCAGGATGATTTCAATGCCCTGTCCCAGCACGCTACCCGCCACCGCCGCCAGCAGCAATACCGCCAGCCACTGACCGATGATCAAACGTTGCAGCACCTTACGCGTCGCACCGAGGGTCTTCAGCACCGCCACCAGATCATAGCGGCTGCGGCAATAGTGGCTCATCGCCACCGCCACCGCCGCAATCGCCAGCAGCAAAGTCAGCAAGGCGGAGAGCAACAAAAATTGCTGCGCGCGCTGCATCGATCGCCCCAGTGCATCTTCTGAGTTTTCCACGCTAATCCAGCGTTGATCCGCCTTGAGCTGCGGCTGGATCCAGTTATCGTAGCGCGCCAGCGGAGCAGGATCGCCTGAGAACTTGTAGCGCCAGCTCAGCCGGCTGCCGGGCTGGATCGCGCCGGTTTTCTCCACATCCGCCAGGTTCATCAGCAAACGCGGTGCGGTCTGAAAAGGGTTAAAACCCGCGTCAGGTTCCTGAATAACTTCACCTGCGATACGCAGCGTGGTATCGCCCACATCAATCTGATCGCCGGTTTTCAGGTTCAACAGCGCCAACAATCGGGGGGCTGCCAGCACCGTCCCTGCACGAGGACGCAAACCGGGCGGATCGGTTTGCAGGGTGCCAAACATCGGATACGCGTCATCCACTGCCTTCACATCCGCCAGCTGTGGCGTTTCCTGCGCAAAGGTCATGGTCATAAAACTCAGTTGAGGGCTGACTGAAAGTCCCTCGTGCCGCGCCTGAGCCAGCCAGGCTTCCGGTACCGGCGCGCTACTGCGCAAAGTACGATCCCCGGCCATAAAATCACGACTTTGCTGGCTTAACCCTTTTTCCATCCGATCGCTGATCGACCCCAGTGCCAGCACGCAGGCCACCGCCAGCGTCAACGCCAGCCAAACGATCAACAAGGAGGGCGAACGCCACTCACGCCAGAACCAACGCCAGATCATGACTCCTCCCACAATTTGCCATCACGCAACCGCAGACGACGATCGCAACGCGCCGCCAGCTGCTCATCATGGGTAACCAGGATCAGGGTGGTGGCAAAATCGCGGTTAAGGGAGAACAGCAGATCGGCGATGCGATCGCCGGTCTGACGATCGAGGTTGCCAGTCGGTTCATCAGCAAACAACAAGCCAGGACGACCATTAAAGGCGCGGGCGAGCGCCACCCGCTGCTGCTCGCCACCGGAAAGCTGGGCGGGAAGATGATGCAACCGCGCTTTCAAACCGAGCTGTGTCAGCAACTCGACCGCCTGATCGCGGCTTTCGCGGTCGCTGACACCACGCAACAGCGCGGGGAGCTGGACGTTTTCCAGCGCATTCAGCGTCGGCACCAGCATAAAGGATTGAAAGACAAAACCGACTTCCCGCGCGCGCAGCGCCGCACGTTGCTCCTCGTCCATGCTATGTAACGGCTCGCCCAGCAGATGCACTTCACCGCTGCTGCCATCGTCCAGCCCGGCAAGGATACCCAGCAGAGTAGATTTACCCGAACCGGACTCGCCAATCAGCGCAATGGTCTGGGCGGGTTTGACAACCAGCTCAACTCCGGTAAGGATGGTCAGCTGATGCTCTCCCTGACCGACGGACTTAGTAAGATGATGAACTTCAACAATGTTTTCCGCTGGCATTATTCCTTCCTGTTGTTATTACTTCTGCTGGTGTCACGTCTTGCTGCGGCCGATACGCTGCTGGTGCTGGGCGACAGCCTGAGTGCCGGTTATCGCATGTCCGCGAACATCGCATGGCCGAGTTTGCTCGACAAAGAGTGGCAGCAGCAGCCCAGAATTATCAACGCCAGCATCAGTGGCGATACCGCCGGTCAGGGGCTGGCGCGTTTACCGGCGCTATTAAAACAGCATCAACCGCGCTGGGTGTTAATCGAATTGGGCGGTAACGATGGCTTGCGTGGCTTCCCACCGCAAAATATCGCCCAGGATCTGAGCAAAATTATCGACGATGTGAAGGCGGCAAAAGCGCAGCCGCTGCTGATGCAAATTCGCATACCGGCAAATTATGGGCGTCGTTATACGCAGGCGTTTAGCGCGATTTATCCGCAGCTGGCACAGCAGTACAACATTCCTCTGGTGCCCTTCTTTATGGAGCAGGTGTACCTGAAACCGGAGTGGATGCAGCAGGATGGTATTCACCCGAATCCGGATGCACAGCCCTTTATCGCAGGGGTGATGGCGAAGGAACTGGCTCCGCTAGTAAAGCATGATTAACGCAGGCGCGTGATTTTTAACAGGTAAAGTTATGCAAAAAAACATTCTTATCACCGGCTGCTCCAGCGGTATCGGCCTGGTGGCCGCCAATGACCTGCTGATGCGCGGTTATCGCGTAATTGCCGCCTGCCGTCGGGCGGAAGACGTTGCACGCATGCATGCGCTTGGTTTTATCGGCATTACGCTCGATCTGGACGATCCGGCCAGTGTCGATGCCGCAGCGGATCAGGTTATTGCGCTGACAGAAAATCGTCTTCACGGGCTGTTCAATAACGCCGGTTTTGGCATTTATGGACCGCTCGCCAGCCTGTCACGCCAGCAACTGGAACAACAATTCTCCACTAACTTCTTTGGGACGCATCAACTGACCATGCGCCTGTTGCCCGCCCTGCAAGCCACCGGCAGTGGACGTATCATTAATACCAGCTCGGTGCTGGGGGTGATCTCCACCCCCGGACGCGGCGCTTACGCTGCCAGTAAATATGCGCTCGAAGCCTGGAGCGATGCGCTGCGCATGGAGTTACGCACCACGGGCGTGCGCGTCAGCCTGATTGAGCCAGGGCCGATCCATACCCGTTTTACGGAAAACGTCCATCAGGGGGAAAGCGACAAACCGGTGCGTAATCCCGGCATCGCCGCGCATTTTTCCCTGCCGCCTGAGGCGATCCTGCCGAAGCTGCGTCACGCCCTGGAAAGCGCGCATCCGCGCCTGCGTTATCCAGTGACGCTGGTGAGTTGGACCATGAGCCTGTTAAAAAGAGTACTGCCAGGCTGGATGCTGGATCGCATTTTGCGCAGCAAATAGGCTGCAAGCCTGATTAGAACTTGAAGCCGGGCAGCTTGCCCCCATATTCTCAACACACTTTCAGCAAAGAGACGTATTCATGTCACACGCTTTGATTATCGACATCAACGAATCCAATCTGCATCAGACGCTGGAACAATCCATGCAGCTGCCGGTGCTGTTTTATTTCTGGTCCGATCGCAGCCAGCACTGCCAGCAACTGACGCCTGTGCTGGAGCACCTGGCCCAGGAGTACGCTGGTCAGTTTATTCTGGCAAAACTGGATTGCGATAAAGAGCAGATGGTGGCTTCTCAATTTGGTCTGCGCTCCATCCCGACGGTGTACCTGTTCCAGAACGGTCAACCGGTCGATGGCTTCCAGGGGCCGCAGCCAGAGGAGGCGATTCGCGCCCTACTGCAAAAAGTGTTGCCGCGTGAAGAAGAAATAAAAGCCCAGCAGGCGATAGCCCTGATGGAAGAAGGCAAACCGCTGGAGGCGCTGCCGCTGCTGAAAGATGCCTGGCAGCTGAGTAATCAGGCCAGCGAAATTGGCTTCCTGCTGGCGGAAGTTCTGATCACCCTGAATCGTAGCGATGAAGCGGAAGCGGTGTTAAATGCGGTGCCGTTGCAGGATCAGGACACCCGTTATCAAAGCCTGGTGGCGCAAATCGAGCTGCTGAAAAAAGCCGCCGACACGCCAGAAATTCAACTGTTGCAGGAACAACTGGCGAATGAGCCCGCGAACGCCGAGCTGGCTGCTAAACTGTCGTTACAGCTGCATCAGGTTGGTCGTAATGAAGAAGCCCTTGAATTGCTATTTGGTTTCCTGAAAAGCGACCTCAACGCCGGTGACGGCCAGGTGCGTAAAATGTTGCAGGAAATTCTGGCCGCACTCGGCACCGGTGATGCCCTGGCTGCACGTTATCGTCGCCAGCTTTATTCACTGCTGTACTAATCAGTACGGGGTAGTAATCGGGCCGAAGCGACTCGGCCCGAAACAGTGACAACCTGGAGGTTATTATGTTGACCGTGATGCCAGTCATCATCGTACTCGCGTTGGTGACCGTTTGGGCCGGAGTAAAAATTGTGCCACAGGGTTATCAGTGGACGGTTGAGCGCTTTGGGCGCTATACCCGCACGCTGCAACCTGGCCTGACGTTAGTTGTTCCCTTCATGGATCGCATTGGCCGCAAGGTCAACATGATGGAGCGCGTCCTTGATATCCCCTCTCAGGAAGTCATCTCGAAAGATAATGCCAACGTCACCATTGACGCCGTCTGCTTCCTTCAGGTGATCGACGCAGCGCGCACAGCCTATGAAGTCAGCAACCTGGAGCTGGCAATTCTCAATCTCACCATGACCAACATTCGTACCGTATTAGGCGGCATGGAGTTGGATGAAATGCTGTCGCAGCGCGATAACATCAATACCCGTCTGCTGCATATTGTCGATGAAGCGACCAATCCCTGGGGTGTAAAAATCACCCGTATCGAAATTCGAGATGTGCGTCCGCCGCAGGAGTTGATTGCGGCCATGAACGCGCAGATGAAAGCCGAACGGACTAAACGCGCCGATATTCTGACGGCAGAAGGGGTGCGACAGGCTGCGATTCTACGCGCCGAGGGGGAAAAACAGTCGCAGATACTGAAAGCCGAAGGGGAACGAACCGCCGCGTTCCTGCATGCCGAAGCGCGAGAGCGTGAGGCGCAAGCAGAGGCTAATGCAACGCGCATGGTATCTGAAGCCATCGCCGCCGGGGATATTCAGGCCGTGAACTACTTCGTGGCGCAAAAATATACCGATGCGTTGCAGAAAATTGGCCAGGCCAATAACAGCAAAGTGGTGATGATGCCACTGGATGCCACCAGCCTGCTTGGATCGATAGCCGGAATTAGCGAGCTGCTGAAAGAGAGCGGCCGGGAGCGCAAACCGTGATCCTGATGGAGCTGATTGCCCACCCGCACTGGTTCTGGCTGACGCTTGGCGGCCTGCTGCTGGCGGCTGAAATGCTTGGCACCAGCGGCTATCTGCTATGGAGCGGGCTGGCAGCGGTGCTGGTTGGCCTGATCGAGTGGTTTTTTCCCTTCTCGTGGACCAGCCAGGGCCTGTTGTTTGCGGTGTTAACACTGCTGTGTGTCTATTTCTGGTATCGCTGGATGCGTTATCGCGAAGCCTCGCAACAACCCAATAGTCTGAATCAGCGTGGTACGCAACTTATCGGCCAACACTTTACGCTGGAAAACGCCCTGAAAGACGGCACCGGCCATGTGCGCATTGGCGACAGCAGTTGGCGCGTGCAGGCAGAGAGCGATCTGCCTGCCGGTACCCAGGTCATCGTCACTGGCGTAGTTGGCATTACGCTGATGATTCAGCCTCGCTTTCCGGCTGTCTGATGGCAGCAGCCCGCCAGGTGGTTGATGATGGGGCACTCCGCGCCATCATCGCCGGGACAGGCTTCCGCCAACGCCAGTAAGCGCGCCCGCATGGCGTGTAATTCTTCAATATGCGCCGCGATCTCATCCGCTTTCTGCAAAGTGCGCGCTTTTACGTCGGCGCTGTGGCGGGCAGGATCGTTAAACAACGTCACCAGCTCGCGACATTCGTCGAGAGTGAACCCCACCTGACGCGCCTGACGCAACAGATTGAGTTCATCAATATGGTGTGGATTGTAACTACGATAACCATTTTCACTGCGCAGCGGTGGCGTGACGACGCCCTTCTCTTCATAGAAACGAATCGCTTTGCTGGTCAGCCCGGTCTTTTTGGCAACATCGCTAATGTTCATGTGATCCCCTTGACCTTCCCCTGAATGGAAGGTTTAGGCTTTATAACTAATGCAAAGTCTGCATGCAGTCAAACCTGAACGCATAAGGAGTTAAATATGTCACACACACAGTTGCTGGCGCTGGACGGCCTCTCCTGCGGCCACTGCGTCAAACGCGTCAAAGAAGCGCTGGAACAGCGCAGCGATGTTGAACAGGCTGAAGTTACCCAACAGGAAGCGCGTGTCACCGGTGCTGCCAGCGCCAGCGATCTGATCGCGACCGTAGAACAGGCGGGTTACCACGCAGCACTGAAAGACAGCCCAAAGTCTGAACCGTTGACAGCATCAGAGCCGCAGCCGGAGGCGCTGACAACGGAGGAACGATCGCAACCGGCAAATGACCCCCTGCCCGTCCACCACCTGCTGATTGGCGGCATGAGCTGTGCCAGCTGTGTGAGTCGTGTCGAGCAGGCATTGCAAAAGGTACCTGGCGTCAGCCAGGCACGCGTTAACCTGGGTGAGCGCAGCGCGTTGGTATTGGGTGATGCGCAACCCGCGGCGTTAATTGGCGCTGTCGATCTGGCGGGTTATTCGGCAGAAATCATCGAAGATGAGCAAACTCGCCGGGAACGCCAGCAGGTCAGCGCCCGCCAGGCGATGCGCCGCTTTGGCTGGCAATCCGCGCTGGCATTGTTGCTCGGCGTGCCCATGATGATCTGGGGCATGCTGGGCGACAATATGATGCTCAGCGACAGCAATATCACCCTATGGCGCTCACTGGGCGTGATCACCCTGTTGGTGATGGTGATTGCCGGTGGCCATTTCTACCGCAGCGCCTGGCGTAGCCTGCGCCACGGAACCGCCACCATGGATACGTTGGTGGCGCTCGGAACCGGTGCCGCCTGGCTCTACTCAATGAGCGTCGCGCTCTGGCCACAATTTTTCCCGCATCAGGCCCGGCATCTCTATTTTGAAGCCAGCGTGATGATTATTGGTCTGATCAACCTCGGTCATGCGCTGGAACAACGCGCAAGGCAGCGCGCCTCACAAGCGCTGGAACGTTTGCTGGACTTAACCCCAGCGCAGGCTCGCGTCATTACCGACCAGGGTGAAACCCTGATACCGCTCAGCGATGTGCAGCCTGGTATGGTGATTAAACTGGTCACCGGCGATCGTATCCCGGTTGATGGCGAAGTGGAAAGCGGCGAAGGCTGGTGCGACGAAGCGATGCTGACCGGCGAAGCGGTGCCGCAAACTAAACAGGCCGGAGATAAAGTCTTTGCTGGTACGCTGCTCCAGGATGGCACGTTGCGCTTTGTCGCGCGCGCCACCGGCAGCCATACCACGCTGGCACGCATCATCAATCTGGTCCGTCAGGCGCAAAGCAGTAAGCCCGATATCGGACGTCTCGCCGATCGCATCTCTGCCGTGTTTGTGCCGGTGGTGGTGGCGATTGCGCTGTTAAGTGGCCTGGTGTGGTATCTGACCGGACCGCAACCGCAGTTGGCTTATACGTTGGTGATTGTCACTACGGTGCTGATTATCGCCTGTCCTTGCGCCCTTGGTCTGGCAACGCCAATGTCGGTGATTGCTGGCGTAGGACGTGCCGCAGAACTTGGCGTGCTGGTGCGTGATGCGGATGCACTCCAGCGCGCCAGTGAAGTTGACACCCTGGTATTTGATAAAACCGGCACCCTGACCCAAGGCACGCCGCAGGTGAGCGATGTGTTGTTGTATAGCGACTGGGATCGTCAGCAGGTACTGCACGCTGCCGCCCAGCTGGAACAGGGTTCCAGCCATCCACTGGCAACCGCAATTATCGCGGCAGTGCCGGATCTGCCTGCCGTTGATGTTGAGCAATTTCGTACAATACGCGGTAAGGGCGTGAGCGCTACAGTGGCAGGCAGAACCTTACTACTCGGCAACCAGGCGCTGATGGAAGCCCAACAAGTGGATTGCACACCCGCCCGTGAAGATATTGAACGTCTGGCGGCGCTGGGTGCCACGCCAGTGCTGCTGGCCGATGACAGGCAACTGCTGGGGTTGATCGCGCTACGTGACAACCTGCGTCCGGAGAGCCGCGCGGCGCTGCAACGCCTGCATCAGTTGGGGTTTCAGTTGGTGATGCTGACCGGTGACCATGAAAAAACCGCACGCGCAATCGCTGCTGAAGCCGGTATCGACGACGTGATCGCCGGGGTGCTGCCAGAAGGCAAAGCACAAGCCATCGAGCAGTTGCAACAACAGGGGCGCAAAGTGGTGATGGTCGGTGATGGCATCAATGATGCTCCGGCGCTGGCCCAGGCAGATGTTGGTATTGCTATGGGTGGCGGTAGCGATGTGGCGGTTGAAACCGCCGCCATGACGCTGATGCGTAATGACCTGCACTGCGTGGTGGATGCGCTGGCGATTTCCCGCGCCACGCTGCGTAATATGCGGCAGAACCTGCTGGGTGCATTTATTTACAACAGCTTTGGCATTCCAATTGCCGCAGGTGTGCTTTATCCGTTTACCGGCATGCTGCTTAGCCCGATTGTGGCGGGAGCGGCGATGGCGCTCTCCTCCATCACGGTGGTGAGTAATGCTAATCGTCTGTTGCGGTTTAAGCCACCGGTACACGAATAGCAAGCCCTGCCCTGTTTTTCGCGCGATGAAATCGCTAGCATGGATTTTTGACTAAAAAAGGACAGGGAATGAGACGCAGCCTGTGGCAATGCGTAACACAGCTGGCATCGCGACTTTTTCCGGCCAACTACGCCTGGCCCGCGATGGATATTCAGTTGGGCAATCGCCAGTTACACCTGGTCGGCAGCATTCATATGGGTACACGCGATATGCAGCCGCTGCCGGCACGTTTGTTGCGCCAACTGGCGAAAGCCGACGCGCTGATCGTTGAAGCAGACATCACCCAAGGCGGTTCCCCCTTTGTCGAAGGAGAAAACCTGCCGCCGCTGGCAGAACGCCTCGACAGCGAGACACTGACCAGGCTAACCGCGCTCTGCGATGAGCTGATGCTGTCGGTAATGATGTTTGACAACCTGCCGATATGGCAGATTGCCCTGATGTTGCAAGCGCAACAGGCACAGCGCCTCGGGTTGCGGCCACAATATGGCATCGATTATCAACTTTTGCAGGCTGCCAAAGCGACCCATAAGCCGGTGATTGAGCTGGAAGGACCGGACACACAAATCGCACTGCTGAAGTCGTTGCCGGAGAATGGCCTGCCCTTGTTGCTGGATACGCTGGAACACTGGCACACCAACGCACGTTTGCTGCAAACCATGATCAGCTGGTGGCTGGATGCACCGCCGAAGCAGCAGCCGGTCGCGCTACCCACCACCTTCAGCAATGAATTGAATGACACCTTGATGCGCAACCGCAATCAGCACTGGCGCGAATTGTTGCTGGCATTACCGCCGGGACGTTATGTGGTGGCCGTGGGGGCGTTGCATCTTTACGGGGATGATAATTTACCGAGCCTGTTCAAAGCGCGCTAAAAAAAGAAGGCCGATATTAATATCGGCCCGTCAAAGAGGAATTTGTTTATGATTTTGGTTATCACACAACCATTGCTGGCTGGCGCGGGCCAATTCTCGCGCAAAGTTCAGAATTTCGCCAGTACTATTCGCCGTTTCTGAAATAAGATTTTCCTTAGCAAGGATCGAAAAATGACGCCCGCTGTAAAACTGCTGGAAAAACAAAAAGTCACCTTTACTCTGCATCCGTATGATCATGACAGCCATGAAACCAACTTTGGCGACGAAGCGGTGCGAAAACTGAATCTCGATGCTCGACAGGTATTCAAAACGCTGCTGGTAGCGCTGAATGGCGATGCGAAACACCTGGCAGTAGCGGTTACGCCGGTATCCAGTCAGCTCGATTTGAAGAAAGTCGCTAAAGCGCTGGGGGCGAAAAAAGCCGATATGGCTGACCCGCTGCTGGCACAGCGCGTCACCGGTTATCTGGTGGGCGGCATCAGCCCGCTGGGGCAGAAAAAACGCCTGCCCACGGTGATTGATCAACAAGCGGCGGAATTTGCCACCATCTTTATCTCCGGCGGTAAACGCGGGCTGGATATCGAACTGGCAGCACAGGATCTGGCGCGTTTGCTGGATGCCCCCCTGGCCGATGTGGCGCGCCGCGATTAATCAGGCTGCTGGGCGCAAAGTTGATCGATCATCCAGCGCCCGGCGGGTCCCGGTGGATTACGCGTCGACCAGACCGCTTCCACCGCAATATGCTGCGGCCAGCCTGACACCGGCAACTCCTTCAACACCTGATGACCAAACTGCTGCACCAGCCAGCGCGGCAACACGCTCCAGCCAAATCCCTGCTCCGCCATCTCCAGTAATAACAGATAAGACGGTGCCGACCACACCCGACCCGCTGGCATCGGGTCACGCGTCTCCACCCAGGTATTGAGCCGCAACTGACGCAACGCCCCGAGTTGCGCTTCGGTAACCTGTTTCTGCTGGGCCAACGCCTGGTCCTGATGCAGATAAATCGCCATCTGCGCCTCCACCTGTAAGCGTGCCACCGCGATATCTGGCGGTAATGAGGGCTGAGCGCGCACCACCCCAAGATGCACGCGTCCGGCCTGTAGCAGGTCCAGCACGTCGGCATCTTCGGCGATCATGCATTCAAATTCGATATCCGGATAGCGCGCTTCAAAACGCTTCAGCAGCGTTTCATGATATTCCGCCTGCCAGAAATCGGAGATCGCCAGACTGAGGCGCGGCTCGACACCCTGCGACAGCCGCACCGCCAGCTCATCCAGCCGCTGGCTGGCCGCCAGGATCTGCTGCACCTGCGCCAGTGCTCGCTGTCCCTGCTCGGTTAATACCGGCTGACGTCCCTGCCGATCAAACAACATAAAGCCTAAATCGTCTTCGAGATTCGCCACCGCGCTACTGATGGTGGACTGGCTTTTGCCCAACGCCCGTGCCGCCGCAGAGAATGACCCGCTGGCGACGGTCTGCACAAAAGCCTCAAGGGATTCCGGGGAGTATTTCATGGTTATCCATCGCTTTTATCGATAGGTGTTCATTTTATCTTAATTTCGGCAAGTGAGAAAATGCGTCCTGTAATGAATCAGGAGGTTTTTATGCGTACCCGTTCTTTGAAAGAACGTTTTTTCCACGCTGCTGGCTTTGAAATTCTGGCGATTTTGACTGTTTCCCCGTTAGCCGCCTGGGTAATGGATAAGCCGCTGTTTGAAATGGGGCTGTTGGCGATCATGCTGTCGACCGTCGCCATGCTGTGGAACATGATTTATAACGCCGGATTTGATCGCCTGTACCCACGGGATCGGGTGCAGCGAGGCGCTGGCCTGCGCGTACTGCACGCGCTGGGTTTTGAGGGCGGTTTTATTGTGATTGGTTTACCGATTGCTGCCTGGATGCTCAGTATCACGTTGTTGCAGGCGTTGATGGTGGAAGTGGCGTTTTTCCTGTTCTTCCTGCCCTACACCGTCGCGTATAACTGGCTGTGGGATATTCTGCGTCAGCGCTGGCTCACGCGCAAAGCGTGCCAGGCGTGAGAAACCCGCGCGATAATTCGCGCCGCTACAAACGAGCACGGTAAGGTAGCGGCGCGTTTATCGCGCAATGATGCATTAGTTTTCCACCGCATGCGGCAGTATCCATGCCAGCACCGTCTTCGGATAGCTGCGCTTCCTGGGTTTCTCCGGCGCGCTATCCCGTTGCTGTTTCTGCTCCGCGGTCAGGTGCACAATTCCCTCTCCCGGTGCGTAGTCACTCACTTTCAACGGTGAATGCTGACTCACCCAGCCGCGCAACACATCCGCATCGCGCAACCCGGTGTTGGTATAACCTGCGAGGTTATCAATGCGCGGATAACCATCGCCGCCGGTAGCGTTGAAGCTGTTGGTCGCCATGCGATAGGTTTTATCCTTCTGTAATGGCTCACCGTTGATCTTCACCTCACTGACATCGCTACCATCCGCCACCAGGCTGATATTGGCAAACTGCGCAAAGCCACCGGCATCGGTTTTAATATTGGCAACGATTGCCAGATACGTCAGCAATTGATTACCGGTCAGGGTGACGGACACCACCTGATTGCTGAAGGGCTGCACCTGCAACACATCGCGCCAGCTGATCGCCCCTTGCGGCAGTGAAGTACGAATCCCGCCACCGCTCATCACCGCAAAATCTGCTTTGGTGGCGGCCATCTGCGCACGCAGAATTAACTGGCCGAGGTTAGTTTGCTCAAAACGCACCTTGTCCCGCTCGCCAACAAAGACGCCGTCGCTGCTGCCGACCGGCACATCCAGTTTGGCTTCTGCGCGTTTCTGGAAGGGGGTCAGCAGTTTCATCATTGCCGGATTCGGTGGAATCTCCTGCTGCCAGGTCAACCAGGACTCGCTGCCATCCGCATTCTTGATCTTATGCTTCAGATTGACCGGGAGCAGTTGGTAGCTATCCAGCGCCAGCTCACCGTTGCGGAAGGTAAAATCACCGCGCCCGACGAATTTACCCCACTCTTTCGCTTGTACGATCCACACACCATTCTGGCGGTCCGGCTGGCAGGGCTGGCCTGGCTGATAATTTTTCACGCTGACGTTCTCTTTCTCCATGCACACCGCATCGTGTGAATGGCTGCCAACGATCAGGTTCACGGTGCCAGGCGGCAAGCTGCGCGCCAGCTCGACATCGCCCGGCGCATTGCTGCCATGCTGGCCGTCGTCATAATGGCCCATGTGGGTGAGAAGAATAATCACGTCCGGCTTGACGCTGGCACGTAACTCGGCCACCGCTTTTTCGGTTTCAGTGACCGGATCTCGAATCTCGATAGTTGCCATATTGGCCGGATTGGCGATACGCAGGGTGTCGGGCGTGGTCAGGCCGATTACGGCAACTTTCAGCCCCATCCGGGTAAAGACCGCCCAGGGCTTGAACAGCCGCTGGCCGCTGGATTTTGCGTAAATATTGGCGGAAAGAAAGGGAAATTTGGCCCATTTCTGCTGCTTTTGCAGCACGCTGAGCGGTTTATCAAACTCATGGTTACCCAGCGCCATCGCATCATAGCCCACCAGGTTCATGCCGCGAATATCGGGTTCCGCATCAAGCAAATCCGACTCCGGCACACCGGTATTAACGTCACCGCCGGAAAGGATCAGCACACCGCTTCCTTTTGATTGCGCATCATAACGTTGCGTATCCATCAGGGTTTTCTGCGCGGCCAGACCATACTCGCCCTGCGCGTTGGGCCAGAAATGACCATGCTGATCGTTAGTATGCAGGATAGTAAGACGGTAGCTGCGGTCGGGCTGCCATGCCTGTGCCAGTATCGGCAGCAACAGGATAATCAATGCCAGCCAATGGCTTTTGCGCGGAATTAACAACAAGCCGATCTCCTTATTCTGCGTTTTTCCACTAACCAGTGGACTTTATGTGCTTTATCGCCCTTCTGTGTCGCACAGATCGCACTTTAACTCAAGATGAAAGGCTTATAGAGTCTTGAGAGAAGTAACAATCTGATAACGAAAATTGACCCTCTCAGGATTTCTATGGCAAGTGATCATACTCTCTCATCCCCGGCACGCGCACCGGGGCGCACGGCGTTCGGCATTTTAGGGGCGATCAGCCTCGCGCATCTGCTGAACGATATGTTGCAGTCGCTGTTGCTGGCGATTTACCCGCTGTTGCAAAAAGATTTTAGCCTCAACTTTGTGCAAATCGGTTTAATCACCCTCACCTTCCAGGTGACCGCCTCGTTGCTGCAACCCGTGGTCGGCTACTACACCGACAAATATCCCAAACCCTGGTCGTTACCGGTTGGCATGGGTTTTACCCTGTGTGGCCTGGTGCTGCTGACCTTCGCCAGTGACTATCTCCAGGTACTGCTGGCAGCGGCACTGGTGGGTAGCGGTTCATCAATTTTTCATCCCGAATCTTCCCGTGTCGCCCGTATGGCATCCGGTGGACGTCATGGCCTGGCGCAATCGCTGTTCCAGGTGGGCGGGAATTTCGGCAGTGCACTCGGCCCGCTGCTGGCCGCAATGATTGTTGCACCCTATGGCAAAGGCCATCTCGGCTGGTTCGTGCTGGCCGCGTTGCTGGGGATCATCGTGTTGTTGCAGGTCAGCCGCTGGTATAGCCACCAGCAGCGCGCCAGTAAAGCCAAAGCTGCCACGGTGTTGTCCAATCCACTACCGCGAAAAAAAGTGGTGCTGGCGATCAGCATTTTGCTGCTGCTGATTTTCTCCAAGTACTTCTATCTCACCAGCCTGAGCAGCTACTACACCTTCTATTTAATGCAGAAATTCGGTCTCTCGGTGCAGGCGTCGCAATTTCATCTGTTTGTATTTCTTGGCGCAGTGGCGGCAGGGACCATTATTGGTGGGCCGATTGGCGACAAAATTGGTCGTAAGTATGTGATCTGGTGCTCGATTCTCGGTGTCGCCCCCTTTACGCTGCTGTTGCCGCACGCGTCATTAATGTGGACAAGTGTACTGAGCGTAATTATTGGTCTGATTCTCGCCTCAGCGTTTTCTGCCATTCTGGTGTACGCGCAGGAGTTGCTACCGGGACGTATCGGTATGGTTTCCGGGCTATTTTTCGGTTTTGCCTTCGGTATGGGTGGGTTGGGTGCCGCCGTGCTGGGCGTGGTGGCAGACCACACCAGCATCGAATGGGTATATCAAATCTGTGCCTGGTTGCCACTTATCGGCCTTTTGACCGCTTTCCTGCCAGATAACCATCACGCCTGAGCCTGTTTCGGGGGGTAATTATTTTTCCTTACCCCCCCTTTATTCAGCATGAATCCTGCCGATATTGTGAGATAACTGAAGAAAATGACACTTTGGTTGAATTTTTCTCTTATTTTTTCATTTTTTTCTGCTTATCCCGCTCAAATGTTTAAACGCGGTTAGCGATTGTGCAGTAAACTAGGTTGTTACAAGCGGATACATTTGCACACAAGGAGACAGGCATGCATCACACCACACCGTTGATCACCACCATCGTCGGGGCACTGGTCCTGGCCTTTCTCCTTGGTATGTTGGCACATCGCCTGCGAATTTCGCCGCTGGTCGGTTACTTGCTGGCCGGTGTGATGGCCGGTCCCTTTACCCCTGGTTTTGTCGCCGATACCAATCTGGCCCCTGAATTAGCTGAACTGGGGGTGATCCTGCTGATGTTTGGTGTGGGGCTGCACTTTTCGCTGAAAGATTTGATGTCGGTAAAGTCGGTCGCCATTCCCGGTGCAGTGGCGCAAATCGCCGTGGCAACCTTGCTGGGAATGGGGCTGTCGTGGGCGCTGGGCTGGTCAATGATGACCGGGCTGGTGTTTGGCTTGTGTCTCTCCACCGCCAGTACCGTGGTGTTACTGCGTGCGCTGGAGGAGCGTCAACTGATTGACAGCCAGCGCGGGCAAATTGCCATCGGCTGGCTGATTGTCGAAGACCTGGTCATGGTGCTGACGCTGGTGCTGCTGCCTGCCATCGCTGGCATGCTGGAACAGGGTAACGCCAGCCCAACCCTGTTGGCGTGGGACCTGTTGCTGACCATCGGTAAAGTGGTCACCTTTATGGTGCTGATGATGGTGGTGGGCCGCCGCGTGATCCCCTGGATTCTGGCGAAAAGTGCTGCCACCGGTTCACGCGAGCTGTTCACCCTGGCGGTGCTGGCACTGGCGCTGGGCATTGCGTTTGGTGCAGTAGAATTCTTTGATGTCTCCTTTGCCCTCGGCGCTTTCTTCGCAGGCATGGTGCTGAACGAATCTGAATTAAGCCACCGAGCAGCACACGATACGCTGCCGCTACGTGATGCGTTTGCCGTGCTGTTTTTCGTTTCTGTTGGCATGTTGTTCGACCCGATGATTCTGGTCAACCAGCCGTTGGCGGTACTGGGGTCGCTGGTGATTATCGTGGTGGGCAAATCGGTCGCTGCCTGGCTGCTGGTCACGTTGCTGGGCCACTCACGCCGCACAGCCCTGACGATCTCCGTTAGCCTGGCGCAGATTGGCGAGTTTGCCTTCATTCTGGCCGGTCTTGGCATTTCGCTGGGGTTACTGAGCCAGGAGGGGCGTAATCTGGTGCTGGCCGCAGCCATCCTGTCGATTATGCTGAACCCGATTCTCTTTACTGTGTTGGAACGTTATCTCGACAAAACCGAGACGATGGAAGAGCAGACGCTGATCGATCCTATCGAGGAGGAGAAGCAAATTCCGGTGGATATCTGTGACCATGCGGTGATTGTCGGCTATGGACGCGTCGGTAGCCTGCTGGGACAGAAGCTGCTTGAAGCGGATGTGCCGTTAGTGGTGGTGGAAAACTCGCGACCACGCGTTGAAGCGCTGCGCGAGCAAGGCATCAAAGCGGTGCTGGGCAATGCCGCCAGCAGCGACATCATGGAGCTGGCGCGCCTCGACTGCGCCCGCTGGCTACTGCTGACCATTCCCAATGGTTATGAAGCTGGTGAGGTTGTCACGGCGGCGCGCGCGAAGCGCGACAATATAGAGATAATCGCCCGCGCCCATTATGACGACGAAGTGGAATACATCCTCGAACGTGGTGCCAATCGCGTGGTGATGGGGGAACGAGAGATCGCTAACAGCATGTTGCATATGCTGGAAGAAGAGATTGCGCAAAGGCCGATTGTGCGTGAATGTCCGATTTGATTTAACGCCGTAGCGGCGGCGCGATAAATCGCGCCGCCGCTACGGGGTAATTTTTATCTGTCCCAGTACGACTCTTCGAGGCTATCCTCACGCTCCGGTAAACCTCGCGTCAGACGCGGGGAATGCTGATTCAGCACCTGGTAGCTGACGCGGTTGGCATATTTACACACCTGCGCCAGTGATGAATACGTCAGATACTCGCGCGCATGTTTACTGGAGTTCGGCACTTTCTGGCGGTGGAAATTATTGGCGGTGATATCGTGCAGTAGCGCTGCTAAAGCCGCATCCCCCGCGCCATTGGTGTTCATAATCTTCTCCGGACCGCCCATATAAGGCGCGATATGCGAGAAGATGCGCAATGGCTGCTGGCAATCCCGCTGGCGCATGGCACGGCTGAACTCATATTGGTTAAATTCAGCAATCGCGCCTGGCAGCAACGGATGGTTGGTTTTGCGCTTAAATTCTTCTTCGGTAAAGCCCGCCATATATAACCCGGTTGGCCCGGCGGTGCAGAGCACCAAATCGACCCAATCCAACGCCATATTGGCCGCCAGCAGCGGATCGGCCTCTCCGGTCAGGGCCAGGGCTTCCTCTTCATTCATCGCGACGATGGAGACATGTTCGCGCAGAAAATCGCGCCAGAACTGTGGGTTGTCCTGAATGACGTATTTGGTGCCCAGCGTTAACACCACCGGTACGTTATGTTTTTTGGCGAACGCAATCGCGCGCAGCGTCGCTTCCGGCATCGGTTCTCCGGGCTGACAACGCACCAGATAGGAGGTCAACACCAGCGCTGACGCGCCCGCGATCACCTCTTCAGGAATGCTGTCGGCCTTTAACTGGTTCATCAGACCGGGGCTGATGGCAAAGGTACGCTCGCCCTGCTCACCAATCAGGGTGAAACAACGACCAATCGCGCCATCGACACCTTGCAAATAGTTGAGATCCATCCGGCTGGAGGTGTTGCACAGGTAACGATAGGCGTAGCTACCGATCTGGATGCTGTTGCACATCACGCCCAGCAACACCGAACGGTCATCGGCCAGCACCGAGTAGTTATGCAAAGTGTTGCCAATGGTGCCACCGGCAAACTGGTGGCTAATTAACTCGTCACGCATCAGCTCGTGGTACAACGCTTCCGCCGTGGCATTATCAATCACCAGCGAATGACCCGCACTCAGGCCGTAACGTTGCAGGAAGCCATCATCAACTTTGGCTTCAATATCTACCAGCGTCTGATCAATACCGACGACCCAGCTGCCCTCTTCCTGCTCTTGTTGCGTAGCCTGCAACAGCGGATCGCGCGCGCTAACGGGGAAATAGTGTTTGGATTTGCGTTTGCCGGGAAATTTCATGGGGGATGCCGTCTGGAAAATCAGGCAGAGAATGATAACACATTCTCTGCCACTCCCTTAACGGCGCGCGTTGACCAGCTGCACCATCATGGCAATGTGCTCATCATCGGCGTTCAACGCAGGGATATACTCAAACTTCTCACCACCCGCATGCAGGAAGAATTCACGGTTCTGCTCGCTAATCTCCTCCAGCGTTTCAAGGCAGTCTGCGGCAAAGCCGGGACTCATCACCTGCACATGCTTGATACCTTTGGCGGGCAGACCTTGCATGGTTTCGTCGGTGTAAGGCGTCAGCCAGGGCTCACGGCCAAAGCGCGACTGGAAGGTCATCATGATCTTGTGTGGCGCGATGCCGAGCGCGGCGGCCAGCGCATCGGTGGTATCTTTGCAGCGTTGCGGATAGTCATCGCCTTCGTCGGCGAAGCGCTGTGGGATGCCGTGATAGGACAGCACCAACAGATCCGGCTCGCCATGCTGGGCGAAAGAACGCTCGACGGAGGCTTTCAGCGCCGCGATATATGCCGGATGTTCAGCGTAATCACGAATAAAAGCCACTTCTGGCAGGGAACGCAGCGGTTTGAAGCTGGCAGCCAGGCCATCCCATACGGCCGCAACTGTGGAGCAGGAGAATTGCGGATAGAGCGGCAACACGATCAATTTAGTGACGCCCTGTGCCAGCAGACGCTCAACCGCACCTTCAAGGCTCGGCTGGCCGTAGCTCATGCCCAGCTCCACTGGCATATCGATTTGCTGTGCCAGCGCATCACGCTGCCGCTTGCTGAACACCATCAGCGGCGAACCTTCATCCATCCAGACCGATGCATAAAGCTTCGATACGCGCGGCGAACGGAACGGCAGGATAATAAAGTTGAGAATCGGCCACCACAACCAGCGCGGCGTATCCACCACGCGCGGGTCACCGAGGAATTGTTTCAGATAACGTTTAACCGCTGGTGTAGTGGGTGCGTCTGGCGTGCCTAAATTAACCAGTAAAACCCCGGGCTTTTCTTGCCTCATTGTATTTCCTTGCTGTCGAAACGAATGGGTCAAAATCGTGGGAAATTGTAGCGGAAAAAGCGGGAGGGAAAAGCAATTGCTGCAAAAGGGCCGATAAACCGGCCCTTAACTGGCTTAGCCGAGAATCGCGGCCAGCTGTGCACTCACTTCAGCAACCTGACGGGTGCCGTCGATTTTGTGGTATTGGGTGTTACCGGCTTCCGCTTCTTTGCTGTAGTAAGCAATCAGCGGCGCAGTCAGCTGATGGTATTCCACCAGACGCTTACGCACCGTTTCTTCCTGGTCATCTTTACGTGTTGTCAGCTCTTCGCCGGTCACGTCGTCTTTACCTTCCACTTTCGGCGGATTGTACTTAACGTGATAAACGCGACCCGACGCCGCATGCACGCGACGACCTACAATACGATCCACAATCAGTTCATCCGGTACGGCAAACTCCAGCACGAAATCGACGCTGATACCGGCTTCTTTCATGGCATCAGCCTGCGGAATGGTGCGCGGGAAGCCATCAAGCAAAAAACCGTTTTTGCAGTCTTCCTGAGTAATACGCTCTTTAACCAGCGCAATTACCAGCTCGTCAGTCACCAGTTTACCGGCATCCATAATGGCTTTCGCCTGCTGGCCCAGCTCAGTGCCCGCTTTCACTGCCGCACGCAGCATGTCACCTGTGGAGATTTGCGGAATACCGTATTTCTCCATGATGAATTGAGCCTGAGTGCCTTTACCTGCGCCCGGTGCCCCGAGCAGAATAATACGCATTGCGTAATTCCCCTTGCGAATCGCATTGATCAATCTGAGAAGGCGAAGACCATACCACTATGCCCCGCCCACCACAAGGAAAGGGGCGCGGTAACGGCTAATGTCCTACTTTACTGCCTTTTGCCACCGATACCAGCCCGACGCGGGATTTTTCCGCATTTTCAGAATTGCGACCGCTATTTAACAGCTCGCGCAGGCGCTTCGTCAGTTTCATTGTCATATTCTGACTTTTGTTGGCGCTGCCACGCACATTGGCACGAAGAAGGACGCGCCCACGCTCGGGCCACTGATGCAAATCAGGCTGCGGCGAGTTTGGCAGCTTACCCGGCATAATCGGCAGCACCGCGAATGACAGACCCGGCTGTTGCAAAGATTGCAGCGAAAATGGCGCTTCCAGCGTGATGGTATCAACGCTGGCGATATTATAAGGTCGCCATTGCGCAGCCGCCATCTGTGCCAACGCCTGCTCCGGCGCATCACCCAGCGCCAGCCCCTGTTCAAACAGGCGCAACTCACTGCGCACCAGGGTACTGAAATCATGGGTACGTAAGGCGATCAATACTAAATCCGTTCCCAGCGCCGCGTGACGATCGAGCCGTGTGACAAACAGTCGCGCCTCGCTTATCAGCCGTCGGTGCAACAACGTGGCGAAAGACTCAGATGCATCGGTGACGCCCTGGCTCTGGCATTCAGCCAGCGCGCGTACCCGCCCCTGAAACAGGTCAATATGTTCAACCAGAGCAATATTCCCCGCCATCACCGGCACTGCTGCCAGGATACTTAATTCACTGACAGGATAATGCGACGCATAGCGGGTTTGGTTACGCGCCTGCTCCTGGCGTAAAAACAGTTGGGAAAGCAGCACCCGCGCAATATGCAATGAAGGTGCAAAGAAGAGATCATACTGTTCAAGCCGATAATGGCGGGAAAGCTGGCCGCGAAGCTGATCGCGCGCCGCCGCCCTGGCAGAAGCATTCTGTGAAGCCATCGCGTGATTTTTCTCTGTTTATTGTGCTGTGTGATGGCGGATGAGGCTCGGATCCGTGGCAGAAATTACCGGCGAAACACAGAGACGCCTGCCAGTCAACCCGCCAGAATCAGGGGGAAAGGTTAGGGGAATGCGGCTGGACTTTAAAATGATATAAACTGACAATCCCTGTTAGGTTTTTACACAGGGGATGAGTATGACCGGGCTACCTTCGTTACGTGCACTGCATTATTTCCACCAGGCGGCACTGCACAGCAGTTTTAGCGTAGCCGCAGAACGTCTGCATGTGACCCATAGCGCCATCAGCCATCAGGTCCGACAGCTGGAAAGCTGGATGGGTAAGCCTCTGTTTGTCCGTACAAATGGACGTGTCAAATTAACCTCACATGGTGAGCGATTACTGGTCAGTTGTCAGAAGGCCTTCAGCGAACTCTCCACGACCTGTGAAAGTATCCGCACCGGCATGCGTCACCATCTTAGCGTCTCCTGCGCGCCGAGTTTTCTTTCCCAATGGCTGATCCCGCGCATCGGCACTTTTTATCTGCGCTATCCTGATATTGAGATCCAGTTCCAGCAACTGGTAGAAATTGACCAGTTACGCAGTGAACATACCGATGTTCTGATTCACAGTTACGAACAAACACCTGATGAAGACATTGATGCCACCCTGATTAGCGATGATTACATCGGCCCGCTCTGTGCCCCCCAATTTGCCGCACGCTTCCAGAGTGAGCAGGATCTCGCCGCCTTACCCCTTCTGCATGCTGATACCCGACTTCACGCCTGGGCGGAGTGGGCAAAAACCAGCGGTACGCGAGGGAATTTCTGGGTGGGAAAACATTTTGATAATTTGACGTTGGGCATTCAGGCAGCCAGAAATGGCCTGGGCGTGATCATGGCACCGCGTTTGCTGGTGCGGCAAGAATTACACGACGGCACACTGATCGCGCCACTTGGTTTTGTGCGGGTGGATCGCGCCACCTGGATGATGACCAAGGCGTCACGTCAGCATGATGCGGAGATTACCTTGTTTCGTGATTGGTTGAGGGACGAAGCGCACCACTGATCACTATTGCCAATAAGATACTTATTACATAAACGTAAAACGTGAATGGTATGAGGATACGTTATGGATGCACTTATTGCCCAACTACTGAATAGTGGTATTGGTGAAGCGACAAAAGTCATGGTTGAAAAGTTGCTGAAGGTCGACTGGATCCCAACCCGAAAAGCAGGCAAAAAACTTCTCAGCCAAATGCAATCACCCCACATTCAGCAGGCCTATCTGGAAAAGCATGCTTATGCTGCTCTGCGTATGCGCACTTTGCATAATCCCGATTATGACGTTTTGCTTGAAGATATTTATTATCCGCTCACCATTGAAAACAGGCCGGAAAAGACCGAACTGATTGTCAGTGATGGCGCACAGATAATCTCACAGAACATCGTCAACATCATTGGGATTGCCGGACAAGGCAAAAGTACCATTCTGCGTAAACTGTTTCTTGAAGAGATCAGAAAGCATCGTCGATTGCCTTTCTTCCTGGAATTACGCCGTATTGAGGACGGCAACGTCCTGGAATATCTTCACGCGCAATTAAACATATTAGGATTCGATCTTAATCAGGATGCTTTAGAGCAACTCTTGTCGTCAGGAAAAATCATCATTTTACTGGACGGTTTTGATGAAATTAAAGATAACCTGCGCTCTGCTTTTATCCGATCTATTTTTGAAATTAATAAAAAATATCGCTGCCCTGTCATTGTCACCAGTCGCCCCGATACTGAGATATGCAGTGAAGCTGGCATCACCAATGTTTTTGTCAAATCACTTACGGATAAGGACAGATACGGCATACTTAAAAAACTCGCCACGCCCGATGATTTCAACGAATTATCCCAGCTTCTCAGAACGAATTCTGGGTTAGCGAATACGCTGGTGAGTCCTATCCTGTTGACCCTGTTACATGCCTGCTATCATGACTGGGATGAACTACCACGAACTGCCGTGGATTTTTATCGCCTGTTGTTTACCACCTTGTATCACAAGCATGACCGTATCAAGGCCTTGTCCAGGCAACGCCGCTGTAAATTACAAACAGACGAAATTCAATGGTGTTTTTCGGCGATGTGTTTATTTGCCATGGAAGATGAAGTCTATGAGTTCAACGAGGAAAATCTCCACGCTTACGCTGCCCGGGCGCTGGATACCGCCGCTCTTGATGAGCAAGAACGCGATAACTTTTTGCATGACATCATTAGCATCACCTGCCTGATACAACCCGATGGTTTTAATCGCTATGTTTTTTTGCACAAATCATTGCAAGAATATCATGCTGCTTATGCTGTCACAAAATTACCTGAAGATTATAAAGATAAATATTATGACTATTTTTCCGATAAACTGGGGACGGGCATTGAGTATGACAACGTCCTCTTTTTCTTATTTCATATTGATGAAGATTGGTTTCGCCGAAAGATTATGACCGAGCGGTTCGAAAAGACGGGTTTTATTTCACTCGCAAACAAGAACGACGAAGAACTTGCTGAATACCTACTCCAGTCGCTTAAGTACGATGATGCGCTCTATGAAATCACAAAATTCGCCAATGGGTTTAGCAACGAGATTGTTGCCAGTACTATACCAGACATACAGACATCACTTCACACGCTTGCCGTTATGTCTGGTAAACCCAGAGATGCAGGACTACATACCGACACTGTCATCAATAACATTCTTGAAGAAAGCATCCATCCCGATAATCTCCATCAATACCGAACAACACTGCACGAGAAAACACCTGCTGACGATCCCAATAAGGATCAGTACAACATTGCTCTGTCTGAACTGTTCTATCAATCAGAATATTGGGATGAACTAGTCTTTTCCATCAGCAGTGAAATCTATCGATATTATCACGGCGTGTATTTACCAACGAAAGAAAGACTTCACGAGAAGAAACAAGCGTTATCACGCGGTATGAAGATCAAACTTTAAGTTTGGGCAAACGAGGCAGCACTAAACTTGCGCTGATGTGAGCAATAAAGGGCGACCTGCTGGTCGCCCTTGTGCTGTTTAGGCAGTTAACAACTGATTCATACGACGAATAAACTGGTTCGGATCGTCCAGCGTACCGCGCTCAGCCAGCAGCGCCTGGTCGAGCAGCAGTTCCACCCATTCGCCAAAGCGGCTTTCATCCTGGGTATCCGCCACACGTTTCACCAGCGTATGATCCGGGTTCAGTTCAAAGATGTATTTCACATCCGGCACTTCCTGGCCCGCCGCCGCGAACAATTTCGCCATCTGGGTGCTCATTTCGTTGGCATCGGTGGTGACAATCGCCGGCGTATCCGTCAGACGATGGGTTAAACGTACCTCTTTGACACGCTCGCCCAGCAGGGTTTTCACGCGATCAACGAACGGCTCCAGCGCTTTTTCCGCTTCTTTCTGTTCTTCGGTTTCTTCGTCGGCCAGTTTGCTCAGCGACTCATCCGCTTTGCTCACCGACTGGAAGGTTTTACCGTCAAACTCGGTGAGGTAGCTCATCATCCATTCGTCGATACGATCGGACAGCAGCAGCACCTCGATGCCTTTTTTGCGGAACAGCTCCAGATGCGGGCTGCTCTTGGCGGCGGCATAGCTGTCAGCGGTGATGTAGTAAATCTTGTCCTGGCCTTCCACCATGCGGCTCAGATAGTCGTCCAGAGAAATCGTCTGCTCGGCACCTTCGCTTTGCGTGGTGGCAAAACGCAACAGCTTCGCAATCTGCTGCTGATTAGCATGATCTTCGGCCGGGCCTTCTTTCAGCACCAGGCCGAACTCTTTCCAGAACTGCTGATATTTTTCCGCGTCATCTTTCGCCAGTTTTTCCAGCATTTGCAGGCTACGCTTGGTCAGCGCACCGCGCAGGCTTTGGGTCACGCGGCTGTCTTGCAGAATTTCACGCGAAACGTTAAGCGGCAGGTCGTTGGAATCAATCAGACCACGCACGAAACGCAGGTAGTTCGGCATAAACTGTTCGGCGTCGTCCATGATAAACACGCGCTGGACGTAAAGTTTCAGGCCGTGTTTGTGGTCGCGGTTCCACATGTCAAACGGGGCGCGTGCCGGGATATACAGCAGGCTGGTGTACTCCTGCTTACCTTCCACGCGGTTGTGGCTCCAGGCCGCAGGCTCGCTGAAGTCATGGGCGATGTGTTTATAGAATTCGTGGTACTCTTCGTCGCTGATCTCAGCTTTGTTGCGCGTCCACAGCGCCTGGGCTTTGTTGATTTTTTCCCAGCTGGTGGTGTCGCTCTCTTCATCTTTGCTTTCGATCTCGACCGGCAGCGCGATGTGATCGGAATATTTGCCGATGATGCTGCGCACACGCCAGGCATCAAGGAATTCATCCTCGCCTTCACGCATATGCAGGGTGATCTCGGTGCCGCGATCGGCTTTCTCGATCTCAGCCAGGGTATATTCGCCCTCACCGGCCGATTCCCAGAACACACCTTCTTCGGCGCTGGCACCGGCGGCGCGGGTACGCACGGTGACTTTATCAGCCACGATAAATGCCGAGTAGAAACCGACACCGAACTGACCAATCAGCTGGCTATCTTTTGCCTGGTCAGAACCCATCGACTCCAGAAACGCTTTGGTGCCTGATTTTGCGATGGTGCCGAGGTTCTCAATCACCTCATCACGACGCATACCGATGCCGTTATCACTCAGCGTCAGCGTACGATTTTCCTTGTTGACCGAGATCCGCACGCGCAGGTCGCCGTCGCCTTCGTACAGATCCGGTGACGACAGCGCGCGGAAGCGCAGTTTGTCAGCCGCATCGGAGGCGTTGGAGATCAGTTCACGCAGGAAAATCTCTTTATTTGAATAGAGGGAATGGATCATCAGGTGCAGAAGTTGTTTTACCTCTGACTGGAAGCCACGCGTCTCTTGTCCTTTCATGGTCATTGCTACCTCAACTGAATCGGGTTGATCGAACGTTGAGGAAGAGATGGGGATGGTGCGGAGAATTTCAAGCCGGTATCAAGATTGATACCGGCAAGTGATTAAAATTTAATCTTGTGACGTCCAGCCAGCGAGTGCGACAGCGTGGTGCCATCGACCATCTCCAGCTCACCGCCCACCGGCACGCCGTGTGCAATGCGGCTGGCATCCACGCCGTACTGGCTGCACAGCTCGGCGATATAGTTGGCCGTGGCTTCTCCTTCCACCGTAGGATTGGTCGCGAGGATCACTTCCTGCAACGTTTCCTGCTCCAGGCGCTGCTCCAGACGATCCAGCCCGATATCCTGCGGGCCGATACCATCCAGCGGCGACAGGTGGCCCATCAGCACAAAGTAGCGACCTGCGAACTGGCCGGTCTGCTCAATGGCGTGGATATCCGCCGGACTTTCCACCACGCAAATCTGGCCGTTTTGTTGACGACGCGGATTGGCGCAGATGGTGCAGATCTCCTGCTCGGTGAACGTGCGGCAATCGGCACAGTGGCCGATTTCCGACATCGCGCGCGTTAACGCCTGCGCCAGGCGCATGCCACCGCTGCGATCGCGCTGCAACAGATGAAAGGCCATACGCTGCGCTGACTTCGGGCCAACCCCCGGCAGACAACGCAGCGACTCCATCAAGGATTCAAGCAGTGGACTGGTTTGCATCAGAACGGCATCTTGAAGCCTGGCGGCAGCTGCATACCGGCAGACACAGAAGCCATTTTCTCTTTCTGCGTTTCATCGATACGGCGTGCGGCGTCATTGAACGCGGCAGCGATCAGATCTTCCAGCATATCTTTGTCATCTTCCAGCAGGCTCGGATCCACTTCCACGCGACGGCAGTTATGCGCGCCGTTGATGGTCACTTTGACCAGGCCAGCACCTGATTCGCCAGTGACTTCCAGCGCGGCGATCTCTTCCTGAACTTTGGCCATTTTGTCCTGCATCTGCTGGGCCTGTTTCATCAGGTTGCCCAATCCGCCTTTTCCAAACATAGTCTTCTCTCTCTGCTGGGGCTGCGTCGCGCGCTCATCGCACGGCAGCATGTTCATACGGGTCGAATACTCTCTTCATCCAAATCCGCGTCAAAGAAACGACGCAAGGTCTGAATGTGGGTATCGCTAATGATCGACTGACGCGCCTGCGACAGTTTCTCTTCATAAATGGCCTGACGCCATTCCAGTGGCGTCAATACCGCGGAATTATCGTCTTCAATAATGGTCAGTTCAACCGTCTCACCTGCCGCATGGCTGAGTGCCTCGGCCAATGCCTGGCGCGCACCACCTGAATTCAGATGACGCTGGCTGCTGCGCAGATGCAGACACACCTGATTATCGCCCTGCTCTTTCCAGGCGTTCAGCGCCAGTTGCTGCACCAGCTTTGGCAACGTCAGAGCGGCGATTTCCGCCGCCCAGGCATCGCGCTGCTGCGCTTCTTCCGCCAGACGTTGCGCCAGCTCAGGGGTTTTCTCATGCTCCAGCGCTGAACGCAAGGCTTTTGGCGTCGCGACCGGCTCAGCGATAACCTCGGTCGGCGTTTGCGCTTTCCAGCGATAGGCTTCCGGTTTTGCCGCCGCTTTTACCGCCGGTTCACTTGCTCGTTGCTGCACCCGTTCCGTGACATTCGCCAGGCGTTCCAGTGCCGCATTAGCCGGCCGCGCGGAACGCGCTGCCGGCTCACTCTTTTTTGCTTTGCTGGCTCCCTGACGCAATAACTGCGTACGGGCCTGTAACAACTGGCTGGTGGCATCCGACAGATTTTCCGGCGCAGGAGCCATATCTGGATAATCGGCAGGAATCGGCGGCGCTTCAGTCTGCGGCGGTGCCATTTGTGGTTGCGCCGCCACTAACGGTGCAGCAGCCGGAGCCGCCTGCGGCGTCAGCACCGGGCGTGCAACCGGTTCGGCAATCAACGCCTGCGGGTGAAACGCCAGCGCACGTAATAACGTCATTTCCACACCCAGACGGCGATCCGGTGCCAGCGGCAGATCTTTACGCCCCATCAGCAGCGTCTGGTAATAAAGTTGCACGTCGGCTGGCGGCAATACCCGCGCCAGTTCGCGCAGACGTTGCGCCTGGTTGACTTCATCCTCGCTGAGCGAGCCTGGCAACAGTTGTACCATGGCGATACGGTGCAGCAGACGCAGCATTTCCACCAGCAAGGCTTCCCACTCGACGCCGCGTGACGCCGCCTGGTTCAGCAGCGCCATCACCTGTTCACCGTTGCCTTCGCTTAACGCTTCAATCAACGCTAACGGCTGCTCATCGTCCAGCGTGCCGAGCATCTGTGCCACGCTATCACGCGTCACACTACCCTGCCCCATCGCAATCGCCTGATCGGTCAGGCTGAGTGCATCACGCATACTGCCTTCGGCAGCGCGCGCCAGCAGTTGCAACGCGCGCGGTTCGGCGGCGATCTGCTCCTGCTGTAAAATATGCTCCAGTTGCTGGCGAATCTGTTCGACATCCAACGCTTTGAGATGGAACTGTAAGCAACGGGATAAAATGGTGACCGGCAGCTTTTGCGGATCGGTGGTCGCCAGCAGAAATTTAACGTGTGATGGCGGCTCTTCCAGCGTTTTCAGCAACGCGTTAAAGCTGTGACGTGACAGCATGTGTACTTCATCAATCAGATAGACTTTGAAGCGGCCACGCGCTGGCGCGTATTGCACGTTATCGAGTAAATCACGGGTGTCTTCAACTTTGGTGCGCGACGCCGCATCGATCTCAATCAGATCGACAAAACGTCCCTGCTCGATTTCACGGCAGTTATCGCACACGCCACAAGGCGTCGAGGTGATGCCGGTTTCGCAGTTGAGGCCCTTTGCCAGCAGACGCGCAATCGAGGTTTTACCTACGCCACGGGTGCCGGAAAAGAGATAAGCATGATGGATTCGTCCCAGTGACAACCCGTTGGCCAGCGCAGTCAGCACATGTTCCTGACCGACTACGTCAGCGAAAGCCTGGGGACGCCATTTTCGCGCAAGTACCTGATAGCTCATGTGGATTCGATCACTGGATTTGGTTGAGTTGGCACAGCGGCACGACTAAGGAGCCGAGGCCCACTGTCAGTCAAAAGGGGAAAAACGCTGCTTTGCAAACCCTGTTTATTTTGGCAGTAGTTTAACAGCCAACACCCAAGATGCCTATAACTTTGCGGAGATGCGCCCCGTCGGATAACGGAGCGCGCTGGCCTTAGTGGCCGGGGAAATTAACCAGGCTGAAGCAATCGAGGCCCATCGCTTTCAGACGCGTTTCGCCACTCAGATCAAACAGGTTAATAATGAAAGCAGCATCTTTCACCTCACCGCCTGCACGACGGATCAGTTTCACGGTAGCTTCGATAGTGCCACCGGTCGCCAGCAGATCATCCACCACCAGCACCACGTCACCCGGCTGGATAGCATCCTGATGCAATTCCAGTGTGTCGGTACCGTACTCCAGTTCATAGCTTTCGCTAAAGGTGGCTCGCGGCAGTTTGCCCGGCTTACGCACCGGCACAAAACCCACGCCTAAACCCAGCGCGACCGGCGCGCCAAACAGGAAACCACGCGCTTCCGTCCCCACCACTTTGGTGATGCCTTTGTCACGATAACGCTCAACGAGGATGGCAATCGACGCCGCATAGGCTTGCGGGTCTTCCATCAGACTGGTGACGTCACGGAACAGAATGCCCGGTTTGGGGTAGTCAGGAATGCTTTTGATGCTGTTTTTAATGAGTTCAAGCTGCTGAGCAGTTGCGGTCATAGTGTTACGCCTGGTGAAATCTCTATTTCGCGCAGCTCCCATAGCGCCATTACCCGGAGGACCGGGTTAAGCGAAGTCAGTTCACAAAGGGAAGCCACGCACGAAGAGGCCCAAATCTAAGCAAATGGTCGCCTAAATGCAACCCTGTCGCTACGTTTCACGTTCGTCTGTACTTTCTGCCACCACCGGAATCCGCCACATAAACAGCAGCAAGATGCACAACATCACGCCAAGCATAATGCGCACCCACCACAGATGAACCAACCAGATGGACACAGCAAAAGTAAGGATAATCAGCAGCATGGCACGACCTTTTGCTCCAGGTGGCATCGCACGATGGCGCTGCCAGTGGCGCAGATAACGACCAAAAGGTGAACGCCATAACAACCAGTGATGGAAACGCGGTGAGGAACGGGCAAAACACCAGGCCGCCAGCAACACAAATGGCGTGGTAGGTAATAAAGGTAATACAATCCCCAGCGTGCCCAGCACAATTGCCAGCCAGCCAAGGCTCAGTAATAAAATGCGTTGCATAACGGATGCCTGATAAAATCGATACCGCGCTACGTTAACACAGTCGGGAAAAGAGTGATGCCCTTGCCACGCCCACAACAACGTCTTCAATCCACGCTGGTACTGCTGCGCCAGCAAATCGCTCAGCAACCAGATGGGAGCTGCCGGCAGCCGCGTTTTGATGCGCAGTTGTTCCACTGCAAAGGAACACGCCTCGCCGACTATCTGCAAGAGCTGGAACACAATATCGCCCAGCTCACCGCCGCTGATCAGGACGCCACGCGTCGGCAGTGGCTGGCCGATAAAGTCGTGGATCAGATTGCTGCTTTACAACGTGAGTGCCAGAGCCAGCAACTGCGCGTGGCGCGTGAACGGCCACATACTGATGTCAAACAACAGAAACGTGAAGAGTATCGAGGTTATGAGACGCGGTTGCTGGCGATGATCGCCGAACGTGAGCAGCATCTGCAACATGCCGAAACCTTAAGCGTCCAGCAGCAATTGATTCGTGAGCTGGAGCAGCTTCAGGCGCGTCTGGGACGCTGTCGCCAGGCCATCCACAAGCTGGAGCTGCAATTTACCGCACGGTAAGCGCCGTGATCTTTCCTCTATACTCATTTCTCCTGAGATGAGGAGTTGCATATGGCTTTTATCGCCTGGATTTTGACCGGTCTTGCCGCCGGCTGGCTAAAACGGGTGCTATTTCCCGGACGACCTGGTGGCTTTATCGTTACGCTGATACTGGCGGTGATAGGTGCGCTGATCGGCGGTTATATCGCCAGTTATTTTAACGCGGGCGACATGGTAACCCTTAGCGTGGCGACCCTGGGCATGGCACTGGCTGGCGCCGTGGTGATGCTGCTGGTGGTGATGAAATTACGTATTTAGGAGAGACGATGTCACTGGAAACGGCACCAGACGAAATCAAACTGGCAGTGGATCTGATTCAACTGCTTGAGGAGAACCAGGTTCCCACCACCACGGTGCTGGCCGCGTTGGCAATTGTCCGACGCGATTATGAACAGAAACAAGCCGCAGAAAAATCCCCGTAACGGCGCGATAAATCGTGCCTTTACGAATGAATACCGTTGGATAATGTTGGGCTGAAGCGCAACATATCCAACAGGGCTTCAACCAGGCCCGGCGCTTCTGCCGCCAGATCAAAACTTTCCGGGGTAAACAGCCAACTTTCCATCATGCCATTAACGTAGGCGCGCATAATCAACGCTGCCTGACGGGTGTTGAGGCTGCCGGGCAACTGACCCGCATCAATGCATGCACGCAGCACCTCTTCTATTCTGTCGTAACATTCCAGCAGTAAGCTTTGCTGCATATTCTGCAAGGTTGCCATTTCACCCACAAATTCGCATTTGTGGAAAATGATCTCCATTAGTGCGCGTCTTTTGGGATCCTTTGCAGTAGCGTCAAGGATATAGATCAACATCGAACGCATAACAGAGAGTGGATCGTCGGGGTATTTTGTTTGATACTCAAGTTCCACATCGTCAAGTCCAGCGTCACATTGCAACCAGATTTCATGTAACAGATCGGCTTTATTCTTGAAATGCCAGTAGATGGCTCCCCGCGTGACGCCGGCAGCCGCAGCGATATCCGCCAGTGATGTGGCGGCAACACCGTGTTCTGAGAAGTGAGCTAACGCGGCATCAAGAATTTGATTACGCGTTTCAAGTGCTTGTGCTTTGGTTTTTCGTGCCATAGCGGACTTTTTTTACAAACTGGCAAGTTTACATACATTTGTGAATGTATGTACCATAGCACGACCCGTGTTTTAACGCAGCAATGGGTTTAACGGTTTGTGATCCATTGATCATTTGATATCGGACACTCGAGGTTTATTTATGAATAAAAACAGAGGATTAGCCCCTCTGGCGGCCGTCCTGATGCTTTCAGGCAGCTTTGTATTGACAGGATGTGATGATAATAAATCCCAGCAAGCCGCCCAGCAGCAGCCCCCTGAAGTGGGTGTTGTGACGTTAAAAAACGAGCCACTGAAAATCACCACTGAACTCCCTGGCCGTACTTCGGCTTTCCGTGTTGCGGAAGTTCGCCCTCAGGTCTCAGGTATCATTCTGAAGCGTAACTTTGTTGAAGGCAGTGACGTTAAAGCAGGGGTTTCCCTGTATCAGATCGATCCCGCTACCTATCAGGCGGCTTACGACAATGCAAAAGGTGCCCTGGCAGAAGCGCAAGCCAATGCGCGCATCGCAGATTTGACGGTTAAACGCTATAAGCCGCTGCTGGGTACCAAGTACATTAGCCAGCAGGATTATGACACCGCCGTCGCTACCGCCGCGCAGAATGCCGCAGCCGTACAGGCCGCACAGGCGAACGTGGAAAGTGCCCGCATTAATCTGGCATACACCAAGGTGACCTCCCCAATTAGCGGACGTATTGGTAAATCTTCCGTGACGGAAGGTGCGCTGGTTTCGAGTGCGCAGACTACCGCGCTGGCTACCGTGCAGCAGCTCGATCCGATGTATGTTGACGTGACCCAATCCAGCGATGATTTCCTGCGTTTGCGCGCCGAGCTGGAAGCTGGTCAGCTGAAACAGACCGACGGCAAAGCCAATGTTGTTCTGTTGATGCAAAACGGCAGCACCTACTCACAGGCCGGTACGCTGGAGTTCTCCGACGTGACCGTCGACGAAACCACCGGCTCGATTACCCTGCGAGCGATCTTCCCGAACCCGGATGGCCGCCTGTTGCCTGGCATGTTTGTCCGTGCGCGTCTGGATGAAGGTACCAATCCGAGTGCGTTGCTGGTGCCTCAGCAGGCAGTAACCCGTACCCCAACCGGTCAGGCCACAGCCATGGTTGTCGGAGCCGATAACAAAGTTGAATTGCGCAACCTGACAGCCAACCAGGCGATTGGTGATAAATGGTTGGTGACCGAAGGATTGAAAGCAGGCGATCGCGTGATCACCGTCGGTCTGCAACGTGCCAAACCCGGTGCGCAGGTAACACCACAAGAAGTATCAGACGACACGAAAGCCGCTGCCGCATCTCAGGCACAGTCTGAAAAATCGTCTTCATAAACAGGAGCCGTTAATACATGGCTAAGTTTTTTATCGATCGCCCCATTTTTGCGTGGGTAATCGCCATCATCATTATGTTGGCGGGTGCGCTATCGATCATCAGTCTGCCTATCGAGCAATATCCTAATGTTGCGCCGCCGGCAGTTGAGATCCAGGCCTCCTACCCGGGTGCTGATGCGAAAACGCTGCAAGACTCGGTGACCCAGGTCATCGAACAAAATATGAATGGTATCGATGGACTGATGTATATGTCCTCGAGCAGTGACTCGTCCGGTACGCTGACCCTGACCCTGACTTTCCAGTCCGGTACGGATGCGGATATTGCCCAGGTTCAGGTGCAGAACAAACTGCAACTGGCGATGCCGTTGCTGCCCCAGGAAGTTCAGTCGCAGGGGATTCAGGTTAAAAAATCCTCCAGCAGCTTCCTGATGGTGGCCGGTTTTGTCAGTGATGATCCGAACATGACGCAGAACGATATCTCGGACTACGTTGCGTCGAACATCAAAGATCCGATCAGCCGTACTCCTGGGGTGGGTGATACCCAGGTATTTGGTGCGCAGTATGCGATGCGTATCTGGCTTGATCCGCACAAACTCAACAACTTCCAGCTGACACCGGTCGATGTGATCAGCGCACTGACAACCCAGAACACCCAGGTGGCCGCCGGTCAGTTAGGTGGTACACCTCCGGTGCCTGGACAGCAGTTGAACGCCTCGATCATTGCTCAGACCCGTCTGACATCGACCGACGAGTTCGGCAACATTCTGCTGAAGGTCAACACCGATGGTTCGCAGGTGCGTCTGCGTGACGTGGCGAAGATTGAGCTGGGCGGGGAAAACTACGACATCATCGCCCGTTACAACGGTAAACCCGCTTCCGGTATCGGTATCAAGCTGGCGACCGGCGCTAACGCCCTGGATACCGCTGATGCGGTAAAAGCCGAGCTGGCGAAGCTACAACCGTTCTTCCCGACCGGCCTGAAAGTGGTTTATCCGTATGACACCACGCCGTTCGTTAAAATCTCCATCTTCGAAGTGGTGAAAACCCTGATGGAAGCGATCGTGCTGGTGTTCCTGGTGATGTATCTGTTCCTACAGAACTTCCGCGCCACACTGATCCCGACCATTGCAGTACCGGTCGTATTGCTCGGAACCTTTGCGATTATCGCCGCCTGCGGCTACTCGATAAACACGCTCACCATGTTCGGGATGGTGCTCGCCATCGGCCTGTTGGTGGATGACGCCATCGTGGTGGTAGAAAACGTTGAGCGTGTGATGGCCGAGGAGGGGCTGCCGCCCAAGGAAGCCACGAAACGATCGATGGAGCAGATTCAGGGTGCGCTGGTGGGTATTGCGCTGGTGCTCTCTGCGGTATTTATTCCGATGGCCTTCTTTGGTGGCTCTACCGGGGTTATTTATCGTCAGTTCTCCATCACCATCGTGTCAGCAATGGCCCTGTCGGTGCTGGTGGCGTTGATTCTGACACCTGCGCTGTGCGCAACCATGCTGAAACCCGTAGAGAAAGGCAGCCACGGCAAAACCACCGGTTTCTTCGGCTGGTTTAACCGCCTGTTCGATAAGAGCACCCATCACTACGTTGATAGCGTTGGTCATATCGTACGCAGCACCGGTCGTTACCTGGTACTTTATCTGATCATCGTTGTCGGCATGGCGTATCTGTTCCTGCGTCTTCCTACCTCGTTCCTGCCGGAAGAGGATCAGGGGCTGCTGCTGGCTCAGGCGCAATTGCCTGCCGGTGCGACTCAGGAACGTACGCAGAAAGTGCTCGACCAGGTGACGGATTACTTCCTGACTAAAGAGAAAGACAGCGTGAACTCGGTGTTTACCGTTAACGGCTTCGGCTTTGCCGGTCGTGGACAGAACACCGGTATCGCCTTCGTCAGCCTCAAGCCGTGGGACGAGCGTAGCAGTGCCGACATGAAAGTGCCTGCCCTTGCCGCTCGTGCGATGCGTGCGCTGGGTTCCATCAAAGATGCGATGGTCATTCCGTTCAACCTGCCGGCGATTATCGAGCTGGGTAACGCCACCGGTTTCGACTTCCAGCTCATTGATCAGGGTAACCTGGGACATGAGAAGCTGACCGAAGCACGTAATCAGCTGTTCGGTATGATCGCTCAGCACCCGGATACGCTGGTGGGCGTGCGTCCTAACGGCCTGGAAGATACTCCGCAGTACAAACTGATTATCGATCAGGAAAAAGCCTCAGCACTGGGTGTTTCGCTGTCTGACATCAACACCACGCTGGGTGCGGCATGGGGTGGTTCCTACGTTAACGACTTCATCGACCGTGGTCGCGTGAAGAAGGTGTACGTTATGGGGCAGCCAGATTCACGTATGCTGCCGGATGACGTCAGCAAATGGTATGTACGTAACAGCGCCGGTGAGATGGTGCCATTCTCTGCCTTCTCCAGTGCGAAGTGGCAGTATGGTTCACCACGTCTGGAACGTTATAACGGCCTGCCGTCGATGGAAATTCTCGGCCAGGCTGCACCGGGTAAAAGCTCCGGTGATGCCATGAACCTGATGGAAGAACTGGCGGCGAAACTGCCAGCCGGTATCGGCTATGACTGGACGGGCATGTCCTACCAGGAACGTCTGTCCGGTAACCAGGCTCCGGCACTGTACGCCATCTCGTTGATTGTGGTGTTCCTGTGTCTGGCTGCGCTGTATGAAAGCTGGTCGATTCCGTTCTCGGTAATGTTGGTGGTTCCGCTCGGCGTGGTGGGTGCGTTGCTGTTCACTACCCTGCGTGGTCTGAGCAACGACGTCTACTTCGTGGTGGGTCTGCTGACTACCATCGGCCTGTCGGCGAAGAACGCCATCCTGATCGTAGAGTTCGCCAAGGACTTGATGGAGAAAGAAGGCAAAGGCCTGGTGGAATCAACGCTTGAGGCATCCCGTATGCGTCTGCGCCCGATTCTGATGACCTCGCTGGCCTTTATCCTCGGCGTGCTGCCGCTGGCGATCAGTACCGGTGCCGGTTCTGGCGCACAGAACGCGGTAGGTACAGGCGTGATGGGCGGCATGGTCACCGCAACCGCGCTGGCAATCTTCTTCGTGCCGGTGTTCTTCGTGGTGGTACGTCGCCGTTTCAGCAAGAATAAAGCTGAACTGGAACAAGGCCATCCGGTTAACCATAGCCACTAAGATTTTCCTTCCTTAAAAGGCCGCTGATGCGGCCTTTTTTTTGCTCTCAGCACAACCCGCGCGATAAATCGCGCCGCTACGGGGCAGGTGCGGCATCGTGGGTGGCGCGATAAATCGTAACGCTACGAGTTGCATTGTGGGACGCTCAGGTTCATACTATTGTTATATTATAACATTACATAAGGCGAGAAATTATGAAACCTGATATCCATCCCCACTACCGCCCGGTGGTGTTCCACGACACTACGGCGAATGAATATTTCAAAGTCGGCTCCACCATCAAAACTGAACGTACTATCGAATTTGAAGGCGAAGTGCTGCCCTATGTCACACTCGATGTTTCTTCAAAATCGCATGTGTACTACACCGGCAAGCAGAAAGATTTTGCTAAAGAAGGTAGTGCGGCACGCTTCAACCAGCGTTTTGGCCGTTTCCTCGGTCGCGGCAAGGCATAACGGAGTTCCACATGCAGGTATTGAGTTCATTGCGTTCAGCAAAGACCCGTCATAAAGATTGCAAAGTCGTGCGTCGTAAAGGTCGTATCTATGTGATCTGTAAAACCAATCCGCGCTTTAAAGCGGTACAGGGAAGAAAGAAGAAAAAACGTTAGGATGGTGTCGTGATAATTGGCCGGGTTGATACCCGGCCTTTTTTATTACTTCATACTTTTCAGCAGCGCATTCACATTATGCTTGAATGCTGCTTCATAAGTCGGAGCAGGACCATTGGCCTCCGACAATGCTTCCGGATAGAGTTCGCCACCCGGTTTCGCACCGGTTGCGTTAGCAATCTGTTTCACCAGACGCGGATCGGTCTGATTCTCCATAAAGTAAGTATTGATGTGCTCAGCCTTGAGCTGTTTGATGATCGAGGCGACATCGCTGGCACTGGCTTCCGCTTCCGTTGAGAAACCGACCGGGGCGAGGAATTCCACGCCATAGCGCTGGCCAAAATAACCAAACGCATCATGGCTGGTCAGCACTTTGCGTTTATTCTGCGGTACAGCGGCAAAGGATGTTTTTGCCCAGCTATCGAGTTTCTGTAATTGCTGGATATAGTTTTCGCCCTGCTTACGAATGGCAGCGGCATCTTCCGGATCGGCTTTGATTAACGCGTTCATGACGTTGGTGGCATAAATCACGCCATTCGCCATGCTGTTCCACGCGTGCGGATCGGTGATGGTTTTACCATCATCTACCATCTCACGACTGTTGACACCGGTTGATGCCACCACCATCGTGCCTTTGTAACCTGATGCGCTCACCAATCGATCCATCCAGCCTTCCAGCCCCAGACCGCTGACAAACACCACATCCGCCTGCGCCAGTGCCTGGCTATCCTGCGGAGTCGGTTCAAAAGTGTGAGGATCGCCATTTGGCCCCACCAGCGATTTCACTTTAACGTGATCGCCACCAACTTGTTTCACGATATCCGCCAGCACGGTAAAACTCGCTACCGCATCCACCGTTTTTGCCAGCGCCAGCGGGCTGATCAACATGGCACCCAACGCCAGGCTAATCGGTAACTTCTTCATACGTATCCCCTCATTAGTTTCGTTATTGGCGGCGCAGTAAACCGCCACAAGGTCCAGTTAAAATAGAAATTAAAAACAGTCCGGCTGCACTCAGAACCACCGCAGGCCCGGCAGGCAGGGAGTAAAGCCACGACAATATCAATCCAATCAACGCCGCCACCACGGCCAACAACATGGCGATGCCCAACATGCAGGCGAGATGACGACTCCAGAAGCGGGCACTGGCGGCGGGCAACATCATTAACCCTACAGACATCAACGTGCCCAGCACCTGAAAACCAGCCACCAGATTGAGCACGACCAGGGTGAGAAAAATGCCGTGCACCAGAGGGGCACTCCATTTACCCTGCGCACGTAGAAAATCCGGATCAAAAGCATCAATGACTAATGGACGATAGATGGCAGCCAGCATCACTAAGGTGAAGGCGGCAATCCCTCCCACCAGCAAAATCGCACCGTTATCAACTGCCAGCAGAGAGCCAAATAACACATGCAGCAGGTCAACGCTTGAACCACGCAAGGAAACCAGGGTGACGCCAAGCGCAAGGGAACCGAGATAAAAGCCGGCAAAGCTGGCATCTTCTTTTAATGGGGTATAACGACTCACCGCGCCCGAGAGTAGCGCCACCGCCAGGCCAGCAATCAACCCACCCACCCCCATAGCCACTAACGACAAGCCAGAGATGAGATAGCCAATAGCCGCACCAGGTAAAACGGCGTGCGAAAGCGCATCACCAATCAGGCTCATACGGCGTAGTGAGAGGAACACGCCGAGTGGCGTGGCGCTCAATGCCAGTGCGACACAGGCCACCAGCGCACGACGCATAAAACCGAATTCAATAAAAGGTTGCAGTAGGGTCACGATGCCAGCCTCCGCAGCAGCGTGCCGTGTTCAGATACAGGTTCATCCAGCGACAAAACATCCTGAAAGTAACGCTCAACTAAAGGACGGTCGTGTAACACCACTAACAAGGTCGTGCCCGCCTCTTGCTGCTGTTGCAGGATTGACATCAATAGCGTGACAGTCTGGCTATCAATGCCATTAAAGGGTTCATCCAGCAGCCATAATTTACTGCGTTGCAACATCAAACGGGCAAACAAAACACGTTGCAATTGCCCACCTGACAGGGTGGCAGGTTGTGCATCAGCAAAATCTCGCATCTGCACCGCATCCAGCGCAGCATCAATTTCTTTGCGCATGGCGCGATTAATGGCTCGGAACCAGCCACTGCGTGGCCAGCACCCCATTGCAACCAATTCATACGCCGTGATGGGAAATCGAGTTTCCAACTCAGTACGCTGTGGAAGCCAACCCAGTTCCTTACGTGAAACATCAAGTTCACAACGTCCAGAGATGGGAACGAGTAAACCAGCAATGGTTTTCAGTAACGTGGATTTACCGCTGCCATTGGCGCCAATCAGCGCAGTCATACTCCCCGTAAACAGTTCCCCATTAATCGTAGGTGTAACACACTGCCCCTGATAGCCAGCCTGCAGATGACGAAAGCGCATCATTTCTGCATCCCCCAAACTATCGCCAGTGCCAGCAGGGCAACCAACAACAACGCCACGAGCAGACGCCCGCCCAGTGACAGAAGTAAACCACTGTGATTCATAAATTACAGCCAATAATGTTATAACATAACGAAATGATATCAGATCATTTGTTCGACGACTGCGAGGGAAAGTGTTTCAAAAGTTAACCAGCAGCGATGCTCACCTCCCTTTTCCCCTTCAGCACAATGCAATCCATCACAACAATAGCTATTTATACTTAAGGTGAGCTTGCAATGTTTGTCAGAAACCCCAATGATAGAAACAACAGCCTTTATACCGGGTTAACCATGCAGGCCATTATTCATTGTGATATTGCGGTCGGTGAGGATAACTGCACAAAGTTGCAGGCATTAATTCAAGGGAATATTCTCAAAATAGCCTCTGCGCTGGCGGGTGATTTACTATGGTATTCACAAAATGCGCGATTAGTTCCCGAGAGTTTTCGCATTATTTCCATCAAGATTATCGCTAATAATCGATTTAAAATGCTTTACGATTTCCAGTGGAATTTATTTAGTCCTTGTCAGGATTTAAATGAAACCTTTACACGTCAGGAAGATGTTCTGTTTCATATCCAGCCGGGCGCACTGGTGTTCGAAGTGATAGACAATACACGCCCTTCACCTGCCGATGAATTGTAATATTTGGTAATGGAGGTGAGCAAAACTAATGAATCTGGATTATATTTGAGGAGTCGCTGAATTCATTTTATTCGTGATCGCTTCCTGGCCGCTTTTCCAAATCTCGCCGCGCTGCGGTAACCGTGCTAGCTATGGAGGGGAAAAAGATGGACGAATACTCACCGAAACGGCATGATATTGCCCAGCTTAAATTTCTGTGTGAGAACCTGTTTGACGAAAGTATGGCAACATTAACTGACAGTCATCATGGCTGGGTTAATGATCCTACTTCTGAAAGCAATTTACAGCTCAACGATTTGATTGAGCATATCGCGTCTTTCACGATGAATTACAAAATTAAGCATGTTGAAGATGAAGCACTGATAACGCAAATCGATGAATATCTTGACGATACCTTTATGTTGTTTAGCAGTTACGGAATCAATACTCAGGATCTTCAACGTTGGCAACGTTCAGCACGACGCTTATTTAACCTGTTTGCCGAAGAGTGCGCTTTTCTACAGCAACCCAGCCATTCCTTTTAGCATCAGAGTGAGAACGATTTATTTATGAGCAATCAAGCCTTAACCAAAACCGATTATTTGATGCGACTGCGCCGCTGTCGCTCAATCGATACCCTTGAGCGGGTGATTGAAAAAAACAAGTATGAATTGTCCGATGACGAGTTAGCGGTATTTTACTCGGCTGCCGATCACCGCCTTGCAGAGCTGACGATGAATAAGCTCTACGATAAAGTGCCCGGGTCTGTCTGGAAGTTCGTCCGCTAAGTTTTTCCCTTCTCTTGCCCAGCCTGTTGCAGCAACCAATTTTCAGGGATTGACCTTTCACTGGCAAAGGAGTGCCAGCAGCACGCTATTGATTGAATTTAAGGGGATTTTTTCGAGGCAGAAATGGTGGAGGCCCTGCCAGCTACATCCCGGCACACGCGTCGCCTGCTGCGGCTGCTTCCTTCCGGACCTGACCGAGTTCACAAGTTAGCATTGCGGGAGAACCAACAGGGCCCCCATTGACTAGCCCTCATTACGAGAGCGCTGGCATTATCAGGTAAGCCCCCGGCAATTGCAAGCAAACGCCGGATGACCGTTGTTTTCTTGAACAGACAGGCGATTATACGTGCCCTGGTTCATGTTAAAGTCTGCCCTTTGCGGTTATTCAGGACGACCCAATGAGTGAACATGATAGCTTTCCGCAGCGCGTGTGGCAGATTGTTGCCGCCATTCCCCCCGGTAAAGTGATGACCTATGGTGATGTCGCCCGTCTGGCTGGCTCCCCGCGTGCGGCACGTCAGGTGGGTGGCGTGCTGAAACGTCTCCCACCAGGCAGCCAGTTACCCTGGCATCGAGTCCTGAATCGTCACGGGCGTATTTCGCTACAGGGTGATGATTTATTTCGTCAGCGCGATGCGCTGGAAGCTGAAGGGATCGAAGTGAGTGATGCGGGAGAAATTGAACTGCCGCGATATCGTTGGGATCAGGATTGATACCCGGTACACATTCGTCCCGGTGCGATAAATCGCGCCGGGACGATATCCGTTTACATACTGGTCGCCGCAGGCACTGAAGACGATGGTGTCACCTGCGTAGGAGAGGTAGACGGCACGGTCGTTGCCGCACCAGGCTGCGTTGGCATCGCCATATTGGTGGTAGGCACCAGCAACAATTCGACCTTGGTTCCGCCCTGATTAATCACCGGTTTTACCGTATCAGTGATAAACGCCAGTCTGCCATCAATGGCTATTGCTGCACTCAACAGAATGCGTGCGTTCGGCTGGATGTCTGCCGGGTTAAAGGGCAGCACAAACTGGAACGGTGCCTGTTTACCCTCGGTACGCACCACATGCTGCGCCAGCACGCGGGATGGCGCATCGGACTGTGAGGCATCTGACAGAGTCACTGTCAGCACCGCATCCGGCGGTAACGCAATACGCTGGCGAATATAAATGGAGCCACTTACATTCGGCTGCGCAATGGCCGTTTGCTGACCGGCAACCGTTGCACCCAACGTTGGCGTTGCCACCGGTTTGCTGTGATCCGCGCACCCTGCGACCGCCACAGCCAATGTCATACCGCTAATGATTTGCCAGAGTTTCATTGATGTCGTCTCCTTATGAACACTATGATTGTCGGCGGGAAAAAATAATGTGCAGCTATTCCACCACCGAATGCCCTTAATTCTGGCACAAAAATCCGCAATGCGCTTAAGACGGGTCTTAGATTGCTGAAACCACGGCAAAAAGATTGACGACAACTGGTCGGATCTTTCACACTTGCCCGACCGGTATCACTGAGGAATCCGTTATGAGCCAGGCACTGCACAACCTGCTTAATTTGTTGAATCTGGAAAAACTGGAAGAGGGATTATTTCGCGGTCAAAGCGAAGACCTCGGCCTGCGTCAGGTGTTTGGTGGTCAGGTGGTTGGCCAGGCGCTTTATGCAGCGAAACAGACAGTGCCGGAAGCACGTATCATTCACTCATTCCATAGTTACTTCCTGCGTCCGGGCGATAGCCAGAAAGCCATTATCTATGATGTCGAAACTCTACGGGATGGCAAAAGCTTTAGCGCGCGCCGCGTCAGCGCTGTACAAAATGGACAACCGATCTTCTACATGACGGCCTCGTTCCAGGCACCGGAAAGCGGATTTGAGCATCAGAACAGCATGCCACAGGTCCCCGCCCCGGATAATTTGCCATCGGAACAGGATCTGGCGCATAAGCTGGCAGCGCATCTGCCGATTAAATTACGGGAAAAATTCCTCTCTGAACGTCCTCTCGATATTCGTCCGGTGCAGATTCACAACCCGCTGAAAGGCCGTGTTGATGAGCCGGTACGTCAGGTGTGGGTGCGTGCTAACGGTCAACTGCCGCAGGATCGTCGGATTCACCAATATCTGCTTGGCTATGCATCAGACCTCAACTTCCTGCCTGTAGCGCTTCAGCCGCACGGCAAAGGCTTCCTTGAGCCCGACATGCAGGTCGCGACTATCGACCACTCAATGTGGTTCCACCGCCCGTTCGACCTGTCAGAATGGCTGCTGTATAGCGTTGTCAGCACCTCAGCATCAGGTGCACGCGGGTTTGTACGCGGGGAGTTTTTTACTCAGGATGGCACGCTGGTGGCAACCACTGTGCAGGAAGGGGTGATGCGCCAACGCAGCGAATAAAAAAAGGGGCGATGACTCGCCCCTTCTGCTTTTTATTATTTTAGCGCACTGCTCTCTTTTTCAGCCCGGCTCTTACTGGTTGTAAGCGTTTTCGCCGTGGCTGTTAACATCCAGACCTTCACGTTCCTGATCTTCCGGAACACGCAGGCCAACAATCATATCGGCCAGTTTGAAGCCAATGAAGGCAACCACACCAGACCAGACGATAGTGACACCCACGCTGAACAGCTGGATCCATACCTGATGGCCCATGGTTACGCCTTCAGCATAACCTACGCCACCCAGTGAAGAGGAAGCGAACACACCAGTCAGGATACAACCCACGATGCCACACACGCCGTGCACACCGAACACATCACACGGGTCATCAACACGCAGCCATTTCTTCAGGGTAGTGACACCCCACAGACCAGCCAAACCACCGACCAGACCGATAATCAGCGCGCCGCCAACACCGACATAACCACACGCCGGAGTGATAGCAACCAGACCTGCGATGAAGCCTGAAGAGGCACCCAGCAGAGAAGGCTTACCACGCAGTGCCCACTCACCGAAGGTCCAGGACAGTACCGCACCCGCCGTCGCAATGACGGTGTTCAGGAATGCCAGGGCAGCGATTTCGTTGGCAGCAGAAGCAGAACCAGCGTTGAAGCCGAACCAGCCCACATACAGGATTGCAGTACCCGTGAACACCATTGGCAGGTTGTGCGGTTTAAATGCTTCTTTACCGAAGCCAGCACGTTTGCCCACCAGATAAGCACCGACCAGACCAGCAACCGCAGCGTTGATGTGAACAACGGTACCGCCCGCGAAGTCCAGCGCGCCATCAGATGCCAGCAGACCGCCAGCCCAGACCATGTGTGCAATCGGCAGATAAGCCAGAGTCAGCCATACCGCAACGAAAATCAGCACCGCAGAGAAACGAATACGTTCCGCAATGGAACCCACAATCAGGCCCACGGTGATACAGGCGAAGGAAGCCTGGAACGCAACGTGAATATATTGATAGAAGGTGCCCATCAGCGCTTTCAGCTCGATATTTTTCAACATCGCCCACTGGAAGCTACCGAAGAAGGCATTGCCTTCGCTGAAAGCCAGCGAGTAACCGTAAATCATCCACAGCACACAAACCAGAGAGAAGGTTACCGCTACCTGAGTCAGCATGGACAATACGTTTTTACCGCGGATCAGACCGCCGTAAAACAGGGCGATGCCCGGAATCGACATGAACAACACCAACGCGGTGCAGATCATCATAAACGCGTTATCGGCTTTATCCGCAACGGCAGGAGCTGCCGCCATGGCCAGAGACGGTAACAGCGCCAGGCTGGTCAGGCCTAACTTCGTCATCATTTTATTCATTTCTTTCCATCCCATCACAATCAAGGCCTAGTTACAGTGCTGCTTCGTCGGTCTCGCCAGTACGAATACGGATAACGCGTTGCAGTTCCGCAACGAAAATTTTGCCGTCGCCAATCTTGCCGGTGTAAGCGGCTTTGCTGATCACATCCACGACTTCGTCCAGTTGATCATCAGCAATGGCGATATCAATTTTTACTTTTGGCAGGAAGTTCACGCTGTACTCGGCACCGCGATAAAGCTCTGCGTGACCTTTCTGGCGACCGAAACCCTTCACTTCGGTAACTGTCAGTCCCTGAATGCCAATAGAGGATAAGGCTTCACGCACGTCCTCCAGCTTAAATGGTTTGATTACCACGGTAACCAGCTTCATACGATCCCCTCCAGGTATTTAATGAGTGAGTCTTACCGGACACGCAGGGATATAAGCAAAGGGTGTGCCATAAATAAAAAAACCGCAGAGTCAGCAGATTAGCCGCGCTGCAGCGCGCTTCGTTCTGTGATGAACAACACAAATACCAGCAGGAAAGGAAGAAAGGAGTGGATTGTTTGCACCTCTTTGGTGCTTGTAGCCTCAAAGAAGTGCATTTCTACAGAATAATCCGATAAAGGTGCGCAAAAAAGGTGCAAGTCACCCTTCAGTCGTTAAGGGAATGCCCGCCGCGAGTTCATCGCCCGCCTGTTGCAGCTGGTACATTTGCCAGTAACGCCCCTGTTGCGCCAGTAACTGGGTATGCGTACCGCGTTCAGCGACCTGACCGCGATGCAGGACCAGAATCTGGTCTGCCTCAGTAATAGTGGAGAGGCGATGCGCGATCACCACCAGCGTGCTGTGCTGACGCAAGGCACGCAGGGCGTGCTGAATCGCCTGCTCAGTGCCGGAATCGATATTGGCGGTGGCTTCATCAAGGATCAAAATTTGCGGCAGCGATACCAGCACCCGCGCCAGCGCTAACAACTGTTTCTGACCGACCGACAGGTTATTGCCCTGCTCGCCCAACCGGGTGTGAATACCCTCCGGCATAGCGCGCACCAGCGCGGCAAGCTGCACCGTCTCCAGCGCCTTCCACACCGCCTGCTCCGGGATATCGCGCCCAAGACGGACATTGGCGAGCAAGGTATCTGCCAGCACCACCGGGTCCTGTTGCACCATCGCTACCCCCTGACGTAACGCCTGATGCGTCAGTTGTGGCAATGGACGACCGTCCAGTTCGATACTGCCGCGCGTCACCGGGTAGTAGCCCATCAGCAGGTTTGCCAGCGTACTTTTGCCACTGCCGGTATGGCCAACCAACGCAATAAAGCCACGGGGCGGCACGTCCAGATCGATCTGGCTTAACACGTCACGATCGGCGCGATAGGCAAAGCTGACATCACGCAGGGAAATACGCCCGGAGGCCAGTGGCCGGTTATCCAGGCCGTAATCCTGCTGAGTCGCATCCATCAACTCAAAAATGCGCTCACCCGACACCACCGCCTGTTGCAGCATCGATTGCTGGGTAGTGAGTTCAATCAACGGCTCATTCAGACGCCCGAGGTAAGTGATAAAGGCATACAGAACGCCCACCTCAAATACGCCAGGGTTAGCAAAGCTGAACAGCATCAGCAGGCCGCACAAAATCAGTGCAGAGAATAAACTCAGCAATGGACGCAGCAAGAAGCCATCCAGTCGTAGCGTCTCCATTCGCGCCAGATAGTGCGAACGGCTGGCCTCCCCCATGCGCTCACCAAAACGCGCCTGCTGGCGGAACTGCTGGATGACACTCATGCCGTTAATCACTTCATTGAAGCCGTTATTGATGTCGGCCAGATAGCTACGCACCCGGCGCGCTATCGGTGTGCTGTAGCGCTGATAGATCAACATCACCGTCAATACCAGCGGGAACATTACAATCGCCACCAGCGCCATACGCCAGTCGAGCGCAAACATCGCCACCAGCATCGCGCCGATCAACGCCGCACTGCGCAACACCGTTGCCACCACCGTGACATACAGATCGCGGATCACCTCGGTATCGTTGGTCACGCGTGAGATGATTTGCCCGACCGGTTGGGTATCGAAGGCGCTTAACGGCTGTCGTAGCGCGGCATTCATCACATCAGAACGTAATTTTTGCACCACGCCGATCGCCGCGCGGTTGAACAGCAACGACTGAAAATAGTGCAGGCCCGCTGCCAGCAATTGCAGCAGAATAAATCCGACTACCAACCCGGCGACAATGCCCCACGGCATCTGGTGTTGCGCCACCAGATGATCAATAAAATAACTGACTAACACCGGGCCGGTGACTTCGGCCGCCGCCGCCAGCCATAACATGCCCACGGCCAGCCATAACGATTTACGCCACGGTTTGCCGTAGGCCAGTAAACGTTTCAAGGTTGGCCACAGACGCACAGATTTAGCCACGACTCGCTCCTTCGCTGATCTCATCCTCGTCCAGCGCCGCTTCCAGTTGCTGATAACGGTACATATCACGATACCAACCGCTTTCTGCCACCAGATCGTCGTGGTCGCCACGCTGCATCACCTGACCCTGCTGCAATACCAGAATTTCGCTGGCTTCGGTCAGCGCCGACAGACGATGCGCACTGATAATCAGCGTACGGCCCCGACCCCATTGCCGCAGGTTGTGCAGAATATCGTGCTCGGTGCGTCCATCCACCGCAGATAATGCATCATCCAGAATCAGGATCTCGGCATTCAGCAACAGCGCACGCGCAATAGCGATGCGCTGCTTCTGACCGCCTGAGAGCATCACGCCACGTTCACCCACCTCGGTTTCATAGCCCTGCGGCAGCCGCAGGATATCCTCATGAACGCAGGCCATCTTCGCCACCTGCTCAATCTCCTGCTGGCTGGCATTGGGTCGACCTAACGCAAGGTTATTGGCGACGGTATCGGAAAACAGAAACGGCGTCTGGCTCACCACCGCCAGGCGGCTGCGCCAGCTATCAATGCGCAACTGCGACAGCGGGGTGTTGTGATAGCGAATATCGCCTTGTTCAAGGTCGAAATGGCGCTGAAGCAAACTTAACAGCGTGCTTTTGCCACAGCCAGTGGGGCCACATAAGCCCAGCATTTGGCCGGGTTTGAGCTGAAAATTGACATGGCTGAGCGCCACACCGGCACTCGCCGGATAGCGAAACTCGCGGATCGCCACCTGCAAATTCCCTGCTTCCGGCGGCAGCATTTGTTGGCCGTCTTCCACTGCCGGAGCTTCCGCCAGCAACGCACGGATACGGCTCCAGGCCGCGCTGCCACGCTCAACGATATTGAACATCCACGCCAGTGCCAGCATCGGCCAAATCATCAGGCCGAGGTACATTACAAAGCTGGTGAGCTGCCCTAACGTCAGGCTGCCATGCCACACCATCCAGCTCCCGCCACCAATCGCCAGCAAATTGGAGAAACCAATCGCGATATAGATGGTGGGATCAAAACGCGCATCTACCCTTGCCACTCGCAGGTTTTTCTCGCCAGTATCGCGCGCGATGGCCGCAAACTGCTGCGATTGATGATCTTCCAGACCAAAGGCTTTGATCATGCGAATGCTGGTCAGGCTTTCCTGAGTTTGATCATTCAGGCTGGAGAATGCCGCCTGTGCCAGTTTGAAACGGTCATGCAGCTGATTGCCGTAACGATGGATAATCAGAGCCATAATCGGCATCGGTACCAACGCCAGTAACGTCAACTGCCAGCTGATTTGTACGCTCATCACCACCAGCACCACACAACCCATCACCAGTGAATCCACCAGCGTCAGCACCCCTTCCCCGGCGGCAAAAACCACGCGGTCAACATCGTTGGTAGCACGGGCAATCAGATCACCGGTGCGATGACGCAGGTAAAATGCCGGATGCTGGCGGCTCAATTGACGGTAAAAATCTTCACGTAATTTCACCGCCAGTTGGTAAGAGGCTCCGAACAGCAGCACGCGCCAGACATAACGCAGCAGATAAACCACCACCGCAGTGACCAGCATCACGCCGATCCACATCATCAGTCGTCCGGTGCTTAAGGTATGTTGGGTAACGCCATCAACAATTACGCCCACCAAATGCGGTGGCAGCAATTGCAGAAGCGCAATGATGATGAGCAGAGTGACCGCGCCCAGATATCGCCGCCACTCGCGCAGAAAATACCAACTTAACTGGCTGAATAATCGCACAAGACTGTCTCTTTCTTTACCCGTCAGGGTGCTACCGGCAATGCGGTTGTGTATTTAATTTCTTCCATCGCGAAACTGGAGGTCACGTCAATCAGACCCGGTACGCCATTCACCAGCCGCTTATAAAAACCATCGTAACTTTTCATATCTGCCACCTGAATACGCAGCAGATAGTCATATTCGCCGGCCATACGATAGAACGCCATTACCTCCGGCATCTGCTGGACCACGCTGACAAATTGCTGATACCAGTCGCTGCTATGCTGCTGGGTTTTGACAAACATGAACGCGGTCAGCGCCAGACCGATTTTATCGCCGTCTAACAGCGCCACGCGCGCACGAATAATGCCATCATCTTCCAGTTTTTTCAGGCGTTTCCAGCACGGGGTGGTGGTGAGATTGACCGCATCTGCCAGCGTCTGGAGTGACAAGGTGCAATCCTGCTGTAATAGCGCCAGCAGTTTACGGTCAGTTTTATCTAGCATTTACCTCTCCGGGAGAAAATTTTTCTCTCATCGAGCCATTATACACCGATTAAAGCAACCTCTTTTTCCTGCCAGTGCCTTACACTGTGGCGATTAAATTTTGCGGAAACTTAGCATGCAAACGCCCTGGATTCGTCACGCTATTAACGAAATTAACGCTGACTTTCAGCGCTCTGCCGACACCCATCTGATTCGCTTTAACCTGGATGATTTTCCCGGCATTGGTTTTTACCTGAAAGATGAAAGCACCCATCCGAGCGGTAGCCTGAAACACCGTCTGGCGCGTTCGCTGTTTTTGTACGGTCTGGCCAATGGTTGGATCCGCCAGGGAACGCCAATTATTGAAGCCTCTTCCGGCAGCACTGCGGTTTCAGAAGCCTATTTTGCGCGTCTGCTGGGGCTGCCATTTATTGCCGTGATGCCCGCCAGCACGGCTAAACGTAAAATCGAGTTGATCCGCTTTTATGGTGGGGAGTGTCATTTCGTGACCGATCCCTGCCAGTTGTATAGTGAATCGGAACGACTGGCGCGTGAGTTGAACGGCCATTTTATGGATCAGTTTACCTATGCTGAGCGTGCCACTGACTGGCGCGGCAATAACAACATCGCCGAGAGCATCTTTCGCCAGATGGCGCATGAACCTTGCCCGGTGCCACATACCCTGATTATGAGTGCGGGTACAGGCGGAACCTCCGCCACCCTCGGGCGTTATATCCGTTATCAAGGCTATGACACCCGACTGCTGGTGGTCGACCCTGAGCACTCGGTGTTTTTTGATTTCTGGCACAGCCGCGAGCACGGACTGAGTAGCGACCGCGGCAGCATGATTGAAGGCATTGGCCGTCCACGCGTTGAACCGTCGTTTTTACCCGATGTGATTGACGAGATGATCAAGGTGCCGGATGCCGCAACCGTTGCTGCCATGCTGAAGCTGGAACAGATTCTCGGCCGCCGTCCGGGAGCCTCTACCGGCACCAATTTCTGGGGTATGTTGCAGGTGGCGAAACGTATGCGTGAACGGGGTGAACAGGGTTCGCTGGTAACGATACTGTGCGACAGCGGCGAACGCTATCCGGATACCTATTACAACGCGGAATGGGTCGCGCAGCACATTGGCGATATCCAGCCGTGGCAGCGAGAGATGCAATAAAAAACCGGACATCCTGTCCGGTTCACTGCAAGCCTCAGCATTCGGGGGAATAATCGAGGTGTGGTGTGGTCATCCAGTGATTTAAATAGTGAGACACAGCCTGTGTCTCGCAATGTCCAATAACCGGCAAATGCGGCAACTCCGCTTTCAATTGAGGCATGGCATTGCCCATGATGAAACCGTTGCCGACACGGTCCAGCATTTCGCGATCGTTCATGGCATCGCCAAACGCCATACAATCGGCAAGCGACAGGGAAAGATGCTGGCATAGTCGCGCCAGAGCCGCCCCTTTGTGACAATCCAGCGGTAATACTTCCAGGCAATCCCAGGCAGAAAAACAGATATTCGCGCGTTCACCTAATGCCGCATCCAGTTCGGTTTTCAGTAAACACAACGTCTCATGCGGGGCAATAAAACAGATCTTGGTGACTTCATGCGCCGACATACGTTGCAGATCACGCAGTTGATAGTGGAAGCCGCTCATTACATGCGCTTCCCGCACCCAGGGCAGCGGTTTGTCGGTAAACCAGCCTTCATCATTGAAAATATGAATGGTCGCAGGTGTTTGCCAGTGGCGATGAATCACCTCTTCGGCGATAGAAGGCGGCAGATCGCAGCCATATAACTGTTTGCCATCCAGGTCGTGTACGCGGGTACCATTGCCGGTAATCAGCCAGGCGGGTAGCGTGATTTGCTCACGTACCACCGGCTGCATATCCAGCAGATGACGTCCGGTAGCAAACGCCAGCGTGACGTCACGTTGATGCAGGGCGTGCAAACTGGCGAGAGTTTCTGTACCCAGGCGATGAGTCGGCAGCAGAAGCGTACCGTCCATATCAAATGCCGCGAGGCGGGCCATGCGAGTTCTCCTGTCGGTGTGATACTCCCACTATCGCCTGGTAATTGCGGAACTAATAGTGAATACTTTTCGAAAACTGTTCCGGGTTTAGGTGATGCGGCAACTTCATCGGGTCAATCAATTCCAGCGGCTCTGGCACCTTAGCCAGGGTGCCCCCCAGCAACTGAGTGTTTCCGCCATGGCACAGCACTGCTTTTGCAGCGAACGCCATATTCGCACCCTGCTGCGCCAGTGGCAGGACGCGGGCTGGCTGCGTTGGCAGGGTGCTGCGGGTCGCGGAAAACAGGGAATCCTGACCTTTTTCACGTCACCGGAACAGCTACGCCAGCAACTTTTGCAGCAGCAACTCGCCGCAGGCGAAGCGGTGCAGGCATTGCAGGTGCTGGATGTGCAACCCGATCATCTGTTGAACATGTTGCGTCCGTTGATGGGCGGTCAGTGGCTTAACCAGGCTCCGGTATTACGCATTCCCTACTATCGTGCCCTTGAACCCTTGCGCCCGCTGAGAATAACCGGACGTGCCGAACAGCACCTGGCGCGCCAGATTTTCTCTGGTCTGACACGCTTCAACGGCGACGATGTCGTGGGTGATTTGGCTCATCACTGGCAACATGACGCCACGGGCTGTGACTGGTTTTTCTGGTTGCGCCCGCAATTATGCTGGCATAACGATGAACCGCTGTATGCCGCGCAACTGGTCACGCAGTTTAACAAGATCCGCCATAGTACTCCGGGGTTGCGGTTGCTTGCCTCGGTGGAAAGTATCACTGCGCCCCATCCACTGGCGCTACGTATTCGACTGCGTCACAGTGACTACTGGCTGCCACAACGGTTGGCGCACCAATACTGCCTGTTGCCACATCCTGAACGTGATGACATCGGTAGCGGTGCATGGAAACTGACGCATTTCGCCGCTGAACTGGTACGACTGGAAAGCCATGCGCGCTGGCATCTGCAACGCCCATTGATTCAGGCGGTTGAATACTGGATCACCCCCCAACTGTTTGATCGCACCCTGGGCACCAGTTGCCGCCATCCGGTACAAATCGCCATTGGCGATCCTGACGAGCTGGATACACTGCGCCCGGTCGATCGCAGCATCAGTCTCGGATTCTGTTATCTGGCTCCCCGTCTCTCAGCACGCCTGGGTACTGCGCAGGCTAAAACCTTAATTGCCCTGATTCAGCGAAGTGGCATGATCCAACAGTTGCCGCTGGATGAAGGCTTGATCACTCCCAGCCAGGAGTTGCTGCCAGGCTGGCCGGTGCCTGCCTCGGAAGAAACGCTGGTTACGCTGCCTGCTGCACTCACCTTGCATTATCATCTGCCAGTGGAATTACATGTGATGGCGGAAGCCCTGAAGCCGCTATTAGCTGCGCAGGGCTGCCAGCTGACTTGCATATTTCATGACGTCAAAAGTTGGCGCGATGAACGTGAACTGGCCGAAGCCGATCTGGTGATGGGCGATCGCCTGATTGGTGATGCGCCGCTGTTTACCCTCATAAGCTGGCTGGAGAACGATCCGCTATGGCAGCCACTCCGGGGAACGCAAAGTGCGATCCATTTACGTCAGCATCTGCGCGAAATTGCGCAACAACAGGACCCGGGGCAGCGTGCTATTCTTAGCCACCAGCTGTTTGAGCAACTGATGCGCGCCGGTTATCTACTGCCGTTATTTAATTATCGCTATCAAATCTCTGCCCCTCCCGGCGTGGAAGGCATTCAACTTAACAGCCTGGGCTGGTTCGACTTTACCCGCGCGTGGATCCCTCCTCCCGCCGCAGTCGATACTGTTCATCACACAGCTGAGCCATTACCATAAGGGCTGGGTTTTATACGGAAGAAAAGATGAAAAGAGCCGTTGTAGTATTCAGTGGCGGACAAGACTCCACCACCTGTTTAATTCAGGCATTGCAGCAGTATGATGAAGTGCATTGCGTCACCTTTGATTATGGCCAGCGTCATCGCGAAGAAATTGAGGTTGCGGCCGAACTGGCAAAGAAACTTGGCGCACGCGCGCACAAGGTGCTGGATGTAACGCTGCTGAACGAATTGGCGGTCAGCAGCCTGACGCGTGATAACATCCCGGTGCCGACCTATGATCCCAATGCCAGCGGCCTGCCGAGTACTTTCGTGCCAGGACGCAACATTCTGTTTTTAACGCTGGCCTCGATTTATGCATACCAGGTGGAAGCCGAAGCCGTCATCACCGGGGTGTGTGAAACCGATTTTTCCGGTTACCCTGACTGTCGTGATGAATTCGTCAAAGCGTTGAATAACGCCGTCAGCCTGGGCATGGCGCGCAATATTCGTTTCGAAACGCCGCTGATGTGGCTCAACAAAGCGGAAACATGGGCACTGGCGGATTACTGGCAACAGTTGCCACTGGTGCGTGCAGAAACCCTGACCTGCTATAACGGCGTCAAAGGTGACGGTTGTGGCGAATGTGCTGCCTGCCATCTGCGCGCCCGTGGTCTGGCAGATTATCAGGCTAATGCCTCAGCCATCATGGCGCAGATGAAACAAAAAAGCGGGCTGGTCTGATCCCGCTTCACCCCGCTGGCGTCGCTGACGCCAGCCTCTCGTCATACCATTAATGCCGCCAGCCGTTCGCGTAACTCCCCTTCCATTGGCACTGCTTTTTGCGTACGCAGGTCAATGCAGACAAAGGTTAATGCCGCATCGGCAACCGGTGAACCATCGCCGGCTAACAACACCCGCTGCGAAATAACGCCACTCTTGCCATTCAACTGCGCTATCTCACTCTCAATCGTCAGCACGTCGCCCAGCACTGCCGGGCGGCGATAGTTAATGTTGATATTCACCACCACAAAAGCGAGCTTCTGCTGTACCAGCCAGTTGAACGCATCGACATCCTCCAGCCATTGCCAGCGCGCCTCCTCCAGAAACTCCAGGTAACGCGCATTGTTTACGTGCTGATAGACGTCAAGATGGTAACCGCGCACTTTGATCGTGGTCTGCATTATTGCTCCTGATTACGCTGTGAATGACAACTGGTTGGACCTGTTGAGCATAGCACAGCGTAAATGCAGGTTGACCTCATCCTTCCTGAGTCGCGAGCTTTCTCACAGTTTCAGGCGGGCACTGTTACGCTCAACCAACGCGCTACCGATACCTGGCACCTCCTTTAATTGCTCAATTGCTGTAAATGGGCCGTATTGTTCGCGATAACTAACGATAGACTGGGCTTTCTTCAGGCCAATACCATTCATTGCAGCTGCAAGTTCTTCTGCGCTTGCCTGATTGATGCTGACCTGTCCTTCCGCTGGCGGTGATACCTGCGTTGCCTGTGTCTCACTGGGGCTTTCTGCCGCTGCCAGACTGGTGGAACACACCGTACCGCCAAGGGCCAGCGAGAAGAATAAGACCTGAAAAGTTTGTTTGATCATGCTGTGTCTCTCCTTGTGTTTAACAGCAGATGCAGAGTGTCACAGCACAGAATCAGGCTCAAAAGCCGAATCTCAGAAATGGAAAAGGCCGCATAAGCGGCCTTTGTCTGTTTCAACCATTCTGATTTTTTTGCGAGGCTTACTGCATTTGTGCGGCTGCGCCGTACTTGATCTTGGCCTCTTTGCGCAGGTTTTCCAGCAGGGCTTCGAAGGCGATTTGCGCGTTATTCTGCGTCACACCTTTCACCATCTGGTCAATCTGCGGTTGTGGCATGCTGCCAGTGCTGACTTTATCCAGTGCCACCAGCACCACATTACCCTGCATGTCTTCGCTCACGCCCCATGACGGTTTGTTGTCAACCGGCTGCGGCAGGTTGAATGCAGATTGTGCTACCGGGTCCTGCGCATTGCGATCGACGGTTTTGCTGGCGCTCAGCGTCAGACCGGCGGCTTGCAGCACATCCTGCTTACCGGCATTGAGATCGGCCAGCAACTTATTCGCCTGCTCTTTCGCCTGCTGGGTTGCTTTATCATGCTTCAGGGTATCGGCGATTTGTGCTTTTACCTGATCCAGCGGTTTGACTGCTTCAGGTTTGTGCTCGCTGATACGCAGGACAAACGCGCGGTCGCCATCCACTGAGATGATGTCGGAGTTATTACCCGGCGCACCATTTTGTCCGACTAAGCCACCGTTGAAAATGGCTTGTTTAACCGCGTCGAAATCCAGGTCCTGCGGCACGCTGTCCTGGCTGAACCAGTCAGTTTCAACCACTTTCAGGCCAGAGGCCTCAGCTGCGCCTGCCAGTGATTCATTGTCATTGCTGGCGGCTTCGCTGACCTTCTGTTGCATTTTATAGAAGGCATCAACGGCTTTTTCCTGCTTCACTTTTTCAGCAACTGCATCGTGCACTTCTGACAGCGGCTTAACCTGCTCCGGCTGGATATCATCCAGACGGGCAATCAGGAAACCAACCGAGGATTTTATCACACCTGAAAGCTGGCCTTTCTCGGTCAGATTGGCATTTTTCAGTTCATCCGGCGTGGTGTTCGGTTCCAGCCAGCCCATGTCGCCGCCTTTACGGGCAGAGATCGGGTCGATGGATTTGCTTTTCGCCAGGGTAGCGAAATCTTCGCCTTTTTTCAGCGCATCCAACACGGCATTGGCATCCGCTTCAGTTTTGGTCTGAATGACACTGTAGCGGTTACGTTGCGGCTGCGAGTAGTCGGCTTTGTGTTGATCAAACCAGCTCTGAATATCCGCTTCGCTCGCGCTTTCCTGCAAGCTCGCTGCATCCATCTTGATATAGCTGACGCGGAACTGCTCCGGTGCCATAAAGCTGCTTTGATGCTGTTGATAGTACTGGCTGATTTCGTCATCGGTGGTTGTTTGTTTCGCCGCCAATGCATTGACATCAATGATGGCCTGACGAATTTCGCGCTGCTGCGCCACCAGATCAACCAGCTTGCTGGTTTCGCCTTTTAGCATAAAGTCGGTGTTTGCTACGGCGTTGATCAGTTGTTGGTTTGCCAGTTGTTTACGCAGCGCTTCAGCGTATTGATCGGCAGTGAAACCCATGCTGGTAATCAGACCGTTGTATTTGGCGTTGTCGAACTTACCATTGGTCTGGAAAGCCTGCTGATTGAAAATCGCATCCCTGACCTGATCGTCACTGATGCCCATGTGCAGATCTTTGATGTACTGATCGAGCAAAGCCTGGTCAATCAGTTGAGAAAGGGCCTGCTGGCGCATCTGCTGCATGTAGCCTTCATTACTGGCCAGCTGCGAGAATTGGTCGCCCAGCATCTGCTGCTGACGATTACGCTCAGTGTTGAACGCCTGCTCCAGCTCTCCACGACTGATCTCATGTCCGTTAACTTTGGCAGCATAATCACTGTTACCGCCGATCAGGTAGTTACCCACCCCAGTCAGAACAAAGGACAGGATAATCAATCCCAGAATGATTTTGAGCACGACGTGATTACCCGCCGCACGTAAATTGTCCATCATGGTATGACAACACTCCGCTGTAGTGTGAATGTAAAGCTCTGACACGATGTCATCATCGCGCAACTGCAATTCAGGCTGGCAGCTGACAACCCTGCGGAGACAACAGCCAAAGGGGCCATTTGCTGCGCATCAGAATAAAAAAAGGCACATCAAAATTGATGTGCCCGTATGTTACATGAGAACGGCTTTTGCGTCCTCAATCCGCTGAAGAAAATGCTTCAACGGATGTGACAGCGGTCATTAATTGACAGCGTCTTTCAGTGCTTTGCCAGCACGGAAGCCCGGCACTTTACCAGCCGGAATGGTGATTTCTTTACCGGTTTGCGGGTTACGGCCTGTGCGAGCAGCACGCTCACGAACAGAGAATGTACCGAAACCAACCAATGCCACTTCATCACCGCCTTTCAGCGCGTCAGAAACGGAACCCATGAATGCATCTAATACACGTCCAGCTGCTGCCTTAGAAATATCCGCATCTGCAGCAATTTTGTCGATCAACTGTGACTTATTCACTCTATTCATCCCCTCTTTTATTATTCACATCGCATCCGCGCTTCCCGCCGGATACGAACGCGCAGCCAGTTATATCAAGCCTGTTGAGCCGAAACAACGGTATTCGTCTTAATCGTTGATCCAGCAGCCCCCTAACTTAGCGGCACAAAAAAAGGCTGGCAAGCACCATTTCGCCTGCCCGCCTCGCTTTTTAACGGTTTTTGCCGTTAATCACTATTTTGCCGTCGCAACCTGCATACCGTAAGGGGCATTTTCCAATGCCAGGTTCAGCACTTCTTCAATGCGTTTCACCGGATGAATGGTCAAATCGGCGATCACGTTCTGCGGAATTTCTTCCAGATCGCGTTTGTTCTCGTCCGGTATCAACACCGTTTTGATGCCACCACGATGCGCTGCCAGCAGTTTTTCTTTCAAACCACCGATTGGCAGCACCTGACCACGCAAAGTGATCTCACCGGTCATTGCCACATCAGAACGCACCGGATTACCCGTCAGGCAGGACACCAGCGCGGTACACATCGCGATACCCGCACTTGGACCATCTTTCGGTGTGGCACCTTCTGGCACATGCACATGGATATCACGTTTCTCATAGAAATCACCGTTGATACCCAATTTCTCTGCACGCGCACGCACGACAGTCAAGGCTGCCTGGATTGACTCCTGCATCACTTCACCCAGCGAACCGGTGTAAGTCAGTTTACCCTTGCCCGGAACACAGGCGGTTTCGATGGTCAGCAAATCACCGCCCACTTCCGTCCACGCCAGACCGGTTACCTGACCAACACGGTTTTCGCTATCCGCGCGACCATAATCAAAGCGCTGAACCCCAAGGAAATCTTTGAGGTTATCACCGTTGATGGTGATGTGTTTTTTCGCTTTGTCCATCAGCAGCGCTTTCACGGCTTTACGGCACAGTTTGGAGAGTTCACGTTCCAGACTACGCACGCCCGCTTCACGGGTGTAGTAGCGAATGATGCCCATAATGGCGCTGTCATCAACGCTGATTTCTTTCTCTTTCAGCGCGTTACGTTCAATCTGTTTCGGCAGCAGGTGCTGTTTGGCGATGTTCAGTTTTTCATCTTCGGTATAACCAGACAGACGAATCACTTCCATACGATCCAGCAGCGGTGCCGGGATGTTCATCGAGTTTGAGGTCGCCACAAACATCACGTCAGACAGATCGTAATCCACTTCCAGATAGTGATCGTTAAACGCAATGTTCTGCTCCGGATCCAGCACTTCAAGCAGTGCCGAAGCCGGATCACCACGCATGTCGGACGACATTTTGTCGATTTCATCCAGCAGGAACAGCGGGTTTTTCACCCCCACTTTCGCCATTTTCTGGATCAATTTGCCCGGCATTGAACCGATGTAAGTACGGCGATGTCCGCGAATCTCTGCTTCATCACGCACCCCACCCAACGCCATACGGACATATTTACGGCCAGTTGCTTTCGCAATCGACTGACCCAGCGAGGTTTTACCTACCCCCGGCGGTCCGACCAGGCACAGAATCGGTCCTTTGATTTTGCTGACACGACTCTGTACTGCAAGATATTCAAGGATGCGGTCTTTGACACGCTCCAGACCGTAATGGTCGGTATCCAGCGTTTCCTGCGCTTTACGCAGGTCTTTTTTCACCTTGCTGCGCGCGTTCCACGGTACCTGCACCATCCAGTCGATGTAGCCACGTACCACGGTCGCTTCTGCTGACATCGGCGACATCATTTTCAGCTTCTGCAATTCCGCTTCGGCTTTTTCACGCGCTTCGGTCGGCATTTTCGCCGCCTCAATTTTGCGTTTCAGCGCTTCATATTCGTCAGGCGCATCATCCATCTCGCCCAACTCTTTCTGAATCGCCTTCATTTGCTCATTGAGGTAATACTCGCGCTGGCTTTTTTCCATCTGCTTTTTCACGCGGTTGCGAATACGCTTCTCAACCTGTAGCAGATCGATTTCTGACTCCATCATCGCCATCAGATATTCCAGACGCTCATTGACGTCGGACATCTCCAGCACCGATTGTTTGTCGGCCAGTTTCAACGGCATATGTGCCGCAACGGTGTCAGCCAGACGGGCTGCATCGTCAATACTGTTAAGTGAGGTCAAAACCTCAGGAGGAATTTTTTTATTAAGCTTGATGTAGCCTTCAAACTGATTGATGGCCGTACGGACCAGCACTTCCTGCTCGCGCTCCTCGATTTCGGGCGAGATCAGATACTCAGCCTGGGCAACGAAGTGGTCGCCATTATCTGCCAGCGTGGTGATATGTGCGCGCTGCAAACCTTCAACCAGCACTTTAACCGTACCATCCGGCAGCTTCAGCATTTGCAATACCGAAGCGACGGTCCCTACAGAGAAGAGATCGTTAATACCAGGTTCATCCGTTGAAGCCTCTTTCTGTGCAACCAGCATGATCTTCTTATCATGATCCATAGCGGCTTCGAGGCACCGAATCGATTTTTCCCGACCCACAAACAACGGAATTACCATGTGCGGATAAACCACTACGTCGCGCAGAGGCAACACAGGGATTTCAATGCGTTCAGAACGCTCAGGATTCATAGAGCTCTCTCTTAGTTTAATGTCCGCCAGGTGATGGGAACCGCCTGATCACAATCAATATGCAGTTAAACCCACAGGATATTGAGTATATGGGGATGCTTATCCGACATTCAATGTCACAGGCGTGAGAAAAACAAAAGGGGAAAGATTTTCCCCTTTTATAAGATAACAACGTGGTTTAATTGTTTATTTATTCGCCAGAGGCTTGAGCTTCATGCTTTCCGTAGATCAACATTGGCTCGGACTGGCCATCAATCACTGACTCATCAATCACCACTTTTTCGACGTCTTCCATTGAAGGCAGGTCGTACATGGTTTCGAGTAAGGCAGCTTCAACAATTGAACGCAGACCACGCGCACCGGTTTTGCGTGACATTGCTTTTTTGGCAATCGCCGTTAACGCTTCGTCACGGAATTCCAGCTCAACGCCTTCCAGGTTAAACAATGCCTGATACTGTTTGGTCAGGGCGTTTTTCGGCTCACGCAGAATCTGGATCAGGGCTTCTTCACTCAGTTCATTCAGCGTTGCCACGACGGGCAGACGGCCAATAAACTCAGGAATCAGACCGAACTTGATCAAATCTTCCGGCTCTACCTGAGACAGCAGTTCGCCTTCGCTCGCTTTTTGCGATTTGCCTTTCACCGTTGCGCCAAAACCAATGCCTGAACCGGTTTCTGTGCGCTGAGAAATCACTTTGTCGAGACCGGCGAAAGCACCACCACAGATAAACAGGATTTTTGAGGTATCAACCTGCAAAAACTCCTGCTGCGGATGCTTACGACCACCCTGCGGCGGCACAGCTGCAACGGTACCTTCGATCAGTTTAAGTAACGCCTGCTGAACGCCCTCGCCCGATACGTCACGGGTGATAGACGGGTTGTCCGACTTACGTGAAATCTTGTCGATTTCATCAATGTAGACAATACCGCGCTGGGCTTTCTGCACATCGTAATCGCATTTTTGCAGCAGCTTCTGAATGATGTTTTCCACATCCTCGCCCACGTAACCCGCTTCGGTCAGCGTGGTGGCGTCGGCCATGGTGAATGGCACATCCAGTAAGCGTGCCAGCGTTTCCGCCAGCAGGGTTTTACCGCTACCGGTTGGACCGATCAGCAGAATGTTACTTTTACCCAGTTCAATGCCATTGCTGGTGTCACCATTGCGCAAGCGTTTGTAGTGGTTATATACCGCTACAGCCAGCACCTTTTTCGCCTTTTCCTGCCCGATAACATAATCATCGAGATGATGGCGGATTTCATGCGGCGTCGGTAGTGCACTGCGCTCGCGATGCGGGGCGACTTCTTTAATCTCTTCGCGAATGATGTCGTTACATAAATCGACACATTCGTCGCAGATATACACTGACGGCCCGGCAATCAGCTTACGCACTTCATGCTGGCTTTTGCCGCAAAAAGAGCAGTACAGCAACTTACCTGAACCGTCTTTGCGCTTATCTGTCATCAGCTAACCTCTTTTCATTCTCGGGCCATACGGGCGTACGGCAATGGCCGCACGTTACGGCCGATATTCATGCAACTCATCTGCCTGTTGTCCAGTTAACTATAGCCCAGGGACCCGGCAGATGTGTCTTATTGGCGATGCGTCAGAATAGAATCGACCAGGCCATACTCTACCGCTTCACTGGCAGAGAGGAAACGGTCACGCTCGGTGTCACGCTCAATCTGCTCCAGCGATTTACCGGTGTGTTCAGCCATCAATTCATTCATACGCTGCTTCACTTTCAGAATCTCACGCGCATGGATCTCAATGTCCGTTGCCTGCCCTTGATAGCCACCCAGCGGCTGGTGGATCATCACGCGTGAGTTAGGCAAGCAAAAGCGTTTGCCTTTGGTGCCTGCCGTCAGCAGGAACGCGCCCATTGAACAGGCCTGGCCCATACAAATGGTGCTAACGTCCGGCTTAATGAATTTCATTGTGTCATAAATTGACATACCGGCGGTAATCACCCCACCCGGCGAGTTAATGTAGAGGTAGATGTCCTTCTCAGGATTCTCCGCTTCCAGAAACAGCATCTGCGCCACGATCAGGTTAGCCATATGATCTTCAACCTGGCCGGTCAGAAAGATCACACGCTCTTTGAGCAGGCGGGAATAGATGTCGTAAGAACGCTCGCCACGCGAGGTTTGTTCGACCACCATTGGCACCAGCGCCATGTGCGGTGCAGTAAATTCACGATCGCCACTGTATGACATTACCGTCTCCTGGATAAATTTCGTTGGCAACATTCTGTACCGATTTTACGTGAGACGCGCGATGAAAACTATGCGCTGCCTCCTCACTCCGACACCAACAGGACGGTTAATCAGCCAGTTTCACTGTCTTCATGCATTCTCCCTGTATCTGGGGATGCTGCCCAGTTATTTCAAGCATAACAACCTTTTCCCTATTCGCTAACACGGAAAAAGAGCTTATCGGATAATTTGCCGGTTAATTAATCAAATAGAAGACAAATCCAGACTTTTCAGCGTGAGAAAATAAAAAAGCCCGCGACTTTTTGTCGCGGGCTTCGCACTTCGTGTTAACTAACGAATCAGGCCGAAGCGGTCTGGTTCATCAGTTCCTGGAAGTTGGTGGCTTTTTCGGTCACTTTCGCTTTTTCCAGCACCGCTTCAACCGCTTGCTCTTCCAGCGCGACGTTGCGCATGTTGTTCATCAGCTCGTTGTTCTTGCTGTAGAACTCGATCACTTCCTGCGGATCTTCGTAGGCAGAAGCCATCTCTTCGATCAGCGCTTTAACGCGGTTTTCATCAGCCTGCAGTTCGTTGGTGCGAATTACTTCGCCCAGCAGCAGACCAACAACAACGCGGCGTTTCGCCTGCTCTTCGAACAGCTCGCGCGGCAGTTCCAGCGCTTGCTTCTCGTTGCCACCGAAACGCTGAGCCGCCTGGCGACGCAGAACATCGATTTCGCTGTCAATCAGTGCAGCCGGTACGTCGATAGCGTTGGCATTAACCAAGCCGTCGATCGCCTGAGATTTCAGACGATTACGGATTGCACCTTTCAGCTCACGTTCCATGTTCTTACGCACTTCAGTACGCAGGCCCGCAACTGAACCATCTTCCACGCCAAAACGCTTGATGAATTCTTCGGTCAGTTCCGGCAGTTCGCGTACTTCAACTTTCTTCAGTACGATTTCGAACTTCGCGTCTTTACCTTTCAGGTTTTCCGCGTGGTAGTCGTCCGGGAATTTCACGTCGATGGTGAAGGTTTCACCCGCTTTGTGACCCACAACGCCATCTTCAAAACCTGGGATCATGCGGCCCTGGCCCATTGCCAGTACGAAGTCAGAGGCTTTACCGCCTTCAAACTCTTCGCCGTCAACAGAACCGGTGAAGTCGATGGTCGCGCGATCTTCAGCACCAGCCGCTGCATCGCTCTCTTTCCAGGTCGCCTGCTGCTTACGCAGGGTTTCCAGCATGGTATCGACGTCAGCGTCGGTCACTTCAACAACCGGCTTCTCAACTTCGATGGCGTCGAGACCTTTCAGCTCAACTTCCGGGTAGACTTCAAATTCTACTGTGTAGGTGAAGTCTTCACCCAGTTTGTACTCGCCTGGCACGTAGTTCGGTGCGCCAGCCGGGTTGATTTTCTCTTTAATGATGGCGTCAACAAAGTTGCGCTGCATCAGATCGCCCAGCACGTCCTGGCGAACAGAAGCACCGTAGCGCTGCGCTACGATCTGCATCGGCACTTTGCCTTTACGGAAACCATCGATACGGACTTTCTTCGCCACATCCACCAGTTCTTTCTTCACTGCGCTTTCGATGCTGTCAGCTGCAACAGTAATCGTAATGCGACGGCCCAGACCCTGAGTGGTTTCTACTGAAACTGTCATCTTGCTACCTCAAAAAATCGCGTGCTCGGTCAACTTCAGACACCACACATATGAAATGCGCCGTATCCAACTAGCGGGAGGGCATCTGCTGACAGAACCTGTTCCCTGTTGTCAGAAGCTCCCGAAGACATTCCGGAAAAATAGACGCCGCATTATAGCGGCATCATACAGGCTAGTCGAGGCTGCAAAGTCACCACTTTTGAACGACTTTGCTGCTTTTTTGCGCCGCAGATCGCGTTTAAGCGTAAATAAGGAAGTGAAAACGGCCCGCAGGCCGTTTTTTAGGCAGGTGAAGTGAGAAGAATCAGGCGAGCGTACCCGCACCACGGCAATTGGGGGAAGCCAGTACCGTATCCTGTAAACCATCCCACTCTTTTTGTGTGTAAGTATGCAGTGCCAGCGCATGCACTCCTCCGGCAAACTCTGCCGTCAGCTCGCTATAGATGGAGCGATGGCGAGCCAGGAAACGCTGGCCGGTAAAGCGGTCACTGACGATCACCACTTTGAAGTGACTTTCAGAACCAGCAGGCACGTTATGACGGTAGCTCTCATCATGCACTTCGAGGTGTGCAGGTTCGAACGCCTTACGCAGCTTTTCTTCTATTTCTTCGCGAATCATTGGTAACACTCCTCTACGGCGAGCGCTGTGCCTCATCTGTTTAAATATTAGTAGGTTTTTCGCCATTTCCGCAGGGAAGCAGGAAAAAATAATACCGGGTGTGCATCTTAAACATACTGTCACCCAGGTCAACGCCGGTTTATCTCCATCCATCTGAAAAAACCCTTTACAATCAATTTCCACTGGCATAGGGCTTTTTTCACACTCACGCAATGCTATGATGGCCGCAGTTTTGCAAACCAACCCATATACCGCTAATGAGAATGAGTATGTTGAAAAAACTGTTATTTCCTCTGCTGGCTGCCTTAATTTTGGCCGGCTGTGCCAGCAATAATACAACGCTGAATATTCAACCTAAAATTCAGCTGCCGCAGCAGGACCCAAGCCTGATGGGCGTGACTGTCAGTATCAATGGTGCCGATCAGCGTAGCGACCAGGCGCTGGCTAAAGTCAACCGCGATGGTCAGTTGGTCACCCTGACGCCGTCGCGTGATATGCGTTTCCTGTTACAGGAAGTGCTGGAGAAACAGATGACCGCACGAGGCTATATGGTTGGCCCGAACGGTGCGGTTGATCTGCAAATCGTAGTCAATGGCCTGTATGCCGATGTTACCCAGGGTAACGTGCGTTACAGCATCACCACTAAAGCGGATATTTCTATTATTGCTACCGCAAAAAATGGTAACAAGCAGGTCAAAAACTACCGCCAGACCTATAGTGTAGAAGGCGCCTTCACTGCAACGAATGACAAAATTACTAACGCGGTTAACTCTACGTTAAGTGACGTAATCTCTGATATGGCGCAAGATACGAGCGTCCACAATTTCATTAAACAGAACGCCCGCTAATTCCGTCGCTCTTCGCCCGGTCATTGCTGGCCGGGTTTCACTTCAGGTTCGTTATGACTTCTCACTATCTGCGCATTTTTACCCAACGTAATGCTGCCGTTTTGCTGTTACTGGGCTTCGCCTCCGGACTTCCGCTGGCGTTAACCGCTGGCACGTTGCAGGCGTGGATGACCGTTGAGAACATCGACCTGAAAACCATTGGTTTCTTCTCCCTTGTTGGCCAGGCCTACGTCTTTAAGTTCCTGTGGTCACCCATGATGGACCGATATACGCCGCCGTTCCTCGGTCGGCGTCGCGGCTGGTTGCTGGTCACGCAGTTGTTGTTGATCGGCGGCATCGTGGCAATGGGCTTTATGCAGCCCGCCCGGGATTTAACGCTGCTGGCCGCAGTAGCAGTGCTGGTTGCGTTCTGTTCTGCCTCGCAAGATATTGTGTTTGATGCCTGGAAAACCGACATCTTACCGCCCGAAGAACGCGGCAGCGGTGCAGCCATTACCGTTTTAGGCTACCGCCTCGCGATGCTGATCTCCGGCGGTCTTGCGTTGTGGCTGGCCGATCGTTATCTCGGCTGGCAGGCCACTTACTGGTTGATGGCCATACTGATGTTGCCAGGTCTGATCGCGACCTTGCTGGCTAAAGAACCTGAAGTTCCGGCGAATGAGCCTCGTAATTTGCGCCAGGCCGTCTCGTTGCCGCTGAAAGATTTCTTCCAGCGCAATAATGCCTGGCTACTGATTACGCTTATCATCCTTTATAAGCTGGGCGATGCTTTTGCCGCCTCACTCACCACGACCTTTCTGATCCGTGGCGTTGGCTTTAATCCGGGCGATGTTGGCCTGGTCAATAAAACGCTTGGTCTGCTGGCAACCATCATTGGTGCTTTGTATGGCGGTGTGCTGATGCAACGCCTGAGTCTGTTCCGGGCGCTGATGATCTTTGGCCTGTTGCAGGCGGTATCGAATTTTGCGTACTGGCTACTGGCGGTAACACCGCCTCATTTATGGAGCATGGCAGGGGCGGTATTTATTGAGAACCTGTGCGGCGGCATGGGGACAGCCGCCTTTGTCGCGCTGCTGATGACACTGTGCAACAAATCATTCTCTGCGACACAGTTTGCCCTGCTTTCCGCACTTTCCGCTGTGGGTCGAGTGTATGTCGGGCCAGCCGCAGGCTGGTTAGTGGAACTCTGGGGATGGCCAACATTCTATGCCTTTACCGTCGTTGCAGGTTTGCCTGGTCTGCTGCTGCTGTGGGTGTGCCGTAACACGCTGAATGCAATCCAGCAAAGCGGCGAATTTCTCCCCCGTAGCCAGTGGCAACAAGGGTATCGCTGGACGGTGCGTTTGTTTAGTCTTGGCTGCGCCATGCTGGCGGTCTGGCTGCTGGCGCTGGCGCTGAGCGCCGCAGGATTCTGGCAACCCGGTAATTTACTGGCTCACCTGTTTGAAGTGGGAATGGGCCTGGCGTTGATCGCAGTGGCATTCGGGGTGACTCTTGATTGCCTCGCATTGCGAAAACACCCTCAGGTAAAAACCTATCAGGTTTAGCCGCTATATTCTTGTCGTCGAATTAATTGACTAAAAAATATCAGCGACTAAATTTTATCGGATAGCATTTTTTTACAACGTAAAAAAGAAACATTAAATTAACAATTGGCGTGAATATTAAAAACCGGTGAGCAATTATTTTGTAGATTTATTATCGCAAAAATGATGCAAAATTGTTAAATAAATGGGTATTAAAAGTACGGTTTATGCTTTCCCTGATTTTACTGCGGTTTCTATCATTTGATTTTGTTATAATAATGCCAACTGCTTGTCTGCGTTAATAATTTGTCACCCTGCGCAACATCTGTGACACCCTTAGCAAAAGGTGTCAACAGCCTTCTGACACATCCTTAAGCTGGTTTACACTGCATAAACCTTCCCGTAAAATGCGCGCACACTTAAACGACAATAGAGCCCTTTGTCATTGAGGTCGTTAAATGAGACTCAGGAAATACAATAAAAGTTTGGGGATTTTGTCATTAATTGCAGGCGCTGTATTACTCAGTGGCTGCGATAGTGCGTTGTTAAATCCCAAAGGACAGATTGCACTGGAGCAACGTTCGTTGATTCTGACAGCTTTTGGCTTGATGTTGATCGTCGTAATCCCGGCAGTCTTTATGGCGGTGTTTTTTGCCTGGAAATATCGGGCAACCAATACCAATGCGAAGTATAGCCCCAACTGGTCACACTCTAACAAAGTGGAAGCCGTGGTCTGGACCATTCCGATCCTGATCATTCTCTTCCTCGGCGTTCTGACCTGGAAATCAACCCACGCGCTGGAGCCGAGCAAACCGCTGGCCTCTGACGTCAAACCGGTTGAGATCGACGTTGTCGCGCTGGACTGGAAATGGCTGTTTATTTACCCGGAACAGGGTATTGCAACCGTTAACCAGATTGCCTTCCCGGCAAATACTCCGGTCAGCTTCAAGATCACCTCCAACTCCGTCATGAACTCCTTCTTTATTCCTACGCTGGGTAGTCAGATCTACGCGATGGCGGGCATGCAGACCAAACTGCACCTGATCGCCAACGAGCCGGGAATTTTCGACGGTATGTCTGCGAACTTCAGTGGTCGCGGTTTCTCTGGCATGAAGTTCAAAGCCATTGCCACCAAAGACGACGCGGAATTCCAGCAGTGGGTAGCCAAAGTTAAAGCGGCTCCAAACACGCTGACCACCATGGATGATTTCGAGAAACTGGCTGCGCCAAGCGAAAATCACCCGGTGGAATATTTCTCTACGGCCAACCCTGAACTGTTCAAACAAGTTATTGATAAGTTCATGATGAGCCACGGGAAGATGGACATGCCAGAGCACAAAGGCATGGACATGAGTCACGCCGCTTCCGCGGGAGCCGAGGAATAATACGATGTTCGGAAAATTAACACTGGATGCAGTGCCGTACCATGAGCCGATTATCATGGTCACGGTTGCCGGTATCATCATAGGTGGTCTGGCTATCATTGCCGCCATCACCTACTTTGGTAAATGGCAATATCTCTGGTCTGAATGGCTGACGTCAATCGACCACAAAAAACTGGGTATCATGTACATCATCATGGCATTCGTCATGCTGCTGCGTGGCTTTGCTGATGCAGTCATGATGCGTACCCAACAGGTGATGGCTTCCGCCGGGGAAGCAGGCATACTACCACCGCACCACTACGACCAGATCTTCACCGCCCACGGCGTGATTATGATCTTCTTCGTGGCGATGCCTTTCGTGGTAGGTCTGATGAACGTTGCGGTTCCGCTGCAAATTGGTGCACGCGACGTTGCCTTCCCGTTCCTGAACAACCTGAGCTTCTGGTTCACTGCGATCGGTGTGATCCTGGTTAACCTGTCTCTGGGTGTGGGCGAGTTCGCGCAGACTGGCTGGCTGGCCTATCCGCCGCTTTCGGGTGCGGAGTACAGTCCTGGCGTCGGGGTCGATTACTGGATCTGGAGTCTCCAGCTATCCGGTATCGGGACCACGTTAACCGGTATCAACTTCTTCGTGACCATTCTGAAGATGCGTGCACCGGGCATGGACCTGTTCAAAATGCCGGTATTCACCTGGGCTGCTCTGTGTACTAACGTCCTGATCATCGCTGCGTTCCCGGTACTGACCGTAACGCTGGCACTGTTGACCCTCGACCGTTACCTCGACTTCCATTTCTTCACTAACGAAATGGGCGGTAACATGATGATGTACGTCAACCTGATTTGGGTCTGGGGTCACCCGGAAGTATACATCCTTGTCCTGCCGGTGTTTGGTGTCTTCGCTGAAGTCACTGCCACCTTCTCGAAAAAGCGTCTGTTTGGTTACACCTCTCTGGTGTGGGCGACCATCGCCATTACCGTACTGTCGTTCATCGTTTGGCTGCACCACTTCTTCACCATGGGTGCCGGTGCCAACGTTAACGCCTTCTTCGGTATCATGACGATGATCATCGCGATTCCGACCGGCGTGAAAATCTTCAACTGGCTGTTCACCATGTATCAGGGGCGTATCGAGTTCCACTCAGCAATGCTGTGGACCATCGGCTTCCTGGTAACCTTCTCCATTGGTGGTATGACGGGTGTTCTGCTGGCGGTACCGGGTGCGGACTTCGTTCTGCATAACAGCCTGTTCCTGATCGCGCACTTCCACAACGTAATCATCGGTGGTGTGGTGTTCGGTTGTATGGCTGGTGTGACTTACTGGTTCCCGAAAGCCTTCGGCTTTACCCTGAACGAAACCTGGGGCAAACGTGCCTTCTGGTTCTGGATCATCGGCTTCTTCGTAGCGTTTATGCCGCTGTATGCGCTGGGCTTCATGGGTATGACCCGTCGTGTTAGCCAGGACATCGACCCGCAGTTCCACTCACTGCTAGTGGTTGCGGCTTGCGGTGCTGCGCTGATTGCCTGTGGCATCCTGTGTCAGCTGATCATGTTCTACGTTTCTGTGCGTGACCGCGACCAGAACCGTGATCTGACCGGTGACCCGTGGGGTGGTCGTACGCTGGAGTGGGCAACCTCTTCACCGCCGCCGTTCTACAACTTTGCTGTAATCCCGCACGTTCACGAGCGCGATGCTTTCTGGGAAATGAAAGAGAAAGGCGAAGCGTATCAGCAGCCGGCTAAATATGAAGAAATTCATATGCCGAAAAACAGTGGTGCTGCCATTGTTATCGCTGCCTTCGGTACGATTTTCGGCTTCGCGGCTATCTGGCACATCTGGTGGCTGGTGGTTGTTTCCTTCCTGGGCATGATCATCTCCTGGATTGTGAAGAGCTTCGATGAAGACGTGGATTACTACGTACCGGTTGCGGAAATCGAGCAGATCGAGAAGAAGCACTTTGACGAAATCAGCAAAGCAGGTCTGAAATAATGTCAACTCAAACTGTGACGACACACCACCACGACGCCCATGCGGAGCATGGGCATCACGATGCAGGAGCCAATAAGATCTTTGGCTTCTGGATCTACCTGATGAGTGACTGCATTATCTTCGCAACGCTGTTTGCGACCTATGCAGTTATGGTCAACAACACTGCCGGTGGCCCGGCAGGTAAAGACATCTTCGAACTGCCGTTTGTACTGGTAGAAACCGCGCTGCTGCTGCTCAGCTCCATTACCTATGGTATGGCAGTGATCGCGATGAACAACCAGAACAAGGGCGCGGTCATCAGCTGGTTAGCGTTGACCTTCCTGTTCGGTGCCGGATTTATCGGGATGGAAATCTATGAATTCCATCACCTGATCATGGAAGGCTTCGGTCCAAACCGTAGCGGCTTCCTGTCCGGATTCTTTACGCTGGTTGGTACACACGGTCTGCATGTGACCTCTGGTCTGATCTGGATGGCAGTGCTGATGTTCCAGATCTCCAAGCGTGGTCTGAGCGCCACTAACCGCACCCGTATCATGTGCCTGAGCCTGTTCTGGCACTTCCTGGATGTGGTGTGGATCTGCGTATTTACCATTGTTTACCTGATGGGGGCCATGTAATGAGTCATTCAGCAACCGAACATGGTGCATCACACGGTAGCGTGAAGTCCTACATGATCGGCTTCATCCTGTCGATCATCCTGACGGCGATCCCGTTCTGGATGGTGATGGATGGCGGCGCCTCTAAAGGCACCATTCTGGCTGTCGTTCTGGTGTGTGCGGTGGTTCAGGTGCTGGTGCACCTGGTCTACTTCCTTCACCTTGATAGCAAATCTGAGGGTGGCTGGAACATGGTGGCCATTGTCTTTGCGGCCGTCATTATTTTGATTGTCGTAGTAGGCTCACTGTGGATTATGTGGAACCTCAACTACAACATGATGGTCCACTAAGAGTCGCCCATGATGATTAAGCAATACCTGCAAGTAACAAAACCAGGAATTATTTTCGGCAATTTAATTTCTGTGATCGGTGGATTCCTGCTGGCTTCGAAAGGCAGCATTGATTACACCTTGTTCGTCATCTCACTGGTGGGTGTATCGCTGGTTGTCGCATCAGGTTGTGTTTTCAACAACGTGATTGACCGCGATATCGATATCAAGATGGAGAGAACGCGGAATCGAGTGCTGGTTAAAGGCCTTATCTCGGCGAAAGTGAGCCTGGTTTATGCAACCGCATTAGGTATTGCTGGCTTTGCGTTGCTTTATTTCGGTGCTAACCCGCTGGCCATGTGGCTGGCGGTGCTGGGCTTCGTAGTCTACGTCGGCATTTACAGCCTCTATATGAAGCGTAATTCGGTCTACGGTACGCTGATTGGTAGCCTCTCTGGCGCAATGCCGCCAGTGATTGGTTACTGCGCGGTGACTAACGAGTTTGATGCTGGCGCGCTGATTTTGCTGGCGATCTTTAGCCTGTGGCAGATGCCGCACTCCTATGCGATTGCCATCTTCCGCTTTAAAGATTACCAGGCAGCGAACATCCCGGTTCTGCCGGTGGTGAAAGGTATCTCCGTGGCGAAAAACCATATTACGCTGTATATCCTGGCGTTTATGATTGCCACGCTGATGCTGTCGCTGGGCGGCTACGCTGGCTACAAATATCTGGTCGTTGCTGCGGCAGTGAGTGTCTGGTGGCTCGGGATGGCGCTTTCAGGTTACAAAACCTCAAACGATAAAGTTTGGGCGCGTAAACTGTTTGTCTTCTCCATTGTTGCTGTCACTGCTTTGAGCGTAATGATGTCGGTGGATTTTATGACCCCAGCGTCAAAAGATCTGCTGACTTACGTCTGGTAATTTAGCTCCGCAAATCCATGAAAGGGCGCGATTTTCGCGCCCTTTCTTTTTGTTACCATCGCTTAAAAACAATTGTTTTACCCGCCCTGCCCTGCTCCCTAGAATAAGTGCAGCAAATTAACAGAGGTTGCAATGAAAGATAATAAAATGACTCCGGTAGAGCTGCGTGCTACATGGGGTTTGGGTACGGTTTTTTCCCTGCGTATGCTGGGAATGTTTATGGTGCTGCCGGTGCTCACCACCTATGGCATGGCGCTACAGGGTGCCAGTGAAACATTAATTGGCCTGGCGATAGGTATCTATGGCCTGGCACAGGCGATCTTTCAGATTCCCTTTGGTTTACTCTCGGACCGTATCGGTCGTAAACCGCTGATTGTCGGTGGCCTGCTGCTGTTTGTTTTAGGTAGCGTAATTGCGGCTACCACCACCTCTATCTGGGGTGTCATTCTTGGTCGTGCCTTACAAGGCTCCGGCGCTATCGCCGCCGCAGTGATGGCCTTATTGTCCGATTTAACCCGTGAGCAGAACCGTACCAAAGCAATGGCTTTTATCGGCATCAGCTTCGGGGTCACTTTCGCTATTGCGATGGTTCTCGGTCCAATTGTCACCCATGCACTCGGCCTGCATGCATTGTTCTGGATGATTGCGATTCTGGCAAGCTGTGGCATTGTGATTACGCTGCTGGTGGTGCCCAATGCCCCAAACCATGTGCTGAACCGTGAGTCCGGCATGGTGAAAGGCAGCATCCGCGCGGTACTGACCAATTCACGCCTGGTGAAACTGAATATTGGTATCCTGTGTCTGCACATCCTGCTGATGTCGAGCTTCGTGGCGCTCCCCGGCCAGTTTGAACAAGCTGGATTCCCGGCCTCCGAGCACTGGAAAGTGTATCTGGTGACCATGCTGGTTTCCTTTGTCAGCGTCATCCCGTTCATTATTTATGCCGAAGTCAAACGCCGCATGAAACGGGTGTTTGTCAGTTGTGTCGGATTGATTGTGGTGGCGGAAATCGTACTGTGGGGAGCAGGCAGCCACTTCTGGACGCTGGTGATTGGCGTGCAGCTGTTCTTCCTGGCCTTCAACCTGATGGAAGCGATTCTGCCATCCTTGATCAGTAAAGAATCTCCGCCGGGTTATAAAGGCACGGCGATGGGCATCTACTCCACCAGCCAATTCCTCGGCGTCGCCATTGGCGGCAGCATGGGCGGTTGGGTATTTGGTCATTTTGATGCACAAACGGTGTTTTTGGTGGGTGCGGTAGTCGCGGCGATTTGGCTGTTTATCAGCATGTCGATGCAGGAACCCCCTTATGTCAGCAGCCTGCGTATTGTCCTGAGCGATGCGGTGCTGGCAGTTCCCAATCTGGAGAAACGTCTGAAAGCCCAGCCCGGTGTTGCGTCGGTGTTTATCGTGCCGGAAGAGAAAAGCGCCTACATCAAGATAGACAGTAAAGTGACGAGCCGCGTTGAACTGGAAGCGCTGCTCGCCAGCAGTTAAAACCAAGCCCGGCCATTGCGCCGGGCTTTTGTTTACAGCGACATATCAACAACAATACGGCCTTCAATTTTACCGGCATGCATGCGGGCAAAGATATCGTTGATGTTGACCAACGGCTCCACCGCTACATTGGCTTTCACTTTGTGACGACCAGCGAAGTCGAGCGCCTCCTGCAAATCCTTACGGGTGCCGACAATTGAACCGCGCACCGTAATACCGTCCAACACCATGTCAAAAATCGACAGGTCAAATTTGCCCGGCGGCAGGCCATTCAGCACCATCGTACCGCCACGACGCATGGTTCCCAACGCTTGCTCAAAGGCTTTCGGTGAAACCGCTGTCACCAGCACACCGTGCGCGCCGCCGAAGCTTTCGTGGAAGAATTTCGCCGGATCGACATTTTTCGCGTTAGCCACCACGCTGGCACCCAGACGTTTAGCAAACTCCAGCTTCTCGTCATCAATATCGACAGCAGCCACGTTCAGCCCCATCGCAACCGCGTACTGCACCGCCATATGTCCCAAACCACCGATACCAGAGATCACCACCCAATCACCCGGCTTGGTATCGGTCATTTTCAGCCCTTTGTACACCGTCACCCCGGCACACAGGATAGGGGCGATTTCATTGAACTCGATGTTATCCGGTAGCACGCCGACGTAATTAGCATCGGCAAGGCAATATTCCGCAAAGCTGCCATTGACCGAATAACCCGCATTCTGCTGTGACAGACAGAGTGTTTCCCAGCTATCGAGACAATACTCACAGTGACCACAGGCCGAGTAGAGCCAAGGCACACCAACGCGATCGCCCAACTTGAGATGTTTCACTCCCTCACCCAGTGCCACGATCTGCCCCACCCCCTCATGACCAGGAATAAACGGCGGGGTCGGCTTGATTGGCCAGTCACCTTCCGCAGCATGCAGGTCGGTATGACAAACCCCGGTCGCAGCGATTTTCACCAGAATCTGGCCCGGTCCTACCGACGGAACCGGAACGTCCTCAATCACTAATGGCTCACCGAATGATTTCACAACTGCCGCTTTCATTGTGGTTTTGATCTTCATAGTCATCAATTCACTCTCCAAAAGGATTTTTGGGCTTAAAACAGGCCCAGTGGTGCGATGTCGTAACTAACCAGCAGGTTTTTGGTTTGTTGATAGGCGTTCAGCGCCATCTTATGGGTTTCGCGTCCCACGCCAGATTGCTTGTAACCGCCGAAGGCCGCATGCGCCGGATAGATGTGATAACAGTTGGTCCACACGCGACCCGCTTTAATACTACGCCCCATGCGATACGCCAGATTAGTGTTTCGTGTCCAGACACCGGCACCAAGGCCAAACTGCGTCTGGTTGGCGATATCCAGTGCTTCGGCTTCATCTTTAAAGGTGGTAACACCAATCACCGGTCCAAAAATCTCTTCCTGGAAGCAGCGCATCTGGTTGTCACCTTTGATCAGCGTCGGCTGGATGTAGAAGCCGTTGTCGAATGCTGGCGCAATGCTGGCGCGTTCACCTCCGGTCAGGATCTGGCCGCCTTCCTGTCGTGCAATGTCGATATAAGAGAGGATTTTATCGAACTGCTGACGGGAAGCCTGGGCACCGATCATAGTTTCGGTATCCAGTGGATCGCCGCGACGGATAGTGGCGATCTTCGCCATCACCCGCTCCATAAATGGGGCATAGATCGATTCATGGATCAGCGCGCGTGACGGGCAGGTACAGACTTCGCCCTGATTGAAGAAGCCCAGCACCAGCCCTTCCACCGCTTTTTCAATAAACTCCGGCTCACCGTCCATCACATCGGCAAAATAGATGTTGGGGGATTTACCGCCCAGCTCGACGGTACAGGGAATAATATTCTCCGCCGCACAGGCCATAATGTGACGACCTACGGGGGTCGAACCGGTGAAGGCAATTTTGGCGATACGTTTACTGGTCGCCAGCGCTTCCCCCGCCTCACGGCCAAAGCCCTGAACCACATTGAGCACACCAGCCGGGAACAGATCACCGATCAACTCCAGCAGCAGGGTAATGCCCAGCGGCGTCTGCTCAGCGGGTTTCAACACCACACAGTTACCCGCAGCCAGCGCCGGAGCCAATTTCCAGGCCGCCATCAATAACGGGAAGTTCCACGGGATAATCTGCCCCACCACGCCCAACGGCTCGTGGAAGTGGTAGGCGACGGTGTTTTCATCGATCTCTGCCGTACTGCCTTCCTGCGCGCGCAGGCAGCCCGCGAAGTAACGGAAGTGGTCAACCGCCAATGGCAGATCCGCATTCAGCGTTTCACGGATCGGCTTACCGTTGTCCCAGCTCTCGGCTACGGCCAACATTTCCAGATTGGCTTCGATACGATCCGCCACCTGTAACAGCAGATTGGCACGGTGTTGCACACTGGTTTTTCCCCAGGCGTCAGCGGCCTGATGAGCAGCATCCAGTGCTAAGTCGATATCACGCGCGTCCGATCGAGGGAACTGCGCAATGTCGCTGCCATCAACTGGCGAGGTGTTAGTAAAGTACTGGCCGCTGAGCGGCTCTGTGAATTTGCCCGCAATGTAGTTGCCGTAAGTCGCTTTGAAAGAAACCAAAGCGCCGGGCGTGCCGGGATGTGCATAACGCATCGCAAACTCCTTAATGTAGGGTCAGATGTTCTGGAGCTGGCAGCGGCAACCTGAGGGTCGCCAGGTTGAACAGCCCGCTGCCAACATGACTATTGCAGCGCGCGTGCCAGTTTTTTTCAGCTTGCGATGGATTAAAAAATAGTGATACTCAACATAGAGTTACATAAAAAATAACCTTAATAACTTAATGGAATGGTGCGGTAAAAATCACCATCTGTGTTGCATATCGCAACACCACAAAAACCAAATAGCTACAATGTCGCAACACTTTGCCAGGGCATGAGGTTACCAATGCAGGGAAATTCATCCGCCGCGATCAACGCAACTCCGCTTCTTAGCGATTCCTGGTTTCGTAGCCAGCTATATGGACTTGATCGCACCGCTGATGACTTTCCCCGGGTACGTCAGGGTGAACTGGCGGATTTGCTCGCCAGCAACAGCGGATTGCAGCAGTTTGCCCAGCCGGTGATCAACCAGCTGGCGCAAAAGATGGCGGAGAAGCAATCGGTGGTGATCCTCTCGGATGCCAGCGGCATGGTGCTACATACCTTTGGCGATATGCAGTCGATGGAGAAAGCGCAGCGCTACGCATTGGCCCCCGGCAATTTATGGAGCGAGTGTGGCCGTGGCACCAACGCCATTGGCACCGCGCTGGCAATTGACGATGGCTGCGAGATAGACGGACAGCAACATTTTCTCACGCGTAATCAGGGGTTGTACTGCGCAGCCATGCCGCTCCAGATGCCCAACGGTCAGATTGCCGGGGTGCTGGATATCTCGGGTCCGGCGCATTTCCCGCATCCACAAACCTTCAGTTGGGTGAAAGCCGCAGCCAAACAAATTGAGTATCTGTGGGTTAAGCAGAGCCTGCACCCGCAGCAGTGGCTGATGAGCCTGCATGCGCAACCACAGGGTATCGATACCAGCGACGAGTTGCTGCTGGTGTTCTCCGATAATGTGCTGATGGCAGCGAATCGCCTCGCAATGCGCGAACTGGCTCTCAGCGCGGAGCAACTCGGTTCCCTGACGTTCCAGCAACTGTTCCCCCACCAGGAGCAGGCCGCCAACACCATCCCGGTGCCGTTAAATTACTGCGCGCAAACTTTTTATTTCCGCCTGCGCGCACCCCACCGTACCCACTTCGCCACACCCGCCGCCAGCCATACGGAGCTGCCCTTCTCGTTACGACGTGATGGCGAGAAAATGGTACGTCTGCTGAACGCCGGCGTTTCATTGTGTATTCATGGTGAAACCGGCAGCGGAAAAGAGTTTGTCAGCCGTGCGTTGCATCAACAAAGCCGCTGGCGGGAAGGCAAATTTGTCGCCATCAATTGCGCCGCCATCCCGGAATCACTGATTGAATCTGAGTTATTTGGCTATCAGCCTGGTGCCTTTACCGGTGCGGGTAAAAACGGCTATATCGGTAAAATCCGTGAAGCCGACGGTGGCGTGTTGTTCCTGGATGAAATTGGCGATATGCCGCTGGCGTTGCAAACCCGCCTGCTGCGCGTGTTGCAGGAAAAAGAAGTGTCGCCGCTGGGTTCCAGCCGCAGTTGGTCAGTCAACTTTGCGGTAATTTGCGCCACGCATCGCGATCTGGCGCAACGCGTGGCTGATGGCGAGTTCCGCGAGGATTTACTTTATCGCTTACAGGAATTTTCCATGACTATCCCCCCGCTGCGCGAGTGGCCAGATTTAGCGGGCTTTATTCAGCGTTTGTGGCTGGAGTTGGGAGGTGGCGATCGCGATATTCAGTTGTCGCCCTCGTTGCTGACCTCGTTGGCTCAGCTCTCGTGGCCAGGCAATGTGCGTCAGTTGCGCAGCCTGTTGCGCGTATTGCTGGCGCTGGCGGATGAAGGGGAAGAAGTAAGCGAAGTGCATTTGCCCGCCGAATACCGTCGTGCCGCCGCTCCGGTGGTGGTCGAGAATTTGCAAAGTCATGATGAACGGCTGATTGCCGAAACGCTGCAACGCTTTAATGGCAATATCAGTAAAACTGCGCAGGCATTGGGTATCGCGCGCAGCACGCTGTATCGCCGTGCCGCACGCGACAAAGGCGATTAATCGCGGAAGTTTTTGAACTGGAATGGCTGACCGAGATTGCCGCCACGCACCAGCGCCATCGCGCCTTGCAAATCGTCACGCGATTTACCGGTGACGCGCAGTTCATCACCCTGAATCTGCGTCTGAACTTTCAGCTTGCTGTCTTTGATCAGCTTCACCAGTTTCTTCGCCACGTCGCTTTCGATGCCTTTTTTCAGTTTGGCTTCGACGCTCCAGCTTTTACCGCTGTGCTCGATCTCTTCCGGGACTTCAATTGCTGCCCCTTCAATTCCGCGCTTCAGCAGCTTTTCTCTTAAAATATCCACCAGCTGCTTGACCTGAAAATCAGACTCCGTGGTGATTTTGATGGTCTCATTCTTTTCGTTCAGCTCAATGCTGGCGCTCACGTTACGGAAATCAAAACGGGTAGACAGTTCACGGCTCGCATTTTCCACCGCATTACGGACTTCCTGTAGTTCGACTTCGGAAACGATATCGAAAGATGGCATCTTGTCTTCTCCTGACACTAAAGTGACATGCATAATACGCGTCTTGTCGCGCTAATAAAACACGATACACCGAAAGCTATACTGATAGTGTGTAGTGAAAACGATAACCCGTCAGCGGGAGGCACAATGAAAATTACCGTGTTGGGTTGCGGCGCCCTGGGTCAGGTTTGGCTCGCCGCCCTCGCACGCCAGGGACATGATGTTCAGGGCTGGCTGCGCGTACCGCAGCCCTATTGTTCGGTCAATGTGATCGATCCTGAAGGCAACGTCAGCAACCACACTTTTATTGCCAACGATCCGCTGTTTCTGGCGGAGAGCCAATTGTTGTTGGTGACGCTAAAAGCCCCACAGGTTTCTCCCGCCGTGAAGAACCTGCAAAGCGTATTACCGGCACATGCGCCGATTCTGTTGTTACACAATGGGATGGGCACCCTGGAAGAGCTGAAAGATGTCCAGCAGCCTCTGCTGCGCGGGATTACGACGCACGCGGCGATGCGTGATGGCACGGTGATTAAACATGTGGCGCAGGGCATCACCCATATTGGCCCGGCCAGTCGCGAGAGTGAAGCGATGAGTGATATCGCGGATATCCTGCATCAAGCCTTGCCCGATGTTGCCTGGCATAACAATATCGCCTCTGCCTGCTGGCGTAAGCTGGCGGTCAACTGTGTGATCAACCCGATGACCGTCGAGCATGATTGCCAGAACGGTGCGCTGCGTGCCTGGCCTGAGCAAATCGCCAAACTGTGCGAGGAGATTACCTGGGTGATGGAGCGCGAAGGCCAACACATTGCCGTCGATAATCTGCGTGACATCATCTATGACGTCATCGACACCACGGCAGCCAACGTCTCATCGATGTTGCAGGATGTTCGGGCGCAGCGCCAGACCGAAATTGATTACATCACCGGTTACCTGCTGCGCCGCGCACGCGCGCAGGGCATTGCATTGCCGGAGAACACCCGTTTGTATGATTTGATTAAACGCAAGGAGTCCCAATATGAGCACGAACGCATCGGTTCTGGTTTGCCTGGCACATGGCAGTGAAGAGACCGAAGCGGTCACCACCATCGATTTGTTGGTGCGTGGCGGTTTGCAGGTCACTACCGCCAGTGTCGAAAGCGATGGCAGCCGGGAGATCGTCTGCTCGCGTGGCGTGCGCCTGCTGGCTGATGCGCCGCTGGTTGAGGTGGCAGATAACGATTATGCCGCCATTGTGTTGCCCGGCGGTCTGAAAGGCGCACAAACCTTCCGCGACAGTCCTTTGCTGGTGGAAACCGTGCGCCAGTTTCATCTTTCTGGTCGCATTGTCGCGGCGATTTGCGCCGCACCCGGTACGGTCCTGGTGCCGCACGATCTGTTCCCGGTCGGGAACATGACCGGTTTTCCCGGCCTGAAAGAAACCATCCCGGAAGCGAAATGGATGGAACGCCGTGTCGTGTGGGATCCCCGCGTCAATCTGCTGACCAGCCAGGGGCCGGGCACTTCGATGGATTTTGCGCTGAAACTGATTGATCTGCTGGTGAACAAAGAGAAAGCACGCGAAGTGGCATCGCAACTGGTGCTGGCGGCAGGAATCTATAACTACCAGGAATTCGAAGAACGCTGAAAAACGTAGCGGCGCGATAAATCGCGCCGCTACGGAGGTGTATCGACCGTTACGGGCGATACACCTTCACATTGGTAAAACCCTGCTCATGCAGGTACAGCGCCTGCAAACGGCTCATCACGCCACGGTCGCAATACAACAACCAGGTTTTACTCTGGTCGAGATCGCCAAATTGGGTGCTGAGTTTGTAGAACGGCAGCGATTTAACCTCAACCCCTTCCAGCGCCAGTGGCGTGTCATCCTGCTCATCAATCGAGCGAATATCCAGTACCACATCATTGGCAGTGAACGACGCAACCGTCTCAACTTCCACGACTTCTTCTTCAGTTTTCTCGGCGATTTCACGGATATCAACGTTGCTGGCTTCCTGTACCACGCGATCCAGAATAGCAAAATCGAAATTCGTCTCTTCCGCTTCGATCTTCGCCTTCACCGCTTTCACCGTCGGGCTTTTCGAGATCACGCCGCAATATTCCGGCATAGTGCGGGCAAAATCTTCCGTACCAATCTCACGCGCCAGCTTGATGATGTGCTCTTTGTCATGGGAAATCAGCGGACGCAGAATCAGCGTGTCGGAGGCGTTATCGATTAAACGCAGGTTGGTCAGCGTCTGGCTGGAAACCTGGCCCAGCGCTTCACCGGTCACCAACGCCTGTACGCCGTAACGCTCCGCGACCATCGACGCCGCGCGCACCATCATACGCTTCAGCACCACACCCATCTGGCCGTCATCCACTTTTTCGAGGATCTCGCCCACCACCGGTTCAAAATTGATGGCGACGAAACGCACACGATGCGAACGACCAAAACGATTCCACAAATAATGCGCTACCTGGCGTACGCCGATTTCATGCGCGGCACCGCCAAGATTGAAGAAACAGTAATGCACGCGGCAGCCACGGCGCATCAACATATAACTGGAGACACCGGAGTCAAAACCGCCGGAAATCAGTGACAGCACATCTTCCTGGGTACCAATCGGGAAGCCGCCCAGTCCTTCATAACGTCCGGTGATCAGCAGCAGGCGATCGTTTTCAATCTCCAGGTTGACCGTCTCATCCGGATTATTCAGTTGCACGCGAGCGCTTTCGATATGCTGGTTCAGACCGCCGCCTACGTAGCGTTCCACGTCCTGCGAGCTAAACTCATGCTTGCCGCGACGCTTCACGCGCACGCAAAAGCTTTTACCTTCGAGACGTTCACGATACAGCGCCAGCGTCTGTTCGAAGATGTTATGCATATCGGTGTATTCATGATCTTCCACCGCCAGTACGTGATGGATACCCGGAATACGCGTCAGTTCGGCAATCACCGCTGCGCGCAACGTTTCCTTCTTCGCCCGAACCACAATGTGGTCCCAGTGACGCACAACCGCGATCTCATCATCCAGAGTGCGCAGAATGTTACGAATGTTTCCGGTCAGAATCTTGATAAAGCGCAGTCGCACCGACTGACTCTTGATGGTGATTTCGGGGAAGAGCTTGATAATAAACTTCATGGCGACACAGCTTCGTTGGGCAAATAAGTGCTAAAAGCATCGGCACTTAGCTGGTAAAATCATATAATTGCGGGCTAAGCAGGAGCGTCCGCATCCGAGGCGCGAGAGTATATCACCTTTGTCTGGTGACTTCTTCTGCAACCGCAGTCACATTCATTATTTTGCTAATTAATCCTCGTCAGATACCATGACCGACTGCAAGATGATGTCCCAACCTGTGAGTCGACACTGATTATGCCGAAAAAAGCCGAAGCGCCCGCCAGTTTTGAAAGCGCTCTACAGCAACTGGAACAGATCGTCAGCCGCCTGGAAAGTGGTGAGCTGCCGCTGGAAGAGGCGCTAAAAGAATTTGAACGCGGTGTTCAGTTGGCACGTAGCGGCCAGCAAACCCTGCAACAGGCGGAACAGCGCGTGCAGATTTTGCTGAGCGATGATAAAGACGCCGCGCTCACCCCTTTTACGCCGGAAGATAATTGATGGATTTCGCCAAACTGCTAAGCGCCTATCACGAAAGGGTAAACCTCGCGCTGACGCGCTTGTTAGATCCACTTCCTTTTCAGAGTTCTCCTCTGGTGAATGCCATGCAATATGGGGCACTATTAGGCGGTAAGCGTCTGCGCCCTTTTCTGGTTTACGCTACGGGTGAAATGTTAAAGGCCGATCCGGCCAGCCTGGATGCGCCCGCTGCGGCGGTAGAATGTATCCATGCGTACTCTTTGATTCATGACGATCTGCCTGCGATGGACGACGATGCATTGCGTCGTGGGCAGCCAACCTGCCATATCAAATATGGTGAAGACACGGCGATTCTCGCAGGCGATGCCCTGCAAACGCTGGCGTTTTCTATTTTGGCCGACCAGCCGATGCCTGGCGTAAGTGCAGAAGCCCGTATTACCATGATCTCCGAACTGGCGCAGGCCAGTGGTGTCGCGGGTATGTGCGGCGGCCAGGCACTGGACCTCGCCGCCGAGGGTAAAAGCATCGACCTGGCGCAACTGGAACAGATTCACCGTCATAAAACCGGTGCATTGATCCGCGTTGCCGTACGACTCGGCGCGTTGGCGGCGGGTGAGCAAGGCCGTGCCGCCCTGCCCGTTCTGGATGTCTATGCCAATGCCATTGGTTTGGCGTTTCAGGTGCAGGATGACATCCTGGATGTGGTCGGCGACACCGCGATATTGGGCAAAACCCAGGGGGCCGATCAGGCACTGGGCAAAAGCACATATCCGGCGCTGATGGGGCTGGATAATGCCCGTCAAAAAGCCTGGGATCTCTATCAGGAGGCACTGGGCGCGTTGGATATTCTGGCCGCGCAATCCTTTAACACCACAGCATTACAAGCGTTGGCTAGCTTCATAATTGAACGCGATAAATAACTTTCATAATGAGTCTCTGATGAGTTTTGATATTGCAAAATACCCGACACTGGCGCTGGCAAGCACGGTACAGGAATTACGTTTACTGCCAAAAGAGAAGCTTCCGGCACTCTGTGACGAGCTACGTCAGTATCTGCTGGACAGCGTCAGCCGCTCCAGTGGTCACTTCGCTTCGGGTCTGGGCGTCGTCGAGCTAACAGTGGCGCTGCATTATGTTTACAACACCCCGTTTGACCATCTGGTGTGGGACGTTGGCCATCAGGCCTACCCGCATAAAATTCTGACCGGTCGCCGTGATCGCATCGGCACCATCCGTCAGAAAAATGGTCTGCATCCCTTCCCGTGGCGTGAAGAGAGCGAATACGACGTACTGAGCGTCGGTCACTCGTCAACCTCCATCAGCGCCGCCCTCGGTATGGCCGTCGCCGCCGAGCGTGAAGGTAAAGGGCGTCGTACTGCGGCCATCATTGGTGATGGTGCCATCACGGCGGGCATGGCATTTGAAGCCATGAACCACGCGGGCGATATCAAACCGGATATGCTGGTGATCCTCAACGACAACGAGATGTCGATCTCCGAGAACGTGGGTGCGCTGAACAATCGTCTGGCGCAGATCCTCTCCGGTAAAACCTATTCACGCCTGCGCGAAGGTGGCAAACGGGTGCTGGACAACCTGCCACCGATCAAAGAGCTGGTCAAACGCACTGAAGAACATCTGAAAGGCATGGTGGTACCGGGTACGCTGTTTGAAGAACTCGGTTTTAACTACATCGGCCCGGTGGATGGTCACGATGTCCTCGCGTTGGTCAGTACGCTGAAGAACATGCGTAGCCTGAAAGGCCCGCAGTTCCTGCATATCATGACCAAAAAAGGCAAAGGCTATGCGCCGGCGGAAGAAGATCCCATCACCTGGCATGCCGTACCGAAATTCGATCCGGCCAGCGGTTCGCTGCCGAAAAGCGCAGGTGGTTTGCCGAGCTACTCCAAAGTATTTGGTAACTGGTTGAGCGAAATCGCGGCTGATGACGCACGCCTGATGGCCATCACTCCGGCGATGCGCGAAGGATCCGGCATGGTGAGTTTTTCCCGTGACTATCCGCAGCAATATTTCGACGTGGCGATCGCTGAACAGCACGCGGTAACCTTCGCGGCAGGGATGGCGATTGGGGGCTACAAACCGATTGTGGCGATCTACTCCACCTTCCTGCAACGCGCATACGATCAGGTGATCCACGATGTGGCGATCCAGAAGCTGCCAGTGTTGTTTGCTATCGATCGTGGCGGCATTGTCGGTGCCGACGGACAAACCCATCAGGGTGCGTTCGATCTGGCTTATCTGCGCTGTATCCCTGGCATGGTGATCATGACGCCAAGCGACGAGAACGAATGCCGCCTGATGTTGTACACCGGTTACCACTATCAGGATGGCCCAAGTGCAGTGCGTTACCCGCGCGGTACCGGCACCGGGGCAGCGCTGGAACCCCTGACCAGCCTGCCGTTGGGCAAAGGCGTGATAAAACGTCAGGGCGAGAAGCTGGCGATTCTCAACTTCGGCACCTTGCTGCCGGAAGCCACTGCGGCCGCTGAAGCGTTGAATGCCACCCTGGTGGATATGCGTTTTGTCAAACCGCTGGATGAGGCGTTGATTACGGAACTGGCGGGCAGCCACGACGCCCTGATCACCCTGGAAGAAGGGGCTATCATGGGCGGCGCGGGTAGCGGCGTGAACGAATTTGTGATGGCAAAACGCCTGCGTATTCCGGTGCTGAACCTCGGTCTGCCTGATGAGTTCATCCCGCAGGGTACCCAGGAAGAAGTGCGCCATGACTACCAACTGGATGCCGCCGGTATTCAGCAACAAATCACCCGCTGGCTGGCCCAGTAATCCCCTGCTCGCTCGCCGCCCGGCGAGCGAGCCTGCTGCTATGCTTAAGGGATTTCCCTGATGCGAGAGCAGACGTCCCAATGAAAAAAATTCCTTTAGGTAAGACTGAATTACAGGTTTCCCGTCTCTGCCTGGGCTGTATGACCTATGGCGATCCGCTGCGCGGCAATCACGCCTGGACGTTACCGGAAGAGAGCAGCCGCCCGTTAATCAAGCAAGCGCTGGAAGCAGGCATCAACTTTTTTGATACCGCCAACTCCTATTCCGATGGCAGCAGCGAAGAGATTGTCGGGCGCGCCCTGAAAGATTTTGCTCGTCGCGACGAAGTCGTGGTCGCCACCAAGGTCTATTTCCCATTAAGTAATCTGACCCAGGGGCTGTCGCGCAACAATATCCTGCAATCAATTGATGACAGCCTGACACGGCTGGGCATGGATCATGTTGACCTGCTCCAGATTCACCGCTGGGATTACGACACGCCGATTGAGGAGACGCTGGAAGCGCTGCACGATGTGGTGCAGGCCGGTAAAGCGCGTTATATCGGCGCATCCTCAATGCATGCGGCGCAATTTGAGCAGGCGCTTCAGCTCCAGACTCGCGAAGGATGGGCGCGCTTTGTCAGCATGCAGGATCAGTACAACCTGATTCAACGGGAAGAAGAGAACGCCATGCATCCGCTGTGTCTGCGCGAAGGCATCGCCGTCCTGCCCTGGAGTCCATTGGCTCGCGGTAAGCTGACGCGCCCGTGGGGGGAAGCCACCGCCCGCTCCGTGTCAGATGAGGTGATGGCTAAACTTTACCGCGACACCGAAGAGAACGATGCCGCTATCGCGGAACGTATCGCCACCCTGGCAGCGGATAAAGGCGTCACGCGTGCACAGATTGCGCTGGCCTGGTTGCTGCATAAGCCGGTGGTGACGGCACCCATTATCGGGGCATCACGCGCAGAGCAGTTTGCTGAGCTGGTCAAAGCGGTGGACGTGGAGTTGAGTACAACAGATATTGCCGAGCTGGAGACGGTGTATCAACCGCATCCAGTTGTGGGTTTTGAGTAAAATTTTCATCCGTCGCGGCGCGATAAATCGCGCCGCGACGGGATAGACATCAAAGCATCGCATGCCCTAAAGCATACAAAATCACCGCTGAAATCACCCCGGCGATAATATCATCGACCATAATCCCCATGCCGCCATGCACGTTCTGATCGAACCAGCGAATCGGCCAGGGTTTCCACATATCAAAAATGCGGAAAATGACAAAGCCCGCCAGGACCCATTTCCAGCTCATCAGCGGAATCGCCATCAGGGTGATCCACATACCGATAAACTCGTCCCAGACAATGCTGCCGTGATCGTGGACACCCATGTCTTTGGCCGTGCGATGGCACAGATAGACGCCGACGCTGATACCGATCAGCACCACCAGCGAATAGATCTGCAATGGCAAAAAGGTCATCAACCACCAGAACGGGATCGCCGCCAGCGATCCCGCGGTACCCGGTACGATCGGACTTAACCCACTACCAAAGCCGGTCGCCAGCAGATGCCACGGATTGGACATACGCAGGCGGCTCTTTGCCACATCTTTATTTAACGTCAAAGTGATCAAATCCTTTGTGATTGAAGCTCAGCGGCTTGCCATTTTCCAGCAACGTGAGTCCATCGGCTTCCGGTGCTATCTGACCAATGCAGGTATAAGGCACGCCGAGATGACCGAGCGCCACGTCCAGCGCACCACGGTTCACTTCCGGCACCGTGAAGCACAGCTCGTAGTCTTCCCCTCCTGCCAGCGCCCAGCGTTGCACCTGGTCTGCGTCGAAATGGTCGTGCAGTGCTGCCGACAGCGGCAGTGCATCAACATTCAAGCGCGCGCCGACACGGCTGGCCTGCAAAATATGGCCGAGATCGGAGAGCAATCCATCCGACACATCGATCGCTGACGTGGCCAGGCTACGCAGCGCCTGCCCCTGCAAGACGCGCGGCATCGGGCGTAAATGACGTTTGATCAGCGTTTCGTGCACTGCCGGGTCCGACAGACGGTAACGATGCTGCAACAACGCCAGACCGGCAGCACTATCGCCCAGCGTGCCGGTGACGAAAATCCAGTCACCCGGCTTCGCACCGGAGCGTTTTAATGCACGCCCTACCGGAACTAAACCGTGGATGCCCAACGTCATGCTCAGTGGGCCGCGCGTAGTATCGCCGCCAATCAGCTGCATATCGTAGTAATCCAGCAGCTCAAACAGGCTGTCACTGAAGGCCGCCAGCCAGCTCTCGTTCACTTCCGGCAGCGTCAGCGCCAGCGTTAGCCATGCCGGATCGGCGCCCATAGCAGCCAGATCGCTCAGGTTGACCGCAACCGCTTTATAACCGAGATCGGCTGGATGGATATCACGCAGGAAATGCACGCCTTCTACCAGCGTATCGGTGCTGATAGCCAGCGTCTGTTTTTCTGGCACGTTAAGCAATGCGCAGTCGTCACCAATTCCCTTCTCGACATCGCGGCGGGAGCTGGTGACGCGGTTAAAATAACGTGCGATCAGTTCGAATTCACCACAGGGCATAGTCAGGTCTCAATGAAAAAAGGCCGGATGACCGGCCTTTTGCACTATTTTCTGTTGGGGCGAATTTGTGGAGCGGCTTTATCCAGCACGCCGTTGACAAATTTGTGGCTGTCTTCTGCGCCAAATACTTTAGCCAACTCGATACCTTCGTTGATCGCCACTTTATAGGGCACATCATCACGTTTGCTCAGCTCATACAGCGAAATACGCAGGATGGCTTTTTCTACCTGGCCCAGCTCTTCCAGCTGACGCGACAGGTAAGGTTTCATCAGACCATCCAGGTATGCGCTGTTGGTCGCCACACCGGCCAGCAGTTCGCGGAAGTAACTGATATCGACGTCTTTGACGTCTTGTTCCGCCAGAAACTGGTATTCCACATCGGCAATGTCGTTGTTGGACAACTGCCAGGAGTAAAGCGCCTGGACAGCGCACTCACGGGCGCGACGACGAGCAGCAGGTTTCACAAAATTCCCCTTACAAAAATCAGGCTTTGATGGCTTTCAATACGTTAATCATTTCGAGGGCAGTCAGGGCCGCTTCGGCACCCTTGTTACCCGCTTTCGTGCCGGCGCGTTCAATCGCCTGCTCGATGTTTTCAGTGGTCAGCACGCCGAAAGTCACCGGGATATCGCTGGTCATTGCCACGTTGGCAATACCTGAGCTGGCTTCACCGGCCACATATTCGAAGTGCGCCGTGCCGCCACGGATCACGGTACCCAGCGCCACGATGGCATCATGTTTACCGGATTTTGCCAGCGCACGCGCCGCCAGCGGCAGTTCATAGGCACCTGGTACCCAGACGATGGTGATGTTTTCGTCTTTCACCTGACCAATACGCTTCAGCGCATCAACCGCACCATCCAGCAGGCTGTCATTAATGAAGTTGTTAAAACGCGCAATTACGATGGCGATGTTAGCATCAGGCGTGGCAACAGGAGCTTCGATAACTTTCATACATATCCTTTGGGTGTTGTATTGTAGCCCCGCAGAAGGGGGCGGATTCTATCATACTCTTTGACGACGCGCTCAGGCTTTTCAGCGCGGGGTGAGCGTCAGACGCAAGTCTTCGCCCACCAGGCGCACGTCACTAAAATTCAGGGCTGGCGCATCGGCCAGATGTTCCAAACCCGGTAATTCACACAAGCCACGAGCGGCATTACCCAGCAGTTTCGGTGCCATATAGACAATCAGCTCATCCACCAGTCCCGCCTGCAACAACGCACCGGCAAGCGATGCACCCGCTTCGACCCACACGCTGTTAATCTGCCGCTGACCGAGCAACATCATCATCGCCACCAGGTCCAGTTGGCTCTCACGCTGCGGCACCACAATCTGCGACACCGTCTCCGGCCAGGCTTGTTGATCGGCTTCACTGCGCATCAGCCAGGTTTCGCCCGCCTGGTTGACCAAACGATGCTGCGGAGTCACGCGCTGCTGGCTGTCAATCACCACACGCACAGGCTGACGCAGTTGCTGCTCGTCCAGTTGCTGGCGAACCTCATCATTCAGTTCACTCCAGCGCACCGTCAGTGCAGGGTTATCCGCCAGCACCGTGGCACTGGTGGTAAGAATAGCCGAACTCTGGGCACGAAAACGTTGCACATCGCGCCTTGCGGCTGCCGAGGTGATCCACTGGCTTTCGCCACTCGCCATAGCGGTACGGCCATCGAGTGACGCACCCAATTTAAGTTGGATCCACGGGAAACCGGTACGCATCCGTTTCAGGAAACCGCGATTGATCGCCTCAGCCTCGTTCATCATCAAACCGTGGCTCACCGCAATACCCGCCTGTTGCAGACGATACAGGCCACGACCGGCGACCTGCGGATTGGGGTCTTGCATCGCCGCGACCACCCGGCTGACGCCGGCGGCGATCAACGCATCGCAGCAGGGTGGCGTGCGACCATGATGGCTACAGGGTTCAAGCGTGACATAGGCGGTTGCGCCCCTGGCTTTCTCTCCCGCCATGCGCAGCGCATGCACTTCCGCATGCGGTTCGCCCGCGCGATGATGCCAGCCTTCGCCGACGATTTCGCCGTCCCGCACAATCACACAGCCAACATTCGGGTTTGGCGTGGTGGTAAAACATCCGCGACGCGCCAGTTCCAGCGCGCGCGCCATATAACGTTCGTCGATCATGGATTAATCCTGCAAGCGGGCGATCTCTTCGCCAAAATCACGGATATCTTCAAAACTGCGATAAACCGACGCGAAGCGAATGTAGGCCACTTTGTCGAGTTTCTTTAGCTCGTCCATCACCAGATTGCCAATCAGCTTGCTGGGGATTTCGCGCTCGCCGGTGGCACGAAGTTGCGTTTTGATATGGTTGACGGCGCTCTCCACCGCATCGGCACTCACCGGACGCTTCTCCAGTGCCTTCATCATGCCGCTACTGAGTTTATCTTCGTTAAAGGGTTCACGCACATCGTTGCTTTTCACCACGCGCGGCATCACCAGTTCAGCCACTTCAAAGGTGGTAAAACGCTCATGACACACCAGACACTGGCGACGGCGACGCACCGAAGAGCCTTCACTGACCAGGCGCGAATCTATCACTTTGGTGTCCACAGCGGAGCAGAATGGGCAATGCATGACGTTTCCTGTCGCGAGAATTTGGGCCACACAGTGTAGCGCGATCTCGGTTTCAACAAAATGTGTTGAGATGAAAAGGGCGGCAATGGTTAAAACGGCGTGATAAATCACACCGCTACGATACTGTTCACGGGTTGTCGCGGCGCGATTTATCGCGCAACATTAGCCCTCCCCCACAATGGAAAGGACATTGCATGACGATCAGGATGTTATGGGCGCCAGCAGCGCTTTCTTTGCTGGTACTTAGCGGTTGCAGCTCAACACCCGGCACCAAACAGGTTACTCAGTTACATCAGGAAGTGGGGCAGCTGAATCAGCAAATGCGCCAGTTAACGAATCAGGCCGCTGCACTGGAAATTCAGGGCCAGCTAAACAGCCAATCCAATCAGGGTGCCTGGCTGTTACCTCAGTCCAATACGCCGGTGGAACTGCAAACCCAACTGGGTAAATTACGCCTGTCGCTGAGCCAGGTCGAAGGTGAAGCGACTGGCAGTCACGCCAATCTGACGATCCGCTCGACCGATGGCAAACCGGTTCCGGCGCTGAGTGCGACTGTCGTCTGGGGAGAAATGGACCCGGCCAGCGGTAAACCGTTAAATGCCGGCAGTCTCAGTCAGACCATCACTGCGCCCGGCAGTCTGACGCCACGCAGTTCCGTGGTGGTACCACTGCGCCTGAGCGGCCTTTCACCGGATCAACTTGGCTATGTTCGTGTGCATGATGTGACCGGCGCAACCCCGCCGTGATGCGCAGTTTCTGTAGCGGCGCGATTTATCGCGCGGTTTACGGCAAAAAAAAGGGCTGCCATCTGGCAGCCCTTGATCTTTCTGGTCAGCAGTTACGGCATGATTGAAGGCTGATCAGCGCCCTCTTTCTCCACTTTCTGCACCAGCATATGTTCACGCTTCATGCCCAGCTTCAGCGCCAGCGCCGAAGAGACATAGATTGATGAGATGGTACCAATGGTCACACCAATCAGCATGGTCAGCGAGAAGCCTTTCAGCAGCGCACCACCAAAGATGAACAGAATCAGGATCATCGCCAGCGTTGTCAGCGAGGTGATCAGGGTACGGCTCAGCGTCTGGGTCAACGACACGTTAGTGATATCGTATGAAGAACCGCGACGGATCTTGCGGAAGTTCTCACGAATACGGTCGGAAACCACGATCTTATCGTTAAGCGAGTAACCAATCACCGACATCAGGGATGCCACGATGGTCAGATCGATTTCGATGTGGGTCAACGCCAGGATGCCGCAGGTGATGATCACGTCATGGGCCAGCGCCAGTACGGTACCCAGTGCCAGACGCCACTCAAAGCGGAAACCGATGTAGATCAGAATCGCGATCAGCGCCGACAACAGCGCCATCGCCCCCGCCTGCGCCAGATCGCTGCCCACGCTCGGACCCACGAACTCGATACGCTTCACGGTGGCATTCTGCTGCGCGGTTTCGTTAATCACCGACACCACTTTGTTGCCCAGTTCCTGGCCTGCCGGACCTTGCACCGGAGCCATACGCACCATCACGTCACGGCTGCTGCCAAAGTTCTGTACCAACGGCTCATCAAAACCCGCTTTCACCAGCGCAACGCGCAGAGTATCCAGATCGGTCGGTTTTTCCAGGTTGATCTCAATCACCGTTCCGCCGGTAAAGTCGAGGCCCCAGTTGAAGCCACGCACACCAACGATGGCGACAGACGCCACAATCAGCAAGGCGGAGATGATAAAGGCAAGCGTGTCCCAGCGCATAAAGTCAATGACTTTACGCCCGTGGTTCAGCTGCTCAATATTGTATTCCTGTGCCACAACGCACTCCTTAGATAGACAGCTTGTTGATGCGTTTGCCGCCGTACACCAGGTTAACGATGGCACGGGTGCCGACGATAGCGGTAAACATGGAGGTCGCGATACCGATAGCGGTGGTAATCGCAAAACCTTTGATTGAACCGGTACCGACCGCATAAAGAATGATGACTTTAATCAGCGTCGTAACGTTAGCGTCGACGATACTGGAGAAGGCACCTTTGTAGCCTTCATGAATCGCCTGCTGCACGGAACGACCGTTGCGCAACTCTTCTTTAATACGTTCGTTAATCAGTACGTTCGCATCCACCGCCACCGCCAGCGTCAACACGATACCGGCAATACCCGGCATGGTGAGTGTCGCACCTGGCAGCAGTGACATGATGCCGACGATCAACACCAGGTTGCACAGCAGTGCGCTGGTCGCGATCAGACCAAATTTCTTATAGAACACCACCATAAAGATGATGGAAGCGATCAGACCCCACAGACAGGCTTCGAGACCCTGCGTGATGTTCTGCTGACCCATAGTTGGGCCGATGGTACGCTCTTCCACAATCTGAATTGGCGCAATCAACGCACCGGCACGCAGCAGCAGCGACAGCTGACGGGCTTCGTTCGGGTTGCTGATACCGGTGATACGGAAGCTGTTGCCGAGGCGCGACTGAATGTTCGCCACGTTAATCACTTCTTCCTGTTTCACCAGAATCGCACGGCCATTGGCATCTTTCTTGCCGCTGTCCTTGTACTCCACAAACAGGGTCGCCATCGGTTTACCGATATTGTCCTTGGTGAAGTTAGACATGATGTTACCGCCCGCGCCATCCAGTGAAATGTTCACCTGCGGCTGGTTGTACTCATCCATGCTGGACGTGGAATCGGTGATATGGTCACCGGTCAGAATCACGCGCTTGTACAGCACCACCGGCTGGCCTTCACGCGTCATTTTCACTTCAGAATCACCCGGCACACGACCACTGGCCGCCGCACTCGGATCAACCGTGGTGTTCACCAGACGGAATTCGAGGGTTGCCGTAGCACCCAGAATCTCTTTGGCGCGAGCAGTATCCTGAATACCTGGCAGTTCAACCACGATGCGGTCAGAACCCTGACGCTGTACCAGCGGTTCAGCGACGCCAAGCTGGTTAACACGGTTACGCAGGATATTGATGTTCTGCTGCACCGCATATTCGCGTGCTTCACTCAGGCGTGCATCGGTCATCACCGCGCGCAGGGTATCGCTGCCCTGGCTGGAGATCACCAGATCCTGATGACGTGGAGACAGATAGCTGATGGCCGCATCACGGCTGGTGCCGTCACGGAAACGGATTTCCACGCCATAGTTAGCGATTTTATTCACGTTAACGTAGGGAATGCCTTTGTCGCGCAGGTCGCTGCGCAGACCATCTGCATTCTGTTCCTGCAATTTGCTCAGCGCGGTATCCATGTCGACTTCCATCAGGAAGTGAACACCGCCACGCAGGTCAAGGCCGAGCTTCATCGGTTCTGCGGCCAGCATACTCAACCAGCGCGGCGTAGCCGGTGCCAGGTTAAGTGCTACAACGTAGTTCTCGCCAAGGACATTCGTAATCGCTTCACGGGCGCGCAGCTGCACATCCGTGTTCGCAAAGCGCGCAAGAATCGCGCCATTTTCCAGAACGAGGGATTTGCTCTGGATATTATCTTTTTGTAAAACAGACTGGATCTGATCCAACGTTTGCTCACTGGCGGCGCCACCGCGCGCACCAGTGATTTGAACGGCCGGATCCTCACCATAAAGGTTGGGAAGCGCATAGAGCAGGCCGACGAGAATCACGACGACCAGCATGATGTACTTCCACAAAGGATAACGGTTTAACACGGCAGTTTCCTTCGGGAAGAAAAAATTACAGCGCCTTCATGGTGCCTTTCGGCAGAACGGCAGCCACGAAATCACGTTTAATCACTACTTCAGTGGTGTCGTTCAGGGCGATAGCGATGTAGCCGGTTTCAGCAACTTTAGTCACGCGACCTACCAGACCACCATTGGTCAGCACTTCATCTCCTTTGGAGATGGAATCCATCAACTTCTTGTGCTCTTTGGAACGCTTCTGCTGCGGACGCAGAATCATGAAGTAAAAGATCAGACCAAAGACCACCAGCATGATCACCAGAGAATAAGGACTTCCCTGCGACGGTGCGCCTGCTGCAGCCACAGCGTCAGAAATGAAAAAGCTCATTAAATTTCCCTCATTGATGAATTATCAGACGTTTAACGGCGGAACCGCTTTGCCCGTCCGTTGGTAGAACTCGCTAACAAAGTGCTCTAATTTACCCTCTTCGATGGCCTGGCGTAAACCCGCCATCAGACGCTGGTAATAGCGCAGATTGTGGATGGTATTGAGACGCGCGCCCAGTATTTCGTTACAGCGGTCGAGATGATGCAAGTAGGCACGGCTGTAATTGCGACAGGTGTAACAATCACACTCTGCATCCAGTGGCGAGGTGTCATCTTTATGCTTCGCATTACGGATTTTCACCACACCATCGGTGACAAACAGGTGACCGTTACGCGCGTTGCGCGTCGGCATAACGCAGTCAAACATATCGATACCGCGACGGACGCCTTCCACCAGATCTTCCGGCTTGCCAACGCCCATCAAATAACGCGGTTTGTCGTGCGGAATTTGCGGACAGACGTGCTCCAGGATGCGGTGCATGTCCTCTTTCGGTTCACCCACCGCCAGGCCGCCCACAGCGTACCCATCAAAGCCAATCTCTACCAGACCTTTCACGGAGACATCACGTAAATCTTCGTAAACACTGCCCTGAATGATGCCAAACAGCGCATTTTTGTTACCGAGTGAATCAAAACGGTCACGGCTACGTTTCGCCCAGCGCAACGACATTTCCATTGAACGCTTCGCGTAGTCCCAGTCCGCCGGATAAGGCGTACATTCGTCGAAAATCATCACGATGTCGGAGCCAAGATCGAACTGAATTTCCATCGATTTTTCCGGATCGAGGAAAATCGGATCGCCATTGATCGGGTTACGGAAATGCACACCCGATTCGGTGATCTTACGGATATCACCGAGGCTAAACACCTGGAAACCTCCCGAATCGGTCAGGATTGGTCCTTTCCACTGCATGAAATCATGCAGATCGCCATGCAACTTCATGATCTCCTGGCCCGGACGCAGCCACAGATGGAAAGTGTTGCCGAGGATGATTTGTGCACCGGTATCCTGCACTTCTTCCGGCGTCATGCCTTTGACGGTGCCGTAGGTGCCCACAGGCATAAATGCCGGGGTTTCCACCACGCCGCGATCAAAAATCAGACGGCCACGGCGTGCGCGCCCGTCAGTTGTGTCTAACTCAAATTTCACATTGACCTCATCAGAGAAACAGTCTGACGTTTAAGACCCAACGCTCTCGTCAGGTGCATTCACATTACGGGTAATGAACATGGCATCCCCGTAGCTAAAGAAACGGTACTGCTCAGCCACCGCCGCCTGATAGGCCGCCATAGTGTGCTGATAACCGGCAAACGCCGACACCAACATAATCAGGGTCGATTCCGGCAGGTGGAAATTGGTGATCAAGGCATCGATCACCTGATACTGATAGCCGGGATAGATAAAAATCTGGGTATCATCGAAGAACGGTGCAATCAGCGCGTCTTTACTTGCCTGCGCGGCGCTCTCCAGCGAGCGTACCGAGGTCGTCCCTACCGCCACCACTTTATTGCCGCGTGCTTTACAGGCCAGCACCGCATCCACCACCTCTTGCGGCACTTCGGCGTATTCGGAGTGCATGGTGTGATCTTCAATACTCTCCACACGCACCGGCTGGAAGGTCCCGGCCCCTACGTGCAGCGTGACAAAGGCCATCTCGACGCCTTTCACCTTTAACGCCTGCAACAGCGGAGCGTCGAAGTGCAAACCGGCCGTCGGCGCAGCAACCGCGCCGGGGCGAGCGCTGTACACCGTCTGGTACAACTCGCGGTCAGCTTCTTCGTCCGGGCGATCGATGTACGGCGGCAATGGCATATGGCCGACGCTGTTAAGAATATCCAGCACCGCACGGTCATCTTCGAACGCAATTTCAAACAACGTATCGTGACGCGCCACCATCGTCGCTTTGACACTTTCGTCATCGCCCAGCAGCAATTCTGCACCCGGCTTCGGTGCTTTTGACGCCCGAACATGCGCCAGCACACGTTTGTCGTCCAGCATGCGCTCCACCAGCATCTCGATTTTACCGCCACTGGCTTTACGGCCATAAACGCGCGCCGGGATAACGCGGGTATTATTGAATACCAGCAGGTCGCCCGGATTGAGCTTCTCCAGCACATCGGTAAACACGCCGTGACTCAGCGCACCGCTTGGGCCATCCAGCGACAACAGACGGCAACCACTTCGCTGCGCCTGGGGGTAATGGGCGATCAAAGATTCCGGCAATTCAAAAGAAAAATCCGCTACACGCATGCTCAACTTCTTCAGGACTAAAAACAGGCGGCATAGTTTAGCGGAAAAGCGACCAATTCTGAACAACTGGCTGCGCCTCGTTGATTCTGCCTATAATGCGGCATGAACTTTCTCGCTCACCTCCATCTGGCCCAGTTGGCTGACAGCTCGCTGCTTGGCAACTTAATGGCCGACTTTGTACGCGGCAACCCCCATCAGCAATGGTCAACTCCGATTGCCGACGGCATTTTGCTGCATCGACGTCTCGATAGCCTGACTGATAGCCTGCCGGAAGTACGCGAAGCACGGCAATGGTTCCGCGCCGAAACCCGCCGCGTGGCACCAATCACCCTCGATGTCATCTGGGACCATTTCCTTGCACGGCACTGGGATCAGTTCCATCCTGCCCAGTCACTGGCCGCTTTTTCCGCGGCGGCAGAGCGGGAAATTACGCCGCAGTTGTCGGGTACACCGGAAGGCTTTGTCGAGTTGAACGCGATAATGTGGCGCGAGCGCTGGCTGGAACATTACGCTGAACCCACCCGTCTGGCGCGCGTGCTGAATGGCATGGCGATGCGTCGTCCACGTCTCGCCGCGTTACGCGATTCGTATCAGGATTTCGTCGAAAATTATGCCGCACTCGAGCAACAATTCTTCCAGCTTTATCCGCGACTGATGGAACTGGCACGTACGCAGCAGCTGTAACATATTCTGAATCCTCTCCCCTCTTGCCAGCCGCAAACATCTGCGGCTTAATGAAGCCTTTCTTATATTTCGTTACCTGGATCACACAGTCATTTCGCCTGTCACCCTTCCCTATCCCCTGAATGGGGCTTGAAACAAGAAGGGTATAAATCATAAGAGGGAAAGATGTCATCAGCATCACTTACTGAACTTGACGCGCGTTACCACTTTGCTCGTGATGTCGCCACCGCCGCTGCCAGCCGCGCCTTCTCCTGGTATCAGCAACGTCAGCAACTGGTGGTCGAACACAAGAAGGACCCACAGGATGTGGTCAGCGAAGCTGATCGTAATGTCGAACAACTGATTAAGTACATGATCACCGAGCGTTTTCCGGATGATGCGGTGTTGGGTGAGGAGAGTGGCGGCGATACCCAGGGTGCCCGTTTTGTCTGGGTGGTTGATCCGATTGACGGCACCAGCAGCTTCATTAACGGTCTGCATAACTGGTGCGTATCGCTGGCTATCGTGTGTGAAGATGAGGCGGTAATTGGCGTGGTGTGCGATCCCAATCATCACGAGCTGTTCCACGCCTGCCGTGGCAAAGGTGCCTGGGTTAACGACAAACGGATTCAGGCCCACAGCGCCCAACAGCTTAATCAGGGCGTACTGGGCATCAGCAGCTCTAACAGCCAGCCCGCTGAACCGCTCACCAGCTTTATCTCCGCACTGCTGCACCAGGGTGGCATGTTCATACGCACCGGTTCGGGCGCATTGATGAGCGCCTGGGCAGCCGCCGGGCGTTTGATTGGCTATTACGAAGCGCATATGAATCCGTGGGATGGCCTGCCCGGCATCGTGCTAATGCGTGAAGCGGGTGGCGTCACCAATGATTATCTGCACAATGACGGGCTGAAGAACGGTAATCCGGTACTGCTCGCCAATGCGACGCTTTATCCACAATTAAAAGCGATGCTGCCTGCCTCTTTCCCCTTGTAATAAAAGGATGCGCGGATGTCCGTTCGATGCTCTCTGTCAGTACGCCTGCTGCTGGCAAGTTTTCTGTGGTTGTTGTTCGGCAATAGCCAGGCGGCGGAACACTATCAACTGGAAAAGGTGGTCGAAATCAGCCGACACGGCGTGCGGCCACCGACCCCAGGTAACCGCAAAGAGATCGAAGCCGCCACACAACGCCCCTGGACCCAATGGACCACCCACGATGGTGAGCTGACCGGTCACGGCTACGCCGCGGTGGTTAACAAAGGTCGTTGGGAAGGTGAGCATTACCGTCAACTGGGCCTGCTCACCCCTGGATGCCCGACTGGTGCGGATATTTACGTACGCGCCAGTCCATTGCAACGCACGCGCGCCACCGCTGAAGCGTTGGTGGATGGTGCCTTTCCTGGCTGTGGCGTGGCAATTCATCATGTGGATGGCGATATCGATCCGCTGTTCCAGAGCGAAAAGGAGCCATTTGCCCAGCTTGACCCGACCAAAGAACGCACCGCACTGGTCGCCAAAGCCGGTGATTTAGCCGCGCTGCAACAGCAACTCCAGCCCGCCATCCAACAACTCAGGCAGGCAGTATGCGCCCCCGGTAGCGACTGCACGGCATTCACCCGTCCGTGGCAATTAAAAGAAACCAAATCAGGCCATACCTGGGTACAAGGGCTGAGCGTGCTGGCCAGCATGGTCGAAACGCTGCGCCTTGGCTGGAGCGAAAACCTGCCGTTAAACCAACTGGCCTGGGGCAATATCACCTCTTCCGCTCAGATCAGCGCCTTGTTGCCGATTCTGACCGCCAGCTATGACCTCAGCAACGATGTCCCCTACATGGCGCAACGCCGTGGTTCGATCTTGCTGGATGCGGTGATAAAAGGGCTGGAACAAGGCATCAACCGCGACGGCAATAGCTCACCGGATACCCGCTGGTTACTGCTGGTGGCGCACGATACCAATATCGCGCGGGTGCGCACCCTGATGAACTTCAGTTGGCAGCTCCCGGGATATTCGCGCGGCAATGTCCCGCCCGGCAGCAGCCTGGTGTTTGAACGCTGGCGCGATACACAAAGCGGACAACGTTTCGTGCGTATCTATTTCCAGGCACAAAGCCTCGATGACCTGCGACATTTAACGCCGGTGGATGATCGTCATCCGTTACTGCGTCAGGAGTGGCATGAGAAAAACTGTAGAGTGACGGAAGTCGGCACCTTATGTCCTTATCAATCCACCCTGGATTCCTTCCGCCAGGCGCTGGATAAGCAGGCCATTATTCCCGTCAATTATCCGTAGCGGTCCGATTTATCGCGCGGTTTTTCACGGATTAGTGGTGACCTAACGGGCGCGCGATAAATCGCGCCGCTGTGCCTGTGGCTTATCTGAACAAAATACAACCATTAAGATTTCGTTAGCTATTTGTCAGCCTCTTCTGAGGATTTTCTATATTTCCCGTCAGGCGTTCGTATTCCCTTAACCTCGGGTTAACCTGTCAACGTCAATCATCCCTTGATTCATTATTTTTTACCCTTGTTTTTCGGCGACAAGGAGTCGCCGATTTATTTTTTTTGCGCCATCTGCGTCAGGTAATTAAAAAATCAACGGGCGGTATTATGACCAAATCGGACAGCTTCCGTTATCGCGCGGATATTGACGGCCTGCGCGCTGTCGCCATTCTGTCAGTGGTGGTGTTCCATTCCGGTGTCAGCTTTCTGCCGGGTGGCTTTATCGGTGTTGATATTTTCTTTGTTATTTCCGGTTTTTTAATCGGTGGCATTATCAGTCGGGAAATCTCCGCTGGGCGCTTCTCCTTTTATCAATTCTATTTACGGCGTATTCGTCGTATCGCGCCTGCATTGTTTTTTATGATGGCCATATTGCTGCTGCTCGGCTATATCCTGCTGTCACCACTTGAATTCAGCCAACTGGCAAAATACAGCGTGGCGGTGTTTATCTCCGTGCCTAATATGCTGCTGATGAAAAGCGGTGACTACTTCAGCAGCGATTCTGATTTAAACCCGCTGCTGATGACCTGGTCGCTCGGTATCGAAGAACAGTTCTACGTGGTGCTCCCCTTTATCCTGCTGCTGGCGGCACGTTTCAAGCGCTCGATGGCTGGGGTGATTTTAGTCATCAGCATCGCTTCACTGGCCGCCTGCCTGTGGCTGACACCCACTGACAGCACCCATGCCTTCTACCTGCTCCCCACCCGCGCCTGGGAATTGGGGGCCGGCGTGCTGCTGGCGCTGTGGCAACCACAACCCATCAACGGACGCGCCGCCAACCTGTGCAATCTGCTGGGCTGGCTGTTGATCGTTGTCAGCGCCACGGTCCTGACGCGCGATGACGACTTCCCCGGCTGGCTGGCGATATTGCCGGTCGCGGCAGGTTGCCTGATGATAGGCGCGCGTGGCCGCCTGAACCAGTTGCTGCTGGAAAACCGCGTGATGCGTTTTATCGGCACCGTCTCCTACTCCTGGTACCTGTGGCACTGGCCATTGCTCAGTCTGGCGCGGATCTTTAGCGATCATCCCCTGACCGCGTGGCAGGGTCTGATGATCAGCGCCCTTGCCTTACTGATTGCCTGGCTGTCATGGCGCTTTGTCGAACAACCTTTCCGTCATCCCCAGCGTGGCACTCGCCTGGTGATCCCGGTTTACTGCGCCTCGTCGCTGGTGGCTGCCGGTGCCATGCTGGTGGTGTGGCAAACCGGTGGGATGAAATACCGTGTCAGCGAGTTGGTGGTCAACGGCGAATCCTGGAAGATTTCAGCGCAGCGCAATCCCTGCCTGCTGGATTATGGTGCCAATTTCCCGTCGTCCGATGCGCAGTGCCACCCGGTTACTGACCAACCCGGTATCGCGTTAATCGGCGACAGCCACGCTGCGGCGCTGCGCGCCACAGTGGCCGCGTATGCCCTGCGTCAGCACAAGCCCTTATTCCAGCTCACCAAAGCCTCCTGCCCGTTTCTGGTAGGCGTAACGCGTGTGGTGAGCCAGGTGCCGACACACGCACAACAATGCGTCGATTTTAATCGCGAGGTACTGAAGATGGTGCTGAGTGACAAGATTGATGAAGTGGTGATCAGCGCCTTCTGGGCATCCGGCATGAGTATCCTGCCCGGAGCAGGCTTCCGTGAACTGGCAAACCCTGAGAAGGACAATCTGGAAGCGCTGAAATTCGGCATGGATAACGTGATTGCTGCACTGCGCAAGGCGGGGAAAAAAATCACCATCATCGAAGACGCTCCATCGCTGGATATCGATCCGTTGCGTTACAGCAACAATCGCAATATCCCGATCCGTCGCGAGTTAAGTGACTGGCTGGGCCGCTGGGATACGCCGCCCTTACCCACCGCGCGCACCAAACTGTTCCAGTACCCGAAAGCCGCTGTGGATGAACTCTTGCAAAGTTATCAGGCATCAGGGGTACGGGTGCTGTCTTTGCGTGACAAGCTTTGTAATGACCACGGTTGCATGTTCGCCAACGGTGGTCTGCCACTGTATTACGACAACAACCACCTTAGCCCTTATGGTGGTGAGATAGCGTTAGGCAAGAGCTGGTAATTATTCGCAAGTTATTGTAGCGGCGCAATTTATCGCGCAATGCCTTCAGGGGACAAAAAAACAACAGCGCGATAAATCGCGCCGCTACAAATGTTTGCGATTTTTACTTGTTACGTTTCACCAATGGCCAGGCCAGCAGCAACAGCACAATCCACGCAAATCCGACATACAACGACACGCGCGTATCCGGGAAGTAACCGATCAACGCGATAATGAAGGCCAGGAATAGCACCCCAACCCATGCCGTGGTGCTGCCACCCGGCAGAGCAAATTGCAGCTTCCCGGCTTCCTGCTTACCAATTTTGCGGCGGAAGGCAATCTGCGACAGTAAAATCATGATCCACACCCACACGGTGGCAAAGGTGGCGAGGGAGGCAATCACCAGGAACACTTTTTCCGGCATCAGGTAGTTAAGGTAAACCGCGACCAGCATCGCCACCATCATCACCAGTACCGTAACCCACGGAATACCACGCTCGGACACCTTCATAAACATCTTCGGTGCATGTCCCTGCTGCGCCATACCGTGCAGCATACGTCCCACACCGAACACGTCGCTGTTGATAGCCGACAAGGACGCCGTCAGCACCACAAAGTTGAGGATCGAGGCCGCTGCGGCAATACCGAGATGCTGGAAGGTCAGGACAAAGGGGCTGCCCGCTGTACCCACCTGGTTCCACGGATAGATCGACATAATCACAAACAGCGTACCGACATAGAACACCAGGATACGCCACGGCACGGAATTAATCGCACGCGGGATAGATTTGCTCGGGTCTTTGGCTTCACCGGCGGTGATGCCGATAATCTCGATGCCGCCGTAAGCAAACATCACCATCTGCAAGGAGAGCAGCATACCGACCACGCCGTGGGCAAAGAACCCGCCGTTGGTCCACAGGTTATGGATACCGGTTGGCTGCCCGCCATTGCCGATGCCCCAGAAAATCATACCGAAACCGGCAATGATCATGATGATGATGGTGGCGACTTTAAAGAAGGAGAACCAGAACTCCACCTCACCAAACACCTTCACGCTCATCAGGTTGATGGCACCAATAATCAACACCACGCTCAGCACCCAAATCCAGTGCGGTACCTCGGGGAACCATACCCCCATGTAGATACCAAACGCGGTGACATCGGCAATGGCGACGATCAGAATTTCAAAGCAGTAAGTCCAGCCGGTGATATACCCCGCCAGTGGGCCAAGATAATCCTGCGCATAACGCGAGAAGGAGCTGGCCTGGGGGTTGTTGACCGACATCTCCCCCAACGCACGCATGATGATATAGGCGACCGCCCCGCCAATGATATACGCCAGCAGCACACTGGGACCGGCCATTTTGATGGCATCTGCCGAGCCATAAAACAACCCGGTGCCAATCGCCGAACCCAGTGCCATAAAACGAATGTGGCGCGTGCTCAGTCCGCGTTTGAGCTTATTGGTTTCTTGCATAACTACAGTACCTTGCAAATGAAAAAACCACGGGCAGGCCCGTGGTCGAAATTAACAGCAATGTCGCTTATTGGTGAACGGCGACTTGTTCGCGTCCTTTTACGCGATCCACCACCGCTGCAATCAGCAGCATCACCAGCGACGGCGGCAACCAGGAGAGTCCCTGATCGGCCAGAGGCAGGTGCTGACTGAACAACGGCAGCGCGTCTTTAAAGCTGGTGGATTTGATGGCATCGACAATGCCGAACAACAGACTCACCAGCATCGCCGGGGCGATAATACGGCTGCTCTTGTTCCACCAGTTCAGGGTGAAGCTTAGCACCACCAGCACGATGCAGGGCGGATAAATCGCCGTCAGCACCGGAATGGAAATCTGAATCAGATGGCTCAGACCCAGGTTTGACACCACCATTGAGAACAGGCCGAGGATAAAGACCAGCGCTTTATACGACAACGGCAGGTATTGCGCAAAAAATTCTGCACAGGCGCAGGTCAGGCCGACCGCCGTCACCATACAGGCCACGAAGATCAGTGCCGCAAGGAAGAAGCTGCCCATGCCGCCGAAGGTCTGCTGCACGTAAGCGTGCAGAATCGCCGCGCCGTTGGCGTTCTGATCAACAATCGCGCCACTGTCTGAACCCAGCTTGAACAGGCACAGATACACCAGCGTCAGCCCCACACCGGCAATAATACCGGCCAGCATGGTGTAGCGGGTCAACAGGCCGGAATCTTCCACGCCGCGTGAACGCGCCGCGTTAACGATAACGATACCGAACACCAGCGCACCCAAGGTATCCATAGTCAGATAGCCGTTAACAAAGCCGCTGGAGAACGCCGCACGTTGATAATCTGCCGTCGCCGGGGAAAGGCCACCCGCAGGCCACAGCAGCGCGGCAACACCCAGCACCGTCAGGGCAACAATTTTCAGCGGTGCGAGGAAGTGACCCACGGTATCCAGCAGTTTGCCCGGATAGAGGGAGATCACGATCACCAGCGAAAAGTAAATCAGGCTGTAGATAAACAGCGGCAGCGCGCCATCACCGGTCAGCGGGGCGATACCCACTTCAAATGACACGGTCGCGGTACGCGGTGTAGCAAACAGCGGGCCAACAGCCAGATAACAGACGGTAGCCAGCAGCAAACCGGCGGCTTTACCAATCGGCGAGCTGAGGGCATCGATACCGCCGCCAACGCGCGCCAGCGCGATAACGGTCATCACCGGTAGACCCACGGCAGTGATCAGGAAACCAATGGCAGCAATCCAAACGTGTTCGCCAGACTGAATACCCACCATCGGTGGGAAAATGATGTTTCCTGCGCCAACAAACAGGGCAAACGTCATAAAGCCCAGCGCGAGGATATCCTTCGGGGTTAAACGATAAGTCATAAACTTCTGTACGGCCTGTAGCTGATGTTGCGGTGAAAGTTGAGTTTGTGTTGCCCCCTGACCGCGCCAAAACAACGACTTATCCATCAACGCCAGTGCGTTATGCTCGTCACATAGTTAAAGCGCAGGTGATTTAGACTGCTTTTCTTCTGTTCACAGAGGGAAGAATCGACAACGGCGCGTAGTAAAACGTTTATAGCGGAGAAAGGCAATACGGGATCGGAAAACCAGAAGGATATAGCACTAAACAGATAAAAAGCAGTGAATCAATATAGATAAGCTCGAAATCACATCAGATGATTTGCTTAAACTTTCCACAACGCGGGAGATATCCGCGCATAACCGAGGTTTAAGATGCACAAAAGGCGCGATTTACGCGCCTGTTTGCACAAGTTTACAGCATCACCACACCTGATTTGCGATGTCGACCACCAGGCGGATTTTCTGCCACTGCTGATCTTCGCTCAGGCTATTGCCCTCTTCTGTTGAGGCAAAGCCGCACTGCGGGCTGAGGCAAATCTGATCCAGGCTGACGAATTGTGCCGCTTCCTGCAAACGTGCCTTCACCTGGGCCGGGTCTTCCAGCTCACCGGTTTTGGTGGTGATAAGGCCCAGTACCACCTGCTGATGGCCAGGCTTGATAAAGCGCAGTGGCTCGAAACCACCAGAGCGCTCGTTGTCATATTCGAGGAAGAAGGCATCGATATTTACCCCGCCAAACAACACCTCAGCCACCGGCTCGTAACCGCCTTCGGAGATCCAGGTGGAACGGAAATTACCACGACACACATGCAGGCCGACGGTCAGATCTGCCGGTTTACCTTCCAGCGCAGTATTCAGCACCTGAGCGTAGATACGCGCCAGTTCTTGCGGATCTTCACCACGTTCGCGGATCTGCTGCTGCTGATCGGTGGAACACAGATAGGCCCAGACGGTATCGTCCAGTTGCAGATAACGGCAGCCAGCCGCGTAAAACGCCTGAATGGCATCTTTGTAGGTTTGAGCCAGATCGGCGAAGTACTCTTTCAGATCCGGGTAAACGTTGGCGTCGATCACTTTGCGACCACCACGGAAATGCAGCACGCTCGGGCTGGGAATGGTCATCTTCGGCACTGCGTCACCGGCAATGCTTTGCAGGAAGCGGAAGTGCTCCAGCATCGGGTGGTTCGGGTTAAACGCCACTTTGCCGGTCACTTTCACGCCACGCGCTTTCGTCTGCACGCCATTAAATTGAATGCCCTGCTCCGCTTCGTAACGCTCGACGCCAATCAGATCATCAAAGAAGTCGAAGTGCCACCAGGCACGGCGAAATTCACCATCGGTAACCACTTTAAGACCGTTGGCACGCTGCTGCTCCACCACATGACGGATAGCGTCATCTTCGACCTGACGCAGCGCGGCGGCATCAATTTCACCCTTAGCAAACTGCTCGCGTGCCTGTTTGATAGCGGCGGGACGCAGAAAACTGCCGACGGTATCGGCGCGGAACGGGGCGGTTACTCGTTGCATGATCACTCCTGGCTAAAGCCGTAAACGCATGGTTGCGTCAGGTAATAATTTCACCTGGTTATTTTTAGCCATCTGGATGGCTATATGGCTAAGGAGAGTGACATGTTGGACGGATTTGGGCAAACGAAGAAAATTCAGGTGACATGAAGAAAATTCATGTTGCGATGCTCGTTCTTCAATTTTCCTCAATGGCGGCACGCGCCTGCGCCATCTGACTCTCAGACAACGGCAGATATCCCGCCTCACTGACCCGACGCTGCCCCTGGGGTGACAGCACCTGATGCAGAAATGCCGAAACCAACGGCGGCAACGGTTTCCCGGGCGCTTTATTGACGTAGATATAGAGCGGGCGCGACCACGGATAGCGGCCGCTACGGATAGAATCGGCATCCGGCATCACGCTTTCACCGCTATTGGTGACCACCGGCAGCGTCTTCACCCCACTGAGATGAAAGCCAAAGCTGGCGTAACCAATGCTGTTGGGCGTCGCTGCCACCGCCTGCACCACCGCCGCCGATCCGGGAAACTCCGCCACATCAGCACGGAAGTCGCCTTTGCACAGCACCTGCTGCTTGAAGAAGCCCCAGGTGCCGGACGCGGAGTTACGTCCGTAACGTTGGATACTACGCGTGGCCCAATGTGGATCGGTCAGACCGACATCCCCCCAGCGCTGCGGCACCTGCTGCGCACCGCACAGACGCGTTACTGAAAACAGCGCATCAAGCTGCTGTGGCGCAATTTGCTTCAGCGGATTGTCCTGATTGACCACCACCACCAGCGCATCCATTGCCACCGGCACCGCCAGCGGAGGATAGCCATAGCGCGCGATAAACAGTTGGCGCTCATCCACCTGCATCGGGCGGCTCATCGCGCCAAGCTGAGCAGCACCCGCCGCCAGCGCAGTGGGTGCCGTTGATGAACCCGCCGCCTGTACCTGCACATTCACCCCCGGTGACTGACGGCTGAAATCTTCGCCCCACAACGTCATCAGATAACCGAGGGTATCAGAACCAACACTGCTCAGATTGCCCGCCAGCATGGTTTGTTGCCCCTGCGCCAGCACAGAGAACGACAGCAAAATGAACAGCAGCAGCGATTTCATGCAGAAATTCCACGTAGCGGCGCGATTTATCGCACAGTTTTTTGGTGTTCCAATTGAACGGCGCGCGATAAATCGCGCCGCTACGGGGAAATCAGAACGTTTATTGCGCCACATTCTCCCGTATCTGGCTGGCGACGATCAACCGTGACGGCAGGATAAAGCTGAAACACGTTTCCTGATGCGGCACGCTGGTGATTTCCAGCCGGGCGTTGTGGTGACCGAGGGCATGCTTAACAATCGCCAGCCCGAGGCCGCTGCCACCGGTAGCGCGCGAACGCGCTTTATCCACCCGGTAGAAACGTTCGGTCAAACGTGGCAGATGTTCCGGGCTGATCCCTGGCCCGTTATCGCACACCTTAAACTCGGCACCTTGTTTATTACGTAGCCAGCTGATATCAATGCGCGTCCCTTCCGGCGTATGGTTGACCGCGTTATACACCAGGTTGGAGATGGCGCTGCGCAACTGTTCATCATTACCCAGCACTTTGAGATGCGGATCGGTGTGAAAATGGATCTCATGACGCCCCTGGCTCAAAGTTTCCGCTTCGCGCTGGAGCAGCAACAGCATGGTCGGCACATCTACCGTCTCTTTCATATCGAGGGCGGGAGCAGCTTCAATGCGCGACAGCGTCAGCAGTTGCTTCACCAGGCTATCCATACGTCGTGTTTGCTCCGTCATGGTTTGCAACGCTTTGCTGCGTGAACGTTCGTTCATCACCGAATCGTTCATCATCTCCAGATAGCCTTGCAACACCGTCAGCGGGGTACGCAACTCATGGCTGACGTTGGCGAAGAAGTTACGTCGCGCGCCCTCCAGTTGATGCATTTGCGTCACATCACGCGCCACCATCAGCCACTGCCCTTCGCTATAGGGCATCACGCGAAACTCCATATGACGTTGATTATTCTGCACCAACGTCAGCGGCTTATTAAAGTCACGCTGGCGGATATAGCGGGAGAATTCAGGATAGCGCAGCAAGTTGAGGATGTTCTGACCATTGTCTTCCGGCCAACGCAGGCCGAGATGCTGTTGCGCCAGGCCATTACACCAGAAAATGATACCCTCTTCGGTGGTCAGCACCACCGCATCCGGCAGCGATTCCGCACCGCTGCGAAAGCGTTTGATCAGGTTGCCCAGCTCGCGACGACGACGACGGTTACGCAACTGCATTTGATACAGCCCGTAAAACAGCGGTTCCCAGCTGGCGCGTCCACCGGGCGGCGTCATGGATCGATCAACCCATAACCAATGGGAGAGTCGCATCAGGTTCCAGAAATGCCACAACAGCAAACCCAAGACCGCGATCAGCAGCAGCCAGGGGAGATAGCCAAATACCAGACCTAAAATCAGTGCCGGCAGACAGACCAGCACCAGTTCGGTCAATAATCTCTTCCAGGAGAGTCGTTCCAGCACGGTAAAGACTCCGTTTAGTAGCGAGCAGAGAAACGATACCCTGTTCCGCGTACGGTTTGTACCATGCGATCGTGGCCGGAGACCTCCAGCGCTTTACGTAAACGACGGATATGCACATCGACAGTACGATCTTCGACATACACATTGGTGCCCCAGACATGGTTCAGCAGTTGTTCGCGGCTGTAAACGCGTTCCGGGTGCGTCATAAAGAAGTGCAGCAATTTGTACTCAGTCGGTCCCATCTCCAGCGGCGTGGCTTCGGACATCACGCGATGTGATGACGGGTCGAGGCTCAGTCCCTGCATCTCAATCACCTCTTCCACCGCCATCGGCGAAATACGCCGCATCACCGCTTTGATACGCGCCATCAACTCTTTCGGGGAGAACGGTTTGGTGATGTAATCGTCAGCGCCCACTTCCAGACCGCGTACACGATCTTCTTCTTCGCCACGCGCCGTCAGCATCATCACCGGAATATCGCGCGTCATGGCTTCACGTTTCAGGTGCTTGATAAACTGGATACCGCTACCGCCGGGTAACATCCAGTCCAGCAAAATCAAATCCGGCCAGGGTTCGATGAGCTTCCCTACTGCGCTGTCATAATCTTCCGCCTCAATCGGCTGGTAATCGTTCTGTTCCAGCACGAAACATAACATTTCACGGATGGGAGCTTCGTCTTCCACAACCAAAATGCGCTTAGCCATTATTACTCCTGCTGATATGACGGCTGTCACTGGGATTTGCGGCGTCATTATGCGTCAGTTTTATGACACTTTTATGAAAAACCCAACCCTGGAAATTTAGTGGAAAAACAGAAATGTGACAGCCGTGAGGCGTTTTTTTTGCTTTCGTGGTGAAGTCGTTATAATTCCCCATCGCTTTTTCTGGCAGGGAGCATCCATGCGCATCATCCATACGGCAGACTGGCATCTGGGCCAGTTCTTTTATAGCAAAAGTCGCGCTGCTGAACATCAGGCATTTCTCGACTGGCTGCGCCAGCAGATTGACCAGCATCAGGTGGATGCGCTGATTATCGCCGGTGACCTGTTTGATACCGGCTCACCGCCAAGCTATGCGCGTGAAATGTTTAACCGCTTCGTGGTGGCGTTGCAGGCCAGCCGCTGCCAGTTGATCGTTCTGGCAGGGAACCACGATTCGGTGGCAACGCTCAATGAATCACGCGAACTGCTTGCCTGCCTCAACACGCAGGTGATCACCAGCGCTACGCCGCAGGGCGAGCAGCAGGTGCTGACCCTGAAGCAGCGCGACGGTACGCCAGGCGCGCTGCTGTGCGCCATCCCTTATCTGCGCCCGCGCGATATTTTGCGCAGCCAGGCCGGGCAGTCCGGGCGGGAAAAACAGCTGTCGCTGCTGGAAGCCATCGAACAACATTATCAGCACTGCTTTGCCGCCGCAGAGGCGCAGCGCGCAGCACTCGGGGGCAAACTGCCGATTATCGCCACCGGCCATCTCACCACCGTCGGCGTAACCAAAAGCGACTCGGTGCGTGATATCTACATCGGCACCCTCGATGCCTTTCCGGCGCAGGCATTCCCTGCGGCGGATTACATCGCACTCGGCCATATTCACCGAGCACAACGCATTGCTGACAGCGATCATATTCGCTACAGCGGTTCGCCCATTCCACTCAGCTTTGATGAGTTGGGCCGCGACAAGAGCGTGTTTCTGCTGGAGTTCAGCACCGGCCTTGATGCCGTGACGCCGCTGACCATCCCGCTGTTCCAGCCAATGCAGATGCTGAAAGGATCGCTGGCGGATATCGAACGGCAACTGGCGCTGCTCAAAGAAAAAGAGGGCGACCTGGCGGTGTGGCTGGATATTGAAATCACCACTCAGGAGCACCTGAGCGACCTGCAACGCCGCGTGGAGCAACTGACGGAAAACTTACCGGTGGAGGTGCTACTGGTACGCCGCAGTCGCGAACAGCGCAGCCGCAGCCTGGCGCGACTGGATAACGAAACCCTGAGCGAATTGCAGGTTGAAGAGGTGTTTGCGCGTCGTCTGGCGCTGGAAGAGGATCTGGATGCCGACCAGGCAGCACACCTTACACAACTGTTTCGCACCACCCTTGCCGCGCTGGAGAACCCCTCTGCATGAAAATCCTGACGCTGCGTTTTAAAAACCTCAACGCCCTGCGCGGAGAATGGTTTATCGATTTTCGCCGTGAGCCGTTTGCCAGTAACGGTTTGTTTGCCATTACCGGGGCCACCGGCGCCGGTAAAACCACCCTGCTCGACGCCATCTGTCTGGCGCTGTATCACCAGACGCCACGTCTCGGCGTGCTGTCGCAAACCCAGAACGAACTGATCACCCGGGATACCGCCGAATGCCTCGCCGAGGTGGAGTTTGAGATCAAGGGTGAAGCCTGGCGTGCCTTCTGGAGCCAGAACCGCGCCCGTGGTCAGGCCGACGGCAAATTGCAGGCTCCGCGCGTTGAACTGGCACGCTGTGCCGACAACCAAATCGTTGCCGACAAAGTGGGCGACAAATTAAAACTGATCGAAACCCTATCCGGTCTTGATTTCGCCCGCTTTACCCGCTCAATGATGCTGTCGCAGGGGCAATTTGCTGCCTTTTTGAATGCCAAACCGGGCGAGCGCGCCGAGCTGCTGGAGGAGCTGACCGGCACCGAGATCTACGGTCAAATCTCAATCCAGATTTTCGAGCGCTACAAAAGCGCGCGTGCCGATCTCGACACGCTGCGCGCCCGCGCCGGAGGAATGTCGTTGCTGGATGAGACGCGGCGGGCTGAGCTGGCAAGTCAGTTGGAACAACTCAATGCAGCCGAGGTCACGCTGAACCAGCAGCTCACCACTGCGCAGCAGCAACAACAGTGGCTGAGTCAGTCACAACAATTGGCTGGCGAACAGCAGCAGGCGCAACAGGCGTTGCAGGCGGCAGAAAACGCGTGGCACCAGGCCGAACCTGAACGTCAGAGGCTGGCGCGCGCCGAACCGGCGGAAAAATTACGCGATAAACTGCAACAGCGCACACAGCTGGAACAGGAAAATATCGCCCTCGCCCGGCAAATGCAGCAGGTGCAAGCGCAGCATCAACAGGCGATCCATGCTCAGCAGCAAGGCGAAGCACGCTTCCACACGGCCCAACAGGTGCGCGAGCAGGCACAGCACGCACAACAACAACTGGAAACGCTGCTGACCGAGCAGGTCATCCCACTTGATCAACACATCGCGACCCTGCAACAGCAGGTCAGCGACCAGCAGCGCCAGATAACAGCGCAACAACAGTTGGTGCAGCAAAACAGCACCGCACTCAACCAGCAACAACAGGAGAGTGAACGCTTACAACAACTGTGGGATGAGCAGCAACAATGGCGCACCCGCGAAGCCAGCGTCGCGGCCTGGGGCGAGCATCTGGCGCGCTGGCAATCCGACATTACCCGGCTGGATGAACGCGAGCTAGCCGTCACCCAGTTGAGCAATCAGCAACAGCAGCAACAACAGCAGCTTGACCAGCTCCAGCAAGCTTTCGCTGCCCGTCAGCAGGCGCTGCCAGCCGCGCCTCCTGCTATCGATCAGGTCCGTGATACGTTAGCGCAACATCAGGTGCAACGTGCATCACGTCAGCAACTAACCCTGTTGACGACGCAGTGGCGTTCACTCCAGCCACAGCAACAACAACGTCAGGCAAAACTGGATACGCTCTCCAGGCAATATCAGGCGGAAGAACAGGTTTTACAGGCGCTGCGCGAGGAGTGGAAGCGTGAGAATCAGGCGATGCTTGATGTGCAGACCATATGTGACCAGGAACGCACAATCGCTCAACTGGCCGATGAACGTGCCCGCTTGCAGCCTAATCATCCTTGCCCGCTGTGTGGTTCCTGTCAGCATCCAGCCATTGAGCAATATCGCCAACTGGAACCTGGCGAGAATCAACAGCGTCTTGCGGCATTGCAAACTCGTGTTGCTCAGCTCAAAGAATCCGGCACCGCCAAAGGTGAGCAGCAACGCCTGTCATTGCTGCAACAGCAGGCGTTGCAGCAGGAACTCAGGGAAATCGGGCAGCAGCTCAGCACGCTGAGTGAGCAGTGGCAAAGCTTGACCGGTGAGCTGGCGCTCACCTTCACGCTGGAGCAGCAGGACGATGTGACCCGCTGGCAACGCGAGCAGGATCAGCAGGAAAATCAGCTACGGGAATGGCTGGAGCATCTGCAACAGCAGCAACTGGCACAGCAGCAAATTACCAGCGTGCAGCAGACGCTGAACGATCTCAACCAGCGTAGCGAAGCCGAGCGGGCTGCGTGGCAGCAACTCAGCCAACAACTGGCACAGCAACTGACCCAACATCAGCTCACCCTACCCGCGCGCGAGGCGCGTGAAGACTGGTTGAGCGCGTTGCAGCTACGCTGGCAGAAATGGCAGGAGAGTGAGCGGTTACTCACCACCCTGCAACCGCAGCTGGCGAAAGCCAACAGCGAGCACCACAACCTGCAACAGAATCTTGCGCGTGAACAGCAGCGTCTCGCGGCGTTGCAACAAACGTTCAGCACCTTGCAACAGCAATGCAGCGAACAGCAACAGCGTCGGCAGCAACTGTTTGGCGACCGCCAGGTGCAGGCCGAACGTCAGGCGCACCAGGCGGCGCTACACAAATGCGAACAGGAAGTCGCGCAGCAATTACAGGCCTGGCAGCAGGCGCAAAGCGCCGCGCACAGCCTGGACGGCCAACGCGCGCAAATCGAACAGCAGCGACAGGCACAAACCGCTCGTCTGGAGGCAGCAACCCGAGATTTCCTCAGCGCTTTGCAGCGCAGTGATTTTGCCGACGAAGCCGCACTACGCGCAGCGCTGCTTGATGCTACCGACGTTGAGCAACTGCGTCAGCGTTTACTGGCGCTGGAACAACAGCATCAACAGCACATCACCCTGAGCCAACAACTGACGCAGCGCGTCACTGCCCACCAGCAACAACGTCCGGCCGAACTGAGCGACGAACTGGCGGCAGAGATCGGCCCCCGGCTGGAAAATTTGCGCGTGGCGCTGCGCGACAACGCACGTCAACAGGGAGAGGCACAGCAGCAGTTGTCCAGCGACACGCAACTACGTGAGCAGCAGCAGGCGCTGTTGACGCAAATCAGCAGCCACGAAGCGGAACTGGTGCAATGGAGCCAACTTAACGAGTTAATCGGCTCCGCCAAAGGTGACAAATTCCGCCGTTTCGCCCAGGGGTTAACCCTTGATCACCTGGTATGGCTGGCGAACCGTCAGCTCGATCGCCTGCATGGTCGTTATCTGCTGCAGCGTCGTGCCACGGATGAGCTGGAACTGGATGTGGTGGATACCTGGCAGGCCGATGCCACCCGCGACACCCGCACGCTGTCCGGTGGCGAGAGTTTTCTGGTCAGCCTGGCGCTGGCACTGGCGTTATCCGACCTCGTCAGCCACAAAACCCGCATCGAATCGCTGTTCCTTGATGAAGGCTTTGGCACGCTGGATGCCGAGACGCTCGACACCGCGCTGGACGCGCTCGATGCGTTGAATGCCAGCGGCAAAACCATTGGCGTTATCAGCCATGTGGAAGCGATGAAGGAGCGTATTCCGGTGCAGATCAGGGTACGTAAGATGAATGGTCTGGGATACAGCAAACTGGAATTGCCGTAACCGCACGGTGCGGCAAATTCTGGTTTTATCGACACCAGGATGAATGCCATAGCATTTGCAGAGTCGGTCTGTAGACTGAAAAACGGGTGCAATCCGAACTTTCGCGAAAACTATGGCACATGAATGAATTTAATTAACAAAATGGCGAGTCTGGCAGGCGGGATAGCGATGATGGTGTCGTTGAGCGCCTGTCAAAATTTTCAATCCGATCAGAAAGATGCACAAGCAAATTTGTGTCAGCCTGAAATTGCGCCGGGTAGTGTATCGTGCAAATGGGCTGATGAGATGCAGCAAAAACTGGTACGGGCCTTCCACGATGCCAGCCACTATGCGGGCCAGCGTTGTCTGGTGCAACTGGAGTGGGAAAAAAGTGGACGCTATGCCGTCACCCAGACACAGGGCGATGAGCCACTGTGTCTGCGGGCCTGGCAATTGATTGGTCAATCGCAGGGATTACCGCCGCCGCCCGATCGCGGGCAGCCAGCGTGGTTTGGTTTTGCGCCGCAACAGGTCAGCTTGCCAGTCCATCTTGCCGCCACTGGCGCGGACTGATGCCGAACCAACGGCGGAAGGCGCGGGAAAAGGCGCTCACCTCGGAATAACCCAGCAGCAGCGCCATTTCGGAAATCGGCAGTTGTTTCTGTTGCAGGTAATGGGTTGCCATCTCGCAACGCACCTTGTCCACCAGCGCGCTGAAGCTGATGCCCTCCTCGCGCAGACGACGCTGCAACGACCAGCTCGACAGGCCCATTTTATCGGCAATCTCTTCCAGTACCGGCTCGCCCTGGATCAGCGACAGATTGACCTGCGAGCGCGCCTGCTCCACCACGCTCTGCTGGCTGGCGCTGCTGTTAAGGCGACGGATCGCATCCTGCATCACCATCAGTAACATCGGGTCCTGCTCCGGCATTGCACGCAGCAGATCGCGTTTCGGGATCACCAGCGAGTTGAAAGGTTGATCGAACCAGACCGGGGCATCAAAGACTTTGCAGTGCTCATGCCACTGCTCCGGGCGCGGATGTTCAAAATGCACCTCACGCGGTGCCCAGTTTTTCCCCGCCACATGACGAATCAGGTTGAGAAACATGCCGAGCGTCAACTCCGCATCCTGACGCCGCGACAAAATCGCCCCGTGACGCACCTGATAATCAAGCCGCCAGCAGTCGCCTTTATCCACCAACCGCGTCAGGGTATCGTGCTGATGCCACGGAAAAGCATTAACCACGTTATGCAGCGCCTGCTCCAGCGTCGGCGAGCACAGTCCGATGTAGCCAATCAGGCCTAATGACTGCGGTTTGAACTGCCTGCCGTAGTGCAAACCGAAGTTATCAAAACCGGAATGTCGCGCGGCCTCTTCCATCACGCGGCAATAGTTAACCAGACCAAGACTCAGGGTCGGACTGGCGAGCAGCTCGGAATCGATGCCGCTGATGCCAAAGATGCGATCCACATCGCCGCCTTTGCCGGTAATAAAGTCGCTCAGACCGGTGGCCGCTGCCGCCAACACACCACGGTTGCTGGCGCTGGCCTGAGCCGATATGGCGCTGAACGCCTCGGACTGTCTCATCAGTGAATTCATGCTGACCTCACAGGATACGCAGGAGTGAATCGAATTACCGTATCCAGCAATTTTCGTACCAGGCGGGCAACGCAGAAAAAACGATGATCAGACGAGATAGTGAACGTGGCGAGCACCGTGACGGCGCAGCCACGCTCACTGATGGTGCATCAGGCCCCGACCGGCAGCTGACTGTTTTCCAGATAGCGACGACACAGGCGTACCGAATGATCCGCCCAGCGTGGCCCAAGACTCAACGCCATCTCGGTTTCGGCATGGGATCCCATCCACGCGGTAAGCTGGATACGGCGCTGGATCAGCAGCGTCGGCACCAGCGCCATCTCTGCATCGCTGATATGCCCCACCCGCTCATAACCCCGGATCCAGTTATCCACCCACTCTTCGGCACGCGGATGGTGTTCCACGAAACTGATCGCTGCCGCCAGATCGTGCAAATACCAACCCAGACCGCAATCGTCAAAGTCGATCACCCGGGTTTCCCCTTTGTGCAGCAGCAGATTCGTTAAACGCAGATCGGCATGGATCAACCCGTAACGATCCGCGCCTTTGCCAAACCCCTGCAACTCCTGACCAACACGGGCGATCGCTTGTTCCACCACCTGATGATCAGCCGGATTGAGGTTGGGGGCGTCCTGCCAGCGTCCCCAGTGGCTCTGCTCGCTCACCATGGTGTGATGATCCCAAATGATGCGCTGGAAGCCCTGCGGTTTCTGCCAGTTTTTGCTGTGCTGATGCAGGCGGGCAGTGATATGACCGAGCTGCTGGAAGGCTTTGGGATCGACATCGGTGGTCGGCATGTCGCCCTCGATCCAGTGGAACAGCACCGCATGGCGTATTTCGCCATCGGGCAGGCGCAGGGACAACACGGTTTCGCCATCGTTGGCCGGGATCGCCTCCGGCACCATGATGCCGGTTTCGCGCAGTGCATCCAGCCACAGCAGTTCGCTGAGAATATCAGCTTTGCTGTGGTAGTCAGGACGATGCAGGCGCAGGGCGTAACGTTTCCCTCCCGCCAGCAACAGGAAAGTGGCGTTTTCGGAACGGCACAGCAATTTCAGCTCGCCCTGAAGTGCGGCGGGATAGCAGGCCAGCGCCTGTTGCGCCAGCACGGTGATTTCAGCATTTGTCAGGGTGTCGGATTGTTTGGCACTCATTCATCAGGCTCCAGGGATGACAACAGTGTTATCAGCATGGGATGACGTCGTCCTGACTGCTTGACCGCAGATGACCCAAAGTTGACCGCAGCGAGCATCTGGCACTTTTCTTGCGTCAGAGTTGACCGTGGAGGACAAAACTCACTGCGCCTGCGTCAAGTTTTCCCGTGAGAGGCAGCGGCATTATCCCCTTCACTGTAGCGCAAACGATAAACCGGCGCGGTGAATCAACCGCACTCAACAATAACGACGGGGATAAGATTATGACGAGCAAGCTCAAACCCACCCTGGGAACCCTGCATCTTTGGGGTATCGCGGTTGGCCTGGTCATTTCCGGGGAGTATTTCGGCTGGAGTTACGGCTGGGGCGTAGCAGGGACGCTGGGATTTCTCATTACCACAGCGCTGATCGCCACCATGTACACCTGTTTTATTTTTAGCTTCACCGAACTGACCACCGCGATTCCACATGCCGGTGGTCCGTTTGCATACAGCCGCCGCGCCTTTGGCGAAACCGGTGGCCTGATCGCCGGTCTGGCAACGCTGATCGAGTTTGTGTTTGCCCCTCCGGCCATTGCTATGGCGATTGGTGCTTATCTCAACGTACAGTATCCAGAACTCAATCCAAAAACCGCAGCGGTCGGTGCCTATCTGGTGTTTATGACGCTGAATATCCTTGGCGTGAAGCTGGCGGCAATGTTTGAGCTGGTAGTGACGGTGCTGGCGGTGCTGGAACTGCTGGTATTTATGGGCGTGGTGTCTCCGGGCTTCAGCATTGCCAACTTCGCCGCCAACGGCTGGGCCGGTAGCGAGCATTTTGGTATGCCTGCGGTGTCGGGTATTTTTGCCGCGATTCCTTTTGCCATCTGGTTCTTCCTCGCCATTGAAGGCGCGGCGATGGCGGCAGAAGAAGCCAAAGATCCCAAGCGCACCATTCCGAAAGCCTATATCACCGGTATTCTGACGCTGGTGGTGCTGGCGATTGGCGTGATGCTGCTGGCGGGCGGTGCCGGTGACTGGCGCAAACTGTCCGACATTAACGACCCGCTGCCGCAGGCGATGAAGATGATCGTCGGTGAAAACTCCAACTGGATGCATATGTTGGTGTGGATTGGCCTGTTCGGTCTGGTCGCCAGCTTCCACGGCATCATCCTCGGTTATTCACGTCAGTTCTTTGCCCTGGCGCGTGCCGGTTATCTGCCACAGGGTCTGGCGAAACTGTCCCGCTTCCAGACGCCGCATCGCGCCATTATCGCCGGTGGCGTGATCGGTATCGCCGCGATTTACAGCGACGGCTGGATTAACCTGCAAGGCATGAGCCTGACCGCAGCCATGATCACCATGGCGGTATTTGGCGCGATTGTGATGTATCTGATGAGTATGCTGAGCCTGTTCAAACTACGTCGTACTGCGCCGGATCTGGAGCGCAGCTTCCGCGCCCCGGGTTACCCGATTGTGCCGGGCATCGCCCTGGTGCTGTCGCTGGTGTGTTTAGTGGCGATGCTGTGGTTTAACCCGGTCATTGGCGGCCTGTTTGTCGCGATTATGGTGGTGGGTTATATCTACTTCCTCGCGACCAAAGCGCAGCGCGATAACGCACCACAGGATTCGATGCTGGTCGGGGAATAAGGAAACGTAACGTAGCGGCGCGATTTATCGCGCGAGACACGAAAAAACCGCGCAATAAATTGCGCCGCTACGTCACAGCACTACATTTAGTCTTTTAAAGGCCACAGCCACGCCGCACCGCGCACGCCACTGGAATCACCATGCACCGCCTTCAACACTGGCGTTTCGCACTCACGACCAAACACCCACTGCTTCATCAGCGTCGGCACGGTCTGATACAAACGATCGTTATTGCTCATCCCGCCGCCCAGCACGATCACATCGGGGTCCAATAGATTCACCACCTGCGCCAGCGATTTTGCCAGACGCATTTCATAACGGCGCATCGCCAGCTCCGCCACCGGATCCTGCTGCTCAATCAGCTTGATGATCTCCGCCCCTTTCAGCGCATTGCCGCTCAAGCGCTGATAATCAATGGCAAATCCGGTGCCGGACACAAACGTCTCGATACAGCCCTGCAAGCCGCAATAGCACGGTACTTCCGCACGATAACGCAGCTCATCTTCGTCCATCCACGGCAGTGGATTGTGGCCCCATTCACCGGCATTGCCGTTACCGCCAATGCGTGACTCACTATTAATTGCCACCCCGGCGCCAGAACCGGTGCCAATAATCACCGCAAATACCAGCGGTTTTCCCGCACCGGCACCATCAACCGCTTCAGATACCGCCAGACAATTCGCGTCGTTGGCGATACGCACGTCACGATTCAGCGCCCGCGCCAAATCCTTATCCAACGGCTGACCATTGAGCCAGGTGGAGTTGGCATTTTTTACCCGCTGGGTATAGGGCGAAATGGTGCCCGGAATACCCAATCCCACCGTCCCCTGCTGCCCGGTCTTCTCTTCTGCCAGATGCACCAGATCAACAATCGCCTGTACCGTCGCACCATAGTCGTCACGCGGGGTATTCACGCGGTGACGAAACAATTCCTGCCCCTGATCTGAGAGTGCAATCACTTCAATTTTGGTGCCGCCTAAATCGATACCAATACGCACGTTTTATTCCTCATTATTCGTTAGGTTGAGAGACACAGTAGAGAGCCGTTGCGGTAAAGGCAATGAAACCCAGCCGATGTTTCGCTATGATGCGCGCTGACTGATAGATTTCCCCCGGTAAGGAATCCCGATGTTGTGGTTTAAAAATATGATGGTTTATCGTCTGAATCGTGACATTCCGCTGTCCGCAGACGATCTGGAAAAACAGCTCGATGCCTTCACCTTCTCGCCCTGCGGTAGCCAGGATATGGCAAAAACCGGTTGGGTTTCCCCTATGGGTAACCGTAGCGAGGCGCTGACGCACGTAGTTAATGGTCAGATTGTGATCTGTGCCCGTACCGAGCAAAAAATTCTGCCTTCGCCAGTGGTAAAGCAGGCGCTGGAAGCCAAAATCGACAAGCTGGAAGCGGAACAAAGTCGCAAGCTGAAGAAGACCGAAAAGGATTCGTTGAAAGATGAAGTGCTCCACAGCTTGCTGCCACGCGCCTTTAGCCGTTTCAGCCAGACCTTTATGTGGATCGACACCGTCAACAATCTGATTATCGTTGACTGCGCCAGCGCAAAAAAAGCCGAAGATACCCTGGCACTGCTGCGCAAAAGCCTCGGTTCGCTTCCGGTGGTGCCATTAACCCTGGAAAGCCCGATTGAACTGACCCTGACCGAGTGGGTGCGTTCAGGCGAGCTGCCTGCCGGTTTCGCGCTGATGGATGAAGCCGAGCTTAAAGCACTGCTGGAAGAAGGCGGCGTGATTCGCTGTAAAAAACAGGATCTGGTGTCGGACGAAATCGCTACCCATATCGAAGCCGGTAAAGTGGTCACCAAACTGGCGCTCGACTGGCAGGAGCGGATTCAGTTTGTTATCGCTGATGATGCGTCAGTGAAACGCCTGAAATTCAGCGATACCCTGCGTGAGCAAAATGACGATATCGATCGTGATGATTTTGCTCAGCGTTTCGATGCTGATTTTATTCTGATGACCAGTGAACTGGCGGCATTGATCAGTAATCTGGTGGAAGCTCTGGGCGGAGAAGCGCAGCGCTAACTTATTCGTAGCGGCGCGATTTATCGCGCTTGTTGTTCGCAACATTAACGTCAATGGCGCGCGATAAATCGCGCCGCTACAGAATGTGCATTAGAGATGAGATTTAAAGTCGTGTCGTTTCCTCCTGATATAGATCATCTCTTTTTATTGCAAAGATATTCTGCACATTCTTCATTTTTAATTTTTCGCCGACAACCAACACCTTCTCATGCCGGATAACGGTTTCTTCAACAGGTGTCTGAGAAAACGGTTCTTCTTTTATCGTTTTGAACTGCGGATGATAATTCTCAAACTTCTCACTAAATTGCCACGCCCTTTTATTCGAGAACTTTCCGGCATTTTCCGCAACGATAATACGGAATGGGTTATACTCACCCGGTTCACTTTCTTCCGGTAAATTATTGGTCTGCTCCGGATTTTTTTGTACCAAAAAACTCTCCTTACCAAGATTATCCCAGTTAGTAATAAAAACGTTATCCGGCGATTCCGACTCAGAGAGACTTTCCACCCCGGAATCCGCCTGTTCGGACTCAGACAACGTAGCACCGGGCTTACTTTTCAACTCCACCGGGCATGACGTTGTTTTTTCAGGATAACAGGCCCACAAGTTATTCAGGCTGAGTTTCTCCTTGCCAGATTCTTTTTCATTCTTCAATGTTCCTGCACTGAAAGGTGTTACCGCATTACCGGTTAATTTCACTGATCCCGGCACGCCAAACAGCCGCGGAAGCATAGGGGAATCCTTCATAAACCAGTGTTTATTGGTCGGTTGTAACTCTTTCAGCCCCTGGCTCACGCTGTGCTTTTTGCATTGATTGGTAGACAGGCAGGCACAGTTATGACCAATAAACTTAACCGCTTTCTTTATTTCCGTGGTTGCTCGTGCTGTAACAGGATTAAATGAGTGCCGGGTTATCCCGGGCGGCAATCGATAGACATTAGCAAAAGACATACTGCCTCCAGATAAATACATCATGCGATGTGAATATACTTTTTAATCTACATGACCGTTTATCGCAATCTTGCCAATAAAGAAAAGGTTATATTTTTCATGGCATTATTACAACATCAAGTAACTAAGAACATTTTTAATTTCTTGAAAGGAATGAAGAAAAATAAAACAAATAACCGTTTTAAATACAGATAAAATATTTTCTGAATTTTCGATTTAACGGTGTTAGCACCAGCCCTGTGCAACCGATAATAAAAAAGGCCGCAGCGAAACGCTGCGGCCTGGATAGGATACTTACAGATAGCGGCACAGATAAGACGTTGGCTCAGCCACCTGCAAATGGAATTCGCTGTGGCCCGGCACGTTGAACACGCTGCCTGCTTCATACCACTTCCACTCGCTTTCACCCGGCAGCAGCACTTTCAGCGCGCCGCTGACCACAGTCATCTCTTCCGGCTGGCCGGTGCCGAAGGTGTATTCGCCTTCCGCCATTACGCCCACGCTTGCGCGACCAATGGTGACGCTATCGAAACCAATGGACTTCACTTTTCCGTCAAAATACTCACTCACGTTGAGCATATCACTTCCTCACAGCACATTAAGATAACAGGCAGATTACAAGGGAACTCGCTGATCTGTCACGCGAAATGACAAAAGGGATCACAACTTGTGATCCCCATGCATTAAACGATCAATTCCGCAGCCAGCTTGGCAACCAGCACGTTGGACAACAGCACCGGAATGCCCAACATCTTTTGCAGAAAATCACGATGCTTCTGGTGATAACCGATGCAATCGAGCACCACCACATCAGCCCCCTGCTCCTGAAGCGACAGCCCCGCCTCCACCAGATCCGCCTGTTGCGCCAGATAGGGGCTGGCTACCGCAAAACACGGCGGCGTACCCAGATTGCGCCACTTATTAGCCTGTTCCGCGATCTGCTCCTCAACCGGCACCACAATCCCGACTTTGTGCCCATGCACAATCGCGCCGACCAACGGCGGGATAATACGATCCGGCTCCAGCAGCAACGCTTTATGGGTTTTCAGCGAGCCAAATTCGCCAGTGCACAGCAGCAGGATCGTGTTGTAACCCTGATCCTCGAGTGCATAGATCTTCTGCTGCAATCCCTGCTCAACCTGATGCGCCGACAGACGCACCTGCTGCCCATCCAGCATACGCGACACCAGCACTTTCTCACCGGCAACTGGCGTATAGTGCTGCTCCACTTCCGCAAGGGTGAGGCCGTCAAGCAAACCGGCGTGCTCCACCTGCTCTGCTGGCAGATGGGCCTGCAACAGCGGCAGAATGTCGCTGCGCGGAGACTGACCGATGGTCAGGGTAATCAGGGATGTTTTCATACTTATTATTTCCGGGAACGCAGATGGCTGAGGCTACCATACAAAGATAGCAGCAGTGCGTACTCCTGCGCGTCATAGAACTGGCAGGTTTCGCGGCCAAACTCTTTCGCCACTTCCACGGCAAACTTCACCGTGCTGGCGATGTCCACTTCGTGGCTGGCTCCGGTGCCACAACCTGGCACCACCGATTCCGCGCAAATTGCCACACCCACCACCGGCACATCGGTCGCGGTTGAAGGTTGCAGGATACTGTTGAGGTGATAAACCCCGTTACCGTACGGCGTGATGTCCTGGGTGGTAATCGGGAAAGTTACCGCCGGGCGGCCGCTGGTCATCTCCATAATACGCAACAGATCTTCCGACACGCGCAGGATGTAACCCTCTTTCACCGTCGGCGACAGCGCATAACCTTTGTGATTGAGGATACGGTTGCCTTTGGTGGTATCGATGGAGAGGATGGCATCCACACCCGCCACCACTTCGTTATCGTTCATGGTGACATCGTCGATCGGTGAATCCATAAAATCCACCGGCTCATGTGGACGGGTCGGCGCATCCGGGCAGATATGGGTGGTGATGATCACATCCCCGGCCAACACATCGCCTTTGGTCTGCATCTGCGCCAGCTTCAGCGCGCTGCTGACCGCTGCCACAGCACCGTCGGCGTCCGACACCATGCCGATGCGCGTCGGGCGTGCACCGATACCGCCCAGACGGCCAATGATGCCGAGCGTTGGGGCGCTGCCGCCCTTGCTTTTACCCTGTGCCCCGGGAATATCGATGCGCACAAAGTCGGTACGTCCTTTCGGGCCGCTGACGCGTTTGGTGCTGGCGCTGACGCCCGGATAGGCGGCGAACAGATCAACCACCTGCTGACCATCGACGAAAGCGCTATCGAGTAACTCAAAGACTTGCAGTGTCTGCTGTAAACTCATGTTGGATTCCCTGATTATTTCTTACTGCTACTGGCAAAAAGTGAATGGAAGAAACTGTAGAGCGCATCTCCGGCGATAAAACCTGCCGCCATCACCTCCATCGGTGACCGGCCACGCTCGCCCCAGACGCGCAGGATCAGAACGCGTAGCGCAATCCCTACCAGCACCGCCCATCCGGCAGCCGCGTTGTTAATCAGCAAGCCGGTCGCCAGCAGAACGCCAAGCTGACGCTTCGGTCCGCCAATCAACTGAATGATCGCGCCAGGAATGGCCCACATCAGCAGGCTGCCTGCGATACCCGGTTCTGCACCGGCCTGAATGGTTTTGGCATATACGCGCGCCACTGGCGGCAGCAGGTTTTCTGCGAAGAACAGGTTATGGGCGTACCACACCACCGGAATGGCGATCACAAAAGCGATCATCGCGGCAATCAGCTGGATGCGACGCCCCCATAGCTCCTGCTGCACATCCGCGCCGTTACCACGCAGGATAAAACCGGCTTTCAGGTCGTAACCCATATCCGCAAACGCCGGGCCGGTAGCGGCGGTAAAGCCACACAGCAGACACAGCGCCAACGGCGGGAAGCCGAGTAAAATACCCAGGATTAAGGTAATCAGCGCCACAGCAAACGCCGGGAACCAGCCGGAGTGCATCGCGGCAATACCGACAATCAACTCATGCACAAAGGCAGCAAAGGCGGCATAGACGATAAACAACACCAGCATCGGCAGGCCCATCTGACTCCACAAACCGCCCGCCAGCGCCAGTAATGCCGAGATAACGATGTAACCAACGGTGCCGAAACCGAGCGAGCGCTTCACTTCGCTGTCGCTACGGCTGACATTGATCGCCTCGTTACGACCACTGCGGATCACCTGCACCACCTGAATCAACGCCACCAGACCGGCACCCACCATTACGCCGTGGGGGATATACAGCGCGTTGATATCAATGCCCGCCACTGGCTGGGAATAAGCACGCAACAGGAAGCCAACACCGAGCATCGTCAGCGCCCAGATATTACCGATAAACGCGGTGCCAAATGCCGACATCGGGATCTTCAGCATCGAGCCGACAATCCCGCCGACAATCCCCACCACCAGCAGCCACGCCTGACGGCCACCTTTGTCCCCGGCTTTGATCGCTTCGGCGGCCGCAACGCCCGGCGGCCAGGCGTTGCTGGCCGGGAATACGCGGGTATCAAACAGGCGATAGAGCAGATAAGCATCCAGCAGCATCGCCGCGCTGACGCCGACAAACAGCGGCAGCACCAACTGCGGTTCACCCAACGCCCAGGGCACAGCAATCGGCATCAGCAAACTGTTGGCAGCACCGAAAGTAGCGGAAGAGATGGCCGTTTGCGCCAGGTTCTGCACTTCGACCGAACGGTAGCGTCGAAACCATTGCAACGGAATACGCGCCAGTAGCATGGCAAAGAGCGCGCCGATAATTGAGGTATTGGGGGTGACCCCGATGGTCGTAATTAATTGTACGCCGATAATTGCGCCCGCAACGGACAGCAATACCAGCATTAAACCCACTCCGAGACTTTTTATTGGATTGGTGTGACGCATGTTATTCCCCGTAAATTCACCCTGGCGAAAACGTGATTACGCACCGCCCGACACGCGGGACGGCGGTATTGAGTTAAATAATCATTCCCTGACGGTTGAAATAAGCAGGCCCGAAGGCCTGTTATTTCCCTGGTGTGGCGCGAAATATTACGCCGTAAAATCAGGCACCATATTTTTCGGCCATGATGGCCGCAGTGGCGCGTAATTCATTGAGCAGCGCTTCCGGATAACCCGGGGCTGCTTCCTGTGAAAGAAATGAGAGACAGAGTGCAACACTTTCGCCGCGATGTTTATTGGTGACGGCAACCGCCATCGAACTGATGCCCGGTAACGTTTCATTGCGTGCCAGCGCCCACCCCTGGCGACGAATAGTGGTCAGCTCGGTACAAAGCGCATCAACATCCAGCGGAGAGTTAAGTGAGGCGGCATGCCACTCGTCGGCAAAGCGCGCCCGAACTTCTTCATCGCTGCTTTGTGCCAGCAACACGCGACCGGTGGACGTCCCCGCCGCCGGCATCCGCGTGCCCGGAGGGGTAATCAACTGGGTAAACAGGCGTCCGTGATACATACGCATCACAAGGATATCGTGCCCATCCAACACCGAGATATACCCCATGCATCCGGTGCTGGAGGCCAGGCGCGCCATCGCGCCCGAAGCACTATCCACCAACGGTGTGGAGAGATAATGCCCCGCAACCGACAGCAGTACGCGACCAATATGGAAGCAGCGGTTGTCTGGATCGCGTTCCAGTAACCCCTGACTTTCCATCGTCGCCAGTAGACGGGAAACGGTACTTTTTGGCAGTTCTAATGCCTCAACCACCTCGGTGAAGGTGAGGCCGGGATGCCCCTGCGTCACGCCAAAGCGCTGGAATAACTTAAGCACTGCGGCGGCATTTTCGAGTGTGGTCATAAAAGTAGTTTCACTATTTGGAACTGAGTTCCTGAGTCAATACCCCGAAATTAAAACGTCAGGTTTTTGTGGTCAAGCGCAAATTTTGTACCAGCAAAAATGGCAGGAAATTAAGGCAGCATAAAATGAGGAATAAAGTAAAAACTGAGTGATTTTATCAGGCAGAGAGAATTAAGCGCAGAAAAGACGATAACTTTCTGGCCGCTTTGCAGCGAATTCACGGGAAGAGAAAAATATGGTTAATAACGGCAAGTCATTACTGGCATCCTTGCCAGCCGATATTACTCTTTTTCCACATCTTCATAGCGATTTTTGGCATCCTGCGCTTCCGCTTCAGTTTTATGTTCGCTAATTAGCGAGTCCGGGCGTGGATGATCGGCGCGTAATTCATACCAGGTGACGGTATTGCCCGCCGTGCCTTTTTCAACGGTGACGATGCGGGCCTGGCGCGGGTAAGGTGGTCTTGATGGCATATTGCCCTCCTGGGTAACTCAGTTATCCAAACGGACAGCAGTAATCCCCTGTCCGTTTTTAAGTATAGACAACGAGGATCACGATAATTTACGGAGCGGCGCGATTAATCGCGCGGGGTTTAAAAGCGCGCGATTTAACGCGCCGATACGGGGAATTTGCAGACGTTAGCTGGCACGCGCCAGAGAAAGGGATTGCAGGATCGCCTCCACCACCAAATCCGGCGACTGCATGGCATTCACCTCATGGTGCGCGGCCTGATGGTAAAGATGCGCACGCTGACGCAGGATATCGCCCATCTCTTCGGCAATCGGGCGGCCGGTCAAGGTCGGGCGTTGCGCCGCTTCTGGCTGACGTACCAGTCGGTCGGCCAGCACCGTTGAAGGCGCATTCAACCAGATAACCTGGCCATGCTCACGCATAAAGCGACGATTCACCTCGGCCAGCACCATACCGCCACCGGTGGCAATGATTGTACCGGGCGCAGTGACCGCCTGAAGCGACTCGCTTTCGCGCGCGCGAAAGCTATCCCAGCCTTCAGCCGCCACGATTTCCGCCACGGTACGCTGAGTGGTGATTTGCAGGTGATGGTCGGTATCACGAAAGGCGTAACCGAGCGCCTGCGACAGCGCCTGGCCAATGGTGGTTTTACCGCAACCGCGTGCGCCGATCAGATAGATGGGTAATGACATCCTGGCTCATCCTCCGCCGTGTTTTGCCGCACGGGCATTGTCATCAGGTCAATATTGCGTCGCATGATACCTGGATTTCATTTCATCAGCCACCGGCGAAGCACGATTTACGCGTATCTTGCCCATACAATCTCATATCTATATAATTAATAAAGGAAAAATCATGCGAGTTTTGTGCATCCGCAAAAGTGTAAGTTCGGGCAACATTTGCTTACCAGCGCGTTGATTTACTTTCTGTCATCCCGCCCGCATATAGTGGGATAACTCGCAAACGGAGGTTTACCATGCAGAGCGAAGAACAACAGTTAATTGAAAGCCTGTTCAGCCGTCTGAAACAGGCTGAGAGTCAAAGTGGCCCGCGTGATGCGGGCGCAGAGCAGTTAATCAAACAACACTTGCTGTCACAGCCCGGTGCACCTTATTACATGGCGCAGGCGATCCTGATTCAGGAAGCCGCGATGAAAAAGCTCAATGCGCAAATCGGTGAGCTGGAGAATCGTCTGGCGCAGGCGCAGCAACAGCAGCAGGCACCGCAGCAGAGCAGCGGCGGTTTCCTCTCCAGCCTGTTTGGCGGCGGTTCACGTCCGGCGGCACAACCGCAGCAACAGCAACCGGTGTGGAACAGCGCACCATCCCAGCAGCCGCAATATCAGCAGCCGCAGTATGCCAGTGCTCCAGCGGCGCGTGGCACCGGTTTTCTCGGCGGCGCATTGCAGACCGCAGTGGGTGTGGCCGGTGGTGTGGTGATGGCGGATATGTTGACCAGCCTGTTCCATCATTCGCAGCCGGAAGAGATTGTGAACATCATCAACGAGCCTGCGCTGCCACAAGTTGATGACAATCTTGATACCTTTAATGGTGTCAACGACAGCAACAACGCGTTCCTGAACGATAATACCAGCGGCTGGGATAACAGCTTCGCCGACAACAATGACTTCAGCGATTTCGGCGGCAGTGACGATTTTAACGACGACGACAGCTTTGTCTAACGCCGTTGACGTAACCATTTATCCAGTTCATTAGCAAACTGCTGGCGGTCGCGTGGGCTGAGAGCCGACGGGCCGCCGCTTTGAATCCCGCTGGCGCGCATGGTTTCCATAAAGTCGCGCATGGTTAAGCGCTGACGAATGGTATCCGGCGAATAACGTTCACCACGCGGATTCAGCGCCGCCGCCCCCTTATCCAGCACCTCCGCTGCCAGCGGAATATCACCGGTGATCACCAACTCACCCGGCTCAACGCGTTTGACAATCTCGTTATCAGCCACATCAAAACCTGCCGCAACCTGCAAGGTTTTCAGCCACGGTGAAGGTGGCACGCGCAGCGGTTGGTTAGCCACAAAGGTCACCAGGGTTTGTGTGCGTTCTGCGGCGCGGTACAACACTTCTTTGATGACATTGGGGCAGGCATCAGCATCAACCCAAATCGACATAATGGATCCTTTCTTACAGTGAATGAGTGTGATCTTGCCGTTCTGCGCCAGAATGGCAAATTTAATTTGATCGCGCCGTCCAGCCACGTAAGCTAGCCGATACAGAAAATTGAACCATCTTAAGGATCACGCAATGCTGGAGAAGAAAATCGGGTTTATCGGTGCCGGTAATATGGCAAAAGCGATTATCAGCGGTCTGGTAAACAGCGGGCAGATCGCCCCGGCCAATATCCTGGTTTACGATCGCAAACCAGCAACCAATCAGGCTCTGGCGCAGCAGTATGGCGTGACGGCGGCAGAGAGTGCCGAAAGTCTGGCAGCGGAAGTCGATATCCTGTTTGGCGCGGTGAAACCCAATGTCATTCTCAAAGTGCTGAAGGATCTGGCGAGTCAGCTAAAAAAAGAGGCGCTGGTGGTGTCGATTGCCGCCGGAGTGACGCTGGATTCGCTAGCTGCCGTGCTGGGCCACGATCGTAAAATCATCCGCGTGATGCCGAACACACCCTCGCTGGTAAATGAAGGGATGACATCGGTGACACCGAATGTGCTGGTTGAGCAGCATGAAACGGATGAAGTGGTGGCGATTTTCGAAAGCTTCGGTAAGGCCGCAGTGGTCAGCGAATATCTGATTCACGCGGTGGTCGGCGTCAGCGGTTCAGCCCCGGCCTACGTGTTTATGTTTATTGAGGCGATGGCCGATGCTGCGGTACTGGGCGGTATGCCCCGCGCCCAGGCCTATCAATTTGCCGCGCAGGCAGTTAAGGGGTCGGCGCAGATGGTGCTGGAGACCGGCAAACATCCCGGTGAACTGAAAGATATGGTGTGCTCTCCCGGCGGCACTACCATTGAAGCGGTGAAAGTGTTGGAGGAGAAAGGCTTCCGTGCTGCGGTGATCGAGGCGATGCAGCAATGTATGAAGAAATCCGATGCGCTAAGTAAGCAGTAATTTAGCCCCTTCTGTCGTAGCGGCACGATTTATCGCGCCGCTACGACATTCGTACTTAACCTTGATGTTCTTCAAACAGCGCTATTCCCTGCGCCATTGTCATCGGCTGCTGCATCAGTTCTACCAGCGCTGCCGTCAGGGTATACATGCCCGCTGAACAAGCTGCCGCCAGCTTTCCCTGCTGTCCATAAAAGGCGATAAAACGCTTGTCCTGTAATGATCCCAGTAAACGGTATTCATCCCATTCTGTGGCATGTCCCAGATATTCGTAGCGCGTGCCGTAGTGTGCGGTCCAGAAAAAGGGCACACGGTCAAACAGCTGGCGTTGCCCCAACATGTTCAGAGCAGCAATTCGACCCTGTTGCTGCGCCACCCGATAGTGCTCGATACGCAGTGGCCCATTTGGCGTGGGATAACAGGCAATATCACCCGCTGCCCAGATATTTTTCGCCACCTGTAGCTGACTATCCGTGGTCAGGCTGCCATCTGCCTGCATTGCCAGATCATGGATAAATCCGGTAACTGGCTGAATACCGGTTGCAAACAGCACCAGACTTGCCGTGAGTTGCTTACCATTTTTCAGCGTGATGGCTTCAACGTGTTCAGTACCGATCAGCGCCTGAGGTTCCCCCTGCACCATCTTCACCCCATTTCCGGTGTGCAGTTCGCGAAAATATCGGCCAATTTCATCACCAAATTGTTTAGCAAACGGCAGTGGGTGACGCGCCAATACGGTGACATCAACATCCCGGTTTCGCAGCGCGCCCGCCAACTCCATACCAATGAAGCTATTGCCAACAATCACGATCTGATGGGTTTCATCAACATCCTCCAGCAGCGACGCTGCCTGGCTGAGCGAGTGCAACAGGTGAACACCAGGCAAATCCCGTCCAGGAATATCCAGTGACTGCGCGCTACCACCGCTGGCAATCAGGAGCTGATCAAAGGGTAAGGTCTGACCATTGGAGAACGTCAACTGTTGCGCCGCACTGTCCAGCTCCACCACGTTGGCCTGAATACGCTCAACATGCCCCAGCACATCGTCTTTCAGTAAACGCGGCACCTCTTCGATAGCCATTTTTCCCGCCGGGACAAACTTACTTAACGCGGTGCGATCGTAGGGTGCCTCAGCTTCGCGCTCAATCAGAACCAGATGCCCGGTGAAGCCTTCGTGTCGCAGCGTCCACAACGCTGCGCTGCCTGCCGCCCCCGATCCCAGTACTACGCAAACCGGTTTTTCTCGTTCAGTCGCAGGCAGCGTGGCTGAGGACATGGCTTTGGTGTTGACCCATACCTGCCCCTGTTCGATACGTACCGGATAGTTTTTCAAATCCGCCAGAGCCAGCGGCTCACGCATCCTGCCATCTTCAATGCCAAACACCGCCTTATGCCAGGGACACACCAATTCATCTCCGCATACCGCCCCTTGTTCGAGTGGTGCGCCTGCATGGGGGCATTTGGCTTGCAAAGCATGGACACGATCACCTTCACGGATCAGCAAAATATCTTTATCACCGACGGTAAATTTGGTCGGTTTATGTTGCTTAAGCTTTTTCAATTCAACGACAGATTGATAGCTCACGTTTGGCCTCCCTCAACTGTAGTCAGGTGCGACGCCCTAAATCCCTACAAATAGTAAGTTTGGCAAAACCTGATAATTTGGTGGGCTGATATTAAAGAGAGACGGGTAACAGTCTGTTAAGCAGAGGTTTTTAGCAGGCAATAAAAAATAGCGGCCCTCAGACCGCTATCAGGAGATTAACTTTTTTTCAGGCACGAACTCATAAAGGTTTTACGTGCATCGCCGCTGAGTTTTTTATCACCCGCTTCGGTGTTACAGGTTTTCATCTTCATTTGCTGCGGCGTCATGCTGCCCATTTTGCTGTCTTTTTTCAGACAGTCGCTCATAAAGCTTTTACGCGCATCACCTTTCAGGTTTTGCGATGACGCATGTTGATTACACATGGTCATTTTTTCCTGCTGCGCCGTTTTCTCTGCGGCACCCGCAGTACCCGCTAACAATAAGCCCGCAGCCATCATTGCCATAAAAAACGATTTCATTGCATCTTCTCCATAGAGTTATCGCCTGATAAGCCTGGCATGAGATAAGCAAAGCAGAAATAAATATAATGAAAAACGCCTGTGGCGATCACAGGCGTTGAGAAAATCATATGCGGGGATGGTTAAGCAGTTTTTCAACGTAATTACGTAGCAACAGGGCATCGGAAGACGTTTCTGGCTCGGTTGCCGGTGCCATCGCGTTTTCAATACCCAAAGTAATCCCTTTTAATTGTTCCGGCTCAAGTTTGCGTAACAAGGCCGTAACCACAATTTCCAGCGCCTCAACCTGGACCACTAATTCTTTAGACTCTTCTTCTTTTTCAGCCAGCTTAAGCAGGAGTTCCGCAATCAGATTTTTCATGCGACCAACTCAATTAGTTGAGGGAAATGCTGACGTTAGCATTGAGCAGAATAAAACAACAGGGATTTTTATGCGATCCTGTTAACTCAGTTAAAAAAGGCGGGAAAGAAAACTTGATGCAGGATTTTATTATTAAGCGGCGAAACGTTTCTCTGATAAATAATGCTTTTGTGAAACGTTTCGCGCGCTATAGCAGCCATTAACCCGGGAGGTTAATGGCTTATGGCCCCATAAATCCGCGACCCGGACCGCCACCGTGGCCACCCCAACCGCCGCCACCGCCGCCCCAACCACCACCGCCACCCGGAGGCGGGAAAATACAACCGCTCAGCGCGGTCACCAATGCCACAACGGCTGCGATTTTAACAATACGGACCATAATTACCTCAGGATGGATAAATCGCGCTGAGTGTATGAGTCGCCAGCGCGCCCGACAATACAGAATTCTCCGCAACCCGGCGCTATTCATCTCTGCTCACCATGCTTAACAATTTACTGGCACTACGCCAGGAGAAAACCGACAAAGACGTAATAAAAGCGATAAAAATTCCTGCCCGATAGCAGGTAGCAGCGCTTTACAGTTGGCGCAATTTAACGCAATGTGAGCGCATTACAATTAATGAGATCCTAATATGACATCTGTCTCTGTTTCCCTGAATGAAATCCTGGCGCGGCGCGACTGGGAAAACCCGGTGATCACCAGCCTGAACCGACTGGATGCGCATCCCCCTTTTGCCAGTTGGCGTGACGAGCAGGCCGCCCGCGACAATCGGCCTTCGCCTTCCCGTCGCTGTCTGAACGGTCAATGGACATTCAGTTATTTCAGCCAGCCAGAAGCGGTGCCACAAAGCTGGCTGTTGCAGGATCTCCCGGATGCCGGCACCCTTCCCGTCCCCGCAAACTGGCAATTACACGGTTATGACGCCCCCATTTACACCAACGTGCAATATCCTATTCCGGTCAATCCGCCGTTGGTTCCGGCGAATAACCCCACCGGATGTTACTCGCTCACATTTAATGTTGACGATACCTGGCTACAGCAGGGCCAGACGCGCATTATCTTTGATGGCGTAAACTCCGCCTTCTTTGTGTGGTGCAATGGCCACTGGATAGGATATTCGCAGGACAGTCGCTTACCGGCCGAATTCGATCTCAGCGCCGCGTTGCAAGCAGGCAGTAACCGGCTGGCCGTGATGGTGCTGCGCTGGTGCGATGGCAGCTACCTGGAAGATCAGGATATGTGGCGTATGAGCGGCATTTTTCGTGACGTCACCCTGCTGCATAAACCCGAGACACAGTTGGCTGACGTGCAGATCGAAACGCAACTCAGCCCGGAATATATCCGTGCGGATTTGCGTGTCAGCGTAAAGATCCAGCATCTCAAGCCCTGCCAACTGCGTCTGAGCCTGTGGCAGGGGGAAACGCTGATCGGCGAACACCAACAAACGCCCGGCAGCGCCATAATTGACGAACGCGGCCACTACCCGGAACGCGCTTTGCTGGTTTTGCCCGTTAATCACCCCAGGTTATGGAGCGCCGAAACGCCGCATTTATACCGTGCGGTGGTTTCGCTGCTGGATGATCAAGGCAATCTGCTGGAAGCGGAAGCATACGATGTCGGTTTCCGTCGCGTGGCGATTGAAAATGGCCTGTTATGCCTGAATGGTCAGCCGTTGCTGATTCGCGGTGTTAACCGTCACGAACATCACCCGGAAAAGGGTCAGGTGGTGGATGAAGCCAGCATGCGTCGTGATATCGAGCTGATGAAGCGTCATAACTTCAATGCGGTGCGCTGCGCCCATTACCCTAATCACCCGCTGTGGTATCGCCTGTGCGATGAATATGGTTTGTACGTGGTCGATGAGGCCAATATCGAAACCCACGGCATGCAGCCGATGAATCGACTCTCTGACGATCCGCGCTGGTTTGCCGCTTACAGCGAACGCGTCACCCGCATGGTGCAGCGTGACCGTAATCACCCCTGCATCATTATCTGGTCGCTGGGCAATGAGTCCGGTCACGGCAGCACCCATGATGCGCTGTATCGCTGGGTAAAAAGCAGCGATCCAACACGCCCGGTGCAATATGAAGGCGGCGGAGCCAATACCGCCGCTACCGATATTGTTTGCCCGATGTATGCACGCGTCGATCAGGACCAGCCCTTCCCGGCTGTCCCCAAATGGTCACTGAAAAAGTGGATTGGCCTGCCCGGCGAAACCCGCCCGCTGATCCTGTGTGAATATGCCCACGCGATGGGTAACAGCTTTGGCGGCTTTGCCAAATACTGGCAGGCCTTCCGCCAGTTTCCGCGTTTGCAGGGCGGCTTCGTCTGGGATTGGGTTGATCAAAGCCTGACGCGCTATGACGCGCAAGGCCAGCCGTGGCAGGCCTACGGCGGAGACTTTGGCGATACGCCGAATGATCGCCAGTTCTGTATGAATGGCCTGGTGTTTGCCGATCGCACCCCGCATCCGGCATTGTTCGAGGCCCAGCGTGCACAGCAGTTTTTCCAGTTCACGCCTGATGCGCAGAACCCGTACCGTTTTACCGTCAGCAGCGATTATCTGTTCCGCCACAGCGATAACGAAGTGCTGCGCTGGTCGATTGAGCAGGAGGGACAAGTCATTGCCCGTGGCGAACTGCCGCTCGATATCGCAGCACGCGCCAGCCAGACCTTTGATCTACCACCGGCAGAAGGATTGCAGGGGAATTGCAGGCTCAATCTGGCGGTGCACCAGCCACGCGCTACTTCCTGGTCAGAAGCGGATGCACGCGTCGCCTGGCATCAATGGTCCTTGCCTGCCGCCCTGCCGCTGGAGACACAGACGAATCCTGAACCGGCCCCGCAGATCGAGTCCAATCATGATCTCATCGCCGTGTACCTGCCGCAGCAGCGCTGGCATTTTTCCCGCCGCAGTGGGGAGATGGTGCAGTGGTTGGTAAATGATGAGGAAACCCTACTGACGCCGCTCGAAGATTGTTTTATCCGTGCGCCAATCGATAACGATATCGGCACCAGCGAAGCGGCTAATGTGGATCCCAATGCCTGGGTCGAACGCTGGAAACGCGCCGGTTATGATCAACTGGAGCCACAGCTGGTGGCGATGGAGATCGATAGTCTGAAGCACAGTGTATTGATCGAAACGCGGCATCAGTGGCTTTTTGCCGGTCAGCTGATTTTTACCAGCCGCAAGCGTTATCAGATTCGCGGCAATGGCGAACTCACCATCGACGTGGACGTCGAACAGACGGCAGGCTTGCCGCCACCAGCACGTATCGGCTTACGCACACAACTGGCCCACGCCCCGCAGCAGGTCAGTTGGCTGGGACTCGGCCCGCATGAAAACTATCCGGATCGTCAACTGGCAGCGCAGTTTTCCCGCTGGCAGCAGCCGTTGAGTGCGATGCGCACCGAATACATTTTTCCCGGAGAGAATGGTCTGCGCGGCGGAACACGCCAGCTCGATACCGGTAGTTGGCAGGTAAGCGGTGACTTTGCCTTCTCGCTCAGTCAGCACAGCCTGGAGCAGTTGCGCGACACCTCACATCGCCACCTGTTGCAGCCAGAAGCGGGTTGCTGGCTGCATCTCGATGGTTTCCATATGGGGGTCGGCGGTGATGACTCCTGGAGTCCAAGCGTCAGCCCGGAGTTTTTGCTTTCTCAGCAGCGCTGGCACTTCTCCCTGACGCTGCGTCAGTAGCCTTCTCCACCTCGTCACGCTGGTTCACCGGGTGCGCCAGCGTGGTTTTCGGGCGGCGATAGAAACGACGCAGCAACAAGACATTAATCAGCACCACCATCGCAGTGGCAAAGAACACCCAGCGATAGCCCGTTGCGGCGGAAACTGCGGCCCCCAGTAGCGGGCCAGCCACATTGCCCAAATACATAAACGACTGGTTATAACCAAAAATACGCCCGGTGATATTATCACTCGAATGGCGAACCAACAGCGTTTGCACCGCAGGCATCATCGCGCCATCGGCAAAGCCCAGCAGAAAACGCAGCACGCCAAGTTGCGTGGCGCTGGTGACAAATGACATGGCGGTGAGCAGCACCAGCGAGGTAATCATGGTGGCGATCAGAATGCGCTGAGTACCAATGCGGTCGCCGAGCTTGCCAAGGCGCGGTGCCGAGATGAGCGCCGAAATACCCGGCAGTGCGGCAATCACACCACTGAGAAACGCAATGTTCTCAGCAGAAGGGGCCAGTTCACGCACAAACAGAGTCAGAATCGGGTTCACCGACCCGTTGCACATCTGGATGACCATCGTGGTGATAAACAGGCACACCATCAAACGCGGATTTTCCAGGCTACGAAACACCTCGCGTCCACTCAGCTTGTCTTTTTTACCAATCGGGGTATAGCCGGTTTCTTTAATCAGAAAAAGTGTGACCAGAAAGCTGATCATCAGTAATACCGAGGTGACGATAAACACCATGCGCAGACCGAGCCAGTCAGCCAGCAGACCGCCAATCATCGGCCCAAGGATCACCCCGCCTATCTGACCGGTTGCGACACTGCTCAGCGCCCAACCGCTGCGCTCACGCGGCACCTGCGCTGCCACCAGCGCCATCGCATTGGGAATATAACCCGAGGTCAACCCCATCAGGGCGCGCAGCAGCAGCAGTTGCCAGGCATGGGTGACAAATGCCTGCAACAAAATCACCGCGCCCATGCCGAACGAAGCGCGCAGCAGCATCAGCTTACGCCCTTTACGATCGGCGAGGCTGCCCCATAGCGGTGCCACCGCCGCAGAAATCACGAAAGTGATACTGAAGGTCAACCCTGACCACAAGCTCAGCGCATTATCCCCGCGCACCCCAAGATGTTCGATATACAACGGCAGAAACGGGATGATCTGGCTAATCGCCAACCCGGTAAAAAAACAGCCGAACCAGACCGAGATCAGATTGATTTTCCAGGGTTCTACGGAGCGTAACATGAGAGAGCACATCAAAATTGAAATGAGGGTTCAGTTTAACAATCCATTGACAGGGCCGGACGGCAAAACATGGCATAGGGATAAAAACGCAGTATTCCGCTAGTCAGCTTACCTCTGCGCACAGCAAATATTACGCAGAGGGCGATTTACAGCGGGTTAATGTGCAAAAACAAACCCGAAAAAAAAATTGTTAAATCGTCCATAGCTCAAATCGTGAAAAAATATTTCTGGCGGTTACTGACAATTTTTGACGCCGCAACTATGTTTAAAAAACCACCAGCCGCCGCTGGTGGGGCGCTGCCCGTTCTGGGCAGTATGCAGACTTAACCCGAAATCTCCCCGCGGTTGCCTGTCCCAGGCAGCGGGCATCGTTGTCTCTGCGGAGGTCAGCCATGAGAGTGCATCCCAACAGCGCCAGTCGGGCGATTACCGATTATTTTAACAGTCCAGCCTGGCATGCGCCGCATGAGGGCGATCTGCTGGCGGCCATTATGCGCGAACTGATGGATGCGGGTCAGCCCGCGACCAGCAAGGCGGTGATCGCGCGGGTGATCGCGAAACTGGAGTTTGAGGGAGATGAGCAGCGCCTGCAAAGTTATCGCAACTTACTGGCCCAACTGCTGGAAGCGCGACCGCATGAATAAAACCCCATCGCGCCGCTACGGTTTCGTGCATTCAGACATAAAAAAATCCCGCCAGAGGCGGGAAAACAAGACGAGCATTGCATATTCGAGAGTGACGAGGAAATCTCCGTAATGCGCAGCTATCCTCGCCCGACGCTGTGACAGCGCGATGACAATGCGATGTCGGTTTGATGTTACCCGCAGTAGACCTTGTCAATCTTGCCGCTTTGGTCAGCGGTAAAATTCAGGCGGCGCAGATTGAAGTCCATCGTCACCGCAGAATTCCACGGAATGGCGCGCACTGGCACGCCAAAACGTTGCTTCTGCAAGGCCGATAAAGGCTGGCCGATGTAATTCTGATACTGCGATGCGCCACACATATCGTTTTCCGCGTCCTGGGCCGTGCTCGCAGCGGTGTCAGGTTTACTCGCCGACTGGCAGGCAGTCAGGGTCAGGAACCCCATCACCAGCAGCGCTTTTCCATAATGTTTCACGTTTTTCTCCTCCTGGATAATCAGACAACCGGTTGCCCGAGAGTTGCCAAGCGTGCCTGTGAAACATAAAAATTACCATCAGACGTATCGCAGAAAAACCGCATCCCGAGGCGATCGCGATCGCACTTTTTCGGATTAATCACACAATCTGCCCAATATTTCAGCAACCATTGAGTAAAATTACCTAAGATTTATCTGAGGTGATGATTATGGAACTCGCAATTTTTATTGGTTTTGCAATTTTGATGACCTGTGTGGCCGTTAAAGTGCGTTAAACATCTTGTTGATTCAGTAGCGCTCTGAACGCCGCCAGCGGCATCGGCCGCCCAAGAAAGTAGCCCTGCCCTTCTTCGCAAGACAACACTTTCAATTCGTTCAGTTGCGCTTCGGTTTCAATCCCTTCGGCTGTGATGGTCAGCGCAAACGCGCGCGCCAACCCGACAATCCCCGCGACCACCGATTGCGCCTGCGGCGACTCAGGAAACTCCTTCATCCACGAGCGATCAATCTTCAGGCCGTTAAACGGGAACGTTTTCAAATAACCCAGCGCCGCATAACCGGTACCAAAATCATCCACCGTTAACCGTACCCCCAGAGCGCGCAGTCCCTGCATGATTTCCAGGGCGCGATCCGGGTGCTCAAAAGTGATGTTTTCGGTGATTTCCAGCTCCAGCCGGGTCGCCGGTAAACCGCTGGCCTCCAGCGCCCGAGCGACGCGCTGCACCAGATCGCTGCCACGAAACTCCACCGGCGAGATATTAACGGAAACGTACCGTTGATCCCCCCAGTCGCGTGCATCAGTACAGGCGCGCATCAGCACCCAATCACTGATGGCATTGATCAAACCATTCTCTTCGGCGAGCGGAATAAAACGGTCAGGGGTGATCCATTTGTCCTCAGCCACCTGCCAGCGAATCAAGGCTTCAGCACCGGCCAACTGACCATTTTGCAACTGATAACGTGGTTGATAATGCAGGCTGAAGGCCTCACTGGCGAGCGCGACTTCAATCGCCTGTACCATTTCACGCTTCGATTGCAAATGACTCGCCATCTCATTGGAGTACCACACCCATTGATTACGCCCGGCAGCGCGTGCCTGCCCCAGCGCAATATCCGCCAGGCGTAGCAACGCCTCTGGATGGCTGGCATCCTGCGGCGCACAGACGATCCCCATGCTGGCCGTCAGGCTGAGCTGGTGTGAACCACTCAGCACCGGCTGGTGGATCGCACGTTGCAGCGCACGGCAACGATACTCAACCCCGGCGCGAGATGCCTCACGCATCACCAAAATAAACTCGTCGCCTCCCAGGCGCGCAGCCAGTTCATGCGCGCCCATCAGACTTTGCAACCGTTGGGAAATCTGGTTCAGGACCGCATCCCCTACCGTGTGTCCCCAGGTGTCGTTGATGGGCTTGAACTGATCAAGATCGAGACTGATAACAATCAACGGATCATCATCCGTCGCCTGGTTGAGATGTGAGGTAAGAAACTCCTGCAACTGCATGCGATTTGCCAGACCAGTCAGCATGTCGTGACGTGACAGAAACTGAATACGCGCCTGTGCGTCCACTTCATAGGTGATATCCGACACGGTGCCACGGAAGCCGGACCGCAAGCCATTGCGCCGAATGGTTTTTGCCATCAGTTGCCCAATGCGCCGTTCACCGGTTGCCGACATAAACTGACAACGCAACGGCACGCGGGGGACATCTTCCCCCTGGCGCATCAACCAGGTCACCAGTGAATGGCTGGGATGACTGAGCAGATGATCAAGATGACGGCCAAGCCAGCGTTTCACCTCATGCCCGGTGACCTCGGTAAACCGCGCGGAAAGGTAGCATAAACGCCCCTGGTCATCCGTTTCCCAGATCCAGTCGGATGCCGCTTCAGCCAGATCGCGAAAACGCTCCTCACTGTCGGCCAGTTCGCGCTGGCTGATGGTGAGCATTTCAAAACGGCGATCGGACAGGACCGCGTTATATAACGCATGACGCACCACCCGACGGGTCACCAGCGCAATGGTCAGCGCCATCAACACCAGCAGCGGCAGCAGTAACCAAATCAACCCCATACCTGGGGACTTGGCCTGCCAGCGAATCACCACCGGTTCCCCCCCCACAGTCGTCTCCACCAACCGGGGCTCATCCTGCGCATCATCACTGCTGGTGGGGGCATGTGGATTGATGACATCCATCGCTTTGCCCATCGCCTGAAGTTTCGCCGGGGTAAAAATATTCACAAATACCAGCACCGATGGCGGGCCGGGGAGAGTGGGTAAATTGGGGACTTTACCTGGAGTAATCGGAGCAGAGACGACCAAAGCGGGCTGGCCAAATATCTGCACGTTACGGGCAATTGCTTCGTGCCCTAATTTGCGCGTTACTGTCAACAGCGTGGCGGTTTGTGCGCCCAGCCAGCTTTCCAGCGGAGTGTCTACCATCTCACCATTGATGATCGCGTAACGCGTCTGACCCGCGCCATCAACCACAAACACCCCTTCGTAGTGGTACTCCTTGTACAGGTTCGCGCCAAGGTTCTCTTCATCAAACGCCCAGACCTTGTTGAGCTGAAGATGCAGGTTTTTATAGCCCTCCCCCCAGAAGGCGTAATCGCGCACATCGATCAACATCTCCTGCTGACGGGCATGCCACGCCTGGCGTAGCAGCATCTCGTCATGTTCGATGGAAACATTATTTTGATGATGGGCAATCGCCATCACCATCACCATTGAGAGCACCAGCACACCAAACAGCAATGCGGTGAGCGTACGCAGGCTACGCCGTGTCACGCGTACCGTAAGTGCTTCCCTGTTGGCCCTGGCAAACCAGTGAGACTCAGAATTCATGCGCAATGCTCGCGAAAAAAACAGACTGCAAAAAAGAGGATGCAGGTCGCATTCATCACGCAACTGTACCCTGTAATGATTTTTTCGATTATCGGCGCGGCGCGCGCCAGATTTAGCCCAATGGCAGAATATTTGAGCAGCAGAAATCTCCCCACCGCGCCCTCGACAGCGATCATCGCCATTGCTACTATGCGATTTCCTCTGCTCGCTGAGTCGCCTATGGACACCCAATCCGACAAAGTCACGTTGACGCTGTTTTACGTTGGCAGCTTTGTGGTTTATTACCTCGTTACCATGCTGATTACGCTGTTTCCTAACTACGGCGTGCTGCGTAATGACGGTTTGCTGGTGCCGGTACTTTGTCTGTTCGAATTTGCGGTGATCTATCCACTGTACCGCTTCTATTGCCAGCGTCGTAATGACATCCCGCTCGGCTATCTCCGTCCCGGTCAGACCCTGTTGTTTATTGGCGCGTTATTCATTTTGATGGCGGCACAAACGCAGTTTATGCAACCGGAAGGATGGTTGGTGGCGCAAACGCAGCAGGGGCGCAGCTCGATGCTGATCCTGTTGCTGACGGCGGTGTTGCTGGCTCCGGTATTTGAAGAGGTGTTGTTTCGCGGTTTTCTGTTGCAGGGGTTCCTGCTGTGGGCACCGAAAAGCCGCTTTGCCTGCATGTTGCTGACCTCGCTGCTGTTCGCCGCCATGCATACCCAATACGTGCATTGGGAAACCATTGTGGCACTGACACTGTTCTCACTGCTGCTGTGCTATGCACGCCTGCGCAGCAACAGCCTGGCACTGCCGGTGTTCCTGCACACGCTAAATAACCTGATCGCGATTCTGCCGGTCTGGTATTACGCCGGGTAGACGCGCGATAAATCGTGCCGCTACAGGGCGACTCCCATTCCGTAGCGGCGCGATTTATCGCGCGGACTTTTCGGGTATCGCGCCGTTACTCTTTTTCCGCTTCGAAGTGGTTTTTAAACTGTTCGTAGATGGAAATCATATTCGAGGCGTCGCCGTGCAGCGGGCTAAGTTTTCCGGCGCGCACCAGTTCAATCACCAGTTGCAGAGCGGCTTGTTTCGGGCTGCTGGCCGGATGGGCAATTTCAATCGACATGTGTTACTCACTTCTCATTTTTCCAGGGCCGCACAGTTTAGCTCAGAATGCGCTGATGTTGTGCACCGGCCCAGGTATAATCCGGTCGTTAGGGCAAAAAAAAAGCCGCTCAGGGTGATAACCCGCTCCCGTTTCGTTTGGCTATACTGGATCGTTAAAAGGGAACAAACAGCCACACTTTCCGTGCCAGAGAAAATGTGTATCAGGAGCCAAACCATGCTGATTGGTTTTGTATTGTTAGTGAGCGCGTGTGGACATGATGCCTGTGACGCGTTGCCAGTGTCGGAATACATTTATCCGACCAAAGTGGCCTGTGAGCAGATGGCGGCACGCATTCATAAAGTGCGCCCTAACGTGGTCCTGATTTGCGGCGAGGTACACCGTTAATTTGCTACCAGCAAGGCAATCAGGTGCAGATAAATTACGCCACTGGCGTTGCAAGCGCCGGGTTTAGCGTTCAAAATATAAGCAGATTTACACTATTACTGTTGTGACTCCCATGAAAACAACTCGCCCCCGCCGTCCTAACGGACGCTGGGTTTATTACATTTTGTATGATGGCATTCTCTGGCCGTGCCCGGTGCGCTGGGAGTGGGAGAGCGGCTATGGTGGCTGGCTGCCGTTTTATTACTCGCCGACCTTTGAATTTGTGGTGGGGGACCCGCGCAAAGCCTATCGTATCGCCCGCAGTAACATCCGTACGGCGCGCCCTGACAACGAATACGCCTGAGAATCTTAGCCCAGTTGCCAGGGTAGCCAACTGGCGGTCAGCAGGTAATGCACCAGCTCCAGGGCCAGAATCACCATCACCAGCACACCCAGCTTATGTCGGCTGATCCAATCCTTTAAGCCCATATCATCGCCGCCCAGCGAATCAATAGCAGCGCACCGCAAATACACAGCAACACCAAAACCATTTTCCAGTGTTTTTTCGCAGCCAGATATTTTGCCAAGTCTCCTCCCGATCAGCAGAAAGCAACGATGCGCCCGTAAGCGCATCATCGATTCTAGCTCTGGTCTGCCATTGAGGCGATCAATTATTCAGCGTGTAGTCGAGAGTGATCTCGGCATTCAATACCTGGGAAACCGGGCAACCGGCTTTCGCCTGCTGAATAATCTCATCAAATCTCGCGTTATCAATGCCTGGCAACGTCACGCTGCTGGTCAGCGCGATTTTCGTGATGGCAAATCCCTCGCCTTTTTTGTCCAGCGACACATCCGCAGTGGTATCAATGCTTTCCGGCGGATGTCCCGCCTGACCCAGCATCAGCGACAGCGCCATGGAAAAACAGGCGGCGTGCGCAGCACCAATCAACTCTTCCGGATTGGTCCCTTTTGCGCCTTCAAAGCGCGTATTGAAGCCATAAGGCTGATTGCTCAGTACGCCGCTCTCGGTGCTTACGGTGCCTTTCCCTTTGATGTCACCTTCCCAATGGGCAGATCCTTTCTTGTGAATGGTCATGTCATTCCTCCGGTTAATCAGACAGGGAGTAAGTATAGCTAACCCCCCTTCACTCTGACGGATCAACTCACCGCACGCGGACGCGCCGGGGCCAACCCCGCCTCGGACAACAACGCATTGGCCTGCACCAGCGAATCTCGCGTGATATCGGCGATAGTTTTCGCTCCGGTCAGCGTCATCGCCACCTTCATCTCTTTCTCGATAAGATTCAGCAGGTTTTCCACCCCACGTTGACCGTGGGTGGCGAGGGCATAAAGGAATGCACGTCCAAGCAGCACGCTGTCGGCACCCAGGGCGATCATGCGCACCACATCCAGACCGTTACGAATGCCGCTGTCAGCCAGAATGGTGATATCGCCCTTCACCGCGTCGGCAATAGCCGGTAACGCACGCGCCGATGACAGCACACCATCCAACTGACGCCCACCGTGATTCGATACCACGATCCCGTCGGCCCCAAAGCGCACCGCATCGCGGGCATCTTCCGGATCGAGGATGCCCTTGATCACCATCGGACCATCCCAGAATTCGCGGATCCACTCCAGATCCTGCCATGAGATCGACGGATCAAAGTTGTTCGCCAGCCAGCCAATATAATCTTCCAGCCCGGTGGGTTTACCGAGATAAGTGGAGATATTACCGAGATCGTGCGGGCGACCATGCAGACCCACATCCCACGCCCATTGCGGATGGGTCGCCGCCTGCCAGTAACGACGCAGCGCAGCATGCGGGCCGCTCATACCGGAATGCGCATCGCGGTAGCGCGCGCCCGGTGTCGGCATATCCACGGTGAATACCAGCGTTGAGCACCCCGCCGCTTTGGCGCGCTCCAGGGCGTTACGCATAAACCCGCGATCGCGCAGCACATACAACTGGAACCACATCGGGCGGTTAATCGTCGGAGCCACCTCTTCAATTGGGCACACCGACACCGTCGACAGGGTAAAGGGGATACCTTTCAGCGCCGCAGCACGCGCCGCCTGTACCTCGCCGCGCCGCGCGTACATGCCGCACAGACCAACCGGTGCCAGCGCCACCGGCATCGATAAGGTTTCATTAAACAATTTGGTCTCAAGGCTGAGATCGGACATGTTTTTCAGCACGCGCTGACGCAACGCCACATCAGCAAGATCCGCCACGTTGCGCTGCAACGTATGCTCCGCATAAGCTCCCCCGTCAATGTAATGAAACAGGAATGGCGGCAGAATACGTTGCGCCGCGGCGCGGTAGTCACTTGCAGCAGAAATGATCATCAGGGTTTTTCCTTGCGTTTATCCAGGTCATGGCCCGGCAGGCGGGTAATGCGCGCCTGTCGCGCTTCATCTTCATGCAGGGTTTTTAGCGTGGTGTGCACAAACCCGAGGTGGTCCATTGCCGCCAGGCGTGCGGCTTCGGCATCGCCCGCCAGAATGGCGTTCAGCAGCGCCTGATGCTGTTCAGTCAGGCGGTCAAAAATCACCGGTTGGGTGTACATGCGCTGACGGCTTTGCATCACCGAGGATTGCAGCAGATCGAAGAAACCTCGCATGGTCTGCAACAACACCACGTTGTGCGAGGCTTCGGCGATGGCGAGATGGAAGCGCACATCCGCCTGAGCCGCCAGGTCGGGGTCGTCGCTCTCTTTCAGTTTCAGCGTGGCGTCAAAGGCGTATTGCAGCTTCTCTTTATCTGCCTCGGTGGCGCGTAACGCCGCGTGCCAGGCGGTGCTGGCTTCGATGGCGTGGCGCGCTTCGAGGATGTCATAGCGATAATCCGGGTCGGCGGCCAGTAACTGACGAATCGGTTCGACGATACGTTGCTCTGACCACGGCTCCTGCGGCTGGCGCAGCCAGGTGCCGCCGCCCCGTCGGCTGATTAACACGCCGCTGCTGATAAGTTGCTGAATCGCCTCGCGCAACGACGATCGTGAGACGCCGAATTCCGCCGCCAGCTGCCGCTCCGCCGGTAAACGCATACCGGGTTGCAACTGATGCTCATCAATCCAGGCGCGCAGCCGCGCCCGCAACGTATCCGCTAAGCGCGGCGTGTTTTCAGTCATGGAATCATCCAGGTTAGGACATACGCCTGAAGCGTGGTGATCACGCCGACCATACAGGTAAAAATCAGGCTATGTTTGACGGTAAAACGGAACAGATCCGACTCTTTGCCCACCAGGCCCACGGCCGCACAGGCAATGGCGATCGACTGCGGTGAAATCATCTTACCCGTTACGCCACCGGTGGTGTTGGCCGCCACCAGCAGCACATCCGATACGCCAATCTGCTGCGCGGTGGTGGCCTGGAGTGCCGCAAACAACGCATTGGAGGAGGTATCCGAGCCGGTGAGGAACACGCCCAGCCAGCCGAGGAACGGTGAGAAAAAGGTGAATGCATCACCGGTATGGGCCAGCGCCAGGGCTAAAGTGGCGGAAAGACCGGAATAGTTGGAGATGAAGGCAAAGGCCAGCACCATACCAATCGAGTAAATCGGCAGCGCCAGTTCTTTCAAGGTTTCGCCGAAGGTCTCAATCGCCGCTTTTGGCTTCATACGTAACCACAGCACCGACAGCACCGCCGCCACCAGAATCGCGGTGCCGGTTGCTGACACCACATCAAACTTGAACAGCGCCGGGTACGGCGTGGCATTTGCCACCACCGGCGGCATACGTGCCACCAGCTCGTGCAGCAGCGGCACCGGCACGGTAAACACCCAGTCATACAGCGCCCCGCCTTTGGCGAACAACGCTTTGAACGGCGGAATGCTCCACAGCGTCACGGTTGCCGTGAGGAACAGGAACGGCATCCATGCACGGATCACCTGAGCGGCGCTATAGCGCTGGCGCGACAGATCCTGATCCACTATGGAAGCGCCCATGTCGTTAAAACGGAAAATACGGACCGGCTTCCAGCGGCGCAGGAACAAGGTCAGGCAAATCAGGGAAGCCAGTGACGAAATGATGTCCGGCAATTCCGGGCCAAGGAAGTTAGAACTGAGGAACTGCGCAATGGCAAACGATCCCCCCGCCACCATCACCGCAGGCCAGGTTTCTTTCACTCCACGCCAGCCATCCATGATCGCCATGATCCAGAACAGCACGATGATGGTCAGGAATGGCAACTGACGTCCGGCCATCTGTCCGATATGAAAGCTGTCCAGCCCGGTCACCTGCCCGGCAACGATAATCGGAATCCCCATCGCGCCAAATGCCACCGGCGCGGTATTGACGATCAAGCACAGCCCGGCAGCATATAACGGATTGAAGCCCAACCCCACCAACAAGGCTGCGGTGATCGCCACCGGTGCGCCAAAACCCGCCGCCCCTTCGAGGAAAGCGCCAAAAGAGAAGCCGACAATCAGCATCTGCAAACGCTGGTCAGGGGTGATCGACAGGATCGAGGCACGAATGATATCGAACTGGCCGGTTTTAACCGAGATTTTGTAGACAAAGACCGCAGCGACAATGATCCAGGCAATTGGCCACAAACCATAAAGAAACCCATACGCCACCGAGGCCAGCGCCTGTCCCACCGGCATGCCGTACAACAGCAACGCCACCAGTAGCGCTATCACCACCGTTGCAGTGCCCGCCTGATAGCCCTTCAGCTTGAGCTTAATCAGTGCGAAGAAAAAGAACACAATCGGGATCACCGCCACCAGGCTGGAGAGCCAGATATTATTGAGAGGATCGTAATTTTGTTGCCAGACCTGCATAGCGTGATCTCCAGAGGTCATCAGAAGCCTGCGTGACGGTTACGCCACACGTTACTGCCCGTGTTTATCACTGAATTGGTCGGACCAAAAATCAGTTTCCCGGGCTTTCTGGCTCCAGATAGTTAACGCATTGTTAATCTAAAGCAACGGAACTGGCGTGATTTTTCGTGTTATGTGACCTCCCGGAAACATTTTCGCTACATTGGTAGGACCAATTAAAGACCTGGTTGACCAAAAGCCTGACGATAACCAGCGCCCCTCGACGATCGCGCCACGCGCCGCCAACGCCACCAGCAATAACGTTAATCCTGCCAGCAGCAGGCGTCGCAATGGCAAGCGTTGCATCAGCGGTGCGCCCAGCAGCGCAACCGCGCCCATCATCACCATCGGGACGGCGGGCAATAACGACGCTGCCAGCGGAGAGAGGCCGATACTTTGACGTAACTGTCCCAGCAACGGGCTGACGGAGGTGAGTAACGGACGCATATTCAGCCCGGCCAGCACCAGGGCGGAGAGCGTCGGTCCGTTGGAGTGTCGGGTCATACACAATCCTGCGGGGAAAAGGTTGTCAGGAGGGCAGGGACGGTTACTATTTGGAAATGAAATAACACCATAGTGAACAGTGGAAAAATGAATCGTCAGCCCATGTTTACCCCGCAACAGTTATTAAGCTTTGTCGCGGTGTGTGAAACCGCCAGCTTTACCCGCGCCGCCGACCGGGTGCATTTGTCGCAATCTACCGTCAGCCAGCAGGTGCGACGTCTGGAGGAGATGGTGGGCAAAGCGCTGCTGCAACGCACCTCACATCAGGTGGCCGTCACCGAAGAGGGGGAAAAACTGCTGGGCTACGCGCGCCGCATCATTGCGTTGAACAGTGAGGCACACGATGTGCTGAGCGACAAATGGCGGGATGGTGTTTTGCGTCTCGGTGTGCCGGAAGATTTTGCCGCCCCCACGGCGGGTCTGCTGGCCGATTTTAGCCGCCAGCACCCGCAATTGCGGCTGGATGTGATGAGCGGAATGTATGTTGATTTGCACGCGGCATGGCAGCGAGAAGAGCTCGATATCATGCTGATTAAGCAGCCGGGCGGCGAACGCCCGCTGGCAGCCAGACCGGAACCGCTGCTGTGGCTCGATAGCGCCGATCACCCCTGCTTTGCACAAAACCCGCTGCCGCTGGTGGTTTTCCCGCAACTGGGCTTATATCGCGAGGAGATGTGCCAGACGCTGGATTGTCTGGGTCGTAGCTGGCGCATCAGCTACAGCAGCACCAGCCTGGTGGCGTTAGCCAGCGCGGCGGCGGCGGGTCTGGGGCTGACATTACTCCCCGCCAGTTGCCGCCTGCCGCAACATCGTGTGCTGGGCGAGGCCGAGGGATTGCCGGTAATCAGCCATTTCGAGCTGGCGCTGTTTTGCCGTCAGCCACAGGACGCTCTGCAACAGGCACTGACCGCCGCGTTGGTGGATTTTTGTCAGTTGCGTTGGCAGTGATTTTTCCACTGCCAGCCAGTGGTAAATATCGCAGCGCAGCGGCGAGGCTTTTGCCAGATTAGGTTTTTCCCTTTTGACTGGAGCCTCTGATGCAACTCTCTTCCCCCAGCCGTCGTGATTTCCTTAGCCAGACAGTTCGCTGGACCGCCGCCGGTAGCCTGCTGGCGGCGGGTATGGGCCACGCCAGCCAGACCGTTGTCACCCACTCCGAACGTCCAGCCCTGCCCCGCACCCGCCATTACCAATTGTTGAATGTACGCCTCGAAGAAGGTTTCGAACGTGAAGGTAACGAGGTGATTGCCACGCGTACCGCGTTATATGACATCACCATTAACGACGGGAAATTTATCGCCATCGATCCGGCCGGAAGCGCGCGTAACAGCGACTTAGCCAACTGGGATGCACAGGGTTTATTGCTGCTGCCACGCACCCGCGACATGCATATCCATCTCGACAAAACCTTTTACAGCGGCCCCTGGCAGGCACCCCGGCCACGTCAGGGCAAAACCATTATGGATATGATCGCCCGTGAACAGGTACTGATCCCACAACTGCTGCCCACCTCGCAGGCACGGGCCGAAGCACTGATTGGCCTGCTGCAAAGTAAGGGCAGCACCGCAGCGCGCAGCCACTGCAATATCGATCCCGTCAGCGGCCTGAAAAGCCTGGAACACCTCAAGCTGGCGCTGGCTAATCACCCGGATTTCGACTGCGAAATTGTCGCCTTTCCCCAGCACGGTTTGCTGCATTCAAAGGTGGATGGCCTGATGCGCGAAGCGATGGCGCTTGGCGTGCAATATGTCGGCGGCCTCGACCCCACTAACGTGGACAGCGCCATGCAGGCATCGCTGGATGCGATGTTCCAGATCGCCCTTGATTACCAGCGCGGCGTGGATATCCATTTGCATGAAACCTCCCCGGCAGGCGTGGCGGCGATTCAATATATGGTGGATACCATCGCGAAAAACCCGCAGCTCAAGGGGAAAGTGACCCTGAGTCACGGCTTTGCACTGGGCACGCTGGAAGGAAAAGCGTTGGATCAAATGATTGACGGGATGGCCGAGCAGCAGATGAGTGTGGCCTCCACCATCCCTATCGGCAAGCTGACTATGCCGCTGCCGCAATTGCAGGCGGCAGGAATTACGGTGATGACCGGCACCGATAGCGTGATCGATCACTGGTCGCCGTTTGGCAGCGGTAGCATGCTGGAGAAAGCCAATTTGTATGCGCAACTGTACCGCGGCTCCGATGAGTTTGGCCTGAGCCGGGCATTGCATATCGCCACCGGCGGTATTCTGCCGTTATCCAATCAGGGTGAACGTCAGTGGCCACAGCTCCAGGATGAGGCCAGCATGATGCTGGTGGCAGCCAGTTGCTCCGCCGAAGCGGTGGCGCGCATTGCGCCGGTTCACGCCACATTCCGACGCGGTACCGCCGTGTACGCCGCCTGAAGCAAAAAAGCCTCCGGGAAGGAGGCTTTATGAACGTAAAGGCTGGGACAAGGTGCGTCCCCCGCCGTGCTGGATTATTACGATAACATCTGAATAGCCAGCGCATAGAGCCGCTGGTTTTCTTCGTCGCTGACAGGCTCTTCTTCCGCGTAACAGGCAATCATGGAGCTGACTTTGTCAGATGACAGCGTCTCTCCGTGAATGTGTAGGGTTAACACGGCGCGGCCGACGATTTTCAGAATGTCCTCGTTTTGTCCCTGGACGTAGTGACTCAATGAAGTGACCTCTGAAGTTGTTTTATATCGCCAAATGGCGCGCTAAATATAAAACAATCCAGAGAACGATTTTAATCGGAATTTCCTGTAACAGACGGGACACATAAACATAACAGCAGCAAATGGTCGCCATCGTGCCGCCAGCATGTCGCTATCGTCTGATTAACTCAGCTTTTTTTCAGTTGCGATGGTTTTATGATCATGAGAGTTTTCGGAAAATTCATTAGAACTTTGCGACAATAACCGTCGAAAAACAAACCAAATATTGCCAGATGCTTATTGATTCCCCGCAGTGATCATTCCGCTGATTGCCGCGTGATTTATCATTGATGAGACAGGCCCTTTCTGCCAGACTGGCCGCCGCAACTCCGCCCGATATCAGAGACTGTTCCGTGACTGCTTTTTCTACCCTGACGCAACTGCCCACCAGCCAACTCGACAACCTGCGCGAGATGGGGTTTGACGCCATGACGCCAATCCAGGCTGCCGCCCTGCCCGCCATTTTGCAGGGGCGCGATGTGCGTGCTCAGGCGAAAACCGGTAGCGGCAAAACCGCCGCCTTTGGTATCGGCCTGCTTCAGCGGATTGATAACAGCCAGTTTCATACTCAGGCGCTGGTGCTCTGCCCGACACGCGAACTGGCCGATCAGGTCAGCAATGTGCTGCGTCAGCTGGCGCGTTTCACGCGTAACATTAAGATCCTGACGCTGTGTGGCGGCCAGCCGATGAGCGCTCAGCGTGATTCGCTGGTGCACGCCCCGCATATTGTGGTCGGCACACCGGGACGCATTCTTGATCATCTGAAACGCGATAACCTCGATCTTAGCCAGTTGCAAACCCTGGTGCTGGATGAGGCCGACCGTATGCTGGAGATGGGGTTCCGTGATGATATGGAAGCCATCATCGGCTTTACCCCCTCGTCACGCCAGACGCTGCTGTTCTCTGCCACCTGGCCCGATACCATTGCCAGCCTGAGCGAACGCTACCAGCGTGATGCACTGGCGGTGGCGACCGAAACCGAAGCCGAGTTGCCAGCGATTGAGCAACGCTTTATTGAAGTCAACGCCAGTGAACGCATCAATCTGTTGAGCGCCCTGCTCAGCCAGCAGCAGCCCACCTCCTGCGTGGTGTTCTGCAACACCAAACGTGAGTGTGATGATATTGCCGCCGCCCTGAACGATCGCCAAATCAGTGCCCTTGCGCTGCATGGCGATCTTGAGCAGCGTGACCGCGAGCGTGTGCTGATCCGTTTTGCCAACGGCAGCATCCGGGTGCTGATTGCCACCGACGTGGCAGCACGCGGTCTGGACATTAAATCGCTGGCGCTGGTGGTGAATTTCCATCTGGCGTGGGACCCGGAAGTGCATCTGCACCGCATTGGTCGTACCGGCCGCGCCGGTGAGTCTGGTCTGGCGGTCAGTCTGGTCGCCGCCGATGAGATGGCGCGCGCCCATGCGCTGGAAGATTATCTGCAACAATCACTCAACTGGGTTGCCGCCAGCACGCTGAAAGGCAGTGCGGCGAAAGCGCTGCCAGCTACCATGATGACGTTATGCATTGATGGTGGTCGTAAAGCGAAAATTCGCCCTGGCGATATTCTCGGTGCGCTGACCGGTGAGGCCGGATTCAGTGCCGATCAGATCGGTAAGATCGATCTGACCCCAACCCATGCCTATGTGGCGATTGCCGCCTCTCAGGCCAAAGCCGCATTGATCAAGCTAAAAGAAGGCAAGATCAAAGGGAAAAGCGTACGTGCCATCCTGTTGAAATAAGTCGCTAAAACGTGAGGGCGCTCGCCCTCACGTCAAAATTCCACCCGCCGCTCTCTATTTTTTAACCATCCTGCCGATAACTCCATCACGGCGATGTTGCCATGCCCTTAACGCAGCCCTGAGCGAGGCCAGGATGGATAATTTCCAGAAAGAGATCGATGAACGCGCTAACCTCGCGTTATCAAACAAATTCGAACTGTTGTTGTTCCGCCTCGGCTCCGATCAGCGGAAAGGCAAATCCGAGCTGTACGGGATTAACGTATTCAAACTGCGTGAAATCGTGCCGATGCCGAACATCACCCGTGCTGCCGGAATGCAATCGCCGTTGTTGGGCATGGCCAGCATCCGCGACCAGTTTATCCCGGTGATTGATCTACCGGCGGTGACCGGTTGCACCCCGGAAACCGGCCTCAACCTGCTGCTGGTGACCGAATATGCCCGCAGCACCCAGGCGTTTGCGGTGGAATCGGTAGAAAATATTGTGCGCCTCGACTGGAATCAGGTGCATACCGCTGAAGCGGGCATTGGTAGCCGCAATATCACCAGTATCGCCTGTCTCGACAGCGACGGAGAAAGCAACAATCTGGCGCTGGTACTGGACGTGGAACAGATCCTGTATGACATCATTCCGTCTGTTCGTGGTGTCGAGCCGGGTGAAGAAACCGTGAAAAACTTCAACCTGAAACCGGGTCAGGTCGCGATTGTGGCGGAAGACTCCAAAGTGGCGCGCCAGCTACTGGAGCAAGGCCTGAAAAGTATGGGCATTCCGGCACTGATGCATAACACCGGTCTCGAGGCATGGCAGAAAATCACCCAGATGCAACAGGAAGCGCAGGCGGCAGGTGAGTCGATCCACGACAAAATCGCGCTGGTGCTGACCGACCTCGAAATGCCCGAAATGGACGGCTTCACCCTGACGCGTAACATTAAACGCGATGATGTGCTGCGTCATATCCCGGTGGTGATCCACTCTTCACTCTCCGGCAGTGCCAACGAAGACCATGTGCGTAAAGTGGGTGCCGATGGCTATGTGGCAAAATTTGAAATCAATGAACTGTCGAATGTGATTTATCGGGTACTGGAAGCAGCGCATTAATGCTTACCCTTGTCGTAGCGGCGCGATTTATCGCGCGGGTTTTTCCAGCATCGTGCATGGAATTGCGCGATAAATCGTGCCGCTACACATCCCCTGCGAAGTTTTTGTGACAAACCTCTAAAAAATTAAAGTAAAAACATTAACATCCGATAACCCATAGCGCTTGCGCGTGCGGGTCAAGGCTTCCCCCGCCGCAGTAAGTAAGCAATTTTCGCTTAAAAAACATCAACCTGATGCAGATGTTCCATCTGCTTTTCTATCTTGCAAACCAAACTTTTTGGCATCACGGGGAGAAACCTATGTTGAGCTTTAAGAACCTGAAGGTCGGTGTCCGGCTGGGCATCGCCTTTGGCCTGGTCGTGGCGTTGCTGGTCGTGGTGGGGATCACCTCTATCACCAAAATCAGCAATATTAAAAACGGCATCACCTCGATCGTGGAAGATCGTTATGTAAAAGTACGACTGGCCTATGATGTGCGTGATGGTGTGAACGATCAGATCAAATACCTGCGCGGCATCGTGATTGATACCACTCGCCCGGAAAATAACGTCAAACGCTTCCAGCAATTGGCCGAGGCGACTGACCGTACCAACAGCGCGATGAAAAAGATCGAAGCCATCCAGACCACGGTTGTGGGTAAAAAGAAGATTGCTGGTCTGCTGGCTGCCAGCCATCTGTTTGAACAACAGAAAGATCAGCTGGTTGCGCTGGTCAAATCGGGCGATCTGGAAGCCTCCAGCACCTTTGTGCTGAAAAAGATTACCGACACTCAAAACGCCTTTCTGGATAGCGCCAATGCTTTTGCCGCTTCTCAGTCCGAGCAGTTACAGAATGAAGGTATTAACATCATTGCCGATGGTTCCACCGCCATCATGGTAACGCTGGTGTTCTCCGCCGTGGCGATTGTGGCCTCCATTATCCTCGGCTTCCTGCTGACCCGTTCGATTGTGCGCCCGCTGAATGAAGCAGTGGAGATTGCCGGGAAAGTGGCAGCAGGCGATCTCAGCACCCATATCGAAGTCAAAAGCACCGATGAAACAGGCGTGCTGATGCGTGCGCTGCAAAGCATGAACGACAACCTGCTGACCATCGTTTCGGATGTGCGCGCCGGTTCCGACACCATCGCCGTGGCATCAAATCAGATTTCCAGCGGCAACCTTGACCTCTCTTCACGTACCGAGCAGCAGGCCAGCTCACTGGAGGAGACAGCTTCAGCCATGGAGCAGATGACCTCCACCGTGAAGCACAATGCCGAAAACGCGCGCGAAGCCAATAAACTGGTCGCCAACACCTCTGATGTGGCGAAAGAAGGTGGCGTGGTGATGGAACAGGTGATTGAGAAGATGGAAGCCATTGCGCTCTCCTCGAAGAAGATCGTCGACATTATCAGCGTCATCGACTCTATCGCCTTCCAGACCAACATCCTGTCGCTTAATGCGGCGGTGGAAGCGGCGCGTGCCGGAGAACAGGGACGCGGCTTTGCCGTGGTGGCCAGCGAAGTACGTAACCTCGCACAACGTTCAGCTTCCGCAGCCAAAGAGATCAAAGTGTTGATTGAAGATTCTGTCGCGAAAGTGGATGAAGGGAGCCGCCTGGTCTCTCATGCCGGTTCAACCATTGGTGAAGTGGTGAACAGCGTGAAGAGCGTGGCGGATATCATGAGTGAAATCACCATCGCCAGCAGCGAGCAGAGTAGCGGTATCAGCGAGATCAATCTGGCGATTACCCAGATGGAAGCGGTGACGCAGCAGAACGCCGCACTGGTGCAGGAAGCCTCGGCAGCCTCACAGGCCTTGCAGGAACAGGCCGAGCGTCTGGCGCAGTCGATGAGCGTATTTAAGACCGGTCGAAGCATGGAACTGAGCGTGGTGTAACCACGCCGTTCAACCGTGGCGGCGCGATGAATCGCGCCGTTACGGATTTGGGTTTAATTCGCCAGCGAATAGAAAATCGAAGAGATTGCCAGCAGCCCGACAATCACCACAAATCCATTGCTGATTTTGCCGCTGTACTTGCGCATCGCCGGTACTTTCTGGATGGCATACATCGGCATCAGGAACAACAGCATAGCAATCACTGGCCCGCCAAGCGTTTCAATCATCCCCAGAATACTCGGATTCATTGTCGCCACCAGCCAGGTGGTCAGCAGCATAAACAGCGACGTCATTCGGTTCAGACGTTGTGGCGCAACGCTCTTGCCACGGCTGCGCAGTGACTTAATCACCAGGCCGTTAAAACCTTCACGCGCACCAAGATAGTGACCGAGGAACGATTTGGTGATCGCCACCATCGCCACAATCGGTCCCAGCCAGGCGATCATCGGCACATTAAAGTGGTTCGCCAGATAAGACAGGATGGTGATGTTCTGCGCTTTGGCCGCATCAAGGTCGGTGGGTGACAGGCTCAGTACGCAGCTAAAGACAAAGAACATTACTGTCAGCACCATCATCAAATGCGCACTGGCGAGGATACGTGAGCACTTTTGCTCCGCCGCAGCGCCATACTCTTCACGCTTCGCCACCGCGAATGAAGAGATGATCGGAGAATGGTTGAAGGAAAACACCATCACCGGGATGGCTAACCACAGCGTCATCCAGATATTGCTGTCGCCACTGCTTTGGCCGGATGACAATGTCTCCAGCGCGGCACCGTGCCAGTGTGGCACCAGATAGCAGGCCAGCAACATCAGCACCGCAACAAACGGAAACACCAGCACGCTCATCGCTTTAACGATCATCTGCTCACCAAACCGCACCACGGTCATCATGCCGACAATCAAAATCAGCGACAGCACCGCACGCGGTGGCGATACCAGGCCCAGCTGATGCACGATGAAGCTGTCAACGGTGTTGGTGATCGCCACGCTGTACATCAACAGAATGGGATAGATAGCAAAAAAGTAGAGCAGCGTGATGATCTTACCGGCACCTGCGCCAAAATGCTCTTCCACCACCTCGGTAATATCTTCGCCGGGGTTTTTCCCGGAGAGAACAAAGCGCGTCAGGGCACGATGGGCATAAAACGTCATCGGGAAGGCGAGAGCGGCCATGATAATCAACGGAATCAAACCACCTGCCCCGGCATTGATGGGCAGAAACAGCACGCCTGCGCCAATTGCCGTGCCATACAGCCCCAGCATCCACACGGTGTCACTTTTACGCCAGCCCTTTGCGGGCGCCTCAACGGCACCTAATGTGCCGGTTTGCGAGGTTTCCATCTGTCTCTCCAGAATTACTCTTAATCAAAAGCACAGCCGCCAGGGCTGCGAATTATGACGCGGTTGGCGCGACGTGATCATGCTAACCGTTTTTTATCGGCGCGCATGACTTAAACGCAAAAATCAGTGCATAAAGTCAGCACTTGTGTGCAATACGATGCATTTATCATCTAAAAATGCACGATACACGCACGCAACCGTTTGCCTGGGCGCTATTTGACCTGAGACGCAGAGAGAGTGCAAGGGAGAACTCGTAGCGGCGCAATTTATCGCGCCGCCACGGTGAGGGACAGTGATGGTCAGAATGCACGCATTCTGTAGAGGGCATAAAGAAAATAATACGCTGTGATAGTATTCAAATTCATAATCATATATTTCATCTTCTCATTTTTATTCAACAGAATAAAAATGCCTTTGGAATATTTCCCCCGCTTAATTTCATTAATCTCCTGAGCAATATCGCCCGGTGTAAAAGATGAATGATACATGGCTGTGACAATTTGCATATCCAGCGCCAGAACGCGTTTAGAAATACCCTTAAGAAAGTAATCGAGATCGCTTTCCTTATATTTTTCCACAATTCCATCATACAACACCGTCAGTGATGTTTTTCTCACCTTCAACTCATTGTAATTGGACTTGCGTTTGGAGAGCGAGCCTTCAATATCTTCATAATGATAGGCGCTACCCGGCATCACCAAAAAGTTACTGACGCAGCTAAAAAATTTAAGGTTGAATAATAAATCTTCGCTCATTGAGATACCTTCAATAAAGCGCAATCCCATCTCTTCAACCATTTTTCGGCGATAACATTTGTTATGCAAATAACCAATATTGTCGCTCATCTCCAGCTCTCCGAGCACGAAAGGAATATCTTCCAGCTCAAAAAAACCCGCGTGAGAAACCTTGCCTACACGATCATCATTCAGGTTTCCCACCATCAGATCAATCGTTTGGGCTGGCCAGGCTGCAAGGTTCTGCTTAAACACCATAAGAAAGTTAGTCTCGACCCAATCATCCGCATCCAGAAATAATACATATTCTCCACAGGATAATTGCAAGGCGTTATTTCTCGCCGCACTGACACCTGCATTCGTCTGGTGAAGAATGGTGACTTGCGGCCAGGAGAGAAACTCTTCAAGTATTCGTGGGGTTAAATCACTACTCCCATCATTAACAACGATAACTTCATAATTTCTGTAGGTTTGATTAAGCACACTCAGAATTGTTCGCTTAATGGTTTTTTGTGCGTTAAAGGCTGGGATAATAACACTAAATAATGGCTTTTCATTCATGATAAACTCTCTTTACTGTCTGAGGTTTTGACATTGTTAAATAACAGCCATAGTTTCCTGGGGTTGATAAAAATGAGATGAATACGCATGACTGGTTGCGCAAAAAAGAAATAATTAAGCAGCGTAAAAGACAAAAACTCGGTCAATACCACGCTAATTGCGGCACCAGTCAGACCGAAATGCGGCACCAAAAGGAGTGATGACGCAAGACAGATTAATAAAACAGCGAAGGTTTTTTTCACCAAATAACGATAACCGTTGTACTTAATAATGAAGCGGTCCATTACGCTACTTAACACAGCGCACATCGCGCCAAAACTGAGGAGCACCGTTGGCGCGATAGCATCCAGCCAGGCCGCGCCGTAAAAGTCACGAATAAACCAGCCCGAGAGCAACCAAATAGAAAAAATCACGCCAGCGGAAACACCAATCACCAACAAATGCAGCTTCTGGGCTTTCACAATGGCCTGTTCAGGATCGCGCTCGGCAAAGAATGAGGGATAAAACGATGCCAGCAAGGCGCTGGGCAAAAACACCCAGGCCGTGGATAACGTCAGTGCAACCGAGAATATACCCGCCTCTTTCACCCCAAGAAAATAAGAGACGCTGACCTGATTAACTCGGGTATACAGCGCAACGGCAATCACAGATAAAATCAGTGAGAATCCCGATGCCACCATATAACGTGAATATTTTTTGAACTGCCGAATAGCGGGTATCGACCTCTGTTGCTCCGCCAGCAAAAACCAGCCCGTCTTCAACACAAACGGAATCAGCGTGGCCAATACGATAGGAATCGCCAGATATTTGGGATCGAGAGTGAAGTACGAAATAAAGTAACGCACCGTCAGGCTGATAACCAGGCCAATAAGATTGGCAATAACATTCCGCCGCGCATGCAGCATCGCTTCGTTATAGACATTCACCAGGTCGATAGCGGAAAACAGACAGGCAAATGCGGCGGCACCAATAAACACCAGTGCATCTGAGCTCAGTTCTTCCTGCATCACCAGAAATCCCACCAGCGACAATAGCGCGTACAACACCAGCACCAGGAAAAAGGTCGAGATCATCAATCTGATGCCGGAATAGCGCTTCTGTGAAATGCGTTTCAACAGAATCACATCGCTGCCCATCTGGGCGATGGTTTGCACAAACTGAAACACCAGCATGGAGAGGGAGATAATGCCGAAAGTGGTTGGACCGACGTATTTCGCCACATAGGAGGTAACGAAAATCAGACCCAATACCGCGATCAGCTTCTCAGCAATCATCCATAATGAGTTTTTTAATTTATCTTTCACAACGTCACCCCAAAGGGAATTATTTCCGCACCCACTTGCGCAGACGCGACACCAGACGAGGGCTGAGGAAGAAAAACGTGAAGTACAGACTCCAGGCATTGATCATCAACCCCGAGGAGAGATAGGATTTAAACGATTGCCGATAAAGCGCAATATATTCATCGATAAAGTCGCGACTGAACCCCTCACTATTAAGTGCTTTGTAGATATAGGAGGAAGTGACTTTCAGATAGAGATGGTAATAACAACGATGATGCTGCGCTGACAAAAACGTTTTCATGCTGCTAAACGAACGGGCAAACGAAAAATGTTTTTCCTTTAATGACGATCGGGTTGCCGAGTGGGTCGATTTAACGTAGTGATAAACCACTTTATCGGAGAACACCACCTGACGATGTTGTTGCAGCCAGAGATAGTTCATCACAAACAGCAGGTCTTCGAAGTTATAAATCTCCTCATTGAAACGCAGATGATGTTGGCGAATAACATCACCGCGAAATACCTTGTCGCAAATGCCGTGTCGTGGATTGAAATAAAGCAATTCATTAATCGCGGCTGACACTGCCATCGGTCTGGCATGATCCGATGCCACCGGAAAATCCAACGCTTGTCCCTGTGGCGTAAAGTGTTGCGACTGACCAACGGCCATACAAACATTTTGCTGCATCAGACACAGCCAGGTCGAAAATGCCGTGGAGGGGAGAAAATCGTCGGCATCCAGAAAGCAAAGAAATTTGCCGCGCGACGCGCGAATACCATGATTACGTGCCGACGAGACGCCACCATTCACTTTATCGATGATGTGAAAGTGTGGATAGTGCGCGTAATTTTGCAGCAACGACAGCGAGTGATCTGTCGAGCCATCGTTAATAAAAATCACTTCAAAGCGAGATTCATCCTGCTGGATCAGACTATCAATGCATCTCTCCAGATAGGCTGCGGCGTTATATACCGGCACGATGACGCTCAATAACACATCGTTGACAGGATTTAGCATGTGACCTCTGAAGCATTAAACCGATTAGCCAGTAATGTTACTTCCGCATGATACTTATATTCGCCTTATAATTTATTTCGGAGTTTCCTCAGGTAAAAACACCAGAAATTAAAGAGGGGCGAATGATTGAGGCCATTAAGAATTACGCCATATAAACAGGACAATTTAAATATTGATAAATGGCAAGAAAAAAACAAGCTACCGCCCCTGGCTTACCGTCACCAGTTAAATAATTGGGGTTAACTCTTTTTTTTGGCAAAAGTCACCAGACTGAACTCTGTTGGGTCCAGTTAAATTTCAGCCACTTAAATTGTCATACCCGGGTGAAAAGGTGCATCTAAAAATGGGCCTTCCCATCGCGGGCATCTACATTAATGATCTTGCTGTATGTCCTGCATTTTTATTACCGGGAGCATCTCAGCCCCGGCGAAAAATGCAAGGGGCGTTAATTCAGCACGGTCATCGCGAGCGCACTGCAACAGGCCATAAGCCAAAAAATTGCGATCTGATTCAAAACTCCGTCCAATAATCTTACCAGGCAGGGTTATAAGGTCAATGTCAGCTATATCAAACCGGAATTTCCGTATCAGCCATCATCCTGTAATGGTGCCAAATAGATTAGCCAGCATGAATTAAGAATTGATGCATTGATTAGCGCAGGTCGTCGAAATACCAGGAATTAAGTGAAGGTAATGTAAGGTGATGTACCAAAATATTTCTGCGGTATTTTTCACTGTGACATTTATTCCACGCTCACTCCTGGCAGTTATACACGCGCGTCCTTCAACAGAGGGGTTAATGCGACGCAGCGACATGCTCAGGAACGATGAATTCCACCGTTTTGCTGTCCAGCGGTTTATGCGTGGGATCGGCAAGAATAATGGTCACTTTATGCTTGCCTGCGGGCAGCCCTACCAGGATCACCGGTTCCCCACTGGCGTCAGCCCAATGCCAGGGATTGCCGTCAACAACGACGTGGATATGACCGATACGTGGCGTGACCTTTAACGCCTCTGGCCCAAATACCGGTTCGATACGCAGGTTTTCCGCCCGATATTGAATAAATACCGCGCCCTTACGCAGCGGCCCGGCCAGCGGCGCATCAACGATAAGCCTCGCTGGTGGCTGTGGTTTTTCCAGCGGAGCGACGGCGGCAGGCCCCAGGACGTCGCCCGCACTCAGGCCGCCCAGCTCAGCGGCCCATACGCAGGTGGCGGATGAGAACAATATCGGGGAAATAAGGATCAGTTTACGCAGCATGATGGTGGCTCCTGTGGGTAAGTAAATAACAACAGACACAGAAGACCACGCTGATGTATCGGCTTTATTTGGGCGATGCCGCGTTATGTATTGCTCTGTAACACCCGCCGCGTCAGATACAGAGAGAAACCAAAAAAGATGATTATGCGAGTGCAGCCAGCACCCAGGCGACGGCCAGCAAATCGGCACTGCCGCCAGGACTTAAACGCCGCGCCATTAACGCCTGATCCATCTGGCGCAGCGCGGCGTTATCCCAACCGGTTGCCAACAGCATCGCGGCATACCGCTGGACATAGCGCAGCCCTGCCTGGCCCCCACGCGACACCAGATTGCTGTCCGGGTTTGATGCCATCAGGCGCAACAAAGCATGTTGTAACTGCCGCTCGCCCTGCTCCAGATGCCAGAATGGCAGCACCCTATTGCGTACCGTGGCGAAGCCACTTTCCACCTCACCACGCACGCCCGTCAGGCCATAGTCACGAAACTGCTGCTCCCCGGCAGTACAACAGGTTTTGCGGTTAACCAGTTCACGCGCTACCAGGCCTCGACATATCTCACTCACCTGACGGCACAAGGCGTCAGCACTCACCCTGCGCCCCTGCCCCTGCAAACGCCCGGCAGCAAAGCACAGCAATCCCAGAGAGAAAATGCCGCCTTTGTGGGTATTCACCCCACTGGTGGCAGTGAACATCGCCTGCTCACAAGCAATACCCGCCGGACGTAACAAACGCAGCTGTTCTGCGGCGGGATGGTGCGCATGCTCAAACCCGATGTTGGCAAAAACCGTCAGCCAGGGGGTGATGGCCGTAATGCTGGTTAACAGCAAGGCATGATCCATATCCTGATGCGAACCGTTATTAGCCCGATCCACCAGCCCCGGTTTCGGCGTTAAATCCAGTTCCAGACGCAACGCCAGTGCTGCAAAGCCGGGCACGTCGGGTTCTGTGGCGTTAATCGCGAGCAAACCAGCCATCAATCATGTTCTCCACACGCGCTACCACCTCCTCAAGCTGATGGCGGCGCGAACGCGCGCAACCATGCGCCGGTTGATCGCAGACCAGACAACGACGGGTGTGCAAATCCAGTGAATGTCGTCCAATCTGCCCCAGTTGCGGGCAAAACACGTCAAAATCCCACAACCTGCCGAGCGGGAAGGTTTGTTCCAGTTCGACGCACTGCGCTTTGATTTCCACTGCCGGATGTTCCACGCACCACAGCGCTTCCGGTCCGGTTTCCAGCCACAACACCTGGTGGGCCAGCACCGGCCAGCGATGCTGCCACAGCAGTTGGTCGCAGGCCTGCACAGCCACCCCCATGGTGTTGCGATAACGGATGCTGTCTTTCACCGCTCCCGGTGTCACCAGCGTCAGCGAAATGATCGGTTGTTGATAGCGAGTGAGCCAGTCAGCCTGACGCGCCGCGCGAGCCTCTTTCGCCGCCAGCAGCGCTGTCAGACTGACGCCCGCTTGCACGGGCGTCATCATGGTCATAGTTCTTCCTCTTTAACCTGCCGAACAACGTCAATCACGCTGCCATCACGATAGCGGATCACCCCGACAATCCGGTCGGTAAAGGCGATCGGTTTGGGTTCACCGGTCAGCGAAACCGCACGCTGATAGAGCGCCTCGATATCGACCACTTTCAACCCGGCGGCCAGCAAGCGCTCGCGAATTTCCGGGCGCGCCGGATTCACCGCGATACCGTGGTCGGTCACCAGCACATCAATACTCTCGCCGGGCGTCAGCCGGGTGGTGACGCGTTTAACCACGGTGGGAATGCGACTGCGCAGCAGCGGCGCGACCACAATCGTCAGATTGGCGGCGGCGGCAACGTCGCAGTGACCACCAGAGGCACCGCGCATCACGCCATCGGAGCCGGTAATGACGTTCACGTTGAATTCAACGTCAATTTCCAGTGCGCTCAGGATCACCACATCAAGTTGATCGCAACTGGCCGCTTTGCCGCCGGGATTGGCATACACGTCGGTGGAGATCTCCACATGATTCGGGTTGCGATGCAGTGAGGCCGCTGCTTCACTGTCAAAGCATTGGGTATCGAGTAATTTTTCGATCAATCCCTTTTCGTGCAGATCGACCAGGCCCCCGGTGATACCACCAAGAGCAAAACGCGCTTTGACGCCGTGGCGCGCCATTTTTTCTTCCATAAAACGGGTGGCCGCCGTGGCCGCTGCGCCCGAACCGGTCTGCATCGAAAAGCCTGGGCGGAAATAGCCCGAGTGTTCAATCACATCGGCGGCGTAGCGGGCAATCATCAGCTCACGCGGGTTGCTGGTGACGCGTGCCGCCCCAACGCTGATTTTCGCCGGATCACCCACACTGGCGACCTGAACGATCAAATCCACCTGATCCTGGCCGAGGCTGGCGGGCATATTGGGAAACGGCACCAGCTCCTCGGTCAGCAGCACCACCTTTTTGGCGAAACGGGCATCAACCATTGCATAACCGAGCGACCCACACGCGGAACGGCCTTGCGTACCATTGGCGTTGCCAAACTCGTCGCTGCACGGCACGCCGAGGAAAGCGACATCAATGTTCAGTTCGCCATCCTGTAATAGCTTGACCCGACCACCGTGGGAATGGATCTGCACCGGTTCTTTCATCAGCCCATGTGAAATTGCTTCCGCCAGTTTGCCGCGCATCCCGGAGGTGTAGATACGCGAGATCACTCCGCTTCGAATATGCTCGATCAGTGCATCGTTGCAGGTCATCAGCGAACTGGAAGCCAGCGTCAGATTTTTAAATCCGAGCCGTGCCAGCGCCGCCACCACATTGTTGATAACCTGATCGCCTTCGCGAAATGCGTGGTGGAAGGAGATGGTCATACCATCCTGTAAGCCGCTACGCGCGATGGCATCATCCAGCGAGGCACACAATTTACGGGTGTGTTTGGCATGGATATCTGCCAGCCACGGCGTGGTGTGATGGGCGCTTTCAAAAGGTTTTAACTCACGCAGATGCGGGAAATTAACGTGAAGAAGTTCTGTTTGATTCATGATTTTTTCCTTAACGCCGCACGCCGGATGCCGCCGCACGTTCCAGTACCATCAGCGCGTGATTGATAATCGGGGCATCGATCATTTTGCCGTTTAGCGACACCACGCCGAGGCCATTACGCTCACCCTCTTCTGCTGCTTCGATCACGCGTTGCGCGTGATCCACTTCCTGCTGAGTGGGTGCATAGGCGTTATGCAGCAGATCAATCTGGCGCGGGTTGATTAACGATTTGCCGTTAAAACCCATTTTGCGGATCAGCTCGACTTCACGCAGAAAACCGGCTTCATCGTTCACGTCTGACCACACCACGTCAAAAGCATCGATACCAGCAGCGCGGGCGGCGTGCAGCACGGCACAACGGGCATAGAACAACTCGGTGCCATCGCCACGTTCGGTTTGCATATCCATCACATAATCGAAAGCCGCCAACGCAATGCCGATCAGCCGCTGGGAGCTGCGCGCGATCGCCACGGCGTTGATTACGCCAATCGCGGATTCAATCGCCGCCATCACTCGCGTAGATCCGACTTCACGACCACAAGCTAACTCGATCCGTTCGAGGTGACGCTCCAGTTCGTAGATATCTTCCGGGGTATCGGTTTTCGGCAAGCGCACCACATCAACACCCGCACGCACCACCGCCTCCAGATCCGGCAAACCAAACGGCGTGTTCAATGGGTTAATGCGTACCACGGTTTCAATGTCCTGATACATCGGGTGCTGCAATGCATGGAACACCAGCAAACGCGCGGTATCTTTTTCCCGGAGTGCGACCGCGTCTTCCAGATCGAACATGATCGAATCAGGCCGATAGATAAAGGCGGTGGAGAGCATGGCCGCATTGGCCCCCGGCAAGAACAGCATGCTTCGGCGTAGTTTCCTCATAGCAGTTTTCCCCAATCGATCTCCACGTCTGGTGCGGCGCGCAGTATGGCGCTTTGCAAACGAGCGCGGATCACACAATCCAGCGCGCCTTTGTCTTCGATAATGATCAAGCCCTGATGGACCTGCATATCACGCAGCGTGCTGTGCACCACCTGGCGGATCTGATCGCCGAACTGCTTGATCACCTCGCTATGAATCACCACTTCCAACCCGTCTCCGGCGGGGGCGATTTTTACCATCAGGTCGCTGGACTCCAGGGTTCCTGCCAGCGCCTCCCTCACAATTTTCATATTTATATTCCTGATTTTTAAGCAACTTCTGCGCTGTAATGGGATGTCAGATGCGCAAAAGTGGTATCCGGTACGATTTCCCGAATGCGGGAAAACTGGTGTGTTTTTAATAAGCGCCGCACTTCTGAAGCCGAGATGGCATGGCCTGCGGCTTTGATACGCGGGATTTCCACCACCTCCACCGCGCCCGCCAGCAGCTGATGCATGCTGTGGTTGTACTGGCGGGTGATGTCGCAAAACGGTTCGCTGCCGATAAAGCGATGGGTAATACCTAACGCCGGGGCGATATGGTTGCGGAACAGCAGCAGGTCGATCTCACTCCACGCCTGCTGGACCTTGCCGGTTTCTTTCAGGAAATAGGCCGGAAAGGTGGCGCGTGAGATGATGTACTGAGAACCTTCATGCAAGGTGATATTGGGCAGATGGGCGACGCCGATCTGCACCATTTTCCAGCGTGCGCTATAGGGGAAGAACGAAGCGTCTTCACTGACCACAAACAGGTGCAGCCAGTCACAACGTGCTGCCGCCTGCTCCACCAGATAACGATGCCCCAGCGTAAAAGGGTTGGCGTTCATCACAATCGCGCCAATACGTTGCCCGACGACACGGCTGGCCTGCAATGAACGACAGTAGCGCTGAATACCTGAGGGGGTGTTTTCCAGCAGAATGGCGTTCTCCCCACTCTGTACCACCGGCCAGAACCCGTTACGCTGGAACCGCTCCCGGTTGCAGGGGCGCGTACACAGGAACAAGTGAAAATGTCCACGCGCCAGCGCCAGGTGTTCCACTTCAGCCAGCAACTGTGCGCTGAGATTTTCACCGCGCCACTGCTCATCAATGGCGACACATTTGATAACGTTAGCGGCGAGGCCAGCGCAGCCCACCAGCCGATCGTTCGACCAGGCTTCAACAAAGGTGGTGATGTCGCTGTCCATGCCTAATCCGCTATCCGCCAGCAGCGCACGGATAGTCTCGCGCCGCCGGGTATTACCGCTGACTTCCGCGATGCGGAAGTCGATGGGGGGTCGTGGTTGCATAATCTCGCCTGCGCCTCAGTGCGTCGCCGTCAGCGCGTGAGCTGGCGCATCGATAATCACATTGCTGAGATGGCCGATGTTTTCAATCTCCACTTCAATGCGATCGCCTGCCTGCATAAACAGCGGTGGATTGCGTTTCTTACCCACGCCACCCGGCGAGCCGGTAATGATGACGTCTCCGGCATGAAGGCTGGTGAAGGTGCTGATGTACTCAATGAGTTCGGCGACTTTATGGATCATGCTGGCGGTGTTGTCATCCTGCACCATGCGGCCATTCAACCAGGTGCGAATCGCCAGCCGATGCGGGTCCGGGATTTCATCGGCGGTGGTCATCCACGGGCCAAATGCGCCGGTCTGCCGCCAGTTTTTTCCGGCGGTAAACCAGGTGTGCTGCCAGTCACGCGCGGAGCCGTCCATATAACAGCTGTAGCCCGCCACATGATTCAGCGCGTCCTCGCGTGCGATATCCTCGCCGCTTTGACCAATGATCACCGCCAGCTCACCTTCATAATCAAATTCGCTGGAGTGGCGCGGTTTCAGTACCGGCGCGTTATGGCCGGTTTGCGAGTCGGCAAAACGCACAAATAACGTCGGTGCCGGGTTATGTTGATCAAACTCTTTACGTTTTTCGGCGTAGTTCATGCCGACGCAAAGAATCTTCCCTGGGTTATCAATCACCGGTAACAATTCAAGATCGTTAAAGCGCAGATCCGGCACCTCCTGGCTCAGCTGTTGCGCTTCAGATAAGGCGTTGGCAGCGAGCAGCGATTTTAAATCCGCGTAGCGGTCACCAAGACGGCGACCCAGATCGATCACACCGTTATCCCTGACGATGCCGTAGCTACGCTTTCCCTGGTGGACAAAGCTTGCAAGTTTCATATTCGTTCCTGTAACGCATAAATCAGACGAGGAAGTTGCCGAGGATGAGCAGCGATACCGACACGTTGATCGCCCCGCCGATACGGGTGGCAATTTGAGCAAATGGCATCAGGCTCATACGGTTACCCGCGGTGAGGATGGCGACATCCCCGGTGCCCCCCTGACCGCTCTGGCAGCAGGAGACGATGGCGACATCGATAGGATGCATACCGATCTTTTTGCCGACGAAGAAGCCCGTCGCGACCAGTGCAGAAACGGTGCTGACGATCACCAGCAGGTTATTGATGGTGAATGCGTGCACCAGTTCCTCCCACGGCGTAATCGCCACGCCAACGGCAAACAGGATGGGATAGGTCACCGAGGTCTGGAAGAATTTGTACACCACCTGCGACCCTTCCAGCAGGCGTGGTGAAACACCGTGTGCCAGCTTGATCAGCACCGCGACAAACAGCATGCCAACCGGCGCTGGCAGGCCAATCAGTTTGTGGCCGAGCATACCGATCATGTACAACAGCACCGCCAACAGCGCCCCGGCGGCGATGGTAGTGACATCGGTTTTACCCGGTGCCGCTTCTGGCGCTTTGGTGTCGCCGTTGCTGCGGTTTGGCATCAGTTGGCCTTCACCGGTCAAATGCGGAAAACGCTTACCAAGTTGGTTCAGGCAGCCGGAGATAATGATCGCCGTCAGACCACCCAGCATCACCATTGGCAACACGCGACCAAGCGCAACGCCCTGATCCATATGCAGCAGTGTGGCGTAGCCAATTGACAGCGGGATCGCCCCTTCGCCAACGCCACCGGCCATGATCGGCAGAATAATAAAGAAGAAGATCTGGAAAGGTTCCATACCGAGCATCAGGCCAACGCCCATTCCCACCAGCATGCCGACGATTTCACCGCACAACATGGGGAAGAAAATACGCAGGAATCCCTGAATCAGGGTGGTGCGATTCATGCTCATGATGCTGCCGACAATAATGCAGCAGATGTAGAGATAGAGGATGTTGGTGGATTTATAGAATTTGGTGGTGGACTCCACCACGACATCCGGCAGCAGGCCATAGTAGACCATTGCTGACGGGATAAAGGTGGCGCAAATCGCAGCAGCCCCGAGTTTGCCCACAATCGGTAGACGTTTGCCAAACTCACCACAGGCAAAACCGAAAAACGCCAGTGTCGCGACCATCACCACAATATCGCTGGGTAACTTGCCGCCCAGACAATCGATAGCAATCAACGCCCCGGCCAGCAGAAATAATGGCAATGGAATAATCCCGATTTTCCAGGTATCCATAATATGCCACCACCGGTCCTTAAGTGATTTCTTTTGAATCGCCAATGATTCAGAGGTAACAGAAAACGAATCGTCAGTTGTGCTCATAATAAGCCCCTTGGTTATTTTGTGCCTTCAGGGTAAAGGGCTAATGGCGTAGGTTATGTGAGGGAAAGCATAATAAAACCGGAGTTTTAATGGCACCTATGGTTTTTATGGTTTCTTTTATTTTCTGTGATTCACACCTTAATTATTGCCGTGGTTTTAATGGTTTTTATATCCAGAGGTACATGTTAATAACATTTCCAAAAATGAGTATTTAACATGTCATTTTTTGCGCCAGATCTTGCTGTGCAAGGGATCACAAGTTTCCAGTAAACTACGCACAATGATGATAAAAAATGGTACATTGGCGCTTTGCTGGCTGTGGTGTGTGCCGTTATGAAGCTATCATTCCAAATCAAACTTTTTATTTCTCTGGTGCTGTTCTTCTCCGGTTTGTTTGTTTTGCTCGGCATTTATTACTACCAGGATGTCAGTCGCCAGCTTTATCAGGAAATGAGCACCAGAGCAAAAATACAGGCAGAAGAGATCGCGATTATTCCGAATTTGCGCAAGGCGGTCGCAGACAAAGATATTCCGGCGATTAATCAATTTATGCACCAGGTGGTTTTGCATAGCGATGCCAGCTTTATTGTGGTGGGGGATAATAAGGGAATTCATCTATTTCATTCGGCGCACGGGGAGGTTGTCGGCAAAAAGCTGATTGGCGGCGACAATGACGCAGTGCTGCGGGGAATCAGCACCACCACGATTCGCAAAGGTGGGCTGGGAATATCTCTGCGCAGCAAAGCGCCGATATTTGACGATAACCATCAGGTGATCGGCATTATCTCAGTGGGTTATCTTACCAGCTATCTCGACACCATTACGCTGAGTAAAGTGATCAATATCTTTATCGCCGCCGTGTTACTGCTGGCCGCCCTGTTTATCTTTTCCTGGTTTTTCACCCGCGGAATCAAAAAACAGATTTTTTCGCTGGAACCACGGGAAATTGGTCTGCTGGTACGTCAGCAGAAAGCCATGATGGAATCCATCTATGAAGGGGTCATTGCGGTCGACAGTGAGCTGCGCATTGAAGTGATCAATCAGGCAGCACGCAAACTTTTAGGGTTGAGCCAACCAACCCGCCTGCTACGTGGTCATCCTATTAGCGAGGTGATTGCTCCGGTGCCCTTTTTCACCCGCGAGGTGATACTGGAAAACGATACCCACGATGAAATTTGCCGTTTCAATCAGTTAACGGTGATCGCCAGCCGGGTGCGAATTATGCTGGAGGATGAATTGCAGGGGTGGGTCATCACCTTTCGAGATCGCAACGAAATTGACAGCCTGAGTGCGCAACTCAGCCAGGTTAAACGCTATGTCGATAATCTGCGCATCATGCGCCATGAACAGTTAAATCGCATGACCACCCTCTCCGGGCTGTTGCATATGGGACGTTACGACGAAGCGGTGCGCTATATCCAGGCCCAGTCAGAGCATGCGCAGGAACTGCTGGACTTTATCTCCGCCCGTTTTAGCTCACCGACGCTGTGCGGCCTGCTGTTAGGCAAAGCGGCGCGGGCGCGGGAAAAAGGCGTGGCGTTAGCCTTTGATCCGTTATGCGAGATGGCGCGACCTTGTCGTATGCTGGGAGAGGCCGAGCTGATCTCAATCATCGGTAACCTGCTGGATAATGCAATCGAAGCCACCCAGCGCTCTCCTCTGCCTCACGATCCAGTGGAAGTACTGATCCTGCTTAATGAGCGGGAGCTGATCATTGAGGTGGCGGATCAAGGTATCGGTATCGATCCGACCATTCGTGAGCATATTTTTGAACGCGGGATGACCACCAAGCGCAGTGGCGATCATGGCATCGGCCTGTATTTAATCGCCAGCTATGTCACGCAGGTTGGCGGGTCAATTGAAGTCTCTAACAATGCCCCGCGAGGTACGATTTTTTCGTTATTTATTCCTGAAATGGGCGACCAGGCGCGTCCCGTTCCGACGCTGGAAGAACAGTATTATGCAACCTGAAATGATAGACGTATTGATTGTAGAAGATGAAAACACACTCGCGCAGTTGCATGCCGATCTGATCGGTGAACATCCGCGCCTGCGGCTGGTGGGGGTTGCCTCATCACTCGCTGAAGCCCGGGTGTTAATGAAGAGCAAGCAGCCAAAGCTGGTGCTGCTCGACAATTATTTGCCGGACGGTAAAGGCATCACGTTGATCAGCGATCCATTGGTTTTGCACGCCAACTGTTCGGTGATTTTTATCACTGCCGCCAGCGATATGGATACCTGTAGTCAGGCAATCCGCAATGGTGCCTTCGACTATATTCTCAAGCCTGTATCATGGAAGCGTTTAAGCCAATCACTGGAACGTTTTGTGCAATTCGCCGAACAACAGCGAGTATGGAAGATTGTTGATCAGCAAAACGTTGATTCGCTCTATCAACTTCAGGCGAAAAATTACCGCCAGGATAACGGCAGCAAAGGTATAGAGGAAAAGACGCTGGCGCTGGTACAAAAAATGTTTGCCGAAGCCGCACAACGTTGTTTTTCCGTGGACGAGGTGGTGAGCGAAACCGGACTGAGTAAAACCACCACCCGACGCTATCTGGAACACTGCGTGGATGCGGGGTTCCTGGCGGTGGAGATGCAGTACGGCAAGATTGGTCATCCGAGGAGGATGTATCGACGGGTTGAGGAGTCATGATGGGAAATGCGCGGCACGGTGGTCGCTTTTGATGAATCGTTCTGCGTGACTTACCTCAAATTTAATCGTTTACGATACCCGATGTAAAAACAACGTCGTATACTTTCGCTCTTACCTGACAAGTAGAAACTAATAATAAAATCATATAGTTAAAATCATCATTTTCAATGACTCACCTTTCAAGTGTGCGCACACTTGACTGTACGCAAATTGTCGTACAAAATACAAGGAATGTAGAATGGCTTTCAAAGAGATAAAGTCTAAGGCAATAAGCTGTCTGAAAAATGGATGCTATGACCATGAAGCAAGGTGCGATATTGATACGAAGAATCTGTTTTCTGTTGGGGAAATAGACGAAGAATATGTAATTTCTTTGATACAGCGAACATTTGGGGATCAATATACTTACAGCCCACATCATCAGGACAGTCATACTTACGTTCATCTATGCCGTCCATATAAAGATGGCTATTATTGGTATGTAAAGTTTTATTTCATTGAACCCGACATTATCTTTATCAGCGTTCATAGATAACAGGAGAGGTTAAGATGAGAATCGTTAAAGAAGGTGATACACGACAGGTTATCTGCCATAACTGTGGAAAAAGTCAGGCGACCTATTTATTACGCGATGTCGATTTCAATGATAAAAGTGGCACTGTTAAAAATATTTTAGCGGCTGTATGTAATAACTGCAATGAAGTCGTCAGCATTCCAGCGCAATCGACACCAAAGATCAAAGAAGAATACGATAAAATAAAGGCATCTTTAGAGGTAAGGGTTCCGGCACATTTCCTGGACATCTTAAATGTAGCCTCTCAGAAAATAAACCCCGCTGTGGATGATAGCTTCAGCCGCGCGCTGATACTTTATTATATTCATGCCTTAAACTCTGGACGCTATGAGCAGCAGGATTTAGCAAAGCTATTGAATGGTGATTTAGCCAAAGCCAAAGCTTCGAAAAGAATCTCGATAAAGATAACGCCCTGGCAGCTCAACGAACTCAATGAGCTTATGGCGAAGCAACATATTGAAAAGAACACCGATGTAATTAAGGCAGTAATACTTAAGATCAATGAAGACATTATCCAAAATGACAAACCCGAACAACTTTCTGAATTAAGAAATGTTGCGGCTGCATTTTCATAATGCCATCAACTGAATCAACAGATGATGAGTTAGTTAAAGTTAAGCATTCATGTTAATCAGAGCCGCTTCACATTTTTTTAATTTCCCTGAATCAAATGGTTTTTGCTGATTTACTCACCACCGATTAAAAAGTAAACTCCCCCGCTGACGGATAAAAGGGCAACACAGGACCAGGGAAATGGCGAAAGGCATCGTGCTTTGTCAGGGTGACAAGACTAAATGCGGCGGTAAAATTACCGCAGGAACAGCGCAGGGTTTTTCTTTCGGTAAGCCTCAGGCAAGGGAAGGCGATCCTGTTACCTGTGGGAAAAATGGCAAAACGTATCGAATTATTGGCGGTATATCTCACTATACCAGCGGACCCGATAATAAACGTATTGCCGGGTCGTTGGACAGCCACAGCTCCTGCCCCTGTAAGGCGAAAATTATTCCTTCCAATCTTTATCCTACTTACACACAGGAAGATGCTCCGGTGATGAGGGGAATGGATGCCACCAAACAAGTGCCTGCTGAAACGGCAACAAAACCGAATCAATTTATCCAAAATCTTCTGGAGCAAAACAGGCAACTTGTTATCAGCCAACAAAATGTAAAACCTATACCAGATGGCGTTTATATCTGGACAGAAGTCATCGGTGCAGGACACACGTTTGTTTCTGTTCACGAAAATGACCGCATATACCTTTATACCTATGGGCGGTTTGGTAGAACCGGGCCTGGTGGATTCACAGGAGATGGAATTCTTAATTTTTTAAAAGATGAAGATGCAGAGGTCTACTATAAAAAGGAACTCCATAGAATGAATGCTCGTGTCTTTCGTATTGATGATGCAGACAAAATATTGATCAGAACGTACTTTGAAGATCTTTGGATTAAGGGCAACCCAGCAATTCAAACAGAGAAAATGAATGAAACAACCAAAAGGAGAGGTCGTACGATAGACGAGTATGATGTCACTGGGAATAACTGTACAACACATTCAGTTTCTGGAATAAAACTCTCTGGCTCAAAACTATTTAAAAGTGGTTATACTTCACTTACTACTCATTTACCCATCGAAGCAGAGGACGACTTTACCGTCCCGATTTCTCTGCAACGACATTTAGCAAAAAGAGCAGCGGATATGTCTTCTATGTCCGTCATGGAGATGACAAAAAACTTTAAAACACAATATCCTAATAATGATAGCATCCACCCTTTAGAAAAATATCCCGGCAGAATGATCGACCAAGTTGCTGCGGAAATCGCTACTACTGGAAATTCTTTATCTCCGTACTCAGGTGGAACCATTGGTGGCCTTCTTGGAGGTTCTTATGACATTAACGAACAAGACTAAATTCTTTCTGCGTTGGAGTGGGATTGGAATTGTATCCATATTCTACTTTTTGGGTTTGATGATATCATCTTTTTCCTACTCTGATATCTACGATAAACAATCAATGCAGCTTACCAAAACCATACCCGTGACTGAGCATTGGGCAATAACTGAATCTTTAATTGAATCATTAAATGTAATTATTAATACAGCCTTTTTGGGGTTTATTATTTGCGTTCCCCTGATCCTGATTATATTCAAAAAAGTAAGATGATCCTGAATCCACCCGAGTGCAAATTTTTATAATAAATCAAAAAAGTAAATGCGATATCGTGAGTTAGTCTCACACGTTAATGGCCGGAAGAGAATATGGCATAATTTATGGGTTTTACATGGTGCCGGTAATAGGAGTCGAACCTACGACCTTCGCATTACGAATGCGCTGCTCTACCAACTGAGCTATACCGGCATTGAGGCGGGTAACTACGGGGCAATAAGTTAGAAAAAACCGCCAAACGAGTCAAGGGGCAACATACCGCGGGCGGAACTTATCAGCATTCCCTGATAAAACCGTTCATATCGCAAACACCCACCTATAGGTAGCGGCGCGATTTATCGCGCCGCTGCGACTCCTTCAACCAAAGGTGTCTGCTGAACAGGAAAGATTCATCGCGCATATTATATTCAATTTTTTTGAATTATTTCAGCAAATCCCTCAGCTTTTACTCATCCGGCGACAGGTCTATTCTCTCTCACATCGAGGCACAACGCCTCACCGATTAAACAAACTTCTGAGGAAATGACCATGAAATCTATCAAAACTTTCGTTGCAGTTGCGGCCCTGTCACTGGTTTCTTTCGGTAGCTTTGCGCAGAGCATCACTGCTTCCGCTTCCACCCTGGATGGCGCAGAAGCCAAAATCGCGGCGCAGGCCAAACAGGCAGGGGCGTCATACAAAATCACTGGCGCACGCGTGGACAACGGTGCTTACCTGTCAGCTGAACTGACTAAATAAGGTAATAATTAGCACGATCACAGTTATCGCACTAATTATCAATCAAGAAACGATAACTATAGTTATTATTACTTCCATCGAAGGCACACAGCCTTCCAAACAAACAAATTAAGGATTAAGACCATGAAAACTATCAAAGCACTGTCCATCGCCGCTGTCGCCGCTCTTTCCCTGATGTCAGCAGCCAGCTTCGCGCAGAGCATCTCTGTTACCTCTTCAACCCTGGACGGTGCAGAAGCGAAAATCGCCGCGCAGGCCGCACAGCAGGGTGCGCAGTATAAAATCACCGAAGCGAACACCAATAACCGTGTTCACATGACCGCTGAACTGTACAAATAACGGATGGTCGTACAGGGAAGTGCCGGAAGAGGTCGCCGCAAGGCGGCCTTTTTCGCATCTGGAGACTGGACAGTTGCGCGATAAATCGCGTCGCTACGAATCAGTGACAAAAAAGGCACCGTAAAAGGTGCCTGTTTTTCATCTGACAACACATCAAGCGCGTGGCGTATCGTCGCCCCAGCCAATCCATTTGTAGGTAGTTAACGCTTCCAGACCCATTGGCCCGCGCGCATGCAGTTTTTGCGTGCTGACTGCCACTTCAGCCCCAAGACCAAACTGGCCGCCGTCAGTAAAGCGGGTGCTGGCATTGACGTACACCGCCGAGGAATCCACCTGATTAACGAAGCGGTTAGCATTGCCAATGCTGCGCGTCAGGATGCCATCGGAGTGCTGGGTGCCGTGTTCACGGATATGATCGATAGCCTCATCAATATTTTCCACCAGCTTGACGTTAAGATCGTTCGACAGCCACTCATCGTCATACTCGGCAGCCTGCACCGCAACCACGCTGGCCGGGCCGTTCTGCACCAGACCAATTATGTTTTCATCGGCGTGCAGGGCAATTTTTTCATCCGCCATCCGTTGCAGGAAAACCGGGATAAAACGCGCCACCTGATCACGATGAATCAGCAGCGTTTCCAGCGAGTTACAGGCACTCGGGCGCTGTTTTTTGGCGTTAACGATTACCGTCAATGCCGCCTCTGTTTCCATAGTTTCATCAAGGTAAAGATGACACACGCCGATCCCGCCGGTGATCACCGGGATGGTGGAGTTTTCACGGCACAGCTTGTGCAGGCCAGCGCCGCCACGCGGGATCAGCATGTCAACATAGCGGTCAAGCTTCAGCAGTTGATTCACCAGTTCGCGATCCGGGTTCTCAATCGCCTGTACCGCACCCGCCGGTAAACCGTGCTGCATCAGGGCATTCTGAATCACCCGCACTGTCGCGGCGTTGGTACGATACGTCTCTTTGCCGCCGCGCAGAATCGCCGCATTGCCGGTTTTCAGACACAGCGATGCAACATCCACCGTCACATTGGGACGTGCTTCATAAATCACCCCAACCACACCGAGGGGTACGCGACGACGTTCAATACGCAGACCGCTATCGAGCAACCCGCCATCAATCAATTGCCCGACCGGGTCGGCCAGACGGCACACCTGACGCACATCATCGGCAATACCTTTCAGACGCTGCGGGTTGAGTGTCAGACGATCCAGCAGCGCTTCGCTCATACCGTTCTGGCGCGCATCGGCCAGATCCAGCTCATTGGCCGCAAGGATATCTGCGCTTTCCGCTTCCAGCCGATCGGCGATAGTCAGCAGCACCTGATTTTTCTGTGCGGTGGAGAGTTCCGCCAGTTTGTACGACGCTGCCCGCGCCGCTTTACCCATTTCTTCTAACATCATCCGCTCCTTAACTGACGATCATATCGTCGCGGTGCACCGCCACCGGGCCATATTCATAACCGAGGATCTCGCCAATCTGCTGGCTGTGATGCCCGGCGATCATCCGCATCGCATCGCTATTATAACGCGTTACGCCGTGGGCAATATCACGCCCCTCAAGGCTACGAATACGGATCACTTCCCCACGCGAGAAGTTGCCCTGCACCTCACGGATACCCTTCGGCAGCAGTGAGCTGCCGCGTTCAAGAATCGCCGCCAGCGCGCCATCATCCACGGTGAGTTCACCGGCCGGTGGTGCGCCAAAGATCCAGCGTTTACGGTTTTCCAGCGGCGTTTGCTGAGCATGGAAACGGGTGCCAACCGGCTTACCTTCAATCACTTCGCCAATCACATTGCTACGGCTTCCGGCAGCGATAATCACGTCGATACCGGCGCGACAGGCCACATCCGCCGCCTGCAACTTGGTCGCCATACCGCCAGTGCCCAGGCCCGAGACGCTGCCACCCGCCAGGGTACGCAACGCATCGTCGATCTGGTGTACATCGCTGATCAACTCAGCTTCTGGGTTGCTGCGCGGATCAGCGGTAAATAACCCCTGTTGATCGGTCAGCAGCAACAATTTGTCGGCTCCGGCTAACATTGCCGCCAGCGCGGAGAGGTTGTCGTTGTCGCCAACTTTAATTTCGGCGGTAGCAACCGCATCGTTCTCGTTGATCACCGGCACAATATGGTTGTCGAGCAACGCGCGTAGCGTATCGCGCGCATACAGGAAGCGCTCGCGATCTTCCATATCCGCACGCGTCAGCAGCATCTGGCCGATATGGATGCCATAAATGGAGAACAGCTGCTCCCACAATTGAATCAGACGGCTCTGCCCCACCGCAGCCAGCAGCTGCTTTGAGGCGATGGTAGGTGGCAGTTCCGGGTAACCAAGGTGTTCGCGCCCGGCCGCCATAGCGCCCGAAGTAACGATAACAATACGATGGCCCGCCGCGTGCTGCTGTGCACACTGACGAACCAGCTCCACCATATGCGCCCGATTCAACCGACGTGAACCGCCGGTGAGAACGCTGGTACCCAACTTGACCACAAGGGTCTGACTGCCACTCATGTTTTTCCTGCCATATAAGAAAAAAGTTCTGCGAAGGGACGTTTTATCAGGAGTGAGCAAGGAAGCCAACAACCACCGGGGGAAAAGCACAAAATTCCCCGGACAATGCCGTAGACCAAAAGTTCGCGATTAACAAGAAATCAGAAAAACTGTCATAAAACTTTCATCGCCACCCGGTAAAAAGTCCCCGTGATTTATTACAAGTCCTTTCACGGGCATAACAAATTTTACTCATTGGGATTGATAGCAAAATGATGAAAAGCAAACTGGCATTAGTCGTCTCCGCGCTGGCTCTGGCTTCCACCGCACATGCCGCCGAAGTGTATAACAAAGACGGTAACAAACTGGACTTCTACGGCAAGGTTAAAGCTGAACACTACCTGAGCGACAACGCCAGCTCAGACGGTGACAAATCATACGTTCGTATTGGCTTTAAAGGCCAAACGCAGATCAACGACCTGATGACCGGTTACGGCCAATGGGAATATCAGTACAACGTCAACAACTCGGAAGGTTCAGACGCGAACAGCGGCAACAAAACCCGCCTGGGCTTTGCCGGTCTGAAGTTCAGCCAGTACGGTTCATTCGACTACGGCCGTAACTACGGCGTGCTGTATGACGTGGAAGGCCTGACCGACGTGTTCCCGGAATTCGGTGGTGACGGCACCGCACGCTCTGACAACTTTATGACCCAGCGTGCTACCGGTGTAGCAACCTACCGTAACAACAACTTCTTTGGCCTGGTGGATGGTCTGCGCTTCGCGCTGCAATATCAGGGCAAAAACGACGCCACCAGCGCCAATGCCCGTGGTAGCGCCACCGATACCTCTCGTCAGAACGGCGACGGTTATGGTGCGTCACTGGGTTACACCTTTGGTGACACCGGCATCAGCGCCATCAGTGCCATCACCTCTTCTGACCGCACCAACCAGCAGGAAGCCCGTACCTACGGTAAAGGCCAGAAAGCGGAGTCCTGGGGTGCTGGCCTGAAGTATGACGCCAACAGCGTTTACCTGGCCGCGATCTACACCGAAACCCGCAACATGACGCCAATCAGCGGCACTTATCAGGGAGCTTCAGTAGCCGGTGCGGCGAACAAAGCGCAGAACATCGAATTGGTGGCACAGTATCAGTTTGATTTCGGCCTGCGTCCGTCACTGGGCTATGTGCAGACCAAAGGCAAAGATATCGAAAACGGTATCGGCGATGCCGACCTGGTGAAATATATCGACGTGGGTGCGACTTACTACTTCAACAAAAACATGTCCATGATGGTGGATTACAAAATCAACCAACTGTCTGACGACAACAAACTGGCACTCAACAACGACGACGTTGTGGCCGTGGGCATGACTTACCAGTTCTAAAAACGTTTTACCCTCAATGTGTCTGTAATCAGAGGGCAGGCTCATCACCTGCCCTTTTTATTGGTTACGCGCTCAGCTTTACCGGTTGTTCATCAAATCCCGCAGCAGGTTTGAGATCCAGTTTCAACTCATGCAGTGTCACTTTAAGACGCTCGTGGAAGTTGCGCAGCGTCTCCTCAACTTTTGCATTGTTATCTTTGCCCTTGATAGCGGCAGCACTCCAGTTACCCGCTTTATCGAACAGACCAAAGGTGTACTGGTAGGTAAAGTGATCTTCCTGCGCTTCCAGCTCCATCCACCAACCCCAGAATTCACGACTTTCCGGTGCTGGTTTCACATTGATGCATACGGCGAGGCAATCAAAGAAGAAGCGTGTTTCTTCGCATTTCCCTTCACGAATATAGGGGCCAAGCTCGGTGAAGCGCTTAAGCAGACGGCTGCGGGGGTGACCACTCGGTAACGACATGCTAATTCTCCCTTTTCGATTAACGGACCGTGTAACGATTGCTACTTAGTCTTTTAACTGCTTTGCCAGCCAGTCGCAAATCTGATTTAGCGCTTTGTCGAAGCTACTGAAGACCGGAGCAGTTGGAATCATCAACGTTTTCCCCTGTGCAGAGGAGCTGGCAATCATCCGTGCATCGTCTTCAGGACAGAACAGATCGTTGTTCCAGTAAGCCGCCAACATCGGAATCGGAGTACGGCGTCCCAACAACCCCTGCACTTTCAGCGAGTAGCGATTAAGCTCCGTACGCAGATTGCTGTCCGGGGTGGATGACATACCGAGGCGGCTCGCCAGCATATCCATATACATATCTGGCAGTTGATCCTGACGCTGCGCATCGACAAACACGCCATGAACCATCGCACCCAGCGTGGCGACCGCACGCAAACGCGGCACTTCGAGATAAGCCAGTCGCGTTGCGACGTTGGCACCAAAACGGTAACCAAACAGCCCCACGCGCGTGTGATCAATCCACGGGATGTTGCTCAGTTCACGCAGCACCTGCTGATGCAACTGACTGGTGTCCTGATTCAGCGTCCATTTGCTGCTCAGACCCACCGACGGCATATCCAGCGTCAGCATCGCGATACCGCGTGGAGCAAGGTAATCGTGGAACAGACGATAATGGTCGATTTGCAGCGAATCCAGCCCGCCGCACAGCATCACCGTCGGATAAGGCGCTTTGGCCTGCGCAGGCATATGCAGAAAGCCGGTCACCGGGCTGCCGCCGCTGATGGAGAAGGTCAGGGCTTTTAACTCGCCCGAAAGGCGCTGGGTGGCTTCTTCGTAAGCCCGGTTGGCGAGCACCTGCGCCTGATCGGCCAGCTCGTCGCCTTTGATGTAGGGATAAGCTGCCAGGCTGAAGAGATTGGCCGCGTGTAACCACTCCTGACCTGCTCGTTCCGGGTTTTCATCTTGCATCGCTTCCTGCTGCCACACCGCCGCCTGCTTCGACCACTCAAAATTCCAGTTGCCGCTGCGGTAGCCAATCACCGTATCCAGCAAGTCATCGCTGGTGTGTTCAACATTGCTGATGGCGATACGCGCCAACACTTCGCTGATCTCCTGCGGTGTCAGGCCACGCCAGGTCCACAGCAGTTTGTTCAGCATGCGATACCAGCAATGCTGGGTATCCCCTTCCAGCGCGTTATGTACCTGGATTGGGCTATGGTGCTCACGTCGCACCAGGGCGGAGGTTTCAGGGTGTTTGAAACGCGGTTTGAATAGCTCTTCGCTGAGGTTTTTGCTCGGCATCGTAAACTCTCTCCTGCGACGGTTACGGCGAGGATCAGTTTACTGCACCCGCCCTGTCGGTGCGAGAGACAGAAAGCACAACGCCCGGCGAAACCGGGCGTTGTTTGCGTTACATCAATCAGCTTTTGACGATGGGGGGAATGTACACCACACCCATGTCCCACGGCTGTTCGATCCAGGTGTTCTGCGGGATATCGACGATGTAATCATCCACCAGCGCACGGCCTGCCGGTTTCGCAAAGATGGTGACGAAACGTGCTTTCGGGTACATATCGCGGATTGCCTGCGCGGTGCCACCGGTATCCACCAGATCGTCAATCACCACGAAGCCTTCACCATCACCTTCTGCGCGCTTCAGCACGGTCATCTCACGCTGATGGTCGTGATCGTAGCTGGAGATGCACACGGTATCGACGTAGCGAATACCCAGTTCACGCGCCAGCAATGATGCCGGCACCAGACCACCACGGCTTACCGCGATGATGCCTTTCCACTGTTCCACAGGAAGCAGGCGCTGGGCCAGTTTACGGGCATGAATCTGCAACATGTCCCAGGTGACGACGTATTTTTCGCTCATAAAAGGAGTCCCGGCCAATTGAAGTTGGCTTAAAAATGTGCAAGGGGGAATGGGTTGCGCGAGATTATAAGGATCTGTCGCATTAAAAACCAGCATCTGCACATCGGTTGCGGGTTTTTAACGCGCCTGATTACGCACCCGGCCAGAAACAGTGATATTCTCAGCCCCATCACGTCAGATGAGCTGACGGCGATCTTTCACTGGAACCCCGCGTGCGAGCGGCCTGTCCGCCACGCTGACACAGGAGACGCGTTGTGTCTGAATTGTCTCAACTTTCCCCCCAGCCGCTGTGGGATATTTTCGCCAAAATCTGCTCCATTCCACACCCGTCTTATCATGAAGAAGCGCTGGCCGAATACATCGTCGGCTGGGCCAAAGAGCAAGGATTTTGGGTTGAACGCGATCAGGTCGGAAACATCCTGATTCGTAAACCCGCCACCAAAGGCATGGAAAAACGCACGCCGGTCGCCTTGCAGGCGCATCTCGACATGGTGCCGCAGAAGAACAATGACACGGTGCACGACTTCACCAAAGATCCCATTCAGCCGTATATCGATGGCGAATGGGTGAAAGCGCGCGGCACCACGCTGGGTGCAGATAACGGCATCGGTATGGCCTCGGCGCTGGCAGTGCTGGCTGACAACAGCCTGACACACGGCCCGATTGAAGTGCTGCTGACCATGACGGAAGAATCCGGTATGGATGGCGCATTTGGTTTACAACCAAACTGGTTGCAGGCCGATATCCTGATCAACACCGACTCAGAAGAAGAAGGTGAGATCTACATGGGTTGCGCGGGCGGTATCGATTTTATCACCACCCTGCCGTTGAGCCGTGAGGCAGTGCCTGCCGGTTATGAAACCCTGAAGCTGACGCTGAAAGGCCTGAAAGGCGGCCACTCCGGCGCAGATATCCACCTCGGTCTGGGCAATGCCAACAAGCTGCTGGCGCGCTTCCTCGCCGCCCATGCGCGCGCCCTTGATGTGCGTCTGATTGAGTTCACCGGCGGTACGCTGCGTAACGCCATCCCACGTGAAGCCTTCGCGACCCTGGCGATCGACAGCCATAAAGTGGACGCGCTGAAATCAGCTGCGGCGCATTTCCAGGCGACGTTGCAAAACGAGCTGGGTATTAAAGAGAAGAACATCGCGCTGCTGAGCGAGCCGTTGGCGCATCAGGGCCAGGCGCTGACTGCCGACAGCCGTGACCGCTTCCTGAACCTGCTGAACACCACCCCGAACGGTGTGATCCGCAATTCAGACGTGGCGAAAGGCGTGGTGGAAACCTCGCTTAACGTCGGCGTGGTGACGATGGACCAGGACAACGCAGAAATCATCTGTCTGATCCGTTCTCTGATCGATACCGGTAAAGACTACGTGGTTGAAGTGCTGACCTCGCTGGGTGAGCTGGCGGGTGCCAAAACCGCACCGAAAGGCGGTTACCCAGGCTGGCAGCCGGATGCCGATTCGCCGATCATGGCGCTGACGCGTAAGACCTACGAAGCGCTGTTTAGCAAAACGCCGAACATCCAGGTGATCCACGCCGGTCTGGAGTGTGGTCTGTTCAAGAAACCGTATCCGAATATGGATATGGTCTCCATCGGACCGACCATCACTGGCCCGCACTCCCCGGATGAGCAGGTTCACATCGCCAGCGTCGGTTTGTACTGGCAGCTGCTGACCTCTTTACTGAACGTTGTGCCGGAAAAAGTGTAACTATTTCGTAAAGTGACTAACCAGGCTCCGGCCTGGTTTTTTTATGCCTGTTAACAACCCCAGCATAATTCGCTACAAATCCCTCACATCACCTCCCTCTTTCACCAGTCGCTTTGGTTACAGCCAGTTTTAGCCGCCGTTACGCCCAGATGTCTGGATGGCTAATAAGATTTTGTGCTAGCTTATGCGCTTTCGTTTGTTGCCGAGCCTGGATGTTCAGGAAAAAATGCGCCCAATTCTCTTTATTAAAGGCCCTGTCCATGAGTGCGATTAACCGCCTGGAGATGCGTAATATCTCCATCGCTTTTGGCGGTTTTGCCGCGCTGACCGAGGTGGATTTCACCACCGACGGTGGCTCGGTGCATGCGCTAACCGGCGCGAATGGCGCGGGGAAATCAACACTGATGGCGGTGCTGGCTGGTGCCCACAGCCATTATCACGGCGAGATCCTGCTCGACGGTGCTCCCGTGACCATTCGCTCGCCGCGCGATGCCAAAAAACTGGGTATTCATCTGGTTCAGCAGGAAGTGGATGTGGCGCTGGTGCCACAGCTCAGCGTGGCGGAAAACATTCTGCTTGATCAGCTGGCAGAACCCGGTCACGGCTATCGTTGGGGCGAGATCCGTCGCCAGGCGCGTGCGCTGCTGGAGCAGCTGGAAGTGAACATTGATGTCAAACGCCTGGTGGAACGCTGCTCGCTGGCGGAGAAGCAGCAGATTTTGCTGGCACGCGCCCTCTCCCACCACTGCCGCTTCCTGATTCTGGATGAACCCACCGCGCCGCTTGACCAGCATGAAAGCGAGCGTCTGTTTAACGTGGTACGCCGTTTACAGGGCAACGGCATTGGCGTGGTGTTTATTTCCCACCGTATCCATGAACTGAAAGCGATTTGCGACCAGCTGACGGTGCTGCGTGACGGACGGTTAATCGAAACCGCACCGATGGCGGCACTCAGCGGTGAACAAATCGTCGAGAAAATGCTCGGCCACCAGCTGACCGATGTCTACCCGCCACGTCGTGAACGCCAGTCGCAACCGCTGCTGCTGTCGGTGGAAGGTCTGCACGACGACCAGTTGTTGCAGGATATCTCGCTGCGTCTGCATAAAGGGGAGATCCTGGGGATCGCCGGTCTGGCCGGTGCCGGGAAAACCGAGCTGTGCAAAGCATTATTTGGTGCCAGCAAAAGCCGCGTCAGCAAAGGCGAGTTACATGGTAAGCCGTGGCAGCCACGTTCCCCGCACGATTCGGTAGAAAATCGCATGGCGCTGGTCCCGGAAGAACGGCGTAAAGAAGGGATCTTTATTGATGAGTCGGTGGCGATGAACCTGAGCATCAGCGCCGATAACAGTTTCTCCCGCTGGAGCCTGTTTGGTCATCGCCAGGCCTGGCGCTGGGCGGAAGAGGTGATTAACCGCCTTAACGTGCGTACCACTGGTCCGGCGCAGACGCTGCGCCGCCTGTCCGGCGGTAACCAGCAGAAAGTAGCGATCGGCAAATGGCTGCGCAATAACGCTGACGTGCTGATTTTTGATGAACCGACTAAAGGTGTCGATATCAAGGCGAAAACCGATCTGTTCAGCCTGATCGACGGTTTAGCGCGGGAAGGCAAAGGCATCATCTACGCTTCGGGCGAGTTTTCCGAACTGGTGGGCCTGTGTGACCGTATTTGTGTGCTCTGGGATGGGCGCATTGTGGCAGAAATGGAGGGACGTGAGGCCACAGAAGAGACGCTTTTGCTTTATTCCACCGGAGGAACCCCTGCGTGAGCAGCAAAGAAATAATCCTGAACCCGCAGCCTTCTCTGCGCCATCAACTGTTTGATTTTCTCTATAAATGGGGCATGTTGCTGACGGTGGTGATCCTGATCGCTGCCTTTGGCCTCGCGTCAGACAGCTTCCTTGAACCCACCAATATCATCAACATTCTGCGCTCAATCGCCATTGTGACGGTGATTGCGATTGGTGTGTCGATCTCGCTGACCATCGGCGGCTTTGACTTGTCGGTTGGCTCCACCGCGTCGTTAGCAAACGCGCTGGTGATTTCGCTGTTCGTCTGGTACGGCTTTGGCACCACCGAGGCGATCATTATCACCCTGCTGCTGTGCACCCTGGTGGGCCTGTTTAACAGCTTCCTGATTGTGGTGCTGCGCATTCCCGACATGCTGGCGACCCTTGCCACCCTGTTCGTGATTCAGGGCGTGGCAATGACCTACAGCTTTGGCGGCTCGATTACCGAGAACATGGTAATGCCAAACGGCGACATGGCGGAAGGGGCCATTCCGGCAGGTTTTAACCTGCTCGGCCAGGTACCAACCATCGTCATTATTATGCTGGTGGTGACCGTGGTCGCCCAACTGGCGTTGTCGCTGACCAAACATGGCCGCCGTATGTATGCCCTTGGCGGCAACCCGGAAGCGGCGCGTCTCTCCGGCATTCGCACCACCCGCTATCGCGTGCTGGCTTATGTGATCGCCTCACTGCTGGCGGGGCTGGGCGGCATCTTGCTGGCATCGCGTATTGGCTCGTCACAGGTGAATGCCGGTGGCGGCTATCTGATGGATGCGGTGGCGGCGGCGTGGATTGGCTTCTCGCTGGCCGGTTCCGGCAAACCTAACGCGCTCGGCACCCTGGTGGGAGCGGTGATCCTCGGCGTGCTGCAAAACGGGCTGGTGATGCTTTCCGTGCCTTACTACGCGATGGACATTATTAAAGGCCTGGTGCTGGCTCTGGCCCTGGCGATTACCTATATCCAGCGCCGCTAAGGCGCTTCCCTTGAGAAAGAGAACAACATGAAAAAAATCACCCTTTCGCTGCTGGCCGTAAGCCTGCTGAATGCCAGCGCTGCCTTTGCCGACACCGTGGTGCCGGTACCTGCCGCCATCGCTAATCATCAGGGACCGGTGCGTATCGCGATTATTCGTAACCTCGGTTCTGACGATAACACCACCCAGTTTGTCGCCGGTGCGATTCAGCAGGGCCGCCAGTTGGGCTTTAAAGTCAGCACCTTTCTGAGCAACGGTGATGACGCTCGCTTCCAGGATTTCGTCAGCCAGGCCATCAGCCAGAAGTATGACGGCATCATCCTGTCTCACGGTAAAGAACCCTACTCCACAGCGCTGGTGAAGCGTATCGCTGATGCCGGAATTAAACTGTCGGTGTTCGATACTCCGGTGGATACCCCGGTGAACGGTGTGACGGTGACGGCGCAAAATGATGCGTCACTGGCGCAAGAGTCACTCGGCCAGATGATCAAAGATTTCAATGGTAAAGCGAATATCGTCAAGCTGTGGGTCGGTGGCTTCCCGGCGATGGATCGCCGCCAGGTGGTGTATGAAAAACTGCTGAAAGAGAATCCGGGCATTCATCAGCTGGAGTCGATTGGTGCCGTTTCTTCTGACGTTCAGGGCGACACCGCCAACAAAATTGGCGCGATTCTGGCCAAGTACCCGAAAGGGAAGATTGATGCCATCTGGGGTTCGTGGGATGCCTTCAGCCAGGGGGCTTACAAGGCGTTGCAGGAGAATGGTCGTACCGAGATCAAGCTTTACAGCATTGATGTCTCCAACCAGGACCTGCAACTGATGCACGAGAAGAACAGCCCGTGGGTGCAGACGGTAGCGGTTGATCCAAAAACCATCGGTGCGGTGAATATGCGCCTGGTGGCGAATAAAATCGCCGGTGAAGCCACCCCTGCCAGCTACGAGTTTAAAGCGTCGGCAATTTCGCAGCAGCAGCTGAACAGCCAGCAAGGTGCGGTGAATGTGGCGTCGCTGAACAAAATCATTCCGGGCTGGGGTGAAAACAGCGATTTCGTCGCTCCGTGGTTCGCCACGCTGGAAGCGAAGTACGGTAAGAAATAATTTTGCCCTCACCCTAACCCTCTCCCGCAAGCGGGAGAGGGGGCTGATCGAGCACGTTGCACCTCCCTCTCCCTCATACGAGAGGGGACCGATCGAGCATAGGACACATCTCCCTCTCCCTCATGGGGACCATCGAGCATAGGGCACATCTCTATCTCCCTCATGGGGACCATCGAGCATAGGGCACATCTCCCTCTCCCTCATGGGAGAGGGCCGGGGTGAGGGTAACAGCCCGCACCTCACTACAACCCCAGCAACAACTGCCTTTCCAACTGTGGATTCACCAGCGTGACATGCAATCCCACCAGCCTGACGCCCCGTCCGGCACGGCGTTCATCCCAGGTTTTGCGCGCCACGGCGATCATGTCCTCTTTATTCAGCACCGGCCAGATATGCTCCTGGGTCGTCAGTTGGAAATCATTAAACTTCAGCTTCACCCCCTGACGGGCGATCAGCTTATCCGGGCGAATCCGCGTCAAACGACGATCCAGCTCCTCGTACAGATAATCAATAATTTCCAGGCACTGCTCCCAGCGATGAATATCTTCCATCAGGGTGCGTTCAACGCCGAGAGATTTGCGTTCCCGCTCAACCACCACGCCACGCTCATCAACGCCGTGGCTGCGCTCCCACAACACCCGACCAAATTTGCCAAAGCGTTTGAGCAGACGCGCCAGGTCGGTTTGCTGCACATCGCCACAGGTCAGAAGCCCCATCTCCTCCAGTTTTTTCGCCGACACTTTGCCAACGCCTGGAATTTTGCTCAAAGGCAGCGTCAGCAAAAAATCCGGCATCGCCTGCGGCGTAATGACGAACTGGCCGTTGGGCTTGTTCAAATCAGACGCGATTTTGGCGAGAAACTTAATTGGCGCGATACCTGCTGATGCGGTGAGCTGCGTTTCCCGCCAGATGTCGGCGCGGATCGCCTGCGCCATCAAAGTGGCAGACCCCTGACAATGTGGACTGTCAGTCACATCAAGGTAAGCTTCATCCAGCGAAAGCGGCTCAATCAGGGAAGTATACCGGGCAAAGATAGTGCGGATCTGGCGCGAGGCTTCTTTATAGGCTTCGAAACGTCCGGGCAGCAGACGCAGATGTGGACAGAGCTTTAACGCCATCGCGGTAGGCATCGCGCTACGGACGCCATACTCGCGTGCCGGATAGTTGGCGGTACTGATGACGCCACGCTGTACCCGGCTGCCGCCAATGGCGATGGGGATATCACGCAAAGAGGGATCGTCGCGCATTTCAACTGCCGCGAAGAAGCAGTCCATATCGACATGAATGATCTTACGCATACCCCCTCCGAATACTGGATAAGTATACAGCATCGAAAGATATCAGCAATATTTGTCGCTGCCAGCATTAAAGTTTACAAATTTATGGCCGTAATCCCATTGAGAAATGGCTATTTTCTCAGCCACTGGCTTGATTAAACGCCAGACAATGTTAATGTTGCGCTGCGGTAGCGGATATTTCCGATAATGCAATACAGAGACGTTATGCGTCAGAGTTTTTCTTCACTTCAAGGTACACACAGAATGGGCAGAATCGCATTATTCCTTGCGATGATTGTTATGCCGGTCCTTAGCTGGGCAATGACGCCAGAGCCAGTTAACCCACAGGCTCCGGTCAGTAAAGAACTAAAAAAACAATTACTTGGCACGCCGGTTTATATTCAGATCTTCAAGGAAGAACGCACGCTGGAACTGTACGGCAAGATCGGTAATGAATATCGTCTGCTGGATAGCTACCGCATTTGTAATTTCTCTGGCGGTTTGGGACCCAAACGCCGTGAGGGCGATTTTAAAAGTCCGGAAGGATTTTATAGCGTCAAGCTGAATCAGTTAAAACCGGATAGCCACTATTATCGCGCCATCAATACCGGCTTCCCGAATCAATTTGACCGTGATAATGGTTACAGCGGCAAATATCTGATGATTCACGGCGACTGTAAGTCAATTGGCTGCTATGCCATGACCAACGCCTACATGGACGAGATTTATACCTATGTGAACGCGGCGCTGCGTAACGGCCAGCAAGAGATCGCCCTGAGCATCTTCCCGTTCCGTATGACCGACAGCAATATGCAGCGTCATCGCTACTCCACTTACGCCAGCTTCTGGCGTCAGTTGCAGCCGGGCTATGCGTACTTTGAGAAGTACCATCAGCCGCCGACGGTCAACGTTACCGCCACCGGCCAGTATGCGGTGAACAGCAGTCCGGCGGTGATGACCGCGCCAGACGCTGCATCAAAATCATTCCTGGCGCTCTCCCAGGCAAAATAATACCCATTCACCTGGCACTATCCGGTGCCAGGTTTCATTTCCCGTTAGCGGCTGCGTTGCAATCACCGTCACCACATCCTGCGGCGTGGTCTGCTGCTGAAAATCAATTTCCACATCCTGATCAAGCAACTTCGCTTTACCAAAGGGCGCACGGCGGGTGATCCAAAACAGATTGGTGGAACAGAACGCCATCAGATAACGTCCGTCCGACAACAGCATATTAAACACCCCTTTCTGCCGCAGTTCCGCAGCCAGCTCGGCGATATAACGGAACACTGCAGGCCAGTTACCCGGCGTACGCGGATAACGCGTGGTGAGTTTGTGCAGGATCCAGCAAAACGCTTTTTCACTGTCCGTCTCGCCAACCGGACGGAAATGGCCGGTATCAAGCTGACGATACCCTTTCAGCTGGCCGTTGTGCGCATAGGTCCAGTTACGGCCCCACAGCTCGCGAGTAAAGGGATGGGTGTTTTCCAGCGACACTTCGCCACGATTCGCCTGGCGGATATGGGCCACCACCGAATGTGACTTGATCGGGTATTCCTGTACCAGACGGGCAATCGGCGAGTTAAAGCTCGGCAGCGGATCTTTAAAGGTGCGGCACCCTTTATCTTCGTAAAAGGTAATGCCCCAGCCATCTTTGTGCGGCCCGGTTCCGCCGCCACGCTGTACCAGACCGGTAAAACTGAAACAGATATCCGTGGGGACATTGGCGCTCATCCCGAGCAATTCGCACATAGCTACCGCCTTAGTAAAATTCCTCCCACTGACGTGGGAGGAGAAGCCACCACTTACTTCACCATCTCTTTTTCAATCAGCAGCATCAGGATATGGATCACTTTAATGTGAATCTCCTGGATGCGGTCAGCGTAGCCAAAATGCGGCACACGGATTTCGATATCCGCCGTTCCTGCCATCTTGCCACCGTCTTTACCAGTCAGGGTGATCACTTTCATGCCCTGCGCGCGTGCGGCTTCCACCGCTTTGATGATGTTGGCGGAGTTGCCAGAGGTGGAAATACCCAGCAGCACGTCCCCCGCACGGCCCACCGCTTCGATATAGCGAGAAAACACGTAATCGTAACCAAAATCATTGCTGACGCACGACAGGTGGCTGACATCAGAGATAGCGATGGCCGGATAGCCAGGACGGTTTTCACGGTAACGCCCGGTCAGTTCTTCAGCGAAGTGCATGGCATCGCAATGCGAGCCGCCGTTACCGCAGGAGAGAACTTTGCCGCCCGCTTTGAAGCTATCCGCCAGCATCACTGCGGCGCGCTGAATCGCGTGGATATTGGCTTCATTGCTGAGGAAGTTATTCAGCGTATCGGCGGCTTCATTAAGCTCTGACCGGATAATGTCCTGATACATAGGGATGTCCTTTAGAGGAAAGATTGACTCCGCAAGTTTAACGGAATGGCGTTAAGGCGCAAAGCTTCCAGACCTGACGTCTGGCGGGAAAAAGCGTCGGGTTATGTGTCAGATCAATCTGCCAGGATGATTTTGTGAGTTTGGTTGTAATTGCGTTGTAAACAGATTGATAAATTTTCGCGACTGCTCTAAACCTTAACACATAACAGGTCAGACCTCTTACAACTTACGGAGCGGTTCATTATGCTGGTTGCCTCAATCGTTGCGACGCTGATATTGATTAGCGCCCTCTTCTATCATCAACTTTCTCTGCGGCTGAGCAGTGCCATTTTGCTGTTGTGGACCGCTGCGCTGGCGTTTAGCGGGCTGTGGACACCCTGGTTGCTGCTGCCTCTCGCGATTATTCTGCTGCCGTTTAACCTGCCGACCATGCGTCGCAGCATGTTTTCCAAACCGATGTTACATAGCTTCCAGAAAGTGATGCCGCCGATGTCGCGTACGGAAAAAGAAGCGATTGATGCGGGCACCACCTGGTGGGAAGGCGATTTGTTTCGTGGCAAACCGGATTGGCAGAAACTGCACAACTATCCGCAGCCGCGATTGACGGAAGAAGAACAAACCTTCCTGGATGGCCCGGTGGAAGAAGCCTGTCACATGGCGAACGATTTCCAGATCACCCACGAAATGGCCGATCTGCCGCCAGAGCTGTGGGCCTATCTGAAAGAACATCGCTTCTTCGCCATGATCATCAAGAAAGAATACGGCGGACTTGAGTTCTCCGCTTACGCCCAGGCGCGCGTACTGCAAAAACTGGCTGGAGTCTCAGGCATTCTGGCGATCACCGTTGGCGTACCGAACTCCCTCGGCCCCGGTGAACTGCTACAGCATTACGGCACCGATGAGCAGAAGGATCACTATCTGCCACGCCTGGCGCGTGGCGACGAGATCCCATGCTTTGCTCTGACCAGCCCGGAAGCCGGCTCCGATGCCGGGGCCATTCCCGATACCGGCGTGGTGTGCATGGGTGAGTGGCAGGGTAAGCAGGTACTTGGCATGCGCCTCACCTGGAACAAACGCTATATCACGCTGGCACCGATCGCCACCGTGCTCGGTCTGGCGTTTAAACTGTCCGATCCGGATCACCTGCTGGGTGAGACGGAAGAGTTGGGGATTACCTGCGCGCTGATCCCGACCCATACCCCAGGGGTGGAAATTGGTAACCGCCACTTCCCGCTGAACGTGCCCTTCCAGAACGGTCCGACGCGCGGCAAAGATATCTTTGTGCCGATTGATTACATTATTGGCGGCCCGGCAATGGCCGGTCAGGGCTGGCGTATGCTGGTGGAATGCCTGTCCGTCGGTCGTGGTATCACCCTGCCCTCCAACTCCACAGGCAGCCTGAAAACCATCGCTCTGGCGACCGGTGCCTACGCGCACATCCGCCGTCAGTTCAAAGTCTCCATCGGCAAGATGGAAGGGATTGAAGAACCGCTGGCACGCATTGCCGGTAACGCCTATGTGATGGATGCGGCGGCAACCCTTATCACCAGCGGCATTATGCTCGGCGAGAAGCCAGCGGTGCTGTCGGCGATTGTCAAATATCACTGCACCCATCGCGGCCAACAATCGATTATCGATGCGATGGATATCGCCGGTGGCAAAGGCATTATGCTCGGCGAGACCAACTTCCTTGCCCGCGCATACCAGGGTGCCCCGATTGCGATCACCGTCGAAGGCGCCAATATCCTGACGCGTAGCATGATTATCTTCGGCCAGGGTGCGATTCGTTGCCATCCGTGGGTGCTGGAAGAGATGAATGCGGCGGCGAAAAATGATTTGGTCGCGTTTGACCGTGCATTGTTCAGCCATATCGGCCATGTCGGCAGCAATAAAGTGCGTAGCCTGTGGCTTGGTCTGACGGGCGGTCGTACCAGCGCCACCCCAACCCGTGACGCCACACGCCATTATTATCAGCAGATTAACCGTCTGAGCGCCAACCTTGCCCTGCTGTCGGATGTCTCGATGGCAGTGCTGGGCGGCAGCCTGAAACGCCGTGAACGCATCTCCGCGCGTCTCGGCGATGTGCTGAGCCAACTCTATCTGGCGTCAGCCACGCTGAAACGCTATGAAGATGAAGGACGCAACGAAGCCGATTTGCCGCTGGTGCACTGGGGCGTACAGGATGCGCTGCATCAAGCCGAAGTGGCGATTGATGATCTGCTGCGCAACTTCCCGCATCGCCTGGTGGCTGGCGCGCTGCGTATGGTGATCTTTGCTGGTGGGCATCACTGCCCGGCTCCGTCTGATAAGCTCGACCACAAGCTGGCGAAGCTGTTGCAACTGCCGTCAGCCACTCGCACCCGTCTGGGACGTGGTCAATATCTGACACCGAGCGCGCATAACCCGGCTGGACAACTGGAACAAGCGTTGCAGGATGTGATGGCGGCTGAAGTGATTCACGATCGCCTGTGCAAACAGCTGAAGAAAAACCTCTCCTTCACCCGTCTGGATCAACTGGCCCAGCGTGGACTGAAAGAGGGTTGGATTGATGAGACAGAAGCCCAGGTCCTGACCCGTGCCGAAGTCAGTCGCTTGCGTGCGATCAACGTTGATGAGTTTGCACCGGAAGCGCTGGCGGTACCCAAACCGCAAAGCAAAGCGCCCACCCGCGCCAGTGAAGCGGCATAAACGATGACGAAACGCGCCGCACGAAGTCGTAGCGGCGCGATTTATCGCGCTTGCTGAACGATTTATCCCGCCTGACGAATCCGGGCAATCAATCCATCAACATCATCAATATGGTTAGCCGCCAGAATCAACGTGCGTCCCAGGGTGATACAGCTGCGGATGCACTCGGTACGCATCGCATCATCGCCAATCAGTTTGAAATCCGCCACATGCGACATCCCTACGGTACGGCGAATCAGCTCGGTGCCGCAGTAACCGATGGTATCGCTCCAGACTTTACGCAGGAAGGCTGCGGCATAACCCGGATATGCCAGCGCCACGTCGGAGGTTTTGGCGGCAGCCAGCTCGAGGAAACGGCTCTCGAAAATGCTCCAGACCTGATGAACATCGCTCAGGCGACGTTCGCGCGCTTCCGCCGCTTCACGCGGGGCCAGCAGACCCGGCAGGCAGCAGTAGTTAATCAGCAGGTTCCCCAGCGCGGTGCCAACATCAAAACCAATCGGACCGAAGTAGCCAAATTCCGCATCAATCGCTTTCAGGCTGCCATCCGCCACAAAGATTGATCCGCTGTGAATATCGCCGTGTAACAAGGCTTCCGCATCGGCAAAGAAACGGTGCTTCAGACCAGCCACCGCAATTCTCAGCGCATCATCGCTGCGCAGGCTTTCCACCAGCGATTGCAGCGCTGCCGGATATTTGTTGCGTTCATGGTCGATATAGGGGTCGTTGAAGAACAGATCTTCAGTGATTTCGCACATCTCCGGGTTGATAAAGCGCGCAACTTCGGCTTTTTTCTTATGCGGATGCAGAATGAAATCGGAGGTATGGAACAGGGTCTGCGCCAAGTATTCGCCCAATTGGCTGGCCGCCTGCGGATAATATGCGCCTTTCACCAGCTCACCACGCCAGATGCGATGGCTGGAGAGATCTTCCATCACCATCACCGCCAGATCGGCATCGTAATGGGTTACGTGCACGGTATGCTGCGGGCAATGTTTGTAGTGTTCTACCAACGTCTGCGCTTCCAGACGGGCACGATCCAGGGTTAACGGCCAGGATTCACCGACGCAGCGCACATAAGGCAGCGCCTGCTTAACCACCACACGGCTGACGCCCTGGTTGTCGTAAATCTTAAATACCAGGTTAAGATTTCCATCACCGATCTCCTCGGCGCTCACCAGCGCTGACGGATCGTCCACACCGCCAAATTGTTTTGCATATTCCACAGCATCGGCAGCGGTGAACGTACGGTATTGCGACATTGCCTGTTCCTCGTGAATCGTAAGTAATAAGCCGTTCAGACGTCTATACATCCGTCACGCATGTTGGCACAATAGCCGCCATTAACGCAACAGGGATTTCACACCATGCAAACACTTCGCACTACCAGCCTGGAAATTCGCGATAACCAGCTCTGGATCCTCGACCAGCAGGCGCTACCCCAGCAGAAAAATTGGTTGCCTGCACACGATGTCGCACAACTGGTTGATCATATCCACGCATTGCGGGTGCGTGGCGCACCGTTAATCGGCCTTTCCGCCAGCCTGCTGCTGGCGTTGCTGGCGGAACAGGGCATGGCGCAGGCGGCACTGGCTGAAGCGCTGGAGGTACTGCGTGCGGCGCGTCCGACGGCGGTAAATCTGATGAACAACCTCGATCGCATGAAAGTGGCGCTGGCACAGCCGGATTTTGTCAGCGCGCTGACCCACGAGGCACTGCGCCTGGTAGAGGAAGATAAACAGTTGTGCGACAACATTGCCCGGGCAGGTAGCGCGTTAGTGAAGCCAGGCAGCCAGTTGCTGACCCACTGCAACACCGGAGGCCTGGCGACCGCAGGCGTGGGCACCGCGCTGGGGGTGATTGCTCATGCGCACCAGCAGGGTAAGGTGAAAAATGTTTGGGTGGATGAAACCCGTCCGTTGTTGCAGGGGGGCCGTCTGACCGCATGGGAATTGGGTGAGTTGGGAATTCCTTACCATCTGATCACCGATTCAATGGCTGCCAGCCTGATGGCGCGCGGCGTGGTTGATGCCATTTGGGTTGGTGCGGATCGCATTGCGGCCAATGGCGATGTGGCGAATAAAATAGGCACCTACAGCCTGGCGGTGCTGGCGCAGTACCACGGCGTACCGTTCTATGTAGCGGCACCGCATACCACGCTGGACCGCCTGTGCCCGAATGGCGACGCCATTCCGATTGAACAACGCGCCGCCAGCGAAGTCACCGGCGTAGCAGGCAGTTTTGGCAGCGTTCAGTGGGCACCAGAGAACGCTGCCGTTTACAACCCGGCGTTTGATGTCACGCCCGCGGCGTTAATCAGTGGTTGGGTGCTGGATACCGGCGTGGTGACGCCTGAGCAGGTTAAAGAGGGGATTTTTCAGGTGAGGTGAGGTGCGGTGAGGTGCGGTCTGTTACCCTCACCCCGGCCCTCTCCCATGAGGGAGAGGGAGACGTGCAATATGCCAGACTGACTCGATCGGTCCCCTCTCCCATGAGGGAGAGGGAGAAGTGCAATATGCCAGATTGACTCGATCAGTCCCCTCTCCCATGAGGGAGAGGGAGATGTTCCATAGGCTCGATCAGTCCCCTCTCCCGCTTGCGGGAGAGGGTTAGGGTGAGGGCCATAACTCGCGCCAAATCAAGCCAGACGCGGATAAGCATCCGCAATGCTGTCGCCAGTGAAGTTCGCAATCCAGCCTTCCTGGTTGTCGAAAATACGGATGGCGGTAAAGTGCGGCTCAGAACCCATATCAAACCAATGCGGCGTGCCAGCCGGCACTGAAATCAGGTCCTGTTTTTCACACAGGATCTGGTACACCTGACCATCCAGATGCAGGCAGAACAGACCTGAACCTTCAACAAAAAAGCGAACTTCATCTTCGCTGTGAGTATGTTCATTGAGAAACTTGCTGCGCAGCGCTTCTTTCTGCGGGTTGTCGGCACGCATGCTCAACACATCCCAGCTCTGATAACCTTTTTCGGCCACCAGACGATCGATCGCATGCTGATAAGCTTTGATCACCGTGTCAGAATCCGGGTTGGCACCCAGATCGCGATCCGCCTCCCAGCGTTCAAAACGCACGCCTTTGGCGTTGAGACGCTCGCGAATCGCTTCTGCATCGGTACTGTGCCACACCGGCTGGCTGGCTTCGGTATCGGTAAAAATGGTCAGTGCACTCATCCTAAATCGACTCCGGGTTAATCTGGGAAAAATCATTTACCTGACGATGACGGCTTTCGCTATCCGCCTCGCCGCGAATTAATTGCAGGGTATGCCAGCCCGCTTCGGCAGCGGCATCCAGTTCCTGATGAATATCGGACAGGAACAACAGTTCCGACGGCGCATAACCAATCTGCTGCGCGATATTGCGATAGGACTGAGTTTCGCGCTTGGCACCGACGCCAGTGTCAAAATAGCCGCTAAACAACGACGTTAAATCACCTTCATCGCTGTAGCCAAATAATAATTTCTGCGCCGCCACTGAACCGGAGGAATATACGTACAGCGCCTTGCCCTGCTGTTGCCAGCGTTCAAATGCGGGTAACACATCCGGGTAGAGATGGCCGGTAAACTGGCCGCTGACATAGCCATCTCGCCAGATCATGCCCTGCAACGCTTTCAGGCCGGGTGATTTGCGATCCTGATCGATGTAGCTCAGCAGGGTAGCAATCACCTCGTCCAGCGAAGCTTGCGCTGCGCCGGACTCCTCACGTACCGCCGCAAGCGCCGCCGCCACTGGCGCGTCGTCCTGATGTTCACGAACAAACGCCGTCAGATGCTGACGGGCATAGGGGAACAGCACGTTGTGGACAAAGCGAATATCGCTGGTGGTGCCTTCAATATCGGTAACAATTGCGCGAATCATCTGGCCTCCAGCAGCCGACGTTGTAGTTCACATTCAAACAAAAATTCCAGCCCTTCCAGATGACGGCGGGCTTCATTGACGTCTTTGCCCCAGCAGGTCAGACCGTGGCCGCGGAGCAAAAAGCCGTAACGCAGCGGCGTCTCACGGGAAAAAGCCGCGATACGTTCCGCCAGCGCATCAATATCCTGGTCGTTATCGAACAGGGGAATCGCGACAGTGTTAAGGTGAGTCTCCTGACCGGCGAGGGTTTTCTGCATCTCATAACCACTCAGCAGCAACGCGCTGCCCTTTTCCACGCGCGACAGTACCGTCGAGTTCACCGTATGGGTATGCAACACCGCGCCTGCTTGCGGAAACAGGCGATAGATTAAGGTATGCAGGCCGGTTTCCGCCGACGGCTTACGCCCGGAGGGTACCGCGTTAGTGGCGATCTCTACCTGAATAAAGTCATCGCGCGTCAGACGCCCTTTATCCTTGCCTGATGCGCTCAGCAGGCAGTATTCGTCATCCTGACGCACTGACATGTTGCCGCCAGTGGCCGGTGCCCAGCCTTTTGCGCCAATCCAGTGGCAGGCCGCCACCAACTGTTCCAGTGGAAGAAAATCGGTCATAGCGATGTTGATATCCCGCAGGTTAGTTTGGACGTCTAAGCGTCTCGATTGCCAAATATTAACATCCTGTTTATAGTGGCAGCAACAGAGGGTTAACTCCGCAACGACATTCGCGCTGAAGGCAAAGATCAATGACGCAGCACAACCTGATTCCCGAGAGCAAATTACCGGCGCTCGGCACCACCATTTTTACCCAAATGAGCGCGCTGGCGCAGCAATATAACGCTATCAACCTGTCTCAGGGCTTCCCTGATTTCGACGGTCCACGCTATTTACAGGAGCGCCTGGCCTGGCACGTCAGCCAGGGCGCTAACCAGTATGCGCCGATGACCGGTGCACTGCCGCTGCGCGAAGCCATCGCCGCCAAAACCGCTGAGTTGTATGGCCACCAGCCGGACGTCAACAGCGATATTACCGTCACCGCCGGTGCCACCGAAGCCTTATATGCCGCCATCACCGCGTTGGTGCGCCCGGGCGATGAAGTGATCTGTTTTGATCCCAGTTACGACAGCTATGCCCCGGCGGTACAACTGGCTGGTGGCGTGCTGAAACGCATCGCCTTGCAGCCACCGGGTTTCCGCGTCGACTGGGCTGAATTCCGCAGCCTGCTGAGTGCTAAAACCCGTCTGGTGATCCTGAATACGCCGCACAATCCTTCCGCCACCGTGTGGCGCAAAAGCGATTACGCTGCGCTGTGGCAGGCGATCGCCGAGCAGGAAATCTATGTCCTGAGCGATGAAGTTTACGAGCACATCTGCTTCGCCGAAGAGGGACACGCCAGCGTGCTGGCACATGCCGAACTGCGTCAGCGGGCAATTGCCGTATCATCTTTTGGTAAAACCTTCCATATGACCGGCTGGAAAGTAGGTTACTGCGTGGCACCGGCCGCCATCAGCGCCGAGATCCGCAAAGTGCATCAGTATCTCACCTTTTCGGTGAATACCCCGGCGCAACTGGCGATTGCCGATATGCTGCGTGCCGAGCCAGAACATTATCGTGAGCTGCCGGAATTTTACCGCGCCCGTCGCGATCGTCTGGTGCAGGCGCTGGCGAAAAGCCGCTTTGAAGTGCTGCCCTGTGAAGGCACCTACTTCCTGCTGGCGGATTACAGCGCGATTTCCGATCTGGATGACGTCAGCTTCTGCCAGTGGCTGACCAAAGAAGTTGGCGTAGCGGCCATTCCGCTGTCGGTATTTTGCGCCGATCCGTTCCCGCATAAGCTGATCCGCCTGTGCTTTGCTAAACAGGAAGCGACGCTCGACGCCGCAGCGGAGCGTTTATGTCAGCTTTAAAAATTACCGTATTGCAGGAAACCCTGAGCTGGATGGATGGCGCGGCCAATCTGCGTCATTTCGACGGCGTACTGAAGGGAATTGAAGGACGCGATCTGATTCTGCTGCCGGAGATGTTTACCACCGGCTTTGCGATGGAAGCGGCAGAAAGCTCGCTACCGCAGGAAGAGGTCGTCGCATGGTTGCATCAGCACGCCAAAGCCAGCAATGCGTTGATTGGCGGCAGTGCCGCGATTCAGACCGAAAAAGGCGCGGTTAACCGTTTCCTGCTGGTTGAGCCGGATGGCACGCTGCATCAATATGACAAGCGTCACCTGTTCCGCATGGCAAATGAACATCAGCATTATGTTGCCGGTGAAACCCGTGAGGTATTCACCTGGCGCGGCTGGCGTATTCTGCCGCAGATTTGTTATGACCTGCGCTTCCCGGTGTTTACCCGCAACCGTAATGATTATGATCTGGCGTTGTTCGTCGCCAACTGGCCAGCACCGCGTGCACTGCACTGGCAGTCACTGCTGATGGCAAGAGCGATTGAGAACCAGGCTTATGTGGCGGGTTGCAACCGCGTCGGCAGCGATGGCAATCAACATCAGTACAGCGGCGACAGCCGGATTATTTCACCACTGGGTGAGATTCTGGCGGCCGCCGAGCCGTTTGCCCGTGCGCGTATTGATGCGGAATTGTCGCTGGAGGAGTTGCAGGCGTATCGCGATCGCTTCCCGGCGTGGCGCGATGCGGATCAGTTTACGTTGTAATACCCTCACCCTAACCCTCTCCCGCCAGCGGGAGAGGGAACCGATCGAGTCAATCTGGCATATGGCACATCTCCCTCTCCCTCATGGGAGAGGGCCGGGGTGAGGGTAACAGACCGCACTTAACTACCGCGATAAGTCGACCACGACCAGGGCGAAATCAGAAATGGCAAATGATAATGGCTGCCGGTTTCACCCAGCACAAAATCGATCTGGGCACTGACGTATAACGCATCACGCCCTGTTGCTGCAAAATAATCACCAATCTCGGCAACCAGACGATAATGCCCCGGTGCTAACGGCTCCGGTGTCAGGTCTTTAATTCGCCCGTCAGCATCGGTGTGGCCTTGTGCCAGCAGCCACCATCCCTCCGGGCTGTCCTGCTCCAGCGCGACCGCCACCCCAATCGCCGGTTTACCCAGCGCGGTGTCCAGAATATGCGTGGTGATGGTACTCATGCGATGCTCTCCTTTAACCTTAATAAGGTAATTTCCCGCAGTTGCGTCAGCGCTTCTTGCTGTTCGGTCACGACATCATTGTTAAGCCGACGTTGCAGTTCTGCCAGCATCTCTTCACCGCTACGCCCTTTGGCACGAATCAAAAACACCCGGCCAAAGCGCTGTTCATAACGCTGATTACCCGCCAGCATGGCAAATTGTAACGCGCCGTTGGCATCCAGCATCGCCGATTGCTCACTGCGCGAAAACGTGGCTTCTTTGCCTTCGCCAGCGGCTTTTTCCCCGATGCGAGGATGTGCACTCAGCGCCTGCTCCAGCTCCGCCCCCTGCCACTGCTGCGCCAGACGCTCCGCCTCAGCCAGCAACTGTTGTGGGTTGCTGAATGGACGCGCTGCCACCAGCGCCTGTTGCCAGGCAGGAATGGCGACACAATGGGCAATCGCCGCCTGCGCCTCCGCGGGCGACAACTGATTAAAGTTTTCCAGCTTCATGCCACCACTCCTTTTTATCCACGGGCCAGGTCGCACACCGCCTGCACATAAGCCTGCACGCCGAACGCCACATCCGCAGCCTGCACCGACTCTGCCGGATGATGGCTGATACCGCGATGGTTGCGCACAAACAACATGCCGACCGGCCAGCGTTCCGCGATGGCAATCGCATCATGCCCTGCCCCGCTGGGCAGAGACAGGCTGCGCCCTTGCACCGTTTCGACCGCATGACTCAGCGCCTGTTGCAGACGCGCATCACAGGCGGTGGCGTTGATGCGATAAAACTCATCGGCATCAAACGTCAGCCCACGGCGTAAGGCGATGGCCTCGGCCTGAGTCAGCAGCATCGACAGCAAACGTTCCAGCGGTTCATCCTGTGGGCCACGCACATCCAGCGACAGTTGTACTTCGCCGGGGATCACATTCACCGCGCCGGGCGCGCAGTGCAGCGTCCCGACCGTCGCCACCAACTGCGGGTCCAGCTCGCGGGTGGTCTGCTCAATAAACACCATCCACTCGGCGGCAGCGGCCAGCGCATCTTTACGGTGCGTCATCGGCACCGTACCCGCGTGCCCCGCCTCGCCGGTAAAGCGACAGTTCAGGCGGCGTGCGCCGTTGATGGCGGTCACTACGCCGAGCGCCAGATCGTCCTGCTCCAGACATGGGCCTTGCTCGATATGCAGCTCCAGATAGGCGGCGATATCGTTCACATCACGCGCGGCGTCGAGAATTTTTGCCGCATCTAAACCGACATCCTGCATCGCCTGAGCCACGGTGATACCGTTGCCATCAGGATGGGTAATCCAGCTTTCCGGCCAGCTTCCGGTAATGCCCCGGCTGCCGAGCAGCGTGATACCAAAACGCGTGCCCTCTTCATCGCCAAAGCCAACGATTTCCACCGCCAGCGGCAGACGCTGTTGGTGATCGTGCAGCCACTGCACGGTTTCAATGGCCGTCAGCACACCGAGCATACCGTCATAGCGCCCGGCATTACGTACAGTGTCGAGATGTGAACCGAGCAGCAGCGCCGGTGCGCCTGGAGTGGCGGATTCGTAGCGGCCACAAATGTTACCCACCGCATCCTGCCACACCGTCATTCCTGCCGCCTGCATCCACTCGCCGACACGCTGATTGGCACGCATCTGCTCCGGCGAGAGGTAGACACGCATCAGACCATCGTCGGTTTCGCTGATCTCAGCCAGTGCATCGCAACGCGCCATGACACGGGCGGCGGCTAACTGCGCCTCGCTGGCGGTCATCAGGCTTTCACTCATGCGTGGCTCCCGTAGTGATCCCAGGCCGCCTGGAGCGCCGCACCTTGGGTGGAACGGAAGCCGAGATGATTCAGCACCGCTTCCAGCGCCGTCAGGGTTTGCATCACGCAATCTTTGCGCGCGTTATAGCCCATAGTGCCGATACGCCACACTTTGCCGTGCAGGGGACCAAAGGAAGTGCCAATCTCGATACCGAAATCTTCCAGCACCAGCTTACGCACCTGATCGCCGTTGACGCCCTGCGGGATCACCACGCCTAGCACGTTATTCATTTTATGTTGCAGGTCGCCGAAGGTTTCCAGTCCCATCCCCTGAATGCCTTTCAGCAGCGCATCGCCGTGCAACTTATGACGGGCGATTCCGTTATCCAGACCTTCCTGCATAATCAGGCGCGCGCACTCGCGTGCGCCAAACAACGCGGTAGTGGCTTCGGTATGGTGATTGAGACGCTCCGGTCCCCAGTAATCCATGATCATGCCGAGGTCGAAGTAGTTGGAGTAGATCATCTCGTCGTCGCCGTCCTGATGATCGGCGGTGCGGATGCCCTCTTCCACGCATTTACGCTTGCGGATCACCGCTTCCATCTGCGGGCTGAGGGTGATCGGCGAGGTACCGGATGGACCGCCAAGGCATTTCTGCATCCCGGCAGACACCGCATCCAGCCCCCAGGCGTCAGTCTCCAGCGCGTTCCCCCCTAATGAGGCGGTGGCATCGGTGTAGAACAGCACGCCATATTTCTGACAAATCGCCCCCAGCTCGGCCAGCGGTTGCAGCATGGTAGTGGAGGTGTCGCCCTGCACCGTCAGCAGCAGACGCGGCTTGATACGTTTGATGGCATCTTCGATCTGATCCGGTGTGAACACCTCGCCCCACGGCACTTCAATGGTGTGCACTTCCGCACGGCAGCGACGCGCGATTTCACACAACAAATGACCAAAACGACCAAACACCGGCACCAACACTTTGTCACCCGGACGGATCGCTGACAGCAGGACCGCTTCGATCCCGGCGCGTGAGGTGCCGTCGATCAACATCGTCCAGCGGTTTTCGGTGCGGAATACGCCACGATACAGCGCCATCACCTCATTCATGTAATTCGTCATCGCCGGATCGTATTGACCAATCAGTTGCGTCGACATGGCGCGCAGCACGCGCGGATCGGCGTTGATCGGTCCCGGCCCCATCAGCAGACGCTGCGGCGGATTGATTTGCGGAAATTGCGTGATGTCCATGATGAATTCCTTGTTGATGTCTTAGAGACGGACCGTCGAGATAAACTGTTTCAACTCCGCCGTTTGCGGATTGGCGAACAACGTTTTGCTGTCGCCCTGCTCCCAGACGCGCCCCTGATGCATAAAGACCACTCGATCGCCCACATCGCGGGCGAAGTTCATTTCGTGTGTCACGAGAATCAGCGTCATACCTTCGGCAGCCAGCTGCTCCAGCACTTTCAACACTTCACCCACCAGCTCGGGATCGAGTGCGGAGGTGATCTCGTCACAAAGTAATACTTTGGGTTGCATTGCCAGCGCACGGGCGATCGCCACACGCTGCTGCTGACCACCCGAGAGATTGGCCGGGTAATAATCCAGGCGTTCACCGAGGCCAACTTTTTCCAGCATCTGCTTCGCCAGTTCCCGGCATTCGGCTTCGCTTTTTTTCAGCACGCGGCGCGGAGCCAGCATCACGTTTTCCAGCGCCGTCATATGCGGGAACAGGTTAAAACTCTGGAACACCATTCCGACCGAGCGGCTGATTTCACGCGCCTGCGATTCACGGTCGGTAATGGTCATCCCGCCCAGTTTGATGCTGCCTTCCTGATAGCCTTCCAGCCCGTTCATGCAGCGCAGCAGGGTACTTTTGCCCGATCCGCTCCGTCCGATGATGGAGATCACTTCGCCCATTTCGATATCGAGATCGACACCTTTAAGGACGTGGTTGTCGCCGTAGTACTTCTGTACCTGATTAATGGTGATGAGCGGCATTGAATTTTTTCTCCAGGTACTGGCTGTAACGCGACAGCGGATAACACATCAGGAAGTAACCCAACGCCACCAGGCCAAATACCTTAAACGGCTGATAAGTCACGTTGTTCAGAATGGTGCCGGCTTTAGTCAGTTCGACAAAACCAATGATTGAAGCCAGCGCGGTGCCCTTGATCACCTGCACGGCAAAACCGACCGTTGGGGCGATGGCAATGCGGATTGCCTGCGGGGCAACCACGCGATACAGCGTCTGGCCGAAGGTCAGACCCAGGCAGCGCGAGGCTTCCCACTGCCCTTTCGGCAAGGCACGGATGCTGCCGTACCAGATATCCACCAGAAAGGCGCTGGTGTAGAGCGTCAACGCCAGTGAGGCGGCGGTCCAGGGGGCAACGTCGATGCCAAACAGCGCGACACCGAAGAAAGCCAGAAACAACTGCATCAGCAGCGGCGTCCCCTGGAACAGTTCGGTATAACCACGAATCACCCGCATCAGCCACGGCTTACGCAGCAGGCGCAGAAACAGCAGCGGCAGGGTCACCAGCGTGCCACCAAAGAAGGCCACCAGCGACAGCAAAATCGTCCAGCGCGCCGCCAGCAGCAGGTTGCGCACGATATCCCAATCGGTAAACGTGGTCATGATGGCTGCGCTCCAAACCATTTACGCCCTACGGCCAGCAGTAGCTGACGCATGGCAATCGACAACGCCAGGTAGATCAGCGTCGTCACCAGATAGACTTCAAAACTCAAAAAGGTGCGTGACTGAATCAGGTTGGCGGCGAAGGTCAGTTCCTCATAGGAGACTTGCGATACCACCGAAGAACCCAGCATCACGATGATGCACTGACTGACCAGCGCCGGATAAATACGTTGCAACGACGGCGGCAGCACCACACGCAAAAACGTCTGGCTGCGGGTCAGGCCGAGTACACGGCCCGCTTCCCATTGCCCCTTTGGTGTCACCTGGATACCGGCACGAATTATCTCGGTGCTGTAGGCACCGAGGTTAATCAGCATCGCCAGCAGCGCAGCTTCGCCCGCCGTCAGTTTCAGACCAAGATTGGGTAAACCAAAGACGATAAAAAACAGCTGCACCACAAAGGGCGTGTTACGAATCAGCTCGACGTAAATGCCCCAGATGCGCCCCGCCAGGCTGGGTTTACCGCTGCGTAGCGCGGCACCGAGAATACCCAGCGCGACGCCACCCACCGTTGCCAGCACCGTCAGTTGGATGGTGACCCACAGCCCTGCCAGTAACTCCGGCCAGTGTGGCCACAGCGCAGCAAAGTTAAGTTGCCCAATCATTGGCCGTCCTTCTTATGCGCCGAGGTTGGCCGGCAGTGGCGCTTTCAGCCACTCTTCGGACAGTTTGTTCAGGGTGCCATCTTTAATGCCCTGCTCGATAAGCGCATTCACTTTATCTTTCAGCGCTGGCTCGTCTTTCTTCAGACCGATAAAGCACGGGGAGTCTTTCAGCATAAACTGCGCCACCGGGGCTTTGGCCGGGTTCTGACGGGCAATCGCTGCGACGACCAGGTTACCGGTGGCGATAAACTGCACCTGACCTGAAAGATAAGCAGACAGCGTGGTGTTGTTATCTTCGTAACGTTTCACCTCGGCATCTTTCGGAGCGATACCGGTCAGAACCATATCTTCTACCGCACCACGGGTTACACCGATGGATTTGCCGCTCAGCGCCGCCGCATCTTTGATTTCTTCGCCTTTCGGACCAAATACGCCGAGGAAGAACGGTGCGTAAGCACGGCTGAAGTCGATCACTTTTTCACGCTCGGCGTTTTTCCCCATGCTGGAGATCACCAGATCGACTTTGTCGGTTTGCAGGTAAGGCACACGGTTGGCACTGGAAACGGGCACCAGCTGCAACTTCAGTTTCATCTCTTTGGCGAGGTACTTCGCCATGTCGATGTCGTAGCCCTGCGGCTGTAAATCGGTGCCGACAGAACCGAACGGCGGGAAGTCCTGCGGCACGGCAATGCGGATCACGCCGCGTTTCTGGATGTCCTGCAACTGATCGGCCATTGCGCTACCAACCTGCGCCATCATCAGAGCAGCGCCCGCTACCGCCATTAAAACTTTTTTCATTATGCACCCCGGTGAGTTTATGTGAAACAAAAGATTCTTGATGAATCGTTCTGCAACTAATGTGCCAACCGAAACAAAAAGAACACTTCCACGTAAAATCAGGGTTTCTGCATTATCAGACGAAAAAAAACGGGCGCATTGCCCGTCTGTGATTCTGATCAAAAAAGGTGCAAAGCACCAAAAAGGTGCCCTTTAACGGTGTTCCAGCTCATCCAGATGCTGATAAAGGTCGGCAATCTGGTGAATTCGCTGACGCCCCTCTGACAACATTTCATGCAGCAACGCATTGGCCAGCAGGTTAATCAGACTCATGGCAGAAGCGTAGCTATCGAAGGCGGAGACGCTGTCGAGCGGCGCACACAACTGCCAACGCGCCAGGGTGAGGATGCCCTGCGCCTGGGGTTCGCACAGCGCCAGTACCGGAATGTTGCTCTGCTGCAACTGCTGCATCAACGGACGGATAATGCGTGGACGGCGACGAAATGCCATCACCACCACCACATCATCAGGGGTGATATCCACCAGCTCCTCACCCAGCGTCTGACCCGGTTGCGGCAGCACATGGACCTGAGGACGGGCCTGCATCAGCTGTTGGCGCAGGTGCAGCGCTACCGGATAGGCGTTACGCATACCAATGATAAACAAGCGTTTTGCCTGTGCCAGCGCCTGAATCACCTCACCAAATTGCTGCGGGTCGATGCCGTTGACCCACTGCGTCAGGTTCGCCATCTCCTGCTTATAATGGCGCGACAGCAGCGTGTTGCCCTGCACAGCATCACGGTTGTCGGTCAACGGCATGCCGCTCTGGCGCAGCGTGCGCAATTCATCGCGCATGTCTTTATATTTTTCGTAACCGAGGCGCTTAAACAGCCGGCTCACCGTGGCTTTTGATACCCCGCTCAGCCGCGCCAGCTCGGCGCTGTTGTAGCTGATCAGGTCATCAAAATGGTCAAAGACAAAATCGGCAATGCGCTGCTCCTGCGGCGACAGTTGCGGATAGTGACTGCGGAGGCGTTCATCTAGCTGTTTCATCATTCGTCCTGTAACTTTCGTTTCATCACAAGCTAGCATAAATCGATCCACAATGGTGTCCGACCAAAACTGGAACAGCTCTTGCTATAACTTTGCCATGTACCCAAAAATGAGTTCACTATGATACAGAGCAATATGGCCCCGTTAGGTATGGCCGTAACCCCGCATCATCTCGCCAGTGAAAGTGCCTTAGCCGTGCTGCGCGAAGGTGGCAACGCCATCGAAGCTATGGTGGCGGCTGCCGCCACTGTCGCCGTGGTTTACCCGCATATGAATGGTTTAGGTGGCGATGGCTTCTGGCTGATCGTGCCTCCCGGTGGTGATCCGATCGCCATTGACGCCAGCGGTGCTGCCGGTTCACTGGCGCACTTTGATTTCTACCACGGCGCAACAAAAATTCCACACCGTGGCCCCAAAGCGGCCCTGACCGTGGCCGGTACCGTCAGCGGCTGGCAGGAGGCGCTGGCTTTCTCTGCTGAGTTGGGCAGCCCGGCACTGCCGCTGGCACGTCTGCTGCGCGATGCCATCCGCTACGCGGCCGACGGTATTCCCGTCACCGCTTCACAGGCGGCAGCGACAGCAGCGAAACGTGATGAATTACAGGACCAGCCCGGTTTTGCCGCCAACTTTTTACCCGATGGCGAAGTACCTGCCGCAGGCAGCCGCTTTACCCAACCGGCGCTGGCGAACACGCTGAGTTTGTTATGCGAACAGGGGTTAGACAGTTTTTATCGCGGTGAGCTGGCGCACCATCTGGCGCGTGAGATGTCCGCGCTGGGTATGCCGATCACGCTGGAAGATTTGCAACGCCAGCAGGCACGCCGCTGCACGCCGTTGCATCTGGCCCACAGCGAAGGCGACATCTGGAACATGACCCCGCCGACCCAGGGGCTGGTATCGCTGGCGATTCTCGGCATCACCGATCGCCTCAACATGGCGGAAGCGGATGACGCGCAGACCGTGCACCGCATCGTTGAAGCCACCAAGAAAGCCTTTGGCCTGCGTGACCAACATATTACCGATCCGCGTCATATCGACATTGATGTGCAGAGCCTGCTGGATGCTGATCATCTGGCTGGCCTCGCCGCGCAGATTGATGATGCGACTGCCGCTCCCTGGGGCACCGGTAAAGGCCCCGGTGATACCGTGTGGATGGGGGTGATGGACAGCAGCGGGCTGGCAGTCTCCTTTATCCAGAGCATTTACCACGAATTCGGTAGTGGCGTGGTGCTGCCGGGTACCGGCATCACCTGGCAAAACCGCGGTGCGGCTTTCAGTTTACAGCCGGGCCACCTGTTGGCACTGGCACCAGGCAAACAGCCCTTCCATACCCTTAACCCGGCGGCGGCACGGCTGAAAGATGGCCGCACTATGGTTTACGGTTCAATGGGTGGCGATGGTCAGCCACAGACCCAGGCGGCGATCTTTACCCGTCATGTGATTCAGGGGCTGCCGTTGCAACAGGCGGTGAGCGCACCACGCTGGCTGCTGGGCCGCACCTGGGGACAATCCTCTGACTCCCTCAAGCTGGAAGCGCGTTTCGCGCCGGAAACGGTGCAGCAATTACGCGAGCTGGGTCATGAAGTGGAGGTGTTGCCCGATTTTAGTGAGGTGGTGGGTCACGCAGGTGCCATCATCCGTCATAACAACGGCATGTTTGAAGGCGCATTTGACCCTCGCAGCAACGGCAGCGCCGCAGGTTTCTAAGGAGAAAAGATGACGACACAACCGGACTGGGCCGCCTATATCGCCCAGATGGAACAGATTCTGGCGCTGGAGCTGGATGAGGCGCGCCGCGCCGAGCTTTTAACCCAATTCAACCGTATTGCCGCGATGGCCGAACCCTTGATGGCCTTTCCACTCGACGATCGCATGGAAGTGGCGGGAGTGTATAAGCTATGAAACTTTCCACCCTCTCGATAAGCGCGCTGCAACAGGCACTGAGCAACGGTGAGATTAGCGCACGCGCCATTGCCGAGCAGACATTGACCGCGATTGAACAACATAACCCGGCGCTGAATGCCTGGACCGAAGTCACCGGTCAGCGCATGTTGAAAGAAGCGGGTCAGCTGGATACGCAACGCCAGCGCGGTGAAACGCTCCCCCCGCTGGCGGGAATTCCCTATGCGGTGAAGAACCTGTTTGATGTCGCCGGGCACAGTACCCTGGCCGGTGCCAGCCTGTTCAGCGAACGTCCTGCGGCACGCGACGATGCCTGGGCAGTGAGCAAACTGCGCCAGTCAGGCGCGCTGCTCTCCGGCATGTTGAATATGGATGCTTACGCATACGGCTTCACCACCGAAAACACCCATTACGGACCCACGCACAACCCGCGCGATCTCAGCCGGGTGGCGGGCGGCTCCTCGGGCGGTTCCGCCGCTGCGGTCGCTGCCGGATTGGTGCATTTCTCCCTCGGGAGTGATACCAACGGTTCGATTCGCGTACCGGCCTCGCTGTGCGGCATTTATGGTCTGAAACCGACTTTTGGTCGCTTATCGCGTAGCGGCAGCCATCCGTTTGTTGCCAGCCTTGACCATATCGGTCCGTTTGCCCGCTCAATAGAAGACCTCAGCCTGGTGTACGACACCTTACAGGGTGCGGATGCCAGCGATGCGTTTCAGGCTGCCCAACCGGTGACGGCAGCCAGCCCAACCCTGACTCAAGGACTTGAAGGGCTGCGTTGTGGTGTGCTGGGCGGTTTCTTCTCCACCTGGTGTGATGATGACGCGCGAGCCGCGCTGGCTATTGCTGCCAAAGCGCTGACAGCCAGCGATGAAGTGACAATGGCGAATGCCGAGATTGCACGCTCTGCCGCCTTTATCCTGACCGCTGCCGAAGGGGGGAATCACTATTTGCCGAAACTGCGTGAGATGCCGGAACGTTTCGAACCGAACTCGCGTGAACGCCTGTTAGCGGGTGCGATGCTGCCCTCCGCCTGGTATGTGCAGGCACAGCGCTTCCGTCGCCATTTCCAGCAGCAGGTACTGCCGCTGTTTGAACATTTTGACGTGCTGATCGCCCCGGCGACGCCATGCAGCGCGACCACCATCGGTCAGGAAACCATTCGTATTAATGGGCAGGATCTGCCAACCCGTGCCAGCATGGGGATGCTGACCCAGCCGATCTCCTTCCTCGGCCTGCCGGTCTGTACCGTGCCGCTACCTACCGCCAGCGGCTTGCCGATTGGTTTGCAGTTGATCGCAGCACCGTTTAAAGAACACCTGGCATTGCGCGCCGCCTGGGCGCTGCAACAACAAGGGCTGACGCTGCCGCAAACTACCCTGATGGACGCATAACCATGACCCCAGAGAATATCGATCGTCCGGCGATTGTCGCCGAAGTCACCGCCGCGTTTTACCGCTACGAGCAGGCACTGGTCAGCAATGACGTAGCAGTGCTGGATGAACTGTTCTGGCACGACAACCGCACCGTCCGTCTCGGCGCCGGTGAAAATCTGTATGGCATTGAGGAGATCCGGGCGTTTCGTGCGGCTCGTCCCTCTGCCGGATTGGATCGCGACTTGCGCCATACGGTGATCACCACCTTTGGTGATGATTATGCGGTGTGCAGCACCGAGTTCACCCGTGCCGGGACGGAGAAGATTGGCCGTCAGCAGCAGACCTGGGTCCGACTGCCGTGCGGCTGGCGTATTGTTGCCGCGCAGGTGAGTTTGATGATCTAGCGATATCTTGCCCGGCTACGGGCAAGATATAAACCTTCAGGGGTAGCGGCGCGATTTATCGCGCGGATTTTTCCCGCATCGCGCACGGAATTGCGCGATAAATCGCGCCGCTACGGGGGGCTTTTATTCTGCGGGATGAGTCTCCATCCAGTGGTCGGCAATCTGCTGACGCGTACACACCCATACCTGGTCGTGTTGTTGGATATGGTCAAGGAAACGCTGCAAAGCACGGAATTTGCCAGGACGGCCCAACAGACGGCAATGCATGCCGATCGACATCATCTTCGGTGCAGTTTCCCCTTCTTCGTACAACACATCAAAGGTATCGCGCAGGTAGGTGTAGAACTGCTCGGCGGTGTTGAAACCCTGCGGTGAGGCAAAGCGCATATCGTTACATTCCAGCGTATAAGGAATGATCAGATGCGGTTTTACCGTGCCATCCTGGCAGGTCACCTGCGTCCAAAACGGCAAGTCATCGCCGTAGTAATCGCTGTCGTAGCTAAAGCCGCCCTGCTCTACCACCAGGCGGCGGGTGTTCGGACTGTCGCGCCCGGTGTACCAACCCGTCGGTGCTTTGCCAAACAGATCTTTCAGCACATCGACCGCCTGCTGCATATGCTGGCGCTCAGTCTTCGCATCCATCCCCTGATAGTGGATCCAGCGCCAGCCGTGGCTGACCACGTCATAGTCGGCGGCTTTGATCGCAGCAACGATTTCCGGATGGCGTGCCAGCGCCATCGCCACGCCAAAAATGGTCAGTGGCAAACCGCGCTTTTGAAATTCGTGGTGAATGCGCCAGAAACCCGCGCGGGAGCCGTACTCGTAGAGAGAGTCCATCGACATGTGACGATCGGCATAGCTGGCAGCGCCGATGATGTCGGACAGAAACTGCTCAGAACCGGCGTCGCCGTGCAACACGTTATTTTCGGCACCCTCTTCGTAATTGAGGACAAATTGCACCGCCACGCGAGCTTTCCCCGGCCACTGGGCATGCGGTGGCTGACCAGCGTAACCAATCAGGTCACGCGGATAGTTTTTGTTGAAGCTGTACTCTTTCTTTTCAGATACATCACTCATTCTGTAAGTTCCTGTGTAAACCTCAACCAGTGCTTAGTTTAGGTGCTGGAAGGCACCCGTGAGCGGTTTTTCTAGCGGGTAATCGAGATCGCCATGTTTGCTGGTGCCAAAGCCCAGCGCCACCAGCGACTCCACCATTTTGACCGCCGCACCGACACCGTCGATCACCGGTAAACCGAGTTCGCGGGTCAGATCCTGGGCCAGCGTCGCCATGCCGCCACATCCCAACACAATCGCCCCGCTACCATCTTCCCGTTTCGCCTGGAGACAACGCTGACGCACCTTTTCCTGCGCCACACCGCTACCATCTTCCAGTGCCAGCACCGGTAAATCGATGGCATGCAGGGCGGCACAATGATGGGTAAAACCATATTGCTGCAACAGATGGCGCGCAATGACCAGGGTCCGTGGCAGCGTGGTCACGATGGAAAAACGCGTCGCCAGCAGCGTCGCGGTATGCATCGCGGCTTCGGCGATACCCACCACCGGGCCGGTCGCCAACTCGCGCGCAGCCAGTAAACCGGGATCGCCAAAACAGGCGATCACATGACCACTGACACCCTGCGCTTTACCCCGCTTCACCTGCTCCAGCACCCCAAGAGCGGCGATTGCCTCATCAAAGTGGCCCTCAATAGACGGCACTCCCTGGCTCGGGCACACCGCGATAATTTCGGTGCCCGGTGCCGCCACAGCTCGCGCAGCCTGGCCGATGGTTTCCGTCATCGCCAGGCTGGTGTTGGGGTTAATAACCTGAATCAGGCTCATCAGGTGACTCCTTTACCGGCGAACAGCCGGGCAAAATCGGGGAGGGTTTCACCGCTGCGCTCAAAGTGCAGGCTGGCAACAATATGTTCGAAGTGATGATGGAGCGCAGCCGTCAGACCGGCCAGATCTTTCTGCCGCAGCAGATCCACCAGCCGATCGTGATGATCACAACGGCAGCCGCGCTGCCAGGGGGCACCGTACGCCGCAATGACCAGCGAGGAGCGTTGCGTCAGGTGCGTCACCATTTCGGTCAGCACCTGGTTACCTGAAATCGCCTGGAGCTGAATATGAAACGCGGCCGACAACCGAATCGCCGCTGCACCATCGTGTTGTTCATGCGCATGCTGTTCTGCGGCGATCAAATCCGCCAGCGCCGCCAGATGCGGTGGTTGCACATGGGCCAGTACCGCCGACAGGTTGGCGCATTCCAGCAAACTGCGTGTGGCGAAGATATCCCGTGCCTCCTCCACCCCTGGCGTCGCCACCTGTGCACCACGTCTGGGCGATAAGGTAATCATTTGCACCGCAGCGAGGCGTTGCAGCACCTTGCGGATACCGGTACGGCTGACGCCAAATACTTCAGACAGCGCCTCTTCGGGCAATTTGCTGCCGGGGGGCAACTGGTGTTCAACAATCGCGCTTAACAGCGCCTGGTAGATGGGTTCGTCTCTATCATTCAGATCTGCGGCCGTTCGCTGGCCTGTTTCACTCTTCATTTCCCACTCCGGTAAATGTCTGCGCACAGCACATCGTATACGCGAAAAACAATTTTTGTATACAAGAAATCAATTCTGGCCTGGATCCTGCAATACCGTTTCACGCTGTGATTATTATTCATTATTAAAGAGAGGAGCAGGTTTCATGCCAAATCATTCTGAAGTGACCTCTGCGGTGGCCTCTGAAGCCAACGCCCACTATAGCCCACGGCTTTGCAATGAGGATCTGGCACCCACGCGGGACCAGAACTGGTCGTGGTACAACATTTTCTCTTTCTGGATGTCGGACGTGCACAGCATGGGCGGCTATGTGGTGGCGGCTAGTTTCTTCACACTCGGGCTGGCAAGCTGGCAGGTGCTGCTGTGTCTGCTGGTGGGGATTTGTATTGTGCAGCTGTGCGCCAACCTGGTGGCGAAGCCAAGCCAGATGGCGGGCGTGCCTTATGCGGTGATTTCGCGTCAGGCGTTTGGTGTGTTCGGTGCCAATATTCCTGCAATAATCCGTGGCCTGATCGCCTTTGCCTGGTACGGAATTCAGACTTACCTTGCAGCTAACGCGTTGATGCTGGTGCTGCTGAAGTTCTTCCCGTCACTGTCCAGCATGACGCACAGCAGCTGGCTGGGCTTATCGCAACTGGGCTGGTGCTGCTTCGGCCTGATGTGGTTCTTGCAGGCGCTGGTGTTCTGGCACGGAATGAACGCTATCAAACGTTTCATCGATGTGGCGGGTCCCGCGGTGTACGTGGTCATGGTGGCGCTGGCAGGATGGATTGTATACAAGACCGGTTTTGACGGTATCTCTTTTACCCTGGCCAGCAAGCAGTTGAGTGCGGGCGAGCAGACCTGGCAGATGATCACCGCAACGGCGCTGGTGGTGTCCTACTTCTCCGGCCCGCTGCTTAACTTTGGTGACTTTTCTCGCTACGGTAAAAATATGGGTGAGATTCGCCGTGGCAACCGCTGGGGCCTGCCGTTCAACTTCCTGCTGTTCTCGATTGTGACGGTGGTGATTGTCTCTGGCTCCAATTCACTGTTCGGACGCATGATTACCGACCCTATCGAAACCGTCAGTATGGTGGGTAACGATTTGGCGGTGGCGCTTGGTCTGTTAACGATGATCACCGCGACTATTGGTATCAATATCGTGGCAAACTTCGTGTCACCCGCCTTCGACTTTTCCAACTGCTCACCGCAGAGAATCAGCTTCCGTACCGGTGGCATGATCGCTGCCGTCGGTTCTGTCTTACTGACCCCGTGGAACCTGTTCCAGTCACCTGAATTGATTCACTACACGCTGGATGTTCTGGGTTCCTTTATCGGACCGCTGTTTGGCATTCTGATCGCCGATTTCTATCTGATCAAACGCAGCAAAGTGTATGTCGATGATCTGTTTGATGATACGCCGAAAGGCCGCTACTGGTATCAGGGTGGCTTTAACCCGAAAGCCATTGCCGCGCTGCTGCCTTCGGTGGGAATTTGCCTGATTATCAGCTTTATTCCGTCACTGCATGAAGTTGCCAACTTTAGTTGGTTTATCGGAGTAGCGCTCGGCATGGGCTGCTATCGCTGGCTGGCGCGTGCTGAACGTGAAGTACCGGCGGCCACGTATCGTGGCAAGGTGGCGGTGCAGAAGGATTAAACCGAACGGCGCGATTATCGCGCCGTTTGATTGTCGAATCCGAAAAAGCAAAAAGCCGATTCATTACTGAATCGGCTTCTTTAAATAGATTGGCGGTGCGGACGGGACTCGAACCCGCGACCCCCGGCGTGACAGGCCGGTATTCTAACCGACTGAACTACCGCACCGCGCTGTGTTCCCCGTCGGGAACGAGGCGCATATTAATGGCACAGCGATCTGCCGTCAACGCTTTTTCTGTGGGTTTGTTTCGTTTGCTGTTTTTTTCAGCTTAACGTTGCTTTTCCACGCAAAATCAGCCATTTCAGGCACGCCACAGGCAGCTACCGCCCTTCTTCATCACCAGATCTAAACGGCTTTCATGTGCCAGACACTCTTCATCGCTGGCGCTGACGACGCGCAGACCCGACGCCGGGCGAACAATGCGCTGAATATTTTCGCCATCCACCTGGCTGCTCTGCTCGCTCTCGTGGGAAAAAGCCAACGATGTCTGGCCACCCGTCATGGTCAGGAACACCTCGGCGAGAATTTCGGCATCGAGTAATGCGCCGTGCAGCGTTCGTTTGCTGTTATCAATTTCCAGACGGCTACAGAGCGCATCAAGGCTGTTACGCTTGCCGGGGAACATCTTGCGCGCCATCGCCAGGCTGTCAGTAATTTGGCAGAATGTCTCGGTTTTGCCGATGTCGCGCTGCAACATGGCAAACTCGTAATCCATAAAGCCGATATCGAACGATGCGTTATGGATCACCAACTCCGCACCGCGGATATACTCAAGAAACTCCGCGGCAATGTCGCTAAAGCTCGGCTTATCCGCCAGAAATTCATCGGCAATACCATGAACGCCAAAGGCTTCCGGGTCCACCAGACGATCTGGCTTGAGGTAAATGTGAAAGTTATTACCGGTCAGGCGGCGGTTGATCACCTCAACCGCACCGATTTCAATGATGCGATGTCCTTCATAGTGCACACCGATCATGTTCATGCCGGTGGTTTCGGTATCGAGGACGATCTGGCGGTTATTTGCAGTGCTCATAGGACTCGTTTATGTCAGACTTGGCGTTTTGTCAGTAAGGAAGTCTACCAGAGATGCGTAAACAGGTAGAAATATTCACCGATGGATCCTGTCTCGGCAATCCCGGCCCCGGTGGCTATGGTGCCATTCTGCGTTATCGCCAGCATGAGAAAACCTTCAGTGCCGGTTACCGCCTCACCACCAATAATCGTATGGAACTGATGGCGGCGATTGTCGCGCTGGAAGCGCTGACGCAGCCGTGTGAAGTGGTGATCAGCACCGACAGCCAATATGTACGCCAGGGTATTACCAGCTGGATTCATAACTGGAAGAAACGCGGCTGGAAAACCGCTGAGAAAAAACCGGTGAAGAATGTCGATCTGTGGCAACGGCTCGATCTGGCGCTGAGCTCGCATCAAATCTCGTGGGAATGGGTGAAGGGCCATGCCGGTCACCCGGAAAACGAACGCTGCGATGAGCTGGCGCGCAGCGCCGCCAGCCAGCCGACCCAGGATGATGTCGGTTATCAGCCGGAATCCTGATCCTTCATGTTGCGGAACTGGCGCGTCGCGTTAACCGTCTGCCGCAGTTGCGTTTTACTCAGGCTTTTTTTCACTTTGGTGGGCGTTAACGGGAAGGTTCGTTTACGCGCCACCACCACATTCAGACAGCCCAATGCCGGCAGATGCGCGCTGATCACTTTACCGCCCTGCCGGTGCCACGGCACCACCTGGAAGCGAGTACGATAAACCACTTCATAGTTCAGCAGATGTAACCAGTCCAGCAGACGCATCTGGCTAAACATCCGACCGCTCCACGGGGCTCGGCTATGCAGACCCGGAATGCCTTTGCTGATACCCAGCAGGCTAAATGGATTAAAGCCGCTGATAATCATCCAGCCATCGTCAATCAGCACCCGATCAACCTCACGCAGCACGCGATGCGGATCCTGGCTCCAGGACAAGGTGTGAGCTAACAGGCAGGCATCAATCGATTTGGATTCGAACGGCAGTTGGGTCGCGCGGGCAATCACCTGCAACTCGTCACCCTGCTCCCCCACATTCACCTGATGCGAAATGGGGCAGTGGCTGGTATTGATTTCTGCGCTCAGATTGCCAATTTTAAGCATATGAAAGCCATACAGCTTCCCGAGGTAAGGTTGCAGTTGCTGGGTTAAGGCGTCGCGAAAATAATCGCCCCAGGGCATGTCGCGCCAGGAGCGTGGCGCAGTCAGGATTTGGCGTGTTTTAGCCGGCTTCATGCTTTACCATCTTCCTTTTTCTACGGCCTGAGAGGTGTTTATGAATCTTACCAGTATTCCCGCGTTGCAGGATAACTACATCTGGACACTGACCGATGAACACAATCACTGCCTGATTGTCGATCCCGGCGAAGCACAGCCCGTGCTGGATAAAATCCGTGTTCATCGCTGGCAGCCGGTGGCAATTTTACTGACACATCATCATCACGATCATGTCGGTGGTGTCGCTGAACTGTTGCAGCAGTTTCCTGAACTGGAGGTTTTCGGTCCACAAGAAACTGCGGATAAAGGTGCAACCCGCATTGTTGGCGATGGGGATGAATTTACCCTGTTGGGGATAAATTTCCGTGTCATCGCTACCCCCGGCCACACTTTAGGACATATCTCATATTACAGCTCGCCTTATCTTTTCTGTGGTGACACGATGTTTTCCGGTGGTTGCGGCCGATTATTTGAAGGCACCGCACAACAAATGTTTGAGTCATTTCAAAAGCTTAACCAGCTACCTGGCGAAACTCTGATTTGCTGTGCACATGAGTACACTTTATCCAATATGAAGTTTGCTGCGGCTATTCTGCCCCATGACCCGAAAATTTTAGCAAGGTTCCAGCAAATTAAGGACTTACGAGCAGAAAATCGCATTACTTTGCCAACAAATTTGGCTTTAGAGCGTGAAATAAATTTATTTCTTCGCACGCAAGATGCTGATTTACAAAAGGCTTTAGGCGGTAATTTTACAACTGCGCCACTATGGCAAACTTTTGCAGATCTACGCGAGAAGAAAGATCGTTTTTGATATTTGTGGTTGTGTTGTGTCAGACCGTCAAGTATGATTGCTCGTCTTTTAAGCGAACTATTGACACACACATGAAGGCAAAAGCGATATTAATCGCCTCTGTCTTGCTGGTGGGAGGTTGTCAGGCATCAAGGAATGACGCCACTATCCCGCAACAGCATGCTCAGAGCCTGTCTTCAGCTGGTCAAGGTGAAAATGGAAAGTACGGAGATCGCTTGTTGTCGCCGCGCTGGCAAGATGATGGAACAAGCCTCGCAGAAGACACTGATCTCTGGAATCACATTAGTGACGAGTTGAAGATGGGGATTCCGGATAACTCCCGGATCCGCGAACAAAAAACAAAGTACTTAAAAAATAAGAGCTATCTCCACGATGTAACATTACGGGCAGAGCCGTACATGTACTGGATAGTCGAGCAGATACAGAAACGTAAGATGCCGATGGAACTGGTACTGCTACCCATAGTGGAGAGCGCTTTTGACCCACATGCAACATCTTCTGCGAATGCCGCAGGCATTTGGCAGATTGTTGCAACAACGGGCAAAAACTATGGTTTGAAACAGAACCAATGGTATGACGGTCGCCGGGATGTGGTGGCGTCTACCAAGGTTGCGCTGGATATGATGCAGCGTCTCAACACCATGTTTGACGGTGACTGGTTATTGACCGTTGCCGCTTATAACAGTGGTGAAGGACGTGTGTTGAAAGCGATAAAACAGAATAAGGCGCGCGGTAAGCCGACCGATTTCTGGAGTTTATCGCTGCCCCGCGAAACCGCGGTTTATGTTCCTAAAATGTTGGCCTTGAGCGATATTCTCAAGAACAACAAGCGCTACGGCATCAAATTGCCGACCCCGAACGAGAGCCGAGCACTGGCTCGTGTTGAAGTGGGTCAACAAATTGAGCTGACGCAAGCCGCTGATATGGCTGGCATGTCGTTAAGTAAGCTGAAAAGCTTCAATGCTGGCTATAAACACGGCAGCACAGCGCCGAATGGACCGCACTACATTATGGTGCCTAAGTCCAACGTTGCTCAGCTGCGCAATTCACTGGCATCCGGTGATATTGCCGCCGTGCAGCCTTCTCAACTGGCAAAAGCCAGTGATGTGGGAAGCAGCTACACGGTTCGCAAAGGCGACACCTTGTCTGGCATTGCCAGCAAGCTCGGCGTGAGCATTAATACACTGAAGCAGCAGAATAACCTGCGCGGTGCCTCAGTTCGCATCGGTCAGAAACTGACCATCGGCGATAAAGGTTCGCAGCTGGCCGATAACGGCAACAGCATCACCTATCGTGTTCGTAAGGGTGATTCTCTTGCCAGTATCGCGCGACGTCATGGAGTGAACATTCAGGACGTTATGCGCTGGAACAGTGTATTAAGTGATGCGAAGAGCATTCAGCCGGGTGATAACCTCACGCTGTTTGTTCATAATAGCGCAACGCCAGACACCTAATGGCGCGAAAAGGCTGACAAATGTCAGCCTTTTTCTTTTTATGCGGGTGAGTAAAATCTGCTGTACGTGGCAGTTTAGCGCGGAGTGGTTCTGGTGGAGTTAAATTCAACCAGCAACGGGTTATGGTCAGAAGCACGCGTCACCAATACCGAGGCTTCACTGACCTTCATATCACGGTAGAAGACAAAATCCAGCGGTCGACCAAAAGCTTTGCGCCGATGGTCATCGGTAAACGTCACTTCATGTAAAGCCATGTCCTGAGCGAAGCGAAACAACGCCTTCATCCTCTGACGACTCCAGGCATTAAAATCCCCGGCCATAATCACCGGCCCTCGATGGTACTGGATTTGCTCCCCAATCGGCCCCAGCTGTTTGCTGTAGACATCGATACCCAGGCTGAAATTGACGGCATGGATGTTCACCACCATCAACATTTCTCCATTGGGCAACGGATAAGCGGTCACCAGCGCGGATTTTGCCAGCCGCAATAACGGCTCACGCTCACGCAATGGGCAGCAGTACACCGGATGAGCCGACGCCAGCGTCATCACCCCAGAGGGATGCTGTGGCAGCACAAAGGCAGGTACCTGGTCAGCAGCCAGATAGTTACTGGTGGCGAACTTCACCAATTCAGGGGTGGTTTGCGCTTCCTGTAGCAACACCAGATGAGCATCTTTGCCAAAGCCTTGCAGCACTGACATCCAGTCTGCACGTTGCTGTTTAAAGATGTTCCACACCAATACCCGTAATGTCGGGTCGGCTGTGAGTGGTGCGCCGGGCGGTAACGCTTGCCCAACATGTAGCATCGCCCCTGGCGGAAAGATCCGCTCAGCAGGCTGTCCTGCTACATAACGCATTGCATAGGTTTTTTTCCGCACTTTCCCGCCTGGCTAGTTACAAACATACTTCACCTGACTGTTATAGGGATTTTAGCGCGGGGTTTCAATTGGTGTTCTTGATTGTCGGAATGGCCTTAACGGCATTTAAGTGCATCAGCCCACCTGAGCGTGGGCTGAAAAGCGAATTATTCGACGGCCATCACCGCGCGCGGCCTGTCCAGCGCACCGCTCAGACGCACCAGTAACAAAGCGATAAAGACGATGACTGCACCGACCCAGGGAGTTTGTGCTAACCCATATTGCTGCACGATATGACCGCCCACAGAAGAGCCCAGCGCAATGCCAATATTAAAAGCGGCAATATTTAAACCCGAGGCGACATCTACCGCACCAGGGGCGTAATGTTCTGCCTTCTGCACTACATAAACCTGCAACCCCGGCACGTTGGCGAAAGCAAAAATACCCATCACCACTACGGTCACTAATGCCAGATAGTGCATACTCGACGTCACCTGAAAGACGCCCAACAGTACCGTCAGTGCGGCGAAAATGAGGGTCAAAGCCGGCACAGCGCCATGACGATCCGCCAGCTTACCACCCCAGATATTGCCAATTGCCACCGCGATGCCATAGCCCAGTAAGATAACGCTCACAGCCGAAGGTGAGAAACCCGCCAGTGACTGCATCATCGGTGCCAGAAAAGTAAAAGCAGTGAACACCCCACCGTACCCGAGGGCAGTAATGGCATAGATCAACAACAAACGTGGATTGGTTAACACACGGGCCTGCTGTCGTAACGAAGTAACGGGCGGCTGAGCGATATGGCGTGGAACCAGCAGCATACTGGCGACCAGAGCAATAACCCCCAACATCGATACCGCCAGGAAGCTCTCACGCCAGCCAAAATGCTGCCCGATCAGCGTTCCCAGTGGCACGCCCGTTACCAGGGCAACTGTCAAACCGCCAAACATAATCGCAATAGCGCTGGCCGCTTTCTCTTTACTCACCAAACTGGTCGCGATGGTTGACCCTACCGAAAAGAACACACCATGTGCCAGACCGGTGAGCAGTCGCGCAATCACCAATGTTTCATAGTTCGGTGCCTGCCAGGCTACCAGATTGCCAAGGGTGAAAAGCGCCATTAACCCCATCAGCAAATGTTTACGAGGTAATTTCCCGGTCAACGCCGTTAGCACCGGAGCACCGATGGCTACCCCAAGGGCGTAGATAGATACCAGCATCCCGGCTGAAGGCAGGGTAATCGCAAGTTGTTGCGCGATGGTCGGGATCAGCCCGACGATGACAAATTCAGTGGTTCCGATAGCAAAGGCGCTGATGGTCAGCGCCCAGAGTGCAAGTGGCATGATTGACTCCCAATTAGTTTTGATGGGCGCCAGTATCCGCTTATGGTTTAATAACAAAAAGGTGCAAAGTAACAATAGACTTTTGCTTGTGGAGAGATAATGAAGGCATCATCAGACGAGCTGAAAGTGTTTATTGCGGTAGTGGAAAGTGGGAGCTTTAGCCGTGCTGCTGAACAATTACATATGGCCAATTCGGCAGTCAGCCGGACGGTGAAAAAGCTGGAGACTAAGTTGGGTGTGGCGTTATTGACACGTACCACTCGCCAGCTCGCCCTCACGCATGAAGGTGAACACTACTTTCGTCGCATACAAAAATTGATGCAGGAGATGTCAACAGCGGAGAGCGAGTTGATAGACAGACAGCAAGCTCCGCGTGGCGTGCTGCGCATTGATGCCGCAACGCCGGTGATCCTGCATTTGTTGTTGCCGATGGTTAAACCGTTTCGCGCACGCTATCCCGATGTCACTCTCTCGCTGATTTCCTCGGAGAGCTTTATCAATCTTATCGAGCGTAAAGTTGATGTGGCCATTCGCGCCGGAACCCTGACCGACTCCACCCTGCGCGCTCGTTTATTATTTATCAGCTATCGCAAACTGGTCGCCACACCTGCGTACCTGGCGAAGTATGGCACTCCACGCTCGGTGGCTGATTTAGCGCACCATGAATGTCTCGGTTTCGTTGAGCCTTTACGGTTGAATCGCTGGCCTGTGGCGCAGGAAAATGGCGAACTTTATGATATTAATCCGGGAATGTCATCGAACAGCGGGGAAACGATCAAACAACTTTGCCTGAACGACAATGGTATTGCCTGCCTTTCTGACTATATGGTTGATCAAGAAATTGCCGATGGGACCTTTGTAGAGTTGCTGGTGGATCAGCGTTTGCCGGTAGAAATGCCGTTTAACGCAGTTTATTACAGTGATCTTGGTGTCAGTCAGCGAGTACGTGCATTTATTGATTTTCTCAGCGATTGGGTGCAGAACCAGCCCTGGCGAAGCCAGGACTGATTTTTTTGCTTAATCCCAGGCCGGAGCCAAACCATCCGGACTAACCAGACGATGCCCACGATCCAGGGCGTGGATCTTATCCATATCATCAGGATCCAGCTGTAAATCCTGAGATTGCAGATTTCCGGCAAGGTTGTCGCGTTTGGTCGATGACGGAATGACGGCATAACCCAACTGCATTGCCCATGCCAGCACTACCTGCGCTGGGGTTGCCCGGTGCTTCTGTGCAATAGCCTGAATGACTCCATCTTTCAGCGCTTCACCATAGGCCAGTGTCATGTAAGAGGTGATGTGAATCCCCTGCTCCCGGGCAAACTTCACCACCTGCTCGTTCTGCAAATAGGGATGAAGCTCAATCTGGTTGGTAGCAATATTTTCCACACCGACCGCTTCAATTGCTTCTTTCATCAATGCAATCGGGAAGTTGGAGATACCGATTTGACGAGTCAGGCCTGCTTCTTTAGCGGCCAGCAGTGCCTGCATGCTCTCTTTTACCGAAACGCTGGCTCCCGGCGACGGCCAGTGGATCAGGGTAAGATCTACATAGTCGGTGCGCAGTTTCACCAGGCTCTCTTTGAGGCTGGGGATCAATTTATCAGCAGAGAGATTTTCCACCCAGATCTTGGTGGTCACGAATAACGCGTCTCGTGAAACGCCACTTTCGGCAATCGCCTGACCTACAGCAGCCTCATTTTCATAGATTTGTGCGGTATCGATTGTTCGATAACCAAGCTCAAGTGCGGTTTTAACCGAATGAATAACAACATCGTCTTGCAGACGGAAAGTACCTAAACCAAAAGCAGGGATTGTCATGATTTCCTCATCGTTGAATGAAATGTTTTCGATGGGAGCATTTTGACAGCTTCTTTATTGCTGAAAAATCTGCTTATAAGCAGAGGAATTTTGCGTTTCAGTCAACAATACGCTAAAGAAATACAGAAATGAAAAAGCCCTGACTTTTCAGTCAGGGCTAATCAAGAGAGTGGCGGTGCGGACGGGACTCGAACCCGCGACCCCCGGCGTGACAGGCCGGTATTCTAACCGACTGAACTACCGCACCACCGAATACTGCATTACCAGCGGGGTCTCGCTGATAACCGGTGTTACCTTTTCAGGTAAATACCTTAAATTGATGCCTGGCAGTTCCCTACTCTCGCATGGGGAGACCCCACACTACCATCGGCGCTACGGCGTTTCACTTCTGAGTTCGGCATGGGGTCAGGTGGGACCACCGCGCTACAGCCGCCAGGCAAATTCTGTTTATCCGTACCGCCCTCACAGGCCATACGAATCAATCCGTTTGAACAAAGCTGAAAATTCTCGCGTCTCTCAACCAAAACGCCTCTGGCGTTGTAAGGTTAAGCCTCACGGGTCATTAGTACCGGTTAGCTCAATGCATCGCTGCACTTACACATCCGGCCTATCAACGTCGTCGTCTTCAACGTCCCTTCAGGACTCTCAAAGAGTCAGGGAGAACTCATCTCGGGGCAAGTTTCGTGCTTAGATGCTTTCAGCACTTATCTTTTCCGCACTTAGCTACCGGGCAATGCCATTGGCATGACAACCCGAACACCAGTGGTGCGTTCACTCCGGTCCTCTCGTACTAGGAGCAACCCCCCTCAATTCTCCAGCGCCCACGGCAGATAGGGACCGAACTGTCTCACGACGTTCTAAACCCAGCTCGCGTACCACTTTAAACGGCGAACAGCCGTACCCTTGGGACCTACTTCAGCCCCAGGATGTGATGAGCCGACATCGAGGTGCCAAACACCGCCGTCGATATGAACTCTTGGGCGGTATCAGCCTGTTATCCCCGGAGTACCTTTTATCCGTTGAGCGATGGCCCTTCCATTCAGAACCACCGGATCACTATGACCTGCTTTCGCACCTGCTCGAGCCGTCACTCTCGCAGTCAAGCTGGCTTATGCCATTGCACTAACCTCCTGATGTCCGACCAGGATTAGCCAACCTTCGTGCTCCTCCGTTACACTTTGGGAGGAGACCGCCCCAGTCAAACTACCCACCAGACACTGTCCGCAGCCCGGATTACGGGCCTACGTTAGAACATCAAACATTAAAGGGTGGTATTTCAAGGTTGGCTCCATGCAGACTGGCGTCCACACTTCAAAGCCTCCCACCTATCCTACACATCAAGGCTCAATGTTCAGTGTCAAGCTATAGTAAAGGTTCACGGGGTCTTTCCGTCTTGCCGCGGGTACACTGCATCTTCACAGCGATTTCAATTTCACTGAGTCTCGGGTGGAGACAGCCTGGCCATCATTACGCCATTCGTGCAGGTCGGAACTTACCCGACAAGGAATTTCGCTACCTTAGGACCGTTATAGTTACGGCCGCCGTTTACCGGGGCTTCGATCAAGAGCTTCTCCTTACGGATAACCCCATCAATTAACCTTCCGGCACCGGGCAGGCGTCACACCGTATACGTCCACTTTCGTGTTTGCACAGTGCTGTGTTTTTAATAAACAGTTGCAGCCAGCTGGTATCTTCGACTGGCTTCAGCTCCGGGAGCAAGTCCCTTCACCTAATGCCAGCGTGCCTTCTCCCGAAGTTACGGCACCATTTTGCCTAGTTCCTTCACCCGAGTTCTCTCAAGCGCCTTGGTATTCTCTACCTGACCACCTGTGTCGGTTTGGGGTACGATTTCGTGTTACCTGGAGCTTAGAGGCTTTTCCTGGAAGCAGGGCATCAGTTACTTCACCACCGTAGTGGCTCGTCATCACGCCTCAGCCTTAAAGCATTCCGGATTTGCCTGGAATGCAAGCCTACACGCTTAAACCGGGACAACCGTCGCCCGGATAACCTAGCCTTCTCCGTCCCCCCTTCGCAGTAACACCAAGTACAGGAATATTAACCTGTTTCCCATCGACTACGCTTTTCAGCCTCGCCTTAGGGGTCGACTCACCCTGCCCCGATTAACGTTGGACAGGAACCCTTGGTCTTCCGGCGAGCGGGCTTTTCACCCGCTTTATCGTTACTTATGTCAGCATTCGCACTTCTGATACCTCCAGCAGACCTCACAGTCCACCTTCAGCGGCTTACAGAACGCTCCCCTACCCAACAACACATAGTGTCGCTGCCGCAGCTTCGGTGCATGGTTTAGCCCCGTTACATCTTCCGCGCAGGCCGACTCGACCAGTGAGCTATTACGCTTTCTTTAAATGATGGCTGCTTCTAAGCCAACATCCTGGCTGTCTGGGCCTTCCCACATCGTTTCCCACTTAACCATGACTTTGGGACCTTAGCTGGCGGTCTGGGTTGTTTCCCTCTTCACGACGGACGTTAGCACCCGCCGTGTGTCTCCCGTGATAACATTCTCCGGTATTCGTAGTTTGCATCGGGTTGGTAAGCCGGGATGGCCCCCTAGCCGAAACAGTGCTCTACCCCCGGAGATGAATTCACGAGGCGCTACCTAAATAGCTTTCGGGGAGAACCAGCTATCTCCCGGTTTGATTGGCCTTTCACCCCCAGCCACAAGTCATCCGCTAATTTTTCAACATTAGTCGGTTCGGTCCTCCAGTTAGTGTTACCCAACCTTCAACCTGCCCATGGCTAGATCACCGGGTTTCGGGTCTATACCCTGCAACTTAACGCCCAATTAAGACTCGGTTTCCCTGCGGCTCCCCTATACGGTTAACCTTGCTACAGAATATAAGTCGCTGACCCATTATACAAAAGGTACGCAGTCACACCCGAAGGTGCTCCCACTGCTTGTACGTACACGGTTTCAGGTTCTGTTTCACTCCCCTCGCCGGGGTTCTTTTCGCCTTTCCCTCACGGTACTGGTTCACTATCGGTCAGTCAGGAGTATTTAGCCTTGGAGGATGGTCCCCCCATATTCAGACAGGATACCACGTGTCCCGCCCTACTCATCGGACTCACAATCTGTGCATTTTCATGTACGGGGCTGTCACCCTGTATCGCGCGACTTTCCAGACGCTTCCACTAACACACAAACTGATTCAGGTCCTGGGCTGTTCCCCGTTCGCTCGCCGCTACTGGGGGAATCTCGGTTGATTTCTTTTCCTCGGGGTACTTAGATGTTTCAGTTCCCCCGGTTCGCCTCGTTAACCTATGTATTCAGTTAACGATAGTGCACAAGTGCACTGGGTTTCCCCATTCGGACATCGTCGGCTGTTGCGGTTCATATCACCTTACCGACGCTTTTCGCAGATTAGCACGTCCTTCATCGCCTCTGACTGCCAGGGCATCCACCGTGTACGCTTAGTCGCTTAACCTCACAACCCACAGGCGTTTTGCAACGCATGCAGACTGCAAGCATTTGAGAGACTCGAACACATCGCTTTCATTTCTTATTACGGAGAAATGAAACAACGTGTCGTTTCAAATTTTCAGCTTGTTCCGGATTGTTAAAGAGCAATAACTTCGCAATGCACTCGAAAATGCATTCGGAAGTTTTTTTATCAACGTGGGGTCGTTGATGGTGGAGCTAAGCGGGATCGAACCGCTGACCTCCTGCGTGCAAGGCAGGCGCTCTCCCAGCTGAGCTATAGCCCCAATGATTCGCAAAACCCTTCACCCAATTCTTTCGAGTTCAAGGCGTGACGACGCGAAGCATACATCAGGTATGCGAGTCGTTGTCACAACGCAGAAATCGGGAGAATTTGGTAGGCCTGAGTGGACTTGAACCACCGACCTCACCCTTATCAGGGGTGCGCTCTAACCACCTGAGCTACAAGCCTGCCGAGGGTTTTACTGCTTCTTTAAATTTCATCAGACAATCTGTGTGAGCACTTCGAAGGAAAGTATCTTCAGGTAAGGAGGTGATCCAACCGCAGGTTCCCCTACGGTTACCTTGTTACGACTTCACCCCAGTCATGAATCACAAAGTGGTAAGCGCCCTCCCGAAGGTTAAGCTACCTACTTCTTTTGCAACCCACTCCCATGGTGTGACGGGCGGTGTGTACAAGGCCCGGGAACGTATTCACCGTAGCATTCTGATCTACGATTACTAGCGATTCCGACTTCATGGAGTCGAGTTGCAGACTCCAATCCGGACTACGACGCACTTTATGAGGTCCGCTTGCTCTCGCGAGGTCGCTTCTCTTTGTATGCGCCATTGTAGCACGTGTGTAGCCCTGGCCGTAAGGGCCATGATGACTTGACGTCATCCCCACCTTCCTCCGGTTTATCACCGGCAGTCTCCTTTGAGTTCCCGACCGAATCGCTGGCAACAAAGGATAAGGGTTGCGCTCGTTGCGGGACTTAACCCAACATTTCACAACACGAGCTGACGACAGCCATGCAGCACCTGTCTCAGAGTTCCCGAAGGCACCAAAGCATCTCTGCTAAGTTCTCTGGATGTCAAGGCCAGGTAAGGTTCTTCGCGTTGCATCGAATTAAACCACATGCTCCACCGCTTGTGCGGGCCCCCGTCAATTCATTTGAGTTTTAACCTTGCGGCCGTACTCCCCAGGCGGTCGACTTAACGCGTTAGCTCCGGAAGCCACGCCTCAAGGGCACAACCTCCAAGTCGACATCGTTTACAGCGTGGACTACCAGGGTATCTAATCCTGTTTGCTCCCCACGCTTTCGCACCTGAGCGTCAGTCTTTGTCCAGGGGGCCGCCTTCGCCACCGGTATTCCTCCAGATCTCTACGCATTTCACCGCTACACCTGGAATTCTACCCCCCTCTACAAGACTCTAGCCTGCCAGTTTCGAATGCAGTTCCCAGGTTAAGCCCGGGGATTTCACATCCGACTTGACAGACCGCCTGCGTGCGCTTTACGCCCAGTAATTCCGATTAACGCTTGCACCCTCCGTATTACCGCGGCTGCTGGCACGGAGTTAGCCGGTGCTTCTTCTGCGGGTAACGTCAATGATGATGCGTATTAAACATCATCCCTTCCTCCCCGCTGAAAGTACTTTACAACCCGAAGGCCTTCTTCATACACGCGGCATGGCTGCATCAGGCTTGCGCCCATTGTGCAATATTCCCCACTGCTGCCTCCCGTAGGAGTCTGGACCGTGTCTCAGTTCCAGTGTGGCTGGTCATCCTCTCAGACCAGCTAGGGATCGTCGCCTAGGTGAGCCGTTACCCCACCTACTAGCTAATCCCATCTGGGTTCATCCGATGGTGTGAGGCCCGAAGGTCCCCCACTTTGGTCTTGCGACGTTATGCGGTATTAGCTACCGTTTCCAGTAGTTATCCCCCTCCATCGGGCAGATCCCCAGACATTACTCACCCGTCCGCCACTCGTCACCCAAGGAGCAAGCTCCTCTGTGCTACCGTTCGACTTGCATGTGTTAGGCCTGCCGCCAGCGTTCAATCTGAGCCATGATCAAACTCTTCAATTTAAGTTTGATGCTCAAAGAATTAAACTTCGTAATGAATTACGTGTTCACTCTTGAGACTTGATATTTTTTAAGTCCGTAGACTTTTGATATCAATCCTGCGAGTGCCCACACAGATTGTCTGATAAATTGTTAAAGAGCAGTGCGAGCAGCGGGTTAACCGTCTGTCGCGAGGTGGCGTATATTACGCTTTCCTCCTTCAGAGTCAATCACTTTTTCGAGATTTTTCTCTGGCGGGATGAATCACTTCCTCCCTCGCTGACCGTCTGCGTTGCCGCTTTGCCGTGTCAGTGGAGGCGCATTATAGGGAGACTCTGACGAAGCGCAAGCGTAAATTTCAACTTTTTTACTGTTCGGCTGAAATTTGTGCAAAAGGCCCGTTTTTAGCCCTTTTTAATACGTTCCGGCAGGTCAGCAAGGCTATCAATCACCCAATCCGCCGCCGCTTCGCCTTCCGCCGTCACCGGTTTACCGGTACGCACCAACACTTTCGTGCCTACACCAGCCGCCTGCGCCGCCTGCATATCTTCCAGTTTGTCGCCAACCATATAAGAAGCTGCCATATCTATATGGAGATGCTTCTGCGCCGACAGCAGCATACCAGGCTGCGGTTTACGGCAATCACATTGCTGGCGATACTCTTCAACCGGCGCATCCGGCAGATGCGGGCAGAAATAGATACCATCGAGATCAACATCGCGATCCGCCAGGGACCAGTCCATCCACTCCGTCAGCTGCATAAATTGGTCTTCCGTAAACATGCCGCGCGCAATGCCCGACTGATTGGTGACCAGTACCAGGGCAAAGCCCATTTTTTTCAGCGCCTGTAACGCCTCAATGGTGCCATCAATAAACTGAAAATTATCGATCTCATGGACATAGCCGTGATCGACATTCAATGTGCCATCACGATCAAGAAAAATAGCCGGGACTTTGTTCGCCACGTAGAAACTCCTGCTGCAAAAATTGCCGGTCAGTATCGCATGATTGCGCATACTGAGAGAATGGCAGATTGAATGACTTTCATTGATTTAGCCGTCTGGATGCCTTACCATCCATCCAGATTTCACACGGCGTAGCCAGATGAAACCCGAAACACCACGGACAACGCAACACGATAATAACTAACCTAATGATTAAACTCGAAAATATTAGCAAAGTGTTCCAGCAAGGTTCACGCACCATTCAGGCGTTATCTAACGTCAGCTTGCATGTGCCTGCCGGACAGATTTATGGCGTCATCGGTGCATCCGGTGCCGGTAAAAGTACACTTATTCGCTGCGTCAATCTGCTGGAGCGTCCTACATCTGGCCGGGTATTGGTCGATGGTCAGGATCTGACCGCACTTTCCGAAGGTCAGTTGACACAGGCACGCCGTCAGATTGGCATGATTTTCCAGCATTTTAATTTGATGAACTCACGCACTGTCTTCGGCAACGTCGCTCTGCCGCTTGAGCTGGGCAATCTTTCTCGCGAGCAGATCAAACAGCGCGTCAGCGAGCTGCTGGACCTGGTGGGCCTGGCGGATAAACACGATGCCTGGCCGGCGAACCTGTCCGGTGGTCAAAAACAGCGTGTGGCGATTGCCCGTGCTCTGGCCAGCAACCCTAAAGTGCTGCTGTGCGACGAAGCCACCAGCGCTCTGGATCCGGCAACAACCCGTTCCATCCTCGAGTTGCTTAAAGATATCAATCGCCGTCTCGGTCTGACCATCCTGCTGATCACCCATGAAATGGATGTGGTGAAGCGCATCTGCGATCAGGTCGCCGTAATCAGTAATGGCGAACTGATTGAGCAAGACAGCGTTAGCGAAGTATTTTCTCATCCGAAAACACCGTTGGCGCAGCAGTTTATCCAGTCAACCCTGCATCTCGATATTCCTGACGATTACCAGCAACGCATGTCGGCCCAGCCAGGAAATGACACCGTACCTTTATTACGCCTGGAATTCACGGGCAAGTCGGTGGATGCGCCTCTGCTGTCAGAAGCGGCACGTCGCTTCAACGTTAATAACAATATTATTAGCGCGCAGATGGATTACGCCGGTGGCGTGAAGTTCGGCATTATGCTGGCCGAGATGGACGGTAGCGAAAATGATACGCAAGCCGCGATTGCCTGGTTGAAAGAGAATCATGTGAAAGTTGAGGTACTGGGTTATGTCTGAAGCGATGATGTGGCTACTGGGACGTGGCATTTGGGAAACGCTGATGATGACCTTTGTCTCCGGCTTCTTTGGCTTTGTGCTTGGTCTGCCCGTTGGCGTGTTGCTGTACGTCACCCGTCCCGGCCAGATTCTGGCGAACGGTGCGTTGTATCGCGTACTCTCGGCGTTGGTGAATATCTTCCGTTCTATCCCGTTCATTATCCTGCTGGTCTGGATGATTCCATTTACCCGCGCGATCGTGGGAACGTCGATCGGTCTACAGGCCGCGATTGTGCCGCTGACCGTGGGGGCCGCGCCGTTTATCGCCCGTATGGTTGAGAACGCCTTGCTCGAACTGCCCACCGGGTTGATCGAAGCGTCACGCGCGATGGGGGCCACACCGCTGCAAATCGTACGCAAGGTGTTGCTGCCTGAAGCCCTGCCGGGGCTGGTGAATGCCGCTACAATTACTTTGATCACGCTGGTTGGCTACTCCGCGATGGGTGGTGCTGTGGGTGCTGGCGGACTCGGCCAGATCGGCTATCAGTATGGTTACATCGGCTATAACGCCACCGTGATGAATACCGTTCTGGTCCTGTTGGTGGTGTTGGTTTATTTAATCCAATTCTGTGGCGACCGCATCGTGCGTGCTGTGTCCCATAAGTAAGCAAGCAATATCAATATTCTCTATTAAGGAAAGGATATGTCTTTTACATTTAAAAAGATTGCCGCTGTGGGCGCGCTGATTGGCGTGATTGCGCTGGCCGGATGCGATCAGAAAGCCAAAGATCCAAACCACATTAAAGTGGGTGTGATTGTTGGCGCCGAGCAACAGGTTGCTGAAACGGCACAGAAAGTCGCGAAAGAGAAGTATGGCCTGGATGTTGAATTGGTCACCTTCAACGACTACGTTCTGCCGAACGAAGCCCTGAGCAAAGGCGATATCGATGTTAACGCCTTCCAGCACAAACCGTATCTGGATCAGCAGATCAAAGATCGTGGCTATAAGCTGGTACCGGTTGGTAACACCTTTGTTTACCCCATCGCAGGCTACTCCAAAAAGATCAAATCTCTGGATGAGTTGCAGAACGGCGCTCAGATCGCCATCCCGAATGACCCGACTAACCTTGGTCGTTCGCTGCTGCTGTTGCAGAAAGTGGGTCTGATTAAACTGAAAGACGGTGTTGGCCTGCTGCCGACCGCGCTGGATATCACCGAGAACCCGAAAAACCTGAAGATTGTTGAGCTGGAAGCGCCGCAGTTGCCGCGTTCACTGGACGATCAGCAGATTGCGCTGGCAGTAATCAACACCACTTACGCCAGCCAGATTGGCCTGACCCCGGCTAAAGACGGTATCTTCGTTGAAGATAAAGATTCACCGTACGTGAACCTGATCGTTAGCCGTGAAGACAACAAAGACGCTGAAAACGTGAAGAAATTTGTTCAGGCTTATCAGTCTGACGAAGTCGCGGAAGCCGCGAACAAAATCTTCAACGGTGGTGCGGTGAAGGGCTGGTAATCCCCTCTTCTCATGCCATTCAGGGCGGCTTCGGTCGCCCTTTCTTTTGCCGGTTGTGGCAGCTGACTTGTTATTTACGGTTGTCCTTGTTTCAATAACGCCACTTTTTAAAACATGAGGATGTTGCCATGCGTTTTTTACCGCTCTGCTTGTTGGCATTGATGCTGACCGGGTGTGTGCGTGAATATCACCCGATAAGCAGTGCTTCATCGCACCCGCAGCAGCAATCCAGCGAACCGGAACGCCGCCCTGCGCCCCGTCCGGCCCCGGTGAAGATTTACACGGACGCGACCGATTTGGTCAGCAAACCTTTCCGTGACCTCGGCGAAGTGTCTGGCGATGATTGCCAGAGCAGCACCCAGGATTCACCGCCAAATATCAATACCGCCCGTAAACGCCTGCAACTGCGAGCGGCGGGAATGAAGGCGAACGCCGTGCTGCTGCATAAGTGCGAAATCGTCTCCAGCACTCCGGGTTGCTATCGTCAGGCCGTCTGTCAGGGTTCTGCACTGAAAGTTGCCAATCAATGAGTGAGTTTGCCTTTGCGCAAATCGGCGTAATTCATTCGCCGTGGAAAGAGAAATTCGCCGTGCCTCGCCAGCCGGGTCTGGTGCAGGATGGCACCGGTGAGCTGCATCTGCTGCCACCTTACAACCAGGCTGAAGCGGTACGCGGTCTTGAGGCGTTCAGCCATCTGTGGGTGCTGTTTGTTTTTCATCAAACCCTGGCTGGCGGCTGGCGCCCCACCGTACGTCCACCACGCCTGGGTGGCAATGCGCGCATGGGCGTCTTTGCGACGCGTTCAACCTTCCGACCCAATCCGATTGGTATGTCGCTGGTTGAACTCAAAGGCATCCGTTGCGAAAAGCAGCAGGTCATTTTGCAGTTGGGCAGTTTAGATCTGGTGGATGGCACCCCGGTGGTCGATATCAAACCTTATCTGCCGTTTGCCGAAGCCTTACCGGATGCACGCGCCGGATTTGCCCAGCAGGCTCCCGAGGCAGCAATGCCGGTGCGTTTCTCTGCACTGGCGTTGACGCAAATTCAACAGCAACAAAAAAACCACCCCCATCTGGCACGCTTTATCAGCGATGTACTGGCTCAGGATCCGCGCCCTGCTTATCGCAAAGGTGAGGCAGAAGATCGTGAATATGCTGCCTGGCTGCTCGATTTTAATGTGCGCTGGCGCATTGATGAGGCAGGCACCGAGGTGATCGCTCTCGATCCGCGCTAAAACGCGCTTTTGAGTGGCGGATCTCGCTGGTACACTAGCCGCCAGCAAAATTTTTTGTCAGTGACCTTCCGTATAACTGGAATCGTAATCAATGCGTACTACTCAATATTTGCTCTCCACTCTGAAGGAGACGCCCTCCGATGCGGAAGTTATCAGCCACCAGCTGATGCTGCGCGCCGGGATGATCCGTAAACTGGCTTCAGGACTTTATACCTGGCTGCCGACCGGTGTTCGCGTGCTGAGAAAAGTCGAAAACATCGTGCGTGAAGAGATGAACAACGCAGGCGCGATTGAAATCTCTATGCCGGTGGTTCAGCCTGCCGATCTGTGGGAAGAGAGTGGCCGTTGGGAGCAATATGGTCCCGAACTGCTGCGTATTAAAGACCGTCACGATCGCCCGTTCGTGTTGGGTCCGACGCATGAAGAAGTGGTCACTGACCTGATCCGTAACGAGTTGAGCTCTTACAAGCAATTGCCGCTCAACCTGTATCAGATCCAGACCAAGTTCCGTGACGAAGTGCGCCCACGCTTTGGGGTGATGCGTTCACGCGAGTTCATCATGAAAGATGCCTACTCGTTCCACACCTCGCAGGAATCGTTGCAGGAAACCTATGACGCGATGTATCGCGCCTACAGCCAGAGCTTCAGCCGTATGGGGCTGGACTTCCGTGCGGTACAGGCCGATACCGGTTCCATCGGTGGTAGCGCTTCACATGAATTCCAGGTGCTGGCGCAGAGCGGTGAAGATGATGTGATCTTCTCCAGCGAATCCGATTACGCTGCTAACATCGAGAAAGCGGAGGCTCTGGCCCCGGCTGGCGAACGTCCACAGCCGACACAACAGATGGTGCAGTTCGACACACCAAATGCGAAAACCATCGCCGAGTTGGTTGAACAGCATCAGCTGCCGATTGAGAAAACGGTCAAAACGCTGTTTGTTAAAGGCACCGAAGAGAGCGGCCATACGCTGGTTGCCCTGCTGCTGCGTGGTGATCATCAGCTCAACGAAGTGAAAGCGGAGAAGCTGGATATCGTTGCCGCACCGCTGGAAATGGCGACCGAAGCCGAAATCCGTGCGGTTCTGGGCGCAGGTCCGGGTTCCCTCGGTCCGGTGGGTCTGACCATGCCGGTGATTGCCGACCGTACCGTGGCGAAAACCAGCGACTTCTGCGCCGGTGCCAACATCGATGGCAAACACTTCGCTGGAATTAACTGGGGCCGTGACTTGCCGGAACCGCGTGTCGAAGATATCCGCAACGTGGTGGAAGGCGATCCCAGCCCGGACGGTAAAGGCACGCTGCTGATCAAACGTGGTATCGAAGTGGGTCACATCTTCCAGCTCGGCACCAAATATTCAGATGCGCTGAAAGCGGCGGTGCAAGGCGAAGATGGTCGTAACCAAATCATGACCATGGGCTGCTACGGTATCGGTATCACCCGCGTGGTGGCGGCGGCAATTGAGCAGAACCATGACGAGCGTGGCATCATCTGGCCGGCAGCCCTGGCACCGTTCGAAGTGGCGATTCTGCCAATGAACATGCACAAATCTTTCCGTGTGAAAGAAGTCGCGGATGATCTGTACAACGCGCTGCGTGCCAAAGGCATTGACGTGATTCTGGATGACCGTAAAGAGCGTCCGGGCGTGATGTTTGCCGATATGGAACTGATTGGTGTACCGCATACCATCGTGATCGGCGATCGTAACCTCGATAATGAAGAGATCGAGTACAAAGCGCGTTCCGCCAGCGAGAAAGAGATGATTAAGCACAGCGAAATCGTCGAATTCCTGGCAAAAGCCCTGAACAAGTAATCTCCCAGAGCGCCTCTGACCAGAGGCGCTATTTTTAACGCACTTTTCCCCGCAGCGCCTTGGTATTACTTCGCCGCGCTTTGCCGTCCAGTCGTCGTTCTTTCGATGCCCGGGTGGGACGAGTGGCGCGCCTCACTTTTTCCACCGTTGTCAGTTCCCGAATTAAATTAATCAACCGCTGTAGCGCAGCTTCGCGATTCATCTCCTGGCTACGATATTCCTGCGCTTTGATAATCACCACGCCATCCTCGGTGATCAAATGGTGACGCGCGGCCAGCAGACGCTCTTTATAAAATGGCGGCAATGATGACGCATTGATATCAAAACGCAGGTGGATGGCGGTCGAGGTTTTATTGACATGCTGCCCACCAGCGCCCTGCGCACGGATGGCACTCAACTCGACCTCATTTTCCGGCAGTGAAACCGAACGTGACAATACAATCATGTGATACCTGCCGCAGGAAGGGTTCCTGTACTGCGTAATAACCTGTCCATTAACTTAACCTTTTGTGCGCTGTGCAGACGCTTAACAGCAGCGAATTTTGCCACTTTTCTGCTTTTCTCTGAATGCTTCGCGCTGTTCACTGGCTGATTTCAGTGAATTGCCTGTGATATAGTCTCCTATCAACCAGAGTATTAAAACTCTGCTGAGGAGGTGAATGTGCAAAAGTATTGTGAGTTAGTTCGCCAGAAGTATGCCGAAATTGGCAGCGGCGACCTGGGTTATGTGCCAGATGCCATTGGATGCGCGCTGAATGCACTCAATGATATTGCCGCTAATTCTGCGCTAAACTCTTCTGTCAGGGAACAGGCAGCCTATGCCGCTGCAAACTTATTGGTGAGCGACTATGTTGACGAATGAAGCCTACAAACCCATCAACTGCGATGACTACGACAACCTGGAACTCGCCTGCCAAAAACACTGGACGCTTGCGCTCGAATTAAAAAACGGTGATCAGCTCAAGGCGAAAGCCGTGGACATGATTTCACGCAAAAACGTCGAGTATCTTGCGGTCGACCTCTCCGGCGAAACACGCGAGCTGCGGCTCGATCACATCGCCAGCTTCAGCCACCCTGAGCTGGGCACCGTTATCGTCAGCGAAGACGAGTAACCTTCCTACGGGCGGGAAATCCCTCTCCCGCCCCCCTCGCTTATGGCTGTAGCGAGCTGTAATACGCCGACAGATCTTCCATATCCTGATCGCTTAACCCGGCTACAAACGCTTTCATTACCTCAGCCTGCCCCCCACTGCGCTCCCCTTTTTTGTAGGCTTGTAACGAGTGCAGCAGATAAGGTGCGTGCTGTCCGGCCAGATTAGGATACAAAGGCACGGCGCTTTTTCCTTCCGCACCATGACAAGCCAGACAACTGGCCGCTTTTTGCGCCCCGGCCTTAATATCACCGTCGGCCAGCGCCGGCAGTGCCACGGCGAAAAGTGCCGCCGCGATCCAGTGTTTCATCATTGCTCTCCGTTTTATTGTTGTTGTAACCAGACCGCCGTCCAGCCTTGCTCATTGCTGGTCGCACCTTCACGGGTGATAAAAAATCCCGGCGCGCAAATTAACGTCTGGTTGTAGTAAATCAGTGGGATCCGTTCACGCTGCCAGGGCGGAACACCCAGCTCCTGCCACAGCTTTTTCACTTCACGTCCCCCCGCCCGTTCGATCAGGTGGAAATAGCCCTGGGCCTTAAAACGCACGCTCACCTGCTCATCATCGGTCGGGTAACGTAGCCGCGGGCTATCATGGCTTGCCTGTAACTCCCCGAGTGGTTCGGGCAAACGCAAGGGTTGCGAGAGGTCATGCCAGGTAAGTGAGTGCTGACTGAGGGAAGGCTGAGGCGCTAGCCAGTACAGGTGCTGGCGATAACGGCGCAGTTCAAAAGCACCAAAATGCAGGCAGGGTTGGGCATCTTCCCGACTCTGCATCACTTCACGGGTGATGCGCAGCAATGCATCGCGTGAGGGCATGATTCCGCCCTGCTGCGCAATCCAGCGCCGCAGCAGCGCATGACGACGCGCTTCCTGCATGCTCAACAACGGCGTGAAGTTAAGTCGCCCCAGCTCATCCGTGAGTTGTGCCAATTGTTCCGCCAGCAACTCGTCCAGCAGTTGTTCCTGTTCACCACATAACGCGGCGCTGCGTGCAACCGCAGCGCTGAAATGCGGCCAGCGAGCTTGCAATAACGGGAGTACCTGCTGACGCAGAAAATTTCTGTCGTAGCGGCAATCCGCGTTGCTCTCGTCTTCGATCCAACGCAACTGATGCTCTGTCGCCCAACTTTCAAGTTGCTGACGACTGAAGGTCAACAATGGCCGCAGATGGGTGTTTTCCCCCACGATACGTTGTGATGGCATCGCGGCCAGGCCCGCCGGGCCACTGCCACGCTTTAGGGCCAGCAGCAGGGTTTCACACTGATCATCAAGATGCTGGGCGGTAAGTAAGTACTCACCGGGTTGCAGGTGTTGAAACAACGCCTGATAACGTGCATCGCGCGCTGCCGCTTCTATCCCCTGCTCATGCCCATCCACCTGCACTCGCAACACCTCACAGGGGACTTGCCACTGCTGGCAAAGGTGCTGGCAATGTGCTGCCCAACTATCAGCATTGGGGCTTAAACCATGATGGACATGCAATGCGCGCAGTTGAAACTGTGGATGTTGTCGTTGCCAGCAAACCAGTTGATGCAACAACACGGTGGAATCCAGCCCACCGCTGAACGCCAGCACGCAGCGGGCATCGGGTTTCAGCAGTGCAGCAAGATGGGACAAAGACATGGCGCAATCCGTAAGGGCGAACCGCCCGATTGCGGCTCGCGACGGGTGCTATTTTACGCCTGATATAGCTCCAGCGGCAAACCATCGGGGTCAGAGAAGAAGGTACAGGTTTTACCGGTCAACGCATCAATACGAATCGGTTCGCAAACCACCCCCTTCTCAGCCAGCGCCGCGACCGATTGTTCCACATCCTCAACACAAAATGCCAGATGACGTAAGCCACAGGCTTCCGGCTGACTGACGCGTGCTGGCGGTGACGGGAAGGAGAACAGTTCGATAGTGTAGACACCATTCAGCCCGAGATCCCCTTTCCACGAATCACGTTCTGCACGATAAAACTCCCCCAGCAATTCAAAGCCCAGCACATCACAATAGAATGCCTTACTGCGCGCATAATCGGTGGCGATAATGGCAATGTGGTGGATCTGTTTAATCTGTAGCATAGTGGCTCCGGTTATCGGCTTAGCCGCTTACCTTACGTGGCAGGCGGCCTGCTGAAAAGAGGCTTTTGTCCGAACTTAATGGTCGTTCTCGCCTTTAAGCACCCGTACCAGATAACGCCCATCCTCGGTCAACGTCGCGCCGTGAATGTCCGTTTCGAAACCGGGGTAGTGCCGCCCGATAGTGCAGAGCATCAACAGAAAATCGAGCACCGCGCGACTCTGCTCAGTGATCATTTCTCCCGGCATCACCAAAGGGACACCTGGCGGATAGGGCAAAATCATATTGGCGGAGATGCGTCCCACCAGCTCGCGGATATCGACTGTTTCCACCAGTCCTTTTACCTGCTGTTGAAATGCCTGATGCGGGGTCATCTTCATCTCTGGCAACACGTCAAAAGCTTTGAGCATCAGGCGCGGCAGATCGTGTTGCAGGATCAACTGATGGATGCCCTGGGCCAGCGTCTGAATACGCATGTTGCGATAGAAATCAGGATCTTCGGCGTAGAGATCCGGCAACATGTTTTTTACCCGCAGATTGAGATCATAAGCGCGCTTAAATTCGGTCAAGCCACGCAGCACGCTCATCGCTTTGGTCTTATCGATGCCAATACTGAACAGGAACAGCAGGTTATACGGACCGGTTTTTTCCACCACCACGCCACGCTGGTCGAGGAATTTTGCCACCAGCGCCGCCGGAATCCCCTCTTCCGCCATCCCCCCCAGCTCGCTCATTCCTGGCGTCAGGATGGTTACCTTAATCGGATCAAGGTACATATGATCGCGGTCGGCCTGGGTAAAACCGTGCCAGTCTTCCTCACCCGGCTGGATCGGCCAGCATTCCGCTTCATCCACTTTTTCCGGCTGCCAGATATCAAAGAACCACCCCTCTGACTCTTCACGCAAACGCTGGATCTCACGCCGGAAATGCAACGCCCGTTCTACCGAACGATTGATCAGGCGCTTACCCGGATTGCCGCGCAACATCGCCGCCGCCGTCTCAATCGACGAGACAATGGCGTAATTTGGCGAGGTGGTGGTATGCATCATGTAGGCTTCGTTAAAGGTCTGCTCATCGTAATCACCTTTGATGTGAATAAGCGACGCCTGGGAAAATGCCGCCAGCAGTTTATGCGTTGATTGCGTTTCGTAGAACACTTTACCCGGCACCCGATCGCCACTCATGCCACTTTTTCCGTCATAGATCGGGTGGAAATTGGTATAGGGCACCCACGCGGAATCGAAGTGGATCGACGGCACATCCAGCGTCTGTTTGATGTATTGCGTGTTGTACAGTAAGCCGTCGTAGGTTGAGTTAGTGATCACCGCATGCACCGGCCAACTGGCGCGCGGCGTGCTTTCCACTTTCTGCTGGATGCTGTCGCGGGTGAACTCCCGCTTGGGAATACCGCCAAGAATGCCAAGCGCGTTGCGTGTTGGCTTCAGCCAGAGCGGGATAATGTCGCTCATCATCAACAGATGGGTCAGGGATTTATGGCAGTTGCGGTCAATCAAGACCGTGCTACCCGCTGGAGCCGCATACATGCCCACGATCTTATTCGAGGTCGAGGTGCCATTGGTCACCATATAGCTTTGCTCAGCACCAAAAGTCCGCGCGACGTACTCCTCAGCTTCCAGATGCGGGCCGGTGTGATCAAGCAGGGAACCCAGTTCCGTCACTGAAATGGAGATATCTGCTTTTAACGTATTCGCGCCAAAAAAGTCGTAGAACAAACTTCCCACCGGGCTTTTCTGAAACGCAGTTCCCCCCATATGCCCTGGAGTACAGAAGGTGTACTTGCCCTCATTGACATAAGTGAACAGCGCTTTGGTCAGTGGCGGTGTGATTTTGTCGATGTATTCGTCGGTGTACTGGCGGATATGCAACGCGATATCGTCAGCCATGCTGAGCGCGTATTCGAAGAAATGCAACGCCATGCGCATCTCGTTAATGCTGACATCCATTTGTGAATGGGTGTTGATAAACGCGTACAGCGGCAGATATTCATTGAGCTGATTGATTTCACTGCACAGCGCCAGACTGTAATCGTCCCAGTCAAAAACCACGCCACAGATGCGCGGGTTATGTTCAATCAGCTTCAGCAGGTCGCTGGCATTGGTGGGATAGACGGTCTGGAAACCTTGCAGCTTCAGTGCAGCATCCAGTTCACGAATGGGTTCATCTTTGTAGAAAACCCCGTGCGGTCCCATGATCGCAAGAATATTCAATGCTCACCTCCTGTGGTGTTGTGGCACTGAATAAGGATAGCGAAAAGCGGGGGCGGATTACCGTCAGAATGCTCTGCTGTTGCGCAGGCATAAAAAAAGCGGACCGAAGTCCGCTTTTTTTGATCATCAGCTTATCAGGCGTAGCCGTAGCTCATCAGACGCTGATAACGACGGTTCAGCAACTCTTCGGTGCTGAGAACATCGAGATCGGCCAGATCAGCCAGCAGCTGCTTTTTCAGTGCTTCGGCCATATCCACAGGCTGACGGTGTGCACCACCCAGCGGTTCCGGGATGATGGAGTCGATCAATTTCAACTCTTTCAGACGATCAGCGGTGATGCCCATTGCTTCTGCCGCCAGCGGTGCTTTGTCAGCGCTTTTCCACAAAATGGAGGCACAGCCTTCCGGTGAGATCACCGAATAGGTGCTGTACTGCAACATGTTGACCTTATCGCCCACACCAATCGCCAGTGCACCACCTGAGCCGCCTTCGCCGATCACGGTACAAATTACCGGGATTTTCAGGCCAGACATCTCACGCAGGTTACGGGCAATCGCTTCCGACTGACCACGTTCCTCAGCACCAACGCCCGGGTATGCACCCGGGGTGTCGATGAAGGTGATCAACGGCATCTTAAAGCGTTCAGCCATCTCCATCAGGCGCAGCGCTTTACGGTAGCCCTCTGGTGCTGGCATACCGAAGTTGCGACGAATTTTGTCTTTGGTTTCACGGCCTTTCTGATGACCAATGATCATCACCGGACGGCCATCGAGACGGGCGATACCACCGACAATCGCTTTATCATCGGCATAGGCACGATCGCCAGCCAGCTCATCAAAATCATCAAAGGCATTGCGGACATAGTCCAGCGTATAAGGACGCAGCGGGTGACGCGCCAGTTGCGCGACCTGCCATGCACCCAAATCGGAGAAGATTTTACGTGTCAACTCTACGCTTTTTTCGCGCAGACGCTGCACTTCTTCGTCCAGATTAATATCGTGTTTCTCATCCTGACGGCCAATCGATTTCAGCGAGTCGATTTTCGCTTCCAGTTCTGCGATTGGCTGTTCAAAATCCAGGTAATTAAGACTCATAATGTTCCTGTTTTAGTCAAACTCCAGTTCCACCTGCTCCGACCCAACTAACGACCGCAAATCGTTGAGTAAACGATCGCTGGGCGAAATACGCCACGCTGCACCAAAGCGCAGCTTCGCCCGCGCATCTGCTCTCTGATAATAGAGATGCACCGGAATAGTCCCGGAGCGATGAGGCTCCAGAGACTGGCGGAGACGGTTTAAAAGCTGGTCATCAATTTGCCTGTCCGTCAGCGAGATAGCAAGACCACGCGCGTATTTTTCCCGCGCTTCGTCAATGTCCATCACTTCGCGGGCGGTCATTTTAAGGCCGCCACTGAAGTCATCAAAGCTGACCTGTCCGCTAACGATCAGGATTCGGTCCTTCTCCAGCAATTGCTGGTATTTATCCAATGCATCGGTAAATAACATCACCTCCAGACGCCCAGAGCGGTCATCCAGAGTACAGATACCAATTCGGTTGCCACGCTTGGTGACCATCGTACGGGCAGCAATCACCAGCCCCGCCGCGACGGTCACTTTACCACGATCGGTTGGATGCATGTCTTTGAGACGCATCCCGCCAACGTAACGTTCAATTTCTTTCAGATACTGATTGATCGGATGGCCGGTGAGATACAGGCCCAGCGTTTCACGTTCGCCATCCAGCTGAATCTGTTCCGGCCACGGTGTCACGCTGGCGTACGATTTCTCTACCTGCTCCGGTTCTTCTGCCAGCACGCCAAACATATCCGCCTGGCCGATGGCCTCGGCTTTCGCATGTTGATCGGCGGCTTTCAGCGCATCGCTAAGGGAGCTCATCAGCGCAGCACGATGCGGGCCGAGACGATCGAACGCACCGGACATGATCAGTTTTTCCATCACGCGACGGTTGATCTTTTTGGTGTCGGTACGGGCGCAGAGATCAAACAGTTCTTTGAAGTAACCATCCCGGTTACGCGCCTCGAGGATCGCTTCAATCGGGCCTTCACCTACGCCTTTGATCGCACCGATACCGTAAACGATCTCACCCTCATCGTTCACATGGAACGGATAAAGCCCGGAGTTGATATCTGGCGGCAGCACCTTGAGGCCCATACGCCAGCACTCATCCACCAGCCCCACCACTTTCTCGGTGTTATCCATATCCGCGGTCATTACCGCCGCCATAAATTCTGCCGGATAGTGGGCTTTCAACCATAACGTTTGATAAGAAACCAGCGCATAGGCAGCGGAGTGCGATTTGTTGAAGCCATAACCGGCGAATTTCTCCACCAGGTCGAAGATCTTCATCGCCAGCTCGCCGTTGACGCCCATCTTCTCCGCTCCATCCTGGAACACGGAACGCTGCTTCGCCATCTCTTCCGGTTTCTTTTTACCCATCGCACGACGCAGCATATCCGCGCCGCCCAGAGTATAACCGGACAGCACCTGGGCGATCTGCATCACCTGTTCCTGGTAAAGGATGATGCCGTAGGTCGGTTCCAGCACCGGTTGCAGCGACTCATGCTGCCACTCGATATCCGGGTAAGAGATCGCCTCGCGGCCATGCTTACGGTCGATAAAGTTATCTACCATGCCGGACTGCAACGGGCCCGGACGGAACAACGCCACCAATGCGATCATATCTTCGAAGCAGTCAGGCTTCAGACGTTTGATCAGATCCTTCATGCCGCGCGATTCAAGCTGGAACACGGCGGTGGTTTCCGCGCGTTGCAGCATGTCGAAGCTCTTTTTATCGTCGAGCGGAATGGCTGCGATATCAATCGGTTCCAGGCCCTGCTTCTCACGGCGCGGGTTAATCATCTTCAGCGCCCAGTCGATAATGGTGAGCGTGCGCAAGCCGAGGAAGTCGAACTTCACCAGACCAGCATATTCCACGTCATTTTTATCGAATTGCGTGACCGGGTGGTTGCCGTTTTCATCGCAGTACAGCGGTGCAAAATCGGTAATTTTGGTCGGCGCGATCACCACGCCACCGGCGTGTTTACCGGCGTTACGCGTGACACCTTCCAGTTTACGCGCCATGTCGATCAGCGCTTTAACCTCTTCATCTGCCTCGTAGATTTCCGGCAACTGCGGTTCGGCAGCAAAGGCTTTTTCCAGCGTCATACCCGGATCGGGCGGCACCAGCTTGGAGATACGATCAACAAAGCCGTAAGGATGCCCCAGCACACGGCCTACGTCGCGGATCACCGCTTTTGCTGCCATCGTACCAAAGGTAATGATCTGCGATACCGCATCGCGGCCATACATCTCAGCAACGTGGTCGATCACCTGGTCACGTTTTTCCATACAGAAGTCGACGTCGAAGTCAGGCATCGACACACGTTCCGGGTTCAGGAAACGTTCGAACAGCAGGTCAAACTCCAGCGGATCAAGATCGGTAATCTTCAGCGCATAAGCGACCAGCGAACCGGCACCGGAACCACGTCCCGGTCCTACCGGTACGCCGTTATCCTTCGACCACTGGATAAACTCCATCACGATCAGGAAGTAGCCGGGGAAGCCCATCTGGTTAATAACGTTAAGTTCAATCTCCAGACGTTCATCATATTCCGGGCGTTTCTCGGCACGCACTGCCGGATCGGGGAACAGGAATTCCAGACGTTCTTCCAAACCTTCCCGTGATTTCACCACGAGAAAATCTTCGGTGGTCATATCACCGGTCGGGAACTGCGGCAGAAAGTACTCACCCAGGCGCACGGTGACATTACAACGCTTAGCAATTTCTACGCTATTTTCCAGCGCTTCCGGGATGTCCGAGAACAACTCGCACATCTCCGCTTCGCTGCGCATATATTGCTGAGGGCTGTAGTTACGCGGACGTTTGGGATCGTCCAGCGTGTAACCATCATGAATTGCCACGCGAATTTCATGCGCGTCAAAATCATCTTCGTTGAGGAAGCACACTTCATTGGTTGCCACCACCGGCACGCCTTCGGCAATCGCCAGCTCAACCGCCGCGTGCAGGTAGCTCTCCTCATCCGGGCGGCCCGTGCGCGTCAATTCAAGATAGTAACGATCGGAGAAGTGCTGCTGATAAAACGCCAGGCACTGCGCCACCAGCGCATTGTTGCCGCGCAATAAGCTGCGCCCCACATCGCCACGACGGCCACCGGAAAGCAGAATCAAGCCTTCCTGATACTCAGCCAGCCAGTCACGATCAATGACCGGCCCGGCAATACCGTAACCCCGTTGGTAAGCGCGTGAAATCAGTAATGTCAGGTTCTGATAACCGGTGTTGTTCGCCGCCAGCACGGTGAGCTGTGTCAGCTCATCGCCCATCAGCTCGCTGGCAACGTTGAAATCGGCGCCAATAATCGGCTTTACCCCAGCACCGTGCGCGGTGCCATAGAATTTCACCAGCCCGCACAGGTTGGTGAAATCAGTAATGCCAATAGCAGGCATCCCTAATGAGGCAGCCTTTTTTACCAGCGGCCCGGTCTTCGCCAGGCCATCAACCATTGAGTAGTCGCTGTGAACGCGCAGATGTATAAAACGGGGTTCAGCCATATCAGTTTCCGGTTAAAACAGCGTCAGGCTATTAAAGCGTAGTCGGCTGGCGTGCGGCCAGCACGTCGGCATCAATCAGAGCGTTACGCACCGGCGCAAAGCTGCGGCGATGATGAGGCGTAGCACCATACTGGGTCAATTTTTCCATATGCAGTGCTGTCGGATAACCCTTGTGCTGAGCGAAGCCATACTGCGGGAAGAGAAGATCCAGTTCGGCCATTTCACGATCGCGCGTCACCTTCGCCAGGATCGACGCGGCGCTGATCTCTGCAACCAGGCTATCACCCTTAACTACCGCCTGTGATGGCATCGGCAAAGCCGGGCAACGGTTGCCATCGATCAAAACAAAATCAGGCACCACAGGTAAACCTGCCACCGCACGCTGCATCGCCAGCATGGTCGCATGCAGAATGTTGATCTGATCGATCTCTTCCGGTTCCGCACGCCCCAGACTCCAGGCCAGTGCTTTTTCTTTGATCTCGTCATACAACGCCAGACGACGTTTTTCCGACAATTTTTTGGAGTCGGCCAGACCGACAATCGGCTTTGCAGGGTCAAGGATCACCGCTGCCGTCACCACCGCGCCGACCAGCGGGCCACGCCCGACCTCATCAACACCGGCAATCAGCCGCGCATTGGGATAAATAAACTCAGCCATGAGCAATCTCCAGTACGGCATCCGCGGCCTGCTCATCAGCATTCCAGCGAATTTGTGCATGTAGTTCGTTAAACGTCGCAAGCAACGCATCACGCTCGGCACCCGCATGTAACAGCGGCTCCAGCGCAGCGGCTAAGGCTGCCGGCTGACATTCATCCTGCAACAACTCCTTCACCAACTCGCGCCCGGCAAGCAGATTCGGTAAGGAGACGTAAGGGGTTTTGACCAGCCGCTTCGCCAGCCAGAAGGTGAAAGGTTTCATGCGATAACCCACCACCATCGGACATTTCGCCAGCATACACTCCAGTGCCGCGGTTCCCGATGCCAGAATCGCTGCATCGCTGGCAATCATCGCTTCACGTCCTTTACCATCCAGCAGGTGCATCGGTAATTCCGGTGCCACTTCTGCTTTGATGTGCTCGAACTGTTCACGACGCTTCGCATTCACCAGAGGCACCACGATTTCAAGACGAGGATAGCGCTGGCGCAGCAGTTGCGCGGCACGCAGAAAATCGGCGCTCAGCATTTCCACTTCGGCACCACGACTACCCGGCAACAGGCCCAGGCAGATTGCATCATCAGCAATCCCTAAACCACGACGCGCTGCCAGTTTATCCGGCTGCATTGGCATCGCATCGGCCATAGTGTGGCCGATAAAACGGCACGGCACATTGAAACGATCATAGAACGCTTTTTCAAACGGCAGAAATGCCAATACGAGGTTAGTATTGCGGCCGATTTTGAATACGCGTTTTTGACGCCAGGCCCAGACTGAGGGACTGACATAATGAATGGTGCGAATTCCGGCGCGTTTCAGACGACCTTCGAGCGTGATATTGAAATCAGGCGCATCAATGCCGACAAACACATCCGGTTGCAGCGCAGTGAAACGCTGCGTCAGGTCACGGCGGATTTTCAGCAGCCGCGGCAGACGTTCCAGCACTTCAACAATGCCCATCACCGCCAACTCTTCCATCTCATACCAGGCTTCACAGCCTTCAGCCTGCATACGCGGACCGGCAACGCCGACAAAGCGAGCATCAGGATGGCGCGCTTTTAACGCACGAATGAGACCGGCACCAAGAATATCGCCGGAGGTTTCTCCGGCGACCAGGGCAATCGTTAAGGGACGCACTGACATGGATTAACGAATCAATCCACGGGTTGAGCGGGCAAAGAAGTCATAGAAAGGTTGAACTTCGCTATGCTGTTTTGCCAGCGCTTCAATCTCAGGCTTAACTTCATCCAGCGTTTTACTGCTGCGATACAGCAACTTGTACGCATTGCGAATCGCATGCAGGGCTTCTTTGCTGAACCCACGACGCTTCAGACCTTCGATGTTGATACCAAAAGGTGTCGCATGGTTACCCTGCGCAATGACGTACGGTGGTACGTCCTGCGCGACACCGGAACAACCGCCGACCATCACATGAGCGCCAATGGTGCACCACTGGTGTACTGCCGTCATCCCACCGATGATAGCGAAATCATCAACCGTGACGTGGCCACCCAGCGTAGCGTTATTGGCGAAAATGCAGCGATTGCCAATCACGCAATCATGCGCAATATGCGCGTTCACCATCAGCAGGTTGTCACTGCCGATTTTGGTCAGGCTACCACCCTGTATCGTACCGCGATGAATCGTGACACTTTCGCGGATACGGTTGCGATCGCCAATTTCCACACGCGTCGGCTCACCCGCATACTTCAGGTCCTGATTCACTTCGCCAATCGAAGCAAACTGGTAGATCTGGTTATCCTTACCAATACGCGTATGGCCATTCACCACCACATGCGATTTAAGCACCGTACCTTCACCAATTTCCACGTTGGCACCAATAAAGCAAAATGGGCCGATGTGAACATTGGCGCCGATCACGGCACCTTCTTCAATAACGGAACTGGGATGGATGCTGGCGGTTGAATCAATCACTAATTATGCCTCCCGGCTACGGGCACACATCATGGTCGCTTCACAGACAATCTTACCGTCTACGGTTGCTACGCCTTTGAAGCGCGTCAGGCCACGACGGGTTTTCTCGAATGTCACTTCCATGATCATCTGATCGCCCGGTACCACCGGACGCTTGAAACGGGCTTCATCGATGCCGGCGAAGTAGTAAAGTTCGCCCGGCTCCAGTTTACCGACACTTTTGAATGCCAGAATACCGGTGGCCTGCGCCATCGCTTCCAGGATCAGAACGCCTGGGAAAATCGGTTTACCAGGGAAGTGCCCCTGGAAAAACGGTTCGTTTACAGAAACGTTCTTCACCGCACGCAGATATTTATGCTCTTCAAATTCCAATACACGGTCAACCAGCAGGAATGGATAGCGGTGCGGCAGCAGTTCTAAAATCTCTTCAATTTTCAGAGTATGCGTTTCAGTAGTCAAAATACTCTTCCTGTCCTAAAAATTCTGATGGCAACAATAACACGGCCTGCAACGATCAAAATGATCATCCGCAGGCCGCAAATCAGTTCGGTGGCGTCTCGCTTCCCTGCGATACCTGCTGCACATGCTCAGACAAAGTCTGAGCGGGTAAAGAAGGTACGCTGCTTATTATGAAGCCGGTGTCGTGGGATGGCGTTACTCGTCTTTACCGACTTTACGCTCGATGGCTTTGAGGCGTTTGCTCATGTCATCGATATTCATCACCAACGCTGCCGTTTTACGCCAGGTTTTGTTGGGTTGCAGCGGAATACCCGAAGAGTATACCCCAGGCTCTGTGATTGGGCGCATAACCATGCCCATTCCCGTCACGGTGACTTTGTCACAGATTTCCATATGTCCGTTAATGACGCTGGCGCCGCCAATCATACAGTAACGGCCAATCTTCAGACTACCCGCCATGATCACACCACCGGCAACCGCGGTGTTATCACCGATCACAACGTTGTGTGCAATCTGACATTGGTTATCTATGATAACACCATTGCCGATCAGAGTGTTATCCAACGCACCGCGATCGATGGTTGTACAGGCGCCAATTTCCACCCGATCACCAATCACCACCGTGCCCAACTGCGGGATTTTCACCCAATTGCCACGATCGTTAGCATACCCGAATCCATCCGCACCGATGACGGTGCCTGACTGAATCAGACAATCCTGACCAATCTGGATTTCGTGATAAATCGTCACGTTAGCCCACAGGCGTGAACCGCGACCAATACGCGTGTGCTTACCAACAAAACACCCGGCGCCGATGACGACATCGTCGCCCAGCTCTACACCGGACTCGATCACCGCATTCGCACCCACCGAGACATTGCTTCCCAGCTTGGCCGTTGGGTCGATCACGGCGCTGGGCGCGATATTCTGCGCGGGCTGAGGCGTGGTGTCCAGCAGTTGTGCCATGCGGGCATAGGTCAGGTAAGGATTTTTCACCACCAGCGCGGCCGTATTACACCACTCCAGATCCGCTTCCGTCAGCACCACGGCCGAAGCCTGCACCTGGGCGAGTTGCTCGCGGTAACGGCTGTTTGCAAGAAAAGTGATTTGGCCAGTTGTGGCGGATTGCATAGAAGCAATGCCGGAGATGGCGATATCGCCATCTCCGTGCAATTCTGCATCCAACTGCTGGGCTAAATCAGCCAGTCGAATAGATGACATCGATTATTTAACCTGTTTTACAACGTCAGCAGTGATGTCTTTAGCATCAGAAGAAGTGTACAGCACAGCCTGAGAGTCCAGGACCAGATCGTACCCTCCGCTTTTCGCTACAGACTGAACAGCAGTCTGGATTTTAGCCAGCAGCTTGTTACGTTCCTGCATCTGACGGGTCTGGTTGTCTTTCTCAAAAGCCTGAGCTTTTGATTCGAAAGCAGCACGTTCAGAAGCGATCTGCTTCTCTTTCTTGGTACGGTCGCTGGCTTTCATGGTTGAAGCATTGCGTTGCAGATCCTGAATCTCCTGCTGAATTTTCTGCTGCTGAGACTGGAGGTCAGAGGCACGGCCCTGGAACTCACTCTCAAGTTGCTTAGCAACGACAGCACGCTGCGGAGACTGCTGGAAAACCTGGCTCAGGTTAACAACGGCGATTTTGTCTGCCGCCTGGGCGCCAGCAGAAGCAGCTAATGCAACACCCAGAGCAGCGGCACAGAACAACTTTTTCACTATAAACTCCTTACCCTCAACATGTGTGTTTGCAGCGTGTAGCCAGGCTACACGCATGCAGACTCTCTTTATACCCTTTGGGTATACACTTCCCTGCTCAGAGCTTTACCAGGTTTTACCGATGTTAAACTGGAACTGCTCTGACTTGTCTCCCTCGACTTTCTTGATCGGTTGGGCATACGAGAAGACCAACGGTCCCAACGGTGACATCCACTGTAGTGCGATACCGCTGGATACGCGAATATTGTTTGGATCGCTGTAATCCGGGATCCCTGCCGCACGCGTTTCTGCGGTGTTCTGCCATTTGGTATCCCAGACAGTACCCGCATCGAAAAATACCGACGTACGTACTGAGTTAGCATACTTCTCGCTCAGGAACGGTGTTGGGGTGATCAGCTCAAGACTTGCCACCGCCATCGCGTTACCACCGACCGCATCATCTGACTTACAGATGCCATTCGGATCGGACAGCGTACAGGTTGACGAGCCATCATTCAGGTACGCCGCTTTCGGACCAATAGTGTTGGACTGGAAGCCACGAACTGTGCTGGAGCCACCCGCATAGAAGTTCTCATAGAACGGCATCTCTTTACCGCCGAGTCCGTCACCATAACCAACACGGCCACGACCTAACAGCACCCAAGTACGATCACGGTTGATCGGAACGTATTGTTGGGTATCCAGCGTCGCTTTGTAGAAGCTGTTATCTGAACCCGGGATGGTCACTTTACCGTTCAGGTTGGTACGGTTACCAGATGTCGGGAAGAAACCGCGGTCCAGAGTGTTGTACGTCCAACCATAGTTGAAGGTGAAGTCATTCGCGGAGAAATCACCATCATCATTCAGCTCCTGATGACGTCCTACCGAATCAAGATAACGCCACATCGCCACCTGCGGCTGCATATTGGAAAGGTCGTTATGAACATAACCTAAACCAACACGTAAGGTGTTGTTTTCATTGATCGGGAAGCCCAGCGTGCCATCAACACCATAACTTTTATTGGTGTAGTCAGACAGGTCAGCATCATCCGCTTTAAAGTCGTTATAGAAAATACGACCGCCCAGGCTGACACCGTCCACCGTGAAATACGGATCGGTCAGTGAGAATTCAGCATAGGTCTGATAATCGTTTTTGGTCCCACTGATACCCACGGTGTTACCCGTGCCGAGCCAGTTGTCCTGGGTCACGCCAACCTGGAAGCTCACGCCACTTTCTGTGCCGTAGCCCACACCGAAGTTGAATGTACCGGTGTTACGTTCCTTAACCTTGTAGACCACGTCAACCTGGTCAGGTGAGCCCGGCACGCGCTGCGTATCCACGTCCACCGTTTCGAAGTAACCGGTACGGTTCAGACGTTCTTTACCCTGCTCAACCAGATCACTGCCCAACCATGCGCCTTCCATTTGACGCATTTCACGACGCAGTACCGAGTCCTTCGAGGTATCGTTACCTTCGAAACGGACTTTACGCACGTAGTAACGGTTCCCGGCATCAACGTTGATATGCAGTTTTACCGTCTTGTCGGCATCATTAATTTCCGGCTGAGTGACCACACGCGGATAAGCATAACCGTAGCGACCCAACAGTTTTTTGATGTCGTCTTCCATCTGAGTGACTTTGGTGCCGTTATACAGCTCACCCGATGGGATCTTCGTCAGATGTTCAATTTCCGCCGAGTGACCCGCCATGCTGCCGTTAACAATCACACCCGCGATCTTGTACTGATCGCCTTCGGTAATGTTGACGGTGATGTAGATCCCTTTCTTGTCCGGCGTCAGGCTCACCTGCGTTGAATCAATATTAAAACGCGCATAACCGCGATCCAGATAGAAGCTGCGCAGGGTTTCGAGGTCCCCGGCAAGTTTCTGTTTCTGGTATTTACGATCGCCCACCACGTTCCACCACGGCACTTCGTCACGCAGCTGGAAACGGGAGATCAGTTCATCAGAACTAAAGGCTTTGTTGCCCACGATGTTGATCTGCTGAATCTGAGCAGAAACACCTTCCTGGAAAACAAATTTCAGGTCAACACGGTTACGTGGCAGCGGAGTAGCAATCGCTTTAACGCTGGCGGTGTATTTACCGACGCTGTAGTAGAAATCCTCCAGGCCTTTCTCAATTGAAGAAAGCGTGGTGCGGTCAAGTGCTTCACCGACACGGATACCAGAAGCCTCAAGATTCTGTTTCAGCTGATCTTCTTTCACCGCTTTGTTGCCGGAGAAAGTGATGCTGGCAATGGTCGGACGTTCTTTCACCTGGACAATCAGCGTAGTACCGTCGCGCAGAACCTGAACATCTTCGAAGTTACCGGTGGCGAACAGTGAGCGAATGGTATTTCTGATGTCATCATCATTCACTGTATCGCCGACACGTACCGGCATACTCAGCAGAGCCGCGCCGACGGCGACTCGCTGTAGCCCTTCGAAATGAATATCCTTCACCACGAAATCGTCTGCACCGTAAACGGTGGCGCTGCTAAACAGCAGCGACGCTATGAGCAACTTTTTCATCGCCATCGTTGTTATGCGTTTTCCTAACACATCCCACGCCTGTCTGCATTCCAGCTATTACAGGCGTGAGAAATCATTGAAAAGTGCAAGCCCCATTAACAGCACCAGCAGAATTGAGCCAATGCGGTAACTGAAGTCCTGAACTCGCTCGGACACCGGTCCACCTTTGATCTTTTCGATCGCCAGAAAGAGCAGATGTCCACCATCTAAAACCGGCAGTGGGAACAGGTTAATGATGCCCAGGTTAACGCTGATCAGCGCCAGAAACATCAGGTAGTAAATCACCCCATATTCTGCTGATAACCCGGCACCCTGCGCGATCGAAATCGGCCCGCTCAGATTATTCAGCTTCACGTCCCCGGTTATCAATTTGCCCAGCATGGAAACCGTCAGCTTCATCAGTTGCCAGGTTTTAACACTGGCTTCGCCGATGGCGGCAAAAGGCCCATACTGCCTTACCGTTTTGTACTCGTCAGGCAACGGAATCACACGGGGTATAACCCCTGCAAAGCCTTCCGCCTTGTTACCCGGTTTTGCTTCCGGTGTCAGCGTCAACGCCAGTGATTCGCCGTTTCGCTCCACCTCAAGTGCCATATTTTTGCCGGGGTTATCCCGCACCTGCACCACAAAAGCCTGCCATTGTGTTAACGGCTGACCATCGACTTTAACGATCCTGTCGCCTGCTTGCAAACCGGCTTCACTCGCCGGAGAGTTAGCCTGAACTTCGGCCAGGGTTGTTTCGATTTGTGGTCCGCGAGGGCGGATGCCCAACGCAACAACCGGGTCCTGCTTATCGGGTTCGAACTGCCAGTCATGCAAATCCAACTGCTTCTGCTGCGTGGCATCCTCACCAAATTGCGAGACGGTTAGCGTGGCACTCTGATCACCGATTTTGCCGATCAGCGCCATGCGCACAGCATCCCAATCAGGCGTTTCGATACCATCTACCGCTTTAAGTTCCATCCCGGAGGTAATTTGCGCTTCTGCCGCAACGGAACCGTTCAGAATTTCACCAACCACCGGGCGCACGCCAGGGACGCCGTGAATAAACACCGCCCAATACGCGATAATGGCAAAAATGAAGTTAGCTATCGGACCTGCGGCAATGATCGATGCCCGCTGCCAGACCGCTTTGTTGTTGAAGGCTTGATGACGCAGTTCAGCCGGAACGCTTTCAACGCGTTCATCAAGCATTTTGACGTAGCCGCCAAGAGGGATCAGGGCAATGACGTATTCAGTGCCCTGACGATCGCGGCGACTGAACAGCGCTTTGCCGAAACCAATCGAAAATCGTTCGACTTTCACACCGCAGCGACGCGCAACCCAAAAATGACCAAACTCGTGCACGGTAATCAGCACGCCGAGCGCCACAATAAAGGCTGCAAAACTCCAGAGTATGCTCAACATGGTCGCCAATCCTCAGAGGGTGCGGAACACCAGCAGCAACAGGCAGGCAAAAACCGGCACCGCTGCTGTCAGGCTATCAATGCGATCGAGGATACCACCGTGGCCCGGAATTAAGTTACCACTGTCTTTGATGCCGGCTTCACGTTTGAACATACTTTCCGTCAAATCACCCAGTACCGAAGCCAGTGCGGCAATGACGGCACAAATAACCAGGGTGGACGCGGCAATCGTCAGCGGTGCAAACAGGGCGAACAACCAGGCAATCAGCGCTGAAGAGAGCAACCCTCCCAAAAAGCCTTCCCAGGTTTTACCGGGAGACACTTTTGGCGCCAGTTTGTGTTTGCCAAACAACCGCCCAAACATGTAGGCACCGGAGTCGGCACCCCATACCAGAAACATCACGAACAGTAGCCACCAGGCACCCGCGAAATGGTCGGTATCATAATGATACTGGCGCAGCGCCATCATGCCCCAGAAGAAGGGGATAACAGTGAGTACGCCAAACAGGAGACGAAGCGGGCGAGAATGACGCCAGACCGCAGCAGATGCGGGATAGAAAAGCACTAAAACCAACGCCACAATCCACCAAGCCAGCGATGCCCACAAGGAGCTTTCCATCTGAAATTGATGCAAATCGCGTTGATAAGGTTGCAGGGTGAACAGCATCACGGCCAATAATAAACCGCAAAGCACAGCCAGCCAGATGCGTTGCTGGCGAGACGCCATGCCCGCCAGTTGCCCCCATTCCCAGGCGGCAAGCATGCAGATGATGATAGTTGTTATCGCAAAACCGGACAGTGGTAACCAGAACAGCGCAGCAATCACCAGCGGAATTAAAATCAACGCGGTAATTAAACGAGACTTCAGCAAAGGTTACCCCCAGGTTGCTCAGGCGCCGCCTGGTGCAGCGCCGCCATAGCGACGCTCCCGCAGAGAGAAAGCATTCAGTGCACCTTCAAAAACGTGTTCATCAAAATCAGGCCAGAGAACATCGGTAAACCAGAACTCAGCATAGGCAATCTGCCACAGCAGGAAGTTGCTAATCCGATGCTCTCCCCCGGTCCTTATCACTAAATCCACCGGCGCCAGCTCGTTCATACAAAGATATGGAGCCAGGCTCTCTTCGGTTATCTGGTCAGGACGTAACAGACCTTCCTGAACCTGTTCGGCCAGTTTTCTGGCACCCTGGATAATATCCCAACGGCCACCGTAGTTAGCAGCAATGTTGAGAGTCAGTCCATTATTTTGCTGAGTCAGTTCCTCGGCGCGACGAATGCGTTCCTGGATACGGGAATTGAAACGACTGATATCGCCAATAACACGCAAACGTACATTGTGTTTGTGCAGGCTTTTGACCTCACTGTCGAGCGCCCAGACAAACAGTTCCATTAAGGCCGTCACTTCCTGAATCGGTCGGCTCCAGTTTTCACTGCTGAACGCATAAAGCGTGAGCGCTTCCAACTTATGGCTGACCGCAAAGCTGACGGCCCGGCGTACTGATTTTACCCCGGCTTTGTGGCCTGAAATACGCAGTTTGCCCTGATTTTTTGCCCAGCGACCATTACCATCCATAATGATGGCTACGTGACGCGGCGTACAATCAGCCCGGTCATCGAATGTGTTGTGATTGTTGGACGACATAACGCGTAATAATTCCTTTAATCAGAAATGCTGTGGTTTCTGAATACATTGCGCCTGCGGCAAGTACCAACCTCAAGGTCAGCTGGCATCAAAATAACACCAGGCCGAAAAACGCGAGCGAGCGACTATACCATTTTCACCCTGAGCTAACAAATAGCGCGGACAATCAACCTGCTATACGCAAGCGTGGCAACATTTCATTGGCACACACCCGCGCTAACCGATCGATCTCCATCACTGCTTCAACGCTGTCGGGCTCACCGCAGCTCAGCGACGCCAACACTTCGCTGTTTAACGCAGCGATATCGGTAAAGCGGATCTGATGCTGCAGGAATGCGGCCACCGCCACTTCGTTCGCTGCATTTAGCGTTGTCGTAGCGGCCTGGCCAGTGGCACAGGCGTCAATTGCCAGCTTCAGGCAGGGATAGCGCGCGTAATCCGGCTCAGAAAAGGTCAGCGCTTTCATTCGGGTGAAATCGAGCGGCGTGACGCCGGCAGGAATACGTGCTGGCCATGCCATGCTGTGGGCAATCGGGGTTCGCATATCCGGCGATCCCAGTTGCGCCAGCACGCTACCATCGCAATAACGCACCATCGAATGGATTACCGACTGCGGATGCAGGATAACCTCCATCTGCGCATCAGTGGCGTTAAATAGCCAGCGGGCTTCAATGTATTCAAGACCTTTATTCATCATGGTGGCCGAATCAACGGAGATTTTACGCCCCATTGACCAGTTCGGATGCGCACAAGCCTGATCGGGTGACATACCGGCCAAATCGGTTAATGGCGTGTCACGAAAAGGACCACCTGATCCCGTGAGAATAATCGACTCGATGCCGTTATCCCGCAGATCAGCGTACCCCAACTGATGCTGTATGGAAGCCGGTAAACTCTGAAAAATGGCGTTGTGCTCGCTATCGACCGGCAGCAACTGGGCCTGATGGCGCTGAACCGCCTCCATAAACAGACGGCCGCATGTGACAAGCGATTCTTTATTGGCCAGCAGGACAGTTTTTCCGGCACGGATAGCCGCCAGCGTCGGAAGCAAACCTGATGCGCCGACAATCGCCGCCATCACCTGATCAACTTCATCAAGCGCAGCCAGTTCACAGGCCGCCTGAACGCCGGAGAGCACTTCGGTGTTGATGTTGAGTGCTCTCAGTCGCTCACGCAGCGCTTGTGCCGAGGCTTCATCCGCCATCGCCGCATAACGAGGCTGAAACTGCTGACATTGCTCGGCCATCATGGCCACATTCTGACCGGCTACCAAGGCTGTTACCTGATATTGCTCAGGATTTTCCCGTACTACCGCCAGTGTACTGGTGCCAATCGAGCCAGTGGAACCCAGCAGAGTTAATCGCTTCATGACGCTTTCCGTGTGTACTCAGAGGAAGGGGACAGATAATTTCCCACTTCTTCAGAACCAAAATAAAACGCCGCAAGACAGCGCATTCACGAAGAATACCTCTCTTGACGGCGTTTATACCCGTCATACTTCAAATTGCAGATGCGTTGGCTGCGCTCGTTCACCCCAGTCACTTACTGATGTAAGCTCCTGGGGATTCATTCCCTTGCCGCCAACCTGCAATCCGAATTATTTCGGGTATATAAGATAATGATGGAATCAGAATTCCATCAGTTCCTTTTCTTTCTCGGCCAGTGCCGCATCAACGTTTTTGATACGCACATCGGTCATTTTCTGCACATCGTCCTGCGCGCGACGCTCGTCGTCTTCGCTGATTTCTTTGTCTTTCAGCAGCGCTTTGATCTTGTCGTTCGCGTCACGACGTACGTTACGGACGGACACACGGCCCTGCTCCGCTTCACCGCGAACAATTTTGATCAGGTCTTTACGACGCTCTTCGGTCAGCGGTGGCAGCGGAACACGAATGTCGCTACCGGCAGAGCTTGGGTTCAGACCCAAATCAGATGCCATGATCGCTTTCTCAACTGCCGGACCCATAGAACGATCGAAGACGTTGATTTTCAGCGTGCGCGAATCTTCTACTGTAACACTGGCCAGCTGACGCAGGGGCGTCGGCGTGCCGTAATATTCAACAACAATGCCGTCGAGCAGAGAGGGCGAAGCGCGACCAGTGCGCACTTTGCTGATAGTGTTTTTGAATGCTTCCACGCATTTGTCCATGCGCGTTTCAGCATCTTTTTTAATTTCGTTAATCACGTTGAAACCCTTGGATTCGGTTTGACCTGGCCATTTCCGGGCTAACCGGAAGCGGTATCGATAATCATCGATCATCCTGATACCCTAAATAATTCGAGTTCCCTATCGGGCACGGATTATTCAGGGCATAGCGCAGCGCCCAAGCGCCGCGCCAACAGAATATACCCTATTTTATCTTGCGTCGGGTATTAATGCGTAATCAGGGTGCCTTCTTTTTCACCCATCACGACACGACGCAGAGCACCAGGTTTGTTCATATTGAAGACGCGGATCGGCAGTTGATGGTCGCGTGCCAGCGTAAAGGCCGCCAGATCCATCACTTTCAGCTCTTTATCCAACACTTCGGCATACGTCAGCTGTTCATAGAGCGTGGCATCCGGGTTCTTCACCGGATCGGCGGAGTAAACGCCATCCACTTTAGTGGCTTTCAGTACCACATCAGCTTCGATTTCAATACCACGCAGACAGGCGGCAGAGTCGGTTGTAAAGAACGGGTTGCCAGTACCGGCAGAGAAGATAACTACGCGGTTATTACGCAGCAGGCTGATTGCTTCTGCCCAGCTGTAGTTATCACAAACGCCGTTCAGCGGGATCGCTGACATCAGGCGCGCATTGACATAAGCACGGTGCAACGCATCACGCATCGCCAGGCCGTTCATCACGGTAGCCAGCATCCCCATATGGTCACCGACCACACGGTTCATACCTGCCTGCGCCAGGCCTGCGCCACGGAACAGGTTACCGCCACCAATAACCACACCCACCTGGATACCCAGCTCAACCAGCTCTTTCACCTCTTGCGCCATGCGGTCAAGCACACTCGCGTCAATACCAAAACCTTCAGCACCTTGCAGTGCTTCGCCACTCAGTTTTAGCAGGATACGTTGATATACAGGTTTTGCGTTGGTCGCCATGGTCAATTCTTCCTGGAAGATATGATGAAAAGGAGAAGTTAAATCTGATCAATCATCCGCTTAGCGAGAGAGAAAAGCTATTGGGAAGTGACTGAAAATAGGCCCGCAGCAAAATGCAGGCAAAAAAGAACCGCCTTTTGGCGGTTCTTTCGGACCAGTTAAGACTGTTTGGACATCGCAGCAACTTCTGCTGCAAAGTCAGTCTCAACTTTCTCGATGCCTTCGCCCACTTCGAAGCGGATGAAGTTAATGACATCAGCGCCTTTCTCTTTCAGCGCCTGACCAACGGTTTTGCTCGGGTCAATAACGAAAGCCTGACCAGTCAGAGAAACTTCGCCGGTGAATTTCTTCATACGGCCTTCAACCATTTTCTCTGCGATTTCTTTCGGCTTACCAGACTGCATCGCGATGTCCAGCTGAACCTGGTACTCTTTCGCTACCACGTCTTCAGACACATCTTCCGGCTTCACGAATTCCGGCTTGCTTGCTGCAATGTGCATTGCAACCTGCTTGATCAGCTCTTCGTCAGCGCCTTTGGTAGAAACCAGAACGCCGATACGTGCGCCGTGCAGGTAGTTACCCAGCTCAGCGCCTTCCAGAATAGCAACACGACGGATGTTGATGTTCTCACCGATTTTCGCAACCAGTGCCACACGCTCTTCTTCGAACTGTGCTTTCAGAACTTCAACGTCGGTCACTTTGCCAGCGGCAGCAGCGTCGATCACTTTGTCAGCAAATGCCTGGAAACCAGCATCTTTTGCTACGAAGTCGGTCTGGCAGTTAACTTCCAGGATCACACCGAAACCGTCAACGATCTTGGTTTTGATCACGCCGTCAGCAGCCACGTTACCCGCTTTTTTCGCTGCTTTGATTGCGCCAGACTTACGCATGTTTTCGATGGCCAGTTCGATATCGCCATTCGCTTCAGTCAGCGCTTTTTTGCAGTCCATCATGCCAGCGGCAGTACGCTCGCGCAGTTCTTTTACCAGTGCAGCGGTAATTTCAGCCATTCCAGAATCCTCGATTCGTTTCTCAGTGCTTGCACACTGCCAGAAACTTGTTGCGGAAAATTTACTCTGCCCCGCTCGCCTTAATGGAAGCGTGACAGACTTGGATATAATAAAGGGGCCGTGCGGCCCCCTTAACAGATTACATCTGATGTCTAAGGGCTCTGTGAAAGAGCAGACCTTATCAGGCGTTCTCTAAAGACGCGTCTTCAGCTTGCTCAGCCAGATCCTGAGAACGGCCTTCGCGCACGGTAGTGGCAACGGCAGTCAGGTACAGGCTTACAGCACGGATTGCATCGTCGTTACCCGGGATAACGAAATCAACGCCGTCCGGATCAGAGTTGGTATCAACGATAGCAAATACCGGAATACCCAGGTTGTTTGCTTCTTTGATTGCAATGTGCTCGTGGTCAGCATCAACAACGAACAGTGCGTCCGGCAGACCGCCCATATCTTTGATACCGCCCAGGCTGTTTTCCAGCTTGGCCAGTTCACGAGCGCGCATCAGCGCTTCTTTTTTGGTCAGTTTGTCGAAAGTACCGTCCTGAGACTGAGTTTCCAGATCTTTCAGGCGTTTGATGGACTGACGAACGGTTTTCCAGTTGGTCAGCATGCCACCCAACCAGCGGTGGTTTACGAAGAACTGGTCGCAGCTCAGTGCAGACTCTTTTACCGCTTCGGCAGCAGCGCGCTTAGTACCGACGAACAGGATCTTACCTTTACGGGAAGAAATTTTGTTCAGCTCAGCCAGGGCTTCGTTGAACATCGGTACAGTTTTCTCAAGGTTGATGATGTGAACTTTGTTACGCGCACCGAAGATGAACGGCTTCATTTTCGGGTTCCAGTAACGGGTCTGGTGACCGAAGTGAACACCAGCCTTGAGCATGTCGCGCATGGAAACAGTTGCCATGATTACCTCTAAAGTTTGATTGGGGTTGGGCCTCCATGTATCCCATACAACCGACCTCTTACGAGGCACCCCGGCGTACGTGTCGATACATGTGTGTTTTAGTACACATAATGAGATTTATGCGTTTCCTGTTCGCCCTGGGGGCTGACAGAGAATCGTCGGCGCGCTTTATACCACAATGCGCAGGAATACGCCAATAGTCGTTAACAGAAATTGGCTTGAGACTTCCCGATTTGGCAGCCCAAATGCCTGCTGCTAACATGACTGCACAGAACTCAATTATTGTCGAAATTTTCGACAGCCGCGGATTAATTTAATGGCTATTTCAATAAAAACTCCTGAAGAAATCGAAAAAATGCGTGTTGCCGGTCGCCTGGCAGCTGAAGTGTTGGAAATGATTGCACCGCATGTGGTGCCTGGTATCTCCACCGGCGAACTGGATCGTCTTTGCCACGAGCATATCACCAACAAACAGCAGGCAATCTCCGCGTGCCTCGGCTACCACGGATTCCCGAAATCGGTGTGTATCTCCATCAATGAAGTGGTCTGCCACGGTATCCCGAGCGACGATCGTCTGCTGAAAGATGGCGATGTCGTCAACATTGATGTCACGGTGATCAAAGATGACTATCACGGCGACACCTCAAAAATGTTCATCGTCGGCAAGCCGACCATTCAGGGCGAGCGCCTGTGTCGCGTCACCCAGGAAAGCCTGTATCTGGCCCTGCGTCTGGTGAAACCCGGCATCCGCCTGCGTGAACTGGGACGTGCGATTCAGAAGTATGTTGAAGCACAGGATTTCTCTGTGGTGCGCGAATATTGCGGCCACGGCATTGGTAAAGGTTTCCACGAAGAGCCGCAGGTGCTGCATTACGATGCTGATGACGGCGGCGTGGTGCTTCAGGCCGGCATGACCTTTACCGTCGAGCCGATGGTCAACGCCGGTGATTACCGCATCCGCACCATGAAGGATGGCTGGACCGTGAAAACCAAAGATCGCAGCTTGTCCGCGCAGTACGAGCATACTATTGTGGTGACGGAGAACGGCTGTGAGATTCTGACGCTACGTGAAGACGACACCATCCCAGCGGTGCTGGAAAACGTCGCGTAAATCTCTTCCCAACAGTACCAGGCCGACCTTGAGTCGGCTTTTTTATGTCAATGGCGCGAAGAAGAGACGATGTCGATGAGTGGTAGCGTGACCGAAGCAGTACACAAAGGCCTGACCGATTCCCCAGCCGACTGGCCTGATGAAGCCCTAACCCGCGAGAAACTCAAACTCTATCTCGAACAATTTCAGCAGCATATGGGGACGGCGTTTGATGCCGGTACCGATGTCGAATCCCTGATTGATGCGCGTACCCTGTTTATTGATCGGCTGCTGCGCCGCTTATGGCGCTTCTTTGGCTTTGATCAGATGAAAGAGATCGCTCTGCTGGCGGTGGGCGGGTATGGCCGTGGCGAGCTGCATCCGCTGTCGGACATTGATGTGCTGATCCTGAGCCGCCGCCCGCTGGACGAGCATGCCGCACAACGCACCAGTGAGTTGCTCACGCTGATGTGGGATCTCAAGCTCGAAGTCGGCCACAGCGTGCGTACACTCGAGGAGTGTCTGCTGGAGGGGCTGTCGGATTTGACCGTCGCCACCAACCTGATTGAATCGCGCATGCTGACCGGCGACGTCGCATTATTTCTTGAGCTGCAAAAAAACATCTTTAGCGATGGTTTCTGGCCTTCGTCACGCTTCTTCGCCGCCAAAATTGAAGAGCAGCAAGAGCGCCATAAACGCTACCACGGCACCAGCTATAACCTCGAGCCGGATATCAAAAGCAGCCCCGGCGGTCTGCGGGATATTCATACGCTGCAATGGGTGGCACGCCGCCACTTTGGTGCCACCACCCTTGATGAGATGGTTGGCTTCGGCTTTCTCACTGAAGCCGAGCGTAATGAACTTAATGAATGTCAGGAGTTTCTCTGGCGCATCCGCTTCGCGTTGCATCTGACGCTGACGCGTTACGATAACCGCCTGCTGTTTGATCGCCAGCTGAATGTGGCGCAGCGTCTCAACTATCTCGGCGAAGGTAACGAACCGGTTGAGCGCATGATGAAAGATTTTTACCGGGTCACGCGCCGCATTGGCGAGTTAAATCAGATGCTGCTGCAACTGTTTGATGAGGCGATCCTCGGCCTTTCCGCCACCGAAAAGCCGCGTAACATCGATGACGACTTCCAGCTGCGTGGCGAGTTGATCGACCTGCGTGATCCCACGTTATTTGAACGTGAGCCTCAGGCAATTATGCGTATGTTTTACGTGATGGTACGCAACGAAAACATCAAAGGCATTTACTCCACCACCTTACGTCAGTTACGTTTCGCCCGCCGCCATCTCAAACAACCATTGTGCCAGATCGCCGAGGCGCGTCAGACCTTCATGGCGATTCTGCGCCATCCCGGCGCGGTGAGCCGTGCGTTAGTGCCGATGCATCGTCACAGCGTGCTTTGGGCTTATACGCCGCTGTGGGGCAATATCGTCGGTCAGATGCAGTTTGACCTGTTCCATGCCTACACTGTGGATGAACATACCATCCGCGTGTTGCAGAAACTGGAGAGCTTTGCTGACGAAGCGACACGCCCGATGCACCCGCTGTGCGTAGAACTCTGGCCGCGTCTGCCGCAGCCGGAACTGCTGCTGATGGCGGCGCTGTTGCATGACATCGCCAAAGGGCGTGGCGGCGATCACTCGATTTTGGGTGCGCAGGATGCCCTCGATTTCGCTGAATTACATGGCCTGAACTCAAGGGAAACGCAGTTGGTTGCCTGGTTAGTGCGTCATCACCTGCTGATGTCGGTCACCGCCCAGCGCCGCGATATTCAGGATCCTACCGTCATTCAGCAATTCGCAGAGGTAATGCAGAACGAAAACCGCCTGCGCTACCTGGTGTGCTTAACGGTATCGGACATCTGCGCCACCAACGAAAGCTTGTGGAACAGCTGGAAGCAGAGCCTGCTGCGCGAACTGTTCTTCGCCACGGAAAAACAGCTGCGTCGCGGCATGGAAAACAGCCCGGACCTGCGCGAGCGTGTCCGTCATCATCGCTTGCAGGCGCTGGCGCTGCTGCGAATGGAGAACCTCGACGAAGAGCGACTGCAACATATCTGGAGCCGCTGCCGTTCCGATTATTTCCTGCGCCACACCCCCAATCAGCTGGCATGGCATGCGCGACATCTGATCAACCACGATTTGAGCAAACCGCTGGTGCTGGTCAGCCCGCAGGCAACACGCGGCGGAACTGAGATTTTTATCTGGAGTCCCGATCGTCCATATCTGTTTGCTGCTGTGGCGGGTGAACTCGATCGCCGCAATCTCAGCGTGCATGACGCGCAGATCTTTACCAGCCGTGACGGTATGGCAATGGATACCTTTATTGTGCTGGAGCCGGATGGCAGCCCGCTGGCATCCGATCGTCACCCGATGATCATTCAGGCGCTGGAGCAGGCGATCACCCAAACACAATGGGTGCCGCCGCGCGTGCGCCGTCAGTCATCGCGACTGAAGCACTTCAGCGTGGAAACCGAAGTCAACTTCCTGCCCACGCATACCGATCGCCGCAGCTATCTGGAATTGATCGCCCTCGATCAGCCAGGTCTGCTGGCGCGCGTTGGCGAAGTTTTTGCAGATTTAGGTGTCTCGCTTCATGGCGCACGTATCAGTACAATTGGCGAACGGGTTGAGGATCTTTTCATCCTCGCGAACAGCGAGCGCCGCGCACTTGATGCCGAAATGCGCAATGTATTGCAACAACGGTTGACAGAGGCCCTTAATCCAAACGATAAAGTGTGACCGCAATCGATTTATCATCCTTTTTTCTGTGCCAGCGTGACGCTGGCACCCGTATGACAGACTCAGGAAATCATCATGCAACAGTTACAGAGCGTTATTGAATCTGCCTTTGAGCGCCGCGCCGATATCACGCCAACCAGCGTGGACAGCGTCACTCGTGAAGCCATCAACCAGGTCATCGGTCTGCTGGACAGCGGTGAACTGCGCGTATCGGAAAAGATCAACGGTGAGTGGGTAACGCATCAGTGGCTGAAGAAAGCAGTTCTGCTGTCGTTCCGCATCAATGACAACCAGGTGATGGAAGGCGCAGAAACCCGTTTCTACGACAAAGTCCCGATGAAATTCGCCAACTGGGACGAAGCGCGCTTCAAGAAAGAAGGTTTCCGCGTTGTTCCTCCGGCGGCGGTGCGTCAGGGCGCATTTATCGCCCGTAATACCGTGCTGATGCCTTCTTACGTGAACATCGGTGCTTACGTTGACGAAGGTTCAATGGTTGATACCTGGGCAACCGTAGGTTCCTGCGCGCAGATCGGTAAAAACGTTCACCTGTCTGGCGGCGTCGGCATCGGCGGTGTTCTGGAGCCGCTCCAGGCTAACCCGACCATCATCGAAGACAACTGCTTTATCGGTGCGCGTTCAGAAATCGTTGAAGGCGTAATCGTGGAAGAAGGTTCCGTGATTTCAATGGGCGTCTACATCGGCCAGAGCACCAAAATCTATGACCGCGAAACTGGCGAAGTGCATTACGGTCGCGTACCGGCTGGCTCAGTCGTAGTTTCAGGCAACCTGCCTTCTAAAGATGGCAGCTACAGCCTGTACTGCGCGGTCATCGTGAAGAAAGTTGATGCGAAAACCCGTGGCAAAGTCGGTATCAATGAACTGCTGCGCACCATCGACTAAGGCGAATTTGCCTTAAATTAACTAATCCGACGGGTCTGTAATCAGGCCCGTAATTTTTTCTTTACACTGCCTACCAAACAACCTGTTTCTCACCGCGAATTAACAAGTGCGTTTATTTTTCAAACAGGTCATAATCCGCGCCAGTTAACTCAGACCGCGCGATATTCATCCCGATTTTTGTCTACAGTTGATTAAGCTGGTTGCTGCGTTTTAGCCGCATCCCGAATGATGATAGTCCTGCGCGCTCCCCCCACTTTTGATGGAATATAAAGCTATGTACGACAACCTGAAAAGCTTAGGTATCAGCACCCCTGAAGACATTGACCGTTACAGCCTGCGTCAGGAAGCCAATAACGACATCCTGAAAATCTATTTCCGCAAAGATAAAGGCGAGTTCTTCGCGAAAAGCGTGAAGTTCAAATACCCGCGTCAGCGCAAAACCGTAGTGGCTGACCACAGCAGCCAGGGTTACAAAGAAGTTCAGGAAATCAGCCCTAACCTGCGTTATGTGATTGATGAGCTGGATCAGATTTGCCAGCGTGATCAGGTTGAAGTCGATCTGAAACGCAAAATCCTGGCCGATCTGCGTCATCTGGAAAACGTGGTGTCTAATAAGATCGCTGAGATTGAATCCGACCTCGATAAACTGACTCGCAACGGTCGTTAATTTCGCCTCGCGCTTTTCTCAGGCCAGCTATTGCTGGCCTTTTTTCTGCCCATAAGGCAACGAAATCAACCAGGTATCACGCTGCGCCTGCTCTACAGCCCCGCGCGCTGAACCGCTAAAGGCGGTCCAGTCAGTGCGGGCGATGGCGGATTCCCAGCGCGTTTGGTGCAGGCTGTTATCCGCCAACGACAACAAAGGAATGATCCTCTGGCTGACACGATCGCGGTTTTTCCACGGCCAGGGTTTAACCGGATCGCTGTAAGGGGCGAGCGCCGCCAACGCGGCGAGTAACGATCCGCCCTGTGCGTTCTGATAATGCCAGAGATCACCGTTGCCACTTTTTTGTGCCAGCTGCGCGAGGGCGGTCAGCGCCTGCAAATTAAAATAGCTGTAATGAAAAGATCGGGTGCGCGCCAGTTCATAGGGTTGGCTGCCATCGGCCCGGATCTGTTGATCAATTTTACCACGCGCCAGAGTCACCATCGCCCGCACCGCAGCATCATCCCCAAGATACCAGGCGATGCCCGCCAGTTGGGTACAGTACCAGCTACCGTGATTATTGGACGCTGCCGCTTCCTGTTGTGCGAGCGGGCTATGCTGTAACCAATGCAGATAGTCGCGAAACCAGCGTTCTACCCCCTGCTGATCGGCCGCTTGCCAACCTGGAGAGGTTCTCAGTAACTGCAAGGCATCCACTACTCGGGTCGCAAAATAGCGCCCGTCGAGCACCCCGGTATGACGTCCATCCGCTATCCCAGGGACACCCTGCGCAAAGTTAAGGTTGGGATTCATTCGACTGGCAGGATCGATAAACCAGTGGCGCACCAGCGACTGTGCTTTATCGGCATAACGCTGCTCACCAGAGAAGTACCAGGCAAGCGTCAGTGCCTGCACATCAGCGCTAAAGCGTGCCAACCGGACACCATCGCTCTGATCATTTTTGCTGGCCGGATTCACCACACCGTCGCGTCGCAGCCACGGCAGGCCAGCGGGTTGCGACGCGTCTGGCCACCAATAGGCGCTCAGACTGAGATAGTCATGCTTCGAACCACCCGGCGGTAACAGCCCTTTATCGATGACGCTGGGATCAGGATGCTTCAACGCCTGTTGCGCTTCCCGCTGTAATTGTTGCCACGCCGCCAGCGTTGTCGACGCAGCCCGGTGCTGCGCCAGTTGTTGCTTAACCTGCTGTAAATCACTCAGCGAGAGAAAAGCCAGCTCAGTCGCCTGGCTAAAACCGCTACATAGCCATAGCGCGAACGCCAGTATCCCAGCCCGTTTCATCCGCCCTGCTCATCAAGTTGCAATGCCACGTACAATAACAGGCGATCGTCAAAGTTGCCGAGATTCAACCCAGTAAGTTCCGAGATACGATTCAGACGATATTCCAGCGTATTACGATGGATAAACAGTGCACGCGCCGTAGCGCTGGGTTGTACGTTATGGCTGAACCAGGCGATTAAGGTACGCCGCAGCAAACCATTGCTATCCATATTTTTCAGTTTCGCCAGCGGTCGAGCCAGCTCATTGGCCTGCCAGCCACCGCGTAAGCTATCTAGCAGTACCGGCAACACCAAATCCTGATAGAAATAGCTGCGTTGTTCCGGCATACGCTGTTTACCGACCATCATGGTGGTACGGGCGGTACGATAGGAACGTGCGATGCTGCCGGGACCGGTAAAATAGTTCCCCAGCGCAATACGCATGCGCAGATGCCCGCTCTCTTTCATACGTTGTAATAACTGCTCAACCCGACGCCGATGATCGTCCTGATCATAGCGACCGTGCGCATTCAATGCCGGTTTCAATACCACCATTTCGGTGAGCGAGACAATGGCAATCAGGTTATCGCGCTCGGGGGTGGTCAGCAGCGTTTGCAGTTGCTGCAATTCCGACATGGCGCTATCGACACCAAGTTGCCCGCTGTCCACCTCGACCACCGCAACCACACGCGGTTGATTAAGATCGATACCCAGCCGTTGCGCCCATTCGCTCAACGCCGGTGACAGGGTTTCGCTGCGTACCAGGTTGAGAACCAACTCCTCGCGCAGGCGGCTATCCTGGGCCAGCATATGCAGCAGCCGTGCCTGTTCCAGCATCATCTCTGCCGTCATGCAAACCAGTTCACCGTAATGCCGTAACGCTACGGGTTGCCCGGTCAGACCGATCACACCTACGATTTCACCATCAATACGCAGCGGCAAGTTAATCCCCGGGCGTACACCATGCAGATGCTTAGCCACCGCTTCATCGATGTCTACAACCCTACCCTGCGACAGTACCAGCAGCGCACCTTCGTGCAATTCGCCAATACGCTCGCGGTCGCCACTGCCAATGATGCGGCCACGGGCATCCATCACGTTGACATTGCTGTCAATAATTTTCATGGTGCGGGCAACAATGTCCTGAGCCAGTCGCGCATCAAGATGATAGGTGGCCATTAATCACTCCAGATAAAAGGAACTGCCGACAGAATACGCGCCCGCTTAACGGCTGGCATTGTGCAACTGCACATAGCCGGATAGAGATTGCGGGAATTGCGGGGGAGGTCACATCTGTGATGCTTGTGGCGGCACGATTTATCGTGCGAATTTTGGCACCAGGAGCAAACCGCGCGTTAAATCGCGTCGTTACGTTTTCTGCATAAAAAAGGCGGACCGAAGTCCGCCTTTGCTTAGCTACAAGAGATTACTGCATCAGCAGGTACAGGCTGTTGTCGCCGCGCTGGACATTCAACGCCAGTACCGAAGGTTTGGTGTCGAGGATCTTGCGCAGTTCGCCCAGATTCGCCACCGACTGCTGGTTCACACCGAGAATCACATCGCCTTTTTTCAGGCCGATGCGCGCCGCGGCACTGCCCGGTTTCACGCTATCAACTCGCACGCCTTTCTGGCCGTTGCTGTCGACATTACTCAGATCTGCACCTTCAATGCCGGTATAGATCGTAGCGGACTGTACTTTATCCTGAGTGCTCTGCTGCAACTCCACAGTGACGCTTACTGGTTTGCCGTCACGCAGCAGACCGAGTTGCAGCTTGGTGCCAACCGGCAGTGAACCGACTTCAGCACGCAGTGCTGAGAAGCTGGTCAGCGGTTTGCCATTCATCGACACCACCACATCACCAGCTTTAATGCCCGCTTTCGCGGCAGCGGAATTCGGCAGAACCTGGCTTACAAAGGCACCACGCTGCGCATCGACTTTCATCGCTTTCGCCAGCTCGGAGTTCAGCTCGGTACCCATTATCCCCAGCTCACCGCGTTTCACCTGGCCATACTCGACCATCTGCGCACTGAGGTTTTTCACCATATTACTCGGGATGGCAAAACCAATACCGATGTTACCGCCGTCCGGAGCCAGGATCGCGGTGTTGATACCAATCAGTTCACCGTTAAGGTTCACCAACGCACCACCCGAGTTACCACGGTTGATCGCAGCATCGGTCTGGATAAAGTTTTCATAGTTCTCAACGTTCAGGCCGCTGCGACCCAGTGCTGAAACGATACCCGAAGTAACGGTTTCGCCCAGACCATAGGGGTTACCGATCGCTACGGTGTAATCGCCCACGCGCAGGTTATCTGAATCGGCAATCTTAATCGCCGTCAGGTTTTTCGCATCTTTCAGCTGGATCAGCGCAATATCCGACTGCGGATCTTTACCAATGACTTTCGCATCATAACGGCGGCCATCACTCAACTGCACCTGGATTTTTGTCGCATTTTCAACCACATGGTTGTTAGTCACCACGTAGCCTTTATCAGCATTGATCACCACGCCTGAACCCAACGCGCGGAATTTCTCCTGCTGAGTGTTATCACCGCCGCCGCTGTTATCACCGCCACCCCCCTGGCACATCGGTGAGCTTTGGAACGGCGAACCGTCCTGGCAGAACGGTGAGTTATCACCAAAGAACTGCTGGAATTGCTGTGACATACGTGGGGTCTTCACCGTGGTGCTCCCTTCCACGCTGATACTCACCACGGAAGGCATCACTTTTTCCAGCATCGGTGCCAGGCTGGGCAGCTGTTGGCTGGAGGAAGAAGCTGTCTCCGCCGCGAAAACACTGACAGGGCTTAACGCCATGCCAAGACTAAGTGCCAGTGCACTTAACATTAATGTGCTTTTTTTCATTCATCTGTGTCTCATATAAGATTTACGTCCGGACCATTGCTGTGGTCGTGATGATGAGATTAAATTGTAAGCGCGAAGTTCCTGATAAAGTTTTTGGTAAAAGTAAAAAATTATTCTTCGTCTTTACAAAACTTCTCTTATTCTACCGCCATCAAACGGCGGTACTCATCCCAGGCATAAAGGTCCGTCATTCCGCTGATATAGTCCTGAATCAGGCGTGAACGATAATAGCGTTCCCACAGCAGGCGTTCATATTTATGCGCCACAATTAAGGTTCGCATTTTTTGCTGATAAGCTTTGCGATGTTTCCCGGATAGTTTATGAAACAGACGGGTCTCAATCGGATGTTTGGCTAAGAAATCATCATTCATCAGGGTGGTAAACTGCTCATAATCGAGCAACATTAATGACTGATAAATTTCCAGTAACCCTTTAATGACACGATAGCCTTGCAATTCCAGTTGTTCGACTTCGGGATGATTAAACACCTGCTGGCGCGCAACTGTTTTAAATAACATCAACAGACGCCCTTCCTCTCCATCATCCTCCAGCAGAGCATGATTAAAATTCCCTGTAAAAATAGCCGGTAAGTTATCGATAAAGCGCCGTACAGCATGACTGACTAACACGTTTTGCACGTTAACACGTAGCGCCATAAAAAACTGGTCGCCTTTGGTGCGCCATTTCTTCTGGCAGGCTTCTTTCCACGCTTCACCAATGGTGCGGCTGAATGCATCACCAGGTTTTACCGGCCCCCAGGCTTTGAGCAAATAATCGTACAGCGTGTCGACATTAAAGATGTCTTTTTCTACCGCATCATCGAGATCGGCAATGCAATAAGAAATATCGTCAGCGGCTTCCATTATCCAGGTAAGCGGATAGCGATGATGTTCAGGAATATCGGTAGCCGCACGAAGATCGGCGACATATTCCCTTTCGGATAAATAAAAACCCGGCTTTTTCATTAATACGCTGAACTCAGCCGGTTTATCGCCTTGCCACCAGGCGGGGGCGGTATATTTTAAAATACAGGCCACCTGAGCATAACTGAGGTTCAGTTGTAGCAAGGTATGGACCATGCGAATCGCCTGCGCATTGCCTTCGAAGTGGCACAAATCCTGACGAATCATTGCATTTAACCGGTCAAAATCGGCCCGCTGCACCTCGTTTTCTACCCCAGCCACCAGCGGATCCACCAATTCAGCCGGTAAATTATCATCAAACCAGTCATTGATAGCGGCCTCACCGAAGTGACCAAAGGGCGGATTGCCAACATCATGCAGCAGACAGGCCATCTCAATCAGGCTTTCAAAGGCACCCTCCAGCTCATCAAGACCATATTTCGCCAGCCCTCCCCCCTGGGTTTTCAGGGTTTGCAGCACTTCTTTCGCGATATAACGTCCGGTTTGTTGCACTTCGAGAGAATGGGTCAGACGCGAACGCACCGCGGCATTCCGCTCCAGCGGAAAGACCTGGGTTTTTTGTTGCAGACGACGAATCGCGGCCGAATTAATGATACGCCCACGATCGCTTTCAAAATGGCGGGTAATAAAGTATTCCCCTTCGGGATCTTTACGGCTGGTATAGGGGCGGGTGAAGCTGATCTTCTTCCTGAAATTGATCGTCGCCATAATTACCCCTTATTTTTTCGTGAATTCTTCCTCTGACAGCCATGATAGACTATGCCTCACTTTTGCGGTTTACATCCACAACATTAGCGAGACTCTTTTATGAAAGCAGGCATTATTGGCGCGATGGAGCAGGAAGTTACCCTGCTGCGTGACAAAATTGAAAACCGTCAGACGCTGACGCTGGCCGGGTGCGAAATTTACACTGGCACGCTGAATGGCGTTGAGGTTGCCCTGCTGAAATCGGGCATTGGTAAAACCGCAGCAGCACTGGGTACAACGTTACTGCTGGAACTGTGCAAGCCGGATGTCGTCATCAACACCGGTTCTGCTGGCGGTCTGGCACCAACGCTGAAAGTCGGCGATATCGTAGTATCCGACGAAGTGCGTTACCACGATGCAGATGTCACCGCATTCGGTTACGAACCGGGCCAGATGGCCGGTTGCCCGGCGGCGTTCATTGCCGATGATAAACTGATTGCCGCCGCTGAGCAGGTGATCAAGCAACTGGATCTCAACGCAGTGCGTGGCCTGGTGGTAAGCGGTGATGCCTTTATTAACGGTGCCGAGCCGCTGGCGCGCATTCGCCACACCTTCCCACAGGCGATTGCCGTCGAAATGGAAGCCACTGCGATTGGTCATGTATGCCATCAATTCAAGGTGCCTTTTGTGGTGGTGCGCGCCATCTCTGATGTCGCCGACCAGGAATCGCATCTCAGCTTCGATGAGTTCCTCAGCGTTGCAGCGAAGCAATCCTCTCTGATGGTGGAAAACCTGCTGGCACAACTGGCTCGTGGTTAAATCGATCTGGCTTGTCGGGCTGCTGCTGTTTTGCAGCAGCCTGCTTGCCGCAACCCCACGCGTTATCACCTTAGCACCGCACCTGACCGAGCTGGCGTTCGCCGCTGGTATCACGCCAGTGGCGGTCAGCGCCTGGTCAGATTTTCCCGCCAGTGCCGCATCGCTGGAGCAAGTGGCAAACTGGCAAGGCATCAGGATCGAGCGGATTGTCCAGCTTAAACCGGATGTGGTGCTGGCGTGGCGCGGTGGCAATCCTCAGCGCCAGGTCGAACAACTGCAACGGCTGGGCATTAAGGTGGAGTGGATCGATCCGCAGACCCTTGATCAGATGATCGATGCATTGGCGGATCTGCGACGCTGGAGCCCGCATCCACAACAGGCAGAAGATGCGGCTCAGGCGTTACGCGCGCAGGAAATGCAGCTGCGCCAGCAATATCAGCAGCAACAGCCGGTCCGCATTTTTTTGCAGTTTGGACAACAACCGTTGTTTACCGCCTCACGCAATACACTGCAAAATGCAGTGATTGAACTGTGTGGCGGCCGCAATATCTTTGCCGATAGCACGGTGAGCTGGCCGCAGGTCAGCCGCGAACAGGTGCTGGCACGGCACCCACAGGCGATAGTGATCGGCGGCAAAACCGCACAGGCCGCCAGTATCGCGCAGTTCTGGCAACCGCAGTTGGCGGTTCCGGTGATTGCCATTAATGATGACTGGCTGAGTCGACCTGGACCACGCCTGTTGCTGGCAGCTCAGCAGCTCTGTGCGGCGCTTCATCCGGCGAAAAACAGCACCAAAATTGATTAAAGAATCAGCAAAAATTGTCGTTAATCAAGTAACAAGGCACGGCAGCCACGTATGCTCTGTGCCCTTTTTGCGCAAAGCGCAATTTTGACTACACCAGGAATTCAACATGACCAGAGCTTTGCTACTGGCCATAGGGCTTGTGATTGCTGCACCGATTGGTGCGGCCTCCACCACCGGCTCTATTGCCGTTTCGCTGACGATTTTCTCTCGCTGTGATATCTCACGTCCCAATACGCAATCCCTACCCGCGATTGATTGCGGTCGCCAGGTTAGCGCCCAACCACGGGTGATGCACAGCGCATTGGAGCACAACGAAGGGTCACAGTTAGTGACGGTAGAGTGGTAACCGGCCGCCAGAACGGCGGCCAGTGCAATCAGATACTGAAAGAAGAACCACAGCCGCAGGTGGTTTTGGCGTTCGGGTTGGTCACGATGAAACGTGAGCCTTCCAGCCCTTCGGTGTAATCAACCGACCCACCCACCAGATATTGCAGGCTCATCGGATCCACCACCAGCGCCACGCCCTGTTTTTCAATGGTCATGTCGCCGTCGTTCATTTGATCGTCGAAAGTAAAACCGTACTGGAAGCCGCTACAGCCACCACCGGTGATGTAAACACGCAATTTCAGCTCCGGATTTTCTTCATCCGCGATCAGATTCTTCACTTTTTTCGCTGCTGCATCGGTGAATTGCAAAGGCAGTGCTGCTACATCGTCACTCATCTTTTACTCCGGGTAAACGTCCAGGTCAGAAAACGACCTCAATCACGCTATTATCTGCCAGCCGCACAGTGCAATCAAGTGTTGCCCTTCGCACTGCGTGCCGCCTGTTATGCCCTAAAGTATAGCGATGATACGCCTTTAGCGCGCGGCTGCCTTTCACCTCATGCCTATCTTCCCGTAGAATGGCGCGAGTTTTTTTAAGACACAGCAGGAGCCGTAGAATGAGTAAGTCAGAAAACCTGTTTGCCGAAGCGCAACGCCTGATCCCTGGCGGTGTGAACTCCCCGGTACGCGCATTTACCGGTGTAGGCGGTGTGCCGCTGTTCATTGAACACGCTGATGGCGCTTATCTGTACGATGCCGACGGCAAAGCCTATATCGATTATGTCGGATCCTGGGGTCCGATGGTACTCGGCCATAACAACGCCACCATCCGCAACGCGGTGATTGAAGCCGCCTCTCGTGGCCTGAGCTTCGGTGCACCGACCGAGATGGAAGTCAAAATGGCGCAGCTGGTCTGCGAACTGGTGCCGAGCATGGACATGGTGCGCATGGTCAACTCCGGCACTGAAGCCACCATGAGCGCCATTCGTCTGGCGCGTGGTTTTACCCATCGCGACAAAATCATCAAATTTGAAGGCTGCTACCACGGCCATGCTGACTGCCTGCTGGTCAAAGCCGGTTCCGGTGCATTGACCCTCGGTCAGCCGAACTCGCCAGGTGTTCCGGCAGATTTCGCCAAACATACCCTGACCTGTAACTATAACGATCTGGCCTCAGTGCGCAGCGCGTTTGAACAGTATCCGACAGATATCGCCTGCATCATCGTCGAGCCGGTAGCGGGTAATATGAACTGCATTCCGCCGCAACCGGACTTCCTGCCGGGCCTGCGCGCATTGTGTGATGAGTTTGGCGCGCTGCTGATTATCGATGAGGTGATGACCGGTTTCCGTGTGGCCCTGGGTGGCGCGCAAGCGTACTACGAGGTGACGCCGGATCTGACCTGCCTGGGTAAAATCATCGGTGGCGGTATGCCAGTGGGCGCATTTGGTGGGCGCCGTGATGTCATGGAAGCGCTGGCACCGACTGGTCCGGTCTACCAGGCAGGAACCTTGTCCGGTAACCCAATTGCGATGGCTGCCGGTTTTGCCTGCCTGACGCAGATTGCCCAGCCCGGCACCCATCAAACCCTGACTGAGCTGACCACGCAACTGGCGGAAGGCTTGCTGGCAGCAGCGCAAGCAGAAAACATCCCGCTGGTAATCAACCACGTTGGTGGCATGTTTGGCCTGTTCTTCACCGATGCCGACAGCGTGACCTGCTATCAGGACGTGACCAGGTGCGATGTCGAACGCTTCAAGCGTTTCTTCCATCTGATGTTGCAGGAAGGCATCTATCTGGCCCCTTCCGCCTTCGAGGCGGGCTTTATGTCACTGGCGCACAGCCAGGAAGATATTCAGCGCACCATCGATGCCGCACGCCGCTGCTTCGCGCAGCTGTAATGCATCAGGGCACCGCAAGGTGCCCTGATTTGCTCTGTCGAAAACCCGCGCGATAAATCGCGCCGCTACGCCCGCCTCAGCAGCCAGATAAAGTATGGCGCGCCAAAGAAAGTGGCCATCAGGCCCGCCGGGATTTGATCCGGGAAGGCCAGCATACGGCCACACCAGTCAGCAAACACCATCAACACCGCGCCGAGCAAACCGGCCATCAACACCTGTGGTAAGGCACGACGGAAGCCCAGCATGCGCACGATATGCGGTGCCATCAACCCGACAAAACTTAACGGTCCAATGGTTAAGGTCGCGGTAGCGGTTAATGCGGCCGCCAGCAGCAACAGGGCGAGCCGCGAAGTGGTCAGCGCCATCCCTGCCGAACGCGCCGTCGCACTCCCCAGCGGCAGCAGCGTTAACCAGCGGCTCGCCAACGGGGCCAATGCCACCAGTACCACGGCACACACCGCGCTTTGTAATGCCTGATGCAGGGTGATGTTGTAGGTCGAACCAGAGATCCAACTGAGCAACCCACCCATACGCGGATCACCGCTCGCCATCAGCAGCATCAGCAAGGTCACAAAGGCACTATTGAGGGCCATGCCCGCCAGTAGCATGCGTTCCGGCGAAAAGCCGCCACGGCTGGCGACCAGCATAATGGTCAACAGCGTCAACGCTGCGCCCAACGCACCTGCCGGTAACAGCCAGGCCACCGCATTGCCGGGCACGAAAAACAGCATCACCACCACGCCACAGGCAGCACCAGAACTGATGCCTAACACTTCCGGGCTGGCCATCGGGTTACCGGTTAAACGCTGAATCAACGCCCCGGCCACGCCAAGCATCAGTCCGACCATTATGGCGGCCAACACGCGCGGTGCACGCCACGGCAGCAATTGATGCAGCATATCGCCGCTGACCCACGCCCAGCCGTGCGCATCACGGCCAAAGGCCACACCCACCAGGCCCAGCAGCGCTAGCACCACGACGCCGCACAGACACCAACGCAATACGGCCTGACGTTCGGCAGGCACTTTATCGCCCTGATTAAGGGGTGGCGACACCGAACCGGTACGCAGACGCGGCAACAGCCACAGTAGAATCGGCACGCCGATCAGTGCCGTTGCCGTACCGGTAGAGACTTCGCGCCAATGGTTGGTCAGCCACAACACGCATTGGTCCGCCAGCCACAGCAGCAGCGCACCGATCAGCGGGGACAGCAGCATCCGGCTGATTAAACGACGGCCACCGAGCATCTTCGCCAGCAGAGGGGCAAACAAACCAATAAAGCCGATGATACCGGCGACATTAACCAGTTGCGCGCTCAGCAAAATCGCCAGCGCCAGCGCCGCTATACGCGCCAGCGAGAGTGCCAGCCCGAGGTTTTTCGCGACACCATCATCCAGGCCCATCAGGGTCAGTGGACGCAGCAACGCCAGCGCCAGCACAAAGGCCAGCAGCAGACGCGGCCACAGTAACGCAACGTTGTGTCCATCCAGTTGGTTGAGCGCGCCCGTGCTCCACAGGAACATGTTCTGCAACTGGTCATGATTAAAGATGGCAAAGATTTGATTCACCGCACCAACGTACAGGCTGAGCACCAACCCGGCGAGAATCAAGGTCACTGGCGAAAGCCGTTTACCCCAGGCAACCCCGAAGACCAGAATGCCAACCACTACTGCACCGCCCATCGCAGCGAACTGCTGCGTCACGGCACCGCCAGGCAGTTGCCACAAGGTTGCGACCGTCAGGCCCAGTTGGGCGCCAGACGAAACCCCCAGCGTGGTAGGTTCTGCCAGGGGATTGCGCAGCACCTGCTGAAACAGCAAACCCGCCAGCCCCAATCCGGCCCCGACCAACAACGCCAGCGCCAGACGCGACAACAGGCTGTGATGAAACACCACCTGTTGGATATTGTTGACGTCCGGCGCAACAAACGCCTGCGCCCACTCCGCCATCGGCAAGGCCTGGCGAAAATTGATCAGGGTTAAGGTCAACGCCAGCAGGAACAACGCACTCAATAGCGCGACGGAAAACAGACGATTGCGCATCAGTGCGACTCCAGCGCGTGTTCCAGCACGCGGATAAATTTCAGTGCCGAGTAAGTGGCTCCGTAATACCAGACGGCAGGCACCCGCTGAAAATGCCCGGCACGAATAAACGGCAGCGCCTGCCATAATGCCGTGCGCATCACTTCCTGCATCTGCAACTCATTATCGTGGTCGAAGCAGATCACCGGCACATCCCCTACCGCCGCCAGACGCTCCAGCCCGATAACGGCGCTGCCCCAAAAATTGGTTTCTCCCTGCCAGGCGCTTTGCAAACCAAGATTGTCCATCACTTCCAGGAACAGGCTGCCTTTGCCGAAGGTAATGGCATGAAGGCTGTCCAGCAATGACATCAGCAGAATCGGCCGTCCCGCCCAGGGTTTTAGCCGCTCACGCGCTGCCGCCAGCACACTATCGACATACTGCAAATGTTGCACCGCCTGCGCTTCACGACCAATGCGCGCGCCCAATTCATGCAAAGATTTTCTGGCGGTACTTAACGGTTTGCCATCGCCGCTGTTCAGATCAAACCCCATAGTGGGCGCGATGCGTGACAAGGTTTCGGCAGAGGGACCATAGCCATTGGAATGCAGGATCAAAGAGGGATTAAGCTGGGTCATCAACTCCAGATTGGGTTCGGTGCGCAGACCAAGATCGATGGTGGAGGCAGGCAGTTCCGGCTCCCCCACCCACACCCGATAGTTAACCATGTCTGCCACGCCAAGCGGTGCTACGCCCAGCGCCATCAACAACTCCGTGGGTAACCACTCCAGCGCCAGAATGCGTTGGGTATCCGGCAACGCCGCGTGCAGCGGCGCGAGCTTCATCAGCGGCGACAACGCCAGCGCCGCCAGCAAACGACGGCGAGAAATATCCAGCATCACGGGCCTCAGTAAACGAAACTGACGGGCGCACCGCCCTGCGGATGCGGCAGAATCCCCATCGGGATGCCATAAATGCTGCCCAGCACATCGGCCTGCATGATCACCTCTGGTCCCCCTTCGGCAATCATTTCACCACCGCGCAACGCCACTAGCCGGTCGCAATAACGCGCCGCCATATTGATATCATGCAGCACCGCAATCACCGTTAAGCCCCGCTCCTGGCTGAGACGCTGGATCAAAGCCAGCACTTCAACCTGATGGGCAATATCCAGCGCTGAGGTGGGTTCATCCAACAGCAGGCAGCGGCTGTTTTGCGCTACCAGCATCGCCAGCCAGGCGCGCTGACGTTCACCGCCAGACAGGCTATCCACCAGTCGTCCGGCGAACGGCTTCAGCCCGACCAGCGCTATCGCTTCTTCTACACGGTCACGATCTTCCTGACCATAACGCCCCAGCGCCCCGTGCCACGGATAACGCCCAATCGCCACCAGCTCGCGCACCGTCATGCCATCTGCCGCCGGTAACTGCTGCGGCAGATACGCCACCTGACGGGCAAAATCCTTGCTGCCCCACTGATCTACCGCTTCGCCGTTCAGTAACACGCGACCAACACTTGCCGCCTGATGGCGTCCCAGCATTTTCAGCAGCGTGGATTTTCCCGAACCGTTATGTCCAATCAAAGCCGTGACTTTGCCCGGCGTGAAGGTCAATGAGAGCGGATGAAGCAGCGTGCGTCCCGGCACGCGAAAACTGACGTTATCCAGTGTAAAGGTGGTTTCTTCGTGGTGCGGATGCTGCATGGTAATCCCTGGCGTTACGGGCGCACAATGCGCCCTTTTTCTATCAGAAACGGAAGGTTGCAGTACCAACAATCTGGCGATCGCTGCCCCAGTAGCAGGCATATTCGCGATAGCAACTGGCAACATATTCGCGATCAAACAGGTTGTTGACGTTGATACCCAGTGATGAACCCGGCAGGCCAAAGCGCGCGAGATCATATTTCACCGCGGCATCAACCACGGTATAGCCCTTCACATCGAAGTTTTGGTTTTCGTTAGCACCGCTGCTGTATAGCCCTTTGCTGGCACCGGTATAGCGCACGCCGGCCCCCAGTGTCAGACCAGAAAGTGCGGTTTCGTGGAAAGTGTAATCACTCCACAATGACGCGGTCTGTTTCGGCACCTGTACCGGGGTTTTGCCCTGCAAATCGGTATCATGGGTGTATTCCGCATCGGTATAGCTATAGCCCGCCGTCAGGTTGATATTGGCGGTCAGAGCCGCCTTGGCTTCCAGTTCCACCCCACGCGAACGGATCTCACCGCTCTGCACGCTGAAGTTGAGGTTATTCGGATCGGCAGTCAGGTTCTTGCTTTTGGTCAGCTGATACACTGCGGCGGTGATAACAATCGGACGATCTTTCGGTACGTATTTCACCCCGGCTTCATACTGTTTGGCGCGCGAAGGATCAAACGGCTGCCCGTCTGCGGTGGTGCCCGGTGTCGGGATAAAGGATTCGCTATAGCTGAAGTACGGGGCGATACCGTTATCAAATACGTAGTTCAGCCCCCCACGCCAGGTAAACGCCTGATCGTGGTTTTTCTCTTCACTGTTGCCATTACGGTTCAGCGCTGATGTCATGGCGTAATCGTAGCGACCACCCAATGTCAGCACCCAGCGGTTCCACTCCATCTGATCCTGGGTGTAGAGGCCGGTCTGCTCCTGGCGGTTCAGGTACTGATAAGGGAACGGCGTCCCCACCATCGCATCATTGCCGTATTGTGGATTGAACGGGCTAATCGGCTCGGCACCAGCATATACCGCATCAATATCGTTACGGGTACGCTGATAATCCACGCCCATCAACAGGGTATGATCCACAACACCAGTCAGGAATTTCGCCTGCGCCTGTGTGTCGACCGCGAACTGATTGAGCTTCTCATTAGAACGCGCATACCCACGGTTAATCATCTCAGTCGAGGGATCGTAACCGCTACCGTAGATGCTGCGATAATCGGTACGTAGATCGGCATAGCGCAGATTCTGGCGCATCGTCCAGGTATCGTTGAAGCTGTGCTCAAAGCTGTAACCCACCATTTTGGTGTTGCGCGCAATCTTGTTGCTCGGTTCGCCTTCATCAAAATTGGTCGGCAGTTTGAACTGGCTGCCGTCGGCACGGGTGATCGGTACCACCGTACCTTCACGCGGCAGCCAGCCGTAATAGCCAGTTTCCGGTTCGTTCTGGAAATAGGTCAACAGGTCAAAACGGGTATTGGCATCAGGACGCCAGCTAAAGGAAGGCGCGATAGTGTAGCGCTTCTCTTTGTTCATCTCCTGCTGCGCATCCTGGCTGCGCGCCAGGCCGGTCAGTCGATAGCTGTAGACGCCACTGTCATCCAGCGCGCCACCGAAATCAAAACCGGTAGAGAAACGGTTATCGGTGCCCATCTGGAACTGCACTTCACGCAGCGTCTCCTGGGTCGGGCGCTTAGTCACCAATGACACCACACCACCGGGGTTGCTTTTGCCGTACAGCACCGACGCCGGGCCACGCAGCAATTCAGCGCGCTCAAGGAAGTAAGGATCAATAGCGAACTCAGAGTAGTTATCAGCCTGCAATTTCAGGCCATCGAGATACTGGTTGGTATTGACTTCACTAAAGCCGCGAATCGAGAAAGCATCGATCACATCCGAGCTGCCACGGTTATCGCTGATCCCTGGGGTGTAACTGAAAGCACGTTTGACCGACTGGACATTGTGCATCGCCATCTCTTCCTGCGTGACCACCGAAACCGACTGCGGGGTCTTCTCGATAGGCGTGTCGGTTTTGGTGGCCGTGGCGCTGCGTTTTGCAGCGATGGTCGGGGCCGGTCCCCACGCACTCTCCTGAGGTGCCGCAGAACCACCATCAGCGGTGACGACTACAGTATCTTCAGCCAGCGCTTGCGCGCTCAGGGTGCCAAGTACTATTGAAATCAGTAACGCGATTGGGCGTTTGGTAGACGCTCCGCGCGGATCAACAGAGGGAAAATGCGCATTCATATCAGGAATCTCTCGAAAAGTAATCGACGCAGGCGAATGTAAACGAGAATGATTATTAGAAAGGTTGGATTTTAGGCGATATCGCGCAAGATCCGCAAGATTTAAAGCCTGATAGCGGTGTGTTTGCCGCACGTTCGCTCATTTTCACATCTATAAAAAAGGGTGCCGAAGCACCCTTTTTTTAAGATTCAGCAACTTAGTTGTTGCCAAACATCTCTTTGATCCAGCCAGCCACACCGTTGCTGTCTTTCTGCTCTTCCTGTTGCTGCTGTTGCAACTGTTGCTGCTGCTGAACCTGCTGCTGCTGTTGCTGGCACAGCGAGTTAGGATCAAGCGTCCAGACCGGCAGTGAGCGCCAGGTACTGCTGCCCGAACCACAGACAAAGTTACCGGCCGAATCGATGTTCATCTGAGTGATATCTTCCGGCGGCGTCAACACCAGCGGCATCGGTGCCTGGTTATCCAGATAGCGGCGATACAGCTGCATTGCGCCACTGGCACCGTACAGTTTCGTCGTCTGGTTGTTATCGCGTCCAACCCAGGTGATCGCCACTTCTTTGCCGTCAATACCGGCGAACCAGCTATCGATCAGATCGTTCGTGGTACCGGTTTTACCCGCCAGATGCGCATTCGGGAAACGCGCACCCAGCGCACGCGCCGTACCGTGATCCGCCACCTGCTGCATGCTGTACAACGTCAGATATGCCGCCTGCGCCGGTTCCACACGCTGCGCCTGTGGGAAGCTCTGGTACAGCACGGTGCCATCTTCGGCAATCACCGAACGCACCGCCGACAGCTCAGCACGATTACCGCCACTGGCGATGGACTGGAACGCCTGCGCCACTTCAATCGGCGTCAGGTTAAGCGCACCCAGCAGCATCGCCGGAACCGGATGGAGCTGATCTTTCGGCACGCCGAGCTTGGTCCAGGTATCGACCACCGAGTTCAGCCCCAGCGTCATACCCAGGTTTACTGTCGGCACGTTCATCGAGTTGGTCAGTGCGTCCACCAGCATCACTTTGCCACTGAAGCGACGATCATCGTTGAGCGGCTTCCACACCGTGCCATTCGGTTGTTTCAGGGCGATCGGTTCATCAGCAATCCAGCTATTCAGACGGTAGCTGTTCGGCTGGCTTAACGCGGTCAGGTAAGTGGCCGGTTTAGCCAACGAACCGATGGAGCGGCGTGCCTGCAACGCACGGTTGTAACCGGCGAACTGCGGATCGGAACCACCCACCATCGCCCGCACTTCACCGCTGAAGCGGTCAACCACCACCATCGCGGTTTCCAGATCTTTCAGGCCACGCTGTTTTTTCAGCGTCGGAATGCCATCTTCAACCGCTTTTTCTGCCGCATCCTGCGAAATCGGATCGAGCGTGGTGAAGATCTTCACGCCGGAGAGATCTTTCACTTTATCACCGAGTTTCGCCTGCAACTCGTTACGCACCATCTGCATAAAGGCGGGCTGCGGGGTAATCACCCCACCCTTCGGCTGCACGCCTAATGGGCGCGCCGACAGCATGTTGTACAGATCTTCATCGATGATCTTCTGCTGTTGCAGCAAACGCAGCACCAGATTACGACGTTCCAATGCCAGCTGCGGATTACGCCACGGGTTGTACAGCGATGCGCCTTTCACCATCCCCACCAGCATCGCCTGTTGATCGAGGCTCAGCTCATCAACCGGGCGGCCAAAGTAGTACAAACTCGCCAGCGGGAAGCCACGGATCTGATCGTTACCCGCCTGACCGAGGTACACCTCGTTGAGGTACAGCTCCAGAATGCGATCTTTGCTGTAGCGCGCATCCATGATCACCGCCATATAGGCTTCACGCGCTTTACGCCACAGCGAACGCTCGTTGGTGAGGAACAGGTTCTTGACCAACTGCTGCGTCAGGGTACTGCCGCCCTGCACCGCTTTACCGGCCGTAATGTTGGCAAGGAAGGCACGACCAATCGAGTAAGGGCTGATGCCATCATGCTCGTAGAAATGGCGGTCTTCGGTGGCGATCAACGTATCGACCAGCAGATCCGGGAAACCGGCACGCGGCACGAACAAGCGTTGCTCGCCGTTCGGCGATTGCAACATGGTGATCAGGCGCGGATCGAGGCGGAAGAAGCCAAAATCGCGTCCGGTTTCGAGGTTTTTAATCTCGCTCAGTTCGTCACCGTTGAACGTCATACGCGCACGGATCTGGCCTTCTTTGCTGTCCGGGAAATCAAACGGACGGCGCAGCAGGTCGATGGTGTTGCCTTTGACGCTGAACTCACCAGGGCGGGTAATGCGCGACACTTCGCGATACTGCGTGCCTTCCAGCAGCGCAATCATCTCTTTTTTGTCATACGCCATGCCCGGCTCAAGACTGACCATGCGACCATAAACGGCAGCAGGCAGTTGCCACACTTTACCGTCAATACGGCTGCGGATTTCCGAGTCGAGATAGACGCCCCAGGCGGCCATCACCACGACAAAAACCAAAAATAGCTTGATGAACCAGCCTAACCAGCGACGTTTCGCGCGCGGCGGGCGCTTTCCTTTACCTTTGCGTGGCACTGGCTCACTCTCCTCGTCATCATCAAAATCGTCCTGATCGATATCATCATCAAGTTCCCTTCGGCGACCCCGACGCGCGGTGTTGCGCGGCGGTTTGGGCTGTTTTCCTTTGCGCCCAATCGGTTCGCGATCATTCCCAGACATGCTGTTATTCTCCAGGTATAGCTACGGCTGCGCCGTTACTCTAACTGCTTTCTCGTGCCGCGCATGGCAGAACCCTCTGAATTGTCACCAGAGGTCACGATGAAAATTTCTTGGTACGCCTCGTGGGTAAGGCGTTGGCCGGATCGTCCGGCCAGGGATGTTTGGGATAACGCCCTTTCATCTCTTTCTGCACTTCAGGATATGCCCCACGCCAGAACGCCGCCAGGTCACGGGTGATCTGCAACGGCCGGTGCGCCGGTGACAACAACTCCAGTACCAACGGTATCCGGCCTTCAGCCACCGCAGGATTGCTGGCTTCACCAAACATCTCCTGAATACGCACCGCAAGCGCCGGGGGCTTCTCCGCATCATAGCGAATCGGCAGGCGGCTTCCGGTCGGCACAGTGTAATGAGTTGGCAGCACAGTATCCAGCCGCTGACGTTGTGACCATGTCAGCAAATGTAATAATGCACTGACAAGATTGACGTTCTGCAACCCCTTCAGGTCGCGCACCCCATCCATCTCCGGCAACAGCCATGCTTCCAGCGACTCCAACAGCGTCTCGTCATCAAAAGCGGGCCACGCCTCCTCCGGCAACCACTGTGCGGCGCAGTGCAGACGCAGGCGCAGCTGTTCGGCTTCCGGCGTCCAGCCCAGCACCGACAGACCTTTCTCACGGATCCAACGCAGCATCGCCGCGTGCAATACCTCCGGTTCCGGACGTGACATCGGTTGTGCTTTCAGGACCAGCGCACCCGAGACTTCACGCCGCCAGGCACGCAACGTGCCTTTCTCTTCATCCCACTCCACATCGGTACGTTGCTCGACCAGTTGTGGGCACTGCTGACGCAACGCCTCAATATCCACCGGCAGTGCCAGCAAGATACGCGCATCGGCAGCGCTGGCCCCTTGTAACAGCGACGGGGCGATCAGCCATTCGCTGCGGCTCAGGCCATCCTGCTCATCCAGCATCGCCCCGATACCGTTCGCCAGTTGATAACGCGCGCTGTTGCCACGGCGCTGGGCCAGGCGGTCGGCAAACCCGGCGGCCAGCAGTGCCGGGAAAAGATCGGCATCAACGTTGCCACCGCTGACATTGAGGCGCTGTTGCCACTGACGGGCGCGCCGTTGCCAGCTGGATTGAGGACGATGCAGCGCATCACGCAGGTCGGCGCTGCCGCTGCGTGGCGGCTCTTCGAGAATAGCCACCAATAAGGCCGCGCTGGCGATGGCATCCTTATTCTGCCCGGCTGCGCACAGCATGGCGCACAGACGCGGATCGCTACCCAGCTCAGCCATTTTGCGCCCAACGGCGGTCAGGCGTCCGGCGTCATCCAGCGCCGCCAGGCGGGTCAGCAACGTTCGTGCCGCACGCTGGTGACGTGCCGGTGGCATATCCAGCCAACGAAGTTGCGCCACATCCGGGCAGCCCCATTGCAGCAAATCCATTTGCAGGGCCGCCAGATCGCTATGCAGGATTTCCGGCTCACTTTGTGCCGCCGCCCGGAGCGCCTGCTCCTGCGCTAGCAAATGCAGACAGATCCCCGGTTCCAGCCTGCCCGCACGCCCGGCACGTTGCGTCATCGAGGCCTGGCTGATGCGTTGGGTTTGCAGCCGCGTGACACCGCTGCGTACTTCAAACTGCGCGGTGCGTTCCAGCGCGCTGTCCACCACCAGGCGGATGCCCTCAATGGTCAGACTGGTTTCCGCGATATTGGTCGCCAACACCACTTTGCGACGCCCAGGCGGGGACGGCAGGATCGCTCGCCGCTGCGCGTCGAGCGACAACGCACCATATAAAGGAGAAAGATCGACATCCTCACTGACACGCGCTTCCAGTTCACGTTTCACCCGTTCAATCTCCGCCACGCCAGGCAGGAACAGCAACAATGAACCTGTTTCTTCACGTAACAGCTGCGCCACTTCACGCGCCACCGCCTCTTCAAAGCGCAGCTGATTATTCAGGGAAGCAAAACGGCGCGTCACTGGAAAGCTACGACCTTCCGAAGCAATAAAGGGGGCGTCCGGTAGCAGCGCACGCAGGCGATCATTATCCAGCGTCGCCGACATCAGCAGAATCTTCAGATCCTCGCGCAGCCCCTGTTGCACATCCAGCAACAGCGCTAACGCCAGATCGGCCTGCAAACTGCGTTCGTGGAATTCATCGAGGATCACCAGCGAAACACCGTCCAGCATCGGATCGCGCTGCAACATGCGCGTCAGGATACCTTCGGTGACCACCTCCAGCCGGGTGTTCGCCCCGCAGCAGTTTTCACCCCGCATCCGGTACCCCACCGTGCCGCCCGGTTGTTCACCGAGCAGCTCCGCCAGCCGCTGCGCCACGTTGCGCGCGGCAAGCCGCCGTGGCTCCAGCATAATGATGCGACCGGGCAGTTGCGCCTGTTGCAACAACTGCAACGGTAACCAGGTGGATTTGCCTGCGCCGGTCGGTGCTGCCAGTAATACCTGTGGCGCTTGCGCCAGCGCGGTCAGCAGCTCAGGAAGTACCTCGCTTACCGGTAATTCACTCAAACTCAACTCCCTTTCTGCCTGTGCTAAGATGGCGCGCATTGTACCACCCAGCGCGGATTATCGGAGGCTACGATGACCACCCAACGTCTGTTTTTTGCTCTCGAACTGCCTGCGCCTTTGCAGCAGGAGCTGGTACGCTGGCGAGCCGAAAACTTTGCCGAAGACGCCGGGCGCCCGATAGCGGCAGCCAATCTGCATCTGACGCTGGCGTTCCTCGGTGAAGTCAGTGATGAAACCTCGCTGCGCCTGCAACAACTCGCCGGACGGATTAGCCAGCCGGGTTTTGCTATCGATCTGGATGATGCCGGACACTGGCCCCGTCCTGGCGTAGTGTGGCTGGGTTGCCAGCGCCCGCCACGCGGTTTGCTGCAACTGGCCAATCTGCTGCGCGCCCAGGCGGCACGACACGGCTGTGCGCAAAGCGCGCCATCGTTTCACCCGCATGTCACCTTGCTGCGCAACGCGGCCCATAAAGTTGCCCTTCCGCCGCGCGGCTTTCACTGGCGTCTGGATGTGAGCCATTTCGTCTTATGCTCCTCGCGCTTCGAAAAGGGCCAAACCCGCTATCAGGTGCTGGCCCGCTGGCCGTTATCCACCCCGACAGGAGACTGAATGCATTTCTCCCCGCCACTTAAACCGGCCCGTTTAATCGCCCGATATAAGCGTTTCTTAGCGGATGTCATCACCCCGGAAGGTGAGACGCTGACCATCCACTGTGCCAATACTGGCGCGATGACCGGTTGCGCCACGCCTGGCGATACCGTGTGGTATTCCACGTCCGACAGCCCCACACGTAAATATCCTCACAGTTGGGAACTGACCGAAACCCAGCAGGGACACTGGATCTGCGTCAATACGCTGCGCGCCAATCAACTGGTGAAAGAAGCGATAAATCTCGGTGTAATTCCAGAATTTTCCTCTTATGACCACTGCCAGTCTGAAGTGAAATATGGCACGGAAAAAAGCCGAATTGACTTCCTGCTACAAGCGAAGGGCAGATCGAACTGCTATATTGAAGTCAAGTCCGTCACCCTTTTACAGCATGGTAAAGGCTATTTTCCGGATGCGGTGACGGCCCGCGGGCAAAAGCATCTGCGCGAACTGCGACATATCGTGGCAGAGGGTCATCGGGCCGTTTTGTTGTTTGCCGTTTTGCACACGGGGATTGAGGACGTTTCCCCGGCGCGCCATATCGACGCGATATATGCAGAACTACTGGTACAGGCGCAACGGTGTGGCGTGGAAGTATTGGCGTATCAGGCTCACATATCACCGCTAAAAATGTTACTGACGCAGCCGATAAGGGTAGAGTTGTAATATTCTTAGCAATTTGTTGTGATAGGAATGTTCTGAGCGGTGCGCTGAATACGCTGTTCCTCACAGGCTTGTCAAGGTGTGATCATGAATAATTGCCAACCTTGATTGCTTCTGCTATTTATAGCGGCCTGTTTTTTTCCCTGTTGGGAATCGATATACCCTAAGTAATGCAAGTTGCAGACCGGCCGCCAGCATCAGCGCAGCCAACATGCTGGAACTTGACATATGACGGGTGGTGCGTGTTATCCAGGAGAAACAACATGCAAGAAGGGCAAAACCGTAAAACATCGTCCCTGAGTATCCTCGCCATCGCTGGGGTGGAGCCGTATCAGGAGAAACCGGGCGAAGAGTATATGAACGAAGCCCAGCTGAGCCATTTCCGCAAGATTCTGGAAGCCTGGCGCAATCAACTCAGGGATGAAGTCGACCGTACTGTGTCGCATATGCAGGACGAAGCTGCCAACTTCCCGGATCCGGTTGACCGTGCCGCGCAGGAAGAGGAATTCAGTCTGGAACTGCGTAACCGCGATCGCGAGCGTAAGCTGATCAAAAAGATCGAGAAGACGCTGAAGAAAGTGGAAGATGACGATTTCGGCTACTGCGAATCCTGCGGTGTTGAAATTGGTATTCGTCGTCTGGAAGCGCGTCCGACCGCCGATCTCTGCATTGACTGCAAGACGCTGGCAGAAATCCGCGAGAAGCAGATGGCTGGCTAATGGCCGTGAACAGACTGTCGCCGCACAGCAGGGAAAACCACTGTTTTCCCGCCGTGCGGTGCACATTAAAAAATGTCTAATCTTCCCTGCATTGGGCGTTTCGCCCCCTCTCCCTCTGGTGAACTTCATTTTGGCTCGCTGATTGCTGCAACAGGCAGCTACCTGAGTGCGCGTGCACAACAAGGGCGTTGGCTGGTGCGTATCGAAGATATCGATCCACCGCGTGAAGTGCCCGGTGCCGCCAGCCGCATTTTGCAGCAGTTGGAGCAATATGGATTGCATTGGGATGGCGAAGTGTTGTGGCAGTCGCAGCGCCATGAGGCATACCGTGAAGCCTTAAACTGGCTACGCGAGCAGCGCCAGAGCTATTTTTGCACCTGTACGCGCAGCCGTATTCAGCAGTTGGGCGGTTTTTATGATGGTCATTGCCGCGATTTGCAGCTCGGATCACACCATGCCGCGCTACGCCTGCGCCAGCATACGCCGGTGTATGGCTTTGACGATCGTCTGCGCGGTCATCTGGTTGCTGATACCCGGCTGGCAGAGGAAGATTTTATTATTCACCGCCGTGATGGTCTGTTTGCCTATAACCTGGCGGTGGTGGTAGATGACCATTTTCAGGGTGTCAGCGAGATTGTTCGCGGCGCGGATTTGATTGAACCAACGGTGCGCCAGGTAGCCCTGTATCAACAGTTTGGCTGGCCAGTCCCTGCGTATCTGCATTTGCCGCTGGCGGTGAATACCGATGGCAACAAACTGTCCAAGCAGAACCATGCCCCCGCGCTACCCGCGGGCGATGCGCGACCGTTACTGGTTCAGGCGTTAAACTTTTTGGGTCAACCGGTATCTGAAGGATGGCAGGATGAATCGCTGGAAACCCTGTTAAAACAGGCGGTCGCCCGGTGGAATATCCGTCTGATCCCACAGGAAAACGCCCTGAAGCCGGATGAAACGACAACGCCATTCTCAAATGGTTCGCAACAAGCTATGATTAGCCGCTGATTTTACCAACACCATTAATGTCACTGTCGAGGTGTCCCATTTTTACCCGAGTCGCTAATTTTTGCCGGAGAGTCCTCAAGCGTGACGAGGAGGTGCCTGAAGAGGTGGAAACCGAAAGTCTGATGACCGTCATTCCCCGTGAAAGCCACAACATCTCACGCAAAGATATCAGCGAAAATGCCCTCAAAGTGCTCTATCGCCTGAACAAAGCCGGTTACGAAGCCTACCTGGTAGGCGGCGGTGTGCGCGATTTACTGTTGGGTAAGAAACCAAAAGATTTCGATGTCACCACTAACGCGACCCCGGAGCAGATGCGCAAATTGTTCCGCAACTGCCGTCTGGTGGGACGCCGTTTCCGCCTGGCCCATGTCATGTTCGGGCCGGAAGTGATCGAAGTTGCCACTTTCCGTGGCCATCATCAGATGGATGAAGGCGAAGAAGATCGCAACAGCTCACAGCGCGGGCAAAACGGTATGCTGCTGCGCGATAACATCTTCGGCAGCATCGAAGATGATGCCCAGCGTCGTGACCTCACCATCAACAGCCTGTACTACAGCGTGGCCGATTTTACGGTGCGCGATTATGTCGGCGGTTTGCAGGATTTGCAGCAAGGCATCATTCGCCTGATTGGCGATCCGGAAACGCGCTATCGCGAAGACCCGGTGCGTATGCTGCGCGTGGTGCGTTTTGCCGCCAAGCTGGATATGCGTATTGCGCCGGAGACTGCCGAGCCGATTCCGCGTCTTGCCACCCTGCTGCATGACATTCCGCCCGCACGCCTGTTCGAAGAGTCACTCAAGCTGCTGCAAGCCGGTTATGGCTACCGCACCTATCAGATGATGCGTGAGTATCAACTGTTCCAGCCGCTGTTCCCGACGTTGACGCGTGGCTTCACCGAACACAGCGACAGCCCGATGGAGCGCATGCTGGCACAGGTGCTGAAAAACACCGATACCCGCCTACAGAATGATATGCGCGTCAATCCGGCGTTCCTGTTTGCCGCGATGTTCTGGTATCCGCAGCTGGAATCTGCCGAACAAATCGCCCAGGAAAGCGGCCTGACCTATTACGATGCCTTTGCTCTGGCGATGAACGAAACGCTGGATGAAGCCTGCCGCGCGCTGGCGATTCCGAAGCGCATCACCACGCTGATTCGTGATATCTGGCAGTTACAACTGCGTATGTCGCGTCGCCACGGCAAACGTGCGTGGAAGCTGATGGAACATCCTAAGTTCCGCGCGGCCTATGACCTGCTGGCGCTGCGTGCCGAAGTGGAAAACAACCCGGAGCTACAACGTCTGACGCAGTGGTGGGGGGAATTCCAGGCCGCCGCCCCGACGACGCAGAAAAACATGCTGAATACGCTGGGCGACGATCCGGCACCACGCCGTAAACCACGTCGTCCTCGTCGCCGTCCTGCTGCCCCACGCAGCAACAGCGCGCCATGACCCGCGTCTATCTCGCTTTAGGCAGTAACCTCGCCGACCCGCTGCATCAGGTTGATGCAGCGCTGGCGGCGCTGGATGCACTGCCGCACACCACCCGCGTTGCCACGTCGTCGTTGTACCGCACCCCACCCTACGGCCCACCGGATCAACCGGATTACCTCAACGCAGTGGTGGCGCTGGAGACAGATTTGCCCGCAGAAACCTTGCTTGACCATACCCAGCGCATTGAGCTGGAACATGGCCGGGTGCGCAAAGCCGAGCGTTGGGGACCCCGCACCCTCGATCTGGATATCCTGCTGTTTGGCGATGCGGTGATTAACACGCCACGCCTGACGGTACCGCATTATGACATGCACAACCGCGCGTTTATGCTGCTGCCGCTGCTGGAGATCTCCCCTCAGCAGACCTTACCCGATGGCACCCCGTTAGCCCCGGTGCTGGCGGCGCTCGACCAAAGCGCTGCTATTCGTTTCTGGTCTGATATCCCCTGAATAACCCGGTAAAATCGCACGCCAGTCATATCACCGGCACCGTCAATCCATTACACTGCGCCCATCAGAAAATACTGAGAGAGTGCGATGAAACCCACAACCATCTCCCATTTACGCCAGTGGAAAGCCAGTGGCCGCAAATTTGCCACGCTGACGGCCTATGACTTCAGTTTTGCCCGCCTGTTTGCCGACGAAGGTATTCAGGTGCTGCTGATTGGTGATTCGCTCGGCATGACGGTACAGGGCCATGAATCGACCCTGCCGGTGACGGTCGCCGATATCGCTTATCATACCGCCGCAGTGCGTCGTGGTGCGCCACAGGCGCTGGTGATGGCTGACCTGCCGTTTATGAGTTATGCCACGCCCGCACAGACCTTCGACAACGCGGCACAGTTGATGCGTGCCGGGGCCAACATGGTCAAACTGGAAGGCGGTGCCTGGCTGGCAGAAACCGTGCAGATGCTGACCGAGCGCGCGGTGCCGGTATGTGGTCATCTTGGCTTAACGCCGCAGTCGGTGAACATCTTCGGCGGTTATAAAGTTCAGGGTCGCGACGAAGCGGGTGCAGAACGTCTGCTGGCAGATGCGCTGGCGCTGGAAGCGGCAGGTGCGCAGTTACTGGTGCTGGAGTGCGTGCCAGTGGCGCTGGCAGAACGCGTCACCAAAGCGCTGGCGATTCCGGTTATCGGTATCGGCGCAGGCAATGTCACCGATGGACAAATTCTGGTGATGCACGATGCCTTTGGCATTACCGGCGGCCATATCCCGAAGTTTGCCAAAAATTTCCTCGCAGAAACCGGCGACATTCGCGCGGCGATTCGCCACTATATTGCCGAAGTTGAGGCGGGCAGCTATCCGGCCGCCGAACACAGTTTCCAGTAAATCAGGAGATGTGCAGTGCTGATCATTGAAACACTGCCGATGCTGCGTCGCGAGATTCGTCGCTGGCGGCAGGAAGGCAAACGTATCGCGCTGGTGCCTACCATGGGCAACCTGCACGATGGACACTTAACACTGGTCGATGCTGCGCGTGAGCGCGCCGATATCGTGGTGGTGTCGATTTTTGTGAACCCGATGCAATTCGATCGTCCCGACGATTTAGCGCGCTATCCGCGTACTTTGCAGGACGACTGCGAAAAACTGAATCGCCACAGCGTGGACCTGGTATTCGCTCCTGCACCGGCTGATGTCTATCCCAAAGGCCTGGACACCCAAACCTTTGTTGAAGTGCCGGGACTGTCATCGCTGCTGGAAGGCGCCAGCCGTCCGGGCCACTTCCGTGGCGTCTCTACCATCGTCAGCAAGCTGTTCAACCTGGTGCAACCCAATATCGCCTGTTTCGGTGAAAAGGATTTTCAGCAATTGGCTATCATCCGCAAAATGGTGGCGGATATGGGCTTCGACATCGAGATTGTCGGTGTGCCAACGGTACGTGCCAAAGATGGCCTGGCGCTCAGTTCGCGCAATGGTTATCTCACCGCCGATGAGCGTAAACTGGCACCCGGTTTAAGCCAGGTGATGAACGCTATGGCCGAGCGTCTCAACAATGGCGAGCGCCATGTCGAAGAGATTATCGAGACTGCCGAACAGGCGCTGCGTGAGAAAGGTTTCCGCCCGGATGGTCTGGCGATTTGCGATGCCGAAACGCTCCAGCCGCTGACCGTCGATAGCCAACGAGCCGTGATTCTGATGGCTGCCTGGCTGGGCAACGCCCGTCTGATTGATAATCAGCAAGTGGATCTGACCCAGTAAGGGATCATTTTTATAAGGTTATACCGCTATGATTCGTACCGTATTACAGGGCAAGCTGCATCGCGTCAAAGTGACCCAGGCAGACTTGAATTACGAAGGTTCCTGCGCCATTGACCAGGACTTTCTGGATGCCTCTGGCATTCTGCAATATGAAGCCATCGACATCTACAACGTCACCAACGGCCAGCGTTTTTCCACCTACGCCATTGCCGCTGAGCGTGGCTCAAAGATTATCTCCGTCAACGGTGCTGCCGCACGCTGCGCCTGTGAAGGCGACATCATGATCATCTGTTCTTATGTGCAGGTGGAGGATGAAGTTGCCCGTAGCTGGCAGCCCAAAGTGGCCTATTTTGAGGGCGATAACGAGATGAAGCGCATCGCAAAAGCGCTGCCGGTGCAGGTCGCCTGATAGCATTGTAGCGGCGCGATTTATCGCGCCGCTACGTCACAGTTCTGCCTTAGCTTCGCAGTCCTCGCCCACGCTGTATCAATACATACACCAGCGCGTAAAACACCACGATAAACGCCACCAGCACTGACAGGGTCAGCTCCAGCGGTACATCATGGATGCCAAGGAAACCGTAGCGGAAGCCACTGATCATATACACGATCGGATTCAGCTTAGACACCGCCTGCCAGAATGGCGGCAGCAGCGCCAGCGAATAGAACACCCCACCAAGATAGGTCAACGGCGTCAACACGAAGGTCGGAATCAAGCTGATATCGTCAAAGGTGCGGGCAAATACCGCGTTCAGCAAACCGGCCAGCGAGAACAGAATCGCCGTCAGCAGCAGCGTAACCGCCACCATCGTCCACGAATAGACCTGGAAAGGCACGAAGAACAACGATATCGCTGTCACCAGGATCCCGACACAGACACCACGCGCCACACCACCACCGACATACCCGGCGATGATAATGTGCGTCGGCACCGGTGCCACCAGCAGTTCTTCAATGTTGCGCTGAAACTTGGCGCTGAAAAACGAGGAGGCCACGTTAGCGTAGGCGTTGGTGATTACCGCCATCATGATCAGACCCGGCACGATAAATTGCATGTAACTAAAACCATGCATATCACCGATGCGCGATCCAATCAGGTTGCCGAAGATGATGAAATACAGCGTCATGGTGATCACCGGTGGCACCAGCGTCTGAATCCAGATGCGGGCAAAACGGTTGATCTCTTTGGTCCAGATGCTCTTGAGCGCCACCCAATATAAATGCGTCATGCTTTGGCTCCTGTTTTTCCCTGCACCAGGCTGACAAACAGCTCCTCAAGGCGGTTAGCTTTGTTTCGCATACTCAATACCTGAACACCCTGCGCGCTAAGCTGACTGAAAACGCTGTTCAGCCCCTGCTCACGCATCACCTCAACTTCCAGCGTCGAGGTATCGACGAGACGATACTGGAAACCTTCCAACTTCGGCAGCGGACTGCGCGGCGCTAAATCGAGGATAAAGGTTTCGGATTGCAGCTTAGAGAGCAAACCTTTCATCGAGGTGTTTTCCACCAGCTCACCGCTCTGGATAATGCCGATATTACGGCACAGCATTTCCGCCTCTTCCAGGTAATGGGTGGTCAGAATGATGGTGGTGCCCTGCGCATTCAGCTCCTTCAGGAACACCCACATGGAGCGACGCAGTTCGATATCGACACCCGCGGTTGGCTCATCGAGGATCAGCAGCTTGGGTTCGTGCATCAGCGCGCGGGCAATCATCAGGCGGCGTTTCATCCCGCCAGACAACATACGCGCACGTTCGTTGCGCTTGCCCCACAGATCGAGTTGTTTCAGGTATTTTTCGGCGCGGATATTCGCTTCACGACGTTCCACACCGTAATAACCGGCCTGATTAACCACAATCTGTAATACGGTTTCAAACGGGTTGAAGTTAAATTCCTGCGGCACCAGTCCCAGCTGGCGCTTGGCATTGACCACATCCTTTTCCAGGTCATAGCCGAACACCCGCACGCTGCCGCCAGATTTATTCACCAGCGAGCTGATAATGCCGATGGTAGTGGACTTACCGGCACCGTTCGGCCCCAGTAAGGCATAAAAATCACCTGCTTCCACGCTGAGATCGATCCCTTTCAGCGCCTGTACGCCGCCGGGATAGGTCTTGGTCAGCCCGGAAAGTTCCAGTGCATAAGTCATTGCGAATCCATACCTTGTTGTAATCAGAAATGAGTGACCAGGTGATAAAAGTCGTGAATTTAAAGGAGTTTAGCAGAGATTATGTTACCACTCAGCGCAGCGCGGGGGAAACGCGTGCAGCGCCACCCGTCAGCCACTGGCCGACGGGTGGCGCATCTTATCGCAGGCGGGAAAGGTTAGCCTTGGAAGATTGTGCGGTTACTCGTCGAGCAGCACCACTTTGCCGATGTACGGCAGATGACGATAGCGCTGGGCGTAGTCGATACCAAAACCCACCACAAATTCGTCCGGGATGGCGAAGCCAACATATTCAACGGTGACATCCACTTCACGACGTTCCGGCTTGTCCAGCAGGGTACAGATCGCCAGCGAGTGTGGCTCGCGCAGACGCAGGATCTCGCGCACTTTGCTCAGGGTGTTGCCGGAATCGATGATGTCTTCGACGATCAGCACGTCTTTCCCGCGAATATCTTCATCGAGATCTTTCAGGATCTTCACATCACGGGTACTGGACATGCCGCTGCCGTAGCTGGAGGCGGTCATAAAGTCGACTTCGTGCGGCACCTCAATGGTGCGGCACAGATCGGCCATAAACATAAAGGAACCGCGTAACAGCCCGACCAGCACCATTTCACGGCCGCTGTTACGGTAATGGTCGCTAATCTGTTTGCCCAGCTCGGCAATACGGGTTGCGATCTCCTGCTCAGAGATCATCACGTCGACGGTGTGTTTCATTGCATTCAGCCCGGTTAGGTGTCTTAAGAAAGCCACGCAGTCTATCATAGTCCAATTAAGCGCTGACGCCGCGCACACAACGCAAACGTTACCGTGGCGAAAAATATTGCTCTGACGTTAACTGTATAAAAAGCACCCTGCTAACCGGAGACGTTATGACCTCTTCATCCAGCAAAAAATCGCCGCCTGGTACCTCTTCGCTCCATCCCGAAACACAAATGCTGAATTACGGTTACGATCCACGCCTGTCGGAAGGGGCAGTTAAGCCACCGGTATTCCTCACCTCCACCTTCGTGTTTAACAGCGCCGAAGAGGGGAAGGATTTTTTTGATTTCGTCGCCGGACGCCGGGAACCGCCCGAAGGCAAAAGCAGCGGCCTGGTCTACTCACGCTTTAATCATCCCAATAGCGAAATTGTTGAAGATCGGCTGGCAATTTACGAAGGAGCCGAACGCGCCGCCCTGTTCTCTTCCGGGATGGCGGCGATTGCCACCACCTTGCTGACCTTTGCCCGGCCAGGTGAGGTGATTTTGCATTCACAGCCGCTGTACGGCGGCACCGAAACCCTGCTCAGCAAGACGCTGCATAATCTCGAAATCAAAGCCGTTGGTTTTAGCGATGGCACCGATGAAGAGAAAGTCCACGAAGCCGCTAAACTGGCCTGGCAACGTGGACGCGTGGCGTTGATTTTGATTGAAACCCCCGCCAACCCCACCAACAGTCTGGTGGATATTGAATTGATGGTGGAAGTCGCCGAGGTGATTGCTCAGCACCAGGGTTCCCGTCCGATTATTGCCTGTGATAACACCCTGCTCGGCCCGATTTTTCAGCGCCCGCTGGAACAGGGTGCTGACCTGTCGCTCTATTCCCTGACCAAATATGTCGGCGGTCACTCTGACCTGATTGCCGGTGCGGTACTGGGTAGAAAAGCGTTGATTGATCAGGTACGGTCGCTGCGCAGCGCCATTGGTACCCAGCTTGATCCTCACTCCAGTTGGATGATTGGCCGTTCGCTGGAAACATTGTCGTTGCGGATGGAGAAAGCCGCGCACAACGCAGCGTTAGTGGCGGCGTTTCTGCGCGATCAACCGCAGGTGGAGAAGTTGTACTGGCTCCCCTTCCTCGATAAAAACAGCAGCGCCGGGGAAACCTATCGTCGTCAGTGCTTTGGCGCAGGTTCCACCTTCTCTTTTGATATTCGCGGCGGTCAGCCTGCCGCTTTCCGTTTCCTCAACGCCCTGAAGTTGTTCAAACTGGCGGTGAGCCTCGGCGGCACCGAATCACTCGCCAGCCATCCGGCCAGCACCACCCATTCCGGTGTCGCCGCCGAAGTACGTCAGCGTATTGGTATCACTGACGCCACCGTGCGATTATCCATCGGCATCGAACATGCCGATGATTTAATTGAAGATATCCGGCAGGCGTTAGCCAGTTAAGTCACGGTAAAGCCCAGCATCATGCCGGTGTCTTCATGTTCCAAAAGGTGACAGTGCGCCATGTAGGCATGTTCAGCGCTGGCAACATAGTTGAAGCGCACCAACACCTCACTGCGCCAGCCATCGACGCTGACCATATCTTTCCAGCCCTGGCGGTGTGGAGCCGGTGGCTTGCCATTTTCTGACAGAATACGGAACTGGGTGCCGTGGATATGGAACGGGTGCAGCATGCTGTCGCCTTCGCCTGAGATGGTCCATTTCTCCATGCTGCCAAGTTTCGCACCGAACATCGGCTTCGCCATATCAAAGGCAACGCCATTGATTTTGTTCCCATTATGAAAATCGTAACCCGGCGCAGCCTTAGCATGGCCGCTGTGATCCATCGCCATGTTGCCGTGATCCATCTGCATGCCGCCCATGTCCATCTTCATGTCCATCGGCTTTTTGTCGGCTGGCATGGCCATGCCGTGATGATTACCCATCGCTTTTGCCCCATAGCGATCCATCAACGCCTGCATCCCCTGGCTGTCGAGCTGCGGGTCCATCATCAGTTGCAACCAACGGGTTTGTAGCCCCTCAGTCGCGGGCACTGGCGGCAGATCCACCAGCTTATCCGGCAACGCGCCGCTCGCCATGACACGCAGCGGCAGGATGTTCACCAACGGCAGCGGCTGATCGAACGGGGCCAGCATCATACCCATCTGTGTCACCGGCAGCGTCACCATATCAAAGGCGTTACCGTCGGAAGTATCGACCATCACTTCAAAACGTTCGCCTGGCAGTAGCGGCAGACTCTCCACCTTCACCGGTTCCGCCAGCAAACCACCGTCGCTGCCAATCACATATAACGGACGTTTATCGCTGGTGGCGATATGCAGTGAACGGGCGTTACATCCATTCAGCAGACGCAGGCGCAACCAGCCGCGAGGCACCGCATGTTGTGGATATTGCGCGCCGTTGGTCAGCATCATATCGCCGAACCAACCCACTGCCGCGCGCATAATATCCAGTTGATAATCAATGCGGCTGCCATCTTTCGTTAGCTGCTTGTCCTGGAAAATCAGGGGGACATCGTCAACGCCCCACTGGATGGGCAGGCGCAATTTGTCGGATGCGTCATCCTGAAGCAGCACCAGTCCAGCCAGCCCCTGAGCGACCTGATGGCCGGTTTTGCCATGCAGGTGGGGATGAAACCAGCAGGTCGCTGCGGGTTGATCCGGGGTAAAACTCACCTGCCGGGTTGCTCCGGGCGCGATGACCGCCTGAGGCCCCCCATCCACCGCACCGGGCACTTCCAGCCCGTGCCAGTGGACGGTCGTCGCTTCCGGCAGACGGTTATGGATATTGACGTTCACCGGTTTACCGCGCTGCAAGGCAATGGCGGGGCCGAGCAGGCTACCGTTGTAACCCCAGGTCGGCACCGCTTTGCCGTTCCACTGGCTGGTGCCTGCCTGAGCGATAAGGTTATAGGTGCCGTGCGCATCCGCTTCCAGCAGCGCGGGGATCGGCAATAAAGGGCGCGTGGCGGCCATCAATGAGCGGCTCCACAGGGGCAGGGCACCTGCCGCGCTGAGAGCAGCAGTCAGCTTCAGAAAATGACGACGTTGCATATTCATATCCTTTTTGTGCATAAGGCCTCAGCGTAAACCTTGTCCCTGCGGGAGGGTCAAGCCCTGCTGTATAATGCAGCGAAAAAATTGCGAAGTGCGGCACGACGGCAAATTTATCGGAATCCTGCCAGTATCTGTGCTAACGTCAGTTTATTGTCCCTTGTTGAGAATGATTATGACGAAAAGCATCAAGATCCTGCTGCTGGCGGGACTCCTTGGCTTCTCCTCCACCAGCTTTGCCCTGAGCGAATCCGAAGCAGAAGATCTGGCTGATCTCACCGCAGTATTTGTTTATCTGAAGAATGATTGCGGCTATCAGGACTTACCCGATGCGCAGATTCGCAAAGCACTGGTGTTCTTCGCCCAGCAAAACCGCTGGGATCTGAGCAACTACAGTACCTTCAACATGAAAGCGCTCGGCGAAGACAGCTACAAAGATTTGAGCGGCATCGCCATCACCAATGACAAAAAATGTAAGTCACTGGCACGCGACTCGTTAAGCCTGCTCGCCTACGTGAAATAACCCGCCGCCCCGCTCTGCTGCTGAACATTTGACCGTGCAACCACGGTCATAATTCGCTATGATTTGCCGCCCATTTTCATGGCGATGTCATCACAGGAGAGCCTCAATCATGGCCCAAAATGAAATGTGGTATGAAACCCTTCATGCCGGTTTCGGACAGTATTTCACGGTGGATAAGGAACTTTACCGCGAGAAAACTGCGCACCAGGATTTAGTCATCTTTGAAAATGCGGCTTTCGGTCGCGTTATGGCGCTGGACGGCGTGGTACAAACCACCGAGCGCGATGAATTTATCTATCATGAAATGATGACCCATGTGCCGATTCTGGCGCACGGGGCGGCAAAGCGTGTGCTGATTATCGGCGGTGGCGACGGTGCCATGCTGCGCGAAGTATCACGCCATGCCAGCATTGAACAGATCACCATGGTGGAGATCGATGCCGGGGTGGTGAACTTCTGCAAACAGTATCTGCCCAACCACAGCGCGGGTGCCTATGACGATGCGCGTTTGCAGCTGGTGATTGATGATGGCGTCAATTTCGTCAACCAGACGCCGGAGAAATTCGATGTGATCATCTCTGACTGCACCGACCCGATCGGTCCGGGAGAGAGCCTGTTCACCTCAGAATTTTATGCCGGCTGCAAAAACGCCCTCAACCCGGGCGGTATTTTTGTCGCACAGAACGGCGTCTGCTTTTTACAGCAAGACGAGGCGATTAACAGCCATCGCAAACTCAGCCACTACTTTTCCGATGTCAGCTTTTACCAGGCAGCGATTCCGACCTATTACGGTGGCATCATGACCTTTGCCTGGGCTAGCGACAATCCGGCGCTACGTCAACTTGATAGCGCCACCTTGCAGTCGCGTTTTGCGGCCGCTGGCCTGCACTGCCGTTACTACAATCCGGCAATCCACACTGGCAGCTTTGCCCTGCCGCAATATCTGCTGAATGCCCTGTCAGACGTGCGCTGACCGGATATTTATAAGGGGGTGAACGAAATTGCAAAAGCTAAAACTACATGGCTTCAATAACCTGACAAAGAGCCTGAGTTTTTGTATTTACGATATTTGCTATGCAAATACTGAAGCCGAGCGTGATGGTTACATCGCCTATATTGATGAGCAATACAACGCCAACCGTCTGACGGAAATTCTGACGGAGACCTGCTCGATCATCGGTGCCAACGTGCTCAACATCGCACGCCAGGACTATGAACCACAGGGAGCAAGCGTGACCATTCTGGTCAGCGAGGAGCCGATCGATCCGAAAGACATCGATAACTCAGAACATCCCGGCCCGCTGCCCAACTCCGTCGTCGCGCACCTCGATAAAAGCCATATTTGCGTGCATACCTATCCGGAAAGCCATCCGGAAGGCGGATTATGCACCTTCCGCGCCGATATTGAAGTCTCGACCTGCGGCGTGATTTCACCGTTGAAAGCGTTGAATTACCTGATTCACCAGTTGGAATCTGACATCGTCACCATTGACTATCGCGTGCGCGGTTTTACCCGTGATGTGAATGGCGTGAAGCACTTTATCGACCATGCGATCAACTCGATTCAGAACTTTATGTCGGATGATATGAAGTCGATGTATGACATGCTGGATGTGAACGTTTATCAGGAAAATATCTTTCACACCAAAATGTTGCTGAAAGAGTTCGATCTGAAGCATTACCTGTTCAACACCAAACCGGAAGATCTCAGCCCGGAAGAACACCAGCGCATTACCGGCTTGCTGTGGAAAGAGATGCGGGAGATCTACTATGGCCGCAATATTCCGTCTGTGGCCCTGAAACCCGGAACGTTCTGATACGGTTCACGAAAGTGATCCAGCCAATTCTTTATGGCGGGCAACAACCCGCCACTTCCTGAATGCCGCGAAAATTTATCAAAAAATTCATTATTCAGATGCACTTTAATACCACCCATTAATAAACACACGTCCGTGTGGTATCAGTTATTATTTGGTATAAACAGAAATGTTCGTCTACGCTTCGTATGTACAATAGATTGACCATTATTTCACCAACATAAGGCTAATGGCAGAATAAATGATTTATAATCCGTAATAACTCTGCACGGGGTTGTGGACATGAACATTTTCACACGAAATACTCTCTGGGTATTGTTCTATCTATTTTTCACTGCCGGTCCGTTATTTGTTCTTCTGATAGGTCCACTCCCCCCTCCAGGGATTTTTGGACAGAATTCTCTGCTGCGGCAGGCTATGCTGGCCTGGCCATTTTAGGATTGCAGGTTGGTCTTACCGCCCGCTTTCGTGCGGTGACAAGCCCGTGGGGCGAAGATACTATTTATCATTTCCATAAACAAATGTCTTTTATAGCCCTGGTCCTGATTATTGCCCATCCTGTCATCCTTTTTATTTTGCGACCAGAAAGACTGGCACTGCTTAATTTCATTGAAGCACCGTGGCGGGCACGCTTTGCGGCAATATCAACCTATTCTCTTATTGCCTTAATGGTGATGGCACTGTGGCGTGTGAAACTAAAAATTAGCTACGAAGTCTGGCACTATACTCATATTATTTTGGCAGTTTTAGTTATTGGCGCGGGGCTACTTCATACGGTTGCCTGGGGGTTCTATTTAGATGCACCCTTAAAACGTGCCTTGTGGACAGGATTAGCCATACTCTGGTGCTGCCTGCTGATTTATACACGCATCGTCCGTCCTTTCCTGATGTTGCGAAAACCCTACCAGGTCATTGCAACGCGCAATGAACGAGGAGGCAGTACCACGCTGGTGATGCAACCTGTTGGTCATGCAGGGTTTCCATTTGTCCCCGGTCAATTTGGCTGGCTGAATGTCTGGGGAAGTCCTTTCAAATTGACGTCTCATCCCTTCTCTTTTTCATCCAGCGCGGAAATGGCGAAAGAGACGATTGAAATGACCATACAAGATGCTGGCGATTACACCCGGAAGATCAGAAATGTGACGGCGGGTAAGCGTGTTTATATTGATGGTCCCTATGGCGCATTCACTGTGGGTAATCCGGCGGATATGCATGTGTTAATTGCCGGGGGGATTGGTATTACCCCGATGATGAGTATCATCCGAACTTTTGCCGATCTCGGTGATAAACGTCCGATAATACTAATCTATGGTAATAAAAATTGGGATGGCATTACTTTTAGAGAAGAACTGGAAGCCTTGTCAGATAGAATTAATCTACAGGTCATACATGTTCTTGAACAACCCCCGAAAGACTGGACAGGAGAAACGGGTATCATTAGCAGTGAACTGATACAACGTTATATTCCAGCGCCATATGAACAACATGAATACTTTATCTGTGGCCCAAACAGAATGATGGATGAGATTGAAAAAACGCTGGCAGCTTTACAGGTTCCGTTAGCGAAATATCACTCAGAACGCTATCACTTTGTATAAAGAGGCGAAAATGCGTAAATTATTTGCCGATCTTCTGGTTTTTATCACGGCAGTGATAATACTGGCATTGATAATATTCTTTGCATATAGCAGAGTCTATTTTTGATCCGGTTCCTGAAATAATAACCACTCATCGCCGGTAGAATTAACATCATGCCAAACTGAATTCAGAAAAGAGTACGTGGAATGGCATCATCGTGCTCAAGAGCGAGTCGGCGCATTTGCGCCTGAACTCTTGAGCCACGACAGGGTGAGGATATCGATTTATTCTGTCAGTTGTAGCGCAATTCCACGTTCCCGCAGATTGCGACACACTTCGTCATCCAGGCGCGCATCGGTCACGATATCGGTCAGACTCTCAATGGGTGCGGCACAGAACAGTGACCATGAACCGTATTTGCTGCTGTCGGCCAGCAGAATCCGGCGACGCGCATTCGCCAGCAAATCCATCTTCAGCCCGGCCTTCTCTTCGGTTGGCGTAGTTATGCCGCGTTCGATACTCCACGAGTTACAGCTGACAAAGGCCACATCCGGGTTGATGCTACGCAGCAGGCGGCGACCATGTTCACCGATGCATGACTGGCTGGAATCATCGATCCGCCCGCCAATGATGGTGACTTCAATCTGTTTGAATTCAGACAAAAACAGCGCGATGTGCAGGTCGGCAGTGATCACCCGCAGCGGTAAATGGGTCAATTGACGCGCCAGCTCCAGCATGGTGGTGCCAGCATCCAGTACCACCGCATCTCCGGACTGTACAAAACCGGCAGCAAAATGAGCGATCGCCTGTTTTTCCGCCAGGTTACGCTGCATCTTTTCCAGAGTGGTTGGCTGGGCGGGGATAAAGCGATTAAGGGTAACGCCGCCGTGACTACGGCTAATCACGCCTTCTTTATCCAGCTTGATCAGATCGCGGCGAATAGTGGCCGGTGAGGCAGAAATAGCGCTCACCAGCTGTTCAACAGTAACCAGATTATGGCTTTTCAGATAGTCCATAATCTGGTCGAGGCGACTTTGTCCCTTCATATTTCCCTATGCAAGTTGCATCGCGAGTTTGATGGAGATCGCCATGCTCGCAGAGTTCGCCTTACCTGTCCAGGCGATATCAAAGGCGGTGCCGTGGTCCGCAGAAGTACGGATAAACGGCAAACCGGCTGTAATATTGACGCCATCATAAAAACCAAGCAATTTCAGCGGGATATGACCCTGATCGTGGTACATCGCCACCACCATATCATACTGGCCTTGCTGGCATTGCAGGAACACCGTATCCGGCGGGCACGGGCCATAAACATCGATGCCTTTTTCCTTCATCGCTTTGATGGCCGGTGCCACGGTAGTGATCTCTTCATCACCAAACAAACCATTCTCACCGGCATGCGGGTTAACCCCGGCAACCGCAATACGCGGTTTGTCGAATCCGACACGGCGCAGGAAAGTATCTGCCATGCCGATCACCGTCTCAATACGCGGACGATTGAGGGTGTCGAGGAATTTACGCAGCGCGATATGCGTCGTGACGTGAATCACCTTCAGATGATCGGTGTACAGTACCATCGCGTAATCTTTGGTGTTGGTCAGTTGCGCCAGCAGTTCGGTGTGGCCGGGATAGATATGACCCGCCGAATGCAGGGCTTCTTTGTTCAGCGGCGCAGTCGCAATCGCCTGCACTTCCCCAGCCAGAGCCAGTTCGGTGGCACGTTTCACGCAGCGCCATGCCAGATCGCCCGCTTCTTTCTGCACCACACCGGGTTGCAGCGCTTCCGGGTTCGCCAGCGGCTCGTCAATCACGTTGATGATACCCGGCGCAAAATGCGCGTCTTTTACCTGGTCCAGCACGCGCAGCTCAGCCTGCGGCGTAATGTTCAATCCCATCACCCGACGCAGCGTTGCGGCACAGCCCACCACCACCGCCGGAACACCGGCCAGCTCACCTTCCGCCAGCGCTTTAATGATGATCTCCGGGCTGATGCCCGCCGGATCGCCCATGGTCACCGCAATAATTTTATTCACTCGACATCTCCTCAATAAAACGAATGGCTTCTACCAGGGTGTTTTCGTCGCCAAAGCCACCCGCTTTGGTCATCACCGGCAGGTGTAAATCACTATTAAGCAGAACCCCGTGCGGCACACAGCCCGCCACCAGACCCTGAATTTGAAAACCGCTGGCCCCCAGCGCCTGTGCCACGGCAATCGCCACATCCCCACCGGAGAGATACAGCCCGGCAGGCTGGACGTTGCGGCACACTACTTCGGTCAGTTGGGCCAAAAACTGGCAGATACGTTCGCCCAGTTGCTGGCGGGAAACCTGTTGCTGCTGGCACAGCCTGTCAATCTCATGACGCTGTGCGGCATGTTGGGTGGTGCGCACCACGCAGTGTTCACCCATGCGCAATGCCTGCTCCATCGCCTGCTGCCAGTTGCTGGCCTGCGGCCATGCTGGCTGGGCAAACAACTGACGGATATCAATATCGATAATGCGAATCGCCCGCTGGCTATTGAGACGATCAATCTGCTGTTGGGCAATGGCGCTCATCGAACCCACCACCGCCAGCACCGGCCGCGCCTCCCGGCCTGCCAGATACTCACCCAGCGCGTCACCCAGACCAGATGCTCCGGCCAACAGCGGACGCGTTGACAGCACAGCTGCCGCCTGCATCAAAACGCGTAAATCGGCGTCCTGCTCAATATCAATCACCACCAGCCCCTGCTTCCCTGCCAGCACCTGCGCCAGCTTGCCGCTGCGCAGCGTGTCGATGTTGATCACTTCACCTGGCAAATCGCTCTGCATCTGCAAGCGCATCAGCACATTGCTGCTGGTAACGGGCGTTTTCGGGTCGCTGGCAAATTCGGTGTCAGTCAGGCGCTGCTGATTGATCCACACCTCGCCCCCTCGCGTGGTGCGCCCCAGCTTTGGTACCGCAGGCACGACCAGCGCCAGCGCTTTGCCACTGGCCGCCATCGCTGCGGCAATTTCCGCACCGGGGTTGCCACGTAACGTGGAATCCATCTTCTTAAACAACCAGCCATCCCGCGCAATCGCCTGATGCTGCTGTACCGCGCGTTCAGTGCGTTGCGCGGCCTCGGTGGCACTTACTGCCCGGCTGTCGGTGCTAATCACCAGTACATCGGCGGCATTGGCATCATGCGGCGTATCGCTATTAAACAGCACATGCACGCGCGCCCCTGCCCGAGCCAGACCGCTTCCGGCATCGTTAGCGCCGGTAAAATCATCGGCAATCACCAGAACCGGCGTTTTCCAAGGTTGTGAACGCATCCTCTCTCCTGTAACGGGCAGCTTGCCGTGTTGAGATTGATTATATTCAATCATGATTGATTATATGTGAGCAAGATCAAATTAATTGAAATCAATATGCCCTATAAATTCAGGCACAGTTAGTGACAGATATCGCAGACTGATGAGCAAAACCAATCAATCAGCGCGATAACATCGGGAAAAGGGTACGAAATGAATATCAACAGCACCGTGATTAGCGGCTATCAGGCACTCAATGACCTCAGCTACCTGCTGAAAGGTCGGCAGAAAGCGCTGCTGGTCACTGATAAGAATATAGAGGGCATACCGGCAGTCCAGACGTTGATTGCCCAACTGAAGCAGCACATTGCCAGCCTCAGTGTGGTCAACAGCGTGCCGCCAGAACCCAGCCAGCATGATGTGGCGGCGATTGTTGCTGCCCTGCCGACGACCGATGTCGATCTGGTGATTGGTGTAGGCGGCGGTAGCGTCTTGGACGTTGCCAAACTGCTCTCTATTCTGTGTGTGAAAGGCGCGCCTACCCTTGAGGCCCTGCTGGCCGGGGAAAAACCGCTGACCCGCACCACTTCGCTGCTGATCCCGACCACCGCAGGCACCGGTTCAGAAGCCACGCCGAACGCCATCCTGGCGATCCCGGAGAAAGAAACCAAAGTTGGCATTATTACCCCGGTGATGCTGCCGGACTATGTCGCGCTGGTGCCGGAGCTGACCACCAGCATGCCACCACACATCGCCTCTTCTACCGGCATTGATGCGCTGTGCCACCTGATTGAGTGCTTCACCGCCACGGTCGCCAACCCGGTGAGTGATAACTACGCGATGATTGGCATGAAAAAACTGTTTGCCAGCCTGGAAACCGCCGTTGCCGAGCCGGGTAATCTTGAAGCGCGTCTGAATATGCTGTGGGCGTCATATTACGGCGGCGCATCGATTGCCCACGCCGGTACGCATCTGGTGCACGCGATGTCTTATCCGCTGGGCGGCAAATATCACATTCCGCACGGCGTGGCGAACGCCATCCTGTTGGCACCCTGTATGCGTTTCGTACGCCCGGCAGCAGTGAGTAAATTTGCTCAGGCTTATGACCTGCTGCCTGATGCCGACCAGACTCTGGATGAAGAAGCGAAATCGCACGCGCTGGTTGAGTACTTCGCCGCGCTGGTACAGCGCCTGAAACTGCCAGCCAGCCTGGAAGAGCTGGGTATCGGCCCGGATCACCTGCCCTATCTGGTTGAAGCCGCGCTCGACGTGCAACGCCTGATGAAGAATGTACCGATGAAAGTGAGCGCCGATGACGTGCGAAACGTCTACCTGACGCTGTTTCCGGCATTGAATCACTAAGGACTATCGAGGAAATCATGAGCAACAAAATTCAGGGCGTACTGACCGCCATTGTCACCACCTTCGACCGCGACGGTGCCTTTAACCCTGCCACACAACGTGAGCAGGTGAAGCGTCAACTGAGCGCCGGTAACGGTATTTTCTGCGGCGGCACCAACGGTGAATTCTTCGTGCTGAATGAGCAGGAGAAACTGGCGGTCACTGAAACCTGCGTGGATGAAGTGAACGGCAGCGCGCCTGTAGTGGCACATATTGGCGAGATCTCCACCCGTGAAACCATCCGTCTCGGTAAGCAGATTGAGAAACTGGGTGTTGATGCGGTATCGGTGATCACCCCGTACTTCGTGCCGTTGAAGCAGGATGAGTTGATTTACCACTATCAGACGGTGGCGGATGCGCTGAACGTGCCGCTGTTCCTCTACAACATCCCGGCGCGTACCGGCAATACCTTGCAACCGGAAACCGTGCGCACGCTGGCGTCACATCCCAACATCATCGGTATCAAGGACAGCGCGGGCAGCTACGAAAGCCTGAGCGGTTTCCTGCAAGCCGCCAAAGGTATCGATAATTTTGACGTGCTGAATGGCCCGGACTCGCTGATTCATCAGGGCTTTGTTGATGGCTGCTCAGCCTGCATCTCCGGCCTTGCCAACGTGGCACCGAAAGAGATCAACGCCATCTGGGCACGCTTCCACGCCGGCGATATCGAAGGTTCGCGCCTGGCACAGGAAAATGTCACCGGCTTACGCACCGACCTGTACAGCGTCGGCTTCTCACCGGCAGCGGTGAAAAAGGCGGTTTCTCTGCTCGGTTATAACGTCGGTGACAGCCGATATGCGGTGCGTTTCACTGCCGAAGAAGAGCAGAAGATCCGTCAGATCGTGAACCAGTATTTGCAGTAATGGCCGTCAGGGCAGCGTGTGCTGCCCTTGCCTGTTCCACTTTTTACACCGGGAAGCGTTATGAAAGTCATCTGTACCTCACCATCATTCGCTAAATATGACGCAACGCCAATCACCACGTTGCAACAGCAGGGTTTTGAACTGATCACCCTGCCCGCCGATGCCCCGCTCAGCGCGCTGGAGCCGCATCTGCCCGACACCGTGGCGATGATTGTCGCCTTTACCGACGTCAATGAAGAACTGCTGAGCAAAGCGCCGCAGTTGAAGATCGTCTGCAAGCACGGCGTTGGCGTCGATAACATCAATCTGGAAGCCACCCGCGCACGCGGCATCTATGTCACCAACGTGCCGGATGCCAACAAACATGCAGTGGCCGACTTCGCCTTTGCCTTGATCCTCAACAGCGCCCGCCAGGTGACCCAGGCTGCGGTAGAAACCCGTGCCGGTAACTGGCCGCGTATTTTCGCCACCGACGTGTACGGTAAAACGCTGGGCATCGTCGGTCTGGGCAACATTGGTAAGCAGGTCGCGCTGCGCGCTAAAGGCTTCAACATGCGCGTCATCGCCTTTGATTTCTACCCGGACGAGAAATTCGCAGCGGAACACGGCATCGAATTCGTCAGCATGGACCAACTGACCGAAGCCAGTGACTTCATCACGCTGCACACCCCGCTGACCAATGAAACGCGCAACCTGTTTGATGCGGTACGGATCAAACGGATGAAGAAAAGCGCGTTCCTGATCAATGTATCGCGCGGTGGCGTGGTGAATGAACAGGATCTGTTCCAGGCGTTGCAGGACAACGTGATCGCCGGAGCGGCTGCGGATGTCTTTGAGCAGGAACCTCTGGCCGAACATCCGCTGTTCACCCTGAGCAACTTTATTCCGACCTCACATATTGCGGGCTACACCGACGGGGCAATCAGCGCCATCGGTGAACGCTGTGTAACGCAAATTGTGCAGTGCATTAAACAGGGCGAACGCCCGGTTAACGTGATGAACGGGCTGGCCTGAGGGCCGCCCCCCTGAATCGAGTGATTATTATGAATACACCCTCACGCTCGACCCGTATTCGCTGGTGGATCGCTGGCCTGATGTGGCTGGCTGTCGCCATTAACTATATTGACCGTACTGTACTCTCTGCTGCTGCCCCGCATCTGATCAAAGAACTGGAAATCAATCCAGAGATGATGGGCGTAATCATGGCCGCGTTTTTCTGGTCGTACGCACTACTGCAAATTCCGGCTGGCTGGTTTGCTGACCGTTTCGGTCAGAAAAAAGGGCTGGGGATTGCCGTTGGCTGGTGGTCAATCGCCACTATGGCAATGGGCCTGGCAACGGGCTTTAAATCGCTACTGGCGCTGCGTCTGGCGCTGGGTGTCGGTGAAGCGGCGGCCTACCCGAGCAACGCCGGGATCGCAGCCCGCTGGTTCCCGGACCGCGAACGCGCCACCGTCTCTGGCTTGTTTGACAGCGCCTCCAAATTTGGTGGTGCTATCGCCATGCCGCTGATTGTATGGATGATCGCCATGTTTGACTGGCGCATCACCTTCCTCGCCATCGGTGCGGTCGGTCTGTTCTGGGTAATTGCCTGGTACTTTATCTATGCCGAGAACCCGGAAGATCATAAGTCGATCAGCCGCGATGAAGTGCACCTGATCCGTGATGGCCAGGCTAACAAGCACGGTGATAAAAGCGTGCTGCCGATGAAGTGGTACAAGCTGCTGCGCTATCGCAATATCTGGGCAATGTGCATTGGCTTCTTCACCATCAACTACACCTCCTATTTCTTTATCACCTGGCTGCCGACCTACCTGGTGAAAGATAAAGGCATGGACTTCCTGAAAATGGGGATGGTGGCAGCACTGCCGTTGATTTGCGGCATGGTGATTGAAGTGCTGGCTGGTTGGGCATCCGACCGGATGGTGCACAACAAAGTCCTGTCGCTGACCGCGACGCGTAAACTGTTCCTGACCATTGGCCTGGTGATGGCGCTGTGCATCGGTTTTGCACCCTTCACTGACTCGGTGTTTATGACGGTGCTGCTGCTGTGCATCGCCAAATCGGGTACGACCGTAGCGGCTTCCCAGGTGTGGGCGTTGCCGGGTGACGTGGCACCGAAAAACAGCGTGTCAATTGTCGCCGGATTGCAGAACACCGTTTCCAATATGGGCGGCGCGGTTGGCCCGATCATTACCGGCGCTATCGTGGGTGCCACCGGCCATTTCACCTGGGCGCTGGTGTTCTCTGCCGTACTGGTGGTGATTGGCATCCTTAATTACCTGTTCCTGATGGGCAAAGTAGAACCTATCGTGGATGAGGAACAGGTTCATCATTCACAAACCCTGACCAGCGGCGCGTAAGCGCCCTGATCCGCCGCATCGTCCTGATGCGGCGTTCCCTACAACTCACTATAAAAAATAATTGGAGGCGATGATGTCGCTGAATTCCAATGGAGCATCTGCTGCTGTTTCGGCAAGAAAAGGGAAATTTCGTTTCATCATTCTGACGGTGCTGTCTGTCGGCATCGCCATCAACTACATCGACCGCGCCGCAATGAGCGTCGCCATCCCGTTTATGAGCCAGGAGTTACACTTCTCGCCCACCGACAGCGGGTTGCTGCTCTCCGCCTTCTTCTGGAGTTATGTCCTGTTCCAGTTACCAGGCGGTTGGCTGGTGGATAAACTCGGCCCACGCATCACTTTCGCCCTCAGTAGCCTCGGCTGGGGACTGGCTACCGCGGCCTGCGGCCTCGCCAGCAGCATCGCGGCGCTGGTGGGTTTCCGTTTTGTCCTCGGTGCGGTCGAAGCCCCCAGCTATCCCGCCAGTTCCTCGACCGTGACACGCTGGTTCCCGCGCCAGGAACGCAGCTTCGCCGCCGCCACCTTTAATAACGGCAGCAAAATTGGCGGCACCCTGGCGATTCCAATCATCTCGTTTTTGATTGCGCTGGTTGGCTGGCGTATGACCTTTGTCATCTCCGGCCTGGTGGCGGTGGTTTGGGCACTGGCATGGTATCTGTGGTATCGCGATCCGCGCGAACACAAGGCCGTCTCCGCAGAGGAAGTGGCGTTTATTGAGGCCAATCAGGACCCGCAAAACGGCGAACCGATGAGCGTACGTCAGTTGCTGGCGCAGCGCACCGTGCAGGCGATGATGGCGGGTTTCTTCTGCATCAACTTCGTTTCCTATTTCTTCTTCACCTGGTTCCCAACCTATCTGGTGGAAACCTTCCATCTTTCGCTGATGAAGTTCGGCCTGCTGGGGATGCTGCCGGGTATCGCCGCGATTGTCGGTGGCTGGTGTGGCGGTTTGCTGTCGGATTCGTTGGTGCGCCGAGGTTATTCACTCAGCGTGGCGCGCAAAATCCCGCTGGTCGGTGGGATGCTTGGCAGCGCGACTATCGGCCTGGCGGCCTTTTCCCCGACGGTAGGTCTGGCGCTGTCTGCACTGTGCTTCGCTAACTTTGCCGCAACCTTTGCTTCGGCGGCTTTGTGGGCGCTGCCGTCAGACGTGGCACCCAACCGCGCCAATGTCGCCACCATTGGGGGTATCCAGAATATGGCGGCCAACCTTGCTGGCATCATTTCGCCGATTCTGATCGGTGTGATCATGCAGTTCACCCATTCGTTCGTGATTCCGCTGGAAATCGCTGGCGTCATCGGTGTGCTCGGCGCGCTGGTGTATGCCTTCTGGCTGCCGCGCGTGCAGCCGATGGGTGTGGCCGACAACGCTGCGCCCGATGGCGCGTTGAGGAGAGAAGTATGAATAGCCGTTGGAAACAACGCCCGCCCCACTCCACCTGGGGTGATTTTGGCCCCGATGACCAGTTAGGTCGCCTCAATCTACTCACGCCACAAAAAGTGCGGGAAGGTGTGGCGGAAGTGCAGACCGGAGAAACCTTTTGCCTGAGTTTGCCGCTCGATTTACCGGGCGGCACGGCGATGAATCCACGTCGTCCACCGCCGCAGCTCAACGCCACAAGGCGTGGTGAACACGCCAATATGACCTATCCGCTGTCGCGTGATAATCCACAGTTGAGTGATGTGATTTGCGACGACACCGTGACGCTGGCGCTGCAATATTCCACCCAGTGGGACAGCCTTGCACACATGGGACAATGGTTTGACGTGAACGCGAACGGCGAGCCAGAAATGGTGTTCTACAACGGCTATAAAGCAAATGTCGATATCGTCGGCGAAACCGACTACCGCGCCGGGTGTGGCTGCCACCACGGTAGCCATCTGGGAGCCAAAGCGCTGGGCATCGAAAATATGGCCCAGCACGGTATTCAGGGACGGGCGGTGATGATCGATATCAAGCGCCACTTTGGCACCGAGCGTTTTGCCTTTGGCTATACCCATCTGCAACAGATTTTGCAGGCTGACGGTATTGAAGTGCGCCCTGGCGATCTGGTGTGTTTCCGTACCGGCATGGATGAGGCCATTCTGTCGATGCAAGGCGAGCCAGATATGACTTTCCTTAACAGCCACTTTGCCGGGCTGGACGGCAGCGATGCGCAATTGCGGCAGTGGATTGTAGAAAGCGGTGTTGTGGCGCTGATTGCCGACAATCCGGCGGTGGAGATGCTACCGGCACGACCGTTGAACGATGATTTTTATCCGTCGCATCCGCTGCATGATCTCTGCCTGTTCCGCCTGGGGGTGTATCTCGGTGAGTTGTGGCTGCTAAGTCCGTTAGCAGACTGGCTGGCGCACCATCAGCGTCACGCGTTTCTGCTGACGGCCCCGCCGCTGCGGCTGCCGGGCGCAGTGGGATCGCCTGCTACGCCGATTGCGACGGTTTAATAAAGTAATATCTGGTAATGAGTCCGGGGCATTACCGGATTCATTACAACCGGATTTCGCGTTATTTACTTACAACTTCATTGAATAGAAAAGTTGAGAAAATTCATTTCATGGAGAAATACATTCACTAATACTCCATGCGAAACAATATCATTCTTTATATTTTACCGAAGACATTTAGCATTCATCTCCTCACGAATCTCACACTAAAGTTTCAATAGCCACCTTATAATTCGCACCAAAAATAAAAAATTACTATTTCCACCCCACTCACGACAAAAATAAATTAGCCCATTATGAGTATGTAGACACGTAGACTACCTTTAGCTGTTTATTCCAGACAATCACGGAAACACCTCTACCCATCTGATTTATATGAATAAAAAATAAAACTATACCTTGGTACAGAAGAAATGCGCCCAGCCTATTGACATTTAAATAAGAAAAACGCAAATAATACTAAGAATCGGTTATAACCAGATGGCAATCTACAAATAACTCAAGTCCTGTCAGGACAAGGATATATAATGAAATCAATAAAATTTTCAGCAGCACTGATCGATTCTGATAATCTTGTAGAGCGATACTACAATTTACTACTCAACTCAGAAGAGTTCTTTTCCTCAGAAAATAATAATACTCCTTCAGGATCTTCACACACATTTGAGCCTGATTTTAAAATTCCTTTCATGGATGAAAAATTAAAAAAATATCTTTCACCAACAAAAGCATCTATAGTCAGCATTGGAAAGTATAAAGGAAGAGAAATCAGTCTTTTTAATTTAATGAAAAACCCCGCGACCAACACGGTAAAAACGTATGCAGCTACGCTAATGATCGCCAGAGCAGTCAGCCACATAAGAGAAAAACGAGAGAAAATCATCGTTTTCTCTCCATCATCGGGAAATAAGGCAATTGCAAATGGCAAAAAGATATGGATCGAAAGCCAGGAGTTTACCTCGCCAAGATGCTTATGAGACACTATTTAAGAATGGACTGTTATTTAGAATATTCAAAAATGGGAAATGGGTTGCAGGAAGTGTCGGCCAAATTGACACATTGAATAAGAAGATGAACTCCAGATTGATTGGCGTATTAGACGGTGATTATAGATACAGAGCAGACGGCTCACAAAACTTTGTCTATCACTCCATTCTTGAATGGTCTTGTCATGAAAAGTTTATTGACATTGTTGATTTTCAGGGATGCGAGCCATTCCTGACAAAAGGGACTTTTCAATATAAAAAACGATTCGGCACTGAAGCATGCATTCCTGATAATGTCTTTAAAGAACTCCGACTACTTCTCAGAGTCCCAAATGAAAACAGCTCTGCCTATAAATTCATTATTAACAACCCTCTTTTAAATGTTGATGAAGATGGCGTATTATTCGCACAATACTTCTATGATACAAAATCCAGCATGAGAAAAGATTTTCCTTACGCTTGCCCAGGAATTCTTTATTCGAAATCAATTCCCTTGAGAAACTCACTTGAAAAATAAAAAACTATCACGTGATGATTATCTTATTCTTTTAGCCAATATATTTTCCTCTTTGGCATCGTTCTCATTTTTTCCTTACATCAGTACCGACCTCGCTGCCTGGATGCTTTTGACATCAGCTGAAGCTTCTTCAGCGGCAGGAACGGGCGTGATGGGTGGTAGCATACTAGCCTACTTATTTTCTACTTTATTTTCGGTTCGCAACTTAAGAAAACAAATTGTATTGACTTTCTTTATCGGGTTTTCTTCCATTCTTAGCCTTATTATCGTTAACAAATTGGCATTAATTCCTTTGTTTTTTTTCTCCCTGAGCCTCATAACATTTCGCTTCTCGATTAGCTACACCTCCAATTTAATCAAAACTCTACAACTGAAAGATATCAAGACGGAAACAGTCCGGGCTTCGATGCTGGGATATATAAAAGTCACAACCAGTGTTGGAGGTGCACTTGGTCCAATATGTGGAAGCTTTTTAATCAATCAATACAATGTAATTGTATTATTATTTTTCTCAGCTGCATTGTTTTTGCTTTCTGCACTACTGATCTCACTACTAACGTCAGAAACACATGGAGTGGTACCCACCAGAGTTAAAGGGGCAAGCTTATTTCGTATGCCACGCGATGTATTTTTACTCTGCCTCATTGCACTGGTACATTTTGTTTTTGAAGCACAGATTTATGCATTCATGGCGATTTCAGTGGAAAAAAACAATCCTGCATCTGCCTTCCTGCCGTTGATGTTTTCTGTGAATGCCATCTTGCTGATAACGCTGACCATTCCAGTATTGAATGTAATTAGAAGATGGAGAGTCAATTCAGTAATCGCAATCATATTCGGTAGTTTTTGCTCGCTAATAAGCATTATCGCTAGTCCATATTGTCATTCATCTGCATCCATTCTGGTCATTACTTCATTATTTACCTTGGGGGAAATAATAACTCCACAAATAATTTTGCAGAAGATATCTCAATCAGACAACCATCATGAAATATTGAAGTTTCTCTCAACATATAATTTAATGACTTTTGGCGCAGGGTTGACCATTGGTTATTTTCTCTCCTCATGGGCAGTAAGCTTACAGAAGCCGCTATACTCCAGTCTGGCTTTTATTTGTGTTTATGCTCTTCTTTTTATACTTCTGTGCATCAAGAGAAAAGCCGCCTGATTAAGGCGGGCTTTGTTGCCAGATTGAGGAAAGCGGTTCATTTAAGGCAATCAGGACGATTATTTCCCCGCTAAAAACAGCCGATACGCGGTAATCACCGCCAGGAAGTCTTCTACGCCGCAGAACGCCAGGCTCTCTTCATCGTAGTAGGTCATGCCTTCTTCCAGGCCGTCATCCTCTAACGCCAGCTGGTTAGCGCGAATCATCACCTCTTCTTCATCCAGCCACAGCGTGTATTCATGCCCGACACGTTGCCACTGATGATGGGTGCCCTTCACCTGCTGCACCGCAGCTTCAACTTCATCCAGCAGGGCCAGATTTTCATCAACCTCTTCGTTGAACCAGTGCCCCACCGCTTCGTGGTCCATCGACATACGCACTTTGACCTTACCGGTCAGATCGCGCAAAAATTCATATTCCATGAGTTTTACCTCTTACTGATAGCGCGCCACGAGGCACTCCCTGAGAGCATTTTGTGCGCAACACGCTGAATAAAGTGGGATCGTGCTCGCATTATGCCAGGCCGCGCCAGAGGAAAAAAGCACGCAAAAAAAAGGGGCGATTCTCATCGCCCCCTGATAACACCTTTTCCCAATTACAGCGCGGTCTGGAAGATCACGTTGTCGGCTTTATCGGTGTACTGGTGCAGCTGATCAAAATTGAGGTAGCGGTAGGTATCCGCCGCGGTCTTATCAACCTGATTCATAAACTGCTGATACTCATCCGGCGTAGGCAGTTTACCCAGCAATGAGGCGACAGCCGCCAACTCCGCAGAGGCCAGATAAACGTTCGCGCCAGTACCGAGACGGTTCGGGAAGTTACGGGTCGAGGTAGAAACCACCGTCGCACCGTCAGCTACACGCGCCTGGTTACCCATACACAACGAGCAACCCGGGATCTCAATACGCGCACCGCTCTTGCCGAATACGCTGTAGTAGCCTTCTTCGGTGAGCTGTGCCGCATCCATCTTGGTTGGCGGAGCCACCCACAGACGGGTCGGCAGCTGACCTTTGTGGCTGTCCAGCAGTTTACCCGCCGCACGGAAGTGGCCGATGTTGGTCATGCAAGAACCGATAAATACTTCATCGATCTTCTCACCCTGCACATCAGACAGCAGACGCGCATCATCCGGATCGTTTGGCGCACACAGAATCGGCTCTTTGATTTCCGCCAGATCGATGTCGATCACCGCAGCGTATTCTGCATCCGCATCGCCTTCCAGCAGCTGCGGATCGGCCAGCCATTTCTCCATACCTTCAACGCGGCGCTCCAGCGTACGACGATCGCCGTAACCTTCGGAGATCATCCACTTCAGCAGCACGATGTTGGAGTTGAGATACTCGATGATCGGCTCTTTATCCAGTTTGATGGTACAACCGGCAGCAGAACGCTCAGCAGAGGCATCGGTCAGTTCAAACGCCTGCTCCACTTTCAGTTTTGGCAGACCTTCGATTTCCAGCACGCGGCCAGAGAAGATGTTTTTCTTACCTTTCTTCTCAACGGTCAGCAGGCCCTGTTTGATAGCGTACAGCGGAATCGCGTGTACCAAATCACGCAGGGTGATGCCCGGCTGCATTTCGCCTTTGAAACGCACCAGTACCGATTCCGGCATATCCAGCGGCATAACACCTGTTGCCGCAGCAAACGCGACCAGACCAGAACCTGCCGGGAACGAAATACCAATCGGGAAACGGGTATGAGAGTCACCACCGGTGCCAACGGTATCCGGCAGCAGCATACGGTTCAGCCAGCTGTGAATCACGCCGTCACCCGGACGCAGCGACACGCCGCCACGGTTCATAATGAAGTCTGGCAGAGTATGGTGCGTGGTCACGTCTACCGGTTTCGGGTAAGCGGCAGTATGACAGAAGGATTGCATCACCAGGTCAGCAGAGAAGCCGAGACACGCCAGGTCCTTCAGCTCATCACGGGTCATCGGACCGGTGGTGTCCTGAGAACCTACTGAAGTCATCTTCGGCTCGCAGTACGCGCCAGGACGGATACCTTCAACACCACAGGCACGGCCAACCATTTTCTGCGCCAGTGAGAAACCACGGGTGCTGGCAGCAACGTCTTTGGCTTGCAGGAACACATCGCTGTGCGGCAGACCCAGAGATTCACGGGCTTTGGCTGTCAGGCCACGACCGATAATCAGCGGAATACGGCCACCCGCGCGAACTTCATCCAGCAGGACTTCGGTTTTCAGCTCGAATTTTGCCAGCAGTTCGTCGGTGTCGTGATTACGCACTTCACCTTTATACGGGTAGACATCAATCACATCGCCCATATTCAGACGATCAACGTCCACTTCGATCGGCAGCGCGCCGGCATCTTCCATAGTGTTGAAGAAGATCGGCGCAATTTTGCCGCCAAGGCACAAACCGCCACCCTTCTTGTTCGGCACATACGGAATGTCTTCACCCATAAACCACAGCACCGAGTTGGTGGCTGACTTACGGGAAGAACCGGTTCCGACCACGTCGCCAACGTACGTCAGCGGGAAACCTTTTTTCTGTAATGCTTCGATTTGTTTGATCGGACCAATGTTACCGGCATCATCGGGTTCGATGCCTTCACGGGCGTTCTTCAGCATCGCCAGTGCGTGCAGTGGAATATCCGGGCGAGACCATGCATCCGGTGCCGGAGAGAGGTCATCGGTGTTGGTTTCGCCGGTCACTTTGAACACGGTGGTGGTGATTTTTTCTGCCAGTTTAGGACGCTTCAGGAACCATTCTGCATCGGCCCAGGACTGGATGATTTTTTTCGCGTGTGGGTTACCCGCTTTGGCTTTCTCTTCGACATCGTAGAAGTTATCGAACATCAGCAGCGTGTGAGACAGGGCTTCTGCGGCAATCGGTGCCAGTGCTTCATCATCAAGCGATTCAATCAGCGCATGGATGTTGTAGCCACCTTGCATGGTGCCCAGCAGTTCGACTGCTTTTTCAGGAGTAACCAGAGGAGAGTGGGCTTCGCCCTTCGCGACAGCTGCCAGGAAACCGGCTTTTACATACGCCGCTTCATCAACACCCGGTGGGACACGATTGACCAACAGGTCAGTAAGGAATTCTTCTTCACCCGCTGGCGGGTTTTTCAGCAGTTCAACCAGCGCGGCCATTTGGGAAGCATCTAACGGCTTAGGTACGATTCCCTGGGCAGCACGCTCGGCAACGTGCTTACGGTATTCTTCTAGCACGACGTTCTCCTCGCTCTCATTGTATAGCTTTCCGGTGCACCCTTTAATGCAGTCCAACAGTAGGGTGAGGTGCCCGGTTCCGCGTCGGCCAGCATAGCAGCATTTCGGCTGATTGTTAATCTGTTTACAAAAAAGCAACATCCTTTCGTTAAGCAGCAGATTTCGCTGCACAGGGGACACATCACAAAAAAGGCAGGCAAACGTATTGCTCCGTAGCGGCGCGATTTATCACGCAATAACAGCAGCGATGCCGGGAAACCTCGCGCGATAAATCGCGCCGCTACGAATGGTGCCTTAACAGGCAGCAAGTGCCTGTTAAGTTGAGCATTTTCAGGACACCTTAACGATCAACCAGCACAAATTCTGTGGCGTTATAACGCTCACCCTGGATATGTTGCGGATCGAACAGCGCATCCAGGGTGCTGATATCGGCGCTGCGCAATGGCAGCGTGGCGGCGGCACAGTTTTGTTCCAGATGCACGATTTTGCTGGCACCAGGAATCGGGACAATAAACTCCCCTTTTGCCAGCACCCAGGCCAGCGCCAGCTGTGCAGGCGTGGCATCATAACCTGTAGCCATCTCTGTCAGCTGATTCACTAACTTCTGGTTATGCGCCTGAGCATCCTGCTGGAAGCGTGGCAGGTTACGCCGGAAATCATCCTCTGCCAGCGTTTCCCCCGCTGGGAATTTTCCTGTCAGGAACCCCCGACCTAATGGGCTGTAAGGCACAAAGCCTATATTCAGCTCGCGGCAGGTGGCGAGGATTTCTTGCTCCGGGTCACGCGTCCATAAGGAGTATTCACTTTGCAACGCCGAGATAGGGTGTACCGCATTGGCGCGCCGCAAGGTGGCGGAGGAGACTTCCGACAAGCCGAGGTATTTGACTTTACCTTCACGCACCAGATCGGCCATCACGCCCACCACGTCTTCAATCGGTACCGCAGGATCAAGACGATGTTGATAGAGAAGATCGATGCTCTCTACACCGAGACGTTTCAGCGAGCCTTCTACCGCACGGCGAATATGCGCCGGGTCGCTGTTCACGCCAGTAACGCGCTCCCAGCCTTCCCCTTGTTCGTTGATACGGAAGCCAAATTTGGTGGCAATTTTAATGTCTTTGCGCCCTTGCAACGCTTTTGCCAGCAAGGTTTCATTGGTAAAAGGGCCATAAACCTCGGCGGTATCAAGAAAATCGACACCCAGCTCAAAGGCGCGTGCCAGGGTATTCAACGCTTGCTTCTCATCATTCTGGCCATAGGCAAATGACATGCCCATGCAGCCCAATCCCAATGCTGAAACCTGTAATCCCTGATTGCCTAATTGACGCTGTTGCATTGTTTCATCCTCGTTGCTGTCAGTGTTATTGTTATAACCCTCAACAATTGCAGCAACAATTGAGGCATTCTTGCCGATTTAGTGAGTAAAATTCAGTAATGAACCCTTATCGCGCCACGCTACAGGAACTGGAGATGTTTGCCGCTATCGCGCAGCATCTGAGCTTTCGCAAAGCCGCCAGTGAACGCAATATCACCCCCTCGGCGCTCAGCCATGCGATGCGTAATTTTGAAGAGCGCCTCGGAGTACGATTGTTGAATCGCACTACGCGCAAAGTGGCCCTGACCGAAGCCGGAGATCGTTTTCTCCAGCGTATTCAACCCGCATTGCAGGACCTGGCGCAGGCGGTTGATGAACTAAACGACTGGCGCAGCGACCCGCGGGGTAGCCTGCGGATCAGCATGCCACGTTCAGCAGAAGCGCTGTTTTTCCAGTCCCTGATCCTGCCGTTTATGCAGCGCTATCCAGACATCACGCTGGAGATCGACAGCAACGATACGCTGCTGGATATTGTGGCCGCCGGTTTCGATGCCGGCGTGCGCTATGGTGCGGTGCTGGCACAGGATATGGTGGCGGTCCCCTTCGGCATCCCAATGCGCGCATTGGCCGTTGCCACCCCCGGATTCATTGCACGCTATGGCGTGCCGGGCACCCCCGCTGAACTGCTGAATTTTTCCTGTATCGAACGCCGCTTTCCCAGTGGGCGTCGTTACCGTTGGGAGTTCTGGCAGGACGGACAAAAACAGGAAGTGGCAGTAAACGGTTCGTTAGTACTCGACAATAATGAACGCATTTTGCAAGCGGCACTGGCGGGAGCAGGTATTGCCTTTCTACATCAGGGGACGGTGATGGAGGCGATCCAGCGTGGTGATCTGGTGGAAATTTTATCTGATTTTACTCAGGTGGAAGAAGGGTTCTGGCTTTATTATCCAAGTCGTAAATATCTGTCTACGCCATTGCGTTATTTCATTGACTGGCTTAAGGAAAATAGATGATTAATTCTCAAACAAAGATATAGCGGCGCGATTTATCGCGCTTATTTAAACATTTGCATGTAATAAAACCAGCGCGATAAATCGCGCCGCTACGAAATATGCCAAAAAAAAACGGCTCACTCAGGGAGCCGCTTTTTTATTTTTCAGCGCTTATTTCTTTTTCGCTTTCGCGTTCGGCAGGTCGGTGATGCTACCTTCGAACACTTCCGCTGCCAGGCCCACAGACTCGTGTAACGTCGGGTGCGCATGGATGGTCAGCGCGATATCTTCGGCATCACAACCCATCTCAATCGCCAGACCGATTTCACCCAGCAGCTCGCCGCCGTTGGTGCCGACAATGGCGCCACCAATCACACGGTGCGTTTCTTTGTCGAAAATCAGTTTGGTCATACCGTCAGCACAGTCAGAGGCGATAGCACGGCCTGAAGCAGCCCACGGGAAGGTGGAAACTTCGTAGCTGATGCCTTTCTCTTTCGCTTCTTTCTCGGTCAGACCTACCCATGCCACTTCTGGCTCGGTGTAAGCAATTGACGGAATCACTTTCGGGTCGAAGTAATGCTTCATACCGGCGATAACTTCAGCCGCAACGTGGCCTTCGTGCACGCCTTTGTGCGCCAGCATCGGCTGACCAACGATGTCACCGATCGCATAGATGTGTGGCACGTTGGTGCGCATTTGTTTGTCGACGCGGATAAAACCACGATCGTCCACTTCTACGCCCGCTTTACCGGCATCCAGACCTTTACCATTCGGCACACGGCCAATCGCCACCAGCACGGCATCATAACGCTGTGCTTCAGACGGCGCTTTTTTGCCTTCCATGGAAACGTAAATGCCATCTTCTTTCGCGACAACGGCGGTGACTTTAGTTTCCAGCATCAGGTTGAATTTCTTGCTGATGCGTTTGGTGAACACTTTCACCACGTCTTTATCGGCCGCCGGGATAACCTGGTCAAACATCTCAACCACGTCGATCTCTGAACCCAGCGCATGGTAAACAGTACCCATCTCCAGACCGATGATACCGCCACCCATAACCAGCAGACGCTTAGGTACTTCTTTCAGTTCCAGCGCATCTGTTGAATCCCACACGCGCGGATCTTCGTGCGGAATGAACGGCAGTTCAATCGGACGAGAACCGGCAGCGATGATAGCGTTGTCGAAGTTAATGGTGGTCGCCCCACCTTCACCTTCAACCACCAGGGTGTTAGCACCGGTGAATTTACCCAGACCGTTCACCACTTTGACTTTACGGCCTTTGGCCATACCCGCCAGGCCACCGGTCAGTTGTGTGATGACTTTCTCTTTCCAGGTACGAATTTTGTTGATGTCAGTTGAAGGCTGGCCAAACACGATGCCGTGTTCTTCCAGTGCTTTCGCTTCTTCAATGACTTTCGCTACGTGCAGCAGCGCTTTTGACGGGATACAGCCAACGTTCAGACAGACACCACCGAGGGTGCTGTAGCGCTCTACCAGTACGGTTTCCAGACCTAAATCAGCGCAACGGAAGGCTGCAGAGTAACCTGCAGGACCTGCCCCAAGTACCACGACTTGAGTTTTAATCTCTGTACTCATCATGACCTCTTATTAGATTTCCGGCGGTCAGACGCGAACCTGTCCCAGGCTCTGGATGCCCTTATTCCACCGGCACATTTCACCGCAAGAGTTTACAGAATTGTTAATAAACTGCCAACCGCGGTGACTCTGAATGCGTACAACAAGGCCGGCATTCGCCGGCCTTGATTAACTTCACATCACCAGACGGCGAATGTCTGACAACATGTTGTTGATGATGGTGATAAAGCGCGCACCATCAGCACCGTCAATCACGCGGTGGTCGAAGGAAAGAGAGATTGGCATCATCAGACGCGGAGCAAACTCTTTACCATTCCATACCGGCTCCATCGCCGATTTGGAGACACCGAGGATAGCCACTTCCGGCGCGTTCACGATTGGCGCAAAGTGCGTGGTGCCCAGGCCACCCAGGCTGGAGATGGTGAAACATCCACCCTGCATATCGCCCGCAGTCAGCTTACCGTCACGCGCTTTTTTCGAGATCGCCATCAGTTCACGGGACAGCTCGGTGATGCCTTTTTTGTTCACATCTTTGAACACCGGAACCACCAGACCGTTTGGCGTATCCACGGCCACACCGATGTTGATGTATTTCTTCAGCGTCAGTTTCTGACCATCTTCGGACAGTGAGCTGTTGAAACGCGGCATCTGCTCCAGCGCAGCGGCAACGGCTTTCATGATAAACACCACCGGGGTGAATTTCACATCCAGCTTACGTTTCTCTGCTTCGCTGTTCTGCTGCTTACGGAACGCTTCCAGATCGGTGATATCGGTTTTGTCGAAGTGAGTCACATGCGGGATCATGACCCAGTTACGGCTCAGGTTAGCACCGGAGATTTTCTGGATACGACCCAGCTCGACTTCTTCGATTTCACCAAACTTGCTGAAGTCCACTTTCGGCCACGGCAACATGCCAGGCAGACCGCCGCCACTCGCCGCCGCAGCCGGAGCTGCTTCAGCGCGTTTCACCGCGTCTTTCACATACGCCTGAACGTCTTCTTTCAGGATGCGACCTTTACGGCCAGTGCCTTTGACTTTCGCCAGGTTGACACCGAACTCGCGCGCCAGGCGACGAATCACCGGGGTAGCATGCACGTAAGCGTCGTTCTCAGCAAAATCACTCTTCGCATCCGCTTTGGCGGCAGTGGGTGCCGGAGCGGCCTGAGCAGCAGGTGCCGGAGCAGATTCCTGTTTCGCCGGTGCAGCAGCAGCAGCAGGCGCAGCGCCTTCGACTTCAAACACCATGATCAGCGAACCCGTTTTCACTTTGTCACCGGTGGAAACTTTCAGCTCTTTCACGGTGCCCGCGAACGGCGCCGGGACTTCCATTGAGGCCTTATCGCCTTCAACCACAATCAGTGACTGCTCAGCGGTAACTTTGTCGCCCACTTTGACCAGCACTTCAGTGACTTCAACTTCATCACCACCGATATCCGGTACGTTGACATCTTTCGCGCCAGCAGCAGCGGCCGGTGCCGGGGCCGCAGCAGGTTGTGCCGCCGCCGCAGGGGCTGCCGGAGCAGCAGCGCCTTGCGCTTCAAATACCATGATAAGTGAACCAGTGTTCACTTTATCGCCGGTAGCAATTTTGATCTCTTTCACTACGCCCGCGAACGGTGCCGGGACTTCCATTGAGGCTTTGTCGCCTTCAACGGTGATCAGGGACTGCTCAGCCGCAACGGTGTCGCCCACTTTAACCAGAATCTCGGTGACTTCGACTTCATCACCACCGATATCCGGCACGTTGACGTCTTTGCTGACAGCAGCGGCAGCCGCAGGTGCCGGCGCGGCTTCTGCTTTCTTCTCTTCTGCCGCCGGTGCAGCAGCCGCTGCGCCTTCTGCGTCAAAGATCATGATCAGTTTGCCGGTTTCGACTTTGTCGCCGGTGGCAATTTTGATCTCTTTGACTACGCCAGCCTGCGGTGATGGCACTTCCATCGAGGCTTTGTCGCCTTCCACGGTGATCAGTGACTGTTCGGCTTCAACCTTGTCACCTACTTTGACCAGGATCTCGGTGACTTCAACTTCATCTGCCCCGATATCCGGCACTTTAATTTCGATAGCCATTACTCTCTTACCTCTTAAGCCAGACGCGGGTTAACTTTATCGGCATCGATGTTGAATTTGGTGATCGCTTCCGCCACCACTTTCTTATCGATTTCGCCGCGTTTAGCCAGTTCACCCAGTGCTGCAACCACGACATACGATGCATCCACTTCGAAGTGGTGACGCAGGTTTTCACGGCTGTCTGAACGACCGAAGCCATCAGTACCCAGCACACGGTAATCGCTCGCCGGTACGTAGCTACGAACCTGTTCTGCGAACAGTTTCATGTAGTCAGTTGACGCAACGGCCGGCGCGTCATTCATCACCTGAGCGATGTAAGGCACACGCGGGGTTTCAGTCGGATGCAGCATGTTCCAGCGCTCGCAATCCTGACCATCACGCGCCAGTTCAGTGAACGAGGTCACGCTGTAGACGTCAGAACCGATACCGTAGTCTTTCGCCAGGATCTGAGCCGCTTCACGGACGTGACGCAGGATAGAACCAGAGCCAAGCAGCTGCACTTTACCTTTGCTACCTTCAACCGCTTCCAGCTTGTAGATACCCTTACGGATACCCTCTTCCGCACCCTGCGGCATCGCAGGCATGTGGTAGTTTTCGTTCAGCGTAGTGATGTAGTAGTAAATGTTTTCCTGCGCTTCGCCGTACATACGCACCAGACCATCATGCATGATGACAGCCACTTCGTAGGCATAAGACGGATCGTAAGAGATACAGTTCGGGATAGTCAGCGACTGAATATGGCTGTGACCATCTTCATGCTGCAAGCCTTCACCGTTCAGGGTGGTACGACCGGAGGTGCCGCCGACGAGGAAGCCGCGCGCCTGTTGGTCGCCTGCCAGCCACATCAGATCACCAATACGCTGGAAGCCGAACATCGAGTAATAGATGTAGAACGGAATCATTGGCAGATTGTTGGTGCTGTAAGAGGTCGCCGCCGCCAGCCAGGATGAACCTGCGCCCAGCTCGTTGATCCCTTCCTGCAAAATCTGGCCTTTTTCATCTTCTTTATAGTAAGCAACCTGCTCACGGTCCTGCGGGGTGTACTGCTGGCCGTTCGGGCTGTAGATACCAATCTGACGGAACAGACCTTCCATACCAAAGGTACGGGCTTCGTCCGCGAGGATCGGCACCAGACGATCTTTGATCGACTTGTTCTTCAGCATCACGTTCAGCGCACGCACGAAAGCGATGGTGGTAGAGATCTCTTTGCTCTGCTCTTCCAGCAGCGCGCTGAACTCTTCCAGTGCCGGCATTTCCAGCTTCTCGGTGAAGTTTGGCTGGCGAGTCGGCAGGTAGCCGCCCAGCTTCTCACGCTGACCGTGCAGGTAGTTGTACTCTTCTGAGCCTTTTTCGAAGGTCACGTACGGCAGTTTTTCGATGTTTTCATCAGCTACCGGCACATTGAAGCGATCGCGGATGTAGCGAACGCCATCCATGTTCATCTTCTTCACCTGGTGAGCGATGTTTTTACCTTCGGCGGTGTCACCCATACCATAACCTTTGATGGTATGTGCCAGAATCAGCGTCGGCTGGCCTTTGGTGTCCTGCGCTTTTTTCAGTGCCGCGTAGATTTTCTTCGGATCGTGACCACCACGGTTCAGGGCGAAGATCTCTTCGTCTGACCAGTCTTTCACCAGCGCAGCAGTCTCCGGGTATTTACCGAAGAAGTGCTCACGCACGTAGGCACCATCGCGTGATTTGAAGGTCTGATAGTCACCGTCAACGGTTTCGTTCATCAGCTGGATCAGTTTACCGCTGGTATCTTTCTTCAGCAGCTCATCCCAACGTGCGCCCCAGATCACCTTGATCACGTTCCAGCCAGCACCGGCAAAGATGCCTTCCAGCTCGTTGATGATCTTACCGTTACCGGTGACCGGGCCATCCAGACGTTGCAGGTTACAGTTGATGATGAACACCAGGTTGTCCAGTTTTTCGCGGACAGCAATGGTGATCGCACCTTTAGATTCCGGCTCATCCATCTCACCGTCACCCAGGAAGGCGTAAACGGTCTGAGCAGAGGTGTCTTTCAGACCACGATGATCCAGATATTTCAGGAATTTCGCCTGGTAGATCGCATTCAGTGGGCCAAGGCCCATGGATACGGTCGGGAACTGCCAGAATTCCGGCATCAGTTTCGGGTGCGGATAAGAAGAAAGACCGTTGCCATGCACTTCCTGACGGAAATTGTTCATCTGCTCTTCGGTCAGACGGCCTTCAAGGAACGCACGAGAGTAGATACCCGGAGAGATATGGCCCTGGAAGTAAACCAGATCGCCGCCATCTTTCTCGCTACGCGCACGGAAGAAGTGGTTAAAGCACACTTCATAGATAGTCGCGGAGGACTGGAAGGATGAGAGGTGACCACCCAGCTCCAGATCTTTCTTCGACGCACGCAGTACCGACATGATGGCGTTCCAGCGGATTGCGGAACGGATACGACGTTCAAGCGAGGTGTTGCCCGGATAGTCCGGTTCATCTTCAACGGCAATAGAGTTGATGTAGTTGCTCACGGCAGAAGAACCTGCAGCAACTTTTACGCCGCCTTTGCGTGCAGCACTTAATACCTGGTCAATCAGATACTGCGCGCGCTCAACACCTTCTTCACGGATGACCGATTCGATCGCCTGTAGCCAGTCACGAGTTTCGATCGGATCCACGTCATTGTGTAAACGTTCTGACATGGGGTGTATTCCTTATCTGTGTCTAATACGTTGAATTGTCAGGAGCCTGTCTGCTTGTGCTTTGCTTCAGTTCACAGCACAAGAAGACAGGCCCGTCGCTTTTTATCCGCACGTTCGTTGCCGCGCGTTATTCCTTACGTTGCTGTAAACGACGCAGGGAGCGTTCACGACGACTCTGCTCCCGACTTCTATCCAGCAAGATTTCCTCAATGAACGCCAGGTGACGGTGTGATGCCTCGCGTGCTTGTTCTGGCTCACGAGCCACAATCGCCTCAAAAATACTGGCGCGGTGACCGCTCACTTTCGCCAGCATTTCCCGGCGAGCGTAGAGCAATTCAAAATTCTGACGGACGTTTTGTTCCAGCATAGGGCCCATAGAACGCAGCAAATGCAAAAGCACCACATTATGGGCCGCTTCTGTGACAGCGATCTGATACTGCATCACGGCGTCGGCTTCAGCGTCGAGATCGCCACTGTCCTGAGCCTGCTGGATTTGAACATGGCAGTCGCGAATGCGTTGCAGGTCCTCATCCGTACCACGCAACGCCGCGTAATACGCAGCAATGCCTTCCAACGCGTGGCGGGTTTCCAGCAGGTCAAACTGAGATTCCGGATGTTGGGCAAGCAGGCTGACCAGCGGATCGCTCAGGCTTTGCCAGAGATGCTTTTGAACGAAGGTGCCGCCACCCTGACGGCGCAGCAGCAACCCTTTCGCCTCAAGGCGCTGGATCGCTTCACGAAGAGAAGGACGTGATACATCGAATTGTTTGGCGAGTTCGCGCTCGGGTAGCAGCTTCTCTCCTGGCCGCAGCGTCCCTTCCATAATCAGGGATTCCAGCTGCTGCTCAATGGCATCGGAGAGCTTTGGTTGGCGAATCTTACTGTAAGCCATCGTCCCTTCTTATTGTGACTGACGTCCGGAGTAAATTGGTAATACCAATTGCCAAAAGTTGCCGGTAAAGTAACAAAGTATTCACCTTGTGTCTATATGGCAGCCGTCACACTTCAGGGGATTATCATTGGTTAAATGCGCTAAACGGCTGGGATAAAGACAGAAATAGAGCTGCGGGGCGAATTGTTAACAGAATCCGCTTTTACCAAACCTTACACAGGCTTAGCGTATCCCTTCCACACTCACCATAAGGGAAAGCTATTCGTGTTTATTACCAATTCATGTCAGAAATACCGCGTCAGCGCGGCAGTGGATGCTGCTGCTTTTCCAGGCGTCTCTTAGCACAAAAAGCAAAAGCAGGTGCAAAGCGTCGCGCTTATCACTATTCTGGTCGCCAAGGTAGCTCACGTATGCACACAGCACGCCAGATACCGTAAATAAATGAGTACGTTATGTAAAAATAGCCTTACATTGGGCGAAAAATAACAACATCACGAGGTTCGTATGGAACAACAGCATGGCGACACGCTGCACCGCGGCTTGAAAAATCGCCATATTCAGCTGATTGCGCTGGGTGGTGCCGTAGGTACTGGTCTGTTTCTGGGTAGCGCTTCAGTCATCAAATCTGCCGGCCCGGCCGTTATTCTGGGCTATGCAATTGCCGGATTTATTGCCTTTCTGATTATGCGCCAATTGGGCGAAATGGTAGTGGAAGAGCCGGTTGCCGGTAGCTTCAGCCATTTTGCCTACAAATATTGGGGCAACTTCGCCGGTTTCGCCTCTGGCTGGAACTACTGGGTGTTGTATGTACTGGTTGCCATGGCCGAGTTAACCGCCGTGGGTAAATATATCCAGTTCTGGTGGCCCGACTTCCCCACCTGGGCAACCGCCGCCATCTTCTTTGTCGCGATCAACGCCATCAACCTGACCAACGTGAAAGTGTTTGGTGAGATGGAGTTCTGGTTTGCCATCATCAAAGTCGTTGCGGTCATTGGTATGATCCTGTTTGGCGGCTGGCTGCTGTTCAGCGGCAATGGCGGCCCGCAGGCGACCGTCAGCAACCTGTGGAACCAGGGCGGCTTCCTGCCGAATGGCTTTGGTGGGTTGGTGATGATGATGGCGATCATTATGTTCTCGTTTGGCGGTCTGGAGCTGGTGGGGATCACCGCTGCGGAAGCCGACAACCCGGAGCAAAGCATCCCTAAAGCGACCAACCAGGTGCTGTGGCGTATTCTGATTTTCTATATCGGCTCACTGGCGGTGCTGCTGTCGCTGCTGCCGTGGACTCGCGTCACCGCTGACACCAGCCCGTTTGTACTGATTTTCCACGAACTGGGTGATGCGCTGGTGGCGAATGCACTCAACGTGGTGATCCTGACGGCGGCACTGTCGGTGTATAACAGCTGCGTTTACTGTAACAGCCGCATGTTGTTCGGCCTGGCGCAGCAGGGCAATGCCCCGAAAGCCCTGTTGAAAGTCGATAAACGCGGTGTACCGGTGGCAACCATTCTGGTGTCTGCGGTAGCAACTGCCCTCTGCGTGCTGATTAACTACCTGATGCCTGGCGAAGCCTTCGGCCTGTTGATGTCCCTGGTGGTTTCGGCGCTGGTGATTAACTGGGCGATGATCAGCCTCGCTCACCTGAAATTCCGTAAGAAGAAAGACCAGCAGGGCGTTACCACACGTTTCCGCGCCATCCTTTACCCGCTGGGTAACTGGATCTGTCTGGTGTTCCTCGCCGGTATTCTGGTGATTATGGCGATTACTCCCGGCATGGCGATTTCGGTCTGGCTGATTCCGGTTTGGCTGGTAGTACTGGCTATCGGCTACGCGATTAAAAACAAAGCGCAGCAAGCGTAAATCTGCCCACTCTGCCCGCCCTTGATCGGCGGGCAGAGATCTTCCTTCTTTAGATCTCCCTCACACTTTTTTCCGCCCAGGTGTTTTGTCCATCATCCTGACCAAATGGTCCCCGCCAGATTGCTGATTTTCCGCTAATAATTTTCCCACTGGTTATTACTGGAGAACAACAATGAAAGGAACCGCGCTCTCATTTCGGGAAAAGCTGGGATACGGCATGGGCGATGCCGGATGTAACATGATTGGCGGGGCCATCATGCTCTTCCTTAACTATTTCTATACCGATGTGTTTGGCCTCGCACCGGCGCTGGTCGGCACCTTATTGCTTTCCGTGCGGGTACTGGATGCGGTGACAGACCCGATTATGGGTGCCATTGCCGATCGCACGCAAAGCCGCTGGGGCCGTTTCCGCCCCTGGCTGCTGTGGATCTCCGTCCCCTATGTTCTGTTTAGCGTGTTGATGTTCACCACTCCGGACTGGAGCTATGAAAACAAGGTCATCTGGGCCTTTGTTACTTACTTTTTGATGTCATTAACCTACACCGCCATCAATATTCCTTACTGCTCGCTGGGTGGCGTCATCACGAATGATCCGGGTGAACGCGTCTCCTGCCAGTCATACCGTTTTGTCATGGTCGGGGTTGCCACATTGATTTTATCCCTGTCGCTGTTGCCAATGGCCGAGTGGTTTGGCGGCGACAACAAAGCGCGTGGTTATCAGATGGCGATGAGCGTGCTGGCACTGATTGGCCTGGCGATGTTTCTGTTCTGCTTTGCCACAGTACGTGAGCGTATTCGCCCGGCGGTACCCACCAATGATGATTTGAAAAACGACCTACGTGACGTGTGGAAAAATGACCAGTGGGTACGCATTCTGCTGCTGACATTCTGCAACGTCTGCCCGGGTTTTATCCGTATGGCCGCTACCATGTATTACGTCACCTGGGTAATGGGTCAGTCGACCCATTTTGCCACCTTATTTATCAGCCTGGGCGTCATTGGCATGATGCTGGGCAGCACGCTGGCAAAAGTGCTGACCGATCGCTGGTGCAAATTAAAAGTGTTTTTCTGGACGAACATCGCCCTGGCGCTGTTTTCCTCTGGTTTCTACTGGATCAACCCGCATGCCACTCTGAGCGTGGTGATCGCCTACTTCCTGCTGAATATCCTGCATCAAATTCCTTCACCGCTGCACTGGTCGCTGATGGCCGATGTTGATGATTATGGCGAGTGGAAAACCGGCAAACGCATCACCGGCATGAGCTTCTCTGGCAACCTGTTTTTCCTCAAAGTCGGACTGGCCGTCGCCGGGGCGATGGTCGGTTTCCTGCTCTCCATCTATGGCTATGATGCCGGGGCGAAACAACAATCAGACCAGGCAATCAACGGCATTATGCTGCTATTCACCGTTATTCCTGGCGTTGGTTATCTGATCACCGCCGGTGTCGTCCGTCTGCTGAAAGTGGATCGAAAATTGATGCGTACCATTCAGGACGATCTGGCGTTGCGCCGCGCGAACTTTCGCGATCTGCAAACATCACGTCCCTCCTCTGCCGCCGTTATCGAACCCGGAGAAATTAAATGAGTCATTCCTGGCCTAATCCCTTTATCACGCAACGTGCTGATCCTTTTATTCTCCGTCATGACAACGGGTATTACTTTGTCGCGTCAGTGCCTGAATATGATCGTCTGGAAATACGTTATGCAACCACGCTGGCAGCACTGCCCGAGGCTGAACCGGTTGTGGTTTGGCACAAACCGGACACGGGACCGTTTAGCGCACTGATCTGGGCACCCGAGCTGCATCATATCAACGGCCAGTGGGTGATCTATTTTGCTGCTGCCCCCACGCGTGAAATTAAAGATGGCTTGTTCCAGCACCGCATGTACGCGTTGGTTTGTAGCGATGCTGACCCGCTGACCGGCCACTGGCAGCCGGTGCGTCGGGTGCATACGCCGTTAGACAGCTTCTCACTCGACGCTACACATTTTGTTCATCAGGGAAGAAACTGGTATCTGTGGGCGCAGAAAGATCCCGCTATCCCAGGTAACTCGAATCTGTATCTCGCTGAATTGCTTAATCCCTGGACGCTGAAAGGCACGCCACAGATGCTGAGCCGCCCGGAATATGAATGGGAATGTGCCGGATTTAGCGTGAACGAAGGTCCGGCGGTGATTCGTCATGGTAACCGGTTGTTTGTCACCTACTCCGCCAGCGCGACGGATGAAAACTATTGTCTGGGAATTCTCAGCATTGATGTGGATGCCGACCCACTGCAAGCAGCCGCGTGGCAAAAATCAGCGCGCCCGGTCTTCAACACCAGTTGGGACAATCATCAGTACGGACCAGGCCACAATAGCTTTACCGTCGACGAACAAGGGAAGGATGTACTGGTTTATCACGCGCGTAACTACACGGAAATTGAGGGCGATCCGTTATGGGATCCTAATCGCCATACGCGGTTGAAATACTTTGCCTGGCGTGATGACGGCACACCGGATTTTGGTGTGCCGCCCGCCGATCACACCAGCGTACCGTAGATGGTCAACAGCGCGACTACCACCACCAGCACCAGGGAAATGCGTTTTGCCAGCGCAACAGCCACGCGCGGGGTTTCCACTTTATCAACATGGGGATCCCGCGCCAGGGAGAACTGCGCCAGACTGGTCAACACCTGATATTGCGAGCGATGCCAGTCAGTCAGCGAGGCGAACCAGGCGGGCAACGCTCGCTCACCATGCCCCAGTAACGCGTAGGCAACGCCTGCAAGACGTACCGGAATCCAGTCCAGCAGATGTAAAATGCGGTCAACACCTGATTGCGCACGTTCCAGCGGGGTATGATGCTTTGCCAGCCAGCTTTGCCAGGCTCGCAGAAAGGCGTAGCCCACCAGCAGCACTGGCCCGTAAGGACCGCCCACCACGAACCAGAACAGCGGGGCCAGATAAAATCGGAAGTTAATCCAGATCAGCGCGTTCTGAAGCTCACGCAGAAATTCGCGCTCGCTGCACTCAACCGGCACCCCGTGAATCAGCGTCAGCTCTGCCGCCATCGCCTGATGCGCCGCCTGGTCATCGTGACTCGCTGCTTTCAGATAAGTGTGATAATGCAGGCGTACCGAACCTGCGCCAATACACAGCAATCCCACGACAATCCAGAACAACAGCTGCACCACACCAAAAAGCAACCCTTTCAGGCTCCAGGCCAGCAGCCAGACAATCAGCATGGCGATAACCGTCATCACCAGGGTGCGAAGCAGCGAAAAATGCCGGCGACCACGAAACAATGGCTCCAGCCGATGATCCAGCTGCCAGTGCTCACCCAGCTTAAACAATCGTTCCCAACCTAAAACCAATAACAAGCTAAACAACGTCATACCTGCTCCTGCTGATTCAGGGATTCTCCCGCTTTAAGGCATGTTTATAGCGTACCCAGTCAAATGCCGGTCCCGGATCGGTTTTACGTTCCGGCGCAATATCACTGTGTCCGGTGATACGTTCCGCTGTCAGCGGATAGTGTTGCATCAATAGCTCGGTTACCTGTGCCAGCGTCGCATACTGTGCATCGGTATAGGGCAGAATATCGGTGCCTTCCAGCTCTATCCCCATCGAAAAATCATTACAATTTTCCCGACCGTCAAACTGCGATGCCCCCGCATGCCAGGCTCGCTGGTCAAAGGAAACATACTGCACCAGTTCACCGTCGCGCCGGATCAGACAGTGCGCAGCCACACGTAAATGGGCAATATCGGCAAAATAAGGATGCGCATCCGCAGGCAGAGTCCCCGTGAACAGACGATCAATCCACGGGCCGCCAAATTCGCCGGGCGGCAAACTGATATTGTGAATAATCAGCACCGAAGGTATTTCATTTTCCGGCCGCTGATTGAAGTGCGGTGAAAGCACCTTACGCGCACTGCTAATCCAGCCATCTTCCAGTTTCATGCCGTTTTCCCTACGTTGAGGTCAGGCTGAGAATAACATGATTCTTTCCGGGAGCTTGTGAGTTAATGCGAAAGGCAGAGAAAGTTAAGGATACTAAACATTTCATCACCATGAACTGGTATTGACGCAAGAATCAGGCTAAGGTGTGCGCTCATTCTCTCGTCATCTGGAGCAGAAATAGTATGGCATCGCGTCGTTACGATCCCGATCATCGTCGTCAGGCATTGATCAGGCGCATTGAGCAGGACATCCCGGAAGCCGTTGCCTCTGCGCTTCGGGAAGACTTAGGCGGCGAAGTGGATGCCGATCGTGACATCACAGCGCTATTGCTCCCGGCAGACAAACAAGCCGAAGCCAAAATCATCACACGCGAAGCCGGTGTTTTCTGTGGTAAACGCTGGGTGGAAGAGGTCTTCATCCAACTGGGTAATAAAGTCACCATCACCTGGCATGTTGAAGATGGGCAAACCCTGACCGCTGACCAGTTGTTGTTTGAACTCCAGGGCCCGGCACGTCTGCTGTTGACGGCGGAACGCACCGCGCTGAATTTTGTACAAACGCTCTCTGGTGTGGCAACCGAAGTCAGTCATTATGTGGCCTTGCTGGCAGGCAGCAATACGCAGTTACTGGATACACGAAAAACCTTACCGGGGTTGCGAACCGCCCTTAAATATGCCGTGCTCTGCGGGGGCGGTAGTAATCATCGTCTCGGTCTGTCTGACGCCTTTCTGATTAAAGAGAACCATATTATCGCCAGTGGCTCGGTGCGCCAGGCCGTGGAGAAAGCGTTGTGGCTGCACCCTGATGTGCCGGTCGAGGTCGAAGTTGAAACGCTGAATGAGTTGCGGGATGCGCTGGATGCGGGTGCCGACATCGTGATGCTCGATAACTTCAGTCTCGAGATGATGCGTGATGCCGTGGTGCTGACACAAAAGCGCGCATTACTCGAAGTGTCCGGCAACGTGACAGAAACGACACTGCCGCAAATTGCGCAAACCGGGGTGGATTATGTCTCGGTAGGAGCGTTAACCAAACACGTACGCGCACTTGATCTTTCTATGCGTTTTCGCGAAACCTGATAGTCCCGTCGCGGTGCGGTGCGCTGCACCGCGAATCTGCGAGGTTGCTTCCAGTTCCCTGTTCAGCAGGCTGCAAATGCGGATCTTTTCTGCGTAACGTTTCCAGCCGTTTGATTTCATCGCTTTTTCTTTCCTGCCCCCTTTTTTACCGTGACGGCTCCACAACAAGGAGCCTGCTTATGGAACGACAACGTGGTTTTACCCTCATCGAATTAATGATTGTGATCGGCATTGTGGCCATCCTCAGCGCAATCGGTGTTCCGGCTTATCAAAATTATCTACAACGCGCCGCTCTGACGGATATGTTACAGACGATGGTGCCTTACAAGACGGCGGTGGAACTTTGTGCCATTGAACGTGGTGGCCCTGCTCAATGCCAGGCAGGTGATCGGGGGATACCGGCAGCCAAAGGTTCGCGTTATGTCGCGACACTTGCCGTCATCAACGGCGTCATCACGCTGACCGGGCAGGAAAGCCTGTCAGGATTAACGGTGGAGATGCAACCGGTGTGGAACAGCACCGATGGCACGCTTGACTGGCAACGTAGCTGTAACAGCGACAACAGCACCCTGCGCGAAAACTGCCTGGAACAGTTCCGCTTTGCCGACAAAGGTGGACGTCATGGAGAAGCCTGATGACATGCTCAAGACGCTGTGTCGGCGTCATAACGCGATAATCCTGCATCATGATGACACTTTGCTGCGCGTGGCTGTGTCCGGTACACCTGATCCGGCGCTTCTGGAGGCACTGCAATTTGCCAGTCAGTGCAAAGTCGAGGTGGAGTGCTGGCCAGCCGCCCGAATCGAGCTGCAACTCCACGAGCCGGGGCGTTCTGAGGTGCCCAAAGAACAGGCTGCGGTGGAGTCTGCCATCAACGCAGTGGAGTATATTCTGCGCCAGGCATTACAACGTCGTGCATCCGATGTCCATTTTGAGCCACAGCATCACGCGTTGCGTGTTCGGCTGCGTATTGATGGTGTCCTGCACAAGCTGGCGCAATTACCCGATGCTCAACCCGCTGCGGTGCTGGCCCGGCTGAAAATTCTCGGCGGGCTGGATATTGCTGAACGACGATTGCCACAGGATGGGCAATTTACGCTGGAACTGGAAGGGAAGCAGGCCTCCTTTCGTCTCTCCACCTTACCCATCAGCCACGGAGAGAAAGCGGTTGTACGTTTAATGCAGAGCGAAAATAGTGCGATTGCGCTGGATAAACTCGGCATGCCGACCAGCCAGTTGCGTCAGTTCAGCACGGCACTGGCGAAACCGCAGGGGTTGATTCTGGTAACCGGCCCAACCGGTAGCGGCAAAACCTTCACCCTTTACAGCGGATTGAGTGCACTCAATGTGCCGGAAAAAAACGTCTGTAGTGTTGAAGATCCGGTGGAAATTCCGCTTGAAGGTATCAACCAGACACAAATTCAGCCCCGCAGTGGGCTGGATTTTAATCTGGTGTTGCGCGCCTTATTGCGCCAGGACCCGGACATCATCATGGTGGGTGAAATACGTGATGCGGAGACGGCGGGGATTGCCGTCAAAGCCGCGCAAACCGGTCATCTGGTCCTCTCTACGCTGCATACCAACTCAACCGCTGAAACCCTGACGCGGCTTCGGCAAATGGGGATCCCCGGCTATCTGCTAGGTCCGGCGCTGCAACTGATTGTTGCACAACGGCTGGTAAGACGCCTGTGTATACATTGCCGCCAACCGGGGCAGGCAATTGCTCATCTGCCCCCCGAATTATGGCCGGGAACGCTCCAGACCTGGCGGGCTCCGGGGTGCGACCACTGTTTTTCTGGCTACTATGGGCGGTTGGCACTTTTCGAACTCCTGCCCATGACCGCCAAATTGCAGAACGCCATCTCAGCTGATATGCCACTGGAGCATCTGCTCTCACTGGCAAATCAGCAGGGAATGAAAACGCTGGTCGCCGCCGGACTGGAAGCGGTCAGTCGAGGGGAAACCTCACTGGAAGAGATGCAACGTGTGGTTGGATTGGGCAATGGCTAATCTCTATCATTTTCGCTGGCAGGCACTGGATAGTGCGGGTTTACTGCAAAACGGTGAATCATTAATCTCCACCCCGGATGCACTGCTGCACCAGTTGGCGGATCGTGGAATGATGGCCGTGAGTTGGAAACGGGGGAAGTGCTGGCGTGCGCGCGACTGGAAGTGGCAGCAAAAAAGCAACCTCATCCAACAACTTGCCACGCTGCTCAAGGCAGGGCTTCCTCTGGCAGAAAGCCTGGCTCTGCTTGCCGAAGGGCACCCCGATATCGGCTGGCGTACATTACTCAGAGGGTTGCAGCAACGGGTGCTTGCCGGAGTACCCTTTTCCCAGGCATTACGCGACTGGCCGCAAATTTTCCCGCCGTTGTTTCCGGCATTAATGCAGGTGGGAGAACTTACCGGGCAATTAGACGAATGTTGCCGCCAACTGGCGCAGCAGCAAACCGGCCAACAGCTTTTGCGTCAGAAAGTGGTCAAGGCACTGCGCTACCCATTGTTCATTATGCTGGTCGCGATAGCAGTGAGTGCTGGCATGCTGCTATTTGTCTTGCCGGAATTTGTCTCGGTGTACGCCAGCTTCGATGCACCACTCCCGGCACTCACTGCCGGTGTGATGGCATTATCAGCCTTGCTACAGGCGGTTGCTTTACCGTTACTGTTGACCTGCGGAGCCGTTGCCATTCTGGTTCAACAATTTTATCGACGATCTCCCCGCTGGCAGCGTCAATGCCAGCTTTGGCTATTGCGGCTGCCATTGCTGGCACCGTTATGGCGCGGCAGCCAGCTCACGCAAATTTATGACATTCTGCAACTGACACAGCGGGCCGGCCTGACCTTACTGCAAAGTTTGCAAGCGGTTGAAGTCACACTGGCTGCCCGACTTTGGCGTGAGGCTATCAGGGAATTGCAGCAACATATTGCAGCTGGCGCACCCTTGCACCAGGCTCTGCTACAACATCAATTGTTCACTCCCCTGTGTGCCCAACTCATTAAAGTGGGTGAAGAGGTGGGTGCTTTAGATGTCATGCTGTCACGCCTGGCGGAATGGCATCGGCAGAATACGCTGAGCCGCGCAGAGTCTCTGGCCGCAGCACTTGAGCCCATGATGATGGTCGTTATTGGCGGCATCGTGGGGACACTGGTGATTGCGATGTATCTGCCGGTATTTGGCCTGGGTGATGCTATTCGCTGATGGGCGTGCATTTTTATTTGTAGCGGCATGATTATTCGCGCAATTTCGTACGCGAAGTCAGAAAAGGCCGCGCGATAAATCGCGCCGCTACCGGTGAATCAGCGAGTAAACACCCGATTTTCCTGTTCCGCCACCCGAATAAAAGTGGTGCGTTTGGTCAGTTCTTTGAGTCTTTCCGCCCCAACATAAGTACATGCCGATCGCAGGCCACCGAGGATATCTTTAATCGTGTCGTCAACCGGACCACGCAGCGGCAGCCGAACGGTTTTGCCCTCTGCCGCACGGTACTGCGCAACACCACCAACATGGCGCTTCATGGCTGATTCTGAACTCATGCCATAAAACAGCATAAATTGCTCGCCCTGCTCCTCAACGATAGTGCCTTCACACTCATCATGTGCCGCCAGCATACCGCCAAGCATGACAAAATCGGCTCCGCCACCAAAGGCTTTGGCGATATCACCCGGTACGGCACAACCGCCATCACTGACGATCTGCCCCCCCAGCCCATGAGCAGCATCTGCACATTCAATTACCGCTGAAAGCTGCGGATAACCCACCCCAGTTTTCACGCGTGTGGTGCAGACTGAGCCGGGACCAATACCCACTTTCACGATATCCGCACCAGACAAAATCAGTTCTTCCACCATTTCCCCGGTGACCACATTACCGGCACAAATCGTTTTATCCGGGAAACTCTCGCGCGCACGTTGCAGGAACGCGACAAAGTGCTCGGAATAACCATTAGCAACATCGATGCAAATAAAGTTAAGTTGAGGTGAAAGCGCCAGAACGGCACTGAGTTTGCTGAAGTCTGCTTCTGACGTCCCGGTAGACACCATTACATGCCCCAGCACCGATGCGGGCACACGCTGAATAAACGCCTGCCAGTCTTCGACACTGTAGTGTTTGTGCACGGCGGTCAGCACGCCAAATCCTGCCAGCGCTTCTGCCATAGTGAAAGTACCGACCGTATCCATATTAGCGGCGATAACCGGTACGCCAGTCCAGCTTAGTGCAGAGTGTTTAAAGGTAAAAGTACGCTCAAGTTCAACATCAGAACGGCTTTTGAGAGTGGAACGTTTAGGGCGGATCAGTACGTCTTTAAAGCCCAGTTTAACATCTTCTTCAATACGCATAACGGGTGTCCTGGTTAGTGGCATCGAACCTCAGTTCGGGTAGCGCTCACGGCTCCAGTGTCGTTATCATACGCGCCATTCGTTCTACGACAAGACTGCGAATTTCACTTTATTTAAGCTACAATCCGTTAAATTTAGCTGAGAAAATCGATTGTGATCCTGCTCTCATCTTGCCTTAAGTTTTACGCAGGTTGTGGCAGCATGACGGTGCAGATTCCAGGAAAACGCTATGCCTTTTACCGTTGCGCTAACGGGTGGCATTGGCAGTGGTAAATCCACCATCGCCAATGCCTTCGCGGCGCTGGGTGCCGAGATCATCGACGCCGACACCATTGCCAGAGAAGTAGTTGAACCGGGTACGCCAGCATTGCAGGCGATCGTTAAACGTCATGGCGAATCGATCCTGACGGCAGAAGGCACGCTTTATCGTACACGGTTGCGCGAAATTATTTTTCAGCAGCCGCAGGAAAAAAACTGGCTGAACCAATTGTTGCATCCATTAATTAATGCGCGAACTCAGCAGTTAAAGGCACTCACTACCTCACCTTATGTGCTGTGGGTGGTGCCGTTGCTGGTGGAAAACGGCCTGCAACATCAGGCCAACCGCGTGCTGGTGGTGGATGTGGATGAGGCAACCCAATTGCAGCGTACGCAACAACGCGACGGGATATCTCTCGCGCAAGCCCAAAATATTCTTGCCGCGCAGGCCAGCCGACAACAGCGCCTGGCCGTCGCGGATGACATCATCGATAATAGCGGCACGCCTGATGATGCGCTGCCGCGTGTTGCTGAACTTCACCAGCGCTACTTGCGTCTGGCCGCAGCAGAACAGGATTAACATCATGAGTACAGTCGTTCTGTTTGAACATCCCCTGAATGAGAAAATGCGTACCTGGTTACGCGTCGAGTTTCTGCTTAACCAATTGCACGAAACCATCCCCGTCTCCAGTTCCGTTTCCGCGCTGGGTGTCTTCCGCATTCTTGCCGATTTGCTGGACATCTTTGAACGGGGTGACATGCGCACTGAACTGCTGAAAGAACAGGAACGCCAGCAGCAAAAGTTGCGCGCCTGGCTCGATGTCCCGGGAGTGGATCTGCAACGAGTGCAGACGTTAAGCAAACAGCTAAAACAGCAATCGAGCGAGCTGTTACAGGCACCACGTATGGGCCAGCAATTGCGTGAAGATCGTCTGATCGGGCTGGTTCGTCAGCGCCTGAGCATTCCTGGTGGTTGCTGTAGTTTTGATTTGCCCGGCCTGCATATCTGGTTGCATCTCGAACAACCGATGCGTGATGCGCAAGTCAACGCCTGGCTGGAATCGCTTAATCCACTGCGTAACAGCCTTGTGATGATCCTTGATTTAGTTCGCCAATCGGGTGTGTTTCGCAATCAAACCAGCCTGAACGGGTTTTATCAGGATAACGCCGAAGGTGCTGATTTGTTGCGGTTGCAACTCACACTGGAAGATGCCCTATATCCGCAAGTCTCCGGCCATAAGAGCCGTTATGCCATTCGCTTCCTGCCGCTGGACAGTGAACGTGGTGAAGTACCCGAACGACTTAACTTTGAACTGGCCTGTTGTTAGAGGATGTTATGCAGGAAGAGATGATTGTTGTACCTTGCCCCAATTGCGGTAAAGACGTGATGTGGGACGAACTGAGTCCCTGGCGCCCATTTTGTAGCAAACGTTGCCAGCTGATTGATTTAGGCGAATGGGCAGCAGAAGAAAAACGTATTGCCAGCAGCGGTGATATGACCGACAGCGACGACTGGAGCGAAGAACAACAGTAACTATCAGGGGCCTGGCCCCTGATATCAGATTTCTCCCGCCACCAGCCGTGCAATCAATGCATGGTTTGCGGGTGGGAATTCTTCTGCAACCAAGGCTGTTTGATCGACCCAGCGTTGCGGCTGCCCTTCCTTACCCCAGGGCTCGCCATGCCAACCTTCCACCAGAAAGAAGTGCAGCGTGACACGCAAATCTTCATAGCTGTGATCAGCTTGCCCAATTGGCTGAGCTGCCGTCACTTCAATCCCCGTCTCTTCCATTAGCTCACGCTTCAACGCCTGTTCAGCGGTTTCGTCCTGTTCGATTTTGCCGCCAGGAAATTCCCATTTGTTAGCCATGTGGGAACTTGCTGCACGTTGAGCAAGGAAGATCTGGTGACTGGCATTGCGAATGATGCCCACCGCGACTTGCAGGTGTTTCATAAGCTGAATTCCGCTATAAGAATAAAATGAGTCGCTGATTCTAAAGCAGTCACCGTGAAAACGCATAAAAAAAGGAGCCAATCGGCTCCTTTCTTTATCAGGCCAGACGGCCGTGGCACTGCTTATATTTTTTACCTGAACCACATGGGCAAGGATCGTTACGACCGACCTTACGTTCGCCGCCCTGCGCCGCCAGCGCGGCAGCCGCTGCGGTCTCATCATCCACATGACTCAACTGCTGCTGCTGTGCCAGACGCTCAGCTTCTTCCCGACGTTGTTGCTCCATCGCTTCAACTTCTTCCGGCATACGCACCTGAACTTTGCTCAGGGTGCTGATCACTTCGTATTTCAGCGATTCCAGCATGGCGGCAAACATGGAGAAAGATTCGCGCTTGTATTCCTGCTTCGGATCTTTCTGCGCGTAACCACGCAGATGAATACCCTGACGCAGATAATCCATCGCCGCCAGATGCTCTTTCCACAGTGAGTCCAGCGTTTGCAGCATCACGCCTTTTTCAAAGTTACGCATCATTTCCACGCCCACCACTTCTTCTTTGGCAGCGTAGCTTTCTGTCGCATGCTTCATGATGCGCTCGCGCAGCGTCTCTTCATGCAGGTCAGGTTCTTTATCCAGCCATTCCGCAATCGGCAGATCCAGGTCGAAATCAGTACGCAGACGCTCTTCAAGGCCAGGCACATCCCACATTTCCTCCAGCGACTGCGGCGGAATATAGGTGTCGATGGTTGCTTTAAACACATCCTCACGGATGCTGTTGATGGTTTCTGATACGTCAGACACATCCAGCAGCTCGTTACGCTGGCTGTAGATCGCGCGGCGCTGATCGTTAGCAACATCATCATACTCAAGCAGTTGCTTACGGATATCGAAGTTACGGCTTTCTACTTTACGCTGCGCATTGGCAATCGCTTTGGTTACCCACGGATGTTCAATCGCTTCACCTGGCTTCATCCCCAGCTTACGCATCATGTTAGAGACACGATCCGAGGCGAAGATACGCATCAATCCATCTTCCATTGACAGGTAGAAACGTGAAGAACCGGCGTCACCCTGACGGCCCGCACGGCCACGCAGCTGGTTATCGATACGACGCGATTCATGGCGCTCAGTACCGATAATATGCAAACCACCGGCAGCCAGAACCGCTTCATGACGCTGCTGCCAGGCGGCTTTGATTTCTTCAATCTGTGCGTCGGTTGGCGCTTCCAGCTCCGCCACTTCCGCATGCCAGTTACCACCCAGCATAATGTCAGTACCACGACCCGCCATGTTTGTGGCGATGGTCACAGCACCAGGCTGACCAGCCTGTGCCACGATATCTGCTTCACGGGCGTGGAATTTGGCGTTCAGTACACTGTGTTTAATGCCGGCACGCGTCAGTTCGTTGGATACCACTTCAGATTTTTCAATTGAAATGGTACCCACCAGCACCGGCTGCCCATTGGCAGTACAGGCACGAATATCTTCAATGATGGCATCAATCTTCTCTTTCTCGGTCATGTAGACCAGATCGGCCATATCTTTACGCACCATCGGACGGTTGGTTGGCACCACGATGGTATCGAGTTTGTAGATCGAGCTAAATTCAAAGGCTTCGGTATCCGCTGTACCGGTCATACCGGCCAGTTTTTCGTAGATACGGAAATAGTTCTGGAAGGTGATGGACGCCAGCGTCTGGTTTTCGTTCTGGATCTCCACGCCTTCTTTGGCTTCAACCGCCTGATGCAGACCATCTGACCAACGACGTCCCTGCATCGTACGACCGGTGTGTTCATCAACGATCACAACCTCACCATCTTTAACGATGTAGTCAACGTCACGGGTGAACAACGCATGCGCACGCAGAGCCGCAGTGACATGGTGCATCAGCATAATGTTGGTCGGTGAATAGAGAGATTCACCCTCATCCATAATGTTCTGGCTAACCAGCAGTTCTTCGACTTTAACCAGACCGCGCTCAGTCATATGTGCCTGACGCGCTTTTTCATCCACCCAGAAGTCACCTTCGCCCTGGAAGGTATCGGAATCTTCTTTGTCCTGACGGATCAGGTGCGGGATGATTTTGTTGACCTTGATATACAGGTCAGAGCTGTCTTCAGCCGGGCCAGAGATGATCAGCGGCGTACGCGCTTCATCGATCAGGATGGAGTCGACCTCATCCACCAGCGCATAATGCAGTTTACGCTGCACGCGCTCTTCCGGGCTGAAAGCCATGTTGTCACGCAGATAGTCGAAACCATACTCATTGTTGGTACCGTACGTGATATCGGCAGCATAGGCAGCGCGTTTGGCAATTGACGGCATACCTGGCAGGTTGATACCCACGGTCAGACCAAGGAATTCAAACAGCGGACGGTTATTTTCGGCGTCACGTTGAGCAAGGTAATCGTTCACGGTTACGACGTGGACGCCTTTGCCACTCAGGGCATTCAGGTAAGCAGGCAGCGTAGCTGTCAAGGTTTTACCTTCACCGGTACGCATCTCAGCGATGCAACGTTCGTTGAGTACCATGCCGCCAATCAACTGCACGTCGAAGTGGCGCATGCCAAACACACGCTTACTTGCCTCACGTACGGTGGCGAAGGCTTCCGGGATCAAGCTTTCCAGGCTTTCACCTTTTTCCAGACGCTCGCGGAATAAACCCGTTTTCGCTTTCAATTCGTCATCGGAGAGCTTTTCAAAATCCGGCTCCATCTTATTGATGACATCCACGACTTTGCGCATGCGGCGCAGAGTACGATCATTGCTACTACCAAAAACTTTAGTTAATAATTTGATTAACATGATAATTATTTTCTCAATTCAGTCGTGACACCACGAACTGCGCAATCTAAACAAAGTGAGTGAAAAAGGTTAGCAATTGAGCAATGAAGGTCCGGCGCGAATGCCCTGAAGAGCAGACAACCAGAAAGCGGGGGTATTAATTTGCGGTTCTGAGACGCGAACAGCGCGTTGCGGTTCGGCAACCATCTGTGGCTTCGCCGGTGAAGTCAGCAATGCTTGTAATGAATCGATGAGCGCCAGCTTTTGTGCTGCCAGCGGAGCCACCTGATCGCTCTGCGCCTGCGCCGGTGGCGTCATGCTGAAAGAGAGATGGCGAATAACGGTGCGAATGGCATGTTGATGCCAGTAATCGACATTAAAACTTGGGCGGCGTGCCGTTTCCTGGAGACGGATCAGGTGGTCGAAACGGACGATATTACCGACAAACAGGCTGCTGACAGGGGTATCAGCGGAAGTAGGTTCGGAGGTTTGCGCACACGCGGGCAAGCCAAAACTGGCTGCAACCATCCCCAACAGGAGATGCGGCCAGAAGTAGCGTCTGCCAAATTGTCGCCAGCGTGAGAAAATCCCGATCACAACCCGTCCACAATGCTTCAGTAAAATAGTATTCCCGCCTGCGGCGGTACTTACCCTGCCAATTCAGGCGCCTGATAATAGCATTTATGTGTGACTTCCACACCAGTGATTCAATGGTCGTCGGGCGAATTCACGCTTTTTCGTACAAGAACTAACCCGTGTTGACAGTGAAATGCGAGTCGTTACGCAGAAAGGATAGAGAATAAAAAAACGGCAGGTTCCACTGACCGGAGAGAGTGTCAGGGAGACCCGCCGTTTTATGTCTGACTTACGCCAGAACCAGATTGGGTGCTTTGAATGCCAGCGGCAGTTCAGCTTCGTCTTCGAAGGTTGCCCATTCCCAGGCTTCCTGCTTCGCCAGTACCGCTTGGAGCAGCTTGTTGTTCAATGCATGGCCTGATTTAAAGGCGGTAAACGCGCCAATAACGTTGTGGCCGCACATAAACAGGTCGCCGATCGCGTCCAGCATTTTGTGACGAACGAACTCATCCTCAAAGCGCAGACCTTCTTCGTTCAGTACGCGGAAATCATCGAGGCCAATCGCACAATCTAAACTACCGCCCAGGCACAGGCCTTTAGACTGCAGATATTCGATTTCACGCATAAAGCCGAAAGTACGCGCACGGCTGATCTGGCGAACAAACGCCTCGGCCGAGAAGTTCAACTGATAGCGCTGCGAACTTGAATCAATTGCCGGATGTTTGAAATCGATGGTGAAGTCGAGTGAGAAACCATTGTACGGTTTAATCTCTGCCCACTTGTCGCCATCTTCAACGCGCACCGCTTGCTTAACACGCACAAATTTCTTCGCGCTGTTCAGCTCTTCGATGCCCGCATCCATCAGCAGATAGATAAAAGGTGCAGCACTGCCGTCCATGATCGGGATTTCCGGCGCATCGACTTCAACAATGATGTTGTCGATACCCAGGCCCGCCAGCGCGGCGTTCAGGTGTTCTACGGTCGAAATACGCACGCCTTCATCATTCACCAGGCAAGTACTCAGCATGGTGTCGCGCACGTATTTTGCATCAGCCGGGAAATCTACCGGTGGATTCAAGTCTGTGCGACGATAGATGACCCCGGTATTAGCCGACGCAGGGCGTAAGGTCAGCGTGACTTTTTTACCGGTATGTAAACCGACGCCAGTCGCCTGAACAATACGTTTTAATGTCCTTTGTTTGATCATCGCATTATCTCGCAATATTACCCATCCGACCGCCAGTATAAATTACCGGCGGGCGAATACTTTAGCACAAAGAGCGGAGAATCCCAATTCTCGGGATATTCTTAGTCGGCCTGCTTACGCAGAAACGCCGGAATATCCAGATAGTCAGGCTCTTTGCTTGACGAAGCAGCCGGGTCGTTAACCACTTTCGCAGCAGGTTTTTGCTCCTGCGGCAGCGGCGCCATGCCATGCTGCTGGTAACGATGGTCCATCACTGGCTGGCTGGCCGGTTTGTTGGTCACCAGGGTGATTTCCGGACGCTTGTCCATACCGATACCGGTCGCGACCACGGTCACACGCAGTTCATCGTTCATCTCTGGATCCAGAGAAGTACCGATTACCACGGTAGCGTTGTCTGAAGCGAAGGCACGGATGGTGTTACCCACGGTTTCGAACTCGTCGAGACGCAGATCGAAGCCAGCGGTGATGTTAACCAGCACCCCACGCGCGCCGGACAGGTCGATATCTTCCAGCAGCGGGCTGGAGATCGCCATTTCGGCCGCTTCTTCCGCACGGTCTTCACCACATGCCACGCCAGAACCCATCATGGCGTAACCCATCTCTGACATCACCGTACGTACGTCGGCGAAGTCAACGTTCATCAGACCCGGACGGGTAATCAGCTCAGCGATACCCTGCACCGCACCTTTCAGTACGTCGTTAGCTGCACCGAAGGCATCCAGCAGAGAAATGCCACGACCCAGCACTTTCAGCAGCTTGTCGTTCGGAATCGTGATCAGTGAATCGACATGCTTCGACAGTTCAGCGATACCCTGCTCGGCAAAAGCCATGCGCTTTTTACCTTCGAAGTTGAAGGGCTTAGTCACCACCGCAACGGTCAGGATACCCAAATCTTTCGCGACTTCCGCAACCACCGGTGCCGCACCCGTACCGGTGCCGCCACCCATGCCCGCCGCAATGAACACCATGTCTGCCCCATCCAGCGCAGAACGCAGTGCTTCGCGATCTTCTTCCGCTGAAGTGCGACCGACTTCCGGGTTTGCACCCGCACCCAGACCCTTGGTGATATTGGTCCCGATCTGGATAGTCTGGCCGACCGCCGTTTTACGTAACGCCTGCGCGTCGGTGTTCACAGCGAAGAATTCCACACCTTCGATACGCTCGCGTACCATGTGTTCTACGGCGTTGCCACCGCCACCGCCGACGCCGATGACTTTAATCACCGCGTCATTGGTCAATTCCATAGGTTCAAACATGATTTCTCTCCGTTATGTGCCTGTCGCCTGGAGATCATAAAAACTGCCAGCATGATCCCCTTTTACAAAAATTAAAACTCTTTCTTCAGCCAGCTGTTGATTCGTTTGAACCAGTTACCCACTGAAGCACGTTTTTCCGTTTCCGCATCACCATTCATATGTGACTCTTTGCCGTAATGCAGCAGACCAACTGCGGTTGAATAGTACGGCTCCTGCGCATAATCCGTCAGGCCGGTGATGTTCAGTGGCTGACCAATACGCACCTGCGTGTGAAAAACACGCTGGGCGCAGGCCGCCAGGCCTTCAATCTGCGCCGCGCCACCGGTCAGCACAATACCGGCTGCCAGATGGTGCTTCACGCCCTGCTGGCGCAGCTGTTCCTGCAATTGCAGAATCTCGTCATTCACCAGATTCAGCAGTTCGGTGTAACGCGGCTCAATCACTTCTGCCAGCGTCTGACGCTGCAAACTACGTGGTGGGCGTCCACCCACACTCGGGACTTCCACATTCTCGTCTTTACCGACGATGGAACCCAGCGCGCAGCCATGACGAACTTTAATCGCTTCAGCGTCCGTCGGCGGTGTACCAAAGGCGTAAGCGATATCGCTGGTCACCACGTTCCCGGCATACGGGATCACTTTGGTGTGACGCAGCGCGCCGCCGGTATACACCGCGATATCCATAGTACCGCCACCAATGTCGACCACGCACACGCCCAATTCGCGCTCATCTTCCGTCAACACCGAGAAGCTGGAAGCCAAACCGGCAAAAATCAGTTGGTCCACTTTCAGACCGCATCGTTCTACCGCCTTCACGATATTTTTCGCCATATCGTTGTGGCAGGTGATCAAATGAACTTTCGCCTGCATGCGCACACCGGACAGCCCAACCGGATTCTTAATGCCTTCCTGGTAGTCGATGGCATATTCCTGCGGAATCACATGCAGGATACGATGTTCATCACGAACGCGAACCGATTTAGCGGTATGCACCACGTTCTCCACATCATCCTGAGTGACTTCCTCTTCGGAAATCGGAACCATCCCGATTTCGTTCTGACAACTGATATGTTTGCCCGATAAAGCAAGGTAGACGGATGAAATCTGGCAATCTGCCATCAGTTCAGCCTGATCGATGGCGCGCTGCACGCATTTCACCACCGACTCAAGGTCATTCACGCCACCTTTGTCCATACCGCGAGACGGGCAGCTGCCCACCCCAATAATGTTGACCATACCATCGGGCAGAATTTCCCCAACCAGGGCGGCAACCTTCGCGGTGCCGATTTCAAGTCCTACTACCAGTTTTCTGTCCGTTGCCTTGATCATTGTTGTTTAGCCTGTGCCTGGTTCTGTTGCTGATTGACTTCCTGTGGCTCTAACGGTGCCGGTGTCCATCCTACGGCAGCACCCGAGTCATAGCGCAAATCGACATAGCTGATGCGCTTGTTACCGCTCTGGGCCTGCTGTTGCAGTTCCGGGTAGAGCTCAATAAAACGGTTCAGACGCTTCATGGTATCGCTGCGCCCCAACTCGATGCGCACATCATCGCTGGTCACCAGCTGCCACGAGCGCCGCGCCGTCATCGACGCGACCTTCAGGGTAAACTTGCTGGCCTTCAGTACATCACTCATGGTGTGATACCCGGCCAGCACCTCTTTCTCACTGCCTTCCGGCCCGTACAGCATTGGCATGGTTTCTTTACCAATGTGACTGGCCGGGATGCTGAAGGAGACACCATCAGCGTCCACCATGTGCAGGTCATTCCAGCGTGCCACCGGAACATACTCCACCAGGTTAATCTTCAGCTCATCAGGCCACTGCTTACGCACGCTGACCTGTTTAATCCACGGCAAACGTTCAATTTGCTGCTGGATAATGTCGACATCCTGCGACATAAAGGTGCCCGGTGCGCCGAGTGACAAAATCGCCTGGCGAATGTCATCGTGCGTGGTGTAATGCGTTTCACCGGTCACCACCAGTTTCGATAATGGCAGGCGAGATGCATCGTTCATCCACTTCAACACCACCAGCCCGCCAGCCACCATAATGCCTAACACAATCAGCAGGAACACGATGCCGAAAAGCCGGGCACCGTTGCTACGCCCGGAGCGCGTGCGCTCCTGGGGTTCGCGGTTGCGTACGTTCAGCGCCGCCTGTGACATATCAGTCGGCCAACTCCAGAATACGGGCAACCAGCTGCGGGAAGCTGAGTCCCGCCTGCTTCGCTGCCATCGGCACCAGACTATGGCTGGTCATTCCTGGCGAAGTATTCACTTCCAGCAGCTGGAAATTATCCTCACCGTCGACCATCACATCCACTCGTCCCCAGCCGCTGCAACCTAATGCCCGCCAGGCCGCCAGTACCAACGACTGCAATTCTGCTTCACGCTCAACACTCAAGCCGCTCGGGCAGAAGTATTGAGTATCGTCAGAAATGTATTTTGCTTCATAGTCATAGAACTCACTGGCAGTTTGAATTTTGATGGATGGCAGAATCTGGTCGCCTAAAATGCCGACGGTGTATTCCGCACCACTCAAAAACGCTTCCACCAGCACGTCATCATCGTGACGAAACGCTTCTGCCAGCGCCGCCGGTAACGCATCACGCGTATTAACCCGGCTGATCCCCACGCTTGAACCTTCGCAGCTTGGTTTGACGAACACCGGTAAGCCCAGTGCATCAATATCGGCCAACGTCTGCGCATCCAGCCCGTTTTCCTGCTGCTGACGCGTCAGCCAGACAAATTTTCCAGCCGGCAATCCCCTGCCCTGCCACAGCAATTTGCTGCGCAGTTTATCCATGGTGATCGCCGAGGCCATAACACCGCTGCCGGTGTAGGGGATCTGCTGGAATTCCAGCACCGCCTGCAAAGTACCGTCTTCACCGCCACGGCCATGCAGGGCAATGAAAGCTTTATCAAATCCTTGTTGTTTCAGGGTGAGAACTGAAACATCGCGTGTATCCACCGGATGCGCGTCAATACCCATCTCGCGCAATCCAGCCAGCACCGCGCTACCGGACATCAACGAAACTTCACGCTCCGCCGAGGTGCCGCCAAACAAAACCGCTACCTTCTCAGCCATTGCGCACCTCCGCCTTCATTGCGGGCTGTAAACGGATTTCCGCCAGCTTGCGCGCGATTTTGCCAATATTACCTGCGCCCTGAACAATCACCAGGTCGTTGCCACTCAACAGGGGTGCCAGCGTCTCTGGCAGCGCATCGTGTTCAGACACCAGAATCGGATCAACTTTGCCGCGACCGCGAATCGCGCGGCACAGCGAACGGCTATCCGCTCCCGGAATCGCGGCTTCGCCCGCCGGATACACATCCAGCATCAGCAGCACATCCACCTGTGACAACACGTTGGCAAAGTCGTCAAACAGATCGCGGGTGCGCGTGTAACGATGCGGCTGAAATACCATCACCAGTTTTTTCTCTGGCCAGCCAGCGCGCGCAGCTTTGATCGTCACATCCACCTCGGTGGGGTGATGACCATAATCGTCGACCAGCATCGCGCTACCCGGCGTACCGTTAACCGGGGCGGTATCAAACTCACCCAGCACATCAAAACGTCGGCCCGTGCCCTGGAAGCTTTCGAGCGCAGCCAGAATCGCGTTGTCGTCGATGCCTTCTTCGGTCGCTACCGCCACCGCAGCCGCTGCGTTGAGCGCGTTATGGCGACCCGGCGCATTCAGCGTCACATGCAGCACTGGCTTGTCATGACGAATCAGGGTGAAGTGCCCCTGTGCACCACGCTGCTCATAATTTTCGATGCGCACATCAGCATCTTCGCTAAAACCGTAGGTGGTGAGTTGACGGCCGACGCGCGGGATCAGATCGCGGATCACCACATCATCGACACACATCACCGCACGGCCGTAGAACGGCAGGTTATGCAGGAAATTGATAAACGTCTGTTTCAGGTTCTCGAAATCGCCCTGATAGGTATCCATATGATCGGCTTCGATATTGGTGACAATCGCCACCATCGGTTGCAGATGCAGGAACGACGCATCGCTTTCATCCGCTTCAGCAATCAGATAACGACTGCTACCCAGCCGTGCATGGGTGCCTGCGGCTTTCACCAGGCCACCGTTGACGAAGGTCGGATCCAGGCCACCTTCGGCATAAATACTGGCTACCATCGCGGTAGTGGTGGTTTTGCCGTGCGTACCGGCAATCGCGATGCCGTGGCGGAAGCGCATCAGCTCCGCCAGCATCTCTGCGCGACGAATCACCGGGATACGCTGTTCACGCGCCGCCACCAGTTCCGGGTTGTCCTGCGCCACGGCAGTGGAGACCACCACCACACTCGCATCGGTCACGTTTTCCGGGCGATGGTTGAAATAGATCGTTGCGCCCAGCGATGCCAGATGCTGCGTCACCGGGTTGGGTGCCAAATCGGAACCGCTAATATGATAACCTTCGTTCGCCAACACTTCGGCAATACCGCCCATGCCAGCACCGCCAATGCCGACAAAGTGGATGTGCCGGACGCGACGCATCTCGGGCACAATGGAACGCAGTTTTGCCAATTGTTGTGTATTCATCTGTCTCTGTTACCTGTGTTTTCCATTTGTACCTGAACCAGGTACGGGTCAATCTGACTGACCGATTAACTTACTTCGCGGCGCGCGCAACTTCCTGAGCAACCCGTTCAGTTGCATCGGGAATCGCCACCTGGCGGGCTTTTTCTGCCATCTCCAGCAAGGTAGCGCGATCCCAGTGGCGCAGCGTCTCCGCGACCACAGCTGCGGTGAACTGCGGCTGCTCAAAAATTTTGGCTGCGCCCGCCTGCTCCAGCGGCAACGCATTCCAGTACTGCTGACGATCTTTATGCATGAAAGGCACGAAAATCGCCGGTAAGCCTGCGGCGGCCACTTCACTGACGGTCAGCGCACCGGAACGGCACACCACCACATCAGCCCAGGCATAAGCAGCAGCCATGTCATCGATGAACTCGGTGACTTTATGCTGCGGCTGACCGGCATCGCGATACGCCTGTTGCACCGTCTCCAGCGCACCTTTGCCGGTCTGATGCCATAACGTGATGACATCACCGAGTTCAGCGGCAACCTGCGGCAGCGTCTGATTGAGGATACGCGCCCCCTGGCTGCCCCCTACGACCAGCACACGCACCGGACCGCTACGGCCAGTCAGGCGTTCAGCAGGTAACGGCAGCGCCAACACATCGGTACGTACCGGGTTTCCAACCACATCCGCATTGGGGAATGCGCCGGGAAAAGCCTGCATCACTTTGCTGGCTATCTTTGCCAGCCATTTGTTGGTCAGCCCGGCGATACCGTTCTGTTCATGCAGCACCACCGGGATACCGCAGCTCCATGCCGCCAGACCGCCAGGGCCAGACACATAACCGCCCATACCCAATACCACATCTGGCTGCCAGTTCTTCATGATGCGGCGCGCCTGACGCCAGGCATTAAAGATGCGCAGCGGTGCCAACAGTTGGGCTTTCACCCCTTTGCCACGTAATCCGCTGATGCGGATAAAATCAATCTCGATACCATGTTTTGGCACCAGATCGGCTTCCATGCGATCGGCGGTCCCCAGCCAGCGTACCTGCCAGCCCTGTTCCATCAGATGATGGGCGACAGCCAGACCAGGGAACACATGTCCACCGGTTCCACCTGCCATCACCATCAGTCGCTTCCCACTCATCGACCACCTCGGGTAAACGCCTGGGCTTTCGCCAGACGCGTTTCATAATCTATGCGCAACAAAAACACGATGGCCGTCGACATAATGATCAAACTGGAACCACCGTAACTAATTAGCGGTAACGTCAGACCTTTGGTCGGCAGCATACCGGCGGCCGCACCGACGTTAACCAATGCCTGGAAGCTGAACCATACGCCGATGGAACAGGCCAGAAAGCCGGAAAAACGTTGGTCGATCTCCAGCGCGCGACGGCCAATCGACATCGCGCGAAAAGCGACGAAGAATACCATCAACAGCGCCAAAACCACACCGGCATAACCCAATTCTTCACCGATGATGGAGAAGATAAAGTCGGTATGCGCTTCCGGCAGATATTCCAGTTTCTGCACCGAGTTGCCCAGCCCCTGCCCCCAGAACTCACCACGGCCAAACGCCATCAATGACTGGGTTAACTGGTAGCCGCTACCAAAGGGATCTTCCCACGGGTTCCAGAACGACGTCACACGACGCATACGATAGGGTTCCGCGATAATCAGCAGCACCACGGCGAAAATACCGGAACCGATGATTGCGAGGAACTGCCACAACTTCGCGCCTGCCAGAAACAGCATCGCCAGCGTGGTGACAAACAGCACCACCACCGTTCCGAGGTCGGGCTGCGCCAGCAGTAACACCGCCAGCACCACCATCACGCCCATCGGTTTACAGAAGCCCCAGAAGTTGTTACGCACCTCTTCCACTTTGCGCACCAGATAACTGGCGAGATAGCAGAACAGCGACAGCTTCGATAGCTCCGCAGGCTGAATACGCAACGGTCCCAATGCAATCCAGCGCGATGCACCGTTGACCGAGCTACCCACCACCAGCACCACCAGCAGCATCACTACGGACACCACCAGCATGGCATTGCTGTATCGTTGCCAGAAATCCATCGGCACGCGCAAAGTGACCAGCGCCATACCGAACGCCAGTGCGATATAAAAAGCATCACGCTTGGCAAAATAGAACGGGTCTTCATTCAAGCGCTGGCCCACTGGCATTGAGGCCGAGGTCACCATAATGAAGCCCACCAGGGCCAGACCAAACGTCAGCCACAGCAGCGTGCGGTCGTACAGCACCACCGGCGCATCTTCGTTTTCCCGCGCGCCCATCACCCAATCTTTCAGGCGCAGGGAAAGGAAGCTGGCTACACCGGCACCGGGAATCCGCATCAGCCTAACTCCTTCGCCAGTTGCGCGAACTGATCGCCACGCTGTTCAAAATTACGGAACTGATCGAGGCTGGCGCAGGCTGGTGACAGCAGCACCATATCGCCCGCTTTTGCCTGCTGCGCGATCTGTTCCATTGCCTGCTGCATGGTTTCAGTGCGGGTAGCCACGTCTGGCCGTAAGGCCGCCAGTGCATCGCCGTCACGACCAAAGCAGAACAGTCGCACATTGTCACCTTGCAGATAACGCGCCAACGGGCTGAAATCAGCGGATTTACCATCGCCGCCCAGCAATAGCCACAGCGTGCCTTTGACCTGCAAACCATTCAACGCGGCTTCAGTGCTGCCAACATTGGTGGCTTTGGAGTCGTTAATCCAACGAATACCGTGCGCTTCATGTGCCAGTTGGAAGCGATGCGGCAAGCCGGTAAAGGTGGTCAGCGCTTTCAGGCTGGAGGCTCGCGGGATATTCACCGCATCAGCCAGCGCCAACGCCGCTAACGCATTGGTGAAGTTGTGTTGCCCCACCAGCTTCATTTCGTCGGTGTTCAGCACCTTCTCACCTTTCACGCGCAGCCAGGTACTGCCCTGCTGCCGGTTGAGATGATAATCACCGATATCGATACCAAAGCTGACGCAGCGGGTATCGGCACCGCGTACCGGCATGGTCATGCCGTCATCGGCGTTAACCACACAAATCCGGGCATTTTCGTAGATGCGCAGTTTGGCAGCGCGGTACTGCTGCATGCCCAACGGATAGCGATCCATATGATCTTCCGTCACGTTGAGGATGGTCGCCGCTGCCGCTTTCAAGCTGTAAGTGGTTTCCAGCTGGAAGCTGGAGAGTTCCAGCACGTACAGCTGAGCCGGGGATTTCAGCAGTGACAACGCCGGTAAACCGATATTGCCACCCACGCCCACCTGCCAGCCTGCGGCACGCGCCATTTCCCCCACCAGGGTGGTCACGGTGCTTTTACCGTTAGAGCCGGTAATCGCCACAATCGGTGCCTGCGCTTCACGACAGAACAGCTCGATATCACCCACGATTTCGATACCGGCATCTGCCGCTTCGCTCAACGCCGGGTGCGCAAGGGCAATACCTGGGCTGGCGATAATTAAATCGGCCGCCAGCAACCAGTCGTTGTTCAGTCCACCGACATAGCGCTCCACCTGTTCTGGCAGCTTATCCAGACCCGGCGGTGACACACGGGTGTCCATCACGCGGGGCGTTACGCCCTGCGCTAAAAAGAAATCAACACAGGAGAGGCCGGTCAGCCCCAACCCGATGATGACGACTTTTCTGCCCCGATAGTCAGCCATGATTAACGTACCTTCAGCGTTGCCAGGCCAATCAGCACCAGCATCAGCGAAATAATCCAGAAGCGCACGATCACGCGCGGCTCCGGCCAGCCTTTCAATTCATAGTGATGGTGAATCGGTGCCATGCGGAAAATGCGTTGTCCGCGCAGCTTGAACGACCCCACCTGGAGGATCACTGACAGCGTCTCCACCACGAACACGCCACCCATGATCACCAGCAAAAATTCCTGACGCAGCAACACCGCGATGGTACCGAGCGCGCCACCCAGCGCCAGCGAACCGACATCACCCATAAAAACTTGCGCCGGATAGGTGTTGAACCACAGGAAACCGAGGCCTGCACCGACAATCGCGGTACACACGATAACCAGTTCCCCTGCATGACGCAGATAAGGGATATGCAGATACTCAGCAAACTTCACGTTACCGGTCGCCCAGGCAACCAACGCAAAGCCGGCAGCAACGAACACGGTCGGCATGATTGCCAGACCATCCAGACCATCGGTCAGGTTGACGGCGTTCCCCGTCCCTACAATCACAAAGTAAGCCAGTAGAATGTAAAACAGCCCCAGCTGCGGCATGATGTCTTTGAAGAAAGGCACCACCAGCTCTGTCGCCGGGGTGTCTTTACCCGCCAGGTAGAGCGCGAACGCCACACCGAGCGAAATCACCGACATCCAGAAGTATTTCCAGCGGGCGATTAACCCTTTGGTGTCTTTGCGTACCACTTTGCGGTAATCATCGACAAAGCCAATCACACCGAATCCAACCAGTACCACCAATACGCACCAGACATACGGGTTGGACGGATATGCCCACATCAACACCGATACAGTGATGGAAGTAAGAATCATCAGGCCGCCCATTGTCGGGGTGCCGCGCTTACTGAAGTGCGACTCAGGGCCATCGTTACGTACTACCTGACCAATTTGCAGCTTTTGCAGCCAGGCAATCAGGCGTGGGCCCATCCACAGAGAGAGGAACAGAGCGGTCAGCAGGCTGACAATGGCGCGAAACGTCAAATAGGAAAAGACGTTAAAGCCGGAATAAAGTGCGACCAGATGCTCGGCCAGCCAAACTAACATGTTCCTTTCTCCTGTAAGCTCTGTACTACCTGCTCCATGGCGGCACTACGCGAACCTTTAATCAAAATCGTTAACTCCTGATGTTCGGACAATAACGTCCGTAAACGTTCAATCAGCGCGGCTTTGCTGGCGAAATGTTCGCCATTGCCACTGTTTTCACTGATCAACTGACTAAAGCGTCCGGTGCTCAGTACACAATCAATTCCAGCGGCTTTCGCCGCCTCGCCGACCTGACGGTGACAGGACTCCGTCTCATCACCAAGTTCCGCCATATCGCCGACCACCATGACGCGATAGCCCGGCATATCGCCCAGCACCTGCGCGGCAGCAGTCATCGATCCCACATTGGCGTTGTAGCTATCATCAATCAGCAGTTGATGCTCAGCCAGACGAACCGGGAAGAGGCGGCCTGGAACAGGCTGTAATTTCGTCAGACCTGCCTGAATTGCGCTGAGAGGTGCATCTACCGACAGTGCCAACGCGGCTGCGGCCAGGGCGTTGGCAATATTGTGGCGGCCCGGCAGCGGTAGCGTCACCGCGATATCACCGCGCGGGGTGTGCAGCGTGAATGCGGTGGCATCGGCGCGCAGTTGGACATCGCTGGCACCAAACTCCACCTCAGCCTGCGGTTGTGGTGAAAAACGCCACAAGGTTTTACCCGCCAGCAACGGTTGCCAGTTCGCCAAATCATTGCTGTCGGCGTTGATAATGGCCGTGCCATGCTCTGGTAAGCCACCAAAAATCTCACCTTTGGCTTTGGCGACACCGGCAAGCGAACCGAAACCTTCCAGATGCGCTGCGGCAAGGTTATTCACCAGCGCCGTCTCCGGGCGTGTTAAATCGGTGGTGTAGGCAATCTCGCCCTGGTGGTTCGCACCCAGCTCAATCACCGCGTAGTCATGGTCTTTGGTCAAACGCAGCAGCGTCATTGGCACGCCGAAGTCATTATTCAGGTTACCGGCGGTATACAGCGTCTCACCACACTCGCGCAGAATCGCCGCGGTCATCTCTTTAACCGAGGTTTTGCCGGACGAGCCGGTCAACGCGACCACACGGGCTTTTGCCTGTTGGCGCACCCAGGCAGCCAGTTGACCAAAAGCGATACGGGTATCGGCCACCACGACCTGCGGCACCGCCACAGGCAAGTGCTTACTTACCAGCAATGCTTGCGCGCCACTGGCGATCGCATCGCCGACAAAGTCGTGTGCATCAAAGCGTTCACCCACCAGGGCGACAAACAGGCATCCTGCTGTCACTTTTCGGGTATCGGTGACCACGTCGTTGACGGTTGCATCGCTTCCGTACAACTTACCGCCACTGACGTTAGCCAGTGTCTCGAGGGAAATCGGGATCATGCCATCACCCCCAGTAAACGGGCGACCGTGTCGCGGTCGGAATAGTCCAGGCGGCGATTGCCGACAATCTGATAATCTTCGTGCCCTTTACCTGCCACCAGCACGATATCCTCGGCTTTGGCTTGCATAATGGCATTGGTGACCGCCTGCGCCCGCCCCGCTACCACGCGCGCGCGGCCAGGGTCGAGCAATCCGGTCAAGATGTCATTCACGATTGCCTGCGGATCTTCACTACGTGGGTTGTCATCGGTGATCACCACCACGTCAGCAAACTGTTCAGCAATCGCCCCCATCAGCGGGCGCTTACCTTTATCGCGATCGCCACCACAACCAAACAGGCACCATAACTGACCTTTACAGTGCAGGCGCGCTGCTTCCAGCGCTTTCTCCAGCGCATCTGGCGTATGGGCGTAATCAACCACTACCGTAGGTTTTTCCGGCGCACTAAACACTTCCATACGACCTGTGACCGGCAGTAACTGCGATGCGCTGCTGACCAGGGCATCCAGTGGGTATTCCAGCGACAGTAGCGTTGCCAAAGCCAGCAACAGGTTGCTAACGTTAAAAGCCCCCATCAGGCGGCTGTCAAACTCGCCATCACCCCAACTGGAGCTGAAGCGGATATGTGCCCCGCCATCGTGATAGTTTACGGCGGTGGCTTTCAGCCAGCGGCCATGACAACCGGGTTGCAGGTTATCCGCCATGGTGACGGCAACGGCATCCGGCAGGTTTGCCAGCCAACGACGTCCAACCTCGTCATCCGCGTTGATAATCGCCGCACCAACATGGTGTTCAGAGAACAACAACCATTTGGCCGCTTCGTAGCTTTGCATATCACCGTGATAATCGAGGTGATCGCGACTCAGATTGGTAAACACCGCAGCAGCAAACGGCAGAGCAGCAACACGATGCTGTACCAGGCCATGCGACGACACCTCCATCGCCGCCAGCGTTGCGCCCTGGCCAACCAGGTCATGCAGGACATGCTGAACATCCACGGCGGAACCGGTGGTATTTTCCGTCGGTGCCAGTTGGCCATACAGACCATTACCCACCGTCCCCATCACCGCGCCCGTCTCGCCCAAAAGATTGGCCCACTGCGCGATCAATTGGGTGGTGGTGGTTTTGCCGTTGGTGCCGGTGACACCAATTAATTTCAGTTTTTCAGCAGGTTGTTGATAAAAGCGTCCAGCCAGTGCCGAGAGACGCTGCGGCAACTGCGCCAGATAGATAACCGGGACACCATGTATCTCGCGGATATCTCCATCACTGGCTTCACCTTCGGCTTCGGCAATCACTGCCGCCACGCCTTGGGCAATAGCCTGCGGAATAAATCGACGTCCATCAGCATGATGGCCCGCCACGGCGATAAACAGATCGCCAGAAGCCGCAGAGCGGCTATCCAGTGTCATGTCACGGAGTGGACGCGCCGGCGCGCCCGGCACCCAAGGGGCCAGTAAGTCGCGCAGGTTACGATCTGTCACTTGATTCCTCACTCTGGTTCTTCACCAAATCGTTCTTATCATTTACCGGTAGCGCATCGGGTTCGATGTTCATGGTACGCAGTACGCCGCCCATGATGGCACCAAACACCGGCGCGGAGACCGCACCACCATAATATTTACCGGCCTGGGGATCGTTGATCACCACCACCAAAGCAAAACGAGGATGACTGGCAGGTGCTACGCCTGCGGTGTAAGCAATGTATTTATTGACGTAGCGTCCATCGGGACCGACTTTCTTCGCGGTACCGGTTTTGATCGCAATGCGATAACCCTTGATGGCGGCCTTAACGCCACCGCCACCCGGCAGAGCAACGCTTTCCATCATATGCACCACGGTTTTCACCAGGTCTTCCGGGAAAACACGTTCACCGGCAACCGGTGGATCAACCTTGGTAATCGACAGCGGACGATAGACGCCATAGCTGCCAATGGTTGCGTAGACTCGCGCTAACTGTAACGGCGTTACCATTAGCCCGTAGCCGAAAGAGAAGGTGGCCCTCTCTATGTCAGACCACCGTTGTTTTTGAGGATATAAGCCACTGCTTTCTCCGACCAACCCCAAATTGGTCGCCTTACCCAGCCCAAAGCGCGCGTAAGTGTCTACGAGTGCTGAGGACGGCATCGCTAACGCCAGACGTGAAACCCCGACGTTACTCGACTTCTGTAGGACCCCGGTCAGGGTCAATTCGTTGTAGCGCGCCACATCTTTGATCTCATGACCATTGATACGATAAGGCACGGTATTCAGTACGCTGTTTTCTTTCACCACGCCGCGTTGCAGGGCGGTCATCACCACCATCGGCTTAACGGTGGAGCCAGGCTCGAAGATGTCGGTAATAGCGCGGTTACGCATCACATCTTTTGGTGTGTTGGCAAGGTTGTTCGGGTTATAGGCCGGGCTGTTAGCCATCGCCAGCACTTCACCGGTGTTAACGTCCACCAACACCGCAGAACCCGATTCGGCTTTGTTAAAGGCCACCGCGTTATTCAGTTCGCGATACACCAGCGCCTGCAAACGTTCATCAATGCTCAGCGTCAGGTTATGGGCAGCACGGCTATCCACCGAGGAGATATCTTCAATCACGCGACCGTAACGATCTTTACGCACCGTACGTTCGCCAGGTTCACCGGTCAGCCATTTGTCGAAGCTTTTTTCTGTGCCTTCAATGCCCTGACCGTCGATATTGGTAAAGCCAATCAGGTGGGCAGTAACCTGACCAGCCGGATAGTAGCGACGAGACTCTTCACGCAGATAGATACCGGGAAGCTTGAGTTTTTTGACATATTCGCCGATCGCCGGGTTTACCTGACGGGCCAGATAAACAAAACGCCCTTTCGGGTTGGCGTTGATGCGTGAGGCGAGTTGGTCGAGCGGGATCGACAGCGCATCCGACAGCGCTTTCCAGCGGCTATCGACAGAGACGCCGCCGTGTTCATTCAGTTCTTTCGGATCGGCCCAGATGGCGTTCACCGGCACGCTGACCGCCAACGGACGCCCGGCGCGATCGCTGATCATGCCACGCGCGGTAGGGACTGCCTGCACACGCAGTGAACGCAAATCCCCTTCTTTCACCAGTTTGTCAGGATTAATCACCTGCAACCAGGCAACACGCGATAACAGGCCACCCAGCGCCAGTAAAATACAGCCGCACAGCAACGCAAAACGCCAGCTGACAAAGCTGGCCTTATCTTCCGGTTTTTTTAACTTCAGCGTTTTGCTTGCGCCGCTCATCAGGTTCTGAGATTCCTTATTGCTGCACCACAATGTTTTCCTGTGAAGGATCGACATGCTGCATTTGCAATTTCTCGGTTGCGATTCGTTCTACCCGGCTGTGATCACCGAGCGCGTTCTCTTCCAGAATCAGGTTGCGCCACTCGATATCCAAGGCATCACGCTCCAGCACCAACTGTTCACGTTCTGCCGTCAGACGACGCGTCTTATGCGTGGTCGTGACCACCAGCATCGCGGAAATCAGGACCGCCACCAGCAACAGCACCGGAATCTTGCCAAAACGCAGCAGATCGCCACCAATGACACCGGGCAGGCTATGACGCTCGTTTCCGATCATGACGCTGTCCTTTCAGCAATACGCAGCACCGAACTGCGTGCGCGCGGGTTATCAGCGACTTCGGCTTCGCCCGGCACCAGCTTGCCAAGCGTTTTCAGTTCCCGACCACCCAACGCCTTCAACTGCGTTTCGGTCATTGGGATACCTGCCGGTACTTGCGGACCACGGCTCTGATCGCGCATAAAGCGTTTCACCAGGCGATCCTCCAGTGAGTGGAAGCTGATCACGGACAATCTGCCGCCAGGTGCCAGTACTGACAACGCCCCTTTCAGCGCGGTGTCGATCTCTTCCAGCTCACTGTTGATCCAGATACGAATCGCCTGAAAACTGCGGGTCGCCGGATGCTTGAATTTATCTTTTACCGGTGTTGCCGCAGCAATCACTTCAGCCAACTCTTTGGTGCGCGTCATCGGCTGCTCGCGGTTGCGCTCGACAATCGCCCGGGCAATGCGCTTGGCAAAACGTTCCTCACCGTAGGTCTTCAGCACAAAAGCGATATCGGCTTCTTCAGCGCTGAGTAACCATTCCGACGCTGACTGGCCACGCGTCGGGTCCATACGCATGTCCAACGGCCCATCACGCATGAAAGAGAAACCACGTTCTGCGTCATCCAACTGCGGCGATGACACGCCTAAATCGAGTAAAACGCCGTCGATCTTGCCGGTCAGCCCGCGCTCGGTTACGTATTCCGCCAGTGCCGAAAACGGCCCATGCACGATCGAGAAGCGCGGATCTTTTATCTCAGCGGCTGCGGCTATGGCTTGCGGATCGCGATCAATCGCCAGTAGCTGCCCGTTCGCGCCAAGTTGCGAAAGGATCAATCTGGAGTGACCACCGCGACCAAAAGTGCCGTCAATGTATATGCCGTCTTCCCTGATATTGAGAGCGTTTACCGCCTCATCCAGCAGCACTGTGGTGTGTTTGAAATTTTCCTGCATAGCTATAGCGACAAGTCCTGCAACCGCTCAGATAAAGGTTCCTGAGCTGACTGTTCTGCGTCAATATCATCCTTAACTTGTTGATACCAGGTCTGTTCATCCCACAGTTCAAACTTGTTGAACTGGCCGACCAGCATCACTTCTTTCGTCAGGCTCGCATGTTGGCGAAGGGTATTTGCCAACAACAAGCGGCCTGCATTATCCATCTGACACTCACTGGCATGCCCCAACAGCAGACGCTGCACGCGACGCTCGGCGGGGTTCATGCTGGATAAGCGAGACAGCTTTTTCTCAATGATTTCCCATTCGGGCAGGGTATAAAGCAGCAGGCAGGGCTGATGGAGGTCGATGGTGCAAACCATTTGACCCTGAGACTCTGCGATCAGCAATTCACGATAGCGTGTTGGTACGGCCAGCCGCCCTTTGCTGTCGAGATTGACTAACGTTGCCCCACGGAACATGCCAGCCTCACCCCTCAGATACCCTTTTTCACCACTTTATCCCACATTTTACCACGAAAAGAGTTTACGGAGCCGATGAAATCCTTGTCAAGCCGCAACGGCGAGTGAATATCACTCTTTACAGCGGGTGAAATTATTCAAAGAAGGGTGGAAGAAGACGATGAATGGCAAAATAAAAATTAACCTGATGAATAATGGAATAAAAATTTTCGCGTCATGAAAAATGGCGAAAAATAAAGCGCGTTGCCCCGTTAAGATAAATATCCCGCGTTATGCGACAGCGGCTGCATTTTAGGGGATTTCCGAAAAGAAGCCCAGCACCATCGCGACAGCTCTGCTACCCGCTGCTGCCGAAGATGTAAACAAATAAGAAAAGCCAGGCAGTTTAATTTGTTAGCAAATCAGGTGAAAATTTACGCTTTTTTACCTGAATGGTGGCAGGGGAAAATTAACAGGCTGGTTAATAAAGTGGGGCAGCACGCCACCCCACCGATTCATTTTGTCCGACGGCTTAATTGACCACGGCGAAATAAATTACGTCGAATTCGGGTTAAACCCGGCTTCGGTTTTCGGGGTTCATCCAGTGACGCTAAAACAAGTTCAAGCACGCGTTCCGCAACATCACGATGACGCTGCCCTACGGCCAGTACCGGACACTCAAGGAAATCCAGCAATTCGTGGTCGCCAAAGGTGGCAATCGCCAGGTCGGTTGGCAGACGCCCGTCACGTTTCAGCGTCACATCCATCACCCCCTGTAACAGACCAAATGAGGTGGTGAACAACGCCTCTGGCATAGGATGATCTTCCAGATATTTCTCGAACAGCGCCGCGGCAGCCGTGCGTTCAAAGCTATTGCAGTAGATATAATCGATTGGGCGCTCGTCGCCTTTCCACGCCTCACGGAAACCCATTTCGCGCAGGAAGCTCACCGACAGCTCCGGCAGCGCGCCAAGGAACAGGACGTTTTTCACCGGCAGCTGACGCAATTCAGCGGCCAGTTGCTGGGCATCATCCTGATCGGCACCGACCACGCTGGTAAAATGTTCACGATCCAGCGCACGGTCCAGCGCAATGATCGGCAGCGGATCGTTGATCCAGCGCTGATAAAACGGGTGTTCCGGCGGCAGAGAAGTAGAAACAATGATCGCATCAACCTGACGCTGCAAAAGATGTTCAATGCAGCGCATCTCGTTATCAGGCTGATCTTCAGAACAGGCGATCAGCAGCTGATATCCACGCTGCCGCGCCTGGCGTTCAAGGTAATTGGCAATGCGCGTATAGCTGGTGTTTTCCAGATCGGGGATCACCAGCCCAATGGAACGGGTACGCCCGGCGCGCAGGCCCGCCGCCACGGCATTCGGGTGATAATTGTACTCACGCACCACCGCCATCACTTTCTCGACGGTTTTGTCGCTGACACGATATTGCCGCGCTTTGCCATTGATCACATAGCTGGCCGTAGTGCGCGACACGCCAGCCAGGCGCGCGATTTCATCCAGTTTCACGATGACACCTTAATTCCTGATAAGCCCTGTGGCGAAAATGCCCGCAGAGTAGCTAAGGGTAAAACATTTGTAACATCTAACCGCAGAAAACTACGCTGAGCAACCGCTTTTATCCGTCAGCTTGTTCAAGCGCATAAAATAAAAAAACCCGGCATTACGCCGGGTTAGCATCGTGACTGTCTGTTACTGACGGTGATTAACGCATGATGCGATCGCCGCGCGATACACCAACGATACCGGAACGCGCCACTTCAACAATTTCCGCTACGTCACGGACAGTGTTAAGAAACGCATCCAGCTTGTCGCTGGTGCCTGCCAGCTGAACCGTGTACAGCGTTGGCGTCACGTCGATGATCTGCCCACGGAAAATTTCCGCGCTGCGTTTCACTTCTTCGCGGCCATAGCCGGTCGCCTGGATTTTCACCAGCATGATTTCACGTTCAACGTAGGCACCCTGCCCCAGCTCGCTGACACGTAACACGTCAACTAACTTGTGCAGTTGTTTTTCGATCTGCTCCAGCACCTTTTCATCGCCGACGGTTTGAATCGTCATACGTGACAGGGTGGGATCGTCAGTTGGCGCTACCGTCAGGCTTTCAATGTTGTAGCCGCGTTGCGAAAACAGGCCAACCACGCGGGACAATGCGCCGGATTCGTTCTCCAGCAGTACCGATAAAATACGACGCATAATTATGTCCTCTCCGTTTTGCTCAACCACATCTCGTCCATACCGCCACCACGAATCTGCATCGGGTAAACGTGCTCGCTGCCATCAACCGTCACATCAACAAACACCAGTCGCCCTTTCGCCAGGGTTTCCAGTGCCTGGGTCAGCTTCTCTTCCAACTCGGCCGGATGCTGAATCGCGATACCAACGTGACCATAGGCTTCCGCCAGGCGTACGAAGTCCGGCAAGGACTCCATGTAAGATTGTGAATGGCGGCCAGAGTAGATCATGTCCTGCCACTGCTTCACCATGCCGAGGAAGCGGTTGTTGAGGTTCAGTACCAGCACCGGCAAATCATATTGCAGCGCGGTCGACAGTTCCTGAATGTTCATCTGGATACTGCCGTCACCGGTGACACAGATTACGGTTTCTTCCGGCAGCGCCATCTTCACACCCAACGCCGCAGGCAGGCCAAAGCCCATGGTGCCCAAACCACCGGAGTTGATCCAGCGACGAGGTTTGTCGAACTGATAATACAGCGCTGCGAACATCTGGTGCTGGCCCACGTCCGAAGTGACGTAAGCATCGCCTTTGGTCAAACGCCAGATGGTTTCGATCACTGCCTGCGGTTTGATTTTATCGCTGGTGCGATCAAATTCGAGGCATTTGCGACCACGCCAGCCATCAATGGTCTGCCACCAGTCGCGCAGGCTGTCGAGCTCCTGCTTCACCTCGGTCTGCGCCAGCAGTTCCAGCATCTGGGTCAGCGTCTGTTTCGCATCACCGACGATCGGAATGTCTGCGGCAACGGTCTTGGAAATCGAGGTTGGGTCAACGTCGATATGCATCACCGTGGCATTCGGGCAATACTTCGCCAGATTGTTGGTGGTACGGTCATCAAAACGCACGCCGATACCGAAAATCAGGTCAGCGTTATGCATGGTCATGTTGGCTTCATAAGTACCGTGCATACCCAGCATACCCACGCACTGACGATGCGTTCCAGGGAAAGCACCCAGCCCCATCAGTGAGGTCGTCACCGGGATGTTGAGCTTTTCCGCCAGTTGCAACAATTCGGCTTCGCAACCCGAGGTAATAGCACCGCCACCGACATACATCACTGGCTTATGGGCCGCCAGCAGGGTTTGCAGCGCGCGCTTAATCTGCCCCTTATGACCCTGAATAGTTGGGTTATAAGAACGCATGCTGACCGACTCTGGCCAGACATAAGGCAGCTTATTCGCCGGGTTCAGGATATCTTTCGGCAGGTCAATCACCACCGGGCCCGGGCGGCCACTTTTTGCCAGCCAGAACGCTTTTTTGATGACGGTTGGGATCTCTTCGGTGCTTTTGACCAGGAAGCTGTGCTTCACCACCGGGCGGGAAATCCCCACCATGTCGCACTCCTGGAAGGCGTCATAGCCGATCAGTGACGACGGCACCTGACCCGACAGAACCACCATCGGGATCGAGTCCATATAAGCAGTGGCGATGCCGGTAATGGCATTGGTGGCGCCAGGACCGGAAGTCACCAGCACGACACCCACTTCGCCGGTAGCACGCGCCAGGCCGTCAGCCATGTGCACCGCGCCTTGTTCGTGGCGAACTAATACGTGGTCGATACCGCCGACCGTTTGCAGAGCGTCATAAATATCGAGCACCGCTCCGCCCGGATAACCGAAGACCTGCTTAACGCCCTGATCGATTAACGAACGGACGACCATTTCGGCTCCTGACAACATCTCCATTTTCTGCCTCCAGGCTTGAGGGACGGAATCCACGGACGTTCGCTTTCCAGCCGCGTCAGTGACATCCTGCCCCGGATTCGCCAATTAAGATCAAAACCTTATGTTTATGCTCAGAAGACGGAATTCATTTCCGCCTTCCAGGTACAGGGAATCTACTTGAGTTCATTCTTTTGAGAGTAGGTCGATTACCATAACCGCAGAAAACCCGGCAGGCAAACGCCCATCCCTCTCAGCCCCGTTTCTTTCCACCTCAAAGGCACTAAGGCGTGATAATTGCCCGCGAGGATTAAACTAATCCCAGCACAGAACAGCAGATGATAATGCTGGTTCGGTAATTATTTACAGCGAGTTATAAGAAATACACGATGCATATTTTGCAACATTCCAGCCCACAATCTTACCCGGCAATTAATTCCTGGCGTGATTATCTTTAAAATCCTTATCTGACGTGAGATTCGTCTAAACAACCGCTGCGCCATTGTTTTACCACCAGGCAAACAAACCCGATAAAACAAATTAAAATCAACAATTTAAAATAAATATTCATTTTTAAAACATTTTTGCAAGTGATCAAAATCGCCAGCGCCGCGTTAATATTTGTTTTTCCTCTGAACAAGCGAATAATCCCAGCAGATCCACCTTGAGCACCTTGAGAAATAACCTTTCACTTATGGTTGACATCAGCGGCCTTTCTCAGTATCAATATGTGCAGCACTCAATTTACAAGGTTTGATCCATGTCCCGTTCTTTCCGTCTACTTGGTCTACTACTAATCGCATCCCCATTGCGCGGTAGACTCGTGGGCGGAATCAACAACTGATTCGAACCTGCAGAAAGTTTAAAAAAACCCGCGCCAATGCGCGGGTTTTTTTATGCTCGTAGCACCGGCGAAGTTAATGCATAAGGAAGATTACGATGAGCCAGCAAGTTATTATTTTCGATACCACTCTGCGCGATGGCGAGCAGGCGTTACAGGCCAGCCTGAGTGTTAAAGAAAAATTGCAGATTGCCCTGGCGCTGGAACGTATGGGCGTAGACGTAATGGAAGTCGGTTTCCCGGTCTCTTCTCCGGGCGACTTTGAATCCGTTCAGACCATTGCACGCACCATCAAGAACAGCCGCGTCTGTGGCCTGGCACGTTGCGTTGAGAAAGATATCGACGCCGCTTACGAATCTCTGCGCGTTGCAGAAGCGTTCCGTATCCATACCTTTATCGCCACCTCGCCGATGCATATCGCCACTAAGTTGCGCAGTACGCTGCCTGAGGTGATTGAGCGTGCGGTGCATATGATCAAGCGTGCGCGTAACTACACCAACGACGTGGAATTCTCCTGCGAAGACGGTGGCCGTACACCGATTGATGACCTGTGCCGCATGGTGGAAGCCGCGATTAATGCTGGCGCCACCACCATTAACATCCCGGACACCGTGGGTTACACCCTGCCGCACGAATACGCCAACATCATCAGCCAGCTGATCAATCGCGTGCCGAATATTGATAAAGCGATTCTGTCTGTGCATACCCACGATGACCTGGGCATGGCCACCGGCAACGCGATTGCAGCGGTGATGGCCGGTGCACGTCAGGTTGAGGGAACGCTGAACGGCCTGGGCGAACGTGCCGGTAACTGTGCACTGGAAGAGGTAATCATGGCGATCAAAACCCGCCAGCAGATCATGAACGTGCACACCAATATCAAACATCAGGAAATCTACCGCACCAGCCAGACCGTCAGCCAGATCTGCAACATGCCGATCCCGGCCAACAAAGCGGTGGTCGGTTCGAATGCCTTCGCCCACTCGTCCGGCATCCACCAGGATGGCGTGCTGAAAAACCGCGAAAACTACGAAATCCTGACGCCGGAATCGATCGGTCTGCATAAAATCCAGCTCAACCTGACCTCACGTTCAGGTCGTGCCGCGGTGAAACACCGTATGGAAGAGATGGGCTACAAAGAGACCGACTACAACCTGGATACTCTGTACGACGCCTTCCTGAAGCTGGCGGATAAGAAAGGTCAGGTGTTCGATTACGATCTGGAAGCGCTGGCCTTCATCAACAGACAGAATGAAGAACCGGAACATTTCCAGCTGAAAGAATTCAACGTGCAGACCGGCTCCAGCGTGACCGCCACTGCATCTGTCCAGCTGGGCTGTGGTGAAGAGATCAAATCTGACGCCGCCACCGGTAACGGTCCGGTCGACGCCGTCTATCAGGCGATTAACCGTATCACCGGCTTTGAAGCGGAGCTGGTGAACTACAAACTGACCGCCAAAGGCCACGGTGAGAACGCCCTGGGTCAGGTTGATATCGTGGTCAACTACAACGGTCGCAAATTCCACGGCGTGGGCCTGGCGACCGATATCGTCGAATCCTCCGCCAAAGCGATGGTCAACGCCCTGAACAATATCTGGCGTGCCAAACAGGTGGAAAAAGAATTGCAGCGCAAATTTAAAGAGCAAAAGGAAACGGTGTAACTATGACTAAGTCTTTTCATATCGCGGTAATGCCGGGCGACGGAATCGGCCCGGAAGTGATGGCGCAGGCCATGAAAGTTCTGGACGCGATTCGTGCGCGTTTCGACATGCGTATCACCACCAGCGAATATGATGTTGGCGGTATCGCCATCGATCGTCACGGCGAACCGCTGCCACCTGCCTCTGTTGCCGGTGCCGAGCAGGCCGATGCCATTCTGTTTGGTTCCGTGGGTGGTCCGAAGTGGGAACACCTGCCGCCCGCACAGCAACCGGAACGTGGCGCACTGCTGCCACTGCGTAAACACTTCAAACTGTTCAGCAACCTGCGTCCGGCAGCGCTGTATAAAGGTCTGGAAGCCTTCTGCCCGTTGCGCAGCGACATCGCCGCGCGTGGCTTCGATATCCTGTGCGTACGCGAGCTGACTGGCGGTATCTACTTCGGTCAACCGAAAGGCCGTGAAGGCAGCGGCCCACACGAACGCGCATTCGACACCGAGGTGTATCACCGTTTTGAGATCGAACGTATTGCCCGCATTGCGTTTGAATCTGCGCGCAAACGCCGCAACAAAGTGACATCAATCGATAAAGCCAACGTGTTGCAGACCTCTGTGATGTGGCGTGAGATCGTCAACGAAGTGGCGAAAGATTACCCGGATGTGCAACTGAGCCATATGTACATCGACAACGCCACCATGCAGCTGATTAAAGATCCATCACAGTTCGACGTACTGCTGTGTTCAAACCTGTTTGGCGACATTCTCTCTGATGAATGCGCGATGATTACCGGTTCAATGGGCATGCTGCCGTCAGCCAGCCTGAACGAAGAAGGTTTCGGCCTGTACGAGCCAGCGGGTGGTTCAGCCCCAGATATCGCGGGTCAGAATATTGCCAACCCGGTAGCTCAGATCCTCTCGTTGTCCCTGCTGCTGCGCTATAGCCTGAACGCCACTGAGGCTGCCGACAGCATTGAGCGCGCGATCAACCGTGCGCTGGAAGCGGGTCATCGCACCCGTGATTTGGCCGGAGACGGTCAGTCCGTGAGCACCGATGAAATGGGCAGCATCATTGCCCGCTTCATCACCGAGGAAAAATAAAAAAATGAAAAGCTTATACCAGAAGTTATTTGATGCACATGTCGTCCACGAAGCACCGAACGAAACCCCGTTACTGTACATCGATCGTCATTTGATCCATGAAGTCACGTCACCGCAGGCCTTTGATGGCCTGCGCGCTCACGGTCGCAAAGTCCGTCAGCCGTCGAAGACCTTCGCTACCATGGACCATAACGTCTCCACCCAGACCAAAGACATCAATGCGTCGGGCGAGATGGCACGTATTCAGATGCAGGAACTGATCAAGAACTGCGCTGAATTCGGTATCCAGTTGTATGACCTGAACCACCCGTTCCAGGGCATCGTCCACGTCATCGGCCCGGAACAGGGTATGACCCTGCCGGGTATGACCATCGTCTGTGGTGATTCCCACACCGCGACTCACGGTGCTTTTGGTTCACTGGCGTTCGGTATCGGCACCTCTGAAGTGGAGCATGTGTTTGCCACCCAGACCCTGAAACAGGGCCGTGCCAAAACCATGAAGATTGAAGTGCTGGGTGAAGCCGCACCGGGCATCACCGCGAAAGATATCGTGCTGGCGATCATCGGTAAAACCGGCAGCGCCGGCGGTACCGGTCATGTGGTGGAGTTCTGTGGCCCGGCGATTGAAGCGCTGACCATGGAAGGCCGTATGACGTTGTGCAACATGGCAATTGAAATGGGTGCCAAAGCGGGCCTGGTCGCGCCGGATGACACCACCTTTAATTATCTGAAAGACAAACAATTCGCACCGAAGGGCGAGCAGTGGGAACAGGCTGTTGCTTACTGGCGCACCCTTAAATCCGACAGCGATGCGAAATTCGATACCGTAGTGACGCTGAACGCCGCCGATATCGCCCCGCAGGTGACCTGGGGCACCAACCCGGGCCAGGTGATGGCAGTTGACCAGGCAATCCCGAACCCGGCCTCATTCGCCGATCCGGTTGAGCGCGCCTCTGCCGAAAAAGCGCTGGCCTACATGGATCTGCAACCGGGTATCAAACTGACCGACGTGGCGATCGATAAAGTGTTTATCGGTTCCTGCACCAACTCACGTATCGAAGACCTGCGTGCTGCTGCCGCGATCGCCAAAGGCCGCCATGTAGCGCCTGGTGTGGTTGCGATGGTGGTACCGGGTTCTGGTCCGGTAAAAGCGCAAGCGGAAGCGGAAGGTCTGGACAAGATTTTCCTCGAAGCCGGTTTTGAATGGCGTCTGCCAGGTTGTTCTATGTGCCTGGCGATGAACAATGACCGTCTGAATCCGGGTGAGCGCTGTGCTTCCACCAGTAACCGTAACTTTGAAGGTCGTCAGGGCCGTGGTGGACGTACCCACCTGGTCAGCCCGGCGATGGCCGCTGCGGCGGCGGTGACGGGCCGTTTTGCCGATATTCGTGAACTGACTCAGGGAGCTTAAGCCATGGCGAAGAAATTTACTCAGCACAGCGGAATCGTAGCCCCGCTGGATGCCGCGAATGTTGATACCGATGCCATCATTCCTAAGCAGTTCCTGCAAAAGGTGACTCGCACCGGCTTTGGTGCGCACCTGTTCCACGACTGGCGTTTTGATGATGATGCAGGCACCGTACCGACCGCCAGCTTCGTGCTGAACAAGCCGGAATACAAAGGCACCAGCATTTTGCTGGCGCGTGAAAACTTTGGCTGTGGCTCCTCGCGTGAGCACGCACCCTGGGCACTGACCGATTTCGGTTTCCAGGTGGTGATTGCACCCAGCTTTGCGGATATCTTCTACGGCAACAGCTTCAACAACCAGTTGCTGCCGGTGAAGTTAAGCGATGAAGAAGTTGATGAGATGTTTAAGGTGGTCGCAAGCCATCCAGGCATCAGCTTTATCGTGGATCTGGAAGCCCAGACCGTGACTGCTGGCGACAAAACCTATAGCTTCGAAATCGACAGCTTCCGTCGCCACTGCATGATTAACGGACTCGACAGCATTGGCCTGACGCTGCAACACGAAGCGTCCATCGCCGACTACGAGACGAATCAGCCCGCGTTTTTACGTTAAAATAGCGCGATTAATCGCGCCGCTACAGCCGTAGCGGCGCAATTTATTGCGCGCAGTTACACATCCCGCACGCGCGAAGCCAGCCCCAACGCCAGCACTGCCAACCCTAGCGCCAGCCAGTACACCGACTCATGGCCGAACTGTTCACTCAGCGCCCCCTGAATCAAACCCGCCACAATCATTCCGGTTGAGATCGAGGTAGTAAACATGGTGGTAGCCGCGCCTGCACGTCCCGGCATCAGGTCCTGGAACCACAACATACCGATTCCGGCAACAATCCCGATAAACGCAGCATTGAACAGCTGCAACACCATCAGCGCGGTACGTGACTGGAACAGACCCAGCCCGAGATAAAACACCATTGCGGCCACCAGCGCCACCTGCACCAGCCGACGTTTACCGAAGCGACGCGCATAATGCCCGGCCAGCAACATAATCGGGATCTCCAGCCCGGCAGCCGTTCCCATCAACAGGCCAGCCAGCTTTTCCGGCAAACCGAGTGTGGAGCTGATATAGAGCGGCATATCAATGATATACATCACGTTGCAGGTCCACATTATCACCGAGGCGATAAACAGCAGACGCACCTGGCTGTCTTTCCACGGACTCAGTTGTGTCAACACCTGCTCGGGAGACACGATCACACGCGGCACCGACGGCAGGGTGCGCCAGATCAGCAGCAGGCTTAACAAAAAGATCACCGCCGCCACGCAAAACAGCGTCACAAAGCCATAGTTCAATGCCAGCGCGAACGATAACGGCGGGCCGATCACCCACGCCAGCGACAACTGCGCACGCATGACCGAACTGAACATCACCACTTCGCGGGCGGAACGGTCAGCATACTCACGCGCCAACGCAAAAATTTGCGGCACTGCCACGCTGGCCAATGCCGACAGCAGCACGCCCAACGTAATCAACGTCAGATAATGACGGGTAAAGGCAAACAACAGCGAATTACACACCGCCATCAGGCAACAAAACATAATCAGGTGGCGGCGATCGCCGTGGTTGTCGGAACGTTTCGCCATCAGCAGGCTGATGACAATCCCGGCAATCGCGTTGACGGTAAAGAACAACCCAACCCAGAACGGCCTGACCTGCACTTCACGCGTCAGGAACAGGCTCAGCGTCGGTGCCTGCAAAGCACCGGCCACGCCAACCATAAAGGAGACGGCCATAAAAGCCAGATAAACCGGGTTGAGGAACGGCTTACGCGTTAACAGCGATTTCATGCAGAAATCCCTTTGCGGATTCAATCGGGGAAAAAAATGAGGGTAGAAGATTCCACAGCAAGACGAAAAAAGCCAGCAGAGAACACACTGCTGGCGGTGAAATTGCACCCTACTCAGAAAAGGTTCTACGTCGGCAGAACCGCTGGCAGAGCGCCATTCATGACTGAATGCCTCCCGCTCTTCCATTGGGGTCTACTATGCCTCTAATATAGGGCAAGAAAAACTGAGCGATTACGCGGCGGAGTTCCCCTTTTATGTCCTCTTCACGTCTACAACAGCAATTTATTCGCCTGTGGCAAAGTTGCCAGGGCCAGGATCAGGAAACCACCCTAAGCGAACTGGCTGAATTGCTGCACTGCTCGCGACGTCATATGCGCAACCTGTTGAATGCCATGCAGGATGCGGGTTGGTTAATCTGGCAGGCGGAAGCCGGACGGGGTAAACGTTCAACGCTGAGTTTTTGTTATACCGGGCTGGCATTGCAGCAGCAGCGGGCCGAAGATTTGCTGGAGCAGGATCGCATCGAACAACTGGTGCAATTGGTAGGCGACAAAAATCAGGTACGCCAAATGATTGCTTCTCACCTCGGCCGTAGCTTCCGCCAGGGTAAGCATATTCTGCGCGTCCTGTATTATCGCCCGCTTCCCAACCTGCTACCCGGTTCCCCGTTGCGTCGCTCCGAAACCCATTTAGCGCGGCAAATCTTCAGTGGTCTGACACGGATAAATGAGGAAAAGGGGGAAATTGAACCCGATATTGCCCATCACTGGCAACAAACATCGCTGCTGCACTGGCGCTTTTTCCTGCGACCCGCGATTCGTTTTCACCACGGTCGTGAACTTGAGATGGAGGATGTCATCAGCTCGTTGGATCGTCTGCGTACCCAACCGCTGTTCTCCCATATTGCCAAACTTCACTCCCCTGCCCCCTGGACGCTGGATATTCAACTGACTCAACCTGATAACTGGCTACCGTGGCTGCTTGGCAGCGTCAGCGCGATGATCTTGCCGCGCGAATGGCAAACGGTACGCGATTTCGCCCGTCAGCCGATTGGCACAGGCCCCTACAGCGTGGTGCGCAACCAGCAAAGCCAACTTAAAATTGCCGCTTTTGATGACTACTTCGGCTACCGCGCGCTGATTGATGATGTCTCAATCTGGGTATTGCCGGAAATCAGCGACGAACTGGTGTATGCCGGAGTGAAGTTGCAGGGCGAAACCGCCGATGAAAAATCGGAGGAGAGCCGCCTGGAAGAGGGTTGCTATTTTCTGCTGTATGACCAACGTTCAGAGCAAGGACGCGATGCCCATTTCCGCCGCTGGGTCAGCTATCTGTTTAACCCTATCGCCCTGCTGAACAACGCCGGGGTAGGGTATCAACGCTACTGGTTCCCGGCCTATGGCTTGATTCCTCGCTGGCACCACCGCCGCGACTTAACCCCAGTCAGCAAACCACAGCATCTCACCCAACTGACCATCAGCTGGTACAGCCATCATGTTGAGCATGAAGGGATCGCCAATGCGCTGCGCCCACTGCTGGCGCAGCAGGGCGTAGAGTTAATCACCCGTGAACTGAGTTACGAAGCATGGTTTAACGGTGAAGGCGAAAGCGATATCTGGCTCGGCAGTGTCAACTTCACCCTGCCACTGGATTACTCGCTGTTCGCCCAATTGTATGAGCTGCCGCTGATGCAGCAATGCATCCCAATAGACTGGCAAAGCGCGGCTGAACGCTGGCGCGAAAAAACGCTACCGCTGGCGGAATGGAGTAAGCAACTGGTGGACAGTGACTACCTGCATCCGCTGTTTCATCACTGGTTGCTGCTGGAAGGCCAGCGCAGTATGCGTGGTGTGCGCATGAATACCCTTGGCTGGTTTGACTTTAAATCCGCCTGGTTTGCCCCGCCGGAGCTGTGAACCTTTCGCCCTGAGCCGGAAATGACTAGAATGAGCCGTTCTCAACGGGGTGCCCTGCATTACAGGGGCTGAGAGAGACCCGTCGAACCTGATCCGGTTAATACCGGCGTAGGGATTTGAGATGCCTCACTGCTCAGATCCTTTGCGACTCAACCTTATCTTCTCCTCAAGGAGCGCAAAGTGTTTAAAAAAATTCTGCCCGTGCTGCTGCTGATTTCTGCCCCGGCGCTGGCTGCCAAACCGGTACTGACCGTCTACACCTACGATTCATTCTCTGCCGATTGGGGACCCGGTCCGGCAGTAAAAAAAGCCTTTGAAGCCCAGTGCGGCTGTGAGCTGAAATATGTCGCGCTCGAAGATGGCGTGTCGCTGCTCAATCGTGTCCGGATGGAAGGCAAAAACAGCAAAGCGGATATCGTGCTGGGCCTCGATAACAATCTGGTGCAGGCGGCAGAAAAAACCGGCCTGTTTGCCAAAAGCCAGGTGGATACCGGCGCACTCCAGCTGCCAGATGGCTGGCACAACGACACCTTTATCCCGTTCGACTATGGCTACTTCGCCTTTGTCTATGACAAAAACAAATTGAAGAACCCGCCCAAAAGTCTGAAAGAGTTGGTGGAAAGTCCTGAAAAATGGCGCGTGATCTATGAAGATCCACGTACCAGCACCCCCGGACTTGGCCTGCTGCTGTGGATGCAAAAGGTGTATGGCGACAAAGCACCGGAAGCCTGGCAAAAACTGGCGCAAAAAACCGTCACCGTCACCAAAGGCTGGAGTGAAGCTTATGGCCTGTTCCTGAAAGGTGAAGGCGATCTGGTGCTGAGTTACACCACCTCCCCGGCTTATCACATCATTGAAGAGAAGAAAGAAAACTACGCGGCAGCGCCGTTCAGCGAAGGCCATTACATGCAGGTTGAAGTGGCGGCACAGCTCGCCAGCAGCAAACAACCAAAACTGGCACAGCAATTTATGCAGTTTATGGTATCCCCGGCCTTCCAGCAGACCATCCCGACCGGCAACTGGATGTATCCGGTCATTAAAAGCGATCTGCCTGCCGGTTATCAGACGCTAAACGTACCGCAAACGGCGTTGCAATATAGCCCGACTGAGGTTGCCGACCATCGCGCCGACTGGATAAGTGCATGGCAACGCGCCGTCAGCCGTTAATTCCCGGCTGGCTGCTGCCCGGCAGTTTCACCGCGCTCTTGTTATGCGCGGTGGCGCTGCTGGCGTTTGGCGCGCTGCTGATGTCAGCCCCCATCGGTGACTGGCGTGGCCTGCTCACCGATGACTATCTGCATCACGTACTGGCTTTCTCCTTCTGGCAGGCGTTACTGTCGGCGCTGTTCTCAGTCATCCCCGCGATCCCGCTGGCACGCGCCCTGTACCGTCGACGTTTTCCCGGACGTAACCTGCTGTTACGCCTGTGCGCCATGACGCTGGTGCTGCCGGTACTGGTGGCAATATTCGGCCTGCTGAGCGTCTATGGTCGCAGCGGCTGGCTGGCCCAGCTGTGCAGCCTGGTAGGTATCGATTATCACTTCTCACCCTATGGGTTGCAGGGCATTTTGCTGGCACATGTGTTCTTCAATCTGCCGCTGGCCACGCGCATGCTGTTGCAGTCGCTGGAAAGCATCCCGGGCGAGCAACGTCAGCTGGCGGCACAGCTCGGCCTGCGCAGTTGGAACCTGTTCCGCTTACTCGAATGGCCGTGGCTGCGGCGGCAGATTATGCCGACCGCCGCGTTGATTTTTATGCTGTGCTTTGCCAGTTTTGCCACCGTGCTGGCGCTGGGCGGTGGCCCACAGGCCACCACGCTGGAGCTGGCAATTTTTCAGGCGCTGAGTTTTGACTACGATCCCGGCCGCGCGGCCCTGCTGGCGCTGCTGCAACTGGGCTGCTGCCTGCTGCTGGTGTTGCTGAGCCAGCGCTTCAGCCAAGCTATTCCGAGCGGAAGTCAGCAGATACGCGGCTGGCGCGATCCCCAGGATAGCTGGCGCGCGCGCCTCAGCGATGGCTTATTGATCGGTTTAGCCTTGTTGTTGTTGCTCCCGCCTTTGCTGGCGGTAGTGACTGATGGCCTGCGTGGCGGCGTCGCCGGGGCGATTCAACAACCGGCTCTGTGGCAGGCCACCTTTACCTCATTACGCATTGCCATCGGAGCAGGCGTGTTGTGCGTCATTCTTACCCTGATGCTGTTATGGAGCAGCCGTGAACTGCGCCTGCGTCATCACACTATCCCGGCGCAAGCAATGGAACTGAGTGGCATGTTGATTCTGGCAATGCCAGGTATCGTGCTGGCGAGCGGTTTTTTCTTGCTGTTCAACGCCACCGTTGGCCTGCCGCAATCCGCCGACGGACTGGTGATCTTCACGAACGCACTGATCGCTATCCCCTATGCCATGAAAGTGCTGGAGAACCCGATGCGCGATCTCAGCGCGCGTTACAATCAGTTATGCGCCTCGCTGGGTATGCAGGGGTTGAACCGCCTGCGCCTGCTTGAACTGCGCGCACTGAAACGTCCGATTGCCCAGGCGCTGGCCTTTGCCTGCGTGTTGTCGATTGGCGATTTTGGCGTGGTGGCGTTGTTTGGCAGCGCGGATTTCCGCACGTTGCCATTCTATCTGTTCCAGCAAATTGGGGCCTATCGCGGTGAGGACGGCGCGGTCACCGCGTTGCTGTTGCTGCTGCTGTGCCTGCTCCTGTTTACCCTGATGGAAAAATTGCCAGGTCGTCATGCTGACACTGAATAACCTCACCTACCTGTACCAGCATCTGCCGATGCGCTTCCAGTTTAGTGCGCAAGCCGGCGAACGGCTGGCGATCCTGGGTCCGAGCGGAGCCGGGAAAAGTACCCTGCTTAGCCTGATTGGCGGCTTTTTGCCGGTCAGCAGCGGCAGTTTATGGTTAAACGGCGAAGAGCATACCGCCAGCGTCCCCGCCGCGCGCCCGGTGTCGATGTTATTCCAGGAGAACAACCTGTTTCCGCACCTGACGGTGCAGCAGAATCTGGGACTGGGGCTGCATCCGGGCTTAAAACTCACCGCTGACCAGAAACAGCAGGTGCTTGAGATCGCCGGGCAGACCGGGCTTCAGGAGATGCTACAGCGCCTGCCGGGACAGCTCTCCGGCGGGCAACGCCAACGCGTAGCGCTGGCGCGCTGTCTGCTGCGCAATCAGCCGATTCTATTGTTGGATGAACCTTTTTCTGCACTCGATCCGGCGTTGCGTCAGGAGATGCTGCAACTGGTGCATAGCGTCTGCGTCGCGCGTAACATCACGCTGCTGATGGTGTCGCATAGTCTGGAAGATGCGCGGCAAATCGCGTCGCGCAGTCTGGTGGTGGTTGATGGTCGGATTTACTGGGATGGCAGCACGGAAGACCTGCTCAATGGCAGAACCCCCGCCGCCGCCATTCTCGGCGTGGCACAACGTTAAGCGAAGAACACCTTCCACAGCAGATGACGGAACACCGGCATCATTGGGTGGAACTGGATAGCAATAAACGCTGCCACGCCGACCACTGCGGCCAACGGTGCCAGCCAGCGTAAACGCGCCGCCGGTAGATACGCCGTTGCCCAGTCGATATTTTTGCCACTGCGCCACCAACGCCAGCACAGCCAGAACCCCAGCCATACCAGCAACGCCACCAGCGCCAGCAGCCAGGTAAAGTGGCTGCCTTGTGCGGCCTGCGGCACATCAATCGCCACCCCGGCGAGGATACCAGGCATCAGATACAGCGGCGGCCAGAGGATGCAGCCAATAATGTTCGGTGGCAGGAATTTGCGCACCGGTAACTCCAGCATCCCAGCCGCCAGCGGAATCAATGGACGCGTCGGGCCGACAAAGCGCCCAACCAGAATGGTAAACATGCTGTGCTGATGCAGCGCATGCTCGGTCTTATCCAGCAAACCACGATACTTCTGTAAATATTTCCAGCGATGCAGCGGGCCCTGGAATCTCCAGCCAATGCCATAGGAAACCCAGTCGCCAATCAGGCAACCGACCAGCCCGGCAGCCCAGGCCGGATAGAGACCAATCTGGCCGCTGCCGACCAGCGCGCCCAGACTTGCCATCAACACCGTGCCCGGCAGCAGCAATCCTACGAAGGCCAGCGACTCAAGAAACGTCACCAGCGCGACAGCAAACAATGCCCATTCCAGAGATTGCGTAAAAAGATGTTGTACCCAGGCTTCCATAAATATCCTCTGCGGAATATGAAGGCTGGATTGTCCAGAGCCAGCCGCGCAGCGTCAAGGCAAGATTTGTACACCAATGTTGACAAAGCGCCGACAATTTAAGCAAACCAAAGACACTGTATAAACATCCATGATACACTAAACGGGTTATCACACCCGGAGTTCCCGTGACCGATCCACGCGCAGGTTTTCTGCTTACCCGACACTGGCGAGACACCCCCACTGGCAGCGAAGTGGTGCTGTGGCTGGCTACCGACAGCGGCGCGCAGCGCTTAGTGTTGCCCGCTCAGGAGTCGGTGGCGTTTATTCCCAGCGAATTTCAATCGCAGGTCGAAACGCTAATCCGCGACGAGCGCCACACGCGCATTCAGTCCCTGAAATTAAGAGATTTCCGTCGCCGTCCGGTGTTCGGCCTCTATTGTCGCAGCTATCGCCAACTGCAAAATCTGGAAAAACGCCTGCGGGACAATGGCATCCCGGTGTATGAAGCGGATATCCGCCCGCCGGAGCGCTATCTGATGGAACGCTTTATCACCGCGCCGGTGTGGTTCAGTGGCGACACGCGCGGTGACAGCGTAGTTAATGCGCGCCTTAAACCCCATCCCGACTATCGCCCAGAACTAAAATGGGTGTCGCTGGACATCGAAACCACCGAACATGGCGAACTCTACTGCATCGGGCTGGAAGGTTGTGGCCAGCGTCAGGTGTATATGCTCGGCCCGCCCAACGGCGATGCCAGCCCGCTTGATTTCGAACTGATTTACGTTGATAGCCGCCCGCAACTGCTGGAGCAACTTAATGCCTGGTTCGCCCGCCATGAACCTGATGTCATTATCGGCTGGAACCTGGTGCAATTCGACCTGCGTGTGTTGCAAAAACACGCCGATCGTTATGGCATTCCGCTGCGTCTGGGACGCCAGCAACAGCCGCTGGAGTGGCGCGAGCATGGTTTTAAACCCGGCGTCTTTTTTGCGCAGGCCACCGGGCGCCTGATTATTGACGGCATCGAGGCGTTAAAATCCGCCTTCTGGGATTTCCCCTCCTTCAGTCTGGAAACCGTTTCGCAGGCGTTACTGGGTGAAGGCAAAGCCATCGATAATCCGTGGCAACGCATGGAAGAGATCAACTGGCGCTTCGCCAACGATAAACCGGCGCTGGCGCGCTATAACCTGAAAGATTGTGAACTGGTGACGCGCATTTTCCATCATACCGCCATCATGCCGTTTCTACTGGAACGCGCTACGGTGAATGGGCTGGCGGTCGATCGCCACGGCGGTTCAGTGGCGGCATTTGGTCATCTCTACATTCCACGTATGCATCGCGCCGGGTTTGTTGCGCCTAATCTCGGCGAAGTGACGCCGGAAGCCAGCCCCGGTGGTTACGTGATGGATTCGCGTCCCGGCCTGTACGATTCGGTGTTGGTGCTGGATTACAAAAGCCTCTATCCATCGATTATCCGTACTTTCCTGATTGATCCGGTGGGACTGGTGGAAGGGCTGGCACATCCTGCTGATGCCGACTCGGTACCCGGTTTTCGCGGCGCACGTTTTTCCCGTGCCACCCACTGCCTGCCCGCGATCGTTGAGCAGATCTGGCAGGGGCGTGAGCGGGCAAAACTCGACCACAACAAACCGCTGTCGCAGGCGCTGAAAATTATCATGAACGCTTTTTACGGCGTGCTGGGTACCAGCGCCTGTCGCTTTTTCGATCCCCGCCTCGCGTCCTCCATCACCCTACGCGGGCACGCTATCATGCAGCAAACGCGTGAACTGATTGAAGCCAAAGGCTATGACGTGATTTACGGCGACACCGATTCAACGTTTGTCTGGTTGAAGGGGGCGCACAGCGAAGAACAGGCGGCGGTAATTGGTCGTCAGTTGGCCGAACACGTCAATGGCTGGTGGCAGGAACATTTGCAGCAAACCTATGGCCTGAGCAGTGCGCTGGAGCTGGAGTACGAAAACCATTTCAGTCGTTTCTTAATGCCTACCATTCGCGGTGCGGAACAGGGCAGTAAAAAGCGCTATGCTGGTCTGATTCGCACCGACGACAGTGAACGGCTGGTGTTCAAAGGGCTTGAATCGGTACGCACCGACTGGACCCCCCTGGCGCAACAGTTCCAGCAAACCTTGTATGGTCGCATCTTTCGCGGTGAACCCTGGCAGGATTATATCCGGGATACCGTGGCGCAATTGCTGGCAGGCGAACTTGATGATCAGCTGGTCTATAAAAAGCGCCTGCGCCGCCCGCTCAAAGATTATGAGCGCAACGTGCCACCGCATGTTCGCGCCGCGCGCCTGGCGGATGAGGTCAACCGCAAACTGGGGCGGCCGTTGCAGTATCAGAACGGCGGCACCATTCGCTATGTCATCGCCACCGCAGGCCCGGAGCCTCTGGAAGCGCGCCATACGCCGCTCGACTATGATCACTATGTGACGAAGCAGTTGCAGCCCGTGGCGGAAGGCATTTTACCCTTCGTCGGCGATGATTTTGCTACACTGATTACCGGGCAGTTGGGGCTTTTTTGACAGGTGACGAATGCCCTGCCATCCAGTACCATAGCGCCCTTCCTGAATCTCACCGCATCCACACGCTGCCCAAACCCTTTCGTTTGGCGGTACGGTTTTGCCTGAGAGCAGGTGCACATCTTCATGACATGACAGAGAATCGAACAGGAATTATATGGTTTTTACACTGGGTCAACGCTGGATTAGTGATACGGAAAGTGAACTGGGACTGGGCACGGTAGTTGCGCTGGATACGCGCATGGTCACACTGATGTTCCCGGCAACCGGCGAAAACCGCCTCTATGCCCGTAATGATTCTCCTGTTACCCGCGTGATCTTCAATCCGGGTGATACCGTCACCAGCCATGAAGGCTGGCAGATGCGCGTCGATGACGTCCGTAACGAAAACGAGTTAATTACCTACATCGGCACACGTCTCGACACCGAAGAATCCAACGTGCTGATGCGCGAAGTGATGCTCGACAGCAAACTGGTATTCAGCAAACCGCAGGATCGCCTGTTCGCCGGACAGTTGGATCGCATGGACAGGTTTGCGTTGCGCTTCCGCGCCCGTAAATATCAGAGCGAGCAGTACAACCTGCCGACCAGCGGTTTACGTGGTATGCGCACCAACCTGATCCCACATCAGCTGCACATTGCGCACGATGTTGGCCGTCGCCATGCACCGCGAGTTTTGCTGGCTGACGAAGTGGGTCTGGGTAAAACCATCGAAGCCGGGATGATCATCCAGCAACAGTTGCTGGCTGGACGTGCGGAGCGCGTGCTGATTGTGGTACCGGAAACCCTGCAACATCAGTGGCTGGTGGAGATGCTGCGCCGCTTCAATCTGCGCTTTGCGCTGTTTGATGATGACCGCTACACCGAAGCGCAGCACGACAGCGATAACCCATTTGATACCGAGCAGCTGATCATCTGCTCGCTCGATTTTGTCCGCCGTAATAAGCAGCGTCTGGAATTGCTGGCCGATGCCGCCTGGGATCTGCTGGTGGTTGATGAAGCACACCATCTGGCATGGAGCGAAGACGCACCGAGCCGTGAATATCAGGTCATTGAGCAGTTGGCGGAACAGACGCCTGGCGTACTGCTGCTGACCGCGACACCGGAACAGCTCGGTTTGGAGAGCCATTTCGCCCGTCTGCGCCTGCTCGATCCTAACCGCTTCCACGATTTCAGCCAGTTTGTCGCTGAACAGCAGCACTATCGCCCGGTAGCCGATGCGGTAAGCACCCTGCTGGCCGACAAAGCGATCTCCAAAGATGAAATGAACCTGATCAACGATCTGGTCGGTGAGCAGGACATCGAACCGCTGTTGCAGGTGGCAAACAGCGATCGCGAAGGCAAAGAAGATGCACGCAAAGAACTGATTTCTATGTTGATGGACCGTCACGGCACCAGCCGCGTGCTGTTCCGCAACACCCGTAACGGCGTGAAAGGTTTCCCGAAACGCGAACTGCATCAGATCCGCCTGCCGCTGCCGGCGCAGTACCAGACGGCAATTAAAGTCTCCGGCATTATGGGCGCACGTAAAAGCGCGGAAGAACGCGCCCGTGACATGCTGTACCCGGAGCAGATTTATCAGGAGTTTGAAGGTGACAGCGGCACCTGGTGGAACTTCGATCCGCGCGTTGAGTGGCTGATGGGCTACCTCACCAGCAACCGTAAAGAGAAAGTGCTGGTGATTTGTGCCAAAGCCGCCACCGCCCTGCAACTGGAACAGGTGCTGCGTGAGCGCGAAGGTATCCGCGCCGCCGTGTTCCACGAAGGTCTGTCAATCATCGAACGTGACCGCGCTGCGGCCTGGTTCGCCTCCGAAGAAGATGGCGCGCAGGTGCTGCTGTGTTCGGAAATCGGTTCTGAAGGCCGCAACTTCCAGTTCGCCAGCCGTCTGGTGATGTTTGATTTGCCGTTCAACCCGGACCTGCTGGAGCAACGAATTGGTCGTATCGATCGTATCGGCCAGATGCACGATATTCAGATCCTGGTGCCGTGGCTGGAAAAAACCGCGCAGGCGGTGCTGTTGCGCTGGTATCACGAGGGTCTGGACGCGTTTGAGCACACCTGTCCAACTGGCCGCACCATTTACGACAGCGTCTACAGCCAATTGATTGAATACCTGGCCGCACCGGAAAATCCGCAGGGGCTGGATGAATTCATCATTGAGTGCCGCAAGCAGCATGACCAGTTGAAAGCCCAACTGGAACAGGGCCGCGACCGTCTGCTGGAGCAAAACTCAAATGGCGGTGAAGCAGCCCAGGCGTTGGCAGAAGCGATTGCCGAGCAGGATAACGACACCGGCCTGGTGAATTTCGCCCTCAACCTGTTTGATATCGTGGGTATCAACCAGGAGGATCGTAGCGATAACCTGATCGTGCTGACGCCGTCAGATCATATGCTGGTGCCGGATTTCCCCGGTCTGCCGGAAGATGGCTGCACCGTGACCTTTAACCGCAACCAGGCACTGTCACGCGAAGATACCCAGTTCATTACCTGGGAACACCCGCTGATCCGCAACGGTCTGGACCTGATCCTCTCCGGCGATACCGGCAGCTGTGCGCTGTCGCTGTTGAAAAACAAAGCGTTACCGGTTGGCACGCTGCTGGTAGAGATGATCTATGTGGTGGAAGCCCAGGCACCGAAGCATCTGCAACTGACCCGCTTCCTGCCACCGACACCGGTGCGTTTGCTGATGGATCGCACCGGCAACAACCTGGCCGGAAAAGTGGAATTTGAGAGCTTTAACCGTCAGTTAAACGCCGTGAATCGCCATACCGGCAGCAAGCTGGTGAATGCCGTTCAACAGGATGTGCATCAGATTCTGACGCTGGCGGAGAGCGCAGTGGTGCCGGAAGCACAAGCGATTATCGCGGCGGCAAAAGCCGAAGCCGATGAGAAGCTGAGCGCTGAGCTATCCCGTCTTGAGGCACTGCGCGCCGTCAACCCCAACATCCGTGATGACGAGGTTGAGGCGCTGGAAAGCAACCGTAGCCAGGTGCTGGCAAGCCTCGGTGACGCGGGCTGGCGTCTGGATGCGCTGCGCCTGATCGTGGTGACGCATCAATAATTGACCGGGGCCGCAAGGCCCCCTTACGGAATGGCTGATGGAACCTTATAACCCGCCGCTTGAACCCTGGCTGCATATCCTTTATCAGGACGATCACATCATGGTGGTCAATAAGCCGAGCGGTTTGCTGTCGGTGCCGGGTCGCCTCGATGAGCACAAAGACAGTGTGATGACACGGATCCAGCGTGATTACCCGCAGGCTGAATCAGTGCATCGTCTGGATATGGCCACCAGCGGCGTTATTGTGGTGGCGTTGAATAAAGCGGCCGAGCGTGAGCTGAAGCGGCAATTCCGTGAACGCGAGCCTGCCAAACAATACGTGGCGCGCGTCTGGGGCCATCCGGCTGAAGAAAAAGGCTTAATTGATTTGCCGCTGATTTGCGACTGGCCAAACCGGCCAAAGCAGAAGGTGTGTTTTGAAACCGGCAAACCGGCGCAAACCGAGTATCAGGTGCTGGCATATGATGACGACAACAGCGCCAGGGTGCAGCTGAAGCCAATTACCGGACGTTCGCATCAGTTACGTGTGCATTTGTTGGCGCTGGGGCATCCGATTCTTGGTGACCGCTTTTACGCTTCGCCAGAAGCGCTGGCGATGGCATCGCGCCTGTTGTTACATGCGGAATCGCTGACCATAACCCACCCGGCGTTTGGCAACAGTATGACGTTTCGCCAGCCAGCAGATTTCTGACAACCGTAGCGGCGCGATTTATCGCCTTGGTTTGTGCCGCCATTGGGAAACGGCCGCGCGATAAATCGCACCGCTACGCCGGAGCAAGGATTTATTTAAATCCTTTTTCCTTACGAATCAGATCGTAAGCCGCCTGAATTTCCTGCGCTTTCTGCTTCGCCATCTCCATCATCTGTGGCGGTAGCCCTTTCGCCACCAGTTTGTCAGGATGATGTTCCGCCATCAGCTTACGGTAGGCGCGCTTGATCGTGGTGCTATCATCGCTGCTTTTCACCCCCAGCACGCTACAGGCATCTTCCAGCGTCGGGCCACGTTTAGCCTGCTGATACGCGCCGCCACCATACGATGAACCGCCACCACCAAATTGCTGGCCGCCTTCCATCATGCGCAGGAACTGGTCAAACTGCATTTTTGAGATGCCCAGCTCCTCGGCGATCACATACAACACCTGACGTTCGTTGGGATGCAGCGAACCATCAGCGAAGGCGGCCTGGATCTGAATTTCCAGAAACATCCGAATCAGATCAAAGCGACCAAAGCAGGCGCTGCGCAGCTCACGCAGCTTATTGCGTAACGGATAGTCGCCCTGCTTACCTTCACGGAAGGCTCGCTGTGCCGCAGTGCGCGCATCGCCATGCAGCTGCATACGATCCATCAGTAAAGATGCAATCTGGATATCCGCCTCGGTCACGCGCCCTTTTGACTTGGTCAAATGGCCCATTACCTGAAAAGTGGTACTAAAAAACAGTGTCTGGCGGGTTTGGTTGTTAGCGAAATAGCCTTGTCCCTGAACGCTGCGCACCTTATCAAACATGTGACCAATGATCAGACCCAGTACAATGCCCCAAAAGCCCAGTCCGGAAAGTAAGCCCAGAGCCAGACCAATTACTTTTCCCCAGTAGCGCATAAACTCCTCAATTCGCCATGCTTGCGGCTGAAAATTGCATTATCATACCTGTCATTTATCTCAGCGCCTAACGGCAACGCGGACAGAAAAGGATTAACACTGGCGCATCGCCGGGCAGTAAGTTAGTCTCTGACCGGATTGTCGGCATGATGCCAGTTTTCATGGAATTATCGAAACCGCGTATGAAAAAACGTATACCTACCCTGCTGGCTACCATGATTGGTGCAGCGATATACAGTCAGCATTCCCTCGCCGACGACTTAATGTCGCAGTGTATGCTGGGCGTGCCGAGCTTTAACCGTCCGCTGGTTAATGGCGACACGAATTCGCTGCCCGTGACGATTCATTCTGACTCGTCCAAAGGCACCTATCCCAACGACGCGGTATTCACCGGTAACGTCGATGTGCAACAGGGAAACAGCCGTCTGACTGCCGATGAAGTGCAGTTACATCAGCGTCAGCAGGAAGGGCAAACCGCGCCGGTTCGTACCGTCGATGCGCTAGGTAATGTGCACTATGACGACAATCAGGTCATCCTGAAAGGTCCGAAAGCCTGGTCGAATCTGAATACCAAAGATACCAACGTCTGGAACGGTAACTATCTGATGGTAGGCCGTCAGGGACGTGGTGATGCCGATCAGATGAAACTGCGTGGCAACAATCGTTATACCATCCTCGAAAACGGCAGCTTTACCTCCTGTTTGCCCGGTAGCAACAGCTGGAGTGTGGTGGGCACAGAAATCATTCAGGACCGCCAGGAAGAAGTGGCGGAGATCTGGAATGCGCGCTTTAAACTTGGCAATGTGCCGGTTTTCTATAGCCCCTACCTGCAACTGCCGATTGGCGATCGTCGCCGCTCTGGCTTCCTGATCCCGAATGCAAAATACAGCAGCACGAATGGTTTCGAGTTCATGCTGCCGTACTACTGGAACATCGCACCGCAGGCCGATGCCACCATTACGCCGCACTATATGAGCAATCGTGGCCTGCAATTGCAGAATGAATTCCGTTATCTGACCCAGTTTGGTGCGGGTTTGATGGAGCTGGATTATCTGCCATCCGATAATCAGTACGATAAAGACAAAGCGGTGCGTGGTATTGCGCAGGATGCCAGCTCCGATCGCTGGTTGTTCTACTGGCGCCACGCTGGGGTGTACGATCAGCACTGGCGTTTCAATGCCGACTATACCAAAGTCAGCGATCCTTATTACTTCAACGACTTAACGTCAAAGTATTACAGTTCGACTGATGGTTACGCCACGCAGAAATTCAGCGTTGGCTATGCCGATACCAACTGGGATGCCACACTCTCAACCAAAGATTTCCAGGTATTTGGCACCACCAGCAACAGCAACGTCTATCGCGCGATGCCGCAGCTCGATCTGAATTACTATCAGAACGATATCGGGCCGTTTGATGGCCGTATTTTCGCGCAGGCGGTGAAGTTTACCAACGTAAATAGCCGGATGCCGGAAGCAACGCGTCTGCATATTGAACCGACGCTGGATCTGCCGCTGTCAAACGGCTGGGCCAGCCTGGATACCGAAGCCAAGTTCCTTGCTACCCATTATCAGCAGGACGGCCTCGATTATTACAACAGCTCAAGCTACACCCGTACCTCCAGTGGCCTGCTGAAAGACTCCGTTAACCGTACGCTGCCGCAATTTAAGGTCGATGGTCGTCTGGTATTTGACCGCGATATGGACTGGGCTGAGGGCTATACCCAGACGCTGGAACCGCGTGTCCAGTATCTCTACATCCCGTACCGCGACCAGAGCGCTATCTATCCGTACGATTCAACATTGCTGCAAACCGACTATACCGGCTTGTTCCGTGACCGCACCTACAGCGGCCTCGATCGCATCGCCTCGGCCAATCAGGTCGCAACCGGTGTTACCACACGAATTTATGATAACGATCTGGTTGAACGTTTTAACGTTTCTGTTGGTCAAATCTACTCGTTTACCCCATCGCGGACTGGCGTTGAGCAGATCGACGATGAAGATGACACCGGTAGCCTGATCTGGGCCGGTGACACTTACTGGAAAGTGAGCGATCGCTGGGCCGTGCGTGGCGGGCTGCAATATGATACCCGTCTCGATAACATCGCTCAGGGCAATGCGGTACTCGAGTATCGTCAGGATGCCGATCGTATGGTGCAGCTGAGTTATCGCTACAGCAGCCCGGAATACGTCGCGCAAGCACTGAATGACTCCAGCCTGCTGACTAACCCGATCTACAAAAACGGGATCTCTCAGGTCGGAGCAACCGCCAGTTGGCCGATTGCTGACGCCTGGTCGCTGGTCGGTGCGTATTACTACGACACCCGTAACAGCAAACCGGCTGACCAGTTGGTGGGTCTGCAATACAGCTCCTGCTGCTATGCAATCCGTGTCGGTTACGAGCGCAAAATCAACGGTTGGGAAAACAACAATAGTAAGTATGACAACCAAATCTCATTCAACATTGAGCTGCGTGGCCTGAGCTCCAACTATGGCTTAGGCACCCATGACATGCTGCGTCAGGGCATCATCCCTTACCAGCAGGCTTTCTGATGTTGTGATGTTTGACAGGCTATCCCGCAGTGCGGAAACAACAATGGATAAAGTATGAAGAACTGGAGAATGCTGATTCTTGGTGTGGCGATTGCCGCTAACACTGCGTTCGCAGCCCCGCAAATGGTAGATAAAGTTGCCGCCGTCGTGAATAACGGCGTGGTGCTGGAAAGTGACGTTGATAGCATGCTGCGCACGGTGAAAGCACAGGCACAGCAGGCCCATCAGCAACTGCCTGATGACAATACCCTGCGTCATCAGATCCTTGAGCGCCAGATCATGGATAGCATTGTTTTACAGATGGGTGAAAAAGCAGGTTTGCAGATAAGCGATCAACAACTGGATGAAGCTATCCAGAATATCGCCGGTCAGAACCATATGACCCTTGATCAACTGCGCAGCCGCATTGCCTACGACGGTATTAACTACAACGAATACCGTGCGCAGATCCGCAAAGAGATGATGATCTCTGAAGTGCGTAACAATGAAGTGCGCCGCCGCGTGACCATTCTGCCGCAGGAAGTGGATACCCTGGCGAAACAGATTGGTTCACAGAACACCCAGGGTACTGAGCTGAACGTCAGTCAGATCCTGCTGCCACTGCCGGAAAACCCGACCCAGCAGCAAGTTGACGATCAGGAAGCGCTAGCCCGACAGTTAGTGGGTGAACTGAAAAAAGGGGCCGATTTTGGCAAGCTGGCTGTGACCTATTCTGCTGATCCGCAGGCGCTGAAAGGCGGCAACATGGGTTGGAGCAAAATTGAAGAACTGCCGACCCTGTTCTCCCAGGCGCTGGCCACCGCGCAGAAAGGCGATGTCGTCGGTCCGATCCGTTCAGGCGTGGGCTTCCATATCCTGAAAGTGAACGATCTGCGTGGTGAGAGCAAAAATATCTCCGTCACCGAAGTGCACGCACGTCATATCCTGCTGAAACCGTCGCCGATCCTCACTGACGATCAGGCACGCGCTAAGCTGGAAGAGATTGCTGCGGATATTCGCAGCGGGAAAATTACCTTTGCCGCCGCCGCTAAACAGTATTCAGACGATCCGGGGTCTGCGAACCAGGGCGGCGATCTGGGTTGGACCTCGCCGGAGGTGTTCGATCCTGCCTTCCGTGATGCGCTGATGCGCTTGCAGAAAGGCCAGACCAGCCAGCCGGTTCACTCCTCTTTCGGCTGGCATCTGATTCAGTTGCTGGATACCCGTCAGGTTGATAAGACGGATGCGGCGCAGAAAGAACGTGCCTATCGCTTGCTGTTTAACCGTAAATTCGCGGAAGAAGCACAGACCTGGATGCAGGAACAACGCGCCAGTGCTTACGTGAAAATTCTGGACAACAATGGTCAGTAATTATCGTGTAGTTATCACTCCCGGCGAACCCGCCGGGATTGGTCCTGACTTAACCGTTCAACTGGCCCAGCGTGACTGGCCGGTTGAGCTGGTGGTGTGCGCTGATGGTGAACTGCTGCGTCATCGCGCAGCTCAGCTTGGTTTACCGCTGACGCTGCGTGATTACCAGCCCGGTGTTGCGGCGCAACCGCAACAGGCTGGCTCGCTGACGCTGCTCCAGGTTGATACTGCGCAAGCGGTCATACCGGGTGAACTGGCGGTGGCTAACAGCCACTACGTGCTGGAAACGCTGGCACGCGCCTGTGATGGCTGCCTTAACGGTGAATTTGCCGCGCTGATTACCGGCCCGGTTCACAAAGGCGTGATCAATGATGCCGGCATCCCCTTTACCGGGCATACTGAGTTTTTCGCCGATCGCGCTGGCGGCGACCGCGTGGTCATGATGCTGGCTACTGAAGAGCTACGGGTAGCATTGGCTACGACCCATCTGCCACTTAAAGATGTGTCGGCGGCAATCACCCGTGACAGCCTGCATGAAGTGATCACCATTTTGCATCGTGATATGCAGCAAAAGTTCGGCCTGCCGAACCCTCATATTTTCGTCTGCGGCCTGAATCCGCACGCTGGCGAAAGCGGCCATATGGGCCGTGAAGAGATCGATACTATCATTCCGGCCCTGGACGAATTGCGTCAGCAGGGCATTCAGCTGACCGGTCCCCTGCCCGCTGATACCCTGTTCCAGCCCAAATACCTGCAACATGCAGATGCGGTGCTGGCGATGTATCACGACCAGGGCTTACCTGTACTAAAATTTCAGGGGTTTGGCCGGGCGGTGAATATCACGCTGGGCCTGCCCTTTATCCGTACCTCGGTTGACCACGGCACCGCGCTGGAACTGGCCGGTCTGGGTCAGGCGGAGCCGGGCAGCTTTATTACGGCGCTTAACCTCGCCATCACTATGATCAAGAGCAGTAATGAATAATCGCGTCCATCAGGGGCATTACGCCCGTAAACGTTTCGGGCAGAACTTCCTGAACGATCAGTATATTATCGACAGCATCGTCTCCGCTATTCATCCTCAGAAGGGTGAAGCCGTGGTGGAGATCGGTCCCGGCCTCGGCGCATTGACGGAGCCAGTGGGCGAGCGTCTGGATGCGCTGACCGTGGTAGAACTGGACCGCGACCTTGCCGCGCGTTTACAAACTCACCCGTTTCTTGGCCCCAAGCTGACCATCTTCCAGCAGGATGCAATGACCTTTGATTTCTCCGCGTTGGCGCGTGAGAAAGGCCAGCCGCTGCGTGTGTTTGGTAACTTGCCGTACAATATCTCCACCCCGCTGATGTTCCACCTTTTCAGCTATACTGGTTCGATTAAAGACATGCACTTCATGCTGCAAAAAGAGGTGGTCAACCGTTTGGTGGCCGGACCGGGCAGTAAAGCCTACGGTCGACTCAGCGTGATGGCGCAATATTATTGTCAGGTGATTCCGGTGCTGGAAGTGCCGCCACAATCATTCACGCCACCGCCTAAAGTGGACTCCGCGGTGGTACGCCTGGTGCCTTATGCCCAGCCACAACATCCGGTCAGCGATGTGCGTCTGTTAAGCCGCATCACAACCGAGGCGTTCGGCCAGCGCCGTAAAACGCTGCGTAATAGCCTCGGCCATCTGTTTGCTGCCGGCGCGCTGGATGAACTGAATATTGATGCCACCCTGCGTGCAGAGAACGTCACGGTAGCTCAGTATTGTCAGCTGGCCAACTGGCTTGGCAACCATCAGGCAGAAAATCCGGAGAACTGAGTGCATGAGTGAAATGGCCCGCGTCTGTATCCAGGTACAAAGCCTGTATGTGGAGTCGCAATCGTCGCCCGACGAGGAGCGCTACGTGTTTGCCTACACCATCACCATCCGCAATTTGGGGCGCAGCAGCGTCCAGCTGCGCGGTCGTTACTGGTTGATCACCAACGGTAACGGTCGCGAAACCGAAGTTCAGGGCGAAGGTGTGGTCGGTGAACAACCCCATATCGCACCCGGCAGCGAATTCCAATACACCAGCGGCGCGATCCTCGAAACGCCGATGGGCACCATGCAGGGCCACTACGTGATGATCGACGAAGAGGGAGAAGAGTTTTTTGTCGACATCCCCGTGTTCCGACTCGCGGTGCAAACCCACATCCACTAATCCTTCCTCGCCCGGCCTGTCCGGGCGATGCGTTTTAACCGGACTGATGTAATGAGTACATATCTGATTGGCGATGTTCACGGCTGTTATGATGAACTGCGTGCCCTCCTGGCACAGGTTAACTTCGATCCGCAGCAGGATGTCCTGTGGCTGACCGGCGACCTGGTGGCCCGTGGTCCCGGCTCGCTTGACGTGTTGCGCTACGTGAAGTCACTGGGAGACTGCGTACGATTGGTGTTGGGCAATCACGATCTTCATTTGCTGGCGGTATATGCCGGTATCAGCCGCAACAAACCCAAAGATCGCCTGACGCCGCTACTGGAAGCTGCCGATGCGGATGAACTGATTAACTGGCTGCGTCGTCAGCCGTTATTACAGGTGGATGAAGAAAAAAAACTGGTCATGGCTCATGCTGGCATCACACCGCAATGGGATCTCGATACGGCAAAACTTTGTGCGCGTGAAGTCGAAGCCGTGCTGTCCAGTGACAGCTATCCGCTCTTTCTCGACGCGATGTATGGCGATATGCCGAATAACTGGACGCCGGAACTCAGCGGTCTGGCGCGTTTGCGCTTCAGTACTAACGCGCTAACGCGGATGCGGTTCTGTTTCCCGAATGGTCAGTTGGATATGATCTGTAAAGAAACCCCGGAATCCGCTCCACCACCGCTGAAACCCTGGTTTATGATCCCGAGTCCGGTAGCGCATGATTACACGTTAATCTTCGGGCATTGGGCATCACTGGAAGGGAAAGGAACACCGGAGGGCATCATCGGGCTGGATACGGGTTGCTGCTGGGGTGGCACACTGACGATGCTGCATTGGGAAACGCAACAATATTATGTCCAGCACTCCAACCGTGAGCAGGCGATGGCGCAGAGCGCTCCCCACCCACATCCACCGCTCAGCCATCAGGAATGATAGGGCGCGTAGCGACGGAAAATCCCGTGCGACCAGCCCCCTCATCCCGACCTTCTCCCGCAAGCGGGAGAAGGAGGTGTACAATATATCCGTTAATTAACGGCGGCGTTCGAGGATTTCGAAACAGTAGCTGTGCGAATTCTGCGCATCGGCGTCGTGGAATTCACTGAAGGTGGATTGCCACTCATCGGGCTCGTAGTCCGGGAATTGGGTGTCACCCTCAACTTCCGCATCGATATGGGTCAGATAGAGACGATCGGCACGCGGCAGCATCTGTTCGTAAATACGACCACCACCAATCACCATCACTTCTTCCGCATCACCCGCTGCATTCACCGCATCTTCCAGCGATGTCACCCAGGTCACGCCGTCATGGTCACCCGGTTTGCTGCTGACCACAATATTCAGACGGCCCGGTAACGGACGGCCAATCGATTCAAAGGTCAGACGCCCCATAATCACGGGCTTGTTCAGGGTATTACGTTTGAACCATGCCAGGTCGGCAGGCAGGTTCCAGGGCATGGCGTTTTCCATACCGATGATGCGATCCGCTGCCAGAGCTGCGATCAGACTAATCATGTTTAATGACCTACAGGAAAAAAATTGGCGCCATCATACGTAAAGGCGAAACTTTCGTCGATAGGAGGGACTCGCTATTTACGTAAAGCTCCTTTGCCACCGCATTTTTGTTATTGGACAGAGTTTTACACCGCCTTTCTCAGCAATATCCGAGAGAGGCGCCATATTTTCGCGTGGAAACGGCACAAGGCAGCGTGAAAAGGGGATGTAGCCTGTACAGCCGTGTAAAGAAATGCGCACTGACTGACACAAATGAAAACGGCTCCCGCAGGAGCCGTGGATAGTGATTAGAAATCGTAGCGCAGACGCACCAGGTTAACGTTACCCAGTGATTTGTCGGTGCTGGAGGTAATCACGTATTCGTAATCAACACGGAAACCGTAGTCGAGCTGGAAGCTCACACCCAGGCCGTTGTCGATACGTTTGTAGTTACGACCATTCAGGTATTCCAGACGGTCACCCATAAAGTACGGCTGGATGGATTTAACCGCATATTGACCAATCGGGAATTTGTAGCCAGCAAAGTATTCCAGGCCCCAGGCATCATCAGCAAAGTAGTTGTGTACCTGAGATGTTTTGGTAGACAGGAAATTCTGGTAGTAACCGCCACCGGCAGAGAGCGTCCAGTGACCCGGCGTCCAGCTCAGCGCTGTACCGTAGATATTCTGGTCATAGGTTTTGCTATCGCCAGTTGACGGCTGGTGGATATCAGCACGGGTGTAGTTCCACGCGGTACCCCACGCCAGATCTTTGGTGATGTGATAGTTCACACCCAGAGAGCCGCCGCCTTTACGTTTGTAACGCATCCCTTTACCTGGCAGATAGTCGTTATCTTCAAACAGGTAAGATGCATAGACATCAACGTCACCGAAGGTGTTTTTGTATTTCAGCTGCTTACGTGAACGGTAGGAACCATCGTAGTCGCCGTTGATACCGTTACCCGGTGCCTGGGCCAGCATGTCGTAGTCCCAGATATCGGTCTTCGCACCGACCACATCATAGTAAACGCTGTTTTGCTGACCGAAGTAGAGTTCACCGAGGGTCGCACTTTTGAAGCCGGTGTACAGTTGACGACGCGTGGTGTTGTTCGCGCCATCGGCATAGTGGTTATCCCAACCCCACCACGCCGGGAAGTTAACGCCCAGCTCGTAGTAACCTACCCAGCTTACGTCATCAAACAGGTAATAATTGGCGGTGAAGCGGAAACGTGAACCGCCGTCATAGCCATTACGCTTATAAGACTTGTCGTTCACGCCGTTCTGATGCATGAACTGCGGGCGGATACTACCGCCAACTTTAAAGTCGAGACGGCTCAGCGGATCGTTAGCCTGTGGGTCTGCTTTAAGAAGAGTAACTTCAGCCTGGCTGGCAAGGGGTGCCGCTGCGACCAGCGCAGCAATGGCGGTGAGAGTGAAAGCACGCATTTTCATTTTTTATAAATATCCCAGTTATGCTCGAAAAAATGAGCGATTAACATACTAAGGGGAGCAGCATCGCTTTATATTTATAAAATTGTGCTAATAATGATGTGAAAAATTAAATCCGCACTAAGCGCTAAAAACTAAGTCAAATCAATATGTTTCATATAAGTTAACTTATTAACCAGACAGATAAATAAAAAAAACGGCCCCCTGAGGAGCCGCTGTTTATTATTTAAGCAGAAGATTTAACCGGTAATTTGCTGATGCATTTCCTGCACAGAAATCACTTTTTCGGTTGGGTCCGCATTCAGTGCCATCGCCGTAGCAAAACCACCGTTCAGCGTGGTGTCGTAATGCACTTTATATTGCAGTGCACTGCGGCGAATCAGCTTGGAGTCCTCAATCGCCTGACGTCCTGCGGTGGTGTTGACGATGTAGGTGTATTCGCCGTTCTTCAGGCGGTCCTGAATGTGCGGGCGACCTTCATGCACTTTGTTCACCAGACGCGGATTGATACCGGCTTCACCCAACACCACGGCGGTGCCGTGGGTAGCATCCAGCTCAAAGCCAAACTTCTGCAACTTCGCCGCCAGGTCAACGATACGTTTCTTATCGCCTTCACGTACTGACAACAACGCACGACCTGATTTCTTCATGTTGCTCTGCGCACCCAACATCGCTTTCGCGAAGGCTTCCGCGAAGGTACGACCCACGCCCATCACCTCACCGGTAGAGCGCATTTCTGGTCCGAGAATCGGGTCAACACCCTGGAACTTGTTGAACGGCAGCACCACTTCTTTCACCGAGTAGTATGGCGGAATCACCTCTTTCGTGACGCCCTGCTCAGCCAGCGTTTTGCCTGCCATCACGCGCGCCGCCACTTTCGCCAATGGTACACCGGTCGCCTTGGAGACGAATGGCACGGTACGTGCCGCACGCGGGTTCACTTCAATCAGGTAGACTTCATTGTCTTTCACCGCGAACTGCACGTTCATCAGACCACGGACATTCAGTTCGAATGCCAGTTTTTCTACCTGCTGACGCATCACATCCTGAATCTCTGCGTTCAGGGTGTAGGCTGGCAGAGAACACGCCGAGTCGCCGGAGTGAACACCCGCCTGCTCGATATGTTCCATGATGCCGCCAATCAGCACGCGCTCGCCGTCGCAAATCGCATCCACGTCCACTTCAACCGCGTCATCCAGGAAACGGTCCAGTAGCACAGGCGCATCGTTGGAAACGGATACCGCCGTCTGGAAGTAGCGCTTCAGGTCGATTTCGTCGTAAACGATTTCCATCGCACGACCACCCAATACGTAAGACGGGCGCACCACCAGCGGATACCCGATACCTACCGCTTTCTCCACCGCCTGCTCCAGCGTGGTCACGGTGGCGTTAGCCGGTTGTTTCAGGTTCAGACGTTCAACCGCCTGCTGGAAACGCTCACGGTCTTCGGCACGGTCAATCGCATCCGGGCTGGTACCGATAACCGGTACACCGGCGGCTTCCAACGCGCGCGCCAGTTTCAGCGGAGTCTGGCCGCCGTACTGCACGATGACGCCTTTTGGCTGTTCAATACGTACGATTTCCAGCACGTCTTCCAGCGTAACTGGCTCGAAGTAAAGACGGTCGGAGGTGTCGTAGTCGGTAGAGACGGTTTCCGGGTTACAGTTAACCATGATGGTCTCGAAACCATCTTCGCGCAGCGCCAATGCGGCGTGAACGCAGCAGTAGTCAAACTCGATACCCTGTCCGATACGGTTTGGACCGCCACCCAGTACCATGATCTTATCGCGGTCCTGGTTTGGATTAGCTTCGCACTCTTCTTCATAGGTTGAGTACATATACGCGGTGTCGGTCGCGAACTCTGCCGCACAGGTATCAACGCGTTTGTAGACCGGATGCAGGTTGAACTGCTGACGCAGTTTGCGGATTTCACCTTCAGCCACGCCAGCCAGCGTTGCCAGACGCGCATCCGCAAAACCTTTACGCTTCAGGTTACGCAGGAAGGCAAAGTCCAGCGCCTTCACGCCTTCACGCGCCACTTGTTCTTCCAGGCGCACCAGTTCTTCAATCTGTACCAGGAACCAGCGGTCGATGTTGGTCAGATTGAACACGCCATCAACTGACATGCCAGCACGGAAAGCATCGGCGATGTACCAGATACGGTCAGAGCCAGCATCTTTCAGTTCGCGGCGAATGCGAGTCAGCGCTTCGGCGTCGTCCAGATTCACTTTCGGGTCAAAACCATTGGCACCCACTTCCAGGCCGCGCAGCGCTTTCTGCATCGATTCCTGGAAAGTACGGCCAATCGCCATCACTTCGCCGACAGATTTCATCTGCGTGGTCAGGCGATCGTTAGCACCGGCGAATTTCTCGAAGTTGAAACGTGGAATCTTGGTCACAACGTAGTCGATAGACGGCTCGAACGATGCCGGGGTACGACCACCCGTGATATCGTTCATCAGTTCGTCGAGGGTGAAGCCCACCGCCAGTTTCGCCGCCACTTTAGCAATCGGGAAACCGGTGGCTTTAGAGGCCAACGCTGAAGAACGTGATACACGCGGGTTCATCTCGATAACGATCAGACGACCATCTTTCGGGTTCACCGAGAACTGCACGTTGGAACCGCCCGTCTCAACCCCGATTTCACGCAGTACCGCCAGTGAGGCGTTACGCATGATTTGATACTCTTTATCGGTCAGGGTTTGCGCCGGGGCCACGGTGATGGAGTCACCGGTGTGGATACCCATCGCATCGAAGTTTTCGATCGAGCAGACGATGATGCAGTTGTCGTTTTTATCACGCACCACTTCCATCTCGTACTCTTTCCAGCCAATCAGCGACTCGTCAATCAGCAGCTCATTGGTCGGCGACAGGTCCAGACCGCGTTCACAAATCTCTTCAAACTCTTCGCGGTTATAGGCGATGCCGCCACCGGTGCCGCCCATGGTAAAGGAAGGACGGATGATGCACGGGAAGCCAACATCTTCAGCCACCGCCAGCGCCTCTTCCATGGTATGCGCGATACCGGAACGTGCGGTGTCCAGACCGATGCTTTTCATCGCCACGTCAAAACGGCGACGGTCTTCAGCTTTATCGATCGCGTCGGCAGTCGCACCAATCATGGTCACGCCGAACTCTTCCAGCACGCCCTGACGCTCCAGCTCCAGTGCGCAGTTCAGCGCCGTCTGGCCGCCCATCGTAGGCAGCACGGCATCCGGGCGCTCTTTTTCAATGATTTTACGCACCACTTCCCAGTGGATTGGCTCGATGTAGGTTGCATCAGCCATCTCCGGGTCAGTCATGATGGTGGCCGGGTTCGAGTTCACCAGAATGACGCGGTAGCCCTCTTCACGCAGCGCTTTACACGCCTGCGCACCCGAGTAGTCAAATTCACATGCCTGGCCGATAACGATCGGACCTGCGCCAAGGATCAGGATGGATTTTATGTCTGTACGTTTTGGCATCGTTAGCTCCTGATTACTTCGCGTTAGAACGGTAGGCTTCAATCAGTTCGATAAAGTGATCGAACAGCGGCGCCGCATCGTGCGGGCCTGGGCTGGCTTCCGGATGTCCCTGGAAGCTGAAAGCCGGTTTATCGGTACGGTGAATGCCCTGCACGGTCTGGTCGAACAGCGACACATGGGTCACGCGTAAATTTGCCGGTAAGTTGCTGTCATCAACGGCGAAACCGTGGTTCTGTGCGGTGATCATCACGGTGTTGTTGTCGAGATCTTTTACCGGATGGTTGCCGCCATGATGGCCCAGCTTCATTTTGATGGTTTTCGCACCGCTTGCCAGCGCCAGCAGCTGATGACCCAGGCAGATACCGAATACCGGGATATCGGTATTAAGGAAAGACTGAATCGCGCTGATGGCGTAATCGCACGGCTCCGGGTCGCCAGGGCCGTTGGAGAGGAAAATACCATCCGGGTTCAGCTTCAGAACGTCTTCAGCAGACGTCTGCGCCGGCACTACCGTCAGGCGACAGCCACGGTCTACCAGCATGCGCAGGATGTTGCGCTTGGCACCAAAATCGTAGGCAACCACATGGAATGGCAGCTCTGCCGCTGACTTCTGCTCCGGCAGATCGTCTTTCAGCGTCCAGCTACCTTGCTGCCACGGATAAGTTTCCGCCGTCGTCACTTCTTTTGCCAGGTCCATACCTTTCAGGCCCGGGAAGGCTTGTGCCTTCTGCAACGCCAGAGCGGCGTCTGGATTATCACCGGCGATGATGCAGCCGTTCTGTGCCCCTTTTTCACGCAGCAGACGCGTCAGCTTGCGGGTATCGATATCGGCAATGGCGACGATGTTGTTGCGCTGCAAATAGGCTGACAAGCTCTCTTCACTACGGAAGTTGCTGGTAATCAGCGGCAGGTCGCGGATAACAAGGCCCTGAGCATGAATTTGGCTGGACTCTGCGTCGGCGGCATTAGCGCCAACATTGCCGATATGGGGATAAGTGAGGGTGACGATCTGGCGGGAATAGGAGGGATCAGTGAGGATTTCTTGATAACCGGTCATTGACGTATTGAAAACGACCTCCCCCACTGCCGATCCCGTTGCCCCGATGGCCCGACCGTGGAATTGGGTTCCGTCTTCCAGAACCAAGAGCGCTGACTTAATCAAAACATCCTCCAGGGAATAAACAGTCACAATATTTGCATATTAATTCAAAATACTGTCCTGAATCAATGCAAAAACCGCCTGACCGGTCGATTTTTGGCAAATTGCGCGCATTCTAATGATCGACCCGCACCTTGTCTACCCTGATACGTTATTTTTTTGTTTTTTTCGGGCAACTGAATGTTAAAAGCAACAGAAACCGACAAAAGAGCGAGACAACCTGGAAAAATAAACGGTTGCGAGGCGGAAATAATCTGAAAGTCGTGCTACCGGGATGATAATTTTGACCAAATGGTCAAAAATGACGTTTTTAAGGATAAAAAACGATCGCAAACAACGAAAAACAAGAGACTTAGCACTAAAAAATAACGAAGACCATTTTTTACAGACAAAATAAAGGGCAATAATATTATTGCCCTATTCAATCAATGTCTTACCGATTGAAATAACCACATCACGATGGTTCACAACACTCACAACATCGATAAATCCAGCACGTCACGCATGTCATAAAGGCCAGATTTCTTGTCTTTAAGCCAATAAGCGGCTTTTACGGCTCCCTTTGCAAAGGTCATGCGGCTGGAAGCCTTGTGAGTAATTTCAACGCGCTCCCCGATATCTGCAAACATCGCGGTATGTTCACCGACGATATCACCGGCGCGAACGGTAGCGAAACCGATGGTTTGCGCTTTACGCTCACCGGTATGGCCTTCACGCGCGTAGACGGCGTGCTCGTCCAGTTTCCAGTCCATTGCTTCAGCAATGGCTTCACCCATCGCCAGCGCTGTGCCTGATGGTGCATCAACTTTATGACGGTGATGCGCTTCTACGATTTCAATATCGGCATAATCGCCCATCACTTTTGCGGCTTGTTTCAGCAGTTCCAGCACCAGATTCACACCAACGCTGAAGTTGGCCGCAAACACGATGCCAATCTCTTCTGCCGCGGCACGAATCGCCGCTTTACCTGCCTCATCAAAACCGGTGGTACCAATCACCATCGCTTTTTGGTGCTGGCGGCAAAAAGCCAGGTATTCCAGCGTACCTTCCGGGCGAGTGAAGTCGATCAACACGTCGAAGTCGTTGACCACCTGCTGCAAATCCGCAGTGATGATCACCCCGGTCTTGCCAATACCAGCCAACTCACCGGCGTCACTGCCGATCAATGACGAACCGGCACGCGCCAGCGCAGCACCTGGCACGACGCCTTCCGCCTGCTGCGCGGCCTGAATCAAATTGCGTCCCATGCGACCCGGCGCACCAACAATAGCAATGCGGATTTCACTCATATTTATTCATTCCTGATACAAATCTATGCATGCAAAGCGCAAACAGGTTAACGGTCAGATAACAGTCACGCCACAATAAAAAAGGGATAATAAGAATTTTATGCCAGCCGCGTCAGATTATCAGTAAAAGCAATCTCACCAGGTGGAAATCGGCTTGCGCGGGTTGGTGTAGCGGCGCGATTTATCGCGCGTCTTTTTGCCTGGTCGAAAAAAGCGCGATAAATCGCCGCCGCTACGGGGAAGGGGTTACTGCACGTTGCGCACTTCTACACGCAATTCTTTCGGTACTTCAAACACGATGTTTTCTTCGCGGCCAATCAGCTCAATCGCTGCTTCACCACCCAGATCGCGCAGGCGCTGAATTACCTGCTGCACCAGAACATCCGGCGCGGAAGCTCCTGCGGTCACACCTATGGTGGTCACGCCCTTTACCCACTCTTCCTGAATATCATCGGCAGAATCGATCAGCTTCGCCAGCTTACCGGCGCGCTGTGCCAGTTCCGCCAGACGATTGGAGTTGGAGGAGTTTTTCGAACCGACCACCAGCACCACTTCAGCATCACGCGCCAGCACACGCACCGCTTCCTGGCGGTTGGTGGTGGCATAGCAGATATCATCTTTGCGTGGCCCGATGATCGCCGGGAAGCGCTGACGCAGCGCGTCAATCACGTCCGACGTATCATCAACGGACAACGTCGTCTGGGTCATAAAGCACAGGTTGCTTTCATCTTTGACCTGCAATTTGAACACGTCTTCCGGCGATTCCACCAGATACATGCCGCCGTTGGGGTTGCTGTATTGCCCCATCGTGCCTTCCACTTCCGGATGGCCTGCATGTCCGATCAGAATGGCTTCGACGCCTTTACGGCTGGCGCGCGCCACTTCCATATGCACTTTGGTCACCAACGGACAGGTGGCATCAAACAGCATGGTCAGATTACGCGCCTTCGCCTCAGCACGTACCGCCTGGGATACCCCATGCGCGGAGAAGATCAGGATAGCGTCATCCGGCACTTCGCTGATCTCTTCGATAAAGATGGCACCGCGTTCGCGCAGGCTGCTTACCACATAGCGGTTATGTACCACTTCATGACGTACATAGATTGGCGCGCCGTACATCTCCAGCGCGCGCTCAACGATGCTAATGGCGCGATCCACGCCCGCACAGAAACCACGCGGGTTAGCTAACAGGATTTGCATCGCTTGCCTCCAGGACCGGATCAATCTCCAGCACTTCAATCTCAAATTGAATGCGCTGACCCGCCAGCGGGTGATTGAAGTCTACGGTGATGGAATCACCGGAGACTTCACGGATCACCCCCGGCATTTCGCTGCCGCCCATGCCGCTGAACAGCATGATGGCACCGACTTCCGGCTCGCCTGCATCGATAAAATCACGACGCGAAAAGTATTGGATCAGGTCCGGACTGATGCCACCAAAGGCATCTTCCGGTGCCAGGGTAAAGCTGTGCTTGTCGCCCACTTTACGTCCCAGCAACTCCTGCTCCAGCGCCGCCGACAGGCTGCCATCACCGAGACGAAACAGCGCGGGTTTGCCATTGGCGCGCGTCGATTCCGCTGTCGAACCATCTTCCAGCTTCAGCGTAAAATGCACCAGCAACGCGCTATCGCGCTGTACAGAGTCTGTCATCATTTACCCTTAATCTTTAACCTGTTTGCCTTTTGGGCTTAAGAAGCCCTCCAGCACCACCAACGCGGCACCGATACAGATGCCGCAGTCAGCGATATTAAAGGTCGCGAAATGCCAGTCACCGATATAGAAGTCGATAAAATCGACCACAAAACCGTGATATGCGCGATCAAACAGGTTACCTAATGCCCCGCCGATAATCAGCGCATAGGCAATGTTGGTTAATTTGTTACGAGCCGGGTTGCGATACATCATCACCAGCAACGACACCACAATCGCGATGGCGATACCGGCAAAGAACCAGCGCTGCCAACCGCCTTTATCCGCCAGGAAACTGAACGCCGCGCCATAGTTGTGCGCGTAGAACAGATTCAGGAACGGCATCAGCGGTCGCGTTTCATGCAGCATCATGTTGTTCATGACCCACTGCTTACTGGCGAAATCGACCACAATCACCACCAGCACCAGCCACAGCCAGCGCAATCCGGTTGAGAAAATCGCTTTACTCATCAGGCAAACTTACGCTCTTCGCCGTTACCGGCTACGTTGGTATAACAACGTCCGCAGACCGCCGCATGTTCCGGGTTCTGACCGACGTCGGTAGTGTAATGCCAGCAGCGCGGACATTTCTCGCCTTCTGCTTTATGCAGCGCGATTTTCAGACCTTTCAGCAATTCGCTCTGCTGCGCTTCATCACTCGCGGTGGCGTAATCTGCCACGGTCGCGCCGGAAGTCAGCAGGACAAAGCGCAGTTCGTTACCCAGCGCCTGCAATTTCGCCGCCAGCTCTGCATCTGCGTATAACGTCACCGTTGCTTCCAGCGCACCACCGATACGTTTGTCGCTACGTGCCTGCTCAATCACCTTGTTGACTTCGCCGCGCACTTTCAGCAGCTCAGCCCAGTAGGCATCGTTGAGGGTTTCATCATCAGCCAGACCAAACAGACCGTCGTACCACTCTTCGGTGAAGACGTATTGCGCACGATCGCCCGGCAGGTAGCCCCAAATTTCATCAGCGGTGAAAGACATGATCGGTGCCATCCAGCGCACCAGCGCTTCCACGATATGCCACAGTGCCGTCTGGCAGCTGCGACGCGCCAGGCTGTCGCCTTTAGCGGTGTACTGACGGTCTTTGATGATGTCGAGATAGAACGACCCCATCTCAATTGAGCAGAACTGCATCAGACGCTGGATCACTTCATGGAAATCGTAATTGGCGTATGACGCGACGATATCTTTCTGCGCGTCCAGCGCACGGCCAACGGCCCAACGATCCAACACCACCATCTCTTCCGGGCTGACTTTATCGGTCGCCGGATTAAAGCCGTTTAGGTTCGCCAGCAGGAAGCGCGCAGTGTTACGGATACGACGATAGGCATCTGCGGAACGCTTCAGAATTTCATCGGACACCGCCATTTCGCCGGAGTAGTCGGTTGATGCCACCCACAGACGCAGAATGTCAGCACCCAGCTTATCCATCACGTCCTGCGGTGCCACGGTGTTGCCGATAGATTTCGACATCTTGCGGCCCTGACCATCCACGGTGAAACCGTGCGTCAGTACCTGGCGGTACGGTGCTTTGCCCTTCATCGCCGTGGAGATCATCAGTGAAGACATAAACCAGCCGCGATGCTGATCCGAGCCTTCCAGATACATATCCGGGCTATGGCCTTCAAATTCCGGGCGCGCATCAACGACGGAATAGCTGGTTGATCCTGAATCGAACCAGACATCCAGCGTATCCGGCACTTTGGTATAGTTGTCGGCGTCATCGCCCATCAGATCGCGCGGGTCCAGATCCCACCACGCCTGAATTCCGTCCTGCTCGACACGCTGCGCCACTTTTTCCATCAGCTCCAGCGTATCCGGGTGCAGCTGCTCGGTTTCGTTGTGCACGAACAGCGCCATCGGCACACCCCAGGTGCGCTGACGGGAGATACACCAGTCCGGGCGGTTGGCGACCATCGCTTCGATACGCGCCTGGCCCCAGTCCGGGATCCACTGCACGCCTTTGATCTCTTTCAGCGACTGCGCACGCAGACCTTTCTGATCCATGCTGATAAACCACTGTGGGGTGGCACGGAAGATGATCGGCGTTTTATGGCGCCAGCAGTGCGGGTAGCTGTGCAGCAGTTTTTCCACATGCAGCAGCGCGCCTTTCTCTTTCAGCAGCTCAACAATCATATCGTTGGCTTTAAACACGTTAACGCCATCCAGCGTCGGATAGGTACCTGGCAGGTAGGTGCCATCCGGGCCAACCGGGTTAGCCGTTTCGATACCGTATTTCTGACCGATAACGTAGTCGTCCGGACCGTGGCCAGGCGCGGTATGCACTGCACCAGTACCAGCTTCAAGGGTGACGTGCTCACCCAGCACCACTTTCGACTGGATCTGCTCCAGGAACGGATGCTGGAACAGTTGCAGCTCAAGCGCCGCGCCTTTGCATTCGCCCAGCACACGCCAGTCGCTGATGCCCGCGCGTTTCATCACGCTTTCCACCAGATCTTTGGCGAGGATCAGGCTGCGGCCTTCGATCTGCAACAGTTGGTAGTCGAATTCCGGGTGCAGCGAGATGGCACGGTTAGCGGGCATGGTCCACGGGGTAGTGGTCCAGATCACCAGAGAAACCGGGCCTTCAGAAGCAGATACACCAAATTTGGCGCGCACCGCATCGGCATCTAACGCGTTAAACATCACATCGATGGAGGGGGAGGTTTTGTCGTAATATTCGACTTCCGCTTCCGCCAGTGCTGAGCGGCAGTCCAGACACCAGTGCACCGGCTTCGCGCCCTTGTGCAGGTGGCCGTTGCCGATGATTTTACCCAGCGCACGGATGATGTTGGCTTCGGTCTGGAAGTTCATGGTCAGGTAGGGACGATCCCAGTCGCCCAACACGCCAAGACGGATAAAGTCTTTTTTCTGCCCTTCCACCTGCTCCGCCGCGTACTTGCGGCAAGCTTCGCGGAATTCAGCCGCGCTGACTTTCTCGCCCGGCTTACCAATCATCTGCTCAACTTTGTGTTCAATCGGCAGACCGTGGCAGTCCCAGCCCGGAACGTAAGGCGAATCAAAGCCCGCCATGCCTTTCGACTTAACGATAATGTCTTTCAGAATCTTGTTAACGGAGTGACCAATATGAATGCTGCCGTTCGCGTAGGGAGGGCCATCGTGCAGAATAAAGGTTTTTTTCCCTTTTTTGGCTTCGCGGATGATGCCGTACAGGTTGTCATCATACCAACGTTGCAGCATTCCCGGTTCGCGTTTGGCCAGATCGCCACGCATCGGGAACCCCGTTTCCGGCAAATTCAGGGTAGATTTATAGTCACTCATCAGATTCTCGGTTCCGTATTTCGGTCATTAAACCGGTGTTTTTAGCCCAAAAAATTGTCGGGCCGTCACCACATCTTTCGCTATTTGTTCTTTCAACGCGTCCAGCGAGGCGAAACGCTGTTCGTCGCGAATCTTCTGTTTCAGTACCACATCAATGTGGCGTCCATAGAGATTTATATGTGTGTCAAGCAGGTGAACTTCAAGCTGCTGACGCAGACCTTTTACCGTCGGACGCGTACCAATGTTGGCAACGCCGGGGATCGGGTGTTCACCCAGGCCCAGTACTTCAACCGCAAATACGCCTTTCACCGGCGTTACTGTGCGGCGTAAAGGGAGATTGGCGGTGGGAAAACCAATGGTACGGCCCAGGGCATCACCATGCACCACGCGGCCTGAAATGCTGAAGGGATGGCCTAACAACGCCTGCGCCTGGACAAAATCATCCTGCGCCAACGCCTGACGCACCGCAGTACTGCTGATGCGTTTGCCGCCATCACAAAATGTCTGGGTGCTGATGACATCAAAGCCATATTCCACACCGGCTTTCTGTAATAACAGGAAATCCCCCTGGCGACCAGCACCAAAGCGGAAATCATCACCAACAGCGAGAAATTTAACGTTCAGTTTCTCCACCAGCAGTTCAGAGATGAAAACCTGTGCTGAATGGGCAGCAAAACGACGATCGAAACGAACACATAACACCGCATCGACGCCGGCCTGCTTAAGATACCTCAGCTTTTCACGCAGACGCATCAGACGAGCCGGGGCTTTATCGCCCGCAAACAGCTCCAGCGGCTGCGGTTCGAACAGCATCACGATCACCGGCAGCTGACGCTTACGTCCCTCTTCGACCAGCTCCGCCATCAATGCCTGATGGCCACGATGAAAACCGTCAAAATTACCAATGGTCAGGACGCAGCCGCGATGCTGCTGAGTGAGATTGTAAATACCGCGGATAAACTTCATGGCTGACTCAAACCGGTGGAAATCGGCGGATTATACCCTCGAATAGCGTTCAGGTTAACCCGTCTGCGTGCCTTTCCTGCTTCTGTTGCCGCTTATTCCGCGTGCAGGCAGTAGCTTAGCGGCGATCTGAAGAATTTTGTTGTGAAATACTGTATTCAGCGCGGTGTTGCTGGTAGAATCTTGCGCCATCAATTACGTAACCGGGTGTCGTTTGTAAAACGGCGCTTATTTGCACAAATCCATTGACAAAAGAAGGCACAAAAGGCATAGTCCTCGGCCTTTGATTTGTCCATATAGAACACATTTGGGAGTTGGACCTTGGCTAATATCAAATCAGCTAAGAAACGCGCCGTAACATCAGAGAAACGTCGCAAGCATAACGCGAGCAACCGTTCTATGATGCGTACTTTCATCAAGAAAGTATACGCGGCTATCGCAACAGGCGACAAAGCTGCTGCGCAGAACGCATTCAACGAAATGCAACCGATCGTGGACCGTCAGGCTGCTAAAGGTCTGATCCACAAAAACAAAGCTGCACGTCATAAAGCAAACCTGACTGCACAGATCAACAAACTGGCTTAATCGCCTGTCTGTTAATCGCTTTGTGAAAGAACCGGCGTTAAGCCGGTTTTTTTATGCCTGCGATTTGCCGCTAAACAACGCGCTGAAGTCGCGATGGCAGATGCGTTGTACCGCCGGATGCTGGATCATGCGCTCGGCAAAAATCACATGATACTCCTCCATCACCGCATCCAGACGACCAATTTCCTGAATAGCCTCATCGCGGTAGACCGCTTCACCATACAACGTGGGGGCCACGAAAATCGCGTTGTGCTGCGCACCAAACGCTTTCATCAGCGCCGCATCATCAAATTCACCCAGAATTTCGACCTGTAATCCCTGGCTGTGAATCCAGTTGAGTAGCTTACGTCCCAACATCGAGCGACGACCCGGGATCAGCAAACGCCGATGTTCAAGGCAGGCGGGAAAAGTCTGTTCCGGCCACGGGGCATAACACCAGAAGCTCACCGGGCATTCCCCTAGCTTGACCGAAAACAACCCCTCCTGCTGCGTTGAATCAATCGGGCAGTCCGAGACAATCATATCCAGCTTATGCTGGCTTAATTGCTCCAGCAGCATCTCATGTGTCGATTCAAAGCAGCGCAGATGAATCTTCTCATCCGCGACCACTGCCGCCTCCAGCACCTGACTCACCAGTTGCTTGGAGAGCGCATCCGCAATACCCACATCAAACAGCAGGTTTGACTCTTTGCGATAGTTGACGATATCGAGCATCTCCTGGCTGAGCATAAACATTCGGTCGGCATAGCGGAACACCAGTTGCCCCAGCTCAGTCGGCACCAGACCGCGGCCCTGCCGACGGAACAATTTGCCTTGCAGACGCTCCTCCAGCGCCTTGATCTGCCCGGTGATGGTTTGTGGTGTGAGGAACAGTGCCTCTGCCGCTCCGACAATCGATCCCTCACGGCACACATGCCAGAAGTAATACAGATGGTTGTAGTTGATATGTGACATCTGGCTACCGCCTTGTATTAGGTTACGCCGCCTGACGCGGCAGACGCCGCCACAGCAGCAAGTAACCGACCACCGCCGAGATTATCGAACCCAGTAAAATGCCCAACTTCGCCAGCGTAATCAGCTCAGGCGCGGCTTCAGCGTAGGCCAGCGAGGCGATAAAGATCGACATGGTAAAGCCAATGCCACACAACACGCCGACAGCCGCGATATCATGTAGCGAGGTATTATCCGGCAATTTTGCCAACCCGGTTTTAACGCTGAGCCAGCAGAATAAGGTAATGCCGAGCGGTTTACCGACAAACAGGCCGAGCATGATGCCAAGCGGCAGCAACGAGAACAGGCTGCCTGGTGTCACCCCGGCCAGCGATACCCCTGCGTTAGCAAAGGCAAACAACGGCAGAATCAGCCAGCGTACCCACGGATGCAGCGCGTGTTCCAGGTGGATTGCCGGGGAGTGACCATTTTTCTTCTCCAGTGGGATCAGGAAGCCCACCACCACGCCCGCCAGCGTGGCATGCACACCGGATTTCAATACCGCCGTCCACAACACCAGCCCAACCAGCAGATAGAGGCCGGTATTACGTACATTCAGCAAATTCATGATGCCGAGCACCGCAATCGCGCCAGCCGCTACCCCCAGCGATACCATCGACAGATCGCTGGTGTAGAACAGCGCAATAATCACGATAGCGCCCAGATCATCAATGATCGCCAGCGCCATGAGGAAGATCTTCAACGCTGGCGGCACACGGCTACCCAGCAGCGCCAGAATACCCAGGGCAAAAGCGATATCGGTCGCTGTCGGGATCGCCCAACCGCTGCGCGTGGCCGCATCCCCGGCGTTAAACAACAGGAACAGCAGTCCCGGTACCAGCATGCCGCCAACGGCAGCAATCAACGGGAAAATCGCCTGGTCGCGGCGTGCCAGCGCCCCCATGACCATTTCGCGCTTCACTTCCAGACCGACCATCAGGAAGAACACCGCCATCAGCGCATCGTTGATCCACAGCAACAGGTTTTTACTGATATCCAGTGAGCCAAAACGAAACTCCACCGGGATTCCAAGCAGGTCAAGATAGCCCTGCTGGGTGCTGGCGCTGTTGGCCAGCAACATGGCAATGGCTGCGGCGATGATGAGCACCACCCCGCTGGTGGCGTCACTATTCAGGAGTTTTTTCAATCGGATATTCACGTCCAGGTTCCTTGTCGCAGAGCGAATAATGAAAAGGCGGTTAGCTTAGCGATAATATTAGATCGAAAAAAACAGATTATTTATTAGGTCGGATTCGAAAAAACCGAATAATCGTGGCGATCAGGAAATAAAAAAGCCAGCGACGCAGCGCTGGCTTTCAGGTAAGTCGCGCGGACTTAGCGGGTTAAATCATCAAAAAACTTCTTCACGCCATCGAAGAAACTCTTCGAACGCGGGCTGTTTTTCTCACCGGTCGGGCCGCCAAAACTCTCTTCCAGTTCACGCAACAGCGCTTTCTGTTTGTCGTTCAGGCTAACCGGGGTTTCCACCACCACGCGGCACAGCAGATCGCCCACGGCACCACCACGCACTGATTTCACGCCTTTACCACGCATGCGGAACAGCTTGCCGGTTTGCGTTTCTGACGGTACTTTCAGCTTCACACGACCATCCAGAGTCGGCACTTCAATCTCGCCACCCAGTGCAGCCATCGCAAAGTTGATCGGTACTTCACAGTACAGGTTGTTATCTTCACGCTCGAAGATCGGGTGTTTTTTCACTGACACCTGAACGTACAGATCGCCCGCCGGTGCGCCATGCTCGCCCGCTTCCCCTTCGCCGCTCAGACGGATACGATCGCCGGTATCAACACCTGCCGGGATTTTCACTGACAAGGTTTTCGAGCGTTCAACACGACCGTGGCCATGACAGGCGTTGCACGGATCTTTGATCACCGAGCCACGGCCATGACAGGTCGGACACGCCTGCTGTACGGTAAAGAAGCCCTGACGCATCTGCACCTGGCCTGCACCATGACAGGTTGGACAGGTTTGCGGTTGAGTCCCGGCTTTCGCCCCGCTGCCGTGGCAAACATCACACTCTTCCAGGGTTGGAATGCGGATCTCTTTGGTCACGCCGCGTACCGCTTCTTCCAGCGTCAGGTCCATGTTGTAGCGTAAATCGGCGCCACGGGCAGCGCGCTGACGGCGACCACCACCAAAGATATCGCCGAATACGTCGCCAAAGATATCGCTGAAGTCAGCACCGCCACCGAAGCCGCCGCCGCCAAATCCACCGCCACCCATGCCGCCCTGTTCGAAGGCCGCATGACCGTACTGATCGTAGGCCGCACGCTTCTGCGCGTCGGTCAGAATTTCGTAGGCTTCCTTAACCTCTTTGAATTTCGCTTCGGCTTCTTTATCGCCCGGGTTACGGTCCGGGTGATATTTCATCGCCAGGCGCTTATACGCCTTTTTGATTTCGCGCTCATCTGCCGATTTAGAGACGCCTAAGATCTCGTAAAAATCACTCTTCGCCATCTTCTGCCCTTAACATGATCGCACGGGCGTGGAGAGATCTCCTACGCCCGTGCTGGTTTCAACGGCTGTCAGGCCAGCCGTCGCGCCCGGTCAGGGGCAATTATTTTTTATCTTTAACTTCTTCGAATTCAGCGTCGACAACGTCGTCATCTTTCTTCGCGGAAGCGTCGCCAGCGTCTGCTGCGCCAGCCTGAGCCTGCTGCTGTGCCATTTCCATCAGCTTGCTGGAAACCTGCATCAGAGCCTGCATCTTCGCTTCGATGTCAGCTTTGTCTTCGCCTTTCAGCGCAGTGTTCAGATCGTTCAGCGCAGATTCAATCGGGGCTTTGTCATCGGCAGACAGTTTGTCACCCGCTTCATCCAGCTGTTTACGGGTGCTGTGCGCAATCTGGTCGCCCTGGTTACGCGTCTGCACCAGCTCTTCAAATTTACGGTCGGCTTCGGCGTTCGCTTCAGCGTCACGTACCATTTTCGCGATTTCTTCTTCGTTCAGACCAGAAGACGCTTTGATGGTGATCTTCTGCTCTTTACCGCTGTTTTTGTCTTTCGCTGATACGTGCAGGATACCGTCCGCATCGATGTCGAAAGTCACTTCAATCTGCGGCATACCGCGCGGTGCAGGCTGGATACCGTCGAGGTTAAACTGGCCCAGTGATTTGTTATCGCTGGCACGTTTACGCTCACCCTGCAACACATGAATGGTCACGGCAGACTGGTTATCTTCAGCAGTTGAGAACACCTGGCTGTGTTTGGTCGGGATGGTGGTGTTCTTGCTGATCAGCGAAGTCATCACGCTACCCATAGTTTCGATACCCAGTGACAGCGGGGTTACGTCGAGCAGCAGGACGTCTTTCACGTCACCACCCAGCACGCCACCCTGTACCGCAGCACCTACGGCAACGGCTTCATCCGGGTTCACGTCTTTACGTGGCTCTTTGCCAAAGAATTCTGTCACTTTAGCCTGAACCAGCGGCATGCGGGTCTGACCACCGACGAGGATCACGTCGTTGATGTCAGAAACCGACAGGCCAGCATCTTGCAGAGCGACTTTCAGCGGCTCGATAGAACGCGCAACCAGATCTTCGACCAGCGATTCCAGCTTCGCACGGGTCACTTTGATGTTCAGGTGCTTAGGACCGGTCGCATCCGCAGTGATGTACGGCAGGTTAACGTCAGTCTGCTGAGCAGAAGACAGCTCGATTTTCGCTTTCTCTGCCGCTTCTTTCAGACGCTGCATCGCCAGCGGATCGTTGTGCAGATCGATGCCCTGATCTTTCTTGAACTCCGCAACGAGGTAGTTGATCAGACGGCTGTCGAAGTCTTCACCACCCAGGTGGGTATCACCATTGGTTGCCAGAACTTCAAAGGTTTTCTCGCCATCAACTTCATCGATTTCGATGATAGAGATATCGAAGGTACCGCCGCCCAGGTCGTATACCGCGATGGTGCGGTTGCCCTGACCTTTGTCGAGGCCGTAAGCCAGCGCCGCCGCAGTCGGTTCGTTAATAATACGTTTCACTTCCAGACCCGCGATACGGCCGGCATCTTTGGTTGCCTGACGCTGTGCATCGTTGAAGTACGCCGGTACGGTGATAACCGCTTCAGTCACTGGCTCACCGAGGAAATCTTCCGCGGTTTTCTTCATTTTTTTCAGCACTTCAGCAGAGATCTGCGGCGGAGCCATTTTCTGGCCTTTCACTTCCAGCCAGGCATCACCGTTGTCAGCTGCGGCGATTTTGTACGGCATGATTTTGATATCACGCTGCACTTCTTCGTCCTGGAAACGACGGCCGATCAGGCGCTTAATCGCGAACAGGGTGTTCTGCGGGTTAGTCACCGCCTGACGTTTAGCCGGTTGACCGACCAGAGTTTCGCCATCCTGTGTATAAGCAATAATTGAAGGCGTGGTACGATCACCTTCGGCATTTTCCAGCACGCGTGCTTTGGTGCCGTCCATAATCGCAACACAAGAGTTGGTTGTACCCAAGTCAATACCAATAATCTTACCCATCTAAACGTCTCCCACTTAAATTCTTTGCCAAATTGGGTTGTGAAGCAGAGATGCGGGCATGTTTCGCCGCTTTCAACTGCCTGAGCAGGCTTTTTTTCCTGCACCACAACTCTCGATGACAACTAGATGGGGCCGCTTCGAAGCGCATCAAGGGTTAAAACTAAAAAAATTTTAATTATCTCTCCCCACTCAGATCAAAGATGCCGGGTAGCTGGCTGATTATTATGCTGCGCCCCGTCTGACTAACGGGATAAGACAACATTCAGATATTAATAATTACCTTTGAGGAACTATGCGTAACATCACTCTGGCGAACCCTGCGCCACTGGGCTTAATGGGCTTTGGTATGACCACCATTCTGCTCAATCTGCACAACACCGGACTCTTCGCGATGGATACCATCATCCTGGCGATGGGCATTTTTTATGGCGGCCTCGCGCAAATTTTTGCCGGCCTGCTGGAATTTAAGAAAGGTAACACCTTCGGCCTGACGGCATTTGCCTCTTACGGCAGCTTCTGGCTGACGCTGGTCGCGATTCTGCTGCTACCGAAAATGGGGCTGTCGGAAGCCGCTGACAGTCATTTCCTCGGGGCTTACCTTGGCCTATGGGGCGTGTTCACGCTGTTTTTATTCTTTGGCACCCTCACCGGCCCGACTATGCTGCAATTTGTGTTTGCCAGCCTGACGGTGCTGTTTGCCTTGTTGGCGATTGGGCATCTGCTGGATAACGCGCTGCTGGTGCGCATCGCCGGTTGGATTGGTCTGATCTGTGGTGGTAGCGCCATCTATCTGGCGATGGGTGAAGTGCTGAATGAACAATGGGGCCGCACCGTGCTGCCGATTGGTCAACCACGCTGAATCGCAACGCGGAGCCTGGAGGCTCCGCGTAATCATTTATGAAGAATGAATGGATGTCTCAAACTGCACGCTTTCCTGCCGGTTATCACGTAACAGCCACACCCCTACTGCAAATCCAATTACCGCCAACGCCAACACGTACCATGCCGGTGCCATCGGTGTCAGACGCATAATCAAGGTCACGCTAATCGGCGTCAGGCCGCCAAAAATGGCGTAGGCGACGTTATAGGAGAAGGAGATACCGGTGAAGCGCACCGCTGCCGGGAAGGAGCGAACCATCACAAACGGTACAACCCCCACCACGCCAACGCTCAACCCCGCCAGACCATACCAGACAAACAACATCTCCGGCGCACTTCCTAATTGATGGAAGAAGTTCCAGCTACCGATCGCCAACAGCAACGAACCGATCATCAAGGTGCGCGCCGCTCCGATACGGTCCACCAGCCAACCCGCAATCACGCAGCCAAACAGCAACATCACCGTAGCCAGGCTATTGGCCTGTAAGCTCAGCGCCGCCGGAATCGCGTGTTGTTTTTGCATCAGCGTCGGAGCCATCAGAATCACCACTACGATGCAGGCGGAGAGCAACCAGGTCAGCAGCATGGAAATCACGATGCCGCGTTTGTGTTGGGCCAGAATAGTTTGCAATGGCAGCTTATCCGCCAGCGCCTTGCGCTGCTGCATTTGCTGAAACACTGGCGTTTCATGCAGCCAGCGGCGCAAATACATCGCCAGCAAACCAAACACGCCACCGAGAAAGAACGGGATGCGCCAGCCATGCGCGGCAATTGCCGTCGGAGAGAGCGAAGTATTGATGATGGTTGCCACCAGCGAGCCGAGCAAAATCCCGGCGGTTAAACCGGCGGTTAAGGTGCCACAGGCAAAACCCACGCGTTTTTCTGGCACATGCTCCGCGACAAACACCCATGCGCCCGGCACTTCGCCACCAATCGCGGCCCCCTGTAACACGCGCAACAGCAGCATCAACAGCGGAGCAGCGATACCAATGCTGTCGTAAGTCGGCAACGCCCCCATTGCCAACGTCGGCAGAGCCATCAGCAGGATACTCAGACTAAACATCTTCTTACGGCCAACTTTGTCACCAAAGTGCGCCATGATGATGCCACCAAGCGGGCGCGCCAGATAACCTGCGGCAAAGATGGCAAAGGTCTGCACCTGACGCAGCCATTCCGGCATATCTGCCGGGAAGAAGAGTTGGCCGATCACCGCAGCGAAGAACACAAAGATGATGAAGTCGTAAAATTCCAGCGCCCCACCAAGGGCGGCCAGCGACAGGGTTTTATAATCCTGTCGGTTGAGGCGACGAGTTGCGAGCGAATCCATAACGTAGCGGTATCCAGAGGCAAAAAAATATAGTTGTAAAGTTACGCTTACTATACCGTCAATTTTTTGCCACACCAGTACGTCTGAATTTTATGCCTGAAAACGGCGATATTCAGACGTTTGTCTCACGCCTCGCGCTTTTTGGCCGAAATGCTGCTACCACTACCGGGTCAGTCTCGACATAAGGCCCGTCAAGCAGCTGTAAACAATACGGTACGGCCGCGAAGATACCCGGCACTTTCACCACGCCGTCATCTCCTTTCAGTCCTTCCAGCGTTTCTTTGATCGATTTCGGCTGCCCCGGCAAATTGAGGATCAGCGACTGTTTACGGATCACCCCCACCTGGCGTGACAGGATCGCCGTCGGGACAAATTGCAGGCTGATCTGGCGCATCTGCTCGCCAAAACCCGGCATCTCACGATCGGCAACCGCAAGGGTCGCATCAGGTGTCACATCACGGCGCGCGGGTCCCGTACCGCCCGTGGTCAGTACCAGATGGCAGAACAATTCATCCACCAGCTCGCAAATCGCCTGTTCGATCATCGGTTGTTCATCCGGCACCAGCCGGGTTTCGATCTCAAAGGGCGTCGTTAATGCGCTGCCAAGCCAGCTTTCCAGCGCCGGAATGCCCTGATCCTGATAAATGCCGTTCGCCGCGCGATCGGAAACAGAAATTAATCCAATACGTAATGTATCCATAGAGTTATCGCTGTGGTGCATGAGGGGGATAAAAAGAAGAATAATATAGGGAGATGCTAATACCCTAAATAATTCGAGTTGCAGGAAGGCGGCAAATGAATGAATCGCCGGGAGCTTACACCAGTAAGTGACCGCTGTGAATGAGTGCAGCCAACGCATCTGCAACTCGAATTATGACGGGGATTAAACCGTGGCGGGCAGTGCCGCCACGGTGTCATCACTTACAGCAGTTCAGCGATCATCTTCTCAAGTTTGCCCTGGTCGATGGCAAAGTTGCGGATGCCTTCCGCCAGTTTGGTGACGGCCATCGGGTCCTGGTTGTGCTGCCACAGGAACTCGGCTTCGGTCATTTTCGCCGGACGCGCTTTCACTTCGCCGCTGTAGCTCAGTTTACGCTCAACAGCGCCTTCGCTTTCAGCCAGCTCTTTCAGCAGGTTCGGGGAGATGGTCAGACGGTCGCAACCGGCCAGCTCGATGATTTCACCGACGTTACGGAAGCTGGCACCCATTACCACGGTTTCGTAACCGTGTTGCTTGTAATAGTTGTAGATCTCAGAAACAGAAACCACGCCCGGATCTTCGTGCGCAGCATACTCTTTCTTGTCGGTGTTCGCTTTATACCAGTCGAGGATACGACCTACGAACGGAGAGATCAGGAACACGCCCGCTTCAGCACAAGCACGCGCCTGCGCGAAGGAGAACAGCAGGGTCAGGTTACAGTTGATACCTTCTTTTTCCAGCTGCTCAGCGGCACGGATACCCTGCCAGGTTGAAGCCAGTTTGATCAGGATGCGATCGTTGCTGATACCTGCATCGTTGTACAGTTTGATCAGGCTACGCGCTTTGGCGATGCTCGCTTCGGTGTCATAAGACAGACGCGCATCGACTTCAGTCGAGATACGACCCGGGATCAGTTTGAGAATTTCCAGACCAATGTTGACGGCCAGCTTGTCAGAAACCAGCTGTAACTGCTCTTCTTTGTTGCTGCTCTGCTGACGTGCCCAGCTAATGGCTTCGTCAATCAGTTTACGGTATTCAGGAATTTGAGCGGCATTGAGGATCAAAGAAGGGTTGGTGGTGGCATCTTGCGGTTGATACAGCTTCATTGCCGCGATATCACCGGTGTCGGCGACCACAGTAGTCAGCTGACGCAAGGAAGTAAGTTTGTCCGTCATGGTTCTCTTTTCTCTTAGGTTGACTGTCAGGGTGAAAAAGGCTGTTGCGATAATATCACGCGGTAACCACGGTGCAAGGTCGCGGCGTGCCCTTTCCGATAGCACGGACAAATGGGAACGATTTGCCGATCCGTCACGCTTTTTTGCTACACTCGCCGAACAAATTTTCCGTTAATACCCTGAAAAACCTGGGGGTAAACCGAGGACAACACCATGCTGATGGTCATCTCGCCAGCCAAGACGCTGGATTATGAAAGCCCGCTTGCGACGCAAACCTTCACTCAACCAGCGCTGTTAGAAAAGTCACAACAGCTGATTGATGTCGCCCGTGATCTGTCACCGGCGCAAATCGCCTCGCTGATGGGCATCAGCGACAAACTGGCCCATCTGAACGCAGAACGTTTTAACGAATGGCAGCCCCCCTTCACGCTGGAGAATGCGCGTCAGGCGATTCTGGCGTTCAAAGGGGATGTCTACACCGGTTTGCAGGCTGAAACCTTTAGCGAAAAAGATTTTGCTTTCGCCCAGCAGCATCTGCGTATGCTGTCGGGTTTGTATGGTTTGCTGCGCCCGCTCGACTTAATGCAGCCCTACCGGCTGGAAATGGGGATCAAACTGACGAACCCGGCGGCGAAAGATCTCTATGGTTTCTGGGGTGATTTGCTGACGGAAAAACTGAATGCTGCGCTGGCGGAACAAGGCGATGACGTGTTGATTAACCTGGCGTCAGATGAATATTTCAAAGCTATCAAGCCGAAAAAACTGGCCGGGCGACTGATTAAGCCGGTGTTCCTGGATGAGAAGAACGGCAAGTTTAAGGTGATCAGCTTCTACGCCAAGAAAGCGCGTGGCCTGATGAGCCGTTATGTGATTCAGCACCGCCTGACCAAACCGGAGCAATTGAAGAAATTCGATGTGGATGGATATTTCTTTGCTGCGGCTGAAAGCAGCGAAAACGAGCTGGTGTTTAAACGCCACGAGCAGCAATAACCCGTAACGGCGCGATAAAAGAATGGCTGGCATTTGCCAGCCATTCTTATGTTATTTCAGCAAGAACGCACGCAGCGCGGCGAAATCTGCTTTCAAATTATGCGACAGCAGCGGCAGGTCGGCACGCTCAGCCAGTGCTTCCGGCAGCGGCAGCGTCTGCTCCAGAATCGCTTCAACGCTCTCCTTGAACTTCGCCGGATGCGCAGTGCCAAGGAACAGACCGTACTCACCTTCCTGCAACTGATCGCGCAGCAGACGATAAGCAATCGCCGCATGCGGTTCAGACAGATAACCGATTTCTGCCAGCTCACGCATGGTCGCTTTGGTGGTTTCGTCGCTCACCGCACCATAGGCCAGATCGCCCAGACGCCAGGTTTTGCGGCGGAACAACTCTTCCACGCGCGGCCAGTTGTTCGGCTGGCTCACATCCATAGCGTTGGACAGCGTGGCAACGGTGGCATGCGGCGTCCATTCGCCATTGGCGAGGAAGCGCGGCACGGTATCGTTGGCGTTGGTGGCAGCAATAAAGCGTTTGATCGGCAGACCGAGTGATTTCGCCAGCAGGCCTGCGGTCAGGTCACCAAAGTTACCACTTGGCACCGACACCACCAGCTGATTGCGTTTTTCCTGCGGCAGTTGCGCCACAGCTTCAAAGTAGTAGCAAATCTGCGCCAGCAGACGGCTGATGTTGATGGAGTTGGCTGAGTTCAGGCCGATCGCCTTTTTCAGTTCTTCATCATCAAAGGCTTGTTTCACCAGCGCCTGGCAGGCATCGAAATCGCCGTCGATGGCGATGGTTTCGATGTTCCCCCCCAGGGTGCAGAACAATTTTTCCTGCAACGGGCTGATTTTGCCCTGCGGATAGAGGATCACCACGCGCACGTTTTCCATGCCGTAAAACGCATGGGCTACTGCTGCGCCGGTATCGCCAGACGTGGCGGTCAGAATGGTGATTTTTTCATCGGCACCGCTGACATACGAAAGCATCTGCGCCATAAAACGGCCGCCGAAGTCTTTGAACGCCAGCGTCGGGCCATGAAACAGTTCGAGGCAGGCGACGTCGTCGCTCACTTTTGCCACCGGGGCCGGGAACGCAAACGCGTTTTTCACGCGCTCAGCCAACTGATGTGCGGCAATTTCGTCACCGATGTAAGCCGAGAGGATTTTGCTGCTGCGGGTAACAAAATCCATCTCCAGCATCGCATCGATGTCGGTCAGTTCAAATTCCGGCAGTTCGAGCGGAAAAAACAGCCCCTGCTGCGAGCCAAGGCCCTGCTTCACGGCCTGAGCGAAGCTCACCTGCTCGTTATGATCCTTAAGGTTGTAGAGTTTCATGCGTTATCCCAATTTACGTGCGCCAGCCGTATCAAGACGGCAGATATGGACGAAACCTTCTTCATTTTGCAGATAGTGCTGGCTCAGCCAGTCTGCCATCCGCTGTGCCGTTGCCATCTCGTTGCAAACGGCGAAAAGTGTCGGGCCGGAACCCGAAATACCGCAGGCCAGCGCGCCAATATCGGCTGCTGCCTGGCGTGCTTCCGCAAAGCCCGGCAGCAGTTTGGTGCGATACGGCTCCGCCACCACATCCTGCATCAGCTTCGCGGCCAGTTCTGGCTGCTGAGTATGACAGGCATGGATGAAACCGCCCAGCAAACGACCGTGTTTGATGATGTCCTGTTTACGATACTGCGCCGGTAGAATCGCACGCGCTTCAGCGGTGGAGACTTTGATGCCCGGATAGGCCATCACCCACAGCCACTCGTCAAACGACGGCACTGACTGGCTGATAATGCCGTTCTCTTCAATCATCAACTGCACGCCGCCGAGGAAGCACGGCGCAACGTTGTCGTAATGCACGCTACCGGAGATACGTCCTTCCAGCTCGCCCATCAACGCCAGCAGTTCGGTGTCATTCAACGGTTTGCCACAAAATTCGTTCATCGCCATCAGGCCAGCCACGACCGAGCAGGCGCTGGAGCCAAGACCCGAGCCGATCGGCATGTTTTTTTCCAGCGTCATCGCCACCGGCACTTCTTTACCAATCGCTTCACAAAAACGCTGCCAGCACTGATAAACAATGTTTTCCTGTGGATTGTCCGGCAGTTTGCTGACGAAGCGCCCTTTGTTTACCAGGCTAAAGCGGTCGGCCGCCTCGACCGACACACAATCACCCAGCAGGGTGCCATCCACCGGCGAAACCGCCGCGCCAAGCACATCAAAGCCGACGCTGACGTTACCTATCGAGGCCGGTGCATAAATTTTTACCATCATCAAACTCCCAACTTCCACGACAGCGTGCGCAGCAGATCGGCAAACACCCCGGCTGCGGTCACATCATTCCCGGCACCGTATCCACGCAGAACCAGCGGGATCGGCTGATAATAACGGCTATAGAACGCCAGGGCGTTTTCGCCATTTTTGACTTTAAACAGCGGATCGTTACTGTCCACTGCATCAATTTTCACTTTGCAGGCACCACCCTCTTCGATGGCACCAACGAAGCGTAACACTTTACCTTCATCACGCGCTTTGGCAACGCGCGCCGCAAAGGCGTTGTCCAGTTCCGGCAAACGCTGCATGAATTGCTCAACGTCAGCAATCTCCGTCAGACTGGCAGGCAGCAGCGGTTCGATCTCGATATCGCTCAGCTCCAGTTGATGTCCCGCTTCACGCGCCAGAATCAGCAGCTTACGCGCCACATCGGTGCCCGACAGGTCATCACGCGGGTCCGGTTCGGTGAAGCCCATGTCACGCGCCATTTTGGTCGCTTCAGACAGGGAAACGCCCTCATCCAGCTTGCCGAAAATAAACGACAGCGAGCCGGAAAGAATACCGGAGAATTTGATCAGCTCATCACCGGCATTCAGCAGATTTTGCAGGTTCTCGATCACCGGCAAACCCGCCCCCACGTTGGTGTCATACAGGAACTTACGGCGCGATTTCTCCGCTGCCGCACGCATCTGCTGGTAATAATTCCATGAAGAGGTGTTGGCCTTTTTGTTCGGCGTCACGACATGGAAACCATCCGCGAGGAAATCCGCGTACTGATCGGCCACCGCCTGGCTCGAAGTACAATCGACAATCACCGGGTTCAGCAGGTGATACTCTTTCACCAGACGGATCAGACGACCAAGATTGAACGGTTCTTTGGCTTCCGCCAGCGCCCCTTTCCAGTTACTGAGATCGATGCCGTGCACGTTGGTCAGCAACGCGCGCGAGTTAGCGATGCCACACACCCGCAAATCGATATGCTTTTGCTTCAGCCACGCCTGCTGACGATGTAGCTGCTCCAGCAACGCCGCGCCGACGCCGCCGACACCGACCACGAACACTTCAATCACCTGATCGGTGGCAAACAGCATCTGGTGCACCACACGCACGCCAGTAGTGACTTCATCGTTGCTCACCACGGCAGAGATGGAACGCTCCGAGGAACCCTGGGCAATGGCCACGATATTGATATTGGCTCGCGCCAGCGCGGAGAAGAACTTGGCAGAGATGCCACGCAGGGTACGCATGCCGTCACCGACCACCGAGATAATCGCCAGTTGCTCAACCACTTCCAGCGGATCCAGCAAGCCGTCTTTCAATTCGAGGTAGAATTCATCTTCCAGCACGCGGCGCGCACGCGCCAGCTCGTTCTGCGGCACGCAGAAGCTGATGCTGTACTCGGAAGAGGATTGGGTAATCAACACCACCGAGATACCGGTGCGCGACATCGCAGCAAACACGCGTGCCGCCATGCCAACCATGCCTTTCATCCCCGGTCCGGAGACGTTAAACATCGCCATGTTGTTGAGGTTAGTGATGCCTTTTACCGGGTTTTCATCATGCTCACCTTCGCCACCAATTAAGGTGCCGGGTGCTTGCGGGTTAGCGGTGTTTTTAATCAGGCAGGGAATCTGGAACTGGGCAATCGGGGCGATGGTGCGGGGGTGCAGCACTTTGGCACCAAAGTACGACAGCTCCATTGCCTCCTGATAGGACATGGACTTCAGCAGGCGCGCATCCGGCACCTGACGCGGGTCACAGGTATAGACGCCATCGACGTCAGTCCAGATTTCACAACAGTCAGCACGCAGACAGGCCGCCAATACCGCTGCCGAATAGTCAGAACCGTTACGGCCTAGCACCACCAGTTCGCCACGCTCGTTTCCGGCGGTGAAACCGGCCATCAGGATCATATGATCGGCAGGGATCTGGCTGGCGGCGATACGGCGGGTGGATTCATTGATATCCACGGTAGATTCAAGGTAGTGGCCGACGGCCAGCAGTTTTTCCACCGGGTCGATGACCGTCACTTTGTAGCCGCGCGCCTGGAGCAGCGCTTCCATAATGGCGATGGACAGCTTCTCACCCCGGCAGATGATGGCAGCATTGACCGCATCCGGGCACTGACCCAGCAGGCTGATGCCATGCAGCACCTGCTTCAGTTGGGCAAATTCGAGGTCAACGCGCGTCTTCAACCCTTCATAATCGAAGCCCGGCTGTGCATCGGCCAACCCCTGCAACAGCTCGGCAAAAATACGTTCGGCATCGCTGATATTCGGCAACGCATCCTGCCCGCTAATGGTTTTCTCAATCATCGCCACCAGATGATTGGTAATTTTCGCTGGCGCAGAGAGTACGGTTGCAACCTGTCCCTGTTGCGCATTGCTTTCCAGAATGTCTGCCACGCGGAGAAAACGTTCCGCATTGGCTACCGAGGTCCCGCCGAATTTCAGCACTCGCATGGTTAAAGCTCTCCTGAATTTATGCCGAAAAAAAAGCCCGCACTGGTTAGGTGCGGGCTTCTTTTTTGTTTTTCCTGTATGCGTCAGCCCGCACCGTTACCTGTGGTAATGGTGGTGGTAATAATAATGGTGGTGTTCAGGCTGTTTGTACGCATTGAGATTTTTTTCTGTCTGTCTTGATTGTCCGTCTGCCTTCCAGAATTAAAGCAAAGCGCACGTTAAGTCAACGAATTTGTCCTAAGACGGATTTTTCGCCACTACGCAGTGCTGCGCTTTGCCCGGAAAATGCCATCGGGATCGTTCAGCAAATAGCCACAACTCCCGATCTGTCACTGCAAAGTCAGGATTTACCCGAGTTATTATCTATAAGTTTTTTTTCTACGTCGTGCAGCAGACGATGCAGCATGGCGCTGTCACGTTGTTCCAGCAAACCGATACGTTGATCGATCCAGTCCACCATCTTGGCATCGTCGTCCACTGCCAGACGAACCAACAATTGCTGGAAACGCACCCGCAACGCCTGCAACTGCTGCGCATCCGCCATCGCTGCGGGCTGGGCCACCACCTGATTCAGCGCAGAGAGTTGGTAGCAATACACCATCACTGCCTGCCCGAGATTGAGCGAGGGATAGTCGTTTGCCATCGGAATGCCGGTGAGCAGGTCTACCTGTTCCAGCTCCTCATTGGTCAATCCGCTATCCTCGCGGCCAAACACCAGCGCTATCCGGCTCAGCCACTGGCGTTTCTCCTGCAAAATGGTTTCCACTTGTGCGGGTGTAGCGTAGTAACGGAACTTCGCCCGGCTGCGCGCCGTGGTCGCGACCGAGAAGTCCACGTCCTGAAGTGCGTCACTAAGCGTGTCATAAGTTTTTACGCTATCAAGGATTTCGCCTGCGCCGTGCGCCACGCGTCGGGCCGCCGGATCCTGCCAGGCATCGCTGGCGACAATACGCAACTCGCTAAAACCCATGGTTTTCATGGCACGGGCGGCGGCACCGATATTTTCTGGTCGGGCGGGAGAGACAAGAATGAGGGGGAAATGCATGATTTTTCCATCGAACTGTTAACAACTCAGCGTATGTTGGCATGCACACCGGAAAATACCAACCATGTGGATATAAGAAAATAAGATGTTAAGGATGTTAAAACAGAATAAAAGCGCGAGGTAGCATAAATTAACGTATTAAAGCTAAATTTCCGTGCCATTTTATTATAAAAGCATTAGATATCATCTTATTGAAATATAATTTCCGGCAAGTTTTTGTTTTGCTATTATGCAGCCGGAATGTAGCAAAAATGCTGCTTTTTGTGAGCTAAGCTGGCATTCCTGGAGAAGTTTTTCATAAAAGTGTTAACGTGCTACACTTGCATTTGATATAAGTCAACGAAGCGTTGTTTTTATGCTTATCGGTTGTTGTTGGTGCTGTTAGGTTGCTGTTAATACGGTTAGGATAAGCGCCAGTCCGATACCCACGGGGCACGCAAATATTCATCCTGACTGGCTGAGCTAACACTGAAGTTGACGTAGATGGATGGTGTATTCCGAAGATTATTTCGTACACCGGTTGCGAACGGCATGCTGTTACGATTAACAGTAAGTGCAACCGCCGTACGCCCTGTTTTCGATTTGTTGGCAAATTTTAGGTAGCGAAACATGCAGACCCCGCACATTCTTATCGTTGAAGACGAACTGGTCACGCGTAACACCCTCAAAAGCATCTTTGAGGCTGAAGGTTACATGGTCTATGAAGCCACCGACGGCGCCGAAATGCATCAGGTTCTGACGGAAAACGACGTCAATCTGGTGATTATGGACATCAACCTGCCGGGCAAAAACGGCTTGTTGCTGGCGCGTGAACTGCGTGAGCAGGCGAACGTAGCGCTGATGTTCCTCACCGGCCGTGATAATGAAGTGGACAAAATCCTTGGTCTGGAAATTGGCGCGGATGATTACATCACCAAGCCATTTAATCCGCGTGAGCTGACCATCCGTGCGCGTAACCTGTTGTCGCGTACCATGAATCTGGCGATGCCCAATGAGGAGCGTCGTCAGGTGGAAAGCTATCGTTTCAACGGTTGGGAGCTGGATATCAACAGCCGCTCACTGATCAGCCCGAACGGCGAGCAGTACAAGCTGCCGCGCAGTGAATTCCGCGCCATGCTGCACTTCTGCGAAAACCCAGGCAAAATTCAGACCCGTGCTGACCTGCTGAAAAAGATGACCGGTCGCGAGCTGAAGCCGCATGACCGCACCGTGGATGTCACCATCCGCCGTATCCGTAAGCATTTCGAATCTACGCCGGATACCCCAGAAATCATCGCCACCATTCATGGCGAAGGTTATCGCTTCTGCGGTGAGTTGCAGGACTAATCTGCACATATCTGTTCTGTAGCGGCGCGATAAATCGCGCCGCTACGAATAGGTGCCAGCCTGTTGTTAATGCCAGGGCATAATCGGCACAGCGCTCAGCGCGTTTTTTGGCGAGCCTTCCACCACTTTATCTGAGTAGGCCAGGTAGACCAGCGCGTTGCGCTTTTGATCATAAAAGCGTACAACCTGTAGCTTCTTAAAAACCAGCGATGTGCGCTTCTGGAACACCACATCTCCCTGCGCTTTACCTTGCGCAATTTTATCGCTCAGCGTAACCGGCCCTACCTGCTGGCAGGAAATCGCCGCATCGGAAGTGTCCTCGGCCAGACCTAATCCGCCTTTGATCCCGCCGGTTTTCGCCCGGCTGATATAACAGGTTACATTTTTTACATCGGGGTCATCAAAGGCTTCCACCACGATCTTATGATCGGGGCCAAACATCTTGAAAACCGTGTCAACTGAGCCGATCTCCTCTGCCTGGAGGGATCCCGCGAAGGCATATGTTGCCAGGGTGACTATAAGAAGGCGAGCTATTGTCATGGAGTTACCATTGCAAACGGAATAGATGAGAATGTAATGTACTGGCAATCGATAACAGAACCAAACCAAATGGGTAACAACCCGCATTGATGTAGCACAGTCGACTTACAAAACCGCCCTCTCGCCTTTTTGCATTTCGTGCTATTATTCGACGACTTCATAAGTTGCGCCACCAGAGAGTTATGAGGATGTTTTATGGACCAAGCCGGTATCATTCGCGATTTGCTTGTCTGGCTGGAGAGCCATCTGGATCAACCCCTTTCACTGGATAATGTCGCCCTGAAAGCGGGCTATTCCAAATGGCATCTGCAGCGCATGTTTAAGGACGTGACAGGCCACGCGATCGGCGCTTATATCCGCGCTCGCCGGCTGTCTAAGGCCGCGGTGGCGTTACGCCTCACCAGCCGTCCGATACTCGACATCGCCCTGCAATACCGTTTCGATTCCCAGCAGACCTTTACCCGTGCGTTCAAAAAGCAGTTTAATCAGACGCCCGCCTGGTATCGTCGTTCGTCAGACTGGAATTCCTTCGGTATCCGCCCGCCGATTCGTCTGGAAGATAACCACATGCCTGAGCCGCAGTTTGTCACGCTGCCGGAAACGGTGTTGGTGGGTCAAACCCAAAGCTACAGCTGCACGCTGGAGCAGATCTCCAGCTATCGCGACGAAATGCGTGTGCATTTCTGGAAACAGTTCCTGCTGGAAACCGATACCGTGCCACCGGTGCTGTATGGCTTGCATCAGGTACGCGCCAGCCATGAAAAGGATGATGAGCAGGAGATTCTCTACACTACCGCGGTGCCTGCCGATCAACTGGCAAAAAGCATGCAATCCAATCAGAGTGTGATTCTGGAAGCGGGTGATTATGTGCAGTTCACCTATAACGGACCGCGTACCGCGTTGCAGGAATTTATTCTGCTGCTGTACGGGACTTGCATGCCCACGCTGGGCCTGGTACGTCGTCAGGGGCAGGATATCGAACGTTTCTTCACCCACGGTGGCAAGAAGCGTAGCGAGCCACCTACCGAGATTCGCTGCGAGTATCTGATTCCGATACGTCCGGTGCAGGAACGCTAACAGCAAAATGCCGTCGTCATGACGGCATTTTCATATTGCGCTTCAGCGTTGCAGTTCATCCAGCGCTGGTGCATCCAGATGTGACACATCCCCGGCCGTCTCCACCACCCAGCCCGCTGCCAGCCAGGCGCTCTGCTGATGGTCAACGCGAGAGATGGAGCAGTTACGCAGACGCAAACGGCGTTCGGCATGTGCCGGTAAACCAAGAATGGTACTCACCAGCACGCCGAGTGCCATACCGTGGCTGACAATCAGTGGACGGCTGCCTGCCGGTAATCCGAGGCAATCATTTAACGCCGCGTGCATCCGCGCCGCCATCTCCGCCATCGACTCACCGCCAGGAATGCGACCGTTTTCGGTGCCATCCACCAGGGTTTTCCGCCAGCTCTCTTCTTCCGCCGTCAACCCTTCGATTGGGCGCTGTTCCAGCACCCCCATATTGAGTTCGCGCAGGCGCGCATCAAGCGTTACCGCACAACCGCAGGCATCCGCGATAATTTCCGCAGTGCGACGAGTACGTCCTAAATCGCTGGCAATCACATGGGTAATCCCCAGCGATTTAACGCGCTCACCCACCTGATGGGCTTGTTGCTCACCTTTCTCCGTCAGCGGACTGTCGGACTGCCCCTGAATGCGTCGGGCCGCATTCCAAACCGTTTCACCGTGACGAACAAGATAGACCTGTAGCATGCTTAATTTCCGTTATACTGCGACAAATTTGCCTTAAGGGTTCAAACAATTATGTACCATGTTGTCGCAGCCACCATCAATCCGGCAAAAATCCGCGCGATTGCACAAGCGTTCAACGACGTTTTCGGCGAAGGATCCTGCCATATTGAAGGGGTCGAGGTCGAGAGCGGCGTTGCAGCCCAGCCGCTGACGGATGTCGAAACGCGAACTGGCGCACGTCAGCGTGTTGCCAACGCACGCACCAAAAAAGCGGATGCGGACTTTTGGGTGGCCATTGAAGCCGGAATTGAAGGCGACAGCGCCTTCGCATGGATGGTGGTGGAAAATGCGCAGCAGCGCGGTGAATCACGCTCCGCCAGCTTTACGCTGCCAGCAGTAGTGATGGCAGGTTTGAGCGCCGGTCATGAGCTGGGTGATGAAATGGCGCGCTTAACCGGCGTGGAAAATATCAAACAGAAAGGCGGGGCGATTGGTGCCTTTACCCACGGGCTGCTGACGCGTTCCAGCGTCTACCATCAGGCGCTGATTCTGGCGCTTTGCCCGTTCACCCATCCGTTATACCAGCAGTGATCAGGCGCGTCCCAGACGCGCTTCCAGCCAACGTTTCAGCTCCGGCGGGGCTTCTTTCAGGCTGTTGGAGCCACGGGTGATGGTGGCAATGCCAACGCCCAGCTCATTCTTCAGCTCACGCTGGCTCATCTCTCCGTTCATCAACTCTTCAATGATGCGCAGACGCGTGCCAAAAGATTCCCGCTCATCCGGGGTCATCATCAATTGCAGCAACGGTAAGGCGACGCCATCGGCGAAGGCATTTTGCATCAGGTCAACAAAACGCAGCCAGTTATTTTCAACAGGCTGGGAAGAAAGGGGTTGGCTCATGAAGGGCTTCCGTACTCATTAACGAGTACGGAAGCATAACACAGTCAGTAGCGGCGATTCCACTCGCTATCTGCCAGAATCTTATCGGGTTGTCCCATGAAGTAACGATAGTAGGCATCATACGCCAGCACGTTCTTCACGTAGCCACGGGTTTCCGAGAAGGGAATGGTTTCAATAAACGCCACCGCATCCAGACGCCCACCACTGTTGTTCAGCCAGCTACGCACTCGTGACGGTCCGGCGTTGTAAGCTGCCGAGGCAAAGATACGGTTCTGCTCAAACTGCTGATAGACATAATCCAGATATTGCGTACCAATCTGGATATTGGTTTGTGGATCAAGCAATTGGCCGCTGTTCACATAACCGGGAATGTTATACATCTTCACGGTATGCGTGGCGGTCGCGGGCATCACCTGCATCAGCCCACTGGCCCCCACCGGCGAACGCGCTTTCGGGTTCCACGCACTCTCCTGACGCGAAATCGCCATAGCATAACTTTGCGGAATCGCTTTGCCGCTGGTGTATTGCTGATAAAGATTGCGCCATGCCAGCGGGAAGCGTTCTTTCAGGCTGTCCCACATTTTGGCGGTAATGGTGGCCTGCACGCTCAGATCCCACCAGTCCTGCTCATTGGCGTAGCGCGCCAGCATCTGTTGCTGCTCACGGGTTTTGCTGGAAACCAGGTTAGCCCATTCGCTGCGCGCCAGGTTATCCAGCCCCCAGTACATCAGCTCACGCACCCGTGCCAGTTCCGCCCCCTGCACCAGATTGCTCTCCGGTGCCGGAGCCGGATTCACCTGCAACGGGTAGTCGACGCCCAACCGCTGGGCCGCCACCATCGGATAGAACCCTCGTCCCTGCATTAACTTGCGCAGGATTTCGTCGGCTTCATCTTTACGTCCCTGCTCAATCAGCAGATCGGCCTGCCAGTATTGCCACTCATCTTTCTCTTTGGCCTCTACCGGCAGGCGAGCAATCCAGGTATTCAGTCCACGCCGGTCGTGATTACCCAGAGCCAGTCGCACCCGGCGCTCAATCAACGTGGTGGATTCGCTGTTCATCACCACGTTATCGCGCCAGCTCGCCTGCTCAGAAGTCACATCGTTGCCCATGAGACGCCACGCGACGATCTCTTTCAGCGCCTGCTCATCTGCCGGTCCCATCTTCTGCGACTGCACCAGTCCCGGGATCATCAGGCGCGCATTTTCTGCGTCCTCACGAGCCACACGGGCGAAAGCAAAGTTGGTGGCCTGGCGGGTAAAATCGGTTGGCCCAACGCTGCTGGCAAAACTGGTGACAGTTTGCGGGTTCTGCTGCAACGTCATCACTGCCGTGGCGATGGTTTGGTAATCCGCTGGCAACATCTTCGCCAGATAATTGACCAGGCTATCGTTACCCGCTTTCATCGCCAGGCGAATACGCTCAAGGATGGTGATCGGCGAGAGTTGCCCGGCAGATTGCCACACTGAGAACAACTGGTCGCAATCATTAGGCAGCGATGTCCCGCGCAGCCAGATGTCTTTCGCGCCATCAAACGCCACCTGCTGCTGGCCGGTGGCCCACTTGGCGTAATACCAGTTACAACGCGCCTGTACCGGTTGCGGTGCTTCCGGGCTGAAATTCAGCAATTCCTGCCATGCCTGACGGTGTGCCAGCACATTGACAAAACGGGTGGAGAGCGCACGCGCAGGCGGTAACGTCGGGTATTGTTGAATAAAATTCTTCACCGCCAGCGGCGTTTCCTGATCGAGATCCTGCGCCAGCATACGGTATTGCAGATAAGGATAGAGCGGGTAATCCTGTAGCGTTGGCATCAACTGTGCCACGGTGTCCATCTGCTTGTTATCCCAGGCTTGTTTTATCTGGGCATAACGCTGTCGTTGCTGGTCTAGCGAATCGGCCCACACGCTGCTGGCCGCACTGACCAGGCAGATCCCTATAATCCAGTTACGCCACTTATCCACTTCACTCTCCTCTTTGTGCTGCGATCCAGCTGCATGCCAGACTTTCTTCATGCTAACCAGGCCAACACGCTCTTGCCATGTTCTTCATAAAATTTACGATCACGCACCGCTATCGACCAGATGCTGCGCCGCCATTGTGCACTTATTCATCACAAAAACTTATCGTACTGGAACTAATTTCGCATAATCATTCCGTTACAAATATGGCACGGCCTTTGCTCTGTTGAATTCCATCTTGTATACCAGTTGGAATTCACTCATGGCATCGACTTTTGGCTACACGCTTCAGGATTGGCAACAGCGTTACCAACAGGAACCGCAGCAGATAACCGCCCTGCTGGAAGCACACCTCGCAGCTATCGATAACCAGGATAATGCGTGGTTGTATCTCGCCACCCCGGCACAACTTCAGGCACAAATTGAGCCGCTGTTAGCCAGCTATCTGCGCAACCCGGCGGCACTGCCGTTGTTTGGCGTACCTTTTGCCGTCAAAGACAATATCGATGTCGCGGGCTGGCCGACGACCGCCGCTTGCCCGGCGCTGACTTATACCGCCAGCGCAGATGCCTTTGTCGTCGCCCAACTTAAAGCCGCCGGCGCGGTGGTAATTGGCAAAACCAACCTCGACCAATATGCCACCGGTCTGGTCGGCACCCGTTCCCCTTATGGTGCGGTGCGTAATACCTTTAATGCCGACTACGTCAGCGGCGGCTCCAGTTCCGGCTCGGCGTCGGTACTGGCACGCGGTCTGGTAGGCTTCTCGCTCGGCACCGATACCGCCGGTTCCGGTCGCGTACCGGCTGGCTTCAATAATGTGGTGGGCCTGAAACCGACCAAAGGCTGGTTCTCGGCCAGTGGTTTGCTGCCCGCCTGCCGCCTGAACGACACCATTTCAGTATTTGCCCTGACGGTGGAAGATGCCTTTGCCGTCGCCAACGCCGCTGGCGGTTATGACGCGGCCGATGCCTATTCGCGCAGCAATCCGCATACTGCGCCCGCCAGCATCAAGGCGCACCCCGACTTTGCCATTCCGGCCAACCCGGAATTCTTTGATGACAAGCAAGCAGAAGCCGCCTGGGACAGTGCACTGGAACGCCTGCTCGCCAGCGGTGCTACGCTGCACCCCATCGACTTTACCCCATTCCAGCAACTGGCCGAGCAGCTGTACTACGGCCCGTGGGTAACGGAGCGCACCGTGGCGGTGGGCGAGATGATCAACCGCCCGGAAGAGATGGACCCGGTGGTCTATGGCATCGTGAAAAGCGGTCTGGATTACAGCGCGGTCGATGCCTTCAAAGCCGAATATCTGCGCGCGGAACTGACGCGCCAAATTCAGCAAACGCTGGCGCAGTTCGATGCGCTGGTGGTGCCGACCTCCCCCACCATCCACACCATTGAAGAGATGAAGCAGGAGCCGGTGCGCTACAACTCGCAGTTCGGCACCTACACCAACTTCACCAATCTGGCCGACCTCAGCGCGCTGGCGCTACCGGCACCGTTCCGTGCCGATGGCCTGCCGGCGGGCATCACCCTGATCGCCCCCGCCTGGCATGATCGTGCCCTGGTGGAATTCGGCCTGCGCTGGCAGCAGCAGTTGGCATTGCCGCTCGGTGCCACCGGCAAAGCGCAGCCGACGCAGCATCGCGCCCTGCCGCCTTCCGCCGATCATGTGCGCGTCGCAGTCGTGGGAGCCCACCTCACCGGTATGCCGCTCAACTTCCAACTCACCACCCGCCAGGCGGTGTTGGTGGAGGAAACCACCACCGCCAGCCATTACCGCCTGTTTGCGCTGCTGGATGGGCCGATCAAAAAACCGGGCCTGCTGCGCGATGAACAAGGGGCAGCGATCACCGTCGAGCTGTGGGATATCCCGCTGGCACGCTTTGGCGAGTTTGTGGCGGAAATCCCGCCGCCGCTGGGAATTGGCTCGCTGACGCTGGCCGATGGCCGGGTGGTGAAAGGTTTTATCTGTGAACCGATGGTGCTGAAACAGGCACTGGAGATCACCGAATTTGGCGGCTGGCGCAACTGGCTGACATCCCTGGGGAGTAAATAATCATGTTCAGTACCGTTCTGATTGCTAACCGTGGCGAAATTGCCTGCCGCGCTATCCGCACCCTGAAACGTCTTGGCGTGAAAAGTGTGGCGGTATATTCCGACGCTGACCGCAACGCTCGCCATGTGAAAGAGGCTGATGTGGCGATTGCCCTTGGCGGCGACAAAGCCAGCGACAGCTACCTGAGAATCGACAAAATCCTTGCTGCCGCTAAAGAAACCGGCGCAGAAGCCATCTGGCCGGGCTACGGTTTCCTTTCTGAGAGCCTGCCGTTTGCCGCCGCCTGCGAAGAAGCCGGTATCGCCTTTGTTGGCCCAACCGCGCAGCAGATTGGCGAGTTTGGCCTCAAGCACCGCGCCCGTGAACTGGCAGCCAGTGCTGGCGTGCCGATGACGCCGGGCACCGCGTTGCTGACCTCGCTGGAAGAAGCCCTGAGCGCTGCCGATCGCATCGGTTATCCGGTGATGCTGAAAAGCACCGCCGGTGGTGGTGGTATCGGCCTGACGCGTTGCGCCGACGCCGATGCGCTGGGCAACGCCTGGGAGAGCGTGCGTCGTCTCGGCGAACAATTTTTCAGTGACGCAGGCGTGTTTCTTGAGCGCTGCATCGATCGCGCCCGCCATGTTGAAGTACAGATTTTTGGCGACGGCAGCGGCAAAGTGATTGCTCTGGGCGAACGCGACTGCTCGCTGCAACGTCGTAATCAGAAAGTGGTGGAAGAAACTCCAGCGCCAAACCTACCGCAGGCCACGCGTGAAGCGCTGCTGGCCTCAGCGGTGCGTCTCGGCGAGCTGGTCAGCTACCGTAGCGCAGGCACTGTGGAATATATCTACGACGCCGAACAGGACGCGTTCTATTTCCTCGAAGTCAACACCCGCCTCCAGGTCGAACATCCGGTCACCGAGTGCGTCACCGGTCTTGATCTGGTGGAGTGCATGTTGCAAGTGGCGGCGGGCGACAGCCTCGACTGGGCGCGAATGCAGCAGGCACCGCAAGGCGCATCCATTGAAGTGCGCCTGTACGCGGAAGATCCGCTGAAAAACTTCCAGCCCAGCCCTGGCGTGCTGACCGGCGTCAGCTTCCCGGACGATGTGCGCGTTGATGGCTGGATCGATACCGGCACCGAAGTCTCCGCGTATTACGATCCGATGGTTGCCAAGCTGATCGTCCATGCCGACACCCGTGATGCCGCGCTGGCGAAAATGCAGCAGGCGCTGGGGGCCACCCAACTGCACGGTATCGCCAGCAACCTGGATTATCTGCGTCAGATCGTTGCCACCGAGGCGTTCCGCAGCGGCAAGGTCTGGACACGTTACCTCGACAGCTTCACCCCGGCGGCCAGCGTGATTGAAGTGCTGCAACCCGGCACCTTCAGCAGCATTCAGGATTTTCCGGGTCGCCTCGGCTATTGGGATATTGGCGTGCCGCCATCTGGCCCGATGGATGATTTTGCCTTCCGTCTTGCCAACCGCATTGTTGGTAACCACGAAGCCGCTGCCGGTCTGGAATTCACCCTGCAAGGCCCGACGCTGCGTTTTCACAGCGACGCGCTGATTGCCCTGACCGGTGCCGATTGCCCGGCCGATCTCGACGGTGAGCCGGTTAGCTACTGGCAACCGGTCAAGGTCACGGCAGGACAGACACTGACACTGGGCCGCGCCCACAGCGGTTGTCGCACTTATCTTGCCGTGCGTAACGGTTTTGATGTGCCGGAGTATCTCGGCAGCCGTTCAACCTTCTCACTCGGCCAGTTTGGCGGCCATGCCGGACGTACGCTACGCGTCGCCGATATGCTGCCGATCTCCCAACCTCTGCTTGCGGCCTGCACCACGCCTGCGCCAGTCAGCGAACCCCAGGCGCTCGATCACGCACTGGTGCCGCACTACGGCAGCGAATGGCGTATCGGCGTACTCTACGGACCGCACGGCGCACCGGATTTCTTCACCCAGGCCGCTATCGATGAATTCTTCGCCAGCGACTGGCAGGTCCATTACAACTCCAACCGTCTTGGTGTGCGTCTGGTAGGTCCGAAACCGAGCTGGACGCGTGCCAACGGTGGCGAAGCCGGGTTGCATCCTTCCAACGTGCACGACTGTGAATATGCCATCGGCGCGGTGAACTTCACCGGTGACTTCCCGGTGATCCTTACCCATGACGGCCCAAGCCTCGGCGGCTTCGTCTGCCCGGTCACCATCGCCAAAGCCGAGCTGTGGAAAGTTGGTCAGGTGAAGCCGGGTGATCGTATCCGATTCCACCCGATCAGCGCCGACGAAGCGGTGGCGCTGGAGAAAGCCCAGGCCCATAGCGTCGCGACCCTGCGTTCTGCCCATGCACCTGCGTTTGACGTACCGTCACTGGCGGCCAGCGACATCGGCTCGGCGACGCTGCTGGCGGCATTACCCGCCACCACCAGCACCCCGGCAGTGGTATATCGCCAGGCCGGTGATAAATACGTGCTGATTGAGTACGGCGACAACGTGCTGGATCTGGCGCTGCGCCTGCGCGTGCATCTGTTGATGCAAGCACTGCGGGATCGCGCCGTGCCTGGTGTGGAAGAGTTGTCACCCGGCGTGCGTTCGTTGCAGGTGCGCTACGACAGCCTGATCCTCAGCCAGCCGCAGCTGATGGCGCTGCTGCTGGAACTGGAAGCCGGACTGGGTGATGTCAGCCAGTTGAAAGTGCCGTCGCGCATTGTCTGGATGCCGATGGCATTTGAAGACAGCGCCACGCTGGGCGCGGTGGAACGCTACAAAGAAACCGTGCGCGCCACTGCCCCGTGGCTGCCGAACAACGTCGACTTTATTCAGCGTATTAATGGCCTGGAGAGCCGTGAAGCGGTGCGCGATACCATTTTCGATGCCAGCTACCTGATCCTCGGTCTGGGCGATGTCTATCTCGGCGCGCCCTGCGCGGTGCCGGTCGATCCGCGTCATCGCCTGCTGAGTTCCAAATATAGCCCGGCGCGTACCTTCACCGCTGAAGGCACCGTAGGCATTGGCGGCATGTACATGTGTATCTACGGCATGGACTCCCCCGGTGGCTACCAGTTGGTCGGCCGCACGCTGCCCATCTGGAACAAATTCCTGAAAAACGATCAGTTCGCGGCCGACGAACCCTGGCTGCTGCACTTCTTCGATCAGGTGCGTTTCTACCCGGTAAGCGAAGCAGAACTGACACAGTTACGCGACGACTTCCGCGAAGGTCGCGCACGTATCCGCATCGAGGAGACGCTGTTCGACTTCGCCGCCCATCGGCAATTCCTGGTTGAGCACGCCGACTCGATCGCTGAGTTCCGTGCCCGCCAGGCCGCCGCCTTTGAACAGGAAGTGACGCTGTGGGCGCAGGAGGAGCAGAACGCACCACTGACCAGTGACGAGACACTGGTGGTGGCGGAAGAGGACGACTCCGCACTGGCGGTGAGCGCCGATATGAACGGCAACATCTGGAAAGTGCTGGTGCAGCCGGGTGATGAAGTGGCCGCCGGTCAGACGCTGATCATCGTCGAGGCGATGAAAATGGAGCTGGCTATTGTCGCACCCGAGGCGGGTCGCGTGAAACGTATCGCCTGCCAGGCGGGGCGTCCGGTGAGTCCGGGCGACACCCTGCTGTGGCTGGAATAAGGAATGCCCATGAGTACCAGCCCGCAACGCAGCAAAGGCCGTCCGGAAGCGCTGGCAGAGAAAGTCTACCAGGCGCTGAAGAACGATATTTTCGAGTTTCGCCTGATGCCCGGCGACCGCTTTAGCGAAAGCGAAATCGCCGAACGGATGGAGGTCAGCCGCACGCCGGTGCGTCAGGCGCTTTTCTGGCTGGAGCGGGAAGGTTATGTCGAGGTGTGGTTCCGCAGCGGCTGGCAGGTTAAGCCGTTCAACTTTGAATACTTCGAGGAGCTATACGATTTCCGCACCGTGCTGGAACGCGAAGCGGTGCGCCGTCTCTGCTCGCTGCCGCCGTTGCAGTGCGCGGAAACCCTGACCGAGCTGAAAATTTTCTGGATCGATAACCCGCGTCTGGAAGATGGCAAAACCGTGTCACTGCACGACGAAGCCTTTCATATGGCGCTGGTCAGCGCCACTGGCAACCGGGAAATGGCCCGTGTGCACGCCGAACTGACCGAAAAAATTCGCATCATCCGTCGTCTCGACTTCACGCGCGACGACCGGGTCGATGCCACGTACCGCGAGCACGCTCAGATTTTACGGGCGATATTTCAGCAACATACCGAGGAGGCACAGCGCATTCTGACCGACCATATCGCCGTCAGCAAAGCAGAGGTCAGAAAAATCACTTTACACATGTTACAGCAGGCCAGGCTTCAACCCATTGAATAACAACACATTACACATTTAGGGGTTTAAACGATGAAAAGACGTTCGTTGCTTAAGGCTTTCGCTCTCTCCGCTACCGTTGTCAGCATGGGCTTTGCCTTTGGTGCCCAGGCTGCCGATACCATCAAAGTGGGGATTATGCACTCACTCTCCGGCACCATGGCCATTTCGGAGACACCGCTGAAAGATGTTGCGCTGATGACCATTGATGAAATTAACGCCAAAGGTGGCGTGCTGGGCAAAAAGCTGGAACCGGTGGTAGTTGACCCGGCCTCCAACTGGCCGCTGTTTGCCGAGAAAGCCCGTCAGCTGCTGACGCAGGACAAAGTCGCGGTGGTGTTTGGCTGCTGGACCTCGGTATCGCGTAAATCGGTGCTGCCGGTGTTTGAAGAGTTGAACGGCCTGCTGTTCTATCCGGTGCAATACGAAGGGGAAGAGATGTCGCCGAACGTGTTCTACACCGGTGCGGCACCGAACCAACAGGCGATTCCGGCGGTGGAATATCTGATGAGCGAAGACGGCGGCAGCGCTAAACGCTTCTTCCTGCTGGGCACCGACTACGTCTACCCGCGCACCACCAACAAGATCCTGCGCGCCTTCCTGCATTCGAAAGGGGTACAGGACAAAGATATCCAGGAAGTGTATACGCCGTTTGGTTACAGTGATTACCAGACCATCGTCTCCAACATTAAGAAATTCTCTGCGGGTGGCAAAACTGCGGTGATCTCCACCATCAACGGCGACTCCAACGTGCCGTTCTACAAAGAGCTGGCAAACCAGGGCATCAAAGCCACCGATATTCCGGTGATCGCCTTCTCGGTGGGCGAGGAAGAACTGCGCGGTATCGATACCAAACCGCTGGTGGGCCAGTTAGCGGCGTGGAACTACTTTGAGTCAGTCGATAACCCGACCAACGCGAAGTTTGTCGCCGATTACAAAGCCTATGCCAAAGCACATAACCTGCCGAACGCCAACACCGTGGTGACCAACGACCCGATGGAAGCGACCTATGTCGGCATCCATATGTGGGCGCAGGCGGTAGAGAAAGCCGGTACTACCGATGTGGATAAAGTACGTGCCGCGATGGCCGGACAAACCTTTAAAGCGCCGGACGGTTTCACCCTGACCATGGACAAAACCAACCACCATCTGCATAAGCCGGTGATGATCGGTGAAGTCGAAGAGAACGGTCAGTTCAACGTGGTGTGGCAGACCGACAAACCGGTTCGCGCCCAGCCGTGGAGCCCGTATATCGCCGGTAACGATAAGAAGCCTGATTATCCGGTGAAATCAACGCAGTAAGGTGCGGCCTGTGCCCTCACCCTAACCCTCTCCCGCAAGCGGGAGAGGGGACAGATCGAGTTCACAAACCTCCCTCTCCCTTATGGGAGAGAGGACAGATCGAGCAAGCGTTTGCATGTAGCACACCTCCCTCTCCCTTATGGGAGAGAGGACAGATCGAGCAAGCGTTTACATGTAGCACACCTCCCTCTCCCTTATGGGAGAGGGCCGGGGTGAGGGTAACAGCACGCACCTCACCCACCCCAACCACAGGGCCAGAACCATGACAATTCGCCGCTATCTCTGCTGTCTGCTGTTGCTCCTGCCCTGGCTGGCCCAGGCGGGCGATGGCGCAGATTTCGCTGCCGCCAGTCGTACGCAGCAGGCCACGCTGCTCCAGCAATGGGCCGCCGCGCCACAGGCCAGTCGCCTGCCGCTGCTGGAGGCACTGCGCAATGAAACCGTGGTCATTGATGAACACAAACAACCGTTCAGTAAACAGGACGATAAATTCCAGCCGCTCGACAGCGCGCAACAGCCGAGTGGCGAAACCAAAAAACTCTTTATGAACAACCGGCTGCGCGTGTTGATCGCCAGTGCGCTCGCCGCACATCAGCTGGTCAGTGCCGACCCCGCCATTCGCCTGCGCGCCGCGCAGCAACTGCAAAACGACGGCGCTGCCGACCAATTACCGCTGATTGAACAACGTCTCGCCAGCGAAAAAGACAGCAAGGTGCACGCCACCCTGGCGATGGCTGCCGCCAACCTGCAACTCACCAGCCCCGATGCGCAGGTACGCCTGAAAGCGGTAAAACTGTTGGGAGAATCCAGCGATCCTAATATGCAGGCCAGCCTGCAACAGCTGACGCAAGCGGCGAACGAACCCGATGCGCAGGTACGGGCCGCCGCCAGCGATAGCCTGCAACAAATCAAGCATCGCCTGATGTGGGGCGACCTGCTCGGCCAGGCCTTCACCGGCCTGTCGCTCGGTTCGATCCTGCTGCTGGCGGCGCTCGGCCTGGCGATCACCTATGGTCTGCTCGGCGTGATCAATATGGCGCACGGTGAAATGCTGATGCTGGGTGCTTACGCCACCTGGCTGGTGCAAAGCCTGTTTCAGCAGTTCGCGCCGCAATGGCTGGCGTGGTATCCGCTGCTGGCGCTGCCAGTCGCCTTCCTGGTCACCGCTGTGATGGGGATGGTGCTGGAACGTACCATTATCCGTCATCTGTACGGTCGCCCGCTGGAAACCCTGCTCGCCACCTGGGGCATCAGCCTGATGTTGATTCAACTGGTGCGGATGCTGTTCGGCGCGCAGAACCTGGAAGTCGCCAACCCGGACTGGCTCTCCGGCGGGATGCAGCTGCTGCCAAACCTGGTGCTGCCGTATAACCGTATCGCGGTCATCGTGTTCGTGTTCGCCGTGCTGGGTTTGACCTGGCTGCTGCTGAACAAAACCCGCCTCGGCCTCAGCGTGCGTGCCGTGACGCAAAACCGGGCGATGGCAGATTGCTGCGGCGTTCCTACCGGGCGCATCGATATGCTGGCGTTTGGCCTGGGTTCCGGTATCGCCGGGCTGGGCGGCGTGGCGTTGTCGCAACTGGGTAACGTCGGCCCTGAACTCGGTCAGGGTTACATTATCGACTCCTTCCTCGTGGTGGTGCTGGGTGGCGTCGGCCAGTTGGCAGGCACCGTGGTGGCCGCATTCGGGCTGGGCATTCTCAACAAGGTGCTGGAACCGCAGATTGGTGCGGTGCTCGGTAAGATCCTGATTCTGGTGTTGATCGTTCTGTTTATTCAGAAACGTCCCCAGGGCCTGTTTGCCTTTAAAGGGAGGGTGATTGACTGATGAGCCAGCCACTGACCTTAACCGCCGCGCGCAAAGCGCCGCGTCTGACCCTCAGCCTGGGCGTGCTTATCGCGCTGCTGCTGTTGATCATGCCGTTCTTTGCGCTGCTGCCCGCCAGCCATCCGCTGGCGCTCTCGACCTATACGCTGACGCTGGTCGGCAAGATCCTCTGCTATGCCATTGTCGCGGTGGCACTTGACCTGGTGTGGGGTTATGCCGGGCTGCTGTCGCTCGGCCACGGCCTGTTTTTCGCCCTCGGCGGTTATGCGATGGGGATGTATTTGATGCGTCAGGCGTCCGGCGATGGCCTGCCTGCGTTTATGTCGTTCCTGTCGTGGAATGAATTGCCGTGGTTCTGGGCCGGGACACAACACTTCGCCTGGGCACTATGCCTGATCGTGCTGGTGCCAGGCCTGTTGGCGCTGGTGTTCGGTTTCTTCGCCTTCCGCTCGAAGATCAAAGGTGTCTATTTCTCGATCATGACGCAGGCGCTGACCTACGCAGGCATGCTGCTGTTTTTCCGCAACGAAACAGGCTTTGGCGGCAACAACGGCTTCACCGGCTTCACCACCCTGCTCGGCTTTAACGTCACCGCCACCGGTACGCGCATCGGATTGTTTGTCGCCACCGTGTTGTTGTTGCTGATCAGCATCGGCGTCGGTTTTGCCCTGGCGCGCAGCAAGTTTGGTCGGGTGCTGACGGCGGTGCGCGATGCAGAAAACCGCCTGATGTTCATCGGCTACGATCCGCGTGGTTTTAAGTTGTTCGTCTGGACCCTCTCCGCCGTGCTGTGTGGGCTGGCGGGTGCGCTCTACGTCCCGCAGGTCGGCATCATCAACCCAAGCGAAATGTCCCCCACCAACTCCATCGAAGCCGCTATCTGGGTGGCGCTGGGTGGGCGTGGCACCCTGATTGGTCCCTTGCTCGGCGCGGCGATTGTCAACGGCGCGAAAAGCTGGTTCACCGTCGCCTTCCCGGAGTACTGGCTGTTCTTCCTGGGACTGATGTTTATCCTCGTTACGCTGTTCCTGCCGCGTGGCGTGATTGGCCTGCTGCGCCGGAGGAAAGATGACTGAACAACTGTTTACCCAACCGCATCCGGCGGATCGCCATCGCGATCAACGTGATCCGGTGCTGCTGCTGGAAAATATTAACGTGTCGTTTGACGGTTTTCGTGCGCTGACCGACCTGTCGTTACAGATCGGCGTTGGCGAATTGCGTTGCGTCATCGGCCCTAACGGCGCGGGTAAAACCACGCTGATGGATGTGATCACCGGTAAAACACGACCTGATAATGGACGAGTGATTTACGATCAGGACACCGACCTGACCGCCCTGTCTCCGGTGGAGATCGCCCGCGCCGGGATTGGCCGTAAATTTCAGAAGCCGACAGTATTTGAAGCGCTGACGGTGTTCGAAAATCTCGAGATCGCCCTAAAAAATGACAAATCGGTGTGGGCCAGCCTGCGCGCCCGTCTCAACGGTGAGCAGCAGGATCGCATCGACGAGGTGCTGAAGTTGCTGCGTTTGGGCGGCGAACGTCAGCGCAAAGCCGGTCTGCTGTCACACGGACAAAAACAGTTTCTGGAGATTGGCATGTTGCTGGTGCAGGACCCGCACCTGTTGTTGCTGGATGAACCGGCAGCGGGCATGACCGATGCGGAAACCGAGTACACCGCAGAATTGTTCCGCAGCCTCGCCGGTCAGCATTCGTTGATGGTGGTGGAACACGATATGGGGTTTGTCGAAACCATTGCCGACCATGTGACGGTACTGCATCAGGGCCAGGTGCTGGCCGAGGGATCGTTGCGCGAAGTACAGGCCGACGATCGGGTAATCGACGTTTATCTGGGGCGCTGAGATGTTACAGGTATCGGATCTGAATCAATATTATGGCGGCAGCCACATTCTGCGCGGCTTGTCGTTTGAAACCAAACCCGGCGAAATCACCTGCCTGCTGGGACGTAACGGCGTAGGCAAAACCACGCTGCTGAAGTGCCTGATGGGATTGATACCAGCTAAGTCCGGCGAGATCCGCTGGCAAGATAAGGTGATCAACCAGCGCAAACCGCATCAGCGGGTGCAATCTGGCATCGCCTACGTTCCCCAGGGACGGGAAATTTTCCCGCGTCTGACGGTAGAAGAAAATCTGTTAATGGGACTGGCGCGCTTCTCAGGTGCACAGGCCAAAGCAGTGCCGGAGGAGATTTATCAATTGTTCCCGGTACTGAAGGAGATGAAAGCACGACGCGGCGGCGATCTTTCCGGAGGACAGCAGCAACAATTGGCGATTGGCCGCGCCCTCGCCGCCAAACCACAACTGCTGATCCTTGATGAACCCACCGAAGGGATCCAGCCGTCGGTGATCAAAGAGATCGGCGCGGTGATCCGTCAGTTGGCACAACGCGGTGATATGGCGATCCTGCTGGTGGAGCAATTTTACGACTTCGCCGCTGAGCTGGCCGACAACTACCTCGTCATGTCACGCGGTGAAATCGTCCAGCGTGGCCGTGGGGAAACAATGGAAGCGGATGGGGTGCGTGGACTGGTGGCGATCTGAGGTGATTTCTGGTTAACATGGCGCATGTTTTTTCCAGGAAAAACCGAGAGATGGAAACCCGCCGCTTTGATCGTATCACCCGCCTGGCGCTGGCGCTGAAACGCACCGATAAACTGCATCTGAAGGAAGCGGCACAGCTGCTGGGCGTGTCCGAGATGACCATCCGCCGCGATCTGACCGAACCGGCAAACGGCGTGGTGCTGCTGGGCGGCTACATCATGCGCGATCCGCGTCAGAACATCGCGCATTACTTTGTCAGCGACCAGCAAAATCTCAACGTCAGCAAAAAACAGCAGCTGGCGCAGCATGCGGCGGCCCTGATTGAGGCCAACGACACGGTTTTTTTTGACTGTGGCACCACGCTGCCGCTGGTGATTGATGCCATTGATGACGAGCTGCCATTCACCGCCATTTGCAGCGCCATCAATACCTTTCTGGCGTTGAAAGAGAAGCCTAACTGCCGGGTGATTTTATCGGGTGGGGAGTTTCATGCCGACAACGCGGTATTCACGCCACTGGAACAAGTGACGGTACTGGACGCGCTTTGTCCGACCAAGGCCTTTATCTCTGCCGCCGGAATGGATGTACGTCAGGGTGCCACCTGCTACAACCTGAATGAGTTACCGATTAAACATCTGGCGTTGCAACGGGCGCAGACATGTATCGTGGTGGGCGACAGCAGCAAATATGGCAAGGTGCTGCCCGCCCGGATCGGCGATTTCTCGTTATTCGATATTCTGCTGAGCGACAGCCCGCCGCCACCTGCGTTGTTGAAGGTGATGCAGGTGGCCGGGGTTAAGCTGTGCTGCGGTTAGGCCCAGCGATCAATCACCGCCTCGCCGTCACGCAGACGGCGCAGGTTATCGCACACGCCTTTGATATTCCCTGCCAGCGAGATATCGGTGACGCCGCCAATATGCGGTGTGGCAATCACGTTATGCTGAAACACCGCATCGTTGGGATCAGGCGGCTCCTGCCAGAACACATCTAAACCGGCACCGGCCAGCGTTTGATTCTCAAGCGCGGACAGAAACGCCGCTTTGTCGATCAGCCCGCCACGCCCAAGGTTTACCAGGAAAGCGGTGGACTTCATCTGCGCCAGTGCCACCGCATCAATAATCTGATGGGTTTCCGCGCTGTGCGGCAGACTTAACACCACAAAATCAGACTCGGCCAACAGTTGCGGCAACTGGCTGATACTGCCTACCCAGTCAAGCTGATGCTCACGGGCAAAGGCTTCATCCGCTTCCCGTTTCACACCAATCATCCGCATACCAAAAGGCGCGAGGCGTTTTGCCAGCGCTTTACCGATACCGCCCAACCCGACCAGGCCGACGGTTTTGCCCATCAACCCCATGCCGATCGGCTGTCCGAGCAACTGCTGCGCCAGGCATTGCGCGATTTCCTGCTGACGGCGCGCCAGGCCGATCATCATCCAGATACCCAGCTCTGCGACAGAATCGGCGTTGCCGGAGTGATCAGAGGGGACATTTGCCACCATGATGCCGGCCTTCTTTGCCGCAGCGATATCAACGCCTTCCAGCCCGACGCCTGCCTGCTGAATCAGCTTCAGGCGATCAGCCGTCGCCAGTAGCCGCGCATCGACCCGGCACATACCGGGCACCAATGCATCAAACCCGGCGAGGCTCTCAGCTGCATGACCCGCTGACGCAACAAACTCCACATCGGGTAACATCTGACGAATCGACGGGATTAAACCGCCCCAGGCCTGTTCATCCGCTGCAATCAGCACTCTCATCGCACCTCCTCCCGTTTTAAGGCAAAAAGCCAGCATAGTCCGATGGCTGAGTGAGAATCAAACAGTTATCCGTTTATCGCGCCAGCTCCAGAAGTTTCCCCGCTGTGTCGCTGTGATTGGACCGGGAAAACGGCTAAACTTCAGCATCTGACGTCCACCTCCACAGACCAAGAGGCTCATTACAACGTGGCTCAATTCGTCTATAGCATGCATCGCGTCGGCAAAGTGGTTCCGCCGAAGCGTCATATTCTGAAGAATATCTCCCTCAGCTTTTTCCCTGGAGCCAAAATTGGTGTCCTCGGCCTGAACGGTGCGGGTAAATCAACCCTGCTGCGTATCATGGCGGGTATCGATAAAGATATCGAAGGGGAAGCCCGCCCACAGCCGGGTATCAAAGTCGGCTATCTGCCGCAGGAACCGCAACTCAACCCGGAACACACCGTGCGTGAATCCGTAGAAGAAGCGGTCTCTGAAGTGGTCGGTGCGCTGAAGCGCCTCGACGAAGTTTATGCGCTGTACGCTGACCCGGATGCCGATTTCGACAAACTGGCCGCTGAGCAGGGCCGTCTGGAAGAAGTGATCCAGGCCCATGATGGTCACAACCTGGAAACCCAGCTGAACCGTGCGGCGGATGCCATGCGTCTGCCAGAGTGGGATGCCAAAATCGCTAACCTGTCCGGTGGTGAACGCCGCCGCGTTGCGCTGTGCCGTCTGCTGCTGGAAAAGCCAGACATGCTGCTGCTCGACGAACCCACCAACCACCTGGATGCAGAATCCGTGGCCTGGCTGGAGCGTTTCCTGCACGACTTCGAAGGTACTGTCGTGGCGATCACCCACGACCGCTACTTCCTCGATAACGTGGCGGGCTGGATTCTGGAACTGGACCGTGGCGAGGGTATTCCGTGGGAAGGTAACTACTCTTCCTGGCTGGAGCAGAAAGATCAGCGTCTGGCGCAGGAAGCCTCTGCCGAAGCGGCACGTCGCAAGTCCATTGAGAAAGAATTGGAATGGGTGCGTCAGGGCGCGAAAGGCCGTCAGTCGAAGGGCAAAGCCCGTCTGGCTCGCTTCGAAGAACTGAACAGCACCGAATACCAGAAACGTAACGAAACTAACGAACTGTTTATTCCGCCAGGCGCACGCCTCGGTGACAAAGTGTTGGAAGTCGCTAACCTGCGTAAGTCCTACGGCGATCGCGTGCTGATTGACGATCTCTCCTTCTCGCTGCCGAAAGGCGCGATTGTCGGGATTATCGGACCGAACGGCGCGGGTAAATCTACCCTGTTCCGTATGATGTCCGGTCAGGAGCAGCCGGACTCAGGCACCATCGAGCTGGGCGAAACCGTGAAACTGGCGTCCGTCGATCAGTTCCGTGATGCGATGGATAACAGCAAAACCGTGTGGGAAGAAGTTTCCGGCGGTCAGGACATCATGCGTATCGGCAACACCGAAATGCCAAGCCGCGCTTACGTTGGTCGCTTTAACTTCAAAGGCACCGACCAGGGCAAACGCGTGGGCGAACTGTCTGGTGGTGAGCGTGGTCGTCTGCACCTGGCGAAACTGTTGCAGGTTGGCGGCAACCTGTTGCTGCTCGATGAACCGACCAACGACCTCGACATCGAAACCCTGCGCGCCCTGGAAAACGCCCTGTTGGAATTCCCTGGCTGTGCGATGGTTATCTCGCATGACCGTTGGTTCCTTGACCGTATCGCTACCCACATCATCGATTACCAGGATGAGGGTAAAGTGGAGTTCTTTGAAGGTAACTTCACCGAATACGAAGAGTACAAAAAACGCACCCTCGGCGCAGAAGCGCTGGAGCCGAAGCGTATCAAGTACAAGCGTATGGCGAAGTAATTGCGCTAACGCGATAATAAAAGGCGCCTTAACCGGCGCCTTTTTTTGCGTGATAAATCCTGAAACGGATCGCGCGATAAATCGCGCCGCTACAGATATTTGCCCAACCCGTAGCGGCACGATTTATCGTGCAGTGATGATATTTCCATCATATTTGTGATCCCCTGCACCACGCGCCGTTAATCAGCACAAAAACCCGCCTGAATCCGCTTTCACTCCTGGGCTGTTGCCCGATGTTCCCGTTTGGCCTGCTTTTTATACTCGCTATTGACCCGATGTATCCCTATCCGTCCCGGCATTTTTCATAACTACTCACGCCGGGCGCACCCTTTTGAGGTCTATGGCATGAAGATATCTACGATTGAAGTGATGCGCATCGCGATCCCCTTTGATGCTCATCGACGTCCACCAGCGGAGCAAGAAACCACGTTTAACGCGGCCTCGCCGTCGTTGAGCCGGATGGAAACCCTGCTGGTGAAAGTCACCAGCGACAACGGACTGGTGGGTTGGGGAGAAGCCTTCGGGCATCTGGCTAACCCGGTCACGGAGCAGGCACTGTGCAGCCTGGTCGCCCCCTTTTTCCTGCAACAGCCACTCCCCGACAGTGAACCGGCAATCGCGTCATTAATGCAGAACGCCGAGCAGGCTCTGCATGCGTTTGGCCGCAGTGGCCCGGTGCGCTACGCCCTTTCCGCTCTTGATATCGCCTTGTGGGATTTGCTCGGTCAGCAGCGCCAGCAACCGCTGTGGCAACTATTGGGAGCAACGCGTCATCAGATCGAGCGCTATGCCAGCCTGGTAAGCTACGCCAATGATCCCGAAGAAGTCGCCACCCAGGTGCAGCGCGCTTATCAGCAGGGATTCCGCACCATGAAGCTGCATGAAACAGCCAGCCCCGCTATCGCTGCTGCCCGTGCTGCACTGCCTGCTGACGCGCAGTTAATGGTGGACGTTAACTGTCCGTGGACGCGTGCAGAGGCGAGCCAGCACGCTTATGAACTGCGTGCGCTGGAGCTGGGCTGGCTGGAGGAGCCGATCTGGCCACCGGATGATTTTGACGGTCTGGCGCAGTTGCGTCGTGTCGGTGTACCGCTGGCCGCCGGTGAAAACGTCGATGGTGATTTCGGTTTCGTCAATCTGCTGGAAAGTGGCGCGGTCGATGTGGTGCAACCCAGCGTCACCAAAGTCGGCGGTATCACCGCCGCTCTGCATGTCTTCGACCTGGCGCAGCAATATCGCGTACGCGTGGTGCCGCACTGCTTCTATTACGGCGCAGGGATGCTGGCTACCGCTCATCTGGTCGCGTTGCTGCCAGACAGCGTCAAAATGGAGATCCCGTGGATCGACTTCGCCGTCGATCTTTACCCCGATCTGCCCCACGACGTGCACTTTACCCTGAGCGATCGTCCTGGCCTCGGTTATCAGCCCGACGAGCAGGTGCTACGCGAGTATCGGATAACCCATCAACGGGTGGATCAACAGGGAGTGCATCATGTTTAAAAATTATCGTGTGGTCATTGCCCTGCTGCTGTTCTGCGCCGGGATGCTCAACTATCTCGATCGCGCCGCACTGTCGGTCATGGCGCCACTGGTGAAAAAAGATCTCGGCATTGATGATGCACAGATGGGCATCCTGTTTAGCTGCTTCTTTATTGGTTATTGCCTGTTTTGTTTTCTTGGCGGCTGGGGGGCTGACCGCTTTGGCCCACGTCGTGTCTATGCCTGGGCGGCTTCGATCTGGTCGCTGTTTTGCGGTGCCACCGCGCTGGTCACCGGCTTCGGTCATCTGTTGATTGTGCGTATGCTGTTTGGTATCGGCGAGGGGCCGATGGGTACCACCACCAACAAATCGATTGCTAACTGGTTCCCGCGTCAGGAAGTTGGCCGGGCAGTCGGTTTTACCAATGCCGGACAGCCGCTGGGTGCAGCCATTGCCGCACCGATTGTTGGTCTGGTTGGGCTGAATTTTGGCTGGCGTATTGCTTTCATCGTGATTGCCGCGCTGGGCTTTATCTGGGTCGCCAGTTGGCTGCTGCTGTTCCGTGATAAGCCAGAGCAGCATCCGCGCGTCAGCCGCGAGGAAAGTCAGCTGATTATGCAGCAACGTCCGGCCAGCCAGAGCGCCAGCACCCCGCAGCAGGATCAGCACTCGCTGTGGCGCTACGTCTTCTCACTGCCGGTGTTAGGCGTCGCCAGCGCCTTCTTCTGCTTCAACTACATCCAGTATTTCTTCCTCTCCTGGCTACCGAGTTACCTGACCGACTTCCAGCATCTGGATATCAAAAGCATGAGCATCATCGGTATTCTGCCGTGGCTCGGTGCCACCGTTGGTTTTCTCGGTGGTGGCGTGGTGTGCGACATGCTGTTTCGCCGCACGCAGAACTTCCTGTTGTCTCGTAAGCTGGTGATTTTTGTCGGACTGGCCGTCGCCGCGTTATGTGTACTGCTGACTGCCTGGAGCCAGAGCCTGGCTGCGGCCGTCACCCTGATTACCCTGGCGAGCGTGTTTGCTTATATGACGCCGCAAGCCTGTTGGTCATTGTTGCAGGATATCGTTCCGGCAGGACGAATTGGTACGGCAGGCGGGTTTGTTCACCTGCTGGCGAATCTGGCGGGCATTCTGTCACCGGGGATTACTGGCTTCCTTATCCAGTACGGCGGCGGCTATCACACCGCCTTTGTGTTGGCGAGCGTACTGGCTTTGACGGGAATGCTATTGCTGGCGCTGCTGGTACGGCAAAAAGGGGTTAATACGCTGCGCGCACTGGCGTCGCATTAAGGCGGAAATACGTAGCGGCGTGTTTAACGGGGGACGCCGTTCCCCAGCATCTGTTTAACCAACTCGACACAGCGCAGGAAGCGCGTGTCGTAGTCGTCCTCTTTCACATGGACGAAGTCGATATTGTTCTCACGCAACATGGTGATCAGCAACGACTGAAACTCGCGTCGATCCACTGAACTGCCCAGGCTACGCAACCCATCCGCCACCCACGGCACGTTATTCTCCAGCAGAATCACCAGGTCGAAACGGTATTCATCAATCAGCGCCTGCACAAACGGATGTTCGCGCCCCTCATACTTGAGGCAAAACGCCTGGGTCGTGATGAAATCGGTATCGATAAAGGCCACTTTGTTGGCGTACTTGACGGCAAAATCGATGTACTGCGCCTGACCAAGGGCGATTTTGTCATAGTCCGAATATTGCAGCGCGATCTCGTCGCCACCAAGGTGAGAGAACACATAATCGCGGCCATATTCCCACGCGCTGGTGGTATTGAAGATGTTCGCCAGCTTATTGACCAGCGTCGATTTCCCGCTCGACTCACCGCCAAGGATCGCCACGGTGCGCACAAAGAACGGCTTGACCTCAGTCGGAATATATTCCCAATAGCGGAACGGATCCTGGCGAATCTGCGCGCCGCTGATGCTCATAAAGGATCGATTGGGATCGAGCACTACCGCTTCAATACCGAGGTGCTGCTGATACATCGGCGCATCCGGTGCTTCGCTGGTGTAGACGCAATCCGCTTCAATGCCCTGCTGCGCCAGAAACGCTTTAACGCCTTCACTCCACACATCCCAGCCGTGCGGATAAGGCTCGATGCCTTCTTCGTTGAAGGAGTGGATACGGATGTTTTTCTGGTATTTGAAGGTTTGCAGCAGCCAGCGCAGGCGATCGCTGACCGTCGGCTGCTGCGACATGGCGCTGTTTTCAAATAATTCGCGATCGCGCGGATCGTCATGTCCCATGATGATATGCAGTTCATCAACCTGGCTACAGGCGCGCTGGATCAGATAAATATGACCGGTGTGCAGCGGGTAGAACTTACCGAATATCACGCCGACGGTCTTCTCGCGACGCGGAAACTCCAGACCGAGAAAGCGATGTAACGCTTCCAGTTTAGCGGCGCTGGGGCTTTTGATTTTGGCATTCAGCAACTGGCTTAAATAGCCTTTGGTCATCCCGCTGGCATCCGCCACCTGTTGCAGCGTATGGCCCTGCTGGCGAATGGCGGTTTTCAGATAGTCAAATGATGACACTGCGTGCCTCCTGCATAAAATGTAGCGGCGCGATTTATCGCGCGTTTTTGGGTCAAGATTACAGCTCGTCCAGAATCGCCAGCGCATCCGCCAGCTTCTTCGCGCTGTATACCTTCATCCCCTCAATCGGTTTTTTCGGTGCATTGCCTGCGGGCACTATCGCGCGCTTGAAACCATGCTTGGCGGCTTCGGAAATACGTTCCTGACCACTGGGCACCGGGCGAATTTCACCGGCCAACCCGACTTCGCCGAAAATCACCAGATCCTGTGGCAGAGGACGATCGCGCAAGCTGGAGACCATCGCCAGCAGCAACGCGAGGTCGGCACTGGTTTCCGTGACTTTTACGCCACCCACCACGTTGACGAACACGTCCTGATCCGCCATCTGTAATCCACCGTGACGATGCAGCACCGCCAACAGGATCGCCAGGCGATTCTGCTCCAGACCCACCGCCACGCGACGTGGATTGCCCATCATGGAGTGGTCCACCAGCGCCTGAATCTCCACCAGCAGCGGGCGTGTCCCTTCCCACACCACCATCACCGAGCTGCCCGAGGTGATTTCATCACCGCGAGACAGAAAGATGGCCGAGGGATTGCTGACTTCACGCATCCCCTGCTCGGTCATAGCGAACACCCCTAACTCGTTCACCGCGCCAAAACGGTTTTTGTGGCTGCGCAGGGTGCGGAAACGTGAATCGGCGTCACCATCCAGCAACACGGAACAGTCGATGCAATGCTCCAGCACTTTAGGACCAGCCAGTGAGCCATCTTTGGTGACATGTCCCACCATCACAATCGCCACGCCACGCGTTTTTGCGAAACGCGTCAGATAAGCGGCAGTTTCACGCACCTGCGCTACGCTACCCGGCGAAGATTGGATCTCCGCCATATGCATCACCTGGATCGAGTCGATCACCATCAGTTTCGGTTGTTCCTGCTCGGCGATCAGGCAGATCTGCTCGATGCTGGTTTCCGACAGCATATTCAGATTTTCGGTGGGTAATCCCAGACGATGGGCGCGCATGGCCACCTGTTGCAGCGATTCTTCGCCAGTGACGTACAGGGTTTTCATCCCCTCCGCCAGCTTACACATCACCTGCAACAGCAGCGTTGATTTCCCGGCACCGGGGTTGCCGCCAATCAGAATCGCGCTGCCCGGTACCACGCCGCCGCCGAGCACACGGTCAAACTCTTTAAAACTGGTGGAGAAACGCGGCAGGGCCTCAAGGCTGATCTCCGACAGCTTCTGCACCCGGCTGGTACCGGCGCTTCCGGCGTAACCACTCAGGCGCTCGTTGCGCGCAGCGGCTGGCGAGGCGGCAATGCGCACCTCGGTGATGGTATTCCAGGCATGGCAGGCGCTGCATTGCCCCTGCCAGCGCGGATAGTCAGCGCCGCATTCATTACAAACGAAAGCGCGTTTTGCCGCTTTGGCCAAATCCGTTCCTTAATTAACGTTCTTCGTGAATCAGGCTGCCGCTCAGGATGCAGAACACCCCCATCAGGTCAGCGTGACGGATAATGACCTCCGTCTGCTCATTCACTTTGGGTTTAGCATGATAGGCGATACCCAGACCGGCGGTTTTAATCATCGGCAGGTCATTGGCTCCGTCGCCAATCGCCACGGTCTGCTCCGGGGCAATGGCAAAACGCTGCGCCAGGTTATTCAGGGTATCGGCTTTAAATTGTGCATCGACAATCTGGCCCAGCACCTGGCCGGTCAGTTTGCCGTCGCGGATTTCCAGTTCGTTAGCCACGGCCGCTGCCAGATGCAAGGTGTCGCGCAGATAGTCAGCGTAATAGGTAAAGCCGCCAGAGGCGATCGCCACCTGCCAACCCAGCGCCTGTAATTTCTGCACCAGCGTGGTCAGGCCCGGCATCAAAGGCAGCGTATCACGCACCTGCTTCAGGATATTGGCATCGGCACCGGCCAGCGTGCCGACTCGTTCGCGCAGGCTGGCTTTGAAATCCAGTTCACCACGCATCGCGCGTTCGGTCACTTCCGCCACGCGTTCGCCGCTGCCCGCCAGTTTGGCGATTTCATCAATACATTCGATCTGAATCGCCGTGGAGTCCATATCCATCACCAGCAAACCCGGGGTTTTCAGGTGTGGAATTTTGCCAAGCGGTGCCACATCAAAACCGGCATCATGCGCCAGTTTGGTCGCTCGCGGCGTCAGAGAGCCAGCCAGACGAATCACCTGGTACTCATCAACATTCCAGGCACTGACGATCACCATCGCTGCGCCCAGCTGATGCTGATAGTCAGTCAGCTTTTGTTTATCAAGCCCGCGCCCATACAGCAGCCAGCCAGTCCGACCAGCACGGTAATCCAGCGGCATCACTTCATCACCGCTGAGGGAAAGGGGTAGACCCGGCCAAAGGGAAACATCGGCGGGCAGATCGCACCAGGTAAGACGATTTGGCATTACAGCTCCTGTAGGGACAACAAAACCACGCAAGAGGCTACCTTGTCTGCGCGGGTTCTGGCAACATAATTGCCAGCCTTTCTGCTGTTATGTCACACGGGTTTCTGATGGTTAAAACCGCACTGAAATTTCGCCTGCACCGCACGGTGATTGTTCTTATCTCGCTGGCCCTGTTAGTGGTGCTGATGCAGGGAGCATCCTGGTTTAGTCTCGGGCACCAAATGGCGCGCTCCGAACAGGTGGAGGAGCTGGCCCGCACCCTGACCAAACAGGTGGCATTCAGCCTGCAACCCTTGATGGATAACAGCGACGATAATCGCACGCAAATTGAAGCGGTGCTGAATCAGCTCACGGACAACAGCCGCATCCTGGATGCCTCTGTCTATGCTGATGATGGCAGCCTGGTGGCGCACAGCGGCGAAAGCATCGATGTGCGCGACCGCCTCGCCCTCGATGGCAAACGCGCCGGTAGCTATTTCAATCATCAGATTGTGCAGCCGCTCAACGGTAAAGACGGCCCGCTGGGTTTTCTGCGTATCACGCTGGACACCCACGTACTGGTCACCGAATCGCGCCAGGTAGATAACACCACCAACATTCTGCGTCTGATGATGCTGCTGGCGCTGGCGATTGGCATCATCCTGACCCGTACCCTGCTGCGCGACCGCCGCACCCGCTGGCAGCAGTCGCCGTTCCTGCTCACCGCCAGTACACCGGTGAAAGAGGATGAAGAAGAAGAGGCGGAAAACGGTAAACCGTAGCGGCGCGATAAATCGCGCCGCTACAGCGTATTTCATTTCTCCGTCATCTTTTCCAGCGTCAGGTCCAGTTCAGCCAGTTGCTGCTGTGCCTGGCGCGCAATCAGCCGGAACCCTTCACTAAACGCCCCTTCTGCTGCAATGGTCTGCCAATAGCTTTTCGCCATTGCGCTGGCCGTCCGCCACACCTCACCAGGCAGCGAAAAGTCGAGAGTTAAATTCACCTCGTCACGCATATGACCGAGCGAGTTCGGTGCCAACGCCATCGGTAGCATGTCGTAGGCCGGGGTCAGTTGCAGCTGTTCCCCGTCGGTAAAAAACGACAGGTTCCCGGCGTGCATATCGCTGTTGGCGATCAGGCGACCAAAGGCCCATTGCAGCGTCCCACGCTGCTTTGATGCTTCATCCAGCCGTTGCTGGCGCGCCAGTTCGCGCAACGCATCTGGCCAGTGCTGCTGTCGCCCCAAAAATTCCGCGCTAACCGCTTCCAGCGAACACATCCCACGCCGTCCTCGTTCGCCTTCACGATCGAAGCGCTCAACTTCGAGGAACAACTGGCCGCCTTGTTCAATAATCTGGCTACGTGCTGCCGCCAGCCCTGTCTCGGCCAATTGCCGTAGTGCCAGATGTTCCGCCCGCAGTAAATCACGCCAGCGCTGGCTGTTTTCGCTCTGACGCGGCACCGTGAATTTGACCAGGCAGTGATGTTCGCCGTGGGCGGTTTCGGCATAACACAGGAACTTTGGCTGCTCACCCGCCGCCGATGACCCCACCTCATCACCGTTCAGCACCTGTTGTGCCAGTTGCGGATAGCGCATAATTTTTTGCCCGACGCTCAGCAGCACGGGGGCAGATTGCTGTAACCAGCGCTGATACGCCGTCGCACCGAGCAGGCAGTTGCCCGGCATGTCCATGCCCGTTACCGTCAATGCCATCAGGCACTGCTCATCGCTCCAGACACGGAGATCCTCGGTTAACCCTAGTGCATGCGCATTCTCTCTTCCCCACAGCCGTCCGAGGAACCCCTGGGGACGCATATCGCTGAGGAACCACGGCAATCCATCGTAGAACGTCCCGTTCTCCTGTTCATCCAGATGCAAACAACTGCCCTGCGGCCAGGTACGTACCAGCCAGCCTGCTTGTACCGTCTGACCCGACGGCAGCACCCGATAAAGAGGAAAACGGCTTTCACCGCGCAACGGGCGCAGCAGAGCATAGCGCGTGGCGCGGGCTTTGCCCCAACGCACGACCTGATCCTGTTGACGTAACTGGCGCGAAAGCGTCGCCTGGCTGATGCCAAGACGGCGCAACAACTCTGCCGCACCTAATGGGCCATCCAACAGCTGTGTCGTGATATCCGCCATCGCGCCCTCGTTGATGAATAGATTTATGAATAGATTCTAGCATGAAAAAAGGCCCGCTCAGCGGGCCTTCAGACGCATAATCATCTCAATGATGAATAGATACTTTTAACGCTGCGTCAGTAAGTTTTCCAACTCAGACAGCGAGGTGACCTGCCAGTCCGGGATGATGTGCTCAGGCAACGGGCGCGTACCGTGATCGAACCAGCAGGTTTTCAATCCGGCATTAATGCCGCCGAGGATATCCGATTCCGGCGTATCCCCCACCATCAATACCCGTTCACGCGCCGGGTTGCCGAGCAGCGCCAGCGTGTGATCAAAGATGGCACGATCGGGCTTGGGTACGCCGACCTGCTCTGAAATCACCAGCGCATCAAAATAATCACGGAAGCCGGTACGTTCGAGACGCGCCTGCTGCAACGCGGTAAAGCCGTTGGTAATGATGGCGATCTTCACCTTGCCGTGCAGCGCGTCAAGCAAACGGGCCGCCCCCGGCAAAGGCAGGCAGATTTCCGCCATTGCGTTCAGAAAGCCGCTGTTGAGCACTTCCGGGGCCACGCTGAGTTTTTCGCCCCAACCGGTGAAGCGGCGTGTCTGTAGTTGCAACGCCGAAATCGCTCCGTTCTGATAATCGACCCACAGCGGTTTGTTGATCGCCTGGTAATCGGCGTAATCCTGATCGGTGAATTGCACGTCATAACCGGCAAACATGCGTTGCAAACCGGCATAGGCGTCGAAGTGAAATAGCGTGTCATCCGCATCAAAAATAATGCAGTCCCAGTCGTTTAACATAGATCTCCTCAGCCAAAACGCTACAGCGTCAATGCCATGATAATGGCGTCTTCTCTTCCGCTGGCAGTGGGGTAGTAATTGGGGCGGCGGCTTACCTGGTGAAACTCCAGCTGTTCATACAGCGCTATCGCCGCCAGATTGGAGGCACGAACTTCCAGCCACAGCGTCATGACCTCGCGCTTTTCCAGTTCAGCAATCAGATGCTGCAATAACTGGCGGGCATAGCCACGGCGTTGAAAATCAGGATCGACAGCGATATTGAACAGCGAAGCTTCATCCAGCACCACCTGGGTGATGGCAAAACCAACCAGACGGCCTTCCGCCTCAATACGAAAATTTAAAAAACGTTCCCCCTGATTGCTGGCAAACGTCTGTTCGCTCCAGGGAAACGCATGGCTGCGGCGCTCAATCGCCAGCAGCTGTGGTTGGTCTTCAGGGGTGACTAAAGAGATGGCTGTCATGGTTACACATCTGTTGCCAGAGGGCGCGTTTCGCCGCACCGCTACTGATTAATTCATTGAAAGCGGCGGTCGCAAAAGTGACGCCATTAAAAGGATGCGAGCTCTCGACACCCAGCAACCAGCCCGCACAATCCACCTGTTCCGGTAGCATCTGGAGCTGTTCTGGCGTGAGCGTCATTACCTGCGCGGGTTGCAGGTTTAAGGTACGCAGCACATCGCGAACCAACGGCTCATGCAACGCCGGGGCGTGTTCCGCCACCAAGAGCAGACGAGTCTCTGGCGTAAGCCGAACGGCAATCTCTCCTTGCAACACGCGTGGACGCCGCAGTTGATACTGCGTAATCCCCATTTGCTGTAAAAGCCAGTCGCGCCTTGATGTCATGCTATTACCCGTTGTGCTGCCAGAATGCGACGCTATGCTAGCAAACCCATCGAACATGCGCCAACAAAGCACTATAATCCCCGCTCTGATTTAACAGGAGCCATCCATGTCTGCTTTTACCCCGGCCAGTGAAGTGATTCTGCGCCACAGTGATGAATTTACCGCCCGCCATGTTTTGTTTGCTGGCGATTTGCAGGATGACCTGCCCGCTCAGCTGGAAACCGCGTCAACACGCGTGCATACCCAGCAATATCATCACTGGCAGAACCTTAGCCGCCGTCTCGCGGAGCGCGCGGTCTATGGCCTGGTCGCAAGTGCGGCGGATGTGGCAGGCTGCGATACCCTGGTTTACTTCTGGCCGAAGAATAAACCGGAAGCGCAGTTCCAACTGCAAAACCTGCTCTCGCTGATGCCGGTTGGTAGCGATATTTTTGTCGTAGGCGAAAACCGTAGCGGTGTCCGTAGCGCGGAAGGCATGGTGGAGTCGTGGGCCAAACTGGAAAAGATCGACAGCGCACGTCGCTGCGGCCTGTACCACGGTCAACTGGAACAGCAGCCCACCTTCGATGCCGATGCCTTCAACGACAGTTATATGCTGGATGGCCTGACCATTCACACCCAGCCTGGCGTATTCAGCCGTGACGGCCTTGATGCCGGAAGCGCGCTGCTGCTCTCGACGCTGACGCCGCACACCAAAGGTAAGGTGCTGGATATTGGCTGTGGCAGTGGCGTACTGGCAACCGTGCTGGCGCAACATTCGCCGAAAGTCCGTCTGTGGCTGTGTGATGTGCATGCCGCCGCAGTAGCAGCGAGTAAAGCCACGCTGGCGGCTAATGGCCTTGAAGGTGAAGTCTTTGCCAGCAACGTCTTCTCCGATGTCACCGGTCGTTTTGACCTGATCATCTCCAACCCGCCGTTCCATGATGGCCTGCAAACCAGCCTCGATGCGGCACATACGCTGATTCGTGGCGCGGCAAAACATCTCAACAGTGGCGGCGAACTGCGTATCGTCGCCAACGCCTTCCTGCCCTATCCGCAGGTGCTGGATGAGACTTTCGGAAACCATGAAGTGCTGGCGCAAACCGGACGCTTTAAAGTTTACCGTGCGGTTTACGGCCGCGGCGCGAAAGCACGTTAATTCAGCGATGTTGCTGACGCGGCGGCAGAAACGTTGCTTTTTCCAGCAATCGTTTCACCGCCGCGAAATATGTGTTGACGCATTGAGTAAAATCTCTAAAATGCGCCTCCGTGGTTAGCAATACTTAAGGTATTGCAGGTACGCGAAGGTGGCGGAATTGGTAGACGCGCTAGCTTCAGGTGTTAGTGTCCTTACGGACGTGAGGGTTCAAGTCCCTCTCTTCGCACCAAAAACCACGTAGTTCATATCGCACTGCACAATGCGAAGGTGGCGGAATTGGTAGACGCGCTAGCTTCAGGTGTTAGTGTTCTTACGGACGTGAGGGTTCAAGTCCCTCTCTTCGCACCAATGCGGTGATATGAACAGACAACTACGATGCGAAGGTGGCGGAATTGGTAGACGCGCTAGCTTCAGGTGTTAGTGTCCTTACGGACGTGAGGGTTCAAGTCCCTCTCTTCGCACCAACGTTGTCATCCTTCCCGGTTATCTCATCCATCATGTTTACAGCTTCTGCTCACGCTTATGCGTGATTTTGTCATTTCTGTCGTTCAGATCAGATGAAAATTCACTGACACCGCCGCTAATCCGCCCGCCAGCGCCAGGCAGGAAGGCAACAGCAGGTAATGACGCAGACGATGATGAAACAACATCACTATTGTCAGCAGCAACGCCACAATCATCACTAACCGCCACTGGCTGAAACTGGGTTCCCATAGCGCGAAGACCGGCATCGCCGCACAGGGCAACAGCACACCCCAGCCGCTATCCAGGCGTTTACCCATTATCCAGCTCACACCCCATAAACCACAGGCAGCCAACATCGCCATGATCATCGCGCAACCCTCAAATGATAAGTATTCGTATTATCATATGATAATATTTCTCATTATGCAGCGGATTTTTTTTATCGAAAAAGCCCTGCGGATGACAGTACTACTGGAAAATGCTAAATTGCCGCCGATAACTATTTTGATAACACAGCAATAATGTGCTCATTACCCTGGCAGAGAGAATATTCCGGCCGGGTAGCGCTTTGATATTTCAGGGCTGTTACGAGTAATAATAATGAAATTACAATCTTACGATGAATTGAAACACAGCAAATATCGGCTCTCACTGATGCTTTTTCTGTTTTTGAATGTCGCTGTTTCACTATTTTCTTTGTTACCATTTTTAGGGGAGGCATCCAGCATCTACTCACTGCCAGCAGTACTGGTGGCAGGCTTTAGCATCTCTTTACTTACACTTTGTTTAATCAGCCCAAAACTAAAATTACCGCTATTAAATCCTGTGGCATTGTTATTTGGTGCATTATGGGCATGGCACATAAACCACAAATACCATCTGGTTTTCTATTTTGATGGTAGTTTTTTAATAATCAGTCTGTTGAGCGTATTTTTTGTCAGTGCCATTGCGCTAAGTGATTATTTAGTTGCTTTCTGTTTACACATCACGCCGCCGGTATTCACTGTTTTACTGCTGGATGATGGTCAGCATTTAATGATGATTTTGTTTACCATCACCTTGCCGTTGATTGGTTTTTCATTACACCATCTGATGCGTCGCCGCTTCGATCATTTCACCCGCCGTCTGGTGCGGCAGCTATATGAAGAGAAAGAGAGTTTCAGCGACTTAAGCATGCTGGACCCGTTAACCGGTTTGTATAACCGCCGGGGGCTGAAAAACCGTCTGGATACCATTCTGGAAAATCACGCAGGCAGCCACTTCGTCTTACTGCTGGATATCGACCATTTCAAGGCCTACAACGACAACTACGGCCATGCGATGGGCGATCAAGCATTGGCAAGGGTTTCGGTCGCCATTCGCGATGCCGTACGCTCGCGCGATGTGGTGACACGGTACGGCGGTGAAGAGTTTCTGGTACTGATGACGAACGTTAACGCCTCAATTGCCATGAAACTGGCCGAGCGCATTCGCCAGTACGTGGTCGATCTGGAAATTCCCCATCGCTTTAATGAGAAGGTTTCGACCCACGTCACCATCAGTGCAGGTATCGCCCCAATTTTTGATGATGATTTTGATCAGGCGGTCGCGAATGCTGACCGTGCCCTGTATGTGGCGAAAAATCAGGGACGTAATACCATCCTGGCGTGGGATGATTTACCCAAAGCGCCGCTGGATACCAAAGATCTCGCCTGAAACGTTGGATTCACGGGTGCCATGACGGTGAATCCAACGCCGGGTTGTCTTGTGAGCTGAAGCGGGAACGATTATCATTTGTTTTTCGCTTCCCGTTTTCATTCAGGACCGGCATGGCTACTATCACCCGTCAGGATCATCGCTTCAGCGAACATCCACTGATCTTTATCCAAAGCGACCGCACGCTGGCGAGCGCACTGGAAGATCTGATGCGTGAACAGCGCAGCTACATGCTGGAAACAATACACCTCGGCCAGCCTGCGCCATCAGGCACCTTCACACTTGCCGAATGGTCCCAACCCCAGCATTACCGCCGCCTCACCCAGCGCTACAGCGATTATTTGTATCGCAATCATCCTGATGTCCCGCATGAGGCGAAGCCACTCCAGTCGCTCTGGGCGCAATGGTATTTCGGCCTGTTGCTGTCACCGTTGATGCTGGCACTGCTGCTGGAACCACGCGCGCTTAACTGCGCTCCCCATCTGATTCACGTTGAATTCCATGAAAATGGCCATCCCTGCGCTTTCTGGATTGATGTGCAGGAGGATGAGGATGCTCGTTACCTCAACGCACAGCAGCGTCTCGATCGCCTGATCCAGCACTACCTGATTCCAGCCGTAAATGGCATGGCGCAGCACGGTGATATCAACGCCAAACTGATCTGGAACAACATGGGATTCTCCTTCTGGTGGTTCCTTGGAGAGTTAAAAACGCTGTTGCCCGCAGATGTGGTGTCACAGCTGGAGCAGGCGTTGTTCTTCAGCCGTACCCTGCTGGATGGCAGCGATAACCCGCTTTACCGCACAATGATCCCACGCAATGGCGTGATGGAACGACGTAGTTGCTGCCAGCGTTACCGCATTCCCGACGTTGAACGCTGTGGTAACTGCACATTAACAGCGGTGTGTGCTCAGTAAATTCTGTTACAGATTCTCCTGCATTCTCGTTTACAGTTGAGAGGGCTTATGGCAGTTTTAGCGCTTGATTTTGCCGGAGAAAAAAATGAGCCTGGAGTCGGTACGGCACTTCTTTGCCAAACATGCACCGGATGTCGATATCATCGAGATGCCGGACGCTGAACTGGCCCTACGCCTGCATGACGTGGAGCCAGGACAACTCGCTAAAACCCTGTCTTTTAAAGTAAAAGATAAAATCGTGCTGATTGTCACGCGCGGTGATGCGCGTCTTGATAATGACAAATTAAAAGCGACACTTGGCAGGAAAGTACGTATGTTGTGCGTCGATGAGGTGGTGAATTTGACAGGCCATCCCGCCCGCGCAGTCAGCCCATTCGGCCTGGAAAATCCGCTAACCGTCTATTGCGATGTCTCATTGCGTCGCTACGATGAGGTGCTGCCTGCGGCGGGTTCAATTTACAATGCGGTGCGCATTTCGCCGCAGCGTATGGCGGATCTCACTGCGGCAAAATGGATTGACGTCTGCGAGTCGTTTTAATGCGACTCGCGCGCCACGGCACCGGATATTTCAATGCCACGCGTTTCCCGTCCAAATGCGACAAACACGCATATCAACACCGCCACCGTCCCGGCAACAATCGCCATCCCTAAGCCATAGTTACCGCCGTGTGCTTCCGCAATACGCGATTGTAAGGTGGCGTTAACCGAGGCAATCAGGTTCCCCAACTGGTACACAAAACCCGGCAGCACCGCACGCGCATTGGCAGGCACCAGCTCGGTGAGATAGGTCGGTACCACACCCCATGCGCCCTGCACCATAAACTGCATCAGAAACGCACCGATGCCAATCATCCAGGAACCGCTGGAAAACGCCCACAACGGCAGCACCGGCAGCGCCAGAAACGACGCCAGCATAATGGCTTTCTTACGCCCGATACGCTCCGAAAGCGAACCGAAAAAGATACCGCCCAGCATCGCCGCGATATTGTAGCTAATCGCAATAATGCTTACGGTGTGCGGATCAAACTGGTGTTGTACCTTCAGGAAGGTGGGATAGAGATCCTGGGTACCGTGGCTGAAGAAGTTGAAGCAGGCCATCAGCAGCACCATGTAAATACAGATTTTCCAGTGCTGGCGAATAATCGGCAGCAAGGCGGTACTCTCTTTACGCTGTCGCGCCGCCAGCCACACCGGGGATTCCGGCACCTTGAAATAGATAAAGGGCAACAACAAAATTGGCAGCGCACCAATCATAAACATTCCGCGCCAGCCCACGCTCTCGAAGAACAAACCGAAGATGATCGACGCCAGCAGGTAGCCACAGGGATAACCCGCCTGGAAAATTCCGGACATCAAACCCCGCGAACGATCCGGGATGGTTTCCATCGCCAGCGACGAGGCCACGCCCCAGATGCCCCCCATTGCCACGCCGTAAATCACGCGGAACGTCAGGAAAGCAGCAAAGTTCGGTGACCAGGCTGACAGCAGCTCAAACAGCGAGAACAACACAATATTGAGCATCAGAATCGGGCGGCGCCCATATTTTTCCGCGAGACGACCAAACAGCAGCGCACCAATTGGCCGCACTGCCAGCGTGAGCATAATCGCGATAGAAACATCAGAAACGCTGGTGTGGAAATACTGGGCAAGATCGCTGAGTACAAACACCAGAATAAAAAAGTCGAACGCATCCAGCGTCCAGCTGGCGAAACTGGCAAAAGCCACATTTCGCTGCGTCGCAGTCCAGTTAAACATAGGGGGTATCCTGTCTGACAGCGCCCGGATCGTTGGCCGGACATTATTGTGAACGTTACCGTGCGAATGATTGCATCGGTTACTATTTTGTTAACTATTTGTATATAGCATGTCAGAAAGGCAGGCTGTGACGCGGAATTGTCAGCGAGTGCGTCCCGGTGTAAGGAAGCATGTCAGGTGAAATACGGTCATCGCCAGCGCGATGACCGGGCTTTTTTTAGTTGTTCAGGCCGTTAAATGCCTGCTCGATGATGTCCAGCAACAAGGGGTTATCGACGCTGTGCAGGACATGTACCAGCGCGCCGGCATCGTGCGGAATGCCCACATCCAGACGCAGCGGCGTGCGATAACGCCAACTTTTACCCCGCGTGGCTCCAGGCCGTAATTCCACATCGACATGATAATCCATGCCGTCGGCGACACGTTGATTCAACAGCCAGGCGACCACCAAAGCATCGTGGATCCAACAGCCCGGCAAATGGCGGGTACGGATGGAGTAATCAATCCACGGTCGCAGCGTTTCCCGGACAAACTGGGTGAGTGTATGTTGATGGTGGGTAAGACGGCTGAGATCCTGATGCGTCAGCAACGTTTGCGTGGTGACATCCATTGGCACCAGCGTCACCGTCGCCCCGCTGTGCAGCACCTGATGCGCCGCTTCCGGGTCGAGGCCAAAATTGGTGTCTTTGATATAATCGTCCAGCGCAAATACGCCGCCCATGATGACAATCTCCGCCACCGCTTCCGCCATCTGCGGATAACGTTGTAGCGCCTGTGCCACATTGGTAAGTGGACCGATCGCCACCAGGGTAAACTCGCCCGGATTGTCACAAATCAGCTGGCCCATCACGCCTGCGGCATCATTGCCATCGGCTGGCAACAGCTGTGGCTGACGTACGCCGCGCCACAGTTCGGCCAGTTTTTTGTCCTCGACACCATCAAGACGCGCGCGCCACGGTGCCGGGTCTTCGCGTAATGCCTGCTGGGCACCCTGCACCACCGGAATATTCAGGCCCAGTCGCTGCAACAGATCCTTCACCACCTGGGTTCCCACCGCACAAGGGGTATTACCGGTGACAGTGGTGATCAATTCCACTGACAAAGCAGGTGACGCCAGCGCTAAGGCTAAAGCCAACCCATCGTCGGTGTTTGCACCGGCAATGCCATTCCCCGGATCACAATCAATAATCAATCTTTTCATGGTGTTATTTATTTTCGGCTGGTTAGTTGGCAACCACAGGACTCACCGATCTCCAGATGGTGAGGAAATTCCGCCAGCTCCGCCTCGCCATCCCAGTTTTTCAGCATGGCAATTGCGCGCTGCGCCATTTCACGCAGCGGCTGGCGTACTGTTGTCAGCGTCGGCACATGAAAGGCCGACTGCTCAGTACCGTTAAAACAGACCAACGCAACATCGTGCGGCACGCGTAAGCCAGATTCAGCAAAGGCACGAATGCAGCCAATCGCCTGCCCTTCATTGCTGGCAAAAAGCGCACGCGGCACCCGGTTGCTGTTCATCATCCGCCATGCGGCATCGTAGCCGCCCTGTCGCGTATAACTGGCGGGGAAGATCAACGCCTCATCCACCTGCAAGCCATACTCGGCCTGCGCATCACGCCAGCCCTGAATACGATCCTGCGTATTCAACATTTCCAGTGGACCACTGATCATCCCAACCTGCTGATAACCGTGACTGAGCAGATGCGCTGTCACCTGACGTGCCGCTTCGCGTTCATTCACTCGCAGCATGCTGACGCCGGGTTGTGGCTCAACGCGATCGAGCATGACAAACGGTGTCCCGCTGGCTTTGATCACATCGATATAAGGGTGGCGATCGACGCTGTTATAAAACAGGCCGTCGACCTGACGATTCAGCAGTCCCTGAATCAACTCCAGCTCGCGCTGACGATCATCACCAGCATCGCCCAGCAACATGACGTGCCCGTGGTTTAGCGACTCCTGTAACAACAGATGCGCCATCGATGCGACAAACGGGTTGGCAATATTGGGCACAATCAAGCCAAAGGTTTTGGTGCTGCCCGATGCCAGCGCACGCGCCACGGCATTTGGCCGGTAGCCGGTTTGTTTGATCGCCTCCAGCACCCGCTGACGTGTAGCTTCTGCCACCGGGCGAGGTCCGTTGTTGATGACGTAACTCACCACCGCCACAGAGGTGCCTGCGGCTTTGGCGACGTCACTACGCGTGACATTTCCGGACGACGATTTAGCCAATACTTTTACCTCGAATTCTGTTCCTGGCACCCAACCGTAGCGGCAGATGCACGTCAGATCGCATCATCCGGCAGATTGAGGTCACGCCCGCGCGTCTCCGGTGCCACAAAGGTGGTCAGAAACCCAATGGTTGCCATGGCGCTAAAGTAGATAGCAATCGCCCACCAGTGGCCGGTAAACGACAGCAGCGCCGCAGCCACCAATGGCGCAGTACCTCCTGAAAGGATAGACCCCAGCTCTTTTGCCACCGCCATTTTGGTGTAACGATGCTTCACACCGAACAACTCAACGCCCCACGCCGCCTGTACGCCAAAGATACCGAGTGACGCCAGCGCCATCCCCACCACCATCACCGGAATTACAATAGCCGGGTCACGGCTATCGAGCAGGTGGAACGCAGGCCAGGCGTAGAACATCAGCAACAGACAGAAACCACGGTAAGTAATGCGACGGCCAAAGCGGTCAGAGAGCCAGCCGGCCAAAGGAATGATCAGGAAACCCAGAATCGAGGCGATAAAAACCGCAGTGGTGGGCACCGATTTGTCCACCATCAGCACTTTCGCCACATAACCCACGATAAAACCTTGCGCCAGATACGATGGTCCATTTTCGCCAATACGCAGGCCAACCATAGTCCAGAAGGCACGGCTACGTTGCCAGAAGCTGCGGGTATCGGTGGGTGCGACATGGGTGGCGAGGCTCGCGTCACGTTCCGCTTTCAGCTCCGCCTGCTGGCGTTCGAATACCGGGGTTTCGCGCAGATGGCGACGAAGCCACAACGCCACCAGCGCAATCAGCACACTACTGAGGAACGGAATGCGCCAGCCCCAGGCGAGCAGGCTTTGCTGGTCCATCTGCACCACCGCCAGCCAGACCAGTGACGCGATCAGCGTACCGCTGTTGGAACCGAGCGCAATCACCGACGAGACCAGGCCACGACGTTGCACCGGTGCATACTCGCCCAGCATCACCGTACCGCCAGACAACTCAGCCCCCGCCCCTAACCCCTGGGTAAAGCGCAACAGGACCAGACAGGCGGGTGCCCACAAACCAATGCTGGCGTAGGAGGGGATTAAACCAATCAGCGTGGTAGAGGCACCCATCAAAATGATGGTGGTGATCATCACCACCTTGCGGCCTTTACGATCGCCAATCCAGCCGAACAGGAGCGCGCCAATCGGACGGGCAATAAACCCAACCGACCAGGTGGCAAAACTGGAGAGCAGCGCCATCGTCGGACTGGCTTCGGGGAAGAATACATCGCCAAAAATGATGCCGGCAGCAAGGCCATAGAGCGCGAAATCCGCATACTCCATTGCCGTACCCAACCAGCAGGATAAGGTGGCGCGCCAGAAATCTTTGCGGCCAGAGGAAGTTTCGAGCCGCGCATCGGCGGCCGAAGAAGAAGACAGTGCGCGTTGTTGCGAAACGGAGTGATGTACCGTCATAACCATTTCCCTGATAGATGAGGATCGAGCAAACGCCCTTCCGTGGTCTGGTTCCCTTGCAACAAGCGGAACGCCCCGGTGGCGACGTTTAGTGGGCAAACCTGGATGCAAGGTCAATAAAGGATTCCCTGGTGTTGGAATTCTCTGATTTGCCAGACTTCGCCGATGTTTTTTTCACCGGTCGCATTAACAAGGCAAATGTAACTTCGTCATCTCAAGGCCAACTTCGTCTTTGGCACCGTGAGCTATCACTGTGTAATCAGTCTATCTACGCGCGTAGATAAATCAAGTGATTTCAGTAAAAACAATTAATTTATCTTTACTATTTCTCAGGGATTATCGATAAAAATGGCGTCAATTCATGACATTACAATGCAATGCGAGCGCGCAAAAAAACGTCAAAAATGCACCAGACTGACGATTTCTGCTTATCATTAGCAAAGTGGCGATTGAACCTGCATCGCGCCACTTGTCGCATAATTCAGTTAAGTTTTGATGACAGATGAGGATTTGTCTGAAATCTTGCCACTCTCCCAGGTTGCCAACCGGCTGCATTACACTGGAGAAATTCATTGCGAGGCGTTATGACCATCATTCTTATGCGACATGGCAAACCCAACCATCCGGTGAGCGGGCGCTTTACGGCGCGAGCGCTGGCTGACTGGTGTGAAGGTTACGACCAGGCGGATATCTGTGATTCACCACCACCTCGCAGCATGGCAATCGCCAGCCAGGCCAGTGTCATCGCCTCCAGCCCGTTACCGCGTGCCCGATCCTCACTGACACGCCTGGGGCTACAGCCACATGCAGTGGATGAAGTCTTCAGCGAAGTGGCAATGCCGCTCTTGCCCTACGCAAGGCTACATTTGCCGCTCAATGTCTGGTTGGCGCTGCTGCGCCTGTTGTGGCTATGTGGCTATTCCGGGCATGTGGAATCGGTGCATCATGCGCGCCAGCGCGCCCAACAGGCTGCCGACAAACTGATTTTGCTATCAAACCGTGGCACCGTGCTGCTGGTTGGCCACGGCATTATGAACAAACTGATTGCACGCGAACTGCGCAAGCGCGGCTGGCAGGCAGAAAAACACGCCAGCAGCCGCCACTGGAGTAGCGCCATTTATCATCGCCCCTTTATTTGAGGGTGAAATAACTCAGCACCTCACAACCCGTCCCAACCTGCGGCGTGGCAACCACCCTCAACTGCGCCAAATCGATCACGCTCAACGACCCCTCACCTTCATTGGCAATCAACAACGTGCGTTTGTCATCACTGAAACAGCCATCCATCGGTTTATCACCCACGGCGATATCACCCAAGGGATTGAGAAGATCGTCGAACAGCGTAATCACTGCCTCATGATCGCCAATCGCCACCAGACGCTCGCCGTCAGCGCTGAAACGAACGACCTGACAAGGTTGCTGATGACCCGCTAAACGTAACCGCTGGCGAATGCGATGACTCTGACGATCCACCACATAAAGTAAGGGGGCATCGGCCGCGCTGGCGACCAGATAAGGATGTTTTGGCGAGGCGGCGATACCGGCAATCGGTCCTGGCATCAGAATGGTGTCGATAACCCGCCCTTCAGCCTCACAAAGATCAACCACCGTAATGCTGGCATCTTCTTCGTTTTCAGTGAACAACTTGCGCCCACTGGGTGACAGTGCCAGCCGGTGGGCGTTATGTGACGGCAGGGGAATGGTTTTCTCCAGCCGATCGGTAAGCGGATCAATCACCGCCACGGTGGCGCTGTTTTCGCAGCAGAGATACACTTTACCGTCGCGCCCCAGTTGCCCGCTGTGTGGCGCCTGCAAGGGCGTAACATCGATAAAACCACTGATCACCCGCTGACGCAGATTAATCACCGCGATTTTGTGGCCCGGATGGGGATTATCGCCGTGGATGCCATCACCATAAATCGGGACATAGGTTTTCTCCCACTGCGGCAGCATCAACAACTCATGTGGCCGGGGTGGAAAGGCATTCAGTTCCTGTTGCACTGCAAAAGTGTCCGGGTTGAGAAACAACACGCGATTGCCCTGTTTATCGACTGCCAGTAATCCGCGGTTATCAGGCTGCATAGCGTCTCCTTTTTTAACAACGTCCTTTAAGCGTAGCTAACGCTGATCAGCGTTGGGTAGGCCAGTGAAAAATCCAGTACGGTTAACCCATCATTTGACTCACGTTTTTTAATCCTGCCCGCATCAAACCACAGCGAAATTCTATTTTATTAGGAATAGTCTTATCCATACTTAATTAAACAAACACCGATTACCAAAATTATTTAATGATAATTTTAACTTGAGTGGCTCATTCATTTTCCGGTTTATCTGAAAGATAAAGAAAATGATGGTCTCGCGCGCAGGAATGTTTTATTAAGCAAGGGTAGTCTTTTACACACAGCCGTGAGGAAACAAGAGCGCGCCCACGCGCCAGCATCAGGGAATCCCCAACCGCGATAATCACAATAATCAGGTGCACCATGACAAAAAAACGCCTCCAAACTGCCCGTATGCTGTGGCACAACTGGCAGAAAATTGCTTTTACCGGCCAGATGTTACTGCAAAAAAAGCAGCAAAATAGCCTTGTCGCTCCGGAATACGATCCGAGCGAAGAGGATAACGTGGTGTTGATTTCTGCCGAAAAAGAGTTGGCAGATATCCCTAAAATAGTCTGGATGTATTGGGACGATGAATATTTACCGAAATCAATGGCGTTAAATATTCAAAAAATCCGCCAGGATAATCCCGATCATCAGGTGCATTTGTTAAATCGTCAGACGGTAAAAGAAGTCTTGCCCGATTTTATCTTCACTTCACCAGAATTAACGCTGAAACAAAAAAGTGATGCCATTCGGTTGGAATTATTATTACGCTACGGCGGCATCGCCATTGATTGCAGCACCCTGCTGTTTGAAGATCTCGCCTGGGTACATCGTGTGCATCAGGAACGTCCTATGGATGTGATTGGTTTTTATTGTGAAGTCTCAACCATGAATTACCTGTCGCCGGTGATGGAAAACTGGTTTCTCGCCGCCAGCCCCAATAATCCTTTTATCCGCGAATGGCAGAAGCAGTACGCGCCGATTAAACATCTTGGGGCGCAACGTTTCTTCAGTGAATTGAATAAGCGCGATGATTTTACCCTGCTGGCGCAAAAAATTGCTGAGCCGGAGCAGCAACTTTGCTCCCTGGCGCAACAGGCGGCGATGCGTGAATATCGCCGGGCGAATATCTATCTGCGCAAGGGCGAAGCGAATGCCTACTTTTATCAACGCCTGAGCGGCTGGAATAGTGCGGCGTTTGCTAAATCGGTGTTATTTCAGCAGCGCCCGCACACCCCGCCACCGGTGATTAAATTAAGCGGTAATGAACGTCAGCATCTCGACTTCAACCTGCGCCTTGGCAACTACAATCGCACCAGCCTGCTGGGACAAATGATGCAACCCCATGCACCGGTTGCGCTGGTGTCGCCCTCAGCCATCAACAAAGCGCGCGCGTAGCCAGTGAATAAAGGTGGTGACCGCTCGTGGCACCTGGGCCGCATAAGGGCGCACCACCCATAAACGATCGGCGAAGGCGTCCACCGACTGCCATTGCGGTAAAACCCGTTGTAACGTACCCGCCGCCAACGCCGCGCTGGCGCTGAAATCTGGCAGCATAGCAATGCCCAACCCCTGCAACGCCGCATCGCGAATCGATTCGCTATTGTTAGTGGCAAAATTCCCCTGGATTCTGACCAGCACCGTTTCGCTGGCGTCGTTCAGTTGACGGAAACGCCACTGTGGTGACTCCAGCCCGCGCGGATAGTACAGGCAATTATGCTGCTGCAATGCCTGTGGGGTTTGTGGTGTACCCTGCTCCGCCAGGTAAGCGGGGGACGCCACCAATAAAGTCTGGGTTTCACACAGCGGCAATGCGACATGCGTTTCCGGCAACTGCTGGCTGTGACGAATCGCTAAATCAAAACCCTCACTGCCGAGCGAGACTAAGCGGTCGGTCACATCCAGTTGGATACGCACCTGCGGATATTCACGCAAAAAATCGCCGATGATCGGCACCAATTGCTGCCGGGCAAAGGCTACGGGGGCGCTGACACGAACCATGCCGCGTACCGGGCCCGCCTCATCACGCACGCTGAAAAAACTTTGCTCAATACGCGCAAAGGGATCTCGTAGCTCATCCACCAGCTTTTCTCCGGCAGATGTCAGGCGTACGCTGCGGGTGGTGCGTTGCACCAGCGCGACGCCCGCCATCTCTTCCAGCTCTTTAATCTTTTGACTCATCGCCGCCTTGCTGACATCCAGCCGTTCAGCCGCACGGGTAAAGCTCCCCAACTCAGCCAGCACGGTCAGCCAGTGCAGGTGCACCCAAAGTGCATCGGTTTTAATCTCTTTCATGATGATTGTTCAAAATAATAAATAATCATTTCAGGCAGCGCGCTTTTTCTTTGCAACGGTACACGGCAGCATAGCACCACATCCTACTCTTTCCATGTGAGCAAAAACGAGGGTTTATTTATGCCGTTACTGCAATTTGACGTGATTCAGGGCCGTTCTGAATCAGAATTACGTACTCTGCTGGATGCGGCTCATCGCGCCGTTCTGACTGCTTTTAAAGTCCCACCCCGCGATCGTTATCAGATTGTTCACGAAAACAAAAGATACCAGATGGTTTTTCAGGATACCGGCCTCGGTTTTGAGCGCAGTGACAATCTGGTGATGGTACGGGTCTACACCAGCCCGAGAAGTGAAGAACAGAAAACGCTCTTCATGGCAGAGTTAGCACGCGAGTTACAGGAAAACTGTGGCGTGCAGGGCAATGACCTGATGATCAGTTTTATTACCAATAATAAAGGTGACTGGAGCTTTGCCGATGGCGAAGCGCAGTACCTGACCGGCAAACTCTGATCCTCTTCTCTTCCCCCTTATCTGGCAGCGATCTTTGATAGCTGCCAGTGCAAACCATAGCCTGCCTAAACCCGCTTTAAACAAAGTCAAATCAGCCGCACAAATCTGACTGGTCGTGTTGCAGACATGTGACAGCCAATATAGATTGACGCAAAAACCCCCAAAGAGGGTGGTTACGCACGGATTGCGTATTCAATCAGCCTGAGGATCCGACCTTGTCCGAAGTATTATCGGTTGTACTTTTTTTAGCTGCGATTGCAGTCTATTCCCACAAAGCCGGGCGTAATAAGTTCTGGTTTGGTGTGATTTTGCTTCTTCTTACCCTGTTCATCGTGCTCAACATCACGCTGTTTGCCAGCAACTATTTTACTGGCGACGGGATTAATGACGCGGTGCTCTATACCCTGACTAACAGCCTGACCGGTGCGGGCGTCAGCAAATACGTGGTGCCGGCGATCGGTATCATCATTGCCTTATTTCTCCTGTTCTGTCTGCTCACATGGCTGCTACGTCGTCGCAAACAGAAACACCATCTTGGCTGGAGCCTGCTGGCTATCGCCTGTGCTGCGGGTTCAGTGCAAACCACCCCGGCATTTCGTCAGGTGAAAGATTTAATTGCTTCCCATAATCGACTGGCGGATTCCGATTTCGAGACTTACTACAAGACGCCAAAATCGGTGATTAGCGAGCCAAAGCTCAACCTGGTCTATATCTATGGCGAAAGTCTGGAGCGAACCTACTTTAACGAAAAAACGTTCCCCGGCCTGGCACCCGAGCTGAGTCGTGAAAAAGATCAAAGCCTGGATTTCAGCAACACCGAACAACTGCCCGGCACGGATTACACCATCGCCGGTATGGTCGGCTCACAATGTGGGATTCCGCTGTTTGCTCCGTTCCAGGACAATGCGTCTGCCGCACTGTCCAGCTTCTTCCCACAAAATATCTGTCTCGGCGATATCCTGAAGAATTCCGGCTACGATAACTGGTTTATTCAGGGTGCCGACCTGCGCTTTGCCGGTAAAGATACCTTCCTGAAATCGCATGGTTTTGACCCGGCACATATGTACGGTGCGCAGGAACTGAAAGATCGCGTGGCTGACCCTGACTATCGCAACAACTGGGGTTATTACGATGATACCGTGATGGATGAAGTGTTTAAGAAGTATGAGGAACTGTCGCAGCAGCAGAAACGCTTTGCGCTCTTTACCCTCACCGTCGATACCCACCACCCGGACGGTTTTATTTCCCGTACCTGCCAACATAAAAGCTATAGCTATGATGGCAAACCAAATCAGTCATTCAGTGCGGTGGCCTGCTCCCAGGAACATGTGGCGCGACTGATTGAACGTATTAAAGCCTCGCCGTGGTTTAAAAACACCATCATTGTGGTGACGTCCGATCACCTGGCGATGAATAACACCGCGCATCAATATCTGATCCAACAACCACGCCATGACCTGTTTATGGTGATCCGTGGCGATCAGCCTGAAGCGAAGGTGCTGGATGGCAAGCGCAGCACGCTGGATAACGGTGCCACCGTGTTGGATATTCTCGGTGGCGATAAAGCCATTGGCCTTGGCCGCAGCGGCCTCAGTTCCCCTTCGCTTTCCGCGCAGTTTGATAACATGACGCAGAAGGTGTTGTCATGGAAACCGGATATCATCCAGCTGTGGAATTTCCCCAGCAAGCTCGATGCCTTCACCATCGACCAGCAGAAGAACACTTTCAGCTTCTCAGGTACCACCTTCAAGCTGCCGATTCTGTTCCGCGTGGGCGATAAACGCGTGGAACCGCTGCCGGAAGGTGAGTATTCCGCGCCGCTGCGTTATCAGCTGGCAGACTTTACCGCTGCGGAGAAGTTCGTCTGGGTGGATCGCTGCTTTAAGATGGCGCGCCTGTGGCAGCCTGATCTGGCACTTTCCAGCGACCTCTGTCTCGCAATGGGGCAGATGGGCGGTCAGCCAACGATTACGCGTATTGATAAACCGGTGTGGAAGGGAAAAGCGATCTTCCCGCTAACCACCCTCAGCGATGCGCAATATCAGCACAATGAGCAGCAGATCCGTATTGAAGACAACGCCATTCGCTATAGCGCTGACAGCTTTATGCTCAACGTGCCCGGTGCACCGCAAAGCGTGAAAAGCTTCACCGGCATTTCGCGCCCGGAGCTGTGGGGACGTTGGTCCAACGCCAATCTGGCACCGGAAGTGAACATCGAATATGTCGATCCGCTGCCGGGAAGTTTTGATGTGGTGATCACCGCCCGTGCATTTGGCCCCAATGCGCATCGGCCAATTCCGGTTCGCGTTGGCGATCAGCAGCAGGAATTAACCTTGGGTGACGATGTATCGACCACCACGCTGCATTTCACCAATCCCGGCGGCAGCCATAATTTAATTATTGCCCCGCCGGAACCTCAGCTCTCCAATGTGGGAAATATCATCGGCCAGGACCCCCGTAAATTAGGTATTGGCATGGTGGATATTAAAATTATTCCACAACCGCAGGAGTAACGGGAATTATGTCATTCCTGTTGCAGGGATGACATAATGTTTCAACTACATGCATAATGTATATTTCGGATCATCGCGGTGCGTCCTGCACCGCGAATCCATAGGTTCAGATAGTTCCCGAATATATTGAACCCCCTATTTCCATGTCAGGCATTTACCTAAACCGCCCATTCTCCAGGTGATGCCAGAATATTTATTTCATCGCTAAACCTTCACATCCCTAAAATATTACTGGCACGCAATATGCTTTATTCCCCTCTCACAACATCTAATAATCAGACAGGGGCATGTTATGGCGTCAAGTGGGCTAAAACAGAAATTAGGGCTGGTCGATCTGTCGTTACTTGGCATTGGATCGATGATTGGGTCGGGCTGGTTATATGCCGCACTCAATAGTTCCGGCTATGCGGGCAGCCATACTGGTTGGGCGTGGGTATTAGGGGCAGTGATCGTGCTGCTGATTGGCCTGGTGTATGCCGAGCTTTCATCGGCGCTGCCGCGCGCGGGCGGCTTTGTGCGCTATCCCAACTATTCACACGGCAATATCGTCGGTTTTGTTATTGGCGTGAGTTCACTGCTCGCCTACACCAGCACGGCCGGGGTGGAGGTTGAAGCCGTGCGTCAGTACGCCATTTATTGGTGGCCAGCGCTGGGGCATGCTGATGGCAGCCCGACCGGACTGGGTTTTGCCGTGCAGATTGGGCTGCTGGTGGTGTTTTTCCTGCTTAACTACTGGAGCGTCAGTTTCTTTGGCCGCGTTAACACCATTGTCACCACCTTTAAATTTATCGTGCCGCTGCTGACCATTGTCACCCTGCTGCTCTACTTCCATGCGCCAAATCTTGAGGTGCCACCGGCACCTCCGGGCGGTGCTCATGGCGTCTTCAGTTCACTGACCGGCGCAGGGATCGTGTTTGCCTACCTCGGTTTTCGTCAGGCGGTGGATTTTGCCAGTGAAGCCAAAAACCCACAGCGCAACGTGCCGCTGGCGATTGGTATCGCTATCGCCGTCAGTTTCGTTATTTATCTGGCACTGCAATACGCCTTTATGGGTGCAGTGCCGACAGATTTACTGTCGCAACACGGCTGGGCTGGTCTGAAGCAGGTATTCCAGTCACCCTATGCTGACCTGGCACGCAGCCTTGGTCTTACCTGGTTAATTAACCTGATCTTGATCGACGCCGTTATTTCACCGGCCGGGACCGGTAACATCTATCTGGCTGGGGCCGCACGCGTACTTTTCGCGTGGGCGCGCAACGGCCATCTGTTCAAGGTGTTTGGTGAAGTGGATGCGAAATCCGGTGTGCCTCGTGGCGCGTTGTGGCTGTCACTGCTACTGGCGATCGTCTGGACGCTGCCATCAGAGTTTCAGGTATGGGGTGGCTTGATTGGTGCAGTGACCTCCGCAACGGTGTTTACCTATATGCCCGGTCCAATTACCCTGGGCGCGTTCCGTAACCACTTGCCAGATATGCAGCGCCCGTTCCGTTTACCGATTGCCGCGATCCTCAGTCCTCTGGCCTTTGTTGCCAGTACTCTGCTGATCTACTGGAGTGGCTGGTCAGTGAATGAGATCCTCATCCCGATCCTGATCGTCGCCTGGATTGGCTATGCCATTTTTGGCAAGAAAAACAGCCAGTTCCGTCAGGATTTGCAGTGCGCATGGTGGCTATTGGCCTACTACATCGCCGTAATGGTGATTTCCATGCTCGGCACCTATGGCGGCAGCGGTGTGATTAGTGCGCCACTGGATATGATCCTCGCCATCGTTGCTTCACTGGTCTGCTACTTTTGGGGAGTAAAAGCCAGCCTGTCCGTGCCCGCCATCACCGATGAAGAGGATGAAACCCCAACTTCCGGCAAAAAAATTAGCGGTAAATACGCACATAATTAGTCCCACACCCGCCTGTGCCACGGCACAGGCGGCCTGCCTCTGAAAATCTCGTTACTCGTTGTCCTAATTGATTTTTTTCGAGATAGCGCGCAAAATACACACTGTAACATGGCGCAACTATCACATCCCGGATAGGTTTCTCCCCAGGAGAAAACCATTCAGGGAGAACAGGGATGATACTGACGATGATGAATACCCATAAAGCGTACAAATCGTTGCAGCAGGCAGGTGTGGACGAACGCCAGGCAGAAGTGCTGGTCGAGATCTTCGCCGAAATGCAGCAGGAACATTCACTGACCAAAGCCGATTTATCCCAGGCGATGGAAGGGGTGGTAAAAGGACAACAGGCGCTCCAGACACGCGTTGACCGCCTTGAAGATCGGGTCGACCAGTTTGAGAAGAACGTCAATCAACGCTTTGAACACGTTGATAAGCGCTTCGAAAAACTTGAAGCGCGTTTTGATCACACGGATTCCCGTATCAGTGGCATGAATCTCGACATTGTCGGGATGAAGAAAGAGCTGCAATGGCTGAAGCGGGTGATGATGGCAGCAACCTGTGCCATCGTGCTTGCCGCCAGCAAATATATCTTTCTCACTTAACCCTGACGCAGCGCTTCCAGTCGGTTGCGCTGCCTTCCCCCGGCGTCGAAGTTATCCGCTGACAACCAGCGTTCAAAGCCCAGTTTCACCTGCGGCCATTCGCTATCAATAATCGAAAACCAGCAGGTATCACGGCTGCGGCCTTTATAGACAATGGCCTGACGGAAAATCCCTTCCAACTGGAACCCCAGCCGCAGTGCCGCATTACGTGATGGCTGATTGCAGCTGTCACATTTCCACTCGTAGCGGCGGTAGCCAAGTTGTTCGAAGGCATAGCGCATCAGGAGATAATGGGCCTCGGTTGCCATACGCGTTTGCTTTAAAAGCGGAGAAAACGCCACATGTCCAATCTCCATCACACCATGCGTAGGTTCGATACGCATCAACGCCAGCGTTCCGACAGCACGCCGACTTTCTTTATCAATCACCGCGAAATGCATGGGATCGTGCCCATTCTCAATCTGACGCGCATACGCCAGATAGGCCGCTTCATCCTTGAAGGGTTGCGCAAACATATAGGTCCAGTCCCGGCCATCTTCCGCCAGCGCATAGGCAGCATAGAGTTCGCGACCATGACGTTCGGCACTGAGCGGTTCGAGGAAGCAATAGTCGCCGGTAAAGGGGATAAATTCCGGTCGCGGACGCGGTTGCCAGTCAGGTAATGCAAACCCCACGGGTTGCCCCCAGGCATTGGTGTTCTGAGACATCGTGTTTCCCTGTCGTTGGATTGGGTAGAGGTAATTTGCCACTTTGCTGGCCCTGTAAAAAGCGCCACAATCATGCTTATTGTTAGATCCACGCGAGCACGGCATGAACGAATTCGACCTCAGCACCCTGCTAACGGCACCGCTGGCAAGCCATCACCCTTTGACGCTACAGCAGCAGTTGTTCCAGCGTATCCGACAGGCGATTCTGGCTGGCAAACTCCCCGCAGGCACCCGACTGCCCGCCACGCGCCAGTTGGCACTTGAACTTCAGGTTTCGCGTAATACGGTGATCGCCGTCTGGACACAGCTACAGGCTGAAGGTTTTCTGGTGAGCGATCGCCAGGGTAGCCGCGTCACGCCGGTTGCACAGCTCCCCGCCCCTGCTGCTATGGCTGAACATGACAGCGAGCCACGGTTGGCAACTCGCGTGGCCCAGTTAAATTCATCACACCGTCCGTTCAGTCAGGAAATGGCGCTGAGGCCAGGTGTTCCGGCGCTGTCGCACTTTCCACTCGCCCAGTGGCGACGCGCATTTAATCGCGTGATGCAACATCAGCCCCACCAGTTGCTGGGCTATGGTGATCCGCTTGGGGAAGGTGCATTACGTGAAGCCTTGGCCCAACATCTTGCTCTGGCACGCGGGGTACGCTGCACCCCGGATCAAATTGTCATCACCGAAGGCGCACAACAGGCGCTGTCATTATGTGTGTTGCTCCTCAGCAATCCGGGTGACATAGGTTGGGTGGAAGAACCGGGCTATCGCGGGGCGAAAGCCGCGATGCGCACAGGAGACCTGCACATCGAACCTGTCGCTGTAGACACTCACGGGCTGGCACCGCAGCCGCAAGACTGGCAACAACGTCCACCAAGGTTGATTTACACCACACCGACTCATCAGTATCCCACTGGCGTGGTGATGAGTGCGCCACGCCGTCTGGCGTTACTGGCGGCGGCGCGGGAGCATCAGGCGTGGATTATTGAAGATGACTACGACAGTGATTTTCGTTACAGCGGCGAACCCATCGCGGCAATGCAGGGGATGGCGCAGCACGCCCCGGTGATTTACGTGGGTTCATTCAGCAAAACCCTGTTTCCTGCATTGCGTCTGGGTTTTATGGTGTTGCCGCCCCAGTTGTCACCGCGTCTGCGCCCGGCGCTGCATGAAGTGCTGCGCGGCGGTAATCGCCTGGAGCAGCAGGCGCTGGCGGCTTTTCTCCGCAATGGCGATTTCAGTCGTCATCTGAGCAAAATGCGTCGCCTGTACCGACAACGTCAGACCGCATTGCGCAACGCACTCATCCAACAATTGGGTGAAAAGGTTTCATTGCTCGGTGGGGAATGTGGCATGCATTTGGTATTACAGCTCCCACCCGCAATACAGGATATCGCGTTGGCAGACCAACTGATTCAGTCAGGTTGCGCGCCCGGCGCACTGTCAGGGTTTTATCTGGGAGAGCACAAACAGCAAGGACTGGTGCTGGGATACGGTAATACCAGCACCAGTCAAATCAGCAATGCGGTGGCGCAGTTGGCGCGCCTGATTAATCGCTAGCCTTTAAAGAAGATGTCACCGGATTTCGCCATCACGATTTTACCGGTGTCATTGGTGATCAGGATGTAGTTAGCGTTGATATATGCCCAATGGGTATCTTCCTGCGGTGCTGGCAGGTGACGCGGCTGCCATTCGCTAATGATGTAGGATTTACCGCGATACTCATCCGGCACCACATCGCCGACTTTATATTCTTTGTAATCAATCACGATAGTGGTGAGATCGTAGTTGTTCGGTGCGACAGGCTGTGCGGCGTTATCCTGCGGTTGCGCCGGGGTTGCCACTACCGGTGCCTGGGCCTGTGCGTCTGGCGCGGTTTGCTCAACCTGCGGCGGCGGTGGCACGTTATCAATTTGCTCGCCTTCGGCCAGCGCGGCGGGCGTCAGGGTTAACGAGCCCAGAAAAAGTCCTGCAGAAAGAAGTACGGCGTGAGTCCTGCGCATGGTGATGTCCACTCTGGTTAATTATTCAATGTTCAATTTACTGACAATTGCGGCACGCAGAAGGTTCCCCGGTGCGCTTTGCACCGCGTCCTGCGCGTCAAATTTCGCCGGACAGCATACAACAGCCGCCACGCAATTCTGCAAGGCTTAATTGCAAGCAACCGTGTTACTGCCGCACCAAATCCCTCAATAACGCAATGCCAAGGTAATTACTCCAGTTAAACGCATTTTGCAGCACCACGATGGCATTGCCGTTGACCTGATCAAACCCGATAAAGCTGGAGTAACCGCCAATATAGCCTACCTGCCAGGTAATGCGCTGATCGCCGTAGCTGTCGGTAACCCAGGCAATATTTTGTGACTGATTTCCGTGCTGCTGATAGCCCTGCCCGACCTGGGAAAAGGCCTGATTAATGGCCTCATCAGGCGTGGCGCTGAGATGCGCACCGAGATAGCGAATGAGATCCCGCGCGTTGCTGTACAGGCTCGCCGCAGCCACCATGTTGTGACGAAATTGCCAGTCTGGCGTCAGCTGACCTCGCGGAATCAACTTTGGCTGATCGCCAGCATGGCCCAGCGCACGGTAAGGGAAATGGCGTAGATGAGAGGCAGCAAAGCTGGTGCTGGTCATGCCCAGTGGAATAAATAAATGATGTTGGGCCAGGACTTCGATGCTCTGATGAAAGTGATATTGCAGGATATAGCCAAGCAGGGCGTAACCCAGGTTGGAATATTGTGCCTGTGGATTGTCTGGTGCACGGAAATCCGCCAGATAGTCCAGCACCTCATCGCTATCTAAATTGCCGTAAAAATTCTCGCCGCTGGAGAGGTAGCGCATGAATTTGATAAACATCGACAAATCCATGTCCTGACGTGGCAGGCCTGAGGTGTGCGTCACCAGTTGTAGCAAGGTTATGCGCCTGGCATCAGCGCTGAGTGGCACAGCCGTGGGCAGCAACGTCGCCAAGGTATCCGTCCAGTGCAACTCGCCACGATTGACTAACTGGATAATCACCTCTGCGGTGATCCCTTTGCTCAGCGATCCCAGGGCAAACAAGGTATCCGGTGTGATGGGATAACGATGCACAGCATCAGTGACGCCATAGCTGTAAAACTGGGGTTCACCACGCTGATGAATAATGGCGATGCTGATCCCGGAGACCTGCTTTTGCTGCATGTAATGCCGCACCATGTCATCGACATTATCCTCGAATGACGCATGCGAAAGGTAAATATTGTCACTGACCGGGGCCGATGTCTGCGAGAGCGTGCCACAGCTACTGAGCAAAAAAACCGCCGTTGCCACCGTTAACAGACGCAAGCAACAGGTGACGATGCCATGTTGCATCACAAAACCCCGGATGTCAGAAAGGAACCACAGCTGATTTAAGTTAAATCAATAAATTAGAACAAAACAGCCCGTGAAATATCCGGCGAAATATAACACAGATAGAGGGGAACACCACCCGTCAGATACGGGTGGTGGCAGGAATTATTGGTGCACCGGGATCACCGAACCTTTGTACTGCTGGTTAATAAATTCAGCAGTTTGCTTTGACTCAAGATCTTTCGCCAGTTCCAGAATACGTGGGTCGTGTGCCAGCTTCGGTGTTGTAACCAACACATTGGCATACGGATTGTCTTTCGCCTGCTCCAGTCCCAGCGCATCCTTTGACGGTACCAGACCTGCCTGCAACGCATAGTTACCGTTAATAATCGCCAGCGTGGCATCATCCAGCGCACGAGGCAGTTGCGGTGCTTCGATTTCAATAATTTTCAACTGATGCGGGTTATCGCTGATATCCGCAGTGGTGACCAACGAACCGGCACTGCCACTTTTCAGTTTGATTAACCCGTTAGCCTGCAACAGATACAACGCACGACTCAAATTGGTCACGTTATTGGGTACCGCTACCTGCGCCCCTTGAGGCACATCTTTCAAGGATTTGATTTTGTGCGAATAAATCCCTAATGGCTCGATATGGACCGTTGCCACCACGGCGAACTTCTCGCCCAGCGCCTTTTCCTGGTCACGCAGGTACGGCACATGTTGGAAATAGTTAGCATCAACATCCCCCCGCGCCAGCAGCTCGTTGGCATTCAGGTTGCCGTTCAGTTCAATCACCTGCAAATCGAGCTTTTTATCGGTTTGCTTGATTTGATTGAGAATTTCGCTGTGCGGTACCGGATCGGCAGCCACACGCAGTGCGGCCGCGGAAGCGTAACTGCTCGCCAGAGAAAATAAAGCCAGTGCTGCTATCACTTTTTTGTCCATCGGTTTCCCTTTTCTTATGATTTAACGGTATTGAGTGCATCGGTGTAATAACGCAGAGCCACGTCACGATGGGAACGCAAACGTCCTTTCAGGTAATTCCAGCCAACGTCACGAATCAGTGGATTTGCCGGATCGCTGGTTGGCCCGGCCGCCTCGGCCGCCAGTGATGCCGGCAATTGATAGAGCGGCACCTGTGCGTCCAGTTGCGCGCCAAGAAAAAAGGCGATGGAAATGCGTTCTTTACGTGCCGGGGGCGAAACCACACGATGCACGGTGGCACGTAAATAGCCATTGGTCGCCAGCTCCAACAGTTCGCCAATATTCACCACGAAAGCGCCAGGTTTCGGTAACGCATCAACCCAATTGCCCGGCGTGACCTCTACCTGCAATCCCCGCTGTTCGTCCTGCAACAAAAAGGTGAGAAAGCCGGAATCCTTATGCGCCCCGACACCCTGCTGGCTCTCATGTGCCGCCTGGCCAGGGTAGCGAATCAGCTTCACATGTTCGTTTGGATGGGTGCCGTAGAGGGCATCAAAGGCATTAGCAGGCAGAGACAGCGAGCGGGCAAATGCACGCAGCAGACGCAGCGCCACACCGGTCATCTCCTGCTGCCATGCATGGATCACCGGACGCAACTGCGGCAATGCCTCCGGCCACAGATTGGGTCCCTGCAATCGCTTCCATGCCGGATCGCCAGGTTGTAGCGTTAACGCGACACGCTCGGCACCGATATCAAACTGTTCACGCTGGTCACGTTGCTCGCGGGTATATTCCACCCCGGCACGGTTGTAACCGCGAAAATGGGGTGAATGGATCATCGACACGCGTTGTTTTTCCGCCTCTGGCAGGGCGAAGAAAGCGCGGGTGATGCTCTGCACATTTTGCAGCAGCTGCGCATTGACGCCGTGATTCACCAGGTAAAAGAAACCGACATCGCGTGCCGTTTCGCGTAACTCAGTGAGATGTTCTGCCTGCGCAGCGCCGGGTAACTCCAGCAGTCCTAAGTCCAGTACCGGCAAAGTGCCAACACTCATGATATTTGCGTCCTTAATGCAGCAAGTTCAGTGTTTACGCTGACATTGGTCGCGAATCAGAGCCAATAATGTTGCGAAATATGTTATGGGAAATGATTTTTAGGAAAGGTTCAGCAATGGATAGCTGAAAAGTGGCAATTGATGGCTGAATCCCTCCGCTTCCCGCTATAATCGCGCGTTATCGACGTCGGGCAACGTGCCCGTCAATGAGCAGCGATCGCAGGAGATACCGTATGAACCACGGCCCGTTAACCGAAAAAGAGCTGAACTGGCTTGAAGAGATGCTGGAGAAATACGGCACTGAGCACTCCGTGGTGGATGTTGCTGAACTGGATGGCATGCTGACTGCGCTGCTTTCCGGCCCCAATGATATCGAACCGAGCGAATGGCTGGTGGCGATGTGGGGAGGCCAGAAATACATTCCGAAGTGGTCGAGCGAACGTGAAATGGACCGCTTTATGACCCTGACTTTTCAGCATATGAACGATATCGCCGAGCGCCTGAGCGAGTTCCCGGACCAGTTTGATCCGCTGTTCGGCACTCGTGAGATGGAAGGTCAGGAGTTTACCGTGGTGGAAGAGTGGTGCTTTGGCTATATGCGCGGCGTGGCACAAGATGACTGGTCAGCCCTGCCGGAAGCCCAGCAACCGGCACTCGATGCCATTGCCTTACACGGCAGTGAAGAAAATTTTGCCCAACTGGACGGCTTCACCCCGGAAGAGTTTGAAGCCAGTATCGCAGCGATTCGCCCGGCGGCCTTGCAGCTACATGATTACTGGCAGGAGCAGCGCCTGTCACAGCCTGAGCCAGCCCCCCAGGTGCCCTATTTTGCCGGTGAAAAGATTGGACGTAACGATCCCTGTCCGTGCGGCAGCGGCAAAAAATATAAGCAGTGCTGCATGAAATAATACCTGGCGTAGCGGCGCGATTTATCGCGCATCAGGCAACCCGGTGCTGTTATTACGTGATAAATCGCGCCGCTACGCAAAACCATCTCATCGCGCTGGCTTCACATTGGTCACCAGCGTGGGCAATTGCCAGGGCCCACCCGCCCGGATAGCACGACACATGCCCGTGGTGGCCTCGCTGGTTTGCTGGAAGTCTTTGCCATCCCACACCCAGGCGGCGGTACTCCAGCAATCACCGATGCCCCGCCCTTTCTGCGCCAGCGAAATCACGCCGTCGTGGTAGTCGGAGGCGGAATCGGTAATCAGTTCGGGTTTTTGCTGTAATCGCTTGTCCATCAACCAGAAACCGTAACCTTCGTTGTAGGCACCGCGCCAGCACAGTGCGGAGATCAGCACATGCGTTTTATCCACTGGCGTCAGGGTGATTGGCTCAGCCCCCTCTTCTGGCTGGTCATCGGACGGTTGCAAATTATCGCAGCTGTCATCATCGGTCAGCGAGTCAATCAATTGCGGTTTAACCGATGACAACTCCTGGACAGTGAGCGCGCGCGGCTGGGCCTGCATCACTTTAACCTGCTGAATGACTGGCGCAGCAACCGCCACCAATACGCTGCTTTCCGGCTTATCGCCTTTTCTGACCAGCGCCCCTGGCGTGCCGGGACGCCCCTGCGCATCATCCATTTTAAGCAAGGTCGCAAAGGCGCCATTATCCGACAGTTCAAACGGTTCTTCACCACCACGAAACTCGACCGTCCCGTTGCCTTTCACTGCGCGGATCACCGCCTGTGTCTGGGCCTCCGTTAAACGCCATTCGTCGTTATCGGCTTTCTGCAACTCACCCAGTGAGTTGTCATCGATCCATAACGACAGCATCGCCACGGGTTTCGGCTCATCCTCCATTGCGTCTGCCAGCACTACCTCGCCACTTACCGGGGTATTTGCCCCGGCCTGGCGTGTCAGCAGTACCGAACCACCCGCGCCCTCTTCGGTGCTGTAGCCTGCCGCCCGACAGGTCAGGGTGTTATCACACGCCAGCTCCCAGTCTTTATGGCTGAAGGAAATACCGCTGTCATCAGCCCACAGCGGCGTGGCCATGCTGGCAAACAGCGCGATCGCCAGCAGGTTTCGGGATGTCATACCATCTCTCCATAATGATAAAGCTGGATAGTGTGCGCAGTTTTTCAGGCCGGGAGAAGTGAATTTTTAGCGATATAAGATGGCTCCAATCATAGCCATGAGAACGTCTTCGAATTTCCGACTAAATCCGCAGAAAATTAAGCAACGTTGCTAATCATTGAACAAGTATCATTCAACGCAGTAGTATGTCCAAAACTGCGTACTTTTCCATAAGGACTGCAACTTAACATGGACAGCCATAACTCAAATTCCGCAACGCACCAGGCCATTCATATTCTCGAGTATTGGCACAAAATTGAATTCTTCGAATCGACAGATATTAAAGATCTTGAAGATAATGCCGATGGCGTGTTGCAAATTGAGATGGAAGCCCTGCAATCGCTGACTATCCTCCCGTGGATCAATCCTGAGCAAGTGAGGCGGGCTGGCCACCGCTACTCTCCCACTAAAAAATATCGCTATGAGCTTTTTTTCGGTATTTTTGATCGTCAGGAAATATTCCAACAAGCACAGCAATCCTTTCCGACAATCAGCGATATTGATGTTGAAAAGATTGGCGATGACGGGCGTACTTGCTCAATAAAATGTGTGGTTGATCCGCATGGCGTTATAGACAGCGATAGCTTTGAATTTTCCACCGTGACCTGGGCATTAGGACAATTAAAAAAAGGCAGCCTGGATAATCTGCGGTTTGAAAACTATGAACTGAGCACGAAAAAACTTCACGACCGCTTTAAAAGTATTATTACCGTTGCGAATAATATTAAGCAGCAACACAACTTACCTAAAGTTCTGACGACCTTTGAAATTATCGAGTTTTTGCAGGCAATGGCCGAGTGGACATCTTTCCAGCCGCAAATCCAGGTTCCTGCATTATTTATTAAATTAAGAGAAGTGAGGAATCAGCAACAACCTGGGGAAACAATCGATCCCCGACACCTGCCAGAACTGAGCCAAATAACGCAACAAGCCCTGATAACTGGCAGTCATCATGCCTTATCCGCAGCAGATCACTCAGGTGACATCAGCATTCTGAACAGTTTTTATCTGCGTGATATTGAGCAGGCGATGACATATATCCGCCAGCATGGGCTGGATGCGGCCTCACCTCTGGGTCGCTATCTGACGGGAGATCGCCAGCGAAAAGCGGATTTGCTGTTACCGGAAGGGCGATCGCTGCTGGTTGATCATCTCCGGTTAAATAAACTGCCTCCCGGACGCTGGTTGTCCGATGCTCAACACAATATGAGTCTGATGCAGCAATTTGCCATTAATACGCTTGCAGATGAACTGACGGAGACCGGGCTTTTTTCCGTTAATGGGCCGCCGGGCACCGGGAAAACCACTTTATTACGTGATGTGATTGCCAATAATCTGGTGAAACGCGCTGGCATGCTGGCGAATCTCCACCAGGTTGAAGATGCCTTTTCCTGTAGCATCCCGTTAAGGATAAATAATGAAACCCGCATGATTCCCTGCCTGCGTGATGAACTTACCGGCTTCGAGATGGTGGTGGTTTCAAGTAACAATACCGCGGTAGAAAATATCTCACGCGAGCTGCCACAAATTAAAAGTCTCGGCGATGACTGGAAAGAGGTTGATTATTTAAAACCCTCAGCACGTAAAGTTGCAGCAACCTCGCGCCATCTCACTCCAGGCGAAAAGCAACAAGGCAAAACATTTGCCATTGATCCGCTGTCAGCGGAAGAAGATTGCTGGGGACTTATCGCGGTCGCGTTGGGGAAACAGAAAAATCGCGAACAATTTAAGGAGCGGGCTTTTACTCAGAGCCATAAATCCGCCATTGCCCCGGCGCCAGCAGATGAATATCGCAATCTTTTCTCTGCCATCAATGGTGCCAATATAACAACCTTCGCAGAAGCGAAGCTCGCCTTTCAGCGAGCCGAAAAGCGCTATCAGGATATTTTGCGCGATCTTCAGTTGCTTGAAACACAAAATGATCGGCGCAACGCCCACCAGCAACAGCTGCGAAAGCGGGAAAAATTAAACCTGCGTCTTTACCAACTTCAGGCCGTCATCGCTAAACGCACTTTACGTATTCCTGGCTGGTGGACATTACGTATTGAAAAAATTTGTCGGGAAAAAGCCATTTGTGCGGGATTACATCGTCGTCTGGTCGCCACGCAGGCAACGCTAAATCTTGAAGAACAACGGGCAAAACAGCTGCTTGCAGAACTGGAAGCCGCGCAGCAGCATTGCGACGAGCTACAGCGGCAGTACCCGGATGTGATGTTTGCTGGCGCGGATACCGATATCGAAGCGGAACAGGTGCAGCGCAGCGCGTTTGGTCAGGGTGCAGTGTTAAATGCCGCGCGCAGTCAGCTGATGGCATGCGCACTGGACCTGCATCAGGCCTGGCTGAAAGCGTCTTACCGTAAGTGCAATTTAAAAGAGGTTTTGTTCTCGTTAAGTGATGCAATCAATGGCAGCATCACCGATCGACGAGCAAGCCTGGCGCTCTGGCAGTTGTTATTTATGATTGTGCCGGTGGTGTCATCTACCTTTGCTTCGGTCCATCGACAGTTTAAACATTTCAGCTTCGCAGAGATTGGCTGGCTATTTATTGATGAAGCAGGACAGGCAACGCCACAACAGGCCGCTGGTGCGCTGTGGCGAGCCAGACGGGCCGTGGTGGTTGGCGATCCACTGCAAATCGAGCCCGTGTTTACTATCCCCCCGGCATTTGTCGAAACCCTCGCCGAACGCGCCTTTGGCGCTGAATGGCTAGAATGGTCGCCAACCACCCAATCGGTGCAAAATCTGGCTGACCGCGTCAACCCTTATGGTACTGCGCAAATCGCGAAGAATAACTGGCTTGGCAGCCCGTTACGTGTCCATCGACGTTGCGATGAACCGATGTTTAGCATTGCGAATGCCATTGCGTATAACAACAAAATGCTGCATGGCCGCGATCAACGCTGGCCCAGGGACAGTAGCGTTTGGGGAGCCAGTCGCTGGCTGGACATTGGCGGCGAGGTTCAGGGAAAACACTATGTGCCTGCCCAGGGACAGCGGGTGCTGCAAATGGTGACATCATGGTTAGACGCTCATGACAATCTGCCGGATGTGTATGTCATTTCGCCCTTCCGCCAGGTTAAAAACCAATTGAAATCTCTGCTCCGTGCCGAACTTGGTCACGTAGAAGGGATTAAACGCTGGTTAGATGACCGGGTGGGAACGGTACATACCTTCCAGGGGAAAGAAGAGAAAAATGTGATTATCGTGCTGGGACTGGATGCCCGTACCCGGGGAGCCGCTAAATGGGCTTCCGCCAAACCTAACCTGCTTAATGTCGCGGTGACCCGCGCACAAAAACACGTCTATATCATTGGCAGCAAAAACATTTGGGCGAGCTGTCCCGGATTTCAGGTTGCCGACGAGAAATTAGGCGCAATGGCAGCCAAAAACCCGCCAGTGTACGAGGTTACACTGCGGCCATAATCTGTTGCCTTAACCACTGATGGGCCGGATCGCGCTGCATACGTTCGTGCCACATCATTAAAATATCAAACCCCGGCACATCAAGCGGCGGCTCGATAACCTGCAATTGCGTTGAGCGGCGTACCAGCCGCTCCGGCAGCACCGCGACCATGTCGCTGCTCGCCAGCACTTCCAGCATAAAAAGAAAATGTGGCACCGATAACACCACGCGCCGCGCGCGTCCGATCCTGGCCAGCGCGCTGTCGGTAGCGGCGCTGAATCCACCACCGTCCGGCGAGACGATGAGATGTTCCAGCTGACAGAACGTATCCAGCGTCAGGCCCGGATATAAATGCGGATGACCAATACGTCCGGCCAGCATGTAACGCTCACTGAACAATTTGCGCTGATGCAACGTCTCAGGCGCGCGATCGCCAGTATGGAAAATCAAATCCAGTTCGGCTTTCTCCAGTTGCTGCGCCACCAGCGGCGGATTAAGACCAAACACCGCCACACGGCAATCCGGTGCTGCGACCCGCAACGTCCCGATCACCGGCAGCATGATCGCCGAGGACATGTAATCGGTGGCGGCGATACGCCAGGTCAGGTTTGCCTTATCAGGTTCAAAAGCCTGCGGAGGGGCAATCGCCCGTTGCAGCGACTCCAGCGCCAGCCGTAGCGGCTCGCGCAGCGCTTCCGCCCGTGACGTCGGCAACATACCACGCGGTCCAGGCAGCAACAGGGGATCGTTAAAGATGCTGCGCAGCCGCGCCAGTTGCGCACTCACCGAGGGTTGCGACAGATTGAGGCGCTGTGCCGCTCGCGTCACATTCAGTTCGGCCAGCAGCACATCGAGTGTGAGGAGTAGATTTAAATCCAGCGCTCCGATATTCACTGTGTCTATACCTGAGATATCAGCAATTGATTTCTACTATATCCAGCCATGACGTAGCCTGCATCCACTTTGTTCTCACAGGATTACACCATGAATGTATTGATTGTCTTCGCTCACCCGGAAGCCCATTCACTGAACGGATCGTTAAAAGATTTCAGTGTGCAGCAGCTAAAAAACGCCGGGCATCAGGTGCAGGTGTCAGATCTCTATGCCATGAACTGGAAAGCGCAACTGGATGCTGCGGATACGCAGGCTCCGCTGGTGGGCGAGTATTTTCACGCTTCTCTGGATTCCCGGTTCGCCTATGAACATCAGCAACAGGCGGCGGATATCACCGCAGAACAGGAAAAATTGCGCTGGGCCGATGCGGTGATTTTCCAGTTCCCACTGTGGTGGTTCTCCATGCCCGCCATCATGAAAGGCTGGTTTGACCGCGTCTATGCCTGTGGCTTCGCTTATGGCGTGGGTGAACATAGCGAAAGCCGCTGGGGAGAACGCTACGGTGAAGGTAACCTGGCGGGTAAACGGGCGATGCTGGTGGTCACCACTGGCGGCTGGGAATCACATTACAGCCCGCGTGGCATCAATGGTCCCATCGACGATCTGTTGTTCCCCATCCAGCATGGCATGTTGTTCTATCCGGGCTTTAGCGTGCTGCCACCGGTGGTGTTGTATCAGGTGCAGAAAGCGGCGGACGCGCGTTTCGCCAGCTGGTGCGATACGCTGGCTACCCGACTGGATACCTTAGCGACCTGCGAACCGATTGCGTTTCGGCGGCAAAATGGTGGCGATTATGTCATCCCGGCGCTGACGCTCAGGGAGGACATTGCGCCAGGGGAAAGCGGCTTTGGCGTGCATCAGAAACGCTAATTATTCATACAACCAGCGCCTGGCCTTAGCCGATTCAATCAACATACCCAACGTGAAATCCGGCACCACCGGCACCTGGCGTTTGTTGAAAGGATTGAGGATCGCGCCCAGCGATGGTTCAGGAGGATAGTAGGCCGCGATAGAAAAGGTGCCGCGCGCCACGTTGAACTCGGAGAAAAACTCCTCCATCAGCGCGGCCGCTTCATCGGCGTCAAAATTGAGATCGCTATCGATATCAATCTGCGGCGACAGCGTTTTTTGCTTAAACAGATAAACGCCATCATAACGACGGACAAGTTCATAGATGCGCTGCTCGATATTATCTGGCATATCGTCTCTCTCTTGCACGATTCTGATGGGTCGGGCGGCTATTCTGCCACGATATGGGCGCGCTGTGTCGAGAAACTCCCGCCAGCAAACACTGTCGGGAGTTTCTGCTATTTCAATGGCAGATAGATGTCAGTGATCAGTTGGTGTTCCGGCACATCGTGAATAAAGTTCTGATAATGAAAGAACAGTGGAAAATCTCGCAGCTCCTCACCGTTGGCTGGCAGCCAGTCGCTATAAAGCCTGCGCGCGCTTGCGGCAATGGCATCGTGCGAACCATGATGACGCAGCAGCGCACACCGGCCGGCGGGGATAAGCGCATTGACCACACCAAACGCATTTTCTTCCGGGATCGGGGCTGTTATCGAGCCGCAGATATCAAAGCGGAATATCTCTGCGGGGGTGCTGGCCGGGTCATGGTGGGCAATGCCAAATGTCTGGCTGCTGACAATCGGTGATAACCCGGTGGTTTTGCGCCAGGTGATAAAACGCGCCGCCGTCTCCATAATGCGTTCGGGCTGGCCGTAATGTGACAACATCGCCACCTGGGTGGCGGGAAAATTAACGACTCCGCATGCTGAAAGCCTGCATCCAGCGCAATATCGATAATCTTCTCGGACGGATTGAATGCCAGCCGGTATGACGCACGTTTCAGACGCATCAACTGAATGTAGCGCCCCGGCGTTACACCGCAGTAACCGGTAAATTGCCGGTGGAAATGGTAGGGCGAAAAATGGGCAACTTCGCTCAGTTGTTCCAGCAGCAGCGGATCGTCAAGGTGTTGATCGATATAATCAAACACCTTGTTAAAGCGCTGGTGGTAAACCTCAGTTTTGTTGACGGGCATGGCATTCTCCTTGCCATTAACTATGCCTGAGCGGTAGCGCGTTTGGCCTGACGGATCTTGCTGAGTTTGGCTAGCACCCGGCGGCGATATAATCTCCGTTGGCGCTGACCGGGATAACGGTGAGAAACAGCACGGTGGCAAAAAGGATGATAATCACACCGCCCGCGATCCGTACCGCCGGAATCAACCAGCGATAGTTTTCGTTGTCACGACTGAAGAAGGTCACGGTACGATGGCGCGCATAACGCACCGCCAGCGACAACCCCAGGATGGACAGTGCCGTCCCCAATGACATCGTCATCACAGCGGCGATCCCCCAACTGACAATCCCCAGCGTATTGGAAAACAGCAGAATCATAATCGCACCGCTGCATGGCCGCGCGCCAATTGCCAGAACCACGCCGAGGCGGGTTTTCCAGTCTGCGTGGGTTAAATCCGCGCCAACACCGTGATGCCCACAGCCGCATTGTTCCGGATGCTGATGCAGCGGTTTGATCCTGCTGATGGCTATTTTTCGTGGTCGCTGCTGGTACAACGTCTGCCAGATAACAAACGCACCAAACGCGCCAATCAGCAGCGCGCTGACTTTTTCCACATACCAACGGCTGGTACTGAGATCGCCAGCCGCCAGGTTAAAACCGACAGCCAGGATATAGACAAACAAAATGGCACAGATGCCCTGCATCAGGCTGCCAAGAAACGGCACCACGCGCGCCGCCAGCTGGCTTTCTTTGTTAGTGCTGAGATAGGTGGTGACGATAAATTTGCCATGCCCCGGCCCGATAGCATGCAGCACGCCGTAAATAAATGCGCCGCCCAACAGCCATACCCCACCGGTGTAATCGTGGCTGTTGAGTTGCAGCAGGTACGTCACCAGCCTACGGTGCAGCGAGATTTGCGTGGCGAGGCTCCATTGCAGGAATGCGGGCCAGTGGGTGTAGAGCGTGGTGGCGATCAGCAGCAATGTCAGGGTGAGGAGTGCTGCGATGGGGATGCGCCAGTCACGGGTGAGAGAGCGAGTTAGCATGGGGTGGCCTGGGTGGTGGGTTTAGGGGATATAGTGGGAATGCTAGTTGGTGTTTGGGGGGAATGCTATGACATTCGGTTGAATGGATTTGAGACACAAAAAAAGCCGCCCTTGAGCGACTTAATTTCTTCATCATGGTGCGAAGGCCGGACTCGAAACTACATTTAACTCGCTAATTTTAAACAAAAAATAAATTAACAAATATTATTATGCCCCTTTTTGTGCCCCCAAATGATTTTGCATATAAGGCTGAGACTACTCGATAAAGTTACTTTTTAACCTACCTCATAGACGCCCTAACTAATAGCCAGTTTGGTTCCGTATGACGGCACCGAACCCAACATCCAGCGATGTTGGCATTCTCGTTTTCATTTAACACTTTCCGACACTGAACCTGTCGAAAAAGTCATATAGGTTTTTAATCCAGAAGGACGTTTCACGCCGCGCGGGTCAGACAGGAAAGGAAGGCGCAAATGGGGTGACCTGGAAATTGTTACGGTCCATCTGACATCATCGATAAACTGAAAATGAACACTCTCTTTATCTACAGAGGCATTTTCAAATGTACCCGAAGCGTATTCTCCGCCAAGGTGGGCAATCTCAATAACACCCTGCTCACGGCTTATCAGGGTAATTGTCAGCGACTCTTCGAACAGAACGTCATCGGTAGTAAAGATCAAATAGCGATCCTCATCAACTCTGAAAGCCGCTTCCAGTACCTTTCCGGGCACCACTATGCCGGATGGTTTACCGTCAAAATAAACCTCTGAACGCGCCTGCGAAAACTCGGTTTGCCCGGAATGTTCGACCAGGGATAATGTGCTGAGCTGTTGCATGATTACCTCCAAAAATATCCCATTTCCCATGCAGCAAGTGCACCACCGATAAATCCGCCGATGAGAACACAAACAGGTGCTCCCGGACCACACACCAGCCCCGCCACCATGCCCCCTGCGGCTCCGCCTGCAATACCAGCACCATTGATAGCCAGCTGGCGTCCAGTTTCTGCGACCTTATTATCAGAGGTATAAATTTCGTAGAGGGACACGGCAATTGAAAGGACCACAAGCCCCTTCCCTATCCGGGAGAGCTTGAGCATTCTCAGATTAACCTGTGGATTTGATTTACCCGCAGATTCAACAATGCTGGCATAAACCTGATTTTTCTGAGCCTGGGAAAGCGTATTGAAATTAGTACGTGGCCCGAACAGGGAAATGGCTTTCTTAGCCACTAATTCATTGAGCGTTTTCCCCGAAGACTTCATCTGCTGAGCCATGGCACGCCCGAGCGGGGTACTACGCGTTCTGACGAGATCCATGATCAGATTGCGTGTTTCCTGCGCCTGCTGCGCTGCCTGTTCCCAGCTAATAAGACCAATGTTTGCTCTTGAGCGGAGATCTTCAGCCATCTCTTTAATGCGTTTCGAATACTCCAGACGCAAACGTGGATCAATTAGCAGGCGTGCAGCGGCTGCTGATATGTCTCCCTGAAGCGCATTCACGGCAGATTCAAACTGCTCACGTCCCTGGCTGTTTACTGAGTTTAAAAGGGAAGTATCCATTTTCGGTTCCTTATCTCATGCCTGGAAAGACTCTAGCAAAACATACGCAGAATAAAAAAACGAAGCATTAAAAAAGATTTATCAAATAATCCTTCACACTGTTCACCTTTCACTTTTATCCATATTAAACAGATTGTTAGCTGGTGATGAATGTGTGAAGGGTGACGGATATTCTTCACCAGCGGTGAAGCATGGGCGTAAAAAAACCGGCTTTCGCCGGTTCAGGTTGGTCAGGCTGCTGCCGGTTCGTCACACTTCGGCAGCCAGTCCGCGTTGCTGTCGTCCGTCAGGTCGAGGTTGGTCTGAATGCCTGACTTCGTGCGGCGCTTCAGGTAGTTCAGCCCGTACTCGCGCAGGATACTCTCCAGCGCCTGGCTGAATGACTTCATGCTGAGTGGGTTGCGGTAGCCGTTGGCCTCCATATAGGCCAGATAGGCGTGATACAGGTAGCGCCGGGGTTGCAGGGGCCGGATGCTGGCATTTCCCATGTGCAGGCCGTTTGGCTCAGCCGTCGCAAACAGGTAGCCGCAGAAGTCCACCATCGGGTCGGCGTCACGCTTGATGCGCATGGCTTCCCCGGAGTTCTGCTGCGACTGAAGCAGCGCGCGGGCGTCCTGCGGCTGGCTGAAACGCTGCATCAGCTGGCGCACGATAACGGCCAGCTCGGCCTGTATCTTTTCCTTCAGCTGCGGGTCGCGCTCGTTCGCCGGGATGATTTCCGGGAAGTGCAGTATCACCCGGCGACGGGACACACCGCCGCTGCGGTCGGTGAAGCGCATCGGGTTGTTGTTTACCGCCAGAATCACCGCCGGAATGTGCGTCGAGTAGGCGTCCTTATACTTCGGGTCCACCGATACCGCATCGCCGCCGGTAATCGCCTTGATGCCCGCGCCGTCGCCGCTCCACTTCTCCTGGTCGGGCAGGCGGATGAGCGAATAGCCAATAACGGACGCGCGTTCGCGTGAGGATTCCAGCGTCTCGATGGTGGCCGACACCGCGTTATCCGGCCCGGCCAGCATGGTGGCGATTTCCGCCATGATGCTTTTACCGCTGCCGCCGGGGCCGGTGACCTCCAGAAACAGCTGCCAGTCGTAGCGGTTCGCCAGCACCATGAACAGCGCGGCCAGAATGATGTCGCGTTTCTCCGCGCTGCGACCGGCGGCCCGGTCCAGCCACTGCCAGAAGTGCGGCGCGTGGTTCTCAAGCGTCTCTCCGGTCACCGGGCGGGTGTAGTCCACGTCGCTGACCGTGCGCAGCCAGTTCTCCCGGCGGTGCGGGCTGAATGCGCCGCTGCGGGTATCGAGCACGCCGTTACGGAAGCCGATAAGCTGGCGCTGCGGTGCATCCTGCTGCGGCAGCATGAGTTTAAGCGTGTCCACCACGCCCGCCACCTTACCCGCCGAGAACGGCGCGCGCAGGCGCTGAAACAGTTTAGCCACGTCACGTTCGAAACGGTTGCCGGAAATCACCTTCCACGCTCCGGCCTCATAGCGGCAGAGGATTTCCCCGCTGGCGTCCACGGCCAGATTGCTGCGGTAGTGCTCCGCCACGCGCTCGGCCTTTTCGCTCGCGCTCATGGCCGAAAATTCCGCCTCGCTCATCGTGTCGAACGGGCTGGCTTCAGGCGGTGCGGCGGCTTCAGTCAGTGCCTGTTTTACGGTGGTCTCACCGTGCTGAATGAACGCATCGTTCCAGTCACCGAACACCGGCGGCAGGGCCACCGTGCCGTTGCAGGCAGCGGCGGCCTGCTGCGCCTTGCGCTGACCGTCGCCGTTCAGGTCACGGTCGGCGGCAATCACCAGCGGCAGTGACGGATGTCTGTCGCGGACGAGGCCCGCCAGGGAAAGGAGATTGGCAGACGACAGGGCAATCCACACTTCATCCCCGGTCAGGTTGTGCACCGTCAGGCCGGTGGCGTACCCCTCTGCCAGCCAGATGCGCCTGGCTGATTTCTTGCTGCTGAAAACGTGACACGCGCCCTTTACCTGCCCGCCCTTCAGGGTGCGTTTTTCACCGGCGGCGTTAATCAGCTGCACGTTGACCAGGTCGCCGCTCATGTCGTGCAGCGGCACAACCAAATCGCCGGGCAGGTAACGGGTTATCGCCACCTTCTGCGGCTGTGTCAGCATCAGGGATACATGCTCAGGCCAGCCCTTGCGGGACAGGTAGGCGTTACCGGCGGCCTCCTGCGCGCTGCTGACCAGCTGCCCTGCAAGTAAGGCAGCGGCAGTGCGGGCAGCCTCATCGTCTGCGGCTTCTGTGACCGGTATCGTGTCAGTCACCGGCAGGTGGCCGGTCAGGTCATTCACCCGTGCGGCGGCTTCGGTCAGGTCAATACTGAGCGCCTTTTTCACCAGGTCCATGCCGTCACCGGCACCGCACTGGTTACAGTACCAGGTGCCTCGCCCTTCCTTATCATCAAAGCGGAAGCGGTCAGAGCCGCCGCACACCGGGCAGGGCATATGGCGGTTCTTTATCACCTTCAGGCCCAGCGCGGGCAGGATGCGGGGCCAGTGGCCCCGCGCGGCGGCGGCCGCATCGGATACAGTTCTTTTCATCGTGTCGTCCCTCAGTGCAGCGGGCGGGCGTCGTGAATGCGCCCGCTCAGTTCGTCCATCACCACCTGACCGAGAAAGCTCAGGCACGGGGCCGACTTCAGCGGCCCGGCGGCCAGCAGATCATCCAGCAGCGCACAGGCAATCTCCTGACCGCGTGCGCGGCCATGCTGGCGCAGGTAGAAGCCCTCCAGCTCGTTTTCAATCGCGTGCTCAAGGCGTGCGAGCGTCAGGCCGGGCCAGCGCTGCTGTTTATGGCACAGGGTAAGCCAGGCGCAGGCCACCGCACGGCGGGCCAGTGCCGCGCGCAGGTCGGGGGAAAGGCGCTGTGGTTTCATGGCGTCACCTCCTCATTCATCCAGCTGTTGTGGCAACGGGCCACCACGGCGTCGAGCTGTTCCGTCATCAGGAAGACCAGCGAGGCGAGCTGCGCGCGCTGAAGCGGCTGCGGCTTCTCGCAGCACTCCTGAAGGGTGGTCATGTCGGACACAAAGCGCCCGGCGTTACGCAGGTGCTCCAGGCGGATGATGTCGGCGTGTGAAATCGAGGCGTGGCTCATGCGCGTACCTCCGCAACCGGCAGGCGGCAGGCAAAGGACAGGACGTAATCGCGGGCCAGAATCCGGCGGGCGGCGTGCTCATCGGCAGCAGTGGTGCGCAGCATCTGAATGCGGGAATGGCGCTCACAGCGGCGCACGGCGGCAAACACAAAGACAAACTCAGGGTACGGGGAATGAGGGACGGTAGCCATAAGGGCAGTCTCCATTGAGTAGCGGTTATCGCCACCACCGGAAACGCCAATTTCACTGGTGGTGACCCGAACGGGGTTGGCGTAACCGGCCTCAATGGATACCGGCGCTTCGTGAGAAGCCCCCGCCCGGGCCACCATTACTCTTAAGGCGCAGCGGATACAGAACCGCCGCCCGAAAAATGGGTGCATCAGGGCACAGACACAAAAAAAGACGCACGGCGCGTCTGGTGTCGCCATTGAGTTGCTCAGGACGCCAATCCCGGCTGCCGGTTTTACGGCAGCGGAATTACTGTACCAGGGAAAGCCCCCGGCGCGCAAGCCGGGGAAAGCAGGAAGAAAGCACACGGGGGAGCACCTCAGCAGTCGGTGAGGGTGATGCCGTTACCGGAAAACACCTCAGTGCCTGACAGTACAGACGGGGTGTCGGCACTCTGCACGCTGAAGGCGATGCCGGTGCCGCGAAAGCGCTGCGGCTGTCCCGGCTTATCCACTTCAGAGGCAATCGCCAGCGCCAGCTGCTTCGCGTCCGCCACGGACAGTTCATGAGTGTTACCGCCAATGGTCAGCATAATCATGCGGCACGCTCCTGGCCGCGTGCGGCGATACGTTCGTTCATCCAGGTGTTCACCTCGCTGGCAAGCCACGCAACGTTTTTACCGCCGAGAGAGACCTGCGCCGGGAAGGCGTCACGGCTGATAAGGTCGTAGATGGTCGAACGGGACAGGCCGCTGACGTGGATAACCTCCGGCAGGCGCATAAAGCGTTCCTGAATGGGTGAAGGTACCGGCATTACCGGGACCGCCGGGGCGGAAGATGGTGCGGATAAAGCGGTGTGCATGGGCTACCTCTCAGTGTGTCCGTAAAGCACCGGACAGATACGTCCGGCACCGGGTAGCCCTTTATTCTGCGAATATTTCCGCCGGTGACAACAGGATAAAATTGTCTGGTGAGTGTCACAAAGACCCTGTAAATCATGGGTGTACGAGAATAGTCTCAAACAGTACCAGATAGTGCTGAGAACGTTTTTTCCAGTAACTGATGGTTACATAAATCATGATTTTAATTCTTATTTATTCTATGTGGAGTTCCGCTCAGAAATCCCGGGGTGAAGAGTGGTGAACAGCGGGTGAAGGATTCTCTCTCAACTGTTCACCCTTTAATTTACTGTATTTACTCTCTTTTTCTTTAAGGTGAAGAATGGTGAAGGATGTATATAAAACTGAAAGCTGAGAAACGGCTTTCGTGAGACCTTTCCCTGGCTCGCCAGAAGAAGGGCTTTTTGTCTGGTCCGTCGTACAACGTCCGCCGCTGGCTGCTTCTGTGCCAGCCCCGGCACAATTGACTTACCGAAACCGACCTGACAGGAGCCCGTCATGACCGACACCACCGCAGACAACATCAACGCCTTACCCGCCGCCACGCAGGCCGCGCTGGAAAAGGTGAACATCACGAAAGCCGCCTGGCTTGAGGCGCGCCGTAAACAGGAGTCAGCAGCCGCACAGGCCGGAATCATCCGCCAGCGCCGCAGCGAGACGGAAGCCAGCGCAAACGCGCAGAACGACGAATGGCGCAGGCTGTTCCGCGAAAACGGCGGCGTGATGACGCCGGAAATGAAAAAGCTGCGCGCCGAGGTAGCGCTCGAACGCGAGTCGCTGGAGGAATTTGACGCCCTGCTGGCCGCGCATGAAAGCGAAAACGAATTTCTGCCGTGGAAAACCGCAGACCGGGCACACGCATACATTAACGCCCATGACCGTCTGACAGAACACCGCGCCATGCATATCTGGCAGGACTTCATGAGGACGCACGGCAGGCAGCTGATACAGACGCTGAGCCTGCTGAAAATCACGCTTGGACGCAGCGCCGGTAGCGGTTCCGGGGTTGTTCATTCCGTCAACGACCCGGAAACCGTGCTGAAGGACTTCATCAGCAGACAAATCACTCAGCCCGTGCTGGCCGGTGATGCGCTGCCGAAAGATGACGTGGTGTTTAAGCTGGCGGGTATCTTTGCCGGTGACGCCGCACACTCCGACTTCCGTAAAGGTCCGTCACCGGCAGCGCGTCTTAAATTGCTGAGCCGCCGTGAAACGGCGAAGAAGGAGAATGCACAGTGACCATTGCCACCACACCTGCACAGGCGCTGGACCAGTTCCGCGCCGCCCGGAGCCAGTGGCAGACGCACCTGACGTCCCGCACTGATGCGGAGCAGGCGCTCAGTGCGCTGCTGGCCGCCGGTGAGAACACACCCGGTTACGGTGAACGGGTGCCGCTGCTGCGTGAGCGCATCGCGGTGCTGGACTGGCAGATTCACTGCGCCGCCCGCGAGGGCGTGTATGCACAGAGGCTGGTGCTCGAAGCCTGTACGGAGGACGCGCTCAGTACCTTCATGGCCGAACACGGCCCGGCGCTGACCTCAGCACTGGCTCCGTTCCTGAACGGTCCCGGCGGGCCGGAGGTGGTCACCCGGCTGCTGCGCAGCGCTGTACTCCGTGAGGCACAGCGGGCGCGCCCCGTAGTGGCAGAGGCTTACCGCGACGCGCTGAACGAAACCGGCCTGACGCCGGAGACGTCCATGCTGCGCGACGGTCAGGGCAGCTATACGCCCGCACAGCACCTGCGCTTTCAGCAGCGGCTCAGCAGACTGACGGAGGGCGCATAATGGCCCTGAAATGTCCTGAATGCGGCTCCATCTCTCACGCGCGCACCAGTGCCTATGAAGCCCCGTCCGTGAAGCGCACCTGGTATCAGTGCAGGAATCTGGAATGCTCCTGCACGTTCATTGCGCTGGAGAGCGTTGAGCGGATCATGATGAAGCCGCAGAAAGTGACAGACAGGGAGAACGCCGGGGAGCAGGAAATTGCGGAGCGGCAGGCACAGACACTGAACCGCTACGGCTCCGCCAGTAAACTGTCAAAGCGTCAGCAGGCCCCCGTCTGAAAAGCGTTTAATCATCTTCTGAACCGGTCACTGCGCCGGTTTTTTTTGTGCCCCTTTTCCCTGGCTGGCCCTCTCATGCTCGAGTGCATGTCTATGCTGCATGAAAACGCATGAATCCCTGCACCCTGATTATCTCCGCGCAGGCCAGACGGGGCGCGGTCCGGGACCATTCATGCAGGTGCATGAAAAACGCTACATAAAGCGGGCAGGCGTGGCGGGGGTACGAGCGCGCGCAACCTTGTTTGATGCTGAAGCTATTCCTTTTTCCGAGACTAACTTTCATTCATCAATAATAAAACAGTCCTATAGTTCAACTCTTCTGATAATGTTCTCTTCAAAGTGGAGCATGTTAACTTTGACTCCATCTATCATCTTGATCAGATCCTCAAATTTCTCACTAGTACCAAAAATGATTTGTTTATCAAAAGATTTAGTTTCCGAAGCTTTATTGATAAAAGTTTTGAAACTTATATCTTTAGTTTCCTGCTGCCGAGGCTCATCCATTATTAAAACCCCGAGATGATTGGTGCTCACCCCATTGGGTCCGGCATCAAGCATTAATAAAGAATAAAGATAAGACCATATAACCCTAATGTTATCACTGGCAGAGGCTTCAGAACCTATATCAACCCCATCCAATGAAGGCTTGTATGTATTCATTGATAGCTCGAACTCTTCTATCTCTGTGCTTTTATAACCAAAATCTTTTAGATTTTCTTTAAAACAACTTTTTAATCTATTTAACTTTCTTTTATCTTCATAAGAAAAACTATCGTATGGAAGATCACTCAACTTAGAGATAACATCTCTCCACTCAATCAATATAGCGCTAAGCGTAGTTTTAATATTCTTTTCAAATTCTAACAATGAAGATAACACCTCAATATTTTTTTCTAATGCAACTTCTTGCCGAACCTGCTCTCTTACATTAGCGTCACCAGGGGAAATTAAACTACGCTGGATTGCTCTCAGTTCCGAACGCAGCTCTCTTACTCTGGAGTTGGATATTTTTATCAGTGCCTCTTTGTCCTCTATTTTTTTCTTTTCGCTTTTAGAAAGGCTTTCAAATACGGCTTGGGTTTTCTCCAAGTACTTAATATTCTCCTCAATTGAAAGCGCCTGCCTTTCTATAGAATTAGGAAGTAAGGTACCCTGCAAAGGTTGCCCACAAGTTGGACAATCATCTTCAGTAAATTTAAAATCCTCTTGAGAGCCTAACTGCTGTAACTTTTCAACATCTCTGTACTTCCTAAGGCTTTCCTTTGTATTTTTTAAACTTTTTGATATTGACTGGAAATAATCATAATTCATTTCCAGATCGGAAATCAAAACTCCTAATGCCTTTTCATGATTTACCAAAGCTAATTTAACCGCATCTAATGAATCACTTATTTTTTCACTATCGTTATCTAAATCATTAAAACTCTTAGCTTGTAATGAAATCAGGGCCTCCTCTTTAGACTTAATATCATGAGGCAGAGAAACTTCCATTTTATTATCATCGAAAGTATATAAATCACTATCCTGTGCAACTTCAACTTTATTTCCAATATTCTCAGGCAGGCGGCCCGAAACAAAAAAACCATAAGTTTTTGCAGTTAAAATTAATTCACCTAAAGTCGAAACCCACTTTGCTTCATATCTCCTTTTTAGTTCAAGATATGATTCTCTTTTTCTTCTTATTTCTCTAACATCTAAATTAAGAGTATATTCTAAAATGTTTTGTGAGAGATCCTTTATGCCTAAATAAGTTGGTATTACATTGAGAATCCCCCCCCAACCACGGGTTTGCTCTACGTAGTTGATAGTAAAAATTGACTCTAGGTAAATACTACTTTTCGAACCATCATATCTCATTACTTGTGGTTGTTTTATTCCCAAAAACTCACCTAAAAAATGATGAAAGCCTCTTTCACGCTGTGCAGAACCGGGATCTTTTAGAAAAAAATCAGTAAATTTATCTTCTTGAATACTGTCAAAACTAGAGTTAAAAACAGTGACAATCTTAGATGCCTCAGTATCACTCCTTCTAAGAACCGTGATAGTTTCCTCATTCTGATTTGATATTTCTAAATATACCCCCGTTCTCTGAACAAACACCTCTTCACCACTCACATCTCTAAGCTTCGATGTAAGAGCCGACTTCAGAGGGTTATTTCTTGATGGGCCAAGGACCCCTTCAAGCCCTAAGGCAAATATTATCGACTGAATGCATGTTGTCTTTCCAAAAGAGTTCTCAGCACTGATGACATTCAGCCCTGAATAAAACTTCAAATCAGCACCAAATAAACCTGAAGTAGTATCAGTCCTTATAACCAAACGGTTGAATTTGAGCTTACTCATATCAATCCCTTATACAAAAGCAAATCAATGTTTTCATCAGAAAATTCGGTCTTATTAAAGACATCCAAAAATCTCTTTTCATCAACAAACAAATCAGAATCTTTATATATTTTTGATGAAAAAGCTTTCCCCAATTTTGTAAGGGTTACACTTTTAGATGAATTCAGTTCGAAAAGACCTTCCCCAATACCTATTGAAATAGCCCGATCTAACAACGGATCAAATCTCACATTTATTTCTGCATTGAATCTTTTAAGGATGTATGCCTCCCTTTTTTCATAGGAAGATACAATTGCATAAATAACTTGCAACTTCCTTAAACTTGCCGTTGAACCTCGGCAAAGCTGACTTAATATTATAGCAAGTATAGAAATCCTCCATATGGGCCTTAACTCAGGTTCTACGGGCGTACCTGAGGAATTAAAGCTCATCTTTATAGGAGTTTCATTTAGAATGTCCATTATTAGAAATCCAAATTGCAACGCATGAGCCAATCACCAACAACTCCAGTTGATATACATTTTAAATTATCTTTGTGAAGGTTGCTAGTTTCCGAAAGGTTGTTTTTTAAAATTTCTATTTGCTTTAATGGAGGTGGTATATCCATGCTAAAAACATCCAAATCCAGCTCTTGCTCACGATTAAATATCCCTTTAGTTATTTCCTCATGTAAGGAAGGATAGTTTTCCTTTAAGTCCGTCATTATGTTTTTATAACTGACTATATTATTAAGAAGTTGATTTGTAGCATTAGTAACTTGAGTGTCGTTATCTCTTAGCTTTCTTAGTTTTCGAGAAATATTATTAACAAATTCACTTTCACTTTCTTTTAAGGATTCAATCTCTTCTGACGAAACATCGGGGATGTCTACTTTAAGAATTCTCATCCCACGATTTATTAAATCGCTTTCTTCATTTTTTAGCGTATCTCGGTCCCAAATCAAAACTTTAAAATCATCGCTATCTACATATGACAAATCTGCTGCGATGACTTCGCTTTCTTTATTAGCGGCATGTATAACCAGATGTTTAGACATATGCCTAGGAACGACCAATACCCAGCGTTTTATTTTTGTGTTTTGTAATATTTTTTTTAAGTAGCCATTTTTATCATCTATAAACTTTGCAATGTCAGCAGTCATTTTAGCTCGTTGCTTTTCATAAAGCTTATCTATGGGACAGGCCTCATCTGGACAATAAGATTGAAATGCATTACCTTTAGTACAGTATCCCTCAATACCAGCATCACCATTATGAATATCAGGAATAGGAATGTAATTATCTTCACCATATCTATTTCTCAGTAAATCATTTACATGAGCTTCCCATTCCTTACTTTCCCAAATTTTATTTCTTGAAATTTCCATAATTTCGCCAATTAGAAAGCCTAAAATTAAATGCGGCTAATAATAAACTTATTTAATCATTAACACTTAACCAGTGAGAATTCAAGATTATTCTTATTCTTGGTTTGATTTATCTTAAAGTGCATTATTAATCAATAGCTTGACTTGTCTTCGCATATTCATAGGGCGTAATAAACTCCATTTTATTGGCATCCAAAAAATCAGCCCACCACTGGACCATAAGCAGCCGCTCATCCAAGTGCTCGGACGTGTGAATATAAGCAGCGCGCACACTATTTCTTTCTGCATGGCTTAGTTGTCTTTCTATCGCATCGTCGCTCCACAATCCTGACTCTCCCAAGGCCCCACGAGCCATAGTACGAAAACCATGTCCACATACTTCAGTCTTCGTATCATATCCCATAGTACGTAGAGCATGATTCACCGTGTTCTCACTCATCACTTTTTTGAAATCGTGATCACCAGGGAACAAGTGTTGATTATCACCGCTAAGATGTTTTAGCTGGTCAAGCAAAGCTAATGCCTGACGGCTTAATGGTACAATATGCTCTTCCTTCATCTTCATACCACGATGTGAATAGCGAACTCCCTCAATCTCTTCACGTTTTGCGGGAATCCTCCAGCAAGCTTTGCCAAAATCGAACTCAACCCATCTTGCAAAGCGAAGCTCACTTGAACGCACAAAGGTAAGCAAGGAAAGCTCAACAGCTATGCGAGTCATAACACGCCCGCGATAAGAATGCAGACGCGCTAGGAATTCAGGGAACCGACTGAAGGGCAAAGCTGGGTAATGACGAGCTTTGGTGGTGGATAAAGCTCCAGCCATATCCATCGCGGGGTTAGAGTCAATGTAATCGTTCTGTACGGCGTAACGCATAATGGCTGTAACACGTTGCTGAAGACGCTGTGCAACGTCATGCTTACCGCTGGTATCAACCTTTTTAATCGGGGCTAACAGATTGCTGGTTTTAAGCTGGCGAATATCAGACGAGCCAATAAACGGGAAGATATACAGCTCAAGATAACGAAGAACGCGCGATCGATGGTCTTCACTCCAGCGTTTGTTGCTCGCGTGCCACTCACGGGCAATTGTCTCAAAGGTATAAGCTCCCGCATTTTCTGCCTCGGCTTCCTTTTGTTCAGCTTTTGGATCGATGCCCTGCCCTAACAGCTTTTTCGCTTCATCGCGTTTGGCCCTTGCCTCAGCAAGAGTTACTGTCGGCCAGACACCAAATGCTAAGCGATCTTCTTTCTTGTCAGAAGGACGCCTATATTTCATGCGCCAATATTTAGAACCCCTTGCCGAAACCTCAAGGTACAAACCGCCACCGTCGGCCATTTTATAGGTTTTCTCTTTGGGCTTTGCGGTCTCTACCTGTCTGGCGTTAAGTTTCATTTTGGGGGCACATTTCTAATCGAAGTGAAGATGCCCCCAATTATGCCCCCAGTGCCCCCCGGATTTCAACGGACGGACTCGGACAACACAGGACGTAAAAATCGCTGCATGCTTTGATTTTTAAGGGATAAATGGACTTTCTCGGAAGGTCTTGGAAGAACTAATGGTGCCGAAGGCCGGACTCGAACCTAAGTCTCCATAACCTGCTGTAATCACGTTCCCTTTAGCCTTTAAAAGAACAATCGTAGGGCCTTTTTGTTCTAGGGGCTACATCTTAAGTTTGATCCGGTGGACGGAATCAAACCGAGTGTTCGTGACACCACAAAATATCAACATGCCATACCTGTCTTTTGATGTTTATGGAGGTCTGCGGGGTCGGGAGACAAGAACGTTTGTCAGCTATGTGGACGTTAAGTAAACGCCACTGCGTTCGGATTTTGAAACCAGTTAAACCCCGGCAGACCTTGTTCAGAATAACTATTTAACTCAATGTTATTTATATGAATTAAGCCATTCAGCGTCAAAGTGAAACGCCACCGTAACGCCTACGTAACGCACCCGCATTTTGCTGTTTTATTCACTCTTATAGAAACAAAGGGCTGATGAAACGTAAGACTATCAGCATCTAATGAATACTGTTCATCCATACAGCATCAAAGTTCATAAACTTACACTTGAGCTACTTTCTCAGTTTGTCCCACCGAACCGCAGAGACGATACCCCAGTTGCCGCTAGGATTAGGCCTACGCCATTTTGCTGTCTCCATGCAACGAAGATACTCAAGCGCTTCGGAAAAGGTGCCAAAACGCTTCTGAGCCGCTTTATCACCTACACCAAACGAACCATCACGGGTGCTCGCCAAACCGGGGTGAAAACAGGAACCATCGGCCGCGTATGGAACCAACAGTTCCGGGTCGTTATCTTCAGATGAGCCAGACGCTAACAACTGCCACGGCTCAACGCTCAGGGCGTTAGCCAGCATCTCAATCGCATCCAAAGACGCATTAGAGCCACCGCGTTCAATTCGGCTCATATAGCTACGAGCAAACCCACACCGATCAGCAAACGCTTCCTGGCTCATTCCGGTGGCAACGCGCAGTTCTTTTACCCGCTCGCCAAACTGTATTCTCAAGGTCTTTTTCATGCACTGAATGTGCAGTTTTGACCACTACAAGGCCACGCTCCATATGAGACATTTTGAATCCGATCTCGCATCAAGCGAACTTAGTCACTCTCATAAGTCGCCTGTATCATGACAATCCATTAGATTCAAAATAAACACCAGTAGTGACATTCAAAACCCAACAAGTATGATGATCGTCATCAGGTGGGCGTAACCAGTGTTCGCTATCAGACGCGATGTAGTTTAGAAAAATGAGGGAATCATGGCAGGAGCAGACTTTTTATTACCGATGGCAGCGGGAGCTGCGCTTAGCTGGGCCAGCTATAGTGTGGCCGCTCAAGTTGTATCAAAACGGCAGGTCAGCACACTACGCGCAATTGCATGGGGGATCCTCGGCACTCTCTCATTGGTGCTGGGCGTGTGCGCATTTTCTGCTGTAAGCGCAGAACACCCGGCAGCGAAAAACGATACATCGTGCTTAGGTAACAGCCCGGAATGCTATGCGAAAACACATCATAACCCGGTCAGGGAGTGCAAGCAGGTAATAGACAAGAAAGCGACGTTTCGCCATGTGTGGCAGGAAAGTGAAGCGCAGCCGATTTTCGGAACTTACTTGTGGCATGATGAGGAAAAGAAAACGATTCAAGCATTTGGACAGCAGGCTAGCGCAATTAATAGTCTGGAAATGCTAACACCGCTTCAGTATTATTGCGTTTTTAACGCCAACACAGGGGAAATTATAGCCGCTTCTTTTGAATGAATGGTCCGAAGCGAAAGTCCTCAACTTGTTTTACCTAACATCATGTTAGTGCTCTCATAACTTATCGTAGACCATGGACAAGAACCGTTTCATATGGTTTCCTTGTCCTATGAATACACACAGCGTCGATCCCCGCATACTGGCACTATGCGAGAGGGTCACTAGAAAACGTGCCAAGACAGTAATCGACCACATTATAGAACATGGTTTCATTACTACAGAGGACTTACAAGAGACATACGGATATGACCATCCACCAAGAGCGGTAAGAGATGTAAGAGAGGAAGGAATTCCTATTGAAACATTCAAAACTGTAAGCAATAGGACTGGGAGAGCGATTGCAGCTTATCGTTTTGATAGCCCCGACAACATTAAAAATGGACGCATTGGTGGGCGTAAAGCTTTTTCAAAAGCCTTTAAAGATGCTTTGATTATTAAATATGATTCACGTGATGCCATTACTGGCGCTCAAGTTGAACAACGCTATTTACAAATAGATCATCGCGTTCCATATCAGGTAGCAGGTGATTCACAACATGACGAGACTAATCTCGACGCATACATGCTACTTGACGCTTCAAGCCAAAGAGCAAAATCATTTACATGTGAGTCCTGCGATAATTGGATAAGAATACAAGACCCTAACATTTGTATGAATTGCTATTGGGCATTTCCAGAAGGTTATTCACATGTTGCGATGAACCCTGTCAGGCAACTGAATATCACGTGGTCCGGTGAAGAAGAAGTTAATGCTTATGAAGAATTAAAATCTAAAGCTGAAGCAGAGGGCCTTGATATTAAGACCCTCTTGAGTCGCCTTTTAAGAAAATAGTTCTTCTTGACTTGTATTTCTCAAGTTAAGTCTTGTTTTTATTGGAGCCTTTATATTTGAAGAAAGATAAAGGCTCTCTACTGTCTCTGCCTTCAGGCCATTTAATGTTGCCTGACTTGACTGACCTGCATTTATTAGTAAACGAGACATTGATAAATGTTCTGGCAGAGCAGGCCCATATTCTTTATCACCTGTCATACCATCATATGAAAGAGCAAATCGAATATTTCTTTCATTTAATAGTTCTAATCCAGAAACAAGAGAGTCAACCTCAAGTTGTTCGTGGTAACGCTTATCTCTGCCAACGGAAGTCCCTAAATAGGGGGGATCCATATAAACGAAATCTTGGCTCTTAGCGTCTTGCGAGGTTGTCTTCCAATCCCCCACACGAAACTCAACGCGGCCTTTTAATAATTTTGAAGCGCCTTCAATGGCCAATGACATCTTTTCCGGTGCCATACCTTTTCTGCGCTTATCCGCTGATTGTGTAAATTTCCCTTTCGCATTGAAGCGAACAGCATTTTTTACACATCGGCATACTAAATAAAGCAGGGCGACTGGATTTTGAGTTTCATTATAATGCTCACGCACCTCATTGAAATAATTATGATTCTCACCATCAAACCCCATCCAAATGGTGGAATATTCATCAATTACTTGATGAGGATTATTCACCATCATTTCCCATAACTTAATAATTGAAGGGAATTTGTCTCCAACTACGAAGCGCTCAGCCGCATTGTTGCCAGCCATAAAAAGTGTCATCGCTGCGGAACCTGCGAATGGTTCATAGAAGCAACGTATGTTACGAGGTATGACGCTGTAGATAACTGGTGCTAGCTTTCTTTTACTACCTTGATAAGGAATAGGATGCGGTATTGTTTTCATTGAATATTTTTCTCAAACTTTTTTCTGAGCGAGACTGCCTAAGAGCGCATACCCATCAGAGCATTCGTAGTATAGGGGTATGATAGCAGCCCAAACTCTTAATGTAATCGGAGCTAACGCCCCAAAGCAGCAATCGTAGCTCTGGATACGCCATATTCACGGGCTAACGCACTGATACTAGTTCCGCTACTCATTTTATCTACAATCGCTCTACGGGCTTCTGGTGCGATTTTAGAGGGTCTCCCCAGCTTCTTACCTTCGGCCTTAGCCCGTGATAGCACCGCCTGAGTGCGTTCAATCAGTAGATCACGCTCCATCTCCGCAACTGCTGCCAGCATCGACAACAAAAGCTTACCGGCAGCAGAGGTGAGATCCGTTGTGCCAAGCTGCTGGACAATGACCTTGATATTACGCTCTGCCATCGCCCTGACCGTTTGCAGGACGTCAATAGCATCACGCCCGAGGCGATCCAACTTCGCTACAACTAGCGTTTCACCTTCACGGATCTTACCAAGCAACTCAGAGAACGCTTTACGCTGCATGGCCGGAACCTTCCCGCTCACAACATCGGCAAACCAGAAGTCAATTTGCCATCCCGCCTGTTCAATCTCCAGTCGCTGGTTCTCAGTTTCCTGCTGCGATGTAGAAACACGCCCGTAGCCAAAAGTCGCCATAGTAATCACCTCATCCGGCCCCTGCCAGAAAACGGTGTCAACAATAGGACGCCTGCCAACAATTGCCAAGGCTAATTTTCCAACGGTCTGGAAGTCACCTCAAAAGAGATGCCGGAAAACGGTCGATTTTCGGCAGAGATTTATACCGTGGAGATTAAACTTTCTTCCTAGCGACGATGTCATATTCCAAGACTAAGGCTTCATCTCCATCCTCATTCCAGACCGTTGTATCCAGTCCCCAGTAGAAACGATGAGTCACCGTATTATTATCATCATTCCATACTCCAGTCCTATTTCTCCCGGAACGAGTGAACAAGATTACATACTCGTTCTCCTGAACGCTTTTGTTTGGAAAAAAGTAGACATGTCGATGTTTATTCGATACGTGTCCATCCTCATAAGTGCAATCCATGACCATGAAGTCTTTCAAATTACAATCATCAGTCACTTTCAATATGAGTCGTTCATTTTCATCGTCACCAGCGTCCTTAACACCAACAATCTTTAAAGACATAACGCCCCCTTTAGTTGTCATTCCTTAGAAACTGATAAGTTTCATCGGGTTCCTTTACTTCATTGACCATAATTTTTACCCTCAGAATTAACAAACAGCAACTTGAATTAAAGCCTCAAAATGTTACTATCAGTCTACATTTTGGGGTTTTGGTATACAGACGCTTACCCGAAATGGCGCAACAACAAGGCTCAGCAACTAACGGAGCCGGGGTTTAAAGCGGGCGCACCGTTACCCACTGGTCTGGTTCCGAAAGGCGGCGTATGCCAGGGTGCGTGAGGTTGTGTAAGGTGCTGAGTCTTGGACTTGCACAGCCAATAAGAATAGTGAGTTATCATGTTTTGCAAAGGGCTTACGTCGTGAGCCTTATTTAAAGCAGAGTAGCTCACATCGCCGATCCAAGCAGGGACCCAGAGAAGAGGTTACAACTCTGGAAGCCTGATTAGCCAAGGGCCTCACTGCAAATCATCGCATTGGTCCTTAGGGCTAGTTTTGCTCCCCAGAAAAGAGGTTTAATAAAACATATAAAACAAAACAATAAGTTAAGAAGAAAAACAACTCAAGAACCACGTTCTTGTTGTCTTGAAGTTTTAGCTTAGAACTCACCAGAACCCCCAACCCACACGACAAAAGCTACCGGAAAAATTATCGCGCCGAAAAGTGGATCTCCTAGGTTTGCCAGCCCCCCTTTCAGGCATTGCGTTCAAAAACTTCGGCGGTTGCAGGCTTTTCCTTATAGAGGCAAACAGCCTAAAACGTTAAGCGGCGCGGTAAAGCTTAAAGCTCACCCAGACTTCTCATTGATTGCTCGAACTCCGCTACCCACTGCTCAGGGCAAGGATAAACCCGGCTTTCGGTGTTAATGCGGTTTGGAGATACGCGGCGGGTTAGCCCATGCAATGACTTTACATGCGCTATCCAACATGTTTTGACTGTTCTCCCCGTTCGGGATTTAACATCATCGGCAATCTGTCGGTAAGTCGCCATAAACGTCCGTGCTCCTCAGGTTGTTAAAATGTTCCGAAGGTGGCTACTTGTTGAAGGTTACATCTGATTCATCTAGCTGCACCAATCGAGCTACGAAAGCGCTGCAAATTCCGCACCATGATTTCCACCACCCTTGATAAAAAACTCGCAAGTGAGCCTTACAGCGCGTTTGAACCGCATATCGCGGCTTCTGCTTACGGATGGCTGTCTGATTAGCGGTAGCTTCATGACCCAGTCCGGTTTACTTTATTGCTATCAACCAAGATACGCCCAAGGGCGACACGGAGATAACGCTTGAGAACCGTCGAAATACTGCAATACACCTTACGCAAAGGCAGCGGTGCCGCTTTTCACGCCATCATGCAGGAAATCAGCGTTCCCCTACACCAGCGCCACGGGATCGACGTTGTTGCGTTTGGTAACTCGCTGCATGACCCTGATTGCTACTACCTGATTCGTGCCTTTGACAGCTCTGAAAGCATGGCTTCGGTTCTTGATGCTTTTTACGCAAGCGATGACTGGCGCAGCGGCCCACGCGAAGACATCATTGGCAGCATAGAGACCAATATTAAAACAGTGATTCTCCTACCATCGGAATGCGTTGACGGGCTGCGGGTGCAATCATAGGTCATCAAGTTTTACCAAACGCGTTTTGAGCGTCTCCAAATTCAGCACTATGAAATCCACCACCCTTTATAAAAAACGCGCCAAAGAGCTTCTTGGCGCATTTAATCATAGCTAAGCTGGATAACAACTGACCTTAGTCCGTTTCTTTACCCCGCTTTCTTCGCTGCGCATCTCCGATCGCATCAAGCCCATCAGGAATGTTGAATTTCGCTATCTCAGGCAACGAAAAATCTATCTTCTCTACCACTTCAATCATATGAATTGGTTTGAGGTCTTTGCTATATCGCACTTCTGTTTCTGTTTTGCCGCGCACATGCCCTGCTAATTGGGCACGTAGTTCCGAGTTGATGCCTTTCTCTTTAAGTAAGGTCGAGACTGAGTGACGGAAAGAATGAAAAGATTTGGTTCTGTTTCTTTCAAGTTTCAATCGTTTATTTAGAATCGATTCATTGAACCATGCGGAAACGGCTTTTCCATGACCCTTAACGGTATTAGGTGTGATCTCAGGGAATAGACGATCATAACCAGTGCTCCTTAAAGCTTTCACGTATTCGATAAGCCCCAACTTAATCAACATTGAATGAACCGGGATCTCACGACGCGCATTAGCATTCTTCAGTTTCTTGTCGCTTTCTCCATCAACATCAAGATTGAAAAAGGGAATGCCGTCATTTTCCCTGATGTCATCAAGCATTAGCTGAGCTAACTCATTAACTCTGGCTCCAGTAAACAACGCGAGCAAAGGCATCCAATAGTAATAAGGTTGATACAGATGGAAACGCCCGTGTTTATTTCGCTCACCAGTTCCAGTTGTAAACCACGGCAAGGAGAAAATACCATGTAATTCATCCGGTTCGAACACATCAACTTTGTCTTGTTCTCTTTCGGTTTTATCTTCAGGAGGAAAAAAGTCCACACACGGGGATTTAAGAAGCTTGCCCTCAGCAACAGCCCACTTCATTGCACCATAAAGGCCATTGATATACTTCCTGACTGATTCGGCAGTCATTAAATTATCACCACGTTCAGCCGCTTTAACGATAGCTTCATCCAGCGTTTTAACGCCGTATTTCAATTTCATCAAATTGCGGTTTGCAGGAATTGTGCGTAGTTTACTTTCATAGGCACGGAGGAAATCACGGTCGAAGCTTTCTAACTGTATGTCACCCATCACCTCAATCATTAAATCAAAGAAGTCACGGTGAGCTTTAAGCACCGTTTCTGCTGCTTTATTATCGCGTCTGTATTTTAAATATGCGTCACGAAGCCATGACAAGCTTTTGTTGTAATGTTTGCGGTGAACATACTCATTTACAATGATAGTCGCAGGAGCGGCAAGAGGGGCAGCATGAGGAGCGCTAATCGCTGGTGGTGTGCTCTTAGCCAGCCAATCAAGCCGAAGGCTTTCTGCATGGATTTTATTGATCAGCAGCGTATCGGGCTTAATTACCGGACAACTGGAGGTGAAAAACCAACCGCCTTTAGCTTCGCTGCCGACAGTTTTGAACACCGAAGCTTCTGAATAACCATCGCTAATAATGTTACGCAAATGCGCTGGTTGCGCAGTGAGTTGCAGATAACCTTTAGCAACCCCTTCGATACCCTGCTCTTCGCCATAATTAAGAACGTAACTGCCATCAAGCGGGTCTAGCTCAGCCTCAGAGAGCGCTGCAACATAAAAGCCAGCCTGCCCCGTCGCCAGCCAGAATACGGGCAGGTTGCGGTTCATCACCGCCTGAATCAACTGTGCAACAGGCAGTTCAATCGACTGCGAGAAATTCGAAAGCGAGATCATTCCCTCACCAGCAAGCAGCGGGGCGCAGTCACTTAAAGTTTGGTAATCCAATTGTTCATACTCTTGTAAGGTCTGATACCAGACCGCCAACAGGAGCACGGACTTCTGCTTTGCTTCATGAAGATCATGAGTGCCTGTTGAAGTGTGAATCTCACACTGTCCTGCGTATCGACGAAAACGTTGGGGAACGCTAATGCGAACAACATAAATGCCGCTGGTTCGACGATAGAGGTTATAACGCTGAGACATCGCCTCGTATACCCTTTTGTAGTAGGGCAACGCGATATTGAGGTCTAGAAACAAAAAAATCCTTACAAAATAAGGATTTAATTGAGTCATGGTGCCGAAGGCCGGACTCGAACCGGCACGTATTTCTACGGTTGATTTTGAATCAACTGCGTCTACCGATTTCGCCACTTCGGCACTGAAGAGGATGCGGAAAACGTTGGGGATTATACCGTTACCGGCAAGGCACGCAACCGGAATCGATCCGGATGTGCGCTAAGCGCTGAAAAAAGCACCACCACCACAGCTGCCAGCAAAATTCCGCGCAAAATCCCGCCAAAAACCAGAACATTCCCAATCTCCCCTTCCCCCTGGAACTTTCTTAGGTCTACCCTTTCTTAAGCAACACTGACAGCAGTCAGCCATAAAGATAAATGAGGTTGAGATGACTAAAGCAACACAACGCATGATTTGGGGATGGGGCATTGCTGCGGTACTGGTTGCAGGAAGCGCATCAGCGGCGAGCTGGCAGGATCAACTGAGCAGCGCCGCTTCACAGCTGAGCAGCGGAACCACCAGCGGCAGCAGCACGTCGAGCGAAGGGATGTCGCTTTCTTCAATCACCGGCTTGCTGAACGGCGGTGACAAAGCCGTCAGCGCCAACAGCATGACCAATGCGGCAGGTGTGATGCAGTACTGCGTTGAACACAATGTGGTGAAAAACAACGTAGAGTCGGTGAAAGATCAGGTATTGGGCAAACTTGGCCTGAGCAGCACCACCGCCCAGGAGCAGAAAACCGATTACCAGCAGGGTCTGCAAGGCTTGCTTAACACCGGTAACGGCCAGCAGCTGAACCTCGAAAGCCTGAGCAACTCCACCATGGGCGAAAAGTTGAAAACCAAAGCCTGTGATGTCGTGCTGAAGCAAGGCAAGAAATACATCGGCATGTAATGACATTGGGCAGCGCAGGACCGTGAGGCAGGCTGTCCCCTGGTTCAATGTCCTGCGCTGCCCTCCCGCCAACTCCCCGCATCGTGCTACCCATCACGCCCTTCCCTTGTGGAGTGATTTCCCCGCACCACCATAAACGCTATAGTGGGATTTTAGAACTCACAGGACAGCGCGCATGAAAGGCATCAACATTGCGATCTACTTCGATCCCGACCTGATTCGCATTTGCGTACATCAGCAGGACGACAGCTATCTCAGCCAGAATTTCAATTACGATGACAGCGTGATTGAAGAGATTTACCAGTGGCTGGAACAGTTCACCCCCAATCGCACACACATTTGCCTGATTGAGCATGACACCGCCGATCTTCTTGCGGATGAACTGGTGGATAACGGCTACCACGTTCATCAGATAAGCCAGCATGACTTGCTGACTTGGTTTGCCAGTGAACCTCCGTCAAAGCCGGATGGCTCGCCAGTACGCGCCCTGCTGCGTTACCTGGAAAACGAAATGCCGCCTGAATATCAGTCACGCACCCCGCAGATTGAAGCCCTGATGGATCTGCTGGATGAGCTGGACGCACTGGAAGCGGTAGAAGAAGCCGAAGATGAAGACAGCCTGCCCGATGACGTACTGCGCCTGATGAAGCAGAAAAAAATCAGCGCCCATGATGCTGCGTTGCGCCTGATCCCTGATGTCAACGAACGCATTCGCGAGCATCTGATCAACTATCCTGATCTGATGACACCCGAATTGCTGGAAGACTTTTTCCCTGAGTTGATCGAAGCGCTGGATCGCCCGAAACACTAATCACCTACATCACGTTGTCTCCGTAAACTGAACCGCGCCGAGCTGTCATCGGCGCGCCTGCATCAGAAGGAACCGACATGCTGGATCTCTTCAAAGCCATTGGCCTCGGGCTGGTGGTCATTCTCCCCCTCGCCAACCCACTCACCACCGTCGCGCTGTTTCTCGGCCTCGCCGGGGATATGAATTTCCAGGAACGTAACCGCCAGGCCATGCAGGCCTCCATCTATGTTTTTCTCATCATGATGGTGGCCTGGTACGCGGGCACTGCGGTGCTGCACACCTTTGGGATCTCCATTCCCGGCCTGCGCATGGCGGGCGGGCTGATTGTGGCGTTTATCGGTTTTCGTATGCTGTTTCCCGCCAAACCCGTGGGCCATTCGGTGGAAGCCAAACACAAACAGGATGAAATCGAATCCAGTGATAACCAGCGTGAAAGCGTGAACATCGCTTTTGTGCCGCTGGCGATGCCCAGCACCGCCGGTCCGGGCACCATTGCGATGATCATCAGTTCAGCCTCGACGATACGCAGTGGCGTTGATTTCCCTGGCTGGGTGGTGGCGGTGGCGCCGGTGATGATTTTCTTTTTAGTTTCAGTGATTTTGTGGATATCTCTGCGCAGTTCAGGCGCGATCATGAAACTGGTAGGGAAAGGCGGTATTGAAGCGATTTCACGCCTGATGGGCTTTTTGCTGGTGTGTATGGGCGTGCAGTTTATTATCAACGGCGTGCTGGAAGTGATTCATACTTATCACTAATCCGTTGAAAATCAGTGCGATAAATCGCGCTGCTACTATGAATAACAGGGGCGGCATGAACGCCGCCCCGATGATCATTAGTGCTTCAGAGTCTTACGAACGTCAGCAACCTGATCTTTCGTGACTGCCGGGGCGTTGTTGCTCCAGCCCTGACGAATAAAGGTCGCCAGTTGCGCCACTTCATCATCGCTCAGACGGTTGGCAAAACCAGGCATCAACAAGGTTGAGGCTGTTTTTTCAGTCGATGGCTGCTGTGCACCTTCCAGAATGGTGTGGATCAGTCCGGTTGGATCTTTGGCGTTGACGATAGTGGCCTGATCCAGTTCCGGGAACACGCCCGGCGCGCCTTTACCGGTGACAAAGTGGCACGCGCCACAGTTGTCGAGGTACAGACGCTCACCTTCCGACAGATTTTTGCCTGCGGTCAGCTTCGCTTCCGTCGCCTGCTGGGCCTGAACGTTGTACGCCTGCAACGGCGGGTTACCGCCCAGGAACTTCAGGTAGGCCGCGATGGCTTTCAGATCGGCATCGGTCATGTGCGAGCTGCTGTGCTCAATCACCGACTTCATCTCACCGCCAACGGCGGCTTTATCGTTACGACCGGTTTGCAGGTAATCAACGATCTCCTGCTCGCTCCAGCGCGGCAGACCACGCAGTGACGGCACGTCCCAGTTGTTCAGGCTACCACCAGCGAGGAACTGATCATCGCTGCTGTCGAGCGCTTTCTCGTTCATACCCAGACCGCGCGGTGTATGGCAGCTACCGCAATGGCCAAGGCTTTCCACGATATAAGCACCACGGTTCACCTCTTCAGAGGCACCACCAATCGGCTGGAACGGCTTGTCAGAGGTGAACGCCCAGTTCCAGAAACGCATACCCCAGCGCTGGCTGAACGGGAAGCTCAGTTTGGTTTCCGGTGGCTGCTCCGCACTCGGTTTTACGCCCTGCATAAAGTAGACATACAACGCGTGCATATCTTCATCGCTGATTTTGGCGTAATCCGGGTAAGGCATCGCCGGGTAAAGGTGGGAGCCATCCGGCAGCACGCCTTTACGCACCGCGTCGGAGAACTGCTGCTCGGTATAGTTACCGATACCGTGTTCTTTATCCGGCGTGATGTTGGTGGAGTAGATGGTACCCAGATTAGACTCAATCGCCAGGCCACCGGCATAGTCCGGCTTACCCGCTACCGAGTGACAGGCCATACAGTCGCCGAGACGCGACAGGTATTCACCCTTTTTGATCAGTTGTGCGTCATCTGCCGCGTGCGCCTGCGCCGCAATGCTTCCCAGCAACACGGCATTAGCGATTAACAATGATTTTAATTTCATGTGCTTATGCCTGTACCAGTGGACCGGGGTTTTTCAGATAATGTTCTTTGATTGCCTGTGCCGCCATCAGGGTGATCGCGCCGATAGTGTCGGTCGGGTTCGCCTGGAAGTTCTGCGGGAAGGCGTTACCGCCCGGTACAAACACGTTATGCACGTCCCAGCTTTGCAGGTACTTGTTGAGCGCGGAGGTTTTCGGGTTGTCACCCATTACCGCGCCGCCCACGTTATGAGTGGATACGTATTTGGTCAGGTCAAAGTCTGCGCCCATTGGCAGGAAGCTCATGCTCATGCTATCCGGGTTCAGCTCTTTGGCGATGTTGCCCACAATGCCTTTCAGATGCTGTTGCAGCTTCAACTCGTTCTCTTTCCAGTTGAAGGTCATACGCAGCAGCGGCAGGCCACGGTGGTCGGTGTAGTGCGGGTCGAGATCCAGATAGATATCACGATACGACTGGCAGGTCGTGGTGATGCTGATCTTCATCGAATGGTTGTACCACTGCTCCAGACCTTCTTTGTAGCCCATACCCCAGCTCGGCGTGCCTTTCGGCAGTGCAGCGGCCATTGGCGTACCGGTCGCCTGTGAACTGTGGATCTTGGCACCGCCGAGGAAGCCGAGACCTGGACCATCGAAGTTGCCCGGAGAGATGTCGTTGAACATCTGGCCGGTCGCACCAGCGGTCGCGAACGAGTTGAAGTTCTTGTCTTTGAAGAACAGGGTCGCGCCACCATTCGACAGGAACGCATAGTTACGACCAACCACACCTTCTTCGGTGATCGGGTTGTACGGCTTACCAATGCCGGACAACAGCATCAGACGCACGTTGTACAACTGGAAGCTGGAGAGCACCACGATCTTCGCCGGCTGGAACACTTCGTTGCCGTTTACGTCGTAGTAAATCACCCCTTTAGCGGTCTTCTGGTCATCGTGCAGAACCACTTTCACCACTTCCGCGTGCACTTCATAGGAGAAGTTCGGCATACGCTTCAGCGCATCCATCACCGCCGTTTGCGGTGAAGCTTTGGAGTAGTTCAGGCACGGATATTTCGAGCAGTAACCACAGTAGTTACAAGGCGCGATGGTGTTGCCATACGGGTTTTTCCACGCGCGTGAAACGCAGGCAGACGGGTTCGGGAACGGATGGTAGCCCAGTTTGGTCGCCGCTTCTTTAAACATCACGTTGTTCAGCGTGTCTTCCAGCGCTGGCAGCGGATAAGGCTCAGAACGTGGACCTTCAAACGGGTCACCACCTTCGAGGATCTGACCGCGCAGGTTGCCGGTGTTACCGGACTGACCGCAAATTTTCTCAAACTTGGTGTAATACGGCTCGATCTCATCCCAGGTGAACGGGAAGTCCATTACGCGCATATCTTCCTGGAGAATGCCCGGCTTGTACGCCTGATCGACATAGGTTTTCAGTTTGATATCGGTCGGGGTAGGACGAATCAGTACCGCCGTCCAGTGCATGCCCGCGCCACCCACACCGGTACCCGGTGCAAACGCGCCCCACTTACGGGTCGGCAGCGCCGTCTGGTCCATGTTGTAGCGTACGGTCACCGCCACTTCTTTCGGCGTAGCGAACACCTTGTTACGCACGTTATAGGCGTACTCATCCGCCGGTTTCGGGTAAGCGAACTCGGGATAGTCGCGCTCACCACCGCGCTCCAGCGCGCGTACTTCTAAGCCAGCCAACGCCAGCTCAATGCTCATTAACGAGCCTGCCCAGCCGAGGCCGCAGACAACGACGTCGACTTCTTTTTTAGTAATCTGTGCCATGATAATCCTGTCTCAAATACCTGATGCGAAACGCAATTACGCGCGCTCACCCATGATGCTAACCGGGCCAAGCGGGTACGGTACGTTGTGCTGTTTAACCCACTCGGTGAAGCTGGCGCGTGCGCCAGGGAAGCCGATGGCAATCCAGGCTTTCATGCCTTTGTTGCCGCCGTACATCGGATCAGCGAGGTAGCCATGTTTGGTATCTGCAAGCAGTTGGCTGAAGAACTGGGAGGCTTTCAGGTTCGGCTCGCCCAGTGCGGCGAAGTCGATACCGTCATTTTTATTCACTTTAGTGAGAACCGCGTCTTTCTCTTCCAGCGTCAACTCGTGGAACGCTTTCTGGTAGCTGCTCTGCGTCCACTGATTCACCAGCTTGATGCCGGTGTGATACATCTGCTGCGGAGTAAACGGAATCTGATAGCCCATCGTGGCGGGCGCATGCACGTCAAACGGACCCTGCATGTAGATTTCGTCACCGAACTCAGGGCTGTGAAGCTGCTGGTCGATAAAGATCGGTACGTTCGTTTCCAGCGCGCCCGGAGCCTTGCCATTACCGCCGGCAGGAATCAGACGATCGGTGGCGGCAAGAATGAATTGCCACTCATCGCTGCTGAAAAAGATCGGTTTATAGTCGGCAAGTTCCGGTGCTGCCATTTCCGCGGCCTGGGCCGCAGTCAATCCCTTAAATACCAGGTCACTTAATGGCAAAGCCAAAAGCGACCCAAGCAGAAATTTACGTCTGGTGGTCGGTTTTTGTAAAAGCATGGCCTGACGACTCTCACTTGCTAAGAAAGATAATTATTTTTGTTAATGACTTAATTCATCGGTAAACAACCTGGCAATCTTAGGGATACAGATATTTCAAAGTGTAAGAATTAAATTAAGGATGTGTTTTGATGAGAAAGCATCATCATGTTGAATTTTGGTTACGAGCTGGTGAAGGGCTTTCGCGGCGGGAATTTCCGTTTTAACCGTACAAATGTCAGGTTTTTGTTCGAATCGACTGTGCAAATGACCAAAACAATTTACGCATCGCAATAATACCGGGAATTAATCGATAAAAATAAATCACACTTCCATACAAGAGAACCATTCTCATTAATAACATCTTATTTACTTACAGGAAACACAATCTCCATATCTATTTCCAAAAAATGACAGGCAGCGCACAAAATAAGCGAAATAATTGAGCGCCGAAATGGATTGTTAATTTCTGGCACAGCTCAGAACAAACCGGCATTTTGCCATTTGCGCCTCAGCGATAGAGTCAGTTAATCAATCACTCGGGACGACAATAATGCGATCATTAGTTTTGTTGCTGGCGCTAATCAGTTGCGCTTTTACGTTACAGGCGGCGACGCCGAAGGACACCTTAGTTGTCGCCGTGCCGCTCGATGGCATCATCAGTTTTGACCCTGCGGAAAGTTTTGAAACCGTCAGCAACAGCGTGCAGCGCAATCTGTATCAAACGTTGGTGGAGGCCGATCGCACGACGCCGCAGAAACTCGCGCCGCTGCTGGCGACCTCCTGGCAAGCGGGCAGCACGCCGCACAGCCTGGTCTTTACCCTGAAATCCGGCGCGCATTTTGCCAGCGGCAATCCGGTAACGCCGCAGGATGTGGTGTTCTCCTTAACCCGCGCGGTACAACTTAACAAGGCACCGTCGTTTATCCTCGCTGAGTTTGGCTGGACGCCAGACAATATCGCCGCTCAGTTTAAGGTGTTAAATGATCACCAACTGGAAATCCAGTGGCCTGCGGCGATTGGGCAGGATCTGGCGCTACGCCTGCTGACGGCGCCGGTGGCCTCGATTGTTGACAGCAAAACCGTGCAACAGCATGAAGCCAACAACGATCTGGGTAACGGCTGGCTGCACACCCATTCCGCAGGCAGCGCGGCCTTTGTCATTCAGCAATATGTCCCGCAGCAGGCATTGGTGTTGACCGCTAACGCCCAGGCACAGCCCCAGTCGCACCTGCAACGTATTCTGCTAAAAGGCGTGGCCGATGCTGGCGCACGTCGTTTGTTGATTCAGCAGGGTGATGTCGATGTCGCCTACCAGCTTGGTCCGGATCAGATTGACGCGCTGAAAAGCGATAAAAACCTGCGCATCGCTGCTTTCCCGTCCAGCCTGGTGTATTACCTCGGCTTCAATACGCAAAACAAAGCACAACCGGCACTTGGCAATCCTGCATTCTGGCAGGCCGCTCGCTGGTTGGTGGATTATCACGCCATCGCCGATCAACTGTTAAAAGGCCAATACGCTATTCATCAAAGCTTCCTGCCGCAGGGGTTTGACGGCGCGCTGGAAAACCAGCCATTCCACTACGATGTGGCGAAAGCCAAACAAATTCTGCATCAGGGTGGCATTCAGCCCGGCACCCGGTTCTCGCTGACGGTCATCAATCAACCGCCTTATATCGATGTGGCCCAGGCACTGCAAGCCAGCTTTGCCAAAGCGGATATTCAGATTGAGCTGCAACCGGTGGCGGAGTCGGAGCTGTGGAGCAAAATGCGCGGGCGTGATTTCCAGTCAATCTTTATTTACTGGGGAGCGGATTATGTCGATCCCAATACCAACGCCAGCGCCTTTGTGTACAACGTACCCGGCGGCTCGAAAACCCTCGCATGGCGCGTCGGCTGGGACATTCCGGATCTGAGCGCCAAAACCCGCGCCGCAGCAGGCGAAAGCGATGCGGCCAAACGTCGCCAGCTCTACACCGAATTGCAGCAGTCGGTGCAGCAGAATTCGCCGTTCGTTATCACCTTACAGGGCGCGCAGCAGGTGGCGGTGCGTAATAATGTCGATCATGTGCAGCAGGGGATCGGTGTGAGCCTGTTATATTTCGATACGGTGCAAAAGAAATAACCTGTCCCGTAGCGGCGCGATAAATCGCGCCGCTACATCAGATGTACGTTTGCTATTCTTTCAGGCATAACCATTTGCCTGAAAGAGAAAAATCATGACCACCCCGTTGTTGATTGCCCAAACCCCGGAAGTGAAACTGCAACTGCTGCCAAACATGGCGAACCGCCACGGCCTGATTACCGGCGCGACCGGCACCGGTAAAACCGTCACGCTGCAAAAACTGGCAGAATCCTTCTCCTCCATTGGCGTACCGGTGTTTATGGCCGATGTGAAAGGCGATCTGACGGGTATCGCCGCTGAGGGCGACGGTTCGGAGAAACTGCTGGCTCGGCTGGCGAAAATCGGCGTGACCGACTGGCAACCTCAATCCAATCCGGTGATGTTGTGGGATATCTTTGGCGAGCAAGGCCATCCGGTGCGCGCCACCGTCTCGGATGTTGGCCCGCTGCTGCTGGCACGTTTGCTCAACCTCAATGACATCCAGAGCGGCGTGCTGCAAATCATCTTCCGCATCGCCGACGATCAGGGCCTGTTGCTGCTGGATTTCAAAGATTTGCGCGCTATGACGCAATACATCGGCGACAACGCGAAAGAATTCCAGACGCAATATGGCAACATCAATAGCGCCTCGGTCGGCGCAATTCAGCGTGGCCTGCTGACGCTGGAGCAGCAGGGTGCTGAGCATTTCTTTGGTGAACCGATGCTGGATATTCGCGACTGGATGCGTTGCGACGATCAGGGCAAAGGCTTTATCAACATCCTCTCCGCCGAAAAACTCTATCAACTGCCAAAACTCTACGCCACCAGCCTGCTGTGGCTACTGGCAGAATTGTATGAACAATTGCCCGAAGCGGGCGATCTTGAGAAGCCGAAAATGGTGTTCTTCTTTGATGAGGCGCATCTGCTGTTTAACGACGCGCCCGCGGTGCTGCTGGAGAAGGTTGAACAGGTGATTCGCCTGATTCGCTCGAAAGGCGTTGGCGTCTATTTTGTCACGCAGAACCCCGCCGATATTCCCGACAGCGTGTTGGGCCAACTCGGCAACCGTGTGCAGCATGCACTGCGCGCCTTTACCCCGAAAGATCAGAAAGCGGTGAAAACGGCGGCCGACACCATGCGCGCCAATCCGGCGTTTAATACCGTCGAGGCCATTCAGGCGCTGGGGACTGGCGAGGCGTTAATCTCCTTCCTCGATGAAAAAGGCAGCCCGTCGATAGTGGAACGTGCGATGGTGATTGCGCCCGGTTCCCGCATGGGGCCAGTCAGCAGTGATGAACGTAATGGCCTGATTAACCACTCGCCGTTGTACGGTAAATACGACAGCGAAGTCGATCGTGAATCTGCCTTCGAGATGCTACAAAAAGGGGTGCAGGTTGCCACCGATCAGGCCAATGCCCCCGCAGCGAAAGGCAACAATGTGGCGGTGGATGACGGCATTCTCGGCGGCCTGAAAGATATTCTGTTTGGCAGTACCGGCCCGCGCGGCGGCAAGCGTGATGGGGTGGTACAGACGATGGCAAAAAGCGCCGCACGGCAGGTCACTAATCAAATCATTCGCGGCGTGTTGGGTAGCCTGATGGGAGGGCGTCGTCGTTAAGGAGCAGTCAATGGATAAACATCAACAACTGAAACGGAGCAAACGTCTGGCGCTGTCACTGCTGCTGATTGCCGCCGCGATTTTTGTCATTACGCTGTTTCTGCCGCCCAACTTTTGGGTCAGTGGCGTTAAAGCCATTGCCGAAGCGGCGATGGTCGGTGCGCTGGCCGACTGGTTCGCGGTGGTGGCGCTGTTTCGCCGCGTGCCGGTGCCCTTTATTTCACGTCACACCGCGATCATCCCGCGTAATAAGGATCGCATAGGCGAAAACCTTGGCCGCTTTGTGCAGGAAAAATTCCTCGATACCGATTCGCTGCTGGCCCTGATTCGTCGTCACGACCCTTCGCAGATGCTGGCGCAGTGGCTGAATGCGCCCGGTAATGCCGATCGCATTGGCCGCCATCTGTTGCAGGTGATGCGCGGCTTTCTCGACCTTACCGACGATGCGCGTATTCAGCAGTTTCTGCGTCGGGCGGTACATCGCGCGCTCGACAAGGTTGACCTCACCCAATCCAGCGCGCTGCTGCTGGAAAGCCTGACCAAAAACAACCGCCATCAGGAGCTGCTGGATGCGGCGGTGCAGCAACTGCTGCGTATCCTGCACAAGCCCGGCACGCGGGAGTTTATCGCCATGCAGATTGTGCGCTGGCTGAAACGCGAGCATCCAATCAAGGCCAAAGTGTTACCTACCGAGTGGTTGGGCGAGCACAGCGCCGAGCTGGTGGCAAACGCCGTCGATTCGATTTTGGATGAGGTGGCGCTGGATCAGGGCCACGAATTTCGCCTCGGTTTTAACCGTGCGGTGGAGCGGCTGATTGTGAAGCTGAAAAACGATCCTGAGATGGGCGAACGCGCTGAGGTGATCAAAAGCTGGCTGAAGGAAGATGAGTCGCTGAATCGCTACATCGGTGAACTGTGGCAGGATTTACGCGGCTGGCTGAAGGAGGATTTGCGCAGCGACAACTCGCGTGTGCAGGAACGCGTTCGACTGGCTGCGTTGTGGTTGGGTGAAACGCTTGCCGCTGACCGGGCGCTGCGCACCTCAATGAATCAGCATCTGGAAGATGCCGCACGTAGCGTCGCACCGGAGTTTGCCCAGTTTCTGACACGCCACATCAGTGACACAGTGAAAAGCTGGGATGCGCGCGAAATGTCGCAGCAGATTGAGCTGAATATTGGCCGTGATTTACAGTTTATTCGTATCAACGGCACGCTGGTGGGCGGTTCGATTGGTCTGGTGCTGTATTTGTTGTCGCAGTTGCCCGCGCTGATTGGATATTTAACCCTCCAGTAGCGGCGCGATTTATCGCGCAATTCCGTGCGTGAAGCCGGAAAAATCCGCGCGATAAATCGCGCCGCTACGGAGGGTGTTTAACGACGTTTCAACATCAAAAACAGGCTGATGGCGAAGAACGCCGCGCTCGGCAGAATCGCCCCGAGAATCGGTGGGATACCATACACCAGACTCAACGGACCGAAAATCTGATCCAGCACGTAGAACAGGAAACCAAAGCTGATCCCGGTTACGACACGTACCCCCATCGACACGCTACGCAACGGTCCAAAGATAAACGACAACGCCATCAGCATCATCACCGCCACCGAGAGCGGCTGGAAGATTTTGCTCCACATGTTGAGCTGATAACGCCCCGCCTCTTGTCCACTTTGTTTGAGGTACTTGCTGTAGTTGTAAAGCCCGCGAATCGACAGCGCATCCGGGTCCAGCGCTACCACACCCAGCTTATCTGGCGTCAGGTTGGTTTTCCATTCGCCGCTCAGGCTTTGTGAACCGGCAATCTGCTTCGCATCTTTCAGGTCCGACTCATCCACCTGGGACAGCACCCAAAGTTTCTTCGTTTTATCCCAAGTGGCAGTCGCTGCATAACGAACGCTCAACAGGCGACGTTGATCGTTGAAGTTGTAGATGCTGACGCCATCAATCTGGTTATCGCCCTTGATACGTTCGATATAGATGAAACTGTTACCGTCTTTCGCCCACAAACCATTCTGCGTCGACACCAGTGCACCGCCGTACAACTGCTGTGCACGGTAGTTACGTGCCATCTGCTCACCCTGCGGTGCAACAAACTCACCAATCGCCATGGTCAGCAACACCAGCGGAATTGCGGTTTTCATCACCGCCAGTGCTACCTGCATCCGGGTGAAACCCGATGCCTGCATCACCACCAGTTCGCTGCGTTGCGCCAGATTGCCAAGACCTAACAACGCCCCGAGCAACGCCGCCATCGGAAAGAAGATCTCAATATCTTTCGGCACACTGAGCAGGGTGTAGTACCCAGCATCCAGCGCGGTATACATGCCCTGCCCGGTTTTACGTAGCTGATCGACAAACTTGATGATGCCCGACAGCGACACCAGCATGAACAACGTCATCATGATGGTGTTAAAAATGGTTTTGCCGATATACCGGTCAAGTACCTTAAACATCACACTGACCCTCCACGGCTAAAACGGGCGCGGATGCGGCGCATCGGCACCGTATCCCACAGGTTCAGGCCGACGGCCAGTGCCAGGTAACCGAAGTTCACCACCCACATCCAGATGGTTGGATCGAATTTCCCCTTCGCCGAGTTTGATTTCAGCGAGCTTTGCAGCAGGAAGAAGATCAGATATAGCAACATCGCCGGCAACATCGACAGGACACGGCCCTGACGCGGGTTCACCACGCTAAGCGGCACCACCATCAACGCCATCACCAATACTGAGAACACCAGCGTCAGACGCCAGTTCAGCTCGGCAGTGAAGGTAGGATCTTTGCTTTGCCACAGCGTGCGCATATCCGCCTGCTCAGCATCGTTGGGATCCAGCACCGCCTGTTTGTAGCCAATCAGCGCCTGGTAATTCACAAAGTCGGTGATACGGAAATCACGCAACATTGCGGTCCCTTCAAAACGCGTGCCTTTATCCAGCGTCACAATTTGTGACCCGTCCGGGCGTTGCTCCATATGCCCGCTATCTGCCAGCACCACTGAAGGTCGCGCATTCCCCTTTGGACGCAACTGGGCGAGGAAGACGTTGCCGAAGGTGTTACCCCGCACGTTTTCAACGAACAACACCGCGTTACCGTCGCTGGAGGTCTGGAATTGCCCTGCCGCCAACGCGGCCGCGCCGGGGTTGGCTTTGGCATTCTGCGTCACTTCATCCTGATAACGTGAAGACCAGGGGCCCAGCCATATCACGTTAATCGCCGCCACCATCGAGGTGAGCAGCATCAGGATCATCGCTGATTTAACCAGCACGCTTTTCCCCAGGCCACAGGCATGCATCACCGTGATTTCACTTTCGGTGTACAGCCGCCCAAGGGTCATTAAAATCGCCAGAAACAGGCTTAGGGGCAGGATAAGTTGTGCCATTTCAGGCACGCCAAGTCCTAACAATGTCAGAACCAGGTTTGTTGGGATCTCGCCATCCACCGCGGCACCCAGGATCCTCACTAACTTCTGACAAAAGAAGATCAGTAGCAGGATGAACAGGATAGCCAACTGGCTTTTGAGCGTTTCCCGAACCAGATATCTAATGATGATCACGCTTAGTACGCCTGTGATAACTTGTCTTTTTGCAGGAAAATCGCTAGTTTCAACGCTTATCAGCCATTTTTCTTCATCAATGGCCGTCATCGCAGCTAAAATAGTATGACAAACGCGTCCGGGTGGTGAAAAAACAACACATTGCCACCCTAACTCATTATGACCGCCGGCGTTTAAATGTCATGGCGTCGCAACAAATTTAATGCGTTACGAGCGCGCTACATTCTAACGACAGCTTAGGCCGTTGTCTTTAAGATTCAGGAGAGTGCATGGAGTTCAGTGTAAAAAGCGGTAGCCCGGAAAAACAACGCAGCGCCTGCATTGTGGTTGGCGTTTTCGAACCGCGTCGTCTTTCACCGATTGCCGAACAGCTCGATAAGATCAGCGACGGTTACATCAGCGCCCTGCTGCGCCGCGGTGAGCTTGAGGGTAAAGTGGGCCAGACACTGCTGCTGCACCATGTGCCGAATATCCTTTCCGAGCGCATCCTGCTGATCGGCTGCGGCAAAGAACGCGAACTGGATGAGCGCCAGTACAAGCAGGTAATTCAGAAGACCATCAACACGCTGAATGATACCGGCTCAATGGAAGCGGTATGCTTCCTGACTGAACTGCACGTCAAAGGCCGCAATACCTACTGGAAAGTACGCCAGGCGGTGGAGACCTCCAAAGAGGCGCTCTACAACTTTGATCAACTGAAAAGTAACAAAGTCGAGCCACGCCGCCCACTGCGTAAGCTGGTGTTCAACGTGCCGACACGTCGTGAACTGACCAGCGGCGAACGCGCAATTCAGCATGGTCTGGCAGTAGCCTCTGGCGTTAAAGCGGCCAAAGACCTCAGCAACATGCCGCCAAATATTTGTAACGCCGCGTATCTGGCGTCGCAGGCACGCCAACTGGCGGATGCGTTCAGCAAAAATGTCACCACCCGCGTCATCGGCGAACAGCAGATGAAAGAGCTGGGGATGAACGCCTATCTCGCCGTCGGTGCGGGTTCGCAGAATGAGTCACTGATGTCGGTGATTGAATACAAAGGCAGCAGCAACGCAGACGAACGCCCGATCGTGCTGGTCGGTAAAGGCCTGACCTTCGATTCCGGCGGTATCTCGATCAAACCGGCGGAAGCGATGGACGAGATGAAGTACGACATGTGCGGCGCTGCGTCGGTCTATGGCGTGATGCGCATGGTGGCGGAACTGAATCTGCCGCTGAACGTGGTCGGGGTGCTGGCAGGCTGTGAAAACATGCCTGATGGCCGTTCGATGCGTCCGGGTGACGTGCTGACCACCATGTCAGGCCAGACGGTAGAAGTGCTGAACACCGATGCCGAAGGCCGTCTGGTGCTGTGCGATGCCCTGACTTATGTTGAGCGCTTCGATCCTGAAGTGGTGATTGATGTCGCCACCCTGACCGGTGCCTGCGTGATTGCGCTGGGTCATCATGTCAGCGGTCTGCTGTCGAACCACAATCCGTTGGCGCATGAGTTGATCAGCGCCTCTGAGCAGTCTGGCGACCGTGCCTGGCGCTTGCCGATGGCGGATGAATATCAGGAGCAGCTGGAATCCAATTTTGCCGACATGGCAAACATTGGCGGCCGTCCGGGTGGTGCTATCACCGCAGCGTGCTTCCTGGCTCGCTTCGCGCGCAAATTTAACTGGGCGCACCTGGATATCGCCGGTACTGCCTGGCGCTCCGGTAAAGCCAAAGGCGCAACCGGTCGCCCGGTGCCGCTGCTGTCGCAGTTCCTGCTGAACCGTGCAGGTCTGAACGGCGACGATTAACGCATCCGACGTGCAGCAATTAAAACCGGGGCGCATAATGCGCCCCAATGTCATTAATGGAATCTAGCCCGCCATGAAAAACGCCACCTTTTATGTGATGGAGTCCGATACCGCCAGCGACGGCCTGAGCGCCATTGAAGCGCTGGTGTGCGATTTGGCCGAAGCACGCTGGCGTGACGGCAAACGCATCCTGATTGCCTGCACCGATGAACAGCAGGCCAATCGTCTGGATGAAGCCTTATGGCAGCGCCCGGCCAATGCCTTTGTACCGCATAACCTTGCGGGTGAAGGCCCGCGTTATGGCGCACCGGTCGAGTTAGCCTGGCCGCAGCGGCGTGGCAGTTCGCCACGCGACTTGCTAATCAGCCTGCTGCCGCAGTTCGCAGATTTTGCTACTGCTTTCCATGAAGTGATAGACTTCGTTCCTTACGAAGAATCCCAGAAACAGCTGGCGCGTGACCGCTATAAAGCGTATCGCAGCGTTGGCTTCCAATTGAATACGGCGACGCCACCACAGCCGCAAACGACATAGCAGAAATGGAAAAGACATATAACCCGCAAGATATCGAGCAGCCGCTCTACGAGCACTGGGAACAGCAGGGCTACTTTAAACCGAATGGCGACACCAGCCAGGAAAGCTTTTGCATCATGATCCCGCCGCCGAACGTCACCGGCAGCTTGCATATGGGTCACGCCTTCCAGCAAACCATCATGGACACCATGATTCGTTACCAGCGCATGCAGGGCAAAAACACCCTGTGGCAGGCGGGTACTGACCACGCGGGTATCGCTACCCAGATGGTGGTTGAGCGCAAAATTGCGGCTGAAGAGGGTAAAACGCGCCAGGATTACGGTCGCGAAGCCTTTATCGACAAAATCTGGCAGTGGAAAGCGGAATCAGGCGGCAATATCTCCCGTCAGATGCGTCGCCTCGGCAACTCCGTGGACTGGGAACGCGAGCGCTTCACTATGGATGAAGGGCTTTCCAATGCCGTGAAAGAAGTGTTTGTACGCCTGTATAAAGAAAACCTGATTTACCGCGGTAAACGCCTGGTAAACTGGGACCCGAAACTGCGTACCGCGATTTCTGACCTCGAAGTTGAAAACCGCGAAACCAAAGGTTCGATGTGGCACATCCGCTACCCGCTGGCCGATGGCGCAAAAACCGCGGAAGGTAAAGATTACCTGGTGGTCGCCACCACTCGCCCGGAAACCCTGCTGGGCGATACCGGTGTGGCCGTCAACCCGGAAGATCCACGTTATAAAGATCTGATCGGTAAAGAATTGATCCTGCCGCTGGTAGACCGTCGTATTCCGATCGTTGGCGATGAACACGCCGACATGGAAAAAGGCACCGGCTGCGTGAAGATTACCCCGGCCCACGACTTCAACGACTACGAAGTTGGCCGTCGCCATGCGCTGCCGATGATCAACATCCTGACCTTCGACGGCGACATCCGCACCACTGCGGAAGTGCTCGACACTAACGGTGAAGAGACTGACGTTTACAGCAACGCCATCCCGGCTGAGTTCCAGAACATGGAACGTTTTGCTGCGCGTAAAGCGATCGTCGCGGCGATTGACGCCCTCGGCCTGCTGGATGAGATCAAGCCTCACGATCTGACCGTACCTTATGGCGACCGTGGCGGCGTGGTGATTGAGCCGATGCTGACCGACCAGTGGTATGTGCGCACTGCCCCGCTGGCAAAAGTCGCGGTTGAAGCGGTGGAAAACGGCGACATCCAGTTCGTGCCGAAGCAGTACGAAAACATGTATTTCTCCTGGATGCGCGACATTCAGGACTGGTGTATTTCCCGTCAACTGTGGTGGGGCCACCGTATTCCGGCGTGGTACGACAATCACGGCAACGTGTATGTCGGCCGCACTGAAGAAGAAGTACGTCAGGAAAACAACCTTGGCGCTGACGTTGCGCTGCGCCAGGACGAAGACGTGCTGGATACCTGGTTCTCTTCTGGCCTGTGGACCTTCTCAACCCTCGGCTGGCCGGAGAACACCGAAGCGCTGCGTACCTTCCACCCGACCAGCGTGCTGGTGAGCGGTTTCGACATCATCTTCTTCTGGATTGCCCGCATGATCATGCTGACCATGCATTTCATGAAAGATGAAAACGGCAAACCGCAGGTGCCGTTCAAGACCGTGTATATCACTGGTCTGATCCGCGACGAAGAAGGACAGAAAATGTCCAAGTCGAAGGGTAACGTCATCGATCCGCTGGATATGGTGGACGGCATTTCGCTGGAAGAGCTGCTGGAAAAACGTACCGGTAACATGATGCAGCCACAACTGGCTGACAAGATCCGCAAACGCACCGAGAAGCAATTCCCGGATGGGATCGTACCATCAGGTACCGATGCGCTGCGCTTTACCCTGGCGGCCCTGGCCTCGACCGGCCGTGACATCAACTGGGACATGAAGCGCCTCGAAGGTTATCGCAACTTCTGTAACAAGCTGTGGAACGCCAGCCGCTTTGTGCTGATGAACACCGAAGATCAGGATTGCGGTCAGAACGGCGGCGAAATGAAGCTGTCGCTGGCGGATCGTTGGATCCTCACCGAGTTTAACAGCACCGTAAAAGCCTACCGTGAAGCACTGGATAGCTATCGTTTCGATATCGCTGCCAACCTGCTGTACGACTTCACCTGGAACCAGTTCTGTGACTGGTATCTGGAGCTGACCAAGCCAGTGATGAACAGCGGTAGCGAAGCGGAACTGCGCGGCACGCGTAACACGCTGGTGACGGTGCTGGAAGCGTTGCTGCGCCTGGCACATCCGGTCATTCCGTTTATCACTGAAACCATCTGGCAGCGTGTCAAAGTGCTGAAAAATATCAGCGACGACACCATCATGCTGCAACCGTTCCCGCAGTACGAGGCGGCGAAAGAAGATGCGGAAGCGAAAGCGGATATCGAGTGGATGAAGCAGGCGATCGTCGCGGTGCGTAATATCCGCGCCGAGATGAACATCGCCCTGAGCAAACCGCTGGATGTGTTGCTGCGTGATTGCTCACCGGCGGCGCTGCGTCGCGTGGAAGAGAACCGTAACTTCCTGTCGCGTCTGGCACGCCTGGAAAGCCTCACCATCCTGCCTGCGGGCGAGAAAGGCCCGGTATCGGTGACCAAGATCGTTGAAGGCGCTGAACTGCTGATTCCGATGGCGGATCTGGTGAACAAAGAAGCGGAGCTGGATCGTCTGGCGAAAGAGCTGACCAAGCTGGATGTTGAGATCGAGAAGATCCAGACCAAGCTGGCGAACGAAGGTTTTGTTGCCCGTGCACCAGAAGCGGTGGTAGCGAAAGAGCGCGAACGTGCAGCTGAGCTGGAACAATCAAAAGCAAAACTGATTGAACAGCAGGGCGTGATTGCGGCATTGTAATCGCTTCAGGCCAACTGCTTAACCGAAGCCGGGCACTGCCCGGCTTTTTTCTATCGGATGAGATGCTAATGACCACTGTCACCCCGCTGGATCTTCAGGTACGTCCCATTACCGCAGCCGATAATCCGCTGATTGCTCGGGTCATTCGCGACGTCTCTGCCGAGTTCGGCCTGACTGCTGACAAAGGCTATACCGTGTCTGATCCCAATCTGGATCGGCTGTTTGAATTGTACAGCGAGGCGAACAGCGCTTACTGGATTGTCGAGCATCAGGGCAAAGTGCTGGGTGGCGGCGGTGTGGCCCCCCTGGCGTGTAGCGCGCCGGATATTTGTGAATTACAGAAGATGTACTTTCTGCCGGAAGCGCGTGGTTTTGGCCTGGCCCGCGATCTGGCACTACGCGCGATGGATTATGCACGCCAGCAAGGTTTCCGTCGTTGCTATCTGGAAACCACCGCCAGCCTGACGCGCGCCATTAAGTTGTATGAATCGCTGGGTTTTACCCTGATTGATACCGCGATGGGCTGCACCGGGCATGTGGATTGTGAAGTGCGTATGCTGCGTACCCTGTAATTATTCCGTCCCGTAGCGGCGCGATTTATCGCGCGGATTTTATAAGGTTGGCACACCGCTGTGAAAACGCAGCTCGGTATCCGGTTCGCTGATTAAGCGCCCTTCCGCCTCACCAATCGCGCGCACGCGTGGCGCAATATCTTTCGGCGAAATCTGCGCCGCCAGCGTCAGGTAATCCTGGTAATGACGCGCTTCGGAACGCAGCAGCGAGATATAAAACTTCTCCAGTTGCTCATCCAGATACGGTGCCAGGCTGGCGAAACGTTCACAAGAACGCGCCTCGATATAAGCACCGCAAATCAGCTTATCTACCAGGGTATCCGGCTCATGAGTCGTGACCTCACGCAGCAACCCTTTGGCGTAACGACTGGCGGTAATCTTGCGATACGGCAGACCGCGCGCCTGCATAATTTCCCAGACCTGATAAAAATGGTGCAGCTCTTCTTTAATCAGCAGCACCATCTTTTCCACCAGATCATCCGCCCACGGCAACTCATTACGCACGATGATGCTTTTGGTCAGATTTTTGTGGGCGTTGATAAAGTTGCTGTCGTGATCTTCGCCAAAAATAAAATCTTCATAGGGCTTCAGCCACGCCAGAATAGCGTCACCACTCGGCTTGTCAGCCACATATTTACGAATCAACCAGACGGCGGTTTGCGCGGCTTTTAACTCACAAACCATATGATCGGTGAGTAGCAACGTCAGGTTTTCCGGCTTGCGTGCTTCATCAATCCACGCCTGTGGTGTGCGGCAATGCAGAAACTGATGGATAGGTTCTAATAGCGGGGCGTAATTCATGAATGTCTTTATCTGCGGGGAAAAAATACGGGCAGCAACGCGGCTGCCCGTTCATTTTTAGTGACGTACACCGTCGTCTTCATCATCAATGAAGTCGCCGTCATCATCTTCGTCTTCCGCGTCCGGGTCTTCGAAGTAGGTGCCCCAACCGTCGTAATCTACGTTGTATTTGCCCGCCAGATTCACCAGTTGCTCAACCTGCGCATCAATCAGCTCGGGTTTCAGCGCGGCTTCGCTCAGGATGTCGACACACATCACCGTGCTGCCATCTTCCAGCTCCAGCTCTTCCGGTTCAGTCACCTCATAACCCAGCTTGAAGGCATCTACCGCCGCTTTTTCCAGCGAGTCAAAATTGTTGCAGGAAAGATGGTGCTCGATGGTGTAGAGGGCATCAGGATCGCTGCCATCTTCCAGTAATTCATCAATGATCAACCGCGTCTCTTCGCGTTGTTCTTCCAGCAATGCTTCGTATGCCATGGGGATATCCTCAAAATGTTCGGCAATGAATGCAATTATTTTCCCACACTGCCTCGCGCGCCACTACTCAAAACAGAAAGTTTCTTAACGCCGGGGTTGAAAATGCATATTCATACGGTTAGATTGAATTTTAATTCATTTATGATCCCCACATGGAGCGCTGTATGAGTCAGCTGAACCAACGCCATTTCCTGAGATTGCTGGACTTCACCCCAGCAGAAATTGATTACCTGTTAAGACTGGCCGGTGAATTAAAACACGCAAAGAAAAACGCCAGCGAAACGCAGTACCTGAAAGGCAAAAACATCGCGCTCATCTTCGAAAAAGACTCGACTCGTACCCGTTGCTCTTTCGAAGTTGCCGCTTACGATCAGGGTGCTAACGTAACTTACCTCGGCCCAAGCGGCAGCCAGATCGGCCATAAAGAGTCGATGAAAGACACTGCGCGCGTGCTCGGACGTATGTATGACGGTATTCAATATCGTGGTTATGGTCAGGCGTTGGTGGAAACCCTGGCGGAACATGCCGGGGTGCCGGTCTGGAACGGTCTGACCACCGAATTCCATCCAACTCAGTTGCTGGCGGATCTGCTGACGATGCAGGAACATCTGCCACAAAAATCGCTGAACCAGATGACGCTGGTGTACGTTGGCGATGCGCGCAATAACATGGGCAACAGCATGCTGGAAGCAGCTGCGATGGTCGGGCTGGACCTGCGTCTGGTGGCACCGAAAGGCTGCTGGCCGGAAGAACAACTGGTGGAACAATGCCGCATCGCAGCGCAAAAAACCGGTGGCAAAATCACGCTGACCGAAGATATCGCCACCGGCGTGCAGGGTGCCGATTTCATCTACACTGACGTGTGGGTCTCGATGGGAGAAGACAAATCCGTGTGGTCTGATCGTATCGCGCTGTTGCGCCCGTATCAGGTAAACAGCGCGATGCTGGCGTTGACAGGCAATCCGCAGGTGAAGTTCCTGCACTGCCTGCCAGCGTTCCATGATGACCAAACCACGCTGGGACGTCAGATGGCTGAGCAGTATGGCCTGAACGACGGTATGGAAGTCAGTAACGAGGTGTTTGAATCGGCACACAGCATTGTGTTTGACCAGGCAGAAAACCGCATGCACACCATTAAAGCCGTGATGGTGGCAACGCTCGGCCAGCCCTGACTCAGGCGGGAGCAAACGATTACCTCGCGTGTGATTTTTGCTTGATGCAAAGCAGTGAATGCGTATAATGCGCCACAATTTGCCGGGAGGAAACATGCAACAGCGCAGCGCACAATTTGACGCTCAATTACGCCAGAAAGCTGGCGGCGCACCTGTTTCTTTCCGTCATCAATCGATCGCAAATCAAGCCCCTTAAGCAGGGGCTTTTTTTTGTCCGTTATCCGGCAGCGCAGAGGAGAGAGCTATGGCCAACCCGCTATATCGTAAGCACATTATTTCAATTAACGATCTCAGCCGCGCTGAGCTGGAGCTGGTACTGCATACCGCCGCGCAGCTCAAGGCACACCCGCAGCCGGAGTTGCTGAAACACAACGTCATCGCCAGCTGCTTCTTTGAAGCCTCAACGCGTACCCGTCTGTCGTTTGAAACCGCCATGCATCGCCTTGGTGCCTCGGTCGTCGGTTTTGCCGACGGCAGCAACACCTCGCTCGGTAAGAAAGGGGAAACCCTCGCCGATACCATTTCGGTGATTGGTACCTATGTCGATGCCATTGTGATGCGCCATCCGCAGGAAGGCGCGGCCCGTCTCGCTACCGAGTTTTCCGGCGGCGTGCCGATTCTCAACGCCGGAGACGGGGCTAACCAGCATCCGACGCAAACCCTGCTCGACTTGTTCACCATTCGTGAAACCCAGAGCCGTCTGGATAACCTGAATGTGGCGATGGTGGGTGACCTGAAATATGGCCGTACCGTGCACTCCCTGACTCAGGCGCTGGCGAAGTTCGATGGCAACCGGTTCTTCTTTATCGCCCCTGATGCACTGGCGATGCCGTCTTACATCACCGATATGCTGGATGAGCAAAACATTCGCTGGTCGCGCCATGACAGCATTGAAGAGGTGATGCCGGAACTGGATATCCTGTACATGACGCGCGTGCAGAAAGAGCGTCTCGACCCGTCAGAATACGCCAACGTCAAAGCACAATTTATTCTGCGCGCCAGTGACCTGGTGGGCGCGCGCGACAATATGAAGGTGCTGCACCCGCTGCCACGAATCGATGAGATCACCACGGATGTCGACAGCACACCACACGCCTGGTATTTCCAGCAGGCCGGGAATGGCATCTTTGCCCGCCAGGCTTTGCTGGCTCTGGTACTGAATCGCGATCTGGCCCTGTAAGGAGGAAAACAGCATGACACACGATAACAAATTGCAGGTTGAAGCCATTAAACGCGGCACGGTGATTGACCATATCCCGGCGCAGGTTGGCTTTAAATTACTGTCGCTGTTTCGCCTGACCGAAACCGATCAGCGCATCACCATTGGTCTGAATCTGCCTTCTGGCGAAATGGGGCGTAAAGATCTGATCAAGATCGAGAACACCTTTCTCACCGATGATCAGATCAACCAACTGGCGGTGTATGCCCCTCATGCCACGGTCAACCGTATCGACGAATATGAAGTGGTGGCGAAGATCGCCCCGACACTGCCGGATCGCATCGAACGGGTGCTGACCTGCCCGAACGGCAACTGTATCAGCCGCAGCGAGCCAGTGTTCTCCAGTTTTGCCGTGAAAAAACGCGACGATGAAGTGCACCTGAAGTGCAAATATTGCGAGAAAGAGTTCGCGCACCATGTAGTGCTCGGTCACTGGTAATCGTCGGCATCGCCCCTATAATGGGGCGGTCTTTTCATGCCGTCGGGAGCACTGGCGGCGCATTTTCTTAAGGAGAAACAATGTCTCGCGAAATCAGTACCGAAAAAGCACCGGCAGCGATTGGTCCGTACGTACAGGGCGTGGATCTCGGTAGCATGATCATTACCTCCGGCCAGATCCCGGTTGATCCGCAAACCGGCGCAGTGGCTGACGATGTGTCTGCTCAGGCGCGTCAGTCGTTGGAAAACGTGAAGGCGATTGTTGAAGCTGCCGGTCTGAAAGTGGGCGACATTGTGAAAACCACGGTGTTTGTCAAAGACCTGAATGACTTCGCCACCGTGAACGCAACCTATGAAGCGTTTTTCACCGAGCATAACGCCAGCTTCCCGGCTCGCTCCTGCGTGGAAGTGGCGCGTCTGCCGAAAGATGTGAAGATTGAGATCGAGGCGATTGCGGTTCGTCGCTGATTCTTTGCCGGTTTCGCCCTTGCTCTTGCCCTCACCCTAACCCTCTCCCGCAAGCGGGAGAGGGGACAGATCGAGCAAATCTCCCGCCTCGCGGCAGAGGGGGACAGATCGAGTGAATCTCCCGCCTCGCGGCAGAGGGGACAGAGCGAGTGAATCTCCCGCCTCGCGGCAGAGGGGGACAGAGCGAGTGAATCTCCCGCCTCGCGGCAGAGGGGACAGAGCGAGTGAATCTCCCGCCTCGTGGCAGAGGGGACAGATCGAGTAAACTTCCCGCGCAGATCGAGCATATTGCACGTCTCCCTCTCCCGTCTTGCGGGAGAGGGCTGGGGTGAGGGTACAGCAAGCACCTACTTAAACGATCGCAGCAGTTTCTCCAGCGGGCGTACTAACGCCAGCACCGTCTCATCCTGCACCAGGGCAGCGTCATCCAGTTTCTCTTGCATCTGCGCCACTTCTCCCGCGCCATACGCCTGATTACGCTCCAGCGTCGCGACCAAATCCAGCCCCATGCGGCAGAGAATTGCCACCTGCTGTACCTGCGGTTGCAGCGCATGCAGTTGATAGTTATGCAGCGTCAGCGGCAGCACCCGGTCGCTGTTACTTAGCCAGCGTTGCAATTGCTGACGAATCACATTAGCGGCCTGCCGGTTGCCCCGATTAGCGATCAAGGCATTCACCTGCTTGTCCAGCAAACGCACCGCTTCGCTCTCGGCGGGCAGAACATCGGCCAGACGGTTAAGCGGCTCGAAATAGTTATAGTGGCCTGCCTGGAATTTCAGATGCTGCCGTGTGTAATATTGTGCCGGTTCCAGCACCTCACTCAGCACGCGCAGTGAGGTAATATCGGTGCTGTTCGCCAGTCGCATCATCTGTACCTCCGCCTGCTGATGTTGTTGCAGACCAACGGATATGGCACCCCAGCGATCGATGGCGCTCAACCGCTGATACATATTATCGCTGTCATTCACATCGGCAGCAGACCACAGGCGTTCCGCCACCACAAAGGTTCGTGGCCACAGTTTGGTGTCAATAATCTGGCTATTGACGTTTTCCGCCCACAGCGCCGCTTCACCCCCTTTCAGGTTTTCACTTAACTGCTGCGGGCTGGGCAACGAAGGGGCAATCCCACTGGGTACTTGTGCCAGACGGCCCCCCTCGGTGGGATAACGGACATTGCCCACCAGCATATATCCGGTCAGTTTGTTGTCCGTCAACGTCACCATCGGCTGCACTTCCCCCATCCAGGTATCCACCCGGAACGTCACCTGGCTGGATGACAACCAGTCGACCTGCTGCACCAGGCGCCGCGCTTTGCCGTTAAAGTCAATAAAACCGCGCCACCCCTCTTTTCCCTCAATCAGAGTGAAACTGCCCTTCACCGCGCTGCCTTTCAGACGTGGCAGGGTGAATGCCCAACTCTGTGCCTGCTCATCTGCCTGCACCTGATCCTCGCCGTTCAGCCCCTGCGGGAAAGGCTCATTACGATAGTGGTAAGCCGCAGGTTGTGGTTGATCAAGGTAGAAGCCGGTTGAAAGGATGCCGCGATAGTCGTTTTTCACCACCTCACCTAAGGCATCCTGCCCCTGCCACGACTGGATCAGAATGCTGCGCGGCAGATCGGGATGATAGATTTCGTCCCAGCCCACCATGCGACGTTGATGCGCTTCAAGAATCTTTTCCACCCGCTGATTAAACCAGGCCTGCAACGCATGGGCATCCTTTAACCCGTGATCGCGCATAAACTGTTGAATTTTAGGCGAGTCATTCCACTGCGCAGGATCAACCTCATCACCGCCAATATGCAGATACGGATCCGGGAAGATCGCTGCCACTTCCCCTACCAGCGTATCGATAAAGGCAAAAACCTGTTCATTGCTCGGATCGAGCAGCGGCTTAAATACCCCCCAGCCGCGCTCCATTGAGTACGGTCCCGGTGCGCTGATTAGCTCTGGCATCGCCACGGCGATGGCCGAAGCATGGCCGGGTAGATCGACTTCCGGGACAACGCGGATGCCACGCTGCGTGGCATATTGCACTACATCGCGCATCTGCTGCTGGGTGTAGTAGCGGCCATCACTGGCTTTATCCTGCAACTGCGGATAATGGCTGGAGGCAAAACGCCAGCCCTGATCGTCGGTCAGGTGCCAGTGAAAAACATTCATACGGGCTGCCGCGATGCCATCAATCTGACGTTTGATGGTCTCCACCGGCATAAAATGACGTGCGGAGTCGATCAGCAGACCGCGCCAGGCAAAGCGCGGTTGGTCATTGATGGTGACATACGGGATGACCGTGCCGCTTTCGCTGTTCTCAATCAGTTGCAGCAGAGTCTCCATACCACGCATGGCACCGAAGCGTGTCTGCGCCTCAAGCAAGACACCATCGCTGTTCACCTCCAGCTGATAGCTTTCATCGCTGTCTGGTTGCGGTAAGGGGTCAACCGCCTCCTTGATTTGCACCCGGATAGTCGCCTTTTCATCCGATGCGTCCGTTGGCAACAACGGCCAGCCAGTTTGTCGCGCAATACGTCTGAGCCAGCGCGTCTCCGCCCCCTCCAGATGGTCCCCCGATATGTGTAGCGTCAGCTGTGGCGTCAGTTGATAGGCACCGCCGCTCCGAGGCAGCTCAACCTGTTGCGGCCAGGGCATTAGCGGCAGATCACCCGCCGGGGTGGCGAAAGCGGAAAAACTCACGGATAAACAACAGGCAAGCAGCGTGCGTTGCAGAGGCATGAAGGGCATCCTTGTTAACGATTGTCTGACCAAAGCGGGCAAAAGGCTCATTAAACCTGTTTCGCGTCGCACATCAAGTTGCAGAAAGCGGAACTATGGGCGGGTTAAAACTTTTTCAGTTTAGTCAGCGTTGCTGATTGCGCGCCTTTCAAACTTCCTTATTGCTTCTTTGCGCCATATCAAAAACCCTGCAATTAATTCTCAGGCAAACACCATATATAGCGATTACACTTCGTTAAAATCACAACATGTAGTTTCACGGAGAGTAAATGGCAACGGTAGTGATTAAGCGTGACGGCTGCAAAGTGCCGTTCGATGCCCAGCGCATTGCCTGCGCCGTACAGGCTGCGGCCAGTGCGGTACAGGTGAACGATGCGGCCTGGTGCGCCCAGGTTGCGGCAGAAGTTGAACAGCAACTGGCTGCGCGCCACGAGGTGGATATCCGCGATATCCAATGCGCGGTCGAAGAGACGCTGATGAGCGGTCCGTGGCCGCAGCTGGCACGCGCCTATATTGAATATCGTCACGACCGTGACCTGGCGCGTGAACAGCGCGGGAAACTACATCACGCTATTCGTGGCCTGGTTGAACAAACCAACGCCGCGCTGTTGAACGAGAACGCCAACAAAGATAGCAAGGTGATCCCCACCCAGCGTGATTTGCTGGCAGGGATCGTCGCCAAACATTACGCACAACAACAGATCCTGCCACGCGACGTGGTGCTTGCGCACGAACGCGGTGAGATCCACTACCACGATCTCGATTATTCGCCCTTCTTCCCGATGTTTAACTGCATGCTGATTGATCTGCACGGCATGCTAACCAACGGCTTCAAAATGGGTAACGCTGAGATCGAGCCACCCAAATCGATCGCCACCGCCACCGCCGTCACCGCGCAGATCATCGCCCAGGTCGCCAGCCACATTTACGGCGGCACCACCATTAACCGTATCGATGAAGTGCTGGCCCCCTTTGTCACCCTAAGCCTGGAAAAACATCGTGCTGTCGGCCTTGAATGGCAGATTGCCGATGCCGAGGCGTATGCCCGCGCGCGTACCGAAAAAGAGTGTTACGACGCCTTCCAGTCGCTGGAGTATGAGGTCAATACGCTGCATACCGCCAACGGCCAAACCCCCTTTGTCACCTTTGGTTTTGGCCTCGGTACCGACTGGGCGGCACGTTTGATCCAACAATCGATCCTGCACAACCGTATTGCCGGGCTGGGCAAAAACCACAAAACCGCGGTATTTCCGAAGCTGGTATTTGCCATCCGTGAAGGGGTTAACCGCCGTGCGGGTGACGTCAATTACGACATCAAACAACTGGCGCTGGAGTGTGCCAGCAAGCGGATGTATCCCGATATCCTCAATTATGACCAGGTGGTGAAAGTCACGGGTTCATTCAAGACGCCGATGGGTTGTCGCAGCTTCCTCGGCGTGTATGAAGAACATGGTGAGCAGATCCACGAAGGACGCAACAACCTGGGCGTGATCAGTCTCAACCTGCCACGCATTGCGCTGGAAGCCCAGGGGGATGAGGCACGTTTCTGGTCGCTGCTGGATGAACGCCTGACACTGGCGAAACGTGCGTTGATGACCCGTATCGCGCGGCTGGAAAAAACCAAAGCCCGCGTCGCGCCGATTCTGTATATGGAAGGTGCCTGCGGCGTACGCCTGAAGGCCGATGACGATATCGGGCCAATTTTCCGCAATGGCCGTGCCTCCATCTCCCTTGGCTATATCGGTCTGCATGAAACCCTCAATGCGTTGAGCGGTAACGAAGTGCATCCGTATGATGCCGATTATCTGCGCGCCAAAGGGGTGGCGATCGTCGCCCATCTGCGTCAAGCGGTGGATGCATGGAAAGCGGAAACTGGCTATGGCTTTAGCCTCTACAGCACGCCAAGCGAAAACCTGTGTGACCGCTTTTGCCGCCTTGATGCCGCCGAGTTTGGCGTGGTGCCGGGCGTCACCGACAAAGGTTATTACACCAATAGCTTCCATCTCGACGTCGAGAAGAAGGTTAATCCGTACGACAAAATCGACTTTGAAGCGCCTTACCCACCGATCGCCAACGGCGGTTTTATCTGTTACGGCGAATATCCCAATATCCAGCATAACCTCAAGGCACTGGAAGATGTCTGGGACTATAGCTACGACCGCGTGCCCTACTACGGCACCAACACGCCTATTGATGAGTGCTACGAATGCGGCTTCAGCGGCGAATTCAGTTGCACCAGCAAAGGCTTTACCTGCCCTTGCTGCGGCAATCATGATCCGGCGCGGGTGTCGGTGACACGGCGCGTGTGCGGCTATCTCGGTAGCCCGGATGCACGTCCGTTTAACGCCGGTAAACAGGAAGAGGTACAGCGCCGCGTGAAACATCTGGATACGGGACAACTGGGATGATGCATATCCATCGCTATTATGACGTCGATATTGTTAACGGTCCGGGCACACGCTGCACGTTGTTTGTCGCCGGTTGCGAACACCAATGTCGCGGCTGCTACAACCAAAGTACCTGGCGACTGGACTCCGGCGTGCCTTTCACGCTGGCGATGGAAGAACAGCTGATCGCCGATCTCAAAGATCGGCGCATTCCGCGTCAGGGATTGTCGCTCAGCGGCGGCGATCCGCTGCATCCCCATAACGTGCCGCATATCCGCCGTCTGGTGAAACGGGTGCGGCGTGAATGCCCCGATAAGGATATCTGGCTGTGGACCGGCTACCAGTTAGCGGAACTGAGCGCCGCGCAGCGGGAAGTGATCGCCGAAATCGACGTGTTAATCGATGGGCGATTTATCGAAGCGGAGAAAGATGCGCGGCTGCTATGGCGCGGCAGCCGCAATCAGAAAATCTGGTATCTACGCCAGCCACAGGGCGAGCACACCGACCAGCATTCCGCTGCAAGCGACGCCCAGCAAGGCTATCCACAACGCGCGAGCCGGGAATGCCCGGTGCAGCATCAGTAATGAAGGGACGCTGACCGCTGGCAATGTCAGCAGCAATGCCAGCGCGGGCGCGATGCCCATCCCGGCCAGCATCATGGTCTGGACAATCGGGATCTCTGCCGCAGTCGGGATGACAAACAGGCATCCCGCCACTGCCATCACCACCACCCAGAACAACGTGTTACCCACGGCCCCATCCGCATGCGGGAACAGCCAGACGCGGGCCGCGCCAAGCAGCAGCACCGCCGCCACATACAACGGGATGGTATTCCAGAACAGCCGCCACAGCACCCGCCACCAGCGCTGGAGAAAGGGTTCTTCCGGGGGGACCGATGCCCTGGCCTCAAGTGCACCGACTTTCTGCGGCACGCTACGTTGCACCAGCCAGGCAATGCCCAGCACCATGATGATCCCCGCCACCAGGCGAATCGCCGCGAACTGCCAGCCCAGGACAAAACCCATAAAAATCAGGGTGGCCGGATTCAGTATCGGGTTTGCCAGCCAGAATGCCATCGCCGCACCGCTGGAAACTTGCGACTGCCGCAAACCCGACGCAACCGGTGCGGCACAGCACGTACACATCATGCCAGGTAGCCCAAGCCCGGTGCCAATCAATGCGGAACCAAAACGGTTCTTGCCCATCAGACGCAACAGCCAGCTACGGGGGATCAGCACCTGTACCAGCGATCCGAGCAGTACGCCGAGTACCGCTGCTTTCCACACCGCCAGAAAATAGACCATCGCGTAATCCAGCGCGGCACGCCAGGGTGACGCATCCGCGTTGGCTAAAATCGATTTACCGATCGAATGAGTCTCTGCCGCCATGAAGGCTTTGCCGTAGTAGGGTTGCCATTTGACGTACCAGAGGCCAACAATCACCACCAGCAGAAATAGCAGCGGTTTCCACCAGGCAAAACGCGTTGCCGCAGCAGTTGAAGTGAGTTGAGTCATGACAGGATTCCGTATTCAGACTGAATAACGAATGCCGTACCGGAGGCACGACGGATTAACCCGCGGCAGCACGATTTATCGCGCGGTTTTATCATCCATCACGCACGAAATTGCGCGATAAATCGCGCCGCTACGGATAGAGGGTAGCAGAACGCTTAATCCGCGCGCTGCCAGACAATTTTTTTGCCAAACCCCAGCGCGTTATCCGTCATCTTCACTTCTTCCAGCACTATTTCCCACAGTGGAGCCGTGACGGCTCGCGAAATGGGGAAACGTTTCTGGTAGGCATGACGCGCCTGTTGCTCGGCTTCATCCCTTAAGCGCTGAATATGGCCGCGATATTGTACCCCCTTAATCAGCAACACGGTTTTCGGCTGGCCGTTAACCGTGCCCGCCACGCGCGGATTAGCCAACATCAGTTGACCATGACGGGTATCTGGCTCGGTCATCAGCCAGAACACCATGCGGGATTCATCAAAAACATAAAAACAGTTGGCGCACCAGAGATCGTCACCGTCTGTCGCGCACAGCGACAGCGCATGCTGTTTCTTCAGGTAGCGAATCAGATGGGAATGGTCGGACACAATCGAACTCCCTTGCAGGCCAGAGGCCTGTGCTGACCAATAGCGGCAACGCCGGATGCGCGCTACACTGCCTGCCAGCAATTTTTCCGAGGTTAGTCATATGGAGCAGGGCTGGCAGCTTTATATGCTGCAAACCGCCGCAGGCATGCTTTACACCGGCATCACAACGGATGTTAACCGGCGTTTACAACAGCATCAGCAAGGGCGTGGAGCACGATCACTGCGCGGCAAAGGCCCGCTGACGCTGGTATTTCACTGTGATGCCGGGGATCGCGCCGCCGCATCACGACTGGAGTATCAGGTTAAACAGTTAAGCCGGGCGCAAAAGTTACAACTGGTAGCGCAACAACCGCTCAACCTGACGAACTGGTTTACGCAAAGCGATTGAAAGGCTCGGCAAAATCGATCTGCCCTTCTGCCCCGACGAACGCATCGTCGGCCAACTTGTACACCTGAAACGCTGCTTCTGAACCGGTCCAGCGGCAATGCAAACCATGACGCGCTGCCGGTTCAAAACCGAAGGCATTGTAGTAAGCCGGGTCACCCAACACCACCACTGCGCTGTAACCAAATTCGTTCAGCGCGTCTAATCCCTCGTACACCAGCTGTTTACCGATACCCTGTTTACGTACCGTCTCGTCCACCGCCAGCGGTGCCAACGCCACCCAGCCGCGATCCTCACCCTGCAAGGTTACCGGGCTGAAGGCGGCGTAACCCAATACCTGGCCTTCATCATCAGTCGCCACCACGCCAAGGGTCAGCAAACCATCTTCACGTAACTGTTGTACCAGTTCCGCTTCGGCGGCGCTGGCAAAACAGCGCTTTAACAGGCTGTCGATGCTGGCTGCATCAACACCAATTTCAGTACGAATTAACATGAGATCCTCGCGCGCGACTCACTGGCCTTCGCGTCCTGTTTCAGTCCTGCCTCAACAAAGGCAGCCAGCTGTTGCAACCCCGTGCGCAACGGCGTGGGCATGGCATCCAGTTCAATGGCATCCATCAGGTTTTTCACCTCCAGTCCCAGCTCCGTGTCGCCTTCAATCACCAGACGGCGTTGAAAGAACAACATATCGGGGTCTGCTTTGCGTGCTGCCACCAGCAACAGATCGTTAGCTTCACCACGAAACCAGACATCAGCCTCTGTATCGTGTGAAACGGTCAGACGCCCATCCTGCAAGGTCGTCATCCAGCGCAAATTGATATCGCTGATTTCGATCCCCAGGGAACGCCCTTCCAGAAAGTCTAACTCACCTTCAGCCAAAGCATGGCGAAATTGCCAGTTTAGGAGTTGTTGCAAAACGGCTTTTTTCAGCACAAAAGGGGTCAATAAAACCGGTAACCCGAGGAATTTTGGGCCTTTTTCAACAATCAGGCCGCGTAAGCGAGTAAACACCATCTGCACTCCCTTTAGAAAATTTTACCTATTCTGCCACATCCGTTTGGCTTCGCATCCACTGAGATCAAGGAATTCGCAGTCTGGTTGTGTGAAAAATCTTCACTCTGCATCACCATTGGCCGTTTCACTGCCTTAAATCAACATTCTGCGGCGAGGGCTTACCTACACTCAACGCCGTCCAGAACCTGGGGGAGGAAAAAGTATGGAACTGCTGTGCCCGGCGGGGAATCTGCCTGCGCTGAAATCGGCGGTGGAGCATGGCGCCGACGCCGTTTATGTCGGCCTGAAAGACGATACCAATGCCCGCCACTTTGCTGGCCTTAATTTTACCGATAAAAAACTGGCCGAAGCCGCGCGCTATCTGCACCAGCATCGGCGCAAACTGCATGTGGCGATTAACACGTTTGCCCATCCCGATGGCATGAATCGCTGGCAGCAAGCGATTGATATCGCTGCCCAGAATGGTGCGGATGCGCTGATCCTCGCGGATATCGCCACGCTGGAATATGCGGCGAAGCACTATCCACAGGTTGAACGCCATCTGTCGGTACAGGCTTCGGCCACCAATCTGGAAGCGATCCGCTTTTATCACCGCCATTTTCAGTTGCACCGCGTGGTGCTGCCGCGCGTACTGTCGCTACATCAGGTGAAACAGCTGGCGCGTGAAACACCCGTCCCGCTGGAGGTATTCGCTTTTGGCAGCCTGTGCATCATGGCCGAAGGTCGTTGTTATCTCTCCTCATGGCTGACGGGTGAATCGCCCAACAGCGCTGGAGCCTGCTCACCCGCCAAATTCGTGCGCTGGCAGCAGACGCCAAATGGCATGGAGTCACGCCTGAATGAAGTATTGATTGACCGTTACGGCCCCGATGAAAGCGCCGGTTATCCCACCCTGTGTAAGGGGCGCTATGAAGTCGATGACCAGCGTTATCACGTCCTGGAAGAACCGACCAGCCTGAACACCCTGTCGCTGTTGCCGGACTTGCTGCGGGCCGGTGTGGCATCCGTGAAGATCGAAGGACGCCAGCGCAGCCCGGCCTACGTGGCGCAAGTGGCGAAAGTGTGGCGCCAGGCGATTGATCGATGTATCGCCGCACCGGAACAGTTTGCCGTGCAGACCCCGTGGATGCAGGCATTGGGAGAACTTTCTGAAGGTAGCCAGACCACGCTCGGCGCTTACCATCGCGACTGGCAGTAAGGAGTCAGCATGAAATACGCAATCGGACCGGTGCTGTGGTACTGGCCCAGCGACAAACTGGAAAATTTTTATCAACGTGCCGCGCAATCCAGCGCGGAAATCGTTTATCTGGGGGAAGCGGTATGCAGCAAACGCCGCGCTACGCCGTTCGCGCAATGGATGGAGATGGGCTGGGCGCTGGCGCAGCACGGCAAACAGGTGGTGATCAGCACGCTGGCGCTGCTGCAATCACCTTCGGAACTCAAGGAGCTGCGACGCTATGTGGAAAACGGCGAGTTTCTGATTGAAGCCAACGATATTGGCACCGTGAATATGGCGGCTGAACGCCAGTTGCCGTTTGTCGCTGGCCCGACCCTCAACGTCTACAACGCGCAAACGCTTCAGCTGCTGTTGCAGGAAGGAATGACGCGCTGGTGCATGCCGGTCGAGATGTCACGCGACTGGCTGATCCAGCTGTTGCAGCAGTGTGATGCGGCAGGCGTACGTGATCGTTTTGAGGTAGAGGTGCTGGGTTACGGCCATCTGCCGCTGGCGTTATCCGCACGCTGCTTTACCGCCCGCTCGGAAAATCGTGCCAAAGATGATTGCCAGACCTGCTGCATTGATTATCCCAATGGCCGACGCGTGCTATCCCAGGAAGGCCAGCAGGTGTTCGTGCTCAACGGTATCCAGACCATGAGCGGTTACTGCTACAACCTTGGCAATGATCTGGCCGGTATGCATAACTGGGTCGATATCGTGCGTTTATCGCCACAGGATGAAAGCACACTGGAAGATGTGGATCGTTTCCGCGCCAACGAAGCCGGTGAAGCGCCCTTGATGGTGGCGCGCGGCAGCGACAGCAACGGCTACTGGCGACGTCTGGCCGGGATGGCGCTGGATACGACAGGCCGCTGAAAGGCACGTTCCGGCTATATTCCTGCGGTTATTAGCAGTTTTAATATGGGTACTGATGCGTAATACTGGATGGCGCAGGTTTGATAAACACCTGCGCCATACTTATTTGGAGTGCCCATGTCTGAGAAAAAAACAGTTCGCCTGTCCGTGCTGGATCTGGCTCCTATTCCACAGGGTTCAACGCCCCGCGATGCGTTCCAGAATTCGCTGGCATTGGCCCGTCAGGCTGAAGCCCTTGGCTTTCATCGCTACTGGTTGGCAGAGCACCACAATATGACCGGCATTGCCAGCGCGGCAACCTCCGTATTGATTGGTTATCTGGCTGCTAGCACCGAAACCCTGCGTCTCGGCTCCGGCGGCATTATGCTGCCGAACCATTCACCGTTGGTGATCGCCGAACAATTTGGCACCCTGGAGGCGCTCTATCCGGGACGTATCGATTTAGGGCTGGGCCGTGCGCCGGGTTCCGACCAGCGTACTATGCTGGCGCTGCGTCGCCATCTGTCGAGCGCACAGGCCGACAGCTTCCCCGATGATGTCGTTGAGCTGCTGAACTGGTTTGATGCTGAGGTGGGTGAATGTCCACCGGTTCAACCGGTGCCCGGCCTGTGTTCAAAAATTCCGGTCTGGCTGCTGGGTTCCAGTCTTTACAGCGCCCAGTTGGCCGCACAGCTTGGCTTGCCATTTGCCTTTGCCTCGCATTTTGCCCCGGATCTGCTGCTCCAGGCATTGCACCTGTACCGTGAGAAGTTCCAGCCATCAGCGCGTCTGGAAAAACCTTACGCAATGGTGTGCGTCAATGTGGTGGCCGCCGATAGCGAACGTAATGCGCGCTTCTTGTTTACCTCAATGCAGCAGCAATTTATCAATCTGCGTCGCGGTAAACCGGGTCCACTCCCGGCGCCAGTGGAGAATATGGACAACTTATGGTCGCCGTCAGAGCAATACGGCGTGCAGCAAGCACTCAGCATGTCGATCGTCGGAGATAGCGACAAAGTTCGCCACGGCCTCGCGGCGCTGGTACGCGAAACTCAGGCGGATGAAATCATGGTGAATGGCCAGATTTTCGATCCGCAGGCACGCCTCCGCTCCTTCGCTATCGCGATGGAAGCCGCTCGCTCGCTGTAACGGTTATTGCGGTGGGTACGCTTCCTGGCCCACCGCCATCTGACGGATATCCCGTCCCGGAGACTGGCCATAGAATCGGCTGTATTCACGGCTGAACTGTGAAGCGCTTTGATATCCCACCCGATAACCCGCCGTTCCGGCATCCAGTTTTTCCATCAACATCAGACGCCGCGCTTCATTCAGACGCAGCTGCTTTTGATACTGCATTGGCGTCATGGCAGTGACCGATTTGAAGTGATGGTGCAGTGACGAAATGCTCATGCCTACGTTGCTTGCCAGCTGATCCATCTTTAACGGCTGATGAAAGTTTTCCCGCAACCAACGCGCAGCGCGCGCCACTTTGTTACCCGGACGTTCTGCCAGCGCCATATTCAGAATGCGCGGCCCTTCCGGCCCGGTCAGCAGACGATAAAAAATTTCCTGCTCAATTAACGGTGCCAGCGCCGCGATGTCCTGTGGCTGATCCAGCAGTTCAATCAGGCGAATGACCGCATCCACTAACGGCGGGGCCACTTTATGCACCGTAATGCCACGCTCATTGGTGGTGGCGGCGGCTACCTGATGCAACGGAAAGTGCTCCAGATAACGCATCAGACGTGCCTCATTGATAGTGATGCCCACCCCCAGATTGGGTTTCTCCTCCGTCGCCATCACCACGCAGGATTGCACAGCCATATCCAGCGTCACCAACAGCAAATCGCCCGCCCCGTAATGCATCACATCCTCTCCCATGCGCAGCGCTTTCTGTCCCTGCGCGACCAGCGCAAAGCTGGCCCAGGTGGCAACATGCGTCAGGCTGGTGGGTCTGGAACTGCGGCCAAAAGAGAGAAAATCGATAGCGCTGTGGTGACGGCCATCAGCCGGGGCGTGGCGGGCTATCATGGCAACCAGTTGCTGCCACTGTTCCTGATGAATCATGCGTTGGGCGCTCCGCGATGAGAGATCGTCAAGTCGCTATTCTAACCTGGCGTGGTTGTTACGCCTGCTCCCTGGGATGGAGATTTGCAGGATCGTGCAAAAAGCTTGCAGGATTGCGCTACCGGTAGATTGTATGGACAGCGCATTCTTATGCTTCCCCGAAACCTCAGGTGGAGAGACACAATGAAAGCACTTGAAGGCAAAATTGCGCTGGTGACGGGCGCTTCGAAAGGCATTGGTGCAGCTATTGCCATGACTTTCGCGGCGGCCGGCGCCCGGGTGGTAGTGAATTATCGTCAGGATGAAGTCGGCGCAGCTGACGTGGTGACGGATATCCGTGCTCTGGGTAGCGATGCCATCGCCGTGCAGGCTGATGTCTCGCGTGAAGCTGATGTTGCACGGCTCTTTGCTACCGCCATTGATCAATTCGGCGCACCGGACATCGTGGTGAACAACGCAGGTATTTTTCATCATGGTGATTTCACCGCGCTGAGTGTCGTTGAGATGCAGCAACAGCTGAATGTAAACCTGTTCGGCACGCTTCTGGTTTGCCAGCGAGCAGCACAGCATTTTCCGTCACGCGGCGGTTGCATCATCAACCTGAGTGCGTTGAATAGCCAGCGCAGCACGCCCGGTTCAGTGCTGTGGGCCGCCACCAAAGGCGCGATCGATACCCTGACACAGGGTCTGGCACGAGAACTTGGGCCGCGTAATATCCGCGTCAATGCCCTGGCCCCAGGCATTATCCTGACCGAAGGTTTACTGGCGGCGAAGAAGATGCACCCGGAACTGAAAGCACAGTTAATTGCAGCAACACCGCTGGGACGCTTTGGCTTACCGGAGGATGTGGCGCAGGTCGCGCTGTTCCTCGCATCGGAGGAGTCTGCCTATGTCAGCGGCGAACGGGTGCTGATTGCTGGCGGCGTGTAGGAAATAGGAAAAAAATGGGACGCCGAGGCGTCCCATTTTGTTATTCAGCGTTTATCGCTTAGATATCACGACGACGCGGTGCTGCTGCACCCGCTTCTTCGCGACGCGGGCCACGGTTACCTTCACGGCTGAAACGGCCACCTTCACGACCACCTTCACGACGTTCAGAGAAACGACGACCGCCTTCACGACCTTCACCACGCGGTGCGCCACCCTCACGGTTACCACCACGACGCTCACCACCGAAGTCACGGCCACCGCCACGACGTTCGCTGCGCTCACCGCGCTCAAACGGCTGTGCGTCGCCCAGCAACTGCATATTCATCGGTTTGTTCAGAATACGCGTGCGGGTGAAGTGTTGCAGAACTTCGCCCGGCATGCCTTTCGGCAGCTCGATAGTAGAGTGAGAAGCAAACAGCTTGATGTTACCGATGTAACGGCTGCTGATGTCACCTTCGTTAGCGATCGCGCCCACGATATGACGAACTTCAACACCATCATCACGGCCCACTTCAATGCGGTACAGCTGCATTTCGCCCACATCACGACGCTCACGACGCGGACGGTCGCCATCACGGCTGTCACGCGGACCACGAGAATCGCGAGAGTCACGACGATCATCACGATCACGGAATTCACGACGCGGCGGACGCGGTGCATCAGCAGGTACGATCAGAGGACGTTCGCCCTGAGCCATTTTCAGCAGTGCCGCAGCCAGGGTTTCGATATCCAGATCTTCTTCCGGCTGCATTTTGCTCAGCAGGGCACGGTACATTTCCAGATCGCTGCTTTCCAGCTGCTGCTGAACTTTCGCCGCGAATTTAGCCAGACGACGCTCACCCAGCAACTCAGCATTCGGCAGTTCAACTTCCGGAATGGTCAGCTTCATGGTGCGTTCGATGTTACGCAGCAGACGACGCTCGCGGTTCTCAACGAACAGCAGCGCACGACCTGCACGGCCTGCACGACCGGTACGGCCAATACGGTGAACGTAAGATTCTGCGTCCATCGGGATGTCATAGTTAACAACCAGGCTGATACGCTCAACGTCCAGACCACGGGCAGCAACGTCGGTTGCGATCAGGATGTCGAGACGACCATCTTTCAGACGCTCCAGCGTCTGCTCACGCAGTGCCTGGTTCATGTCGCCGTTCAGTGCTGCGCTGTTGTAACCACTGCGCTCCAGCGCTTCAGCCACTTCCAGCGTTGCGTTTTTGGTACGCACGAAGATGATCGCAGCATCGAAGTCTTCTGCTTCGAGGAAACGCACCAGCGCGTCAGTTTTACGGCCATAAGCGGTCCAGTAAGACTGAGAGATGTCCGGGCGGGTAGTCACGCTTGACTGGATGCGCACTTCCTGCGGATCTTTCATGAAACGCTTGGTGATACGACGAATCGCTTCCGGCATGGTGGCAGAGAACAGAGCGGTCTGATGACCTTCCGGGATCTGCGCCATGATGGTTTCAACGTCTTCAATAAAGCCCATACGCAGCATTTCGTCAGCTTCGTCCAGTACCAGACCACGCAGGTTGGACAGATCAAGCGTACCGCGTTTCAGGTGGTCAAGCAGACGACCCGGGGTGCCCACGACAATTTGCGGGCCCTGACGCAGTGCACGCAGCTGTACGTCATAACGCTGGCCGCCGTACAGGGCCAACACGTTTACGCCACGCATGTGTTTGGAGAATTCAGTTGCTGCTTCAGCAACCTGCACCGCCAGCTCACGGGTCGGTGCCAGCACCAGAATCTGCGGTGCTTTCAAATTTGGATCAATGTTATTCAACAGCGGCAGAGAGAATGCTGCAGTTTTGCCACTACCGGTCTGTGCCATACCCAGCACGTCACGGCCAGCCAGCAGGTGCGGAATGCACTCAGCCTGGATCGGTGACGGCTTGACGTATCCCATGTCGTTAAGAGCAGACAGGATGGATTCGTTCAGGCCCAGATCAGCAAAAGTGGTTTGAATATCAGTCATGTAGTACACGTGCCTCTTAGATTGCGGCGGCCAGTCTACATAACTCGTCATGAAAATTTTCAGTCATTTTCATCGAAAAGTGTGAACCGGCTCAAATTAGAAGTTTCGACGAACAGAAAAGCCCTCATCCCGGAAGATGATGACTTAACGGGTAATTCAGGCAATAAAAGTTCGTCAGCTATTGCTGGTCAGATTCTGATAAATCGTCTTGTGCCTGGCCGAGTTGCGCCAGTTCCAACAATGCGTATCGGTGTTCAACAAAGTTGTTAACGTTGTTGGCCACCGCCAGTTTGAACAACGCTTTCGCGTCGTCCTTCTCCCCCAGACTTAGGTAGTACTTACCTAAATAGAAGTTGGTTTCACTGAGATGTTCAGCGAGCGAGGTGTTATCCGTTGCGTCCGCCTTGAGACGTTCCATCAATGTTTTTTCACTGATGTCGCCCAGGTAGAACTCGACAATATTCCATCCCCATTGATCCCGGACCGCTTTGTCGTAACGCTGTTTCAGCGAAACTTTTGCTTTGTCGACATCCATCTCGCGTTCAACGAGGTAGAGCCACAGGCTGCGGAATGGATCATTAGGATCGTCTTGATAAAACGCCAGCAGATCATCTTGCGCTAACTTGTATCGACCGCCGTAATAGAGGGCGATACCACGGTTTAAATGCGCATAGTTGTAAGTTGGATCAAGCTCAAGTACAGAATCAAACGCTTCATAGGCAGCATCAAAATTGCCTGCCTGCGTTAAATATATGCCGAGATAGTTAAACACCTCAGGCATATCCGGTCTGATAGACAGCGCTTGCGAGAAATCGTTCCGCGCTAATGCTCTCAGACCTAAGCTATCATACAACACTCCACGCTCATATAATAGCTGTGCGCGTTCATCATCGGTCAGGGCGCGACTGGCAAGAATTTGTTCCATTCGCGCCAAAATCACTTCCTGCTGCAGTGTGGGCTGCAAAGGTACTGCCAGAACTTCGTTCTTACGCCAATTGGAGTTGCTGCATCCTGCCAGCGTCAAAGCTGTCGCAACAAAACACCAGCGCAAAAAAGGCTTCATTTCCCACTCCCGAATACAAACATTGGGATAACCATCCTGTCATCCGCCTGCTGTGCACAAGGATTCCCGCCCTCGCGATGATACAAACACCTCTCCCCACCAAACGGCAGGGAGAGGCTAATCAGGAAACGCTTACTCGGCGTCAGGTGCATCGGTCGCAGCGGTAGTCTCGACCGCCTGCGGTTTCTGCTCTGTCGCTTCTTTGATGCTCAGACGTACACGGCCCTGACGGTCCACTTCCAGTACTTTAACCGGAACTTCCTGGCCCATCTGCAGATAGTCGGTCACCTTCTCAACGCGCTTGTCAGCGATTTGAGAGATGTGTACCAGACCTTCTTTGCCGCCGCCAATCGCAACAAAGGCACCGAAATCAACGATACGGGTCACTTTACCACTGTAAATGCGGCCCACTTCGATTTCTGCGGTGATCTCTTCGATACGACGAATAGCTTCTTTCGCTTTCAGGCCATCGGTCGCGGCGATCTTCACGGTGCCATCATCTTCGATTTCGATGGTGGTGCCGGTTTCTTCAGTCAGCGCACGAATGACAGAACCGCCTTTACCGATGACATCTTTGATCTTGTCTGCATTGATCTTAATGGTGTAAATACGCGGTGCGAACTCAGAAATCTCCTGACGCGGCGTGCTGATTGCCTGTTCCATCACGCTCAGAATGTGCAGACGCGCACCCTTAGCCTGGTTCAAAGCAACCTGCATGATCTCGCGGGTGATCCCTTCGATTTTGATATCCATCTGCAGCGCGGTCACACCTTCACGGCTACCGGCCACTTTGAAGTCCATGTCGCCGAGGTGATCTTCGTCACCCAGGATGTCAGACAGAACCACAAATTTTTCGTCTTCTTTTACCAGGCCCATCGCGATACCGGCTACGGCAGCTTTGATCGGCACACCAGCATCCATCAGCGCCAGAGAAGCGCCACACACGGAAGCCATAGAAGAAGAACCGTTTGATTCGGTGATTTCAGATACCACACGTACGGTGTACGGGAAATCTTCCTGCTTCGGCATCACCGCCAGCACGCCGCGTTTCGCCAGACGACCGTGACCAATTTCACGACGCTTTGGTGAACCGACCATACCGGTCTCACCCACCGAGTACGGAGGGAAGTTATAGTGGAACAGGAAGCTGTCGGTACGTTCGCCCATCAGCTCGTCCAGGCTCTGCGCATCACGCGCAGTACCCAGGGTAGCAGTAACCAGCGCCTGAGTTTCACCACGGGTGAACAGTGAAGAACCGTGGGTACGCGGCAGCACGCCAGTGCGCACGTCCAGACCACGAATCATGTCTTTTTCACGGCCATCGATACGCGGTTCGCCGTTCAGAATACGGGTACGTACCACGTTCTTTTCCAGGCTGTGCACGATGTCACCGATTTCAGCGTCATCCAGCGTTTCGTCTTCAGCCAGCAGCGCTGCAATGGTTTCGTCTTTGATAACGCCAACCTGAGCGTAACGTTCCTGCTTATCAGTGATGCGGTAAGCATCGCTGATGCGTGCTTCAGCCAGTGCGGCAACGCGTGAAATCAGCGCATCGTTAGCAGGCTCTGGCTGCCAGTCCCAACGCGGTTTACCGGCTTCAGCCACCAGCGCGTTGATGTTTTCGATGACAACCTGTTGCTGGTCGTGGCCGAATACCACCGCACCCAGCATCTGATCTTCAGTCAGGATATCAGCTTCAGATTCCACCATCAGTACGGCGTTCTGTGTACCGGCAACCACCAGATCCAGACGAGATTGTTTGATTTCGTCAGCCGTCGGGTTCAGTACGTATTGATCGTTGATGTAACCAACGCGCGCAGCACCGATCGGGCCGTTGAACGGAATACCAGACAGCGACAGCGCAGCAGAAGCACCGATCATCGCAACGATATCCGGGTTAACCTGTGGGTTAACAGAAACAACGGTAGCGATAACCTGAACTTCGTTAACAAAACCTTCCGGGAACAGCGGGCGAACCGGGCGGTCAATCAGACGCGCGATCAGGGTTTCACCTTCGCTCGGACGGCCTTCACGACGGAAGAAGCTACCCGGGATACGGCCAGCAGCGTAAGTACGCTCCTGATAGTTGACGGTCAACGGGAAGAAGTCCTGACCTGGTTTAGCTTTTTTCTGGCCAACAACGGTTACGAAAACCGCGGTGTCGTCCATGCTTACCATCACAGCAGCGGTGGCCTGGCGTGCCATCATGCCAGTTTCCAGCGTGACGGTATGCTGACCATATTGGAATTTGCGTACGATCGGGTTCAGCAAAATTAAAGTCCTTAACGTCGGGGCAGACCCATCTCAGGCCCGCCGGGGATTACCGATCTTCAGCTGCATCCTCGCGACTAATGACAACCTTTAACCGCCCTTGCGGTAAAGCCTCTCATTAGCCGCGCGAACCTCTGCAAGCGAAGATCACTCTCAGCAACAATACATGAGTTTGGACCGGATTGCTGCCGATTGCTCGAAAAAAGGGGCCATAAAGGCCCCCTTTTCGCGAAACTCGCACAAATCTGATCATCAGATGCGTTTTTTTGCATACTGTCTGCGCTACACCCTTGATCAGATTCTTCAGACTTAGCGACGCAGACCCAGGTTTTCGATCAGGCTGGTGTAGCGTGCAACGTCTTTACGCTTCAGGTAGTCCAGCAGCTTACGACGCTGGGATACCATGCGCAGCAGACCGCGACGGCTGTGGTGGTCTTTTTTGTGCTCAGAGAAGTGACCCTGCAGGTGGTTAATCTGAGCAGTCAGCAGAGCAACCTGAACTTCAGTTGAACCGCTGTCGTTAGCACCACGACCGTATTTGGCAACGATCTCTGCTTTAGCTTCTACGCTTAGAGACATAATAAACTCCAGTTATTAATGAATGTATGGGTGCCGATCTCTAATTCAGCAGCCCGCTTTTAAAGCCGCGCTATTCTACTCTTCGCCCAGCGGCAACGCAAATACCCCGTTGGGCGAACCGCATTATTGCGGAAATTCTACCACCAGACGGCGTGGCGCAACACGCAGTCGCTCGTCAATCTCTGCCATACCGATAAATTTACGCGCTTCGCCTTCCGTGACTCGCACCAGGCCCGCCGCAGGTACCCCTTCGGCCTGCACCGGCTGGCCCAGCTTAAAGAAAGCGGCAACGGCATCGGGCAGATTCACTTCCGGAAAATCCGCAGCCGGGCTATCCATCGGTAACAAGAGCGGATCGAGCAGTTCAGCGGGCGCGATTTCTGCCGCTGTGGCTTGTTCCAACAACGCTTGCAACTGCTCAAGCGTGACCATTTTCTCTGCCGGATAGCGGGAAACCTGCAAACGACGCAGCATGGTCACATGGGCACCACAACCGAGTTTCTCGCCGAGGTCGTCGATGATGGTCCGAATATAGGTGCCTTTGGAGCAGTGGATTTCCAGCTCCAGCTCATCCCCTTCCCAGCGAATAAACAGCAGTTCATACACGGTGATGGGACGGGCATCACGCTCAACAGTAATCCCCTGGCGTGCATACTCATACAACGGACGCCCCTGATGCTTCAGCGCCGAAAACATGGTCGGCACCTGCTGGGTATCGCCACGAAAACTTTCCAGTGCAGCATCCAGCTCAGCCTGAGTAAAGCTGACCGGACGGGTTTCGACCACATTGCCGTCGGCATCAGAGGTATCGGTACGCTCACCCAGGCGAGCAATCACCCGGTAACGCTTATCCGAATCCAGCAGATACTGCGAAAACTTGGTGGCCTCACCGAGACAGATGGGCAGCATGCCGGTTGCCAGCGGATCCAGCGCGCCGGTGTGGCCCGCTTTGTTCGCATTAAAGATGCGTTTTACTTTTTGCAGCACGTCGTTAGAGGACGCACCCTGATGCTTATCCAGCAGCAATACACCATGCACATCGCGACCGCGACGACGAGGACGACTCATCAATCCTCCTTGTCGTCGTCCGTTGCATGATCGCCACGGCGTTCAGCATCATTTTTGACAACGTTGGTGACCAGGTTTGACATGCGCATACCTTCGATCAACGAGTTGTCATAGAAGAAGGTCAGCTCAGGCACAATGCGCAGACGCATCGCTTTACCGACTAAAGTACGGATATAACCTGAAGCCTCTTTGAGTGCCTTCAGACCGTTTTTCACCGCTTCTTCGTCTTTATCATTCAAAAAAGTGACAAACACTTTGGCATAAGCCAGATCGCGTGACACTTCAACGCCAGAAACCGTCACCATCATACCAAGGCGCGGATCTTTAATTTCGCGTTGCAGGATGATTGCGATCTCTTTCTGCAATTCCTGTGAAACGCGCTGTGGGCGGCCAAATTCTTTCGCCATTATGCTTTCTCCCAAATAATTCGGGAGGCCAGCGGCCTCCCAAATTGCAACACATCAGATGATGATCAATCGATGGTGCGTTTAACTTCAATCACTTCAAAGACTTCGATCATATCGCCGACACGAACGTCGTTGTAGTTCTTCACGCCGATACCACACTCCATGCCGTTACGCACTTCGTTGACATCGTCTTTGAAGCGACGCAGGGATTCCAGTTCGCCTTCATAGATAACAACGTTGTCGCGCAGAACACGGATCGGGTTGTGACGTTTGATGTTGCCTTCGGTAACCATACAGCCCGCGATCGCACCAAATTTCGGTGACTTGAACACATCACGAACTTCAGCCAGACCAATGATCTGCTGTTTGTATTCCGGAGCCAGCATGCCGCTCATCGCCGCTTTCACTTCGTCAATCAGGTTATAGATGACGGAGTAGTAACGCAGGTCGACGCTTTCCGCTTCAATTACGCGACGAGCCGAAGCATCAGCACGCACGTTGAAGCCGAGGATGATCGCGTTGGAAGCCGCAGCCAGCGTCGCGTCGGTTTCGGTGATACCACCTACGCCCGAACCGATAATCTTCACCTTCACTTCGTCGGTGGAGAGTTTCAGCAGGGAGTCGGAGATCGCTTCCACAGAACCCTGTACATCGGATTTCAGTACGATGTTCAGCTCGGACACTTCGCCTTCAGTCATGTTGGCGAACATGTTCTCCAGCTTAGATTTCTGCTGACGCGCCAGTTTCACTTCGCGGAATTTACCCTGACGATACAAAGCAACTTCACGCGCTTTCTTCTCGTCACGGACCACGGTGGCTTCATCACCCGCAGCCGGAACACCGGACAGACCGAGGATTTCGACCGGAATTGACGGACCAGCAGCCAACACTTCACGGCCCAGCTCGTCACGCATCGCACGCACACGGCCATATTCGAAGCCGCACAGCACGATATCGCCTTTATTCAGGGTACCTTCACGCACCAGAACGGTAGCGACCGGACCACGACCTTTGTCGAGGAACGATTCAATCACCACGCCGCTTGCCATACCTTCACGGATAGCAGTCAGTTCCAGAACTTCCGCTTGCAGCAGAATTGCGTTCAGCAGGTCATCAATGCCGGTACCGGCTTTCGCAGAAACGTTGACGAACATGTTCTCGCCGCCCCACTCTTCCGGGATGATACCGTACTGAGTCAGCTCGTTCTTAACGCGATCCGGATCGGCTTCTGGTTTGTCGATCTTGTTCACGGCAACCACAACCGGCACACCGGCCGCTTTCGCGTGCTGGATAGCTTCAATGGTTTGCGGCATCACGCCGTCATCCGCGGCCACGACCAGGATAACGATATCCGTTGCCTGTGCACCACGCGCACGCATCGCGGTAAACGCGGCGTGGCCCGGGGTATCCAGGAAGGTGATCATGCCGTTTTCGGTTTCAACGTGGTAAGCACCGATATGCTGGGTAATGCCGCCCGCTTCGCCTGAGGCGACTTTGGTTGAGCGGATGTAGTCCAGCAGTGAGGTTTTACCGTGGTCAACGTGACCCATGATAGTCACGACCGGTGCGCGGCTTTCCTGCGCAGCATCGGTATCACGATCGTCCATCACCGCTTCTTCCAGCTCATTCTCACGGCGCAGGATCACTTTGTGACCCATCTCTTCCGCAACCAGCTGGGCAGTTTCCTGATCGATAACCTGGTTAATGGTCGCCATAGCGCCCATCTTCATCATGGCTTTGATGACCAGGGAACCTTTCACGGCCATTTTGTTAGCCAATTCTGAAACGGTGATGGTTTCACCGATGATAACATCACGGTTCACTGCCTGAGCTGGCTTGTTAAAGCCTTGTTGCAGGGAGCTCGGTTTGCGATGTTTACCGCCTTTACCACCACGAACAGCGGCGCGCGCTTCTTCACGGTCAGTTTTGGCTTCAGAATGCTTGTTGCCTTTCTTGGCAGGGCGAGCAGCTTTAGTGGTGCGGCCACGGCCACGACCGCCTTCAACTTCGCGATCGTTTTCATCTTCAGCCTGGCGGGCATGGGTCGAGGTGGTGACGTGATAGTCGCCTTTATCCTCTTCTTCCGGTTTTTCCCACTCAGCAGCTTTTTCTTCTGCCAGACGGCGGGCTTCTTCAGCCGCACGTCGTGCGTTTTCTTCCAGCTTACGGCGCGCTTCTTCTTCGGCTTTACGCTTCAGTTCTGCGGCTTCGGCTTCACGACGGGCCTTATCAGAATTCGCGGCTTTGGTTAGTTCGTCGGTAGGTTGATTAGTCACTTTGTCATTTTCCGCTGCTTCACGCTTCGCCTTGTCAGCGGCTTCGCGCTTGGCTTTTTCTTCGGCTTCACGTTGCGCTTTTTGTTCAGCTTCGCGACGGGCTTGTTCTTCCGCCTCGCGACGCGCCTTCTCTTCCGCTTCACGCTGCGCCTCGGCTTCAGCTTCAGCCTGAGCCTGCGCTTCGGCTTCTGCATCACCCTTCACATAGGTGCGCTTTTTGCGGACTTCGATTTGCACCGACTTACTTTTACCCCCGGTGCCAGGAATATTCAAGGTGCTGCGAGTTTTACGTTGCAGCGTCAGTTTACCTGAACCGGCCTGACCATGTTCACGATTCAGGTGGGACAATAAGGTTTCTTTCTCTTGCTGGGTCACCGCGTCGTTCTCAGACTTACGGATCCCCGCATCAGCAAATTGCTGTACCAGGCGATCTACCGGAGTCTGAATTTCGGCGGCCAGCGATTTTACGGTTACATCTGTCATGCTGTTCCTTCCTGTAATTATGCGTCATCGCCGAACCAGCAGATATTACGCGCGGCCATGATCAGCGCGCCGGCTTTCTCATCATCCAGCCCTTCGATATCTGTCAGATCGTCGACACCTTGCTCGGCAAGATCTTCCAGCGTGCAAACGCCAATCGCTGCCAGACGGTAAGCCATCGCACGATCCAGACCCTCGAGATTCAGCAGATCCTCAGCAGGCTCCTGATTGCCACGGCTCTCTTCTTTCGCCAGTGCCAGGGTAGTTAACGCATTTTTTGCTCGTTCACGCAGGGCTTCTACCGTGTCTTCATCGAGGCCGTCAATTTCCAGCAGCTCGTTGATCGGTACATATGCCAGCTCTTCAAGAGAAGAGAAGCCCTCTTCCACCAGAATGGTGGCAAACTCTTCGTCGATGTCGAGATGTTTGGTGAACATATCGATGGCCGCGTGTGCTTCAGCCTGATGCTTCGCCTGCAGGTCATCGACGGTCATTACGTTCAGTTCCCAACCGCTCAGCTGGGAAGCCAGACGTACGTTTTGGCCGTTACGGCCGATCGCCTGAGCCAGATTGCCAGCTTCAACAGCGATATCCATGGTGTGATTGTCTTCATCCACCACAATTGACGCTACATCAGCCGGAGCCATAGCGTTGATGACGAACTGTGCCGGGTTATCGTCCCACAGCACGATATCGATACGCTCGCCACCCAGTTCGCTGGAGACAGCCTGCACGCGAGCGCCACGCATACCTACGCAGGCACCCACCGGATCGATACGTTTGTCATTGGTTTTCACCGCGATTTTGGCGCGAGAACCGGGATCACGCGCTGCCGCTTTGATCTCAATAACTTCTTCGCCAATTTCCGGTACTTCGATGCGGAACAGTTCGATCAGCATTTCCGGCTTCGAACGGGTCACGAACAGCTGCGCACCACGCGCTTCCGGACGCACGGCATACAGCACACCGCGAATACGGTCGCCAGGGCGGAAGTTTTCACGCGGCAGCATATCTTCACGCACGATGACCGCTTCAGCATTGCTGCCGAGATCCAGCGTGATGTTGTCGCGGTTCACTTTCTTCACCACGCCAGTGATGATGTCGCCTTCCTGCTCGCGGAACTGATCCACCACCATCGCGCGTTCAGCTTCGCGCACTTTCTGCACGATAACCTGCTTCGCCGTCTGGGTGGTGATACGGTCAAACGTGACCGATTCAATCTGATCTTCAACAAAATCGCCCAGATTGAATGCTTCATCTTCGAAGCGGGCTGCTTCCAGCGTGATCTCGCGAGTCGGCTGCGTCACTTCATCAACAATCAGCCAGCGACGGAAAGTATCGAAATCGCCACTTCGGCGGTCAATGCTGACACGCACGTCGATTTCCTGCTCATACTTCTTTTTGGTCGCAGTGGCCAAAGCGCTCTCCAGCGCTTCGAAGATTTTCTCACGCGGCAGGGCTTTTTCGTTAGAAACGGCTTCTACTACAGCTAAGATCTCTTTGTTCATCCTGGTTAGCCTCAATCCGGACTTTTAAAAGTGGGGGACCAGGTTCGCTTTCTGAATGTTGCTCAGCGCGAACACTTCATCCTTACCCTCAACGGTTACCGTGATCATCTCGCCTTCGACAGACTTAATGATGCCCTGCCATTTACGGCGGTTCTGCACGGCCATACGCAGTACCAGACTTACCTCTTCACCGGCGAAACGCGCGTAGTGTTCAGCAGTAAAAAGAGGACGGTCAAGACCCGGTGAGGAAACTTCAAGGTTGTAAGCCACGGTGATGGGATCTTCCACATCCATCACAGCGCTGACCTGGTGGCTGACATCGGCGCAATCATCAACATTGATACCCTCTTCACTATCAATATAGATGCGCAAGGTTGATGTGCGACCACGAATAAATTCGATACCGACCAATTCGTAGCCAAGCGCTTCTACCGGAGCAGAGATCAACTCTGTCAATTTTTGCTCTAATGTGGACAAGCCCACCCCCAAGACATAAAAAAAGGGCCTAATAGCCCAGTGTTGCGATTTCCTGATAACAAAAAACCCCGAAAAATCGGGGCTTTTTGTGACTGGACCCTGTATGCCGCGATGCGGCTCGGAGCACAATCCAGAAGAATTTTTTTCAAAACTCACTGCGAATGCGTCCGTCGATGCATACAGTATATTTGAAAAAGAACTCTAAGGGAAAGTGGTTGCGGGGGCCGGATTTGAACCGACGACCTTCGGGTTATGAGCCCGACGAGCTACCAGGCTGCTCCACCCCGCGTCCGAAAACGTGGCGAATGTTACGCCGAACATGCAAAAATTGCAAGTCATACTGAGATTTGGTACCGAGGACGGGACTTGAACCCGTAAGCCCAATCGGGCACTACCACCTCAAGGTAGCGTGTCTACCAATTCCACCACCTCGGCACTTCACTGACGGCGACGATAATATGTCGCACTGCAAGCTGACGATCTTACTGCGGGATATCGTTACCCGGGGTTGCCGGTTTGGCTGGCTGAGTCTGTTCAGATTTAGCCGGCGCAGTCAGATTTTCCCACTCGCTTCCTTTGGAAGTTTTATTCGTGTTCAGGTTACCCAGAATCAGGCTGATGATGAAGAACAGCGTCGCCAGCACTGCGGTCATGCGAGTCATAAAGTTACCAGACCCGGTAGAACCGAACAGCGTCGCAGAAGCGCCTGCACCAAATGATGCTCCCATATCAGCGCCTTTACCTTGTTGCAGCATGATCAGACCAACAAGGCCCAGTGCCACAATAAGGAAAACAACTAAAAGAGCTTCGTACATAATCAACCTGTTTCCTTGCGCGTAAACCGCACAGTTAAAGCTTCAACCAGTATCGATGGGGAGTCTCGTCATCACCCATCAGAAGCGGGTGTGAATACTAACCAAAGGCACATTGCTCTGCAAGCGCAATTTTCACGAACCTCATCAATTGCGGAAAAAAGCGCCATCATGGTGATTTTACAGGCGGAAAGAGAAAAATCTTACCGCCTGAAAGGCACTTAAACCGCCTTCACCGCATCGGCAATTTTGTGCGCCAGCGCGGTCACCTGCGCTTCATCTTCACCTTCCACCATCACCCGAATCAGTGGCTCAGTGCCAGATTTACGTAACAGCACGCGACCACGACCCGCCAGCGTTTTTTCCACTTCTGCGCTGGCCGCTTTGACGGCATCACTTTGTAAAGGATCGTTGTTGCCGCTGAAGCGAACATTGACCAACACTTGGGGCAACATCTTCATGCCGCTACACAGGTCATGCAGGCTCATATGGTTTTGCACCATTGCAGTAAGTACTTGCAAACTTGCAACGATGCCGTCGCCAGTGGTGGTTTTGTCCAGCAGGATGACATGGCCGGAGTTCTCCGCCCCCAGACGCCAGCCCTTCTCCTGCATTTTCTCCAGCACGTAGCGGTCGCCAACTTTGGCACGCACAAACGGGATACCAAGCTGCTTCAGCGCCAGTTCAAGGCCCATGTTGCTCATCAGCGTCCCCACTACGCCACCGCGCAGTTGGCCCTGACGTAAACCTTCTCGCGCAATGATGTAGAGGATCTGGTCACCATCAACCTTCGCGCCTAAATGGTCAACCATCATGATGCGATCGCCGTCGCCATCGTAAGCCAGGCCGATATCGGCCTTCTCTTCCAGCACACGTTGCTGCAACATCTTCAGATCGGTTGCGCCGCAATTTTTATTGATGTTCATACCATCCGGTTGAGTCGCGATGGCAATCACCGTAGCCCCCAGTTCACGCAACACGTTTGGCGCAATGTGATAGGTCGCCCCGTTCGCGCAATCCACCACGATTTTTAAGCCATTCAAGCTCAGTTCACTGGGGAAGGTGCCTTTGCAAAACTCGATGTAGCGCCCGGCAGCATCGACAATGCGGCTGGCACGTCCCAGCTCAGCAGACTCAACACAAGTGATCGGTTTTTCCATCTCCAGTTCGATCGCTTCTTCCACTTCATCTGGCAATTTGGTGCCTTCAGCAGAGAAAAATTTGATGCCGTTATCGTCGAAGGGGTTATGTGAAGCAGAAATCACAATGCCAGCTTCGGCGCGGAAAGTGCGTGTCAGATAAGCAATCGCCGGCGTCGGCATCGGACCGGTAAACGCCGCAGACAGACCCGCCGCTGCCAGCCCGGCTTCCAGAGCCGATTCCAGCATGTAGCCCGAAATACGCGTATCTTTGCCAATCAACACTTTCTTAGAACCGTGACGGGCCAGCACTTTTCCTGCCGCCCAACCCAGCTTCAGAACGAAATCCGGGGTAATTGGCGCTTCACCCACTTTGCCGCGAATCCCATCCGTACCGAAATATTTACGATCACTCATGCCTTTTTATCCTTTTGCTCTGCGTGTCGCTTCAACCACACGCATCGCTTCAACAGTTTCTTTCACGTCATGCACGCGAATAATGTGCGCGCCTTGCATGGCGGCAATGACCGCACACGTCAGGCTGCCGGTCAGGCGCTGGGCCGGGCCGACATTCAGCAACTGACCAATCATTGATTTACGCGACATCCCCACCAATAACGGCAAACCGAAATGATGAAAATGGCTCAGTTCAGCCAGTAGCTCATAGTTGTGGCTGAGATTCTTACCGAAACCAAAGCCGGGGTCGAGTAGCAGATTCTCTTTTTTAATACCGGCGTCGACACAACGCGTAATCTGTTCTGTGAAGTAAGCGTCCACTTCACTGACGATGTTTTGATACTGCGGTGCTTGCTGCATGGTGCGCGGCTCACCTTGCATATGCATCAGGCACACCGGCAATCCGGTATCAGCCGCAGCCTGCAACGCACCGGGTTCAGATAATGAGCGAATGTCATTAATGATGTGAGCACCCACTCGCGCAGATTCACGGATCACTTCAGCCTTTGAAGTATCGACAGAAATCCATACCTCAAAACGCTGGGCGATGGCTTCCACCACCGGGATAACCCGCTCCAGTTCCTCCTCAACGCTCACCTCATCGGCTCCCGGACGGGTCGATTCACCACCAACATCAATAATGGTTGCCCCGGCATTGACCATCTCATTGGTGTGCGTCAGCGCATCCACCAATGAATTGTGCTTACCGCCATCGGAGAAGGAGTCCGGCGTGACATTCAAAATGCCCATCACATGGGGAAACGAGAGATCGAGATGGGTATCACGGGCGTACAACTTCATGGCGAGAGCCTCCTTGAGGAATTACGGAACTACGGGATGTAAAAAACCCCGGACCGGCCGGGGTTTTTGTCGAGGTTTGCGCCTCTTATTTGTCGAGCTGTTCTGACATGGTGTTGCCTGGGTTCGGCGTACGCGGTTCATCAACCGGACGTGGCGCCTTCGGCGTACCGTTGTTGTCAGAAGAGTTGCTGCCTGGATCTTCCCAGCCAGCAGGTGGACGCACTTCACGGCGTGCCATCAGGTCATCAATCTGCGGTGCATCAATGGTTTCATACTTCATCAACGCGTCTTTCATCGCGTGAAGAATATCCATGTTTTCACCCAGGATACGGCGTGCACGTTGGTAGTTGCTGTCGATCAGGTGTTTAACTTCCTGGTCGATAATACGCGCCGTTTCATCAGACATATGCTTGGCTTTCGCCACAGAACGTCCGAGGAACACTTCTCCCTCTTCCTCTGCATACAGCAGTGGACCGAGTTTTTCTGAGAAGCCCCATTGGGTCACCATGTTACGCGCCAGATTAGTGGCAACTTTGATGTCGTTTGATGCACCCGTCGATACGTGTTCCACACCGTAGATAATCTCTTCAGCCAGACGGCCGCCGTACAACGTAGAGATCTGGCTTTCCAGTTTTTGACGACTGGCGCTGATCGCATCGCCTTCCGGCAGGAAGAAGGTCACACCCAGTGCACGACCGCGCGGAATAATCGTCACTTTATGTACCGGATCGTGTTCCGGCACCAGGCGACCAATAATCGCGTGCCCCGCTTCGTGATAGGCAGTCGATTCTTTCTGCGCTTCCGTCATCACCATAGAGCGACGTTCCGCACCCATCATGATTTTGTCTTTCGCTTTCTCGAATTCAACCATCGATACCACGCGCTTATTGGAGCGGGCAGCAAACAATGCAGCTTCGTTGACCAGGTTCGCCAGGTCAGCACCGGAGAAGCCCGGCGTACCACGCGCGATGATGGCAGCATCAATATCGGTTGCCAGCGGCACGCGACGCATATGCACTTTCAGAATCTGCTCACGGCCACGCACGTCTGGCAGACCGACCACCACCTGACGGTCGAAACGGCCAGGACGCAGCAGCGCCGGGTCCAGCACGTCAGGACGGTTAGTAGCCGCGATAACGATAATACCTTCGTTGCCTTCAAAGCCGTCCATTTCAACCAGCATCTGGTTCAGCGTTTGTTCACGTTCATCGTGACCACCGCCTAAACCTGCGCCACGCTGGCGACCCACTGCATCGATCTCATCGATAAAGATGATGCAAGGTGCGGCTTTTTTCGCCTGCTCGAACATGTCACGCACACGAGATGCCCCGACACCCACGAACATTTCAACGAAGTCAGAACCGGAAATGGTAAAGAAAGGCACTTTAGCTTCACCGGCAATCGCTTTCGCCAGCAGCGTTTTACCCGTACCCGGCGGACCAACCATCAGTACGCCTTTCGGGATTTTACCGCCCAGTTTCTGGAAGCGACTCGGTTCACGCAGATATTCGACCAGCTCACCCACTTCCTCTTTGGCCTCATCACAACCGGCCACATCCGCAAAAGTGGTTTTGATCTGATCTTCGGTCAGCATGCGGGCCTTGCTCTTGCCGAAGGACATCGCGCCCTTCCCGCCGCCACCTTGCATCTGACGCATAAAGAAGATCCACACGCCAATCAGCAGCAGCATCGGGAACCAGGAGATGAAGATCGAAGCCAGCAGGCTCGGCTCTTCCGGCGGTTCGCCAACTACTTTGACGTTTTTGGTCAACAGGTTATCGAGTAACTTGGGATCGTTGACAGGAATATAGGTCGTGTATTTATTACTGTCTTTTTTGGTAACGTTAATCTCACGCCCGTTAATACGTGCCTCGCGGACCTGATCCTGGTTCACTTCCGACAGGAAGGTTGAATAATCAACCCTACGGCCATTCGACTCGCTGGGCCCAAAGCTCTGGAATACTGACATCAGCACAACCGCGATGACTAGCCAGAGAATCAGGTTTTTCGCCATGTCACTCAAGGGATTAACCTCATATTACAACGGTGTTAACAGACAGCGTAGGGTACTATATATCCTTCATACCTGGAATCGCGGCGCTGATGATTTTGCTTGTTTACCCTGAAAGTCAGAATACTCATCGGTGTAAACGCATTGGTCGCCTTGCTTTGATTCCTGTCAATCAGGTTATAGTTTGCGCCCTGTCGCCACAATGTACACTTCGCGCGAACGTGAACGCGAAGCATCCGGCTTACGAATTTTCACTTTCGTAAACAGGGAGCGAATTTCCCGCAGGTATTCATCGAAGCCATCTCCCTGAAACACTTTCACTACAAAACTGCCGCCTGGTGCCAGGATATCCCGACACATTTCCAACGCTAACTCTACCAAATACATGGAACGTGGAATATCAACCGCCGGTGTACCACTCATGTTCGGAGCCATGTCCGACATGACAACCTGCACTTTTTCGTCACCAACACGTTCCAGAAGCGTCTTCAGCACGGCTTCGTCACGAAAATCGCCTTGCAGAAAATCGACCCCAACAATCGGGTCCATGGGCAGCAGGTCACACGCAATAATACGGCCAGAAGAGCCAATCAGTTGTACCACATATTGCGACCAGCCACCGGGTGCAGCTCCCAGATCTACCACTGTCATACCGGGTTTGAAAAGCTTGTCACCCTGCTGTATTTCCTCAAGTTTAAACCAGGCGCGCGAACGCAACCCTTTTTTCTGTGCCTGTTGCACATATTTATCGCTAAAGTGTTCCTGAAGCCAGCGACTGGAACTGGCCGAACGCTTTTTACCCGTCATAATTTTTCCAGTTAAATCGTCATCGTAGCGATAAATCAGCACGCATCGGTTGCGTTGATTTGGCGATATACCCGAGATGGCGGTAGAATGAACCGTTTTCAATCCCTAAGTAAGCAAAAAAATACGATGAATCTGAGTACCAAACAAAAACAGCACCTGAAAGGTCTTGCCCATCCATTGAAACCCGTTGTTATGCTGGGCGGAAATGGCCTGACTGAAGGCGTGCTCGCCGAGATCGAACAGGCGCTGGAACATCACGAATTAATCAAGGTAAAAATTGCCTCGGAAGATCGTGAAACCAAACTGTTGATCGTTGACGCAATCATTCGCGAAACGAAAGCTTGCAACGTACAGGTCATCGGCAAAACGCTGGTGCTGTATCGCCCTGCAAAAGAGAGCAAAATTTCTCTGCCTCGCTCATAAGGCGGGCAAAGAAAGTGCCATGCTCCTGCATGGGATAAAAGGCCGCTATGCGGCCTTTTTCCTTTCTTTACAATATGCAGCAATGCATTTCAAAGCGTAGCAATATCTTAAAGGTATTCCACCTTCAGGATCTCATATTCCACATCGCCACCCGGGGTTTTGATGATGGCGACGTCATCCGCCTCTTTTCCGACCAGACCACGCGCCATTGGCGAGTTCACCGAAATCAGATTTTGTTTAAAATCGGCTTCATCATCCCCCACGATGCGGTAGGTGGATTCTTCGTCGGTATCAAGGTTCAGCACCTGCACGGTCGCACCAAAAATGACGCGGCCAGTTTTCGGCATCTGAGTCACATCAATCACTTGCGCATTGGAGAGCTTAGCTTCGATCTCCTGAATACGACCCTCGCAGAAACCCTGTTCTTCGCGGGCGGCATGATATTCGGCATTCTCTTTCAAATCGCCGTGCTCACGGGCTTCGGCAATTGAGGCGATGATGCGCGGGCGCTTAACGGTTTTCAGTTCGTTCAGCTCTTCGCGCAGCTTCTCAGCGCCTTTCAACGTCATCGGAATCTGATTCATTTTAGCTCCTCGTCATCTTTCCTGGTTAACGGCGTCATCCTGACAGGTGACAGCAGAAAACAGCTTCTGCGGCGCGTTACCTCATTTCACAAGCAAAAGAATCCTGACCCGGAAAGCGTTCCGGGTCAGGATCGGTTTTGCATTTTGATACGTATTTTACCCCAGAGTTCCCTGTGGGTCATCGTTTACTTTGCACCGTCCGGGGACGTAGTATTGTCGCCTTCACCCGTCAGTTACCGCGAGATTATGCGATTTTCACGACTTGTTACCGGACTAACCTGTGCGTTTATGCTGCAGGCACAAGCAGCCCCCGTTGAAGAATACATGCAGTATTTGCCAGACGGCGCAAACCTGGCGCTGATGGTACAAAAAGTGGGCGCATCAACCCCGATAATCGACTTTCATGGCAAACAGATGGCGCTGCCCGCCAGTACCATGAAAGTGGTCACCGCGCTGGCGGCGTTGCTGGAACTCGGACCCGACTTCCGTTTTCAGACCACGCTGGAAACCAAAGGCGCCGTTAGCGATGGTACGTTGAATGGCGATTTGGTGGCGCGCTTTGCCGGTGATCCGACGCTCAGCCGTCAGGATCTGCGCAACATGGTTGCTGCACTGAAAAAGCAGGGTATCACTCATATTAAAGGCAACCTGGTGATCGATACCTCGGTCTTCGCCAGCCATGATATGGCACCGGGTTGGCCGTGGAACGACCTGACCCAATGCTTCAGCGCCCCGCCGGGCGCGGCTATTGTTGATAAGAACTGTTTCTCCGTTTCACTCTACAGCGCCAACACGCCGGGCGAAAATGCCTTTGTGCGTATCGCCTCTTATTATCCGGCTCACATGTTCAGCCAGGTACGCACCCTGGGCCGCAACAGCGGTGAAGGACAATATTGTGAGCTGGATGTGGTGCCAGGTGAACTGAATCGTTACACCCTGACCGGCTGCATGCGTCAACGTGCCGAACCGCTCCCGCTGGCGTTTGCCGTTCAGGATGGTGCCGCCTGGGCCGGAGAGATTCTGCGCGATGAACTGCGCGCCGCAGACATTGATTACAGCGGTCATCTGGTACGCCAGACACAGGTTACATCGCCGGGCACGGTGCTGGCCTCAACACAATCTGCGCCGCTGCATAATCTGCTGCACACCATGCTGAAGAAATCGGACAACATGATCGCCGACACCGTATTCCGTACCATCGGCCATCATTACTTTAACGTGCCTGGCACCTTCCGCGCCGGTTCTGACGCGGTGCGGCGTATCCTGCGCGAAAAAGCCGGTATTGATCTCGGTAACAGCATTCAGGTAGACGGTTCCGGCCTGTCACGCCATGATTTGATCGCACCGGATACCATGATGCAGGTGCTGCAATACATTGCCAAAAATGATTCGACGCTGAATTATATCTCGATGCTACCGCTTGCGGGTTATGACGGCACGCTACAATATCGTGGTGGCCTGCATGAAGCGGGTGTGGATGGCAAAGTCTCGGCCAAAACCGGTTCACTTCAGGGTGTCTATAATCTGGCAGGATTTATCACCACAGCCAGCGGCGCGCGTGTCGCCTTTGTGCAATACCTTTCAGGTTATGCTGTGCCACCGGAAGATCAGAAGACGCGACGTATCCCACTGGTACGTTTTGAGAGCCGCCTCTACAAGGATATTTACCAGAACAACTGATGAAACTGTTAATCGTTGAGGATGATGCGCTGCTGCAATCGGGCCTGGCCCAGGCATTGAGCGCTCAGGGTTACGCCGTGGACTGTGCCGCCAACGCCGCAGAGAGCAATGCCTTGCTGCGCAGCGGCCAGTACAGCCTGATCGTGTTGGATCTCGGTCTGCCCGATCGTGACGGCGCAACCTTGTTGCGCCAGTGGCGACGTGACGGCATCAACGTGCCAGTATTGATTCTCACCGCTCGCGATGCGCTGGAAGATCGCGTAGACGGGCTGGATGCCGGTGCCGATGACTATCTGGTAAAACCTTTTGCGCTGGTCGAGTTACAGGCCCGGGCACGCGCATTGATTCGCCGCTATCAGGGGCACAGCGACAACCTGCTTCAGCAGGGCGATTTGACCCTCAACCTCAGCTCTCAACAGGTGTTGCTGGAAAACCTGCCGCTGGAGATCACCCCCAAAGAGTTCGCGCTGCTGACGCGCCTGCTGATGCGGGTCGGGCAGAACGTGCACCGTGAAACCTTGCAGCAGGATCTCTACAGCTGGAATGATGATCCCGGCTCCAACACCCTGGAAGTCCATATCCATAATCTGCGCCGCAAACTCGGCAAAGACCGCATCAAAACCGTCCGTGGTGTGGGTTACCGGCTGGAAGTGCGCGAATGAACAGCATGCGTCAGCGGTTACTGATTATGCTGGCGCTGATTCTGCTCACCTGCCAGATCATGAGCGCCGTGTGGCTGTGGCACGAAAGCCGGGAGCAGATTGGCTTTCTGGTGAGTGAAACCCTCTCCGCCAAAGCGCGCAATGAACACGTTGAAAATGAAATCCGTGAAGCGATAGCCTCGTTACTGCTGCCTTCGCTGGTGATGGTGTGCCTGACGCTGCTGTTCTCCTTCTGGGCAATCAACTGGATTATCCGCCCACTGAAGTCACTGCAAAACAGCCTGGCACATCGCTCTGCCGATAACCTGTCCCCCTTGCCGATCTACTCTGAGATGGAAGAGATCGTGGCGGTGACCACCTCCATTAATCAGCTGTTGTCACGCCTTGACCATACCATTCAGCAGGAGCGCTTATTCACCGCTGATGCCGCCCACGAGTTGCGTACACCGTTAGCGGGGTTACGTCTGCATCTGGAATTACTGCAACAACAGAATGTACCGCAGAGCGAAATGTTGGTGGCACGTATTGACCAACTGATGCACACCGTCGAACAGTTGTTGATGCTGTCACGCGCCGGTCAGGCATTGGCCAGTGGCCATTATCAACAGCTGCACTGGCAGCAAGACATCATGCAACCGCTCCAGCCCGAGATGGCCGAACTTTATCAGCAACGCCAGCAGCAGCTGCACTGGCCGCAGGGTGCCGACGTACCGCAGCAGGGCGAAGCGGTATTGCTGCGCCTGATGCTGCGCAATCTACTGGAAAACGCCTCGCGGTACAGCCCGGAAGGGAGTGAAGTGAAGGTGGTGTTACGTCAGGAACAACAACAAGTGATTGTTGAAGTCTGGGATCAAGGGCCAGGCATCGAAGCCAGCGCGGCAGAGGAGTTAACCAAAGCCTTTCGGCGGCGCGATCAACGTTATGGCGGCAGTGGGCTGGGCTTGAATATCGTGCTGCGCATCGTGCAGATGCATCGTGGTCGTCTGGAGTTACTGAACCGTAAAGATGGCAGCGGACTGATTGCCCGCTGCCATTTGCCTCAGTTGCTGAATTAGAACTGGGTGTTGAGGCTCATGTAGTAAGTGCGGCCTGAATCGTTGTAGGTATTGGCACCCGCACCGTACAGGTAAGCGCCGGTAGTTGAGTTACCGGTAGTCTGGGCATTACCCTGACGCCAGTGGCGCTTGTCGAACAGGTTGTCGATACCTACTGTCACGCTGACGTACTTGTTCACATCATAAGTACCGCTCATGCCGAGGATGGAGTAAGGGCTAACCTGATCGGTGGCGCTGCCGGTAACCGGATCGCCATGATAGTCATACTTCTTCGGCACCTGCTTACCATACCAGGTAAAGGTGGTTTGCAGTGACAGATCTTCCATTGCCTGCCAACTCAGTGTCGAGTTCAGGGTATATTGCGGAATAATCGACAAACGGTCGCCCGTAGTTTTGTTCTTACTCTGCAACATGTAGGTGAAGTTGTTATTCCAGGTCACCGTATCGGAGAAAGGAATGTTAACCGTTCCTTCCAGCCCTTCAACCACCGCTTTTGGCACGTTTTCCCATTTGTAGATGTTAGTGGTGCCGTTGGAAGCGGTACCGGTTGACACCATACCCGCTTCAATTTTGTTGCGATAATCGTTACGGAACCAGGTCAAACCGGCCTGATAGCCCTCGTGTTTCCACTCCAGACCAATCTCTTTGTTGATGCTGTTTTCCGCTTTCAGGTCTTTGTTACCTTGCAGATAACAGGCGCTGGAGGCGTCAGCACAACCCTGGCCGTTGCTGTACAACAGATAGTTCGGGTTGGTCTGATACAGGCTTGGTGCCTTATAAGCACGGCCAATCCCCATCTTCAACGTGAAATCATCACCCAGACCTTGCGACAGGTTCAGTGATGGGCTCCAGTTGTTGCCAACAATCGAATGATGGTCGAAGCGCAGGCTTGGGGTCAGCATGGTGCTGTCGGTGACTTCCATATTGTCTTCAGCAAACAACGAGAAGATTTCAGCCTGTGAGTAAGGACTGCGCCCGGTATTGGAGATACCCGGCACGCTACCGTAGTTGGCCGCCTGCGTGGTTGAAGACGGATCCTTCATACGCTGCTGGTTCCATTCAGTGCCCAGGGTCGCCGTCTGGTTGATCAACCATTCAAACGGGATGCTGATTTCACTGTGCAGCATGATGTCATCCAACTGAATGGTGTTAAAACCACTGTTGGAGAAGATCCCCTCGGTGCCGCCTGCCAGGCCTTCATTAATACGGGTATTACGGGTTTTCTCGTAGCGTCCCCAGGTATTGGTGCTGACACCATTATCCCAGGCACCGGTCCACTTCAGCGAGACGTTCTGACGATACAGGCGGTTAGTTTCGTCACCGTACTTGCTTTTCACCAGCGTGCTGGTGTTGGTGTTCTGGGTATCACCGGCATACAGGTTGCCCTGACGGCTATAACCCGCCTGAAGTTCCAGGGTCTGCATCGGCGCAAACGCCCAGCTTAATAAGGCATTGATATCTTTATTGACTGAACCTTCGCGTCCCGCCGGATAGCTGCCCGCGTAAGTCCCGGTACGATCTGCCGCATGGCCTTCGTTGATATCGTAAGCATCAGCCTGCGTTTTAGCTAAACCGCCATATAAACGGAAGTTGAAATCATCGCTCAGCGGCCCTTGCAGACTGAAGTTGGTGCGTTTGGTTGCGCCTTCATCTTTATGCTGCGGTACGTTGAAATAGGTATTCCAGGAACCGTGCCACTGCTGATCGGTGTATTTTTTGGTGATGATGTTCACCACACCGCCCGCCGCGCCGTTACCGTAGCGCACCGCTGCCGGTCCACGGATCACGTCGATATGGTCGATCAACTCGGGTGGCACCCAGTTGGTATCGCCGCGGGTATCACGCTCGCCACGCCAGCCGAGTCGCACCGAGTTACGGCTGGTGATCGGTATACCATCAACCATAATCAGGGTGTTTTCTGGCCCCATGCCACGAATATCGATCTGGCGATTGTTGCCACGCTGGCCGCTGGTGGAGTTACCGGTCAGGTTAACACCCGGCATGGTACGAATGATTTCTGAGACGTCACGGGCTGGCGGATGCTTTTTGATTTCATCAGCGGTGATAGTAGAAACACCGGGAGCCTGTAGCGTCTGTTGCTCGGCGGTCACCATCATGGTGCCGCCATCGTGTGAACTGGCGTCTGTGCTGGTAGTCGTATTACTGGAGGTATCTGCTGCCCAGGCGCTGCTGGAAAGTAGGCCCAATTCAATCAGAATGGCTAATGATAAACGCGAATATTTTGTCATTTTTTCGTTCCTGGATTGCCAGCAAAGGTGGCTGGCGAGCCGGTGAGAAGGTCACAGTCCTTATCAAAACCCCGTTCCAAGCCTGGCAGTGCTATCCGTTGCGCATCCTTTCCTTAATGGGAAAGTTGACAGGCGGAACGAGCGTGCTCATTTATGAGCGGAAACACCCTATTGCAAATGCAAATAATTATCAATAGTATTATTTATAACCTTTGTGAAAGAATCCTTGAGTAAATGGCGACTGGCAGCACCTATGACCTGGCTAAATGATCTAACCGGCAGTGAAGCCTGGTGGCAGGAGCAACAACGTAAAGGTATCCCGCGTGTGGAAGGCGAAGTGAACGGCGAGTGCCAGGTCACTTTCCTCTGGCGCGACCCGCATGGCAACGAGACGCAGTCACCTATCCAGCGGGTATGGATTAACATCACCGGTGTGACCGATCACCACCAGCGCCGCGCCCCACAATCCCTGATGCGAGTAGCCAATACCGATGTCTGGTACTGGCAAACCACCCTGCCAGCCAACTGGCGTGGCAGCTACTGCCTGATGCCGGATGAGCAGGCGACGGATTTTTCCGGCGATGTCGATATGTACACGCTGCGCAACTGGTGGCGCGACAAATTCCCGACCGCCCAGGCGGATCCGCTCAATGCCCTGCGAGGCTGGTCTGGTGGACGCGGCATGGGGGTATCCCCATTGCATCTGCCGCTGGCACCCAATCAGCAGCTATGGCGTGCGATAGATGAAGGCCACGCCCCTACAATCCCTTTGCAAGAATATCGCTGGGACAGCCACTTACTCGGCAACAGTCGACGGGTGTGGATCTATTGCACCGGCGAGGCCCAACCCGCGTCACGGCCACTGGCAATTTTGCTCGACGGTCAGTTCTGGGCCAACAGCATGCCGATTGCCGGACCGCTGCAACAACTTACCGATGAAGGCGCACTGCCTGCTGCCGTCTATCTGTTTATCGACATCATTGATCGTGAGCACCGCAGCCGTGAGTTGCCGTGTAACCCGCAATTCTGGCAAGCCTTGCAGGAAGAATTACTTCCCCAGGTCGCGCAGTGGGCACCGTACCAACCGCAGGCCACCAGAACCGTGGTCGCCGGGCAGAGCTTCGGCGGTCTGGCATCAGTGTTTGCGGCGCTGCATTGGCCGCAGCAATTTGGCAACGCCATCAGTTTGTCGGGTTCCTTCTGGTGGCCGGAACGTGGTAATCCGCATGGCTGGCTATTGCAGCAACTGGATCAAGGTCTGGCACCGCGCCAGCCGCTGCGTTTCTGGCTGGAAGCGGGTAAACGTGAAGGACTGATTTTGCAGGCAAATCAGCAACTACAACAGAAGTTGCAGGCCTCCGGCTATCAGGTGCACTACCAGCCAGTAGAAGGGGGACATGACGCGCTGTGCTGGCGTGGTGGCCTGCTCGATGGTTTACAGGCGCTGTGGCGCACCCCGATATAAATTCATCTCGCCCGGACTCAGGAGCCGACATGGAACATCGCAATCCCTTCGACGATCCGCAGCAGGATTGTCTGGTGCTGCGCAATCAGCAGCAACAATACAGTTTATGGCCCGCGTTCAGCGCCCTCCCCGCTGGCTGGCTCACCGTGTATGGCCCGCAGCCACAGCCTGTTTGCCTCAACTGGCTGGAACAGAACTGGGGGAATATCCGCCCAGTGACGCAGGACACCAACCGGAGCGACAATGTCTGAATCCCTGATGAATCGACCCCATACCGAACAACAAACCCTGCCGCTGGTGGCAGCACAGCCCGGCATCTGGATTGCCGATCAGCTGTCGCCCCATCACAACGCCTTTGCGGTCGCGCACTTTATTGAATTGCAGGGCGATATTGACAGTGAGTTGCTGAGCAAAGCGATCATCAAAGGGATGCAGGAGGCCGATACGCTGAATATGGCGTTTGGCGAGGTAGACGGCGAAGCGCTGCAATGGCCGCAGATCCAGCATTTCACCGCACCGCAAGTGGTTGACCTGCGCTCAGACGAGAATCCCGCAGACAAAGCCCGCGCGCTGATGCGTGACGATATGAATGGCGATCTGCGCGTGCTGAGCGGTTCCCCCTTATATCATCATTGCCTGTATCGCCTCGGCGAGCAGCATTGGTTCTGGTATCAGCGTTATCACCACCTGGTGGTGGATGGCTTCAGTTTTACCGCCCTGACGCGGCGCATCGCCAACCTGTACAGCGCCTGGGCGCGCCAGCAGGAGCCAGAACCCACGCCGTTTATCCCCTTTAGCGAAGTGGTGGAGGAGTATCAGCGTTATCAGCAATCCTCCTCCTTTGAACGTGATCGCCAGTTCTGGCGTGAAAAAGGGGCGTCCCTGCCCGCCCCTGCCTCACTGGCGGCGCAACCGCTGGCCGGACAAAGCGCCAGCACCCAACTGCTGCGCCATAGCCTGACGATGGATCACGCCACCTTCCAGACGCTGGTCAGCCAACATCCGCAGCACAGCGCCGCCGATCTCGCCTTCGCGCTGGTTGGCTTATGGTTGGCGCGCCTCAGCGGGCAAAACGATTTTTCCGCAGGTTTCATTTTTATGCGGCGTATCGGTTCGGCCGCGCTATGCGCCACCGGGCCGGTGATTAACGTGTTACCGATGGCGATCCATTACGACCCGTCACAGCCACTGGCCGCACTGGCAACGCAACTGGCGGGTGAAGTGAAGAAAATGCGCCGCCACCAGCGCTATGACGCTGAACAGGTGCAACGCGATCTGGGACGCCTTGGCGATGGCGATCCGATCTACGGTCCGGTGATCAACCTGAAGATGTTTGATTATCAGCTGGATTTCGCCGGTGTGGAGGGCATCACCCATCAACTGGCTTCTGGTCCGGTACGCGATCTGGAAATCGCCATCTATATCAGTGAACAGGGTGAGCTGACGCTGGAGTTGTTGGCGAATGCGGAACGCTACAATCTGGCGACGCTGCAACGCCACACCAGCCGTTTTGCGCTGCTGCTGACCCAGTTGGCCGCGGAACCGCAGCGCCCGTGCGGCGAGTTGGATCTGTTGACCGCAGCAGAACATCACTGGCTGGCGGATATTAACCATACCCCTCACCCGGTGCCTGCCGAGACTCTGGCATCGCTGTTGGCTCAGCAGGTAACCCGCACCCCGGATGCGCCAGCGCTGGCCGATGCACAGCATCAACTCAGCTACTGTCAGATGCAGCAGCAGGTATTTGCGCTGGCACAACAGCTAAGCGCCGCCGGTGTCGCACGGGGCGATATTGTTGCCGTCGCGCTGCCGCGTTCGGTGCAGTTGTCGCTGGCACTCCAGGCGATCGTTACGCTCGGTGCGGCTTATCTGCCGCTTGATACCGGCTACCCTGATGATCGCCTGCAACTGATGCTGGAAGATGCCACACCACAAACGTTAATCACCTCAGCGTCACTCGCACCACGTTTTGCCGCCATCTCCGACGTCAGCCAGCTACATTTCGATGCGCTGTTTAATCACACGGATGCGCCAGCCCCGCTCAGCGCGCCGCAACCGCAGGACGGTGCCTACATCATCTATACCTCGGGTTCTACCGGGCGTCCCAAAGGGGTGCTGGTCGGTCATGAGGCGATCGTTAACCGTCTGCTATGGATGCAAAATCACTATCCGTTGCAGGCTAACGATGTGGTGTTGCAGAAAACCCCGAGCAGCTTTGACGTTTCGGTGTGGGAATTCTTCTGGCCGTTGCTGGTCGGTGCCCAACTGGTGATGGCCCCACCGGAAGCCCATCGCGACCCGGAAGCCCTGCAACAGTTGTTCGCGCAACATCAGGTCACCACCACCCACTTTGTGCCTTCGATGCTGGCGGCGTTTGTCGCCGCATTGCAGGACGATGCCGCGATTAACAGTTGTGCCAGCCTGCGCCGCGTGTTCTGTAGCGGCGAAGCACTGCCAACCGATTTATCCCGCGAGTGGGAGCAGTTGACTCAGGTGCCGCTGCACAATTTATACGGTCCGACTGAAGCGGCGGTGGATGTGAGCTGGTATCCAGCGTTCGGCGAGTCACTGGCGGCGGTTGAAGGTGCGAGCGTGCCGATTGGCTATCCAGTCTGGAACACCGGCCTGCGTATCCTTGATGCGCGCCTGCAACCGGTGCCGCCGGGTGTGGCGGGCGATCTCTATCTGACCGGCATTCAACTGGCACACGGTTATCTGGGGCGTCCCGATCTCACCGCCAGCCGCTTCGTCGCCGATCCGGCCGGCAAGGGTGAACGTATGTATCGCACTGGCGACGTGGCGCGTTGGCTCGACAACGGCGCGGTGGAATATCTTGGCCGCAGTGACGACCAGTTAAAAATTCGTGGTCAGCGCATCGAACTCAACGAAATCGATCATGTGTTGTGCGCTCAGCCTGGCATTGAGCAAGCGGTGACGCACGCCGTGGTGCTGGGGGGGGCCACGGCACAAGGCGATGCCCGCCAACTGGTGGGTTATGTCATTGCCGATCATGCTGTAGACGGTGAGGCCCTGCGTAACGCACTGGCCCAGCAACTGCCCGCCCATATGGTGCCAGTGGCGATTGTCCAACTGGAGGCTTTCCCGCTCAGCAGCAACGGCAAACTGGATCGCAAAGCCCTGCCGCTGCCGCAGGCGAGCAGCGCCAATGCCGGGCGTGAACCGCATCCCGGCCTGGAAAGCCAACTGGCTGCGGCGTTTTGTCAGTTGCTGTCACGCGACAGCATCAGCGCCCAGGATGATTTCTTTGCCCTGGGTGGTCATTCACTGCTGGCGATGCGCCTTGCTGCCCAGTTGCGCCGTGAACTCCGGCAGCCAGTGACCGTCGGACAGATCATGGTTGCCTCCACCGTCGAGAAGCTGGCTGCATTGTTAAGTGATGCGCAATCCCACCAGCAGGCTGGTTTTGAGGCCGTGCTGCCGCTGCGCCAGGGCAGTGGGCCAAATTTGTTCTGTTTCCATCCGGCCTCTGGCTTTGCGTGGCAATTCAGCATTCTGCAACGCTACCTTGATGCGCGCTGGTCGTTGATCGGCATTCAGTCGCCGGACACCGCCAGCCCGTTGAATCAAAGCACGCATCTGGACGAGGTGTGCGACGCCCATCTGCGCACCCTGCGCGAGGTACAGCCGCACGGCCCTTATTATTTCCTCGGCTATTCACTTGGCGGCACGCTGGCTCAGGGGATTGCGGCACGGCTGGCGGCTGCCGGTGAAGAGGTGGCGTTCCTCGGCCTGCTTGATACCTGGCCGCCAGAGACGCAGAACTGGGATGAAAAACGCGGCGAAAACGTGCTGGACCCGGCAGTGCTGGACGAAGTGAACCGCGAGCGCGAGCAGTTTATTGCGGCGCAACGGCATCAGGCGGGTGAAGAGATGCAGGCGATGTTTGACACTATCGAAGCCAACTACGCCAGTTCAGTACGTCTGTTGGCAACGGCACGCAGCGCCAGCTTCAGTGGCCGCGCAACCTTGTTCCTCGCAGAACAGACGCAACAGCCGGGACAGGATGCACACCGCGCCTGGGCACCTTATGTTGGCGAGCTGGAGGTGTGGCCGATGGATTGCGCCCACGTCGATATCATTTCACCGAAGATGTTTGAGCAAATCGGACCGTTATTACAACGGCTACTGAGCAAACTCTGATCCAGAATGTAGGGCGCGATTTATCGCGCCGATTCTTTCCAGCACCGCGCACGGAACCGCGCGATAAATCACACCGCTACGGCCGTCCCAGCGGCACAATCATTGGCGTATGCGCCACCGGGTCTTCTACAATCACGCAGCGCAAGCCGTATACCTGCTCAATCAACGCGGGCGTGACAATCTCTGCCGGTTTCCCTTCCGCGATAATCCGTCCATGACGCATAGCAATCAGGTGCGTGGCATAGCGGCAGGCGTGATTCAGATCATGCAGCACCACCACCAACGAACGGCCATGCTGTTGATTGAGATCCTGCATCAATTCCAGCAATTCAATCTGATGGGTGATATCCAGCCAGGTGGTCGGCTCGTCCAGTAACAACAACGGCGTTTGCTGCGCCAGCACCATCGCAATCCACACACGCTGACGCTGACCGCCAGACAAGGTATCCACCTGCTGATCAGCGAGATCAGACACCCCGGTCGCCAGCATCGCCTGCTGCACCGCAGCTTCATCTTCAGCACGCCAGCGCCCGAACAGCGCCTGATGTGGATAACGTCCACGCGCCACCAGCTCAGTGACGCTGATGCCTGCCGGGGCGTTAGAACTTTGCGGCAGCAGGCCCAGGCGGCGTGCCACCTCTTTGGTGGGATAGCGCGCAATGGCTTCTCCGTCCAAAAACACCTGACCTTTTAACGGCGTATTCAGACGACTCAGGGTGCGTAACAGGGTTGATTTGCCACAGGCATTCGGGCCAATAATCACCGTCAGCTCCCCTTCCGGGATCGCCACCGACAAATTTTCTGCCACCACTTTTTTGTCGTAACCCAGCGTCAACCCTTCGCCATAGAGACGACTGGAGATTTCGGTCATTGGCGTCGTGCCTCCCGCACCAGTAAAGCAATCAGATAAAGGCCGCCGATGCTGACGGTAATCACCCCCACCGGCAATTGATAAGGTAAGAACAGATGCTGGGCCGCGAAATCGGCAGCAATCAGCAACAGCGCACCACATAATCCGGCCAGCGGCATGCCGCCGCCGAGACGGCGCGCAATCTGCGGTGCCAGTAGCGCTACAAAGGAGATCGGGCCGACCAAAGCCGTTGAAGCAGCGATCAGCACCACACCAAGCAGCATCAACCACAGGCGGCTACGCTCCACCGGCACGCCAAGGGCGCAGGCGGTGTCATCCCCCATCTCCAGCAAACGCATCCGGCGGGCCAGCAGCGCCACCAACAGCAGCGCCAGCAGTAACACCACGATCACCGGCGGCGTTTTTGTCCAGGTAATACCGTTCAGCGAACCGGCGCTCCACAGACCAGCGCTGAGGGCAGCATCCAGCGAAGCGCTGATAATCAACCAGCTGTTAAGCCCCATCAACAACGCACGCACGCTGATGCCGACGATAATCAAACGGAAAGTCTCCACGCCGTTACGCCAGGCAAACAGGTAAACCAGCGCGGCAGTGGCAATGCCGCCAATCATCGCAGCGGCCGTCATCGCCGAGGCGTTTTGGTTGAACAACACCAGCGCCACCAGCACACCGCTGTAGGCTCCGGTGTTAAAGCCAAGAATATCCGGGCTGCCTAATGGATTACGCAACAGTGACTGGAAAATCGCGCCGCTCACGCCCAACGCTGCGCCAATCAGCAACGCCATCAACACGCGTGGCAGACGCCACTCCAGCACGATCAGTTTGATATTGCTGGCACCCTGCCCCAGCATCACCTGCCAGATTTGTTCACCGCTGACCGGCAAAGCACCCCGTGTCATCGCCAGAAACGCGAGCAACCCGCAACCGAGCAGCAACCAGAAGGTATGAAACATGACGCGCCGGGTCATACAACACCTCGCGCGAGTTTGCGCCGCACCAGTACAATCAACATCGGTGCTCCCAGCATGGCGGTGACGATAGAAACGCGCAGCTCACCAGGCACCAGCAGGCGACCAATAATATCCGCCGTTAACAGCAGGATCGGGGTCACCAACGCGGTAGCAGGCAGTAGCCAGCGATGGTCATTCCCCACCAGCCAGCGCGCCAGATGCGGCGTCATCAACCCAACAAACGCAATCGGTCCAACCGCTGCGGTGGCTGCACCGCACAGCAGCGCAATCGCCAGCAGCCCCAGTACCTGGGTACGGGCCACGCGCGTACCCAGCGCGGTCGCCATATCGCCGCCCATACTCAGGCTGTTTAACGCTTGCGACAAACAGAAAGCTACCACGCTTCCGACGGCAACGGCTGGCCACAGGGTACGCAGGATGCTGAAGTCGCGAATATCCAGCGAACCACTGTGCCAGAAACGCAGGTGATCATAGATGTCAGGATTGAGCAGCGAGATGCCTGAGGTCAGCCCTTCCAGTACCGCGCTTAACGCGACACCGGCCAGGGTTAAACGCACCGGATTGACGCGCCCGCCACCTATCGCACCGGTCATCGACACCAGCAATGAAGCCAGTAGCGCACCGCCAAAAGCAAAACCAAGCCATTCGGACGGCGCATTGGCACCAAAGCATGCCACCCCCAACACCACGGCGAAACTGGCTCCGGCGTTGACACCAAGAATACCGGGGTCTGCGAGTGGATTACGCGTCAGGCTTTGCATTAACGCGCCGGCCAGCCCCAGAGCCACGCCCGCCAGCAATCCGGCCAGGGTACGCGGCAGACGCGCCTCGCGAACGATAACGCAATCCGCACTACCACAGGTGGTGGTAACGGCATGATAAACATCGGAAAGAGAGATGGATTTTGCCCCCAGCATTAAACTCAGGGCAATAAGGAGCACCAGCAGCATCCCTGATCCTGCAAGTGCGCGAGTCTGGTGCATAGCGTTATGAACCTTTAATAATCAACGTAATCGCGTGCGTAGGGTAAATGTGATAATGATATTTGTTATCGTTATTACTCGTATTTGTCTATGTTATCATGACTCGCCTCGCGGAAGATGAGGAAAATTGGTGCAAAAAGGCGAAGAAATGAACAAACCCTCCCACTTTATCGATCTCTCCCTGCTTAAATCCCATCCGGCGTTTCGCGCGGTATTTATCGCCCGCTTTATCTCGATTGTCGCACTCGGCATGTTGGCGGTGGCGGTGCCGGTACAAATTCAGCAGATGACAAAATCCCCCCTGCTGGTTGGACTCGGCGTTACGGTAGCCGCCTGCGGCATGTTTATTGGTTTGCTAACCGGCGGGGTACTGGCCGATCGTTATGAACGTAAGAAACTGATTTTATTCGCCCGCTCGACCTGTGGTCTGGGCTTTGTCGGACTGGCGATCAACGCGGCGTTGCCGGAACCCTCACTGACTGCGGTGTATCTGCTGGGGCTGTGGGATGGCTTTTTCGGTGCGATTGGCGTCACCGCGCTGTTGGCCGCGACTCCGGCGCTGGTCGGACGCGAGAATTTGATGCAGGCGGGCGCAATTACCATGCTTTCGGTACGTTTCGGCTCCATCCTGTCACCGGCGATAGCCGGCATGGTGATTGCCAGTGGCGGCGTGGTATGGAACTTCGTCCTCGCGGCGCTGGGGACCTTACTGACCGTGCTGACCTTACTAAAACTGCCGATGCTACCTCCGCCACCACAGCCGCGCGAGCACCCCCTGAAATCGCTGGCAACCGGTGTGCAATTTCTTTTTACCACGCCTTTGGTGGGGATGGCGGCGTTGATGGGCGCACTGGTGACGCTGGCGAGCGCGATTCGCGTGCTCTATCCGGCGCTGGCTCCGCATTGGGAGGTGAGTGCCGACCGACTGGGATTGATGTTCGCTGCCGTGCCTTTGGGTGCCGCAATCGGCGCTGTCACCAGTGGTCGGTTAGCACAGGCCTCACGTCCCGGTTTATTGATTCTCAGTAGCGCTATCGCCTCATTTCTGGCGCTCGGGCTGTTTGGCCTGATGCCAGACTTCCCCCTCGCGTTGCTCTGCCTGGTGGCGTTTGGTTACTTCAGTTCCATTACCAGCCTGGTGCAGTATACCCTGATTCAGGCATTAACCCCTGATGCGCTGCTGGGACGTATTAACAGCTTATGGACGGCACAAAACGTCACCGGGGATGCGCTGGGCGCGGCGCTGATTGGCGGGATCGGTGCCTGGCTGTTACCTCAGCAGGCGGCCGCGGTGTTTGGCTTTGCTGCCACCCTGCTGGGCGTGCTGATGTGGCTGGTGATGGGATCGTTACGTCGCTATCAACCGCCAGCCGTAACGCTGGCGGAAGAAGCATCATGACTTCACAAACAGTTTTTCCAGGCGAGCCAGCAGGTTGCTGGCGCTGAAGTAATCAAGGCGGAAGCTGTCAACGCCCATTGCATAAACCTGTTGCTGCGTCACGGCGGCGTTTTGTGCGAGGAACGGATTAGCCAGCACCGACTGACGGGTTTTGTCGTCGCCAGCAAATAACAGGAAGCTGTGTCCCGTCAGGCCGCTGGCAACGTTTTCACCCGCGAGCTGAATGATGTCCTTGCGCTGTCCCATGCTGTGGCTTTGTTGAATATTGGCCGGAGGCATCGCCAGGGTGAAGCCCAGTTGCTGCAACAATTTGCCCTGCGCCGATTCAGCAGTCCACAAATTCACCGCGCGTCCATCGCCATTCCACACCAGGGCGGAAACCGGCTGCGGCGGTAATGTGATGGCTTTTTTCAGCGCGGCCTGACGATCGGCAAAGGCTTTAATATGCTGCGCCGCCTCGGTTTCATGACCGGTGGCCTCACCGAGCAGCGTCATCAGGTCCTGCCAGCTTTTATCGTCGTAGTTAATCACCAGCGTCGGTGCAATGGCAGAAAGCTGACTCACCAGCTTGATGGCGGAGTCGTTACCCGTGGCGCTGACGATAATCAGATCCGGTGCTTCGGCTGCCACCGCTTCAGCGTTGGCTTCACCAATATACAGGCGTTTGACGCCGCGTTGTTTCGCCACCTCGCCCCACTGACGGAAGAAGCCCTGATCGTCGGAGAGGCGACTGTTGGGGGCGGTAGCACCCGATGCAATCACCGGCGCATCAATCGCCAGCAGTGAACCGGTCAAGGTGACGCTGGTTGAGACAATACGCTGGGGGGCTTTGGTCAATGTCACCACGCCCTGTTCGGTCTGAATTTTGCGTGGCCAGCCCTGTTCGGCACGCGCAAGTCCACTAAAAGCCTGTAAAATGAACAACAGGACAACCATGCCCCATAAACCGCATTTATTCATAAGTTTTCATCCATTATTTAGCTTATTTCCGCCCCCGGCGTAAATGCCGGAAAACGCTTAAAGATAAGGGAACACCCGCGAACTGATTGACTCTTTGGACCATTCGACGTAGGTTACAGGGCCATAATAAAAATGATAATCATTCTTAATAATCTTATCATTTATAGGTGAAAATTATGGTGGAATCCTCCACGTTTGAAAATGCCTGGCTGAAGGATTTTTCCGCACTTTGTCGCGGATTCCTGTTCACATCTCCCTGGCGCAGCCTGGTGACTCAGGGTTGCTACACCACCCTGACCGAACCGGTTCAGGATGCTGCTGCGCTAGACGGTGATTTTCAGCAACAGCTGCGCCAGCATTTTGCAGCGGCGAAAAAACAGGGTATCGAGAAACCGATTCTGGTCGGTGCGATCCCGTTTGATGTCAGCCAACCTGCCGCTTTGTTTATTCCTGAATCCCATCAGACCTTTAAGCGTGCCGATTTACTGGCCGCGTTACCGACCGAACTGAGTGCGCTGCCCGCCGTGCGCCGCCGTGCGGCAGTGCCGGATCACGACGCCTTTACCCAAATGGTGGCAGATGCGGTGGCGGCCACACAACGTGGCGATCTCGACAAAGTGGTCCTGTCGCGCCTGATGGATATCGTGACTGAACAACCGGTGGATAGCGCTGCGCTGATGCAGCGGGTCATGGCGCAAAACCCTAACAGCTACCATTTCCATCTGCCGCTGCCGCAGGGTGGTGTGTTGCTGGGAGCCAGCCCGGAACTGATGTTGCGCAAGCAGGGGCGTGACTTCAGCTCTTGTCCTCTCGCCGGTTCCGCACGTCGCGATAGCGACAGCCAAACCGATCGCGCAGCCGGCGAAACGTTGATGAACTCCAGTAAAGATCGGCACGAACATCAGCTGGTCACCGATGCGATGCGCTCCACGCTGCAACCGCGCAGCCGTCTGCTGTCGGTGCCGACCGTACCCTCGCTCATCACCACCTCAACGTTATGGCATCTCGCCACGCAGATTGATGGTGAAGTGCAGGATCCGCGCGAGAATGCCCTGTCCCTCGCCTGCCTGCTACATCCGACCCCGGCTCTCAGCGGTTTCCCGCATCAGCAAGCGCAGCAGCTGATCCAACAGTTGGAGCCGTTCGATCGTCAGCTGTTTGGCGGCATCGTCGGCTGGTGCGATGACGCAGGCAATGGCGAATGGGTCGTCACCATCCGTTGCGGCACGGTACATGACAGCCGCGTGCGCCTGTTCGCGGGTGCCGGAATTGTGGCCGACTCTCAACCCGAATCAGAATGGCGTGAAACCGGCGTGAAGCTGGACACCATGTTGCGCGCCTTTGGACTGCAATAAAGGAAAGACCATGAGTATTCCCTACAACCGCTGGCCTGACGAACTCGCCGCCCGTTACCGCGAAAAAGGCTACTGGCTCGACGTACCAATGACCGACATCCTGGCGCGTCAGCAACAGAATGACGCCATCGCGGTGATCGACGGCGAACGCCAAATCAGTTATCGCGAAATGGATCAGCTGACCGACAACCTGGCGGCTGCCCTGCAACGTCGCGGCCTGAAAACCGGCGATACCGCGTTGGTGCAGCTCGGCAACGTGGCGGATTTCTATCTGACCCTGTTTGCCTTATTTAAAATTGGCGTGGCACCCGTCAATGCGTTGTTTAGCCATCAGCGCACAGAAATGACCGCCTACGCGGCGCAGATTGAACCGGTGCTGCTGATTGCCGATCGTACCCATCCGCTGTTCGCTGATGATAGCTTTATCGATGTGCTGTGCCGCAGCCATCCCTCGTTGCAGCAGGTGATTCTGCGCAATGACACCCAGCCGGAAAACACCCTGGAAACGCTGCTGGCGGAAAGCGCCGGTGATTTCACCCCAACGCCGAGTGCGGGTGATGAAGTGGCCTTCTTCCAGCTCTCCGGCGGCAGTACCGGTACGCCGAAGCTGATCCCGCGTACCCACAACGATTACTACTACAGCATTCGTGGCAGCGTGGATATTTGCGCCGTGACCGACCGCACCCGCTATCTGGTAGCACTGCCTGCGGCACATAACTTTCCGATGAGTTCACCCGGCGCACTCGGCGTGTTTTATGCCGGTGGTCAGGTGGTACTGGCCGCCGATCCCAGCGCAACACTGTGCTTTCCGTTGATCGAAAAACATCAGATCACCGATACCGGCCTGGTGCCGCCTGCGGTGAGCCTGTGGTTGCAGGCGATTCAGGAATGGGGCAGCAACAAACAGCTGGCCTCACTGGAACGGATGCAGGTGGGCGGTGCGAAGTTGGGTGAGACATTGGCTTCCCGCATCCAACAAGAAATTGGCTGCCGGTTACAACAGGTTTTCGGTATGGCGGAAGGGCTGGTGAACTACACACGCTTCGACGACGACGAGAAAACCATCCTCACCACCCAGGGACGTCCAATTTCTGATGATGATGAAGTCTGGGTCGCCGATGCCGATGGCAATGCATTGCCGGTGGGTGAAGTGGGCCGTCTGATGACACGCGGTCCTTATACCTTCCGTGGTTACTATCGCAGCCCGGAGCATAACGCCGCCAGCTTTGATGCCGACGGGTTTTACTGTTCCGGCGATCTGATTGAGATTAACCCGCAGGGTTACATCACCGTACAGGGACGCGAAAAAGATCAGATCAACCGTGGCGGAGAGAAGATCGCCGCAGAGGAGATCGAAAACCTGCTGCAACGTCACCCGGATGTGATTCACGCTGCGCTGGTATCGATGAATGATGAGCTGATGGGTGAAAAGAGCTGCGCCTTTATTGTCGCCAGCCAGCCGATTAAGCCGGTGGCGCTGCGTCGCCATCTGCGCGAACTGGGCGTAGCCGAGTTCAAATTACCCGATCGTATTACCTGCGTAGACGCCCTGCCGCTGACCCCGGTTGGTAAGGTAGATAAAAAACGTCTGCGCCAACAACTTGCCGACCAACAAGCGCAAGCCTGACCTGTTCCGGAGATTGTATGGCTATTCCAAAATTGACCTCTTATCCGCTGCCGACCGCCACCGAGTTGCCTGCCAACAAGGTGAAATGGGCGCTGGAGCCGCAACGCGCGGCGCTGCTGATTCACGATATGCAGGCCTATTTCCTTAATTTTTGGGGCGAAAACAGCCCGCTGGTGAATCAGGTTGTCGAAAACATCGCGCGGCTGCGGGCTTACTGCAAAGCGCAAGGCATCCCGGTGTTCTACACCGCGCAGCCTAACCAGCAGAGCGATGAAGATCGTGCGCTACTGAATGATATGTGGGGACCCGGCCTCAACAAGCATCCCGATCAACAGAAGATCGTTGATGCTCTGGCACCGGATCAGCACGATCATGTACTGACCAAATGGCGTTACAGCGCCTTTCATCGTTCTCCGCTGGAGTCGATCCTGCAAGAGATGGGCCGCGATCAGCTGATCATTACCGGCGTTTACGCCCATATCGGTTGCCTGACCACCGCCACTGACGCCTTTATGCGCAACATCCAGCCATTTATGGTGGCCGATGCGCTGGCTGACTTTACCCGTGAAGAACATCTGATGGCGCTGACCTACACCGCTGGCCGTAGCGGCAAAGTGGTGATGACCGCTGATCTGATGCCGCTACCGCTGAGCAAAGACGATCTGCGTGCGCTGATCCTGCCGCTGTTGGAAGATGACGATGTGCCGGAAGATGATGAGAATCTGATCGACTACGGTCTTGATTCCGTACGCGTGATGGCGCTGGCAGCGCGCTGGCGTCAGGTGCACAGCGATATCGATTTCGTTAGCCTGGCGAAGAATCCCAGCATTGACGGCTGGTGGGCGCTGCTGTCGCGGGAGTCGACGAAATGAGCCTGCCGTTTGATTTCCGTGGAAAAATTGTCTGGGTAACCGGGGCCGGTAAAGGCATCGGCTACCATACGGCGCTGGCTTTTCATCAGGCGGGCGCGCAGGTGGTGGGCTTCGATCTGCGTTTTGATCAGGCAGACTATCCGTTTGCCTGTCAGGTGATGAACGTTGCTGATGCTGCTGAAGTGAAAACCGTCTGCCAGCGTCTGCTGGCGGATCAACCGCGTCTCGATGTGCTGGTAAACGGTGCTGGCATTCTGCGTATCGGCAGCACCGAAGAACTGGCGTTTGAGGACTGGCAGGCTTGCCTCGCCGTCAACGCCGGTGGTGCGTTCAATATGTTCCAGCAGACGCTGCCGGTGTTCCGTCAGCAACGGGCCGGCGCTATCGTCACCATCGCTTCGAATGCCGCCCATGCACCACGTCTTGGCATGTCTGCTTATGGCGCATCCAAAGCGGCGCTACGTAGCCTGTGCCTCACCGTAGGTCTGGAGATGGCTCCGCTCGGCGTGCGTTGCAATATCGTCTCACCAGGATCGACCGATACCGATATGCAGCGCAGCCTGTGGCATACCCCGGAGGCGGAGCAGGAGATGATCAACGGTTTCCAGGATCAATATAAACTCGGGATCCCGCTGCGTAAGATCGCCAAACCGCAGGAGATCGCTGCCAACATTCTGTTCCTTGCTTCCGATCTCGCCAGCCATGTGGTACTCCAGGATATCGTGGTGGACGGTGGCGCGACGCTGGGAGCCTGATGCATGGCAATCTGGAAACGATCGATAGAACTGGATGAACTGAACCGGATGGGTGAGAACTCACTGGTGGCGCATCTGGGCATTGTGTTTACCGTGATCGGCGACGATCACCTGGAGGCCATCATGCCGGTAGATGCACGTACGCAGCAGCCATTTGGTTTGTTGCACGGCGGCGCATCGGTGGTGTTGGCGGAATCGATGGGATCGATTGCCGGCTATCTCAGCGTGGAAGAGGGAAAAAGCGTGGTGGGGATTGAGGTGAGTGCCAGTCATCACCGCGCGGTCAGCAGCGGCGAAGTGCGCGGTATCTGCCGCCCACTGCATCTCGGCGCACGTAATCAAAGCTGGCAGATCGAGATCCGCAATGGACGCGATCAGTTGTGCTGTAGTAGTCGTTTGACGGTGGCAGTGCTCGGGTAATTTGACCTGGTATGCCATCCTTTCTGCCGTAGCGGCAACAAAAAAGCGGCCATCTGGCCGCTTTTTGCTGGAGCAATTAACGCTGGTAAATGATTTCGACGCCCTCGTCGTCATCTTCATCCCAGTCGTCATCCCAGTCTTCGTCTTCTTCCACTTCCTGCGCGTTTTCCATCGCTTCACGGTGGTAATCATCCCACATGAAGGCAACTTTCTCCGGCTCTTTCGCTTCTTCTTCGACTTCTTTCGGGTTCGCGATGATGAAGCTCATTACGTCCCAACACAGGTCGTTGACGCCATCACGGCTGGCAGCGGAAATCAGATAGTATTTATTTTCCCAGCCCAGCGCTTCTGCAATCGCTTTAGCACGGCTTTCCGCTTCTTCACGGCTCAGCAGGTCAGTTTTGTTGAACACCAGCCAGCGCGGCTTCTGATACAGTTTATCGCTGTACTTCTCCAGCTCGCCGAGGATGATGCGCGCGTTTTCTACCGGATCTGACTCGTCAATCGGCGCGATGTCGATCAGGTGCAACAACACGCGGCAGCGTTCAAGGTGTTTCAGGAAACGAATACCCAGGCCCGCACCTTCCGCAGCACCTTCAATCAGGCCCGGAATGTCGGCGACCACAAAGCTTTTTTCGCTGTCCATACGCACCACGCCGAGGCTTGGCACCAGGGTAGTAAACGGATAATCAGCAACTTTTGGCTTCGCGGCAGAAACAGCACGAATAAAGGTCGATTTACCTGCATTCGGCAAACCAAGCATACCGACGTCAGCCAGCAGCATCAGCTCCAGTTGCAGGTCACGTTTTTCACCCGGCGTACCCATCGTTTTCTGGCGCGGAGTACGGTTCACAGAGGATTTAAAACGGGTATTGCCCAGACCATGCCAGCCGCCTTTGGCGACCATCAACTTCTGCTCGTGGCGGGTCATATCGCCCAGCGTTTCACCGGTGCCCTGGTCAATGACACGCGTCCCCACAGGGACTTTGACGATGATGTCTTTACCACGTTTGCCGGTACAGTCACGGCTCTGGCCATTCTGGCCACGCTCAGCACGGAAAGATTTTTCGAAACGATAATCGATCAGGGTATTCAGGTTTTCATCCGCCAGCAGGTAAACGTCGCCGCCATCGCCGCCGTCACCACCGTCCGGACCACCTTTCGGAATGTATTTTTCGCGGCGGAAGCTGACGCAACCATTACCGCCATCACCCGCGACCACCAGGATCGTCGCTTCATCAACAAACTTCATTTTCTTTCTCCGTCACACTAACGTTCTCAGCGGGTTCCCAACTGCGAACGGGTCCGCCAGGGTCTTCTGCGCTGACCGGCGGCGGATAATACAGGATGGGCAATGCCTTGTGTACATAAATTGTACAGCAATCTGCGTCAGGATGCAGGCTTACGCGCGCTCCGCAGCAGAATGTAAAAAGCCCCGCAAAGCTGCGGGGCCTTTCATTCGTTCGTTCAGACGTTAACCGTCTGCGTCACGACAACCTTACTCAGCAACGATGCTGATGTATTTACGGTTGTTCGGACCTTTAACTTCGAATTTAACTTTGCCGTCTGCGGTAGCAAACAGAGTGTGGTCACGACCACAACCTACGTTGTTACCAGCGTGGAATTTGGTACCACGCTGACGAACGATGATGCTACCTGCCAGAACAGATTCGCCACCGAAACGTTTAACACCCAGACGTTTTGCATTGGAGTCACGACCGTTACGAGTCGAGCCACCAGCCTTTTTATGTGCCATTTGTCAGATCTCCTCTTAGGCGCTGATGCCAGTGATTTTCACATCAGTGAACCACTGACGGTGGCCCTGCTGCTTACGGTAGTGCTTACGACGACGAAACTTAACGATTTTAATTTTCTCGCCACGACCATGAGCAACAACTTCTGCTTTGATCACGCCGCCTGAAACCAGTGGCGCGCCGATTTTCACGTCTTCGCCATTTGCAATCATCAGAACCTGGTCGAACTCGATGGTTTCACCGGTTGCGATGTCCAGCTTTTCCAGGCGAACGGTCTGACCTTCGCTTACTCGGTGTTGTTTACCACCACTTTGGAAAACCGCGTACATATAAAACTCCGCTTCTGCGCATGCCTTTTTGTTTATCAGGCGGCGCTATAAATATTCACAATAGGGCGCGAATTCTACGCAAATCTCCAGCAGAAGACAAGTGCACTTTGCACTCTCTTGCAGAAAAAAAGCGCAGGATGAATGCAAACGTTTATCGAGGCGATTTTTCAAGTACAATCAGTAACAGATTACCTGAACTCACGCTGGGTAAAAGCGCTTACCATGCCGAGAAACGAGTCATAGCTGAACAGACGAATGAACTTAGAACAGATTAATGAATTAACCGCGCAGGACATGGCGGCCGTCAACCAGACCATCCTCGACCAGCTGAATTCAGATGTCTCGCTGATTAACCAGTTGGGTTATTACATCATCAGCGGCGGCGGAAAACGTATTCGCCCGATGATTGCGGTGCTGTCAGCACGCGCACTGAATTACCAGGGTTCGCAACATATCACCAATGCGGCGCTGATCGAATTTATCCACACCGCCACGCTGCTGCATGACGATGTGGTGGATGAATCCGATATGCGTCGTGGCAAAGCGACGGCCAATGCCGCCTTTGGCAACGCTGCCAGCGTGCTGGTCGGTGATTTTATCTACACCCGTGCTTTCCAGATGATGACCAGCATGGGATCCCTGAAGATCCTCGCACTGATGTCTGAAGCGGTAAACGTGATCGCCGAGGGCGAAGTGTTACAGCTGATGAACGTCAACGATCCGGATATCACTGAAGAGAATTACATGCGGGTGATTTACAGCAAAACCGCCCGTCTGTTTGAAGCCGCTTCGCAAGCGTCCGCCATTCTCGCTGAAGCCACCCCGGCACAAGAAAAAGCGCTCCAGGATTATGGTCGCTATATTGGCACCGCTTTCCAGTTAATTGACGATTTGCTGGACTACAGCGCCGACGGTGAGACACTGGGCAAAAATACCGGTGATGACCTGAGTGAAGGGAAACCGACGCTGCCCTTGCTGCATGCCATGCATCACGGCACGCCTGAGCAGGCGCAGATGATTCGTCGCGCCATTGAAGAGGGTAATGGCCGCCATCTGCTGGAACCCGTGCTGGAAGCGATGCAACAATGCGGCTCGCTGGCGTGGACGCGCCAACGCGCGGAAGAAGAGGCTGATAAAGCGATCGCTGCGCTGAAAATCCTGCCGGAAACGCCGTGGCGTAGCGCACTTGAGGCCCTGGCCCATATGTCCGTCCAACGCGATTTTTAATCTCTATGGGGCCGTTTCTGGCCCCTTCTCGCTCTCACTTCTGCTCCATCCTTTTACATCGTTTGCAAAACTTTTGCGAAATATCACGCAGTTATTGATCATTACTTGAAACTTACTGGAAATTTCTGGAATCTTTTTGCTATAAATATCTGTAACTTTCCAGCTACCTTTGCGAAGGAAAGGCATATTCTCCCGTTGGATTAGATGGCAACATGGACAAGGAGTAGAAGTTTATGCGCATAAGGAGAAAAGACTGGCATTCGGCTGACATTATCGCCCGCCTGAGAAAAAAGGGGATGACAATGGCGGAATTGTCACGACAGTCAGGTCTGAGCTCATCAACGCTGGCCAATGCAATCGTTCGCCCCTGGCCGAAAGGTGAATGGTTGATTGCCGGAGCACTCAATATTCATCCCTCAGAGATCTGGCCGAGCCGGTATTATGATCCTAAGACACGTTGCTTACGCGATCGCAAAGTACGCCTGCCCGCTGAAAAAGATCCCGAATTGCCTGTAGATCCTGAAGCCTCTTGCCCGGATCTCTGACAAAAAAAACCAGCCGCATCATGCGACTGGTTTCTTTATTTCAAGCCGATAAGATCGTTATTCGCCGCTGACGCGTTCGATATTCGCACCCATCGCTTTCAGCTTGTCTTCGATATGCTCATAACCACGATCGATATGGTAAATGCGATCAACCAGCGTGGTGCCTTCCGCAATGCAACCTGCCAATACCAGGCTGGCCGACGCACGTAAGTCAGTCGCCATCACCTGGGCACCAGAAAGGGTTTCAACGCCATGACAGATCGCCGTGTTGCTTTCGATTTCCGCGTGCGCACCCATGCGGATCAGCTCAGGGATGTGCATAAAGCGGTTTTCGAAGATCGTCTCGGTGATCACGCCAGTACCTTCTGCCACCAGGTTAAGCAGCGTGAACTGCGCCTGCATGTCAGTCGGGAAGCCCGGATGAGGAGCAGTGCGTACATTGACCGCTTTCGGACGCTTACCATGCATATCAAGGCTGATCCAGTCTTCACCGGTTTCGATATCCGCACCGGCATCACGCAGTTTAGCCAGTACGGCATCCAGCGTATCAGGCTGGGTATTGTGGCACAGCACTTTGCCACGCGAGATCGCTGCCGCCACCAGGAAAGTACCGGTTTCGATACGGTCTGGCAGTACGCGATACACGCCGCCACCCAGGCGTTCTACGCCTTCGATGGTGATTTTATCAGTACCTGCGCCACTGATTTTCGCACCCAGGGTGTTGAGGAAGTTTGCCGTATCGACAATTTCCGGTTCACGCGCGGCGTTTTCAATGATAGTGGTACCGGTCGCCAGGGTCGCTGCGCTCATAATGGTCACGGTGGCACCCACGCTCACTTTGTCCATCACGATATGCGCGCCTTTCAGACGACCATCAACCGAGGCTTTGACATAGCCCTCTTCCAGTTTGATCTCCGCACCCAGCTGCTCAAGGCCGGTAATGTGCAGATCAACCGGACGCGCACCAATCGCGCAGCCGCCCGGCAATGACACTTGTCCCTGACCAAAGCGCGCAACCAGCGGCCCCAGCGCCCAAATGGAGGCTCGCATGGTTTTAACCAGATCGTAAGGCGCACAGAAGACATTAACTTCGCGCGCATCAACGTGTACCGAACCATTGCGTTCAACTTTCGCACCCAGCTGACTCAGCAGCTTCATGGTGGTGTCGATGTCACGCAGTTTCGGCACATTCTGAATCTCTACTGGCTCTTCAGCCAACAGCGCTGCAAACAGAATAGGTAGCGCAGCGTTTTTCGCCCCGGAGATGGTGACTTCACCACTCAAACGGGTCGGGCCTTGCACACGAAATTTGTCCATTAACATGGTTCTCAATATCCATCCCAACAAGCCCGCCTGAGCAGGCTTGTGCGCTTAGAAACCGTTAAGTTTCCGATCGCGCGCCCACTCGGCAGGGGTATAAGTTTTAATAGAAACCGCATGAATGCGATTATCCGCAATATATTCCATCAGAGGCGCGTAAACCGCCTGCTGCTTTTTAACCCGGCTCAGCTCGCCAAACATCTCACCGACGGCAATCACCTGAAAGTGGCTGCCATCGTTGCTGAGGACATGTACTTCGTCTAACGGCAGCGCCTGCATCAGCACAGCCTGAACTTCACTATTTTCCATCGCTCTTTGCTTCAAGTTAATAAGAATAAGCCAGACATCTTAGAGGAAAGTTCCTGACTCTTAAATACGCAAAAGCCCCTGAAAGCATCAGGGGCTTTATAGATGTGGATAATGATTAGGCGGTTTGTTCCGCAGAAACAATTATCTGCTGGAGGTTATAAAGCGTAATCAGTGACTGGAGTTTCTCGGTAATACCGCTAAAGCATGGCGTGCTGCCCTGCGCACGAACGATTTCACGTAAATGCACCAACAACGCCAGACCTGCTGAATCAACACGATCCAGCGCTGCCACATCAATGGTATCGATGCCTGCCATAGCCGTTTCACGTTGATGCCACAAGGCAAGAAGCGTATCACGGTCCAGTTTGCCGCTCAGGGCCAGTGTGCTGCCAGTGCGCTGCCAGCGTAATGGTTCGCTCATTATTGCTGCTTATCCAGAGAGATAGGCTGCGCTGCTGAGGCTTTCAACTGCGCGGTCAGACCATCAATACCTTTGGTGCGCAGCAGATCGCCCCACTCATTCTGTTTGGTGGTGATCATACTGATGCCTTCAGCCACCATGTCATAGGCTTGCCAGTCACCGGTGCGGGTGTTCTTACGCCACTGGAAATCAAGGCGAACCGGCGGGCGACCATTAGGATCAATAATCGTGACACGAATTGCCACGATATTGGCATCGCCAATCGGCTGCTCCGGTTGGATTTGGTAGGTCTGACCGTGATACAGGGCCAGAGCCTGACCGTAAGCCTGCGCCAGATAATCACCAAAAGCGGCAAAGTAAGCATCACGCTGCGCAGGAGTCGCATCACGATAGTAACGGCCCAGCACCAATGCACCGGCGTATTTGATCTGGACATACGGCAGCAATTCCTGGCGCACGATATCGCGCAGGTAGTTCGGGTCCTGCTTGATCTTCGGCTGTTCGTTTTTCAGGCGAGTAAAGGTTTTCGCCGCCGCTTCATTCATCAGTTTATAGGGATTGCTCTGGTCCGCGGCCGTAGCGGCCAGGGGAACGATGGCCAGCATGGCAATCATCAGTAAACGTTTTAACATCGTGTTGTACCTCTTGGGATTATTCCGTTACTGCGGGTGCGCTCTCCGCACCCTGTTGTTTATTATCGTTTTTATTGTCGCCGCTCTTATACAAGAACTGGCCAATTAAATCTTCCAGCACCAACGCCGATTTGGTATCGCGCAGCGTACCGCCATCTTTCAGCATCGCTGATCCGAGATCCGGGTCATCAAAGCCCAGATTCAACGCCAGAAACTGTTCACCCAGTAATCCCTGGGTGCGGATCGCCAGTGAACTGGTGTCCGGTATTTTGTCAGCGTATTGATCGCTGATCGCCATCGTCACGCGCGGCGACAGGGTTTTATCATCCAGAGAGATATCGGTCACTCGACCAATCACCACGCCGCCGATCTTGACCGGCGAGCTGACTTTCAGGCCGCCGATATTATCGAACGTGGCATACAGCTTCCATGTAGGTTCAGTCCCCAGCGACTTCAGGTCAGCAACACGCAGGCTGAGAAACAGCATTGCCAGCAGAGCCAGCAGCATGAAGACGCCTACCCAAATTTCGTTTTTCTTGCTTTGCATTGCATCATTTCCCAAACATCAGTGCTGTCAGCACAAAATCCAATCCGAGTACCGCCAGTGAAGCGTGCACCACGGTACGCGTCGTCGCCCGACTGATCCCTTCCGAGGTCGGGATGGCATCATAGCCATTGAACAGCGCAATCCAGGTTACCGTAATGGCGAAGACTGCGCTTTTGATAATGCAGTTGATGACATCAGTACGGAAATCCACGGCATTTTGCATCGCGGACCAGAAGAACCCTGGATCGATCCCCTTCCAGCTGACACCCACCAATGCGCCGCCCGCAATCCCCACAGCCGTAAAAATCAACGCCAGCAGCGGCATGCTGATAAAACCAGCCCAGAAACGCGGTGACACCACGCGGCGCAGCGGGTCGACTGCCATCATCTCCATGCTGGAGAGCTGCTCAGTCGCCTTCATCAGGCCAATTTCTGCCGTCAACGCCGATCCTGCGCGCCCGGCAAACAGCAAGGCGGTGACCACCGGACCAAGTTCACGCAGCAGCGACAGCGCCACCAACATGCCAAGGCTGGTTTCCGCGCTGTAGGTGGTGAGAACCAGATAGCCCTGCAATCCCAGCACCATACCGATAAACAACCCGGAAACCATGATGATCAGCAGTGACATGACGCCCACGCTGTAGAGTTGCTTAATCAGCAATGGCGCGTGTTTGCGAAACGCCGGTTTACCCACCAGCGCATGAAACAACATCATTCCTGCGCGACCAAACGCCGCACAGGTGTTTATCCCCTGACGTCCAAGTGACGCCAGCGCCTGTAACAACATCAGTTTAGGTTCTCCCTGCTTGGGTCAAATCAGCCAGATAATCCCCGGCCGGAAAGCGGAACGGCACCGGGCCATCCGCATGCCCCTCAATAAACTGGCGCACGCGTGGATCTGCGTTTTGTCGCAATTCAGGCGCACTTCCCTGAGCAATAACTTTTTGCCCGGCAACAATATAGGCATGATCCGCAATGCTCAAGACCTCTGGCACATCGTGCGAAACCACAATGCAGGTTACGCCCAGCGAATGGTTCAACTCATCAATCAATTTCACCAGCACACCCATAGTGATCGGATCCTGACCGACAAAGGGTTCATCAAACATGATCAGATCCGGCTCCAGCGCAATCGCGCGCGCCAGGGCAGCGCGCCGTGCCATACCACCCGACAGTTCCGCCGGTTTGAGTTGTGCCGCGCCGCGCAGCCCCACCGCCTCCAGCTTCATCATCACCGTGCTGTGCAGCAGCTCCGGCGGTAATTGCGTATGCTCACGCAACGGCCAGGCGACATTGTCAAAGACGCTAAGATCGGTAAAAAGTGCCCCCGACTGGAACAACATGCTCATTTTTTTACGCACTTCATACAATCTGCTGCGCGACAATGAGGGAATGTTCTCATCGTGAAACCAGATTTCACCTTTATCCGGTTGCAGCTGGCCACCAATCAGACGAAGTAATGTGGTTTTACCAATACCTGACGGCCCCATGATGGCGGTAACTTTGCCCGCCGGTACCGTTAAGGATATGTCGTCGAAGATGGTGCGATCTCCGCGCGAAAAGCTCACGCCACGAACCTCAACCAGATTCGCTTGTTGCTGGATCATCTTTACCTCTTAATGGGGATCGGGCGTTATCGTGTCCGGGGATGGTAGCCTGTAAGGCCGCAATGCACGAGAGTTTTACAGAAACTTACCCACCCGGTGTGGCGAAAACCGCCTTAAAATTTACTTTTGCCTCTCAGACAGTCAAAATCAGCGCCTGTTTCAATGCGCTAATGTTTTTACCCGTCGGTCAAGGTGTGCCGACACCCCCGGCCATCAAGGATTTTTCATGTTCGTAGCCACTGCCCTGCTGTTCATTGGATTGATTTTACTGGCTTACGGTGCTGACCGATTAGTTTTCAGTGCCGCGATCCTCAGTCGATCCTTTGGCATCCCGCCATTAATCATCGGTATGACGGTGGTCAGCATCGGCACTTCGCTTCCAGAATTGATCGTCTCTTTCTCCGCCGCGCAACATGGGCAGATGGATTTAGCAGTAGGCACAGCTCTGGGTTCGAACATCACCAATATTTTGCTAATCCTGGGCGGCGCGGCGCTGCTGCACCCCTTAACCGTCCACTCCAATCTGATTCGTCGCGAACTCCCGTTAATGCTGCTGGTCTCACTGCTGAGCGGCATCATGTTGTTTGATAATCATCTTAGCCGCCTCGATGGTGTGGCTTTGTTGCTGATTGCGCTGGTTTATCTGTTGGTGGTGATCCGCATCGCGCGCCGGGCCGAACGCGAGAACAATGACACCCTGACGCGCGAACAATTAGCCGAGCTACCACGCGATGAAACCGGTAATACCGTGGCCTTCCTGTGGCTTGCCGTGGCGTTGCTGATCCTGCCTATGTCGACCCGGATGGTGATCGATAACGCGACGGTCTTTGCCGACTATTTCGGGGTGAGTGAACTGGTGATGGGCCTGACGCTGATCTCGGTAGGTACCAGCCTGCCAGAGCTGGCGACTGTGATTGCCGGGGCCATGAAAGGCGAGGACGATATCGCCATCGGCAACCTGATCGGTGCCAACATTTATAATCTGGCTATCGTACTGGGCCTGCCTGCGCTGATTCATCCGGGCAGTATTGATCCCCACGCGTTTGCCCGGGATTACTGGGTCATGTTGGGGGTTAGCGTGTTGTTCGCCCTGCTGTGCCTGCAACCGCGACGCCGAATTGGCCGGGCAGCAGGCACCTTGTTGTTAGCTGGATTTATCGTGTGGGTGTGCTGGCTGTGGCTTAGCCCCATGTTTACCCCAAGTTAATAAGGACAGACTGAGCATGTCACATCAGCGACTGGATTTTGACTTTCAACAGGCGGGCAAAGCGGTGCTGCGCATTGAGCGCGAAGGACTTGAGCAACTCGATCAATATATCAATGACGATTTCTCCCGCGCCTGCGAAATGATCTTTGCCTGTCGGGGCAAAGTGGTGGTGATGGGTATGGGCAAGTCCGGACATATCGGCAAAAAAATCGCCGCCACGTTCGCCAGCACCGGAACGCCAGCGTTCTTTGTTCATCCGGCGGAAGCCAGCCACGGTGACCTTGGCATGGTCAGCACCGATGATGTGGTGGTGGCCATTTCTAATAGCGGCGAATCCAACGAAATCCTCGCGCTAATCCCGGTTCTTAAGCGACAGAAAGTCCAGCTGATTTGTATCACCAGCCGTGCCGACAGTGCGATGGGACGTGCCGCCGATGTGCATCTGTGCGTTAAAGTGCCACAGGAAGCCTGTCCTCTTGGGCTGGCCCCAACTACCAGCACCACCGCAACGCTGGTGATGGGCGATGCGCTGGCCGTCGCGCTGCTGGAAGCGCGTGGCTTTACCCAGGAAGATTTTGCACTGTCCCATCCCGGTGGAGCTCTCGGACGTAAACTGCTGCTGCATGTCAGCGACATCATGCACAGCGGCGACGAGATCCCGCATGTCTCTCGGGATGCCTCACTGCGTGATGCGTTGCTGGAGATCACGCGTAAAAATCTCGGCCTGACGGTGATCGTTGATGACCTGATGAAAATCGAAGGCATCTTTACCGACGGTGACTTGCGTCGGGTGTTTGATATGGGTATCGATTTCCAGTCAGCCAGCATCAAAGATGTGATGACACGCGGCGGTATTCGCGTACGTCCCAACCTGCTGGCCGTTGACGCCCTTAATCTGATGCAAAACAAAAACATCACTGCGCTGCTGGTGGCCGATGACGATCGCCTGCTCGGTGTGGTACATATGCATGACATGCTGCGCGCTGGCGTTGTCTGAACAGGAAAAGAACATGAGTGTTGAAACAGCTGCAATCGAGACCTGTTATGGTCCGGTAAGCGCAGAAGTGATGGCGCGCGCAGCGCAGATCCGCCTGCTGATTTGTGATGTGGACGGCGTAATGTCAGATGGCCTGATTTATATGGGCAACAGCGGCGAAGAACTGAAAGCTTTCAACGTGCGCGATGGCTATGGCATTCGTTGCCTGCTGACCTCCGGCATTGAAGTGGCTATTATTACCGGCCGCAATGCCAAACTGATGGAAGATCGCTGCAAAACCCTCGGCATTACGCATCTTTACCAGGGACAATCGGATAAGCTTTTGGCCTGGCGCGAACTCCTGGATAAACTGTCATTATCTGCGGAACAGGTGGCGTATATCGGTGATGACCTGATCGACTGGCCGGTAATGGCCCGCGTGGGTCTGAGCGTAGCGGTCGCCGATGCGCACCCGATTCTGTTGCCGCGCGCGCATTACGTCACCCGCATTGCCGGTGGCCGCGGTGCGGTACGTGAACTTTGCGATCTGATCTTAATGGCGCAGAACAAATTTGAGGATGCCAAAGGGCAATCAGTATGAGTAAAAGCAGGCGTTGGATAACGCTGATTCTGGCCCTAATCGCTCTGGTGCTGATTGGCTGGAATCTTACCAACCAGGATGAGAGCAAAGCGCCGGTTACCACCAACGACCAGGAGCCGACTTACACCAGTTCGACTTCTCACACCGTGGTGTACAATCCAGACGGTGCGCTGGCCTACAAACTGATTTCGGATAAAGTGACCTACTTTGCTGCCGATGAACTGAGCTGGTTCGATAATCCGGTGATGACCACTTACGACGTGAATAAAATTCCGACCTGGTCTGTGCGCGCCGATAAGGCAAAGCTCACCAAAGATCGTATGCTTTATCTTTACGGCCACGTTGAAGTGAACACCCTGACGCAGGATTCGGAGCTGGAACGCATTAAAACCGATAATGCGGTGGTCAATCTCGTCACCCAGGATGTTACCTCAGACGATCAGGTCACCCTTTATGGCCGCAGTTTTAACTCTACTGGCATGAAGATGCGCGGCAACTTACGGACGAAAAATGCCCAGTTGATTGAAAAGGTCAAATCCTCCTATGAAATCCAAAATGAAAAACAACAGCCTTAAATTACTGCTGGTCAGCGCCCTGTTAGCCACCAGCTTGCCCGCTCTGGCATTAACCGGGGATTCTGACAAACCCGTGAATATCGATTCAGAGAATCAGTCGCTGGATCTGCAAGGCAATGTCGCTACCTTTACCGGCAACGTCATCGTGACTCAGGGATCGATCAAGATCACCGCCGACAAAGTCGTCGTCACTCGCCCGGGTGGTGACAGCAAAAAAACCATCGTTGATGCCTGGGGCAACCCGGCAACCTTTTATCAGATGCAGGACAACGGTAAGCCGGTACAGGGTCATGCGGCCAAATTGCACTATGAACTGGCGAATGACTTTGTTGAGCTGACGGGTAACGCCTACATTGAACAGTTGGATAGCAATATCAAAGGCGATCGCATCACCTATCTGGTGAAAGAACAGAAAATGCAGGCCTACAGTCAGGGCCAGAGCAAACGCGTGACCACCGTGCTGGTGCCGTCGCAGTTGCAGGACAAAAACGGTTCATCCCAGAGCCAAAAGAAGAGTAACTAATTTCTATGGCCACACTGATCGCTGAAAACCTGGCGAAAGCCTACAAAGGCCGCCGCGTGGTAGAAGACGTTAGCCTGCAAGTTAAATCCGGTGAAATTGTCGGATTGCTTGGCCCCAACGGGGCCGGTAAAACCACCACCTTTTACATGGTGGTCGGGATCGTGCCGCGCGATGCCGGTCGTATTGTGATTGATGATGAAGACATCAGCATTCTGCCGCTACATGCGCGTGCACGTCGCGGCATTGGTTATCTGCCGCAGGAAGCCTCGATTTTCCGTCGCCTCAGCGTTTACGACAACCTGATGGCCGTATTGCAGATCCGTGACGATCTCAGCGAAGAGCAGCGTCAGGATCGAGCCAACGAACTGATGGAAGAGTTCCACATCGAACACCTGCGTGACAGCATGGGTCAGGCACTCTCCGGCGGTGAACGCCGTCGTGTCGAGATTGCCCGCGCGCTGGCTGCCAATCCTAAGTTTATCCTGCTGGATGAACCATTTGCCGGTGTTGACCCAATTTCCGTCATTGATATCAAGAAGATCATTGAACATCTGCGCGACAGTGGGTTGGGTGTGCTGATTACCGACCACAACGTACGCGAAACCCTTGCCGTTTGTGAACGCGCTTACATCGTCAGCCAGGGGCATCTGATTGCTCACGGCACACCCGATGAAATACTTGCAGATGAGCAGGTTAAGCGTGTTTATTTGGGCGAAGAGTTCAGACTCTGATAAGGTGTCGGAACCTCCGACGTTTGCTTAGGAAATTCAATCCGGATTATGAAGCAAGGTTTGCAACTCAGGCTCAGCCAACAGCTGGCGATGACACCCCAGTTGCAGCAGGCAATTCGCTTGCTGCAACTCTCTACGCTTGAACTCCAGCAGGAATTACAACTGGCGCTGGAAAGCAACCCATTGCTCGAACAATCAGAACTCCATGAAGAAGTAGACGCACGCGAATATCAGGAAAGCGAAGCCCTCGACACCCGCGAGGCTCTGGAACAGAAGGACATGCCGGAAGAGCTGCCGCTCGATGCAACCTGGGATGAAATCTACACCGCCGGAACGCCTTCCGGTACGGGTACCGATTACCAGGATGATGAGCTGCCGGTCTATCAGGGCGAAACCACGCAGTCGTTGCAGGATTATCTGATGTGGCAGGTTGAGCTGACACCGTTCACCGATACCGACCGCGCCATTGCGACTTCGATTGTCGATGCCATTGACGACACCGGTTATCTCACCGTGACGCTCCAGGATATTTGCGACAGCATCGGTGATGAAGAACTGACGCTGGAAGAAGTGGAAGCGGTATTGAAACGCGTACAGCGTTTTGATCCGGTCGGCGTTGGCGCACGCGATTTGCGTGATTGCCTGCTGGTGCAGCTGTCCCAATATGCCGCCGATACGCCGATGCTGGCGGAAGCACGGTTGATTGTGAGCGATCATCTCGATCTGCTGGCCAATCACGATTTCCGTAGCCTGATGCGCATGACGCGTCTGAAAGAAGATGTGCTGAAAGAGGCAATGTTGCTGATTCAGTCGCTTGATCCGCGTCCAGGTCAGTCGGTCAACACTAGCGAACCTGAGTATGTCATCCCGGATGTACTGGTACGCAAGGTCAGCACCCGCTGGACAGTTGAGCTAAATGCCGACAGCGTACCGCGTCTCAAAATTAATCAGCACTACGCTGCGATGGGCGGTGCGGCGCGTAATGACAGCGACAGCCAGTTTATCCGCAGCAATTTACAGGAAGCCAAATGGCTGATTAAGAGCCTGGAGAGCCGTAACGACACGCTGCTGAAAGTGACTCGCTGTATTGTCGAGCAGCAGCAGGCGTTTTTTGAACAGGGCGAGGAGTACATGCGTCCGATGGTGCTGGCGGATATCGCCCAGGCCGTGGATATGCATGAATCCACCATTTCCCGTGTTACCACGCAGAAGTACTTGCATAGCCCGCGTGGCATCTTTGAACTGAAATATTTTTTCTCCAGTCATGTGAATACCGAAGGTGGCGGCGAAGCCTCCTCGACGGCAATTCGTGCGTTGGTGAAAAAATTGATCTCTGCGGAAAATCCCGCAAAACCCTTGAGCGACAGCAAACTGACCTCCATGTTATCTGAACAGGGCATCATGGTGGCCCGCCGTACGGTTGCTAAGTATCGCGAGTCTTTGTCCATCCCGCCCTCGAATCAGCGCAAGCAGCTGGTTTGAATGTATTGAGAAGGAAGACCTATGCAAATAAACCTTACCGGACTGAATGTAGAGATTACCGAGCCGCTGCGCGAATTTGTAAATAGCAAATTTGCCAAATTGGAACACTATTTTGATCGCATTAATCAGGTCTATATTGTTCTGAAAGTGGAAAAGGTAACGCAGATTGCTGATGCAACACTGCATGTGAACGGCGGTGAATTGCACGCGACATCGGAAGCGGAAGACATGTACGCGGCGATTGACGGATTGATCGACAAGCTTTCCCGTCAGTTGACCAAACATAAAGATAAACTGAAAAAACACTAACCTTCACGCTTGCAGAGTACTGATAGGTTCGGTACTCAGAGCACAGAATGGGGCGGGCTGACCGCCCCGTTTTGTCATCTGCGCAAGCGCCAACAGGAGACACTGCATTTTTCCCGTGATAAGGGGTAAAGTGGGTGATCCTCGCGGCTATGTGAACTCGCAAGTGAAACGATGATGAACAACGATCTGACACTGGAATTGAGCTCGGTCCTTACGCTGGACTGCACCCGCAGCGGCGTACACTGCCAGAGTAAAAAACGTGCGCTGGAAATAATCAGCGAACTGGCAGCCAAACAGCTCAATCTGCCTCACCAGACGCTTTTCGAAGCGATCCTCACCCGTGAACGCATGGGCAGTACCGGTATTGGCAATGGTATTGCCATTCCACATGGCAAACTGGAGGAGGACACGCTGCGCGCCGTAGGCGTGTTCATTAGCCTCGATCAACCTATCGCTTTTGACGCGGTGGATAACCAGCCTGTGGACCTGCTGTTTGCACTACTGGTGCCCGCAGACCAGTGTAAAACCCATCTGCATACATTATCGCTGGTGGCAAAACGTCTGGCAGATAAAACCGTCTGTCGCCGTCTGCGCGCTGCGCAGAGCGATGAAGAACTCTATGCCATTATCACAGAAGCGCAGGAAGACCACCCTTAAGCGACAGATACTTTTACCGGCCAATGCGCCGGTTTAAAACGGGAGAAATGTGATGGTGCTGATGATCGTTAGCGGTCGGTCAGGCTCAGGAAAATCAGTCGCGTTGCGTGCGCTTGAGGACATGGGGTTTTACTGTGTCGATAACCTGCCAGTGGTATTGCTGCCAGAACTGGCCAATACCTTAAGCGAACGCAACATCTCTGCTGCCGTCAGTATCGACGTGCGCAATATGCCGGAATCACCGGAGATTTTCGAAACCGCGCTTAACAACCTGCCGGACTCGTTTTCGCCACAGTTGCTGTTCCTCGACGCCGATCGCAACACGCTGATCCGTCGCTACAGCGACACACGTCGCCTGCATCCACTCTCCAGTAAGAATTTGTCACTGGAAAGCGCGATTGATGAGGAGAGCGACCTGCTTGAACCACTGCGTTCACGGGCTGACCTGATCATTGATACCTCCGAGATGTCGGTGCATGAGTTGGCTGAAATGCTTCGCACCCGTCTGCTGGGTAAACGCGAACGCGAGCTGACGATGGTGTTTGAATCCTTTGGCTTCAAGCATGGCATTCCGATTGATGCCGATTATGTGTTTGATGTGCGTTTTCTGCCTAACCCACACTGGGACCCAAAACTGCGTCCGATGACCGGCCTTGATCGCCCGGTGGCCGCGTTCCTCGACCGGCATACTGAAGTGCACAACTTTATCTATCAGACACGCAGCTACCTTGAATTGTGGCTCCCCATGCTGGAAACCAATAATCGTAGCTATCTCACTGTCGCAATCGGTTGTACCGGTGGTAAACATCGTTCGGTCTATATCGCCGAACAACTGGCCGACTATTTCCGTTCGCGCGGTAAAAATGTGCAATCCCGTCATCGCACCCTGGAAAAACGCAAATCATGACCGTGAAGCAAACCGTTGAGATTCGTAATAAATTGGGCATGCATGCGCGCCCGGCGATGAAGTTATTTGAACTGGTGCAAAGTTTCGACGCAGAAGTGCTGCTGCGTAATGAAGCAGGAACGGAAGCGGAAGCCAGCAGCGTAATTGCGCTGCTGATGCTGGATTCCGCCAAAGGCGGCCATATTGAGATTGAAGCCAGCGGCCCGGAAGAAACCCAGGCGCTGGCAGCGGTAATTGAATTGTTTGAAGCCGGTTTTGATGAGGATTAACCGCTTCAGTGCAATTTGTAGCGGTTAAGGAAACCTTCCCCACCCAGTTGCCGCATCTGGCGCATAATCCATTGCTGTCTCTGACGGATGTAACCTGAAGGGGCGTCGGCGCGAAAACGGATCGGATTAGGCAATACCGCCGCCAGCAGCGCCGCTTCTGCCATAGTCAGGCGACTGGCGGGTTTGTGAAAATAGCGCTGGGATGCCTCTTCTACCCCAAACACACCGTTGCCAAATTCGGCGATATTCAGATAGACCGTAAGAATGCGTCGCTTGGTCCAGACCGTTTCGATTCCTACCGTCAATCCCGCTTCCAGCCCTTTACGAACCCAACTGCGTCCATCCCACAAAAACAGGTTTTTCGCGGTTTGTTGCGATAGCGTCGAAGCACCACGCATCCGTTCATCACCGTCGTTATCCAGCACCGACTGAATCGCGGCAACGTCAAATCCCCAGTGTTCTGGAAATTTTTGATCCTCAGAGGCAATGACCGCCAGCGCCATCCACGGTGAGATCTCATCCATGCTGACCCAATCCGAATGCGCCACATAGCCAAAATTGCCGTGCAGCCAGGCACCCAGCTGTCGTTCAACCATCACTGCGGAAAAAGGCACCGGCAAGAAGGAAAATAGCAAAATCCCTGCCAGCCAAATACCCAGCCAGGCGAGAAGAAATTTTGCGATCCACACTTTTACACGTTGCCAAAGTTTCCCTTTATTCTTAGCCATCAAATTATCTCTTACCTGTTCCCTGTATTAATCAATCACCAAGGTCACCATAGCATTCGATGATAGTCGAATACGGAGAATCGCTGCCTGACCAGTTGATTTATCGAACAAATTCATTGCCTGCGCAACCATCGTTGCTTTAATAGAGCCAAATACATCAAGCACTTCCGCTATGAAGGAATCGGTTCCATGCTTAAATACTCATCGGAAAAGTTGTTGACAGACACTTCATTGAATGTGATCCATATCACGCAAATTGGTTCACGATGCTTAACATTGAAATTTCACAGTGGTTGATCCCTCTCATTGATTATTGAGAGCATTCCGAAAAAAATGTGTAAATTATCCGCAAGGGCTTTGCGCTATCTTCGAATTCTGGTTAAGCAATTTGCCTACTTTTTGGTTTACATCCATCGTTAAAACCTGAATCTGGAACTTTCTATCGATGGTTTCCAAAACGTTTTGGATAACCCGCGCTACCAACCGTGTTTCATGCCATATTTCATGCATTTACTACGAAAAAAAGCGAATTTTTCCTGACCAGGCGACTTTCGTCGCACTTGCCGGGTTTTTACGTCACTTCAGCGAGTTAAAACCCGACCAAAAACAGAACGACTGGTCAAAATTAATGCAATGAGTCAAAGAAATTGATTCCTTGCTTGACTGTGTCAGCAAATTAATGTTTTCTGTATTTAAACGCTGCTCAACATCACACAATTTAATGAATCTTGTCACAAGTGGTGACGAATTTGCTAAGGTGGTTTTGAAGCGTTAACCAATACCACGCTGTTGCTCAGGATAGACCTCAAATAATAGCAGCAGCGCCATTTTCCCTGGTGTTGGCGCAGTATTCGCGCACCCCAGTTTCGACTGGGGTCATTTTTTTCTGGTCCTTGTTACTTTTCCCGCGCTGCAACCCATTCACGTAACACATTCACGTCATGCTGCCATTCTTGTTTTAATTCGTCGATCCACTCCTGAACGTTGTCCCACCACGCAGGCAATTCGGGTGACTGGATCTGTTTGGCCAGCTTTTGTAGATGCAGCAAACCGACCGAACCCGCTGCACCTTTGATTTTGTGTCCCTCTTCGGCAATGCCTTTCTGGTCGCGCGCCATCATGTTCGAGTCAAGCACGTCGAGATAGCCTGGCATCATCTTTTCAAACATCGTCAGGCTTTGCGTAATCAACCCAGGCCCCACCAGCTCGATATACTGTTCCAGCATGGGCACATCCAGCAGCGTCCGGTTTTTCTCCTCTGACGGTTCAGCCATCGGGGCGTCGGTTTCCGCCTGATAATCCCAGAACTTTTTGATCATCGCGGTCAGTGCAGGGACGGCCAGTGGTTTGCTCAGCACATCATCCATCCCGGCATCCAGATACTCTTTTTTATCTTTCAGTACGTTGGCGGTCAGAGCCACTAACGGTGGCAGCATCTCTCCGGCGTGTCGCTGATGAATGGCACGCGACACATCAAGGCCGGTCATATCCGGTAACTGGATATCCAGCAGCACCAAATCAAACTCCTGCGGGTCGAACATCTCCAGCGCGGCGGTGCCGGTCATCGCCACCTCCACGCTACAACCGAGCTTCTCCAGCACCGAACGCGCCACAATCACGTTCAGTTCAATATCCTCAACCAACAGGACATGCAACGCCGGCAGTGGCATCGCATCGTCCAGATTGTCGTCCTCAACCTCTTCCGCGACCCGTGGTGCCTTGATCTCGACGGTGAAGCAGGAACCCTGCCCCTGAACGCTACGTACCGTGATATCGCCGCCCATCGCCTGTGCCAGACGACGTGATACTGCCAGTCCAATCCCCGTACCCGTTGCGGGTTTACCACCATGCTGATCTTTCACCTGATAATACATGGCGAAGATTTTGTCCTGTTCCTCTTGTGGGATCCCCATGCCGGAGTCTTCCACCTCAAAATGCAGCGTCTCATCCTGGTGATAGGCAACGCGCACCACGATCTCGCCCTGCTGGGTAAATTTCACCGCGTTACCAATCAGATTCCACAGGATCTGCCGCAGTCGGGTGCCATCCGCCGAAATTTTATGGGGCAACGGCAGTTCAGGCGACATGACAAACTTTAGCCCTTTCGGCTGTGCCAGCAGACCAGAGAGGTTTTCCAGGTCCGCCAGGAAGCCGGTAAAGTCGAGCGGTTGGTTATCGAGTTGCACTTTACGTCGCTCGATTTTGTCCACCTCAATCACATCATTAAAGATGTTGCCCAGGGTGATGGCGGAGACGTGAATGGTTTTCAGGTACTTCAACTGCTCCTGATTGAGGTCGGTATCCAACAGAATGCGGCTCAGGCCAACAATGCCGTTAAGCGGCGTACGCAGCTCGTGGCTGATAGTTGAGATAAAGGTGGTTTTCTCACGGCTGGCGTTCTCCAGCGCGTCCTGATAGCGCTTACGCTCGGTAATATCACGTCCAAAGCCCATCAGGCCACTGCGTTTCCCAACGCGGTCGTAATAAGGCACTTTACGGATTTCGAAACAGGCTTTACGCCCATCGGGATATTGCAGCCACTGTTCGTAAGTCAGGGAGACATTGTGCCGGAATACTTTTTCATCCGTTTCCAGCACCTTGGTTGCGGCATCTTCGTCGTAAATATCGCGCGGCGTCAGGCCAATGAGCTGTTTCTCACTTAATCCGGTCAGCAGCTCCATCGCCCGGTTACACCCGGAGAATTGCTTGTCGATATTGCGGTAGAACACCAGATCCGGTGACGCATCAAGGAATGATCGCAGGAAGGAGGATTGCTGCTCCAGTTCAATCTGCGCCTGCTCACGCCGAGCCATCTCTTCGCGCAGCTTATCCATCACCTGCTCACGCGCCTGTTCGGCTTTAATACGGTCGGCAATCTCCTGGTTGAGCTGGGTAATGGTTTCTTTCATCTGCTGATTCAGCTCAAGATCGCGCGTGCGCATCTCTTCCAGCTTATCCACCAGGCGGGAGAGACGCTGACGCGACTCTTCCAGTTGATCAACCACAACCGAGAGGAAATAGACCGCCCAGGGGGTAATCAGCAGACCAAAGAACACCGAACGCACCACATCAATGCTCTCAACATGACCGCGCAGGACCATAGTGACGGCCATCTGGACCACCATCGCCAGCACCACCAGTGCCGAAGCCAACAGCAGCGAAAAGCGTACCAGTCCCAGTTTGACCATTAAATCAACGTAGTACTGCGCTAAAAGACGAATCTGTTTCATTACCCGCTCCCTGAACGAAATCTGGCTCATGATAGCGCAATTATCCGCGCTCCGCGCTGGTTGCCCATACCCAATCGCTGAGGTTATGCCCCGTTATGGTGCATTGCCGGACTATTTCGCCGACGTTCCCGCCATTATGCTGAAAGCGCTTGACTAATTCCGCCAACTGAATAATCTGGAGGGCCGCACTTTTGCGGCCCATTTCTCAGCACCTCGTGCGAATCAATACCCTGGCAGCCATATCGTCCGATGGTTGCTGTTCCTTTTTGCATATCCATTCAACTTAAGCGCTGTTTTAAGCACGCCTCTGATGATTAATTTTACTAATGACGACCCCTGGTCTGATTCAAATATGACGCCATAAGAAAAACAGATACATCCTGTGCACGAAGTGGTCCAAACAGCATTTTATGCTGAAAACATTTCTTTCCCCAGCATGGTGCAGAGATTTGATGGCTGCACCACAGTGAGACGGCTCACACTTCCTGCGGGATTACGCGGGGGTACACCGTCAACTTTTTCAACAAATTAATAATAAAAATCATAAAGTTAATCGACAAAAAAGCATATTACCCTCAATAAAGCTGGCTATTTGACCTGAGTACGCTTTCCCGATAAGTTGGAATTCCGCTGGATGCTTTCCTGTCGGGCCAGTGTCTCGGCATATCTATGCAGCAAGAAGACTCCCTCTAGATGCAAGTTATCTCCAGTTAAGAGACCCGGATTAAAGAGCAGCTCATCAAGGACGTCCATACTATGTCTTGAGAGGAATTGCTCGGTGTTGCGACGCCCGCTCATTGCCGAGCGGAGCAGAAATTGATACAGCGCCTGTGAGCTGACTCAGCAGTGCTCTGTACTTGAAATAATGCAGGTAATGTCAAAAGCAGTTTAAGGAGACCTCAATGTCCACTCAAAAACCTAATCCCTATGGCTTGTATGATCCAACAGCGGGCAGTGATAGCTGTGGTGTAGGTTTCATTACCCGTAAGGACGGCGAGCAGACTCATGAGATCCTGCAAATGGCACACAGTGCGCTGTGCACCGTGCCGCACCGTGGCGGGATGTCAGCTGAAGGCGTGGGCGATGGCGCAGGCGTCAACGTCGACCTTTCTCTGCACTTCTTCCGGAAAATCACCGGTCAGCCGCTGGAAGCGGGCCGTTTTGGCGTGGGTAACTTCTTCGTTCCGAAAGATGCCGAACTGCGTGCCAACGCCGAGCGTCTGGTGGAAGAAACGCTGGCCGCCTATAACTTCCCGGTGCTGGTAAAACGCGACATGCCGCTGGACGGTAGCGTAACGCGCCCAGCCGCCCTGCAATTCCAGCTGCCGATTGTGCAGTGGGTGTTTGCTGCGCCACAGGACACCACCAGCCAGAACGAATTTGAGCAACGCATCTATCGTGCGCTGCTGGACATTGAAGCGCAGGCCTTTACTGAAAGCGAATTTGGCGGTCTGTATCCGCTGTCGCTCTCCTCGCGCACTCAGGTATTTAAAGCACGCCTGAACTCCAACGAAGTGATCCCATACTTCAAAGATTTGACCGACCCGGACCATCAGGTGCGTGGGTTGTTCTTCCATACCCGTTTCTCCACCAACACCGACCCGCACACCACGATGGCACAACCGTTCCGTCTGATGGCGCATAACGGTGAATTGAACACAGACCGTAAAAACCGCATTGCCGAATCAGCGCTGGCGCTGGCACGCGGCAAAAAAATTGTGCGCCCGAAAGGCCAGTCAGACAGCTCACGTCTCGACCAGAGCATCCACAGCCGCCTGATGGAAGATAATCTCGACCTGATCAATGCCGTCGTCTCCATGATGCCGCCAGCATGGGAGAACGACACCTCGCTCTCCACTGAAGTGCGCGCCATGCTCGAATACTTCTCATTGTATGAAGAGAAGAACGATGGCCCGGCAGCACTGATCTTCGGTAACGGCGAAGTGATCGGCGCACGTCTGGACCGCCTCGGCCTGCGTCCTCTGCGTTCTGTGGAAACGGCTGAATATATCGGTGCTATGTCCGAAGCTGGCCAGATTGCCTTCCCGCCAGAAAGCGTACTGCGTCGTGGCCGTATCGAAGCGGGCGGCATGCTGTATTACGATCACCGTGAAAAACGCTCCTACACCACCGTAGAAGCACTGGAAAAACTGGCAACTGAGAAAGATTACCCTGCCCTGCTGAGAGCGGCGCGTGTCGACCTGAAAGAACTGCCGGAGATCCCGGCAGAGAAACTGGGTTCACCGCTGCGTTATGGTGGCGACCTCAAAACCTATCAGCGTTTTGTGGCCTACTACTACAACCAGGAAAGCTTCAAATTCATGATGGACCCGATGCTGCAAACCGGCGCTGAGAAAATCTCTGCGATGGGTTACGGCAATGCCATCAACGGCTTGTCCGATCATGAAGGCGGCATGGCGCACTACTTCTCGCAGCGCTTTGCGCAGGTGACGAACCCACCGCTCGATTCTATCCGTGAAGCGGATGGCATGACGCTGCGCGTGGCTCTGGGTGCCAAACCGCATCTGGGCCGCAGCAAAGGCCAACAGATCATCGTTCCGACGCCTATCCTGACGCACCTTGATATGCTGCGTCTGCGTGAGCAGAAAGTGGCGCCTTATCAGCGTTTTGAGATGCTGTACGAGCCGGTAATCGGTAAAGATATCGTCAGCCGTGCAGCCAACGCTGCCGCACTGGAAAAAGCCATCGACGATCTGGCTCAGAAGGTCGTGGACTTTGCTCGTCAGCAGGGCGGAATCGCGGTGCTGACTGATCGCCATATTTCCTCTACCCATGCGGCGATCCCGATGTTGTTGATGGTATCCGCCATCAACCAGCGTCTGGTGCAGGAAGGCCTGCGTCTGGATGTCTCGCTGGTGGTCGAAAGTGGTCAGAGCATCTCCTCTCACCACATTGCCGCAGCACTCGGCTTCGGTGCCTCCGCTATTTATCCGCTCGGCGTGCAAATGCGTGCTGAAGAGAAATTCGGCGAAGGTGAAGAAGGCAACAAAGCCTTTAAACGCTATGCCAAAGCCGCAGAAAAAGCACTGATGAAAACCATGGGCAAAGTGGGCCTGTGTACCGTGGAAAGCTACAGCTGTGGTGAATTCTTCGAACCGAACTTCCTCGATACCGAAGATCCGGTGCTGAAGAAATATTTCCCGAATATCAAAACCCCGGTTGGCGGTGCAGGCTTCCCGGCTATCGCCCAAATGGCGGTGGACTGGCATCAAAGCGCGCTGAAAATCCAGGGTGAAGCGGAAGTCCCGTTACTCGGCCTGTTTAAAGAGCGCGCCGAGGGTGCCGGTCACTCCTATGGCACCATCGCTGTCCGTACCTTTATTGATATGACGGAACAGCCGATTCGCTTTGCGGACAAAGCCCGCGAAGAGGACAACTTTATCCGTCTGATGACGCTGGCGAAACTGGACAACGCGTTCAACATCAAAGCGGAAGCGTTCAAAGACAGCAGCTTCGAACGTATCCCGAATGATGTCATCGACAGCTTTACCATCACGCCGGATTACCGCCAGTTCTCCAGCCTGATGTATGCCGAACGTAAACGTCGTCCGGCGGCGCTGCGTGATATCCTCGCGCTGCCATGTGATTTGACCCACGTCGACAGCGAAGCAGAGTTTGGTCGCAAACTGGGCCGCTACTCGCTGGTGAACAATGGCTTCGCCACCCGTGGTCTGCAATGCGAAGCGGTTAATGGCAGCCTGAACCAGTTTACGCTGCGTCTGGTTGATGCCATTGCCGGTCTGAAACCAGAAAGCGAGCGTCTGGCTGCGCTGGCGCGTGCACTGAAAACCCGTTTTGCCGATGAAATCGAAAAAAGCGAAGTCGTGAATGGCGCGCTGAGTGTCACCGCTTACGGTAAAGCGGCTGACTACCTGTCACGCATCTTCACCGCGCTGCCTTCGCTGCCGCTGGAAGAGATTCAGCCTGCACACGAAATCACCCGTACCTTTGCCTCTGGCGCGATGAGCCACGGCGCACTGGTCGCCCCGGCGCATGAAGCCGTCGCACACGGCACCAACATGGTGGGCGGGATGAGTAACTGCGGTGAAGGTGGTGAACACTATTCACGTCACGGCACCATCCGCGCCTCACGCATCAAGCAGTTGGCATCTGGTCGCTTCGGCGTCTGGGCGGCTTACCTCGCCGATCCGATGCTGGAAGAGCTGGAGATCAAAATTGGCCAGGGGGCAAAACCAGGCGAAGGCGGTCAGTTACCGGCACCGAAAGTTACGGTAGAAATCGCCGCAGCGCGTGGCGGTACGCCGGGTGTGGAGCTGGTTTCTCCACCGCCGCATCACGACACTTATTCTATCGAAGATTTGGCACAGCTGATTCACGACTGTAAAGCCGCACGCGTGCGCGTTATCGTTAAACTGGTGTCTTCCGAAGGTATCGGCACCATCGCGGTTGGCGTAGCGAAAGCCGGTGCTGACGTCATTAACGTCGCCGGTAACACTGGTGGCACCGGTGCGGCATCGGTTACCAGCCTGAAATACACCGGCCGCGTGGCGGAAATCGGCATCGCCGAGGTGCATCAGGCGCTGTGTGCCAACGGCCTGCGTGACAAAGTACAACTGCGTTGCTCTGGCGCGCAGCAAACCGGCAGCGACGTGATCAAATCCGCCCTGCTCGGTGGCGACAGCTTCGAGTTCGGTACGACTGCGCTGATGATGCTGAAATGCGTAATGGCGAAAAACTGTAACGTCAAATGCCCGGCCGGTCTGACGACCAACGCCGAAGCCTTTGATGGCGATCCGCGTCAGTTGGCCCAGTACTTCATCAACGTGGCACAGGAAGTACGTGAGTTCCTCGCACGCCTCGGCCTGCGTTCACTGCGTGAAGCACGCGGCCGTTCAGATCTGCTGCACCTGATGGATCACCCGCTGGAAGTCGGCAAACTGGACCTGCGCGCCATGCTGACCGTCGTACCAGAGCAGAAAATCGCTAAACCCGTCTATCTGGAAAAAGATTTCGAACTGGACAACGGCTGGGTTGAAGAGCTGAAAGATCAGCTGGTCGCGAAAGGCAGTCGTGAGATCGCGCTTGGCGCAGGCATCACGCTGAACAACCGTAACAAGAGCGTCGGTGGTCAGTTGGCCATTGATATCGAACGTATGCTGAACCATGAACTGTCAGCCGAACAAAAAGCCGCTATCCCGGCGGTACTGAAAGATGACCGTGGCCGTCACTACCTGGCACCAGCCACCGTGCAGATCCAAACCTCCGGCTCTGCTGGTCAGTCGTTCGGTGCATTCTGCAACGACGGTATGCAGATGAAGCACTACGGCACCTGTAACGATGGCGTTGGTAAAGGTCAGTGTGGCGGCGAGTTGGTGGTGATGTCACCGGGCGGCGGCGCACAGGATAGCGATGGCAACGTGCTTATCGGTAACTTTGCCCTGTTTGGTGCCACCGGTGGACGTCTGTTCGTACAAGGCCAGGCGGGTGACCGTTTCGCCGTGCGTAACTCTGGCGCAACCGCCGTGGTTGAAGGCGTGGGTGACTTCTGCTGTGAATACATGACCAACGGTGCCATTCTCAACCTCGGTACTTTCGGTAAAGGTTTTGGTAATGGCATGAGCGGCGGCTTTGCCTACCAGTACGACCCGTACGGCTCACTGGCGGCACACGCCGCCGGAGACTCGGTGCTGTTTGGCTCCATCGCTGATGAAGACGAAATGGCGAAAGTGCACAAACAAGCGGTGCTGACCATGCTGAACTGGCATCTGGAAGCCACTAACTCACCGCGTGCTGCATGGTTGCTGGCAAACTGGGAAACCGAGTGCCACCACTTTGTGTATGTCATGCCACGTTCGCTGTTGCTCTATCAGGACGGTGGTGAGATTCTGAAGGCGAAATCGCGTAAGGATCTGCTGGAAGAACTGTCAACCTCGCTGGCTGCGCATCAGGTCGCGAAGTTCAAATCAGCCTGGCGTGCGGGCAAAACCATCGCTGATGGCGCAGTACCGGCTTACGGTGCTACCGATACGCTTGAAATGTTCGTGCTGCTCAACAACTATACCGTGCTGAGCTTCGCGCAGCAGTTGGCACTGAGCAAGTTGCCGAAAGGCACTTCAGTGGAAGACCCGGCGGTTGAGAAAGCGGTACGTAACCTGCTGATGACAGAAGATTTCTCGCTGGTAAGCAAGCTGCAACGTCATGCACGCTCTGCTATCGAGAACTACAACGATGATGAACTGGCGAGCCTGATCGCGTCCAAACGTATGTCGGATTACAAAGCCGCGCTGACGCAACGCAACATCCGTTCGATGGACAGCCTGGCTACCTATGGCTGGATCATCTATCAGGATGCCTGTAACCGTGAGGTGCTGGGTCATCTGCCTGATTTTGAAGAGTTGTTTGCCCGTGCGGCATTGCCAGAAATCGCGGCGGCTGTCGGAAAATTATCCTGATAGCTGAATCAACAGATTTGTGTATTACTGACTGAATATGAACGGGATTGAGTAAAAGTACCCATGAAGATTCCTTACATTCCTGAAGATGCACCGTTTAACGGTGATCAGAAATACTGGCTGGCGGGTTTTCTCGCTGGTCTCCACTCACGCCTGTTGGTGTTAGAAGATAAGCAGCAGGCCGCCCCTGCGGCCGGTGCTGCAACGACAACCCAACTGCATATCCTGTTCGGTTCACAGACGGGCAACGCGGAAGCGTTGGCCCAGACCGCAGCGAAAGCCGCGCGTGCCAAAGGCCTGGTGCCTGTGGTGCAGGCGTTGGGTGAGGTGGATATCGATCTCTTCGCCACCATGCGTCATGTGCTGATCGTCACCTCTACCTACGGTGAAGGTGAAATGCCGGACAACGCTCAGCTGTTCTGGCAGGCCATTTCTGCCAGCACCGCGCCGCGTCTGGAGCAGATGCACTTCGCCGTACTGGCGATCGGTGACACCGGCTATGACGGTTTCTGCCAGGCCGGTAAATTCATCGATATGCGCCTCGAACAGTTGGGTGCGAAGCGTGTGGTTGATCGTATTGACTGCGATATCGATTACGAAGAGCCATCCAGTACATGGATCGGTGGAGCCATGCCGCAGTTTGCCGCCAGCGCGGGCAGCAGCGGTACGGTGCTGGAAAGCGCACCGGAAGCACCGGTCATTCCGGGCAGCAACAAACAGAATCCTTATGCTGCGGCATTGGTGACCAACAAACGTCTTTCTGGCGAGCAGTCCGGCAAAGATATCCGTCACTTCGAGTTTGACCTGACGGACAGCGGGCTAAAGTACGAAGCAGGCGACGCACTGGGCGTAATCCCAGTGAATGACCCTGCGCTGGTGACGCTGCTGCTGACCCAGTTGAATGCAGACTATGAAACCCCAGTGCCGGGCTTCGAGCGTAACCTTGGCGATTTGCTGACTTACCAGTTTGAAATCTCTGAGCCGTCGCGCAAACTGATTGAGTGGGTCGGCCAGAACACCACTAACCAGGAATTGCGTCACGTCCTGCAACACGACGACAAAGATACCCTCGGCGTGTGGCTGTGGGGCAAAGATACGCTGGACCTGCTGCAACTGGAGTTGACGCGCAGCCTGTCGGTGCCGGAATTTGTCGCGATGCTGCGCCCGCTGCAACACCGTGCTTACTCCATCTCCTCCAGCTCGAAAGCCCATCCGAATCAGGTGCATCTGACCATCGCTTCAGTGCGTTACCACAGTGGTGGCCGCGCCCGTAACGGTGTCTGCTCTACCTATCTGGCTGAGCGTGTACGTCGCGGCGAAAAACCGGCAATCTTTATTTCGCCCAACAAAGCGTTCCGCGTCCCTGCCAACAATAAGGCACCGCTGATCATGGTGGGTCCGGGTACCGGTATTGCACCGTTCCGTGCCTTTTTGCAGGAGCGCCAGGCCACCGGTGCCGAAGGCAAAAACTGGTTGTTCTTTGGTGACCAGCATCAGGAACACGATTACATCTACCAGGATGAGCTGAACGAGTGGCAACAAAGCGGTCTGCTGACTCACCTTGATCTGGCGTTCTCGCGCGATCAGGAAGAGAAGATTTACGTGCAGAACCGTATGCTGGAGAAAGGTGCTGAGCTTTACGCTTGGTTGCAGGACGGTGCTTACTTCTACGTGTGTGGTGATGCATCACGCATGGCGAAAGATGTCGATGCGGCGCTGTATGAAGTGGTGCGTCAGTTCGGCGGCCTGTCCAGCGAACGTGCGGCAGCTTATGTCGATCAGTTGAAGAAAGATAAACGCTATCTGCGTGACGTCTACTAAGACGCAGGCATAAAAAAACGGGCCATCTGGCCCGTTTTTTATTTCACCACGCGCAGTGAAGGTCGACCACCACGCGGCGGCGGCTCATCATCTGGCGGAGTTTCATCGTCAGTCGAATCATCAGGACGATCGCCATCAATCACCGACATCATGGTTTCTTCCTGGCCTTCCAGTTCATCCTGCGCGGCCAGTTCATAGGCCGGTTCCGGTTCGAACATGGTGCCAGCGCCGTTTTCACGGGCGTAGATAGCCAGAATCGCCGCCATCGGAACTGAGACCTGACGCGGCACGCCACCGAAGCGGGCGTTGAACTGGACATGATCGTTGCCCAGCTCCAGGTTACCTACCGCACGCGGAGCGATGTTCAGCACAATCTGACCATCACGCGCGTACTCCAGCGGCACCTGCACGCCAGGCAAATTAATATCGACCACCAAATGCGGCGTTAACTGGTTATCAAGCAACCAGTCATAGAACGCACGCAGCAGGTAGGGACGACGGGCCGTTAGTTGCGACATTTCCATAGATTAGCCCCGGGCTTGAAGGCGCATTTCACGTTCTGCTTCAGTCAGTGAAGCGAGGAAAGAGTCACGTTCAAATACGCGGGTCATGTAGCCTTTCAGCTCTTTAGAACCTGCGCCAGCCAGCTCAACACCCATAGACGGCAAACGCCACAGCAGCGGCGCCAGATAGCAATCAACCAGGCTGAACTCTTCGCTCATAAAGAACGGCGTACGTGAGAACAGCGGTGCAATCGCCAGCAGCTCTTCACGCAGTTGTTTACGCGCGGCATCGGCTTCTGCACCGGTGCGGGTTTCAATGATGCGCATCAGGCTGTACCAATCCTGCTCAATGCGGTGCATCATCAGGCGGCTTTCACCACGGGCAACCGGATAGACAGGCATCAGCGGCGGATGCGGGAAACGCTCATCAAGGTACTCCATGATGATGCGAGATTCATACAGCGTCAGTTCACGATCTACCAGCGTTGGTACTGTGCGGTACGGGTTGAGGTCAATCAGATCCTGCGGCAGGTTATCCGTTTCAACCTGCTCGATCTCCACGCTGACGCCCTTCTCAGCCAGTACAATACGTACCTGATGGCTGAAAATGTCAGTCGGACCAGAAAACAGCGTCATTACCGAACGTTTGTTGGCAGCGACAGCCATGAAAACCTCCAAGTTTGTTCACAAAAAAATACTGCGAATAGCCAACCACACGGCGACTCACCTGCTTATCAGATTCGCACACAGCCAGCGTTTGCGGCATTTTTCGCCCATCCTGGCGGAAAAAACATCCACAACGCTCCGGCTCGCGGGCGCAAAGTGACAGTCAGTTTACCAGATTTTAAGCAGCTTGTGGGGCGTGGAAAGTGATTTGCAGGCAAAATGCGGGCAAAGCTCGCGTTTTTGTGGCGGCAATTCCTGTCCGGAAAAAGCAAAAAACCCGCCGAAGCGGGTTTTTTGTGCCAACTGACACTGCCGAAGCAGCAACAATTAACGTTTGGAGAACTGCGGACGACGGCGTGCTTTACGCAGACCGACTTTCTTACGTTCAACCTGACGCGCATCACGGGTAACGAAGCCCGCTTTACGCAGTTCAGAACGCAGAGACTCGTCGTACTCCATCAGAGCGCGGGTGATACCGTGACGGATCGCACCTGCCTGACCAGAGATACCACCACCTTTAACGGTGATGTACAGGTCCAGTTTACCAACCAGATCAACCAGCTCCAGCGGCTGACGCACGACCATGCGTGCAGTCTCGCGACCGAAGTACTGCTCCAGAGAGCGCTGGTTAATTACGATGTTACCGCTACCCGGCTTGATAAAGACGCGAGCGGATGAGCTTTTGCGGCGACCAGTGCCGTAGTTTTGAGTTTCAGCCATTGCCTGTAATCCCGATTAAATGTCAAGAACTTGCGGTTGCTGCGCCGCATGGTTGTGCTCGTTGCCTGCGTAAACTTTCAGTTTACGGTACATAGCACGACCCAGCGGGCCTTTCGGCAGCATGCCTTTAACCGCGATTTCAATCACACGCTCAGGACGGCGGGCAATCATCTCTTCGAAGGTCGCCTGCTTGATACCACCGATGTGACCAGTGTGGTGATAGTAAATCTTGTCGTTACGCTTGTTGCCAGTTACAGCAACTTTTTCTGCGTTCAGAACGATGATGTAATCACCGGTATCAACGTGCGGAGTGTATTCCGCTTTGTGCTTACCACGCAGACGGCGCGCCAGTTCAGTCGCCAGGCGACCCAAGGTTTTGCCAGTTGCGTCAACAACATACCAGTCACGTTGGACGGTTTCTGGTTTAGCTGTAAAAGTTTTCATTGAAAAGCTTACCCAAATAAAGTTACACGTTGGTGAAATCCCAAACGCCAAGTTAACGATTGAGGCTCACACGACCATTTCGCCCAGCAAGCCCACCCCCTCAGGTAGAGTTACCGGATCACAAAGGTTCCTGGGAAGAAAAACCTTTGCCGTAACGTGGGGTCGCAAGATTATAGAGAAGTCGACCACAAAGATCGAACCTTTTTACGCCCCACGTCAGGTTTTTTGCGTTGCATCAGGGTAAATGCGGCAGGCGCAGGTATTCTTCACTCTGCATCTCCTGCAAACGCGACAGGCAGCGTTGATATTCAAACTTCAAACGCGTGCCCTGATAAATCTCAAACAACGAGGTTTCAGCCGCCACCACCAGTTTCACATGACGTTCGTAGAACTCATCCACCAACGCGAGGAAGCGGCGTGCCTGGTCTTCCGTCTTGTAAATCATCACCGGCACATCATACAGCAAAACGCTGTGGAAGCGGCGCGACAGCTCAATATAGTCATGCTGGCTGCGTCCTTCGCCACAGAGCGTCAGGAAATCAATCGCCAGCACGCCATCCTGTACCCCCAGCGTCGGCATCTGACGATGGTTAATCTCCAGCACTGGCGCGTCACTGCGCGGTTTACCCGACAGGGCACGGAACATGCGCTCCATTTCCGCATGAGTCTCGTCGTTGAGCGGGAAGCTCCACAAATGCGCCGACGTCAGGGTACGCAGACGATAATCGATTCCCGCATCAACGTTCATCACGTCACAATGACGCTTAATTTGCTCAATCGCCGGCAGAAAGCGCGCACGTTGCAAACCGTTGCGGTAGAGATCATCGGGTGGGATGTTCGAGGTAGCGACCAGCGCAATACCCCGTTCAAACAGCGCTTCCATCAAGGTGCCGAGCAGCATGGCGTCGGTGATATCGGAAACAAAGAATTCGTCAAAGCACAGAATGTCGGTTTCAGCCTTGAAGCGATCGGCAACAATCAACAGCGGGTCACTGTGCCCCTGCAATTGCGTCAATTCTTCATGGACACGCAGCATGAAACGGTGAAAGTGCAGGCGTAATTTGCGATCGCCAGGAATAGACTGAAAAAACAGGTCCATCACCCAGGTTTTGCCGCGCCCTACCCCGCCCCACATATACAGGCCGCGCACCGGCGCTTCTTTACTACTTTTTTCTTTATTCATCAGCTTAGAAAGACGACCAAACAAGCCTTTACTGGCTGGCGGCGTGGTTTGCTGGCGCGCGACCAATCCTTGCTGAATGGCATCTAAGCGGGTAATAGCTTCCCGTTGTACGTCATCCGGGCGAAATTCACCCTGTGACAGCGCTTGCTCATAGCGCGCAAGCGGAGATGAGGTTTGCATGGTTCTCTCAGAGTCCCTGAAAAAGTCCGATTCACAAGTCGGTTGTCGAAAATTAGGCCGCTCTACACTAAGCGATGCCGCTCCAGAGTTCCACTTCCAATCGATTAACGGGTATAGTGGCTGTTATTGAAGTTGAAGCAGAAGCAATGCCCTACGAAGCAACGGAAATTACACGGGAGTCATTATGACCTGGGAATACGGGCTGATTGGTTTAGTGATTGGCATTATTGTCGGCGCAGTCGCAATGCGTTTTGGCAACAAGAAACTGCGCGAACAGCGCACCATGCAGTACGAACTGGAAAAATCCAAAGCAGAGCTGGCGGATTATCGTGAAGAGCTGACCAACCATTTTGCACGCAGTGCAGAATTGCTGGATAACATGGCGCGTGATTACCGCCAGCTGTATCAGCATATGGCGAAAGGTTCTAACGACCTGTTGCCAAATCTGCCGGGCGAGAAAAACCCGTTTGCTTACCAGCTAACGGAAGCCGAAGCGGATAACGATCAGGCACCGGTGCAGATCCCGCGTGATTACTCCGAAGGCGCATCTGGCCTGTTACGTGGCGGCGATCGCGCACCGCGTAATTAATCTTTTGGGGCACAGCAACGCTGTGCCCTTTTTGTTTGTCGAACCCTTACCCCAAACAACTGTCACACTTTTTTAATCCCCTTTTCGCAGCGAGAGCGTTGTAGCAATGAAAAAACAAGCACGACTGTTAAGCGCATTAGCCTTGAGCATTGGGATGAGTCTGGCCGCCACCCCGGCTGCACTGGCGACTCTCCCGGCGCAAATCCAGGGACAGCCACTGCCGAGCCTGGCACCGATGCTGGAAAAAGTGTTGCCTGCCGTGGTCAGCGTCCACGTAGAGGGTACCGAAACCGCGGCTCAGGGTCAGGATTTACCTGAACCGCTGAAACGCTTCTTTGGCCAGATGCCGGGACAAAATCAACCACAGCCTTTTGAAGGCCTGGGTTCGGGTGTCATTATCGACGCCGCGAAAGGCTATATCCTGACCAATAACCATGTCGTCAACGGCGCAGACAAAATCAGCGTTCAACTGAGCGACGGCAGCGAATATGACGCCAAACTGATCGGCCATGACGAGCAGACGGATATTGCGTTGATTCAGGTACAGGGCGCGAAAAACCTGACGCAGGTAAAAATCGCCGATTCCGACACCCTGAAAGTCGGTGATTTCGCGGTCGCCATTGGTAACCCGTTTGGCCTTGGTCAAACCGCCACCTCGGGCATTATCTCAGCGTTGGGCCGTAGCGGCCTGAATCTGGAAGGGTTGGAAAACTTTATTCAGACCGATGCCGCGATTAACCGGGGCAACTCCGGTGGTGCGTTGGTTAACCTGAATGGCGAGCTGATTGGTATCAACACCGCGATTCTGGCCTCCAGTGGCGGCAATATCGGTATCGGCTTTGCCATTCCCAGCAATATGGCGATGAACCTGGCTCAGCAGCTGATTCAGTTTGGCGAAGTCAAACGTGGACAGTTGGGCATTAAAGGTACGGAAATGACCGCCGATATGGCGAAAGCCTTCAATGTCGATGCACAACGCGGCGCATTCGTTTCCGAAGTGCTGCCAAAGTCAGCGGCGGAGAAAGCCGGAATCAAGGCGGGTGATATTATCACCTCCGTGAACGACAAACCGATTACCAGCTTTGCCGAATTGCGGGTAAAAATCGGCACCACACCACCGGGTCAGCAAGTCAAACTGGGGCTGCTGCGTGACGGTAAGCCAATCAGCGTCAACGTCACGCTGGATCAGAGCGCGCAAACCACCGCCAGCGCTCAGCTACTCTCCCCGGCCCTCCAGGGTGCCACCCTCAGTGATGGCACCACCAAGACCGGTGATAAAGGCGTGAAAGTCGACACCATCGAAAAAGGCACACCAGCGGAACAGGTTGGTCTGCAAAAAGATGATGTGATCGTTGGCGTGAACCGTAACCGGGTGGAGAGCCTGGCAGAAATGCGCAAAGTGCTGGAGACAAAACCACCTGTGCTGGCGTTGAATGTAGTGCGCGGCGACGAAAGTATTTACCTGCTATTGCGATAATCATCTCAACAGACGGACAAGCAGGTGTTTGTCCGTCTTTCTCATGTTATTCTGCCCTGCGATCTTATCCGGCTTAAACTAACACCATGTTTCTTAAACTTTTGCGTTCTGTGGTGATGGGCCTGATCGTTGCGGGCATTTTGCTGGCAGCGATCCCTACACTCCGCATGGGCACCAGTGCCCTGATTGAACATGACAGCAGCAATGATGAAGCACCCTTCAGCTTTAACCAGGGTGTGCGTCGTGCTGTGCCTGCGGTGGTCAACGTCTATAACCGTAGCGCGCATGGCAACAACAATCGCGGTATCACCACGCTGGGTTCCGGCGTGATCATGAACGGAAAAGGCTACATTCTTACCAACAAACACGTCATCAATAACGCTGACCAGATTATCGTCGCGTTACAGGATGGCCGTTTCTTTGAAGCGACGCTGGTCGGTTCCGATGCCATGACCGACCTGGCAGTGCTGAAAATCAGTGCCACCAATCTGCCGGTGATCCCGATTAACGCTAAACGCGTGCCCCACATTGGCGACGTGGTTATGGCTATCGGCAACCCTTACAACCTCGGACAGACCGTGACGCAGGGCATCATTAGCGCCACCGGTCGCGTCGGCCTCAGTTCTTCCGGCCGTCAGAACTTCCTGCAAACCGATGCCTCGATCAACCAGGGCAACTCAGGTGGCGCACTGATCAACTCGCTGGGCGAACTGATGGGGATCAACACCCTGACGTTTGATAAAAGCAACGATGGCGAGACGCCGGAAGGGATTGGTTTTGCCATTCCGACGGCACTGGCGACTAAAATCATGGATAAACTGATTCGTGATGGCCGGGTGATCCGTGGATATATCGGCATTACCGGACGTGAACTGCCGCCGTTACATGGTCAGGGCAGCAGCCTGGATCGCGTGCAGGGCATTATTGTCAGCGAAGTGACGCCGGGTGGTCCTGCTGATCGGGCCGGGATTCAGGCTAACGATGTCCTGCTTAGCGTCAATGGTAAACCGGCGGTTTCCGCGCAGGAAACTATGGACCAGGTAGCGGAGATTCGCCCCGGATCCGTGATTGATGTGCAGGTGCTGCGCAACGAGCAGAAGATGAGTCTGCCGGTGACTATCGAGGAGTTCCCGCAAAGCGGTAATTGATGGTTGTAGCGGTGCGATTTATCGCGCGTTTATTTCGGCGTTGCGCACGACATTGCGCGATAAATCCCGCCGCTACGGATCGTCTATTAGCAGCGGTCGACCGGGAAAGCGATCACTTCGCTCAACGAGTTGGCTTTCAGCGCCAGCATAATCAAACGGTCCACGCCCAACGCCACGCCTGAACAGGCCGGCATCCCGTGCTTCAACGCATCCAGCAGGTTGGTATCGATCGGATGCTGTGGCAGTCCACGCGCCGCGCGACGGCGGTTATCCTGCTCAAAACGCTGACGTTGTTCACGGCTGTCGGTTAACTCACGGAAACCGTTCGCCAGCTCGATCCCTTTGTAATACACCTCAAAACGCTCCGCGACGCGGTGATCTTCGGTACTGATCTCTGCCAGTGCCGCCTGGCTGGCCGGGAAGTGATAAACGAAGGTTGGCTTATCGATGCCAATCTTAGGTTCAACACCCAGCATAAACAGCAGTTGCAACAAGGTGTCGCGATCGTCTTCTTCACGCGCCAGCTCGCCATCGCCCAGCTTCTCAGCCGCTTCGCGTAGTTGCGCTTTATCAGCAGATAACGGGTCCAGCTCCAGATGACGAATAAATGCCTGCTGGTACGAGAGGGACTCCGCGCTATCGCACTCCAGCACTTGTTGCAGCAGATCATCAACCTCATTCATCAGCCGGTACATATCGTAATGGGGACGATACCACTCCAGCATGGTGAATTCAGGGTTGTGATGACGTCCGGCTTCCTCATTGCGGAAGCTCCGGCCCAGCTGATAAATCGGACCACTGCCCGCAGCCAGCAGGCGTTTCATATGGTATTCCGGGCTGGTCATCAGCCAGAGATCGCGACCTTCGCTGGCACCTGGGCCAACAAAACGCGTCTGGAAAGGCACCAGATGGATGTCAGTGATGGTCGCCTGGCTCATCGCCGGGGTATCGACCTCCAGCACGCCGCGATCGGCAAAGAAACGTCTGATTTCCGCCATGATAGCGGCACGTTTCAACAAATTGGCAATGGGTGCGCTCGGCTGCCAGCTTGCCGTTTCGCTCATGTTGATGACTCCTTATACAGATAAGGGGTGGAAGTCTACCCGTATTGGCGATGACAGACAACGCCGCCACGCTTACACCCTCAATATCACCATAGGGTCAGGCGGTTTAACAGCAGCAACGACAGGAGGAGGGAATGTTTGGGATAAAGTCGGGATATAAGAAAAGCCGGTACGAAACACGTTCCGCACCGGTCATACATTACTGCGCGCTGCGTTGAATCGCCTTGCCACCTGCTTCTACATCTTCCCCTACACCACGGGTGGTGTTGCAGGCAGAAAGCAGAGAGGAAAGCACCAGTACGGAGAAAATCGCGACAATACTTTTCTTTAACATAACAATATCCTTTTTGGTTGCAGTAAAAGTACAGCTTTTAAAGCATAGTCCCTAAACGCAACGCTGCGGTGTCAGGCACAGAAAAAGGAGATGTGTAGGCGCTTACTTGGCCGCTCGTGAAATTGCGCCACCCAAATGGGAGACATCTTCGCCGAAGCCGTGGAAGGTGTTGCAGGCACTCAATGCCGAGGAGACCAGCAACGCAAAGGCGACGAATTTTGCCAGCTTTTTCATTATTCTGAACTCACTTAGAAAAAAGGCGCATCGAAGGATGCGCCTGATTTGACGATTATTTTACGCGAGAAACGTATTCGCCAGAGCGGGTATCCACTTTTACCACTTCGCCAATCTGCACGAACAACGGCACTTTAACTACGGCGCCAGTTGCCAGCGTAGCCGGCTTACCACCCGTACCTGCGGTATCACCCTTCAGGCCTGGATCGGTTTCGATAACTTCAGCTTCGATGAAGTTCGGCGGCTGAACAGCAATGGCTTTGTTGTTCCACAGGGTAACGATACAATCGGCGTTATCCTGCAACCACTTCTGCACGTCGTCCAGCACCTTAGCTTCAACCTGATACTGCTCGAAACTTTCCGGGTGCATGAAGTAGAAGAAGTCACCGTCGTTGTATGAGTATTGCAGGGTCATATCAACCACGTCTGCGCCTTCGGCAGAGTCAGTTGATTTGAAGGTTTTCTCAACGCGAGAACCGGTCAGCAGACGACGCATTTTTACGCGTGCAAACGCCTGGCCTTTACCCGGCTTAACGAATTCACTTGATTCGATGGCATACGGTTCGCCTTCGAACATGATTTTAAGACCGGAACGAAAATCGTTGCTAAGATAAGTCGCCATAAAGGCCCTCTGTAAATATTGAACTGGTAATAGCCAAAAAAATGGCACACATTGTAACCCTAAATCCCCCTTCCAGAGAAGATTGGTTGCAGCAACTTGCTGATGTTGTCACCGATCCCGCTGAATTACTGCAACTTTTAGCTCTCGAGCACCATGCCGAATTGGCTGAAGGCACTGAAGCAAGGCGACTTTTTGCCCTGCGCGTGCCGCGAGCGTTCATTCAGCGCATGAAAATCGGCGATGCGCAGGACCCGCTACTGTTGCAAGTGTTAACCAGCCGTCAGGAATTCAATGATGCGCCCGGTTACAGCACCGACCCGCTGGATGAACAAAGCAGCGTGGTGCCGGGTTTACTGCATAAGTATAGAAACCGCGCGCTGTTGTTGGTAAAAGGCGGCTGTGCCGTCAATTGCCGCTACTGCTTCCGTCGCCACTTCCCTTATCAGGACAATCAGGGCAATAAGCGTAACTGGCAGGCCGCCATTGACTACATTGCCGATCACCCCGAACTGGACGAGATCATTTTCTCCGGTGGTGATCCGCTGATGGCGAAAGATCATGAGCTGGCATGGTTGATTGCAGCGCTGGAGAGAATCCCGCATCTGAAACGTCTACGCATTCACAGTCGTCTGCCAGTGGTGATTCCGGCCCGCATCACCGAGGGATTGTGCCAGCTACTGGCGAATACCCGTTTGCAGGTGCTGCTGGTGAGCCATATCAACCATGCGCAGGAGATCGATGAGGAATTGCGCTACGGTATGCAAATGCTGAAGCGAGCGGGTGTCACGCTGCTGAACCAGAGCGTGCTGCTGCGCGGCGTTAACGATAATGCGGAACAGCTGGCCGATCTCAGCAATGCGCTCTTTGATGCTGGCATTCTGCCTTATTACCTGCACGTACTGGATAAGGTGCAAGGCGCAGCGCACTTCTTTGTCCCGGACGATGAAGCGCGTGCGCTGGTGCGCGAATTGCTGACGATGGTGTCGGGATATATGGTGCCGAAGCTGGCACGAGAAATCGGCGGAGAACCGAGTAAAACACCACTCGATTTGCAGTTACGACAGGAATAGCAAATAACCAACCGTAGCGGCGCGATTTATCACACAATCTCGTGCGCTTTGCCGGAAAAAACCTGCGCGATAAATCGCGCCGCTACGGGATACTATGCCATTACGGGCACTTGTAAACCTGGCCGGTCATTTTGCTGTCGAGCGGGGCAAACGCAGACAGCAGGTTCTGCGTCGGGCTGGTCGCGCCATAAATGGTGTTGCCGCCCATTTCTGCCGCACGGTTGCGCAGATCGTTGGCCGCGCCGCGCAGTGAACTACCTTCACCACCGGAACCACTCAACCAGTTACTCTGTGAACCGGTGACATTTCCCAGAAGCTGACATTCGCTGCCCGGTTGCTGATCGACGAAAGTTACGCGCTCGCCGCCAGCACTCAGTTGATTTGAGCTGCTGCAACCCGCCAGCAGCAAGCTACCGACTGCCAGTCCGAGCAAGAGGTTAATCCGCATTGTATTCCCCATTTATTATCATCAGTGTCGGGCGGCAGCGTAGCAGAAAAGCGCATATTTTTTCTGAACATTCATTGCCCTAACCCGCGAAGCCGAAGTATTGCGCCCTTACTTATACCCTTTCGCCAGCAAAAGAAAAACCCCTGACCGTTGCCGATCAGGGGTTCTCAGATGACTTAAGCAGTCAACGGCGATTACATCATGCCGCCCATACCGCCCATGCCACCCATGCCGCCAGCGCCAGCACCTAAGTCAGGTGCATCGCCTTTCGGCAGGTCAGTGACCATACATTCGGTGGTGATCATCAGGCCAGCCACAGAAGCCGCGTACTGCAGAGCAGAACGGGTTACTTTGGTCGGATCCAGGATACCGAAGTCGATCATGTTGCCGTACTCTTCAGTCTGCGCGTTGTAACCGTAGTTACCGTCGCCCGCTTTCACGTTGTTGGCAACCACAGACGGTTCTTCACCGGCGTTAGATACGATCTGACGCAGCGGTGCTTCCATTGCGCGCAGCGCAACTTTGATACCGACGTTCTGATCTTCGTTCTGGCCTTTCAGCTCAGTCAGTTTCGCAGCAACGCGCACCAGCGCCACGCCACCACCAGCAACCACGCCTTCTTCTACCGCAGCACGGGTTGCGTGCAGGGCATCTTCAACGCGGGCTTTCTTCTCTTTCATTTCAACTTCAGTTGCTGCGCCAACTTTCAGTACGGCCACGCCGCCTGCCAGTTTCGCTACGCGCTCCTGCAGTTTTTCTTTGTCGTAGTCAGAGGTCGCTTCTTCGATCTGCTGACGAATCTGGGTCACGCGACCAGAAATAGCACCTTCGTCGCCCACACCGTCGATGATGGTGGTGGTGTCTTTGTTGATTACGACGCGTTTTGCCTGGCCCAGGTCTTCCAGAGCTGCTTTTTCCAGCTCCATACCGATCTCTTCAGAGATAACGGTACCGCCAGTCAGGATAGCGATATCCTGAAGCATCGCTTTACGACGGTCGCCGAAGCCCGGTGCTTTAACCGCAGCCACTTTCACGATACCGCGCATGGTGTTAACCACCAGCGTCGCCAGCGCTTCGCCTTCCACGTCTTCTGCGATGATCAGCAGCGGTTTGCCAGCTTTAGCAACGGCTTCCAGCACCGGCAGCATTTCGCGGATGTTAGAGATTTTCTTGTCAGCCAGCAGGATGAACGGGCTTTCCAGCTCAACAGCACCGGTTTCCGGCTTGTTGATGAAGTACGGAGAGAGGTAACCGCGGTCAAACTGCATACCTTCAACTACGTCCAGCTCGTCTTGCAGACCGGTACCTTCTTCAACGGTGATAACGCCTTCTTTACCCACTTTTTCCATCGCCTGAGCGATCAGGGTACCGACGCTTTCATCGGAGTTGGCAGAAATGGTACCAACCTGAGCAATAGCTTTAGAGTCAGAGCACGGAACTGACAGCGCTTTCAGCTGTTCAACAGCGGCGACAACGGCTTTGTCGATACCGCGCTTCAGGTCCATCGGGTTCATGCCAGCCGCAACAGCTTTCAGACCTTCGTTAACGATAGCCTGTGCCAGTACGGTTGCGGTGGTGGTGCCGTCGCCTGCTGCGTCGTTCGCTTTAGAGGCCACTTCTTTCACCATCTGCGCGCCCATGTTTTCGAACTTGTCTTCCAGCTCGATTTCACGCGCTACAGAAACACCATCTTTAGTGATGGTCGGTGCACCAAAAGATTTATCCAGAACCACGTTACGGCCTTTCGGGCCCAGGGTAACTTTTACTGCATCTGCCAGTACGTTCACGCCACGCAACATTTTTACGCGTGCGTCATTACCGAATTTTACGTCTTTAGCTGCCATTTCAAATATCCCTTAAATTCGTTTCGTTCAGTGAATTACGCGTAAAAATTACGCTTCGACAATCGCCAGAATGTCGTTTTCAGAGATGATCAGAACTTCTTCGTTGTCGATCTTCTCAGTTTTTGCGCCGTAACCTTCGTTGAAAATCACCACGTCGCCCACTTTAACGTCCAGTGGCAGGATGTTGCCGTTTTCCAGGATACGGCCTTTACCTACTGCAACCACTTCGCCGCGAGTAGATTTGCCTGCCGCAGAACCGGTCAGAACGATGCCGCCAGCTGATTTTGCTTCAACTTCTTTACGCTTGACGATCACGCGATCATGTAACGGACGAATTGACATGTGATAGCTCTCCTTTAGAAAGTCCAATCATTCAGTTTTAGGGGTTGAACGCCGGGCTTCATGGCTTCCGGCCTCGTGGAGGAAGAGATTAGGGCTAATAAGAAGGCTTTCAAGGGGGAAAACAGAAAAAATTTTCGTTTTTGTAACAGACGACGAAAAACCCAGCAAAAAGGCGGCTCACGCCGCCTTGAGAAAATCACTGGTCTTTGTCGTGACCGATACGATCGTTATTTTTGCGCTCGTATTCGCCATCAACGGTAAAGCCACTGTCCGGTCCTGCTCCCGGCCCACGCCAGACGCGCAGATGCGGCATCAGCTTCAGCGTCAGGTGCTTTTGCACCGGTGGCAGCAGCAACAACAGTCCGAGAAAATCGGTAAAAAAGCCGGGAAGCAGCAGCAAAAAACCGGAGATGATCAGCGAAACGCTTTTGATCATCTCTGCCGCCGGGCTTTCATTACGCGCCATTTTCTCCTGCATCAGCATGAAGTTTCTTACGCCCTGATTTTTCACCAGCGAGACACCAATACATGAGGTGAAAATCACCAGCAGCATGGTGAGCAGAACGCCCAGCACATGCGCGACCTTGATGAAAAGCGTGATTTCAATCCAGGCCAGAACAAAAAAAATCACAAACGGTAACCAGCGCACCGATATCTCCTGTGAGTTGTGGCTGCCTCGCTTCAGGCCAGACAGCAGAATGGGATGGTCAAAGGGACCGTAATGAAAGAGATGGTCATTCCGGGGAGTGATTTCAACCGATCCTGCCAAATTTTTCCGGCTGACTTAAAATTGTGAGAAACATCACATATCGTTATTAGCGTAGCGCCAGCAAAAGCCCGTAAAGTGATCTGTGCACAGGCTTTTCTGTAATGACAGAATATGATCGTGCTCGCCAGACCGAAGATGGATAAAATGTCGGCGCTGGTATTCCACGACAATATAATTGCATCACCTGCATGTGTCTCGCCGTCCTCCTCTGATCGCCTCAGAGTGCGTCCGGCAGCCACTCAGCAGCCATAATAAGAAGGTAATCATGGCGAACAACATTCGTATCGAAGAAGACCTGTTAGGCATGCGTGAAGTTCCGGCCGACGCCTACTATGGTGTTCACACTCTGCGTGCGATTGAGAACTTCTATATTAGTAATAGCAAAATCAGCGACATACCTGAATTCGTTCGCGGTATGGTGATGGTGAAGAAAGCAGCCGCCCTGGCAAACAAAGAGCTGCAAACAATTCCCCGCAATATTGCTAACACCATTATTCAGGCCTGTGATGAGGTACTGAACAACGGTAAGTGCATGGATCAATTCCCGGTTGACGTCTATCAGGGCGGCGCGGGTACCTCGGTCAACATGAACACCAACGAAGTGCTGGCTAACATCGGTCTGGAGCTGATGGGTCACCACAAAGGTGAATATCAATACCTCAATCCGAACGACCATGTGAACAAGTGTCAGTCCACCAATGACGCTTATCCCACCGGCTTCCGTATCGCCGTTTATACCTCGATTCTCAAACTGATCGACGCCATCAACCAACTGGGTGAAGGCTTCCAGCGCAAAGCGGTGGAATTCGAGAACATCCTGAAGATGGGCCGCACCCAGTTGCAGGATGCGGTACCAATGACACTTGGTCAGGAATTCCACGCCTTCAACGTATTGTTGAACGAGGAGACGCGTAGCATTCTGCGCACCGCAGAACTGCTGCTGGAAGTGAACCTCGGTGCGACCGCGATTGGTACGCGTCTCAACACGCCGGACGGCTACCAACATCTGGCGGTACAACGTCTGGCTGAAGTCAGCAACCTGCCGGTGGTCCCGGCGGAAGACCTGATTGAAGCCACTTCCGACTGCGGTGCCTACGTGATGGTGCATTCATCGCTGAAACGCCTGGCGGTGAAACTGTCGAAAATCTGTAACGACCTGCGCCTGCTCTCCTCAGGTCCACGCGCAGGTCTGAACGAAATCAACCTGCCGGAATTGCAGGCAGGTTCTTCCATCATGCCCGCCAAAGTTAACCCGGTGGTGCCGGAAGTGGTGAACCAGGTGTGCTTCAAGGTCATCGGCAACGACACTACGGTGACGATGGCCGCCGAAGCCGGGCAGTTGCAGCTCAACGTGATGGAGCCGGTAATCGGCCAGGCGCTGTTTGAATCCATCAGCATCCTGACTAACGCCTGCTACAACCTGCTGGAGAAATGCGTCAACGGCATCACCGCCAACAAAGCGGTGTGTGAAGCCTACGTGTTCAACTCGATCGGTATCGTCACCTATCTCAACCCGTACATTGGTCACCACAACGGTGACATCGTCGGTAAGATTTGTGCCGAAACCGGCAAGAGCGTACGTGAAGTGGTGTTGGAGCGTGGCCTGCTGACCGAAGCCGAGCTGGACGACATCTTCTCCATTCAGAACCTGATGTTCCCGGCCTACAAAGCCAAACGCTACACCGACGAAAACGAACAATAACCCGTTCTGGATCACGTTGTCGCAAGCACGCCCGTATAGAATGCGGGCGTGTTTTTTTTTGGCGACTACAACTAAGGAATGTCGCGTTTCAGGGAGTGAAAAGATGGTCGTGGTTGAATTAATGATCGTGTTGCTGGCGATCTGGTTGGGTGCCCGTCTGGGCGGCATCGGCATTGGTTTTGCCGGTGGGCTGGGTGTGCTGGTCCTGACGCTATTTTGCGGCATGAAACCCGGCGCGATTCCTTTTGATGTGATTGAAATCATCATGGCGGTGATCGCCGCCATTGCGGCCATGCAAGTGGCGGGCGGTATGGATTATCTCGTCAGTCTCGCTGAACGCCTGCTGCGCCGCCATCCACGTTACGTCACCTTCCTCGCCCCTCTGGTCACTTATGTAATGACATTGCTGGCCGGTACTGGCCATACCGCTTTTTCCACTCTGCCGGTGATCGCCGAAGTCGCCAAAGAACAAGGTGTGCGGCCTTCACGCCCGCTCTCCATCGCCGTCGTGGCGTCGCAAATTGCCATCACCGCCTCACCGATCTCCGCTGCGGTGGTGTTTTTCGCCTCGCTGCTGGAACCACGCGGAGTCAGTTATCTGGCCCTGCTCGGCGTAGCGCTGCCCTCAACCATGCTGGCGATCTTCTGTGCCGCCATCGTCACCAATTTCCTCGGTAAGGAATTGAAAGACGACGACGTTTATCAGGCCCGGTTGGCAAAGGGTGAAGTGACGTTACGTGGCGCCCAGGTGTTTAATCTCAAGCCGGGAGCCAAACGCTCGGTGGCGCTGTTCCTGGTGGGTATTGCGGCGGTGGTGCTGTATGCCACCGCGATCAGCGATAGCGTGGGTTTGATAGCCAACCCGGTACTGCCGCGCAACGAGGCAATCGTGGTGTTTATGCTCACCATCGCGACGCTTATCTGCCTGACCTGCAAAATCGATACCGGTGAAATTCTCAGCGCCAGTACCTTCAAGTCGGGCATGAGCGCCTGTATCTGCGTCATGGGTGTGGCCTGGCTGGGAGATACCTTTGTTAAAGCGCACCTCGACACGATCCAGACGCTGGCCGGGGATATGCTGCAAAGCTACCCGTGGTTGCTGGCGCTGGTGCTGTTCTTTGCTGCCACCCTGCTCTATTCACAAGCCGCGACCACCAAAGCGCTAATGCCCGCGGCGCTGTTGCTGGGCGTATCACCCCATGCGGCAATTGCCTCATTCGCTGCGGTTTCCGCCCTGTTTGTACTGCCTACCTATCCGACGTTGTTGGCGGCGGTAGAGATGGACGACACTGGCTCAACACGCATCGGTAAGTATGTGTTTAATCATTCTTTTATTGTACCCGGCGTGCTGGCGATTGTGCTGTCGGTGCTGTTTGGTTTCCTGCTGGGTGGCCTGATCCTGTAGCCTGGTTACATCCTGTAAACCCTGCGTTTATCTGGTCGTGTTATCATCACCCCTTTCGTCAGCGGAGCCTTCTGATGCACACCCATTCAGCAGTTATTGTGTTGTGCACTGCCCCGGACCAGACTTGTGCCAGGCAACTGGCCGCCAGTGCGCTGGCCGCGAAACTGGCCGCCTGCGTTACGCTACTGCCCGGTGCCACATCGTTTTATGTCTGGGAAGGAAAACTGGAGCAGTCCAGTGAAGTCCAGATGTTACTGAAAAGCGATACACAACATCAGCAGGCGCTAATGGATCTGCTTAAAGCGGCGCATCCTTATGATGTGCCGGAACTACTGGCGTTGCCGGTACAACATGGAGACAGTGAATACTTGTCATGGCTGCACGCATCTCTCGCCTGATCGGCCTCTGCCTGGCGCTGTTTATCAGCCTGTCGGCTCAGGCATCAATCTTTTCGCCCAATAACAACAGCCGCTTCGTACCGGTTGACCAGGCTTTCGGCTTCGATTTTAGCCAGCAAGGCAATCAATTAACGTTGAGCTGGAAAGTGAAATCCGGCTATTACCTTTATCGCCAGAAAATCCAGGTTATGCCGCAAAAAGCGCAAATAGCGCCGCTGACATTGCCGCCAGGACAAGCGCACGAGGATGAGTTCTACGGTAAAAGTGAAATCTATCCGCAGGATTTACAACTGCCGGTCATCATCCATCAGGCCGATCAAGGGGCCACTCTGACGGTAACCTATCAGGGCTGTGCCGCCGCGGGCTTTTGTTATCCACCCGAAACCCGCTCCGTCCCACTTAACGCCGTCGCCGCTAATAACGCCACGCCCGCGGTAAGCGCTCAACCGGACAACCGTAGCACCCCGCTGCCGTTCTCGCCGTTGTGGGCGTTGCTGATTGGCATTGGTGTTGCCTTTACCCCCTGTGTACTGCCGATGTATCCGCTGATCTCCAGCATTATCCTTGGCGGCCCGCGACGCTTTTCCCTCGGTCGTCTGTTCGCGCTGGCGATGGTCTACGTACAGGGTATGGCGCTGACCTACACCTTGCTTGGCGTGGTGGTTGCGGCTGCGGGGTTACGCTTTCAGGCGGCGTTACAGCATCCCTATGTATTGATTGGCCTCTCGGTGCTGTTCATCGCTCTGGCGCTGTCGATGTTTGGCCTGTTCACCCTGCAACTGCCCGCCAGTCTGCAAACACGTCTGACGCTGTGGAGTAACCGCCATCAGGGAGGATCGTTGCCTGGCGTATTTGCGATGGGTGCGCTGGCGGGTTTGATCTGTTCCCCCTGCACCACCGCGCCGCTCAGCGCGATCCTGTTGTATATCGCCCAGAGCGGCAATCTGCTGGCCGGTGCGGGTACCCTGTGGCTGTACGCTTTTGGTATGGGGTTGCCACTGATTGCCGTGACGCTGTTCGGCAACAAGCTGCTGCCGAAAAGCGGCCCGTGGATGCATAGCGTCAAAGAAGGTTTTGGTTTTGTGATCCTCGCACTGCCGGTTTTCCTGTTGGAACGCGTAATAGGCGATCTTTGGGGCATGCGCCTGTGGAGCCTGCTCGGCGTGGCATTCTTTGCCTGGGCGTTTCGCCTTAGCCTGGGGCTACAGGGCAAAGGACGTGTGGTACAGGTGGTGATGTTGGTGGCTGCGGTGGTGGTGGCGCGTCCATTGCAGGACTGGGCGTTTGGTGTCGATAACCCGGAGCAAACCGTCGCCCATCTGCCCTTCCAACCCATTGCCAGCAGCCAGCAGCTCGATACGGCGCTGCAACAGGCACAGGGGCGCATGACTATGGTCGACCTGTACGCCGACTGGTGCGTCGCCTGCAAAGAGTTTGAGAAGTACACCTTCAGCGACGCACAGGTGCGCAGCGCCCTGAGCCAGGTGCAGCTGTTGCAGGCGAACGTCACCGCCAACAACGCTCAGGATAACGCCCTGTTGCAGCATTTACAGGTACTGGGCCTGCCAACCATTCTGTTCTTCGACGCGCAAGGTAAAGAGATTCCTGACTCGCGCGTGACCGGTTTCCTTAACGCCGACGAATTCCGCGCGCATTTGCACAATCTGCCGCGTTAAACGACACTGGAGCAAGACACACCCCGTCCGATTGCCGGACGGGCCGCATACCAGAGGAGAGTCACTTGCAACGTGAACAGATACTCGAGCATGCGTTGAATGTGCTTGAACAACGCGGCCTCGCCGCCACCACGTCCCTGCAACAACTGGCCGGAGACAGCGAACTGGCACCCCAACAGCTGGAACGCTTCTGGCCGGACCGCGATGCCCTGCTGTATGACGCCCTGCGCTATCACGGTCAGCAGATTGATAGCTGGCGACGCCAGATTCAACTCAACGAACGTCTGAGCGGCGCAGAGAAGCTGCTGGCGCGCTATGAGGTACTGGCGGAACATGTCAGCAAAGGTCGCTTCCCCGGTTGCCTGTTTATCGCCGCCTGTAGCTTCTATCCGCAGCCGGATCAACCCGTCCATCAACTGGCAGAACAGCAAAAACGCGCCTCCTGGCAATTTACCCACGATATTCTGGTTAATCTTGAGCTGGATAACCCGACAATGGTGGCAGATCAGATGGAATTGATTCTGGAGGGTTGCCTGAGCAAGCTGCTGGTGAAGCGCAACGTGCAGGATGTTGCGATGGCGCGCCGTCTGGCCGAAGATGTGCTTAGCATCGCGCTGTGCCGTAAAAATGGAGCGCTCGCGTAGCCATTTTGGCGGTTCTGCATGAAAAGCAGGCAATCAATCACGTTTCCTGCGGTTTTTTCGCGAAAGCCGTTGACGACCGTGAGCCATTAGGGTTTAATGCGCCCCGTTGCCCGAATAGCTCAGTCGGTAGAGCAGGGGATTGAAAATCCCCGTGTCCCTGGTTCGATTCCGGGTTCGGGCACCAAAATTCAGAGAACCCAGCCAATGGCTGGGTTTTTGCTTTTTGGCTTCCGGTCGTTTTTACATTAACTAACGCTTTGTAAATGAAATGCCCTTCCTTTCAGTACCCATATTCTGAAAATTTCTATAGCATTATTATCGCTTCCGTAATATTCATGACTCAACATCTCGCTGGGAATAATCCCAATATCCGCGCATTGAAATAACTACGGAGTCACCCATTTTCTGGTAATCTGGTATTTCACATCAGGAAAATTATACGGTTCGGAAAAGTATCAAAGTTCACCTGCTGATCGCTTTTCTACAGAAACCGCCTGAGAGAAATATTATTCTACCTTTCAGCCACCTTTATAGATTTTGATAATTTTACAGGGGACAAATATGGACAAAATGACAAATTCCAAAACCCGTCGCAAACACATCCGCTTCTCTCATACGCTGCTCGACCAGATTGAAGAAAGCATGAACAGTGAAAACAGCCAGAACTTCTCGGCCTGGGTCGTGGATGCCTGTCGTCTTAAGGTGCGGGAGATTCAAAAGAATTTTAAAAGATAAAATTATTATTTAAATATCTCGGGTATTTCACCCACCATGCAACTGACAAAAGAAACAATAAGACATAACGTATTGGCGAGAGATAAAAGAACTTTTCTGCGATATTCGCATCAATAAAAAAGGTCTGTTATGGAAAATAACTTTCTCATAACAGACCTTCTATTTTATTAACTTTCCAGTACCAGCCGACTGTCTGCCAGAATTAATGGCTGAATTTGGTGTGTCACCAATAACGTCGTTTTTCCTTTCACCAATTCTTTTAGCGCATTCAGCACCATGTCGGTATTGGTGGCATCTAATCCTTCTGTCGGTTCATCTAATAAGATGACGGGAGCATGCGACAGAAAGGCTCTGGCGATGGCGATCCTGCGTGCCTGACCACCGGAAAGCCGGGTACCGAGTTCCCCGACCAACGTATCCAACCCCGCAGGAAAAGCACGGACTTCCTCTGCCAGTGACGCCTGAGTGAGAGCCTGCCATAAGGCTGCATCATCCGCATCAGGGGATACCAGCCGCAGGTTGTCCCGGATGGAGGCATTAAACAGATACGTTTTTTGTCCAACCACCGAGATAATCTGTCGCAGTACCTCATCCGATAAGCTTTTTACCGCATGACCACCAATCAACACCTCGCCTTTTTCACAATCCCAAAAACCCTGTATCAGGTTAAGAATCGTAGTTTTACCTGCCCCACTGGGCCCCAGCAACGCCAGGCACTGACCTTGCGCAACCCGAAAGCTGAGTGAGTCCAGCACAACGGGTTGTTCTGGTGCATAACGCATGGTGACCGCGGAAAAGGTCAGGTCGAAGGTTGCAGGCATTTCACTGCGCGTGGGCAAGACCACGGCCGGGGTAAGTTCCGCCATAGAAAAAATCCGCCGCGCCGCTTCGCGAGTGACGCCCAGCGCGGCAAATGCCGTGGGCAATGCCGCCACCGCTTCGGTGCTGGCAAGTACCGCAAATAACAACATGACGATGTCATTGCCGGCGATACCGCCGGCATGTCCCGCACCGACCAGCAGGATAAAGGCACAAAACATACCCAACTGGCCTGCCAGGGCCGACAATGCGCTACCTGACGCCCCGGTCCACGCCTGCTGACGCTGCGCGGCAATCAACTTTTGTGAAAGCAGGGACAAATGTCCGGCCTGTCGGGCAACAGCCCCCGCCACTTGTAACTCGCCAAGGCCGCGAATCAGATCGGTCGACGCAGCCTGAATCGCCGCGCGTAATCCCGCGACCGCATGACCACTTGCCCGAGTGCGGGACGCTACCGCCAGCGGCACAATCACCCCCGCGAGCAACAACATCACGCCATCAATAACGGCGACACCCGGAGAGAACCAGAAAAGCACGCCCAGGATGGCGACCGATGAGATCAGCCCGGCAATCGCCGGAGCCAGAATTCTCAGGTAAAAATTGTCGAGGCTATCAATATCGGCTCTCAGACGCGCCAGCACATCACCGTCACGGAAACCCTGTAAACGGGCGGGAGCCAGCGGCTCAAGACGTTGATAAAACCAGACACGCAGCACTGACAGCAGCCGTAACGTTGCATCGTGCGTCACCAGGCGCTCAAGGTAGCGAGCAAAGGTACGCAACACCGCCAGGCCACGAATAGCGGCAGCCGGTGTGAAGAACTCCAGCGTCAGTGCCCCGACACCGGCCAGCGCCATCGACGCGATAAACCAACCCGACAGCGCCAGCAGCGTGACGTTAGACAGGATGACGACGACAGACAGACCGATACCGAGCGCCATCCGCCACCGCCAGGGGCGCGCCAGCCTTAAGAGATGACGTAAGTCGTTCATGCGGTTGCTCCTTTCTGAAGCCGTTCAAGCTCGGCAAACACACCGCCACTTTGCAGCAGATCCTGGGGCTTGCCTGACTCGATCACCCTGCCCTGTGCCAGCACCAAAACCTTGTCGGCCATCGCCGCCACGTCGGTATCGTGAGTAATCACTAACCGAGCTGAATCAGGCAGCGCCTCGGCCAACGCGCCCATCATCTGCCGCGCCGTGTGGCTATCCAGCGCCGCCGTCGGCTCATCAAGGATGAGCACCGGTGGTGCGGTCAGCACAGCTCGCGCCATCGCCACGCGCTGGATTTGACCACCAGAAAGGCCCTGGCCGCCATCGCCAACCTGGGTGGCGTAGCTGGTGGGTAATGCGTCGATAAAGGTCGCAGCCTGAGCCAGTCGCGCAGCGGCATACAGTTCATGGTTCCCGGCTTCGGGATGTGCGAGACAAATGTTATCGGCTATCGAACCGGCAAACAGCGTGGGCCGCTGTGGCAGCCAGCCGATTTGCTTTTGCCACGCGGGTAAATCCAATCCGGAGAGATCCTGTCCATCAATCAGAATCCGCCCGTTTGCCGGGGTAATAAAGCGCAACAGCAGCCTGGCAAGGGTGGTTTTGCCTGCACCACTCGAGCCAACAATAGCCAGCGTTTCACCCCGGCGCAGCGTAAAGGAGATGTCCTCAATGCCGCCGCCTTCCTGATGCTGATAACTCACCCCTTCAACACGAATCTCCTGCGGCGCACCAACCGGTGTCACCGTGTTGGGTGCCGTTGCAGGTGGCTCGGTATTCAGGATAGCTAACAGCCCTTCGGTCGCGCCCAGGGCATCCATACGGGCGTGATAATGTGCCCCCAGATCACGCAGAGGACGAAAGAACTCAGGGGCAAGCAGCAGCGCGAACAAACCTGGCAGGAAGGCCAGTTCACCGTAATACAGACGGAAGCCGACATAGACCGCCACCATCGCGGTACTGATGGTCGCGAAAAATTCCAGCACCAGCGAGGACAGAAACGCCACGCGCAGCACCTTCATCGTCGTCTGACGGTAGTTTTCGGAAATCACCGCAATGATCTGCGCCTGTCTGCGGGCCGCATTGGATTGGCGCAGGGTAGTCAGGCCAGAAATCACATCGAAGAAATGCGCACTCATCAGGCTGAGCTTATGCCACTGCCGGAGGTTCATTTTTTCGGCACCCTTGCCGACCAGGATCATAAATAACGGAACCAGGGGGGCCGTTATCAACATAATCAGCCCGGAAACCCAATCGGCGGGGAACAGCGCCACCAGGATCGCCAGAGGCACGATACCGATGATGATTTTTTGCGGAAGAAAGGCGGAGAAATAGGTTTCGATCGCTTCGACACCTTCACCCAGCGAACTGGCGATGCTGCCGGTGCGCTGTTGCTGGCTCCATGTTGGACCCAGTGCCGCGATACGTTCCAGTAACGTTCCCCGCAACGTCTGTCGAATGCGCGCGGCACTCTCGAAAGCGAAGCCCTGGCGCAGCATGTCCAGACCTGCACGCAGGATCATCACGACAGGCAATAGCCAAAGTTCGGGGAACAGTTCGGTCAATCCTTTGCCGCCGATGACAACCCGGTCGATCAACCATGCCAGCAGCCAGCACTGGACAATCATCATGATGGCATTCAGCGTTGCCATGGTGACGGACAGGGAGAAAAGCGCGCCTGCCTGGCGACGCTGGCTGGAGAGCCAACGTTCCGCCAGGCGAGCGGCTGCGCCACTAAGGGGAGGACGAGCCGACATGATGCGTTTAGTGTCCGTAACCAACCAGTTTGGAGATGCGTCCCCGGAAGACCCAAATCTGGTACCAGTTATACATAATCATGACTGGTACAAACCCACCCATTGTCAGGGTGAAGGTGATCAGGGAAACCTGCGGGCTGGCACCAGCCCAAATGGTCCAGGTATTCGGTACGATCCACGGGAACATGGTAATCAACATACCAAAGCCCAGAATCAGCGCCGCACCGTTGAACCACATAATCGCCGCAAAATCTTTGTCTTTCAGGGTGTCACGACGCACCTGCTCAATGCAGAACAGCGCGATAAGACCAAACAGGCCCCAAATCCAGAAGTGCGGGCCAAACCACTTCGCACGCGCCCAGTCAAAAATCGCCGCGCTCCACACCCAGGTGATCACTACCGCAGCAATCGCTAACCAGAAAATAGTCGCAGTCCAGCGGGCAGCATCCTGACGGATAGGCTCTGACTTTTCAAAACGTGCACGCACAAACAGCACACCGGAGAAGGTCATGGCAACGCAGGAGGAAATGCCGGTCCAGATGGAGAAAGGCGAAATAAAGTTAAACGCCCCGCCCGCATAATGCGGCACGCCCTGCGCCGGGGTATCCAGCGCAAATCCCTGCAATACGGCACCGACACACATGCCGCCAAAGAAGGTCACGGTCAGACTGGCGACACCAAACACCCCGTCTGAGAAGCGCTGCCAGAACGGCGACGCCAGGTGACGGAACTCCAGCGCCACAGCACGGGACATAATGCCCCATAACACCAGCGCCATCGGCACCATCAGGTAGCTAAAAGCCGAACCGTAAACGAACGGGAAAGTACCAAACATGATCCCCCCGGCCACAATCAGCCAGGTTTCGTTGGCATCCCAGGTGCCGGCCATCGCCGCCATAATTGCGCCGCGTTCGTCATGATCTCTTACGAAGAGCGAGAAAATCCCCGCCCCAAGGTCTGCGCCATCCAGCGCAATGTATAACAACACGCTGACGCCAAAAGCCAGCCACCAGGCAATCGTCAGAAATTGCTGGGTATGAGTAAGCATATCCATGGGTTTCTTCTCCGCGTCAGACCGGTCTTACGTATTCAGGATGGTCAGCATGACCGCCTGGCGGCAGGTCGAGCTGGCCGATATGCTCATGGCCTTCACCCGGCAGCTTGCTGGTCAAATCTGGACCCTGACGAACAACTTTTGCCAGGAACCAGATCGTACCGGCAACCACCGCTGACTCGAAGATGGCAAAGCCAACCAGCCAGAAGATTGCCAGGCCAAGCGTCATCGCGCTCATACCGTCCTCAGTACGCATCAGTCCGTTAACAATCCACGGCTGACGACCAATTTCACGCGTCCACCAACCTGCGATTACCGCGATATAAGGCAGCACCACCATCACAACCGCGATAAACAGGAACAACGTATTACGTGGGGCCAGTTCCACCGTCATACGACGGCGCGCCATCAGCCAGATACCCCACAGGCTGACCAGCAGAATTGCACCACCCGCTCCGGCCATCGCGCGGAACGCATAGAAAGGCAGCACCACAGGCGGCTGTTCGTCTTTCGGGAAGCTGTTCAGGCCTTTCACCGGGCCATTCCAGGTTTTGGTTTCAATCAGGCTGAGTGCATGCGGGATGGAAATCGACCAGGCCAGCCCATTTCCTTCGGCATTCGGCCAACCGATGATATGCCAGGCGCTGTTGACGTTACCTGCTGCATCATAGGTGTCGTAGTGCCCTTCCATCGCTGCCAGTGCCGCAGGTTTGTTTTCGAGAGTATTCTCGCCCAGCACATCACCCATATAGATTTGTGCAGCAGAAACCACGGCCAGCAACACCAGCGCATATTTCAGCGGTCGCAGGAAAAGCTCCACATTGCGGCGTTTCAGTACGAACCAGGCACAGGTCGCGACCACGAAGCAGAGCGACAGCTCGAAGCTGGCCAGCAACATGTGAGGAAACGCGCTTTTGACATTCGGATTGAGGAGCGCGGCTACCCAATCGGTCACATGAAAGATGCCATTCTTGTATTCGACACCGGTTGGCGTCTGCATCCAGGAGTTAGCGACCAGAATCCACATCGCCGAAAGCGTTGAGGAGAGGGCGACGTTGAAAGTCGCGAAAAGATGCATCCCACGGCTGATCTTGCCCCAGCCAAAAATCATCAGTCCGATAAAACCGGCTTCATACATAAAGGCGGTGATGGTCTCATATCCCAACACCTGGCCAAAGAATGGCCCGGCAGCTTGAGAAAAGCGGCCATACAGGATACCAAAAGCCATTTCCATCGTAACACCCGTTGCCACACCGGCTCCGAAGTTGACGATGAACAGCTTTTCGAAAAAGCGACACAAGCGGTACCACTTTTCATCATTTTTTCTGACCCACATCAGTTCAGAAATGAACAGCAGCGCGGCCAGACCAATGGTCAGTGGCGGGTAAATGATATGTACTGATGAGATTAACGCGAAGTCGATTCGCGTAATCAGCGATGTGAGATCGTTACTTAACATGACTATCTTCTTTTCTATTAAGTGACCAGATTAGCCAGCGACAACCGAACGCTCTTCCCCTTACATGGCAGGTGAAGTGGTAAGAGTCAGAACGGGGAGTGTAGAAAAAGGTGTCGCACCATCGGATTAGTCTACACGCCAAAACATCCTGGTTAGCATATATCCCTGCTAAACACATTAGAAACAGGATAATATCCGCCAACATGTACATGGCATGTCGAGCCTGGCCAGTTGGCCATGCTTACAACCAGGCAATTGCCGACGAAGCTTAAAAATAAGCGCAACAGTACTCGACGGTAAGAAAATTACCGTTAAGACCTGAAATTTGCTTATTTGAGATGATCCAGGTTTCGAGACGCTTATATTGTCGATAAAGCACAATATAGGAGCTGTGTAGTCCGAATGAGGGTCAGTATATTCCCCCCCACCCGCATATTGTCAAGAAAAATGTGGGTAAATCGTTTTTCTGTTGCAAGAGATCTTATATTCATTCACAAGAAACAAAAAATGAATCAATCAACCAACCAACTGTAACTAAAAGAAAATCAAACATTGAAACAGTTGACTATTCTAAGTCAAATTGCGGCTGATTCGGCAATAAAAAATACGCAAATACTCACAAAATAACAACTTAAATCAACAAGTTAACGAGATTTTGTTTTTTCAGTGTTAACCAAAAAATGACTAATAAGGATGTTTATACAAATTCAATCCGCTTCGGGATAATAATAATTTCCAATGTGTACGATAACGTTTAATCAATATAAAGGTACATAAAATTCACAAAAAAAACGATATCCGCATTATCATAATGGTCATATCAATAACCTTTCAGTCGATAATTAACAACAAAAATAACCAACGAGTAACATCTATAATTTACCAACAGATCCTTTATTTTCTGACGATAAAATATCCGGCCTGTCGTGGGTGAGTTGTCATGAAAAAGGGTTCATGCTTCACATGAACCCTTTTTTTACCCCAGCGCACGATTAGCTCATCCATTACGGTTGAGGTTGGTGACAGTCAACCTGGTGAACTAAGGCCACCATAGCAGCGCCTGGGCCACATAGATGAGACAAGCCAGCACGATTTTCGAACATAAACTGCGATGGGTAAAATGCTTCAAAATCACGCATAAAATAACGAACAGCATTCGTAGCATTTCGCGCAGATGTAACAGGTGAAAGATTGCCATAACATTTCCACGAATGACCAAAGTAGTTATGACTATACCTTAGTTTAGTTTGCGTGAAATGAATATCCGGCCAGGATTGATGAACTGTCTAGGTTAGTCTTTTAGAGGATTACGGAAAGCAATCGTATTTACACCCATTCGCAGCGGCGCGATTTATCGCGCTAATGCGGTATCAATCATATGAAAATATAATTAGCGAATTATTGATTCAATGGCCTATGCACCACTAACCGATAAAGAGAAGGTATCTGGTGATCAGCACAGTTTTCTGTGCACCATCCGTAACGATTAAGGATATTTTCCAGTCGTGCCGTGTTTCCTGTCAGCCGCACCATTAAAGGCGCAATTTGCTTGCCGTCTTCATTAAATGAGACATCCAGCGAGCTACGTGACAAATAAATCGCATCCATCACCGGATTAGCACTGACCCTATTACGCCCGGACCATTCCCGATCATTGAGATGATGAAAGGTAAAATCCATCTGCTTCGCCGTTTCAATAGCATAGGTCAGTCTGAACAGGTCATTTTGCTCCAGTAATACGCCATTGCAGGTACGCCAGAGATATTCAAGCTTATCGCGCAATTCAGACCTTGCGCCAAGAGTTCGCCCCTGCTTCAGTAACCAGAGAATATCCGGCGCGACCTCACGGGGGAAACGATGTTGTTTCAGTGCCGTGGAGAGCCAGCGAATCAGAAAAATATTTTCCTGCGATACCGAACCTACTAATCCATCCAGTCTGGCAACATGCAGAGCCACCAATGCACACCATGCTAAATGTCCGGTTTTCTCTGTCAACGGTTCAGTTCTCACAACAACATCTCCATGTCATTAACTGCCACTCCAGCGGATTCAAGTGAAATACAATTTTGGCGGAATGTAAACCTCACACATTCACCTTTCTGATGTGTCCTGCCTTTATTAAAGGCATTATTAAAGAATAATCTGAGATTTCATTTAAAAAACCTTTCTGCCAGAACGTCTTTGTCTCTTCATATCAAAACTCCCTCTGCCCGCCTAACTCAATCACCCTGTTGGCAGGGATCATAAATTGTTCATGAGCACGCAACGCATTGCGCTGGAAGAAATGGAAAATCGCCCCTTTCGCCCGCGCCAACCCGCGACGCTTTTTCATCACCAGCGTGTCGTGGGAAGTAAAGAACGAGGCTTCCTGTAGCGAGCAACCAAAGCCTTCCAGGCCGCACAAATGCAAAATCTCCTGCATTGAGGGCACCTCATGCCAGCCATAGGAAGCCGTCACCTGCCAAAATGAGGGGGAAAGTTGCTGCATGCTGATGCGCTTCTGGTTATGCACCCTGGGCGTGTCGATGGTGCGGATATGTAAAAGTACGGTGCGTTGATGCAACACGCGGTTATGTTTGAGGTTATGCAGCAGCGCCTGCGGGATTTCATACTCCTTGCGCGCGAGAAAGATCGCGGTGCCGCCAACTCTCATCGGCGGTGCGGCTTCCAGCGAACTGATCATCGCCTTCAGTCCCACCGGGTCATCCGCCAGTCGGCGAATAAGCAGTGAGCGCTCACTACTCCAGATCAGCATCAACACCAGCATCGTCATCGCCAGCAGAACCGGCACCCAACCGCCGGAGAGCAGTTTCATCAAATTGGCGCTAAACAGCGGGACATCAATGGTCAACATACACACAAGGAACACCACCGCCAGGGGCAACGGCCAGCGCCAATTTTTGAACGCCACCACGCTTGCCAGACAGGCTGTCAGCACCATAGTGCCGGTCACCACGATGCCATACGCCGACGACAGCGCAGAAGATTGGCGGAAAGAGATAATAATGACGGTCACGGCGGCAAACAGCAGCCAGTTAACCACCGGAATATAGATTTGCCCGGACTCGGTCGATGAGGTGTAGACAATACGTACCGGCGGCAGAAATCCCTGGCGAATCGCCTGATGCGTCAGGGTATAGACGCCAGAGATCACCGACTGCGCCGCAATCACGGTCGATAGCGTGGCAAGAACAATCAGCGGAATCTGCGCCCAGCCTGGTGCCAGCAGGTAAAAAGGATTGCGCACAGCATCCGCATCCGTCAGCACCAGCGCTCCCTGACCAAAGTAGTTCAGCACCAACGCTGGCATCGCAATAATCAGCCATGCCAGCCGAATCGGCGCTTTCCCCAGATGTCCCATATCCGCATACAACGCTTCGGCCCCGGTCACGGCCAACACCACCATACCTAACGCCGCGAACGACAGCGCTTTGTGGCTGTTAAGAAACTCCAGCGCGTACCAGGGGTTCAGCGCTTGCAGCACACCCGGATGCATCACAATCCCACGGATACCCAGCGCAGCGAGGGTGAGAAACCACACCAGCATCACCGGGCCAAAGACCAGACTGACCCGCTCGGTGCCATGTTTTTGAATAATAAACAGTAAGGTCAGGATGACCACCGACAGCGGCACAATCACATGGTCCAGTGCGGGTGCCACCACTTCGATCCCTTCAATCGCCGACAACACCGAAATGGCCGGTGTGATCACGCCATCACCATAAAAGAATGCACCACCAATCAACCCGGCCAACACGATAAAATGCCCGGCACGACCGCTAACATGCTGACGAGCCAGAGACATCAACGTCAGAATCCCACCCTCTCCGTCGTGATCGGCACGCATCACAAAGCAGACGTATTTCACGGTGACGATCAGCGTCAGCGCCCAAAAAATCAGCGAGAGAAACCCCATCACGGCAGTAGAGGTCATGCCGCCGTTGGGTAATATCGAAAGGCATTCGCGCAGCGTATACAACGGGCTGGTGCCGATATCACCAAACACGATACCGGCCGCTGCCAGCATACCTGCCGGGAGAGACTGCTTAGTTGAAGCCATAAGAGAGGCATCCTTTCACTGGGGGTTACGGACAGCAAAGCGAATGAGCATATTATAGCTGCTGCCCCTGCCGCTGATGCGGAGAGTAACGCGCATAACCTCCCGTTTTTGCCTGATTTTTATATCCGCCCGCCATCCCGGACTGGCAATGGCTGGCTGAGTCGTTGCTGTGTTGCGATCTGATTGGTTTTCAGACCAGCCAGGACATGAACAACTTTCTGCTGTGGGTGGAGAGCGGATTTCGTTGCGAACGTCTCGGTGGCACGCTGGAGTGGTGCCCCGTCAGTTATCTGACCAAATCTTACAGCCGTGAGGAGCAGGCAGGGATTTATCGCGCATCCCGCGTCGCGCTGGTGACGCCACTGATGGCAGGTATCAGCCTGATGGCAAAGATGTATGTGGCGGTGCAGGATCCGGCCAACCCCGGCATGCTGATCCTGTCGCAGTTTGCCGGGGCGTCGGAACATATGGATGGCGCGTTGATCGTCAATCCTTATGACCCGGATGCCATCGCCGACGCCATCCATACCGCGTTGCGAATTCCGCTCAGTGAACGTCAGAATCGCCATGCACGGTTGATGAAAGGCATCCACCGTCAGGATTGCCACGGGTGGGCAGCCGGTTTTTTGGCTGATCTACATGAGTCAGAAAGTGATGAAGCAGCTGTAATGGCGGGAAGTTTGGTGGTGACAGCCAAAATGGTGGGGAGGTTGAGATATTAGTTTCAGGTAACAACCCTGACGTAACGGCGCGATTTATCGCGCCGTTACGAAGATAAAACGGGAGGCCGCAAAGCCCCCGAGGATTTAAAAATCGTATTGCAGGCTCAAACGGTTCTGCCAGAAGTGAGAATCATACAACGGAGATGTCTGCACCCCGGCGAAATCGGTCAGACTCAGGCCCTTCAACACGCCACTGAAACTCCAGGTGAAATACACCAGATATTCCGACTGGTTGATGCTGGCCGACGCCGGTGACGGTTTCAGATCCATAAATGAATACTGCGTCCCGAGCGACAGGTTTTCATTCATTACATAGTTCAGGTTGGTCATATAGGCGTTGCCGCTGCCGAGATCCTGGGTACTGGTAAAGAACGGCTGCGCAAAGTAAGGACCGGACGAGGTGTTGTGCGCGTATGGGGTAACCAGCGAGCCGTTGTTCCAGCTATTGCCGCTGGCGGCAATGTGGTCATAACCCAGTTTCCAGCTCAGGGCTGGGGTAAAGGTCAGCGCCAGTTGAGCACCGTAAGAGGTACTGTTGACTTCACCGGCGAGCGCTTTGCCAAGGCTGGTGCCACGAATAAACTGCACGCCCAGGTCCGGCTGGAACAGCGTATCCTGCCATTGCAAATGACTCTCGCCATACACCAGACGGGTGTAATCGGCGTACTCCTGATACCACAACTGGCCGGTGAGTTTTTTACCGTCCCACTGCGTACCGCGACCACCGCCCAACGCCCACATGCCGTTGGTGCGTTCATCAACATCAGTATACGCCGTGGTATTAAGAAACTGATCGTCACCCCACGGTTTATAACGCCAGACTTTAGTGGCATGCAGATAATTGGTGCTGTCGCCGTAATTCGCATCAACGCCACGGAACAGAATTGGCGTAATACGCCAGTCGTAATCACCGACAAAAGGAATATTGATTCGTTGATCACCGGCCGTTATTTTAAAATCATCCTGCTGCCAGCTTAAATAAGCTTCACCGACGTTGGTTTGATTATCGCCAATATCGCTGATGGTATTTGCTTCATCCGGATGATCGATACCACGCAGGAAAATACCGCTGACGCCAGCACGAAAACCATAAAACGGCGCGGTTTCATACTTGATGCTGCCACCGTAGCTCACGGTATCCTGATTAAACCCTTTGGAGAAATAGGCGTTATGCGTCGAATAATACAGCGTACGCAAACTACCGCTCACGGTGCCGCAGGTGAAGATATCGGTAAAACTATTTACGCCACTCGCACCGTACTGACAATCGCTGATATTGCTCTGTGTTGCCGCCAGTGCAGCCGGAGCAAGCGGGAAAAACAGCGCAGCAAGACACGCACCACTCAGTGTTTTTAATTGCATAGTCCCAAGCCTCGTCACTTTTTAAAAGAGCAAAGCATGGCCACCCGCACAATAAATGTGCGGTGGTGGCTCGCTTTGCTGTAAAAAAGTTTTATTATTGATTAATTATTTACACCGGTTATTTTCACATCCGGCAATGTATCGCGCACTTCCCAGCCACGTAATTTGCCGGGATTAAGTAAATTATACGGATCGCAGGCGCGTTTCATAGCAACAACATCCGCCCGCACCATGCCCTGTTTACCATCTTCAATATGAATAACGTGCGGGTTATTTATTTTCACACCGTTATCACGGTAAATTTGCATAATATCATTCAGGCGATCTTCATCGCTAAAACGCACCAGCGGCAAGCCGCTACAGGTTAAGGTGCCGTTCATATCGCGCAGAAATTCAATATGCGACATCACTTCATCTGATAATTGCGCTTCCATCGCCAACGCCTGCTGATGGTAATTTTCCGCTGCATAGGCGGTTTGCAGATAGGTCAGGGTTTTATCCACTTTCAGCGCCTGAAGCGTGGTGTGGTTCCAGCAATATTCAATCAGCGAATGGCCGTGGTTCTCACCCTCGGCAAAATGCAACGCGCTGCGACCACCATGCTGTGTCAGCAATGATGGCAGCAGACGGTCGCTCTCCACACCGACCACCGAAATCACGCCGTGTTGTCCCGCCACCTCCGCGTCAGCGAGATCGGTGAAGTAATCCAGTACCGGCGCAGCCATCACCGCCACCTGACGCTTCACCAGCCCCGGCGATTTTGCCAGGGCATCAGCAAAGGCCATCGCCGCCGGAAAACTGGTAAAGGTGTCGAGACGTTCGATCCAGTCATGACGCGGAGCCAGCGCCAGCTCGATTTCCAGCACGATGCCGTTACTGCCGTAAGCGTGGTGCAGCAGCAAGGCGTCCGGTGCCTGAAGCGTCAGGATGCGCGGCGTCTCTTCCATTGTCATCAGCTTCACCGACAACACATTGCCAGGTGCTGCCAGCGGGCCATAGTTGATGGAACCCACGCCACCAAAACCGCCGCCAAACAGACCGCCAAGAGTCGCCAGCTTCCAGGTGGACGGCATACAACGCAGCTCCCAACCGAGCGGCCGGGTATGGGCTTCCAGATCACCGAGGCGAATCCCGGCCTGCGCACAGACCGTGCCCTGCCCCATGCTCACCACGGCGTTGAGTTTGGTCATATCGACCATCAACCCACCGTTAAGCGGAATCAGCTGACCGTAGTTGCCGGTGCCACCACCCCGCAGATTCAGCGGAATGCGGCGGGCAGTACAGGCAGCCACCACCGCCGCCAGCTCCTGCTCATCACGCGGGCGCACCGCCAGCTCGGCGAACTTCTCTTCCAGTTGCGGTTTCAGCACCGGGCTGAACCAGTGAAAATCGCGCGACAGGCGTTTGACCTTCGGCGCTTCTTTAATCCAGTCAAGTTCAGGCAACGCCGCAACCAGCGCCGCCAGTGCAGACTGACGATCGGAATCAGACATCTTTCTTTCCTGTAGTTGAGGTATCAGGTCGGGCTAAGTTCGCTCTCATGCCAGGCCGCCAATACGCGGCGCGTCAGCCACGACATCAGGGCAAACAGCAGGAAACCCGCCAGAGAAATCAGCAGCAGCGCGGCAAACATCAGCGGAATATTGAGCTGATAGCCGGCCTGCAAAATCTGGTACGCCAGCCCGGTATCGGTGCCGCCGGTGCCAGCAACAAACTCCGCCACCACCGCGCCAATCAGCGACAAGCCGCTGGAGATACGCAGCGCGCCAAAGAAGTACGGCAACGCCGAAGGAATGCGCAGGCGCAGCAGAATCTGCAAACGCGACGCATGGTTCAGTTTGAAATAGCTCAGCAACCCCGGCGAGACACTACGCAGTCCCTGGGTGGTGTTGGAGATAATGGGAAATACCGCCATCAGCGTGGCGCACACCACCAGCGACATGGTGGTGTCTTTCACCCAGATGATGATCAGCGGCGCAATCGCCACAATCGGCGTTACCTGTAAAAACACGATGTAAGGAAACAACGCGCTTTCGATAAAGCGGTTCTGCACCAGCAAAAACGCCACGATGGAGCCAATCACAATCGCCACCACAAAGGAGATCACGGTGATCTTCAGGGTGTAAAGCAAGGACATAAACAGCGTCGGGAAGTTCTGCACCAGGCTCTGCGCCACTACCACCGGCGACGGCACCAGAAAGGCGGGCACCTTCAGCGTGGTGACCAGAAACTGCCACAACAATAACAATACGATGGCGAACAGCGCCGGGAACAACCACTGCTGAAACTTACGCTGCGCGGCTAAGGGCTTCTTCATTATTTGCTCTCCTGACTGGCGGCAAACAGACCGCGCTGCAACTGCTGCGCATACTGCGTAAACTGCTGGCTGACACGGAACTCATCATCGCGCGGGAACGGCGCATCAATGCTGATATCATCCACCACGCGCCCGGGTCTGGCGGCCATCATGATCACCCGCTGCGACAGGAACACCGCTTCCTGAATCGAGTGAGTGACAAACACTACCGTCAGCTTCTGCTCCTGCCACAGTTGCAGCAGGTCGCTGTCCAGCTTGTTACGGGTGATCTCATCCAGTGCTCCGAAGGGTTCATCCATCAGTAACACCTTTGGCCGCGTCACCAGACCACGCGCAATCGACACACGCATCTGCATACCGCCGGACAACTCGCGCGGCAGCACATGACCAAACTGCCCCAGACCGACCAGTTCAAGGATCTCCCGCACGCGGGTGTCGGCTTCGGCACGCGGCACGCCGGCTAAGTCGAGCGGCAGGCGCACATTCTTGTGCACGCTGCTCCACGGCATCAGCGTCGCCTCCTGAAACACGAACGATAACGGCAGATCGCGCTGTTTTTCCCGGCGATCGCGCCGAAACAGCATCAACTTGCCATCGCTCGGCTCAATCAGCCCGGCGATCATTTTCAGCAAGGTACTTTTGCCACAGCCAGACGGACCAAGCAGCGAGACAAATTCGCCCTGGCGAATCGTCAGGTCTACCGGCAGCAAGGCACGCGTACCGTTCGGGTAAATTTTCTCAGCGGAGAGCACTTCAATCGCCGGAGAGGCCGCATGTAGCGGCACCGCTTGCGCATCATTGCTCATCAGGGTCAGTCGGCTGGCGGCATTCATGGCATAACCTTCACGTCTTGAATGAATTTCAGGGTGTAGCTGCCGTCAAACGGTACTTTCGCCGGGTCGATCAGCTTGTTGTCCACCAGCAGTTGCCAGGTCTGCTTCAGGCGCGGTACGGTCATGATGCCGATACCCCCGGTCTGCGCATCGCCGCCGGTCAGCATCTGGTACTTCTTCATCTGCGCAATGCCGAAGGCAATCTGCTCGTCGGTCATCTGCGGGTTTTCTTTCTTAATCAGCACATTGCCCGCAGCCGGATTCTCCAGGTAGTTTTTCCAGCCCTGCATTGAGGCTTTGACGAAGGCTGCAACCGCCTGCGGACGTTTTTCGATGGTCGATTTCATACAAACGATGCTGTTGCCATACGGCGGGTAGCCCCAGTCGCTGATGGGGTAAACATTGGCCTGTGCACCGGCCTTCTGCACCGCGAACGGTTCGGAGGTCACGTAGCCCTGCTGCACCAGCGTTTTATCCGCGAGGAATGGCTGCACGCTAAAGGTATAAGGACGTACACGCGCGTTTTTCAGGTTGAGTGCGCTCTGCGCCCACGGCCAGTACGAGGTATAGGCTTCTGCGGCTAACAGGAAAGTTTTACCCTGCAAATCAGCCTGACTTTTCACATCCGGGTGGGTAATAAACACAATCGCCGAGTGCTGGAAAGTGGTGGCAACCGGCACCGCTTCCACGCCCTGCTGCCAGGACTCCAGCGCCTGCATGTTATCGCTGATGATGCAGTCAGCCTGACCAGCAGCCATCAGCTGCATGGTGTGCACCTGCGGACCGCCCATTTTAATGGTGACATCCAGCCCGGCATCGCGGTACAGATTCTGCGCCTGAGCCTGGTAAAAACCGCCATGCTCGGCCTGAGCATACCAGTTGGTCATAAAGGTAAATTTCTCGGCGGCCATACCTGGTGCCGACAGTGCCACAGCAAGCGCGGCGACAATGCTCAATGTTTTTTTCATAGCCGATCCCCGAATTAGCGCGGTTGTAATAATGATGCTGCGTCGTTTTGGTCTAAAACTTTGCCCTGCCACTGCCCTTTGCCCCACGCCGGTTCGGCACGGGTTACCCAGGTCATTTGGTGCACTTCGGTGATCACCTGCGCCCAACTGATGGCCAGCGACTCAAGGATCGCCTCGCCCTGCTCTGGGGTGGAAGGCAACGGATCGCCAATCACGCCGCTGGGGCCGAAATCATACGAAGCCCAGGCCGCCATCGGGCGGGTGCTGGAGAGTGTCGGGCACGGGAACGCCGGTGGATAGTTGGCGACGGCTTTCTCCATCTGCACCGTATCGGGTGCCAGCGCCAGCATCAGGGCGGTTTCGGCATGACCGGCGTGCATCGCCATCTGCCGTTCTTTCTCGTCCATAAAACTTTCGGCGCAGTTCGGTACTTTGAAAGTGTCCTGCATGATGATGATCATGTCGCCGTGGCGCAGACGCAGTTCACGCATCGCCATCTGCAATGGCTGCGGTTGACCGCCATGACCGTTTACCATCAGGAACTTACGGAAACCGGCGCGGTACAGCGATTCGCCAATCTCCAGAATGGTATGCAGCAGCGTCTCACCGGTCAGCGTCAGGGTGCCGGGGAAATGCAGATGCTCATCCGATTTGCCATAGGTGATGGGCGGAATGGCATAGGCCGGAATTTCTGCCGGTAAACGCGCCAGTGCATGACCAACTACCCCGGAGGAGATCACGCTGTCCACCGCGCACGGCAGATGCGGGCCATGTTGCTCAATCGCCCCGGTCGGCAGTACGATCACCGTGTTGGCTTTGTCTTCCAGCGTGGCGATATCGGTCCAGCTCAGATACGGCAAAAAGCGGTTTGCCGGAATATAACCATGTAACATCTCGCTTCCTCGTGTTATTGCGGCAACCACGCCGTCGCTTCAACTTCAATTAAGACATCCGGGCTGGGCAGCATTTCGCTGACCTGTACCACGGTAGAAACCGGTGGCGTATCGGGGTAAAACAACTTGCGCACCCGACTGTAGTGAGGAAAGTGGTCCAGATTGCGGAAGTACTGCACCAGCTTGATCACATCGCTCATCTGGCCGCCTGCGCTCTCGATGGTGGTGCGGATGCTCTCCAGCACGTACCAGCTCTGCGCCAGAATTGGCCCTTCTTTGATATCGGTGGAAAACTCGCCGGTACGCCCCAACAGTTGCTGCGCCTCGGCGGGGATATCGTCGTAACCACGCACAATCAGCGCGGTTTGCGGATTCACCGGGATGATGCCGGAGAGAAAGATAAAATCGCCCGCGCGTCGCCACGCGGCATACTTCGCCAGCGGTTTACCCGCCCCAGCTTCAAGCGTCATTAGTGAACTCTCCATAACAGATCCCCTGTTTCAACCGATAGCGGTGACGGCTGCGCAATGGCCAGCTTGCCGCTTCGGCAGCAGGGAAAATGACAAAATCGTTAGCCAGCAGAGTTGCACCGTCATGTAACGCCGCACGCTGGCAAATCAGGGCCGATGCTTCATCAAAAGCCGCGCCCAGTTGCGCACTCAGTAACCCGCTAAACAGCGTATCGAGTGGGTCGTAGCTGCCGACCGGACAAAACGCGTCCTGCACGTTATCCGCCCCCAGCAACACCGGCATACCACGCGTTTGCGCCTCTTTAATCAGGGTTAAACCGCGCTGGCGCGGGGTGCGTCCTGGCACCGCGTCTTGTAACAACAGGTTGGTCAGCGGCAGCGCAATCAGGGTAACGCGGTGTTGCGCCAGCACATCGAGGATCGCCTCGCCGTCCTCCTGCTGCGCCAGCGCACAACCGTGGCTACAGGTAATACGTCCGCTAAACGGATGGTGTTGCAAATAACGCGCCAGCCAGCGCAACCCTTGTGCGTCGTGGCTCAGTTCTTCGTCGATATGCAGATCAATATCCAGCCGCCAGCGTTCTGCCGCCTGCAACAGATGGGTAAATGCCTGCGCATCCCAGTTGCTGCTGTGAATAAAACCGCCAAGCAGCGCACCGCTGGCAGCGACCTGGGCGGCGATATGTTCCGCCTGGTCGGCATCGGCAAAAAAGGTCAGCGGGGCCAACGCCACGCGTTCGAGAGTGCACAGCGGATGCTGCATTTCGCCCACAATCTGCCACGCCAGTGGCGCATCGGCTGAGAACCAGTCGATATGGGTACGCAGCAGGCCCACGCCAGCCTCCACCGCCCAGTTCAGCGCCTGGCGGGCGCGTTGGCGCAGATCGTCCGCGCTCCAGCGCGCCCGGTCCTGATGCATCGCAGCAATCGCCGCCAGCAGGCCCGGTTGCAACGCCGGGCTGCGCTGCACGGTGAAGGTTTTATCGAGATGGGCGTGAGGTTCAATCAACGGCGGCAGCACCAGCGCGCCGTTCAGCGCCAGATAGCCGCTAACGTCACGATCTGGCTCGATATGGGTGCCATCTTCGCGAAAATGTAGCGTCGCCAGCACTGGATGATCGCCATGCATCGGCCAGTTCTGCGGGAGCAGCCAGCGGGGTAAACGCGCGCCTGTCGCGCCTGGATACGCGTTCACAGGTCAAGTACCAGTAACGGGGAACGGGCGCGTGAGCAGCACAGCACGATGCAGTCATTCGCCGCGCGCTCTTTCTTACTCAACACTTCATCGCGATGATCCGGCTCACCGCTCAGCACGCCGGTAATACAGGCTCCGCACATGCCCTGCTCGCAGGAGAGTTCGATGTCGATCCCTGCACGCTCCAGCACTTCAGCAATGCTTTCATCGGCATTGATGGTGTGGCGCGCACCGCTGGAGGCGATTTCTACCGTGAACACGTCGCCAGCAATCGATTGCGTGGTGACATCAGGTTTAAATTTTTCGCTATGCAGTTGATCGTCACGCCAGCCATGTTGCTGCGCCAGTTGATGCAGATGCTCCATAAAACCCGCCGGTCCACAGCTCACCAGCACGCTGTTGTGCGCTACTTTGAGGTCTTCTGGTACTCGCTGGCGCAGGCTATCGCCCTCGCTGCTGTAATGCAGCACCACCCGCGTGCCAAGCTGGTCCAGACGCACGCTGAACGGCAGCTCATCGTGACGTTTAAGAAACAGATGCAGCGTGAACTCGGCATTCTGCGTTGCCAGGTGCTCAGCCATCACCAGCAACGGTGTCAGGCCGATACCCGCCGCAAACAGCAATGTACGCGGCGCTTCCGGCAGCGGAAAATGGTTGCGTGGTGCGGAGATGGTTAAACGCGTCCCTGTCTGCACCTGATGGTGCAGCCAGCGAGAGCCGCCGCCCGATGCCTGATCGAGACGGACGCAAACTTGATAGTGTGCCTCCCCGGCGGCCGAGCACAGCGAATACTGCCGCTTGCCACAGTCGGGAATGGTCACATCAATATGGGCACCGGGGGTAAACACCGGTAGTGGGTGGCCGCTGGCAGACGCCAGGGTCAGTAATACATTGCCAGCACCGTTGAACTGCTTTGCGATGACGGTGACAGCCAGATTCTCTGCCTGCTTCATAATAATCCTGCATACGACGGACACGTCATCAGCCGGGAGGCCGCGCGTAGTCTTGTTTTTATCGTGATTGCGATTATTATTTTGCCTGTGTGTAAGCGTCCATCTGTTTAATTCGCACGATGCGTTGCAAAAAAGAGAGCACCCGCTATGTTCGCCTTCTCCCGGTTTCTGATCTACTTCACCGAGGTGGCCCGCCAGGGTTCACTGCGCAAGGCTTCCGAGACGCTGCATGTTTCGGCATCCTCCATCGATCGACAGATTTTGCGGGTGGAACAGCAGCTGGATATGCCGCTGTTTGAACGTCATCCATCAGGATTACGTATGACCGCAGCCGGGGAAATTTTGCTGAACGCTGCCAGGAACTGGCAGCGAGAGTTTGGTCGCGTCTGTACCCAGCTCGATGATCTGCGCGGCCTGCGTCACGGCCATGTGCATATCGCCACCATTGATGCCATCAACCGCGGCTTTTTCTCGGCCATTCTGCAACGCATTCGCACCGAGTATCCCGGTATCTCCTTTACGCTCACCACCATGAGCAACATCCATATCGCTAACGCGCTGACCGATGGCGACGCCGATTTTGGCATCATGCTCAATCCACAAAGCTCGCGCGAGCTGCTGGTGAAGTCGTTTGCGGATTTACGCCTGGGTATTGTGGTCAGCAGCCAACACCCGCTGGCCAAGCTGGAAACTATCCGCTTCAGCCATTGTGAATCCTGGCCGTTTATCGTTCCCGCCGCCCCCCTGATGCTGGCAGAGCCGCTTGAGGCCCTGATCAACAGCTCCGGCATCACCCTGAATGAGGTAGGCCGCACCAACAATATCCATATGCTGCGTTCGCTGGTTCGCGATGACGTGGGCATCAGCCTGATGTGTTGGCTGGATATTGTGGATGAATACCGCCGTGGTGAACTGAAATTTATCCCGCTGATAGATGGCATGCTGAAGCCGTTTACCCTGTCGCTGTGCGTCGCCCCGCAGCGTCAGCTATCGATTGCCGCCTCAATGATGCTGCGTGAACTGGAGTCGTTTTTTGCCCTGATGCAGAACGAAGAAGCCCTGGCGGGGCAAACCACTGCCCCTCCGCCCGCCCCGTAACAGCGGGATTTTTGACTCGGCTCACACTTTCTCCCTTTCCCCTCTTGCCAGCCTGCCGTTGATTGCTGAAGATGGGCGCGATTCAGGATTGTTACTGCAAATCAGGCAAAACCTAAATCGCACCGCATTCAGTTTTCGAGCGCGGTGCGATTTAGGTTTTTTTTTGCCTCCAATCCGGGACAACCCGAGAACAACAGCGATTATCAGCGGGAGTAGGTATGCCATATCAGGAACTGGCCGACGAAATTGTCGAAGGTGTCGGCGGTAAAGCCAACATCATCAGCGTGATCCACTGCGCCACACGCTTACGCTTTAAACTCAAGCAGCCGGGTAAAGCCCAGACTGCGGCGTTGAAGAATAATCCCGGCATCATCATGGTGGTGGAGAGCGGCGGCCAGTATCAGGTGGTGATTGGCAACCACGTTGGCGAGGTATATCAGCAGGTAGCCAGTCGTCACGGGTTGGAAAACGACAACAGCGACCGTGCCGATGCCCCCAAACAAACGCTGTTCGCCCGCTTTATCGATCTGGTTTCCGGCATCTTCACCCCGTTTATCGGGGTAATGATCGCCTCCGGTATTATCAAAGGACTGCTGGCCCTGGCGCTGGTGCTGGGCGTCATGCATCAGGAGAGCGGCAGCTACAAGCTGCTGTTTGTCGCCAGCGATGGCCTGTTTTATTTCCTGCCGATCCTGCTTGGCTACAGCGCCAGCAAAAAATTTGGCGGCAACCCGTTTGTCGGCATGGCTATCGCCGCTGCGCTGGTCCATCCGCTGATCCTCACCGCGCTGGAACAGCAGCAGCAGGGCGAGAATCTACGCTTTTTCGGCATCCCGCTGGAGATCATTAACTACAGCTCATCCGTGATCCCGATTATCTTTGCCTCCTGGGTTGCCAGCCTGGTTGAACGGGTGGTACATCCGCGTTCCCCTGGCGCGGTGCGTAACTTCACCACCCCGCTGCTGTGCCTGATTATCACCGTGCCCCTGACCTTCCTCGCCATCGGTCCGGCTGCCACCTGGCTGAGCCGCATGCTGGCGGAGGGGTATCTGTGGATTTACAGCCTCAGCCCGACCATCGCCGGTGCGGTGATGGGGGCCATCTGGCAGGTGTGCGTGATCTTCGGTCTGCACTGGGGGCTGGTACCGATCATGCTGAACAACCTCACTAACTTCGGCCACGACACCCTGCTGCCGCTGCTGATGCCAGCAGTGCTCGGCCAGGCTGGCGCCACCCTCGGCGTGATGCTGCGTACCCATGAAGCCAAAGTGAAGGCGATGGCCGGTTCTGCCTTTAGCGCCAGCATCTTCGGCATCACCGAACCGGCGGTGTACGGCATCACCCTACCCAACCGTCGTCCCTTTATCTTTGGCTGCATCGGTGGCGCACTGGGTGCCGCAATCCTTGGTTTCTGGCATACCACCATTTATTCGTTTGGTTTCCCCAGCATCTTCACCTTTATTCAGGTGGTGCCGCCCAGTGGCATCGACGCCAGCGTCTACGCCTCTTTTGCCGGTGCCATCGTGGCATTGCTGTTCGCCACCGTCGCCACCTGGCTGTTTGGCCTGCCCACTCCCGCCCCGGTAGTGGAAACCGCCCCGACTCCGGCAGGCGATGCCTCGCCGGTACGCAAGCAAACCGTGTTTAGCCCGATCTCGGGCAAGGTAATGGCGCTGGATTCGATCAAAGATGAAACCTTCGCCAGCGGCCTGCTGGGCAAAGGTGTGGCAATTGTGCCGGATAATGGCCGCGTGGTGTCGCCGATTGATGGTGTGGTGTCATCATTTTTCCGCACCCACCACGCCATTGGATTGACCGCAGACGACGGTGCGGAAGTCTTGATTCATGTCGGTCTCGACACCGTCAAACTGGACGGCAAATTTTTCACTCCACATGTCGCCGTCGATGATGTGGTGAAAGTGGGCGATCTGTTGCTGGAGTTCGACCTGAGCGCCATTCAGGCGGCCGGATACGATCTCACCACCCCGGTGGTGGTCAGCAACAGCGATGAATTTATTGATGTTTTATCCCTGCAACCGTCAACGGTAACGGCCTGTGCGCCGTTGCTCAGTGCGGTGAAATAATTGAGGAGTTACAAGATGACCTTACGTTTCCCGGATGGATTTTTATGGGGCGGTGCCGTAGCCGCCAACCAGGTAGAAGGCGCGTATCAGACCGGTGGCAAAGGCTTATCCACCTCCGATCTGCAACCGAAAGGCATTTTTGGCGATCGCGTTGAACGCCACGCCGGTGATTTCGGTATCAAAGACACTGCGATTGATTTCTACCACCGCTTCCCGGAAGACATCAAACTGTTCGCCGAAATGGGCTTCACCGTGCTGCGTACTTCAATTGCCTGGACGCGCATCTTTCCACAGGGCGACGAAGCCGAGCCAAACGAAGAAGGGCTGGCCTTTTACGATCGCCTGTTCGACGAGATGGCGAAATACAACATTCAGCCGCTGGTCACGCTGTCGCATTATGAAATGCCGTACGGGCTGATCAAAAAATACGGCGGCTGGGGCAGTCGCACCACTATCGACTGCTTCGAGCGTTACGCACGCGCGGTATTCACCCGTTTCCAGCACAAGGTGAAACTGTGGCTGACGTTCAATGAAATCAATATGTCGCTGCACGCGCCCTTTACCGGCGTCGGTCTGCCGGAAGAGAGTGACCAGCAGGCGATTTATCAGGCCATCCATCATCAACTGGTCGCCAGTGGCCGTGCGGTCAAAGCCTGCCATGAAATCGTTAAAGACGGCAAAATCGGTAACATGCTGCTCGGCGCACTGCTCTACCCGCTCAGCTGCCGCCCGGCGGATGTGATGGAAACCATGCAGCAGAACCGTGAATGGCTGTTCTTCGGTGATGTGCAGGTACGTGGCTACTACCCGGCCTATATGAAACGCTTCTTTGCCGACCGTCAGATCCAGATCAACATTACCGATCAGGACAAACGCGACCTGCAAAACACCATCGATTACATCTCCTTCAGCTACTACATGACCGGTTGCGTCACCACCAATGAAGAAGAGAATCAGAAAGCGCGCGGCAACATTCTGTCGATGGTGCCAAACCCGCATCTCGCCAGTTCCGACTGGGGATGGCAGATTGACCCGGAAGGGCTGCGTATCCTGATGAACCTGCTGTACGACCGCTACCAGAAACCCCTGTTTATCGTGGAGAACGGTCTTGGCGCGAAAGACAAGGTCGAAGCCGATGGCAGCATCAACGACGACTACCGCATTCAGTATCTCAATGACCATCTGGTGCAGGTGCGTGAAGCGATTGAGGACGGCGTGGAAGTGATGGGCTACACCTGTTGGGGACCGATCGATCTGGTCAGCGCTTCAAAAGCAGAGTTCTCCAAACGCTACGGCTTTATCTACGTCGATCGCGATGATAACGGCAACGGTACGCTGGTGCGCTCACGTAAGAAAAGTTTCTTCTGGTATCAGGAAGTGATTGGCAGCCACGGTGCCTCACTGAAGTAACACAAACACGTAGCGGTGCGATTTATCGCGCCGCTTGTATCTTGAAGTTGTAACTGGTTAGCTACCCGTTACACGAAACGGAGGCAGCTTGTCGCGCCGCTTAAGACCCGATCTTGTGCCGTAGCTTAAAGCCCTCCGTTTCTCCTTTCACGCCAGCATCTACTCTGAACGGTAACCAGAAGCTCTGACTTCGTATGTACAAGGCAAGATGGCGTGATGGTTCATGTGAAAGGGAGCTGTCTTATGATTTATCTCGGTATTGATGTCAGTAAAAACAAACTCGACCTCTGCCTGTTGCCCGGCAACGGGAAAAAGAAAACCAAAACCCTCAAAAATCATCCCGACGCTGACCGGGAGATAAATGACTGGTTAATCAGGCAAAAATGCCATCCTGAACAGGTGATGGTGGTGCTCGAAGCGACCGGCATTTATCACGAAAACGTCGCCTTCGGTCTTCATGAAAATACTCCCGTCACGGTCTGCATCAGCAATCCTCAGCGGGTCAGGGAGTTCGCCCGTGGAATGGCTATCCTGACTAAAAACGACTCCGTTGATGCTTACGTCCTGGCCCGTTATGGCGAACTGAAACAGCCTGATGCCTGGGTGCCTCCCTCCCCGGAGGTCCGTAAACTTCGGGAGCTGACGCGTCTGCGGGACTCACTTCAGGCTGATGTCCAGCGGGCGGAGAACCGACTGGAAAAAGCCCATTCAACCCGCACAGCGCCTGAAATCATTGACTCGCTGGAGAGAACCCTGAAAGCCCACAGGGACGAGCTGAAGCGTATTGAAGCGCTCATCTCAGACCACACAGATAATCATCCGGGTCTGAAGGAAGACCGTGAGCTGCTGGAATCGATAAAAGGAATAGGCAGCGTGGTGGGCACGACAATGCTGTCGGTGCTGCGCTCGTGTCCGTTCCGGAGTGCTTCACAGGTCGCTGCGTGGCTGGGTGTGGTACCGGTGGAGAAAACGTCCGGGAGCTCAGTCAGGGGGCGTGCGCGGATGTCAAAAACAGGCCCGGGAGACGTAAGGGCGAAACTGTATATGGCGGCGATCGTAGCGATCAGGTGGAATGCCCCGGCGAAGGCGCTGTACCAGAGGCTAATCGCGAAGGGCAAAGCCAGCAAGGCCGCGCTTGGAGCGGTGATGCGCAAGCTGGTTCATCAGTGCTTCGGGGTGCTGAAAACGCGGATAAAGTGGGATGAAAATTACGCAGCTACCGCTTGACGTCCAAGACGGTAGCTACGGATCAGGCTTCATCGTCCCCGATTTGCAACGCCCGCGTCTCTTTACGCACCCGCTCGATATGGATGGTGAGAAACATCCGCTCCTCATTCGACAAGGCATAGTGGTATTTCTGCTGAATATGCTGATCAACCTTGATGGTGCACTGGTACGCTTCCGGGTACTTGTCGCGCACCACATCATGGAGCGATTCATCCTCGCTGCACACGCCGCGTTTACCCAGCATACGTTGCGCGAAAAATTTCAGATGGTTAACAAAGCGGTTATAGCTCAGGCTTTCAACGCGATAATCGAGTTGCAGGCGATACTTCACAATCTGCAAAATATCCTGCATAAACCGCGTGATATGCGCGACATCTGACATATCGTTATCAAGCTGGGCATTCACCAGATGCATGGCGATAAAACCGGCCTCATCCTCTGGCAGACGTTCACCGAGGCGTTTCTCAATGATCGCCAGTGCCTCCAGCCCCAGCGCGTACTCGTTGGGATAGAGCGTTTTAATCTCCCAGATCAACACATTGCGGATCGGCAAATTTTGCCGATGTCGTTCAATCGCGAAGTTGCAGTGATCGCATAGCGCGATCGACAGACTTTCATGCAATTTCGATCCCAGTTGCTCCCTGGCACGCGCGATGATCAATTCGGTGGTGGTGATCACCTCGATCGGGATCTCCGACAGCAGTTCGCTCAGGCGATTGGTCAGCGTATGGTTTTGCAACGCAAACACTTTTTCGATCAACTGCGCATCCAACGGATCGCCAATGCGCTTGTTGAACGCTAACCCGCGTCCCATCACCACCTGTTCCTGGCCCTGCTCGCCCAGCACGATGGCCACATTATTATTAAGTATTTTCGCAATCTTCATTTGGCACCCTGAAAACGAAAAAACCTGACCTCCCGCGAAGCGAGCTGTCAGGTTTTGCCTGTGTGGAGGAACACAGTAACAATCCGCTCCATCATAAATGCCTGGCATCACACGGCAAGCTGAAATCGGGATAAATGTGACCCGGCTCCGTTTCTTTTCACTGATGATAGCAGAGGTCCATACAATAAATTTATTCCCCCATAATAAAATTCAATAAATTTATTTATCATTGAGTTAAATAAACCCTGATTTTTATTTCGTGATCACTCCACCGTTAGCCGTAACACAACATCCGTAACACGCTATTTATCCGGTAGGCTTCATCAAACAGAAAAATAAACACCCTGAACCGGACGTGCCCGCACGCCCCTTATTTCCCTTACCCTATAAATAACATCAGGAGTCAGCCATGCCTGAAGAAACGACGCTATTACCCTGGTATAAACGGCTGAATCGCCAGCAATGGAAGGCATTCTGGGCCGCATGGATGGGTTATATGCTGGACGGTTTTGACTTCGTCATTATTACCTTAGTCCTGACCGAAATAATGGCGGAATTTAATGTCACCACGGCGGAAGCGGCGGCGTTAATTTCTGCCGCATTTATTTTGCGTTGGTTTGGTGGATTGGCACTCGGTGCTATGGGCGATAAATATGGCCGTAAAAGTGCGATGATCACCAGCATTATATTATTTGCCGGTGGCACGTTCGCCTGCGGTATCGCACCCAATTATACCTGGATGTTTATTGCACGCGTGTTGGTCGGAATCGGCATGGCCGGTGAATATGGCACCAGTTCTGCCTATGCCATCGAAACCTGGCCGAAAGATATGCGCAATAAAGCCAGCGCCTTCCTCAATTCCGGCTTTTCTGCCGGGGCTATTTTGTCGGTGCTGGCGTATAGCTGGGTGGTTCCGCTGTGGGGTTGGCGCTCGCTGTTTTACCTCGGCATTATCCCGGTGTTTTATGCCCTGTGGCTGCGCCGCGCCATTCCGGAAGCCGAAGAGTGGGCGGCGGCCAAAGCCAAAGCTGCCAAACCCGCGGAAACCATGATCGACACGCTGTTTCGTGGGCCAAACCGCTTACGTAACACCCTCAACCTGCTGCTGGGATTGGCCGCCGCCGTGTCGCTTTACTTCTGCTTCGACCACCAGACCTCCGGGGTGGTGACCGGCGTGCTGGCGGTGATCATCGCGGCAATCTTTATCCGTTTTCTGGTGCAGAGCGGCGGCGAGCGCTGGCCCACCAGCCTGATGCTCACCGTCACTATCGTCTGCGTGTTTCTTTACGGCTGGCCGATCCACGCGCTGCTGCCCACTTACCTGAAAACTGAGTTGCACTACTCGCCAGAAGTGGTCGCGCTGGTGTTCTCCTTTAGCCGCTTCGGCATGGGCCTTGGCTGCTGCGTGGCGGGGATCGCCGCCGATCGCATCGGTACGCGCAAAACCTATGTACTGAGTCTGCTGATCGCCCAGATGATCATCATCCCGGTATTTATGCTCAACGGCTCCAGCGTCTGGTTACTGTGCCTGCTGATCTTCCTGCAACAACTGTTCAGCCAGGGCGTCGGCGGCCTGCTGGCGAAGATGATCAGTGGCTACTTCGATACCGAGCAGCGCGCAGCCAACCTCAGCTTTATCTACAACATCGGCTCACTCGGCGGTGCACTCGCGCCGGTGCTGGGCGCGCTCATCGCGCAGCATGCCTCACTGGGTAGCGCGCTTGGCGGCCTGTCGTTTGGCCTGACCTTCGTCGTGATGTTGTTGATTGGCTTTGATATGCCGTCGCGCGTGCAGCGCTGGTTAAAACCGCAGGCGCTGCGTCACTACGACACCGTCGATGGCACCCCACTTGCTGGCGCGTTCACCCGTGAAGAACGTGCCGCCCAACATCTTACCCCGCTTAACTCAGGCAAACCCTGAAAGGAGAGAACATGACCGCAGGAAACCGCATTTATTTACGTCGCCCGGCTGATGCTGAACCGCTGCTGGAAACCTTCCGCACCCTGCCAGCTGCCGTGGTCGCAGATTGTATGAGCCGCTTGCCCGCCCTGTCAGCGGAGATCAGCCTGAAAACGGCCCCACAACAACCGATTATGTGTGGTCTGGCAGTGACGGTAAAAGCCCGTTCAGGCGACAACCTGATGCTACACAAAGCGCTGGATATCGCCGGGCGCAACGATGTGATTATTCTGTCGAACGAAGGCGATCGCAGCCAGTCGCTGATGGGTGAAGTCATGGCGACCTATGCAAAGCAGCGCGGCATGGAAGGGATTGTGCTGGATGGGCCGGTGCGCGACATCGACGGATTATCACGCATGGATTTCCCGATCTACGCAGCCGGAGTCACGCCGGGTGGCCCCTTTAAAGACGGACCGGGTGAGATCAACGTGCCGATCGCCTGCGGCAAAATCCATGTCTCTCCTGGCGATATCATCCTCGGTGATGCCGATGGCGTGATTGTGATCCCGCGCCAGGATGCAGCACGTATCCTGGAAGATGCGCTGGCGTATTTACAGGTGGATGAACGTAACTTCGAGCTGGCGAAAACCGGCTCACTGGAGCGCGGTTGGCTGGATGAGACGCTGCGCAGTAAGAAGGTGGAGATTATTGACGATATTTATCGTTAACAGGCATCGCGCCGCAAGGATGCGGCGCGTTTTTACACCAGCGCCAACTTCCGCTGCCGTTGCTCACGCCACACGGCAAAAATCCCGGCCAGCGCCACAATCGATGCGCCAAACAGCGTGGTGGGACCTGGCAGGCTATTAAGGAACAGGTAACCTACCACCATCGACCATACCAGGGTGGTGTAATCAAACGGGGCCAGCAGCGAAGCATCCGCGTAACGCAGGCTGAGCGTGACCAGAATTTGTGCCAGACCGCCAAACAGCCCGCAACCAACCAGCAGCAGCAGTTGCATGCCACTGGGTATGGTCCAGCCAAACACGATAGTGGCAAGGCCGATCACCGTGGTCATCAGTGAAAAATAGAACACAATCGCGCCGGGTTTTTCGATGCCATTCAGAAAACGAATTTGCACATTGGAGGTGGCGGTGCAAACCGCAGCCACCAGCGCGCACAGCACACCGATACCCGCGCTGGCATGAGCGGCACTGGCAGAGAACAGCGTCAGTTTGGACGACAGCATGATCAAAATGCCGGACAGGCCGACCATCACCGCCAGCCAGCGCGATGCCCTGACCCGCTCTTTCAGCAGCACCGCCGCCATGATCACGGTAAACAGCGGCGCGGCGTAGCTCAGTGCAGTGGCATCCGCCAGCGAGATATACACCAGCGCCAGATAGTTAAAGTACATGCCACCGGTGCCGGAAAAGCCCCGAATCAGATGACCGAACAGATTGCGGGTTTTCAGGTTTTCCAGCACGTTCCCCTGAATTTTCAACCATATCAGCAGTGGAAACAGCGCGACAAAACTGCGGAAAAAAATCACTTCCCCGGTGGGTATGGTGCCGTTCAACCCTTTGACACACGCCAACATCAGCGTTGAACACAACGCCGCCATTATCTTCAGAACTACGCCTAATCTGGCATTCATTGCTTTGACCCTATTCTCTCTCTACCACTCGCAACCGGCTTGATTGCCGAGAGGACAACGCGCATACCTTATGGAGAGACAGAGGGCCGCGATAACACTATTTTGCTCTGCCTGAATAGCAATAACTTATCGTCCACCGTCATAGCATTTCGCTATCGCGCGACAGGGTTTCCCTCTTATTCGCCGCAAAACAAAGCCGATATAGTCCAGGAAACGCGAATATTGACGGATTACCGAGGGGAATCACATGACCATGAAAAGACGTACCACCATCGGGCTGGCGCTGCTGCCGCTGCTGGCTATCTCTTCCGCCCATGCTGACCTGATGGCAAACATTAAGTCGAGCGGCGAACTTAAATGCGCAGTCTATTCCGACGTGCCACCCTTCTCCTCGCCGGATCCGCAAACTCGCCAGTTGGCTGGCATGGACGTTGACCTGTGCAACGCGCTGGCAAAACAGATGGGGGTCAAAGTCACCCTGGTGCCGACTTCCGTGGAAGCGCGTATCGCAGTGATCGCTACTGGTCGCGCCGACGTCCTGATCGCTAACCTTGCCTACACCAAAACCCGTGGCAACCAGATCCAGTTCAGCGACCCGTACTATGTCGCCAAAGAGATGCTGCTGGTGAAAGCGCCGCTGGCCGACAAGCCGCTGAGTTACTTTAAAGGTAAGCGCATCAGCGCCACCAAAGGCACCACCTCAGAACAATCCATCCACCTGAAAGGCGCACGAGCAGTGACCTTCCAGGACACCGCCTCGGCTTTCCTCGCGGTGGAACAGAACAAAGCATTGGGCTTTGTTACCAACACCATGACCGGTATCAAGATGATCACCCAGGCGAAAAAAGACGGTATCGATCTGGCGATGATCAAAGAACCGATGGCGCTGGAACCGATTGGTGTCGGCATGAAACGTGACGAGCCAGCGTTGTTAGCCAGCGTCAACAGCGGCCTGAAAGCGATGGACGATGACGGCACCATCGACAAAATCTGGGACACCTGGATTGGGCCAAAGACTGAATACAAAATGGTGCGTGAGGAGCGCGTTCAGCCGCTCTCCAGTCTGAAATTTGAACCGCTGGAATAACCATGCCCGTGATGTCGCCATCTGATATCAAGCCCGCCAGCGCACCCGCGCTGGCTTGCTCCTCTACCATTACCCTCTCCACCATTGGCGCACGCGCCTGGCTGGTGGAAGCACCGGGCGGTTTTGATTTGCCCTCACAACGTCGCGTCTGGTCGCTGGCACGATTGCTCGCCAGTGGCGAAGACGTTGAATCACTGATCCCTGGAGTCACTAATCTGCTGGTGCTGTTTCGCCAGATTCCCCCCGACGAGACTGCGGTGCGCGTCCGACTGCATGCCGCCTGGGAACAGGCGCAGGCCATCCATCCGCAGGGCAAACTGATTGAGATTCCGGTGGATTACGGTGGCGAACACGCGATCGATCTCGATGCGGTTTGCCGACATACCGGTTTCAGCGCGCGCGAAGTGGTACGTCGTCATCATCAAAGCGAATACACAGTATTCGCCCTCGGCAGCGCGCCGGGCTTTGGGTATCTGCATGGACTGGACCCGCAGCTGGCAACGCCACGCAAAAAAGTACCGTCGCTCAGCATGCTGAAAGGCACCGTCACCATTGGCGGCGCGCAGGCAGGCGTCTCGGCGCTGACCGGCCCGAATGGCTGGAACGCGATTGGCTATGCCGAACTGGAGGTGTTTGATCCCCTGGCGGACTCACCGGCGTTGATGGCCCCTGGCGATCGCATTCGCTTTCTGCCGCAGAGGATTGAACTGTGATTGAGATTGAACAAAGCGGTGCGCTCAATACGGTGCAGGACTTAGGCCGTTTCAACTATCGCCATATGGGCGTGTCGGTGAGCGGCGTGATGGACCCACTGGCGTTGCGGGCAGGCAACCTGCTGCTCGGTAACGAGGAAAATGCCGCCGCGATTGAAGTGCAACTGTTTCCATTTCGCGTGCGCTTTTTGCAGGATACCAGCATCGCCGTGACCGGCGCTGACTGTCGCGCCACGCTGGATGGCAGTCCTCTGCCGCCCTGGTGGGGTTGCGGCGTTCGCGCCGGTCAGGTGCTGGAGCTACGCTACCCGCGCAGCGGCGCCCGTGGTTATCTGTGCATTGCCGGTGGTATCGATGTACCCGTGGTGCTGGATTCGCGCAGTACCGCGCTGCGCGGTGCCTTCGGCGGTCATCATGGCCGGGCATTGCAGCGTGGCGACCAGCTACCCCTTGGCCCGACAACCGGCCCGACATTACCGCAGGCGGGTATCGGTATCGAACCTCCGGAAAGCGCGCTGGGTACCTGGTTCCCGCGTAATAACGCCGGTGAGATCCAGCTACGCGCCATTCCCTCCGGCGAGTACGCATTGTTTGCTGAAGACGCCGTGCGTTTCTGGCAGCAATCCTGGCAAGTTTCCAACCAAAGCAACCGCACCGGTTACCGGCTGGCAGGGGATCCGATCTTCCCGTCACACACAGTGGAGATGCGATCCTATGGCCTGATCCCCGGAATCGTACAGGTGCCCCCGGCCGGTGAGCCGATCATCCAGTTAAGCGATGCCAATACCGCCGGTGGTTATCCCAAGATCGCCGGGGTGATCGAGCAGGATCTGTGGCGACTCGGTCAGGTACTGCCCGGCCAGTCCATTCAGTTGGTAAAAAGTGATGCGCGTGAAGCCATCGCCATCGAACAAGAAGTGACGCGCTGGCTCACCCGGCTGCGTCTGAGCTGCCTGCCGCTGCGCAAGGCCGTGGGCGTTTAACCCTGGCAAGGAACCAAAACGATGAAGATTGATGTCAATTCCGATATGGGAGAAGGCTTCGGCGTTTATCAACTGTGTGATGACGCCGCACTGATGCAGGTGGTGTCATCCGCCAATATTGCCTGCGGTTTTCATGCCGGTGATCCCACGATCATGACCAACATGGTCCGTCTGGCGAAGCAGCATGGCGTGGGGATCGGTGCACATCCGGGCCTGCCGGATCGCCAGGGGTTTGGCCGCCGTGAACTGCCTTTTTCCGCTGACGAAATTTGCCAGCAGGTGGCGTATCAGCTGGGTGCATTGATGGCGATTGCGCGTGCCGAAGGCACTCAGGTTGCCCATTTCAGCTTCCACGCAGCAATGGGCAATATCGTTAACCGTGACGCCGCGCTGGCGCAGCAAGTGATGGAGCTGGTGGCGCGTATTGATAGCTCGCTGATTATCTTCGCCCAGCCGGATACCATTATTGAACGCGCTGCACAGGCCGCCGGTCTGAAAACCCTGACGCTGTTCCTCGCCGACCGCGCTTACGATGCCCAGGGGCGTCTGGTGCCGCGTGGTATCGCCGGCTCGGTGATTAAAGAAGAAAGCGCGCTGCGCGCCCGTGTGCGCCAGTTTCTGCAACGCGGCACCGTCACCACTCTTGAAGGTGAAGAGATCGCGGTACGCGCCCGCTCAATTCTGGTCCACAGCGATACGCCCGGTTCACTGGCGCTCGCCACCATCGTGCGCAGCGAGATCGAAGCCAGTGGTCATCAGGTGGCTCCGGCGACTGAAGTGCTGGCCTGATACCCTCACCCCGGCCCTCTCCCGCAAGCGGGAGAGGGAGAAGGGAGAAGGGAGAGAGTGCTATATGTCCCCCCTCCCGCAAGCGGGAGAGAGATGCAAGATTTGCTCGGTCGGTCCCCTCTCCCGCTTGCGGGAGAGGGTTAGGGTGAGGGTTAAGGCAATCCTTACCGGCAACCGGCACAAAACGCCGCAATACGATCACAGCCAGTCTGCAAACGTTCCATGCTGGTGGCGTAGGACAGACGGATAAACGGACTCATGCCGTAAGCCGCCCCCTGCACCGTCACCACATGTTGCTCCTCAATCAATGCCAGTACGAAATCGGCATCGTTGTTGATCTGACGGCCACCCGCGCTGACTTTACCGATATAACCCGCGATATTAACGAACAGATAAAACGCGCCTTGTGGCTTATGGCAACGCAGACCATCAATTGAGGTCAGGCGTTCCAGCACGTAATCGCGACGTTCGCGGTAGATACGTGCACGTTCCTGCAACAGATCCTGTGGGCCTTCCAGCACCGCGACTGCGGCAGCCTGAGTCAGGGTGGTCACGCCACCACTGTTCTGGGTATTAACGTTGCTCATCGCCTTGATCAACGGAGCCGGGCCGCCGCAAAAGCCGAGACGCCAGCCGGTCATTGAGTACGCTTTTGACACGCCATTCACCGTCAGCACCCGGTCATACAGACGCGGTTCAACCTGCGCCAGGGTATAAAAACGCACGTCGTCATAAATCAGATGTTCGTAGATATCATCCGTCATGATCCACACCTGCGGGTGACGCAACAGCACTTCTCCCAACGCCTGCAACTCTGCTTTGCTCGCCACTGAACCGGTCGGGTTACTGGGGTAGTTGAGCAGCAGCCATTTGGTTTTATCGGTGATCGCCGCTTCCAGCTGCGCCGGAAGCGGTTTAAAACCATTCTCCTGGGCGCACGGCAGCGGCACCGGGATACCACCGGCGAATTTCACGATATCGGCATAGCTGATCCATGACGGCGTCGGGATCACCACTTCGTCGCCCGGATTGATGGTCGCCAGAATGGCGTTGAAGATGATCTGCTTGGCACCGCCAGCCGTAAGGATCTGGCTGACGTCATAATCCAGCTGGTTATCACGTTTAAATTTCAGCTGGATCGCTTTACGCAGGGCTGGCGTGCCATCGGTGGGTGGATAACGGGTATCCCCCGCGCGCGCCGCCGCATAAGCCGCCTCAATGGCGTGGTCCGGCGTTGGAAAATCGGGTTCTCCGGTGGAGAGTGCCACCACATCAATGCCCTGCGCCGCGAGATCGCGTGCTTTTTGGGTCATGGCGACGGAGGCGGAAACAGTCACATTCTTTAGTCGATCGGCTATCTCGGGCATGGGGAACACTTCCCTCTCTCAGTGTCAGCAGAAACGGCGCGGCACGCCAAAACGCGCGCGGCCAGCAAAGTTCTCTGAGCATAGGTTTTCGCCCACAACCACCGCTAATAGTGCTTTGTTGTGGTGATATAACACAAAACGATGACAGGACCGGCTGCACACTTTTGCAGCAAAGTCAGCGCATTGCCCGGAAATGCGCGGCGGGTCACGCAGCGCGCGCGCCAGATATGTTAAAAAACTGTTACTTTCAAGCCGCTGCGCGCGCCATCGTGGCGCATTGCTCCCGTCAGCCATTGGTAACGCTAATGGGAAAATGCACCAAAATTGTGCGAAACATCCTGTCTGAACATTTGTTGAGCAGGCAGTAAGTCAACTCAGCAAAAGCCTTAGGAGGCATGTGCGCCGTACCCTCCTGCCTGAGTTCAATCACTAAACCTTATTCTGGCATCAACTTTGCTTGATGCTGATATGCGTTCCGTTGGAGGGAGTGACCATGAATCTTCGCCGTCTTAAATACTTCGTCAAGATTGTCGATGTCGGCAGTCTGACGCAGGCCGCCGATATTTTGCATATCGCCCAGCCCGCCCTGAGCCAGCAGCTGGCAACGCTGGAAGGGGAAGTGAACCAACAATTGCTGATCCGCACCAAGCGCGGCGTCACCCCTACCGAAGCGGGTAAAACGCTCTATTCTCACGCCCAGTCCATTTTGCGCCAGTGCGAACAGGCGCAAAGTGCGATTGATCGTGTCGGGGCGTCGCTCAGCGGCAGCGTCTCAGTCGGCCTTGCGCCCGGCACGGCAGCGCAAAATCTCGCCCTGCCGCTGATGATGGAAGTGCAGCAGCAGCATCCCGGTATCGTGCTTTATTTCAACGAGAACTTCGGCACCACGCTGAGCGAGCTGATCATGAACGGTCGCATGGACATGGCGGTGATCTATGACCATCGCAATATCCACGGCCTGCGCTTTATGCCACTGATGAAGGAAGATCTGTGCTTCGTCTGTCCGTTCAGCCTGGCGAAACCGATGAAAGAGATCCGTCTGGCAGAAGTGGCGCAGTACGATCTGTTCCTGCCGCGCATCTATAACATCATGCGTAAGGTGCTGGACGATGCCTTTGTGCAGAATAACCTGCAATATCGTGTTAAGTGCGAGATCGAATCACAAACCACGCTTAACGCCGCACTGACTGCCGGTCTGGGTGCCACCATCATGCCCGAATCCGCTGCGCGGGCGATGTTGAAAACCTCAGACTCGTGGATGGCGAAGATTGTCGAGCCAGATGTACAAGCCTCGTTGTCGTTCTGCATGTCCGATCATCTGCCGCTGTCGCAACCGGCAGAAGCCGTTAAATCGATTCTGTTGTCGCTGATGTCACGGCGCAACGTGGAAAACCATCCCCTGACGCTGGTGGGATAAGCCTCGCTTATTACCGCAAAGCGAAACCCTCTTACTGCCCGTCTGACGAACGCGCTAGATTGACTGCGTTAGCTGCCCGCTCCGGCGGGCTTTCTTTGACGGGAACCCTATGGAAAAAACTGCAATACCGCTGCCGACGCTGCGTGCCGTCGCGCGCAAAATGCACACCGCCGGGCTGAGCCACCTCACATTGGGCGGCAAGGCGTGGTCGGTAAAAATGACCTTTGCCGCTGTGCCCCCCTCTGCGCCTCAACCGGTTCCCGCACCGCCGATCGCGCTGCGCCCGGTCGGCGCACCCATGCCCGGTACGCTGCGGTTACGCCATCCGCTAAGTCAGCAGGATTTTGTCCAGCCCGGACAGGTCGTCAAACCCGATGATGTGCTCGCACTGGTGCAGGTTGGCCCGCTCTATTTACCGGTCATCAGCCCGGTAAACGGCACGGTACAAAACGTGGTAATCAACGACGGCTCACCGGTAGAATACGAAGAAGAAATACTGATAATTCATAGTCATAACCAGGAATAAGCGCGGTTATAAGGGTCACTTATTGCCTCAAAATTTTTATGTCTTATCCCCATTGAACATAACTGCATAAAGTCAGAAAAAGATCAGAAACGCGCCGCTGCCCCAGGCCCGGCGATGACAGGAGAGGCAAATGCCATTTTCAGATTACAAAACCGCACTGGTCACTGGCGCATCCGCCGGGATGGGTGAAGCCATTGTTGAACGTCTGTGCCAGGAAGGCATTACCGTTCATGCCGTGGCACGCCGCAAAGAACAACTGGCGGCGCTGGCCGAACGTACCGGCTGTATCCCACACGCGGTGGATGTCAGCGATCTCAGCGCACTGACCGCCCTGTGCCAGGACCTGCAAATCGACATTCTGGTGAACAACGCCGGGCTGTCGCATCCGGGTTCCATCCTCGACGCTGACGAAAACGTGATTGAAACCCAGGTGGATGTCAACCTGCGCGCCGTGCTGCACCTGTGCCGGCTGCTGGTGCCGGGCATGGTGGCACGCGACCGTGGTCATGTGTTCAACATCACCTCCATCGCCGCAATTTACAACTTTGGCGGCAACTCGGTGTACCACGCCACCAAAGCCGGGGTCCACGCCCTGTCGCGTCAGCTGCGCGTCGACTGCTATGGCAAACGTGTGCGTATCACCGAGATCTGTCCGGGCCGCGTCGCCACCGATATTTTCGGCAACGTCTCTGGCGATCACGAAGAAGCGCGCCGTCGCTTTATCGATGGCTTTGAACTGCCGCAGGCGAAAGATATCGCCGACTGCGTAGCCTTTGCCCTCTCTGCGCCGGTGGCGGTGAATATCGGCAATATCGAAATCACCCCGACGTTGCAGGTACCGGGCGGCCTTTCCACCATGCGACCGGGCGACCGCGCCGAGTAATGAGGTAACACTATGGCACTCGATTTCAGCAGTGTGATAACCGGCCACTTCGGCCAGATGATCGTTGACGGAACGGTGGTCACTCTTGAACTGGCGTTGGGTGCCTGGCTGCTGGCGATGATCCTCGCCATGCTGCTGGTGGTGATCCGCCTGACCGATCAACGCATCGCGGTCGGACTGGTGAAGGCCTATGTTTCTTATCACCGTAATGTCCCGACGCTGATTCAGTTAATGATGTGGTATTTCGCCATTCCGACGCTGCTGCCGGAAGCGCTGCAAATGTGGATTAACAACCTCAACGCCGAATTTCTGTTTTCACTGGTGGCGCTGGGGCTGTGTCAGGCGGCGTACTTCTCGGAAGATATTCGCAGCGGTCTGCGTGCTATCCCGGATGGACAGAACGAAGCGGCGCGTGCGCTGGGGATGGGTTATGTGCGCGCCATGTGGTCGGTGATCCTGCCACAGGGGATTCGTAACGCGCTACCGGCGCTGATTAACCATACGGTGCTGCTGTTCAAAAACACCAGCCTGGCGATGGTGATTGGTGTGGCGGAACTGACCTATGTCACCCGCGATATTGAGAACCAGACCTTCCGCACCTTCGAGTCCTATTTTGTGGCAACCGTTGGCTATCTGTTCTTCTCCCTGATGCTGATGGGCCTTGGCGCGCTACTGGCCCGCCGCTTTCAACGCGTCTATGCGAGGTAATGGCGATGTTTGAGATGTTCACCATTTTGCATGACAACGGCATGCTGCTGTTAATGGGCCAGTACCCGAACGGGCCACTGGGCGGGGTGCTCTGTACCCTGGTGATCTCGCTGCTGGCGGTATTGCTGGCCTTCCCAGTGGGCGTGTTGCTGGGGTTGGCGCGTCTGTCGCCGTGGCGCTGGCTGAGCTGGCCCACCACCTGCTGGGTCTATCTGCTGCGCGGCATCCCGCTGATGATGGTGGTGTTCTGGACCTACTTCTGCGTACCGCTGTTGATTGGTCACAACATCAGCGGCTTCTCCACCATGCTGTGTACGCTGGTGATTTATGAGAGCGCCTATATCGCCGAGATCGTGCGTGGCGGCATTCAGGCGTTACCGCACGGGCAGTACGAAGCAGCGCGTGCATTAGGCATGGGCCACATCAAGACCCTACGTCTGGTGATCCTGCCGCAGGCGTTGTTTAACACCCTGCCAAGTCTGGTAAGCCAACTGGTTTCGATCATCAAGGACAGCACCCTCGGCTACGTGATTAACGTGCCAGAGCTGACATTTGCGGCCAACCAGGTCAGCAACCAGTTACTGACCAAACCTTTCCAGGTGTTCGCCATCGTGGCGCTGAGCTACTACATCATCTGCTTCAGCCTGACGTGGCTCGCCAACAAACTCGAAGCGCGCCTTGCGCAGAAACGTCGTCAGTCACCGGTGGAGACGCCCACGGTAGCACCGGCGGTGATGATGACTAAAACCCAATCGCAATAAGGAACCGCTATGAGACCGATGATTCTGTTTAATCAGGTCAACAAATGGTACGGCGCGTATCAGGCGCTGACTGACCTGAGTGCCGAGATCAATCCCGGCGAAGTGGTGGTGGTCTGTGGCCCCTCCGGTTCCGGTAAATCGACACTGATCCGCACCGTTAATCGCCTGGAGCCAATTGAAGGTGGCCAGATTGTGTTTGACGGTATCGATATCCACGGCAGCAGCACGCGTTTGAATCAGCTGCGTACCCGTATCGGTTTTGTGTTCCAGAGCTTCAACCTGTTCCCTCACGTTTCCGTGGCCGAGAACATTATGATGTCACCGATGAAGGTACTGGGCGTGAAGCGATCAGAGGCACGTCAGCAAGCGGGGGAACTGCTGGAACGAGTTGGCCTGTCGCACAAGGCGGATGCTTATCCGGCGCAGCTTTCCGGCGGTCAGCAACAACGCGTGGCGATTGCCCGTGCGCTGGCGATGAAGCCACCGGTGATGCTGTTTGATGAACCGACATCAGCACTCGATCCCGAAATGGTGGGTGAGGTGCTATCGGTGATGCGCGGCCTGGCCCAGGAGGGGATGACGATGATGTGCGTCACCCACGAGATGAACTTTGCCCGTGAAGTGGCGGATACCATCTGGTTTATGGATCAGGGGCAGATTCTGGAAAAGGCCACGCCGGACAAGTTCTTCACCCAGCCGCAGCACCCGCGCGCACAACGCTTCCTGAGCGATTTGCGCTCGCATTAATTAAAGGGCGCGATAAATCGCGCCGCTACGGAAAATCAGCAATCAATCCATATGGCACCGGCGTCGGCCGATTGCACGCACTGCTCCACCCAGCGCACCCCCATCAGCCCGGCATGCACATCGGGATACCAGAAATCGCGCAGAAAGGTTTGGTCATCCCGGTCAGTCGCATCCATCGCCAGCGCAAAACGGCGATAGAGATTGGACCAGGCTTCAAACAGCCCTTCAGGATGCCCCCCGCCAATACGATCTTCCTCTACAGCGCGGCTGTGCAGATACCCCATACCGCGTTCCAGGATCTGCACCGGCTGCCCCTGCACTTCATAACGTAGCTGGTTTGGCTGTTCATCCCACCACTCGAGGCTGGCTTTTTCACCAATCACGCGCACTTTCTGGCCGTGCATCGAACCACAGTTCACTGCCGACGCCCACATGGTGCCTACCGCGCCGTTGTCATACTCCATCATCACAAAGGCGTTATCTTCCAGCGGTGCCCGACTTTTGACGAAACTCTGGCGGCTACACAGCAGGCGTTTAACTTTCAGCTTCGGCACCATAGTTTCGGCGATAAACAACGGATGCGTCGCCAAATCGCCCAGCACATAGCTGGGGCCGACAAAACGGGGATCGACGCGCCATTTGGTGCTGGCATTTTGCAGCTCCACGGCCTCGTTATGAAAGCCGTGAGCAAACTGCATATTAATGATGCGAATCTCCCCCAGCAGCCCTTCGGCGATCATCTCCCGCGCCTGATGAATCAACTGATGTCCTGCGTAACCGTAGGTCACACCGATGATTTTTTTCTTCTCAGCGCAAAGTCTTTCCAGCTCGTCGGCCTCGGCAGCGGTGAAGCACAGCGGCTTTTCACACACCACATGCAGCCCGGCATTGAGCGCCGCCCGGCAGATAGCAAAGTGGGTGTTATTAGGCGTGGCGATGGACACCGCTTCAATGCCGTCGGCGCGTGCTGCTTCAGCAGCAAACATCGTCTCGTAATCGGCATAGCAGCGATCTTCCGCCACCCCCAGCGTTGTGCCAAAGGCCCTGCCCCGCGCGGCGTCGATATCAAACGCCCCAGCCTGTAAGACAAAATTGCCGTCGCGCAGCGCGGCAGAACGGTGAATGTAACCAATCTGGCTGGTGCCACCGCCGCCGACCATACCCCAACGCAGTGAACGATCGAGAGCTTTTGTACCGTTAATCATGATGTTGTCCTCAGAATCCGACTGATTGCAGATAGTGCAGGCTGGCTGTGACGTCGCGCAGGCTGGTGTCAGCATGGCGCGGATCGCGTTCCTGTTCGATGGTGATCCAGCCCTGATAATCGCGTTCCGCAAGGAAGGCGCGCACCGCCGGATAGTCAATTGCCCCTTTGCCAATCGGGCACATCACCCCTTCGGCACAGGCAGCAAAGAAGTCGATGCCGCGAGCGATAACATCGCGCCATACCGCCTCGTTCACGTCTTTGAAGTGCAGATAATCGATGCGATCCCAGTAGCGATTGAGGTAGGGAATCGGGTCCATGCCTGAGTAGTACAGATGGCCAGTATCGAGACACAAACCCGCCACCTCATGCGGGATATCCTGCACCAACTGTTCCAGTTCATCGGCGAATTCAATGCAGCCTCCGGCATGAGGATGGATCACCGCGCGTACGCCATATTCACTCCAGGCGATCTCACTCAGGGTGGTGATGTGCTGCATCATGCGTTGCCAGTCTTCCGGGGACAGGCGTGGCGCTTTATCCGACTGACCGGCATATTTCGCGCGCTGCGGATTACCAAAATCGATGATCACCAGATAGGGAGCCGGCGCGTTCTGCGCATGGGTTTTCTCAGCCGTCGGCACCAGGGAGAGATTGCGGCAGATATTGTGGGTCAGTTCCACCATCGCCGGGAAATTGGCTGCACTGACCAGATCGTCGAAAATTGTGCCCGCTACCAGCGACAGCCCGTAATGTTCCAGTTGCTGGCGTAACTCGCTGGCCTCCACCGGCAGATAGCTCCACGGCCCCAGCTCAATGCTGCGATACCCGGCTTGTGCCGCTTCGCTCAGGACTTTTTGCCACGGCGGCAGGAAAGGATTTTTCGGATCATCGACGCCCCAGCTACAGGGCGCATTGGCGATATGGATAGTCATGATCGTTCCTTGCTGTGATTGATGCAGCAAGTATAAAATAAAAATTTCATCCACAACAAGCATGAAACTTTCATTTTTTGATAGTGATCAAGTTATTAACTATCATTTAAATGATAGTTTATCTATCATTTGGCGCGATAAATCGCGCCGCTACGCCTAAGCAGCGGTTATCGCGCGTTTTTACAAATTCTCCCGTGTGACAATATCGAACGGCAGCGTGACCTGCATAAAATGCTCGCTGCCATCCGCCTGATGCTGTTGCAGGGTTTGCACCAGGGTAGTTGCCAGACCCTCAATACGATGACGCAGCATCACCGTGATGGTGCCATCAATCAATGCCAGATCGCCGTCGCTGACCGGGCCATGACAAATCAGCGCCACGCGACGCTGCGGTTGCTCACGCAGCGCGCGAATGACCCCTTCAATCCCGCCGCACGGTGCAAAAATCAGCGCCAGATCGGCATGTTCATCCAACAAACGACGCGTTGCCAGATAACCCCCGTCAATCGACTCATGGGTTTTGAGTGGTTCCAGCACCTGACGCGCGTTGTCCTGCTCGCGCAGGTAAGAACGGAAACTGATTTCACAACTCTCCTGGCAGGTAAAACGGTGGTCCCCCACCAGCACCCCTACCGGTCCCGGCTGATGCAACAGATGCGTCGCCATCCAGCCTGCGGTGCGTCCGGCCTTCTGGTTATCCAGCCCGAAATAACCGGCATGACCACAGGGGGAGAAGTTGGAAAACAGCGCATATACCCGCACGCCCTGACGCGATACCGTTTCGATCGCCCGGCGAATCAGCGGATGGTCAAGCGCCACCAGCCCGATGACATCCACCTGTTGCGCCAGCGTATGCAGCGAGGCCACCACCGCATCCACATCGTCAATATCGTGCCAGCAAAACTGTGCTTCGCTACCGGCGGGATGTAACGGCTGTGTCTGCTGACGTAACGCGTCAGTGAGCGACTGATAAAACGAATAATTTTTTGCCAGCAGAATAAACCCCATACGCAACGCGACAGCAGGCGTTAAAGCCCGGCTGCTGAGTAACGGCATCAGGTCAGCGCGATAACCCAGACGCCCCGCCGCTTCCAGCACCTTCTTCTCGGTGGCGGCGCGCACCGGCGCACGACGGTTAAGCACGCGATCAACCGTCGCAACGCCGACACCCGCAGCGGCGGCAATCGCATTCATGGTGATTTTACTCATACAAGATATCCGTGATAGAAAATTATCAAAAAATAATACCCGGATGACATCAAAAGTGCGAATAATTCGCGCCAGGAATCGTCATATAATCGTAATTTCTGATAGAGAATCCCTCATAAATTTGACCATCATCGCAAAAACGAAACGAAAATTACAAAGCAACCTACTTTTCGGAATAAATGTTTGATAATTATTCTGCCTGACAACGCTTGTGGTGAGGGGTGGATCTGCTTCAGCAAAGCGTTAAAGCAACCGGCTTAACGCGCAGGAGAAAACAATGAAAATCGCTTTTGACGTGGATGTAATCCGCGACCTGGGGATCACCCGCATGGTGCAGCAGGTGGCGGAATGGGGCTACAAATACATCGAACAGTCGCCCCATCCACAAATTAACCCGTTCTATAAACACCCGAAAGCCAGCCGTGAAATCATCACCGAATATAAGAACGCGCTGCGCTCCACCGGTGTGGAGATCTCCTCGTTTATCGTGGTGTATCGCTGGTCTGGCCCGGACGAAGCCCGCCGTCAGGCGGCGGTGAAGAACTGGAAGCGGATGATCGAGATCGCCGTGGAAATGGGCGTGCCGGTGATCAATACCGAGCTGTCCGGCAATCCCAATGAACCGGAGATTTGCGAAGAGATGTTCTACCGTTCGATGGAGGATCTGCTGCCCATTATCGAACGCGAAGGCATTCGCGTGGAAATCCAGGCCCACCCGTGGGATTTCTGCGAGGAGAGCAACGAAACCGCTGACATCGTGAAATCTTTCCGCAGCGATAACGTGAAATATATCTACAGCGCGCCGCACACCTTTTTCTACGACAAAGGCAAAGGCGATGTGAAAAGCATGCTGCATTATGCCGGTGACGATCTGTCGCATATGTTGATTGCCGACACCATGAACCACACCAAACATTGCCGCTATATCGTCAACCCGCCGGGGGTTGATGCCACCATCCACCAGCATGTCGGCGTGGGTGAAGGTGAAGTCAATTTCGATGCGCTGTTCGAAGCGTTACGCGAGATGGATTTTGCCAAACGTACCTTTAAGGTCGGCGGCGAATCGATTATCTCGGCAGCGTTGTTTGGTTATCCGGAAAAAATGAAGTTCCAGGCGGTGGAAACCCGCGAGCTGATTGAACGCGAGTTGCTGTGAGTTAGGTGCGCTTTGTTACCCTCACCCTAACCCTCTCCCGCAAGCGGGAGAGGGAACCGATCGAGCATATGGCATTTCTCCCTCTCCCTCATGGGAACCGTTCGAGCATATGGCACTTCTCCCTCTCCCTCATGGGAGAGGGCCGGGGTGAGGGTATCAGCACGCACCTAACCCACCTAACCCACCTAACCCACCAACCCCACCTCAACACCGGACTTTGCATATTACCGCCAGCGCGGTTAAATCGCCTGTGACTGCGGCTGCTACACTCAGTGGCAGCAAAAAATGCAACCACAACAAGGCGAAATCACTATGTCGGAACATCAGTATCAGCCCGCAAAAGTCTGGATCTGGGACCCGGAAGCCAAAGGCAACGGCGCGAAAACCAACCGTCCGACTGCCGGGCCGACGCATGAGAAGACCCTGCCGGTCGGCAAACATCCGCTTCAGCTCTATTCGCTGGGCACACCAAACGGCCAGAAAATTACCATCCTGCTGGAAGAACTGTTGGCGCTCGGCGTGAAAGAAGCCGAATACGACGCCTGGTTGATTCGCATCGGCGAGGGCGATCAATTCTCCAGCGGCTTCGTTGAGGTCAACCCTAACTCTAAAATCCCGGCACTGCGCGACCACTCGGTTAACCCGCCGCTGCGGGTGTTTGAGTCCGGCAACATCCTGCTGTATCTGGCGGATAAATTTGGCCACTTCCTGCCGAAAGATGTGGCGGGCCGCACCGAAGCGCTGAACTGGTTGTTCTGGTTGCAGGGTTCAGCCCCCTACCTTGGCGGCGGTTTTGGCCATTTCTATTTCTACGCGCCGGAAAAAATCGAATACGCCATCAACCGCTTTACCCTCGAAGCGAAACGTCAGCTCGACGTGCTGGACCGTCAGCTGGCAGCTCACCGCTATCTGGGCGGCGACGAATACAGCATCGCCGATATCGCCACCTGGCCGTGGTACGGCAACCTGATACTGAACAATCAATACGACGGCGCTGAGTTCCTGGATGTGCAGTCATATAAAAATGTGGTGCGCTGGGCGAAAGAGATTGCGCAGCGTCCGGCGGTCATCCGTGGCCGTAAGGTGAACCGCGCCTTTGGTGCCGCGCCGGAAGATCAGTTGCTGGAACGCCATGATGCCTCCGATTTTGATACCAACACCGAAGACAAACGCCAGGCGCGAGGAGAGTAACCGTGAGCGCATATGTGATTTTTATCCGCGATGAAACCCTGAACGACAGCGAAATGGCCACCTACGCGCAGAAAGCGGGGGAAGCACGCGGTGATCATCCGATTAATCCGCTCGCCTTTTACGGCGCGCTGGAAACGCTGGAAGGTCCACAAGCCGAGGGCGTGGTGGTGCTGGAGTTCCCGGATATTGATGCGGCAAAAGGCTGGTATTACAGCCCGGCCTACCAGGAAGCGAAAGAACATCGTCTGAAAGGAGCGAACTATCGCGTGTTGCTGGTGCAGGGCGTCACAGCGTAGCGGCACGATTTATCGCGCTTATTAATTGAGGGCGGTGTCACCACCGCCCTTTACCTGTCAATTCAACGGGATACGCACCACGCTATCCGGTCCTTTCGCAGAATGATCTTTGTTGAATCCCTGCTTCACCGTCACGAATAACGTCTGACCATCCGGCGACACCAGCAAGCTGTTGGGATGGGTCGGTAGCGTCCAGCTATTTTTCACCGCATAGCTGGTGGCATCGAGTTGCAGCACTTTGCCCGATTCACGCTGGCTGATGTAGATCTCATTGCGTTTGGCATTGAACTTAATACCCAGCGCGTCCCCGTCGATACGCTTGATCACCTTGCCAGTATGCTCATCAAACACCAGCGTGGTTTTCGCTTTGGAGTTGTCAGTGACAAACAGGCGGCCGGTGGCCGGATCTTCCGCCAGATTCAGCAGCAGGTAGGTTTTGTCGTCGCCCGGCGTCCAGCGCTGTTCGATCTTGTGATTACGCGGGTTGATCACCAGGATCTCGCCACTGCCGTTGGCCGCATAGATACGATTGGTCACTGAGGAGTAAAGCAGACCGGTGACCCACTTCCCGGCATTTTTAATGGTGGTTTTCAGCTTAAAGGTTTTGGCATCCACCACCCAGATCAGGCCCGGATCGGCGACTCCGCCGATATACAGCAGGCCATCATGGAGCATGATTTCACGCGCGCCCGTCGGGAAGCCTTTGTCATTGATCAGGCCAAACTTCAGACGCTGCAACACCTTGCCGCTTTGCGCATCAACTTTTGAAATCCCGCCATCCAGCGTATTGGTGACGTACAGCAGGCTGCCGTCCGGCTCCATCGTCATGCCGAAGTTTTTCAGGTCGGTATGGGTTTCGCCGAGGGTTTTCAGCGTGGCCGGATCAAGACGGTAGATCACCCCACCGTTGACGCCTTTAAAACTCTGGGCACTGGCGACATACAGCGAAGCAGTGCTGCCAGGAACATACGCCATCTCATACAGGCCTTCCGCCAGTACGCGCTGCTGCACATTGCTGGCAACTGGTTGTGGGGCGACGACCGGGGCAGCGGCTTTTTTTGCCGGTGCCTGGCAGGCCGTCAGACTGAGCGCCGTCACCACGGCCAGCGCCACGCCCGCGATGCGCGGATTGAACAAGGATTTCATTCTTAGCTCCATCAGGGAGTTATAAAAAGAATGAGAATCATACGTATTAACGATTGGCGAGTAAACGTAACGCTGATTATTCGTCACAGCGCAATAATTGCGCCGCTACAAGCCAGCAAGAACCGTAGCGGCGCGATTTATCGCGCAATATTAATTCGCGGCCACAAACTGCGTGTAATTTTCCGGCGTAATGGTTTTATAAGGCACCCAGTTGTAAACCTGCACTTTTTGCTTATCCAGCAACGCTTTGGTCACCTGCACCGCCCCCGTTGCCTGCCCTTTAGCATCCTGGAAAATCGTCAGCACCATTTTGCCGTTCTTCACGAACTGCTGCCCGTCCGGTGTGCCATCAATACCCGCAACGAGGATCTTTTCATTCTTCGCCTGATTCAGCGCCATAATCGCGCCAATGGCCATCTCATCGTTGTTCGCAGCGATGGAATCAATCGGACGCTGGTTAAGCAGCCAACTCGACACCACATCCACCGCTTCATTGCGTTGCCACTTCGCACTTTGCTTCTCGACCACCTTCATATCTTTGTATTTGGCGATCACCGCTTCTACCGCCCTGGTACGCTCACGCGCTTCCTCGTTCGACAGCGCGCCCATCAGAATCGCCACGTTGCCTTTGTAATTCATCTTTTTCGCCAGCGCCTCCATCTGCATTTCTCCGCCCAGCGCAGAATCTGAACCGACGTAGGCCATATCCGCAGGCAGCTTCACCTCCGGCTTACGGTTAACGAAGATCAGCGGAATACCGGCATTCTTCGCGGCGGTGATCATCGGCAGCACCCCCTGGGTATCCACCGGATTGAGGATAATCGCGTCAACCCCCTGGTTGATAAAATCGTCCACCTGCTGCACCTGGAGCGCCACATCGCCTTTGGCATCCACAAACTGACCCTTGAGCTGATTGGCCTTCAGTTCGGCTTCCATCTGGGTGCGTAAAATGGACACAAAATTGAGGTCGAAGTTAGCCAGGGCCACACCGACGGTGAAGGTCTTTGCGCTAACACTCAGGCTAAACAACAACGAACAGAGAAGGATAAATAAGCTTCTGATTTTCATGATAGTTTCCTGTAGGGTTGAGATTTTATTGTTGTGTTTTAATGCCGGGCAACAGGCAAATACCCAGCAGGGTAACGCTTATAAACTGAAGTGATCGCGGAACTGTGCCAGCGCGGCAGTGCTGTCGCCACTGGCCCATCCCTCCATCGCCACCGTGCCCTGATAGCCGATCTCGTGCAGCGTGCGGGCAATGGCGCGATAGTTGATTTCCCCGGTGCCCGGCTGCTGACGCCCCGGCACATCAGCCACCTGGATCTCACCAATCGCCGGGCCAGCGCGACGGATCAGTTCGATCAGGTTGCCTTCGCCAATCTGCGCGTGATACAGGTCGAGATTCATCTTCAACGCCGGACTGTTCACCGCCTCCACCAGCGCCAGGGTATCGGCGGCCAGGGCAAACGGCGTACCGGGATGGTCAACCGGCAGATTAAGGTTCTCCAGCGTGAACACGCGTCCTGCCCGTTCGCCGAGTTGGGCGACTTTGCGTAGCGTGTCAGCGGCTTTCAGCCACATCGCGCCAGTCACCACCTCTACCGGTTTGACCGGCAGCCCCTGGTCATTCAGCCCGGTGCCGTGCAGGTTCAGTCCCGGACAGTTAAGCCGCGCCGCCACCGCCAGCGAGGCTTCGGCACTTTGTAACAACTCAGCGATGGCATCATCGTCGGTCAGGTTGCCGGTCAGATAGCCGGTCATGGAAGTAAAACGCGCCCCGGTAGCCGCCAGCGCTTCAATATCCTTATTGGCCCAGCCCCAGATTTCGACGCCAAAACCCAACGCATGAATACGTTTAACGCGTTCAATAAACGGCAGATCGAGAAACACCATCTCGGCGCAGACAGACAATTGATAGCTCGCCATTAGCGACCTCCCAGCGTGATCGGTTGGTTGCGTTGCACGGACTCAATACAGGCCAGCGCGATTTCCAGTGCGTTGCGTGCATCTTCACCGGTGGCACGCGGGGTTGCGCCGGTACGAATGCAACGTGCGAATTCCGTCATCTCTGCCACATAGGCTTCACGCAGCAGATCGGAGTCCAGCCGTGAGGTATCAATCGCGATGCCACCCGCGTGATAACGCACGCAGTGGTTGGCATTGATGTGCCCGGCCTGCAACATCCCTTTGCTGCCAAATACTTCGCCCCGCACGTCATAGCCGTATACCGCCTGGAAGTTGGCTTCGGCGGTAGCAATCGCCCCATTGTCGAAACGAATCGTCACCACTGAGGTATCCAGTAACCCTTTATCTTTAAAATCCGGCCGCACCAGCGCATCAGCCAACGCATAGACCTGTACCGGCTTTGCATGCGGATTGAAGTGCAGCAGGGTGTCGAAATCGTGAATCAACGTCTCGAGGAAGATGGTCCACGGCGGGATCGGGGAAGGATCGCGCAACACCGGGTCACGCGTCACCGAACGGCTGAGTTGGGTGACGCCATTCTCTCCGGCTTCCACCGCGGCGATGGCCGCCGCAAACCCTGAGTCAAAACGACGGTTGAATCCCACCTGCAACACCACACCGGCACTTTTCGCTGCGGCAATGGCACGGTCGGCTTCATCCAGCGTCACCGCCATCGGTTTCTCGCAAAACACATGCTTACCCGCCTGCGCCGCTGCAATCACCCATTCGGCATGGGTACGTGCTGGCGCGGCAATCGCCACCGCATCAATCTCCGGGTCCTGCAACAACGCGTGCAGGTCACTAAAGGCTTTCGCCACCCCCAGTTGCTGCGCCAACCGTTCCGCCGCGCCGGGCTGGGGATCGGCGATGGCAGCCAGCGTCGCTCCCGGTACCCGGTACGCCAGGTTTTCCGCGTGGAAGCTACCCATGCGACCGGCACCAATCAAGCCAACGCGTACAGGTTTGGAATCAAGACTCATTGCTAACTCCTTGTTATTTTGGAGGCATCCCGAATGGATGCGGCCTGTACCGGGGTTATTGCAAAGCCAATGCCAGGTGGCAATCGGCGAAATGTGTGAGACAACACACAGATACAGCTCACAAACTGGCAACAAAATTTACATGTCAACTTCACATGTAAATAAAATGGACATTCCATCCATCACCGGAGTGCGTTATGCGATCTCTGAGCGACCGCTTGCCGTTTAAAGATGAAAGCGATCCGATCTTCAGCCTGCCAGGCGGCGCGGAAGTCGGCGAGTGGGATAATTTGTTGTGGCAGGGCTGGCACAGCTTTCAGCGCGGTGAACAACCGGGCTGGATGCGGCGTAGCATTTTGCAGTCGTGGCAACGCTCGCAGCAGCGCGGTACCGATCCGGAGGATTTTACCTATATCGCCCCGCCCGCTGAGGAGTTGGCCGCGATTCTCGAACACAACGCCGAGTTGATCCTGGTTGCGCGCAGCATTATGGAGAACCTGCTGGCCTATAACCCGGATGGGCATATCAACCTGACCGATGCGCAGGGTGTGACGCTGCATTTCTGTGGCGCGGATATGACGCCTGTCGGCAGCATTCTGCGTGAAGAGGTACTGGGCACCAACTGCACGGCTCGCTGCCTGATTGAACAACGGCTGGTGTATGTACTGAGCGGTGAGAACTGGAAATTCGATCTGCGTAAACGCCATCGACAATGCGCTGCCGCTCCGGTGCGTGATGCCAGCGGTCAGTTGATTGGCGTGCTGACGCTGACCGCCACCCCCGATAACTTCAATGCACACACACTCGGTACGGTGCAGGCGGCAGCAGAAGCGGTCGGGCAACAGTTGATGCTGCGCCGTCTGCTGGCCGAGCAGCAGTCGATCCTTGAAACCCTGAATGAAGGGGTGATCGTCTGCGATCGCCACGGTCGGATCAAAACCCTGAACCGTTACGCCCGACAGATCTTTAGCGGGTTGGATCCTGATGCCGGGCCGATCGATGTGTTGTTGCAGCCGCAAGGCGCATCGCTGCTGACCATGCCATTCTGCAACGACCGCGAGCTGCAATTTATGCCCGATGGCGTGCAGTCGATCCCTTGCCTGATTTCGCTGATGCCCGCACCGGATGGGGGACGCGTGTTATCACTGCGCGAGAACCAGCGTATCCGCGCCATTACCCGCCGAGTGATGGGAGTCAGCGCCAGTTACACCTTTGAGATGATTCGCGGCCATGCGCCACGCGTGATGCAGGCGATTCAGAAAGCACGCGCCAGCAGCCGCACCGACAGTACCGTGTTGTTGACCGGTGAGAGCGGTACCGGCAAGGAGTTGTTTGCGCAGGCGATTCACAACGCCAGCCCGCGCCAGCAGGAAGCGTTCATCGCCCTTAACTGCGGTGCGCTACCGCGAGACCTGGTGCAAAGCGAACTGTTTGGTTATGTCGATGGTGCCTTTACCGGTTCACGGCGCGGCGGATCGCCAGGCAAATTTGAGCTGGCCGATGGCGGTACGCTGTTTCTGGACGAGATTGGAGAGATGCCGCTGGAGGCGCAGACCAGCCTGCTGCGCGTATTGCAGGAGAGCGAGGTGATGCGTATCGGGGCTGCCAATCCGCTGAAGGTCAATGTGCGGATTATCGCCGCCACCCACTGCAATTTGCTGGATGCCGTGGAAAAAGGCGCGTTTCGCCGCGATCTCTACTATCGCCTCAACGTGGTGTCACTGGAGATCCCCCCGTTGCGCGAGCGCCAGGAGGACATTCCCGGCCTGGTGAATACCTTTATTCTGGCGCTGTGCGCGCGCCTGAAACGCATCGCGCCCCAGGTGTCGCCGGATGCAATGCGCTGCTTGCAGGCGTGGCATTGGCCGGGCAACGTGCGTGAACTGGAGAATCTGGTCGAACGCATGGTGAATCTGTGTGAGGGACTGGAGATTGGCAGACAAGACCTGCCGGATGAAATGGTACAGCGCCATCAGCCAGCCGTGCAATTGCCTTCATTGCAGGAAAATGAGCGCCAACATGTGTTGCAGGTAGTGGCGGAGCAGCAGGGCAATCTGCGCCAGTCGGCGCAGCTGCTTGGGATTTCGCGCACCGCGTTGTACAACAAGCTAAATCAGTGGCAGGTGGACCTGGCATCGTTACGTCGGCGATTGTAGCGGCGCGATTTATCGCGCCGCTACGTTTCGGTTATGACAGGGACGCCCCGCCACATATCACCAGCTCCTGCCCGGTGATGGCATCTGCGGCGGGCGACAGCACAAATCCGGCCAACGCCGCCACTTCCTCCGGCTTGATATAGCGCCCTATCGGCGGCAGTTTTGGCGGTGAGCTGGCGCGGCCAGGTTGCAGCAGCATTGGCGTCTCGGTAGCACCCGGCGCAATCACATTCACCGTAATCCCCTGAGGCGCCAGCTCGGCGGCCCAGCTCCGTGCCATACCGACCATCGCCGCCTTGGTACTGACGTACTGGCTGCGCCCTGCTGCGCCGCGTGAGGTACGACTGCCAATCAGCAGGATACGATCGCCCCGTTGCATGCCGGGCTGCAACGCATTAGCCATGATTTGTGCCGCCTGCACATGCAGATACCACAGCCTGCTGCTGGCTTCTTCATCCAGCGCGCCCAAGGGCGCAGCCGCCATCATCCCTGCGGCATGCACCAGCGCATTAACGCCGGGCAACATCGCCAGCACCTGCTTCAGTCGCACAGCGTCATACAAATCGACGCTGACCGAGGTAAAAGCCGGATGATCTTTTTTCACCTCGCTGCGGCTTAAGCCGGTCACCTGCCAGCCCTGCTGCAACAGATGGTCGGCAATCGCCGCACCTATCCCGGAACTGACACCGGTCACCAGCGCATGGCGGCTCATGAGACAACCCAGGATTCATCAACGCGCACGTACTTAATCGCCTGACGGAAATACGTGTAAGCAATATGCAGCGCACCGTCCTCGCTCTGTTTAATGCTGGGGTAGGAGAACTCACGGTTTAATTTCTGTTGGGAGTTGTTGGTCATGCAGTAGCCATCGCCCTCATCGAGGTTGCGCTGCCAGGGCCAGCTCCGCCCACCATCCGCCGAGATCGCCAGCGTCATCGGCGCACGCGGCGCACCCCAGAATGCGGTGCGGCCACTGTGCACCACCGGCTCCGCCGCCACTGCGACGTCCCCTTCCTCCTCATCGTCGATTTCGTCATACAACGACAGGCGGCGCTCGCTGGCATCTTTGGCGCTCATGGCGTTAAACACCAGCGCCAGATGGCCGTTGTGCAGCGTGGTGACCTGAATCGAGGAGTTATTATTTGGCAGTTCCGTCGCCTGCGGCGCACTCCAGCTTTCGCCACCGTCATGAGAACGGCTTTGATAGATGTGATCTGCCCAGCGGCTGCGATACAACGCCAGCAGGCTACCATCCTGCAACAGGGTGATATTCATATGCACGCAGCCGAGGCTGTCCGGCACCGCCACATCGCGCCAGCTTTTGCCCTGATCGCTGGAGATTTTCACCGCGCTGACATCATCGTTACCGACCCATTTCACCCCCGGCTGGGTGCGGCAATAGAACACCGGCAGCAGCCAGTTGCCATTCGGCAGCACCACGATCGGCTGGCGGATAAAGGTACCGGGTTGATCAAGCAAGGTATCAATGGCGCTCCAGCTACGGCCAAAATCGCGTGACTGGCGATAGCGCACAATCGCGGTGTCCTGATTGCCGGACTTCTGTGCAGTCCACAACAGCCACAGCACCTGTTGCGGATCGAGGAACAGCACCGGATTTTGTTCCGATCGCGTCGGATCGTCCGACAACTTCTCTGCCTCGCTCCATTGATCGCTGCCTTTCGCCAGCCGTGAACACCAGACCGAGATATCCGCGATCCCTTCCTGCGTGCCGCCAAACCAGACGCACAGCAGGTCGCCATTCGGCAGCGGTAGCAGATTAGCAGCATGGTTCTGTGGACAGACCGAAGGCAGCATCGCGGTGAGCTGCTGCGCGTCCTGCGCGTGCGGATGAAGGTTACCGTTACGTTCGACGGTAAGGGTTAAGTCGGTCATATCAGGCTCCACTGTTTTGCATGGTTCGTTTCGGGGCATTTTTATCTTGCGTCTGGCGCGACGGGATCAGGCGGTCAATCACCATCACAAGCGCCGGGGTCAGCAATGCGACATACATGTTGTTGATACCAAAGGGATCGCCCAACAAATACCACACCGACGTCACCACACAGGCGGCAATCAGCCCGGCATTTGCCCCGCGTGTACTTTTAAAGAATGGCAGGTAGAACGCGATGATAGCGACCACCGAGATCGACAGACGGATGGCACGGGTGAAGAACGACAGCTTCAGCACTTCAGGCACGAACAAGACGAAGATCAGCGGCAGGAAACCAATCACCAGCGACAACCAACGCGTCATACGAAATTCACGCTCCGGGGTCGGATTGCGGTACGGAACATAAAAATCTTTCACCACCAGCGAGGCAATTGCCAGCGCGACGGTACTGACACTGACGAAAATCGATGCCACCAGCGAGGTGGTGACAATGCCTGCCAGCCACGGGCTCATATCCTGTAAAAACACTGGCAGCGCATACAGGCTCTTGATATCAGGATGCAGGAATTTTGCCGCCACGCCGATCAGCGCGATGGCGATGGCAATCGGCATACAAAAGAAGAAGGCAACCCAGGTGGCGCGCTTCGCCGATGCGGCGTTTTTGGTGGAAGCAATCGCCTGAATCACAAACTGGGTACAGAAGATGGAACCGATGGTGCCGATCAGCCAGGCAAAAATGGTGCTGGCCCCGACGTTACCATCCCAGGTCCAGTAGAAATGTGGCATCTGTTTGATCATCGGGCTGACACCACCGGTCATATGCAGCGCCACGCCGAGAATCACCATAATACCGATGTATTTCAGGCCGCTATGCAGCAGCGTCACCCAGGCGATGCCTTTCATGCCGCCAAAGACAAAATAGAAGGTACTGACCACCGCCGTGATAAACGCAGCGGTAGTGAGATTGAGGTTCAGCACCGTGGAAATGGCCGCTGCGCCGCTGACGTAGTTACCCACGTTCACCAGCAGCAGCGCGTAAATCATGATCAGCGAGATGATGTTTTTGGTCGAGTTACCGTAACGTTCGGCAATCGCCCCGGAAATGGTGATTTTCCCGGTGTTATAAATACGTTTGACCAGCAGCATACCAAACAGCGGGAAGCCTATCGCCGCACCGATTACCGACCAGGAGGCAGCAAAACCATCCTCAAAGGCGGCCTGGGCGGTGCCGATGGTGGATTTAGCACCAATATATTCTGACATCAGCATCACCCCGACGATAAACGCCGGCATGGCGCGCGAGCCAGCCATAAAATCACCGGTGTTTTTACTGCGCAAACGCCAGGTCAGCCAGGTGGTAAACAGGATATATGCGATCACAATCCCAACAATAATCACCATCCCTTCTGTAGAGAATTGTTTCATTTCAGCCTCATCGATAACGTAGGGTCGTGGCAGGCGCTGGGCTTCACGCACGCCGTTATAGCGATGGCATTTTTCTCTTTGTGGTGTCTTTGCACCGAACGCCATCCATTGCGCCTTGTGATTTATTTCAGTCAACAAAGAATGAAATCACGCAGCGAAGTGGCAATTTATAGGCGATAAGGGCAATGATTTGTTTGATCGTGCTCACAAACACTCAATATTGATTGGAAATAATCATATCGGTCATTTGCTCTATCCAACTTTCGGGGTTCACTTCATTTATCGCGCCGCTACGGAATGTGCCTTTATAGCGTCTGCTGCAAAAACTCCACAAAGGCGCTAATACGTGCAGGCAGTTGGCGCTGGGGCTGCCAGACGGCAAAGATATCGCCGTCTGGCGCACTCCAGTCGGGCAATACATGCAGCAGCTCGCCGCTGTTAATGCTGTGCTGCGCATCCCACCACGAACGCAGCAGAATGCCATGCCCGTCCTGCGCCAGTTGCATCGCCACTTCACCGTCATTGGTGACCAGGGTTCCGCGCACCTTTTGCGTCAGCTGCTGCCTGCCATCCGTCAGCCGCCACAGGGCAAAATCGCTTTCGTACTGACGCAGCAAAATGCAGTTATGCTGCGCCAGCGCCGCCACGCTGTCGGGCAGGCCACAACGCCCCGCGTAAGCTGGGGCACAGCACAGCACGCGCGGATTGGTCTGTAGCTTGCGTGCCATCAAGCGAGCATCCGGCGGCTCACCGACACGGATATCGATATCGATGTGCGCATCAAGGAAACTTAACGGCTGGCTGCTGAGTTGCAGGCTGAGTGACAATTCCGGGTGCAACGCCGCAAAGCGCGACACCAGCGGCGCAACATGGCGGCGACCGAACCCGAATGACGCATTGATATTCAATGAGCCGCGCAACACCGCCGTCTGGCTGCTGACCGACTCCTCCAGCTCCGCCAGTTGATCCAGCAGTGGGCGCGCGCCCTCCAGGTAGCGTTTTCCTTCCGCCGTCAGTTCCAGCCGTCGGGTGGTACGACGTAGCAACTGCACCCCCAGCCGCTGCTCCAACTGGCTCAGGCGTTTGCTCACCGCCGGTAACGAGAGTCCCAGCTCACGCGCTGCCGCCGTCAGGCTGCCAAGGGTGGCGATACGTACGAAAAACGCCAGGTCGTCGGTGGAGGTGCGCGATTCTCTACTTTTATTCAACATTGGCTTGCTGCTCAGGCTAATTATTTCCCCATGATGCAAAGTTATACTGCGGGCAGAACATCAACAGCAACCTGCGAGAAACCCTATGAGCGGCAAAACATTTAAAATCGCCGTCATCCCTGGCGATGGCATTGGTAAGGAAGTGATGCCAGAAGGCATCCGCGTGATGGACGCGGCAGCAAAAAAATTCAATATTCCGCTGGAGTGGCAATGGTTTGATTTCGCCAGCGCCGAGTACTGGCAGCAGCATGGCAAGATGTTGCCGGATGACTGGTTCGCTACCCTGCAAACCTTTGATGCGATCTACTTCGGTGCCGTTGGCTGGCCGGATGTGGTACCGGATCATGTCTCGCTGTGGGGATCGCTGTTGCAGTTCCGCCGCGAGTTCGATCAATACGTCAACCTGCGTCCGGTGCGTCTGATGCCGGGTGTCAAAGCGCCGCTGGCAAACCGTCAACCGGGCGATATCGATTTCTACGTGGTGCGTGAAAACACGGAAGGCGAATATTCCAGCGTCGGCGGCACCATGTTCCCTGGCACCGAGCGTGAAGTGGTGATTCAGGAGACGGTGATGACCCGTACCGGCGTCGATCGTATTCTGAAATTTGCTTACGAGCTGGCGCAGAAACGACCGAAAAAACACCTGACCTCGGCCACAAAATCCAACGGTATCGCCATCACCATGCCGTACTGGGACAGCCGTGTGGAAGCCATGTCAGCCAGCTACCCGGAGATTAAAGTCGATAAATATCATATTGATATCCTGACAGCTAACTTCGTGCTGCACCCGGACTGGTTCGATGTGGTGGTGGCGAGCAACCTGTTTGGCGATATCCTGTCGGATCTCGGCCCGGCCTGTACCGGCACCATCGGCATTGCGCCTTCAGCCAATATCAACCCGGAAGGGAAATTCCCGAGTCTGTTCGAACCGGTACACGGCTCCGCGCCGGATATCGCGGGCAAAGGCGTCGCCAACCCGATTGGACAGATTTGGTGTGGCGCAATGATGCTGGAACATTTGGGCTATGCCGAAGCCGGTGCAGCGGTGCTGGATGCCATTGAACGCACGCTGGCGGCGGGCACCAGCCTGACGCGCGACCTGGGCGGCAAGGCATCAACCGAGGAGCTGGGCGCAGCGATTGCAGCCGCGCTGTAATCACGCGTTGTCAGCAAAAACCGCGAGATAAATCGCGCCGCTACAACATGGCGCGATGTTAACGTAGCGGCGCGATTTATCGCGCAAAGTGTCCAGCGCCTTACGGCAAAATCTGTACCGTTTCGCTATGCCAGCCGGTCGGCAATGGCTGTGGGCGCACAATGGTGACGTTATGCAATTGCAGGTTCTCCACCCCGCGCGCATACAGGCCCGGCAGACCATGTGGATAAGCCGCAACCCCAAACGCCTGCCCGGTCTGGCTATCCAGCTTGTAGGCATTATCCAGTCCCATCCCCGTTGGTGATTCAGGATTACACGGCGGGCGCACATCGTAATATCCCTGTCCTTCAGCGGCCACCTGACGCAACTGCACGTTGCTCAGCATCACCTCGCGGATCTGCCCTGCCACCTCGCTATGCAGATTGATGGCCCCTTCCATCACGCCACTGACGTTGCTGAATTGCAGTTGTTCGATAACACCCGGCACGATCGCCGGATCGCGGGCGCGTACCGAAACAAACAGCGCATCGGCTTTGCCCCAGTGGCAGGGTGGCGCAAGGTGGCAGGCCAGCGTCAGATTGCTGAATAACAGGCGGCGGAAACTGCCGCCATCACGCGACAGCAGGCCAATCGCCCGATTGGAGTCGAAAATGGTGCAGCCACTGACGGTGACATCTTCCACATCATCAAAGGTTTCCGTGCCGATCTTGAACGCACAACTGTAAGAACGCAGTAGGCAATTGCTGATCATAATCTGCCGCGCTGCACGCCGCAGAGGGGCGGGTTTTTGCGTGGTTTTGATGCAAATGGCGTCATCTGCCGCACTCAGGTAGCAGTTGCTGACAAACACCGCTTCGCAGCTATCAATATCCAGCGCATCGGTATTGGGCATGGTCATGGCGTTATCAATCGTCAGGTGTTCGATATGCACATGGCGGCAGCTCACCAGATGAACCGTCCACATCGGTGCCTGCACAATGGTGAACTCCCGCAGCGTCACCTGTTCACAATCTTCAAACACGATAATCCGTGGGCGCTGAGGACGTGGCTGTCGATAACCCTGCTCATCCTTCTCGGCGGCAAACCAGGCTTCACCATCGCCATCAATCACCCCTTTACCGCTGATGCTGATATTGCGCTGGCCGACCGCATACAACAGCACATGCTGCGACAGCTCGGCCTGACTCTGCGCCAGACAGCGTTGATAATCCTCGACACTTTGGCTTGCCAGCAAGGTGGCCCCCGCCGCCAGATGCAGGTTGAGATGGGAACCCAGCGTGAGGGTGCCGAGGCGATAGCGGCCCGCTGGCACCGTCAGCGTCCCGCCGCCCTGCTGTGCCAGCTGATCCAGCGCACGTTGAAAACAATCAGTATCGAGGGTTTCGCCGTCAGCGACGGGGTGAAAATCAGCCAGTGAAAGGTGCATGCGGTTCTCCTGAGTTGCAGCGTAAGGCCATTGCAGCATGCACATGGCGCGAAAACCTTTCGCTGATGGACAAGGCGCTTATTTCACCGCGCCTTCGGTCACGCCACTGATAAATTTGCGCTGAAAGATGAGGAACACCGCCACCAGCGGCAGGATCACGATCATCGCGCCAGCCATCAATACCGGGATATCGATGGTGTTTTTATTCTGGAAGAACATCATGCCAATCGGCAGGGTACGCAGCTCGTCTTTGTTAACAAGAATCAGTGGGATCAGGAATTCGTTCCACGTCCAGATAAACAGCAGCAGCGCCAGGGTGGACAACGTCGGCCAGATGGCAGGCACCAGAATGCCCCACAAAATTTTGCGCCGTGACGCGCCATCCATGACTGAAGCCTCCACCAACTCGCGCGGTACCTGTTGCAGCGCCGTGGCGATCATCAGAGTGGTGAACGGCAGCGACAGCGCAATCTGCGGCAGGATCAGCGCCAGATAAGTATTGGTCAGCCCCATCCAGCGCAACTCGTGGTACAGCGGAATGATAAAGGCCTCACTTGGCAGCACCATCCCCAGCCCCAGCATCGCCGCCACCACTTTTTTGCCCGGAATCTTCAACCAGGCGAAACCAAACCCGGCCAGAATGCCCAGCAGGATGCTGCTAATCACCACCGGGATCACCACCAAAACCGAGTTCATAAAGTAAACGTTGAAATGGCCCTGCTGCCAGGCGGTGACGTAGTTTTTAAAGTTGAGCGAAGATGGCAGGGTAAACACCCCCTGGAACAGCTCCATCTGGGTTTTGAATGAGGTCATCAGCGCCATCAGAAATGGCAGGATGGTCATCAGCGCGACGATCCAGATAAGCGCACGAGAAACAACTGGCGTGCCACGCATCAGTGACGCTCCCGAATAACAAAGTGAATTAACGCGTTGATCAACAACACAATCATCATACTGAATACCGCCACTGCCGAGGCGTAGCCAAAGTAGTGCAGGTCGAAGCCCTGCTTATACATAAAGATGTTGGTCACCATAGTGGCGGTGCCCGGCCCGCCCTGCGTCATCACATAGACCAGGTCGAAGGCTTTCAGGCTGGCGATCACCGTCAGCAGCAAGGCAATGCGCAGCTCCGGGCGCAGTGACGGCAGCGTGATGCGCATAAATTTCTGCCGCCGCGAGGAGCCATCCAGATCCGCTGCTTCCAGCAATGACGGATCCATCCGTTGCAGGCCAGCCATAAACAGCACCAGACAAAAACCAAAGAAGTACCAGGTGGCGACAAAGCCGACGGCGGGGAGCGCCCAGGTGAAGTCGCCTAACCAGGAGATCGCCAACTGCGGCAATCCGATGGCGCGCAGGAACTGGTCAATCGGACCAAATGCCGGGTTGTACAGCCAACGCCATACCACGCCGAGTACCGCCATCGGCATGATATAAGGCAGAAAGAAGAAGATACGCAGCAGGCTGCGCTCCTTGTTGCTGCGCGTTTCATACAGGAAGCTGCACAGCAGCAGCCCAACACCAATCGGCAGCAGAGTGTAGAACAACATCAACAGCGCGTTGTTGCCCAGCGCCACCCAAAACACCGGGTCGCTGAACATACGCATATAGTTGCTGATGCCGGTAAAGATCGGCATCGAGGTGCCGTCCCACTCGGTAAAACTGATGCCCAGCGACGCCAGCAGCGGCAGCAACAGAAAGACCGCGTACACCAGCACCGCGGGCAGGAGATAGAGCGCATTGCGCCAGGCAGATTTGTTCAGCATAACCGTACTCGCTTGCGGGCCTGTCTGCGGTCCGGCATCGCTGCCGGACCGGATTTATCAGTGCTTAAGGGTTTTCAGGTAACGTTGATAGTTGTTGTCGAAGTTGGTGACCATCTGGTCAGCGGTTTGACGTCCCGCCAGCAGCAGCTGCACGTTCTGGTTCAGCTCGGCGTTCATGGTCGGTGTCGCCCAGTCAACGTAGTGACCAAGGCCATCGTGTTCATTAAGCGTCACCCACACCTGATACGTTTCCGCCAGCAGCGGGTTATCCGACGGGATCTGCGCATTTTTGCTGGCACTGGCAGGCAGGAAGCCAACTTTCAGCCAGCGGTTAGCCATCTCATCCGACACGATGTAGTCGATAAATTTCGCCGCGGCATCCTGCTGCTCTTTGCTTTTCGCCGTGCTGGTGATGGAGAACGCCAGGTCAGTGCCCCCGACCATTAACGCATGCTGCACGCCCTCGCCCATCGGCATTGCCGCGAAGTGAATATCTTTGTTGTCTTTGAACTGACCGAGATACCAGGTGCCGCTCACCAGGAAGGCCGCCTGACCGTTCTGGAACAGCGTGGCAGCATCGTCATGACCAATCCCCTGGAAACCTGGGAAGAAATACCCTTTGTCATTCCAGCTTTTCATCATGTTGGCGGCTTTGACTAACTTGTCATCTTTGAAAGTGCCGCCGACATCGTAAATCAGGTCATCCAGTTTTTTGCGATCGCTGCTTTCGATCTGCGCTTCCCAAAGGGTACTGAGCAGTTGCTGCCCCATATTACCGTCCAGCAAACCCAGCATCATCGGCGCGGTGCCCTGCGCTTTCAGTTTTTCCATTGCCTGTTCCAGCTCCGGCAGGGTTTTTGGCACCGCAATGCCGGCTTTATCCAGCAACGCTTTGTTGTAGTACAGACCGACCATTTCACCGAGGCTGGCAACGCCGTACAACTTGCCGCTACCGAAATCCTGGGTATCAGACCAACGGTTGCGTTTCAGAATTGAATCCGGGAAGCGCGTGGTCCAGCCGTAGGTTTTGGCGTAATCATCCAGCGGCCAGAGTAATTTGTCTTTGACCAGCGATCCCATATCGCCGCCGCCCTGATTGACCTGCGCAATCTGTGGGCCATCACCGGCGGTCAGCGCCAGTTTGAGCGGGATGCGGGTATCTTCAAAGGAGTGCACGGAACGCTGGATGACAATGCCCGGATTTTTTTGCTGGAACGCTTTAATCGCCTGATCCACCGCTTCGGTCTGCTGTGGATAGTTATAAATGTCCCATTCGTTAAGGGTCACGCTGGCGGCCTGCGCCATCGATGCGCCGAGCAGTACCCCAGCGGAAACCAGACGAGACAGGGTGCGCAGAGAGCGATGGAAGTACTGCGAACGTACGGTTGACTCACACATAATGCTCGGTTTCTCCAACAGATGACTGGCATCCCTTCATCTCGACACCCGCAGATCCCGCAGGTTGATTCAGCAGAAATATCGCGCTTATCCATACTTACTTTATGAACAAAAGAAAGTCAAACCTGTGCGGCGCGGAATTTTTGCTCTGTGATGCAGTGCAAAAAGTGAGAAGAAAGGCCCGTCGATCAGCAGAGAATGCTGCTTAATTCAGCAAAAATTGGCGGTAATCAGCCTGTCGGCAATGATGATCAGCATAAATCACTCATGATTTTGCCAGCCATTAAGCCACTGATAGAGCATATGAAAATCGTATAGTTATGACGAAGAAACGAAGGGAAATGGGTACAAGGCCCGCGCAGCAAGGACCAGCCAGCGCATTTTAGCGCGACTGTCATCGCATCAGTCATGCGCTGCGGTTATGCTTCTGTACCGCTTTGCGGGATGACGCAATTATTACACCTTGAAAACTAAGTCAGCTTTCATTACCGTAAAAACTGTTCATCTCCTGACCACAGAGGCTCCACCATGACGGCTGAAGGTGTTATTCGTCACGCCACCGAGGCGGATTTTCCCGCGCTCTCGCGTATTTGCTTAGAAACCGCCAATGCGGGAAAGGATGCGACGGCGCTTTATTCCGATCCCGCCCTGCCTGGCCTGCGCTTTGTGATCCCTTACGCGCGCTTCGTCCCTGAGTTTGCCCTGGTGCTGGAGCAGCACGGCGTGGTGGTGGGCTACGCCGTAGCGGTGCCGGATACCCGCACGTTTGAGGCCATCCTCAATCAACAGTGGTGGCCGATGTTGCAGACGCAATATCGCGCCACTCCCGCCAGCGCACCACTCGACAGCAAAGTGCTGGATGCCATCCGCCAGCCGGATGCCGCCGCCGAGCAACTGGTAAGCCAGTGGCCTGCGCATCTGCATATCAATCTGTTGCCTGTGGCACAGCAAGGCGGCTGGGGACGTAAGCTGATCGAGCAATTGTTGACGCTGCTGCGTCAGGCCGGCGTTTCCGGCGTACATCTTGGCGTCAGCCTGCAAAACGAGCAGGTGTGCGGTTTTTATCAGCGCCTTGGCTTTACGCCTATCGTGCGCAGCAACGCCATCTATATGGGCCAGTTACTTTAAGCGAGACACAGCATGACCAGCCTGCATCTGCAAAGCGTTAAGAAATCCTATGAGAACGTGAACGTGATTCACGGTATCGATCTCACCATCAACAGCGGCGAGTTTGTGGTGTTTGTTGGCCCTTCCGGCTGCGGTAAATCGACGCTGTTACGCATGATTGCCGGGCTGGAGGAGATCAGCGACGGCAAGTTGCTGATTGAGGGAGCGGATATGACGCACCAGCCCGCCACCGAGCGTGGCATTGCGATGGTGTTTCAGTCCTACGCGCTCTACCCGAATATGACGGTGCGCGGCAACCTCGCTTATCCGCTGGAGGTGATGAAACGCCCGAAAGCGGAGATTGAACAGGCGATACGCCAGACCGCCGAGCGTCTGCATTTAACGGAATTGCTGGATCGGCTGCCGCGTGCTCTGTCCGGCGGGCAGCGTCAACGCGTGGCGATAGGCCGCGCCATTATTCGCCATCCGCGCATTTTCCTGTTTGATGAACCGCTGTCGAACCTCGATGCCGAATTGCGTTTGCAGATGCGTATTGAGATCGCCCGCCTGCACGCTTCACTCGGCAATACCATGATTTACGTTACCCATGACCAGTTAGAAGCGATGACGCTGGCTGACCGTATCGTGGTGCTGCGTAAGGGGCAGATTGAGCAGGTTGGCGCCCCCCTGGAGTTGTACCGCGACCCGGATAACCTGTTTGTCGCCGGGTTTATCGGCTCACCGAAAATGAACTTCTTACCGGCCGAAGTGGCGGCGTTGGCCCCCGGTCAGGTGCAACTACGCGTGCCAGCGCTGGGGATTCAGGCGTTAACCCTGAAGCTGGCGGCGACCTGCCACGAAGGGCAGAAAGTGACGCTGGGGGTGCGGCCTGAGCATTTTCAGCTCGCCCCGGATGCCAACGCGCCGCTGAGTTTTAGTGCACCGCTGTCGTTCAGCGAGATGCTGGGACATACCAATTATCTTTATCTGGATGTCGGGCAGGAGCGTCTGCTGGTGATTGAGGAGCGCCATGCGACTCATCATGAGATTGGCGAACTGATGCGTTATCAATTGGATGCGGGGAGTTGTTTGTTGTTTGATGAGCAGGGGATGCGGTTGCGGTGAGGAGGTTTCGGCTGCCGGGCCAGCAGCGGTCTGGCACCGGGAAGGTTCCGCCCGCCCCACCGCCTGAAAGTCAGGTGCTCTCTTCATTGCGCGATAAATCGCGCAATGAAGAGGCTGCCGCAGGGCCCGGCAGTGCAGAGGACGCCGCACCGGCGAACTGAAACTGCATCAGCCTGTGGCGAACGAAATCCGCTCAGGGTAAAGTCAGTTATCGCAGATTTAAGACGCGATCTCTTCATCCGCCTGCGCGGCCAGCAAATCCAGCAACTTATTCACCGCAAAACCCGCCGCGCCCTGCGCCCACATCCGATTAGACTCGGTCAGGAACTGCAACGGCGTCATATGCGGCGTCAATTTCAGGCGATAGTTCTGGAAGCTTTGGGTGATATGGTCCAGCAGGATACGCGACGCCATCTGCGGCTCCATCGCCAGATAAACCACATCCGGGTCGTAGGCAATTGACAGGTTCGCCAGTGACATCCCCAACTGATGCCCGGCTTCCGCCAGCGCACTCAGCACCTCCGGTGTCGGACGCATATCGAGGTCACGCAACGCCTGCGGCACCTCATCTTTCAACGTGGCAGCCACCCGTTGCAGGATCGCCTGCGATGAGGCGACATCCTCCAACAGGCGTTCGGAGCCGTCGCCCAGCAGGGCATTGCCAATCTCCCCCGCTTTGCCGTGGCGGCCCCGATATAGCTGGCGATCGAGCAGAATCCCTGCGCCAATGCCTTTGCCAAAGGTGGCGATAATCGCCGACTGAGCATGGCCGAGCTGACCAAAAACCAGCGCCGCCATCGCCAGCGCATTGGCGTCGTTTTCGATAAATACCGGCAGCGAAAAACGCTCTTCCAGCAGGCGAGCAATCGGCACGTTGTCCCAGTCCAGCACGCGGGAGCGCACGCAGTAGCCGTTGCTGGCATCCACCAATCCGGAAAGCGCCAGGCCAATCGCCCCCACTTTCTTGCCCTCGACGCCACGCAAGAACTTCGCCAGCGCATCGCCCAGTTGCTTGGGCGTCATCGCACCGGAAGGCATCTGCTGCTCGCCAATAATGTTGCCACCAAGGTCGGTCAGCACGATCAAATTGCGTTCGGCGTTGAGCTGGATACCCACCACGCTGGCGTGGTCAGGATTAAGACCGAGCAGGGTTTTTGGACGCCCCATCGAAACGCGTCGCAACCCCAGCTCCTGCACAATACCCCGCGTCAGCAGGCGATTGGTGGCCTGCGAAACCGTTGACATACTCAAGCCGCTGCGCACTTTCAGATCGGACTGGCTGATCGGCGCATTTTCGACAATCAGCCGCAGAATTCGGGCGGTTACGTTCGGAGCGATCATGGTTCTCTTTATCAGCAGAATGAAAAGGTTATGCGGGTTGGCTCAGGCTAAACTGCGTGGCGAGCCGGATCGCGCCACTCAGCGCATCCCCCTGCGGCGGCACCAGCAACGCGGCGATCTCCGCCGGGAGCCAGGGCTGAATCGGGGCGGCTAAGCCCCCCATCAGCGCCAGATTACCGTGACTACGCGCCAGCAGCGGCTGCACCATCTGCGCGATATCCGCTGCGGTTTGCTGAATCAACGCCATGCCATGCACATCTCCCGCCTGCGCGGCAGCGAAAACGTCCGGCACCACCCGGCCCCAGTCAGCCGGTGTGGCATGACGTGACCAGATTAGCATCTGTTCCGGGCTGTCGTGATAATGCGCCATGATGCGTTGCGTCAGCGCAGAAGGTGGCACAATGCCTTCGTGTGCCAACAGCGCCAGCCTGAGTGTGCGCTGGCCCAGCACCGCGCCCGATCCGGCATCGGACAGGGCAAAACCCCAGCCGCCGAGCAGCGTAAATTGCGTGCCATCCCAGGCTGCCCCCTGGCTACCGGTGCCGGTGATAAACACCGCACCCGGCGCGCCATGATGCGCACCGGCACAGGCGATTTCGACATCGGTGAAGACATAGCGTGCCTGACAAACCGGCTGCCAGCTCTGCAGCCGGGCTTTCACCGAGGTAACATTGGCACCCGCCAGCCCCGCCACCAGCACCGTTTGCGCCCGCGCCGTCGCCGGTAAGGCCGCCTGGGTGAAGAGATCGTCAATCACCCGATCAATCGCATCAATGGCCGCCTCAAACTGCGACCAGACGTTAGCAGGCCCACCGCGCGCTTCCGCCAGCAGCTGTCCCTGAGCGTCGGTGAGACGTCCACGACAGTGCGTACCACCACCATCAATACCCAGCATCAGTGACTGCACGCGCTTCCTCCTGCTTTGCTCCGCACGGAATGACTCTTTATAGATGTGCGAAAGATAGGGTAAAAAAACTTAAATCGCAATAACAAATAAATATGGAAGCCACGACACCAAATAAAAATGATTAAAATCATACAAATAATAAAAACACACATTTCTTTCACCAGGATATCCATTGACATTAGTTTTTCTGCCGTAATAAGTTAGCGGTCATATTATCAGCAGCCTGATGGGTCGGGCGGCTAACAGGCAACGGGCTTCAGGGGTACAACATGAAAGTGGGCATTATTGGTCTTGGCTTTCGTCTTTCCCATGTGGTGAAAGAGTTCAGCAAAGCCGATACAGAGTTCTCCGTCGTGGGTTATGTCGATCCGGCTCCGGCGGGTTTACCTAATCTTCACACCTTCGGCATCGATCCCGGCAAAGCATTCGACAGCATCGACGCCCTGCTGAGTCATGGCGGCTTTGATCTGCTGCTGGTCGGTTCACCGAACTTTATGCATCTTGAGCATATCCGTCAGGGACTCGCCGCGGGTTATACCGTCTTCACTGAGAAGCCGGTGGTGATCAATGAAGAACAGACTATGGCGATGGCGCAGCTGGTGCAGCAATACGGGCATGAACGCATTCTGGTCGGCCTGGTGCTGCGCTACTCGCCGCTGTACCACGATCTGCTGGCAGCGCGTGATGACAACCGTCTCGGAGAAATCACCTCCATCGAAGCCACCGAACATATCAAGCCGTATCACGGTGCCTTCTTCCAGCGTGACTGGCGTCGTCTGGAAAAATACGCCGGTCCCTACATTCTGGAAAAATGCTGCCACGATATCGATCTGTATCAGGGATTGATGGGTGAACGTCCAGTGCGCGTCGCCAGCTTTGGTGGCCGTAAATCCTTTACCCCGCAACACGCGCCGCAAGGTGCCGTGACGGCAGATTCCGAGCTGTATCACGTCAAGCCGAGCGGCTGGTCAAGCACCGATGCGGTGTTCGACAGCGACGCCGATATCGTTGACTACCAGACAGCGCTGATTGAATACGCCGGTGGCGCTACCCTCGCCTTCCACGCCAACCTTAACGTGCCGGATGAGTTCCGTCGTTTCTGCGTCATGGGTACCGATGGCATGGCTGAGGGCGACTTTGTACGTAACTACTTCCGTGTACACAACGCCCGTACTGGCGAACGTGAAGTGGATACCGTCTACAGCGGCAACGCTTACGATGGCCACTATGGCGCTGATGCCCTGATGGCCGAAGAAATCGTGAAACACATTAAACAGGGAACGCCGCTGAAGGTCACGGTGGTGGACGCGCTGGAAGCGGGACTCACCGCGATAAAAATCGACGAAGCGCGAAAATCGAAAACCGTGGTGGATATGACAGAAAGCTGGAAAAAATTTGATGCCAGCCTGGGGAAAACAGCGGCCGTCTGACGGCCACTGCTCGCGATCCCAGCCCCCTGATCGCGAGCTTTGTCATGGCAGTTCGGACTGGCAATACCCTTAACCGGCCTGTTGGCCGGTTTTTGTTGCCTGCGGCACCACCGGATCGTTCTCCAGCCGCTGGCGTTTTCGCAGATGCGGGAAAAGGGTCATCCAGAGCGCCACCACCACCAGCGTACCAATACCGCCGAGCGCCGCAGCTGGCACTGCACCCAGCCACGCCGCCAGCATCCCGGACTCAAATTCACCCAGCTGGTTGGAGGTATTAATAAAGATGGCGTTCACCGCGTTGACGCGCCCCCGCATATCGTCCGGGGTATCCAACTGAACCAACGCGCCGCGAATCACCATGCTGACCATATCAAACGCCCCAAGCGCGGCCAGCGCCAGCAGCGACAGCCACAACTGGCTGGAAAGCGCGAAGATAAGCGTCGCCACCCCAAAACCGGCCACCGCGCCAAACATGATCATCCCGACGTGCTTTTCCAGTTTGTGACGACTGAGCCATACACCGACCACCAGCGCCCCGACTGACGGCGCGCCACGTAACATCCCCAACCCCCAGGGACCGGTGTGCAGAATGTCTTTGGCGAAAATAGGCAGCAGCGCGGTCGCCCCGCCCAGCAGCACCGCAAACAGATCGAGTGAAATCACCCCCAGCACATCTTTGCGTTCACGGATGAAATGCACACCGGCAAACAGGTTGGTGAGGTTCATCGGCAGGCGCGTTTGCGGCGGGCGTTCATAGCGGATACGGCTGACCAGCAGCAGTGAGAACAAATAAAACAACGCCGAAACACCGTACACCACATCCGGTCCGGCTACGTACAGCAACCCACCGAGCGTAGGCCCAATGATCACCGCGGCCTGTCCACCGACCGCGTTAGCCGCCGTTGCGCGAGCCAGAATCTGTGGCGGCACCAGCGCGGGCAGCATCGAGGATAACGCTGGCCACTCCAGCGCCTTGGCAACGGCAATCAGAAATACCAGGCTCCAGATAGCGGTTTTATCTGCCCAGTTGAATAACGTCAGCGCCACTAACGCCAGCAGCGCTCCCCACTCGACCAGTTGTCCCAGCAGCACAATTCGCCGCCGGTCGAACTGATCGGCCAGATGTCCGGCTGGTAACGCCAACAGCACCGATGGCAGAAACTGCATCAGGCCAATCATCCCCAACGCCATCGCGCTGTTGGTCAGCGAGTAGATTTGCCAGCTGACGGCAACGGAAAACATCTGAAAACCAAATGAGGAACAGGTGCGCGCCAGCCAGAAAGCAACAAACGACCTGTGCCGCAGCAGCGAGCCATCCGCTGCTGATGTCAGTGAACCCATATTTATCCCATCCTGAATTGCAGTTCCGGCCAGTGTCGTTGCACAAGCCTTATGAAAAAACCTCGCTGAGGTTTTCCTTATCTTTTTCAGGCGACAGAGTGCGGGATTTTGGCGGCACAGGCAACGGCAAGGCGTGCTCTTTAAAAACAGTTGGTTATATAAAAAAATCTAAGCATAGAGCTCTGAATATTAGCAGGCTTATTTTTTTATTGAGGAAATAGCGTAAATCACCAGAGAGGGGCAATAAGGCGTTAATTAATGTATTAATAATACCTAATATCTCTTTAGCAGAGACAGATAAAAAAGGTGATCTTCACAAAGGAAACGTTTTATATTAGAAAACTGTTCACAGCAGCAGTCGCACCATTTTTATTATAAATAAACCCTTCCAGTTAATTAATATATTTATAGAGATAAATGGAAAACAGTTCATACAACCCTTATGTTACTGAGCGTATCCGCCGCTTCGATGGCAGGATAACCGGTGCTTGCTATTCATCACCCCTTATAAATTCTGGGCAGAATAGTCATGCATCACTTAACGATCGCAACATAGTTTCCTTACATAACCAATTTTTTGATGAAACAACGTTAATAATTACCCCATTACAGGGAAATAGGCTTACGGATTTATTACAGACACCAGAAAATTATTCCTGCCTGCGATCAGACAATGTCCGACTGGCCATTAACTATGAGGCGTTGCAGCAGAATGGTCCCGCCTTAAAGTCCCTGGCACAGGATTTTAGTTTCTGGCTCTATGATGTAGCGACACCGGGAACCCAGTGGCGAAATATTGAGGCATTTCCCTTCAGCGGCATTGTGCTGACCCATGTTTTTTTCAACGAAAATTATCTCAAGTTCAGCTTTCCCTTTCTCCTCTCTGCCTTCCGGGAAAGAGAAGCTGAGGTGATATTACGCACCCCGACTTTAACACTGACGGATGAGTGCTATGCTCGATTACATATCAGTGGCTGGCAGGAACAACGCACCAGCAGCGATTTATTTGAAGTGTAAACGGTTACACAAAATAGCGCGCTCAGCAAAAAAAGCCCGATTAATTCGGGCATGTTACCGGTAATACCCTTATAAAATGTTGTGTCATTCCCCATTCTGAAGTCCAAAGCGCTGAAAAAGATCAAACCTGTTAACGTTTTTAAGATAAAATTTAACGCAAAGGGATCATCAGGCGTCACGGAAGCGTTCCGGAGTGGACATTTACATCACCTCGTACCTTATATCGGGATTCGGCGCAACGCGTTGTTTCCTTTAGTCTTATGGCGAAAAAAGAGGTCAACATTATGGGGAAAAATTCCTCATCTTTTGGCGTAATTCGTTTCCTGACAGTGCTGTTCGCACTGCTGACAGGGGCGTTTATGCTGATTGGCGGCGCGTGGTTAGCCGCCATTGGAGGTTCCTGGTACTACGTAATTGGCGGTGTGGTTATGTTAATCACCGCTATTCTGCTGTGGCGTCGTAGCGGTTCAGCATTGGTGTTGTACGCCTTGCTGCTGCTGGCTACGTTGGTGTGGGGCGTATGGGAAGTCGGTTTCGACTTCTGGGCGCTGGCACCGCGTACTGACGTGCTGGTGATTTTTGGCGTCTGGCTGGTGTTGCCGTTTGTGTATCGCAAACTCAACAACGCCGGAAAAGGTGCGCTGGGTATTATGGGCATCGCCCTGGTTGCCAGTGCGCTGGTGCTGGCGTGGGCAGTATTCCACGATCCGCAAGAGCTGAATGGCACTCTGCCAGCCACCGAAGCCAATGCCCCGCAGGCACAACCGCTGAGCAACATCGCCGATGGCGACTGGCCTGCTTACGCGCGTGACCAGCAAGGCACCCGCTTCTCACCGCTGAAGCAGATCAACGCAGATAACGTGAAAAATCTGCAAGTTGCCTGGCAGTTCCAGACGGGTGACCTGAAGACGCCAAACGATCCGGGTGAAATCACTGATGAAGTGACCCCGATTAAAATTCGCGACACCCTGTATCTCTGCTCACCGCACCAAATCCTGTTTGCACTGGATGCGAAAACCGGTAAGCAGAAGTGGAAATTTGATCCGGGCTTGAAGCCGAACCCGACCTTCCAGCACGTAACCTGTCGTGGCGTTTCTTACCACGAAATTCCGGCCGCTGCTGATGCGTCTGGCACCCAGCCTGCGCTGTGCTCACGCCGCATTTACCTGCCGGTAAACGATGGTCGTCTGTTCGCGCTGGATGCGGAAACCGGTGAGCGTTGTGCTGCTTTCGGCAACAACGGCGAGCTGGATCTGCAACACAAACAGCCGGTGCTGACCCCAGGCCAGTATGAGCCGACTTCACCACCGATCATCACCGATACCACCATTGTGATTGCCGGTGCGGTGACGGATAACTACTCAACCCGTGAGCCGTCTGGTGCCATCCGTGGCTTTGACGTCAATACCGGTAAACTGCTGTGGGTGTTCGATCCGGGCGCGAAAGATCCGAACGCGATTCCTGATGATGAACATACCTTCACCATGAACTCGCCGAACTCCTGGGCGCCGGCGGTGTACGATCCGAAACTGGATATCGTTTATCTGCCGATGGGCGTGTCTACCCCGGATATCTGGGGCGGTAACCGCACACCAGAACAGGAGCGCTATGCGAGCAGCGTACTGGCGCTGAACGCCACCACCGGTAAGCTGGTGTGGTCGTATCAGACCGTGCATCACGATCTGTGGGATATGGACCTGCCGTCACAGCCGACGCTGGCCGATATCACTGACAAAGATGGCAACACCGTACCGGTGATTTATGCTCCGGCGAAAACCGGTAACATCTTTGTGCTGGATCGTCGTACCGGTAAGCCAGTCGTTCCGGCACCGGAAACCCCGGTTCCGCAGGGCGCAGCGAAAGGTGACCACGTTTCTCCGACTCAGCCTTATTCAGAACTGACCTTCCGTCCGAAGCAGAATCTGACTGATAAGGATATGTGGGGCGCGACCATGTACGACCAGCTGGTGTGCCGCGTGATCTTCAAGCGTCTGCGCTATGACGGTCCGTTCACCCCGCCGTCTGAGCAGGGTACGCTGGTGTTCCCGGGTAACCTCGGAATGTTCGAATGGGGCGGCATTGCGGTCGATCCGCATCGCCAGATCGCTATCGCTAACCCGATGGCCCTGCCGTTCGTCTCCAAACTGATTCCGCGCGGTCCGGGCAACCCGATCGAGCCGCCGAAAGGCGCGGAAGGGGGTTCTGGCACCGAAACCGGTATCCAGCCTCAGTACGGCGTGCCGTATGGCGTGGAACTGAACGCGTTCCTGTCACCGTTTGGTCTGCCTTGTAAACAACCGGCGTGGGGCTATGTCTCTGCCGTTGACCTGAAAACCAACGAAACCGTGTGGAAAAAACGCATTGGTACGGTTCGCGATAGCGCGCCGGTTCCGCTGCCGTTCAAGATGGGTATGCCGATGCTCGGCGGCCCGATCACCACAGCCGGTAACGTATTCTTCATCGGTGCGACCGCAGATAACTACCTGCGTGCCTTCAGCACCAACACCGGTGAAATGCTGTGGCAGGCACGTCTGCCAGCAGGCGGCCAGGCAACGCCGATGACCTACGAAATAGATGGCAAGCAGTATGTTGTCATCGCTGCCGGTGGTCACGGTTCGTTTGGCACCAAGCTGGGCGATTATGTGATTGCCTACGCACTGCCGGACAATAAATAGCGTAAATAAAACAGGCGGACTCAGTCCGCCTGTTTTATGCATTCAAAACCGTAACGGCGCGATTTATCGCGCCGTTACGAATCAATGCTTCCGCAGCACCCGCGCATTCAACACCGCACACAACGCCATAATCACGCAGGTTGCCAGAAACACTGGCCGCATGCCGAAAGCCCCGCCGACAAAGCCGCCAAACAACGGGCCGCTCACCTGACCGACATACTGCGCCGACGTTGAGTATCCCAGCATTTTCCCCACCTGGGTTTGCGGCACATTGTGGCGAATCAACGCCGTGACGCACGGCATCAGCCCACCCAAGGCCATCCCCATCAGAAAACGCAGCACCACCAGTTGCCAGGCTGCGGTAATAAACGCCTGAGGAATCAGCAGCAACGCGCATGCAATCAAACCATAAATCAGTACCCGGCCATGACCGATACGGTCGGCCAGCCGTCCGAGACGTGGTGCAGAAAGAATGCTGCCGAGTGCAGCGGCTGCCATCACCAGGCCGGCGGTGACGGTAATCGCGTGGTCGCCGCTGACAAACTGCCCGACATACAGCGTGATAATCGGTTCAATCGACATATTGGCGAAAATCAATAACATGCCGGATAACCACATCAAACGTACCACCGGCAGGTTCACCGCTTTCTCATCGGCGCTGCTGCTCTGTACCGCCTTTTTCGCCTGACGCGGCGCTTCTTTCAGCAAAAAAGTGGTGGCGAGAAAAGCGAGAAAAATCACCGCACCGGTCAGCCAAAAGGTATGACGAATGCCGATCAACGGCGGCAGCACGCCGCCCAGTAACGGCCCCACCACATTACCCGCCATAATACCGGACGACAGCATACCCAGCGCCCAGCCGGTCTGCTCTTTCGGCGTTTGTGCCGCCACCAGAATGGTGGAGCCGGATGCGTAGCCGCCGAGCAAACCAGCCAGCAGACGCAACGCCACCAGTTGCCAGGGCGCGGTTGCCATCCCAATCAATGACATGGCAATCGCCATCCCCAGGCTGGCGCGGATCAGCATCAGTTTGCGACCATAGCGATCCGCCAGCTTGCCCCACAGCGGCGCAGTCAGCGCAGCGCTGAGGAAGGTAGCGCCATAGGCCGCCCCCGACCAGCGTGCAATCGCTGCCGGTTCCTGCACCCCGAGTTGCTGTACATACAACGGCAAAAACGGCAGCAGAAGCGTCATCGCCACGATGGTGCTGAAGGAACCGAGTACGCAGACGAACAAATTTCGCCGCCAGTGTTGCTGTTCAGGCGCTAACGCCGTTGGAGGTTGCTGCATGATGATATCCCTGTTTTAAGCTGACATTCAGGCTAACAGCGGCATCGTGTCGATAACAGAGCGACCGGGATATTTGCCACGCAGCGCGCTATTGTTGCCAAAATGCAACAATCAGTTCTCACCCAATGCGGTGATCAGCGCATCGCACAATAACGTCACTGGCGAGGAGGGTTCTGGCTGCGTTTTCAGCAGCAGATAACTGTGCAGGCGATCCATTTGCCACTCCGGCAGCACCTGCACGATATCCCCCTGCACCAACGCTTCACGCGTCATATAAGCCGGTAGATAGGCAATACCGGTGCCTGCCAGCGCCGCATTCAGCAATGCCATGCTGTTATTGGCACGGAAGCGACTACGAACATCCAACGCCAGCCGCTGCTTATCACGGCGAAACGGTAGCGCAGCGGTGTGGGCTGGGCCGTGGAACAACAACAAATCGTGGCGCGTGAGCTTTTCGGGATGATCGATAACCGGATGCGCGGCCAGATAATCAGGCGCGGCGTACAAGCCCCAGTCAATGGTGCTCAATTCGCGATAATCAGGGGTTTCTGGTGCACGCGCGCGAATGACGATCGCCACATCCGCGAGGTTCGAAAGGTCTTCACTGACACGATCGGTCAGTTCAAGATCAACATTGATATGGATATGGCGACGAATAAAGCGGTTTAACGTCGGCACCACGCACTGGCAGCCAAAGGTCACCGGTGCCTGCAAACGCACGTTGCCGGTCGGCAGTTGATGCACCTGTTGGACAAAGGCATCAGCGCGATGCATCTCATCCATCAGGCGGATGCAAAAGGGATAATAGGCCTGGCCAAGTTCCGTCAATGCCACTTTACGCGTGGTACGCTGCAATAATTTGATGCCGAGGCGTACTTCCAGCCGGGCAATTTCACGGCTGACATAGGATTTTGATACACCGAGGGTGCGGGCTGCTTCGCTAAAACTTTGCCGTTCAACCACGCGCGCAAACAGCATCATGGCGGTGAGATTGTCGCTGTTGTCCATTGTCCATAACCGGCAGAGTAAGGGAGAACAGCAGCTTAAAAGGATTGGTGCGGAATAGCACCTGATTTCCCGCGCCCACATGGCAATGGGAAATCAGGTTGGCGACTCAACTGGCCACCGCCAGCGGAAATAACAGACGATCTGGTTCGACACGGCGCTGACGACGCAGCTGACCCGGTGTGACGCGGAAGTAGTTTTTAAAGGTGCGGGTGTAAGCCTGCTGCGTGTCGAAGCCGTAGCTCATCGCCACTTGCAGGATCGCCTCATCACTGTTCAGTAACGTCAACGCCGATTCGGTCAACCGACGCTGGCGAATGTACTCAGCCAGTGAAAATCCGGTGTGCTGACGAAACAGACGTTGCAGATGCCAGCGGGAATACCCGGAACGGCGTGCGACTTCATCCAGATGCAAATCGTGTCCTAAGTTGTCTTCTATCCAGTCCAGCAAACTGCGGATAAATTGACTCTGATTCATGGCTCCTCCTGATACGACGTGATGTCCAGTGAAGCCACTTTAGCGCGTTAAATTTATCCCTTAATTAGCGGAAAATTAGCGCAGAATTAGCAAGGGGAAAACGGGTGTAATTCTGCGCTAATTTTCCAGCGCTACACTTTGTTCATACATTTGGGAGGGCATCATGCGTGTGCTGCTGGTTGAAGATGATGAAATGATTGGCGCGAACTTGCAGCAGGCGCTGGAGGCCGCTGGCTGGTCGGTGGACTGGGTACGGGATGGCGTGTTTGCCACCAATGCCTGGACTGAAGGCGGCTACAGCTGCGTGTTACTCGACCTGGGCTTACCGCGGGAAGATGGCATCCATGTCCTACGCCGCGCCCGTACCCGTGGCGATATGACGCCGGTGCTGGTGCTGACCGCGCGTGATACCGTGGCCCAGCGTGTTCAGGGACTCGACAGCGGTGCCGATGATTACCTGCTAAAACCCTTTGATTTACAAGAGGTCCTGGCGCGAATGCGAGCGATTACCCGACGTCGTCACGGTGCGGCGGATTCCCTGTTAGGCAGCGGCGACGTGCAGCTCGATATGATGACGCGTGAAGTACTGTATAAAGGGCAGCGTGAGCAACTTACCGCGCGTGAATACGCCCTGCTTTATGCGCTGCTGGAGCGTCCGGGCGCCATTCTTTCACGCGAACAACTGGAAAACCGCATCTACGGCTGGGGCGAAGAAGTCACCAGCAATGCGGTTGATGTCTTAATTCATGGCATGCGCCGCAAGCTGGATAACGAAGTGATTCGCAACGTGCGCGGCCTGGGGTGGCGAGTCCCTGCAATATGAAACCCTTCACGTTTATGCGTTCCCTGCGTAATAAATTGCTGACCACCCTGTTGCTGATACATCTGGCGATGATCGGTGGTGTCACCTCCTATTTTTACAGCTGCTACGGCGACATGATCGGCACTATGAAGGACGATCAGCTGGCAAAAATCGCCGATGCCTGGGCCAGCAGCAAACGCATTCCTGCCCTGATGCCGCTGATGCTCAACGCCGATAAACTCAAAAGCGCCTATGTGGTGCAATTGTGGGATGACAATCAGCAGCTGCGCGCCAGTTCCTGGCCGGAGTTGAATGCGCCATTGCAGAGTAAAAAAGGCTGGAGTGACGTTAAGATCGGAGATTGTGAAGACTGCGACTGGCGTGTCTTCAATCGCCCCGGTGAACCCGGCAGTGAAATCGCTGCCATTCAGGTGCTCTACAACATCGGCTATATGAAAAGCGTAATGGTGAAGCGCGCACTGTCAGCCATTATCCCGTTGATTTTAATGATGCCGCTCTCGCTGCTGGTGATCTGGCTGGTGGTGCGCGCCATCACGCGCGACTTACGCGTGGCCTCGCGCCAGATTGCCGCCCAGGAGATGTTGCATCCCGACAGCGTCCCCCCGGATGGCTTACCGGACGAGATCCTGCCGCTGGTTGCCGCCTATAACTCGCTGCTGGATAAACTGCGTGCTGCCTGGTCGTCACAGCGCCAGTTCCTCGAAGATGCCGCCCACGAACTGCGTACGCCGGTAACCGCCGTGACGTTGCAGCTGGAGAACCTACGCCAGCATATTCAACCGGGCGAGGCCAGCCGTCAGTTTGATCAACTGGAAGCGGGCGTGACCCGTACCCGCCATCTGGTGACACAGCTGCTGAACATCTCGCGCCAGGAAGATCAGTCGGTGGTCGCCACGGTAGAAAATATTGAGCTGGAAGACCTGCTGAAGGAGAGTATCGAGCAGCTGATGGTGGTGGCCGATAAGCGTGGAATTGATATCGGTTTTAACGGCACTGCCCACTACCGCATCCAGGCCAGTCGTTCCGATTTACGCAGCCTGTTTGACAACCTGATCGGTAATGCCATGCTGCACACCCCCGAAGGCAGCCTGGTGGATGTGCTGCTGCATCGCGTCGGCAATCACACCGTGGTGGATATTGTTGATAACGGGCCGGGTATGCCGGAAGGCTTTATCGAACGCGCGTTTGACCGCTTCACTCGCTCGCCTGATGTGCAGGCCCAGGGTAGCGGCCTTGGGCTGTCGATTGTTCGCAGCGTGGCGCAAAAACACCGTATGCAGGTGGCACTGTCGAACTGCCTCAATCCGCAGGGTCAGATTTGCGGTTTGCAGGTGCGAGTTACCCTCCCTTAATAGCTGTCCCTCATCCGTAACGGCGCGATTTATCGCGCTGTTTTTTTGTGCTGTGCCCCTCCACGCAAAACATGCGCGATAAATCGCGCCGCTACATCCGATTCCCCCATAAGCATTTTGCAACGCGTCGCGACAACGTAAACGGTTGCGGGGTTCCGTTCGGCCCATGACACTTATGTGACATAACTCACATTTTTGGTGAATGGAATTGCAACACTTTTTGACAAACGTGATCAAAATCTATTTTCTATCGGACTGATACAGGCACCCTACGCGAGCTTTAAAAACCGGCAGCTCAGACCGGCTTAAAACAATTCACCGCCCACCCCTGGGATCGACTGACACCGATCGCGCATTTTTGCGACGATCACGAGCATGTGGTTAACGATAATGAAATATAAAGCATTGATAGCAGGGGCCTTACTGGCCAGCAGCTGGACCGGCGCGACCCAAGCAGCAGACAGCAACCCGCAATACCTTTCCGACTGGTGGCATCAGAGCGTCAACGTGGTGGGCAGTTATCACACCCGTTTCGGACCACAGTTTAACAACGACGTGTATCTGGAATACGAAGCCTTTGCCAAAAAGGACTGGTTTGATTTCTACGGCTACGCCGACCTGACCAACTTCTTCGGTCTGGGCAACAGCAACGCTAACGGTATTTTCGACCACGGTTCGCCGCTGTTCATGGAAATTGAGCCGCGTTTCTCCATCGATAAGCTGACCGGCACCAGCCTGGCGTTTGGTCCGTTTAAAGAGTGGTACTTCGCCAACAACTACATCTACGACATGGGCCGCAACGCGTCGCAGCGCCAGAACACCTGGTATATGGGTCTGGGCACCGATATCGACACCCATTCCGATGTGGGCCTGTCGCTGAACGTGTACGCGAAATACCAGTGGCAGAACTACGGTGCCGCCAACGAAAACAGCTGGGATGGCTATCGCTTCAAGGTGAAATACTTTGTTCCGATTACCGACCTGTGGGGCGGTAAGCTGAGCTATATCGGCTTCACCAACTTCGACTGGGGTTCCGATCTGCGTGACGAAACCGGTCCATCACGTACCAGCAACTCGATTGCATCCAGCCACATTCTGTCGCTGAACTACGACCACTGGCATGTTTCTACCGTGGCGCGTTATTTCCACAACGGTGGACAGTGGGCTGATGGCCAGGAGCTGAACTTCGGCAATGGTCCGTTTGAAGTGAAATCAACCGGCTGGGGTTACTACCTGGTTGTGGGTTATAACTTCTAACTTAGCTAACGCCACCTTCATCCGTAGCGGCGCGATTAATCGCGCCGCTACGGGGTAAAATCGGTGACTAAATTCTTGGTTTATAAGCATTCACCATCCACGGCACACCGAACTTATCGGTGAACATGCCAAAACCATTCGCCCAGAACGTCGGCTCCCAGCTTTTTGTCACCTGCCCGCCGGCAGACAACGCATCAAACCATCGCTTGCCCTGCACTTCATCCGGCGTGGAGAGACTCACTGCAAAGCCGTTGTAATGCGCCTCACGATTCCCGTCACTCAACATAATTTCACCCTGCCCGATGCGCAGGTGCGCGTGCATGATATGTTCCGGCGGAAAGGTCATCCCGGAAGGACAACCTTCTGTGGATTCCGTCTCCGGCATATCGCCAAAGGTCATTTTAAACAGCAACTCGCCGTCAGTCGCCTCAAGGTAGAATGCGATGGCCTCTTCGCAGCGGCCGTCATAAAACAAATAAGGGGTAATTTGCATGGTCGGTTCTCCAGAGTGAACGCCCGATGCCAAGTGTAGTGGCTGCCAGCCAAACAGGACGCGAGCCGGGCCGCACTCTTACCTTTGTTGACAATAGCGCCGGAACAGCTGCGCCATATAGGCGCTCATCGGCGTCAACGCCGTGTCCTTACGCTGAATCAGATAAAAGTTTGCCTTGGGTAACGGATCATCCAGCTCCAGCGCCACCAGCAGGCCGCCGTGGGTTGGGTCTTCAATCACATCTCGCGAGATAATGCTGACGAAATCGGTCTTTGCCACCAGGCTGGTACAGGCCATAAAGGTTTCGCAGGTGACGACGATTTTCGGTGCCATGCCGCGCTCGCCAAACATATCGTGCAGCAGCCGATAATAGCTGCCCTGCGGCGTCGGCATGGTCCAGTCACAATGCTGCAACTCCGCCAGCGAGCGTGCATGAGCCATCGGATGGCCTTTACGCACCACCACCTGATAATCTCGCTCCATCAGTCGTTCGTAGGTCAATTCCTGATCGAGATGGCTTTGGTCGTAAGTGTTGATGGTGAAATCCAGCTCCCCCTGGCGCAGCTCATGTACCATCGCCACCAGTTGGCCTTCGACGATACGCACCTTTACCAGCGGATATTCGCGGTGAAAATGATTGATCACCTGCGGCATCACGGTACGCGCGATGCTGCCGCCGACGCCAATATTCACCCTGCCGCCCGCCAGCCCCAGTCGCTGCTGAATATCTTCCTGCGCGACGCGCAGTTCTTCCAGCACCAGGCTGGCATGCCGAAAAAAGTTATCACCAATATCGGTCAGGGTAACGCCCTGATGGCGTCGTTCAAATAAACGCGCGCCGAGTACCAATTCCAGTTCCTGGATCGACTTAGTCAGCGCAGGCTGCGATACGCCTGACAGACGGCTGGCAGAGCGGATGCTGCCCTGGCGGGCCACATCAACAAAGGCGCGGAGCTGATGCAATTTTAAGTTAGCAGGCATAGTTACTCGGTGATAACCGTTGTTTATCAGGCACAAGATATTCGCATCTTATGCGCGCCAATACCATTGTGTAGATTCGGGACAATGCATAAAAAACCAACATAAAGGATATGCCGATGAAAACCCTTTCCGACCGCGTCAGCGCCCTGGTACCACAAATGCAAAGCTGGCGACGCGACCTGCATCAGTTTGCTGAGTCGGGCTGGCTGGAATTTCGTACCGCCACCCTGGTTGCCGAGGAGCTGCATCGTCTTGGTTATCAACTGCAACTGGGCCGTGAAGTGGTGGATGCCGATGCGCGTATGGGGTTGCCTTCAGCCGCAGTACTGGCGGCACAGGAAGCGCGCGCCCTGGAGCAGGGGGCGCTGCCGCAGTGGCTCAGCCATTTCTCCGGCGGCTTCTGTGGCATTGTTGCCACCCTGGCAACCGGTCGCCCTGGCCCGGTGATGGGCTTCCGCGTCGATATGGATGCGCTCGACCTCAATGAAAGCACCGTCGCCGATCATCTGCCGCAGCGCGAAGGCTTTGCCTCCTGCAATGCGGGCATGATGCACGCCTGCGGTCATGACGGTCATACCACCATCGGCCTTGGCCTCGCCAACGTGTTGATGGCGATGAAAGACCAACTGAGCGGCACCATCAAACTGATTTTCCAGCCCGCCGAAGAGGGCGTGCGTGGTGCAAAAGCGATGGTTGCGGCGGGCGTAGTGGACGATGTGGATCTGTTTACCGCCATCCATCTCGGCACCGGCGTGCCTGCCGGCGAAATCGTTTGCGGCAGCGACAGCTTCCTCGCCACCACCAAACTTGATGTGCAATTCACCGGGGTGGGAGCCCATGCGGGTGGTCGCCCGGAAGAGGGACGCAACGCCCTGCTGGCCGCTGCGCAGGCCACGCTGGCGCTGCACAACCTGCCGCAACACAGCGGCGGCGTGGCGCGTGTTAACGTCGGCGTGTTGCAGGCTGGGACCGGCCGCAACGTGGTGGCCGACACCGCGCTGATGAAGGTTGAGACGCGCGGCGTCAGTAACCAGGTGAACGACGATATTTATCAGCAGGCGCTGCGTGTGATTGCCGGTGCCGCAGCGATGTACGGCGTTGAATCCGACGTCAAACTGATGGGCGGCGCACGTAGCTGCACCCCAAGCCAACCGTGGGTCGCGTTTATCCACCAGCAGGCAGAAGCGCTGGGGCTGTTCGACTCGGTCATCGACACCAAAAAGCAGGCCGCCGGTTCCGAAGATGCCACCTATATGCTGGAGCGCGTGCAGCAGCGCGGCGGTCAGGCATCCTACGTGATTTTCGGCTGCGAGCTGGCGGCAGGCCACCACAACGCGAAGTTCGATTTCGATGAAGGCATCATGGCGGTGGCGGTACAAACCCTCGCTACGCTGGCACTGAACGGGGCACAGTTCGGAGTCCAGTCATGAGCCATCCTGAGTTTATCGATCACTACATCAATCAACATCAGGCGCGCTTCAGCGCCATCAGCGACGCCATCTGGGATGTGCCAGAAACCCGTTTTGAAGAGACGCAATCCTCGGCGTTACTGGCCGATGCACTGGAGCAGGAAGGCTTCAGCGTCGAGCGTGGCGTGGGGGGGATCGAAACGGCGTTTATCGCCAGCATCGGTAGCGGTAAACCGGTAATCGCCATTCTGGGTGAGTTCGATGCCCTGGCCGGTCTGAGCCAGAAAGCGGCCTGCGCTGAGCCGCAGCCGCTGGTGGAGAACGGTAACGGCCACGGTTGCGGTCACAACCTGTTAGGTACGGCAGGTCTGGCGGCCGCCTTCGCCATCAAGGCCTGGTGGGCAGAGCACGGCCAGCGCGGCACGCTGCGTTTTTACGGTTGCCCCGGCGAAGAAGGCGGTTCCGGCAAAACCTATATGGTGCGCGAAGGGTTGTTTGACGATGTTGATGCGGCAGTGACCTGGCACCCGGAAGGTTTCAGCGGCATGTTTAACCTCAGCACCCTTGCCAATATCCAGGCAGCGTTCCACTTCAAAGGGGTGGCAGCGCACGCGGCCAACTCGCCACATCTGGGGCGCAGCGCCCTCGACGCCGTCACACTGATGAATACCGGCGCGAACTTTCTGCGTGAACATATCGTGCAGGAAGCGCGCGTCCATTATGCCGTCACCAACACCGGCGGCGTCTCTCCCAACGTGGTACAGGCCGATGCCGAAGTGTTGTACCTGATTCGCGCGCCACAACTCGATCAGGCTCAGGATATTTATCAGCGGGTGATCAATATCGCCAAAGGCGCAGCGCTGATGACCGACACACAAATGACGGTGCGCTTCGATAAAGCCTGCTCCAACTACGTTCCCAACCGCGCGCTGGAAGCGGTGATGGAGGGTTATCTGCATCAGTTTGGCCTGCCGGATTACAACGACGATGAGCGGGCCTTTGCGACGCAGATCCGCGCCACCTTAACCAAAGACGATCTGCGCAACGCCCGACTCAACGCGGCACGCACCGGCGGTGAAGCCGGAGTTGCCTGGAGCGAGGCGCTGGGGGACAAAGTGCTGATGGATGACGTTGCCCCGTATGCAGTAACGCGTGAGCTGCTGTATGGCTCCACCGATGTGGGCGATGTCAGTTGGGTGACACCCACCGCGCAGTGCTTCGCGCCGTGCTTTGCCTTCGGTACGCCGCTGCATACCTGGCAACTGGTGGCGCAGGGTCGCACCGCTATCGCCCACAAAGGTATGTGCCTGGCGGCAAAAGTACTGGCCGCCACGGCACTGACCCTGTTGACCAATGATGCCGCTCTGGCACGCTGCCGCGACGAGTTTATCCGCGTACGCAGCGAGCAACCCTATCAATGCCCGATTCCGCCAGGGGTAAAACCGTCAAAACTGGCATCCTGATAATAAACCCGCGCCCATGCAGGCGCGGGCAGTCGTATCCAAAACAATAAAATTTTTACGCAAATACAACATAACGAGACGAGGAAATGCCGATGGAAGTCACCACGGAGAATCGCAGCCCAGGGAAGCTGTTTAGCTGGATTGAGCGGGTCGGTAACAAAATACCGAATCCTTTTTTATTGTTCGTCTATTTGATTGTGGTGCTGATGGTCGCGACGGCCATCATCAGCGGTCTGGATCTGGCGGTGAAGAATCCGACCAACGGTGAGCTGGTGCGGGTCAATAACCTGCTGAGTGTAGCCGGGTTGCAGTGGATCCTGCCCAATATCATCAAGAACTTCAGCAGTTTTACCCCGCTGGGTTCGATTCTGGCATTGGTGATTGGTGCCGGTCTGGCAGAAAAGGTCGGTCTGCTGCAATCGCTGATGGTCAAGATGGCGTCACGCGTTAGCCGTCGCTACGCCAGCTATATGGTGTTGTTTATTGCCTTCTTCAGCCACATCTCCTCCGATGCCGCGCTGGTGGTGATGCCGCCGCTCGGCGCGCTGATCTTCCTCGCCGTGGGACGTCATCCGGTAGCGGGTTTGCTGGCGGCGATCGCCGGTGTGGCGTCCGGGTTTACCGCTAACCTGCTGATTGTCACCACCGATGTGCTGCTGTCGGGTATCAGCACCGAGGCCGCCAAAGCGGTGAGCGACACGGTGCACGTCAGCGTGATCGATAACTGGTTCTTTATGGCTTCATCGGTGGTGGTGCTGACCATTGCCGGAGCGGTGCTGACCGACAAGTTTATCGAGCCGCGTCTGCCCGCCTGGAACGGTGGCCATCAGGATCGTCTGCCGCCACTGACCGCACTGGAAAACCGCGGCCTGCGAGCCGCAGGTATCGCCGCGCTGGTGTTTATCGCGCTGATGGCGCTGCTGGTGGTGCCGGAACACGCGCCACTGCGTAACCCGAAAACCGGCGGCATTATCCCGTCGCCGTTTATTCAGGGCATTGTGCCGATCATCATCCTGTTCTTCTTTGTGGTGGCGATTGCCTATGGCGCGGTGACCAAACAGATCCGGCGCGCGGATGATATTCCGCAATTGCTGGTTGATCCGATGAAGAGTATGGCGGGCTTTATTGTTATGGTGTTTCCGCTGTCACAGTTCGTCGCCTTCTTCAACTGGAGCAACATGGGTAAGTTTATGGCGATTGGCTTGACGGATATGCTGGAAAGTGCCGGTATCAGCGGCGCACCGGCGTTTCTTGGCCTGATGTTCCTGTCGGCGTTCCTGTGTATGTTTATCGCCAGCGGTTCCGCCATCTGGTCGATTCTCGCCCCGGTGTTTGTGCCGATGTTTATGCTGCTCGGCTTCCACCCGGCCTTTGCGCAGATGATTTTCCGTATCGCTGACTCGGCAGTGCTGCCGCTGGCCCCGATGTCACCGTTCCTGCCGCTGTTCCTGGGTTTCCTCCAGCGCTACCAGAAAGATGCGCAACTTGGCACCTATTATGTACTGATCTTCCCCTATCCGCTGGTGTTCTTCGCCACCTGGATTGTGTTGCTGGTGGTCTGGTACGCACTCGGTTTACCGATCGGTCCGGGCGTCTATCCCAGCCTGCATTAATCGCATCGCCAGGGACGGCGATCACACTTACGTGATTTGCAACGTACGTTGCTAAAATCTCACCGCCTCACCTCTCGGCAACCTGGGCGTAATTGATTATTCTGCTATTCCTTCGCTTGCTAACGGTTAATTATTTTTAAAACCAATCTCCGCCGTTCGCGAGTTTTGCAAACACCGTCATACCGAGGTTCACACAAAAATGACAACAGCCTGCACCACAGGGATGGCTGGCGATTTTATCGCTGCGGATCGCCGCACCTTAGCTGGACGCATTGATGCGCTCCCCTCTTCCGCTGGCCTGTGGCGTTTTATTACGCTGCTGGCACTGGGCGGCTTCTTTGAACTCTACGATCTGTTCGAAACCGGCTATATCAGCTCCGGGCTACTGGCGGCGGGCGTGTTCCACACCGGTAGCGCGGGCGTGTTCGGCATTGCCGATCAGGCCGCTTTTGCCTCGGCCACGTTCCTTGGCCTGTTTGTCGGTGCCAGCCTGCTCGCGCCCTACGCAGACCGCTTTGGCCGCCGCCTGACCTTTATGTGTGCACTGGCATGGTACGGTGCATTTTCGCTGCTGATGGCGTTCCAGCAGAGCGCCGAGATGATTATCCTGTGCCGCTTTCTGGTGGGGATTGGCCTCGGCATTGAGCTGGTGACCATCGATACCTATCTTTCCGAGTGGGTGCCGACCCAGCTGCGTAGCCGCGCTTTCGCCTTCTCGTTCTTTATTCAGTTTCTTTCGGTACCGGCGGTGGCGCTGATGTCGTGGTGGCTGGTGCCGCAAACCATTCTTGGTCTGGAAGGCTGGCGTTGGGTGGTGATTGCTGGCGCGCTCTGCTCGCTGGTGATCTGGTTTATTCGTAAGAACCTGCCGGAATCGGCGCGCTGGCTGGCACAACAGGGACGGCATCAGGAAGCGCATCGCGTCCTGAGTGCAATGGAACAACGCTGCGGCATTGCGCCGGGAGAAGACTTTTCCGACAGCGATGCGGCGGCGCAACTGCCGAAGAAAGGCCGTTTCAGTGAGATTTGGGCGCCGGCGTATCGTAAGCGCACCCTGATGCTGGTGGTGATGAACTTCTTCCAGGCGATTGGTTTCTTTGGCTTTGGCAACTGGCTGCCAGCGCTGCTGTCCGGCAAAGGGGCCACGGTGACGCACAGCCTGTTGTATGCGTTTTTCATTACCCTGGCGTACCCGCTGGGTTCGCTGATTTGCAGCCGCTACGCCGATAAGCTGGAGAACAAGTGGCAGATTGTTCTGTCGTCGTTGATGACGGTGGTGTTCGGCACCCTGTTCGCCTTTATGACCAACCCGGTGTTGATGATTATCTGTGGCTTCCTGATTACCTACAGCAACGCCTGGCTGACCTTTAGTTACCATGCTTATCAGACTGAGATTTTCCCGACGCACATTCGCGCCCGCGCGGTGGGTTTTTGCTACTCCTTCAGCCGCCTGTCAACCGCGTTCAGTAGCATTCTGATTGGCATGATTCTGCAATATGCCGGAAGCGAAGGGGTGATTGCCTTTATCGTGTTGAGTATGTTGATGGTGATGCTGTCGGTGGGGATTTACGGTCCGAAGACGCGTGGGATTGATTTGGAGAATATTTAAGGGGAGGTGCCGCCCGGCGGCGTCCTCGCGCAGCGCATCGCGCTGTCCTCTCGCTTATCACTCAGGCCACCCCACCGCCTGAAAGCCAAGTGCTCTCTTCATTGCGCGATTTATCGCGCAAAAAGCACCGCGTAGCGGCGAGGGAAGCTGGCGCGAGGCCCGGGATTGCAAAGGGTGCGGCCAGGCACCCTTTGCTCGGTCGCCGCACCGGCGAGCTGCAACTGCCGGTGCCTATGCACCTTCGCTGCTACTGCTGCTCCAGCACTTTAATATCCGCATTACCCTGATGGGCCTGCACCGTCTCATCCTTACGTAACGACGCGACATCCTTCGCCGTCACCGTGGCTTTGGCACCATTCCCCCAACTGCCGCGAATAAAGTTCACCACATCCGCCACCTGTTGGTCGTTGAGACGCCAGCCGAAGGCCGGCATGGTGATCGCCGTTGGCGCACCCTGCACGCCCGGCAGCGTTCCGCCCGTCAGCACGATATGGATCAGTGAAGTGGGATCTTGCGCCAATACCACCGGGTTGCCGCGCAGCGCCGGGAAGAAGCGTTGATAGCCGCTACCGTCCGTTTTATGGCAGGCCGCACAGCTGTCGACATACACCGACGCGCCAGGCTGGCTGTCATCCCCTTTCCACAACGCCTGCGCGACGGTGTCATCCTGCTTAAACACCGCCTGGTTGGCATCTTTCGCCCCCAGCGACTTCAGGTAACGGGCAATCGCCGCGATATCCTCATTGCTCAGATATTGCAGGCTGTGCTCAACCACATCGGTCATGCCGCCAAAAGCCGCAGTGTGATCGTTGCGACCATAGCGCAGGAACTGACGCAGATCATCCTCGCTCCAGCGGCCTAAACCGTCGCGATTGTCACCACGCAGGTTGCTGGCCGTCCAGCCGTCAATCGGTGCGCTGCTGCCGGAGAGATAATCGTGGGCATCATCGTTACTCAGCGCCTTCTCTTGCATGGTGATGCTACGCGGTGTATGGCAGGCACCACAGTGGCCCAACCCTTCCACCAGATAACGCCCACGCGCCAGCTGCGGATCTTCCTGCGCGGCAGGCTGGAACGCTTTCACATCCGGCGCAAACATGCCACGCCAGATAGCCAGTGGCCAACGCATCGACAGTGGCCACGGAATGTCGCTGTCTTTATTGGCCTGCGCGACCGGTGCCACACCGTGCATAAAGTAGGCATAGAGCGCCTGCATATCTTCATCGCTCACCACCGCGTAAGACGGATACGGCATCGCCGGATACAGCGTGTCACCGTTTTTCGCCACACCATGACGCACCGCTTTCTGGAAATCGTCATAGCTGTAGTCACCAATCCCGCTGGTTTTATCCGGGGTGATATTGGTGGAGTAAATGGTGCCAATCGGGGTCGCCATCGGCAAACCACCGGCAAAAGGCTGGCCACCTTTCACGCTGTGACAAGCCACGCAGTCACCGGCACGCGCCAGATATTCACCCCGTTTTACCAGGGCATCATTTGCCTGATCATCCGCCAGAGCGGCGAACGACAGCGTGCCCAGCACCAGGGCCAAAATGTTTTTAAACATCAATGAATTCCTTATGCCTGCACCAGTGGACCGGGGTTTTTCAGATACTGTTCACGGATGGCTTTAGCTGACCAGTAAGTCAACGCTGCCACCATTCCGGTCGGGTTGTACCCCAGTCCCTGCGGGAACGCAGACGCGCCCGGGACAAAGACGTTCGGCACATCCCAGCTCTGCAAATAACGGTTCACTGCGCTGGTTTTCGGATCTTCACCCATGATCGCGCCGCCGCTCATGTGCGTGGTCTGATACACGGTGGTGTCAAAGTGGCTACCCGGCCCTTTCGCGCCGCCGATGATCATCTTCGGGTTCATCGCTTCGGTGATTTTGCGCATTTTGCCGATCATAAACTGCGCCATCTTGATGTCGTTGTCCTGCCAGTCAAAGGTCATACGCAGCAACGGCTGGCCGTAGGCATCTTTGTAGTTAGGATCGAGATCGAGGTAGTTGGCGCGATACGACTGGTGCGCACCGTGGGCATCCATCGAGATGTGATGGTTATAGGTATCCGCCACCGCCGCTTTCCACTTGCTGCCCCAGGTCGGAGTGCCTTGCGGCGTCGGCAGACCCGAAATCGGTTTGGTGCCCGCCTGGTTAACCCAGAACGGCGAACCGCCAACGAAACCGTACGGACCGTGGTCGAAGTTGTCGGCGTTGAAATCATCCACCGCCACCCCTGCGCCACCGGCACCGATAAACGGGTTGGTGGTGGTGTTCTTGTCGAACAGCGCTTTCAGCGTCGAGATGTTCTGATAAGCAAAGTTACGGCCTACCGTGCCTTCGTTGGTGATGGGGTTGTACGGCTGGCCGATACCGGACAGCAGCATCAGATGCACGTTATGGAACTGGAACGCCGACAGGATCACCAGATCAGCGGGTTGCACCACTTCACGTCCCTGACCATCGAGGTATGTCACGCCGGTGGCGCGTTTTTTGTCGTCGGTCAGATTGACGCGCAGCACGTAAGCGTTGTTGCGCAGCTCAAACTTCGGCTCCTGACGCAGCGCAGGCAAGATGTTAACGTTGGGCGAAGCCTTGGAGTACATGTAACAGGCATAGCCGCTGCAATAACCGCAGAAGTTACACGGCCCCATTTGCGCGCCGTAGGTGTTGGTGTACGGGCCAGAAGTGTTGGCCGACGGCATATCATAGGGGTGATATCCCACCGCTTCTGCCGCCTGAGCAAACAACTGTGCGGAGTAAGTACGCTTCTGGGCCGGTAACGGGAAGTCGCTGGAACGATCGGGCGCGTATGGGTTGCCACCTTTCTCTTTACCCACCAGCTTACCTTTGATGGTCCAGGCGCTGCCGGAAGTGCCAAACACCTTCTCGGCCTGATCGAAGAACGGTTCCAGCTCGTTGTAGCTGACGCCGAAGTCCTGAATCGTCATGCCTTCCGGAATGAATTTTTTACCGTAACGCGCTTCGTAATGGCTGCGCAGATTCAACTCGACCGGATCGACACGGAAATGCACGCCAGACCAGTGCAGGCCAGCGCCGCCGGTACCGGTGCCCGGCAGGAACGCCGCCAGTTGGCGATACGGCACCGCCGTTTGTGAGGCATCGTGACGAATGGTGACGGTGCTTTTCGACAGATCCTGGAACAGCTTTTTACGGATGTTATAGGTCAGTTCATCAATGGATTGCGGATACGCGCCATCCGGATAGGTGTCGCGGTGTGGTCCACGCTCCAGCGCTACCACGTTCAATCCGGCTTCGGTCAGCTCTTTCGCCATGATCGCACCGGCCCAGCCAAAACCCACCACCACCGCATCCACTTTCTTCAGTTCATTTGCCATGCTTACGCTCTCTCCCCGCGAATATCCACCGACGGGAACGGATAGCGTTCACCGCGTTCCACCCAATCCATATAGTCAGCACGGGCACCCGGGAAGCCGATCAGCTGCCAGCCCACCATGCCCTGATTACCACCGTGGATGGGATCGCTGAAGTACCCCTCGCGGGTGTTCTGCAACAGGAAGGAGAAGAAGGTTTTGGCCGGAAGCTGCGTGAACGCCGCTTTGCCGCTTTCGAAGTCGCTCAGCAGCGCGTCCTGCTGCTCACCGCTCAGCTCAGCAAACACTTTGCCGTGCTGCTGTTTGCTCCAGTTATCGGCTTCCGCCAGACCGAGACGGTAGATCTGCTGCGGCACCAGCGAGAGCTGATAACCCAGCTCTTTTGGCAGATCGGGGTTGAACGGCCCCTGCATATACCAGTTGCTGCCGGTGGCGTACGGGGTGTTCATCTGGCGATCGATAAACTCCGGCACCCCGGCTTCCAGCGCGCCAGGCCCCCGTTCATCGTTGGGGATCAGCCGCGCCACTGCGGCGGTAATCAACGCGAACTCTTCTGCGGTAAACCAGGTGGGCTGATAATCGCGCGCTTTTTGCGGCGCACCCTGTTGCTCTGCTGCACCGGCAGCCATTGGCGCAACCAGTGCGCCCATCGCTGTGGTTCCAACCGCCATTGCTGGCGCCAGAGTGATGGTTCTCAGCAGAAAGTCCCTGCGCGTGTGACCATTTTTGTGTTCTGACATGACATTGCCTCAGTGCCGCATATAATGTGGCATGAAAGGTTAACTAATTGCGTTGTAATGATTTTTATGTGCGGGCTTAAGGATACAGCGCCACCGTTACCGGTAACATTGCGCGCAGTGTAACACCGATGCTGACAAAGATTTAGCGGAAGGAAACAAATTCGCACAAATTAATTAACATTTTGCGCAGCTGCTTTACACCGCAGGCGCGACATTGTCATTGTCTGATACAACAGCCTACAGACAGTTAAGTCCCCAAAACGGTATAAAGGGATCTGATCACAGCGGAGTGTCTATGTTTAAGTCCTATTTTCCCCGGCCAGCGCTGTTTTTCAGCTCGGCTGCCATCTGGAGTTTGATGGCGATTTTTGCCTGGTTTGGCTTCGCCAGCGATTTACCGGCAATGTGGCCCAACATCGCCGCAGCGATGAGTAAACCTTTGCCCGATAATGCGTTGCGTTTTATCGCCGCCAGCCAACTGTGGTTTTACGGCTATTACTGGCTGGTGGTGGCGCTGTTTGCCATTGCCTGGCGCATTGTCGATAACCACCCGTGGCAACGCTGGTCGGTGTGGGGTTCCGCGCTGATCATCTTTGTCACCTGGTTTGGCGTACAGGTCGGCGTGGCGGTGAATGCCTGGTACGGTCCGTTCTACGATTTGATCCAGAAAGCGTTAACTAAAGCGGGATCGGTGCAGATCGGCGAGTTTTACCAGCAGGTCATCGCCTTTTTAGGCATTGCGTTAATCGCCGTGGTGATTGGCGTGATGAACTCATTCTTTATCAGCCACTGGGTGTTCCGCTGGCGCACCGCGATGAACAACTACTACATGCACAACTGGCAGCGCCTGCGTCATGTAGAAGGTGCCGCACAGCGTGTGCAGGAAGATACCATGCGCTTCGCCAGCACGCTTGAAGACTGGGGGGTGAGTTTTATTCAGGCGATCATGACGCTGATTGCCTTCCTGCCGGTGCTGATCGCCCTGTCACATCATGTGAAAGATATTCCGCTGTTGGGCAATATCCCTTATGCGCTGGTGATCGCCGCCGTGTTGTGGTCTATTTTCGGCACCGGCCTGCTGGCACTGGTGGGGATTAAGCTGCCAGGTCTGGAGTTTCGTAACCAACGGGTGGAAGCCGCCTATCGTAAGGAACTGGTCTACGGTGAAGATGACGCCTCGCGCGCCTCGCCGCCAACCGTAACCGAGCTGTTTAGTCGCGTGCGTTTCAACTATTTCCGTCTCTACTTCCACTATCTGTACTTCAACATTACCCGCATTCTCTACTTGCAGGTGGATAATGTGTTCGGGCTGTTTTTGCTGTTTCCGTCGATTGTCGCGGGCACCATCACGCTCGGTTTACTCAACCAAATCACCAACGTGTTTGACCAGGTACGTTCATCTTTCCAGTATCTGATCACCTCATGGTCAACGCTGGTTGAGTTGATGTCGATCTACAAACGTCTGCGCAGTTTTGAGCAGATTTTGCAGGATATCCCGCACGAAGAGATGATGCGCGAAGCGGCGGAGTCTGAATAACATCCTTGTAGCGGCGCGATTTATCGCGCCGCTACGGATCCTTCTTACAGTGCGATACGCAGCACGCTGTCAGGATTTTTCGGTGGCTCTTTACGGGAACCCGGCTGCTTGATGCTGACAAACAGCGTTTTACCGTCGGCAGACAGCGCCAGGCTGTTCGGCAGGCCCGGTGCTTTCACGGTGCGTTTCACCTTGTAGCTGCTGGCGTCGATGATGCTGATCTCACCTGCTTTACGGTGCGTCACATACAGTTCGTCACGGTCAGCGTTAAACAACACCGCCAGAGATTCCGGTACATCGATCTTGTGGATGACCTGCTGAGTGCGGGTATCCAGCACCAGCACCTGCGGCTGTTTGGAGTCGCTGAGGAAGGCGCGATGGCCTTTGGTATCCAGCGCGATATTCAGGAAGAAGTGATCCTTCTCCGCATCAATTTTCTGACGTTTTTCAATCGCATTCAGACGGGTATTGATGGTGACCAGCTCGCCATCACCGTTGGTGACGTAGAGTTTCTGTGCAGCGGAATCCAGCGCCAGACCGGTCCCCATTTTGCCGGTGTTCGGCACAGTGCTGACTAACTGCAAGGTTTTGCCATCCACCACCCATACCACGCTTTGCGGTCCGAGGCCGGTGATATACACGCGGTCGGTTGCCGCATCGGCCACCAGCTCACGCGGTTGCAGCGGGCGCACATCTTCACTGCGTTTGCGCGCATCCAGCACCAACGTGTTCAGCACCTTGCCAGTGCTGGCATCAATAGCCGTCACCGCCGCATTCACGGTATTACCGATATACAGGGTATTGGTTTTGGTATTGATGGTGGCACCGAAGGCTTTCAGATCGGTGTCGATGGTCTGCTTCACCGCCAGATTTTGCGGGTCGAGACGATAGACAGTGCCGCCTTTTTCATTGGTGGCATTCTGTGACGTCGCGAGGAACAGCGCGTTATCGCTGTTGCTGAACGCCAGTTCATACGCACCTTTAGAAATCGGCTGATTCAGTTCCTGCGCATCAGCTGCCAGAGCAGCAGAGCCAGAGAACAGAGCCGTTGCCAGAAACAGTGGACGCAGCACCCACTGCACAGTTTTATTCGCTTTCATGACTTCTCCATAGCAAAACCACCGCCTCACGGCAGTGAATGAAAGCCCGACATTGCAACCAGATAGTTAAAAGCAGCCCGAGGCGGGCCGACGAAGGATATTAGTTTTTGCGAATAGTAATCATTTGCGAGGGAAAGTGACAGGATTTTATCTGCTTAAACGCGGCCAGGGCGCCCGGAGGCGCCCTGTCAGCACAGAATGTTAACCGACTTATTTGGTCAGTTCAGCGGTCATGTGCACGCCGTTGTTGAAGTTGGCTTCGGTCACTTTATATGAAGCACCAGCTTCGTGTGCCTGAGCAGCGATTTTCGCTTCAGCACCGTCCAGAGTAGAAGCGGTAGCGGTCACGCTCTGAGCAAAGCTGGCGAACGGCAGAACAGAAAGGGCAACAACAGCAGCAAAAGTTTTGATGGATTTCATGGTCAATTCCTCGGTCAACGTTTGATTAGGTAAGGCATCATCGCCTTGTTGAGAGATATAATAGGCGGGAAATTGATCAACAAAAAGCGGAGAGATTTGCGGATATCATTCAAATAAACTGAATATAAAAGGCACGATATGATTAGCTTTTATGCAGAGTGTTAATAATCTGCCTTTTGGTTAAAAGGCAGGATTTATCGCTGTGATTGGTGAAGGTTAACGTGCGCGATACATCGTGACGCTACAGACAGGTGCAGTTTGTAGCGACGCGATGTATCGCGTGGTTTTCATTACCTAACCGTGATGGCGCACGCGGGTGAAAATGGTGATCGCCGCCAGCAGCATCAGTACACCGCTGGAGAGGAACACGCCGCCAGCTCCCTGTAAATCAAACATCCAGCCACCGGCGGCAGCACCGACGGTAATCGCCAGTTGGATGGTGGCGACCAGTAATCCGCCCCCGGATTCGGCATCATCCGGCACAGCGCGTGAAATCCAGGTGGACCAGCCGGTCGGCATCGAGCCAAACGCCAGGCCCCAGAGCGCGACACCCGCCCCCACCAGCCAGGACACGCCGCCAAAACTCACCAGCACCAACGCGGTGACACTCATCACCAGCGCCATGCCACTCAACGTCAACGACACGCTGCGCGTCACCAGATAGCCCGCCAGCGATGTGCCAAAAAAGTTTGCTACGCCAAACGCCAGCAACACCAGAGACAGTTGGTTGACGTTGAGCTGGGCCGCGCTTTCGAGGAACGGACGCAGATAGGTAAAGAAGGCGAAGTGACCGGTAAACATCATGATCACCGCCAACATGCCCCAGCGCATCACGCTACGACGCAGCAGGTCGAGCACGCCACCGCTACGCGCCTTGTTCTCCGGCGGCATAGCAGGCAGGGTAAAGAACTGCCAGAACAGCGCCAGTACCCCCAACGCTCCGGTCAGCAGGAAGATATTACGCCAGCCAATCAGCCCACCCAGATAGCTACCCAACGGGGCCGCGATAATGGTCGCCAGTGAAATTCCGCTAAACACAATCGACAATGCACGCGGCACCTGCTCACCTGGCACCAGACGCATGGTGATGGCGGTCGATAACGTCCAGAAGCCGCCAATCGCCATCCCCAACAGCACGCGTGCCAGCAGGATCATGGTAAGGTCTTGAGCAAAGGCCACCAGCAACGCCGAGGCAATCAGCAGCAGGGTAAACGCCAGCATCACCATCCGGCGATCGAGACGGCGGGTGATATTGCCGATCACCAGGCTGGTCAGCAGTGCCACCAGCGCAGTGACCGTCACCGTCTGTCCGGCCTGCCCTTCGCTGACCTGCAATGCATCGGCAATCGGCGTGAGCAGGCTTACCGGCAAAAATTCGGCGGTAATCAGGCCGAATACGCCGAAAGCCATGGCAAATACCGCCCCCCAGGCCGGTTTCTCTACCGGCAAACTCTGTTCGACGACATCACTATTCAGGCTCATCTGCGATCCCCATCACAAAAAATTAAAATGTGAGCATAGTGAGCAACAGCAAGACGATCTATGATACAAAAACTTTGTTTTTTGATAATTCGTCTGGAATCCTATGAGCCGCTATGAAGATCTGACCAGCGAACTGCTAATGGGCATGCGCCTGTATGGCGTCAAATACCAACGTATCGCCCTTAACGCCCCGTTTGGTCTGCGTTATGACGACGCGCCGGGTCGGGCGCAACTGCATTTTGTCGGGCGTGGATCGCTGTTGATCCGTTCTGCCTCCGGGACGATCTATCCCCTTCAGGCGGGTGACGCTTTGCTGATCCCACATGGCCGACCGCATGCGCTGATCTCCAGCGAAGAGGTAGAGTGCGAACCGATCAGTACCTTCAACAGCAAACCGATCTGCGCCAGCGTGTGTGCCATTGACGGCGCTGAAGGAGAGTGCGTGGACAACACCGATGTCGTGCTGTTCAGCGCCTGCATGGCGTTTGAGTTGGGTGGCATGCAGCCGCTGGTCCACACCATGCCGGATGTGATGCTGGTCAGCACACTGTTGGCGCAATACCCGGAAATCCAGCCCATTCTCGACGCGATGGAGCGGGAAACGCGCCAGCGCCAGGCGGGTTTTGCCGGGATTTTGTCCCGGCTGGCGGATGTGGTGGCGGCGCAGATTGTGCGTGGTTGGGTGGAGAATGGCTGTGGTAAGGGCAGCGGCCTGGTGCAGGCGTTGCGCGATCCGCGTCTTAGCCTGGCGATGGCCGCCATGCATCGTGCGCCGGGGGAAAACTGGACTGTCGAACGCCTGGCGCGTGAATCCGGCAGTTCACGCTCGGTGTTTGCTGCACGCTTTCAGTCGGCGACCGGAATGACGCCCCTGCGCTACCTCACCGAACTGCGTATGCGGCTGGCGGTGCAGCGTATCGTCAACGAGGGTGAGGCGATGGAAAGCGTCGCCTTTCATCTGGGTTACGGTTCGCTGGCGGCCTTCAGTCGGGCGTTTAAACGGATTGTCGGACAACCGCCAGGCGCTTTGCGCGCCCGACGGGAGATGCTGCCCGATGTCTAACGGAACACGCTAATCGCTTCCACCAGGCGGTTCGCCTGACGTGCCATACGGCCCGAGGCTTCCGCCCCCTCCTGCACCCGCGCTGCGTTCTGATGGGTAATATCGTCAAGATCTTCTACCGCCCCGCTCACTTCACTCAGCGCGGTGGATTGCTCTGCGGTGGCGGCACTGATTTGCGCGATAAGCGTGGTAACGTGCTGAACCTGTTCGACGATGTCCTGCATGGTGCGCCCGGCAGCATCAGCGTGCGCACTTCCCGACTGCACGCGGCTGGCGCTGGTTTCCACCAGATTTTTAATCTCACTGGCTGCGGTGGCACTACGCTGTGCCAGATTACGCACCTCACCGGCTACCACGGCAAACCCTTTCCCCTGTTCACCGGCACGGGCCGCTTCCACTGCGGCGTTCAGGGCGAGGATGTTGGTCTGGAAGGCAATGCTATCAATCACGCTGGTGATATTAGCGATACGCTTCGAACTGTCCGCTATTTCAGCCATCATCCCCACCATCTCCTGTACCACCTGGCCGCCCTTCACCGCCGACTGGCTGGTGTTGACGGAGAGGTTATTCACCTCGCTGGCAGTCTCGGTATTACTTTTTACCGTCGCAGTCATCTCGTTCATGGTGGCGGCAGTTTGCTGCACGTTAGCCGCAGCCTGTTCGGTGCGACGGCTCAATTCATCGTTACTGCGCGCGATGGCGTCGCTGGCGCTCAGTACATTAATCGCCTGACCGCTGACATCATCCACTAACCAGCGGAACATCAACCCCAATTGGCCGATGGCACGCAACGTGACGCCGATTTCATCTACCCGATCCATCTGCTCCACTTTATGACTGGCACCGGTCGCCACGCTCAATGCCTGACGGCACATGCGTTCTATCGGGCGGGAAATCTGTTGTTCCAGCCACAAACAAGCCAGCAGCAGCAACACCGCCATACCGCCGGTAAAACAACCGATGGCCAGCGGGGCCATCCCCAGTAACCAGACACTCAACGCCGATAGCGGCAACAACGCCGCGAGGGTGGAACGAATCCGCCAGCGCAGTGGCAGGGTTTTCAGCACCGTACTGAACCGGCTCACAATCAAACCCTTATGGAAGCGCCGCCCTTTGGCACGCCCTTCGCGGAAATCACGATACAGCGCTTCTGTCTGGCGGATCTCCTCGGATGTCGGTTTAGTACGTACCGACATATAACCCTGAACCTGCCCCTCACGCACCACCGGAATGGCATTGGCACGCACCCAATAATGATCGCCATTTTTGCGGCGGTTTTTCACCAGCGCAGTCCAGGGTTCTCCCTGCTTTAACGTTGCCCACATATCCGCAAAGGCTTCTGGCGGCATATCCGGGTGGCGCACCATATTATGTGGCTGACCATTGACCTCTTCCGGGCTAAACCCGCTGACTTCAATAAAAGCGTCGTTGGCGTAGGTGATATAGCTGTTGAGATCGGTGGTGGACATCAATGTGGCATGATCGTCAAACACGTATTCGCGCTGAGTGATGGGCTGGTTGTTACGCATGAGTCAGTCCTTGCAAGGCCCGCAGAGGGTGAAGTATTGATAACGCTTTTTTATATTTTCGGCAGGTAATGGTCCTGACTTTAGCGTGGCTTTATAATTTTAGAGTCAGACCCCACGGGGGAGAAGCGCTGCGGTGAGCTTTAACAGAGGGATAAATCAATAAAATTTTATTTAGAGTAAATAAAATCAATGTTTTACCATAAACATCAGTTTCCCCTCCTGGCCACGCACTGATATCGACAGCCCCTCTCGCCAGAAAGACGGACGATAAATCGCGTAGTTCCAGTGCCACTCCCCTTTATGTTTTTCTGCTCCCGGCAAAAAACATGATTTTCCGGTCCAGACAGGAATAGCGAATACCCCTGAACCCGATAAACAGACCCAGTCGTCAGGTTAATCATTCAGGTTCAGATCACTGGTTATGGCTGGTCATATTACCTGGCCTCTGCCAACCCTGGCTTTAAGTTCCTGTTAAAACACGGCCTAACACCTCTGCATCACAATTTCTATAAGATAATTACTGAACTCCCAACACACGAAACCGCCATGCGGAGTGCAATACGGCCGTGAGAAAATGCCTTTAATGCCTTCCGACCAAATGGCTAAAATCCTAAGACCACACACGCAGGAAAAAAATCATCTCAATAAAAACGGCAGCTTATTAATTTAACTATATCGCCTGGTATTATTTTTATTCTTTAGCAGAAATAATATGCCAATCTAAAATGAATAGCCAAAATCTTAGATGAGATTGTCATTCAATCTAAGCCACGCGCATTTTAGGAAATTAGCTATATTCCTTTGCCCCCAATTGGAAGATATTACTAAGCATGACAAAGATGTTTTCTTGTAAGAAATTCACCCGGGCAGCAGCTGTTTTTTAACTGCCTAAATACCAAATTAAGATTTACATTCATCAAAAAAATAATAACGATGCATCACATTTTTACGTTAAGTTAGCGATTTATGGCTACAGACACACATCAGATGCCATTTTTTATGTAACATTATGGATATTAAGGGATTACATTCTGTTCGCTTAGCCCCATTCAGGGCCATTAATAAATAGAGAAAAAGCGAGCAATTAATATTTATTTAACCACTGCAACAACAGCATGGTTCTCCAACAGGGACGTACCACTGGCAGATAAGACGAAATTGAAAATATCCATACCGTACTGGCAGTAATGATGTACTGCTATCGCGGAGCTTTTGATGCTGTTTATCAATTTATTGCTCAGGCCGGTAATTGTTGGGCTGCAAGGCCCACTGGTGGATTTCACGGGAATCATGGCATGACAACCACTATTAAACATAAAATCGTCACCGCCAAATCAGAAGAGATCGATTTGGGGCGCATTTACGGTGGGCTGCTGGATCATCGTAAATTGATTATCGCGGTGACCAGTGTCGTTACCCTGTTTGCGATTGTTTATGCACTGTTCGTCACGCCGGTTTATCAGGCGAATGCGATGATTCAGATTGAGCAAAAGCAGGGGAATGTGTTGCTGAATAACATCAGTCCAATGCTGCCGGATACCGAGCCCGTCTCCGCGCCCGAGATCGCATTGCTGCAATCGCGCATGATCCTCGGCAAGACCGTTAATGATTTGAACTTACAAGCTGTCATTAGCCAGCAATATTTTCCGCTGTTTGGCCGTGGATGGGCAAGGTTGACGGGAGAGGTGCCGGGAAAACTCAGCATCAGTCAGTTGTATCTGCCACGTACAGATGAAACCCCGCCGCGCATTACCTTAACCGTTGTGGATAACGAGCGTTTCCTTGTCGAGAACGGCAATGTCCAGTTCTATGGCAACGTCGGTAGCCCGATCACCCGCGATGGCATGTTACTGAATGTCGATAGCATGCATGCCCAACCGGGGACGAAATTCACCGTGAAATATATTTCACGCCAGGCGGCTATTGCCAGCCTGCTGGATAACTTTGATGTCGAGGATCAGGGCAAGAAAACCGGGATCCTGCTGCTGACATTGAGCAGTGATGACAAAGCCAGAGCCGCATCGATCCTGAATGTAATCAGCGAGAACTATTTAGAACAGAACGTTGCCCGGCAACGGGCTGAGGATACTAACAGCCTCGATTTTCTGCATCAGCAATTACCACAGGTACGCAGTGATCTCGATGCAGCAGAAGACAAAATGAATCTTTACCGTCGCCAGGTAGACTCGGTGGATTTGTCTCTGGAGGCGAAAGCCGTGCTTGATCAAGTGGTGAATGTGGATAGTCAGCTGAATGAACTGACGTTTCGTGAATCTGAAATTTCACAGTTATATACCAAAGATCACCCGACCTATAAAACGTTGCTGGACAAGCGCCAGACGTTATTACAGGAGCGCGACGATCTGAACAAGCGTATTTCCACGATGCCGGCCACCCAACAGCAAGTTGAACGTCTGAGCCGCGATGTGGACTCCGGACGCGCTATTTACATGCAGCTACTTAACCGTCAGCAAGAGCTGGGCGTGGCGAGATCAAGCATCATCGGTAATGTGCATATTATTGACACCGCTGTGACGCAGCCGTCTCCTGTTCTGCCGCAAAGAACAAATATGGTGGTGACGGCCCTGGTCGCCGGATTTATTTTCTCGCTGATACTGGTTGCCGGGAAGATGTTATTGCGTCGGACAATTGCATCAGCTGAGCAACTGGAGCACATCGGGGTGAGTGTGTATGCCAATGTGCCGGTGTCCGAATGGTTGAATAAGCAGAATCAAGGCGTGAAACGCTTCGGTAGCAAAAAGTCGGTTGTGGGGAGCAAGTTCCTGGCAATTGAAAACCCTGCTGACCTGGCGATTGAAGCATTGCGCAGTCTGCGCACCAGCCTTTACTTTGCGATGCTGCAAGCCAGAAACAACGTGTTAATGATCTCTGGCGCCACGCAAAACGTCGGTAAGACATTTATTGCCAGCAACTTAGCGGCGGTGGTCGCTCAGTCAGGTCAGAGGGTGTTATTTATTGACGCCGATATGCGTAAAGGCTATGCCCATAAGCTGTTTAATCATCGTGGGAATAAAGGGTTGTCAGACATTATCTCTGGTCAGGTCAACGTGGTTGACTTAGATAAGAAAGTCCCTGGTATTGGCTTCGATTTTATATCACACGGAAGCATTCCTCCGAACCCGGCAGAATTGCTCTCGCATAAGAGATTTGAAGCTTTATTAACCTGGGCATCGAATAATTATGATCTGGTGATTGTTGATACTGCGCCGATTCTGGCAGTCACCGATGCCGCAATCATTGGACGCTATGCAGGCACATCCATGCTGGTTGCGCGATTTGAGGTCAACACCATCAAAGAAGTGCAGGTCAGTATCAAACGCTTCGAACATGTGGGGGTAGAAATCAAAGGATGCATTCTTAATAGCGTGCTCAATAAGGCAAGCAATTATTATGTCTATGGATATAGTCAATATAATTACGCCTATGCAGATGAAAAAAAGGATAACAAGACTGAGTCAATGAAAATGCCCTCTGTATAACCAGGGTGTTTTTAAACGCTAAACTCAATGGTTAAAGGTTTTCCTATGCGTAAAACAATCTTCGTTGTAATTTTAAGCGGTAAAAATTATAAAGACTCACGCGTTCTTAATGGCATGATGAATAAATCTTGTGCCGATACCGATCTCCTGATCATCAATCGGGGACCGAATCCACTGCGATTTGATAAAGATTTCATTCATACCCTGGGCTTTTGTGTCAATAATATCGACATTAAAGAGTCAATTGGTGATCTGCCATTGGGCGAAGTCTGCAATAATGTTATCAGCAAAAATGCAAGCTATGACCGCTTTATTTTTTGCGATGATGACAGTGTTCTGAACAAAGAATATATAAAACGTCTGGATCGCTACCATAAGCAAGGTGTGGACTTACAAATCCCGAGTATTCGGGGGCGTATCGATGGCCGGGTTTATTATCCAATTATTAATGAAGCGGTGTGTAAAGCCGCCGACGGTTTCAACATCAACACCGAGAGCACGGTTAAATCATTGGGATTAGGTCTGGTGATCTATCGCTCATTAATCGAGAAATTTTCAGCAAGAAATATGGGCGTATTCGACAGCCAGTTTGCATTAAACGGTTGTGATACTGGTTTTTTTAGTCGACTCGACTTGTTGAAAACAGAGCAGACCAATATTGCCATACAGGTTGTTAACTCACTTAATTATGCCCTGGTGCAGTCGCAAGGGATAACCAGTAAATGGCGCGCACTGGACAAACTGCGCGATAGTTTCTTATCGGTAAAAATGAGTCGTTTTCGCTATTGATAGGGATGAAAGAAAATAATAACACTTACGACAGAAAATTTTCCGGGACATTTTTAATTTTTAAAATCCTTGTATCAAGAACGTAAAACCAATAGCCCATTTTTTATTTTTTTGGATTTATTTTATATGACTACTTTACAGCAGCGCATACACATTCAATCTGAGTGTCGTCTCTCTCCGTCGATCATCTGGCGCGGGCTATGCCTGTAACTTCTGTACAAAGATAACAGGACAAAAATCATGGCCATGAAACCGGTTGTAAACATGCTAATGGATGACGAAGAGGGGGTCGATACCAGTCGACTGTTCGCGGAACTGCTCGAGTCCCGCTATTTGATACTGGTTATCACCGTCAGTTTTATGCTGATGGCGTGGGTCTATACGTTGCTGACGCCCGTCGTCTATCAGGCCAATGCACTGATTCAGTTAGAGCCGCAACGTGCCAACGCTATTCTGGCTAATCAGAACAGTACGCCGCTGCCTGATGGCAAACCGGTGTCAGCTATCGATGTGAAATTACTGCAATCACGCCATATCCTCGGTGCGACGGTTGACGACCTTAATTTGCAGGTGGTGGTTGAGCCGAAGCACATGCCGATTATTGGTTCAGCGTTGGCAACGTTGACAGGAAAATCTTCGGGTGAAATTGACGTCAGCCAACTTTTTTTACCCGGCACCACTGACGACAACAGCGAGCAGGTGACATTAACGGTGCTGGATAGCCGCCATTATCAGATTAACTGGGGCAATGCCTCCTTTGTGGCTGAAACCGGCAAAGTTTTTGCGCACGCAGGCATTCAAATCCTGGTTGCCAGCATCAACGCGCTGCCGGGGACGCAATTCACTGCGACTTATCTCTCCAGACTGAACGCAATCAACAGGCTTCAACATCAGCTGAGTGCGCAGGACCCGGATATCAATAGCAGCATGATCAGACTGACGTTGACCGGAGAAGATCAACACGAAACCATGCGGGTGCTGGATAATATCGCCTCACATTATCTTCACCAGAATATTAGCGAGCAGGTTGCGCAGGATAGTCGCAGCCTGGTGTATTTGAACCAGCAGCTCCCCGAAGTGCGCAGTGAGTTAAACCGTAATGAAGATAAGCTGAATGCTGCCAGAGAAAAAAACGGCACCGTCGATCTGCCGCTGGAAGCGCAATCGGTGCTTGACCAGTCGGTAGATATTGATAATCAACTCAATGAGTTGACCATCAACGAAGCTGACATCTCACAGCTTTATACCAAAGATCATCCGATGTATAAAACGCTGCTGGATAAACGCCAGACGCTGCTGGCAGCAAGAGATGGGTTGAAAGAGAAGATAGCGGCGATGCCCGCCGTGCAGCAGGAAATATTACGCCTGACCCGTGATGTTGATTCCGGACAAGCACTTTATATGCACTTGCTGAGCAGACAACAGGAACTGAACATCGCCGTATCCAGTGCGATTGGTAATGCGCGCGTGCTTGACCATCCGCTTGATGATCCTGAACCGGTTTCACCGAATAAATACCTCATCATTATTCAAGGCTTGTTGCTTGGCCTTTTAGTGTCGATAAATGTGATTTTTATCCGATTTGTACTGGATAAAGCGGTGGAAACATCAGAGGAATTAGAAGAACAGGGAATGACCGTTTATTCCAGCATTCCGTTTTCACCCTGGCTGGAAAAAAGTAATAAGAAGAACATCTACAAAATGGCAAAAGCCTTTCTTCTGCGGGAAAACCCCACGGATCTGGCGATTGAAGCGTTGCGTAGTTTGAGAACCAATATATATTTTTCCATGCTGGAAGCACGTAACAACATTCTGATGATTTCAGGCGCTAGCGCCAGTGTGGGGAAAACCTTTATCAGCACCAATTTCAGTGCGGTGATGGCGCAAACAGGGAAGAAAGTGCTGCTGATTGATGCTGATTTAAGAAGAGGCACCGCGCATCATATTTTCAATGTTAAGGAAAAAGCAGGATTATCAAATATTCTGGCGGCCAGGTATCCCATTGAATCAATCCAGCCAATAACCATCAGCGATGATCTGCACTTTATTGGTCGTGGCACCCTTGACCAGGGTTTTACCGAACTCCTGATGAGCCGACGGTTTGGTGATCTGATGCGCTGGGCTGAGAAAAATTACGATTTAGTGGTGGTAGATACGCCCCCGGTGCTGGCCGTTACGGACGCGGAGATTATTGGTGCCTACGCCGGAACGACCATGCTGGTAGTACGCTGCGAAAAAAATACCCTCAAGGAAGTTGAAATCAGTCAGCGTCGTTTTGAACGCAACGGTATTCATATTAATGGATGTATTCTGAATGGGACCAAACTTCGTTCCTATGGATATTACCGTTACAGCAATATCCAATATACTTATGAGTCCGCCAGGCAAGGATAAAATAATTATTCACGCGTAGCTACGCACTTAATTAACTTTAACATTTCACACGAAGTGGAATGTCCATTATATTCCCCAGGAGATCAGCATTATGAATGCTAAGTACGCAGCACGACCTTTAGTGACGATTTATATTCCAACCCACAATCGCTCGTCACTGGTTAAACGTGCCATAGCATCGGTTCAAAACCAGACCTATACAAACCTGGAAATTATTATTTGTGATGATGGTTCGTCTGATAATACCCAAATGGTGATTGCGGAGATGAAAAAACGGGACGACCGCATTATCTATCTTAGAAATGATGTCCCGATGGGAGCCTGTTATGCGCGTAATCGTTGCATTGCCATCGCCAAAGGTGAATTTATTACTGGCCTGGATGATGACGACTATTTTCTGCATAGCAGAATCGCGAATTTTGTCACTGCCAGCCAGAGACTGAATAAATCATTTCTTTGCGCCAACATGATCTTCAAAAATCGTCACATTGAGAAAAAATGGAAGAGTTATGTCGGTGACATCACACTAAATATGATGGGATTTAAAAATTGGGTGGGTAACCAGGTATTCATCGAAACCCGCATGATGAAAAACATTGGTGGCTTTGATATCAACTTTCCTGCCTGGCAAGATTATGACCTCTGGTATCGCATGATCATGCAGTATGGTTCATGTTACAGAATTGATGACGCCAGCTATGTCGTTAATATTGAAGATGATCGCCCACGTATTACCACTGGCAGCAAGGCATGGCAGGGTTATCAAAAATTTATTACGACACATAAACCTTCTCTGAGCCGTCAGCACCTGAACTCGCTCTATTTTCAGGACAAACTGAACAGAAAGGATGAAATTAATCTCAGAGAATTCTTCTACCACCCCAGCATTGATAATCTTCTGATCCTTGCCAGACATAAAATCAGAAAGCTTATTAGCATTCAGAAACAATCACTAAAGGTCCGCTTATGATGATGAGAATGAATAAGCTAATGCCGCTGAGCTTAGCAATGAGCATGACCATTCCAATAGGTGGGTTGATACTTTCCTTTTTATCTCTGGATAAAAAAGGGATGAACCGACTGCCCTTTCTGGTGATGTCGATGTTCTATTTCTTTCTGCTGATCAAGATACCGCCATTAGGGGATCTCTACAGGCGCTATCTGGAAATCCATGCTTATGGTCCAGGTACGCATTTTTCTGATATTGCCAGTGCCCATACCGATATCCTGCTTTATGTTAATGGCTGGATTTTCCAGCTGCTGAATATTCCGTTCTTTTTTATCCCGGCATTTTACGGTGGCGTGATGTGTTACTTGTTACTCGCTGCATTCCGTAATGTGACATTGATAGACAGTTCGGAAAGAGAAAACAGAGAGATCTCATCGACCAGGTTGGCCCTCACCTATTTTACGGTTTTTTCGGCGCTGAATATTTTGAACCTCGTGCTGGGTATCCGCTACGGTACGGCACTGGTGTTTATGATTTATGCCGTTACCTGTTACTTCAGCAGAAGCAAACTGCGCTGCGGTGTATTTGTGCTGCTTGCATTGCTGATGCACTTTTCGATGGTGTTTGTCTCTCTTGTCTTCGTGGCAAGCCTGTTCTTTAAAGTTGAAAAGAAATTTGTCTTACCGTTAAGCATCTTCTTCTGGCTGCTGAGTTCTGTGGCACTGCGTTCAATTCTGCCCAGCATCGGGTTTATGGGCATTGGTGACTATGCTATGGGGGGTTATGTTGATGGTAGCTTTAGCGCAACGCCCAATGACAGCAACACCATTATGGTCGCCATTATTACCCGTTCACTCGGATTGGCTTCTTTCGTTTTCTATCTTTTCAGCAAAGGAGAGGTGAAAGGTTTTGATCGGTTTTTAAACCTCTTCATTCCCTGCTGTTTCATCATGTCTGTCTCATATACCGCAATGGGGCGTTATCTCAACATTGCACAATATTTGCTGGCGATCCGCATTTGTTATGTGTATTTGTTCTCAACCGGAGTTGACTCGGCAAGATTTCGCCTGCTACTCAGAAACTATCTTGTCGTATTTGCGTTACTTAGCTTGCTGATTATCAATATTTATACCCAACGCAGGACGTTAACGATGGGTGGACTCTGGTCATACGCCTGGACCAGCCCGGTGTTTCTGCTGAATTACAATGAACAGGACTTTGAGAAATATCTCAATGATATTGATTATGACGGCTACTGGATAAAACACAGATAACCTTACCACCCTATTAAAAGACCCAAAAAATGAAAAATAAAATCCTTTTTATTGTCCCAAGTTTGAAAAATGCGGGACCGGTTAACGTATGCCTTAATATCATCAAAAACCTGCCTGCGTTTTATGATATTGAAGTTCTGGCGCTGAATGGTGGTGAAAGGGAAGAGGAATTCGCCACGCGGGCTAAAATCACCGTCTTCAAACGTACCGCCATATTACAGATACTGAGATTTATCCGTAAAGGTGGCTTTTCGGTTATTCATAGCCACTGTACCGTCTCGGATATATTTAACTATTTATCGTTCCCCTCTGTACCACAAGTCACCACGATACATAACTATTTCGAAGTGGATTTTGTCCAGACCAAGGGATTCGTTAAAGGCATGCTCGAAGGCCTGGTCGGGCGTTATATGATTCGCCACTTTCATAAAGTCGCCTGTTCTTATGCGGTGATGAAACATTGCGTCAATTACCATGCGATGCATAACGTCACCGCCATTCCCAATGGGGTTGAGCAGCCGCGTCCACTACAACATCAGAATCATGACAATGAGATCCACTATTTTTATTTAGGTGTACTTAACAAAAGAAAGAATGTTCAGCAAATTCTTGAAGCCTTCAGTGGCTGGTGCCAGGGGAAAATGGCAAAGCTGCATATTATTGGAGCAGGTAGCGATGAAACGTTTCTGCGCCAAAAATTCAACAATGAGAAAATTATTTTTCATGGCAGTACCGACCAGCCGCATGCGGTGTATAAAGATTTTGATTGTTTTATCTCAGCGTCTCATGCCGAAGGGCTGCCATTAGCATTGATTGAGGCGATGGCTTCAGGAAAGACCTTTATCTGTTCAGATATCGAACCTCATCAAGAGGTACATAACGCCTTTGAACAAAAAAGCGGATATTTATTTAACAAAACCACGCATGGTTTGATCTGCTGCCTCAACGAGTACTACCTGTCCGATGAAAAAGCCAGTCTGGCGGATAACGCCAAAAATAATTATTTAAAAAATTACTCAGCCAAAAAAATGGCACTTAGCTACAGCGAACTTTACCAAAAAATCTAAATTATTCTACACACAGCAAAAGGTGACTTATGTTACAACAACATTTTTCCGTGTTGATGTCCCTATATTACAAAGAAAGTGCTGAGAACCTGGATAGTTGTTTTCGTAGTCTGGAACAGCAAACTCTTCAGCCAACCGAAATAATTCTGGTTATGGATGGACCTGTTGGACCCTTACTGGAAAAGGTGGTTTCACGCTGGGAAGATAAACTCCCCATCCACCGGGTGCAACTGGAAATGAATATTGGTCTGGGATTAGCACTGGCTGAAGGGATGAAACATTGCTCATATGAATATATTGCCCGAATGGATACCGATGATATATGCCTGCCGCACCGTTTCCAGCGGCAAATGACATTTATGTCAGAAAACAATGATGTGGCCTTGTTGGGTTCCGCAGTGATTGAATTTGATGAAGAAGGTCAACATCGACTTAAACGCTTACCTGAACTGCACGCTGACATTAAACATTTCTCACGGTTCAAAAATCCGTTTAATCATATGAGTGTCGTGTTTAGAAAATCCGTAGTGGATCACGTTGGAGGTTATCAACATCATCTATTTATGGAGGATTACAATCTGTGGTTAAGAATAATCGCAGAAAATTACACAACACATAATTTAACAGATATTCTGTTGAACGTGCGGGCAGGCTCTGGCATGTTAAAGAAACGCAGGGGTTTGAACTACATCAAAAGTGAAGTCTCTCTTTTTAATTTGAAACGCAAATTGAAAACGGCTTCGGTAGTTAACAACCTTGCGGCTTTTCTCGTTAGGGTATCTACCCGCGTCGCACCAGAAAAATTTCTTGAGCTTCTGTATCGTGTAGACAGAGCCAAAATTTAATTTTTTACTTTTCATCCCATCATACTTATTTTTTAAATAATAAAATTTTGTTCTTACAGGATATTGCTGTGAACAGGATTAATGACTATCCGGCGTAAGGTGAATCATGACGAACATCATTCGTAGCCTCAAACTGACATTATCTGAAGTTAAAATGAATCCTGGCATCAAATCCAAGCTGGTTGTACTGCTGTACCGCCTGGCTTCTTTACATGCTAAACGGGTGCGGGTGTTTTATCCCATCACGCTGGCTTTTGTTATTCTGCATAAGTTCTTTAACGAGTTTATGTTTGGCGTGGAGATCTCCTATCGGACCAGGATCGGTCATGGATTTGTTATCTGGCATGCTTACTCCGTCATCATTAACAGCGGTTGCGTGATTGGAAAAAACTTCAATATTCGACAATGCTGCACCGTCGGAGGGAATAGATTGCCGTACCCTAAACATTTTATCATTGGTGATAATGTTTCTATGGGCGTTAACTCCTGCATCCTCGGTGATGATATTGAAATTGGCCACAATGTCATGATTGGCGCAGGGGCCATTGTCATGACCAATATTGCTGATGACCACTACGTGGTCGCACAGAAACCTTTTATTAAAACTCGTAAGTTTCAATCAGACGCGGTGCGTGTAGCCTGAAAGGTATCCCAGAATGAAGTTTATCTATGTTGATCCTTCAGCGACGGTTCCGGGTAACGGGAGCCTGGAAAAACCTTATCGCACGATGGATGAGGTAATTTCATCCGGCGTTAGCCATCCTGTCACCGTATCAATTAAACGTGGCACACATTTCTACTGGTCCTATATCAGCCAGAATGTAATGGCTTTTTTCTTAAATCGTTCTGGCACGCAGAGTGTTCTGACATCCTATGGTGAGGGTGCTTACCCGATTTGGTATCCTAAAGACGCTGCCACACGTCACACTGATACCCTTTTCCAGAATTTTAATATCAACTCGTTACAGCTTTCCTCTCCCCCTGGTGAACAACATACCGGTGGCTATTTGTATGGTTCGCTCAGAGGGGATGCCAATGGGGTTTGCAATCTGGAAATTCACCATATTAACTTTATTGGTGATCCGGCCGCGATAGCAGGCTCCGCTCCCGCCAAAGAAGTGGCATGTATCCACCTGACCGTTAAAGACAAAACAAACATCGCCCACAAAGTTTTTATTCATGATATCTATGGCGATAACATTAATTGCGGCATATTCATTCGCGGCAACCCCCATCTTTCAGAGCCTGATACCTATTATGGTGATCAAAGAAAAAGCTATGGGGTACGTATTCTTGATGTTTCTTTCACCAACATTGTTAATTACGGTGTCTTATTGTCTGGTGCGGCCAGTAAAAATAAAAACCGTGATGTTCGTGGAGATGAATGGGAATCTGGCTGGGATAATATTTATTACTCGTCCTACCGTACCAATGTGTATAACCCGATAAAAGATCCCCATGCATGGACCACCGCCCGTGCGGATGTCCCGCTGTGGATGACCATGTGCGCTTACGCCACCGGGCAGAATTTTGAGGTGCATGGGTCCGGGCCAGCCGCGCCCGATCGCTATGCGTTAGATTTGGATTATCACTGCAATCATTGCCTGTTACGTTGGGGTTATCTGACCAATAATGCCAAGCCGTTTATGTTCGTTCAGGGTCCCTTCTCCAACAGTTGGTATCATGCTAACGGTTATAAGCCGCTCAATGATGACATCTATACGCTCTACCATACCCTTGGCCTGGGTTGTGTGAATAACGTGATTGAATACATTGTTTCCTATAACGATGGCGTCGCGCGAACACAACGCAGCGAGGATATTTACTGGAAAAAAGCCTGTTGTTTTTGGTATTGCTATAACAATGTGGTGCGAAATTGCCTGTTTATTGACACCGTTTCTCAGGCCAATGACCATGTTCTTTTCTGCAACCCACGCAAAGAGGACAATCCAGCCGCCCTTGCCATGACGCTGGAGAATTGTATTTTTTACTGGAAACACCGTGACAATTCCAATCTGATCAGCCCTGCGGAAGTGTCCGAATTTGGCACGTTGCTGACCAAATACGCCTTCAAAAACTGCATCTTTTACTCTGAAGCCTGGTCATCCGCCGCTCCCGCCGCCCTGGCGGGTGTCTCCACCAGCGAGCTGCAATATGTCGATCCTAAATTCCGCTTTACCCTCCCCCTCGTGCCGCCGGCGGGTATGAAGGAAGCAAAAAATATCCTGCAACTCGCCAGCGATTCACCCGCCCTTAAAACCGGGACAACCAATACCGGCCTGGATATATGGGGAAACACTGGCAACAACATTGGCTGGCAGCAGCAACCGGCGGCGTTGTAATAATAAACAGACGGTGAGACATCATGACTCTATCAAGAAGACGTCTTTTGAACTGGATTGTGCCTTCGACACTACTGGCGTTGTTCTCAAACCGCAGTTCTGCATCCAACTCCAGTGATGTCAGGATAAATCACCCTCCCTTACCCGCGACGGCAGCGCCAGACACATTACGTACTGAGATTGGCAAAGAGAATGGATTCGAACTGGTTGGCGGTTTCTTTACCGGCGAAGGCAAGCAAGTGGCGGGCAGTGGAACAACGTCGGTGTTTGACCGGGTCAAGCAACGCGGGCAGTTTGATATCGTACAAGGCGTTTCGGACCCTAAAGGGATCGCTGGCTTAACATTTGGCGGGCCAGATAACCGGGGGGCGTTAATTATTGATGAACGTGGGCGTCTCCAGACGTATGCCACGAAAGAGGGAAAGCCCACGGCGGCCAGAGTGGCCATCCCGTTCAGTGAACCCTATGGACAAGGTATCGCTGGCTGGAATGGCAGCATATTGCGCTTACCCTTCTCCGGTGCCGAAGATGACACGCTGCATTCCTCGTTAATCTTTCTGCCCAAAGCCGACGGTTCAGCTGACATGTATATTGCCGGACCGGGGCAATATACCGACTACGGCACTCCCTATGCGGGATCGGGCGTGGTTGCTCCGCGTGCCTTAACGGATAAGGATTTAATCGCGCCGTTGAGGAAGGGAAATGTGCAGCCCACAATCTGGCTCAGCCAACCCAGTTGGGTAACGTTATTCACCCTGAAAACCGGTGTAAGAAATTCAGGCCCGAACTTCACCGGATTTTTTATCTCCGGGGGAACCCTGGCAGAGTCAATCTATACCTATCTGATTCAATGCAATGATATTTTTGTCTCATCGCTCAATGCCGCGACGGTGAAGCATGTCTTGCGTATCACTAACTTACGCGATCCCTCGGACTACCGACACGACACCGCAAACCTGACGCAATTTGGCTACGTCTACAACACGTCGGACAATACGTTAACGGTCTACGCCAAAATTGCCGCCCGTAACGAAGGTGCGACCTTCATTCCACTTCGCTATGCCGAGGCAGGAAATTCAGGGGAAGAGAAAGTCGTTCTTCATCAAGCGGGCGATGGGCCACTGAACAGAGAGCCTGAAGGTATTGTGTATGTTGAGGAAGAAAATTCTTTAACCTCAAATACCTATATCCCCCTTAATGATGGCCGTGTGGTGAAAACATCCGGGGCAGTAATCCGCATCTCTGACTCCATAGCCGCCGCGACCCGATCGCCGGTGCAGGATGCGTTTAAACAGAACGATGACTTTAGCGCGGTTAATCGGGGTTACGCGCAGTCCGGCAAGTTGACCGCGACAAAAGAAGCGACGGGAAAATATAAGATCATCGGCACATCAATCGTCACGAAAAAATCTTTATGGAAAATCAGTAATCCGGTGATTGCAGGCGGAGCAGGCATCCAGAATCTGGCGGCGACTATCGAGTCTGATTCTTACAACACGATTGTGATTGGTGTCAGGGCGCTGAAATACACCCTGAACGGTTCTGAGGGCACCATAACCGCCGCCCTCGGTGACTACACCGACATTCCAGCTGACAGCTGGGTCGATATCCACACCACGTTGCAATGATCGGGTGCCAGCATAGTAACGCTGGCCCCCTTCCATTAACGCAACGGCACCTCGCGCAATGCCTGGCGAATAAAGCCATTGTTGTGGCTGAGCAGCGCTTGTGCTTCTGCCGCCGGCAAACCGGCGAGTACCATCACAATCGCGGTTTTGCAGTGTCCCTGGCAGGCCGCCAGCGCCTGCTGCGCAGTAGCGTCATCGCATTCGGTTGCCTGTTTAACGATATTAATCTGCCGCTGTACCAGCTTCTGGTTAGTCGCTTCGACATCCACCATCAGGTTGCCGTATACCTTACCGCTACGGATCATCGCGCCGGTGGTCAACATATTCAGTACCAGCTTTTGCGCTGTGCCCGCTTTCATACGCGAAGAACCGGTGACCACTTCCGGCCCCACCACTGGGGTCAGAGCCACATCGGCCACCTGCGCCATCGCGCTGTTCGGGTTGCAGGTTAAGGCGGCACTAAAGGCTCCCACCTGTTTGGCATAATCGAGGGCACCCAGCACGTAAGGCGTGCGACCGCTGGCGGCGATGCCTACCAACACATCTTTGCTGCTGAACTGGATATCACGCAGATCCTGCGCACCTTGCTCATTATTATCCTCGGCATTTTCCACCGCCTGCAAAATTGCGGTGTGACCTCCGGCGATCAGCCCTACCACCTGGCTGCGCGGGGTGCCAAAGGTAGGTGGGCATTCACTGGCATCGAGGATCCCGAGACGACCTGAGGTACCCGCTCCGCAATAGATGAGACGGCCCCCCTGACTGAAGGCGGCGGTGATGGCATCCACCACCTCGGCAATCTGCGGCACAATCGCTTCTACCGCCAGCGCCACTTTCTTATCTTCGTCATTGATAACGCGCAGCATCGCTTCCGTCGACAGCTCATCAATCTGTTGGCTGGCCGGGTTACGCCCCTCAGTAATCATCTGGCTGAGATCGATTTTCATACAGGTTCCGCTAAGAGAATAATTTATTCTTGAAACTATATATCAAACTGAATTGTTAATTCACCAGGTGAAAAGGGAAATTTTTCCGTTTTGCCCGGCGCAGGAATAAAAAAACCCGCCAGATGGCGGGTTTATGAGAGGCAGGTTACGCAGCGTTTTGCGTACGTAACTTAAGCTCGTAAGCGGCGGCTTGTTCGGTGTCGAACTGGTTTTCCCAACGGGCGATCACCAGTACCGCCAGCGCATTACCAATCACGTTCAACGCGGTACGCGCCATATCCATAATACGGTCAACACCGGCAATAAACGCCAGACCTTCCAACGGAATCCCGACACTCCCCAGCGTTGCCAGCAGCACCACGAAAGAGACGCCCGGTACGCCTGCAATCCCTTTCGAGGTCACCATCAACGTCAGCACCAGGATGATTTCATCGGTCAGCGACAGGTCAATGCCATACAACTGAGCAATGAAGATCGCCGCAATGCTCTGGTACAGCGTTGAGCCGTCAAGGTTGAACGAATAACCGGTTGGCACCACAAAGCTGGTGATAGCCTTCGGCGCGCCATAGGCTTCCATCTTCTGCATGATGCGCGGCAACACGGTTTCTGAGCTGGAGGTGGAGTAAGCCAGAATCAGTTCATCTTTCAAAATGCGCATCAGGGTGGTGATACGCAGTTTGCAGAAGCGCGCCACCGCCCCCAGCACCACAAAGGCGAAAAACAGAATCGCCACATACACCAACAACACCAGCTTGGCGAGCGGCCATAGTGAGGCGAAGCCGAAGTTAGCAATGGTGACGGCAATCAACGCAAATACGCCGACCGGTGCGTAACGCATGATCATATGCGTCACTTTAAACATGGTTTCAGAAACCGAACGGAACAGCCCGACCAGCGGATCACGATGTTCCGCAGGCAGAGAGGACAGCCCCAGACCAAACAGCACCGAGAAGAAGATAATCGGCAGCATGTCACCCTTCACCAGCGAGGCAAAAATGTTCTGCGGGATCAGTGACAAAATGGTGGTGACCAGGCTGTGCGGTGCACCCTGTACCGCCTGCGTTGTGGCTTCGTATTTAGAGATGTCCACCGTTGCCAGCGTTGACATATCAATGCCGCTGCCGGGTTGGAATACGTTGGCCAGCGTGATGCCGACCACAATGGCAATGGTGGTGATCACTTCAAAATAGACAATGGTTTTGACGCCAATACGTCCGAGTTTTTTCGCATCGCCCACGCCAGCAATGCCGACAATCAATGACGAAACCACAATCGGCACCACAATCATCTTAATCAGATGAATGAAGATGTCGCCCGCCGGGCTGAGAATATTGGTGATTAACCATTCACGATCGTCCGGTTGATTATGCAACACCGTACCGACCACGACGCCCAGAATCAGCGCAATCAATATCTGCCAGGCGAGGCTGAGTTTAAAACCTTTCATAACGCGTTACTTTCCTCAGTTAAAACCCCTTTGCTCTGCTGCGAAGGAGCAGAAGACGAAACACACAGGGAAGTGAGCAAAAGCCCGATAAAATAGAGGGTTATTATGGACTGCATCCGATACTACCTTGCGTGCATTTTGCACGCGTCCTGTGATGCAGCCTGAGTGGATACTGGCTTGCCAGGGGCGAGATAAGTACCATTTTCACTACGGTAAATGCAACCCCTGGCGGGTTCGCTTAATTCTTATCCTGCGCTGTAGCATAAAATGCTGATCCGGGGAGAAAACCATAACCCGCTGTTATGAAAAGTTTTAATTCGATAATTTTCCGCATAGCTATGCAAAATCGCGTAAAAAGCAGCCGGGCGCGTTTGCTGATATTTTGTTCAGAAATTTCTCAGAGTTAGCACCTGCTGCGCCTGATGATTCCATGATATTTGCCAAACGAATACCCACAGGCTTAGGCCGTGATCCAGTCTGCAAAACCGAAACAAAGCCGCAGGGTCGGGCTTCAATTAACCATTGATTGACATATGATTAACATCTTCAAGGAGGTCAGCCATGAGCCAAATTCACAAGCATCCCGTTCCTGCTGCGATTGCCGAGAACGCCCTGATTAATGCAGAGCAATATGCAGCGATGTACCAACAGTCGGTTGACGATCCCGAAACCTTTTGGGGCGAGCAAGGCAAAATTCTCGACTGGATTACTCCCTATAGCAAAGTGAAGAACACCTCCTTTGCGCCGGGTAATATCGCCATTCGCTGGTATGAAGATGGCACGCTCAACCTCGCGGCCAACTGCCTTGATCGTCACCTGCAAACCCGTGGTGACCATCCTGCCATCATCTGGGAAGGCGATGACGCCAACGAAAGTAAGACCCTGACCTTCCGTCAGTTACACGCTGAAGTGTGTCGTTTTGCCAACGTGCTCAGCAGCCTGGGGGTGAAGAAAGGCGATGTGGTCGCCATCTATATGCCAATGGTGCCGGAAGCCGCGATTGCCATGCTGGCCTGCGCGCGCATCGGAGCGGTGCATTCGGTGATTTTTGGCGGTTTCTCACCAGAGGCCGTCGCCGGACGCATCATCGATTCAAACGCCAAATTGGTGATTACCGCCGATGAAGGCATTCGCGCCGGACGCAGCATTGCGCTGAAGAAAAACGTGGATGATGCCCTGAATAACCCAAATGTCACCAGCGTGAAGAACGTGGTGGTGTTCCAACGCACCGGTAAAGATACCGGCTGGCGCGAAGGCCGAGACCTGTGGTGGCATGACCTGATGGCAGGTGCCAGCGACCAGCATCAAGCGGTAGCGATGAATGCCGAAGATCCGCTGTTTATTCTCTATACCTCCGGCTCTACCGGTAAGCCAAAAGGCGTGCTGCATACCACCGGGGGCTATCTGGTGTATGCCGCTACCACTTTTAAGTATGTTTTTGATTATCATCCGGAAGACGTTTACTGGTGCACCGCCGATGTCGGCTGGGTTACCGGACACAGCTATCTGATTTATGGTCCACTGGCGTGTGGTGCTACCACGCTGATGTTTGAAGGTGTGCCGAACTGGCCGAAGCCGAGCCGCATGGCGGAAGTGGTCGATAAACACAAAGTGACCCTGCTCTACACCGCCCCCACCGCGATTCGCGCGCTGATGGCCGAAGGCGACAAGGCGATTGAAGGGACTAACCGCAGCAGCCTGCGCATTATGGGTTCGGTGGGTGAGCCGATTAACCCGGAAGCCTGGGAGTGGTACTACAACAAGATTGGTGATGGTCGCTGCCCGATTGTCGATACCTGGTGGCAGACCGAAACCGGTGGTTTCATGATCACCCCACTGCCGGGCGCTATCGAGTTGAAAGCAGGTTCCGCCACTAAACCGTTCTTCGGTGTGCAACCGGCGCTGGTCGATAACGAAGGCAATACCCTGGATGGCGCGACGGAAGGCAACCTGGTGATTGTTGATTCGTGGCCGGGTCAGGCGCGTACCTTGTTTGGCGATCATGAACGTTTCGAGCAGACCTACTTCTCCACCTTCAAGCACCGTTACTTCAGCGGTGACGGCGCACGCCGGGATGAAGATGGTTACTACTGGATCACCGGGCGTGTTGATGACGTGCTGAACGTCTCCGGTCACCGCCTCGGCACCGCAGAAATTGAATCAGCGCTGGTGTCACATCCGAAGATTGCTGAAGCGGCGGTGGTGGGGATTCCACACAGCATTAAAGGTCAGGCGATCTATGCTTACATTACGCTGAATCACGGCGAGGAGCCGTCGCCAGAACTCTACACCGAGGTCCGTAACTGGGTGCGTAAAGAGATTGGCCCGCTTGCCACCCCAGACGTACTGCACTGGACCGACTCGCTGCCGAAAACCCGCTCCGGTAAAATCATGCGCCGTATCCTGCGTAAGATCGCCACCGGTGATACCAGCAATCTGGGCGATACCTCCACGCTGGCCGATCCAGGCGTGGTAGAAAAATTACTGGAAGAGAAACAGTCGATAAAAATGCCGTAAATAGTCATCAGATAAATACGTAGCGGCGCAATTTATCGCACGCTGTACTGATTAAAAGCGCGATAAATCGCGCCGCTACGAATATAACCCGGCAATGCGGTTCAGCCTGTCCCCACAGGCTCCGCATCGTCAACCCTGCCCTCCGTCGTACTCGTCAACATCGCATTTACTAAATAATTAGAACATTCAGTCAGTTAACATCACTTTTCGGTGAGGTTACTGCCTGCCTTGCCTCTGGAGAAACTGTGATGAACGAAGCCGTAAACCAACAGGAAGCTGTGTGGCAACAAATCGAGAGCAATCCGCGCTTTCAGGAGCTGGTACATAAACGCCAGTCCTTTGCGCTGGCGCTCAGCCTGATCATGCTGGTGTTATACGTCGGTTTTATCCTGCTGATCGCCTTCGCCCCCGCCTGGCTTGGTACGCCGCTCCATCCCGGCACTAACGTCACGCGAGGTATCCCCATCGGCATCGGCCTGATTGTGATCTCTTTTGTGCTGACGGGAATTTATGTCTGGCGTGCCAACGGTGAATTTGATCGTCTGACCCAACAAATTCTGCGCGAGGTGAAATCATGAAGCGTCTGCTCCCACTGTTCCTCGCCGCCGCCCCCATCAGCGCCTTTGCCGCCGATGCCATTACCGGTGCGGTGCAGAAACAACCCATCAATTACGGCGCCATTATTATGTTTGTGGTGTTCGTCGCCGCGACCCTCGGGATTACGTATTGGGCTTCCAAACGTACCCGTTCTCGCAGCGATTACTATACCGCAGGCGGCAATATCACCGGTTTTCAGAACGGGCTGGCGATGGCAGGCGATTATATGTCCGCAGCCTCGTTTCTCGGCATCTCCGCCCTGGTTTACACCTCCGGTTATGACGGCCTGATCTATTCGCTCGGCTTTCTGGTGGGCTGGCCGATGATCCTGTTTCTGATTGCCGAGCGTTTACGCAACCTGGGTCGCTATACCTTTGCTGATGTGGCCTCCTATCGTCTGGAGCAAAAACCCATTCGCACCCTCTCCGCTTGCGGTTCACTGGTGGTGGTGGCGCTGTATCTGATTGCGCAGATGGTCGGTGCCGGTAAGTTGATTCAGCTCCTGTTCGGCCTTAATTACCATATTGCCGTCATTCTGGTGGGCATCCTGATGGTGATGTATGTGCTGTTCGGCGGCATGCTGGCGACCACCTGGGTGCAAATCATCAAAGCCGTGCTGCTGCTGTTTGGCGCGACCTTTATGGCTGTCATGGTGATGAAAACCGCAGGTTTCAGCTTCAACACGCTGTTTACTGAAGCGATGGCCGTGCACCCGAAAGGCGCGGCCATTATGCAGCCGGGCGGGTTGGTGAAAGATCCGATCTCAGCGCTGTCGCTCGGACTGGCCCTGATGTTTGGTACCGCCGGTTTACCGCATATTCTGATGCGCTTCTTCACGGTGGCCGATGCGCGTGAGGCGCGTAAAAGTGTGTTCTGGGCCACCGGTTTTATGGGCTATTTCTACTTCCTCACCTTTATTATCGGTTTCGGCGCGATCTTGCTGGTAGGGGCCAATCCCGCCTTTAAAGATGCCAGCGGCGCGCTGATTGGCGGCACCAATATGGCGGCAGTCCATCTGGCGGATGCAGTGGGTGGCAGCCTGTTCCTTGGCTTTATCTCTGCTGTGGCATTCGCCACCATTCTGGCGGTGGTGGCCGGGTTAACGCTGGCGGGGGCTTCTGCGGTTTCTCATGACCTTTATGCCAGCGTGATCCGCAAAGGCAAGGCCACCGAACGCGAGGAACTGCATGTCTCGAAAGTCACGGTGCTGGTGCTTGGCATCGTAGCGATTGCGCTGGGGATTTTGTTTGAGAAGCAGAATATCGCCTTTATGGTCGGCCTGGCGTTCTCTATCGCGGCCAGCTGTAACTTCCCGATTATTTTGCTGTCGATGTACTGGTCGAAGCTGACTACACGCGGCGCAATGATTGGTGGCTGGCTGGGCTTGCTGACGGCGGTGGTGTTGATGATTCTTGGACCGACCATCTGGGTGCAGGTTCTGGGTCATGCCGCGCCAATCTATCCGTATGAGTATCCGGCGTTGTTCTCAATACTGGCCGCGTTTATCGGCACCTGGCTGTTTTCCATTACCGACCATTCGGAACAGGGGGCCATTGAACGTCAACGCTTCCGTGGACAGTTTATTCGTTCTCAGACCGGCGTGGGGATTTCGCAGGGGAAAGCGCACTGACGCCCTCACCCTAACCCTCTCCCACAAGTGGGAGAGGGAATATATGGTTCCCCTCCCTCTCCCACTTGTGGGAGAGGGAATGGTCCGTGCAAAGCTGGCATATCGCACACCTCCCTCTCCCTTATGGGAGAGGGCCGGGGTGAGGGTCACAGCGCGCAGAGGACTCTAACCACAGAGGATTAAAAACGCAGTGACGCCCCAACATACGGGCCATCGGCCAGCACGTTGTCTTTACGGCTGCCTTTGTTGTTCAGCTCGATATACTGATAACCCACACGTACGTTCAACAGCGAGATCGGGGTGAAGCTCAGGCCGCCAGACACTTCCTGGTAGCTGTCGAGATGATCAGAGAAGGATTCCGGTGCATAGTAGTAGCCACCATACAGGCCCCACATGCTATTGAAGTTGTACTGCGCACCCGCACCCACTGCCACGGCAAATCCGTCTTTACCATCTTCCGGGTGGGTAAACAGCGCTTTCGCCGTCGGAGCCAGACGCAGGTTACCAAAATCAACGTTGTAACCCAGACCCAAACCGTAAGTGCTGCCGTCATGATCGCTGCGCAGCCAGTTGCCATTAAGGAACAGACCCGGTGAGTTGGTACCGAGGCCAAGGTTGAGGTTGGTGGTGTGTTCACCCACGTCAACACTGCCCTCAATCGCCTGCGCGCCGCTGCTCAACAGAGCCAGACCCAGTACGCTTCCTGTAACAAGTTGCTTTAACATGTAATTCCACTCCATGAAGGACAATCAATTCGGCGGAAAGGGTAAACAGCCAGGCGGCAGGAAACAACTTTATTTGGCAAGCTTTACGTAAACAGGAATGACAGCAACATGCCAAACGGCCCTTGCGGGCCGTTAATTTGGCAGATTACGCCTGCCACATCAGATGCCCCAGCAAGGGGGCAAGGATCACCGTCACCACACCAGAAAGCATCATCACCAGGCTGGAAACCACCCCTTCCTGCTGACCTATCTGGTAAGCGCGCGCCGTACCGGCACCGTGCGAGGCAGCGCCGAAACCGGCCCCCTTCGCCACACCCTGTTTGATCGCGATACGCAGGAACAGAAAATCCCCTACCGCCATGCCAAACACCCCGGTGATCACCACAAACAGCGCCACCAGATCCGGCTGACCGCCAATCGGTTTCGCCGCCGCCAGCGCAAACGGCGTGGTGATGGAGCGCACGGCCAGGCTGCGCTGAATAGATTCCGGCAGAGTAAGCAAACGCGCCAGCCACACCGAGCTGCACACCGACACCAGCGTCGCGGTCGCCACCCCCAAACTGAGCGATAACCAATGGCGTTTGATAATCTCCTGGTTTTCATACACCGGCACCGCAAAGGCCAGCGTTGCCGGGCCAAGCAGCCACAGCAGCCAGTGGCTTTCGGCGATGTAATCTTTCCAGCTCACATGGGTAATCAGCAGCAGTACCACCAACACCAGCGGCGTCATCACCAACGGCATCAGCAGCAAAGTGCGCCAGCGCTGGTACAAACGTTTGTTGAGGTAATAAACCAGCAGCGTCAGCGCCAGACAAAGCAGGCTAATGATCAGATCATTCATGATGCGCCTGCTTACGCGCTGCACGCGCCATTTCAAAACGGTAAACGCGATCAACCACCAGCGAGGTAGCCGCCAACACCAACAGGGTGCTGATGCCAATCACCAGACAGATGCGCCAACCCTCGCTGCGCAACAAATCGCTGTAGTTCACCACCGCCACCACCGCCGGGACAAAGAACAACAACATCTCGGCCAGCAGCCAGTTAGCGCCCGCCTTCACCCAGCGCAGCGGTATCACGCGCGTCATAATCAACACCAACAACAGCAACATGCCAACGACATTGGCAGGCAGCGGCAAATGCAGCCAACCCACCAGTTTATCGCTGGCGATAAACAATCCCACGTACAGCACCAACTGTAGCGGGACGAAAATACGTTGCAGGATGTCCGTTCTGCGCGGACTCAATGCGAACGCCATTTTCTTCACTCCCCCGTAAATAAATCAGGTGTTCAGTATAAAACGCAGGCAGAGTGTGAAAAAAATGAATTAATATTATTCAAACTATGCCAATCAGGAATACTTCTATGGACGTCCGCGCCCTGCGCTACTTTACCGAAGTGGTGCGCCAACAAAGCTTCACCCGCGCCGCGCAGAAGCTTTACGTCACACAGCCCACCATCAGTAAAATGCTGCGCCAACTGGAAGAGGAGCTGGGCTGCACGCTGCTGCTGCGCGACGGTCGCAAGCTGCATCTTACCGATAGCGGCCAGGCGGTTTATCAGCGTGGGTTGGCGATTTTGCAGGAGTTTCACCAACTGGAAGCTGAGATCGGTGACATCACCCAACTGAAGACCGGCGAGCTGCGGCTGGGCATTCCGCCAATGGTGGGGATGCAAATTGCCGGTTCCATCTCTGCCTTCCGCCGCCGTTATCCGGGTGTGGAACTGAAAATCGCCGAGTTTGGCGGCCTGACGGTGCAGCAGGCGGTGCTGGATGGCAGCCTCGATATCGCGCTGACGGCGCTGCCGGTCGACGCCGATTTGCCACTGAATACGCTGGAGTTGATGCACCATCCGTTATGCGTTTTGCTGCCGCGCACCGCGCCCTGGCTCAATCGTACCCATCTGGGGCTGGGTGAGCTGGCGGAACATCCGTTGCTGATTTTCAACGAAGAATTTTCGCTCAATCGCCAGTTAATGAAGGCCTTTCATCGTCTTGGGTTGACGGCAAATATCGCGGTGCGCAGCGGTCAATGGGACTTCCTCGCCGCGATGGTGCAGGCGGAAATGGGGTTGGCGATCCTGCCGGAACCGATTTGCCAACGGCTGGATAAGCAATCACTGCTGTGGCTGCCGCTGGAATCAGAGCTGAAGTGGAGCCTGGGATTGATCTGGCGGGAAGGCAGTTATTTGTCACGTAGCGCTCAGGCGTGGATTGCCTGCTGTCGTGAGCACTGGCCGGATAATGCGCCGCGAATCTCAGTCTGATTCGCGGCGCAGCGGTTACTCTTCTTTCTCGATCAGCAAAGCTTCCAGCAGGTCGAGATCGCGCAACAATTTCTGCATGGTTTCGTTGGAGATTTGCTGGGTGGCGCGCAGGTGATACACCTCGGCGCGCTCGGCGCGGATCGCCGTCAGACGGAAGCGGCGTTCAAGGTTCTCCGCAAACAGCGCCTGCTCCAGCTCCTCTTTCCCGACCACGCGACGGCGCAGATTGCCGATCACCCGCAGGCTGACCTCTTTCAACAGCTCCGGATCGATGTTTTCTTCGGTGTCTTTTTCCAGCCGGGCTTCCATCTTTTGCAGGCTTTCGATCGCCACGCTGGCCATCGCGGCACGCGCGCTTTGAATTTCGCGTCGATGGCCTGCTTTATCGGTGCTCTCCATGCCGCGCAGCAGGATGGGTAACAGCACCACACCAACCAGCAGCGAAAACAGGATCACGCCGGTAGAGAGGAATACCAACTCGTAGCGCGCCGGGAACGGGTCACCGTTGCTGAGGAACAGCGGAATTGACAGCACACCGGCAAGGGTAATCGCCCCGCGCACCCCGGCAAACGAGGCAATCAGCAGTTCGCGCAGGGAGTAGCTGGCAAATTCCAGCGGCTTTTTCTTGAGGAAACGCAGGCTGGCGCGTTTCATCATCCACAGCCAGCCAAAACGCACCACCATCAGCGCGGCATACACCAACACGATGTCGGTGAACAGCATCCACAGCTCGACATTGGGATCGGCGTTGGCCTGTGCCACCGAGGTATCAATAATGCCCGGCAGTTGCAGGCCGAGCATCAGGAACACCATGCCGTTGAAGACAAATTCCAGCATCTGCCACACGCTGTTGGCGCGTAAACGCATCGCCAGCGGAGCCTGGCGGATGATACCGGAACGGGTGATGGTCATACCGGCCGCCACTGCCGCGAGGATACCGGAGACACCAAGGTGTTCCGCAATCAGATAGGAGGCAAACGGCAGCAGCAGCAATAACACCGTCTGCGTTGCCGGATCGTCACCGCTCCAGCGACTCAGCAGACGCAGCGAGCGGCCATACAGCCAGCAAACCGCGACCCCGGCCACCAGGCCGCCAACCGCCACTTTGAGGAACTCGACGCTGGCACCGCCCCAGGTGAAGACCATAGTGCCCATCGCCACGGCGACAGCAAACTTGAGAGACACCAGGCCGGATGCATCGTTCATCAGGGCTTCGCCCTGCACAATCGACATGATTTTTTTCGGGATGCGCCCTTCTCCAACGATACCGGAGAGCGCCACCGCATCGGTCGGTGACAGTACCGCCGCCAGCGCAAAGGCCGGAATCAGCGGGATACCCGGCACCAGCCAGTAAATCAGATAGCCGATACCCACCACGGTGATCAGCACCAGCACCAGCGCCAGTCCGATGATCTCACGACCGTGATGCAGAAATTCGTTAATCGGTGTTTTCCAGCCGTCGGCGAACAGCAAGGGCGGAATAAACAGCACCAGAAACAGTTCGGGATCAAAATCGACATGCAGACCAAAGGTCGGCCAGGCGAGCATTGCACCGGCCGCGATCTGCACCAGCGGCAGCGGGATTTGAAACGGCAAGATACGTGCCGCAACACCAGAGAGCGACACAACCAGTGTCATGATGAGAATAGTAAAGAAGATTTCCATGCTTTCCTTAGGCGAATCATTTTCGTTAAAGCGATGTTTGTTGCGCAGGAAAGTGTAAAACAAAACGCCGCACGACGGGAAAACCCGACGTGCGGCAGTACAAGGAAAGCGAATAATTCGGATTTCAGGAAAATTTCAGGTCAGATGGCCCAGCCACCGGCGTAGAAAGCCACCAACGCCACAGCAATCACCACCGTACCGATATTCAGCTTGCGCCACTCACCGGCAAACAGGCGACCAATCACCAACGCCGCAAAGCCAAGCATAATGCCGGTGACGATGTTGCAGGTCAGCACGATAAACACCGCCGTCAGCAGGCCGGACATGGCATCAACGAAATCATTGAAATCGATTTTCGCCACGTTGCTGAGCATCAGCAGACCGACATACATCAGCGCCGGAGCAGTAGCATATGCCGGCACCAGATACGCCAGCGGCGACATAAACAGAATCACCATGAACAACAGACCCACTACCACCGCCGTCAGACCGGTTTTACCGCCCGCCGCCGTACCGGCCGCCGATTCGATATAGACCGCCGCCGGGGAAGCGCCCACCAGACCGGCAAACAGGCTGCTGACAGAATCGGTGGTCAGGGCGCGGCCACCATTGATGATCTGGCCGTCTTTATCCAGCAGATTAGCCTGGCCGGCCACCGCCCGGATGGTGCCGGTAGCATCAAACACCGCCGTCATCACCAGCGCCAGCACCGTCGGCAGCACCGCGGGTTTGAGCGCGCCCATGATATCGAGGCTGAACACCAGCGACTGACCGCTGGCATCTTTCAGGCTCGGCATGGCAAACAGCCCCTGATATTTCACTGCCGGATCAAAAATCAGTCCGACAATCGAGATCGCCACAATGGTCAGCAAAATGCCGCCAGGGACACGGCGCTTCTCCAGCCCGAAGATCGCCGCCAGACCCACCAGCGCCATAATCACCGGGAAGGAGGCGAAGTGGCCCAGTTCAACCGGCAAACCCGCCGCCGGGTTTTTCACCACCAGGCCAACGCTGTCAGCCGCGATCAGCAACAGAAACAGGCCAATACCGATGCCGGTACCATGCGCTACGCCCATTGGCAGGTTGCGCAGAATCCATGCGCGGATGCCGGTCACCGAAATCAGGGTGAACAGCAGCCCCATCAGGAACACCGCACCAAGCGCCACCGGCACGCTGATGTGCTGACCTAGCACCAGGCTAAAGGCGGTAAACGCCGTCAGCGAGATAGCGCAGCCAATCGCCATCGGCAGGTTGGCCCACAACCCCATGATGATCGAACCGAAACTCGCCACCAGGCAGGTAGCGACGAATACCGCGGTCGGTGAGAAGCCCGCTTTGCCGAGCATACCCGGCACCACGATGACGGAGTAGACCATCGCCAGGAAGGTGGTTAAGCCCGCCAGCACTTCCTGACGCACGCTACTGCCGCGTGCTGAAATATTGAACCAGCCGTCCAGTTTTCCACTGACCGGGCGAGATTCGCCAGACATAATTAATCCTCTGAATTTTTGCTGTTGTGAGTGGCCGCACGACTGACGTTTGCCTGCCATCCTGGTGCACGTTTCTCCAACGGAGAAACAACGCAAACGTTTACGTAGTCGCGTATTTCTGGTCGTAAAAGGGGGAACTCAGAAAAAAGGCAAACGATTATCCGGTGATTGGCCTGAGATTTTCAACTGCTAATCTGCATCGATACAGGATAATCCTCATTGCATAACAGAAATGCAACGTAGTTCCGCTGCCCCGGCGTGCGCGAGTTTCAGTGGAACAGACTGGAAATTATAGGAATTTTTATGCGCATTTTTGTTGCGCAACCAAATGATAGCCGGGTTGCGCAACATGATTATTGGCTGAAATTGATCGGGCCACCCTGCTCAATCGCCCGCTGCCAGGCGGCGCGTTGTTCCAGCCCTTCCAGCCAGTGCTGACTGGCAGGCATATCACGCAGGCCGGTACGCGCACGCATCGCCAGCAGCGGAAAACTCATCTGAATATCGGCGATGCTAAAACGATTACCGGCGAAGTAAGGGTGCTGACTCAGGTGCTGTTCAATCACATCCCCATGTAATCTCAACTGCTTGTTCAGCCAGGCTTTCTGAATCCCGGCGCTCAGAGCCTTACCGGCCGGGCGCAACAGCCAGGGCACCGGTTTTTTACCCAACTGCCCGAACACCAGTTTCATCACCAGCAGGGGCATCAACGACCCCTCGGCGTAATGCAGCCAGTAACGCGCCGCAATTTGCGCATCTTCATCGGACAGCTTTAATCGATATTCGGCGTCATATTTGTCAGCCAGATACTCCAGGATTGCGCCGGATTCCGCGATCACGCGATTGCCATCGGTGATCACCGGAGATTTCCCCAACGGATGGACTTTCTTCAACGACTCGGGCGCCAGCAGGGTGCCTTCACGTTGGTAACGTTTGATCTGATAAGGCACTGACAGCTCTTCCAGCAGCCACAGCACCCGATGTGAACGAGAATTTTCAAGATGGTGAACGGTGATCATCATGGCTTCCTGACCAATGGTTGGACCAGCAAGTATAGATGATGTCGCCTCAGCGTTTCTGCTCGTCCTGTTGCGGATCGAGCAAAACCGCCCCCGAACCTTGCTCGCCCAAACGGTCGCCAGGGTTACGCAATGGACAGTCACGCATTGACAGGCAACCACAGCCGATACAGCCATCAAGATCGTTACGCAGCCGCGTCAGGGTTTCAATGCGTTTATCCAGTTCCTCACGCCAGTGCTGCGTCAGCGCATCCCATTCCTGGGTCGACATGCGCTTGTTAGCCGGCACATGCATCAGACTGTCGCTGACCGTGGCGAGGGGAATACCGATGCGCTGCGCAATTTTAATGATCGCCACGCGGCGTAGCACATCACGGCTGTAACGCCGTTGGTTGCCGTTGTTACGCGTACTGGAGATCAATCCTTTGGTTTCGTAAAAGTGCAAAGCCGACACCGCCACACCGCTGCGCTTCGCCACTTCACCCGGCGTCAGCACCGGTTTCGGGTAGTTGCGTTCTTTTTTCATTTCGCTCTTTACCTCAAGTTAACTTGAGGAATTATACTCGCTCCCCATTGAAACTTCGAATCTCTACTCAGAAGGATGTGGTTATGATGCAAGAGGAAATCATTCATTCACTGACTCACTGGATCGATCAGAATCTGGATAAAACCCTGTCGATTGATGAAGTAGCGGCGAAATCAGGTTATTCCAAATGGCACCTGCAACGTATGTTCCGTACCGTGACGAAACAAACGCTGGGCGGTTATATCCGCGAACGCCGCTTAACGTTGGCCGCTGAGGCTCTGCGTCAGACACAACGTCCGGTATTTGATATCGCTATGCAGTACGGCTACGACTCACAGCAAACCTTTTCCCGCGTGTTTCGCCGTCAGTTCTCGCAAACGCCCACCGCGTATCGCCATACCATGCGTCGCCAGGCGATGATTCAGCGCCCACGTCTGGTGAGCTTTGATTGCAACGAGAATATGGCCAGCTTTACCCAGCGTACTACCGGCGAGTGCTGCCCGGTTCGCTAACCTTGCCTGCGCGCCCCGCGCGGGCGCTCCCTGCCCTGTATATACGTGCGCGATAAATCGCGCCGCTACAAATCCGTGGTAACGCCATAAATTTCCGCATACTGCCGTTGCGGCGCGATTTATCGCGCGAATCCTCTACCTGCATCGATAAATTTTTTTCTACCATACCAGGTATAAATTTTGTTCAAACTTTCAAATCGGATGATATAATGTGACCCAAGTCACAGTTTAATGCGTAGTTCGACGGCCTGAAGGGCCTCCCTGACCTTCCTTCTCTGCCGCCAGTGATGTCCGATGAATGTCAGGGATGTTACTGATTCATAGAGGTTCGTTGCAGATGGCTACTTTAACCACCAGTCTTATCGTTATGCGCTGGGAATTGCTGAGCGCAGTAATGATGTTTTTCGCCAGCACCCTGAAAATTCGTTTTCGTCAGAACAGCCACCATGTGATGGCGCTGATGTGCGGCGGAATCGGCCTGGGTATGTCCTGCTGGTTTGTCACTGGCCTGATGGGGATCACCCTCAGTATGGAGAATCTGCATAACTTTATGGAAATCTCCAAAAATGCCTTTGTTGAGGTGATGAGCCAGACGCCTGCTGACTGGCCAATGCCTTAATCGCTACCCATAAAAAACCCCGCGTTGCGGGGTTTTTTATTTTGCTGTGTGATTTCAAATTTTCTTCAATACGGCCGGGATGTTGACATCCTCCACCGTTCCGTCGGGTGTCTGTGCACCAAGACGGTCCTGAATCCACATATCACCCATCATCTGATTAAGTCCACGATCCAGCCCGGTGACCATCCCCGCGCCAGGCGTAAAGGTCAGCTCACCAAAGAAAACCTGCTGCTCGTGGATATACCAGTCAACGCGCACATAATCGAAATCACTTGCCAGCTTCTTGCTCAAGACTAACGCGTGCTGTAACGCGGCCATTTGCGGCGAGATATCCAGGCCGGTATCACGAATCTTGTGATACGCCTCGTCTAAATTGTTAACGTAAAAGTTCATGGATAACAACGGTCTACATCGGTTGTAAATCACCTGAAGCACATATTCAAAGTTGCCGTCGCGTTTATTAAACATATGGAACTTGTAATCAATGGGCGCGTTTTTCCCATCACCAATGTATTTTTCTACCAGAATGCGCGGTTTGATATAGCGGTAGTGGATCTCGCGCGCTTCATCCGCATAGTCTTTTTTCAACCAGGTTTGACATTTACTGATGATCTGCTGTTTCTTCAGCGCATCTGGCTCTTCCAACAGGATTTCGACCATATTCGAACCGTGGTTCGGTTTGATGACCGTATTTTTCCAGCTCGACAGGGTATGCAGTGAATGAGGATCGCTGGTTTCATACACCAGCGGGATCAGATATTCGCTGCCCACCTTCTCAGCAACGTAATCACGCACCGAGTATTTATCCGACAGGCGACCATAGTTCTGGTAATCGCCATAGACAAACTTGCGATACAGCACCTTCTCATTAAACACCTTGGGCTGACGCAAATTAGGTAACCGACGAAACCTACGGAAGTAGTACAGACGGTCCTGGTAAGCCCAGGGCATTTTTTTGATGAAATACCGCACACTTCGTCTGAGTTCATCTTTCAACTTGAGCATATCTAACCTCATTTGTAGGTTTTGTAGTTGAGCGAGGAAACTTGAATCTTAAAAATGGCGCCATTTCTGAAGAAGTAATTCATCACCGTAAGGGACAGAAGTTCAGTAATGAAGACGCTCCAGGCGGCCCCCATGATGCCGTAGCCCTGAATAAGCCACCACGAGAGCGGCAGGCTGATCGCCATCAAGCAGATAATTTTTCTGAGCAGATAGTTAAACCCTCCTTCCTTGACCATGTAGCGGTACGCCACGGTTCCCATTGCGGAGAAGCTGGACGCTATCGACAACACGGTAATCAGACTTCCTGACTGCGTGTATTCGTGACCATACAAAGCAATGATGATTTTTTCGCCGTATAAGGCGATGACAAGTAACAAGAGCAATGAAACACCCAAAACATAACCGTTCAGGCGCGCCGTCAGCTTGATAGCAACGCTGCCGCGCTCCCTGAAAATCTCTGAAAAGCTGGAGGTGATAATGGCCAATGGAATGAAGGTCCATGAGGCCGATATGGTGTTGGCGGCGGCGAACAAGCCAAGCTCACGCGCCGAGGCAATACCCACCAGAAACATCTGCGCAGTTTTCACCTGTACCGAAATAAAAATGCTGGAGATCGCCAACGGCAAACCGGCATACAGCAGATAACGCAGATAAGCGCCGCGTTTGCTGCGTGCAGGTGCCTGCTCCTGGTTTTCACGGTAGAAGTTGTAGCGTTTGATGGCGTAGGGAACCAACGTCACCACCACAATCGATAAGGTCAGCCAGATGGGGTTGAGCCGGAACCAGGCAATGGCGAAACTGAGTGAAAAACCCAGCAGCAGACCGATTGAGTTGGCAATGGTATTGAGCCGTGAAGCCAGACGCGCGTTGTTATACACACTGAACGTGTCCTGGGTAACGAATACCGAAGCGATGAACGAAGCCAGCGCAAACGCAAGAAAGTTTTCCTGCATGTTGTACCAGACCCAAATCAACACCGGTACCGAGGTCAATACCAGGAGCGCAAATCGCAACGTGCGTGCCACGTTCATCAGGCGCACACCTTTTGGCTCACTTTTGCTGATGGTTTTGAACAGTATCGTTTCGGTGCCAAACATCGCTACGGTCTGCACCATAGAAAACAGTGAGGTGGAAAACGCCATTTGGCCGAACACCGTCGGGCCGAAGGATTTTGCCACATAGGAAGTCACAAATATGACGCCGAAAACCGAGACGATCTTCTCAGACATCATCCAGGCGGCATTTGACATTACGCTTAATTTCATCAACTCGTCCTTAGTATTACTTACTGCAACTACTTTCGGTACAACGTCCTTGAAAGAATTAAACAAGCGCTAATTGGGCCTGACTTAAATTAATATCTTCAAACCATGCTGGTCCGAAAAAGAGGACTCGCGTCAGGATTCAGACAATGAATTCAGGATAATTCTGATTAAATCCGGCGCGAAACCCTGTGGATGTAACCGATTTCAGTCAAAATATTGACCAAAAAGCTACTGGCATATCCTGGCGTTTTTGCAAGCAGGTTATGCCGTTTTTCCGATGAATGTATAATTTTTCCGCATTTGGGATGAAATGAATCTATATCAAAAACCCAACACCAGGAAGGCGTTCAATGGCAATCAGAATAAAATAAGACTTATCCCATGATGATATTTATTCTAAATATCTTAATTTAACCCTCGCAATTCTAATCGCGCACTTTAATACTGCATTAATAGTGTTTTTGCAGTACCAGATATTAATACAGTAATTCTCATCCACTAATTGATAAGAAAGGTAATAGCATTTATGAGAAAGTCACGATATAGCGAAGAGCAAATCACAAATGCCATTAAAGCTTCTGAAACAGGAGTGAAAGTCAGGGAGATTTGTGAGGAGCTTGGCATTTCCGAAGCCACTTTCTATAGCTGGAAGAAAAAATTCTCTGGACTCTCTTCTGAGGAGGGAAGAAAAATCAAAGAGTTAGAAGACAAACTTCAAACACTCACCCGCGAGTTGCAGACACTCAGCTCTGATAAGGAGATGCTGCAAAGCGTGCTGAAAAATTTCTTCACCACCAATGAAAAACGCCAGGCTGTTAACTTTCTGCAAACCACCTTCGACATAGGCACACGTCGCAGTTGCCGCTTGCTGGATATTAGCCGCAGCGTTTACCACTACCCGTCAGGTACAGAAAATCGCTAACAACATTAAGGCCGTTGTTATTTGACTTAATGCTGAGATTTGTTCTTACCAGAAGAGATGAAGATCATTTAATTCGGCGTTCGTGACATAACAATTCGCACCATTATTTCCTGATGAATAACATCACGAAATTACTTCTTTTTTTGCGGTAAAATTGATTCACATCAGCAAAAGTCTCGCGTTTCAAGCTATTTACGTCCCTCCCAATCTCATTCAGGTGAGATTGGGGCTTTCATTATTACTTTATCAACATTAATACTCTGCGCCAGAAACAGGTATTTTTGTTTAGCATTGATGAACAACAGACCAGAATCCCTCTCACACCCACTCTTCTTTTAAGTGGATCTATCGTTATCTGGGGGTGATCATATTATCCGCAGTTCCATGTGCCGATGGCGTATTCACGCCAGGAATCAGCCTGAAGAGAAACGTTATCATCGCTAAACAATAACGCAATTAGCCATACCGGATGAGTTAATATCACGTCACTATTCATCGCCGCACTTAACCAATCTCGGTCACATGCATGGCGGAAGAGTCTCAACCAGACAGCAACACCTTGAGGAAATGATGGTTCCGGCAGGGGGTTTTCAGTGCCAGAGCGCAATAAAAAGAGACCTGGCCCGGTTGTTTAATGCCTGTTTAGCGACCATTCAGCCGCCAAAACGGCCCATTTTGCCCGTGAATCACCGCGTCTTCCCCCCAGAACAGGGAGAATTTTATCCACTCGTCCCTGCCAGCCTGGCGTCAGATATGACGTTTCGCGCTAAAAACCTGCCTGGTGGCCCAGGAAATGGTTATAACGCGGTATGACTTAAGAACAGATAAGGCAAAAGTGGCAGGATTTCTGGCTGGTCATAATCTTAAAATCAGGGGCAAATCAGGATGCCAGCACCCGTGGCTGGCATCGTTTTACGCTTAAATTTCCAGTGAAGTTACCACCGGTTGCGGCTTGATACGCATTGCCGAGATGACGCCAATAATCAAACAGCAGATACCGATGGCGGTCAGCAACGGCGGCCAGCTTTGTCGCCACAGGAAAGTCCAAAACAAGCCAGACAGGGTTTCGAACACAATTAACGGCCCCATAATGACCGTGGGCAGGCGCTGGCTGGCCGCATTCCAGCACAGCGTTCCGAGCCATGAGCACAGCAACCCTATCGCCAGCATCAGCAGCAGGAAAACCTCGGGCTGCGGGCCAAAAGGTAACGCGAAATCAGGTTGTTGCCAGTGGATCTGTCCGCACACCAGCAGATAAAACACCACTGCCAGGGGTAACGTCACCAGGCCTTGCGCAGTCGCCCAACTGCCGGGTTTATGCTGCGGATGGTTACGCAGCCAACGCGCATTACGTAGCGGGTACCAGGTCCAACAGCCCACCGCCATCACCGCCAACAACAGGCCGGAGAGATAGCGCGGCCAGTCCAGCGTTGCTCCCTGTGCCTGCAACTCCGCTGCATTGACGCATACCAATCCCAGGGCAATGATCAGCAAGGCAGGCATTAACCGTCGCCAGGGCAATCGCCCTTCCAGATGCCCGTAACACAGGTTAGCCGTGACCGACATCACCACCGGTAAGGTGCCAATAATCATGGTTGCTACCGGTGCGCCGGTACGCTGAATGGCGGTGGCGAGAAAGGCGTAATACATCAGATTGCCCACCAGCGACAGCTTTAACGCCTCAATCCAATCCTGGCGCGCCAGTTGACGCAAGCGACGACGATCCAGCCAGGCAAGCGGCAAGGCGATCAAACCAAAAGCGACATAGCGCCCGGCGGATTGCAACGTGCCTGGATAATCCGGCACCAGCAGCGGCCCGACAAAGATCAGCCCCCACATCAATCCCGCCGCCAGCGCAAACAGAACTCCAGCCAACATAATCTTTTCCTGATTAAGATATTCCGGCGCAGTGTGGCGGAACGCAGCAGCAAAAGCTTGTAGCAGATTGCGGTTAGCGTGCGGGCCAGACCTGTTTTTGATAACGGCCAGGGGTGATGCCATAGCGATGCGCAAAGGCACGCGTCAGATGTGCCTGATCGGTTAAGCCAACGGCTGCTGCAACCGAGGCCGCACTTTCGCCCTGTGCCAGCCGCAACTTGGCGTCATAAAGCCGGAATGCCATCAACATCTGATGTGGTGTGACATGAAACTGCTGGCGGAAACTGCGTAGAAAATGCCACGGCGACAACCCCGCCAGCGCGGCCAGTTCATCCAGCCTGACCGGTTCAGCGAGATTTTCTCGCAGATACGTTTTCACCGGATCAAAACGGTGCGCTCCTTCCATCGGTCGGGATTGCCCGCGATGCGCCAATGGACGCATCAACTCCAGCAATTCCACCAACAATCCCTCGCGTTCCAGCGCGGTTTCAGCCTGCCACAAAGCCGCCAGCCGCAGCGAAAACGGCTGTGCCAGACGAGCATCGGTGCGCAGCGCCTCACTGAACCACCAGTTGCGATCGCCGGTCAGCCTGTCCATCTCATCCGGATGGATGTAAATCATGCGGTAACGCCAGCCCTCTTCACAGGCGGATTCGCCGGTGTGTAGCTCATCCGGATTCATCATCACCAACGAATGCTCGGGAGCGGTGTAGTGGGTGCCACGATAGCGGAAGCGTTGTGCACCCGACTCAATGGTGCCAATGCCAAACGCTTCATGGGTGTGCGGCTCAAAGGCATAACGGGAGATATGCGCCTGATACAATTCAATGCCCGGCAGCTCGGAAAATTGCTGGAATTGCGCGCGGTCACGCTCGCACGGGAAGATTGCAGGAACCACTGACACGACACACCTCCATCGTAAAGAAGATCACCAGCATGCCCCGTAAGACGGGCAAAATGCAAAATAGATTTGTTTTGCCTGTGAGGAAGTTCAGCGCGACACTGACGCCCAGGCATATAAAAGGAGGCGATCATGGGAAGCAAGGTAGTGATGGTGGTGGACATGCAAAACGGGGTGCTGGCAACGCCGCGTTTCGATCGGGCAGGACGTTGCGCGCGGATTAATCAGCTCATTGCCGCCGCTGATCAGGTCATTTTTATCCAGCACGTCGGTCCGGGTCTGGAGCTTAACAGCGAAGCCTGGCAGATTGTGCCTGAGCTACACCAACCGGCTCAGGCCCTTTACGTCAATAAAACTGCCTGTGACGGCTTTTGGCAGACCGAGCTGGCGGCGCAGCTGGAACAGCAAGACATTTCGTCTTTTGTCATCTGTGGTTGTGCGACTGATTATTGCGTCGATACCACCCTCAAAGTGGGTGCCAGCCTGGGTTATCGCATCACCGTCGCCGCCGACGCGCACACCACAGCCGATCGTACCTGGGCAACCGCACAGCAACTGATCAACCAACATAATGAAGTCTGGGCCGATCTGATCCTGCCGGGCAACCCGGTGCAGGTACGACCGACCGCAGAGCTGCTGGCTATCTGGCAGCCAGAGACAGTTAACCCGTAATCGGGCCGCCCAGGTTGAGGCCCTGAAACTGATCGGGCAACGCCAGCTTATAAATGGCAAAATGCGCAGCCGCGCCAGGTTGCGCTGCCAGCGGCTGTTTAACCGGAATATAAAGCTGACGATCGGCGCTGATAAACGTGCCGTCTGGCCGTAACAACCGCACATCACTGGCAATGACGCGCGTTTCACCGGACGGTGCCAACACCCGAATGTTGTGGGTAACGGTTTCCGAGAAGTACACATTTCCCGCCGAATCCATGCAGCAGCCACCCGAGAAGTTGTTGTCATACACCTGCTCAACATGGGGCAAGATGTCTTCATCAGGCAGATCACTTTGCAGCCAACGGGTTTCCACGCGATAAAGCGGCCCGGTTGGTGCGGCCCAGTAAAGCCAGTTACCGTCGGCGGTGATTTCAATCATATCGCTATTGGGCGGATGGAAGGTTTTGCTGCCTTTGATGCCAGACAACATCGCCGGTGGCGCTTTATCCGACGCCTTCACCACCGGGGTAGCCGACAAACGACGCAGCGTTTTGCCACTGACCATGTCGTGTACAATGATGCCACCCAGACCGGAATCGGTAATGTACAACGCGTTGCCGTGAAAACGCAGGTCGTTCATCTGCGCACCTGGCGGCAGGATGCGTTCGTCAAACCGCAGAATTTGCAGGATTTCGCCGCTATGTGCATCCAACTGCACCAACTTTTGCGCGCCGGGTTGTGGCACCGCATCTTTTGCTGAAAAAACACCGGCACTGAGCGACCCCTGATCAACACACCACACCGTATCATCAGCAAAAATATGTACCGAGTTAAGGTAAACAAACGCATTGCGCCCATCTTTACCCGGCTGCCACTCATTCCAGCCATTGCCAGGGAAAGGTCGCAAACTGCCATCCGTCTCGCGTCGCGCCAGGGAAGGTGTCGGTTTATCTTTGGCATAGCGTGGCAGGCCAAGAAACAGCAGATTACCGCGGGTTAACGCCACCTGATTCGCCATCCACGGCGAAACGACCACCCGCTCCAGTGGCAAGGGATCTTCAGCCGTAAAAGCCTGAACATTGCGCGCTACGCCCAGCGCGCCCAGCGCCAGCAAAAATGTACGGCGATTGAGGTTCACTCACGCTCCTTCTGCGCCATTGTGTTAGGCCTGACAGGATGGCGAAGCCGCCGTGGGGATGAACGGCTTTTTGTGCCACGCCGGGAGGAATGTGGCAAAAGGTTAAAGCCAGCATTCAATCCGGGGAGCTAACTTGCACGCCACCATGCACCTTTTTGGTTCACGTCAGTCATAAAAAAGACGCTTAACGCTCATTGCTTGCACAAATTTACTCTAAAAAGCACAAATCAATTAATTTTTGCGCAATAAATGCACTGATTGTGAATTCACCCATAAAATAATTATTCTTTTTTATCATGACGTTAAGTATCACTTTCCGCAAAGCATCCCCCCACTGGCCCAGGAATTGCTAATCCCATGTAGATAAATATTGATACCTGCGGGAGTAGACATGGGCAACCATCAGTCAGAAAGTCAGCTGCACAGAGGCTTGAAAAATCGCCATATTCAACTGATTGCGCTGGGAGGCGCAATCGGTACCGGGCTGTTTCTTGGCATTGCGCAAACCATAAAAATGGCAGGTCCGTCAGTCCTGCTGGGCTATGCGATTGCCGGCGTGATCGCCTTCTTTATTATGCGCCAGCTCGGCGAGATGGTGGTTCACGAACCGGTTGCTGGCTCGTTTAGCCATTTTGCCAACCAATACTGGGGCAATTTTGCAGGCTTCGTAGCAGGATGGAATTATTGGGTGCTTTACGTACTGGTCAGCATGGCAGAGCTTACCGCAGTCGGTATTTACGTCCAATACTGGTGGCCGGAAATCCCGACCTGGGTGTCCGCCGGGGTGTTCTTTGTTGTGATCAATGCCATCAATATGACCAACGTGAAAATTTATGGCGAGGTCGAATTCTGGTTTTCAATCATCAAAGTCGCGGCGATTGTCGGCATGATCGGTTTTGGTGCCTGGCTGCTCGCCAGCGGGCACGGAGGTCCCGAGGCGAGCGTCGCAAATCTGTGGCAGCATGGAGGGTTCTTCCCTAACGGAATCAAGGGACTGGTGATGGCAATGGCCGTAATCATGTTCTCATTCGGTGGTCTGGAACTGATCGGCATTACTGCCGCCGAGGCCGACAATCCGCAGAAAAGCATTCCGAAAGCCACAAACCAGGTTATCTATCGCATCCTGCTGTTCTATGTTGGCGCGCTGGCGGTGTTGCTGTCGCTCTACCCGTGGCAGAAAGTGGTGGAAGGGGGTAGCCCGTTCGTCCTGATTTTCCACGCACTTGACAGTAATCTGGTCGCGACGTTGCTCAACGCCGTCGTGCTTTCTGCTGCGCTTTCTGTTTATAACAGCTGTGTGTTCAGCAACAGCCGCATGTTGTTTGGTCTGGCGAAACAGGGTAATGCTCCCGCCTCATTGTTAAAAGTTAATCGGCGCGGTATTCCTCTTAACGCCCTCAGCGTCTCGGCGCTGGTTACTGCGTTGTGTGTGCTGCTTAACTACCTCATGCCGGGCAAAGCCTTCGAGCTGCTGATGTCGCTGGTGGTCTCTGCGCTCGTCATTAACTGGGCGATGATCAGTATCACTCATCTAAAATTCCGCCGCGCCATGCGTATCACCAAACAGAAAACCCATTTCCCCAGCCTGGGCTACCCACTGACCAATATCCTGTGTCTGCTGTTCCTGGCCGGAATTCTGGTGATTATGTTTATGACGCCTGGCATCGAGATTTCAGTCTGGCTGATCCCCGTTTGGCTGCTGGTGCTGGCCGTCAGCTATCGGTTAAGAAAAAAGAGCAACACAGAAGCACAGCATCAGAAGATAGCGGCCAACTGAATGTCCTTGGCATGGCAATGCATGAAATAAAAAAGAGGCCCTGCGGCCTCTTTCGAAAATCTGTCTGAATGTGTTCCGATCTTAGAACGGAATATCGTCGTCAAAATCCATCGGCGGTTCGTTGTTCGCCGGTGCGCTCTGCTGCTGTGGACGCTGCTGCGCGCCGCCGCTGAACTGGTTGCCGCCCTGCGGCTGCTGTGGTTGACCCCAACCGTTGTTGTTGCCGCCACTCTGGCCGCCCATCGGTGCTCCGCCGGTGCTGGCGCCCTGCTGACGACCACCCAGCATCTGCATGGTGCCGCCCACGTTTACCACGATCTCGGTGGTGTAACGATCCTGGCCGCCCTGGTCCTGCCATTTACGGGTGCGCAGCTGGCCTTCGATGTAGACCTGTGAACCTTTACGCAGGTATTCACCGGCCACTTCCGCCAGTTTGCCAAACAGCACTACGCGGTGCCATTCGGTGATCTCTTTGTTTTCACCGGTTTGTTTGTCACGCCAGCTTTCTGACGTAGCCAGCGTAATGTTGGCAACTGCGCCACCATTTGGCATATAACGTACTTCCGGATCCTGACCCAGATTCCCGACAAGAATCACTTTGTTAACGCCACGACTGGCCATGTTGCTGTCTCCCGATGAGTTAATGCGTCAATACTAAACGATCAATTCTAGCACGTCTGGATCGCGGTTCCCACTTTCGAGCTGGCTTCCAGAATACACAATCAAAACGCAAAACACTGGATATTTATTCAGTTTATTTTTTATGCCATAATACGCGTTTCTTCTGGCCGCCGTCGGCAAGGCGCGGCGAGTGCTGCTAATCCGGGAAAGGTGAATGGATAAGATCGAAGTTCGTGGTGCCCGCACCCATAATTTGAAAAACATCAACCTGATCATCCCTCGCGACAAACTCATTGTGGTTACCGGCCTGTCAGGCTCCGGTAAATCCTCTCTGGCGTTTGATACGCTGTACGCGGAAGGTCAGCGTCGCTATGTGGAGTCGCTCTCTGCCTATGCGCGCCAGTTTCTTTCCTTAATGGAGAAGCCGGACGTTGACCATATCGAAGGTCTCTCGCCCGCCATCTCTATTGAGCAAAAATCCACGTCCCATAACCCGCGCTCGACGGTCGGCACCATTACCGAAATCCACGACTATCTGCGTTTGCTGTTTGCCCGTGTTGGCGAGCCGCGCTGCCCGGATCATGACGTCACCCTGGCGGCGCAAACCGTTAGCCAGATGGTCGATCAGGTGCTGGCACAGGAAGAAGGCCGTCGCCTGATGTTGCTGGCTCCGGTGGTGAAGGATCGTAAAGGCGAGCACACCAAAACGCTGGAGAACCTTGCCTCGCAGGGGTATATCCGCGCCCGTATCGATGGTGAAGTCTGTGATCTCTCCGATCCGCCAAAGCTGGAACTCCAGAAGAAGCATACTATCGAGGTGGTGATTGACCGCTTCCGCGTCCGTGACGACCTCGCGACACGTTTAGCCGAATCGTTCGAAACCGCGTTGGAATTAAGCGGTGGCACGGCGATTGTCGCGGATATGGATGACAACAGCGCCGAAGAGATGCTGTTCTCCGCCAACTTTGCCTGCCCGGTGTGCGGCTACAGCATGCGCGAACTCGAACCGCGCCTGTTCTCGTTCAATAATCCGGCGGGTGCCTGTCCAACCTGTGACGGCCTCGGTGTGCAGCAATATTTCGATCCCGATCGTGTAGTACAAAACCCGGAGCTGTCGCTGGCGGGTGGTGCGATTCGCGGCTGGGATCGCCGTAATTTCTACTATTTCCAGATGCTGCGTTCGCTGTCTGAGCATCTGGATTTCGATGTCGAAGCACCGTTTAACAGCCTGAGCGACAAAGCACAGCAGGTGATTCTGTACGGTTCTGGCAAAGAAAGCATCGAATTCAAATACATCAACGACCGTGGCGATACCTCAGTGCGCCGCCATCCGTTTGAAGGCGTGCTGCACAATATGGAGCGCCGCTATAAAGAGACGGAATCCAATGCGGTGCGCGAGGAGCTGGCGAAATTTATCAGCAACCGCGCCTGCGCCAGCTGTGAGGGCACCCGTCTGCGCCGTGAAGCGCGCCACGTCTTTGTGGAAAACACCAACCTGCCGACCATCTCTGACATGAGCATCGGCCACGCAATGGATTTCTTCCGCGATCTCAAACTGAGCGGCCAGCGCGCCAAAATTGCAGAAAAAGTCCTGAAAGAGATTGGCGATCGTCTGAGCTTCCTCGTCAACGTCGGGCTGAATTATCTTTCTATGTCGCGCTCTGCTGAGACGTTGTCCGGCGGTGAAGCACAGCGTATCCGTCTGGCGAGCCAGATCGGTGCGGGTCTGGTGGGGGTGATGTACGTACTGGATGAACCGTCGATTGGTCTGCATCAGCGCGACAACGAACGTCTGCTGAGTACGCTGATTCACCTGCGTGATCTCGGCAATACGGTGATTGTGGTGGAGCACGATGAAGATGCGATTCGTGCCGCCGACCATATCATCGATATCGGCCCCGGCGCCGGAGTACATGGCGGCCAGGTGGTGGCGGAAGGTGACGTCAACGCCATCATGGCACATGAAGATTCTCTTACCGGCCAGTACCTGAGCGGCAAACGTGAAATTGCCGTGCCGAAAGAACGCGTTAAAGGCGATCCCGCCAAGGTGCTGAAGTTGACCGGGGCGCGCGGCAACAACCTGAAAGACGTGACCCTGACGGTGCCGGTCGGTCTGTTTACCTGCATCACTGGCGTGTCAGGTTCCGGTAAATCGACACTGATTAACGATACCCTGTTCCCGATTGCTCAGCGCCAGTTAAACGGTGCCACCAGCGGTGAACCGGCACCCTATCGCGAGATCGCCGGTCTGGAACATTTCGACAAAGTGATCGATATCGATCAAAGCCCGATCGGTCGTACACCGCGCTCCAACCCGGCGACCTATACCGGCATCTTCACCCCGGTGCGCGAACTGTTTGCCGGTGTGCCGGAGTCGCGTTCGCGTGGCTATAATCCGGGCCGCTTCAGCTTTAACGTGCGTGGTGGACGTTGTGAAGCCTGCCAGGGCGATGGGGTGATCAAAGTTGAAATGCACTTCCTGCCGGATATTTACGTCCCCTGCGATCAATGCAAAGGCAAACGTTATAACCGTGAAACTCTGGAGATTAAATACAAAGGCAAAAGCATCCATGAAGTGCTGGAGATGACCATCGAAGAAGCGCGTGACTTCTTTGATGCGGTGCCAGCGCTGGCGCGTAAGCTGCAAACCCTGATGGACGTGGGCTTGTCCTATATCCGCCTCGGCCAGTCTGCCACCACGCTATCCGGCGGTGAAGCGCAGCGCGTGAAGCTGGCGCGTGAGCTGTCGAAACGCGGTACCGGCCAGACGTTGTACATCCTTGATGAGCCGACCACGGGCCTGCACTTTGCTGATATCCAGCAACTGCTGGAAGTGCTGCATCAGTTGCGCGATCAGGGCAACACCATCGTGGTGATTGAGCACAACCTCGACGTGATCAAAACGGCTGACTGGATCGTCGATCTCGGCCCCGAAGGCGGCAGCGGCGGCGGCGAAATCCTGGTGGCAGGTACGCCAGAAACCGTGGCGGAATGCGAAAAATCACATACGGCACGCTTCCTTAAGCCAATGTTAAAAAAGTAATTTCTCTCTCAGGCCCGCGATTGCGGGCCTGATTCTTTCTGCCAGATTCCGCAGAGAAATGCAGAAACAGGCAAGAATCAGACATCTTCAGGCATATACGCTTTCCCATCAGGTGACTATCCTTACACAGTTCCTTTTTGGCGTACTCAAGCGCCTTTATCCCTTCCGTTTACGGAGGGGATCCCCGCAAAAACTCACGACACATCTTAACTGGAGACACCATGAATATTACGCATGCCTATGCCGCACAGGACGCGAAATCTAAACTCGCTCCGTTCGACTATAAGCCTCGCGAGCTGCGCGCTCATGATGTGCAGATTGAAGTGTTGTACTGCGGCGTCTGCCACTCTGACCTTCATACTGCGCGTAACGAATGGAAAAACACCATTTTCCCGGTCGTACCAGGCCATGAAATCGTTGGCCGCGTGACGGCGGTAGGCGCACACACTCATAAATACAAAGTGGGTGATCTGGTCGGCGTGGGCTGTATGGTCGACTCCTGCCGTAGCTGTCCGAGCTGCCAGGAAGGTCTGGAGCAGTACTGTGAAAACGGTTTTGTTGGCACCTACAACGGTGAAGATCGCGAAACCAAAGCCATCACCTATGGCGGCTACTCCACCAGCATGGTTGTGGATGAAAGCTTTGTGCTGCGCGTACCGGAAAACCTCGACCTGGCAGGTGTTGCACCGCTGCTGTGTGCCGGTATCACCACCTACTCACCGCTGCGTCACTGGAACGTGGGTCCGGGCCAGAAAGTCGGTATCGTCGGCCTTGGTGGTCTCGGTCATATGGGTGTGAAGCTGGCGCATGCTATGGGCGCACATGTGGTGCTGTTCACCACGTCACCGTCAAAAATTGAAGACGGCAAACGCCTTGGCGCTGACGAAGTGGTGATCTCGAAGGACGCGGATCAGATGGCCCAGCACCTCAACAGCTTTGACTTCATCCTGAACACCGTGGCGGCGCAGCACGATCTCAACCCGTTTATTGCCCTGCTGAAGCGCGATGGCAACATGACGCTGGTGGGCGCACCGGAGCACGATCACCCGGCACCGCAGGTGTTTAACCTGATCTTCAAACGTCGCAGCATCGCTGGCTCGCTGATTGGCGGTATCGCTGAAACCCAGGAAATGCTGGATTTCTGCGGCAAGCACGGTATCACTTCCGATATCGAACTGATCGCCATGAACCAAATCAACGAAGCCTATGAGCGTATGCTGAAAAGCGACGTGAAATACCGTTTTGTAATTGATATCAACACCCTACGTGAGGAAGCTGTCGCTTAATCCTCATCATGGCTGACGCCCGCCGCGCGTGTGGCGTCAGCCTGTTGCCAGGAAGCATCCACCAGGTAGTAAATCTGCGAATCTTTCAGCGAACCGTCCAGCCACAGGGTGCTCCAGTGGGACTTGTTCAGATGCTCGCTGGGAAACACATCACTATGTTCTTCACGCAGTAAATCGGCCAGTGCCGGGGTGGCTTTCAACGAAACCGCCGGACGCCCTTTTACCTCATGCACCATCGCAAATAAAATCCCCTCGCTTTTGATCTGCGTGGCTTTCCAGTCACTGTGCACACTCTGCTCTGCGCCCGGCTTGCTCATGCAATATGTCAGTAAATCCGAAGTGTTCATATTTACTCCCCTTGTAAGGTGGCGACAATGCGCCGCGCGCCGCCGTGAACCCGATGTTCACCGAGCCAGATCCCCTGCCACGTCCCCAGCATCAGCCGCCCACGGCTAATCGGTAACAACAAGGATACGCCGAGTAGCGATGACTTAATGTGCGCGGGCATATCATCTGCACCTTCATAATCGTGTTGATAAGGGGCATTTTCTGGCACATGACGCAGAAAATGTTGCTCCATGTCGCTGCGTACCGTGGGATCGCAATTTTCATTGAGGGTCAGTGAGGCGGAGGTGTGCTGTAGCAACAAATGCAGCTGACCAATACGCACATCCGACAGGGCGCGTAGCTGTCCGACGATCTCGTCGGTGACCAGGTGAAAACCGCGTGGTTTGGCGCTAAGCGTTAAGGTTTGTTGGTGCCACATGCCTGAATCCTGAATTAAACACACCGTTTAAGTGTGCAGCATGACGGCGAAAGGTAAAGGAAAAAACGGCCTGAAATTGGACGAAAAAAAACCGCCAGCATCAAGCTGGCGGCTTCATCATGGATTACATCACCGCAGCAAAGGCTTCCGCTACCTGATGTACATTGCGGCTATTAAGTCCTGCCACACACATACGACCGCTGGCAATCAGGTAGACACCGAACTCGTCACGCAGGCGATCGACCTGCTGCGCGCTCAGACCGGTGTAGCTGAACATGCCACGCTGTTTCAGCAGATAATCGAAGTTCTGGCCCGGCAGCTTCTCACGCAGTACCGCAACCAGTGCCTGACGCATTTCGATAATACGCAGACGCATCGCTTCTACTTCCGCCAACCAGTTGTTCAGCAGCGCTTCATCGTTCAGAACACAGGAAACCACCTGAGCACCGAAGTTCGGCGGGCTGGAGTAGTTACGGCGCACCGTTGCTTTCAACTGACCCAGCACACGGCCTGCTTCTTCTGCGCTATCGCAAACGATGGAGAGTCCACCGACGCGCTCACCATACAGTGAGAAGATTTTGGAGAACGAGTTGCTGACCAGCGCTGGCAGACCCGCAGCCGCCACGGCACGAATCGCATAGGCGTCTTCGTTCATACCGGCGCCAAAGCCCTGATAAGCGATATCGAGGAACGGGATCAGTTCCTGTGCTTTCAGCACCTCAACGGTCTGGTCCCACTGTGCGTCAGTCAAATCCGCACCGGTTGGGTTATGGCAGCACGGATGCAGCAGCACGATGCTTTGCTTCGGCAGGGTTTTCAGCGCAGCGATAAAGGCATCAAATTTCACACCGTTGGTTTCTGCGTCGTACCACGGGTAAGTGCTGACTTCAAAACCGGCACCGTTGAAGATCGCAATGTGGTTTTCCCAGGTAGGATCGCTGACCCAGACGTTGGAGTTCGGGAAGTAACGTTTGAGGAAATCCGCACCGACTTTCAGCGCACCTGACCCACCCAGCGTCTGGATGGAGGCAATGCGGCCCGCCTTCAACATCGGGTGCTCGCGACCGAACAGCAATGGTGCGATGGCGTTACGGTAAGGACCAAAACCTTCCATCGGCAGATAAAGCGAAGCCTGATGCGGTGCCGCTTGCAGGCGCTCTTCCGCTGCGGCAACCGCCTGCAGCTGAGGAATGATGCCCTGCTCGTTGTAATAGAGGCCGATGCTCAGATTCACTTTATTCGCGCGCTGGTCCTGTTTGAAGGTTTCCATCAGCGACAGAATCGGATCGCCGGCATAGGCATCAACGTTTTGAAACACGGTGCAGATCTCCATGATTGGTCAAAAAAGTCAGGTAACGATGCATCGTCAAACCCTGTAACGGCCTGGGCGGTGATTCATGGCGATGATCAGATTCAGGATCACCGCGCCCGCTATCGAGGCAAGCAGCATGGGTACGGATACGACAAACAACGAAGCCAACACCACGCAGGTATCGACCGCCATTTGCAGTTTTCCAGCGCGCAGGCCGATGCGGTCCTGCAACCAGAGCGCCAGAATATTGACGCCGCCCAGACTGGCTTTGTGACGAAACAACACTATAAACCCAATCCCCATTACCACGTTACCGAACAATGTCGCATAAAACGGATTTAATGAGGAAAAATGGATGAACAACGGGTGCAGGTGGGTAAACAGTGACACCAGGCCCACGGCGCAGAATGTTTTCAGGGTAAATTCCCAGCCCATACGACGCACCGCCAGCCAGTAAAATGGCAGGTTAATCAGGAAAAAGGCGCTGCCGAAGGAAAGTGGCGTCAGATAGCTAATTAAGAAGGCAATACCGGCGGAACTGCCGGTCAACGCTCCCGCTTGCTTCAGCATGATCACGCCGAAAGAAACCATCAGCGTGCCAAGCACTATCGCCAGGGCATCTTCGATACGGGAGTGGGGAATCTTGGTGGGTTCAACAACGTTATCCATGGATTTATCTCATTGCAATTGATGCGGTTCAAATGCAAAAAACGCACCACATCGGCGACGTCGTGTCGCCGCCGATGGGTGCCAATGATTATCCAATTGATAACTAAGGCGCTTTATTGCAGGTTTTTGTGCATAGCTCAGAGGCTAAATCAGCAATCCATGCACAAATCTGTTATCTGGTGCGCGTTTTTTGCATTTGATTGGCAATAATTGCACCAGACTAGCACATTACGCACTTTTTTGGCGCGTTTTGTGCTCAGGAATTATCATCAAACCGTTCTCTTTTAAACGGCTCAAAACCACCGAGGTTTTGACATGGGCGACACTTTGATGCCCCCCCACCAGTTGGCTGATTAAGGCACTGAGTGAAGCCAGATCAGCTACCGCAACTTTCAGCAAATAATCCGCATCACCCGTGGTTTTAAACGCATCCACGATGGCCGTTTCCTGTTCCACCATACGGTGAAAACTCTCTTCATAATCAGGTGTGTGGTTAATCAGCCGCACCTCAATCAATCCCACCATGCCGAGGCCGATGGCATCGGGCGACAAGCGGGCGTGATAACCGAGAATCAGGTTTGCCTGTTCAAGATTGATGCGTCGGCGTGAACATTGAGACGCCGAAAGGCCCACTAAATCACTGAGTTCCTGGTTGGTGAGGCGGCCGTTAGATTGTAGTAATGTCAATATTTTAAGGTCGTAATCGTCTACCTGAGTCATGCTGCTTCCAGAGCGTAAATGGGGGCGCTTTGCTACAGATAACCTGATTAAAGGCGGGGTTGTCCAACACTATTTTCCAATGACGTGAAATGCATGCACAGATCGTGCATGCAGAGGGGAGGAGAGGATTATTCGTCGTCGTATTGCGGGCCGGCGTAGTTATCAAAACGCGACCAGTGACCATTGAAGGTCAAACGTACTGTGCCGATCGGTCCGTTACGCTGTTTACCGATGATGATCTCAGCAATGCCTTTCAGATCGCTGTTTTCGTGATAAACCTCATCACGATATATAAACATGATCAGGTCCGCATCCTGTTCGATCGAGCCGGATTCACGCAGATCCGAGTTCACCGGGCGTTTATCGGCACGTTGTTCCAGCGAGCGGTTCAACTGCGACAACGCCACCACCGGCACATTCAGTTCTTTCGCCAACGCCTTGAGCGAGCGTGATATTTCGGCGATTTCCAGCGTACGGTTATCCGACAGCGAGGGGACACGCATCAATTGCAGATAGTCGATCATGATCATGCTCAGGCCATCGTTTTCACGATAGATACGGCGCGCGCGCGAACGCACCTCCGTCGGCGTCAGACCGGAAGAATCATCGATATACATGTTCTTCTTCTCAAGCAGGATGCCCATAGTAGCGGAGATACGCGCCCAGTCCTCATCCTCCAGCTGACCGGTACGGATACGCGTCTGATCCACTCGTGATAATGACGCCAGCATACGCATCATGATCTGTTCGCTGGGCATTTCCAGACTGAAAATCAGGACCGGCTTTTCTTGCAGCATGGCGGCGTTTTCGCACAAGTTCATGGCGAAGGTGGTTTTACCCATCGACGGACGTGCCGCAACGATAATCAGATCAGAACCCTGCAAACCGGCGGTTTTTTTGTTCAGATCCTGATAACCGGTGTCTACCCCGGTGACGCCATCGTGCGGCGTAGAAACCAGCGATTCAATACGCGATACCGTGGCTTCGAGGATTTGCTCGATATTCCTCGGGCCTTCATCTTTGTTGGCGCGCTGCTCGGCGATCTTGAAGACGTTGGACTCCGCGAAATCGAGCAGATCTTCACTGCTGCGCCCCTGCGGATCGTAACCGGCATCGGCGATTTGATTCGCCACTGAGATCATTTCGCGTACCACCGCACGCTCGCGCACGATGTCAGCATAGGCACCAATGTTGGCCGCGCTCGGGGTGTTTTTTGCCAGTTCGGCGAGATAGGCAAAGCCCCCCGCCATTTCCAGCTCGCCACGCGTTTCCAACGATTCCGACAGCGTAATCAGGTCAATAGGCTGTCCGGCTTCCAGCAGGCTCTGCATTTCGGAGAAGATTAGCCGGTGCGAGCGGTTGAAGAAATCCTCAGCGACCACGCGTTCGGAGACGTTGTCCCAACGCTCGTTATCCAGCATCAACCCACCGAGTACCGACTGCTCCGCCTCAATGGAATGCGGCGGCATTTTCACGCCCTCCAGTTGACGGTCGCGGGTTTCGTTCGATTTGTTGGTGGGTTTATTTCCTGCCATAGTGAATGCATTACCGATCTTTAGAGTGACGGGCAAGTATAACGTCACAGGATGAACAATCACAGGAGTCAGAATGGCAAAGCGTATTCAGTTCAACGAACATGGCGGCCCTGAAGTACTGCAATGGGTGGATTTTGAGCTCAATGACCCCGTTGAACATGAAGTCCAGGTGGAAAATCGGGCAATCGGTATTAACTATATCGATACCTATGTACGTAGCGGATTGTATCCGGTGGCAGCGAAACCTTCTGGTCTGGGTACGGAAGCGGCAGGCGTAGTGAAAAAAGTTGGTTCTGCCGTTACACGCTTTAAAGTGGGCGATCGCGTGGTGTATTGCCAGTCGGCGCTCGGTGCGTACAGCGAGTTGCACAATGTGCATGAAGATCGTCTGGTGATTCTGCCTGAACGCATCAGCTTCGAGCAGGGAGCCGCCTCGTTCCTGAAGGGCCTGACCGTACAATATCTGTTGCGTCAGACTTATAAGGTCAAAGCGGATGAGACATTCCTGTTCCATGCCGCAGCGGGCGGTGTCGGTCTGATTGCCTGCCAGTGGGCGAAAGCGCTGGGCGCGCACCTGATTGGTACCGTAGGCTCCGCTGAAAAAGCGCAAATCGCCAAAGAGGCGGGCGCATGGGCCACCATTAACTATCGCGACGAGAATATTGCGCAACGGGTGAGTGAACTGACCAACGGCAAAAAAGTGGCTGTGGTGTATGACTCAGTAGGTAAAGATACCTGGGAATCGTCACTGGATAGTCTGCGTCGCCACGGTCTGATGGTGAGTTTTGGTAATGCATCCGGTCCGGTCACCGGTGTCGATTTGGGCATTCTGAACAAGAAGGGGTCGCTGTTTGTCACCCGTCCTTCATTGTTTGGTTATATCACCAACCGCGAAGAACTCGACCACGCCAGTGCTGAGCTGTTTTCACTGATTGCCAGCCATGCGATTAAAATCAATGTGCCGGAACAGCAGAAATTCGCGTTACGCGATGCGGCTCAGGCGCATAAGGTGCTGGAAAGCCGCGCAACGCAAGGTTCAAGCCTGCTGATTCCCTGACACCATAAAGCAAACGGGGCTTCCCGTAGGAAGCCCCTTTTTCTTTTTTATAGTTCGCGCTGGTGTAGGGACAGCGGCGATGAATTTGTTTCGACTCAACGGCAAACATCCTGACAGAAAACATAAGTAAAAAATATGTTTAATTGCAGATTTGGACTAAGCATTGCCAACTCTGTGATCGCCTCCGCATTTAACGCCAGCCGTTTCTCTCTAACTTACTGATTTTTCTTTTCAGTCGATTCAGCTTCACTTCACCCTGCGGCGTGGTAAAAGCGCGATACACCCAGACAGCCACCACCGCCAACACCAGCCACGGCAACAATTTAATAACAAGTGCAAACAACCCGCCGAGGAACATCAGCACCGTTGCAACAATCAGCGCGGCAATCACGCCCAGCAGCGACACACCGGTCAGCAACAGCATGAGAAAAAAGCCGATAACAAATAATATTTCCACGAAGGTTCTCCTGTGTAGGTTACAGGAAGTGCATTACAAGATACGTGCCAACACTGAATTCTTGCTAATTAATTGAAATCAATAGAAATGATAAGCGAGATAGGTTTGGAGAATAGTGAAATTCACCAAATAGTGGTGTGAATAAAACCATTGAACCCTTCCCGTAGCGACGCGATTTATCGCGCAATTTCGTGCGCGTTGCAGGAAAAATCCACGCGATTAATCGCGCCGCTACGGAGAAAAAAATCAGGCTTCCTGGGGAATTTTATCCGCCACCAGCACCAGCGCCGCTTCCAGCACGCGAACATCAGCGCCCGGTTTGTGGGCATTCTCGCTAAGATAACGTCGCCACTGGCGTGCGCCCGGAATGCCCTGGAACAGGCCCAACATATGGCGCGTGACGTGACCAAGGTAAGTCCCTTTCGCCAGTTCCGCCTCGATATACGGATACATGCTACGTACCACGGCCACGGGATCTACGGCTGGCGTATCACGACCAAACAACTCACGGTCAACCTGCGTCAGAATGCCCGGATTCTGATAGGCTTCACGCCCCATCATCACGCCATCCATATGTTGCAGGTGGATTTTCGCCTCTTCCAGCGTTTTGATCCCCCCATTGATCGCCATAGTCAGATGGGGGAAATCACGTTTCAGTTGATAGACGCGCGGATAATCAAGCGGGGGGATCTCGCGGTTCTCTTTTGGGCTAAGACCCGACAACCAGGCTTTACGGGCGTGGATGATAAACGTGTCACAGCCACCCTGCTGTGCGACAGTGCCAACGAAATCGCACAAGAAGGCGTAGCTATCCTGATCGTCAATACCGATACGGGTTTTCACCGTCACCGGAATGCTTACCACGTCACGCATCGCTTTAATGCAATCCGCCACCAGCGCCGCTTCTCCCATCAGACAGGCACCAAAACGGCCATTCTGCACGCGATCGGACGGGCAGCCGACATTAAGGTTGATCTCATCATAACCACGCGCTTCCGCCAGTTGCGCGCACTGCGCCAGGGCTGCTGGATCGCTGCCACCCAGTTGCAGCGCAACCGGATGTTCATCCTCGCTAAAAGCCAGATAATCACCCTTGCCATGAATGATCGCGCCGGTTGTCACCATTTCGGTGTAAAGCAGCGTGTCACCACTCAGCTGACGGTGAAAATAACGACAGTGACGATCGGTCCAGTCGAGCATCGGGGCAATAGAAAAACGTTGCGAAGAGAAGGTATCGGTCATGAAACGCAGTAAATCCGGGGTTAAGTGATGAGATTCTGCGCAATGATATCACAGGATTGACGGGCGACACAGCCGCCCGTCAGGATGAAGCAGAGACATCAGAAATTAAAGCCGAGCTGCAACATCGCACCCCAGGTATTGTCGTCGCCAACCGAACCGGCCAAATCAAGGTGCACGGTATTGTTAAACGGTGACACACCAAAACCGGCGGTGAACACGTTGGCGTCATTTGACTTCATATCCGCACGATAACCAGCCCGCAATTGCAGCCAGTCCAGTACACGATATTCCCCACCGACTCCAACGTATTGACTGCTGTCTTCCGATTTAAAACGCTTGGTTTGTGTCAAATCGACATCGCCAGTCAGTGTGAAGGCACCATAGTTCCAGGCCAGACCGGTGGTGACCAGTGGACGGATTTGGTACGTATCACGGTAGCCATTCACTTCTTTGGTATCGATATCGCGTGAAATCAGGTTCTGGCCGGTCAGGCCGAACGTCCAGTTATCGGCAAAGTCCGTTGCGATACCTGCATCAACGTTAAAACCGGTATCTGAGCTGCGGTAGCGGCTGTTGTTGATATCACTTTTGTCGTAGTTGTACACGCTGGCGGTGTAGTTATACAGCCAGGTTTTTTGCAGTTTCGGCGTAATCCCTACAGAGACAGGATGTCCGGCAACGCTGAACTGATGCGCCATAGCAATACCGTAATCTGTCACTAATGCCGCCAGACCGTTGGCGCTGGAGGTCAACTTATCCTCATCACCCGGCACTGGAATGACAGTGCCATCCGCAACCCCTTGCAGATAATCAATATCGCTTTGTGACACGTTCGCACGGATGTGTGCAGTACCGTAGGCTTTGGTGACAAACGCGAAGGGCAGCGTTTCATTGGGCACCGTAACAGCCAGCGCAACGCCTGCTGAGCCGTCTGCTTTGTTGCCACGCAGATCGCGCAACTGGTTTGCCATATCACCCGCCGCGGCTTTAAGTTCTGGATAGCCGTTGAGGTAGTCCTGGAAGGTTAAGTTATCAATCACATTCTGATAACGGTCGACGGTGTCCGTGATGTCATCAACACGATTAATCAGTTTGTCTTTATCAGTAACCTGTATCCCGGCTGACGGGAAAATAATACTCACGTCATCATCAGGTTTTGCTTTGGTCATCAAAGCCGGGTTTGCCAGTACCGCAGAACTCCAGGTGGAAGAAGCGACCCCTGTCCCCCCCATTGCATCGTTACGAGCGTCGTACCAGGTACCTGCGGCCAGGGCCGAAGAGGAAAGAAATACTGCATTCAAAACAACAATATAACCAACACTTTTGCGTCTGAATAATGTCTTCACCATTTGCCTGCCATCACCTTTAAAAGTCGTGACCACGTCATCGACGAAACAATTTACCAGCCCCTTATTGTGAACCTGGGCTAACGATTTATTGCTGTGAAATGAAAGGAAATAGCACTGCTATTCGCAGAATTGACTGCTGAAGCGTCAATCTGTCGTGTATTTATGCAAAAAAATAAACGGCATTTAAATTAAGACCAGATATTACTTAAGACCTTTTGAACCTTAGTCGCTAAGTCGGTGAGTTGCAAAGCAAAAAATGATAAGCCTCTGTAATGAGGTCAGAGCAAGCAGAATCAATGGTGACAGGGTGAGAAGAGTCTGCGAAAAATTGCGCGGCTAACCTGATGAAAAAATGAAATTTTATTGAGAGAGTTAAGAAGAAAAAGCAATCACAGCAGCGTAAAAATTTGTGTGATAAAATAACATCACTCGCAACCAGGAGAACGCTTATGTCAAATCTGTCGCCCGACCAACTGCTTACTCAGGCAGAGACACTCTGTCTGCAACGCGGTGTACGTCTGACCTCACAACGCGCCGAGGTGCTGCGCCTGATGGCAGAACAGAATGGATCGATCAGCGCCTATGATTTGCTGGATCAGTTGCGTGTCAGTGAGCCCCAGGCAAAACCCCCCACTATTTACCGTGCACTGGACTTCCTGCTGGAGCAGGGTTTTATCCATCGTGTGGAGTCCAATAACAGCTACGTGGTTTGCCATCATTTCGATGAACCGGCACATACCTCAGTCATGCTGGTGTGCGATCGTTGTGCCGCAGTCAGTGAAAAGCACGCGCATGGCGTGGAAAAGATCATTGCAGGCCTGGCCGAACAGGCCGGTTTTTCCTTGCGACACAGCGTCATAGAAGCACACGGTCTGTGTGAAAATTGTGTTGAAGTAGAAGCCTGTACGCATCACGAAAGCTGTGAGCACGATCATCAGGTGGAAAGTAAGAAGCGGGGTAAAAAAGGATAGATGGCACATCCCTGTGCCAGCCCGATCATCACGATCGGAGGGCAGGAGCATCGTCCTTAAACGGGTCCGTTACCAGCGATAATCCTTGTTGTGACTTTCCCAGTCTTTAACTTCTCGCTCGGCCTGATCTTTTGCATAGCCGTAGCGTTCCTGAATTTTCCCGACAAGCTGATCGCGTTTCCCTTCAATGACCGTCATATCGTCATCCGTCAGCTTGCCCCATTTTTCTTTCACTTTCCCTTTGAATTGTTTCCAGTTTCCGCTCACTTCGTCTTTGTTCATAACCTTTCTCCATGTTATGTCGAGTGATAGTGGTGGAATACCCAACGCCAGCGGGTAAAACCAACATAAAGCGCCACTCATTCGCGCCGACAAGGATAATTATAGTAGACATTGCGGAATGGTTAGCACACTTACGGATTATTCTGTATTCAAAGCATCATAGTTAACTGTTTGCGAACCAGCTGTCATGACGCCAGTGACGACGCCAGACGAACCAGAGCGTTATTCCACGCACGGCCAGAAACACCGTCACCGCCAGCCACAATCCATGATTACCTAACCAGGGAAGCGTCAGTAATGACAGGCCATAACCGAGCGCCGCCAGCGCCATGCTGTTACGCATTTCCCGGCCGCGCGTTGCCCCGATAAACATGCCATCCAACAGGTAGCACCACACGCCCACTAACGGCATCACTACCTGCCATAGCAGATAGCGATCGGCCGCATCGCGTAATGCTTCCAGTGAAGTCAGCAGGGCCACGATATGGGTGCCAAATAACGCATAAATCGCCGCAAACAGCAGCGCGACCAACCCCGCCTGACGGCAGGCAGCATGCCAGATCAGCAATAGCCGGCTGCGATCTTTGGCACCGACGGCTTCACCAGAACACGCTTCAACCGCATAAGCAAAGCCATCCTGTGCATACGCGGTGAAAGTCAGAAACATCAACAGCACCGCATTGACCGCTACCACATCCGGGCCAATACGTGCACCGAGTATCGTCAGGGAAGCAAAGCAGATTTGTAGCAGGAAGGAGCGCAACATAATGTCGCGATTGAGGCGAAACAGACGAGCAGCATCACCGCGCCAACTCTCCCGCAGCATCGCCAAATCAATTCCGCGCAGCTTCAATACACGCGCCACCATCCATAATCCGACGGCAAGGGTCGTATATTCAGCCAGTGCCGTTGCTGCTGCGGCACCTGCTACGCCCCAATGCAGCCCCAACACAAACGCCAGATCCAACAGGATATTGACCAAATTCCCCACCACCAGTAGCACCACTGGCGCACGCGCATATTGCACCCCCAACAACCAACCGAGGATGACCAGGTTTGCCAGCGTGGCGGGAGCGCTCAGCCAGCGAATCTGAATGAACAATTGCGCCTGCTGTTGGACCTCCTGGCTGCCACCCATCAGCACCGCTGCCAGATTACTGACTGGCGTGCGCAGCAAAATAAACAGCACACCGGCCACCAGGGCAATGAGTAAAGGCTGGGTAAGCGCCCGAGCCAGTGCCTTTTTGTTGCCAGCACCAAATGCCTGAGCAGTCAGCCCGGTGGTGCTCATACGTAAAAACAGCAGCAACATAAAGATGAAACTGGTCGCCGTGGTGCCAACCGCCACACCGCCGAGATAAATGGGACTATCGAGATGACCAATGACGGCGGTATCAACCACGCCAAGTAGCGGAACAGTGATATTGGAGAGAATCATAGGCAGCGCCAGCCGCCAGAGTGCTTTGTCAGAGGAGGAAAACAGCTGCATCAGCCCGTCCCGGTTTGCTGCACTACCGTCTTGTCAGAGAATAAAACCACGGCAGCACAGAAGGCTGCCGTAGCAGGGGGAATCAAGGTATCAGAGCCACTCGCCGTTACGCACAATGCCTACCGCCAGCCCTTCGACCGTCAGGGATTGTTCGCGGGTATCAACAACAATCGGCTGGAAGTCGCTGTTTTCCGGCAGCAGTTGCACAATTGCGCCCTGCTTTTTCCAGCGCTTCACCGTGACTTCATCATCGATACGTGCGACGACAACCTGGCCGTTACGCACTTCCTGTGTTTTGTGTACCGCCAGCAGATCACCATCCATAATGCCGATATCTTTCATCGACATGCCGCTGACACGTAGCAGGAAATCAGCGCTGGGTTTGAACAGGTTAGCATCGACCTGGTAGTGCGCTTCAATGTGCTCCTGCGCCAGCAAAGGTTCACCCGCAGCGACACGGCCAACCAATGGCAGCCCCTCACTGGCTTCTTCTTCCATCAATAAACGAATGCCGCGCGAAGCGCCGGAAACGATCTCAATAACGCCTTTACGCGCTAATGCTTTCAGGTGTTCTTCTGCCGCATTAGGTGAGCGGAAGCCCAGCTGCGAAGCAATTTCCGCACGCGTTGGCGGCATGCCCGTCTGGTTAATATGGTCGCGAATCAGATCATAGACCTGTTGCTGCCTGCTGGTTAACGCTTTCATCCCGCCCCCTGGTTGTTTATACAGTCGCTGTGAGTATATACAGGTATTGGTGAAATGGAAACCAAAACTGAGGGAAAAATCAGCGAGTTGATGAATCCGGAATCCTTATCGCAAATGTGACCAAAGCAGCGCGATCCAGACAAACAGCGCCAGTAAAATAGCCAGCAACACGGCGGCCGATCCCATGTCTTTCGCGCGTCCAGCCAGCGGATGGCGTTCCTGACCAATGCGGTCGACAACGGCTTCAATGGCGCTATTCAGGATCTCAACAATGACCACCAGCACTACGGAACCAATCATGAGTACGCGGGAAATAGCATCAACATCCAGCCAGCACGCCACTATAATTGCCACTAATGCGGCAATAGCTTCCTGGCGAAACGCTGCTTCATGTGTCCAGGCAGCGCGCAATCCCTGCCAGGAATAACCGGCTGCTTTCACTATCCTGAGAAAACCGGTGACGTTATTTGCCATGTCGTTGAACCCTTTACTCGTTTTGACGTCAATGTCTGGGCAGCCGGAGTGGTGCAGCCACAGATTTTCGCGGCGCATTCTGGTATGCTTGCCGCGCTTTGCTAACAAGAGGCTTGAAGTTGTCTATGTCAGGTTGGCGTAAACTTTATTATAAATTATTGAATTTACCACTCTCCATTTTGGTAAAGAGTAAGGCCATTCCCGCCGATCCCGTGTCCGAGCATGGACTGGATCCGACGCGGCCTATCCTGTATGTACTGCCTTATGATTCCAAGGCCGATCTCCTCACACTGCGTTCGCAGTGTCTGAAACACGATCTGCCGGATCCGCTCGCACCGCTGGAAATTGACGGCTCATTGCTGCCGCGACATGTGTTTATCCACGATGGACCGCGTGTTTTCCCGTATTTCGTGCCGAATCTGGAGTCCGTAAAGCTGTTCCATGACTACCTTGATCTGCACCGCAGCAACCCGGAGCTGGATGTACAGATGCTGCCAGTATCGGTGATGTTTGGACGTGCACCAGGACGTGAAGTTCAGGGAGAATCCACCCCTCACCTGCGTATTCTGAACGGTGTGCAGAAATTCTTCGCCATTCTCTGGCATGGTCGCGATAGCTTTGTGCGCTTTTCGCCGACCGTTTCACTGCGCCAGATGGCGACCGAACACGGTACGGATAAGTCGATAGCCCAGAAGCTGGCACGCGTGGCGCGGATCCACTTCGCCCGCCAGCGTCTGGCTGCGATTGGCCCGCGCTTGCCCGCCCGCCAGGATCTGTTTAATAAGCTGCTGCAATCGAAAGCGATTGAAAAAGCGGTGGAAGACGAGGCGCGCAGCAAAAAGATTTCCCACGAGAAAGCACAGCAAAACGCCGTCGAATTGATGGAAGAGATTGCTGCCGACTTCTCGTATGAAGCTATCCGCGTCACCGATCGCGTGATGGGCTGGATGTGGAGTCGTCTCTATCAGGGGATCAACGTGAATGGTGGCGAGCGAGTGCGCCAGTTGGCACAGGATGGACATGAGATTGTTTATGTCCCCTGCCATCGTAGCCACATGGATTACTTGCTGCTTTCCTACGTTCTCTACCATCAGGGACTGGTGCCGCCGCACATCGCCGCAGGTATCAATCTGAATTTCTGGCCCGCCGGGCCGATTTTCCGTCGCCTTGGCGCGTTCTTTATTCGCCGCACCTTCAAGGGCAACAAGCTTTACTCTACGGTCTTCCGTGAATATCTGGGCGAGTTGTTTAATCGCGGTTATTCGGTTGAGTACTTTGTGGAAGGCGGGCGCTCACGTACTGGCCGCTTGCTGGAACCAAAAACCGGCACGCTGTCGATGACATTGCAGGCATTGCTACGCGGCGGTAGCCGTCCCATCACCTTCGTGCCGATTTATATTGGCTACGAACATGTGATGGAAGTCGGCACCTATGCCAAAGAACTGCGTGGTGCAGCGAAAGAAAAAGAAGGCTTTATGCAGATGGTGCGCGGCCTGCGTAAGCTGCGCAATCTTGGCCAGGGTTATGTGAACTTCGGTGAACCCCTGCCGTTGGTGAACTATCTGAACAAACATGTGCCGGAATGGCGCGAGGCGATTGATCCGATCGAGCCGCAGCGTCAGGCGTGGATGAACCCCGCAGTGAATGACATCGCCAACCGCCTGATGGTGCGGATTAACGATGCGGGTGCCGCCAATGCCATGAACCTGTGCGTCACCGCGTTACTGGCTTCTCGTCAGCGTTCGCTGACCCGCGAACAGCTCATTGAGCAACTGGAGTGTTACACCCAATTGCTGCGCAATGTGCCCTACTCACCGGAAGCCACGGTGCCGAATCTCAGCGCTGAAGCCCTGCTGGATCACGCGATGGGCATGAATAAGTTCGAGACTGAGCAAGATAATATCGGTGACATCATCATCCTGCCGCGTGAGCAGGCAGTGTTGATGACCTACTATCGCAACAACATTCAACACATGCTGGTGATGCCGTCGCTGATTGCCGCGATTGTGCAGCAGCATCGTGAAATCAGTGAAGCTGAATTGTTGCGTCAGGTCGCGCTGGTCTATCCGATGCTGAAGAGTGAACTGTTCCTGCGCTGGAGCAACAATGAGTTGCCTGAGCTGATTCAGTCGCTGTGCAACGAGATGGCGCGTCAGGGTCTGATCACGCAACAAAACGGTCAGGTACAAATGACCACCGCGCGCTATCGCACGCTACAACTACTGGCGGCGGGTATCCGTGAAACGCTCCAGCGTTTTGCCATCACCTTCTCGATTCTCAGTGCGAAACCCACCATCAACCGTGGCACGCTGGAAAAAGAGAGCCGTACGCTGGCACAGCGTTTGTCGGTGCTGCACGGCATCAATGCCCCTGAGTTCTTTGATAAAGCGGTGTTCACCGCGCTGGTGCTGACCCTGCGCGATGAAGGCTATATCAGCGACAGTGGCGATGCCGAGCCAGGGCAGACACAAGCCATGTGGCAAATGCTGGCCGAATTGGTGACCAGCGATGTGCGTCTGACCATCGAGAGTGCAGTCGCTCACGATTAAGGTGCTAATTAAAAAGCCGTCATCCACTGGATGACGGCTTTTTTACTTCAACAATCGCACGAAAAATCGCGCTGCTACAGCAAATCGATAAACGGCTGAGTATTCAACAGAATACCGATAAACAGCACCAGACCAACGTAGTTGTTATTCAGGAATGCCTGGAAGCAGGGTTCGCGCTCGCGTTGAGCTATCAACTTCTGCTGATGGACAAACAAGCCTGCCGCTAACAGCAGCGACCAGTAAAACGCGCCATTCAGATTCAGCAGCATCCCCACCAGCACCATCAGACCCAGCGTTGCCAGCTGCAACAAGCCGATGATCAACTTGTCATAGCGACCAAACAGAATGGCCGTCGATTTCACGCCTATCTTTAAATCATCGTCCCGATCCACCATAGCGTATTGTGTATCGTACGCGACCGTCCAGCACAGGTTGGCGATAAATACCAGCCAGCAGACTAAAGGTAAGGACTCACTAACTGCCGCCCAGCCCATGGGAATGGCCCAGCCAAAAGCAGCGCCCAGCACCACCTGTGGCAGATGGGTATAACGCTTCATGAAGGGATAAACCCAGGCCAGCGCCAGCCCCACCACTGACAACATAATCGTCATGCGATTCATGGTAAGCACCAGCAAAAACGCCAGCAGAGCTAAGCCCACAAACAGCAGCTTCGCTTCTTTTTCCGTCACCAGCCCACTCGCCAACGGGCGTGCCGCGGTACGTTTCACATGTCCATCGACTTTACGGTCAGCGTAGTCATTAATGACGCAACCCGCAGCACGCATCACAACGACACCCAACACAAACACCAGCAGCACCGGGAGTGGGGGAATCGCCATGCCGGATAACCACAGCGCCCATAGCGTTGGCCACAGCAGCAGCAGCGTGCCAATCGGTTTATCAATGCGCATCAGGCGGCTGTAGGCCTGTAATTTATTTATTCCCAGGGTCTTTTGCACAATCCTTATCCTTAATCCAGCGCGCGGTAAAGCGGCGACGCCGGTAAAAACAGTTCAGTTAACAACAGCGGTTTGCCGGAGAGGCGTAAACGGGAACGCCGTCCCCACAGCGCACCGACTTGACCCGGATCGATAAAATCTCGCGTCAGGGTAGAGTCGGCAAACAGATAGCGCCCGAGTGGGCGTGTACCAAGCTGCTGTAGCATCTGCTCAGGGCCATTAAGCGTGCTTTCCGGCACCAGGGTGCGGCCAGCCAGCCAGGGGACACCATCGCCGCATAACAAAATTTCTCGCAGCCAGAAGCGCTGATCGGCGGGTAGCAAATCCCCTTCCTCTTGCAATTCACCGGCATCAATAAAGGCTTCACGTACCAGTTGCACCGTGACTTGCTGGCAATGCTGCTCAAAGCGTCGTGTCATCGAGTCTTCTTCCATTAGCCAGTCGAGCAAGGGTGCGGTTAGCAGCGGGGAAGAAGCAGGCAGCCAGTGTAGCGCGCGCAATTGCGCCAGCGCATCCTGAGACATAAAAACTCTCCACAGAAAAAAGTGCGCCCAGTGTAACGCACCACCGCCGCAGCGCGAATAACGAAGCGTTACCGGAAATGCGTTGTAAGTTAATTCAATGCAAAACCGCTATGCTTGCTTCAGTTCACCAGGCTACTAAGGAGATGTCATGACACCAGAACAACATCAGGATCTGTTAAACGCACTGGAGCACCCCCTCAACGACCAGTCACTCAGTTGGGTCGCCACACAAAACAGCCTTACCACTGCCCAATTCGCTCAGGGCAGCCGTTTCCAACAAACACAGCAGGCGATGCTGCGCTGGCTGAATGACAAGTCCAACATTCCCTGGGTTACCCACTATCGCGAGAACCTGTATAACTTCTGGCAGGATGAGAAACATCCGCGCGGTATCTGGCGGCGTACTAACGCCGTCTCGTATCAGAGCACCGAACCCGAGTGGGAAACCGTGCTGGATTTGGATCAACTCAACCAGCAGGAAAACAGCCACTGGAGTTTTCATGGCGCCCAGCCACTCTACCCCGACTACGCGCGTGCGCTGATTTACCTCTCCAGCGGCGGCGATGCCTGTGAGATACGCGAGTTTGATCTGGTCAGTAAGACCTTTATCAACGACGGCTTTTTTCTCCCTGTCAGCAAAAGCCGGGTGAGTTGGGTGGATGAAAACACCCTTCTACTCAGCCTGGATGCGGGGGGCGAAACCCTGACCTCTTCCGGCTATCCACGCTGTGTCCGGCGCTGGCAGCGCGGCACGTCACCTGAATCCGCCCCGATGATTTACGCAGGTGAGGTCAACGATCTCTCGGTGTCTGCCTGGCGTATTCATACTCCGGGTTATGAGAAAGAGTTAGTGTATCGCGGGATCGATTTTTACCGTCATCAGACCTGGTTATTGAGAGATCAGGGCCAGCTGGAACACATTGCCATCCCGGACGATGCCACTGCCGGTTTTTTCAAAGAGTGGCTGATGGTTACCCTGACCAGCCGCTGGCAGATAGCGGATGAGGTCTACCCGGCAGGCGCGTTACTGGCGATTAACCTGGACGATTTTCAACAGGGAAAACGCCACTTCACTACCCTGTTTACGCCAGATGCGCACACCACATTGAATAGCTACTCTGCCACGCGTGATTATCTGTTGATCGATAAGATCCGCGACGTGGTGGAAACCGTCAGCGTACTAACGTGGGCAGAAGGAGAGTGGCAGACGGTTGAGGAGATCAGCCTCAATGATGCCACCAATGTGTTTGCGCATGCGCTGGATAATGAGAGCAACCGCTACGCACTGATCAGCCACGGTTTTTTACAGCCGCGACGTCTGAGCTACGGTGACTTTGATCGACAAACGCGCGTAGAGGTGAAGCAGGATCCGGCCAGCTTCGACGCCACAGACTTTGCAGTGACGCAACATTTTGCGCTATCGCTGGATGGCACCCCTATTCCCTATTTCCAGGTTAGCGCCAAAAATCTGACGTTGAACGGCGATCATCCGACGTTACTTAATGGCTACGGCGGCTTTGAAATCTCGCTGACGCCCTCCTATCTGGGCGCGCCAGGGGCGACATGGTTGCAAAAAGGCGGCGTTTACGTTGTGGCAAATATTCGCGGCGGAGGTGAGTATGGCCCGCAGTGGCACCAGGCCGCGTTAAAAGAGCATCGTCACCGGGCTTATGAGGATTTTGCTGCTGTCGCCGCTGACCTTGTCGCGCGCAATGTCACCTGCCCGGCACGTCTTGCCGCACGCGGCGGCAGCAATGGCGGATTGCTGATTGGCAATATGTTGACGGACTACCCCGCATACTTCGGCGCGTTGGTCTGCGAAGTTCCGCTGCTGGATATGGCGAACTATCATCGCTGGCTGGCAGGTGCATCCTGGATTGCGGAATATGGCGATCCGGACAAACCGGAAGAGTGGCAATGGCTGAAAAACTATTCCCCCTTTGACAAGGTTCAGGCCGATAAAACCTATCCTCCCACCCTATTTACCACTGGAACCCGGGATGATCGCGTGAGTCCGGCGCATGCTCGTAAAATGGTGGCGCGGATGCAGCAACAAGGACATCAGCAGGTCTGGTTATATGAAGAAACCGAGGCCGGACACGGTAACGCGCCAGAGAAAGGACAGATTGCATTCAAGATAGCGTTAGTGGAGGAGTTTTTGTGGCAAATGTTAATGGGTAACTAATGGATGCGTAGCGGCGCGATTTATCGCGCAATTTCGTGCGCGCTGAAGGAAAAGCCCGCGCGATAAATCGCGCCGCTACGGACGTGAAATTACTCGCGTTTCAACCGGTTACTGTTCGCCAGCCACAGCGTCACCACCAGAATCAAAATGGCGGCGGAGTAGCACAGCGTATCGAACGGGTTTTTATGGTCGACGATAATCAACCGAATGATCGCAGTGATGCCGATATAGACGAAATAGCGCAATGGGAAGTGATAACCAGACTGGAAATACTTCACAATCAACGCGATAAATTCGAAATAGAGAAAGTAGATCACAATCCCTTCGATCAGCAGAAATGACGACGCCTGTTCGCCGGTGCTAAACAGCACGTTGGCCAGATGAATGGTTTCCTTACCCAGGAATACCACCAGAATGATCGCCAGGATCACCAATCCCAGGTTCAACACCCATTGCAGAGCCGTGGCAATCAGTTGCCCCGCCGCTGATTTTTCAGTCATTTTTGCGCCTTAATAAAACAAGTTATCTCTGGCGCTATCATGCGGCAGTGTGATCAAAATCACAATATGGTCAGACATCCACATCCACGCACAGCGCATCATAGCGCCAGTACTCACAATCGCAGTCGATGACACGTTTGTGTTGATCACGGTTGGTGCGGGTAATCAGCAATCCTGGCGTGCCGCTGGCGACATTTAATGCTGGCGCGGCATGGGCGGGTAATGGCCCCGGCAGGATAGTAAAACGTGCACCGCCGTAACGAATGCCATAGCGGTGGTTATACAGATCAGTCAGGGAACGGGTGAGGTCCTCATCAAGCAGGCCCGGAAAATAGTGTGGGTTAAGATAGTGCTCCACATACAGCACCGCGCGCCCATCAATGCGGCGCAGACGGCGAATCAGGTAAACCTCATCGCCTTCAGCCAGTTGCAGTTGATGCGCCACCGAGGAGTGCACCGGCGCTTTACGCGCTTCAATCACCTCAGTGCTGGCAATCCGTCCCTGTTGGGCAGCCATCGCGTGGAAATGGCTGTGGTGCAACGGGTTGTACACCAATCTCGGCGGGGCGAGAAACCAACCGCGGCGCAATTCACGGTAAATAACACCCTGTGCCTCCAGCGATCCCAGCGCTTCACGCAAGGTAATACGCGTGGTGGAATATTGTTCGCTCAGGCTGCGTTCCGCAGGCAAACGCCCGCTGGTGAACTCGCCTGCGTCAATCCGACTATGCAGCGCGGCTGCGATGACATCTGCCGTTTTCGACAACATCTTTAAAGCCTCATTTTGGGGCGAAGCTGCACTATGACAGTTCGATGACATTCTAATGACAACGTAAACCTGGTCTCAATGCCTTCCGAACATCTGTGTGGATCGGCGCTCTACACCACATTTTACCGTCCTAGTCATAAAACCTTCATCTGCAACAGCTAAATTGGCTCGGTTCTTGCTGGACTAGACCAAGATGTCCCTCAACTTACACCGGGAGCAACTAAGATGAAAGCGTTAATCGCCTCTGTAGTAGCCAGTGCCGTACTGCTTGCGTTGCCAGCCGCGCAAGCCGCCGACAACGACCTCGTCGCGTTGGAAAAAGCCGCGCGCAGTGAAGGTCAAATCAATAGCGTCGGTATGCCAGATAGCTGGGCCAACTGGAAAGATACCTGGAATGACATCAGTAGCAAATATGGCCTGAAGCACAGCGATACCGATATGTCATCGGCGCAGGAGCTGGCTAAATTTGCCGCCGAAAAAGAAAATGCCAGCGCCGATATCGGTGACGTGGGTGCCGCTTTTGGCCCGGTCGCGGTAGCGAAAGGTCTGGCACAGCCCTACAAGCCGACGCACTGGGATCAGGTGCCGGACTGGGCGAAAGATAAAGAAGGCAACTGGATGCTGGCCTATACCGGCACCATTGCGTTCCTCGTCGACAAGCAGCAGGTGAAAGATGTCCCGCATAGCTGGGCCGATCTGAAAAAAGGTAAGTATGTGGTCACTATCGGTGACGTCGGTGTGGCTGCTCAGGCTGCCAACGGTGTTCTGGCGGCTAACTACGCGCTGGGCGGTGACGAGAAAAACCTGAAACCGGCACTGAACTTCTTTGCTGACCTCGCCAAACAAAGCCGTCTCGGCGTGACCGATCCGGTAATTGCCAACATTGAGAAAGGCGAAATCCAGGTTGCTGTGGTGTGGGACTTCAACGGTCTGAACTACCGCGATCAGATCGACAAAAACCGCTATGAAGTGGTGATCCCATCCGACGGTTCCGTGACGTCTGGCTACACCACCATCATCAACAAATACGCCAAACACCCAAACGCCGCCAAACTGGCGCGCGAATATATCTTCTCTGATGCCGGTCAGACTAACCTGGCAAAAGGTTACGCACGCCCGATTCGTGCCAAATACCTCACGCTGCCAGCTGACGTGCAGGCCAAACTGCTGCCGGAATCTGAGTACAAAAATGCCCGACCGATCAAAGACCAGGCTGCCTGGGATAAATCGTCAAAAGCACTGCCGCGTCTGTGGCAAGAGAACGTGATCATCAATATGCAGCAGTAAGGAGAAGGGGATGAAAACAATCCTGGTGGTACTGGATGGGCTGAGCAATCAGGTGGCACAGCACGCAATGGGTTACCTGTTTGCCGAATGCGCGCAGGGCAATGGCCAATATTACACCCTGACCTGCGAGTTGCCGTCGCTGTCGCGGCCGCTGTACGAATGTATTCTCACCGGCATCCCACCGGTGCGTAGCGGCATCATTCATAATGGCGTCAGTCGGTTGAGCAAAGAGCGCAGCATCTTCCATTATGCCCGCGCCGCCGGTTTAACCACCGCGGCTGCGGCGTACCACTGGGTGAGTGAGCTGTATAATCAGACCCCGTTTAACGCAGCGCGCGACCGGCATACGGTCGCGCCTGACCTGCCCATTCAATATGGGCACTTTTACTGGGACGACGGCTATCCGGATTCCCACCTGTTTGAAGATGCCGAAAGCCTGCGTCTGCGCCACGACCCGGACTTTATGCTGATCCACCCGATGAATATTGACGATGCCGGGCACAAACATAGCCTGTCGTCACCACAGTATCGCAACCGTGCGCGCATGGCCGATGGTTATCTGTCGCACTGGATGCCAGGCTGGTTGGCTGCCGGTTACCAGGTGATAGTCACCGCCGACCACGGCATGAACGACGATCGCTCTCACGGCGGGATTCTGCCGGAGGAAACCAACGTGCCGCTGTTCGTGTTTGGTGAAGGCTTCTCAAAACAGCCGGATCTGCAACCACGACAGACCGAGTTGTGCGGCATCGTCTGCACCCTGTTGGGCGTCGAGCATGATAAACCGGTATGCCGTGATCTGCTGGCGGAGCCGCGTCATGAAGGGTAAGGGCCTGGCGCTACTGCTGTTGCTGCCGTTCGCCCTGTTCTGGGTGGCATTCCAGCTCGCCCCTTTGCTGTGGATCGCCATCAACAGCTTCTGGAGCGACATGAACGAAAGCTGGGGACTGGATAACTACAGCGATATCCTGACCTCGCCGTTCTATTTACAGGCTTTTCGCCTGTCGCTGGATATCTCGATCTGGTCGAGCATTTATGGCCTGTTAATCGCGCTGGTCGCCGGATACTCACTGCATCAGATGGGCAGTGGACGCTTTCAGCGCTTTTTGATGTCGTTTACCAATATGACCAGCAATTTCGCCGGCGTGCCGCTGGCGTTTGCCTTTGTCATTTTACTCGGACTGAACGGCTGCCTGACGTTGCTGCTGCGCCATTACAATTTGCTGGAAAGCTTCAAACTGTTCTCGCGCGACGGCATGGTGATTGTCTACACCTGGTTCCAGATCCCGCTCGGCATTTTGCTGCTCTACCCGGCTTTTGATGGCTTGCGTCAGGACTGGCAGGAATCCGCCGCGTTGCTCGGTGCCAGCCGCTGGCGCTACTGGTGGCATATCGGGCTACCGATTCTGTTCCCGGCCCTGCTCGGCACCTTCGTGATTCTGCTCGCCAACGCCCTTGGTGCTTACGCCACCATTTATGCGCTCACCACTGGCAACTTTAACGTGGTGCCGGTACGTATCGCCGCCCTGGTATCGGGTGATATTTCACTGGATCCTAATACCGGCGGCGCGCTGGCGATGCTGTTGGTGCTGTTGATGGCGGTGATTACCGTGGTGCAGCAGTATCTGGTGCGCCGCAGTTATCTCAACGCCAAACCGTCCTGAGGAGCGGCCCATGTCTCGCGTCGAAAAACTTTACCATCGCCTGATTGTCTGGCTGCTGCTGGTGATTCTGGCGGCTCCGCTGCTGGCAACGCTGTTGTATGCGCTCTCCTCCGACTGGAGCAACACCATTCTGCCGCAGGGCTACACGCTGAAATGGTTCTTTGAACTGTGGAGTGACAGTCGTTTCCTGACGGCGCTCGGCCATTCGCTGTTGATTTGCTTTGGTGCGCTGTTGTTCTCGTTAGTGCTGGTGCTGCCTGCGATGTTTGTGATCGCTTACTACTTTCCGAAGCTGGACTCGGTTATGAACGTGCTGATTCTGATGCCGTTCGCCGTACCGCCGGTAGTGTCATCGGTCGGCTTGTTGCAGCTTTACTCCTCATCACCGCTGATGCTCACCGGCACGCCGTGGATTCTGATTGGCTGTTATTTCACCATCGCACTGCCGTTTATCTATCGTGCCATCTCCAACAATATGCAGGCCATCAACCTGAAAGAGTTGATTGATGCCGCGCATCTGCTGGGCGCCAGCACCTGGCAGGCAGCGCTGTTTGTTGTGCTGCCGAACCTGCGCAAAGGTGTATTTATAGCCGTGCTGCTCTCCTTCTCTTTCCTGATAGGTGAGTTTGTATTCGCTAACCTGTTGGTCGGCACCCGCTATGAAACCTTGCAGGTTTACCTCTACAACATGCGCAACGGCAGCGGCCATTTCACCAGCGCGCTGGTGATCTCCTATTTTGTTGTCGTCCTGCTGGTCACCTGGCTGGCGAATGCCCTCAATCCTGAACGAGGCTGACCATGAGTTACCTGAACGTTACAAAGCTGAATAAAAGCTACGGCCCAACCACCATTTTCGAAAATATCGATTTCAGCGCCGACGAGGGTGAGTTCGTCACCCTGCTCGGCCCAAGCGGCTGTGGTAAATCAACGCTGCTGCGCTGCATCGCCGGGCTGACCTCGGTCGACAGCGGGCAAATTCTGTTGCAGGGCCAGGATATCGTGCCCTTGCCGCCGCAGAAACGTACCATCGGCATGGTGTTTCAGAGCTATGCCCTGTTCCCGAATATGACGGTAGAAAAGAACGTCGCCTTCGGCCTGAAGATGCAAAAACTGGCGGCAAGTGAAATCCAAAGCCGGGTGATGGAAGCGCTGGCGCTGGTGGAACTGACCGACTTCGCCCGCCGCTATCCCCACCAACTGTCAGGCGGCCAGTGCCAGCGCGTGGCGCTGGCACGTTCGCTGGTCACGCGTCCACGTCTGCTGCTGCTGGATGAACCGCTGTCGGCACTTGATGCCCGTATTCGCCGCCATCTGCGCGAGCAGATCCGCAATATCCAGCAGGAACTGAAGCTTACCACCATCTTCGTGACGCACGACCAGGAAGAAGCGCTGACACTGTCAGATCGCATCGTGTTGATGAATCGTGGAAAAATCGTGCAAAACGGCAATGCTGAAGCGCTATATACTCAACCGGCCGATCTGTTTGCCGCCGGGTTTATCGGTAACTACAACCTGTTGAGTGCCGAGCAGGCAACGCAGTTAACCGGCCAGACGTTCACCGGTCAGGTGGCGATTCGCCCGGAATCGATTCTGATGGGTGCGCCAGAGTCAGGTATTGCGGCCACCATTATCAGCCACAGCCTGCTGGGTAACGTGATCCGTTATCGTGTGCTGGCGCACAATGTGGAACTTTCGGTCGATGTTCTGAACCGTAGCGTGGCAGATTTACACCCCGCCGGGATGCAGATTGGGCTACAGTTAGAGATGTCGACGTTGCGCCAGGTCGCTTAAATTACAGGAAAAATTAGCAACGCAACGTGACGATATCTTGTACAGGTTGCGCTCTCCGTCAGGCTGGCAACCTGCTTTAAAGCCTGACGGTAAAGGAGCCAGCTTACGTGTTAACCCTGTTAAACCTGTTATCTGCCGTGGCCCTGTTGGTGTGGGGCACACACATTGTTCGTACCGGCATTATGCGTGTGTATGGTGCCGATCTGCGTCGGGTACTTAGTCGCAGCGTCGAGAAAAAGCCGATGGCGTTTCTCGCCGGGATTGGCGTCACCGCGTTGGTGCAAAGCAGCAACGCCACCACCATGCTGGTCACCTCATTCGTCGCGCAGAATCTTGTCAGCCTGACACCCGCCCTGGTTGTAGTGCTGGGCGCTGACGTCGGTACGGCCGTCATGGCACGTATCCTGACCTTCGATCTTTCGTGGTTGTCGCCGCTGTTTATCCTGTTTGGCGTGATTTTTTTCCTCGGTCGAAAACAAACCCGTCTCGGTCAACTGGGACGAGCCAGCATCGGCCTCGGTCTGATCCTGCTGGCGCTGCAACTGATTGTCGCCGCCGCGCGCCCGATTACTCAGGCTGCGGGCGTACAGGTCATCTTTTCCACGCTGACCGGTGATGTGATGCTGGATGCCCTGATTGGCGCGGTGTTCGCCATCATCAGTTATTCCAGTCTGGCGGCGGTGTTGATTACCGCCACCCTGACCGCCACCGGGGTGATCTCCTTCAAAGTCGCGCTTTGTCTGGTGATTGGTGCCAACCTTGGCAGCGGCCTGCTGGCGATGATCAACGCCAGCGGCTCCAATGCCGCCGGCAAACGTGTCGCACTTGGCAGCCTGCTGTTTAAACTTATCGGTAGTATCGTGATTTTGCCGTTCGTTAATACCGTGGCAGACGTATTGGATAAGCTGCCAGTTAACGACGAAGAGTTGGTCATTTTCTTCCATGTGTTCTACAACCTGATCCGCTGCATCGTGATGGTCCCCTTCGCCGATCCGATGGCGCGCCTGTGCCGCCGGATGATTAGCGATGACACAGAAACTGACACCGTGCTGAAACCGAAACACCTCGACAGCAGCGCGCTGGATACCCCCGCGCTGGCGCTGGTCAATGCGGCGCGTGAGACGTTACGCATTGGCGATGTGGTTGAGCAGATGGTCGAAACCTTCAGCAAGGTGGTGCACGGCGAGCTACGCGAGGAACGCGCGGTGCGACGGCTGGATGATGATGTTGATGTGTTGTACACCGCCATCAAACTGTATCTGGCACGTATGCAAAAGGAGGATCTGGCGGAAGAGGATTCGCGCCGCTGGGCGGAGATCATCGAAATGGCGCTTAACCTGGAACAGGCGGGCGACATTATCGAACGCATGAGCGCTGATGTGGCCGATAAAGCGCTGGCCGCACGCCGTGCCTTCTCACCGGAGGGGCTGGAGGAGCTGGAGACATTGCAGGAGCAGTTGCTGAATAACCTGCGCCTGAGCCTGTCGGTGTTTTTATCCCACGATGTCGCCAGCGCCAAACGTCTGCGCCGTTCCAAACATCGTTTCCGTATTCTGATTCGACGTTTTTCCCATGCCCATGTTGAGCGTCTGCATCGCCAGAACGTGCAAAGTATCGAAACCAGCTCGCTGCATCTGGGATTACTGGGAGATATGAAGCGTCTGAATTCGCTGTTCTGCGCCGTAGCCTACACGGTGCTGGAACAGCCGGATGACGACAGGGATGATGAATAATAGCCAAGGCACCTTCCGTAGCGGCGCGATTTATCGCGCGGATTTTTCCCGCATCGCGCACGGAACTGCGCGATAAATCGCGACGCTACGGTTCGGTGATATTAATTAAGACAACAAGCTGAAGGCAATCATCCCGACAATCGCCCCGGTGGTGCCGAGGATAGTTTCCATCAGCGTCCAGGTTTTCAGGGTTTCACCTTCCGTCGCGCCGGTAAAGCGGCCAAACAGCCAGAAACCGGCGTCATTGACGTGGCTGATTATGATGGAGCCACCGCCGATACAAATCGACAGCGCCGCCAGTTGCGCGCCGCTGTAGTGCAGCGGTTCAATCACCGGCATCACCAGGCCAACCGTCGTCAGGCAGGCGACCGTGGCTGAACCCTGAATCACCCGCACCGCACCGGAGAGGATAAAACAAGCCAGCGCAATCGGCAGACCCGCGCCAATCAACGCGTGGCCCAGTACCGGACCGACGCCGGAATCCACCAGCACCTGTTTAAACACCCCACCCGCACCGATCACCAGCAGGATAATCCCCGCCGGTTGCAGCGCGCTGCCGCAGACCTGCATCACCTTCTCTTTATCCATACCCTGACGATACGCCAGGCCATAAATCGCCACCAGACAGGCCAGCAGAATCGCGGTGAAGGGGTGACCAATAAACTCCAGCCACTCATACAGACGTGAATCCGGCGTAGTGAAGCGCGCACCGATGGTTTTCAGCCCCACCAACAGCAGCGGGAACAGGATCAGCGCCAGACTGAAGCGAAACGACGGCAGTTTGCCCTCTTCCACATCCGGTTGATTATCTTCCGGCGGGGCGCTGAAGGTGACGCGTTTAGCAATCAGGTTGCCAAACAGCGGTCCGGCGATAATCATGCCAGGGATCGCTGCGCACAGGCCCAACAAAATCATCCAGCCAAAATCAGCATGCATTTGTGACGCCAGCAACATCGGAGCCGGTCCCGGCAGCAGAAACGCTGCGGAAGCAGCGACCCCGGCAAACAACGGGATCACCAGTTTCACCAGGTTATCGCCGGTGCGGCGCGCCACGGCAAATGCGATGCTGATCAGCAACACCACCGCCACCTCAAAAAACAGCGGCAGCGCGCAGATTAACCCGGCAATGCCCATCGCGTAATGCGCGCGACTTTCCCCGAAGGTTTTCAGCATGCGGATAGCAATCTGATCGACCGCGCCGGTTTCATGCAGGATTTTGCCGAACATCGCGCCCAGCGCCACCACAATCGCCAGGAAACCGAGCGTACCGCCCATGCCTTTCTGCATGGTGTCAGCAATTTTGTCGAGCGGCATACCGGAGAACAACCCGGCACCAATGGAGACTAACATCAGGGCGACAAAGGCGTGCATACGCGCTTTCATCACCAAAAACAGCAGCAGCAGGACAGAGCCTGCTGCGGTTAACACCAGCGTTGCGGTACTCATGACTAACCCTTGTTGATTGCTCCCTTGATGGTCGCAACCGTGGCCGCAACTACCTCATCCAGTGAATGATTAATATCAACCACCAGTACATCGGGTTCGTTCGCGCCGGGTTCTTCCAGCGTGGCAAACTGCGTCACCAACATCTGTGGTTTGAAGAAGTGGCCTTTGCGGGCTTTCAGGCGGGATTCGATGGTTTCGAAATCGCCTTTCAAATAGACAAATTTCAGGTTGTGGTTGCCTTGACGCAGGATGTCGCGGTAGGACTTTTTCAGTGCCGAGCAGACAATGATGGAGACTTCCTGGGTACGTTGCATGGCAAAAGCGGCATCGTTCAGCGCCTGCAACCACGGGCGACGATCGTTGTCATCCAGCGGATGGCCTTCGGCCATTTTCATAATATTGCTGCGCGGATGCAGGAAATCACCGTCAAGAAAGGCGGTGTTGAGTTGGTGTGAAACCTGATTGGCGACGGCAGACTTTCCGCTGCCGGACACACCCATCAGGATAAAAACATGGTGCGACGGGGATGGCGTTGTCATTGTTTTGCGCTCCGGCAGTTAATCTGCCAATGTTACCGATAACAAATTCGATCATCATTGTCGGTACCCGGTCACAGGCTGGCAACCCTTTTACCGGGAAAAGCACGAAAGTGTGAACTGACTCAAAAAATCGCCAGAATCAGATGCTGCCGCCTTCGGCAATTTCAAACCCGACATCCAGTGGCACAGTGACGGAACGATCGCCGCCAATTCGCGCCAGCAGCATCGCCGCCGACTCCCGTCCCATGCGTTCGCGCGGGGTCAGCACCGTCGCGAGACGCGGGTTAACCACTTGGGTGATATCGTGACCGTGGAAACCGGCAATCGCCATTTGCTCCGGGACGCTCAATCCCTGACGTTGGCATTCGAACATCGCCCCGACTGCAAGGTCATCGTTGGTACAGAACAAGCTGTCGGTTTGCGGATAGCGTCGTTGCGCCTCACGCAGCAACAAGGCTCCGGCGCTGAAGGACGAGGCATCTTCCATCATCACGCTGTGCGGTGTTAACCCGGCTTCACGCATCGCCTGCTCGTAGCCCTGCTGTTTCTGGAGGGTACGTTCATCAAGGCGCGCACCGAGGTAGACGGTGTGGCGATGGCCTTTTTTCAGGATAGCATGGGTCATCTGACGCGCCGCTTCGACGTTGTTAAAACCCACGGCCATATCGAGACAAGGTGAAACCGAGTCCATCATTTCGATTACCGGGATACCTGCCACTTCGAGCATACGCAGCGTACCCGGCGTATGGGTGCGTTCCGTCAGGATCACCCCATCGATGTTCCAGCCCAGCAGCGAACGCAGCTGCAATTCCTCTTTCTGTGCGTTATAGCCGAAGTGCCCCACCAACGTCTGATACCCCGCCTCATCGGTGACGGTTTCAATCCCGCGCAGCACGTCAGCAAATACCTGGTTAGTCAGTGACGGCAGCAGCACACCGATGGCGCGGCTGGTGGCGTTAGAGAGCATGTCCGGAGCGCGGTTGGGGATGTAACCCAACTCGTCCAGCGCAATGGCGATTTTGTCACGCAGCGCAGCGGAGACCTGCTCTGGATTACGCAGGTAGCGGCTGACGGTCATTTTGGTGATGCCGATGCGATCGGCAACGTCCTGTAGTACCGGTCTTTTTTTCTTCATCGTAAGCGCCTGAGGTCAGAGATACGCTGAGTCTATCATTAAATTGTCATGCGATTGTAAACGGGGCGCGGGAAGCGGGATCGTGCCGAATGTCGGAGAAAAAGGCAAAAAAAAAGCCAGCACCCGAGCTGGCTAAGAAACACTGGAAGCAATGTGAGCAATGTCGTGCTTTCCCGGTTTGTCAGGAGGACGTCCCGGGACCGCATCGCAATAATAATCATTATCATTCGCGTCTGTAAAGTCCTTTTGAGAATTATTTTCAATTGACCAGCGATAAAAAATCCTTGATGTTAAAGGGGATTTTTTCATTTTGCATAAGGAGCCGCACCATGAGTCTGATCACTGTCCGTCACACCACGCCTGATGACGCCGCCGTACTGTTTCAGCTTTACAGCCACGCTGAAACCCAGGCGGATACCCTGCATCTACCCTTGCAATCGCCTGCGCTGTGGCAGGAGCGACTGCAAAACATTCGTCCGGGTGAGCAACGTCTGGTGGCGTGCATTGATGGACAAGTGGTGGGACAACTCACCGTCAGCGTGCTGGAGGCGATGCGCCGTCGTCATACCGCGACTATCGGGATGGGGGTTGATCCGGCGTTTCACCGCCGTGGCGTCGGTTCCGCGTTGATGGCGGCGATGGTGGACCTGTGCGACAACTGGTTGCAGGTGACGCGCATTGAGCTGACGGTGTTTGCCGACAATAAAGCCGCGATTGGGTTGTATCAGAAGTTTGGGTTTGAGATTGAGGGCACCGCGCGCCGTTATGCGATGCGGAACGGCGCGCTGGTGGATACCCATTATATGGCGCGGTTGAAAGGGGAAAGCTAAATCCGTGCGATGATTCGTGCCGCTACAGACCAAATATGGCTGTAGCGGCTTGATTTATCACGCAAAAATCGTTAATAACCCGCGCTTAAATCATCCACCGAACGCGGATCGGATGCACCATAACGCGTGCCATCCGGCCCAATCATAATGCTCTGGGTACTGCCCATCGCCGGGAGCACCTTCACATGCTGACCTTTGCTCTCCAGCAAACGCAAGGTATCCGGGCTAAAGCCCTTCTCCACACGCAGCTGATCCGGCAACCACTGATGATGGAAACGCGGCGCATTGGTCGCCTCGGCCACATTCATACCAAAATCGATGCTGTTGACCACCATCTGCAACACCGTGGTGATAATGCGGCTGCCGCCAGGGCTACCGGTCACCAACCAGGTTTTGCCATCCTTCACTACAATGGTCGGTGACATCGACGACAGAGGACGCTTGGCAGGTTGCACCGCATTGGCTTCACCACCAACCAGACCATAGACGTTCGGTGTCCCCGGTTTAGCGGAGAAGTCATCCATCTCGTTGTTCATCAGGATACCGCTCTGCCCGGCCACAATGCCGCTACCGAAGTAGGTATTCAGCGTGTAGGTCACCGCCACTGCATTGCCGTCCTTATCCACCACGGAGAAATGGGTAGTTTGATTGCTCTCGTACGGCTCCAGCTTGCCCGGTTTGATTTCGCTCGACGGGCGCGCCTTGTTGACATCAATCTGCTGCGCCAGCGATTTCGCGTAAGCTTTGCTGGTCAACGCCTGCTGCGGCACCTTCACAAAATCCGGGTCACCGAGATATTCCGAGCGGTCGGCATAGGCGTATTTTTCTGCCTCGGCCATCACCTGCATCGCATCGGCGCTACCAAAGCCCATCTTCGCCAAATCGAAGTTTTCCAGGATATTAAGGATTTCGATGATATGAATGCCGCCTGATGACGGCGGTGGCATTGAGAAGACCTGATAGCCGCGATAGCTGCCGCTGACCGGTTTGCGCTCAACGGCGCGATAGGCTGCCAAATCAGTTTTGCCAATCAGACCACCATGTTGTGCCATCTCACCGGCGATTTCGTCGGCAATTTTGCCTTTGTAGAAGGCATCCGGCCCCTGTTGCGCAATCAGTTGCAGACTATGCGCGAGGTTTTTCTGCACCAGACGATCGCCCTTCTGATAAGGCTGGCCGTCGGCTTTGTAGAAAATGGCCCGGCTGTTGTCGTGATTGATCAGGTTTTCTTTGCCATAGGTGGCGAGGTCATCCGCCAGCGCATCGTTAACAATGATGCCGTTCCGCGCCAGTTTGATTGCCGGGGCCAGCAAAGTGCTTAACGGCAGCGTGCCATATTTATGAGCGGCCAGCGCAAAACCCGCCACCGTGCCTGGCGTACCCGATGCCAGATGGGAAGTAAGTGATAACTTACTGTCGGCGTTGCCTTGTTTATCAAGAAACATATCGCGCGAGGCACGCGCCGGAGCCATTTCGCGGAAATCGATGGCGGTGGTCTGCCCGGAGGCGGTACGCAGCAACATAAATCCGCCACCACCGAGGTTTCCGGCCTGTGGATGGGTCACCGCCAGCGCGAAGCCGACCGCGACCGCGGCATCCACCGCATTGCCGCCCTGTTTGAGAATCTCCACGCCCACGTCAGTGGCGGTCGCATCCACCGAGGCCACCATGCCATGTTTCGCCTTCACCGGATGGAAGGTATCGCTATCCACGCCATAAGAGACGGGAGGTGCGCTGTTTGGTGCCGCCTGTCCCCCCTGCACCACGGTAAAACTCATCAACAACGCCCAGCCGAGCTGGCGTACACTGCCTTGTATCCGCATGCCACTACCATCCTTTTCAGTTGTTTATAATTGTTTACATTGACGCAAGTGTTTACAAACACTGAAAAAGATTAGCAGCTAACTCAAATTAGGTGCACTCCTGGATTGGCCCTTTTTAATATCGCATAAACTTATGGTTGCTGCGGTTACGCCAGACACACAGCACCGCGGCATTAATGGAGGAGTGATCATGAAAAAATGGCTGATTGTTTTCGCTGCCCTGCTGCCGTTAAGCAGCATGGCGAATATGCTGAATAACACCAACGAACCCTTTAAACCGGGCTACAACCCAAGCCAGCAACGGATGCAGACGCAGATGCAAATCCAGCAGCAGCAGGAGAAACTGAAGCTGCAACAGGATCAGCAACAGCAGAAACAGGATTTACAGCGCAAAATGCAGGAACATCGCGATAGCGCCCAGCAGCGCATCATCAAAACGCAGCCGGGCCAGCAGAAGACCAATTAACGGAAGTCGGGACCAATAATGTCGATGCGGTCGGTACAGATCGCATCGACGCCCCACCCCAGCAGCTCGCGCGCCCGCTCGGGCTGATTCACGGTATAAACCAGGATATGCAGACCAGCCGCTTTCAACTGCGCGGTGCGCTCGGCATTCAGCAATTTGTGGTTGAGGTGAATGGAGACGCAATCCAGACTTGAAGTCAGCGCTTGCCAGTCATCATGCCAGCTATCCAGCAGCAAGCCGCGTGGCAGTTCTGGCACCGCCTGCATGGCGGCTTCCAGCGCCTGATACGAGAAAGAAGAGAGCAGCGGCGCAGTTTGCCCCTGCCACAATTCACGCGCGGCTAACGCCACATCGCGCCCCGTCTCCACCTCTTTGCCAGTGGTCGGTTTGATCTCAATATTCGCCATCATCTGATGCTGACGGCAGCGCGCGGCCACGTCACTCAGCAGCGCCAGCGGCTCACCGGCAAATTTGTTGCTGAACCAGCTACCGGCATCCAGTTGCGCCAGCTTATCCCACGGCAAATCGCCCGCCACGCCCCAGCCGTTGCTGGTGCGATCGAGGGTGTCATCGTGCAGCAGGAAAATCTGGCGATCGTCTGAGAGTTTGGCGTCAAACTCAATCATTTGGTGGTGATAATGCGCCCCCACATCAATGGCGGCGAGGGTGTTTTCCGGGGCCAGTTTACCGCCCCCACGATGGGCGACGATGTGCGGATACGGCCAGTTGTGCTTACTCATTCCAGACGCTTTCCATGAGTTGAATCGAAGAAATGTAACGCCTCCGACGGCAAATGCAGCCATAGGCTGCTGCCCGCCAGCGGGCGTTCGCTGTGCGGCAAACGTACCACCAATCGCGCCTCACCGATACGACCATGCGCCAGATTATCAGCACCGAGCATTTCCAGTGTCTCAACCACCAACGGAATCCCGCCCGCCTCTCGACTGCTTAGCTGGATATGCTCCGGGCGAATGCCCAGCGTCAGTGGCCGATTGGCCCACTTCGCCTTGCTTTCCGCCAGCGGCAGCGCGTGCAGGGCATCGAGGGTAAAACGGGTGCCGTCGCTGTTGATCTGCCCCGGCAGCAGGTTCATCGCCGGTGCGCCGATAAAAGCGGCGACAAACTGGCTGGCCGGGCGTTCGTACACCTCAACCGGCGTGCCCACTTGCTCGACAATGCCTTTGTTCATCACCATCACGCGCTGTGCCAGCGTCATCGCCTCAACCTGGTCATGCGTCACGTACAGGCTGGTGGTTTGCAGACGACGGTGTAGCTGTTGCAGCTCCAGCCGCATCTGCACGCGCAGGCGGGCATCAAGGTTTGACAACGGTTCATCAAACAGGAACACCGCCGGTTCACGCACGATGGCGCGCCCCATCGCCACACGCTGGCGTTGACCGCCAGATAACTCACGCGGGCGACGGGTCAGCAGATGATCCAGTTCGAGGCTACGCGCCGCTTCCAGTACGCGCTGGCGAATCTGTTCTTTGCCCATACCACGGATTTTCAGGCCATAGGCCATGTTCTCTTCTACCGTCATATGTGGGTAGAGCGCGTAGTTCTGGAACACCATCGCGATACCACGATCTTTCGGCTCCAAATCAGTAACACGTTGGTCGTCAATATAGATATCGCCAGAGCTGACGCGCTCCAGCCCGGCCACCATACGTAGCAGCGTGGATTTACCGCAGCCGGAAGGCCCGACCATCACCATAAACTCGCCATCGTTGATGGTGATATTCAGCGGCTGAATGATCTGATTTTTGCCGTCATACGATTTGGTGACGGTCTGAAGGGTTACGCCTGCCATTTTATTTCTCACTCTCCACCAGGCCACGCACAAAGGCACGCTGCATGACTAAAACCACCACCACCGGTGGGATCAGGGTTAATAACATTGCCGCCATCACTTCATTCCACTGCGTCGGACCGCCGCTGGTATTGATCATACTTCTCACCCCGGCCACGGCTGTGCCAAGGCTGGCATCATTGATGATCAGCAGCGGCCACAGATACTGGTTCCAGCCGTAGATGAAGGTAATGACAAACAGCGCGGCCAGATTGGTTTTCGACAGCGGCAACACGATGTCCCAGAAGAAGCGCAGTGGACTGGCACCGTCGATGCGTGCCGCTTCAATCAACTCATCCGGTAGCGACATAAAGAACTGGCGAAACAGGAAGGTGGCGGTGGCCGAGGCCATCAGCGGCAACGTCAGACCGCTGTAGCTGTCGAGCATATGCAGCGTCGCAATCACCTCCACCGTCGGGAAGATACGCACTTCCACCGGCAGCATCAGGGTGATGAAAATCAGCCAGAAAAACAGCGAGCGCAGCGGAAAGCGAAACCACACCAGCGCAAATGCCGACAGCATCGAGACGGCGATTTTGCCCACGGTGATACTCAGCGCCATCACCAGGCTGTTGAACAGCATCAGGCCAAACGCCGGGCCACTGCCATTAACGCCCTGAGTCCAGATGCGCGCGATGTTGTCCCACAGATGGTGACCTGGGATCAGCGTCATTGGCACCTGATAGACCGCGTTGTTGTCCAGCGTTGCCGCGACAAAGGCGACATACAGCGGAAACAGGATCGTCAGCACACCCAGCACCAGCAGCGTGTGGCTGAAGATATCCAGCCCGCGTCGGTTCTCAATCATTGGTATTGCACCTTACGCTCGACAAAGCGGAATTGCAGGATAGTGAGGCCAATCACCAGCAACATCAGCACCACCGATTGCGCTGCCGACGAGGAGAGATCCAGCCCGGTAAACCCTTCGCGATAAATTTTGTAGATAAGCGTGGTGGTCGCCTGTACCGGCCCACCGCCAGTGGCGGCATCGATCACCGGGAAGGTGTCGAAGAAGGCATAGACCAGGTTGACCACCAGCAGGAAGAAACTCACCGGGGTGATCAACGGCAGCGACAGGTTAAAGAAGCGCCGCACCGGCCCGGCACCGTCAATCGCCGCGGCTTCCACCAGCGATTTGGGGATCGATTGCAGCGCCGCAAAGAAAAACAGGAAGTTGTAGCTCATCTGCTGCCAGATCGATGCCAGCACGATCAGGAACATCGCCTGGCCGCTGTTTTGCGCGTAGTTCCAGTTGTAACCGATCTGGTTAAGGAGATGGCTGAACAGGCCGAGTCCGGGGTTAAACAGGAACATCCACAGCACTGCCGCGACCACCGGGGCCACCGCATACGGCAGCAGTAGCAAGGTTTGGTAGAGTTTTTTCAGCCGCACCACATAATCCACCAGCGCCGCCAGCAGCAGAGAAAACAGCATGCCGCACACCGTGACCAGCGCGCTGAATTCAATGGTGGTCCAGAAAGAGGCCAGGTAGTACTCATCACTGAACAGCCGTCTGAAGTTATCCAGTCCAACAAAAGTGCTGGAGATACCAAAGGGATCAAGGCTTTGCAGTGAGTACCACAGCGCTTCACCAGCTGGCCAGAGAAAGAAGATGGCGGTGATCACCAGCTGTGGCAGTACCAGAAGATAGGGCAACAAACGGGAGCGGAAAACCGGGCGTGATGATGAGGACATAACGGACTCGTTCAGGCAAAAAGATCGGGGCAGACACGCGGCCTGCCCCGTTACGGCGGGTTATTTCACCTGCTGCTCAAAACGGCGCAGCAGTTCGTTTCCGCGTTTAACTGAGTTATCCAGCGCTGCCTGCGGCGATTGTTTGCCGGTCCACACGCTTTCCAGCTCCTCGTCCACGATGGTGCGAATCTGCGGCATATTGCCCAGACGCATCCCTTTGGTGAACGGCAGCGGATCTTTGTTCAGCATCTGGCGCGTCGCGATATCGGCACCCGGGTTCTTGTCGTAGAAGCCCTGCTGTTTGGTCAGCTCATAAGCTGCGGTGGTGATTGGCAGATAACCGGTTTTCTGGTGCCACTCGGCGGCGATTGCCGGTTGCGCCAGGAACTGCATAAACTCCGCCACACCTTTGTAAGTGTTGGCATCTTTGCCCTTCATCACCCACAGGCTGGCACCACCGATGATGGCATTCTGCGGTGCATTCGGCACGGTTGCGTCATACGGCATCATGCCGACACCAAAGTTGAATTTGGCGTAGTGTTTGATATCCGCCAGTGAACCGGAAGACGCGGTGGTGATGCCGCAATCGCCGTTGTAGAACTTCGCGGTGGATTCATCTTTGCGGCCAAAGTAGGTGAAATCACCCTTCTTGTTCATGTCTTCCAGCATCTGGATGTGACGAACCTGCACCGGCTTGTTGAACTCCAGCTCAGCGTCTGTGCCGTCAAAACCGTTGTTTTTGGTCGCCACCGGCAAGCCGTGCCAGGCGCTGAAGTTTTCAATCTGAATCCAGCCCTGCCAGCCGCTGGCGTAACCGCAGGTCAGGCCCGCTTTACGCAGCGCATCGGCGTCTTTTGCCAGTTCCTGCCAGGTTTTTGGTGGCTGATCCGGGTTCAGACCGGCTTTTTTGAAGGCGTCTTTGTTGTAGTACAGCACCGGGGTGGAGCTGTTGAACGGCTGAGAGATTAAATGGCCGCTGGAATCGCTGTAGTATCCCGCGACAGTCGGGACGAACTGTTTTTCATCAAATGCGATTCCGGCATCCTGGAACACCTGATGCACCGGCACAATGGCTTTGGACGCCATCATGGTGGCAGTACCCACTTCATACACCTGCAAAATGGCCGGTGCTTTACCGGTACGCACAGCGGCAATCCCCGCCGCCAGGCTTTGTTCATAGTTGCCTTTGTAGACCGGGACGATTTTGTAGTCTGGGTGGGCCTGGTTAAAACGTTGTGCCAGAGAATCAACTTCTTTGCCTAACTCGCCTTCCATAGAGTGCCAGAAAGGAATTTCGGTGGCAGCCAGTGCATGACCACTGAGCATCAGACCGAGCAGGGCACTCATCAGGCGGGGACGAAGCGTAAAAGCGGACATAATGTTTTCCTGTGCATGTAGGTACGCGCGAAATCACGCATTTTTTGTTCGCGAAGTAACATGACACGGGAAAATGACGGAAAAATAACAGGTTAATGACGGGAATGTGACAGGAGCTATGGTTTAGATTGGTGCGTTCTTGCCAGCCGCACATTGCGTAGCGGCGCGATTTATCGCGCGCCGTTCGGTTAGTGCGGTGGCAAAAAGCGCGCGATAAATCGCGCCGCTACGGGTCAGGCACCTAAATAGGCGCTTCTTACGGCCTCGTTGGACAACAGCGCTTCGCCACTATCCTCCAGCACTACATGGCCGTTCTCCAGCACGTAGCCACGGTCGGCCAGTTTCAACGCCTGGTTGGCGTTCTGCTCGACAAGGAAGATGGTCATCCCTTCTTTACGCAGCTGCTCGATGGTGTCGAAAATCTGCTGAATGATAATCGGCGCCAGGCCGAGCGATGGCTCGTCCAGCAACAGCAGACGCGGCTGGCTCATCAGCGCACGGCCAATCGCCAGCATCTGCTGCTCACCACCGGACATGGTACCGGCACGTTGCACCTTACGCTCCGCCAGACGCGGGAACAGATCATAGACGCGCTCAATACGCTCCTGATACTGGCTACGGCTGGCAAAGAAGCCCCCCATCGCCAGATTCTCTTCCACCGTCATGCGCGAAAACACCCGACGCCCTTCCGGGACAATGGCGATCGCCTCACGCATGATGCGTGCGGTTTGCCAATCGGTAATGGTTTTGCCATCAAACGTAATGGTGCCTGCGGTTGCACGCGGCTCGCCACACAGCGTACCGAGCAGCGTAGTTTTGCCTGCACCGTTGGCACCAATCAGGGTGACAATTTCGCCCTGATTGATATACAAGCTGACGTTATGCAGCGCCTGGATTTTACCGTAATGGGCGCTGACGTTTTCAATGGTTAACATTGGGTTGGCCATATTACGCCTCTCCTAAATAGGCACGGATCACATCCGGGTTATTACGAATCTCTTCCGGCGTGCCGTTGGCCAGCGGCGTTCCCTGATTGACCACGTAAATACGGTCAGAAATGCCCATCACCAGCTTCATATCATGTTCGATCAACAACACCGACACCTTATGCGTACCGCGCAGTTCGGCAATCAGTTCGTCCAGTTCGTGCGTTTCTTTCGGGTTCAGACCGGCCGCCGGTTCATCCAGCATCAGGATTTCCGGGCGCGTGACCATACAGCGCGCGATCTCCAGACGACGTTGCTGACCATAAGCAAGGTTACCCGCCTGACGGTTCGCCAGCTCCAGCAGGCCGATACGTTCCAGCCAGGTGGCAGCGCGGTCCAGCGCTTCGCTTTCGCCTTTGCGGAACGCCGGGGTTTTGAATAACCCCGAAAATACGCCGCTTTTCAGATGCTGATGTTGCGCCACCAGCAAGTTTTCAATCACCGTCATCTCACGAAACAGGCGCACATGCTGGAAGGTACGCACAATGCCCATCCGTGCAATTTTCTGCCCCGGTAAGCCGGCCAGATTTTGATCGCGCAGTTTGATGCTGCCGCCCGTGGGTTTGTAGAAACCGGTCAGGCAGTTAAACACCGTGGTTTTACCCGCGCCGTTTGGACCAATCAACGAAACGATTTCCTGCTCCCGCAGTTCCAGCGCCACGTTGTTGACTGCCAGCAGGCCACCAAAACGCATCATCAGGCCTTCTACGGCTAATAAAGGCTGACTCATGCCTGCTCTCCTGCTTTACCCTGTTTCAGTTTCAGCTGCGGACGCTTCATCGGCAACAGCCCCTGCGGTCGCCAAATCATCATCAGCACCATTAAGCCACCCAGTACCAACATGCTGTATTCGTTGAGGTCACGCATCAGCTCACGCGATACCACCAGCAACACGGCGGCGAGGATGACCGCAAACTGCGAGCCCATGCCCCCCAGCACCACAATCGCCAACACAAACGCCGACTCGACAAAGGTGAAGGATTCCGGGCTGACAAAGCCCTGGCGCGCAGCAAACAGCGTACCGGCAAAACCGGCAAAGGCCGCGCTGATGGTAAACGCCGTCAGCTTGATACGCGTCGGGCTAAGACCAAGAGAACGGCAGGCGATTTCATCTTCGCGCAGCGCTTCCCAGGCACGGCCCAGCGGCATACGCAGCAGGCGGTTGATGATAATCAGCGTCAGCACCACCAGCAGCAGCGCCACCAGGTAGAGGAAAATCACGCGGTCATTGGGATCGTATTTCATGCCGAACACCTCGTGGAAGGTGCCCCAGCCGCCCTCGCTGACCTTGCGACCAAACTCCAGGCCGAAGAGGGTCGGTTTCGGGATCTGCGCGATACCGTTTGGACCGCCGGTAATCGAGGTGTTGTTCAGCAGCAGGATACGGACGATTTCGCCAAAGCCGAGAGTGACAATCGCCAGATAGTCACCACGCAGACGCAGCACCGGGAAACCGAGCAGTAAGCCAAACGCCCCGGCCACCAGACCCGCCAGCGGCAGGCTCTGCCAGAAGCCAAAACCGTAGTAGTGGTTCAGCAAGGCGAAGGTATAGGCACCGATGGCATAGAAGCCGCCGTAGCCCAGCACCAGCAGGCCCGACAAGCCCACCACCACGTTAAGGCCGAGGCCCAACATCACGTAGATCAGCGTCAGGGTGGCGATATCCACGCTACCGCGCGAAACCAGGAACGGCCAGATCACCGCAGCCACGATCATCAACACCATCACCAGCTTCTGCTTCGGCGTTGAACCATCAAAGCCCGGCAGCACCAGGCCATTGCCGCTGCGTTTGAATTTGCCGTGGAATAACGGACGCAGCAACTGGAACAGGAATACCACGCCGCAACCGACAAAAATCCAGTTCCAGCGCACCGTTCCGGCGTTGGATACCACCAGTTTGGTGCCATCAAGATCAAGGCGCATACCCATAAAGACGGTGGCAAGCACCAGCAACATCACCGTAGAGATAACGGCGTTAACCAGTCCGAGGCGCTTCATACTTTTTCCACCTCCGGACGGCCAAGAATGCCGGTTGGCATCACCAGCAGCACGACAATCAGCAACGCAAAGGAGACCACGTCTTTATATTCGGTAGAGAGATAGGCCGAGGTCAATGCTTCGGCAATGCCCAGCACCAGACCACCGATCATCGCCCCCGGAATGCTGCCGATCCCGCCCAGTACTGCAGCAGTGAAGGCTTTCATCCCGGCCATAAAGCCGATAAACGGGTTGATAGAACCGTAGAACTGCCCCAGCAGTACGCCAGCCACTGCCGCCATCGCCGCACCAATCACAAAGGTCAGTGAAATCACGCGATCGGTATTGATACCCAGCAGGCTGGCCATTTTCAGGTCTTCTGCACAGGCACGGCACGCGCGCCCCATACGTGAATAACGGATAAATACCGTCAGTGCCAACATGGCGATAAAGGTCACAACCCAAATCATCAACTGCATGGTGGAGAGCGTGGCGGCAAAGCCGTTGCTTTCACCCAAGGTCCATTGCCCGGTGATCAAGCTTGGCAGCGCGAGATCGCGTGAACCTTGCGTCAGGCTGACGTAGTTTTGCAGGAAGATCGACATCCCGATGGCGGAGATCAGCGCGATCAGGCGCTTGGAGGAACGCACCGGCTTATACGCCACACGTTCGATACTCCAGCCGTAGGCGCTGGAGATAATGATCGCCATGACAAAACCGGCGGCAATCATCAGCCAGGTAGTGTCGATGCCCATCATCATTAGAGCGGCGATGACGATAAAGGAGACATAGCTACCGATCATGTACACCTCGCCGTGGGCGAAATTGATCATGCCGATAATGCCGTAAACCATCGTGTACCCAATGGCGATCAGCGCGTAGGTGCTGCCCAGGGTCACTCCGTTGAACATCTGCTGGAGGAAATAGAGGAACTGCTCGGACATAACAAGTACCTTAGAAACACGTCCGTGATGGTAAATCGTTACCGCGACTGGCGGTAAATTAACCGGTTTGATTAAGGGCGGCCTGAAGGCCGCCCTTGCGATCGTGCTGGATGCAACGATTACTTGATCGCGGTTGATGAGCCGTCTTTATGCCATTTGAAGATGCCGAATTCGAAGCCTTTCAGGTCACCTTTCTGGTCCCAGCTCAGGTTGCCCATCACGGTCGGAACCGGTGCGCCTTCTTTCAGGTTCTTGGCGATCGCATCAGGCTCGTCGCTCTTGCTGCGCTCGATACCGGCCACCAGCGACTGAATCGCGGCATAGGTGGTCCAGACGAACGGACCGGTCGGATCTTTGCGGTTCGGTGCGGTGTTGGCTTTGATGGCGTCAACAATCGCTTTGTTGTCCGGCAGCTGGTCATAACGCTTCGGCAGGGTCACGTACAGACCTTCAGATGCATCACCGGCAATGTTAGACAGTGAGGCGTTGCCCACCCCTTCCGGTCCCATAAAGCCCGCGTTCAGGCCCGCGGCTTTTGCCTGGCGCAGAATCTGACCCAGCTCCGGGTAGTAACCACCGTAGTAAACGAAGTCGACGTTGTCTTTCTTCAGACGCGCAATCAGGGTGGAGAAATCTTTATCGCCAGCAGTGATACCTTCGAACAGCACCACGTTGCCGCCTTTGGCTTTCAGGGTTTTCTGCACCGACTCCGCCAGACCCTGGCCGTATTGCTGCTTGTCATGCACCACAGCGATACGTTTTGGTTTGATGGTATCGAGGATGTAGTTTGCCGCCGTCGGGCCCTGATCGGAGTCGAGGCCGGTGGTGCGCATCACGTCAGCATAACCACGCGCGGTCAGTTCCGGTGCGGTCGCTGCCGGGGTGATCATCAGCACGCCTTCGTCGTTATAGATATCAGACGCCGGCTGGGTAGAAGAGGAGCAGAGGTGACCGATAACGTATTTGATGCCATCGTTCACAACTTTGTTGGCAACCGCTACCGCTTGTTTCGGGTCGCAGGCATCGTCATATTCCACGCCAACCAGTTTATCGCCGTTGACACCGCCTTTGGCATTGATGTCTTTAATGGCCTGTGCCGCACCGGTAAATTGCATGTCGCCGTATTGGGCTACCGGACCGGTTGCTGCGCCGACGATGGCAATTTTGATGTCTTTTGCCAGCGCCGCATGGCTCATCGCCAGCGCTACGCAGCCCGCCAATAATGCGCGTCCTTTACTCATTTTCATGCGAACTTCCCCATCTGTTATGTCGTGTCTGTTGTGAGTTGGATTATTTTCTGCCAGTGAAAGAGGAAAACTGATTCTGGAATAATGAGTTAGCGCACTTTTCTGGCATTTATTGGTAATAAGGCTTTATTTTTCAGGTTATTAAACAGGAAGTTTCTTCTGTAAATCAACTGACATATTCAGTTATAGCTGGGTTGAACAGCAGAATCGTCTGGTTGTTATGGCCGTATTTTCGCCGACTTGCCAGCTAATTATGCTGGCTATTTAACCAACCATCGCCCTGTTCAACTATCATCCTGGCAAACAGGCTGTTGTTTGACCTATTTTCATCAAAAAAAAGTGACAGCGCTCTGACTGTCTAAATTCGCTACACTATGCCCTTTGCACTAGTACAGGTACGGGGAATGAAGCTCACTATTCAGCGCTTAACATCGTTGACGACGCAGGATCGAATCGACCTGACCAAAGTCTGGCCGGAAATCGATATTTCACAGCTGGAAGCCCAGCTGAGCGAGACGCAGCGGATGTATGCCGCGCGCTTTAATGATCGTCTGCTGGCGGCACTGCAACTGACCATTCAGGGCGCGCAGGGAAAAATTACCCATCTTCAGGTGCGGGAAGTGACGCGTCGTCGCGGCGTGGGGAAATATTTGCTGGAGGAGACGCTGGCGCAGAACAGCGCGCTGGCAGAGTGGTGGGTGGCCGATGACGGCGCTGATGAACAGGACGTTCGTGCTGCGTTTATGCAGGCTTGCGGCTTTCGCGCGCAGGGTGATGGCTGGACACGATAAAAACGTAGCGGCGCGATTTCTCGCGCCGCTACAGGTTATGTGCTTTTATCAGGCTTCAATCGCCATACGTAATTTCTTCATGGCGTTCTTTTCCAGCTGGCGTACACGCTCTGCGGAAACGCCGTATTGGTCGGCCAGTTCCTGCAAGGTGGTTTTGTTCTCTTCATCCAGCCAGCGCGCACGGATGATGTGCTGACTACGCTCGTCCAGGCCCTGCATCGCGTCGGTCAGTTTATCGGCGGCGTGTGCATCCCAGTTGTCCTCTTCAATGCCATCAGCAAAGTCAGACGTTTTATCCTGGAGATACAGCACCGGAGCCATGGTTTTGCTTTCGCCGTTTTCGTCGTCAGACGACATGTCGAAAGTCATATCCTGTGCCGCCATGCGCGATTCCATTTCACGCACATCTTTGCTGCTCACGCCCAGCTCGCGCGCTACCATCTCGACTTCGTCCTGGTTAAACCAGCCCAGACGCTGCTTGGTTTTACGCAGGTTAAAGAACAGCTTACGCTGTGCTTTCGTGGTAGCGACCTTCACAATACGCCAGTTACGCAGCACGTATTCGTGAATCTCAGCTTTAATCCAGTGCACGGCAAACGACACCAGACGCACACCCACTTCAGGATTGAAGCGACGCACCGCCTTCATCAGGCCGATGTTCCCTTCCTGAATCAGGTCTGCCTGTGGCAAGCCGTAACCGGAATAGTTACGAGCGATATGAACAACAAAGCGCAGATGAGACAGGATCAGCGTCTTAGCCGCATCCAGATCGCCCTGGTAATGCAGCCGTTCAGCCAGCGCTTTTTCCTCTTCTGCCGACAGCATCGGCCAGACGTTGGCGGCCCGAATATACGATTCCAGGTTACCAAGAGGAGCAATAGCTAAAGTTTGCATTTCTTTGGTCATTCAAACCCTCACAAATTCAGTGGAATATTGCTGCACGTTCCCATGAACAGACGATACATTAAGTCAACGTCGCGGGAAATCCGAAAGCAATCTGTGCTACCCGAACTTAGAGATCAAAGTTATCCACAAGTTCCATCGTAACAGTGAATATTTTACACACAGATGACAGGAAGGGAAGCGGAGAAAAAATCCTCTGCGCCCGATTGTCGGCAGCAGAGGACTATTATACCAAAAAAATGTGTCAGGCGTTTACTGGGGCGTAAATCGGCGTAAATGTTGTACCGTTGCCAGCCAGGCAGCAATCCAGCCGATGATGGCAGCAATTAACAACAGCAGCAGCGCTTCATCCCAGGAAAATCCTTCCAGATCAAAGCTGGTGCCGAATACCTGCGCCACCTGCGCGACCACCGATTGCAGACGCAGCACCAGCACTTCAGACAAAATCAGCGATAACACCGCGCCACTTAAACCCAGCATCGCCCCGCCATACAGGAACGGACGCAGGATAAAGCCGTCAGTCGCACCCAGCAATTTCTGAACGTTAATGGTATCGCGGCGCGCAAAAATGCTGAGACGCACGCTGTTGCCAATCACCAGGAATACCGCGATTACCATTAACAGACCAATGATCTCCGCAATTTGTCCTACCAGCCCGGACAACGCCGCCAGACGGGCAAACCAACTGTCATCCATGCGCACTTCATCGACGCCCTGCACTTTGGACACCCGATCACGCAGGCTCGCCAGTGTATCGGCGCTCTGGAAATTCAGATTCGGCGTGATAATCGCCACGGCTGGCAACGGATTCTGCTCCAGCATATCCATCGCGCCGCCAAAACCGGACCAGTTGCGGAATTCGTTGAGCGCCTCTTCCCGCGTCAGATAGTCGACGTTCTTCACGCCGTCCAACTGCTTCAGCTGCGCGGTGACGTTTTCCGCCGCGGTGTCATCCAGCGTTTTGGAGAGATATACCGTCAGCTGCGGAGCCGGATACCACTGGGTAGCCGCCTGGCTGACGTTTTTCCACACCATATAGCAGACGCTCGGCAGCGTCAGCGAGATGGCAATCACCATTACCGTCAGCAACGTCGCCAACGGCTGACGCCACATATCAGACAGCGTGCCGCGCAGCGCATAGCGCCACTGCTCCTGCCAGCCGCCCTTCAGCGCTTTGCTTTTTGAAGGCTGTTTCGCTTTCGGCGCCGGTGTGCGCTTATTGCGTTTATTGACCATCATGGCCTCCGTGCAGGCGTCCCTGATTAAGCGTCATCATGCGATAGTTACGACGGGCAATCAGGCCCATATCATGGGTAGCCATCAGCACCGTTACACCAACGCGGTTGAACTCTTCAAACAGGCGCAGAATATCTTCCGACAACGCTTCATCAAGGTTACCGGTCGGTTCATCCGCCAGCAGTACGGCGGGTTTATTCACCACCGCGCGCGCAATACCGACGCGCTGCTGTTCACCACCAGAGAGCTGAATCGGGAAACTTTTCGCTTTGTCGAGCAGGCCCACTTTATCCAGTGCCGCAGAGACGCGACGACGAATATCCTCACCGCTGGCTCCCGAGATGATCAGCGGGATCGCCACGTTGTCATACACCGAACGATCCATCAGCAGATGGTGATCCTGGAAGATCATGCCAATCTGACGACGCAAAAAAGGCACTTCGCTATTCCGCAGCCGGGAGATGTCGTGCCCACTGAACCAGATTTTCCCGGCGCTCGGGCGCTCAATACCACAAATCAGCTTCAGTAAGGTACTTTTCCCCGCGCCAGAGTGGCCGGTCAGAAACGCCATTTCACCGGGGCGCAGATGAAAATCCACCCCCTGGAGCGCCTGACGTCCGCCCAGATATGCCTTACTGACCTCTTCAAAGCGAATCATCCCAATTAGTCCTCTCGGGCAAACAGTGCCTCAATAAAGTCTGCGGCCTTAAACGGCCGTAAATCCTCGATGCCTTCCCCGACACCGATATAACGAATCGGAATGCCAAACTGATCGGCAACCGAGAAGATCACACCACCTTTCGCAGTGCCATCCAGTTTTGTCAGGGTGATGCCAGTCAGGCCCACCGCTTCATGGAACAGTTTCGCCTGGCTGATGGCGTTCTGTCCGGTGCTGGCGTCAATGGTCAGCATCACTTCATGCGGCGCATCTTCATCCAGTTTCTTCATCACGCGGGTGATTTTCTTTAACTCTTCCATCAGGTGCGATTTGTTTTGCAGACGTCCGGCGGTATCGGCGATCAACACATCGACATTACGCGCTTTCGCCGCCTGAATGGCGTCAAAGATCACGGATGCGGAATCCGCACCGGTGTGCTGGGCAATAACCGGGATGTTGTTGCGCTGACCCCAGACCTGCAACTGCTCAACCGCAGCCGCACGGAAGGTATCGCCCGCCGCCAGCATCACGGATTTGCCTTCGGCCTGATACTGGCGCGCCAGCTTGCCGATAGTGGTGGTTTTACCAACGCCGTTGACCCCAACCATCAGGATGACAAACGGCGTTTTGCCTGATACATCCAGCGGAGCATCGACTTTATCGAGAATTCCGGCCATTTCCGCTTTCAGCAAACCATACAACGCTTCGGCATCCCGTAGTTGTTTACGGTCTGCCTGCTGCGTCAGATTGGTGATGATGCGGCGCGTGGTTTCAACACCAACGTCAGCAATCAACAGCTGCTCTTCCAGTTCCTCAAACAAATCGTCATCGATTTTCTTGCCACGGAACAGGCTGATGAACCCGGAACCAAGATTAGCGCGCGTTTTTACCAGGCTACGTTTCAGACGGGCAAAGAAGCCCTCTTTGGTTGGACGTTCCTGCTCCTGCGCCACCAACGGCGCAGCGGCCAGCGGCAGATCGCTGACGGTATCCTGCGCGACTTCCGGCTCGACTTCGGGTTCCGCTTCTGGCGCTTCTTCCGCCAGCGCCAGCGCTTCGAGTTCTTCATCGCTCAGCGCGGTGTCTTCTTCGTCCTGCTCGACCTCGGCAACCAGCTCAACTTCAGGTGGCTGCTGGGTTTCTGGCAGGACTTCTTCGGCGACGACAACGTCCGGCGCTTCAGCCTGCTGCTCTGCCACCTGCTCGGTGACGGCAACGGTTTCTTCCGCCTGCGCTTCGGCGCGATCTAACGCGCTCTCTTCAACGGCTGGCTCCTGCGCCACCTCAGCGGGTTGTTGCTGCTCTTCGGCAGGCTGTTGCGTCTCTTCTTCTTTGCCAAAGCCCAGCCAGGAAAAAAAGCCGCGTTTTTTCTCTTTTGCCATTGTGTAACCACACTCCTCGATGGCTTATTCCCGGTAGCACGCTGTTCCCAGGGGATAAAAAATTCAATTTGAAGGCTTTAGCCGCGTAAAAATCAGTGAATTACACGCGCCATACCAACTCACTAGTCTAACACTTTCCAGCCAGCGCACCACAGCACCCTTTTTTACGTTTCTTCTGCCTTCCACGCCCGTTAAACTACGCAACAAATTATGACGAGTTGTGAGCAAAATGAGTAAATCCCCCCGCAGCAGCGGCGCTGCTGGTCAGATCCGCATCATTGGCGGTCAATGGCGCGGCCGTAAATTGCCGGTGCCCGACAGCGCGGGCCTGCGCCCGACCACCGACCGGGTACGCGAAACCTTGTTTAACTGGCTAGCCCCGGACATTCAGCAGGCACGCTGCCTGGATTGCTTTGCTGGCAGCGGTGCGCTCGGTTTGGAAGCGCTGTCGCGCTTTGCCGGCTCTGCCACCCTGTTGGAGCTGGAGCGCCCGGTGGCACAACAATTGACGCAAAATCTGCAAACGCTGCGCGCCAGCAATGGAAAAGTGGTACAGACCAATACGCTACAATGGCTGAGTCAGCCGGGTGAGCCCTTTGATGTGGTGTTTGTTGATCCGCCATTCCGTAAGGGATTGTTGCAGGAGACGCTGATGCTGCTGGAGCAAAACGGCTGGCTGGCAGCCGAAGCGCTGATTTATGTCGAAAGTGAGGTGGAGCATGGCGCCCCTCCGGTTCCTGCCTGCTGGGATCTGTATCGTGAGAAAATTGCCGGCCAGGTCGCTTATCGTTTATATCAACGCCAACAAGGAGATGTGTGATGTGGCTTAATCTGGGACGTTTATTAATGATCTGCGTCTGGGCCTTTTTGCTGTTAAATCTGGTCCAGCCATTTCCAACGCCGCTGCGCTATTTCGTGCATGTGGCGCTGTTCTTTATGATCATCATGCACGGTTTGCAGCTGGTCTTGCTGCGCGCCACGCAGCCGAAGGAAGCGCCCAAACTGGGACGCGCCACACAATTAAAGATTTTCTTCTTTGGCGTGTTTGAACTGCTGGCGTGGCAGAAAAAACATTATCCGAAAGGATAATGTTTTTTACGTAACGGCGCGATAAATCGCGCCGTTACAGGGGAGTGAAACTCACAAAGCGGGTGCCCTGCATTTTCAGCTCGCCCTTCACCCCTTTATCCATCTGATGATAATCCCCGGCATTGACGACCAGCTTGAAATCGCCCGCGCCATTCAGCGGGTGAAACCAGGCTTCATAACGCATATCTTCCCCGGCAATCACTTCACGCTGGCGCGAACGGCGATTGGGTGACGGATACTCACGTTTGGTTTTGATTTCTACACTCAGGGTTTGGATCGGGGAAGCATCGTTCACCGCCGTTTCACGGCGTTGCTTGATAAACTGACGGGTCGCCAAAACAGCAATAATCGCCAGAACGATAAAAAAGAGTAGCGGTGGTTTGCTCATGTTTTCTCTCGTGCTTTGCGTTAATGTCGGAAAGGTAAAGAGGCCCAAGCATACAACCAGAGTTGCCCGATTGTCACATTCACCGCCGGTAACTTACACTGGGATCGCGTTTTTGGGAAAATTCATCAGACTGGCGGACATCACGTCCAGAAAAGGGAGAAAACATGCTTTGGTCTTTCCTTGCCGTACTTTTTTCCGGTTGGCTCTATGTCGATGCAACTTACCGCGGCCCGCAGTGGCAACGTTGGTTATTTAAACCCGTCACCCTGTTGCTGCTGGTGGCCTGGGCCTGGCAAGCGCCCACCTTTAACCCCACCGATTACCTGATTCTTGCCGGCCTGGTCGCCACGCTGGTTGGCGATGCGCTGACGCTGTTGCCTCGCCAGCAGATGCTGTATGCGCTGGGGGCTTTCTTCCTCTCGCATCTGCTCTACACCATCAGCTTTGCCGCGCATATGACGATCAGCTTCTTCTGGCCGGTACCACTAACGCTGCTGATTATCGGTGTACTCTTGATTGCCATCATCTGGAGCAAGCTGGAAGAGTTGCGCTGGCCGGTGTGCACCTTTATTGGCATGACGCTGGTCATGACCTGGATGGCCGCTGAAAATTACTTCTTCCGCCCGACGGATTACAGCTTCTCACTCATGGTCGGTGCCGCATTGCTGCTGCTGGCGAATATCGTCTGGTTTATCACCCACTATCGTCGTCGTTACAGCCCGGATAGCGCCATCGTTGCCGCCTGCTACTTTGCCGGTCATTTTATGATCGTGCGTTCTTTGTGGCTCAATTGAAGAAAAAGTAAGCTCCAACGCTTGACTCTGGAGTGCACTCCAGAGTGTAGCATCAGGGTACGGACCTTTGTCCGTCCCTGAATCCGGAGGTTACATGCATCAACATTCCCACGCCTGTCGTTGTGGTAAAAGCCATAGCAAACCGCAGCCACTTTGTGGCATTAGCCGCGCGCGCCCGGTGACATTACAGATTTCCGCCGCACAGCCGGTCACGCCAGACAGCAACTGTAGCTGCTGCGATAACGGCAGTCCCGGCGGTGGCGACGCCGACGAAGAGAGCGACAGGTCCGGCCCTGACACCCAACAATTCCGCTGGCAAATTGCCGGGATGGATTGCCCGAGCTGCGCACGCAAAATCGAAACTGCCGTACAAAAACTGCCGCAGGTGCGCAACGCCCGTGTCATCTTCGCCAGCGAGAAACTGGTGGTTGACGCTGAAAATGATATCCGTCCGGCGATCGAACAGGCGGTAAAAAACGCCGGTTTCCGCCTGACCTCCACCGAGCCACAACCTCAACCAGGCCGTTTACGGGAAAATGCCGGATTGCTGCTGCTGGCGCTATTGATGCTCGCCAGTTGGCTCCTCAGCTTGGTTGCTCCGGTCTGGGGCGATCGCCTGTTTATTGTGACCACCTTAGTCGGCCTGCTGCCGGTGGCCCGCAGCGCATGGCGTCTGCTACGTAGCGGTTCCCCTTTCAGTATCGAAACCCTGATGACCCTCGCCGCTGGCGGTGCGCTGGTGATTGGCGCCCATGCCGAAGCCGCGATGGTCTTGCTGCTGTTCCTGCTGGGTGAACGGCTGGAAGCCTATGCCGCCACTCGCGCCCGTCGTGGTGTGACCGCGCTGATGGCGCTGCGCCCGGATACCGCTACCCGCGTGCGTGGTGCACAGCGTGAACAAGTCGCGCTGGCGGATTTACGCCCCGGCGATGTCATTGAAGTGGCTGCGGGTGGCCGTTTGCCTGCCGATGGCGAGTTACTTGCCAGCGCGGCCAGCTTTGACGAAAGCGCATTGACCGGCGAATCGTTGCCGGTAGCACGCCAACCCGGTGAGACAGTGATGGCCGGAGCCACCAGCGTCGACCGTCTGGTAACGCTACAAGTGATCTCGGAACCCGGCCACAGCGCTATTGATCGTATCCTGCAACTGATCGAGGAATCAGAAAGCCACCGCGCACCGATCGAACGTTTTATCGATCGCTTTAGCCGCCTTTACACCCCGGCGATTATGTTGCTGGCGGTGCTGGTGATGACGTTGCCGCCGCTGTTGGGTGGCGCTGACTGGCTGTCATGGATTTACAAAGGTTTGACGCTGCTGCTGATTGGGTGCCCCTGTGCACTGGTGATCTCTACCCCGGCAGCCATTACCTCTGGGCTGGCTGCTGCGGCACGTCAGGGAGCGCTGATTAAAGGGGGAGCCGCGCTGGAAAGACTCAGCCGCGTCACCATCATGGCGTTTGATAAAACCGGCACCCTGACCGAGGGTAAGCCGCAGGTGACCGACGTGGTACCCTTTGGTGACGCCCAACCTGAAACCTTGCTAACATCAGGCGCAGCGGTAGAACTTGGCTCCAGTCACCCATTGGCAATGGCGATCGTCGCGGAAGCCAGCCGTCGCCAGCTTTCCCTGCCTGAGGCCCGCGATCAGCGCACGTTGCCCGGTGGCGGCATTGCAGCGCAGATTGCGAGCATCAGCTATCAATTGCTGGCCCCGCGCGAAGTGAAAAACCTGCTTGAGGATCAGCAGCAAACCATCGCGCAGCTTGAAGCCGAAGGAAAAACCGTGGTGGTGCTGTTGCAGGATGCCCGCCCGCTGGGTGTGCTGGCGTTGCAGGATAAGTTACGAAGCGAGGCCGCGAGCGCCGTAGCGGCGCTACAACAACTCGATGTCAGCAGCCTGATGCTAACCGGTGATAATCCGCGTGCCGCCGCCGCCATCGCCGCAGACCTGGGGATTGATTATCGCGCGGGCCTGCTGCCTGCTGATAAGGTTGCCGCGGTACGCGATCTGGATGCACAACAATCGCTGGCAATGATTGGCGATGGCATCAATGATGCCCCGGCGATGAAAGCCGCTACCATAGGGATTGCGATGGGCAGCGGCACCGATGTTGCACTGGAAGCAGCCGATGCGGCCCTGACGCAAAACCGGCTGGCGATTCTGCCGCGCACCGTGGCGCTGGCACGCCGTACCCGCCGCATTATCCGTCAGAATATCGCGCTGGCGCTGGGGCTGAAGGCCTTGTTCCTCATCACCACGCTACTCGGCATTACCGGCTTGTGGCTGGCAGTGCTGGCGGATTCCGGTGCCACCGCGTTGGTGACTGCCAATGCGCTGCGGTTGCTGCGTTCACGTTAAGCTGCGCGCGGATGCCCTCAGGCGTCCGCGCCTTTCTGGATCAGGTACTGATACGGCAGGCTTTCCGTCTGCTGTGCCAGCAACGTATGCTCCATAAAACGGCAAAAGCCGGGAATATCACGCGTGGTCGCCGGATCGTCGGCGATAATCAGCAGGGTTTCACCCGCCTGCATCTGGCGCACGGTTTTGCGCACCATCATCACCGGCTCCGGACAGCGCAGGCCAAGGGCATCCAGGGTGTGGTCCGGCGCGGAAAAGGGATCGCTCATGATTCTCTGTCTGTTTTCAAGGGAGGGCGCTCATTCTAGCGCGCTAAATCATCAGCGCAAGGCGATAACGATTGCGTTAATATTAACCATTGCATAAATCGCACAACGCGATAAGATGCCGCCGATTTTTTATTAACCACCGCAGCAAACTGCGGTACTGGGTTCCCTCACCCCAACACTAAAAAGGCTCAACATGATCGCTTTTTCTCCGCGTCAGCGCATGCATGCGCTGTTCTGGCTGTCGCTGTTTCATCTGCTGGTGATCACTTCCAGTAACTATCTGGTGCAGTTGCCGGTGGCCATTTTTGGCTTCCACACCACCTGGGGTGCGTTCAGCTTTCCGTTTATTTTCCTCGCGACCGATCTCACCGTGCGTATTTTTGGCGCGCCACTGGCGCGACGCATTATTCTGGCGGTGATGGTGCCGGCGTTGTTTATCTCTTACATCGTCTCCTGCGTGTTTTATCAGGGCGAATGGCAGGGTTGGGCGTCATTGGAGCAAGTGAACCTGTTCGTGGCCCGAATCGCCAGTGCCAGCTTTATGGCCTATGCATTGGGACAGATTCTGGATGTGCATGTATTTAACCGTCTGCGTCGTCTGCCGCAGTGGTGGATTGCACCCGGCGCAGCCATGTTCCTCGGTAATATCAGCGATACGCTGGCGTTCTTCTTTATCGCCTTCTACAAAAGTCCGGACCCGTTTATGGCTCAGCACTGGGTGGAAATCGCGCTGGTGGATTACAGCTTCAAAGTAATGATCTGCATGCTTTTCTTCCTGCCAGCCTATGGCGTACTGCTGAACGCAACCCTGAAGCGTCTGGCTGAGCGTTCGGCCCAGCGTCAGCTCAATTTCGGTTAATTCTACGTAGTACCCTCGCCGCACCCACGCTAAGATTTCCTGACAAACCGGCGGTTGCTTTTGACCGCCGATTCCGATTTGATAATCGCGGACTGGAATCTTGTTATAGGGAAAAGAATGCGTAACTTAGTGAAATATGCGGGCATTGGCCTGCTGGTGCTTGGCCTCGCGGCCTGTGACCAGAAAAAAGATGACGCGGCAGCGGCGGACAACGGCGCCACTGCCAGCCAGTCAACCCAGACGGTGAGTCTGCTGGATGGCAAACTGAGCTTTACCCTGCCTGCGGGGATGTCGGATAAGAGCGGCAAATTGGGTACAGAATCCACCAACATGCATGTCTACGCCGATCAAACCGGTGCGCGCGCGATTATCGTGATTGCCGGTGACCCAACCAATGAAGCGCTGGATTCTCTCTCCCAGCGTCTGGAACAGCAGCAACGCAACCGCGATCCGCAGTTGCAGGTGGTATCGAACAAAGCGGTAACGCTGAGCGATCAACCGGCCCAGCAGCTGGATACGGTGATTTCTGCCAACCACCAGACCTCCTGGTCTTCGGTGATTCTGGCGAAGGTCGATGGCAAACTGCTGACCCTGCAAATTACCCTGCCAGCGGATAATCAGCAGCAGGCGCAGAGCGATGCCGACAGCATCGTGAAAAGCATCACGCTGAAATAGTTTTTGCGGCCTGGTGCCCTCACCCCGGCCCTCTCCCGCAAGACGGGAGAGGGTGGCGTCCAGCCTTCGTTACAATCTCACTGGCGAAATATGCCAGATCTCATCGGCATACTCCTGAATGGTACGATCCGCCGAAAAATAGCCCATATTAGCGATATTCAGCGCCGCACGTCGTTGCCACTCATCTGGCTGACGATAGAGTTTGTCCACCTTATCCTGGGTATCCACATAGCTGCGATAATCTGCCAGCAATTGATAGTGGTCGCCAAAGTTCACCAGCGCATCGAACAGATTACGATAGCGACCCGGATCTTGCGGGCTAAACAGACCACTGGCAATCTGCGTCAGCGCCTGATGCAGCTCCTCATCCTCTTCGTAGTATTTACGTGGGTTGTAGCCATCTTTGCGCAACTGCTCGACCTGCGGCGTGGTGTTACCGAAGATAAAGATATTCTCCGCACCGACATGTTCGCGCATCTCGACGTTGGCCCCATCCAGCGTACCAATCGTTAACGCGCCGTTGAGCGCAAACTTCATATTACTGGTGCCGGAAGCCTCCGTACCCGCCGTGGAGATCTGCTCGGAGAGATCCGCCGCCGGAATAATGATCTGCGCCAGGCTAACCCCGTAGTTAGGGATAAACACCACCTTCAGCTTGTTTTTCACCTGCGGATCGTTGTTGATCACCTTCGCTACATCGTTGATCAGATGAATGATGTGCTTCGCCATGTAATAGGCGGAGGCCGCTTTACCGGCAAAAATATTCACCCGAGGTACCCAATCTGCATCGGGATCGGCCTTGATGCGGTTGTAGCGGGTGATAACGTGCAACACGTTCAGCAGCTGGCGTTTGTACTCATGAATGCGTTTGATTTGCACATCAAACAGCGCATGTGGGTCCAGCACAATATCGAGGTTTTTTGCTACCCAATCCGCCAGGCGTTTTTTGTTGGCAAATTTGGCATCGGCGATCTGCTCAATAAACGCCGGGAAATCGATTTGCGGCGTCAGGTCGCTGAGTTGGCTAAGGTCGGTGCGCCAGTTGCGGCCAATCGCCTCATCCAGGACTTCTGAAAGTGCCGGGTTAGCCAGAGCCAGCCAACGGCGTGGTGTGACGCCATTGGTTTTATTACAGAAACGTCCCGGGAACAGACGAGAAAAATCGGCAAACAGCGACTGCACCATCAGGTTGGAGTGGAGTTCGGAAACACCGTTAACCTTATGACTGACCACCACCGCCAGCCATGCCATACGGACCTTGCGGCCATTGTTCTCATCAATGATTGAGATACGTGACATCAGATCCCAGTCATCCGGATAGTATTCCTGAATGGTTTTCAGGAAATAATCATTAATTTCAAAGATGATGCTGAGATGGCGCGGCAGGATCTTGCCGATCATATCCACCGGCCAGGTTTCCAGCGCCTCGGTCATCAGCGTGTGGTTGGTGTAGGAGAACACCTGGCAGGTGACTTCAAACGCATCGTCCCAGGAAAATTTCTGCTCATCAATCAACAACCGCATCAGTTCGGGGATCGCCAGCACCGGGTGGGTATCGTTGAGATGGATGGCGATTTTATCCGCCAGGTTTTCCCAGGTTTGGTGCATCTGCCAGTGACGGTTCAGGATGTCCTGCACCGTAGAGGAGACGAGAAAATATTCCTGGCGCAGACGCAGCTCGCGACCGGAATAAGTGGAGTCGTCGGGATAAAGCACACGCGACACGTTTTCCGAATGGTTTTTATCTTCCACGGCGGCAAAGTAATCGCCCTGATTGAACTTACCCAGGTTGATTTCGTTACTGGCCTGCGCGCCCCACAACCGCAGCGTATTGGTGGCATCGGTATCAAAACCGGGCACGATCTGATCATACGCAATGGCCAGGATCTCTTCGGTTTCGATCCAGCGCACCCGGCTGCCTTCGTGTTGCAAACGGCCACCAAAACGCACTTTGTAGCGGGTGTTAAAACGCTGGAATTCCCACGGGTTACCATATTCCAGCCAGTAATCCGGCGATTCGCGCTGCTGGCCATCGACAATATTCTGCTTGAACATACCGTAATCGTAACGGATGCCGTAGCCACGCCCCGGCAGGCCGAGGGTCGCCAGTGAATCGAGGAAACAGGCGGCGAGACGTCCCAGACCACCGTTGCCAAGGCCGGGATCGTTCTCTTCTTCCATCAGTTCGCTGAGATCCAGCCCCATCTCATCCAGCGCCTGATTGAGATCGTCGTAAATACCCATCGCCAGCAGCGCGTTGCCCAGGGTGCGGCCCATCAGGAATTCCATCGACAGGTAATACACCTGACGTACATCCTGCGACAATTGCGCCCGGCTGGAACGTAGCCAACGTTCCACCATGCGGTCGCGCACTGCCAGCAGCGCGGCGTTGAGCCACTCATGCTTATTGGCGATGGAAGGGTCTTTACCGATGGTAAACATCAGTTTATAGGCTATCGAGTGCTTCAGCGCATCAACCGTCAGGGTGGGTGAGGCATAGGTGAAAGGTGCGTTCATATCAAGTATCCCAATCTCTCATTACAGCAAACGTTGATAAAGATCGCGGTAGGCTTGTGCTGCCACCTGCCAACTAAAATCCATCCCCATCGCCTGACGCTGAACATAACGCCAGAGGGAAGGACGGGACCACAGTACAAAAGCGCGCCGAATCGCTCTGAGCAGCGACCAGGCATTACTGTCTTCAAAGCTGAAACCACTGGCGATCCCATCTGCCAGGTTTTCCAGCGAACTGTCATTCACCGTATCCGCCAGACCACCGGTACGACGTACCAGCGGCAGCGTGCCGTATTTCAGACCATAAAGTTGTGTCAGGCCACAGGGTTCAAAGCGGCTGGGCACCAGAATCACATCCGCACCGCCGACAATGCGGTGCGAGAAAGCCTCGTGATAGCCAATCTGCACGCCAACGCTGCCGGGGTGCTCGGCCGCCGCCGCCAGAAATCCCTGCTGTAATTCGGCATCTCCCTGCCCCAACAATACCAACTGGCCGCCCTGCGCCAGTAAACCGGGCAGCGCTTCCAGCACCAAATCCAGACCTTTCTGCCGGGTTAAGCGGCTGATTACACAAAATACCGGTACTTTGTCATCGACCTTCAAGCCCATGGCAATTTGCAGCTGACGTTTGTTCTCCGCCTTGCTCTCCAGCGTGTCCCGGTCGTAACGCGCGGTCAGCAGCAGGTCATGCGTCGGGTCCCAGATCGCCGGATCAACACCATTCAACACGCCACTTAACCGTCCTTCACGCAGACGCTGCGCCAGCAGCGCTTCCATACCATAGCCAAACTCCGGGCGGGTGATCTCCAGCGCGTAAGTTGGGCTGACCGCCGTAATATGATCTGCATAAAACAGGCCAGCTTTGAGATAAGAAATTTGCCCATAAAACTCCAGGCCATGCATGTTGAAGAATGATCGCGGTAACTGGATCTCCTCCATATGACGCGCCGAAAACAGCCCCTGATACGCCAGGTTATGCACGGTAAACACCGATTTCGCCGGGCGGCCTCGCGCCTCCAGATAGGCGCAGGTTAACCCGGCATGCCAGTCATGCGCATGCACGATATCTGGCCGCCAGAAGGTGTCCAGTCCACAGGCGATTTCACAGCCCATCCAGCCGAGCAGCGCAAAGCGCAGATAGTTATCGACGTAGGCAAACTGTGATTCATCGTGGTACGGGCTTCCCGGACGTTCATACAATCCCGGTGCATCAATTAAATAAATGCCAACACCGTTGAAATGTCCAAAAAGTAAGCGAACAAACCCAGCAAAGGTTGGCAGCTCCGCCACCACTTCCGTATCCGGAATCCCTCTACGCAGGTCGGGATACGCGGGAAGTAAGACCCGCGTATCCGTACCACCGGCAATTTGTGCCTGCGGTAAAGCGCCGACAACATCAGCCAACCCGCCGGTTTTCAACAACGGGAAAAGTTCTGAACAGACATGTAAAACCTGCATCCTGGACCCCTTTTGTGATATCGCTCGCGTTCCACGCGTCGATTGTCTGTGTGCTTTTTCGTCACCGCCCGACGGCACCCGCCAGTTTGGCTAACATGGCGCGCGTCACCAGCACGATGCCCTCTTCTGAACGGTAAAAACGGCGGCTGTCTTCATCGGGATTTTCGCCAATCACAATGCCTTCAGGCAGCACGCAGGCGCGGTCAATGACGCAGCGGCGCAGACGGCAGGAGCGGCCAATCACCACATCGGGCAGCAGTACCGAAGAATCGATGTTGCAAAAAGAGTTCACACGTACGCGCGGAAACAGTACCGAGTTCACCACCACGGAGCCGGAGATAATGCATCCGCCAGAAACCAGCGAGTTCATCGTCATACCATGACTACCGGAACGATCCTGCACAAACTTCGCCGGTGGTAGCGGCTCCATATGGGTACGAATCGGCCAGCCGTGGTCATACATGTCCAGTTCCGGTGTGACGGAGGCCAAATCCAGATTGGCGCGCCAGTAGGCTTCGAGCGTTCCGACATCGCGCCAGTAGGGTTCGGCAGCTTCGTCGCTTTGCACGCAGGACAGGGTGAAGGAGTGCGCGTAGGCGTCGCCGCTGGCCACAATTTTCGGCAGCAAATCTTTACCGAAATCGTGATTGGACTCAGGTATCTGGGCGTCTTCTTCCAGCAGCTGGTAGAGATAATCGGCGTTAAAGACATAAATCCCCATGCTGGCCAGCGCCTTGCTGTCATCGCCGGGCATTGAGGGGGGAACAGGCGGTTTTTCTACAAAATCGACCACGTTGTTCTCGGTATCCACCGCCATCACGCCAAAGGCAGTAGCTTCCTCCAACGGCACCGGCAAGCAGGCGATGGTGCATTTGGCACCACGATCGACGTGATCCAGCAGCATGCGCGAATAATCCATTTTGTAGATATGATCCCCGGCGAGGATCACGATGTACTGGGCGTTATACCGACGAATGATGTCGAGGTTTTGCGTTACCGCATCCGCCGTCCCACGATACCAGTGCTCAGTGGAGAAGCGCTGTTGTGCGGGCAACAGATCAACAAACTCGTTCATCTCTTCGTTGAAAATCGACCAGCCGCGCTGGATATGCTGCACCAGCGTGTGTGACTGATATTGCGTGATCACGCCAATGCGCCGGATGCCCGAGTTGAGACAATTGGAGAGCGCAAAGTCGATGATGCGGAACTTCCCACCAAAGTGCACCGCCGGTTTGGCGCGTTTGGCGGTCAGGTCTTTCAGGCGTGTGCCACGTCCTCCGGCGAGGATCAGCGCCACCGTCTGCGTAGGGAGCTGGCGTGCCAGCATCAGATGATCTGTTCTATCTAAATTCACCATGTCTGACTCCTTATGATTGTTTCAGGAACACACACACACCGTGTGCGGGCCCGTGCCAGACAGTTGTCAAAATGGGGTTATCTTCCCCGGCGAAAGGAGGAATGGCACGCCACTCTCCGTCTGGTAAGGCGAGGTCACTCACCGCATCCGTGGCGTTAATTGTTATTAACCAGCGGCCGGAGAGCAGGATCTGCATTCTGTGCGTCCCCTGTTCCCACTCCTCATTCCCCAGTGGTTTGCCGCTGGCATTGAACCACCGTACGTTGCCATCGCCCTCCTGCCACCAGCGATCTGCCGTGAGCGCGGGAATGCGCTTACGCAGATGGATTAACGTGGCAGTGAAGTCGACCAGTCCAGAATCATCCTGTTGCCAGTCCAGCCAGGTCAGCGGGTTGTCCTGACAATACGCATTGTTGTTGCCATGCTGGCTGTGACCACGTTCATCACCCGCCAGCAGCATCGGCGTACCCTGCGCCAGCAGCAACGTCGTGAGCAGCGCATGCACACTGAGCCGCCGTCGCTCGACAACATCGAAACTGACATGCAGCCCTTCATGACCGTGGTTATTGCTGAAATTGTTGTTGCTGCCGTCGCGATTGTCTTCGCCGTTAGCCTGATTGTGTTTATGGTTGAAGCTCACCACATCGCGCAGCGTAAAACCGTCGTGTGCGGTGATCAGATTGATACTGGCGTGCGGCAGACGTGGCGCACGCTGAAAAACATCGCTGGAGGCGGCAAAGCGTCGGGCAAAATCACCGTTGCTCAGCCCGCCGTGTAACCAGAAGCACCGCGTTGCATCGCGAAAGTGGTCGTTCCACTCGGCAAAGGTAGGCGGATAGTTACCGACCTGATAGCCGCCGGGACCGACATCCCAGGGTTCGGCGATCAGTTTCACTTTTGACAAAATCGGACAGGCTTTGATGGCTGCGAATAGCGGCGCATCCTGGCGGAAATCCGGCGTACGCCCCAACACCGAGGCAAGGTCGAAACGAAAACCATCAATATGGCAATCGCGCACCCAGTGGCGCAGCCCTTCCAACACCCATTCCATCACCTGAGCATCGCTGAGATTCAGCGTATTGCCGCAGCCGGTCCAGTTATGGTATTCGCCCTGCGCGTTAAGCCAGTAATAACTGGCGTTATCAATGCCGCGCATCGCGATCACCGGGCCAAGCTCATCCAGTTCGGCGGTGTGGTTGAACACCACATCAAGAATCACCTCAATACCCGCCGCATGCAGCCTTTTTACCGCCTGCTGAAACTCCTGCAACGGCGTCAAACCGTCTTCGCCGGAGGCGTAACGGGGATCGACCGCCCAGAGTGCCACCGGGTTGTAGCCCCAGTAATTGCTGAGTCCCAACCGCAGTAAACGCGGCTCGCTGGCAAAATGGGCAATCGGCAGCAGCTCCAGCGCCGTGATACCAAGGTGGCGTAGATACTTCACCATAACAGGATGACCCAGTGCCGCATAAGTCCCGCGCAGTCTTTCCGGAATTTCCGGATGTAACTGAGTCAGCCCACGGACATGCGCTTCATAAATCACCGTTTTCCCCCAGGGGGTGCGCAACGGCGTGTCTTCATCCCAGTCAAAATCTTCGGCGATGACCAGTGATTTGGGCGCAATGCCAGCATTATCCTGCTTGTCCGGCAGGGTTGTGCCGTTGAAAAAGCGCGGATCGTCCGGCACATCGCCAACCACCGCTCTGGCGCAAGGATCAACCAGCAATTTCTTCGGATTAAAACGATGCCCCTCAGCAGGCGACCACGGGCCATGCACGCGGTAGCCATAGCGTTGACCCGGTTTCAGCCCAGGAAAGTAGCCGTGCCAGATATCGCCACTGCGTTGTGGCAGCGGGAAGCGACGCTCAACGCCGTGCTGATCAAACAGGCACAGCTCCACTTTTTCCGCATGGCGGGAAAACAGCGTGAAGTTGACACCATGACCATCGTAATTCGCGCCCAGCGGTGCGGGCTGCCCGCTCTCCAGCATTATTCTCCCTCCCGCACCAACCAGACTGTCGCCAGCGGCGGCAGGGATAGACTGAGGGATTGTCCCCGACCGTGACTCGGGATGTCGTCAGTGTGTACCTGATGATTACGCACATCGCTACCGTGGTAGTCATGCTGGTCGGTATTGAGTACTTCTTGCCAGCGGCCAGCCTGATTGACGCCAAAGCGGTAATGGGGACGCGGTACCGGCGTAAAATTGCTGATCACAATCACCTCATTGCCGTCACGATCGCGCCGCACGAAGGCAAACACCGAGTTTTCATGGTCGTCGACCACCAGCCACTCGAACCCCTGCGGGTCGAAATCCAGCTGATACAGCGGCGAATAGTGGCGATAGGTATGGTTAAGATCGCGTACCAGCCGCTGCACGCCGTGGTGCCAGTTATCCGCCCCTTCCAGCAGATGCCAGTCGAGGCTGGTGTCGTGGTTCCACTCTTTGCCCTGAGCAAATTCACCGCCCATAAACAGCAGCTTCTTGCCCGGGAAGGCCCACATCCAGCCGTAATAGGCGCGCAGGTTAGCGAATTTCTGCCACGGATCACCCGGCATGCGATCGAGAATCGAACGTTTACCGTGTACCACTTCATCATGCGACAGCGGCAGCACGAAGTTTTCCGTGTAGTTATAGAGCATGCCGAAGGTCATCAACTGGTGATGGTAGCGGCGATGCACCGGGTCGTGTTTCATGTAATCCAGCGTGTCGTGCATCCAACCGAGGTTCCACTTAAACCAGAAACCAAGACCACCCGCTTCCGGTGGACGTGAGACACCGGGATAGTCAGTGGACTCTTCGGCTATCGTGACAGCGCCCGGCGCTGCTCGCCCCAGGGTGCGGTTGGTATAACGCAGGAAGGAGATGGCCTCCAGATTATCGCGGCCTCCATATTGGTTGGGTATCCACTCACCTTCAGCCCGGCTGTAATCGCGGTAAATCATCGACGCCACCGCATCCACACGCAGCCCATCGATACCAAAGCGCTCCAGCCAGTACAGCGCATTGCCGGAGAGGTAATTACTCACTTCGCGGCGACCAAAGTTGTAGATCAGCGTGTTCCAGTCCTGATGGTAGCCTTCGCGCGGGTCGCTGTGTTCATACAGCTCGGTGCCATCAAACTTCGCCAGCCCAAAATCATCGCTGGGAAAATGGCCCGGTACCCAATCCAGCAGCACGTTGATGCCCGCAGCATGCGCACTGGCGATGAACTCGCGGAACTCATCGCGGGTGCCAAAGCGGCGAGTCGGCGCATACATGCCGAGTGGCTGATAACCCCAGCTACCGTCAAACGGGTGTTCATTAATCGGCAGCAGCTCAATATGGGTGAACCCCATCTCTTTGACATACGGGATCAACTGCTCCGACAGCTCCTTGTAGCTGAGCCAGAAGTTGTTCTCGGTATGCCGCCGCCAGGAACCCAGATGCACTTCGTAAATGGAAATCGGCGCATCGAAGGCATTCGCGGCTTTGCGCTGCGCCGTCATCTCGGTTTTTGGCGGCAGGCCGCAGATCATCGACGCCGTTTGCGGACGCATCTGCGCTTCAAAGGCAAAGGGATCGGCTTTGATACGCAGTTGGCCGAAGGCATCGATGATTTCGAATTTGTAGAGCTGCCCGTTGAACGCACCGGGGACAAACAGCTCCCAGATCCCCAGTTCACGGCGGAAACGCATCGGATGGCGCCGTCCATCCCAGTAATTAAATTCCCCCACTACCGACACGCGCCGCGCGTTGGGCGCCCAAACGGAAAAACGCGTACCGTTGACGCCATCAAGGGTGGTGCCGTGTGCCCCCAGGGTTTCATACGGACGTAAATGGGTGCCTTCAGCCAGCAGCCAGGCATCCATCTCTTGCAGCAATGGCCCGAAACGGTAGGCATCATCAATCAGATTTTGCTGGCCGTGCCAGTTCACCGCCAGTTGGTAACGAAACAGATTTTTTCGGCGCGGGATGACGCCACTGAAGAAGCCGCGTGAGTCAAAACACTCCAGCTGAGCGCATTTACGCCCGGTGTTGGTTTCTATCACCCACACCTCTGACGCGTCGGGCAACAAGGCCCGGACTTCCAGACCTTGCTCAGTCTGGTGCATTCCCAGCAGGGAAAAAGGATCGGAATAATTGCCCGCAAACAGGGCATTGATCGCCTGGCGATCGGGAAGCTCTGACATGATTTCTTCCTGTGACATTTGGCAGGCGAACTGCGTCAGACGTGAAAGCCTTATCAGATGCGCTGCTCTTCATTGAGCCATGAGTACACAGCAAGGAAGGAGACCGTCCGTGGAAAAAATCTTTGCTATGTACAACAACCATTCAGTACGGAAAGCAAAACAACCAACTACCGGCACATCATTGTTAAATCATAGCTTGGGGCTGGCAGAAGCCAGGGAGGATCGCAAAAAATTATTTTCGGGAGAGCAAAAAAGGGAAGCCGATCACTTGTCAGGCGAAATTTTGGTTAAGTGTTGCAGCCTGAAATGCAAAAAAGGCCGGGAAAATCCCGGCCATGTTTTAACGTTACGCTTAATCCACCAGCAGACGCAACATACGACGCAGCGGTTCTGCCGCGCCCCACAGTAACTGGTCGCCGACGGTGAAGGCCGACAGGTACTCCGGCCCCATATTCAGTTTGCGCAGACGCCCTACCGGCGTCGTGAGCGTGCCGGTTACCGCCGCCGGTGTCAGTTCACGCATGGTGATTTCACGGTCGTTCGGCACCACTTTGACCCACTCGTTGTGGGCGGCCAGCAGCTGCTCAATCTCCGCCAGCGGCACATCTTTTTTCAGTTTCAGCGTAAATGCCTGGCTGTGGCAACGCAGCGCACCGACGCGTACGCACAGGCCATCAACCGGGATGACTTTCTGCGTGCCGAGGATTTTGTTGGTTTCTGCCTGGCCTTTCCACTCTTCGCGGCTCTGGCCGTTTTCCAGTTGTTTGTCGATCCACGGAATCAGGCTGCCCGCCAGTGGCACACCGAAGTTATCGGTTGGCAACGTGCCTGAACGGGTGAAGTCGGTCACGCTACGTTCGATGTCGAGGATGGCAGAAGCCGGATTCTGCAACGATTTCGCCACATGATCATGCAGCATACCCATCTGCGTCAGCAGCTCGCGCATATGACGCGCACCGCCACCGGACGCCGCCTGATAAGTGGCCACGGAGGTCCACTCCACCAGATCGTTAGCAAACAGGCCACCGAGTGACATCAGCATCAGGCTGACGGTGCAGTTACCGCCGACAAAGGTTTTGATGCCGCTGTCGAGGCCCTGACGAATCACCTGATGGTTGACCGGATCAAGAATAATGATGGCGTCATCTTTCATGCGCAGCGTGGAAGCGGCGTCAATCCAGTAACCCTGCCAGCCGCTGGCGCGCAGCTTCGGATAGACTTCACTGGTGTAATCCCCGCCCTGGCAGGTGATAATGATGTCGAGCGCCTTCAGCGCATCAATATCAAAAGCATCCTGAAGCGCACCGGTCGACTTACTACCGAAGGTCGGTGCAGCCTGGCCAAGTTGCGAAGTGGAGAAGAAGACCGGATTGATCACATCAAAATCACGTTCTTCGCTCATGCGGGACATCAGCACGGAGCCGACCATACCACGCCAACCAATAAAACCTACATTCTTCATTTTCTGTCCGTCTCGGGCGCTTCTTCAGAGGCCCTGTCTGGTGCGAGGGAAAAAACCAACCGGATTAACCTGCTGGTCTGCGTAATAATCAGGTTTACCTATGACCTTCAACTCTACAAAATGCTGCACTTCTGGCAAGTGAATTAATTCGATTGCGCTAACTTTTTCAGCAGCGCAACTAATAACGGCGCATAACGCCGCAAAGGGATGGTTTAACACAAATGACTGAAATGATTTCCGCCACCATATTATTGCTGCTGATTATGGACCCGTTAGGTAACCTACCGATATTTATGTCGGTTTTGAAGCATCTGGAACCTAAACGCCGTCGCGTGGTGCTCATCCGGGAAATGTTGATTGCGCTGGTGTTAATGCTGCTTTTTTTATTCGCCGGTGAACGCATTCTGGCGTTTCTCAATCTGCGCACCGAGACGGTGTCGATTTCCGGCGGTATCATTTTGTTCCTGATCGCGATCCGCATGATTTTCCCGTCGACAGAGAGCAGCAGCACCGGTTTACCCGCCGGAGAAGAACCCTTCCTGGTGCCGCTGGCGATTCCGCTGGTGGCCGGACCGTCGCTGTTGGCAACCCTGATGCTGCTGTCGCATCAGTACCCAAATCAAATGACATATCTGGTCGGCGCGCTGTTGATCGCCTGGGGCGTGACAGTGGTGATTTTGTTGTTGTCCGGCTTGTTCTTGCGCCTGTTGGGCGATAAAGGTGTCAACGCGCTGGAACGTCTGATGGGATTGATTTTGATTATGCTGGCTACGCAGATGTTTCTGGATGGGATTCGCGCTTACCTGAAGATTTAACGTAGCGGCGCAATTTATCGCGCGGTTCGGTGCGCGATGCAGGAAAAACCTTGCGCGATAAATCGCGCCGCTACGGGTGCATGTTTTACTTTTTCTTTATGGGTTTGCCTGACCAGTAACCCGCCAGCAGGGAACCTGACAGGTTGTGCCATACCGAGAACAACGCGCCTGGCAGCGCAGCCAGCGGCGAGAAGTAGAGTTTGCCCAGCGTTGCCGCCAGACCGGAGTTTTGCATCCCCACTTCCAGCGCCAGGGTGCGACAGGTGGATTCGTCAAAGCCGAACAGCTTACCGCCCCAGTACCCGCCGAGCAGACCAATGGCGTTGTGCAGAATCACCGCCACAATCACCACCAGCCCTACCGAACCGATAAAGCCCTGGCTACCCGCCACCACCGCGCTGATGATCAACAGAATACACACCATAGAAAACGCCGGCAGATAAGGTTCTACGCGGCGCACCACGCTATTCATTGAGTGGTGGATAATCAGGCCCAGACCAATCGGGATCACCACGATTTTCACGATGCTGAGCAGCATCCCCACCACATCCACCTGGATATGCGTGTCGACATAGAAACGCGTCAGCAGCGGGGTGGCAAACACCCCCACCAGCGCCGAAACGGAGGAGATGGTCACCGACAAGGCCACATCTCCCTTCGCCAGATAGATCATCACGTTCGACGCGGTGCCACTGGCAACGCTGCCCACCAGAATCATGCCCGCGGCCAGGTCCGGCGGCATCTGGAACAGTTTCGCCAGACCCCATGCCGCCAGCGGCATCACCAGATAGTGCAGAAACGTACCGGCGATAACCGGAGCCGGACGCACCAGCACGCGTTTGAAATCATCAATATTTAGCGTTACGCCCATGCCAAACATAATCAGCATCAGCAGATACGTCACCCACGGACCAATGCCAAGGAACGTGGATGGAGAATAATAGGCAGCGACCGAGAGCAGTACAGCCCACAGTGGGAACAGGCGGGTAATTTTGCCGAGCATGGACGAACTTCCTTATGCAGGTTTTATTATGTCATTGCGGAGTATTGCCACAGATAAAGTGTCGCGCAGGAAACGGCTGCCACGACGGACGCGGGATCATAACATTTCGTTATCGTGAGGTAAGGCTGGAAGTGAAAATGCGGATCGGCTGCTGCCGATCCGGGTAAATTGGCCGAAATTACTCTGCTTTTTCCAGTAAAAAGCGGTAGATCGCACCACCAATTGCACCGCCGATGATGGGCATCAGCCAGAACATCCACAACTGAGACAACGCCCAACCGCCCTGGAACAACGCCACGCCGGTGCTGCGCGCCGGATTCACCGAAGTATTGGTCACCGGAATGCTCACCAGATGGATCAGCGTCAATGCCAGACCAATGGCAATCGGCGCGAACCCTGCCGGGGCGCGTTTATCAGTGGCCCCCATAATCACTATCAGAAACACCGCGCTGAGGACCGTTTCGCTAATCATCCCCGACAGCAAGTTAAAACCACCGGGTGAGTGCTCACCATAGCCGTTAGCGGCAAAGCCACTGGCGGCGACATCAAAATCGGCCTTGCCGCTGGCGATCAGATACAACACCGCCGCCGCTGCAACGGCCCCCAGCAGTTGCGAGACGATATAAGGCACCACCAGGCTGGCCGGAAAACGCCCGCCAATCATCACCCCAACGGTCACCGCCGGATTAAAATGCCCGCCCGAGATGTGCCCGACAGCGAACGCCATTACCAGCACCGTCAAACCAAATGCCAGCGCCACGCCTGCAAAGCCAATACCCAGTTGTGGAAACGCAGCGGCCAACACCGCACTGCCACAGCCCCCTAACACCAGAACAAAAGTACCGAAGAACTCTGCAACGAACTTTTGCATCGCGATTCCCTCAATAAGATTGATGATTTAGCGTCAGAATTGTCATTCTCGGTTGCGGAAGTGCAACCGTTCACAGTGAGCGTAGTGGGCTTTTTACACAATTCCAGTGCAAAACAGGCGCTTGCCGTGCGGGCTTAAGCGAAACGGGAGGAAAAAGTGGTACGGATACGGATAAATTTTGCGACTTAATTAATTATTTAGATTAATTAATCAATAAAAAAGCCGGACCTTGTCCGGCTCGATACATGCTTAAAAATTCTTTTAACAGCCAAAAAGATTTTTATGCAGCGCGCGCACCACTTCTTCTGCGTCGCCGCCCGGCACCAGGAAGCACAGGTTGTAGCTGCTGGCTCCGTAACAGATCATTCGCAGATTAAACGGTTCCAGGGCACCAAACACTTCTTTGCCCACACCGCAGGCTTTAGACAGGTTGTTACCGATAATCGCCACCAGCGCGAGGTTCTCTTCCACTTCGACGCGACACAGAGAAGAGAGTTCGGTCAGCAACGCCTGAGTCAGCAGGCTGTCGCCGGTGGAGGTGGAACCGGTGGTATCCAGCGTCAGCGCCACGCTCACTTCGGAGGTGGTGATCAGATCGACCGAGATACTGTGGCGCGCCAGAATCGCAAACACTTCGGCCAGGAAGCCGCGTGCATGCAACATGTTCAGGCTGTGCAGCGTCAGCAGAGTTTGCTTACGACGCAGCGCCAGTGCGCGGAACAACGGCGGGTTTTGCGTCTCGTTGCACACGCGTGTACCACCAGCCGCCGGATCTTTACTGGAACCGACGAACACCGGGATATCGCTGCGCACTGCGGGCAGCAACGTCGCCGGATGCAGCACTTTGGCACCAAAGGTCGCCATTTCAGCGGCTTCTTCGAAGGTGATTTCATCGATACGCTTGGCGGCAGGCACCACGCGCGGATCGGTGGTGTAGATACCCGGGACATCGGTCCAGATATCGACGCGTACTGCCTGCAACGCTTCACCCAGCAATGCAGCGGTATAGTCGCTACCGCCACGGCCCAGCGTGGTGGTGCGGCCTTTGCTTTCACTACCGATAAAGCCCTGGGTCACTACCAGCGCCTGGGTGGTGCGCGGGGCCAGCAACACAGCGGATTGTTCTTTCAATGCCGCCACATCCGGTTCCGCACGACCAAAGCGGTCGCTGGTGCGCATCACTTTGCGCACATCAAACCACTCGGCGTTGATTTGGCGCTCACGCAGAATTTCCACGAACAGCAGCGTCGACATCAGTTCGCCGTGGCTGACCAGTTCATCGGTCAGTGCATTGGACGTCGCCAGTGCCGCCGCTTCCGACAGCATGCCGATGTTTTCCAGCATGCGATCAATCTCTTCACGGATCACTTCCGGTGATTGCAGACGATCGATGATGGCGTATTGAATACGGCGGATTTCATCCAGCAGAGTCGCGCGCTGCGCTTGTTCTTTGCCTTCAGAGAGGGATACCAGCAGGTTGGTGACGCCAGCCGAGGCGGATAACACCACCAGACGGGTATTGGCATCGGACAGCACCACGTTGGCGCTGCGGTTCATGGCATCAAAATCGGCAACGCTGGTGCCACCAAATTTCGCCACGATCAGAGTTTGAGACATGTAACGAACCTCGTGTCAGGTTATCTTTCTCCCGCTTTGTTGGGACGGGAGACATTCTATCAGCCTTGGCACAAGAGAAGAGCAGAAATGGGCAGACAAGATCATGAGACGAGTCACCCAGAAGCGCTTCACCTTGCGAAACGTCCGACTGTGGACGTTTCTGGTGACAACCCAGAGGATTCAGCCCCTGCAGCCGACAGCACAACACACCGCGTGTTGTCCCACCTCGGCGTCGCACCCCCTGATGTGTTATCCCCGGATACGGTTCCTCCAACACACTGCCTGGGCGACGCGCCTCTTCTGGCTTACGCCCGGAGGCGTAAGTAGCGCGCACATAAATATAGGTTAATTGTTCCGCTGTCAACGCCTGATGTTTGAGGATTTTTCACATTCACGGCATGACGTGCGCATCGCAGAACAAACGGACAAGTGAACTCCCGCCTAAAGTAGTGGCGGGTGGCCAGTCATCTGCCCTTTTCCTGATACGGCACAGGGAATCCACAGCGGATTTTGCTGAAAATGTTTCAGAATCATCGCAGCCCCTCTGCCGGACGAGATGTGGGGACAGCGCGCGAAATCACAATTTTTTTCCTTTCAGTAGCAACTGTGGTCATACTGAAACCCGTCGCGGCAGCACAAGTCGCCGCCAGAATGCTAAACAAGCCGGGCCAGCTGGATGCGCCCGGTTGGAATGACAGTTCTTTTTATTTCAACAAGAGTGTTGCCATGAAAAATATCAATCCGACACAAACCGCAGCCTGGAAAGCGCTGCAGCAGCATTTTGACCAGATGAAATCGGTGCAGATCGCCGACCTGTTCGCTCAGGATGCCGATCGTTTTGCGAAATTCTCTGCCACCTTTGATGATCAGATGCTGGTGGATTTCTCAAAAAACCGCATTACCCAGGAAACCCTCGACAAACTTCAGGCGCTGGCAAAAGAAACCGATCTGGCGGGCGCCATTAAGTCCATGTTTTCTGGTGAGAAGATCAACCGCACCGAAGACCGTGCCGTGCTGCATGTCGCCCTGCGTAACCGCAGCAACACGCCGATCGTGGTCGATGGCAAAGATGTGATGCCGGAAGTAAATGCGGTGCTGGCGAAGATGAAAGGCTTCTCTGAGCGCATCATCAGCGGCGAGTGGAAGGGTTATACCGGCAAAGCCATCACCGACGTGGTCAACATCGGTATCGGCGGCTCTGACCTGGGTCCGTTCATGGTGACCGAAGCGCTGCGTCCGTACAAAAACCACCTGAACATGCACTTTGTTTCCAACGTCGATGGCACCCATATCGCTGAAACGCTGAAAGATCTCAGCCCGGAAACCACGCTGTTCCTCGTCGCCTCCAAAACCTTCACCACCCAGGAAACCATGACTAACGCCCACAGCGCGCGTGACTGGTTCCTGAAAGCCGCTGGCGATCAGCAGCATGTGGCGAAACACTTTGCGGCGCTCTCCACCAACGGCAAAGCGGTCGGTGAGTTCGGCATTGATACCGCCAATATGTTCGAGTTCTGGGACTGGGTCGGCGGTCGTTATTCCCTGTGGTCGGCGATTGGCCTGTCGATCATTCTGTCCATCGGCTTCGACAATTTCGAGCAGCTGCTGAGCGGCGCGCACGCGATGGACAAACACTTCTCCACCACACCCGCCGAGCAGAACCTGCCGGTACTGCTGGCGTTGATCGGGATCTGGTACAACAACTTCTTTGGTGCCGAAACCGAAGCCATTCTGCCGTACGACCAGTATATGCATCGCTTCGCTGCCTACTTCCAGCAGGGCAACATGGAATCCAACGGTAAATACGTCGATCGTGACGGCAACGCCGTGGATTACCAGACCGGCCCCATCATCTGGGGTGAACCCGGCACCAATGGTCAGCACGCGTTCTATCAGCTGATTCATCAGGGCACCAAACTGATTCCGTGTGACTTTATCGCTCCGGCGCAGACCCATAACGCTCTGGCGGATCATCATCAGAAACTGCTGTCGAACTTCTTCGCCCAGACCGAAGCACTGGCGTTTGGTAAGTCTCGCGATGTGGTTGAGAAAGAGTTTACCGATGCCGGTAAATCCGCTGAGTCAGTGGCGCATATCGTGCCGTTCAAGGTGTTCGAAGGTAACCGCCCGACCAACTCCATCCTGCTGCGCGAAATCACGCCGTTCAGCCTCGGCGCGTTGATTGCGCTGTACGAACACAAAATCTTCACCCAGGGCGCAATCCTGAATATCTTTACCTTTGACCAGTGGGGCGTTGAGCTGGGTAAACAGCTGGCAAACCGTATTCTGCCAGAGCTGGAGAACGACGCGAAAATTGCCAGCCACGACAGTTCCACCAATGGCTTAATTAATCGCTATAAGTCCTGGCGTTAATCTTTTTCGGGTTTTGTCATAAGGCGGCAATATGGCCGCCTTTTTTACGTCTAATATGCAATAACCCGGTAGAGTTTGTTATTAATTGGACTATTATTGGTTAGATAATTCTTAAAATGACTTAGGCAAATTCTGAAGATTTTGTGTGAGAATTGAACTAACCTCTAAAAAACATGGATCTATTTACGTTTGATTTTTTCCCTATCATCATGATTAATAGATTCTTTTTATTTACTCATATTAAGGGAATTCTGAATATTCCGATTCCGTACCAATTCTTAATGCAAAAGTGAAAAATCCTGCCCGCAATCTTGCAACCAAACAGTTGTTCCAGTTCAAATAAAAACCCCAATAAAAAAAAGCAGCTATCGCTAATTTGCCTTATTTTCCACCAGAACCGTTCGTTATTTTCGCCCCCTTCCCCTCGCGCTGAACTCTGGTAATTTGTTGCCCTATACTGAACGCGCCCTATAAAGGGTAAATCCTTCATTCATATAGATGCAGGAAAGCTGTTATGAAAAAACTTATGGTTGCCGGTGCAGCCTTACTTTACGTTGCCGTTTCTTCCGCTGCGATTGCCGCACCGGAAGAAGCTGGTGCCGCAGCAGGTGCGCAGGCGGGTGCTATGTCCGCTGGTGCATCAACCGCTGTGGGTATCGGTGCGCTCGGTGCGTTGGTAGGTCTCGGCATTGCCGCTTCCGGCGGTGGTGACGGTGCAAATACCGGTACAACAACCACGACCACAACGGGCACCACTCGTTGATGTAGCACCTTTAAACATAACCACACATCCGTGTGGTTATTTTTTGCTTTGATTCGATTTGATCAGGGACACACAGTGCGCCGACTTCCTTTGCTGCTTCTCTGCCTGTTGTTGCAGGCCTGTACTCAAACGCAAAAAGGTCTGGAACAGACCGTAATGCTGGCTATCAATGGGCCGGATGATGTCACGGTAACCAATGAGCAGGTTGCCAGCCTGCCTTACGCCAGCCTTTATGCCCGCATCAACGCTGGCCAGCGCATCTTTGTGGTGCTGGGCTACAACGAAAATGGTCAGCAGAAATGGATAACCCAGGACCGGGCGATGCTGGTGATGCAGCACGGCCGTCTGGTGAAAACCCTCGGCCTGACCGACAACCTGATTGATGTCAGCAATCTGGCGCAGGACCCGCTGGCCGACCCATTACACCTGCAAAACGGCGCCAGCTGGACCCGCGTGGTGCAGTGGCGTGAGAAAGATAAGCAACGCGCCGCTACCGCTGTCTCCCAATTTCAGCGCGGTGATGATGAAGTGCTGACTATTGCCGGTAAGGCCGTGCCCTGCCGGGTATGGCACGAGACGGTGCGTATCGACAGCATGGGTCGTGAGTGGCAGAACACCTTCTGGCTCGATAACCGCGACGGCACCGTGATGCAAGCCACGCAGATGCTGGCAGCAGGCGAATTCCCGATTGAAACCACCATTCTGAAACCGGCGAAATCATGAAAAAAATAACGTCTTTGCTGGCGGGACTGGCGCTGTTCACTGCGGGCAATGCGCTGGCCGATAGCCAGGTTATCGTCCACGACGGACAACAACGCGCGACCTTGCAGGTCGATCATGCACAAAACCTCAGCCAACTGGTGACCAATCCGGCTATCCACACCTGGTGGCCCGGTACGGTGATTGCCGAACGCGGCGCTACCGCTGTGGCAAAACAGCAGCAACAACAATTGCTGGCCGATTTGCGCGCCTGGCAGGCGGATAGCAGCGGCGATCGTGCCGCCGCCATTGGTACGGTTATCCAGCAGCTAGCCGCCGTCCCGGTGACGGGCCGTCAGTTTACTTCGCTCGACCCCGACTGGGTACGTATCCGCCCGGAAGCCAATCGTCGCTTGCAGGGCAGCTATGACCTCTACACGCTGGCACCGCCGACTCAGGTACTGGTGCTTGGTGCGCTGGCGCATCCCGGCAAAGTGAGCTGGCAACCTGGCCGCACGGTGCGCAGCTATCTGGCCGATCACGATCGTCTTTCCGGTGGTGAACGCAGCTTTGCCACGGTGATTGCCCCCTCCGGCGAGACGCAGCAGGTCCCGATTGCGTACTGGAATCATCGTCATGTGGAAGTGGAGCCTGGCAGCATTATCTGGCTCGGTTTTTCATCGTGGAGCCTGCCCTGGGGCCAGAGCGACCTGAATGACCGCATGATTTCTGTTCTGACTCACCGGATTCCAGACTGATGAAAAAACACTATCTTCTCAGCCTGCTGGCTGTTGCTGTTTCCGCGGCCTGTAACGTACAGGCGGCAAGCTATGACGATCCGATTGGCCCGTCACAATCTGACTTCGGCGGCGTCGGCCTGATGCAGGTGCCGACTGCGCGTATGTCGCGTGACGGGGAGTTCAGCCTCAACTATCGCAACAACGACCAGTACCGCTACTATTCGGCGTCGCTGCAACTGTTCCCGTGGCTCGAAAGCACCGTGCGTTATACCGACGTACGCACCCGTCGCTACAGCGCCAGCGAGAGTTTCAGTGGCGACCAGAGCTATAAAGACAAAGCCTTCGACCTGAAGCTGCGCCTGTGGCAAGAGAGCTACTGGCTGCCGGAAGTGTCGGTTGGCACGCGCGATTTGGGCGGTACCGGCCTGTTCGACAGCGAATATCTGGTGGGCACCAAAGCCTGGGGACCGTTTGATTTCACCTTCGGTATCGGCTGGGGCTATCTCGGTAACAGCGGCAGCATCAAAAACCCATTCTGTTCCTACAGCGCCAGTTTCTGTAGCCGTACCACAGGCGGCGAAGCCGGTTCGATCAACGGTTCGCAAATGTTCCACGGCCCGGCTGCGTTGTTTGGGGGTATCGAATATCAGACACCCTGGCAGCCGCTGCGTCTGAAAGTCGAATATGAAGGCAACAACTACCAGGATGACTTCGCCGGACGTCTGGAGCAGCGCAGCAAAGTTAACGTCGGGGCGATTTACCGTGTGACCGACTGGGCGGATATCAACGCCAGCTACGAGCGCGGCAATACCTTTATGTTTGGCTTCACCATTCGCACCAACTTTAACGATTTACGCCAGGAACATATCGACAGCGCCAAACCGGCTTACAATCCGCAGCCGCAGGGCGATTTGTTGCAATCGACCGTGGTGGCAAACCAGCTGACCGACCTGAAATATAACGCTGGCCTGGATGGCCCACGAATTCAGACCAAAGGCGATACCTTGTATGTCTCTGGCGAGCAGACCAAATACCGTGATACCGCCGAAGGCGTCGACCGTGCCAACCGCATTATCATGAATAATCTGCCGGACGGCATTAAGACGATTGATGTGACCGAGTCGCGCTTCAATATGCCACAGGTGACCACCCGCACCGACGTCGCCAGTCTGCACAACGATCTCGCCGGTTACCCGCTGGGTCAGGAAAAACCGTTGCAACAGCAGCGTATCGATCCGGTCGATCCGGGTGAAGCCGAACAGGGTTACTTCATCCGTAAAGATCGTCTGAACTACAGCCTGTCGCCGGTGCTGAATCAGTCGGTCGGTGGGCCGGAAAGTTTCTATATGTACCAGGTCGGCGTGATGGGTAACGTTGATTACTGGCTGACGGATCACCTGCTGGTCGGCGGTAGCCTGTTTGGCAACATCGCCAACAACTACGATAAGTTTAATTACAATGGCTTATCGGCCAGCAACGGCCTGCCGCGTGTACGTACCCATATTCGTCAGTACGTTGAGAACAACGTTTATATCAATGACCTGCAAGCCAACTACATGCATTACCTCGGCAATGGCTTCTACGGTCAGGTGTACGGCGGTTATCTGGAAACCATGTATGGCGGTGTCGGTGGCGAGGTGTTGTATCGTCCGGTCGACAGCAACTGGGCGTTTGGCGTCGATGCCAACTACGTCAAGCAGCGCGACTGGGACAACATGATGAAGTTCACCGATTACAAAGCGCCTGTGGGTAATCTGACCGCTTACTGGCGTCCGTGGTTTATGGAGAACGTGTTGGTGAAAGCCAGCGTAGGTCAGTATCTGGCGAAGGATAAAGGTGTGACGGTCGATATGTCGAAGCAGTTCGACAGCGGTGTGATCGTCGGCTTCTACGCCACCAAAACCAACGTTTCCGCAGAAGAGTATGGCGAAGGTAGCTTCACCAAAGGCTTCTATATCTCAATTCCGATGGACCTGTTTACCGTGACGCCAACGCGTGGTCGTGCGCAGGTGAACTGGGTACCGTTGACGCGTGATGGCGGTCAGATGCTGGGACGTAAATACCAGCTGTATGATATGACCTCTGATCGTGATGCGCGGTTTAATTAACCGCCATAAAAATGGGCGGCCCGGTGGGTCGCCCAAATATGCGCGATAAATCGCGCAGCAAAGACTAGTCTGCGTCGTAGCCGAGGTTCGGCGCTAGCCAGCGCTCCACCTCACTGATGCTCATCCCTTTACGCACCGCGTAATCTTCCACCTGGTCGCGCTGAATCTGCGCCACGGCGAAATAGCGGCTGTCAGGATGGCTGAAATACCAGCCGGACACTGATGCCCCCGGCCACATAGCGAAGGACTCGGTCAGCTTCATGCCGGTATGGGTTTCCACATCCAGCAGTTGCCAGATCTGCGCTTTTTCGGTGTGCTCCGGGCATGCGGGATAACCCGGTGCCGGACGGATACCCTGATAATTCTCACGAATCAGTTCGTCATTGCTGAGGTTTTCATGAGCAGCAAAGCCCCAGATCACCTTACGCACTCGCTCATGTAAATATTCCGCGAACGCTTCAGCCAGACGATCCGCCACCGCCTTGATCATGATTTTGTTGTAGTCGTCATGCTGCTGGTCATAGGCTTCGGCCAGTGCATCTTCTTCGAGGCCACCGGTGACCGCAAAAGCACCAAGGTAATCCGCCTTGCCGCTCGATTTCGGTGCCACGAAGTCAGCCAGACAATAGTTAGCAAAGTCGGTTTTTTCCGTCTGTTGACGTAAGTGATGACTCACACACAACACCTGGTTGCGGTTTTCATCAGTGTAAATTTCGATGTCATCGCCCACGCGGTTAGCCGGGAAAATCCCCACCACACCGCGTGGCTGAAGCGTACCTTTCTGGCTCAGCATATCGAGCATCGCGTTAGCATCATGGAACAGACGCTGTGCCTCTTCACCCACGACTTCATCTTGCAGAATGCGTGGGTATTTCCCGGCCAGTGACCAGGTCATAAAGAAGGGTGTCCAGTCGATGTAGTTACGCAGCGTTTCAATGCTAGCCTCTACCGGACTGGCGCCGAGACGGTGTGCCACCGGCGGCGTATAGCTTTCCCAGTCAAATGAGAAATCATTGTCACGCGCGATTTGCAGGCTGACCGGCGGAGTACGCGGCTTTTTGCGCGCATGCTGAATACGCACGGTGTCGTACTCTTTGCGCGTACGTGCCACAAAATCATCTTTCAGCGTCGGTGACAGCAGCGAAGAAACCACGCCAACGGTGCGCGAGGCGTTCTGTACGTACACCGTCGGGCCGCTGTAGTTCTGCTCGATTTTGACTGCGGTATGCGCTTTAGAGGTGGTTGCGCCGCCAATCAGCAGCGGCAGGGTGAAACCCTGACGCTCCATCTCTTTCGCCACGTTGACCATCTCATCCAACGATGGCGTGATCAGCCCGGAGAGGCCGATAATGTCGGCCTTCTGCTCAATCGCGGTTTTCAGAATTTTGTCACTCGGCACCATCACGCCAAGATCGATGATTTCGTAGTTGTTACATTGCAGCACCACGCCAACGATGTTTTTGCCGATGTCATGCACATCGCCCTTCACCGTCGCCAGCACAATTTTGCCGTTGCTGCTGCCCGCTTCTTTACTCGCCTGGATAAAAGGCTCGAGGTAAGCCACCGCCTGCTTCATCACGCGCGCGGATTTCACCACCTGCGGCAGGAACATCTTCCCTTCGCCAAACAGATCGCCCACCACGTTCATGCCGGACATCAGCGGCCCTTCAATCACCTCAATCGGCCGCGCAGATGCCTGGCGCGCTTCTTCGGTGTCCTGCTCGATAAACTCGGTGATACCTTTAACCAGCGAATATTCGAGACGTTTGACCACATCCCAGCTGCGCCATTCCGCCTGCTGTTTTTCCTGCTCGCCGTCGCCTTTGGCACCACGGTACTTCTCCGCCAGCTCCAGCAGACGCTCGGTGCCGTCGTCACGGCGGTTGAGGATCACATCCTCCACCGCATCGCGCAGTTCAGCGGGTAAGTCGTCATAAATCGCCAGCTGCCCGGCGTTGACAATACCCATGTCCATTCCGTTGCGAATTGCGTAGTAAAGGAACACCGCGTGGATCGCTTCACGCACCGGTTCGTTACCCCGGAACGAGAACGATACGTTGGAGACACCACCGGAGATCATCGCATGCGGCAGCTCGCGTTTGATGTCTTCACAAGCACCGATAAAGTCCATCGCGTAATTGTTGTGTTCTTCAATACCGGTAGCGACGGCAAAAATGTTCGGGTCGAAGATGATATCTTCCGGCGGGAAACCGACTTCTTCGGTGAGGATCTGGTAAGCACGACGGCAGATCTCAATTTTGCGTGCGCGGGTATCCGCCTGACCGACTTCGTCAAACGCCATCACCACCATCGCCGCACCGTAACGACGCACCTTACGTGCGTGATCGATAAACGGCTCAATCCCCTCTTTCATCGAGATCGAGTTGACGATGCCTTTGCCCTGGATGCATTGCAGCCCTTTCTCAATCACCTCCCATTTGGAGGAGTCGATCATGATCGGCACGCGCGCGATATCCGGTTCACCGGCAATCAGGTTGAGGAAGCGCACCATCGCCGCTTCCGCATCCAGCATACCTTCGTCCATGTTGATATCGATGATTTGCGCGCCGCTTTCCACCTGCTGACGCGCCACATCCAGCGCTTCGTTGTATTTCTCTTCTTTAATCAGACGCTTAAATTTCGCCGAACCGGTTACGTTGGTACGTTCGCCCACGTTAACGAACAGCGAGTCAGCGCTGATATTCAGCGGTTCCAGCCCGGACAAGCGACACGCCACCGGGATCTCCGGCAATTGACGTGGGGCAACGCCGTCCACTACCGCGGCCATCGCCGCAATATGCTCCGGCGTGGTGCCGCAGCAGCCACCGATAATATTCAGAAAGCCGGAACGCGCCCATTCACCAATCTGCTGTGCCATAGTGGCGGCATCGAGATCGTATTCGCCAAAGGCGTTGGGCAGACCGGCGTTAGGGTGTGCGGTGACGTAACCTTCGGCAATGCGCGACAATTCAGCGACATACTGACGGAGTTCATCGGGTCCCAATGCGCAGTTAAGACCGAAGGAGAGCGGCTCAGCATGGCGCAGCGAGTTATAAAAGGCCTCCGTCGTCTGACCGGACAGGGTACGGCCAGAGGCATCGGTGATGGTGCCGGAGATCATCAGCGGCAGCTTGACCCCCATCGCCTCCATCTCGGCCTGCACTGCGTAAATCGCGGCTTTGGCGTTCAGGGTATCGAACACCGTTTCGATCATGATCAGGTCAGAACCGCCTTTGATCAGCGCGTGGGTGGATTCACGGTAGGCGTCCACCAGCTGATTAAAGGTGATATTACGGAAAGCGGGATCGTTCACGTCCGGTGAGATGGAACAGGTGCGGTTGGTCGGGCCAAGCACCCCGGCCACGTAGCGTGGGCGCTCAGGGGTTTTTGCACTCCATTCGTCGGCACAGGCACGCGCCAGTTTCGCGGCCTCGAAGTTAATCTCCGCCGACAACGCCTCCATCTCGTAATCCGCCATCGCAATGGTGGTGGCATTGAAGGTATTGGTTTCCAGAATATCAGCACCTGCCGCGAGGTAAGCGTCATGGATCTCGCGGATCACCTCAGGCCTGGACAGCACCAGCAAATCGTTGTTGCCCTTCAGATCGCATGGCCAGTCGGCAAAACGGCTGCCACGAAAATCCTGCTCGTCCAGTTTATAACTCTGGATCATGGTGCCCATGCCACCGTCCAGAATCATGATGCGTCGCGCGAGCTGCTGATGCAGCGCTTCTATTCTGTTGCTCACTCTTGCCCCGTCCACGTCATTACGTTGGCTGAAATGCCAGCCAGACATACTGGCATAACTTTACGGTGGGTAAAAGTTATGCCAGTTGAGACATTTTCAGAGTGTGACTTTACAGATCCGACCAGTAAGCCAGCGTTTGCATTCACCAGACGAAAAACGAAAATGGTTTCCATATTTGGAGCAATTCTGGAGACGTCATGGTTACCCCTGCACCCGCCAAACGCGGCAAAAAACCCCGTACCGCTGCGGCCAGCTCGGCCCCGGCTGGCGGCCAGGTCCAATCCCTGACGCGCGGCCTGCGCTTGCTGGAACTGATTGCAGAATCACACGGCAGCGTGCCGTTGACTGAACTGGCACAACAGGCCGGTTTACCCAACTCCACCACCCATCGCCTGCTCACCACCATGCAGCAGCAGGGCTTCGTCCATCAGGTGGGTGATCTCGGTTTCTGGGCGATTGGTTCGCATGCGTTTGTTGTCGGCAGCAGCTTCCTGCAAAGTCGCAATCTGCTGGCGATTGTTCATCCAATTCTGCGCAAGTTAATGGAAGATGCCGGGGAAACCGTCAATCTGGCGGTGCTGGATCTCAGTGATTATCAGGCGGTGATTATCGACCAGGTGCAGTGCACTCAACTGATGCGTATGTCTGCACCGATTGGCGGTAAGCTGCCGATGCACGCTTCCGGCGCTGGCAAAGCCTTCCTCGCGCATCTGAGCGACGATCAGGTGACGGCGTTGCTGCATCAAAAAGGGCTGCATTACTACACACCGAAAACCCTGATGTCGCCGCATAGCCTGAAAGAGAATCTGGCGCTGATTCGCAAGATGGGTTTTTCTCACGATGATGAAGAACACGCGCTGGGTCTGCGTTGCGTGGCAGCACCGATTTATGACGAACATGGTGAACCCTTTGCGGCGATCTCCATTTCCGGCCCGATTGCGCGTATGACTGATGACCGCATCACCGAATTAGGTGCGCTGGTGATCCGCGCCGCGAAACAGGTGACTCAGGCTTACGCCGGACGTTAAGCAGGGAGCAGAGCATAGCGCACGCTAAAGCGCTGTGCCGCCCGCCACGCGATCACTTCCTCAATATGCCCCTGACGAATACGCGCTTGTTGGGCGCGCCACCAGCCCGCATCGAATAACTCAGGATGCAGCGCCAGCAGCAATTTCCCGGTGGCCGGTTCGCTACATAACGCATAGCGAAACGTTTCCGGGAACACATCATCTGGCCCGACGCTATACCACGGCTCGGCCTGGAGTTCATCCTCTTCGTAACGCGCGGGCGGTACGTCACGGAACTGTAACTCAGTCATCGGGCGGATTTCGTCGTAATCGTAAAACACCACCCGACCGTGGCGCGTCATGCCGAAGTTTTTAAATAACATGTCCCCCGGAAAAATGTTCGCTGCCGCCAACTGGCGTATGGCATCGCCATACTCTTCAATGGCATGGCGGCGCTGCGCAGCATCGGCCTGTGCCAGCCACAAGTTGAGCGGCTGCATACGGCGCTCCAGCCACAGATGCCGAATAATCACCACGTCATCTTCAATGCAGATTTTTTCCGGGATTTCACGTTCAAACTCGGCCATCAGCGCCGCCGGGATACGTGCACGCGGCAGCGCGAAGTGTTCAAACTCCTGGGTATCCGCCATGCGACCGACACGATCATGCTCTTTCACCCGTTGGTAGCAGTCGCGCACCTGCGCTTCCGTCACCTCCTTCTGCGGGGCAAAACGGTCTTTGATCACCTTAAAAACCCGATCAAATCCTGGCAGCGTGAACACCAACATCACCATGCCGCGAACGCCTGGGGCAATGGTGAACTCTTCCTCGCTGTGCGCCAGATAGTGCAGATATTCGCGATAACATTCGGTTTTGCCATGCTTCTGGCAGCCAATCGCCATATAACGTTCAGCGGTGGTTTTGCCGGGCAGAATGGGTGCCAGCCAGGCCACCAGCGCAGCAGGCACCGGGGCATAAACCATAAAGTAGGCGCGGGCGAAACCGAACACGATGCTGGCGTCGTTGCTGTCAGTCAGACAGGTATCAATCCACAACCGCCCGGCTTCATCACGCTGGATCGGTAACAGGCACGGGAAAGTGGCATCGGCCAGTCGCAGGCGCGCCACTATCCATGCGGTTTTATTGCGGTAAAACAGCTCGCAGGCCACATCCAACGTCGCCGTCGCTAACTGCGTTGCGCTGAATTGTTCGTGCAGATGGCGCACCACCCAACTGATATCACGCGCCTGATCCTGCCACGGCAGACGCAGCGGGATATCGTTGAGGATCTGCCGTAATGTCTCCTGCCACCCCTGCTGGGGCCGGTACAGACGCGACAGCGGGCGCGGTGATTCCGGGGCGGAGGCATACGGCTGCGACGGAAAGATAAACAGCCGCTCAGGCGACAGATGGCTATGGCCCTGTAAGCGGCAATACACCGAGTTAAAGAAGCTTTCGGCAATCTCATGGCGCGGATAACCCGGCAACAGCGTTTCGTAGTGGCTTTTCACCCGCAGCCAGAAGGCCTCATCCCAGTCTGCCGCACCGTTGATGATCCGTAGCTGGTTTGCCACCAGACCGACATGGTGATCGTAAAGGTGAATACGCGCCTTCATCGCCTGCTGTACCGCATGCCAGTCGGCCTGTTCAAAACGCTGCTGGGCACCGGCGGTAATGTCGAGAAAGCGGCCATACTGCGCGTCAAAACCTTGCAGGATGGTATGGGCGATCAGGGATTCTCTCGGCGGCATAGGCACGTCTCCCGGCAATATGGCCCCTCCGTGGGCCAGGGATCACAACTCAGAACTGTGCAGCTTCCGTGGAACCGGTCAGCGCCGTCACCGACGACTGGCCCCCCTGAATCACCGTGGTGATACGGTCGAAATAGCCGGTACCCACTTCCTGCTGATGGGACGAGAAGGTGTAGCCCTTCTCACGCGCCGCGAATTCTGGCTGCTGTACTTTCTCCACGTAGTGGCGCATCCCCTCGCCCTGCGCATAGGCGTGCGCCAGGTCGAACATGTTGAACCACATGCTGTGAATACCTGCCAGGGTGATGAACTGGAAGCGGTAACCCATCTCGCTCAACGCCTGCTGGAAGCGGGCGATGGTGCGATCATCGAGGTTTTTCTTCCAGTTAAACGACGGCGAGCAGTTGTAGGCCAGCAGCTTTCCGGGATATTGCGCATGGATCGCGTCGGCAAAACGCTGCGCCAGCGCCAGATCCGGCGTCGAGGTTTCGCACCACAACACATCCGCATAAGGGGCGTAGGCCAGACCGCGACTGATCGCCTGCTCAATCCCGGCGCGAGTGCGGAAGAACCCTTCCGAGGTGCGCTCACCAGTAATAAAGGCGCGATCATATTCATCGCAGTCCGAGGTGATCAGGTCAGCAGCATCCGCGTCGGTGCGGGCGATCAGCACCGTCGGGACATCCATCACATCTGCCGCCAGTCGTGCCGCCACCAGTTTTTGAATCGCCTCCTGCGTTGGCACCAGCACTTTGCCGCCCATATGGCCGCATTTCTTTACCGCCGCCAGTTGATCTTCAAAATGCACCGCCGCCGCACCTGCCTGGATCATCGACTTCATCAACTCAAACGCGTTGAGCACCCCGCCAAAGCCCGCTTCAGCATCCGCCACGATCGGCAGGTAGTAATCAATAAACCCTTCAACGTCCGGCGACATTCCGCTGGCCCACTGAATCTGATCGGCACGCTGGAAGCTTTGATTGATACGTTCCACTACCGCCGGTACCGAGTTCACCGGATACAGCGACTGATCCGGGTACATTTGCCCGGCAAGGTTGGCATCCGCCGCCACCTGCCAGCCGGAGAGATAAATCGCCTCAATACCCGCTTTCGCCTGTTGTACCGCCTGACCACCGGTCAATGCCCCCAGGCTATTGATGTAACCCTTTTGCGATTCGCCATTCAGCAGCGACCACAGCTTTTGCGCGCCGCGTTCGGCGAGGGTGCAAGCCGGATTCACCGAACCGCGTAAATTCACCACATCCTGCGCGCTGTAAGGACGGGTAATGCCCTGCCAGCGCGCGTCGCGCCAGGTGGTTTCCAGTTGTTTGATTTGTTGTGCACGAGTCGTCATGGCAATGTCTCCTGGGTCATGGCAGCAGGCGGTAACCTGGCAGGGTGAGGAAAGGAACCAGTTCATCATCGGTGGTGATTTGCGCCATCAGCGCAGCGGCATCAGCAAAACGTCCATGACGGAAGCGCTCTTCACCGAGGCTGTGCTGTAACGCATGTAACTCTTCATCCAGCAGTTGTTCAAACAATGCAGCCGTCACCAGCTGACCATCGCTGAGGATTTGCTTGTGGTGAATCCATTGCCAGATCGAGGTACGGGCAATTTCGGCAGTCGCGGCGTCTTCCATCAGACCATCAATGGGGACACAGCCGTTGCCACTGATCCACGACTCCAGATATTGCAGCGCCACCCGGATGTTGGCGCGCATCCCGGCTTCGGTACGTTTGCCGCGACAGGGAAGTAATAAGCGCTCGGCGGTGATCGGATTGTCTTGCTCGCGGCTGACATGCAACTGGTTAGGTCGATCGCCCAGTTGGCGATTAAATTCTGCCATCGCAATATCCGCCAGACCAGGATGTGCCACCCAGGTGCCGTCGTGGCCGTTTGCCGCTTCACGAGCCTTGTCCTCCCGTACCTTCTGCATCACCCAGGCATTACGCTCTTCATCCTTGCTTGGGATCAGCGCCGACATGCCACCCATTGCCAGCGCGCCGCGCCGATGGCAGGTTTTGATCAGCAGACGCGAGTAGGCATCCAGGAAAGGTTGATCCATGCTGATTTGCTGACGATCTGGCAGGATGCGTTCACCATGCTGCCCCAGCGTTTTGATGTAGCTGAAGATATAATCCCAGCGACCACAGTTCAGACCGACCACATGATCGCGCAGCTCCCACAGGATCTCATCCATCTGGAATACCGCCGGTAACGTCTCGATCAACACCGTGGCTTTAATGGTGCCGCGTGGCAGATCAAGCCGATCTTCGCTGAAACGGAAGATTTCACGCCACCACGCCACTTCCGAGGCATGTTCGGTTTTCGGCAGATAGAACCACGGCCCATGACCTTTCTCCAGCAGCGCATCGACGTTGTGAAACAGATACAACGCAAAATCGAACAACCCACCGGGGATGGCACGATCACGCCATTCCACATGCTTCTCATCCAGATGCAGACCGCGCACACGGCACATCAGCAATGCCGGATCGGATCGTAACTGGTAGATCTTGCCTGCTTCACTGGTGAAGCTCAGCGTACCTTTTACCGCATCACGCAGCGCCAGCTGACCATCAACCAATTTTTGCCAGGTGGGTGCCAGCGAATCCTCAAAATCCGCCATAAAGACTTTTACGTTCGCATTCAATGCGTTGATCACCATTTTGCGATCCGGTGGTCCGGTGATCTCAACGCGGCGATCGCGCAGTAACTCGGGAATGGGGCGCACCTGCCATGCATTTTCACGAATGGAAGCCGTTTCCGAATCAAAGCCTGGCAATGCGCCTTGGTCATAACGCTGCTGCCGTTGCTCGCGAGCTTTCAACAGGCGATCGCGTTCCGGGGCGAAACGTGCCACCAGGGAGTGCAGGAAGTCGATCGCTTCCGGGGTGAGCAGCTGCTTTTCCGCGTGGGTAAAGGGCTGGCTGAAGGTTAGCGTACTGCTGATAACCGAGTCTGTCATGCGGGCTGCCTCCTGTGTTGATCCCTGATTGCGTTGCGGGATCCGGCTGTAGGGTATTTTTTGACCTGCAAGATCAGAGCATAATGATTTTTATTTTATTTTCAAAAACAATTTCCATTTTTGATTGCAATGCAATTCAACCACATGATTTAAATGTAATTTAAAGTCTCGAATTAAAGGCAATAACTTCCACGACATCTCGCAGGCATAAAAAAGCCGTGGTTACACGAGGCAACCACGGCAAGGTCAAATGAGTTGGAACGGTTACTCGAGTGTCGGATTCATATGTCGTAGATCAAACGGCGTGATCTGGTAAACGTAATAGTTCAGCCAGTTTGAGAACAACAGGTTGCCATGACTGCGCCAGGTAGCGCGTGGCGGCAACTCCGGGTTGTCGTGAGGGAAATAGTTAAATGGCACCTCGGGATGCAGGCCGGCATCGTAATCACGATGGTATTCACCGGATAGCGTCAGCGCATCGTACTCCGGGTGTCCGGTAACAAACGCCAGGCGCTTATCTTTGCTCGCCATCAGGTAGGCCCCGGTGGTTTCCGATTCGGCAAACAGCTCCAGATCGGTGTAATCACGGATCAGCTGGCTGGGAAAGTCGGCATAGCGCGAATGCGGGGCGAGGAAGTTGTCATCAAAACCACGCGTCAGCAACGCATGCGGATGCAGGATTTGATGCTCATACACGCCAGACAGCTTGTGCTGGCGCGTCTGTTTAGGAATGCCGTAGAGAATATTCAACGCGGCCTGTACCGCCCAGCAGACAAATAACGTCGAGGTGACATGTTCCTTTGCCCAGTGCAGCACACGCTGAATCTGCGGCCAGTAGGCGACATCATTGAAATCAACCAGACCCAGCGGCGCGCCGGTAACAATCAGTCCATCGAAGTTATCATCCTGAATATCCTCAAAATTGCAGTAGAAATTATTCAGGTGCTCGGTGGGGGTATTACGTGACTCGCGGCTGTCGATACGCAGTAGCTGAATATCAATCTGCAATGGCGAGTTGGATAACAGGCGCAGGAACTGGTTTTCGGTCTCAATCTTTTTCGGCATCAGGTTGAGGACCAGCACTTTCAACGGACGGATCTCCTGAACACTGGCGCGCGACGAGGTCATCACAAAGACATTCTCGTTGCGCAAGAAATTCACTGCCGGTAACTCGTCGGGGATCCTGATTGGCATAACCTGCTTACCTCTTACAACCGTATAAACGTTTAGACATCCAGATGCCTGACATTAGCCTGGAGTATCGTGAATGTCGAGTCTTCATGCGATTTATGAAAATGTTTCAGCTTAATGTGTCTTAAGGATCTGGCGAAGAAAGAATCTCTGACAGCCTGAAATTAATTAACTGCGGGCCAATTTAAATAATCAAAGCGGAGGGAAAACATTCTACCCATATTTATTTGGTTTATAATCCAGACTTTTTAGGTTGTATAAATGCCAGCGATAAAAGTGAGGCAAATAATTAAATCCTTATGAAATTTAAATATAAATACGATTAAATTCATTATGTTATGAATTTTATTGTTCTCAATCAAAACCGCCAGATAAATATTTATAAAATTTAAATCACGTCAGGTGTATAAGTCACTTCTGTTATAAAAACAGACCACACTATTAATTCCAATTTTGAAATATCCCTTTATTTAACTTTTTGGCTCGGAAATTATATCTGTAAGGTTTTTTACTATGCATAAACTCAAAATTGCACACCTGATCGTACCAGGCATGCTGGTCATGGCGTCACCCTACGGGTTTGCGGCTGCCGCACCCTTCTCCAGTGATTCACCGTGGATGTTAGGTGACTGGGATGGTCAGCGTACCGCCCTTCAACAACAAGGCATTGATTTTAATGTTAATTATGTGATGGAGAGTGCCGCGAATCTGGCAGGTGGCTATCAATCCTCCACTACTGCACGTTATACCGATCAATGGATGTTCAGTACCCATCTCGATCTGGAAAAATTGCTGGGGTGGCAGGACACTGATTTCCAGGCCACAGTGACCGATCGTAATGGGCAGAACCTGTCGGAACAGGTGGCAAATCCTAAAGCCCCGATGCTTTCTTCTGTTCAGGAGGTTTATGGCCGCGGTCAGACATGGCGACTGACACAGTTCTGGTTGCGTAGCGGTTTTTTCAACGACCATGTCAATCTTAAGCTGGGTCGTGCAACGGTAGGGGAGGATTTTGGCACCATCGAGTCGCATTTCCAGAACCTGGCGCTCGGACCGGGTATTCCGGGTAAATCTCGTAGCGATCGCTGGATGAACTGGCCGGTATCTCAGTGGATGGGGCGTTTACAGCTGAATATCACGCCGGATGTCTATGTTAAGGTGGGATTTTATAATCAGAACGATGATAACGATAATCGCGGCAGCGGTTTTCATTTCTCGGTCAATCACTCCGATGGCAATCTGGTTCCGGTAGAAATTGGCTGGCAGCCAAAGCTTGGTGCTGATGCACTACAGGGAAATTATCGCCTGGGTGCTTACTACTCTTCGGCTCAGGGTGGGGTTTATCACAGCTGGCAACACGGTCAATATGGCGATACCGCGCATGGCTACGGCGCTTATGCCATTGTTCAGCAGCAATTATTTTCCCTGCAACATGATAATCATCGCAGCTTGTCTCTGACGCTGAGCCAGGTGATGCATGATAAGCGCACCTCAAAACTCGATTATACCCAAACGGTGGCACTGAGCTGGAAGGGGCTTTTTGCTACGCGTCCCCAGGATGAAATTGGTTTAGGTATGGCGCGTTTGCATGTGAATTCGGCATACAGCCGCATGCTCGAGCGGGAGAATGAAGAGAACGGTGCGCAAAGCGTGAATGATGCTACTTATCTACCAGTGATCAGAGGCTCTGAATACGACTATGAACTCTACTATTCCTGGAACGCCAGCTCATGGCTTACATTGCGTCCTAATCTGCAATATGTTGTCGCGCCAGGCGCAGACAGCAGCGTAAAAAATGCATTTGTTGGGGGAATTACAGCGAGCTTAACGTTCTAACAGTTAAGCTGTAATGGTGCGATTTATCGCATCATTACCCGTTGCGGTGCGATTTATCGCGCGGGTTTTATTGTTCCGGACGCAGAAAAATGCGCGATAAATCGCGCCGCGACGAAATGCGCAGACGTAAAAAAGCCCTGAACTTTCGTTCAGGGCTTCTTCACTTAATTGATGCCTGGCAGTTCCCTACTCTCGCATGGGGAGACCCCACACTACCATCGGCGCTACGGCGTTTCACTTCTGAGTTCGGCATGGGGTCAGGTGGGACCACCGCGCTACAGCCGCCAGGCAAATTCTGTTTATCCGTACCGCCCTCACAGGCCATACGAATCAATCCGTTCGAACAAAGCTGAAAATTCTCGCGTCTCTCAACCAAAACGCCTCTGGCGTTGTAAGGTTAAGCCTCACGGGTCATTAGTACCGGTTAGCTCAATGCATCGCTGCACTTACACATCCGGCCTATCAACGTCGTCGTCTTCAACGTCCCTTCAGGACTCTCAAAGAGTCAGGGAGAACTCATCTCGGGGCAAGTTTCGTGCTTAGATGCTTTCAGCACTTATCTTTTCCGCACTTAGCTACCGGGCAATGCCATTGGCATGACAACCCGAACACCAGTGGTGCGTTCACTCCGGTCCTCTCGTACTAGGAGCAACCCCCCTCAATTCTCCAGCGCCCACGGCAGATAGGGACCGAACTGTCTCACGACGTTCTAAACCCAGCTCGCGTACCACTTTAAACGGCGAACAGCCGTACCCTTGGGACCTACTTCAGCCCCAGGATGTGATGAGCCGACATCGAGGTGCCAAACACCGCCGTCGATATGAACTCTTGGGCGGTATCAGCCTGTTATCCCCGGAGTACCTTTTATCCGTTGAGCGATGGCCCTTCCATTCAGAACCACCGGATCACTATGACCTGCTTTCGCACCTGCTCGAGCCGTCACTCTCGCAGTCAAGCTGGCTTATGCCATTGCACTAACCTCCTGATGTCCGACCAGGATTAGCCAACCTTCGTGCTCCTCCGTTACACTTTGGGAGGAGACCGCCCCAGTCAAACTACCCACCAGACACTGTCCGCAGCCCGGATTACGGGCCTACGTTAGAACATCAAACATTAAAGGGTGGTATTTCAAGGTTGGCTCCATGCAGACTGGCGTCCACACTTCAAAGCCTCCCACCTATCCTACACATCAAGGCTCAATGTTCAGTGTCAAGCTATAGTAAAGGTTCACGGGGTCTTTCCGTCTTGCCGCGGGTACACTGCATCTTCACAGCGATTTCAATTTCACTGAGTCTCGGGTGGAGACAGCCTGGCCATCATTACGCCATTCGTGCAGGTCGGAACTTACCCGACAAGGAATTTCGCTACCTTAGGACCGTTATAGTTACGGCCGCCGTTTACCGGGGCTTCGATCAAGAGCTTCTCCTTACGGATAACCCCATCAATTAACCTTCCGGCACCGGGCAGGCGTCACACCGTATACGTCCACTTTCGTGTTTGCACAGTGCTGTGTTTTTAATAAACAGTTGCAGCCAGCTGGTATCTTCGACTGGCTTCAGCTCCGGGAGCAAGTCCCTTCACCTAATGCCAGCGTGCCTTCTCCCGAAGTTACGGCACCATTTTGCCTAGTTCCTTCACCCGAGTTCTCTCAAGCGCCTTGGTATTCTCTACCTGACCACCTGTGTCGGTTTGGGGTACGATTTCGTGTTACCTGGAGCTTAGAGGCTTTTCCTGGAAGCAGGGCATCAGTTACTTCACCACCGTAGTGGCTCGTCATCACGCCTCAGCCTTAAAGCATTCCGGATTTGCCTGGAATGCAAGCCTACACGCTTAAACCGGGACAACCGTCGCCCGGATAACCTAGCCTTCTCCGTCCCCCCTTCGCAGTAACACCAAGTACAGGAATATTAACCTGTTTCCCATCGACTACGCTTTTCAGCCTCGCCTTAGGGGTCGACTCACCCTGCCCCGATTAACGTTGGACAGGAACCCTTGGTCTTCCGGCGAGCGGGCTTTTCACCCGCTTTATCGTTACTTATGTCAGCATTCGCACTTCTGATACCTCCAGCAGACCTCACAGTCCACCTTCAGCGGCTTACAGAACGCTCCCCTACCCAACAACACATAGTGTCGCTGCCGCAGCTTCGGTGCATGGTTTAGCCCCGTTACATCTTCCGCGCAGGCCGACTCGACCAGTGAGCTATTACGCTTTCTTTAAATGATGGCTGCTTCTAAGCCAACATCCTGGCTGTCTGGGCCTTCCCACATCGTTTCCCACTTAACCATGACTTTGGGACCTTAGCTGGCGGTCTGGGTTGTTTCCCTCTTCACGACGGACGTTAGCACCCGCCGTGTGTCTCCCGTGATAACATTCTCCGGTATTCGTAGTTTGCATCGGGTTGGTAAGCCGGGATGGCCCCCTAGCCGAAACAGTGCTCTACCCCCGGAGATGAGTTCACGAGGCGCTACCTAAATAGCTTTCGGGGAGAACCAGCTATCTCCCGGTTTGATTGGCCTTTCACCCCCAGCCACAAGTCATCCGCTAATTTTTCAACATTAGTCGGTTCGGTCCTCCAGTTAGTGTTACCCAACCTTCAACCTGCCCATGGCTAGATCACCGGGTTTCGGGTCTATACCCTGCAACTTAACGCCCAATTAAGACTCGGTTTCCCTGCGGCTCCCCTATACGGTTAACCTTGCTACAGAATATAAGTCGCTGACCCATTATACAAAAGGTACGCAGTCACACCCGAAGGTGCTCCCACTGCTTGTACGTACACGGTTTCAGGTTCTGTTTCACTCCCCTCGCCGGGGTTCTTTTCGCCTTTCCCTCACGGTACTGGTTCACTATCGGTCAGTCAGGAGTATTTAGCCTTGGAGGATGGTCCCCCCATATTCAGACAGGATACCACGTGTCCCGCCCTACTCATCGGACTCACAGAATGTGCATTTTCATGTACGGGGCTGTCACCCTGTATCGCGCGACTTTCCAGACGCTTCCACTAACACACAAACTGATTCAGGTCCTGGGCTGTTCCCCGTTCGCTCGCCGCTACTGGGGGAATCTCGGTTGATTTCTTTTCCTCGGGGTACTTAGATGTTTCAGTTCCCCCGGTTCGCCTCGTTAACCTATGTATTCAGTTAACGATAGTGCACAAGTGCACTGGGTTTCCCCATTCGGACATCGTCGGCTGTTGCGGTTCATATCACCTTACCGACGCTTTTCGCAGATTAGCACGTCCTTCATCGCCTCTGACTGCCAGGGCATCCACCGTGTACGCTTAGTCGCTTAACCTCACAACCCACAGACGTTTTCACGCATGCAGACTGCAAGCATTTGAGAGACTCGAACACATCGCTTTCATTTCTTATTACGGAGAAATGAAACAACGTGTCGTTTCAAATTTTCAGCTTGTTCCGGATTGTTAAAGAGCAAATATCTCAAACATGACTCGTAAGCCAGTTTTGAGATACTGAGCAGCGACACCTTTCACCTGTCACCAAGCAAGTGGCGTCCCCTAGGGGATTCGAACCCCTGTTGCCGCCGTGAAAGGGCGGAGTCCTAACCGCTAGACGAAGGGGACACATGAAGTGTCACGACTTCGCAGCCGTCTTGCTCATTACGTTTTCATCAGACAATCTGTGTGAGCACTTCGAAGGAAAGTATCTTCAGGTAAGGAGGTGATCCAACCGCAGGTTCCCCTACGGTTACCTTGTTACGACTTCACCCCAGTCATGAATCACAAAGTGGTAAGCGCCCTCCCGAAGGTTAAGCTACCTACTTCTTTTGCAACCCACTCCCATGGTGTGACGGGCGGTGTGTACAAGGCCCGGGAACGTATTCACCGTAGCATTCTGATCTACGATTACTAGCGATTCCGACTTCATGGAGTCGAGTTGCAGACTCCAATCCGGACTACGACGCACTTTATGAGGTCCGCTTGCTCTCGCGAGGTCGCTTCTCTTTGTATGCGCCATTGTAGCACGTGTGTAGCCCTGGCCGTAAGGGCCATGATGACTTGACGTCATCCCCACCTTCCTCCGGTTTATCACCGGCAGTCTCCTTTGAGTTCCCGACCGAATCGCTGGCAACAAAGGATAAGGGTTGCGCTCGTTGCGGGACTTAACCCAACATTTCACAACACGAGCTGACGACAGCCATGCAGCACCTGTCTCAGAGTTCCCGAAGGCACCAAAGCATCTCTGCTAAGTTCTCTGGATGTCAAGGCCAGGTAAGGTTCTTCGCGTTGCATCGAATTAAACCACATGCTCCACCGCTTGTGCGGGCCCCCGTCAATTCATTTGAGTTTTAACCTTGCGGCCGTACTCCCCAGGCGGTCGACTTAACGCGTTAGCTCCGGAAGCCACGCCTCAAGGGCACAACCTCCAAGTCGACATCGTTTACAGCGTGGACTACCAGGGTATCTAATCCTGTTTGCTCCCCACGCTTTCGCACCTGAGCGTCAGTCTTTGTCCAGGGGGCCGCCTTCGCCACCGGTATTCCTCCAGATCTCTACGCATTTCACCGCTACACCTGGAATTCTACCCCCCTCTACAAGACTCTAGCCTGCCAGTTTCGAATGCAGTTCCCAGGTTAAGCCCGGGGATTTCACATCCGACTTGACAGACCGCCTGCGTGCGCTTTACGCCCAGTAATTCCGATTAACGCTTGCACCCTCCGTATTACCGCGGCTGCTGGCACGGAGTTAGCCGGTGCTTCTTCTGCGGGTAACGTCAATGATGATGCGTATTAAACATCATCCCTTCCTCCCCGCTGAAAGTACTTTACAACCCGAAGGCCTTCTTCATACACGCGGCATGGCTGCATCAGGCTTGCGCCCATTGTGCAATATTCCCCACTGCTGCCTCCCGTAGGAGTCTGGACCGTGTCTCAGTTCCAGTGTGGCTGGTCATCCTCTCAGACCAGCTAGGGATCGTCGCCTAGGTGAGCCGTTACCCCACCTACTAGCTAATCCCATCTGGGTTCATCCGATGGTGTGAGGCCCGAAGGTCCCCCACTTTGGTCTTGTGACGTTATGCGGTATTAGCTACCGTTTCCAGTAGTTATCCCCCTCCATCGGGCAGATCCCCAGACATTACTCACCCGTCCGCCACTCGTCACCCAAGGAGCAAGCTCCTCTGTGCTACCGTTCGACTTGCATGTGTTAGGCCTGCCGCCAGCGTTCAATCTGAGCCATGATCAAACTCTTCAATTTAAGTTTGATGCTCAAAGAATTAAACTTCGTAATGAATTACGTGTTCACTCTTGAGACTTGATATTTTTTAAGTCCGTAGACTTTTGATATCAATCCTGCGAGTGCCCACACAGATTGTCTGATAAATTGTTAAAGAGCAGTGCGAGCAGCGGGTTAACCGTCTGTCGCGAGGTGGCGTATATTACGCTTTCCTCCTTCAGAGTCAATCTCTTTTTTCAGCGATTTTCTCTGCCGAGAGTTCCTTCAGAACTTCTCTCTCAACACCGCACTTCGTAAACCGTTGTGCCGTGTCGATGGAGGCGCATTATAGGGAGTTGTTCGGCGCACGCAACCGCTAATTTCAATAAAAACAACCGTTCGCTGCATTCCACAGCAAAACCCCGCCTTATACCCACTTACACACAAAGTTATCCACATCTCACGACAGAAATGAATTTAGGCGAGCATCGCGCAAACGTTTTCGCTACAATGCCCCGCGACATGAAGGATGCCCCTTTTGGGGCGTTACCTGAGGCCAACGTTTCTTCTATATAGAAGAAAAACGCTAAGCTTGATGTAACGCTCTTATTTACGCGAAACAAAGCCAAGGGATAAAACCACCATGCAACAACGTCGTCCAGTACGCCGCGCTCTGCTGAGTGTCTCAGACAAAGCCGGTATCCTCGAATTTGCTCAGGCACTCTCCAGCCGTGGTGTTGAGCTGCTCTCCACAGGTGGCACTGCACGCCTGCTGGCAGATGCGGGCCTGCCGGTCACTGAAGTGTCTGACTACACCGGTTTTCCGGAAATGATGGATGGACGTGTCAAAACGCTGCACCCGAAAGTGCATGGCGGCATTCTTGGTCGTCGCGGCCAGGATGATGCCATCATGGCGCAGCACGCTATCAATCCTATCGACATGGTGGTCGTTAACCTTTATCCCTTCGCCCAAACCGTGGCGAAGTCGGGCTGTACGCTGGAAGATGCGGTTGAAAACATTGATATCGGCGGCCCGACCATGGTGCGCTCCGCCGCGAAGAACCATAAAGACGTGGCAATTGTCGTTAAGAGCAGCGATTACCACGCCATCATTGCCGAGCTGGACGCCAACGAAAACTCTCTGACGCTGGAAACCCGTTTCGACCTGGCGATTAAAGCCTTCGAACACACTGCCGCCTACGACAGCATGATTGCTAACTACTTTGGTAGCCTGGTGCCGGCCTATCACGGCGAGAGCAAAGAACCTGCTGGTCGTTTCCCGCGTACCCTGAACCTGAACTTCATTAAGAAGCAGGATATGCGTTACGGCGAGAACAGCCATCAGGATGCCGCTTTCTATATAGAAGAGAACGTGGCGGAAGCCTCGGTTGCCACTGCCCAGCAGGTGCAGGGTAAAGCGCTGTCCTACAACAATATCGCTGATACTGATGCTGCTCTGGAATGTGTCAAAGAGTTCAGCGAAGCCGCCTGCGTGATTGTGAAGCACGCCAACCCGTGCGGTGTGGCTGTGGGCAGCTCGATTCTGGACGCGTATGAGCGCGCATACAAAACCGATCCTACCTCCGCATTTGGCGGTATCATCGCTTTCAACCGTGAGCTGGACGAAGCCACCGCACAAGCCATCATCAGCCGTCAGTTCGTGGAAGTGATTATTGCCCCTTCCGCCTCTGAAGCCGCGCTGAAAGTCACCGCCAGCAAACAGAACGTCCGCGTTCTGGTGTGTGGTCAGTGGCAGGATCGCGTTGCCGGTCTGGATTTCAAACGTGTAAACGGTGGTTTGCTGGTACAGGACCGAGATCTGGGTATGGTCGATGCCAGCCAGCTGCGCGTAGTAAGCAAACGCCAGCCAACTGAACAGGAACTGCGTGATGCGCTGTTCTGCTGGAAAGTGGCGAAATTCGTTAAATCCAACGCCATTGTCTATGCGCGTGACAACATGACCATCGGTATTGGCGCAGGCCAGATGAGCCGCGTCTATTCCGCGAAAATCGCCGGTATTAAAGCAGGTGATGAAGGTCTGGAAGTAAAAGGTTCTGCAATGGCCTCTGACGCCTTCTTCCCGTTCCGCGATGGTATTGATGCTGCGGCTGCCGTCGGTGTCACCTGTGTGATTCAGCCAGGTGGTTCGATTCGCGATGATGAGGTGATTGCCGCCGCCGATGAGCACGGCATCGCGATGATCTTTACCGACATGCGTCATTTCCGCCATTAATCGTTGGGAGCGTAACAGATGAAAATTTTAGTCATTGGCAATGGTGGACGTGAGCACGCTCTGGCGTGGAAAGCTGCGCAGTCACCGCTGGCAGAAACCGTGTTTGTCGCACCTGGTAACGCAGGCACCGCACTGGAACCGGCATTGCAAAATGTCGCTATCAGCGCCACCGACGTTGCCGCGCTGCTGGCCTTTGCTCAGCAGGAGAAAATTGACCTGACCATCGTCGGCCCGGAAGCGCCGCTGGTGATTGGTGTCGTTGATGCGTTCCGTGCCGCGGGTCTGAAAATTTTTGGCCCGACGCAGGCAGCCGCACAGCTGGAAGGCTCCAAAGCCTTCACCAAAGATTTCCTCGCACGTCAGCAGATCCCAACCGCTGAATACCAGAACTTTACCGAGGTAGAACCGGCGCTGGCGTATCTGCGTGAGAAAGGCGCACCGATCGTCATCAAAGCCGATGGTCTGGCCGCCGGTAAAGGCGTGATCGTGGCGATGACGCTGCAAGAAGCGGAAGACGCGGTACAGGATATGCTGGCAGGCAACGCGTTCGGCGATGCCGGCCACCGTATCGTGATCGAAGAGTTCCTCGATGGCGAAGAAGCCAGCTTTATCGTGATGGTTGATGGCGACAACGTGCTGCCGATGGCCACCAGCCAGGATCATAAACGTGTCGGTGACGGCGATACCGGCCCGAATACCGGAGGCATGGGTGCCTACTCTCCGGCACCGGTGGTGACCGATGAGATCCACCAGCGCGTGATGGATCAGATCATTTGGCCAACCGTGAACGGCATGAAAGCCGAAGGTAACACCTACACCGGCTTCCTGTATGCCGGTCTGATGATCGATAAAGCCGGTCAGCCTAAAGTGATCGAGTTCAACTGCCGCTTTGGCGATCCGGAGACCCAGCCGATCATGCTGCGTTTGCAGTCCGATCTGGTGGCGCTGTGTCTGGCGGCCTGTGACGGCAAGTTGGATCAGCAGACGTCACAATGGGATCCGCGTCCGTCACTGGGTGTGGTGCTGGCTGCCGGTGGTTATCCGGGCAACTACAACACCGGCGACCAGATTCACGGCCTGCCGCTGGAAGAAGTTGCAGATGGTAAAGTGTTCCACGCCGGTACTACGCTGAAGGATGACCTGGTGGTCACCAATGGGGGTCGCGTACTTTGCGTCACCGCGCTGGGCGCAGATGTTGCTGCCGCACAGCAGCGAGCATACGAACTGGCGAAGTCTATCTCCTGGGAAGGCAGCTTCTGCCGCCACGATATCGGCTATCGCGCCATCAACCGCAAATAATCAGCAGGGGCACGCACAGTGCCCCTTCTTCATTCCCGGTCAGAAGTCGCTCTCTTTCGGCTGCCAACTACATTCGTCCGTGGGCGTGATATGCAATAGCTGCACCCCTTCAGGCGCTTCCAGCCAGGCCACCATCAACGGTGAGGATGTATTACGCTGCTGCTGTGCCAGCGTTGCCTGGATGCTGCTATCGAAAGGCGCATTCACCACCTTCCCTTCGCAGTTGCGCACCTGAGTATCGCCCAGCCAGTGCCCCTGGCTTAGCAATACACGGCCATTCAGCAAGGCATTGCTCTGCGCCAGCATGCGCTGCGCATCAAAGCGATACAGCTCGATACTGTCGCTACTTACCGCCTCACGACGCCCAGCCAGTTGTCGCTGCATAAAATTGAGGTTGCCCTGCTGATCAAAACGTAACGTAACGTCATCCGTCTGCTCGCCCGCGACCTGACGTTGCACGCTGATAAGATTGTTGTCCAGCCAGCTGTAGTCCGTTGTCTCCATTGCATCACCATTGAATGGCGTGAAGACCGTACGCATGTGAATTGATTGATGGTCGCTATTTTTGCGCCAGATACGCACCACGCCACGATCGGCAAGATAGCCGCTGGCGGTAAAGGCAGGAAGATCAGGAGTCGTGCTACAGCCCGTCAGCAGCGCACCACATAACAGGGCGCAGACGCGCTGATAATTACGTTTCAGCATGGCAGGCCCCGGAAACAAAAAGGGGCGATGTCGCCCCTCTTTTAAAGCTATACCGCGTCGCGGAAACTTACTTAACAGCGTCTTTCAGCGCTTTACCAGAGACGAACGCCGGTACGTTTGCCGCAGCGATTTTGATCTCTTTGCCAGTCTGCGGGTTGCGACCGGTACGCTCAGCGCGGTGGTTCACTTTAAAAGTACCAAAACCAACCAGTTGTACAGCATCACCATCTTTCAGAGACTCAGTGATCGCAGCCAGGGTAGATTCCAGAGCAGTTTTAGCCTGGGTTTTTGACAGGTCTGCTTTTTCCGCGATCACATCAATCAGTTGAGTCTTGTTCATAAGTTATCCTTAAAGTGTATTTATCGCTTGCTAAGCAACGAGTGCGAGGGAAAAGCCATATTCTGGCACTCTTCAGCCTGCACGCACCGATAGCCACAATTTTCAGCCCCCCAAATGTAGACCAGACAGGGGGCTGATGTGAAGCCTCCAGGCGCGCTAATTCGGGCCTGAAGTCACGTTTTCTCGCCTTATTGCTGAAAAATTATACCGATGTTACTGATTCCCGCTTCGCGCAGGTCAGAACGTAACCCTTTAATCAGCTCGAGGTCGCGCTCTTCGCATTCTGCCAACAGGCGGAAAATCTCCCACTGCATATCCCATTCGTCAATAATCGCCTGGTTTTCGCGCAGCTCTTCATCGCTCATTTCGCGTCCAGCCTGGGTCATTTCGAGGATAGCGACAGTGGTCACTGAGGTGCGGCTCACTTCAACCGCATGTTCCAGGGTTTCGCCACTGAGCTGAGCATGCAGCACTTCACTCAGTGCCACGCAGGCATCAATCGCCGGATGCACGCCATAGATATCGAAATCGTCGCCATTGGGAATGACCGCTTCCAGCTTCTCCAGTTGGCTGTCGAAATTGATTTTAGCGCCTTTGACCGTCAGGCTTTCCCAGACTAAATCGAGAATACGGCGATAAAGCTGCGGATCGGCGAATTCGGTCTGCTGACAGAAGGCCCAGTAGTTAGGGAACATACGTTCACACAGACAGGCCATAAAGGTGACGTGCTGCCAGCTTTCCAGCTTCGCCAGGCGCAAATGGACGGGGTTCTGTAACATCAAACTTGCTCTCAATAATTTAGCTGGCGGCAGTGTACCGCAAAAGCCGCGCGCAAACAGCGTTAACGCGCATTTTGCCTGCGCAGAAAGGCCGGACGACCAGAAGCTACCGCATCGGCCCAGCGTGTCGGCTCAGGCAGGCGATAACCCGCCATGCAATTTTCCACCCACTGCAATGCGCTGTCGGTACTGACACGATGGCCGGTGGAGATAAAAAGTGGGTTGCAGCGCGCCTTGCTGCGCCACACCCAACCCAACTGCTCGCCTTTATCCAGCAACGGCTGACGGCTGCCCGGCGCTTCATCCAGCGTATCAAACTGGCCACACAGGCGCCGCTTTGCCACACCAATGGTCGGTACATCCACCAGCAAGCCAAAATGCGCCGCCACACCGAGCCGACGCGGATGCGAGATGCCATGCCCATCGACAAATAACAGGTCCGGTTGATGCTGGAGTTGTTGCCAGGCAGCCACCAGAGCGGGCACTTCGCGGAATGATAAAAAACCGGGGATATAGGGCATGGTGGTGCTGATGCGGGCAATTTGATGCTCCACCAGTTGCAACGAGGGGTACTCAAGAATCACCAGCGCGGCGCGTGTCACTTCTCCGCCCTGTTCAAACCCGACATCGGCACCGGCAATCAAACGGGGCGGCAGCACCTCAAAATCGTCCTGCCGCACCACGTCAGCTGCGCGCTGTTGCTGTTCCGTGCGTAGCGCCGCTAAATCCATCGCTAGCCCTGATGATAAGGACGTGACAAACGATGCACCGCCTCAACAAAGGCACCGGCATGCTCTGGCGGTACATCCTGATGGATACCGTGGCCCAGATTGAAGACGTGGCCTTCACCCTTGCCAAACCCTTCAAGGATGCCAGCCACTTCCTGCTCGATACGGGCCGGTGGGGCGTAGAGCATTGACGGGTCCATATTGCCCTGCAACGCCACTTTGTGACCGACGCGACGACGGGCATCGGCAATATCGGTGCTCCAGTCCAGGCCCAGCGCATCACAGCCAGTTTCCGCAATCGCTTCCAGCCATTGCCCGCCACCTTTGGTGAACAGGGTGATCGGCACACGGCGACCTTCGTTCTCATGCAGCACGCTATCAACGATTTTGTGCATGTAGTAAAGCGAGAACTCGCGATAATCACGTCCGGTCAGCACGCCGCCCCAGGTGTCGAACACCATGATCGACTGCGCACCGGCTTTGATCTGCGCGTTCAGATAGAGGATCACGCTGTCGGCCAGCTTATCCAGCAACGCATGCAGCGTTTGTGGCTCGGCGTACATCATCTTTTTGATTTTGGTGAAGGCCTTGCTGCTACCCCCTTCAACCATGTAGGTAGCCAGCGTCCACGGGCTACCGGAGAAACCGATCAGCGGCACTTCGCCTTTCAGGTTATGGCGAATGGTACGCACCGCATTCATCACATAACCCAGCTCTTGCTCCGGGTCAGGTACCGGCAGTTTGTCGACGTCAGCGCGGCTGGTAATCGGGTGAGAGAAACGGGGGCCTTCACCGGTTTCAAAGTACAGGCCCAATCCCATGGCATCCGGGATGGTGAGAATATCGCTGAAGAGGATTGCCGCATCCAGCGCATAGCGACGCAGCGGTTGCAGCGTGACTTCACAGGCCAGCTCAGCATTTTTACACAGCGACATAAAGTCACCGGCCTCGGCGCGTGTGGCTTTATATTCCGGCAGATAACGCCCGGCTTGTCGCATCATCCAAACCGGGGTGACATCCACCGGCTGACGTAACAGGGCGCGCAGATAACGATCGTTCTTCAGTTCACTCATAATTGGCTCTCTCACTGACAGGGCGCCAGTGTAGCATTTTCACAGCGCGCTGGCGCGACAGTGGGCAACGGTATCTTCAATCAGACGTCGCGCGACGGTACCCGGCGGCGGTAATAAAGGTAACGCATCGTAGCGGAACCAGCCGGCATCCAGCAGTTCTTTGCCGTCATGCTGTAGCTCCCCGCCATCGTATTCCGCCATATAGGCCATCATCAGCGAATGGGGGAATGGCCAGGGTTGTGAGGTGACGTAACGTACGTTTTTCACTCGTACATTGCTCTCTTCCATCACCTCACGCGCCACTGCCTGTTCGAGGGTTTCCCCCACTTCAACAAAACCGGCCAGTACGGTGTAGACGTTGTTACGATGCTTTGCGTGGTTCGCCAGCAGGATCTCATCTCCGCGCCGAATCGCCACGATGATGCAGGGCGCGATTTGCGGGTAATAGCGTTCACGGCAGTGACCGCACAGGCAAGCAAACTCACGCTTGCTCAAATGCATTTCGTGGCCGCAATAGCCGCACCAGCGATGCGAACGAAAGAATTCCGCCAGTTGCACGCCACGTCCGGCAAGCTGGAACAGGCCGACATCTTCGTCGATCAACTGGCGTACTGAGCCCATATTGTCAGAACGTGATTCGCGCACCAGCCAGACGTTTTCACCCTGCCATTCGCCAATCACCATGCCGCTGCTGCCCGCCAGATCGAATTGTTCCGCCGTCCCGTGCGGCAGCTCACCCTGTGGCAGCCAAAGTTTTTGTTCATGGCTGACAATCCACCAGCCAGCGTCTACGCTTGAGATCTCACGTTGCATTTAAATCGTCATCCTTAGCGTCTATTCGCAGAATGAACCACTATAACCCACATGGAGCCTTGTATGCTTACTCAGTTAGATGACCTGACCGAGCGTGTAGGCCGCGGTAACGAATTGGTCGATTCATGGCTACACGCGCGTCGTCAGCTACTTGTGACTTACTACCAGTTGGTTGGCATGAAGCCCAAAAAAGATGCGTTGAGTGCCCTGGACGAACAGGCGCTGGATGCCTTTTGTCATAACCTGGTGGATTATCTCTCCGCCGGCCATTTCAGCATTTATGAACATATTATCAGTGAGATGCAAGGTGACAGCCCGATGATCGCCGCCGCGCAAATCTACCCGTCACTGGAAGCCAATACCGAACGAATGATGCAACTGTATGACGGCCATCTGCAACAGGCCATCACCGATGACAACTGCGTCACCTTCCAGCAGGCGCTGTCTGAAGTGGGTGAAGTGCTGGAGTCACGTTTTACGCTGGAAGATAAGCTCGTGCATCTGGCATGGGACAATCAGCTGGCGCATACGCCGGTAGCGAATGAAAGCATCATCGCCCGCCCTGCTTAGCCGCCCGCATTTGTAAAAGACTTGTTATTCGTAAAAAGCCCTTCTATGCTACGAGGGCTTTTTTACTTTACGGTTTAACACCGTAAATATTTTCTTGTCGGAGTGCCCATTTCGGGCTGAGACCGTTAATTCGGGATCCGCGGAACCTGATCAGGTTAGTACCTGCGAAGGGAACAAGAGTAAATATCACAGCCGGTGCGCGCGCCGTTTCTGTTACTCCTTCCGGACTCCGGACAAGCAACTTCCATCATTTACAGGAAACTTGCTATGTCTGTTGTAAAAACTTCTCGTCGTGAACAACGCGCCCAGGCGCAGGAATTTATTGATTCCCTCCAGGGCACTGCCTTCCCCAATTCTAAACGTATCTGGATCACCGGCAGTCGTGATGATATTCGTGTGCCGATGCGTGAGATTCAGCTCAGCCCGACCCTGACCGGCGGCAGTAAAGATAATCCGCAATACGAAGCCAACGAACCGGTGCCGGTGTATGACACGGCCGGGGCTTACGGCGATCCGCATGCATCGATTGATGTTCATCGGGGGTTGAGCAAACTGCGCGCCAACTGGATCGCGGAGCGCGGCGACAGTGAAACCATCGACCAGCTCAGCTCCAGCTATACACAGCAACGCCTGGCAGATGAGGGGCTGGATCACCTGCGTTTTGAACATCTGCCCCAACCGCGACGTGCCAAAGCAGGCCACCGTGTTACCCAGTTGCATTATGCGCGTCAGGGCGTCATTACCCCGGAAATGGAGTTTATTGCACTACGTGAAAACATGGGGCGCGAGCGCATCCGTGGCGAAGTGTTGCTACAACAACATCCTGGCCATAGCTTTGGTGCGCATCTGCCGGAAAATATCACCGCCGAGTTCGTGCGTCAGGAAGTCGCCGCAGGGCGAGCCATCATCCCATCCAACATTAACCACCCTGAATCTGAGCCGATGATCATTGGCCGCAATTTTCTGGTCAAAGTGAATGCCAACATCGGCAACTCGGCGGTCAGCTCCTCAATTGAAGAGGAAGTGGAGAAGCTGGTGTGGTCGACACGCTGGGGGGCTGACACGGTGATGGATCTCTCGACCGGCCGTTATATCCATGAAACACGCGAGTGGATTTTGCGTAACAGCCCGGTGCCGATTGGCACCGTACCGATTTATCAGGCGCTGGAGAAGGTAAACGGCATTGCGGAAGATCTGAATTGGGAAATTTTCCGCGACACCTTGCTTGAGCAAGCCGAACAAGGCGTTGACTACTTCACCATCCACGCCGGCGTGCTGCTGCGTTATGTGCCGATGACGGCGAAACGTCTGACCGGCATCGTTTCGCGTGGCGGTTCAATCATGGCGAAGTGGTGTTTGTCGCACCATCAGGAGAGTTTCCTGTATCTGCACTTCCGTGAGATTTGCGAAATCTGTGCTGCCTATGATGTTGCTCTGTCGCTGGGTGATGGACTGCGTCCGGGTTCGATTCAGGATGCCAACGATGAAGCGCAGTTTGCCGAGCTACATACGCTGGGTGAGCTGACCAAAATCGCCTGGGAATATGATGTGCAGGTGATGATCGAAGGTCCGGGGCATGTGCCGATGCAGATGATTCGCCGCAATATGACCGAACAACTGGAACATTGTCACGAAGCCCCGTTCTATACCCTCGGCCCACTGACCACCGATATCGCCCCCGGCTACGATCATTTCACTTCTGGCATCGGTGCCGCGATGATTGGCTGGTTCGGCTGTGCGATGCTGTGCTACGTCACCCCGAAAGAACATCTGGGTTTGCCGAATAAGGAAGATGTGAAACAGGGATTGATCACCTATAAAATTGCCGCTCATGCCGCCGATCTGGCGAAGGGCCATCCTGGCGCCCAGATCCGCGATAACGCCATGTCGAAAGCGCGTTTTGAGTTTCGCTGGGAGGACCAGTTCAATCTGGCGCTCGACCCACATACCGCGCGCGCTTATCACGATGAGACACTGCCGCAGGAGTCGGGCAAAGTGGCACATTTTTGTTCCATGTGCGGCCCGAAATTCTGCTCCATGAAAATCACCCAGGAAGTGCGTGACTTTGCCGCCCGTCAGCAGGCGGAAGCCCAGCCGATTGAAATCGGGATGGCGCAGATGTCAGATGCCTTCCGTAGCCGTGGCGGTGAGCTTTATCATGCCGCCGATGCCCTGAAAGAGGAAAATGTATGACCGCCGCCTTCCCCAGTACCGCCCCACGTTTAGGGCTTTACCCGGTTGTCGATAGCGTTGAGTGGATTGCCCGTTTGCTGGAAGCGGGAGTACGCACCATTCAGCTGCGTATTAAAGATTGCGAAGACCATGAAGTGGAAGAGGCGGTGCGGGAGGCTATCGCACTTGGCAAACAATATCGCGCCCGCCTGTTTATCAATGATTACTGGCGCCTGGCGATTCGCTACAACGCCTATGGCGTGCATCTCGGCCAGGAAGATCTGGATGTGGCCGATTTGGAGGCAATTCGTCAGGCGGGCTTGCGCCTCGGCTTATCCACCCATGATGATGCCGAACTGGATCGGGCACTGGCGCTGCGCCCCTCCTATATCGCGCTGGGGCATATTTTCCCGACACAAACTAAAGAGATGCCATCAGAACCGCAAGGCATTGCAGAGTTAACACGTCATCTGGCGCGGCTGGAAGGCATTTCAACGGTAGCCATTGGCGGTATTTCGTTGGCGCGCGCACCAGAGGTGCTGGCGACCGGCGTGGGTAGCATCGCGGTGGTTAGCGCCATCACTCAGGCACCCGACTGGCTGGCGGCCACGCGAGAGTTGCTGGCGCTGACGGAACCCACCGTCACGGCGTAAAACACGGCTGACGACGCGATTTATTACGCACTAAATTGCGCGATAAATCGCGCCGCTACCGATCAGGCACAGACCAACATCGCGCGTTCAATCGCAGCACCCACCAGCGCAATCGCCTGTTCGGTGGCATCGGTAATCGGCAGCGCATAGTTGAGACGCAGGCAGTTGCGATACTTACCCGATGCGGAAAACAGCGAGCCCACCGCCACCTGAATCTTCGAGGCGCGGAGTTCCGTGTTGAGGCGCACCGCGTCGAAGGCTTCCGGCAGTTCGATCCACATCAGAAAGCTACCCTGTGGGCGTGACACACAAATACCACACGGGAAATAGTGGCGTACCCAGCAGCTAAAGGTCTCGTAATTGCGTTGATAAACCTGGCGCATACGCCGCAAGTGCGGCCCGTAATGACCCAGACGAATAAACTCCGCCACCACATGCTGCGTCATGGTCGCGGAAGATCCGGTACCGATATATTTCATGTGCAGCACCCGCTCGCGATAACGCCCCGGTGCAACCCAGCCGACACGCAGGCCAGGCGAGAGCGTTTTGGAAAACGAGCTGCACAGCAGCACTCGCCCATCCATATCCAGCGACTTAATACTGATGGGGCGCGGATACTCCCACGCCAGCTCTCCATACACATCATCTTCGATGATGGCGGCGTCAAAGCGTTGTGCCAGCGTCAGCAGCGCTCGTTTACGCGCTTCCGGCATGATAAAACCCAACGGATTATTACAGTTAGGTACCACCACCACCGCTTTAATGGGCCACTGCTCGAATGCCAGCTCCAGCGCTTCAAGGCTGATACCCGTCACCGAGTCAGTCGGGATCTCAATGGCGCGAATACCAAAACCGCGCAAGGTTTGCATAGTGCCGTGGAACGTGGGTGATTCCACCGCAATGATATCCCCTGGCTGACAAACGGCGCGGATAGAAACCGACAATGCTTCGTGGCAACCGGTGGTCACCACAATGTCGTCAGCGCTAAGCTGGCAACCGCTATCAATCGTCAGGCGTGCGATTTGTTCCCGCAACGATGTCAGGCCCAACAGGGTGTCGTAGCTCAGCAGGTTGATATCCTGCTTCTGCGCCATACGACTCTGGATTTTCCACAGCGGTTTCAGCGTTGGCTGCGTCAGATCCGGGATGCCACTGCCCAGTTGGATCACGTCCCCCTCGATGCGACTGCTGAGCAGCTCCAGCACCGATTCCCACTGGGTGATCTCCACCGGGCGTTGAGCGGGACGGGTGATGGCAGGAACAGGCGGCGTGGCTTTACGTGTCGCCACAAAATAGCCGGAGCGAGGCTGCGGCACGATCAGCTGCTTCTCCTCCAGCAAATGGTAAGCCTGCTGGACAGTGCTGATACTCACACCATGTTCAATGCTGAGCGTACGCACCGATGGCAAGCGCTCTCCACTGCGATATAACCCTTGCTCGATGCGGTCTGAGAGCAAGCCCGCCAGATGCTGGTAACGCGTCATCGTATGCCTCACATGATTTCCAACAGGAAAAAACCAATACAGATTGGATTAATTTTTACCATTCAGATCGGTCACAGCGCAATCTGTATGTTTAATAAATGTGTTTATTGAATCTGTATTGGAATAGGTGGAAAACGGACAATGCTTCTCAGACATCATACCGAGGGCAGGATTATGGAATTCGATCAAAACCGGGCGGCAAAACCCTTCAATATCACCTTACTGGATATCTTCCGCGCGGTGCGGCAGTTGGTGAAATCCTGGCATTTACGTCGGCAGACCCGACGCATATTGTCGCGCCTCAGCGATACCCAGTTACGAGATATTGGGCTGACGCGCGGCGATATCGACCGCAGAAACTGAGAATACAGATGAAAAAAAACCCTGCCGAAGCAGGGTTTTTTATTGGCTAACTGACGAACGATTACTCGTCGTCGCTACCGCCGAGACCGGCGTTCAGCAGTTCAGCCAGGCTGGCAGAGGCTTCATCCGCAGTAACCTGCGGTGCAACCGGTGCTTCACCCGCCTGACGGCGACGCATACGATCCTGATGGTAAGCGTAACCGGTACCGGCCGGGATCAGACGACCCACGATAACGTTCTCTTTCAGGCCGCGCAGTTCGTCGCGCTTGCCTGCAACCGCAGCTTCGGTCAGGACACGCGTGGTCTCCTGGAACGATGCAGCAGAGATGAACGACTCGGTTGCCAGAGACGCTTTGGTGATACCCAGCAGGTCGCGCATGTAGGTGGCACCCAACTTGCCGTTCGCTTCCAGATCACGGTTAGAGATCTTGATGCGAGACACTTCAGCCTGCTCACCTTCCAGGAAGTCGGTGCTTCCGGCGCTGACGATGGTCGCTTTACGCAGCATCTGACGTACGATGACTTCAATGTGCTTATCGTTAATCTTAACGCCTTGCAGACGGTAAACTTCCTGCACTTCGTTAGTGATGTAACGGGTAACAGCATGAACGCCACGCAGACGCAGAATGTCATGCGGAGATTCCGGGCCGTCAGATACGACGTCACCACGTTCAACGCGCTCACCTTCAAATACGTTGAGCTGACGCCATTTCGGAATCATCTCTTCGTACGGATCGCTGCCATCAACCGGGGTGATTACCAGGCGACGCTTACCTTTAGTCTCTTTACCGAAGGAGATGATACCGCTGATCTCCGCCAGGATTGCTGGCTCTTTCGGACGACGCGCTTCGAACAGGTCGGCAACGCGCGGCAGACCACCGGTGATGTCCTTGGTACCGCCAGATTCCTGCGGAACACGCGACAGGGTGTCACCTGCGCTGATCTTCACGCCATCTTCCAACTGAACAATCGCTTTGCCCGGCAGGAAGTACTGAGCCGGCATGTCGGTGCCCGGGATCAGAACGTCATCGCCATTCGCATCAACGATTTTCAGTGCCGGACGCAGGTCTTTACCACCTGAAGTACGCTCAGCAGAGTCAAGGATAACCAGTGATGACAGACCGGTTAACTCGTCAGTCTGACGGGTAATGGTCTGGCCGTCGATCATATCGGTGAAGCGGATGAAACCGTTCACTTCAGTGATTACCGGCATGGTATGCGGATCCCAGTTCGCCACGGTTTCGCCCGCGTTGACCTGCTCACCATCACCTTTCGCCATCACTGCACCGTAAGGCACTTTATAGCTTTCTTTGGTACGACCGAATTCGTCGATCATTTTCAGCTCAACGTTACGAGAAACGATCACCAGCTTCCCGGAGGAGTTGGTAACGGTTTTCGCGTTGCTCAGCTTGATAGTACCTTTGTTCTTCACCTGAATGCTGGATTCAGCAGCCGCACGCGATGCCGCACCACCGATGTGGAACGTACGCATCGTCAGCTGAGTACCCGGCTCACCGATGGACTGTGCTGCGATAACGCCGATGGCCTCACCTTTGTTGATGATGTGACCACGCGCCAGATCGCGACCGTAGCAGTGTGCACACACACCGAAGTCGGTTTCACAGCTTACAACTGAACGCACTTTGATGGCGTCAACAGAGTTCTGCTCAACCACATCACACCAGTGCTCATCAAGCAGGGTGTTACGCGGGATCAGAATGTCTGCGGTGCCCGGCTTGAGCACGTCTTCTGCGGTCACACGACCCAGTACACGCTCACGCAGCGGCTCTTTAACATCGCCACCCTCGATAACCGGGGTCATCATGATACCTTCGAAGGTGCCACAATCGTCCTCGGTCACCACCAGGTCCTGTGCCACGTCAACCAGACGACGGGTCAGGTAACCGGAGTTCGCGGTTTTCAGTGCGGTATCCGCCAGACCTTTACGCGCACCGTGGGTTGAGATGAAGTACTGGAGTACGTTCAGACCTTCACGGAAGTTCGCGGTGATCGGCGTTTCGATGATGGAGCCATCCGGCTTCGCCATCAGACCACGCATACCTGCCAGCTGACGAATCTGTGCCGCAGAACCACGCGCACCGGAGTCGGCCATCATGTAGATGCTGTTAAAGGAAACCTGCTTCTCTTCTTCGCCGTGACGGTTGATCACAGTTTCAGTTTGCAGGTTATCCATCATCGCTTTGGAAACGCGTTCGTTAGCGGCGGCCCAGATATCGATGACTTTGTTGTAACGTTCGCCTGCGGTTACCAGACCAGACTGGAACTGCTCCTGGATCTCAGCAACTTCAGCTTCTGCTTCTGCGATGATCTCAGCTTTCTTCGCCGGGATAACCATGTCGTCGATACCAACAGAGGCACCAGAACGGGCTGCATAAGCAAAGCCGGTGTACATGGTCTGGTCAGCAAAGATAACGGTCGGCTTCAGGCCCAGAATGCGGTAACAGGTGTTCAGCATTTTGGAGATTGCCTTTTTACCCAGCGCCTGGTTGACGATGGAGTAAGGCAGACCTTTCGGCACGATCATCCACAGGATCGCACGACCAATGGTGGTGTCGATCAGGCTGGTTTTCGCAACGAATTCATCTTGTTCGTTTTTGCTGTACTCGGTGATACGCACTTTTACGCGGGCATGCAGCTCGGCCAGGCCAGCGCGGTAAACACGCTCAGCTTCTTTCGGGCCAGTCAGCACCATGCCTTCGCCTTTGGCGTTCACTTTGTCGCGGGTCATGTAGTACAGACCCAGAACAACGTCCTGAGACGGAACGATGATTGGCTCGCCGTTCGCCGGAGACAGAATGTTGTTGGTAGACATCATCAGCGCACGCGCTTCCAGCTGGGCTTCCAGCGTCAGCGGTACGTGAACTGCCATCTGGTCACCATCGAAGTCGGCGTTATATGCCGCACAAACCAGCGGGTGCAGCTGGATCGCTTTACCTTCGATCAGAACAGGTTCAAACGCCTGGATACCCAGACGGTGCAGAGTCGGTGCACGGTTCAGCAGAACCGGGTGCTCACGGATAACCTCGTCGAGGATGTCCCACACCACCGCTTCTTCACGCTCAACCATTTTCTTCGCGGCTTTGATGGTGGTGGCGAGGCCACGCAGTTCCAGCTTGCCGTAAATGAACGGTTTGAACAGTTCGAGTGCCATTTTCTTCGGCAGACCGCACTGATGCAGACGCAGGTATGGACCTACGGTGATAACCGAACGACCAGAGTAGTCAACACGTTTACCCAGCAGGTTCTGACGGAAACGACCCTGCTTACCTTTGATCATGTCTGCCAGTGATTTCAGCGGACGCTTGTTGGAGCCAGTGATGGCGCGACCACGACGGCCGTTATCCAGCAGCGCATCAACCGCTTCCTGCAACATACGTTTTTCGTTACGTACGATGATATCCGGCGCAGCCAGATCCAGCAGGCGTTTCAGACGGTTGTTACGGTTGATCACGCGACGATACAGATCGTTCAGATCTGACGTTGCGAAACGACCACCATCCAGCGGAACCAGCGGACGCAGATCCGGCGGCAGTACCGGCAGCACGGTCAGGATCATCCACTCTGGTTTGTTACCAGACTGAACGAATGCTTCCAGCAGCTTGATACGCTTGGTCAGCTTCTTACGCTTGGTTTCAGAGTTGGTTTCGTTCAGCTCTTCACGCAGCTGCTCGCACTCCTGCTCCAGATCCATGTTTTTCAACAGGGCCTGGATCGCTTCCGCACCCATCTTCGCGTCGAATTCGTCACCGAACTCTTCCAGCGCGTCGAGGTACTGCTCTTCAGTCAGGATCTGACGTTTTTCGAGGTTGGTCATGCCACCTTCGACAACCACATAGGATTCGAAGTACAGCACGCGCTCGATGTCACGCAGCGGCATATCCAGCAGCAAACCGATACGGGACGGCAGTGATTTCAGGAACCAAATGTGTGCAGTCGGCGAAGCCAGTTCGATATGGCCCATACGCTCACGACGCACTTTGGTCTGCGTGACTTCAACGCCACACTTCTCACAGATCACGCCACGGTGTTTCAGGCGCTTGTACTTACCGCACAGGCACTCATAATCTTTTACCGGTCCGAAAATACGGGCACAGAAAAGACCGTCACGCTCCGGCTTGAAGGTACGGTAGTTAATGGTTTCAGGCTTTTTAACTTCACCAAAAGACCAGGAACGGATCATGTCTGGCGAAGCCAGAGCAATTTTGATCGCATCAAACTCTTCGGTTTTAGTTTGCGCTTTCAGAAACTTAAGTAAGTCTTTCACGGATTAGCTCCCGTCGGAGTGAGACTCTCAGGGATGTTCGACCCCAGCCGAACATCCCATAACCAGTACAAATGCGAGTGCTTACTCGTCTTCCAGCTCGATGTTGATACCCAGCGAGCGAATCTCTTTCAACAGTACGTTGAAGGATTCCGGCATGCCCGGTTCCATCTGATGGTTGCCATCGACGATGTTTTTATACATCTTCGTACGGCCGTTCACGTCATCAGACTTAACGGTCAACATTTCCTGCAGGGTATAGGCGGCACCGTATGCTTCCAGTGCCCACACTTCCATCTCACCGAAGCGCTGACCACCGAACTGTGCTTTACCACCCAGCGGCTGCTGAGTAACCAGGCTGTAAGAACCGGTGGAACGGGCGTGCATCTTGTCATCGACCAGGTGGTTCAGTTTCAGCATGTACATGTAACCTACGGTTACCTGACGCTCAAACTGCTCACCGGTACGGCCGTCGAACAGAGTGATCTGACCGGAAGAAGGCAGGCCGCCGAGCTGCAACAGCTCTTTGATTTCGCTCTCTTTCGCACCATCAAACACCGGAGTCGCAATCGGCATACCTTTTTTCAGGTTCTCTGCCAGACGCAGCACTTCGTCGTCGCTGAAGGTGTTCAGGTCAACTTTCTGACGCACGTCAGTGCCCAGATCGTAAGCACGTTGGATAAACTCACGCAGTTTGGCGACTTCTTCCTGCTTCTTCAGCATGGCATTGATCTTCTCACCAATACCTTTCGCCGCCATACCCAGGTGGGTTTCCAGGATCTGACCGATGTTCATACGTGACGGTACGCCCAGCGGGTTCAGTACGATGTCAACCGGCGTGCCGTTTTCGTCGTAAGGCATATCTTCGATCGGGTTGATCTTGGAGATAACACCTTTGTTACCGTGACGACCTGCCATCTTGTCACCAGGCTGGATCTGACGTTTAACGGCCAGATACACCTTAACGATTTTCAGCACGCCCGGTGCCAGATCATCGCCCTGGGTGATCTTGCGACGCTTCGCTTCGAGTTTCTTCTCAAACTCATGCTTCAGCTCGTCATACTGTTCAGCCAGCTGTTCCAACGCGTTCTGCTTCTCTTCGTCGGTCAGGCCCAGCTCCAGCCAGCGCTCACGCGGCAGCTTGTCCAGCTTCTCAGCCTCAACACCACCCGAGATCAGTACCGCCTGGATACGACCGAACAGGCCAGCTTCGAGGATCTGCAGTTCTTCAGACAGGTCTTTCTTGGCCTGCTTGAGCTGCATCTCTTCGATTTCCAGCGCACGTTTGTCTTTTTCCACGCCATCGCGGGTAAAGACCTGTACGTCGATAACCGTACCGGAAACGCCGTTCGGCACGCGCAGTGACGAATCTTTCACGTCAGACGCTTTTTCACCGAAGATCGCACGCAGCAGTTTCTCTTCCGGCGTCAGCTGGGTTTCACCTTTCGGCGTTACCTTACCAACCAGAATGTCGCCGCCGGTCACTTCAGCACCGATGTAAACGATACCGGATTCATCCAGTTTGGAGAGCGCAGCTTCACCCACGTTCGGGATGTCAGCGGTGATCTCTTCTGGCCCCAGTTTGGTGTCACGAGACACGCAAGCCAGTTCCTGAATATGGATGGTGGTGAAACGGTCTTCCTGGACAACACGCTCAGATACGAGGATGGAGTCTTCGAAGTTGTAGCCGTTCCACGGCATGAACGCTACGCGCATGTTCTGGCCCAGCGCCAGTTCACCGAGGTCGGTAGACGGGCCATCAGCCAGCACGTCGCCGCGCTCGATCGGTTCGCCCAGAGACACACACGGCATCTGGTTGATGCAGGTGTTCTGGTTCGAACGGGTGTATTTGGTCAGGTTGTAGATGTCGATGCCGGCTTCGCCCGGATACATCTCATCTTCGTTAACCTTGATCACGATACGGGAAGCATCAACGTACTGGATGATACCGCCACGTTTAGCTACGGCAGTTACACCGGAGTCAACCGCTACAGCACGCTCCATACCGGTACCAACCAGCGGCTTATCAGCACGCAGAGTCGGAACCGCCTGACGTTGCATGTTTGCACCCATCAATGCACGGTTGGCGTCATCGTGTTCCAGGAACGGGATCAGTGACGCACCAACAGAAACAACCTGCTGGGTCGAAACGTCCATATAGTCAACCTGGTCGCGGCTGAACAGGCTTGATTCGCCTTTGCTACGACAGGTAACCAGATCGTCAACGAATGAACCGTCTTCGGCCAGGTTGGTGTTCGCCTGAGCAATAACGAAGTTACCCTCTTCAATTGCAGAGAGGTAATGGATCTCGTCACTCACTTTACCGTCAACAACGCGACGGTACGGCGTTTCCAGGAAGCCATATTCGTTAGTCTGTGCGTACACGGACAACGAGTTGATCAGACCGATGTTCGGACCTTCCGGCGTTTCGATTGGACATACGCGACCATAGTGAGTCGGGTGTACGTCACGCACTTCGAAGCCAGCGCGTTCACGGGTCAGACCGCCTGGGCCGAGGGCTGAAATACGACGCTTATGCGTGATCTCAGACAGCGGGTTGTTCTGGTCCATAAACTGAGACAGCTGGCTGGAACCGAAGAACTCTTTAACGGCAGCGGAAATCGGCTTAGCGTTGATCATATCCTGAGGCATCAGGGTATCGAGGTCGCCCAGAGACAGACGCTCTTTCACCGCACGCTCTACACGCACCAGACCAACACGGAACTGGTTTTCTGCCATTTCGCCAACAGAACGGATACGACGGTTGCCGAGGTGGTCGATATCGTCCACTTCGCCTTTACCGTTACGGATATCGATGAGCTTCTTCATCACTTCGATGATGTCGTCTTTGCTCAGGATACCGGAACCTTCGATCTCGTCACGCAGCAGAGAACGGTTGAACTTCATGCGGCCAACCGCAGAAAGATCGTAACGATCTTCAGAGAAGAACAGGTTCTCGAACAGGTTTTCTGCCGCTTCACGCGTCGGCGGCTCACCAGGACGCATCATGCGATAGATTTCAACCAGCGCGCTCAGGCGATCATTGGTTGGGTCAACACGCAGTGTCTCAGAAATGTACGGACCGTGATCCAGATCGTTGGTGAACAGCGTTTCAATGCGCTTGTGACCGGACTGGCTCAGTTTAGCCAGCAGATCCAGTGACAGCTCCATGTTCGCTGCAACGATCAACTCACCGGTATTGGTGTCGATGTAATCTTTAGCCACCACTTTACCGGCAATGTATTCAACCGGTACTTCGATATGCTGGATATTGTCTTTTTCCAGCTGGCGGATGTGGCGAGCAGTGATGCGACGACCTTTCTCAACGTAGACGTTGCCGTTGGCTTCGATATCGAAGGAGGCGGTTTCACCACGCAGGCGCTCAGGCACCAGTTCCATCTGCAATTTGTTGTCGCGGATTTCGAACACCACTTTTTCGAAGAACAGATCAAGAATCTGCTCCGTGGTGTAATGCAGCGCGCGCAGGATGATACTGGCCGGCAGCTTACGGCGACGGTCAATACGGACGAACAGGTTGTCTTTCGGGTCAAACTCGAAATCGAGCCATGAACCGCGGTAAGGGATGATGCGTGCGTTATACAGCACTTTACCGGAAGAGTGCGTTTTACCCTTATCGCTGTCAAAGAAAACACCAGGACTACGATGCAGCTGAGAAACGATAACACGCTCAGTACCGTTGATGACAAAGGTACCGTTTTCGGTCATGAGCGGAATTTCGCCCATGTAAACTTCTTGTTCTTTAATGTCTTTGACGGTGCCTTCCGGCGCTTCGCGCTCGTAGATCACCAGACGCAGTTTGACGCGCAGCGGTGCAGAGAAAGTCACGCCACGGATCTGACATTCTTTTACGTCAAAGACAGGTTCGCCCAGGCGATAGCTGACATACTGCAACTCAGAGTTGCCGCTGTAGCTCGCGATCGGGAATACGGAACGGAATGCAGCTTCCAGTCCATACTGACCTTCTGGATCTTGCTCGATAAACTTCTGGAACGAGTCAAGCTGGATAGAAAGGAGATAAGGTATGTCCAGCACTTGCGGACGTTTACCAAAATCCTTACGAATACGTTTTTTCTCGGTATAGGAGTAAACCATAGGGTTCCTCAGCTAGCTGACAAGTCGACCCACGCTGTCCGTCCTGAAGGGACAGTTCATGCAACACTATTTTGTTTTTCATGCGATGCGCGGCACCCCATGCAATACATCTTTCTATCACTCTTAAATCATTTCATCGCCGTTGCGCAGGCAGGGAACCCTCACAGGAAAGCGATATATTAAGGCGTCGATAGAAAAAGATATTGAAGAGAAACAATGGACAAACAGTGCGAAACGCCATCATTCCCCTGTAGCGCAAAAAGGCTGGTGACTAAAAAGTCACCAGCCATCAGTCTGAAACTACTCAGACTGCAACCCGAGGGTTGTCTTACTTAACTTCAACTTCTGCGCCAGCTTCTTTCAGCTGTGCTTCGAGAGCAGCAGCGTCAGCTTTGCTGAGGCCTTCTTTGATCACGCCAGTTGCTTCAACCAGATCTTTGGCTTCTTTCAGGCCCAGACCAGTTGCGGTACGAACGGCTTTGATTACTGCAACTTTGTTCGCGCCAGCAGCTTTCAGGATCACGTCGAATTCAGTTTTCTCTTCAACAGCTTCAGCCGGGCCAGCAGCAACAGCTACAGCAGCAGCAGCAGAAACGCCGAATTTTTCTTCCATAGCAGAAACCAGCTCAACAACTTCCATTACGGACATTGCAGCAACGGCTTCCAGGATTTGGTCTTTAGTGATAGACATAACAATTGTTCCTAAGAATCAGTATAAGTTTAAGCGTTAAAGCACGAAGGAAAAGAACAGGGCTTAAGCCGCTTCTTTTGCGTCGCGAACAGCAGCCAGAGTACGGACCAGTTTGCCAGCAGCGGCTTCTTTCATGGTCGACATCAGACGTGCCAGTGCTTCTTCGTAAGTCGGCAGAGTCGCCAGACGGTCAATATTGGCCGCCGTGATCAGCTCACCTTCAAAGGCTGCAGCTTTGACCTCAAATTTTGCATTCGCTTTCGCGAAATCTTTGAACAGACGAGCAGCAGCGCCCGGGTGTTCCATAGAATATGCAATCAGGGTCGGACCAACAAACGTGTCTTTCAGGCACTCGAATTGAGTACCTTCAACGATGCGGCGCAGCAGGGTGTTGCGAACAACACGCATGTAAACGCCAGCTTCACGACCTGCTTTACGCAGTTCGGTCATTTTATCAACGGTAACGCCACGGGAATCCGCAACAACCGCTGACAGCGCGCCTTTGGCTACTTCGCTGACTTCAGCAACAATCGCTTGTTTGTCTTGAAGATTTAATGCCATTAGCTTGTGCTCCTGGATTTGACCGGGGAAGGATTTCCCCGGAACTCACTTCACTTATTCACCCGAAAGCGAAAAGCGCTATTACACGGTGAGCAGAATCCAGTTAAGAAAAAATTCTTTTTGGTTCTGTCACCGTCTACGCAGGGGATTAAGCGTTTTATCCGAAGATGTCGCGCTCCTGCGGTCTTGGACGGAGGCCAGGATAAGGCCTGGCTCCAACCTTAGTGACTGAATAACAAAGGGATGAACCTTTATCTTCCACTCACTATGAATCTTGGTTCTGAATTGAATACTCAACCAGAACAACGGGCGTAAGATTCTAGATGAATTTTTCGCCCGTTTCAAGCAGCAATTAGTTTGCTGCTGCGTTCAGACCAGCCTGGTCGATGGCAACGCCAGCGCCCATAGTGGTGGACAGGCTAACTTTCTTGATGTACACGCCTTTCGCCTGAGCAGGTTTTGCTTTTTTCAGCGCAACCAGCAGAGATTCCAGGTTTTCTTTCAGTTTGTCAGCGTCGAAGTCCACTTTACCGATGGTGGTGTGAATGATGCCGTTTTTGTCGTTACGGTAACGAACCTGACCTGCTTTAGCGTTTTTAACTGCTTCAGCAACGTTCGGCGTTACAGTACCCACTTTCGGGTTTGGCATCAGACCGCGCGGGCCCAGAACCTGGCCGAGCTGGCCAACAACGCGCATTGCATCCGGAGAAGCAATAACAACGTCAAAGTTCATTTCGCCTTTCTTGATCTGGTCAGCCAGATCTTCCATACCTACCAGCTCTGCGCCAGCTGCTTTAGCAGCTTCAGCGTTTGCGCCCTGGGTAAATACGGCAACGCGTACTGAACGACCAGTACCGTGCGGCAGTACAGTTGCACCACGTACGTTCTGATCAGATTTACGAGCATCGATGCCGAGGTTAACAGCAACGTCTACGCTCTCTACAAACTTAGCAGTAGCCAGTTCTTTCAGCAGAGCAACAGCTTCGTTGATGTCATACTGTTTAGTTGCATCAACTTTGTCACGGATCACGCGCATGCGCTTGGTCAGCTTAGCCATTTCTTAGTCCTCCACTACCAGGCCCATGGAACGAGCAGTACCTTCGATAGAGCGAGTCATCGCTTCTACGTCAGCACCAGTCATGTCCGCAGCTTTGGTTTCTGCGATTTCACGTACCTGAGCACGGGTTACTTTACCGACTTTGTCTTTGTTCGGCTTACCAGAACCAGACTTGATGCCCGCTGCTTTTTTCAGCAGTACGGCAGCCGGAGGTGTTTTGGTAACGAAGGTGAAAGAACGGTCGCTGTATACGGTGATAACAACAGGAGTCGGCAGACCTTTTTCCAGAGATTCGGTCTTCGCGTTGAACGCTTTACAGAATTCCATGATGTTAACGCCCTGCTGACCCAGAGCTGGACCAACCGGTGGGCTCGGGTTAGCCATACCAGCTGCAACCTGCAGCTTGACGTAGGCTTGTACTTTCTTAGCCATGATATTTCCTCTATTGGGTTATAGCGCCTGCAAAACAGGCTCCCCGTGATGACAATTCACACGCTGTTGCCAGCGCATAAAAACAAAAGGCGCGAAATTGTAGATAAATTCCGCGCCTGCTGCAACTACAAAAATGTCTCGGGCGTTAGCCTTTTTCTACCTGGCTGAAATCCAGCTCGACAGGGGTAGCACGACCGAAGATGGAAACAGAGACTTTCAGGCGGCTCTTTTCGTAATCCACCTCTTCCACCACACCGTTGAAGTCGGCAAAAGGACCGTCGTTGACGCGTACCATTTCGCCCGGCTCGAACAACGTTTTTGGACGCGGCTTATCACCCACCTGCTGCAGGCGGTTCATAATCGCATCAACTTCTTTATCGCTGATCGGTGCTGGACGGTCAGATGTACCACCAATGAAGCCCATCACACGCGGTACGCTACGCACCAGGTGCCAGCTGGCATCATTCATTACCATCTGAACCAATACGTAACCTGGGAAGAATTTGCGCTCACTTTTGCGACGCTGGCCACCACGGATTTCCACGACTTCTTCAGTCGGCACCATGACTTCGCCAAACAACTCTTCCATGTTGTGCAATTTGATGTGCTCACGCAGCGACTGGGCTACGCGGCCTTCGAAACCGGAAAACGCCTGCACGACGTACCAGCGTTTTTTTGGAGCTTCAGACATCTCAGAACCTCAGGCCAGTGATAAACGATACAAGTCGGACAAGAATACCATCCAGTCCCCACAAAATCAGTGACATCACGGCAGTTACCGCGGCAACGATTAACGTGGTGTGCAGCGTTTCCTGGCGAGTCGGCCAAATGACCTTACGCATCTCGGTTCTTGCTTCACGCGCAAACGCAACTGTCGCTTTGCCTTTTGTGGTCAGCAACGCAACGCCGCCTGCCACTGCAATCAGAACCACTACGGCCAGCGCACGTAACGGCAGTGTCACATCGCGGTAGTAGTAATTACCAACAATAGCGACAACCAGTAATACGGCAACAACCAGCCATTTTACGGTTTCCAGGCCGCGTCCGCTCCCTTGAGCTTCGGTATTCGCACTCATAAACCAACCTGCCACTATAATTCAGAAACTATTCTGCCCCGCATGGCGAGGCATCCAAACCGAGTAAGCTTTTAAAGCGCAACCCGGTATCCTGCACCGCTTAACAGAGCCTGTCTCAGCAATGATTATGACCGAAAATCACTGATGAGCCAGGTTCTATACAACAGCGTGCAAAAAGGGCATCAAATGATGCCCTTTCCGTGTGCATTGCGTCAAATATTATCGGGATTAAGCGATAACTTTAGCAACAACGCCCGCACCAACGGTACGGCCGCCTTCGCGGATTGCGAAGCGCAGACCTTCGTCCATTGCGATCGGGTGAATCAGGGTAACAACCATTTTGATGTTGTCGCCCGGCATTACCATCTCTACGCCTTCCGGCAGTTCTACTGAACCTGTTACGTCAGTAGTACGGAAGTAGAACTGAGGACGGTAGCCTTTGAAGAACGGAGTATGACGGCCGCCTTCGTCTTTAGACAGTACGTACACTTCTGATTCGAACTGAGTGTGCGGCTTGATGGTGCCCGGCTTAGCCAGTACCTGACCACGCTGGATGTCTTCACGCTTGATACCACGCAGCAGAACACCACAGTTCTCGCCTGCCTGACCCTGGTCCAGCAGTTTGCGGAACATTTCAACGCCAGTACAGGTTGATTTCGCAGTCGCTTTGATACCAACGATTTCTACTTCGTCACCAACTTTAACGATACCGCGCTCAACACGACCGGTTACTACAGTACCACGGCCTGAGATTGAGAATACGTCTTCGATCGGCAGCAGGAACGGCAGGTCGATTGCACGAACCGGATCCGGGATGTAAGTATCCAGGTGGCCAGCCAGCTCAACGATTTTCGCTTCCCACTCTGCGTCGCCTTCCAGCGCTTTCAGAGCTGAACCACGAACGATCGGAGTGTCGTCGCCCGGGAAGTCGTACTGTGACAGCAGGTCACGAACTTCCATTTCAACCAGTTCCAGCAGCTCTTCGTCATCAACCATGTCACATTTGTTCAGGAACACGATGATGTACGGAACGCCTACCTGACGACCCAGCAGGATGTGCTCACGGGTCTGCGGCATCGGGCCGTCAGTCGCAGCAACAACCAGGATTGCGCCATCCATCTGAGCAGCACCGGTGATCATGTTTTTCACATAGTCGGCGTGGCCCGGGCAGTCAACGTGCGCGTAGTGGCGAGTCGGGGTTTCGTACTCAACGTGAGAGGTGTTGATGGTGATACCACGAGCCTTCTCTTCCGGCGCGTTGTCGATCTGGTCGAATGCACGAGCCTGACCGCCGTAGGTTTTAGCCAGAACGGTGGTGATCGCTGCAGTCAGAGTGGTTTTACCGTGGTCAACGTGACCGATGGTGCCCACGTTTACGTGCAGTTTGTTACGTTGAAATTGCTCTTTAGCCATCGCTTGTCCCTCTAAGACATGGATATATCAAAGATATCGTCACATCAACCAGGCTATGCCTGACTGTTAGTTTTACAGAGAGAGAATCAGGAGAGAGATAAAGGAAGTGGTGCTGATACCCAGAGTCGAACTGGGGACCTCACCCTTACCAAGGGTGCGCTCTACCAACTGAGCCATATCAGCACATCTGGAGCGGGCAGCGGGAATCGAACCCGCATCATCAGCTTGGAAGGCTGAGGTAATAGCCATTATACGATGCCCGCATCCTGGAACTCGGCTACCTGTTCTTTCTGTAGCTTATGAATAATAAAAGAAGACCCTCTATTATTCGAGTCAGCCAGTATTTCCGGCTAACTTTGACTGTGCCAACGCTCAGTCTGAATTCGAAGGTGAGAGAATTGAACTCACCCATCAGACGACGACTTCATCTGACGCTCAACCAGGAGGTTGAGATGGTGGTGGGAGAAGGATTCGAACCTTCGAAGTCTGTGACGGCAGATTTACAGTCTGCTCCCTTTGGCCGCTCGGGAATCCCACCTACTTGATGGTGCCGGCTACCGGAATCGAACTGGTGACCTACTGATTACAAGTCAGTTGCTCTACCAACTGAGCTAAGCCGGCATCAAGTGACGCGCATTCTAGGAAGTGCGGATGCAGGATGCAACAAAAAAATTGCCAAAATCGCGCTATCGATTACTATTTGTGCAAATCCTCGCAAATCAATCATAAATTGCGGCAAATTTGTTCAGGTCTGCTGCTTTTTTACCCGTAAAATCCTGCCACTCCGGCATAGATTTTTCTCTAAACAGCTGCACAATTCTGAGTCACGTTGCCATCTGTCTGTGCAAACTAATGCACATTGCATGACATCCTCCCCTTGTCAGCTGTTTTTTGGCTGGCGCGTAATTTGCTTATTTAGGTAAACCAGCCCAGACAAGGAGGATTTCGCATGAATATTTTTTTACTCAATGCCGCCACCTTACCTCGTTATCGCCATGCTCTGGCCGCATTGATGATTGACTCTATCTCACACAATATGACGTCGCCATTTCGGCAATCGAGCAGACAGGAACAACATCAGGCCGCAGAACGTTACTTTCACGGTTTACGCGACCGCCTGGCGCGACATGAGTTGCTATTATGGGTGGCATTGAATGAATCCGGGCTTGTCGGCAGTGTGCAACTCAGTATCTGCCAGCGTCCCGATGGCCAGAACCGCGCTGAGATCCTCCATTTGTTGGTTCATTCGCAAGCACGTCGTGAAAGGATTGGCTTTATGCTCATGCAGGTGCTGGAGCAAAAAGCGGAAGCCTGTCATCGCGGGTTGCTTTATCTCGATGTCATGGCAGGCTCGCCAGCAGAAGCCTTTTATCGGACTCAGGGATATCATTATCTTGGAGAGTTGCCTGATTATTCGCAGCGCGCTGATGGGCATCCCCATCCGGGAGCCATCTATTACAAACGCTTGCGACCAGGCGCACCAGAAGATGCTTCGTCAACCTACTGAGTGACAAGAAAAATGTGGGCGCGCTTACGAAAGCGTGCTCGCTTTTATCATTTTACTTCTTTTTAAAGTCACACTGGTGTTACCCTCCTGCCCATTGTTCTCGTTAAATTACCCCTGTGACGTGCAACTGAGTTCGACACATCGCTGTATGCCTGATGCTGCAAGGTGTAGATGAGCCAGAATTTGCTGTCAGATGCATGCTTATGAGTAAAAAGACGACGCCACTTACCACGCCCTACCTGGAGTTTGATCGTCAGCAATGGGCTGCCTTGCGCGACTCAGTGCCGATGACACTGGCAGAGGGTGAAATCGAACGATTGCGCGGCATCAACGAGGATCTCTCGCTGGAAGAGGTCGCGGAGATTTATTTGCCGTTATCGCGCCTGTTAAATTTTTACATCAGTTCTAATCTGCGACGCCAGGCTGTGCTTGAACAGTTTCTTGGCACCAACGCGCAGAAAATCCCATATATCATCAGCATTGCTGGCAGTGTCGCTGTGGGTAAAAGTACCACCGCCCGCGTGTTGCAGGCACTGCTCAGCCGTTGGCCGGAACATCGCAAAGTAGAATTGATCACCACAGATGGCTTTCTCCACCCAAATGCGGTTCTGAAAGAACGCGGGTTGATGAAAAAGAAAGGCTTCCCGCAATCCTACGATATGCATCGACTGGTCAATTTTGTCTCCGACCTAAAGTCCGGTGCCAGCCAGGTAACTGCCCCGGTTTATTCACATCTGATTTATGATGTTATTCCAGACGGCGATAAAGTTGTTAAACAGCCTGATATTCTGATCCTTGAAGGTTTAAACGTGCTGCAAAGCGGAATGGATTATCCTCACGATCCGCATCATGTATTTGTCTCGGATTTTGTCGACTTCTCCATATATGTTGATGCACCTGAAGATCTGCTCGAAAGCTGGTATATCAATCGGTTTCTTAAATTTCGTGAAGGTGCCTTTAGCGATCCAGATTCATATTTCCATCATTATTCTCAATTGCCTGAAGAAGACGCCGTCAGCATTGCTCGCAGTCTGTGGAAAGAGATTAACTGGATGAATCTTAAAGAGAACATTCTTCCAACTCGTGAGCGGGCCAGCCTGATCATGACGAAGTCAGCTGATCATGCCGTACAACATGTACGACTGAGAAAATAAATACAAAAACAATAAAGCCCTGTATTTTTCAGGGCTTTATTATCAGTGCCGAGGCAGTTCTGGCATTCGAAATAGCCGCTGGTTAATTATCGGGTCGTAATGAAATTTCACCACCAACCCATGCCTTAACAGCACCATCCTGTTCCAACAATAAACCACCTTGCTTATCAACACCACGCGCTATGCCATGCACTTCGCGATCGCCAATTAGCAATTTGACTGGCCGATTAATAAAGTTATCCAATGCATCCCAACGCTCAATAAAAGGTGCCAGTCCATCACGTTCAAATAATGGCAAAGCTTCCCGTAGGCTGTTAATCAACTGAGCAGCCAACTGGTTGCGATCGATCTGGACTCCAGCCTCTTGCAAGTTAATCCAGCCTTGATTTATTTGTGTTGCGCCTTCTGATCGCATCGCAAGATTGATACCTGCACCAATGACAATTTGCGCCGCATCGCCCGTTTTTCCGGTCAGTTCAACCAGAATACCGGCCAATTTCCGATCATGCAGATAGAGGTCATTCGGCCATTTAACTCGTACATCTTTTGCACCGAGGGACTGAATAACTTCGGCCATGACAATGCCAATAACAAGGCTAAGCCCCATCGCAGCAGCTGGCCCTTGCTCCAGTCGCCAGTACATCGACATATACAAATTGGCGCCAAAAGGGGAAAACCACTGCCTGCCGCGACGCCCTCGTCCTGCCTGTTGATACTCTGCAATACAGGCATTGCCTGAAACCAGCTGATCCATGCGCTCTAGCAGATACTGGTTCGTAGAGTCAATCACCGGAATAACGGCCAGATTAGGTTGATGCAGCCGCGACAATATCTCTTCTTCGTTCAGCAACTGAATGGGAGCAGGCAGGCTATAACCCTTCCCGGTAACCGTATAAACATCCAGTCCCCAACTCTTCAGCGTTTGTATATGCTTGTTAATCGCTGCCCGACTCATCCCCAGAACTTCGCCCAATTGCTCACCAGAATGGAATTCCCCATCAGCCAGTAAAGCGACCAGTTTTAACGGAACACTGTGGTCTTTCATGAGATCACCTCAACGGCGTTGCGTTCGCCCTGCGCACCAATAAAACGAACTTCCGGCTCCAGCCAGACATTAAATTTTTCACCGACATGGCTTCGTACTTCCCGTGCCAACTGAACAATGTCCTGAGGTGTCGCTCGATCTTCGTTGATCAGCACCAGCGCCTGCTGACGATGCACAGCAGCACCACCAACCCGATAGCCTTTCAGCTGACATTGATCGATCAACCAACCCGCGGCAAGTTTTACCTCGCCATCAGTTTGCGGATAGAGTGGCATCGTCGGCCACTGGGCACATAACGTAGCAGCCTGGTTGACAGTAATCAGTGGATTTTTAAAGAAACTCCCTACATTACCCGTTACGCTGGGATCAGGCAGCTTACTCTGACGCATCTGACATACCGCATTGAATACATCCCACGCGCTGACCGTTGCAGGATTCAGTCGTGCCAGGTCGCCGTAACTCAGTACAGGCCGCCATTGTTTTGTCAGGCGTAATCCAACCGCTACAATGACGTAGTCGTTTTTCATTGCATGTTTGAAAATACTGTCACGATAACCGAATGCGCACTCTTCACGAGCCAGTCGCACGATTTTCTGGGTGGGCAGATGCAAAGCATCAACATAATGGCAGATATCTTTGAATTCCACCCCGTAAGCACCGATGTTTTGGATAGGAGCTGAACCCGCCATACCTGGAATTAACGCCAGGTTCTCAAGACCCGTAATTCCTTTCTTTAAAGTATGCTCAACCAGTTCATGCCAATTCTCTCCCGCCCCGATATGCAACTGCCATGTTTCGGTATGTTCTTCTATGGCTGTACCTTTGATTGCATTAATAATGACAGTACCCTGAAAGTCTTCAAGAAACAGCACATTGCTACCGCCTCCGAGTACCATAAATGGTTGTGTCTGCTGGACACAATCCTGCCATGCATCAATGATGGCTTCTGCGGTATCAGCAATAACGATATGTTTCGCACTGACCTCGAGGCCAAGTGTATTGAAAGCTTTAAGAGAAGTGTTGGGGCTGGACATTTCACGGCCTTAACTGATTAATCTGGCCGTAGTTTACCTGATCAGTTAGTAACGAGTGGGATGTTTTCGTGGTTTTTCATCATCTGAGAGACGATTCTTAAACGTAAAAAAGCCCTGAACTTTCGTTCAGGGCTTCTTCACTTAATTGATGCCTGGCAGTTCCCTACTCTCGCATGGGGAGACCCCACACTACCATCGGCGCTACGGCGTTTCACTTCTGAGTTCGGCATGGGGTCAGGTGGGACCACCGCGCTACAGCCGCCAGGCAAATTCTGTTTATCCGCACCGCCCTCACAGGCCATACGAATCAATCCGTTCGAACAAAGCTGAAAATTCTCGCGTCTCTCAACTCAAAACGCCTCTGGCGTTGTAAGGTTAAGCCTCACGGGTCATTAGTACCGGTTAGCTCAATGCATCGCTGCACTTACACATCCGGCCTATCAACGTCGTCGTCTTCAACGTCCCTTCAGGACTCTCAAAGAGTCAGGGAGAACTCATCTCGGGGCAAGTTTCGTGCTTAGATGCTTTCAGCACTTATCTTTTCCGCACTTAGCTACCGGGCAATGCCATTGGCATGACAACCCGAACACCAGTGGTGCGTTCACTCCGGTCCTCTCGTACTAGGAGCAACCCCCCTCAATTCTCCAGCGCCCACGGCAGATAGGGACCGAACTGTCTCACGACGTTCTAAACCCAGCTCGCGTACCACTTTAAACGGCGAACAGCCGTACCCTTGGGACCTACTTCAGCCCCAGGATGTGATGAGCCGACATCGAGGTGCCAAACACCGCCGTCGATATGAACTCTTGGGCGGTATCAGCCTGTTATCCCCGGAGTACCTTTTATCCGTTGAGCGATGGCCCTTCCATTCAGAACCACCGGATCACTATGACCTGCTTTCGCACCTGCTCGAGCCGTCACTCTCGCAGTCAAGCTGGCTTATGCCATTGCACTAACCTCCTGATGTCCGACCAGGATTAGCCAACCTTCGTGCTCCTCCGTTACACTTTGGGAGGAGACCGCCCCAGTCAAACTACCCACCAGACACTGTCCGCAGCCCGGATTACGGGCCTACGTTAGAACATCAAACATTAAAGGGTGGTATTTCAAGGTTGGCTCCATGCAGACTGGCGTCCACACTTCAAAGCCTCCCACCTATCCTACACATCAAGGCTCAATGTTCAGTGTCAAGCTATAGTAAAGGTTCACGGGGTCTTTCCGTCTTGCCGCGGGTACACTGCATCTTCACAGCGATTTCAATTTCACTGAGTCTCGGGTGGAGACAGCCTGGCCATCATTACGCCATTCGTGCAGGTCGGAACTTACCCGACAAGGAATTTCGCTACCTTAGGACCGTTATAGTTACGGCCGCCGTTTACCGGGGCTTCGATCAAGAGCTTCTCCTTACGGATAACCCCATCAATTAACCTTCCGGCACCGGGCAGGCGTCACACCGTATACGTCCACTTTCGTGTTTGCACAGTGCTGTGTTTTTAATAAACAGTTGCAGCCAGCTGGTATCTTCGACTGGCTTCAGCTCCGGGAGCAAGTCCCTTCACCTAATGCCAGCGTGCCTTCTCCCGAAGTTACGGCACCATTTTGCCTAGTTCCTTCACCCGAGTTCTCTCAAGCGCCTTGGTATTCTCTACCTGACCACCTGTGTCGGTTTGGGGTACGATTTCGTGTTACCTGGAGCTTAGAGGCTTTTCCTGGAAGCAGGGCATCAGTTACTTCACCACCGTAGTGGCTCGTCATCACGCCTCAGCCTTAAAGCATTCCGGATTTGCCTGGAATGCAAGCCTACACGCTTAAACCGGGACAACCGTCGCCCGGATAACCTAGCCTTCTCCGTCCCCCCTTCGCAGTAACACCAAGTACAGGAATATTAACCTGTTTCCCATCGACTACGCTTTTCAGCCTCGCCTTAGGGGTCGACTCACCCTGCCCCGATTAACGTTGGACAGGAACCCTTGGTCTTCCGGCGAGCGGGCTTTTCACCCGCTTTATCGTTACTTATGTCAGCATTCGCACTTCTGATACCTCCAGCAGACCTCACAGTCCACCTTCAGCGGCTTACAGAACGCTCCCCTACCCAACAACACATAGTGTCGCTGCCGCAGCTTCGGTGCATGGTTTAGCCCCGTTACATCTTCCGCGCAGGCCGACTCGACCAGTGAGCTATTACGCTTTCTTTAAATGATGGCTGCTTCTAAGCCAACATCCTGGCTGTCTGGGCCTTCCCACATCGTTTCCCACTTAACCATGACTTTGGGACCTTAGCTGGCGGTCTGGGTTGTTTCCCTCTTCACGACGGACGTTAGCACCCGCCGTGTGTCTCCCGTGATAACATTCTCCGGTATTCGTAGTTTGCATCGGGTTGGTAAGCCGGGATGGCCCCCTAGCCGAAACAGTGCTCTACCCCCGGAGATGAGTTCACGAGGCGCTACCTAAATAGCTTTCGGGGAGAACCAGCTATCTCCCGGTTTGATTGGCCTTTCACCCCCAGCCACAAGTCATCCGCTAATTTTTCAACATTAGTCGGTTCGGTCCTCCAGTTAGTGTTACCCAACCTTCAACCTGCCCATGGCTAGATCACCGGGTTTCGGGTCTATACCCTGCAACTTAACGCCCAATTAAGACTCGGTTTCCCTGCGGCTCCCCTATACGGTTAACCTTGCTACAGAATATAAGTCGCTGACCCATTATACAAAAGGTACGCAGTCACACCCGAAGGTGCTCCCACTGCTTGTACGTACACGGTTTCAGGTTCTGTTTCACTCCCCTCGCCGGGGTTCTTTTCGCCTTTCCCTCACGGTACTGGTTCACTATCGGTCAGTCAGGAGTATTTAGCCTTGGAGGATGGTCCCCCCATATTCAGACAGGATACCACGTGTCCCGCCCTACTCATCGGACTCACAATCTGTGCATTTTCATGTACGGGGCTGTCACCCTGTATCGCGCGACTTTCCAGACGCTTCCATTAACACACAAACTGATTCAGGTCCTGGGCTGTTCCCCGTTCGCTCGCCGCTACTGGGGGAATCTCGGTTGATTTCTTTTCCTCGGGGTACTTAGATGTTTCAGTTCCCCCGGTTCGCCTCGTTAACCTATGTATTCAGTTAACGATAGTGCATAAATGCACTGGGTTTCCCCATTCGGACATCGTCGGCTGTTGCGGTTCATATCACCTTACCGACGCTTTTCGCAGATTAGCACGTCCTTCATCGCCTCTGACTGCCAGGGCATCCACCGTGTACGCTTAGTCGCTTAACCTCACAACCCACAGACGTTTTGCAACGCATGCAGACTGCAAGCATTTGAGAGACTCGAACACATCGCTTTCATTTCTTATTACGGAGAAATGAAACAACGTGTCGTTTCAAATTTTCAGCTTGTTCCGGATTGTTAAAGAGCAATAACTTCGCAATGCACTCGAAAATGCATTCGGAAGTTTTTTTATCAACGTGGGGTCGTTGATGGTGGAGCTAAGCGGGATCGAACCGCTGACCTCCTGCGTGCAAGGCAGGCGCTCTCCCAGCTGAGCTATAGCCCCAATGATTCGCAAAACCCTTCACCCAATTCTTTCGAGTTCAAGGCGTGACGACGCGAAGCATACATCAGGTATGCGAGTCGTTGTCACAACGCAGAAATCGGGAGAATTTGGTAGGCCTGAGTGGACTTGAACCACCGACCTCACCCTTATCAGGGGTGCGCTCTAACCACCTGAGCTACAAGCCTGCCGAGGGTTTTACTGCTTCTTTAAATTTCATCAGACAATCTGTGTGAGCACTTCGAAGGAAAGTATCTTCAGGTAAGGAGGTGATCCAACCGCAGGTTCCCCTACGGTTACCTTGTTACGACTTCACCCCAGTCATGAATCACAAAGTGGTAAGCGCCCTCCCGAAGGTTAAGCTACCTACTTCTTTTGCAACCCACTCCCATGGTGTGACGGGCGGTGTGTACAAGGCCCGGGAACGTATTCACCGTAGCATTCTGATCTACGATTACTAGCGATTCCGACTTCATGGAGTCGAGTTGCAGACTCCAATCCGGACTACGACGCACTTTATGAGGTCCGCTTGCTCTCGCGAGGTCGCTTCTCTTTGTATGCGCCATTGTAGCACGTGTGTAGCCCTGGCCGTAAGGGCCATGATGACTTGACGTCATCCCCACCTTCCTCCGGTTTATCACCGGCAGTCTCCTTTGAGTTCCCGACCGAATCGCTGGCAACAAAGGATAAGGGTTGCGCTCGTTGCGGGACTTAACCCAACATTTCACAACACGAGCTGACGACAGCCATGCAGCACCTGTCTCAGAGTTCCCGAAGGCACCAAAGCATCTCTGCTAAGTTCTCTGGATGTCAAGGCCAGGTAAGGTTCTTCGCGTTGCATCGAATTAAACCACATGCTCCACCGCTTGTGCGGGCCCCCGTCAATTCATTTGAGTTTTAACCTTGCGGCCGTACTCCCCAGGCGGTCGACTTAACGCGTTAGCTCCGGAAGCCACGCCTCAAGGGCACAACCTCCAAGTCGACATCGTTTACAGCGTGGACTACCAGGGTATCTAATCCTGTTTGCTCCCCACGCTTTCGCACCTGAGCGTCAGTCTTTGTCCAGGGGGCCGCCTTCGCCACCGGTATTCCTCCAGATCTCTACGCATTTCACCGCTACACCTGGAATTCTACCCCCCTCTACAAGACTCTAGCCTGCCAGTTTCGAATGCAGTTCCCAGGTTAAGCCCGGGGATTTCACATCCGACTTGACAGACCGCCTGCGTGCGCTTTACGCCCAGTAATTCCGATTAACGCTTGCACCCTCCGTATTACCGCGGCTGCTGGCACGGAGTTAGCCGGTGCTTCTTCTGCGGGTAACGTCAATGACGATGCGTATTAAACATCATCCCTTCCTCCCCGCTGAAAGTACTTTACAACCCGAAGGCCTTCTTCATACACGCGGCATGGCTGCATCAGGCTTGCGCCCATTGTGCAATATTCCCCACTGCTGCCTCCCGTAGGAGTCTGGACCGTGTCTCAGTTCCAGTGTGGCTGGTCATCCTCTCAGACCAGCTAGGGATCGTCGCCTAGGTGAGCCGTTACCCCACCTACTAGCTAATCCCATCTGGGTTCATCCGATGGTGTGAGGCCCGAAGGTCCCCCACTTTGGTCTTGCGACGTTATGCGGTATTAGCTACCGTTTCCAGTAGTTATCCCCCTCCATCGGGCAGATCCCCAGACATTACTCACCCGTCCGCCACTCGTCACCCAAGGAGCAAGCTCCTCTGTGCTACCGTTCGACTTGCATGTGTTAGGCCTGCCGCCAGCGTTCAATCTGAGCCATGATCAAACTCTTCAATTTAAGTTTGATGCTCAAAGAATTAAACTTCGTAATGAATTACGTGTTCACTCTTGAGACTTGATATTTTTTAAGTCCGTAGACTTTTGATATCAATCCTGCGAGTGCCCACACAGATTGTCTGATAAATTGTTAAAGAGCAGTGCGAGCAGCGGGTTAACCGTCTGTCGCGAGGTGGCGTATATTACGCCTTCCTCCTTCAGAGTCAATCACTTTTTCGAGATTTTTCTCTGGCGGGATGAATCACTTCGTCCCTCGCTGACCGTCTGCGTTGCCGCTTTGCCGTGTCAGTGGAGGCGCATTATAGGGAGATAATTCTGACTGACAAGCGTTTATTGCAAAAAAATGATCGTTCGGACTAAATTTCACCAAAGCGGTCTATTTCACAACGATTTGCCTGGTAACTGCACAAAATCCTGGGCAAAAAGCGCGACCTTTTGCCAATCGGTGTACTCCACCTCTTTAGAAGCATCTGTTTCCCCGCCCGTCATACGCATAATCAACTGAATCATGACGCGGTCGAACCAACGATAGCGCGGATAACGCAGCGCACCGGCAAATACCGCACAGCAGTCTGGCTGCCAGGGTGACTGGGCCAGAAACTTACGGGTGTAAGCATTAGTCTCCGGTGTGCATTTATCTGCTTTACGTGCTGTCAGATTCACACTGAAGAAACCACTAACACGCTGCTGCAACTCTCCCAAATGCTGAGTGACAAACTTCATTAATGCCGGATGGAAATGACCATAGCGAATCGAGGCACCAATCAGCACCCGATCATATTGCGCCCAATCAAGCGTCGCTGTCTGTGATATCTCAATCACATCACACAACTGTTGCGGTGCCAGGTTTTGCGCAATACGTCCGGCAATTTTCTGTGTTTGCCCGTCACGGCTGGAATAAACAATCAACGCTTTCATTACACTATCCCGTTTTATCACTCGCGCCAGAAGGTCGGGGTGAAGAGCACCAGCAAAGTAAACACCTCAAGGCGGCCAAACAGCATGGTCGAAATCAATATCCACTTCGCCACATCATTCATCGAAGCAAAGTTATCGGCGACCACCCCCAGCCCAGGTCCGAGGTTATTGAGGGTCGCGGCAACAGCGGCAAAAGCGGAGAAGTCATCGACACCGGTGGCGATGATTGCCAGCATACTCACCAGAAACACCAACGCATAAGCGGAGAAGAATCCCCAAACCGCTTCCAAAATGCGTTCCGGCAATGCACGGTTCCCCAACTTAATAGTGTAAACCGCGTTAGGGTGAACAAGACGCTTCAGCTCACGCGAACCCTGTTTGCACAGCAACAGAATACGGATCACCTTCAGGCCGCCACCGGTCGAACCCGCACAGCCACCGATAAAAGCGGAACACAGCAACAGCACCGGCAGAAACAGCGGCCAACGCGCGATGCTGTCTGTAGTGAATCCGGCGGTGGTGGCCATCGATACCACCTGGAAAAAGGCCTGGTTCAGCGTTTGTAAGCCACTGGAATAGACATCATGGAACCACAGCACTACGGTACAGATCACCACCAGCGTCAACTGCACGCCAATGAACATCCGAAACTCCGGATCGCGCCAGTACACTTTCAGGCTGCGGCCACTCAATAAAGAGAAGTGCAAACCATAGTTACAGCCAGAGATCAGCAGGAATACCGCCACGATGGTATTGATTGTTGGGCTGTTGAAATAGCCAATGCTGGCATCATGTGTCGAGAAGCCACCGATGGCGATGGTGGAAAAACTATGGCCGATAGCATCAAACACCGGCATCCCCGCCAGCCACAGCGCCACGGCACAGGCGATGGTTAGCAGAACATAGATCAACCACAGGGTTTTTGCCGTCTCTGCGATACGCGGTCGCATTTTGTTATCTTTCAGCGGTCCGGGCATTTCCGCGCGATACAACTGCATCCCACCCACACCGAGAATCGGTAGGATCGCCACCGCCAGCACAATGATCCCCATCCCCCCCAACCATTGCAGCATCTGCCGATAGAACAGAATCGCTTTGGGCAACGAATCCAGCCCCACCAGCGTCGTCGCTCCGGTAGTGGTTAAACCGGAAAAGGATTCAAAGAACGCATCGGTCACCGACAGGTGCGGCTGCTCGGCAAACATAAACGGCATGGCCCCCACGCTGCCCAGCACGGTCCAGAATAACACCACGATCAGAAAACCTTCGCGCGGCTTCAGCTCGGTCTTTTGTTTGCGGTTCGGCCACCACAGCAGTGAACCAATGACAAGGGCCATCATAAAGGTCTGACTGAACGCCCGTCCGGCACCGTCACGATAAATTAAGGCCACCAGACCTGGCAGGATCATGGTTACTGAGAACAAAATCACCAGCAGGCCCACAATGCGGGTAATGGCGCGAAAATGCATTCAGCCTTTTCCTTTCAAAGAGATATGCTTGAATTTTCCAGTGGGATGAGCGTCAGCACGCCCCGACTGTAATCAGAGAGGTTTTGCCGAAAGCCATCGATCTGGCTATGCGGTAATGCCAGGCGCAGCGTGATGCGATCAAGATAATGGCTCTCTTCGACCTTGCCGTCAAAACGCTGCAGCAGGCGATCGATATCGCTGAGCTGTGCATAGTCACATTGCAGAGTAAAAGATTGCATCGGTACCTTACGGCAACGCGCCAGCTGTTTTAATCCTTGCTGCACACCGCCGCCATAGGCTTTTACCAGCCCACCGGTGCCGAGCATAATGCCACCGTAATAGCGCACCACCACCGCAGTGATTTCCCCCACACCGCTCCCCATTAGCTGAGCAAGCATCGGTTTGCCTGCGGTACCTGATGGCTCGCCATCATCAGAAAAACCCAGTTGCTGCGAATCATCCGGCGCGCCCGCCACCCATGCCCAACAATGATGTCGCGCGGTGGGGTGTTCAGCTTTAATCTGCTGAACAAAAGCACGCGCCGCTTCCACGCCGTCGGTGTGCGCCAGCAGCGTGATAAAGCGGCTTTTTTTGATGGTTTCCTCGCTAAGGCTGACCGCCTCAGCGGGAATGTCATAAGCGTCCATCAGGCCAGATGCAGATCGCGCGTCATGTTTTCAATCCGGTTGGCATGAATCACCACGTTATCCTCAATGCGGATACCGCCATACGGTTTCAGCGCATCAATCGCCTGCCAGTCAAAGTGATCTTTGTACTTACCGGTACGCAGTGCAGCCAGCAGTGAATCGATAATATAAAAGCCCGGCTCAATGGTCAGCACCATGCCTGGCTCCAGCACGCGGGTGCAGCGCAGATACGGATACTGTGCCGGAGCGGCCAGGTGCGTACCTTTATCATCCTGCATAAAACCGGCCACGTCATGCACCTGAAGCCCCAACGGATGACCAAGACCATGCGGCATAAATGGACCGGTTAAATCTTCCGCCACCAGCGTTTCTTCGCTCAGTCCCTTCACCAGTTCAAACTTCAACAGCATACGCGCAATGCGTTGGTGCATCTGTAGATGATAATCGGTATATCGCACGCCCGCTTTAAGGGTGGCAATCAGCGCCAGCTCCTCTTTGTTCATGGTTTCAACCATCTCGGCGTAGCGTGATTTCGCCTGGGCGGCGTAACTGCGCGTCAAATCGGCGGCATAACCAAGGTACTCAGCACCGGCGTCAATCAAAAAGCTGTGGCGCTTCGCGGGCGGCTGATGATCCAGTTTGGTGTAATGGAGCACGGCGGCATGTTCATTCAGCGCGATGATGTTACCGTAAGGCACATCGATATCACGGTGGCCGGTCGCACTCAGGTAAGCGATATTGATATCGAACTCACTCATGCCAGAGAAGAAGGCTTCTTTGGCCGCACGATGTCCCGCCACTGCCAGCTTCTGCGCTTCACGCATACAGGCCAGTTCATAGTCGGTTTTGATGCTGCGATGGTAATGCAGGAAATCGATCACCCCTTTGGGGTTGATGCTATCCGCCTTGATGCCCAACTGGGTGGCACGGTTTGGCACTGGCCCGATATAAGCCACATTGTCGCGCTGGGTCGGAAGCAGTTGTGCAATTTCGTCAGCATTTTTCAGGCCGATAACGTCAACATCCCCGGTCCAGAAGCTATTCGGCAGCGGCTCCACGTTGTGCCAGTAATCCACCGGTGAATAGAACCACAGTTTCGGTTTATTCACGCCGTCAATCCATAACCAGCAGTTAGGCACCTGCGTCACCGGCACCCAGGCTTTGAACTGCGGATTCACCTTAAATGGATAGTCGTGATCGTCGAGGAACACCGTCAGCAACTCGCCAGAGTGAATCAACATAGCATCGAGTTTAAAACGCGCCAGCACCTGCTGCGCACGCTGTTGCAGCGTATTGATATGCGCGTGATACAGGGTTTTCAGTGAATCCATGAACTTGTCTCCAATATCGCGAAAATGGCCGCAGTGTAGCATAGCCGCGTCCGTGATGCCGTGCCCCTGCGCGCTGTGATCGCTGTATCAAATAATCAAACTCTTGTTTGCAAAAAATTAACATCGAACTCACACTCACGATCATCTGGTATGACCAGATCAACTTTCGCGGTTTCAGGAGACGGACATGCTCTACCAAGGCGATACCCTTTCTGTTCGCTGGCTCGACGATGGCATCGCCGAGCTGGTTTTCGACGCGCCCGGTTCGGTGAACAAACTCGATACCAAAACCGTAGCCTCGCTGGGTGAGGCGCTGGGTGTACTGGAGCAGCAGCCCACATTGCGCGGCCTGTTGCTCACGTCGGCCAAACCGGCGTTTATCGTCGGTGCCGACATCACCGAATTTCTTTCCCTGTTTGATGCGCCAGTTGAAAAACTGAGCCAGTGGCTGGCGTTTGCCAATAGCATCTTTAATCGTCTGGAAGATCTCCCGGTCCCTACCGTCTCCGCTATCGATGGCTATGCCCTGGGTGGTGGTTGCGAGTGCGTACTGGCAACCGACTTCCGCATCGGAACCCCACAACTGCGCATTGGCCTGCCGGAAACCAAACTGGGCATCATGCCGGGCTTTGGTGGTAGCGTGCGTTTGCCGCGTCTGCTGGGTGCCGACAGTGCACTGGAGATTATCGCCGCAGGCAAAGATGTCGATGGCAGCAGCGCCCTGAAACTGGGCCTGATCGATGCGGTAGTCAGCAGCGACAAACTGCGCAGCGCCGCATTAACCGTGTTGCGGGACGCTTTGGTGCAGGGCAGTTGGCAGGCGCGTCGCGCACCGAAACTGGCGCCACTGAAACTCAGCCCAATTGAAGCGGCGATGAGTTTTACCATCGCCAAAAGTATGGTGCTGCAAACGGCGGGGAAACATTACCCGGCACCGATCACCGCAGTTAAAACCATTGAAGCGGCTGCCACACTCGGACGCGATGATGCCTTGAAACTGGAAACCGCTGCATTTGTGCCGCTGGCGCAAAGTGATGTGGCACGCTCGTTGGTCGGCATCTTCCTCAATGATCAATATGTCAAAGCCGAGGCGAAAAAACGCGGCAATGCCACCACAACGCCAGCGCAGGCGGCGGTACTGGGTGCCGGGATCATGGGCGGCGGCATTGCATATCAGTCAGCGTGGAAAGGCGTACCGGTGCAGATGAAAGACATCAATCCGCAGGCACTGGCGCTCGGTATGAAAGAAGCGAGCAAGCTGCTGAACAAACAGCTGGAGCGCGGCAAGATTGATGGCGCGAAGCTGGCCAGCGTGCTGACCACCATCCAGCCAACGCTGGACTACGCCGGATTTGCACGCGCGGATGTGGTGGTGGAAGCGGTGGTGGAAAACCCGCAAATCAAAGCTAAAGTGCTGGCCGAAACCGAGCAGCATCTGCGCGATGATGCCATTCTGGCTTCCAACACCTCGACCATTCCTATCAGCCTGCTGGCGCAGTCGCTGCAACGACCAGAAAATTTCTGCGGCATGCACTTCTTTAACCCGGTGCCACGTATGCCGCTGGTTGAAGTGATCCGTGGCGAAAAAACATCTGAAGAGACAATCGGTAAGGTGGTCGCCTGGGCCAGCAAGATGGGTAAGACGCCCATTGTGGTCAATGACTGCCCCGGCTTCTTTGTTAACCGTGTGCTATTCCCCTACTTCGCCGCCTTCAGCCTGTTGCTGCGTGATGGTGCCGATTTCCGTCAGATCGACAAAGTGATGGAGAAACAGTTTGGCTGGCCGATGGGTCCAGCATGGCTGTTGGATGTGGTAGGGATCGATACCGCTCATCACGCCCAGCAGGTAATGGCGCAGGGTTTCCCCTCACGGATGCAAAAAGATTATCGCGACGCCATTGACGTTCTGTACGAAGCCGGTCGCTATGGGCAGAAAAATGGTCTGGGTTTCTGGCGTTGGACCGAGGACAAAAAGGGCAAAGCGCAGAAACAGGCCGATGCGGAAGTGGATACGTTACTGCAACACGTCTGCCAGCCGAAGCGTGTCTTCAGCGATGAAGAGATTGCTAACCGCATGATGCTGCCAATGCTGAACGAGGTTGTGCGCTGCCTGGAAGAGAAGATTATCGCTTCCCCGGCCGAAGCGGATATGGCGTTGGTATATGGCCTCGGTTTCCCGCCGTTCCGTGGCGGTGCCTGCCGTTATATGGATACGCTGGGCAACAGCACGGTGGTTGATCAGGCCAAACGCTACACCGCGCTCGGCCCCTTGTATGCGCTGCCTGAGTTGCTGGTGCAGAAAGCTCACCAGCATCAAAGCTGGTATCCCGCAGCCCTCCCCATTGATGAAGCCGCGCTGCAAAGTGCCTGAGGATAATAAAATGGAAAATGTGGTTATTATCGATGCCGCCCGCACGCCAATGGGACGTTCCAAAGGTGGCGCATTTCGTCAGGTCCGTGCGGAAGATCTCTCTGCTCACCTGATGCGTGAACTGCTGAGTCGTAACCCGGCGATTGATCCCGCTTCCCTGGACGACATTATTTGGGGCTGCGTACAGCAAACGCTGGAGCAAGGCTTCAACATTGCCCGTAACGCTGCGTTGCTGGCAGAAATCCCGCATCGCGTCCCCGCCAGCACCGTTAACCGCTTGTGCGGTTCGTCGATGCAGGCACTGCACGATGCCGCCCGCGCCATTATGGTCGGCGACGCACAAAACTGCCTGATTGGCGGTGTGGAACATATGGGTCACGTCCCCATGAATCATGGCGTGGATTTCCATCCCGGCCTGAGCCGTACCGTCGCCAAAGCTGCCGGCATGATGGGCCTGACAGCCGAAATGCTGGCACGTATGCACCATATCAGCCGTGAACAACAGGATGCCTTTGCGTTACGTTCACACCAGCGTGCCTGGCAAGCTACCCAGCGTGGAGATTTTAAGCGTGAAATTATCCCCACCTACGGTCACGACGGCGACGGGGTGCTGAAACGCTATGATGCTGATGAGGTCATCCGCGAAGACGCCAGCCTCGAAGGATTGGCGGCGCTGAAACCGGCGTTTGACCCGGTCAACGGTACCGTGACCGCCGGTAGCTCCTCCGCCCTTTCCGACGGCGCGGCCGCGATGCTGATCATGAGCGAAAGCCGTGCGCGCGAGCTTGGCCTGACGCCGCGCGCGCGTATTCGCAGCATGGCGGTAGTGGGCTGCGATCCATCGATTATGGGATACGGTCCGGTCCCGGCCAGTAAGCTGGCGCTAAAGCGTGCCGGTTTAACCGTACAAGATATTGATCTGTTTGAATTGAACGAAGCCTTCGCCGCCCAGACGTTACCGTGCCTTAAAGATTTGGGCCTGCTGGATCTGATGGATGAGAAGGTCAATCTGAATGGTGGCGCGATTGCGCTTGGCCACCCGTTGGGATGTTCCGGGGCACGAATCAGCACCACGTTGCTGAATCTGATGGAACGTCGGGATGCGCAGTTTGGCCTGGCCACCATGTGTATCGGTTTAGGCCAGGGCATCGCCACGGTATTCGAACGCCTTTAATACGTTGACCACCTGCATGATTTCCCGCCCTTTCGGGCGGGCTTTTTTGCCTTATGCAACCCACACATACCCACGTAGCGGCTATCAGATAAAGGCAAAGGCATCGCCGTACATCTGCGCTTCCAGCGCACCGCGTTCCGCGCAGAAGCGCTCGCGGGCAATCTTCGCCATTTCAAACCGGCCTGCAATATAGATATCGTGCCCACTCAACGTGGCGTAGTCCTGCATCACTGCCGTCAGCACCGTCCCGGTACGTCCCTGCCAGCCTGCTCCCGGCTGCTCCACCACCGGAATCACCTTCAGATGTGGGTGTTTCACCGCCAGCGCATTCAGTTCGTCAAGATCGTACAAATGCGTGAGTTCGCGGCCGCCCCAGTAAATGGCGATATCACGATCGGGCTGCTGCGCCAGCGCGGTCAGCAGAATGGAGCGGGCGTAGGAGAAACCGGTACCGCCGGCAATCAGGATGATGGGACGATCGCTCTCTTCGCGCAGCCAGGCATCGCCGTGCGGCATATCCACGGTAATTTCACGCTGGTTCTGGATACGCTCCATCACCGCCATCGCATAGAGATTCAACTCAGAGGCACCGATATGCAGCTCAATGATGTCTTTTTCCATCGGCGTAGAGGCGAGGGAAAAGGGACGCTTATCGCGCTCATCCATCACCACCATTAGGTACTGTCCGGCACGAAAGCTAAAATCCGCTTCCGGGATCAAACGGACGCGGTAGACGGTATCCGTAATTGCTTCAACCGAAGTCACTTTGCAGCTTAACGTTGTCATGCGTTCCCTCTGTCGGGTCGTTTGTTTTTATGGTTTGCTCGCCGCCATCAGCGCTGTGGCGGCTCGGCAAAAATGCCTAACTCATCCCAAATGGCGTCGATACGCGCCGTTACCGCCGGATCTTTCACAATCGGTGTGCCCCACTCACGCGTGGTTTCGCCCGGCCATTTATTGGTGGCATCGAGGCCCATCTTCGAACCCAGCCCGGAAACCGGTGACGCAAAATCGAGATAATCGATCGGCGTATTTTCCACCAGAACCGTGTCACGCGCCGGATCCATACGGGTGGTAATGGCCCAGATCACATCGTTCCAGTCACGCGCATTGACGTCATCGTCACACACAATAACAAATTTGGTGTACATGAACTGCCGCAGGAACGACCAGACGCCAAACATCACGCGTTTGGCATGACCGGCGTACTGTTTTTTCATGGTCACCACGGCCAGCCGATACGAACACCCTTCCGGCGGCAGATAGAAATCCACAATCTCCGGGAACTGCTTAATCAGAATCGGCACCAGCACTTCGTTCAGCGCCACCCCCAACACTGCCGGTTCATCCGGTGGACGGCCGGTATAGGTTGAGTGATAAATCGGGTTACGACGTTGCGTTATGTGCGTCACGGTAAACACCGGGAAGCTATCTACTTCATTGTAGTAGCCGGTGTGGTCGCCGTACGGACCTTCAGGGGCCATGTCGCCGGGTTCGATGTAGCCTTCCAGCACAATTTCAGCGCTGGCGGGTACTTCCAGGTCGTTGGAGAGGCACTTCACCACTTCGGTTTTATTGCCGCGCAGCAGGCCCGCGAAGGCGTATTCGGACAACGTATCCGGCACCGGCGTCACTGCGCCGAGGATGGTGGCGGGATCCGCCCCCAGAGCCACCGCAACCGGGAAACGTTCGCCGGGATGGGCTTTGCACCACTCCTGAAAATCGAGTGCGCCACCGCGATGTGATAACCAGCGCATGATCAGACGGTTTTTGCCAATCACCTGCTGACGATAGATGCCGAGATTCTGCCGCTCTTTATGCGGTCCACGCGTGACGGTTAAACCCCAGGTAATTAACGGCGCGGCGTCGTCCGGCCAGCATTTCATTACCGGGATGCGCGATAAATCGACCTCGTCACCGCTAAACACTTCTTCCTGGCACGGCGCATTACGCAACCGCTTGGTTGGCATGTTCAGCACCTGCTTAAACTGCGGCATCTTGTCGAACAGATCGCGAAAACCTTTCGGCGGCTCAGGCTCTTTAAGAAACGCCAGCAGTTTACCCACTTCGCGCAGTGCGCTGACATCTTCCTGGCCCATGCCCATTGCCACGCGCTTGGGCGTACCAAACAGGTTGCACAGCACCGGCATGTCATAACCTTTCGGGTTTTCAAACAGCAGCGCCGGGCCACCGGCACGCAGAGTGCGGTCGGCAATTTCGGTCATCTCCAGTTCGGGATCGATCGCCTGAGAGATGCGTTTTAACTCGCCCCGCTGCTCCAGCAGCGCAAGGAAATCACGTAAATCCTGATATTTCATGTAGGGTTAACTTCCAGCCCAGAGGAATCGGCCATTATAGGGCCGATTCTGCGGGCATGTTGAGGTTTCTGCGTCAGGCGGGCTGACAGGAAAAAGGCACCAACGATTGCAGCGCCAGCACGTCATGGAAGGCGGCGATCGGCTCGCCGTGGCGGAACACCTTAAAATCTTCCCCACGCGCGCTGTAATAACGCAGACGATTTTCGCTAACGTGCAAGAAGCTGCCTTCACGTAAGGCAATCACCGACTCATGCGGGTTGACCGCACAAAACTCCGCCAGCCGTTCATCTCGGGTTTCGCCCATATGGCCGCTGACGTGCGCATCGAGATAATGTGGGTTGATTTGCACCGGAAACAGTCCCAGCGCAGGCAAGACCACGCTGCTACGCACCGGCATATCATTGGTGGTACGGATCGACGGGGTTGCCACATTGCATCCGGCACTCCAGCCGACATAAGGCACCTGACGTTCACGCACCGCGCGCTGAATCGCCACAATCAACCCATGCTCATGCAGCATTTGATTGAGCAGCCAGGTGTTACCGCCGCTGACCAGAATCAACTCTGCCTGTTCAATGGCAGCCACCGGTGAGTCGAACTCATGCACGGTACGCACCAGGATACCGAGAGAGTCACTGAGATCCTGCGCGCGCTGGGCATGATCACCACGAATAATCGCGTAAGGCACCAGTACGGCGGAGGTAATACCGCGTTGCGCAATCATCGCATGCAGCTGCGGGTGGGCGTAGCTCAACAACGGCGCATCATCGGCCAGCTTGCCATTACTTAACAGGAACAGTTCCATCAGACGGTCCTTTTCATTCATAAGATGGTGAAGGAGTCTGATACAGATTATCGCCAGACGTCAATTTTCTTGCGATAAACGTCATTAAAGGGTTAAGACTCAGAAAAATCGTAGTGAAATTTGTTTCGCGGCTGCGTTTCCCCCGGCTGATGCGCTATAACTCTGACAGCAGGTTTGCTATTCTTAGCGTCCATTCTTTGGGAGCAGTTATGGAATCCTGGTACTTACTCTATTGCAAACGTGGACAACTGTTGCGCGCGAAAGAACATCTTGAGCGGCAGGCAGTGAATTGTCTCAGCCCAATGATTGCGCTGGAGAAAATCGTTCGTGGTAAACGTACCACCGTGAGTGAGCCACTGTTTCCCAACTATCTGTTTATCGAGTTCGATCCGGAAGCGATTCACACCACCACCATCAGCAGCACGCGTGGCGTCAGCCACTTTGTTCGCTTCGGCACGATGCCAGCTACGGTACCCTATGAGGTGATCGAAGCGCTGCAAAGTGATGCGCCTCAGATCCTGATCGATCCAGAGACGCCACAAGTCGGTGATGAAGTGATCATCACCGAAGGCACCTTTGAAGGTCTGCGTGCCATTTTTGCCGAGCCGGATGGTGAAACCCGCTCAGTCCTGCTGCTTAACCTGCTGAATAAACAGGTAATGCGCAGTGTGGATAACAAGCAGTTCCGTAAAGCCTAAGCCAGCCTGAACAACTGACGCGCATTAGCGACTACCTGCACGCCCAACGTCTCTGCCGCCTCATTACGCCATAACGCCACCTGCTGCACGATGTGCGGCAGAAAACAGGGTTCGTTGCGGCGCGAAGTCGGACGCGGATGCATATCACGCGGCAGCAAATACGGCGCGTCGGTTTCCAGCAGCAGACGTTCTGCCGGGATCAACGGCAGCAGCTCCCGCAGCTCCATACCACGCCGTTCGTCGCACACCCAACCGGTAATGCCAATCGACAGTCCCATCGCCAGACAGGATTCCAGCTCCTCACGGGTACCGGTAAAGCAGTGAGCCACCGCCCCGACCAGTTTCGGCAGCCAGGGTTGCAGGATCGCGGCGAAACGCGCATGCGCTTCACGGCAATGCAGGAAAACCGGTAATTGCAGCTCGGCAGCCAACTGAAGTTGTGCATCGAAGGCGTATTCCTGCTGATCATGCGCCGAAAAGTTGCGGTTAAAATCCAGCCCGCATTCGCCAATCGCCACCACCTGCTCACTCTCCGCCAGACGACGCAGGGTATTGGCGGTTTCCGCTGACCATGCGCTGGCATGGTGCGGATGAACACCCGCAGTTGACCAGCAGTAGCCTGGATGCAGTGCCGCCAGCCGCTGCGCCTGTTGGCTTTCCAGTGCGTTGGTGCCGGTAATTAACAGGCCGGTGACGCCTGCTTCGCGCGCACGCGCCACGACCTGTTCGCGATCTTTCGCAAATTGCGTGCTGGTCAGGTTTACACCGATATCAAACATGTTTCTTCCCAAATAAAAAAACCGCCCAACAGGTGGGCGGTTTAGATTTATCGTCATCCCGCTCGCACACGGGATCTGCTGCAAGAAAGCATCAGGATTCGGTGTGATTTTCCTCGTCCACCGATTCTGACTCCGCCTTGCGTCCTTTCCCCACATAGTAACGGGAGAAGAATACGCCGACTTCAAACAGGCAGTACATCGGAATAGCGAGCAAAGTTTGTGAGAAAACATCCGGTGGTGTGAGCAACATCCCAACAACGAATGCGCCAACCAGAATATATGGACGTTTCTTTTTCAGGTCTTCCGGCGTGGTGATTCCAGTCCAGCACAGCAGCACAATCACGACCGGCACCTCAAACGCGACCCCAAACGCCAGGAACAGGGTCATGACGAAGTCGAGATAGTGGGTGATATCCGTGGCGATTTGCACACCCTGCGGCGCAGTTTTGGCAAAGAAGCCAAACGCCAGCGGGAACACGACGAAGTAAGCAAATGCCACGCCGACGTAAAACAAAAAGGTGCTGGAGAACAACAGTGGCATCACCAGCCGGCGCTCATGACGGTAGAGCGCCGGTGCAATAAAGGCCCATACCTGATACAGAATCACCGGCACGGCAAGAAACACCGACACAATGATGGTGAGTTTAATCGGGGCAAAGAAAGGCGACGCAACTTCCGTGGCGATCATGCTGGCACCGGCGGGCATCTGGCTAATTAACGGCTCTGCCACCATATGGTAGATGTCGTTGGCGAAGTAAATCAGCGCCAGGAAGATGACAAATACCGCGATGATGCAGTTTAACAGACGTTTACGCAGCTCAATCAGATGGCTGATGAGCGGTTGGGTATCTTCAACGGCCATGTTTATCGTTCATCACCTGCGGGTCGGTTGGCGCTGTGCTGTGAGATGCACTGGCGGAATCGGGTTGCTCCACGGCAGACGGTGCGGTTTGCGGCGTCTGCGCCGGAGCACTGGCCTGATGTTCCGCTGTCGCGGGTGTTACCGGCGATGCAGGAGCAACAGGCGGCGGCGTATGAATGGTATTGGCTTCATCTTCCGCTTTCTCTATATCGATGCTCTGCTGATAAGAACGTTTCATGGAGTCAGCGGTTTTACGCAGCTCTTCCATCGATTCTTTCAGTTCCGGTGACAGCGTGCCACGGCCCGCTTCTTCCACCTTCTTCAGGCTATCTTGCAGCTCCTGCAGTTTCAGTTCCTGCGCCAGTTCATGCTGTACGTTAGCCGCCAGCGAGCGAATCGCCCGAATCCAGCCCACTACGGTTTTTACCGCAACCGGTAATCGTTGTGGGCCGAGAACAATCAGCCCGATAACGAACACCAATACCAGTTCACTAAAACCAATGTCGAACACGGTTATACCTGCTTGTCGTTCCTGGCGTCGTCTTTACTTGCCGAGGTTTGCTGTTTATCTGCCAGGGTTTTGGCGTTGAAGTCAGCGTCCTGCTCCTTCGGTTGATCCTTTTTTTCGTCTTCATCACTCATAGCTTTTTTGAAACCACGAATGGAAGAACCTAAATCCGAACCCAGATTGCGTAGCTTATTGGTACCGAACAGAAGTACAACAATGACGGCAATGATTAACAATTGCCAAATACTGATACCGCCCATGAGATATGCCTCTAATATTCTGTGAAAAACTGTCGTATGTAACACACAGAAAGCCCATATGATTTCGGGCCTTAGCCTGCGACATTACGCGTTTTAGATCTGGCTGACAATCAGTTTGTCTTGCGCCAGCCTATCAGCCAGGTCACGATGCCTGCGGCCATTAATATCGCCGGGAAGAAATCCCAGTCAGGCCGACTCAGCAGCACTGCGGTGCCACTTAATAACAGTGTAGCCCCTACCCCGAACAGATAACGCGCCTGATGATGTCGGCTGCGTTGCGCGTTCATATCCGTGACCAGTTTATCGACGCTGTGCTGCAACAATTTATGCTGTCGCATGCTGTCGTAGAACAGCTCCGGCAGCTCCGGCAGTTTCTCGGCCCAGAATGGGGCTTTATCTTTCACGGCACGCAGGATCGCCGGAATACCGATTTGATCTTTAATCCAGTCTTCCAGGAAGGGCTTCGCGGTTTTCCACAAATCGAGCTGTGGATAGAGTTGGCGACCAATGCCTTCAATATACAGCAGCGTTTTTTGTAACAGCACCAGCTGCGGCTGCACTTCCATGTTGAAGCGACGCGCGGTGTTGAACAGATTCAGCAGCACATGGCCAAAGGAGATCTCCGCCAGCGGCTTCTCGAAAATGGGTTCACATACGGTACGAATCGCGAACTCAAAATCTTCCACATTGGTATCTGGCGGTACCCAGCCAGAATCAACGTGCAGTTCCGCCACTTTGCGGTAATCGCGGTTGAAGAAGGCGATAAAGTTCTCCGCCAGGTAGCGCTTGTCTTCTTTGTTCAGTGAGCCAACGATACCGCAGTCGATACCGATATATTGCGGATCTTCCGGGTGGTCATAGCTGACGAAGATGTTGCCGGGATGCATATCGGCATGGAAGAAACTGTCGCGGAACACCTGGGTAAAGAACACCTGCACGCCACGCTCGGCCAGCAGTTTCATATTGACGCCATGTTGCTCCAGCGTCGCGACATCAGAAATCGGGATGCCGTAAATGCGCTCCATCACCAGCATCGATTCGCTGCAATAGTCGGAGAAAATCTCCGGGACATACAGCATGTGGCTCTGATCAAAGTTGCGGCGCAGCTGGATGGCATTTGCTGCCTCACGCAACAAATTGAGTTCATCAATCAGGGTTTTTTCATAGTCGCGCACCACTTCTAGCGGGCGCAGACGGCGTCCATCCGGCAACAAACGCGGTACCCAACGCGCCAGACGGTAGATCAGCTTCATATCCGCTTTGATCACCGGCAAGATATCGGGACGGATAACCTTGATCACCACTTCGCGGCCATTCTCTTTCAGCGTCGCGGTATGAACCTGAGCAATTGACGCTGACGCCAGCGGGGTGATTTCAAAATCGTCGAACCAGGTTTCAACCGGGCCGCCAATTGCTTTCTCGATCTGCGCTTTGGCTTTTACACCATCGAACGGTGCGACGCGGTCCTGTAAAATCGCCAGTTCATCTGCAATCGCCGGAGGAAACAGGTCACGACGCGTTGAAAGCATCTGACCAAATTTGATCCACACCGGACCCAACTGCTCCATCGCCAGACGGATACGCACGCCCATTGATTCGTTTTTGTGTTTGTTGGGGAGCCAGAAAATGCAACGCCGCCATAAACGCAGCGGCAGCGTGATGCGCATGTGTGGGATCAGTTCATCAAGGCCATAGGTGAGAAAGACCTTAACAATAAAATATAAGCGCCGAATTTCTCCCAGCGTCATTTCGCCTCCAGCTGTGCTAAACGCGCCTCAAGCGCATCAAGCGAACGGTCCATCGCTTCCACTTCCTCGCAAAACCAGGCCAGTTCCAGCGCACCCGGAGCCAGTCGCCACTCTTCCGTCAGCGTCTGACCAAGATAATCCTGGCGACGCGTAACCTCGTGTTTAACAAAGGTCAGCGCCCGCTGTGCAGCCTGGCTAATACCTTGTGCGGCGATATCGCCAATCCACGGCGCGAGATATTCCGCCGGATCCAGCTCCGCTAAATCCATTAACGCCGAGAATTGCTGCACCACCTGCAAGTCGCCTTCCACTTCCAGTTCGCCGCTGCGAATCAGGCTGGTGAGCTGCTGGCGGTCACGTAATTTCGGCAAGGTGCTGAAACGCAAACTGACAGTGCAATCGCTGCTGTCCTGCCAGTCACTCAGCACATCCAGCTGGTTTTCGCTGAACACCAGCACCAGCGGGAAGGAGAGTTCCTGCAAGCGCAGCATCAGCACCTTACCCGCCAGACGCTGACGCGCGGCTTTCAGGCTGCGATCGCGGTATAAAACACGATTCAGGGCGGTCTCAAGACCGCCAGTAATCAAAGGAGTGAAAGTCATCGCCATGATTTGTCAGAACTTAAAGCCGCGATGCAGCGCGACAATGCCGCCAGTCATGTTGAAGTAAGTGGTATTTTCGAAACCGACGTCGTTCATCATCGCCTTCAGGGTTTCCTGATCGGGATGCATACGAATGGATTCCGCCAGATAGCGATAGCTTTCTGCATCCTTCGCCACCAGTTGACCAATGCGCGGCAGAATATGGAACGAGTAAGCATCGTAGGCTTTGCTGAGCGGTTCCAGCAGCGGTTTGGAGAACTCCAGCACCAACAGACGGCCACCCGGTTTCAGCACGCGGAACATCGATGCCAGCGCTTTCTCTTTCTCGGTTACGTTACGCAGACCGAAAGAGATGGTGATGCAATCGAAATAGTTATCCGGGAATGGCAACGCTTCGGCATTCGCCTGCACATAGCTGACATTGCCGGAAATGCCGAGATTCCGCAGTTTCTCGCGGCCCATCTTCAGCATTGAGCTATTGATATCCGCCAGCACCACCTGGCCCGTTTCGCCCACCAGACGGGAAAATTTTGCCGTCAGATCGCCCGTACCACCGGCGAGGTCCAACACGCTCTGCCCACGACGAACGCCGCTGCTGTCGATGGTGAAACGCTTCCAGACACGATGGATGCCAAACGACATCAGATCGTTCATCAGGTCATATTTTGCCGCTACGGAGTGAAACACGTCGGCGACTTTATCTGCCTTTTCGCTTTTGGCGACGGTCTGAAAGCCAAAGTGGGTAGTTTCCTGCTGTGATTCATCTGCCATGGGTTTTACCTGTTCCACAAACAATACTTCGCGAAGTGTATCAGAGTTGCGCTGGCCGGGCACGCGACCGGCGCGTTATTCGTTGATACGGCGCAGGGAAGCGGCGGAAGAATCTGTTGTTTTTTCATCAGGCTGCTCATCATCGGCCCAATCATTATCAGACTCCTCCGGCTGTGCCTGGGCCACCAGCTGCGGATTAATCGGACGCTTGATCTCCACACCCAGCGAACGAAAGGCTTCACTTTGCGCAATCAGATTGCCACGCCCCTCCGCCAGCTTTTTCATCGCCAGATGATAACTTTGCTGCGCTTTATCCAGGTTGTGACCGATGCCGCTCATGTCATCGACAAACAGCCGCATTTTGTCGTACAAGCGCGCGGCGCGGTCAGCAATACGCTGGGCGTTGCGACTTTGATGCTCATAACGCCACAGGTTGTTGATGGTGCGCAGCGCCACCAGCAACGTCGTGGGACTGACCAGCATGATGTTCTGCTGCAACGCTTCGCTGATCAGCTCCGGCTGACGATCGATTGCCAGCAGAAAGGCCGGTTCAACCGGGATAAACATCAACACATAATCCAGAGAGCGTAAACCGGGCAATTGTTGATAATCTTTTCGCCCCAACAGGCGAATATGACCGCGCACTGCGTTGATGTGCTCCTGAATCGCCTGCTCGCGCGTGGCTTCATCCTCAGCATTGAAGTAGCGCTCATAGGCGATGAGCGTCATTTTGGCGTCAATCACCACATCTTTGCCCTGGGGCAGACGCACGATCACATCCGGTTGCATCCTGCCCTGCGATTCCAGCTGTACGCTGACCTGGGTTTCATACTCATGGCCTTCGCGCAGGCCGGAAGCCTCCAGCACCCGGCCAAGCACTACCTCGCCCCAGTTCCCCTGGATTTTATTGTCGCCTTTCAGGGCTTTGGTAAGGTTGATGGCTTCCTGCGCCATCTGCGCATTCAGTTGTTGCAGCTGACGGATCTCATGCGCCAGCGTGTGACGTTCGCGCGCTTCCTGACCGAAGCTGTCTGTCACCTGACGACGAAATCCGTCCAGTTGCTCGCGCAGCGGCCCTATCAGGCTGTTCAGGCTTTGGCGGTTTTGTTCATCAACACGACGGCCGCTGTTTTCGAAGATGCGATTGGCAAGATTTTCGAATTGGGCGCTCAGGCGCTGTTCGCTGTTGGTCAGCAGACGCTGTTTCTCCTCAGCGGCAAAGCGTGTCTCTTCAAGGCGGATGGTGACTTCACGCAATTCGGCTTCCTGCGCGCTGTTCACCTCCAGCTGATTGCGCAATTCACGGCTGAGCTGTTCGCTTTCGCCGCGCCAGTAATCGAGTTGTTGCAGGCGCTCCTGTGCACCGCTCAACGCACCGTGCAGCTGGCGTAATTCCTGCTCGCGCAATTGCACCTGCTGCTGTGCCAGCTCCAGTTGCTGCTGCTGACGCAGTTGCGCCTCTTCAGATAAGCGGCGTTCCGTTAAGAAGCTGGCCTGTTGATGACCGGCTCGCATCTGCGCCACAATCCAGCCGATGCCAAAACCGGCCAACGCCAATGCGCCACTGATGATGATAAGTTGCTGATCCATAATTCCCCCGCGGATCGTCTCGCTGAGGGAAAAGGTAGAGGCGTACTGTATGAATGTCCAGACAATTCTGCCGGATAGCGGCTTATAACGTCTGCACCGTTAACTCACCCGCTTTCCACGCCTCAATCAGGAAGAACGGCATCGGCAGTTCCCATTGCCCGTCGCGCACTCTGGCCGGATAGCTCCAGCTTTGCCCGGCCCAGGTGAGTTCAACCTGCTGCCACTCGGCATCCGCCACGCTGGCTTGCCCCGCCATGCTGGAAAACCCGGCATTACTGCCAACGTGGAACTTGTCCGTCTGCCAGCGGATTGGAGGATGTGCGGGCCACGCCTGAGCATGATGAAAACGGAAAATATCGTCGTGATTAAGGATGCTGTCGCGTACTGTCGGCCACAGCGCCCGTTTCAGGAAGTACTGGTCGGTAAAACGTTCGCTGCCCTGATACTCAGCGATGAAATCCCGCATCTGTTGTTCCACCTGGCTGAATACGCCATGACAACCTCCCCACATCCCCGCCAGCAGCAACTCGGTGTGGGTAAAGTAGTCGCGCATATGATGGAACCAGTAAGGCGAATGCAGCCAGGCATCGATCGCGGCCACTTCACGTTCAGAAAGGAGTGAGTCGGCATCACGTACGATGAAGCGTTTGACGCTGGGGTCGTCGATCACCAGGAAACGCCACAACGTCGGGAACAACGTTTTTTCCTCAGACATGTCGACCAGTTGCACATCAGGCTGCTGCAAACGCTGCCAGACATGCTGCGGTACGCTGTCATCCAGATAAACGCGACAGGTCCAGGCCGGGTAGAGTTCGCGTGCTACCTCAACGTTTTTAATCAAGGTTTCGCAATATCGCGGCTGATTGCCATACAGGCTAAAGGCAATGATATTTTCCTGGGGCTTGCTGGCATCAAAAGCCGGTGGTGCCTCAGCCGGGATCGGGTGCTTCTGCCCGGTACTGAACTTCGCATCAGATTGCTGCAACGATTCCAGCCCGTAACGCGCCACTTCATCCGCTTTATTGAGCCAGCCGCACACTTCAGTCAGGCCATCCAGCCAGGTTTCAGACGCCTGTGCCCGCTGGTCGGCGGAGGCTTGATAGATTTTCAGGTAGGTTTTGTAGGACTTGTTGTAATCACCGGTGCGCATCAAAGTCAGCGCGTAGTCACTTAACACCTGCATGTTATGTGGCATCACACGCAGCACGTCTTCACAGCAGCGGCGGGCGGCGGGATAATCCGCCGCCGCCATCGCCTGACGGAAGCGCGCGGCCGCACCTTCGACACGGGATTGCATCGCTGCCGGGTTGGTCATAAAGGCCGGGCGTTGAACAGCAACAGTTTTGCGCATAAAAGACTCTCAGTAATCCGCTGAACTTGCGCGCATCCTTAACGGGCAGCGAACCATAGCCCGCTGCCGGGCGCGCTACATTAACCGGCGCGCAGCTTCAACGACAATTTTCACCGCATCGCTTTCGGTTTGTTTCATGGTCGCCGCATCCGGGATCTCCTTCTGCGTACGGTTCACGATGACACCCGCCACCATACCGGCTCGCAGCCCCTGGCTGGCGCACATGGTTAACAGTGTAGCGGATTCCATCTCATAGTTGAGGACACCCATCTGCTGCCACTCTTTCATGGAACCCTGGAAGCGGCTGACCACGCGCCCGGAAAAAGTGTCGTAACGTTCCTGGCCGGGATAGAAGGTATCTGACGACGCGGTGATGCCGATATGGGTTTTTGCGCCACAGGCTTCCGCCGCCGCCACCAGCGCCGTGGTGCAGGTGAAATCGGCTACTGCCGGGAACTCCATCGGTGCGAAATGCAGGCTGGCACCGTCCAGGCGTACTGATGCGGTGGTGACCAACACGTCACCGACATTGATGCCCGGCTGAATCGCGCCGGTGGTGCCCACGCGCAGGAAGGTGCGCACGCCGAGTTGCGCCAGTTCTTCGACGGCAATTGAGGTGGACGGTCCGCCGATGCCGGTGGAGCACACCACCACCGGTTTCCCCTCCAGTTCAGCCAGATAAGTGGTGAATTCACGGTGCGACGCCAGATGTTGCGGGTTGTCCATCAACGCCGCAATTTTCTTCACGCGCTCCGGGTCACCGGGAACGATGGCCAGTGTGGCTCCTTTCAGGCTGGCTTTGGTGATGCCAAGGTGGAAAACGTCAGACTGGGCCATAACAGACTCCTGGTAGATATAGGGATATGCGCGCCACTTTACGTCAGCAGACGCGATAAATATGTGAGTAATTTCACTATAAATAATGAAAGTTACATTAAAAGAAAATATTTTCGTGATTTAAGTCACACATCAGCAGTCTGCCATTCTGAATTGCTACATCCGGTGCTGTGTAAGTTCAGTCGGCGGTGTTAATAGAGAAGAAGAATTCATGCGTATCCCCTCTGAAACCTACACCCGCCCGGCCTCTACGGCCAGGCTATAGTTACGTGATTGCGCACTTGCCAGCATGGAGAGAACAATGAAAACCGAAGACAATATGGCACAAAAATCTGCAACGGGTGGCTTTGCTCCCGCCGTCCAACCGACCGCCAGCAGCACCATCCTTACCCACAGCGAGGCAATCCATGCCGGAGAAACCTCGGTTCCGAGCCAGGGGGAAAATCTGCCCGCGTTTTATGCCCGCCCGAAAGAGTATCAAGGGACATTGCCGGTGGTGTTGGTAGTCCAGGAAATTTTTGGCGTGCATGAGCATATCCGGGATATCTGCCGCCGTCTGGCGCTGGAGGGTTATCTGGCGGTGGCACCGGAACTCTATTTCCGCGAGGGCGATCCGAGCGAATACACCGATATCCCAACCCTGTTCAAAGAGTTGGTAAGTAAAGTGCCGGACTCACAGGTGTTATCCGACCTCGACCATGTCGCCAATTGGGCCGCGCGCAACGGCGGCGATATTCGGCGTATGGGGATTACCGGTTTCTGCTGGGGCGGCCGCATAAGCTGGCTGTTTGCCGCGCACAATCCGCAGGTACGTGCGGCAGTCGCCTGGTATGGTCGCCTGGTGGGTGATAAGACGCTCAAGCAGCAGAAGCACCCGATTGATATTGCAGTTGATCTGAATGCCCCGGTGCTGGGCCTGTACGGTGGTCAGGATGAGGGGATTCCGCTGGAGAGCATTGAGCAGATGCGCCAGGCGCTGCACGCCGCCAATGCCAAAGCGGAGATTGTGGTTTATCCCGAAGCGGGTCATGCCTTCAACGCTGATTACCGTCCGAGCTATCATGCGGAATCCGCAAAAGATGGCTGGACGCGCATGCTGGCGTGGTTCCAACAGTATGGCGTCACGCCTGACGCGTAATAAAAAAGGGGCGCTTGCGCGCCCCAAAGTGTCAACACAGCATTCAGGCTGTTTCACCGCGCAGGTGCTTCGCCGCGATAACCATATTCGCCAGTGCCTGACGGGTTTCTGTCCAACCTCGGGTTTTCAAACCGCAGTCCGGATTCACCCACAGACGTTGCTCCGGGATACTCAGCGCGGCTTTACGCAGCAAATCCTCCATCCATTCAACACTCGGTACGTTCGGTGAGTGGATGTCATACACACCTGGGCCGATTTCATTTGGGTATTCAAACTCTTTAAACGCATCCAGCAGGTCCATGTCGGAACGTGAGGTTTCGATGGTGATCACGTCGGCATCCAGGGCGGCAATCGAGTCCATGATGTCGTTGAACTCGCAATAACACATATGGGTGTGGATCTGGGTGTCATCCTGCGCCACGGCGGCGTTGAGACGGAACGCATCCACCGCCCAGGTGAGGTACGCCGCCCAGTCAGATTGATGCAACGGCAGGCCTTCACGCAGCGCCGGTTCGTCAATCTGAATAATGCCGATACCGGCTTTTTCCAGGTCAGCCACTTCGTCGCGCAGTGCCAGCGCAATCTGTTTAGCGATGGTTTCACGGCTGACGTCTTCGCGCGGGAACGACCAGCACAAGATGGTGACCGGACCGGTAAGCATACCTTTGACCGGTTTGTCGGTCAGCGACTGCGCATATTTCGCCCACTCCACGGTGATGGCTGCCGGGCGGCTGACATCACCGATGATCACTGGCGGTTTGACGCAGCGTGAACCGTAGCTCTGTACCCAACCGTTCTGGGTAAAGATGAAGCCATCGAGATTTTCCCCGAAGTATTCGACCATGTCATTACGTTCCGCTTCGCCGTGCACCAGCACGTCCAGACCGAGGCGTTCCTGCTCGATAATCGCCTGTTTGATGTGTTCAGCGATGCCGGTACGGTATTGGCCGCCATCAATGTTGCCTTTTTTGAAGTCGAGGCGCAGGCCGCGAATTTCTGTGGTCTGGGGAAATGAACCAATGGTGGTGGTTGGCCATGCGGGCAGATTGAAGCGGTTACGTTGCGCTTTGGCGCGTTCACGGTAAGCGCTGTGACGCTCAGTATCTGCGGCCTGAATATTGGCCAAACGCTGCGCCACGGCGGCATTGTGCACCCGGCTGGAGTGGGCACGGGCTCGGATTGGCGCGCTCCAGGCTTCCAGTGACTGGGCATCATTGTTATTCAATGCCTTGCTCAACAATGCCAGCTCTGCGCATTTTTGCAGGGCGAAGGCGAACCAGCTTTTGACTTCATCATCCAGGCGGGTTTCCACGCTCAGGTCGATCGGGCTGTGCAGCAAGGAGCAAGAGGAGCCAATCCACAGTTGCGGGCGTTGCCCCACCAGCGGTTGCAGGCGCTCAAACCAGCGGCTGAGATCAGCACGCCAGACGTTGCGACCGTTGATCACCCCGACCGACAGCAGCCATTCGGCAGGTAGTTGTTGGTGGAGCTGTTGAATATCGTCTTTGCCGTGCACCAGGTCAACGTGCAGGCCCTGCACCGGCAGCGCTTTGATCACTTCCAGGTTTTGGCCGATGCTGTCGAAGTAGGTGGTCAGCAGCAGTTTGGTTGCACCCTGTAGCGCGTCATAAGCGGGTTGAAACGCCGCGCGCCACGCCGCTGGCAATTCCAGCGACAGTGACGGTTCATCAATCTGCACCCATTCGATACCGCGTTTTTTCAGTTCAGCCAGCACCTGTTGGTAGACCGGCAGGATCGCTGGCAGCAATGACAGGCGGTCAAACTGTTCACCCTTCACTTTACCCAACCACAGGTAAGTCACCGGACCGAGCAGCACAGGTTTGACGTTGTGACCGAGCGCCAGCGCTTCGTCCACTTCGTCCAGCAATTGGGTCCAGGTCAGTTTGAACTGCTGCCCACGGGTGAATTCCGGCACCATGTAGTGATAGTTGGTGTTAAACCATTTGGTCATCTCCGCGGCAGCCGCCGGTTCACCGGTCGGTGCACGGCCACGGCCCAGGCGGAACAGGGTGTCGAGATCGACTGAACCCTCTTTATTCTGATGACGTGCCGGTACGTTGCCCAGCAGCAGGCTGGTGGTCAGTACGTGATCGTACCAGGCGAAGTCGCCCACGGGCAGCAGGTCCACACCCGCATCTTTCTGTTGTTGCCAGTGGCGCGCACGCAGTTCACGGCCCACAGCCAGCAGTTCTTCCTGTGAACTGTTACCTGCCCAGTAGCTTTCCTGAGCTTTCTTCAATTCACGACGCAAACCGACGCGAGGGAAACCGAGTGTGTGGTTCAGAATGGTCATTTTTTGTTCTCCAGGTATTCTTAACTGTGCAGCACGCGCTTCAAATCAGGGTCAACATAGACTGGTCACAACGCTTGCTGGAGATGTTTAGCCGTCCAGATGTTTACACCGCTATATTCTGCGGGTACTGTATGTTCCTCAAGCGCAAATTGTTCAATCTCGATGTGAAGGACTCTCATGATCGAACTCAAACACCTGCGAACGCTGCAAGCGTTAAGGAATACCGGTTCGCTGGCTGCCGCCGCTGCCCAGCTTCATCAAACGCAATCGGCGTTGTCTCATCAGTTCAGCGATCTGGAGCAACGGCTGGGCTTTCGCCTGTTTGTGCGTAAGAGCCAGCCGCTACGCTTTACGCCACAGGGGGAGATCCTGTTACAACTGGCTGAGCAGATCCTGCCGCAGATTCAGCAAGCCTTGCAGGCTTGTCATGAGCCGCATCAAACCACGCTGCGTATTGCGATTGAGTGTCACAGTTGCATTCAGTGGCTGACGCCTGCGTTAAATAATTTCCGTCAGAGTTGGCCCCAGGTGGTGATGGATTTTAAATCTGGCGTGACCTTTGATCCACAACCAGCCTTGCAACAGGGTGAGCTGGATGTGGTGCTGACCTCGGATATTCTGCCGCGCAGCGGTTTGTTCTATTCGCCGATGTTCGATTTTGAGGTGCGTCTGGTGATGGCCCCGGCTCATCGACTGGCAAACGTTGAGCACATTTCACCGGAAGATTTGGCAGATGAAGTGCTGATGATTTACCCGGTGCAGCGTCAGCGTCTCGATATTTGGCGAAACTTCCTGCAACCGGCAGGCATCAGCCCAGCCCTGAAGAGTGTTGATAATACCCTGTTGTTGATTCAGATGGTGTCAGCCGGTATGGGCATTGCGGCGTTACCACATTGGGTAGTGGAGAGTTTTGAACAACAGGGGTTGGTGGTGACGAAAACGTTGGGCGATGGGTTGTGGAGCCGTTTGTATGCGGCAATGCGCGATGGTGAGCAGCGTCAGCCGGTGCTGGAGGCGTTTGTGCGCTTTGCCCGTCAGCATGCCTGCGAACATTTGCCGTTTGTACGTGATGCTGCGCGCCCGGGTTCGTTACAGCCCCTGTCTTCCTGAGTTAGCCTGCTCTATAATGCGCCGCCTTAACCCGCGACCAGGAGATTTTCACCATGACTAATAACGATGTGCTGCGCAGTGTGCGCTATATGCTGGACCTGAGCGACAGCAAAGTGGTGGAGATTTTTGCTCTGGCAGGCAGCGATGTGCCGCTGGAAGATGTTCAGGCATGGCTGAAGAAGGACGATGACGCTGCATATCGTCCTTGCCCGGACGTGCTGATGGGGTATTTCCTTAACGGTTTAATTTTCCATCGTCGTGGTAAAAGCGAAGATGCGCCTGCGCCGTCGATTGAGCGCCGGATGAATAACAACATTTTCCTGAAGAAACTGCGCATCGCGTTTGCCCTGAAGACCACGGATATCCCCGAGGTGTTGCTGAAGGCGAACTTTAAAGTTTCTCAGGCGGAGATTGGCGCAATTTTCCGTAACCCGGATCATAAAAACTATCGCGAGTGCGGTGACCAGATTCTGCGTAACTTTTTGAAGGGGTTGACGCTGGTGCAGCGTCCAACCCCCGTCAAAAAGGCTTAATGGCTGGTGGTGGTCTTTCCCAACACCCAGCGTTTATGAACGTAAAGTGACGCAAAAATCACGATGGCTCCAGCGATAAAGCTGGGCCAGTGCGGTTTTTCCTGCCAGATCGCCAGGTTCACCAGCAAGCCAGCCGGAACGTGCATATTGTTCATAATCCCCAGCGTCCCCGCATCCACCTGGGTCGCGCCGTAGTTCCACATAAAGTATCCCAGGCCAGACGCCGCAACGCCGAGCCACACCAGAATGCCCCATTGCAGCGAAGTGGTCGGCAGTTTGTTGGGATTACCCCACAGGCTCCAGGCAATCACCGCAATAATCACCGCGCCGAGGTAGAACCACGAAAAGGCGGTGTGCTGCGGCATCGGACGTGTTTCCTGCAAACGCTTGTAACCTACCATGCCAATGGCAAAGCAGATATTCGCCGCCTGCACCAGCAGCAGGCCAAACCAGAAATGATCGCTGACTTTGTCGTAACGGATAATCGCCGCGCCAATCACCGCCAGCATGGCGCTAAAGGCATAGCCGATGCGCAGTGGACGCCGACTGAGCAAATCATAAATCAGGGTGACATACAGCGGTGTCATCACGGTGAACAGCAGGAATTCGGTGACGCTCAGATAGAGATAGGCTTCGAAACTCAGCAGGTACATGACACCCAGTTGCAGCATTCCCACCAGCATATACAGCAAGATGGTTGAAGCGCGATAGCCACGCCAGCGCAGGAAGGGCAGGAACACAATGGCTGCCAGCGCCAGGCGCATCAGCACCGAGAACCAGGAATCCACCTGACCCGCCAGATATTCCCCGATTAAACTAAAGGAAAAAGCCCACAGAATGGTGGTAACGATCAATAACAGCACGGTAACGATCCCAAAATGAACAGTGCCGTTAGTGTAAACAAACTGTCGCTGCCTCGTTGAATTATCTGGTTTACAATCGGATAAAACACAAGCACCCCGTAGCGGCGCGATTTATCGCGCGGGTTTTTCCTGCAACGTACACGAAATTGCGCGATAAATCGCGCCGCTACGGATCAGGTTATGCCAGGAACAATTTACGCAGCGTTTGCGGCACAGCGTCTTCGGCATTGCTGCCAATCACTTCCAGCGCAGGCAAGGTATCTTTCAGACGCTGATGGGCATTACGCATGATGCAGCCCTTACCGGCCATGCTGAGCATCTCGACATCGTTCATGCCATCACCAAACGCGATGCACTCTTTCAATGAATAGCCGAGCTGTTTTGCCACCGCTTCCAGCGCATGTCCCTTGGAGACACCCCCCGCCATCACTTCGAGACAGGTCGGCAGCGAGAAGCTGACGTTGACCCTATCGCCCCAACGCGCCTCAATCGCCTGCTCCATCGGGATCAGATGCTCAGGATCGTCGCAGGTAAAGAACACTTTGCTGATGCCATCACTCGGCAGCATCCCCGGCTGGTAAACCTGGTAGTTAAACACCGATTCACGAAAATAATCCTGCTCCGCCGGGCGGTGACGGCTGATAAACCATTCGTCGTCACGGTAAACGTGGGTCAGAACCTGTTCATCGTGGTATTTCAGGCCATACAGATCCTGGGCGATGTCGGCATCCAGGTTATGGCTGAAGATCAACTCGCCGTCAGCATTGTGCACGCGTGCGCCGTTGGAGGTAATCATATAAGCCGGGATGCCGAGTTTGTCGCGCATCTGGCCCACATCGATATAGTGACGACCGGTGGCAAAAACGAAATGGACATCGCGTGCCACCAGCTCCTGCAACGTAGTGCGGGCGAAAGGGGTCAGACGATGGTCCGGTGAGAGCAGCGTGCCATCCAGGTCGGATGCGACGATGTGGTACATGGAAACCTCTGGTATTAATGTCGGTTGGCCGTAGCCGGAAAATGAAAAATCAATTAAACGTGGCGCGCAAAAAAATCCACCACCGCATTTAGCGCCTGGGCGCGCATCGCGTCTGTTTCAAACAGGATCTCATGGCGCGCGCCTTCAATCACATAAGGCGTGACCCCCTCGCAGGGATGCCCTGCTGCTGCCATCGCCTCACAAAACAAATCCTGCGAGCGGTTATCCACCACCCGGTCTTCGCTGGCCTGCATCAGCAGCATCGGCGTGGTGATGTTATTCACCTGACTGATAATGCTGCGACCCGCCTGCACCCCTTCACGTACCCAATGGTAAGTCGGGCCACCGACACGAATCGCCGGATCGTCAGCGTAAAAACGTAAGTTGCGCTGATAACGTTCCCGACTGTGGGTCAGCTGGTTGATGCCGAAGGGATGGGCCCGCCAGCGCCCGGTGCCAAGGGCATAACCATCGCGCAGCGCGGGCATTTTCTCTGCCCAGTCAAGAATGCGGTGCGCGAGGAAAGGCGGCAGCGGCAAGGTAATACCAAACATCGGTGCCGCCAGCGCCACGGCGTGAAACGCCCGTGGCTGACGCGCCAGAAACAGCGCAAGGATCGCCCCGCCCATCGAATGCGCGAGCGCATAGCGCTGCCGGTAATGACCACTGACGATCTCTTTCAGATAAAGCGTTTCCAGATCGTCAACGTAATCATTGAAATCCACCACATGCCCGCGGTGGGAATCTTCCAACAGACGATCGGAGCGTCCCTGGCCTCGATGGTCAATAATCACCACATCAAAACCACAGTGGAACAGGTCATAGGCCAGCTCCGGGTATTTGATGTAGCTTTCAATACGTCCGGGAACAATCAGAATGACACGATGATGTTGCGGAGAAGTGAAACGAACATAGCGCAGGGTGAGATTACCCACGCCGGTAAATTCACACTCTTCACGACGGTGCCAGAAGTCGAGCAGCGGACCGGTAGCAAAGGAGGCAAACGCCTTTTCACGCCTGAGCCAACTCTGTTTTATCTTCTGCATCCGCCCTCCTGAAAAAAACGTCAACGCCACACGTCCACTCCATAGCGTGCCGCGATTTTCTGGCGTATTGTGTCACACTTCGCTTACATCAGGGAATGTCACACATGACCATTGAATGGTGGTTAACCTACCTGCTTACCACAACCATCCTTAGCCTCTCGCCGGGTTCCGGCGCGATTAACACCATGAGCACCGGCATCAGTCACGGCTATCGCGGCGCAGTGGCCTCGATATCTGGCCTGCAAATTGGTCTGTCGGTACATATCGTGCTGGTGGGTGTGGGTCTTGGCGCGCTGTTTTCTCAGTCGCTGCTGGCGTTCGAAATCCTGAAGTGGGCCGGTGCCGCCTATTTAGTGTGGCTGGGTATTCAGCAATGGCGCTCGGGTGGCGCGCTGGATCTCAATGCTGTCGCCAAAGCGATGCCGCGTCGTCGCCTGTTTAAGCGCGCGGTATTGGTTAACCTGACTAACCCCAAAAGCATTGTGTTTCTTGCCGCGCTGTTCCCGCAGTTCATTCAGCCGCACCAGCCACAGTTGATGCAATATCTGGTGCTCGGCGTCACCACGGTGGTCGTAGATATTATCGTGATGATTGGTTATGCCACCCTCGCCACCCGCATCGCCGGTTGGATTAAAGGGCCGAAGCAGATGAAGGCAATGAATCGAACGTTTGGTGGTTTGTTTATGGCCGTCGGTGCGTTGTTAGCCAGCGCGCGCAGAATCGCCTGATAGTTCGTAGCGGCGCGATTTATCATGCGCCTATAAACCCGCGCGATAAATCGCGCCGCTACGGATAAAATTACCGTGAAATGATCAGGTGGATGCCGAAGCCGGCAAACAGGACACCCGCCATGCCATCAACCCACTTCGCCATGCGCTGATATTTATCACGCATCCACGGCAGAGCAAAAATCGCCGCCACCACGGTAAACCAGGCGAAGGTTTCCACCAGAATCAGCAGGAATAATCCCCAGCGCTCCATTGCGCCGACATCATTGCCAACAAACAGCGAGAACACGCTGCCGAAATAGATAATGGCTTTCGGGTTGGAGAGGTTGGTCAGCAAGCCTTTAAGGAAGCTCATCCCTTTTTTCGGCAGCTCCACGACGGGTGCTTCGCTGTTTGGCTGCTGATGACGCTGACGCGCCGAACGCATCAACTGCCAGCCCATCCACAGCAGATATAAGCCGCCACCCACCATGATGATTTGATGCAGCCACGCCATTTTTTCCAGGATCAGATGCAGGCCCATCAGCGCCACACCGGCCCACACCATTACTCCCAGCGTGATCCCCAGCACCCCCATCATCGCTTCTTTACGCGAGCGGCTGGCAGCAGTCTGCGAGACAAAAAAGAAGTCCGGGCCAGGACTCATCAGCGCGACCAGATGTACCAGTGCGACGGTAGCGAATAACATCAACATGCTTTTTTCCTTTACTCTTCATCAAGATGTTCTTTGATCATCACCAGGAACGGTTTACCAAAACGTTCCAGTTTGCGATGGCCGACACCGTTCACGCTCAGCATTTCTGACGCGCTCACCGGCATCTGTTCCGCCATCTCAATCAACGTGGCATCGTTAAACACCACATAGGGCGGAATATTCTCCTCGTCAGCAATCGCTTTACGTAACTTACGCAGCTTGGCGAACAGTTTGCGATCGTAATTGCCGCCATAGACCTTCGGCGAGCTGCTGCGCGTTTTCACCGTCACAATTCGCGGCACCGCCAGCATCAGCGGGATTTCTGCACGCAGCACCGGACGAGCCGCTTCGGTAAGTTGTAACGCGGAATGCATGGCGATATTTTGCGTCACCATTCCGAGATGGATGAGCTGACGCAGCACGCTGACCCAATGTTCGGTGCTGTTATCCCGGCCAATGCCGTAAACCGGCAATTTGTCGTGCCCGTTGTCGCGAATACGCTGGTTGCTGGCACCGCGCAAAACTTCAACAATATAGCCCATGCCGAAGCGCTGCCCGGTGCGATAAATGCTGGACAGCGCTTTCTGCGCCTCCACCAGACCATCGTAACGACGCGGTGGATCGAGGCAGATATCGCAGTTGTCACACGGCTGCTGACGTCCCTCGCCAAAATAGTTGAGCAGCACCAAACGACGGCAGGTTTGCGCTTCAGCAAACGCGCCCATCGCATTGAGTTTATGGCGTTCAATATCCTGCAACGGCCCAGGCGTTTTCTCTTCCAGACATTTACGCAACCAGGCCATATCGGCCGGGTCGTACAGCATCATGGCTTCGGCAGGCAGACCGTCACGTCCGGCGCGGCCCGTTTCCTGATAATAGGATTCGATGTTACGCGGAATATCAAAGTGCACGACAAAACGGACGTTGGGCTTGTTGATGCCCATGCCGAACGCCACGGTAGCCACCACTATTTGCAGGTCATCACGCTGGAAAGCCTCCTGCACCCGCGCACGCTGGGCGCTGTCGATACCGGCATGATAAGCACCCACGCTCAGACCACGGCTTTGCAGGCGGGCAGCGGTGTCTTCTACCTTGGCGCGGCTGTTGCAGTAAATAATGCCGCTTTTGCCGCGCTGGTCCTGAACATAGCGCAGCAACTGCTCGGTCGGTTTGAACTTCTCCACCAGCGTATAGCGGATGTTCGGTCGATCGAAGCTGCTGATTTGAATCAGGGGATCGTGCATCTGCAACAGATGCGCGATGTCATTACGCGTGGTTTCGTCAGCGGTGGCGGTCAGCGCCATCACCGGCAGCTCCGGGAAGCGCTGGCGCAGTTGGCCCAACGCACCATACTCCGGGCGGAAATCGTGGCCCCATTGCGAGATACAGTGCGCTTCATCCACCGCCAGCATCACCGGATTCCAGTGGTGCAGGCTGTCGAGGAAGTTATCCATCATCAGGCGTTCAGGCGCGATATAGAGCAGTTTCAGGCGACCGCTACGACAATCGGCAAACACCTGTTGCTGCTCTTCACGCGTCTGGGTGGAGTTAAGGCAGGCCGCAGCCACACCGTTAGCCAGCAATTGATCGACCTGATCTTTCATCAGGGAAATCAACGGCGAAACCACCAGCGTTAATCCCTCACGCACCAGCGCCGGAATTTGATAACACAGCGATTTGCCACCGCCGGTGGGCATAACCACCAGGCAATCGCGCCCTGCCAGCGCCGTTTCGATGATGGTTTGCTGGCCGGGACGAAATTGCTGGTAGCCGAAGGTATCCTGTAATACCTGCTGCGCCAGCGTTTCCTGATTGAGCACTGCCGATGTTGCCACGGTAATCCTGTTGTTTGCTTATCAGAACAGATCGTTGAGCGTTATGCCGACACCCACACGCGTCTGGCGGTGGTTGTAGTCGATGAGCGATTCACCATAGCCGCTAAACAGCTGCGTGTAAAAACGCACATGCTCGCTGATCGGGTAGCTCCAGGCAAAGGTTGCACCGCCGTAGCCACTGTTCCAGTTGTAATTGCCTTCCACGCTAAAAATGCTTTCGCCGTACCTGTAACCCAGCTTCGCGCGGTAATAGCCCATGTATTTGGTGATATCCGGGTTGTCATCATTGCTGGCGCTTTCCGGGATACGATACCAGGGTTTGATCTCGGCGAGGAAATTGCCGTTCTCCGCCATCAGGCGCGCATATACGCGGTTCCAGCTACGAGAAGTCGGATCGCTGCGGCCGTTTGACTGATGGTTCAGACCCATCTCCACATCGCGCAATGTCCAGCCACCCAGCGAGTAATCCGTCGCCCAGCCGAGGAAAATCTGCGGCTCATAGTTGGTTTCACGAAACGGTGAAGAGGCGCCACGATTGGAGAGCTGCCACCAGGAACGCTGGGTATAAGACGCCGCCAGTACCGAATTGTCGCCCAGAATACCGCGCCACAGCGGAAAGGCCAGACTGAGCTGGAATTTTACTTCATCCTTTTTGGCTTTGTCTGCCCAGTCGTAAGAGGAAATGGCCTCTTTGTTCATGTCGCTGGTGTAGGTGTAAAGCAGATAGTTGTTTTCGTAGGGATAAAGCACGAATGGGTTATCGTGTTTCTCCAGCAGGTTAGCAATAATACTGCCCTTTACCGCTGGTGCATCATGAACCTCTTTAATCGTGGCTTCATCCGCCTGCGCCATAGCAGGAATTAACAGAGCCGCTGCCAGCAAGGCGCGCTGCTTACGCATAGAATTCTCCAGTGGGCACTGCATAGTCGTTTGGTAACGGTTTAAAAAAGCAGGTCATTCTACACACAAACTTAACCCTTGATTAGCGACGATTTCTGAAACTGGAAAGCGGCTCTAACGCGGCATAATATACACAACTCCTTAACATCCATCGCCCCGTACAAGGGGTTGTTTGAAGGCCACCACCATGTCATCACCGATGCTGACACCGCAGGAAGCACGCCGTCTGATTGGCGAAATTTTTGTTTATCATATGCCGTTTAATCAGGCACTTGGGCTGGAACTGGATCGGCTCGAACCCGATTACGCCGAACTGGGTTTTGCCAATAAAACCATGCTGGTGGGGAATGCCGCGCAAAGTATTTTGCATGGCGGCGTGATCGCCTCGGTACTTGATGTCGCCGCTGGCCTGGTTTGCGTCAGTCATTCACTGACGCGTCAGGAGAACATCAGCGAAGAGGAACTGCGCCAGCGCTTGTCGCGGATGGGTACGATTGATATGCGCGTGGATTATCTGCGTCCGGGTCGTGGCGAGCGTTTTGTCGCCACCAGCAGCCTGCTGCGTGCCGGTAATAAAGTCGCGGTCGCCCGCGTTGAAATGCATAACCAGCAGGGTGATTACATCGCTACCGCCACTGCGACTTATCTGATCGGTTAGGAAATCATGGATACACAACAAACGCGCCAGGGTATCGGCTATGCACTCGGCGCCTATTTCCTGTGGGGGGTGGCACCGGCCTACTTCAAGCTGGTCAAGGTTGTCCCCCCACTTGAAATCATGACGCACCGGGTGATTTGGTCAGCATTGTTTATGCTGCTGTTGATCACCCTCAGCCGTAACTGGAACCAGGTATGCAGCGTGATGCGCCAGCCAAAAAAAGTGCTGTTGCTGGCGTTCACCGCCTTCACCATCGGAGGTAACTGGTTGCTGTATATCTGGGCGGTGAATAATCAGCACATCCTTGAAGCCAGCCTCGGCTATTTCATCAGCCCATTGTTTAACGTGGTGCTGGGGATGTTGTTTATGCGCGAGCGCTTCCGTCCCCTGCAATGGTTGGCGGTACTGCTTGCCGCGATCGGGGTGCTGGTACAGCTGTGGAAGTTTGGTTCGGTGCCGATGATTGCCCTCGGGCTGGCGCTGACCTTTGCGTTTTACGGCCTGATGCGCAAGAAAATTCAGGTCGATGCGCAGAGCGGTATGCTGATTGAGACGCTGTGGATGTTCCCGCTGGCGGCGATTTATCTGTTTGGTTTTGCCGATAGCGCCACCAGCCATCTGAGTGCCAACCCGATAAGCCTTAACCTGAAACTGGTCGCCGCCGGGATTGTCACCACGGTACCGCTGATGCTGTTTGCCGCCGCCTGCACGCGTTTGCGTCTCTCAACGATCGGTTTTTTCCAGTATCTCGGTCCAACGCTGATGTTCCTGCTGGCGGTGGTGTTTTATGGCGAAACCGTCACGCCAGATAAAATGGTGACCTTTGGCTTTATCTGGCTGGCGCTCGCCTTTTTTATTGTCGATGCCGCGATTGCCTCAGCTCGCACGCGCGTGCGCGTAGCGTGAGATAAAACGCGCCAGCGCCGGACCGGTAAGCAAAATGGTGAACAGACGCAAGGTCTGCAACGCCATCACAAAAGCGATATCGACCCGGCTGCCTGCGGCGATGATCGCCACCGTATCCAGCCCGCCAGGGCTGGTTGCCAGATAAGCCGTCATCAGATCGACGTGCAACACCCGCGTCAGCATCCACGCCAGCCCACCACACAGCAACATCAGACCAATAATCGACACCACCATTTGCGGCAAAGTGCGTAGCGCCAGCAGGAAAATCGGGCGGGTGAAACGCAGTCCGACGCTCCAGCCGATTAACGCATAGGCCAGCGCCAGCAGCCATTCCGGCACCTGTAACGTCGCCACGCCCGTGCCCTGCATCGTGGCGCCAATCAGCGCCGGTAATAACAACGCGCCAGACGGAATCCGTAACTTTTGCCCCAGCCAAGCACCGACCACCATCACCACCAACGTCAGAAGAAAGCTGCTGTTGAGTGCAGGAAACCAGACCAGCTCGGCGTTACTGCCGCTGCTACCCAGCCCGATACGTGCCACCACCGCAGCGGCCGTGGCAACAAACAACACGCGCAGATACTGCATAAACGCCACCAGCCGCACGTCAGCACCAAAATCACCGGCCATTGCCACCATCGCCGAGGCACCACCGGGAGAGGAGCCCCAGGCACCGGTTGGTCCGGGCAGATTACTGAAACGCACCAGCAGGAAGCCAGACAACCCGCTGGCGGCCAGCGTCAGTGCCAACACCGCCAGCACCACCGGCCAATCCTGCAACAGGGGTGGCAATATCGCTGGTGACAGGGTTTGCCCGATCATGCAACCCAATACCGCCTGAGCCAGCACAAACAAGCGTTTATCGATGCGCACCGACGCGCCAGAGAGTCCCATGACGGTGCCGACAATCATCGGGCCGAGCAACAACGCCGCAGGCAGGTGAAACAACTGGAAGATAATTCCCAGAATCAGTGAAGCAATCAGCAGAATGGTCCACTGCTGTCGCAAAGAGAGACGCGCCATAAGGTGGGATACAACGAATTAGTTAATCAGCAGGAAAGAACAGGTTACGCAGAATTGTGATTTATAGCCAGAAAATCGGGCCGTGTAGACGGCCCGACAATTGTTACATATTGCATGCGTAGCGGCGCGGTTTAGCGCGCAATGTTACAACCAGTTTTTACGTTTGAAGTAGAGATAAGGTGCCAGACCCGCAAGAATCATCAACCCAATCGCCGCCGGGTAGCCAAAGCTCCACTTCAGTTCTGGCATAAATTCGAAGTTCATCCCATAGCTAGACGCCACCAGCGTGGGCGGCAGGAACACCACCGACACTACCGAGAAGATTTTGATGATGCGGTTCTGCTCGATGTTGATAAAGCCCATCGCCGCCTGCATCAGGAAGTTAACCTTCTGGAACAGCGATTCGTTGTGCGGCAGCAGAGACTCGATATCGCGCAGGATCTCACGCGCCTGCTCCAGTTGGTTCGCCGGTAGACGCGCTTTGCGCACCAGGAAGTTCAGCGCACGCTGGGTATCCATCAGACACAGACGGACCTTCCAGCCGATATCTTCCAGTTCCGCCAGACGCGACAGCGCTTCGTCGTACTCTTCGCCCTGCTGCCCTTCCATAATCACGCGGCTCAGCTTTTCCAGCGCGCTGTAGATGTTTTCGATCTCATCCGCCAACTGTTCGATTTTGGTTTCAAACAGATCCAGCAGCAGTTCAAACGCATTGCCGTCAATCAGGGTTTGGTTACGGGCGCGCATACGATAGAGACGAAACGCGGGCAGTTCTCGCTCGCGCAGTGTATAGAGGCGATCTTCACGGATGGTGAACGCCACGGTCGAGTTACCGGCATGATCTTCCGCATCTTCATAAAAGAAGAAGGAGTGAATATGCAGGCCATCTTCGTCTTCAAAGAAACGCGCCGAGGCTTCGATGTCTTCCAGCTCCGGGCGTGTTGCCAGGCTCTGGCCCAGCTCACTTTGCACCCGTTCGCGCTCGCCTTCATCGGGCTCGATCAGATCAACCCACACGGACGCGTTGAGTTTGTCGTTATGGTCTTCCAGTTCGAGACGCGTCAGGCGGCTGCGATCCAGTTTAAATGCGCTCAGCATAGCAATACTCCCCATTGCAGACTTAATGGGACAAGGCGGTGAACCGTTGCGCTTACGCAAAACGGGCACGGCAAAGCCTGAACACCGAAACTTTCGCCTCAAGGTATACCCTAAATAATTCGAGTTGCAGGAAGGCGGCAAGGATGTGAATCCCCGGGAGCTTACTGTAGTAAGTGACTGGGGTGAATATCCGCAGCCAACGCACCTGCAACTTGAACTATGACGGGTATAATCAGTGCTGACTCATGCGACGGGACAAAAAGGGAGGTCGCTGATAACCGCTAAGGCTACCAGCTAAGAGGTAGCCTTAGATGTTATTCCTGTGAACCAGGGGGTTGAGCCAGCATCGACTGGGCGTGTCCAAGGCATTGTCCTCTCATGATAATAGTGGGCGCATGTTACGCTGAGACGAAAAAGTCGTCAAGGCAGCGCAACCGCGCTACACCGTTTCCAGCCGGGCATAGGCAGCAACCAGCCATTTGATGCCCTGTCCCTGAAAAGCGACCTGCAAACGGCTGTGCTCGCCGCTGCCTTCGAGGTTGATAATGGTACCTTCGCCAAATTTGGCATGGCGTACACGTTGGCCCAGCGCGAAGCCGCTGTCGTTTTGCGCGATCGGTGTTCCCATGCGCTGATGATTGACCGGACGGCTCACGCTGGCACGTAAACGTACCTCTTCCACGCAATCTTCCGGCAGTTCACCAATGAAACGTGATGGCCGGTGATACACTTCCTTACCATAAAGGCGCCTTGTTTCCGCATAAGTCAGCGTCAGCTTTTCCATCGCACGCGTCACGCCAACATAAGCCAGACGACGCTCCTCTTCGAGACGGCCACCCTCATCGAGTGACATCTGACTCGGGAACATGCCTTCTTCCATCCCGACGATAAACACCTGGCTGAACTCCAGACCTTTCGCCGAATGCAGCGTCATCAACTGAACAGCATCCTGCCATTTGTCGGCCTGGCCTTCTCCTGCTTCCAGCGCTGCATGGGAGAGGAAAGCCTGCAACGGCATCAGATCTTCGTCTTCATCCTGGTAGCTGAACTGACGCGTTGCCGTCACCAGTTCCTCAAGGTTTTCGATACGCGCCTGGCCTTTTTCGCCCTTCTCCTGCTCGTACATCAGCCACAGCCCGGAATCTTTGATCACCCGATCAGTTTGTACGTGCAGCGGAAGTTCCGCAGTTTCACTGGCCAACGCATCCACCAGTTCGCAGAAACGTTGTAGCGCCGAGGCCGCACGCCCCGCCAGCACCCGATTTTGTAGCAGTTCACGCGTTGCCTGCCACAGAGTCAGCTGTTGTTCGCGCGCCGTCTGACGTACCACGTCAAGGGTACGATCGCCCACGCCACGGACCGGGGTATTCACCACGCGTTCAAACGCCGCATCATCGTTGCGGTTCGCCATCAGACGCAGGTAAGCCAGTGCGTCTTTGATTTCCTGACGCTCGAAGAAGCGCATGCCGCCATAGATCCGGTATGGCATGCTGCCCTGGAGCAGCGCCTCTTCCAGCACGCGTGACTGGGCGTTGCTGCGATACAGAATCGCGCAGTCGGCCAGCGCGTTACCGTTCTCATGCCAGGCTTTGATACGGTTGACCACGAAGCGCGCTTCATCCAGCTCGTTAAAGGCGCAGTAGAGAGAGATCGGTTCGCCATCGCTGCCATCGGTCCATAACTCTTTACCGAGGCGGCCATTGTTGTTGGCAATCAGGGCGTTCGCCGCTTTCAGGATGTTATTGGTGGAACGGTAGTTCTGCTCCAGGCGGATGGTTTCTGCGCCAGGGAAATCCTGCAAAAACCGCTGGATGTTTTCCACCTGCGCACCACGCCAGCCGTAGATCGACTGGTCATCATCGCCAACGATAATCACCCGACCGGTATCACCCGCCAGCATACGAATCCATGCGTATTGAATGTTGTTGGTGTCCTGGAATTCGTCCACCAGCACGTTACTGAAACGCTCGCGGTAATGATTGAGGATATGGGGTTTATTCAGCCACAGTTCGTGCGCACGCAGCAGCAGCTCGGCAAAATCCACCAGACCGGCGCGATCGCAGGCTTCCTGATACGCCTGATAAATCCGCAGCCAGGTTTGCTCCACCGGGTTGCCGTAGCTTTCAATATGTTTGGGGCGCAGACCTTCATCTTTCTTGCCGTTGATGTACCACATGCCCTGACGCGCAGGCCATTGTTTTTCATCGAGGTTCATCGCTTTGATCAGACGCTTCAGCAAGCGCAGCTGATCTTCGCTGTCGAGGATCTGAAAATCCTGCGGCAGCCCGGCATCAAGATGGTGGGCGCGCAATAAACGGTGCGCCAGGCCGTGGAACGTGCCGATCCACATGCCGCCCTGGCTGGTGCCGATCAGTTGATCGATACGATGGCGCATCTCTGCGGCGGCTTTGTTAGTAAAGGTTACCGCCATAATTGAGTAAGGCGAGCAATTCTCTACTGACAACAGCCAGGCAATGCGATGCACCAGCACACGGGTTTTGCCACTGCCTGCTCCGGCCAGCACCAGCAGGTTGCTGCGCGGTGCGGCGACCGCCTCGCGCTGTTTGTCATTTAAGCCGTTAAGCAGATCAGAAACGTCCATAAGCACCGTTTAAAAAAAGAAGATCACCCAATAGCTGGGTAAATATACAGCCATTATAGCAGCGAGGTCAGTGATGCCAACTGCGAAATTTCAACATGCGGCAGCAGGCGCGCATCATCAACGTGCATCAGGTTGCCATCGCGCAGGTTAATCCAGCACGCCTGCATCCCGGCACGTAGCGAACCGGCAACGTCGGTGGTGAGATCGTCACCCACATGCAGAATGTGTTCCGGGGCAATGCCTAAACGTTCCGACGCCAGCTGATACATATCCTGCCACGGCTTCGCGCGGCCATGTGGTCCGGCGCGCAGCGCGAACTCAAAATAGTGTGAGATCCCAAGTTTTTGCGGATCGGCATTGCCATTGGTGATCGCCACCAGCGGGACTTTATTACCGAGCGTGGTCAGGGTCGCATGCGTTTCTTCCGGCATGTCCACTTCGCTGCGCCAGCGGTGAAACACGCTCATCACTTCACTGGCGCCTGCGGTCGCTTCCGCTGTGGATAAACCGATATTGATCAACGCCAGTTCGACCGAACGACGCCGCCACTCGGACACGTCGTGATAAATCTCCGGCTCGCGCGCCAGCAATTCATCACGCAGCGCCTGATATTCTGCCGGGGTGAAATCGCATAAGGCCGGGTGATAAGCCTGTAACGCCGCATGGGATTCTGCGGTGGTTTTGCGGATCACCGGATGGTTGTCATATAAGGTGTCGTCGAGATCAAAGGTGATCGCTTTGATCGCACGCAGTGGACGGTAAAACTTCATTACGACTTTCCTCGTTTGGCGCGTGGGTGTGCGGAATCGTACACCGAGGCCAGATGCTGGAAATCAAGATGGGTATAGATTTGCGTGGTCGAGAGATTAGCGTGGCCGAGCAGCTCCTGCACCGCACGTAGATCGCCGCTCGATTCCAGCAAATGCGTAGCAAAAGAGTGGCGCAGCTTATGCGGGTGGATGTGGCTGGCAACGCCTTGTTTGATGCCCCATTCGGCAAAGCGTTTTTGCACGTTACGCGCCGAAATACGACTTCCACGGCTGGAGACAAACACCGCGTCATCCTGCGGTGCAAAGCTGGCTCGCAGCGGCAGCCAGTGCTGTAACCAGGTGACTGCGGTGCCACCAATCGGCACGCGGCGTTCTTTGCTGCCTTTGCCCAGTACCCAGACTTCGCCCGCCTCCAGATCCAGATGGCGGATATCCATATGCACCAGCTCCGACAGACGCAACCCTCCGCCATACATAGTTTCCAGCATGGCGCGATCGCGTACCGCCAGCGGATCGTTGAGGTCAATTTCCAGCAGTTGATTGACCTCGTCGACATCCATATTTTTCGGCAGATGACGCGCATTACGCGGGGTGGCGATGCCTTTGGCCGGATTACCGCTCAGCATCCCCTGGCTGACCTGCCAGTCCAGGAAACTGCGCAACGCTGACAAGCGTAACGCCAGGCTACTGGCACCTAAACCCGCACGGCGACTGCGCGCAGCGATGTTACGTACCTGCGCCGGTTCCAGCTGTGTCCAGGCGGTGATTTTCATCTCATCAGCCATCGGGATGATGGCCTGAAGCTGGCGAGCATAGTTTTGCTGCGTCAACGGGCTAAGCTGGCGCTCGACTTTCAGATAACGCAGGAAGCCCTCAACGGCGGGAAGCAGCGGGCTGTCGCTGCTCATGCACGTTCGACCCAGCGTGACAGCAATTCTGGCAGCATCAGCGCCAGATGTTGCAGCAGCAACGTTCCCATGCCCGCCTGATAATGCTGGTTGTCGCGGCTGCTGAAGATCAACACGCCCAGTTCACCGCGATCGCCCATCAGCGACATGGCTACGGAACCGATGGCTTTCGCCTGTGGCAACAGCAGCAGCAACTCAGGGCCATTAAGGTGACCAAGATAATGGTGTTCATTGCCGAAGCGCTGAATACGCAACGGCTCAAACGCCTGGCGTGACAGGCCCAATTGGGTGAAATCGGACGGTGCGCCGATGTGCCATTTGTCGCTGAACAAGCGTACGTTGGCTCCGGCAAGGCCCAACTCACGCGCCCAGCGATGCAGACGCGTCAGCATATCTTGCAGGCTATCTGCGGCGGCGAGATGCCCCTGTAACGACAGCAGGCGATCAAACAGTTGATGGTTGGCCGTTGCCTGCTCCATCAACAGCGTGATCTCCTCTTCCAGCTGCTGGATATGGTTGCGCTGCCGCGCCATATGCCATTCCACCAGCGACACGCTGCCGCGTACCGGATGCGGCACCATCATCTGTTCGACCTGGCGCGCATTGCGAATAAAAAAATCGGGGTTCTGACGCAGAAATGCGCTGACCGCCTGATCGTCCAGCAGCACCGCGCTGTCGGTCTGCTCTTCGACATTTTTCATAGATGAATAAACCCATCGTAGACGTGTGTGGCTGGCCCGGTCATAAACAGCGGTTGACCGGCCCCTTTCCAGGCAATATGCAGCGTTCCGCCGGGCAGATCAACGCGGACTTTCTCCGCCAGAATGCCCTGCTGAATACCGCAGGCAACAGCGGCACACGCGCCACTGCCACAAGCCTGGGTTTCACCCGCGCCGCGTTCATAAACGCGCAGACGAATGTGTTCTGGATTGACCACTTCCATAAAGCCGACGTTCACGCGCTCCGGAAAACGTTCATGGCTTTCCAGTACCGGGCCGAGGGTTTCCACCGGCGCGGTTTTCACGTTCTCAACCTGGATAACGCAATGCGGATTACCCATCGACACGGCGCCAAACATCACGGTCTGGTCGGCCACGCGCAGCAGATAGAGATTCTCGGCTTTGTTGGCACGGAACGGGACCTGCTGGGGTTCGAAGTTTGGCTCACCCATATTGACGCGCACCAGCTCGTCATTGGTGACGCTCAGCACCATCCGGCCGGTTTGGGTACTGACGCGGATATCGCTTTTGTTGGTCAACCCTTTCAGACGCACGAAACGGGCGAAGCAGCGCGCACCATTGCCACACTGCGCCACTTCACTGCCATCAGCGTTGAAAATTCGATAGTGGAAATCAAGATCCGGATCGTAAGGCGGTTCGACAATCAGCAGTTGATCGAAACCGATCCCCAGATGGCGATCCGCCAGACGGCGAATCAGCTCCGGCGAAAAAAAGACGTTTTGCGTCACGGCGTCCACGACCATAAAGTCGTTGCCAAGACCGTGCATTTTCGAGAACTGCATTTTCTGCTCCGCCGGATTACTCATGGGAGATTAATTCCCCTGCATGCCTTGTTTGTCGGTAACTAAACCACCCACATCCGCACTTTTCGCTGCTTGCTGCTGCTGTTCAGTGGGCTGGGTATTGGTTTTTTTCAGTTGTTCCGGAGGCGGAAAATATAAGGGGCCTTTCAGACCACAGCCTGCTAAGCCGACCAGTGCCAGCGCCATTCCCAGCTGACGTATCATTTGTCTCATTCTGTCTGCTCTTTCTGTCCTTTCCTGGATGCTTATCATCGCAGTTGACGTTGTAAAAGCAACAGGAAATACCGGCAAACACGTTACAGGTCCGACACCTGCCACGCGAGCGCGGGCAGGATCAGTGCATTTGATAACGCGGCTGGAAATCGCCGTTGTCGTTGTCAGGCTGTGTGGCGCACAGCTGCGTCAGCGTCTGACTGCGGAAGGGGATCACCTGGAAGCGATCGCCAGCATTCACAATCTGATAGAACTGCGGCAAGTTGAAGTTGATAAAGCTGGAACCGTAGGTAAAACGGTCATGCGATGACGAGTAGAAACGGCTGACGTCACGCACCAGTTCTTCTTTGCTGCCTTCGCAATGATGGTACACCTCAACGCGGTTGGTTTCGTCGAGGATATAAATGTTGAAGCCGCGATCATCATTGGTATCTTCAAAGAAAAACTGAATGATGCCTTCGCTGGCATAGCCGTTGACCACCGGTGGCAGCGGCGTCTGGTTCGACTCCACTTTAATCGACAGTCCATGCAGCTTGTTATTGGAAATCGCGCCGTAGAACTCGACCGCATTTTCCAGTTTCTGCACCGACACGCTCATGCGTTCAAAGAACAGCCCCCAAGTCTGGCCCGCCATACGCAATGCTTTGAAGCGGCCCGGTTCCTGACGGGTACTGGAAAGACGCAACTCGATGCATTCTGACACCAACTGCTGGACGCGGGTACGAATCAGGCCGCGCAGATGCTGGCTGTAGCAGAACACCTCTACCGTATCCGGCGGGGCAGCATCCTGATGCATTTTGCCAAGGATGGTTTTCAGCGCTTCGATCATCGCCTGCTCACCGCTGAAGTGCAGCGTACGCACCTCATTCCACGAGTTGCGGTACAACAGATCGATGCTGCCAATCAGGCATTGCTGCTGCTGACCGAAACTGAACACGTCCAGTTTACGGAAATCGAAATGCACCACCTGATTGCGGAACGCGGAGGTGGGATCGTGTTCGAGGTTAACGATAATCGCCAGGTGTCGAATTTCACACGGGCTGTAGAGCGCTTTTGGCGTCGGTGCCGGTACGCGCAGCGGGAAATGATGCGAGACATCATTCACCAGCTCCTGCAAACGCGGCAGATCGCAGAGTTCATTGCCCTTGATATGCAGCCGGGTTTTGCTGGTCATCAAACCGTTAAACCACGCCCACGCCACCAGTTTGTTCAGGTAGCGGTTATATTCCAGCGGCTGATGGCTGATGATGGAACTCATGTCCGGCGACTGGTTATACAGATACCAACCTGCGCGATTGGCGCGACCAGCCGGGACGTGAATAAAGGTCAGATTATCTTCCGACAGGTCGGGCGAAATCTGCGGGTTCACCAGCGTCACCTTGCCGGGTAGCGCTTCAAAGGCAGCATACAGTTTACGCGTCAGCACGCCGATGTCCTGCGGGCTGGCGCTGACGCTTAAATTGTTACGGCGTGCGAAACGGATCAGGTTGCGATAGCTCTGCATCATCGCATCCAGCAATTCATTGTGCGCTTCACGCACGCGCTCGATTTTCCACTGCGCGCGGTTATCCAGCACCGCCAGCTTCTCGTCGTCCCAGCCCCACTCTTTCACCAGCTGCGACAGGATTTCGCGGCGCCAGCCGGAGCGGTGATGGCTCTCTTCACTGGAGAGTTTTTCACATACTTTGAGGTAGAAGCAGCGACGCACCAGATCAAGACGCGCCAAATCGTCAATGCTGGTGAGATAACGCGTCACGCGTTCCAGCATCATGCAGTAGGGATCAAGACCGAAGCAGACAATTTCGCCGTCGTGCAGGCGCTGCTTGATGTCCATCGCCAGCAGTTGGGTATTGGGATATTCCCAGCTATAGGCTTCCAGCAACAGCGTTTTCAGCACCGCTTTGTACGGTGAATCGATGCTTTTATACAGCTGCCACAGGCTGGCACCAAAATACTCTTCGGCTGACAGGGTGCCGAGGCCACCAAGATCAAGCCATTCGTTCGGTGTCAGTACGCCCTGGGCGTACAGCGACATGACGTAATCGTCGTAATGATGCTCCTCTTCACCGGGCACCATGTTCCACAGGATACGTTTACCGGCCATACGCACAGCGGTACGGTAAAATTCGTCCAGCAGCAAAATATGTTGGGTCGAGCCGCAATCTTCTGCTCCGAGACTGCCGCTTTCGTTATGACGGAAACGGTTCTCATCGATCAGGAAGAAGCTGACTTCCACCCCCATTGAGACGCACCATTTCTGCAACAAGGTACATTTACGTTGCAGGTTGAGGCGCTCTTCATTATCCAACCAGGATTGATGACAAACCCAGATATCAAGATCGGAGACGCTGTTCTGGCCGACAGAGGAGGTGCTGCCCATTGAGTAGATGCCGGTGATCGGCATTTCGCCTTTGGCACCAGTGCTGAGATGCAGCGGCTGTTTACCCGCCAGATCCTGCAACAGTTGTTGTTGGTTTTCATCAGGCGTGTAAAAGCTGATGCCATGTGGAACGTTACCCTCAAGGTAACCCGGCATCAGCGGATGATGATAATGCAGTAATGTTGGCAGCAGACTGTAGACGTGCTGGAAAGCAGGCCCCATCGCAGCCAGCGCGCGATCTACACGCAGCTGGTTGATAGCATCCAGTCTCTGTTTCAGTGTCTCAATGTAGAGGTACAAGACGTTTCGCCTGATTGTCCCAGTGTTAAGCACCCTGTTTCCGAAACCTGCCACTTAATAATAAAGATATCGGGCAAATTATTGCTGGAAACGTGATCAATCTAACACCTGGCAGATTGACCGTAAAGAAAGTTGCGCTACTTAACAGTTTAGCACGTTCCGAACTAACCCCTGCGTTTTCGGACTATGACCTCAGATTATTCCCCGGTGATCGCGGCGAAATCTGACATCAGGGTCTTTTCAATCCGTTGAAACTGACAGCATTCCCCTATCGATGGTAGGATATTCGATGAACGATCAAAACGGTTAACAGCATGTTAGACAAAATTTTCAGAATTGCTACAAGACAAAGTCCCCTCGCACTCTGGCAGGCACAATATGTCCAGCAACGCCTGATGACGGCGCACCCTGGTCTGCGCGTAGAGCTGGTGCCAATGGTCACCAAAGGTGATGTCATCCTTGATACGCCGCTGGCTAAAGTGGGGGGAAAAGGGCTTTTCGTCAAGGAGCTGGAGTTGGCGATGCTGGAAAATCGCGCCGACCTCGCCGTGCATTCGATGAAAGATGTGCCGGTAGATTTCCCTGAAGGACTCGGTCTGGTCACCATCTGCGAGCGCGAAGACCCGCGCGACGCCTTTGTCTCCAATCATTACGATTCTATCGATGCACTGCCGCAGGGCGCGGTCGTCGGCACCTCAAGCTTACGCCGTCAGTGCCAGCTCAGCGCACGCCGTCCCGACCTGGTGATTCGCTCGCTGCGCGGCAATGTCGGCACCCGCCTGGGCAAACTGGATGCCGGGGAGTATGACGCCATCATTCTGGCTGCTGCGGGCCTTAAGCGTCTTGGCCTGGAAGAGCGCATCCGCTTCGCGTTACCCGCTGAAATCTCATTACCGGCCGTCGGTCAGGGTGCAGTCGGCATTGAATGCCGCCTTGACGATACCGAACTGATCGCCCTGCTCCAGGCGCTGAATGACGGCGATACCGCGGTTTGCGTGCGCGCTGAACGCGCCATGAACACCCGTCTGGAAGGCGGCTGTCAGGTACCGATTGGTAGCTTTGCGGTGCTGGAAGGCGATCAGCTGTGGCTGCGTGGTTTGGTGGGTTCACCAGATGGCAGCCAGATGATCACCGGCGAACGTCGTGGCTCGCGTGATCAGGCGGAGCAGATGGGTATTTCGCTGGCGGAAGAGCTACTGGAAAATGGCGCACGCGAGATTCTGCGTGAGGTTTATCAGGGGCAGCCGCCTGCATGACCATTCTCGTGACCCGTCCCGAGCCAGCAGCCAGTGAACTGGTCGCACGTTTGCGAACCCAGGGGAAACTGGCGTGGATCTTACCGCTGATTGAGTTCACACCGGGTCGCGATATTGTTCACTTGCCACAACAACTTGCCGCACTGCAACCCGGTGACCTGGTGTTCTTGTTGTCACAACAGGTGGTGACCTTTGCCCACCCGGCGTTGCAAAGTCAGGGCTTCGCCTGGCCCACGCATCTTGATTACTACGCCATTGGCCGCAGCACCGCGCTGGCGTTGCATACCGTCAGTAATCTGAAAGTAGACTATCCTCATGCGCGGGAAACCAGCGAAGAACTGGTGCGTCTCAACCGTTTACAACAGGTGAACGGCAAACGTGCCTTAATTCTGCGCGGCAGTCCCGGTCGTGAGTTGCTGGCAGATACCCTGACGGAACGCGGTGCCGATGTGCGTTACTGCGAATGCTACCAACGTTGCGAAAAAACCTATGACGGTGCCGTTGAGGGGCGTCGCTGGCGCGATCGCGGAATTACCACGCTGGTGGTGACCAGCGGTGAAATGTTACAACAACTGTTTGCGCTGTTTCCGCCAATCGATCGACGGGAATGGTTATTACACTGTCGGCTGGTGGTCGTCAGTGAACGTTTGGCTACCCTGGCAGCCACACTGGGCTGGCAGGATATTGATGTAGCCGATGGTGCCGATAACGATGCGCTGCTGCGTGCGTTACGCTGAACTTAACATTGGGATGAGCCGCAATGACGGAACAAAAAGCCTCCTCCGCCGTGGTTGACGAAACCACACCAGCGGGCGACAACGCTACTCCTCCAGCTAAAAAATCACCGCGCGACAACAAACGCGATGGCAAGGTGCTGGGTGCGGTGGCGATTGTGATTGCGCTGGCGATTGGCGCGGGCCTTTACCTGAATGGGAAACACCAGGCCGACTTACAGGCTCAGACTAACCAGAATCTGAGTGAGCAACTTAGCGCACTGCAACAGCAACTGGGCAGCGATAAACAACAGCTGACGCAGCAACTGGAAAGCGCCAACAGCGCCTTGCAGGAAGCACGTAACCAACAAGACGCCAGCGCCAAAGAGCTGGAAGCCTTACGGCAAAAAGTCGCCACTATTTCGGGTAACGATACCCGCACCTGGCTGCTGGCGCAGGCCGATTATCTGGTCAAACTGGCGGGGCGTAAGCTGTGGAGCGATCAGGATGTCACCACCGCAGCGGCGTTGCTGAAAAGCGCAGACACCAGCCTCGCGGAAATGAATGATCCGAGCGTAATGAATGTACGTCGCGCCCTGACTCAGGATATCAGCTCGCTTTCAGCCGTCAGCCAGGTCGATTACGACGGCATCATCCTCAAGCTGAACCAACTGTCGAACGGCGTGGATAACCTGCGACTGGCAGATAACGACAACGACGATTCGCCGATGGATGCCGACAGCGGCGAGCTTTCCAGCTCACTGCATGAATGGCGGCAGAATCTGGTGAAAAGCTGGCACAACTTTATGGACGGCTTTATCACCATCCGCCGCCGCGATAACACCGCGCAGCCGCTGCTGGCGCCTAACCAGGATGTCTATCTGCGAGAAAATATCCGTTCGCGTCTGCTGATCGCCGCCCAGGCCGTGCCACGCCATCAGGACGAAATCTACAAACAATCGATTGATGCCGTCTCCACCTGGGTACGTGCCTGGTATGATACCAATGATGCCGCGACCAAAGCCTTCCTTGATCAGCTGGACGAGCTGAGCCAGCAAAGTATCTCGATGGATGTCCCTGATTCGTTGGAAAGCCAGCAACTGCTGGATAAGTTGATGCAAACCCGCGTGCGTAATCTGTTGGCGCAGCCATCGGTTGCGGCTGACCAGCAGGGAGGCTAAGCATGCTAAAAGTATTGGTACTTTTTCTGCTGTTGATCGCCGGTGTGGTGCTCGGCCCAATGTTGGCCGGTCATCAGGGTTATGTGCTGATCCAGACCGACAACTGGAACATTGAAACCAGCGTTACCGGCCTGGCCATCATCCTGATCCTCAGCCTGCTGGTGATTCTGTTCGTTGAGTGGGTACTGCGCCGTCTGTTCCGTACCGGCGCACGTACCCGTGGCTGGTTTACCGGTCGTAAGCGTCGTCGCGCGCAGCGTCATACTCAAACCGCGCTGATGAAGCTGGCAGAAGGCGATTACAAGCAAGTTGAGAAACTGCTGTCGAAAGATGCCGATCACGCCGACCAGCCAGTCGCTAACTATCTGCTGGCGGCAGAAGCAGCGCAGCAGCGTGGCGACGAGCTTCGCGCTAACCAGCATCTGGAACGTGCCGCCGAGCTGTCGCAAAATGACACCATTCCGGTGGAGATTACCCGAGTTCGTCTGCAACTGGCGCGCAATGAAGACCACGCCGCCCGTCATGGCATCGACCGTTTGCTGGAAGTGGCACCACGTCACCCTGAAGTGTTACGTCTGGCTGAGCAGGCCTATATCCGTACGGGTGCCTGGGGCGCGCTGCTGGATATCCTGCCCTCGATGCAAAAAGTGCAGATCAACGATGATACCCAGCGCGCAGCGCTCCAGCAGCAAGCATGGCTGGGCCTGATGAATCAGGCGATGGCCGACCAGGGCAGCGATGGCCTGAAACGCTGGTGGCAAAATCAGAGCCGTAAAACCCGTCAGGAAACTGCGTTGCAGGTGGCAATGGCGGAGCATCTGATTGAGTGCGATGACCCGGATACCGCGCAAGCTATCGTGCTGGATGGGCTGAAGCGCCAGTACGACGATCGTCTGGTGCTGCTGATGCCGCGTATCAAAAGCGGCGATCCAGAGTCGCTGGAGAAAGCGCTGCGCAATCAAATTAAACAGCATGGCGCAACACCGCTGCTGCACAGCACGTTGGGCCAGATGCTGATGCGTCACGGCGAGTGGCAGCAGGCAGCAGAAGCCTTCCAGCAGGCGCTGGCGCAGCGTCCCGATGCGTTTGATTACGCATGGCTGGCGGATGTCTACGATCGCATGCACCGGCCGGAAGAAGCGGCGAAGATGCGTCGTGAAGGGCTCCTGCTGACGTTGAAGAACAACCCCAGCGCCTGATTTCTCGATTGTTATTTTTGTGCACGCCGGGCTTGCCCGGCTTTTTTTTCGCCAAATTCTATCATCAGGCGAGATAAATCACGCCAATACAGAATGTATGTGATGCGTAGCGGCGCGATTTATCGCGTAGATTTTGCAGATAAAAAAACACCTGCCAGAGGCAGGTGTAAGATCAGGTCGGTAAGACAACTGATGGTATCCGACTCAACGTAATGTCCGGGTTTGCAGTAAGGCTTGCGCGATGCTGCCTGGCTGGACAACGGATACCGTAAGGGGCTCTGCATCATTCCCAGGTTTATGCAGCATCAGCAGACATAAGAGGTGGAATGAGCATCTACGAAGATATTATTGCACAAGCCGTGCCAGGTTTGCAGATGAAAAATTAAATCTATATTTATCAAACGCTTATTTTAACAGGTATGGTAAAGCCAAACGATGATGTCGGGAAACAGCGACAAACCAGCTTCAGATTGTCTCCGCTGAGCGACAGGCAATGCAAGGATATGTAAAATACATATAAATCATTAAGTTGCATGTCTCAGAACAGAGACAATGGCATGAAATCACTTTTCTACGGACGAAAAAAAACCTGCTCTTAGCAGGTTGTTTTTCATATTAAGATGGTCGGCGAGAGAGGATTCGAACCTCCGACCCACTGGTCCCAAACCAGTTGCGCTACCAAGCTGCGCTACTCGCCGATTTTTTTTATCTTAATATTTTGCCTGGTGCGAAGAGAGGGACTTGAACCCTCACGTCCGTTAAGACACTAACACCTGAAGCTAGCGCGTCTACCAATTCCGCCACCTTCGCATGTCCCAGCAAAATCTGGGGTGGCTAATGGGACTCGAACCCACGACAACTGGAATCACAATCCAGGGCTCTACCAACTGAGCTATAGCCACCATAAATCTTTTTACTGCCTAACGCGGTATTTAAAACCACCGAAGCTCTTGCGCACAAACTTAATGGCGCGCCCGACAGGATTCGAACCTGAGACCTCTGCCTCCGGAGGGCAGCGCTCTATCCAGCTGAGCTACGGGCGCGTAGCGCCGTTGCGGATGTGCATACTACGGACCTGATACCAGACTGTCCAGTGCTTTTTTCATAAAAAAACGCGTTTGGTTACGCTTTGTGCATTCCGTCGATAAATACTGCACTTTATGCCTGCCCCAAGCAGAAATTGCTGCATTAATCAGCAATATCAGAGATCGCCGCGCCAGTAATAGCCTAAATATTTCAGCAACTTTATTTGGCGTCGCCAGCGCGAAGGCTGACGAATCAAGCGATACAGCCATTCCAGCCCAAGTTTTTGCCAGCTACGGGGCGCGCGCGCCACCCGTCCGGTAAACACATCGTAGGTGCCACCTACCCCCATATACAGCGCGTCGGGCCAATGGGCGCGGCAATCACGCATCAGCAACTCCTGACGCGGCGATCCCAGCGCGACAGTCACAATCTGCGCTTTGCTGGCAGCAATACGCGTAAATAACGCCTCGCGCTCATCCGGGGTAAAATAGCCATCCTGGCTGCCGACAATGTTCACCTGCCACTGACGGCGTAGTTTTTCGCAAGTTTCCTGCAACACGGCGTCACGACCGCCAATCAAAAAGACCGGGATGCCACTGCGGCCAGCACGTTCCATCAATGCCTCCCACAAATCGGCTCCGGCAATTCTGTTTACCCGTAGCTGCGGATATTTCTTGCGTAACGAACGCACAATGCTGATGCCATCGGCATATTTAAATTCGGCTTGCTCAATCAACGCACGGACTTGTGCATCGCTTTCCAGCGTCAACATCTTTTCGGCATTGATCGCCACCAGCGTGCCACTGCGCGGCTTCTCGTCAGGCAGAAGAAAGTCGAGAAAGGACGCCCCATCCTGAAAAGCGTAGAGATCGATACCGCGTAGCGAATAACGCGGCTCCTCTTTTTTTATCGTATTCAACGTCAAACGTTTTCCTGTTGTCCCCGGAGGTTAAAAAGGGCTGGGTAACACCGGCTCACCGCGTTGTCGGATCAATCCGGCACGATCCAGCAGCCAGTAAAGCAACTTCGCCACCAATAAGCAGGCGGCAAAAATAAAGCAGAAAAACACCACGCGTGAACCGAAGGCATCCAGCCCTTCACGCGCCAGCACGATCATGTTAAACACCGCACCAAAACAAAAACTTTGCAAAATGGCCCCGTTATAACGATTAGTCTCATGACGACCACGCGCGTAAAGCGTATCGAAGCCTTTCATTAACAGGCCCACCGCAACGGCACCCAGCGGAATAAACCACACGCCACCCATCACCAACAGCGACCCAAGTAACGTTGGCGAGATCGCCAGCCCGGAGTGGTTATTGAGCACTTCCCAGGTAAAGTAGTTAGCGCTGTTCAGCACCATCGACGGACGTCCCGGCCACAGCCAGCTGGGAATAAATACGTAAAAATCACGCCACATTGGGGCCAAGCCCTGAAACGAGATTTTGTCGTAATGCTGTAACAACAACGCCAGATTCTCCCACGGAGAGAAGGTATCGCGCGTCAGATATAGGAAGGTGTAAAACGCCTCATCCCCCATCACATCGAGGTTATAACGTCGCAGCGCCAGCCAGAACATGCCGCCAATCGCCAGCACCCCCGCAGCGGCCAGCATCCACAGCGTGATCCAGCCGCGGGTAATACCGATAAACAGGAACAACGCAAAGGCGATGATGATGTTCGCGCGCGTGCCCCCCACCAACGCATAGGTCAGCAGGCCAAAAGCCACGGAAACCAGCAAAAACAGCAGCCACTGACGCAGTGTCGGGTTGAGAAAGTAACGAATCAACATCGCCGGGATGAAGAAGTAGAAGAAGCGTTTTAGCGCCACACCGGAGACTTCGCTGGAGAAGATCTGGTTATAGGCCGTCAGCCGGAACAGCAGCAGGCCATTATGCAGGAAAAAAACCGTTACGGTGCCGATTGCCACCAGCGCCAACAGCAGACAGGTGAGATGGGTTTCCACCCGGTTCATCTGCAACCAGGGTTTGCGCGGCACGCGAGTGGCCGGACGCAAACGGACTTTGTAGCTCACGTAATAGATGGCATAGAAACTGGTGGCAGCCAGTAGCGCCTGCAACAGAAATTCTGCGGGCACCACCGCCATATTGAAGCGGAACACCAGAATGCTGGTCAGTGGAAAGCCAAAATAAAATGTCAGTAAAAACAGAATGGTAAAGAACAGGTGGAAGTTGAAACGCACCCGTTTAAATTCCCGCCAGGTCAGAGTCAGGATAAAACCCAGCGAGAACAAATACACCACCAGCAGACCGCTGAACTGCAAGAGGGTCATAAGTTCTCCGTTTCACTCAGAGTGAGTGCCTCGCGCCACCCTGCCAGATAGCCGGGGGCAAAGAATGCGATGGAGGCAGGATCGCACTGCATCAGCTGGCGCTGTGCCTCTGCGACCCGAGCGCTGTCCAGAGCATCGTCGCTGAACAACACCGGTAATCCCTGCTCACTAAGATCGCGCCAGAACGGGTTTTTGCGGCTGAGAACAAACGGAATGCCAGCCTGAATCAGCAGGCAGAGGGTACCAATCCCCTGCTGGCGTTCAAACATAAAATAACCCAGGTGGCAACGGCTGAGCAGCGCAAGATAGGCGTCAAAATCGATCTTATCGCGCAACAGCGTAACCTGCCCATTGGGGAAAAGTAACGCGGCTTCAGTAGCGACTTCGTTAATATATGTATCATTATTAGCGGGATAGCCAAGCGGTATCACCACCTTTATTTGGTCACCAAACTGTGACTTGATCGCCTGCAAACCCGCGATATGGCGATTGCTGCGATCGCCCGAATTACCCAACAACACGGTAAAATCATGCGGCTCTGTCGCAACAGGCACGGCACATTCCGGCATCCGTGTCGGGAAATAAAGCAAAGATGTCGGCACCCGCGGATGCCGTTGCTGATAATGGTACAGGTCGCCGCGTGTCGCGAACACGCGCGCCATACGTCCTTGGGCGAGACGCCGCAGCAGATAGAACAGCTGATACTTCAGACCGCTGCCCTCTTCATATAAATCTGCGCCCCATACATGCCAGAACGCCTGGTTGCGTCGCAGTTTGCCACTCAACAACGCCAGCCAAAGCCCGGGATTAAATTGCCCGTGGAAAAAGAAGCGCTGCTGCCGGTCTGTCGCACGGTTGATCACCGCCCGTGCCAGCGCCCGCTTGTCGGGAAAGGTTTCAATTTGCAATGCCTGATAAGCCTGTAATGCGTCTGGCGTTGGTGTGACCACCATAAATCGACGAGGCGTATCCTGCGGCAGTTGCGCGCTGATCACATCATTAAAGAAGCGCAGCACGGTGTGATTATGATGGGGGATATCCGATCCCAGCACATGAGTTAACGTCATTTTCTTCGGCAATAAAGGGTGAAGGCGCCACAGCAGAGCGCAAAGTAGCAAATGTAGGTCGCCATGTAGGCTTGTGCGGCACCGACCGTCCCATGTAGCGGAATCAACCAGTGGGAAAACGCCATCAGTAAGATGAACTGGCTGACTTCCGTCAAAATATAGAAACGCAGCGACGCTTTAGCGATAACCAGGTAACCAAAGACATAGGCACCGACTTTGAACACGTCACCACACAGTTGCCAGACAAACAGATCGCGCATCGCGGCGAACTTTGTGGAGAAAAGCAGCCAGATAGCCACATCACGCAATAACCAGACGCAGAAGCTGGCAGCCGCCACCGCGGGCAAAACAAAGCGCAGCGCGCGCAAAATTTCCCTCGCAATCTGTGGCTTATGCTCCAGCCGGGCCAGGGTTGGCAACAGCCAGACGCTAAAGGTGGCGGTGATAAATTGCAGATACGCATCAGAAATGCTGGTGACACCTTGCCACAACCCGACCTGCGCCCAGCCTTGCTGTTGCGCCAGCAGGTTTCGCATCAACACCCAGGCCACCGGCAGCGTCACCGAGGTGATCAGCGCCATGAGGGTAAACTTCGCCAGATTGCGCGCCAGTTCCGGCTCCCAGACCGGTTTTAACCAACGTAGTGGCAACACCTCCTGATGACGTCGCAACATCATCAGCGCTGGGATCACCACCAGCGCAGGCACCAGCGCTAACCCAACCAATGTTCCGGCGTAACCGCCGATCCACCAGCACAGCGCATATGCCACCACGCCAATCAGGCTACCGGCAATCAGCGCCAACGCGTTACCGCGTGCATCACGAAAACCTTTCAACAATGCCAGCGTCAGATTCGCCCAAGCGATACCAAGCTGGAGAAATGCCACGATGCGTACCACGCCCTGATAATGATCGTGGCCGAATAACGCCCGGCTAATTGGTGCCGCAGCCAGCAAAAACACCACCGCCAGTAGCGTGGAGAAGCCAAGCACCAGCGCGGATGCCGTTCCGGTGACAGCCCGTAGCGACGCGGGTTGCTGCTGAAATTGCGCCACATAGGTGGTCACGCCGTTAAATATGCCGGCACCGGCCAGCACGCCGAGCACGGTAATCAGCTGACGGAAGTTTCCGGCCTGGCCGACGCCTTCCGGGCCGAAACTGACGGCCAGCAATTTGACCACCAGCAACCCGGCAACAATTTTGACCAGCGTGGACGACGCGGTCCACACCGAGGCTTTAGCGAGTGACATCAGGCAAAGAAGCTCAACAGGGAATTGATCACCGTGCGCTGATTGTTGTCCGACAGATTGAAGAACAGTGGCAAACGCAGCAAACGTTCGCTCTCACGGGTGGTGACAACATCATCGCCGTGGAAGCGGCCAAAACGCGCGCCCGCCGGTGATGAATGCAGTGGGATGTAATGAAAAACGGTGAGAATTTCGGCTTCTTTCATCCAGTTGATCAGCGCCTGACGATCGCTGCTGTCACGCAGTTTGATGTAAAACATATGCGCGTTGTGGCGGCAGTCGCCTGGCACCACCGGCAAGGTAAGGCGTCCGGCAGCCGCCAGCGGCTGAAGCGCCGCATAATAGTTATTCCACAGGCGCAGGCGCTGCTGATTGATACGCTCGGCCACTTCGAGCTGCGCCCAGAGATACGCGGCCTGTAAATCCGCCATCAGATAGCTGGAGCCGATGTCGCGCCAGGTGTATTTATCCACCTGGCCGCGAAAGAACTGGCTACGATTGGTGCCTTTTTCCCGGATTATCTCGGCACGTTCGACCATTTTTGCGTCATTAATCAGCGTAGCTCCGCCTTCACCACCTGCGGTGTAGTTTTTGGTTTCATGGAAGCTAAAACAACCAATATGACCGATGGTGCCAAGCGCACGCCCTTTGTAGTTTGACATCACCCCCTGCGCTGCATCTTCAATCACGTAAAGCTGATACTTTGCCGCCAGCGCCATAATGGTGTCCATTTCGCAGGCCACACCGGCGTAATGAACTGGCACGATAGCGCGGGTTTTCTCGGTGATCGCCGCTTCAATCAGGGTTTCGTCGATGTTCAATGTATCGGAACGCACATCCACAAACACGATTGTGGCACCACGCAGCACAAAGGCATTGGCCGTGGATACAAAGGTGTAGCTCGGCATAATCACTTCATCGCCGGGCTGGATATCAATCAGCAACGCAGCCATCTCCAGCGAGGCCGTGCAGGAAGGCGTCAGCAGAACCTTTTTGCTGCCGAAATGCTGCTCCATCCATTGCTGGCAACGCCGGGTAAAGCCGCCATCGCCGCAGAGCTTGCCGCTGGCCATCGCCGATTGCATATATTCAATTTCGCTGCCCACGATCGGGGGCGCATTAAATGGGATCATGTGCGTTCCTGTAGAACCAGTAAGCAGTGCTTTCCAGCCGTGCACCGCTGCGTAAATAGAGACGCATCGCCGTCAGATTGCTGAGTTGGGTAGCAACACGTAGCCGATTAAGCTGGCGCACCCGCCCCCAGTCAGCGGCCGACAGCAGCAAGCGCTGGCCGATACCCTTACCCTGCGCTTCCGGCAACACCGCCAGCAGCCCAATGCGCGCATCACCGTCCTGCTCGCGTATCGAGACAAAACCTTGCAATTCGCCCTGTTCATCGCAAGCAATCAGGCACTGGTTATCAAACGTGCCGCGTACTGCGTTCTCAATCCACTGTGCGTAGAAACGGCTGCTGTCATCCGCCTTAAACCACGGGGTACGAAAGCGGCTCAGACGAAACGCCACTCCGGCGGCGGCACGCAATGCCGGGATCTGCGCTTCACGCGCGATGCGCACGCCAGTTTGCCGCTCGGTACGTTTGATATTGATGGCGAGATCGGCTTCCCCTTCCACCAACTGAAAACCGTGCTGGCTGATGGCATCGATCACATCGTTGCGTTCAGCCGCGACCTTGATTTGCCACAAGCCACAGGGCTGCTGCAATGCGTGCGCCAGCGGTGTGTCGCCATCGATTTCAAGGCGCGCGGTATTCAGGCTAAAAAAGCCACTCTCCCACGGCAGTGGGTTAATGCTGACACAGATGGACATCGTCGCTGACCAGAAAGTGTTTCATCGCCAAACTCCTTTAGTATCGACAATCCACGCTTGCGTGACCTGCGCGGCATCAATGGCGCGGAACGGCGTGTGATCAACCAGCATCACCAAAATATCAGCCTGTTGGAGTGCCTCGGTGGTCGTTACCAGCGTAGCTTTACCCGCCAGGCGGTTAGGGATCGTGTTGATATGCGGTTCAACTACCCAGGTGGCGCCGCTGTGCCAATCGGCAATCAGTTCTGCCACGGTCATGGCCGGGCTTTCACGCAGGTCATCAATATTGGGTTTAAACGCCAGGCCAAAGCAGGCGATACTCACTTCGCTGGCGCGTTTGCCACTGGCGGTCAGGCATTCGGCTAACGCCTGCTTCACCTGATCCAAAACCCAGAGCGGTTTGGCATCGTTGACTTCTCGCGCGGTGCGGATTAGACGCGCCTGCTGCGGGTTTTGTGCCACGATAAACCAGGGATCGACAGCAATGCAGTGACCGCCCACACCAGGGCCGGGTTGCAGAATGTTGACGCGTGGGTGGCGATTCGCCAGCGCAATCAGTTCCCAGACATTAATTCCCTGTTCAGCGCAGATCAGTGACAGTTCATTGGCAAACGCGATATTAACGTCACGGAAGCTGTTTTCTGTCAGCTTGCACATCTCCGCCGTGCGCGCGTGGGTTTCTACACACTCGCCACGCAGGAAGATGCGGTACAACTCGCTGGCACGCGCGGAGCAAGCGGGTGTCATGCCACCGATCACGCGATCGTTTTCAATCAACTCCACCATCACTTTGCCAGGCAACACGCGCTCCGGGCAGTAGGCAATGGCGATATCGGGTGCCTCACCATGCTGCGGAAAACGCAAGTCCGGACGCGCAGCCGCCAGCCAGGCGGCCAGCTGTTCCGTCGTCCCAACCGGGGAAGTGGATTCGAGAATCACTAAATCGCCCGCTTTTAATACCGGAACGATAGAAGACGCTGCCGCCTGGACATAGCTGAGATCCGGCTGGTGATCACCGATAAAAGGCGTGGGAACCGCAATCAGAAAGGCATCGGCTGCTTCCACCTGGGTCGTGGCGCGCAGAAAACCGCGCTGCACGGCCTCGTGGACCACCTTGTCGAGTTCCGGTTCAACAATGTGAATTTCACCACGATTGATGGTTTCGACTGCGTGGGCATTGATATCAACGCCCACCACTTTAATTTCCCGAGAGGCAAAAACGGCTGCGGTCGGCAGCCCAATGTAACCCAGTCCAATAACGGAAATGGTTTGAAAACTCATGGTTAAACTCTATGATTTTTAAGAACCTGCAAAATGCGCGCGCAGGCCTGGCCGTCGCCATAAGGATTGTGCGCATGGCTCATCGCCTGCCAGACTTCATCGTTGTCCAGCAACAGGCTGACTTCTGCCACAATTTTATCAATATCCGTACCCACCAACCTGACCGTGCCAGCAGCAACCGCCTCCGGGCGTTCGGTGGTGTCTCGCATTACCAACACCGGTTTGCCAAGTGACGGTGCCTCTTCCTGAATACCACCAGAATCCGTGAGGATCAGCCATGCGCGGTTCATCAACCAGACAAATGGCAGATACTCCTGCGGCTCGATCAATACGATATTTTCAATCCCGCTCAGAATACGATTGACCGGCTCGCTGACATTCGGATTGAGGTGCACCGGGTAGACGATCTGCGCCTGCGGGTGCCGACGGGCAATCTGCGCCAGCGCGCTGCAAATGCGTTCAAAACCGTCGCCAAAACTCTCCCGTCGATGCCCGGTGACCAGAATCAGCTTTTTCTCCGGGTCAAGGAACGGATAATGCGCCGTCAGCCGGGCATTCAGATCGGCGTCGTCCAGTACGCGATCGCGCACCCAAAACAAAGCATCAATCACCGTATTGCCGGTGACGAAAATCCGCTGTTCCGGCAGATTTTCGCGCAGCAAATTCTCTCGTGAGTTTTGTGTTGGCGTGAAGTGATAACTTGCCAGGTGCCCGGTCAGGGTACGGTTAGCCTCTTCCGGCCAGGGCGACATCAGATTCCCGGTTCGCAGACCGGCTTCCACATGCCCTACCGGGATTTGGTGATAAAACGCCGCCAGGCTGGCAGCCAGCGTCGTGGTGGTATCGCCATGTACCAGCACCACATCGGGACGGAAATCAGCCAATACGGTTTTCATGCCCTGCAAAATACGGCAGGTGATTTCCGTCAGCCCCTGCTCCGGTCGCATGATATTGAGGTCATAGTCGGGTTGCAGATTGAACAAACGAAGCACCTGATCAAGCATTTCACGATGCTGGGCGGTGACGCACAGGCGCGATTCAAACGCCGAGTCCTGGGCCAGCGCTTGCACCAGCGGTGCCATTTTGATTGCCTCAGGACGAGTACCAAATACGGTCAGAACTTTCACGCGGCTTCTCTCAATGACTCGTTGGTGACATCGGGCGCGGACGGCGCACCAATGCAACCCCCGCTCCCACCAGCGCGCCGATGACGCCCCACATGATCATCATAAACAGCCGACGTGGGCTATCACGCTTCACCGGTTCTTCTGGTGTACGCAGATAGCGGTAGGTCTGAAACTGTTTATCCACACGCGGCCCGGCCTGCAATGTACTCAACATTGCTCTGTTTTGATCATAGCTTAAATCGTACGCCGGACCGCTGGCCTGCAAGGTATCGAGCTGCGCCTGCAACATTTGCTGCCCCAGCAGGAAGCGGTCGCTGTCCGGTAGCGTTTCACCCGTCACCGCCGCGCGGTTTTCTTTGATACCTTGCTGGCTGGCGATTTTCAGCGCCTGCTCAATACGCTGACGCTGCCGGGCAAATACCGCCTGTGCCACATCTTCCTGACGCTTCACCTGCGCCTGCAACTGTTCGGCTCGCGCCTGCCAGGCACCTTTCAGCTCCGCGTTCAAATGGCGCGCGGCCCGTTCGCTGGCGTAAGCAATGTACTGTCGCAGCAGGTTATTGGCATCACTGGCGCTTTCGGCCACCAGCCTGACGCTGTTCAGCGTATTGTGAGCCGGATCGGCAGGTGTGAACTGAATATTGTTGATCTGATCATCAAGTAACGCCGCATCGTTGTGGGCGTTACCGCTTTTGCGACTTTTATAGTAGTCGGTCTGCAACCAGAAATCCCGCCGAGTGTCCCATGATGCCAGTTGCATGATGAATTCCTGGTAGACATCATCCATGACCGTTGGCCCAGGCGAGCTGAGATTTAGCGTGTTGTTACGCACATCAAGGTTTTTGAGCAGTTGCTGCTGGACGAAGTAATCCCCCAGCATGTTGACGGTGGGTCGATCGGTGATCGCCGTGGTGCTCCATGTCTGTTTCATCAGCATAGACACCAGCCATGCCAGCAACGCGAACAGCAACGCCAGACCAACGATCCAGCGTTTACCACGCCATAGCGTACAGCACAGGCCGCGAATATCCAGTTCGTTCTCCACAACTCCAGAGGTCATAACAAGGGATCCTTTTCTGGGTACTGATTTATTTCTTATCATCGCCAACGCTTTGCCAGCGACGTTTGATTCGGCGAACTTTGCGCGCTACACGCCAGGCGTGCTTCAGGCAATAGCCATAGAAGAAAAATGCCAACAAAAATAACAACAGCATCACCCACTCCGGGATGAAGGCCAAATACTCACCGAGGACACCAATACCCGCCAGAATCGCCGCCGCCACGGTAATCAATAGGAACGCCTGTCGTGACGTAAAACCCGCACGCATGATCAGATGATGGATATGCTGGCGATCGGCAGAAAATGGGCTCATCCCTTTGCGCAGACGGCGATACATGATGGCAACCATATCCATCAGGGGAATGGCAATCAGCCACAACGCGGTGACCGGGGTTATCGGATGACTTAATCCCTGGGTGGTTTCCAGCAGGATCCAGATGATGGTGAAACCAATCATGGTACTGCCTGCATCACCCATAAACACTTTATAACGCCGTCCGAGGAAACCAAGGTTAAGCAGGATATAGGGGAGGGTGGCGGCAATCATGGCAAAGCACCACATTGACAGGCTGGTTTGCCCGTCAAAGTAAAGAATGATCCCCATCGCACCGAAGGTGACTGACGACAGCCCGCCCAGCAGGCCATCAATCCCATCCACCATATTGAAGGCGTTAATTGCCGCCCAAACGGCAAACAGCGTCAGTACATAGCCAAACGGCCCGACAATCAGTTCGACCGGACCGATAATAAAACCGAGGCTAAGCAGATAGAGTTTGGCTCCGGCCATCATCACTACCGCGACCGTAGCCTGCACCGTAGCACGGATTTTCACGCTGATATCGAAGCGATCGTCCAGCGCGCCAACCAACACCAACACCCCGGCGCAGCCGAGGTACAACAAAGAATGTGGGAGATAGTAATTCGAAATGAGAAACGCGAAGCAGATCCCCGCATAGACGGAAATCCCGCCGACGAGCGGAATCGCTCCATGATGGCGTTTTCTGGAGTTTGGCGTGTCAACCAGTCCGATTTTTTTAGCCACTTTGCGAGCAAAAAACAGGAACGCTAAGGAAAACAGAAAAACTAAACCAAGCTCAGTACTCATAGTGAGTAAATTCACATTAACGCTCTCAGCTAAAATCGTGGACAACAATAGGCGAACTTTTTGCCTTTGCCGTTCATCCTTAGTCCTAATTCTGCTCCAGAGGTGCGCGTTTGGTTAAAAAACCAGCACCCCCGCCACAGTCATTATCAATACTCCCGGCTCGCATAATCCTAATGCCCGAAAATAAAAAACGCCACGTTAAGACGTGGCGTTGGCGATAAATCCTGGCAATTTGTGCGAAAAGTCTGTCTGAGAGACTTTTCGCCACTGACACGTCAGGAACGCTTCATCATATCGAAGAATTCGTCGTTGGTTTTGGTCATTGCCAGTTTGTTGATGAGGAACTCCATCGCGTCGATTTCACCCATCGGATGAATGATTTTGCGCAGGATCCACATCTTCTGCAACTCTTCAGAGGTGGTAAGCAGTTCCTCTTTACGGGTACCGGAACGGTTGTAGTCGATCGCCGGGAACACACGTTTTTCCGCAATTTTACGGGAAAGGTGCAATTCCATGTTGCCGGTACCTTTAAATTCTTCGTAAATCACTTCGTCCATCTTCGAACCGGTATCAACCAACGCAGTAGCGATGATGGTCAGGCTGCCGCCCTCTTCCACGTTACGCGCCGCACCGAAGAAACGCTTCGGACGATGCAGGGCGTTGGCGTCCACACCACCGGTCAGTACTTTACCTGAGGCCGGAACCACGGTGTTGTAGGCGCGAGCCAGACGGGTGATGGAGTCGAGCAGAATGATGACGTCTTTTTTATGCTCAACCAGGCGCTTGGCTTTCTCGATCACCATTTCCGCAACCTGCACATGGCGGGAAGCCGGTTCGTCGAAGGTTGATGCGATAACTTCGCCTTTAACCAGACGCTGCATCTCGGTCACTTCTTCCGGACGTTCGTCAATCAGCAGCACCATCAGCACACAATCCGGGTGATTGTAGGCGATGCTCTGGGCGATGTTCTGCAACAGCATGGTTTTACCGGCTTTCGGCGGTGCCACGATCAAGCCACGCTGACCACGACCAATCGGTGAAGCCAGATCCAGAACACGCGCTGTCAGGTCTTCAGTAGAACCATTACCACGCTCCATACGCAAACGGCTGTTAGCGTGCAGCGGCGTAAGGTTTTCGAACAGAATCTTACTACGCGCGTTTTCCGGCTTATCGTAGTTAACTTCATTCACCTTCAACAGGGCAAAGTAACGCTCACCTTCTTTCGGCGGGCGGATTTTACCGGAGATGGTGTCACCTGTGCGGAGGTTGAAGCGGCGAATTTGGCTGGGAGAAACGTAGATGTCGTCGGGACCGGCGAGGTAGGAGCTGTCTGCGGAACGGAGGAAACCAAATCCATCCTGCAATATCTCCAGCACACCATCACCGAAGATGTCTTCGCCACTCTTCGCGTGCTGCTTCAGAATGGCGAAAATAATATCCTGCTTGCGCATACGCGCCAGGTTTTCCAGCCCCATATTTTCGCCGAGAGTAATCAGCTCAGAAACCGGCGTATTCTTTAATTCGGTAAGATTCATAGTGATGGGTTCTTAAACTCGGGGTAATTCTCGAAATGTTTGTCGTGAATGGTATGGCGAATATTCCATGCCTGTTTAATGGCTCTTTTTCGACTCTGCTCGACGGATATCGTCAGGGATGGCGATAGAAAGCGAGGAGACGGTCGATAATGTTGCCAGGGGTACTAGCCGTCAGATTGCCAAACCACGAAAACGTTCAATGCGAATAGGGTCTGACAAGGGAAATCTTTTAGATGCAAACTACAAGGTAAGTGCGTAATGCAGTATTGACAACTTATCACGCTAAAAGGGAGACGTCCAGCAGTGGAGAAAAAATTCGCCACTGCGGACGAAACACCGCGCCGGGCTTAGCCCAGGTTAGCGTTCAGGAACTCTTTAAGCTGGCCTTTTGACAGCGCGCCAACTTTCGTTGCCGCCACCTCGCCGTTTTTGAACAGCAGCAGGGTCGGGATACCACGAATGCCGTACTTCGGCGCGGTGCCCGGGTTGTCGTCAATGTTCAGCTTGGCGATGGTGAGCTTACCGTCGTACTCTTCTGCGACTTCATCAAGAATCGGTGCGATCATTTTGCAAGGACCACACCATTCAGCCCAGAAATCTACCAGTGTCACACCGTCTGCTTTCAGCACATCGGTGTCGAAACTGTCATCGGTCAGGTGAACGATTTTATCGCTGCTCATGTTTTACTCCAAAGATTATGCCTGGCGAATTGGCGTAATATTTACCAACGTAGGTTGACTTTATTTCATCGGATACGCTTTCGTAAAGCGATAGTAAGCTGATATTCTACCACACTATGAGCAAAACACACTTAACAGAACAGAAGTTTTCCGACTTCGCCCTGCACCCAAAGGTAGTGGAAGCCCTTGAAAAGAAAGGCTTTCATAACTGCACGCCGATTCAGGCGCTCGCGTTGCCTCTTACGCTTTCAGGGCGTGACGTCGCGGGTCAGGCGCAAACCGGTACCGGCAAAACGATGGCGTTCCTGACGTCAACGTTTCATCATCTTCTTACGCATCCTGAGGCTGAAGGCCGTCAGGTGAATCAGCCGCGCGCCTTGATCATGGCACCTACGCGCGAGCTGGCGGTACAGATCCATGCCGATGCAGAACCGCTGGCACAGGCCACCGGCCTGAAGCTGGGTCTGGCCTATGGCGGCGACGGTTACGATAAACAGCTGAAAGTGCTGGAACAAGGCGTGGATATTCTGGTGGGTACCACCGGTCGCCTGATCGATTACGCTAAACAGAATCATATCAACCTGGGTGCGATTCAGGTGGTGGTGCTGGACGAAGCTGACCGCATGTTCGATCTCGGCTTTATCAAAGACATCCGCTGGGTGTTCCGCCGTGTTCCTCCTGCGACGCAACGTCTGAGCATGTTGTTCTCCGCCACCCTTTCCTGGCGTGTGCGTGAACTGGCGTTCGAACATATGAACAACGCCGAATATGTGGAAGTGGAACCGGAGCAAAAAACCGGCCATCGCATCAAAGAAGAACTCTTCTATCCTTCAAACGAAGAGAAGATGCGTCTGCTGCAAACCCTGCTGGAAGAAGAGTGGCCAGATCGTGCCATCGTCTTCGCTAACACTAAGCACCGTTGTGAAGACATCTGGGGCCATCTCGCCGCCGATGGTCATCGCGTTGGCTTGTTGACCGGTGACGTAGCGCAGAAAAAACGTCTGCGTATTCTCGACGATTTCACCAAAGGTGATGTTGATATTCTGGTAGCAACCGATGTCGCTGCTCGTGGTCTGCACATCCCTGCGGTAACCCATGTATTTAACTACGACCTGCCCGACGATCGTGAAGATTACGTGCACCGTATTGGCCGTACCGGCCGCGCGGGTGCCAGCGGTCACTCCATCAGCCTCGCCTGTGAAGAGTACGCGCTGAATCTGCCAGCCATTGAAGAGTATATCGGCCACGGTATCCCGGTGAGCAAATACAATAGCGAAGCGCTGTTGAACGACCTGCCACCACCGAAACGTTTGACCCGTAACCGCTCAGGCAATGGCCCGCGTCGTGGTGGCAATAACACCAACCGTCGCAGTGGCGCACCGCGTAACAACAACCGTAAACGTTCGGGTTAAGCACACCATGCTAAGCGCATCGTCCCTTTATGCTGCGATTGATCTGGGTTCCAACAGTTTTCATATGTTGGTGGTGCGCGAAGTCTCTGGCAGCATTCAGACGGTCGCGCGCATAAAACGCAAGGTGCGCCTGGCTGCGGGTCTCGACAAAGAGAGCCAGCTCTCGGCAGAAGCAATGCAACGGGGCTGGCAGTGCCTGAAACTTTTCTCCGAACAACTCCAGGACATTCCTCCTGAACAGATTCGCGTGGTTGCGACGGCCACGCTGCGCCTTGCTGCCAACGCGCAGGACTTCCTCACTACCGCAGAAAAGATCCTTGGCTGCCCGGTTAACGTCATCAGTGGCGAAGAGGAAGCACGCCTGATTTATCAGGGTGTGGCGCATACCACCGGTGGCTCCGATCAGCGTCTGGTCGTCGATATCGGTGGCGGCAGTACCGAGCTGGTGACCGGTGAGGGTTCTCATGCGACAACGCTGTTTAGTCTGTCGATGGGCTGCGTCACCTGGCTGGAGCGTTACTTCAGCGATCGTCATCTGGCAAAGGAGAACTTTGCTCAGGCCGAACAGGCAGCGCGTGAGATGATCCGCCCGGTAGCGACGGCACTGCGCGAAAAAGGCTGGCAGATTTGTGTGGGTGCCTCAGGCACCGTGCAGGCGCTACAGGAAATTATGGTGGCGCAGGGGATGGATGAACGCATTACCCTGAGCAAACTGCAACAGTTGAAACAGCGTGCCATTCAATGTGGCAAGCTCGAGGAACTGGAGATTGAAGGGCTGACCCTGGAGCGCGCGCTGGTGTTCCCCAGCGGTTTGTCTATCCTGATCGCCATCTTTCAGGAACTGAATATCGAAAGTATGACGCTGGCCGGTGGCGCACTGCGCGAAGGGCTGGTGTATGGCATGCTGCATCAACCCATTGATCGCGATATTCGCAGCCGTACTCTGCAAAACGTCCAGCGCCGTTTTACCATTGATGTGGATCAGGCCGAACGCGTGCGCCAGTTGGCTGAAAGCTTTTTCCGTCAGGTAAGCGCCGCATGGAAGCTGGACCATCGATGTCGCGATCTGCTGCTTAGCGCCTGTTCGATTCACGAAATTGGCCTGAGTGTTGATTTCCGCCAGGCTTCCCAGCACGCCGCTTACCTGATTCGCCATCTCGATCTTCCCGGCTTTACCCCCGCCCAGAAAAAACTGCTGGCCTGCCTGTTACAGAACCAGAGCGGCAGCATCGATCTGGCGCTACTGACACAGCAGAATGCGGTGCCACCGCGTCTGGCTGAGCGTCTGTGCCGTTTATTGCGTCTGGCGATTATCTTCTCCAGCCGTCGTCGCGACGACACCTTACCGGCGGTACGTTTGCAGGCGGATGATGATGCGCTGCATCTGACGTTGCCTCCGGGCTGGTTGCAGGCGCATCCGTTAAGGGCGGAGCTGCTGGAGCAGGAAAGCCATTTCCAGTCTTATGTGCACTGGTTATTAACCCTGTCCTGATGTACCCCGTAGCGGCGCGATTTATCGCGCCGCTACGCGCCTTTTTTTGCATTCTCCAGCATTGCACGTAATCCGGCGACGCGAGTCTGCCTCGTTTTCATTTGTTCCTCAGCGCTCACCACTTTCTTCTCGCGCTCCCATTCCATATCATCCTGCGGCAGTTCCAGCAGAAAGCGGCTCGGCTCCGGTCGCACCAACTCGCCATACTGACGGCGCTCGCGACATAACGTAAAGGTTAGCTCCTTCTGCGCACGGGTAATCCCGACGTACGCCAGACGGCGCTCCTCCTCGATGTTGTTTTCATCAATGCTGCTCTGGTGCGGCAGAAGCCCCTCTTCCATTCCCACCAGATAAACATACGGAAACTCCAACCCTTTTGAAGCATGCAACGTCATCAACTGAACCTGATCGACATCTTCGTCGCTCTCACCACGCTCCATCATATCGCGCAGCGTGAAACGGGTGACCACCTGCGCCAGCGTCATCGGCTCATCCAGCTCACTGCCTTCCAGCATTTCCGTCATCCACTGGAACAACATATTGACGTTTTTCATGCGCATTTCAGCAGCTTTCGGGCTGGGGGAGGTTTCGAACAGCCAGCTTTCGTAATCAATACCGCGAATCAGATCGCGTACCGCATTGACTGGTTCACGCTCAGCCAGTTGAATGATCTCATTCAGCCAGGCGGTAAAACGTTGCAGATGCTCCAGTCCACGCCCGGTCAGGGTCTGTCCCAACCCCATATCGAAACTGGCGTTGAACAAACTCTTGTTGCGCAGCGTGGCCCATTCACCCAATTTTTGCAGCGTGGCAGGGCCAATCTCACGCCGCGGCGTATTTACAATACGCAGAAACGCGCTGTCGTCTTCCGGGTTGGTGAGCACACGCAGGTAGGCCAGCAAATCTTTAATCTCCGGGCGGGAGAAAAATGAAGTCCCCCCCGAGATACGATATGGAATACGGTTCTGCATCAGCAGCTTCTCAAACACGCGCGACTGATGGTTGCCGCGATAGAGAATGGCGTAGTCCTTGTACTGCGTCTTGTTGATAAAGTGATGCGCAATCAATTCGCCGGCCACGCGTTCCGCCTCGTGGTCCTCATTGTTTGCCATTAGCACCTTCAGCTCGCTACCGATCCCAAGCTCAGAAAACAGTCGCTTTTCAAATACATGCGGATTGTTGGCAATCAGGATGTTGGCAGCCTTCAGGATGCGCTGAGACGACCGATAGTTCTGTTCCAGCTTGACCACTTCCAGTGCCGGAAAATCCTCTTTCAGCAGCACCAGGTTTTGTGGCCGTGCGCCGCGCCAGGAATAAATCGACTGGTCATCATCGCCCACTACGGTAAAACGCGCCCGTGCGCCGACCAGCAGTTTCACCAGCTCGTACTGGCTGGTATTAGTGTCCTGATATTCATCCACCAACAGGTAGCGGATGCGCTGCTGCCAGCGTTCCCGGACTTCCTGATTGCGTTTCAGCAGCAGCGTCGGCAACAGAATCAAATCGTCAAAATCCAGCACATTGCAGGCTTTCAGGTGTTGATCGTACAACTGGTAGCAATGGGCAAAAATCTGGTCACGCTGAGATTTCGCCATCCCTGCCGCACCCTGGGGATCAACCAAATCGTTCTTCCAGTTGGAAATGGTCGAAATCAGCTGCTGCAACTGGGTCTTATCTTCTTCCAGCCACTGTTTGGTCAAATCCTTCAGCAACGCCAGCTGATCCTGATCGTCAAACAGAGAAAAGCTCGATTTCATTCCCAACGCGGCATACTCGCGTTTGATAATTTCCAGCCCCAGGGTATGGAAGGTCGAGATCATCAGACCGCGCGCCTCTTTGCGCCCCAGCGTCTGCGCTACACGCTCTTTCATCTCGCGCGAAGCTTTATTGGTGAAGGTCACGGCGGCGATATGACGCGCCTGATAGCCGCAGTCGCGGATCAGATGCGCAATTTTATTGGTGATCACACGGGTTTTACCCGAGCCAGCACCGGCCAGCACCAGACAGGGACCGGTGACAAATTCGACAGCACGTTGTTGGCCGGGGTTTAAACGCATAACGGAAATTCACTCAGTTAACATATTGCACATCTCCTTCTCCCGCTGGCGGGAGAAGGTCGGGATGAGGACATCACACAGCACCTTAACAGCGCGATAAATCGCGCCGCTACCATTCGGTGCAGGCTATAATGCGCGACGATTATACACAACAGGACCGAATCATGGCGAAAACCGCGGCAGCTTTACACATCCTGGTGAAGGATGAAGCAAAAGCAAAAGCGTTACTGGCCCAGCTGGAAAAAGGTGCGAACTTCCAACAGCTGGCAAAGAAACACTCCACCTGCCCCTCCGGACGTAACGGCGGCGATTTAGGTGAGTTCCGAAAAGGCCAGATGGTCCCGGCCTTTGATAAAGCGGTCTTCAGCTGCCCATTGCTGCAACCCTATGGACCGGTGAAAACCGCCTTTGGCTACCACATCATTAAGGTGCTGTGGCGTAACTGATCATTTCTTCTGCTTCATCTGCTGCAACACGTTGCTGCATTGATTGCTGTCAGTATCGCTGGGTGAAACCAACGCCAGCAACGCGGCAGCCGGTGCCACCACCGCGCCTAATGCCAACGCTGCGGCACCGCGAGCAATCAACGGCCCGGCTTTCACCCCGGCATCCGGTTTTTTGAAGGTACCGCGCACATACAACGGCGAGCGCAGCGTAATGATGCGGATACCTTTACTCTCGGGATCGATGGTCAAATCGAGGCGTTCATTAGCAAAGTTGGCGCTGCCTGACACATTAATCACCGCGTTCTCGGTATCGAAAACAAACAGTTTGGGCGTCGCCAGCCCATTGCGAATGTTGAGATCGGTGGCCGCACAGTTGATACGCACCTCGTCATCGCCAAACAGTTTACCCACCACATAGTTACCGACATTCAGTCCGGCAATCTCCATCAGGCTGCGACTGATCAACCCATCGTTCATCAACAGCTTCAACTCACCATCACTGGTGCCCAGCAAATCAGCCACCGAATTACCGGTGCCGCTTAAGGTGGCGTCACCGTTCAACTGACCAAGGCTTTTCTGCATCGCTTGCACATTGGGAAACAACTGCCGCAGCTGAAGTTTACGCACATGCACATCCGCCCGGCCACGCATGGGGCTGCGGTTCCCTTCCAGATGGATGGTGGAGTTAAGCGCTCCGCCCGCCATACCAAAGCGCAGCGGATCAAGGCGCAAATCACCGTTATTAAGCTGCAAATGGGTATAAAGATCGCTTAACGGCAGCGAATTGCTATGTTCGATGCGCTTACCGCTGAACTTCACATCGGCATCCATCACGTCCCAATTTTTGGTATCGAACTTGTCGTGCGGCAAAACACGATCGGCAGGCTGCGTCGAGGCTTCGCCACGCTGTGCTTTCGCCTGCTGCGTTTTCTCACTGCCCTTACCAGAATTGACCCCAATCAACGGCCCCAAATCGGCCATACGCAGTTGGTTCGACGAGAGATCGCCGGTCAGGCTCGGACGGGGTTTGCCCTGACGGTACACCAGCGAACCATGAATATCGCTGTCACCGATATGACCATTGAATTTTTCGTAGCGGAACACCGGGCCTTTGTCGTCATTAAAACGCGCAATCAGGTGACCATCGGTTTCATAGGGCGGCGTATCGGGTAACAGCACGCCAGCCAAACCGTACAGATTCGCCAGCGTATCGCCGGAGAAACGCAGCCGTACATCCAACCCACCCAGATTCAGGGGGTCCTGCAATGTCCCTTCGACGCGTACCCGCGTGGTGCCATTGCGTACATCAACCTGCAACGGGAACGGCGTGGTTTGGCTGCGCAGTGACAACATGCCGCCAATTTTGCCCTCGCCCTCTAAGCGCTGATTGTTATAGGTGCCGCTCGCCTGCCAGCCAAAGACAAAGTCACCGGCACCCTGCTGTTTATCATCACCTCCCGCCACCTGCGCATAGGGCACCGGCTTGCCGAGGGGATTGAGGGTGACGCTGACATCCGCTTTGTTAATGGCGTCGCGATAGCGTACCTGCCCTTGATCGAACAGGATATTATCGAGACGGAACGTCCAGGCCGAAGGGGCCGCATTGGCCTCGCCGTTGTTACTGCTGGCAAGGTTGAAGGTCCAGTTGTTTTGTTTATCCGCAGTCTGCACCAGGCGTGCATCGGGTTGCTGGAGTTTGATCCACGGCAGATAAACCTGTTTATGCAGTAACGCCAGCGGCGCTAACGTCGCCTCCACGCGCTGTATATGCACCATAGTGACATCAGGGATAGCGGGCGGATTACCCAGCATAATATCGTCGGCATGCACCTGCGGCCAGGGCACCCAGCTACGCCAGCCGGGTTCTTCACGATTGCGTACCCAGGCTACGCCGAGATCGCCGCGAATGGCGAAAGGTCGATTCAATTCTGCCGAGACTTTCTGGTTGATGGTTGGTTTCAGGCGATTCCAGTCAAAGGTCGCAATCACGACCACCATCACCACAACCAGCAACAAAAAAATCCCGATGACCCAACTCAGGACTTTTCCTGTTCGTGACATGCTGCTTCCTCCTTGTCCTTCCACGTCTCATTTAAAGATAGTCGAGACGTTGAGGAACGTTATCAGGGAAGCGCCAGCGCCATGTTTTCCAGTTCGCTAAACGGAACCGGGCGGGAGAAGAAATAACCTTGTGCGGCCATTGCGGGCGAGCTACGCACCTGCTGCCACTCTTCCTCGGTTTCCACGCCTTCGACAATCACCCCGTTGCAATAACGGTTGATTAAGGCCAACAGCATAGAAAACAGGCTGCGACCTTCGTCGGTAGAACGCAGCAGCATAAATAGCTCGCGTGACAACTTAATGTAGTCATAACGCAGCTCGGTCAGGGCGGAGAAATTCGCCATACCGGAACCAAAATCATCCAGCCACAGCGGGCCAAGCTCCGGCATCTGCGCAATCATCTCTTCCTGCGGCAACACATGATGCTCTGTCAGTTCAAAGCGTACCCACGGCAGTTGGGTTATCAGGCTGCGGATTTGCGGATGTTGTTGGATTGCCAGCAGCGTAGGGCCATCGATATTGACCGAAGCCACCAGTTGGCGCTGATTAAAAAGAGCCGACCACTGCATCAGCAGCTCCAACTGTTCCTGCACCACATCGAGACGCTGAGAAATATCCAGCGCATCAAAATAGATTTCCGGCGAAAGCCTTTTTTCTGGTGCGGATGGATGTGTCACCGCAGTCAGTAATTCAATAGCCAGTAAGTGGCCCGAGACCTGGTAGATCGGCTGGAAAGTATAGAATCGTTGGCACTGCTGCCAGAAGAGACGCGTTTCCTGTTGTTGCTCCAGTTCAATTGAAGAAGGCAGTCGATGACTAAAATTCTTCATCACCATGGTTTTTTCCTGGTAGGTGGTGAGTGCCTGCAAATAGCATCATCATCCTGAGCAGCCACACGAGCTCTTGAGTGTAACAGTGCGTCTCACGCTTAATCGGTAAAACAAGCAACAATTTCGCGGCTAAATTACCCTTAAACCCCCTATTTCATACCTTAAGTGGAATTAAAACGCCGTTTTGAAAAACATTGACGGCTGCCATACCAGACGCGAGACTAGGGGAAGAATTCACTACAGGCCGAAGACCATGACGCAGAAGAAAATCGCCATCCTTGGCGAATGCATGATTGAGCTGTCCGAAAAAGGTGAGAACATCAAACGCGGTTTTGGCGGCGATACGCTGAATACCGCGGTATATCTGGCGCGTCAGTCTGACATTGAGCAGCTGCGCGTTGATTACGTAACCGCCCTCGGCACCGACAGCTTCAGTGACCAGATGATTGCCGCCTGGCAGCAGGAGCAGGTTCAAACGGGATTGATCCAGCGACTCGACAACAAAATGCCGGGTCTGTACTTCATCGAAACCGACGAGCACGGCGAGCGGACCTTCTGGTACTGGCGTAGCGATGCCGCTGCGCGCTACTGGCTCGACAGCCCGCAATCTGAGGCCATTTGCCAACAACTGGCCCATTACGATTATCTCTATCTCAGCGGCATCAGCCTGGCGATTTTGCCTGCCGCCAGCCGCGAGAAGCTGATGAACCTGCTCAGCGCGTGCCGCCAGAACGGTGGCAAAGTGATTTTTGATAATAACTATCGCCCGCGCTTGTGGGCCGATAAAGCCAGTGCGCAGCAGGCGTATGCTGGGATGTTGCAGCATACCGATATCGCCTTTCTGACGCTGGATGATGAACATCTGTTATGGGGTGAACAGCCACTGGAAGCGGTGATTGCCCGCACCCGCAATGCAGGCGTGCAGGAGATTGTGATCAAACGTGGCGCTGAATCCTGTTTGGTAGCCGTTGGTGATGCGCCGCTTTACGACGTGCCCGCCATCAAACTGGCAAAAGAGAAAGTGATCGACACCACTGCCGCTGGCGATTCCTTTAGCGCAGGCTATCTGGCGCTGCGTTTACAGGGTGCGGCACCGGATGCCGCCGCCGCCCGCGGTCATCTCACCGCCAGCACCGTGATTCAACATCGCGGCGCGATCATCCCTCTGGACGCAATGCCACAGTAATGCCTCTACGCCCTGCACGTCAGGGCGTCTCAAACATCACGCCGGCTAACAAACAATTGCCAGAAATTTACCTTAAATCAGCACTTCCTCCCGGTAGTTTCCCCTGACGCCTGCTGAGATCCATTTTCCTGCCAATCCATGCCTGACTACTTTAGCCAGGCTTAAGATCTAATTTTAAATTCAATACGTTATGGCAACAAAAAGGTGCGCCAGGCATAGTCCGATTCTGTCTGAATTACGGCTTTTCGGCTGGACGATCGCCATAAAAAAGACCATGTTTTAATCAATAACAGCAGGATGCTGTTGATCCGGCCGCGACCACAAAAACGACAACATGATTCGCTCAGGACCGATTTATGCACACAGAAATTATTAATATCTGGCCGCACGGTGATGCACCGGGCGCCAGCGACTCACGCGCACAGCCGCAGATTGTCGATCTCGCCAAAGAATATGAACCCTATGATCGTGCTGCCACCGGGGTACGCTGCCCGGAGATGGCTATCTGGCACCCCGAAAACTCCAACGGTATTACGCTATTGGTGGCTCCGGGCGGCGGTTATCAACGGGTGTTGATCGATCGCGAGGGCAGCGCACTGGCGACGTTCTTTACCTCAATGGGTTACACACTGGCGGTCATGACCTACCGTTTACCTTACGACGGTCATCACGAAGGCCCGGATGCGCCGCTAGCTGATGCGCAGCGTGCCGTGCGGGTACTGCGCGATCGGGCGCAGCGTGCGATGAACGGCAAATATATCGTGATGATGGGTTTCTCCGCCGGTGGCCATGTTGCCGCCAGCCTCGGCACGCGATTTTCTGAGAAAATCTACCCGGTGCAGGATCAGGCTGACAGCCTCTCGCCCCGACCTGACGCGATGGTGCTGATTTATCCGGTGATCAGCATGCGTGACGGGCTGGCCCATGAAAGTACCCGCACCCGGCTATTGGGTGCCTGGCCGGATCAAAAAACCATAGATGCCTATTCGCTGGAAACACGGGTGCATAACCAGATGCCGCCGACGCTGCTGATCCACGCGGCTGACGATGAAACGGTATCAATCAATAACAGCATGGTGTTCTTCAGCGCGCTGCGCGAACACAGCGTACCGGCAGAAATCCACTTTTATCAGAAAGGCGGCCACGGATTTGGCATCCGTGGCGTGGCGGATTTGCCCTTAGCCAGTTGGCCGATGCTGGTGACCGAGTGGCTGCGGGCAAAAACCTGAGGCTTATGACGATGGCGGGGCCAGCTCACTGCTGCTGGCGTTGCCGTCGTTTTTGACATCATCCGGGCTGGCTGGGGTGGCCGGTGTCTCTGGTGGTGTCATCACCTTATCCCAGCTTTCCTGCAACATTTTCACATTGGTTTCCGCTTCACCTTCCGGCTGGATCAACACCATCGTCAGTTCCTGGGTCAATTGCTGACGCAGTTCCTGATTAAGCTGATCACGCGTTAACCCGCCAAGAAATGACTGGCGCAGTTTTTGATATTGCTCCGGAGCGATATCTACCACCGCATTTTGCTGTGAACGCAGACGCTGCCCCATCAAAATATCGGTGTCGGTACGTGCGTAGGTGGCGAACAACTTGTTCAGCTCCAGCAGCTTTTGTGCCATCAGCGCGTCAAACTCATCCTGCGGCAACCCTTTATCACGCACCGCCGCCAGCTCTTTTGCTACCAGATTCATATTCTGGGGCAGTGAAGCGTTAGGGCTGTCCATATTGATGGCGCACTGGGCGCGTTGATACAGCACACGACAGTCGAAGCCCACCTGAACGCTCTGCGCTTTGCTGTCGGCCAGGGCACGCTGTACATGCCAGAACAAGGCTTCACGCGCCAGATCGCTCTGCCAGTAACGCTCCAGGTTCTGCGAATCGCGAATCGGTTGCCACGGGCTGTCCCACACCAACGACAGACGATCCTGATTTATCGCTCCATTGACCAGGTTCACCGGTTGATGCGGCAACGGCGACAGCGTCGGCATTGCCGCCGGCGATGCCCGTTTACCTTGTAGCGGCGCAAAAGCTTTGTTGATCTGCTCCGCCAGACTGCGGCTGTCAACATTGCCGACCACATATAAGGTCATGGCGTCTGGCGTGTACCACTGCTGATAAAAATTCTTCAGCTGCGCGATATCGACTGGCGCGCGTGGTTGTTCGCCAGGATCGTGCGCCAGCAGCGTTGAGCCTTTCAGGCGATAGCGCCACCAGACATCCTGGGTGTTGGGCGGCCAGGTGGCGATTGGATCGGACGCGCTCAGCGCGGTCGTCACCACCTGTTCATTCAGTGCCATCTTGCCTGCGGTCGCCGACAGCCAGTTCAGTGCTTCTTTCAGCAGCTCCGGACGGTTATTCGGCAGGCTCAGATTGTATTGGGTGAAATCATATGACGATATGGCAGGCGGCAGCGGACGATGCGGATCCATCGCCTGTTGCCATAAAGCGCGTTGCTGATTGGTATCGAGCGCGGTGTTATGCACCAACGCCAGACGCGGTAACAAATGGCTGAAGCCGGTTTGTTGTGCACTCTCCACCAGCGAACCGGTGTTAACGATCAGGCGCAGCTCTATGCGGTCACTGGGACGCTGCGGCGTTGTCAGCAATTGCCAGCTAAAACCATTGTCCAGTTTGCCTTCCTGCCAGGCGGGATCGGGCTGGAGTGTTTCGGCATGCACGCCAAAACCGGATGCTGCCAACAGCAATCCGCCAACCAAAAGCCGAATTCTGGTGCCCTGCATGTGAACCCCTATCAAACAGATCAACACTCGTTATCACGGCGCGTGCGGTCGCTCAGAGGCTGACCGATGCGGCAGTTTGCCGCCACGTTTATTCTTCAACTGACTCTTTGACCACAAGATGGCCGGGATGTCGCGCAACGAGGTGAAAAACCGGGAAAAAAATCAATGGGGTTTATTATGCAAATGCCCGCTGTGAGGGCAAGTCACAGCGGGCATTTCCCGGAAAATTAACGCAATTGTCGCTTTACAGCGAAGATTCCGGTGCGTTTTTCACCTTTTTCGCTGAAGAAAGCGTCTCATTCAACTGGCGCTCGTCCAACTGACCGACCCACTTCGCCACCACCACGGTCGCCACACCATTACCGACCAGGTTAGTCAGGGCGCGCGCTTCGGACATAAAGCGGTCAATCCCCAGAATCAGCGCCAGTCCGGCCACCGGCAGATGTCCCACCGCCGACAAGGTTGCCGCCAGCACGATAAAGCCACTGCCGGTCACACCCGCCGCACCTTTCGACGACAGCAGCAGCACCACCAACAACGTAATCTGATGGATGACGTCCATATGCGCATTGGTTGCCTGCGCAATAAATACGGCGGCCATCGTCAGGTAAATGGAGGTACCGTCAAGGTTGAACGAGTAACCGGTCGGGATCACCAGACCTACTACCGATTTCTTACAGCCAAGCCGTTCCATCTTGTCCAGCATACGCGGCAACGCAGATTCCGAAGAGGACGTGCCCAGCACGATCAGCAGTTCTTCTTTGATATACGCCACGAATTTAAAGATGTTGAAACCTGCCACGCGGGCAATCAGGCCGAGCACCACCACCACGAACAGGATACAGGTGATATAGAAACAAATAATCAACTGACCGAGTTGTACCAGCGAACCGACACCGTATTTACCAATGGTGAACGCCATCGCACCAAATGCGCCAATCGGGGCCAGACGCATAATCATATTGATGATGCCAAAGATGACTTTCGAGAAGCTTTCAATCACGTTGAAAATCAACGTGCCTTTGTCACCCAAACGATGCAGGGCAAAACCAAACAGAATCGCGAACAGCAGCACCTGCAAGATGTTGCCGCTGGCAAAGGCACCAATCACGCTATTGGGGATCACATCCAGCAGGAAGGCAACCACGCCCTGCTGTTCCGCCTGCTGTGCATACATGGCAACCGCTTTCGCATCCAGCGTGGCGGGGTCAATGTTCATGCCCGCGCCAGGCTGAATCACGTTGACCACAATCAGGCCAATAATCAGCGCGATGGTGCTGACAATTTCGAAATAGAGCAGCGCCACTGCGCCAGTCCGCCCAACTGCTTTCATGCTCTCCATGCCGGCAATACCGGTCACCACCGTACAAAAAATCACGGGGGCGATGATCATCTTGATCAGCTTGACGAAGCCATCTCCGAGCGGCTTCATCTGCGCGCCTAACTCAGGATAAAAATGGCCTAACAGAACGCCGATGCCAATGGCAACCAGCACCTGAAAGTAGAGGCTTTTAAACAGCGAGGTTTTCATAACAGGTGTCCAGTGAAGACGGATTTATCCGTCATTTATTTAATTTAATGATGTCATGCCATGTAGCGGGTCCGGGAAAGGCCCTGCCGACGTTGAGGAAAATAACATCCGGTTAACGCGATTAATATAGGCTTACATTCCTTACAAAAGTTACAAAACTCTAACTATGAACTGAAACGCTTCAGCAAGCGAGAGTTATGTAAATTCGTAAGGAAAATCAATAAATCAGGTGATTATTTGGTGGGTGATAGCTTGTCAAGCCAGCGTTGATTGAAGATGTTGAGCGGCAGTGCTTCAGCATACAGATAGCCCTGACCGATGGTAATACCGCGTGCCAACAGCCAGTCGCGCTGCTCGGCCGTTTCCACGCCTTCAGCAATAACATCCAGATGGATGATATCGGCGATGGCAGCCACGATACGCACCATAGTGTCATCATCCGGCAGCGCAGCAACAAAGCTGCGATCCATCTTTAACTTGTTGACCGGCAATGCTTTAAACTGATGCAGATAGTTCAGATTGGAGTAACCCATGCCGAAATCATCCAGTGCCACAGCGACACCCGTTTGCTGCAACATGCGCAGCAGCGCTATCGCCTGCTCGGCATCGCCAATCTTGGCGGTTTCGGTGATTTCCAGCACAAAGTTACCCGGCGTAATACGATGACGTTCCAGCAACACCTGCAAATGAGTCACCACGCTGGCATCCCGTAGCTGAACCGCCGAGATATTCACGCTCAACGGGATGTTAATTCCCTGCTTCTGCCAGGCGGCGATAATGCGACACGCTTCTTCGAACACCCAGCGGCCAATCGAAGCAATCACGCCAATCTCTTCCGCGCTGGCAATAAACTCTTCCGACAATCCCCAACTACCATCCGGCTGACGCATGCGCAGCAAGGCTTCCGCTCCCGCCAGCTCGCCGGTGGCCATATTGATTTGTGGTTGCAGATAGAGCGCGAACTCCTCATCCTGCAACCCCTGCAAAATGTCGTGTTCCTGGGTTAAGCGCTTTTGCGCCCGCTCGGTCAGTGCCGGATCGAAAAACAGGATCTGATTTTTACCCTGATGACGTGCCGACATCATCGCTGAAGTCGCACGATCAAGCTGCTCGCTGGCGGAGATTGGGGTGTCGTCATGCAGCGCCAGACCCATGCTGGCGTTGGGACGTAACTGAAGTTGTTGCAGATTGACCGGCTGATTGATACGCAACATCAGGTTGCGCGCCAGGCGCATCGCCCGGAACGGGTTGTGCGCACGCTTCAGCAGCAACGCAAAGTCACTCGGTCCGGTTTGCGCCAGCAGCGTATGATCGTCAATCGTGCTGCGAATTTTCTCCACCAACGTCAGCATCAGGGTATCGCGCTGATCGTCACTCAGTACCCCGTTGGCTTCCTGCAATGTATCAATGCGAATCACCATCACCCCCCAGGGGTCAGGGCGATGCCGGTGATGGATATGTTGATCAAGCAGAGCCAGAAACAACGTACGATTTGGCAAATCAGTAACAGCAAAATGGGTGGTCAGTCGGCTCATCTCATCATGAATTGACTCCAGCACCTGCTGATTACGGTTATAGCTGCGGATCAACATGCCAATTTCATCATCGCGATGATTTTCCGGCAGCGTGAGTTTATGCGTCAGAATGGCCTGCGGTGGCAATTCCTGCAAATCACGCGAGATATTACGTAGCGGATGGACCACCAGCCGGTTAATACACCAGCTAATCGACACCGACAAAATCAGCGCCAGCAATAAATAGGTGGTAATCATGGTTGAAAGCGTACTCAGGATAAACTGATACACCCTTGATGAATCCGCCTGAAGGACCAGATAAGCAATCGGTTTTGGCAGCCCGGTTCGCTCAACAGAATAAAGCGGTAAGGTAATTTGCACCGGTAGCTCAAATAAACGCGCCACCAGCACCGGCACCGGCTTCTCTACCTCAAAATCGGCATGCAGTGCCTGGAATGCATTGGGTAACACCACATCCGCACGCGACAAAATACCGGCGGGCTTGAGGGTGTTAAGGATATGTTCTGCCTGAGGAATATCGGCTTTCAGGACCGCTTCAGACAGCGGCTGACGCACGGTATGCGCCACATTTTCCATTTGTTGGGCGTAGTCAATCCTGCGCTGCTGCACAAAATGAAATAACTGAATGACGATAAAAATACAGATGGTAACTAACGCCACGGTGGAGACTGTGGCCATCTGCTTTATCGTTAAGGAACGACTGACGCGCAACAAAATCTCTCCTGGCAACTCTAAGCCGTGTTATCAGACAGGAAAATGCGCAGCAAGTATATCCCAGATCACGGTTTTTTTTCGCCGGGAGAAAGTCGCAAAATCGGGGTTCGCGTGGTATCAAACGACGTTATTCGGATAAATACACATCCGTAGCGACGCGATTTATCGCGTGGGTTTTGCTTCACGCGACCAAAACATTGCGCGATAAATCGCGCCGCTACGGTGTCAGGCCATTATTTATTGCGGATACGCCACCCAATCACCGCCGTTCAGGCGAATCCACGGCTTGCCCTGATACATCATCACCACCGCATTATCATTCTCCGACACCACTGGCGTTTGCGGCAGATTATCGGTCAACGCGGACATATTCACATTCGGCGCGTTGAACACCTGGCCATCCACCACACGGGAAATGATCTCGGAAAGCGCCAGCATGCTGGTCGGGGTATTAATTGTCAGTGGCTGGCCCTGATGCGGTGCCTTCATACCGATAAAGCTGATGCCCACCGGCACATGGGTAATAGACGGACTGGGGATATCGCGCAGACCTGACATCTGCATCTTATCGCCCTGCAATGCCGCACCATGCTCCGGCACCACCACCACCATCACGCGACGGCCCGATTTCTCCAGATTGGTCAGGAAAGTATCGAGCTGGTCAAACAGCATTTTAGCGCGCGGTTGCCAGGCGGCCGTGCGCGTACTGCCCAGTTCACGGACGCCATCATGCAACGGAATCAGGTTATAGAAAGTGGCGCTGCGTGCATCGTTACTTTTGCTGCGGTCATCCAGCCAGCGCTGCAATAGCTGACCATCATTGTAGATTGGCGAGCTGTCAAACGAGGTCAGTTCTGGCGCGATACCCGCCTGCGACATTAACGGAGCCTGGATATTCCCGTCCTCGCGCATCTCTTTCAGATAGTTGCCGAAGACACCGTTGTGATCCATCACCAGCTCCTGCTTAAAGCCCAGCTTCGCAAGATTATCAAACAGATAGCATCGCTGATCGGCGGGTTTATACAGATCGCTGTGCGAGGTCTGCCCGCAGCTGGCACGCAACAGGCGAATCCCTGCCGGGCCACTGTAACCGGTGGCCGAATTGTAGTTATCCAGCATGATATCGAAGTGGTGCCACAACGGATGATTCCGCAGCTGTGCCACATCCAGATCCGACCAGGAGAGCGAACAAATATTCAGCACCAGAATATCGAACGGCTGCGAATCGCCGGGCAGGCTATCCGGGAAATGGGTCACGCGCTGCCGCTCACTGTCATAAAAACGGTTAAGCCACGCAGTGAGGTTGGCACTGGTGGGTGCAGCAGATTGATCGAGCGCATCGGGCGTTTTACCGACCACAGCCGGTTGATCATTCAACACCACTTCCGGCGTCGCAGCTTTGCCCGGCAGCAAATTAAAGGATGGCCCGGCGAGGGTAACGATGTTCAGCCAAATCAACAGCAGCGACACCAGCACCGTAATGCGAATCCATTGCGCGACAAACAGATACAGCACCAACAGCACAAAGGCGGCGCCGATCATCTCCCAGTTGATAAAGCGATCGAGCAGGTCCAACAGGTAAGCGGTCGAAAACCCCGCAACCTGATCGCCCTGACTGAGAATCGAGCTAAGACCAGGTAGCCAGGTGTCGTGCCAGAACAGACCAAAGCCAATCGGCAGTGACACCCAGTTACGCAGCCGATGCCAGCGCTGCGAGGGTAGCGGGAACAGCAGCCAGGCAAGAAACACCAGATTGCTCAGGGCGTGAAAGTTCAGGTAGCCATACCACAGCAACCCGAACTTCAGCAGAAAATAGAAGTTCCAGCCGCCAAGTCCACGCCACCAGGAGCCGTGCAGCGACCAGCCGCTTGCCGAAGATTTTTTATCGCTCATTACGGTTTTCTATCCGTTTTCGTCGTATTCCGTTGCCAGACTCCCTCGGACTTCAGCGCACGAGCCGGAAGCAGGCGCATCAGCAGGCTGTTGCTACTACGCGGCAGCCAGCGCACCAACAGGGATTTGAGAAATAGCAGAATCAGTAGCAGCAGGATGATGACCTGCACCCAATCCATTAGTGTCATCAGGACTGCGCTCCATCAATATTCAGGGTAATCGGCTGAGGAAGCGGTGCCGCGCGTTCATGCGACACCGGGTCTGGCGCTGTTGCAGCCAGGGTCACCGGCTCCACCGGCAGATCCTGGTGCGTCACCGGTGTCAGCTGACTGATTTTATTCACTTCCGATACGATTTGGTTGTCTTCGAACCACACCATGCGATTGCTGAACAACTCGTCATGCGGCAGCGAGAAAATGGATTTCAACGCAATGTCCAAATCGTTAAAACGGCATGAGGAGAGGAACAGGTAGAGACGATCATCCAACTGCGTCACCAGGTCACCGAAACGGCGCGGTTTACACAACGTCAACACCTGTTCCGGCTTCAGCTGCGGCACCGGGCGCAGCGCGACCATCAAACCTTTATCGTTTTCCGGTAACAGCGTGTTTTTCATCAGCTTCTGTACCGCGCCACAAAACGCATTCAATGGCAGAAAACCGCGCTGCTGCAACGGCTGTAAAGCCTGCATCAACGCAGGCAAGTCAGCGGGCACATGACGGGTAAACTGCTGCCCCTGAATCCCTTCCAGCGTGGTAAGGAAGCGCGACAAAGTTGCCGCCGTGGGCACAATTGCATTGATGCCGCAGGCCAGCAGCAGGCGCTCATCGCTGTATCGCAAGCTGGTATTCATCTCGCGTACGACAATCTTCAGCGCGTTACCACGCGAGCGTCGCAGGCTATGGACCATTTTTGCCAGGGCGTTGATATCATGGTTATTTGCCAGGCTAAAGATCACCGTCGCGGCGTTGGCCTGTTGCGCGCGCGAGTAAACCCCATCATTGTCGCTAAACAATTGCCACTGCGCGGAAAAAGGTGGAGCGCCTTCCAGCACGCCCTGCTCGGCAAGAAATTGATTCTCATCGTTCAGGCTGAGCGGAATATTTTGTTCCTCTTCGCTGGCAGCAATAAACTGATTTTCGATGTAATTCAGGCGAATCGCGCGATCCGCTAACAGTTGGTCAGCGGAATACCACCAGTTAATGCGATATTGCCAGCTATCCTGTTGATAATCTAAATGAGCGACACCATCAATCTGGCGAAAATAACGCTGGAGATAATTCCGCAGGTTAATTATTGATGTACCAGAAGTTATCATCAGCAGCGTCATGTTTTTTTCAATTAACTGACGACGCATGCGCTTCAGCCAAATCGCCAGTTCTTCCTGCGATAATTTAACCCAATGTGCGGCGTTGCTATAAAACAACACCAGACCGCTTCGCTTATTCATTACACGCGCAAAATCTCCTTGCAGTTGTTGCAGGGAGAGTTTATTGGCCGGCAACGAAAATAAAGGAATACGCGCCGGGCCACCGGGTGGATCGGGCGTCAGCAATGCCTGCGGTTTTTCGTCTGAGCTAATCAGTGTGGCAGCCTGTTGCTGGCTTATCACCTGACGCAGAAACGATCGCGCATCCTCCTGCCGCTGGCAGGTGATCCAGTAAAGTCCGGGCGTTTGCAGTGTAATTAATTCCTGTTGAACCTGTTGCAGGCCGAGCGCATAGTGATTTTTCATATTAGATTCGCGATCTGTACAATCCAGGCTAGTTTATTATAGACGGCGACGATTGGAACTGCTGAAATAAAAAAACGTTGAACTAACTCAAAACGCATTGATCTGTGCGGGTGTTTATCGTTTTCGCCAACGTTAAACTTATATCAATAAATATAATCGTAACTCTTCGATTGTCGTTTTTAGCTGGCAAAAAAGTAATGAAAACAGAAAATGCCTTTTCGCTGGTATCGCGAACCCGTGAAGAACAAGATGACATTAATACCTTAAGTGAGGCCTTTTCATTGCAGGCGTTTCACTACATTGATATTGCCCGGGAAGAGCGCCTGAATACCCTTTTGTCGCACTGGCCGCTTTTGCAGGAATTATCCGCCACTCAGGAGTCTGAACACTAATGCCGGTGATAGCTCTTCAGGGACTGCGCGGCGGCTGTGGCGCCACTGCGCTCTGCGCGGCGCTTGGCTGGGCACTGAACGCGCTACAGGAATCGGTGCTGGTGCTCGATCTTTCCCCTGCGAATCAACTGGCTACCCACTTCAACTTGCCAGTAAATCATGACGCCGGATGGATGCCCGCCCTGCTCAATCAGCAGCCCTGGCAACAGACTGCACAGCGCTACCGCCCGGGGTTAGATTTCTTACCTTTTGGCGCAACAACCCATCAGCAGACATTAAGTATTCGCAGCTTCGACGAAAAATTTGCTGAACCGTTGCTTAATGCTTTCGCTACGCTCAAATCTCAGTACAGCTGGTTGTTGTTGGATTTACCGGCAGACGTGTCTCCCTGGCACCTGCCGTTCCTGCACAGCGCAGACCAGGTGCTTCAGATACTCACCCCTGATGCCAACTGTCAGCTGCGTCTGCATCACCCGCGTTTTCTGCCGCACACGTTGTTTTTGATCAACCAGTTCAATGCCAACAGCAAGCTACAGCAGGATTTGCATCAACTGTGGATTAGCTCACTGCGCAACCTGATTCCGCAGGTCATTCATCGCGATGAAGCGCTGGCGGAAGCGCTGATGATGAAACAACCGCTGGCTGAATATCGCCCGCACGCGCTTGCCAGTGAAGAGGTCAACACCCTGGCAAACTGGCTGTTGCTCAATGTGGCCGGGGCAGGCAAATGAATCCGCTACGCTGGCTGCTCATCCCGCAGGCGTGGCAGGCGTTGCAACAACGCGCCCGCCAGGCGCGTCGCCATGGCACACCCTGGCCGACCATCATCCTGCATTTGATGTGGTGCATCCTTGCCTGGTCACTGCTGCGACTGGAGACGCCGGGTTGGCAGCGCATCCTGCAACAACGTCATCGCTACTTCCCGCAAATCTCCCTGCAACGCCCGCGTCCACTCGATGTGCTGCGCTATGCACTGCAAAGCCTGTGGCTGTTGCTGGTCTTGCCGCTCGACGATAGCGAACGCAGCGAGCGTAAACGCTTCAATAACGCCTTTAAGCCGCTGTTCCGCTGGCGTCGACAACTCTATCAATGGTTGGGCGCGCTGCCATTGCAGTTGAAAAAACGTGGCGTCATCCGACGCAGCGAACAGCGTCTGCAACGGTTGCCACCACGCACACGCCAGTTGTTGTTTATCACCGCCGCCATTGCTGCCAGCCTGCTGGCGTTGCTGTGTATCTCACAACCCTTCGGCATCATGACGCAGTTTGTCTTCGTGCTACTGCTGTGGGGGCTGGCGATGCTGGTTCGCCGCGTACCGGGGCGGCTCTCCACCATCATGCTGATCGTGCTGTCACTCACCGTCTCCTGCCGCTATTTGTGGTGGCGCTACACCGAAACCCTCAACTGGGACGATCCGATTAGCCTCGCCTTCGGCTTGCTGCTGATTGGCGCGGAAACCTATTCGTGGACGGTGCTGGTGCTGGGCTATTTCCAGACGCTGTGGCCGCTCAACCGCCATCCACTGTCGATGCCAGAGGAGATCACCGTCTGGCCGAGCGTGGATATTCTGGTGCCCACTTATAACGAACCGCTCAGCGTGGTGAAACCGACCATCTACGCCGCGATGGGTATCGACTGGCCGCGCGATAAGCTGAATATCTATATTCTCGATGACGGCACACGCGACGAATTCCGCGAGTTTGCCGCCAGTGTCGGGGTGCAGTATGTGATGCGTCCCACGCATGAACACGCCAAAGCGGGCAATATCAACCATGCGCTGAAAACCCGTTGCCAGAGCGAATATGTGGCGATTTTCGACTGCGACCATGTACCGACGCGTTCGTTTCTGCAAATGACGATGGGCTGGTTCCTGAAGGATAAACAGCTGGCGATGTTGCAGACGCCGCATCACTTCTTCTCGCCGGATCCCTTCGAGCGCAACCTCGGCCGCTTCCGCCAGACGCCAAATGAAGGCTCACTGTTTTACGGCCTGGTGCAGGATGGCAATGACACCTGGGATGCGGCGTTTTTCTGCGGCTCCTGTGCCGTTCTGCGCCGCAATGCGCTGGATGAGATTGGCGGCATTGCGGTCGAAACCGTGACGGAAGATGCGCACACCTCATTGCGTCTGCATCGTCGCGGCTATACCTCGGCCTATATCCGCATTCCACAGGCGGCCGGTCTGGCTACTGAAAGTCTGTCGGCGCATATCGGTCAGCGCATCCGCTGGGCGCGCGGCATGGTACAGATTTTCCGACTGGATAACCCGCTGTTTGGCAAAGGCTTAAAACTGGTGCAGCGCCTGTGTTATGCCAACGCCATGCTGCATTTCCTCGCGGGGATTCCACGGCTGATTTTCCTGCTGGCACCGCTGGCATTCCTGCTATGCCACGCCTACATCATCTATGCCCCGGCACTGGCGATCGCCATTTATGTGTTGCCCCATATGCTGCACACCAGCCTGACCAACTCACGTATTCAGGGCCGCTGGCGTCACTCCTTCTGGAGTGAAGTGTATGAAACGGTGCTGGCCTGGTACATCGCCCGCCCGACCACGGTAGCGCTGTTCAATCCGCACAAAGGCAAATTCAACGTGACCGCCAAGGGTGGACTGGTCGAGAAACGCCATCTCGACTGGGTGATCACCAAGCCCTATATGTTCCTGGTGCTGCTGAATCTGGCGGGGATTGTGATGGCCTTCTGGCGCATGGCTTACGGCCCATCCAATGAAATCCTGACCATCCTGGTCAGTCTGATTTGGGTGATCTACAACATGGTCATCCTCGGTGGTGCCGTGGCGGTGTCGGTAGAGGCCCGGCAGATTCGCGAAGCGCACCGTGTCGAGATCGCCATGCCTGCCGCCATTGCACGCGAAGATGGTCATATGGTGCCCTGCACGCTGCGCGACTACTCGGACGGTGGCGTCGGTGTTGAGCTGCGCGAAGCAGATGCGTTGCAAGAGGATGAACCGGTGTGGCTGCTGCTGCGCCGCGGTCAGCAGGAGTTCAGTTTCCCCTGCCAGGTACAACGCGTCTTTGGCCGCCGCGCCGGTATCCGCCTGCATCAGCTATCCACTGAACAACACATTGAATTTATTCAGTGTACCTTTGCCCGCGCCGATACCTGGGCGCTGTGGCAGGACGGTTTCCCGGAAGATAAACCGGTACAAAGCCTCGCCGACATTATGGTACTGGGCTTTAAAGGTTACCTGCGTCTGGCGGAGTACGGCCCAACGCCGCTGCGTCGTTTATTCAGCCTGCTCACCACGCTGGTGCACTGGCTGGCCTCACTGCTGCCACAACAACCTGGCCGCGTGAAAATAGAAAACACTCATTAAGTTGATGATATGACCATGACGAAAAAACTGAGTTGGTTCACCGCCCTGCTCCTGAGCACCGCTACACTGGCTCAGGCTGCCCCGCAACCAGCTGCTCCGATTGCGCCCCAGGCGGCGGCACAAAGCCCTCTGCCAGTGGTGAGCGACCAGACACTGCCTGGTGCACCGCTGCGCGACAGCCAACTGCTGTTCAACCTGGTTGCGCCACCACCGGGTAGCATGACGTTGCGCGGCACCGGGCCGACCGGTCAGATTGAGTTTGGCGTGCGCAGTGATGAGGTGGTGACGCGCGCGCTACTCACCCTCAACTATCGTCCGTCACCGGCGTTAATCCCGACGCTGTCGCAACTCAAGGTGTATCTCAACGATGAACTGGTCAGCCTGATCACCATCACCGCCGATCAGCTCGGCAAAGAGAATCAGACCCAACTGGCGATTGATCCGCGCTTTATCACTGACTTCAACCGCGTGCGGCTGGAACTGGTCGGCCATTACGCCAACGTGTGTGAAAACCCGGCCAACAGCACCATCTGGCTGGATATCGGCAAGGAGAGCAAGCTCGACCTGACGCTGCAAAAACTGCCGCTGAAAAACGATCTGTCACACTTCCCGGAGCCTTTCTTCGACAGCCGCGACAGCCGACCGCTGCAACTGCCAATGGTGTTCAGTGCCGCACCTGACCTGCAACAACAACGTGCCGCCGCGATTCTCGCCTCGTATTTTGGCAGCAAGGCGCAGTGGCGCGGCCAGACCTTCCCGGTGCTGTATAACCAACTGCCAAAAGAACAACACGCGGTGGTATTCGCCACTAACGATCAGCGTCCTGATTTCCTGAAGGAGATGCCGCCGGTGCAAAAGCCGACGGTGATGATGGTCAGCCAGCCGGAGAATCCGTATGAGAAGATGCTGCTGATTCTCGGTCGCGACGACAAAGATTTGCTGACCGCCGTCGAAGGCATTGCCCAGGGCGAGCTGCTGCTGCGCGGTGATACCTCAACGGTGGATGACGTCAAATTACTGGCTCCGCGTAAAGCCTATGACGCGCCGAACTGGGTACGCACCGACCGACGGACCACCTTTGCCGAGCTGACGCAGTACCAAAACCAACTGCAATCCGACGGCCTGCAACCCAACCCGATCGCGCTGACGCTCAACCTGCCGCCGGATCTGTTCCTGGTACGTGCTCGCGGCATCGATATGGACCTGATTTATCGCTACACCTCGCCGATGCAGCAGGATGGATCGCGCCTGGCGGTACACCTGAATAACCAGTTTATGCAGGACTATCCGTTGATGCCGAAGGATACCGGTGGCAAGCAACTGCTGCATATCCCGCTTATTCAGGGCTTGCAGGACAGCAGCCGCCAGCTGACCATTCCGGCGCTGCGCCTTGGCGTGGTCAACCAACTGCGTTTTGACTTTGATTACGCCAACACCTTTATTGGCGGTACTGCCGATGGCCGTTGCGAAACCGTCACCGCCGTCGGCCATCATGTGGTGATTGACGATCATTCCAGCATCGATTTCTCCGGCTATCGCCACTACATCGAAATGCCATCGCTGGCCGCGTACGCCAACGCCGGTTTCCCTTATAGCCGCTACGCCGACATGGCGCAGTCGCTGGTGTTGGTACAACCAAAACCAAGCAGCAACGAAGTGACCACCTTGCTGAATGCGCTTGGCAGCATCGGTGCGCAAACTGGCTATCCGGCGTTGCGTGTGCAAATGAGCGACGACTGGAGCAAAGCCAAAAGCAGCGACGCCGATCTGCTGATGATCGGCAGCATCCCGGCCGATCTCCAGGATGACCGCAAGATCAATGCGCTGGTTGAGGCGGCCCGTAGCTGGATCAACATGCCAGCACGCCCCATCGCCGCACCTAACGTCCCGGTTTCTGCCAGCGATCGCGCTGTCGAAAGCCAGACCACCATCAGTTCACGCGGCCCGCTGGGCGTGATTGTCGGCTTCCAGTCGCCGTTCTTTGATCAACGTAGCGTGGTCGCCCTGCTGGCCGACAGCCCGCGTGGTTGGGATCTGCTCAACAACGCGATGCAGGATAGCGGCAAACGCGCGGCGATTTTCGGTTCGGCTTCGATCATTCGCGAGTCTGGTGTCTACAGCCTGCGGGTTGGCGATACCTATTTCGTCGGTCATCTGCCGTGGTGGGAGCGTCTGTGGAATATGCTGGCAACGCATCCGGTCTGGCTGGCGCTGTGTGCTGTGGTGGTAGTGCTGCTGTTTGCCCTGATGGCATGGCGTCTGATGCGTATGGTGAGCCGCCGTCGTCTGGCAGAAGAATACGACGATGAATAAAGCGCGCGCGCTGCGGTTCGGGCTGCTGCTCAGCACCACGCTGGGGATGCTGGCGGGCGCGGTCGCCGCGCCCGCCGGCCCACAGGTTTCGCCGGTCGAATGGCTACTGATGCAGATCCGCACCGGCGAGTCGACCAACAAGTATGACCTGGTGCAGCAATCGCTCTACCGGCTGGAAAAAATCGATCCTGACAACCCACAGGTGCTGGCGGCGCAAATCCGCATGGCACTGCGTCAGGGCGATCTGGCGAAGGCACAAACGTTACTGGATGAACTGAAACGTGTGGCACCGCAATCCGCCGCCGCCCATGAATCCGAAGCCGGTATGAAACTGATGTCAGCCGAAGGCCGTCAGCAGTTGCAACAAGCCCGACTGCTGGCGGCCGCGGGTCACATAGCGGAAGCGAAAGAAGCGTGGGACGCGCTGTTTCACGGCGTGTTCCCGGATGTGAACACCGAACTGGAATACTGGCAACTGGTGGCGCGTCTGCCCGGTCAGCAGCAGACGGCCTGGCGCCAATTACAGGCGCTGGAACAACGCTACCCCGGTAATATCGGCGTGGAGCTACAACTGGCGCGCATGGCCTTTGATAACAATCAGCCAGCCGCAGCACTAACGCAACTGCGCAACCTCGCCAGGCGCGATGGTGGCCGCGATGCCGCTTCAGAACTCTGGTTACAGCAGATCCAGAATCAGCCAGTCAGCGACCAGAGTGTCGCCAGCCTGCAACAATATCTCACCGTATTTACCTCTGGCGATGCACAACAACGTGGACAGGAGGAGCTGGCGCGGCAGCAAAAACTGCTGGCCGATCCGGCCTGGCGTCAGCGCATGCGCGGGCTGGCGCTGGTTGATGCCGGGGGCGGCGCAGGGGCGATTGCCTCCCTCAGCGCGGCGCTAAAAGCTACGCCTGATGATGCCGAACTGATGGGGGCGATGGGCCAGGCCCAGGCGCGCGCCAACAACCGTGCTGCGGCCATTATGTGGTTAGAAAAAGCCATCAAACACGGTCAGGCCAGCACCCAGGTGGGGAAATGGCAGTCGTTGCTGCAAACCAACCGTTACTGGCTGGCAATCAACAATGGTGATAACGCGCTGAAAAAAGGCGATCTCAATGGGGCGGAGCGTCAGTATCGCAACGCCCAGGTGATTGATAACAGCGACAGTTGGGCGCTGATCGGACTCGGCGATGTGGCGCAGGCGCGCCATAACGAAGCCCAGGCCGAACGCTACTGGCAACTGGCGCTGCGCATTGATCGTGGTAACACCACGGCGGTGCGCCGCCTGGCGGGTTTATACCAGCAACAATCCCCGGCGCGGGCGATGGCGTTTATCAACGCCTTGCCCGCCGCCCAGCAACGCGGATTAGCCGACACGCTGCGTACTCTGCGTAGCGATAGCCTGCGCGCCGAAGCTGATGCGTTAGCGGAACAGGGGCAGTGGCATCAGGCGGTGGTGAAATATCGTCAGGCGGCCCAGGATACTCCCAACGATATCTGGCTGTCGTACCGTCTGGCCGGGGCGCTACGCAACAGTGGCGAAGCCGCGCAGGGGCGCACGGTGATGGAAGCGATGGTGCGCCAGCACCCGCAGGATCCGAGTGCGTTGTATGCCTGGGCGCTGTGGCTGTCTTCCGGCGATGAGGATGACGCGGCGCTGGCGGCGCTCAATCGCCTGCCGCAGGCGCGCTGGGATGACAACATGCATGAACTGGCCGATCGGCTGAATCAGCAAAAAGTCTTTGCCCGCGCCAATGCGCTACGCGATGGCGGCAATGAAGCGGCAGCGATCGCATTGTTAAAACAACAACCCACCTCTTCACGCCGCGATATCACGCTGGCCGACTGGGCACTGGAGCGCGGCGATGCACGCACAGCGCTGGCGGGTTACCAGCAGGTGCTGCACCAGGATGCGCATAATAACGACGCCGCCCTCGGACGTATTGAAGCGTTGATTGCACTGAAACGTCCACAGGAAGCGCGTCAGGCGTTACAAAGCTTGCCGGATAGCGTGGCAGAAGAAAGTATCAACAGCGGGCGTCGGGTGGCGCTTGCCTGGCAAAACAGCGGCGACAACCTGCGGGCACAGCAGCTGTTTAACACGTTAAAAACCCGCGCCGCCCAGGAAGCGCCCTCGCAAAGCAAAGCGTTGGTGTATCGCGATGCCGCTCGGCTGGAAACCCAGTTACGCCAGCCCGCACAGGCGCAGCAGGATTACCGGCTGGCGATGGCTGCCAGCGGCATCAGCGCAACCGTGCCAGAGGATAACGACAGCTACACCTGGCTGACCCGTAATCAACCACAGGATGACTGGCTGAAGCGCGGTATTCGCAGCGATGCCGCCGATCTTTATCGCCAGCAGGACACCACCGTCACGCTGGAACAGGATTACTCGCGCGACAAGGGCACCGGTGGCCGCTCAGATTTTACTGCGCACACCACCATGTTGCAGGCGGAGACGCCGCTGGCCGATGGTCGTAGTTTTGTCCGCGTCGATCATGTGCTGGTGTCGGCGGGCACCTTTGCCACCGAAAACAACAACCACAACGATCGCTTCGGTAGTTGTAACGATGACAATTCCGGCGGCTGTAGCCGCGATTTCACCCAGCGCGATGAAGGTACGGCGATTGGCGTCGGCTGGCATAACGACCGCTGGTCTGGCGATATCGGTACCACGCCGCTCGGCTTTGAAGTCACCAACTGGGTAGGCGGTCTGAGCTGGAAAACCGATGTGGACGATATTGGCGTCACCCTGACGGCCTCCCGTCGCCCGATCTCCAGCTCGCTGCTGGCTTATGCGGGCGCACGCGATCCCGCCACTAACGGCGGCAAAACCTGGGGGGGCGTGGTCGCCACTGGCGGTTCGCTCGGGTTGAGTTATGACCAGGGGGGCGCACATGGCGTCTGGGCAGATCTCAGCGCGCATCAACTGACCGGGGAAAATGTCGCAGACAACACCCGCGAACGTATGATGGCGGGTTACTACTACAAGTTGATTAACGAGGACAACCGCCGCGCCACCGTTGGCCTGAACAGTATGCTGTGGCATTACCAGAAGGATTTAAGCGATTACACCTTCGGTCAGGGTGGCTACTACAGCCCGCAGCAATATCTGTCGTTCTCGGTGCCGGTGACATATCGCCAGCGTACCGAGAACTGGTCATTTGATCTCGGCGGCTCGGTATCCTGGTCGCATTCCAAAACCGATGCGCAGCAGCGTTATCCGGTCAATCCGGGGTTTGAACTGGCGTCGAATCCGTACTCAGACAGCAGTTCCGGCAGCGGCGTGGGTTATACCCTACAGGCGATTGTGGAGCGGCGCTTAACCCCGCATTGGTTTGTCGGGGTGGCGATGGATATTCAGCAGGCGAAAGATTACACCCCAAGCCACGGCTTGCTGTATGTGCGTTATTCGATGGCGGGCTGGAACGGTGATATGGATATGCCGCCACAACCGTTGGTTCCGTATGCGGATTTTAAATGATGGGTTCGCCTGGCAGCGGGCTGGCTCTGAGAAGGTTCAGCCCGCCAGGCATTAAGTAGTTTCAGCCGCAACGTGCAGGCAGGTCCGAGGGCGCGGCCAGGCGCCTTTTGCTCGGTCGCCGCACCGGCGAACTGAAACTACATCAGTCTGTGGCGAACGAAATCACGCCAGTGCGAACGCCAACAAAACGCCTCGCTAAATCAGCGCCTTTCCTGATATGCCATCCAGGTCAGCAACTGCAAACTGGCAGAAAAGTAGTTCTGATCCGGTGCCAGCCGGTCACTGAGATAACCCGTCTCGCTCAGCGTCAAATCCCTAATCGCCAGCAAGCCGCCGTCGAGGTTATAAGGCGCGGGCGTGTTCGCCAGCACATCAAACCACGCCGGGGTGGTTAAGCGCCCATAGGCCTGCCAGACACGCTGGTAGGGCACCAGACGCAGGCTTTGCGGATCGTACCACCAGATATTCAGTGGGATACGAATCGCGTCATAGCTAAAGCGGTTGGAATACCCGACCGCTGGCGCAACCGAACCATCCGCATTCAGCGCCACCCAATCGAGCGGCAAACCACTTTTGCCGAAATGCATATCGCCCAGCAGGTCCATGCCATCATCAATCAACTGATTCCAGACGCGCAAATGGCTGTGCTCAGCAAACTCACGCCATGCCGGGAACAGGAAATAGGACGGATTGAGTACGATAAAACTGGTTTTATTGAAACCCTGCACACCCGGCAGCATCACGGTATGCCCGGCATAGGTGATCACGTTGTGCTTCACAATCGCCCGCTGGATACGATCGGACGCCTGCTGGTAACTGGCAGAGGACCACTTCTGCGCCCCACGCTGCAAGGCCCAGGCAATCAGGACATCACCATCCGACGCGTTATTTTTGTCAGCGACGGGATCGGTCGCACCTGGGGTATAACGCCAGTAAAACAGATCGTTTTGCGGATTGCGCAGATGGGTCTGCGTCCACTGCCACAGCTTATCAAAGGTCGGGCGATCGTCATTGGCTACCGCAAGCAACATGCCGTAGCCCTGGCCTTCGGTATGGCTGACGTTGTTATTGGCGGTATCGCTGATACGACCATCGTTGCTCATAAAGCGACTTTTAAAGGTACTCCAGCCATCTGCGGCCGCCTGGGCACTAAAAAACATCACCATGAAACAGAGTATCCATTGACGCCAGAACGGCTTAACACTCATCTCAGCTTCCTATTGATATCGGTAGTGCAGCGTACTGCCATCGAGCTTTTCAAGGGTAAGAGGAACCTTGACGCTGCCGCCCTGGTCCTGAAGCCAGCGGGCATACACCCCGGCCAGCACGGCGCTAAATGCCAACTGCCAGCGTTCGCTATTCACCCGGTTGTCTCCCGCCGGTAACGCATGGTGCTGAATCAGAATGGCGTTCTCCATCGGCTGTAATTGGGCAAAGCCCCAGCTAAAGCGCGCCAGCTGCAAATTCATTTCACGCTCAAGATCCTGAACGGTGCGCGCCTCCGCCAAAGGATAGCGCGCCGCCAGCGATTCGCCCACCTGGTTGAGGAAACCTTCGGCTTCCTCTCCGGCATTATCCAGCATGCCTTCAATCATCACGCTGACCAGATCAAACCAGCCCGGCTGATGCGGGTGATTGACGCGGGCTGCCAATTGCTCACTCATTAGTTGTCTCCGAACATGTAGCGGAAGTACAGATTCGCGGTAGTCTCGTTGTAATCACCGAAGGTGTCATAGCCTAACTGACCACCCAGAGTGAGATCTTTGTTGATCTTATAGTCAGCCCCGGCATGCAGGTTATAACCAATGCCGTTTTTGCTATCGCCTTCGTAGTAGGCGCTCTTGACGTAACCCGCATCCGCCATTGCCTGCAACTGAGATTGCAATGAAGGATCATTCGGGAAGTAAGCGCTTCTGTCCTGGCTGTAGGACTGATAACCGATCGAACCACCGATATTCACCTTCAGGTCATCAAACGTACGCGAGAAGTCGACAGGGAACGAGATCGATGCGTAGTTCTGCGGGCTGAAATAACCGCCCTGACCATAGCTGAAGTAGCTGAGGTTTTTCGAGAAGTCCATCCACGACAGGCTCATACCCACCTTCAGTTCGCGGTCGTCGTAATGGAACGGACGTACATAGGCGCCTGCGGTGGCCTGCACGCTGTTGTTGCTGGCGACGTTCTCGCCAATATAGCTGTAGGCACCACCACCAACATAGAAACCGGCGTCACCGTTGTCGTAGCTCAGCAGCGCGTTGCCGCCGTTTTTCGTCACCTGGCCCCATTTCTTACCGCTGGCGGTATCTTCTGCGCCAACATACGAAAGCAGGCTGTCCGTTACCGCACGACGCTCACCTGTCAGGATCAGCGTCAGGAAGTCAGTCAGCTTCGGCGACCACTGGATGCCACCCACCATAGTGCTGAGATCCTGGCCGAGCGGCGTACTGCCAAGGTCGATTTTATAGCTATCGCCACGCAGCGCCATATTCAGCTCAACCCCGTTGCCTTTCTGCGAATTGGTCGAAGAAGAAGGCACATCGGTGACTTCAGCATCACCCGCCGCAACCACGCCGCCCTGAATCAGCGCGTTAGTACCGAAACGACGCCAGGCATCGCCCGCGGCACTGCCCGCCGAAAGGGAAATCGGCGTCATGGTAAAGTCGAAGCGCGAATCACCAAACGGCACGGTGGAGAAGGTCAGCGGTGCTTTGGCTTCGGTCAACTTACTCAGCCCCGATTCGCCATCACGTCCACGTACCTGCAACTGGCCCTGAGTCCAGGTGCCGGTTTTCTCCTGCAAATCGTCCATCATATCGTCGATCTGCTTCAGTGTACGGCTCTGCTGCACCGCCGGGGTATTGCTCGCCAGCGTTACGCCACTGGCGCTGCTGGTGGCATCCGGCGAGGATTGCCACGGCATCACCGTACCGTAGCTGGAAGGCGTGCGCCCTACCGGTGAGGTGCTGCGGTTGATAAACGGGTTATCCGCCAACGCCAGACCACCCACGGTCGGTACGCTGCCGGTTTGTGCACCCTGCAAGCCAATCAACTGGCCGCGGGCGGTACGCAGATAACTCATCGCCTGGCTGTGCTCACCGTTGGCTTCCGCCACTCGCGCCAGCAACAGCAGGCGGTCCGGCGTTTGCTCATTACGCAGGCCACGCGTCAGGGTATTGGCTTTCTGCACATCGTTCTGTGCCAGCGCCACATTGATCGCCCCTTCACGCGCATCCTGGGTCGGGGTGTCCTGGGTCATCAGGTAGTCATACACCACGCCCGCTTCTTTGTTCATCTTGCCGGATTGGTACAGACGCGCCATCGCGAACATCAGATCGCGGTTCTGCGGATCGTGTTGCAGCGCCCCCACCAGTTTGTCATAAGCGGCGGCGTATTGTTTCTGCTCACGCAGGCGATCCACTTCGTTGATAACGTAGCCGTTGCGAATACCGGCCAACTGCGTCGGCGTACTGCGAGCCTGCAATTCCGGGCTGCTGAGGAAGCTCTGCGCTTCGGTGGTCAAACCGGCCTGATTGAGGACCGCCACCTGCGCAGCGTAATCGCCGGCGTTGCCCTGCACGCCGCGCTGCATATTGCTACGCACCACGGACACCGCGGTGGTGAGGTCACCCGCTTTCGCCAGTTTCTGCGCCAGATTACCCGCGTCCACCGGATTCGCTGGCGGATTCGACGCCAGCGCGCGCAACGTATTCGCTGCTGCGGCATTCGAACCCTGTGCCAGATACTGATCGGCGGTGTTCATTTGCAGGTTAAAGTTCACGCGTTGCGCCAGTTCGCGCATGTCGCTGCTTTTGCTGCTGTTGGGAATGCGCGCCAGCAGCAGGCTGGCCTGTTGCCAGGCACCGCTTTCGCTGGCATTCAACGCACCGGCGTAGAGTTCATTGGTGCTGGCACCGGTACGCATGGTCGGCTGCATAATATTCGCCGCCATCATGCTATCGCCCTGACCACGATAGATGCGCGCCAGATCGAGACGCAGCCAGCCATCGTTAGGGTTACGCGCGATGCCCTGTTGCAGGGTGGCAATCGCCGCAGCATTGTTACCTGCCGCCAGCTCACGCTTCGCCTGCTGGCGGATTGGATCGGTGCTGCTGCCGCGCGGTGCCACGCTCTGACGCACGCTGTCCGGCAGCGAGGCCAACAACGTATTGGCTTCGGCGCTACGATTCTGCTGACGCAGCACGTAAAACAACCCTTCTTTCGCGTTACGGTTATCCGGCTCGCTTTGCAGGATCGAACGGTAAGTTTGCTCCGCCTGCGGTAACTGATTGGTACGACGCAGCACATCCGCGCGGAACAATTTGGCTGAAGTGCCTTTCTCGCCTTCAGCCTGAGTCAGTGGCTCGCTCAACGCCAGCGCCTGAGCGCTGTCGCCATTCTTCAGTGCCTGCTGGGCCGTTGCCAGTTGCGCATAGAAACGGGCATCAGCCGCCTGTTTCTGGCGCTGTTCGCTCTGATCCCCGCCCAACTGCGCAGCGCGCGTCAGGTAATCAGCCGCTTCAGAATAACGTCCGGCGCGCTGCGCCACGTAACCCATACCGGCCAGAGCATCGGCATCCTGCGGGTTGGCCTGCAACACTTTCTGGAAGTTGTTCTGGGCGCTGCTGACATCGCCGCTGTTCAGGGCCGTAAAGCCAGCCCCTTTCTCCGCGCCGCCGACATTTTTACGGTAATAATCCATCACCGCGTTGTCCTGCGGATGGCGTTGCTGCCAGGTCTGATACAACGACGCATCAGAAGCCTGCGGGCCAAGCCACAGCAGCGCCTGGCGCAGCGAACGGTCAGCATCTTTGTTGCCATCGGCCATCGTCGCCAGCAGATCGATACCTTCGCGACGTGTCGATTCCTGGTACGTCATTGCCTTACCCAGCGCCAGTTTGGCCCCGGTATCCTGCGGATGTTCGGCGGAGAATTGACGCAACGCTTCGACCGCCTGCGGTAGCATCGATCGGTCACCGGCCATCGTCAGATAATATTCGGCAGCGACACTCGGCGGCGGCTCATTGCCGCTAAAGGTATTGCGCCAGGTTTGCAAAGCTGCGGCGATGTTGCCGCTGCGCGCCTGCTGACGCGCCAGTGACAACTGTGACTGCGGGATACTTTGCAGCTGGCGGGCGTTATCAAGCTCCGTCAGCTGCGCATCGTTGGGCGACACCTGGTTCAGGCGGGCGCGCCATTGCGCGGCGCCCACGTTATCGCCACTTTGCTGGGCATATAACGCCAGCAGGTACAGCGCCTGGGTGTTATTGGGTTCCACCATCAGCACTTTTTGCAGCGAGGCCTGGGCTAAATCGTCATGCGCTTTCTGGTGCCAGTAAGCCGCCTGATCGAACAGCGCTTGTAACGCAGGGTTGGTGCTCTCCGCCGCCAGCAGCGGCTGAGAGAGAGTCAGTGCCCCACCCAGAATCAGGGCATGGCGAATACCGGCGCTTATCAGATGTTTTTTCATTATTTTTATCCTTACTTCTTGCCGGGCTTGCTATCACCTTGCGGGTTAAGACGTCGCCATGCATGACGTCTCAGCATCACCCAGGCACCACTGCCCACCAGCGCTGAAACCAGCAATGCGGCCAGCGCCATCAGCACGGAGTGCTGGTTGGCATACCACACCACCATCATGTACCAGGGCATTTCACCGCTCGGGAACTGCGGCCCGACGCGGAAGCTGCGGATACCGTTTTCATCGGTGATGATGGCGGTATCGCCACGAATACCGGCGTTGATACGCGCCGAGTTCAAATCGTTGTGCAGACGCAGTAACTGGTCATCGCTGGTCGCCACCGTCATCACCACCAGGCGATCGGGGTTCCACGGCGAGCGATAGCTGACAAAACCGCGCCACGCCTCGTTGGAGGAGAAGTAGCGATCGGCATCCAGTTGTTGACGATACCAGTCGCCCATCAACCAGCCGCGCAGCTTGTCCCAGGTGGTGGGATCTTTCACGCCCAGCGTATTGCCGCTGGTTTCATACGGCGTTCCCGCCAGCATCGCCTGGTTAAAGGTGGTGTTTTGCGTGGTACTGACCGCCAGCAGGTCGCTCTGCTCCAGACGCGACAGGTTGGTGCCGCCATTCGGCATCCCGAATAACACCTGGTTCTGCGCCAGCGGCACGCCTGTGGCGTTACCGGCACGCGCTGCCATATCCAGCAGCGTGGAGACCTCGGCATCGCTTGGTTTTTCCGGCAGCAACAGCGCCGTCTGCGAGAAGTCAGCCAGACGTGTGAACGGGAAGGCAGCACCGACGAAGTACGACAGATTCGGCAGCATGGTGAAGTGGCGTGTATGGCTCAGGTCTATCGACGAGTCATCCTCAATGCGGCTCTTGATGTTGTTGTTCAGCAACACGCCGCAAGGGGCATCCGCTTTCGGCTTGATGTTGAAGTAAAGCGACAGTTGGTTGTCACCGTAAATCAGATAAGGATCGAGCTTGAGCGCATAGTTTTCCTGACGCGCATCGCCACCGAGACGATGCCAGGCACTCTCCAGCAGGCCGACTTTATTGACTGTCAGGTTGCGCAGGAAGGTGCCATTCAGCATCACGTTAAGGAACGAATTGTTCTCGTCAATCCAGCTTTCGGACGGGAAACGATAATGCAGGTTGACCGGAATGGTGTCGCCATCCCACATAAACAGATCCGGCGCGGCGCGGAAGTTCACGCTCAACGCATCGTGCCAGATACCGGTGGTGGTCAGGCTTTGATCTTTACGCAGCAGCTCACTCAAACGTACCGGACGGCTGGTATTGATCCAGCGCGGGGCGTCATACGGCTTACGCAGCGCAATCGGCTGCGGCTGCACATTCAGGTTGCTGGCATCGGTGGTCAGCGGCTGGGTCGTCAGACGATTGGCCGCCTGACGCAGTTGCGTATCATCGGCGCCGCTCACCAGCAGCAGTTTGTACACCGGGTTGAGCGGGTTATCGACCATCTGTAAGGTCGGGCCGTTGGCCGCCGGGAAAGTCAGGGGACCAATTTTATCGCCAGGATGGCCGAACAGAATGCCGTTGTGCTCCGGCAAATCACCGCGTACCACCGGGAAGCGGATGCCACGGTAATCCGACTGAATGCCCATCCAGGACGCTACCAGCGCAGCGGCGCTGACGGTATCCGGCGTCACGTTTGAGGCAAAGCCAATGGTGACGCTGGCAGGCGTCATGCGCAGCGGATCGATAAACGGACGCGGGAAGTTACGCAGGCTGGTGCCGATGTTCAACTGCTGGCCTTCCATGCTCAGCGTGGTTTTCGGCAGGATGGTCACCTGATATTGCTGCGCGCTCTCTTTCTCGCACAACAACTTGTCAGCATCGTTGATTTTGAAGCTCAGGTTGTTGCTGGACACTACCATCGCCGCCGGGATATCGAGCTGATAATCACTGGTATCGCTGTCGGTGGAACCCAGTGGCAACGTGCCCAATGGCTGGCCGTTCAACATCAGTTGCAGCGAGGTATTACGCGATGCCAGCGCAGCAGAAACACGCAGCGACAGGTTGAGGCGCGCATTGGTGATTACCTCGTCACCCGGCAGGGTAAACACGATGCCGGACTGCAACTGACCACCGGTTAACACGATGCCCTGCTTCTGGCCCATCTGTGCCACCGAAATCACGGTGCTGACCGGCTGATTCAGCGGCGCGGCGACGACCGGTGCTGGCACCGGGGCCGCAGCAGGTGTCGGCAGAACCATCTCGGGTGCCGGAGCCGGAGACTCGCTGGCGGCGGGTGCATCATTTTCTACCGCAGGCGCATTCTCGGCCGGTGCGCTGACCGCTGGCGCGGTTTCCGCCGGAGTATAAGGCGTGCTACCTGCCGCCTCTTTCAGTTGTGCATCGGCATTGTTATCAAGGCCCTGCGGTGGCGGAATTTGCCCCAGTGCAGAGCTGTCCTGCGTTACCGTGGCTGGCGTTTCCGCCCAGGCGGGCACGAGCAGCAGCGCGGTTGCCAGCGAACTCGCCAGCAACGTTTGCGTCAAATTTTTCATGCGGCGCTGTCCTCTTTGACGGCAGGCTGAGCCTCCTGCTTGCCCTTATTACGACGATCTTTCCATGTCAGCCAGAACAGCTCGAAAACGGTACGCACAATGGTGCCGAGCGACAACAACGGATTGTCCTGCTTGTACTGCGGCTGAATCCACGCATCGGCACGCGCCAGCACCACACGCACCAGTTCGCGGCGACGCGACAGCGGCATGGCTTCGAAACGCAGACGAATGGTTTCGTCATCGCCGGAGATTTTGCTCACCGGAATGGTAATGGCACCTGATTTCAGCAGCAGATCGATCTCTTCGATTTCATCGTATTCATGACGATCATCGGGCGCGTCGAGTTGTGCGCCGCCCATCGACAGGTCGCTGGTCATGGTGCGCGACGAGATACCGCTGGCGTAGTGAATAATCGCCGGGATCTGTACTTCAATACGGATGGTTTTACGCACCTGCTTGGTTTCACGCGCTACGGCAATCGCCGCCATCAGGATAATCAGGCTGAACACCGCCCAGCCGACGTTAAGGGCAATCACGTAAGGATCCACCCCGAAGTAATCATGCATGGTGGCACGCACCACACCCGCCACAATCCCTATCGTCAGCAACGCCGCCACAATCACATGCGGGCGCACGATGTGGAAATCGAAAAAGCCCTGATCCAGCACCCCGCCTTTATCGGTGACGTTGAACTTACCGTGTTTCGGCGAGAACATGGTCAAAATGGTCGGGATAACCAGGTGGAAACACATCACCGTTTCGTAAATCTCACCCCAGAAGGTGTATCGGAACCGGCCATTCATACGTGAGTTGACGTACAGCGACATCACCAGGTGCGGCAGCACGTAAGCGAAAATCAACGATGCCGACGAGTGAATGATGTTGAGGTTAAACAGCAGATACGCCAGCGGTGCCGTCAGGAACGCCACGCGCGGCAGACCAAACTGGAAGTGCAACATCGCGTTGAGGTAGCACAGGCGTTGCTGCCACTTCAGACCACGCCCGAACAGCGGGTTATCGACACGGAAAATCTGCGTCATGCCACGCGCCCAGCGGGTACGCTGAATGACGTGCAGACCCAGACGTTCGGTCGCCAGTCCGGCCGCAAGTGGAATCGACAGGAAGGCAGAACCCCAGCCAAGACGCTGCATTTTCAATGCCGTGTGGGCATCTTCGGTAACGGTTTCCACCGCAAACCCGCCAATCTCCTCCAGCGCGCTACGGCGAATCACCGCACAGGAACCGCAGAAGAAGGTCGCGTTCCAGTTATCGTTGCCTTGCTGCACCGGGCCGTAGAACAGCGAACCTTCGTTCGGGATGCTGCGCGCAGCGCGCAGGTTACGTTCGAACGGATCGGGTGAGTAGAAGTAGTGCGGCGTTTGCAACAGCGCCAGCTTCGGATCTTTCAGGAACGGCCCCACCGTCGCTTGCAGGAAAGTACGGGTGGCAACGTGGTCACAGTCAAATACGCAAATCAGCTCACCTTTCGTGATTTTCATCGCATGGTTGAGGTTACCGGCTTTCGCATGGCGGTTGTCGTCACGGGTGATATAACCGACCCCGACGTCTGCCGCAAACATGGCAAATTCACTACGTTTGCCGTCATCCAGCAAATAAATTTTCAGCTTGTCGCGCGGGTAATCAATACACTGTGCCGCCAGAACGGTATCACGTACCACATCGAGGCTTTCATTATAAGAAGGCACATACACATCGACCGTTGGCCACAGGCTGGTATCTTCCGGCAGCGGTTCAATGGTGCGTTTTAATGGCCAGGTGGTTTGCAGGAAACCCAGAATTAAGATCAGCCAGACGTACAATTCGGCAAGATATAAACCGATACCGAGAATGGCTTCAATCTCGGAATTAAAGTGCAACGTCTCCGTAGTGCGCCACCATATATAGCGGGTCGACATCAGGGCGGAGAGGATGACCATCACCACAGTTATTTTACGGCTTTTACTTAAGCCCATTAAAAACAGCATACCGATGCTGATTAAGCCAAAAATATATTGTTTCTGGCTATCCATCGGCGTGATGATGATTACCGCTGCGACCGGTGCAAGCACCAGCAGCAGCAGGTAAAACGCGAGTTTACTCATGATTCACCTGCGGAGCTGTGTTGTTATTATTCGCCTGACAATGCCAGGCTATTAATAATGACTGCGAATGGGTGCCTGAACTTCACCGTTGCCCACGGAGATATTCAGAATATTGGAGACACGCTTGGCAACCAGCTCAATATCAAACGCTGCCGCAGATGCAGGGCTGAAATCAAAAACAGATTGCTGTGACGCATTGGCTTCCGTGACGCTTTCATCCCGGTGCACCACGCCCAATAAATTGTCCCCCAGACGCTGCTGCATAAAAGCGGTGACATCACGGCTGATATTGCGGCGGTTATCGCTCTGGTTGAGCACAAAATAGTGTCCACGTTTATTATTCAGTGGCTGACCAATCATGCGGTCGTTTTCAATTTGCGGTAGCAAAGAAACGGAAGCGGTATCTGCCAGCATCACCACTAAATGCATATCGGCAAGTGCCGTCATTGCCTTTAATGCCGGACTCGGTCCTGGCGGAAAATCCGCGATAATCACCAGGCCGGGATAATTCAGTACCGTATCCAGGCCACGCTTCAGGAAATGCGGATCTTTACTCAGGTTATCTTCAAAACGTTCGCGCTGCTGCTCAGTGACATCACCGTAAGGCATGACAAAAATATTGCCGCCAGTGGTGAGAATCGACTGGCTCCAGTCGGCCTGCTCCTCCGAACGTGCCACAAAACCGCGCCCATCATGTAAAGGAACACCAAAATGCAGGCGCAGCGCATTTTGTACGTCAAAATCAATTGCCAAAACTTTGCTGCCTGCGCGGGCCAGACTCCAGGCCAGGTTGGCTGCCATTGTGGTCTTCCCTACTCCCCCTTTAGGCGAGCACACACAAACTAACGGCATAGCGCAATCTTCTCCAGTAACGGTTTCAGTAATGTCTCTTTCGACAGGTTCACAGGCTCAGCAGGCCGCGAACGGAATAATGCGCCAAAGCGTGACGGTGCCGCAGCGGGTTGCGCCGGTGCGACTGGGGTAGCAAAAACGGGGGTCGGTGCAACGGCCACCGGTGCCGGAACCACTGCCGACTCCGGCACCACAGCGGGTGCCACAGGCGCTTCAACCGGTTTGGGCGGTGGGGGCGGAAACAGCGACGTTGTTGCCTGCCGCTCAACATGAGTGGCTTTCGGTGCCACAGGTGTGGCTGAAGGCGAGGGTTTAGCCGGGGCTGGCGGGAACAATGATGACACCGCTGTCGGGGCCTCCCCCGCTGCTGGCGTCGCTGCCAGGCTATCCAGAATCGAACCCCGTACGCTACTGGCGAGCGGCGCGACCTGCGGTTGTTGTGGTGGTGCATCGAATTCGTTGCCGCGAATCGGCTGTGGCTGCGGCAGATCGATACGCTGGCCGCCGCCTAACGTTTCCTGATCTTCATCAGCAGCCAGCTGACGGATAATCGCCCACTGACTCTGGTCGGCTTCCTGCGTTTGCCCGGACATATCCTTAAAAGCGATATCCAGCGTCTGCGTTTTTTCCTTAAAACGCTGCAAATCGTCGTAGTTCTTCATGACCAGGGGCCTGTAAAAGGAGGGGGGGAATTTTTCGCGAATATATCACATACATTAAAACACAGTGAGAGAAATCTGATTATTAAAACGCCGAATTCAATAAAAGAGTTTTATCTTTGTGATTGAAAAAAGGTAGCAAAATAACTCTCCTTCTGCTTATGACCTGAAATTAATTAATATCGGTTAACTGAAATAATCACGCAGCTCATCTTTTCGTAACTCACTGAAATATCTCTAAGCCTCTGCAAGTTACGGATTTTTCACCTGTGTGATTAATCTCACACGAATTTGACAAAATTCAGAATTTGTCTTAACGGTCGAAACAATTTTTAATGCCAGCGCATCACAGATGAAAGGCGGTAATGGATTTTGTTAATGTTAAGTGAACAAGACAATTGGCGTTAATTTTTCTGAAGTATAGGCGGGAATTTGGATAGGAGTGAACAATCGGCCAGAAAGGCTGGCCGATTGATAATTAGAGTTGTTGCGTCTGTGCCTGAATCACGGCTTCACGTTTTACCCGACTGGCGCAGAATATCGCCAACAGCGAAATCACCACGGTAACCGCCAGATACCAGGCCACCGGAACCCAGTCCCCGTTATATTTTGCCAACAGGCCAGTCGCGATAAGCGGTGCGGTGCCACCCGCCAGCGCTGCGCCAAGCTGGTAGCCAAGGGTAATCCCGGTATAACGAACATTGGCGCTGAAGATTTCGGAACAGAGCGTACCAAGCACTGCCGTTACTGGCGCCCAAAGCACACCAAAGGCGATGACCGTCGCCAGCACGATACCCCAGGTCGTTTTGGTATCCAGCAGCATAAACCAGGGCACGATAAACAACCCGAGCATGAAAACGCTCACCGCATACATGCGCTGACGACCGATTTTGTCGGATAGCAGCCCCATTAATGGAATCATCAGAGTGGCGACCAGCGCACCCAATGTCACCGCTTCCAGCGCTTGCGATTTTTGGTAGCTCAGTGTCGTTGTGGCATAGCTCACCACAAAGGTTGAGAAAATATAGAAAGGTGCGGTTTCCACCACTTTAAGCCCGGCGGCAATCAGCACTTCACGCCAGTGATGCTTCAACGTCTCGCGTAAAGGCGCTTTGGCAACCTGGCCTGCTTGTTTGACGCGTTTGAAGTCGGGCGTTTCGTCGATATCTTTCCTGATCCACAGCCCCAGGAATACCAGGATAGAACTTAATAAAAACGGAATGCGCCATCCCCAGGAGAGAAACGCGTCTTCACTGAAAAGCGTCATCAGTGAGACAATAAAGGTCGCCATCAACATCCCGATGGTGACACCGGCCTGGGGAATGCTGCCAAAAAAGCCTTTGCGTTTCGCCGGTGCATACTCATAGGCCAGCAGCAGCGCGCCACCCCATTCGCCTCCAATGCCCATGCCCTGAATGATGCGCATCAGAATAAGCAACACCGGTGCCCAAATGCCGATCATGTCATAGGTGGGCAACAATCCGATCATCACGGTAGCACCGCCCATCAGCGACAACGTTAACACCAGCGTTTTTTTCCGGCCGATACGATCGCCAATATGGGCGAACAACACACCGCCAATCGGACGGATAAAGAAGGTGAGGGAAAAGGAAAGATAAGAAAGGATTAAGCCAATAACCGGATCGACCATTGGAAAAAAAATCTTGTTAAACACCAGCGCCGCCGCCGTGCCGTAGAGGAAGTAATCGAACCACTCGATTGAACTCCCTGTCAGGCTGGCGATTAACACCTTCTTGTTTTTTCGTAAAACCGCCGTGCTGCTTTCATGTTGTGTCATAACCAGTAACCCCGCCAAATGGATGATTTGCACAGGTGTCACCTGGCGCGCTTCAGGTGCAACCCGCAGGACGAAAAAGGTTGTCAAAGTGTGAAGCAAATTAGGTTGTCTGGTTACATTTGACAAGCCAGCAGGCGTTGAAACTGGTCAGATCTCGGATAAGCCTACAGTACATACATCCTTTAAATTAATAATTTAAAGCCTAAGATTCTGCTAAAAAATTTAACAATAGCGGGCTATGCAGGTGCAACCCGTTTGTTTTTGGTTGTTTCTGGTTATTTCAAAATAATGACAAAATCGGCTTCGTGAAGCGCAACCCGCACACAAGAAAAAGGCCCCGTCTGGGGCCTTTGTCACTCGCTGTCACAGGTTACGCGCCAGCGATGGGCTGGTTCTCATCCTGGTCTACGGCAAAGCAGGCAATTTGTTGCTCACCGTATGTTTTCAACTTGGGCTGCAACTGTACACAGGTGCCAAAACGGCGACGACAGCGTGCGTTAAAGGCGCAACCTGGCGGCGGGTTAAGCGGGCTGGGCAGCTCGCCGGTCAGTTTGATACGTTCACGACGTTCATCCGGATTGAGGCGTGGCGTGGCCGACAACAACGCCTGAGTGTAGGGATGGCGCGGATTGCTGAAAATCGCCTCTTTGCTCCCCTTCTCTACGCAGCGGCCAAGGTACATCACCATCACTTCATCGGCGATATGTTCCACCACCGACAAATCATGAGAGATGAACACATAGGAAAGACCGAGATCCTGTTGCAGGTCCATCATCAGGTTCAGTACCTGCGCACGCACCGAGACGTCGAGCGCCGATACCGGTTCATCGGCGATCAGCACATCCGGGTCCAGCATCAGGCCGCGGGCAATGGCGATACGCTGACGCTGACCGCCGGAAAACATATGCGGGTAGCGATCGTAATGTTCGGTTTTCAGACCAACCTTCGCCATCATCTCCAGCGTTTTTTCCCGACGTTCCGCTTTGGTCAACGTGGTGTTGATTACCAGCGGCTCTTCCAGAATCTGGCTGATTTTTTTGCGCGGATTCAGCGAACCATAGGGGTTCTGGAACACAATCTGGATTTTCTGGCGACGCAGTTTCTGCGCCTGCGGGTCATGCTTCAGCAAATCCTGACCATGCCAGTACAACTCGCCTTCGGTTGGGGTTTCAATCATGGTCAGCAGACGGCCCAGCGTGGATTTACCACAGCCCGACTCCCCGACCACCGCCAGCGTTTTGCCGCGTTCCAGATTGAACGATACGCCATCCAATGCTTTGACCAGACGCTCCTGGCCGAACAACCCTTTCTTCACCGGGTAGTGTTTTTTCAGGTCAATCGCCTGTAGCAGGTAATCCTGCTGTGTTTTCTCATGACTCATAAGTCGGTCTCCCGGCATCATCCAGTGGGAAGTGACATTTGGACTGACGGCCCGGAATGTCGCGCAGTTCAGGCTCTTCGCTACGGCAACGATCGGTCACGTAGGGGCAGCGCGGATTCAACAGGCAGCCGGTTGGCCGGTCGTATTTACCCGGCACCACGCCCGGCAGCGAGGCCAGACGCGCTTTATCCGCCGCAAATTCCGGCAGCGCACGCAGCAGCGCCTGGGTATAAGGATGACGCGGGGCTTTGAAGATATCCGCCGCTTTGCCGCTTTCCACCACTTGTCCGGCATACATAACGATGATGTGCTGCGCCGCTTCCGCCACCAGCGCCAGGTCATGGGTGATCAGGATCAGCGCCATGTTCTCCTGCTTTTGCAGCTCCAGCAGCAGTTCAATGATCTGCGCCTGGATGGTCACATCGAGCGCGGTGGTGGGTTCATCGGCGATCAGCAGCTTAGGTTTGCAGGCGATCGCCATGGCGATCATCACACGCTGGCTCATCCCGCCCGACAGCTGATGCGGATACACATCCAGACGTGAAGCCGGATCGGGAATCCCCACCTGCTCCAGCAGATCAATCGCGCGCTGACGACGGGTGCTACGGCTACCGCCCTGATGCACCTTCAGCGCTTCCATAATCTGGAAACCCACGGTGTAACACGGGTTAAGGCTGGTCATCGGGTCCTGGAAGATCATCGCCACTTCCGCACCCACCAGCTGGCGGCGCTCTTTTTCGGAGATGCGTTGCAGGTCGCGCTGGTTGAATTCCAGCTTCTCTGCCATCACCCGACCGGGATAATCAATCAGGCCCATAATCGCCAGCGAGCTAACCGATTTACCGGAACCAGACTCACCGACAATGCCGACCACCTGGCCCTGCTCAACCTGATAGCTGATACGGTCAACCGCACGGAACGGTGTTTTTTCGTCGCCGAAATGCACCGACAGTTTTTCTACATTTAATAACGCCATCTCGGTGCCTCTTTACTGCTTGAGTTTCGGGTCGAGTGCATCACGCAAACCATCGCCCATGAGGTTGAATGCCAGAACCGTGAGCAGGATGACCACTCCAGGGAAGGTCACGACCCACCAGGCACTTTGCGCATACTGCAACACGTCGGAGAGCATGGTGCCCCACTCCGGTGTCGGCGGCTGCGCCCCCATACCGAGAAAGCCCAACGCCGCCATATCGAGGATGGCGTTGGAGAAACCTAACGACGCCTGCACAATCAACGGTGCCAAGCAGTTAGGCAGAATATTGACGAACATCTGGCGCAGCGTACCCGCACCCGCCACGCTGGAAGCGGTGACGTAATCGCGGTTCACTTCCACCAGCACCGCAGCACGCGTCAGACGGATATAGTGCGGCAATGCCACAAAGGTCAGCGCCAGCCCGGCGTTCACAATCGACGGACCAAAAATCGCCACCAGCACCAACGCCAGCAGCAGACTCGGCAGCGCCAGCATAATATCGACCAGGCGCATGATGATGGCGTCAACCACACCACCGAGGTAACCGGCCATCAAACCGAAAACCACCCCGAGGATCAGCGACAGTACCACCACCAGGCAGCCCACCAGCAGCGACAGGCGTGCGCCATACATCAGGCGCGACAGAATATCGCGGCCAACATCATCGGTACCGAGGATAAACTTCCAGGTGCCGCCTTCCTGCCACACTGGCGGATGCAGCAACGCATCGCGGAACTGTTCCGCAGGGGCATGAGGCGCCAGGAATTCAGCAAAGATGGCGATCAGCAGCATCAGGATGATGAAGACCAGGCCAATAACCGCGCCTTTATTACGTTTGAAGTAGTGCCAGAATTCCTGAATCGGGGTCATCGGCTTGGGTGCAGCGCTTACGCTTGCGGGATCAACAGCAGACATGATGCCCCCTTATTTCTTATGACGGATACGTGGGTTAACCACGCCGTACAACAGATCAACCAACAGGTTGACCAGGATGATCAGAATCGCCACCAGCAGCACGCCGCCCTGCACCACCGGATAATCGCGGCGTTGCAGCGCTTCAATCAGCCAGCGCCCAAGGCCCGGCCAGGAGAAGATGGTTTCTGTCAGGATGGCCCCGGCCAGCAGCGTACCGACCTGTAAACCGATAACCGTCACCACCGGCAGCATGGCGTTACGCAGGGCGTGCACCACGATCACCCGCATACGCGTCAGCCCTTTGGCACGCGCGGTGCGGATGTAGTCTTCGCCCAGCACTTCCAGCATGGAGGAACGAGTCATACGCACAATCACCGCCAGCGGGATAGTCCCCAGCACGATGGCAGGCAGGATCATATGCATCACCGCATCTTTGAAGTCGCCCGGCTCGCCCCAGATCAGGGTATCGATCAGCATAAAGCCGGTAAGCGGATGGCTATCATCAAGGAAGATGGTGTCACTGACACGCCCGGAGACCGGCGTCAGGTTGAGCTGCACCGACACCAGCATGATCAGCATGATGCCCCACCAGAAAATCGGCATCGAGTAGCCGGTCAGGGAGATGCCCACGGCGGTGTGATCAAAGACAGAACCGCGTTTGACCGCCGCCAGTACGCCGACCGGAATGCCGACGGCAATGGCGAAGATCATTGCGCAGATGCCCAGCTCCAGCGTGGCTTTAAAGCGCGGTACGAATTCGTCCCACACCGGAATGCGGCTTTTCAGCGAGATACCTAAATCACCGTGCAACACGCCGTTGATGTAGGTGAGATATTGTTTCCACAGGGGTTGGTCAAGACCAAACATCGCCATCAACTGAGCATGACGCTCGGGCGAAATACCACGCTCACCCGCCATGATCAGTACCGGGTCACCGGGGATCAGATGAACAAATGCAAAGGTCAACAGGGTAATACCGATAAACGTTGGGATGACAAGGCCCAGACGTCGGAGTATGAACTGCAGCATAAGCCGTACTCTCAGTCATTTCCCGCAGCGTTGCCGCCGGGGACTACATTGCTCAAAACATGCATCCGGCACATAGCCGAACGCGACGCCAGAAGCGCTTCAATAAAAAGAAATTAGCCGGAAAAAAAGTGCGGAGTGCGGGCGGCGAAGAAGCCGCCCGAGGGCCGACGGCGTCGGCCCTGACCGCCATAATCCGAAAGGTTATTCCTGGATATCGACGTTTTCGAAGTGATGTTTACCTAACGGGTCAACCACATAGCCGGTCACTTTCTTGCTGACTGGCTCATACACAGTCGAGTGCGCAATGATCAGCGCCGGAGCCTGGTCATGCATAATCACCTGTGCCTGTTTGTAGTACTCAATACGTTTGTTGTGATCGGCTTCAGCACGGGCTGGCTGAATCTGATCTTCAAACGGCTTGTAGCACCAACGTGAGTAGTTAGAACCGTCTTTCGCCGCTGCACAGCTGAACAGGGTGGCGAAGAAGTTGTCCGGATCCCCGTTATCACCGGTCCAGCCCATCATCACGCTCTGATGTTCACCCGCTTTGGCACGCTTCAGGTACTCGCCCCACTCGTAGGTAACGATGTTGGCTTTGACACCGATTTTCGCCCAGTCAGCCTGAACCATTTCCGCCATACGACGGGCGTTCGGGTTGTACGGACGCTGTACCGGCATCGCCCACAGGTCGATGGTGAAGCCATCTGGCAGACCCGCTTCTTTCAGCAGCGCTTTGGCTTTAGCCGGATCATACGGGTAATCCTGCACCGCGTCGTTGTAACCCCACATGGTTGGCGGGATCAGGTTTTTCGCGGCCTGGCCAGCACCCTGATAAACCGCATCAATGATGGCTTTCTTGTTCACCGCCATAGTCAGTGCCTGACGCACTTTCACGTTATCCAGCGGTTTTTTCTCGGTATTGAACGACAGGTAGCCGACGTTCAGACCCGGTTGTTCCATCAGATTGATGTTTTTGTCTTTCTTCATGCTGGCGATATCAGCCGGGTTCGGGTACGGCATCACCTGGCACTCGCCTTTCTGCAACTTGGCGTAACGCACGGAAGCATCTGGCGTGATGGAGAAGACTAAGCGATCGATCTTCGGTTTGGTGCCCCAGTAATCCGGGTTCGCTTTGTAGAGGATGCGCGAGTCTTTCTGGTATTGCAGCAGCTGGAACGGACCGGTACCTACCGGGTTCAGGTCCACTTTTTCCGGCGTACCGGCTTTCAGCATGTTATCCGCGTACTCTTTCGACAGGATAGAGGCGAAGTCCATCCCGAGGTCGGCCAGGAACGGAGATTCCGGACGGGTCAGCACGAAGCGAACGGTGTGATCGTCCACTTTCTCGATTTTGCTGATCAAGTTCGGCATGTCCATGCCTTCGAAGTACTCGTAGCTGCCGCCAGAAACGCCGTGGTACTTGTTGTTTTTATCGAGCTGACGCTCGAAGGAGAAAATCACGTCATCAGCGTTGAAGTTACGCGTCGGTTTGAAGTCTTTGGTGGTTTGCCACTTCACGCCTTGGCGCAGATGGAAGGTATAGGTTTTGCCGTCAGCGCTCACATCCCACTTTTCAGCCAGGCCCGGTTCCACTTCTGTGGTGCCGATTTTGAATTCAACCAGACGGTTGTAGATCGGTACGGAGCTGGCATCGTAGGTGGTACCAGAGGTGAACAGCTGAGGGTTAAAGCCTTCCGGCGAACCTTCTGAACAGTAAACGAGGGTTTTCGCCTGGACACCCGCGGCAACGGTCATAGCAATCAGGCTCAGACCGACCTTCAGCATCCTGGATTTAGCCAGGGAGTTGATCATGTTTTGCTCCATTGTGATGTGATGTTGTGTGCGTTGCGCCTGACCTCTGATTTTTTTATGCGGTTCAGGCAAGTCACTTTTGTGACCAAAATGCGAATCGTTGTTTTTGTTGCGCTGGCACCGTGGAATCTGCCAGACGCGTCGGACTCTGCATCTATTGACGCATCAATTTGTCAACAGTTGCAAAGAACGTCAATACAAGGTGGGGTTATTTACAGAGAGTGTGAGTAACCGCAAGCAACGATAAAAAACACCCTTCAACCGGTAAGCCAATATTTAAAAAGGTGATAAAGCGCGCTATGCCGAGTGATTATCTGGTAAAACCACCAAATGACAGTGATTATCACCGCTAAAAAACATACAAATATTACCGGTAAATGTTGAATATATGAACGATTCCCCGTGCGTTATGACGTTCAGGCAGAGAAATATGCTGTACTAATGGCATAAGAAATCAGCAAAAAGCAAAAAGCGGTCATAAGAAGAATGTGTCGCGAATTAAGCGGCAGGCTGAGAAGTGGCAAGGGATTGATAGCCGTGAACAGGAATAATGACGACTAATGGACGATTGTCAGACGTAAGGGGTGAAAGATTAACTTTTAAAACTTAATCCGGGGCCACACCAGGCCGTAACGGCGCGATTTATCGCGCAATTTTGTGTACGACGCCGGAAAAAACCGCGCGATAAATCGCGCCGCTTCGGATGATACAGACGAAAAAAAACCCGCTTTTACAAGCAGGTTTCTTAAATTTGGTCGGTGAGAGAGGATTCGAACCTCCGACCCCTTCGTCCCGAACGAAGTGCGCTACCAGGCTGCGCCACTCACCGATGGGGGCGCATCTTACTGCGCCACTCCGGGAGCGTCAATCCCTTTTTGTGCAATTCCATGCGATCGCCTGGAAAGCAGGCAGCGGAGAAAAAGCCCCCGCTGCTCAATAAGTTCAGACAAAATTACAGCGGTTTGGCCTCAGAGGTAACCGCCGGTGCCTGACACCAGTTGTTCGCCGCTTTAATACCGCCGTCCGGTGAGGTATAGCCCAGACAGCCGAGAATGGTATCAAACAACTCGACGTGACGATGCGTCTTGCCAACACGCTGCTGCGCCTGTAAACGCTCAAAATTGCTGCGATTGTTGGGGTCGGCCAAATACTTATCCGAGGCCCAGACGATCATCGGTACCCGGAACTGCTCCGGTGGTGCCATCTCACGCGGTGTACCGTGCAGATGCATATTCTCGCTGATCGACTCACCGTGGTCAGCGGCATAAAACACAATCGCCTTCTTATCACGCAGCTGATCAAACACGCTATCGAGCATCGTATCGACGTATAAAATCGAGTTGTCATAAGCGTTAATCAACTGCGCTTTACTACAGGTTTCATCCACCCCCATACACTCCGGTTGGTAGCGGGCGAAGCTGCGCGGATAACGCTGCGAATACAGGTAATGTGAACCTTTGGTATGCAGCACCACCAGATGCTTACCTTGTGGATAACGTTCCAGCGATGCCTGCAATTCTGGCACCAGCAGCATATCATCCACCGGTTTTCCCTGATTACGCTTCTCAGAGCCAATTTGTTCGCGGAAAGAGAAGTTATTCACATCGGCGTTATCGTAAAACCACACTTCACTTTGCATGGCGAACAACTCGGAGGTGAAACCCAGTTCTTTCAGTACCGCGAAAATGTTCTGCTCTTTCAGGGTACGACCGGGATTATCCATCGTGCCACCTTCGCGTACGAACATGCAGCGCAGCGACAGCTTAGTGGCGGTATCACAAGACTCGCCGCGGAACGCCACCAGGTTTTTCTCTTTCGAGAGCTTCGGCGTGGTATCGCGCTGATAGCCCAACAACCCCATATGGTCCCAGCGCGTGGTTTCACCAATCACAAACACCACGTAGGTATCATCAATTCCTGCCGGGGCCACATAAGTAAACTTTTTCGCCGGGTCCAGCAGCGCCTGACTGTCCACCTCTTCATCCAGTTTGGTCCAGGCAAACAGCCCCAGCGCGGCAATCCAGTTTGAAGGCAGATAGGAGTGCGCCACCACACCGCCGTAGCTGGGCAGATCGATATTGGTGATCTCTTCGTTGGCTTTTTGCAGCTTGTCAAAATAGCGAATCGGCAGCCACACCAGCGCCACGCTCAGCAACAGAATCAGGATTGGTTTGATGCGCTGGCCTGGGGTTTTCAGCTGCTCAATCAGCGTCTTACTCAGGTTATTGCGCCAAATCATCAGCAGCGGCAGGGCACTCACCAGCACCATCCACAGCACGAAATGCAGGCCGATAACTTCTTTTGATAGATCCACATCGGTGGTCATTACCGAGGCGACAATGCCATAGCCAATCACCACGTTAAAAAACGCCATGTAATAGGCAGCAGCAACCGAAATCACCACCAGCAGGCTGGCAAGCACGCGGTAAGCCCATTTACCGCCGAGCGACAAGAGTCGCATCAGGAAGAAGGTCAGCAGCACGGCGGCGACCACTTCAACCAGCGCCGAAGCCCAATTTGTCAGTGAGGATTTCGTCAGAAAGCCGTCAAATCGGCGATAAAAAATCGGCAAATTCAACAGAATGCCGATATACAGCGCGAGCATTAATGACAGCTTCTGCTGCGTTAAGGTCTTAATATAATTCATGAATTTATTTATTCCCGGCTGGTGTCGGAGCGGTAACCCTAAAGTGGGACTATGTAAAGGCAATAGAGTTCGCTTTTACCGCAGAAAAGCGTGATGCAAGGAACTGTTCGGGAGGAATCTGAACCGAGGGCATAGCAATTTTGCGAAGTGGCTAAGTAAAACATGCGTTAAGAGGTGTGACCAGACAAATCTTGTTATCGGCCCAGGCTGAGCATTTTTTGCACACATCAAAAAGTGACATATCTCGTAGCGACGCGATTTACCGCGCTGTTTTTAAAAGCGCGCCGCTACGTATCAACACGTTCTGCCTTAGTTGATGATATTCAGCGTCACATCGATATTGCCACGGGTGGCATTAGAGTAAGGGCAGACGATATGCGCAGCATCGACCAGTTTCTGCGCTTCAGCGGCATCCATCCCCGGCAGATGAATATTCAGTTTGGCTTCAATACCAAAACCGTTGGGGATCGGGCCGATACCGACTTCACCTTCAATCCACGCATCTTTCGCAATGGCGAATTTATCGCGCGCCGCGACAAACTTCATCGCACCGAGGAAACAGGCAGAATAACCAGCAGCAAACAGTTGCTCCGGGTTAGTCACTTCACCGCCTGCACCGCCCATCTCTTTTGGCACGCCCAGTTTCACATCCAGCACGCCATCAGAAGAGGTAGCGCGGCCATCACGACCACCGGTGGCTTTGGCTTTTGCGGTATAAACAACTTTTTCTAAAGACATGATAACCTCACTGATTCGCTATTTTATCGCGCGCTACTTACATAGCGCAGCCTGATATGACACGGGTGCAGCGCACCCGCACTGAATTACTTCGCGCGATTCAGATTATCGCGCAGATCATCCAACTGGTTTTTCAGCGCCAGCAGCGTCTCATCATCACAAGCCGCAGCGCATTTGATCGCTTCCGGAATGGATTCCGCTTTCTGGCGTAATGCCCTTCCCTCGTCGGTCAGGGTCACGACAACCTGACGTTCATCCTGACGCGAACGCGCGCGGCGCAACAGCCCGGCGCTTTCCAGCCGTTTCAACAACGGCGTCAACGTGGCGGAGTCGAGAAACAACTGCTCGCCGATCTCCGACACCGTCACATCATCCTGCGTCCACAGCACCAGCATCACCAGATATTGCGGATAGGTGATTTCCAGCTGCCCCAGCAGCTGACGATAGACCTTGTGCATCGCCAGGTTCGCCGAATAGAGGGCGAAACAGAGATGCTGATCCAGCTTGAGTGGCGTCTGCGACACTTTTTTGTCATCTTGATTACTGTTCATGCGATTTAATATAGATAGCGCGCTAGACAATTGCAAGCTACTTTTTACGGAGCAGACCATGATGCGGGATTCACTGGAAGATCAGGCGCGTCACTATGCCACCCAGGCTCATGCCGAAGCCGGACAGCGGCGCAAATATACCGATGAACCCTATATCGTCCACCCGGCGGCGGTGGTCGAGCTGGTGCGTAGCGTGACCAATGACGAAGCAATGTTGGCAGCGGCCTGGCTGCACGACACGGTGGAAGACACCGCCAGCACTTTGGCAGACATCACCCGCCTCTTCGGCCCACGCGTGGCTGAACTGGTGGATATGCTCACCGACAGCGCGCAGCCACAGGCGAAAAACCGCGCGGCACGCAAGCTGGCCCACTTTCGCCATACCGCGCAGGCGTCACCCGAGGCGCAAACTATCAAACTGGCTGACATCATCGATAACACCCGTGCCATTGTGCAATTCGATGCCGACTTCGCCCGGGTTTATCTGGTGGAAAAACAGATACAAATTCAGTTGTTAGATGAAGGGGATAAACATCTCTGGCAGCAGGCGGATAACATTATTCGCCAGGGGCTAACCCAGCTGGCGCAGCCGCCGCACAGCGTGCCGGAGAGTTGGTTTGTGAAGCAGGCGGCCAAATATGGGGTGATGCTGACCAACCCTGACACATAACGTAGCGGTGCTCATGACAAACAAAAAAAACCCGCCATCAAGGCGGGTCAGAACCGAATAGTCGGTGTTTACTCAAGTAGTTGTCGACCCAGATAGGGATTAGCCTGCAACAGCTTCATCAATTTACGCGCCGTAGCGGAAGGGCGCGTACGTTGCGCCTCCCAGCTTTTCACTGAAGAGACGCTCACCCCCATCACGCGGGCAAATTCATCAACCTGCATGCCGGTCATCTCTCGTAAACGCTGTGGCTCGGGAACTGACGCCTTTTGAAGGGCGATTTCAGATACAGAAGGCTGTGCATCACGTGTCAAAACAATCTGCTCAAGACTACTAAGTAACTCGACCATTGGATCTTTTATTTCCATAGAGAACTCCTTAAAACTCACTATGAATCACGTGAAAGTAGAGAGGTAAAGCGTCCGCAAACGCTGAAACCGACCGGTTCAGGCTGCATCCCGCAACGGTTTAAGAAGATTTATTATGAAACCGTTACGGGACACAGCCTGTTGCACACTGCGATAAAGATGCCAGAACAATGCAACAATTGGCCGGGTTTTAAGTATGGGTCAGATCCCCGGCTTTGCTGCTTTTTTAATGATGATTTATTGATCTAAATTATGCTCAGACCGGATCGATCACCATAAGTAACTGACCCGCCTGTACTTGCTGCCCGACCTGTCGTTGCAGGCTATGGATTTTTCCGCTAACCGGCGCGACGATCGGGATTTCCATCTTCATTGACTCGAGAATACCAACGGTAGCCCCCGCTTCAATGTCACTGCCTGGTGCCACCAGCCACTGCCAGACACTGCCTGCCACCTGACTCTCCACGCCACAACAATCGGCGGGAATACGGGTCTCTTCATCGGCCGACTCCGGCAACTGGCTATCAAAGGTAAACTGCCCTTCAGCGCGCCAGCGCGCCAGCTCGCTGTCGAACGCCTGCTGACGCTGCTGCTGAAAGCGGTCAATGTCCATCGCCTGCTGTGCCAGCAACGCCTGATAATCGTCGAGGCGGAATTCTCCCTCCTCCATCCGCAGTGGATAATCCCCCCACGGAAAACGCTCACGAATCTCCAGCAGCTCGTCAGCGCTCACTGGATAGAAACGGATCTGGTCGAAGAAGCGAAGCAGCCAGGGTTGGCTAAACGCTGACGTTTGGCGGTCACGGTTCCACATCTGCAAGGTGCGCCCGACAAACTGATAACCCCCTGGTCCTTCCATGCCGTATACGCACAGATAGGCACCACCGATACCCACCGAGTTCTCCGCCGTCCAGGTGCGCGCCGGATTGTATTTGGTGGTCACTAAGCGATGACGCGGATCAAGCGGAGTCGCTACCGGTGCGCCGAGATACACATCGCCCAGCCCCATCACCAGATACGCGGCGCTGAACAGAATCTCTTTCACCGCCTCAACGCTCTCCAGACCGTTGATACGACGGATAAATTCGATGTTGCTCGGACACCAGGGCGCATTGGGTCGGACAGACTGGCTATAGCGTTGGATCGCGATACGGCAGGCTTCATCATCCCAGCTGAGCGGCAGCCACACGGTGCGCGAAGGCACGGCGGCATCAGCTAAGGTTCCCAGTACATTATCTGCGTGCAAGATGTGCGCCAGAAGCTCACTTCTTGAACAAAGCTGCGCGTCGTAATGAACCTGTAAGGAACGGATGCCTGGCGTCAATTCCAGCTGACCCGGCAGCGGATGGGCCTCCAGCCACTGCATCAACGCATGGACACGAAAACGCAGCGCGATATCTAACAGAAGATCGCCATACTCCACCAACAGAAAACGGTCACCGGCGGCGCGTACACAAAGCGATGGCAGCGCACCGGTTGCTGCATGTTGGTGCAGCACTGGATCAATCAGGGGCAGCGCTGCGCTTACCGTTAACGGTTGAGGTTGCAGGCTGGCGATCTCCTCACGTTGCGCTTGCGCCAGTTGATCGGCGCTCGCCAGATCGATCGGCAGAAACTGCACCCGATCCCCGGCTTTCAACTGACCGAGCTTCCACAGATCGGCCTCAACCACCGTGGCCGGACACACAAACCCGCCGAGTGACGGGCCATCCGGGCCGAGGATCACCGGCATATCGCCGGTAAAATCGACGGTGCCAAAAGCATAAGCATTGTCGTGAATATTGGAGGGATGCATCCCCGCTTCGCCACCATCACTACGCGCCCAGGTGGGTTTCGGCCCGATAAGACGGATGCCGGTGCGGCTGGAGTTGTAGTGCACCTGCCACTCAGCGGCGAAAAACTCACGGATATCGTCGTCGGTAAAGAAAGTCGGTGCGCCATGCGGCCCATAAATCACCCGCAACTGCCAGTGGCCGCTCAGCTCAGGCAACAACGCCTGCGGCAGCTGCGCCTCGGGCAATTCGGCCGGTGCCGCCAGATGCAGTACATCCCCCGCCCGTAGCGCGCGCCCGGCATGACCACCAAATTTGCCCAGCGTAAAAGTGCTGCGGCTGCCCAGATAACGCGGTGTATCCAATCCACCGGCCAGCAGCAGATAACTGCGGCTACCGTCACGCACGTCGCCCAGCGTCAAAGTTTGTCCGGCCTGCGCGCAGATAATCTGGTTCATTGCCAGCGAGTGTTGATCAAGCTGCGCCGCCAGGAGGGCGCCAGTCAGGACAAAACTACAGCGTTGGTTGAAACGTAAGGTTGGTCCACGCAGGGTGATTTCCAGCCCGGCAGCCTGGGGATCATTGCCCAACAAGCGGTTACCCAACTGAAAGGCACGGCTGTCGAACGGGCCGGAGGGCGGGACGCCAACATGCCAGTAGCCGACACGGCCCGGCGCATCTTGTACCGTGGTCAGAGTACCGCCGCTGATAATATCCAGCGTCGGCGGCTGCCACTGCACGCCGCCAAGGGTGGCGGTAATGATGCGTCCCTGCTGCACCTCCACGAGGGTCAGCAGATGGCGCAGCCATAACAGGTTGGTTTCGATGCCATACAGTTCCGTCGCGTTCAGCGCCTGCGCCAGTCCGGTCAACGCCTGATCGCGATCTGCACCCTGCACAATCACCTTTGCCAGCATCGGATCGTAGAACGGCGAAACCTCCATGCCACCTTCGACGCTGCTGTCGACGCGCAATGTGACGTTTTCCACCTCAGCAGGAAACGCCACATGGCTCAGCAGACCGGCGCTGGGCTGGAACTGCTTCGCCGGGTCTTCGGCGTACAACCGCACCTGAATGGCGTGGCCGTTTGCCACTGGCTGCAAACTGGCGAGCGGCGCTAGCGTCTGCTGTGCCAACTCAACCATCCAGCGCACCAAATCCACGCCGTACACCATCTCAGTGACGCCATGTTCCACCTGTAAACGGGTGTTCACTTCCAGGAACCAGAACTGCTGGCTGCCCTCGTCATAAACATATTCCACCGTCCCGGCGCTGCGGTAGTTCACCGCACGTCCCAGCCGGACTGCGGTAGCCTGTAACTCCGCACGTACCGCGTCACTCAGGCCCGGTGCCGGGGTTTCTTCCATCACTTTCTGATTACGGCGTTGTGCCGAGCAATCACGCTCGCCCAGCGCAATCACCTCGCCTGCGCCGTCGCCAAAGATCTGCACTTCGATATGACGCGCACGGGCGATAAATTTCTCTAAAAATACGCCATCGTCGGCGAAATTGTTGCCTGCCAGACGCTTTACGCGGGTAAAGGCATCAGCCAGTTGCTGCGCATCATCGCAACGCTGCATACCAATGCCGCCACCACCCGCGGTGCTTTTCAGCATCACCGGATAGCCGATTTCCGTTGCGGCAGCCTGTGCCTGCTCCAGCGAAGTCAGCAGTCCACTGCCCGACAGCAACGGCACATTATTTTCTTGCGCCAGTGCGCGGGCGCGATGCTTCAGACCAAAGGCCGCCATCTGCTGCGCGTTCGGTCCGAGAAAATGCAGGCCCGCGGCCTCGCAGCGGTTAACAAATTCGGGGTTTTCACTCAGGAAACCGTAACCAGGGTGCAGCGCCTGCGCGCCGCTCTCGGCGGCAATCGCCAGCAGCTTGTCCTGGTTCAGATAGGTATCGCGCACCTGGCCTGCGCCCAGCGACCAGGCTTCATCGGCCAGCCGCACATGGCGCGCATGACGATCGGCTTCGGCATACACCGCAATCGCCTTAATGTTCATCGCTTGTAAGGTGCGGATAATGCGCACCGCAATCGCGCCACGGTTGGCAATCAATACACGCTCAATCATGACTTCTACTCTCTTTCCGGCAGGTCGTCCTGCGCTGGCATTGACGGCAGATAACGGGTCGTCCCGTTGCGTCAGATGATCACCACACGTTGACTAAAATCGGCGTGGGGTTGTAACCGTTGCAGGGGTTGTTGAGCTGCGGGCAGTTGGAAATCAGCACCAGGATATTCATCTGCGCCACCAACTCGACATATTTACCCGGCGCGGAGATACCGTCAGCAAAGGTCAGCCCACCTTCGTGCGTCACCGGCACGTTCATGAAAAAGTTGATGTTGTGGGTGATATCGCGGCGCGTCAGGCCGTACTCCGGGTGCTCCGCTACTGCCAGCATCCAACTGTCGCGGCAGGCGTGCATATGACGCTTTTCGAGGTCATAACGCACCGTGTTGCTTTCCGTGGCACAGGCACCGCCAAGGGTGTCGTGGCGGCCACAGGTATCGGCGACGATGGTCAACATCGGGCGATCGTCATTGGAACGCAGCACGCTGCCTGCGGTAAGGAACACGTTGTGCTGGCCGCGCAGCGTGTCGCTCATGCTGTAGCGCTCGGCAGTATCGTCGGCATTGAAAAACAGCGTGTCCGCCGCCTGATTGCCTTCCAGATCGGTAATACGCAGCGTCTGACCTTTTTCGACGCGATGCAGCCAGTAATCCCCGGCACCAATCTGCTGCTGAACATGCGCCTCAGCCGGATTAAGTAAACTTTCTTTGATCATCACAACTCTCCCTGCAATTGATAAAGGGCGTTATTGCGCAGACCGCGCTGGTTTTCCGCGCGTTGCAGGCAAATCTCCGGCAGCGGCGCGCGTTGCGCGTCAATCTGCAATCCCAGCGGCGCGCGCGGATAGTCACCCGCTGGCGTCAGTGGATGCGGGCAGGTATGCAGCAGCACCAGCGTATCCATCGCGAAACGCAGCCGTACTTCGGCACCCTGCGCGCCCTGCTGCTCACGTTGCAACGTACCGTTGTCGTCGGCGCGTACCTGAGCGAAGAAGTTGATGCAGGCCGCCATATCCCGCTTACCGAGGCCATATTTCGCCAGCTCGACAAGGAAACTGTCGTAGCCGTTTTGATGGCGTTGGTTACGCGCCTGCTGATAATCGCTGGAGCCAAATAACGCGGCGGTCTGCTGCGCATTCAGCGTGCCGCACACGCTCTCGTGCCAGCCGAAGCTGTCGGCTTCAATGCCACAGAAGATGCGCCCCATGTCGGAGTAGAGGCAGTGCCCGGCAGTCAGGCGAAAGGTGTGCTGGCACTTGAGGGTGTCCGGCGCGTTGTAACGCTCCAGCAAGTTTTCCGGGTTGTAAAACAACATGCCAACATTGGCTCCGCCTGCCACATCAGTGAGGGTCAGCGCGCTGCCGCTGCGCATCACAAATGACCAGTGCGAGCCAGCCGGTAATTGGGTTTGATACGAAGTCGTCATCATTCTCTCCTTCAGGCAACCTGCGATTCCGGCAGCGCTGCATCGGCAGGTCGCTGCCGATCGAGCGGCAGGTCGTAGGTAATGGTTGCGCCCCAGGCTTCCGGCGCGTGCGGATCGTGGCGCAGTTTGTCGAACACCAGCAGACGCGAGGCGAGGCTGAAACCCTCTTTCAGATCGTGGGTGATCATAAAGATGGTCAGACCGTGCTGCTGCCAAAGCTGGGTGATCAGCTGGTGCATTTCACTACGGATGCCCGGATCGAGCGCACCAAAGGGTTCATCCAGCAGCAAAATACGCGGCTGCTTCATCAATGCCTGCGCCAGCGCCAGACGCTGCTGCATCCCGCCGGACAGTTGGTGCGGATACTTACTTTGCGCATGTTCAAGACCCACCTGCGCCAGCATCGCCTGCGCACGCTGACGAATCGCCTGACGCTTACGTCCCCAGACGCGCCCCAGCCAACGGGCGGTGCTGAACTCTTCCGCCAGCATCACGTTGCCCAGCACCGTCAGATGCGGGAACACCGAATAGCGTTGAAACACCACGCCGCGATGGGCATCGGGTTCATCGGGGATCGGTTCGCCATCCAGCAGCAATTGACCTTTGGTGGGGGCTTCGGTGCCGAGCAGCATATTGAGGAAGGTGGTTTTGCCGCAGCCGGACGCCCCGACAATCGCCACAAACTCCCCCTCTTCCACGCTGATGTTCAGTCGTTCCAGCACCACTTGCTGACCGTAGTGCTTCTCAAGATTTTTCAGTTGCAATAGAGACATGCTGCGCTCCTTATTTGACCTTTCAGGCACTTATGCGTAGCGGCGCGATTTATCGCGCTGTTTTGCTGCGGTCATGACATGCGCGCGATAAATCGCGCCACTACCGACCGCCCTATTACGCTTTACTTGGCGTAATACCACGGCCAGCAGCGACGACTAATCAGCCGCAGCAGCAGGTCGAGGGCAAAGGCCAGCAGGGTGATCCAGGCGACGTAAGGCAAAATCACGTCCATCGCCAGATAGCGACGCATCAGGAAGATGCGATAACCGAGTCCTTCGGTGGCAACAATCGCTTCTGCGGCGATCAGGAACAGCCACGCCGAACTGAGCGACAGACGCACCGCATCGAACAGGCGCGGCATCAGTTGTGGCAGGATCACCCGCCACAAAATCTGTGCGCTGTGGCCGCCCAGCGTCTGTGCTTTCACCAGTTGCTCGCGCGGGATTTTCTCCACCTGGAGTTGCAAATCACGCGCAATCAGCGGGGTGATGCCAATCACAATCAGCACCACTTTCGACACTTCGCCAAGGCCAAAGCAGATAAACAGAATCGGCAGAATCGCCAGCGGTGGCACCAGCGCGAACAGCGTCACCAGCGGGGCCAGCACCGCGCGTACCACCGGCAGCGCGCCGGTGAACAGGCCAATCGCCAGCGCCAGCATCGCGCTGATCAGTACGCCACTCAGCAAACGCATCAGGCTGGCGGCGGTGTCGGTCCACAGCAGATATTCACCGGTGCGCGGGCTGGGCTGAAACGCCATCCGGTTGATGGCGTCGCCCATCGCGTTAAAACCCGGCAGCAGCTTATCCGCCGCATTGAGGCTTAAACGCGCATCCGACGCGAACAGATAGACCAGCAGCACCGCCAGCAGCGGCAGCACACCGAGCAACAGGCGGCCCATCGGCAGCGGTTGGTAGTTGATCAGTTTACGCATCGGATTTGCCTCCGCTTACAGCTGGCCTGCGGCCGCCAGTTTGGTGAACTCATCGGTGAAACGCAGTTTGATGTTACCTGCGTTGCCCCAGTTACCGGCTGGTGTCTCCACGCCAACCACATCTGCGCTCGGCGCCGCCTCACCCAACAAACCGTGTTTGAAGGAGAACTCGGCGACCAACTGCATCGTGGCTTTCAACTGGGGACTGTCGACGAAATCGAGGGTGGTTTTGGCATCGCTGAACAGATGCGTTGCCGCCAGTTGCTGGTCAAAACCCGCAAGATCGGTGCCTGACTCCTGCGCCATAAAGGTGCGGGCTTTTTTCGCCGTCGCCCCTTCACCTGCCATCGTTTGCAGGGTTTCATACCAGGCACCGGTCAGCGCTTTGCCCAGCTGAGGGTATTTCTTCAGGGTGTTGGTGTTGACCACCAGCAGGTCAAGAATTTCGCCCGGGATCTGCGCCGAGGAGAAAACCAGATGGCTGTTCGGCACCTTCTTCGCTTCCGCCAGCAGCGGGTTCCAGGTGACGATGGAGCTGACGTCCGGCGTGCCAAACGCCGCCACCAGATCGGCATCGGCGGTGTTCACTACCTTGACGTCTTTCTCGCTCATACCGGATTTCTCCAGTGCGCGAGCCAGCAGGTAATGTGATACCGACAATTGCACCAGGTTGATCGGTTTGCCCTTCAGCGCCGCCACGCTATCCGCGCCTTTCAGCAGGATACCGTCGTTACCGTTGGAGTAGTCGCCGACAATCAGCGCGGTGCTATCAACGCCGCCGGTGGCCGGAATGGTCAGGGCATCCATGTTGGTCATGGTGCAGCCATCAAAGCCGCCTGCGGTGTATTGGTTGACCGACTCGATATAGTCGTTGACCTGTACAAACTGGATGTCGATGCCGTATTTATCGGCCCATTTTTTCACGATGCCGTTCTGTTGGGCGTAATCCCACGGCATCCAGCCTGCATAGATGGACCAGCAAATCTTGAAGGAAGGTTTCGCGGCGGCCAGCGTGTTAACGCTGAACAGCGCGATGGTGCAAAGCAACAGCAAACGAAGGCAGGCTTTGATCATGGTGGTTCCTCTGACGTTAGCGGACGAATAAAGCAGGAGGCGGCGAGTAACGATCTCGCTTTCCTCCCGGGCTTTTATCCCGCCGTGTAACCGTCAGAGGACGGTCGGTCACTCTCGGACCAGCATCTCGCGATCGGAACCCTAGTGACCCATTGCAAATTGTCTGGCGACATCGGTTACCCGCTATCGCTCCTGCATCTGCTAATAGTCAGGCAAAAAAAGTGCCAATATTATATATAATTGAAATATATGGATTATTTATAAAAAACCGCGCCAGGACGGCATAAAGATGCACAGCGATGCAGCAACCACGCACCAGGATGTTGCAGGCAAACAGGCTGGAAGTTGACGCCCTTCTCACTTTTCATCTGGCACGAAAAAACTTTTTCTTAACGATCATAGGGTTATTTATTCATTACCGAACCAATTAAAAATTGGTTCACTTCTTGCCTAAGCTGATAACAGCAACCCTCCCGTAGCGGCGCGGTTTATCGCGCAGCTAGGTCAGGCCGGCATCCCTCACCCCAGCCCTCTCCCGCAAGACGGGAGAGGGAGATGTGCCATAGCGGGATCCCGTGCAGATATATTTCTGATGAATAACCAGGCGAACCAATTATGAATGACACGCCAAAACCTGCCATCAACTCCAGTTCCGCACTGGAGCAATTGCGCCAGCTGATTCAACAGCAGGAGCACACGCCCGATCGCGCACTGCCGACCGAACGTGAACTGGCCGAACGCTTTGGCGTGGGTCGTCGTGAAATCCGTCGCGCGCTGGATGTGCTGGAAGAAGAAGGCCGCATTTGGCGTAAGCAGGGCAAAGGCACCTTCGTTGGCCCGGCCGCACCGGTGCAGCCACTGGCGCTGCATGATTTGCCACAGCAGTCGAATCTGCTGGAAGTGATGGAAGCGCGGCTACAGCTGGAGCCAGGTTTGGCGCGTCTTGCTGCGCTGCGCGCCAGTAAAGAACAGATCGCCCTGATGAAGCGCCTGATTGAACGCATGCAGGGCATTGTCGCGCCGGAAGATGGCGACCAGCACGAGCTGTGGGACAGCGCCTTTCACCGCGCCATTGCCGAAGCCGCCGGTAACCGCCTGATGCTGGGACTGTTCGATGCCATCGATGCGGTGCGCCGCGATCCTGGCTGGCAGCATCTGCGGGTGCAGGCGCGTACCCCGGCGCGCCTTGATAACTACGACAACCACCATCAGCGCCTGCTGAACCATATCGCCAACCGCCAACCCCATGAGGCGGCCGCAGCGATGCGTGAACACCTGCTGGCGCTGCAACAGGCGCTGATGGAAACCCTGTACACCGGCCATGAGGAGACGCCATGAGCGCCCAACCTGTGTTATCGGTCAACAACCTGCGCGTGCAGTTTCGCGGCTCGCCGGTCACGGTGCTGGACGACATCTCCCTGACGCTGCACGCCGGGGAAACGCTGGCGCTGGTCGGCGAATCCGGCTGCGGCAAAAGCATCACCTCGCTGACGCTCATGGGCCTGCAACCCGGCAGCGCACAAATTTTACAGGGTGAGATGCGCTTTGATGGCCGCGACCTGCGCGCACTCAGCAGCAGCGACTACGCCAGTCTGCGCGGCAATCAGTTGGCGATGATTTTTCAGGAGCCGATGACCTCGCTGAACCCGGCCTTTACGCTGGGCGACCAACTGAGCGAAGCAGTGATACGCCACCGTAAGGTTGATCGTCGTACCGCGATGGCGACCGCGTTATCGATTCTGCAAAAGGTGCAGATTCCGGCGGCAGAAATGCGTCTCAAGGCTTATCCGCATCAGCTTTCCGGCGGGATGCGCCAGCGCGTAATGATTGCCATGGCATTGATCAACCAGCCGAAACTGCTGATCGCCGATGAACCGACCACCGCGCTCGACGTCACCATTCAGGCGCAAATCCTCGACCTGCTCAACACCCTGAAACAAGAAACCGGCACGGCGGTGCTGATGATCACCCACGACCTCGGCGTCGTGGCAGAAGTGGCACAGCGCGTGGCGGTGATGTACGCCGGTCAGGTGGTGGAGAGCGGCACGGTGGAGGCGATTTTCAACGATCCGCAACATCCCTACACCATCGGGCTGATGGGATCGATCCCCAGCCTCAGCGCGCGCAGTGGCGCGCTGGCGACCATTCCCGGTGCCGTACCGCTACCGGAGAACATGCCCGCAGGCTGCCGTTTCGCTACCCGCTGTCCGTTTGCAGAGCAGCGCTGCCATCACAACCGTCCGACGCTGCGCGCGCTGGCAACCGATCATCAGGTGGCCTGTTTTCGTGCCCCACTGGAACAGCACGTTACGCTGGGAGAGATCGCATGAAACCGATTTTAGAATGTCGCGACTTAAGCAAAACCTTCGCCGGACCGCATCGTCTGTTTAAACGCAATCACGGCGTCACCGCAGTGGATCGCGTGTCATTACAGGTGATGCCAGGCGAAACCCTGGCGATTGTCGGTGAGTCCGGCTCCGGTAAATCGACGCTGGGACGTCTGTTGCTGCGCCTGCTCGGTGCCAGTAGCGGCGAGGTGATGTACGAGGGCGAGAGCATCACCCACGCCAGTGGGGCGCGCCTTAACCAATTGCGTCGCGAATTACAGATTATCTTCCAGGACCCGTTCGCCTCGCTCAATCCCCGCATGACGGTACAAGAGATTGTCGGTGAGCCGTTATGGTTGCACGACAAACTGAACCGTGAGGCGCGCCATGCGCGCGTGGCGGAGCTGTTGCGCACCGTCGGTCTGCCCTCAGCCTGGGCGGAGCGTTATCCGCACGAGTTTTCCGGTGGTCAGCGCCAGCGCATCGGCATTGCGCGCGCCCTCGCCTCGCGGCCGAAATTATTACTGGGCGATGAGCCGGTATCGGCGCTGGATGTCTCAGTGCAGGCCCAGGTGGTGAACCTGCTGGAGAGTCTGAAGCAGCAATTTGGTTTGACAATGATCATCGTGGCGCACGGTCTGGCGGTGATTCGTCATATGAGCGACCGCGTGGCGGTGATGTACCTTGGCCAGATTGTCGAGCTGGCAACCGTCGATGAAATTTTCGATGCGCCGCTCCATCCCTATACCCAGGCGTTAATCGCTTCTGCGCCGCAGATGCAGCCCGGAGCCAGCCGTTCCATCCCGATGTTGCAGGGCGATCTGCCGAATCCGGCCAATCCCCCCACCGGATGCCGTTTCCATACCCGCTGCCCGTGGGCCACCGCCGAATGCCGCCAGTTTGAACCGATCAACCAGGTACTGAGTGGTGGGCGACAGATCGCCTGCCACCGCTGGCAGGAGATTAACCGTGACCGCAGCGCGATTGTGATTGCGCCACCCTCCGCCGCCTTTTTACGTCGCCGTGCGCTGTTCGAGCAGGCGGTCAATCAGCAAGCCTAACCCTCTGGAGATAAGCCGTGAAGAAAGCGTTATTAACTGCCCTTAGTGGTCTGATGTTGCTGGGTGCCAGTGCGCACAGCCATGCTGAAAGCGTGATTCGTATCGGGTTGGGTGCTGACCCGGACATGCTCGATCCGCATCTGGCGCGTACCTACTATGGGCGTTTTGTGTTTGCGGCCATGTGCGACCGTCTGGTCGATGTCGATGAGAACCTGAAAGTGATTCCTGGCCTCGCCACCGATTGGGCGTGGAGCGACGACGGCAAAACCCTGACCATGAACCTGCGCGACGGTGTGACCTTCCACGATGGTGAGAAATTCGATGCCAACGCGGTGAAATTCAACATCGAACGTGCACTGACCCTGCCGGGTTCACTGCGTAAGAGCGAAATTTCCTCGATTCAGAGCGTCGAAGTGACCGGGCCGTTGCAGGTGAAATTCCACCTGAAAACCCCGGATGCCGCGCTGCTCAGCCAGTTGACCGACCGTGCCGGTGCAATGTTAGCGCCAGAAGCCGCGAAGAAACCCGACTTCGCCACCCATCCGGTCTGCTCCGGTCCGTACCAGTTTGAAAGCCGCGTGCAGCAGGACCGCATCGTACTGAAACGCTTTGATCATTACTGGAACAAAGGCGCGTACCACTTCGATAAAGTGATTTTCCTGCCGATTCCTGATGCCTCCGTGCGCCTCGCCAACCTGCGCGCGGGCGATCTCGACCTGACCGAAGGCGTGGCGGCCAGCGATGTGAAAACTGTCGAAGGCGACAGCAAGCTGGCGCTGGCGAAAGTTACCGGTCTTGGCTATCAGGGCATCACCTTCAACATTAACAACGGCAAAGTCGATGCCAACAGCCCGCTGAAAGATCCGCGCGTGCGGGAAGCCTTCTCGCTGGCGATTGATCGCGATGCGCTGAATCAGGTGGCATTCGAAGGTTTGTACACCCCGGCTAATCAGGCGTTTTCCCCGGTCAGCCCGTATCACGTCAACCTTCCAACTCCAGCGCGTGATGTGGAGAAAGCCAAAGCGCTGCTGAAGGCGGCGGGCGTCACCACCCCACTGAATCTGACGTTGCTGGTCACCAACAACCCGACCGCGCAACAGGTCGGTCAGGTGCTTCAGGCGATGGTGAGCGAAGCAGGTTTCAACCTCAATCTGCAAATGAGCGAGTTCGCGACCCTGCTGGATCGTCAGCAGCGCGGTGATTATCAGCTCAGCCTGTCCGGCTGGTCTGGCCGTCCTGATCCCGATGGCAGCATCTATTCGTTTATTAACAGCAAAGGCACCCTCAACGATGGTCGCTACAGCAACCCGCAGGTGGATGAATGGCTGAACGCGGCGCGTTTAACCAACGATCAGGCAAAACGCCAGGCGCTTTACACCAAGGTAGTGAACCAACTGCAAACCGATATGCCGATTGCTTACCTCTACTTTGAGCCACGTATTTTTGGCATGACGAAAAAATTGCAGGGCTTTAAAGCCTGGCCGGACGGGCTGGTGCGCCTGGCAGGCGTGAGCATGGCGCAGTAAGCCGCTAAGGAGCGATGATGCTGGAACTGATTGTTAAACGGCTGCTGCTGGCCATCCCGACCCTGCTGTTGGTGAGCATGATGGTGTTCGCGCTGCAAAAGCTGCTGCCGGGCGACCCGGTGCTGGCGATGGCCGGTGAGGAGCGCGATCCGGCGGTCATCGCTCAGCTACGCGCCGAATACCATCTCGATGACCCGATTCCCACGCAATATTTCGCATGGATCGGCAATGCGCTGAAGGGCGACCTCGGTATGTCACTGCGCACCAAAGAGCCGGTGACCGCATTGATTGCCAGCAAGCTGCCGGTGACGCTGGAGCTGTCGCTACTGGCGATGCTGATTGCGCTGCTGATCGGCATCAGCATGGGGATTATCGCGGCGGTACGTAAAGACAGTTGGGTGGATCACACCACCAATTTTGTCGCGCTCTCGGGGATTTCGGTGCCGCACTTCTGGCTGGGGATTCTGCTGATCCTGTTGTTCTCGGTGCATCTGCAATGGCTGCCGGCGTCCGGTTTTGTGCCGGTGAGCGAAGACATGGCGCAGAACCTGAAAACCCTGCTGCTACCCGCGCTGGTGCTCGGCACCGGCCTTGCCGCCACCCTGATGCGCCATACCCGCGCCTCCATGATTGCGGTGCTGAAAGCCGACTATATCCGTACCGCGCGCGCCAAAGGCCTGCTGGCACCGAAAGTGGTGCTGAAGCACGCCTTTCGCAACGCGTTGATGCCGATCGTCACCCTCACCACCCTGCTGTTTGGCGAGTTGTTGGGTGGCGCGGTGCTGACCGAGCAGGTTTTTACCCTGCCCGGCTTCGGCAAGATGATTGTCGATGCGGTGTTTAACCGTGATTACGCCGTGGTGCAGGGCGTGGTGTTGGTGGTTGCCATCGGCTTTCTGCTGCTCAACCTGCTGGCCGATGTGCTGTATCTGTTAATTAACCCGAAAATGCGAGGCTAACCATGAGCGAGGTCTTAACCGCTGGCGCTGTGCCTGCCGTAGCAAAGCCGAATCGCCGGGTGCTGAAGAAGTTTCTGCGTAATAAAAGTGCGCTGATCGGCGCGGTGATTGTGGTGCTGTTTGTCGCGGTGGCGTTGCTGGCCCCCTGGCTGGCCCCCGCCGATCCGATCAAAGCCAACTTTCTCGCGGTGCGCAAAGCACCCTCGGTGCTGCACTGGTTCGGCACCGACGAACTGGGACGCGATATTTTGTCGCGGCTGATTTGGGGCGCACGTACTTCGCTGCTGGCGGGCTGCATCTCGGTGCTGATCGCCATTCTGATTGGCGTCCCGCTTGGACTGATCGCCGGATACTGGCAGGGCTGGTGTGACGGCATTATCTCGCGCTTTATCGAAGCGCTGCTCGCCTGCCCGTTTCTGATTCTGGCGATTGCGCTCGGCGCGTTCCTCGGTCCGAGCCTGTCCAACGCGATGATCGCGATTGGCCTGTCGGCGATGCCGATTTTCGCCCGCCTGACGCGCGGCCAGGTGATCGCCATTCGCCATGAAGAGTATATCGATGGCGCACGCGCCATCGGCCTGCCGGATCGCTGGATCATCCTGCGCTACGTGCTGCCGAATGTGCTGTCGCCGATTCTGGTGCAGGCCACGCTGGCGATTGCTTCGGCAATTATCACCGAAGCCAGCCTGTCGTTTCTCGGTCTGGGCCAGCAACCGCCATCGCCCTCGTGGGGCGCGATGCTGAACACCGCCAAAGGCTATCTGGAACAGGCTCCGTGGATGTCGATCTTCCCCGGTCTGGCCATTTTTCTCACCGTGCAGGGCTTCAACTTGCTGGGTGACGGACTGCGCGACGCGCTCGATCCGCGCAATGACTCACATTAAGGAAAGGTTATGAGTGAACTGGATTTTAACGTTAGCTACGCCTCACACCGTGCCCCGATGATGGGACGCAATGCGGTCGCCACCTCGCAGCCGCTGGCGGCGCAGGCCGGTATCCGTATGTTGCAATTGGGCGGTAACGCCGTAGATGCCGCGGTTGCCACCGCTATGGCGCTGACGGTGCTGGAACCTACCGGTAACGGCATTGGCAGCGATGCCTTTGCCATTATCTGGGACGGCAAAGCGCTGCACGGCCTGAATGCCTCTGGTCGCGCCCCGGCGGCATGGAACCCGGAACGCTTCGCCGGGCAAAAAACTATGCCGGAAATTGGCTGGGAAGCCGTCACCGTTCCGGGCGCAGTCTCGGCCTGGGTCGCGCTGGCGGAACGCTTCGGCACCCTGCCACTCACCACCCTCGCTCAACCGGCGATTGAATACGCGCGCGATGGCTTTCCGGTTTCGCCGCTGATTGGTCAACTGTGGCAGCGCGGCTACAACAAACTGAAAGGTCAACCCGGCTTCAGCGCCTGCTTTGCGCCGGACGGCCGCCCGCCGCGTGCCGGAGAAGTGTTCCGCAATCCGGCACAGGCTGCCACCCTGCAAAAAATTGCTGAAACCCAGGGTGAAGCCTTCTATCGCGGGGAGCTGGCGCAGCAAATGGCCGCCTTCGCTGCCGAGCATGGCGCGGCGCTGACGCTGGAAGACCTCAACCAACATCGTGCCGATTGGGTGACGCTGCTGTCGCAGCCCTTCGCCGGGGGATCGGTGCAGGAACTGCCGCCCAACGGCCAGGGCATCGCCACGCTGATCGCCCTCGGCATTCTGGAGCATTGTGATATTGGTCGTTACACGCCGGACAGCGTGCCGTGGCTGCATCTGTCAATTGAGGCGATGAAGCTGGCGCTGGCTGACCTCGAACGTTACGTCGCCGATGAGGACCATCTGGAGTTCCCGGCGGAGTTGTTGCTGAGCGACGACTACCTGAAGCAGCGTGCCGCCTTGATCGACCCGGAGCGCGCCTCTGATTTTACCTACGGCTCACCACAGCAGAGCGGCACGGTGTATCTCTCCACCGCCGATGCCAGCGGCATGATGGTGTCCTTTATTCAGTCTAACTTTATGGGCTTCGGTTCTGGCGTTGTGGTCCCCGGCACCGGCATCAGCCTGCAAAACCGTGGCGCAGGCTTCTCGCTCGATCCAGAGCACCCCAATGTGGTGGCCGGGGGCAAACGTCCGTTCCATACCATCATTCCGGCATTTGCGCTGGACGGTGACGGCCAGCCGCTGATGTCGTTTGGCGTGATGGGCGGTCCGATGCAGGCGCAGGGCCATTTGCAAATGGCGCTACGCATCATGCTGCATAAACAGAACCCACAGGCGGCAATTGATGCCCCGCGCTGGCGCGTGGTACAGGGGCGCGAAGTGGTGGTTGAAGCCGGGATGGATCGTAATGCGATTGCGGCGCTACGTAGCATGGGTCATCAGATTGTGGTGGAGGACCCGCTTCAGGGCTACAACTTCGGCGGTGCCCAGGCGATTGTGCGCGACCCGCAAGGGTTCTATATCGCTGCCACTGAAAGCCGCAAAGATGGACAAGCATTGGTGTATTGACGCCAGCCAGTGATTCCCCGCGCAATAAATTGCGCCGCTACGTGCACTGAAGCGTCGCGGCGCGATTTATCGCGCAGTTTTTACCTCACCCCGCCGTTGTGCGCACCAGGCCATTGTTCTATCCTTTAGGACCTTTCCCATCGAATTGAAATCTGCCATTAGGTGACTTACAGGAGTTGAATATGGCGTCAGGAATTTCCCGCATCTGGATGCGTAGCGGCATGCTGGTCATCACGCTGCTCGCAGTGCTGCAACTTACCGCCTGTGGCGACAAAGAGGGCGATCAGCGTAAAGCCTTTACTGATTTTCTCCAGAACACGGTCATGCGCAGCGGCGAGCATCTGCCCAGCCTGAGCGAAAACCAGAAGCAAACGTTCGGCAACTACGCGAGTGATTACGCCATTCTTTATGGTTTCTCGCAGCAGGTGAATCAGGCCGTTGAACAGGGCATGCGTCCGGTGGTCGATGAGCTGGCGGCCATTCGCGTACCGCAGGATTACCTGACGCGTCGTGACACGCTGCGCCAGGCCAGCGGCAATCTGAGCGTGCTGACACAGCAAATTCAGAGCGCCAAAATGCAGGCCGACAGCAGCCATGCTGCGCTGAAACAGCCAGATGACCTGAAAAAAGTGTATGACAGCGTCTATACCAAAGTAGTCACCCAACCGGCCAGCACCCTGATCCCGTTGCTGCCACAGTTGCAGGCGCTGAGCCAGGCGGCGGTACAGACCGGTGATTACCTGCAATCGCAGGGTACACGCGTGACTTTCAATGATGGCGGCGTGCAATTCCCGACCCAGGATCAGGCCACCCAATACAACACGCTGATGAGCACCCTCTCCAGCAATGCCCAGGCTCTGACCCAGGCGCAGAATACTGTTCAAAGCGGTTTTCAGTAATTCTTCAGGCGGGTAATCATGGATTACCCGCTTTTCAGACTTTTGTCACTTCCTTACATTCTGCTTTTCTGATTCTTCCTGCTGCGACAGAGTGTGATCTGGCGCATTTTCGACCAAATATTGTTTGTGATCCTCATCACATTTATGAAACAAACCCCATAAGTAAAAAAGTGATAAATGTCACATTTAGCCCCCTGATTTGTCTAAATATTCAGCATCGTACTTTTCTTACACGGCATTTTTGTGATCAATATCACCTAATAGCACCCTTCTCACCCCAACTTAGCGTGATCTACATCACACTTTAGCCACGCTCTACGCAGCGTCATAAACTAGTGCTAGAGTCCGCCTGCATACAGTAATGCCACGGCCCCCGCCGTAACGTCTTAACAAAAACAAACGCGCTCTCTTATTGCAGCGCGTCTCAATAAGGGGTGGGTTTATGTCCTCATCAGTGAAGGTCAAAGTTCAGAGCTTTGGTCGCTTTCTGAGTAACATGGTGATGCCTAACATCGGTGCGTTTATCGCCTGGGGTATCATCACTGCACTGTTCATTCCAACCGGATGGATTCCAAACGCGACGCTGGCGAAACTCGTTGGCCCGATGATTACCTACCTGCTGCCGCTGTTGATCGGTTTCACCGGTGGTCGTCTGGTGGGTGGCGATCGTGGTGGCGTGGTCGGCGCAATCACCACTATGGGTGTGATTGTCGGTGCGGATATGCCGATGTTCCTCGGCTCCATGATTGCCGGTCCGCTGGGCGGCTGGGCGATCAAACACTTTGACCGTGCCGTTGATGGCAAGATCAAAAGCGGCTTCGAGATGCTGGTGAACAACTTCTCCGCCGGTATCATCGGTATGCTGCTGGCACTGCTGGCGTTTATCGGTATCGGTCCGTTGGTGGAAGGTCTGTCCCATATTCTCGCCGCAGGCGTAAACCTGATGGTGCAGAATAACCTGCTGCCGTTGACCTCCATCTTTGTTGAACCGGCGAAAATCCTGTTCCTCAACAACGCCATCAACCACGGTATCTTCTCTCCGCTGGGTATCCAGCAGGCGAGCGAAGTGGGCAAATCGATCTTCTTCCTGATCGAAGCCAACCCAGGTCCGGGTATGGGCGTACTGGTGGCGTATATGATTTTTGGTCGCGGTAGCGCCAAACAATCAGCCGGTGGTGCTGCCATCATCCACTTCCTGGGTGGTATCCACGAAATTTACTTCCCGTACGTACTGATGGCACCGCGTCTGCTGCTGGCGGTAATCCTCGGTGGTATGACTGGCGTGTTCACCCTGACCGTACTGCACGGCGGCCTGGTTTCTCCGGCTTCTCCGGGTTCCATCCTGGCAGTGCTGGCGATGACGCCAAAAGGCACTTACTTTGCTAACGTGACCGCGATTATCGCTGCGTTCGCCGTCTCCTTTGTCATCTCTTCTATCCTGCTGAAAACCAGCAAAGTAAAAGATGAAGACGACATCGAAGCCGCCACCAAGCGTATGCAGGACATGAAAGCCCAGTCTAAAGGCCAGAGCGTTGCAGGTGCGCCGGTTGCCGGTGATGCGATGAGCGTTGACCTGAACCACGTACGTAAAATCATCGTGGCTTGTGATGCCGGCATGGGTTCCAGTGCAATGGGTGCAGGCGTACTGCGTAAGAAAGTGCAGGATGCCGGTCTGAGCAACATTTCGGTGACCAACAGCGCCATTAACGCCCTGCCGGGTGATGTGGACCTGGTGATCACCCACCGCGATCTGACCGAGCGTGCGATGCGTCAGGCACCGCAGGCCCAGCATATTTCGCTGAACAACTTCCTCGACAGTGCCTTGTACACCAATTTGACCGAGCGTCTGGTGGCGGCCAATCGTAGCGAAGCCCATCGCGAAACCGTGCAGACCACGCTGGCTGACAGCTTCGATGCCGGTAACGCGCATCTGTTCAAACTGGGTGCAAACAACGTGTTCCTTGGCCTGAGCGCCAGCAACAAAGAGCAGGCGATTCTCTTTGCCGGTGAGCAACTGGTAAAAGGCGGCTACGTGCAGCCGGAATACGTGGATGCGATGCTGGAGCGTGAAAAGCTGACCCCGACTTATCTCGGTGAGTCGATTGCCGTACCGCACGGCACGGTGGAAGCTAAAGATCGCGTGTTGAAAACCGGCGTAGTGTTCTGCCAGTATCCGGCGGGCGTGCAGTTCGGTGAAGAGTCTGACGAAGTGGCTCGCCTGGTGATCGGTATTGCTGCGCGCAATAACGAACACATCCAGGTCATCACCAGCCTGACTAACGCGCTGGACGACGAAAGCGTGATTGAGAAGCTGGCGAACACCACCAACGTGCAAGACGTGCTGGATTTGCTGTCTGGTAGCAAAACCACCGCCTGAACAAATCGTTAAATCCCTGGGGCGGGTATGCCCGTCCCCACTTTCCGGGGCGGACATGCCCGCCCCATCGTCATTTGATATGGGTCAAATTATGAAAGCGTTACATTTTGGAGCAGGTAACATCGGCCGTGGTTTTATCGGTAAGCTGCTGGCTGATGCCGGTATCGAACTGGTATTTGCGGATGTGAATCAGGTGGTTCTTGATGCCCTTAACGCCCGTCATGAGTATCCGGTTCATGTGGTTGGCGAGCAGGCGAAAGTTGAGATTGTCAAAGGCGTCAGCGCGGTGAACAGCACCAGCGATGCTATCGTCACGCTGATTGCTGAGGTTGATATCGTTACCACGGCGGTTGGCCCGCAGATTCTGGAGCGCATCGCCGGTGGCGTTGCCAAAGGTCTGGCCAACCGCTGCGATAACGGTAATGTCCGTCCACTGAACATTATTGCCTGTGAAAACATGGTGCGTGGCACCAGCCAGCTCAAACAACACGTCCTGAAAGCGCTGCCAGAGCAATATCACGCCTGGGTTGAAGCGCACGTCGGCTTTGTTGATTCCGCCGTGGACCGTATCGTGCCGCCGTCAGAAGCAGGCAGCAACGACCCGCTGGAAGTCACCGTTGAAACCTTTAGCGAGTGGATTGTCGATAAAACCCAGTTCAAAGGCGAGTTGCCGAACATCCCAGGTATGGAACTGACCGATAACCTGATGGCGTTTGTCGAGCGTAAGCTGTTTACCCTCAACACCGGCCACGCCATCACCGCCTATCTCGGCCAACTGGCCGGTCACGCCACCATTCGCGATGCCATTCTTGACCAGAAAATCCGTACCGTGGTGCAGGGTGCGATGGAAGAGAGCGGCGCAGTGCTGATCAAACGTTACGGTTTCGAGGCAGATAAACACGCCGCCTATATTCAGAAAATCCTCAGCCGTTTTGAGAACCCGTATCTGAAAGATGACGTGGAGCGCGTGGGTCGTCAGCCACTGCGTAAGCTGAGCGCGGGCGATCGCCTGATCAAACCGACGCTGGGCACGCTGGAATATCAGTTGCCGCACGCCAACCTGGTGCAGGGCATTGCCGCCGCGATGCATTATCGCAGCGCGCAGGACCCGCAAGCGCAGGAGCTGGAAGCCCTGTTGGCGGAAAAAGGCCCACAGGCCACGCTGGCACAGATCTCCGGGCTGGATGCCAACAGCGAAGTAGTCACCTCAGTGGTGAGCGCTTACAACGCTATGGCATAATGCGCGCCACTTAGACTCATCACGCCAGACGGCGGTAGCTGAACGATGCAGGCAATAATGGAAGAGAAGCAAGCTTTTGAAAACCGGGTGCTTGAGCGCCTGAACGCCGGTCGTTCGGTGAGAAGCTTCCTGATCGCCGCCGTTGAGCTGTTGACCGAAGCGGTTAACCTGCTGGTTTTGCAGGTTTTCCGTAAGGATGATTACGCCGTCAAATACGCCGTGGAGCCGTTGCTGCTGGGCAACGGCCCGCTCGGCGAGATGTCGGTTCGGCTGAAACTGATCTACGGTCTTGGCGTGATCAATCGCCATGAATATGAAGATTGTGAGCTGTTGCTGGCACTGCGTGAAGAGTTGAACCACGACACCTTTGAATACCGGTTCACCGACGATGAGATTCTCGGCCCTTTTCGCGAGTTGCACTGCGTCGCCGCCTGGCCGCCAAAACCCGACTTTACCCGTGACGACGACGAACTGCGCGCCATGCAACAACAGCGTTATTTGCAGATGGTACGTTCGACGATGGTACTGTCGCTCACTGAACTGATTTCCCGCATTTCTCACAAGCAGGCATTTAAAAAGCCCGCCGTCTGAGCTAAAACCTTGCGCGATTTATCGCGCACAGTCAGCGCGGTGCACAGCCGTGCTGATTTGGTGTATCCTTTCCCTGTTTTCCTTAACGAGTTTCCCCGATGAAAGAACAAGAAAAAGCTGAGATCAAACGCCTGAGCGATCAGCTGGATGCCCTGAACCGCAAAGAACCTCAGCTGCTGGAAGCCGGTGATGCCGAAAAACTCGGCGTACTGCTGAAAGAGAAAGAGGCACTGGTGGTGGAGATTGAACGTCTGCGCAATGTGCGTGACGAGAAGCTGAGTAAAGAGGCGCAACAGCTGCAAAAGCTGCCGTTCAGCCGTGAGATCACCAAAAAAGAGCAGGCGAATATGGGTGCGCTGAAGAAAAGCGTGCGCGGCCTGGTGGTGGTACACCCAATGACCGCGCTGGGACGTGAAATGGGTCTGACGGTGATGACCGGCTACGCGAAGCAGCCGTTCTGATTCCTTACGCGGCGTGCGATACGTCGCGTACCTCTGTCACACCTGCCGCCTGTAACACCTGCTGCGCCAGATTATCCAGCAATTCATAGCGACGGCGATACTCCGCACGCTTCTTGCTGGCAATCTCATCCAGTGATTTACGCGCCATCTGTAACGGCAACGTAAATACGCCATCCGCCCGCGCTTCTCCGCCTAAGGACTGCCAGAATTCACTGTAGCTGGCAAAGAAGTGGTCGCCTTTACTGTGTCGGTAGCGCAGGCTGCGAAATACGTGGGTGGTATCTCCCACCGCGCTAATCGCCTGCACGCCGCATTGTTGCGCCAGAATAAATACCACTTCCATCAACAGACGTTTTGGAAATAAACCCTGGGCAGATTTAGTAGCATCACGAATTACATCATTAGAAATATGTTTTCGTGGCCCCTGCAACCCGCCAATTAATAAGCTTCTTTGTTGATTCTCATTAAAAATAGAGAAAGACAATGAGGCGATTAATTTCTCTTCATAGCGTAATTCCAGCGTAATCTCGCCTTCACGGTCAAAACGGCCCGGACAGCAGTGAATCACGAATGATTCGTCATTTTTACCTTTAAAGCTGGCCAGCAAATTATCACCCGGACTTTGCAGCAACTGACGCAGGGTGGTATTTTCCAGCGCAGCCATCAGGTGGTAATGGTCAAGAATTGCTTGGGCGCGCTGCGCCACGCTAAAACCAGCCCGCAGATAAGGGCGATGCAGTTTGGCAGGCAGCAAGCCTTGTACCGTCAACATTTGCGGCAGCTGTGGCAGCGCGGCCAGTTGATTCAGGTAACGGTGAGTCGTAACAGGATAAACAAGCGATCTTAAAGCAAATTTAAACCGGAAACTTTTGCTGTGCCACAATTTATTTGGCACAAACTTTCCAGTGACTAACTGAAAAAACAGCGATGTAGACGAATCATTATTCGCCGCAGAAGTGGTTATCATGGACATAATTATTATTTCGTCGAGAAAAACTGACGCGACTATATGCCCCAAATTATCAACGACAGGTTAATAAGTTAGTGGCTGAGGGTTTAGCTGGCGGGAATAGGTGGTTTGTTTAGAAATGGTTTAAAAAAACCGGTGGAACCTGTCCACCGGTTGATGTCATTCAGAATGGCGATGACTTACTTAGCAGAGGCGAAACGCGCAGCAGCTTCGTCCCAGTTCACAACGTTCCAGAATGCTTTGATGTAATCAGGACGTTTGTTCTGATACTTCAGGTAGTAAGCGTGTTCCCACACATCCAGACCAATGATCGGGAAGCCAGAAGCGCCAGAGATCGCTTCGCCCATCAGCGGGCTGTCCTGGTTAGCGGTAGAAACCACCGCCAGTTTGTCACCTTTTTTCACCAGCCACGCCCAGCCAGAGCCAAAACGGGTGGTAGCGGCTTTCTCAAACTCTTCCTGGAATTTTTCAACGCTGCCGAAATCTTTCTCAATTGCAGCTTTCAGTTCACCCTGGAGGGTGGTGCCGATTTTCAGACCTTTCCAGAACAGGCTGTGGTTCGCGTGACCACCGGCGTTGTTACGCAGTGGGCCTTTTTTGTCTGCTGGCAGTTTGTCCAGTTTAGCGATCAGCTCTTCAACCGGAATACCGTCGAATTCTGTACCTTTCAGTGATTCCAGCGCCGCATTGGCGTTGTTCACGTAGGCCTGGTGGTGTTTAGAGTGATGGATTTCCATCGTCTGCTTGTCGAAATGCGGTTCCAGTGCGTCGTAATCGTAAGGCAGGGATGGCAGTGAATAACTCATGTTCTTCCTCTCCATTAGTGTTTGAGCAGCACGACCTCGCTGGCGTGCCGCGTAAGCAGTTGGATCATTATAGTTAAATTCATGATCCGGAAAAGGGTTATCAATGCCTTAGTAATGATAAGGATTTGAGGAATTTGGCGTAGCGGCGCGATAAATCGCACCGCTACAAAGGGAGAACTTTTTACCGGCCCAACTCGGTCAGCGATTTATCCAGCGCACCGACCAGCCAGTCGATATCACTTTCCTGGAACGCCAACGGCGGACGCAATTTCAATACGTTACCGTACGGGCCAGCCACCGAGGTCAGCACATGGTGATCACGCAACTTCTCGATTAAATCCAGTGCCAGCGCTTTATCCGGCGTTTTGCTGCTGCGATCGGAGACCAGTTCAAAACCAATAAACAGACCCGCACCACGCACATCGCCAATCGCCTCGTGCCTTGCCATCAGTTTCGCCAGCTCGGCCTGCAATTTCGCCCCCACCACGCGGCTGTGTTCCTGCAAGCCCTCTTCTTTGATCACCTTGAGCACCGCCTGCGCGGCCGCCATCGCTACCGGGTTGCCACCGAAGGTGTTGAAGTAAGGGATCTCGTCGCTGAACGCTGCCAGCACATCGCTTTTCGCCAGGAGGCCAGAGACCGGAATTCCGTTACCCATCGGCTTGCCGGTGGTGACCACATCCGGTACCACCCCATGACGGGCGAAGCCCCAGAAAGCATCCCCGGTACGAGCGAAGCCCGGCTGCACTTCGTCAGCAATAAAGATACCGCCGTTGGCATGCACCACATCCACCGCTTTTTGCAGGAAGCCCGGCGGGTTCGGCAGTACGCCATCAGAGGAGAAAATCGAGTCGGCGAGGAAACCGGCGAACTTGATACCGTGCGCCTTCATGTCATCGATCTGCTTCTGGATTTCATTGGCAAACCACTCGCCCAGATCCGGCGCATTAACGCGGTAATGATCCGGTGGCGGCACCAGACGCGTCGTCGGTGCCAGCGGCTGGCCGGTGCCCAATGCCGGAGAAGCGCCAGACGTCAGGTCGCTGGTGCCGTGGTAAGCCTCCTGCGACACGATAATACCGGTACCGCCGCTGAAGGCGCGCGCCACGCGAATCGCCAGGTCATTGGCCTCAGAACCGGTACACATATACATCGCACGGTCGATGGCATCCGGTGTGGTCGCCAGCAGTTCTTCGCTGTAATCCAGAATACGTTCGTGCAGATAACGGGTATGGGTGTTCAGCATCTTCATCTGCTGATTCACCGCTTCAATCACCGCCGGATGACAATGACCGATACTCGCCACGTTGTTATACACGTCCAGATATTTGTTACCTGCGGCATCCCACAGATACTGCCCTTCACCGCGCACCAGATGCACCGGCTTACGGTAGAACAGGCGATACGACTCGCCCAGCACTTTGCTGCGTTTATCGGTCAGTTTGCGCGTATCGGCGTCCAGACCGTCGGCGTGCTCAGCACGAAAACTGTTGGTATCCATGATGGTGGAACGTGTAGCCATGATAACTCCCGTTGCGAGGTGAAAGGGGTGCATGCGTAATAACCGTCTGCTGATATCATGCCGGTTTTTACGACAAATGCAACCAAATACACAAATACAACCAAATACACATGACGGAATGATGAAGCTCAGGTAATCTTAGGCCCACGCTGAACTCGCTACAGGGAAATGTCATGTTGCAGGAAACCCGTTTACATCGCATTCGCGCGCTGCTGACGACACATCATCAGGTCAGTACCGAACGCGTCATCAAAGAGCTGGGCATTTCGCGGGAAACGGCGCGGCGAGATATTATCGAGCTGGAAGCGCAGGGTGTGGCACGGCGTGTCCACGGTGGTTTAGTCGCGGTCGACAGCCAGCCGGAAGCGCCGCTACGCGTACGTCGCAGCGCACAGGCGAAGGAGAAACGCGCCATTGCCGTGGCTGCGGCACAACATCTGCAACCCGGCCAGACGTTATTCCTCGATTCTGGCACCACCACCACCCTGCTGGCCGAAGAGCTGCGCACCATGTCCGGGCTGACTATCATCACCAACAGCCTGCAAGCCGCGCTGGCACTCAGCGCATCGGAAGAACATGAGCCGCTGAATAATCAGGTGATTTTGCTGGGCGGCATGATGTCTGCCGGGGCACAACAGACGCGCGGGGAAATAACGGTGGGCGAGATTTATCGCTATCGGGCCGATGTGGCGCTGTTGTCACCGGTGGGCATTGAGGCCAAACACGGAGCCACCAGCTTTCACCCGCATGAAGCCGCGATTGCGCGCGCCATGGTGCAGCAGGCCAGCCGCACCATCCTGCTGGCGGATCACAGCAAACTGGGCGTGGTGAGCCGTAGCCAATACGCCCCGATTGCCGGGATTGATCTGCTGATTTGCGATGCGGGTCAGGCGAAACCCGGTGCGCTCAGCGCGCTGCAACAGGCGCTGGCACAGGTTCAGGTGGTTTAGCGCAACCGCTGGGGGTGGGTATAGATGGTGGCGCGGCCCGGTTTACTGAAACCGACCAGCGTCAGGTTGCTGCGTTGCGCCACCTCCACCGCCAACTGCGTTGCCGCCGACACCGCGAACAGAATTTCAACGCCGCACATCGCCGACTTCTGCACCATCTCATAACTGGCGCGACTGGAAACCAGCACCGCGCCCTGCTGCCAGTCGGCCTTGCTGCGATAACCCAGCAGCTTATCCAGCGCCACATGACGCCCCACATCTTCACAGCCGCCGCGCAGCTCACCTTGCGGCGACATCCAGGCCGCAGCGTGAGTGCAGCCGGTCAATTCACCCACCGGCTGGAAGTCGCGCAGACGCGCTAATCCGGCATCGAGATGCTCAAGGGCAAAGGTTTGGGTAAAAGGCAGCGGTGTAATCGGTTTGCCTATCTGATCCAGCTGCTCCACACCACATACGCCACAGCCGGTACGGCCTGCCATCGCCCGGCGTTGTTCCTTCAGCGCCATAAAGCGACGGCTGGAGAGTTCGATTTGCACTTCAATGCCGTTGCAGCCGGGCACCACATCAAGACCAAAAATATCCTGTGGCGTGTCGATGATGCCTTCAGAGAGCGAAAAGCCAAGGGCAAACGCCTCCAGGTCATTGGGCGTCGCCATCATCACCACATGGGAAATGCCGTTGTAGACCAACGCCACCGGAACTTCCTGCGCCAGCCAGTCCGGCTCCGCGTGAGTGATATCACGCCGCTGCCACACCTGCGCCTGACGCGCGCCTGAGATCTCACTCACATTAGCCTGATCTTTCTGTGTCACTTTGTTCGCCTCGCACAACAACCTTACAAAAGCAGTGGTAATATTTAGCCGCTATACTCGCTTTTTTAGTTGGGTCATTTTGAACCCTTAGCCAGTGCACCGCAAAAATAATAAACGTGAGTAATGTCGAACCAAGGATTATCTCCCATGAACGTCAGCAGAAGAAAATTCTTCAAAATCTGCGCGGGCGGTATGGCGGGGACCACGGCAGCCCTTCTCGGTTTTACCCCCGAGGTGGCGCTGGCGGAAACGCGACAGTACAAGCTGTTGCGCGCCCGCGAAACCCGTAATACCTGCACCTACTGCTCCGTCGGCTGTGGCCTGTTGATGTACAGCCTCGGCGATGGCGCAAAAAATGCTAAAGAAACTATCTTCCACATTGAGGGCGATCCGGATCATCCGGTCAGCCGCGGGGCGTTGTGCCCGAAAGGCGCAGGTCTGCTGGATTTTGTTCACAGCGACAGTCGCCTGCACTACCCGGAATATCGCGCGCCAGGTTCGGATAAATGGCAGCGTATCAGCTGGGACGACGCTTTTGACCGTATCGCGAAGTTGATGAAAGCCGACCGTGATGCCCACTTTGTGGCGCAAAACGCCGCCGGTGTCACCGTCAACCGCTGGCTGACCACGGGCATGCTGTGTGCCTCGGCTTCCAGCAATGAAACCGGCTATCTCACCCAGAAAATGACCCGATCGCTCGGTATGCTGGCGGTCGACAACCAGGCACGCGTCTGACACGGACCAACGGTAGCAAGTCTTGCTCCAACATTTGGTCGCGGTGCGATGACCAATCACTGGGTCGACATCCGTAATGCCAACCTGATTGTGGTAATGGGCGGTAATGCGGCTGAAGCGCATCCGGTCGGTTTCCGCTGGGCGATGGAAGCCAAAATCTTCAACAAAGCCAAACTGATTGTCATCGATCCGCGCTTTACGCGCACCGCATCGGTGGCGGATTTCTATACGCCAATTCGCTCCGGCTCCGACATCGCTTTTCTGTCGGGCGTGCTGCGCTGGCTGATGGAAAACGACAAAATTCAGCATGAATATGTGCAGGCGTACACCAACGCCAGCCTGATTGTGCGCGAAGATTTTCACTTCGAGGATGGCCTGTTCAGCGGCTATGACGCTGACAACCGTAAATACGACAAAACCAGCTGGAACTACGAGTTGGGTGAGGACGGCTTCGCCAAACGCGACGACAGCCTGAGCCATCCGCGCTGCGTGTGGAACCTGCTGAAACAGCATGTCAGCCGCTATACGCCGGAGATGGTCGAACGCATTTGCGGCACGCCAAAAGCGGATTTCCTGCACGTCTGCGAACTGATCGGCGAAACCAGCGCGCGCGATCGCACCACCTCGTTCCTGTATGCCCTTGGCTGGACCCAGCATTCCATCGGGGCACAGAACATCCGCACCATGGCGATGATTCAGCTACTGCTTGGCAACATGGGGATGGCAGGTGGCGGCGTTAATGCGCTGCGCGGCCACTCCAATATTCAGGGGCTGACCGATCTTGGCCTGCTGTCACAAAGCCTGCCGGGCTATATGACGCTGCCGTCGGAGAAGCAGACCGATCTGCAAACCTATCTCAACGCCAACACGCCAAAACCGGCGCTGCCCGGCCAGGTCAACTACTGGGGCAACTACCCGAAATTCTTCGTGAGCCAAATGAAAGCCTTCTTTGGCGACAAAGCGCAGGCGGAGAATAGCTGGGGCTTTGACTGGCTGCCGAAGTGGGACAAAGGCTACGACGTGTTGCAGTACTTCGAGATGATGTCGCAGGGCAAAGTGAACGGCTACCTGTGCCAGGGCTTCAACCCGGTGGCGTCGTTCCCCAACAAACGCAAAGTGATTGATTCGCTGTCGAAGCTGAAATTCCTCGTCACTATCGACCCGCTCAACACCGAAACCTCGACCTTCTGGCAGCATCACGGCGAGTTTAACGATGTTGATCCGACACAGATTCAGACCGAGGTATTCCGCCTGCCCTCCACCTGTTTTGCCGAGGAGAATGGCTCAATCGTCAATTCCGGTCGCTGGTTGCAGTGGCACTGGAAAGGTCAGGATGGACCGGGTGAAGCGCGCAACGACGGTGAAATCCTCGCGGGCATCTACCTGCGGCTGCGCGAGATGTATGCGCGCGAAGGCGGTGCCGCGCCGGAACCGGTGCTGAACATGACCTGGAACTACCTGACGCCAGAAAACCCGGCGTCGGAAGAGGTGGCAATGGAGAGCAACGGCAAGGCGCTGGCGGATATCATGGATGACAAAGGCACCCTGCTGGTGAAAAAAGGCCAGCAGCTCAGTACCTTTGCGCATCTTAAAGATGACGGCAGCACCAGTAGCGGCTGCTGGATCTTTGCCGGGAGCTGGACGCCGGAAGGCAACCAGATGGCGCGACGCGATAACGCCGACCCATCCGGTCTTGGCAACACGCTGAACTGGAGCTGGGCGTGGCCGCTCAACCGTCGCATCCTCTACAACCGTGCCTCCGCCGACCCACAAGGCAACCCGTGGGATGCCAAACGTCAGTTGCTGAAATGGGATGGCAGCAAGTGGGCCGGGATGGATATCCCGGACTACAGCACCGCCGCCCCGGGCAGCAACGTCGGGCCGTTTATCATGCAGCCCGATGGCATGGGCCGCCTGTTCGCGCTCGACAAAATGGCGGAAGGCCCGTTCCCGGAACACTATGAACCGTTTGAGACGCCGATTGGCACCAACCCGCTGCACCCCAATGTGGTGTCGAATCCGGCGGCACGCGTGTTCAAAGACGACCTGGCGGCGATGGGCAACGCCGGACAGTTCCCGTACGTCGGCACCACCTATCGCCTCACCGAGCATTTCCACTTCTGGACCAAACACGCGCGACTCAACGCCATCGCGCAACCGGAACAGTTTGTTGAGATTGGTGAAGTACTGGCGAACAAGCTCGGCATCGCCCAGGGCGACACGGTGAAAGTCAGCTCGAATCGCGGCTATATCAAGGCCAAAGCGGTGGTCACCAAACGTCTGCGTCCGTTGCAGGTAGATGGCAAAACCGTGGATACCATCGGTATCCCGATTCACTGGGGTTATCAGGGCGTGGCGAAAAAAGGCTTTATCGCTAATACCCTGACGCCGTTTGTCGGTGACGCCAACACACAAACGCCGGAGTTTAAGGCGTTTCTGGTTAACGTCGAGAAGGTGTAAGGAGAACGAAGATGGCTTATCAATCGCAAGACATTATCCGCCGCTCCGCCACCAACGGCGTGACGCCGCCACCGCAGGCGCGCAACCATCAGCAGGAGGTGGCGAAGTTAATCGACGTCACGACCTGTATCGGTTGCAAAGCCTGTCAGGTCGCCTGTTCGGAATGGAACGACATCCGCGACGAGATCGGTCATAACGTCGGGGTGTATGACAACCCGGCGGATTTGACCGCCAAGTCCTGGACGGTGATGCGTTTTTCTGAGGTTGAAGAGAACGGCAAGCTGGAGTGGTTGATCCGCAAAGATGGCTGCATGCACTGCGCCGATCCTGGCTGTCTGAAGGCCTGTCCTTCAGAAGGGGCGATCATTCAGTACGCCAACGGCATTGTTGATTTTCAGTCTGAGCAATGTATCGGCTGCGGTTACTGCATCGCCGGTTGTCCGTTCGACGTGCCGCGCCTCAATAAAGAGGACAACCGCGTGTATAAATGCACGCTGTGCGTCGATCGTGTCACCGTCGGTCAGGAACCGGCCTGCGTGAAAACCTGCCCGACCGGGGCAATTCATTTTGGCAGCAAAGTGGATATGCAGACCCTGGCCGGAGAACGGGTGGAGGAGCTGAAAACACGCGGCTACGCCCATGCCGGGCTGTACGACCCGGCAGGCGTTGGCGGTACGCATGTGATGTATGTGCTGCACCACGCTAACAAACCACAGCTTTACCACGGCCTGCCGGAAAACCCGAGCATCAGCTCCGCCGTCACCTTCTGGAAAGGCATCTGGAAACCGCTGGCGGCGGTGGGTTTTGCTGCCACCTTTGCGGCGGCGGTGTTCCACTACGTCGGCGTCGGGCCGAACCGGGTGGATGAGGACGAGGAGGAAAAATGATGAAAAAGCGCGATCGCCTGGTACGCTACAGCGCGCCGGAACGCATCAATCACTGGATTGTGGCGTTATGCTTTGTCTTCGCTGCGCTCAGCGGTTTAGGTTTCTTTTTTCCGTCGTTTAACTGGCTGATGCATGTTTTGGGTACGCCGCAGCTGGCGCGTATTCTGCATCCTTTTGTTGGCGTGGTGATGTTTGCTGCCTTTTTAATCATGTTCTTACGTTACTGGCGGCAGAATTTGATTAACCGTGAGGACATCATATGGGCGAAAAACATCCACAAAATCGTGCGCAATGAGGAGGTCGGTGATACCGGCAAATACAACTTCGGGCAGAAGTGTGTGTTCTGGGCTGCTATCATCAGCTTAGTCATGCTGCTGGTGAGTGGAATTGTGATTTGGCGGCCATACTTCGCCGGTGCCTTCTCCATTCCGCTAATTCGCGCCGCGCTGGTGGTGCATTCGGTCTCAGCCGTGGCGCTGATTATCGTGATTATGGTGCATATCTACGCTGCCTTGTGGGTTAAGGGCACCATTACCGCGATGGTTGAAGGTTGGGTCCCTGCCGCGTGGGCGAAGAAACATCACCCACGCTGGTATCGCGAGCAGCGCCAACGCCAAACACAACAGGAAAAACGCCCCTGATGAGTATTCGCATTATCCCGCAGGACCAGCTGGAGAAAAGCGATAAGAAAACGGCGGATAACATTCCGCCGTTACTTTTCCCCCGGCTGAAAAACTTGTATAGCCGACGGGCCGCCCGTTTGCGCGAGCTGGCAGCGAAAAATCCGCTCGGTGATTATCTGCGCTTTGCCGCCGTGATCGCCCAGGCACAGGAAATCGTGCTGTATGACCATCCTCTCCAGCTCGATTTGCGTGCCCGCCTGGCGCAAAGTGCCGAACAGGGCATCCCGCCGCTGGATATTCACACTTACCCGCGCGATCCCCACTGGCAACGGCTACTGCATTCGCTGATCGCCGAACTGAAGCCAGAGATGAGCGGTCAGGCGCTGGCGGTGCTGGAGAATCTGGAGAAAGCCTCGGCGACTGAACTGGAGACGCTGGCGACTGCACTGCTCGAAGGTAACTTCGCCCAGGTCAGCAACGATAAATCACCGTTTATCTGGGCGGCATTATCGATCTACTGGGCGCAGATGGCGGCATTAATTCCGGGTAAAGCCCGTGCTGAATATGGCGAGCATCGTCAGTTCTGTCCGGTGTGCGCCAGCGTTCCGGTTGCCAGCGTGGTACATATGGATGTCGGTCAGCAGGGATTGCGTTATCTGCATTGCAATCTGTGCGAAAGTGAATGGTATGTGGTACGCAGCAAATGTTCTAATTGCGAGCAGACGCGTGACCTGCATTACTGGTCGCTGGATAGCGAGATGGCGGCGATAAAAGCCGAAAGCTGTGGCGATTGCGGCACCTACCTGAAGATGCTGTACCAGGAGAAAGATCCGGCGGTGGAGCCAGTGGCAGACGACCTGGCTTCACTGGTGCTGGATGCGCGGATGGAGCAGGAAGGGTTTTCCCGTAGTAGCCTGAACCCGTTTTTGTTTCCAGGCGAAGGGTAATTCTGCGTTTTACATATTTCCGCGCATCGTAGCGGCGCGATTTATCGCGCAATATCGTGTACCGTGCCCGAAAAAAACCGCGCGATTAAGCGCGCTACACCACGGAGGCGTTCGATGAAACTGATTGGCAGCTACACCAGCCCTTTTGTGCGTAAAATTTCAGTGATCATGCTGGAAAAGGGCATCGTCTTCGAGTTTGTTAACGAATCACCGTGGAACGCTGACAGCCATGTGCCGCATTACAATCCGCTGGGTAAAGTTCCGGCGCTGGTTGATGACAACAAGCTCACCTGGTTTGACTCGGCGATCATCGCCGAAGCCATCGAGCTACGAGGTGAAGCACCTCAGCTTTTGCCTGATGACCGCTGGCGCGCGTTGCAAATCCGCCAACTGGAAAAACTGGCCGACGGCATCAGCGATGCAGCCCTGCTGATTGTACGCGAACAAATGCGCCCCGGAGATCAGCAATCCGAAGAGGTTTTGTTGCGTAACCGGGAAAAAATCCTGCGCGGTCTGGATGCACTGGAAATCGCCGCCGCTCAGGGCGATCTGCTCAACAGCAACACCCTCAATCTGGCGGATATCGCCACCGGTTGCATGATTGGCTACATTAATTTCCGCCGCGTGGTGCCGAACTGGTGCGTCAATCGTCCGGCACTGATCAAACTGGCAGAGAAGCTATTTAAGCGGGAGAGCTTTGCCCGCACTGTCCCGGCCTCCAGTTAAAAGTTCTGCTTAATGAAAAATCTGTTTAGTCAGCTGCCTGCCATTGATAGCCTGCTGCGCGACCCCGCGTTGCAGCCATTAATTGATGATGCAGGCACCGCCTTTGCCACCCGACAGCTCCGCGCGATGCAGCAAGAAGCACGCGAGTATATCCAGCAACATCAGGGACTTCCCGCCTGGCACGCTAACTGGCCGGATGAAGCGCTGCGCCGCAGTGAGCAACAGCGCCAAAGCGCGTTGCGCCCGGTGTTTAATCTGACCGGCACGGTGCTGCACACCAATTTAGGCCGCGCCTGTTTAAGCGATGCGGCAATCGCGGCTGTCACCGCCAGTCTGCGCCAGCCGGTGACGCTGGAATATGCGCTGGATGATGCCGCGCGCGGTCATCGCGATCGCGCGGTTGCCGCCCTGCTGTGCGAACTGACCGGCGCGGAAGACGCCTGTATCGTCAACAACAACGCGGCGGCGGTTTTACTGATGCTGGCGACCCTGGCACCAGGGCGTGAAGTGGTGGTTTCCCGTGGTGAGCTGGTGGAGATTGGCGGTGCGTTCCGTATTCCTGACGTGATGCGCCAGGCCGGATGCCAGCTGGTGGAGGTCGGCACCACCAATCGCACCCATTTAAAAGATTATTGCGCCGCTATCACCGACGATAGCGGCTTGTTGATGAAAGTTCACACCAGCAACTATCAGATTCAGGGCTTCACACATGCGGTGTCCGAGGCTGAACTGGTGGCGCTGGCAGAAGAACACCAGTTGCCGGTCATCACCGATCTCGGCAGCGGTTCGCTCATCGACATGACCGCATACGGTCTGCCCGCTGAACCCATGCCGCAGCAGTTGATAGCGGCGGGCGTCAGCCTGGTCAGCTTTTCCGGCGACAAACTGCTGGGTGGCCCGCAGGCGGGGATCATCATCGGCAAAAAAGCGTTGATCGCCCGACTGCAACAACATCCACTAAAACGTGCGCTGCGCGTCGATAAAATGACGCTGGCGGCGCTGGAAGCGACACTGCAACTCTATCGTCACCCGGAGAATCTTGCGGTTGCGCTACCCACGCTGCACCTGCTGACGCGTCCCGCAGCGGAAATCAGGCAACTGGCGGAACGCCTGCTGCCTGCTCTGGAGAATACGTATGGCGAGGATTTTTCGCTGACGATCGCCCCTTGTTCGTCACAAATCGGCAGCGGATCGCTACCGGTAGAACGTCTCCCCAGCGTTGCTATTACCTTCAGCCCACGCGACGGTCAGGGCGGCACGCTACACGCCCTGGCACAACGTTGGCGCGCCCTGCCGCAGCCGGTCATTGGCCGTCTCCAGGAAGGCAAGCTGTGGCTCGATTTGCGCTGCCTGACAGATGAAACCGCCTTTCTGCGGAATCTGCTGCCATGATCATCGCCACCGCCGGACATGTTGATCATGGCAAAACCGCGCTGCTACAGGCGCTGACCGGCATCAATGCTGACCGTCTGCCAGAAGAACAACGGCGAGGCATGACCATCGACCTCGGGTATGCTTACTGGCCGCAACCCGATGGCCGGGTGATCGGTTTTATTGATGTGCCAGGCCATGAGAAGTTTCTCGCCAATATGCTGGCGGGCATCGGCGGCATCCACCATGCGTTGCTGGTGGTGGCCTGTGACGATGGCGTGATGCCGCAAACGCGTGAACACTTGCAGCTACTGAGCCTCGCCGGCCAACCACCACTTAGCGTGGCGTTGACCAAAGCGGATCGGGTCGACGGCGCACGCATTGACGAAGTGCAGCAGCAGGTCGCGCAGCTCACGCAACAGCTGGGCTGGCCTGATGCCGCGCAATTTGTTACCAGCAGCACCACGTTGCAAGGTATTGATGCCCTGCGCCAGCATCTGATTGGGCTGACGGAACCCCCGTTTACTCCCCGCTACCGTTTTCGCCTCGCCATCGATCGTGCTTTTACCCTCAAGGGCACCGGGCTGGTGGTGACGGGTACGGCGCTGGCCGGAGAAGTCCACATCGGCGATACCCTGTGGCTGACCGGCGTCAACCAACCAGTGCGCGTGCGCGCCCTGCATGCGCAGAACCAGGCCGTGAGTTACGCGCAGGCCGGGCAACGTATCGCCTTAAATATTGTTGGCGAGGTGGAAAAAGCGCAAATCACCCGAGGTGACTGGTTGCTGAGTCAGCAGCAGGACCAGGGCACCACGCGACTCACGGTAGCGATTAACCTGCTGCACCCCCAGAAAAATGCGTCTCAACCGGTACACGTCCATCACGCCGCCAGCCATGTCACTGGCCGTTTAACCTTACTCAGCGAGCAGCTGGGAGAACTGGTTCTCAGCACCCCACTGTGGCTGGCGGATAATGATCATCTGATCATTCGCGACAGCAACGCGCAGCACACGCTGGCGGGTGGACGGGTGATTCTGCTGAACAGCAAAAAACGCGGTAAACGCCAGCCCGATTACCTGACCTGGCTTGAGCAGCTGGCGCTGTCTGATGATGATGAAACCAACCTGCGCGCCCATCTCAGGCATCAACCGGCTGACGACAGTGAACTGGCCTGGGCGCGACAGCTGACCCCGACCGCGATGGATGCCCTGCTCGCCCGTATTGCCCCGGTGCGTTTACATCATGCGTTGATGGACCCGGACCAGGCCAGCCGCTGGCAGCAGCAATTGTGCGACGCGCTGGCGCATTTTCACCAGCAGCACCAGGAACAACCGGGTATTGGTCACGATCGCCTGCGGCGCATTGCGCTGCCACAGGCCCCGGCCGGGCTGGTGCTGGCGTTAATCGAGCAGATGCTGGCGCAAGGGGTGATTCAGCAACGCCACGGCTGGTTGCACCTCCCCAACTTCGAACCGCGCTTTAACCCGCAGGAAGAGATGTTATGGCAGCAGGCTGGGCCGCTGTTTGGCGACCAGCCACTTTGGGTGCGGGATATTGCCTCCGCACTCCGGCAGGATGAACTGACGGTTCGCGCCCTGCTGCTGACTGCGGCACGGCTCGGTCATATCACGGCGATCGTGCGTGATCGCTACTATCGCAGCGACCAGATCCAGATCTTCGCCGATCTGATTCGCCAACGCGCTGCGCTGGGTGGCAGCACCACCGCCGCCGATTTCCGCAACCAGCTTGGCACCGGGCGTAAAGTGGCGGTGCAGGTTCTGGAATTCTTTGACCGCAGCGGTTTTACCCGCCGTCGCGGCAATGAGCACCTGCTGCGCGATGCGCGGTTGTTTAACGCCTGTTCCTCCGAACAGGCAATTTCGTAGCGGCGCGATTTATCGCGCAATTCAATGAACTGAACCGGCAAAAAAGCGCGATAAATCGCGCCGCTACACGAGCAAGGGGGCGTTTTACACGCCCCCAGTAACGCATACTGACTTACTGCAACAGCGAAATATCCGCCACTTGCAGGAACAGCTCGCGCAGTTGGGCCAGCAGCGTCAGACGGTTAATACGTACCGCCTGGTCATCCGCGTTGACCATCACTTTGTCGAAGAAGTTATCGACCGATTCACGCAGTTGCGCCAGTTCAATCAACGCATCCTGATAGCGGCCTTCTGCGAAGTACGGTTGCAGTTTGCTGCTCAGGGCCGTCACGAAGGTTGCCAGTTGGATCTCTTCGTTCTCTTTCAGCAACGAAGCCTGCACGCTGTCGTTCAGGGTTTCGGTCGATTTCGCCAGAATGTTGGAAACACGCTTGTTGGCTGCTGCCAGCGTGGTTGCCGCTTCCAGCGTACGGAAGTGCGAAACCGCCTTCATGCGGGCATCGAAATCTGCCGGACGAGTCGGACGACGTGCCAGCACCGCCTGAATGGTGTCCACGCTGTGGCCTTCTTCCTGATACCAGGTACGGAAACGACCCAGCATAAAGTCGATCACATCATCCACAACCTTCGCATTGCTCAGCTTGCTGCCGTACAGACGCACGGCTTCCTCGGTGAGGGTTTGCAGATCGAGCGGCAGGTTCTTCTCCACGATAATACGCAGCACACCCAGCGCAGCACGGCGCAGCGCGAACGGATCTTTATCGCCTTTCGGGTGCTGACCAATCCCGAAGATGCCCGCCAGGGTATCCATTTTGTCGGCAATCGCTACGGCACAGGCAACCGGGTTGGACGGCAGTGCATCACCGGCAAAGCGCGGTTGGTACTGTTCATTCAGCGCCACCGCCACATCTTCCGCTTCGCCATCATGACGCGCGTAATGCATGCCCATCACACCCTGGGTGTCGGTGAACTCGAACACCATGTTGGTCATCAGGTCGCATTTGGACAGCAGGCCAGCACGGGTCGCGTGATTCACATCAGCACCAATTTGCGCGGCAATCCAGCCAGCCAGCGCCTGAATACGGTCGGTTTTATCACGCAGCGTACCCAGCTCTTTCTGGAACAGCACGGTTTCCAGACGCGGCAGATGATCTTCCAGGCGCTTTTTGCGGTCGGTATTGAAGAAGAACTCGGCATCGGCCAGACGCGGGCGCACCACCTTCTCGTTACCGGAGATAATCTGCTGCGGATCGCTGGATTCAATGTTGGCAACGAAGATAAAGTTTGGCAGCAATTTGCCGTCGTTGGCGTAAACCGGGAAGTATTTCTGGTCACCTTTCATGGTGTACACCAGTGCTTCTGCCGGTACGGCGAGGAACTTCTCTTCGAACGTGGCGGTCAGTACCACCGGCCACTCCACCAGCGAAGTCACTTCTTCCAGCAGGCTGTCGCTCAGGTCAGCATTGCCGCCCAGCTTCAGCGCCGCTTGCTCGGCATCGGCTTTGATCTGTGCTTTACGGGCCGCGTAATCCGCCACGACCTTGCCGCGTTCCAGCAGCAGTTGCGGGTACTGATCGGCATGGTCGAGGGTAATTTCTGGCTCGCCCATAAAACGGTGACCACGGATCACGCGATCGGACTGAATTCCGAGAATGGTAGCCGGGATCAGCTCATCACCCAGCAGCAGCGTAACGGTGTGCACCGGACGCACAAACTGCACGTCACTGGCACCCCAGCGCATCAGTTTCGGGATCGGCAGCTTACTGAGCGCGGTCGCGATCATCGCAGGCAGCAGCGTCTGGGCGCTTTCGCCCTGCACCTGCGCACGATATACCAGCCATTCGCCTTTATCGGTGCTCAGACGCTCGGCCTGATCAACGGTGATGCCGTTACCACGCGCCCAGCCTTCAGCGGCTTTGGTGGCATTGCCCTCAGCATCAAACGCAGCGGCGATAGCCGGGCCACGTTTTTCAACTTCGCGATCCGGCTGTGCAGCCGCCAGGCTTGCCACTTTCAGCGCCAGACGACGCGGAGCAGCGAACCAGCTCACCTCACCATGCGCCAGTCCGGCGGCATCCAGTTCAGCGGTAACGTGCGCAGCAAAGGCTTCCGCCAGGCTGCGTAGCGCTTTCGGAGGCAACTCTTCGGTGCCAATTTCCACCAGGAAAGTTTTATCGGTCATGGCTGCCTCTTACTTGTTGTTATTGCACATCGGGAAGCCCAGCGCCTCACGGGAGGCGTAGTAGGCTTCTGCCACGGCTTTGGTCAGGGTGCGAATGCGCAGAATGTAGCGCTGACGCTCGGTGACCGAGATCGCCTTACGCGCGTCCAGCAGGTTAAAGCTGTGCGCGGCTTTCAGGATGCGCTCATACGCCGGCAACGGCAGTGGTTTTTCCAGCGCCAGCAGGTGCTGCGCTTCTTTCTCGTACTGCTCGAAGCAGGTGAAGAGGAAGTCCACATCAGCGTATTCGAAGTTGTAAGTCGACTGCTCCACTTCGTTCTGGTGGAACACATCGCCGTAGGTGGTTTTGCCCAGCGCGCCGTCGCTCCAGGTGAGATCGTAGACGCTGTCCACGCCCTGGATATACATCGCCAGACGCTCCAGACCGTAGGTGATCTCGCCAGTCACCGGCTTACACTCCAGACCGCCGACCTGCTGGAAGTAGGTGAACTGCGTCACTTCCATGCCGTTGAGCCACACTTCCCAGCCAAGACCCCAGGCACCCAGCGTCGGGTTTTCCCAGTTGTCTTCCACGAAGCGAATGTCGTGTACGGTCGGATCGATACCCAGCTCTTTCAGCGACCCAAGGTACAGCTCCTGAATGTTGTCCGGTGAAGGTTTGATGATCACCTGGAACTGGTAGTAGTGCTGTAAACGGTTCGGGTTTTCACCGTAGCGTCCATCGGTCGGACGACGTGACGGCTGCACATAAGCAGCAGCAATTGGCTCTGGCCCTAATGCGCGCAGGCAAGTCATCGGGTGAGAGGTGCCAGCGCCCACTTCCATGTCCAGCGGTTGGACGATGGTGCAGCCCTGACGCGCCCAGTAATCCTGCAAGGTCAGGATCAGGCCCTGAAAGGTCTTGGTATCAAACTTTTGCATGTTGAATTCGCACGCGATACGGGTGGATTAAAAAAGAGTGCGACAGTATACCCTTTGGTCGCGCAATGTGCAGCCGGAAATCCTGACGGTGGCATCGCGGGTAAAAACCATTAAAACGCAACAATAAGAAAATCGTATACGATTATAGTCACTCCATCACATCCCGCCCCAAAACCAATTTTAATGATTTAAAATCATACAGATAAATACATGCCACATCTGCACCACTTCGTGATGCACATCACCTTTTTTACCTCATGGTCAAAAATCGCACATTGACACTTGTATAATCGTATACGAAATTGCGGTGAAACGAATTTGATGAGAATTTGACCATGAAAACCGCGATTGCCTATCCCGGCATGAATGCCAACGACCGCCCGATGGGACCAGCACCGCTCTCTGCCGCCGTATTGCATGAGCCGATGCTGTTTATCTCCGGCCAGGTCGCGATTGATCCCTATAGCGGCCAGATCATCGGTAACGATATCGCCAGCCAGACCCGTCAGGTGTTGAAGAATGTTGGCGACCTGTTAAGCGCCGCACAGATGACTTTCGACAACGTGGTGCGCGTGACCATTTTTCTCACCGACCTCAGCACTTTTGCCGCCATGAACGAGGCGTACAGCGAATTTTTCTCGTTCCCGTTCCCGGCGCGCGCCACCGTCGGCATTCAGCTCAACCATCCTGACCTGCTGGTCGAGATGGAAGTCACCGCGATGCGTTAAGGAGCGGCGATGCATATCCATATTGAAAACGATGCCACCGGCCCGGATGCACTGCAACTCCCCGTTGAACTGCTGCGTCAGCGGCTGGAGACACACCCGCAACTGCGGAGCCACTTCACGCTGACCGAAAACAGCGACGCCACGCACAGCGCCACCTTCCTCGCGAATGCCGACATTCTGTGGGCCGGGCGCAAGCTGGCGCTCGACCAGTTCGCAGCCCCTCGCCTCAGTTGGGTACAGGTGATGTCAGCGGGTGTCGAGCAGTGGCTGCCTCATTTGCCACAAGGCGTGACGCTGACCAACGCCTCGGGGGTACATGGCGACAAAGGCGCGGAATTTATTTTGATGGCGGCACTGATGTTTAACTTCGGCATCCCTGGATTTCTTCAGGATCAGGCCCAGCGGTTATGGCGTCCGAGCTTCGGTGGCTGTGCACGGGGCAAAACCGTGCTGCTGCTGGGTGTGGGCGGCATCGGCTCCGCAGCGGCCCGGTTGCTGACGGCGCAGGGTTATCGCGTGGTTGGCGTCACGCGCAGCGGCGAATGTAGCGCTCCGGTGGAACGCTGCATCAGCATCGATGCCATCGATGAAGTGCTGCCGCAGGTGGATGTGTTGGTATCAACGCTGCCACTGACGGCGCAAACCCGCCGGTTATTGGATCGTCGCCGTCTCGACCTGCTGCCGAAGCGGGCGGGGATTGTGATTGTTGGTCGCGCCGATGTGTTTGATTACAACGCGATGCGCGAGAAGTTAAACGCGGGCGAACTGGCAGGCGCGGTACTGGATGTCTATCCGCAGGAACCGCTCCCCACTGACGACCCGCTGTGGCACACCCCCGGTGTGGTGATGACGCCGCACTGTAGCCTCGACGATCACGCCGCTTACCTTGAGGGTTGCCTTGAGGTGTTTATCGATAACCTGGTGCGCTTCCGCAGTGGTCGGGCGCTGCGTAATCAGGTGGATGTTGCTCGCGGATATTAAAGGACGCGTGATAAATCACGCCGCTACAAAACATGGGAAATTTTACGCGTAGCGGCGCGATTTATCGCGCGAATTTAAAACAGCACCAAAAAGTTCATAAATCAGAAGGTCATCGCTTAACCATTCACCATGCACCAGGGGAACCTTATTATGAAATTTGCACGCCTCGCTTTGTTGTTATCTGGCCTTACCGGCACTTTGCTGGCTGGCCTGTCCAGCGCCCATGCGGCCACTGATCCGATCAAACCCACCGCCAGCGACTTCGCCGCCATGGCGCAGTGCAAAACGCTGCAAACCAAATATCCGTCACTGAAAGGCAAAGATCTGGTGGTTGGCCTTGGTGGCTACACCAAAGGGTTTGAAGCGCCGTCAGAGAAAGATCCCAGCATCATTGAAGGTCTTGATCCTTCGCTGTTCGAACGTATCAGCAGCTGCCTCGGCGCAAAACACAGCTACCAGAACGGTTCGTTCAACGTGCTGCTGACCTCCATCGCCAGTGGCCGTGCTGATATCGGCCCGATGCTGTACGTCACCGATGAACGCCTCAAGCAGATCGCCTTCGTTGCGTCGGTACAGGTGCAGGATGGTTCCGTGGTCGCCAAAGGTAACCCGAAGAAAATCAACAGCGTTGATGATCTGTGTGGCAAAACCGTCGCCGCTGCCGCAGGCACCTACGAAGCCAACAAACTGGTTCCAGAGCAGAGCGCCAAATGCACCGCCGCCGGGAAACCGGAAGTCAGCATGCTGATGGTGCAGAACACCGACAACAGCATCCAGGCAGTGAAAAGCGGTCGTGCCGACGTTTACCTGACCGAAGCCGGTTCAGCCCGCGCCATCGCCAAAGCTGATGGCACGCTGGACAGCGCCTTCACCGTGGATCTGCCAATTATGGTGGGCTTCCCGATTGCCAAAGATAACGCCACGCTGCGCAGCGCGGTACTGGATGCCATGAAGGTGATTCAGGAAAGCGGCGCACAGAAAAAACTGCTCGATTACTGGGGCCAGGGCAGCAGCGCCGAACGCCCGGTGGTTGCACGCGGTTAATTACGTTCCTGAAAGCCTGCCGGAGATAGTGTGGTGGATGATTTCTTAAAATATTTAACCCTGCCTTATCTCTGGCAGGGCGCCGTGATCGCAGTTGAACTGCTGGTCGGCGCGTTAGCGGGCGGCATTGTGATTGGTTTTTTCCTGGCGCTGGCCAGCACCTCTAAGTATCTGTTTATTCGCTTACCGGTGAAGATTTATATCTATACCCTGCGCGGCACCCCGGTGCTGCTGCAACTGATCCTGCTGTACAACGTGCTGCCGGAATTTGGCTTGCGCTTCAGTCCGTTCACCAGCGCGCTGCTGGCATTGATGATTAACGAAACTGCCTTCTGCGCCGAAATCATTCGTGGCGGCATTATGGCAACCGATCGCGACCAAAGCATGGCGGCGCAGGCGTTTGGTTACTCGCGTACTAAAGAGATGATCCATGTGGTGATCCCGCAGGCATTGCGCGCCATCCTGCCGACGATGGGCAACGAAACCGTTGGCCTGCTGAAATCCACCTCGCTGGCCTCGGTAGTGGGCGTCAATGAACTGACCATGCGCGGCCAGGCAATTGTGTCGCAAAACTTCCTGTTTATCCCGGTGCTGGTCGCTTCCGGCGGTATCTATCTGATTCTCTCCACGCTGCTGGCCGGTGGTCAGTGGTGGATGGAGAAATTCTATAACCTCGACGAACGCGCCCGTCGCGCCCGCGCCCGGCTGGCATCGCTGCCGCAGGAAGCCGACATCACGCCGATGCACCTGCCAAAACGCCGTTGGGATACGCAAACCGCCGCGCCGGTACTGGAAATCGATAATCTGTGCGTCGAATACGCCGGGAAAACCGTTCTGAACCACCTGTCGCTCACCGTGCGTCGTGGCGAAGTGGTGGTACTGCTGGGCCGTTCTGGTTCCGGTAAAAGTACGCTGCTGAAATCGATTCTGGCGCTGACGCCGCGCCTGAAGGGCACCATTCAGACCGAAGGGCATTTTATGGGCACCGATGCCAACGGTAAGCCGCTGGCGCAGCGTCACCTGCCCGTTAACCGCGCCAAATCAGGCATCGGCATTGTGTTTCAGCACTTCGCCTTGTTCGATCACCTCACCGCGCTGGAAAACGTGATGAGCATTTTGCTGCGCGTCCAGGGTGCGCAGCCGGAAGTGGCACGCGCCAAAGCGATGCGCGCACTGAAAATGGTCGGCCTTGGTGATTTTGCGGCTTCGCTACCGCATGAATTGTCCGGCGGGCAGAAGCAACGTGTCGGCATTGCCCGCGCCCTCGCCGCCGAACCACAAATCCTGCTGTTTGATGAACCGACCTCGGCGCTCGATCCCGAACTGGTGCGAGAAGTGAACCAGACCATGCGCAGCCTGGCGCAAACCGGTATCACCATGATCATCAGCACCCACGATATTGCTTTTGCCGCTGGCGTCGCTGATCGCGTGGTGTTTCTGCAAAACGGCGCGCTGATTGAAGAAGGGCCACCAGCGATCCTGAAAAACCCGACCACGCCAGCCTTTGCCACTTTCCTTGAACACGAAAACGCCACGGAGGCGCAGCATGCTAACGCCTGAATTACCGTTTGAACACGCGGCGCGCGAGCGCCTCGGCGAACCGTTGTTTCGCTATATGCAGGGGCTACCGGCGGATGCCTTTGGCGACGAAAATGATGCCAACCATCTGGCGTTGCGCCGTTTCCGCCTGCTGCCGCGCGTGTTGCAGGGCAACGAAAGCATCGACACGCACATCACCCTGTTGAACCAGACATGGGCGGCCCCCATTGGGGTTGGAGCCTTTGCCGGGGACCGTATTTTCCATGAAGAGGGTTTGCTGCCAATTGCCCGCGCCTGCAAACGTCTGCAACTGCCGCTGGTGATCTCCGAAGAGACGGTGACGCCGCTGGCGCAGATTGGTGCGGAGTATGACCGCTGCTGGCTGCAACTGCGCGCGGCAGGTGAGGTCGCGCGGATTAAAGCGTTGATTGATCAAGCGGCAGAAAGCCACTTTAAAGCGATCGTGCTGACGGTGCTGGCACCGGTCCATCCGGTCGCTGGCCTACAACCGGGTGGGTTCTCGGTCGGCGATGCATTGAAACAACGCGGCTGGCACACCATCGGCGGCACGCTACCGGGGGTGGAACCCCTGCCGGCGTTTCCGGTATGGCGTTGGCAACAGATTGATGAAGTGGCAACGCACTGCGCCGATCGCGGTCTGCCGCTGCTGCTGAAAGGCGTGTTGCATCATGATGATGCCGCCCCGGCAGCGGCGCACGGCGTGAGTGGCTTGATCGCCTCCAACATCGGCCTGCGCCAGAGCGCGCGCTGGGTGACACCGGTCGATCAGTTACCCGATTTGCAGGCGGTGACGCGCCTGCCACTGCTGCTGGATGGCGGTATCCGCAGCGGCAGCGATGCCGTGGTCGCACGCTGCCTCGGTGCAACCTTATCACTGAGCGTGCGCCCGGTTATCACCGCGCTGGTCACTGGCGGAGAGACAGCGGTGTTTGACCTGCTTTCCGGCTGGATCAACGCCATCAGCGCCATCAGCCACTGGTGCGGGGTCAGCGACATGAACACGCTCAACGGCAGTTTTGTCACGGAGGCGCGTGACTGATGCATCACTTAATTTTCAATCAGGGCGATGCCAGCGAATCACGGATTTATTACTGCGCCCACTATCTGGCAGAAAGTCTCGGCCTGTATGCCGCGCAGCGGCTGAAAGTCTCCTTCACCACCAGCGAATCCGGTGGACATACCATTCAGGGCGGCCAGGTGCCTGCGGTGCTGAGTCGTGAGGCTGATTTAACCCTCGGCGGCCCGATGGTGGTGATGAAGCATTACCAGCAGCACGGTGCCGAGTTGCAGTGCTTCTGCGCCTCGGTCGCCGCCAACCCGTGGTTTCTCGCGGCGGCCCGACCCCAGCCCGATTTTCAACTGCGCGATTTGCGTGGCAAGCGGGTGCTGGATGTGGGTAACGTCGGCACCGCCAGCCTGACCTTTCGCTGGCTGCTGGCCCAACATGGCCTGCTGGAGGATGTCAGCATCCTGCCCGGCAGCGGCAATGCCGAAGATGACTTTGCGACCGTGGCAACGGGCGAGGTGGATTACGCGTTGCACGCCATGCATGCGCTCGCGCCTGCCATCACCCGTGGACAACTGGCGAGCGTGATCAGCCTGGCGGGCCTGTGCGGCAGGGTGCCGTGGAGCGCCTATATCGCCCGCAGCGATGTACTGCACGAGAAAGCAGAAGCCTTTGCCGCCTTTGCTACGGCAACACAGCAGGCGCTGGCGTGGATCGCGCAGCATGACGCCACTCACCTCGCTGAGCGGGTGAAACCCTGGTATCCCGATTATCGGTTTGCTGCGCTGGTCAGCGGGCTGGCGGCCTATCAGCAGGCGCAGGTGTTTGCGCCGGATAGCCGCATCCCGCGCGCCGAATTTGACCACTTCAGCCAGTTACTCGGCGCTATCGGCTGGCTCGATCCTTCTCAGCCCGTACCTTATGACGCGCTGGTGACCCAGGCAGGAGCAGAATCATGAAACAGTTAATTATCAACGGCCTGGTGGTGACAGAAAGCGGTGCCGCACCGGCAGACCTGTTAATCGAAGCAGGAAAAATCAGTGGCATTCTGACGCCAGGTGCTTACGACGGCACGGTGGATAACCTGATTGATGCCAGCGGTCTGATCGTGCTGCCGGGGGCGATTGACGTACACACCCACTTCACTGGCTCGCATGATTTCCCCGAACAGGAGCTGCGCGAAGGCACACGCGGCGCGGCGGCGCATGGCGTGACCACTATCGTCGAAATGCCCCACTCGTTACCGCCCGCCACGTCGCTCGCCAGCTTTACCGCTAAACGCAGTTGGCTGGCTGAGAATTGCTCGGTGGATTACGCCATGTGGGCCGGGCTGGATGGTCGCAACGTCCACGAACTGGCCGCGCTGGATCAAGCGGGCGCACTGGCATTCAAAGCCTTTCTCTGTAGCGGCGCGCCGAATGGTGATGCCACGGATGCGAAAGGGTTACCGCGCCTTGACGATGACGGCCTGCTGCGCGCCATGCGTGAACTGGCGACCTTCGACGGTTTGATCGGCGTTCATGCCGAGAACCACGACATTCTGATTGGTGCAGGTAGCGAACTACGCCGCGCCGGGCGTAAAGATATCCGCGCCCATGCGCTGGCCGGGCCAGAAATTGCCGAGATTGAAGCGGTAGGACGCGTGCTGGCGATTGCCGCAGAAACCGGCGCGCGCTGCCATATCGTCCATGTCAGCTCGGCACGCGCCGCCGAAACCATCATCGCCGCCAAAGAGACCGTGCGCGCCAGCTTCGAAACCTGCCCGCACTACCTGATTCTTGATGAGGAAGATCTGGTGCGCATCGGTCCCAATGCCCGCTGCGGTCCGCCGATTCGTCCACGTCCGGTCGTCGATGCGCTGTGGCAGGTGCTGCTGCGGGGCGATATCGACATGATCGCTTCCGACCATTGCCCCTACACGCCGGAGCAGAAGCTGGCCGGTGAATTCAGCATCTGGGATGCCGGTATGGGCCTGACCGGAGTGGAAACCCTCAGCCCGATGTTCTTCAGCGCGGCGCATATCGACCGTGGCCTGCCGCTGACCGAGTTTGCCCGCATGACCGCCAGCGGTCCGGCCAAAGCCTTCCGACTGTGGGGCAAAAAAGGGGCCATCGCGCCGGGCTTTGATGCCGATCTGGTGTTTTACGACGCCAGCCAGAGCTGGACGGTGAACGGGGAAAATTTCCAGGGGCTGGGCAAATGGAGCGCATTTGAAGGCATGCGCTGTCAGGGTAAAGTGGTGCGCACGCTCATTCGTGGCGTCACCGTTTACCAGGATTCCCAGATACAGGTTGAACCTGGCTTTGGTCAGTTCGTGACCCGTCAGGCATAAACAGGATGATTACCATGGCAGGAAAGTCGACCCGTAATAAAAACAGCGCCCCACTGGCACTGGAAGAACAGACCGAAAACAGCTGGAACGCGGCGCGCCCGCGTACCCTGGTCGATCATGCAGTAGATGCCATTCTTAGCGCCGCCTCCCGCGGCCTGATTCTGCCCGGCGACCGCATTGCCGAGCCGGACCTGGTGGCGAAACTTGGCATGAGCCGCGTCCCTATCCGCGAGGCGCTGCGCATTCTCGAAAGTCAGGGCATCGTGACCAGCGAACCGTATAAAGGTATTCGTCTGATGGAGATCTCCCATCAGCGGCTGGAGCAGATTATCGATGTGCGAATTCCACTGGAAACGCTGGCCTGCCGCCGGGCGATTGAAGCCGGGCGCAACAGCGCCGCGCAGCTCACCCAGTTGTACCAGGGCGTCGCCGCTATGCAGATGATGATGCAACGCGAGGATGTGTATGGCTTTGCCTCAGCGGATACCGATTTCCATCGCACGCTGTGCAGCTTTGCCCAGAACCCGGTGTTGAGCAATTTGTGGGAGTCGATTGCGCGCCAGCTTACGGTGATTTTCGGCCTCTCCACCATGGGCAAATCGATGAGCGACATTATCGAAGAGCATCAGCGGCTGATTAACGTGTTCGCGGAAGGCGATATCGCCAAAATGACCGACGAGATTGAAAACCATATCCGCATTCAGGCTCTGGATGTGGACTACGAAACCATTATTTCGCAGCGCCGACAGCAACGTTCCAGCGCCGGTTGACGCCTTTTTTTGCTTTTACACCAGGATAACCACGATGAAGATTACCAACGTCGAGGCGTTTTACCTGCGCCTCCCGGTCATTGAACAACGCACCGACAGTTCACAGGATGCGTTGTTGATTAAAATCACCACCGATGCCGGGATTACCGGCTGGGGCGAGGTGGATGGCAGCCCCTATGTCACCAAAGCCATCATCGAAGCCCCCTATTCCCACACCATGGTCACCGGCCTGAAATCTCTGCTGATCGGTGAAAACCCGCTGGAAACCGGACGGTTGTGGAAAAAAATGCATCGCGCCACCATCTACTATGGTCGCAGCGGTGCCGTGTTGCAGGCGATGGCGGGCATTGATATCGCGCTGTGGGATATCAAAGGTAAAGCGTTGGGTAAACCGATTGTCGAGCTGCTGGGCGGCGCGCTGCGCGACAAAATGCGCGTCTACTCCTCCAATATGTTCCAGTTCAGCGTGGCCGACACCGTGGCGCGTGCGAAGCACGCTATCGATACCGGTCATACCGGGGTGAAATTTGGCTGGGAGCCGTTTGGCACCGATGAAGCACTGGATTTACGCTATCTGGAAGCGCTGCGCCGCGAGATGGGCGACAGCGTGGATCTGATGCTGGACGTCGGTCATGTGTGGGATGCCAAAACCACCCTCCGTCGTAGCCAACGTTATGAACATCTGAACCTGTTCTGGATTGAAGAACCGTTACACCCGGACAACTACGCCGGTTACGGCCAGGTCTCGGCAGCCTGCCAGCAGCACATTGCGGCGGGCGAACAGGAGTGCTCAGTGGTAGGCTTCCAGCGCCTGATCGATGAAGGCGGTATCGATATTGTGCAGATTGACCTGACACGTACCGGCTTTACTCAGGCGATGGAAATTGCCAGCTATGCACACAGTCGCGGTCGTAAGGTGTGCAATCACAACTTTACCACCGATATCAACACCGCCGCCTCGCTGCATTTCCTGTGCGCGATTGAGAATGCGCTGGTGATGGAATATTGCGTCGAGCCGGGTGAGATCAGCCGTTCGCTGGCGAAAAATCCGGTACGCATCGCTGATGGCTACGCCTGGTTGCCTTCCGAACCCGGCCTCGGCGTGGAGCCGAACGAAGCGGTGATCGAAAAATTCCTCGTGCGTGATTAACCGTCCACGCGCCAGCAGCCAGATGGCTCTGAATTTCAGGCCCAAAGGTTGTTGGCGCGCCTGTCGCTGACTACCCTTCTCCACCAGGACGCTCTGCGCACGGGGAAGCTATGTCGCAAAAAATTTACTGGATCGACAACTTACGCGCCATCGCCTGCCTGATGGTGATCATCATTCATACTACCACCTGGTACATCACCGGGCCGCTGGCGGTCACCGGCATCAGTTGGGACGTCGCCAACCTGCTCAATTCCGCCTCGCGCATCTGTGTGCCGCTGTTCTTTATGATCTCAGGCTATCTGTTCTTCGGTGAGCGCAGCGCACAAGGACGGCATCTGCTGCGCCTCGTGTTGTGCCTGCTGTTCTACAGCGCGGTGGCGCTGGCGTATATCACCTGGCTGACGCCGATCAGCGAAGGGCGGTCGCTGCTGAAATTGTTGCAGAAACCGGTGTTTTATCACCTGTGGTTTTTCTTTGCGATTATCGGTATTTACCTGCTGTCACCGTTGATTCAGGTAAAAAATGTGCCACCACGCTATGTCGCGCTACTGGTGGTGGTACTGGTGGTGCTCGCCAATCCCAATACCATCAACCAGTCGGTTGGCTCGTTCCATTGGTTGCCGGTCAATTTGTATGTCAGCGGCGACACTATTTATTACCTGTTATACGCGCTGTTGGGACGGGCGATTGGCTGTATGGACACAGAAAAACGCGGCATAACCGGGCTGGCGGCACTGGCGTTTATTGCCTGTGTGGCGGGGATTGCGCTCGGCACCAAACAGATGCTGCGCATAAACGGAGCCTTCAATGATACCTGGTATCTCTACTGCGGGCCGCTGGTGTTTATTGCCGCCATCAGCGTGCTGATCTTGAGCAAAAACGTCCTTAATCGCCGTAGTTTGCCAATTTTAGCCACCATAGCGCGTTATTCCCTGCCCATTTACGGCTTTCACGCGCTGTTTATCCATTTCCTGCGCACCAATCATTACGACGATATGGCAAATCCGTGGATCGATTTGCCTTGGGTGTTTGGGGTGACGCTGCTTGGCAGCTTAGGCCTGGCAATGCTGCTCAAACGGGTGGATAAACATCATCTGGTGAGTTGATCGTCCCAGCGCTGCCTGGCACGACGCAACTGTCGTGCAGAAGAGAAACCGGCCGCCAGCGCGGCTTTTTCCGCAGCTTCGCCCTGTTGCTGGCGTTGCCGGGCAATCACCAGCCGCAGTTGCTCGTGATATTCGCGCACGCTGATGCCGAGATGCTGGCGGAACAGACGCGTCAGATGCCGCTCGCTGACGTGGGCACGCTCAGCCAGTGCCGGTAATGACCAGTCATGTTCAGGGTGTGCAATCATCACATCCTGCGCGCGGTGAATCGCCGGGTGCAGGTGATTACGGTAGCGCAGCCACGGCGAGAGTTGCGGATCATCACCGGAACGGCGGAACCACACCACCATCTCGCGTGCCACCGCCAGCGCCTGACGCGCTCCGCATAGCCGGTTAATCAGATGCAGCGCGAGATCAATACCCGCGGTGATCCCGGCGCTGGTCCAGATGCCGCCATCTTCAATAAATACGCGATTCTCTTTTACCCGCGCCGCCGGGGCCGCCGCCTGCAAACGCGGCAGCACTTCATGATGGGTGGTGCACAGCACACCATCCAGCAATCCCGCCTGTGCCGCCAGCAATGAACCGGAGCAGACACAGACCAGGGTGATGCGCTGGGCTTCAATATCCGCCCGTTGCTGCCGCAGCCAGTCACGCGCCAGCGTCGCCGCCGGGGTGTCATAGCAGGTACGCGAATCATGCACACCGGGCACCACCAACAGGCTGTTAGCCGGTAACCGTTCGGGCAGTGGCGCGATATTGCTGATGGTCATGTGGGTGGAACCGAGCACGCTGGCTTCCGGGCCGATGTAATGCAGCGAGAAGTGACCGCCAGCCAACTGGAAGGTTTCGGCCGGGCCGGTGAGATCAAGCACCATAACGCCGGGTAACGTCAGGAAAAATACGGGTTGCGGCATGGGTATACTCCGGTTAGTTCCGTTTACGTCCCGCATTAAACCCGTAGCGGCGCGATTTATCGCGCATTTCCGAACACGCTGTCGGTAAAACACGCGCGATAAATCGCGCCGCTACGTCAGTGCTCATCTTACCTGACTTTATGGCCAGACCCATGCCAATTCCGGCCATCATGCTGACGTATCAGGACATCAACGGCTTCAGTTGCTGATAGAGCCGGGCGAATACCTCACGTTGTGGTTGATAAGCCTGATGGCGAGCCGTATCCGGCTGATGGCGTTGCGCCAGTTCCGGTGTGGGCAGTTCGCAGTTGGCATCGACGGCCAACTGCGCCAGGCGTGCCGCCCCCAGTGCCGGGCCGACTTCACCACCATGACAATAATCCAGCGTCAACCCGCTGATATCCGATAACATTTGTCGCCAGTAAGCGCTACGTGCGCCACCGCCAATCAACATCACCGTCTTTGGCTGGACGCCACATTCGTGTACCGCATCCATGCCCTCCGCCAGGGCAAATCCCACCCCTTCCAACACCGCTCGCGCCAGTTCCGGCCGGCCATGCTGATGCGTCAGGCCAAAAAATGCCCCCTGCGCCTGTGGATTGTTGTGCGGTGTGCGCTCACCCGAGAGATAAGGCAAAAACCAGACCGGTGAGACATCGCTGCTCGCCCGTTCAGCTTCAGCCAAAAGCTGAGGTACATCTTCGCAGCCGGTGAGTTTGGCCGCCCAGTCCAGACAGGAGGCCGCACTGAGGATCACCGACATCAGATGCCAGCGCTGTGGCAACGCATGGCAAAAACTGTGTACCGCGCGCTGTGGGTTGCTGAGATAACCATCACTCACGAGGAAGTAGACGCCGGAGGTACCGAGCGACAGCATCCCCTGCCCCGGCTCGACCATGCCAACACCCACCGCCCCGGCGGCATTATCACCACCGCCCGCCACCAGTGGCACTGGCTGCATCCCCCAACGGCTGGCGATGTCAGGTCGGAGCGTACCGGTTACCTGATTGCCCTCGAACAGCGTTGGCATCTGGCTACGATGCAGGCCACAGGCATGAAGCAATTTATCGCTCCAGTCACGCTGGGCCACATCCAGCCACATCGTCCCCGCCGCATCCGACATATCCGTGGCGAAGTCGCCGCTTAAGCACCAACGCAGATAATCCTTTGGTAGCAAAACCTTAGCGATGCGGTTGAAAATTTCCGGCTCGTGCTGCTGCACCCATAATAGCTTGGGTGCCGTGAAACCGGGCATCATCAGGTTACCGGTGATGGTGCGTGAATCCGGCACCTGCTGCTCCAGTTGGCGGCACTGCTCACTGCTGCGTCCGTCGTTCCACAGGATCGCCGGACGTAGTACCTGTTGCTGCGCATCTAACAGCGTCGCACCATGCATCTGGCCGCTCAGACCCATCGCCTGCACATGACCAAGGTCATGTCGCTGCGCCAGCGCCTGCATTGCCTTATCGGTTGCCAGCCACCAGCTTTCGGGATCCTGCTCGCTCCATAAAGGATGCGGGCGCGACACCTGCAACGGCGCGCTTTCCACGGCAAGCACCTGCCCTTGCGTATCCAGCAACGCGACCTTAACGCCCGAGGTGCCCAAATCGATCCCGATAACCATGCTGTTCTCCTGAAAGGTTAAAAATCAAAAAGGTAATGATTGACCAGGTTTTCCAGTTGTTCCTGACGTCCACTGCGGTGCTGCGGATTAAATTGCTGTTGCTGGGCATGCTGAGCAAGCGACGCCAGGGAGAATTCCCCTTTCAGGATCTGCTGACCAAACTCACCGTTCCAGCCGCTGTAGCGCTGCGCCACGCGTTTATCCAACTCGCCATCAGCCACCATCCGCGCCGCGACTTTCAGTGCCAGCGCCATAGTATCCATCGCGCCAATGTGACCGTAAAACAGGTCATATTTATCGGTGCTCTGACGCCGCACTTTGGCATCAAAGTTTAAGCCGCCGGTGGTGAATCCGCCCGCTTTGATGATCTCGTAGAGTACCAGCGCATTTTCTTCGACGCTGTTCGGGAACTGGTCGGTATCCCAGCCGCACTGGATATCGCCACGGTTGGCATCCACCGAACCAAAAATCCCCAAGGCAATCGCGGTGGCAATTTCATGATGGAACGAGTGACCGGCGAGCGTGGCGTGGTTGGCTTCCACGTTGACTTTGATCTCTTTCTCCAGGCCAAACTGTTTCAGGAAGCCATATACCGTTGCCACATCATAATCATATTGATGTTTGGTCGGCTCCTGCGGTTTTGGCTCAATCAGCAACATGCCCTGGAAGCCGATTTTGTGTTTATGCTCGACCACCATCTGCATAAAGCGACCAATTTGCTCACGCTCCTGGCGCAGGTCGGTATTCAACAGGGTTTCATAACCTTCACGGCCACCCCACAACACGTAGTTTTCACCGCCGAGCGTTTGTGTTGCCTGCATGGCACTGCACACCTGGCTGGCGGCCCAGGCAAAAATTTCCGGATCAGGACTGGTGGCGGCACCCGCGCCATAGCGGGGATGGGTAAAACAGTTGGCGGTGCCCCACAGCAGTTTCACCCCGGTTTCCTGCTGTTTTGCCAGCAGTTTATCGGTCATTACCGCAAAGTTATCACGGTAGGTCTTCAGCGAGTCGCCTTCCGGAGAAACATCAACATCGTGGAAGCAGTAGTAAGGCACGTTCAACTTATGGAAGAACTCAAAAGCCACATCCGCCTTCAGCAACGCCCGCTCAAGCGCATCACCATTCTTCTGCCAGGGGCGATCAAAAGCGCCGACACCAAACATATCCGCACCGTTCCAGCAGAAGGTATGCCAGTAGCAGGCGGCAAAACGCAGATGCTCAGCCATAGTTTTACCGAGAATCACTTCATCAGGATTGTAGTGACGGAACGCCAGAGGATTATGGGTGTTGGTCCCTTCATAACGAACGCGATCAAGCTGGTCGAAATAGGCGTGCATGTTTTGCTCCTTAGCATGAGGACCCGAATGGTCAGCTGTGAGCCATTATTGTGGTGATGCGTTCTGCCGCTTCTCAATTACGATATTTCACACTTAACTTAAGATAATTATTATTTGTGCGTTAGCTCGCAAAACAATGTCGTTATTTCATTGCACTCCAACCCGCAATCCCGCTGCAATTCATTTTTCCGAAAACCGCCAAATATCGATCGCGCTCAAAAAATCACAAATAAACCAAAAAACGTAATGGCCGGATAAAAATCAGTAATTGATGTTGCCGGAAACTCAGGTCAACAATTCAACCGCCCTGTTCATAGCCTTATACCCTAAACAACGACAATAGCCTCCACCTACAGGATGAACACCATGAACATGAAGAAAACGCTGTTAGCCGTCTGCGCGGCCCTGGCACTTGTCAGCCACGCTGGTGCGGCAAAAGAAGTGAAAATCGGTTTGTCGATGGATGATTTACGCCTGGAGCGCTGGCAGAAAGACCGCGATATCTTTGTAAAACAAGCGGAATCTCAGGGTGCCCAGGTGTTTGTACAATCCGCCAACGGCAACGAAGAAACGCAGATGTCGCAAATTGAAAATATGATTAACCGCGGCGTGGATGTATTGGTGATCATCCCCTATAACGGCCAGGTATTAAGTAACGTGGTGGCCGAAGCGAAGCGTGAAGGCATTAAAGTTCTGGCCTATGACCGTATGATTAATAACGCCGACATTGATTTTTATATCTCTTTTGATAATGAAAAAGTGGGTGAACTTCAGGCCGAAAGTATTGTACAGCAAGTGCCAAAGGGGAATTATTTCCTGATGGGCGGCTCGCCGGTTGATAATAACGCACGTCTGTTCCGCGCCGGTCAAATGAAAGTCTTAAAACCTTACATTGATAATGGCAGCATCAAAGTCGTGGGTGATCAGTGGGTTGATGCCTGGTTACCGGAAAATGCGCTGAAAATTATGGAAAACGCCTTAACCGCGAACGGCAACCATATTGATGCCGTGGTGGCTTCCAATGATGCCACCGCCGGTGGGGCGATTCAGGCGCTGAGCGCGCAGGGGCTGGCGGGCAAAGTGGCGATTTCCGGCCAGGATGCCGATCTTGCCGCCATCAAACGCATCGAAAATGGCACGCAGACCATGACGGTGTACAAACCCATCACCCAACTGGCGACCGAAGCGGCAAAAATCGCCGTGGAACTCGGTGACGGTCAGACACCTGCCAGCAACGGCAAACTTAACAATGGTTTAAAAGATGTGCCGTCCCGTCTGCTGACACCGATCCAGGTTAATAAAGGCAATATCGAAAGCACCGTGATTAAAGACGGCTTCCACAAGCAGAGCGAACTCTAAGCGCAGACCGCGAAGGAGAGATGTCGATGTTGCTGGAAATGAACCATATCACTAAGCGCTTCGGCGCGGTGAAAGCGGTGGATGACGTCAGCCTGCGGCTGGATGCAGGCGAAGTCATGTCGCTGTGCGGCGAAAACGGTTCGGGAAAATCGACACTGATGAAGATCCTGTGCGGGTTATACCCGCACGGTGACTTCGACGGCAGTATCCATTTTGCCGGTGACGAAATTCAGGCGCAGACCATCCGCGATACCGAGCGCAAAGGGATTGTGATTATCCATCAGGAGCTGGCGCTGGTAAGGCAACTGACGGTGATGGAGAACATTTTCCTCGGTGCCGAACTGGGGCGCTACGGCATGGTGGATGACGAAACCATGACGCTGCGTTGCCAACAATTACTGGAACGGGTCAAACTCAATGTGTCGCCAGACACGCGAGTGGGCGATCTCGGCCTCGGTCAGCAGCAACTGGTAGAAATCGCGCGCGCGTTGAATAAACAGGTACGTCTGCTGATTCTGGATGAACCCACTTCGTCGCTGACCGAGCAGGAAACCGAAGTGCTACTCAGCATTATCAAAAACCTGCGCGAACACGGCATCGCCTGCATCTACATCTCGCACAAACTCAACGAGGTGAAAGCGATTTCCGACACCATCTGCGTGATCCGCGACGGCCAGCACATCGCCACGCGCGATGCTGCCGGGCTGAGCGAGGATGACATCATCACCATGATGGTGGGCCGCGAGCTCACCGCGCTCTATCCCCATACGCCACATGAAATCGGCGAGACGATATTGCAAGTCGATAACCTCACCGCCTGGCATCCCGTTAACCGCCATATCCGCCGCGTCAACAATGTTTCCTTCAGCCTGAAACGCGGCGAGATTCTTGGCATCGCAGGTCTGGTAGGGGCTGGCCGAACCGAAACGGTGCAATGCCTGTTTGGTGTCTGGCCGGGGCGCTGGCAGGGCGACATTACGATCAACGGCAGTAAGGTGCAGATTCACGACTGCCGCGACGCCATTGGGCATGGCATTGCGATGGTGCCGGAAGATCGCAAAAAAGATGGCATCGTGCCGCTGATGGGGGTGGGCAAAAACATCACCCTGGCGGCGCTGGATCAATTCAGTCAGCGCCTCTCCACGCTGGATGAGGCACGAGAACAGCATGCGATTAACGACGCCATTGCCCGGTTGCGGGTCAAAACGTCCTCGTCAGAACTCCCTATTGGTCGCCTGAGCGGTGGCAATCAGCAGAAGGCGATCCTCGCCAAATGCCTGCTGCTTAACCCACAAATTTTGATTCTCGATGAGCCAACGCGCGGCATCGATGTCGGCGCGCGTCAGGAGATCTATCTGCTGATCAATGCGCTGGTACAGCAAGGGATTGCGGTGATTGTCATCTCGTCCGAGCTGCCCGAAGTACTGGGCCTGAGCGATCGGGTTTTGGTGATGCATGAAGGGCAAATCAAAGCCGATCTGATTAACGATAACCTGACTCAGGAGCAGGTGATGGAAGCCGCCCTGCGGAGTGAACACTATGCTTAAGACCGAAAGTACACAACGCGGCCTGACGACGCCGGGTAAAGCGGGCGCGGGTAAATTTCCGCTCCCCAATTTGCAGGTATTGGTGATGCTCGGGGCAATTGTGTTGATTGCCCTGTTCTTCACCTGGACCACCGACGGGGCCTGGCTTAGCCCGCGTAACGTCTCCAACCTGCTGCGCCAGACCGCCATCACCGGCATCCTCGCGGTTGGCATGGTGTTTGTCATTATTTCGGCGGAGATCGATCTCTCCGTCGGCTCCATGATGGGCCTGCTCGGTGGTGCGGCGGCGATTTTCGACGTCTGGCTCGGCTGGCCGCTACCCTTAACCATTGTGGTCACGCTGGTGCTGGGATTGCTGCTCGGCACCTGGAATGGGTGGTGGGTAGCCTACCGCAAAGTGCCCTCGTTTATCGTCACGCTGGCAGGCATGCTGGCCTTTCGCGGCATTCTGGTCGGTATCACCGATGGCACCACCGTCGCACCAACCAGCCCGGCGATGTCGCAGATTGGCCAAAGCTATCTGCCTGGCGGGGTCGGGTTTGGTTTCGGTTTTGCCGGTCTGGCGCTGTTTATTGTCTGGCAATGGCGCTTACGCCTGCGTCGTCAGCAGCTTGGTTTATCCCAACCCGCAGCGGGTGGTGCGGTCGCGCGTCAGGCCATCACCGCCATTCTGGTGTTGGGCGCCATCTGGCTGTTGAACGACTATCGTGGCGTGCCAACGCCGGTACTGTTGCTGGCGCTGCTGTTGTTAGGCGGGATGTTTATGGCAACGCGTACCGCCTTTGGTCGCCGTATCTACGCGATTGGCGGCAACCTGGATGCAGCACGGCTCTCCGGCATCAACGTCGCGCGCACCAAGCTGGCGGTGTTTGCCATCAATGGTGTGATGGTGGCGATTGCGGGTTTAATCCTCAGCTCACGATTGGGTGCGGGTTCACCTTCGGCGGGTAACATTGCTGAACTGGATGCCATTGCCGCTTGCGTTATCGGCGGCACCAGCCTGGCAGGCGGTGTCGGTTCTGTCGCTGGCGCGGTGATGGGCGCGTTTATTATGGCTTCGCTGGATAACGGCATGAGCATGATGGATGTTCCCACCTTCTGGCAGTACATCGTCAAAGGGGCGATTCTGCTGCTGGCGGTGTGGATGGATACCGCCACCCGACGTCGGGTGTAATCGCGTGGGCGATCACAATGTGGCGCAAATTCTTTCTGCTCCTCAGCCAGCCGTGCTATGCAATGCGCTGGGGGTTTAAGGGAGCGCGCCACTATGCATGAGAAACGATTTCGCATTACGTTACTTTTCAACGCCAATAAGGTGTATGACCGCCAGGTGGTCGAAGGCGTTGGCGAATATTTACAGGCGTCGCAAACTGACTGGGATATCTTCATCGAGGAGGATTTCCGTTGTCGTATCGACAATATTCGCGAATGGCTGGGTGATGGCGTGATCGCCGATTACGACGACAGTTCAATCGAAAAATTACTGGCGAATGTGCCGGTGCCCATTGTTGGGGTGGGCGGTTCCTACCACCAACAACAGGACTACCCGCCGGTGCATTACATCGCCACCGATAACGCCGCGCTGGTTGAGAGCGCCTTTTTACATCTGAAAGAGAAAGGGATAAACCGCTTCGCCTTCTATGGCCTGCCGGCTTCCAGCGGCAAACGCTGGGCGCAGGAGCGGGAGCATGCCTTCCGCCAGTTGGTGGCACGCGAGCGCTATCAAGGGGTGGTTTATCAGGGCATGGAAACCGCGCCGGAAAACTGGCAGCACGCGCAAAACCGCCTGGCTGACTGGCTGCAAACGCTGCCGCAGCAAACCGGCATTATTGCCGTCACCGATGCCCGCGCCCGCCATCTGTTGCAGGCTTGCGAGTATTTGAAAATCCCGGTGCCGGAAAAACTCACCGTTATTGGCATCGACAACGAAGAATTGACGCGTTATCTGTCTCGCGTGGCGCTCTCGTCAGTGGCCCAGGGGACGCGTCAGATGGGATATCAGGCTGCCAAGCTGCTGCATCGGTTACTGGATAAACAGTCCCTGCCGCTGCAACGTATTCTGGTACCCCCGGTAAAAGTGATCGCCCGCCGCTCCACGGATTTCCGCTCACTGCGTGACCCGGCGGTGATTCAGGCGATGCATTACATCCGCTTTAACGCCTGCAAAGGCATTAAGGTCGAACAGGTACTGGACGCCATCGGCATCTCCCGTTCCAATCTGGAAAAACGCTTCCGCGATGAAACCGGCGATACCATTCATGCGATGATCCATCGCGAAAAACTGGAGAAAGCGCGTGAATTGCTGGCCAGTTCTTCGTTAAGTATCAATGAGATCTCTCAGATGTGCGGCTACCCTTCATTGCAATATTTCTATTCGGTCTTTAAAAAGAGTTACGCCACCACCCCGAAGGAGTATCGGCAACATTACGGCGAAAACGTGCTGTGACGCACGAGTGAGATCAACAACTTCACACTGTTTGCCGCTATAATTCTGCGGCTGCGGTAAAGGAAGATCGTCGTCTCCGGTGAGGCGGTCGGATTTCAAATCCGATTGGGGCCGCCAGCGGTCCCGGGCAGGTTCGACTCCTGTGATCTTCCGCCACTCTTACTCTTTTCACGTCAACAACCGTCAATCAAAACCATTAAAATCTGCTAGTTATGTTGAAACCCTCCTCTTATGATGTCAATCTATGTCTACTCAAATCTACCCCCATTTTGGGGTATTTTAGGGGGTTAGAAAATACCCCATAAAATTGATACCCCCAGAAGGAGACGGAATGCCCTTAACTGACGTCAAGGTGCGCACAGCAAAACCGCTGGATAAGCCCTACAAGCTCGCAGACGGCGGCGGCCTGTACTTACTGGTCAATCCCAATGGTTCCCGCTACTGGCGAATGAAGTACCGCGTTTTAGGACGTGAGAAATTACTATCTATCGGCGTCTATCCTGACGTACCACTTGCAGTTGCTCGCCAGAAACGAGATGAGGCCAGGCGAAGTCTCGCGGCTGGAGATGATCCGGGAGCGATGAAAAAAGCCGAAAAACAAGCAAAAAAAATCGCTACTGCAAATACGTTCGAAGCGATCGCGAGGGAGTGGCACAAAGCTAAAGCTGACCGCTGGTCACTTCGCTATCGTGAGGAGATTCTAAGCACGTTCGAAAAGGATATCTTTCCCTTTATAGGCATGAAACCGATTGCTGACATTAAGCCGCTGGAACTGCTTGAAACGCTGAAGAGAATGGAAAAACGCGGTGCATTAGAAAAAATGCGTAAGGTGCGCCAACGCTGCGGCGAGGTTTTTCGCTATGCGATTATTACGGGCAGAGCTGAATATAATCCAGCACCTGACCTGGCAAGCGCATTAGCCATACATAAAAAACAGCATCTGCCGTTTTTAACTGCTCAGGAACTCCCGGCATTCTTAAACGATCTGGCTGGATATACCGGAAGTGTTATAACTAAAACAGCTACTTATTTGATCATGTATACCGGTGTAAGGACTCAAGAGTTACGCTTCGCTCGCTGGCAAGATATCGACCTCGAGAAGGCGGTATGGGAAGTACCAGCAGAACATATGAAGATGCGCCGCCCTCATAAAGTTCCGCTATCAAAACAGGCTGTATCTCTACTCAAGCAACTTAAACCGATAACCGGTCATTATCCGTTAGTATTTATTGGCCGTAATGATCCACGTAAGCCTATTAGCAAAGAAAGTATTAATCAGGTCATTGAGCTATTGGGCTATAAGGGAAGACTGACCGGGCATGGCTTCAGGCATACTATGAGTACAATCTTGCATGAGCAAGGTTATGATTCTACATGGATAGAAATGCAATTGGCCCATGTGGATAAAAATGCCATCAGGGGAGCTTACAACCATGCGCAATATTTTGATGGCCGTAGAGAAATGATGCAGTGGTATGCAGACTATCTATCAAAAGCAGAGGTAGCATAAATGGATTTATTTAAAATAAAAAATACTGACTCATTATTACGTGAGAACTACCGATTATCAGACGCCGCTGAAATAATCGGATGTGATGTTAAAGACATTATGTGGTATGCGTATAAAAAAAACATCGAAGTTTGCATGGAGTTTCATGATGATAAGTATGAAGTTACTAGTGGACTAAGTGCAGATGTTAGCGGCTTAGATTTTATTAGCAGTCTTAAATATTTACCTAGAGATAATGATGGATATTTAATCCTATCTGAAAAAAGTCAACTGAGAATTAATCTAGATGAAATAAGATATGATGAGGCTGGCTATTTAATTTGCAATATAAAAGGCTACTTCTCCGTAGATAGTTATTATAAAAAATTATGGCTCAAACATGAAGGGCAAGCCGATGAATGGCCGGAGTTTTTTATCCCCTCCGATGGATGCAACCTTAACTTCCCAGTGAAAATATACGTTCATTATAATGAGCGCGATGATTTTTATCTTTTTGAAACTTTATGGATCACAAAAAAACAGATTGGGAATTTTATAACAGCTGTTGAACAGGATAAAATGCCTCAAAAGAAAAACGATTATAAACGGCAATCTGAGGTTCAAAAAAACAAACATGCAGTACCAAGAGCTGAGGTTCTAATGGCAATCGTTTCTCTTTTTCATCGCAATATGAATTTGCGCAGAGAAAGTCCTGCTTCAATAGCTGAATACCTCTTCGAACATGCGCATCAATTTTGGCCTGAAAAGGGCGTTCCACCGTTGAGCTACGATACAATCGTCAGCCTCTTACGCACCTGCATGAAAAAAGAAGGATTAACATTTAATTAACAACCATGGTGACTAAAACTCTCATTAACTACTACATTAGTCACCTGTTACTTATTGAAATCGTAAGATAAATTTCCCCGTATTGAAGCGAGTAGACTTGAACATACGGAGAATGAACTATGACCCTTTCCACCAATATCGTGACTGCACAGCGCCCCTCTATGGATGCTCTGATTGATATGAAGTTTATCACCGCAGACTGCATGTTAAGTGACAAATGGATTTATCGCCTTATCTCACAAGATCGCTTTCCTCGTCCTATAAAAATTGGCCGCATGTCACGTTGGCGCGCGGCCGATTACTACGAATGGCGTGATCAACACGAAACTAGTTCTATCGAGAAATTTGAGGACATGAGAAGGCAAGCAAAGAAACTGCAACGAGCAAGTAATTATGCGGCCTGATACAAAGCCGCAAAATGAAAAATCTTTCTAAAAAACGAATTTGCGCGCTCTTGCACCTGCTAACCGTTAGGATCAATTCCGCGTGATTGCAGTTCCTTGCGTAATACACGTTTTATCCATGCAGCAAGGGCAGTATCGCCGTCTTTACGCATTTCATTTTCCAACTGCTGCCGGAATTCATCTGTTAAGCGCATCTGAAATGGGGGCGAACGTTTTTCTTGTGGTGTTGACATGGTAATTACCCTAACTTATGATGACCTACATGGTAATTACCATTGTAGTTATCATAAACCCAAAAAACAATGCCCGCCTGTGCTGCAACACATAACGGGCATCTAACCAAACATACCTGGAACAACAATATGGCTACATCAAAGTCTACCTGGATATTTGCGGCAATCAACCGTTCTCAGTTGTCCTGCCGCCCCGTCATGCTGCGTATTACTGCCATTGACGAGCGCAGCGCCCGCAGCCGAATGGCGGCTGATTACATCCTGCTCTTTGCGGGCCGCCTGCCCTGCCACGGAGGCCGTCATGCGTGAATATCCGCAACGCGGCGAACGCTGGCAGCATTCGCAGGGCTGGACGGTTACGGTACTGCGCCTGTCCGCTGCGCCTTTCTCAGTCGCATCCGTTAATCCTGAGTTCAGTCACGAGGTGCTCTATCGCTACGACAGCGACGGTCAGGTGACCTCATCGCCGCTGGCATGGTTTGAGGAAAACTATACCCGGCTTGCCGGAGCACCGCGCCGTTTCAGCGCCCCGACCGGAGGCAGCAGCGGGTTCAGCCCGTTTAACCTGCATCCCACGGTGAAATACGAGCGCTGGCGGGAGCGGCCAGCACGGCAGCCCGCCGAACCCGACGCCAGTCACTACTCAAACTACCTCTGACACACAGCCAGCTTTAACGGAGTAAACCATGACAATGTCAATCGGGCACAACGGTGCTCAGGGCATCCCCTTGCCTGAAAACGGTGCTTTTAACGCCTTTGCTTACGGCCTGCCGGAGGACGCATTTGAAAAGCTGACCCGCGCAAAGGAAGCCTGCGACCTGCTCCAGCTCCTGTTTTCCGAACATCCCTGTTCAGGTTCATTAACCGCGCACAGCGTACCCGGCGTGGCCGCGCTGATGGAATACCTGCGCGCCGACCTGACCGACGTTACGCGCTGCTGCGCACTGATTGAGGAGGCCCGCGCATGAAGAAGCCACAGGTATCTGTTTTTCCGGCGGAGCTGACCACAGCACTGTACCGCCGCGCCATCGCCTCAGCATGGCGGGCAAAGCATCTTGCCGCCACCGGCAGCGAGATGCGCGGCCCGCATCGCATGACGGTGGAGCGTATCGAGATGGCCATCGCGCTGCACATTGAGAGCGCAATGGTGAACGAGTACGGCGAAGCGCGGGGCGCGGCTGCGGCGCTGGCTCTGCTCACGGACATGGTGGAGCCAGCGCTCCTCACTGCGCCGCCGGTGCTGACGCCGCGCGGATGCGAAGTCATGACCGAACTCTACCGCACGCTTCCCGCGGCTTTTGAAAAGTTCTGCGGCACCGGCGCGTCGCTGTACCGGCATTAAGGAGGCGTTATGACAGTACAGTCAGTATCAGACATCGCTGCTGCTGCGCGCGGCCGCTGGCCGGTCGTTTTTCAGTTGCTCGGCGTCAGCGTGCCGGACGGCGGCAGGCACGGCCCCTGCCCGAAGTGCGAAGGTAAAGACCGTTTTCGCATGGATGACCTTGAGGGGCGGGGGACGTGGATTTGCAGCCACTGCGGCAACGGTGACGGCCTTGACCTGGTGAAGCTGGTGACAGGCAAAGGCGTGAAACAGGCCGCGCAGGAGGTGGCACAGGTGCTCGACGTTCGTGATGTGCAGGACATGCCGCTTAAGCCAGCCAGAGAGAAAGCCCCGAAACGCGACATGGCCGCCACGGTGGAGGCGCTGGTGAAAGCCAGCCACACGGGCGAAAGTGTTTATCTGACCGGTAAAGGCTTTGCCGGTTATCCGGGATGCCTCACCGGCAGTGCGCAGCGCATCAGCGGCACAGCCTTTCCGGCAGGTTCCCTGCTGCTGCCGCTGACCACAGCAGACGGTGCAGTGACCGGCGCGCAGCTTGTTGCCCCCACAGGTGAGAAAAGCCTGCTGCCGGGAAGCACCATGAAGGGCGCGTTTGTGGCGCTCAGCCCGCTGCCGTCTGAGTCGCCAGTGCAGGTGGTCATCACGGAGGGCTACGCCACCGCGCTCACGGTGAGTCAGCTTACCGCCGGGTGCGTTGTGGCCGCGATATCGGCGGGCAACCTGCCGAACGTGGCGCAGGCGCTGCGGGCACGCTGGCCGGAGGTGAAAATCGTCATCGCCGGTGACAACGACTTTCAGGATGCGGGTGAGAACCCCGGCAGGGCGTTTGCGGAGAAGGCAGCAAAAGCCGTCAGTGGCTGGGTGAGCCTGCCGCCGGGCGAAATCAAAGCCGACTGGAACGACTTTCACCGGGAGCACGGTGTGACCCGCACCCGTGAAGCCTTCCGTAACGGTCTGGTGCTGTGCGGTGAGGGCCGCACGCAGCTGCCGCACGGGTTCCGGCTGACGCAGGAGTATCTCTGGTATGAGAAGCAGGTGCAGCGCAACGGCGAAACGGAAATCCAGAACGTCAAAATCTGCAACCCGCTGCGCGTCACGGCCATTACCTGCGACGCCGACGGCGGCAACTTTGGCCGCCTGCTGGAGTGGGAGGATACGTGGGGCGAGCGCCGCCGCTGGGCCATGCCGATGGAAATGCTCAGTGGCAGCGGCGAGGAGCTGCGCCGGGTGCTGCTGGTCAACGGCCTGTCCTACATCAGCACCACCGGCGAGGCCCGTGCGCGCCTGATGGAGTACATCTCGCTGTGCAAGCCGGAGCGCCGCGTGACCTGCGTGAGCCGCACCGGCTGGCATGGTCAGGTTTACGTCCTTCAGGACGAAGTGAGCGGCGACGGTGCAGACGGCGTCATTCTCCAGACCACCTCCGTGCAGGGGCGGGACTTCCGCGTGTCCGGCTCGGTGGAGGAGTGGCGCGAGCACGTTTCCCGCTTCTGCACCGGCAACTCCCGCGTGGCGTTTGCGGTCAGCCTCGCCTTTGCCGCCCCGCTGCTGAGGCTGGTCGGCATGGACGGCGGCGGCTATCACCTCAAGGGGGAATCCACTGACGGCAAGACCACCACCATGAAGGCGGCGACCTCCGTATGCGGCGGGCCGGACTACTGGCAGACATGGCGTGCGACCGGCAACGCGCTGGAGGGCTGCGCCAGCCGCCGCAACGATGCGGCCATGATGCTTGACGAAATCCGCGAGGTGGACGGGCGCGAGGCAGGCAACATCGCCTACATGCTGGCAAATGGTCAGGGTAAGGGCCGTGCCGGTACGGACGGCGAGCTGCGCACCCGCAAGCAGTGGCGGCTGCTGTTCTTCTCTACCGGCGAGCTGTCACTGACTGAGCACGCCGCGAAAGCCGGTGAGCGCACCTTTGCCGGAATGGAGGTGAGAATGATCCAGATACCCAGCGACTCCGGGAAATTCGGGGTGTTTGAGGAGCTGCACGGCTTTGAGAGCGGCAAGGCGCTGGCCGAGCATCTGGAATGGGCAACGGCCAGCTACTACGGTGCGCCGTTCCGCGAGTGGCTGAAGGCGCTGACCGCCGACCTGAACGGGCTGACGGCGCAGGCGAAAACGCTGCTGAAGGAGTACACCGCCGCCCTCACTCCACAGGATGCAGGCAATCAGGTGGGCCGTGCGGTTAACCGTTTTGCCCTGGTGGCAATGGCCGGAGAGCTGGCAACCCGGCTCGGCATTACCGGCTGGCAGGAGGGTGAAGCGCTGCGGGCAACCCGCGTGTGCCTCAGTGCCTGGCTGAAAGACCGGGGGCATACCGCCAACCAGGAAGACATTGCCGCGCTGGAGCAGGTGCGCAGCTTCTTCACCGCTAACCAGTACAGCCGCTTTGCCGACTGGCACGACGAGCGCAACCGCCCCGGCAACATGGTGGGCTGGCGCAGGGTGGAGAAAGGCAGCACGGCACAGGGCACGGAGGCAGTCACGACGTTCTATGTCATGCCGTCCGGGTGGAAAGAAATCTGCCGGGGCTTCGATCCGCGCAAGGTGGCGCGCCTCTGCGCAGACCGGGGGTATCTGCTGGCCTCTTCCGACGGCAAGTTACAGACCAGTATCCGCCCGCCAGAGATGAACGTGCGCAGGCTCTACGTCTTTAACAGCGAGGTGCCGGGCTGACGTTAAAGGCTTTGCGTGAGTCTTATTTTTAAAGGGTAACAGGTGTAACGGGTGTAACAGCGGCATCCGGTAAGGGCTGAGCCTGTTACACCTGACAAAAAGGTGAGGTGTAACGGGTGTAACAGTGGCCGCTTCCTGCTGTTACACCCTGTTACCCACTATGTTACACCGCAGATTTCATAAAAATCCCTTTCAGTTCAGTGATGTAACACCTGTTACCCGTGTTACACCGGAAAAAGAATGCCAGTGAGGTCAGCGCCATTTAAACCCTTTTTTCTGGCTGGCCGGTTTTCAGGCGCAGCGGTAATGCCGCCCGGCGTTGTACCAGACACCACACACGGCCCGCAGATAGATGACCTGTGCCAGCCACGGCACAATTGACTGACCGAAAATAACCCGACAGGAATTATCATGAACGAGAAAAACACCGCTGCCACAGCAGCCGCACTGCCTGCCGCCACGCAGGCCGCGCTTGAAAAGGTAAACATCACGAAAGCCGCCTGGCTTGAGGCGCGCCGTAAACAGGAGTCAGCAGCCGCACAGGCCGGAATCATCCGCCAGCGCCGCAGCGAGACGGAAGCCAGCGCAAACGCCCAGAACGACGAATGGCGCAGGCTGTTCCGCGAGAACGGCGGCGTGATGACGCCGGAAATGAAAAAGCTGCGCGCTGAGGTGGCGCTCGACCGCGAGTCGCTGGAAGAATTTGACGCCCTGCTGGCCGCGCATGAAAGCGAAAACGAGTTTCTGCCGTGGGAAACCGCAGACCGGGCACACGAATACATTAACGCCCATGACCGTCTGGCAGAACACCGCGCCATGCATATCTGGCAGGACTTCATGCGGGCGAACGGCAGGCAGCTGATACAGACTCTGAGCCTGCTGAAAATCACGCTCGGACGCAGCGCCGGTAGCGGTTCCGGGGTTGTGTATTCCGTCAACGACCCGGAAACCGTGCTGAAGGACTTCATCAGCAGACACATTACCCAGCCAGCGCTGGCCGGTGATGCGCTGCCGGAAAATGACGTGGTGTTTAAGCTGGCGGGGATTTTCCCTGAGCACGCCGCCAGAGTGGATAACGGTAAGGCACCGAATCCGGCAGCGCGCCACAGAATACTTGTGCGCCGACGCGAGACAGCGAAGAAGGAGAAAGCACTGTGACCATTGCCACCACACCTGCACAGGCGCTGGACCAGTTCCGCGCCGCCCGGAGCCAGTGGCAGACGCACCTGACGTCCCGCACTGATGCGGAGCAGGCGCTGAGCGCGCTGCTGGCCGCCGGTGAGAACACATCCGGTTACGGTGAACGGGTGCCGCTGCTGCGTGAGCGCATCGCGGTGCTGGACTGGCAGATTAGCTGCGCCGCCCGCGAGGGCGTGTATGCGCAGAGGCTGGTGCTCGAAGCCTGTACAGAGGACGCGCTCAGTGCCTTTATGACTGAACACGGCCCGGCGCTGACCTCTGCGCTGGCCCCGTTCCTGAACGGTCCCGGCGGGCCGGAGGTGGCCACCCGGCTGCTGCGCAGCGCTGTACTCCGTGAGGCGCTGCGGGCACGCCCGGCAGTGGCAGAGACTTACCAGGACGCGCTGAACGAAACCGGCCTGATGCCGGAGCCGGACATGCTGCGCGATGGTCGGGGCAGCTTCACGCCCGCACAGCACCTGCGCTTTCAGCAGCGGCTCAAACAGCTGCCACAGGAGAGTGTGTAATGGCCCTGAAATGCCCGGAGTGCGGCACCACCGCACACACCCGCACAAGTGCTTACGAGTCAGCAATCGTCAAACGCACCTGGTATCAGTGCACCAACCTTGACTGCTCCTGCACGTTTACCGCGCTCGAGAGCGTCGAGAGAATCATCATGAAGCCACAGAAAGCGGCAGAGCCGGAGCGCGCCGGGGCACAGGAAATCGCCGGGCGGCAACCGCAGACACTGAACCGCTACGGCTCCGCCAGTAAACTGTCCAGGCGTCAGCAGGCCCCCGTCTGAAAATTGCTTAATCCTTCTCTGAACCGGCCATCGCGCCAGTTTTTTTGTGCCTCTTTTTCCTGGCTGGCCTTCTCATGCGCGAGTGCATGTCTATGCTGCATGAAAATGCATGAATCCCTGCACCCTGATCATCCCCGCGCAGGCCAGACGGGGCGCGGTCCGGGACCATTCATGCAGGTGCATGAAAACCGCTCTATAAAGCGGGCAGGCGTGGCGGGGGTACGAGCGCGCGCAGCGGGGTAAAGCATCATTCCCGGCGAGTCTTCATATGTCTAATCGCTAGTCAATTTAGTATCAACACATTGCTTCTGGGTTCAAATTTAACTCAAATCCTCGACCCAAATTGTATCCTTCTCAATTATTTTTTACTCTAACCCTAAAGTATTTCTGGATAGTGGCGAGTATAAATAAGTATGCGCATAAGGAAGTAAACTACTTATGAAAGCTATGCTATTAAGAGTAAGGGTAACAGTTTCGAGGCGTTAAGGGTTATCGGATCTCCTCTTGCAGCATCATTTATACTTATACATCACACAGCCGAGGTGGCAGGGAAAGCATTACAGCCAAGTTTCATAAACAACTGGTCAAAAAATGACACACCGCTACCCATAAGCTCTGAAATTAACTATTGAAGGATATGATATGTTTAGAGAATTAGGCAGGATTGGTAGCGGTGGTTTCGGAAATGTCGATCTTGTTGCTGATGAACTTAATAATAGATTTGCGAGAAAAACATTTAGCGTTAACCAACCTTTGCCTCCAGAATTAGTGGAGAACGTAAAAAAAAGATTTATCCGCGAGGCAAATGTTCAATTTGGATTTCGCCATAAGAATATAGTACCTGTCATTATAAGAGAACTTTCTGCCGAACCCCCTTATTTTTTAATGCCTTTAGCTTCCTCTAGCCTTGATAAAGATATAAAAACTAGCAAAACCTTAAATGGGGCATTCATCACTGCAATAATGGATATTCTGGCAGGTTTAGAGGAACTTCACTCGATGCAAATTTATCATCGAGATTTAAAACCTCAAAATGTTTTACGGCTAGAAGAAAACTCAGGAAGCTATTATGCAATCAGCGATTTCGGTTTGATGTCTATAAAAGACACACAACTATCAGCTCTTACCCAAACAGGTATGCGTATGGGATCTGACTACTACACAGCCCCCGAAATTGTTGCAGACCTTCGCAGGGCAAGCCCAGCGTCTGACATTTATTCAGTTGGTTGTATACTGCATGATTTTGTAGGTACAGGGGAAAGAATTCCTTGTAATGAAATTAATGACGATGCAAGTGCGTATGCTGATATTATCAGAGCTTGTACACGCAGAGATCCAGCGAGACGTTTCTCTAGCGTTGCAGCTTTAAGGGATGCAATACTCAGTGTAGATCCTAAAACAGTAACTGTTTTTAATGCCGAAATTAATAACTTCATGGATTATTTGTCAAGCGTTGAACCCTTGCATGAAGAAGTATGGAAATCAATTATATCATATATTGAAGATAACTATGGGACGAATGAAGTAAGTACTATACTTCATAAGATTGATTTAAATAAAATTAAAGAGCTTATATCATTAAGTCCCTTATTAGCTTCACGATTAGGCCAGCAATATGCAACATGGGTTGCTAACAGCAGCTTTTATTTTGAGCAGTGTGATGGCATTTGTAATCGCCTTTGTGAATTTCTGAATGTTCCAGATCTTAGCTGCCAGTCAGAAGCTCTCATGGCCTTACTCTTTATGGGCACTTCTCATAATCGTTGGTATGTCGAAAGGACTTTTGTCATGGCAGCTGGTCCTGAGATGTCGCTTCCATTAGCACGAAGAGTTGCTTTGGAGATGAGTATACTAGAGGGTAAAATGTGCCGTGCTGTAAGTCATCTTAATAGCTCTATTGGGGTTTCATATGAGATACTCCATCCGGAAATTGTAGCCATGATACAAAGAGTTTGCCGTTGATAAACATATACTCATACACATCGGAAGGACCGAGGAAGACCAATCAAGATTGTATACTGCATACGCAGATACCTGATCGCGGCCTTCTATGTTGCGTTGCTGATGGTGTAGGCGGTAATCAAGGCGGCGAAATTGCATCCAAACTTGCTACGCAGGTTTTCGATAAGGAACTTCGAAAGGAAGATGTCACTTTGCATGATTGTGCAATGATCGCTCATAATGAAGTGTTGGCGATGGCGGCATCAGATGAAAACCTGTTAGGTATGGCTACAACAATTACTGCTGTACTTATAAGTGGTCACAGTCTTGTTGGTATCAACTGTGGTGATTCCAGAACATACCTCCTTAGAGGTAACGGCTTAATGCAGCTTTCAATCGATCATAGTGAGGTCGCGAGGCTGCTCCAATCAGGGAAACTGACTAAAGAGGCTGCTTTCGACTACCCTCGTAGGCATATTTTAGAAAGTGCCATAGGAGCTCATAAGCCACTAATAATACAAGATTTTGAGCACAAGCTAGAAAAGAAAGATCGCGTGGTCCTGATTTCAGACGGGGTTTATTCGGTCCTATCTAAGAAGGAAATTCGAGATATATCAATAAGAAATGAAAATGTCGAGGATTTTGGAGAAGAGCTCATTACTCATGTTGTAGATAGAAAAACTTCTGATAACTTTTCTATCATAATTATTGAAATTTAGATTTATCAAAAATGTTGATAACATATAAACTTATTAAACACTCCATCAGAATCAATAAGTTAAATAAATTTTAGTTAAAATATCTTTAAATTAAACTTTATCTTTAAGCCCATTAAGTATGGCCCTTTTATTTCAGGGTATTCAAGAGTAAAACTCTAGCTAGTAAATTAACATCAGGAAATGAGTTATGTGTTGCTGAGAAGGTGACAGACTTGGGGGTTCTTTTGGGGGTACTAAATTCACAAGCTCAATAAAAAACATAAAAAACAAACACTTAAAAAATACTGAGACTCCTGTGATCTTCCGCCACCTTGTTCACGCCTGACCTTCAGGAAAACCCATGTTAATCCACCCATCCGATAACATCCCTTTTGCGGGTGACCCACGCAGAGACGAGTTGCGTCAACGGCTACTGGAACCGAATGCGCCGAAGGTGATTGCCGTATCGTTGTCCAAAGAGTTGGATCGGGAGAGCCACACACATCGTCATGCTGCCGGACAACTTTATTGCCTGAAACAGGGGTTGATGACGGTTAACACGCCATCCGGTATTTTTGCCAATCCACCACGTTTAGTCGGTTGGATCCCACCGCACTTCGAACACGCGATCGTTGGACCTGGGCAGGTGTTGGGGTGGACCGTATTGATTGACGAAGATCTCGCCGCGCCATTGCCTGATCATCCGGTATTGTTATCCTGCCCGGCAGTGCTGGAACCTCTCGCCGAACGGCTGGCGACCTTAACGCCAGAATTTTGGGGCAGTGAACGCTACAACCGGTTGGGGGAAGTTTTCCTCGATGAACTCTATGAAGCCACCGTCCAGCCTCTCACTCTGCCTTTACCTGAAGATCCGCGTCTGCTCCAGATAGCGCGTTTGCTAATCGACAACCCATCTGACATACGTACCGGACCCGAGTTGGCACGCTGGGCAGGGCTTAGCCCCAGAAGTCTGAGCCGCCACTGGGCCAATGCCACTGGCATGAGCCTGGCAAAATATCGCCAGACCTCACGCCTGTTGAAATCGCTGGAGGGACTCGCCGCGGGCAACAGCGTGCAGCAAGTTGCCTGGCAGGTTGGATTCGAGAATGTCAGCAGCTACATCAGTGCGTTTCGTCATGCCTTCGGCTCGACACCGGGAAAATATTTTACCGCACCGGATGACCATGCGAACGCAACATCAGCAGGCTAGCCGGACCATCAATATGCGGCAGGCTGTGCTGATATTTGCGACGAAATGCCCTTGGCGGTAGGTTGAACATGCGGCGAAAGGTGCGGCAGTAAGTCTGCTGTGAGTCAAAGCCAAACTGCAACGCAATATGCATCAGAGGGGTATTGTCGGTTAACAACGCAATCACCGACGCCGTGAGCTTCCTCTCGCGAATGTAGGTTCCCAGTGCGATACCGGTATAACTGCGGAACAAGCGTTGCAGATGCCACTGCGAATAACCCGCCCGTTGTGCAACGGTTTCCAGAATCAGTTTTTGTTCGATATTAGCCTCAATCCACAGCAGCAACTGATGTATGAAGGCCACGTTAATATCCATCATTCCTCCTGATGCGGTCAGTCAGGAGGATTATAAAAAGTCGGCAATTGGCTATGTTGATGCTTAAGGCCAATCAATATCGATAACTCGCCAAATTGTGCACACGAGTGCCAGGTCAGGGTTGCTTCACCAGACTCGCCTGCCAGTCACTAAACAGCGTCGGCCAGTTTTTTGCCGGGATATTCTGTTTTTTCACAATGCCGAAACCATGCCCGCCCTGCTGGAAAAGATGTAGTTCAACTGCCACCTTATTTTTACGCAACGCCTCAAACATACGCAGTGCGTTTTGCGGCGAGGCCGTGCCGTCATTCAGCGCCTGAACAAGAAAAGTGGGTGGCGTATGGGCAGTCACGCGGTCTTCCTGCGAGAAGCGCTGTTTGATGTCGTTGCTGATGTCTTTGCCAAACATCGCCGCACGCGTACCGTTATGAGTCACACCATCCTGTAGTGACAGCACCGGGTAGATCAACGCCGCAAAATCGGGGCGGGCGGAAACCTGATCGACGTCATCCCGTGGTGGGTAATTGGTGGCATCAGGATCATTGCTGACGTTTGCCGCCAGGTATGCGCCAGCGGAAAAACCCATCACTCCTATTTGGTCTGGCGCAATACGATATTGAGCAGCACCGGCGCGAATCAGGCGCATAGCACGCTGAACATCAGCAAAAGCATTATTTCGATTAACGTCAGATCCGCCACGCGGCATACGGTAAAGCAGCACAAAAGAAGAATAGCCTTTTTTACTCAGAACCTTCGCGACATCTAACCCTTCAAGATCTTGCATAATATACGAAAATCCCCCACCCGGAATGATTAGCACAGCCGAATGATTAATTTTACCGGCGGGAGGAACATAAATTATTTCTGGAGAATCGACTTTTGTGACAGCACGATTATTATCTACCGGGTTTTTACTAAAATTAATAAATGTATTATTTCCTGACACTTCATTTGGCCAGATCGGAATTTCCTTATTGGCAAAGGCGCAGGGAAGATAAAACAGGAAAATCAATGCAGATAAAAAAGATGACTTCATCTCTCCGGCTCCAAATCCTGAATAAAAACAATGATAAGCATTCATTCTGAGTGCCATGACGACACAACATTCTGAATCAGAATCCTGTCCCAGAAGAAAAAACTAACATTATAATAAGTCCAATTGAATCTGTAGGGAAAGATAGCAAATAATGACCACCTTTTTCACTCAATATAATACCGGACCAGAAAAAATTAGACTTTTCTCATGTTTACGTTAACAACACCCTATGTTATAAGTAAATTTTAAACTATAAGAATCTGTGACCATGGGAATTTACTGGATCATAAGCCTGAGTTTGACTTTTATTGCAATCGTTGAAGTCATGCTGAGTAAAGATGAAAACACAGCGCGAATCCGATCATATATTTATTTTGTTGCCGTGGTCGTGCTTTTTACCTTTGGCGGGATTCGTGGTCTGGGCACGGGCCTGGATGATTTTCAGTATCGCCAGTTCTTTTCTCAATTCATCGATCAGATTATTATCGAAGGGTTCTGGAATGCCGTTGTCAATTTCCGCTATGAACCGGCTATTTATGCCATTGCAGGCTTCACCAGAATATTTACCGCTAACCCGGATATTTTTATCTATGTCTTTACCATGATAGCGGTCTGCGTCAACGCACATTATTTCCGTAAGCTGACACCATTACCGTTAGTTGCCCTGGCTGTTTATTCTGCGCACCTGTTTATCAATAAAGACATGAACCAGATCCGCTTTGGTTTGTGTTCCGCGTTTCTGATGGGCTTTGTCTATCATTTCGCGCGCAGAAGTAGACCAGGGATGATCACCACCTTCATTCTGTCGTTTATCAGCCATGCTACGGGTATTGTGGCACTGCTGATCCCAATAGCATTAATTGTCAGAAAAAACAAATATATTCCGATACTTATCGTCGTCGCCAGTCTACCCCTGGCCTTTATGGGAAGTTCGGCGTTAATTTCTCTTATTTCCAGCCATATCGGTTCTCTGGGCGACAGGGCAATGGGCTATGCCAACCAGGATTCCGCGCAGGAACAAGGCATCATTACGCTTTCCAACCTGAAAAATATTGGCTTCGTCTTCATTTTTAGCTTTCTGCTGCTAAGTGACAAAATAAAGAATTTCGACGAAGAAAAGTTTCGCCTCTACTACATTCTGGTCATTACGTTTGCCATTGGTAGTGGTTTAAGGATGGCATTGCAGGATTATGCCTCTGGTGGCCGTTTGGCAAACTATCTTTTGCAGGTTGAGCCGGTACTTATTTCTCTGTGTATCTGGGAAACCAGGAAAGCAATGAAGGTTCTGGCCGTGGGTATTACGGTACTCATGGTTCTTTACTATCTATATTACAATACCATTTCAAGTAAGCAGTCGATTACTGGCTACGAAGTTTCACGTACCTTCCAGTTATTCCGCTAATTTCTAATGCGCTGGGATCCAATGCCAGCGCATCTTCCTCTATTTAAGAATACCCCGATGGACACATAAGGAAAATCCGAATATCTTCCCTCATCAGGGCTTCACTTGATTTTTGAACCTTTTAAAACTCTAATAGTAGTACATCTGCGTCAGCAGTGATCGGAATATTCCTAACAACTCATGTAAAATCTAATAACGATTTTACTGGCGCAACGTCACTCAATGAAAGAATGCAGATATGAACGAAAAAAATAACTTCGACATCGTCCGACTATCGCTCGCCTTTATCGTGTTACTGGTGCATTCGGCAGAAGTGACGAGAAATGCTGACATTCGTTTCCTCTCGCACTTCCTGAATAGTGATTTTGCCGTAAGAGGATTTTTCGCAATAAGTGGTTTTCTTATTGCAAAAAGTTACTTGAGAAGTAAATCGCTGACCTCCTATTTTATTAAACGTGCACAACGCATTCTCCCCGCCTATATATTCGTGGTGATTATGTGTTTCGTGATTGGGATGTGCGTCACCACGCTGCCTCTGGTCGATTTTCTGAAGAACAAAGAATCGATTAAGTATCTCATTGCTAACTTTTCGTTCCTCAACTTCATCCAGCCTTCGCTACCCGGAGTGTTTACCAATAACCCCAACCAACCGATGGATGGTTCGCTGTGGACGATTAAGGCCGAGCTGACGCTTTACGTACTGCTGCCCTTTGTGCTGCCGCTGATGAAGAAGAGCCCGTTGAAAGTCTGGACGGCGATTTTCGTCATCTCCAGCCTGTGGTTCTTCTTTTTCTCGATGGTGTATACCGGTCCGAAAGCCGATACCCTGGCGAAACAGTTTATTTCGCTCGCCTCTTTCTTCTTCTTTGGCAGTCTGCTGGCAACGCATCAACCCACTTTTGACCGCCTGAAAGAGATCACCATTGTTTCGCTGGTGCTGTTTTTGTTGTTCAAAAACACCGACTACTCCTTCCTTATTGAACCCATCGCGTTCTCTTCCGTGGTGATTCTGTTCTGCACCAACCTGTGTAGCGAGATTAAAATCAGCCAGTATGGCGACCTGTCTTACGGCATGTACCTCTACCACTGGCCAATTATTCAGCTGCTGCAACACTTTGGGGTTTTCACCGCCAACGCTTACCTGGGCTTGCTGATGACGATAGTTATCACCCTGGCGCTGGCCTACACCTCATGGAATTTGCTGGAAAGCCGCTTCCTGAAACGCGCGCACCACACCCCTCCCTCCATCGCCGGCAGCACCGCACGCGATTAAAGCGATTTATCGCGCAAATGAAAACAGCGCGATAAATCGCGCTGTTACGGGGTGTGGGTATTGTGATTCAGATGGTGGCACCCATCGATAAACGATAGTGCAGGTTAACCTGTTCGATGGTCGGCAGATGGTTAATCTTTTTGATGACAATCTCTGTCGCCACTTTACCCATTTCAAAACGTGGCGTGATGACACTCGCCAGGCGGGGCGTGGTGACCTGACCAATTTCCAGCCCGTGGAAACCGGCGATTGCCATCGATTGAGGCACCGCAATGCCAGCGGCATGGCACTCCTGCAACACCCCCACCGCCAGATCATCATTGGTACACAGAATCGCGTCCATATCCGGATAGAGCTGGCGCGCCAGTGTCATCATGCCGGTACCAATCGACACTGAGGAGACTTTGTTCGGCACAATGCGCCCTTCTGGCAACCCCGCCGCTGACACCGCATCACAATAACCGGCGTAGCGTTGTTCATCACGACGGTCCGACATGGAGCCAAAGTAGATTACGCGTTTTTTGCCGCTTGCCAGCAACATTGCCGTCATGTCGTAACCAGCACGATAGTTGTCAAAACCCACATTGATACGATCGCGCGCCTCGGTCAGCCCCATCACCTCCGCCACCGGGATACTGGCCGCTTTGAGGTATTTTTCTGCGCGTACGGTGTGCACCGATTCTGTGAGGATCAGCCCTTTAATATTCAACGCCAGTACCGTGGCGATTTGTTCCTCTTCTCGTTGCGGGTTGTAGTCGTAATTGACCACCAACGTTTGATACCCCTGAGCGCTGGTCACCGATTCGATACCCGCCAGCAGGTCGGCAAAGATTTGATTATTAAAGGAAGGAATAAGCACACCAATGCGCGGTGGGCTGGAACTGGTCTGAGCAAGGTTGTCAGGATCGGGCGTATAACCGATCTCGGCAATCACACTGGCAATTTTGTCGGCCGTTTCCGTTTTAACTTTTTCCGGCGTACGTAAATATCGGCTCACCGTCATCTTGGTGACCCCCGCCAGGGTGGCAATATCATCCAGAGTGATGCGCTGCGTTTTCATCGCGATATCCGCAAAGACGGCCTTTCAATCAACGTATTATGCCTGCTGCCCGGAAAAAAATGAAACCACGGAGTGCCGCTGCTACAGCCCCTTTTCAACGCGTCTTTTCAGAATGAAAATTCCAGCAAAAAGCAAGCCGTGCAACCTCCCCCTTCGGCAAAAATGACAAAAAACCTATCATTTCATCTGGATAAACATTTGTCGATTTAACTCAAACCATAATTTTCGCAACACGCCTCACACATTTCGGAAAAAATGATCCAAAAATATTCATTTAGAAAATATATTTCAATATTGAGTACCCTGCGTGAAGAAACGGAACATCGACAACCTACAACATTCCTCTTTCTGGACAAGCAACGTTCAGGCCGTAGAGACAAGGGGCTATAACAATGAATACCAGGCAAAAACGCTACAACATGAAGTATGTCATCCTCTGCTGTACCGTCGCCGCATTTGGCGGACTGCTGATGGGGTATGACTCTTCCATCATCTCCGGTGCCATCGAACCATTAAGTGAATACTTCCAACTGACGCCAGCAGAAACCGGCTGGGCAGTGTCTAACATCCTGCTTGGCAGTCTGGTCGGCTGCTTTATCGCGCCACGTTTGAGCGATGTGCTGGGACGTAAAAAGTCTCTCGCCATCACCGCGTTACTGTTTACCGTTTCGGTCATTGGCACCGCCATTGCGCATAATTTCACGGTGTTCGTCATTTTCCGCATGATTGGTGGCCTGGCAATCGGCCTCGCTTCGGTGATCTCTCCCATATATCTGGCCGAGCTGTCACCCTCCAAATTTCGTGGCCGCACCACGGCGCTTTATGCGGTGTGTTGTGTCGGTGGACAATCGGTGGTGCTGCTGACCAACTACTTCATCACCAAATCGATGCTGCCTGACGCGATGATCGCCCTGGGCTGGCGCTACATTCTGGCGACAGCGCTGGTGCCGTGTGCGCTGTTTATCTTCTTTATCGCCTTTATCCCGGAATCACCACGCTGGAACGTGCTGAAAGGCAAGTACGATGCCGCGCTGGATACGCTAACCAAAATCTCCAATCGCGAACATGCGGAGAGCGTCTTTAGCGAGATCAAACACTCGTTCTCCGCTGAGACGGCAAGCCAGCATAAAGCGCGCTTCCGTCTGGATAAAACCACCGTGCCTTTGCTGGTGATCGGCATCGGTCTGGCGGTAGGCAACCAAATCAGTGGCATTAACGTGATTCAGTATTTCGGTCCGACGCTGCTGAAGAACGTCTCGGGGAGTGTCGATTCGGCGTTGTTACAAACCTTCTGGCTGTCGGTCTGTCAGTTCATCGGCGTGCTGGCCGGGATGACGCTGATTGATAAAGTCGGACGTCGCAAGCTGCTGTTGCTTGGCGCAATCACCTCCTGCATCTTCCTCGCTTACTCGTTTATTGCCTTCTACTATCATCTGCCTGGCCTGCTGCCGGTGATCGGCTTGTTCGCGTATATGATTTTCTTCGGCATGACCTGGGGACAGATTGTCTGGACGGTGCTGGGTGAAATCTTCCCGACGGAAATTCGCTCCATCTGCGTCGGGATCTCGATTTGTGCGATGTCGATGGCAAACTTTGTCATCAGCACCACCTTCCCGATCATGAACAGCAATCCGCTGCTGATCGACATGTTCCACGGTGGTTTCCCGCTGCTGCTGTTCGCAATCTTCTCACTCGGTATGTACTTCTTCACTTTCCGTTATTTACCGGAAACCGCTGGGGTATCGCTGGAGAAAATTCACGGTCTGGTGCTGGAAAAGTTTAATGTTGAGGCCGAAGTGCCGGCCAGTACCGGCAGCACGAAAACCAGTGAATCGCTGAATATTCCGCGTCATTAACACATATAGCGGCGCGCGATAAATCGCGCCGCTACGCATCGGAAGGGAGGTTAATCCATCCGCTGCTCATACTGTTCAATCACTGCCAGCGCCAAACCGTTGGCAGGATCAATACGCTGCGGCAGAAAATGCAGCGCGGTATGGGTGAAGGTAAACGCCAACGTACTCGCCTCCGCCGCCTGCTGTACGGCTCTGGTAAAGACCGGGCAGGCATTCCACGCGGCATCAATCATTATGCTGGCCGGATTAAGCAGTAGCATCACCTGACTCAACGCACTGCCGAGCTGCGCCCCTGCCTCACTTAATACCGCATCCACAATCGCCGGTTCACTGTCACGATTTTGCCAGCGCAAACCCGGCTTGCGGCGCAACAGTTGCTGTTGAATGGCTGGCTGACTGACCAGCGCTTCCAGGCAACCCAGGCGGCCACAGCTACAGCGTGGGCCGTCAGGCTGTACGGTGAGATGCCCAACTTCACCCGCGGTCCAGCTGCTGCCGGTAAACACTTCACCGTGCTGAACCAACGCCCCGCCAATCCCTTCGGCAATACGGAGATAGAAATGGCTTTGGCTTTTGTCTAACGCCAGTTGCTGCACCGACAGCAAAGCCGCTGCCTTGACGTTATTCATGATGCGCAGTGGCAGGTCAATCCCGCGCCGTAGCGGCGTCAGCAGATCAACATCCTGCCAGCCAAGATGGGAAGAAAAATGCATCCAACCGCGTTGCGGATCGACGATGCCAGGAAAACCGATCGCGATGCCAATCAGTTCCGGGTGCGCTGCACGCAGGGCCTGGCTGCACTCCACCAACTCCTGGAGCAGTAACGCCGGGTCGCTGGTTTCCGAACGCCAGGTTTGCTCGGCAATCACCTGCGAGAAATAGTCGCAAACTCGCCAGTGTATCGCCTGCCGTTCGACCATAATGCCCGCACTTTTGAGTTTCTCCGGGCGGAGCGATATCTCGATTTTCGGTCGCCCGGCAGCCGCGACACTCACCGGCCCCAGTTCGTTAATTAACCCCTGCGCCAGCAGATCATCCACAATCAGCGAAACGGTATTTTTGCTGAGGGTTAATGCCTGGGCTAAATCCTGGCGGGAGGTCACTCGGGTTTGCCGCAGCTGCGTCATCACCCGCTTCAGGTTATTCAGTCTTAGTAACGCTGGCCCTTTGCCCATCGTTTTCATGACAACCTCAACCGGCAGAATGGTAGAGGTTCAGTGTAGCAGTGTACGGGTGCGCTTTATCTCAGACTTTGTTGTCATTTTTGACGTAGCGCACCAGATAAAATGAGGTTGGATAATTAATACTCATCGCCGCGCACGCGGCTGCGGTAACTTTCCCAATCGAAGCGTACCCACAAGCTGTTGCCCAGGCGCATACGGTCCATTACGCGCTCGCCCAATAGCGCGTTCATACCGGCAGGGTCGAGGTTTGACAACATGCCCGTCGGGCGTTTCGACGAGGAGCGGCGATCAACAATCTGGTTGATGATCACTTTTTCATAGCGTGATTCGCTCTGCATACCGATCTCATCGATCACCAACAGATCGACGGTGCTGAGATCCTGCAACAGGCGTTCTTCGGTGATATCGCTGCCACCGCTGAAGGTGCCTTTCATGCTCGACATCAAATCTGCCACGGTGACAATCAGCACGCTTTTACCGCGAATAATCAGATCATTGCCGATAGCCGCCGCCAGATGGTTTTTACCGGTGCCAGGGCGGCCGGAAAACACAAAGCTGGAGATACTGTTATCAAAACCCGCAGCGTATTCCCTCGCCAGACTCAACGCTTTGCGCTGCCCTTCGTTTTCCACCCGATAGTTGTCGAACGAGCAATTCATATGCAACTCACGGATACCGGAACGGCCCATGATGCGCTGCATTTTCATTGCGCGGTTTTCACGCACAATCGCTTCAGAACGCAGACGACCCTGCTCCTGATTCCAGGCCAGCAGCTCCTCGCCACTGGTGAATTTTGGCTTTACCTCTGTCGGCATCAGTTTTTTCAGGCGGTTGAATAGATCGTTCGGCGTTTTCATCATTCACCTCGAAAACCATCGGGAATATCATAATCAGTATTGCTGATCTGCGTGATATCGCGCTTCGGCTGACCGCCATTGGCGGCCCGGTTCATCTGCACGCTACGCGCCAGTTTCTGTTGCCACTGCACATGATGAAACAGACGACCTTCAGCCTGCCAGTAAGCCACAAAGGTCGCCAGCTCAGCCGCCGTCACCGGTTCACTCAGCGCCACACCCCAGATTGCCGCCTGACGTTGAAAATCGGCATCGGGCTGCCAGCCCGCATACATGGCAAATTTACCGACCGGCGTCGCTATCGGGGCAAGCGGAGTGTCAAACAAACTGTCATCCAGGGTGACATCGTTGGGTTGCTGCGCGGCGGCTTCCAGCGCCAGCAATTGCGCCAGCCGTTGTGGCGTCAGCGCATAAAACGCCGGCGCGTTATGCTGCAACACCGCCAGCGTGCCGTTTTCTGCCTGTTGCAGCACCGCGATCGGGTCATGGCAAAAGCCATCTAACCCGACCAACGTAGAAGTTAAGATTTTGACTGACATGAAGAAACCTGACGTTGACAAACCCAGTGCGTCGAACGAATTTCCTCGTCCGACGCTATGGTTGCAGTGTACCTGTTTTAGCGCGCAGGATCGCCAAAAAAGGTTAGCGGGTAGAGATCTGAGCCTGGGCGTGATTCATATTGGAACTCGCTTTGGCAGCAGCCGGGGCGTTAGCGAGTTGTGGACGGGTTTGCCACAAATAACGCACCGAGGCGATGAGGCAAAGACTGTAACCCAGCAGCTCACTGCCTTCCTCAGCCATATTTTTCACCACGCGGTTGTAGCCATCCAGCATCAGATGCTCCCATAGCTGGTGCATACCAAACAGGCGAGAGAACACCAGCACAGCCAGCAAGCCACTCGCCATCATTTGCCAACTCCGGTGCTGAACCAGTTCGACCAGGCCCGGTAAAATCTGTTTAGGCTGACGCAAGGCCATTGCCAGTGAGGCTGCGGTGACTGCCAGAGCAAACCATACCCAGCAGCCATGCTTGATGATGTCGAACAGAAAATCCAGCTCGCGGATCAGCATGCAGGTAAAGAATCCACCCACCAGAATCAAAGCGGGTCGCTGGCGTGAGGCGATAAAAAACAGTCCGGCGTTAATTGCCAGCATGATTTCTTGCGTCACTTCGGTGAATGAAGTCTCCTTCATCGCATCGTTCATCCAGTTGACGTCGATGTAGACCATCGCCATCGCAAAAACTAAAACCAGCCCACTGATGAAAAAAGCCGATAATTCACGGCCAAGTATAAATAAATTGTCGCGCATGTTGTTACCAATGATAATGATTAGCATCCTTATTATATTTTTATCATCCTTATTTACTTCTCATTTTATGCCGATTAAAAACTGGCGCTGACGCCGAGGCTATAAATGAACTGCTCACCGCTGCTCATGGCACCGTTTTGCGAGAATGAGGCAAAAGCCGACAGATGTTGCCCCAGCGGCATATTGGCGCCGACGCTGACATCCATCCAGTTGTTCTCCCGTGCGATCCCCTCATCACTGCGCGGGGTGAAATTCATCTCCCCCAATTGGTGGCTGTAGCTAATCTGTGCGTAAGGGGCTATCCAGCCAAGGCTGGAATCAACGCGCCACCCCAATGATGCAATGTGATCATCTTTATCAGGTTCAACGAATTCGCACTGCGGGCAGCTCAGCGGTGACGAGTCGACAGCGTATTGCGCCACCGGCCCGGTCGTGAGCGTCTCATTGACAGGTAACTGCCAGCCTGCCGACATGCGATGAGTAAAAGGGTTGGCACCGACGCTGGCCGCTTCGGTATGGACGCTGACCATGGCCTCACCCGGTGCATTCAGCGCGGCATCCATCAGATTATTGGTGCTATTTTCTGTCAACATCAGGTGATTTTGGGAAATTTTTTCGGCAAGTATGGCGTTGTAATCCGGCGAAGCTACCGGCTGATCCTGGCTGTTCTCATCCCAGGCCAATACCGGGCAGGACACGGCAAATAGCCATGCACACCCCATCACCAGCGCAAGATTGTGCTGGCCTGACCGCTGACTTTTCTGCAACATGAAAGACTCCTGACGAGCCAGATAGGAACCGGGCGTTTAGGTATTGGATATAACAGTTATCGGCGCCCTTTGATTAACTATTAACCGATTATTGAATACGTCAAGGGAAACGAAGTATTTTCCTCTGCTTAAGGAGTGATGCAATGCAACGATGTGGCTGGGTAACACAGGATCCGCTCTATCTGACGTACCACGATACTGAGTGGGGTGTACCGCAAACCGATAAGCGCGCCTTATTTGAAATGTTATGTCTTGAAGGGCAGCAGGCGGGGTTGTCTTGGATTACCGTGTTAAAAAAACGCGCCAACTATCAGCGAGCATTTCATCAGTTTGATCCGCAGGCCATCGCGTCAATGGATGAACAAGATCTCGATCGCCTGATGCAGGACAGCGGGTTAATTCGTCAACGCGCCAAGCTGGCGGCGATCATTACCAATGCCCGCGCTTATCTGGCGATGGAAGCCAACGGAGAGGACTTTTCCCGCTTTATCTGGGAATTTGTCAATAACACGCCAATTTTACACAATTATGCCGACTACAAACTGGCCCCCACCACCTCCGATCCTGCTATAGCACTGTCAAAAGCGCTGAAGAAGCGTGGTTTCAAATTCATCGGCCCCACGATTTGTCACTCGTATATGCAGGCTTGTGGCTTGATTAACGACCATCAAACCGATTGTTTTTGCCATCCCGCTAACCGTTAAGGCATTTCTTTACAATTTAAGACTTATTCTCACGTTTTTTCCCATGATTTGACGGCATAATCAGCACCGTTTTGGGGGTTTTCCCCCATTTAAATCTAAGGGACTTTTAATGAATAAGCACATTGTTGCACTTGCCTTGTTACTGAGTGGCAGCCTGGCCCTGTCCGGCTGTACAACTAACCCCTATACCGGCGAATCGCAGGCGGGTAAATCCGGCATTGGCGCTGGTCTTGGCGCAGTGCTGGGCGCGGGTGTTGGCATGATGTCGTCATCGAAAAAAGATCGCGGTAAAGGCGCACTGATCGGTGCGGCGTCTGGCGCAGCATTAGGCGGCGGTATCGGTTATTACATGGATGTGCAGGAAGCGAAACTGCGCGACAAAATGCGTGGTACCGGCGTCAGCGTGACGCGTCAGGGCGATAACATCGTGCTGAATATGCCGAATAACGTCACCTTTGATTCCAGCAGCAGCAACCTGAAACCGGCGGGTGCCAACACCCTGACCGGCGTGGCGATGGTGCTGAAAGAGTATCCAAAAACGGCGGTCAACGTGACCGGATATACCGACAGCACCGGCACGCGCGCACTGAATATGCGTCTGTCGCAACAACGTGCTGAAAGCGTGGCCAGCGCGCTGATTGTGCAGGGTGTCGAAGCCAGTCGTCTGCGCACCCAGGGCCTGGGGCCGGATAACCCGGTTGCCAGCAACAGCACCGAGGCAGGTAAAGCACAAAACCGTCGCGTTGAAATCACCCTCACCCCACTGGGGTAATAATAAATGGGCCTGCATTGACAGGCCCATTTTGTCTTTTTTTACGCCACTTTTGGCACTTGCTGCTACCCATTACTGTCAAATATTATCAACCGATAGAGCCGCCGATTTCTTTATGTTAGCTTGATCAAAAATTGATCAATGGAAGCCCATCATGTCGCTGAAAGCCATCGCCTCCGTTCTCGGACTTTCCGTTACCACCGTGAGTCGTGCACTGAATGGCTATGATGATGTGGCAGAAGTTACACGCAAACGTATCGAAGAAGAAGCCAGCCGCCGCGGCTATCGCCCCAACGCCGCAGCCCGCCGTCTGAAGACCGGCCGCGCCAACACCGTCGGACTGGTGTTTCCCGACAGCTCCCTGCCCCTGAGCGACAGCCATTTTATTGAATTGCTGCAAACACTCGACCAACGCCTTGCCCGCGATGAAATCGACCTGCTAATGCTGGCCGATAAACCGCAGGACCAGCAACGCACCTTGCGTATGCTGCGCAGTGGTGCCATTGATGCGTTGATCGTCACCCATGCCATGCCGCAGGACATTCGCCTGCAACGGCTACAACAAAAGGGGTTTCGCTTTCTGTCACTCGGTCGCAGCCAACTGGCACAACCTTATGCCTGGTTTGATTACGATAATTACGCCGGGGTAAAGCTGGCGACCGATCACTGCCTGGCCGCGGGATTAACCCGCCTGGCGTGGCTGGGAGGCAATGAACCCAGCAGCTTTGTGCGCGATCGCCGCCGGGGTTTCCTTGATACCGTCACTCAACATCAACCGCTGCCTGTTCCGTTGATGGCTACCGTACCGCCCTCACGCCGCGCCGGATATCAGCAAACCGCGACCTGGCTGGCTGAGGGACAGCAGCCACAGGCGATCATCACCGATTGCAGCCCGCTGGGAGAAGGGGCCGCGATTGCGCTGCAACAGGCCGGACGGCTCAGCGGCCCACAGGCGATCCGATTGTTTGTCTACGACGGGCTGCCGCATGATTCCATCATCGACCACCCGGTCAACGCCATCCTGCAATGCTCACAACAGCATGTGGGTGAAAAACTGGCGGAGATGGTGCTGCAACTGCTGGAGGGGACACCGGTCAATCAGCTACAAACCTTGTGGCAACCGCGTCTGCACCTCACTTCTGACTAGCCGATTCTTGCAGAGCGGCGTTCCTGTGGTAGTCTTCGCCTGTTTCTTTTGAACCAGGTGTATGCAATGAAGACCAGGCCGCCCCGCGCGACTATCAGCGATGTTGCCCGCACGGCAAAAACCGGTAAAACCAGCATTTCACGCTACCTCAATGGCGAACAAAATCTGCTGTCGCCCGATCTCAAAGCGCGTATCGAACGCGCCATCGCCGAGCTCGACTATCGCCCAAGCCAGATGGCACGCGGGCTGAAGCGTGGCCGTACCCGCCTGATTGGCCTGATCATTGCCGACATCACCAATCCCTATTCTGTTGATGTGCTGAGCGGCATCGAAGCCGCCTGCCGCGCCCACGGTTTTACCTTGCTGATGTGCAACACCAACAATGAAGTGGATCTTGAGCAGCATTATCTGCAACTGCTCAGCAGCTACCAGGTGGAAGGCATTGTGGTAAACGCCGTCGGTATGCACGAAGACATCCTCAAACGCCTGCAACAGTCGATGCTGCCGATGGTGCTGATTGACCGTAAAATCCCTGATTTCGCGTGTGATGTGGTGGGCCTGAATAACCCGGAAGCGGCACAACTGGCGACAAAACATCTGCTGGCTAATGGCTACGAAGCGCTGTTGTTCCTCAGCGAACCGCTTGGCAGCGTCAATACCCGCCGTGAGCGTCTGGCGTCGTTCTTCAGCACCGTAGCAACCCAACCTGCGGTACAGGCGGAAAACGCCGAAGTTGCGCTGCACCAACCTGAGCAGATGGATGCCACCCTGCGCGATTTCCACCAGCGCCATACTGGAAAACGCTGTGCGGTGATGGCGGCTAACGGCGCACTAACGCTGCAAGTAGCGCGCGCGTTGCAACGGCTGAACCTGAGCTGGGGCGAGTCCATCGGTCTGCTCGGTTTCGATGAACTGGAGTGGGCCGCGCTGGCAGGCGTCGGCATCACCACCCTCAAACAACCCACCTGGCAAATCGGTTATGCTGCGCTGGAAAAAGTCATTGCGCGTATTGAAGGCGATGACCATCCCGTCACAGAACAAGTGTTTTCCGGCGAGCTGATCGTGCGTGGCTCCAGCCAGCGGCTGGGTTGATCGAAGCGGCGCGATTTATCGCGCAATTTTGAGCCATCCCGGGTAAACCCCGCGCGATAAATCGCGCCGCTACGAATCTTGCCTCCCCCAACTCATGGCTCACTTCGTGAGCAGGATCATACTTCCGACGTCTGCATCTTCCCTTTGGAACCGGTTCCATCTAACGTTTTTATAACGTTTGGGAGGCCGTGGGTGCCCGGAGAGATGAGATGAAACCAGAAATCATTGTTGTGACCGCTGCTTACGGCAGCAGCAAAGTGGCAGAACTTGGTGGTCAGTCGGCCCTGCTGCCGTTGATTAAACAAGCGGGAGCGGATGGCGTGGAGATTCGCCGCGAGCTGTTCAGCGCGGAGGATTTATCGCAGCTTCCCGCTCTGGGTCAAGCCATTACCCGCCAGGGATTAAGCGCCTGCTATTCGGTGCCGGAAACGCTGTATCTGGCCGATGGCGCACTGAACCCGCATCTGGCGCAGTTCCTGTCCGAAGCACAACAGATTGGCGCGCAGCAGCTGAAACTGTCGCTCGGTCACTTTATCGATCTCCATACCACCGCCTTAGCCACCGTGCTGGCCGCTTCTCCCGTCAAACTGGTAGTGGAGAACGACCAAACGACCGACTGCAAACTGGCTCCGATGCAGCGCTTTTTCCATCAGGCGCGCGATGCGGCGCTGCCGCTGGAGATGACGTTTGATATGGCGAACTGGCGCTGGACCGGCGAAGACGCACGTCTGGCCGCGCAGCGATTGAGCCATTACGTTGGCTACGTGCATGTCAAAACTGCGGTACCGCATCGCGACAGCTTCCGTGCTATCGCGCTGGATGACAGCCCTGAAGACTGGCGCGCCCTGCTGCACGCTCTGCCTGCGGATGCGCCACGCGGCATTGAATTCCCGCTGGAAGGCGACGATCTGTTGGCGGTAACACGCCATTACGTTGACCTGCTGCGCGCCCGTTAAGGAGTTGCTGATGACCACCCAACTTGATGTCGTCACCATTGGCGAGGCGATGGCGATGTTTATCGCGCAGCAGACCGGCGATCTGGCCGCTGCTGACCACTTTATCAAACGGATCGCCGGTGCCGAGCTGAACGTGGCGATTGGTCTGGCGCGCCTCGGCTTACAGGTCGGCTGGGTCAGCCGCGTCGGTGATGACAGCTTTGGCCGTTTTACCCGGCAACAGCTGGAAAAAGAGGGCGTGGATCACCGCTGCGTCACCACGGATGCCCGCTACCGCACCGGTTTCCAGCTTAAATCGCGCGTCGAAGATGGCTCCGATCCCGAAGTGGAGTATTTCCGCAGCGGTTCCGCAGCCAGCCATCTGTCACCGGATGATTTCAACGCCGATTACTTCGGCAACGCACGCCACCTGCATCTGAGTGGCGTTGCGGCCGCGATTTCCGACAGCTCGCTGGCGCTCTGCAAACATGCCGCCAAAGAGATGCGCGCGCACGGCAAAACCATCTCGTTCGATCCAAACCTGCGTCCGGTGCTGTGGCGCAGCGAAGAGGAGATGCGCAAGCAGCTGAACCTGTTGGCGGAATATGCCGACTGGGTGCTACCGGGCGAGAAAGAGGGACTGATTTTGACCGGCTACCGCCAACCGGAAGCCATCGCTGATTTCTACCTCGATAAGGGGGTCAGAGCGGTGGTGATCAAAACCGGCAGCGATGGTGCCTGGTTCAAAACCGCCGCCGGTGACAAAGGTCTGGTGGCGCCGATTCGCGTCGACAAAGTGGTCGATACCGTGGGTGCCGGTGACGGTTTTGCCGTCGGCCTGATCAGCGCCCTGCTGGAAGGAAAAACGCTGCCGCAGGCAATGCTGCGCGGCAACAAAATTGGTTCGCTGGCCATTCAGGTGGCGGGCGACAGCGAAGGACTGCCAACGCGCGCCACGCTGGGCGATTACTAATTCCGTCGCGGTAACCTCCCTCTCCCTTATGGGAGAGGGTCGGAGTGAGGGTCATCAACCGCAGAGGACCACGCGATACATCGCGCCGCTACACTTGAGGATAATCCTATGAAAACGCAGACAATCGCACCAAAACGCTGGTGGTTTATCATGCCCATCGTGTTTATCACCTACAGTCTGGCGTATCTGGACCGGGCGAACTTTAGCTTCGCCTCCGCCGCAGGGATTAACGACGATCTGGGTATCACCAAAGGCATGTCATCGCTGCTCGGTGCGCTGTTCTTCCTCGGCTACTTCTTCTTTCAGATCCCCGGCGCGGTGTATGCCGAGCGCCGCAGCGTGAAGAAGCTGATTTTTTGCTGCCTGGTGCTGTGGGGGCTGTGTGCTTCGCTGACCGGGGTGGTCAGCAACATCCCGATGCTGGCCGCCATCCGTTTTGTACTCGGCGTAGTGGAAGCGGCAGTGATGCCCGCGATGCTGATCTACATCAGCAACTGGTTCACCAAATCCGAACGCTCACGCGCCAACACCTTTCTGATCCTCGGTAATCCGGTGACGGTGCTGTGGATGTCAGTGGTGTCCGGCTATCTGATCGATTCCTTTGGCTGGCGTGAAATGTTTATCTTTGAGGGGATTCCGGCGGTGATTTGGGCCGTTGCCTGGTGGTTTTTGGTGCAGGACAAACCGTCGCAGGCGAAATGGATGAGCGAGGCGGAGAAAGCGGCGTTGCAGGCGCAATTGCAGAAAGAGCAGCAAGGGATCAAAGCGGTACGTAACTACGGGGAAGCCTTCCGTAACCGCAACGTTGTTCTGCTGTGCCTGCAATATTTTGCCTGGAGCATCGGCGTGTATGGTTTCGTGCTGTGGCTGCCTTCGATCCTGCGTAACGGCACGCAGATGGGGATGGTGGAAGCGGGCTGGCTGTCAGCGGTGCCCTATCTGGTCGCCACCATTGCGATGATCATCGTCTCCTGGGCATCGGATAAGATGCAGAATCGCAAACTGTTTGTCTGGCCGCTGCTGCTGATTGGTGCGCTGGCGTTCCTCGGTTCTTACCTGGTCGGTTCCAGCAATTTCTGGCTGTCCTATGCGCTGCTGGTGATTGCCGGTGGTGCGATGTATGCCCCATACGGCCCGTTCTTCGCCATCATCCCGGAAATGCTGCCGCGTAATGTGGCCGGTGGCGCGATGGCGCTGATTAATAGCATGGGCGCACTCGGATCCTTCGTCGGATCATGGATAGTAGGCTATCTTAATGGCGCAACCGGCAGCCCGTCGGCTTCTTACATTTTTATGGGCGCAGCGTTGCTGGCATCGGTGTGGCTGACGTTGATAGTCAAACCCGCCGAAAACAAAGCGCCGCCGCTGCACGGGGCCAAACACGCCTGAAAGCGTAAGCGAAAATGACTTTTCCGGGCGACGTTGTCGCCCGTCACTCGTTCTACAGGGAGCAAAAGATGAAACCTGCTGTGATTCTTTACAAGAGCCTGCCGGATGACCTGCGTGCCAAACTGGACGCGCATTTCACCGTGACCGAAGTCAGCGATATTTCGCCAGAAAGCGTCAAACAGCACGCGGCGCAGTTTCAACAGGCGCAGGGCCTGCTGGGTTCCGGCGGTAAAGTGAATGGCGATTTGCTGGCACAGATGCCGGCGCTGCGTGCCTGCTCTACCGTCTCGGTTGGTTATGATAATTTCGATGTCGCGGCACTCAGCCAGCGCGGCGTGGTGCTGATGCATACACCAACGGTGCTGACTGAAACTGTAGCCGATACTCTGATGGCGCTGGTGCTGAGCAGCGCGCGCCGCGTCACCGAGCTGGATGCCTGGGTGAAGGCTGGACAGTGGCAGGCCAGCATCGGCCCGCAACATTACGGCGTGGATGTCCATCATAAAACCCTCGGTATTCTGGGTATGGGGCGTATCGGCATGGCTGCGGCGCAACGCGCGCATTTCGGCTTTGGCATGAACATTCTCTATAACGCCCGCCGCCAGCATAGCGAAGCCGAAACGCGTTTCGGCGCACGCGCCTGTGATTTAGAGACTTTGCTGAAAGAGAGTGATTTTGTCTGCGTTATCCTGCCGATGACCGAACAGACGCACCATATGATCGGCGCGGCACAGTTAAAACTGATGAAGCCGAGCGCCATTTTGATCAACGTTGGCCGTGGCCCGGTGGTGGACGAGCAGGCGTTGATAAGCGCGTTGCAAGACGGCACCATCCACGCCGCTGGTCTGGATGTGTTTGAGCAGGAGCCGGTGCCTGCCGATTCCGCGCTGCTGAAGCTGCCCAATGTGGTGACATTACCCCATATCGGTTCCGCCACTCATGAAACCCGCTACGGCATGATGAGCGATGCTGTCGATAACCTGATCGCGGCATTAACCGGCAAAATCGAGAAGAATTGTGTCAATCCAGAGGTTGTGAAATAAGGCTTTGCACCTTTTCCCCGCCTGACCATTGCGCCCGCCTGTTACGGGCGCTATGGTTGTCCCCAATCAGTCATCACAATGTTTTAACCTGCTATGTCTTTTTCTCAGTTCGGCGACAAATTTACGCAACATTCCGGCATCTCACGTCTGATGGAAGATATGGGGGAAGGATTGCGTACCCCCGGCACCATCATGCTCGGCGGCGGTAATCCGGCACAAATCCCGGAAATGAATGACTATTTCCACCAGCTTTTGCAGCAGATGCATCAGGAAGGCAAACTGAGCGAAGCGCTGTGCAACTACGACGGCCCACGCGGCAAAGCGTTGCTGCTTGATGCGCTGGCGAAGATGTTACGCGACGAATTTGGCTGGCCGCTGACGGCGCAAAATATCGCCCTGACCAACGGCAGCCAGAGCGCATTTTTCTATCTGTTTAATCTGTTCGCCGGACACCGCGCCGACGGCAGCAAAAAACGCGTACTGTTCCCGCTGGCACCGGAGTATCTCGGTTACGCCGACGCCGGGCTGGAGGAAGGGCTGTTTGTTTCTGCCAAGCCGAACATTGAATTGCTGCCGGAAGGCCAGTTCAAATATCACGTTGATTTTGACCACCTGCCGCTGAATGATGATATCGGTCTGATTTGCGTTTCGCGTCCGACCAATCCCACCGGCAATGTCATCACCGATGACGAGCTGTTACAACTGGATGCGCTGGCGCAGCAACATGAAGTTCCCCTGTTGATCGATAACGCCTACGGCGTGCCCTTCCCCGGCATTATCTTCAGCGAAGCGCGCCCACTGTGGAATCCCAACATTATTCTGTGCATGAGCCTGTCGAAACTCGGCCTGCCGGGGGCGCGTTGCGGCATTATCGTTGCCGATGAAAACACCATCAGCGCGATCGGCAATATGAACGGCATCATCAGCCTGGCACCGGGGAGCATCGGCCCGGCGATGGCGAACGAAATGATTGCGCGCGGCGATTTATTGCGCCTGTCAGAACAGGTGATCAAGCCGTTTTATCAGCATAAGGTTAGCGAGACGATCGCCATCCTGCGCCGCTATTTGCCGGAAGATCGCTGCCTGATCCACAAACCAGAAGGGGCGATTTTCCTCTGGCTGTGGTTCCGTGACCTGCCGATCAGCACCGAAGCGCTATATCAACGGCTGAAGGCGCGCGGCGTACTGATGGTACCGGGGCATTTCTTCTTCCCGGGCCTGGAACAGGAGTGGCCGCATACCCATCAATGTATGCGCATGAATTATGTGCCAGACGCAGCCAGCATTGAACACGCGGTGCAGATTCTGGCGCAAGAGATCGAAGACGCCTGGCGCGCCTAATCCTGCTTCGCTTCCAGCAATGACAGCTGGCACCACTGTGCCAGTTGTCGAATTGCCTGCTCCACTTCCTCATTCCAGCCGAATCCGGCGTTCAGTCGGAAGCAGTGATCATAGCGGTGGTCGGTGGCAAAAATATGCCCCGGCGCAATGCCAATCCCGGCATTGCGTGCTTTGAGAAACAGCGCACGCACGTTTAACGCCTGCATCGGCATCTCCACCCACAGTACGTAGCCGCCTTCGGGATCAGACACGCGCGTTCCTGCCGGGAAATAACGCAGCACCGCCTGACGCATATGGTGAATCTGATTCGCCAGTTCACGCCGCAGCTTACGCAGATGGGCATCGTAGCCGCCATTACGCAGCAGCTCGGCAATCGCCGCCTGCGACAGCACCGAAGTCCCCATCGTCGAGGTGTATTTCAGCGAGGCGATTTTGCGCATGTAATTGACGCTGTGCACCCAGCCAATACGGATACCTGGCGCCACGGTTTTCGAGAAGCCGCTGCACAGAATGACGTTCGGGCTGAAGGCGCGCATCGGGAACGGACGGCGTTCACCAAAGGCGGTATCACCGAAGATATCATCCTCAATGATCACCACATCGTTTTCGTCGGCCTGGCGTGCAATGTAGGCCTTTTGTTCGTTGGGGATGCTTTTGCCAAGCGGGTTATTGATGTTGTTGAGGCTGAGATACGCCTGCACCGCTTTGCGCTGGAACAACGTCGTCAGTTTCTCAACGTTGACGTAGCCTTCCGCGCCCGCCTCCACTTCAATCACCCGTAGATTGAGGTTGTGCAGCATCTGCAACAACACAAAATAACAGGGTGATTCCACCGCCACGATATCACCTGGACGAGTGGTGGCGCGCAGCGACAGTGAGATCGCCTCAATACAGCCGTTGGTGATCAGGATGTCATCGGCGTTGATGTTGCAGCCATAATCCACCGCACGGCGGGCAATTTCCGCCTTCAACGGTGCATAGCCAGTACCCTTAACGGTATTCCCGAGCAGCGCCGGTTTGCTGTACCCCATCTGACGCATCAGCAGACCAATTTTCTTTACCGGATACAGCGAGATATCGCCGTTTGCCAGATCCAGCCTTACGCGACAATCCGAACCCACCATCGCCAGATGCAGTTCGGTCTGCTCATCCAGTGGTGCGATTTCACGCGGTTGTTCATGGCTGACCAACGGCAACTTTTTGTCGGCCTTACGTGGTGCCACAAAAAAGCCGGACTTGGGACGTGCCACCGCATAGTGTTCATCCTCAAGTGTGCGTAATGTTTTGAGCGCGGTGGTCATACTGACTCGGTACTGCGTAGCCAGCGTGCGCACCGAGGGTAAGCGACTGTCTGGCGGCAGCGATCCGCTGTGAATCGCCTGTTTGATCTGTTCTGCTATCTGACGGTAACGACTGCTCTGACTCTCCTGTTCTTCCGTCTCACCCGCCATCTGTTCCACCCCATATCGTGCTGATCTGTGCGTATCCATCAGATTACATTCAAAGTAGTTTAGGCTGCATCTGTTAAATCAATCACCTTGCGTATCGGTGGCTGGCACCCAGCCGCGCAGCATGAAGACTGAGACATTCATTCCCAAGCACCTTCGTGGCCCTTTACCCGCAATGTTGCCGTGTTCAAGGCAATAGCGATTTTATTAGCCAAAGGAAAAAGTGAAAAATGAATAATCTGTCCACCATGATGAGAGAAATTGAAGGATATCTATCCCCCGCCATTCTCGCATCTGCTCAGGCTTGTTCCCGCCGTTTGCTCGCCGCGCTACCCGATACGCACCACCCCGAAAACAACCGCGTGTTGCTCGCCTATGGCGGCGGCAAAGACAGCAGCTATATGGTGGCGTATGTCCGCTACATCCAGGGGTTGATCTGGCAACAGCGGGGGAGCACCTTTCAGCTCCGCATCAGCACCAACCGCCACGCGGCAATGAACGACAGCGTGATGGAGAATATCGATCGCGTTTATCGCGCGCTGCATATCCACCATGACGACTTTACCGAATGTCTGGTGACCGACGGATTACAGATTCGCCCTTTTTCCCGTTATTTGCCGATGCCGGAAGCGGTACGCCAGCAGAATCGCAACGATGTGCTGATGAACGGCCACCGCTTCCGCGCCGATGCACGCTCCACCTTTTGCAACGCCTGCAACCTCAGCATGGTGAACTCCTTTGGCCTCGCGGCGCACTACGATGGCGGGGTGGATATGATCATCACCGGCGATTCGCCACAGGAACAAACCGCTTACCTCGCCTGGGCGCGCCACCTCTCCCGGCTGTTTAACGCACCGGTGGCGGATAAATCACGCGGCTTTAGCGGCTTTCTGCAAACCCTGGATGGCGTGGCGCAACGCTACTTTAGCGATGTCTACGGTGTCGATCAGGTTACCCCCGCGCACCGCATCACCTGGCAGCTTGAGCGCGATCCACTGTTCTTCAATATCTATCAGGACACCGCGTATGAAGCGGGTGCGCACTGGACGCTGCTCACTGAGTTTATGCAGTTCCGCTTCGATGAACTGATGTTCAGCTTCTCGGAATCAGACTGCGGCAACCCGACATTAATGGCCCATATTCGCGGCCTGCGCGCAGAAACCCTGTTGCAGCGTAGCTACGCCGAAGGCGTGCGCGAATATGCACGCTTTGCGCTGGGATTGATGCAGCAAAAAGATTTTCCACCACAGCTGATCAGCGAAATGGCGGCACGTTATCAGGACGATGCCGCGATTGCGCGTGCGCGGCAGCGGGCAACGCAGTTTGCCGAACAGGCATTTGGTCTCGATGAAACCCAGCTGGTGTGCATGATTTATTCGCCGTTTATCGCCGGTGGCCGCCAACTGAAAGCCTGGCTGCAACAGTTGCCGGACGCGCCGGAAGAAGCGGCGGTGCGTGCCTTGCTGGAAGGCAACAGCAACCATCTGCTGTTGGCACAACAACTGGAGCAACTTTCCGGCCTGACCATCGTGCAGATGCGTCACTGCTGGCAAAGCGCGCAGGTGAGTTCATTGCTGGATAACCAACAGCAGGATGCCCTGTCGCGCGTGCTGCGCTTCGACCCGCACAAAGCGGTGATCCAGGTTAACAATGGTGTCCTGCAGGACATCGTCACAGAAGTGATTTCCGGGCGTTAACCCGGTAAGGCCAACCGATGAGAAAGATTTTCCTGCAGATTGGTGCCACCCGCGACGGGCAAAATCCGTACTGCGCGGTGGCAAAGCGCGAAGGTTATTTCACTGTTCTGGCGGAGATGGGGGATTTTGTCGATTACCAGTCCCTCAGCCAGACCTTGCCGTTCGATCTGATCGTGCGGCTGGATCGACCGGAAAACCCCTGGGATGTGTTACAGGCGTGTCTGCATGCCGGGCTGCTGGAACATCCACAGGTAGTGCTGGCGGGCTTTGAAGCCTATAACGCCAGCGCCGGTCGGGTGCGTGAGATGCTGGCTGGCCCGGATGCCGGCCCCTGCTTTATCCCGCCGGACAAATACGCGCAACGCATGGCGCTGCGTAAGGCCTGGCCGCGTTTCCCTCAACCAGAGTTTCGCTTTTTTGCCTCGCCGCTCAGTATCCGCGACGCGCGGGAAGCGCTGCTCTACCCCTGCGTGATCAAGCCGGTCGATGGCGGCGGCGGCCTCGGTGTCTGGATGGTCGAGGAAGCCAGCCAACTGGATACCGTGATTAACAAACTGGTCGATACCATGAATTACGGTGGACGTGGGTTCTCGGGCTATATCGTCGAGAGCTGGCTGTGCGGCGACGAATATTCATTACAGGGCGTGGTGGATAACGGCCACGCGGTAGCCCTGACCTGTTGCCAGAAGGTGATTGAGCATCACAGCGACGCCGATGGCAGCATCAGCTTTTACGAATCCGGCCATGTGGCGATGGCCGCACAGCAACTGCCTGCGGCCTTTGCCAGCCTGATGAGTTTCTGTTGTGAAACTTTTGGCTACCGTCAGGGCGCTTTCCATATCGATTTCATCGTGGTCAATGGCGAACCGCATTTTCTCGAAATGGGTTTCCGCCTGTCGGGCATGGGTGTGGTGAACCTGGTTGAGGAAGTGACCGGCATCAACTGGGCCGACGTGGCATTTCAGATCGAAGCAGGACACGGTATGCCTGAGCTGCATTTCAATCAACAGGCGTCGGCGGTAGGTCGTCTGCGTTTGCGCCAGCCGCTGCAATATCACCAGGCAGAAAGCTGGATCGCGCAACAGCAACGCGGCCAGCTACTGCCACCGCTCAATCTGCCCGCACTGGAGGTATCACCGCGATCCTCATTGTATGCCGATTTGACCCGACATGCGGGCATCCTCGCCACCTTCCGTCTGCCGGGTAACAGCCGCGACGACATTCTGGCGACCTTCCATCAGATTCTTGCGGTTCCGTCTTTTGCCACACGGGGGGATTTGCTATGTGCAGAATGATTCTGGCGCACGGTCAGTTTGATGCCGCTGCGGTACTGGAGGCGGCGCGCGCCATGAGTTGTGGTGAAACCGCGACCCATGATGGCCCAATCAAGCAGCACCCAAACGGCTGGGGAATGCTGTGGATCGAGCAGGGAAAAATTCGCACGCTACACGGCACCGGCATGTTTGCCGATGCGCTGCCGGGTATTGATGTCGATCGCCTGCGTGGCCGTTTTCTGGCGGTGCATGTGCGCCATGCCACCTTGAGCAAAAACCACGGTATCGAATTTTCGCATCCGCTGTGGCGCACCAGTGGCCAGACGCAGTGGTACATGATGCACAACGGCTTTTTACCAACGGTTTACCAGCAGCTCGGCATGGCGGAGTCCCGCTTCGATTCGGCGGAATACCTTGAATACATCGTTGACCGCGCGACCCCGGCTGATTTCACCCGCGATTATCTGCGTGACAAAATGGTACAGGTAGCACCTGGCGGCAGTGCGGCCAACGCGATTTTTGTCACCCGCGAGAAAGCCTGGGCATGGCAATGGCATCCCACAGATACCCCTTATCCCGATTATTTCACCCTGCATCACTACAAACAGCACGACCGCACCTTTATCTCTTCTGAACCCATTGCAGCACTGGGCACGGCGTCGGAATGGCGTCGAATGAGTAACCATGAACTTCATGAAATTCCTTTGTCGGAGTGAACAGCATGGCCATTTTCAATCAGATACGCGTGATTAACCCCAAAATGTTTGTGGAAAGTACCTGGCTGGATGACATTGTGACTGCGCGTGTACCGCTGCTGGTACTGCGTAATTTCCTGACCCCGGAAGTCCGTGAAGCGGCAGTGGATGACCTGCAACTTTGCCGCGAGAAGGTGCGGGTGTCGCACTATCCCAATGGTGCACTCACCACCCTTGGCCCCTATCTGGCGAAGCACACCGCTGCGCCGGAAAACTATTTCACTGAATTACGCGACATCCAGCCCGCTTTGCCGCCCTCGCTGCACTGCCTGCGTGACCAGGTTTACAACTGGGTGAAACACGCCTTACGGCTGGAGAGCCTGAAAACCGCCACTGATCCCCGGCATGGCGACTATGCGGGTTCGATCGTGCGTTTCCATGCCAACGGCGTCGCCAACCCATTGCACAACGACAACATCGTGCGCGATGCGGCAGGCAGCGGCCTGGCGGTCACCGACATTTTGCATCAGCTGAGTTGCGTGGTGTGCCTGCAAGAGTGCAACGCCGGTGGCGAACTGCGCATCTTTAATAAGAAATGGCAGCAGGTGGATGAGCGTTTCAAAACACCTGGCGAACTGGGCTACCAGAGTGGCGTTGTTGAACATTGCGAGACTTGTGAGTTTTCACCGCGCAGCGGCGATATCTATCTGTTTAATCCTGCTTTTTATCATGAAATTGATCGGGTGGAAGGCGATACGCGCATCACTATGGGCTTCTTCTTTGGTCTGACCGACAAAAAGATGAAGCACGCGATTGCCTGGAGTTAACCCGTGGCCCGTCATACGAGGAGATGAAGATGACAACCTATGAAAAATTGATCGCGCAGTTGGAGCAACATCAGGCGAATTTCCGTGTGGTCGAGCATGAGGCCATCGGTCAGACCGATGTCATCAGCGAGATCCGCGGCAATGAGCTGAATCAGGCTGCGAAGGCGATGGTGCTGGAGGTGACCATGCCAGAAGGGGCGGAGTCCCGTTATCTGCTGGCGATTGTCCCCGGTGATTGCAAAATCAACTTCAAAAGCGCGGCGCGTGCCATTGGCGGCAAGAAATCGAGCTTCGCCGCACCGGAAAAAGCCCAGGAACTGACGCAGTGCGTGATGGGAGCAGTGCCCCCCTTTAGTTTTGATGACCGGCTGGCGCTGCGCGTCGACACGCGTCTGCGCGATGTCGGTACCCTGTGGTTCAACGCAGGTGAACTGGAGCGCTCGGTAGCGCTGAATGTGAATGATTATTTTCGTGTAGTCGGCGATGAATGTTGTGCAGAAATCGCCACCCCCGTGACGGCGACCGCCTGATCGCGGCAGAAGGAATTGTTATGTCAGTTAAAGATCTATTATTAGCCCTGTGTGTCGTGCTGGCCTGGGGTGTCAATTTTGTGGTGATTAAGTTGGGGCTGCATGGCATGCCCCCGTTTTTACTGGCGGGACTGCGTTTTACTCTGGTGGCATTCCCGGCGATCTTCTTTGTTAAGCGACCAAACATCCCGCTACGCTGGCTGGTGGTGTACGGCATGACCATCAGCTTTGGTCAGTTTGCATTTCTGTTTCTTGCCATCAAACTTGGCATGCCCGCCGGGCTGGCGTCGCTGGTGGTGCAGGCTCAGGCATTTTTTACCCTGCTGCTCGGCGCGCTATTGCTGGCTGAGAAGCTGCGCTGGAACCATATCGCCGGGATCGTAGTCGCCACCCTCGGTATGTTTATGCTTGCCACTGCCGGTATGGAGGGGCAAACCACCGCAGGGATTACGCTGACCACGATGATGCTGACGCTGGCCGCAGCGCTGTCGTGGGGGTTAGGCAATATCACCAACAAGATTATCCTGCGTAACAGCAAAGTCCCGGTAATGTCGCTGGTGGTGTGGAGTGCGCTGGTGCCTATGCTGCCCTTCTTCGCCTGCTCATGGTGGTTCGAGGGTGAGGCGGCGATAGTCAGCAGTCTGGTGCATATTTCACTGCAAACCGTGTTGGCACTGATCTACCTGGCGTTTGTCGCCACCATTGTCGGTTATGCCATTTGGGGCAATTTGCTCAGTCGCTATGAAACCTGGCGCGTCGCTCCGCTCTCGTTACTGGTGCCGGTGGTGGGGATTCTCAGCGCAGCATTGATTTTGGGAGAAACCCTGTCGATGCAGCAAATGTTAGGCGCTACAGTGATTATTCTCGGTCTGCTGATTAATGTATTTGGCGGAATGGTGAGTCAGCGATTTCTCATAAGAACGTAGTACTGCGCCCGGGTATGGGGAGATTCTGCCCCGATACCCGGGTTAGGTATCAGTGTCATCTGGCATATTTTTTCTTTCCTGACCCGAACCCCCTTCCCTTTCGCATTAGTCGAAACTAAATAACACTATAAAACAATGACATATGAAAAAGGTACAAATTGTACTTTTGCACCAGCACCGTCTGTGTCATTATTCATGAAACAGACGAGGTGTGCTTATGAAAATATCATGTCATCTGCAAAAGAGAATGTCGGAAAGAAACATATCGTTTGAAGTCATTAATCTGGTGATGTCTCTGGGTTCTTTTAGTAATAACAGCGAGAGACTCATATTGGATGAAAAAACACTGGCTCTGGCGATAGAATGCATCAACTCATTAAAAAGACAATTAATCACTTTACAGCAAAAGAAAGGCGCTAGCATCGCATTAACGGATGATTTGCTGATGACTTCTTTTTTCCACTACGGTAAAAAAAATGCTAAAAGTAAACAAAGACAAAATTTTAAGCAATTCAGCTGAAAGCACAATTGTATTACCCGTCCCACCTCAGAAAATTAATCTGAAGATTCACCGTGCAGATTTAAAATTTATTGATGAAATGGCACTCAGACTGGATACATCTCGCTCTGCCATTTTAAATAACATCATTAGAAAAATTCTAATTGAAAAATTAAAATCTGAAGTCACAGAATTTGATAGTCAGGTATTGTTAGCAACTGAGGCTGATAAACTATCACCACAACATATCATTGATGGATGTAATGATCTTGAAGAAAGTTGGATTTTTGAAGTGGCGCGGGAAGAGATCAAAGAAAGCATCTTCTATAAGTATAACAACTTCAAACTGTCAGCGCAGGATCAGCAAACTGATTTATTAAGCAAGGAAGAAATTTATTTAATGAAACATTCTGACGAGCATAACTACTGTAAAATTCTTATTAAAGATAAAATTGGTAATAAAAATGATTAAAAATCAAATTGAAAAAATGAAGAATAACATAGTGAAAGATTCTCGTGAACTTTATGAAACGGTATCTATCAAGTTACCAGCGAAAAGCTATGCCATGCTGGATTTGTTGAGTCGACTCAGCTCTGAACCAAAAACATCACTGCTCACTAAAGATATCTCTGATACTTTATACCGTATCGTTGCTTCTGAAGGTGAAGAGATTGAATTAATTGAAGAGTTAATAAATAAGGTTGATCCTTCTGATTATCAGGAGTCCTTTATTGAGCAACTAATCAACAGCAACATCATTCATATTACCTCAGAGAATGAATAAGTAGAAGGGATTAAAATGCGCCTGGTATACGTTACAAAATCAACATTACATAAGATTGGTGGCATTCTTGATATACCCTATGAACAATCGCTCAAAGCTGGAGAAGCCATCAATAAAATAATAAAACCACATACTAAGGAAAATTTATTCAGTGCCCCAGAGTTGAAAGCAATGGCGAAAATCATTGCAGTAAATGAGATACTTAACACAGAAACAGCAGACAATATAAAACTCATGAACCAGAGAAAAGCTGAGTCTGAGACACGTCTGCAAAGAGTCATCTTCTATCGTGAAAAGCTTATCTACCATTTTTATGAGAATTGCCCAAACCTGCTGTCTGATTATGAGAACTTTTCAATACCCGATGAAATCCCTGAACACAGGATAGATGAATACCGTCAATATTTTATCAAAAACAAAGAGCTTTTTTATAAGGATGAAGCAGCTTACTATGCTCGGGCGAATGCCTTCTTCCGAGTTCATATGAGTCCAATACAAAAAAGCCGACACGCCAATAGCGGTAAAAGATTAGCCTCGAGCCAAAGCCTGTTACAATCTTTCGATGACAAACATGAGGAAAAATACATCGATCAGACACTATCTTTCTTTCAGGAGTACAAATCAACCGTAAAAAAATATGGTCAAGCATCTCATATAAGAGATGATTTACTCAAAAAGAAAAAAATGTCACAAGAAGAATATGACATCATTACAGAATGGCATTTACTTAAAAGCAATACCAAAAGCGAGATTATCAGTACAATAATTAAAATAAACCACCGAAGCGAGCAGTTGTTTGCTGAAGAAGTAATGATCGCATTGGGTTTTAATGGTTGTGCAACCTGCAAAGCGCTCGGTGATAAAGCAGTTGTCTCAGCACATGCATAAAAAACCGCAATCCTTCAACTGGACTGCGGTTGTCGAGGGCTGTGGCAACGCAGCCTGACCCTTACTTCAGAATTTCAATCCGACGCGGTTTCGCCTCTTCGGGGACGATGCGTTCCAGGTCGATGCTTAACAAACCATTCTCCAGACGCGCATCGCGCACCACGATATGGTCAGCCAGCTGGAATTTACGCTCAAAGTTACGCTCGGCGATGCCCTGGTACAGGTATTTACGTTCCTGCTGCTCCTCGGGATGCGCACCGCGCACAACCAGCATGTTGTCATGAGAGGTGATATCTAACTCGCTCTGGGCAAAGCCCGCCACGGCAATGGTGATGCGGTAGTGGTTTTCATCCACCAGCTCAACGTTATACGGAGGATAGCCACCATTGGCCTGGTTCTGATTTGATTCCAGCAGATTGAACAGACGATCGAAACCAATTGCAGAACGATAAAGCGGAGAGAGATCAAAATTACGCATATTAGGACTCCTGAAAATCAGCAAGTTTTGGCAACCTTCCACCATGGACAGGTTGTGCGGCCCGTTGCTCTCCCTGTCGGCGAAAGCAGCGTGACCGTTCCTTAAAAGTGGGCGCTATTTTTTCACTTTCAAGGTTTCACGAGGAATTTCTTGCAGCAATTTTGATGAAATAGCATACACTCAGGTCATTATTCGCCTGGACAGAAAGACATCAACTCAGAGTGATGCTTAATCAGGTGACACACTCCAGCCAGGGCCATGCCATGACTGAAGGGATGAAAGAAGATGATGAAAATGATGAAACGCTTTTTGCTGCCCGGTCTGTTGATCTGTGGCGCAGGTATGACCTCCGGTTGCTCCAGTCTTATGTCTCACACTGGCGCGAGCCAGGGTTATTATCCCGGTACCCGTGCCAGCGCGGAGATGCTAACTGATGACCAAACCAGTTGGGCAATGAAGCCATTACTCGCTATCGATCTGCCTTTCTCTGCGGTGATGGACACCCTCCTGCTGCCGTGGGATTACTTCCGCCATGACGATGACAAATCGATCGATTCACCACGCGAGCGCGTGCTGCAAAGCGAAAAACTGGCCGGGACTCAGGCGAGTCTGGCAACCGCCGCTTCTATGCCTGCGGAGTCGCACTGACGCAGAACAGCTGCCGCCAGCCGTTGATTTCTCGCATATAGGCGATCTTTCCTCCATCCGGCGACCAGACCACCGCATCACCTGACGGCGGCTGGTCACTGCGCTGCGTCAATCGCGTGCATTTGCCGCTCGCCAGCTCGCATCGCATCACGCTGTTGTCACAGACAAAGCTGATGGCCGCACCGGAAGGATGCCAGCTAAAGGCTGACTGGATGCTACTGGCTAGCTGCGTCACCTGATGTGGTTTACCCCCGTTGGGCGACACCGTCCACAGCTGCACCACGCCGTTTTTATCCGCCATCAGAAAAGCGATAGCGCTGCCATCCGGTGCGGCACGTAACCAGTGGCGTGGCTGTAACGCCAGCCCCTGCGTATGGGTAACGCGTCGTTGCTGTACCCCGGACGGCGGCGCTGGCAATGTATCGGGCGTCCCCTGTAGGGGAGAAGCACCTGACTTCGCGTAATCCGCCAGCGCAGTTGGCAGATCGACCACAAACACTTCCGGTACTTTTTCGCCACTCACTGAGCGGGTATCACCAATAAACGCGATGGCCCAACGTTGCCAGCTGCCATCCGGCTTTTGATAGCCGCGATCGCCTATCCAGCACTCCTCGTAGGCACGATCGATTTGATCACTGCCCGGCAGGGGATCACGTTGCGTCTGGCTGACCAGCACACAATAATGGCTTCCCTCATATTCACGCGGATGATGTTTTGACGGGCATACCGGATGCAGCGGCACAGCAACACCGACGTTACGCAGATCTTCGGCCACATCTTTTTCATGCATCACATGATCGTTGTAGGTAAAACTCAGACGCGAACCGTCCGGGCTGAAGACATGAACATGCGAACCACCGCGCAATGCGCCAGGCGTAAAGGGAGCGGTGATATCGCAGGCATCAAGATTCTCCGCGATCCCCTGCTGCACAATCACGCCACGCCGATGGTGGAAATCGTAATGCCAGTGCGCATCGGGATGTTCCGGGCCGTGGATACAGACATAGCGTGGCGGGAGATCCGGGCTGACGGTCACCACGCCAACGTGCGCGCCGTCGCGTGCCTGGTACAACACCTCAACTGCACCGCTTGCCACATTGACGCGTTCAATGGTCAGGCTGGTAAAGGAAGCACCGGAAGGACGGACATCAAACGCCAGCCACTGGCTGTCGGCGGTCCAGACATTGATATTGGTTAGTTGATGATGACGTTCTGCAAAGGTGAGTTGTTTTTCTGACATGGGGTAGCCTTAGATCCTGTAGCGGCGCGATTTATCGCGCCGCTACAGGATTTGCATAGATCAAAGGAGAATTACAGCACCAACTCTTCGATCGCGTACGCCACGCCATCTTCCGCGTTGGTTTTGGTGATGAACTGCGCAATACTTTTTACCGAGTCAATCGCATTGCCCATTGCCACCCCGGTTCCGGCATACTCAATCATCGCCAGGTCGTTTTCCTGATCGCCAATCGTCATGACTTCTGCGGCTTGCAGGCCGAGTTTTTCCGCCAGCATTTTCACGCCATAACCTTTGTTGACGCGCGGATCGAGGATTTCGAGATAGTAAGGTGCGCTCTTCAAAATAGTGTAGCTGTCGCGGGCGCGGGCCGGCAGCGCAGCCACCGCCTTATCCAACAACGCAGGTTTGTCGATCATCATCAGTTTCGGGAAGCGCGTCGCCGGGTCCATCTCTTCCACGGCACGATAACGCACCGGGATGCCGGTCAGGCTGGCTTCGTGGATGGTGTACTCACTGATATCTTTGTTCGGCGTATACAACGAGGAGTGGTCAAACGCATGGAAATGGACGCCAAGTTCGCGCGCCAGTTGCTCGACGTAGAGAAAATCATCAAAACTCAGCGTCACTTCCGCTACGCTTGCGCCGGTATCGGCGCGTTGGACCAACGCGCCATTGTTGCTGATGCAATATTGACCCGGTTGCTGTAAATCCAGTTCTTGCAGGTAGCGCTCGACACCGACAAAGGGGCGACCTGTGGCCAGCACAATGGCAACACCTTTATCGCGTGCACGGGCAATCGCGGATTTTACTGCCGGGGTGATCTGGTGGTACGGGTTAAGCAAGGTGCCGTCCATATCGATCGCAATCAGTTTTATCGCCATAACATCCTCGTTAATTCAGAGTTTGCATCCATGCTAGCGCGATTCAGCTCACATTGACCAGTTTATCGACGCCAGACGGCATTCTGCGTATCATTTCGCCTGGAGTGGCTTGCGCACAAACAGGCCGTAGCTCAGCGCACCAATCATCAGCAATCCCGCGCCCAGCAGGAACACGTTGGTGAACTTGCCGGTAGTATCAAGGATGATGCCAGTGACGATCGGGGCCATTGCCGCCCCCAGGAAGCCACCGAAGTTCTGGATCGCCCCCAGCGATGCAACCTGTGATTTTGGCGCGATGTCACTCGCCAACGTCCAGAGCGCCCCCTGCGGCATCTGCGAGCAGAAATAGCCGAGCGCCAGCAGACCAATCGCCAGCGGTGTGCTATCGACAAAAGGAATCGGCGCGACAAAACAAGCCGCCAGCGCTGCACCGGTGACGATAGGGATTTTACGCGCAGTGATAGCACGCACGCCGTTACGCACCAGGCGATCGGACAGCATGCCGCCCACCAGCACACCCAGAATGCCGCACAGGAACGGAATCGAGGCGATCCATCCGGTTGCTTTCAGGCTGAAGCCGAGGGATTTTTCCAGATATCCCGGCAGCCAGGTGAGGTACACCCAGATGGTGAACATGATGGAGAAGTTACCGATCACCATAAACCAGGTGGTGCTGTGACGGAATAATGCGCCCCAGCTCGCTTGCGCGCGTTCTTCCGGGGCAGCGACGCTGCGCTGTCCGGCATGCAGCAGCGCATCTTCACGCGCATCCGGGTCGCGATAGAATTTCCACCACGCCAGCAGCAGTGGAATCCCCATCAGACCAATGGCAACGAACATCCCACGCCAGCCAAAAGTCAGCAGCAGCACGGTAAGAATCGGTGGCGCAATGGCGTTAGCGATTTGCGAACCGGTATTGATGATCGCCGTCGGCAGGCCTCGTTCATTATCACCAAACCAGCGATGGGTGATTTTGATGCCGGAGGTAAAGAATGGCGACTCCGAGACGCCCAGCAGCATACGCAGGCCATAGAAGAAGCTGTAGCTGTTTACGAAAGCCGCCAGCACGGTAAAGCTGGACCATAACCCCAGCGCCCAGGAGAACATTCTCTTCGGACCAAACTTATCCACCAGCCAACCCGCCGGCAGGTTTGCCAACGCATAGGGCCAGAGAAACGCCGACAGCAGCAGGCCCATCTCGGTCTGCGAGAAACCAAACTCTGCCGCGATGGTGGTGTTGGCGATACTCAGGTTGGCACGATCGAGGTAGTTCACCACCGCTGCCAGCAGCAGGATGGTAATGATTCCCCAGCGTAATTTGCCCACAAGCGTGGGCTGCGCCACTGCGGCGCCGGACAAGGTATTCACCGAGGTTTTCATTGTGTTGCCCCCACCGCGTTAAACAGGCTGAGGTTAATTTTGATCACCGCTTTACGGATCGGCTGCGCATCAGGCGCGGCACAGCAGGGACGATGCACGTCATGCGGGAAAAACAGCGCGAACATGCCCGGCGTCAGAGTGATCATCGATTCATCAATTGTGTCCTGATAAAACACCACGTCACGCTCAGCGCGCAGATCTTCAATGATGACATGCTGCGGATGCGCCCGCGCCACGCCAATGTTCTCGCGTCCAGCCAACAGGTACTGAATATCAACGTAGTTAAAATGCGACTCGGCACGGCGATCGCTGGCCGGTTCGGTGTCCATTTCCTGCACCAGGCAGAACATCTGGTTATCCGGCAGCAAGTCATACTTGCCGGTGGCCAGTTGGCTGAAATCGGTGTCGGCTATCCAACGTAACGCCTGGTCGACGATGGGGTGGAAGGCATGGCGCTCACGCGCCCAATCCTGGCTATCACATACAATCATGGTGTTTTCCCTGTCGTTATCATTAATGGGTTCAGGTACAGCCGTAGCGGCGCGATAAATCGCACCGCTACGTATTTTTCTCAGAGGTTTTCGATACGTTGCTGCCAAATCTGGCTGCCATCGCGGATCTGGTCGAGCAATACGCCCAGTCCCCAGAATTTCTCCAGCACGTTGTCTTTATTAACGCGGCAATGCTCGCTGGCGAAGGTGCCCAGGCGTTGATGGTAGATTTTGGCGTTTTTCGGGTAACCGAGGGTTTCCGTCACCGCGCTGAGCGACAGGAACAGCGAAAGCTCGTGGGCTTTCTCCGCCTGCTGCGCGCCCTGGTGGTACAGCCAGTGATACAGCCCCGGATGGAAGTTGGTGAAGACGCCGCTGAAACCTTTGGAACCGGCCTGCATGGCTGGCCAGGCGATGGCAGCGTTGGCGTTGATCACCGCCAGCGGTGTCCCTTCTGCCAGCTGCACGCGACGGGTCACGGTCGGCAGATCGCAGCTCACATCCTTCAGCACCACAAAACGGCCGCTGTTGGCGCAGAAGCTGAATTCTTCATCGCTCAACAGACGACGGTACGGAGCCGGGCATTCATACAGGCCCAGCGGCAGGGTGTCAGGCAGCGCCTCCAGCAAATGATTGAGGTGTGCGTAGAAGGTTGCGCTGCCCTCATTTTTCGGGTCGAGATGGTTAGTCACCAGCACCAGCGCATCGATGCCGGTGTTCGCCATCGCCTGCAACTCGGCGGTTTGTTGCGCCAGATCGTCGCTGATATGGCCGGACGCAATCACCGGCACGCGACCCTGTACTTTTTCCACCACAAATTTCGCCAGCGCCACGCGTTCTTCGAGGCTTAAGAACTGCATTTCGCTCGACTGACATACCGCGAACAATGCATCGACACCTTCCGCCAGATACCAGTTAATCAGGCGCTCCAGCCCCGGATAATCAACCTGGTTGTCTGCCGTAAAGGGGGTAAGCATAACCGGCACAATGCCTTCGATTTTTTTCATGTTCTCTCCTGCCAGCGGTTCCACCGCTGTGATTTGTTATCGTTGATGAAGTCGGGCCATAACCTGCTGTCGATCCGGCATATTGCTGGCACCTTCGCGCTCTACCGCCAGCGCGGCAAAGGCCGATGCCCAGGTGGCGGCCTGCAACAGGCTTTGCCCCTGCGCCAGCGCGGCGGCCAGCGCACCGTTGAAGGCATCGCCTGCTCCGGTGGTATCGACGCTCAACGCCGGGAAGGCCGGAATATGATGAAATTGTTGGTTATCAAGCAGTAACGCACCGCGTGATCCCATAGTGATGATGACGCGTCGCGCGCCCAGTTCGACGATGGCCTGTGCGGCGGCACGCGCGCTGGCTAAATCGACGATTTCGATGCCAGACAGCAACGAGGCTTCGGTTTCATTGGGGGTTAGCACGTCAATCATCGCCAGACAGCTCAACACCTCGGCGGAAAACGGTGCGGGGTTCATAATCACCCGCACCCCGAGCGTATGAGCGAGACGAATCGCGCTGCGCGTGGCCTCAAAGTTGTTTTCCAGTTGCAGCAGCAGCACGCTGGCATCCGACAACTCGTGGGTCATCTCGGCGATTTCGTCGTCGGTGAAGGTTTTGTTCGCGCCGGAATAGATGGCGATCATGTTCTCGCCATTCTCCTGCGAGACGTAAATGATGGCGCTTCCGGTCGGCTCACTATCCGTCTGGTACAGACGGAACGAGTGGATGCCAGAGGCCGACAGATGGTCAAACGCAAACTTGCTGAACTGATCGGTGCCAACTTTGGCGACAAAATGTACCCGCGTACCGGCACAACTGGCCGCCATCGCCTGGTTGGCCCCTTTGCCGCCCGGACCGAGGGTGCTGCCGAGCGCCAGCAGCGATTCGCCGCCGCGAGGAAAACGTGCAACTTTAGCCACGATATCGACATTAAAGGCACCAAGAATGCAGACTTTGCCGTTTTTTACCGCAGATGTTGCGCTCGGACGTCGCGCCTGCAAACGCTCCAGCAACACTTCAAAATTTCCGCCACTTTCGCTGATCAATTTTTCCTGGAGGTTGCGGCGCAGGGCAATCGCCCCGCCATAGCAGCGTTGTACCAATCCCTGACGCGCCAGTGCGCCGAGATCGGTACGAATAGTTTCGCGTGTAACGCCAAGCTGGCTTGCCAGCCCATTAACCGTTACGCGATCCTGTTCATCCAGCCATTTAAGTATTTGATTACGTCGCTCTTCCAGAAACATGCGTCATCCCCTCTGCTTCGCCCAAAGCGTAAGGGAGTGGACAACAGATGTAAGTGACACGGATCGCAGCGCACGGGAAAAAACGGAAGCAAACAAAAGCTAACGCAGATGTTTTTTAAGCAGAAAAGGAAATGTCAGGCGGGTAACAAACAAAAAACCCTTCCCGATTGGGAAGGGTTTTGGCACATCAGATGTCGATGTTGGCGGCTTTCAGCGCGTTCTCTTCGATGAAGGCGCGGCGCGGTTCTACCGCATCGCCCATCAGCGTGGTGAACAACTGGTCGGCGGCGATGGCGTCTTTGATGGTGACGCGCAACATGCGGCGGCTGTCCGGGTCCATAGTGGTTTCCCACAACTGCTCCGGGTTCATCTCGCCCAATCCTTTGTAGCGCTGAACTGACAGGCCACGGCGGGATTCTTTCACCAGCCAGTCAATCGCCTGTTCGAAGCTGGTTACTGGCTGACGACGTTCGCCACGCTCAATAAACGCATCTTCCTCAATCAGGCCGCGCAACTGCTCACCAAGGTCGCAGATTTTGCGGTATTCAGGACCAGCGATAAATTCGCTGTCCAGCGGATAATCGGTATCCACCCCGTGAGTACGTACACGCAGTACCGGCTCAAACAGGTGCTGCTCACGGTTAGCGCGCACCTGAGCAACGTAGGTGCTGCCATGCGCTTCGCGCTCGGTCAGATAGGCCACCAGACCATCCAGCCAACCTTTCACCGCGGCTTCATCGCTGAGGTCGCTCAGGGTCGGATGGTAAATCAGCCCACGCAGCAGCGCGAGCGGATAGCGGCGCTCCATACGTTTGATCATGCGCTGGGTGCTGTTGAAGCTCGCTACCAGATTTTCCAGCGGTTCGCCTCCCAGTGCCGGGGCGCTGGCGTTGGTGTGCAGGGTTGCGCCATCAAGGGCAATCGCGATTTGATATTGATCCATCGCTTCGTCGTCTTTGATGTACTGCTCCTGCTTGCCTTTCTTCACTTTGTACAACGGCGGCTGCGCGATGTAGACGTGACCACGTTCCACGATTTCCGGCATCTGACGATAGAAGAAGGTCAACAGCAGCGTACGGATGTGCGAACCATCGACGTCGGCATCGGTCATGATAATGATGCTGTGATAACGCAGTTTGTCCGGGTTGTATTCGTCACGGCCAATGCCGCAACCCAACGCGGTGATCAGCGTCGCCACTTCCTGCGAAGAAAGCATCTTGTCGAAACGCGCTTTCTCTACGTTGAGGATTTTACCTTTCAGCGGCAGAATCGCCTGGTTCTTACGGTTACGTCCCTGCTTGGCCGAACCGCCTGCGGAGTCACCCTCCACCAGGTAGATTTCGGACAGCGCCGGGTCGCGCTCCTGGCAATCCGCCAGTTTGCCCGGCAGACCTGCGAGGTCCAGCGCACCTTTACGACGCGTCATCTCACGAGCACGACGTGCCGCTTCACGCGCACGCGCCGCATCGATAATTTTGCCAACGACGATTTTCGCGTCAGATGGATTTTCCAGCAGATACTCCGCCAGCAGTTCGTTCATCTGCTGTTCAACCGCCGATTTCACTTCTGAGGAAACCAGCTTGTCTTTGGTCTGCGAGGAGAATTTCGGGTCCGGTACTTTTACCGATACCACGGCGATCAGACCTTCACGCGCGTCATCACCGGTGGCGCTGACTTTGGCTTTTTTGCTGTAGCCTTCTTTGTCCATGTAGGCATTCAGGGTACGCGTCATCGCCGCACGGAAGCCCGCAAGGTGCGTACCGCCATCGCGCTGTGGAATGTTGTTCGTGAAGCAGTAGATGTTTTCCTGGAAACCATCGTTCCACTGCAATGCCACTTCCACACCAATGCCGTCCTTCTCGGTAGAGAAGTAGAACACGTTCGGGTGAATCGGGTTTTTGTTGCGGTTGAGATACTCAACAAACGCCTTGATCCCCCCTTCGTAGTGGTAATGATCCTTCTTGTCATCGCGCTTATCTTCAAGGCGAATTGACACACCGGAGTTGAGGAACGACAGTTCACGCAGACGTTTTGCCAGGATGTCGTACTCAAATTCAGTCACGTTGGTGAAGGTTTCATGGCTCGGCCAGAAACGCACGCGCGTACCGGTAGCATCGGTATCACCCACCACCGCCAGCGGGGCCTGCGGCACGCCGTGGACGTAGGTTTGCTGATGCACTTTGCCATCACGACGAATGGTCAGTTCCAGTTTCTGCGACAGGGCGTTAACCACGGAAACACCCACGCCGTGCAGACCACCGGATACTTTATACGAGTTGTCGTCGAACTTACCGCCCGCGTGCAGGACCGTCATGATCACTTCGGCCGCCGACACGCCCTCTTCCGGGTGAATACCCGTCGGGATGCCACGACCATCATCCTGTACCGATACGGAATTATCGGCATGAATGGTGACCACGATGTCACTACAGTAACCGGCGAGCGCTTCGTCGATGGCGTTATCCACGACCTCGAATACCATGTGATGCAGACCGGTGCCGTCATCCGTATCGCCGATATACATGCCAGGGCGTTTGCGTACCGCATCAAGCCCTTTCAGAACTTTGATACTTGAGGAGTCATAAGAATTCGACATCAACGTTTCTCGCTCATTTAATCTTCAGGTTGAACTGCTATTTTACCCTGTTCCACGCGGAACATCTTGCCCTTTTCGTCACTCATGTCGATTACATGCTCGACACCAATGGCACTGACAAACACCTGCGCCTGCGTGGCTTTCAATCGCTCCGCTAACAGGCGGCGACGCACGTCATCCAGCTCTGAAGCAAAGTCATCAATCAGGTAGAGGCAACGGCGTCCACTGCTGCGCGTGAGATATTCCCCCTGCGCCAGGCGCAGCGCGCACATCAGCAGTTTTAACTGGCCGCGTGAGAGTAAATCTTCCACCGGCGTACCCTCGGCACGAATGCGGAAATCCGCTTTGTGCGGGCCGCTGGCGGTGTAGGTTAGCGCGCGATCGCGCTCGAAATTACGTTCCAGCAGTTCGCCGTAGTCGCTCTCCTTGTCCCAGCCGCGCTGAAAGGAGAATGCCAGCTCAAACTCAGGCAAGAACTGGGCACAAGTCGCGGTGATTTCGCTGCAAATGGCTTCGCTGTATTCCGCACGCCAGGCGCTGATTTGTTCGGCCAGCGGCACCAGTTCCTGATCCCACGGACGAATCTGACTGTAACGCGTCACCTGGCGCAGTGCGGCATTGCGTTGCTTCAGCAAACGACGCAAGTTGCTCCAGGCGTTGAAAAAACCGGGGGCGGCATGAAAACAGCCCCAGTCGACATAGGCTCTACGGTATTTGGGGCCGCCGTTGAGTAAAGTAAACCCCTCGGGGGTGATTAACTGCATCGGCAACAACTGCGCCAGCTCGGCGACTTTATGGCCGTCGCTACCGTCGATACGTACCTTGCTTTCACCGGCGCGATTTTTGGTCAGCCCGACCGCCAACTCGCGCTCGTCACCTTCGATGCGACCATGCAGCACGAAGGCTTGTTGATCATGACGAATGACCCGTCCGGCCTGCAAACTGCGAAAGGCACGGCCATGCCCCAGGGTGTATATCGCCTCCAACACGCTGGTTTTGCCGCTGCCGTTGGCACCCACGAGGAAGTTAAACCCCGGCGCTAATGTCAGATCGGCCTGTTCGATGTTACGAAAATCTTTAATCAGGAGGCGGGTTAAAGCCATCAATCAATCCAGCTTTGGAGGACAAGAAGAGGGTGTTTACCAAACTTCAACAAACCAGGCCTGGCTTACTTGCCAGGCCTATATTTTCTACAACCGCATTGGCATGACAACGTAGGCGGCTGCCGGGCTGGCAACATCCTCGATTTGCACACTCGATACGGAGTCAGTCAGTAGCAAACGCACATTTTCGCACTTCAGCGCGTTCAGCACATCCAGCACGTAACTCACGTTGAAACCAATCTCCAGCTCGCTGCCGTTGTAGCTGACATCCAGCATCTCTTCCGCTTCTTCCTGTTCCGGGTTGTTGGCGGTGATTTTGAGCTGATTTTCGGTGATATAGATGCGAACACCGCGGAATTTCTCATTCGACAAAATCGCCGCACGCGCAAACGCCTGCTTCAGCAGATCGCAACCGGCTTCCAGCGCTTTGTCGGGATTTTTCGGCAATACGCGGCGATAATCCGGGAAACGACCATCAACCAGCTTCGATGTGAAAATAAAATCGCCGACGTGGGCACGGATGTTGCTGCTGCCGATTTGTACCTGTAACGGGGTTTCGCCGCCGTCAAGCAGACGTACCAGCTCAATCACCCCTTTACGCGGCACGATCACCGAATGGTTAGGTAACGCCTGACCGATAGGCATCGAGCAGACCGCCAGACGGTGACCATCGGTTGCGACGGTGCGCAACTCTTCCCCTTCGGTTTCAAACAGCATGCCGTTGAGGTAGTAACGCACGTCCTGATGCGCCATCGAAAACTGCGTAGCTTCAATCAGACGCTTCAGCGTGGCCTGCGGCAGGGTGAATTCCACCTCGCTTTGCCAGTCATCCAGATTGGGAAAATCACTGGCGGGCAGCGTGGAGAGTGAAAAACGGCTGCGGCCAGAGCGCACCAGCATTCTGTCGCCTTCCAGCGTCAGGGTGATCTCTGCGCCATCCGGCAGACCGCGACAAATGTCGAGGAATTTACGCGCCGGAACCGTGGTCGCACCAGGTTCATGCGGCTGCGTTAACGCCACGCGCGCCACCATCTCCATTTCCAGATCGGTGCCGGTCAGCAGCAGGGTGCCTTCATTAACCTGCAGCAGCAAATTTCCGAGGATCGGCAGCGTAGGACGCCCACCAAGCGGGCCGCTGACTTGTTGCAGCGGTTTCAGCAACTGCTCACGTTCAACAATAAATTTCATAGCGTCAGGAAGATAAAGTTCGAATGAGGTTAGAGAAATCTTCTTTGATGTCGTGGCTCTCTTCACGCAACTGCTCGATTTTACGGCAGGCGTGAAGCACGGTGGTATGGTCGCGGCCACCAAACGCATCACCAATTTCCGGCAGGCTATGGTTGGTCAACTCTTTCGCCATCGCCATCGCCATCTGACGTGGACGTGCTACCGAGCGCGAACGGCGCTTGGAGAGCAGATCAGCCACTTTAATTTTGTAATACTCCGCCACCGTCTTTTGAATGTTGTCGATGGTGACCAGCTTTTCCTGCAACGCCAGCAGATCGCGCAGCGCTTCACGCACGAAATCGATGGTAATGGCGCGGCCGGTAAAGTTGGCGTTGGCGATAACGCGATTCAGTGCGCCTTCCAGCTCACGGACGTTAGAACGCAGACGCTTGGCAATAAAGAACGCCACTTCACCCGGCAGGCGAATGTCGTTTTCATCAGCTTTCTTCATCAGGATCGCAACACGCGTCTCAAGCTCCGGCGGCTCAATCGCTACGGTCAATCCCCAGCCAAAGCGCGACTTCAGACGATCTTCCACGCCGTTGATCTCTTTGGGGTAACGATCCGAGGTCAGGATGATCTGTTGATTGCCTTCCAGCAGCGCATTGAAGGTGTGGAAAAACTCCTCCTGCGATCGCTCTTTATTGGCAAAGAATTGGATGTCATCGATTAACAATGCATCGACGGAGCGATAGTAACGTTTGAACTCTTCAATGGCGTTGTTTTGTAGCGCTTTCACCATGTCCTGCACAAAACGTTCGGAGTGCATGTACACCACTTTGGCATTGGGCTTGCGCGCCATAATGCCGTTGCCGACCGCATGTAACAGGTGAGTTTTGCCCAGACCCGTGCCGCCATAAAGGAACAGCGGGTTATAAGCACCACCCGGATTATCCGCCACCTGGCGTGCCGCCGCGCGCGCCAGTTGGTTAGATTTACCTTCAACGAAGTTGTCAAAGTTATGGCGGTTATTCACATTGGAGCGGTAAGTTACATCCGCTGGCGCGGGGACAGAGTCCCAGCTTGGGCGCAGCGTTTGCGCCGGAGCCGGACGGCTTTGCGCCGGAGCCGGCGCGCTAACGCTGGCCATCGCAGGCTGGCTGGCCGCAACTTGCGCCACCGGGCGCGTGCCCACCTCAAAACGCAGCAACGGCACATCCGCACCGCAGAATTCATTCAGCAGCCCATTGATACTGTTGAGATATTTATCCCGAACCCAGTCGAGTACAAACCGATTTGGTGCATATAAGGCCAGCGTATTGTCGTTCAATTCAGCTTGCAGAGGACGAATCCACATGCTGAATTCGGTGGCAGGAAGCTCATCCTGCAAACGGGCAAGACACTGTTGCCAAAGCGTAAGTGACACGGCGGACTCCACTCGTACAAAATCGATAAGAATTTTAGGCGCTAATAAAAGAAACGTTCGTTTTTTGACACAGGCGATCAGAAAGCGCCTGCGACCGCTATCCGCGGTAGCCTCCCTGCGATCTCAGAGTGGATCGTCAGCGGAAGGGCGGATCATAGCGCAAAGCGGCACAGAGATCTCCCCTTTCTACACAGTTTTGATCCAATTTATCCACAGGGTGCGGAAGCGCTAAAGAGTTTACGCCTTCTGGCGAAAAAGCGAGCGGGGATCAGGATGAAAGCTGTAAATTTTCTGCCCGTGTCTCGTTTTCCGCAAAAAAAATCCGCCGATCGATCGCAAGAAGATCCTGCTCGATCCTTGCGCTTTAACGTATAGCCCGTATAATTCTCCACCCCGGCGTTGTCGCGTTCAGCCCAATGCCCGGAATCAGCGGGCTGTATCCGGGTTTTCCTGGTACCGCGACCAGCGAAGTAAATTGACTCTGGACTGTACAATTATTACAATCCCGCCTCTTTATTAAAGACACATTGAGGCGTCGGTCGATTTACTGGCCCGAAAACGCGTCACCCAGTGAAAATTTTCAAGTTTAGGTAGAAATCGCCATGAAACGCACTTTTCAACCGTCCGTACTGAAGCGCAACCGTTCTCACGGCTTCCGTGCACGTATGGCTACTAAAAATGGTCGTCAGGTTCTGGCACGTCGTCGTGCTAAAGGCCGTTCTCGTCTGACCGTTTCTAAGTAATAAAAGCTAACCCTCGTGGTTAAGCTCGCATTTCCCAGGGAGTTACGTTTGTTAACTCCCACTCATTTCACTTTCGTCTTCCAGCAGCCACAAAGGGCTGGCACGCCGCAAATCACCATCCTCGGCCGCCTTAACTCGCTGGGGCATCCCCGCATCGGTCTCACCGTCGCCAAAAAACATGTTAAACGCGCCCATGAACGCAACCGGATCAAGCGATTGACCCGCGAAAGCTTTCGTCTGCGCCAACATGAACTGCCCGCGATGGATTTTGTGGTCGTGGCTAAAAAAGGGGTTGCTGACCTGGATAACCGTGCGCTGGCGGAAGCGTTGGAGAAATTATGGCGTCGTCACTGTCGCCTGGCTCGCGGCTCCTGATCGGCCTGATACGCGTGTATCAACGCGCCATCAGCCCACTGCTGGGACCTCATTGCCGGTTCCATCCCTCCTGTTCGCAGTATGGAATTGAGGCCTTACGTCGGTTTGGCGTAATAAAAGGCAGTTGGTTGACGATTAAACGCGTATTAAAATGCCACCCTTTGAACCCGGGTGGCGACGATCCTGTGCCGCCAAAAAAACTTTGAAACCAGAGAACATTAACGATGGATTCGCAACGCAATCTCTTTCTCATCGCTTTTCTGTTCGTGTCTTTTATGATCTGGCAAGCCTGGCAGACGGACCATGCTCCGCAGCCGCAGCAAACCCAGACCACGCAGACCACTAACAGCACAGCGGGTGATGCCGCCACTTCCGGCGTTCCCGGCAGCGGCCAGGGCAAAACGATCACCGTTAAGACTGATGTCCTGTCTTTAAACATCAACACCCGTGGCGGCGATATTGAGCAAGCCTCACTGCTGACGTACCCGGATAAACTGGGTTCGGATGCACCGTTCCAGCTGCTTGAAACTACCCCGGCGTTCATCTATCAGGCGCAGAGCGGCTTAACTGGTCGCAACGGTCCGGATAACCCGAACAATGGCGCGCGTCCGCTTTTCACCACCACTCAGGACCACTTTGAGATGGCGGAAGGTCAGACTGAGCTGCGCGTACCGCTCACCTGGACCGGCGAAAACGGTGTGGTCTACACCAAAACCTTCGTGTTCAAACGCGGCGAATTCGCTGTAAATGTTGACTACAACATCAATAACGCCAGCCAACAGCCGCTGGAAGTCGCGATGTTTGGTCAGCTGAAGCAGACTATTGAAGTCCCGAAACACCGCGATACCGGCAGCAACAACTTTGCTCTGCACACCTTCCGTGGCGCAGCGTACTCGACCAGCGATGCGAAATACGAAAAATATAAATTCGATACCATCAATGATAACGAGAACCTGAACACCACCACCAGCAACGGCTGGGTGGCGATGTTGCAGCAATACTTTGCTACCGCGTGGGTTCCACGTACTGAAGGCACCAACACCCTGTACACCAGCAACCTGGGTAACGGCGTGGCAGCCATCGGTTATAAATCTGCACCGGTAACTATCGCCCCTGGCGCACAACAGAATCTTGGCGCGACCCTGTGGGTTGGCCCGGAAATTCAGGACAAAATGGCGGCCATTGCGCCTCACCTGGATCTGACCGTAGATTACGGCTGGTTGTGGTTCATCTCTCAGCCACTGTTTAAGCTGCTGAAATTTATCCACAGCTTCATCGGTAACTGGGGCTTCTCCATCATCGTTATCACCTTCATCGTTCGTGGCATCATGTACCCGCTGACCAAAGCGCAGTACACCTCGATGGCGAAGATGCGCATGCTACAGCCGAAGATTCAGGCGATGCGTGAGCGTCTGGGCGACGATAAGCAGAAGATGAGCCAGGAGATGATGGCGCTGTACAAAGCGGAGAAGGTCAACCCGCTCGGTGGCTGTCTGCCGCTGGTGATTCAGATGCCAATCTTCCTTGCCCTGTACTACATGCTGTCAGGCTCGGTTGAACTGCGTCATGCGCCGTTTATTCTGTGGATTCATGACTTGTCTGCGCAGGACCCGTACTACATCCTGCCGGTTATCATGGGTATCACCATGTTCTTCATTCAGAAGATGTCACCGACTACCGTGACCGATCCGATGCAGCAGAAGATCATGACTTACATGCCGGTTATCTTTACCGTCTTCTTCCTGTGGTTCCCGTCAGGTCTGGTGCTGTACTACATCGTCAGCAACCTGGTTACCATTCTCCAGCAGCAGCTGATTTATCGCGGCCTGGAAAAACGTGGTCTGCATAGCCGCGACAAGAAGAAAGCGTAACGTCCAGCTCCCACGAGCCACGACGTATACTCAAGGGGCGGCATTTATGCCGCCCTGTTTTTTTGCAAAAAAGGTGATTTATGAGCCACAGCGATACCATCGTCGCCCAGGCGACACCCCCCGGACGTGGCGGCGTCGGCATCCTGCGTATCTCCGGTGCCAAAGCCGCTGACATCGCGCAAGCCGTGCTGGGCAAACTGCCGAAACCGCGCTATGCCGACTATCTGCCGTTTACCGATAGCGATGGCAGCGTGCTGGATCAGGGCATTGCGCTGTGGTTCCCCGGACCAAACTCCTTCACCGGTGAAGATGTGCTGGAGTTGCAGGGCCACGGTGGCCCGGTGATCCTCGACCTGCTGCTGAAGCGTATTGTGGCGCTGCCCGGCGTACGCATCGCACAACCAGGTGAGTTTTCTGAACGCGCCTTTCTGAATGACAAGCTCGACCTGGCTCAGGCAGAAGCCATTGCTGACCTGATTGATGCCAGCTCAGAGCAAGCGGCACGTTCGGCGGTGAACTCGTTGCAGGGGGCATTCTCCATCCGCATTAACGCGCTTGTGGAAGCACTTACTTACCTGCGCATCTATGTGGAAGCCGCTATCGACTTTCCTGATGAAGAGATCGACTTCCTCTCCGACGGGAAAATTGAAGCTCAGCTGAATGCGGTGATCGGTGACCTGAATGGCGTGCGTGCTGAAGCACGCCAGGGTAGCCTGCTGCGCGAGGGGATGAAAGTGGTGATCGCCGGACGTCCAAACGCCGGAAAATCCAGTCTTCTCAATGCATTAGCCGGACGAGAAGCCGCAATTGTCACCGATATTGCCGGAACGACGCGTGATGTACTGCGCGAACACATTCATATCGACGGAATGCCATTGCATATCATCGATACCGCCGGTTTACGCGATGCCAGCGACGAAGTAGAACGCATCGGTATTGAGCGTGCCTGGCAGGAGATTGAGCAGGCTGACCGTGTGTTGTTTATGGTGGATGGCACCACCACTGATGCCACGGAAGCGGCGGCCATCTGGCCCGATTTTGTTTCGCGTTTGCCAGCCGAACTGCCGATCACCGTGGTACGAAACAAAGCCGATATGACAGGCGAGTCCCTTGGTCTGTCTGAAGTAAATGGTCACTCACTTATTCGCCTCTCCGCCCGTACCGGCGAAGGTGTGGATACCCTGCGTGATCACCTGAAACAAACCATGGGCTTCAGCGGCAATATGGAAGGTGGCTTCCTTGCTCGCCGTCGCCATTTGCAGGCGCTGGAACTGGCGGCAACTCATTTGCAACAAGGCAAAAATCAGCTGCTGGGAGCCTGGGCGGGCGAGCTGCTGGCCGAGGAGCTGCGTCTGGCACAACAGGCGTTGAGCGAAATTACCGGTGAGTTCACCTCTGATGACTTGCTGGGGCGGATTTTCTCCAGTTTTTGTATTGGTAAGTAATGAGGATTGAGGATAAAGGAACGCATTATTGTTGCCCGGAAGAATGCGCTCCTTTTCTTTAAAGCAGACCTAATCTGATATTCTGACTGGTATTCGAATGCCACTGCTGTGTGTAATTTTTTGCGAGTTTGGGATAAAGATTTATCGACTTAAGCAAACTTTCTAAAGATACCATCTGCTCCAGCCAGCCAATTTTATGTGCTACCCGCATCGCGGCTTTATCAGGGCTGGCAAGGAGCCAGCAAGCCTGCCCAGCTTTGCTGGCATAAATCAGCAAGTCTTGCTCACCAGGGTCGAGCCCCATAATATCGGGATGAGAAAAGGTACAACGTATTCTGTCTGGCTCAGTAACTGTATAAATGTGAGCCATTGACTGGGATAACTGGCCGAAGTCAATTTGCTGAGGACTGGTTCGATTTTGAAAACCGGTTTGCGTTTCTTCCATAACAGTGGCTACGGTATGGAACTGATATTGCTGACTTAAAGCTGGCCAGCAGGATACTCGATGAGCTTCAATAATAACATTAGTATCAATTAAGACTATATCGCCAGCTTTTATCGTCATGCTAAGTCCATTTAGAGATCAAAGGGAACGGGCTTGTTATAATCCAGCATTAGCTGCTTAAGCTCTTCAATAGTTAAACCTGTCACTGTCGCCATTTTCCTGACAGAGATTAAGCCACTGTCGAGCGCTTTCGCAACGTACTCAACAAACTGCTGATTATAAAGGCGAGGTGTCGTTATATCCCTTGAGTGACCATTGTTCACCATAAGACTATCATCAAATACTTTGGCATCATTTTCAGATATTTTCTTTAAACTGACCAGACGCCATTTTAGTGCTTGCGATGACACCTGGAATTTATCAGCAAGTGCATTAAGAGTCAGTTCACTCAGTGGCTCATCAAGCATTGCAAGATATTTATCTACACTTTTTCCCGGCATAAGGAGGGCGCTGGCAAACGCATCAGCTAATCTTTCCTCATGTGGTTTTTTTGTTTTCGAATATGCGTATTCAATATGCCGTGGTGGTAAAGCATCCCAGGTTAGACAATGAAAGACTTCATGGGCAATATCAAAATTACGCCGCCCCGAGACTTCACTCCTGTTAACTAATACAACACTCACATCCTTATGTCTGATTGCTGCACCTGAAACATCGTTAGGGGCATCAATATAGAGCATGAGAATGTTGAATCGCTTAAGTAAACGAGACTCCAGGTTTTCAGCAGGAAACTCCCCTAATGCCAGTTCATCTACGAGATGCTCTGCACAACGCTGCGCCTCTTCCAGAGTACTATCTTTATCTAAAGTGAGCCGGGGAAAAATGACGCTCGGTGCTTCTGTAGAGAAATGTTGGCGTAAGTCTCGATAGAGAGCTACGAGGCGATTAGTCTTCTTTTCAAACTCTACCAGAATGACATCGGTTGCATCGCTTTGCCGCCATGAGTATTCAACTTCGCCAACCAAAGAATAGGGATCGGCAAACTCCTCAAAACTGATATCAAGATAAGCGAGAGCGAGCATAAGCTCTTCCGGTTGGAGATTTCTGGCACCTTTTTCAATCGCAGAGAGGGTTTGCCTGTCTTTAAAACCCATCACTTCGGAAAGAACTTCCTGATTAATTTTTTTTGCTTCCCGCCAGGCAGCCAGTCTGCGACTAAAGAATTGATTATTATGCATAAAGCACCCCACTAGAAAACTCGAAAATCACAGATTCGTCTTTACTAAAGAAGATGATCTTATTCTTGCATTTTTATTTTTGCAAGATATTGAGGTGAAAAAATAAGCTGGGGTAAATTGAAAGATAGTGTCGCTTTGTGATTTGGTTACCCGCTGCGTTTGCAGTATAACGATCTCTGGCAGTGCCAAAAGTGCACCGACTGATCCAGGCCATTCCTCTATTCATGCTAAACATTGGGCTCAATTTGATGCCTGAAAAGGAGAGAAACATGAGTACACCGCTCGACAGCCTCGCTCTGAATACCCTATTCAATGAGGCTCGCACCCACAGCTACTGGCAGGAAAAACCCATTTCAGAAGAACTGCTTAAACAGCTCTATCAGTTGACGGCGCTGGGTCCGACTTCTGCTAACTGCTCACCGGGTCGCTTTGTATTTGTTACTTCTCAGGAAGGGAAAGAGAAGTTAAAGCCAGCACTCTCCTCCGGTAACCTGGAAAAAACCATGAAGGCACCGGCTACGGTGATCGTCGCCTCAGATCCCGAGTTCTATGAAAATCTGCCGAAACTGTTTCCGCACGGTGATGCGCGTAGCTGGTTCACCAGCAACCCGGAATTGGTCAAAGAGACAGCGTTTCGTAATAGCAGCCTGCAAGCAGGTTACCTGATCATGGCCGCGCGCTCGCTCGGTCTGGACGCTGGCCCAATGTCTGGTTTTGATCCAGCCAAAGTCAACGCCGCCTTCTTCAGCGACAGCAAATGGCAGGTTAATTTGCTGATCAACCTCGGCTATGGCGAGGCCAGCAAGCTGCATGCGCGTCTGCCACGCCTCGGCTTCGATGACGTGTGCAAGTTTGCCTGAACAACGCTTGAATGAATGCGTAACAGCGCGATTTTTCGCGCTGTTTTTCAGAATTGCAGAGGCGGCCTGATTAGCGTGATAAATCGCGCCGCTACAGATCCAGCGAATGAAAACCACTGTTGAAGTAGACCATAGGCTCGGCAGCTTCCCCGGCCAGATTGATACCGACAATCCGTGCCAGCAGCACGCTGTGGGTATGCCATTCCACCACTTTTTCCAACTGACAATCAAAACTCACCAGGGCATCGGCCAGCACTGGCGCGCCTGTGGTGATCGTCTGCCAGTTGCCGGTCTGGAAACGTTCCTCACGGCGTGATGACTGACTGAACTGAGCACACAAATCCGCATGTTGCTCACGCAGTACGTTGACGGCGAAATGGCCCGCCTGCAAAAAATAGGCGTGGCTGGTGGCACTTTGATTGACACATACCAGCAAGCTCGGCGGTTCCGCTGCCAGTGAACTGACTGAGGAGGCAATCAGGCCATATTTTTCACCCGCGTGTTGCGTGGTAACCAGCGAGACACCTGAAGCCAGACGGCGCATACCATGACGAAAGTCATCCAGAGAAATTGATTCCTGGTGTGATGAAGTAACTGACATAAAAAACTCCGACGTGCGTTATTCTGCGATGAAGCGCGGCTGAAATTTAGCGATCATAATTTTCTCATCAGCCAGCTTTTTTTTTACCGCACAAATCCTACACCACATCAGGCTATTCAGCATCCATTCAGGCATTTATCAGCAAACTACTGCCATGAAACAGCGGCTGATGCGGCGTCAGCGCATTGTCATGACTTTCGGCGTTATCTGAAATTCAGGTATTCCATGTAATGCCGGATGCAAAGCCATGAGAAAATTCTTACAATAGACTTGATGATTATCCGACCATTTTCACGGAGCGACAGATGGCTAGTCATTTTGTTCGTTGGACGGGTAACCCGCCCCTCTCCTCTGAGACAATGCGGGTCCCACAGGATGTGATCAATAGCGCACAGCGCCTGCCCGACAAGCGTCGGGGACGCTTTCTCGCCGCGCGTGGGCTGTTGGCGCAACTAATGTTACGCGTCTATGGTATCAATGAATTACCACCGCTTGTGACCACCAGCAGTGGACGCCCTTGTTTTGCCGATTCTGCCCTGCCTGATTTCAGCATTGCCTACGCCGGGAATATGGTGGGTGTACTGCTGGCCGAAGAAGGGGGACGTGCCGGGCTGGATATGGAAATTGTACGCGCCCATAGCCGCCAGACTCAGGATACATTAACGCAGGGTCTCTCTTCCGGAGAGAAAGCCTGGATTAATGCGCAGCAGGATTTTATGGAAGCGGTAACGCAAATCTGGACCCTGCGCCAAAGCATCCTCAAACTCACCGGAGAAGCCGAAAGCGGTATCGATTCGCTGCGACTGCATCCAGCCGCAGGACGTCTGCGCTCCAGTGTATTTCCTGATATTCAGGCGGTGTGCGATGCCGAACCGACGCTGGTCTGGTCCTGTGCGCTCTCCCCCGGCACCGAACGGCTCCGACTGTGGGAAATTGATGCCAACCATCAATGGATGCCGTTGCGCGACGTGGAGATAAGTAAACCAAATATCGGACCACGCACGCTACGCCTGACCAGCCTGCCAAGCGAACGCACCACTCCCCAGGAAATGGGACATCTGTGACTAAACAGGCCGCTTATGCGGCCTGTAACGTGTTAGTGGGCATCAATAAAGGCGATTTTCAGTACAAACAGCAGCGCGACCACCACTACGCACGGACTGATTTCACGCCAACGGCCAGTCCCCAGTTTCATTACGCAATAAGCAATAAAGCCCAGCGCAATACCTTCCGTGATGGAGAAACTGAACGGCATCATTACCGCAGTGACAAACGCCGGAACCGCTTCAGTGAGATCATCCCAACGCACCCGTGACAGCGATGCCGTCATCAATACACCGACGTAGATTAACGCCCCCGCTGCCGCGTAGGACGGCACCATCGCCGCCAGCGGCGACAGGAACATCACCAGCAGGAACAGAATGCCGGTGATCACCGCCATCAACCCGGTGCGCCCGCCAATCGCTACGCCAGAAGAACTTTCGATATAAGCAGTGACGGAAGAGGTGCCGATCAGCGAACCCGCCACCGAGCTGATACTATCCACAAACAGCGCCTGCTGCATACGCGGGAAGGTACCTTTTTCATTGGTCAGTCCCGCTTTGTCGGTCACACCGATCAGCGTGCCGGAGGAATCGAACAGGTTGACCAGCATAAAGGAGAAAATCACCCCGGCCATACCGATATTAAGCGCACCTTTGAGATCAACTTGCCCAACGACAGCGCCCACGGATGGTGGTGTCGCGAAAATACCGGTGAACTTCACATCGCCAAGCAGCAAGCCAATCGCCGTGGTCACCACAATCGATACCAGTACCGCCGCATGAATGTTGCGAGAGGCGAGAATAGCGATAATAAAGAAGCCAAGTGCCCCCAGAAGTACGCTATGTGAGGTCAGGTTGCCCACCGTCACCAGGGTGTCGGCATTTGACACGATAATGCCGGCATTTTTCAGTCCCATCATGGCGATAAAAAGCCCGATGCCCGCGGTGATGCCAACACGCAGACTCAGCGGGATATTGGCGATCATCCAGTAACGCACGCGCAGCAGCGTGAGGATCAACAATCCCAGCGCCCCCCAGAAGATCGCGCCCATCCCGATCTGCCACGAATACCCCATTGCACCGACGACCACAAAAGCAAAGAAGGCATTCAGTCCCATTGCGGGTGCCAGCGCCACCGGCAGATTCGCCACCAGCCCCATCAGGATGCTGCCGAATGCCGCGATCAGGCAGGTGGTGACAAACACCGCCTGGGTGTCCATGCCAGCGGCACCCAGAATCTGCGGGTTGACGAAAACGATGTAAACCATCGTCAGAAAGGTGGTGAAACCGGCGATCACTTCTGTACGCACGGTGGTGCCGTGTTCCTGCAACTTAAAGACGCGTTGCAACAGACCCTGCTTGTTCATAGCTTATCCCGCTGAAAAATTTAACGCGCGTATCCTATAGATTTTGACTGACCAGCACACTGATTTTTCGCAAGCGTTTGCTCGGTGCGCACAGTGCGTTAGAGTGACAGCTTCTTGTTTAGCAAAAGGATGATGTCTGATGTCAGTTGAATGTGTTTTTTTTGATTGTGATGGCACGCTGGTCGACAGTGAGGTGATCTGTACACAATCCTACGTCAACACCTTTGCCCGCTACGGTATTGAACTCTCACTACAGGAGATGTTTGAAAAATACAAAGGGGTAAAACTCTACGACATCATCCGTGATGTTTCTGCGGAACATCAGACTGAATTGCCGATGGATGAGGTGGAAACGGCGTACCGCGCCGAGGTAGCACGCTTATTCGATTTAGAACTGAAGCCCATTGCCGGAGCGAAAGCGCTGGTGGAACAAGTCAAAGTCCCGATGTGCGTCGTCTCAAATGGTACGGTGAAAAAGATGCAACATTCATTGGGGCTGACCGGCATGTTGCCGTACTTTGCGGCACATCTTTACAGCGGTTATGACATCAACCACTGGAAGCCGGACCCGGAGTTGATGTATCACGCCGCAGAACAAATGCAGGTACCGATTGAGAAGTGCATTCTGGTGGATGACTCCGAGGCCGGTGCCCGCGCGGGGATCGCCGCGGGCATTCCGGTGTTTTATTACTGCGCCGATGCGCATAACCCGGAACTGGATCACCCGCTGGTGACCCGATTTGATGATATGACGCAGCTACCCGACTTGTGGCGCGCGCGCGGTTGGGCGTTGGTGTAACTGTCCACAGGGTCCCGTAGCGGCGCGATTCATCGCGCGGGGTTTTCCCGCAGCACGCAAGATCTTGCGTGATAAATCGCGCCGCTACGCTCAGCCTATCGCGCCGAGTGAATCCTCATTGCCCTGCTTCTTCGGCAATAAAAACAGCGTCGCGACGATATCCAGCAGATAAATCAGCGCCAGCAGGGTAATCGCTGCCGCGAATGAAATTTTCGTTGCCAGTAAGCCAATAACCAGCGGACCAAAACCCCCTACACCACGTCCGAGGTTAAACAAAACGTTCTGCGCCGTAGCACGCGCCTGGGTTGGAAAGGTGTCGGAAATCAGCGCGCCATAACCGCCAATCATGCCATTCACAAACATCCCCATCAGCGCCCCGGTAAACAGCATCACGGTGGGATCACGTAGCTGAGCGTAAATGACCACCATCACGACCGCACCGAATTGATATAGCAGGAAAATTTTCCAACGTGCGAAGCGATCCGCCAGTACACCGAACAGCCAGATGCCAAAAGTCATGCCCACGACAGTGACGGCGGTCCACAGGCCGGATTTGGTCAGGCTGAAACCGAAGCTGGAGGAGAGATAACTCGGCATCCAGATCATCAGTCCGTAGTAACCAAAGTTCTGCACCGAGCAAAGAATGAAAATCCCCAGACTGGCTTTGCTGGTGGCGCGATCGCTAAACAACAATCGAATACGCGCCGCAAACGACAATTGCGGCGTTTTGGCCACATGTCGGGTAAAGCCTTCCGGCTCGCCCATGCTGCGCCGAATCACAAACGAAACCAACGCAGGCAGCAGGCCCACCAGGAACATTCCGCGCCAGCCAATCACGCTCAGCAGTGGCGGCGTGATAAAAGCCGCCAGCAACACCCCCAGTTGCCAGCCGATACCGACCCACGCTGAAGCACGGTTACGCTTCTCCTGCGGCCAGGCTTCAGCAATCAGCGCCATGCCGATACCGAATTCTCCCCCCAGCCCCATTCCGGCAAAGGTACGATACGCCAGCAGATCCCAATATCCCTGTGCCACCGCACACAATCCGGTGAATATTGAGAACATGAGAATGGTGACGGTGAGAATGCGGATACGGCCAAAGCGGTCGCTCAGATGACCAAAAACAATTCCGCCGACCACGGCACCAATCAGCGTCCAGGTGACCAGCGAACCGGCCTGAGAAGGATCGAGCGCCAGCGAGACGCTGATTGCCGGTAACATAAAGCCGAGGATCAGCAGATCGAAGCCATCCATCGCATAGCCACTGACGGCGGCCAACATCGCTTTTGCCGGGGTTACGCTCTGTTTCTTGTGTGGGGAGAGGGACATGCAGCAGCACCTTGCAGTAAAAAGTGCGCCAAGTATAAAGAGCGGAAAGACTTGAGACCAATCAGAAATGGAGATGGCTGCCAGTAAAACCAGCAGCCACGGGGTTATCAGGAAGGTTTGTTGCTGCCATCGTCGCCGGACAACAATTCATCCAGCTTGTCGCCGCCAACATGACGGAAATCCTGGCCCTTCACAAAATAGAAGATGATCTCACAGATGTTCTGGCAGCGGTCACCGATACGCTCAATGGCACGGGCACAGAACAGCGCAGTCAGTACGCTGGGGATGGTACGCGGGTCTTCCATCATGTAGGTCATTAATTGACGCACAATACCCTCGTACTCTTTATCCACCTTCTTGTCTTCGCGGTAGATATCGATCGCCGCGTTGAGATCCATGCGCGCAAAAGCATCCAGCACATCATGCAGCATCTGTACGGTATGGTGACCGAGTGATTCCAGGCTCACCAGCAGCGGCAGATGTTGCTGGCTAAATTTCTCCAGCGCGGTGCGGCTGATTTTTTCCGCCACGTCCCCAATACGTTCCAGTTCAGAGATGGTCTTGATGATCGCCATCACCAGACGTAAATCGCTGGCGGTAGGCTGGCGCTTGGCGATGATGCGCACGCAGGCTTCATCAATCTCCACTTCCATCATGTTGACCTTCTGGTCGCCGTCGATGACTCGCTGCGCCAGATCGCCATCCTGGTTATGCATCGCGGTAATGGCGTCGGTAAGCTGCTGCTCCACCATGCCACCCATGATCATCACCTGAGTGCGAATGTGTTCCAGCTCCGCGTTGAACTGACCGGAGATATGTTTGTTCAGATTTAAATTATCCATGTGCGTCTCCGTCAAATCAGCCGTAACGACCGGTAATGTAGTCTTCTGTCTGCTTTTGCGCTGGCTTGGTAAACAGCGTATCGGTATCGCTGAATTCAATCAGCTCACCCAGATACATAAAGGCGGTATGATCGGAACAGCGCGCCGCCTGTTGCATGTTGTGGGTCACAATCACTACGGTGTAATCCTGCTTCAGCTCGGTGATCAACTCTTCGATACGGCCCGTGGAGATGGGATCCAGCGCCGAGCATGGCTCATCCAGCAGCAACACTTCCGGGCGAATCGCAATGCCGCGAGCGATGCACAAACGCTGCTGCTGACCGCCGGAGAGACTGTAACCACTCTGATGGAGCTTGTCTTTGGTTTCATTCCACAGCGCTGCTTTCGTCAGCGCCCACTGCACGCGCTCATCCATATCAGCACGCGACAGCTTTTCAAACAGACGGACACCAAACGCGATATTGTCGTAAATCGACATCGGGAACGGCGTAGGTTTCTGGAACACCATGCCGACACGGGCGCGCAACAGGGCAATATCCTGGCTTGACGCCAGAATATTGTCCCCATCCAACAGAATCTCACCTTCTGCACGCTGCTCAGGGTAGAGCGAATACATTTTATTGAAGGTGCGCAGCAGGGTCGATTTACCACAGCCGGATGGCCCGATAAACGCGGTGACCTGGTTCTTTGCGATGTCCAGATTGATGTTTTTCAGCGCATGGAATTTCCCGTAATGGAAGTTCAGATTGCGCACCTGAATTTTGCCGGCAGAAGAAGTTGCCATACTCATTGCTCGTCTCTCATGTACCGCGCTGCCATAGCCGCGCCGGGAAATTAGTGTTTGCTCTTAGAGAAAATCACGCGTGCCAGGATGTTCAGCAGCAATACGCACAGGGTGATGATCAGCACACCCGCCCACGCCAGACTTTGCCATTCCGCAAAGGGACTCATGGCAAATTTAAAGATGGTGACTGGCAGGTTGGCGATCGGCTGCATCATGTCGGTGCTCCAGAACTGGTTCGACAGCGCAGTAAACAGCAACGGTGCGGTTTCACCGGCAATACGCGCAATCGCCAGCAGCACACCGGTGATAATGCCGGAGACTGAGGCCTTGAGGGTGATAGCTGAAATCATCTTCCATTTCGGCGTCCCCAGCGCATAAGCGGCTTCACGCATGCTATCAGGCACCAGACGCAGCATATTCTCAGTGGTACGGATCACGATGGGAATCTGCAACAACGCCAGTGCCACCACGCCTGCCCAACCGGAGAAGTGCTGCATCTGCGCCACCACGATGGTGTAAACGAACAACCCCACCACAATTGATGGTGCAGACAGCAGGATATCGTTAATAAAACGAATCACCTCTGCCAGCCAGTGCTTGCGACCATATTCGGCAAGGTAGATCCCCGCCATGATGCCCAGCGGTGTGCCAAAGAAGGTTGACCAGAAAATCAGTAAACCACTGCCTGCAAGGGCGTTCGCCAGGCCACCGCCAGCGGTATTGGGTGGCGGGGTTGATTCAGTAAACAGCGACCAGGAAAGGCCATCAATACCACGGGAAATGGTGGTAAACAGGATCCAGATCAGCCAGAACAGACCGAATGCCATCGTCAGCAGCGACAGGGTCAGCGCGATTTTATTTTTGGTACTGCGCCATGCCTGCATTTTGCGACGCGAGGCTTCCAGTTCAGCGCGGGCCTGCAATTCAATGGTTGTCATGACCGGGCTCCTTCACTTTTCGCCAAACGCAAAATCATCAGTTTGGAGATCGCCAGTACGATAAAGGTGATGACAAACAGGATCAGCCCCAGCTCCATCAATGCCGCCACATGGACACCGGATTCTGCCTCAGCAAATTCATTCGCCAGTGCCGAGGTGATGCTGTTGCCCGGCATAAACAGCGATGCGCTGTCGAGCTGGTAGGTGTTACCGATGATAAAGGTCACCGCCATCGTCTCACCCAATGCACGGCCCAGACCGAGCATCACACCGCCAATCACACCGTTTTTGGTGAAGGGCAACACGATACGCCAAATCACTTCCCAGGTGGTGCAGCCAATACCGTAGGCCGACTCTTTCATCATCACCGGGGTCTGTTCGAACACATCACGCATCACCGAAGCAATGTACGGGATGATCATGATGGCGAGGATAACGCCTGCCGCCAGGATACCGATCCCAAAAGCCGGGCCGGAGAACAGCGCACCCACAATCGGGATATTCGACATGATGTCGCCAACCGGCGTCTGAAAGTACTCGGCAAAGAGTGGCGCGAAAATAAACAGGCCCCACATGCCATAGACGATGCTGGGGATGGCCGCCAGCAGCTCGATTGCAGTGCCGAGTGGACGACGCAGCCAGCCTGGTGCCAGTTCCGTCAGGAACAGGGCGATACCGAAGCTCACCGGAACGGCGATGAGCAGCGCAATCAGCGAGGTTACGACGGTACCGTAAATCGGCACCAGCGCACCAAATTGTTCGTTAGGCGCATCCCAGGTTTTGGTCCACAGGAATGAGAAACCAAATTTCTGGATACTGGGCCAGGAGGAGAAAATCAGGGAGACGATGATGCCACCCAGCAGCAATAACACAATCAGCGCAGCCAGTTTCACCAGCGCGCCGAAGATCATGTCACCTTGTTTGCCAGGGGCTTTAAACGTCGGCTTAGTGGCAGCCATAGAAGTCTCTGTTCTCAGGGGAAGTCAGGGTGGCCAGCCTGTCGGCTGGCCAGGTCATTCACTTACTTGTACAGCGCTTTGCCGGAAGAATCTTTGATGTTGGCTTTCCAGGCATCACGAATCTGCGTGGTCACGCTTTCTGGCAGAGCTGCGTAATCCAGGCTGGTCGCCGTTTTTCCACCATTTTTGTAAGCCCAGTCGAAGAACTTCAGCACTTCGCTACCTTTCTCTGCATTTGCCTGATCTTTATAAACCAGGATGAAGGTGGTGGAAGTGATCGGCCATGCATCGTTGCCTTTCTGGAAAGTCAGGTCCTGGGCAAAAGATTCGCTCCAGTTCGCGCCTTTGGCCGCGTTAGCAAAGCTGGTTTCGCTCGGTGCCACAGCTTTGCCATCAGCATCGTGCAACTTGGTGTAAGTCAGGTTGTTCTGCTTGGCATACGCGTACTCGACGTAGCCGATTGAACCCGGCAGACGCTGGACGAATGCCGCCACGCCGTCGTTACCTTTACCGCCCAGACCGGTCGGCCAGTTTACGGTGTTGCCTTTACCAATTTTGCTGTTCCACTCTTCGTTCACTTTAGACAGGTAGCTGGTGAAGACGAAAGAGGTACCGGAACCGTCAGCGCGGCGTACCACGTTGATGTTGGTATCTGGCAGTTTCACGCCCGGGTTGAGTTTGGTGATCGCCGGATCGTTCCACTTTTTGATATTGCCCAGGTAAATGTCACCAACGGTTTTACCGTCGAGGGTCAGCTGACCAGACTTCACGCCAGGGATGTTAACTGCCAGAACCACACCACCGATCACGGTCGGGAACTGGAACAGGCCATTTTTTTGCAGATCTTCATCTTTCATCGGCGCATCTGACGCACCGAAATCGACGGTTTTGGCGATGATTTGCTTCACGCCGCCCGAAGAACCAATACCCTGATAGTTAACTTTGCTACCGGTGGCTTGCTGGTATTCTGCTGCCCACTTGGCATAAACCGGTGCCGGGAACGTCCCGCCTGCGCCAGTCAGATCGGTTGCTGCAAAAGCAGAGACCGCGCTTACTGCGAAGGTGGCGGCGAGGATTCGGGCTACGGTGCTACGCATCAGTGTCATGTTCCCTCCAGGGGAGTTAAAAAAATCAGGCTCTATGCCATTTTAGTAAGAGTCATTGATTGCTGCTGGAGGGAAAATAGGACAGTTTGATGACAGTCAAATGTACGAAATATGACAGTTTTATGACACCGTTTAAAAATGAAGCGGGACCCTTGCAGTCCCGCTTTTCTTACTGATTATTCAACAGTCACTGATTTCGCCAGGTTACGCGGTTGATCGACATCGGTGCCTTTAATCAACGCGACATGGTAGGAAAGAAGTTGCAGCGGCACGGTGTAGAAGATTGGCGCAATCACCTCTTCCACATGCGGCAGAGAGATAATCTTCATGCCATCGCTGTCGCTAAAACCTGCATCCTGATCGGCAAATACATACAGCAGACCGCCGCGTGCACGCACCTCTTCGATGTTGGACTTCAGCTTCTCCAGCAGTTCGTTATTCGGTGCTACCACGATTACTGGCATATCGGCGTCAATCAGCGCCAGCGGGCCATGTTTCAACTCCCCGGCCGCGTAGGCTTCCGCGTGGATATAGGAGATCTCTTTCAGCTTCAGCGCGCCTTCCATGGCGATCGGATACTGATCGCCACGGCCAAGGAACAACGCATGATGCTTGTCAGAGAAACCTTCTGCCAGGTTTTCGATCACCTTATCCTGCGCCAGCATCTGCTCAATACGGCTCGGCAGCGCCTGTAACCCATGGACAATCTCGTGTTCGGTATCAGCAGACATGCCATGCAGGCGGCCCAGTTTCGCTACCAGCATCAACAACACGGTGAGCTGCGTGGTAAAGGCTTTGGTGGAGGCTACCCCGATCTCGGTACCCGCTTTGGTCATCAGTGACAAATCGGATTCACGTACCAGCGACGACCCCGCCACGTTACAGATGGCCAGCGAACCCAGATAGCCCAGCTCTTTCGACAGACGCAGCGCGGCCAGCGTATCGGCAGTTTCACCGGACTGTGACAGGGTGATCAGCAGGCTGTTTTTACGCACCGCCGATTTGCGATAGCGGAATTCAGAGGCAATTTCGACATCGCAGGGAATGTTTGCCAGTGATTCGAACCAGTAACGCGAAACCATACCGGAGTTGTATGAGGTGCCGCAGGCGATAATCTGGATATGCTCAACTTTGCTCAACAGAGCTTCCGCTTGTGGGCCAAGCTCGCTGAGATCGACTTCACCGTGGCTGAAACGACCGGTTAAGGTGTTTTTGATCGCCATCGGCTGTTCATAAATCTCTTTCTGCATGTAGTGACGGTAAATCCCTTTGTCGCCGGCATCATACTGGACGTTAGATTCGATCTCGGCGCGAGTCACTGGCGTGCCATTGCGATCGACAATAGTCACTTCGCGGCGGGTAATCTCAGCGATATCGCCCTCTTCCAGATAGATGAAGCGGCGTGTCACCGGCAGCAGTGCCAGCTGATCGGAAGCGATAAAGTTTTCGCCGACGCCACGGCCTACCACCAGCGGGCTACCGGAACGCGCGGCCACCAGCACGGAGGGATCGCGGCTGTCCATAATCACCATGCCATAGGCGCCGCGCAGTTGCGGAATCACCCGCAGCACCACTTCACGCAGCGAACCGCCTTGTTTCTGTTCCCAGTGCACCAGATGTGCCACCACTTCGGTGTCAGTTTCTGACGCGAATGAGTAACCGCGCTCAATCAGCTGCGCACGCAACGGTTCATGGTTCTCAATGATGCCGTTATGCACAATGATGATGTGCTCAGAGATATGCGGATGCGCATTGGCTTCTGAGGGTTCACCGTGGGTAGCCCAACGGGTATGAGCAATACCGGTGCCGCCAATCAACGGCTGCTGTTCTGCCGCTTCTGCCAACTTTTGCACTTTGCCCAGGCGACGCAGACGCGTCACATGGCCTTGACGATCAACGACGGCCAAACCCGCCGAATCGTAACCGCGATACTCAAGACGACGCAGACCTTCCAGCAGAATTTCTGCAATGTCGCGCTGTGCTACTGCACCAACAATTCCACACATAATAGTTTCCTGACTTCATGGCTTTCGGCCATTGCGTTGTCATCTGACCTGATATCCGGCATCGCCGGTTCCCCGAGCCTTGTAGAGAGTGGGGATGTAGTTATATTTACTGCTAACAGGCCGATCTTTGTCGGCCATTAAAAATTACTTTTTCTTTTCCGGGCGCTTCCAGCCCGCTTTCTGGTTCTGTTCTTTGCGGTTGTAAACCAGAACAGCGGCGGGTACGTCTTTCATCACCGTGGTGCCCGCCGCAATTGTCGCGCCACTGGCGACAGTCACCGGAGCCACCAGCTGGGTATCGGAACCCACAAACACGTTGTCGCCAATGATGGTTTTAGATTTATTCGCGCCATCGTAATTACAGGTGATGGTGCCAGCGCCGATATTCACATCGTCGCCAATCTCCGCGTCGCCAAGATAGGAGAGGTGACCGGCTTTGGAACCTTTTCCAAGGGTGGCTTTCTTCATTTCAACGAAGTTGCCAACGTGAGCCTTCTCTCCCAGTTCGCTTCCGGGGCGCAAACGAGCAAACGGACCAACGGTACAAGCCGCGGCCAGATTGGCATCCTCGATCACCGAATACGCGCTGATTTCACAATCATCAGCAATCACGCTGTTTTTGATGATACAACCCGCCGCAATTTTCACCCGATCGCCCAGGGTGACCTCGCCTTCGATAATCACATTGGTATCGATTTCAACATCGCGTCCGTGTTTCAACGTGCCACGCAGATCGAAACGTGCCGGGTCACGCAGCATCACACCTGCCAACAACAGTTTCTCGGCCTGTTCAGCCTGGTAAGCACGTTCCAACGCGGCCAGTTGCAGGCGATTATTTACACCGTCGGTTTCGCTGATGCGCGCCGGATGGACAGCCTGCACCAGACGCCCTTCCTGATGTGCCATCGCAATAATGTCGGTGATATAGAACTCGCCTTGCGCGTTGTTGTTATTCAACTGTGACAGCCAGCGTTTGAGATCACCACCGTTAGCAATCAGGATGCCGGTGTTAATCTCCTGAATCTTCAGTTGTTCGGGCGAAGCATCTTTTTGTTCCACGATCCCGGTAATGGTGTCGTTTTCACGCACGATACGGCCATAGCCGGTGGGATTGTCGAGCACCACGGTGAGCAGACCTATGCCACCCGCAGGTTTAGCGCTACGCAGGCGCTGCAACGTTTCCAGGGAGATCAACGGAACGTCGCCGTACAGCATCACAATGTCTTCGTCATCTGCGAACCAGGGGGCTGCCTGCTGCATCGCATGCCCGGTGCCAAGCTGTTGCGCCTGTAACACCCAATTCAGGGTGTTACCAGAAAGCTGAGCTTTAAGTTGATCGCCGCCGTGGCCGTAAACCAGATGGATTTGCTGTGCGCCCAACCCGGTTGCAGCATCAATCACATGCTGGACCATGGGTTTTCCTGCCAGGGTATGCAGAACTTTGGGGAGATCGGAATACATACGGGTGCCCTTGCCAGCGGCAAGAATCACCACACTCATCGCACTTGTAGACATAACTATCCTGACTCTGTTTTAGCTTTCGAAAGTTTAAGGTTTACCTCTGAGATTACTACATTTTTCTCGGATCGAAATTAGAGGATGACGAAAGGCAGTGCGCAATAAATTGCGCCGCTACGGTATGTGCAAAATATCGCGTTGTTTTTATTTTTTCCGGAACCGCAGGCAAAAAAAATGCCAGCCCAATGGGCTGGCACTTCGTGACGCATAAAGCCTGATTACATCGCTTTTTTGGTCAGCTCGATAACACGCAGCTTCGCGATAGCTTTCGCCAGTTCGGCAGAGGCCTGAGCATAGTCCACGTCGCCGTGGCTGCTGCTCATGTGTTCTTCTGCTTTACGTTTCGCTTCCAGCGCGCGCGCTTCGTCGAGGTCTTCACCACGAATCGCGGTGTCGGCCAGAACGGTGGTGCTGCCCGGCTGAACTTCCAGCACGCCGCCAGAGAGGTAGATATACTCCTCTTCGCCATGCTGTTTAACGATGCGAATCATACCAGGCTTGATGGCAGTCAGGAGCGGGGCGTGGCCAGGGTAAATCCCCAGCTCACCTTCGCTACCTGACACCTGGATTTTCTGCACCAGACCGGAGAACATTTGTTGCTCCGCGCTGACAACATCCAGGTGATAAGTCATAGCCATATCATTCCTCCCGGGAAACCGTTATTACAGTTTCTTCGCTTTTTCCACGGCTTCGTCGATCGCGCCAACCATGTAGAAAGCCTGCTCTGGCAGATGGTCGAATTCGCCTTCCATGATGCCTTTGAAGCCACGGATGGTGTCTTTCAGCGTTACGTACTTACCTGGAGAACCGGTGAAGACTTCAGCAACGAAGAACGGCTGAGACAGGAAGCGCTGAATCTTACGTGCGCGTGCCACCAGCAGTTTGTCGTCTTCAGACAGCTCGTCCATACCGAGGATGGCGATGATGTCTTTCAGTTCCTGGTAACGCTGCAGCAGAGACTGCACGCCACGCGCAACATCGTAGTGCTCCTGACCAACGATCAGCGGATCCAGCTGACGGCTGGTAGAATCCAGCGGGTCAACGGCCGGGTAGATACCCAGGGATGCGATCTGACGGCTCAGCGTTACGGTTGAGTCTAAGTGGGCGAAGGTGGTCGCCGGAGACGGGTCAGTCAAGTCATCCGCAGGGACGTAAACGGCCTGTACGGAGGTGATTGAACCCGTCTTAGTGGAGGTAATACGCTCCTGTAACACACCCATCTCTTCAGCCAGCGTCGGCTGATAACCTACCGCTGAAGGCATACGACCCAGCAGTGCAGATACTTCTGTACCGGCCAGGGTGTAACGATAGATGTTGTCGATGAACAGCAGAACGTCACGGCCTTCATCACGGAATTTCTCCGCCATAGTCAGACCGGTCAGTGCTACGCGCAGACGGTTACCCGGCGGCTCGTTCATCTGGCCATACACCAGCGCTACTTTGTCGATAACGTTGGAGTCAGTCATTTCGTGGTAGAAGTCGTTACCCTCACGAGTACGCTCACCCACACCAGCAAATACCGAGTAACCTGAGTGCTCAGCCGCGATGTTACGGATCAGCTCCATCATGTTTACGGTTTTACCAACACCGGCACCACCGAACAGACCGACTTTACCGCCCTTAGCGAACGGACACATCAGGTCGATAACCTTGATGCCGGTTTCCAGCAGTTCCTGCGAGTTAGACTGATCTTCATAAGAAGGCGCGGCACGGTGAATAGAGGAAACCTCTACTACGCTGCCGTCTTCTTCAACCAGGTCGCCTTTCATGTCGATCGGCTCACCCAGCACGTTCATGATACGGCCGAGGGTTGCTTTACCAACCGGAACCTGGATCGGTTTTTTCAGGTCGGCTACTTCCAGACCGCGCTTCAGGCCGTCAGAAGAACCCATGGCGATGGTACGAACCACGCCACCACCCAGCTGCTGCTGAACTTCCAGCACCAGACGAGCATCACCATTCTTAACCTCAAGAGCGCTGTACACTTGCGGTACGGCATCCTGAGGGAATTCGACGTCAACTACGGCGCCGATAATCTGGACAATCTTTCCAGCTGCCATCTTGAATCCTCTACCTAATTCCAAACCTGGTTAAACCGCGGAGGCTCCCGAGACGATCTCGGTAAGTTCCTGGGTGATGCTGGCCTGACGAGCTTTGTTGTAAACCAACTGCAGCTCTTTGATCAGATTTCCGCCGTTATCGGTTGCGGCTTTCATCGCCACCATACGTGCGGCCTGCTCACTGGCCAGGTTTTCCACCACACCCTGATAAACCTGCGATTCGACATAACGACGCAGCAGAGTATCCAGCAGCGCCTTCGGATCGGGTTCGTACAGGTAATCCCAGGTCTTCGCCTTCATCTCTTCTTCACCTTCCGCTGGCGGTAACGGCAGCAGTTGGGTAATGGTCGGAGTCTGAGACATGGTGTTATTAAATTTGTTGCTGACGATATACAGCTTGTCGATACGGCCTTCATCATAAGCCTGCAACATCACTTTTACCGGGCCGATCAGTTCAGACAGTGAAGGTTTATCACCCATGCCTGTGACCTGCGCCACGATGTTGCCACCAACAGAACCGAAGAAACCAAGCCCTTTTGAGCCGATAATCGCCAGATCGCTCTGTACGCCTTTATCAGTCCAGGCTTTCATTTCTGCCAGCACTTTTTTGAACAGGTTAATGTTCAAACCACCACAAAGCCCGCGGTCAGTCGAAACGACCAGGTAGCCGACGCGCTTAACGTCGCGCTCATCCAGGTAAGGGTGCTTGTATTCCAGATTGCCTAACGCAAGGTGACCAATCACTTTGCGCATGGTATCTGCATACGGACGGCTGGCCGCCATGCGTTCCTGCGTTTTACGCATCTTGGAGGCGGCGACCATTTCCATCGCTTTGGTGATCTTCTGCGTGTTTTTCACGCTTCCGATCTTGGTACGTATCTCTTTTGCGCCGGCCATTAGCTTCTCCTCAAAGCCTTGCGGCCTGCCTTTTCAGACAAGCCGCCAGACATTACCAGGACTGGGTTGCTTTAAACGTTTCGAGGAGGCCTTTCAGCTTCTCTTCGATTTCGTTGTTGTAGTTACCCGCCTGATTGATTTCAGCCATCAGCTCAGCGTGGTCGCGGTCAGCAAACGCCAGCAGCGCTGCTTCGAAGCTACCAATTTTTGCCAGCTCAACGTCGTTCAGGAAGCCGCGCTCTGCAGCAAACAGCACCAGACCCTGCTGCGCAACGGACATCGGCGCATACTGTTTCTGTTTCAGCAGCTCGGTCACTTTCTGACCGTGGCTCAGCTGTTTACGAGTCGCATCATCCAGATCGGAAGCGAACTGAGAGAACGCAGCCAGTTCACGATACTGTGCCAGTGCGGTACGGATACCACCAGACAGTTTCTTGATGATCTTGGTCTGAGCAGCGCCACCAACACGGGATACCGAGATACCCGGGTTAACTGCCGGACGAATACCGGAGTTGAACAGGTTAGATTCCAGGAAGATCTGACCATCGGTGATTGAAATCACGTTGGTCGGAACGAACGCAGAAACGTCACCCGCCTGAGTTTCGATAATCGGCAGTGCAGTCAGTGAGCCGGTCTTACCTTTCACTTCACCATTGGTGAAACGCTCAACGTAATCAGCGGTTACGCGTGATGCACGCTCCAGCAGACGAGAGTGGAGGTAGAACACGTCGCCAGGGAATGCTTCACGACCCGGCGGACGACGCAGCAGCAGAGAAATCTGGCGGTAAGCAACGGCCTGCTTGGACAGGTCATCGTACACGATCAGCGCATCTTCACCGCGGTCACGGAAGTATTCGCCCATTGCGCAACCCGCATACGGTGCCAGGTATTGCAGAGCAGCAGATTCAGAAGCAGAAGCGACAACGACGATGGTGTTAGCCAGTGCGCCATGCTCTTCCAGCTTACGTACCACGTTAGAGATGGTAGAGGCTTTCTGACCAATCGCAACGTACACGCATTTGATGCCTGAATCGCGCTGGTTGATGATGGCATCGATCGCCATCGCGGTTTTACCGGTCTGACGGTCACCGATGATCAGCTCACGCTGGCCACGGCCGATTGGAATCATCGCATCGACAGATTTGTAACCAGTCTGAACCGGCTCATCAACGGACTGACGGTCGATAACGCCCGGTGCAATCACTTCAACCGGCGAGAAGCCGTCGTTGTCGATTGCGCCTTTACCGTCGATCGGAGCACCCAGGGTGTTCACTACGCGGCCCAGCAGGCCACGACCAACCGGCACTTCCAGAATACGGCCAGTACACTTAACCTTCATGCCTTCGGCGAGGTCAGCGTACGGACCCATCACCACCGCACCTACAGAGTCACGCTCGAGGTTCAGGGCAATAGCGTAACGGTTACCCGGCAGGGCAATCATTTCACCCTGCATGACATCGGCCAGGCCGTGTACGCGGATGATACCGTCACTTACAGAAACAATAGTACCTTCATTGTGAGCTTCGCTCACGACATTGAACTGAGCAATGCGCTGCTTGATCAGTTCGCTGATTTCGGTGGAATTCAGTTGCATATGCTCCAGTCCCCTTAAGACTGCAAGACGTCTGCCAGACGCTCAAGACGGCCGCGCACGCTGCCATCAATCACCAGATCACCCGCACGGATGACCACGCCTGCCATTACAGACTTATCAATTTTGCAATTCAGCTTAACTTTGCGTGACAGACGTTTTTCCATCGCGGCGCTGATTTTGGTCAGCTGGCTGTCACTCAGCGTACTGGCAGAAATCACATCAACTTCGGCTGTCGCTTCGTGAGCGTCACGCAGTTGAATGAACTGTTCCAGTACAGCCGGAAGCGCTGTCAAACGTCCGTTTTCCGCCATCACCTTAATCAGGTTCTGGGCGTATTCATCCAGTTGATCACCACAGACTGCGATGAAAGAAGCAGATAATGCTTCTGGTGCTAAGGCACCAGCAAGGAGATCTGCCATCTGTTCGTTGCCAGCCACTTCTGCGGCAAACGCCAGCATATTTTGCCAGCGTTCAATACTTTGATGCTCAACAGCAAAGTCAAAAGCTGCTTTGGCGTAGGGGCGAGCTACAGTAATCAGTTCAGACATCAGCCCCTCCCTCCTTACAGTTCAGCGACCAGTTTATCAACGATGTCGCTGTTAGCAGCTTCATCCACGGAACGTTCGATGATCTTCTCGGCGCCAGCTAATGCCAGCAACGCGACTTGCTTACGCAGCTCTTCACGGGCACGCGAACGCTCGGCTTCGATTTCTGCCTGCGCCTGCGCCACGATGCGGTTACGTTCAGTTTCGGCTTCAGTTTTCGCTTCGTCCAGAATCTGTGCACGGCGTTTGTTCGCCTGCTCGATAATGACCTGGGCTTCATCTTTGGCTTTTTTCAGCTGGTCGGTCGCATTGGCCTGCGCGAGATCCAAATCTTTCTTCGCGCGTTCAGCAGAAGCAAGGCCGTCAGCAATTTCTTTCTGACGCTTTTCGATGGCAGCCATAATCGGCGGCCATACGTACTTCATGCAAAACGCGACAAACAGGATGAACGCGATGGCCTGGCCGAGGATTGTTGCATTAATGTTCACAGCACAATGCCTCTTATTAAGTTAACTTGCTCTGCCGTTATCAATGATAAGCGGCAGAATCCGTTTCTCACCACACCGGGTGCCGTGAGAAACAAGGCTACAGGCTTTAGGCGACAGCAAACATCACGTAGAGACCCAGACCAACAGCGATCATCGGGATAGCATCCACCAGACCCATTACAACAAAGAACTGCGTGCGCAGCAGAGGAATCAGATCCGGCTGACGCGCTGCGCCTTCCAGGAATTTACCTCCGAGGATGCCGATACCGATCGCAGCACCGATTGCCGCCAGGCCCATCATCACAGCGGCAGCCATGTACAGCAGATCCATATTCAGGTTTTCCATGACAGTCTCCAGTTTGTTTCAGTTAAAAGCTAAGTAGTTGAGATAAAAAATCAATGTTCTTCAGATGCCATCGACAGATAGACGATCGTGAGGACCATGAAAATGAAAGCCTGCAGCGAAATAATCAGGATGTGGAAAATGGCCCACGGCACATTTAACACCCACTGCGACCACCACGGCAGCAGACCGGCAATCAGGATAAAGATCAGCTCACCCGCATACATGTTACCGAACAGTCGCAGACCGAGTGAAACCGGTTTGGACAGCAGGCTAACACCTTCAAGAATCAGGTTGATGGGGATGAAGATCGGGTGATTAAAAGGCTGCAGCGTCAGCTCTTTGGCGAAGCCACCTACACCTTTCATTTTGATGCTGTAGAACAGAATCAAAATAAATACGCCCAACGCCATAGACAGCGTGATGTTCACGTCTGCAGACGGCACGACACGCAGCGCCGGCAGGCCTAAATAGTGCTCGCCGATAAACGGCAGCAGGTCGATAGGCAACAGATCCATGAAGTTCATCAGGAAGACCCAGACGAAAATCGTCAGAGCCAGCGGGGCGATAAGTTTGCTTTTACCGTGGTACATGTCGCGCACGTTGTTATCAACGAAACCGACAACCAGTTCGATAGCCGCTTGTAATTTCCCTGGCACACCGCTGGTGGCGCTTTTTGCCACTTTACGGAACAACACCAGGAAGATAAGTCCCAGCACCAGAGAGAAAAACATGGAATCGATATTTAATACCCAGAACGTCGCGGGAGCGTCGTGCGGATTCACTAACTCGAAAGTACGCAGGTCCAGCTGAAGGTTATTCAGGTGGTGACCTATGTATTCTTGCGGAGTAGAGATTTCTCCTGCAGCCATGATGCCTCTTACCCTTTGTTGTTAATTACAGCCGGTGCGACGATCTGCACCACCAGCACCGATAACCAGGTGATTGCGAGAGGCCAGAAGACCGCTCCAAACACACCCAACGCCACAATGAGAAAAATAATGGTGGCGAACACCTTTAACACTTCACCGAAGGCGAAGCTCCAGGCTACGCGCCCTTTGGCCGGTGTTTGCCCCTGCAGGCGCCAGGCTAAAAACATAAACAACACATTCGGCAGCCAGGCTGCCACTCCACCGGCGATGGCGGAGGCACCCCAGATGACATCTTTCAGGGTAAACAACGCACCGATTACGACAAAAGTCACCAGCTGAATAAGCAGCACGGTTCGGGCCAATTTCACACTGTAAAGAGACACTGACATGGTGCTGAACTCTCCTGCCCCAAACGGGGTATGTCGCGTGTCGTATAAGACTGCCTTTACTCATTTGAGTCAAGCAGCAAAAGCCGTGCAAATTATACGGGCCGCACCTGCGATTTCAATCGCTAAGTAGCGAAAAGGTGAACAATTATTTAAATTTCTTTCCGGAGGGCTATTTCTCAAAAGATTCACATCCAGGATAGAGGGATTCAGCCGGTGAAATTGCGCCTGCTGCTTGCTTTTAAAGCGTGCTTCAGATCACATTATAAGCATGTGGGCAAGATGTGATTTTGTTTTGAACAAAGAAATATCGATTTCAAAGCAGGTGCAACTTCATATTTTTCAGAAAGATAAAATTATATTCATGCCACATCGACTGGATTAACGATAAAAACACTCTATTGACATCTCCCGGCGCAATAAAAACGTAAAACTGATATTACGTACGCCGATTTATTGCAGAGTTATATTTTCCGGCGTGACTATTGTTTTCCGTAAATACACCCAGAGAAGTGATCTAACTGATAATAAAATGTGAATTAAACGTTAAATGTAACAGAGCTTTTCGGATAATTTCTAATGGGAATGTTAACTCGCTTCCCCTGCCCTGCTGAATAAATCTCTTTATCGTCCAGCGTTCGATTGCTGTTTTTTTATCCACCCGGTGGAGTAACTCAAATGGTATGGATTGGTATTAATCCATACCATTTTAGGGGCTATTGCCGGGCAATGACCACCAAATGACGCTCACCGTCCAGTTCCGGTACCTGCAACGGATAAATCTGCTGCACCACAAAACCCGCCGGTAAGGTTGTAATTTCATCATCCGGGCGGACGCCTTTCAGGGCGTAGAAGTGACCTTGTGCCGAAGGCAGATGATGACACCAGTTCACCATATCCTCAAGTGAAGCAAAAGCACGGCTGATCACACCATCAAAAGGCGGCTCAGCCGGAAACTCTTCCACACGGCTCTGCACCGGGGTAACGTTAGTAAGTCCTAACTCATGTTGAACCTGGCGCAGGAAACGTACGCGCTTACCCAGACTATCGAGCAAGGTAAAATGCGCTTGTGGACGCACAATCGCCAGCGGAATACCCGGTAATCCAGGTCCGGTTCCCACATCAATAAAGCGCTCCCCCTGTAAATGCGGCTCAACCACAATACTGTCGAGAATATGGCGTACCAGCATTTGCTGTGGATCGCGCACCGATGTCAGGTTGTAGGCCTTATTCCATTTATGCAGCAACTCAACATAACCAACCAGTTGTTGTTTTTGTTGATCGGAGAGGGAAATGTTTGCCGCTTTCAGCAGCGCGGAGAGTTTGTTAATCACGACGAGAATTCCATTAACGGGGGCGAGCCGGCCCGCCCCGTGGTAAATCATGCGCTTTTACGCAGCAGACCCTGTTTTTTCAGGTAAATCAGCAAAATGGAGATCGCAGCGGGCGTAATGCCTGAAATGCGAGATGCCTGGCCGATCGAACTGGGTTTGTGGTCGTTGAGTTTTGCGATCACTTCATTCGACAAACCATTCACCTGACGGTAATCAAGATCGGTGGGCAGTAACGTGTTTTCATTGCGCTGCTGGCGATCAATTTCTTCCTGCTGGCGGGCAATGTAACCTTCATATTTCACCTGGATCTCAACCTGCTCAGCGGCCTGTTCATCCGCCAGCGCCGGGCCATAGCTGTTAAGTGACGTCAGCAATGCGTAAGTCATTTCCGGGCGACGCAGTAAATCTTCACCGCTGGCTTCTTTCGTTAGCGGTGCGCTGAGAATACTGTTCACTTCCGCCACGTTTTCTGATTTCGGATGCACCCACTGATCGCGCAGACGCTGGCGTTCCAGCTCAATCGCTTCCAGTTTCTGGTTGTAACGCGCCCAACGCGCATCATCCACCAGACCCATTTCGCGACCGGCTTCGGTCAGACGCAGATCGGCGTTGTCTTCACGCAGCATCAGACGATATTCAGCACGGGAGGTAAACATACGGTAGGGTTCTTTCGTCCCCAGCGTACACAGATCGTCAACCAACACCCCCATATAAGCCTGATCACGACGCGGTGCCCAACCATCTTTGTCCGCAGACTGACGGGCGGCGTTCAGACCAGCCAATAACCCCTGGGCTGCCGCTTCTTCATAACCGGTGGTGCCGTTGATCTGGCCGGCAAAGAACAGACCCTGGATATATTTACTTTCCAGCGTCGGTTTCAAATCGCGTGGGTCGAAGAAATCATACTCGATGGCATAACCCGGACGGACAATCTTCGCGTTTTCCAGACCTTTCATTGAACGGACGATTTGCATCTGCACATCAAATGGCAGACTGGTCGAGATACCGTTCGGGTAAATTTCGTTGCTGGTTAGTCCTTCCGGCTCCAGGAAGATCTGATGTGCGTTACGATCGGCAAAGCGCATGACTTTGTCTTCGATCGACGGGCAATAACGCGGGCCGATCCCTTCGATCACCCCGGCATACATCGGGCTGCGATCGAGGTTGTTGCGGATCACATCATGCGTTTGTTCGTTGGTATAGGTGATCCAGCACGGTACCTGCTGCGGATGCTGCGACACATTGCCCATGAACGAAAACACCGGCATCGGGTTGTCACCATGCTGCGGAGCCAGCTGGCTAAAGTCGATGGTGCGAGCATCAATGCGCGGCGGGGTACCGGTTTTCAAACGGCCTACGCGCAGAGGCAGGGCTCGCAGACGTTTTGACAGCGGGATAGATGGCGGATCACCCGCACGGCCACCGCTGTAGTTGTCCATACCGATATGAATTTTGCCGTCAAGGAAGGTCCCAACGGTCAGCACCACGGTTTTGGCACGAAACTTCAGACCCATTTGGGTCACAGCACCGACCACGCGATCGTTTTCCACAATCAGATCATCAACCGCCTGCTGAAAGATCATCAGGTTAGGCTGATTCTCCAGCGCGGTACGGACTGCCTGACGATAAAGCACACGGTCTGCCTGAGCACGGGTCGCGCGAACCGCCGGGCCTTTGCTGGCGTTTAGTATCCTAAACTGGATGCCTGCTTTGTCGATTGCCGTTGCCATCAAACCGCCGAGGGCATCCACTTCCTTCACCAGGTGTCCTTTGCCGATGCCACCGATCGCCGGGTTACAGGACATTTGTCCAAGCTTATCAATGTCATGGGTGAGTAACAGGGTTTGCTGACCCATTCGGGCAGCGGCCATTGCGGCTTCTGTGCCCGCATGACCACCACCAATTACGATGACGTCAAAAGGATCTGGATAAAACATGAAGTGGTACCTCGTTAATATTCGGACAGGGATCATTGCCCTGGGCGGTGGATTCTACTGAAATTCTGTCTGCGGTGAAAGCCGTGGGATCCTGGGGTTTAAAAGAAAGGATCTTTATTCTTTGAATGATCTTCCTGTTAGATCTCTTATTAGGATCGCCGCTCTCTGTTGATAACCCGGAAAAACAGTTATTCAACAGCAGGTTGCTCAGGATCGTTTGCTGTGAATGATCGGTGATCCAGATCCGTATAAGCTGAGATCAAAAGCGGGACTTACCCACAGCTCAGAAAAGCATCA